>NZ_CP127376.1:290000-4913320 GCF_030285945.1 Bacillus arachidis | reverse complement strand
AGGTGTCCCTCCTTTACAAAGATGGTAAAAGAATAAGGTTGCGCAATGATTGTACAACCTTTCAAAACGTAAATGTATATTTATACGAAACGTATTTTAAAACCCAAAAACGTCGTTTGTATACGAGATAGAGTTTTCGACAAAAAACACAAATGTGGACAAGTATTTACCCACATGTGATTAAAACTGTCCACATGTTATGCACAAATTGTGGATAAATCAAAACTGTGGAAAACTTGTTCAAGGTGAAAACACAACTATAATATCAAAAAAAGATAGCTATAGCAATGAAATTCAAAAAGTTATCCACAAAATCAATACCTTGTGGAATAAACTTGTCCACAATACGATATACTGTGTAAAAGCGGGAAAATAATTTGTGGATATAAAAAAATAAAAAATACATTATCCACAACGAAATAAAACAGCTGTGAAAAAAATTGTGAATAGGTTCAATATGAATATTTGATGAAAATTTGGAGAACCATTGACATTTTCCTAGTTGATTAACTATAATTTATAAGACTGTCTTTAACAGATATTCCTCAGGGAGGTGTCATATAATGAAAAGAACTTACCAACCAAATAAACGTAAGCGCAGCAAAGTACATGGTTTCCGCAGCCGTATGAGCACAGCGAACGGACGTAAAGTGCTAGCAGCTCGTCGTCGTAAAGGAAGAAAAGTATTATCTGCGTAGACCACTGATCGTTCAGTGGTCTTTTTTTCTAGTAATAATGAATTTCCGCTGATGAAATACAGGAGTGTCAATTGATATGAAGAAAAAGAATCGTATAAAGAAAAATGATGAATTTCAGGATGTTTTTCAAAATGGGAAATCAAATGCAAATCGTCAGTTTGTGGTATATCAGCTTGAAAAAGTGGAGCAACCATACTTTCGCATTGGTCTTTCCGTTAGCAAGAAGTTGGGCAATGCAGTAGTGCGTAATCGAATTAAGCGTATGATTCGCCAATCGATTACAGAATTAAAAGATGAGATAGATTCTGGAAAAGATTTTGTTATAATAGCAAGGAAGCCTTGTGCAGATATGACATATGAACAATTGAAGAAAAGCTTAATTCATGCCTTTAAGCGCTCTGGTATGAAAATAACAAACAAGTAGCGTAGGAAAAGGAAAATGAATTACACTATATACATACCGAAACAAGGAGGAGTAGGCTGTGAAAAAGAAGATAGGCTTACTAGCCATGGTTATTGCATTAATGGCAGTTACTGCAGGCTGTAGTGAAACAAATCTGCCGATTACATCGAAAAGCACAGGGATTTGGAATGAATATTTCGTATACCCGCTTTCTCAGTTAATCACGTATTTTGCAAAATTATTTGGTAATAATTATGGTTTAGCGATTGTTGTTACAACTCTTATTATTCGTTTTGCGTTATTACCATTAATGATTAAACAAACGAAGAGTACGAAAGCAATGCAAGCGCTGCAACCAGAAATGGTGAAATTAAAAGAGAAATATAGCTCTAAGGACCAAGCAACACAACAAAAACTGCAACAAGAAATGATGCAGCTATATCAAAAGAATGGTGTAAACCCATTAGCAGGTTGTTTACCAATCTTTGTTCAAATGCCGATTTTATTCGCATTTTACCATGCGATTATGAGAACGGCAGAGATTAGTAAACATACATTCTTATGGTTTGATTTAGGTCAGGCAGATCCGTACTATATCCTTCCAGTTGTTGCGGCAATCACAACATTTATTCAGCAAAAGGTTGCCATGGCAGGTACTGCTGGACAAAACCCACAAATGGCAATGATGGTTTGGCTTATGCCGATCATGATTTTAGTCTTCGCAATTAACTTCCCAGCAGCATTATCACTATACTGGGTAGTTGGTAACATCTTTGGTATTGCTCAAATGTATATGATCAAAGGGCCTGACATTAAGGCTAGTAAGGCAGGAGGATCAAGCAAGTGAGTATAATTACTGCTAAAGGACAAACAGTCGAGCTGGCAGTACAAGATGCTTTAAGACAATTAAAAGCTTCAAGGGATCAAGTAGATGTGAACGTTGTTGATGAAGGTAAGAGAGGGTTCCTCGGCCTTATAGGGAATCGTCCAGCTATCGTGGAAGTTGTAGTGAAGAAAGATCCTATCCAAGAAGCTGAGCAGTACTTAAAAAGTGTTGTTCGGGAAATGGGTGTGGAAGTGATGATTACGAAAAATGTAAAAGGTCGAGAAATTGAATTTACACTTTCTGGAAAAGATGTAGGGATATTAATCGGAAAAAGAGGCCATACGTTAAATTCTTTACAATATTTAACAAAACTTGTTGCGAATCGTAATACGAAGCAATATATCGGTATTACAATTGATGCTGAAAACTATCGTAGTAAGAGAAAAGATACGTTAGAATCGCTTTCTTATCGATTAGCAAAACAGGTAATGGTAACTAAAAAAAATGTTGTATTAGAACCAATGCCCTCTTTTGAGAGAAAAATTATTCATCAAGCATTATCCAATCATCCGAATGTAATTACAACTTCTGAAGGTAAAGAACCACATCGGCATGTAGTAATATCTTCCAAATAACCGGTTGCTCATTTGAGTACCGGTTTTTTTGTGAGTGTATGAAAAAATAAATTGTGGATAACTAAAAACACTAAACTTATCCACTGTGAATAAGTTTAGTGTTTTTTACATGAGGACATAATAAAATGAGTTATTATTCTTTTGTAGATAGGTTCGTTATGGTATCCTAATAGTTTAGTGAAGGAAAAAATAATGTTGAAATAGAGAGAAATAAGCAAGCGAGGTGAAAGGACATGGATTTTGATACAATTGCTGCAATTTCCACGGCACTTGGGGAAGGGGCAATTGCCATTGTTCGAGTAAGTGGAGAAGATGCGATTGAAAAGGTCAATCGCATTTTTAAAGGGAAAGATTTAACGAAGGTTTCTTCTCATACAATTCATTACGGTCATATTGTAGACTTAGATAAAAATCAGGTAATCGAAGAAGTAATGGTATCAATTATGCGAGCGCCAAAGACATTTACGCGTGAAAATATTGTAGAAATCAATTGTCACGGTGGCCTTGTTTCCGTAAATAAAGTATTACAACTTATTTTGGCTCAAGGAGTACGTTTGGCAGAGCCAGGTGAATTTACAAAGCGCGCATTTTTAAATGGACGTATTGACTTATCGCAAGCGGAAGCTGTAATGGATTTGATTCGTGCGAAGACAGATCGAGCGATGAATGTAGCAATTAATCAAATGGAAGGGCGATTATCCAAATTAATTGGACGCCTTCGTCAAGAAATTTTAGAAACATTGGCTCATGTAGAAGTGAATATAGATTATCCCGAATACGATGATGTAGAAGAAATGACGCACAATATTTTAATTGAAAAAGCTACACATGTTCGCGGTGAAATTAAAAAAATATTGGAAACGTCTAAGCAAGGGAAAATTTTGCGAGAAGGAATTGCAACGGCGATTATTGGGAGACCGAACGTTGGAAAGTCTTCATTATTAAACAGTCTTGTTCAAGAGAAAAAGGCGATTGTAACTGATATTGCAGGAACAACTCGTGATGTCATTGAAGAGTATGTCAATGTACGTGGAGTTCCACTTAAACTCATAGATACAGCGGGAATTCGTGAAACAGAAGATATTGTTGAACGAATTGGTGTAGAACGTTCAAAAGAAATGATGGGGCAGGCTGATTTAGTCCTAATTGTAGTAAATTATAGTGAAGCATTAACGACTGAAGATGAAGAATTATTCCGTGCTGTGCAAGGGAAAGATTTTATTGTTATTGTAAATAAAACAGACTTACCAAAGCAAATTGATATGGAACGTGTTATAGAATTAGCAGGTACAAATCGCATGATTACAACGTCGCTAATTGAGGAAAAAGGTATAGATGAGCTAGAACAAGCTATAGCAGACCTATTCTTTGAAGGAACAATTGAGTCAGCAGATATGACATATGTTTCTAATGCAAGACATATTGGTTTATTGACACAAGCAGAAAAAACAATTGGGGATGCTATTGAGGCAATAGAAAATGGTGTTCCAATTGATATGGTTCAAATTGATCTAACAAGAACATGGGAAATACTTGGTGAAATTACTGGAGATACAGTGCATGAAAGCTTAATCGACCAATTGTTCTCTCAATTTTGTTTAGGAAAATAACATATAAGTGTTTTAGAAGGATAGATAATCTTAGGAGGAATAAACAATGGGATACAATGCCGGTTCTTACGATGTCATAGTAATCGGTGCAGGTCATGCAGGATGCGAAGCTGGTCTTGCAGCAGCACGTATGGGCTCAAAAACATTAATGTTAACAATTAATTTAGACATGGTAGCTTTTATGCCTTGTAACCCTTCTGTTGGTGGACCAGCAAAAGGGATTGTTGTCCGTGAAATTGATGCTTTAGGCGGCGAGATGGGACGTAATATTGATAAAACACACATCCAAATGCGTATGTTGAATACAGGAAAAGGCCCGGCTGTACGCGCTCTTCGTGCACAAGCAGATAAATTTTCATATCAACACGAATTAAAGAAAACGATTGAGGAAACACCAAATTTAACATTATGTCAAGGAATGGTAGAACGTCTAATTGTTGAGGATGATGTATGTAAAGGCGTAATTACACAATCAGGTGCTGAATACACAGCGAAAACAGTTGTAATTACAACGGGTACATTTTTACGCGGTGAGATTATCATGGGTGATTTAAAATATTCAAGTGGTCCAAATAATCAACAACCGTCCATCACATTATCTGAGCATTTAGAGGAGCTTGGCCTCGAACTTGTGCGATTTAAAACAGGTACGCCTCCTCGTGTAAATAGTAATACGATTGATTATAGCAAAACAGAAATTCAACCAGGTGATGATAAACCTCGCGCTTTCTCTTTTGAAACAACAAAATTTATTATGGATCAAATTCCATGCTGGTTAACATATACGAGTGAAGAGACACATCGTTTAATCGACCGAAATTTACATCGTTCAGCTATGTATTCTGGTATGATTAAAGGAACGGGTCCTCGTTACTGTCCTTCAATTGAAGATAAAGTGGTCCGTTTCAATGATAAACCACGTCACCAAATTTTCTTAGAACCAGAAGGACGTAATACACAGGAAGTATATGTACAAGGTTTGTCAACAAGCTTACCAGAGGACGTACAACGTGAAATGCTTAAAACAATTCCTGGTTTAGAGAATGTTGAAATGATGCGTACAGGTTATGCCATTGAATATGATGCAATTGTACCGACACAGTTGTGGCCGACACTTGAGACGAAAAAGATTAAAAATTTATATACAGCGGGGCAAATTAACGGTACGTCTGGCTATGAAGAAGCAGCAGGACAAGGAATTATGGCTGGAATTAACGCTGCATGTCGTTCTTTAGGGAAAAAAGAGGTTATTTTAGGTCGTTCTGATGCTTATATTGGTGTTTTAATTGATGATCTTGTGACGAAAGGGACAAATGAACCGTATCGTCTTTTAACATCCCGAGCTGAATATCGTTTATTATTGCGTCATGATAATGCAGATCTACGTTTAACGGAGATTGGTCATGAAATTGGCTTAATTCCAGAAGAGCGCTATGAGCGTTTTAGCGCGAAAAAGGGACAGATTGATCAAGAAAAGTCACGTTTAGAAAGCATTATTATTAAACCACGTCCTGAAGTGCAGGAATTAATTCGCAGTGTTGGAGGAAGTGAATTAAAAGATGGAATACGTGCAAGTGATTTACTACGTCGTCCGGAAATGACGTATGAACATATTCGTATTCTTGCACCAAGTGAAGTGGAAATACACGATGAAATCGCTGAACAGGTAGAAATTCAAATTAAGTATGAGGGATATATTGAAAAATCCTTACAACAAGTAGAACGTATGAAGAAAATGGAGAGCAAGAAGATTCCTGTCGACATTGATTACGATGCGATTTCTGGAATCGCTTCTGAAGCGAGACAAAAATTAAAAGATGTTCGTCCTCTGTCTATGGGGCAAGCATCCCGTATTTCCGGAGTAAATCCAGCTGATATTTCCATTTTACTTGTGTATATCGAACAAGGAAAAATTGCGCGAGTATCGAACCAATAAATAAGTAAGGAGATATGGCAAGATGAACATAGAAAAATTTCAATCTATGCTAGGAGAAAGAGGGATTACTCTTTCTCCTAGGCAATTAGAGCAATTTGAAATCTACTTTGAAACATTAGTGGAATGGAATGAGAAAATGAATTTAACAGCTATTACAGAGAAAGAGGAAGTGTATTTAAAACACTTTTTTGACTCGATTACAGCTGCTTTTTATTTTGATTTTTCAAAACCATTTTCCATTTGTGATGTCGGTGCAGGTGCTGGATTTCCAAGTATTCCATTGAAGATTTGTTTTCCGCATTTAAAAATAACAATTGTAGATTCATTGCAAAAACGTATCAATTTTTTAAATCATTTAGCTCAAAAATTAGAGTTAAGTGATGTGGCATTCTGCCACGATCGTGCCGAAACATTCGGGAAAAAAGAGGGTGTTCGTGAATCATTTGATATCGTAATGGCCCGTGCTGTAGCGCGTCTCTCTGTACTGAGTGAGTTGTGCTTGCCGCTTGTAAAAGTAGGTGGGACATTTATCGCAATGAAAGGTGCGGCTGCCAATGAAGAAATTGAAAACGGTAAGTATGCTTTAGAGGTGCTTGGTGGTGAACTAAAAGAGATCTCTACTTTCCAATTACCATTCGAAGAAAGTGAACGTAACATTTTATCAATTATGAAAAAGCGCAAAACACCAAAGAAATATCCTCGTAAGCCAGGGACACCCAATAAATTACCTATTGAAAAATAAATCTTATTAGACGTAAGATTAAATTATATAAATGAAAACGTAAATGTTTCATAGGAAACATTTCTGTGTAGGACATTCAATAGGCCCAAAGGTGGTGGAATATGTATGAAAAATACGTTTTCTCGTTTATTTGGCTTTGGAGATAAAGAGAGCGAATTCGAATTACAAGAAGAAAGCCATGAAGAAATAAATAAAAAGATACATGAAGAAATACAAGAAATTCTGATAGCAAATATCGTCCCAAATCGTTATCAACCTCGCACAGTTTTTGATGATGCACGTATTGATGAACTTGCTTTGACCATTCGTACACATGGACTTATCCAACCAATTGTTGTAAGGCAATATGAAGAAGGTAAGTATGAAATTATTGCCGGGGAAAGACGTTTTCGTGCTGCAACGAAATTAGGCTGGGAAAAGGTTCCGGCAATTATAAAAAACTTAAATGATACTGAAACAGCTTCTGTTGCTCTAATTGAGAACTTGCAACGTGAAGAGCTAACAGCAATTGAAGAGGCTATCGCTTACCAAAAGTTAATTGAGTTACATAATTTAACACAAGAAGCATTAGCACAAAGGCTCGGAAAAGGACAATCAACAATCGCAAATAAGTTGCGATTATTAAAGTTGCCTGAAGAAATTAAACAAGCATTGCTAGAAAAAAGTATTACAGAACGACATGCCCGTGCTCTCATTCCTTTAAAAAATAAAGAATTACAGTTGAAGGTTTTACAAGAAATTATAGAAAAACAGTTGAATGTAAAACAAACTGAGGAACGTATTGCTAAACTACTGGAAGAAGTAAAACCAAAGCGTAAGGCAAAACAGAAAGCGGTAAGTCGTGATATGCGAATTGCGATGAATACAATTAGACAATCATTACAAATGGTTGCAAACAGTGGACTTAATGTAAATTCTGAAGAAGAAGAATTTGATGAGTACTATCAAATTACAATTAAGATTCCTAAAAAGAAATAATTCATATGTAATAGAGATCTCACTTTTTGGGGGGTCTCTTTTCCTATATTTTTCTTCTTAAATGAAGAAGGAGTTTTAGAATAAATTTTGAAGTTTAATAAGGATGCAAAAGAAAAGTTTTTATTTCATGTTACAATAAACATAATTATTTTTAGAATAAGACAGAAAGGTTGAAAGTAGGTGACATCATGGGAAAAATCATTGCAATTGCTAACCAAAAAGGCGGCGTAGGAAAAACAACAACGTCTGTTAACTTAGGTGCTGGATTAGCACAGGTAGGAAAAAAAGTATTACTTATTGACATTGATGCTCAGGGAAACGCAACGACAGGTGTAGGAATTGAAAAATCGGAGTTAGACCAATGCATTTATAATGTTCTTGTAGAAGATGCAGAAGTTCAAGAGGTTATACAAAAAACCGCAACTGAAAACTTAGATGTTCTACCTGCTACAATTCAATTGGCAGGTGCTGAAATTGAACTGGTACCAACCATTTCCCGGGAAGTTCGTTTACAAAGGGCTTTGCAGCCAATTCGTAATGAATATGATTATATTATCATTGATTGCCCCCCATCTTTGGGCTTATTAACAATTAATGCATTAACAGCAGCAGATTCCGTTATTATTCCAGTTCAATGTGAATACTATGCATTGGAAGGATTGAGTCAATTACTGAATACAGTTCGTCTTGTACAAAAGCATTTAAATAAAAATTTAGCAATTCAAGGTGTACTATTAACGATGTTAGATGCACGTACAAACTTAGGAATTCAGGTTATAGATGAAGTGAAGAAATATTTCCGAGATAAAGTATATCGTTCTATTATTCCACGTAATGTTCGTTTGAGTGAAGCGCCAAGTCATGGGAAACCAATTATGCAGTATGATGCTAAATCGAGGGGTGCAGAAGTGTATATAGATTTAGCAGAGGAAGTGATTGCTGGTGGCTAAAGGATTAGGAAGAGGGATTAATGCGTTCTTTCCAGATTTAGATGTGAAAGAGGAAGAGAAAATTCAAGAAATTACATTAAATGAATTAAGGCCCAACCCCTATCAACCGCGTAAAAACTTTCAAAAAGAAGCAATTCAAGAATTGGCAGCATCCATTAAAGAACATGGCATTTTACAACCTTTGATCGTAAGGAAAAGTATTAAAGGATACGAAATTGTTGCTGGTGAACGAAGGTATCGAGCTGCAAAAGAGGCACATCTTGAAAAAGTTCCAGCTGTTGTTCGAGAATTAAATGAACAGCAAATGATGGAATTTGCTTTGTTAGAAAATTTACAACGTGAAGATTTAAATCCAATGGAAGAAGCTGTGGCATATCAAATGCTAATGGATGAGTTGAATGTGACTCAGGAGCAATTAGCAAAACGTCTCGGAAAAAGTAGGCCATATATCGCTAATTATGTTCGGTTGCTTACACTCCCTTCATTTGTTCAAGAAATGATTGCCGATGGAAATCTATCGATGGCACATGGACGGACATTACTTACAATAAAAGACGAGGAAAAACTAAAGTCATTGTTGAAGCGTATTGAAAAGGAAGGATTGAATGTTAGACAGCTAGAGCAAATTGTTCAACAGATGCACCAGCGCGTTTCACGTGAAACAAAGAACGTGAAACGCGAACGAAATATATTTTTCGAAGAACGTGAAACGCTATTAAGGGAAAAATTCGGAACGGGTGTAAAAATTAAAGAAACAAAGAAAGAAAAAGGGAAAATTGAAATAGAATTTTTCAATAAAGAAGATTTAAATCGCATTTTAGAATTATTATCTAGGGAAAACTGAAAAGCAAACCATCTTTTTGTTTATAGATGGTTTGCTTTTTTCAATACGGATAATTTTTGGTCTGTTTCCTTTATGCTCTGGGCAATAACGTCTGCCATTTTCATAACTAGATTTAATCTCGTATTCTGTAAGACAAAAAACTCCATAAAACCGTTTAAATTTACGATACCATGTATGTGTAGCTCACCGATTGCTGGTAACTTTTTATTCATCGCTGCACCAGGTTTACTAGGTCCTTCACCAACAGTTATGGAACCGATGTTTTGGGATTTTCCAAGACAAGCATCGATTGCAATAATAAAAGAATCCGGTATAGAATTTTGTATATTCTGAATATTCTCTTCGAGATTTAGGGCGTGAATAGGTTCGTCAAGTGTGCCGAATACGTGGAAGTTTTGAATGTTCATTTGTTCTAGTTTAGATCCGACTAATGGACCAAGTGCGTCACCGGTTGAGCGATCTGTTCCAATGCAAATTATGCTGAGGGGTGTATTTTCATGAGTAGGTATGTGTGAGAGAAGAAAATCACTAATTATTGTACAAGCTTCTAAATCATGATGCATAACATTTTGCGATTTTTTTTCAAAAAAAGGTAAGCGAAAACTTCCGATATTCATGAAGCATCCATCCTTTTGATAAATTTTATAATTCGTTGTAAAAGTTTTTGGCTTTAGAATTTATTTTATAAAGCTTTAGTAATTGGGAGATTAATTCTCAGGAATTCAAGAAAAATTAATATGGGAAATTATAAGTTCTTTATTTTTGTAAGCCGTTTATAAAATCGGAAATAATAGTACTAGTATATATATATCGCTACCATTTTATACCTGGATAGAAGTAAACAAGTACAAATAAGATAATAAATTTTTTTCAGAAATAGGGAAAACTTCTGATACAATAAAGAGGATAGAAACAGAAATTTTTGCTGGAGAGGTAGAGGTATATGGATTTATTAGAGAAATGGTTTCATGCTATAAATTGGGCTCATATAGGAATGGGCGCACTAAAAATAATAATTATTTTAGTACTTGGTGCAATAGTTGTTCGTCTTGCTAGAGCGATTGTTCGGAAGGCATTTCATATGGGAAGCCGCTCACCGATTCAAATTTCGGAGCGTCGTACAGTTACTGTAGCTAAATTACTTGAAAATATTGTAGCATACGTTGTTATATTTATTATGTTAATTGCGATTTTAGGGGTATTTGGGATTAATGCAGCAGGTTTATTGGCCGGTGCTGGGGTCATTGGTTTAGCAATCGGTTTTGGTGCTCAAAGTTTAGTGAAAGATGTTATTACAGGATTATTTATTTTGTTAGAAGATCAATTTTCAGTTGGTGATTATGTTCGTATCGGCCAATTTGAAGGTGTCGTTTTAGAAATTGGATTACGTACAACGAAGATGAAAAGTTGGACAGGGGAAATCCATATTCTTCCTAATGGGAGCATTATACAGGTAACAAACTTTTCCATTAGTAATAGTGTTGCATTTGTTGATGTATCGATTTCCTATGATAGTGATATCGTGCGTGCAGAGCAGATAATTGAAGAGTTACTAGAAGAATTACCAGAAAAATATGAGCAAATGGTAGCAACACCTCAATTATTAGGTATTCAAACACTTGGTGCATCTGACGTTGTGCTCCGTGTAATTGCTGAAGTAGAACCGATGCAGCATGCACCTACTGCTAGAGCGCTTCGTAAAGAAATTAAAAATCGTCTTGATTTACACGGCATTGAGATTCCATATCCACATATGGTTTTATATAATCGTAAAGAGATGGTTAATCAAAAAGCAAATTAATGACGAGGGGAGTTTAGAGGGTGGAACAAAAGCAATATAACTTGTACGATGTTGTGGAAATGAAGAAGGCCCATCCGTGTGGTGCAAATCGTTGGAAAATTATTCGTATGGGAATGGATATCCGCATTAAGTGCGAGGGGTGTGGCCATTCGGTAATGATTCCTCGAAGAGAGTTTGATCGTAAGGTGAAAAAAATTCTTGTAAAACACGAAGAATAGAGAAGAAGTAACAGTTGCTTTAAGCGGCTGTTACTTTTTTTGGCTTTTAGGGAACTTGTCATTTTATTCGTTACTATCTATAATGATGGAAGATTGAGACATAGGAGTGAAAAATATGGGATTAACGGCTGGGATTGTTGGTTTACCTAACGTAGGGAAATCAACATTATTTAATGCAATTACACAAGCGGGAGCAGAATCTGCAAACTATCCGTTTTGTACAATTGATCCGAACGTAGGGATTGTAGAGGTACCGGATGATCGCTTAAATAAACTAACGGAACTAGTAGAACCTAAGAAAACTGTTCCAACTGTATTTGAATTTACTGATATCGCAGGTATCGTAAAAGGCGCAAGTAAAGGTGAAGGACTAGGAAATAAATTTTTATCTCATATCCGTCAAGTAGATGCGATTTGCCAAGTTGTTCGTTGTTTTGAGGATGAAAATATTACACACGTTTCAGGAAAAGTAGATCCAATTGATGATATTGAAACGATTAACTTAGAGTTAATCTTAGCTGATTTAGAATCTGTTGATAAGCGTATTGAACGTGTAGCAAAATTAGCAAGACAAAAGGATAAAGAAGCCGTATATGAACATGAAATTTTAGTTCGTTTAAAAGAGGCGTTTGAAGAGGGAAAACCAGCTCGTACTGTTGAATTTACAGAAGAACAAATGAAAATTGTTAAAGGTCTTCATTTGCTTACAACGAAAGAAATGTTATATGTAGCGAACGTGAGTGAAGATGATATTATGGATCCATCTGAGAATAAATATGTGCAGATGGTAAAAGAATTTGCAGCGAATGAAAATTCACAAGTAATCGTTGTTTGTGCAAAAATTGAATCGGAAATTGCTGAGCTAGACGAGGAAGAGAAAAAGGTATTCCTCGAGGAGTTAGGTATTGAAGAATCAGGCCTAGACCAGTTAATTCGTGCCGCATACGATTTATTAGGATTAGCTACTTATTTCACAGCTGGTGTACAAGAAGTGCGTGCGTGGACATTCAAAAAAGGTATGAAGGCACCTCAATGTGCTGGTGTTATTCATACAGACTTTGAACGTGGATTTATTCGTGCTGAAACAGTTTCTTATGCTGATTTAATGGAGAACGGCTCTATGACAGCGGCTAAGGAAGCTGGAAAAGTACGTTTAGAAGGAAAAGAGTATATCGTAAAAGATGGAGATGTTATGCACTTCCGCTTTAACGTTTAATTCTATATTTCCTAGGAAAAATAGGGATAAAAACTTGGTGAACATATCATATGTTTGCCAAGTTTTTTATTTATTGGTGAGTTGATTCATCTAACTTACTATGATATAATCTAAACTCGTGAGTAATTACTATATAATTAATTGCTCCTTGCCCATTATGGGCCGTTTAGACCAAAAGGAGGTGAAAGTGTAATGAAAAAGTACGAAATCATGTACATCATCCGTCCAAACATGGAGGAAGAAGCTCAAAAAGCTTTAGTTGAGCGCTTTGCAGGCGTTTTAACTAACAATGGTGCAGAAATCATTAACACGAAAGAGTGGGGTAAGCGTCGTTTAGCTTACGAAATCAACGACTTACGTGACGGTTTCTACATGATCTTAAACGTAAATTCTAACGCAGAAGCTGTTAAAGAATTCGATCGTTTAGCTAAGATCAACGAAGATATCCTTCGTCACATCGTTGTTAAAGAAGAAGAAAAATAATTAAGATATATAGGGAGAGTGGTTCGATTGATGAATCGTGTTATCCTCGTTGGTCGTTTAACTAAGGACCCTGACTTACGTTACACGCCCAATGGTGTTGCGGTAGCTACTTTCACGTTAGCTGTAAATCGCGCATTTGCGAATCAACAAGGTGAGCGTGAAGCTGACTTTATTAATTGTGTAATATGGCGTAAACAAGCAGAAAACGTGGCGAATTATTTGAAAAAAGGTAGCTTAGCAGGCGTAGATGGACGTCTTCAAACTCGTAATTATGAGGGACAAGATGGTAAACGTGTATATGTAACAGAGGTTCTTGCGGAGAGCGTACAATTTTTAGAGCCGCGTAATAGCGGCGGGGAGCAACGTGGTTCATTCAATCAGCAACCATCAGGAGCTGGTTACGGTAACCAAGGCTCTAACCCATTTGGTCAATCTAGTAATTCAGGTAACTCTGGATTTACGAAGAATGACGATCCATTTTCAAATGTAGGTCAACCGATTGATATTTCGGACGACGATTTACCATTTTAATGGTATGAATCGGTTATTTTTAACAAAGAATGGAGGGAAATAGACATGGCAGGACGCAAAGGTGGACGTGCGAAACGTCGTAAGGTGTGTTTCTTCACATCTAACGGTATTACTCGCATTGACTATAAAGATGTTGATTTATTAAAACGTTTCGTTTCTGAGCGTGGTAAAATTTTACCTCGTCGTGTAACAGGAACAAGCGCAAAATACCAACGCAAACTTACAGTTGCAATTAAACGTGCTCGTCAAATGGCACTTTTACCATATGTTGGTGAATAATAGCGTATGAAATGCACAGTAGAGTCGGACTCTACTGTGCATTTTGCTATGCTTTTCTTTTTAGAAAGAGGAGGTAAAAGATGAAACGTACAAGGCTTATTACAGAAGGGGCAGTTTTGTTAGCTGTATATGCAGTTTTACTTTTAACGTTCTTGTATGTACCCGTTATAAGTATGGTTGCGATATTTGCACTGCCATTACCTTTTTTATTGTTTATGGTAAGATACCCGTTTTCTAATACATGCATGCTTCTTGGGGCGGCAATTCTTATTACTATTATTGTTAGTTCACCACTTAGTCTTGTGAATACATTTATGTCAGGCATAATAGGCATCTCTTTAGGATATATGTATAAGAAGAAAAAAGAGCCAGCGGAGATATTATTGGTAGGGACGCTTGTATATTTGCTTAATTTTGTACTAGTCTATGTAGCGAGTATACAATTTTTTAACATAGATTTTCTTAAGGAAATGCAAGATATGTTCAAACAAGGAATGGAACAAAGTGAAGAAATAATGAAGGCAGCGGGTGTGCCAATTAGCCAAGAGCAAAAAGAGTTGTTAGGGCAATTCAGTGATATGCTACGAATTCTTTTGCCAAGTTTGTTTGTAATGGTTTCTTTAATATATTCTTGGATCACAGTATTAATAGCAGGTAATGTTTTAAAGAGATTGAAGTATACTATAGCACCGTGGCCTAAGTTTAAGGATATGCAATTGCCAAAAAGCATTGTTTGGTATTATGTTGTATTCATTTTACTTTCAACATTTATGAAGGTTGAATCAGATTCATATGTATATATGGCATTTTCTAATCTATATGCCATCTTTTCATTGCTACTTTTATTCCAAGGTTTTTCATTTATAGCCTTCTTCGCGCATGCAAAAGGTTATGCAAAAGCTATTCCTATTCTCAGCTTTATCGTATGTATGATTATTCCAATGTTGTTTCCTCTAGTCACAATCTTAGGTATAATTGATTTAGGCTTTTCGTTACGTTTTAAAATACAATCAAAATAAGCGAGAACGAGAAATGAAACCAGCTCGGTGAAACTCTCATTACCAATCGTGCTTTTCGTTTTTTTGCATATAAATCACTGCAATGAAATGAAAGGAGACCGTACTGATTTTCTCACTCTGTTTTCACTTGGCATGGGTGGGAAGAGAATCTGACCGTTTCTATGCATAGTTGGAGGCTTTCTCATACCTGAAAAGTAAGGTTTTATATCGGTTTTTCAATTTGTATTTATATAAAGTTTATTATGTGACGTAAGCTTTTAGTGGAAGTTTAACTTAGGGCGTTTAATTTGTTCAACTAGCTACTGATGGAAATTGAATAATTTCCTATTTGTGTTAGTTTTACTTTATAGGAGTTGGGTACATGCCTGAATTTTATAAGAGCCAGCGGTTTTTATATCCTGTTTATGTATTGGCATTTTTTATGTTTGTGCTTATTACCATTCTAGGTTATTTTCACTGGATAATGGGAATGGCCGCTTTTTTTATTTTTTGTATTGTTCTCTTTTTGGTAATTCGATTTGAGTTGGCCTTTCAGAGGAGTTTCGAAAAGTACACAACAGAAATGATTACAAGAGTAAAGAAAGTGAGCAATGAAGCGTTTAATCAAATGCCAATTGGTATTTTGTTATACAATAAGGATTATGGAATTGATTGGGCAAATCCTTATTTGTCTTCTTGTTTGGGGCAACACTCTTTAGCGGGATGGCATTTGTATGATGTGTCAGAAACGTTACTTCTCTTTATTAAAGGAGAAACAGCTGATGATATTGTATCTTTAAATAAACGTAAGTTTCGTGTGTTTGTAAGAAAAGAAGAAAAATTAATTTACTTCTTTGATGTAACAGAGCAAACGGAAATTGAAAAAATGTACGAGGATCAACGTACAGTTCTCGCGATTATTTATTTAGACAACTATGATGAAGTTACACAAGGATTGGATGATCAATTACGTACGAACATCACGAGTTTGGTGACATCACGTCTAAATGAGTGGGCTCTCAAATACGGCGCATATTTAAAACGAGCTTCTTCAGAACGCTTCTTCGTTGTGTTAAATGAAAGTATTTTGGCACAAATGGAGAAAGGAAAGTTTGATATTTTAGATCAAGTACGTGAGGAAACATCAAAACGAAATATTTCACTTACACTAAGTGTTGGTGTAGGATCGGGCGACTTATCTTTATCAGAGCTTGGGGCTATGGCTCAATCTGGCTTAGATCTTGCTTTAGGACGAGGTGGAGATCAAGTTGCGATTAAACAGGCAACAGGAAAAGTGAAATTTTACGGTGGCAAAACAAATCCGGTTGAAAAACGCACACGTGTACGTGCGAGAGTTATCTCGCATGCGTTAAAAGATTTAGTGTTAGAGAGCAGTAATGTTATTATAATGGGCCATCGGGCTCCTGATATGGATGCGATTGGAGCAGCCATCGGAATTTTAAAAGTAGCACAGTTAAATGAGCGTGAAGGATACATTGTATTAGACGAGAATGATTCTGATAAAGGTATTAAACGCTTAATGGATAAAGTGAAGCAAAATGAGGAATTATGGTCTCATTTTATTACGCCACAGCAGGCTATGGAATTTGCAACGGATGATTCATTACTTGTCGTTGTTGATACTCACAAACCTTCAATGGTGATGGAGGAAAAACTTTTGCATAAGATTGAAAACGTAGTTGTAATCGACCATCATCGCCGTGGTGAAGAATTTATTGAGGGTCCTCTTCTTGTGTACATGGAGCCATATGCGTCTTCGACAGCTGAGCTTGTAACTGAGCTTCTTGAATATCAGCCAAAACGTTTGAAAATGACGATGTTAGAAGCAACAGCATTACTTGCAGGGATTATAGTGGATACGAAAAGCTTTACATTCCGGACAGGTGCCCGTACATTTGATGCAGCTTCTTATCTACGTTCACACGGAGCGGATACAGTTCTTGTACAAGAATTATTAAAAGAAGACATGCAGCAGTATTTACGAGTTGCAAAAACGATTCAAAATGCTTACATTTATAAAAATGGAATTGCAATTGCAAAAGCAGAAGGCGATGAATATTATGATCAAATATTAATCGCACAATCAGCCGATACTTTGCTAACAATGACAGGAGTAATTGCTTCTTTTGTCATTGCGAAACGTGGGGAAACCTTCATTGGAATTAGTGGGCGTTCTTTAGGTGAAGTGAATGTGCAACTAATTATGGAAAACCTAGGTGGTGGCGGACATTTAACAAATGCTGCTACACAAATGCAAAATATAAAGGTCGATGAAGCTGAAGAAAAACTTCAAAGTGTTATTGATGATTATTTACAGGGAGGCACACAATCATGAAAGTAATTTTTCTAAAAGACGTAAAAGGTAAAGGTAAAAAAGGAGAAGTAAAAAACGTACCAGACGGTTATGCAAATAACTTCTTATTAAAACAAGGATTAGCTGCAGAAGCAACAAATAGTAGCATGAAAACATTAGAGGCGCAAAAGCGTAAAGAAGAAAAAGATGCAGCAGCTGAGCTTGAAAACGCGAAAAAACAAAAAGAAACTTTAGAAAAATTAACAGTAGAATTAAAAGCAAAATCAGGCGAAGGTGGCCGTTTGTTTGGTTCTATTACAAGTAAACAAATTGTAGATGCGTTGCAAAAGGCACACAATATTAAACTTGATAAACGCAAGTTCGAAATGGATGATGCAATTCGTGCATTAGGATATACAAATGTAACTGTGAAATTACATCCACAAGTAACAGCAACAGTAAAAGTTCATGTTCGTGAACAATAAAAATAAGTTAGGCAAGGAGGATTGCGTATGAGTGACGTGCTTGCTGATCGTACCCCTCCGCATAATATAGAGGCCGAGCAAGCGGTTTTAGGGGCGATTTTCCTCGATCAAGATGCGTTAACGTCGGCTTCAGAACTGCTGCTATCTGAATCTTTTTATCGGACAGCACACCAAAAGATTTTTGGAGTTATGCTTGAACTATCTGATAAAGGAGAACCAATTGATTTAGTTACTGCAACAGCAGCACTTGCTGACCAAGGTTTGCTAGAAGAGGTTGGTGGTGTTTCCTATTTAGCTGAATTAGCAGAGGCTGTTCCGACAGCTGCTAACGTAGAGTATTATGCACGTATTATTGCAGAAAAAGCACTTTTGCGTCGTTTGATCCGAACAGCAACTCACATTGTATCAGATGGTTATGAACGTGAAGATGATGTAGAGGGCTTGCTAAATGAAGCGGAGAAAAAAATATTAGAAGTATCACATCAAACAAATGCAAAAGCATTCCAAAATATTAAGGATGTTCTTGTAGATGCTTATGATAAAATTGAACTTTTGCATAATCAAAAAGGTGAAGTTACAGGGATACCAACTGGGTTTACTGAATTAGATAAGATGACAGCAGGATTTCAGCGTAACGATTTAATCATTGTGGCAGCCCGTCCTTCGGTGGGAAAAACGGCATTTTCACTGAATATCGCACAGAATGTGGCAACTAAAACAGATGAAAATGTAGCAATTTTTAGTTTAGAGATGGGTGCTGATCAACTTGTTATGCGTATGCTTTGTGCAGAAGGAAATATTGATGCGCAAAGACTTCGTACTGGCTCGTTAACTTCGGATGATTGGGCAAAGTTGACAATGGCAATGGGAAGTCTTTCGAATGCTGGGATATATATTGATGATACGCCAGGAATTCGAGTTAGTGAAATTCGTGCGAAATGCCGCAGATTAAAGCAAGAACAGGGACTTGGAATGATTTTAATCGATTACTTACAGCTTATTCAAGGTAGTGGGAAATCTGGTGAAAACCGTCAGCAGGAAGTGTCTGAAATTTCCCGTACATTAAAAGGAATTGCGCGTGAGCTACAAGTTCCTGTTATTGCCTTATCTCAGCTTTCTCGTGGTGTTGAATCTCGTCAAGATAAACGTCCGATGATGTCTGATATTCGTGAATCAGGAAGTATTGAGCAGGATGCCGATATTGTGGCTTTCTTGTATCGTGAGGATTACTATGATCGCGAAACGGAAAATAAAAACACGATTGAAATTATTATTGCCAAGCAACGTAATGGTCCGGTAGGATCTGTAGAGCTTGCATTCGTGAAGGAATTTAACAAATTCGTAAACTTAGAGCGACGTTTCGATGATGGACATGCGCCACCGGCATAGTAGAAGTATAAAAAAGAAACGCATTTCTTATAATAAGATGTGTTTCTTTTTTTTTTTATATAAGATAGGGCTTTTATCGTGTGAATAAAGAATTCTTACGAACGAAACCGATAAAAGGTAAAAAAATGTTCGTTTTTAAATTGACTTCTTTTTTCATTTTGGTACAATTATATTGTTTGAAAAGTTCGTTTGAAAATTGCGGAGGTGCTTTAATAATGTCTTCAGTAGTAGTTGTAGGAACACAGTGGGGCGATGAAGGAAAAGGTAAAATTACTGATTTTCTTTCTGAGCATGCGGAAGTAGTTGCAAGATATCAAGGTGGAAATAACGCTGGGCATACAATTGTTTTTGGCGGAGTTAAATATAAATTACACTTAATTCCATCTGGTATTTTCTATAAAGAAAAAATTTGTGTAATCGGAAACGGTATGGTAGTAGATCCGAAAGCATTACTTGTAGAGTTAAAATACTTACACGATCGTGGTGTAAGCACTGATAACTTACGTATTAGTAACCGTGCACACGTTATCTTACCTTATCACTTAAAACAAGATGAGTTAGAAGAAGAGAGTAAAGGCGATAACAAAATCGGTACTACGAAAAAAGGTATCGGTCCTGCATATATGGATAAAGCTGCTCGTATTGGTATCCGTATGGCTGATTTATTAGATCGTGAAGCATTTAAAGAAAAGCTTGAACGCAGTTTAGCAGAGAAAAATCGTTTATTTGAAAAAATGTACGATACAGAAGGTTTCAATGTAGAAGAAATCTTTGAGGAGTACTTCGAATATGGACAACAAATCGCACAGTATGTATGCGATACATCTGTCGTATTAAATGATGCATTAGATGACAACCGTCGCGTATTATTTGAAGGCGCACAAGGTGTTATGCTTGATATTGACCATGGTACGTACCCATTCGTTACATCTTCTAACCCAGTTGCTGGTGGTGTGACAATCGGATCTGGTGTTGGTCCTTCAAAAGTTAATCGTGTAGTAGGTGTGTGTAAAGCATATACAAGCCGTGTTGGTGACGGTCCATTCCCTACTGAACTTCATGATGAAATTGGTCATCAAATTCGTGAAGTTGGTCGTGAATATGGTACAACAACAGGTCGTCCACGCCGCGTAGGTTGGTTTGATAGTGTTGTTGTAAGACATGCACGTCGTGTTAGTGGTTTAACGGATTTATCATTAAACTCTATCGATGTATTAACGGGTATTCCAACTGTTAAAATCTGTGTTGCTTACAAATACAACGGAGAAGTTTTAGATGAAGTTCCAGCAAACTTAAACATTTTAGCAAAATGTGAGCCTGTTTACGAAGAGCTTCCAGGTTGGACGGAAGATATTACGGGTGTAAGATCATTAGATGAGCTTCCTGAAAATGCAAGAAAATATGTAGAGCGTGTTTCTGAATTAACAGGAATTCAATTATCTATGTTCTCAGTTGGTCCAGATCGTAATCAAACAAACATCGTTCGTAACGTATACGGTGGTTAATTAAGATAAAATGGATTTATTTAAGAAAAAACTCATGCTTACATGAGTTTTTTCTTATCTTTTGTAAAAAAAATATAAAAAAGTATTGCAAACATAAAAGTTCTTATGGTAAGATAACTCTTGTCGTCACGAAAATATGACGTTGGTGAGTATGAGCCATTAGCTCAGTTGGTAGAGCATCTGACTTTTAATCAGAGGGTCGAAGGTTCGAGTCCTTCATGGCTCACCATTTTATTTTTCGTGGCCCGTTGGTCAAGTGGTTAAGACACCGCCCTTTCACGGCGGTAACACGGGTTCGAATCCCGTACGGGTCATGTTATATATATATGTTTTGTGGTCCCGTGGTGTAGTGGTTAACATGCCTGCCTGTCACGCAGGAGATCGCCGGTTCGACCCCGGTCGGGACCGCCACTTTTGTTTATACCACCATTAGTGGTTTTATATATATGTTTTGGCTCGGTAGCTCAGTCGGTAGAGCAGAGGACTGAAAATCCTCGTGTCGGCGGTTCGATTCCGTCCCGAGCCACTCTCAGGATATTAAGTGGGCCCACTTAATATCCTTTTTATATTGTTCAATTTTACAAATGAGAGTAGTTATTTTACAATAGAATGAGAAGCCTCTAGCAGTTGAAGCTAGAGGTTTTTCTATAGATTATACAGCGTTCCATATGTAAGGGAACCATACATGATTCTATGAGAATAGAGGATAAAATACTCAAACAAGGGATAAAGTTGTATAGATATATACTATGTAAAGAATTGTGCATGTTTGAGGATGAATGACCATATTTTTATTAGGAGGAACTACACAATGATGGGAAAGAAAATCTTAGTCGTTGATGATGAGAAACCGATTGCGGATATTTTAAAATTCAATTTAGAAAAAGAAGGTTTTGAAATTGTCATGGCACATGATGGTGACGAAGCTATTGAAAAGGCAAACGAAGAACAACCAGATATGGTTTTACTGGATATTATGTTACCGGGGAAAGATGGATTAGAAGTTTGTCGTGAAATACGAAAAAGTTCTGAAATGCCAATTATTATGTTAACTGCAAAAGACTCTGAAATCGATAAAGTGTTGGGATTAGAGCTTGGTGCAGATGATTATGTAACAAAACCATTTAGTACACGTGAATTATTGGCACGTGTAAAAGCAAACTTGCGTCGTCATCAACAAGGTGGCTCAGCCGAAAAAGAAGAAAATACAGAAATGGTTATTGGACCAATTATAATTAATCCAAATGCGTACAGCGTAACAAAAAGAGATGAAAGCATCGAACTTACGCATCGTGAATTTGAATTACTTCACTATTTGGCGAAGCATTTAGGACAAGTTATGACACGTGAACATTTATTACAAACAGTTTGGGGATACGATTATTTTGGAGATGTACGTACAGTAGATGTAACAGTACGTCGTTTACGTGAGAAAATCGAAGATAACCCAAGTCATCCAACTTTAATTGTAACAAGACGTGGAGTAGGGTATTACTTGCGTGATCCAGAGCAGGAATAGTATATGAAGAAAGTTGGTTTTTTTCAATCGATTCATTTAAAGTTTGTGCTCATATATATGCTATTAATTTTGATAGCAATGCAGGTTATTGGTGTATATTTTGTTCGTGAACTGGAGAAAAGTCTCGTACAAAGTTTTAAGGATTCATTAACGCAGCAAACCAACTTACTGTCTTATAATTTGAAGCAAGAGTTTGCAAAAGAGCGTGAAAAAACAGATCCAACTTTAGAAGAGGCGCTTAAAACATCAATCACTGAATTTACTGCAGACCGTAAAAAAGATATCCAAGAAGTACGTGTTATTGATCCAAATAGGCGTCTATTAGCAATATCTAATCAATCTAAGCAAGGTATGGTAGGTAAAACAATAACAGACATAACAGTGCAAAGGGCTATTGTACAAAAAAAGGCTGAAGGTAAGATTGAGAAAGATGGAAATACGGGCCATCGTGTTCAAGTTATGGCTACCCCAATTGAAAACGATAAGGGGAAAATAATTGGTGTCATTCATATCGTTGCTTCGATGGAAGATGTCTATAAACAGATGAAGGATATCAATCAAATTTTTGCGACTGGGACAGTGATTGCTTTATTAGTAACAGCGGTTCTAGGGATTTTATTAGCTCAAACAATTACACGACCAATTTCAGATATGCGAAGACAAGCAATTGAAATGGCGAAGGGAAATTATTCCCGTAAAGTAAAGGTAAATAGTCATGATGAAATTGGTCAATTAGCATTAGCATTTAATAATTTATCTAAAAAATTACAACAAGCACGTTCTTCAACTGAAAGTGAGAGACGTAAACTTTCGTCCGTTTTATCTCATATGACAGATGGTGTAATTGCTACTGATCGAAAAGGGGATATTATCTTACTAAATGACCCTGCAGAGAAGATGCTAAATGTTTCGCGTGAGACGGCATTAGATCAGTCAGTTTTAGACGTATTAGGTATTCAAGAGGAATTTACGCTCGATCATCTATATGAAGAGCCAGATTCTGTTTTATTAGATTTTAGTACACGAAATGAACCATACATCTTGCGAGCTAGTTTTTCCGTTATTCAAAAGGAGACGGGTAAAGCAAATGGTTTAATCGCTGTATTATATGATGTGACCGAACAAGAGCGTATTGACCGTGAGCGCCGTGAGTTTGTGGCGAATGTATCACATGAACTGCGGACACCATTAACAACGATGCGGAGCTATTTAGAGGCACTTAGTGATGGTGCATGGCAAGATCCGAATATTGCACCGCAATTTTTAACAGTTACACAAGAAGAAACAGAAAGAATGATTCGACTTGTGAATGCCTTGTTGCAATTATCAAAGTTAGATAGTACAGAACATCGTTTAATGAAAGAGTGGGTAGACTTTACGGATTTCTTTAATAATGTTATTGATCGTTTTGAAATGTCAAAAGAACAAAATGTAATCTTTAAACGTTCATTCTCTAAGAAATCTAGATTTATTGATATGGATGCTGATAAAATTACACAAGTTTTATATAACATTATTTCGAATGCTTTAAAATATTCTCCTGAAGGTGGAACAGTAACGTATCGCCTGCGTGATCGAGAGGATATGTTAGAAATTAGTGTAAGTGACCAAGGAATGGGTATTCCAAAAGAAAATGTAGAGAAGATTTTCGAACGTTTTTATCGTGTAGATAAGGCTCGTTCAAGACAGATGGGTGGAACAGGCTTAGGTTTAGCTATTGCTAAGGAAATGATTGAGGCGCATGGTGGATCTATCTGGGCAAAAAGTGAGGAAGGAAAAGGGACAACGATTTACTTCACACTTCCAATGGCGAAGGAAGAAGAGGACGATTGGGAATGAATATGGAAAACTTTAAAACTATTGTCCTTATTAACTTAGTTGTCATTAGTCTGTTTCTTACTTTTAATTTATGGACGTATGTACCTGATTCTAATTCGATGCAAAGCACAAAGTTTGTTCAAGGAAATGCAGATGCATTAAAACAAGATGTTTCAAATGTAATTGTGCCATCTTCTATAATTGTTCATAAGGATAAGAAGCATTTTGTAAGTGAAAAGAAAGATAATATCGACTTGTTATATACAATTATCGAGAGAGGGGAATTGCACGATTTTAAGGATATTACGAACTCTATCCCTAAAGGTGATTTCCTCTCTTATGTGCACGAGGAAGGCAAGATTGAAATTGTCTTTCCAACAGAAGTTCCGTTTGATGCGATTAGGGGCGTATTAACAATTAAAGATAAGAAATTAGATATGTTTAATTTTGATCGTATTATTGTTGATCCTTCTAAAAGTCGTGATCAAAATATTGATGTGAATTTTGTTTCTTATAACAATCATAAAGTGTATAAAATGACATTAACAGGTGTGAATCTAAGAGACGTTATAAATGCACAAAATCAATTTTTAGCTTTGGCAAGACCATATTTTGCGTATGACATAAGTGATACGAAAAGAATATTTTTACCAGATGGTTCAACAGAAATGCAAGATTTAATGTATTTTGCGACAGACATGGGAGTAGAATCATTCAAAAATGCACTATTTAGTGATCCGCGTTATGTAACTCCTATTTCTAATGAATTAGAGGAAACTTATACGGATGGTATTCGCCTTATGCAAGTGAATAAGGCGAACCGAATGCTAACGTATACGAATCCATCTGTGGCTAGCGGTGCGCGCATGTATGGAAATCTCCTTATGCAAAAAAGTTTCGAATTTGTTAATAGTCATAGCGGCTTAACAGATGCATATAGATTTGATTATCTAAATTCCAAGGGGAAAACAAAGTTCCGTTTATATGAAGAAGATTTACCCGTATTTAATAGCGAAGGAATGACTACATTAACACAAGTATGGGGATCGGAAGAATTAATTAGCTATAAGCGACCATTATTTAATTTGTTAATCGATAAGGGTGAGGATAAAAAGACGGTACTTCCATCTGGATGGACTGTTATAGAATCATTACAAAAAAAATCGAATCTAGATAAAAAGTTAATTCAAGATATAGGAATTGGTTATAAATTAGTAACAGAAAATGGACCAAATGGGCCAAATGGACAAGTTGCAAGTGGAAACTTAAAGCCGATTTGGTATGTCGTTTATGGTGAAAATCATCAAGTGCTTGAGTGGAGTGAAGAAAAGGAGGGAGAGCTAATTGGACTGGAATCGGATTAAAACAATATTTATTGTTACCTTTTTTATTTTAGACCTCTTTCTCGTTTTTCAATTCATTTCAAAGCAGGATAGTAATCAATTAGACTTAATGGCAGAAACAAGGGTAGATCAACAATTAAAAGATGATAACATTACAGTTGGTGATTTGCCAAAAGAACCAAAGAAAGATTCTTTTATTACAGCGAAAAATAAGGAATTTAAAGAAGAGGATATACGTTCCTTAAAAAATCAAACAGTTACTTTACAAGATGCCAACACAATTGTAAGTAAATTAAAGGAACCATTGTTAAACGCAAAAACACTGTCTAAAGATAAATATAGTGAGTTTTTGAAAAGCTATGTATTAGATGGTCAGAAATATGAGTTTGGTAAAGCAGAAGCAACGAAAATCTATTTCTTTCAAAAGTATAAAGATAAGCCTATTTTCTATAATGATCATGGGATGATTGTTGTGGATATAAATGAGAAAGGTGAATTTGTTTCATATACACAAACAATGCTAACTGATTTGAAAGAGATGGGTGAGAATGAGAAAGCAAAAGAGCAAGAGATTATTACAGCTCAAACAGCTTTAGAAAATTTATTCTTTAAGAATGAAATAAAACAAAATACGCATTTTAAAGAAGCGCAGATTGGATATGCGACTCTCGTTACATCTTCTGCTTCTAATATGCAAGTGCTTGCTCCGACATGGAATTTAAAAACAGATCGAAAAGTAGATTATTTTGTGAATGCTATTGAAGGACAAGTTATTAAGTTAGGGAAAGAAAAGGAAAATGAAAAAATAATGGAGTGAGCAGAAATGAGTTTGCATTTTAGTGTGCTTGCAAGCGGCAGTACAGGAAATGCGCTATATGTAGGGACCGAGAAACAAAAATTGCTCATTGACGCAGGCTTGAGTGGAAAAGCGACAGAAGCTTTATTTAGGCAAGCTGAACTAGACATACAAGATATATCGGGTATTCTTGTCACGCATGAGCATAGTGACCATATTAAAGGTCTCGGCGTTTTAGCACGTAAATATCAGTTACCTGTGTATGCAAATGAAAAAACGTGGAGTGCTATGGAGCATTTAATTGGTAACATTCCAACCGATCAAAAATTTGTTTTCTCAATTGGTGATGTAAAAACATTTGGAGATATTGAAGTGGAATCATTTGGCGTTTCTCATGACGCTGCAGAGCCAATGTTTTATGCATTTCATCATAATGGTAGAAAACTGGCTCTTATTACAGATACGGGTTATGTGAGTGATCGTATGAAAGGTATCATTAAAGGAGCAAATGCATTTGTGTTTGAAAGTAATCATGATGTGGAAATGCTTCGTATGGGACGTTATCCATGGAGTATAAAACGACGCATTTTAAGCGATGTGGGTCACGTTTCTAATGAAGATGCCGCGCTTGCAATGACGGATGTTATCACAGATGAAACGAAACACATTTATTTAGCCCATTTGAGTTTAGATAATAATATGAAAGAATTAGCACGTATGTCTGTTGCGCAGGTGTTAGAGGAAAAAGGTTTCGCAGTTGGAGAAGCATTTGAGATACATGATACAGATCCAAAGGCACCAACGAAAATTCAATACGTATAATTCTTGGTTTTAGTAAACAATAAAGGAGAATATAGTTGTTTTCGGAAGGATTGGTGAACAAGTATGTCCTTTATTGATGAAGAAGAATTCCGTATGAAACGAACAGGGAAAAAGAAGCGCAAAAGTATCGTTATTTCTAGTATAGCGGGAACAATTGTAGGGGCTTCATTGTTTGCATTTGGAGCCCCTTTATTTTCTGAATCTGAAACCGGTCCCTTAGAGCAAGCTGAGGCCAGTGAAGGGAACATGGTAGGAAAGCAATCACAAACAGTGAGCCACTCTGGTTTTGTAGATGCTGTTGATCGTGCATCGGAAGCTGTTGTTGGTGTTATTAATATACAACGTGATAATTTTTCAGAAGCAGATGCGGAAGCTGGGACAGGATCAGGTGTAATTTATAAGAAAACAAATGGTCATGCTTACATTGTGACAAATCATCATGTTGTCGCAGGGGCGAATCGTATTGAAGTGAGCTTAAGCGATGGTAAAAAGGTTCCTGGTAAAGTATTAGGTAGTGATGTAGTTACAGATTTAGCGGTTTTAGAGATAGATGCAAAACCTGTAAAGAAAGTTATTGAAATAGGGGATTCTAATACGGTTCGTCGTGGAGAAGCGGTAATTGCAATTGGAAACCCACTTGGATTACAGTTTTCTGGAACAGTAACGCAAGGGATTATTTCTGCAAATGAGCGAATTGTTCCTGTAGACTTAGATCAAGATGGGCATTATGATTGGCAAGTAGAAGTATTGCAAACAGATGCAGCTATCAACCCAGGGAATAGTGGTGGTGCACTTGTAAATGCGGCAGGGCAACTAATTGGAATCAACTCGATGAAAATTGCAGCAAAAGAAGTAGAAGGGATCGGACTTGCCATCCCAGTTACAAGAGCAGTTCCTGTTATGAATGAGCTTGAAAAGCATGGGAAAGTAAGGAGACCTTATGTTGGGGTTGAACTTAGATCTTTAAATGAAATTCCGAATTATTACTGGTCTGAAACATTGCATTTACCAAGTAGTGTAACGGAGGGTGTTTGTATTTTGGATGTGAAAAGCCCATCGCCTGGTGCAAATGCAGGACTCAGGGAACATGATGTAATTGTAGCTGTTGATGGAAAGACAATACATGATATTATCGGTTTCCGAACGGTATTATATAATAAAAAGATTGACGATAAGATGACTCTGACGTTTTATCGTGGTACAAAACGAGCAACAACAACGGTTAAATTAGGCAGTCAAAACTATTAAGAAAACAGGAGGGCGTCCTCCTGTTTTCTATTGTGAAATAGTGAGGTGAAAAATATGAAGCTACCTTGTTGTTTAGAACATGTAGAATTAGCGTTAGATATCATTGTGGATGAATGTGAAGTAGCGCCAGTTATCAACAGTGTGGATAACTCAGAAAAAGATCAAAAAACATGTGAATTTTGTCAAAACAAGGCGACATATGTTGTATCGAACACAGATTCCCACACAATATGTGGGTAACAGGTGTGGATATGTGGATAAGTTTTGTGGATAACGTGTTTGTAAGGTGGGGAATACGTGTGAATATCTCGATTATTTCAATTGGAAAATTAAAAGAAAAATATTTAAAACAAGGTATTGCAGAATACCTAAAACGACTCTCTGCGTACGCAAAAGTAGAAGTTATTGAATTGCCGGATGAAAAAGCGCCAGAAAACTTAAGTGAAGCAGAAATGTTAATTGTAAAAGAAAAAGAAGGGATACGTATACTAGATAAAATTTCAGATGATACACATGTTATTGCATTAGCAATTGAAGGAAAACAAAAGTCATCAGAAGAATTTGCAGCGAATCTGGATCGTCTTGCTACATATGGAAAAAGTAAAGTAGCATTTGTCATTGGGGGATCACTTGGACTTAGTTCAGAAGTGATGAAGCGTTCTAATGAATCACTTTCATTTTCGAAAATGACATTGCCGCATCAGCTGATGAGATTGGTACTTTTAGAGCAAGTGTATCGGGCATTCCGGATTAATCGTGGAGAACCGTATCATAAATAAGCACATAGTTATTTGAGGAAGAAGTATCAAAGAATAAAACAATATCTTCGGTGCTTCTTTTTTCTATTTTGTCAGAATGATATACGAATGTGTGTGTGAAATATTTTTGTTTTTCTACAGGCAGTGTAGGTGGAAATTTTGAAAAAGCAGAAAGAGTATCAAAAACTTTATTAAACAAAACTTCTTTGATAGCAGGTTCTTGTAATTTTTGTTCTATATATTGTTTTCTATCGTTTATTTAAAGTATTTGGGTTGCTTTATAAATCCTTAAAAATTCCAATGTTTTATCTACGTGTGATACCAGCGAAGAATGGTCGTAAGTGAACAGTACATTCTCAACCTCGTTGAATGATCTTTCATTGTGACTATACTTTTTATATTTTTGTTGGATTATATTGTGCGGCTTATGATGACTCTGTCACGCCCCCCGCATAAACCTCCTTGCTTACAAATTTGTAAGCTCTTTGTCATGTTTTTAAATAGTACTAACTGTATGTGAAGATTATAATTCTAACCATAAAGTACTTATTTTATATCAAACAATTCTTACCCAAGGAGGTTTCACAATGAAAAAATATATTGTAACTTTAATACCACTGATCTTAGGAATGGGATGTTTAATTAGTTATAACATTCTTAGTGCTGAATCTGCAGTTGCAGCAAATGGTGTTCTTGTAGAACCGTTTTATTTACTACCAATGGGTTATGCATTTTTAACTATCAGTATCATTAGTTTTGTTATATCTAAATTTAAAAAAGTTAAACAATAGTTTAAAAAAGAGCCTGAATCCAGACTCTTTTTTTGTGCCCATTATATTTCGTGCTCACATCGTAAATGTTCAACAAATAAAAGCTAGATTCTCCAAAGGAACCTTCCTAATTAAAAATCCCAGATGGCCTTTTTAATATTTTATAATAATTAGAAGAATTATTTGTTTAGATTATAGTGAGATAAGTAAAATCATATGCTTTCAAACAGAGAAAATGGTAAAATTAGTTTCCTTGAATAAGTATGTTTCTATTTATAAAAAATTGTGCTGTAATATTGATAGAACAATATTTCATTTTGTTCTAAGTAGTTAAAGAAGTGGGGAATTGAGGTTGAAAAAGTTTAAGAAGTTTTACTTAGAGATTACAAGTGTATGTAATCTCGCATGTAGCTTTTGTCCGCCAACAGAACGGCAGAAGCAATTTCTTTCTGTGGAGGATTTTTCTAAGAGATTAGACCAAATTAAACCTCACACAGACTACATTTATTTACATGTAAAGGGAGAGCCATTGCTCCATCCTAAAATAGACCAATTGCTGGACTTAAGTCATGAAAAAGGGTTTAAAGTTAATATTACAACAAATGGAACGTTAATTCATAAAAAGAGACATAAATTATTAAATAAACCTGCATTAAGACAAATGAATTTTTCACTTCATAGTTTTGATGGGCATCCAGGATCTGAAGATAAAGAAGGATATGTAAGAAGCATCCTTTCCTTTATTAAAGAAGCAACGAGTCAATCAGAATTAATTGTTTCGCTGAGACTATGGAACCTGACACAAGACAATAAGACGAATCTTGAAATACAAAGAAACAGACAATTGTTAGAAATTATTGAGAAAGAATTTGATTTACCATACAAAATTGAAGAGAAGATCACACCAGGAAGTGGCGTGAAAATTGCAGATCGCATTTTTATTAATCAAGATTACGAATTTCAATGGCCGGCCTTGCATGAAGAAGAGGATGATGGAAAGGGCTTCTGTCATGGTCTTCGAAATCAAGCTGGTATTTTAGCAAACGGAACTGTCATTCCTTGTTGCTTAGATGGTGAGGGAATCATTAATCTTGGAAATATTAATAAGGCCTCATTCTCTGAGATTATCGAAGGGGATAGAGCAAAAAATATTGTAGATGGATTTTCGCGTAGAGTGGCTGTAGAGGAATTATGTAGAAAATGTGGATATCGTAAAAGGTTTGGAAAATAAGAAATGAGATCGCATAAGAAAAATGAGCAAGTACGAAATAAGGTACTTGCTCATTTTTTTCTATAATAATCAATATTTATTCCCCTTAAAGGGCAAATAGAGCTTAATATACTTTATCACCATTAAAGATTGAGTTTTTTACGACAACATAATCTACAGTACGGATTGCATCTAATTTCGTTCCACCAGCATAAGAAATAGACGACTGAAGATCTTGTTCCATTTCAATCAATGTAGCTTCTAAAGATCCTTTATGCTCGACAAACATTTTTTTACCTTCTACGTTTTTCTTTTCACCTTTTTGGAATTCTGAAGCTGAACCAAAGTATTCTTTGTAGAGCTTCCCATCCTTTTCAATTGTTTCTCCTGGAGATTCTTCATGTCCAGCAAATAATGAACCAATCATAACCATAGTTGCACCAAATTTAATTGATTTAGCTATATCACCATGAGTACGAATACCGCCGTCAGCAATAATTGGTTTGCTAGCTGCTTTTGCACACCAGCGAAGTGCAGCCAATTGCCAGCCACCAGTTCCAAAGCCTGTTTTAATTTTTGTAATACATACTTTACCAGGTCCGATTCCTACTTTTGTTGCATCAGCACCAGCGTTTTCTAGTTCTCTTACTGCTTCTGGAGTCCCCACATTTCCTGCGATAACAAAGCTCTCAGGTAAATGTGTTTTAATGTGTTGAATCATTTTTATTACCGCATTGGAATGCCCGTGTGCTATATCGATTGTAATATATTCAGGAGAAAGCTGTTCAGCTGCTAATTGTTGTACAAATTCGTACTCTTCTTCCTTAACGCCAACACTAATAGATGCGATTAATCCACGAGAGTGCATATCTTTAATGAAAGAGATACGCTTCTCTGGCTCAAAACGATGCATGATATAGAAATATCTATTTTCCGCTAAATATACAGCGATTTTTTCATCTATAATTGTTTGCATATTTGCAGGTACGACAGGTAATTTAAATGTATGTTTTCCTAAAGTCACACTTGTATCACACTCAGAACGGCTATTTACTATGCATTTTGCAGGAATTAATTGAATATCTTCATAGTCGAATACTTTTTCCATAGATTACACCCCTAAATACGAATATTTTATTCTTTAGTAAAAGAAAATGTTCGTCCAAAAAATAATGTACATTATTTTTTTTATTAAGTCAAAGATTTTAGTGTTTATTTATCAAATATAGGGGTGAAATTTTAAAATATCATAAATAATACCGAATTAATATGTTGTTTTATCTTTATATTGTTCGTTTTTGAAAGATATATGACTAAAGTTTAATTGATAATGTCAAATAATATTTTGAAATATAATAATGGAATAACAAAAAAAGAAGGGTGCTTAAAATCTCCTTCTTTTTTTGTTATTTATTATCTTCAAGAACTTGATATTTTTCTTTTAATTCTTTTAAATCATTTACCAATTGCTCTCCAATTGTAGGAGCAAGATCTTCGTATATAGGAGATAATGCTTTTTCCCATTCTTTTCTTTCTACATCAGTTAGTGTATGAATTTGGATGGATGAGTTTTGTTTAATAAGTTCAAGTTGTTTTTCATTCATTCGGATGGATTGATGGTTGTTCCATTCGGTTGTTTCTTTCATTGCTTCAAGTAATATTTGCTTCGTTTTTTCCGTTTGTTGATTCCACGTTTTTTGATCCATCATTACAACATAGCCTAAATAACCATGATCACTAATTGTCAAATAGTTTTGAACGTTATAAAATTTTTTAGAGTAGATATTTGAAATTGTATTTTCTTCACCATCAACTTTACCAGTTTCAATTAATTTATATGTAGAGTTAAATGAATCTTGATGTGCATCAACTTTTAATAAATCAAATTGAGATTGGATAACATCACTTTGCATAATGCGAAAGGATTGTCCTTGTATATCTTTAGGGGTATAAATAGGTCCTTTATTTGAAGTAATTTGTTTAAAGCCATTCGACCAATGGGCAAGCCCCTTAATCTTATCTTTTTGTAAGGATTGAAGTAATTGCTCTCCAATTTTTCCGTTTAAGCCTTCTTGAATGGCCTCATAACTTGGAAAGGCAAATGGCAAGTCTAGCACGCCCCATTCGTGAGATAACATTCCAAGTTTTGAGGTAGAAGGGGCAATAAAATGAACTTGTCCAGCTTTTAAAGCGCGAATTTCTTCTATATCAGAATAGAGACTTCCGTTTGGAAAAATTTCTATTTTTATATTACCATTTGATTTTTCGTTAACAAGCTCAGCAAATTTACTAGCTGCAAGTCCTTTAGGTGTATTTTCTGCTACAACATGACTAAATTTGAAAACAATTTGTTTGTTTAGTCCTTCTTGGTCATCATCATATGCAAGTTTCCCTTGGGAAAAAGGACTTTGAAACTTTACAAATAACGCGCTAGTAATTAAAACAATAAAAAGGAGTATAAAAGTAGCTATTTTTTTCATTTTAAACCTCCTCGTGGGTCGTTATTGTAAGCATACCGAGAAGATTTTTATTCGTAAAGGTGCTTTTAGGGGAAAGGGGAACGAACAGTGAAACAATTGCCTATCCGCTGGAAAATTACAATTTTATCCTATGCAGTAGTTATTTTTTCATTACTCATTGGTGGAATTGTTATCATCGCAAATATTCAACAAAAGGAAGAGAAAGAATTAAGAATTAGATCAATGAATACGGCGCGGACAGTGGCGGAATTATCAGATGTAAAGAAATCACTTCAGGAAGCAACGGGGTGGTTTACACTGAACCCGGCTATTGAAAATATACGAGTAATTAATGAAACAGACTATATAGTAGTAATGAATATGGAGCGAATTCGATATTCGCATCCTGTAAAAGAAATGATTGGAAGGCCATCAAAAGGGACGGATGAAGAAGCGGCATTTGCGGAGCATATTTACTTTTCAAAAGCAAAAGGAGAGATAGGTACTGTAATTCGTGCTTTTATGCCTATTAAGGATCAAAATTTAAATCAAATTGGTGTTGTTGTTGTTGGAAATAAAATCCCGAATTTCTGGGAGATTATGCTGGGATTAGCAGAAGAAATTACTTTTATTGTCATATTAACTTTAATATTTGGATTGATGGGTTCATTGATGCTTGCTAATCATATTAAAAAACAGATGTTTCAGTTAGAGCCTTATGAAATTAAACGGATGTTAGAAGAACGAACAGCAACCTTTCATTCGATTAATGAGGGTGTGATTGCAATTGATAATCAAGAGATTATTACTATTTTTAATGAAAAAGCAAAGCAGGTTTTTCATGTAGATGGAAATGTTGTAGGGAAGCCCATTCGTACAGTCTTAAAGGATACAAGACTTCCAGAAATCGTTGAGAGGAATCAGGCAGTATACAATGAAGAGATAAAAGTAAGTGGAAAGGTAATTCTAAGTAATCGCATACCAATCAAGAAAGATAATGAACTGATTGGGGCTGTGGCAATCTTTCAAGATCGCACTGAAGTTACGAAGCTTGCAGAGGAATTAACAGGAGTGAAAACCTTTGTTGAGGCACTTCGAGTACAAAGTCATGAGCATATGAATAAGCTTCATACAATAGCAGGTTTAATTCAACTTGGCAAAGCCGATAAGGCATTACAACTTGCTTTCCACACTTCAGAAGAACAAGGAAGTGTAACAAACTTTTTAAATGAAACGATTAAAAATGATGCTATTGCTGGTCTCCTCTTGAGCAAAGTAAGTCGGGGAAAGGAATTAGGGATACAGGTCGTAATTGACCAAAATAGTTATTTAGAAGTATTTCCTTATCAACTGGATCAACATGATTTCGTTGTATTACTAGGTAACTTAATCGAAAATGCCTTTGGATCATTTGAGCAAACTGAGGTAGAGAATAAAAGAATTGATATTAGTATTGAACAGTCTGAAGATGTATGTGCAATATTAATTGAGGACAATGGATGCGGAATAAAAGAGGAGCATTTACCAAAAGTGTATGAGAAAGGATTTACTGTGAATAAGATTGGTGGAACAGGCTATGGGCTTTTTCTAGTAAAGCAAATTGTTGAAAAGGGAAGAGGAGAGATTAACATTTCATCTTTTCAAGGTGAAGGAACTTCTTTTATCATTACTTTTCCAATGGAGATGGGGGCGGAATTGTATGAAATATAAAGAGGAAATCAAAGTACTATTGGTTGAAGACGATCCGATGGTTCAGGAAGTAAATAAAGAATTTATTAGAAGTGTAAAGGGGTTTCAAGTAGTGGCTGTTGCTAATAATGGCGAGGAGGGGATTAACATCGTTCAAAAAGTGAATCCAGATCTCGTTATTTTAGATATTTTTATGCCGAAAAAGGATGGTATTAAGGTATTACAGGAATTTAGAAAACTTGAGTTAGAAACAGATGTAATCGTTGTTTCTGCTGCAAAAGATAGGGAAACGATTAAACTTATGCTTCAAAATGGGGCAATGGATTATATTATTAAGCCTTTTAAGCTATACCGAATTCAACAAGCATTAGAAAAATATCGACGATATAGAATGAGTTTGAAGGAAACTGGGGCGATTTCGCAGGAACAGCTGGATTTATTATTATATTCTGGACGTTCTAAGAAAACAGCAAGTAATTTGCCAAAGGGATTAAACGAGTTTACATTGAATGAAATCGAAGAATATGTAAAAAAACAAGATGAACCTCGTTCTGCAGAGGAGGTAGCAAGTGCAATTGGAATAGCTAGAGTTACTGCTCGGCGCTACTTGGATTATTTAGAAAAAAGAGGTTTGATTCATTTAGCAGTTCAATATGGAGGGATTGGGAGACCAGTCAATCGTTATGTGTATCGTGATGTAGAAAAGTGAGACCAAAATGACCAAAATATTCGTTATGACCATAAACTTCTCACCTTTTATTGGAAACGCTATCATTATGTAAAACATAAGGATGGGAAAGTTTTTAAACGTGAAGAAGGGGAGGAGAGTTAAAGGTGAAACGACTATTTAAAAATTTAACATTTCAAGTATTAACAGCGATTGCACTCGGTGTATTAGTTGGGCTTATATGGCCAAGTGTTGGGAAGGAAATGAAGCCGATAGGCGATACGTTTATTAATGCTGTAAAAATGGTAATTGCGCCAATTATTTTCTTAACAATTGTACTTGGTATTGCCAAAATGGGAGATATGAAGAAGGTTGGTAAGGTTGGGGGAAAAGCTTTTATTTATTTTGAGGTTGTGACAACATTTGCACTTATTGTTGGATTAATCGTTGTAAATGTTATGAAGCCAGGTTCAGGCCTTAACTTTAATGAACTTGCAAAAGGAGACGTATCTAAATATACACAAGGCGGGGGACAGGGTATTAATTGGATTGATTTTATTACTCATATTGTTCCTTCGAATATGGTTGATGCGTTTGCTAAGGGTGATATTTTACAGGTATTATTCTTTTCGATTTTATTTGGTGTTGGGCTAGCTGCACTTGGAGAAAAGGGAAAATCGGTGATTGATTTCCTAGACAAGCTTTCCCACGTATTTTTTAACATTATTGGCTATGTAATGAAGGCAGCACCAATTGGGGCATTTGGTGCTATGGCATATACAATCGGTCACTTTGGGCTAGCTTCGCTTGTGCCACTGGGGAAATTAATGATGTCAGTATATATAACGATGTTTCTATTCGTGTTTGTTGTCTTAAATATTATTTGTAAGATATATGGTTTTAGCTTATGGAATTATTTGAAATTTATTCGAGATGAAATATTAATTGTATTAGGAACAAGTTCTTCGGAATCTGTACTTCCTAGAATGATGAATAAGATGGAGCGATATGGCTGTTCAAAATCTGTTGTTGGCCTTGTTATTCCGACTGGTTATTCTTTTAACTTGGATGGTACGTCTATTTATTTATCCATGGCAGTTGTCTTTTTAGCACAAGTATTTGGTGTCGATTTAACAATTGGGCAGCAAATCACTATTATTTTAGTACTTATGTTAACGTCTAAAGGCGCTGCTGGTGTAACAGGAAGTGGATTTATTGTGTTAGCATCTACTTTAGCGGCACTAAAGGTTATTCCTTTAGAAGGATTGGCATTACTTCTTGGTGTCGATCGTTTTATGAGTGAGGGAAGAGCGATTGTAAACTTAATTGGGAATGGAATTGCTACAATCGTTGTGGCAAAAAGTGAAAATGAATTTGATGAAACAAGGCATGCAGAGGCAATTTCTGATATGAAAGTATTGAAGGAGACGAAGGAAGCTGTATAGGATAGGAAGGCAGACTTAATAATAAGTCTGCTTTTTATTTTGAAATATATATTAATCCCGATTTGAGGGTGGATTCAAGTATAATGAAATAATGCATATGATATTTACACAATGGTGAAAAATACATAAAAGAATATACTATATAACAAAATGAGGTTAGTACATGAGTAAAAGAAGTTTTAAAGATTACGCATTAAGTAAGGAAATTGTAAGAGCACTTACTAGCTTGAAATATGAGCAACCAACAGAAGTTCAAGGGAAAGTCATCCCAGTTGCACTAGAAAAGAAAGATCTTGTTGTGAAATCACAAACGGGAAGCGGGAAGACAGCTTCTTTTGGTATCCCACTTTGTGAAATGGTCAAATGGGAAGAAAATAAGCCGCAAGCATTAATACTTACACCAACGAGGGAACTTGCTGTGCAAGTAAAAGGGGATATCACGAATATAGGAAGGTTTAAAAGGATTAAGGCAACAGCTGTTTATGGAAAATCACCTTTTGCACGTCAAAAATTAGAATTAAAGCAGAAAACACATATTGTTGTTGGAACTCCTGGACGTGTGTTAGATCATATTGAAAAGGGAACTTTTTCTTTAGAGCGTCTGAAATATTTAGTGATTGATGAGGCAGATGAGATGCTAAATATGGGATTTATCGATCAAGTAGAAGCAATCATTGATGAATTACCTATAAATCGAATGACAATGCTATTTTCTGCTACATTACCAGAAGACGTTGAAAATTTATCTCGTACATATATGAAGTCGCCAATTAACATTGAGATTAAAGCATCTGGTATTACGACAGATAAAATTGAACATAGTCTTTTGAATGTGAGAGAGGAAGAAAAGTTTTCACTTTTAAAAGATATAACTATAGTTGAAAATCCAGATAGCTGTATTGTTTTCTGTCGTACACAAGAAAACGTAGACCATGTATTTAGACAGTTAAAACGCTCTGGATACCCTTGTGATAAGATTCATGGCGGCATGGTACAAGAAGATCGCTTTGCAGTAATGGATGACTTTAAAAGAGGGAAATTCCGTTATTTAGTTGCGACAGATGTAGCGGCGCGAGGAATTGATATTGAGAATATTACTCATGTTATTAATTATGATATTCCATTAGAAAAAGAAAGTTATGTACACCGGACAGGAAGAACAGGACGTGCTGGTAATAGTGGAAAAGCAATTACATTCGTAACGCCTTATGAAGATAGATTCTTGACTGAAATTGAAGAATATATTGGTTTTGAGATTCTACAAATAGATGCTCCATCAAAAGAGGATGTTACAAAAGGAAAGATAGCTTTTGAAGAAAAAATAAATGCTAAACCAATTATGAAAAAAGAGAAGAATGTAGGATTAAATAAAGATATTATGAAGCTGTACTTTAACGGTGGGAAGAAAAAGAAGATTCGAGCGATAGATTTTGTCGGTACAATTGCTAAAATCCCAGGTGTCACAGCAGATGATATAGGAATTATTACAATACAAGATAATGTTTCTTATGTTGATATATTAAATGGTAAAGGTCCTCTTGTCTTAAAAGTGATGAAGAATACGACGATAAAAGGTAAGCAGTTAAAAGTTCACGAGGCGATTAAGTAAATGGAACTACCCATCTAACAGGTGGGTAGTTTTTTTATGAAAAATAAGGAAATCATGTAAGAATATATTTATTACATTCGTATATATAAGTGAAGGGGGAGCGAATATGGATGATAGGGAATTAGTAGATGAAATAAAAAAACAAAATACAGAAGCATTGGATCAATTGATTCTTCAATATAGTAAGTTGATTTATGGAGTAATTGGAAGTGTATTAGGGGAGCGCCATGAAAGAGTAGAAATTGAAGAGTGCTATAACGATGTTCTCCTCATACTTTGGTATAAAATAGACAGCTTTCAAATTAAAAAAGGACAGCTTAAGAACTGGATTATTTCTATTGCAAAGTTTAAGGCGCTAGATTATAAAAGGAAACTTAAGCAAAAGCATATTGAACAAACAATAGAGCAACTGATTCTACAAGATGATGGAGATGTAGAAAAAGTATTACTCAAAGAAGAGGAAAAAGAGTTTGTTTTACAAGCAATTCATCAGCTAGATGATGTAGACCATAATATTTTTTATCGAAGGTATATTGCTGATGAGAGTATAGAGGATATTTCAAAAGAACTACATATGAGTACAAGTGCAGTGTATACAAGATTATCAAGGGGAAAGCAAAAATTAAAAAGAGTAATGGAGGGGTATTATGAATTGTGAAAACTATAGTATCGATCAAATTGTTTTCGAGCAGTGGGATGAACAAGAAATATCCCAATTTGAAGCAATAGGGGAGCGCCTTATTGGGAATTTGGAGAATAAGAAAAAAGATATTAGAAAACGAATTGCTAGAGAAAATTTTAAAGAGATAGAAGAAAAGGCAAATAATGAATTAGAAGAAAACGAATTTATCGAATTACAATTTCAAGCACAAGCTACAGGCGGCCATCATTTGGGCGCAATTATGTGTTCAGCAGACTACGCTGTAATGCCATTAGCGCTTATGGATGTAGGAAGTCGATTCGTCGTTTTTGGAACAAGACATAAAATTATGATTTATGAAGTAAAGGAGCTTTATCAAATTCAAAGGGCATATATTATTGATTATGATGATATCTTTAAATACTATTACAAAATAAGAAAAGACTATACGGTATTATGTTTTAAAGCTAAAAAGGACAAGTATAATCAATTAAGAGAATGTTCGAGCTGGATGTTGTATGGGTATTTACAAGGAAGAATTAATATGGTTATTAATAACTCAGATAGAGATGTTATAGCTAAGTATTTTGATAGAGAGATCCATTCGAAAAGAGACCATTAAAAAGGATTTACAAAGAAAGAAAATGAAATGTATGTGCATCGTCATGTATCTGAATTTTTAGATCGCTATCAGTAAAAATTCTATGAAGAAGAGCCATCGAAATAGATGGCTCTTCTTTATGTTTAAGAGTTCTTTAAATCATCAACTAATTTCTCTGCTAAGCGTCTATACATATTGCTCATTGTTACAAATGAGGTTAGCAGTAAGAATTTTTCCAACTCTTTATCTTCAAATGGAGTAGTAGCTTTTAACTCAGCTAATCGGTTATCTACGTCTTTTTTAAAGTTTTCAACATTTATTTTTGTAAGTTCAAGATAATCTTTATAGAGGGTGTCTAGTTCAAAAGTATCTTCGTTTATTATTTTCTCGTTGAGATTTGCCAAAGCACTTTTAATATCATTAATTGAGAGGGCGCCTTTTAATTGATAAATTAAACTAATTAAAATCATATGTTCTTTTGAGTATTTTTTATTTTTTATGGGGATGAACAATTTTCCTTTTGCGTAGTTATTAATCATCGTTTTTGTAAGCACTTTTTCATCTTCTGTTCGTGTTGTATTACCGTAGCTGTTTTCAAATAGTTGGACCACTTGATCTACATATAAATCCACATTAGGGATATCTTCAAGCGTAATGTTTTTTTCTAAATGTAATGTTTCGAGTAAGTTCTTTATGTTTTCCATATAAACCCTCACTTTTGTAGGAATAATGTACACTTTATCTTTTAATATGGTATTACGAAACAAATGAATTGTAAATGTTGACCTTTATATATATTGTGTATATAATTACATGTAGTTATCAAAACTACATGTAATTATATGAGGAGTTGTTAATGTGAATACTTATGTGAGGGAGCCGATTAATGCGTTTACCCATCTAGGGGGTGCCGTTTTATCATTTGTTGCTTTACTAGCTATGCTTGTAAAAGTCTCTGTAAAAATGCCATCTGTTTCTACAATTTCAGCGGTGATTCTATTTGGAGTAGGGATGATGATTCTTTACGCAGCTTCGACCGTGTATCACAGTGTTGTAGCAAGTGAACGTGTTATTTATTTCTTTAGAAAACTGGATCATTCTATGATTTTCATCTTAATTGCAGGCACATATGCACCTTTTTGTTTAATTACATTAGAAACTGCAAATGGTTTGCTATTATTCGTCTTAGTTTATGTAACCGCTGTGTGTGGTATCGTTTTTAAAATGTTTTGGTTTAATTGTCCAAGGTGGTTATCAACAGCAATTTATCTTATGATGGGATGGTTAATCGTTTTATTCTTTGCACCGCTATCGGAAAATCTAAGTATAGAGGGTATGTTGTTTTTAGTAATTGGTGGCGTTTTTTATACGATTGGTGGATTTATTTACGGAGCAAAACCAAAATGGCTAGAATTTAAATATATGGGGCATCATGAAATTTTTCATGTTTTTGTGCTATTAGGTAGTCTTGCCCACTTTATATGTGTATATTGTTATGTTATTTAGTTGAATTAATAAATTTTATTTATGTAAAGGTTACATATCGAGAGGTATGTGGCCTTTTTAGTAGGAAGGGTATGGGGGACGGCAAACTTAGAATCAACCGAAGATAAGGTGATGCTAAGTTTGCTCAATTAAGTGCGCGTTCATTACAGGATTTGATGAGGAATATATCCTTGATGAACTCGAACGAGTTGCTTATGATATACTTTATCACCTTCTTGACCTGTAGATGAAGATGAGCTGCGTCCGAAGCAATTTGTAATAATATTGGAATGATCGAAGTGAGTGATACGAATTTCATAAAGATTAATTTTATCATCTAAATCTGCATATAAAACTGCTAAATTTCCACAATCCAAGTAGTATGGGAAAGTTACCACTTTATTTTCTCCAACTAGAATTGGTAGTTGTACTGGATTAGAATGGTTGGACCAATCTAATATCTCTACATTAATAGAATGTGCATAATTTCTATCCAAGTTTACAATATTTATTTGGATAGAAGCTGTTTGTGGTTCACGTGTTAATACACCTGTTGAGTGGACTACTTGTTTAGGCATATGATCTCCCCTTTCATAAAACATAAATTTTTAGCTTACGATATTTTATGATAGAGATGTTAGTTTGCTATAAGGAAAATGATTGATTCTACTTATTTCTAAAAGAAATGGGCGGAGAATAATATAGGTTTTTGAATTTTATTCCAGTGTCTTTGACATTTATTTTTAGAGGTAATGCTGTTATGATGATGTTATTGTTTTCAGAGTGTGTTATATGAACTGGATTTTAGTTACTGTTAGAAAGAAATATACTATTTTGAAAACGTTTTAATTATATGATACAGTGATTGCATTCCTTGGCTTTCTTTCTGTTTTAAGGTAGGAAGTCTGACTTATTTTTAGATAAAAAAAGTTAGTACACATGAAATAATAGTTGTGTCCTGTGTATGCAATTTGAAATGGGTAGGACAATATCACTAGTAGGATTTTACGTTATAAGGAGGTTAAGGTGTGGAAAAATATGATTTTCACACGAATATATATGGGGTACGTTGGATTATTACTTTCGGGTGCGGTGTTGTTTTTAAATAGTCTCGTTATATTAGGAAAAGCAGAGGAAAAAAGTGCAGGGGTTTTTAATTTATTTGTAGGAGTGCTACAAATTGTAATTCCGTTTTATCTTATTATGATCTCTGATCAAAGTAATTGGACTGTGTATTCATATGCAGCCACTTTCTTATTTGGATTGACTTATTTATATGTAGGTATCACATTTATTACAGGTATGAGTGGTAATGGGCTAGGATGGTTTTCCTTATGGGTAGCAATTGTTGCATTATTCTATATGGTTGTATCGTTTGTTCAATTTCAAGACATCGTTAATGCACTAACTTGGTTTATGTGGGCACTTCTTTGGTATTTATTTTTTGTATTAAACGTACAAAAAAAGAATATAAATCAATACCTTGGAAGAATAGCATTTGTACAATCTTGGGTAACACTTACGTTTCCGTCTCTTCTTTATTTTATGGGAGTATGGGGAACGCAACTTGTATATCAGGTATGGATTTATGTTTCAGTGCTTTCCATTTTATATTTTTGTTATTGCATTTTTAAATATAGAGTACAATAATTGTTTTACACTAAGAGGAGAATTTATACGGATTCTCTTCTTTTTTTATGTGGTAATAAATTTAAGTATAATCATTTATTCAGTCGCCATAGAAATGAAAATAACTGAGGAATGATGAATGTGAAAAAGATATTAGTATTAGGCGAAACAAGGATTTTTGGAAAAGATTAGTAGAAACCCTCTTGCGAGGTGGATATGATGTGACAATTGTAACGCGGGGACTTACGAAAGATTCATTTAATAGTGCTGTTAAATCTTCTAGAGGTGTAGCTTGATTTGGTTTGTTACTACACTTCTTTTTGCTTATACTGTAAAGTAATAGTGTCTTGTTGAAATAGAAGGAGATTGCTTATGAATAAAGTGAAAGAATTAATAGATGAGGCAAGGAAGTTTATTACGACTTGTTATGAAGAGTTAGGTAGAGAGCGGCAAATAGAAGAACGTCTCACTCAAATTGCATCGGAAGTAGAAGCGACAGGAACGTATGAGCATACTTTTGAGGAACTTGTCCATGGTGCACGTATGGCATGGAGAAATAGTAATCGATGTATTGGAAGATTGTTTTGGAATAAAATGCATATATTAGATGCCCGTGAAGTGAATGATGAGGAAGGTGTATATAATGCACTTATTCATCATATTCGATATGCAACGAATAACGGGAAAATTAAACCAACAATTACAATTTTTAAGCAGTATAATGGCGAACAAAATAATATTCGAATTTATAATCATCAGTTGATTCGTTATGCGGGATATGAAACAGAAATGGGAGTGATTGGTGATTCCCATTCAGTTCCATTTACTGCGTTTTGTCAGGAGCTGGGTTGGCATGGGGAAGATACAGGTTTTGATGTATTGCCACTCGTATTTTCTATTGATGGACGAGAACCTGTATATAGAGGAATTCCTAAAGAAGAGGTCAAAGAGGTTGAGATTGAGCATCCGGAATATCCATTTGCATCTTTAGGGGCAAAATGGTATGGAGTACCAATGATTTCAGATATGCGTCTAGAGATTGGGGGTATTTCTTATACCGCTGCTCCTTTTAATGGCTGGTATATGGGAACAGAAATTGGTGCACGTAATTTGGCAGATCATGATCGTTATAATTTACTACCTGCTGTTGCAGAAATGATGAACCTGGATACATCTAGAAACGGTACACTATGGAAAGATAAAGCGTTAGTAGAGTTAAATATAGCTGTTTTACATTCGTTCAAGAAACAGGGAGTAAGTATTGTTGATCACCATACAGCAGCGCAGCAATTTGCACAATTTGAAAAGCAAGAAGCTGCTTGTGGACGCGTTGTGACGGGAAACTGGGTCTGGCTCATTCCACCATTATCGCCGGCTACAACTCATATTTATCACAAACCTTATCCCAATGATATTCTAACTCCAAATTTTTTTCATAAATAATAAAAAAGCATTGAAATGAAGAATTTCAATGCTTTTTTGATTAGGTTTAGTCTAGTACTTTTCCTTTTGCCTCCGGTACACATACTAGCATTGTGATAAGCCCAATTGAATAAATGACATAATAATGAGCCCGAATGTTGTCATTGTTACTTTGTTATTTGAAAATAATTTGCAAAGTGGGAACTTTTTTATATGCTTCAGTGTTTCAAATTCAGCAACTGTTAAAGTGCCCTTTCGTTCCTTTTGGAGTAGTTCTTTCTTATATTCCGACTTCCTTCTCAACCTCACGGGGCTGTGTTAAAGGACTGTAATTATATTGCTTTAGTTTTAGTATTCTTGAGTTTTGTTGTCAGATAAATAATATGTGTTATTTTAAATGCCTTATATTATAAAATTACATGAAATATACGGTGTTCTCCTTGACGGTACCTTCACTATTTTCCGATAATAAAACTAACTAAACAAACAGAGGATGAATTACGGATGCTAGATTTAGTACTTATGATGATTGAGCGCGTTGGATTAATTGTTATATTGGGTTTTTTACTTTCACATATTAAAACATTTCGGCGCATTCTTCATAAACAGGATGGATATAAAGACAAGCTGATGCTTATTTGTATTTTTTCGTTATTTGCAATTCTAAGCAATTACACGGGAATTGAGATTGCAGGGAATACAATTATGAATGAAAATTGGCTGCAAGGTGTTTCTTCATCAAGTACGATTGCCAATACGCGTATTATGGGTGTTGGAATTAGTGGATTATTAGGCGGCCCGATTATCGGAATAGGCGTCGGATTTATTGCTGGTATTCATCGTTATATGCTTGGGGGAACGACAGCTCTTAGCTGTGCAATTTCATCTATTTTGGCAGGAATTATTACTGGTTATATTGGATATATTTTCCAAAAATATAATCGTGTCATTACACCTAAAATGTCAGCTATTTTAAGTGTTTTTATTGTTACTTTAGAAATGGTTATGATTTTGTTTATTGTAGAAGATGGTTTTAATGTTGTAAAAACGATTGCATTACCTATGATTCTTGTAAACAGTTTCGGTAGTTATATTTTACTTTCGATGGTACAAGCTATTTTGCGCCAAGAAGAAAATGCGAGAGCGTTGCAAACACATAAAGTACTACGTATCGCAGATAAGACCCTTCCTTATTTTCGGCAAGGCTTAACGGAGGAATCGTGTAAACATGTGGCACAAATTATCCATCGCTTTACAGGGACAGATGCGGTATCTTTAACCGATACTGAAAAAATATTAGCGCATATTGGGCTAGCATCCGATCATCATATTCCTTCTCATAGTCTAATTACAGGACTATCAAAAGAAGTGTTAAACACAGGGAAAATAATGAAAGCGAAATCGAGGGTGGCTATTAAGTGTCAGCATGAAGGTTGCCCATTACAAGCAGCGGTGGTTATTCCGTTAACGTCACATGGGAATACAATTGGGACATTAAAGCTGTATTTTAAAAACCCGAACCGATTAAGTCGTGTAGAAGAGGAATTAGCAGAAGGATTAGCAAAGATTTTCTCTACACAGCTTGAGTTAGGCGAGGCAGAACTACAAAGTAAATTACTTCAAGATGCAGAAATAAAGGCATTGCAAGCACAAATCAATCCGCACTTTTTATTTAATGCGATTAATACAGTATCAGCTTTATGCCGCACAGATGTAGAAAAGGCAAGGAAGCTGTTATTACAACTTAGCGTTTATTTTCGCTGTAATTTACAGGGAGCACGTCAGTTACTTATTCCATTAGAGCAAGAGCTGAATCATGTACATGCATATTTATCATTAGAACAAGCACGGTTCCCAAATAAATATGAGGTGAAAACGTATATTGAAGAAGGATTACAGACAGTTTTATTGCCACCATTTGTATTACAGTTATTAGTGGAAAATGCACTTCGTCACGCCTTTCCGAAAAAACAACCTATTTGTCAGGTAGAGATTTATGCTCATGCTAAAGGGAACATGGTTCACTTTACAGTGAAAGATAATGGTCAGGGAATTGAACAAGAGCGCTTAGAGCAATTAGGAAAAGCTGTTGTACCATCAAAAAAAGGAACGGGAACAGCTTTATATAACATCAATGAGCGATTAATAGGGTTATTTGGGAAGGGAACAATACTTCATATTAAGAGTGAACTAGAAAAAGGAACAGAGATCTTCTTTGCAATTCCGATTCAAAGTGTAAGGGAGGAAGGAAGTAGTGTTAAAGGTATTAGTAGTAGATGATGAGATGTTAGCAAGAGATGAGTTGAAGTATCTATTACAACGAACAAAGGAAGTTGACGTAATTGAGGAAGCAGATTGTGTAGAAGATGCATTAGAACAGCTGATGGGTAGCAAACCGGATCTTGTTTTTTTAGATATTCAGCTTTCAGATGATAATGGATTTGAGATTGCAAATATATTAAAGAAAATGAAGAACCCGCCGGCCATTGTTTTTGCAACAGCGTATGATCAATATGCGCTGCAAGCATTCGAAGTGGATGCGTTAGACTATATTTTAAAACCATTTGATGAAGAGCGAATTGCACAGACGCTGAAAAAATATAAGAAACGAAAGCAAAGTGAAACAGAGAAAAAGCAAGACGTGAAGGTACCAGACGTAACTGCTGAGATGCATAAGCTTGCGTTGCCAATAGAGGAATCTATTGTACTTGTGAATATTGAAGACATCGTTTATGTAGGGCTCGTTGATGGGAAAGTAACTGTAAAGACGATTCGAGAAACATATGTAACACATGATACACTTGTTATTTTAGAAAAAAAATTACCACAAACAAGTTTTATGCGCGTTCATCGTAGTTTTATTGCGAATATCAATCATATTTCAGAAATACAGCCTTGGTTTAATTCCACTTATAATCTGATTATGAAAGATACTTCCAAAGTACCGGTAAGTCGGACATATGCAAAGGAACTCAAAAAGCTGCTTCGTATTTAAGAAGCAGCGATGGCAAGCATTGCTGTAACAGTAGTTGTTATTCCGATAGTTATGCCATTTATCGGTTAACGGAATATAATTTATAAAAAGTATAAAAGCGAGTTGTTAGTAGAACAGATTTCTATTGATAGCTCGCTTTTTGTGTTACAGTAATGGTAAGACCTATTTTTATACGAGAAAAAAAGAATTTTCCTTAAATCTTCATTAATACTTTATAGAATGCGTTCTGAAAAGGATGATTGTATTGTAAAATAGAAAGTAACAGGATTTATTACACGTTAACAGGCAGTAATATCTAGAGCTTAAATCTAGCGTCAGCAAAAAATTTAAGTAGAGAATAAGTTGCCTGGGAAAGCCCGATTTATGAGGGAGGATAATAGGGGGAAGATAGAGAAAACCCACTTTTTAAAGTTTCACTTTATAGGACAGGAGAGATCACTCGTCGATTATGCAAATGAAAAACCTGTTTCAAAGCAAAGGATTTCAGAGGTTACTTGTATTACTCTTACTAGCCCTTATGTTATACGGGCTAAAAAGTATGTTTAATTTAATTTTAATTACGTTCATTTTTACGTATTTAATGGATCGATTCCAAAAGTTTATTTCTCGGAAATTAAATAACTTTATGCCGATTAATCGGAAAATTATTATAGCATTCTTATATGTACTGTTAGTTGGTGGGATCTCCATTACATTATTTAAATATCTACCAGTATTAACGGTACAAATTTCACAATTGATCTACCAGTTCAATGTGTTCCTTAAAAATCCACCTGATAATGAGATTATAAAGGCTTCAATTAATGCTATTAACCATATGGAGCTTTCCAAATATGTGGGGCAAGGTGTAGATATTCTTTATAAGTCCATTGCCAATGTCGGGAAATTTGGTTTGCAATTTTTACTTTCACTCATTTTAAGTTTGTTCTTCTTACTTGAAAAAGCTCGTATTGTAGCTTTTACTGCGAAATTTAAAGAGAGTAGACTTGCAATTTTCTATAACGAAATTGAATATTTTGGAAAGAAGTTTGCTCGTTCATTTGGAAAAGTAATTGAAGCGCAATTTCTAATTGCAATTGTTAATTGTATCTTATCAGTGATTGCGTTATGGATTTTAGGATTTCCACAATTACTCGGATTAGCGCTAATGATTTTCTTACTTGGTTTAATTCCGGTAGCTGGTGTAATCATTTCGCTCGTTCCACTTTGTATGATTGCTTATAATATTGGTAGCATTACTTATGTAGTGTATATTTTAATAATTGTTGGTGTTATTCATGCACTTGAAAGTTATGTCTTAAATCCTAAATTTATGTCGCAAAAAACTAATTTACCGATTTTCTATACATTTATGGTATTAATTTTCTCAGAACACTTTTTAGGTGTATGGGGACTGATCATCGGTATCCCAATCTTTATGTTTTTATTAGATGTGTTGGATGTAACGAGTGATGAAAAAGAAATGGATCTTGCTGAATAATAAAGTAGAAAAAGCATCGGGCGCCGATGCTTTTTCTTTCATATTGTCTACCTTTATATGCCATACTGTAGAAAGAATAAAGTGAAACTTTAATCAGTGGGGATTTTCTTCATCCTCCACTGATTATTAGTTGAACCAATCGGACCTTTACGGGCAGTTGATCAGCCACCTACCTTCCTTATTTCTATCTGAACCTTGAGGTGGGGACTTACTGCCCGTTAAGGCGGAATAAATAGTGAGGTGATGCAAATTGACTATAAATAAAAAAGTAGAGCTTGCTACATTTGCTGGAGGGTGTTTCTGGTGTATGGTTTCACCATTTGAAGAGATGGAAGGAATCATTGAGGTTGTTTCAGGTTATACGGGCGGGCATAAAGAGAATCCAACATATAAAGAAGTATGCTCAGAAACGACAGGGCACTATGAAGCGGTACAAATTACATTCGATGCAAATAAAATGCCATATGAAAAATTACTAGACATGTATTGGAGACAGATTGATCCAACAGATGTCGGTGGTCAATTTCATGATCGCGGACATTCTTATGAAACTGTAATTTTTTATCATAGTGAGAAGCAACGTGAACAAGCAGAAGATTCAAAAACGGCACTTGCTGAGAGCGGTCGTTTTTCTAAACCAATTGTTACAAAAATTCTTCCGGCTACTACGTTCTTCCCAGCTGAAGAGTATCATCAAGATTATCACAAGAAGAATGCTTTCCGTTATGAATTATACCGTCAAGGATCAGGACGGGATGCTTTTATTAAAAAACATTGGCCAAAAGATAATGCGCACTTAAAAGAACGATTAACAGATATGCAATTTTATGTAACGCAAGAAAATGGTACAGAACCGCCTTTTCAAAATGAATATTGGGATCATAAAGAGGAAGGCATTTATGTAGATATTGTTTCTGGTGAACCACTATTTACTTCTTTAGATAAATTTGATAGCGGATGCGGATGGCCAAGTTTTACAAAGCCGGTTATGTCAGCTAGTGTAAAAGAGAAACTGGATGTTAGTCACAATATGACGCGTACGGAAGTAAGAAGTAAGGAAGGAGATTCTCATCTTGGTCATGTATTCCCAGATGGACCAGGTCCAAATGGTCTCCGTTATTGTATTAATTCAGCGGCAATTCGCTTTATTTCGAAAGAGGAATTAGAAAAAGAAGGCTATGGAGATTTTCTCATTTTGTTTGGAAATAAAAAATAACCTCGCTGCGCGCGAGGTTATTTTTTTATTCTACAGTTTTCTTTTTAAATTTGCTGAGTACTTCATACACAATTGGAACGATAAGGAGTGTTAATAATGTTGAACTTGTTAATCCACCAATTACCGTTACTCCAAGGCCTTTAGAAATTAATCCACTGCCCTCAAATCCTAGTGCAAGTGGGATAAGGGCGCCAATTGTTGCGATTGCAGTCATTAGAATTGGACGTAAGCGTGTTGCGCCAGCTTCTAATAATGCTTCGCGCGTTGATAGGCCTTCGCGCTCTTTATGAATAACACGGTCGATAAGCACGATAACATTCGTTACAACGATACCGATTAACATAAGGGCACCAATCATCGCTGATACGCTTAATGTCTCACCAGAGATTAAGAGTGCAACAAGGGCACCGATAATTGTAAATGGTAGCGAGAATAGAATTGCGAGTGGTGCAAGGGCACCGCCAAATGTAACGACAAGAACGAAGTATACAATGGCAATCGCAGCTAAAATCGCTAAACCAAGTTGCTGGAATGATTCTTGGATATCCTTTGTAACGCCGCCCATGGTAACATCTACACCAGAGGGAAGATCCATTTTATCGACTTCTTTCTGAATGGCAGCAGATGCTTTTGAAACGTCATCGGATGTTAATTTTGCACTTACTTCAGCATAAACACGTCCATCGCGATGTTTTACTGTATTGGAAGTTTCACCTTCTTTTACAGTCATAACATCTTTAACGGCTACTTCGTTGCCAAGTGGTGTTGTAATTTTGCGGTCCGTTAAATCATTAATTGTTTCATAATCATGTTTTTCTGCTTCTACATAAACGTTAATATCTTTACCATCTTTTTTAATTGTTGTAAGAACAGGGCGATCATGTTGATTAGAAAGTCCTATTCCAATTTGGGCAGCGGTTAGCCCCATTTTACTTAGTTTTTCTTGATCTGCGACTAATGTGTATTCTGCGTATGTTTTTGCAATACTAGAGTCGACATCTTTCAAGTCTTTTTCTTTCTTCATGATACTTTGAATATCTTTAACGACAGGTTTGATGTCTTCTGAACTATCCCCGTATACGTATAGCTTAATTTCATTGCTACCGCCACTAGTCCCGAAGTCTTGGCTTTTCCATTCACCTTTTCCTGTCATCTTTTTCAAGTCTTTAATGACTTGTTCTTTCTCTTTTTCAAAGTTCTTCGTGTCATTATCATACTGGACGAAGAACATAGCTTGATTTGTTTTACCAGGACTCATTGGGTTTTCTCCGCCTAATGAGAATTGAATTGTTTTTACATCCTTTTTATCTTGGAAGTGTTTTTCAGCTTTTGTTGCTATCTTTTCAACGTCTTCTAATGTTTGTCCTGGTTCAGGATTATACGTTGCAATAATCATTTTTTCTTCTTCAGATGGTAAGAAACTTACACCGATAATTGGTACAAGTGCAAGGCTACCTACTAATAAAAGAACAGCGATGCTAGATGTAATGATTTTATGGTTTAATGCCCAACCAAGCACACGTTTATAGCCGTTTGCTAATTTGCTTGGTTTTTCTTCATGATGTGCTTGTTTTTCTTTCATGCTTTCCTTTTTAAATAAGGAATGAGCTAACATCGGCACAATTGTAATCGCTACAAGTAATGAAGCTAACAAGGCAAACACAATTGTTAAAGCGAATGGTAGGAACATTTCGCCGATCATACCTTTTACAAGTCCAAGTGGTAAGAAGACAGCAATTGTTACAATTGTTGAAGACATAATTGGAACAAACATCTCTTTTGTTGCTTCACGAATTAAGTCTTTTCCTCGTAATTTCTCCTCTGATAGGGACATACGTCGGTAAATATTTTCAATAACAACGATTGAATCATCGACAACGCGTCCAATGGCAACGGTCATTGCTCCAAGCGTCATCATATTAAGTGTAATATCCAGCTGTTTTAGTACTAAAATAGCCATTAATAAAGAAAGTGGTATAGAAATGACAGAAATCAATGTTGTTCGGATGTTTCGTAAGAACAACATAATAATGACAATAGCAAAGATGGCACCAAAGATTGCTTTGCTCAGCATTGTATCAACTGATTTCTCAATCGGTGCACCTTGGTCAAATGTTGAGATAATTTCTAAGTCTTTATATTTCTTTTCAAAGTCTTTTACTTTGTCTTTTACGGCATTTACGACATCAACTGTATTTGCATCAGCTGCTTTGACAATTTGAATGCCGATGGCTTCCTTACCATTTGTACGCGAAATAGATTCGGCTTTTCCGACTTCCTTAATATCAGCAATTTCTTCTAATGCAACAGTAGGGATCCCATTAGCTGTAGCTGGATTCATCTGTGGTGCTTGAGATCTAGCCCCTGGATTACCCTGACCACTTGCCGCTGAAGGGACGGCAGGAATCTTCATTTCTTTTAAAGCTTTAATTGTTGTAATATTACCATCTACAACAACGGATTTCTCCGTATCTTTAAATGTATAGAGTCCAAGTGGTAGAGATACATCAGAGCCTTTAATGATATTCTTAACAGTATCTTCACTTAACCCTAATTCTTTCATTTTATCTGTTTTAAAGACAAGTTGTACTTCATTTACTTGTTGTCCCGAAGTTTGAACAGATGCAACGCCATCAAGTCCTTTTAATCCTGGAACAATATTTTTTTCAACCTTTTCAGTTAAGGAAGCTAAAGATTCATCTTTACTTGCTACGCTTAATGAAATAACAGGAAAGGCATTAAAGTTTACTCGGGAAACTTTTGGATCTTGCACGCCTTCTGGTAATTTTATATTCGCAAGTGCTTCTTTAATTTCGGTTTCAGCTTTCTCCATATTCTTATCAAAGTCATATTCTACTTGAATAGAAGAGGCATTTTGATAAGAGGAAGAACTGACAACATTGACGCCGCTTAAATTCTGCAGTTGCTGTTCCATCGGTTTCGATACCTTATCGGCTACTTCCGCTGGTGTAGCACCAGGATAAACCGTTGTTACTGTTACAACAGGTGTTGTAATGTCAGGAATTGTTTCTAGTTTCATATTAAGTCCAGAATAAATCCCTGTCACGGTAACGAGAATGGTTAATAGCCAAACTGCGAACTTGTTTTTTAACGAAAAGTTAATAATCTTGTTCATGTTTGCGCTCCCTTTTTAACGTGTATTGACCGAATGGTCAGTCTAATACATAATATAACTGACCGCGTGGTCAGTCGTCAATGAAAAGGGATGGTATAATAAATTTAAGTTAAAACTTTAAGATGCGAGATTAAATTAGGAGAGAAATTATGAAAGAAAAAGAACGCTTAATTATAGAGATGGCAATGAAGTTATTTGCAACTAAAGGTGTAAACGCAACTTCAGTACAAGAGATTGTAACAGCTTGTGGCATATCAAAAGGGGCTTTTTATTTATATTTCAAGTCGAAAGATGAATTGTTATTAGCGACACTTAGATATTACTATGACAAAATCCACAACAAGATGATGACTATTGATGGAGAATCGTTACTACCACGTGAAAAGTTTGAAAAACAACTGCACTGTCAATTTAATGATGTACAAAAACATAAGGAATTCATTATTATGCACGCGAGGGAAAATGCAATTCCTTTTAATAAAGAAGTAGAAGCGTTTATGATGAGAGTGAAGCTCGAGTCACATGCATTTTATCGAAATAGTTTATTATCGATTTATGGTGAACAGGTTACCCCATATCTTTTAGACCTAGTTATTATGGTAGAAGGGATATGCAGGGGTTATTTAGAGTTGATTGTTTTAAATGCAACTGAAATAGATTTATTTTATGTTTCATCATTTATTTTAAAGAGAATGGATAATCTTGTAACAGGACTTATAGACTCTTCAGATGCACCTGTTTTGAATGAGGAAAAGTTAGAACAATTCTTTTGTAACTCGGAGCTTATTAAAGAGCAAGCAAAGGAACATTTTTTACAGGAAATTATTATGTTTAAACGCACATTGGCAGATCAGTTAGAAAATGATGAATTGTTAGTTACACTAGATGTTTTGGAAGCCGAAATGAGGTTGCCAAATCCAAGAATACCAGTGATTCAAGGAATGCTAGCGAACTTGAAATCATATGCTAATTTCAAAGATTTTCGGTTGAGGTTAGCAGGGTATTATCATATAAAAATCACATGAAATGGATAAATCCATCCATAGTAATAAAAAGGTGAACCACTGTGGTTCACCTTTTTATTAATTACTAGCTTGCGCCCATTCTTCTACGTTCCAAACTTTCGTTATCCAATCTTGGTAAAAGTCTGGTTCGTGGCATACAAGAAGGATTGTTCCTTTGTATGCTTTCATTGCTTTTTTCAATTCTTCTTTCGCTGTAACATCAAGGTGGTTTGTCGGCTCATCAAATAATAGCCAGTTACTTTCTTCACCCATTAATTTACATAAACGAACTTTGGCTTGTTCTCCACCACTTAATTGGTTTAGTGGACGAGTAATATGTTCATTTTTTAAACCACATTTCGCTAACATAGCACGAATTTGATGTTGGTCTAAACTTGGGAATGTATTCCATACGGCGTCAATAGGCGTTATGTTATCAGCTTTTACTTCCTGTTCAAAGTAGGCTGGTGTTAAGAAGTCACCAAGGCTTGTTTTCCCACTTAATGGATTAATTTTACCTAAGATTGTTTTTAGTAATGTTGATTTACCAACACCATTACATCCAACAATTGCAATTTTCTCACCACGTTCAATTGTCATTGTTAATTTTGGTAATAACGGATGTGTGTAACCAATTTCTACGTTCTCTCCTTCAAAGACAAAGCGGCTGCTTGCACGAGATTCTTTGAAAGAGAACTCTGGTTTAATCGCTGTTTCTGGGCGATCAATACGCTCCATACGATCAAGCTGTTTTTGACGGCTTTTTGCGCGGCCTGTCGTAGAATAACGAGCTTTGTTTTTCGCAATGAAATCTTCTTGCTTTTTGATGAATTCTTGTTGTTTTTGATAAGCGTTTAAATGTTGATTTTTATTGATTTCTGCAAGCTCTAAAAACTTCTCATACGTCGCTGTATAACGCGTCATTTTTGAGAATTCTAGATGGAAAATAACATCAACACATTTGTTCATAAATTCCGTATCATGAGAAATTAAAAGGAACGCATGTGGATATTCTTTTAAATAATTTGTTAACCATTGAATGTGTTCAACGTCTAAATAGTTAGTCGGCTCATCCAGTAATAATACTTCTGGCTGCTCAAGTAAAAGTTTTGCAAGCAATACCTTTGTACGTTGTCCACCACTTAGTGCAGAAACATCACGATCTAAACCAATTGCATCAATTCCAAGGCCTCGTGCTGCTTCTTCGATTTTAATATCTAGTAAATAGAAACCGCCTGCTTCAAGTGCATCTTGAATTTCTGCCATTTGATCAAGAAGTTCTTCTAATTCTTCTGGTGTAGCTGTCCCCATTTTTTCTGTAACGATATTGAGTTCTTTTTCTTTCTCAAATAAAGGTAGGAATGCATCTGTTAAAACATCACGAATTGTTCTGCCAGGTGTTAAGATTGTATGCTGGTCTAAATATCCGTAATCTGTACCAGGTGTCCACTCTACGCGTCCTTGGTCATGGATAAGTTGTCCAGTAATAATATTCATAAATGTTGATTTACCAACGCCATTTGCGCCAACTAATCCAACATGTTCACCTGCTAATAAACGCATTGATACGTCTTTAAATAGTGTGCGATCACCAAATGTATGACCTAAATTTTCAACTGTTAATAAGCTCATATTGTCCCCCGTCCATTTCAAAATAGTATCTTGAATCATGATACTAAATTCTTGTATATAATGCTATCCTTTCGAAATGTATATTTTTACAAGAATAGGGTTGCATATTTTTAAAAAAGGAATATAATGTAATTGAACAGTGGTTAATTAAAGTGTGAGGTATAAAAAATGTCACCAAGAAGAGCGGTTAAACAAGAGTTAACAAGAGAAATGATTATAAATGCAGCGAGAGATTTATTTATAAAACAAGGGTATCAGCATACTTCAATGCGTAAGATTGCGGGGGAACTAGGGTATAGCCATGGTTCAATTTATTATCATTTTAAAAATAAAGCAGAACTTTTTTATGCGATGGTTGAGCAAGATTTTCAATTATTGGATCAAAAATTGGATGAAACGATTGCTCAAAATTTACAGAGAGAAGAACAATTAAAAGCAGTTTTATTGGGTTTTATTGAATTTGGTCTACGAAATCAAAGTCATTATGAAATTATGTTTTTGATTAAAGATGAAGAATTAAAAGAATGTCTAGCAAATGAGCCAAATGCCAGTTATAACAAGTTTGCTAATGTTGTATCTTCCTTATGTAATGAGAAGGTAAGTATAATGACTATATGGTCTGTTTTTTTATCATTACATGGGTTTGTTTCACATTATTGTAGAAATGTTCAAACGTTTGAAGATGTACGAAATTTGGCTAATGCACATGTGGACTTCATTGTAAAATCGCTTCTTATGTAAGTGATTTTCTTTTTAACATTAATTGAACAATGGTTAATTAAAAGGAGGATATGATGATGAAAAAGGCGTTAGTATTGGGGGCATCTGGAGCAATGGGGTATGCAATTACAAAGGAGTTATGTAGTAGAGGGATTGATGTAGTTGCTTTTGCGAGAAATAAGGAGAAACTAGAAAAGCTGTTTTACGATGAGGAAAGAGTACACATAATAGCGGGAGATGTATTTAAGCGAGCAAATATAATGGAAGCTGCAAAAGGTGTAAATGTTATATTTCATGCTGTAAATATTCCATATTCAGACTGGGAGACCAAACAACCGGAGTTACTAAAGAATATATTAGAAACAACGAAATATTACGGTGCTAAATTAGCGATGGTAGATAACATTTATGGGTATGGAAGGCAGGGGCGAGAGAAGGTAACGGAAGAGGATGAAAAGAATCCACATACAAAGAAGGGGAAAATTCGTTTGCAACTTGAATTGATGGCGAAACAGGCTGGGGTACCAGTACTTATTGCTCATTTTCCAGATTTTTATGGTCCGAATGCGGAAAGTACACTTGTTCATCATACACTACAAAGTGTTCTTAAAAATAAAATATCTAGCTTTGTTGGGGATAAAGGGATTGCAAGGGAATATATTTATACGCCAGATGGAGCTAATGCTATTGTTGAACTAGCATTATGTGATGATGCATACGGACAAAACTGGAATATACCAGGATGTGGCGTAATTACAGGAGAAGAGATGATTGGGTATATAAGAGAATTAACTGGATACACAAAGCCTATAATGACTGTAAAAAAACGTATGATTAGAATGCTTGGCCTATTTGATAAACAAATGAAGGAGTTTGTAGAAATGCTGTATTTGATAGAAGAGCCAGTTATATTGAGTGGAGAAAAATATGAGAACTATATTGGTAAAATACCAATGACACCTTATTGCGATGGATTAAAGGAGACTATTTCGTTTTTGAAGAGGGAAACTAGATAAAAAAAAGAAGAGTAAACTGTTCTAATATTGAACGGCGCTCTTCTTTTTTTCTATTTAAAATATCCTCGAACGATTCCTTTTAAGCGATTTGCATGGAATTTACGTTTATCATTTGAAATGTTTTGTGTTATACGGAATGCAGCAGCTGCAACTGCACGTAAAAAGTAAGGGAAGCCATAATGTAAACGAATAACTCTCCCGAAACCGCCGGCATAGGAAATGGCTCTTTTTAATGATTGCTCATTAATCACTTCTTCTTTTACGGGATGGTATACGAATAAGTCTTTTCTAAATAGTCCGGTATATCCATTTTTCATACCACGCAGTACGAAGTCGGTTTCTTCACCAGCTCCATAAATTGTTCCAGATCCAACACCTAAGTCTTCATCAAATGTACCAACATCTTGTACAAATTGTTTCGTAAAGAATAGTGCAAAAGAAGGACCTATGAATCCATATTTATTATTTAACATAATATTTGTTTTTGGAGCATGTATTAATGATCCGGTTTTTTCAACATTTGTAGTGTTTGTCGAGACAAACTGAATATTTTTATTAGCATCAAATGTTTCGAGTATACTTTCTAACACGTTTGTTTCATAAACACAGTCATCATCTGGAAAAGCAATAATATCGCCATCAGTCACTTTTAACCCTGTATTACGGGCACGAGATAATCCTTTAATAGGGGTGTAAATATAATTGATTGCGAACTTTTCCTTATAATCTTCAAAGAGATCAGAAATTGGTGTATCGTTTTGGTCAACTACAATGAGCTCGAAGTTTTTATAAGTTTGTTTTTCTAACGATTTTAGTAAGTCAAGAATATCATCACGTCTGCCACAAGTGGCCATGATTAAAGAGAATTTCAATTATAACAGCTCCTTCAAGAAGGTTCATTTGTTCATATGAAGAAAAATAGTTTGTTTTCTTATTTCATCTACATTAAGCTCTTTTAAATCTTGTCTTCATTTTGTTTAATAGCATATAGAGAATTTCATCTTTCACTATGAATAGGATAAGTGCATAAGCTAATGCACATCCTAATATTGTAATGATAACTTGTAGAATTTGTTCCGAAATTACCGTATCAACTAAGAACGCTATTGGTAAAAATGTCAGTGAATAGAACATGTATTTTAGTTTCTGTATATCGAACAATGTGTAATTGACTTTTAATTTCTTTTTCACATAAATATACTCAAGTGTAATTAACAAACAGTTAGCGATTGTTGTTGTGAAAATTGCTGTTGCTGGTGTGAGTACGTGGAAATATATAAGTGCGATATTGGATGCAAGGTTTATGAACCCGCAAATGAATAAAAAGCGCACTAAAATGCTTTCTTTCTTTTTTACGTAAATAATTTGGTTTGATAAAATTGATTCGATCCCTACTGAAATCATATAAAATGCAAAAATAATTAATGTGTTACCAGCTCCAGCATATTCCTTTCCACCGTAAATGACAACAGCTTCATGAGCAATAAGCATTAATCCAATTGCTGCAGGAAATAGCGTAATAAAATATACTTTTGAAATTTTATTTAGTAGCGATTCATATGCTTCTTCAGTTGCGTTTCCTGACAAATAAGAAAGTCTTGGAATTGTAACTTGTACAACACTTAACATAAGTGTATTAATAATGGTCATAATTTGAAAGGCCATTACATAGAAAGCTACTTCAGCTTTTCCAGCATATTCTCCTAAAACAAAGCGGTCTAGTTGTGTGTATAGAATATTAGCATTTGAAAAAATGACAACTAAAAATAAAGGCTTTAAATGTGGAATAATTGTTAAATTGGAAAAATCAAACTTAACTTGGCGCTTCACATATATAAAACTAATAGTATGGTTTAAAAATGTTGATAGAACTAATAAACCGGCAAATTGCTTATAGTCGTCTGCTCCATGAATAAAAATAAAAAGAAGCACAACATAAATCAAACGAACAACAACGGTTTTCTTCGTAATGAAATCATAATTTTCATGTGCTTCATTAAACCATTCTACATAAAATAAATTTGAGATAAAGTTGAATCCGAAAATGAGAAGTACAGGGAATAAATCCTGGTTCCCGTATCCAATATAACTAAATAATAAAAAGGCTGTTAAAGCCAGGATACTGGTTGTAAAGTTAATCACATATAGATTCGTGAACAATTGTGAAACTTTCTTCTTATCGTTTTTCACTAAACTGATTTCACGTAATCCATATTGATATACACCAAATACAGCAAAAATGAAAAAGTAATTAAAAATAGTTTCAGAAAAATTAACGGTTCCCATTGAATCGACTCCGAGCGTTCGATATGCGTATGGACCAACTAAAATGGGAAGTATGATATTAAAGGTATTGAGCAATATTTTATAGAAAATATTTGAGACAAGTGACTTTTGCATGATTTCACCTTTCTACATACATGAAAGTTACGTCAGTATCTTTCATAATAAATTATATTAGTTATTAAAATAGATTCCTTTTGCATGTTCTATTGGAAGTAATTCAATGTTGGAAGCAGCGTTAGAAGAATCCCAATTTGCATTTTTAATCATATAATTTGGACCATAGTTGTCTATTAAATATTCTTCATAATTACTAGGAACAGTAAACGTTTCACCTTTGAACGGAATTGTTCTCATGCCTGTAAATGTAGAGATGGCTTTTTTTGTTTTCCAACCAGTTGAAATACGAGTGGTTCCTGAATTTTCAAACTTTACATTTTTACCACCTTCAAAGAAATAACACCATATTTTATGACTTTCTTCTTTAAAGTAGTAGAAGATATCAATGTATACGCCATTATAGACATATGTTTCCTCTACAGTCTTGTCGTCGATTACAAATGATCTTTCTTTTATAAAACCTCTTTTTTTCATTTGATCCTCAATAGCTTGTTTCATTTGTTCATCTACGTAAAAAGTTCCAACATCAATATCATCGTCGTGTCCAATAAAGTCTTTTTCACGTACAGCACCTAGTAAAGTCCCATAATCTAACCAAAATGTATGCCCTGCCGATTTAAATGCTTCTTGCATTAGAATGAGTGATTTTAATCCATGCTGCTCCATGTTTGCTCTTCTAATACGAAGTGTTTTATTCTGAGAATAATTTTGAATAACAGGGATTGATTTTACTTTTCTATAAAGTGAATGATTTTTAATACATTGTATAAGTTTCAAGAAATGTCCCCCATATTGAATAAATTAATATTGGTAATTCATAACGTCGGATATAAGTGTACCGCACATAAACTTTGTAAATCAACTATTGGCTAGGAAGATATATGATGTAGATTAGGAGGAATTATATGTTTTTTTGTAAGACAGAACGTTTATAGATATAGTTAAAAAAAATAGCGAATATAGTGGAACTATATTCGCTAAGGGAGTCATGGTCTTTTGGGAAGAAGTTTTATACATTCCAAGGTTTATTCAATGTTAATACGGCAGCCATTTCCTTACTTTTTAAACGATTATTTTTTCTGTTTTGTGCACGTTCTTTGCCTGTTTTATATAACCAATGTTCTTCTTCTGTTTCTGGTAGCACCTGAGGAACAGAAGAGGGTTTTTCATTTTCTAGTGCTACGAATGTGATGAAGCAAGTTGCAGCAATACGACGTTCTCCTTCTAATAAATTTTCTGCAACGACTTTCACAAACACTTCCATAGAGGATTTTCCAGTATAGCAAACGAATGCCTCATAACAAACGGAATCCGTTTGATGGATTGGAGTTAAAAAGTCAACAGAATCAATGGAAGCTGTTACGCAATGTTTTCTGCTATGTCTTGCTGCTGCAATAGATGCAATGCTATCAATTTCTGCTAATAATTTTCCGCCAAATAAGGTGTGATGATTGTTTAAATCATTTGGGAAAACACGCGTTGTTTTAATTGCTTTTGATTCTCTCATAAATTTCTTATCCATATAATCTACTCCTATTTACGTTTTCAATCAGAGTGGTACGCTCATTTCCTGTATAAAAAAGATTGATCTCTTCTATTGAATACTATTTGTTATTTAGACAATCGATATTCGATAAGAAGTTGATCTTATTAAAATAGAATAATGTTGCATTTCTATGCGGGTAACTGAAAGAAAATTTGTTTTGTATAGATTGTAGTGTAAAAGAGGTTTCGCTTACATTGCAAGTAAAAAAAAGAGTGTGCTATTTTTGTCATATATAGTGAAACTTTAATCAGTTAGGATTTTTTCATTCTCAATTGATTATGAATCCTTTTCAATTGGGTTTTTAAGGACAGTTTATCTCTCATTTAATCCCTCTATTTCCATTTAAATTTTAGGGCGGGGGTATTACTGCCCGCGAATAGAGAGATAAATTTTCTAACTGTCATGTGTCTATTCGTGATAGAATCGTTGTGTTATAAATGGAAATAGAGGTGCAATATACATATGAATCACATACAAACAGGATTTAGTAAAATGATTATTGGAACTATGCTTGCCTTTTTTGCTTATTCTTGCTGGAACGCTTTTGAGGGGAGCAAGCAATTATTAGGAGGAAGTGCCACGAGCGTAACGATTGTACTATCCATTTTCGTTATACTCTTTTTACTTCTCGCTTCTATTTTGCAATATCGATTTACGGATAAACAGTTTCTCATTTTTCTAATGAGTATGACAGTACTCGTTAGACTTGGGGCAGTTCTCTTTTTGGATACACCAGTTATAGGTGATGTGAGAGCCATGTATGAGACTGCAAAACAAGTTGCGCTAGGAAGCAGTAATATAACGGTGATTAGTCAATTACCTTTCATTATATATGAGTCAATATTGATTCGTGTGTTTGGCGATGCTACATTTGTTTTACAATTATGTAATATTTTGTATTGCATGGGCACGGCGTTTTTCATTTATCGAATTGCTACCATTTTATTTCAAGAGGAATGTGGTCGGATTACTGCAGTATTTTACGCGTTATATTTGCCTAATATTCTCTCTTGCTCATTGTTAACAGGAGAATCACTCTCTGTATTTTTATTTTACTGTGCGAGTTATATATTACTACATAAAGGATTGAGCCATTCTTACATATGGGTGTGTGCTGCGGTATTATTTGCTTTTAGTAATATAATTAATCCAGTAGGAGTATTTATACTTATTTTAGTACTTACGTATATTTTACTAGTAGAAATATTCCAAAGTGCAGATAAACAAAATATATTGTTAAAGGCAATAGGGATTTTAGTTGTATTTTATGCGACACATTTTAGTGTGAATTATGGGATTCAAGCAATGGGAATAAAACAGTATACGATTTCTAACAATGCATATGTGCAATCGGTTTTAATTGGGGAACAGCACAATAAACAAGAAACGGTTCAAACGCAAAGTTGGAAAGAACGTATGGATGAAACATTAAAGGCGTTTGAAACAGAAAGGTCAGCTTCTCTTAAGTCAAACATAGATCAACTATCATCAGAAGGAATGAATGGAGCACTGTTAAAGGGTGAAAATCTTCTCTTTATGGTTGTAACTTTATTTATGATAATTGCACTTTTACATTTCCTTATTCAAAAACAAAAGAGCGAAAGCTATATGTTATTCCTATTACTTATAACAGGATACATTGGAATGAAACTTTTGAATAAGGATATTGTATACGGTAGTTTAATTATACCGAGCATTTTTATTTTACAAAGTTTAGGTGTTTATATGCTGTCTTTCTATTGTCAAAAGCTATTTTTCAAAAAATAAAGCCATTCGTAACAGGATCGTTTTATCCTATATCTTCCGGGAGCATACTGAGGTATATATGAAAAGAAAACTCATCATAAAAATGGTGAGTTTTTTTATTTAGGCAATGAGTATAAAATAAAGAGAATTCGCTTTGAATTCTCTTAATGACTTTTATTAGCATTTGCCTTTGAATGTGTTTTAAAGAAAACTGGAAAATGTACATTATATATAACAGTAACTACACGTATGGTGAACGTTACTAGTAAACAAATATAAAAGGCTAATACGTGTGCACCCATTTCATGCGTAATAAGAAAACTAATTGCACCCAAAATAGAAGCAATGGCATAAATTTCTTTACGGAATACGTAGGGAATATCTTGAGCGCAAATATCACGCAAAATTCCTCCGCCAATACCTGTAATAACACCCATTGAAACAACTAAAAATGAAGCATCAACGTGATGCGACATTGCTGCGTTTGCACCAATAGCAGTAAAAACGCCTAAACCGACAGCATCTGAAAGCATAATTACAACTTGAAGTTTGTTAATACGTTCAAAAAACATACAAGTAAAAAGAGCGGCTAATACGCTGACAAAAAAGTAAATTGGTTGTACAAATGCAACGGGAGGGAGGTTACCAATCATAACATCACGAATAATTCCGCCACCGAGTGCAGTAGCTACAGCTAAACAAAGGACACCAAATAAATCTAAATCTTTCTTTAAACCCACTAATGTACCAGAAATGGCAGCGGCAACAATGCCAAGAAACGTAAATATTTCGATTAATAACATAGCTCTAATTCCTTCCCTTTAAAGATGTTCCAGAGCAAAATATACACTAAAGTTTTAGAAATAACAATTACTTTTCGTTACATGTAGAAAAAAAGAAAAAATGGGGAAAGAAAGCGTTTGAAGATACGAAATATCTGACATATAAGAAGGGGATTTGTTATCTTTTCTCTATATAAATTGAAAGAGCTTAACTCAAAAATTATGTTATAATGAATATTTGAGATGAGTTAGAGTTTCATTGTAAATTGTATAAAGTGAGATAAGGTAATGATAGTTATTTATGGGGGTTTGAGATGGTAAAAAATAATAGTTTAAGTAATAAATTTGAAAACTTTTTATTGATTTTCATTATGTTACAGCCGATTTTAGACTTACTCACATCATTCTGTATTATGGTTTTAAAAATTGATACAACAATTGGAGTTATTACGCGTTTATTTGTAATGGCTCTTGGTGGAATCTATATTTTGCTGCAAGCAAAAGAAAAAGGAAATCGTAAATATATCATATATTTAATAGTAGTCGGGATTGTTTGTGCGGCAGGTTTTGTAAATAATAAATTCGTTAAAAGTCCTATCATGTTGGGAGAAGAAATTAAATTTATAGCAAAATCTTTATACCCAATCATTATGCTGACTTGTTACATCTTTGTATTTAAATCATTAAAAAATAAAGTAAATACATATTCAAAAATGCGTAATTATATCGTATATTCAACATTAATTATAAATGCCATCATGGTTATTTCGATTGCGACAGGAACGGATTATAATAGTTACACGTCTATAAAAACCGGTTCACGTGGTTGGTTCTATGCAGGAAATGAATTAGGTTCCATTTTAGCAGTGATATGTCCAATTGTTTTTCTATATTCAATTGAAAAAACAACAAGTATAGCAAAGAGTTATTTTTGGATTCCTTCTCTTTTAATGATTTTTTCATTATTTGCTATTGGTACAAAGGTAGGATTTGGAGCCATTGTTGGTACAATGATTGTTGCTGTGTTTATGTGTTATGTTCAAGCATTTTTACAGCGTAAAGATAGAAAAAAGAAAGCATATTTACTGAATGGTATCATTGCAACGGTTGTTTTTGCTGGAGTAGTGGCGTATACACCGTTTTCTCCATTCCTCAAAAATATAGGATTTCATTTCCAATTTCTTGAGAATAAACAAGAGATGAAAGAGGCAGAGGAAAAGAAAGAAGATAAACCACAACATAAACCTCCTGTGACACAAGAGGAAAAAGAAGTAAAGAAACAAGAGGAAACACAAGCGCTTATTTTCAGCGGACGTGAGCTGTTTGAGAAAGTGTATAAAGACTACTATGCAGAAGCTCCAACATCTCAAAAATTATTGGGCATGGGGTATTCTGGGAATTTCAAAGGGGAACCGAAGCTAATTGAAAGAGATTTCCATGATTGGTTCTATGCATTTGGAATTATCGGTTTTGCTTTGCTTTTAATTCCATTTTTATACTTTGGTATAAAGATTCTCCTCATACTAATAACTAGGTTTAGAGAGGTATTTACAGTAAAATACGGATTATTAGCAACCTCGCTAGCATTAGGTTTAAGTATTGCGTTTATAGCAGGTCATGTATTAACTGCTCCTGGAGTAAGTATTTATTTTGCTGTAATTTTTGCATATTTAATTGTGGATTTAGAAATTGAATGATAGAAAAATAAAAGCTAGCGCCACGTTAGCTTTTATTTTTTGCTATAGTAAACGATAAGAGAACATAAAGATGGAGGAGGAAAGAGATGAAAGTGTTGCATATGAATGCTGGAGCAGAAGAAGGTGGCGGGAAAACTCACATTATTTCACTTTTGTCACAATTTCCAAAAGATGAAGTTGAACTAGCTGTATTTGAAGAAGGTGCGATCGCTAGAGAAGCAAGAGAGCTCGGAATTAAGGTCCATGTTTTTTCCCAATCATCTCGTTATGACATATCGATTCTTTCCAAAATACGTACGTTTATTAATGAAGGATACTTTGATATTGTACATACACATGGTGCACGCGCAAACTTTTATCTATCTCTTCTAAAAAGGAAAATACGTGCAAAATGGGTTACAACGGTTCATAGTGATCCAACCCTTGATTTTATGAAGCGTGGATTAAAAGGTTGGGTTTTTACAAAATTAAATTTACATTCTTATAAGAAAGTGGATTTGTTTTTTGCGATTACAGAACGTTTTAAGAAAAATACTGTAGCACTCGGGGTGCCAGAAGATAAAATTTGTACTGTTTATAACGGGATTGAGTATGATGGTATCCCAGCGAAACCTTATAATTTGAAAGATAAATTTGGTATACAAGAAGAGTCATTTATAGCTATTCAAGTGGCTCGTCTTCACCCTGTAAAGGGACATAATATTTTATTTGATGCCTTGCAAAAAATAACGATCCCAAATATAAAAGTGTTGTTAGTTGGCGATGGTCCAATTGAAGCAGAGTTGAAAGAGGTAGTAAGGAAGAAAAATTTAGAAGATAAAGTACTATTTTTAGGACATCGTTCGGATGTAAAAGAATTATATGCATCCGCTCATATAAATTTATTAACTTCTTATAGTGAAAGTTTCCCACTTGTACTATTAGAAGCCGCAAATCAGCGTTTAACGTCTATTGCAACAAATGTTGGTGATATGGAACAGTTGATTGTTAATCCTACATATGGATGGATTGTACCGACTGGTGACACACATGCATTAGTAAGTGCACTAGAGGAAGGATATAAGAAATGGGAGAATGGTGAATTAGCATCGATGGGTGAACGCTTGTATGAGCATGCTTCTTCGCGTTTCTCATTACGAAATCTATATGAAGATACTCATAAAGCATATAAAAAACTTTTATTGAAATAGAGAGGATTATCATTATGGCAGTGCAAACAGTTGATATTTTAGGTGTCCCTTTTTCTACGATGACAATGGAAGAGACAATTCAATATATCATGAAGCAGTTAGAGGCGGAACGAACTCATACATTCCAAGTTGTAACAGCAAATCCGGAAATCGTAATGTGTGCGAAAAAAGACCCAAGTTTTTATCAAACACTTTTGAAAACAGATTTAATTACACCAGATGGTATCGGTGTTGTAAAAGCAAGTGGTATGCTAGGAACACCATTAAAAGAGCGAGTAGCAGGTTTTGATTTAATGAGTGATTTATTTGAAGCGTTGTCGAAAGAAAATAAACCTGTATCGGTTTTCTTACTTGGGGCAAAACCACATGTTGTGAAAGGTGCTGCTGATCATTTAACACAAACATATTCAGCTGTATCTATTGTGGGGACTCAAGATGGATACTTTAAACAAGAAGAGGAAGAAGATATTATTTCTCGTATTCAAGAAGCAAAGCCTGATATTTTACTTGTAGCACTCGGATTCCCAAGACAAGAAAATTTTATTCAAAATAATAAGCATCGTTTGCAAGCAAAGGTAGCTGTTGGTGTAGGTGGCAGTTTAGACGTTTGGGCAGGGGAAGTAAAACGTGCGCCAAAATGGATTCAGGCCATTCATCTCGAATGGTTTTACCGGCTATGTAGCAATCCGACGCGTTGGCGTCGTCAGCTTGTATTAGCTGAATTTCTAAAAGAAGTAATGCGTTCGAAAAAGTAGCGAAATATCGCTGCTTTTTTGTTTGTAAAAATTTATCCCGCTATTTGCGGGTAGTAATACTCTCACCTCAAAATTGAGCGAAAGCATTGTCCAGTTCCAGTGGCTAGAATGTTCGGTGGCTTCGCTTCTTCCTGCGAGGTAAAAAAACACCTCTACGTCAGAAGCTCCATCACCCTCACATTCTGGACGAGCAACTTCCACTTTATACAGTATTTCTCACTAATAAAGCCATCGTCTTATGGGAATTTTAAAATAAAACTTTACAGTAAGTGTAGAAATAAAAGTATTTTACTTATACAATACACATGTGTAAAATGATGTGTAAAGACACCTGTGTAAGGAGGATTTTTAGTGGGGGATATAAAAGAAATTTCAAAGCGCAAGCTTCTTGGAATAGCGGGTCTTGGTTGGCTATTTGATGCAATGGATGTCGGCATGCTTTCATTTGTCATCGTTGCATTGCAAAAAGAATGGGGATTAAGTAGCCAAGAAATGGGATGGATTGGAAGTGTAAATTCTATCGGAATGGCAGTTGGAGCGCTTGTATTTGGAATATTAGCAGATAAGATGGGGCGTAAGTCCGTTTTTATTATGACATTATTATTATTTTCTATCTGTAGTGGCTTAACAGCATTAACAACAACATTAGCCATGTTTCTTATATTGCGTTTTTTAATCGGCATGGGACTTGGCGGAGAGTTACCGGTTGCTTCGACACTTGTATCTGAAAGCGTCGAGGCGCATGAGCGTGGGAAAATTGTTGTGTTATTAGAAAGTTTTTGGGCTGGTGGCTGGTTAATTGCAGCTCTTATTTCTTATTTTGTAATTCCTAAGTATGGCTGGCAAGTAGCGATGGTATTAAGTGCAGTTCCAGCTTTTTATGCACTATATTTACGATGGAATTTACCAGATTCACCAAGGTTTGAGAGAGTCGAGAAACAACAATCTGTTATTACAAATATAAAAGCAGTTTGGTCTGGAGAATATCGAAAAGCAACAATTATGCTATGGATCTTATGGTTCTGTGTTGTCTTTTCTTATTATGGCATGTTTCTTTGGTTACCAAGTGTAATGGTATTAAAAGGATTTAGTTTAATAAAAAGTTTCCAGTACGTATTAATTATGACATTAGCGCAGCTACCAGGATATTTTACTGCTGCATGGTTTATTGAACGACTTGGCCGTAAGTTTGTATTAGTTACGTATTTAATTGGTACAGCATGTAGTGCTTACGTCTTTGGAGTAGCTGAATCGCTTACGATATTGCTGGTGGCAGGAATGCTATTGTCCTTCTTTAATTTAGGAGCATGGGGAGCGTTATATGCATATACACCTGAGCAGTATCCGACAGTAATTCGCGGTACTGGGGCAGGTATGGCTGCCGCATTTGGTCGTATTGGCGGTATTCTCGGTCCGTTATTAGTAGGTTACCTTGTTGCCTCGCAAGCTTCTCTTTCTTTAATCTTTACAATCTTTTGCAGCTCCATTTTAATAGGGGTGCTTGCAGTGGTTGTGCTTGGACAGGAAACAAAGCAACAAGAATTAGTATAATAAAGGAAGGAAGTCCAAATGACTTCCTTCTTTTATTATTATTGAGAAAAAGAGTAGCATATTAAATAGAAAATATAGCTAGAAAAAGGGATTATTTCTTACTAAAGCGAATGTATACAACAAGACTTATGGACAAAACAATTAGGTGGTTGGGCAGATGAGGATTTTACTTATTATGGAAGATTCGGAGTGTAGAAATCAATTAATTGAGACATTTACAGAAAATATGAGAAATGTAGAATGCTTTGAAGCAGGAACAGGAATGGAATCTTTACAGATAGCAAAAAAACATACTCCTGATTTCGTTTTTTTAGATACAAAGTTAAAAGATGGCACAGGATTTGAATTCTCTAGCTTATTACAACAGCTAAGTTGTAGTGCAAAATTTATTTTTGTAGGTAGGGATATAGAAGAGGCGATAACAGCTTTTCGATTCCAAGCATTTTATTACTTAATAAGACCTTTTCGTGAGGAAGATTTACAGTTTCTTTTGCATAGAATAGAGCAAGAAAAGGGAAAGAAAATAAAAAGCCATTTGCGCAAACTTCCGATTGAAAGTCATGAGGGAATTACATATATTTTTCCAGAGGATATTATATATGTAAGTAAGAATAAGGAGAATAAAACAGTTTCGATTTATACAACAAATAATCAGTATATTTCAACGTATACACTTCAAGAACTAGAAAATAAATTAACAGCATATGATTTTTTGCGTGTTCATAAAAGTTATTTAATAAATGTTATGTATGTTCAAGAACTAAAGCCTTATTATAATGGAACCTATAATCTTTATTTGGAAAGGTATGATGAGCAGGCAATTCCCGTTAGTCGAAACTATGTAAAACGATTGCGAAATAAAATTGAACTATGACAAGTTGTAAGTGAATTTCAACATGTTAACATAAGAATCCTTCATAATAAGGAGGATTTAAATTAAATATTCAGAAAATTTAGTACAATTTCCACTAAGAAGTAGTATAGGGGGGATTGTATGTGAAGGCGCTTAAGTCAATTTTACTTTGGGGTGTAATCGCAGCTTTAGGAGCAACCGGATTTGGTATAATTGCCTTATCACAAGGTGAAACGATTAATGCTGTATGGCTATTAGTGGCAGCTGTTTCTGTATATGCTGTTGCTTATCGTTTCTATAGTAGATTTATTGCTAGGAAAGTATTTGAATTAGATAATAATCGGCGAACACCTGCTGAGACGCTAAATGATGGAAAGGATTATGTTCCAACAAATAAATGGGTATTATTTGGACATCACTTTGCGGCAATTGCTGGAGCGGGTCCACTAGTAGGACCTATTTTAGCAGCTCAGATGGGATATCTGCCAGGAACAATTTGGATTATTGTTGGGGTTGTAATTGCTGGGGCAGTACAAGATTTTGTTATTTTATTTGCTTCAATGAGACGTAATGGAAAATCATTAGGTGAAATGATTAAAGATGAGATCGGTCCTGTAACAGGATTGATTGCGATGATTGGTATTTTAGGTATCATGATCATTTTATTAGCAGTCTTAGCTCTAGTAGTTGTGAAAGCGCTTGTTGGTAGTCCTTGGGGAATGTTTACGATCGCAGCGACAATTCCAATCGCTATTTTAATGGGTGTTTATATGCGTTACATTCGCCCAGGACGCATTGGAGAAGGATCGGTTATCGGTATTATTTTACTCCTTTTAGCTCTTGTGGGAGGACAGTATGTAGCTGAGAATCCTACCCTTGCAAGCATGTTTACTTTTAGTGGTGAAACAATTGCAATTATGCTTATTGTATACGGTTTTATTGCGTCGGCATTACCAGTGTGGATGCTTCTTGCTCCACGTGATTATTTAAGTACATTTTTAAAGATCGGTACGATTGTTGGGCTAGCAATTGGTATTTTAATCGTAGCGCCAAACCTACAAATGCCGGCTGTGTCTAAGTTTATTGATGGAACAGGTCCTGTGTTTTCTGGGAACCTATTTCCGTTTTTATTTATTACAATTGCTTGCGGGGCAGTATCAGGATTCCATGCTTTAGTTTCCTCTGGTACTACTCCGAAAATGATTGAAAGAGAAGGTCATGCTCAGCCAATTGGCTACGGAGCGATGTTAATGGAATCGTTCGTTGCAGCGATGGCAATGATTGCAGCTTGTGTATTAACACCAGGAACATACTTTGCAATTAACAGTCCAGCAGCTCTTATCGGGACAGATGTATCGCAAGCAGCTCAAGTTATTTCTTCTTGGGGATTTGCGATTACACCAAACGAGTTAAAGGACCTGGCTGTAAATGTTGGTGAACAAACAATTTTATCTCGCACAGGAGGAGCACCAACATTAGCAATTGGAATGGCCTACATCTTCTCACAAGTAATCGGTGGAACTGCGATGATGGCGTTTTGGTATCATTTTGCTATTTTATTTGAAGCACTATTTATTCTAACTACAATTGATGCTGGTACACGTGTAGGACGATTTATGATTCAAGATATTTTAGGACACATATATAAACCATTTGCGAAAACGGATTCTACACTAGCTAATGTTATTGCAACAACGCTATGCGTGTTAGGGTGGGGGTATTTCTTATACCAAGGTGTAGTTGATCCACTCGGTGGGATTAATACACTATGGCCACTCTTTGGAATTGCGAATCAAATGTTAGCGGGTATTGCGTTATTACTCGGAACAACGATATTGTTCAAAATGGGGAAAAAGGCGTATGTTTGGGTTACACTTATTCCAACTGTCGGCCTGCTGATTGTGACGATGACAGCCGGCTACCAAAAATTATTCCATGATAACCCGAAAATTGGATTTTTATCCCATGCAAAAGTATTTCAAAATGCCCTAGATGAAGGGAAAATACTAGCAGCGGCCAAAAATGTGGGACAAATGAAGCAAATTATTTTCAATGATTATATCGATGCTGCACTTTGTGGAATTTTCATGTTAGTTGTAATAGCGGTCCTTATTTCAGCTATTCGTATATGGATTAAGGTGCTGCAAAATAAAGCAACACCATTAAAAGAAGCACCCTATATTCCAAGAGATGAAAGTGAGTCGAGAAATTATGCTTAAAAAATTGGGGAAGGTGTGGAGAACAAGAAAGCAATTTATTAGTTTGCTTGTTGGAGTACCAAGTTATGAAACGTACGTTACTCATATGAAACAGCACCATCCAGAAGAAACGATTCTATGTCGAAAACAGTTTTTTGCAGAGGCGCAAGAAGCTAGATTCAATGCGAAAGGTGGAAAAATATCAAGGTGTTGCTGAAAAAAAAGAGCGATTCGTCGCTCTTTTTTTACTTTGTTGTTGTTTCACGTGGAACAACAAGATTTTAAGTTTGTAGTTTTTAATAGTATGGAAATGTTAGAAATAAGCTAAGTTTAGCATCATAAAAAAACGGGCTATCTATAGATAGCCTGTTTTTTTATTTCTTATACAAGTTCTTTTCCAGTTGTAAATTTACGATATGCACCATGATGTGTTGGCCCGATGTATTCGTTTAATTTGAAAGAGTGACGAATCGCTGCTGTGATGAATTCTTTTGCGATTATTACAGCATCTTTTACAGATTTACCTTTTGCAAGTTCTGCCGTAATTGCTGCAGAGTATGTACAACCTGCACCGTGTGTATTTGTTGTATTAACTTTCTCTGATTCTAAAAGATCGAATGTTTCCCCATCATATAATACATCGATTGCAGTTTCCGTACCTAGTTTGCTACCACCTTTAATTAGTACATATTTTGCACCTAAAGCATGGATTTTTTTTGCGGCTTCTTTCATGTCCTCAAGGGAATTAATTTTCACACCACTTAGTTGATATGCTTCAAATAAATTTGGTGTCACAACTAATGCTTTTGGAACAAGTACATCGCGTAAGCAGTCATTTGTTTCAGGATGCAATGCTTCATCTGCCCCTTTGCAAACCATCACTGGATCTACTACTACATTTTGTAGATTATGCTTTTCAATTGTTTCAGCAACCATTTCAATGATTTCAACAGACCCAAGCATACCAGTTTTTAAAGCATCAACACCAACGCCTTCAATTGTTGTTTCTAATTGTGGTTTTAGTGTAGAAGCAGGGATAGGGAACACGTTATGTGCCCAACCGTTATGTGGGTCCATCGTTACAATTGTTGTAAGAGATGTCATTCCGTATACACCAAGTTCTTGGAACGTTTTTAAATCTGCTTGTATGCCAGCGCCACCGCTTGTGTCAGAACCAGCGATTGTAAGTGCTTTGTTTAATGTCATTGAGAAAGCCCCCTTAGGTGATATAATGAAAACTACATTTTTATCCATTATATCAATGTTATGAATAAGTACAAAGTGAAAAAGTGGTTAGCTTGGTTGAAAAGATAATGAATTTGTTACAATAAGAAATGAAAATATCGTATGTAGGAGACAATTTATGTTTCAAGGGAATCGTATAAGCGAATTAGCTATATTAAAAGAAATTGCAGAAACGTTAAATACATCTAATGATACATATCACATGTTGCAAGCGGTATTAGAAAAATTATTGCATGTAACAGGATTAACAACAGGATGGATTTTTCTGGCCGATGAAAATGGTAGATATACGAAATTAATTGATTACCATTTACCAGCAGCGCTCGCGTTTCAAAATAAACGACCGATGTGTGAAGGAGAATGCTGGTGTCTGCGTCGCTTTGTAGAAGGGAAATTAGAGCGAGCAGTTAATATTATTGAATGTAAGAGAATTAATAATGCAATTGAACATAATTGGGGCGATACAGAAGGAATTCTTCATCATGCAACAGTTCCCCTAAAAGCTGGCGGTGAAGAATTCGGTGTGCTAAATGTAGCAAGCCCAGGAAAAACACATTTTTCTGAAGAAGAACTTATGCTGCTGCAATCGGTTGCTTTGCAAATTGGAACAGCTTTAAAACGGACAAAATTATATGAAAGTGAAAAAAGACGTGCTCATTATTATGTGAAATTAGAACGTTTCATTCAAGAGCTAAGAAAAATCCATAAGTTAAATACATTACCAGAAGAAGTTGTAAAACAAGTGGAGGATGTATTTCAGTGGGAGAAAGTTGCGTTTTTTATAAAGGAAGAAAAGAACTTATCTATGCGGGCTTGTTATAAGAAATATGTAACGGAAAGAGATAGGGAGTTAGAGAGTACTGCAAAAGAAGCGATAGAAAAAAATCAGCCTGTTTTGTTGAAAAGACGGTCTAATGGCTCTATCATTGTTGCTCTAATACAAATTCGAAATCAAGTGTTTGGTGTTTTATGCGTGAGTTCGAAGCATGGAGGATTTGATGAGAATACCGTAGATATCGTGCAAGCGTTAACGAATCATATTTCATTAATGATTGAAAATTTACGGTTAAATGAACAGCGACGTGAACTTGCTCGGATGGAAGAACGAAACCGTTTGGCACGGGATCTGCATGATTCAGTTTCACAAAAGTTATTTTCATTAACGTTTATGACGAAGGGGACAGAAGCTGTTTTAAAGGGACAAAATGAAACGGTAGATCAATCCCTTCATGAGATAAGGGAATTAGCACAAGGTGCTTTAAAAGAAATGCGAGCACTTATTTGGCAACTTCGTCCAGCAGGATTAGAAAAAGGGTTGCTACCCGCTTTAAAGCAATATGGAGAGAACTTAGAGCTGAACATTCGTGAGCAAGTTAAAGGTGTGCGTGAGTTACCACGTGTAGTGGAAGAAACATTATGGCGAATTGGACAAGAGGCTTTAAATAATGTGAGTAAACATGCGGGGGTAACAGAGGCGACAATTTATTTGAAAGTAACAGAGAAAGAAGTGTCCTTAGAGGTAGTTGATTATGGCCTCGGTTTTATAGAAAAAGATATAAAAGAGAAGAAATCGCTCGGTATGACAACAATGCGTGAACGCGCAGAGTTAATTGGCGGATGGATTACGATTGTAAGTGAGAAAAAGCGAACAAGTATAAAAGTTATCGTACCATTATAATGCGATGTGAAAATGAGGGAAACTTGTGAAGATAAGAGTATTATTAGTTGACGATCATACAGTTGTTTTAAAAGGATTAGCCTTTTTTTTAAGCACACAAGAAGATCTTGAATTGGTTGGAGAGGCGAATAATGGGAAAGAAGCTTTGGTGAAGGTTCAAGAAGTGCGGCCAGATATAGTTTTGATGGACCTGTATATGCCAGAGATGGATGGGATTGAAGCGACAGCATGCATCAAAAAGGAATATCCAAATGTGAAAGTGCTCGTATTAACTAGTTTTTCTGATCAAGCGCATGTTTTGCCGGCTTTAAAAGCTGGGGCAAGCGGATATATTCTAAAAGATGTTGAGCCTGATCAACTTGTCGAAGCGATTCGTAGCGCATATAAAGGAAATATTCAGCTTCACCCTGATATAGCAAGCGCGCTTCTGTCTCAAACTTTGCCGCAAGAAGAGAAACAGGAGTCATCAAATATTCATGTAGATGTACTAACAGCAAGGGAGAATGAAGTGTTGCAGCTCTTGGCAAAAGGGATGAGTAATAAGGAAATTGCATCCGTGTTAGTGATTACAGAAAAAACAGTAAAAGCTCATGTAAGTAGTATTTTAGGCAAATTAAATTTATCTGATCGTACACAAGCAGCTTTATATGCAGTGAAAAGTGGGATCGTATAAGACAAAAGTCGTAGGACTTAGTTCGCCTTTAGGAGGCGGACTTTTTTTATGAAAAGATACGTCTATGTGAGGAAGAAATTGTTAGGATGAGAGGATAAAATGTATTTGTAAACAACAATAATTACAAGGGATTATCCCTTTTTAGCGAGTAGATAATAAACAACGTAAGAGTAAGCAATAGGAGGAAAAAAAGGCATGACAACAGTTTTGTTTGTAAAAGCTAACAACCGTCCAGCAGACCAAGCAGTTAGCGTAAAATTATATGAAGCGTTTTTAGCAAGTTATAAAGAAGCACATCCAAATGATACAGTGGTAGAACTTGATTTATACAATGAAGAATTACCATATGTAGGAGTAGATATGATTAACGGTACATTTAAAACAAGTAGAGGATTTGATTTAACAGCAGAAGAAGCAAAAGCAGTGGCTGTTGCTGATAAATATTTAGATCAATTCCTTGCAGCTGATAAAGTAGTATTTGGTTTCCCGTTATGGAACTTAACAATTCCAGCTGTACTGCACACATATATCGATTACTTAAACCGTGCTGGTAAAACATTTAAATATACACCAGAAGGACCAGTAGGCCTTATTGGAGATAAGAAAATTGCGCTATTAAACGCACGCGGTGGTGTATATTCTGAAGGACCAGCAGCAGAAGTAGAAATGGCTGTTAAATATGTAGCAAGCATGATGGGATTCTTCGGTGCAAAAGATATGGAGACAGTTATTGTTGAAGGTCATAACCAATTCCCAGATAAAGCGGAAGAGATTATTGCAGAAGGCCTTGAGAAAGCTGTTAAAGTAGCAAGCACATTCTAATTAATACAATAATCGTCGCTCAATATGCAGTATCAGTACCTTTATGGTGTTGGTGCTGCTTTTTTGTTTTTTAATAAATAGTCTAGCAGAAGAACTTACGGGGCTTTGTTCTGTTATTGCCGAATGAGTTCATCTGCTAACTTTTGTAATTGCTCTTTGTCCTGTATGAAATACATTCTCCCTTCTTTTTTTAACCAATTTTGCTGACAAAACTGCTTTAATACAAATAAAAGATGGCGATAACTAACGTTTAAGTATTCAGAGGCTTCTGTATGCTTTTCAAGGTAACAATTATTTTGCTCGGTTAACAGAATGAACGCCGCTAATCGGTTTTCTAAAGCGTAGTTATGACTTTTTGCATATTGTTCAGTTCGAGTAATTGTTTTTTCTCCAATGAATTTGCACAACTGCTGTAAAAAATGGGCGTCTTGTAATAAGAGATGGCGACAATTTTTCAAGGGAAGAGCTAAACAGATACATGGTTCCATGGCTTCGATCCCTTTTGTTAACGTCTCTACTCCAATTAATCCTAATTCTCCCATGATTGATGGCGCTTTTACAAAATTAATTAAGGAAATCCTTCCATTCTGATGGCTCATATATATTTTTACTTTTCCGGAAATTAAGTAATAGAGATAGGGAAACTCCTCTCCTTCATTACAAATGGTTTCTTTCTTTTGAAACGAATGAATTTCTATATACGGCAAAATGTCAAACGAAAAGAATGTTTGAAAATTGAATTGCTTTACATAATTATGAATCTCATCTGAATCTTTTTTGATTTTCATTTTTTCACCTCTCATTTAGTATGAGATATCTCCTATTCTTTTTACAAGCGGAAGTGATACGATTTATTTAATGACAAAAGAAACAGCGTGTTTTTATAGAAGAAAGGAAGAGAAGCAACATGAAGAAATATCAAACATTACTATTTGATGTCGACGATACATTATTAGATTTTAAAGCAGCTGAAAGAAAAGCATTACATTTGCTTTTTGAGGAACAAAAAATCCCTTTAACTAATGAAATTGAGGCACATTATAAAAAAATAAACCAAGATCTGTGGGAATCCTTTGAAGAAGGGAAAATAGCCAGAGATGAGGTAGTGAATACGCGATTTTCAATTTTATTCAGGGAATATGGCCAAGAAGTCGATGGATCATTGTTTGAAAAGAATTATCGTAGTTATTTAGAAGAAGGGAATCAGCTCATTCATGGGGCTTTTGAATTAATACAAGGTTTCCAAAGCGAATACGATTTATATATTGTTACAAACGGTGTTTCCAAAACGCAAGACAAGCGCCTACGCAATTCAGGATTACATTCATTCTTTAAGGGTATTTTTGTTTCAGAAGATACTGGTTACCAAAAACCAATGAAGGAATACTTCGATTATGTTTTTGCACGAATTTCTAATTTTTCTGTAGAGAAAGGATTAATTATCGGGGATTCTTTAAGTGCAGATATTAAGGGTGGGCAGCTAGCTGGATTAGACACATGTTGGTTTAATCCTGAAAAGAAGTTAAACGATAGCGGGATAGTTCCAACTTATGAAATTCAAACTTTTGATGAGCTGTATGGGATTTTAAAATGTTAGTTTTTTTGAGGTCTTAAATATTATTTTGTAATAGTCCATTTGTAGTGGCAATTTTATTTGTAAAAGTAAACATTCTTTACTCAAAAGGCAGTACCAACACTTTTATTGTGATGGTACTGCCTTTTATTTGTTCATTTTACTATTCGATATTTGCACCAGCTTCCTGTTTCTTCTCACTATGGTTAGGAAGTGGAAAAACATTACCAATCATTGCAGCTCCAATCATTGGTAACAATAAATTAATTGGGAAGAACATAAGTAATAATAATGTAATAGCGATTGGCTTTCGTATTGCATAGCTTGAAATGGCTGTCGTTATAATAGCTACAGAAGCAACTGGATCTAACGGTATGACAGTAGCTACAGCATATCCAATACTTGCACCAGCAAATATAATCGGAAAAATATGTCCACCACGCCAACCTGTATTTAAACAAACTGCCGTTATACATAATTTTAAAATTCCTGAAAGAAACAGGATCCAAAATGATAACTCTGCCCATTCAGTTACTAATTCTTTTAATTGGTGTTCTCCTGAAAACAGTGTATACGGAAGTAAAGTGCCTGCAATTCCTAGAAGAATACCGCCTATAATCGCTAATGTTAGTTTATACTTTTGAAAAGGATGTACTATTTTTTCTAATATATGTTCTATTTTGAAATAAAAATAGCCTGCACCGGCACCTATACAAATAAGGGGAAGAAAGGCCACCCATTCGCGGAGTGTAAAAGATCCTTCTCCAAAATTAACAATAAAAGATCCTCGATTATCAAACTGACTAAGCAATAAATATACAGAAAAACCAGCAAAAGTAGTAGCGAGATATACAATAGTCTTTTTCTCTTTAAAAGTTTCAGCAAGTTGTGTATCCTCATGCTCGCTTGGAGCTAAATAACCGAATAGCGGTGCATTAAAAATAACACTTAAGGCAGCGCCAATCCCAATTTCCGTTAGTTCGTGCATTCCTTTTAAAGTAAATTTAAAGCGATCACCAACCCATGTACAAAGTCCACCTATAATCCCAACAAGTGCTGCTTCTGGTCCTAAGCTTGCGCCAAATACTAAAACAATAATGGCTGTTAACGTAGCTTTATGTACAAATTGGTACTCAATTCTACCTGTCTTCTTATATTCACCCATTACTTCTGGCATTAAACGTGGGTATGTGCCGAAGTACTTCTGTGACAGTCCAACAAGAACACCGCCGATTATTGTTACACAAAGTGTGTAATAAGGTGGTAATCCCAATTCCTTAGGTAAATATCCCCAAATAAACTGAATTCCAGCATTTGTGACAACTAAAAATAACCAGACTGTAGCACCAACGATAGCACCTAGAAACATACCGTACACGATGAGTAAATAGTGCAGATTTCTCCTAATAGTCAATTGTTATGCCTCCTCTATTTATACGTTATTATGAAAAGTTAGAGATTCTGATACGAAGATAATTAAGTAATGAATTGAATATGCATATTATCTTTTTAAGAGAATTACTTATTCAAAATATATTACAAAAATCAGCAGTATTATTTTATGGGGTTCTGAAACATTCGTAAATGTAATCATATTTTTGTAAATATCTTGATGACCTGTATATAAAGTGTAACATGGTTAAAAATATTATGTTGCTTGTTACGATTAAATATAGCTCTATAATTTTACATAGTGAGTAGAGTTTTTAAAAGGTATTATTTTTCTTTAAATAGAAGTATTTTCTTCAATTTCTTAAATTTAAATTTTGAGAATGAACAATTAAAGTAGCAATACAATCTTTTAGAAATATTCAGAAAAATAATTGACATCAGGAAATTATTGCTATAAAATCAACGGTAATTACATAGTCTTATCAAGAAAAGGTGGAGGGACAGGCCCTATGAAACCTTGGCAACAGCCGCATAGCGGAATTGTGCCAAATCCTGCAGGTAATAAGCCCTGAGAGATAAGAAAGAGACTTTAGAGCGTGTTTTTAAACTGCTTCTTTCTTGTTAGGGAAAGAAGCAGTTTTTTTATTTTCTATAAAAGAAAGGAGAATGAGAGATGGGAGAATCATGGGGAAAAGGAACCATTTGTGTGCAAGGTGGCTATACACCGGAGAACGGTGAACCGCGTGTTTTACCGCTCTATCAAAGTACGACGTACAAATACGATACGTCCGATGATTTAGCGGCACTCTTTAATTTAGAAGCAGAAGGCTATATTTATACGCGTATTGGGAATCCGACACTAGCAGCATTTGAACAAAAATTAACAGAGTTAGAAGGTGGTGTTGGAGCTGTTGCAACAGCTTCTGGTCAAGCAGCTATTATGCTTGCTGTTCTAAATATTTGTAGCAGTGGTGACCATTTACTTTGTTCTTCAACCGTTTATGGGGGAACATTTAACTTATTTGGGGTAAGTCTACGTAAATTAGGGATTGAGGTTACATTCTTTAATCCAAGCTTATCTTCTGATGAAATTGTGGCACTTGCCAATCATAAAACAAAGCTTATTTATGCAGAGTCACTGGGGAATCCAGCGATGAATGTTCTGGATTTTAAAGAGTTTTCAGCTGCTGCGAAACAGTTAGAAGTACCATTTATTGTTGATAACACATTAGCAACACCGTATTTATGCCAAGCGTTTGAACATGGAGCAAATATTGTAGTGCATTCTACAACAAAATATATTGATGGTCACGCAAGCTCATTAGGCGGGATTGTCATTGACGGAGGAAACTTTGATTGGGCAAATGGAAAATACCCTGAGTTTGTCGAACCGGATCCAAGTTATCATGGTGTAAGTTATGTGCAGAAATTTGGGAAGGCAGCATATATTGTGAAAGCTCGTGTTCAATTATTAAGAGACTATGGAAACTGTATGAGCCCATTCAATGCGTATATTAGCAACATCGGTTTAGAAACTTTGCATTTACGAATGGAGCGTCATAGTGAAAGTGCTCTTGCAGTTGCGAAGTGGCTTGCTAGCCATGAACGTATTGAATGGGTAAATTATCCGGGTTTAGAAAGTAATGAGAATTATCAGCTAGTACAAAAGTACTTAGCAAAAGGAGCGAGTGGCGTTTTAACATTCGGCATTAAAGGAGGATTAGAATCTGCGAAAGAGTTCATTGCAAATGTGAAACTGGCAACGCTTGTGACGCACATAGCAGATGCAAGAACATGTGTGATTCATCCTGCTAGTACAACGCACAGACAGTTAACTGAAGAAGAACAGCGTTTAGCAGGTGTTACATCTGATTTAATTCGCTTATCAGTCGGTATAGAAGATGTTTCTGATATTATTGCGGATTTAGAGGAAGCGTTAGTTGGAGGCAAAGCACATGCCGATCATTGTTGATAAGGATTTACCGGCTCGTAAAGTATTGCAAAAAGAAAATATTTTTGTGATGACAAAAGAACGAGCTGAAACGCAAGATATACGTGCTTTAAAAATTGCAATTTTAAACCTAATGCCAACAAAGCAGGAAACAGAAGCGCAATTGCTCAGGTTACTTGGTAATACACCACTTCAATTAGATCTGCATTTGCTCCATATGGAGTCTCATATATCTCGTAATGTAGCGCAAGATCATTTAACAAGTTTTTATAAAACATTTCGTGATATTGAGGGAGAAAAGTTTGATGGTCTCATTATTACAGGAGCTCCAGTTGAAACACTTTCTTTTGAAGATGTAGATTATTGGGAAGAACTTGGGCGTATTATGGAATATTCAAAAACAAATGTAACATCTACATTGCATATTTGTTGGGGCGCACAAGCAGGCCTGTATTATCACTATGGAATTCCGAAATATCCGCTTGAAGAAAAGATGTTTGGTGTATTTGAACATGAAGTGCAAAAGCAGCACGTGAAATTGTTACAAGGATTCGATGAGATCTTCTTTGCACCACATTCACGTCATACGGAAGTACGCGCATCTGATATTGAAAAAGTACGAGAGTTGACGTTACTAGCAACATCAGAAGAAGCAGGTGTCCACCTTGTTATGGGGCAAGATGGAAAGCATATTTTTGTTCTTGGTCATAGCGAATATAGCTGCGATACCTTAAAAAAAGAATATGAACGCGATAAACAAAGGGGGTTAGATATTAAGATTCCGAAAAACTATTTTAAACATAATAATCCATCTGAAAAGCCACTCATAAGATGGCGGAGTCATGGAAACTTATTATTTTCAAATTGGTTAAATTATTATGTGTATCAGGAAACCCCTTATATTTTATGAGATGATCATTATATAACACGTGGCAACGCTTTCCTAGTAGGAATCATTTTATATTTTTCTAAATGTTCAAAATACATTGTTTTTCAGAATTTTAACTTATATAATGGCATCTAAATACAATTTTTTAGAGGGGTGGACAGTATTATGAATGAAATTCAAGTGGGTTTATTAGGCCTTGGAACAGTTGGCAGCGGTGTGGTTCGTATTATTACGGATCATCAAGATCGTCTTATACACCAAGTAGGTTGCCCAGTGAAAATAACAAAAGTATTAGTACAAAATATTGAAAAAGAGAGAGAGGTCCAAGTACCCTCTACCCTATTAACGAAAAATGCAAATGAAATTATAGATAATCCTGATATTGATGTTGTCATTGAAGTGATGGGCGGCATCGAGGAAGCGAAAGCATATATTTTACAAGCCCTAAAAAATGGTAAACATGTTGTTACTGCTAATAAAGATTTAATGGCATTGCATGGGGCTGAACTTTTGACAGTAGCAAAGGCAAATCAAGCAGATTTATTTTACGAGGCAAGCGTAGCTGGAGGGATTCCAATTCTGCGTAGCATTGTAGAAGGGCTTTCCTCGGATCTTATTACGAAAGTGATGGGAATCGTGAACGGAACAACAAACTTTATTCTGACAAAAATGTCTGACGAAGGGAGAGCATATGACGACGTGTTAAAAGAAGCGCAACAGCTTGGATTTGCAGAGGCAGATCCAACATCAGACGTAGAAGGTTTAGATGCAGCAAGGAAAATGACGATTTTAGCTACTCTTGGTTTTTCTACAAATGTAGAGCTTGGAGATGTAAAGGTGAAAGGGATTACTTCTATTACGGCGGAAGATATTGCATATAGTAAAAGCCTAGGATATACAATTAAATTAATCGGACTCGCGAAGCGTGATGGTGAAAAGTTAGAGGTAACGGTTGAGCCAACATTACTTCCTAATACACACCCTCTTGCAGCTGTTCAAAATGAATATAACGCAGTATATGTGTATGGTGAAGCGGTAGGAGAAACAATGTTTTATGGACCTGGCGCAGGAAGTTTACCGACAGCGACAGCGGTTGTTTCCGACCTAGTTGCAGTAATGCAAAATGTACGCCTTGGTGTAACTGGAAATAGCGCAGTTTCTCCGCAGTACGAGAAGGTATTAAAGGCGTTTGATGAAATTTTTGTGAAAAAGTTTTTACGTCTACATGTAAAAGATGAAATTGGTGTGTTTGCAAAAATTACATCCCTATTCTCTGAACGAGGTGTTAGCTTTGAAAAAATTATTCAAATGCCACTTGGAGAGAAGGGGAAAGCTGAGATTGTTATTGTAACGCACCGTGCATCACTTGCAGACTATGAATATATCTTACATACACTTAGGTCATACGAAGAAGTAGATTGTGTGAAAGCAAACTATCGAATCGAAGGAGATGCTAAGTAATGTGGAAAGGTCTGCTTGCTGAGTATAAGGAGTTTTTACCTATTACGGAAAAGACACCATCCTTAACGTTGCATGAAGGCAATACACCACTTGTTTTACTAGAAAACCTTTCCAAGCGGTGGGGTGTAACAATTTACGGGAAAATAGAAGGAGCAAATCCGACCGGATCTTTTAAAGATCGCGGCATGGTAATGGCGGTAGCAAAGGCAAAAGAGGCGGGAAGCGGAGCGATCATTTGTGCTTCTACAGGTAATACGTCTGCATCTGCAGCAGCATATGCAGCTAGGGCTGGGCTATCCTGCATTGTTATCATTCCAAATGGTAAGATTGCATACGGAAAGTTAGCGCAAGCCGTCATGTACGGAGCAGAAATTATAAGCATTGATGGGAATTTCGATCATGCTTTGCAAATTGTACGTAAGCTTAGTGGTTCATCGCCAATTACACTTGTGAATTCTGTTAACCCATATCGAATTGAAGGGCAAAAAACAGCCGCGTTTGAGATTTGTGATGTTCTTGGAAAAGCGCCGGATATTCTAGCAATTCCAGTCGGTAATGCAGGCAATATTACAGCGTATTGGAAAGGTTTCAAAGAGTATCATGAAAGACTAGGTACGGGTTTGCCAAAGATGCACGGTTTTGAAGCGGAAGGAGCAGCAGCGATTGTGCGTGGGCATAAGATTGAAGAGCCAGAAACAATCGCAACAGCGATTCGAATTGGAAATCCAGCAAGTTGGAAGCAAGCCGCACTCGCTGCGGAACATTCTCAAGGTAAAATTGATGAAGTAACAGATGCAGAAATTCTTGAAGCATATAAATGTTTAGCGAAATATGAAGGAATCTTTGCTGAGCCTGCTTCATGCGCTTCTCTTGCCGGTATTTATAAACAAGTAAAAAGCGGGGAAATTGCAAAGGAAAGTCAAATTGTAGCCATATTAACAGGTAACGGTTTGAAAGATCCTAATATTGCTCTTGATACGGAGAAAATTCAGCCCGTTGTGTTACCAAATGATGAGAGAGTTGTCTTTGATTATATTCAAGGAGCGGTCTTTCAGTGAAATAGATGAAAAAAGCCTATTGTAGCGTTATTCGCTCAATAGGCTTTTTGTATATGGAGAATTTTTGTTCCAATTTGAATAAACGCTTGAATAATCCAGCCTGTTGTAAAGGAAAGAATAATTGTTCCAAAGTAAATAGGTCCATCTAACAAGAAACTGAGTGTCAAAAATACTAAGGCTAATGAAATTTCTGTTCTGCGAAATGTCCACTTTTTCTTTTCAGACATGGTTAAGACGAATGCTTCCTGTGGTGCAGCACAAAGCTGTGTCGATACATAAATCCCAATTCCAGCGCCAACAAATAGATTTCCGCATATAAGTGTTATATATTTTGGAAGAGAGCGAATTGAATCCATAATGAAAGTAATAGAACCAATCCAATCAACAAAAACAGAAATAAGAACCATAGTAACAATTGTTCCAATTGTAATATGTTTTTTATTTAGAAAGAGCACAATAAGTGTAAAAGCAAAGTTAATCATAAAAATCCAAAAGCCAATACTTATTCCGAAGTTTTGATATAGTGCAATAAAGAATGAATCATAAGGACTAAGGCCAAAAGAAGTGATGGTTGTCATCATATTGATTCCGAGAGAAAGAATGAGTAAGCCACCAATAAAAAATATATAGTCTAGTTTAAAGCGTATCATATGTTCCAAATCCTTTCTAAACGTGTTTGCTAAGAAAGGATATATTGTGGAAAGCTTACCAGGTCAATAGAAAATTTTTAAATAAGATTTATTGATAATGAGAGAAGGGGAAGAAAATAAGATGACAAATATAAAAAAGATTGCTGAAATTGCTGGTGTGTCAGTATCAACGGTTTCACGCGTATTAAATAATCATCCGTATGTAAGTGATAAAAAGAGGCAGGAAATTTTAGCAATCATTGAAGAGCTAAATTACACTCAAAATGTAAATGCGATTCATTTAGTAAAAGGAAAGACGAATGTGATAGGGGTTATTTTGCCGCATGTAAATGATCAATATTACAGTGCAATTATTGAGGGGATTTCTAAAGAAACGGCTAAAAAAAATTATAATATGATGCTCTGCCAGACGAACTATAGTGCCAAAAAAGAACTGGAAACTTTACATATGTTAAAAATGAAGAAACTTGATGGTGTAATTATATGTTCGAGAATGAATGATTGTAAAACGATAGAAGAATATACAAAGTTTGGGCCGATTGTGACTTGCGAAGAAATAGAATCACAGTCTATTTCTAGTGTACACATCGATCAATATAAGGTGTTTTCACAAGGAATGAAATACGTAATAGGAAATGGACATACTCGTATTGGATATTGTATTGGCAGAAGTAATAGTGTAAACAGTCAAAAGCGAAAGCAAGCATATTGTGAAGCATTACAGAAGATTTCTATGAAACCTCGAGAGGAATGGGAGTTTTCAGAGCGTTTTACAGTAGAGGATGGCCGTGAAGTGATAAGAGCGTGGATCGACATGTCTGTGAAACCAACTGCATTTCTCGTTTCTTGTAATCCAATCGCAGCAGGGATGGTAACGGAAGCGAAAAAATATGGAATTCATATTCCTGAAGATCTTTCGATTATTGGATGCGATGATCAAGAGGTGGCTGATATATTAGGAATTACAACAATTGCGCACTCAAGTAAAGCAGTTGGTACGAAAGCTTTTGAAATGTTATATGAGAAGATAGAGGATGAAAAAATAGATGTGAAGAACATTGAACTTTTGCCGCAATTAACTCTTCGTGAAACCACATAATATACATGGATACAGAATAAAAACGACATGAAATTTTTTAGGAAGAAGAGAGTATACGATCATGCATAGAAGTGGTCAGTGCTTTTTTTTAGCCCATGCCAAGTGAAAACAAAAAGAGAAAATGAGTGCAGATCTCCTTTTGTTTTCATGGCCACAAATTATATGTCGGAAAATCAATAGGGATATATGTAGAAGAGATGAAAATCGCTTTTCAAATGGGCGTTTGGTATAATATGGACAATCTACGAGGCTAAAAGGGGTTTTGACATGAGATCCAAATTAGTAAAAGGAATTTTACTCATTACAATTGCATCTTTTTGTTTATTTGCATATGGCTTTATTTCGGGGGTTAATGATGTATTAAATCCGAAAGCTTCAAATTTAACTATGAAGACAGAGCAAAAACAAGTAGAGGGGAAAAAACATCCTGGAACATTACAAGTTGTCAGTTTAGGCGATTCTTTAACACGCGGCGTTGGAGATAAAGAAGGAATTGGCTATGTGGGCCGAGTGAAAGAAAGTTTGCAGAAGGATTACAAACAAAAAGTTGCGTTAACGAATTTAGCTGTTAGTGGCGCAAAAATGCCGGATTTGTTGAAACAAATAGAAAGCAGCGGTGCTCAGTATTCCATTAAACAGGCAGATTTAATTGTTTTAACTATTGGAGGAAATGATTTATTTCCAGGCTGGGAATCACTTGAGAAGATAGACATAGAGACATACCGTCCTGATACGCAAACGTTTCAAAATCAGGCGAAGCAAATTTTAGCCGAAATTCGAAAACTAAATTCAGATAGCCCGATTTTCTGGCTCGGTTTATACAATCCTTTTGAGGATGTAGAGGATTTAAAAGGTTCTTCATCCATTGTTGTAGATTGGAATGCATCTTTAGAGAAATTAGCAATAGATAATAAAAATGTATATATAACGCCAACGTTTGATCTGTTTCAAAACCGAGGGAAAGAATTATTATACTCAGATCATTTCCATCCAAACGAAACAGGATACTCATACATGGCAACTCGTTTACTACAAAATGTTGTAAATAAGCTGCAGTTAGATGGAGGAGAGGCGAAATGACGATAATACTTTCCGTGCGGGATGTAAAAAAGGTAATTGGGAAAAAGACTCTTGTAGAGAACATATCGTTTGATGTGAACCAAGGAGAAGTGTTTGGATTTTTAGGTCCAAATGGGGCAGGGAAAACAACAACAATTCGGATGTTAGTTGGTCTTATTAAAGCGACTGAAGGTACGATTACTATTGGTGGGTATAATATTAAAGAGAATTTTCGAGAAGCAATGCGACAAATTGGGAGTATCGTTGAAAATCCAGAACTTTATACATACTTAACTGGATGGGAAAATTTAAAGCAATTTGCACGTATGCTGGGTGGTATATCGGATAAACGTATTTTAGAAATTGCGAAGATGGTTCATTTAGACGAACGTATTCACGATAAAGTGAAAACGTATTCTCTTGGTATGAAGCAACGCCTTGGAATCGCTCAGGCCCTTCTTGGAAATCCGAGACTCCTCATATTAGATGAACCGACGAATGGCCTAGATCCAGCTGGTATAAGAGAACTGAGAGAGTTTATACATACGCTTGTGAAAGAAGAAAATATGAGTGTTTTCATTTCGAGCCACTTACTAAGTGAGGTACAAATGATATGTGATCGTGTTGCTATTATTCATAAAGGAAAAGTGATTACAGTTGCACCTATTGAAGAGTTGATTAAAACTGCGAGCGATCGTGTGGAATGGATTGTCACTCCGATTTCAAAGGCGAAGAGCATATTAGAGGGAGCAAAGGAAGTAAGTGAAATTAGTGTAGATAACGATCGTTTATTATGCCGAATGGATATTGCAACAATTAGTGTTTGGAATAAACGCTTTGTAGAAAGCGGAATAGATGTACATAGCGTGAAGGAGCTTGTATTTACACTAGAAGATTTATTTATTGAACTCACAAGGAGTGAGCAACATGCGTGAATTTGCGAACCTTGTTTTAAATGAATCAGAAAAAATTTATCGAAAGAAACGTATTTTTGTTGTCGTGCTTATATTGGCGATCTTAATTCCTTTGTTTGTTTATGCACAGTACCGTGAAGTGCAGACAACGCAAAAGCGCCTTGGTACGAGTGATTGGAAAGTAGCACTTCAGCAGCAAATTGTTGATTCGCAAAATCGTTTAAATAATTCTAGATTACCAGAAGAATGGCGGGATTGGCTGAAGGTAAGGGTAGAGCAGCAACAATATTATCTAGATCATGATATTAATCCGACCGCACCAGGAGCACCAACGTTTGTACGGGCATTCATTGAACAAGGAATTACATTGTTTATTCCGCTGCTTGTAATGATTGTTGCAATTGACATTGTATCGGGAGAACGAAGTGAAGGAACAATGAAAATGCTTCTAACGCGTCCGATCCGACGCTTTAAAATCCTTCTCAGTAAATATGTGACGATGTTATTATTTATCTCGCTTATATTGCTCTTGGTGGGGATTTTTTCTTATGCATTATCAGGTATTGTTTTCGGATATGCCGGGTGGAGTTTACCGATCTTGACAGGATTTGGTATTGATAAAGAAACATTGAATACAAATTTTGTCCATCTTATTCCGCAGTGGCAGTATATTTTAATGGCATATGGATTAGCGTGGTTCGTTGCAATTGTTGTGGGAACAATATCTTTTATGGTTTCTGTATTAATTCGTAATACACCAGCTGGTATGGGGGTCATGCTGGCAGCATTAATTGCAGGTGGTATCTTAAATTCATTTGCAACGTCTTGGGAAGGCGCAAAGTACATTTTTAGCGTGAATTTATCACTGACAGATTACTTATCAGGGAAGTTACCAGCATTGCAAGGTCTATCGATGAGCTTTTCATTAATGAATTTAACGGTTTGGGCTGTAGCTTCTCTGATTATTTCATTTGTTGTATTTACGAAGCAAGATATGATCAATTAAGTGAATAGGAAGTGAAGAGATGGAACATATTTTAAAGAATGATTGGGAGTCGTTACTTGCACCAGAATTTGAGAAACCATATTATCAAAAACTAAGACAGTTTCTAAAAGAAGAGTATAGTACCCATGTAATATATCCGAATACTAATGATATTTTTAATGCATTGCACTATACAAGTTATGCGGATACGAAGGTTGTCATTTTAGGACAAGATCCATATCATGGACCAAATCAGGCGCATGGGTTAAGCTTTTCTGTACAACCAGGTGTAAGAACACCGCCATCATTGCAAAATATGTACAAAGAATTGCATGCAGACCTTGGTTGCGATATTCCGAATAACGGTTATTTAGTGAAATGGGCAGAGCAAGGTGTGTTGTTACTTAACGCAGTGTTAACTGTCAGACAAGGAGAAGCGAACTCACATAAAGGAAAAGGATGGGAGCATTTCACAGATCGTGTTATTGAACTTTTAAATGAACGTGAAAAACCGGTGATTTTTATATTATGGGGACGACATGCACAAGCGAAGAAAAAACTGATTACAAGCTCAAATCATCATATTATTGAATCTGTACATCCAAGTCCTTTATCAGCAAGAAGAGGTTTCTTTGGTAGTAAGCCGTTCTCAAAAGTAAATAACTTTTTATCTAGCATGGGCGAAAAGGGGATTGATTGGCAAATTCCGGATCTGTAAAAAGAAAAGTAGCTAACATCTCAGCTGTTAGCTACTTTTTTTATTGTTGTTCGTTTTTTAATTTTGCATCTAGTACGAATGTACCAAATGGGATAACAGATGCAACCAAAGCACCTAGAGCCCATGAGATAGACTTACGATGTATAATTGTTACTTGAATCACTGCAAAGATGAATAATATAAATAGAACGCCGTGAGCCATACCTGTGATTTTAACGGCCGCTGCAAACCCCGCGAAATATTTTAACGGCATTGCTACGAATAATAGTAGTAGAAAGGAAATCCCCTCGACTAATCCAATTGCTCTTAATCTTCCGATTGGTGTAGATAACATGAAATCGCCTCCTTAAAAATATGTGCTTGTATATAGTAAATTTATATTCTTTTTCAAAATAAAATCACCTATTTTGTTCCATTATATCTGAAAACAAAGTTTACACTACGGTAATGTTGCAAAGTTCGAAATATCTTCACAAAGCTACTTATATTTTAATAAAAACCCATTTGAAGTATTTGACTTCAAATGGGTTTTGTGAATGGATGTATATTAAACAAGAACTTCTGTTTTTAGTACAAATTTCTCTACAACTTTAGCAACGCCGTCATTCATGTTTGTGTCTGTTACGTAGTTTGCAATTTCTTTAATATCATCTGGAGCATTTCCCATCGCAACACCAAGGCCAGCGAACTCAATCATTGCTTGATCGTTGTAGCTATCACCCATTGCGATTACCTCTTCACGCTTAATACCAAGCTTTTGAATTAATTGATTTAGGCTTGTGCCTTTTGTTACACCAGCTTCTGTGAATTCTAAGAAGTATGGTTTTGATCGCATTACGCTTAGTTTTCCTTCTAATTGTTTTTGAAGTTTCTTCTCTACTTCTACAAGACGTTCAGCCTCTTTGTTCATTAATACTTTTACAACAGGTTCTTGTACAGCAGTGATAAAACTGTCTACTTCAATAATTGGCATGCCTGTAAGGTTTCCTTCAATTTCTGTATATGGATTATTTTCTTCCGTTACAATATCATCACCCATGTACGTATGAATCCAAACATCTTCTTCTTTACTAATCTCATATAAGTTGTGAACGATTTCAGGAGATAGTGTACTGCTGAACAATTCTTCATCCGTTTCGCAATTAATAATTTTTGCGCCATTAAATGATAGGATGAAGCTACCGTATTCTTCTAAACGAAGTTCCTTGGCAATATGGCGCATACCAAATGTCGGACGGCCAGAAGCAAGTACAACTTTTACCCCTTGTTCTTGAGCGGTCATTAAGGCCTGTTTTGTACGTTCTGAAATCGTATGGTCATCACGTAATAAAGTATCATCTAAATCTAAAACAATCATTTTATAAGACATATAGAAAATTCCTTTCTTTATTGAAGTATTACTAGAAATCAGTTCTAGTAACATGATGAGGAAAAATAGTAAGACATCGAACCTCTTTAAAGGTGGTGAAGTGGATTACCATATTGTTAATATATATTATCATGGGCATATTGCCCATGATAATTCTATTCTATCGTAACAACTCTGAAAGTAGAGTGCAATAATGGAAGTTTTCCAATTTACGATGGTTGTTCTTCCTTTGAACGGGAAAATAAAACTTCAAGTAAAATAGCCATGACAGAACCAAGTACAAGACCGTTGCTTAAGAAGGATGCTAGAAATGGCGGGAGACTCGAAAATGCTTGCGGTGGGACAAACATAACGCCAATGCCCGTAAAGAGTGAAAGCCCAGCGACGCGGAATAATCGCTCTTTATTTTGTACAGTGTCATATTCCCGGAAGGCAAGACCAATCATGCTTGCAAATACAGGATAAATGGCAGCATAACCAACAACGACAGGAATAGCTGCAAAGAATGCAGTAATCTTTGGAAATATGCTAATTATGATAATAAAACTTGATCCTAAAATGAAAGGTAGCCGTTTATAAATATTCGTCGTTGCAATAAACCCAGCTGAACCTGAAATAGCGACCGGTCCAATTGCTGAGAAAAGACCACCTAGCAATTGATTTATTCCTGTTATGATACCGGCATGCTTAAATCGATTTTGAATTGCACCTTCTTCATATTTAGAGACAACCTTTTGTACAACACGAATGCTTGCTAACATGTTTGTTAAAAGTAAAAGTGTTACAAAGACAACGGTAATTGCCATATTCCATTCAATGCGAGGTGGTCCAAAAACGAATAGAGATGGCAGATGAATGATATCCGTCACGGGTGTAATTGGGTTGGATAAACCGAAACATGCAAATAAGGTCCAACCAAGGATAATGCTGAAAAGAACGGAGTATTGTCCAATAATAGGTAGCTTCATAATGAAAAAAGATAGTAAAATAACAATGAGTGAAAGAATAAATACGTTTGCTTGTACTTCAGTATGTTGTCCATCAAGACCGAACATTCCTTTTAAGAAGGAGCCACTCAGCTGAGCAACAAGAAGGAATAAATATGTCCCAATAACTGTTGGTGTAAAATAACGAACAAGCTTATCGATAAGTCCAAAAACACTAAGGATAATACAGATAATACCACTTAACAAAAATGCATATTGCAAGACGCGGAGTGTTTCATTATTTGATCCAAATAATACGACACCTAAACTCGCATAAAGTGAGAAAATTCCCCACCAAAGACCAGCGGGTCCTTCCTGAATAGGTAGTCTATGACCAAATATGGATTGTAGGAGGCCAGCAAATCCAAGAACAAATAACGTTCGCTGTACAAAAGCAATAGCCTCAGCACCTTCAAGTCCATAACTGGCAGCGACACTAATTGGTACAATAAGGCTCCCAGCTAAGATAAATAAAGCCCACTGCAGGGCAGAAAAAAATGTTTTCATTTTATCAACCTCTTTCACAGATTCCGTTTCTAGTATATATGTATTTTGTTTCCTATGGCAAAGGTTGTAGATAGAGAAAAGAGTTGAAGAAGAATATGAATGCAAGAAGACAACTATGGATTGCAGTTATATGTATGTGTTTTGTTGTAATCCTTGGGACAATTGGATTTATGATAATAGAAGAGATTAGTTTATTCCAAGCTTTTTGGATGACAATGATTACAGTACTGACGGTTGGATATGGAGATGCAGTTCCATTGACACAGGCAGGGAAGATCTTTGCGCTTCTTATTATTCCTGTTGGGGTAGGGATTGTTACATATGCAATTGGGGTAGTAGCAGCAATGATTATTGAGGGGAATTTATTTCATGCAGTGCGGAGGAAGAAAATGGACAAACAAATAGCGGAGTTACAAGATCATATTATCGTATGTGGTTGTGGTAGAGTAGGACTTCAAGTTGTACGCGAATTACAGGGAAAGAAGATCCCATTTGTTGTTGTTGATAAAGAGGAATCTGTACTAGAGAAAGAAAAGCTTTTATATGTGCATGGTGATGCGACTGAAGAACAGGTGTTACATCAGGCAGGGATTACGAGAGCGGCTGGTTTAGTGGCAATTGTTGCGAATGATGCTGAAAATGTATTCATTACATTAACAGCGAGAGGGCTAAATAGTACGATTAAAATTGTGGCTAGAGCTGAAAAACCAGAAACGGAAGGGAAATTACGGCGTGCTGGTGCTAGTAAAGTGATTAATCCATCTAGTATGGCTGGAATCCATATTGCAAAAGGAATCGCAAATCCGTTAACGGTTCATTACATTGATACGGTGCTTTATGGAACTGAACAGGCTTTTGCAATAGAAGAAGTTGAAATTGGTGAGAAGTCTCTTTTAATTGGAAAAATGTTGATAGAAAGCAATGTAAGAAAGCAATTTGATGTTACAATTTTAGCGATTTTACGGGGTGGAAATATTATTCATAATCCAACAGGGCAGGAAAAACTACAAGAACATGATATGATAATAGTATTTGGTCCAGTAGAGAAGCTGGGACAATTTGAGAAAGAACTACAAAGTACGAGGTGACAAGGAATGCAAGTATCTAGCGATAAGATTTTAAATAAAATGGCAAATGAAATTGCGAAAGCAAAAAGTAGTGAAGGACAGAAATCGAAAGAACATCTTTTAGTTGTTCGTGCTTTATGTGATTTATTATTAGATGAACAGGTTGAAACTTCTGCATATGTGGAGCCAAAACTACAATCACAAGTTATAACATCGCATCCGATGACGATGGCTCAGCAGCAGATTGCACCTATTTCTTCGGGAGAACCTGTATATATGAAAGAAGCTGATGCAAACGGTAATTCTTTATTTGATTTTTAAAGGCTAAATTGTTGGCTTATATGTGAAAATTTCTTATCATAAAGATAAAAAGGGGAATTCCAATGAAAATTTTCTTCTTATTAGGTTGTATTGCAGCTGGACTATCTGTAGCATTAGGCGCTCTCGGGGCACATTTTTTAGAAAATAAGATTTCCGCAAAAATGCTAGAGGTTTGGAAAACAGGTGTTACATATCAAATGTTTCATGCTGGGGGCTTATTCGTTGTTGCATTATTAATGGATAAGATCCAATCTTCCCTATTAAGTACAGCAGGTTGGTTTATGGTGGCTGGAATTATTATGTTCTCAGGAAGCTTGTATGCATTAAGTACGACAGGCATTAAGTTTTTTGGTCCGATTACCCCTCTTGGTGGGGTAGCCTTTATTATCGGTTGGATTTTAGTAGGAACTGCAGTTGTAAAGGGTTTATAAAACAAAACAAAAGCTGGCATTTGCCAGCTTTTGTTTTTATCTTGGAGCATAAGTTGCAGGTTGGCTAGGTAAATACGTAATTTCTCCAGGGAATTCTACATAATCTAAGTAAATCATAAGGAGTAAGTATCGTTTTCCAGATTTCGGGTCACTGATGACAATGTGATCACGTCCAGCTGCTTCAATAATCCCTGTATAAGATTGCGTGCCAAGTGAACTACCGCGCTCATATGTCATAACAATAGTTGCAGGTTTTCCTTTGTTTAAGCGGAGGATGTTTTCAATATACGATTGCTCTAGTGGGAGCATACCTTGGGATGCTGCAAGTTGTGCTTGTGCGGTCTGTTGTTGCATTGCCTGTTGTTGCGCCGCTTGCTGTTGCGGCGTCATTTGTTGTTGAGGTTGCATATATCCCCCTGAAGGTTGATAGAAACCTGTTCCATAGTATGGATTTTGTTGCTGTGCCATTCAAAAATCCCTCCTTATTTTCATTCCTCAATATACCCCTGGACAGTCCTCACCGGATGGTTGGAAGAAGCAATGTTTTTTAAATCGTCCAGAATTTTGTTGATTGTACCAAGTTGGTGGACAAGCACCTTCGGGCCTAAAGAACCATAAAGCAAAATTTGCAGGCCAAAAACGTTGTCCTTGAATTGTACGCCTTGCAAGGGCAATGTCCTGTTCACGTGCTCGTTGATAAAAATAACCTTTCTGAGTTGCTTCAAAACCACCAGGACTTTGAAAAACCATTTGTTGTAAATTACGTATGTTTTTAAAGTCTAAACAATTCCCTCGAACGCGGTTTACACCAACGTTTCCAACCATCAACATGCCTTGTTGACCTTCTCCTTCGGCTTCGGCACGCATGAGTCTAGCTAATAATTTTACATGTTCTTCTGTATAGTTGATAACGCCCATTATGTTTCACCTCTCTTTTTGAAATGCACTTGAGAAAGAGGTTTATTTCTAGATGAAGTGTGGAACAATTACTAGTTCATACGTATGAGGAAAAGGGCTCAGATATGACAACCAAACAAAGTTTTAGGGGGAGTAATTTTAGTGTTAGAGGGAGAAATGCAATAAAAAAAGCTAGCAATGCTAGCTTTTTATTATCAAAATAATTTTGACCACATATTTGAGAAGAAGTCACCGATTGATCGTATTGTTAAAACGAACCAATTTGCTTTTTCTACTTCCTCTGTTGTTTTTGCAGTGATTTTCATTTTCTTGTTTCCGTCTAAAAATCCATGTTGATCAGTTGATTCTAAAATGAGTGAACCTACTTTTTCACCTTTTTTGATTGGTGCAACTAATTTTCCATCTTCGGCAAGTGACTTATCTGCCTTAGTAGAAATTTGATAAGGTGGTTTACTTCCTTTTTTTGTGATTACCGTTATCTCTTTTTCAGGTGTCACAGTTACATTATCTTCTTTTCCTTTTATAACAGAAATTGTATTGTTTTTATCTATTTTTAATTTCTGTTTTTCAAAGTTATTAAAACCATAATCAATTAACGCACGAGATTCTGTAAAACGTTCATCCATTGATTTTGTTTTAATAATAACGGAGATAAGACGTAAGTCACCGCGTTTTGCAGTAATTGTAAACCCATACCCAGCTGTATCTGAACTTCCTGTCTTTAAACCATCTGTTCCTTCGTAAGCAAAAGCGGCACCTGGTAGCATCCAGTTCCAGTTTTCCATGCGAATTGGTTTTGGATGGTTATCCGGGAAGTTTCTAAATCTTTGTTTTGTATCTTCTAACATTTCTGGATACTTTGTAATAATTGTTTTTGATAGAATACCCATGTCACGAGCTGATAAGGAATTCTCTCCATTCGGATCTGTTCCTTCGGGATGTTTTCCTTTTAAATCAGCATTATTTAATCCAGTAGCATTTACAAATTTATATTTCTTTAACCCTAGTTTTTTTGCATGTTCATTTGCAAGATTTAAGAAGTTTTTTTCACTTCCTGCAAGCAGTTCAGCTAGCGCAATGCTAGATCCATTTGCAGAGAAGATAACAATAGAATGATACAATTCTTTAACTGTATATTGTCGGCCTTTTTCGAAAGGAACGTTGGAGAAATCATTATTACGGGAAATTTCATAAGCGTAATCAGAGATGTTTACTTTTGTATCCCAAGTGATTTTTCCTTCTTTAATAGCTTCTAAAACGGAGTAAATAACCATAAGTTTTGACATGCTAGCAACAGCTAGTAATTCATCGGGGTTTTGTTCGTGCAGTATTTTGCCTGTATCTGCATCAAAAAGAATAGCAGCGGCAGCTTCTATGTGTATTTTCTCTTCGGCATGGGAGGTTGTTACTCCTAAGGAAGAAAATGACAATAGAAACACTAGTAAAATAGATAAAATTTTCCTCATATACATTATCACCTTCGCATCGTTATTGGCATATAGCCCGTATTATTTTAGCATAATTTTTAATATAACAATGTTATGATTGAATGGGAAATTTGAAGGATTTTTGTCTGATATTGTGCAAATTTAGCGAAAATAGGGGTTTTTGAAGAGTTTTTGTTGGAGAATAAGAAAAAGGAACGGAATTCGTTCCTTTTTCTTATTATACGTATAAAAATTTTGCTACTTTTTCACTTGGTAAGATGTTACCAACGAAGAATGTTCCGAATTCACCATAGCGAGCACTCACTTCATCAAAGCGCATTTCATATACAAGCTTTTTGAATTGAAGAATGTCATCAGCAAATAGTGTTACACCCCACTCGTAATCATCGAAGCCAACAGAACCAGTAATGACTTGGCGCACTTTTCCTGCATATTGACGACCAATTTTTCCGTGGCTGTACATTAGTTTTTTACGTTCTTCCATCGGAAGCATGTACCAGTTATCATCACCTTGACGACGCTTGTCCATTGGATAGAAGCAAATATGATTTGCTTTTGGTAATTCAGGGTATAAGCGTGCTAGGATTTGCGGGTTTTGGTATGGATCTTCATCAGCTGGAAGGTAATTACTTAGTTCAACAACAGATACGTAAGAGTATGCAGGAATCATATATTCAGCTAATGTTGTTTTATTTAATTCTGTTTCAATTTCATTTAACTCTTCCATTGTTGGACGTAAAATCATAAACATAATATCAGCTTTTTGACCAACAACTGTATACATTGCATGGCTGCCTTGCTTTGCAGACGCAACTTTGTTCCATTTCTCAATGACGTTTAAAAATTCAAACATTGCTTGTCCACGTTCATCACTAGATAATGTTTTCCATGCTGCCCAGTCGATAGAGCGTAAATCATGTAAACAATACCAACCATCTAACGTTTTTGCTGCTTCACTCATTTCTTTCACCTCAGTTAATGATATTTTACACGTTAACTATAGCATATATAGTTTTAAAGTCACCCATGTAAAGCTTTGATGCATAAAATTGTCACAATTAATAATGCTAGCTAGCGGAGTATATAAATCCATTTGTTTTCACTTGGCATAGGGTAAAAAGTCCTGATTGCTGCTATGCATAGACGGATGCTCTGTTCCATCTAAAAAGGAAGGTTTTCCGTCAAAATAGAAATTTGACGAGGCTGAATTTTACGAAAATATAATCATTTTTATTTTCCCTATTTTTTAGGCGCTATAAGTTTAAAATATAGATGAAAAGAAGTATTCTTAAAGATAGAGTTTTTTAACATTTGTAGGAGGGTTTATTCGTGAGCAATTTATTTACAACAGTAAAAGAAAAAGTTCAAGGAAAAGGCATTTCGATCGTACTTCCTGAAGGAACTGATGAAAGAATTTTAGGCGCTGCAGAGCGTTTAGCAAAAGAAGAATTAGTAAAACCAATCTTGGTTGGTAATAAAGAAGAAATTAGCGCAAAAGCTGCTAGTATGAACTTAACATTAGCAGGCGTTGATATTTACGACCCAGCTACATACGAAGAAATGGATGCAATGGTGGCATCTTTCGTGGAACGCCGTAAAGGTAAAGCAACAGAAGAAGCTGCTCGTGAAATCTTAAAAGACGAAAACTACTTTGGTACAATGCTTGTATACATGGGCAAAGCACACGGTTTAGTAAGTGGTGCAGCTCACTCTACAGCTGACACAGTTCGTCCAGCACTTCAAATTATTAAAACAAAACCAGGCGTTACAAAAACTTCAGGCGTATTCATCATGGTACGTGAAGATGAGAAGTATGTATTCGCTGATTGCGCAATCAACATTGCACCAAACAGCCAAGATTTAGCTGAAATTGGTATTGAAAGTGCGAAAACTGCTGAGTTATTTGGCATCGATCCACGTGTTGCAATGTTAAGCTTCTCTACAAAAGGTTCTGCGAAATCTCCAGAAACAGAAAAAGTTGTAGAAGCAACTCGTATTGCAAAAGAAATGGCTCCTGAATTAACATTAGACGGTGAGTTCCAATTTGACGCTGCGTTCGTACCATCTGTAGCTGAGAAAAAAGCACCGGGTTCTGTTATTAAAGGTGATGCTAACGTATTCGTATTCCCAAGCTTAGAAGCTGGTAATATCGGTTACAAAATTGCACAACGCTTAGGTAACTTCGAAGCAGTGGGACCAATCTTACAAGGCTTAAACATGCCGGTAAACGATTTATCTCGCGGATGTAACGAAGAAGAAGTGTACAAGCTAGCTCTAATTACAGCAGCTCAAGCACTATAATTGAAAAGCCCCGCTATCATAGCGGGGCTTTTCTTACTTTTCAAGACCAAGTGCTTTATTGTTACGATCAATGATACGTTGTAAATTCATTTCGTATAAAGGAATTTCATCTACTGTTAATTGCGATGGTGTTAATTTGGGTGCGAAATGTTGCAATGTTTTTAATAAACGCATCATTAAATCTTGAACTGTAATTGTTTCACCAAGTAGTTCAGATAAAGAAGCCATTGTACTCGGTACAATTTCAGGATACGTGAATCTTGTTTCTTCTCCTTGAATTGCTAAGTTGTAAAAATCGCGAACAAGTGCCGCACGTTCAGAACCGCTTCCTGTAGCGCATAAGTAAATTTGTACAGCTACACCTCCACGAATGCGGCGCTGTGAAATACCTGCGAATTTTTGATCACGAATGCTTAAATCATAGCTGCCGGGACAATAAGAGCCAACAATTTCTTTTGCCTCGATATCAACATCGTAATCTTTTAACATTTCTTTAATTAAATGCCACATTGTATCGTATCCAAGGTCGATATCAATTCCTTTTTCCGTTTCTTGAAATAGAAGCGATACATTTAAAACCCCTCCATCAAGTACGACTGCAAGACCACCTGAATTACGAACAATGACATTGAAATCCTTCTGTTTTAAAAAAGAGATTCCTTCCTGTAAATGAGGAAGCCGAGAATCTTGAATACCAAGAACAATTGTATTGTGATGAACCCAAGAGCGCATTGTCGAAGCAGATGTACCATTTCCAATTGCTGTGCACAATGTATCGTCCATAGCGAATGATTGAAGTGCATGGAAGGTAGGTCCTAAACTAGACTGATCCACAATACGCCACTCTGGTTGAGATAAAATCGAACGGGAATTGCCCATATAACTAACCCCTTATTTATAAAATGACAATCTTTATTATAACAAAATAAAAAGGATGCGGTTAGCGCATCCTTTTTATTCTGCAATTTTTTCTAAATTGCCGTTTCGATCCATGCGAAACGAGGTTGGTGTGGGCTCTTCATCGTCCATTAATGCTAATTTACGAGCACGGTTCATAATGTTCATAAGCGTTTCGTAATCTTCTTGTACTGTATTAGATTGTTGCTCTAGTTTTTCTAGTTTCTTTTCTAATTCTTCATTGCGAAGTATTTGTGCTTTTATTTCTTGTTTTAATCTCGTATTCTCGTTTTCAAGCGCTGTTACTTTCATGTTTGAAGACCCAACTGTTTGTAAAAAGTAAATGACATCTTGCATTGTAATAGAAGTTTTAGAAACAGTTTGCTCTGGATATGGAGTAGCCGTTTGTATAACAGGTTCCTCATCATGGGTAGGAATGGCTGCTGAAGCTGGTGGTGTATAAAGAAGGCGTTTTTTGGCCTGTTCACCACTAGCAGCACGCATTTTATCTTTTCGATGTCTTTTTGCTAGTTGCAGAGCTTGTTCATAGCTATAACGAACAACTGCATTCCAACGAAAACCACAAGCAGCTGAGGTGCGATTTAGCTGATCTCCAACTTCTTCAAAGGCATTTAATTGTGTGCTTCCTTCTCGAACATGACGCAGTACGGTTTCAGCAAGTAATAAATCATCTTCGTCTGTCCAAGCATCTTGTCTTACTTTCATAGATTCAACTCCCTTTCTTTTTATAAACTTCCTATTTTTATAATGGACAAAAGAAAATGCTTTTATACAAAGCTTTTAAAAATATGGTAGATTTCGATGGAAGTAAGAAATGGGTGTACGAATGAAGGGCGTTCATAAAGGGAAAAATGAAGGGGGAAGTGAGGCTTCCTATTGTGGGAAATCATAGGAGAAAACTTGCATCAAGCCCCAAAGAACGGTAAAATACCATTTAGTGTTTATTGTTAAATGTACTTGTGAAAAGTTTAAAATAGAGGAAGTGTTATATCAAATGGGAAACGAATTTCGTGTGTGTGATGATTGTCAGGCGACGAACATTAAGACCTTGATACCAAAGCTCAAAAAAGTAGATTCATGTGCCAATATTGAGGTTGGATGTCAATCTTATTGTGGACCAGGTCGTAAAAAATCATTCGCTTTTGTGAATAATCGTCCAGTTGCAGCACCAAATGAAGATGAATTGATTAAGAAAATTGAGGCGAAATTAAATAAGTAAGAAGAAGAGTGAATATTTTACTCTTCTTTTTTTATTGTTAAAATTAAAAATTATTTTGGGATAACGAAATGAAATAAACATGTATGAATGAATAAATTTCATAGTATGGTATTGGTTTGATATTAATTACATTAGTTTTATATTGCAAAATAATGGTTGACAGCTTTTTATAACGGTAGGTAGAATAGAAAGTGTGATTATGAGAATCATTATCAGAATAGGTAGGTAAACCCGATTTTCTTTTTTTTGTTGTTTCTTGAGAATGAATTTCATTTTCTTAAATATATGTTGTTGGTTAGGATGGTTGAGGGATGGAAGCAAGCGCGAGGAATTTTGAGCAACAAGAAGCAAATGTGAAAGAGATTAAGAGCAGACCGCTTATTGCTTCTATTATTTTAATAGCAGGAACAATTTTGTTAGCTTTAAGCATGGCAACCTCAATTTCATTTGGTGCAGCGGATATTAGTTTGAAAACTGTATGGCAAGCTGTCTTTCAGTTTGATGGTTCTTTGACGCATCATAATGTAATCTGGGAGCTGCGCATGCCTAGAGCAATTGGTGGTGTTGTTGCTGGTGCCTTTTTAGCTGTATCAGGTGCAATTATGCAAGGAATGACACGAAATCCACTCGCATCTCCATCATTAATGGGGATTACTGATGGAGCGGTATTTGGAATTGCAATTATGTATGCATTTTTTCCTAATTCACCGTATTTAATGTTTGTTATCGCTTCTTTTGTTGGAGCGGCATTTGGTGCAAGCATTGTATACGGAATTGGCGCTTCTTCACCAGGTGGACTAACACCTGTTAAGTTAGCGTTAGCCGGTGCGGCGATTAGTGCATTACTTGGGGCTATTTCATCTGGAATTGCGTTGTATTTCAATCTTGCTCAAGAAGTAAGCATGTGGAATGCAGGCGGCGTTGCTGGTGTGAAATGGCAGAGTATCGATATGCTACTGCCAATTGGACTTGTTTGTTTCGTTATCGCGATTATGATGTCGAGATATATTACAATCTTAAGTTTCGGTGAAGAAATTGCGATTGGGCTTGGACAAAATACAACATTAATTAAATTTATCGGAACTGTGCTTGTTCTTGTGTTAACGGGTTCAGCGGTATCTATGGCGGGATCTGTTGGATTTGTTGGGCTTGTAATCCCTCATATGACACGTTTTCTTGTCGGTTCAGATTATAGATGGGTTATTCCATGTTCTGCTGTATTAGGCGGATTGTTAATTGAATGTGCGGATATGTTATCTCGTATTATTAATCCGCCGTTTGAAACACCAATTGGGGCGATTACAGCACTAATTGGGGTGCCATTCTTCCTCTACTTAGCGCGTAATGAAGGGAGAGGAAAAATGTGAAGGCAACCGTCTTAACAAAAAAGAACATTTCAGTTTTAACAATTTTATCTTGTTTAATTATTTCAGTATTTCTTTTTAGTTTAAATACAGGAACGTTTAAAATTCCACCAATAGATGTATTAAAATCATTGGTTGGACTTGGTGCGGAAGATCAGTCAGTCATTTTATTCGAGTTTCGTATGCCGCGTATGGTTATTGCTATATTAGTTGGTTCAGCATTAGCTATGTCAGGTGCAATTATGCAAGGATTATCACGAAATCCACTTGCTGATCCTGGAATTATCGGTATTAATGCCGGAGCGGGATTGACAGTTGTCGTTTTCGTATATTTCTTTTTTGGAAAAGTAGGGACCGGTACTCTGTTGTCTGTATTCATTCTGCCATTTTTCGCATTAGTGGGTGCAATAGTAGCGGCAGTCATTATTTATGTATTAGCATGGAAGGACGGCGTTTCATCAACCCGTTTAATACTTGTTGGTATCGCAGTAGCAGCTGGTTTTAGTGCAGTTAGCTTAATTTTTTCAATGAAAATGACATCGAATGATTTCCGTTTTGCAACGATTTGGTTAGCGGGAAGCTTATGGGGAACAGACTGGAAATTCGTATTAAGCGTACTTCCATGGATGCTTATCTTTTTACCAATTGCGATTCGTAAAGCACACGTATTAAATGTAATGAACCTAGGAGATGCAGCGGCGGTTGGGCTTGGTGTAGATGTCGAGAAAGAAAGACGTAAATTATTATTTATCGCTGTTTGTTTAGCCGGGGCATCTGTTGCTGTTGCGGGTGGAATTGGTTTTATCGGTTTAATGGCACCGCATTTAGCAAGGCGCCTCGTTGGTGGAAAGCACCAAATTATGTTGCCGACAGCGGCATTAATTGGAACATTCCTGTTGTTATTTGCAGATCTCATTTCACGAAGCGTATTAACAACATCAGAAATACCAGTCGGTCTTGTTATTTCTGTAATTGGTGCACCATATTTCATTTATTTACTTATGAGAACAAAATAAAGGGAGGCTTTTTGTATGGCAACTTTAGCGGTTGATTCGGTATCTGTTGGCTATAATGAAGGATTAATTATTGATGGATTATCAGTGGAAATTCCAGAAGGGAAAATTACAACAATTATTGGACCAAATGGGTGCGGGAAATCCACATTGTTAAAAACAGCTTCTCGTATTTTGAAAGCAAAGCGAGGTACTGTTTACCTAGATGGAAAAGCAATCGAAAAACAGCCAACAAAAGAAATCGCAAAGAAAATGGCGATTTTGCCACAAACTGCAGAAGTGCCAACTGGTCTTACTGTGTTTGAACTTGTTTCTTACGGCCGCTTTCCTCATCAAAAGGGATTTGGCACATTGAAGGAAGAGGATTACCGTTACATTCACTGGGCGCTTGAAGTGACAGGAATGACAGAATTTGCGAATCGTCCAGCAGAAGCTTTATCAGGTGGTCAACGTCAACGCGTTTGGATTGCAATGGCTCTTGCGCAAGGTACGGATTTACTCGTACTAGACGAACCAACAACATACTTGGATATGGCTCACCAACTTGAAGTACTAAATCTATTGAAAAAATTAAATCAAGAAGAAGGCAGAACGATTGTTATGGTTATTCATGATTTAAATCATGCATCTCGTTTTTCAGATCATATGATTGCACTCAAGGCTGGTAAGTTAATGAAACAAGGAACGCCAGATGAAGTAATGACAGGTGAGACACTTCGTAATGTGTTTGAAATTGAAGCGCAAATCGTCCCATGTCCTGTAAACTGTAAGCCGATTTGTTTAACATACGACTTAATGATGGTTAATAATCAGTTACGTAAGAAAGCATAGACGGAATCTTCCCCTCTTATTTTAATAGAGGGGAGGGATTCTAATGGACGTTGAGCTTCTCATTCAAGGTGGGAAGTTGAACGCCCGTTAGAGCGGGTCATAAACAACGTTTAATAATAATATATTAATTAATAGTTGTATGTGGTTTCTTATAGTTATATGTAACTTATAAGAGAAATACATCCAGAAGGAGTGGAAATATGAAGAAATTCAAAGTGGCATTACTAGCAATGGTACTAGTAGTTACTTCTGTACTATTTGCAGCTTGTTCCTCTGATAAGAAAGAAGAAAAGAAAGCAGATGCGAAGGTTGAAGAGCGCACTGTACAACATGCAAAAGGGGAAATTAAAATTCCTGCAAATCCAAAGAAAATTGCTGACCTTAGTGGTTCAACAGAAGAATTGTTAATCTTTGGTATGAAACCTATTATTACAGCGAATACATCTCAGGAAAAAATTGATGCACATATTGCAGATCAATTAAAAGGTGTAAAACCAGTTGGTTCTGCTTGGGGAGATAAAATTAATATCGAAGCAGTAGCTGCCGCAAAACCTGATTTAATTCTTGTGAACGATCGTCAAGAAAAAATTTATGATCAATTATCTAAAATTGCACCAACAGTTATGCTAAAAACTCCATTAGATCAATGGCGTCCAAAGTTTGAAGAGTTAGGTAAAATCTTCGGTAAAGAAAAAGAAACAACTGCATGGTTTAAGAAATATGATGATAAAGCAAGCGAATTACACGACAAAATCGTTGCAAAAACTGGCGATGCGACATTCATGAAGATGGCTGCATATCCAAATGCATTCCGCGTATACGGTGACTACGGTTACGGTAGTGTACTCTTTAAAGATTTAAAATTACCAGCAGTTAAAGGTACACCAACTGATAAGCCGCTCGTACAAGTACAAAAAGAAGCGCTAATTGATTACAATCCAGACTACTTATTCGTATTCACAACTGGCGATGGTTCTCAGCGCTTAAAAGAATTCCAAGAAGAAACAATTTGGAAAAACATGAATGCTGTTAAGAACAACCACGTATTCACAATTAAGAATGAAGACCTAAACAAAGGGTACTTCCCACTTGGTAAAGAAATGATCCTAGACGAAGTTGCTGAGTTTGTTTTAGGAAAATAATATATAAAGAAAATCACTTTTGCTTTTGCGAAGGTGATTTTTCTTTATATAACAGCAAATTTATCATTTCAACAGAGAAAATCATCTTCTCTAAACAAAGTGAAGTGGAGGGAGTTCAATGATTTACACAGTCTTTCGTTTCTTTCTGTCTCCTATTTCGTTTATAATATAAAGTAAGAATGCAGTAAGGAAGGAGGGTGTCGATATTGGTATATTTAAACGACAAACTCAGCGAAACAAAAGTGTTTAAAGACCCAGTACATAAATATGTACATGTGCGCGATCGCGTCATTTGGGATTTAATCGGAACGAAGGAATTTCAACGTTTGCGCCGTATTAAGCAACTTGGAACGACATTTTTTACATTTCATGGTGCGGAACATAGTCGCTTTACTCATTCATTAGGTGTATATGAAATTATTCGTCGTATGATTGATGATGTGTTTGATGGCAGACCAAATTGGAATGCAGAAGATAGATTGTTATGTTTATGTGCAGCGCTCTTACATGATGTGGGACATGGCCCGTTTTCTCATTCATTTGAAAAGGTTTTTTCATTAGATCATGAGAAGTTTACGCAAAAAATTATTGTTGGTGATACGGAAATCAATGATGTATTAAGCCGTGTAGATCAGGAGTTTCCGCAAAAAGTAGCAGATGTCATTGCAAAAACGTCTGATAATAAATTAGCGATTAGTATGATCTCTAGCCAAATTGATGCGGATCGTATGGATTATTTATTAAGAGATGCCTATTTTACTGGCGTGAAGTACGGGAATTTTGATATGGAACGTATACTCCGTGTTATGCGCCCATACGGAAATCAAGTCGTGATTAAAAATAGTGGTATGCACGCTGTTGAGCATTATATTATGAGTCGCTATCAAATGTACTGGCAAGTATATTTCCATCCAGTAACGCGCAGTGCAGAAGTGATTTTAACAAAAATTTTACACCGTGCAAAAACATTGCATGAGCAGTATTACACATTTAAGTATCATCCTGTGCATTTCTATTCTTTATTTGAAGAAGAAGTAACGGTAGAGGATTATTTAAAGCTAGATGAGAATGTAATGTGTTACTACTTCCAAGTATGGCAAGGTGAGGAAGATCAAATTTTAAGTGATTTATGTCGCCGATTTATGAACCGAAATCTCTTTAAATATGTAGAATTTACAGAAAATCATGGTTTAGATAATTGGATGGAATTAAGCCGTTTATTTAAAAAGATTGGGCTCGATCCAGAGTACTATTTAGTTGTAGATTCAACATCGGACTTACCGTATGACTTTTACCGTGCTGGAGAAGAAGAAGAGCGGCTTCCAATCTTACTTCTTATGCCGAATGGAGATCTCAGGGAGCTTTCACGTGAATCTGATATTGTAGAAGCGATTACAGGTAAGAAGAGAACAGATCAAAAACTCTTCTATCCACATGATTTAATCTATGAAGATGGAAGAAAAGGAAAATATAAAGAAAAAATTATTGAGTTATTAGAAGGAAAGAAATAAGAAGCAGTCATAGGACCGCTTCTTATGAAAGAAACCTGAATTTATTTGTCGCTTAAGCGTTTTCCGCCAACTGCATAATGATTTTTAGACATTTCTTCGATGAAAACAACGATGTTTTCTTCTGGAGCACCGGTTGTTTCGCTTACTGCTGCTGTTACTTTCTCGGCAAGAGCTTTCTTTTGTTCTTCTGTGCGTCCTTCTAGCATTTTCACTGTTACGTATGGCATGTACAATCGCTCCTTTTATGTAAGTTACAATCTTATTATAACGGATTATGAAGAAGAACAATCAGAAAAACAAATATTTTCTTTTTTTGACATAATGAAGAGGAGATGAAGTATGGAGAATTTCTTTGTATATCCACTGCACCAAATACCATTGGTAGCAATGGCTATTATTATTGCATTGTCTGTGCATGAATTTGCGCATGCATATGTTGCATACAAGTTTGGAGACGATACGGCGAAAAGACAGGGACGTTTAACGTTGTCGCCAATGTCTCATTTGGACCCAATTGGGATGATTGCCATATTAATTATTGGATTTGGTTGGGCACGCCCAGTACCTGTTAATCCATATAACTTTAAAAAACCACGTCTTGCTGGTGTTTTAGTATCGATTGCAGGGCCGATTAGTAACCTTATTTTAAGTGCTATAGGCTTAATTATTTGGTACAGCCTGATAAGATTTGGAGTGCTAAATGCTATTCCGTTTGCGGTGGCAGATACATTACGTCAATTCTTTCAAATTTTTATTACTCTCAATATTGTTCTACTTGTTTTCAACCTATTACCGATTCCACCGCTTGATGGATATCGTGTGATTGAAGATTTAGCACCAGCAAATATTCGTGCAAAAATGACGCAATATGAGAGATATGGAGCGATCGCTTTATTGATTCTTGTTATTACACCGCTTGATCGCTATACTATTCAGCCGATCTTCCAAGTGGTAATTCCGCACGTACTAGGTTTTTTAGAAAGTATAATTGCGCCTATATTCGGCCTTATATAGTAAATGAGTGAGGAGGAGTTTACATATGACAGAGAAGAAGAAAAAAATCGGTTTTAATATCGTGAAGAACGATTCGACAGATGGACATGGTGGTTTCGGTGTTGGAGCGCTGAGCTTAGAAAATATTTCACCTGTTTTTGTAGATGTAATGGAACAAAATGCATTTGTTGATATTGGTGCAATGCACGCGCGTAGTACTGTGGAAAAAGGGATTAAGTTTTTAACAAACAAAGATGAAGTTCCAAACGGCAAACCATATTGGCTTGTGTGGGTAACGATTGAGAGAACAGTAAAAGGTGCTTATTATGCAGGTGTAACAGCTTGTGAAATGACAGTTGACCGTGAAATTCGCCGTGGTTATAAATCACTTCCAGAGCACGTAAACAAGATGGATAAATCATTAAAACGTCACATCATGGTTGATCATATGGATGAGCCATCTAAAAAGGTGCTTGGAACATTCTTGAAAGAGCATAATGAAGCAATTTGGAACGAATCTAGTGAAGAATTGCGCCATGCATTATTAGGAGAATAAAGTTAAAGGCTACCAGAGGAATTCCTGGTAGCCTTTATTTTAATATTTTATGTTGTATATTGTCGGAACGTTGCTATGTTTTACCATGGAAAATATCTTTTCCACCAGCTTTCTTTTTTCTTCTCTTTACTAGCCTTCTCGAATTCTTCTTTGTCATCAACATGAGCCATACAATATTCAGTCGGTTCGGTTCCTTTTGTAAAATACATTTTCACAGAAGCAGGACAGCCTTTCGTTGCGATTTTTCCATTTTCGGGATTGATATTTACAGCAATGACGTCACTTGGTTGTTTGAAATCTTTTTTAGGCTGACCGTCTAGCCCATTTTCCATTGTATCGGCCCAAATCTTCTTGGCGTATCCTTGCTCTGCCGGATTTGAGATGGATTTAGGCTGATCGTACCCGACCCAAACACCGGTTACAATTTGCGGAGTAAAGCCAATCATCCAACTATCCGTTTCTGTGGATCCAGATTTCCCTGCGTATGTGCGCGATAGTTTTTGAAGAAGGGATTGTCCTGTAACGGAGGCATAGCCACTCAAATTTTTATTGAACATTCCCGTCATCATCTCTTCCATTACAAACGTATTGTTTTTATCGAGCACCTGTTTACTTTCTAAATGCGCATCATATAAAATGTTTCCTTCGTTATCGACAACGCGGCGAATAAGGGTGGGTTTAACTTGCTTCCCGCCGTTCGCAAACATGCTATACGCACTTACCATTTCAATTGGTTTTACAGGGGAAGTACCAAGTGCAAGAGATGGTACATCTTTTAGTGAACTTGTAATACCAAATTGTTTAGCGGTTTTCGCAAGGGAGTCTTCTCCTAAAAATAAATGTGTTTTCACGGCATATACGTTATCTGATACTGCAAGAGCTTGCGCCATCGTTACAAAATCATCGGCGTAGTAGTCTTTATAATTTTTTGGTTTATATTTAGAAACACCGTCGCCTAATGTAAATACTGTATATTCACTTTTTAAGCGAGTTGCTGGTGTAAATCCTTTTTCAAGTGCAGCGTAATATAGAAACGGCTTAAAGGTGGATCCTGGTTGACGAGATGCTTGAGTCGCTCGGTTAAATTGACTCTCTTTATAATCTTTTCCGCCCACAAGAGCTGCTACTTCTCCTGTTTTCGGATTCATTGAAATAAGAGCCGTTTGTATATTTGTCGTTTCCGGAATCGTATCTTTTACAGCTTGCTCCGCTATTGTTTGTAGCTTCTGATCAAGCGTGGTGTAAATACGAAGTCCACCACGGTGCAATGTTTGTTCATCTAGTCCAACATCGTGAAGAAGCGAGTTTTGCACAGTGTCTTGGAAATAAGGGGCTATTTGTGCTACTTCTTTTGTTTCTAATGAAGCAAACGTAAGCTTCTCTTTTTTTGCAGAGGATGCTTGCCCCTTTGTAATATAACCTTGCTCTACCATTTCATCTAAAATGATTGATTGTCGTGTTTTTGCCCGTTCTTCCTTTAAGTAGGGAGAGTATACACTGGGACCTTTTGGGATACCAGCTAACATACTTGCCTCTGCTAATGTTAAGTCACTAGCAGATTTATTAAAGTAAAGACGAGAAGCGGCTTCAATACCATAAGCACCGTGTCCGTAATAAATCGTATTTAAATACCCTTCTAAAATATGATTCTTGTTGTAATTGACCTCAAGACGAATCGTATATATTGCTTCTAATGCTTTTCGTTTCCAAGTCTTATCATGATCTAAATATAGATTACGGGCGTATTGCTGCGTAATGGTACTAGCACCTTGAACTTTTGCCATTGCTTTTATATCGGCAATGATTGCGCCGATAATTCGTTTTATATCGAAGCCATGATGATCATAGAATCGTTGGTCTTCGATAGAAAGTGTCGCTTTTCTTATATAAGGAGAAATTTGATCAAGAGATACGCTATAGCGTTTTTGTATCCCATTACTTTGTCCCATTACAGTATCATCATTCGCATAAAAGGTGCTTGTTTGCGGAACGACGATGGGGGGCGGCCCCATAATCTTTGCTGCTATGATGATAATAAAAAAAGAAAAAACGAAAAAAAGTACGCATGAAAAAAGTGCGGTGAAGAAAAGACGTTTATATTTTTGAAGTTTTGGATTTACAGTTTGGCCCATCTTTTTCATCCCCTCATCATATACTTTTACCTTGCTATTCAAGGGCAGGAATCCCTCGTTGATTAAAGTTTCACTTTACTAGTATTGAGGGTTTTTTCGTATTTTAAACACAAAACAAAAAAGAGCTCCTTTCTTAAGAAAGGAGCTCAAAAGCACGCATAGGCCAATCTGTAATAATAACATCTACGCCGTAATCAATCATAGTTTGTAAATCTTTATATTCATTGATTGTATAGGGGCGGAATACATAGCCTTGCTGCTGTGCAGTTTGCACAAATTCTTTTGTTAGTAGCTGAAAGTTAGGGTGTAATCCGGCTGCTTCTCTTTTCTTCGCTTCAGCAAGTGGATCGGCAATTGGTTCATCATATAAGATGGCTCTTGGAATTTCAGGTGCGAGTTCTGCAAGAGAAGAAACAGATTCATGATTAAAAGATGAGAATATAATTTGATTAGAAAGATGATATTCACGAACAAGATCCACAACCTTCTCCTCGATATTTGGATAGTGAATTACATCTGTTTTTAGTTCAATGTTTAACTGTAAATTTGTCGTAGATAACCAAATGAATACTTCACGTAAGGTTGGGATTTTCGCTTCGTGGAAAGAAGGGTTTTTATGGCTACCCGCATCAAGAACTTGTAATTCTGCTACTGTTTTTTCAGAGACCAATCCAGTTCCATTTGTTGTACGATCAACAGTTTCATCGTGAATTACAACAAGCTCACCATCTTTCGAAAGGTGAATATCAAGTTCGATGCCGTGGGCACCAACGCGCTCCGCTTCTTGGAAAGCGATCATTGTATTCTCTGGATGTGTACCTTTAACCCCACGATGGGCAAAAATAAGTGGTTGTTTCATTTGAAAATCTCCTTATAAGTTCATTTCTTTCATTATGAAACTGTAGTGAATAAAATACAATCTATATGTCAAACATTTACAAAAACATAACAGTTGCATAAAAGTTAACGTTAACGTAAAATGTAATAATGTGATGGAAGGGGGAATATACATGTATAAGATCGATGAAGTAACAAAGCAAGTTGGTTTAACAAAACGTACACTTCGTTATTATGAGGAAATTGGTTTAATTCATCCACCGGAGCGCAGTGAAGGAAACATTCGCCTTTATACGGATGAGGATATTGTCCGTATTAAAAAGATTGTAGAGGCGAAAGAAGTACTAGGAATCACACTTCAAGAAATGCAGCATTTCTTATCGTTAAAAGAGCGCATGGAGCAAAGACGAAATAGTGACAATCCACGTGATCGCGATGTGATTCGAGAAATTAAGAATATGCTCGAGAAACAAGTACAAACGCTAGATACAAAAATGAAACAAATGGAGCGCGTGAAAGCAGAATTAGAGAATAGTTTAGAGCGTGCAACTAGATTTTTGGATGAAACAAAAGGAGAGTAATGAATATGGAGAGCCAACAAAAATTCGGAAGATTAATTACAGTGTTGGCTACTTTTCTTGCCTTTTCAGGCATCGGAGTAGTCGATCCTATTTTGCCCATTATTGCTGAGAAGATAGGGGCAACACATTGGCAAGTGGAGATGTTATTTACAGCTTATATTTTAACGATGGCAATTATGATGCTGCCAGCTGGTTTATTCGCAGCGCGGTTTGGTGATAAGAGAATGATGACGATTGGTCTCGCAATTGTAACTGTGTTCGCTTTTATATGCGGTGTATCACAAACAATTACACAGTTATCTCTTTTCCGTGCAGGATGGGGATTAGGTAATGCGATGTTCTTCGCAACAGCGATGACATTATTAATTGCACTTAGTAAAGAAGTACATGAAGCGGTTGGTTTATATGAGGCGGCAATCGGTTTAGGGATGGCCGGTGGTCCATTATTAGGTGGTTTACTCGGCGGATATTCTTGGCGTTATCCATTTTTCGCGACAAGTCTTTTAATTTTACTAGCATTTATTCTTGTTTTCTTTTTTGTAAAAGAACCGGAGCGAAAAGTAAAGCGTAAAGCAGCTGGTGTAGGGGAATTACTTAACTTGATTAAATATAAACCGTTTATGCAAGGTGCTATTTCAGGCATGTTATATTATTATGGATTTTTCGTTGTGTTAGCATATTCACCACTTATTATGCATTTATCAGCAATTCAGCTTGGTTTTGTATTTTGTGGATGGGGTTTAGCGCTAGCATACGGATCTGCGATATTAGCACATAAACTGGAAGGTAAATATGAGCCGAAAGCATTGCTACGTTTTAGTTTATTTGTATTTGCGATTTTGTTAATTGCATTATTCTTTGTGAAAGTTATGTGGTTACAAATTGTTCTTATTGTATTATCAGGATTAGCATCTGGACTAAATAACGCTTTATATACAAGCTATGTCATGGATATTTCACCTTATGAAAGATCTATTACATCCGGCGTATACAATTTCGTTCGTTGGCTTGGCGGAGCAATTGCACCAATTTTATCAGGAATTATCGGTCATGCGATTTCACCGCAAAGTCCGTTTTTAGTTGGAGGAATTGTTGTTTTAGTTGGTTGTGTGATGATTTTACTTCCTGTTAAAGAAACTATAAACGCAGAGACAGAAACCCTTTCATAAGAAAGGGTTTTCTTTATTGTTAAATATAGTGTTTTTGCAATTTATGAACGAAAGTAATTTTACCAAAATATATTTTCGGTATTTTTGTACTTTTAACTATACATTTTGTATGTTTTGTTTTATTTTTGTTAGGGGACATTAATGATGTCCCTATTATAAATTTGCAATGAAAGGCGTGATTGTACGATGGAACTATGGTTCACTGAAAAACAAACAAAACATTTTGGAATTACGGCGCGTATTAACCGCACATTACATACGGAGCAAACAGAATTTCAAAAGCTTGATATGGTTGAAACTGAAGAATTTGGAAACATGCTTATTTTAGATGGTATGGTTATGACAACAGAGAAGGACGAGTTTGTGTATCATGAAATGGTAGCGCACGTACCTTTATTTACACATCCAAACCCTGAGAACGTATTAGTTGTTGGCGGTGGCGATGGCGGTGTAATCCGTGAAGTATTAAAGCACCCAAGTGTAAAGAAAGCAACACTTGTTGAAATCGACGGTAAAGTAATCGAGTACTCTAAACAGTACTTACCATCAATTGCGGGTGCTCTAGATAACGAACGTGTTGAAGTGAAAGTAGGAGACGGCTTCTTACACATCGCGGAAAGTGAAAATGAATATGACGTAATTATGGTTGACTCTACAGAGCCAGTAGGACCAGCAGTAAACTTATTTACAAAAGGATTCTATGCTGGAATCTCTAAAGCGTTAAAAGCAGACGGTATTTTCGTTGCTCAAACGGATAACCCTTGGTTTACACCAGAATTAATTTCAACTGTGTTTAAAGACGTTAAAGAAATCTTCCCAATTACACGTTTATACACAGCGAATATCCCAACATATCCAAGTGGAATGTGGACATTTACAATTGGATCTAAAGAACACGATCCATTAGAAGTAAGCGAAGAGCGTTTCCACGAAATTGAAACGAAATATTACACAAAAGAACTGCATAAAGCAGCATTCGTATTACCGAAATTTGTTGGAGACTTACTTAAATAGAAAAGCGGAGGCGGCTTGTTCAGAATAGGAGGCGGATGAAGCTTCAGACGTAGAGGCGATTTTTGCCTCGTAGGAAGAAGCGAAGCCACCGAGTATTCTAGCCGCAGCAGCTGGACAAATAGAAAAGCGGAAGCAGCTCATTCAAGGTGTGCGATAGAACGGACATGCTAGCTGCTGACGCTATTATAATAAAATAATCTTCTATCGCTAAAAGAAGATTGAGGTAAATCGAGAAAGAGGAGTATAGCACTCCAAATTTGAGAAATAATGAAAGGTTGGGATACCTTAAGTTCCACATAAGGAGGAAAAGAATATGCGTTTTGATGAAGCTTATTCAGGTAAAGTATTTATTAAAAGTCATCCAAGTTTTGAAGATGCAGAGGCAGTAATTTATGGGATGCCAATGGATTGGACAGTAAGTTACCGTCCAGGCTCTCGTTTTGGTCCTGCACGTATTCGTGAAGTATCAATTGGACTAGAAGAGTACAGTCCATATTTAGATCGTGAACTAGGAGATGTAAAATATTTTGATGCTGGTGATATTCCGCTACCATTCGGAAATCCACAACGCAGTATAGACATGATTGAAGAATATGTAACAAAACTATTGGATGCCGGTAAGTTTCCACTAGGTCTTGGCGGTGAGCACCTAGTGTCTTGGCCAATTTTTAAGGCAATGGCAAAAAAATATCCGGATTTAGCAATCATTCATATGGATGCTCATACTGATTTGCGCGAGTCATATGAAGGAGAGCCTTTATCTCACTCTACACCAATTCGTAAAGTGTGTGATTTAATTGGTCCGGAAAACGTATATTCTTTCGGAATTCGTTCTGGAATGAAAGAAGAATTCGAATGGGCAAAAGAAGTGGGCATGAACCTATACAAATTTGACGTGTTAGAACCGTTGAAAGAAGTATTACCAAAGCTTGCAGGACGCCCAGTTTATGTCACAATTGACATCGACGTATTAGATCCAGCGCATGCTCCTGGAACAGGAACATTAGAAGCTGGTGGTATCACGTCGAAAGAACTATTAGATTCCATCGTAGCAATTGCAAATTCAAATATAAAAGTAGTTGGAGCAGACTTAGTAGAAGTAGCTCCAGTCTATGATCATAGTGATCAAACACCAATCGCAGCAAGCAAATTCGTGCGGGAAATGCTTCTTGGTTGGGTAAAATAAAAGCGGAAACGGCTCGTTCAGAATGGGAGGGGGATGGAGCTTCAGACGCAGAGGCGACTTTTGCCTCGCAGGAAGAAGCGAAGCCACCGAGCATTCTAGCCGTTGTAGCTAGATAAAAATAAAAGCGGAAACGGCTCGTTCAGAATGGGAGGGGGATGGAGCTTCAGACGTAGAGGCGACTTTTGCCTCGTAGGAAGAAGCGAAGCCACCGAGCATTCTAGCCGATTTGCAGCATCGATATCGACGATTCGACACAACATATCGACCGTTCTTTAAAATTCGAAAACCAGCTGCAAACAATCTGTATTAAAAGAGGAGCTAGTCCCATTTAGTGGGACTAGCTCCTCTTTTTTATGCAACTTTTTCTTCTGTAGAGATTCCGCGAATTTCATCAGCGGAACGAATTGGGTACTTACGGAAAATAATAGTTCCGATGTAACCGATAATTGTGGTAACAATTCCACATAATATAGCTGCAATCGCTACTTTTATTCCATCGTTGAATCCAAAGAGAACAAGGAGTCCTGGAATTGGTGATGCCGTACCGGGTGCATTGTTTACAAGTTGGAATAGGGAGGTAATAATACCAGCAAGTGCACCACCAACAAAGTTTGTTGTATAAATTGGAATTGGATTCGCTGCGACAATATCAGCTTGTGTTAATGGTTCAATTGCGACAGCGATTGTATCTTTCTTTGAACAAATCCTTAAACGTTTAAAGAAAATAAAGTTCATTGGAGCAGAGGCTGCTACTGCAAGACTACCAATAGCCATTGGTAAACCTGTTAAACCAAGCATCGCAGTTAGAGCCATGGAGCTTAATGGAGATGTAGAGATAACTGTGATGAGCCCGCCGAGCATAATCCCCATAATAACCGGGCTTTCTGTAGTTGCGATTGAAATAATGGAACCAATTTTTCCAAGTGTTGCATTTACAACGGGATCCATGAGCATAGCCATTCCGCGTGAAAGTGGTGCTGCAATGAATAAAATTGCAAGGAACTCTACGCCAGCTGGCAATTTTTTCTCGAGGAATTTCACGACAAAGGCACAAACATACCCAGCAAAAAATCCTGGTAAAATACCAAATCCGCTTGTGGCAATACCGATTAAAACAGCGTATACAGGAGATACACCGATTGCGAGTGCCACTAAAATTGCAGCTGCGACACCGCTCATACTACCTGATGCTTGTCCAACCGATTGCAGAAAGCTGTTATGAAACATTTCTCCACCGATATAACGATGAAATGCTTCAATAAGAAAACTTGCAATTGCAGCGTTGGCTAAAGCACCCATTGCTTTCATTCCATAAGGAGCGCGGTAGCTAAACAGTGTGAAAAGAAAAAGTACAACGAGTAGTAGTGCTAAACCTTGTAAGATAGCCATTTGAAAACTGTCTCCTTTTTGATATTTATTATAAAAATTTGTATTATTCAATAATAATACAAAAATTGTTTAAACGGAAAATTTTTTTATTAAGAACATACTACAAACATTTTTCCTTACAATTGTGTAAGGAAAGTGTAATACATTTCAATGGTGTATAGTATGTCCTATTCTGTATAATACAGATATCAATATGTGATTAATCAGAAGGATATATAAATAGGAGGACATGTATGAAATTGGTAATAAAAGTGTTGGCTGTATTTGCCATTATTTTAGGTGGTACGGCGTATTATTTACAAACAAAAACAGAAGGTGTTCAGGCGTTTGTCGATAACTTCTTTTCAAATAAAGAAATACAAGATTATTATGCGGTTATAAATAAGGCCGAGAAAATAGACGATGAATATTTATATACATTAAATGGTTACTCAGAGAACGGGAAACAGCAAACAATTAAAAAGATGGTGAACCATCAATTGCACTCAGGTGATTTTATAAAAATTTACGCGAAAGGCATGCAGGGGAAAGGCTGGGCTGAAGTTTCAAAAGAAGAAATCCCAGAAAGGGCTTTAAAGAAATTACAGAAAGTGTAAAAGGGGCGAATTGTACGCTCCTTTTTTAATGTGTTAAAACTGTAATAGATGTGTTTGTTTGACTAGAAATAATTTCTGCGCGTCCGCCAATTGGGAAAGTGAAAATTGGGGTTGTATGCCCAAAGTTAGCATTTGCAATTACAGGAATATGGGACAGTTCTTGTTTTGAATAAATCATTTCTTGAATATCTTCTATGACAGCTTCAGAATTTTTTTGTAGTCTTCCAAGTACAATGCCTTTTACATGCTCAAAATCTGGTTGTTGGATGAGAGAGTGTAAGTAACGATCGAAAGTCTTAACTGTAGCTTTTCCAGTTAAAGAGTCTTCTTCTAAAAATAATATTTTATCTCGGAAGCTTGGCATATATTTTGTGCCTTGCAACAAATTAAAGGTACTCATATTACCACCAATAATTTTTCCAACTGCTTCACCTTCATGCAAGGAGATATAACCTTCATTTTGGAAGAAAGTTCGCTTTTCTTGATCCGTATACCAAGGGTCATCGCTCCACGTTTCAGCAGGCTGTATTTCTACCGGCTCTTCAGAAGTCATGCATTTTAAAAAGTAATCTATTGTATAATCAAGCCCTTTCTCCATTCCGAATGAAGAGAAGTGGGGACCCGAATATGTAATCAGACCAGTCTTTGCATAAATTGCATTACCTAAAGCAGTAATATCAGAATAACCACATAAAATTTTGGGATTGCTGCCAATTAAGTCGTAATTTATATGGCTCAGTAGCCCGTTGGAATTATATCCTCCAAGTGTTGTTAAGATTGCTTTTACGCTTGGATCAGCGAAAGCTTCGTGAAGGTCATGGATACGGGAAGAAATAGAGGAGGAAGTAAAACGGTCAATTTCTTCCGCGTTTTTTGAAAATGTAACGCGAAATTCCATGGCTGCTAGTCGTTTCATAGCAAGCTTTCGGTTATAGTCTGAAACAATACTTAAACTAGAAGACGGTGAAATAACTCGGATTTCATCTCCCTTTTTTAACTTTGGCGGTATCATTTGCCACATCTCCTTTTAATGAAAGAAAATTTAGATTTGAAAGATATTTTATCATAGGAGATAGATCTTTATAAATTGTTTTTTTGAAACAGGGTTTTCCTGATTTTTCAGCAGACAGACAGAGGTTTTTTTTGATATGATAGAAAAAGTGATTTATTATAAAGTTTATTTAATATCTATAACATGTTGAAAGGTGTGCAAGACGTGGAGAAACAACTTGCAGGCTTGCCAGTACACGTTCATTTCGTAACAGAAATCCGTGAAGGGGCACGAAAGGAGACCGTTGCTTTTGAGGCAAATGGTCAATACTATGTAAAAGGTCAAGGTACATATGTAACGTTTCAAGAGCCGAACGAACAAGGCGAAGTAAAGACAATCATTAAAATTCAAGGTGAACAAGTTCTTATTATGCGTTCAGGTGCTGTTTCGATGCGTCAGACGCATGTGAAAGGTGAATGGACAACTGGTACGTATACGAGTGAGCTTGGTACGTTTGCATTGCAAACGAAAACTGATAACGTTCTTTTTAAATGGTCGGACGAGAAGAAAAAAGGACAACTCTTTTTAACGTACGCATTGCTTCTGGGTGAACAAGAAGCTGGCCGATATACAATTACGATTAATTTGAAGGAGGCAAAATAATGAACTCTTTAGAACAAGTAAAAGAATTGATTAAAGAAGAAATTAAAGCTGCCGTATTAAAAGCAGAATTAGCAACAGAAGAACAAATTCCAAACGTTGTATTAGAATCCCCAAAAGATAAAACACATGGTGATTTCTCTACAAACATGGCAATGCAGCTTGCGCGCGTAGCAAAAAAAGCTCCTCGTATGATTGCAGAAGAATTAATTGCAAACTTCGATAAAGCAAAAGCTTCTATTGAAAAGATTGAAATTGCTGGTCCTGGTTTTATTAACTTCTACATGGATAACAGCTACTTAACAGATCTAATCTCAGCGATTGTTAATGCTGGTGAGGCTTATGGTGAGACGGATACTGGTAAAGGTGAAAAAGTACAAGTTGAGTTCGTATCTGCAAACCCAACAGGTGACCTTCACTTAGGACATGCACGTGGTGCGGCAGTAGGTGATACGTTATGTAACGTATTAGCTAAAGCAGGATATGATGTATCTCGTGAATACTACATCAACGACGCCGGTAACCAAATTCATAACTTAGCGCTTTCTGTTGAAGCTCGTTACATGCAAGCATTAGGTTTAGAAAAAGAAATGCCAGAAGACGGATACCATGGTGGGGATATCATCGGAATCGGACAACGCTTAGCTGAAGAGTTTGGCGACCGTTATGCAAAAGCTGATGAGAAAGAAAGCTATGAATTCTACCGTGAGTACGGTTTGAAATACGAATTAGCAAAACTTCAAAAAGACTTAGAAAGCTTCCGTGTTAAGTTTGATGTATGGTTCTCTGAAACATCACTATACAAAAACGGAAAGATTGATCAAGCTCTTGCAGTATTAAAAGAGCGTGATGAAATATTTGAAGAAGACGGAGCAACTTGGTTCCGTTCTATGACTTATGGTGATGATAAAAACCGTGTATTAATTAAAAATGATGGTTCTTACACATACTTAACGCCAGATATCGCGTATCACCGTGATAAATTAGAGCGCGGATTTGATAAATTAATCAACATTTGGGGTGCTGACCACCACGGCTACATTCCTCGTATGAAAGCTGCAATTCAAGCGCTTGGTTACGATAAAGAGACGTTAGAAGTAGAAATCATCCAAATGGTACAACTATACCAAAATGGTGAAAAAGTAAAAATGAGTAAGCGTACAGGTAAAGCCGTTACACTTCGTGAGCTAATGGAAGAAGTAGGCGTGGACGCAATGCGTTACTTCTTTGCAATGCGCAGCGGTGACTCTCACTTAGACTTTGATATGGACTTAGCGGTATCAAAATCTAACGAAAACCCTGTATACTATGCACAATACGCTCATGCACGTGTATGCAGCATCCTTCGTCAAGGTGAAGAGCTTGGATTAACTGCAAGCGGAGATGTAAACTACAAACTTGTTGCTTCTGAAAAAGAAGTAGACTTACTGAAAAAACTTGGTGAATTCCCAGCGGCAGTTGCTGAAGCAGCGCAAAAGCGTCTGCCACACCGCATTACAAACTATGCGTTTGAATTAGCAGCTACGCTTCATAGCTTCTACAATGCAGAAAAAGTATTAAACCAAGATAACTTAGAATTAAGTAAAGCTCGTTACGAATTAATGCGTGCAGTACGCATCACACTTCAAAATGCATTAGCATTAGTTGGTGTATCTGCGCCAGAGAAAATGTAATAGGAAAAAAGATACCTATTTTTGTTTATAAATGATATACAAGTTGATATAAAACGTCTGATCGGTCTATAGACTGATCAGACGTCAAAGAAAGAAGCACACCGAAAAGTCATATAGGGAGAACCTCACGTATGGCTTAATAACAGGAAGCTGCAACAGAAAAAGAGATGGCAAAGCTATCTCTTTTTCTGTTGCAGTTTTTTACTCTAATGTATGTGACAAAAATATGTTGTGGTGATAAAAGGAAAATAGAAAATCACCAATTAACTATTGCTTTTTTAGAATGATTCTAGAATAATAGGTTGTTGGGGGGTAAATTCATCAAAAAGCCGTACATGTCGTATTAGTTGATGGAATGTTACCAGGAAATGGTGTAATCGTTGTGAATAACATTGTTACAACCATGCGAAACACTAAACTAACACTGCATCTAACCAAGTATCTACACAAATTAGTAATTAATCATGAAAACTTCCAACCTAGTCAAAAAACTAGGGATTTTATGTCTAAAATAGTACATATAGTCCAACTAAAGTTTTCATGATTTGATAAAAATAATGAAAGGATATAAATCTCTCAATTTTGATATTATCATCACTTATATATATAAATTTCTCGATGTTAAAATGTAATGTCACCTTAGAAAAGCTAACGCTTCTTAGCGAGTAAGTGAAATGTATGTATAAGTTCATTTTAATTCTTCGACATAGTCATAGATCTATTAGGCAAATTACTTTTTCTCGACACTCATTTATAGACTCCAAAAATAAAAAGGCTGAATTTCATATTTCCGCATGATTCACATGTAATTAGTTTCCAGTAAAACTCTTTTTTAGTTACCCCCAAAATTCGTTCCATTGTATTCAGATTTGGAGAATAGGACTTTTATCTTCATAGGTAAACAATACTTGGTTCGGAGCGTTTTTAATCATATAGCGCTTATATTGGAACGCTTCTTGTTTTTCTTGTCAGATTGTTTCGGTGTGTAGTTCAGTTGTGTAACGAAACATAAAATGTTTTAACATATGGCTAATTTTACTTCGACTCATGATGACAGAAAACGAAGACATATCTTCAATGACATCCTTTAGAGTACGAGTATCCTAGCACGTTTCACATCCATAACTTTCTTCGGCCGGTGTGCTAAATTCGATTGTACGCTGTACTTCTTGTTATTTTTCAGGAGGATAAGTGTGGAAGGTGGTCAAATGCATATTTACTATGAAGTAGCTTGCTTATACTTGTCCGCACTGAAAACTTTTACGTACTGAGCGATCGTTCCGCGATGGATATGGAGAAGTTTTGAAACCTCTACAGCATAATAAATAAGATGAATGGCGGTCATGAGCTTTATCGTGAATGCTTGTTGAATTGTCTTCTCCTGACTTTGAAGTTGTCCTATGACCTGTTCATGTGTTTTGGTAATTTGAATTCCTTTATCTATTTTTGGTAAACAATATAGACCAGAAATAACACAGTTTGGACATGTTGGAGAAATTAGATGAGCCTATATAAAAAGCAAATTTCAAGTCACTAAGTAATAGAAGAGTTGACAAAGAGAAAAAGATGATAATAGCTATCAAACATATTTAAGGAAAATAGCTTAATGACATTGAATAATAGAATCTTTGTCATAGTATGTTTGTATTAGGATTTATATGCATTCAATTTTATAGGGAGGAATCACACAAAGTATGTATTTAAAAAGAATAACTTCGATTTTTTCGATTATAATGATTTTGATGTTTACTATAGGTCAGAGTTTAATGCCTATAATCGCAAATGCACAAGAGTTAAATACATTAGGACTTGTGGATAGCTTTAAGATTGATAAAACAGATTTACAGAGCGGAGAACTGACCAAAGTAACTGTAAACTTCAGTGAAAAAGATGGAGTTAGGCTGAAACCTGGAGACACATTAACATTAACGCTGCCTCCAGAATTAAGCGGCATGAGTACAACGTTTAATTTAGGTGATTATGGTACTTGTAAAGTAACGTCAGGTACTGTGGTATGTACATTTAATGAAAAAGTAGATGCATATGAAAATATTACAGGGTATTTAAATTTTAGAGTGCAAGCTACTCAAGTAGGAACTGATGAAAAGAAAGAAATTGAAACAAATTTCGGTACAAATGTAGATAAACAAGCTGTAACAATTACCGGCCCAAAAGGTGGTGGTGGTACAGAGCCTGGAGAGGGACCATTTTTTTATAAAACTGGTGATATGCTCTCAGGGGACGATGAAGTACGTTGGTTCTTGAATATAAACCTAAATAAAGAAAAGCTAAGTCGTGATATTGTTGTGTCTGATCGTTTGCAAGAAGGTCAAACACTTAATAAGGATAGTTTCAGGATAGATATTAATAGTGATCTAGGCCGTCAAAATTTATCACTGCAAGAGTTTGAATCTCAAGGTTATGGAAAGATTACGTTTACTAGTGATACCACATTTAAAGTTTTGCTTTATAAGGATAAAGCAAATCTTACCTCCTTTTCGATTGCTTATACAGCTACTATAACGGAAGCCGGAAAGAAGCAAGAATTCTTTAAGAATGATTATACGATTGATTACCAAGTTCTAGACAAAGAACCAGTTACTGATTCAGGTAGTCACTCGGTCGAAAATATGGCAGCTGGTGGTGGTGCTGAAGGTAACCAGGTTCCAAAAGGAAAGCTAAAAATTGTTAAACATATTGAAGGAAATAAAGAAAAAGTAATCCCGAATGTTTCGTTTAAGTTGTATAAAGAGTCTGGTGAACAAGTTGGGGGCGAATATAAAACAAATGAAAAAGGGATAGTTGAAACTCCTAAATTATCACCAGGCAAATATTATGTGCAAGAAGTTTCGGCTCCAGACTATATTGATTTCGATCCTCAGAAAAAAGTAGAGTTTGAAATAAAATCAGATGCTGAAAATGGAGTCGAACTGGATATTCCAAATAAAGTGAAAACTATATCTGTTTCAGGAACGAAGATATGGAATGACAACAACAACAAGTTCAACAAACGCCCAGAAAGCATCACGGTTCAATTGCTTCAAAATGGAACAGAGTTGAAAACACAAGAAGTAAAAGCCGACCAAGCTGGTAACTGGAATTTCAACTTCACAGATCTACCAAAGTACGATGAACAAGGAAACGAGTACAAGTACACAGTAAGTGAAGTAAAAGTAAACGACTACGAAACAAAAGTAGAAGGAACAACGATTACGAACACTTACAAAAATACAGACAAAACAGAACTAAATGGTAAGAAAGTATGGGACGACTACAACAACAAGTTTGGTAAACGCCCAGAAAGCATCACGGTTCAATTGCTTCAAAATGGAACAGAGTTGAAAACACAAGAAGTGAAAGCTGATCAAGCTGGTAACTGGAATTTCAACTTCAAAGATCTACCAAAGTACGATGAACAAGGAAACGAGTACAAGTACACAGTAAGTGAAGTAAAAGTAAACGACTACGAAACAAAAGTAGAAGGAACAACGATTACGAACACTTACAAAAATACAGACAAAACAGAACTAAATGGTAAGAAAGTATGGGACGACTACAACAACAAGTTCAACACACGCCCAGAAAGCATCACGGTTCAATTGCTCCAAAATGGAACAGAGTTGAAAACACAAGAAGTGAAAGCTGACCAAGCTGGTAACTGGAACTTCGATTTCAAAGATCTACCAAAGTACGATGAACAAGGAAACGAGTACAAGTACACAGTAGGTGAAGTAAAAGTAGACGGTTACGAAACAAAGGTAGAAGGAACAACGATTACGAACACTTACAAAAATACAGACAAAACAGAACTAAATGGTAAGAAAGTATGGGACGATTATAACAACAAGTTTGGCAAACGCCCAGAAAGCATCACAGTTCAATTGCTTCAAAATGGAACAGAGTTGAAAACACAAGAAGTGAAAGCTGATCAAGCTGGTAACTGGAACTTCGATTTCAAAGATCTACCAAAGTACGATGAGCAAGGAAACGAGTACAAGTACACAGTAGGTGAAGTAAAAGTAGACGGCTACGAAACAAAGGTAGAAGGAACAACAATTACGAACACTTACAAAAATACGGAAACAACAGAGCTAAGTGGTAAGAAAGTATGGGATGATTACAACAATAAGTTCGGTAAACGCCCAGAAAGCATCACGGTTCAATTGCTTCAAAATGGAACAGAGTTGAAAACACAAGAAGTGAAAGCTGACCAAGCTGGTAACTGGAACTTCGATTTCAAAGATCTTCCGAAGTACGATGAACAAGGAAACGAGTACAAGTACACAGTAGGTGAAGTAAAAGTAGACGGCTACGAAACAAAGGTAGAAGGAACAACGATTACGAACACTTACAAAAACACAGACAAAACAGAACTGAGTGGCAAAAAGTATGGGATGACTACAACAACAAGTTCAACACACGCCCAGAAAGCATTACAGTTCAATTGCTTCAAAATGGAACAGAGTTGAAAACACAAGAAGTGAAAGCTGACCAAGCTGGTAACTGGAACTTCGATTTCAAAGATCTTCCGAAGTACGATGAACAAGGAAACGAGTACAAGTACACAGTAGGTGAAGTAAAAGTAGACGGCTACGAAACAAAGGTAGAAGGAACAACGATTACGAACACTTACAAAAACACAGACAAAACAGAACTGAGTGGCAAAAAGTATGGGATGACTACAACAACAAGTTCAACACACGCCCAGAAAGCATTACAGTTCAATTGCTTCAAAATGGAACAGAGTTGAAAACACAAGAAGTGAAAGCTGACCAAGCTGGTAACTGGAACTTCGATTTCAAAGATCTTCCGAAGTACGATGAACAAGGAAACGAGTACAAGTACACAGTAGGTGAAGTGAAAGTTAAAGACTATGAAACAAAAGTAGAAGGAATAACGATTACGAACACTTACAAGAATACAGAAACAACAGAAGTTAGTGGTAAGAAAGTATGGGACGATTACAACAATAAGTTTGGTAAACGCCCAGAAAGCATCACGGTTCAATTGCTTCAAAATGGAACAGGGTTGAAAACACAAGAAGTGAAAGCTGATCAAGCTGGTAACTGGAATTTCAACTTCAAAGATCTTCCGAAGTACGATGAACAAGGAAACGAGTACAAGTACACAGTAAGTGAAGTAAAAGTAGACGGCTACGAAACAAAGGTAGACGAAACAACGATTACGAACACTTACAAGAATACAGAAACAACAGAAGTTAGTGGTAAGAAAGTATGGGACGATTACAACAATAAGTTTGGTAAACGCCCAGAAAGCATTACAGTTCAATTGCTTCAAAATGGAACAGAGTTGAAAACACAAGAAGTGAAAGCTGATCAAGCTGGTAACTGGAATTTCAGCTTCACGGATCTTCCGAAGTACGATGAACAAGGAAACGAGTACAAGTACACAGTAAGTGAAGTAAAAGTAGACGGTTACGAAACAAAGGTAGACGGAACAACGATTACGAACACTTACAAGAATACAGAAACAACAGAAGTTAGTGGTAAGAAAGTATGGGACGATTACAACAATAAGTTTGGTAAACGCCCAGAAAGTATCACAGTTCAACTACTTCAAAATGGTAAAGAGTTCAAAAACCAAGAAGTGAAAGCTGATCAAGCTGGTAACTGGAATTTCAGCTTCACGGATCTTCCGAAGTACGATGAACAAGGAAACGAGTACAAGTACACAGTAAGTGAAGTAAAAGTAGACGGCTACGAAACAAAGGTAGACGGAACAACGATTACGAACACTTACAAGAATACAGAAACAACAGAAGTTAGTGGTAAGAAAACATGGAAAGACGATAATGCGAAAGAACGTCCAGAAATGATCAAAGTAGACCTACTACAAAATGGTAAAGTAATCGCAACACAAGAAGTAAGCGCAGCAAGTGAATGGAAATATGCGTTTAAAGATTTAGCAGCATATGATGAAAATGGTGTAGCTTACAAGTATGAAGTAAAAGAACAAGCAGTAGACGGATACAAATCTGAAGTAAATGGTTATGACATCACGAATACAAAAATCGTAGATCCAAAAGATCCAAGCACAGATCCAAAAGATCCAAGCACAGATCCGAAAGATCCAAGCACAGATCCAAAAGATCCAAGCGCAGATCCAAAAGATCCAAGCGCAGATCCGAAAGATCCAAACACAAATAACGATTCAAAAGTTCCACCTACTACAGAAAATGATAAGCCGACATTACTTCCTAACACAGGAGGAACATCAGCGGAAATGATTTCAATTCTTGGAGGTATGGTATTGTTCCTTTTAGGTGGAATTCTATTCGCTCGTCAGCGAGTAAAATAATAAAAAAGCGTTAGATTATTGATTACACTGTAATCTGAGTAGTACACAAATTAAAAAATTACTATTGATAGTACTCCCTTTAGGTAGGCATTCAAAAAAACTTCACGATAAGGTGAAGGAAAGAATGCAACCTGAAGGGGGTTTTTTTATCGGGAAAAGAGAGCGTTTTCAAATCGGGCTCAATCAGCGAATAACATGGTCAACTTTCACAGAGATAAACGGCTCTAAATTGATAAAAAAACCATCTTTAAGAAGTGCATTATCTATTGAAGCATAAGCTTAGAATGGGATTTGGTACCTCATGTAAGCTTATGATTAATGCCATGTTCCATTAAGTTTCGGATGACTGTATAGCTATTTTTATGGCGAAATTAGAAATAATATTTGGTAAAGTTTTGTTCTTGAATGGTTGCAGCGGTAGCTTTTGTTTTTGAAACAAAAACATCAAATTCTTCCAGTCCGGCAAAATTTGATATACCTGCAAGAATCGTTTTTTTATAATAGAAATGCCTTCTTATTAGATAAAATCGTTATTCTTACATTTGGTATTCTACATGATAATACCCCGAAATAAATATGCTTTTATGCATATTTATTTTTTCTCAACAAAAAAAGTCACCATTTTGGGTGACTTTAGTAATAATTAAGCTGCTTTTTCCCCGGTTTGTACAACTGGTTTTTGGAGAATGTCATAGAAGCCAGTACCAATGACATCTAAAGCGATTTTCATACGCTCAGGTGAAATGTTTTCTAGAACGTTATCTTGCGGTGTATGGTATACCTTTTCAATATGATAGATAAGCGGGTCCCAGCTATCTACTCCCATCCAAATGAACAGAGCTGCAGGGATGCCAGCATAAGCAAACGGTACATGGTCACTAGAACCGAATTTTCCTTGAAGAACAAGGTCATTATTTAATTGTTTACCAGCATTTAGTGCAGCATCCGTTACAAGATTCGTAGATCCATCTAGAGTCATTGCATATAAATTTTTTGCTTTCTCATAGTTTGTTGCGACCATATCAGCATTAAACACACCTAAAATACGATCGCGTTCTGTTTGTGATAAGTTGTCAACGTAATGTTCAGATCCAAGTAGTCCCATTTCTTCTGATCCAAAAGCAATAAAACGGATTTCCTTGTCAGTTTCTACATTTTGAAATGCGCGAGCTAATTCTAATAATAAGCCGGTTCCAGAGGCATTGTCGTTTGCTCCTGGTGCTCCAGCAACACTGTCATAATGGGAACTTACGATAACAGCTTTTTCATTTCCAGTGCTGTTCTTTGGTTTCTTTTTCGCGATAACATTTAGAGATTGTAGGTTTGATTCATGTCGTGCTTTTAAAGAAAGGATTTCACTCCCTTTTTTCGTTAATTCCTCTTTGAAGGCATTACCTTGTGCATATGCAAGACCGAATACAGGGATTGACTGTTTTTTCGTTAATCTTGGATTGAAAGTTTGTCCATAGTTACCGCGGCCGCCAATTAAACTATATAAGAGGACACCCTTTGCACCTTTTGTAACGGCATTTTCTACTTGTTTGTTGTAGTCTGCTACTGTGGCACCTCTTTCAAATAAGACAATTTTCCCGTTTACCTCATTTGGAATTTCGTTTAGGTTTGTCCCATTTGGTACAAAAATGAGGGGAGCGGTAACGGCCTCAGTAGAAATTAAAGCATTCGGGGCAGCCCCTGCTTGCCAATTTTTTGAACGAGATAAAGGAGAATCAATAAATCCGACATATTGATCTGGTACAGAAAATGGTTGATATTCTACTTCATATCCCATTGACTGTAATTTCATCCCAACATAGCGAGAAGCCCATTTTTCTGATTGTGTACCACCAGGGCGCGGGCCAATTGTTTCTGATAAAAAACGGATGTGTTCGATTGCGCGGTTAGCATCAACTTGTCCTGTAATAGATGGAGTTTTGATAGTTTCTGTTGGGGAATCAGCTTTTGCTTGTCCAATTGGAGCTAGGCTGACAGCGAGTGTTGCAGCAAGCAAAGAGCTTACTATTTTTTGTTTCAATGTTCTCTTCATATATTCCTCTCCTATTCTTCTATTCTATATGAATGACAAAAGAAGACGGATAACGACTTTATTTTATCTCTTTTTTTTGTATTTTCAATCAGTTTAGGTTGAGAAATAAAAGTAAAGCCAAATGAAAACAGAGAGAAAAGAATTGCACGTCGCTTTTTCAATTAGATGTCGAAAAATTAAAATAGATTTATATAGAATAGTTCCATATGCATATTTGCATATTTTTAGAGAGAATGTATATGCTATCATTTTAGACAAAGGTTTGCTTTCTTGTTTTGAAAGCCCCTAAATTGCATGTCTAGTGTACCCAAATTTTAGATTATGTAGAAGAGAAAAAGAAATCTATGGTGGGGTTTCTTTTTCTCATGCCAGAACCTTTTGAAAACGATAATTGTCATGTTTCCACATTGCATGATGATCATCTGTAGATGTAAGGCATCCATATGAAAAAAGAGAAATCAGTTTGATTTCTCTTTTTTTTGTATAGAAAAAGGAACGCTATTTGCATTCCTTTTATCCTTTACAGTTCAGTTAAAATAATTGGCTCACCACGTGTTACGACAACTGTATGTTCACATTGTGCAACAAGGCTTTTATCTGGTGTTACAAATGTCCAGCCATCATCACCGCGTTCAATAATATGGTCAGCTTTCATGGAAATGAAAGGCTCTACAGCTATAACAAGCCCATCTTTAAGAAGCGCGTTATCCATTGGATCATAGTAGCTTAAAATATGGTTTGGTGCCTCATGTAAGCTAAGCCCGATACCATGACCTGTTAAGTTTTGGATAACAGCATAGCCATTTTTATGGGCAAAGTTAGAAACTGCACGACCGATTTGGTTTTGTTTTGAACCAGCTTTTACTTTTTTCATTGCTGCCCAAAATGCGTCTACTGCAGCTTGGCAAAGTTTTTCTTTTTCTTCATCTTGCCCAAGAACAAAAGAAATACCTGTATCCGCATAATAACCGTCAAGTGCCGCGGACACATCAACGTTTACTAAGTCGCCTTCTTTTAATGCTTGATCTTTTGGAATACCGTGGGCAACTTCTTCATTTACACTAATACAAGTTACACCTGGAAAATCATATTCTTTTTCAGGTGCAGAAATGGCACCGTGCTCATCTAATACTTTTTTGCCGATCAAATCAAGTTCTTTCGTTGTCATACCTGGCTTCGCTTGCTTTTTCATTTCTTCACGTGCAAGCGCAACAACACGGCCAATTTTTCGTAAACCTTCTAAATCCTTCTCATTACGAATGATCATAAAAAAAACCACTGTCCTTCCTCGAATATATATCTTACACGATTGTATCATGTTTATTTTTGTCCTGCTACTGGCGTGCGGCTCATATGCTTTTTGGGGCGCTTCGAAGGGGGATGTGATCTCATAGAGATAGTCCCCAGAATAATACTTCCCCCTCAAAACTCGGAGAAAGCAGAGAAGGAAGGTGAGAGATCAACTGCCAGTTAATACCCAATTAGTGAGTGCTAATAATCTGTAGAGATCAACTTGCCTGCTTATGAAATTTTCACTTTATGACAATTGTCATATTCATATCATGACGTATTTTACTGTTTTCCATCTCTTCCAATTTATACAATGTAAATATAAGGAATGACGGAGGTGGAGAGATGGAAAAGATTATTGAAGTAAATAATGTTTCAAAAACATTTAAACATAAAAAGGCTGTAAATAATGTTTCATTTCATGTAGAGAAGGGGCAGATTGTTGCGCTTCTTGGACCAAATGGTGCAGGGAAAACAACAACGATTTCAATGATGCTTGGATTAAAGGATCCATCAGAAGGAAGTGTTTCTATATTTGGGAAAAGTCCAAAGCATCGAGATGTTCGCAATCGCTTTGGTGCCATGCTGCAAGAGGTGAGCGTGATTGATAGTATATCAGTTGGTGAGGCAATTGATTTGTTTCGTAGTTACTATACGAATCCAGTTGCAAAAGATACATTGCTTCAGTTATCAAACTTAGAATCAGAAAAAAAACAGCGGTGTGAAAAGTTATCAGGTGGTCAGAAAAGACGTTTGAATTTTGCGCTCGCACTTGCTGGAAATCCCGATTTATTATTTTTAGATGAACCGACTGTAGGCATGGACATCACATCTAGAAAGGCTTTCTGGGAAACAATTCGAAGGTTAGCAAGTGAAGGGAAAACGATTATTTTAACAACGCATTATCTAGAAGAAGCTGATGCACTATCAGATCGCATTTTATTATTTGCAAACGGAAAAATCATTGCGGATGGGACCCCAGAGGAAATGAAGGCAACGATTTCTCAAAAAACCATTTCATTTTATGCAAAAGAAAAAATCCCTACAGATTTGCTGAAAGAATTACCGCATGTTAAAGCAGTACAGTTTCATGAACAGCGTGTTATTCTCACAACGGATGATACGGATGCTACATTGCAAGCAATTTATCAAAAGAGCTTACCTATTACAGATGTTTCTGTTGAACGTGGAAGCCTTGACGAGGCGTTTGAACAGTTTGTTGCAAATCAAAAGGAGGGAATCGCATGAAAGCATTATGGATGCAATGCAAAATAGAGATTTTACGTACATTCCGCAATAAATTATTTATCTTTTTCTCACTATTAATGCCAGTGATGTTCTATTACATTTTTACGAATGTTATTCAAGTACCACAAAACGGAGATGCTTGGAAAGCACATTATTTAATTTCGATGGCTACTTTCAGTATTGTAGGAACAGCACTTTTTAGTTTCGGAGTGAGACTTTCACAAGAAAAGGGGCAGGGGTGGACACATCTTTTAAAAATTACGCCACTTCCAGAGGGTGCATATTTAACGGCTAAAATTATTTCTCAAACGGTGGTAAATGCATTTTCAATACTTGAGATCTTTATTGCAGGTATGCTAATTAATAACGTAGAGTTAACGGTAGGACAATGGATTGGTGCTGGATTGTGGCTATTACTAGGTGTCACACCATTTTTAGCGCTAGGAACGGTTATTGGTTCCATTAAGAAAGCAGATGCAGCTGCGGGGCTTGCTAACATTTTAAATATGAGTTTAGCGGTGTTAGGTGGTTTATGGATGCCGATCGAAGTTTTTCCAAAGGTATTAAGAACAATCGGAGAATGGACACCAACATACCATTTTGGAAGTGGTGCTTGGGATATTGTTGATGGTAAATCGATAGGATGGGAAAATATCGCGATTTTAGGAGGTTATTTCCTTATCTTTGTTGTAATATCAATATATATAAGAAAGAGACAGGAAGCGGTATAAATGACAGAAAAGAAGCAGTTTGAATTTTTTCCAAAACATATGGGTTTTTTCCCATATATGTGGTTTGTGTATCTACTATTTCCGATTTACAATTTAACGCAAGAATCGGGTTGGAGGCTTTTAGCCGGAATCGGTATGCTAGTGGTTTTTGTCATTGCATACCGTCAACTTTATTTTGTTAAAGAGACATTTATTTTATGGGCATGTATTCAAATTGTAATTATATTCATATTCTCTGCAATTTATAATCCATTTATGATATTTTTTGGATTTTACACTGCCAGTGCAATAGGATTTGCACCAACAAAAAAATCATTTCGAGTATTACTTGCCCTTTTAGTAGTAATGATCGGTACTTTTTTATTTGTGAATATAGATCAGTTAACCAAGACTAGTTTAATCAATATGATTCCAATGTTTATCTTAATGCTTCTTACACCATTTGGTATGCGTAACTTTAATCAAAAAAAAATGTTGAAAATGCAATTAAACGAAGCCAATGAACAAATTAAAGATTTAGTAAAACGTGAAGAACGTCAGCGAATTGCAAGGGACCTTCACGATACGCTAGGACATACATTATCTCTTATTACTTTAAAAAGTCAGCTTGTTGAGAAGCTGATTGTGAAAAATCCAGAGCGTGCTAGTCTTGAGGCAAAGGAGATAACGCAAACATCGCGCATAGCTTTAAAGCAGCTTAGGGAATTAATTTCTGATATGCGAATGATTACAGTTGAAGAGGAGCTTGAGCAAATAAAGGCGATTCTGCAAGCTGCTAATATTTCACTAGAGGTAAAGCAGAAAGCGAATAGCAGTGCATTATCACCGCTTGAACAAAATATTTTAGGGATGTGTTTGCGAGAAGCAGTAACGAATGTTGTAAAGCATAGTAAGGCGACGGCATGTACGGTTTCTTTATTTGAAACGCAAGGAGAACTGATTTTGCAGGTGAAAGATAATGGAGTGGGATTACAAAAGCAGAGTCATGATGGGAATGGTATCTTAGGTATGAAAGAACGTCTGGCACTTATTGATGGAGGACTTGAACTAAAGGCGCTGCATCCAGGGACGATTTTAATAGTGAAAGTTCCAATTGTAATTAGAACAGGAAAAGATGAGGTGAGAGCATGATTCGAATTATTATTGCTGAAGATCAAAGAATGCTTCGGGGAGCGCTCGGGGCTCTGCTTGATTTAGAAGACGACATTGAAGTGGTTGGGCAAGCAGAGAACGGTGAAGAAGCTTTAAAATTAATTGAAAAGTTGCAGCCGGATGTAAGTATTATGGATATTGAAATGCCAATTCAGAGCGGGTTGGATGTTGCGGAAGAATTGCAGAAAAAGAAGAAATCTTCATGTAGAATAATGATTTTAACAACATTTGCACGCCCAGGTTATTTTGAAAGAGCGATGAAAGCAGAGGTTCATGGGTATTTATTAAAGGATAGTCCAAGTGAAGATTTAGCGGCAGCGATTCGTAATGTGATGAAGGGGAAACGAGAGATTTCTCCTGAATTAATGTTTGGGCTATGGCAAGAACAAAATCCGTTATCAGATCGTGAAAAAGATGTGCTTCGCTTAGCAAAAGAGGGAAAAACAGCAAATGAAATTGCGAAGACGTTGTATCTTTCATCTGGTACTGTGAGGAACTATATTTCAGATGTGTTAACAAAATTAAGTGCGAAAAACCGAATTGAAGCAATTACGATTGCGGAAGAAAAGGGATGGATATAAAAAAGATGTTTACCGGTTATAGTGGTAAACATCTTTTTATTCTTTTTTTTTTGAACCTCTATCACTAAAATGTAAAGTCTATGACATAATATAGATTTTACTTCATTTTTCGACAAAAAATTTGTTATAGTAAGATTAGGTTGCTGTTCTAGATTTTGGGTAACCTTACCACTAATTGTCTTAATTACCCCATGTTTATCTACTTGAGCAATGATGTCTTGGTCATATATTTCATCATTTTTATATGATTGGGAAAGACATACTTCGGTTTGATTTTCTTGTAGGTTGAAATTCAACATCTTTTCAGTGGTAACTTGTTTTTGTTACGCGTTAACCTCTTGTACTTCATCTTTTAAGTATTTTTAGCAATATTTCCTATTGTTACGTTTTGTGGTTGAGTTTATTTACTAATTATCAAGCTAGGTTGAGTAACTTCAATGTTCACTTCATTGTTATCAATTTTTGGGGCACGATAACTGCTGCTACATAATAAGGGATAGAATAGAACAGAAGTAAGGAATATACTAGCAATTTTTATATTATTCATCTCTAACATTTGGAGTCTTGTATTTGTATAAGATGATTTACAAGAAAGGTGTGCTAAATGATATATATTATGCAATATTTCATGTCTAAAAGTGCCGAAAAACTATTATTGTAGTGGTATGACAACTTAAAAAGTTAGATTTCTGTAATGGGATGGTGAGCGATTATGCACGCAGAAAAGCTGGGAGCTGAAATAAAGAAAATTAGAATGTTAAGAGGTTTAACACAAAAGCAGTTGTCTGAGAATATATGTCATCAATCAGAAGTAAGCAGGATTGAGTCAGGAACGGTATATCCAAGTATGGATATACTGCAAGGGATTGCAGCAAAGCTAAGGGTTCCCATTATTCATTTTTATGAGGTTCTTCTTTATTCTGATCTCGAAAGAAAGAAAAAGTTTAAGAATCAAATCCAATTATTGTGTAAGAAGAAGCAGTATGATGAAATTCATAAAATTGTTTCAGAGGAGTTAAAGAAAGAAGAATGTCATCCTGAATTTAAGCAATTTCTTCTATGGTATTATCATTTATCTTCTTATGCTTTAAAGAAAGTCAATTTTGAATACTGCATCTCAGAGCTGAAAAATATAATCCATCGGCAATATGTTGGGGTAGATGTGTTTCAAAATTTATATATCGAAAATTCGATTGCTATTATTTATGCAGAAAATAACCATTTAGAAAAAGCTATTACATTATTTCAAGATATTTTACAACAGCTGGAGTCATTGCAGAGTGATCAAGATTTTGTTGTTAAGGTTCGATATAATTATGCGAAAGCTTTATGTTTAAATAATGAATATGCGAAGTCGCTTCAGCAAGTAGATAAAGCAATTGAAACGTCGCGACTTATTGGGAGTATGCAGCTTCTTGGGCAACTGTACTATCAAAAGGGAGAGTGCTTAGAGAAATTAATTTATCCGCCAAGTGAAATTACAGTTGTTTATGAAAAGGCTTTATTATTTTTTGATTTACTAGATTTACATTCTCAAAAAGAGATATTATTAGCAAAAATGGGATTAGCTGATTGTAATGAACAGACAATATTCTCTAGCTAATTAAATTTATCCCGCTATTCGTGAGCAGTAATTCCCCCACTTCAAGATTAAGAGAGAAAAGAGGAAGATAGGTGGAAGATAACTGCCCGTAAAAGCCCAGTCGGTGAGGGCTAACAATCAGTGTGGAATGAAGAGTACTCCCATTGATGGAAGTTTCATTCTATATTTTTAAATAATGAAACCATAAGAGAATATGCATAATTGCATTTTTAAAAGAAATTATTTCATGATATATTTAAAGAAAATAGAGCATAGGGTGATGAGTGATGAAAAAAATTCTTGCATGCGGTTTAATGGCAATGGCAATGCTAGCTGGTATTGCATTCGGAGTGAGTCAAGATCACGCATTAACAAATCAACAGGAACAAGTACAATTAGCTTCAGATATGCCATTTGAACATTAAGATAAAAAAAGAACCCAAGTGAGGGTTCTTTATTTTTGTTAGGGATAAAAGTGTTAGATAATTCAAAGCTCTTGAATGTGTAGTCAACGGTTTAGATATGTAAGAATGATTATTATTCCTTGCTCTTAACACCTTCGGTAATCACACTAAAGAGAAGAGAATCGTGAAACAGCGTTACAATTACCATTGTAACGTTGCGCTGCTTATTCGTTTCATTCCTCTTATAGAAGCAAGTTCATCTACTAGCTGAAAAAGTGCTAAATCTTTTTGTTTACTCTCAATCATAATGTCAAAATCTTGATTTACTGCATTGGCAATATGTAAAAAGGGATTTATAAATGCAGTATCAATATAATTAGCGTGGGATCTGAATTCCTTCTCTGATTTTGGTGAAGAAATATGGATCTTAGGAATGGTATTTGTATGATTCCATGTTTCGAAAATAGCTGGTAGTAGTGTCTCTAACGGTTCATCACAAAGATTTGCCATGTGATGATGATAATCAAATACAAAAGGGATTCTTTCTTGCTTACAAACGGCTAATGTTTCAGAGGCTGTATAGGTTTTATCATCATTTTCAAGTGTCATTTGCTGTTTGATATGGAAAGGGAGCTTTTTTAAGTTTTCATGAAAGCGCAGTAAAGCTTTCTCTTTGTTACCGTATGCACCTCCAATATGAATGTTAATGTAGGAAGAGTCTGCGAGTCCCATTGCATCTAATACGTTATAGTGATACATCATATCTAAAACCGCATTGTCTGTAACATGAGGTTTTTCACTTGTAAATAATGTGAACTGATTTGGATGAAAGCTGACTCGTAAGTTATACTCTTGAATTAATTCCCCCATCTTACGCCAAAATGGTGTGAATATATCGATATAATTAAAATCAACTTCAGGGTGGGTGGCGAGTGGGACGATAGAAGATGATAATCGGTATAATGGAATTTCATGTGCGATATTGTAATGCAGGATACGTAATGTATGTATAAGGTTTTGCATTGTAATGTTATATAATTTTTCTTCTCGTTCCTGTTTGCCAAGCTTTTTCCACGTTGTAAATGTCATTGTTTTAGCAGGGGAACAGTCCCACAAAGCAACTGCATGTGAGACATACCCAAAGCGCATAATCATCTGCCATACCCCCGTTAATTATTAAAAGTTTCATTTCATAAGAAAAATGCTAGTAACGTTCCAATCCATTCTTTTCCTTTATCAACAAGGGAAAGAGAGGAGACATCTTTCCAAGTAAGCAATGTAGACCCTTCAATATCTTTGCTAATTTGAACCTTAATTTCTTGTATAAAAGCTGAGTCATACAGGAGACAATTTATTTCATGATTAATATATAAGCTTCTCATATCAAAATTAGCTGTTCCGATATCGCAAATATGATTATCTACCATAATAATTTTTGCATGAAAAAACCCTTGTTGAAATTCATAAATGTTACATCCTACTTTCATCAATTTCCGGCAGTATGGTAGTTTAGCTTCGCGAACGAGCGGGTGGTCTGCTTTTTTAGGAACGAGAATCGTAATGCGAACACCTCGTTTCTTTGCTTGTAATAATGCATTCATTACTATTTTTCCCGGAACAAAATAGGGTGTGCCAATGTATAATTCTTCTTTTGCACTTTCAATCAGTGATACAAATGTTTCCTGTAAATAAGCACCGTCTGTTGGAATAAAGCGGTGCAATATAGGACCTGGTAGTTGTTTGGGGAAAAGCGCCACTTCTTCTAGTAAATCTTCATTCGTATCATCGCGCCAATCGTGCAAAAATTGTTTTTGTAAATCTTGTACGCCTTCTCCAGTTAGGCGTAAATGATAATCACGCCAAAGGCCAAGTTCTGGATCACGCCCTAAATATTCTTCTCCGATGTTGAATCCCCCGATGTAGCCAATCTTTCCGTCGATAATCGTAATTTTTCTATGATTTCTTTGGTTTGCAGAAAAAAAGAGAAAAGGGATCTTGATTTTATGACAATATGAAAAAGATACACCGTGTTGTCGCATTGAGCGAATCGCCTCATCTGATAAATGATGGCTTCCTATACGATCGAGAAGTAGACGTACTTCTATCCCTTGTTTTGCTTTTTCAGTGAGAAGTTGTAAAAAGGTGTGACTAATTTCATCATTTTTGACAATGAAAAATAGAATATGTATATGGTGTTTTGCCTCCTGTATATCCAGAAATAAATCATTATATAAATTTGTTCCCCATGTATACAATTTAAAATTGCCGCGTCGTAAAGGAAAAGGACGGGGCTTTACTTTTTTTAAATGATGTGTTCTTCCGAGCAAAAAGTCGAGTGAGACCCATATGATTAAGCCTATTAGTAAGAGAGATAAAAAGACCATTATCAAATTACCTCCTGCGAATTCATTTTTATAGTTTCACCTAAATAAACAGCTTTATGAAAAAATATTGTGTTGTATAACAAAAAACTGTTGACTGAATGCTCACTCATTATATAATGAGGATAGAGAATATAATTCAGAAAATTATTTATTTTCGAAGATTCTAAAAGAAAGAGGGCTTACAAAGAGAGGGGTAGCATAAAAATGAATAGTTTACTGATCATTAATTGGCTGGCTGCCATTGCTGTTATTGCTTATGCGGGATATTTGTTTGTATATCTTATACGGACGAGGATGGCCTACATACAACTAGGAAAAAAGGTAGAATTTGACCGCCGCTTTAAAGAGCGATGGGATCTCCTGAAGGTCAACGTTTTCGGCCAAAAAAAATTGCTGAAAGATAAAAAAAGCGGCATCATGCACGTTATGTTTTTTTACGGATTTATTCTTGTCCAATTCGGAGCAATTGACTTCATTTGGAAAGGACTCGCACCAGGATCACATCTTCCACTTGGACCACTATACCCTGCATTTACATTCTTCCAGGAAATTGTCACACTTATGATTTTAATCGCAGTTTTTTGGGCTTTTCATAGAAGGTATGTTGAAAAGCTTGTTCGTTTAAAACGTAATTTTAAATCGGGCCTTGTTCTTATTTTTATTGGAGGCTTAATGCTTTCTGTACTACTTGGTAACGGCATGGGCATTATATGGCACGGTGAGGAGCTTTCATGGAGCGAACCAATTGCTTCTGGAATCGCTTACGTTTTTTCGGGAATAAATGAAACCGTAGCCATTTCGGTGTTCTATTTTTCTTGGTGGGTGCATCTACTTATTTTGTTAACATTTTTAGTTTATGTACCACAATCAAAACACGCTCATTTAATTGCTGGACCGGCCAATGTATTTTTTAGCCGTCTTTCTAATCCAGGAAAACTTGAAAAAATTGATTTTGAAGATGAAACACAAGAAACATTTGGTGTTGGAAAAATTGAAGACTTTAGACAGACACAACTTATTGATTTATACGCTTGTGTAGAATGCGGACGCTGTACGAGTATGTGCCCGGCAACAGGGACAGGCAAGATGCTGTCGCCAATGGATTTAATTTTAAAGCTTCGCGATCATTTAACTGATAAGGGAGCAGCGGTGACATCAAAGGTACCGTGGGTTCCGGCAGTTGCATTTAACAATACTCAAGGAAATCAGTTAGCGATGATGACGGCTGGTCAAGGACAACAGGAGTCAGCTGCTACGGCGCTTTCATATGATCCGAGTTTAATCGGGGATGTCATTACAGAAGAAGAAATTTGGGCATGTACAACGTGCCGTAACTGCGAAGACCAGTGCCCTGTTATGAATGAGCATGTTGATAAAATTATTGATCTACGTCGTTATCTTGTTTTAACAGAAGGAAAGATGGATGCGGAAGCGCAGCGTGCAATGACAAATATTGAACGCCAAGGAAATCCGTGGGGGCTGAATCGTAAAGAGCGCGAAACATGGCGACAAGGTGATGATGAAGTAACGGTTCCGACTGTGAAAGAGAAAACGAAAGCTGGCGAAGAATTTGAATATTTATTCTGGGTTGGCTCTATGGGATCGTATGATAATCGCAGTCAGAAAATTGCGATATCGTTTGCGAAGCTGATGAATAAAGCAGGCATATCATTTGCGATTCTTGGTAACAAAGAAAAGAACTCTGGAGATACACCACGCCGCCTTGGAAATGAGTTCGTATTCCAAGAGATGGCTACAAAGAACATTGAAGAGTTTGAAAAAGCAGGTGTGAAGAAAATTGTTACGATTGATCCGCATGCCTATAACACATTTAAAAATGAGTATCCAGACTTTGGCTTACAAGCAGAAGTCTATCACCATACAGAATTATTAGCGCAGTGGGTGAAAGAAGGGCGATTAGAGCCGGTTCACCGTATTGAAGAGACGATTACGTATCATGACTCCTGTTATTTAGGAAGATACAACGAAGTATATGAAGCACCGCGTAGTATTTTAAAAGCAATTCCAGGTGTGAAAGTTGTTGAAATGGAGCGTAATCGTGAAACTGGCATGTGCTGCGGCGCAGGCGGCGGACTTATGTGGATGGAAGAAACAACTGGTTCGCGCATTAACGTTGCCCGTACAGAGCAGGCGCTTGCTGTGAAACCGTCAATTATTGGTACAGGATGTCCGTATTGCTTAACGATGATTAGTGACGGTACGAAAGCAAAAGAAGTAGAAGAGCAAGTTCAGACACTTGATGTAACAGAAATTCTAGAACGCTCTGTAATTGGACCTAAAAAAGAAGCTATGTAGTACGTAAGAATCTATACAACTTTAGAAAGAGGTGCAAGATTTGCACCTCTTCTCAGCGTAGGAGTACCGAGCGTGCGCTCGGCGCCGAAAAAAAGAAATGGGGGAAATAAACGTGGTAAGAACAGTTATTTTAAGTGCTGCAAGAACACCGGTTGGAAAATTTGGGGGATCTTTAAAGGATGTTAAAGCAACGGAACTTGGAGGAATTGCGATTAAAGCTGCGCTTGAACGAGCGAATGTTGCTGCAAATGATGTTGAAGAAGTTATATTTGGAGCGGTGATTCAAGGCGGACAGGGGCAAATTCCTTCGCGCCAGGCAGCAAGAGAAGCTGGACTTCCTTGGGAAACTCGTACAGAAACAGTGAATAAAGTTTGTGCATCGGGACTACGTGCTGTGACGTTAGCGGATCAAGTTATTCGCACTGGGGATCAAACGCTTATTGTAGCGGGTGGAATGGAATCGATGAGCAATAGTCCTTATATTCTACAAGGTGCCCGCTGGGGATATCGGATGGGACATAATCAAGTTGCTGATTTAAATATAGTAGATGGCTTAACATGTTCATTTTCTGGTATACATATGGGCGTGTATGGCGGGGAAGTCGCGAAGGAGGATGGAATCTCTCGCGAAGCGCAAGATGAATGGGCGTACCGTAGTCATCAGCGCGCAGTTGCTGCGCAAAAAGAAGGAAGATTTGAAGAAGAAATCGTTTCTGTTTCAGTACCGCAGCGCAAAGGAGATCCGATTGTTGTTACAAAAGATGAAGCGCCACGTGAGGATACAACAATTGAAAAGTTAGCGAAATTAAAACCTGTATTTGATCCGGCAGCAACAGTAACAGCTGGGAATGCACCTGGATTAAATGACGGCGGGGCAGCGCTTGTATTAATGAGCGAAGACAGAGCGCAGCAAGAAGGAAGAAAACCGTTAGCGACAATTTTAGCGCATACAGCCATTGCAGTAGAAGCAAAGGATTTCCCAAGAACGCCAGGTTATGCGATTAACGAACTTTTGAAACAAACAGGTAAGACTGTGGATGAGATTGACTTATTTGAGATTAACGAAGCCTTTGCAGCAGTTGCAATTGCGAGTGCAAATATTGCAGGAATTGATCCGGAGAAAATTAACGTAAATGGCGGCGCGGTTGCGATGGGTCATCCAATTGGAGCAAGCGGAGCGCGGATTATTGTAACGCTTATTCATGCGCTGAAGCAGCGCGGCGGTGGAATTGGAATTGCATCGATTTGCAGCGGTGGCGGTCAAGGCGACGCGATTATGATTGAGGTTCATTAATAAAAAGGGGGAGAAAAAATGAGTGTACAAAAAATTGTTGTAATCGGTGCGGGGCAAATGGGTTCAGGTATTGCACAGGTGTGTGCGATGGCAGGATATGATGTGTATATGCAAGATTTGAAGCAAGACCAATTAGATCGGGGATTATCCATTATTACAAAAAACTTAGCACGCCAAGTAGAAAAAGGACGCATGGATGAAGAGTCAAAGGAAGCAACTTTAAATCGTCTTACTGCGACGCTTGAATTGAATTGTGTAAAAGAAGCGGATCTTGTCATTGAGGCAGCCGTTGAGAAAATGGATATTAAAAAGAAAATTTTCGCGAATTTAGATGAAATTGCACCAGAACATACAATTTTGGCAACAAATACATCTTCCTTACCAATTACCGAAATCGCAGCGGTAACAAACCGCCCAGAGAGAGTAATCGGTATGCACTTTATGAATCCAGTTCCAGTGATGAAGCTTGTTGAAATTATCCGCGGGCTTGCAACAGACGATGCGGTATACGAAACAATCGAAGACATTACAAAGAAAATCGGAAAAGTACCTGTTGAAGTAAATGACTTCCCTGGATTTGTTTCTAACCGTATTTTATTACCGATGATCAATGAAGCGATTTATACGCTATATGAAGGTGTGGCGACAAAAGAAGCGATTGATGAAGTAATGAAGCTTGGTATGAATCACCCTATGGGACCACTGACGTTAGCGGATTTTATCGGCTTAGATACGTGTTTATACATTATGGAAGTTCTGCATGAAGGACTAGGAGATAGTAAGTATCGCCCATGTCCATTATTACGTAAGTATGTAAATGCAGGGTGGTTAGGAAGAAAAACAGGACGCGGTTTCTACGTATACGAGTAAGCAAGATAAGGTAGATCTCCCTCTTTTTTACAAAGTAGTGGTCTTACCAGGAAGGTGAAAGAGGACATATAGCAAATGGAGGCGGGGCGTATGAATTTTCATTTTACGGAAGAGCAGCAGATGATGAGGAAAATGGTTCGGGATTTTGCGCAAAAGGAAATCGCCCCCTTTGTTCCAAGTATGGAACAAGGGGTGTTCCCTAGAGAAATTTTGACGAAAATGGGGGAACTTGGACTTATGGGGATTCCAGCGCCGGCGAAATATGGTGGCGCGGAAATGGATTTCATTTCTTACATTTTAGCGATTGAGGAAATATCAAAAGTGAGCGCGACGATTGGTGTTATTTTAGCGGTACATACATCGGTTGGAACAAACCCAATTTTATATTTTGGAACAGAGGAACAAAAACAGAAATATGTTTCTAAACTGGCGACAGGTGAATATTTAGGTGCATTTGCTTTAACGGAGCCGAATGCGGGTTCAGATGCAGGTAGCTTAAAATCAAGGGCCATAAAACAAGGTGACCACTATATCATTAACGGATCAAAAGTGTTTATTACAAACGGCGGCGAGGCAAATACATATATCGTATTTGCTTCTACGAATCCAGATGCAGGAAAAAGCGGGATTTCGGCGTTTATTGTAGAAAAAGATACACCAGGCTTAATCGTTGGCAAAGACGAGCATAAGATGGGGCTGCTTGGTTCTCGTACCGTACAATTAACATTTGAAGATATGAAGGTGCCAGCAGAGAACTTACTTGGTGAAGAAGGACAAGGCTTTAAAGTCGCGATGGCGAATTTAGATGTTGGCCGCATTGGTATCGGTGCACAGGCACTTGGAATCGCTGAGGCAGCGCTAACATGTGCAGTGGATTATGCGAAGGAACGTCAGCAATTTGGGAAGCCGATTGCCGCTCAGCAAGGACTTGGCTTTAAACTAGCAGATATGGCTACGAGCGTAGAAGCAGCGAGGCTACTTGTGTATAGGGCAGCATCGCTCAGAGCGCAAGGACTTCCGTGCGGGAAAGAAGCATCTATTGCAAAGTTATTTGCTTCGAAAACAGCGGTGGATGTCGCAATTGAGGCGGTGCAAGTATTTGGTGGTTACGGTTATACGAAAGATTATCCAGTTGAGCGATTTTTCCGTGATGCAAAAATTTGTGAAATTTACGAAGGAACGAGTGAAATACAAAGGCTTGTTATTAGCCGTGCACTATAGAGGGAAGAGAGCGGGGAGGAAGAAACATGCATTTTAAATTATCAGAAGAACACGAAATGATAAGAAAAATGGTTCGGGACTTTGCGAGAAATGAAGTGGCCCCAACAGCTGCTGAGCGCGACGAAGAAGAACGATTTGACCGTGCTTTATTTGACCAAATGGCAGAACTTGGTTTAACAGGAATTCCATGGCCTGAAGAATACGGCGGGATTGGAAGCGATTACTTAGCGTACGTGATTGCGGTAGAAGAGTTATCACGTGTTTGCGCTTCGACAGGTGTAACGTTGTCTGCTCATACTTCGCTTGCTGGATGGCCTATTTTTAAATTTGGAACAGAAGAGCAAAAACAAAAGTTTTTACGTCCGATGGCAGAAGGAAAGAAAATTGGCGCATACGGTTTAACAGAGCCAGGTTCTGGTTCAGATGCAGGCGGGATGAGAACGACGGCAAAGCGCGATGGTGATCATTACATTTTAAATGGGTCCAAAATTTTTATTACAAATGGGGGAATCGCTGATATTTACGTTGTCTTTGCATTAACTGATCCAGAATCGAAACAGCGCGGCACAAGTGCATTCATTGTAGAAAGTGATGCACCAGGATTTTCAGTTGGTAAGAAAGAGAGCAAGCTTGGGATTCGCTCTTCACCAACAACAGAAATCATGTTTGAAGACTGCCGTATCCCTGCTGAGAACTTACTTGGCGAAGAAGGACAAGGGTTTAAAATTGCAATGCAGACGCTGGACGGCGGACGTAATGGGATTGCTGCACAGGCCGTTGGTATCGCGCAAGGCGCTTTAGATGCTTCTGTGGATTATGCGAGAGAAAGGCACCAATTTGGGAAGCCAATCGCCGCGCAACAAGGAATCGGTTTTAAATTAGCAGATATGGCGACAAATGTAGAGGCAGCGCGCCTATTAACATATCAAGCTGCTTGGCTAGAATCAGAAGGACTTCCATACGGAAAAGAATCGGCGATGTCGAAAGTATTTGCTGGCGATACAGCGATGAAAGTAACGACTGAAGCAGTGCAAGTATTTGGTGGATATGGATATACGAAAGATTATCCAGTGGAACGTTTTATGCGCGATGCGAAGATTACGCAAATTTATGAGGGAACACAAGAAATTCAAAGACTTGTGATTTCTCGTATGTTAACGAAATAAGAGAAAGAGCGTAGGGGGGCTTCCTACGCTTTTTCCTTCCAAATAATAGAGAGAGGTGAAGGGGATGGTTAAGCACAATGTACATGCATCTGTAAAGGATGAGAAGCTGGTTGCGCTAAGGCGTGAACAGATGATCAAAGGAGCTGTGCAGCTTTTTAAACAAAAAGGATTTCCGCGTACAACAACGAGAGAGATTGCAAAAGCGGCGGGGTTTAGTATTGGGACACTTTATGAATATATTCGTACGAAAGATGATGTCTTATATCTAGTATGTGATAGTATTTACGAACATGTAAAAGAAAGATTAGAAAAAGTAGTCTGCACAGAAAAAGGAAGTATTGAAAGTTTAAGAATAGCAATTACGAATTATTTTAAAGTGATGGATGAGTTACAAGAAGAAGTATTAATTATGTATCAAGAAGTTCGTTTTTTACCGAAAGAGTCTCTTCCATACGTGTTAGAAAAAGAGTTCCAAATGGTGGGGATGTTTGAAAATATTTTAGAACAGTGCACGAGAAACGGCACATTTACATTAACAAAAAAGGAAATACAGCTGCTGGCTCATAATATTTTCATTCAAGGACAAATGTGGGGATTTAGACGTTGGGCGTTACAAAAGCTTTATACGCTAGAGGAATATACAGAAATGCAGATTAGGTATGTTTTACATGGAGCGCATATGCTTCCGAAATAGAAGGTTATATAAATATAAAACTCTCTGTATTTAGGCGGGAGAGAGCATCCGGCCATGCATAGAAGCGGTCATAGCCCCATGCTGGGTGAAATCAGGAGGGGAAAATGAGAGGAAATCCACTTTTGTATTTATAGCCGCAACTTATATGCTTGAAAATTACAATGGATTTATATCGTTCTTACAGCTTAATCTCGTAAATAATAGCCTATAATCACTTTTAATGACTCCTTATAAAAGTTTCCCATTTTTTTTGTAGCATATTTGTTGGAGTTTTGTTTATAATGAATAGTATGGATTTTTTTAAACAGGCCGTTATATATAGGATTATATTTTAAGAAAGGAAGTGCCGCATAAGTGGATTTTAAGCAATATTCACCAGAAGAGCTAAAAGAATTTTCCATGATTGAAGTTGTACATAGTGTTTTAGAGGATAAAAGACAGGCAACGTCATTCCATGATTTGGTTCAAGAAATTGCTCAAGTGCTGGGACTATCTCAAGAACAAGTTGCTGCGAAGATCGCACAATTTTATACAGATTTAAATATTGATGGACGTTTCATCAATTTAGGAGAAAACCGTTGGGGACTACGTAGCTGGTACCCATACGAGCAAATCGATGAGGAAATTCTACCTCAACCAAAACCTAAGAAAAAGCGCAAAGTTGAAGAAGATGACTTTGATGACTACGTTGAAGAAGACGAAGACTTCAGTGAAGAAGACTTCGATGATGAAAACGAAGACGATGACGATGATGATGTAGAAGATTTGGACAAGGTTCTTGATGAAGACGATGATCTTGATGACTTAGAAGATGAAGAAGATGAAGAATTCGCTGACGAAGAACTCGAGTACGATGAAACAGAAGAAGAGGAAGAGGAAGAACTGTAGTTCTTGACTTTTCATTATCGTCCATGTAGAATCATTTTTGGGCTCTTTAAAACAGGACGATAATACTTTTTAAGTGTAAATATAAAAGAAAATTGCTCCCTACTTATTACTTTTTGTAATGAGGGGAGCAATTTTCTTTTTTGTTTTTTGTTTAGAAAATAAAAAGAGTCTAACAATAAGATAGATACAGTGTTATCTACATACGTTGCGCTTTGCAACGGTGATTATATAACAACAAAGTAGAAGGGAGTACTTTCATGACTAAGTATATTTTTGTAACAGGCGGTGTAGTATCTTCTTTAGGAAAAGGAATTACAGCAGCATCTCTTGGAAGACTTTTAAAAAATCGTGGTTTAAACGTAACAATTCAAAAGTTTGACCCATACATTAACGTAGACCCGGGGACAATGAGCCCATACCAACACGGTGAGGTATTCGTAACAGATGATGGTGCAGAAACAGATTTAGACCTTGGTCACTATGAGCGTTTCATCGACATTAATTTAAACAAATACAGCAACGTAACAACAGGTAAAATTTACTCTTCAGTTCTTCAAAAAGAGCGTCGCGGTGAATATCTAGGAGGAACAGTTCAAGTTATTCCTCACATTACAAATGAAATTAAAGAGCGTGTATATCGTTCAGGCCGCGAAACAAATGCGGACGTTGTTATTACGGAAATCGGGGGAACGGTTGGTGATATCGAGTCTCTACCATTCCTAGAAGCAATTCGCCAAATTAAGAGCGATATTGGCCGTGACAACGTAATGTACATTCACTGTACACTAATCCCGTACTTAAAAGCAGCGGGTGAAATGAAAACAAAGCCAACGCAACATAGCGTTAAAGAACTTCGTAGCTTAGGTATTCAGCCAAACATTATCGTTGTTCGTACAGAAATGCCTGTTTCTCAAGATATGAAAGACAAGCTAGCATTATTCTGTGACATTGATACAAAAGCAGTTATTGAAGCGCGCGATGCAGATACATTATATGCAGTTCCATTATCTCTTCAAGAGCAAAATATGGACCAAATCGTTTGCGATCACTTAAAATTAGACAACCCAGCTGCAGATATGACAGAGTGGACTGCATTAGTTGAAAAAGTACGCAATCTATCTAAGAAAACAAAAATCGCTCTTGTTGGTAAATATGTAGAGCTTCAAGATGCATACATTTCTGTTGTAGAAGCACTTCGCCATGCAGGTTATTCATTTGATACAGATGTAGAAGTGAAATGGGTAAACGCTGAGCACGTAACAGCAGAAAACGTAAAAGAATTAGTTGGCGATACAGACGGTATCCTTGTACCAGGTGGCTTCGGCGACCGCGGTGTAGAAGGGAAAATCGCTGCAATTCAATATGCACGTGAAAATAAAGTTCCATTCTTAGGAATTTGCTTAGGAATGCAACTTGCATCAATCGAATTCGCACGTAACGTATTAGGATTAGAAGGAGCTAACTCTTCTGAAATTAACCCTGACACACCTTATGCAATTATCGACTTATTACCAGAACAAAAAGATGTAGAAGACTTAGGGGGTACACTTCGTCTGGGTCTATACCCATGTAAGCTTACTCCAGAAACAAATGCTTACAATGCGTATAACGAACCGGTTGTATATGAGCGTCATCGTCATCGTTATGAGTTCAACAACGAATTCCGTAAAGACATGGAAGGCGCTGGATTCATTTTCTCTGGTACAAGCCCAGACGGTCGTTTAGTAGAAATCATTGAATTACAAGATCATCCTTGGTTCGTGGCAGCACAGTTCCATCCAGAACTTGTATCTCGTCCAAACCGTCCACAATCGTTGTTCCGTGATTTCGTAAAAGCTTCTATTACGAATAAAGAAAGCAAGTAATAAAAAAAGGCGTCCAAATTCGGACGCCTTTTTCCTTTACTCATATTCGTTTATCATTTCATCAATTGTAAATTTTAAACCGTGATAAGCAAAGAGAGATAAGATTAAACTAGGGAAACCGTAACGGTTGCCTTCATCATCGGGAATCAAACCTTTTAGTAATTTTGTATCAATATGTACATCTGTAAATTGTTCTAGTGAGACATCGCCATTTTGAATAGCTGAAATACCAACAATAGAATGACCCTCTTCTTGTAGCTTTTTAGCCAATGAAATGATATCCTCATCTGTTGAAAAACGACTGATAAGAAGTACGCGGTCTGCGGAAGTAACGTCTGCTTGGTTACCGTTTTCTATTAAGCGTTTTGCTTGTTTGAGTGATTCTGCGCCATGCAGTGCTTCAAGAACTACGCCCTCCATTTCTTGTGTACCGTGTAAATAAACGATGCCATCGCCAACTAAAGCTTGGGCAAGTAGACGGGCACTATCTTCTATATTCATCTCTTCTGTTTGAGAAATTCGTGTAAAATAGCCGCTCAATTGAGTAGAAAAAATTTTTAACATTGTGTTGCTCCTTTCGATTGTGTTAGGCGGCTTTCATTATAGCTTATTTTTTTAGAAAGGCGAAGTAATAGGGGTAGCATAACAAAATAGTAGACGATAAAATAAGAAAGAACAGGAAGGAATTTGGTAAACAGTAGCGAAAATAATCGAATAGGATATAAGAAGCTTTTAATCTTGTATTTACACAGAAAGGTTGGGGATTATGGAAGGGAAAATTTTAATCGTTGATGATCAATACGGCATTCGTGTGTTATTGCATGAAGTGTTCCAAAAAGAAGGTTATCAAACGTTCCAAGCAGCAAATGGATTTCAAGCTTTAGATATCGTGAAAAAGGATAATCCAGATTTAGTTATTTTAGATATGAAAATTCCAGGTATGGATGGTATAGAGATTTTAAAACATGTAAAAGAAATTAATGAAGATATTAAAGTTATTTTAATGACTGCTTACGGAGAGCTTGATATGATTCAGGAAGCGAAAGATCTAGGGGCTCTCATGCACTTTGCTAAGCCGTTTGATATTGACGAAATTCGTCAAGCAGTACGAAATGAAATTGCTGTACAGGCTTAAAAAATGAATTTTTTATAAAAAAAATGGAAAAAAGCGTTTACATGGGCTGATGAGCAGGTGAATACAGTTGAGTTTTTGGATACAAGTTGTTATCCTATTGAGTGTAGAAAAAAGTCCGGTATGTAGATATACATATTTTACCTTATTCTGGTCATACTACCAGCGATAAGAACTTATCGGATACAAAAAACGTTTTTTAGGAGGATTCACCATGCCTTTAGTTTCCATGAAAGAAATGCTAAACAAAGCACTAGAAGGAAAATACGCAGTTGGTCAATTCAACATGAACAACTTAGAGTGGACTCAAGCTATTTTAGCTGCTGCAGAAGAAGAAAAATCTCCTGTAATCCTAGGTGTATCTGAGGGTGCAGCTCGTCATATGACTGGTTTCAAAACAGTTGTAGCTATGGTTAAAGCTTTAATCGAAGAAATGAACATCACTGTTCCTGTAGCGATTCACCTTGACCATGGTTCAAGCTTCGAAAAATGTAAAGAAGCAATCGATGCAGGTTTCACATCTGTAATGATCGACGCTTCTCACCATCCATTCGAAGAAAACGTAGAAACTACTAAAAAAGTAGTAGAATACGCACACGCTCGTAACGTATCTGTAGAAGCTGAGCTTGGTACAGTTGGCGGACAAGAAGACGACGTAATCGCTGAAGGCGTTATCTACGCTGATCCTGAAGAGTGTAAACACCTTGTTGAAGCAACTGGCATCGACTGCCTAGCTCCAGCTTTAGGTTCTGTACATGGTCCTTACAAAGGTGAGCCTAACTTAGGATTCAAAGAAATGGAACAAGTTCGCGACTTCACTGGTGTACCTTTAGTACTTCACGGTGGTACTGGTATCCCAACTGCTGATATCGTGAAAGCTATTTCTTTAGGTACTTCAAAAATCAACGTAAACACTGAGAACCAAATCGAGTTTACAAAAGCTGTTCGCGAAGTATTAAACAAAGACCAAGAAGTTTACGATCCTCGTAAATTTATCGGACCTGGCCGCGAAGCTATCAAAGCAACTGTTGTTGGTAAAATTCGTGAATTCGGTTCTAACGGTAAAGCGTAAGAATAAAATTCCGTTTTGGAAACCGTCTAGTCTTTTAGACGGTTTCCTTTCGTTGTATAATGAAAGCGTGAACAAGTCTTAAGATTAATTAAATTTCTACATTTCTTATATACTAAAGGAGTTTTCTACTTCTATTAAAGATAAAAGTGGAACATAATGTGCATAGTCCTATTAATAAATGTAATAACGTATCTAAAGTAAGTGATGAACAAATCTTGACAGGCAGTTAGTCTTCATCTACTCACTTAAAATATCATTATTTTTTAGGTGAGGCCTTACTGCTTGTTAAGTTTAGACTAGAGTATATTTTATTGATAGTTTGTTGAACGAATGAGATTCTTAAGGCAAGGCTTTCTGTTTTCTTTGAAAGGGGAGCTGAAAGTAAATACATTCACAAGAAGGGAGCTCAACATGGAAAAGTTGTTGATTGAAGGTGGACGACCTTTAAATGGATCAATTCGCGTGAGCGGTGCAAAAAATAGTGCTGTTGCTCTAATTCCAGCGACCATTCTAGCTGATACTCCAGTGACCATCGGTGGTGTACCTAATATTTCAGATGTGAAGATGTTAGGAGATCTACTAGAGGAAATTGGAGGAGTTGTAACATACAATCAGGAGGAAGAGATGACAATTGATCCTTCCAAAATGGTTGCTATGCCTTTGCCAAATGGGAAGGTAAAAAGATTACGTGCTTCTTATTACTTGATGGGCGCTATGCTTGGCCGCTTTAAAAAAGCTGTAATTGGGCTTCCTGGTGGATGTCACTTAGGACCAAGGCCAATCGATCAGCACATTAAAGGATTTGAGGCATTAGGTGCACATGTGACAAATGAGCAAGGTGCAATCTATTTAAGAGCGGATGAATTACGAGGAGCTCGTATTTATTTAGATGTTGTGAGTGTAGGAGCAACAATTAACATTATGCTAGCAGCTGTGCGTGCAAAAGGTAGAACAGTGATTGAAAATGCTGCGAAAGAACCAGAAATTATTGATGTAGCGACATTACTAACAAGTATGGGAGCACGAATTAAAGGTGCTGGTACAGATGTAATTCGCATTGATGGTGTGAATTCTCTTCACGGTTGTCATCATTCTATTATTCCAGACCGAATTGAAGCAGGTACGTACATGATTTTAGGAGCGGCATCTGGTGGAGAAGTAACAGTTGATAATGTAATCCCGCAACATTTAGAGTCAATCACCGCAAAATTACGAGAAGCTGGTGTACAAGTCGAGACGAACGATGATCAAATTACGGTAAATGGGAATCGTAAACTCCGAATAGTTGATATAAAAACACTTGTGTATCCAGGATTTCCGACAGATTTGCAACAACCTTTTACAACTCTTTTAACAAAGGCGCATGGTACGGGAGTTGTAACGGATACGATTTATGGCGCTCGTTTCAAACATATCGATGAATTGCGCCGAATGAATGCACAAATTAAGGTGGAAGGCCGTTCTGCTATTGTGACTGGGCCTGTCTCGTTACAGGGAGCAAAGGTAAAAGCGAGCGACTTACGAGCGGGTGCTGCACTTGTAATTGCAGGATTAATGGCTGATGGTATTACAGAAGTGACAGGGCTTGAGCATATTGACCGAGGTTATGAAAATATAGTAGACAAGCTTAAAGGTCTTGGTGCAAATATTTGGCGAGAACAAATGACGCAGCAAGAGATTGAAGAAATGAAAAATGCATAAATTGCAATGATTGCTAGCAATGGACTGTTATTGGAGAATAAAGGCAAAGTGGTGGCGCTTTCGTTAGTGGGGAACGAAAATCGCTGCTGACGGAAGTTGCTCTTTATGAAAAAACAAGAAAGAGAACTCTATCCTTAAGGAATATGTCTGGGGATAGAGTAGCATTGTTAGTAACTGCATTCTTGAACGCTGTGTACAAAAAAAGTAGTTCCAAAGGTATTTGCTAATGGAATAGAGGGGTTGAGCCATTAGGCAACTATGTCAACTCCACTCGTGTTAATGATCTGTTAAGGTGCACGAGAAACCCCTATTTTAAGATCCAAAGGAGTTAAGTGGGGGAGTTTTCATAGAAAGAAACAGTTCACAAAATACGGCATAAATATTAAGACTTAAAGGAGAGGGATTATTGTGGAAAGAAGTTTATCTATGGAGTTAGTACGTGTAACAGAGGCTGCAGCATTATCATCAGCGCGTTGGATGGGACGCGGCAAAAAAGATGAAGCAGACGGTGCAGCAACATCTGCAATGCGTGATGTATTCGATACAATTCCGATGAAAGGTACAGTTGTAATTGGTGAGGGAGAAATGGATGAAGCGCCAATGCTGTACATCGGGGAAAAATTAGGTACAGGATACGGTCCACGTGTTGATGTAGCGGTTGATCCGTTAGAAGGAACAAATATTGTAGCAGCTGGAGGCTGGAATGCACTTGCTGTTATTGCGATTGCGGATCACGGTAATTTGTTACATGCTCCTGACATGTACATGGATAAAATCGCGGTTGGGCCAGAAGCGGTAGGTGCAGTTGATATTGATGCACCTATTATTGATAACTTACGTGCCGTTGCAAAAGCAAAAAATAAAGATATTGAAGATGTTGTTGCAACAGTGCTAAACCGACCACGTCACCAAGCGATTATTGAAGAAATTCGTAAAGCTGGCGCTCGTATTAAATTGATTAATGATGGCGATGTAGCAGGAGCGATTAATACAGCATTTGATCGTACAGGTGTTGATATTTTATTCGGTTCTGGTGGTGCACCTGAAGGCGTTCTTGCAGCAGTTGCATTAAAATGTTTAGGTGGAGAAATTCACGGGAAACTTCTCCCTCAAAACGAAGCAGAATTAGCTCGTTGCAAAAAGATGGGTATTGAAGATACTAATCGTATTCTTCGTATGGAGGATTTAGTAAAAGGTGACGATGCAATCTTTGCAGCAACAGGTGTAACAGATGGAGAATTACTACGCGGCGTTCAATTTAAAGGTAGCGTTGGTACAACAGAATCCCTTGTTATGCGTGCAAAATCTGGGACAGTTCGCTTTGTTGACGGACGTCACAGCTTAAATAAAAAACCGAATTTGGTTATTAAATAAAAAGCGGAAGCAGCTTGATCAGAATGGAAGGGGGATGGAGCTTCTGACAAAGAGGCATATTTTGCCTCGTAGGAAGAAGCGAAGCCACCGACCATTCTAGCTGCTGGAGCTGGATTAAATAAAAAGTGAAAATGGCTCGTTCAGTTCTGACTGGCTAAGTTTTTTTCGCACAAAAGGCGCTTTTTGCCTTTTGTGCGGAAGGTTTTTAGACACGAAGAGCTAGCCGTTGGAACTGGATAAATAAAAAGTGGAAACGGCTCAATCAGCTTTGATTTTGCCCTCATCCAAATGGTGTAAAGAGAAAAACAGAAGCGATATAAAAAGCGGAGACAACTTTTCTTGTCTTCGCTTCTTGTATTTGTGTTACAACGTATTGATTAAAACTAGATAAAAGGGTTACAATAGTGGATATTATCCTACTTGAACTTATTGCCTTTCATTATTATGTATTTGCCTTCCGTATTTTTTCCCTTTACCCATGTGAAAAGAGAATAATATTAAAGTGTGGTGTCTGAATGAATTTGTCAATTGCAGCATTAGAAAACATGAAGTTAAAAGAATTATATGAGCTTGCGAAAGAATTTAAGATTTCGTATTACAGCAAATTAACAAAGAAAGAGTTAATTTTTGCTATATTAAAAGCTCGCGCAGAAAAAGAAGGTTTCTTTTTCATGGAAGGTGTACTAGAAATTATTCAATCAGAAGGATTTGGATTTTTACGTCCGATCAACTATTCTCCAAGCTCAGAAGATATCTATATTTCAGCTTCGCAAATTCGTCGTTTTGATTTGCGTAATGGAGATAAAGTTTCTGGTAAAGTACGACCTCCGAAAGAAAATGAACGCTATTTTGGATTGTTACAAGTTGAAGCGGTAAATGGTGATGATCCGGAATCAGCAAAAGAGCGTGTGCATTTCCCTGCATTAACACCGTTATATCCAAATCGTCAAATGAAATTGGAAACAGAAACAAAGAAATTATCAACACGCATCATGGATTTAATCGCACCAGTTGGATTTGGACAACGTGGTTTAATTGTCGCGCCTCCTAAGGCTGGTAAGACGATACTGTTAAAAGAAATTGCTCACAGTGTTACAACAAATCATCCGGAAGCGGAACTGATTGTTCTTTTAATTGATGAGCGTCCAGAGGAAGTAACGGATATTGAACGTTCTGTCAAAGGCGATGTTGTAAGTTCTACATTCGATGAAGTGCCGGAAAATCATATTAAGGTAGCTGAGCTTGTATTAGAACGTGCGATGCGTCTTGTAGAACATAAGAAAGACGTTATCATTTTAATGGATAGTATTACCCGTTTAGCACGTGCTTACAACCTCGTTATCCCGCCAAGTGGACGTACATTGTCGGGTGGTATAGACCCAGCTGCGTTCCATCGACCAAAACGATTTTTCGGGGCAGCTCGTAACATCGAAGAGGGCGGTAGCTTAACGATTTTAGCAACAGCACTTGTTGATACAGGTTCTCGTATGGATGATGTAATCTACGAAGAATTTAAAGGAACTGGTAATATGGAACTTCATTTAGATCGCTCGTTAGCTGAACGTCGTATCTTCCCGGCGATTGATATTCGCCGCTCTGGTACACGTAAAGAAGATCTATTAATTCCTAAAGAACATCTAGACAAGCTATGGGGTATTCGTAAAACAATGCGTGATACACCAGACTTTGTTGAGAGCTTCTTACGTAAGCTGCGTCAAACGAAAACAAATGAAGAATTTTTACAAAACATTGTTGCGGACTCAAAAAGATATGTAACAACGAAGTAAAGGGAAACGGTGATGACTCGCTTATTTTTATACTAAGCGAGTTTTTCCATGCTTTTTTATGAGAGAAATTTAGCCAATTAGAGCTGGACGAGCCGCTTGCACTTTTATTTTAAAAAGACAAAAACAGGTAGTTGCAAAATGAAGTTAGCCTTGTTATAATTTCATCATATGTGTTTCATCAATATAGTTGTGATTGCAGCTAAAGATGAAAAACTCTGTTTCGAAAATGATTCAGGGCGGAAGGAGATGAAAAGAATGAAAGCAGGAATCCATCCAGATTACAAGAAAGTTGTATTCATGGACACAAACACAGGCTTCAAATTCTTAAGCGGATCTACTAAAGGTTCTAGCGAAACAATTGAGTGGGAAGATGGAAACACTTATCCATTACTAAAAGTTGAGATCAGTTCTGATTCTCACCCATTCTACACTGGACGTCAGAAGTTTGCTACTGCAGACGGACGTGTTGACCGCTTCAATAAGAAATACGGTCTTAAGTAATAAAAAACATAAAACAGGCAAGTGTATCTATTCGCTTGTCTGTTTTTTTTGCGAAAATATTAAACCTTTACCCTACTTTGGATAAAAAGTAGATGAAAGGAGAGCTCCATGTACTTAATAAATCAAAACGGTTGGATTGAAGTGATTTGCGGAAGTATGTTTTCTGGGAAATCAGAAGAGCTCATCCGCCGCGTACGTCGTACACAATTTGCAAAGCAACAGGCGATTGTATTTAAACCATGTATTGATAATCGTTATAGTGAAGAAGATGTTGTCTCACATAATGGATTAAAGGTAAGAGCAGTTCCTGTTTCAGCTTCAAAAGATATATTTAATCATATAACAGAAGAAATGGACGTTATTGCAATTGATGAGGTGCAGTTCTTTGATGGGGACATTGTGGAAGTGGTGCAAATATTGGCAAATCGTGGCTATCGTGTCATTGTAGCCGGTTTAGACCAAGATTTCCGTGGTCTACCATTTGGACAAGTTCCTCAGCTGATGGCGATTGCCGAATATGTAACGAAGCTGCAAGCAGTTTGTTCTGTATGCGGATCTCCAGCAAGTCGTACACAGCGCTTGATTGATAATGAACCAGCTTCTTTTGATGATCCAATTATTTTAGTTGGAGCTTCAGAGTCATATGAGCCGCGTTGCCGTCATTGTCATGCGGTACCTACAAAACAAAGATAAGTGAAACTCGCTACATAGGGCGGGTTTTTTTCGAAAATAGATGAAGATTGGGGCAAGCTCTTTGTGTGTCAGAGCTAAGCGAGCCGCCTTCACTTTTAAATATATCTAGCTCCGGCGGCGAGAATGGTCGGTGGCTTCGCTTCTTCCTATGAGGCAAAGGGCGCCTCTACGTCAGAAGCTCCATCCCCCTTCCATTCTGAGTGAGCCGCCTGCGCTTTTAAATATATCTAGCTCCGGCGGCGAGAATGGTCGGTGGCTTCGCTTCTTCCTATGAGGCAAAGGGCGCCTCTACGTCAGAAGCTCCATCCCCCTTCCATTCTGAGTGAGCCGCCTGCGCTTTTAAATATATCTAGCTCCGGCGGCGAGAATGGTCGGTGGTTTCGCTTCTTCCTATGAGGCAAAGGGCGCCTCTAAGTCAGAAGCTCCATCCCCCTTCCATTCTGAGTGAGCCGCCTGCGCTTTTAAATATATCTAGCTCCGGCGGCGAGAATGGTTGGTGGCTTCGCTTCTTCCTATGAGGCAAAGGGCGCCTCTACGTCAGAAGCTCCATCCCCCTTCCATTCTGAGCGAGCCGCCTGCGCTTTTAAAATAATAATTTGCGTTTTTTTGATTAAGTACCATATACTATTTGTATTAGATACTAGGATGTTGAGGTGAATGATGTGTTAGATCGTTTGCAAGCTGTAGAAGATCGTTATGAGAAGTTAAACGAATTATTAAGTGATCCAGAGGTTATTAGTGATTCGAATAAACTTCGTGAATATTCAAAGGAACAATCTGATATTCAAGAAACGGTAGAGGTGTACCGTGAATATAAAGATGTTCGTGAGCAATTACGAGACGCGAAGGCAATGTTAGAAGATAAGTTAGATGCTGACATGCGTGAAATGGTAAAGGAAGAAGTTTCTGAGCTAGAGAGGCAAGAGAAGGAATTATCAGAGCGTCTGAAAATTTTACTTGTTCCAAAAGACCCGAACGATGATAAAAACGTTATCGTAGAGGTACGTGGTGCTGCTGGTGGCGATGAGGCTGCTTTATTTGCCGGTGACTTATACCGTATGTATAGCCGTTATGCTGAGGTGCAAGGTTGGAAAACTGAAATTATCGAGGCAAGCTATACAGAATTAGGTGGATATAAAGAGATTATCTTTATGATCAACGGTAAAGGTGCTTTCGCAAAATTGAAATTTGAAAATGGTGCACACCGTGTGCAACGTGTTCCGGAAACAGAATCTGGGGGACGTATCCATACTTCTACAGCAACTGTAGCTGTATTACCAGAAGCGGAAGAAGTGGAAATCGATATTCATGAAAAAGATGTTCGTGTTGATACGTTTGCTTCTAGTGGACCTGGTGGACAAAGTGTTAATACAACAATGTCAGCGGTACGTTTAACGCATTTACCGACTGGTGTAGTTGTATCTTGTCAGGATGAAAAGTCACAAATTAAGAACAAAGAAAAAGCAATGAAAGTATTACGTGCGCGTGTTTATGATAAGTTTAGGCAAGAAGCTCAGGCTGAGTACGATCAAAACCGTAAGCAAGCTGTTGGTACGGGAGACCGTTCAGAGCGTATCCGTACGTATAACTTCCCGCAAAACCGTGTTACAGACCATCGAATCGGTTTAACGATTCAAAAGCTAGATCAAATCTTACAAGGTAAGTTAGATGATTTCATTAACGCCTTAGTGATGGAAGATCAAGCGCAAAAGATGGAGGCAGCTGAGTAATGCGTGTCTATGAAGCCCTGAAATGGGCTTCTTCTTTTTTACAAGAAAATGGGCGGGATGAAAATGCGGGAGAAATCGTCCTTTGTCATGTATTAAAGACGAACCGAACAGGTTTAATGATGAATATGCGCGAAGCAATATCTGAGGAACAAGAGAAGACTTTTACAGAATTTATTTACAAACACGTTGATGGGATTCCTGTTCAATATATGATTGGATATGAAATGTTTTATGGTCGTTCGTTTTTTGTAAATGAAGAGGTGTTAATACCGAGGCCAGAAACAGAAGAGCTTATAGTAGGTGTGCTAGATAGAGTCCAGCGTATGTTTGGGAAGCGGGAACTACATGTAGCTGATATTGGTACGGGGAGTGGAGCTATTTCAATTACACTTGCCTTAGAAAATCAAAATCTTCATGTATATACAGTAGATATTGCGCAGGAATCGATTGAAGTTGCGAAAGAAAATGCAAAAGCATTAGGTGCCAATGTAACCTTCTATCATGGTGATTTATTATCACCGTTTTATGAAACAGGACAAAAATTAGATGTTGTTGTTTCCAATCCGCCTTATATTCCAGAAGAAGACTGGAGAGGTCTTTCTCCGGTTGTAAAAGAGCATGAACCAAAGCGTGCACTTGTAGGCGGGGAAGATGGACTTGATTTTTATCGTCGTTTTATGGAAGAGTTGCCAAACGTTTTGCACAAGAAAGCGATTGTTGCTTTTGAAATAGGTGTAGGGCAAGGTGAGGATGTCAAAGAATTATTGAAACAGACATTCCCACATGCAGATGTAGAAGTTGTCTTTGATATTAACGGAAAAGATCGTATGGTCTTTGCAGAGATGGAGTAAGGTAGAACCTTACTCCATTTTTTTATGTTGATTTGTTGCATATACATCACGGCTATGAAAACAAAAGAAGTTCTCCACTCGTTTTCTCCTTTTGTTTTCATGTGGAACGGGGTAGGAAAAGGCCCTGACCGCATCTGTACATGGCTAGATGCTCTTTCCCATCCACAAAGAAAGGTTTTATATCCTCGAAAGTTTTTCTATAGATTTAGAATTTAATAGTTTAGAAAGAGGTAAGTGTGTCTACACTGTTTACCAGAAGGGACGGTGCAAAGACATGAAAAAACAAGTGATTGCCTATTTTCTTTTATTATTAATTGGTGCACAGCTACTTGTGCAGTTTGGATATATGAAAGCTGATGCGAAGGGGAATACTGTTATCCCGAAAGAAGCTGTACGATTACGTATTTTAGCAAATAGCGATTCAGATAAAGATCAAGCGTTAAAGCGTAAAGTGCGCGACGAAGTAAAAGCACAAATTGATGGCTGGGTAGCAGATTTGAAATCATTTGAGGATGCACGTCGTGTCATTCAAAGTCACATCCCGGAAATTGAAAAAACGGTTGCTGAAACATTAAAGCGAGAAGGAAGTAAAGAATCCTTTCAAGTTACATTTGGGAAAAACATTAAATTTCCTACAAAAGTATATGGGAATTTTATTTATCCAGCAGGGGAATATGAAGCAGTACTCATTTCAATTGGAAAAGGTGAAGGTGCAAATTGGTGGTGCGTGTTATTCCCACCGATGTGTTTTCTAGACTTCTCAAGTGGATCAGCGGTAAAAAAAGAAGAGCATGTTGTAAAAGCGGAATCAATTGATGAGGAAGAACAACCAGTAGCACTGAAGGAAGAAAAAGAAGAAGTATCGAAGCAAACAATAAGACAAGAAACATCGAAAAAAGAGGTTGCTTCAAAAGTGCAAACTGCTGTGAAAGAGACAAGTAAAAAGCCTGCGCAAGAAAAAAGCGTGAAAAAGCAAGAAAAACAGCTGGTGGAAAAAACAGAAAAAACGGCTGAAAAGAAACAAGAGCAAACAATTGAAACAGTAGAAGTAGAGGAGCAAGAGGACAAGCCAGAAGTTAAATTATTTATTGTAGAAGTATTTTCCTCATTATTTTCTAAATAAGTACTATTTTTGAATCCTTCCCCATATATAGAAATGAGGAGGGATTTGCTGTGAAAAAAACTTATTTTGCTACAAAAGATGATGTTGAGAGGTTACATTCTTTTTTCGGACAAGCTAATAAAAAAGATGATAAAATAAATGAGTTATACGGGCAATTTATGATAATGGAAGATAACGGAGAAATCCAGGCTGTCATTGGTTATGAACAAAAAGGAGAGAACGCACTCATTCGTTCTTGTTTGTTCACACCTGCTGTGGATAACGAGACTTTCTTATATTTTTTTGAAATGTTTTTGCAGTATATGAAAGAGAAAAATATCTGGCAAGTATATTTACTCACAAATCATCCACAATCTGTGACGATATTTCAGTTTTTCAACTTTATATCTGTAGAAAAAGATCAAGTGTCAGATGATATTCAGCAACTAGAACATTTTTGTGAAAATATAAAACAGCAGGATGTAATAATACTAAATTGTCAGCTATTCACAAAGTTATCCACGGATTAATTAGGTTTATCCACATTTTGTGGATAAACCTTGTTTGTCTTTTGGATAAATGTCATAGTAAACTAACAATAGACAAGTATTTCATGGAAGAAAAGGACGTGTGAAAAAATGCATACAAATATGTGGGTTGTGGATAATGTTGTGGAAATAAAAAAAGATTATCCACAATTACAAGAAGCAGCAAGATTATTAAGAGAAAATGAAGCAATTGCCTTTCCAACTGAAACGGTTTATGGACTAGGAGCAAATGCGATGAATGATGAAGCGATTGCGAAAATTTTTGAAGCAAAAGGCAGACCGAGTGATAATCCACTTATTGTCCACATTGGTGCAAAATCACAATTAGGAGAAATTGTTAGAGAAATTACGCCAGTTGCGGAAGAATTAATGAAGCATTTTTGGCCGGGGCCATTAACGATTATTTTGCCTAAAAAAGATGGGATTTCAGAGAAGGTTACAGCGGGCTTAGATACGGTTGGAGTGAGAATGCCGGATCATCCAGTGGCACTTGCTCTTATTGAGGAAGCAAATGTACCTGTCGCAGCGCCAAGTGCTAATCGTTCTGGACGCCCAAGTCCAACACTTGCATCTCACGTATATGAAGATTTAAATGGGAAAATTGCTGGTATTGTTGACGGCGGTGCAACAGGTGTTGGCGTTGAATCAACAGTAATAGATTGTACAAGTGACGTGCCAACGATTTTACGTCCAGGCGGGATTACGAAGGAGCAATTAGAAGACGTGATCGGAACAGTTTCTTTGGATCCTGCGCTAAAAGATGAAAAAGAGAAACCGAAGGCGCCAGGAATGAAATATACCCATTATGCACCGAAAGCACCACTTAGTATTGTAGAAGGATCACGTGATTTTATTCAACAGCTTGTGGATAAGAAGAAAAGTGAAGGTTATGCAGTCGGTGTATTAACGACAGAAGAGAATCAACATATGTATAAAGCAGATGTTGTGTTATCTTGTGGTATGCGAAGTGATTTAGCAAGCGTTGCGACGAAATTATATGATGTGCTTCGAACATTCGATGCTAGTAAAGTGGATATGATTTTTAGTGAGTCATTTCCGAATGAAGGAATTGGAAATGCAATTATGAACCGTCTAACGAAAGCAGCAGGGCATCATATTATTATTGAAGAGTAGATGGGTTGAAAAATGAGATAAAAACCTATTTTTTAAGGTGGAGAGAGGATTCGCTTATGTATAGAAGCGGTTCCCCCCTTTTTTAGCCACATGCCAAGTGAAACCAGAAGGAGAAAACGAGTGTGGTTTACCTTTTGTTTTCATAACTCGTGATGAGAAGATTGAACAATTGAAACGAAGGTATCTTGTAAAGATTTTGCTGGAAGTTTCAAGTTATCTAGAAGAAATTCGTAGATTCTATTTTTCCTCGGATGAGCATATTGTGAAGTAGCGAGTCCGAGGAGGGACGAGAATGACGATCGAACAAATACTACCGTTGTTTATAATGGCATTTGCCTTAGGAATGGATGCATTTTCTGTAAGCCTCGGCATGGGGATGGTAGCCCTTAGAATGCGACAAATCATGTATATCGGTATGACAATAGGGGTGTTTCATATTGTTATGCCGTTTCTTGGTATGATACTAGGACGTTTTTTATCGGAGACATTTGGTCATATGGCAACTGTTGCCGGGGCTATTTTATTAATTGGATTAGGGTTTTATATTGTATACTCTGCAATTTTAGAAGGGGAAGAGACAAGATCTGCTCCGGTGGGGATAAGTTTGCTTGTATTTGCGTTTAGTGTGAGTGTTGATAGTTTTTCGGTTGGGCTCAGCCTTGGGATTTACGGAGCACAAATGATTGTAACAATCTTACTATTTGGACTGGTTAGTATGATATTAGCCTGGAGTGGTTTACTGATTGGAAGACATGCAAAGCGTTTACTTGGTATGTACGGTGAAGTAATCGGGGGTATCATTCTTGTTGGTTTTGGATTATGTCTTCTTTTTCCAATATAATCTTGCTACGATATAAGAAAATGGTACATCTGTTTTGTTTATATTTTTTTCAAGATAGTTACACATGCTTGTTGTTTTGCGGTTATTTTACAAATAACAGTGCTGGACTAGACTAGATTCATTCGTGAACGGTGAATATAAATTAATTCCTTTCTGTACAAAACATTTTTTCTAACAGTTGTTGTTTTAATGAAAAATCTTATATGGTAAAAAGGATGATAGGAATGACAAGGATAAAACAAGCTTTTGGTATTATTATTAGTTTTTTCGTATTTTGGTTTAGTGTGCTCGGTGTACAAATGTTTGCGGAGTTTCTAGATATAGATTCTTTAAAATTCATTCAGGGGAAAACAGAAGCAGCTCGTATGTTTTATTCTCCTTACCCATTTGTAATCGTTTTTCTTATTACACTACTTTCGCTCTATTTCTTTGTTATAAAGCTTGGAAATCTGAAGAAGGAAAGTGCGCCTGTGTTAGAGAAAAAGCGCGGGGAAGTATAATATATAGAAGAAGACCAGCTTGTGTGATGCCTAGGCTGGTCTTTTTGTGTTATAAAATGAGCGAGCCGCTTTCGCTTTTAAAAATATCCAGCTGCAGCGGCAAGAATGGTTGGTGGCTTCGCATCTTCCTGCGAGGCAAAAAGCGCCTCTACGTCAGAAGCTCCATCCTCCTCCCATTCTGAGCGAGCCGCTTTCGCTTTTAAATTGGCCTTACAAGCTCAAATTGTTCTCCTAATTTGGCGTAGTTGTGTCCGGCTAGTCGGCTTATTGGTTTTAGTTCTTCTGCGTGAATACGTCCGTTTTCATATAAATGTTCTGCGATGTGGAAACGGACAATGCGGCCGATTAGTAGGTCACATGCGGGAGAGTCTTCTGTTCCTCCTAGTGGGATGGCTTGTTCTAATACGCATTCCATTCGAATATTCGCTTCTTTTACACCTGGTACGGAGATGACATCGCTTTCGATAGGGGTTAGCTTAGCTAATTCAATTTCACTTTGAGTTGGAGGGAGGTTTGCAGCGGTTTCGTTGATGGCCTCCACATAGGATTCATCGGAAATATGTACAACAAATTCACCTTTCTCAATTGCGTTTCGAGAAGTATCTTTTCGCTCTCCTCCTTTTCGCTGCACAGAAACTGAGATGAGCGGTGGATTAGCAGCAACAATATTAAAATAGCTGTATGGAGCTCCATTTAAAACCCCGTCTTTTGTTATAGAAGTAACGAATGCGACTGGGCGCGGAATAATACTCCCCGTTAATAATTTGTAATTATCTTTTTCTGTTTGTTCATTTGGATTAATCGAAAGCATATTTGGAATCTCCCTTCCTTGATATGAATACTTCTTTGTTTGTTTACAAGATAATGGAGGGAAACTCCTGCTTAAAAAAATTTTTTTTGACGGTTTTTGTAATCAATGATTTTGAAATATACAAGAGAGTAGAGTCTTTCTGTAACGTCAGCCGCAATTTTACATGGCATACTTAATATTTTTTATTTAATAGATGGATGTCGAGTGAATGGAACTGGCTAAATTCATCTTATTGGCAAAGGTGTTCGGCATGATGTACCTGATACATTGAAAAATTAAGCGATAGGTGAATCAATTGACGAAAAGAATTTATTAAGAAAAATAATCCAAATAAGCATTAACTTTTAAAGAATTTCAACTCTCTGCATTGATGGGAAGAATGAAATGACTTTATTATTTCGTTACACCTTTAACGGAACAAACCTTATGTTAATTTAGGCTGAATTAAATATATATTTTCTAAATTGCTATTGTAATCTCTACGAGAGTTGTATACTGGTATGAGTTAAAATACTCATTAGATTTAGGAGGCTTCTTACATGATTAGTGAGTTGAAAGAACAAGCACTTGATGAGCTTGATGGAAAATGGGGATTAGCAGTAGGGATTACATTGATCCTTACGTTTCCTTTCCTATGGTCTTGTGGCTGGAGCGAAGTGATAGAATCGCTTGTGATAGATATTATTGTAATACTAATGGTTTTCCCTTTAACTCTAGGTGCCTATCATCTTGCTTTAAATACAGTTCGAGAAAAAACAGTTGGAATTGGGCAATTATTTGAATGGTGTACAGGGGTCAAAAAATACATTAAATCAATTTTAATACATTTACTAATTAGTATCTATCTTGCTTTATGGATATTGTTATTTATCATTCCGGGAATTGTTAAATGTTTCTCTTATACCATGACCTACTTTATTTTAAATGACCACCCAGAATTTTCAATGAACCAAGCTATTACTGAAAGTCGCCGTATGATGAACGGAAATAAAATGGATTATTTCGTAATGTGTTTAAGTTTTATTGGCTGGTTTATATTAAGTGTCTTTACTTTAGGAATCGGTTTCTTGTGGTTAATCCCATATTTTTATACTACAAAAGCGGCGTTTTATGAGAAAGTTTCACAAGACTATTACAAAAGAAAATCTAGTTAAATTAATTCTTATTTAAGCTTAGTTTAATGGCAATGGAGGCTCATTATAAGCACTCTTTTTATGAGTTTTGTTTCTACTGAGTTGGAGACTTTGTATCATATGTACATCAAGTTGGGACTTTTATGTCTTAGGCTTATGACACAACAGTCCCAACTAAATTACTATGATTGTTTTCATTTCAATAATTCGCTAGTTGACGCGATGAAAAACTTATGAAATACATTCATATGCAAGACATAAAAAGGGAATTGGTGAGTACAAGGAAGGAATATTGGTAGAAATCCTTAAGAAGATAATTATCTACTATTTTAGGAAAGATAAAGTAATGAAAATCTATACGGGTTAAAGTTGTAAGGACAACAAAAGACCACCAAGTTTTTTTACTTGGTGGTCTTACTATTTTAATGAGCTTGAGTGTTAGAAATTTATCAATCTAACTGCAAATGTATATTCCGATGGTGTAAAAAAACACCTTGAAACCAAAATGATTAATTAAAGTAAAACATAAGCGCCAGGCCCAGTTAATCCAACACCAACTGCGATAGCGATTAAGATCATGTTATATTCAAAACCGTTTTGTGTTACCCAGTAGCCATTTTTTCCGTGTACAGTAAAGATTGCAACTAGCATTGTACCAACGATAAATAATGAGCCAACCCAAGTGAAGATACCTGCCGCGAATAAGAAACCGCCTAATAGTTCAGTTGCACCAGCCATAAATGCCATGAATACGCCAGGGCGTAAGCCAATTGATTCCATCCAGCCGCCTGTTCCTTTTAGGCCGTGACCACCAAACCAACCGAATAATTTTTGAGCACCGTGGCCCATGAATGTAATTCCAATAATAAGACGAATAATAAGAAGACCGATGTTCATCATCTATAAAACCTCCAAAAAGTTATTTACTTACCTTATGTAAGTTATAATAAATCAGTTACTTACTTTAGTCAAGTAACTTTCGAAAAAATATAAAGAAATTTTACAAATCAATAACAAAAAATAAAATGTTGTAAAGACCTCTAGACGAGTTGTGAAAAAAAGGAGAAAATATACGTAAGAAGTTTATTTCTATTATTGTTATTCAGACAATTTGAATTGACTGGAATTTTACAAGGCGATACAATAAGGCTCTATTAGTAAGTACGCAATTTTTTTTCGAAAGCGTTTTTACACTATAATATTTGAAGTATGAAGTCTTACATGTATCGCAATCTTTACTAGGGAGTACCCTATACATTTTTAATCTAATTATAAGGAGGACCATCCTATGTTTAAAAAATTATTTGGTCTTGGCTCAAAAACAAATGCAGAAACAATTGTAGCTCCATTAACTGGAGAAGTGAAAAATATTGAAGAAGTACCAGATCCAGTATTTGCTGGTCGTATGATGGGTGACGGTGTTGCAATCGTTCCAACTGAAGGTGTAGTTGTATCACCAGTAGACGGTGAAATTGTACAATTATTCCATACAAAACACGCTGTTGGAATTAAAGCGAAAAATGGTACAGAAATTTTAATTCACGTTGGTTTAGAAACTGTAAAAATGGAAGGCGAAGGTTTCGAAGCTCACGTATCTGAAGGACAAGCTGTGAAAGTTGGCGACAAATTAATTTCTTTCGATTTAGAATTAATTCGCGAAAAAGCAAAAAGCACAATTACTCCAATCGTTATTACAAACACGGATGCAGCAGAATCTATTCATACAACTATAGGCGTATCAGCTACAAAAGGTGCAACTGAAGTAATGAAAGTTACAATGAAATAATGATGTTTTGTAAGGAATCTATTTCATATGAAATGGATTCCTTAATTTATTTAGTTATAAGTTTTTTTCGTGGGATGTTTCAGTTATGTATGGTACTATATTGAGGGCACTTGGAACTAGGGTTTCACATATATGTGGATAGGGCGTATTTCTCTAAGAAAAAATAAAGGAGAAATGCGCCTTTTGTATATTCACATTTCTTTTGTTCCATTGTAATCTACGTTATGATGAGTGTAGGACATTCACCATAAGGAGGGAGCTTAGATGAAGCGAGTGTTGTTTGTTTGCACTGGAAATACATGTCGTAGCCCAATGGCAGAGGCGTTGCTTCGTCACTATGGAGAAGGGAAGTTTGAGGCGAAGTCTGCTGGTGTTTTTGCCAATCCTGGAAGTGACGCATCTTTACATGCAAAAGATGCATTGGCAGAAAAAGGGGTTAAAATAGCGCATGCTTCGCAGCAAATAACGGAAGAATTACTTGAGTGGGCGGATATGGTTCTCACGATGACGGAAAGCCATAAGCAACTTGTGCTTGGGTACTATCCGAATGCGGGGGAGAAAGTGCATACATTATATAAATTTGTAGAAGGTACAAGTAAAGATATTTCAGACCCATTTGGTGGTTCTCTATCTATTTATCAATCAACATTAGTAGAGATGGAAGAACTTATACAAACTTTATTGGAAAAACATTCAGAAGGTTAATGTTTCGTGTATAATACGATATTGGAGATGATCTTGCTCGGAATGAGCAAGTGAGTATCAGTTTTTTTGCAATCATTCATCAGTGGGGGGAAGAACCCTACTTGATAGAAGTTTCACTAAAATTTTGGAGGGGTCAAAATGAAAGTAGTAGTAGCATCTGATCACGGTGGAATGAATATCCGCAAAGAAATCGTAAGTTTATTAGAAGAGTTGAATATTGAATATGTTGATTTAGGATGTGAATGTGAAGCAGGATCTGTTGATTATCCTGATTTTGCATTTCCAGCGGCAGAAATGGTTGCAAATGGTGAAGTAGACCGTGGTATTTTAGTTTGTGGAACAGGTATTGGTATGTCAATTGCAGCAAATAAAGTACACGGTATTCGCTGTGCGTTAGTACATGATACATTTAGTGCAAAAGCAACAAGAGAACATAATGATACAAACATGTTAGCGATGGGTGAGCGTGTGATTGGTGCTGGTTTAGCGCGTGATATTGCAAAAATTTGGCTGACAACTGATTACGAAGGTGGACGTCACGAAAATCGCGTAGGGAAAATTAAAACATACGAAGCGAAGTAATCTTTTATTAGGACATACTATCATTTGTTGAACCAACCTGTGAAAGGAAGAGGCGTCATGACGGAAATAGTAAAGGTGAAAGAGCAGCTACAAATATCGCTTTCTGATTTTCAAGAGCAAGCTTCTTTACAAAGCGGGCAAATTTTTGTAGTGGGCTGTAGCACGAGCGAAGTGCTAGGAGAGAAAATTGGAACATCAGGAACGATGGAAGTGGCAGAAGCGATTTTTTCTGAGCTAAAACAATTTCAAGAGCAAACTGGCATAGAATTGGCATTCCAATGTTGCGAGCATTTAAATCGTGCTTTAGTAGTAGAGAGAGAAGTAGCAATGAAGTATCAATTTGAAATTGTAACCGTTACGCCTGTTAGATCAGCTGGTGGTGCATTAGCAACATACGCCTATCATAATCTAAAGGATCCTGTAGTAGTGGAGTTTATAAAAGCAGATGCAGGTATGGATATCGGTGATACATTTATTGGTATGCATCTAAAACATGTTGCAGTTCCAATTCGTACACGTGTAAAAGAGATTGGAAGTGCGCACGTAACGATGGCCAAAACACGTGCGAAACTTATTGGTGGGGCACGTGCTGTATATGCGGAAGTAGAAGAAACAGTTACTTGTAGCTAAAAATAAAGTAAAATTTTAATCAGTGGTGGGGCTTCATCTCCCGTTGATTATTAGCTCGACCAATCGGACCTTTACGGGCAGATGATTCCCCATTTAACCTTTTGCTTTTGCTGAATTTTGAGGTGGGGGTCTTACTGCCCGTTCATGCGGAAGTAGAAGAAACAGGGATACAGTATCTTTCGTAAAGACGTATGTAGTCTGACTTCATAAAGGATAAAAAGAAAAGACCGAACTCGGTCTTTTTTTCTTTTATGATATAGAAAGTCATGTTAGAATGTAGTTGAAAACATGAAGGTTCGAAGGAATTACAACTTGAATTTTCGTTTTTTCTGAATAAATAAGAAAAAACTGTTGGGAATCGGTGTAATTCGTTCAGAAAAGGGGGATTTTGGTGGATCATTTAAAACGTCAAGATGAAAAAGTATTTGCTGCAATTGAGGCAGAACTAGGAAGACAGCGTTCAAAGATTGAGTTAATTGCTTCAGAAAACTTCGTAAGTGAAGCTGTAATGGAAGCGCAAGGTTCTGTTTTAACAAACAAGTATGCGGAAGGATATCCTGGTAAACGTTACTATGGCGGTTGTGAGCATGTAGACGTAGTAGAGGATATCGCACGTGATCGTGTAAAAGAAATCTTTGGCGCAGAGCATGTAAACGTTCAACCACACTCTGGTGCACAAGCGAACATGGCTGTATACTTCACGATTTTAGAGCAAGGCGATACAGTACTTGGTATGAACTTATCCCACGGTGGTCACTTAACACACGGAAGCCCTGTTAACTTCAGTGGGGTACAATACAATTTCGTAGAATATGGCGTAGATGCTGAATCACACCGCATCAATTATGATGATGTGTTAGCAAAAGCAAAAGAACACAAGCCAAAATTAATCGTTGCAGGTGCAAGTGCATACCCTCGTGTTATCGATTTCAAGAGATTCCGTGAAATCGCAGACGAAGTAGGTGCATACTTAATGGTAGATATGGCACATATCGCAGGTTTAGTTGCAGCAGGCTTACATCCAAACCCAGTACCACATGCACATTTCGTTACAACAACAACACATAAAACATTACGTGGCCCACGCGGCGGTATGATTTTATGTGAAGAAAAATTTGCAAAGCAAATTGATAAATCAATCTTCCCTGGTATTCAAGGTGGACCACTAATGCACGTAATTGCTGCGAAAGCTGTTGCGTTTGGTGAGGCACTTCAAGAAGACTTTAAAATATATGCACAAAACATCATTAATAATGCGCAGCGCCTAGCAGAAGGTCTTCAAAAAGAAGGACTTACACTTGTTTCTGGTGGAACGGACAACCATCTTATCTTAATCGATGTTCGTAACCTAGATATTACAGGTAAAGTTGCAGAGCACGTATTAGATGAAGTTGGTATTACTGTAAACAAGAACACAATCCCATTTGAAACAGCAAGCCCATTTGTAACAAGCGGTGTACGTATTGGTACAGCGGCGGTAACATCTCGCGGATTTGGCTTAGAAGAAATGGATGAAATTGCAGCAATCATTGCTCATACGTTAAAAAATCATGAGAATGAAACGGCATTAGAAGAAGTACGTAAACGTGTAGAAGCATTAACAGCAAAATTCCCAATGTATACAGATCTATAATAAATTGAATGAAGACTGTTAAAACACATCTTGTTTTAACAGTCTTTTTTATTTCTGAATCTAAATTTAAATATATAGTTTTTAGGATGTAATATGATGAAGATTTGCTTCATAATGTAGAAAAATAATAATGATGAACAGAAGAGCATACAGTACTCTTTTAGTATGTATACAAAACGTGAATAAATTTTGGATATATAATGAAGGATACGAATTCCATAAATGGTAAAGATATTAGGTATGTTCATAATCAAATTGAAACTTTTCCAAATTTGCCCTTGAATATTAGTAGCGTTTTCTTTACAATCGTAAATAGTGTAAAACGGCGTGTGCACACGCATGAATATCATCTTAAGGAGAGATTCACATGGGAAAACTGTATGTATTTGATCACCCGCTAATTCAACATAAGATTACATATATTCGCGATAAAAATACAGGTACAAAAGAATTTCGTGAATTAGTGGATGAAGTAGCAAGCTTAATGGCATTTGAAATTACACGTGATCTTCCACTTGAAGAAATCGAGATTGAAACCCCTGTAAGCAAAGCGAAAACAAAAGTGATCGCTGGTAAAAAGCTCGGTCTAATTCCGATTTTACGTGCAGGTTTAGGGATGGTAGACGGAATTCTGAAATTAATCCCAGCAGCAAAAGTGGGACACGTTGGTTTATATCGTGACCCGAAAACATTGCAACCGGTAGAATACTATGTGAAACTTCCAACGGATGTAGAAGAACGTGACTTTATCGTACTTGATCCGATGTTAGCAACAGGTGGTTCTGCAGCGGAAGCAATTAACTCTCTGAAAAAGCGCGGTGCGAAGCAAATTAAATTAATGTGTATCGTAGCTGCACCAGAAGGAGTAAAAGTAGTACAAGAAGAACATCCTGATGTTGATATTTATGTAGCGGCATTAGATGAGAAATTAAATGACCATGGTTATGTTGTTCCAGGTCTTGGCGATGCTGGTGACCGTTTATTTGGAACGAAGTAAGACAACAGACGAGAGGGGGTTCCTGCTCGTCTTTTTTTATGTAAAAACATGGAGAGGGGAGGGGGGTGGTATTTTTTGTATATGCAACATAACTTGCATATCTTTCACATATAATATAGAAGTCGAACGTCTAATAAGCTCTGTATTGTAGAGGAAAAACGTTATATCGTAAAAATATAATCGTGACAAACTTGTGAACTTTTTCTTCTATTATAAGGAGAAAACTTGAAGAAATTTGATATCTTTGACCAGTATTTAGAAGGGGAACGTTTTCATTTTTGGCAGGAAATGACTAATACTCAAATTTTTAGATTTTTTACGATTTCTCGTTGACAGTGCTAATACCCTATTGTATGCTAACTACGGGGATGGATGGTAGGGCTTTCAGTGACAAATTTGCATCTATTCCGTGACAAAAAAGTAAACTTTTTATTTTGTATAGAATTTATACAAAAAAATGAGTTATTATTAACACATCGTGAATGAGGGTTACATATTGGAGGGATGAATCCTTGCAAAAAAACGATCGCAACCCAGTAAAAGCATATGCTTTAATGTCAGGAATTCTTGCTCAGCTAGTCGGTTCCATTCTTGTTGGGATTTTTGGTGGGCAATGGATTGATAGTAAGGTTGGAACGTTTCCGTTGTTTCTCATTATAGGCTTATTGCTAGGATTAGGAACAGGGATTTACGCAATGATTCGACTCATTCGACATTATTATTCGGGAGAGCAATGATGATAGACGTACATGGACTTGTCCAAAGACAAAAGAAATATATGTACTACTTGCTTGCGCTTCTAGTGCTAGGATGGGGATTTACCTCTTACAAGGATGTATTTCTTGGGCTGATTATCGGAACGATTTTCAGTTTTCTTAGTTTGCGCATCATTGCACGTAGAACAGACAAGCTATTAGATCGCGTTACCAATGGAGAGAACGTGAAATTTAAAGCAACGGCTGTCAGTACATATTCGAGATTTGCCACGATTGGATTATTAATTTTATTTGCAGCAAAATATCAGCATTTAATTGCGATGTGGAGCTTAGGTGTAGGATTGCTGACAGGATACCTTGTCATGATCATAGATTTTCTTTATTTAGAGTATAAGAGCAGGGAAGAGAGGTGAATTACTAGTGGAACACGGTAAATTAGTTGAATTTCTAGGTTTAACGTTCGATTTATCATCAGTTATGATGGTCACTATTTCAGCAGTTATTGTTTTCTTAATCGCTGTTATTGGAACTCGCAGCTTAGCTCTTCGTCCTACCGGAATGCAAAACTTCATGGAATGGATTTTAGACTTCGTGAAAGGGATCATTAACAGTACAATGGACTGGAAAACAGGTGGGCGCTTTTTAACACTTGGCGTAACACTTATGATGTTTATTTTCGTATCAAACATGCTAGGTTTACCATTCATGTATTCAACAACTGAGGCTGGTGAACACATTGCATGGTGGAGATCGCCAACGTCTGATCCAGCAGTTACATTAACATTAGCCGTGATGGTAGTTACCCTCACCCATTATTATGGAATTAAGATGAAGGGTACAAAAGGATATGTCAAAGGTTTCTTCCAACCTATGTCATTCTTATTTCCTTTAAAGGTTATTGAGGAGTTTGCTAACACATTAACGTTAGGTCTTCGTCTATTCGGTAACATTTATGCAGGTGAGATTTTGTTAGGATTACTTGCTAAATTAGGTGGAAGTACAGTACTTGGAGCATTAGGTGCTATTGTGCCGATGTTAGCGTGGATGGGATTCAGTGTGTTCGTTGGTTCAATCCAAGCGTTCATTTTTACAATGTTAACGATGGTTTACATGGCTCATAAAGTAAGTCATGACCATTAATATACTTTAATAAGTAAGTAAAAAAATCTATTTTTTTATAATACAAAGGAGGACAAATTAAATGAGTTTAGGTGTAATCGCAGCTGCAATTGCAATTGGTTTATCAGCATTAGGTGCAGGTATTGGTAACGGTCTTATCGTATCACGTACAATCGAAGGTGTTGCTCGTCAACCAGAATTAAAAGGCGCACTTCAAACAATTATGTTCATCGGGGTTGCATTAGTTGAGGCACTTCCAATCATCGGTGTAGTTATTGCATTCATCGTAATGAACAAATAAGGGAGACTCCCCTTACATAGATGGCGAAGAGTGTTTTTGGACTTTCTTCGCCATTGCTTTATGAACGAAATGTATGTCTTTTTTTTTCATATAGTAAATTTAGATATCACGAAGGGAGTGAATCCTTGTGCCAACTTTAATGTTAGGAGCTGCCATTCCATTTGGAACGATCGCTTATACATTGGTCGTTTTCCTAATTTTATTAGTAATGCTACGTAAATTTGCTTGGGGTCCTTTGATGGGAATTATGAAGGAACGTGAAGAGCATGTTGCTAGCGAAATCGACGCTGCAGAACAAAATAATGCAGAGGCGAAAAAGTTAGTAGAAGAACAACGTGAAATGTTAAAACAATCACGTGTTGAAGCACAAGAGTTAATCGAAAGAGCGAAAAAACAAGCAGAAGATCAAAAAGATGGTATTGTTGCCGCTGCAAAAGAAGAAGCAGAATCTATCAAAGCATCTGCTGTACAAGAAATTCAACGCGAAAAAGAGCAAGCAATTGCTGCTCTGCAAGAACAAGTCGCTTCTTTATCTGTTCAAATTGCTTCTAAAGTAATTGAGAAAGAATTAAAAGAAGAAGACCAAGTGAAGTTAATTCGCGATTATATTAAAGAAGTAGGAGAAGCGCGATGAGCAATGAGATTGTAGCAAAACGTTATGCTGTCGCTCTTTTTCAAATTGCAAAAGAAAAACACGTATTAGAAATGTTTGAAGAGGAATTACGCCTTGTACAAAACGTTTTTGTAAAAAACGGAGAACTACATAGCTTTTTAACACAACCAAACATTTCAAAGGAGCAGAAAAAAACGTTCCTTTCGAACGTATTCTCTTCTGTTTCTGAATCAATTTTAAATACGTTATATATTTTAATTGATAACAAACGCATTGAAATTCTACCTGAAATTGCAAATGAATATGTTGTTCTTGCTAATGACGAGCGTAACGTTGCTGATGCAACTGTATATTCAGTTCGTCCGCTATCAGAAGATGAAAAGCTTAGCATTGCAGAATCATTCGCAAAGAGAACAGGAAAAGATGCAATTCGTATTAAAAATGTTGTAGATGAAGATTTACTAGGCGGCATTAAAGTACGCATCGGAAATCGCATTTATGATGGTAGTTTACAAGGAAAGTTAGCACGTATTCAGCGTGAACTTATGAAGAATAGATAGGGGTGAAGCACATGAGCATCAGAGCTGAAGAAATTAGCGCACTGATAAAGCAACAAATCGAGAACTATCAGTCTGAAATCGAAGTTAGTGATGTTGGTACAGTTATCCAAGTAGGTGACGGTATCGCGCGTGCTCATGGTCTTGATAACGTAATGGCTGGTGAACTTGTAGAGTTCTCTAACGGCGTTATGGGACTAGCACAAAACTTAGAGGAAAACAACGTAGGTATCATTATTTTAGGACCTTACACAGAAATCCGTGAAGGTGATGAAGTTCGTCGTACTGGTCGCATCATGCAAGTACCAGTAGGGGCAGAACTAATTGGTCGTGTTGTAAACCCATTAGGTCAACCAGTAGACGGTTTAGGCCCAATCAATACAACAAAAACTCGTCCAATCGAAAGCCCAGCACCAGGTGTAATGGATCGTAAATCTGTTCATGAGCCACTTCAAACAGGTATTAAAGCGATCGATGCTCTTGTACCAATTGGTCGTGGTCAACGTGAGTTAATCATCGGTGACCGTCAAACAGGTAAAACAGCAGTTGCACTTGATACAATCTTGAACCAAAAAGATGAAGATATGATTTGTATCTACGTTGCAATTGGACAAAAAGAATCTACAGTACGTAACGTAGTAGAAACACTACGTAAGCACGGTGCGTTAGAGTACACAATCGTTGTAACAGCATCAGCTTCTCAACCAGCTCCATTATTATACTTAGCTCCTTACGCTGGTGTAACAATGGGTGAAGAGTTCATGTACAATGGTAAACACGTATTAGTAGTATATGATGACTTATCGAAACAAGCGGCTGCTTATCGTGAGCTTTCATTACTATTACGTCGTCCTCCAGGTCGTGAAGCGTATCCAGGGGATGTATTCTACTTACATTCTCGCTTACTAGAGCGTGCAGCAAAATTAAGTGATGCAAAAGGCGGCGGTTCTTTAACAGCTTTACCTTTCATCGAAACACAAGCAGGGGACGTATCAGCATACATCCCAACAAACGTAATCTCTATCACAGATGGACAGATCTTCTTACAATCTGATTTATTCTTCTCTGGTGTACGTCCAGCGATCGATGCAGGTACTTCGGTATCTCGTGTTGGTGGAGCTGCTCAGATTAAAGCGATGAGTAAAGTATCAGGTACACTTCGTCTTGACCTTGCATCTTATCGTGAGTTAGAAGCGTTCGCTGCGTTCGGTTCTGACCTTGATAAAGCAACACAAGCGAAATTAAACCGTGGTGCTCGCACAGTTGAAGTATTAAAACAAGGATTACACAAACCACTGCGAGTAGAGAAACAAGTTATCATTCTTTACGCTCTAACACGTGGATTCTTAGATGATATCCCAGTAGTAGATATCACTCGTTTTGAAGAAGAACTCCATGCGTGGTTAGATTCAAATGCAGCTGAATTATTAAGCGAAATCCGTACAACAAAAAAACTTGCGGATGACGAGAAATTTGCTGCAGCAATCAACGGATTTAAGAAAGTATTCGTAGCTTCTGAATAATAAAAGGCGGAAGTGGCTTGTTAGCCACTGGAGCTAGATTATATAAAAGGTGATTCTTTAGGGAATTGCTAACGGTTATGTAAAGGAAAAGAGTAGGTGCACCTATTCTTTTCCTTCAATCATGAGCAAGAAGATCTTGCAACGTAGATTAGAAAGATGAACGACAAGGATTCTTACTAATCGTGCCAACTTCCGGAAAAAAGGTGGTGAAAACCTGTGGCATCTTTACGCGATATAAAAGCGAAAATTAACTCGACTAAGAAAACGAGTCAAATTACGAAAGCGATGGAGATGGTATCTGCATCGAAATTGAACCGTGCAGAACAAAATGCTAAATCTTTCGTTCCGTATATGGAAAAGATTCAAGAAGTAGTAGCGAGTATTGCGCAAGGTAGCAAAGGAATTAATCATCCAATGTTAACAGCGCGTCCTGTAAAACGTACAGGATACATCGTTATCACGTCTGATCGCGGACTAGCAGGTGGTTATAACAGTAACGTATTACGTACGGTAAGTAACGTAATTCGCGAACGTCATAATATGGATTCAAACCAATATTCAATTATTGTGCTTGGACGACTAGGACGTGATTATTTAAAACGTCGTGGCTTTAATATTATTGATGAAGTAGTTGGATTATCTGACCACCCGTCATTTACAGATATTAAAGACCTTGCTTCTCGAGCAATTGCGATGTTTGCAGATGGCGCTTATGATGAGCTGTATATTTACTACAACCATTTCGTAAGTAAAATTTCACAAGAAGTAACGGAAAATAAAATTTTACCGCTTACGGACGTGAAGTCGGACAAACCGACGACAGCTTATGAGTTTGAACCTTCTGAAGAAGATATTTTAAAAGTATTATTGCCACAATACGCAGAAAGCTTAGTTTACGGTGCATTACTAGACGGTAAAGCAAGTGAACACGCAGCGCGTATGACAGCAATGAAGAGTGCTACAGACAACGCAATGGAAGTTATCGATACACTTACACTTTCATTCAACCGTGCTCGACAAGCAGCGATTACGCAAGAAATTACGGAAATCGTTGGTGGAGCAGCAGCGCTAGAATAGTAATATAAAGTAGAAGCGGTTCGTTCAGAATGGGAGGGGGATGGAGCTTTTGCCTCGTAGGAAAAAGCGAAGCCACCGAGCATTCTAACCGCTGGAGCTAGATTGAATAAAAGGTGGAAGCGGCTCTATTATAAGAGTCGCCTAAGCTACACTAATAAAAAATGAAAGCCGACTGCTCATAAAAAGCTGGCTAATTTAGAGAAAGCTAGGAGGGAACCCGATGAACAAAGGGCGCGTTACGCAAATCATGGGTCCGGTTGTAGACGTTAAGTTTGACGGCGGAAAGCTACCTGAAATCTACAATGCCCTTAGAATTAAAAAAGATGAAGTTAACTTAACTTTAGAAGTTGCACTTCACTTAGGTGATGACACAGTTCGTACGGTTGCAATGTCTTCTACAGATGGACTTGTTCGTGGCACAGAAGTAGAGGATACTGGTAAACCAATTTCTGTTCCAGTTGGTGATGCAACACTTGGTCGTGTATTTAACGTATTAGGTGATGCAATTGACTTGGATGGTGAAGTTGCAGCGGATGTACGCCGTGATCCAATTCACCGTCAAGCACCTGCATTCGAAGAGCTATCTACAAAAGTAGAAATTCTTGAAACTGGTATTAAAGTAGTAGACTTACTTGCTCCATACATTAAAGGTGGTAAAATCGGTCTATTTGGTGGTGCCGGTGTAGGTAAAACAGTATTAATCCAGGAGTTAATTAACAACATCGCACAAGAGCACGGTGGTATCTCTGTATTCGCTGGTGTAGGTGAGCGTACTCGTGAAGGTAACGACTTATACCATGAAATGAGCGATTCTGGCGTAATTAAGAAAACAGCGATGGTATTCGGACAAATGAACGAGCCACCTGGTGCACGTCAACGTGTTGCATTAACAGGTTTAACAATGGCTGAACATTTCCGTGATGAGCAAGGACAAGACGTACTATTGTTCATCGATAACATCTTCCGTTTCACGCAAGCGGGTTCTGAAGTATCTGCCCTTCTTGGTCGTATGCCATCTGCGGTAGGTTACCAACCAACACTTGCAACTGAAATGGGTCAATTACAAGAACGTATTACATCTACAAATAAAGGGTCCATCACGTCTATCCAAGCGGTATATGTACCAGCCGATGACTACACTGACCCAGCACCAGCTACAACGTTCGCTCACTTAGATGCAACAACAAACTTAGAGCGTCGTTTAACACAAATGGGTATTTACCCAGCGGTAGATCCATTGGCATCTACATCTCGTGCGCTTTCTCCGGAAATCGTAGGAGAAGAGCATTATTCAGTTGCTCGTCAAATTCAGCAAACTCTACAACGTTATAAAGAGCTTCAAGATATCATCGCTATCTTAGGTATGGACGAGTTATCTGAAGAAGATAAATTAGTTGTACATCGTGCTCGTCGTGTTCAGTTCTTCTTATCACAGAACTTCCACGTAGCGGAGCAATTTACAGGTCAAAAAGGATCTTATGTACCTGTAAAAGAAACAGTTCGTGGTTTCAAAGAAATTCTAGAAGGAAAATATGATGACCTTCCAGAAGATGCATTCCGCTTAGTTGGTGGCATTGAAGAAGTTATTGAAAATGCGAAGAAAATGATGGCGTAAGGCCTTAGGAGGGACGAATTATGAAGACATTTCCAGTCAGTATTGTAACTCCTGATGGACCGGTTTACGAAAAAGAAGTAGAAATGGTAAGCGTGAAAGCAGAAAGTGGGGAAATGGGGATCTTACCAGGTCACATTCCTACTGTTGCACCGCTAAAAATTAGTGCGGTTCGTTTGAAAAATGGCGGTCACACTGATTATGTAGCGGTAAGTGGTGGCTTTATCGAAGTTCGTCCAGATAAAGTGACAGTATTAGCACCATCTGCTGAAGAAGCAAACCATATCGATATTCATCGTGCAAACGAAGCGAAGCGTCGTGCTGAGCAACGTATGCAAGATAAACAAGTACATGTTGACTTCAAGCGTGCAGAACTTGCACTAAAACGTGCGGTTAACCGTTTGAATGTTTCTGATATGAAATAAAAAAATCCGTAAAGGTTCATTCCTTTACGGATTTTTTATTTTGTCAAAGTGTTATTGAAATAAAAAGGATTATATTGTACTGTATTTTTTAAAATGATATGATCCAAAATTATTTCCAAAACTGGTATAATTATTCTGCTTATAGAGTGAAGTATGTGGGTGGTCCAATTTGGATTGGAGAAGGAGATGAGAAAGTGATTGGTGACATGAAACGAGAAGCTTTACAATCATTAAAAGGGAAATGGGGGCTTGGTGTAGGTTCAACACTTTTATATGTTATTTTAAGTTATGTTATATCAGCAATTGCAGTCTTTATTGTTATGATTCCTTTTGGAATTGTACTGGCGTCATTTGGTGATTCAATCAATTTATTGGAAGAAGAAACAATGACGATGGGGTTTATTGCTGTTTTCTGTCTTTATTATTTTTTAATGGTAATTGTTAACCTTGGGATATATGGAATCACAGCATATGGCTACACGAACGTGTCGTTAAAGATTAGCAGAAGACAAGGGGCTACAATAGATGCTTTATTTGAGGGGTTTCGTGGTTTTAAAAGAATGATGAATACGATAAAGGCAATGCTCTTAATCTGTTTATATTCTGGAATGTGGATTCCACTCGTTTTACTATTTATTATGGGTTTCTTGGAAGAAAGTGGAAGAGGTTCTGGCGAAGGGTTAGTTATTGCCCTGTTGGTTCTATTATTTATTTCATTCGTTGCTATTATTATTGCCTATTTTTCATATGCAATGACATATTATGTGATGATCGATCATCCGGAATATGGTGCTTTACAAGCGATGAAGGAAAGTAAAAAAATCATGAAGGGACATAAAATGGATTTATTTCTTTTATGGCTTAGCTTTATCGGTTGGGCAATATTAGCATTTATTCCTTTTGGACTTGGATTTCTTTGGCTTTCTCCATACTTTAGTACAACAACAGCTCATTTTTATCAAAAGATATCAAAGGGTGAATCATAATACGAATACATAGAGAAAAGAGGTACGAATATGTACTTCTTTTTTTATGATAACAATCATTTTTCTTGTAGAAATTTTTAATAGTATAAGTTTCAATAACGTTTCTTTTCCCCAATATATCGACATGGGAATTTGAAGTTTGTTATAATGACAATAATCTCATTATTTAGAAAAATTTAAAAATAATAAATGATGCAGATGAGACATATTGTTTACTAAGTGAACTTGTTCCGAATTTAAGGGGGAGGGTTTCAGGGTGGCGAATGTATATGAAAATAGTTATATGATTGTTGGCATCTTTTTACTATTGGGCATATTGCTACCAGTAGTGGCTCTTACATTAGGAAAGCTGCTGCGCCCACATAAACCAAGCGCAGCAAAGGGAACGACGTATGAAAGCGGAATTGAACCTTATCATGATGCAAATGTTCGTTTTCATGCTCGTTATTATATTTTTGCGTTATTGTTTGTAATTTTTGATGTGGAAACTGTATTTTTATATCCGTGGGCTGTCGCATATGACAAGCTTGGTTTGTTTGCGCTTGTTGAAATGCTGATCTTTGTCATTATGTTGCTTGTTGGTTTGGCATATGCTTGGAAAAAGAAGGTGTTACAATGGCTATAAATTTCGAAGAATTACATCCACAAGAACGGGCGGAATTAGAGCGAAATATTTTCTTTACGACATTAGAGCAAGTAAAGGGATGGGCAAGGAGCAATTCTTTATGGCCGATGACATTTGGACTTGCATGCTGTGCGATTGAAATGATGGGAGTTGGCTCATCACATTATGATTTAGATCGATTTGGATCATTTTTTCGAACATCGCCGAGGCAATCAGATGTCATGATTGTTTCAGGAACAGTAACAAAGAAAATGGCGCCAATTGTGCGTCGTTTATACGACCAAATGCCGGAACCAAAATGGGTTATTGCAATGGGGTCCTGTGCAACAGCTGGTGGTCCATATGTGAACTCGTATGCTGTTGTGAAAGGAGTGGACCAAATCGTACCAGTAGATGTGTACATTCCAGGCTGTCCCCCGAACCCGGCGGCTTTAATTTATGGGATTAATAAATTGAAAGAGAAGATTCGTTACGAAGCAAAGACTGGAAAGCAGGTGACGAATAGATGAGCGATTCAAATAAAGAGATAGAGGATATGAAAAAAGAGGCTGCAAGACATGCGAAAGAAGAAGCGCGGAAACGGCTTGCTGCTAAGCATGAGATGGAAATGTCTAATGGGGTACAAGAAGAAAAAGAGAAAGCGCTACCAAAAGATGGTGAGATTAGTATAGAGGAAGCAAAACACCATGCCGTAGAGGCAGCGTTAGCGAAGCAGAAAGCAAAAGAAAATGAATCCCCATCAGAAGAAAAGGCGAAAGCAGCCGCAGCAGCAAAAGCAAAGGCAGCAGCGTTAGCGAAGCAGAAAGCAAAAGAAAATGAATCTCCATCAGAAGAAGAAAAGGCGAAAGCAGCCGCAGCAGCAAAAACAAAGGCAGCAGCGTTAGCGAAGCAGAAAGCAAAAGAAAATGAATCCCCATCAGAAGAAGAAAAGGCAAAAGCGAAGGCGAAAGCAGCCGCAGCAGCAAAAGCAAAGGCAGCAGCGTTAGCGAAGCAGAAAGCAAAAGAAAATGAATCCCCATCAGAAGAAGAAAAGGCAAAAGCGAAGGCGAAAGCAGCCGCAGCAGCAAAAGCAAAGGCAGCGGCGTTAGCGAAGCGGAAAGCAAAAGAAAATGAATCCCCATCAGAAGAAGAAAAGGCAAAAGCGAAGGCAAAGGCGGTAGCAGCAGCAAAAGCAAAAGCGGCAGCGCTAGCGGAACAGAAGGTATCCAAGGAAGGAACAACGTCTAATGATGAAAAGGCAAAGGCGATTGCAGCGGCAAAAGCAAAGGCAGCCGCTGCTGCTAAGGGAAAAGGCGCTGTGGGCAAGAAAGAAGAAGAGATGAAGCAAGAGGAACCATCTCCGAATCAGCCATATCTGGATGCTTATGTAGAGATTATTAAGGAGAAAATGGATGAAAATTCATTAGAAGATTATTATATTAATAAACTTTCAAAGGATGTACCAACACTTGTTGTTAAGCTGGAAAGGTACTACGAAGTAATGGAATTATTGCGAGGCCATGAAGGACTTGCCTTTGATTATATGTCGGAGTTACATGCTACTGATTTTGTTACACATATGGAAGTGTATGTTCACTTATTTTCATATGGAAAGAAACAATCTGTCGCAGTGAAGGTGAAGATGGACAGGGAGTCGCCGCGAGTAGCATCGATTGCGCCGCTATGGAGCGGGGCAGACTGGCCAGAGCGAGAAGCATATGACTTGCTTGGTGTTACGTTTGAAGGACATCCGAATTTAACGCGTATTTTAATGCCAGAAGATTGGGCTGGTCATCCGCTTCGAAAAGATTATGAACCACTCGATGTGGAGGTGTAGCAATATGATCCGTACAGAAGAAATGCTTTTAAATGTAGGGCCGCAGCACCCGAGTACACACGGTGTATTTAGGCTTGTTATTAAAATTGATGGGGAAATTATAAAGGAAGCTACACCTGTTATTGGTTATTTACACCGCGGAACAGAGAAAATCGCAGAGAGCTTGCAGTATACACAAATTATCCCTTATACAGATCGAATGGACTATTTATCGGCGATGACGAATAACTATGTGATCTGTCACGCTGTTGAGACAATGATGGGGCTTGAGATTCCAGAGCGGGCCGAATATTTGCGAGTACTTGCGATGGAGCTTGGTCGCGTTGCGAGCCATCTCGTTTGGTGGGGAACGAATCTTCTTGATATTGGAGCGGTTAGCCCGTTTCTATATGCATTCCGGGAGCGAGAGATGATTATTAATCTCTTAAATGAGCTCTGTGGTGCACGGTTAACGTTCAATTATATGAGGGTAGGCGGTGTAAAGTGGGATGCCCCAGATGGCTGGATTGAAAAAGTTCGCGAGTTTGTTCCGTATATGAGAGAGCAATTGAAGGGTTATCACGATCTTGTGAGCGGAAATGAAATTTTCTTAAATCGTGTGAAGGGCGTTGGAATATATAGCGCGGAAGATGCACTTTCTTATTCACTTAGCGGAGCGAATTTACGATGCACAGGTGTAAAGTGGGATCTTCGCAAGGATGAACCGTACTCTATTTATGACCGTTTTGATTTTGATGTTCCGGTAGGAAACGTGGGGGATGCTTGGGATCGTTACGTTTGCCGGATGGAGGAAATTGAGGAATCCCTCAAAATTATTGAGCAGGCGGCCCGGCAATTCCCGTCAGAAGGGCCGGTGTTGGCGAAGGTGCCGAAAATTATTAAGGTGCCAAAGGGCGAGGCATTTGTCCGCATTGAGTCGCCGCGCGGAGAGATAGGCTGTTATATTGCTAGCGAAGGGAAGAAAGAGCCGTATCGCTTAAAGTTCCGCAGGCCATCTTTCTATAACCTCCAAATTTTACCGAAGCTTTTGAAGGGTGAAAATATCGCGAACTTAATTACCATTTTAGGCGGCGTTGATATTGTACTTGGGGAGGTTGATGGGTGATGATAGAGCGCCTCTTAGAGTCATCGGCAAGTTGGACGAATTTTGTCATTTTTTTCGGATTAGCGGTGCTTTTATTATTTGCCGTCCTTGGATTTGTTACATATGGGATTTTAGCAGAGCGAAAAGTAATGGGATTTATGCAAGGACGGATAGGACCGAATCAGGTCGGCGGCAGATTTGGTTTACTGCAAACAGTTGCTGATGTTTTAAAGCTTTTATTAAAAGAAGATAGCATTCCGAAAGCTGCAGATAAGCCGCTGTTTATATTGGCACCTGTTATTGCATTCGCACCAGCTTTTATGGTGCTTGCAGTCATTCCGTTTACAGATAAATTTCAGTTTGCAGATATCGGAGTAGGGCTTCTTTACTATATTGCTGTATCAGGGATTACAACGATTGGTGTTGTGACCGGAGGGTGGGCATCAAACAATAAATATTCACTTTTAGGCGGGATGCGTGCGGCGGCGCAGATGATTTCCTATGAGATTCCGCTTGTAATGAGCGTAATTGGCGTTGTCTTATTAGCTGGCAGTCTCAATTTAAATGAAATCGTAGCGGGGCAGGAGAAAGTTTGGTACATTTTTGCGCAGCCGATCGGTTTTGTGATTTTCTTAATTGCAGCAGTTGCAGAGCTCAACCGGACACCGTTTGACTTACCAGAGGCGGAATCAGAACTTGTCTCTGGATATCATACCGAGTATTCAGGGTTTCGCTGGGCATTCTTTATGCTCTCTGAGTACGTGTACTTCTTTGGAATGGCTTCGCTTATAACGGTGCTGTTTTTAGGAGGATGGCAGCCAATTCCGTTTCTTGGTTTTATTCCTGGTGCTGTATGGTTTGCTTTAAAGTTTAGCGCGGTAGTTTTCTTGCTTATTTGGTTCCGCGTTACGTTTCCGCGTATCAGGGGTGATCAATTGATGGAGTTTGGCTGGAAAGTATTATTGCCAATCGCACTTGCAAATATTTTCTTAACGGCATTGATTAAGGAGTTATTCTTCTAATCTATGAGGGGGGTGCCAGTAAGATATGAAAGGGCTATTTAAAGGTTTAAAATATACGCTTAGCAACTTAAGTAAGAAAAAAGTAACGTACGATTATCCCAATCAACCATTACCACTACCAGATCGCTTCCGAGGGATTCAAAAATTCTATCCAGAAAAATGCATTGTTTGTAACCAATGTTCTAACATTTGTCCAACTGATTGTATTCAACTAACAGGGAAGAAGCATCCAGACCCTACGAAAAAAGGGAAAATCATTGATACGTATGATATTAACTTTGAAATTTGTATTCTTTGCGATTTATGTACAGAGGTTTGCCCAACTGAGGCCATTGTTATGACAAACAATTTCGAGTTAGCGGAGTATTCGCGTGATGATTTGTTTAAAAATTTGCAGTGGCTCGATGAAAATGATGAGAACGTCAGAAAGGAGAATAAAGCATGAGCGGCGAGTTGGTAGCGTTTTTTATATTGTCCTTAACGGCGATTATCGGTGGTATCCTTATGCTGAACTTAACGAAAGTCATGCATATGATGCTCGCCCTTGTGTTTACGTTTCTTAGCATTGCGGGATTGTATTTTCTATTATCAGCGGAGTTTGTTGGGGTCACACAAATTTTAATTTATTCCGGAGCAATTACGATTATTATGATTTTCGGTATTATGCTAACGAAGCATGACGCTGAAAGTGAATCTAGTTTTAGTTTTCGTAAGTTGCTTATCTTCCTCGCAGTAGTAGCGTTTGGCGCGGTAATGTACTTTGCTGTTAATAATATAGATTTTACAAATCGAAATGTACAAGGAAGTTTACCGCTTCATGAACAAAATACACTTCAAATTGGTACACTTTTGTATTCGAAATATGTTATTCCATTTGAATTAACGTCGGTTATTTTGCTTGTTGCGCTTGTTGGGGCAATTGTACTTGCGAAGAAGGATGAGAAAGAGGGGGATTCCAATGAGTAGTGTTCCAGTTGCCGCCTACTTAGCTCTTGCTATTATTCTGTTTTGCATCGGCTTATTCGGGGCTTTAACAAAGCGGAATACGGTCATTGTCTTAATTTGTATTGAACTGATGTTAAATGCGGCGAACTTAAACCTAGTCGCTTTTAGTAAATTAGGCTTTTTTCCGAACTTAACAGGACAAATTTTTTCACTGTTTACGATGTCCGTTGCGGCAGCGGAAGCAGCAGTCGGACTTGCGATATTAATTGCGTTATATCGTAAGCATGCAACCGTTAACGTAGATGAAATGGATTCGCTTAAAGGTTAATTGTGACCAAAAAGGGGGAAGGAAACAATGATCGATTATGCATGGCTCATACCGCTTTTCCCGCTTGCCTCGTTTTTTTTGCTCATTATATTTGGGGGGAAATTGAGAGAAGGAAGCAGCTGGCTTGGTATCTTTCTCACATTTCTTTCCTTTGTGGGTGCGGCGACTGTATTAATAGAACGATTTTCATCAGAAACAGTAAAACATCAGTGGTTATGGCTCCGAATTGGTGATGTGGATCTTTCGTTTGGCTTTGAGATTAACGCATTAAATGCTTTGATGCTTTTTATTGTAACGCTCGTTAGCTTCCTCGTGCATGTGTATTCGAAAGGGTATATGCATGATAATGAGAGGTTACCTATCTTTTATGCATATTTAGGGCTCTTTACATTTGCGATGCTTGGGCTTGTCATCTCGACGAATTTATTGCAGCTCTATATATTTTGGGAATTAGTTGGACTTGGCTCGTTTTTATTAATTGGGTTCTATTTCTTTAAAGAAGAAGCAAAGTTGGCGGCGAAGAAGGCGTTTATTATGACGCGTATTGGGGATGTAGGCTTATTTATCGGGATGATTTTACTTTTCTGGCAAGCTGGTAGTTTTGAGTACGACGCTATCTTTAAAGCAATGAAAATGGGAGACGTATCACCTACCATGATTACGCTTACGGCAATTTTAATTTTTATCGGTGCCATGGGGAAATCAGGTCAGTTTCCGCTTCATACGTGGCTTCCGGATGCGATGGAAGGACCAACACCGGTATCAGCACTCATTCACGCGGCGACGATGGTCGCGGCAGGTGTGTACTTAGTGGCAACGATGTTTCCGCTATTTTCTGCAAGTCCTGTAGCGATGCAAACAGTCGCGGTTGTCGGTGCCTTTACCGCAATCTTTGCCGCGTCCATCGGCCTCGTACAAACGGATATAAAAAGAGTCCTCGCATATTCAACAGTCAGCCAGCTGGGCTATATGATGCTCGCGCTTGGCTCGGCAGGGTATGTGGCCGGGGTCTTTCATTTAACGACACATGCTTTCTTTAAAGCGCTACTTTTTTTAGCGGCAGGAAGCGTGATTCATGCGGTGCATACGCAAAACATTAATGAAATGGGCGGATTACAGAAAAAAATGAAAGTGACGGGGCTACTCTTCTTAATCGGCACGCTAGCAATTAGTGGTGTCCCGCTCCTCTCAGGTTTTTTTAGTAAGGATGAAATTTTGGTAGCGACGTGGGTGCACGGCAATTATGTGTTATTTGTCCTTGCGGTTCTGGCGGCCTTCCTAACGGCGTTTTACATGTTTCGGTTATACTTTCTTGTCTTTACAGGAGAGGCGAAGAAAGAAGATGTGCGTGAATCTCCGCGCGTTATGACATTTCCAATGATTGTCCTTGGTGTTCTCGCAGTTTTGGCAGGTTACATCAATACGCCATGGTTTGGAACATTCCTTGGTGACTGGCTTACAAAGGATGTTCCGTTTCAAGTAGAGCAAAGCCATGGCCCGGTGTGGATTATGATTGTTGCGACACTCGTTTCGCTTGCTGGCATTCTCTTGGCATATCTCATCTATGGGAAACGATCCATCTCTCGAGACTGGGCTGGCGGAAAAGAAACCACGCTATATAGTCTCTTAAAGGAAAAATATTATGTAGATGAAATATATAACGTAACTGTGCTCCCGCTCGTTAAAGGAATCGCTTATGTGCTTCGCTTATGTGAAGTATATATTGTGGAAGGGATCGCTCAGTTAATTGGGCGTATTGTGAAAGGAACGAGCAACGTGGGTTCTAAACTTCAAAATGGAAACGTACAAGTATACGGAACCGTTACGGCTGTTTCTTTAGCGGCATTAGTTGTCATTCTGTTATATACAGGGGGGTATTGGCAATGAATGCATTATTATTATCGTTTTTTATCTTTTCTCCGCTTCTAGGGATTCTCTTACTTACATTAACGCCGAAAACGGAAGTGCGTGCAATGCGAGGCCTCGGTTTGTTCGGAACAATTCTTCCGCTTGGCATCGCGATTGTTTTAGCTAGTACATACGCTTCCGGAAAGAGCTTAACGATTTTTGCCGAAAAGGTGAAATGGATTCAATTTGGAAGCTTTTCGCAAGTAGATGAAAAGTTGTTTTCTATTTACTATGAACTTGGTATCGATGGTTTTTCGCTTGTGATGATGATACTTACAGCGCTTTTAGCAACGCTTGCGGCAATAGCTGCCTTTTCCATTCAAAAAAATATAAAAGGTTTTTACATGCTCTTACTAACACTTGAAATTGGGATGCTTGGTGTCTTTGCAGCCGAAAATTTACTTCTCTTCTTTGTCTTCTTTGAACTCACACTACCACCGATGTTTTTGCTTATCGGAAAGTGGGGGAAATTGAACAGTGAAAAAGCTTCCTATAGTTATTTGATTTATAACGGAATTGGATCAGCAATTTTACTCATTGTTTTCTCTATCCTCTTTGCAAAAACAGGTACAACAAATATTACAGAGTTAAAAGATATTTTGACTGGAGCGGAAACGACGCTCCTAGGCGATATTTCAAATTCATTGCAGCTCGGTTTATTTATTGCACTTATGATTGCCTTTGCCATTAAACTGCCGGTCTTTCCTTTGCATCGCTGGATGGTGAATGTGCATGTAGAAGCCCATCCTGCAGTGGTGATGCTCCACGCGGGTGTTCTGCTCAAGATCGGAGCATACGGTATCATTCGTTTTGGGAAAGGGCTATTCCCGGAGCAGTTTCATGACTTTGCGACGCTTATAGCGATTTTAGGAGTAATCAACTTGCTGTACGGTGCTTTTCTAGCGATGATTCAAACCGATTTTCGAAAGGTACTTGCCTACTCCAGTATTTCACATATGGGAATTGTATTAATGGGGATTGGGGCACTGAATGCAGCTGGCATGAAGGGAGCGCTATTTCAAGTTATATCTCACGGTTTAATTGCAGCGTTACTATTTTGCTTGCTCGGTATGATTGAACGGCGCTTTGACACTTCTGATATTACGAAGCTTGGTGGACTCGCAAAACAAGTTCCGGTGCTAAGTGGTTTTTTATTAGCAGGAAGTATGGCTTCGCTTGGCCTCCCAGGAATGTCTGGGTTTGTTGGTGAGTTTCTTGCGTTCCTCGGATTATTTCAGGGGAAGCAGGTAATCGCAGCAATTGGTGCGATTGGCATTATTTTAACAGCGGTATATGTCTTAAGGGCTACGCTTCAAGTGACATTTGGAAAGAAGGAATTGGAAGCGCGGCCGGATGTTCGCGGTTGGGAATACATTCCGCTTGTGTTATTACTCACTTGTATTATCGCAATTGGTGTTATGCCAGAACTGTTAGGAACGCCGCTGCAATACACTGTGAAAATATTGGGGGTGAGATAGGATGGATATGAATACATTACTTGGTTTATCTTGGCATTTAATGGTGCCGGAATTCATCATTCTTGGGGCGGCCATCCTTCTCTCGCTTTTTGATTTATTTCTAAAGTTTGATCGTAAGTATTTAGGGATTGGAGCAATTGTATCAGCGGTGCTATCACTAATAGCGTTAATTACATTGTATAGTGAACCGGCTGGAGACATTTTAAGTGGTTCGTTTGTACTAGATGGGTTTTCAAAAAGTTTTAAAACATTACTATTAATTGGAGCGATTCTCATCTTGTTTGTGGCGATGAGTGATGATAAAAAAGAGCCGATTCAAGATAAGGGAGAATACTATTACTTATTTTTAATGGCAGTTCTCGGGGCGATGTTCATGGCATCTAGCGTTGATTTTATTACGCTCTTTATTGGTCTAGAGTTGTTGTCATTGTCTTCGTACATTTTAGTAGGGATTCGAAAGAAAAATCGTGCTTCGAATGAAGCAGCAATGAAATATGTCATTAATGGCGGAATTGCCACGGCTATCACTCTCTTTGGAATGAGCTATTTATATGGTATTACGGGATCGACTAATATTCTGGGTATGCAGGAAGTTCTCATGCAAGGTGTAGATGGAAGCATTGGACTTTTGCTATCGCTTGCTTTCTTGCTTCTGTTTGTTGGGTTATCCTTTAAAATTGCGACAGTACCGTTTTATATGTGGGCACCGGATGTATATGAAGGGGCGGCAGCACCTGTTACAGCTTTCCTTGGGACAATCTCTAAAATTGCCGGCTTTATTATGATGATAAGATTGTTTCTCATGGTATTCGGCGGCATACCGGTTCATGGAAGTGAGCAATCCATATTCGGTAATATGAGCGTATATATCGCCGCGCTCGCCATTATTACAATGATTATCGGTAATATCGTGGCGCTAAAGCAATACAATGTAAAACGTCTATTTGCCTATTCTGGCATAGCGCATGCTGGATATTTACTTGTTCCACTTGTAGCGTTATCGCCATTTACAATGGATAGTATGTGGTTTTATATGTTGGCATACGTGTTAATGAATATAGGAGCTTTTGCAGTCATCCATGGATTAATCTTACAAAGTGGAAAGGAAAATTTAACAATTTTTGCAGGTTTATACAAACGTTCTCCGCTTGTTTCTGTAGCGATGACTATTTTTATTCTGTCTTTGGCAGGAATTCCAGGAACAGCTGGCTTTATCGGAAAGATTAATATTTTCTTAAGCGCCTTTACAGCTAGTCCAGCTCATTACGTACTAGCATCAGTCATGATGGGCACAACGGTTATCTCATTTGTATATTACTTCCGTATTTTGCAGCAAATGTTCTTTCGAAAGAGCAGTGAAGAAAAGCAGGTAAACCTACCGATCAATTTGAAGGTCGTCATTAGTTTTTGTGCAATTGCGATTGTATTACTCGGGATTCTACCGACGATTGGCTACAATTTCTTTTATGAATATTTTCCACTCATGAAAGATTTCTTCTTTACGGGGAACGTGGTACAATAGTGACAATAAAAAGTGTAGAGTTACCGCTCTACGCTTTTTATTGTGGAGCAAGAAGCTTTTATCTTTCACGAATGTGATGCGTAGGTAAAGTAAATTCTAATAGGTAGTTCTTCTCTAGCAATTTCGGAGAGAAAACTTTATACTACCTATTTGAGCGTGAAAAAGTGTGGTTTCCATTTGTATGGGATCGTTTTGCATCCTAAGTGATGGCAAGCCAAACAAAAGGAGTCGATTTTTTTGGCGCAGCTTTTAGGGCAACAAGCACTGATTGCGATTGTTTCGCATTTATTGTTTATTACCATTACATGGTGGGCCTTACAAGGTATCCATATCGAACGCCTGATGAAATCTGGAAAGGTAATGCAGACGAGGATTTTGCTTATTCTTGTTACGATTGCAATCGGTACATCTGTCAGCAACTTCTTTCTTGATTATTTAGGGTATTCGAAGAGTTTGACGTATTTAGTAAAGTAATTGTATAGAACCTCATATCTCCGTTAACAATGGGGATAGGAGGGGATGAACCTTGAAAAACTTGAAAACAATTCTTATTGTTGTCGTAAGTATTGTCGTATTCTTGGTCGGGTATAAACAGATAAAACCCGTAAGTGACGAAGAGAAGATGGAGAGTATGATCGCAGCTCTTGAAAAAAATGGAGCAGAGGTAGAGCGGTGGTCATGGTTAGCACGAGAAACCAAAACCATTTCTAACATACATACGTTTCAAAAGTTGTTAAATGAAGTGAAAGAAAAAGCGAATATTCAAAAATGGGAATTAGAACCATCCCATGACGGATATAAAGCAACAGCATACAAAAAGTTCTCTTCTCATGAAGAACGAATAGTAGTAACGTGGAGTAAGGAAAATACTAAAGAAAACACTTTCATTATCTTTGAAGTGAGTGGGTCAAGATGGGACCCTGAAAATATTCGAAAAATGGATAAAATTTTTAGTACAAAACCCACAATTTACACTTGTGTTCAAGGTGCACTGAATGATAAGATTGAAGGTGTTTTGCAAAATAAAACCAATCAGGTTTTGAAAGATCTTTCAGCAAGAGCGATCGAAAAGATAGAAGAAAGAGCATTTGTGTCAGTCTCGGCATATAATAAAAAGTGGAATGACGCTCTTTCAACAAATAGAGAGAAAATCAATGTGCAAATAGCAATACGTTCTACAGACAACAAAGATACAATTGTGGTTGGCACACCGATCATAACTTCTGAGTATTGAATAGATATTGAAAAAAGGACACGGAGGGGAATAAATTGGAAAAAATCATCGTCCGTGGCGGAAAGCGGTTGAACGGCACAGTGCGTGTTGAGGGCGCGAAAAATGCTGTATTACCTATAATCGCTGCAGCCCTATTAGCGAGTGATGGAAAGAATGTACTATCTGAAGTACCAGTTTTGTCTGATGTATACACAATTAATGAGGTATTACGTCATTTAAATGCTGAAGTCGTATTTGAAAATAATCAAGTAACAATCGATGCTTCAAAGGAATTAAATATTGAAGCGCCATTTGAATATGTACGTAAAATGCGTGCATCAGTTCAAGTAATGGGGCCATTATTAGCACGTAATGGTCGTGCTCGTATTGCACTTCCTGGTGGATGTGCAATTGGTTCACGTCCAATTGACCAACATTTAAAAGGCTTCGAAGCAATGGGAGCAAAAGTAAAAGTTGGTAATGGATTTGTTGAAGCTTATGTAGATGGACAATTAGAAGGCGCGAAAATTTACTTAGACTTCCCAAGCGTAGGTGCAACAGAAAACATTATGTCTGCTGCTACATTAGCAAAAGGGACAACAATCCTTGAAAACGCAGCGAAAGAACCAGAAATCGTTGACTTAGCTAACTTCTTAAATGCAATGGGAGCGAAAGTGCGCGGAGCTGGAACTGGAACGATTCGTATTGAAGGTGTAGATAAATTATATGGTGCAAATCATTCTATTATTCCTGACCGTATTGAAGCGGGAACATTTATGGTTGCAGCAGCAATTACTGGTGGAGACATCTTAATTGAAAATGCTGTACCAGAACATTTACGTTCAGTTACAGCGAAAATGGAAGAGATGGGTGTTAAGGTTATTGAGGAAAATGAAGGTGTACGTGTTATCGGCCCAGATAAATTAAAAGCTGTTGACATTAAAACAATGCCTCATCCAGGTTTCCCAACAGACATGCAATCACAAATGATGGCATTATTATTACATGCTGATGGAACAAGCATGATTACAGAAACGGTATTTGAAAACCGCTTCATGCATGTGGAAGAGTTCCGTCGTATGAATGCTGATATTAAAATTGAAGGTCGCTCTGTTATTATGAACGGACCTAACAACTTGCAAGGTGCAGAAGTGTCAGCAACTGACTTACGTGCAGCAGCGGCATTAATTCTAGCTGGTTTAGTATCAGAGGGTTACACTCGTGTAACAGAATTAAAACACCTTGATCGTGGATATGTAAACTTCCATAAGAAGTTAGCTGCATTAGGTGCAACAATTGAACGTGTAAACGAAAAAGTAGAAGAAGTGAAAGAACAACAAATTTCTGACCTTCACGCTTAATTAAGATCGTCTCTATGTCTTTTGACATAGGGGCGATTTTTTTCTATCAGATTTTATCGAAAGAGTACCCCTACTTCAAACGAAGTTAAGTGGGGGAGTATTCATTACAGTTATAGTCAAGAAAAGCCCAACTTATGCACGTCTCGTTAAAAATATTTAGAAAATTCATTTGTTTAATGAAGAAGCCTCTTAATAGAAGAAGTTTCTCCCGGTATGTTCTAAAAACTCGCCATGCTCCATAAGAATGAAATGAGTCTAATTTCATAGCGGGGGAAAAAGATGAAAATTTCAAAGCCACTTTTCATTACAATGGCGCTCTTAGTAGCGCTCGTCATTATTGTACCGACCGTGCTTGTCATTCCATTTACGAAAGAAAAGACAAGTCAGCCGCCAAAAAATCCTCCAGCCATGCAAAGTGTGCCAGCTCCTAAACAGGTAGATACCGCTGTCAAAGTGACTGTGTATCGTAATGCACAAAAGAAAGTAGAAACAGTGCCGATGGAAGAATATGTGACAGGTGTAGTAGCCTCTGAGATGAATGCTAGCTTTGAAATGGAGGCATTAAAAGCACAGGCATTGGCGGCAAGGACATTTATTGTACAGCGTATGCTAAGCGGAAGTAAGAAAAATAACGCGGATGTGACCGATACGGTGGGAGATCAAGTGTACAAAAGTAAAGAAGAATTAAAGAAGACATGGGGCAAAGACTATGAGAAAAACTTGAAGAAGATTGAGGAAGCTGTGTCTAAAACAGCCGGACAAGTTTTAACGTATGACGGTAGTCCCATTACAGCGTCCTTCTTCTCAACAAGCAATGGTTATACAGAAAATGCTGCAGACTATTTTGGCAAGGACTTACCGTATTTGAAAAGCGTAGACAGTCCTTGGGACCAAGTTTCTCCGAAATTTGCGAGTGAGCAAATTTTTACCGTAGCTGATTTTCAAAAGCGTCTTGGTGTAAAGATACTGGAAAGCGGGAAAGTCGGCAATATTAAAGAGCGTACAAAAGGAAAGCGTGTAAAGGATGTAGAATTTCAAGGGAAGACATTAACAGGAAAAGAAGTACGAGAAAAGTTAGATTTACGTTCTTCGGACTTTACGTGGAAACAAGAAGGAAATAACATTGTCGTCACAACGAAAGGATATGGTCATGGCGTTGGCATGAGTCAGTATGGTGCCAATGGAATGGCGAAAGAGGGAAAAGGGTATACAGATATTGTTACTCATTATTATAAAGGGATCGAAATTAAAACGATGAATGAGTATGAAGGAAAGTTAATGGCGAAAAATTAATTGAGAAGTAATACGAAGTCCATCATAATAGATGGGCTTTTTGTCCTTATTGAAAGAGGAGCGTGTTATTTCTTAAAATCTATACATTTTTATATAATGAGCAGGAATCTTTTGCTTTTCCATGTGTATCTGTTAAAACATCAAGAAGGTCATTATTTATAAATGAATAAGATGAGAAAGAAGAAGTGTCTTTTTGTGCCTTTCGTACGCTTTTTCTTCCGTGAATTTGGATCACACAAATGATCTGTAAATCAAATATTCTTTGATTTATAGATCATTTGTATGATAGTAATTAAAGATAATTGCAGGATAATAAGTTTACATTACTGATTTTAAAAGGTCTTGTACTAATGGGATTATGCTACCAATAAATTTTAATACAGCCATTGCGATTTCCATAATATTAATCCTCCTCTTAGTTCGAATATTAAGATGTTTTAAATCTTGATGTCTTCATTATAGTAAGCGTTTATAATTATATCAATACGTTTTGAAATGCAATTGTGCATACTGAATTAGAGGTCGAAAAAATCATTCATATAGTAAAATGTTACTTGTGGATATGTTCTATAAAGTAGAATGGATGTTTTAATACAGCTTTAATAGGATGTCATTTTTTGTAGAAAATGAAAGAAATGTCACTTCCTTTCGTTATGCTCCTTTGTGTTATAATACAGTTGAGTGATTAAATATAAATATAATAACAGGGGGCATGAAACATGATGATGGATGTACCACTCCTCATTCCAGCGATGATGGAGAGAGCTGAGAAATATTTTTCAAAAAAGGAAGTCGTCTCACGTACTGCATCTCGTATTCAAACATTAACATACGGAGAGATTGCGAAGCGGACAAGGCGGCTTGCTAGTATCCTAAGCAAAATGGGAATTGATAAAGGAGATAAAGTCGGAACAATTGCTTGGAATCATCACCGACATTTGGAAGCATACTTTGCGATCCCAGGACTTGGAGCGGTATTACATACGATTAACTTACGTCTCTCTGCAGATCACATTTCTTATATCATTAACCATGCTGAAGACAAAATCATTCTTGTTGATGAAGATATGGTTCCTGTACTCGAAAGTATTCAACACGAAATTCCTCATGTGAAAGCATTTATTATTATGACAGATGATCACGAACTACCTCACACAACACTATCACCAGCATATCATTATGACAAACTACTTGAAGAAGGCGACGAAACATTCCCATTTATAACAGATTTAGATGAAAAAGAGCCTGCAGGTATGTGCTACACTTCCGCAACGACAGGAAAACCGAAAGGCATTGTATATACACACCGTAGCATCGCACTCCATAGCTATACACTCGGCCTTGTGGACGGCGGTAACATTTCAGAAGTAGATACTTGTATGCCTGTTGTTCCAATGTTTCATGTGAATGCATGGGGGCTTCCATTTGCAGGTACATGGTTCGGTACAAAGCTCGTCTTACCAGGGCCACACTTTACACCGGAAATTTTGGCACAGCTTATTGAACGTGAGAAGGTGACGATTGCTGCCGGTGTACCAACAATCTGGATTGGCCTGTTACAAGAGCTTGAAAAGCACCCGTATGATATTAGTAGTATTCGTACAATATGGTCAGGTGGATCAGCAGCGCCAGGAAGTATGATTCGCACGTATGAGGAGAACTATGGAATTGCTTTTAGGCAAATATATGGGATGACTGAAACAAGCCCAGCTGTTGTGATTAACTGTCCAAAATCATATCAGCACGATTTACCGAAAGAGGAATATTATGAGTTACGCTCCCGCCAAGGTTACTTAATCCCAGGACTTGAAATGAAGGTAATTGGTCAAGATGGGGAAATCAAATGGGACGGTGAAGAAATGGGAGAGCTTTGCCTACGCGGACCATGGATTGCCGGTAGTTATTATAAAGATGAACGCACAGAAGATTCTATGAAGGATGGCTGGCTACATACAGGAGATATTGTAACTGTTGATCCAGAAGGGTTTATTAAAATTGCCGACCGTACGAAAGACTTAATTAAAAGCGGCGGTGAATGGATTTCCTCCGTGGACTTAGAAAACGCTTTAATGGCACATGATAAAGTGCTAGAGGCATCTGTCGTTGCTGTTCCGCATGAAAAATGGCAAGAACGACCTATTGCCTGCGTTGTCTTAAAAGAAGGACAAGCAGTAGAACAAGAAGAGCTTTATGCATTATTAGAAGAACAATTCCCGAAATGGTGGATGCCGGACGACATCTTATTTGTTGAGGAAATTCCGAAAACATCCGTCGGGAAATTCTTGAAAAGAGCGCTTCGTGATCAGCTGAAGAGTTATTTGGTGAAGCAGTAATAATTGTTTTGTTTCACTCGCTTTCGAATATATTAGCGTTTCGACAAAAAGAAGCTAATTTAAATTAGCTTCTTTTTATTTACGGAATAAATATCATAATTTTCCATTAATTGTTTGGTATAATAAGGTAAAAAACTCACCTGGAGGAGAAACCATGGCGTTATTGGAGTTAAAACAATTGGGTAAGACGAATCAATTGCAGGCGATTCAGCTTGAAATTAAAAAAGGGCAATGTGTTGTGCTGCAATGTAACAATCATACGGCGAAGATTTTACACCGCATTATAATCGGTGAAGAAGAGGCATCGACTGGAAGTGTTTTATTTGAAGGGAAACCGATTCAAAAGCAATTCTACTCACGCATTGGTTTTTGCTTTTTAAAAGATGAAGCATACGATCGGTTAAAAGTGAGAGAATACTTCGCCTTTTTATCCGGATTGTATAACTCGAATATTAGCATAGAAGAAGTTATTCAGTGTGTTGGTTTACTAGATAAAATGAACATCAAAATCGAAAAACTATCATTTTCTGAAAAACGGCGTCTTCATATTGGCCGGGTCATGATTCATAATCCGGATTTAATTATTTTGGAAGAACCCGAACAAAATGTAGATATAGAAAGTACAATTATCATTCGAAAAGCAATTATGAAGATGAAAGAACAAGGGAAGGCCATCTTTATTACATCATCCTTTTTGTCGGATGCACTTTCTTTAACAGAAGATGTGTATATATTAAATCTAGATGGCGTTAAAAAAGTAGAAATCGAGCAGGAAGAAGAGGAAGAGATAGATCTAGAAAACATCGTTCAAATGATTCCGCAAATGAAGCTCGAGAGAATTCCAGCGAAAGTGAGCGATAAAATCATTTTGCTTGATCCAATGGAAATTCATTTTATTGAAACACAAAATGGAACAACGCATATTCATGTCCGCGAAGGAGACTTTGTATGCGCGTTAACATTAAGTGAGTTAGAAGAAAGATTAAAAGGTTTCGGATTCTTCAGATGTCATCGTTCCTACCTTGTTAACTTACAGCGTGTACGAGAAGTAATCACTTGGACTCGTAATAGCTTTAGCTTAATTTTGGATGATGAACGAAAAAGCTCAATTCCACTTTCGAAGGGTCGAATGGATGAATTAAAAGGTGTAATTGGACTGTAATTATGCTCCAGTAAGCTAAAAATAGGATTCATTCGCCGGTGAAAATACTCCTTTTATCGGTGTTTTAATGCGTAATCCCTTTGTTTTTCATAAGATTAAGTCACAAGCAGCGAAACTAAAAAGCAGAGGCGGCAAACAAGCCACTGAAGCGAATTTCAACTATAAAAGAAAAACAAAGGGGATGACGAAATGACATTGGCAATTGAAATGAAGGATGTAATGAAATCCTTTGACGGGAAAACAGCACTTCGAAATGTGAATATTGAAGTGAAGCGAGGAGAAATATTCGGGTTTCTTGGACCGAGTGGATCAGGAAAAACAACAACGGTGAAAATTTTAACTTCTCAATTACTTCATAGTATTGGAACAGTGAGAGTACTAGGGAAGGATATTGCCGGACCAGGCAGCATTGATTATAAACAAATCGGTATTTTGACAGATAACAGCGGTTTATATGAAAGACTTAGCATTTATGATAACTTACTATTATTTTGCGACTTATATGATTGTCCAAAAGGACGAATCGATGAAGTACTATCCCAAGTGAATTTATTAGAAGCTAAAAAAACACCAGTTAAAAAATTATCAAAAGGGATGAAGCAGCGCGTTACGCTAGCACGAGCAATCCTGCATAAACCGGATATTCTCTTCTTGGATGAACCAACATCAGCACTTGATCCAGTAAATGTCCAAAACATTCATAACATCTTAAAAGACTTAAATAGAGAAGGAACAACTATTTTCTTAACGACCCACAACATGGATGAAGCAGAGACGCTTTGTGACCGCATTGCATTCTTATGCGGCGGGGAAATTGTAGCACTTGATACACCGGAGAACTTAAGGCTTCAATATGCGAAAGACAAAATCGAAGTGGTTTTAACAAATAAGAAAAAAGAAACAGTGCAAAAAGATGAATTAGGGGCAAAACGTATTTCGGAATGGATGAAACAAGGTGAGCTTTTATCAATTCATTCGCATGAACCGACTTTAGGGGATATCTTTATTGAAGTAACTGGGAGGGGATTATAATGACGTTTTCAATGAGACGTGTATCAGCTATTTTTCGAAAAGAGGTACAGGATTTTAAAGCAAATTCACAAGTATTGTTAATGGCGGCAATGCCAATTATATTTGCTTTCATATTTAGCCGGTTTGGTAACGCGAGTGGAGCAGGTTTAGGGACCATTACACTCATGACGTTTCTATTTGTTGCAGGGTTTGCTCAATCTATGGTTATTGCAGAAGAGAAAGAGAAACATACATTACGTGTATTAATGTTATCACCGGCCTCTTCAGCTGAAGTACTGATTGGAAAAAGTATATTAACCGCATGTATTACGATTGTGATTTGCATCGCCAACTTATTCATTCTAGATCAGCTAGATGGAAATCTTCCGTTACTCGGTTTGCTATTTCTATGCGGAACAATGTTATTTATTATAATTGGTACAATGATTGGACTAATTGCTTCATCTGTACCACAAACATCACTGATCGGAATGCCGATTTTGATGACTCTTTATTTAGCTGTGCAATTTGAACCACTTGTTGAAAATAAAGCAATAAAAACAGTGATTGGGTACTTTCCGACATTTCATATTGATAAGGCAATTAAAAGTGTAGTAAAGGGCAATGGGTTTAGCAACATTAGCGGAGATTTATTGAATGTGCTCGTTTGGTTTGTAATTTCTTTACTTGCATGTTTTATTGTCTACAAAAAGAAACAACTAGACTAAAAAACTGAGCCAATCCGCTCAGTTTTTTCTTTTTTCTATCATTTCCTCGGAAATTTTGTGATTCTTATACATATTTTTACAAATTTTGTCGAAAAGTAATTGGTTATAGCTTGTATAGGATAAACGAATATTGTTCAAAATGATTGCTGAGGTGATGATAGAATGCGAGGAAGGAATAATAAAAAGTCGCAAAAGGTAGTTCATTTATTTCAAAAACGGTGGGTATTTCCGGCAATCTATATTGCATGTGCAGCGGTAATCTTGACAGTCGCTCTATGGTTCCAGGCAGCAAATCCAAAGAAAGAACCTAATAAAGAGCAAAGTGCGCCGTATGGTCAAACGGAAAATCCAGCAGTACCAGTAACAAAATTTTCAGAAGTTGTTAAAATGCCAGCTGCAACGAATGTAGATGTTGTTGTGAAGAAGAAGTTTTATGAGGATGGAGCAGCAGAGGAGGAGCAAGAACAAGCACTTGTCTTTTATAACAACACATATTCTCCTAATAAAGGCATCGATATTGCTGCGAAAAATGGGAAAGAATTCGATGTTACAGCTGCTTTAAGCGGTAAAGTAGTAAAGGCGGAAAAAGATTCGCTTCTTGGTTATGTCGTAACAGTTGATAACGGAAATGGTCTTACAACATCTTATCAAAGCTTAGGCAGTGTAAAAGTAGAAAAAGGTGCAACAATTGCACAAGGTGAAGTGTTAGGAAAATCCGGTCTAAGCGCAATGAATAAAGAAGCAGGTTCTCATGTACACTTTGAAGTACGTAAAGAGAATGTAGCTGTAAATCCAGAGCGTTACCTAAACAAACTTGCGACAGACGTAAAAGCAGAAGCAGGTTCAGCGAAAGCAACAAATGGTTCTGCTGATGAAAAGTCGCAAAAAGAAGAAAAATCAACAAGCGGCAAAGCTGATGAAAAATCGCAAAAAGAAGAAAAATCAACAAGCGGCAAAGCTGACGAAAAGTCGCAAAAAGAAGAAAAATCAACAAGCGGCAAAACTGATGAAAAGTCGCAAAAAGAAGAAAAATCAACAAGCGGCAAAACTGACGAAAAGTCACAAAAAGAAGAGAAATCAACAAGTGGTTCAGCTGACGAAAAAGGGAAAAAAGAGGAAAAATCAACAAATGGTTCTACGGAATCATCTAGCGACTCTTCTTCTACACAAGAATAGTCAAACAAAAAATCAGCTCTCACTAGGGAGTTGATTTTTTTATTTTTATATAAAAATAATTCGTTTAAAGGAAGAAAATCGCAATAACAAGGAAATTTGACGGAATTCTCGAATATATATTAAGAAAAGGAGGGGATTCTATGTCATTTTTATTTGTGCTGTCGATTGCTCTTATTTTAGTGTTCATTTTATTTACTTTATATTATTACATTGCGAGTAAGAAAGAAGTTCCCCGCCATCAATTATTAGAGGAAGAATGTGATCGTGAAGAATGACGCCTTTGACAAGAGGCGTCATTTTTTTGTTTTGTATAGAAATTTATCAAGTGAAAATTGTCATTGTTAACGTATTTCTTACACAAAATTGTAATTTTTCTTAACTTAGTCCGCAAAAATACCGAACTTGTAGCATATATCAGTAGTGCGAGCAATACAATGTTATAAACCAATGCAAAGAGAGTGTTTGAGGTGAGAAATCGTGAATCATTTCATTATAAAATCCAGAATGTTTAACGCTTACAAACAGCACCCGAATTTACTTCTTAGTCATATGCAGCGAGTCTCATTTCACACTTCTCACATCCAATTTAGGGAGGCGAGTGGTGTGCACGATTACATCAAAGAGAGAACTATCAAGATTGGTAAGTATATCGTGGAGACAAGAAAGACAGTGCGTGTAATCGCAAAGGAGTTTGGGGTATCAAAGAGTACAGTCCATAAAGATTTGACAGAACGTTTACCAGAAATTAATGCAGAGCTCGCAAATGAAGTGAAAGAAATTCTTGATTATCATAAGTCGATTCGTCACTTAAGAGGCGGAGAAGCGACGAAACAGAAGTACAGAAAAGAAGATGTAGAAAAGCCTGTGCGACAATAAAGTATCATATGCAAACATTCCCCTGAGAATAACGGAACATTTTTCAGAAGAATTATCTTTTCAAATATTACGTTTCCGTTAAAACTATGATAAAATCTGAAATTAGGTGTAATAGAATTCGGGTACAACCTGATTTTGAATATCAAGGAGGAAGAAGCAGGAATGTTTGCGAGAGATATCGGAATTGACTTAGGCACGGCTAACGTATTAATTCATGTAAAGGGTAAAGGGATCGTTTTAAACGAACCGTCTGTTGTAGCGATTGATCGTAATACTGGAAAAGTATTAGCGGTAGGTGAAGATGCAAGAAGTATGGTAGGGCGTACACCTGGTAATATTATAGCGATTCGTCCGCTTAAAGATGGTGTAATTGCAGATTTCGAAATTACAGAAGCAATGTTAAAGTATTTCATTAACAAATTGGACGTGAAGAGCTTCTTTTCAAAACCTCGCATTTTAATTTGTTGTCCAACAAACATCACATCTGTAGAACAAAAAGCAATTCGTGAAGCTGCTGAACGTTCAGGTGGTAAAACAGTATTCCTAGAAGAAGAACCAAAAGTAGCTGCTGTTGGTGCTGGTATGGAAATCTTCCAGCCGAGCGGAAATATGGTTGTTGATATTGGCGGAGGTACAACAGATATCGCTGTACTTTCAATGGGTGATATTGTTACCTCCTCCTCTATCAAAATGGCTGGCGACAAGTTTGATATGGAAATCTTAAATTATATTAAACGTAAGTATAAGCTATTAATCGGGGAACGTACATCAGAAGATATTAAAATTAAAGTCGGTACAGTATTCCCAGGTGCACGTAGTGAAGAACTTGAAATTCGCGGACGTGACATGGTAACGGGCTTACCACGTACAATTACAGTATGTTCAGAAGAGATTACAGAAGCATTAAAAGAAAATGCAGCTGTCATTGTACAAGCTGCAAAAGGCGTATTGGAACGTACTCCGCCAGAACTATCTGCGGATATCATTGACCGCGGTGTTATCTTAACAGGTGGTGGCGCATTATTACACGGTATCGACATGCTTCTAGCAGAAGAATTAAAAGTACCAGTATTAATCGCTGAAAACCCAATGCACTGTGTTGCTGTTGGTACAGGTATCATGTTAGAGAATATTGATAAATTACCACGTCGTGCGTTGCGATAAGGCTGGAAAGTTTATAATTTAGAAAAGGTGCGAAGGGAATATTTTCTTCGCACTTTTTTTTTGTTATTTTTTAAAAAGCAAATGAACATTACAAAAAACGACAAGAAAGCGCATTCTTGTGTTTAATATGACAATAATCTTCATCTGGTTGTCATAGTTTGTAAATAAAAAATATGTTATAATCACCTTTGTGAATTTCGTGTGAACTCAATGTAAAAATTATGTAAAAATATCTTAGGATTACATAATTTTTACATTGGATGCGAGTTTCCCTCACGATTCACTTGTATAGGAAAAGCTCTAATTTAAATATATTTATAAACTAAAAAATTATGAAATGATAATGATAATTCGCAGGGGGCAGGATTATGAAAAAGGTAATTACCTACGGCACGTTTGATTTATTGCACTGGGGACACATTAATTTATTGAAGAGAGCGAAAGATTTAGGGGATTATTTAATCGTTGCAGTTTCTTCAGATGAGTTTAATAAATTAAAAAATAAAAAATCTTATCATAGCTATGAAAATCGTAAAATGATTCTAGAAGCGGTTCGCTATGTAGATGAAGTAATTCCTGAACATGATTGGGAACAAAAAGTAAAGGACGTTGTTAATCATGATGTAGATATTTTTGTTATGGGTGATGATTGGGAAGGGGAATTCGATTTTTTGGCGGCATACTGTGAGGTTATATATTTACCACGTACAGCTGGAATTTCTACTACAAAAATTAAAAAGGAACTAGTGCAAGTTGCTAGATAAACTTAGATGATCAGAGAACTTAGCGTAGAAATATATCTTATTTTATTTAAAATTTTACATAGTATGATGAAAATTTTTCCAATAAAAAGAAAAGTAACTTTCATTATGTCTTATGGAGAAAATCTCATTTTTATTTATGATGAAATGAAACGGCAAAAAATTGATTGTGAGGTAATTTTCTTATATAAGCCTACATGTAAATATGAAGTGGATAGCTATTCGAATGTGAAGTCTTTTAAATTTGAAACGCGAAATATCCTTCATACAATTAAATCAATCTATCACTTGTCTACTTCCCAATATGTTATCATTGATAATTATTTTGGATCATTAGCGAAAGTTAATTTTAAAAAGGGGGTGCAATGTATCCAAATTTGGCATGCAGCAGGTGCTATAAAAAAATTTGGATTGTTGGCACCTTCTTTTAATAAAAGAAGCTTACGAGCCCAAAAGCGATTTCTTGATGTTTATAGAAATTTCCATAAGATTGTTGTAGGTTCGGATGTTCTTGCTAGCATTTATAAGGATGCTTTTGCATTATCAGATGATAGGATATTAAAAACAGGTATTCCGAGAACCGATTTATTTTTTTATGAACAACGTAAGAGAGAAATTAAAGACAATATTCTATTAATAAATCCTACTTTAAAAAGTAAGAAGGTCATTTTATATGCTCCAACTTTTAGAGATAAAGAATTGGTAGATTTTGATTTGCATTTGGATATGGATGTTATGTATGAAGCATTAAAAAATGAGTATATCGTTTTAATTAAGCTTCATCCAGCGATAAGAAACAAATTGAATTATAAGGATAAATATAAAGGGTTTTTATATGATTATTCCATGTATCCCAATATAAATGATTTATTTTTAGTAACAGATATTTTGGTAACGGATTATTCATCCGTTCCTTTTGAGTTCTGCCTCTTAAATAAACCGATGGTATTTTTCCCTTATGATTTAAAGAAGTATGCAAAAAAAAGAGGCATTATTGGAGATTACACAAGTAATGTTCCAGGACCAATTGTGTACAATACGAGTGAATTAATCCAAGTTATTAAAAATGATTCATTTGATACAGAAGTTTTAACAAATTTTAAATTGAAATGGAATAAGTATTCTCAAGGTAATTCAAGTGAAAATTTAGTTAATTATTTATTTAGTCGTAAAATATAATTAAAAAATTTCTATTCGAAGGTTCATGTATTAAACCTTCTGATATTTATTCGATTGCAGAAGCTTTCGATATATCAATATTTATAGAGGGAGATAATTTAATGGGTTTACCTAAATTAAGTATAGTAGTACCTATTTACAATGTAGAGGGGTACTTAGAAGAGTGTCTTGATTCACTACTGGAGCAAGAGTATAGCAATTATGAAGTAATTATGGTTGACGATGGTTCGCAAGATAATAGCTCTGATATTATGTTTCAGTATGCTAGTAAGTACACAAATTTCCATGCATATAAAAAGCCTAATGGTGGCTTAGGGCAGGCTAGAAACGTTGGTTATGAATTTATTACGGGAGATTATGTGACATTTGTTGATTCAGACGATATAATTCCTAACGGCTCATATAAGGTTATGATGAACACAATTTTACAAACTGGTTCAGACTTTATTATAGGAAATGTTGTGAGGTTTAATTCTACAAAAGAATTTCCATCTGTATTACACAAAAAAGTATTTAGTGAAAATAAGCTAAAGACACATATCACGGAATCGCCAGAATTACTTTATGATACAACAGCATGGAATAAAATCTATAAAGTTAGTTTCTGGGAAGAACATAAATTCCAATTTCCAGAAGGAATGCTATATGAGGATATTCCAGTAACGATTCCAGCTCACTTTAAAGCAAAAAGTGTGGATGTGTTAACAAGTATTGTCTATAAGTGGAGAGCACGGGATGCTGGTGATCAATCTATTACGCAGCAAAGAACAGATATCAATAATTTGACGGATCGATTGAAAGCTTTAGGAATGGTAGATCAACATTTTAGTGAAAATCATATTAGTGGGTTAGTAAAAGAAGAAAAAGATTTTAAATATCTTAGTATTGACTTACTAGTATACCTTAACCAACTTGATAAAGCTGATGACGAGTATATAGATACATACTTTAAAAATGTATCGGAGTATTTGGAAAATGTGGATATGCCCGTGTTTAAAAAGTTAAAAGTTATTGATCGCTTAAAGTATCAGCTAGTGAAAAATAATGAGAAACAGGAATTATTGCAGTTGCTAGAGTTTCAAAAAACCGAACTTAAGAATTCTAAACCTATTAAAACGGGCAATGTTTACGTTGCTGATTATCCCTATATTGAAAAGTTACCAATGGAATTAAGGGTATTAGAGGAAGAATTTGAAGCAATTAAAAAAGTAGAAAGCGTAAGCTGGAATGGCAATTGTTTGGAAATTAGAGGATATGCTTATATTAAAAATTTAAATGTGAAAAGCAAATCTGATGCTGAAATTAATGTTTTCGTAAGTGATGAGCAAGGTTCAATTAAAATTCCAGTGGAAGATGTAACAATCTATAAAAGAACAGATATTACGGCTAAAAGAGGCGTCGCTACAAGTTCAAAAATTCCTCTAAAAAGAGCATTCAACTACAACTGGTCAGGATTTGAAATTAAAATTAATTTTGCTGACATTTTAAAATCCTATGAGTTAACAGGTGATAAATATTATATTTTTTACTCTATTAAAAATGATGGGATTGAGAGAACGATTAGATTAGGACAGCCAGCTGCTGGTTTGAAAACAAAGCCTAAGTACAGGGTTTTTTCTGAGAATATTATTTATCCAAAGTATAATGCTGCATGGGATATTCGCTTAGAAGTGAATCAAACAAAATCGACAGTAAAGAATATATATAGAGATAAGAAGCATTTAATATTTGAAGGAAATACTTCATCCTCATTTGAAAACTCAAAGTTCTTACTCATTAACTATGAGCTAAGAAAGTCTATTATAAAACCGTTACAGAAAGCAGATAATACGAATGAGTTTAAGGCAATTATAGAGGTTTCTAAGTTAAATAAGGTAAAAGATCGTGGGGAATGGTTTGGACATATCGTTGAAAATGGAAAGAAAAATGACTTAACTCTTATGCCAAACCAATTCAATGAAGTTAGTAGTATTGGTATAAATGAAATAGAAATTGATCATAGCCCAGCGGGGAACTTACTAGTTAGAGTGGATAAATTTTCTCCTAAAGTAGAATCATTAAAAATTGTTGATAATAGAGCGAAATTGAGTATTAAAGTTGCGAACAATTTTTATCTCGATATCGACAGAAAGAGCATTGAACATACTTTAATGATTGAAAAAATAAATGGACACGAACAGATAGATATAAAAATGAGTAAGTCTGAAATCAATAAGGGACATACGCTTTTATATTTTGAGTTTCCATTATATAAAGACAAGGTATCTATGTTTGACAGTGGGCTTTGGCAGTTAAAGTTAAAGACGACTGGACAAAAGAATTTAGAAAATAGAATAGAATTCAAAAAAGAAAATATGGATAGTATTCGAACGATTTTTCAAGATTATAAGTATGTAATTTACCGTTCAAAAAAGAATAATCTTTTAAGATTAAAAGTGGAACCTGAGTGGAAGTGGATTGAAAGGGGACCAAGAAGACAAGAGGTAATTAGGAAAGTACTATATCCTTTAATGAGATTATTACCATTGAAAAAGAAAACTGTAGTATTTGAATCTTATTGGGGAAAAAACTTCGAATGTAATCCAAGAGCGGTATATGAGTATATTGATGAATATAAAAAAGACTACAAAACAGTATGGTTTTTAAGAGATCATCATACAAATATCCCAGGAAATGCAGAAACAGTTAGAATTAATTCGTTAAAGTACTATTATTATTTAGCAACAGCTAGATATTTTGTAAATAATGTAAACTTCCCTGATTTTTATGAAAAACGTAAAAATGTAACTGAAATTCAGACGATGCACGGAACACCATTAAAAACTTTAGGTCTAGATGCACCAGAGGAAGTTGTTGGTGATGTTCAGAAGGAGAAGTTTTTAAGAAGATGTCATCGTTGGGATTATTTATCGGTTCCGAGTGACTATGTTTCTGAGATTGCCAAGAGTGCATACGATTTTAATAATGAATTCTTAAAAGTTGGCTATCCACGAAATGATAAGTTATTTAGAGATAATAATAAAGAGAGTATTAACAAGATTAAAGAAAAAATGGGTATACCTTTAGATAAAAAAGTGATTGTTTATGTTCCTACATGGAGAACAAAAGGTAAATTTAGAATGCCTATAAACTTGGATCAATTAAAACAACATCTTGGTGATGAATATATCTTCATTGTTAAGTTACATCATTTTTCGAAAAAAGGATTCTCATTAAGTGGGTACGAAGATTTTGCTTACGACTATAGTCATTATGGTGATATTCGGGACATGTATTTAATCGCTGATATTTTGATAACTGATTATTCATCAGTTATGTTTGATTACTCATTATTAAATAAACCAATGCTGTTTTACACGTATGATTATGATAACTATAAAAATAAATTACGAGGTATGTATGTTGACTTTGAGGAAGAGGCGCCAGGGCCACTTATCGAAGACACAGAGACACTCGTAAAAGAAATCCAAGATATTGCTATATTCCCAGAAAAGTATCAAGAGAGGATCATGCGTTTTAAAGAGAAGTACAATCAATTTGATGATGGAAGAGCATCTGAAAAAATTGTTAACGAATTGTTTTAAGATTAATTTCAAAGTGGAACATAAGGAATCTATGATAACAACCCCTATCATCTGTTGTAATTTTCCATGTTTAGTTTGTAAAGAGTAAGAGTACTGTTAGAATTGGTGTATTTATTATATTTTAAGTAAAAGAATTCAAAGAAGCTAAGTGAATTATGTTTATATCACTTAGCTTCTTACATAAATAGTGAAGTTGTTAATATTAAGGCGGTAAGGGGGATTATTTTGAAACAGATCACAGTTATCGGTGCAGGAAGCTGGGGAACGGCGTTATCTATGGTTCTTGCTGATAATGGACATGAGGTAAGGATTTGGGGAAATAAAGCGGAACAAATCCGTGAAATTAATGAGAAGCATACGAATGAAACATATTTACCTGGAATTCAACTTTCCAAAACAATCAAAGGATATGTGTCTTTAGAGGAAGCGATGGTTGGGATAGATAAGGTATTATTAGTTGTTCCAACGAAGGCAATTCGTAGTGTAATGCAACAACTCAAGGAAGTTGTGGAACAACCGATAACAATTATCCATGCGAGTAAAGGAATTGAGCCAGGATCATTTAAACGCATCTCAGAAATGATTGAAGAAGAGATGCCGAAGGAGCTAATAGAAAGTGTTGTCGTTCTTTCAGGGCCAAGCCATGCAGAAGAGGTTAGTCTTCGGCATCCTACTACTGTAACCGCTGCATCTTATCATCTACAGGCTGCGGAGACAACACAGAAATTATTTATGAATACAAATTTCCGAGTTTACACAAATCGAGATGTACTCGGTGTGGAATTAGGTGGAGCACTTAAAAATATTATTGCTCTTGGTGCAGGCATTTCGGATGGTCTTGGCTACGGAGATAATGCGAAGGCAGCTCTAATATCTCGAGGATTAACTGAAATTACACGTTTAGGTTGTGAGATGGGGGCAAATCCACTTACTTTTGCAGGTTTAACGGGTGTTGGCGATTTAATCGTGACCTGTACAAGTATTCATAGCCGAAATTGGCGAGCTGGAAATCTACTTGGAAAAGGGCATAATTTAGAAGAAGTATTAGAGAGTATGGGTATGGTAGTAGAAGGCGTTCGTACAGCTGAAGCAGCATATCACTTAGCTGAAAAGCTAAATGTTGAAATGCCAATTACAAAAGCGATATATAATGTTTTGTTTAATAGGAAAAATGCAAAAGAAGAAGTAGATGCATTAATGGGAAGAACGGGAAAAGGTGAAGTTTCGCATTAATGTATTATAAGTATGAAGCGACTGAATTAGAAGGTGTGTAAATAACATGAGCTTTATAAGAAGAGTAAAAAATCACCGTATTGTAAAGAAACTATGTAAGGCAGTATTTCTATTCTGTAGTTGTTTGCCTCCCAAAAAGAAATTAATTTTATTTGAAAGTTATTCTGGAAAACAATATAGCTGTAATCCACGGGCTATATATGAATATATGCTACAAAATAATATGGATTTTGAAATGATATGGAGTGTAAATAAGAATCATACGGTGCAATTTGATAAAGGAAATATCCCATATGTAAAAAGATTTTCAATTCGTTGGTTTATTTTATTAGCACGAGCGCGGTATTGGGTAACAAATAGTAGAATGCCACTTTGGCTTCCTAAACCAAAGCATACAATTTATATACAAACTTGGCATGGTACGCCACTTAAGAAATTAGCAGGTGATATGAAAGAAGTTCATATGCCAGGTACAACAACTGAAAAGTACAAAAACAACTTTCATCTTGAAGCGCAAAATTGGGATTATTTACTTTCTCCTAATGCATATTCGACTGAAATATTTAAGAGGGCTTTTCAATTTCAAAAGAATGTTGTTGAAGCAGGATATCCTCGTAACGATTGTTTATATGTAAATAATAATTCTAAGACAATTGATGCGTTAAAGAAAAAGAATGGATTACCTGCAGACAAAAACATTATTTTATATGCACCAACTTGGCGAGATGATCAATTCTATAGTAAAGGCAGATATAAACTAGATTTACAACTAGATCTAAATCTCTTACAAAAAAAATTAGGTTCGGATTATATCATTTTGTTACGCATGCATTATTTAGTTGCAGAACAGTTTGATTTAGAACCTTATAAAGGGTTTGTGTATGATTTCTCACAGCATGTCGATATAAATGAGTTGTATTTACTATCTGACTTGCTTATTACAGATTACTCTTCAGTCTTTTTTGATTATGCGAATCTGAAACGACCAATCATTTTTTACACGTATGATATTGACTCGTATCGTGATAAATTAAGAGGTTTCTATTTTGACTTAGAGACAGAAGCTCCTGGGCCAGTTGTGATGAATACGGAAGAAGTGCTCGAGGAAATATTAAGATTCAAAACTCTAGGTTTGGGTGAATTTGCAGGGAAATATCAGACCTTCTATAATAAGTATTGTTATTTAGAAGATGGATTTGCTTCTAAGCGAGTGGTAGAGAAAATATTCTTCGGAGAGGCATAGTAAAGATGAACTCAATGATTATGGTATTAAAAGAACAGATAAATAGCCTGTATTTAATTAAGCGTTTATCTATTTATCAAGTAAAAAGTACAAATAATAATAATTATTTAGGACTTATGTGGGAAGTTTTGAACCCTTTAATACAGATGAGTATTTATTGGTTTGTATTTGGCTTTGGAATTCGAGGCGGTCAAGGTGTAAATGGGGTACCATTTGTTTATTGGTTATCTGCAGGGCTTGTTGTATGGTTTTTTATAAATCCAACAATGCTACAAGCTTCTAAGTCTATTTATACAAGATTAAATATGGTTTCAAAGATGAATTTTCCAATGAGCGTTATTCCAAGCTTTGTAATTATATCTAATTTGTACCAGCATTTGATACTTATAGGGATTGTGACGCTACTATTTTTAGTAACGGGTCAAGGTATTTCAATTCATTATATTCAGCTTGTTTATTATATGTTTGCTACCCTTATGTTAATATTTTCACTTTCTTTAATTACATCAACGTTAGCAACAATTGTGAGAGACGTCCAAATGATTGTTCAATCCATTATGCGAATGTTGCTATACTTAACACCTATATTGTGGACACCTGAAAAACTACCATCTGTTCTTCAAAAGATTATGCAGATAAACCCGTTTTGCTATATTGTGGATGGATATCGTGCTTCTTTACTAGGAACAAGCTGGTTTTATGAAGAGCTAAATTATACATTATATTTTTGGGGTTTTGTCCTTGTTACGTTGTTAATTGGTGCAACGCTACATGTGAAATTTAGAAAGCACTTTGCAGATTATTTATGATGAGGGTTGTGAAAATGAACGAATCAGTGAGGTTTCATAATGTAACAAAAAAATATAAAATGCATAGCAAAAACTCTGATAAATTAAAGGATATTCTGTATCCTGGAGGATTTGGTGAAGATTTTTATGCATTAAGAAACTTAGAATTTAAGGCTCAACAAGGTGATGTTATTGGTATTGTTGGGGTAAATGGTTCTGGAAAATCAACAATGTCTAATTTACTTGCTGGAGTTACCCCACCAACATCTGGAGAAATTGATGTTAAGGGAAAAGTTGCACTCATTGCAATTGCGGCAGGACTTAATAATCAATTGTCAGGTAGAGAAAACATTGAGCTCAAATGCTTAATGATGGGACTAAGCAAAGCACGAATTGAAAAGATAACACCTGAAATTATTGATTTTGCTGATATCGGTAAGTTTATTGATATGCCAGTAAAAAAATATTCTAGCGGGATGAAATCACGTTTAGGGTTTGCAATTTCAGTTAGTATTAATCCTGATGTTCTTGTCATTGATGAAGCTTTATCAGTAGGTGATCAGACATTTGCTGATAAGTGTTTACAACGTATGAATGAATTTAAAGAACAAGGGAAAACAATATTTTTTGTTAGTCATTCTTTAGGACAAGTAAAGAAATTTTGTACAAAGGCTCTATGGCTTGAATACGGTGAAATTAGAGACTATGGTCCTATCGAGGAAGTAATGCCGAAGTATGAAAGTTTCTTAAAAGAATATAAGGCAATGAGTAAGGAAGAACAGCAAAAGTTTAAAAAAGAGGCAATGGAGAAGCAGGCAGGAAAAGGATTAGAAAAAGTAAATGCTGCTCCGGAAGATGACCCAAAAGAAATCACGGATTCTGTATCTCTACTACGTGGAAAACATTCGCATCATAAGAAGAAACGAATAAATCGTAAGTATATTACAAGTTTAATTGGTTTTATATTGCTTATCACTGTGGGTGGACTAACATATTGGCAAAAGGATAATATCTTTCATTCTTTACAAGCGAAAGAACTGGCGGAAAAAACAACCCGTAAAGAAATGCCTGTAAAAAAAGAGGGAAATCCATTAGCTGATTTAGATGTTCGATATGTAAAGTCTGCAAAAGCTCGTGTGAGAAGTACGCCAGCGCTAGACGGACAGGCAATTGCTACTATGACATTTGGAACATCGTTTGTGGTAAAGGATCAGAAAAAAGATGAAGAATCTGGAGTCAATTGGTTAAAGCTTGTTTATGACAATGGTGGAGAAGGCTGGGTTAGTGAAGAGATAGTAGGCTCGATACCATTTGACCATGCTTTACCTTATGAGGGTGTTATGAATAAATTAAAGCAATTAGATGGGACTCCTCAAGATCTAGAACAATCTCTTACTTTTTTGGGTAAGAGTAGAGAGGTTGTAACTGGTGTGTTAGGTATTCCTCAGGATCAACAAACATTGCCAGAAGGGACATTAACGCAATATAAAAATGTTGATATTTTATATAATAATCAATCAATTGTGAAGCAGATCAACCTTAAGAATGCAACCATATTGACATCTAAACTAATAGAACAATTAGGTGATGCACAATTAAAAGATGAGGATAACTCATTATTAATATATCGATCTAATAAGTTTGATTTTAAGTTTACTTCTAATGGTCCAACGATTGATCAAATAATGATTTCAGACGTTTTAAAATAAGATAAATGTATTCATTTTGTTATAAAGATATAGTTGGTGTTTTATTTATTAATCATTAAATAAATATAAAGTTTTATATATTACTAGGAGGATTACCATTGAAAAAAATAAGAAAAGCTATTATTCCAGCTGCAGGATTAGGAACTCGATTCTTACCAGTAACGAAAGCAATGCCGAAAGAAATGTTACCGATTGTTGATAAACCAACAATTCAATATATTGTGGAAGAGGCAATTGAGTCTGGCATTGAAGATATCATTATTGTAACGGGAAAAGGAAAACGTGCAATTGAAGACCATTTCGACCATTCTTTTGAGTTAGAACAAAACTTACTTTCAAAAGGAAAATATGAAATTCTTGAAAAAGTACAAGAGTCTTCAAAAATCAATATTCATTATATCCGCCAAAAAGAGCCGAAAGGTCTAGGGCATGCTGTTTGGTGTGCTCGTAAATTTATTGGAAATGAGCCGTTTGCGGTACTACTTGGTGATGATATTGTTCAAGCGGATACGCCGTGTTTACGCCAATTAATGAATCAATATGAGAATACACAATCATCAGTAATTGGTGTTCAAGCTGTTCCAGAGAATGAAACACATCGCTATGGTATTATTGATCCGTTAGAGCAAAAGGATAGAAGTTATCAAGTGAGTAAGTTTGTTGAAAAACCTGCTAAAGGAACAGCGCCATCTAATTTAGCAATTATGGGACGTTATGTGTTAACACCAGAAATCTTTACGTTCTTAGAAGATCAACAAACAGGAGCTGGTGGAGAAATTCAATTAACAGATGCGATTCAACGTTTAAATGAAATTCAACGTGTATTCGCATATGATTTTGAAGGAAAACGCTATGATGTTGGAGAAAAGCTTGGTTTCATTCAAACAACTATTGAAATGGCGCTACAACATGAAGAGCTAAAGAAAGAGCTATTAGATCATATGAAGAAGTTAGTAGAAAACGAAAAGGTTTGTAACTAATTTTTAATTGGGTAATATGCATATGACTATATGATCTTTACTTCCTTGAAACAATTATTTATGAGATTGTGTGTGAATTTATATGAAGATAATTGAATGTAATATTCTAGGAAGAGAGTGAAGTGGACGTATAAATTTATATTGACGAGGGTATTATCAAGAACTAAAATGAATAATACATGAGTATATTATGATTAACAAAACAAAACGTTTGTTTTTATTAATTAAATCTATACTTGAAAAGTTCAATTTTCTTATCTTGCATTAAATTACATTGAATATATATAAATATTAATTTAAATATACGTGTTAACGCTGGGATAAATATGTACAATTTTGATTCATTTTCCCTGACTATGAAAAGTAAATATACATAGGTATATTGTTAAAACCTTATAGAGTAAGGATTTGTTTAAAAGACTGTGCAATGTTCTATGTGGATGATACTAACACTAATTCCTTCGTATTGTGACATGAAATAATGTAACAATACGAAGGAATTTTTGAGGAGTTATTCATGCTTTAGGGTCAGTCCTTGTAATAAAAATTAGAAGTGATTTTGTACATTTTTAAATAATTGAAAATATGTATATTTGGATGGTGATTTGTAAATATATTCAAATGTAAAATAAATGATGTTGTTCAATATATATTTAACTTCATTTTTAATTAAATAATAGTGGAGGGGAAGTATGGAGAAGGAAATAAATTTAAAAAGTTTGTTTAATGTTATAAAAAGAAGATTTTGGATTATCGCAGTAATCACACTATTGGCCGGATTCGTTGGTGGGATATACAGTTTTTTTATGAAAACGCCTTTATATTCGTCTTCCGCAAGGATCCTTATTCCGGCAAATGCTGAAACAATGGGTACACTTAAAGTGATGATTAAAGAACCTGTTGTTTTAGAAAAAGTAGTTCAGCAACTAAATTTAAAAAAATCAGCAGGCGCATTAAGCGGGCAGATAAATGTTGGAAAGGTAGAAGAATCGCAGGTTATCACTATAACAGCTGTAGATACTAATCCAGTACAGGCTGCTCAAATTGCTAATGCTACAGCAAATGTTTATAAAGAAGAAGTAAAATCTGTTATGAATTTTGGAGGTGTTCGTGTCTTAACAGAAGCGAACGAAAAAGGAAATCCTTCACCAATAAATTTAAATCATGCAGGTACGATAGAGCTGGCCATGGCTGTCGCATTTATATTGAGTATAGGGATCGTTTTCTTATTAGATTCCCTTGATGAAACAATTAAATCCGAACGTGATATTGAGAAGTTACTACCGATCCCTATTTTAGGAAGTGTTTCCCAAATGAAAAAAAATAACATAGTAGATCAAAACAGTAAGAAAGAAAGTGTAATGGTAGGAGGAAAAACATTTGATTCTTAATAAAAAACAAAGTCGTCCTCTTGATAATAGTAATTTGATTGCGCATACAGCTCCGAATTCGAAGGTTGCTGAGGAATATCGAACAATTCGTACTAATCTTCAGTTTGTATCTGAAGCAGATAAAAAAAGAACTATAATAATTACTTCCCCTGGATATGGGGAAGGGAAAACCATTACTGTGGCAAATTTGGCGGTTTCTATGGCCCAGCAGGATGAAAAGGTCTTAGTCATTGATGCGGATTTAAGAACCTCAGAATTACATAAAATTTTTGGAATAGAAAATAGATCGGGATTAACAAATGTTCTAGAGGGGAAAGCAACGCTAGAGAAGGCGGTAATTCAGACGAAAATCAAAAATGTGCATGTTTTAACAAGTGGTTCTGAAGTTAATAATCCGGCTGAGCTGCTTAGCTTACCATCCATGCAAGATTTAATTAACAAAGTAATCGAACAATATAACGTTATTTTATTTGATTCTTCACCTCTTCTGGAAGTAACAGACACGAGTATACTAGCTAGTCAGTGTGATGGTGTATTGTTGGTATTAAATTGCAATAAAACTGCTAGTGAAGCAGTAGTTGAAGCAGAAAGAGTGTTAGGTTTAAGCAACAGTAGGTTTCTAGGAGCTATTTTGAATAAAAAGGTATAAGAGATTTATTCAAATCAGTTATGCGGGAGATGCTCGTACAGTACTTTTTAGTCCATGGGGTAAGGAGGAAGGACATTCTTCGGTAGAGAATGAAAGGTCACCTATAAAAAAAGTATAGGGTACGGTGATGTCTCCTTACCGCTATCAATGGAGGCACTCGATTATGCTGTGGGTTAAAAGACCTTAGACGTTAGTCGTCAAGAGCGTGATGTGAGGGAGGGTTAAATGCCCGTATTTATTTGAAGTTTCTGTCTAGAAAGTCTTTTTGAAGGATCTTGTAGACAGGAACTTTGTATTAGTTATTCATTTATGTCCTTCATTAAATCTTTAGTTGGGTATATATAAATAAAAATATCAGTTGCAAAAAATTGAGAGAGGGGCCTATTATGACGTATCATCAAAGGTTGTTTCTATTAATTTTAATAGATTCCTTAATTGTATTAACCACGATTTTCTTTAGTCGCTTTTTAGTAAGTGCTGATTTCCATGTCATAACATTGCCGATTGTAGTAAGTGCACTGACCTTGCTTCTTAGCCATCATGTTTTTTCTTTTATTTATAAGTTATATAAAAAAGCATGGGAGTATGCAAGTATAGGCGAACTATTCATTGTTTTGAAAGCAGTTACACTTTCTGTTATCACAACAGCAGTAGTACAACGGATATTGCTCCATGATATTTATTTCCGTCTGCTTGTTGTAACGTGGATGATTCATGTTTTACTGATTGGAGGATCACGCTTTCTATGGCGAATGTTTAGAGATGCATATATTAAAAAGGGTGACGACAAAAAAAGAACAATGATTATTGGGGCAGGTTCTGCGGGAGCAATGGTTGTACGACAGCTTTTGAATAATAATGAAACAGAATTACTGCCTGTTGCCTTCATCGATGACAATATAAAGAAACATGGATTGGATATTCTTGGGGTACCAGTAATCGGAGGGATTAAACGTATTGAATCTGCTGTTCAGCAATTAGATATTGATAATATCATAATAGCAATTCCATCGCTTAGCAAGAAAGCATTAAATACGATTTTCCAAGAATGTTCCAAGACAAAAATAAAAACACAAATTCTCCCGAGGTTAGAGGATTTAATGACTGGGAAGGTTTCAGTAAATGAATTTCGTGATGTTCAGGTAGAAGATTTATTAGGGCGTGAACCGGTTGAATTAGATATTGAAAGTATTTCAGGGTTCATTACTGATAAAGTTATTTTGGTAACTGGTGCCGGTGGTTCAATTGGATCTGAAATTTGTCGTCAAATCGCAAAATTTAATCCAAAACAATTGGTTTTATTAGGCCATGGGGAAAATAGTATCTATTCTATTGAAATGGAATTAAAAGAGCTATACAGTGACACCGATATTATCTTTACTACAGAAATTGCTGATGTACAGGATGATATGAAAATGATGTCAGTCATGAGTCAATATCATCCTCAAGTTGTTTATCACGCTGCTGCACATAAGCATGTACCCTTAATGGAACGTAATCCTGAAGAAGCGGTAAAAAATAATTTGATCGGGACAACAAACGTAGCAAAAGCAGCAAGTTGGCATGGCGTTGAGACGTTTGTAATGATTTCTACAGATAAAGCTGTGAATCCTACGAGTGTAATGGGAGCGACAAAAAGGCTTGCTGAAATGGTAATCCAAAACTTAGATAAAACAAGTAGTACGAAATTTGTGGCTGTACGATTTGGAAATGTATTAGGGAGCCGTGGTAGTGTTATACCACTGTTCAAAAAGCAAATTAAGCAAGGGGGACCAGTGACTGTCACTGATCCAAAAATGATTCGTTACTTTATGACAATTCCAGAGGCATCTAAACTTGTAATACAAGCCGGGGCATTAGCTAAAGGTGGGGAGATATTCATTTTGGATATGGGTGATCCTGTCAAAATAGTGGATCTTGCGAAAAACTTAATTACATTATCAGGACATTCATTAGATGAGATACAAATAAAGTTCACTGGAATGAGACCTGGAGAGAAGCTTTTTGAAGAATTGTTGAAAAAAGAGGAAGTACATGAGCAACAAATCCATCCTAAAATTTATATAGGTAAAAGGTCTGATCTTTACATAAAAGAAATTGAAGAAATTATTCAAACATATCATAATATTGAGAAAACTGAATTAAGAGAAGAGCTATTGAAATTGGCAAATAGTCGTATAGTTCTGCAAAATATAGTATGAATGTCAATTTGAGTACGTGTGCGTAGATACGTATTTTATTATTTAGAAAAATGAAGTATGTGCAAGTTGGTTAGACAGATTATAACGAGTGTAGGGTGATATATGTGAGAAATAAAGTATTATTCTGTGCAACAGTTGATTTTCATTTTAAAGCTTTTCACTTGCCGTATATGAAATGGTTTAAAGAACAAGGGTGGGAAGTTCATGTTGCTGCTGCTGGCAACATGAAACTTCCCTACGTGGATAAGAAGTATGAAATTTCTATCCAAAGATCACCTTTGCAGTTCAAAAATATTAAGGCTTATAAAGAATTGAAAGCTATTATTGATGAAAATGGATACAAAATTATTCATTGCCATACACCAATGGGGGGCGTGATTACACGTTTAGCGGCAAGAAATGCTAGGAAATATGGAACGAAGGTTTTATATACTGCTCACGGGTTCCATTTTTGTAAAGGTGCCCCGCTTATAAATTGGTTATTATATTATCCCATTGAAAAAATAATGGCAAATTACACAGACTGCCTGATAACAATAAATCAAGAGGATTATAATCTGGCTGTTCAGCGGCGTTTCAAAGCAGTTAAAATTGAACAGGTTCACGGAGTGGGAGTAGATACAGAATACTTTAAACCAGTTGATGAGATTCAAAAGTTTTGTATAAGGAGTGAGATGGGATATAAACCTAATGATTTCTTGATGTTCTATGCGGCTGAGTTTAATAAAAATAAAAATCAACAATTTTTGATTCGGTCATTGGCTTTAATAAAGGATATTGTCCCAAACGCGAAGCTTCTATTAGCTGGAAACGGTCCCTTACTAGAGGATTGTAAAGACTTGGCCAAACAAATTGGCGTATATGAAATGGTGGACTTTCTTGGTTATCGGAATGATATCCCGCAATTTTTACCAGCCTGCGATATTGCGGTTGCATCGAGTCTTCGCGAAGGTTTACCGGTTAATATTATGGAGGCAATGGCTTGTGGATTGCCAATAATTGCAAGTGAGAATAGGGGACATTTGGAGCTTGTAGAAGATGAAGTAAATGGTCATATCATTTCCAATCAAGATACTCAAGTGTTTGCTTTAAAAGTAGTAGAGATGAGCAAGTCAAAGGAATTACTTGTAAAAATGGGTATTGAAAGTAAGCGGAAAATGCATAAATATTCGATTATTCAAGTTAAATCGGAATTGAGTTCTATTTATGGGAAATATATTCTGGAGGAAACGGATGAAGCCGAAAGTAAGTATAATAGTTCCTGTCTATAATGTTGAAAATTTATTAGGAAGATGTTTAAACAGCTTAATATCACAAACACTTGAAGATATCGAAATCATCGTGGTAAACGATGGCTCAACAGATAAGAGTGCAAATATACTTAATGAGTATGCAAAGAAAGATAAAAGGATTATAGTGATTGAAAAAGAAAATGGTGGTGTTTCTTCAGCAAGAAATGCAGGTATACAAACTGCGAGCGGGGAATATATTGGGTTTGTTGATCCGGATGATTGGATAGACATGGAAATGTATGAAACCTTGTATAAGGAAGCAGTTCAAGGTAAAGCAGACGTTGTTATGTGTACATATACTCGTGAATTTGGAAGTCATTCAAAAGAGAAGAAATTTGATCTTCCTGAAAAAATTTGTTATGAAGGCGAAGAAATTAAAGCAAATGTAATGAGACGTTTAATCGGTCCTATAAATGAAGAAATGGGAAATCCAGAATTCTTAGATGCGTGGGGCACTGTTTGGTCAAAGCTTTATCGTTCTGCGGTTATTAAAGAGAATGCTATTCAGTTTGTGGATTTGAGTTATATTGGTACAAATGAGGATTCATTATTTAATATACAGGTGTTCTATTATATAGATCATTTTGTTTTCTTAAACGAGCCATTTTATCATTATTGGAAAACAAATGCGGCTTCGGTGACATCTAATTACAAATCGGAATTGATGAACCAATGGTTTAACCTGTATGACATCATCGAGAGATTTTTAAAAGATAAGGGGCTATCAGGGAATTTCCAATTAGCTTTAAATAATCGTATTTGTCTTAATACGCTCGGACTTGGTCTGAATACAATCAGTAAAAGTAATCGTGTATCTCCATTAACAAAATTTAATATATTAAGTAAAATACTGAATGATAATCGTATAAAACGTTCTTTTAAACAATTAGAAATGAATTACTTTCCGATTGTTTGGAAGGCGTTTTACTTTTGTGTAAAATACAGATTTACTGCAGGATATTATTTCATGTTAGTGGCAATAGATTCACTCAGAAAGATGATTAGATAGGGGTGGTACTCTTGAAACCTATTCGTATACTTCAAGTAGTTACCGTCATGAATCGTGGCGGGCTTGAAACTATGTTGATGAATTATTATCGAAGAATAGATCGTAGTAAGATTCAATTTGATTTTATGGTACATAGAACAGATAAGGGACATTATGATGATGAAATTGAGGAGCTTGGTGGAAAAATTTATCGAATGCCACAGATACGCCCTGGAAATTATCGACGTTACTTTAAATTACTCAATGAGTTCTTTGCTACTAATCCTGAGTATAAAGTAGTGCATTCCCATATCAATGAGAACAGTAGTTTTGTATTAAGAGCAGCAAAAAATGCAGGTGTTCCGTGCCGTATTGCTCACAGTCATTTAAGTGATTTAGGTATCGACATAAAACTTCCTTTTCGATTATATGCACGATTCACAATGAAAGAAAATCCGACTGCATATTTTGCATGTTCAAAAAAAGCAGGGGAATGGTTGTTTGGGAAGAAAAGAGCAAACTCTAATGAAGTAAAAGTTCTAAATAACGCAGTGAATGCTGCAGAATTTAAATATAACGAAAGTAACAGAAATAAGGTAAGAGAAGAAATTGGAGCAAACGATAATACGTTAGTTATCGGGCATATAGGAAGATTCAATAAGCAAAAAAATCATGAATTTTTAATAGATATTTTCCATGCTGTACATAAAAAGAACCCAGAATCCATACTGGTTCTCATAGGAGAGGGTACTCTACGTGCAAGCATTGAAAAAAAAGTCGCTGATTTAGGATTGTCTTCTAAAGTCAGATTTCTAGGAACTAGAACTGATATCCCGCAATTGATGCAAGGATTTGATGTTTTTCTATTTCCATCGCTTTTTGAAGGCTTGCCAGTTGTACTAGTGGAAGCACAGGCTGCTGGTTTAAATTGTGTGGTGTCTGATGCAATTACTAGTGAATCTAACTTGACTGGTCGAATGAAATTCATGAGCTTAAAGAGTTCAACGGAATTATGGGCAGATTCAATTCTTTCCTCATCATTAGAGCATGAGGATACAACAAATGTAATGCAAAATATGGGCTATGATACGGCTACTATGGCAAATTGGCTGACAGATTACTATTATGCGCATGCCTATAAATAATAAAAATTTGATGCAGGAGGGGTTGCAATGATACAACTTTTAACCATTTTTACGCCTACATATAATCGTGCATATACCCTTCATTTATGTTACGAAAGTTTAAAGAGACAAAAATGTAAAGATTTTATTTGGTTAATTATTGATGATGGCTCTACTGATAGCACAAAGGAACTTATAGATACTTGGATTGCAGAAGATGTCGTTCCCATTCGTTATCATTACCAAGAAAATCAAGGTATGCACGGAGCACACAATACCGCTTATGAATTAATTGATACAGAGTTAAATGTTTGTATAGACTCGGATGATTATATGGCTGAAGATGCAGTTGAAAAGATTGCTTCATTTTGGAAGACACATGGAAGTAAGAAGTTTGCTGGAATAGTCGGTTTGGATGCGAAGCAGAATGGGGAGATCATTGGAACAAAAATGCCATCTAATATTCAGGCTTCCACACTATCAGGTTTGTATGGTCTTCATGGGGTTAGAGGCGATAAGAAACTAGTTTATCGTTCGGAATTGACAAAAAAATCTTTGCCATATCCTATATTTCCAGGAGAAAAGTACTGTCCGCTCAGTTATAAGTATATTTTAATTGATCAACAATGTCCTTTACTTATTATGAACGAAGTCTTATGCCATGTGGAATATTTAGATGATGGTTCAAGCATGAACATGATTAAACAATATAAGAAAAATCCGCGTGGGTTTTTATTCTTCAGGAAGGTTGCTATGAAGTATGCTCCTTCTTTTAAGGAGAGATTTCGAGAATCCATACATTATGTATCGAGTAATCTAATGATTAGAAATTATGCTTTTCTTAAAGAATCACCATGTAAGGGTACGACTCTCTTGGCTATACCTTTCGGGATTCTTCTCTATCTTTATATACAGAATACGAGTAATAAAACCGTTTCGAAGCGTCATTAGGAAGGTAAAGACATGCGGGTAATTGCTGCTTAAGGTTGCAATCATTGGCTGATGAATCTGTTGATATATTTATGTATAAATATATCTATTTTTTCAGTGTCTTTGCTTGTCTAAGTTACTTGCTTGTTTGCTGTGTGGAAGGAGTTATGGAATGACTATATTATGGATAAACCTTTTTGTAGTTTACATTTTATCTTTTTTTGCAAGGTATTCTGCAAAGAGCATGAGCAACGGGATCGTTCCGGTTCAACCAAATAAGATGCTTAGTTTCTTGGCAATGGCATCTCTTGTTATTGTATCGGGACTTAGAAATAATATTGGTGATACTTATTTTTACATGTATTCCTATGCCCACAATGAATTCAGTTGGAGCAATATTGATTTTTCAGGGGATTTTGGATTTGATATTTTACAGATGTTTCTGCAACATTTCTCAAAAGATCCGCAGATCATGATATTTTTTGTCGCTTTAGTAACAAATGTATTAATTGTAATAACTCTTTATAAATACTCCCGAATGTTTGAATTAGCTTTATTTGTATATATTACAGGTGGAATGTATTTGGTATCCATGAATGGAATCAGACAATTTTTAGCAGCATCCATTGTCTTTCTGGCCACGAAATATATTTTTAATGGAAATTGGAAAAAATATATTTTAGTTGTACTTTTAGCAGCTATGATTCATAAGTCAGCGCTTGTCTTAATCCCAATTTATTTTATGGTTAGGAGAAAGGCTTGGGCTTGGGATACGTATGTATTGCTGTTCTTCTCGGTCATTATAGTAATTGGGTTTAACCAATTCTCATCCGCTTTGTTCTCGGCATTAGAATCAACTCAGTATGGACACTATAAGAACTTTGCAGAGGGAGGAGCAAATGTATTACGTGTTGCAGTTAGTGCTGTGCCAATAGTTATTGCATATCTTGGCAGAGAAAAATTAAGAGAAGTCTTTCCGAAAAGTGATTACATTGTAAACATGTCTTTAATTGGTTTAGTGTTTATGATTATTTCAACGCAAAATTGGATATTTGCAAGATTTACCATTTATTTCAGTTTATATCAATTAATTTTAATTTCATGGATTGTTGTATTATTTTCTAAAAAGGATAGGAAGCTCGTATATTACGGACTTTTATTATGTTATCTCATTTATTATTTTTATGAGAATGTAATAAGTTTAGGTATCATTTATACAAGTAAATATATATCTTTATAGACTTTTAAGTAACCCCTACTTTTAAGTATAAATTTAAGCATATCGGGGAGAGTGTATCAATTGGAGAACGTGAGGAAAATTCCATCAATCATACATTATTGTTGGTTTGGTGGTGGAGAGAAACCTGAGATCGTACAAAAATGCATAGATAGCTGGAAGAGGAACCTCCCAGAATATGAAATTATTGAGTGGAATGAAAATAATTTTGACATAGAATGTAACTTATATGTCAAAGAAGCCTATGATGCGAAAAAATTTGCATTTGTAAGCGATTATGTAAGAGTATATGTTCTTTATAAGTTTGGAGGTATTTATTTAGATACTGATGTAGAGGTATTTAAACCTTTTGATAATATGCTTCATCATGATTCATTTTGGGGATTTGAACAAGAAAATTATATAGCTACAAGTACTATAGGGGCTATGAAAGGAAATAAGTTAATTAAAACATTTTTGGATTCATATGAAGGGAAAGAGTTCATCAAAGAAGATGGAAACCATGATGAATTAACCAATGTGGCTATTGTAACGAATATACTAAAAAATGCAGGGTTAAAATTAAATGGAGAATATCAAGAAATAAGCGGTATGGGGGCCTTTTATCCACAAACTTATTTTTCTCCATATGATTATATCAATTGCAGAAAATTTATAACTGAAAATACATATGCAATGCATCATTTTTATAAAAGTTGGTTGCCGCCCAAAGTAAGAATCAAGGGTAATATAAAATTGATCTTAGCGAAAATAATAGGTGGAAATAATATTGCTAGGCTAAGAAAGTACATAATAGGAAAAAAAGGTTTTAAGGAGAATACACATGATTAATGTATTCAAGAAAATTATTCAAACAATAGTTGCAGAAAGCCGTAATAGAGGGCTGTACTTTACTGTACTAATGAATATTTCACATGTAATTGGTGCATTAAGAGGTGCCTTCTATAAGGTAATATATTTTCGTAATATAAAGTGTTCAATCTTTTTTCTCCAAGCAAATAGCAAGATTGAGATCTTTAATAAGCGTTCAAAAGTTAATATTGGAAAGTTTGTATTTGTAAGAAAGAATGCCAGCATGAGACTGGATTTTGACGGAGTATTAGATATAGAAGAAAAAGTGTTTATTAATGATAACTGTAATATCAACTGTGTAAATAGAATATCGATTGGAAGAGGTACAAAGATAGGACCCAATGTGTGCATTAATGACCACGATCATAATTATAAAGACCCTACAGATGGTCATCTGGTAAAAGGTGAAGTAAAGATAGGGAAGAATGTTTGGATTGGTTCTAATGTAGTTATATTGAAGGATACTATTATAGGCGATAATACCGTAATAGCTGCCGGAAGCGTTGTAAAAGGGCGTATTCCTTCTAATACGCTATTTGTGAATAAAAGAGAGAATATCTGTATTGATCGCACTAGTTTAAGCAGCTAATGAAAAGTTTATTCCATATGAATTCACATACTACGATTGCTTTCATTTACTTACATCAAAACAAAACATGAATATGAGGAAGCGTATGAAAAAAAATGTTTTAATCTCTATCTATGATATGGAGATAGGTGGAATAGAGAGAAGTCTAATTAATATGTTGGAAAGCTTCGACTATGATACATACAACATAGATTTATTGATTTTTAATCATAGCGGAGAGTTCTTAAATCTAGTACCTAATAAAGTTAACGTACTACCACAGATAGGTGGATATACCGTCTTTAGGAAGTCAATTGTGCAATGTATACGTGGAGGATATTTTGGGGCAGTAATCACAAGAATAATAAGTAAGTATATGGCAGGCAGAATATCAAAAAAGAGACAATTAAAGGAAGGTTCGGGATATATTCAGATGCAGCTTGTGTCAAAATATGCAGCATATTTTTTGCCTAAACAGAAAAAAAAATATGACGTTGCGATTAGTTACGCATGGCCACACGATGTTTTAGCTGATAATGTCAGCGCTGATAGGAAGGTTGCTTGGATTCATACAGATTATAGCACACTAGAAATTGATAATAAAATTGATTTTTCTATGTGGAATAAATTTGATTACATAGCATCTATATCAGACGAATGTACAAAGACGTTTTTAACTGTATATCCATCGCTAAAAAATAAAATTGTACAAATAGAAAATATTACTTCACCCCAATTTATTCGAAATATGGCTGAAAGCACTGTGAATTTTAATAAAAAAAGTAACGATACCTTTAATATTTTATCGGTTGGAAGGTTGTCATATGCGAAAGGGTTTGATGTTGCTATACAAGCTCTTAAAGCATTACATAATAAGGGGTTAAATAATATAAAATGGTATGTGATAGGATACGGATCGGATGAATCTATCCTTAAAGAACTGATAACGGAACAACAGTTAGAAGACAGTTTTATACTATTAGGCAAACAAACTAATCCATATCCGTATATGAAGTTATGTGATTTATACGTTCAACCGTCCAGATATGAGGGAAAGGCAGTTACGGTTACGGAAGCTAAAATCCTTGAAAAGCCTATATTGATAACTAATTATCCTACTGCGGCCAGTCAATTGGATGATGGAATTGAAGGCGTTATATGTGATTCAAGTGTAGAGGGGTTAGTCGAAGGTATCGAAAATTTATATAGAGATGATGAGCTAAGGAAAACATTAATCAATAATTTGCGAGATCGAGATTATAGTAATAACGCTGAATTAAATAAGTTATATAAAATTATCCCGCATTAACGGGCAGTAAGACCCCCACCTCAAAATTCGGCAAAAACAAAGGAGTTAGGTGGGGGATCAACGACCCGTAAAAGCCCGATTGGTTCAACTAATAATTATTGGGGGATGAAGAAAATCCTCAATGATTAAAGTTCCACTTTATAAGCGCCTAACCAATTCATACATCAAGTATAGGGGATAATAATAGAGGTGTATTTATGATAGTGGCGTAAGAGATTTCCCATAAAGGTGTGATTAGGCATGAGCCAAAAAGTAAGTGTAATAATACCAGTTTATAACGTAGAAAAATATATCACTCAGTGCATAGAGTCACTTTTAAATCAAACACTTCAAGAGTGTGAGTTTATATTTATTAATGATGGTTCAACAGATAACAGCAGAGAAATAATTGAGAAGTATAAGGAATTAGATGACCGGATTATACTTATCAATCAAAGAAATCAAGGTGTAAGTGTTGCTAGAAATAGGGGCTTACATTTAGCGGTTGGGGAATATGTTGGATTTGTTGATGCTGATGATTCTGTAAAAAGAGATATGTATAGGGTGTTATATAATTCAGTAAAAGAAAGTAATTGTGATGTAGTTATATCAAATTTCGAGAGTGAAACAGAAGGGCATAAGGTAACTACAAAATATCCATTTCCTATAGATATTGTTCTCAAAAGGGATTATATAGATCGAGAATTATTACCTTATTTTCTGAAGGCAGATAACTTGAATACCGTTGTAAATAAGATTTATCGAAATAATGTAATCAAAGAAAATGGCGTTAAATTTCCAAATGGAATTGCATTGGGAGAAGATGGAATGTTTAACGTTGAATTCTTTAGTGTTGCAACCCGTATGAAATATATCAATTATGCAGGTTATCACTATAGGGAAGTAGCTGGTAGTGCTACTAGAAATATATCGAAAAGAGATTACTTTCAAAGGGCTGTAGAAGTATATACTATGGAATTGCCTAAAATATATACTGATAAATTTAATAAAGTAAAAATAGATCAATTAAAATCAATAAAGTTTATTAATAGTGTAATGTCCTATATACACGTTTATTTTACACCGTCTAAAGATGTAAGTTTCAGTAAGCGGTATAAATACGTAAAAAGTATGATACGAAATAAACATGTGAGAGAGGCACTACCTATATATTATAGTGAAATTTATAGCAAGCTAGGAAGATATGAGCGGCTAATAATAAATTTAATAAAGAGACAATCAACGGTTGGGCTATATTGCGTCACAGCCTACAGTAGATTCAGAAATAAATAATAGTGAGGGAGCTTAAGTATGAAAATCATGATGTTTGCCCATGGCGGAAGTCTGAATAGAGGGTGTGAGGCTATTGTTCGTTCCTCTACTAATATCATAAAAGAAAAGGTAGATGAAGCAAAGATATATTTGATATCAAGTAAGCCTGAAACAGATAAGATTATAACAAAGTTAGATGGAATATATGATGGTTCTACTAAGAGTATAGCAAAGTACTCATATGATTGGTGGATGGCTTTACTTAAAGTAAAAATGTTTAATGATGAATCTTATGCAATAGCTAAAATGGAAGATAATATAATTAAACATATAAAGAATATGGATGTATGCTTATCTATAGGCGGAGATAATTATTGTTACGGGGAGCAGCCTGCATTGTATGAAATAGATAAAAAAGTAAAAGCAGCAGGAAAGAAGTTAGTGTTATGGGGATGTTCTATAGGTGAAGAGGATATGTCGGAGAGAAAGTTAGGAGACTTAAAACAGTTTGATTTAATATTAGCTCGTGAAACCCTTACCTATAATATGTTGAAAAACAAGGGACTGAATAATGTTAAATTGTGTGCAGATCCTGCATTTACCATGGAGAAAGAAGAGTTGGAATTACCTAAAGGATGGCAAGAGGGGAATACAATAGGTCTTAATTTTAGTCCACTTGTATGGAATAGAAATAAGGATTCACAAGTTGCGGTAAGAGATTTAATTAATCATATACTAGATACTACAGATTCAACAATTGCCCTCACACCGCATGTTATGCAGGATGGGAATAATGATTATGAGGTTCTGCATACATATTATGAGGAATTTAAAAATACAGGTAGGGTAATTATATTACCAAACAATTTAAATGCAATACAATATAAAGGCTATATAGCTAGGATGCGATTCTTTATAGGAGCTAGAACACATGCCACGATAGCGGCTTACTCAAACTGTGTTCCAACTATGGTATTGGGATACAGTATAAAATCGAAGGGAATAGCTAAAGACTTATTTGGAGAAGAGAAATTAGTCTTAAATATAGAAGAAATATCTAATAGTAATAAATTAAAAGCTAAATTCGATGAGATGGTAAGAGAAGAAGATCAATTAAAGCGAAAACTAGAACAAACTATGCCTAATATTAAAAGAATGTCATATAAAGCGGTAGAATACTTACAAGAATTAGCTAAGTAAATCGAGGTTATATTATGAAAAAAAAATTATTATTTATTATGCCTAGTCTATCTGCTGGTGGTGGGGAAAAAAGTCTGGTAAATTTACTATCCCAAATAGATTATCAGTTATATAATGTGGATTTATTTTTGTTTAACCATGAAGGTATATTTATGGAATTTGTACCAAAAGATGTACAAATTTTGCCTATACCAGAAGCATATAAGACGTTTACTCTACCTTTGTTTAAATCGGTCAAAGCATTTTTATTAAAAGGGGAAATATCACTAGCATATAATAGATGTATGTTCACTATGAAGAATAGAATAGGAAAAAATACATCGATAAAGGAACAATGCAGCTGGAAATATATTGCTAAGTCTTTAAATGAAATTGAGAAACAGTATGATGCTACTATAGGGTTCTTAGAAAAAACCGCTACATATTTTTGTGTAGATAAGGTGAAAGCACATAAAAAAATAGGATGGGTACACATTGATTATAATAAATTAGGAATGGATTCGAACTTTGATGCTTTGTACTTCAAAAAGCTAAACAATATAGTTACAGTATCGGAAGAGTGTGCCAACATTCTAAAACATAGATTTCCTAATCAAAAAGATGAAATAAGTGTTATTTACAATATTGTATCACCGACAATGATACATAAAATGGCTAATCAAGAAAATAAGGATGTTTATGTTAAGCAAGATAATGAAATTATTATCCTTTCGATAGGTAGGTTGCACTATCAAAAAGGCTTTGAAATGGCTATAGAATCCTGTAAGAAATTAATAGATAAAGGGTACAAAATAAAGTGGAATATTATAGGTGAGGGGGAAGAAAGAGAACAACTGACTAATTTGATAAAAGCAAATAAATTAGAAAATAATTTCAAATTGTTAGGGTTAAAATCTAATCCTTACCCGTATATAAAACAAGCAGATATTTATGCACAGACATCTAAATTTGAAGGGAAATCTATAGCAATTGATGAGGCAAAAATATTGAATAAGCCTATACTTGTTACTGATTTTAGTACTGCGAAAGATCAAATTGACAACGAGATAAATGGATTAATTGTAGACATGAAACCAGAGGCTATTGCAGAAGGAATTGAGAGACTTATAAAAGATATAAAACTAAAGAAAACATTAGTAAGTAACCTTTCGAAAGAGAAATTAGGAACGGAAGAAGAAATATATAAGTTATATGAAATTCTATAATGGGTGAAGTTCATGAAAAAAAATATATTATTTATAATGAATAATTTAAATTGTGGTGGGGCTGAAAAAGCCCTAATTTCTTTATTGGAAGTTATAGATTATTCTAAATACAAAGTAGATTTATTTTTATTTAAGCATGAAGGAATATTTATAAATAAGTTACCAAAAGAAGTCACTGTATTACCAGAACCGATAAAATATAAATATTTTGATATGCCCATAAAAAAGTCTTTTACAGAATTAATGAAAATAGGAGATTTTAAAACGATATTTTCTAGAGGGGTATTAGGTTATCTGGCTAAGACAGAAACAAATGGGGCCATAATTGAACAAAAAATATGGAAATACATGTCAAACTCGATAGGTAAAATCAATGAGGAATACGATGTAGCTATAGGATTCCAGGAAAAAAACCCTATATATTTCTGTGTAGACAAGGTAAAAGCGAAAAAAAAGATTGGATGGATACACACGGATTATAACAAATTAGGGATTGATTATAGCAAAGAAAAATTTTATTTTGGTAAACTGGATCATATAGTGACTGTATCAGAAGAGCTAGTAAATATTTTAAAGGAGAATTTTCCTGAACATGAAAAAAAAATTGAGTGTATACACAATATAGTTTCTTCCAGAATGATAAGGAAAATGTCATTAGAGAAAGTTGATTTTAAAGAAGAGAACGATAGAAGTATATCATTAATTTCGGTAGGAAGATTGGCTAAAGAAAAGGGATTAGATATCTCTTTAGAAGCATTTAATATACTCATAAAAAAAGGGTACGATCTTACATGGTATTTGATTGGAGAAGGCAACGTAAGAGAAGAACTTGAAAGAATTATAAAGGAAGAAAAACTGGAGAAAAGGGTAAAATTATTAGGTGTAAAAGAAAATCCATATCCATACATAAAACAAGCAGATATATATATTCAAACATCTAGATATGAAGGTAAATCTATTTCTATAGATGAGGCAAAAATACTGGCAAAGCCAATATTAATTACTAATTTTGAGACAGCTAATAATCATATAAGAAATAATATCAATGGAGTAATTGCAGAGATGACCCCTATGTCAGTGGCAAATCATCTTGAGTTATTAATAAAAGAAGAAAAGTTAAGAAGTAAGTTTATCGATAATCTCAAGAAAGAAGAATTGGGGACAGAAGATGAAGTGGATCATTTGTATAACTTAATAAATGGTTAAATATAGCACTTATTAAGTTAAATAATACATCCATTGGAGGCCATTATGTTTAGTCGGGTAAAGAAATCCTTAATGGTAAAATTAGGGATTGTATCCCTTGAAGATTTAACAGTAGAAGCGTGTGTGCAAAGAGGTATGAAGATAGGGAAAAATTGTAGTGGATTAGCTGGAAGTACAATTGACTATGCTCATTGTTGGCTAATAGAAATAGGTGATAATGTTACATTTGCCCCCAAGTATATCTCCTTGCACATGACGACAGTACGAAACGATATTTAGATTATACAAAAATAGCGAAAATAAAAATAGAAGACAATGTATTTGTAGGAGCAAGGGCCTTAATTATGCCTGGGATTACAATAGGGAAAAATGCTATTGTGGCTACGGGAAGTGTAGTAACAAAATCAGTTCCAGAAGGGTACATTGTTGGGGGAAATCCAGCGGAAATTATAGGGAAAACAAAAGATCATATCAATAGGCACAAATTAAATCTAGAGACAGCACATCGTTATGATAAAAGCTGGACAATAGGTGAGAATATCACGCTAGATATGTGTACCAAAATGTCAGAAGCATTAGGTAGTACTGTTGGATATGTTAAATAAGTATTTAAATTATTTTTACATTGAAAGGGCAATATAAAGATGATATTTCAAATTTTGAGTTGCATTGTAATTTTTATTATTTTAATGATTATTACCATAGATGTAGTACCTGTAATAAAAGATTGGGTACTGAGAATTCATATGGGGAGATATGAGGATAAATCCATATGGAATAACACTATAACGAAAAAAGGGTCTAAGTGGTTACTAAACACACCAAAAATAAAAGTAACAGACAATACAAGATTAGTTGTATTAGATATGCTGAAAGGAAATTATACGAAAAGTACGATACAACATTGGCAAGAAGCATCATTAGTATTAGGTTTATCTGAGTATTTAAGACATAATGATGATAAGGAAATGAAATATGAGATTGAAAAATTTTTGAATTCAAAATTTGATAGTAGTGGTCAATGGCTAGAAAAACCTAAGCATATAGATGGAGCTATACTCGCTTACGCTATTATGAAGTTGGATCATATCGACATAAACAAATATAAAAAGGCATTAGATTATACATGGGAAATGATTAAAGATCATATAGGTGAGGACGGCACAGTAGAATATAGGAAGTTTATGAAAAGCTACAGATATGTAGATACTATAGGGTTTATATGCCCCTTTTTAGTTTGTTATGGTACTAGATATAACGAGGAAGAATGTATAGATTTAGCAGTGAAACAAATTAGGGAGTATGAAAAGTACGGAATGTTACATAAACATTCGCTACCATGCCATGTCTACAAGATAGAGAATAAAGTCCCTCTTGGATTATATGGATGGGGAAGAGGTCTTGGTTGGTTTGCTATTGGTCTTATAGATGCTTGGAATGAATTGCCCCAAGATAGTAAATATAAAGTATCACTTGAGGAGAGTGTTAAAAGGTTTGCGAAAACTGCAATGAGTTTTCAACAAGATAATGGAAGTTGGAATTGGACTGTAACTAGAAATGAGAGTAGGCCTGATTCTTCTGCTACAGCTACACTTGGATGGTTTATGTTAAATGCTTCAAAGATAGATGAAATTTCAAGTGAATGCATGGATAGTGTAGAGAGAGCTATGCATTATTTAATGCAAGTTACAAGAAAAGATGGGGCAGTTGAATTTTCCCAAGGAGATACAAAGGATATAGGAGTATATTCTACATTGTTTAATATTCTGCCTTTTACCCAAGGATTTTGTATGAGGAGCATTAATTTATATTTAAATAAAAATTAAGTATAAATAATGTATAAGATAGGTTTTTACAAATTAGATGGATATGTTAGGAAGTTAATAATTTTGGTTGAATAAAGTAAGACATGATTTCCCGCCAGTAGAGTAAAATCTGTGGTGCTTTTTTTATGGGGAAATGGAATAAAAAGGTGAAAGTAATAGATTATATGAGAAGTAAGCAAGGTTCATACAAAGGATGATTATAAATGAGAATAACAGTATTCACCCCAACGTATAACAGAGGATATATTATAGAGAAATTATACAGATCATTACAGGAGCAAACGTATAGAAATTTTGAATGGTTAGTCATTGATGATGGATCAAGTGATAATACAGAGGAATTATTTAAAGTGTGGAAATTAGAAGAAAATTCATTTTCCATACGATACTATAAAGTTGAAAATGGAGGAAAACATAGAGCAATTAACAAGGGTGTTGATTTGGCTGAAGGAGAAATGTTTTTTATCGTAGATTCCGATGATCATGTTACGGAGGATGCATTAGAAAGTATAGTAGAATGGGAAAATAGTTTGGAGGATAAAAAATTATTTTGTGGTGTTTCTGGTAATAGGGGAGGGAGCAGTAAGGAGTTTTTAGGAACAACGTTTAAAGGTGAATATGTTGATGCAACTTCACTTGAACGGAATAAATACAATATAACAGGAGATAAAGCTGAAGCCTTTTATACCGATATACTAAGGAAATACAAGTTTCATGAGTTTGAAGGGGAAAAATTTATGACAGAGGCTACGGTATGGAATCGGATGGCTTATGAAGGTTATAAAATAAGATGGTTTAATAAGACAACATATATATGTAATTATTTAGAAGATGGTTTAACAAAAAATATGAGGGATATATTTGCTAAAAGTCCGAAAGGTACCGCATATTACATAAATCAGCAAATTGAATTTTATAAGTGTGGCCTGAAAGGGAAATTATCCTATTATAATTTATATTATGATTTTGTTAAGTCTAATTTAAATGTAAAGAAAGCCGCAGAGCATTTGGGGATTCATTCGTTTACTTTAATATCAGCTATCTTGTTGGCTACATGTAAAAAATCTATATCAAGAAGGTTTTAATATGAGAGTAAAAAATTCCCTAATTAATATATCTGCTGGAATCGGAAATCAAATCATTGTCACATCTTTAAGCTTTATTTCAAGAACCGTATTTATCAATAATCTGGGCATTGAATATCTAGGTATAAATGGATTTCTTACTAATATACTTTCTATGCTTTCGTTAGCGGAGGCAGGAATAGGTGCTAGTATAATGTACAGTCTTTATAAGCCGGTCGCAGAAAATGATCAAGAAAAAATCAACATACTTATGAGATTGTATCGGAAAGCATATATGGTAATTGCCTTGATTGTCTTGTTACTCGGTTTGTCCTTAATGCCGTTTCTTGGATACTTTATTAAAGATTCGAATGTTGAAAATATTCATTGGATTTACCTTATATTTTTATTCAATACAGTTGCTCCTTATCTGTACATGCATAAGAATTCGTTTTTAAGTGTTTCTCAGAAGGGGTATATTGTAACAGGAATATATTCCATATCTTCAATTGCATCTGCTTGTCTCAAAATTGGAATACTTCACTTTACAAAAAATTATATTTTATATTTAGTTATCGACAGTATGATAACAGTTACTACTAGCATTGCTTTGGCAATCATAGTCAACAGGATGTACCCGTTTTTAAAAGATAAAGTTTCGGGTGTATTAGATGCTGAAACTAAAGATAAAATTGTTAAGAATGTGAAAGCAATTGTGTTGCAAAACATAGGAAATTACTTAGTATTAGGTACCGATAACATTATCATATCTTCATTTATTAGTGTAGCAGCAGTTGGACTGTATTCTAACTACAATATGTTAATAGACATTTGTAGGAATTTTACTTATCAAATTTTTAATAATACATACCATAGTGTAGGGAATTTAGTAGCAAAAGAAAGTATAGACAAGGTTTATAGTGTGTATAAGATCTATATGCTTTTGAATTTTTGGTTATACTCATTCTTCTCTATATTATTATGTATTATAATGGAGCCCTTTATCACTTTATGGATTGGATCAGAGTATCTTATGAGTAAAAGTGTGTTGTTTGTATTAGTAATTATTTTTTATGAAAGAGGCATGAGGAATTCCATAACAACTGTGAAAACTACAGCGGGTGTTTTTCATGAGGATAGATATGCACCTTTGGTTCAAGCTGCTGTCAACCTAGCTTTTTCTATCGTACTAGTTAAATATCTGGGGATAATGGGTGTATTTCTTGGTACCCTTGTAAGTGTGATTACTGTTCCTTTCTGGCTTACCCCTTATTTAGTATACAAAAATGTATTTAATAGGCCTGTAATGGATTATTTCTTAAAATACGCCTACTACGCAGCAATAGGTATAGGAACGTATTTTATTACAAGTTTTGCGAGCAATTTCACGTTATCAAGCAATTTCTTGGAGTTATTGTTAAAGGGAATCATATGTATCATAGTTCCTAATGTGATTTATATATTGATTTTTCATAAAACAACTGAATTTAAATATTTATTTGGGATTATTAGAGGGATTTCACAAAAGTTATTAAAAAAATTTAAGTTAAATAAGGGGATTCCCTCCTAATTCGAATCAAAGTGTTGTTATATGCTATTAACACGTGTTTTAAGGGGAAAATTCAAGAGCTATAAGCTACGGAATGAAAGGATCCTTTTTATTGTTAGAGTTCATATACCCAATCTATTTAAGCTATAGAAGCATAATATATAGAAAAAAAGGAAGTGGGAATATGGACGTAAACTTAAATGCGAATCTTGGGGACCTTAATGATGTAGATGTAACAACAGCATCTCCTACTCATGGTGATGTATTAACTTATGATGGCCCAAAAGCACACTGGTCTCCAAAAAAGGTACCAGTTTCAAATGCAGAGGGCGTTTCAAATTCATATATATTAGAATTGGTAAGATGGAATATTAAAAACGATGGTACCAATTCTGTTGCCACTACAAAGGGGATAAATGATGCTTTGGTTTGGGCTAAGTCCCAAGGATACAATCATGTTATACTACCGAGCGGCATATATAAGTTGAAAATTGACAATACATCATTCTCGTGTATTGCCATACCAAGCGGCTTACATTTTGAAATGTCGGGAGAGTGTGTCTTACAACTGGAAACTAATTCGTCACCTTGGTATCGAGTATTTGATATTAAGGGAGTTAAAAATGTGAAAATTTCTGGTGGGAAAATAGTCGGAGATAAAAAAACACATATTTACGAAATAGGTGTGAAATTTGTAAGAGGAGGAGTGAATACTGACGGTTCATTGAATAATAATCCCAATTTTATCCGTAGTGAAATAGTGGACAGATATGAGAATCCTGGGCTCCTTAAAGCTTTTAGACTGTGGTCTATCCCTGGAATAAACACCACAGCATACAGTTTTTATCAATATAAAGATACTGTTGCAATTGGCACGCTAGTCGGTTCTAGAACAAACGGTCAATTTGCTCCTGCATCTTCGACTGGAAGAGGTTGGTTTGCTCCAATAGAAGATGCTAATAAAATGATTTTTGTTATTGATATTACGTCTTCACCTTTAAGCGATGCCCAAATTGCAAAAATAAATGCAAAAGTGGACAGCCAGAATTACACTCATGAGTGGGGACAAGGAATAGAAATAAGGGGCTCAAACTTTGTGGAGATAGATTGTGTAGAAATAAGCAATTGTACAGGGGATGCTATTTCAACAGGCTGGTTAGAATATAAGATTAATCCAGCTGATTATACACAGGAACAGATGGGTTCGCATATTTACATTCATAACTGTGATATTCATAACTGCAGAAGGCAAGGGATTACTCTCGGTGGTTCAAATGACACTTATATTTTTGAAAATAAAATTTATTCAATTGGTAAAGCTGATGACGGCATTACAACCGATGGCATTGCCCCGATGTTCGGAATAGATATCGAATCCATGTGGTCTGAAAGTAACATACCGACATGGCGACCTGAACTGAATCAATCGGGGTTTGAATTGAATACTAGAATTTATATTTATAATAACTATATTTCTAATAATGCTCGTGGACATTTTGTAAATGCAGACGGCATTCATATAGTTTTGGAAAATAATATATTTGAAGGATATAACATAGGGGGAATTAGTTCTTATCAGAATAACTGGTATGTCAAATACATTCACAACACTTTCATTGGATGTGAACTCGTTGTGAAAGGGGATAATTTTGTCAATGGGGCTATATGTAATAACGGTAATATCAAACTGCAGGATATCCGAGGAGCCGTCATTCAAAATTGCCAGATAAAAAATGGTTTATTTTACGGTTCAAGCATCTATGGATATTTTGGCAGCCCTACTGTAAATGTCGCCAATGGCATGTTTTCCTATAGTACTCCACATGGAATGGGGAATGGTGCGAAAATATGTTTTGAACAATGGGTTGGCAAAGTGCCTACTGGAATTAGTGTGGATAAACTCTACTATACGATTAACGTAACGGCAACAAGTTTTCGAGTATCTGAAACATTGAATGGACCACCAGTGGTGATAACTGACGCTGGAAAAGTTGGATTTAATATAAGCAGGTATGATTATGGCAGATGCTATATTTCGGACATCACAGTTGAAAGAGAGTGGCGAAGTGATAATGCGGTAACACAAAACTTTTCAGTGCTTTTGACAGGTGGAGTCATTAAGAATATTACCGTCAAGAATTATGATGTTAATATTAAGCCACCTGCTAATTATGGTGGTCGCCCTATTGCTATAGAAGGTCTCATTTTAATAGAAGGGGCCGCAGATTTGGAATGTTGTAACCTTAGTAACGGTAAATTTATAAGAGCAAAAACAAGCAGAATAGGTGGGGATATATCTTTTGGTTCCAATAATGCCCAATATACGCGGAAAATTAATGCGGATAATTGTTTGTTTCAAAATGTTGGTATAAACTTCGAAGGGAATATTGTTCATAGTTGTAACACATTTCTAAATTCTGTTATTAGGAAGACTGATAATCCTGCTGTTTCTATCATTACGCACAGCTATTTAGAAGACACTCTTCTTAGTTTACATTGGTTAACTAGGGAAAAGGCGATGACTGTAGTCAAATGTGTATTCAATAATGTATCTAGTGATATAAGCACAGCCACTAGATTGATAGATAATACTATCATCAACTGAATATGGAAAGAAAAAAACCGCTATATTTGTATAAAAATATAGCAATTTTATTATTGAGTTTAGGCGTCTGATCTTCAGAGAACGGGGAAATGTATTTATAACATACTAAATGAAGTTCATAGCAGAATGTAAGTTACGAATTGATTTCATTTTATACAAGAGTATGGTTGAATTAGAAGAATTCCCTAAAGGTAGTTGGAAGGTTATAGCCTCGTTCTGTAGGAAGCGCCTCAAAAAATTTTCGATAGGAGTATAATTACTTATGAAAAGGCTTTTTGATTTGTTCGTTTCTTTGTCATTATCGATGTTGATTTCATTTCTTATTATAATAGTAGCAGTTTTAGTTAGATTTAAGTTAGGTTCCCCTATCCTATTTAAGCAACAACGTCCAGGATTACATGGTAAGCCTTTTTTTCTGTATAAGTTTAGAACTATGACTGATGAGACAGATAGCGAGGGGAATATGCTGCCTGATAATGTAAGACTTACTAAGTTCGGTAAATTTCTTAGAAAATATAGTTTGGATGAATTGCCACAGTTAGTTAATGTTATAAAAGGGGATTTAAGTTTGGTGGGTCCTAGGCCATTATTGATGGAATATTTGGATCTATATACAGAAGAACAGGCTAAGCGGCACAATGTAAGACCAGGAATTACAGGGTGGGCTCAAGTGAATGGAAGAAACGCAATTTCATGGGAAGAAAAATTCGATTTTGATGTGTGGTATGTGAAAAATCGGACTTTTTTTCTTGATATGAAAATTTTGTTATTGACGGTGAAGAAGGTATCTAAATCGGAAGGCATTAACCAAGTTGGGCATGTAACTATTGAGAAATTTACTGGTACTAAGGACTTTTGAGGAGGTGAAATGAATGCAAATAATCATGATTGGGGCAGGTGGTCATAGTAAGGTTATCCAAGATATTATACTATCATCATATGGGAATTATGAAATTATTGGTCGATTAGATGATACGTATGAACAATTAAGAGTTGAGGATGGCGTATATTTTGGACCTATTTCTGCAGCTGGAAAATTAATGAATGAACATACAGATGTAAGGTTCGTGGTAGCTATAGGAAATAACAGAACACGAAAACGAATTATGGAGCAGTTAGAGATTCCCAGTCATCGTTATGTGACGCTTATACATAAGCAAGCTATCGTTAGTTTAAGTGCAAAGATTGGAGCTGGTACGGTTATTATGCCAGGTGCAATTGTTAATGCAGATGTTGAAATTGGGAATCACGTTATTGTTAATTCAGGCGCTATTATTGAACATGATAATAGGGTAAAAGATTTTGCACATATTTCCCCAAATGCTGTGCTTACGGGATCTGTTACTGTAGGAACAGGAGTACATATAGGAGTAGGAGCTAATGTAATTCCCAATATTACAATTGGTGACTGGTCCGTTATCGGTGCCGGGGCAACAGTAATCTGTGATATTGCAGCAAATTGTACAGCAGTGGGCGTTCCAGCTAGAGTAATAAAAAAAGAACTGTAGGATGGTGTTTAAAGTGGTATATTCACAGGAAAAAACAAGAATCTATCTCTCCGCCCCACATATGAGCGGTAATGAACAAGAATATATAAAAGAAGCATTTGATATGAATTGGATCGCTCCACTTGGTCCAAATGTGGATGCATTTGAAAGCGAGCTTTCATCTCACGTGGGAGTTCGTGATGCAGCTGCAGTTAGTTCAGGAACCTCTGCTATTCATTTAGCGCTGCGTTTATTGGATGTAAAAGATGGTGATACGGTATTTTGTTCAAGTCTTACTTTTATAGCAAGTGCAAATCCAATTTTATATTTAGGTGCTACACCGGTGTTTATTGATTCAGAGCCTGAAACATGGAATATGTCACCACAAGCTTTAGAATGTGCATTGCATAATGCAAAGGAAAAGGGAATGCTGCCAAAGGCGGTAATTGTTGTAAATCTATATGGACAAAGTGCTAAAATGGATGAAATTCTCTCATTATGTAATAAATATGAAGTTCCAATAATTGAGGATGCAGCAGAATCACTTGGCTCTTACTACAAAGGTAAGGCGAGTGGAACATTTGGGAAGTTTGGGATTTATTCGTTTAACGGAAATAAAATCATTACAACCTCAGGTGGAGGAATGCTTGTATCTAATGATGTTGAGGCATTAAGAAAAGCAAGGTTTTTAGCTACTCAGGCAAGAGATCCTGCCCCACATTATCAACACAGTGTAATAGGATATAACTATCGAATGAGTAATGTTTTGGCAGGTATAGGTAGAGCGCAGTTGCAAATTCTCCAAGATAGGGTACAGGCAAGAAGAAAAATATTTGATAGATACTATCAAGAATTATCTCATATTCCAGGTGTACAGTTTATGCCTGAGTTAGAAGATACTTATTCGAATCGATGGCTTACAGTTCTTACTATAGATGAAGAAAAAACAGGAGTATCGATTCAGGAATTACTGAAACACCTGGAAAATGAAAATATTGAGGCACGCCCTGTTTGGAAGCCTCTTCACATGCAACCCCTATTTAAAGGAACAACTTATTACCCTCATAGTGATTGCGAAGATATTGCTAGAAAATTATTTGAAACTGGATTCTGTCTTCCATCTGGATCAGGTATGACAGAAAAAGATCAGACAAGAGTTATTACATGTATCAAAAATGCGTTGAAAACAAATGTTGGTATATAAAAAGAAACAATAAGAGAATTTTAACAGGATATAGGTTAATGGACTAGGAGGATTCAATATCTAATTTAGTTCGGTTTTTGTGAAATTTCATTTTGTGGAAATAAACCTCTTTTGAATGAAAGTCAAGGCAATCCCTATAGAGAGCGAAATAGTAAGCGTACATAATTTTGTGGTAAATACGAATTATGTTTTTGGCTAGCATTATCAGTGGTGAACGCATATTATATGACCTCCTTAGTAAAAATGGTATAACTATAGAAAGTTACTTGCCTTTTGTTCAATTATAAAGAAACAGCTATGTTGAATGACATGGCTGCTTCTATTAAAGCAGCAGAGGAATATAAAATATGTTTTTTTAATTAGCATGTTTATACTAAACTATATAAAATATCATAGCACAAAAATTATGTTAATATCAAAAAAATGAAAAATATGGAGATAAAGTCATTTATTTGCAAGATATAATTTTATTATTCATTTTTTAATTATCCAAAAAAGAGGGGTTAACATTTAATATTTGGAGTATATAGATACTTGACAATACAATAGTGAAATGATAACCTGGGTTTATATTCTTTATAAAGAATATAAATGCTTTATTGATATATTAAATTTATCTATTTTTATTTGAATCAACAAACAAATACATAATACTTTTTAGCGAAAATAAGAAAATTATACCCTTGTTCTTTTTTTGAATATCAAAATTAGAAGGCGAGGGTTTATTTATAAGGTAGATAGCCTGAAAATTTCAACTTTAAAATCTGTTATGCGGAAACACGGTAGTTTGAGAAAGGATTTTTCCGGTATATAAATAACGTTTTATTGATATATCTGGTAATTATCTTATTTATCGGGTTTGCCCTTACTTGTTTCGAAGCGGGAGGAAAGAAATGAGCGCAATAACTGGAATTTATCATTTAAATAGGGAACCCATACCGTTTGAGCATAGCAATGGAATCATGTTAGCTTTATCTCGTTATCCAGCCGATAGTACCAATACGTGGCACAAGGAAAATATTTTTTTGGGTGCCCATATGAAATGGATAACGCCCCAATCTATCAACGAACAATTACCTTATTATGATTATGAAAAGCAATTGGTCATAACGGCTGATGCTATTATTGATAATCGCGATGAATTATTTGATAGATTACAAGTGGAACAGGCACTTAGAAGGGAAATGCCTGACAGTAAGCTGATTTTATTGGCTTATCAAAAGTGGGGGGAAGATGCGCCGAAATATTTGATTGGCGATTTTGCTTTTATGATTTGGGATGAAAGAAAACGCTTACTTTTTGGTGCGCGTGATTTTTCGGGAAGCAGAACATTTTACTTCTTCCGTAATCAAAATCAATTTGCCTTTTGTACCAGCATAGGACCACTATTTTCCTTACCTTACGTCGGGAAGGATTTAAATGAGCAGTGGTTAGCTGAATATTTAGCGATACCTAATATGCTTGATACGATAGATGCTTTTTCTACAGTCCATAAAAATATAGAACAAGTACCTCCTTCTCATACTATTTCTGTAGTCGATGGAAAAGTTAGTATTTCGAAATATGACGTGTTATTTGTAGGAGAGAAGTTGCATCTTAAATCAAATCAAGAGTATGAAGAGGCATTCCGGGACGTATTTGAAAGTGCAGTGACATCAAGATTGCGTACGCACCGTAATGTTGGTTCCCATTTAAGTGGAGGATTAGATTCAGGTGCTGTTGCTAGCTTTGCTGCAAGAGCCTTGCAAAAGGAAAATAAAAAATTATATACATACAGCTCTGTACCTGCAGAAGGATTTATTGATTGGACTCGTAGTCATATGGTTGCAGATGAGAAGCCGTTTATCCAATCTACAGTACAGCATGTAGGGAATATTACGGATCATTATTTGAATTTCCCAGGGAGAAATTCATTCTCTGAAATTGATGATTGGCTTGATATTATGGAAATGCCCTATAAATTCTTTGAAAATTCTATTTGGGTAAAGGGAATTTATGAAAAAGCCCAGCAACAAGGAGTTGGAGTGCTCTTAAATGGAGCGAGGGGGAATTTTACCATCTCTTGGGGACCAGCTCTAGATTATTATGCAGTTTTACTTAAAAGGTTCAAATGGTTCCAACTTTATCATGAAATCGATTTATACGGTAAAAGTATTGGAGTCAAAAAGTCACGAATACTGAAAGTCGTAGGAAAGAAGGCATACCCATCTATAAATAACATGTTCTCTCCACAACAGCAATATGAGTTGCCGACGTTAGTCAATCCAGAACTTGCAAAACGTACTGATGTATTCAACAAACTGGAGGAACATGGTGTTAAAGTAACGGGGGCTTCTATACCTAACATATACGAAATAAGGCAGAAACATTTTGAGCAGTTAAATTTATGGAATACCACTGGTACAAGTGGTACAAAACTTTCCTTGCGCTATGGCTTGCAGGGGCATGATCCGACGAATGACTTACGAGTAATTCGATTTTGTTTATCTCTACCACTCGAACAATTTGTTCAAAATGGCTTAAATCGGGCACTTATCCGAAGATCTACAAAGGGATTGCTTCCTGACAAAGTAAGGTTGAATCAACGTGTGCGAGGGATACAGGCTGCCGATGTGATTCATCGCATGATTCCTTCATGGAAAATGTTTATCGAGGAACTAAAACAGCTTAGCGCAGATCCTGTAGCTTCTAACTTTTTTAATATGGAAATCATTAAGAGTGCGATTTTGAAAATTCAAGGAGAACCACAGCCAGAAAACGTGTTTGATCCTGATTTTAGAATTTTAATGCGCAGTCTTATCGTTTATCGATTTATCAAGAAATTTATTTGAAGGGAGGTGAGACTATGAAACAAGAATGGCAATCACCAGTATTAGAAGTGCTTGATATCAACATGACAATGGCTGGACCTGGAAAACGAATTGTTGACCAAGTGTTTGAAGATGAGGATGAGCAAGGCACACTTAGCCACAGCTAATGCACTAATATTTAAATGAGATTTATATGCTTTACAGCCCTTATATAGTTTAACAACGGTATAAGGGTTTTTTCTAATCAATTTTTCAACTAGGTGGAGTGAGAAAGATGATACATACTGTAAAGAAAGTGGTTTACAAAGCCTTCGGATTAACCCTATTAAGTGAGATTCCTCTGCCGGAATTGCCTCAATTAAACAATTATGAAAATGAAGTAGACGTCAGAATCGAAACTGCAGATTTGTCCAAGTTATGGAAGGAGTTATCCTCCAAAAAGTCAGCATTCGTAGTCGAAGAAGAATTAGTTATGTTTCAAATCCCCGAAACTGCCACGTTTTGTATTCAAAATGGAGAAAAAATTATCGTTTCACCTATGGAAGGATCTGACCAAGATAAGATTAGGCTTTATATTCTTGGAACTTGCATGGGCGCATTATTGATGCAAAGAAAAATACTTCCCTTGCATGGAAGTGCAATAGCCATCAATGGGAAGGTATATGCTTTTGTAGGAAGATCGGGAGCTGGAAAGTCAACTCTTGCATCAGCTCTCTTGAGCAAGGGATATCAACTTTTAAGTGATGATGTAATTGCGGTATCTCTTTCTGAGGATAATATTCCTTTTGTTACACCCTCTTATCCACAACAAAAGTTATGGAAAGAGAGTCTCGATCAATTTGGAATGGAAACAACGCATTATCAGCCTTTATTTGAAAGAGAGACCAAATATGCTGTACCAGTGTCGTCAAGCTTCTTCAATGAGCCGTTACCGCTTGCGGGTGTATTTGAATTGGTGAAAACGGAAAATGAGAATGTTGAAATTCAACGTATTGAAGGACTAGAAAGGTTACGTACATTGCTACGTCATACATATCGAAATTCATTAATCCCACGATTGGGGATGATGGAATGGCATTTTATGAACTCTACAAACATTGTAAATAAGGTGGAGATGTTTCAATTAGGGCGCCCTATTTCAAAGTTTACGGCGCATGATTTAGTATCCACAGTCCTAGAGTCTTTAAAAGAGGAGGAAAAATAATGATTACTAACAAAAAAATTTCATTAAACAGTTTTATCGTACAGGGTCAAGAAAATGTAGTGAGTGATATGGATGGAGAGAAAGTGATGATGAGCATCCATAATGGAAAATACTACAATTTAGGAGGGATAGGCGGTGAAATTTGGGAGTTAATAAATGAATTGATATCAGTTAATCAATTGGTCAATATATTAATGTCCCGATATATGATTGAAGAGGCAGAATGTCAGGAACAAGTACTCTCTTTCTTGAATCACTTGTATGCAGAAGGATTAATCTTGGTTGGGGATAAAAATTGATTTATAGCTGAATGTTTCAGATTTAATAGATTAGGAGTAGGATCGATGAATATCATAAATAAAGCAAAAGCTTTCTTATCGTTCGATATGAGAACAAAATTATTACTTATAGAAGCTTTCTTTTATTTAGGTTGGGCCCGTATTCTTAAAAGTATACCGTTTTCTAAAGCTGCTCCTATATTAGGAATTCATATGGCAGAAACGTCTTTAAGCTATGATGAGTCGGAAAAGATTACGTTAAGGAAAATTTCTCAAGCAGTGCATATGATGAGTCGTTATACATTTTGGGAAAGCCAATGTCTTGTTAAAGCTATCGCTGCAATGAAAATGTTGGAGAAGCGTCAAATTGAAAGCACCCTTTACTTGGGGACTGCGAAAGATGAGACAGGAAATATGATTGCCCATGCGTGGTTACGTAGCGGGCCCTTTTATATTACTGGCGTAGAAGAAATGAAGAGATTTACTGTTGTTAGTAAATTTGCAAAAAGGATAGGGTAAAAAAATCTTGAAGGAGAATGAGATGGATACCGGTTGTAATCTTGATTTGAGCCATTTGCCTAAAGAACTAAAATTGTTACTTGAAATTATAAAGAAGGAAGATAAAGAGATACAAACAATCCCAAAAGATTGGTTTATCGATATTGATTGGAACAAATTTCTGAAATTGGCGCTGCATCATCGCATGTATGCCTTCATTTATACAAAAATGAAGAATATCGATAATCAACTCATTCCTTCGCATGTTGTACAAGTGTTAAGTACATACTTTAAAAGGAATACATTTCATATGCTTCATTTAAGTGGAGAAATGGGAAAGATAGGCAAATTATTTGCCGAAAATCAGCTCCGGCTCCTATTTTTGAAAGGCCCTATTCTTGGGGTAGATTTATATGGAGATATTTCTCTTAGAACATCTGGGGATCTGGACGCTCTTGTTCCTATAGATGATCTTGAAAAAGTAAATGAAATACTTGTAAAGAATGGTTATGTCAAAGAGGAAGATTTTCCAACAGTTATGAATGAATGGAAGTGGAGACGCCATCATACAACTTATATGCATCCAATGAGTAAGGTAAAATTGGAGATTCATTGGCGTCTACAACCAGGCCCTGGAAAGGAACAAAACTTTGATGAATTGTGGGGACGAAAAAGAATGAGCCCTATTACGAATTATCCTGTCTATTTTCTAGGTAGAGAGGATTTGTTTATGTTTCTTGTGACTCATGGGGCTAGGCATGGTTGGTCCAGGCTTCGATGGTTAACAGACATTGACCGTATGGTAAGGCAAGAAATAGATTGGAAAGAACTTACTGTTCTGTTGAAAAGATATGGATGCAAGCAGTTAGTAGGTCAGGCACTTATTTTATCTTCCGAGCTTTTAGATACTCTTATAATAGAAGAAGAGGCAAAAGTATTAATGTCAGGGAGAAGAGTAAAGCAGTTAGCGCAGCTTGCTATATATTACTTGGAAAATATGATTAACTTGCATACAGATCCCGTTCCAGAAGAAGTTTCAAAATATCATGAGCGATATTTATATTTGTTAAAAACAAGCTCTCAAAAGCTACTGTTTCATCTTAGCTGGTTATACCCTTATCCTCAGGATGTGGAAACTTTACCACTACCAAAACAATTGCATGTTTTGTATTTTCCTTTGCGACCAGTTTTATGGGCTTGGAGGAAAACGAGATACCATAAGGAGATGTAAAAATGAGAAATATTTTATACTTTACAAAGCAGTTATACTCTTTTACTGGAAACATTCTCATTATTAATCTCTTGGGAATGGTATCTGTCAGTCTTGTAGAAGGAATCGGTATTTTATTATTAATCCCTATGCTAAGTATTAGCGGGATTGCGAATATGAACGAAAAAGCAAGCCCACTTTCAGGAGCTTTGGGATTTTTAAGTGATTTTCCGGCAACTTTAGGGTTACCATTTGTATTAGGGATCTATATCGTATTGGTTGTGGGACAAGCTGTTTTGCAAAGTAATATAACGATTCGCAATGCGAAAATTCAGATACGTTTTATTAATCACTTGAGACTGGAAACGTATCGTGGATTGTTGCAGGCCAATTGGAGTTTTTTTGTGAAAAAAAGAAAGTCGGATCTTATTAACTCTTTAACAACGGAATTAGGGCGTGTTAGTGCAGGTACTAACTTATTTTTACAATTGCTTACTTCGTTGATTTTCACATTCATACAGATTGGCCTTGCTTTTTGGTTATCCGCAGATATAACACTCTTTGTACTATGTTGCGGTGTAGTGCTTGCCTTTTTTTCCCGAAGATTTATTAAGAAATCGAAACGGTTAGGTGGCCGGACCTCAGAGAATTCAAAAGCTTATCTTGCAGGCATAACGGATCATTTTAATGGGATTAAGGATATAAAGAGTAACCTCCTAGAACAATCTCGTTATATGTGGCTACGTAATTGGACGGAAGATGTGGAACGTGAACAGCTTGCATATATTAAGGTGAGAAATAATTCCCAGCTTTTTTATAAGATCGCATCAGCGATTTCCATAGCCCTCCTGATTCTGCTATCGGTCAAGTTGTTCCGGACACAGACTGAGCAATTATTATTAATTATTCTTATATTTTCTCGATTGTGGCCGCGATTTTCAGGTATACAATCCAATATGGAGCAAATTGCAGCGAATCTGCCTGCCTTTAAAGCTTTGCTGGACTTACAGGAAGAATGTAAGAAAAGTATAGAATTGCAAGATGTAGAACAAAATTATAATTTTTTGAAGCCTATTCAGATAGAGCAATCTATTGAGTGCCGCAATATCTCTTTCCGTTACAATAAACAGGATTCTATATATGCCCTGAAAAATATCAATTTGAGTATTCCATCCAATTGTATGACGGCCATCTCAGGGCGTTCTGGCGCTGGAAAAAGTACATTGATCGATATTGTAATGGGGCTTCTTCAGCCAGAGAGCGGTCAATTATTAATAGATAATAAACCGTTAACGAGTAAAAATCTATTGTCATTGAGGAAATCAATTAGCTATGTTTCTCAAGATCCATTTCTATTCAATGCTAGTATAAGGGATAATTTGAGAATGGTTGAGCCAGATGCGAATGAAGAGCAAATCTGGGAGGCATTGGATTTTTCCGCTTCTGCTGAGTTTGTCAGTAGGCTTCCACAGGGATTGGATACACTTATCGGCGATAGGGGGGTTAAACTCTCAGGAGGGGAACGGCAACGACTTGTTCTTGCGAGAGCGATACTTCGGAAACCTTCTATTTTAGTATTAGATGAGGCAACAAGTGCGTTGGATGCTGAAAATGAGGCGAAAATACAAGAAGCATTGGAAAGATTGAAAGGAAGCATGACAATTATTGTCATTGCACACAGATTATCTACTATACGTAAAGCTGATCAAGTGATTGTAATGGATCAAGGGCAAATTATTCAAAGTGGTGGTTTTACTCAATTAGCAAAAGATAAAAGTGGGTTGTTTAGTAGCCTACTTGGTCAACAGGCTAAGATAAACATTTAAATATGGCCAGTTACAATTATTTTTTATAATCTTAAGGAATACACTGCCTTTACTTTTTTTGGACCGGTAACACAATTTGATTATTTATGATTTAGGGGATAATTGGTATTTGTGTGCTGGTCTTTTTATGGAAATATAAGCTCAATTTAATTATGTGTACAGTATAAAAGTGAAAATACTTTTTGTAATTATTAATATACCATCTATATACATGTATAAATATTCGTGTTATGATTGAACATGGAACCTGATTTTATTTATACCATATAACAAAAAGCAGCGAGACCCCTTGTTTTTAGGACAAGGGGTCTCTTCTATTTTCATTTTAGATAATGAGATTTTTCTATATAATTCTCTTTTAAGGATAACTAGAATTTCATAAGAATATTTATTATAAGCTGTTTAAATGAAAGAATTAAATATACCTCTAGATTATGTAAAAAAACACCAGTATTGGAGTGGGAAAAGCTCTCCAGCAATTATGATTAAACGTAATGGTTGGAATGCTTTTTTAAATGAGGCAAAAGATTATTATGATGAAAATAGTGGAAATCAGAATCAACCAAAGAACAGTATAATGAATATTGCTACTATGAAGATGGATATTAATAGTATTTAAATATAATAAAAAATGGATGTTTTAGAAATAGAAATGGCGATCTTAAAATTTGTAGATGGCGTAATCTCATTAGCACAAGAGCTCTTAAAAACGGTAATACAATTTATTGATTTTATAACTAATACTTATACAATTATCTATATGAGTAAAGTGTAAAAAATAAAAAAGAATCCCAAAGGCATAAGGAATTTTATTTTATTTAACAGATAAACAAGAAAAAGCCACAATTTCTTATTAATTATATTTTATTTTTATGTATTGCTAAATAGATTTAAAAGAATTTATATGCAGTATTGGATATTTATGTAATAAACATCCCGTTTGTGATAATATTTTATAGAACTGTTATTAAAGGCTAATCCATAAAGATGCATTTTTTATAAAGTATAGTGTTCTAGATTGCGAATCTTAATTTCTAGATATAACATTTAAGATAATATAAGAAAAATGAAGAAATTTGTAGAAATTTGTAGAAAATTAAGGTCATAATGGTAAAAATCAGTAAATATTAAATTTTTCTTTCTTATTTTTGTCCTTTATAATGAGCTATGAATACGACACATAAGGCAAATAATGTATATTGCCTTTCCCTAACTTTGATATACACCCTTTTTCCAACCTCCGTGTGAATTGCTATTATTTTGTTATACCGATTTTAGCGAAGGGAAAAGGGTGTATCTTTTTTGTATGAATAGTTCTAATAGATATTTTGAGTAGAAAGCATTTCTTGTTTTTCGTGACAAAAACAATAGAGAATGGGATAATAAGGACAGTATGTTGGTGGTATGACCAATTTGATATATGAGGAGAGAGTAATATGCTAGATATAGGGCAGATTAAAGAAATTATTCCACATCGTTATCCATTCTTACTTGTTGATCAAATTCTAGAAGTAGAAGAAGGAAAGCGTGCGGTTGGGATTAAAAATGTAACGGCAAATGAGGAATACTTTAATGGACACTTTCCAGATTATCCTGTGATGCCAGGTGTGCTAATTGTAGAAGCATTAGCGCAGGTGGGTGCTGTTGCGGTATTAAAAAAAGAGGAGAATCGTGGGCGCCTCGCATTCTTTGCTGGTATTGACAACTGCCGCTTCAAGCGTCAAGTACGTCCGGGTGACCAACTTCGTTTAGAAGTGGAAATGACACGTGTACGTGGACCAATTGGAAAAGGGAAAGCAGTTGCAACTGTAAATGGTGAAATTGCTTGTGAAGCTGAGGTTACATTCGCGCTTGGTGATAAAAAAGAATAGATATTCTTTATTCTAGGAGATGAATGAAAAGGACTATCCTCATTTGTCTCCTTTTCTAATGAAAAAAGGGCGAGTTTATTTGTAACTTGAGCAATTAAAATTTTATTATCACACTATTAAGATGTTAAATTTGCAACGGATGCATAATTAGAAATGAATTTTATAATTTAGGGTAGGGTGATTATTTTTGAAAAAGGTAACTTTCATAATAGTGCTGATTTAGAGACAGTATTCTTGCGTTATAGTATTGAAGCTGTCATGCAGTTTGTTTTTGTCATAACGAGTTTGATTTATCGTGTTAGTCAAGTCATTCTGTTACAAGTAATGCTGTAGCGACTTTTCAAGTTTTAAAAATGATGATCAGATATCAAATTATACATTTTGTTTTTTCATCATTTATATCAGTTCACGGTATGCCTTATAAAGATCGAGTGCAGGAAACACATATGTCCCATTCCCAGTTGTTTTTCATGGGAATTCTAACCTTATTATTGAATAGGCTTTAGAAGATTTTTATAAGGCATATGATTTACGTTATATGTCTCTTTGTTATCACAATGCTATAGGCGCTCATACAGATAGAACAATAGGTGAAGACCATCGTCCAGAAACACATATTGTACCGAATGTTTTATTGCATATGGTAAAACAACAAGAGGCGAGTTTTATAATAGATGGTGGCTATGGTACAAAGGTGGTAGTGCGGTAGGTGAATATGTCCATGTCATGGATGTAGTGAAAGCACATGTGCTAGCACTACATAGTTTATTAGAAAGCTATATAAAATAAACGAAATTTATCATGTAGGCCATGGTGTGGAAACTTCAGAATATGAATTGATTCAAGTGTGTGAGAAAACAACAGGTGAAAAGATGAATGCGATATTTAATGATTTTATAAGAGATACGGATCATTCACTTTTTATATTTGGTAAAAAGATATGTACATAATTAGGATGGAAACCAAAGTATAAGGTATTCAATTGATGAAGCTCTTTATTCAGCTTGGAAATGGTATAGTAATCATCTGAACGGTTATGAGAATCAGCCACTTTCATATCAAAAAATGTTTAGTTCTTAGATTTTATGTAAGATGTCCATTTTAAAAAATTATGGTTAAGTTATCCTACTAAGGATTGCTTGTGATATATTTAAATAGTTAAATTGTTAAATTGTTATAAAAAGGAGAAATAACCATGAGTTTCAAAAGTGTTATAAAAAAAGTTCATTAGTCGTTGCACTTGCTCTTGGTTTAAACGCATTTGCTGCAACGGCAGCAAATGCAGAAACGAATAGAAAAGAAGCTTCACAAAAGCTTGTAAATTCATTGAAAACTTTAAACCTTGATCGCGTGGACTATTTATATGCATATTTACAAAAGACGAGCTTGACTAATCAAGAGCAAGCTTAAGTTAAGGCAAATGCTGCACGAGTGAGTGAACTTCTTTCAAGTGCAGCTGCGCTAGTTCCAGCAGTATGATTAGCTCGTAAAGTAGAACAAGCATAATACACCCTATGGAAAAGCGAAAGAAAGTACATAAGCGTAAGTCAAAATGGAGATGGGTAATTATTAGGATTCCCGTTTCTATTATTTTGTTTGGTCTTGGGATTGTTGCCTTTTTCGGTTGGGAGTTAACGAAGCAAATCGTATGGTGAGGTTGTTTATGAAATAACAGATTTCAAAATTACGGGATCGAATGACGAGATGATTATCGTGCCAACTGATTATGAGACGTTGACGTTAACAACATGTTATCCATTTGAGTATATTGGCGATGCGCCGGATCATTTTATTGTGTATACGAAGCTTGTATCTAAGCCGGATTTAGAGAGACAATCATAGCTTAAAGAAAGCCCAATTGTCGTTCGTGCAATTGGACTTTTTTAATGTAATACAAAAACAGGAGATATATGGATAAATACATTTGGAACTGATCCTGTTCAGCGTTCATAAAAATATGTAATGAAAAGCTAGTAAATAAATTTAGGAGGTTTTCATCATGGCCATACTTGTAACAGGTGGAGCAGGGTATATTGGTAGTCATACATGTGTGGAATTATTGAATCATGGTTATGAAATTATAGTAGTTGATAATCTTTCTAATAGCTCAGTAGAATCATTAAATCGAGTAAAAGAAATAACAGGAAAACAATTTAAATTCTATAAAGAAGACCTTTTGAATCGAGAAGCAATTGATATGATTTTTAAAGAAAATACGATTGAGGCAGTGATTCATTTCGCTGGTTTCAAAGCGGTGGGTGAATCAGTAGCAATTCCGCTTAAGTATTATCACAACAACATTACAAGTACATTAGTATTATGTGATGTTATGCAGAAGCACAATGTAAAGAAAATGATTTTTAGTTCATCAGCAACGGTGTATGGTATTCCTGAGAAATCACCAATTACAGAAGAGTTCCCTTTAAGTGCAACAAATCCATACGGTCAAACAAAGTTGATGATTGAACAAATGATGCATGATGTAGTTGTAGCTGATTCAGAGTGGAGTATGGCATTACTTCGGTATTTCAATCCATTTGGTGCACATGAAAGTGGACGTATTGGGGAAGATCCAAATGGAATTCCCAATAACTTAATGCCATATGTAACGCAAGTAGCAGTTGGTAAGTTAAAAGAATTAAGTGTATTTGGAAATGACTATCCAACAAAAGATGGTACAGGTGTCCGTGATTATATTCACGTTGTGGATCTTGCGAATGGGCATGTGAAGGCTCTTGAAAAAGTACTGCATACAACAGGAGTAGATGCGTATAATCTTGGTACAGGTACTGGTTATAGTGTGCTAGAGATGGTGCAAGCATTCGAGAAAGTTTCAGGAAAGGCGGTTCCATATAAAATTGCAGAACGCAGACCTGGAGACGTTGCTGTATGTTTTGCGGATGTATCTAAAGCGAAGCGAGAATTAGGATGGGAAGCAAAGCGTGGGATTGAAGAAATGTGTGTAGATTCTTGGAGATGGCAGTCAAATAATAAAAATGGCTATCAAGAGGTACAGTCTATATATGTGAAATAGAGCATATAATTCAACTGGGAAAAGAAAGAGTTATTTCGTTATCTGTTAGGAAAGCAATTTTTGATGTGAAATATTCAGTAGATATATATGGGTGATATCGGAAACTTCGAGCAGAAGTTTCTTTTTTGTTTATAGTGAAAATAGAATATAGCCCCATTGTTATTTGAGCAGTGGGGCCTTATTTATATTAGGGAGTAAAAAGATAAGAGGCTATATGAGAAAATATATGGGTTTTAATTATGAAATAAAGTATAATTTGATGGGTAACTTCACATGTATAATGTGACTTAGTACTTTATTCCTTACAAACCTATAAAGCTGATTCAAGAAAGAAGGTTACACAATGAAGAAAATTCTATTTTGGATACTTGGTATTATTGGCGTTCTTGTCATTGCGGGAGGAGGCTATGCTTATTACTTGTACTCATCCGTTTCGGGGACAATAAACAAAGTGTATACCCCGCTTGAACGAGATCATTCTGAGAAGCGACCTACTGATGTAAAGTTAGGAAGTAAACAACCTGTTTCTATTTTATTATTAGGGGCAGATGAGCGCGGGGCAGATAAAGGGCGTTCGGATTCGATTATGTTATTAACACTAAATCCGAAAGATAGTTCAATGAAAATCGTAAGTATTCCTCGTGATACATATACGGAGATTGTTGGTAAAGGGAAGAAGGATAAAATCAACCATGCGTATGCATTTGGCGGAATTGATATGTCTGTGAAGACGGTTGAAAACTTTTTAGATATTCCAATCGATTATTATATTGAAGTAAATATGGAAGGATTCCGTGATATTGTAGATGCTGTTGGGGGAGTTGATGTGTATAATGATATCGCGTTCACACTTGAAGGGATGTCATTTGAGAAAGGAAACATTCATTTAAATGGTGAACAAGCTCTGAAGTATACACGTATGCGTAAGCAGGATGCACGCGGTGATTTCGGTCGTCAAATGCGTCAGCGTCAAGTGCTTGAAGCGGTTATTAGTAAAGGAGCTAATATATCGTCCATTACAAAACTTGGTACGATGTTAGAGGCAGTTGAGAAAAACGTAAAAACGAATTTAACCCAGGATCAAATGTGGGATCTTCAAAGCAATTATAAGTCTGCGATGAATAAGAAAGAGGAAGTTCAAATCCCTGGTGATGGTCACAAGCAAGATGGTATATGGTATTACTTTGTACCAGAGAAGGATCGTCAAGATTTGTCTAATAAATTAAAAGCTCATTTAGAGTTAACAAAATAGCAGTGAGTATAGTAAGAAGCCTAATGATCCTGTGAAATGTATGGGAAATTAGGCTTTTTTGACGTTATGTAAAAATACAATAGGATTTACAAACTACACATTAAATTTACGAAATATTTACATTATTCTCTGTAAATGGTATGATGTGTTCAAAAAATGAATGGATGGATGGGGTTATGGAGAGGGGCGCTACACAGCAAGTATTAAATGTATTAGAAGTTATTAATCAAAATCCACAGATAAACCAAAAAAAGATTGCAGAGCACTGCAATATATCTGTTGGTAAAGTGAATTATATTATGAATGATTTGGCAAAGAATCAATATATTTATAGCGAGAAGTCAGGAAAGTACATGAATTATTATTTGTATAAGAAAGGCTTTGAATATATGCGCCAGGAGTTAGTGGCGCACCAAGGGAAGAAGATTAGAGTTCATCGTAAAGAGGGAAAGAAGGTTACGCAAGCTGTTGTTCTTGCGGCTGGGAAGCGCCATGATTTTGGGAAGCCATCTGGTTTATTAACGGTTGGGGAAAAGCTGTTGCTAGATCGTAGTTTAGAAATTCTTAAAAATAATGGGATTGAAAAGATTGTAGTGGTAGTTGGCTATAAGAAGGAGCAGTTTGAAGGTTGGTCAGGCCGTTATAATGTGCATTTTGTGGAAAATCCGAAGTATAAGTGGACGGGATCAATGGCATCACTAGCGGAGGTTCAAGAGCTTATTACAGATGATTTCTTATTAATTGAAGATGATATTTTAATCGAAGAGAAGGCTCTTATTAAAGTGTTACATCATCCAGAACCGGACTGTGTGTTGATTACAAATGAGAGTGGATCTGGTGATGAAGCGTTTGTTGAGCTCCAGGATGGCTATCTTTATAAAATTTCAAAAGATATTCATCAGTTAAATCGTATTGATGGTGAGATGGTTGGGATTTCTAAAATCTCGTATGAAGTGTTCATGAACATGTTAGCAACATTCCGTCATAATCAAAATCCATATGTGAACTATGAATATTTACTTCTTGATGCGGCAAGGTTGTATGACGTCGGTTATGCAAAGTTATCGGATGTTGTATGGGCAGAGATTGATACAACGAAGCAGTATGAAGTTGTGAAAAATAAAATATATCCTCGCTTAGTGAAGAAAGAAGCAGAGTTTAAAGAAAGACAAATTAAAAGATATGTTTTAGAGGCGCTTTCTATTTCAGAAGAGCAAGTTACAGATATTCAGTCATTTGGTGGTATGACGAATACGAATTTCAAAGTAATGGCAGGCGGAGAGGAATATGTATTACGTATTCCAGGAAGCGGTACGGAAGAGATGATTAGCCGCCGTGATGAAATGGAAACGGCTAATTTAGCAAGCGATTTAGGGATCGATGCGGAACTTTTATACTTTAATGCAGAAACAGGTGTGAAGTTAGCGAAACTCATTCCAAACGCAGAAACATTAAATCCAAAAACGGCAAAACGCAGTGACAATATGATATTAACAGCAAATATATTAAAGAAATTACACAGTTCGGATATCGTGATGAATAACGTTTTTAATGTATTTGAAAAAGTCGAGCATTATGAAGGGTTATTAAATAAAGTAAACGGTTCTAACTTCGATGATTATGTCGAAGTGAAGAGCAAAATAATGCAATTAAAGGATATGTATGAGGCGATGGATGTTGCGCTCGCGCCTTGTCATAATGATACCGTTCCTGAAAACTTTGTTAAGAGCGGCGAAGACAAAGTGTATTTAATTGATTGGGAATATGGGGGCATGAACGATCCGATGTGGGATATCGCCGCACATAGCTTAGAATGTGATTTTTCTTTAGAGGATGAGGAACTGTTTTTAAGTTACTATTTTAATGGATCAGTGGAAGAGTCTTATAAAGAAAGAATATTGATGAATAAGATTTTCCAAGATTTCTTATGGAGTATTTGGACGAAGATTAAAGAAAGTACAGGCAGTGATTTTGGAACATATGGAATAGATCGCTATCATCGTGCGAAGAAAAACTTACAGCTCTTTTTAGCGTTAGCGTGTGAGGTATGAAGATGAGAGAAAAGCAAAGTACAGGCATATTGTATGGAGTTTTTTCTGGTTTTGCTTGGGCTGTAGATACGGTATTGATTGGGATTATCTTATCTTCACAACTTATGTTAGCAACAGAACAAGTTGTGTTGCTTGCGCCGCTTGTGAGTACATTTTTGCATGACTTTATGTCAGCGTTATGGATGATGATATATATGGCGATAAAAGGGCAGCTGGGAACGGTTTTTTCTAAGCTGAAAACGAGAAGTGGACGGTTCGTTATGTTAGGAGCACTTATGGGCGGGCCGGTTGGTATGACGTTTTATGTACTAGCTGTAAAATATATCGGGGCTTCTTATACAGCTGCGATTTCAGCGGTATATCCAGCGGTTGGTGCACTTTTTGCATTCTTGTTTTTGAAGGATCGCCTTCGCCCCTGGAATTGGTTTGGGCTTATTATTAGTATTACATTTATTATCATCCTTGGATTTACAGGGGACGGATTTGCGACTGAAAACTATATGTTAGGATTTATTTTCGTCCTGATTTGTATCGTTGGCTGGGGGTTAGAGTGTGTAATCTGTGCGTACGGTATGAAAGATGAAGAAGTATCCCCAGAAGAGGCCTTGCAAATTCGTCAGCTTGTTTCAGCGGTCACATATGGACTTGTGATTTTACCTGTAGCGAGCGGACATTTCTTAACAAGAGAAGTTGTGATGAGCAGTGAGTTTATTTTAATTATTGTGATTGCATTAGTTGGAACAGCTTCTTATGTATTCTACTATAAGGCAATTCATGAAATTGGACCAACAAAAGCAATGGCGCTTAACATTACGTATTCTGCATGGGCGGTTGTCATTTCTATGTTAGTATTAGGGTCACCTTTTTCATGGAAGTTAATTATTTGTTGTGTTGCGATTCTTATAGGCGCAATTTTAACGGTTGCAGATATAAATGAATTTATGAAAGCGAAAAAATATAGAGGTGAAGTAACGTGAGAGCGATTTTATTAGCAGCAGGTATGGGAACACGTTTACGTCCATTAACGTTAACGACTCCCAAATCATTAGTAGAGGTAAACGGCAAGCCGATGTTAGAGCGTCAAATTGAATACTTACAAGAAATCGGCGTCCAAGAAATTATTGTCGTTACAGGTTACTTAGCAGAGAAATTCGACTATCTTGCCCATAAGTATAATGTGAAGCTTGTACACAATGACAAGTATGATGTATATAACAATATTTATACAATGTATGTAGTTCGTGAATATTTACAAGATGCATATGTAATGGATGCAGATGTTTATTTACACCGTAATATTTTTATAGAGAACCCAGCGTCATCTTTATATTTTAGTGCGAAGAAAGAAGATTTCCGTAATGAATGGATTATTAAGTATGATGAAAATCGTAAAGTATATGATATTGAAATTGGTGACGGTGATGATGATTACATCTTATGTGGTATTTCCTATTGGTCGAAAGAAGATGGTGTCCATATTGTGAAAAAACTAGAAGAAGCAGTAGATCAGGGAAATTTCAGTGAACTGTACTGGGACAATATTGTAAAAGATAACATTCAAGATTTAAATGTTCATTTGTACGAAATCGATAGCAATGATAGTTTTGAAATTGATTCTGTAGAGGATTTACAGAAGGTAGAAGAAAAGCTCGCTGTTTTAGCCGGATAGTAATGGCATGCAATAATTGGAATTTATCTTGCTATATAAAATAAAAGTAGATAAGCTATATTTTATAGGCCAAAAAGTGCTGTGAAATAATTTATAAAAAGTTAGGTGGAAAAATATGAGTTCTATTTTAGTTTGTGGCGGAGCTGGTTATATTGGTTCTCACGCGGTGAAAAAGTTAGTTGATGAGGAACAATCTGTAATCGTAATTGATAACTTGCAAACAGGTCATGAAGATGCAATTACAGAAGGCGTGAAGTTTTATAAGGGTGATCTTCGTGATAAAGATTTCTTAAGAAACGTTTTTAAGCAAGAAACAATTGACGCAGTGATGCATTTTGCAGCGGATTCTTTAGTCGGTGTAAGTATGGAAAAGCCGCTACAATATTATAATAACAACGTATATGGTGCACTATGTTTACTAGAGGTAATGGAAGAATTTAAGATTGATAAGTTTATCTTCTCATCAACTGCCGCAACATATGGCGATGTAGATGTTGAGTTAATTTCAGAAGAAACACCAACAAACCCTACGAACACATATGGAGAAACAAAATTAGCGATTGAAAAAATGTTGCATTGGTATAGCCAAGCTTCTCATTTGAAATATAAGGTCTTTAGATACTTTAATGTAGCTGGTGCAACGCCAAGTGGTATGATTGGTGAGGATCATCGTCCTGAAACGCATTTAATTCCGCTTGTATTGCAAGTTGCTTTAGGGCAACGTGAGAAAATCATGATGTTTGGTGATGATTACAATACACCAGATGGTACATGTATTCGTGATTATATTCATGTGGATGATTTAGTAGCTGCTCATTTCCTTGGACTTCAGGATTTACAAAATGGCGGGGACAGCGACTTTTATAATTTAGGGAACGGTAACGGATTTAGTGTAAAAGAAATTGTTGAAGCAGTTCGCGAAGTAACAAAGCATGAAATTCCAGCGGAAGTTGCGCCAAGAAGAGCTGGAGACCCAGCACGCCTTGTTGCATCTTCTCAAAAAGCAAAGGAAAAATTAGGCTGGAATCCGCAATATATAGATATGAAAACAATTATTGAGCATGCGTGGAATTGGCATCAAAGTAAGCCGAATGGGTATGCAAAGTAAAATAATAAAAAAGAGTGTATTGTCGTTCAACATATGTTCGATAGTGCACTCTTTTTTTGTATAGGATATTTGCTATACTAAAATGTACTGCGAAAGGAGGAGAATCATGAAAATACTCGTAGTCGATGATGAATCGAGCATTCGCAATTTAATTCGTATGCAGCTAGAGATGGAAGGATATGAAGTACTAACTGCAGCTGATGGAAAAGAGGCTTTGCAAAGATGGGACGAGCAGCCCGATGTATTGATTTTAGATGTGATGCTTCCAGATACGGATGGTTATGAGCTGCTTCGGCTCTTTAGGGAGAAGGACCGAGATATTCCAGTACTTATGTTAACGGCGAAGAGCCAGATGAATGATAAGCTGCTCGGACTGCAGCTTGGTGCTGATGATTATGTAACGAAGCCATTCAATTATGCAGAACTGATTCTTCGGGTGAAGAATATGGCGCGGCGCACGACGAAGAAAGAAACTTTGCAACGATATGAAATGATCCGTGCTGGTGAATTGGTTATTTATCCGAAGGAACGGAAAGTACATGTCAATGGAGAAGAAATTGATTTAACGTATCGTGAGTTCAATTTATGTCAGTTATTTGCTTCACATCCGCATCGCGTGTTTATGCGTGATGAGCTATTGGAGAAAGTGTGGGGCTTTGAGTATAGCGGAAATACGAGAGCAGTTGATATTATGGTGCAGCGCCTTCGGAAGAAGCTTGGAGCAAGCGGAGAACATATTAAGACGATTTATGGCGTCGGCTATAAGTTAGATTGTTAAAAGGTGATAAGATGTCGTTAAAACGAAATATGGTACTTGGTATAGTAGGGTTATTGATTCCAATTTTGTTTCTTCTTTATACGGTTGTTTACATTGCATTAGAAAAGAATATGTATCATAACGCGGCAGGTTCTTTAGAGAAATTAAGTGTAGAAGCGCAAATTTACACGATGAACTATTTAGAGAAGGAAGAAGAAGTGGAGACGCTAGGGCCGAATTCGCTTTTGATTGCTTCTTATTTAGCAAAGCGGATGGATGTCCGTGTGCAGATGATTGGGAAGAATGGAGACGTCGTTGCGGATACAGAGAAAGGAGCTTTGCTTCATAAGAATATAGATATTGACCAGTCGTTACGAGGAAAGAAGGCATATGTATTTGAAAATGGTGACCCAGCACCACTTCTTTTATTTTCGAGTCCCGTTTATCATGGAAGCGATGTTATTGGGGCAATTCGCTTTATTAACGAATTACAAGATGAGAAAGAAGTTTTAACGAATGTGAGCTGGACATTTCTCATTACATCGATTTGTTTAGTAGCCGGCGGCATTTTCTTTGCGATTCGTTTAGCGAAATCTCTTCATAAGCCAATTGATCAGTTAAGACAAATGGCAAAGCGGCTTGCAAATGGGGATTATAAAAGTAAAATTGAGCTAAATGAATATGTAGAAATCGCCCAGTTATCAGCGTCTTTCAATGCGATGGCTGATGCAATTGAACTTCATATGACGCAGCTAAAGGAAGAGAAAGAGAAGCAGAAGGATTTCTTAGACCGAATTACGCATGAGCTGAAAACACCGCTTACTGCAATTATTGGATATGTAGATTTAATTCCAAAATTGCAATCTGCACGAGATGTAGAAGAAAGCCTTCATTATGTTTCGATTGAAAGTCAGCGTCTATTATCACTCGTTGAGGAGTTGCTACAATCTTCAAAGTATGGGACGAGTACGTTTGAAGTCTCTCCGACGATTGTAGATATAAAACAAATTGCGGAAGAAGCAATTTCGATTGTGAAGCCTCGTCTTCAGCAATATGAAATAGAAGTTATAAATGAATTATCTGAAGTGAATGTAGTTGCTGATTTTGATAAGACGAAGCAAATTTTCTTGAATGTGTTTGATAATGCAATTAAATATAGTGATGCTACGAAAATGAGGATAAATGTCGCGAAAAATGAACATGAGGCGAAAATTCTTATCCATGATGATGGAATTGGTATAGATGAAGCGATACTTGCAGAATGGAATCGTTCTCCAAAAGGGAAAGTACTCTCCTCTAGTTATGGAAATGGATATGGCTTGTTCATTTGTCAGGAGATTATGAACAAGCAGGGTGGAAGTATGCGAATTGAAAGTAGTGAGGAAATGGGAACACTGGTAGTTATCACATTGTTATTACCAAGGTACATGGAAGGTATAAAAAAATTGAAAGCGATTAAATGATACATTTATGAAACAATTATGCGGTATTTTCGAAACAACGTTTTTTTATTGTGGAGGTAGGCAGAAATGAAAAGGCTATCATTTCAAATTCTCTTGTTTGTCTGTTGTACGATTGCGGCTCTTATCTTGTTTTATGTTATAGAAAAGCAATTGTATAACCGCGTTACAACCCTAGATGACAAGCAGGCTGTTTTAGAAAGAGCAAGTGAATCTCTTCCTACTGAAGTGAAGGTAAGACATGAGAAGTGGGGAGAAGTAGTTGTAACAGATGAAGTTCGTCTACATGCGATTGTTTCATTCTTTGACCGAATTCGAATGAAGCAAACCGAAGCGAAGATCCACGAACAAGTATTTACTGGAGAAGTAACGTACTTGAATGGACATAGGCGTACTTTTGCAGTAGGTGACTTGTTCCAGTACGAGGCAAATGTATATGGAAAGAAGGGGACAGATCCTATGATTTCCGCATTCCAAACATATTTGCTGGGCCTATATTATACGCCAGAGCGTATTAGCGATTTCTTTGCATCAGCAAAAGAGGTTGTCTTGCGAGAAGGTGATGTAGTGCGTACTACGAATCTTACGCCAATACTTGATTCGATTCGGCAAGCAAAGCAAATTACGGACTATGGAGAGATCCAGAAATTGCTGCAATCGCAGAAGAATCCAATCGCTTATATTACTGCTTATCAAAATGGTAAACATGTAAAGAATGAACGTGAGGATATATTAACGATTTCTGTATATCCTTCTTACTTTGTCGTGCAATACCTTGGCGATAATAATGGGAATGTGATGTATATGAAAGGCTCCCTAGCAAATCTATTTGTAAAGGAGAATGTTTCATGAGAAAGATAGCCTTTTTCTTCTTTTTGCTAGTAATTGGAGGAGCGATGTCTAGTTGCTCTCGAGATACTACCTCTATCAAATATAGTAAAAATGGTCTTCCAAATTTAAAAGATCGCCATCTAGTTGCGTATGTAGCAGCGCGTGAAGAAGTCGGTGAAGCACTTCTATCATCGTTTTGTAAACCGCGCGGGTGTACGTATGAATTTATTCGCCTCTCTACGGAGGAGCTTCTTAGAAGAGTTGAAGAAGAAGCGGGAAATCCAAAAGCCGATATTATCATTGGCGGTACATTGGATGCGCATCAAATGATGAAGCAAAAAAATCTATCTATTCCTGTTACAAGTCAGCATGCAAGTAGCATTTCAAAAGCCGTTAAAGATCAGGATGGCTTTTGGCATGGCTATGAAGTAGAGCAGCTTGCCATCGCGATTAATAAAGAGCGATGGAATAAGGAAATATCGCCGCTGGGGCTTTCCTATCCGTCAGAGTGGAAAGATTTATTACATCCTGCGTATGCTGGAAAGATTATCATGCCTGATCCGAATGTTTCAGGAACAGCATATACGTTGTTCCAATCACTTGTTGATACATTTGGTGAAGAAGAGGCTGATCATTATGTAAAGGAGCTTGCGAGGCAGGTAGCGGAGGTAACGGTGAATGGTTACATGCCCGTAGAATATGTTGCAAGTGGTGAATACATGATCGGAATTAATTTTATGGGAGATCAACGGATGCTTCAAAAACAAGGCTTTCCGATTTTAAGTAACGTGCCTGAGCAAACAGGGTTATCTGTCAATGCGATTTCTAAACTGAGACATGCACCGAGTGGTATTATAGCGGATTTATTTATTGATTATTGTTTATCAGAAGAAGCGGGGCACATTTTAGAAAAGGTTTCGTTTGGCGTACCAACGATGCTTGCGAAGAATCAGAAAGAAATAGAAGGTCAGCCTGTTAGAAGAACGAGCAAAAACGTATCAGATGGTAGAGTAATCGAGATATGGAATAGACAACGTCTCTCTCAAAAGTGAGAAAAGGAGAAGAGATGATATGTTTAATTGGCTTAAGCCTGCACCAGCAATAGAGCGTTTGCCAGCGAATATGATTGACAAAGTATACACACTACTACGGATTCGCGTGTTACTGGGAATTTCGGTTGGGTATGCAGCGTATTATTTAGTTCGTAGTAACTTTACGTTATCTAGTACGTACTTAATGAAAGAATATGGTTTTAGTGCAACGGAATATGGTTTATTAGGTTCCGTTACGGCGATTGTGTATGGACTAAGTAAGTTCTTTATGGGAAATTTATCAGATAAAGCGTATGCTCAGCGGTTTATTGCGGTTGGTTTATTCTTATCGGCAATTATAAATATTTGTTTTGGTTTTGCATCTTCATTTGGAATGATTTTAACATTATTAGTTTTTAATAATATTTTTCAAGGGATGGGGGCACCGCCTTGTAGTACCGTAATGACAAAGTGGTTCTCGAAGAAAGAGCGCGGTACAAAAACAGGACTTTGGAATATTTCGCATAATGTTGGTGCGATGCTTGTAGCACCACTTGTTGGAATTGGTATTGGTATTTTCGGTGAAAGTCATTGGCAAGCCGGCGTGTTTATCTTCCCTGCGATCATTGCAATGGTCATTTCAGTTCTTATGTGGGTGAATGCGAAGGATACACCAGAATCTGTCGGTCTTCCACCAATTGAAGAATATCGTAATGACTATGAAGGTCTTGAGAAGGCAGACAATGCCAGCAAAATGTCACCAAAAGAAATTTTGATGAAATATGTAGTGAAAAATAAATTTATTTGGTATTTATGTATTGCGAACGCATTTGTATATTTAATTCGTTTCGGTGTTATTAACTGGGTACCGATTTATTTAACAACGGTTAAAGGATTTACAAAAACAGAAGCGCATGCAGCATATTCAATTTTTGAAGCAATGGCAATTCCCAGTTCATTAATCGTAGGTCTGTTAAGTGATAAGTTATTTAAAGGAAAACGTATGCCATTATGTGTATTTAGTATGGTTGGTGTTGTTATCGGAACGCTAGTATACTGGCAAGCATCGAATATACTTGTTGTGAGTGCGGCAGTTTCGATTATTGGTTGTTTAATTTACGTACCACAATTTTTAATTGGTTTAAGTGCAATGGAATTAGTACCAAAATTCGCAGTAGGTACAACAGTTGGTATGTGTGGCCTGTTCGGCTATTTAGGAGGAAGCCTTGTTGCAAACGCAGCGATCGGTGTTATCGTTGATCGCTCTGGTTGGGACGGCTGTTTCATTCTATTATTAGCGGGTGGTATTTTATCTACTGTATTCTTATTTATCGTTCAATTTGGTCATGAGAGAAAAGGCCCTGAGAGCAAAATTGCATAATCGTTTATGTAAGGAAGCTGTCCAAAAGCACTACTTTTGGGCAGCTCTTTTTATGTGCATCTTGTCAGTATAGATTTATATAAAGTGAAATTACATTATATATAGAAAATTAACATCCATTTTACAATATCTTCAAAAATGAATGTTAAAATTTACTAGAAGTTAGCAAGACAAATTATATGTATAAAGGAGATGCTGAAATGTGGGGATTTTTGTATCAGAAGTAGAGACATTTCTATTTTGTTCAGCAACTGTTACACAGCGAGATTGTACATTTGATTTTGTCGTTCGTAGTACACCGATCGGGATTGCGATTTGTTTAGTTGAAGATTATGAAGTAGAGTGGCTTCCGATGAAAGTAGAAACATATTTGGAAGTGAACGGAAGCATGTTTCCAGATGAAGAGGCAAAAGATGAATTTTGTAAACAGTTAAATAGTGAAACGGGCTGGATGTTGGACATGCAAGGTGATAACCCAGAAGGCATTGTGCAAAGAGCGATGCGCACAGATGAATATGAAGCGTTTCAAACGGTAGAAAAGAATATTCCGCGTGAGATGAGAAAAGACGTGACAACTCTTCCGTTTGAGTATGACTTGGATGAAGAGAAACCGAGTTCTTGGAGAAAATGTCCAAACCGCCTGATGTAAGGCGGTTTTCTTTAGGTTCCTTAAAACTTTCTTAAAAGATAAATCGTTATATTTCTAAACATTTTTATTTTTGTTACAATATAAGTGTTGATGTAAAACTTTGTAAAGAAATCGTAATAATGTAAAAACATATAAATCCATTTTGATATTTCAATACGTAAGTCGTGTTGACCTGCACTTATTTTCTCTGTCTATTTTTACTTGGGTTTATATCGCTATCGTTTTCTGAAAGGTTTACACAATTAAATAACCACTATATTAAGATATAAAAGGAGAGAGGATATGTTACCAAATACCGTTCGTACTCCAAATAAAAAGAAGAAATGGATTATCATCGGAGTTATTGCACTAATTATCGTCGTTGCAGCCGTCAATATTTTTGTTATGCAAGGAAAGAAAAAGGGCGCGGCTGAGGGAGATGCTGTTAGCTTTGAGAAAGTAACAGAACGTTCACTTAACAATACGAAGTTGATTTCTGGACAAGTAAAACCTGGAAATATTGAGAGCTTCTACGCAGATCCGACAAAAGGAAAAGTAAAAGATATTGCAGTAAAAGAAGGACAAGAAGTAGAAAAGGGCACGAAATTATTCTCTTATGATAATGAAGAAATCAATTTACAACTGAAACAAGCTGAGCTTGAGCAAAAAATGGCTACTATGCGCTACGATCAGGCACAAAAGAAAATAGATTCATTAAAGAAAGATATTAAGAAGGCAAAAGATAGTGGCGCGGGGAAAGAAGTAACAGATCAGTTAGAAGAGCAAGTAAGTGAATTAGAAATACAGCAAAAAACAAGTGATCTAGAGAAAGAAAAAGGACAATTACAATCACAAGAGTTAAAGAAAAAGCAAGGTGAACTCACAATTTATAGTAATTTTGCTGGCGTTGTCCAAAAGCTAGATAAAGATGCAGCACAAAACTCAGCGCAAGCGATGGGTGGACAAGGAAAATCATTTCTACAAATTGCATCTAAAGATCCATTCCAAATTCAAGGAACGTTAACTGAGCTTCAAAAATCACAAATCCAGAAGGATCAAACATTTACTGCAACTGCAAAAGCAAATAGTAAGCAGAAATGGACAGGGAAAATTACAGAAGTAAGTGAATTCCCAACAAGTGCAGAGATGGCGCAAGCAGCTGGCGCGGGTGAAGGCACACAAAATATGTCTCAGTATACATATAAAGCAAGTCTAGATGGGCAAGAAGGTTTATCTCCAGGTTATCATGTATCGCTACAAGTAAGCTTAGAAAATAAGAAGATAATTGCGGTTCCTAGTAAGAGCATTGTAGAAAAAGGCGATGATGCATTTGTTTATGTAGAAGAAAAAGGAAAGCTTCGTAAACAAAATGTGAAAAAAGGTTCTACTGACGGAGACTGGACAGAAGTTCTTGAAGGCGTAACAGTGGGGCAAAAGGTGGTTAAAAATCCTTCCGACAATGTGTATGACGGAATGGAAGTGAAAGAAAAATGATTACGTTAACCAATATTCATAAAACATATTATCAAGGGAAACTTGCAGTACCGATTTTGCATGGTATTAGTTTAACGATTCAAAGTGGTGAGTTTGTTTCGATTATGGGACCATCTGGTTCCGGGAAATCAACACTCATGAATATTATCGGTTGTTTAGATCGTCCAACAGAAGGCGAATATATGTTGAATGACGTGAATATCTTAACAGCAGACGAGTCAAAACTTGCCCTTATTCGTAATGAATATATCGGTTTTGTATTCCAGCATTTTAACTTATTGCCACGTCTTTCAGCGGTAGAAAATGTAGAGCTTCCACTTATCTATGGTGGTGTGAAGAAAGCTGAGCGCCGTCAAAGGGCTCTTGAAGCGCTTGAAAAAGTCGGATTATCAGACCGTGTGCATCACTTACCGAGTGAACTTTCAGGTGGACAGAAGCAGCGTGTGGCGATTGCTCGTTCCATTGCGAATGATCCAACGTTTATTATGGCTGATGAGCCAACTGGTGCTCTTGATACAAAATCAGGGGAACAAGTTATGGATATATTCACGAAGTTAAACGCAGAAGGTACGACGATTGTTATGGTTACACATGAGGAAGAAGTTGCGGCGTATTCTTCGCGCCGAATTGTGTTAAGGGATGGGAAAATTACAGAAGATAGAAGGTGTGCGGTATGAGTTTACTAGATAGTATCAAAATTGCCCTATCTTCTATTTTAGCTCATAAACTGCGCTCAGCACTTACGATGCTGGGAATTATTATCGGTGTCGGTTCTATTATTACTGTTGTTGCGATTGGGCAAGGCGGGGAAGCAATGTTAAAGTCACAAATTGCTGGTTCTGGTAATAATGTCATGCCAATCCACTTCGCTGCGGATATTAATGATCCGTATGGAATGGGAGCGAGTGAAATACCGAAAATAACGGAAGAAGACATCTTTGAAGTGAAAAAGCTCCCGGAAATTTCTCATGTCATTACAACAAATAATACGATGGAACCACTTGAAATTAATGATAAAAAAGAGATGGTTAATGTTATTGGACTAGATAGTGAGTATTTTGAAGTCAATAAGACGAAAGTAGTAAAGGGTCGCTCACTCAATGAAAACGATATTTCGCAAGGAAATAACGTGGTCATGATTAGTACAAAAATGGAAGATGAGTTGTTTAAGAAAGAGAATCCTGTTGGGAAAATTATTGAGATGAAGGGTCAACCGATGCAAATTATCGGTGTGTATAAATCAGAGAATTCGTTTATGGGAATGGGTCCTTCAGAGGCGCTAGTTCCTCTTACGTTATGGCCAACTTTATACGGAACAGATGAAATTCAAAGTATCGCTGTACAGTCAAAAAATGTAGATAGTTTGGAGACTGCCGGCAAAAAAGCAGTTGAAGTGTTAAATAGTCGTAAGCCAAGTGAAATTTCCGGTAAATATGAAATGGTGAATTTAAAAGAATTCCAAGAAGGTGTTTCGAAAGTAACAAGTATCATGACGATGATCATCGGCGGTATCGCTGGAATTTCATTAGTCGTTGGTGGTATTGGTGTAATGAACATCATGCTTGTATCCGTAACAGAGCGTACGCGTGAGATTGGGGTACGTAAAGCACTTGGAGCAACGCGCAGTAAAATCTTGCTGCAATTCCTAATTGAAGCCGTTATGTTAACGCTTCTTGGTGGATTAATTGGAATCGGTCTTGGCTACGGGGGCGCATATATTGTGTCCACATTTGCAAAATGGCCACCTCTCGTTTCATGGGAAGTTGTCGTTGGCGGTGTGTTATTCTCGATGACGCTCGGCATTATCTTCGGATTAATTCCAGCGAACAAAGCAGCGAAATTAGATCCAATTGAAGCACTTCGTTACGAATAGATTGCTAGTGTAGTAGAGGGGACTCCTCTACTACACATACATAGTGTTCTGATGGGCGGTTCGCCGCCTCTAGTAAAGAGGATGCGAACCGCCCGTTAGAACGGGTTATATAAATACAAGGAGGTTTTTTAGAATGGAACCGAATGTTAATTTGCAAAAGGTTAGTGGAGAAAAACCATCTTTACTAGGAATGATCACATCTCCTGGCTTACAGTTTGAGAGAATGAAGAATAGTGATGCGGTATGGGGTGCGTTTTGGTTAATGACCGTATTAGGTGGTGTTATGGGAGCTTTTATGTCGTATTTATATTCCAAAGATCCTGCGTCCATAGCAACAAATAAGGAGCTTGGATTTGATGAAGTGCCATTGGTGTTCACGCTAGGCGGAGGCTTTCTTTTTTCAGCGCTTGTTATTATAATTACATTCTTTCTTGGTGCAGTTGTGTATAAAGTATTAATGATGTTTATGAGCAATGATACTCCTTATAAAAAGTTATTAACAATTACTGTATATTCTAGTGTCATTACTGTTCTTGGTGGAATTATAAATATGATAATAGCATTTATTCTTGGTGGAAATGGGCAAGAAATGTATACAGGTTTAGGACCAGTATTTGCTTCTACTGGTGGCGTTGTACATGGCATTCTAAAACAGTTTGAGATATTTGCAATTTGGGGATTAGTGGTAACAGGATTAGGATTACATATTACGGCTGGTTTAAGTAAGAAACAAGCAACAATTCTTGTTATTGTTTTCTTCATTCTAACATTGGGATTCGGTGCAATCGGCGGTATGTTCTCGAAAGCATAATATATGACATATTTAAAAAAACGGCTCATATGGAGTCGTTTTTTTTATTTTTGTATGTATTTGAAATACTAGGCCTCGTATTTCAAATTTCCTCTACAGATATTTGAAATTTCCCTATGCAGAATTTCAAATAACTCACCATGAAATCCGCTTTATCTTCTTATATTGTAAAGGTACCGCGGAATAACAAAGAGGTATACCTTTTAGAAATAGGCACGATATGAAACCGGCTACTTTTACAGAAACAGTTACGTTGTATGAAAAGATGATTAAAAATCAAATGAAGAGGCTTTGTCTGTACCGGGATTATGAAGAGTACTATCAATGCGGTTTAATTGGACTTTGGAAGGCATATGAAAAGTATGAGGAAGAGAAGGGGACTTTTTCAGCTTATGCATTCGTAACAGTGCGCGGATATTTAATAGAGAAGTTGAAGAAAGAAAGTAGATTTCAAAAGCGGCATACATTCGCTGGACAGGAAACTTTGCAAAATGTATGCGGAGCGGAAGCATCATCAGAAGTTCAGGATTATATGAGTTTGTTAGATGAGAAAGAGAAACATATTATTTACGAACGTTTTTATGTAGGAAAGAAGATACATGAAATTGCTGAAGAGATGGGGATGACGTATCATCAAGTGAGATGGGTATATCGGCAGGCGCTGGGGAAGATGCAGGCTGAGATATAGGAAATATAAAATGGAGACAAGAGGATATCTTGTCTCCATTTCGTTTATCTTGCCTTAACGGGCAGTAAGAGCCCCGCGACTGATTAAAGTTTCACTTTATGCTAGAAATCGTTATGAAAATCATCAAGCATCATTTGAGCGATTAAATTACCAGCTTTTCTCCATTGCTGTTTCATTTTGTAGCAGGTTATGGGGAGAACTGCTGTTTCTTCATTATAAAAATGTAGTATTGCTTGATTATTCACGTCTTTCTTTATTACTTTAATACCTTTGTAGAAGACCCAGATGCAATCCCAAGCGGTAGGTGATTTTGTCGGAATGGCACAAATGAATCGCCGATGATTAATTGGGATCGGTGTATTTTGTCGTAAATCCCATTTTTTAATAATTGCTTTCCGTCTGCCTTCATATGTGGAATAATTGTGTAAGATAATCAATTCTTTTATTAGTTCTAAAGGTGTCTTAGGTGAGTAGAGAATTCCTTTGGTGGTATGGATTTGAGTACGATAAAACGGATCTTCATAAGACATCATCATCATTACGGTACTAGAAATAGCATACAGATTAGCTGGATCATGCACCTGAAAAGCCTCCCTTAAAAAATATTAGTTTTTACATATTTTAGTATATAGATGGAATATAAAAACAATTTTAATTATTTGTAAATATTTGTAAATTTAATTTTACCTTGTAAATAGTAAGTTTTCTGTATAAGTTCATTTTAATTTTTTGACATATAAGTTGTTTTGCATACGAAAATGAATCTATACTTTTTTACCTCTTAAAAAGAAAGAGTTTCTATCGCTTTTTAAGTTAGGTTTATATAATTTGCATCACTTGTACATATATATGAAAATAGAAACAGTTAGGCGGTGATAGAATATGAAACGGAAGTATATCATTATTATGGCACTTGTTGTCCTTCTTTTCGTATATTTAGCAAGTAGCAACCCAAGTAAAGGGGAATATACAGAATGGGCAGCAAAACAATTTATGAATCGCAATGATATTAGTAAAAAATTAGCAGAGGTTGAAAAAGAAGATCCAGATGGGCTTGTTGGTGAACTTGCGACAATTGGTAAGAAGTTAGCGAAGAAATATGTAGAGCCACAAGTTGATGTGTTGATTAACCATTATACAAAGCGAAGCGATTATATTTTCTTCTCGACATATACGACAGAATTTACACTAGGGAAAGAAAATTATAAATATGTTTCAGTCGGGTTTTCTCATATTTTTATTCCGATTGAGATGCCGAAGAAAAAAGACGAAGCTGCAAAGTAATGCAGCTTCGTCTTAATCGTTTAAGGAGCAATTGTTACTTCGGATACTGTCTTTTCAACAAGGCGCGCTCCTTTTTTACGGGTATTTTCACCAAGTGATAAGAAAATTGTAGAGGAGAGAAGCGTGTCCATCACTTGGTTAATGTTTTGTTCATTCACAGGTGTAATCGGATTGTCGATAGAAAAGACAACGGTTTTTCCATCCTCTTTCAAGAAAATGAGCTCAAGTACTGTCATTTTCATTTACCTCCTTTTCATTAGAATTTTACGGATTCGAGATGTCAGATGTGCTTAAAAGTTGAACAGCATGAAGCTTTAATTCTTGCAATGAAGCAAGTGCATGTGCAACTTCATGCACCTTTGCTACATCAGCGTTTGGTTTTACTCGTTTAAACTGTTTGTTTTTAAGAATTGCTTTCCCGTTTTTGTCTGTGCCGCCGTTTAGGACAAGGCGTAAGCTTAAATCAGTTACAATTGTTTCAATCGCCATGTTTTTCACCCCCTTTTCATCATATATATAGGGGGCAACGGTCATATTTTGGCGTGAAATTTTTTCTTTTTTTTGGTACTCTTAGAAGAATGAGAGAGGAGTTTCTACAGATGAATCGTAAAAGGTTAGTTTGGATTCCCGTTTTACTATGGATCGGGATTATTTTTTATTCTTCAGCGCAGCCGTATAAGAAGCAGGATATGCGCTCAGATATTGAACAGTACGTGAACGTAGAATTTGTGAAAGAACATTTTTCATGGGTATCCATTGATTACGGCGGAGGTACACCAGTTAGTATTGCGAATAAAGGTGTTGGCGGCTTTATTGAGTTTTTCCTGCGTAAGGGAGCTCATTTTATGGTGTTCTTTATGCTTGGAGCATTGGCATACTATGCATTGTATCGTTCAGGATGCTCGAGGAAGAGATCCTTTTTATTTGCACTTCTTTTTGTCGCTGGGTATGCAACATTCGATGAAATTCATCAATGGTTTACAGGTGACCGTACACCGATGTGGCAAGATACAGTTTTAGATACGTCGGGCGGATTGACAGGTATTATAATAAGTAATTGGTTTTGGTATAGAAAAAGGAGCTAACCTTTGGGGTAGCTCCTTTTTTTCATATATCGGCGGTTATTATACACCGAGTAGTTCTTTCAATTCGTCTGTTGATAGTTCTGTCATCCAGCTGTCACTTGTGATGATAGCGCTACTTAGCGATTGTTTACGCTCTAGCATTTCATCGATTTTTTCTTCGAGTGTACCTGTTGTAATGAGTTTATGAACGTGTACAAATCGCTTTTGACCGATGCGATAGGCACGGTCTGTCGCTTGGTTTTCCACAGCTGGATTCCACCAGCGGTCGTAGTGAATGACATGGTTTGCCGCAGTTAAATTTAAACCTGTGCCGCCAGCTTTTAATGATAGGATGAAGATGTCGTATGTTCCATTTTGGAACCGTTCAATCATTTTATCGCGTTCTATCTTCGGTACACTACCGTTTAGGAAGAGAACACGTTGACCGAATTTCTCTTCTAATATTTTTTGTAACATATTTCCCATTCCGATATATTGGGTGAAAATTAAGCAGCTTTCATTTTGATCTTTTATATTTTCAATCAGGTCCATTAATGTTTGTGTCTTCATGGAGCGCTGCACAATATCTCTCGGTGAATCTTCTTTTAAATAAAGCGCAGGATGATTACAAATTTGCTTTAGCTTACTAAGCATCATTAGAATAAAACCGCGTCTTTCAATGCCTGTTAAGTTTTCGACGTTTTGTAGCGTGTCTTGTACGAGCTGTTCATAAAGTGATGCTTGTTCAGCTGTTAGCGGGCAGTATGCTTTCTGTTCTTGTTTTTCCGGTAAGTTTAATGCAACTGTTTGATCTTGTTTCGTCCGGCGTAGTAAGAATGGTGAGATGAACCTTTGTACTTGCTGGATTTTTGTTTCGTCACGATCTTTTTCAATCGGTGTTACGAAGCGACGCTGAAACTGACCTAGGCTTCCGAGATATCCGTGATTCAAGAAATCGAAAATAGACCATAGCTCTGCTAAACGGTTTTCCATCGGCGTACCTGTTAAAGCAATTTTATGATTTGCTCGCAATTGCCGAACAGCTCTTGATTGTTTCGTTTGCGGGTTCTTTATATTCTGCGCCTCATCGAGAATGATGGCATCCCAACATTGCGCGCTTAGCTCCTCTTCATCGAGTTGTGCTAATGCATAAGAAGTTAACACAATATCTGCATCTTGAAGGAAGTCCTTAAATGAATCACCTTTTGAGCGGTTGCTTCCATAATGTAGTTGCACTCGTAAGTTTGGCGCAAAGCGTTCAAATTCTTTCTGCCAGTTTCCAAGAACAGATGTCGGTGCTATTATGAGCGCCGGGCCTGTTTGGAGGCGGTTTTCTTTTACGTATAATAGGTAAGTAATGGTTTGAATACTTTTTCCAAGACCCATATCATCTGCTAGCAATGCTCCAAATCCGAGCTCTCGTAAATATAAGAGCCACTCTACACCATGCTCTTGGTAGGGGCGAAGTGTAGCTTGCAAGGAGGAGGATATTTGAACTTTTGGAATGTCTCCAATATGCAGTAGCTTTTGAAAGAGCTCTTCGTAATAACCATCTAGCTCAATTTCAATGTCTGTAAATGGATTGTCTTCTTCTACGATTTCTGCTTCAGCAGCGTTTGATAAGTGCTGCTGCAAGACATCCTTCATTTCAAGTCCATACTTATCTGCGCGCTTCATTAGTTTTTTCACTTCTTCAACAAAGGCAGGGTCGAGTCGCATCCATTGTCCGTTTAAATTAAAGAGTCGTTTGTTTTGTTCGACCAGGTCAAAAAATTCACTCTCTGATAGGTCGATACCATCTGTGGAAACGCGCCAGTTGAAATCGACGAGAGTGTTCATGCCGAAGAAGGATTGTGTTTGATTCGCATTCTGCTTCAGTTGAACGCGTAACTTCGGTTTTGTTGCCTTTAAATTCTGCCACCAAGATGGTAGTAGAATATCAACGCCGGCTGCTAATAATTCGTTACTTGCTTCTGTTAGGAAGCTCCATGCTTCTGTTTCATAAAGCTCAGTTCGAAAGTGATCATCTTCCTTAAGCCATGGAACGAGTTTGCCGAACCCTTCCTGCGTTTCTTGAATACGCTCTTCATAGCTATGCCATCTTTTTGGTAGTGAATCGATGCTAGTATATACATAGATCCGGTGTGCTCCGCGCTTTGTCGTAATAATCGTTTCAAGCTTCCACATTTCAAAGTCATCTTGCGGCTCTTGGAGGCGAAGACCGATTGTAAAGGGAAGGTCATCCTCAATGTAACCAATTTTTCGGAGCCAATCTTCTTCATGCATCGCTGCTGTAAGTTGTTTCTTCGTAAAATCATAGTGCTCATATAGCCTTTTTGCATCCTCCCAGCCATCACTCGAGCGCGTGTCCTGAAGAATACTTTCATTAATTGCCTGAGAGAAAAGTGATGATAGCGTATCATCTTCAGTTGAAACATTGTTCACTTTCCATGATGGGCGATCGGACCAGCTCTTCATATCAGGTATAAAGCTTCCAGTCACAAAGGCATCCCATAGTTCCTTTGCATCAGGTGTAAGTGTGGTAATGGGACCATTCATTTTCAGCCTGGCAAATGAATTCATTGGCCTGTTGGCGATATATTCAAATGCCTGAACGTTCGTTAGCATAATCCCACTTCGGCCTTCATATGTAGCTTCTTTCAAGAAGGTGCCATAGAAGGAAGTCGAATGCCATGTGAAGGCATGTTGTTTCCAATCTTTTATAGGTAAGAGATTGCCGATTTCATCTTCTCCCCAAAGAAACCAACCTTGATTTACGTGCTGGAGCCGAATTGTTACTTCAGTTTGTATGATCATCGATTAATTTTCCTTTCCGGAGTTCTTCCTGTAGTGCTCTTAGGCGTGAATATGAGTTGGCAATATGGATAATGAAAGTGTGCCATTCATCTGTTCGTTTGAGCCGCTTATAGAGCATGCGTAATTTCTTTAAGTAACGGACCGCCCGGCGGTATGACTTGCGATTCCGTTCTTCAATTGCTTGTACGGCTGCGAGATGATAGAGCGGAAGAGCTGCATCTGGTGCTTCTTTTTCGATTTCTTTTAGTGGTTCTTTTAATAGTTCAATGGCTTCAAATCCGTACAAAAGATGAAGTTCTGTCCATGTATAATATTGTTTTTTTGCTAGTATATAGTGCTCGTAGTTTGTGAAGCTGTATGGCAATAGCTCTTGCAAAATCATTTCAAGACCAGCTTGTTCATTTGTGTGCGTTGCATATGTTTCATACATCATAATGAACAAACGGACGATATCTTTTATAAAAATAGGGTCGGCTTTATCTTTCATTGTGTTCTTCACTTGTTTATATGTGAAAGAAAGCCAGTTTTTGGCGCGCTCCCATTGCATAGTGCTCAGTAAATCTTCGAGCCAATCGAAATAAAGACCGACAACTTGCGCTGGTTGTGTTTCGAGCAAGTCCATAGCAGAATTGTCTTCTTGTTTTAAAAAGAATAGATGAGAAGCGGCGAGTGCTTTCGATAGTGGATGCATCTTCTCGTCAATTCGTTTTTCTTCTTCGTGTATCCAAGCTGTTTCTGCTAGTAACTCTCCCCATATATGCCGGTAAATAAAGAATCTTTCCTGTGTATAGGAGTCGGTAGAGAAGAAAATATCATGCATTCGGCGAGCTGTTTCTTGCAAAATTGGTCCACTTTCAGCTGGAATCGATTCTGACTTCAAGTCACGTACAAGTGATTCAACTTTATCGACAAAGAGACGAACAACTTGAATTGGTTGGTGATAGGAATACTTTTTGTTTGTCTCAAAGTCGCTGGCTTCTTCTAATAACTTCTGAAAGCAAAAAAGTGCGCCGTGTAATTTGAACAATTCATGAATGGCAACGATGCGCGGTGCTTTTCGTTCTAATTTCATATAAAAGTCTGTAAAGATACTCATAAGAAAATACATTTGTTTATATGAGAGCCGTGCTTGTTCTTTTTTAAATGCGCCATATTCAGATTCAAAATATGCGTGCCAACTTTTAAAATCCGTTTCTTCAAATGCAGACGATTGTAATACTTGCCTTGCTGTTCGAATCGGAGGGAGTGATGGCTTCGTTTTATTTTTAAATAATGCTAATACTTCTCCCACTTGTCCGAAGCTAGAAGCAGCAGATAGTAAAACAGCAAGCATGTGCTCACATTGCGTCGGCGCAAAGCAATCACAATAACTTTCTGCGATATCACGAATCGGAATATGAACGCTATACACGTTCCCTTCAGCGTCTACGGTGCCTGATAACGTATAGCCATCAAAATCAACGTTGTAGACAAGACCGCTGCGATATAAGTGACGAGCAGTGGCAACATGTACTTGATCGGCTTCTTGCTGCGGATCAAGTCCTTGAACAAATTCATTCGCGATCATCATAATTTCATCTTTCGTAATTGAATGTTGCAGCATAATTTTCCTCCGTACAAAAGATTTCTTTCCTCTACCATTATAAACAAAAAGCTGTGAAAACAGAAAAAATGAATTTGCGAATCATATGTTGAAATACGAAAAGACTATCTCTTTTAGAGAAAGAGATAGTCTTTTCGCATGATATATCGCCAATTCTACAAAATACGAAAAGCTTGTACATATGGATCCTGTAGAATTCTTTCTATTAATGGAAGCATTTCTTCTTGAAATGGTATATCAATTGGAAATGGTTTTTGTGATCCTGGTTTAATCCCGTATTGCACGAACTTATACTGAACCGATTGATCGTAATTGAGCACGATTAATTTATAGCGATTGTCATCATGCTCAAGTGAAAAATCAATTGTTGTCCCATCATGATGGGGCTTTGGTGTACCAATCCAATCTATTTTTGCATTCAGATTCATCTTGTAACCTCCTTATTGTTATTATAAAAAAATAAAAGCCAGCCCTCAAATACAAATAATAAGAGGACTGGCTGAATTTTTAGCAGTAATTGATTATTTTAAAATTTTCACTTTTACAGTTTTACGTCCCCATTTATCAGCAGCTGAATCAGAGCCAACTAGAACGTCGATACGGTTACCTTTAATTGCACCGCCAGTGTCACCAGCAATTGCTTCTCCATATCCTTCTACCCATACTTTTGATCCTAGTGGAATCACTTTCGGATCAACAGCGATCATCTTCATGTTTGGATTCGCTGTTAAGTCATGACCCATTGCAGTTAATACACGGCCACCATATGTGCCGCCATTTTCGCTCGGATGAGCTGTATATGCAGTCGCTACAACTGTTAGTTCACGGCCACCAGAAGGAGCGTTTGTTTCTGCTGCTTTTACTTGAGTAGCAGGTTTTGCTTGTGCTACTGGTGCTTCTGCTTTAGCAGGTGCTGTAGTTTTAGCAGGCGCTTCTGCTTTAGCAGGTACTGGCGTTTCTTGTTTTTCAATAACAGGTGCTGTACCTGTTAAGAAAGGAACATGAACGTAAGCAGTTTTCCCATTATATTCGAATTGTAACCACTCATTTTGTACTTGGTTCGTTGTTTCAATCATATCGTCTTTCTTAAGCGTACCAAGAATTTCTGAGTTTGTGTTCGCTTCAGCACGTACGTTTAATACGTTTGCTGTTACGTAATAGATGCTTTTTGTGAATTCTGCATTTACGAATGCGTCTTTACCATCTAATTTGATTTTTGACCATCCGTTTTCTGTATTTGTAACATCTAATTTATGACCATTTAATACTTTGCCTACAACTTGTGATCCAGTAGTTGGGTTCTCTCGTACATTTAATACGTCTGTTGTAACAACAGTTTCTGCTTGTGCAGAAGTAGTGAAAATCCCAAGACCAAAAACTGCTGCTGTTGCTATACCAATTAATTTTTTCATGATAGCCTCCATTGCGTTTGTTTTCGTGTCCTCATTATAGCAACAGTTTTTTTCGGAATTTGGGAAAACACACAATTACAAACCATTCGTAACAAATCATTAATACTCTGTAATATAGAAAAAAATAATAGAAAGCGGTTTTCGTTCCATGTTTTTCGGAGGTTTAGTAGATATCGCTATTATTTGTAACTCAAAGGATGTTTTTCGATTAAGATAATAATGTTGCGCGATCGTTACGACATGATTACTAAAAGGTTACATTCCTTGAGTAATTCGTCGATTTATAACTAAAATAGTTATATAAACATAAACAATTTGTTTATTTGCTCACAAAGAAGTGCTATATCCTACAAAAACAACCGCATAATTGTTACAAAAAGAAAGGGGCGCAATCCGTGCATGTGTCTTTTTTACAACTGTAACACATCATTTTTTTGGAAAAACACACTTTTCCATCCGCATCTATCTCATACCAACGGACAGTCATACTCTTCTTTTCCATTCTTAAAGGGAATAAAGAGGAAGGAACTGTCTATCAAGAGCTCAATTGGTGGAGGCTCATTTTCGCGAGGGTTAAGAAAATCACCACAAGAAATATTTCATTTTATCCAGCTATTCGTGAATAGCAATATGTGCATCTCAATATTTAGAGAAGATATCTCTATAAAAGCTTGATTGATGAGAGCAAATTATCAGTGTGGAATGAAGAAAACCCACTCACTAAAATTGTTGTTTATCCGATTTATCTCATTAACATTATGTATTGCAGGGGGGATTATTCCTGAGTCTGTTATTGGAAAAGGTGGTTTAGGAAATGTAACAGCTACAATTCAAACGGCGTTAGTAAGTAAATTTGGTTCTCTATTATTTCTGTTTCTATTTTCTTAGGTTTAGCTATCTTTTTAATCTTTTCAAAATATGGTTCAATCCGTTTAGGGAAAGAGGACGATAAACCAGATTATAGTTATTTGACAGGGTTTGTGATTTTGTTTAATTTGTCGCATATTGTCGGATATTCGATATAATGTGTAAACTATTGATATATTGACAAACATAATCCAAATTTGTGTCAAAAATTTGTCGGAAATGTGTTGTCACTTTTCCGTATATGTGCTATATTATTTCTTGTAAGCGATTTCAAATGTTTTTAAGCGTATTCAAGGGGGACAACTAGAATAATGAAGCGTTACGAAAGAAAGTGGAAGCATATTTGTTTGAAACGTGTGGCACATCGTAGTGTTCAAGCAAACACGGAACCAAAGACTGAGGTATCTAAAGAACAACAAGAGAAACAATTGGTTTTACAAAAATAGCAGTCACTTTTTCGTATATAAATGAAAGTAGATCGTTCGTTGGGGGATGGACGTGAAAATTGCTTTCGACTAAGGGGTATTGTCCGATATATAGATTTTATAGTAAAAATAAGCACAGAGCATACGGCGCTCTGTGCTTATTTTTTTAATCAAACGTTTGTTTAATTCTGAACGAGCCGCATGCGCTTTTATTGGTATCCAGCTCCAGCGGCTAGAACAGTCGGTCGTTTCACTCCTTCACCTGAGGCAAAGAGCGCCTCTGATTCAGGAGTTCCAACGCCCTTCTGTTCTGAACGAGCCGCTTCCGCTTTTATTTCTTAAACCGTACTGTTTTGTCCCATCCGATAATTTGTTTTTTACCTTTAGCGCGCAAGTATAGGATGAGGCTTCTGATAAATAAGTACGTAAAGAGCTGGGCGTATGTGAAATACATGATGATGCTGATAAAAATGTTTAGCGGTGTGAATGTGTTTTCGACACTTTGTGCACTAAAGAGCTGCGAGGTGTACGTAATGTAGGCGACGTACCACGTAAATAGCAGCGGGATTGCATAGTTGATTTGAAACAGGCCTAGTAGACCGATGATCAACCATACATTTGAAATGATTAAGAATAGCCAAAAGACAATGTATACTAATACTTGCTGCAGTGAATGAACGAGTAGTTTTCCTTTAAAGAAGCTGAAGGAGGAAAACATCTTTTCTAAAATGTATAAGTTTCCTTGGAGCCAGCGCGTTCGTTGTTTAATTAGGATGCTTAAATGTTCAGGTTCTTGTTCCCATGTAATGGATTCAGGAACGATTGGTAATAGATAGCCTTTTTGTGTAATTCGTAATGTGAGTTCTGCATCCTCCGCAATGGCATAAGGGTCATAACCGCCAAGCTCTTCAAGTGCAGAGCGGCGAAGGAGCATGTTTGTTCCTGTTAATGAGCCGGTTTGGAATAGGAGCCAACGTCCAGATTGCATGAGTAGCTGGAAGATTTGAAACTCAAGAGAAATCATTCTTGTAAGCCAATTTCGTTTTTCATTAACAGTACGCACATGGCCGACAGCACCGACAGCATCCTTTGTTGTTTCTGCGTATTCAACAAGCATGCGAAGAGCATGAGGTTCTGGTTGATTATCGGCATCGTATACACAAAAGTATTTTCCATTTGATATGCTAAGTCCATGGTTTAATACGCGTGATTTTCCTTTCGGTTCCCCAGGTGGTACACGAATATGTCTTATATGAGCATATACCTTATCGTATTCATCGCTAATCTCTCCGGTTTCATCTTTGGAATTATCATTTAATAAATAAATCGTAAGTTTTCCAGGATATTCGATATTTGCCATCGCGGCTAACGTATCCATAATAACAACGCCCTCATTATGAGCAGGAATTAGAATATCCACGCTCGGATAATGTTCCAATGTACGGTCCTTTAATTTGCGATGCCGATGAACAAGGCCGGCAATTGTTAGTAAGGAATAATAGACGAGTAAGCCTGAAAATAAGAAGGCTGTAAAAATAAGTACATATTTAATAGAAAAGATAGTACTAATCCAAAAAACAAGCAGACAAAATAGAAGAAATAACAGAAGAAGAATAAGTGTCATCATGTTGTTAATACCTTCCTTCCAAGCTGTTCTTGTTTTATTTTGATTTTTGAAATAGCCTCTTCTGTGAACCATTCTTCCCATTTATGTTCAAGACGCTTGAGGACGATATTTACACCATCTTCATTTATATTTTGAAGTAAAATGACCAATGTATTATCATCATATTTTCCAACTAAATCAAAATCACTTAGCAATGTATCGAGTAGGAGGGAGGCAACGTGATCCATGACGCTATGTCTCGTATAGCTACTAAAAGAGGAAAACGAAAAGTAGATGAGCATTCCCGTTTCACTACGTCTTTTCATAGCAGTTTCGAGCAATAAACCACGTTTTTCAAATTCTTGTCTTGTTAATAGCTTTGTTTCTCCAATGTATTGTTCGAGCTTTTGAACTTGCTTTCGCAGGCGTCTATTTTCATTCACGAGTTTTTTTAACATATAGGTCGATATATAAATAAGAAAGAAATTTGCGATTGTTAGGAAATGAACGATGATATAGGAAAATTGTGTGGAAGTACTCCATAAATATAACCATGCTTCATAAAATAAATAGAAGACGGAGAGGAGAGTTCCAGCAATAAACAAAATGAAAGCGAATTTATTTGAAATGAATAGAAAGAGTAAGTTGATGAGTACATAAATAATTGTGAAGAAAAAAGCATAAGGATAGGAGTTTATATGGACTGTGGTGAAATAGAATAAAATTTGAACTATCCATAACAGTATGATTTGATTGGGAGTTTTCTTCATTGGTGTACCTCCTAACAAATAGGTTTTTATATGTAATATGTGCTAGAAGGGGGAGGATACATTCATAAAAAAGGCTGACCCGAAAGTTCGGATCAGCTCACTGTTTATTATAAGAACATCATACCTGCAACAGCTGCGTTTAAGAAGTTCGCTAGTGTTCCAGCGATTACTGCTTTAATCCCTAGCTGTGCAATTTGTTTACGGCGAGAAGGGGCAAGTGTCCCTGTCACACCTAATTGAATTGCGATAGAAGAGAAGTTTGCAAAGCCGCAAATTGCAAATGTTAAGATCATATTTGTTTTATCAGACAGCTCTGCCATATGTGGTCCTAAGTTTGCGTAAGCAACGAATTCGTTGATTGCGAGTTTTTGACCGATGAAACCAGCAGCTTGTACAGCTTCGTTTGGTGAAACACCGATTAAGATGGCAAATGGTGATAATAAGTAACCAAAGATTAAATCAAGGCTAAGTTTAATATGGAACCAAGATCCAACCCAGCCTAATAGGCCGTTTAATACAGCGATTAATGCGATGAACGCCATTAACATTGCTGCAACGTTAATAACAAGCTGCATACCTTCAGATGCACCGCGTGCTGCTGCATCGATAACGTTAGCATCTTCACGCTCTGTAGAAAGTTGTACATTGTTATCTGGTTTTTCTGTTTCTGGCATAATTAGTTTTGAAATTAATAAGCTTGATGGTGCTGCCATAATTGCTGCTGCTAATAAGTGCTCTAGCGGAATTCCCATTGCTGCATAACCGACAAGAACCGATCCAGCAACAGCTGTCATACCGCTTACCATAATTGTGAAGAATTCACTGTTTGTTAGACGTGTTAAGTACGGTTTAATTAAAATTGGTGCTTCTGTCTGTCCTAAGAAAACAGTTGTTACTGCATTTAAACTTTCTGCTTTAGAAGTTCCAAGAAGTTTGCTTAATGCACCACCAACGATACTAACGAATTTTTGCATAATACCAAAATAATATAAGATTGCTACTAATGAACTAATAAATACAATTGGAAGTAGTGCTTGAATTACGAAGACGAAGCCCCAAGGACCTTTTGCGTTTACTAAATCCCCAACGACGAATTTAATTCCCTCATAAGAAAAATTGATTAAGCCTTGAACGCCGTCAGAAGCAACTTTTAAGCCAGCTTTTCCAGCATCCCATCGTAACACGATGAAAGAAAACGTAATTTGTAATGCTAGCGCGATTAAAATTGTGCGCCAATTTATAGCTTTGCGGTTGGAAGATAATAAGAAAGCGATTGCTAAAACTCCAATCACGCCGCCAATTCCCCATAAAACATTCATACAGTGTAAATCTCCTTTCTCATAGTAAAAAAGTGTACATAACAGATGTCTATACTCAACGAAAATAGCATCTTAAGTAACGTATCATACCGGACATCAGAGGTCAAACGTCTACCGAAAAGTTTAAATAGAAAGAAAATTGTTTAAGAAAGCACATATCAATCTTATAGAGGTTATGTTATTTAGGGGAATATATTCATTATTATAACGTTATGAGCTGTTTTTATAGAATATAGTGCATGAAATAAGGGGAGAGAAACATATTTGTAGAAACACCAATAGAAAAAATAACAAAAAACCTTTCTTTTAGGATAGGAGAGAGGATCCGGCCATGGATAGAAGCTTTTATATTAATCTATAAAAAAGAGCCTTCTAGTATTCTAGAAGACCCTGAAACTATGATTTAAGGTGCTTTTGTATATCCTAAGAGGTGGCTGCTCCAATAAGAATTATTTACTGAAACAATTTTTACGCCTTTGTCGCCAGCTTGAATGAATGATCCACCACCAAGGTAAATACCCATATGCGAAGGACCCGGCTTATAAGTGTTTTGGAAATAAATTAAGTCACCTGGTTGTGGATTTGAAGTCTTTGGTAAGCTACTCCAATATCCCGCAACGCTTTGACGGCTAATGTTATGACCGAATTTGTTATATACATGGAAAATATAACCACTACAGTCAACGCCATTAGCAGAAGTACCGCCCCATACATATGGTACACCTTGCATTGATTTTGCATATGCAAGGATAGAAGACATATCGCCACTTGTGTTACCTGTATTGTTATTATTTTGGTTATTATTATTGTTATTTTGGTTGTTATTGTTGTTAGGATTATTGTTTACAGCGCCACCAACTGGTGTTTTAGATAGGTAGCGAGTTCCTACATAGCCAGTGCGACCGTTGTAGTTAATTTTGCTCCAGCCGTAATGTTCAGAAATAACTTGTACTTTTTGGCCTTGTGGAAGAGCACCAATTACGCTGTAATTTGTACCTTCGCCGCTGCGTACATTTAATGCGGCTACGTTAATGTAGTATTCGCCAACAGTTGTTTGTGGTTGCTGTGGTTTTTCGGGTGTAGTTGTGCCGCCTTTAACGAATGTCACATACTTGCTGCTCACATAACCCGTTTTACCGTGATGATTGATTTTGAACCAGCCATTCTCTGCGCCAATTACGTTTAATGTTTGCCCATTTAATACGCCACCAAGCACACCATGGTATTCAGCTGGACCTGTACGAACACGTAAAGATGTTGCGTTAACAACGTAAGTACCATCAGTTCGAACAGTTGTATTGTTATTTTCTTGCTCATTGTTACCTTGGTTAGTATTGTTACTAGAACCGCCTTTTGTTACGTAGTTTTTGCTAATATATGCTGTTTGTCCTGCGTAGTTAATTTTGAGCCAATCTTGAACTTCGCCAACAACTTGTACAACTTGTCCTTTATGAACAGATCCTAAAACTGTATGAGAAATACTAGGGCCTGTACGAACACGAAGGGAAGATACGCTCACAGTATAATTTCCGTTTGCAGGTTTAACCGCTGTTCCATTATTTGAAGAAGCACCAGATACAAATTCTCCGCTTACATAACCTGTTTTACCATTATGGCTAATTTTAACCCAACCATTTTCTTCACCGATTACGTTTAATGTTTGTCCCTCGTATACACGTCCCATAATAGAACTAGAAGGATCTGGGCTTGTGCGAACACGTAATACGTCAGCAGTAACTTTGTTTTTACCACCTGTGCTTACGTTTGGTTTTGCACCATTTTTGGATACAAATTCTCCGCTTACATAACCTGTTTTACCATTATGATTAATTTTAACCCAACCGTTTTCTTCACCGATTACGTTTAATGTTTGTCCCTCGTATACGCGAGAGATGATGTCGTGAGAAGTACTGGACCCTGAGCGCACGTGTAGTACGTCAGCAGTTACTGTGTAGTTTGAATTGTTTTGTGGTGCAGCTTGAACAGCTTGTGCAGCAGGTTTCTGAGTGTTTTCAGGGGCAGCTTGAACGCTATCTAATGTCGGGGCTGCGCCTCCCGCTACAGACACTGCCGCAAGACCGGCAAGATATTTTTTCATGTTTTGTCGATTCCTTTCTGTCTGTGATATAGTGATGAAATATTTACCAACTGTTAAAAATTCTAAAAGGCATGTCGATTACTGTCAAGGTTTATGCGGGAATCTGAATATGTCAAAAGTATTACAAAAAAAATCAAGGTGTATTCTTTACCTTGATTTTAAATGAAAACACATATATTAATGTATAGTTAATATGACATCGTCCGTGTTTAAGGTAATGAGATGTTAGAAGTTGAAAAGCTCTGCATAAATGTTTTTTGTAGTAATTTGGTAATTCGTCCAACTTGGCCATCTTGGATAGCAGTTCCATCAAGATGCGTCATAGGTAAAACTTCTACAGTTGTTCCTGTGAAGAAGCATTCGTCAGCATTATAGACATCACGAATGCTGAATAGTCCTTCTTGTACAGGAAGTTGTAGTTTGTTTGCTAAAGAGAGAATGTATTGGCGGACAATCCCGTTTAAAATTAAATGGTTGGCAGGGTGTGTATAAAGAATCCCTTTTTTTACTAGGAAAAAATTCGAGCAACTACCCTCTGTAACAATTCCATTACGCACGAGAAGGGCTTCTTTACACCCTTTACGTTCTGCTTTTGTGGCAGCCAGTATATTTGGCAATAAATTTAAGGATTTAATGTCACAGCGGAGCCAACGTGTATCAGGTTCTGAGATAGCACGTACTCCATATTCAATCCATAAAGCGGGTCGTTCTTTTTTGGAGATATAAGCATAGATTGTTGGGGTTACATCAAAAGAAAATGTGTGTACACGATGTTGTACTCCTCGAGAAACTTGTAAGTAGATCGTACCATCTTCTTGGAATGTATTATTTTCAAGTAATTTGTAAAGCAAGGTAATAAGTTCTGCTTTAGAGCAAGGTAATGTTAATTCTATTTCATCCATTGAACGGTATAATCTTGTTAAATGTGGGTCTAATAAATGAATGTTTCCTTTGTAAATACGAATTACTTCATAGACCCCATCTCCAAATTGTAAGCCGCGTTCTTCTAATTGTATGTACGGCTCTGTTTTATTTGTATCAATAATTTGATCATTCCATAATACAAATCTTTCGTACGCCATTTTACTTCCCATCCTTTCTTAATTGTTTGAATGATGAGTGGTGAATCGTTTGTAGGTGATAGTTGTAATAAAACGATTGGTGAGGATATTCCATTAGCGGAAGATGAAAAAATGATAGAATTTCCACCTTAATGCATTTCGCATATATCAATTCGTAAATGAGAAATAAGAATCCTGCTTTTTAGAAATAAAAAAAGCGACATTCATATAGAATGTCGCATAAGGAGGGTAGCTCATTTCATAGGGATATTGTCTTGGCATAGCCTAGAAAGGTAAATAGTAAACCGATCGATCGGCTTTACTAAGACAATGAGTGTTACTTCAAAGTAACACCAAAGGCATTGTTACACAAATGATTCTGTTACTCCCCCAAGGGGACTTTTCACAAAGCTGTGAAATGATAGGCGGGGGATAGGCAGAACATTGTTTACAAGTTTTATTATAGAGATGTATTATGAATTTTATGTAAATATTTGGTGAAGATTGTGTAATTTTATCATACAAATGTAGAAAAAAGACGCTGAGATTACTCAGCGTCTTTTTTGTCTTCTTTAATAGCCGTTTTTACTTCGCCTGTTTTAATTTTGTTACTTTCAGAGAAGCGGAGTAGGTCGCCCTCAATGAGTTTATCAGACATGCGCAGTTCATTTTGTGCACGATCAATCATTGCTTGAGCTTCTTCTTTTGGTACTTCTACAACTTCGCCTGTCATGCGATCATAGAATGTAGTGTTTGTGTACATATATTTTTCTGTTATAAAGCTTCCATCGCGAAGAACAACGAATGATTTATAATCTGGTGAGAATACATCATGACCAAAGCTAATGTCATTGCTTGAATCAACACCAAGTAAGTTTAGAATTGTTGGTTTAATATCAATTTCACCTGTTGGTTTTGAAATTGTTTTACCTTCTTTTTGACCTGGAACATGAATGTACATCGGTGTACGTTGTAAGTTCATATGATCAAATGTTGTAATTTCTTCTTTGCCTAAGAATTGTGCCATTGCGCGGTTATGGTTTTCAGAAATACCGTAATGGTCACCGTAGAAGACGATAACAGAGTTATCATATAGCCCTTCTGCTTTTAGGCGTTCAATAAAGTTTTTCAGTGCTTCATCCAAGTAACGAGCTGTTACCATGTAACGGTCAAACACTCCGTCACCAGAGTTGTAAGGTTCGATTAATTTTGTGCTATCGTCATACGTAAATGGATAGTGGTTGGTTAAACTAAGGAAGCGAGTATAGAATGGCTTCTTCACTTGTTTTAACATATCCACTGATTGATCAAAGTACTCGATATCTTTTAATCCCCAGTTTAACTTTGTTTCTGGTGTGATTTTGTAGTCAAGCTCATTATAGTAACGATCGTAACCAAGTGCAGGATACATGATGTTACGGTTCCAGAATGTTGCGTTGTTTGCGTGGAATACAGCTGTGTAATACCCTTGCTGACGCAGAATTTCTGGAGTTGCAGTATATTCGTTATTACCATGTGTAAAGAATACAGCACCGCGGTCTAACGGATATAGAGATGTATCTACTAAGAATTCAGCATCCGATGTTTTCCCTTGTCCAGTTTGATGGAAGAAGTTATCGAAGTAATAACTTTCCTTTGCAAATTGGTTTAAGAATGGTGTAACTTCTTGACCATTTACTTGTGCACCAATTAAGAATGTTTGCAAGGATTCAAGAGAAACAACGATTACGTTTTTCCCTTTCGCAGCACCAAACATATTTGGATCCGGTTTCGTTTTGTTTGTTTTCACATAGTTTTCTGCTTCTTGTAATTTGCTACCATCAGCAAATGCCTTTTGTGAACTTGATTTTGCTTGTAAGCCAAGATCGTATAATTGGTGAGTATATAAACCTAAGTTTTTTACAAGCATAACGCGGTCAAATGAACGTGTTAATAGTTCTGGACGCTCAGTTTCTGCAAGACCTAAGTTTGCAAAGAAAACAGCGATCGTTGATACGAAGTATAAAGAACGCATTGGACGTGATACGCGCTCAGTTCTTGCAAAGTTCTTCTTTTTCTTTAATAGAACAGAGAAGATGATAATATCAGCAAATGCAACGATGATTTTGTAATTAAATAGTTCTTTCACACTAGAACCGAGCTGTCCGAAGTTGGATGTTTGCCCAAGTACCGGTAAAGTAACGAAGTCATTGTAGAACCCGTAGAACATTACGTTACCAACAAGAACGATTGTTAAAATAAAATCAATTCCAAGTGCTATATAATTACGTTTCTTTCCTTTTGCGAATAATGCAAGACCCACAAGCAGTAATGATGCTGCTAATGGACTAATGAATAAGATAAATTCTTGCATGAAAGATTCAAGTTTCAAATCAAAACTTGTACGCGTTATGATGTAAGTTTTTAGCCATACAGCCAAAGCAACGAACAAAGTAAAGCGCACATTAAGAAATTGTGACTTTAAAGATTCCTTCATCCATTTCCACCCTTTCTCTATCAGGCTTGGTCGATTTTTGAGCGAAAAGTGCTAAAATAAAAAATACATAGTTTTCTTGGCCATGAGTAGAGGTTTCTATATCTCTCATATACGACTTTAACTATGCATACCCTTTTGGTTTCCTGCCATTTTGTTTGTTGATACATAAGTATAACGTCATTTTTGTATTATACAACAAAATTCAATTCTTAGAAACACTATAACATTTTACATTTTTTGTATTTTTTATTGTTGCTGCCAGAGAAAACTTTAACATTGGTTTATATGCTCGTCAACTAGAAAATATAACAAAGATAATAAAGAATAGTAAGAGAAATAGAACATTATATATTGAGAAATATTGAAATCCACTTTCTTTTTAGAGAGGAGAGAGCATCCGCCTGAGCGTAGAAGCGGTTCAGCCCGATGCCAAGTTTAAAACAAAGTGAGGGAAAGAGAGTAGGTTTTCTTTTGTTTTCATAGCTGTGATTTATATGTTAAAAACCTTACTAAAGTTAGAATTAATAGAGGGAAATAGTTACGAACACTTGTTCTTTTTGCTATTGTCTGTTACAATAAGTTTTCATGGATCGGTTATGTGTATATTTGATGAACTTTTTATTGACTAATGAGGCTGTTTTTCTTTTTGAAGGCGTATTTACTTTTTGCGTATAATAAAAAAAACAAAACATGGGGGCCTTTATATGGAACGGAAATTTTCAGTTGAAGCGTTTTGGAATAAAGTGAAACATGTAGCGAAACAAGCGGGACAATCGGTTATTTATGCGAGCTTATTGCTGTTTTACGTTATGCAAAGACCGGATGTTCCGAAGCGAGTAAAGGCAATTATTATTGGAGCACTCGCTTACTTTATTGCGCCGATTGATGCGATTCCGGACTTTTTCGCTGGAATTGGTTATACGGATGATTTAGGTGCTTTAATAGCTGCACTTTTGCAAGCATCTATGTATGTAAATGAAGATGTAAAAGAAAAAGCACGGATAAAGTTAGTGGATTGGTTTGGTTCGGATATAGACACATCGTTTATCGATCAAAAGTTAGATCAGTAAGTGAGGAAGTGTACTATGCCATCAGGAAAAACACATACGAAAATAAACTTACTTTCTCTTCCGATCGTTTTGTTTATGCTTGTTTCGTATGGACTAACAAATTTTGATTTTTTACTCACTTTTGCCATAGGATTTTTAATTGGCACGTTTTTCTTAACACCAGATTTGGATATTCATAGTAGCGCCTATAATAAATGGGGGTTGCTTCGTATTTTTTGGTATCCGTATCAATGTGTGATGCCACATCGTTCTTTTTTGACGCACACGCTAGTAATCGGGGATCTTATTCGTATATTGTATATGCTTCTCGTCTTTTCTCCATTCCTATACATATTAAATAAAACGGTATTAGACGGAAGGTTGCTCGAGATTGCAAAGGAATATGATGTTGCTTTAACAACATTTGTAATTGGAGTCATTGCTGCGAGTGCACTTCATATTATAGCGGATCGATTGAACACGCGCCGGAAAAAGCTTATAAGGCGAAAGAAGAGAAAACGAAGAAGATAAGGCACTTGCAAATTGCGAGTGTTTTTTCTTTTTTATTATGTAGAACGGAATATAAGACTTTTAATCAAACGTTTGTTTAAAGTGAAATGCATTGATATGATATTCTTTTTTTTCATTAATCAAACGTTTTTTTAAAAAATGAAGGAAGAATGAAACTTACTTTTTTTCCTATTTATAAACGTGTAATGAAACGAAAAATAATCAGAAAAATCTTTTTTAAAAGAAAATGATATGGTAAAGTATAAATATAGTTAATGAAAACGTTTTCCGAAAACGTTTTCCGAAAACGTTTTTTATTTTAGGTTTAAAGGTATGATGACCAGGTAGTCTATTGATAGGACTATAAGAATCTTAAAACAGGGGATTACAGAAGGGGAGAGGACAATGGGCACATGGACACAAGTTTACGATCCGTTCGGTAACATTTGGATTTCTGCAGCGGTAGCACTTATTCCAATTATCTTTTTTTTCTTGGCTTTAGCAGTTTTTCGTATGAAGGGTTATGTGGCAGGATTTATTACGGTTGTATTGACAATTCTAGTTGCGCTATTTGCGTATAAAATGCCGTTTACAATGGCGATGGCTGCAACCGGATATGGATTTTTATATGGATTATGGCCAATTGCATGGATTATTGTAATGTCGGTATTTTTATATAAAATTTCAGTAAAAACAGGACAATTTGATATCATCCGTGCATCCGTACTATCGATTACAAATGATCATCGTTTACTTGTTATTTTAATTGGTTTTTCATTTGGTGCATTTTTAGAAGGGGCAGCAGGATTTGGCGCACCGGTAGCAATTACGGCAGCACTTCTTGCTGGTCTTGGTTTAAATCCGCTATATGCAGCTGGACTTTGCTTAATTGCCAATACAGCACCAGTAGCGTTTGGAGCAATGGGGATTCCGATTACAGTTGCGGGGCAAGTAACGGGTATTGATCCTCACAAAATCGGCCAAATGGCTGGGCACCAATTACCATTCTTATCACTATTTGTTCCATTCTTTATCGTATTTTTAATGGATGGCTTCAAAGGTATAAAACAAACATGGCCTGCGTTATTTGTAGCAGGTAGTTCATTTGCAATTACACAATTTATTACAGCAACGTTTTTAGGGCCAGAACTTCCGGATATTACATCAGCGCTTGTGAGTTTAATATGTTTATCGTTATTCCTAAAAGTATGGCAGCCGAAAGAAATCTATCAATCTAATCAAGAAAATAATGAAGTGGCAGCAGCAACGACAGTTGCATCTATGCCGAAATTAACAGCAGGAAAAGTTGTAAAAGCTTGGTCACCATTTATTATTTTGACAGTGATGGTAGTTATTTGGAGTCAAAGTTTCTTCAAAGCGTTATTTGCTCCAGGTGGGGCATTAGAAAGTCTTGTCTTTAAGTTCCAAATTCCAGGTCTGCACAATTTAGTAATGAAAGCAGAGCCAATTGTAAATAAACCAACACCTTATGAGGCGATATTAAAGCTTGATGTCTTGTCAGCAACAGGAACAGCGATTTTAATTGCATGTATTATTTCTATCCTTGTACTAAAAATGAGTGCAAAACAGGCTGTAGAAACATTTGCAGAAACATTACAAGAATTAAAGATGCCGATTCTATCTATCGGTTTAGTATTAGGATTCGCATTCATCGCAAACTATTCTGGTTTATCGTCAACACTTGCGTTAGCATTAGCGGGAACAGGTGGATTATTCCCGTTCTTCTCACCATTCCTTGGTTGGCTAGGTGTATTCTTAACAGGATCAGATACATCAGCAAACGCACTATTCTCCAACTTACAAGCGATTACAGCGCAGCAAGTTGGTGTAAAAGAAGTACTGCTTGTTGCGGCAAATACAACAGGTGGTGTAACGGGTAAAATGATTTCTCCGCAATCGATTGCAATCGCGTGTGCAGCAGTAGGACTTGCTGGAAAAGAATCTGATTTATTCCGCTTTACAGTAAAACATAGTCTATTCTTTGTAGTGATTGTTGGGATTATGACATATGTACAAGCCTACTATTTAACGTGGATGATACCGTAAGCTTTTAGGTGGGTATAAGCCGTCAACTTAACACAAACAAGCCAGGTGCTGAAAGCACCTGGCTTGTTTCATAACCTTAACTAAATGGTTACGCTGAGAGACTATTCATCCTCGGATGAACACTCTCCCAAGTTTATTAACTCCCCTATAAATAAGTATGCTGATAAAAAGAATAAAATTTAAAAAGAATTCGTCGCCCGCGTCCTCATCTTTCCAGTGAACTTCAAACAGCCAACCGATTCCGTAATTGGCAACAACCCAGATAGAAAATAATGTCCAGAAGTGCATCCAACTGCCCCCAAACAGAGCAGAAAAAAAGGCCATAATTGACGTGCCTCCAAACCAAAAGACAAAAATAATACATATTGCGCAAAATATAAACCTGAAGATAGACCCCAAACACCCCATTATAATTTCACTCCTGATCTAAACTATACTTGATATATGTGCATAAATAATATGACTAATTTTTTATGTGTTTTGACTTTAACTGAATTGTTCTTATAAATAAAATATATAAAAATAGTAATTTTTAGAAAATTATAACACGAAACCGTATTATAATCCGTGTAATAAGTAGAAATCTCTATTAATTGTAGACGGATGATATGATTTTATTTGAACATGAATAAGTTTTGGCTCCCACCTCAAAATTTAGCGGAAACAAAGAAGCTAGGTGATAGATCAACTGCCCATAAGAGCCCGATTGGTGAGGGCTAATAATCATTGGTTCTATCAGGTATATCGATTAGCAGACAAAAAAACGATAGATAAAAATTGCAACTCATGCCTTTGCATTTTTCTGATTATCGTGTATGATGGGAAAGTATTGAAAATTAAATCAGTGATAAACTAGGGGTGCCTAAGTGATGCTTAGGCTGAGAGAGAAGCGCGATAACTTCTTAACCCTTTGGACCTGATCTGGCTCGTACCAGCGTAGGGAAGTTAACGGCTTTACATAACTATGTCTTTATGAGCCAGGTCCTTGTTTTACTATGGATCTGGCTCTTTTTATTTTGGCATGCGCTGGCCACTAGTTCTTGTCCTTGTCACAAGTAAGGCGAAAGCGGCTCTTTCAGAATGGGAGGGGGATGGAGTTTCAGCCGAAGAGGTGTGTTTTACCTCAGTTGAAGAAACGAAGCCAACGATCATTCTAGCCGCTCAAGCTGGATCTTAAGTAAACCGAAAGCGGCAAAACGTCGCTGAAGTGAGAATCGAGTTGCACAGAAATTGGCTCAAGATTCGGTGCAAGTTAGATTTGCCTGAAATGATAAAGGGGAGGAAACACAAATTATGAAGCAATCTGTTTCAGCTGAACAAATTGAATTGAAGTCGAGTTTACCAGGGAGTAAGAAAGTTTATGTTGATGGGCCGCATGAAGGTATGAAAGTACCAATGCGTGAGATTGAACAAAGTGATACAAACGGTGTACCAAATCCACCAATTCGTGTTTATGATACGAGTGGTCCGTACACAGACCCTAAGTACAAAGTAGAGCTAGAGAAAGGAATTCCATCGCCTCGCCGTCGCTGGATTGTTGAGCGCGGAGAAGTGGAAGAGTATGAAGGACGAGAAATTAAGCCGGAAGATGATGGTGTGAAAGTCGCATCTAATCATACACCTGTGTTCCCGCAAATGGATCGTAAACCACTTCGCGCAAAAAAAGGAGCAAATGTAACGCAAATGCACTATGCTCGTAAGGGGATCATCACATCTGAGATGGAATATGTTGCGATTCGTGAAGGGGTAGAGCCTGAATTTGTACGTAAAGAGATTGCAGAAGGACGCGCTATTTTACCAGCAAACATTAACCACCCAGAAGCAGAACCGATGATTATTGGCCGCAATTTCCATGTGAAGGTAAATGCGAATATCGGAAACTCTGCTGTCTCTTCTTCCATTGCAGAAGAAGTAGAGAAGATGACATGGGCAACTCGCTGGGGCGCAGATACCATTATGGATTTATCAACAGGGAAAAACATTCATACAACTCGTGAATGGATTATCCGTAACGCTCCTGTACCGGTTGGAACAGTACCAATTTATCAAGCGCTAGAAAAAGTAAATGGAATTGCTGAAGATTTAACGTGGGAAGTATATCGTGATACGTTAATTGAACAAGCGGAGCAAGGTGTGGATTACTTTACAATTCATGCAGGTGTGCTGCTTCGTTACATTCCAATCACTGCAAAACGTACGACAGGAATTGTTTCACGCGGTGGGTCCATTATGGCGCAGTGGTGTTTATTCCATCATAAAGAAAACTTCTTATACACTCATTTTGAAGAGATTTGTGAAATTATGAAACAATATGATGTTTCTTTCTCTTTAGGAGATGGATTACGTCCAGGTTCGATTGCAGATGCAAATGATGAGGCGCAATTTTCTGAGCTTGAAACGCTTGGTGAGTTAACAAAAATTGCTTGGAAGCATGATGTTCAAGTTATGATTGAAGGGCCAGGTCATGTACCGATGCACTTAATTAAAGAAAACATGGATAAAGAGCTTGAGATTTGCCAAGGTGCACCGTTCTATACACTCGGACCTTTAACAACGGATATTGCACCTGGTTATGACCATATTACATCTGCGATTGGTGCAGCAATGATTGGTTGGTTTGGCACAGCAATGCTTTGCTATGTGACACCGAAAGAGCATTTAGGTTTGCCGAACAGAGATGATGTTCGTGAAGGGGTTATTACGTATAAAATTGCGGCGCATGCGGCTGACCTTGCGAAAGGACACAAAACAGCGCAGCAGCGTGATGATGCACTTTCAAAAGCTCGTTTTGAATTCCGCTGGCGCGATCAATTTAACTTATCTTTAGATCCCGAACGCGCAATGGATTTTCACGATGAAACATTACCAGCAGAAGGGGCAAAAACAGCTCATTTCTGTTCGATGTGTGGTCCGAAGTTCTGTAGTATGAGAATTTCACATGACATTCGTGAGTATGCAAAAGAAAATGATTTAGAAACAACAGAAGCAATTGAAAAAGGTATGAAAGAGAAAGCGGAAGAATTTAAAGAAGCGGGTAGTCACTTATATCAATAATTGAATTTGAGATGAGGCTAAGAGTGCCCGCGGATAGCGGGAGATATGTATGGTTTCCGAGCACCTTTTTACTTGATTGATCACGTGTACCTAATTTAAATATAGAAGAAGCCTCTTTTGCTAAGACGGTAGCAAAGGAGGCTATTATTTTTTAGAGGGAGAAGAAAAGTTGTACCCAGTAGAATAAGAGGAATAATGTTACGATTGTTGAGAGCGGAATGACAATAAGTGATACGCTTAAATAATCTTTCCATTTCACTTTAATTTTATTTTTTCTTAGGATGTACATCCAAATGAGGGAAGCAAGTGTACCGATTGGTAATAATAATGATCCCATGTCACTACCAATAATGTTTGCAAGATAGATTGTTTTTAGAGTGACTGGATCAAGTCCCATCTCAGTTAATGTAATGGTACCAATCATGAGAGCAGGGTGATTGTTAAAGATGTTAGAGAGGATAGAAACCAATCCGCCCATTGTAAAGCTCGCATAAAGAAGATGTTGGTTTACAATGGGTTCGCACCATTTTACCAGCAGCTCTGTTAATCCTGCATTGTGCAAGCCGTAGATGATAACATACATAGAGAAAGCGAAGATTAGGATATGCCAAGGTGTCTTTTTTAAGATATCGACAGGATTTGTACGTAAATAGTACCATCTCCACACAAGAAGAACGAATGAACCCAGTACAGCTACAATTTCAATCGGTATGGATAGGAAGGAAGCGACGAAGAGAAGACAGCGCATAAGGAATACGAAAAGTAATACTTTTAACATGAATTTTGTCCGTTTTTGTTTTGTATCTACGGGATTTCTCCCTTTTAGAGGATGAAAGTTTTTTGTGAAGAAAATTTCTTCAATATCATAAGAGGAAACAGGTAATCTTTCTGGTAATTTTTTCTTTAACACAGTGTACATGAGCCATGACATAAATAGTAATCCTAGCGTTGCCGGAACAAACATCATTGCAGTGTGCATATAAAGTGTCATGTTTACGATATTTAATGCGATTAAGTTTACGATATTACTTACACCAATTGGTGCACTTGAAGCAGTAGCAATTAAAGCACCGCTTAGTAAATATGGGATTTGCTCATGTGGTTTTAATCGAAGGTTTTTAAGAAGTAAAATTAGAATTGGAGTCGTAATTAAGATACTGCCATCATTGTTAAATAGAAGTGTCATGAGGAAGCATAATAATTGAATGTACCAGTATAAACGGCGGCCGGAACCTTTTGCTAAGTTTGCCAGTTTTGCAGCCGACCAATGGAAAAAGCCGAAGCTTTCTAGTATAACCGCCATAACAATGGTTGCTAAGATCGTTATGGAGGCGCCTCCTATTTTACTAATAATATCCATGACGTCTGGTTTTGATACAAGCCCTGTAAGGAGAATGATACCGGCGCCAATTGCAGCGGGCCATGCTTCATTCAATCCACGTGGTCGCCAAAAGATGATAATCATGGTCAAGAAGAAGACGACGATAGTAATCAATATTTCTGTACTCATTGTTAACCTACCTTTCTTTTTTACTTAAGCAAATAGATGTAAGCTTGTCTCAAGTTTATACAGTAGTATATTCAAAGAAAGACAAGAAGAACTAGGTATGTATCTGAATCTAGTGAATATGTGTATTTGATGTTAAAAGGCAAATATAGATAGGAGAGAGATAACTAGTGCTTTTTGATAGAGAGAAGTGCTTATATAAATAAAAAATGAACAAATAATATAGAAACATTTTAAAGTGGGAGAGAGCATCCATCCAAGCATAGAAGCGGTCAGAGCTTTTTTAGCCCCATGCCCAGTTTAAAACAAAGAGTAGGTCACTTTTTTATGATCATAAAAAAAGAAGCTGGTCTCCAAACATCGCTATTTTCAGTAAATGTTTGGAGTAGCTTCTTTTTTAATTGCTATTTTTCTTTGAGGAATGTTCGATCTTTTAAGAATAAATTCCAGAAGAAAATAAAGCCCGGAAGTAAGATCGCGATGCCAATTGCATAAAGGATGAGCAGCGCATAGAATGTTTCTTTCGTTGTAAAGCTTGTAAATACGGTAACGTCCGGATAGATAATATACGGTAAATGTGCAACGCCATAAGCGTAGCTTGCAAATGCATATTGTGCAACAACTGCTAACACAGCGATGCGAGGCCAGCCAAGTGAACCGTGTTTTTTGTTTGTCCACCAAAGGGAAGAATACCCGATTACAAATAAAATAATGGAGACTGTGAACCACGGAAACTGTTTAATTAATCCTTGCATGAGCCAATGGGTTTCTGGGTCCATAACAACAAGGGCGATGATGGCAGTAACGAGTGTTGCTGGGCCGAGTATGATGGCATTACGTCTGTAAATTCGATATGTATCTTCTGAGCGCTGTTCTCTCGCAAAATCAGCTAGAAACAGAGAGGATAAGAATAGCTCAGAAGTTAATCCGAACAACATATACCAATAGATTACAGGGCTTGATAGAAGTTTCCCATATAATAAAACTTCTTTTCCACCAGAGGTTGTAATATAGGCACCTTCTGTTACTGGCAAAACTGTAATTAATAAGGCAGGAATTAAGAGCCCAGTAATACCAGAAATGAGGCGCAGGACGTGTTCATATTTTGGTACAGAGTAAGCAAACACCATAAAGGTACTACGAATAGCAACGAGAACTAAAATTAATGTTACAGGAACGAACATGACTGTTGCGAGTGTAAAAGCTGCTTTCGGAAAGAAGCCAAGAAATGCGACAACGACAAAGACAAGAAATGTATTCGTGACTTCCCATGTTGGTGATAGATAACGATTGGCAAGCTTTCCGGCTAGTGTCGGGTGCTTCGCGTATACCATGCCCCAAAATCCAGCCCCAAAATCAATGGAACCTAAAATACTGTATACGAAGATAATGGCCCATAAGATGATAATCGCAATACTTTCCTCATGCACGAGGATCTCCTCCTTGCTGTCCTAGATCGTTTTTTAATGGATGTCTTCTAAAGAACGTTCGTAGTACGAAAATCGTTAAAGCGCCAAGACCGACATATAAGATGATGAATAAAATAAATAAGGGCCCGACGAAATCAGCCCGCGTAGCAGCATCCATTGTGCGCTGCATCCCATAAATCGTCCAAGGCTGACGGCCGCTACAACTGAAAACCCATCCAAATTCAATGCCAAGCATCATAATCGGTCCGCATGCAGCAGTAGCCCACAGAAGCCACTTTGGTAATTCTGCCCCTTTTTTTCGATAGATAAAGTACCAATATAAAAGAGCGATTGCTGCTACAGCAAAAGTGAATGCAGCTGTACCGACCATTAAATTAAAGAACGTATGCGTATAAAATGGTGGCCACGTTTCTTGTGGAAATTCATTTAATCCCTTTACAACGGTATTAGGATTAAATCCAACTAACATACTTAGCATATTTGGGATTTCAAGGGCGTAGTTTAGCTCATGTGTTGCAGGATCAACAAACCCACCAATTGCAAGAGGAGCATGTGATGTTGTATGAAATAATGCTTCAGCCGCTGCTAATTTTTCCGGAGAATGTTCATGCAGAGCAATTGCTGATTCATGTCCAGAAAGCCACATTGTTGCACCTGTAATAAACGTGACGACGAGGCCTAAAAATAGTCCTTTTTTATGATAAGCAATTTCCCGTGGGCTTATATTTCGTTTTAATAATTTAAATCCAGCGATAGAAGCAATGACTGCTGCACCTGTTGCGTAAGCCGTAATGACCACGTGAAGGGAGCTTGTGAAAAAGCTTGGATTAAAGAATGCCTTCCACGGATCAACGTTAAAGACAGAGCCATCAGGATTCATAGAAAAGCCTGCCGGTGTATTCATCCATGTGTTTGCTGAAGTAATTAACACGGCAGATGCCGTGGCACCAAGCATGACAAAAAAGAGTGAGATTAATCTCATGAATGGTGGTAATTTATCTGCTGCATATACGTAAATGGACATAAATAAAGCTTCTAAGAAGAATGCGAAAATCTCAATCTGGAATGGAACAGATATGACTTGACCGACAATTTTGGCGAAACCGGGCCAAAGAAGTGAAATTTGTACACCGACAATTGTTCCAGTAGGAATTGCTACACCAAGAAGGATGGCAAAAGCTTTTGTCCATCTTTTTGCCATAACAGCATAATCTGAATCCCTCTTCCAGTGATATAATATTTCGCTTATAAAAATCATTAAGGATAGTCCGATTCCAAGAGTTGCAAAAATAATGTGGAATGCTAATGATGATCCAAAGAAAGCCCGTGACAATGTAACAGTATCCATAACTCTACTCCTCTTCATTTTTGCCATTATTTTCTGATTGAACTGGAAAATTTATTCAAAAAACTGCCAAAAATATATATGTATTTTAAAAAGTGAGTATGATATTATAATTTTGAAATCTTTAGAAAAGATAAAAAATAGAGAATAAATGTAATTGCATTTGTATTTCAGAACAAAATCTTTTATAATGCTTATACGAACGTTAGTTCTGTTTTTTTAGGGTTGAGACCAACAGAATGAAGAGGTTCATGTGAAACGGAGGGGGATCCTTGTATGTATCCTGAAGTCATTAGAAAAATGGCGTTTTCGAAAGAGCATAAAGATTTATTATTAAAGTTATACAATAAAGAAATTACACGGCGTGAATATGATCGCCTTGTGCAATTACTGTATCGTCCTGCGAAAGAGGCTAACTAACGTATGTAAAGAATAAAAAGTAAGGGCAATCTAAAGGATTGTCTTTTAAATGTTTCCGTATGTTCTGCCAAGATTACGGTTAGCCTTATTATAGAGGTGAGAAAACGTGCGGAAACATTTGTATATATGGGTGGCGTTAGTTTTATTTATGGTTTTAGGAGGGATTGTTTTTTGGACTGCACTACAAGGGAATCGAACAGAATATTTTATTTTGAGACATATGATAAACGAGAATGGGACGCTCGCAACATATCGAATAGCTGATTCAGAGGAAGGAACGGACGAGGCAATCGGTCGTGAAGCATTATCAGAATCAGCAGGACTATGGCTACAATATACGCTTGATATGGACAATCAATCATTGTTTGATGAACAAGTAAAGGTTATCCAAAATTATTTTATACATCCAGTCCATATTGTTTTATGGAAAATTTCTGAAACAGGAGAAAGACAAGCAGCTACGAATGCTCTCATTGATGATCTTCGCATTATCGAACAGCTATATCGTGCCTATGAAATGTATAAAGAAGAGCGGTATAAACATCTTGCGGATCAAGTGAGTGATGCTGTACTTCGTTATAATAAGAGAGGAAACATCTATGTTGATTATTATGATGCGGATAAGGAGATGCAACACAATATATTAACGACATCCTACATAAATCCAAGCGCATTCTCTTATATGAAAAAGTACGGAAAAATTTCAGAAACGCAATATCAAGGAGTTATTCAATTTTTAGCGGATTATCCGAGGCGCGGCTGGGCATTCCCGAAAGAATATAAAGCAGATGGCACGTTCACATATGAAAAACAGGTGAATCTGATTGATCAATCGTATGTTGCTTATCATCGGAGTTTAGGCGGCATTGCTTCCGAAGCCTATTTAGATTTTATTAAAAAAGCATTCCATAAAGATGGAAAGCTATACGGTCGTTATGATTTAGATACAGGAAAGCCAGTAGTAGATTTTGAATCACCAGCGGCATATGGGCTAACCATTCTATATGTGTTGCAAACGGGGGATATAAAGTTTGCTAAGGATTTATACAATCGGATGAGTGAATTTCGGAATGACAACGTATTTAGCAGGTTTTATGGTGGATATGTAATTGGGAAAGAGGACAACACGCATATTTTTGATAACGTGTTGCCGCTATTAGCTGAGACGGAATTGAAAATGGATAAGAAGTAAAAGGATGATAGCAGCTCCTGCAGTTATTGTAGATGGCCTTGTTATATTAGAAGGAAGAAAAATAAACAGGTTTCTGGATAAGAAGAAGCTGCCTCTTTGCGGAGGCAGCTTCTTCTTATTTTTTACTTCTTACTAACGATAGTAAAGGTATAAGTGTAGGCCATTTTAATACAGGCGTGGGAGAAGGTCCTGTAATCCATGTATGGAATGGAACCGTGCTACATATAACCATTGTGATGATAGAAAATGTTACCGTCAAAAGAAATAGTGATAGACTATATAGAATTGTATTTGCTTGTAATGTAAATAGAGATAGTAATTTCGTAATTAGCTGTAAAAAGAAAAAGTGCGCTAAATAGGCCCCGTACGTGTAGTTTCCGATAAAACGTAATGTTTTATATAACAAACCTCGTCGCTGTACAATCATGATAGATAGTACGTATAATATTAAAATTTCACATACAATGTACAGAAACATGGATGGCTTTAAATAGGTAGATACAGTAAGGTGAATGGAATCTACACCATAAAAGCTAAATAGTTCATAGTTAATGAATAAGAATAGAATAAAAAATAAGATTGTTATGAGCGGTATATGTTTCATTACAAATAAACGCCAAGCTTGAAGTGCTACAGCTGCAATTCCTCCCATGACAAAGTAAAATGAATAAAAGAAGAAAGATCGATCTGTATAATGCAAAACAGTTGATCTAGTTAAGACTTCACCGTTAAAAATATAATGAGAAGAATACCACATTAAGAGAAAATACATACTAGCGAAAACGGTCATGTATCGGTATATATCTTGCTGATTGTGTGTTCGCTTTTGAAACCAATAGAACAATCCGCATAGCAGTGGGAACAACAAATGAATTTGGAACATCATGATGACGTACCAAAGATGGGGTGCGGCTGTTCCGAGAAATAGGCTTTTTATTCCGCTTTGCACTGTAACGACTTGATTTGTTGTAAAAAGGTATACAACGGACCAGAAGAAATAAGGAGCAAGTAAGTGTGTTGTTTTTTCATAGAGGTATTCTGTATAAACCATTTGTTTTGTGTATTGCCGAATTAAATGGAATCCAACAATGAAGATGAATGCTGGTGCTGAAAATTTTGCGAGATTAAATAGCATTCCCATAATAAGAGATTGTTCTAGTAGAATATGTCCTTGATTCATTGTATATAGTAAGGAACTTTGCAAAACAACAGCAAGAAATGCAATGCTTTGCAAAACTTTAAATTCCGGGGCATTTTGTGTCATAGTTTCCATCTCCTTTTCCATACATGATTATAGTACGAAGGAAGAGAAAGCGCTGTGGAAACTTTGTGAAAGTTATAACAAAATTGTGGCAAATAAAGTGTTATTTTATTTGGGGGTAATTGTAAGGAAGTGTTCGGGTATCCAGTTAGTGCAACATTTAATATAATGTCTTTAATAGGTTTTATTGGAATCGCTTACAGGTTTGAGAAACAACATAAAGTGGATGTATTAGCAGTATCCATTATTGTCCATGTGGAATTCATGACGATCCATGGTGGGCGGTGTCATGAGTTCAATTTAATTATCACGAATGGATTAAAACCTGCAGCGTTTTTCAAGCAAAGAAAGATATAACAAATATGATAATTATGAATCTGTGCAGAAAGTTTTGGGGCTACGATGGTATTCTTTATTTACCATTTTTGAGAGTGTAGGATAAGCAAAAAGTAGCGTAAGAAAAAGGGGAGTAAAGAGATAAAATGGATACATTAGAGACACAAGCTTTTCATTTAATTTTACATGGAGGAAATGCGAGAAGCAGTGCGATGGAAGCGATTGATTATGCAAAGCGAGGAAAGTTTGAAGAGGCGGACGCTAAACTACAGGATGCGCTTCAAGAATTACAAGAAGCGCATCGTTTGCAAACAGATTTGATACAGAGGGAAGCTGCGGGGGGAAAGACGGAGATTACCCTGCTCATGGTTCATGCACAAGACCATTTAATGAATGCTATAACGGTGAAGGAATTAGCGAGTGAATTTGTAGGATTATATAAGAAAATGTTAGCGAAAGAATGAGGCCGTGCTTATGCAAGGTCTTTTTTATGTACGAAAAAGTGTCAGTTATGTCGAGGGTGATACCACTTATGTAGCAATCTATTTATTTTTTCCAAATATATGTAACAATAAAAGTGTAAGGGAGGTGGAGGTAGTGAAGATTCACCTTGAATTAGATCCATCACAAGATGAAATAGAGATTATTGTAAAGACAAAAGAAGTAACAGACGAAGTTCAGCATCTTTTAAAAAGGATAGAAGGTGGAGGTGTGAAGCAAATTGTTGGAATTTCGGAACAGCAATATTATTTGTTAGAACCGAAAGATATTTATTGGTTTTATGCAGAGGGTCGAAAGATAATGGCGCAAACGACGAAAGGAAGTCTTGAAGTGAAATCACGTTTGTATGAGTTAGAAACAAAATTACAGGGTGATCGCTTTGTGAGATTCTCAAAGTCTACATTAGCTAACTTGCAGTATGTAACAAGTTTTGAAATGTCTTTTAGTGGCAGTATGTGTGCACACTTTTCAAATGGAATGAAAGAGTATGTTTCAAGAAAATATGTGCCACTTATTAAAGAAGCATTGAATATAGGAGGAGGTTAGAGATATATGATGATTACATTGTTTGATAGAATAGGCGCTAAAGTGATTGCAGGAATGGCGATGGCGATGGTGTATAGCTTATTGTTTTTAGGAATCGGTTATGCAAATGGAATGGATGTATTAGAGACAAAGACATTACTTACCCACCTTGTAACAGCAAATATTGTAGGGATGATCTTCTCGTTTGCTTCCTTTGTGTTTGAGAGAGAAGAATGGAGCATTTTGAAGCAAACGATGATTCACTTTATCATTTTACTAGGAACATTCTTACCGATTGCAATTTGGATTGGTTGGGTTCCAAGTCAACTTGTTCCCATTCTGATTTGCATAGGTAGCTTTATCGTTATTTACTTCATTATCTGGTTTACGATGACAATGTATTGGAAGAAAAAAATTGAGGGATTGAATAGTGGATTGAAGTAGGTTTACAGGAGGTTAATTCTTTATTGTAGGTTTTCGAATCGCCAATATTTGAATGATAGATGGGTGTGGACCATCAGTGGATTATCACTGATGGTCCTGTTATTGTAGCGGAACCTCCTTTTAGTAGAAGAATAAAAATAAGAATTAGCTCATATTCGTTATTTCTCCTATACCTCGAAGCAATTTTTTTATATAAAATCGCTTCGGTTTTAAAATGTCTAATATATAGTTAAGCGCTTTTTGTGGATCAACTGCTGTACCGCATGTATAATAGGCGATTGCTGCGAAGCCCTTTTCTGGATATGTGTGAATAGAGATGTGGCTCTCTGCTAGTAAAATTAATATAGTAACGCCATATGGGTGAAATATTTTTTCGCTTACAGATAGAACAGTAGCACCACATATAACAGATGCAGTTATTAAATGTTGTTCTAAAAATTCACAAGCATTTAATAGAGAAAAAATCTACAATTATATGTCTGCCGAATGTGGCATGTTCCATACTTCTTGTATAAAAAATGTTTTATCTTATTGTATGTAAAGAAATAGAATTAGATTGGACAATCTATTCTTTTGGAATATGAAACACTAGTTTATTACAAAGTGAAAAGCCAAAATAAAATTTATTTGTAAAAATATTTTATTTTTTGTTTTCCCACACGACTAGACAACTAAACACCAATCTATTTTTATACAGATATGTGTTAAAAGCGTGTTGTTTTATAACACACTACCGATATTTTAAATAACACACTTTTTGAAAGCGATAACACACAATAAAAAACACTTAGGAGAACGTTGATTTTAGGCGGTTTGAAAAGTTGGCACGGCAATTGCAATAATAAAAGGTGTAAAGAAAAATAAATAACAAAAATAGTTTACATGCATAGGGGGACTTATTAATGAATATTTTACTTTGTTGTTCAGCAGGAATGTCTACAAGCTTACTAGTTACAAAAATGGAAGAGGCTGCAAAAGCTCGCGGTCTAGAAGGAAAGATCTGGGCTGTATCTGGGGATGCAGTAAAAAACAACATTGATGAAGCAGATGTATTATTACTAGGACCACAAGTTCGTTATATGCTCTCTTCAATGAAAGCGCTTGCTGATGAGAGAAATGTTGGTATCGATGTTATCAATCCAATGCATTACGGCATGATGAATGGAGAGGCAGTTTTAGATCACGCATTAACACTTAAAAAATAATTAGGGGGGAAGAAAGAATGCAAAAGTTTATTGCATTTATGGAAAAGTATATTGTTCCAGTCGCTGGTAAAATCGGATCACAACGTCATTTAGCCGCGATCCGTGATGGATTTATTGCAGTTATGCCGCTTATCTTAGTTGGTGCCCTAGCGTCGCTTGTTAATGGCTTTCCATCTGAAGCTTTTCAAAGTTTCATGAAAGATTTGTTTGGTGAAACGTGGAAGCAGATAGGCGGAGGAATGTGGACTGGTTCTTTCGCAATTTTAGCATTAATTATAGCGTTTACAACAAGTTACAACTTAGCAAAATCTTACGGTGTTGATGGATTGTCTGCAGGTATTATTTCATTTGGTGCGTTAATTATTCTTACACCAACAACACCAAAAGAGGGCGGATTAAATTTAGTTTGGACAGGAGCACAAGGTTTATTCGTAGCAATCATTGTAGCACTTCTTGTTACGGAAGCATTCCGTTTCTTTGTACAAAGAGAGATTACTTTCAAAATGCCAGATGGAGTACCACCAGCTGTTCTTCGCTCTTTTGCAGCGTTAGTTCCAGCATTTGTGATTTTGACAGTAGTTGCAAGTATTCAATTAGCTGTGAAATTAGCAGGTACAAGTGTTCATGAATTTATCTTTAATACAATTCAATTACCATTACAAGGTTTAGCGGGTACATTACCAAGTGCAATTGTTATTGTAATTCTTGTTCATCTTCTTTGGTTCTTTGGTTTACACGGTCCAAACATCGTTGGTGGTATCATCGAGCCGTTATACTTACCAGCGTTAGAAAAAAATATAAAATTATTCCAAGATGGTGTGTCGGCATTTGATGTTCCAAACATTATTACAAAGCCATTCTTTGATACATTCGTATATCTTGGTGGTTCTGGTGCAACATTAGCATTCTTAGTAGTTGTATTAATTGTAGCGAAAAGCGCACAAATGCGTGGCGTATCCCGATTATCAATTGGACCAGGTGCATTTAACATTAATGAACCAGTAATCTTTGGTACACCGATTATTTTAAACCCAATTTTATTTATTCCATTTATTGTGACACCAATTGTATTAGTAATTACTTCTTATACAGCGATTTCTTTAGGAATGGTGCCCAAAACAGTTGCGATGATTCCGTGGGCAACACCACCAATTATTAGTGGTTACCTTGTAACAGGTGGACATATTTCAGGTGCAATTCTCCAGTTACTCAACTTTGTAATCGCAATGGTAATTTACTATCCATTCGTTGTATTATGTGACCGTTCTATTGTTAAAACTGAAAAAGCTACAGCACAAGGAAACGATCAATCTGTACCTATGTAATACATGATTGTTCTCACGGGCGGTGCTAGACCGTGAGAACAATACCTTTATATCATGTTCAGAAAGATGGCACATATCTAGAAGAACACTAAAAAAATACTACTAAAATAATAGTTTAATAGACGCGTTCAAACTGAGGGGGTATTTCAATCGGTTGAACTTTACCCCGCATTAACGGGGAGTAAGCCTCCTACTTGAAAATTCGGCAAAAGCAAAGAAGTTAGGTGGAGACAACTACCCGTAAATACCCAATTGGCGAGGGCTAATAATCAGTGGGAAAAAGCCCCCGCTGATTAAAGTTTCACTTTATAGAGAGGGCGGTATTTATGATGACTACAGCAGAACAAATTCCATTCCAATTAATTTTACACAGCGGTAACGCAAGAAGTTATGCGATGGAGGCACTGCAATATGCGAAACAGGGGAGATTGTTAGAAGCGGATGAAGCGATGGCAAAAGCGAAAGAAGCCATTAATGAAGCACATCATTTCCAAACAGAGCTTATACAATCAGAAGCAAGAGGAGAAAAAACAGAAATTAGTGTTCTTTTAATTCATGCACAAGACCATTTAATGAATGCAATGACTGTAAAAGAATTAGCAGCAGAATTTATTGACCTTTACAAAAAAATTGATGCGAAAGGAGAATAAGGTATGAGCGGAATTAAAATTGCTACAATCGGCAGTGGATCTAGTTATACACCAGAGTTAATTGAAGGATTTATTAAGCGCTATGATGAGCTTCCAGTTCGTGAAATTTGGCTCGTTGATATTGAAGAAGGAAAAGAAAAGTTAGAGATCGTTGGGAATTTAGCGAAACGCATGGTGAAAAAAGCTGGTTTACCAATTGATATTCACTTAACACTTGATCGCCGCGCTGCACTTAAGGATGCTGACTTTGTAACAACACAGTTTCGCGTTGGTTTATTAGAGGCACGTGCGAAAGATGAAGCGATTCCATTAAAATATGATGTAATCGGTCAAGAAACGAATGGTCCTGGTGGATTATTCAAAGCATTAAGAACGATTCCGGTTATTTTAGATATTTGTAAAGACATGGAAGAGCTTTGTCCAGATGCTTGGCTCATTAATTTCACAAATCCAGCTGGCATGGTAACAGAGGCTGTACTTCGTTATACAAGCATTCAAAAAGTAGTGGGATTATGTAATGTTCCAATTGGTATTCGTATGGGGCTTGCAAGGTTGCTTGAAGTAGATGCAAGCCGCGTTCATGTTGACTTTGCCGGCTTAAATCATATGGTCTACGGATTAAATGTGTATTTAGATGGAGTAAGTGTGATGGATCAAGTAATAGAACTTGTAACAGACCCAGAAAAGCAAATTACGATGGAAAACATCGCTGCGCTAGATTGGGAGCCAGAGTTCATCCGCGCTCTGCGTGCAATTCCATGTCCATACCATCGTTACTATTATAAAACACGTGAAATGCTAGAAGAAGAAAAACAAGCTTCTATTAAAAAAGGAACACGTGCAGAAGTGGTGAAACAATTAGAAGACGATCTATTCGAGTTATATAAAGATCCGAATTTAGATATTAAGCCACCGCAGTTAGAAAAACGCGGAGGGGCGTATTACAGTGATGCAGCATGTAGCTTAATTACATCCATTTATAATAATAAAGGTGATATTCAACCTGTTAATACAAGAAACAACGGTACAATTGCAAGCTTGCCACATGATTCAGCTGTTGAAGTGAACTGTATCATTACAAAAGATGGTCCGAAGCCGATTGTGGTAGGAGACTTACCGGTTTCTGTTCGCGGTTTAGTTCAGCAAATCAAATCATTCGAGCGCACATCAATTGAAGCTGCTGTTACAGGGGATTATCATAAAGCGCTGCTAGCTATGACAATTAATCCACTTGTACCATCAGATAAAGTAGCAAAACAAATTTTAGATGAAATGTTGGAAGCACATAAAGACTATCTTCCGCAGTTCTTCACAAAAGTAGAGAAATAAAAAGCGGCGCTGACAAGGCACGCTTTTTTCATTTTATGTAATGGAACGCGTGAAGGAACTACGGGTTTTAACGGAAAGCGAGTTGCCAGAGGGGATAGAACTTGTGAGATTTTAAAAAAGACGGTTTATTAAGACCGTCTTTTTGTATGGCTAGATAATAGAAAGAATATAGCCACTAACGGCGCCAAGAACAACTATGATCCATGGTGGTGCTTTCCAAAATGCTAATAGACAAAATAGGAGAGAGGCGATGACAAAGTCAGGCGTACTTATGATGGAGCTTGTCCAAATTGGATTGTAAAAAGCAGCTAGTAAAATGCCAACAACAGCAGCATTAATACCAAGGAGTGCGCCTTGTACATAAGACAAGCGTCTAACTTGATCCCAAAATGGCAGTACACCAATGACAAGCAAGAATGCAGGAAGAAAGATAGCAATTGTTGCAAGAATGGCTCCTAGCGTTCCATCCAGCACAGCTCCTATGTAAGATGCAAATGTAAAAAGAGGACCTGGAACGGCTTGTGTTAGACCGTATCCTGCTAGAAACTGTTCTTTTGTCACCATGCCATTTAGTACAAATTCATTTTCAAGAAGAGGAAGAACGACATGTCCCCCGCCAAACACGAGTGAGCCGGAGCGATAGAAACTATCAAACATGGCAATCCAGTGTGAAAATGGTCGTAAGATGGGTAACAAGAATAATAAACTAAGGAATAGTAAAAGGCACAAGATGGCTGTTATACGTGAAATAGGAATATGTATTTTGCTAGCAGGTGGAATTTCATACTTACGATATAAGAGCCAACCGATAAAACCAGCAAGTAGAATAAGTGCAACTTGTGTCCAAGTACTTGGAAATAATAATGCGATTGCAGCAGTGATGATTGCAATGGTTGCTCGGTTTCGATCCGGTGTTAATTTCTGAGTCATTCCCCATATTGCATGGGCGACAATTGCTACTGCTACAAGCTTTAAACCATGAATCCAGCCAGCGTCCGTCACATGAAATTGCTGGAGCAGTGAAGCGAAAAAGACAAGAACAAGAACGGATGGGAGTGTAAATCCAGTCCAAGCGGCTATAGCTCCAAGGAGTCCTCCGCGTGATAAACCGATGCCAATTCCAACTTGACTGCTTGCAGGGCCAGGAAGGAATTGACAGAGTGCTACTAAATCGCCATAGCTTCGCTCATCCATCCATTTTCGCTTTTGTACGTATTCGTGATGGAAGTACCCAAGATGAGCTACAGGACCTCCGAAAGAGGTAAGACCTAGTTTAAGTGATACGAGAAAGATTTCTATTATCGTTTTCAAGGTGGCCTCCTAAAGAAATTTAAAGTCTATGTGCATTATACAAGGAGGACCTAAGCAAAGGGAATGGCTATGATGTAATGTTTTTGTAAAGATTTCTTGAGTGGAATAATCCTCATGAAAAAGCGCCTCTGAAAAAGTCATAATTAATCGTGTCCCAGCAATAAATTAGTTAAAGAGATGCCAGCTATTCAAATTGAAATTTATATAAGGAGAATGTTGCTCGTATGACAAAACATTTTGTTGCTAAGCTAAAAGGTGGTAATGAATTACCTCCTGTAGAAACAAAGGCTTATGGGGTAGCTGAACTTATTTTCAATAGCAATTGTACAAAACTACATTATAGGATCATATTGAAGAATATTGAGAAGATAACATCTTGCCAAATTCACTTAGGCAAAGGGAATCAGACAGGACCAGTGGTAATGTTTTTATATGGACCTGTGAAGCATGGAATTAGTGTAAATGAAGGAACGGTAACAGGTATGGTGTCCACTGAAGATTTAGAAGGGCCTTTGCAAGGGAAGACGTTCGAAAATCTTGTGCAGGCAATTGAAGAAATGAATGCATATGTAAATGTTCATACAAGAGCACATGCAAGAGGAGAAATACGTGGAAAGATAAAGGGGTATAGCCGATCGATAAGCCGTTAAGTAAATATGCCCATGAATGTTAACATTCATGGGCATATTTACTTTATTCTTTTTTTTCTGGTTGATTCTTTATGAAGAAGTCCATTACATAAAATACTTCATCATCTGGAATTTGTACGTCAAACGTATTTTCAATCGGTTGCAGCGCTTTTTTTACTTTCATATACATCCAGTATTCATCTTGTCTACGTGCTTCTTTGTCAGGGTAAGGGAGGAGTTTTTCTTCCTTTTGCAGCCGATCAATCATACAGCTCATATGCAAAATAACTCCCATTAAACTATCAGAGTTTAACTGTAAAGAGATGAGCTCTTGAATTGTATTGAGCGCGTACCGTATTGTTTTAATCATCAGTGCTCCATCTTCGCGTTGCATTTGTTGCCCGAGAATATCAGCCATTTTTGCATATGTTTCTTCATACGTAATTAATTCTTGAATCGGTTGAATGGCTTTGTGGTTTATAATATCTTGGAAATGATAAGTTAAACATGGTACTTGTACATCAAAGTTTGTAACAATACAAATCATATTGCGTTCTTTCTTTATATTTTCGATCATTTTTGTTAAATCTTTTTCATGAACGATACTAATCGGAATAATTTCTATTAAATCCTTATCGAATCGCAAATAGTTTTCAAGCATTTTTTGAATGGCCAGTGCGCTTCCTTCTCCTGTTAAACAAGCTGTTAAAATGACTGATTTCATTGGAGCGAGTGGCTTTTTCTTTTCTTCTTGTACGTTCAAGTAAAACGGTGTTAAATTTTTCACGGTTTCATATAACGCATCTAATGAGTAACCGAGCTGAGCTTTTCGCGCTGCTTCGAGTACGTGCGGCGTACTTGTCATCGAGAGAACGCGTACAGGGATATGGAATTCCGTCTCTAGTATATCTCCGATATAAGCAAGTGAACCCATATCGACAAGTAAGAGAAGTCCATTTATATGTCCTAGTGTTTTCATGTACATTTTTACTCGTTCTAAGAAATCTTTCGGCGATTCATGAAGGGGCATATCAATTCCTGTTACTTCATCGATACCGAGAAGTTCATTGGATACATTTGCCATTTCCGTTGCGATACCATTGCCATGAGCCAAAATTAATACTTTTACTTCTATTTGGGAAGCTGGGATGGGATCAACAACAAAAAACATCGTTAAGAATCCAGCTTCATCAATCGGCATCGTTATTTGTAATTCTTCTTCTAACAGCTGGATACAGTGCATGGCAACGGAGAAAGCTTCTTTATATTTCGTACGAATTTGATTCAGCTGTGGGTGATGAATTTGTTTCCCGCCTTGTAAACGTTGTAAAGTTGTCTGTACATGTAAACTTAAAGCGAGAAAGACTTTTTCATCGAATGTCTTAGATAAATGTTTTTCTGCTAGTTCAGCGATTTTTTCGCAAACAGAAACAATATTACGATCGACGATTTTAAAGACGTTTTCATGATTTGTCTTTTTGGACATTTGATTAAAATAATGAACGAAAAAGCTTTGGATATCATTGTCTATTAATAATTCTAATTCTTCTTCTTCAATCCCGCGTGCTTGGAGTTCTTCATATTTATGATCGATGTAATCATAAATGGAAGAGCGTGTATCTTCTATTTTATGTCTACTCCATCCTTCGTCACTCGTAAACACAAAAGTTTCGTTTGGTACTTGATACAGATGGCGACTTTTTCTTTCGATAAATAAGCCTTCCTTCATGTACCATGGTAAGTCAGTGCTAGAAACACGTACAGAATCTCTCTTTTTTGTTACGAAATCAGAATAGGCTTTTGCGCAGGCGATTTGTACATCGGTTTTTAATTGTCCGATATTGTTTGGACATTGATAAAAGACGAATGCGCGCATTGTATTTGGGCTGACATGAATTTCTTTTCGTAGGCGAATCGCTTCATTTGTAAAAAAGAGCTGCAATAGTGAAAAGCGTTCCTGATGTGTTCGTTCACGAAGTGATGGAAGCGTTACGGTCATTGGAATTCGTCGTGTAAATGTTTTCAGTAAAAACGAGTTTGGTTCTTCTGTTGTTGCGGTAATAATTAATACTTGTGCCCGGCGCTCGTTCTCTGTTTCTCCAAGGCGACGATACACACCCCGGTCAATAAATGTGAATAGCATTTCTTGTCCTTCTGGCGGAAGGCGGTGTACTTCATCTAGAAAGAGAATGCCTTCATGAGCTTTTTCAATTAATCCCTTTTGGTCACTTGCACCAGTGTAAGCACCTCTCTTTATCCCGAAAAGCTGCCCAAGTAAGAGCTGTGGATTATTTGCGTAATCCGCACAGTTAAAGACGATAAACGGTGCATCTTTTGGGAGCCGATTAACTTCAATTGCGTATTCATGCATTAATGAGGCAAACATAGATTTCCCGACACCTGTTTCTCCAAGTAGTAATGTATGCATACCATTTGGCGGATAGAGTACAGCGGCCTTTGCTTTTTCAATCGCAATTTTGAGGCTTGTGTTCTCTTTTGCAAAGGTATCGAGTGAAGTGTCATTCTCTGAATGCGTTTCCATATGAGAGTTAACTCCTAAATAAAAACGGACAGGGCGTGTCCCTGTTTTAGATAAACGACCCTCTTTCACCAGTTTATTTAAATCGCTGCTTACATTTGCACGGTCTAGCTGTAGAAGGGTAGCGAGTTCAGATGCTGTTACACCTTCTGAGTAATTCCCCTTCTTTATTACATTATAAATGAGGTCCATTCGTTTCATTTTTCTTCACCTCGAAACTTCGTCACTATTTAAAATTTTACACAAAAATAGGAAGTGTGGGAAGAGAAAAAGACGAAACAGCCCTAGTATATATACTAAAGCTGTTACAATCTTGTGTCCTTCCAAAAGTTAACTTCTAAATGTGAGGAAGGATTATAAGGAAGAAGTGTGTACCCTTTTGCTTTGAGGTAATCAATTACCTTTGGAAGAATTTGTACGGTAACGCTAGAATCATGCATTAAAATAACTTCAACTTGTTCATCATTTTGGTTCATAACACGCTCTAGTACAGCCGAAGGATTATGATAACTTTTCCAGTCATATGTATCGATTGTCCAATCCCACATTTTGTACTGAGCAGAAACAAGCGCATCACGATAATTCTTTTTTAAATAAGGCATACTACCATATGGAACGCGAACAAGGTGTGTATCCAAATTTGCGGTGCGACGGACAATTGAGCGGGTCTGTTCCATTTCATTAATTAAAGTGGATGGATCACCAGTATATAGACGTTTTACGTCATGGGACATGCTATGAAGACCGATATAATGACCTTCTTGTATGAAACGTTTCATTATTTGGGGGTAATGTGAAGCCTTGCTACCAATTACAAAGAAGGTTGCTTTTCCTTGTTTTTGTTTTAAGATGTTTAAAATTTGTGATGTGTACTTGTTTGGCCCATCATCAAATGTTAAGTATGCAATTTTGGACGGAAGAGCCGTGTCCTGAGCCGGAGATTGATGTATAAGTGGGGAGTTAGCGGCTGCTTCAGTATAAGATATCGAACATGTAGTAATACTCAAAAATATAATAATACATAGAAACATTTGCTTTATCATTATACTCACCCTCAATCTAACAGTCATGAAGAAGGAATTAAGATTATATTCTCATGATTCCCTTTATATGTATATCTTTCTCCAATAGAAGAACTCTCAAACAAACTATATTTTGGAAATAAAAATAGCACTCTTTCTTAAAAAGAAAGAGTGCTATTTGAATATTCTTTGCTAGTAAAGACGATACTATAATTAGTCTTCGCGTTTTTTTACTTTTTTATAGAAGGAAATAATTGGTTTATAACGTTCGTGCACAAGACCAATTACTTCTGCTATGAGTTCAGTAAAGAAGATTAAAGCGAACAGAAGGATAATGGATAACCATAATGTTGCGCTAGTGAATATAATTGCATTTACGCTAAAGAAAATGCCGAATGCATAAATGATAAGTACCGTTGTACGATGAGAGAAGCCCATTGCTAACAGCCGATGATGTAAATGTGATTTATCTGGTGCAGAAATTGGCTTTTTGTTTACAACACGTCGAATAATTGCAAAGGTTGTATCGAACACTGGTACACCTAAAATAATAATTGGAACAACGAAGCTGAATAACGTTACGCTTTTGTACAATCCAAGTAAGGATATAACGGAAATACAGTATCCTAAAAACAGTGCACCTGTATCTCCCATGAAAATTTTTGCTGGATGGAAGTTATAGAATAAAAACCCAAGTGTACTTGCAAGTGCAATAAGTGCTAATGGTAGAATAATGACAGCACCAGTACCAATCGGACTAGTAAAGGCCATATATGCTAACGTTGCAAGAACGATGGATGAAATACCAGCGGATAATCCATCTAATCCATCAATTAAGTTAATGGCGTTTGTAATACCGACAATCCAGAATATTGTAATTGGATATGCAAGTAGACCAAGCTCAGTATCTCCTAGGAATGGAATGTATAACACCTGAACTAATAATCCACTTTTTACAATGAATGCGGCAACTACTAGTTGTCCACCGAACTTTACTTTTGCCGATAATTCATACATGTCATCTAAAATACCGATAATGACAATGATGACAGCCCCTAAACTAATGGATAGCATTCTTTGTTCATATAATCCACTAACAATGAATCCTACAGCTACACCAATGAAAATTGCCAGTCCACCTAGGCGAGGCATAATTTTTTGGTGTACTTTACGTGCGTTTGGCTTATCAGTTGCTCCGATCTTAAATGCTAATTTGATGACGAAAGGAGTAACGACTAATACGGTAATGAAAGATGCCAAAACTGCATAAATCACTTGTGAGTCCATTAATACCCCACCTTTTATATTTTAACGTAGTTTTTCAATAATTATCTGAAAATTAAGATGTTTATTTGCAGGCTCATAACATATGGTATCACAAAAAGATTAGAATTCAATCTTTTTTCTCGTTCAACGTAATTGGAAACAGATAAAAATATGACAAATTTATGATAAATATAATGTCCCACAAGAAGGTTACAATATATCGTATCATTTAGTATAGCTTATAACATTTACATACGATACGATGTGGCCGATAATGAATCTCTTTACTATAAGTGTTGCACGTTCAAACATGTACGTTTCGTGTTAAAATATGGAACTGTTCAATGTGTTGATAATGGAACGGTTTGTAAAGAAATATGTTCAAATGTAATGATGGTATTTTACAAAATCTTAAAAAATGAAAGAGAAGACGTCTCATATAATAAGGGGTGAGAGATGCATGTTATCTCTTCTGTATATTCCATGTCTTAATACAGAGGAAAAGAAACCCTTAAAGGTATTGTCCTATATTCATTCTTCGTATGAAAGGGGGAAGCACAAAAATACCTAAAATATAATGTTAGGTAGTGTGTGCGGAACATCTAATGAAAATTACAGTGATAGGTACTGGATATGTTGGATTAATTACTGGAGTAGGATTAGCCACATTAGGTCATTCAGTTACTTGTTTTGATATAGATCAAGGAAAAATAGCACGAATGAAGCAAGGGGAAATGCCAATTTATGAACCAGGTTTAGGACAATTAGTCAATGCAGCTGTCCAAGAAAAAAGGCTAGTATTTACATCAAGTCAAGCAGAGGCATTTAAACATGTAGATTTTATATTTGTAGCAGTGGGAACACCTTCTTTACTGGATGGGACAGCAGATTTAACATATATTCGTAATAGTTGTTATGAAATTGGGATATATGCAAATTCAGATGTAATTGTGGTTACCAAAAGTACGGTTCCTGTAGGTACGAACGATCAAATGAAGGAATGGATTCAGGAGAAGTTACAAGGACGGCATATCATACATATGGTATCCAATCCAGAGTTTTTACGTGAAGGGTCGGGTATACATGACTTTTTCCATGGTGATCGCATTGTCATAGGAGCCGAAACAGAAGAAATCGCACAGAAAGTAGAGGGGTTATACAGCAAGCTACGAATGGAAACGTTTGTTACAGATACCCGCAGTGCTGAGATGATTAAATATGCCTCCAATGCGTTTTTAGCTACGAAAATTAGCTTCATCAATGAAATTTCTAATATATGTGAAAAAGTGGGCGCAGATGTGTTAGAAGTAGCAGGTGGCATGGGAATAGATCGACGAATCGGTCCACATTTCTTACAGGCAGGTATCGGTTATGGAGGTTCATGTTTCCCAAAAGATACGGATGCTCTCGTTCAAATCGCAGGTAATGTTGCGCATGATTTTAGGCTACTCAAAGCGGTAATTGAAGTGAATAATAAACAACAGATGTTGCTTGTTCGGAAAGCTAGAAGTGTAATGAACATGAGGGGAAAGAAGGTTGCGGTGTTAGGAGTGGCCTTTAAGCCAAATACAGATGATATTAGGGAAGCGCCGTCTCTTCTCATTATAAAAGAGTTATTAGAGATGGGAGCAAATGTAATTGTATATGACCCGCAAGCTCTATTGCATGTACAACAGTTGTTTGGAGACGAAATAAAATATACAACCAATTTAGATGAGGCAATTACAGAAGGAGATGCAGCGTTTATTGTAACCGAATGGGAATGCATACGAACGTATCCATTAGAGAAGTATGTGAAGCTTATGCGTGAACCTATTTTATTTGATGGTAGAAATTGTTATACTGGGAAAGATGTTGAAAAGCATAGAATGGATTACTATTCTGTTGGCAGAAAAAGTATTTGTAATAGGAAAGTTTCTACGGTCTATTAAGAAGGTTCTCTTTTGTCCTTGTATACTCTCCTATATAATGGTGGGTGTAACAATACTATAGAAATCCATGTTGAGAAGCTGTATCTAGATAGCGGCTATGAAAATAAAAGGAGATCTTCGCTCGTTTTCTCCTTTTGTTTTACTTTGCGTGGAGCTAAAAGAAGATTTGACCGTTTCTATGCATAGCTGGACGCGCTCTCCCACTCAAAAGGAGAGATTTTATGTTAGCTTTTCGTAGATTGTAATTAGTGAAAGAAAAGAGGCAGTGAAATGACTAAACGTTTAAAAGTGATGACAATTTTTGGAACACGTCCGGAAGCGATTAAAATGGCACCTCTTGTATTAGAATTGCAAAAACATCCTGAGCAAATTGAATCAATTGTGACAGTGACAGCGCAACATCGCCAAATGCTAGATCAAGTATTGGATATTTTCGGTATTAAACCAGATTTTGATTTGAATATCATGAAAGACCGTCAAACATTAATTGATATTACAACACGTGGTTTAGAGGGTTTAGATAAAGTAATGAAGGAAGCAAAGCCGCATATCGTTCTTGTACATGGTGATACAACAACTACTTTTATTGCAAGTCTTGCTGCTTTCTATAATCAAATTCCAATCGGTCATGTTGAAGCTGGACTTCGCACATGGGATAAATATTCTCCATACCCGGAAGAAATGAACCGTCAATTAACAGGTGTAATGGCAGATCTTCATTTCTCTCCTACAGCAAAATCAGCAACGAACTTGCAACAAGAGAATAAAGATGAAGCACGTATTTTCGTAACAGGAAATACAGCAATTGATGCGCTAAAAACGACAGTAAAAGAAGAATATAGTCATCCAGTACTTGAGAAGCTTGGAAATGACCGACTTGTACTTATGACAGCGCATCGCCGTGAAAATTTAGGGGAACCAATGCGTAATATGTTCCGTGCAATTAAACGCCTTGTTGACAAGTATGAAGATGTACAAGTTGTATATCCAGTACATATGAACCCTGTTGTGCGTGAAACAGCGAATGATATTTTGGGAGATCATAATCGTATTCACTTAATTGAACCACTAGATGTAATTGATTTCCATAACGTTGCAGCACGTTCATACTTAATATTAACAGACTCTGGTGGTGTGCAAGAGGAAGCGCCTTCCCTTGGGGTGCCGGTTCTTGTTCTTCGTGATACGACAGAACGTCCAGAAGGCATTGAAGCAGGTACATTAAAATTAGCGGGTACAGATGAAGAGACGATTTTCACGCTTGCGGATGACTTGTTATCTAACGAAGAAGCACATAATAAAATGGCACAAGCGTCTAATCCTTACGGTGATGGCCTTGCTTCAGAGCGTATTGTAGAAGCGATTTTACAATACTTTAATCAAAAGTAAGTAAAAAGAGACTTTTCCTATTTTTATTAGTATAGGAAAAGTCTCTTTTTTTATGCTCTACTGATGATTGCGCATTAACCATTCCGCATTCGCATTCGTAGATGGAGGTTCCTCTGTTTTCGTCTTAGTAGAGGAATTTGATGAATTTGTATTAGAACCAGAATTAGAACTAGAACCAGAATCATTATTGGTTGTTGAATTCGTGTTTATTTTTTCTTTACCCAAGTTTGCTAAAATTGTATTACGAACATCTTGTAAGCCTACTTCATCTGGAATAAAGTAATAAATATCGTTTAGTTTTTTATCTTCACCTTTTAATTGAATCGTCTGTATGTTAGAAGGATCGAATCCAGATAACTTAGTGTATAGGGCAAGACCGTCAGATACAGGTATATCAGTTTTTATATATTTTCCAACAACCTCTGCTAATTCTTTAATCTTAAAGACGGTGGAAGTGGAATTTAGCTTACTAGCAACCGCAGCAAGTACTTGTCGTTGTCTATCAGCACGGCCGTGGTCTCCGTTCGGATCTTGTTTCCGCATTCGGACATAAGCGAGCGCTTCTTCACCATTTAATTCTTGCTTTCCTTGTTTAAATTGAATTAGCTTGTAGTAATCTATATCAGATCGTTCCTCGAAATCGAACGGAACATCGACTGTAATACCGCCAACAGCATCAACAATTCCTTTAAAGCCTTTGAAATCAATTTTAACATAATGGTCAACAGGCACGCCTAAAAAACCTTCTACGGTTTCTAATGCCATTTTTTCTCCACCATAAGCATGTGCGGCGTTAATTTTATCTTTTTTATTTTTTCCAGCAATTGTAACACGTGAGTCACGTGGAATACTCATAATTGAAACATTTTGTGTTTTTGGATTAATTGTTGCGAACATAAGAGAATCTGTTCGTCCATTTTGTCCATCTGTTGCATAATCTTCAATTCCCATAATCAGGACGCTGAAAGGTTCTTTTGTAATTTCTACATTTACCGCACGTAATTTTGATTTATCGCGAGTAAAACCACTATACATCTCCATAAGTGACGAATAAGAATTAAATACATAAAGTCCTACACTACTAATTAGGCCTATAATAATGAGATAGATGAAAAATCTACGTCTGCGCTTTTTTTTAATTCTTCTCTTCTGGAGATGATGATAACGCTCTTCCATACATAATCTCCCTTTAATCAATATGTTATTGTTGAACAACGTCATGCTCTAAATAGAGCATGTCATCCTCTTGTATTGTACATTGCCCATTTGTTAATTCAATCATCCAATTTGTGAAAGTTTGTTTTTGATCTTCTTCCACATAAGTGTCAAATGTCACATTTTCTAGGTAATGTATATCTTTAATCACATATTTCGAGTGGCGTAATTCATTTTCAATTTTCCCAAGTAGTGTATATTCAACTTCTGTCTTCATAACCCGCATTAATTTTCGTTCAACAACACCTACATGGTTAAGTCCTTCACTTGTACATTTTCCATATGCACGAATTAAACCACCAGCACCAAGTTTAATGCCGCCAAAATATCGTGTGACGACAACGACAGTATCTTTCAGTCCACGTTTTTTCAATACTTCTAGCATAGGCACACCAGCTGTACCGCTTGGTTCACCATCGTCATTTGCCTTTTGAATTTGATCTTGTTCCCCGATTAAATAGGCTGAACAGTTATGCGTCGCGTTCCAGTGTTGTTTTTTTATTTTTTGAATAAATTCCTGTGCTTCTTTTTCTGTTTTCGCTCGGCTTATATAGCAAATGAAACGTGATTTTTGAATGACAATTTCGTGTTCACCGTATCCTTTGATTGTTAAATATTGTAATAGCAATAGTATACGCTCCTACCTTTCAAAATTACTAGTACTCTTTATTGTAAAATGGGGAGTTTTCAGATTCAAACATTTTTTATAGCAAGGTGGCAAATTCTATTATAAATTTAATGTTTTTGTTGTAAATTTCCCTAGTGTTGATTATAATCTTAAATCAGCATTTTTCATACACTAATGCACCTTTTTCAATTTTCGTGTAAAATTAGGAAATAAAAACTTTTTTATAAGGCAGGTACGAAAATGAGAACAGCTATTGTTACGGATAGTACAGCATATATACCGAAGCATATTCGTGAAGAACTCAATATACATATGATCCCATTAGATGTAATTTTTGGGACGAATTCTTACCAAGAAGAAGCAGAAATTACAGCGGATGATTTTTATGTAAAAGTACGTGAACATGAAGAACTTCCAAAAACTTCTCAACCAGCAATTGGGAAATTTGTGGAGCTATTTGAAGAATTATCAAAAGAATACGATGCGGTTATTAGTATCCATCTTTCAAGCGGGATTAGTGGCACATATCAAACAGCAACGACAGCTGGGAAAATGGTCGAGGGAATAGACGTATATACGTATGATTCTGAAATTAGTTGTGAAGTACAAGGGTTTTATGTGCGTGAAGGTGCAAAAATGGCAAGCGAAGGAAAGATGCCAGCAGAAATTTTAGCTAGATTTGATGAAATGAAACAAACTATAGATGCTTATTTTGTTGTGGATGACTTGCATCATTTGCAGCGTGGTGGTCGCTTAAATAGCGCACAAGCATTTATCGGTAGCTTATTACAAGTAAAGCCGGTTTTATATTTTAGAGATAAAGTTATCATTCCGTTTGAAAAAATTCGCACGCGCAAAAAGGCGCTAAAGCGTATCGTTGAAATCTTTGATGAGCAAGCGAGTAAAGGTATGCCAATGGAAGCTGTTATCATTCATGCAAATCGTGAAGAGGAAGCGAAAGAATGGCAGCAAGAATTAGCGGAAAAATACCCTCATGTTACAATTCGCATCAGTTATTTTGGTGCTGTAATTGGAACGCATTTAGGAGAGGGAGCACTAGGTCTAGGTTGGTATACAAAATAATAGAAATGTAAAAGCTCTCTTTTTGTAGAGAGTTTTTTTACGGATATCCACATTGAATTGACAAGTTAATATTTGGAAGTGATAAAATGGTACATAACCTAAAATGAGGAAAGTTTTATTGCTTACTTTTTATAAGAAACTATTTTATAATAAAGGAGAGGTGAAACATATGGAGCATAATTCTTGTTTATGTCCAAAGTTTGAGTCGGCTTTTACACTGCTTAGTAAAAAGTGGACGGGTTTAATTATTAAATCTCTGTTAGAAGAACCGAAACGATTTAGAGAAATCGCGGATATTATCCCAAATATGAGTGATCGTATGCTGTCAGAACGTTTAAAGGAATTGGAGAGTGAAGGGGTAGTTGTTCGGAATGTTTATCCAGAGGTACCTGTTAGAATCGAATATGGTTTAACAGACAAAGGAAAAGCATTAGAAAGTGTTATGAATGAAGTCCAAAACTGGGCTGAAAAATGGGTGAAATAATAGAGTAATCCCTGGATAGGGAGAAAAAATCACAAGGAGTTTTCCTTGTGATTTTTTTATGACAAATGTATGACAATTGTATAAAAAAACAGTGTTATTTTCTTAAGATTCTACAAGAAAATACAGGATTAGAAGGAGAATGTCAGGAAATTACAAGCGCAATATTACATTTATTTTACAAAAGCGTAACATTGAGAAAAAATCTTACGAAATATGGTATAAATTTTAATAGATTATATGTCGGAAAAGAAAAAAAGAAAGCGGTGTAAAAACAAAATGAAAAAATTAAAAATTGCATCTTGCGCATTGGCTGCAGGATTTATGATGTTTTCAGTAGTAACACCAAATGTATTCGCAGAAAAGATTGAGGACGTAAAAACACAAATTAACGCACAAAATGATACTTTACATAAACAACAACAAGAACGTGATGAGCTTCAAAAACAAATGAGTGACTTAAATAAAACGGTTGAAGGTTTAGATAAGTCTGTTCAAGAAAATGCAGCGAAACTTGATGAAACAATGAAAAAAGTTGAAGAAACACAAGCATTAATTGAGAAGAAGAATAAAAACATTGCAGAATTACAAACGAAAATTGCAAAGCGTGAAGATTTGTTAAGAAAACGTTTAGTAGCACTTCAAGAGCAACCGAACACGAACGTTGTAACAGAGGTTGTTGTAAACTCTAAAAACATTGCTGATCTAGTAGATCGTTTAACTTCTGTTTCTAGAATTCTTGAATCTGATGAAGATATCATGAAAACACAACAAGAAGAGCAAGCAACTGTGAAAAAAGATGTTGAAACGGTAAAAGAAAAACAAAAAGAATTAAAAGAAGCACAAGCAAAGATTGAAGTTGTAAAGAAAGATCTTGATACTGAAAAAGCGAAAAAACAAGAAGCAGTAAACGACTTAAGCGGTAAAATGGATACGGTTGTAAACAATATGACAAGCACAGAAGATCAATTAAAAGATCTTGAAAAACAAGCGCTACAATTACAACGCATGGCTGAAGAAGAAGCAAAAGAGAAGGCAGCACAAGAAGAGGCTGCAAAGCAACAAGCAGAGAAAGCTCAGCAACAAGCACCAGCACAAGAAGCAGCTCCGCAACAAGCTGCAGCTCCGCAACAAGCTGCACCAGCACCAGCTAATAATGGTGGACAAGCTAAAAAAGAAGAAAATAAACCAGCTCCAAAGCCAGCGCCAACACCTCAACCAGCACCAGCACCAAATAAAGGTGGCGTAATTGGTAAAGCACAACAATACCTTGGTCTTCCATATGTATGGGGAAGTGCATCTCCATCAAATGGTGGTTTTGATTGCAGTGGTTTCATTTCTTATATTTTTGGTGTAGGTCGTCAAGATGTTGCGGGTTATTGGAACTCAGTTTCTAAAGTAAGTAGCCCACAACCTGGAGATTTAGTATTCTTCCAAGGTACTTATAAAGCAGGCCCTTCTCATATCGGTATTTACGTTGGTAATGGCCAAATGATTCATGCTAGTGATAAAGGTATTGCATACGGTGATATTAACAGCAGCTATAATCAAAAACATTTCTTAGGTTACGGTAGATTCTAGGATTTTGAATCATATAAAACATGTGTATAAAGTCGATAGCTTACTATTTTAAAAGTAGGTTATCGGCTTTTTTGAGTTTTTACGAGAGAGAGAGAAAGGGTTATAGTAAAGTCAGGGGTGCTTTACTATGCTAGCAGGAAGACAAGTGCTGTTAGAAGAACTTTCATTTTCAAAGGATGAATTAGATCATTTGGAAAGACAAGGGGATATTTCTTTGGAAAGAGGTGTCATAAAGAAATCTTTACGCTATGTATGCCAGCGCTGTGGAAATATGGAAGGGCGGTTATTCGCTTCGTTTTTATGTAAGCGATGCAATCAAATGTGCACGTATTGCCGAAAGTGCATTACGATGGGACGAGTGGGAGAATGTACAGTGCTCGTTAGAGGTATACGGGATGTAGAATGGGAAGTTTTGCCGAATTCTTTACGATGGGAGGGGCAATTATCACCTGGACAGGAAAGAGCAGCTAACGGAGTAACAGAAGCAGTACGCCAAAAAGAATCTTTTTTTATATGGGCAGTATGCGGAGCTGGTAAGACGGAGATGCTTTTTTATGGTATAGAAGAGGCACTACAAAAAGGAAAGCGGGTTTGTATTGCAACGCCGCGGACCGATGTTGTGTTAGAGCTGGCTCCTCGTTTACAAACTGTTTTTCCAGATGTACCGATTGCTGCACTATATGGTGGTAGTTTGGATCGTGAAAAGGAAGCGAGACTTCTCGTTTCTACAACACATCAGTTACTTCGGTATTACAAGGCCTTCGATGTTATGATTGTCGATGAAATTGATGCCTTTCCATATGCAGTGGACAAGATGCTTCATTATGCGGTGGAGCGAGCAAGTAAAGATAGGGCAGCAAAAATTTATTTAACGGCGACCCCGTCAGAAACATGGAAACGTAAGTTATGGAGTGGGAAACAAAAAGGTGTGATTATTCCAGGACGTTATCATCGACATCCTTTGCCAGTCCCAAGATTCAGGTGGTGTGGCAATTGGAAAAAGGCACTAAATCGAAAAGAAATCCCATTTGTTGTTTTTGAATGGTTAAAGTATCACCTCCTCAAGCAATCTCCTATTTTTCTATTTGTTCCCCACGTACGTTATATTGATGAAGTAAGTATATTGTTAAAAACACTAGATAATCGAATTGAAGGCGTTCATGCGGAGGATCCAAATCGAAAAGAAAAGGTGACAGCGTTTCGAAAAAGAAATATTCCACTATTAGTAACGACAACGATTTTGGAGCGCGGCGTGACGATAGAGAATTTGCAAGTAGCGGTGTTAGGAGCGGAAGAACCTATTTTCTCGGAAAGTGCACTTGTACAAATTGCTGGTAGGGCCGGTAGAAGTCATCGTAGGCCAGATGGTGATATCTTTTATTTTCATTGTGGTAAAACAGAAGCAATGATACGAGCGAGAAGACATATTCAATCTATGAATAAAAGAGCAAAGCGAGAAGGGTTGATTGATTAATGCATTGTCTACTTTGTGATGATTCTATTTCTGAGAGTATGGGCTGGTATTCTTTTTTTATTCAGTCTGATAGAAGATGTATGTGTGAGAGATGTGAACGAAAACTTTCCTATATTATAGGAGAAATTTGTGATGACTGCGGCAGACCTTTTGAGTTTCTGGCGCTGGAGTATAGAGAGGGTAACTGTTGCAGAGATTGTGTAAGGTGGAAGGAAGAAGACAGGTTTTCACCTATAAAAAATCGATCTGTATATGTATATAATGATTGGATGAAGGAAGTATTAGCTCGGTTTAAATTTCGCGGGGATGCTGAACTTGTACAAATTTTTCATGCGAAATTTGTAGCTGCATTTCGCAAATACTTTTCAGATTGTCATGCGATTATTCCCATTCCGCTTAGCAAGGAGAGGGAATATGAGCGCGGTTTTAATCAAGCAGAATTGTTGGCATCTTGTTTGCCACTTCTCGTTCTACAAACATCTTTAAGTAGAAAAAATACGGAAAAGCAAAGTAAAAAAAGACGTATCGAGAGACTTAGGGGAACCAATCCTTTTTACTTTCGAAAAGAAGAAAGATTCACTGGACAGCATCTTTTGCTCATCGATGATGTATATACGACAGGGATTACGATTAGACAAGTTGCAGAGTGTTTGTATGAGGCGGGTGCTCAAACTGTTTCCAGTCTTACTCTTTGTCGTGGGTAAGATGAGAGTGTCGAAAGATACAATAAAAAGACGACAAGACTTCTTTGACTTGATATCTTGTCAGTCGTTATAGTCAAATTGTGGGGCAAACGCCCTTATTTTTAGAGTGAAGGGAATGGAACGAACATGCAAGGAAGAGTAAAATGGTTTAATGCAGAAAAAGGATTTGGATTTATTGAGCGTGAAGAAGGTGATGATGTTTTTGTTCATTTTTCTGCAATTCAACAAGATGGGTATAAATCGTTAGAAGAGGGGCAAAAGGTAGAATTTGATATTGTAGATGGTGCGCGTGGACCACAGGCAGCGAATGTTGTGAAATTATAATGTTGAACGAAGAGTTTTGTGAGAAACATAGAGCTGCGGTTGTGGAAACGGTTTATATAGAGTGAATTTGAACTTTCAACATATAAATTGCGGCTATGAAGAACAGAAGGAGGCTTTCACCTATAGAGTCTCTTTCTGTTTTTTTTTTTGTTGCGTGGCAGGGGGCTACGAAAGTTGTCAAAAAGTTGTTTCTTTTCTGTAACGAATTGTCCATACTTATATTCGTTATTTACGATGCAAATAGGGTAAAATGTAAATAGAAACGATGCATCTTTTCTTTTCAACAAAAAACGATAATAAATTGCAATTTCGCTAACTTTTTTAAAAAGTTAGAAGGAGTTTTTAAGCCGGTGTCGAAATTATATACATAGGCTTGAAAGGAGGAATTCATCTATGAAATTCAACATTCGTGGTGAAAATATTGAAGTAACTCCAGCATTAAAGGAATATGTAGAGAAAAAACTTAGCAAATTAGAACGTTATTTTGATGCATTCCCAGAGATTAGAGTTAATTTAAAAGTATACTCTGAGAAACAACGTGTCGAGGTAACAATCCCATTCACAGATTTATTACTTCGAGCTGAAGAAACTCATAGCGATATGTACGCTGCAATTGATTTAGTAGTTGATAAAATTGAGCGACAAATTCGTAAACATAAAACAAAAGTAAATCGTAAATTACGTGAAAAGGGTTCTGTTAAATCTGCATTTATTCTTACAGAGCCAGCGGCTACTCAAGAAGAAGTGCAAGAGGATGAATTAGAACTTGTACGTACAAAACGATTTGATTTAAAACCAATGGACGTAGAAGAAGCTATTTTACAAATGGATATGTTAGGGCATAACTTCTTCGTCTTCACAAATGCCGATACAAATGAAACAAATGTTGTATATGGCCGTAAAGATGGAAAATATGGAGTAATTGAAACAAAATAATAAATAGAAAACGTAGCTGTAAAAGGCTACGTTTTTTTATTTGATACGAAAGTCTTTCATTCTTTACTCTGTTATTGTGGGAAAGAGCTATCCTAGGAATCGAAACGTTCTATACCCCCCTTTATTGATTAAAGTTTCAGCTAATTTAGGCCATGCGCTTGGCCAGTTGTTGTCATAGTTATAAAACAAGTGTTACAATTATCATTAGGTTTATACATTTGTTTTTTTATTAGGAGAGAAATTGGCAGTGAATAAATTAGATCTTTATAACGACTGATTCGTGAGCAGAAATATAGAGCACGATCGGAAGTTTTATTTTAATAAAAGAGGAGCGTATTTCCTATGATCGGTATTTTAAAAAAGGTGTTTGATGTAAACCAGCGCCAAATTAAACGTATGCAGAAAATTGTGGATCAAATAGAAGGTTTAGAATCATCTATTAAACCATTAACGGATGAGCAGTTAAAAGGGAAAACAATTGAATTTAAAGAACGCCTTACGAAAGGTGAGACAGTAGACGATTTATTACCAGAAGCGTTTGCGGTTGTTCGTGAAGCGGCGACACGTGTTCTTGGTATGCGCCCTTATCCTGTCCAATTAATGGGTGGTATTGCCTTACATGAAGGAAATATTTCTGAGATGAAAACAGGGGAAGGTAAAACATTAACTTCTACTTTACCAGTTTATCTGAATGCTTTAACAGGTAAAGGTGTTCATGTTGTTACAGTCAATGAATACTTAGCACAGCGTGACGCGAATGAAATGGGACAACTTCATGAGTTCCTAGGTTTAACAGTAGGAATTAACTTAAATAGTATGTCACGTGAGGAAAAGCAAGCTGCTTACGCTGCTGATATCACATATAGTACAAATAACGAGCTTGGTTTTGACTATTTACGCGATAATATGGTGCTGTATAAAGAACAGTGTGTTCAGCGTCCGCTTCATTTCGCGATTATTGATGAGGTCGATTCCATCTTAGTGGATGAAGCGCGTACGCCTCTTATCATTTCTGGACAAGCACAAAAATCAACAGAACTATATATTTTTGCAAATGCCTTTATTCGTACGTTAGAAAACGAAAAAGATTACTCCTTTGACGTGAAAACGAAAAATGTCATGTTGACAGAAGACGGGATTACGAGGGCAGAGAAATCTTTCCATATTGAAAACTTATTCGATTTAAAACATGTTGCACTTCTTCATCATATTAATCAAGCGCTTCGTGCACACGTTGTTATGCACCGCGATACAGATTATGTTGTACAAGAAGGTGAAATTGTAATTGTTGATCAATTCACTGGTCGTCTTATGAAAGGTCGTCGCTATAGTGAGGGCTTGCACCAAGCGATTGAAGCAAAAGAAGGCGTTGACATTCAAAATGAAAGTATGACGTTAGCGACAATTACGTTCCAAAACTACTTCCGTATGTACGAAAAGCTATCAGGTATGACTGGTACAGCGAAAACGGAAGAAGAGGAATTCCGTAACATTTATAATATGAATGTTATCGTAATCCCAACAAACAGACCGATTGTTCGTGATGACCGTGCGGATTTAATTTTTAAAACGATGGAAGGTAAGTTCAATGCAGTTGTTGAGGATATTGTAAAACGCCATAAACAAGGTCAACCAGTTCTTGTTGGTACAGTTGCAATTGAAACATCTGAACTTATTTCAAATATGTTAACACGTAAAGGTGTACGTCATAATGTCTTGAATGCGAAAAATCATGCGCGTGAAGCTGATATTATTACAGAAGCAGGATTTAAAGGTTCTGTAACGATTGCGACAAACATGGCTGGCCGTGGTACAGACATTAAGTTAGGCGAAGGTGTAAAAGAAGCTGGAGGCCTAGCGGTTATCGGTACAGAACGTCATGAAAGCCGTCGTATTGACAATCAGTTACGTGGTCGTGCTGGTCGTCAAGGGGACCCTGGTGTGACGCAGTTCTACTTATCAATGGAAGATGAACTAATGCGCCGCTTTGGCTCTGATAATATGAAAGCAATGATGGATCGTCTTGGTATGGATGATTCACAGCCAATTGAAAGTAAAATGGTATCTCGTGCGGTAGAATCTGCGCAAAAACGCGTAGAAGGAAACAACTACGATGCACGTAAACAACTGCTGCAATATGACGATGTACTTCGCCAACAACGTGAAGTTATTTATAAACAACGTCAAGAAGTAATGGAATCTGAAAACTTAAGAGGCATTATCGAAGGTATGATGAAATCTACTGTAGAACGTGCTATCGCCCTTCATACGCAAGATGAAATTGAAGAGGATTGGAACATTAAAGGTCTGATTGACTACTTAAATACAAACCTTCTTGAGGAAGGTGATATTAAAGAAGAAGAATTACGTCGTCTTGCGCCAGAGGAAATGAGTGAACCGATCATTACGAAGTTAATTGCGCGTTATGATGAAAAAGAAAAACTTCTACCAGAAGAACAAATGCGTGAATTTGAAAAGGTTGTTGTATTCCGCGTTGTAGATACGAAATGGATGGATCATATCGATGCGATGGATCATCTTCGTGAAGGTATTCATTTACGTGCTTACGGTCAAATTGACCCACTTCGTGAATACCAAATGGAAGGGTTCGCAATGTTTGAATCAATGATTGCTTCCATTGAGGAAGAAATTTCTCGTTACATCATGAAAGCAGAAATCGAACAAAATTTAGAGCGCCAAGAAGTAGCACAAGGCGAAGCGATTCACCCAAAAGATGACGGTGAAGAAGTGAAAAAGAAGCCGGTTGTAAAAGGTGACCAAGTCGGACGTAACGATCTATGCAAATGTGGTAGCGGCAAAAAATATAAAAACTGCTGTGGAATTGGGAAATAAAGAAAAGCGAAGTCGGCTCGTTTAAAATCGATCTTCCATGAAATTTTATTTTCCAAATGGAAAAGTTTTAAGAATATCCATATAATAAAAAGGGACAAACTCTCTCTGTACAAGCGGAGGGAGTTTCCCTTGTTTTATATAAAAGCGAAAGCAATTACATAGAGGTGAAGAGCATGGAACTAGTAGAAATTAGGCAAGAATTAGAGAAAATGGCTAAGAGATTAGCGGCTTTTAGGGGGTCTCTTTGACCTTCCTACAAAAGAAAATCGCATTGCAGAATTAGAAGAAACAATGATGGGTGCAGGCTTTTGGGATGACCAACAAGGTGCACAAGTAGTAATTAATGAAGCGAATGCGTTAAAAGAAATGGTTGGGAAGTTTCGTCAGTTAGATGAAACATTTGAAAATTTAGAAGTGACACATGAACTTTTAAAAGAAGAATATGATAAGGATTTACATGAAGAATTAGAATCTGAAGTGAAATCTTTAGTTCAAGAAATGAATGAGTACGAGCTTCAGCTATTACTAAGCGATCCTTATGATAAAAATAATGCGATTTTAGAGCTACATCCAGGTGCTGGTGGAACAGAATCACAAGACTGGGGTTCTATGCTATTACGTATGTATACACGCTGGGCTGAAAAGCGCGGATTTAAAGTAGATACAGTTGATTATTTACCAGGGGATGAAGCGGGAATTAAAAGCGTAACATTATTAATTAAAGGTCATAATGCATATGGCTATTTGAAAGCGGAGAAAGGTGTACATCGTCTTGTGCGGATTTCACCGTTCGATTCTTCAGGTCGTCGTCATACATCGTTCGTATCTTGTGAAGTTGTACCTGAATTTAATGATGATATTGAGATTGAAGTGCGTACGGAAGATTTAAAAATAGATACGTACCGTGCAAGTGGTGCGGGTGGACAGCACGTTAATACGACAGATTCTGCAGTTCGTATTACACATACTCCAACGAATACGGTTGTAACATGTCAATCAGAGCGTTCACAAATTAAAAACCGTGAACATGCGATGAAAATGTTAAAGGCAAAATTATATCAAAAGAAATTAGAAGAGCAGCAAGCAGAGTTGAATGAAATCCGTGGTGAACAAAAAGATATTGGTTGGGGTAGTCAAATTCGTTCTTACGTATTCCACCCATACTCTCTAGTGAAAGACCATCGTACAAATACGGAAGTTGGTAATGTACAAGCGGTTATGGATGGAGAAATTGATCCATTTATTGATGCGTATTTACGCTCTCGTATTTCTTAAGAAAAAAGCCAACGGAATGTTGGCCTATCGGTGAGGGAATAGAGGGTATAAAGAGGTATATCTTGTCTGTATTGATAAGAGAAGGAGGAAGAGAAGTTGAGTGACAACTTCTCTTTTTAATGGGCTTAATTTTATAATACAAGGCCGTATATTGTTTTGTAAAAAGTAGAAAATATAAGAATCGAGCTATACATGATAAGGAAAATAGATAGGGTTTTTTCTTTTCTGCTTTGTAAAAACAGTATCTTTATAGTAATTTACATTTGTTCACAGAATTGAAACAATTGGTGAAAGCTTTATATGAATAGGGTTCTTAATCTATTTGTAAAAAATATCCTACGAAGGATGGTTTTTCTATAAAGGGATAATTATTATAATGGCAAGTGAGAGCTATATGAAAGTATGGCTATATCAGTAATAAGAAGGATATCAACAATGGGGAGCGATATAAATGAAAAAGAAATTGTTGGCTATTGCATTAGGAACATCATTAGCTCTTACTGTGGGAGCATGCGGAAAGAAAGAGGAAAACAAGTCTTCTAATCAATCTGCAAGTACAGATAGTGCAGAGCAAATTTTCAAAAAAAGTTGTGCAGGGTGTCATGCTAACGATTTATCTGGTGCAACTGGGCCCGATTTACGAAAAGTAGGCGGTAAATACGACGCGGCGGAGATTGAAAATATTATCCAAAAAGGGCGCGGGGCAATGTCACCGGGACTTATTCAAGGTGAGGATGCAAAAAAAGTATCAGAATGGTTAGCAGAACATAAATAAAAAAGCGCAGGCGGTTTGTTCAGAATAGGAAGAAGCGAGGTTGCCGACTATTCTAGCTGCTAGAGCTAAACAAAAGAAAAGCGGAAGAGGCCAAGATAATGGCCTTTTTCGTATTTCTTTTGTGATGTAACACAACTGTAACAAAATTGTATCCGAATTGGAAACTGAATGATGTTACAATGTAGTTTGTAGAATTTTGCTGAAACATGTACATAAGCAGCAGTGATAGACTGTAAATGCTGTCGCTGTTATTTTGAAACAACAGAAATACTTCTATAAGATTTGTAGTACAACAGAATGTGAGTAAGAGTGAAAGCTGTTGCTTTCATGTTCAGATAGACAGAAAAAGTATGTCGAAAAAAAATCATTAAGTATTGGGTGATAAATAATGATAAGAATGACGAGTGTTTATAAGGAGTATCCAAATGGTATGAAAGCCATCAATGGACTCACAGTTAACATTAAGCAGGGTGAATTTGTATACGTAGTTGGACCGAGTGGAGCCGGGAAATCTACATTTATTAAGATGATGTATCGTGAAGAAAAACCAACAACAGGATCTATCAATGTGAATGGCCTTGTAATTGAATCGTTAGCAGAGCGAGATGTACCGTATTTTCGTCGTCAGCTAGGCGTAATTTTCCAAGACTTTAAATTGCTACCTAAATTAACGGTATATGAGAATGTAGCGTTTGCCTTAGAAGTAATTGAAGAAGAACCTGAAGCAATTCGTGAGCGTGTTACCGAAGTATTGGGTCTTGTAGGTCTTGAAGGTCGTGCGGATGCACTTCCAAATGAGCTGTCTGGTGGAGAACAACAGCGTGTGGCGATTGCAAGAGCAATTGTAAATAAGCCAAAAGTTGTAATTGCCGATGAACCGACAGGAAACTTAGATATTGATACAGCGCTTGATATTATGAGTATCTTTAAACGCATTAATGAGCGCGGTACAACAATTGTTATGGCAACGCATAACGCAGATATCGTAAATACAATTCGTCATCGCGTAATTGCGATTGAAGGCGGAAAAATTGTTCGAGATGAGATTGAGGGAGGATACGGGTATGAAGAATAAAACCCTTAGTCGACATTTGCGAGAAGGTGTAAAAAATCTATCCCGTAACGGATGGATGACGTTTGCTTCTGTAAGTGCAGTAACAGTTACACTATTACTTGTAGGTGTCTTTTTAACAGCGATTATGAATATGAACCACTTTGCAACGAAAGTGGAGCAAGATGTAGAGATTCGTGTACACATTGATCCAGCAGCAAAAGAAGCTGATCAAAAGAAATTGGAAGAAGATATTAATAAAATTGCAAAAGTAGATTCTGTTAAATATTCTTCTAAAGAAGAAGAATTAAAACGTTTGATTAAAAGCTTAGGTGACAGTGGAAAAACGTTTGAACTATTTGAGCAAGATAATCCACTTAAAAACGTATTTGTTGTAAAAGCGAAAGAACCAACAGATACAGCTACAATCGCGAAAAAAATTGAAAAAATGCAGTTTGTAAGTACAGTTCAATATGGTAAAGGCCAAGTTGAAAAATTATTTGATACTGTAAAAACAGGTCGTAATATTGGGATTCTGTTAATTGCTGGTCTGTTATTCACAGCAATGTTCTTAATCTCTAATACAATCAAAATTACAATTTATGCACGAAGCACAGAGATTGAAATTATGAAACTTGTAGGTGCGACAAACTGGTTTATCCGTTGGCCGTTCTTATTAGAAGGTTTATTCTTAGGGGTACTAGGTTCAATCCTTCCAATTGTCGTGATTTTATCTATTTATAACTCGCTGCAAGGCGTGTTTAACGAGAAGCTTGGCGGCACGATTTTCGAGCTGCTTCCATATAGTCCGTTTGTATTCCAACTTTCCGGTTTATTAGTGTTAATCGGTGCATTAATCGGTATGTGGGGAAGTGTAATGTCAATTCGTCGCTTCTTAAAAGTGTAAAAAGTTGCAAACATAATTCGTACAAGCTTATCATATAGTAGAAATAGGTAAAGGCATCACACAATGTGTGATGCCTTTTGCTACACCACCTGTGTGCTTTGGAAAGGGGAATTCCGCATTGAAACGTAGAGTTGCGATTATTGGAATGGTTGTTGCATTTTTAATTGGTGCTGGCGGAATGTTTGCGGGTATGTATATGTTTGGGGTTAATCCAGCATATGTGGCGCAAACAATAACAAACGATAGTGCTAGCACAAAGCAAGGGAATTTGGCAAAAATTAATGAGGCGTATGCACTGATTGATTCACGTTATGTGGAAGACGTGAAGGATGAAAAATTAGTTGAGGGTGCAATACAAGGAATGTTGTCTACGCTGAAGGACCCTTATTCCACGTATATGGATAAAGAAACGGCGAAGCAATTTGAGCAATCACTTGATCCTGAGCTCGAAGGTATTGGTGCTGAGGTGAACAAAACGGAGGGCAAGCTTATTATTGTATCTCCAATTAAAGGTTCACCAGCAGAAAAAGCAGGCATTAAACCGAACGATCAAATTTTATCGGTAGATGGAAACAGTGTAAAAGATTTATCACGTGAAGAAGCAGTCTTGAAAATTCGTGGTAAGAAAGGAACGGACGTTACACTTGAGATAAAACGCCCAGGAGTGGCAGATCCATTAGAATTTAAAATTAAACGTGAAAAAATCCCAATTTTCACTGTGTTTAGTTCTGTAAAAGAAGAGAAGGGGAAAAATATTGGTTATATCCAAATTACATCTTTCTCTGAAAATACAGCAAAAGAATTTAAAGATCAATTAAAAGAGCTTGAAAAGAAAGAGATAAAAGGCCTTATCATTGATGTGCGTGGCAATCCTGGAGGTTACTTAAATAGTGTACAAGATATTTTAGGATTAATCATGACAGACAAAAAGCCAATGATGCAAGTTGAACAACGAGATGGTGAGAAAAAGAAATTCTCAACTTCATTAAAAGAGAGAAAGCCATACCCGATTTCAGTATTAATTGATAAAGGAAGTGCATCGGCTTCAGAAATTTTAGCAGGTGCATTACAAGAGGGCGAAGGATATGATTTAGTTGGTGAAAAAACATTTGGAAAAGGCACTGTTCAGCAAGCTGTTCCATTTAAAGATGGCAGCAATATTAAATTGACAATGTTTAAATGGCTTACACCAGACGGCAATTGGATTCATAAAAAAGGAATTGCCCCAACAGTGGAAGTGAAACAGCCAGATTATTATCATGCAACGCCAATTCAAATTGAGAAAACACTTTCGTATAACTCAAATGATGTCCAAGTGAAACATGCACAAGAGATGTTGAAGAGCTTAGGATATGTACCTGGACGTGAAGATGGTTATTTCAGTAAGGAAACGGAATCAGCGCTAAAAGCCTTCCAAAATGCAAATGAAATGGAAGCGACAGGTCAGCTTGATAAAAAGACAGCTGAAGCGCTACAAAATAAAATCATTGAAAAGATTCGCTCTGGTGAAAATGATCTGCAATTACAGGCAGCATTAAAATTAATGGCGAAATAAGAAGAAATGCAGGCATGTTATTGCCTGTATTTTTTTGTGCGTGTTAAACAAACGTTTGATTAGTTGTGATAAGATAAAAAGAAATGATTATATAAATGGTGGTGAAACAGTTCGTGGAGGCGTGGTTTTTTGAAATAATGCGAGCAGTTGGGCGTTTTTTCTTACACCCTGCTGTTTATGTATTTTTAATAAGTAGTGTGTTTGTTGGATATTTACGCGTATTACGAGAGAGAAAAGATTTTTCTTTTAAAGTATATGATATTTGGTTTGAACTGCGAACATCTTGGTTTGCAGGAGTTGGATACGGACTGCTTGTATCTGCCATTACAATTGGAGCAGGGGTGGTATTATCAGAGGCGAGTATATGGATGATTTTAATTTGGACACTCGTATTTGGATTAGCTGCTCAGTATAGATATTTATCTGCTGCTTACACATTTGGCGCGGCGATTGTAGCAGCTATATTGTCTTCTAAGCTGCCAATCTCTTTCTTACAGCTTGGGGAAGGAGAAAAGAGTACAATCGCATCACTTGCCATTTTACTTGGCTTGATGCTAGTAGTAGAAGGGTTATTAATTTCAAAAAATGCAGTGCGATACTCAACGCCAAAAATGCGTAAAGGAAAGCGCGGTTTAAATATTGGACTGCATGAATCAAAGCGTTTATGGCTTGTTCCGATTTTTATTCTCGTGCCGGGAGATGCTGTTACACAATTTGTTTCGTGGTGGCCAGTTGTTTCTGTTGGCTCACAAACGTATTCCTTATTCCTTGTACCATTTTTAATTGGCTTTATGCGAACAATTAGAAGTGAGGAACCAAAGGAAGCGTTATTATTTACAGGAAGACGTATATTTGGATTAGCGACTGTTGTTCTTATTTTAGGTGTTGTGAGCTATTGGTGGCCAGTTGTAGCGATTGTTGCAATGGGAGCGGCAATGCTTGGACGATTCACAATTGCAATGAGAGAACGAATTGCTGATGAAACGCGTCCAGCATATTTTGCAGCGCGCGATGATGGATTAGTAGTGTTAGGCACGATCCCGAATACAGTCGGTGCAGAATTGAATCTGAAACCAGGAGAGGTTATTACGAAAGTAAACGGCGTGATTCCTAAAAGTACAGAGGAGTTTTATGATGCGCTACAGTCCAAGACGACAGGGGCATTTTGTAAGTTAGAAGTACTTGATACAAAAGGTGAGCTTCGCCTTGCTCAAACAGCGCTATATGCAGGTGGACATCATGAATTAGGCATTGTGTTTGTAGAGCAAGATCATAAGTGGGATACGGAAGCTGTATAATTCTATGATTTTTCATAATAAGATAGAATTGTTTCAAAATTAATTGGAACTATTTCGTGATTGTGATTAGCACGTTTTTCTATAATTAGTAAACCAGAAAATACAAACTGAATGAAATCTAGCTTTGAACTGTATCCCCAATCATGGACACTTAAAAAGTCCATGATTGGGGGTTTTTGTATATTTTTATAAGCAATCCTCATGATATAAGTGAGGTATGGAAAATGATTAAAATTATTTTTTAACTTGATGGCGATGTGCCATGTCCCTATGACCTTTTGCACGTATCTTGGCGGAGTATATTGAAATAAATAAGATGGATTATTTGATTAAAGTGTTACTTTAGGTATATATACTATAATATAGACAGAGTAACATGCATAGAAAGGAACGATGAAATATGCGAAAGCAACAAATTGGAGTTGTTGGTGTGGGTGTTATGGGAAAAAGCCTCGCACTTAACTTTGAGAGTAAAGGGTATTCTGTTGCCCTATATGATATTTCAAAGGAAAAAGTAAATGAAATCATTGAGGAGAACCGTGGTAAAAACATGGTTGGTACTCATATGGTTGAAGAGTTTGTTAACTCACTTGAATCACCTAGAAAGATTTTACTAATGGTTAATGCAGGGGAAATTACAGATAAGGCGATTGATTCTCTACTTCCTCACCTTGATAAAGGTGATATTTTAATTGATGGCGGTAATACATACTTTGTCGATACAGTTCGCCGAAACAAACGTCTTGCCGAAGAAGGAATCAATTTCATCGGAGCAGGTGTGTCAGGCGGAGAAGAGGGTGCATTGAAGGGACCGTCTATTATGCCGGGCGGACAGAAGGATGCATACGAAAAAGTGAAGGATATGCTTGAAAATATCTCTGCAAAAGTGAATGACGAGCCTTGTTGTTCTTATATCGGACCTAATGGGGCAGGCCACTATGTAAAGATGGTTCATAACGGTATTGAGTATGGAGATATGCAATTAATTTGTGAAGCATATTTCTTCTTGAAACAAACACTGGATTTGACTGCAGAAGAGTTTCATGAAATATTTGCTGAATGGAATAAGGGCGAACTGAACAGCTATCTAATCGAGATTACAGCAGACATCTTCAAGAAGAAAGATGAAGAAACGGGCAAGCCATTAGTGGATGTTATTCTTGATACTGCGGGACAAAAGGGTACAGGGAAATGGACAAGCCAAAGCGCACTTGATTTAGGTATATCTCTCCCTATTATCACGGAATCTGTATTTGCGCGTTGTATTTCTGCTTTAAAAGAAGAGCGTGTGAACGCAAGCAAAGTTTTATCTGGACCTAAAGATAAAGCAGCACTTGGAATTGAAAAAGCCGAATTAATTGAAGCAGTGCGCCAAGCTTTATATATGAGTAAAATTTGTTCTTATGCACAAGGATTCACGCAATTGAAGGCAGCTTCTGAGGAATATGATTGGAACCTTGATTTTGGCAGCATTTCTATGCTTTGGAGAGGCGGATGTATTATTCGTGCAGCCTTTTTACAAAACATTAAAGAGGCTTATGAGGCAAACGCTGACTTACCAAACCTTTTACTTGACCCATACTTTAAAGAAATTGTGGAGTCATACCAAGGCGGATTACGTAAAATTATCGCAGTGGCTGTACAACAAGGTATTCCAGTTCCTGCATTTTCAGCGGCAATTTCGTATTATGACAGCTATCGTACTGCAACACTACCTGCAAACTTGTTACAAGCGCAGCGCGATTATTTTGGAGCACATACGTATAAACGAGTAGATAAAGAAGGTACATTCCATACAAAATGGATATAAAATAAAGTGGAAGTGGCTCGTCCAGAATGTGAGGGGGATGGAGCTTCTGACGTAGAGGTGTTTTTACCTCGCAGGAAGAAGCGAAGCCACCGAACATTATAGCTGCTAGAGCTGGACAATGCTTTTGCTGAATTTTGAGGTGGGAGTATTACTGCCCGCGAATAGCGGTAAAAAAATGGACCAAGATTGATATCTTGGTCCATTTTTTATTGGAATAATAGCACACGCGCTGGTGATGCATCTGTACCCATTAGTTTTAATGGAGCTGCAACCATAAAGTATGTTCCCGCTTCTACTTCTTTAAATGTTAATCCTTCGATTACAATAATATCGTGTGCAAATAGTGTTTTATGGGTTGGGTGACCTTCTTGGGCACGTTCAACACCTAATGCATCAATGCCCACACCGCGAATCCCTTTTTCAGCAAGCAGTTTCGCGCCGCTTTCAGCTAAATAAATAAATTCGAAGTTAAATCCTTCATCAAAGGAGTTCTTTGTTTTAAATAAAACGAAATCCCCTTTTTGAATATCGAAGTCTTTCAGGTCTTCAGCAGTAATGCCACTATCAACATGAGTTAAGTCAAAAACCTTTGCTTCGCCTACTAATTTTTCAATATCAAGTGTTTCAAACGTATCTCCGTCATTTATCATGTGCAAAGGCGCATCAATATGCGTTCCTGTATGAGCATCCATTTTTAATGTGGATTCTGTTACATGACCGTTTGTAACTTTGGAAAGTTGAGGCTGTTTCTCTGGTTTATTTTTATATACAGGCATTCCTTCGTAAATAGGTACTGTAATATCATATACTTTTTTCATAAGAATTCCCCTTTGATTAGATTGAGTAGTCACTATCATCTGAAATAGGCCACCATTGGAAGCTATTTTCCGCAAGTAAATCATCAGAAGCTTGTGGTCCCATTGAGCCTGATTCGTAAGTAAGTAAATCTGTTGATACATCCTGTTGCCATGCTTTAGAAATAACATCAACAAATTTCCATGACAATGCTACTTCATCCCAGTGAGTGAAGTTTGTTGAATCGCCTTGAATTGCATCATATAGAAGTTTCTCGTAAGCTTCCGGTGTATTTACTCCGTCTACGCAGTCATTGCAGTAATCAAGCTTAAATGGTGTTGTTCTTTCAGAAGTACCAATTTTTTTACCATTTAAAACAAGAGAAATCCCTTCATCCGGCTGAATATGAATAATAAGCAGGTTTGGCTGAACGTTGTTTTCTGATTTAGAATATAAGTTCATTGGCAATTCTTTAAACTGAATGACAATTTTTGTTGATTTTTCTTGCATGCGTTTCCCTGTACGAATGTAGAACGGCACACCTGCCCAGCGGAAATTATCTATTAATAATTTACCTGCTACAAATGTTTCTGTTCTTGAGTTTGGATCCACTTTACTTTCGCTTCTGTACCCAGGAACTTCTTTTCCATTGATTGTTCCTGGTCCATACTGACTTCTTACAAAATATTGATCAACTTCTTCTACTGTTATCGGTCGAAGTGCACGCAATACTTTAATTTTTTCGCTTCGGATTTCTTCTGTTGTTAAGCGAATTGGTGGTTCCATCGCCAGTAACGCAACCATTTGTAACATATGGTTTTGTACCATATCTCTTAAAGCACCAGAATGGTCATAATAACCTCCGCGGTCCTCTACACCTAAAGATTCACTGGATGTAACTTGAATATTAGAGATGTACTTATTGTTCCATAGTGATTCAAATATTGCATTTGCAAAACGAATGACACCAATATTTTGAACCATTTCTTTTCCTAGATAATGGTCAATACGATAAATCTCGTCTTCCGTAAATGCTTGACGAAGTTTGTCGTTTAATATTTGTGCAGATGAAAAGTCATTTCCAAAAGGCTTTTCAATAATCAATCGATTCCAACCGTTTGAGTTTGTCACACCTTCTGATTTCAAGTAAGAAGCGATTGTTCCGAAAAATTCAGGAGCCATCGCCATATAAAACATTCTGTTTCCTGGAATATTGAATTGTTCTTCTAGGTTAATAAGTAACGTGTTTAAATCTTGGTATGAAGCAGTATTCGTAACATCAAACGCTAAGTAGTGGAAATGAGTTAAAAATTCTTCTAAATCATCTCCTGGTTTAATTTTTGATTCTTGAATAGAGGAAAATACATTTTCACGAAATACATCATTGCTCCATTCACGTCTCGCCACACCAACAACAGCGAAATTTTTAGAGAGATGTCCTTTTTTATATAGGCTATATATAGAAGGGAATAATTTTCTCTTTGCTAAATCGCCTGTTGCTCCAAATATAACCATCGTGCAGTGTGTATTGTCATTCTTGTTCACTGGGTACCCTCACCTTTATCAATGTATAAATACTATCACAGAAGATTTTAACATAATTCGAAAGAAGTCTCCTACTTTTAAGTATGTGTAAGAAAGTAAGAATAAATCTTTTAAATTATTTTAAGGTGAAGATTATAGAAAATCAAAAGAAGAGCATGAAATCATTAATACAATGTAGTGTAGTTATTTTGAAGTTGGCGTAATGAGAAAGAAATAAAGTGAAACTTCCGTCAGTGGGAATCGTACTGCCCATGAATAGCGGGATAAAAACCTGCAATTGTAGGAATTAAGACGGAAAAGTTGGGAAAATTAGGAGAGCCGATAGATTTCTGGTACAACGAAATACATTGTGCTATGATATGGAGAAATATAGAATAAAGCCATGTAACGGAGGGATTTTTTTGCCGCATATTGTATTTCGTGGAATTACTACTGAGCAATTAAAGAGTATAAGTAAACCATTAGTAGAAGAGCTCGCAGAGATTTGTGAGTGTGGTACGGATAATTTTACGTTGGAACTACCAAGTTCTACATTTGTATACAATGGGGAAGAAATAGAGGCATTCCCTCTTATTGAAGTAAAATGGTTCGAGCGTGGACAGGAAATTCGTAATCGATTTGCCAATGCCATTACTACATATTTAATGGGTTTTGGACTTCCTGAAGTAGAGGTTGTGTTTACGGTTTTCACAGAGTCAGCGTATTATATTAACGGAAAGCATTGCGCAAGTTAAGGCTTATGTAGCATTGATAAACTTATATACATAGGAGGAGATATATTATGATCGTAACAACAACTTCTACTATTCAAGGGAAAGAAATTATTGAGTATATTGACATTGTTAATGGTGAAGCAATTATGGGTGCAAATATCGTCCGCGACTTATTTGCTTCTGTTCGTGACGTTGTCGGTGGCCGTTCTGGTGCATACGAAAGTAAACTAAAAGAAGCACGTGACATTGCGATGGAAGAGATGAAATCTCTTGCGAAGCAAAAAGGTGCAAATGCGATTGTAGGTATTGACGTGGATTATGAAGTAGTTCGTGAAGGGATGCTAATGGTTGCAGTAAGTGGAACTGCTGTCCGTATATAGCATATAAAGAAAGAAGTCGTGCTCATTGCACGGCTTTTTTGTGTTTACAAATGTCTTATATTGTAGAAACGCTGATATATTTAAGGCACCCTAGCATGTCGAATCATCGATATTTCTTGGGAAATGGCAAAGGCCTCGTCGATATATAGGGAAGACATTAGAGTGCTTCCTTCTGGAGTTTCGTACAGTTGCGGCTCGATTTCTAAGCAGCGTAGCATTCTTGTAGTCTCTTCTAAATTTAAGTCAAACTGTAAATGCGTTTGAATGAGTTCAACCTTTTGGATAGCACTCTGATGAAAGTCACGATAACTATTCGGAAGTCATTTAGAAGGTAATCATCCTTTTTCTTCATAATGTCTAAGTGAATGTTCACTGGTATGTGTTTGTTTTGATAATTCTCCAATCCGCAATGTTTTTTACTCTTTTCATACAGAGTTGACCTTCACACTAATGTGAAGGTCAACTCTGTTTTTTTGCAAATGATTGAACATGGTCTAAGAAGACTTGAATCGCTTTAGAGGGGATAAAGTATTTGCCACGCACGATAGAGAAAGGGCGGATGAGTTTTTCATTTGGAACTTCGATTGGACAAAGTTCTCCTGCTTGTAATTCTTTTCTCACAGTCCAGTCGGAAAGAATTGCGATGCCAAGCCCCGCGGCAACGGCTTCTTTTACACTTTGAATGCTGCTGAATGTAAAGAAGCGTTTCATTTTTAAATGGTGCTGATGGATAAAGCGATCGCTATAGGCGCGTGTTCCAGATCCACTTTCTCTAAGTACCCATACTTGGTCTTGTAAGGAATCTTCATTTATTATTCTGGTATTTAGAAGAGGATGATTAGGCGGAACAACAAGTTTCATTTCATCTTCCATAAAGGTCTCTACATTGATATCGGTGTATACGACTTGTCCCTCTACTAAGCCTATATCAATTTGATTGGAACGAATACTTTGGAGAACTTCTTCTGTATTGGAGATGAATGTATGTACTTCCACGCGTGGATTTTCATTGGCGTAACGCGCCAATATTTTTGGAAGTAAGTATTCACCGATTGTAAAACTTGCACCGATGCGCAGCGTTCCTGTGACAACGTTATGTAGTTCGTTAATTTCTTGTTTTGCCTCTTCATAAAGAGATAACATTTGCTTTGCGTGAATGTATAAAATGTTACCAGCTTCTGTCACTTGGACATGTTTTGGGGAACGCTGAATAAGCGTCGTACCAAATTCGTTTTCTAAATTACGAATATGCATGCTGACGCCAGGTTGTGAAAGGTTAAGTAGTTCTGCGGCACGAGAGAAATGCTTTTGTTCTACAACAGTCACAAATATTTTTAAAATATCAACATTCATTGTGTTTGCTCCTTTACTTTGAATTCGACTGTACTGTGTATGTTGGTTATGTCTAGCTATAGCGGTAAGAATGGTCGGTGGATTCGCATCTTCCTGCGAGTCAAAAAGCGCCTCTTCGTCAGAAGTTCCATCCTCCTCACATTCTGAGCGAGCCGCTTCCGCATTTCTAGTTTATCATAAGTTTTCTTAATGATTGAGATTGGATATTGGTATTAAACTTATCATTGAAAATCTTCTATAATGTAAATATAACGAACATGCATGTTTCAATACGATTATTGGAGTGGTACAAAGTGGAACAAACACTGGTTATGCAAAAAAAGAAGCGTCTCGGTTTTTCACAAGGGATTGGGATTACGCTGTTAATTGCGATTGCTGCGAAATTTTTAGCAGAGCTTCCATTTTTAAATATTATGGGCCAATTGGTTATTGCTATTCTGCTCGGTATGATTTGGAGAGCAACTATTAGCATACCCTATGAAGCGGTAGCAGGAACGAATTTTGCTAGTAAGAAGTTACTTCGGTTCGGGATCATTTTACTAGGGATGCGTTTGAATTTAGTCGATATTGCAAAGGCGGGGCCAAAGGTGCTAGTTATTGCGGGGATTGTCATTGCCTTTACAATTGTTGTTGTATATACGCTAACACGTGTTTTTAAAGTCGATAAGAAACTTGGGATTTTAACAGCGTGCGGGACAGCGATTTGCGGCGCGGCTGCAGTCGTGGCAATTGCACCGCAAGTGAAAGCAAAAGATGATGAAACAGCAGTCGGTGCGGCTATTATTGCTATTTTAGGTACGATTTTCACACTCATTTATACTATATTGTATCCGGTTCTGGGCTTATCTCCTTATGGCTATGGTGTATTTTCTGGGGCGACGTTGCATGAAATTGCGCATGTCATCGCCGCGGCTGCGCCAGGCGGAAGTACGTCTGTTGATATTGCGGTAATTGTGAAGTTAACACGTGTTGCTATGCTGGTACCAGTGGCCATCTTAATTGGCTTATGGTTTAATCGCAGCGAAGGAAAAGGACAAAAGAGTTCATTGCGTGACCTCCCAATCCCGTGGTTTATTTTTGGTTTTTTAGCAATGAGCGCGGTTCATTCGTTAGGAATTATACCGGAGTTTGTTGCAGGTTATATTGTTGTCCTCGCGTACATGCTTATTGCGATGGCAATGGCGGGGCTTGGTTTAAATGTAGAATTTACGACGTTCCGTAAATTAGGAAGTAAAGCATTTGTAGCTGGGTTGATAGGATCTGTTTGCCTATCGATTCTTGGTTATATTCTTGTATATGCGTTAGGGTTTATGTAATGTAACAGAAGGAGATATAGTTCATATGTTTCCTTTTTATAAAATATTATTTCTGTAAGAGCTGTGTACATGAAGAATGTACACAGCTTTTTTTGAATTTTTTTACAAAAACACTTGAAAGTTACGTTACGTCATCTTTTACAATGAAAGAGGAAAGGGTGATGGAAATGATTTCGATTCAAGAGCTTACAAAGGAAACGGGAGTTACAGTAAGAACGCTTCGTTATTATGATCAAATTGATTTGCTAAGACCGAGCGGAAAAACGGAAGGGGGACACCGTTTATATAGTGAAACGGACGTTATTCGCTTACAGCAAATTTTATTTCTAAAAGAAATAGGTTTCTCATTGAAAGAGATTACGAATATGTTAGTGACAGGTGGATTCAGCTTAAAAGAATCATTAGAAAAGCAGCTTAAGTTTGTGCAGGAAGAGCAGAAAAAATTCACTCGGATGGAACGGATTTTACAGGCGGTTGTGTATTCAGCGGAACTTGAAGGAGAATTAAACTGGAAAATTATGTTTGAACTTATTCAACTTTCACAGCAGTCTCCTCGTATACGCGAAATGTTTCAAAAACAAATATTTTCAGATGAGGAGCAAAAACTTCTTCGTAATTTGCCAAATATGAGCGAGGAAGATGAGAATGTTCGAGAATGGGTGGATATATTGAAGCAGTTACGTAGCTTTATGACAGAAGGTAAAGATACATCTCATGATGAAGTACAAGAGGCTACAAAAAGGTTAATGGCGAAATGTATAGAGATGGCAAACGGTGATGAGGCATTTCTAGATAAATTGTGGGAAGTAAGAAAATCAAAAGAAGATTCACAAAAGATGAATATGTATCCAATTGAAGAGGAGCTTCTAGCGTATATGGATGAGGCTTTTCGTATATATGATGAGAGGGGGCGTCGGAAATGAGTATACTTACAGAATATCGTTGGTATTTCTTAATCGGTGCAGAAATTGTATTTTGGGTATCAGCTATTGGATTTTTTTTACTACGTTACGGATTGCGATTCAAGAAAGCCAGTTTCATTATCGGGATTGTATTGTTGCTTAATGAAGTATTTATTTTAGCTCTAGGTGCCATTGATTATTATCAAACAGGTAAGTTTTCTAACTTTCAAATCATTACGGTAGTGATACTACTATATGCACTCTTTTATGGAAAAAAAGATTTAAAGAAACTAGATATACGTATGCAGAAACTTGTTGCGAAATGGCGGAATGAACCACTTTCGCATATAGAAGAACCGTTAGAGCTAACAGGCTGGGCTTATACAAAGCGGGAGATTGGACAATGGAGTTTACATCTTCTTTTATTTATCATTATTCACATTGTATTTTTCTTTATGTATGGGTTCGTGCCGATTGAACAGTGGGGAGATTGGCTTGAAAAAGGCATTGTGTTAAATGAGGCGGCAAGTCGGGTGAGTCAAGTATGGAGCGTTGTATTTTTAGCGGATACGATCATTACATTTTCATATGTTATCTTTCCGAAAGAAGAAAAGAAGCTGTCATCCTAATTAGGACAACAGCTTCTTTTTTAAGCAACGTCTTCTTTTTGTTCATTTCGAAGAGTGCTATTTTTATAACCGTAACTGAAATAGACAACAAGCCCGATTACAAGCCAGATAACAAAGCCGATCCATGTTGTTATTGGGAGTTGCAATGCTAAATATCCACAGAATAAAACGGCTAAAGCAGGGATCCATGGTACGAATGGCACTTTAAAAGCGCGAGGTAGATCTGGTTGTTTTTTGCGTAAGATGATTACTCCAATCGATACAACGATGAATGCGAATAGTGTACCGATATTCGTTAATTCTGCTAGTTTATTTAAAGGAACGAAACCAGCGAAGAAAGCAACCATAGTTGCAGTGATCCAACTATTGATAACGGGTGTTTTTGTTTTTTTGTTCACGCGAGAAAGTGCTTTTGGTAGTAAGCCATCGCGACTAATTGCGTAAAATAAACGTGTTTGTCCATATAACATAACGAGTAATACAGTTGTAATGCCAGTAATGGCTCCTAAAGAAATGAAACCAGCAACCCAATCTTGTTGAATGTATTGTAGTGCAAATGCAACAGGGTTTTTCACACCTAACTGATCGTAAGGCACAATTCCAGTTAGAATTAATGAAACAACGATATATAAAATTGTACAGATTGTTAAAGAAGCAATAATACCGATTGGCATGTTACGCTGTGGATTTTTGACTTCTTCAGCAGCTGTTGATACAGCGTCAAATCCGATGTAAGCAAAGAATACAGTTGCAGCTCCAGTTGTTACGCCAGAGAAGCCGAACGGCATAAATGGCGTCCAGTTTTCAGGTTTTACATAGAAAGCGCCAACACCGATAAAGAGTAAAACAACAAAGAGTTTGATAGCTACCATGATAGCATTAAAACGAGCTGATTTTTTGGCTCCTCTTGTTAATAACAATGTCATAAGAAAGATGATACAGATTGCAGGTAAATCTACATATGTTCCCGCTTCAGGATTATATGCGCTTGTTAAAGCGGTAGGTAATGTAATCCCGAATCCGCTCAATAGCCCTTGGAAATAACCCGACCAGCCTGATGCAACAGCTGACGAAGCCAATCCGTATTCTAAAATTAAATCCCATCCTAAAATCCAAGCGATTAACTCTCCAAATGTCGCATAGCTATAAGTGTATGCACTACCAGATACTGGTACAGTTGATGCAAATTCAGAATAACATAATGCTGCAAATACACAGGCTAAACCGGAAAAAATAAACGATAAAATAAGTGCTGGTCCCGCATGTTCTGCTGCGGCAACGCCGGTAAGAACAAAAATCCCAGTTCCGATAATAGCGCCGACCCCAAGCATAGTAAGGTCAAATGCGCCGAGCTCCTTCTTTAAAGATGCTCCTTTTTGTTCTGACTGCGCTAATAATGCTGAAATGGATTTTTTTCGAAATAGATTCATATAGTTTCCTCATCTCCTTTTGTTTAAAAATTCAGAAAAATAAATTCGTTTTGTCGCATAATGTCGAATCCTTGTAGTTCGTATTCTAATGTGAAAAAATAACTTTGTAAACATCTATTTTTTAGAAAATTCTACCTTTTCTGTATTCTGGTTGTTTTTTCTCGCTAATTTCGTGTTGAACGAGTGTATAAAGCCAAAATGAGCGGAGTGACCAACTTAGATAAGTTTGAAAAAAGGTGAGTTCTGTATCAGCAGAAGTCATCTTCTTTATATTCAATTGATATCGATAATGATTGTAGTATGTCATATATCTCTTAATTTCATTTTTTAGCTGAGTAAAAGATTCGCAAGGCTTTGTTTGTGGATGCGTGAATGAGCTACTGTTCAAATCCCGTCGTTTTTGATTCTAGTTTAATCTTTCAAAAATTGTATTGAAAATTCGAAGTTTTAGGAGTAGCATATTACATATTCAAATATTTGAAGATGTAATATGGTGCTTTTTCAAATTAAGGGTAAGTAATGGAGGTATTTGAATGGGAAACGAAATGCAACAATTTAAAGCTGACTTCTTTAAAGCCTTAGCACATCCTTTGCGAATAGGTATTTTAGAATTATTGTCAGAGGGTGAAAAAAGTGTAAATGAAATTCAAGCTATTCTTAATAAGGAGGGTTCAGCTGTTTCTCAACAATTAAGCGTACTACGTTCAAAGAATATTGTTGTTGGTACCAAAGATGGGAAACGAGTTTTATATTCTTTACGAGATCCTATGATTGTGGATTTACTGGTAGTTGCAAAGCGGATTTTTAACAACCATTTAATCGATACAATTTCAATGTTAGAGGAACTAGATGTAACAGAGCGTGAATCGATCGTTAAGGAGGGCTAGGTTGAGCATTGAAGTTAAGAAAGAAGATATCATTCAACATGGAATGGAGATATTTCGCTCAATAGGAGCTTATCACGTTTGTAGCATTTGTATTAAAAGTGGAAACTCTTGTTGTTTTTCATGTCAACATTTACAAGATGGAGTTGGATGTCAAAAAAGAAATACAGCTTGTACAGCCTGGTTATGCGGAATTCAGTACTTTTTGTTTGACCAAATAGGATTACTAGATGAATGGAATCGTTTTTGGAGTGAAATTCCAGGACAAATGTTTCGTAGGGATATTACACCAGATACAGTAAGAATTACATCGTTTATAGATATGAAAAAGCTAGAGAGTCGAAATGGATTACTTTTAGCAGAAAGATTAGAATCCTACGTACAAGAAGGCGGAGATATAGGCAAATTAGAACGGCATTTAAGCAAAACGTATAACCAATATTAGGATGATACTCTTTTGTAACGGGGTAGAGAGCTTTTAAATGTATTTGTAATACAAATTTATCACAAGAAAATATTCTTTCAGGAGAAAAGAAGCAAGATTTATTAAAAATAGAAAAGAAGGTTTTGTAATGAAAGGGTTATTTACAGGAAGGTTTGAAGGATATTCATTAGGACATTTTCAAAAAGATCTTCTTTCTGGAATGATTGTCGGAGTCGTCGCGATTCCACTTGCTATGTCTTTTGCTATAGCTTCTGGCGTTAAGCCGGAGTATGGAATCTATACAACATGTATTGCCGGGATACTCATTTCGTTATTTGGTGGTTCAAAGTATCAAATTGGAGGGCCTACAGGTGCTTTTGTTCCAATTCTTTTAGGGATTGTAATTACCTATGGGTATGAAAATTTACTACTGGCCGGTTTATTAGCCGGAATTATCTTATGCCTTATGGGAATTTTTAAACTAGGATCTTTAATTAAATTTATCCCGCGCCCTGTAACAATTGGTTTTACATCAGGTATTGCTGTTAGTATCTTTACGGGACAAATTGCTAGTTTTTTAGGTTTAACAGGTATAAAAAAGCATGAGGCATTTATAGCAAACCTAAATGAAATCTTTATCCATATTGATACCATTAATTTTTATAGTATTATAACTGCTCTGATTTGCCTTTTGGTTATATTGATAACACCAAAGATTTTGCCCAAAGTACCTGGTTCATTAGTAGGTGTTGCTATTTCAACTATAATTGCTGCTGTATTTTTTTCAGGTCATGTACCTACCATTGGTACAGCGTATGGTACGATTCCAAACATACTTCCTCAGTTTGATATACCAGAAATCACGTTAGAGCGCATAAAACAGTTAATTGGCCCTGCATTTGTTATCGCCATGTTGGGTGGTATTGAATCCCTTTTATCTGCTGTCGTGGCAGATGGTATGACAAATAGTAAACACAACAGTAACAAAGAACTTATTGGTCAAGGAGTTGCCAATGTTGTTACATCATTATTTGGAGGGATTCCAGCAACAGGGGCGATTGCCCGCACGGCAACTAATATTAAAAGTGGGGCTGTATCTCCGATGTCAGGTGTTATTCATGGGATATTTGTGTTATCCACACTTCTACTGTTAGCGCCATATGCCTCACATATTCCACTTGCTAGTATGGCTCCTATTTTAATGGTAGTAGCTTGGAATATGAGTGAACAAAAACATTTTGTTCACATACTTAAGATGAAGACAGGGGATTCTCTTGTATTGCTTGTAACATTCTTGCTTACTGTATTTACTAGTTTGACAACAGCTGTGGAAGTCGGCCTTATTTTAGCTGTTATTTTGTTTACAAAACGTATGAGTAATATGCTTGTCATATCTAAAGTGCTTCCTGATCATACAAAAAAGAATGAAAAATTATTACCACATGTGGTAAATAAGGCACATGATTGTCCACAAATTAGTATTTACACAATAGAGGGCCCACTGTTTTTTGGTGCTGCTCAAACATTTGAACAAAACATTTTAGGGACTATTCATTATAAGCCAAAAGTTTTAATTTTACGTATGGGAAAAGTTCCTTTTATCGATACAACAGGAGAAGCATACTTTAGAAATATTATCCAGCATTTTAAAAAACAAGGTGGCGTACTTCTCATCTCAGGAATTCAATCCGAGTTAAAAGCAACTCTAGATAAGAATGGATTGTACAACGAAATCGGGGAAGAACACTTTTTTGATCACACAGGAGAAGCGATTAACCGCGCTCTAGAACATTTGAATACGAAAAAATGTACAGGATGTAAGCATTTTGCTTTTCATGAATGTGCCCAACTTTCTCAGCAAACTAATGTAATAAATAATAAAACCAATGCATTGGATTTTTAAATGCATTCTATAAAAAATTTAGTTAATCTACGCTTTTAATGATTTTATAAAAGCTTAAAATGGAGGGAATAAAAATATGTCAAATTTACCAAATTGCCCAAAATGTAATTCAGAATACACTTATGAAGATAGAAATCTTTTTGTTTGTCCAGAGTGTGCTCATGAATGGAATTTAGAGTCAGGGGCGGAAAACAATGAGGATACAAAAGTTGTTAAAGATGCCAATGGAAACGTGTTAAACGATGGTGATTCTGTGACAGTCATTAAAGACCTGAAAGTAAAAGGAACTTCCTCAGTTGTGAAAATCGGTACAAAAGTGAAGAATATCCGTCTAGTTGATGGAGATCATGATATTGATTGTAAAATTGATGGTTTTGGAGCCATGAAATTAAAATCAGAATTTGTTAAAAAAGTATAAATGATTTTTCATACAATAAAATTTTGACCACTGCAAACAAATTAATAGCAAAAAGCCGATTTATCCCTTAGCGCACAGTACACAGGAAATCGGCTTTTTTTTTGTGGAATTTTGCTTAGCATACAAAATTCGCGGTTTGTTGGTGCTGCTCAATATTGATTGTCGAAAACTTTACCGAATATCTGTTCGTTTTCTTGGTTTTTTTATGGGCATTCGTGGTAAAATGGGAATACAGATTTTTTACGAGGAGGTCGGTTTTGTTTGGAACATCAATTTGAGATTGTCTCAGAATATTCCCCGCAAGGTGATCAGCCGAGGGCGATAAAGCAGCTGGTAGCAGGGATTAATAATGGTAAGAAACATCAAGTGTTGCTTGGAGCGACAGGAACGGGAAAAACATTTACGATTTCGAATGTTATTAAAGAAGTGAAGAAGCCAACACTTGTAATGGCTCATAATAAAACGCTAGCGGGACAGTTGTACAGTGAACTGAAAGATTTCTTTCCAAACAATGCTGTTGAGTATTTTGTGAGTTATTACGATTATTATCAACCGGAAGCGTATGTACCACAAACCGATACGTTTATTGAGAAAGATGCACAAATTAATGATGAGATTGATAAATTGCGTCACTCAGCAACATCAGCTTTATTTGAACGAGATGATGTCATCATTGTAGCGAGTGTTTCTTGTATTTACGGCTTAGGTTCTCCGGAAGAATATCGTGAGCTTGTTGTTTCTCTGCGCGTTGGTATGGAGAAGGAACGCAATCAATTACTTCGTGAACTTGTTGATGTGCAGTACGGCCGCAATGATATTGATTTCCAGCGTGGAACATTTCGTGTGCGCGGGGATGTAGTCGAGATTTTCCCTGCATCGCTTGATGAACATTGTATCCGTATTGAGTTTTTTGGTGATGAGATTGATCGTATCCGTGAAGTGAATGCTTTAACAGGTGAAGTATTAGCAGAACGTGAACATGTGGCAATCTTCCCGGCGTCTCACTTCGTTACACGTGAAGAAAAAATGAAGGTTGCTATTGAAAATATTGAAAAAGAATTAGAAGAACGTTTAAAAGAATTAAATGATAACGGTAAGTTGTTAGAAGCACAGCGGATTGAGCAGCGAACACGTTATGATTTAGAGATGATGCGCGAAATGGGATTTTGTTCGGGGATTGAGAACTACTCCCGTCATTTGACGCTCCGTCCAGCGGGTTCAACGCCATATACATTAATAGATTATTTCCCTAAAGATTTCCTAATTGTGATGGATGAGTCACACGTAACAGTCCCGCAAGTAAGAGCGATGTATAACGGAGACCAAGCGCGTAAGCAAGTACTTGTTGATCATGGATTCCGTTTGCCGTCAGCAATGGATAATAGACCGCTTATGTTTGAAGAGTTTGAAGAGAAAACGAATCAAGTTGTGTACGTATCAGCAACACCGGGTCCATATGAACTAGAACATGCACCGGAAGTTGTGGAGCAAATTATTCGTCCAACTGGGCTCTTAGATCCGCGAATTGATGTAAGGCCAATTGAAGGGCAAATTGATGATTTACTAGGAGAAATACAAGACCGGATTGCGAAAAATGAGCGCGTATTAATTACGACATTAACAAAGAAAATGTCAGAGGATTTAACAGATTACTTAAAAGATGTTGGGATTAAAGTAAACTATCTTCATTCTGAAATTAAGACGCTGGAGCGAATTGAGATTATTCGTGACCTTCGCCTTGGTAAATTCGATGTGCTTGTCGGTATTAACTTATTACGAGAAGGACTTGATCTTCCGGAAGTATCGCTTGTAGCTATTTTAGATGCGGATAAAGAAGGTTTCTTACGTTCAGAACGATCATTAATTCAAACAATTGGTCGTGCAGCACGTAATGAAAATGGCCATGTAATTATGTATGCAGATCGCATAACGAAATCAATGGGAATTGCGATTGAAGAGACGAAACGTCGTCGTCAAAAGCAAGAAGCTTACAATGAAGAGCATGGTATTACACCGAAAACGATTCAAAAAGAAGTGCGCGACGTGATTCGTGCAACAACAGCCGCAGAAGAAACTGAAGTGTATGAAGCGGAGCCAGCTAAGAAAATGACGAAGAAAGAACGGGAAAAAACAATTGCGAAGATGGAAGCAGAAATGAAGGAAGCCGCAAAAGCACTAGACTTCGAGCGTGCAGCTGAGCTGAGAGATTTACTGCTAGAATTAAAAGCGGAAGGGTGAAAATAGTGAGCAAAGATTTTATCGTTGTAAAAGGTGCGAGGGCGCATAACTTAAAAAATATTGATGTAACCATTCCGAGAAATCAGCTCGTTGTTGTGACAGGTTTGTCTGGTTCAGGGAAATCATCATTAGCATTTGATACGATTTACGCCGAAGGGCAGCGCAGATACGTGGAGTCTTTATCCGCGTATGCGCGCCAGTTTTTAGGACAAATGGATAAACCGGATGTGGATACAATTGAAGGTCTATCTCCAGCGATTTCAATTGATCAAAAAACGACGAGCCGTAACCCGCGCTCAACAGTTGGAACAGTGACGGAGATTTATGATTATTTACGTCTATTATTTGCGCGTATTGGGACGCCAATTTGCCCGAACCACGGGATTGAAATTACATCTCAAACGGTAGAACAAATGGTAGATCGTGTACTTGAATATCCAGAACGCACGAAATTACAAGTGTTAGCACCGATTGTATCAGGCCGTAAAGGTGCGCATGTGAAAGTGTTAGAAGATATAAAGAAACAAGGTTATGTACGCGTTCGTGTTGATGGAGAAATGCTTGATGTGTCTGAAGAAATTACGTTAGATAAAAACAAGAAGCATTCCATTGAAGTCGTAATTGACCGTATCGTTGTGAAAGAAGGGGTTGCAAGCCGCCTTGCGGATTCTCTTGAAAGTGCATTGAAACTAGGCGGAGGTCGTGTATTAATCGATGTGATTGGAGAAGAGGAACTTTTATTTAGTGAGCATCATGCTTGCCCGCATTGTGGTTTTTCAATCGGTGAATTAGAGCCGCGTATGTTCTCTTTCAATAGCCCGTTTGGAGCTTGTCCGACTTGTGATGGACTTGGTTCGAAACTAGAAGTAGATTTAGAACTTGTGATTCCAAACTGGGATTTATCGTTAAATGGGCATGCGATTGCTCCTTGGGAACCGACAAGCTCGCAGTATTATCCACAATTGCTACAATCTGTGTGCAATCATTACGGAATTGATATGGATATGCCGGTTAAAGATATTCCGAAAGATTTGTTTGATAAAGTACTATACGGAAGCGGCGAAGAAAAGGTATATTTCCGCTATGTGAATGACTTTGGACAAGTGAAAGAAAGTGAGATTTTATTTGAAGGTGTTATTCCAAATATCGAACGTCGTTATCGTGAAACGAGTTCTGATTACATTCGCGAACAAATGGAGAAGTACATGGCGGAGCAGACGTGTCCGAAATGTAAGGGGGGCCGTTTGAAGTCAGAAAGCTTAGCTGTTTTTGTTGGCGAGAAAACAATTGCGGATGTAACGAAGTACTCTGTTCAGGAAGTGTATGATTTCTTTTCCAACATTGAATTGACTGAGAAGCAAGAACAAATTGCTCGTTTAATTTTACGTGAAATTAAAGAGCGAGTAGGTTTCTTAGTTAATGTTGGACTTGATTATTTAACTTTAAGCCGTGCAGCAGGAACGTTATCAGGTGGTGAAGCGCAGCGTATTCGCTTAGCGACACAAATCGGTTCAAGTCTTACTGGCGTACTATATATTTTAGATGAACCTTCCATTGGTTTGCATCAGCGTGATAATGATCGTCTGATTCGTACATTACAGGAAATGCGCGACTTAGGAAATACGCTAATCGTTGTTGAACATGATGAAGATACAATGATGGCAGCAGATTACTTGATTGATATCGGCCCTGGTGCAGGAATTCATGGTGGGCAAGTTGTATCAGCCGGATCACCAGATGAAGTGATGAATGATGAAAATTCATTAACTGGTCAATATTTAAGCGGTAAGAAGTTTATTCCAGTTCCACTTGAAAGACGTAAAGGGGACGGACGTAAAGTTGAGATTATTGGTGCAAAAGAAAATAACTTAAAAAATGCGAAGATGTCATTCCCACTTGGGACATTTGTTGCAGTAACTGGTGTATCTGGTTCTGGAAAAAGTACGATGGTCAATGAAGTTTTATATAAATCCTTAGCGCAGAAGTTATATAAGGCGAAGAGTAAGCCAGGAGCACATAAGGATATTAAAGGTCTTGAGCATTTAGATAAGGTTATTGATATTGATCAATCACCAATTGGGCGTACACCACGTTCAAACCCAGCAACATATACAGGTGTGTTCGATGATATCCGTGATGTGTTTGCACAAACGAATGAAGCAAAAGTACGTGGATATCAAAAGGGACGCTTTAGCTTTAACGTAAAAGGTGGTCGCTGTGAAGCTTGCCGCGGTGATGGAATTATAAAAATTGAAATGCACTTCTTGCCGGATGTATATGTTCCGTGTGAAGTATGTCACGGTAAACGTTATAACCGCGAAACGTTAGAAGTAAAATATAAAGATAAGAACATTTCTGAAGTATTAGGAATGACAATTGAAGATGGGGTAGAGTTCTTTGCGAATATCCCGAAAATTAAAAGGAAATTACAGACGCTTGTAGATGTAGGACTAGGATATATGAAATTAGGACAGCCGGCTACTACGCTATCAGGCGGTGAGGCGCAGCGTGTGAAATTAGCATCTGAATTACATCGCCGTTCTACAGGTCGTACGTTATATATTTTAGATGAGCCAACGACTGGTTTACATGCACATGATATTGCACGCCTTCTAGAAGTATTACAGCGACTTGTTGAAAGTGGTGAGACAGTGCTTGTGATTGAGCATAATTTAGATGTAATTAAGACAGCTGATTACATTGTTGACCTTGGTCCAGAAGGTGGAGACAAAGGTGGTCAAATCGTTGCATCGGGTACACCGGAACAAGTGGTTAAAGAAGAGCGTTCCTATACAGGAAAGTATTTAAAAGAAATTCTACAGCGTGATACAGCTCGTATGAAAGAGAAAATGAAAGAGGTTGAAGTAGGGAGCTAAGCCGATTGGCTGGCTCCTTGCTTTGGTTTGGGAGAGGATTTAGCGTGATAGGTATACAAGTATAAGGACTGGAATAAGTTGTTATATAAACTCATTTCGATTTTTATCATACAAATCACGGTTCCGAGGTCCAAAGGTGGCCTCTATTCAGTTTCCCCTTCTGTCTTCGCATGTCATGGGGCCTGCTTCTATGCATGGGCGGACGCTCTCTCCCACTAAAAAAGAAAGGTTTTGTATCGTTTTTTAAATGGTCACTTGGCGTTTACAATCCATTAGCGTATGATTAAGTATATATGTCAAAAGGATGTGTAAGAAAATGAGATGGATTCTATCACTTCTTGTAAATAGCGTTGTGTTAATTGTAGTATCAGGTCTTCTGAAGGGAATTGCACCAGACGCATTTTACATAGAAAACATACAAACCGCGATTATCGCGAGCATTATTTTATCGATTTTAAATGTGTTTGTAAAACCGTTATTAATTTTAATTACGTTACCGATTACTGTTTTAACATTTGGCTTCTTCCTAATTGTAATTAATGCAATTACGTTAGAGATGACAGATTCTTTATTAGGTGACGCTTTTAACATATCAGGATTTGGTGTAGCAATTCTGGCGGCAATTTGTATTTCGATTTTAAATATGCTAATTGATAAAGTAATTGTCGAGCCATTAGCTGAAAAGAAATAGAAAAATGACAAAAAGAAAAACATTTCATGACGCTCATGAAATGTTTTTTTCTATTTACTAGAAACCATATTTCTTGTTTTCAGAAAAAAATGGTACAATATCGGTTAGAATGGAATTTTACATCAAATGAGACTGAACCCGCAGCGGAGTGGAGGTTTACATATGCCAAAAGTAAGGACAAAAGATTTAATTGAACAATTTCAATTGGAATTAGTAAGTGGTGAAGAAGGGATTCATCGTCCAATTGATACAAGTGATTTATCGCGACCTGGAATTGAAATGGCAGGATTCTTTACATATTATCCAGCAGATCGTGTGCAGCTTCTTGGAAAAACAGAGCTTACGTTTTTTGATACATTAACAAGCGAACAGAAGCAAGAAAGAATGACAGCTCTTTGTACAGAAGAGACGCCTTGTATTATCGTAACTCGTAGTCAAGATGTACCTGAGGAATTATTGCAAGCGTCACGTGAATCTGGCGTACCTCTTTTGCGTTCTGCACAAACGACAACAAGATTATCAAGTCGCTTAACGAACTATTTAGAAGGTAAGTTAGCGCCAACAACTGCCGTTCACGGTGTATTAGTAGATATTTACGGAGTTGGTGTTTTAATTACAGGTCAAAGTGGTGTCGGGAAAAGTGAAACAGCACTTGAGCTTGTAAAGCGTGGTCATCGCTTAGTGGCGGACGATAGCGTAGAAATTCGTCAAGAAGATGAAGATACGCTAGTAGGAAGTTCTCCAGATTTAATTGAGCATTTATTAGAAATTCGTGGTCTAGGTATTATTAACGTCATGACGCTATTTGGTGCAGGTGCGGTGCGAAACTATAAGCGTATTACACTTGTAATTAATCTTGAGATTTGGGATCAAAAGAAAAATTATGATCGCCTCGGTCTTGATGAAGAGAAAATGAAAATTATAGATACAGAACTTACGAAGATTACACTACCAGTTCGTCCTGGTCGAAACTTGGCTGTTATTATTGAAGTAGCAGCGATGAACTTCAGATTAAAACGAATGGGAGTCAATGCAGCTCAGCAATTTTCAGAGCGTCTAATGAGTGCGATTGAGCTAGGAAATCAAGAGTAATTTGGAAGAGGGAGGTCATACATATGCTGTTAGGTTCTGTACCACAGCTAGATCGTGTAGCGATTCAACTTGGACCATTCCCAGTCTATTGGTATGGGATTATTATTGGGACAGGTGTTTTGCTTGGACTTTGGTTAGCTACGCGCGAGGGTGAACGATTAGGTATTCCAAAAGATACTTTTATTGATCTTGTTTTAATTGCAGTACCAATTGCAATTATTTGCGCACGTGCATACTATGTTATTTTTGAGTGGGAATATTATATGCAAGACCCACGCCAAATTATTAATATCCGTCAAGGTGGCTTGGCGATTCATGGTGGCTTAATTGGAGCGGTTATTACAGGAATTATTTTTGCGAGAAAGCGTGGTCTTTCATTCTGGAAGCTAGCTGATATTGCAGCACCAAGTATTCTTCTTGGGCAAGCAATTGGACGCTGGGGGAACTTTATGAACCAAGAGGCTCACGGCGGTGAAGTAACAAGACAGTTTTTAGAGAGCTTACATTTACCAGAGTTTATAGTGAATCAAATGTATATTGATGGAGTATATTATCATCCAACGTTCTTATATGAATCATTATGGAATTTTGCAGGGGTAATTCTATTATTGTTATTACGCAAAGCGAATTTACGTCGTGGTGAATTATTCTTTACGTACTTAATTTGGTATTCGGTAGGACGCTTCTTTGTGGAAGGCTTACGTACGGATAGCTTAATGTTAGGACCGCTTCGCATTGCGCAAGTGGTGTCCATCGGGCTTGTTGTGATTTCAATCATTTTCATTATTGTGAGACGTAAAATGGGGCAAGCTGATAAAAGATATTCAGAAAACTAGAGAAAAGTAGCATCTTATATGAGATGCTGCTTCTTTCATATTCAGCCAGTGAAAGGACTTTAACATATGAAAATAAATACAGTGTTATTTGATTTAGATGGAACATTAATAAATACAAATGAACTTATTATTTCTTCTTTTTTACACACGTTACATAAGTACTATCCAGATCAGTATAAGCGTGAGGATGTATTGCCATTTATCGGTCCATCTTTGCATGAGACGTTTAGTTCAATGGATGAGGATAAAGTGGATGAGATGATTCAGTGCTATCGTCAGTATAATCATGACCATCATGACGAATTAGTGGAAGAATATGAAACTGTCTATGAAACAGTTCGGGAATTAAAGAAACAAGATTATAAAATTGGAATTGTAACAACGAAAGCAAGACAAACAGTAGAAATGGGTTTAAAGCTTTCGAAGTTAAATGAGTTCTTTGATGTTGTTGTGACAATTGATGATGTACAGCATGTGAAACCACATCCAGAACCTATTCAAAAAGCATTAAAACTATTGGATGCGAAACCAGAAGAAACTTTAATGGTTGGAGATAACCATCATGATATAGTAGGCGGACAAAATGCAGGCACGAAAACAGCAGCGGTTGCATGGACGATTAAAGGTAGAGAATACTTAGAATCGTATAAGCCGGATTATGTATTAGATAAAATGAGTGATTTATTATCTATTTTGTCTGAGTAAGTGGATAAGGGGAGAGAGCAAAGTGCGACGTACAACGCGCTACCCTGTTTCAGGAGCAAATTCATTATGGAATGTATATAAAACAGTGTCTTTTTTTAAGGTAATGAAAAATTTTATTGTTATTCAAATTGCACGATATACACCATTTTTATCTATGAAAAATTGGTTGTATCGCACATTTTTACGAATGAAAGTCGGAGAGCAAACATCATTTGCACTTATGGTAATGCCAGATATTATGTTTCCGGAAAAGATTACAGTTGGAACGAATTCAGTAATTGGCTACAACACAACGATTTTAGCTCATGAATATTTAATTACGGAATATCGTCTTGGAGAAGTAATCATAGGAAATGAAGTGATGATTGGAGCGAATTCAACTGTATTGCCAGGTGTGAAGATTGGTGACGGTGCTATTGTTTCAGCAGGTACGCTCGTTCATCGTGATGTACCAAGTGGAGCTTTTGTAGGTGGAAATCCAATGCGTATCATTTATACGAAGGAAGAAATGGCAGCTAGAGAAGAAGGTCAATGTTAAAAATGTAACATTTTCCTTCTCTTTTTATGAATAAAAAGGAAATAATTGATTATAATATACTGTTTTGTTTTTTACGGAATCGTTTATACTTATAAATAGAAAAGTGTATGAGCGAAGAAAACAAAAAACTGGAGGATATATGGGGAAAAATCAAAGAATATTTAAGGAGAACGGACAAGTTATCTCATTTAATCAATTAGCTGATTTCTTTTATAAAAAAGGGATGAGGTCTTATCAAGGTCATAAATTACAAGATGCGATTAAATATTTTCGTAGAGCGGCACAAAGTGAGAAAGAGCCGTTTATTTTATGTCAATTAGCAACTGTATTATCTGAGGTGGGAGAGTATCAAGAATCGAATCAAATTTTCTTGAAACTTATCCGTTCACAAGCTGATATTGAACAGTGTTATTATTTTGTAGCAAATAATTACGCATATCTTGGTCTGTTTCAGCAAGCAAAGAAGTATGCAGAGCAATATTTAGAGATAGCTACAGAGAAAGAATTTGTGGAAGAGACGTTAGAGTTACTTGAGATTATGGAAGAAGAATCAATGGATGCGGAAGAGCTTGAAGATGAAGATGAACTAATTGTTATGCAGGAAGAGGCGAATCGTTACATTCGTAACGGACAATTAGAAGAAGCGATTGCTACACTTGAAATTGTTACGAAAGATTATCCAGAATTTTGGTCGGGTTATAATAATTTAGCAATTGCTCATTTTCAGTTAGGAAATGTAGATAAAGCATTAAAGTTAACAGAAATGATTTTAGAGAAAAATCCTGGTAATATGCATGCGTTATGTAATACGCTTATTTTTCTATATTCAATTGGAGAGCACAAGCAAGCAGAATCGTTAGCAAATCAACTAGAATCAGTATATCCGATATCATTTGAGCATCGATTAAAGCTAGGAACAACATTCGCAACAATTGGTCACTTTGAATCGGCATATAAATGGTTAAGGTTATTAAAGCGCCAAGGCTATGAAGGAGATGTCAGCTTTTACTATTGGTTCGCATACTCTGCTTATATGATAAAAGATCAACAGACAGCGGAAAAGATGTGGCAATCTGTTGTAGAATTACATCCTGATAAAAAAGGGAAAGAGCCGTGGAATGCTTTAAATCTAGCTGATGAGGGACAGAATGTTTTATTTGAAGAGCTACGGAAATCTTTCCAGCAAAGTGAAACGTTGGAAGAACAAATGTTAGCACTATATTTAATGAATGAATTAACAACACCTGAGAAAATTGGTTTTTTCTTTGATGTGATGCAGGCGAAAAATCGTGTGCCGATTGTTTCGCAATTGGCAAAATACTTCTTCTTAATGAATAGCCATAAGAGTATTCCGAGCGAGTTACAACCGTTTGAACAATGTATTCGGGTTGCGGATGCTTTATATAATTATACAAATAAAGAAGATGAATTAATCGAAGAATGCTTGCATTTTTGGTTTTGTACGTTTATACGTTTATATACATCTGGAACGGTCTTTACGAATGTGTTTGGTTGGTCTGCGGCAATCGAATATATTGTGCGCGGTCAGCAGAAAAATAAAATGACACAGGCCGAACTTGGAGATATATATAATGTATCTGTGGCAACTGTGAGAAAATATGTGCAGGTAGTCAAGCGTACTCATGCATAGGCAAATCATTGGGAAAAAACAGATGCTAACAGTATAATGAGGGTAAATCACGGTAGGAATGAATAGGAGTGAATAGTGTGTCAGAAGAAAAAATTTATGATGTCATTATTATTGGTGCTGGACCAGCTGGGATGACAGCTGCAGTGTATACATCTCGTGCGAATTTAAGCACGCTTATGCTTGAACGTGGTATTCCAGGCGGACAAATGGCAAATACAGAAGATGTAGAAAACTATCCAGGTTATGAATCTATTTTAGGACCTGATTTATCAAATAAAATGTTTGAGCATGCAAAGAAATTTGGTGCTGAATATGCATATGGTGATGTGAAAGAAATCATTGATGGTAAAGAATATAAAACAGTTGTAGCTGGTAAAAAAGAATATAAAACACGCGCTATTATCGTTGCAAGTGGTGCGGAGTATAAAAAAATCGGTGTACCAGGTGAAAAAGAACTTGGCGGCCGCGGTGTATCATACTGTGCAGTATGTGACGGCGCATTCTTTAAAGGGAAAGAGCTTGTTGTTGTTGGTGGAGGAGACTCTGCTGTTGAGGAAGGTGTGTATTTAACACGCTTCGCATCAAAAGTAACAATCGTTCACCGCCGTGACGCTCTTCGTGCACAGAAAATCCTGCAAGACCGTGCTTTCCAAAATGAGAAAGTGGACTTCATTTGGAATCATACTGTAAAAGAAATCAATGAAGAGAAGGGTAAAGTAGGTAGTGTAACACTTGTGAATGTGAACACTGGTAAAGAGCAAGAGTTTAAAACAGACGGTGCTTTCATTTATATCGGCATGTTACCATTATCAAAACCATTTACTGAGCTTGGCATTACAAATGAAAATGGTTATATTGAAACAAATGAACGTATGGAGACGAAAGTTCCTGGTATTTTTGCAGCTGGTGATGTTCGCGAAAAGATGCTTCGTCAAATTGTAACAGCAACTGGCGATGGTAGTATCGCGGCGCAAAGTGCACAGCACTACGTAGAAGAACTGCTAGAGGAATTAAAAACTGTAACAGAATAATAAGGATAAGAGTCTTTTTTGAGAAGCAAGCTACCTTCATAGAAGGTAGCTTGCTTTATTTTTCGTTTGAAATGTAAAATATTTGTTAAATTACTCATGGAAGTACACCAAAAGTTATTGTTATACTAGAATCTACGGAAAAAACGATTATGAGAAATGAGGAGTTTATTCAGTATGGAATGGCGTAATATATACCGTGGTTTTTGTATGGGAGTTAGTGATTTAATTCCTGGTGTAAGCGGCGGAACAATTGCTGTTGTATTAGGAATTTATGAAGGGTTGCTTGCGGCACTTAGTGGATTCTTTAGTCGTGAATGGAAAAAGCATTTAGGCTTTTTGATTCCGCTTGGCGCTGGTGTGGCAGCGGCATTTTTAACATTAAGTCATGTGATTAAGTATTTACTGGAAAATCATTATGAACCAACGCAGTTTTTCTTCCTTGGTTTAATTTTAAGTATTTTACCAATGTTGATGAAGGAAGCAAATGCAAAGGAAACATTTAAAACAGGACATATTGTTATACTAATTGTTTCAGCGGTACTTGTAGCTGTAACAGCATTTTTAAAACCGGATAAAGCAGCAGATCCAATTACTTCTTTAACAATTTTAAATACAATTGGGTTATTCTTATCAGGTTGGATGGCGAGTATGGCTATGCTTCTTCCGGGGATTAGTGGATCATTTATTTTATTAATCATCGGTGTATATCCAACAGCGATTAATGCGTTAACAACATTAAACTTGCCGCTCATTGCAGTCATTGGTGCAGGTGTTATGGTTGGGTTTGTTGTGAGTAGTAAAGGAATTAGCTACTTAATAGCGCATTTTAAAAGTGCAACATTCGCTTCAATTATCGGGCTTGTTATCGGATCGATTGCAGTAGTGTTTCCAGGGATTCCGACCGGTGGTATGTCGATTGTAAGTTCTATTATTACGTTTATTTTGGGATTTGCAATTGTATCGTATTTTAGTAAGAAAAAGTGATTGAGAGATAGCTCTCAATCACTTTTTTTGTTATTTGTGTTTATATTTTCTATGTTTTTTACCAATAATATACAAAAGTGATTATTTTGGTGAAATGTTACTAGAGCTTACTTTTCTGCTTTATCTTGCCTCTCAACATTTGGTAGGAAAGTAAATCGCCTGTAAAAGGACAATTTATGACAGGCTACTTTACTTTATTTGGGGGTGTCAAATTTGAAAGTGTCAATATTTATCACTTGTGTTGCAGATGTTTTTTATCCAGAGGTAGGAAAAGATGTCGTGGAAATTCTTGAAGATTTGGGGTGTGAAGTTGATTTCCCTAAAGACCAAACCTGCTGCGGACAGCCTGCTTATAATAGCGGTTATCATAAAGAAACAAAAACAGCTGCTAAACATATGATTGAGGCTTTTGCTGGTTCAGAATATGTTGTAGCGCCATCAGGCTCTTGTGCGATGATGGTTCACGAGTTTGCTAGCTTATTTTCTGAAAGTGAAACAGAGTGGAAGAAAAAAGCTACTGAACTTGCAAATAAAACATATGAATTCACACAATTTCTTGTTGAAGTATTAGGAAAAGAAGACTTAGGTGCGGAGCTTCATAAAAAAGCAACGGTTCATACATCTTGCCATATGAGCCGATTAATGGGGATTAAGGAACCACCGCAAAAATTATTAAAATGTGTAAAAGGGCTGGAAGTTGTTTCGTTACCACATAATTATGATTGCTGTGGATTTGGAGGCACATTCTCAGTGAAAATGCCAGAAATCTCTGAACAAATGGTAGATGAAAAAGTAAAGCATATTATGGAAACCGGTGCGGAGCTGTTAATCGGGATGGATTGTAGCTGCTTAATGAATATAAAAGGACGTTTAACACGCAATGGTTATCCAATTGATGTAAAACATATTGCTCAAGTATTAAATGAAGATCGAAAGTAAGAGGGGGATATAAAGATGGGAATGAAAATTGGGAACGATCCCTTTCATAAGCGTACTGAAACAGGTATAGGGGATCAATTCATGAGAAAGGCTGTCAGGAAAGCGCAAGATGGTCTTAGAGGTAAGAAATTAAAAGCTACTGAGAGTCTGGGGAATTGGGAGGAATGGCGAGCTTTAGGAGAAGAAATTCGAAAGCATACATTAGAAAACCTTGATTATTATTTATATCAACTGAGTGAAAATATTGAGAAAAACGGTGGTTTTGTTTATTTTGCGAAGACTGCAGAAGACGCAAGGGAATATGTAAAAGGGATTGTAAAAAAGAAAAATGCGAAAAAAATTGTGAAATCAAAATCTATGGTAACGGAAGAGATTAGTTTAAATAAAGCGATTGAAGAAGCTGGAGGAGAAGTGTTAGAAACGGACCTTGCCGAATTTATTCTGCAAGTGAACGACCACGATCCTCCATCACATATTGTTGTTCCGTGTCTTCACAAGGATAAAGAACACATTTGTGAAATATTTAAAACAAAGTTAGATTATACTGGAACATCTGATCCTACAGAAATGGCGAGGTTTGTAAGGAATTATTTGCGTGATGATTTTTTTACAGCGGATGTAGGGGTGACAGGATGTAACTTTGCTGTTGCAGAGTCTGGGTCTATCTCTATCGTGGCAAATGAAGGAAATGCAAGACTTACCACAACGCTTCCGAAAACGTTAATTACAGTTATGGGAATGGAACGTATTGTTCCGACATGGGAAGAACTTGATGTTTTAGTAACTCTTCTATGCCGGAGTTCTGTAGGACAAAAGTTAACAAGTTATATTACGGGATTAACCGAGCCTGGTGGGACGGATGGACCTGAGGAATTTCATTTAGTCATTGTTGATAATGGTCGTTCTAATATTTTAGGAACAGAATTTCAAAGTATCCTTCAGTGCATTCGCTGTGCGGCATGTATTAATGTATGTCCCGTATATCGGCATATCGGAGGACATGCGTATGGCTCCATTTATCCAGGACCGATTGGAGCAGTGTTGACGCCGCTTTTAGGAGGATATGATGAATATAAAGATTTACCTTATGCATCTAGCCTTTGTGGTGCTTGCACAGAAGCGTGTCCAGTGAAAATACCGTTACACGATTTATTAATTAAACATCGCCGCCGCATTGTAGAAGAAGCGAAACAATCACCTGTAGCTTGGAATGTAGCTATGAAAGGTTTTGAAAAAGCGGTGAATAGCTCTAGATTGTTTTCCCTTGCTGCAAAGACCTCTCCGTATGCGTTAAAGCCTCTTACGAAAGGGGATAAGATTGAGCGTGGAATCGGGCCGTTAAAAGCTTGGACAGATGCGAGAGATTTTCCAGTTCCAGAAAAACAGTCGTTTAGAGATTGGTTTAAAAAACGTGTAAAGGAGAACGATAATGGCCATCCAAAATCGTGAGGAATTTTTACTCCAATTATCAGAAAAGCTTGGCAGAAAACGTCCGGAAGCAGTGAAAAAACCGAACTGGTCTTTTTCTCCGCAGTGGACTGTTTTTGACGGATTCACACAAGATGAACTTGTACTAAAGTTAATAGAGCAATGCGAGGTAATTCACACACAAGTTAAGCGAACGACAAAGGACAGGCTTGTTGAAACATTACAATCTTTTTTAACAGAATGGAATATCCAATCTGTTATGTATTCTAATGATGAACGGTTTAAGGAATATGGTCTCGGTCAATTTTTAAGCAATGAAGGTACAATACATTTTCGTAAGTGGGGTTTAGATCATAAAGAAGAGAATATAGAATTTGCGAAAGCTGCTGACCTTGGCATTACATTCAGTGATATCGCTCTTGCTGAATCAGGAACTGTTGTTCTATTTAATGATGGATTAAAAGGAAGGCATGTTAGCCTTCTTCCTGAATCGTATATTGCAATTGTTCCTAAAAGTACGATTGTGCCAAGGTTAACCCAAGCTACAAAAGTCATTCACGATCAAAATAAAGCGGGAGACAAATTACCAGCTTGTTTGAATTTCGTTTCTGGTCCGTCAAATAGTGCAGATATTGAAATGAATCTCGTTGTAGGTGTACATGGGCCAATAAGAACAGCGTATATTATTGTGGATGATCAATAAGGATTTAAGTTTTCTCTCTTAAGGGGGATTACTAAATAATGAGTAAAAGAGAAACTTCTGCTGCTAAAAGTCGCACTTAATATCTGTATAATTGCTTATGAGATATATAAATTACGAGGTTTTTTATCATTTTAACCGAGAAGACCCCTTCCTCTACATGAAGTGATGATGGGGTCTTCTCGTTTTTTTCTTTTTTTAGAAAATCAATCCTTTTTGCAGAACAAAAGGAAGTGTTTTCGCTAGGGTAGAAACAGTAGGATGTCCCACCTTAAGCTCGTGTAGGGGGAGGTGGGGATAGTTCAATTAGGTTGGGAGTTCCTTCATTGTGACAAAGTGTTTTTGATAGTATAATGAAATAAGTATGTGATGAAGAAATTCATCATAAGTAGCTGAGGTGAAGAAGCATGCAAAGAGTCACGAACTGTGTGTTAATTAAAGGTAATGAAGTTCTCCTATTACAAAAACCTCGTCGAAACTGGTGGGTTGCGCCAGGTGGGAAAATGGAACGCGGTGAAACAGTAAGAGAATCCGTTGTTCGCGAATATCGTGAAGAAACAGGTATTTATTTAAAGAACCCAGCGTTAAAGGGGGTCTTCACTTTTGTTATCCAAGAAGGTGATAAAGTTGTTTCTGAATGGATGATGTTCTCCTTTTTAGCGACAGATTTTGCAGGAGAAAACAAATTGGAAAGCGAAGAAGGCATCATTGGCTGGCATACACTTGATAAAATTGATGAATTAGCAATGGCGCCGGGAGACTATCACATTATTGATTATTTAATTAAAGGAAATGGAATAATCTACGGTACGTTTGTATATACACCAGAATTTGAATTACTTTCATATCGATTGGATCCAAGCTAAACCGTCATGGAGGGGATACAATGACAGCGAATAATGATATTAAAATGGTAATTATTACAGGAATGTCCGGTGCAGGAAAAACAGTAGCGCTGCAAAGTTTCGAAGATTTAGGATATTTTTGTGTAGATAACTTACCACCTATGTTATTGCCAAAGTTTGTTGAGCTTATGGCAGACTCGAAAGGGAAAATGAACAAGGTGGCACTTGGTATTGATTTACGTGGCCGCGAATTTTTTGAGCATTTATGGGGAGCGCTTGATGATTTATCAGAACGCACTTGGATTATTCCTCATATTTTATTCTTAGATGCGAAAGATAGCACTCTTGTAACGCGTTACAAAGAAACAAGACGTTCGCATCCGCTTGCGCCGACAGGACTTCCGTTAAAAGGAATTGAAGCGGAACGTGGTTTATTAGCAGACATGAAGGCAAGAGCAAATATTGTACTTGATACGTCTGAGTTAAAACCGAAAGAATTGCGCGAAAAAATTGTTCATCTGTTTTCAACAGAAAATGAGCAAGCATTTCGTGTGAATGTGATGTCATTTGGATTTAAGTACGGTATTCCAATTGACGCAGATTTAGTATTTGATGTTCGTTTTTTACCAAATCCATATTATATTCCACAGATGAAGCCGTTAACAGGACTGGATGAAGAAGTTTCGTCATATGTGCTCAAATTTAATGAGACACATAAGTTTTTAGAAAAGCTGACGGATCTTATTACTTTCATGCTTCCGCATTATAAAAGAGAAGGCAAGAGTCAGCTTGTAATTGCAATTGGATGTACAGGTGGACAACATCGTTCTGTTACGCTTACAGAATACCTTGGAAAACATTTGAAACCAGAATATATCGTTCATGTATCTCATCGTGATGTGGAGAAGAGAAAGGGCAATTAAGGGATGAAAAAAGAGAGAAAACCTAAGATTGTTATCATGGGAGGCGGAACTGGACTGTCTGTTTTATTACGAGGATTGAAAAAGTATCCTGTTGATATTACAGCGATTGTTACAGTAGCCGATGATGGTGGCAGTTCTGGTAGATTGCGTGATGAGTTAGAAATTCCACCACCAGGCGACATTCGTAACGTACTTGTTGCGTTATCAGATGTAGAGCCGCTTGTGGAAGCTTTATTTCAACATCGTTTTACATCCGGAGAAGGTTTAACGGGTCATGCATTAGGTAATTTATTGTTAGCGGGTATGACTTCGATTACAGGCGACTTTTTCCATGCTATTACAGAAACTAGTAAAGTTTTAAATGTAAGAGGTCGTGTTTTACCCGCGGCGAATCAAAGCGTGGTGCTTCATGCAGAACTGGAAGATGGGAAAATTGTAACAGGCGAATCGAAAATTCCGTACTTCGGAAAAAAGATCAATCGTGTATTTTTAACACCAGGTGATGTAGAGCCGCTGTATGAGACGTTAACGGAAATTCAGCGGGCAGACTTACTTGTCTTTGGTCCAGGTAGTTTGTACACAAGTATTTTGCCAAACTTAATTGTGAAAAAAATTGGTGACGCTGTTCTTAATGCAAAGGCAAAAAAAATATATGTATGTAATGTCATGACGCAGGCTGGAGAGACGATGGAATATACAGCATTTGATCATGTGCAGGCTTTACATGATCATCTTGGGGCGCCTTTCATCGATACAGCGATTGTAAATAATCATGATATTCCTGCTGAATTACGTAACTTGTATGCAGAAGAAATGTCTGAACCTGTTGTGATTGACGAAGATCGTTTTGCTGAAAGTAACATTAGTTTAATTCAAGATGAATTAGCAAAGTATGATGATCAAGTTGTAAGGCATGATACATTGAAATTAGCTTCTATCTTATATTCGTTGTTATAAGCATGCGTTATCTCAGGAGAGATAACGCTACTCATTCATATAGGACAAGATTTTTGTTCCAAAATATCGTATAAGGAGGTGGGGCTGTGTCATTTGCATCAGAAACAAAGAAAGAGCTGACAAAGCTTCAGGTGAAGGAGTGTTGTGAGAAAGCAGAACTATCAGCATTGCTTCGAATGAACGGATCACTTTCTTTTTCAAACCGTCGTCTTTCGATTGATATTCAAACAGAAAATGCGGCAATTGCGAGAAGAATTTACACATTGCTGAAAAAAGGATATGACGTGACGGTAGAATTGCTTGTTCGTAAAAAAATGCGACTGAAGAAAAATAATGTATATATCGTTCGGCTTGTTGAGAAATCTCGTGAAATCTTAGCAGATTTGCATATTGTCAGGGAAGACTTTTCGTTTATCCGCAATATCTCACAAGAATTGATTGAAAAGAAATGTTGCAAGCGATCGTATTTACGAGGTGCATTTTTAGCAGGTGGTTCAGTAAATAACCCAGAAACATCATCTTATCATTTAGAGGTCTTTTCGTTATACAAGGAACATAATGATTCTATATGTGAACTGATGAACGGATTTGATTTAAATAGTAAGACGCTGGAAAGGCGTAAAGGGTACATTACGTATTTAAAAGAAGCGGAGAAAATTACGGAGTTTTTAAACATTATTGGTGCACATAATGCATTGTTGAGATTTGAAGATATTCGTATTGTTCGCGATATGCGTAATTCGGTCAATCGTTTAGTGAATTGCGAAACAGCCAATCTAAATAAAACAATTGGTGCCGCTTTACGGCAAATTGAAAATATTCGTTACATTGATGAGACAGTTGGATTGGATGTCTTGCCAGACAAATTGCGAGAGATTGCACAATTGCGCATTAGTTATCAAGATGTAACATTGAAAGAATTAGGTGAGATGGTATCTGGGGGGAAAATCAGTAAATCAGGTATTAATCATCGCTTACGTAAAATCGATGAAATCGCAGAGAAATTACGCGCGGGGGAACCGGTAGCAAAAAAATAACGGTAAAGGGGAAATGGGAGCTATGGTTCAGAAACAAGTTGAGGTTGCATTAAAAAACGGCTTACAAGCACGTCCGGCTGCGTTGTTTGTACAAGAAGCAAATCGTTTTCATGCTGATATTTTTATTGAGAAAGATGGTAAAACAGTCAATGCAAAGAGCATAATGGGGATTATGAGCCTAGCGATTGGATCTGGCAGCAATATAACGATTATAACAGAAGGTTCAGATGCAGAAGCGGCTTTAGAAGCGCTAGCGGCATATGTGCAAAATAAACAGTAAAAAGCTATCGCATGTAGCGATAGCTTTTTCAATTGACTTGATTTATGGCATATCATCGAGTCGCTGATATATCATGAGAAACGGCCGATAAAAAAAGCTATCGCACGTGGCGATAGCCTTTTTGGGAGCGATTCTGAAAGAGCCGCTTCCGCTTTTAGTTATATCCAGCTTCAGCGGCTAGAATCTCCGGTCGTTTCGCCCCCTCGGACGAAGCAAAAAGCGCTTCTCTGTTGGGTGCTCCAACGCCCTACGATTCTGAAAGAGCCGCTTCCGCTTTAAAGTTTATTAACGATTTGTAAAGATTTTATCGATTAAGCCGTATTCTAGTGCTCTTTCTGCTGTCATGAAGTTGTCGCGGTCTGTGTCGCGTTGTAGTACTTCTAATGGTTGACCTGTGCGATCAGCAAGAATTTGGTTTAATTTTTCACGTAAGAATAGGATACGTTTTGCAGCGATTTCAATTTCAGTTGCTTGACCTTGTGCGCCGCCAAGTGGTTGGTGAATCATTACTTCACTGTTTGGAAGTGCATAACGTTTACCTTTTTCACCTGCTGCAAGTAGGAAAGCCCCCATAGATGCAGCCATACCGATACAAATTGTTGATACTGGTGGTTTAATGAACTGCATTGTATCGTAAATTGCCATACCCGCTGTGATAGAACCGCCAGGGCTGTTGATGTATAGGTGAATATCTTTGTCTGGGTCTTGAGATTCCAAGAATAAAAGCTGGGAAACGATTGAGTTTGCTACGTTGTCATCAATTGCGCTACCAAGCATAATGATGCGGTCTTTTAATAGTCGAGAGTAAATATCGTAAGCGCGTTCTCCACGATTTGTTTGTTCAATTACTGTAGGAATTAAATTCATCTGTTATTTCCTCCTTTGAAAGCTTTCTTAGTCTTATAATACAATTATGGTCAATAAAGGTCAAACGAAACCACTTTAAATCAAAAAAATATGTAGTTTTATCATCATTTATTCGCTATGTTTTTGTAATTCCCTGCTTATGTATCTTCAACATCATAACCGAATTATATAAATTTAAACCTGATAGAAGATGTAGAAAAAACAAAAGAACGCCTTTTCTATAGAAGCGTTCTCTTATCTGCTATTCTTTTAGGAGATAGGTTACTTTATTTAAAATATTTTCGATTTGTTTTGCGTTTTTACTATACATTTGACTCGCCGCTTTTGATTTTGTTTCTAAAGAGAATAATTCAAGATCAGCATGGCATTTTTTTAAAGATGCGAGCAATAAAGGTTTATTTTGAGGAGAAGGCATTTGAATTTTATCGTTATAGATATCAATGGTAAGTTGTCCGTAAGAATCCACTTGACCGAGAAAGACATTTTCAATTACAACACCGATTTTTTCTAATTCAGCGTGTAACCAAGCGCGATTATGCCCGCTGGCCGACAGGGGTTCATCGAGTACATTGCCATCCATAATAACGGTTTGTGCTTCTTTTTCGTTTGGTACCTTTAATCCGATATCTTTTGCAGTAAGCGGTTGACGATCTTTCTTCAATAACACATTTAATTCACCGCTGGGTTCTAATACGGCAAATTCTACATCAGCAATGTTAAATGCATCTTTTCCTCTAAGAAGCTCGAGTAATTCGTCGCTTGTATATTTTTCTTTTTTTAAATTATCTTCAAGTATTTTTCCATCTTTTACTAAAACGGTAGATTTTCCTTCAAAAAAATCTCTGGCCGCTTTATTTTTTAAGGACAGAATACCTGTGAAAAATGGGACTGCAGCAAAAATGAGTATAGCAAAGACACCATGGAAAAATTTTTGATCTAGCCCTGTAGATACCTGAGCAGCAATATCACCAATTGTCATCCCCGCTATATATTCAAAAAAGGAAAGTTGAGAAATTTGTCTTTTTCCTAACCATTTTGTAATAGCAAATAACATAATTAATATAAATATGGAACGAAGAATGACAAGTGTCCATTCGGGTAGGTGAGACATAGTAATTTCCTCCAGTCTGCTTAAAAACCTTTATATTGAGGTTCTTCACGTTCTAATATTGAAACTCTATTTTTAAGATCAGCGATGACACTGTCCATTTCTAACATACATTCGTAAAAGACTCGCTTTGCTTCTTCATCCGCAGCGTTTTGCGAAAGTGTACTTAGACTTGCTTGGGCACCTTTTAAACTAGCGAGGCATGTCTTAACACTAGCAACAACAGTCATGGGAACACCTCTTATCCTTTTGGTTTGAATAGCAATGCGCCGATAAATCCGAATATAATGGCTGCGGATATACCAGCACTTGTTACTTTAAACATCCCTGTTATAACGCCGACAATACCGTGCTCTGCTGCCTCAGCCATAGCCCCATGAACAAGGGCATTTCCGAAACTTGTAATCGGAACTGTTGCTCCAGCACCTGCAAAATCAATTAATGGTTCATATAAATTAAATCCATCTAATATAGCGCCAATCACAACGAGCGTTGCCATTGTGTGAGCGGGTGTAAGCTTCCCAACATCGAACATAAGTTGTCCGATTACGCAAATGAGTCCACCTATAACAAAAGCCCAGAAAAAAATCATTGTTCCACACCTCCAAACTCAATCGATACAGCATGAGCAATACATGGAATGGTTTCTTCTTGCTGAAATGTAAGAGGAGATAGTAACGCACCTGTTGCAACGACAAGCATCTTTTTGAATTCTCCTTTTTTCATTCGATTTAATAAGTGTCCGTATACGACAGTTGCAGAACAACCTGCACCACTTCCACCTGCTAACACTGGTTGTCCGTCTCTATAAATGAGTAATCCACAATCCTGAAATTGTTTGCTTATGACTTTTGTCCCGTGTTTATGCAGTAAATCATAAGCGATCTCGCGGCCGACGTGCCCAAGGTCACCTGTTACAATTAAATCATAGTGAGATGCATCAATTTGTCGGTCACGTAAATGAGCTTCAATTGTATCTACAGCGGCGGGGGCCATCGCGCCTCCCATGTTAAATGGATCAGTTAACCCCATATCAACAATTCGGCCAATCGTTGCGGATGTTACTTGTGGACCATGTCCTTCACTACTCAAAAGGGCGGCACCAGCGCCTGTTACAGTCCATTGCGCGGTAGGCGGTTTTTGTCCGCCATATTCTGTTGGATAACGGAATTGTTTTTCTACAGCAGTATTATGACTGGATGACCCTGTTAATAAATATTTTGCGCCTTTTGCATTTACAATACTTGCGCCAAGAGCTAAACCTTCCATAGAAGTAGAGCAGGCGCCAAATAATCCAAGATACGGAGTGCCAAGTGTACGACAAGCGAAGCTTGAAGGAGTAATTTGGTTAATTAAGTCTCCTGCGAGTACAAATTGAACATCTTCTTTACGAAGTTTTGCTTTTTCCGTTGCACGACTACAGGCTTCTTCAAATAAAATTTTATGTGCCTTTTCATAAGAATCTTGTCCGAGCCACAAGTCTTCGTGAAGGGTGTCAAAGTCTTCAGGAATCTTTCCTTTTGCTTCAAATGGCCCACCGACTACGCCCGTTGAGATGATAACAGGTTTATTATCGAATACCCATGTTCGGTGTCCTTGTAACATTTACAGCCCTCCCCATTGAACAAGAATAGTTTTAATAAGAGCAATTACAAAAGCAGAAAATACACCAAATAAAATAACGGAACCAGCTAATTTAAACATGTTGCCACCGACTCCAAGAACAAAACCTTCTGTTCGATGCTCGATGCAGGCAGCTATAACGGAATTGCCAAAGCCAGTAACAGGAACTGCTGTCCCAGCCCCGGCAAATTGCCCAAGGCGATCATACACACCAAAACCAGTGAGTAGCATTGAGATGAAAATAAGCGTAGCGACTGTCGGGTTCCCAGCAGATCGCTCGGTAAAATCGAAATACGTGATATAAAAGGTTGAAATAAGTTGACCAATTAAACAAATGAACCCACCGACGAAAAAGGCTTTTATACAATTTTTAAAAACAGGGCGCTTTGGCTCCCGTTGTTGTGCAAACTTTTTATATTCTTGTTGTACAGGTGTTAAATTTTTGTCTTTACTGGACATTTGAACCCTTCCTTTTCCTTTAGAGAACGTACAATTAAGTATCAGATTTCATTTCTGATTGTATGAGTTTCAATTGCTTTTTAATCTGATCCTTGTTTACTTCTTTTTTCTTAATTTTGTTTTCCAGGCTATCTAGCAGCATGAAAATTTTTCGATCTGTACTTACGCGAATATCGAAAGTAGGATACTCATCGCTCAATTGTTTTTTGATTTTGCTACGCAGAGGTTTTAATCGAAATCTTTCATGATGTTCGGGCTTGACTGCTATGTAAAGGTCTAGATTAGAATTGACTGCTGTGGCCTTTAGGATTTCCTCCATAGCGAGTACTTTTTTCTTTGCTTCCTGCGATATAGATTGATTAAAGGATTCCGTACTCATTTTTGTTAACTTGGGTCCTTTTTTTTCCTCTTCTCGTTTTGATTCCTCTTTTTTTACTTTTTTATCTAAGGGGCTATTATCGCAGCCAGTAAATGAAGCGCATAGGAGTACGAATAACGCGGTTATGATTCTAAGTTTTCGCATTACAATCATTCCATTTCTATTGCTTTATGTAATTTGGTGTGAAAAAGGATGATATGGAATCATCCTTTTTCTGTTTTTCAAAAAATGTCTACCATCAAACGGAATAGTATGCTCGCTTATTGTTGTCCGTATTGAGGCTCTTCTTGTTGCACTTCTTCAACACGTGGGTTTAAAGAATCGATAATCGATTGAGTTTGCTGTGCAGCTGTTTGGAAAAGTTGCTTCGCTTGTTGGTTATCTGTATCCAGAGCAAATCCCTCTAAGCTCGCTTGTGCACTTTTTAATCCAGAAACAGTTTGTTTTAATTTTGTAATTACAGTCATTGAATGAAGCCTCCTTTGAAATATGAATTCAAAGATTATAATTTGTGAATAGGAGTGAAAATATAATTTCCAAATTTAGGTTAGTGATTTTGTTTTTGAAGAAATGTGGGGAGAGCTTTTTATGTGATAGTAGTTGCGTACATGGGTATAAGAAGATATAATTACGAGTATATCGTTCATGCGCCCATAGCTCAGTCGGATAGAGCGGTGGTTTCCGGTACCACGTCTGCCGGGGGTTCGAATCCCTCTGGGCGCGTCAAAAAGTCCTAACTTACATTTGTAAGTTAGGACTTTTTATTTTATATATGGTCAAAATCGTTATATATCGGCAATTATCGACTGTTCGAAAATATACAACGTGAATTCCCCCCTTGTTATATCTGGTTATAAGATTTACTATTAGTATGTGGTTATAAAAAGTCGTTATATATATGTATTTAGATTTCCAAGCGTATAAGTCGAAGTTATGAAAACAAAAGGAAATCTCCACTCGTTTTCTCCTTTTGTTCTCATTTTGCATGGGATTAAAAAAGTACTGACCGCTTCTTTTTTGATTGGTCCTCTCTTACGCTCAAAAAAAGAAAGGCTTTATGTCAGTTTATATATTTTTTTATTGTTTTCTTTCAATATTATTCATTTTGCAGTTGTAAGATGTAAACGTCATTAATACATATAAATTAATAATATTTTGGAAAGGGTATCTGCACAGGATTCTCCTTTTAAGAAACTTATTGTACAATAGAAACAAGGGGGAGATTAGATTGAAGGCAAGTCTTTTACAAGAACAAAGCTTACGTTTGGCCATGACACAAGAGTTAAGACAAGCGATTACAATGCTCCAATATAACGTGCAGGAACTATCGGAGTTTTTGTATGAGCAATCGATGGAGAATCCCCTTATTGAGTTAAATGGCTTTGAGAGGGAGAAGAAAAAGAGCTCAAGCAAAAGTAAAAGTACAAGCAAACAAGTCGATAATCAAATGGAAATTTACAGTGTGGATTCGAAAACGATTCAGCAACATTTATTGGATCAAATACAGTATTACAAAATAGATGAGCTGGAGCGGAAAACGGCTTCTTTCATCGTTATGAACATGGATGGAAATGGTTATTTACAAGAAACAAATGAAGAATTAGCAGAGTTACTTGCCGTACCTATTGATATAGTAGAATGTTCTATGGAGCTTGTTCAGTCATTGGAGCCAGCAGGGGTAGGAGCGCGTAATATTCAGGAGTGTCTATCACTTCAATTGAAGCGCTTACAAAAAGGAAATACCCTCTCAAAAATGATTGTGGATGAATATTTCGCGTATTTTATTAAGAAAGACTGGCGAAAGCTTGTTCACATCTTAAAGTGTAGTAATGAGGAATTGCAGTTAGCTGTTGATTGTATTACATCGCTTCAGCCAAAACCAGGGCTTGCATTTTCTTCTGAGAAGCCGCTTTATATTGTTCCTGATATGGCTGTGAAAAAAGAAGGAGATCGTCTCGTTTTACAAATGAATGAACGCAACATGCCGAGAATTGAAATTCATTCAGAGTATAGCGCGCTTCTTCATAATAGTGAGAGCGACGTTGCTTCATATGTATCTGAGAAGTATCAGCATGTGCAGTGGATTATGCGCAGTTTAAAGCAACGGAAACAAACGCTTTTGCAAGTCATGGAGATCATTATGAAGAAACAAAGCGATTTCTTTTGGCGAGGACCAGAGTACTTAAAACCACTCTCCTTAAAAGAAGTAGCTGAAGAACTAAGTGTACATGAATCTACAATTAGTCGTGCTACACGTAATAAATATGTACAAACGCCGCACGGATTGTTTGAAATGAAGTCATTTTTTAGCAATGCAGTGGTGACAACAGAAGATGAGGCTGTTTCTACAAAGCGTGTCAAACAATTGATTCAAATGCTTGTAGAACAAGAAAATAAGAAAAAACCACTTTCAGATCAAAAAATTTCGAAATTGTTAGAAGAAGAGCATGAGATCGTTATTTCTCGTAGAACAGTTGCAAAATATCGAGAGCAAATGAATATTCCCGCTTCTTCTTTACGAAAAACAATTGGATAGGTGAAGAAGATGAAAGTTGTTTTATATACGAAAACGGACTGTGGTCTTTGCGTGAAGGCAAAACAGGTTTTGGAAGAGGTTCAAAAGGTATATTCTTTTGAAATCGAGGAAATAGATATATACGAAGATGATGAGCTTTTAGAAAAGTATCAAATTATGATTCCGGTCGTGGAAATAGACGGAAAACAGGCGGAATATGGTGTCATTCACAAAGATGTCATAATAAACTATATAAAGAATGCAGTTAAGAGTTGAATAAGTTTCTATCTCCTGTTACAATAATACACGTAGCAGGGATTATTTTTTTAAACCTAGTGGGACATAAAATGTCACTACGGGACACAAAATGACCACGAGGGAAAATGAACCGATGCAGTGAGGAGAAAAGATATGCGCTCATGGATTCGAAATACAAAAAAATTATTACCTGATTTGCTACCTGTTATGCAAACGAGAATGCAAATTCTTCAGTACATTCGCCTCATGCAGCCGATTGGAAGAAGAAACTTATCTGCAAGTCTTGGTATGACAGAACGAGTATTGCGAAGTGAAGTGCAAGTTTTGAAAGAACAAAACTTAGTTCACGTCGCATCTTCTGGAATGACTTTAACAGAAGAAGGAACAACTGTGGTTCTTGCTTTGGAAGACTTTATGAAAGAAATTTCCGGGTTAAAGGTTTTAGAAAAACAACTTAAGGAAACATTAGACTTGGATGAAGTTTTCGTTGTCCCTGGTGATAGTGACGATTCACCTTGGGTCAAATTGGAGATGGGCCGTGCTTGTGTTACTTGTATAAAAGACCGTCTGACAGCGAATAATATCGTTGCTGTGGCTGGAGGAACAACGCTAGCTGCCGCCGCGGACATGATGCAACTGGATTGTAAAGACTTACATATGCTATTTGTCCCAGCGCGTGGTGGAATTGGAGAAGGGGTCGAATTAGAGGCCAATACCATTTGTGCGAAAATGGCACAAAATACGATGAGCAATTATCGCTTATTGTATGTTCCAGACCATGTAAGCAGCGAAGCATATGCGTCCATTGTGACAGAGCCTTCCGTGAAAGAAGTTCTTGAGTTGATTCGATCTTCCAATATCGTCATTCATGGAATTGGTGATGCGTTAACAATGGCACGTCGCAGAAATACTTCGGAAGCAGATTGGATGAAAATTAAAGCAAGTGATGCAGTTGGCGAGGCTTTCGGTTATTACTTCAATGAACAAGGTAATGTCGTTCATAAAGTACAAACAGTTGGCATGCAACTGAAAGATTTACAAAACGTATCTCACGTTGTTGCAGTAGCTGGAGGATCTTCAAAAGCAAAAGCAATACAGGCTGTAATTAAACAAGGGCACACTTCGATTCTAATTACAGATGAAGGTGCAGCAAAACAATTAACAAAGGGTATTACCCTTTAATATAATCCCCCAAGGAGGAAATTTAAATGACTAAAATTGGTATTAATGGATTTGGACGTATCGGACGTGTGGTATTCCGCGCAGCTCTTAACAACCCTAACGTGGAAGTAGTAGCAATCAACGACTTAACAGACGCTAAAACTTTAGCTCACCTTTTAAAATATGACTCTGTTCACGGAACAGTAAATGCAGAAGTATCTGCTAACGGTGACAGCATCATCGTTAACGGTAAAGAAATCAAAGTTATCGCTGAGCGTGACCCAGCTCAATTACCATGGAGCGACTACGGTGTAGAAGTAGTAGTAGAATCTACTGGACGTTTCACTAAAAAAGCAGACGCTGAAAAACACTTAGGTGGATCAGTTAAAAAAGTTATCATCTCTGCACCAGCTTCTGACGAAGATATCACAATCGTTATGGGTGTTAACCATGAGCAATATGATGCAGCTAACCATAATGTAATTTCTAACGCTTCTTGTACTACAAACTGCTTAGCTCCATTTGCTAAAGTATTAAACGAAAAATTCGGTGTAAAACGCGGAATGATGACAACAATTCACTCTTACACTAACGACCAACAAATTTTAGACTTACCACATAAAGACTTACGTCGTGCACGTGCAGCAGCAATGAGCATGATTCCAACTACAACTGGTGCAGCTAAAGCAGTAGCATTAGTATTACCAGAACTTAAAGGTAAATTAAACGGTGGCGCAGTACGTGTTCCAACTGCTAACGTTTCTCTTGTTGACTTAGTTGTTGAACTTGAAAAAGAAGTAACAGTTGAAGAAGTAAATGCAGCATTCAAAGCAGCAGCTGAAGGCGAATTAAAAGGTATCCTTGGATACAGCGAAGAGCCATTAGTATCTATTGACTATAACGGATGCACAAGTTCTTCTACAATCGATGCATTATCTACAATGACTATGGAAGGCAACATGCTTAAAGTCCTTTCTTGGTACGACAACGAAACTGGTTACTCTAACCGCGTAGTTGATTTAGTAGATTACATCGCTTCTAAAGGTCTTTAATTTTTGAGTTTATAAGCTATCAATGACAAAACGAGGGAGAGGGTTTGTTCCCTCTCTCTTCTTTCGTTTTAGAAGCAAATGTGATAAGCTTTTGAATGGGTTTTGTCAATCCTAACTAGTCGGAGGGAAATCCAATGAACAAAAAATCAATTCGTGACGTAGATTTAAAGGGTAAACGAGTATTTTGCCGCGTTGACTTCAACGTACCTATGAAAGATGGCAAAGTTACAGACGAGACTCGTATTCGTGCAGCTCTTCCTACAATTCAATATTTAGTAGAGCAAGGTGCGAAAGTGATTTTAGCGAGTCACTTAGGGCGTCCAAAAGGCCAAGTAGTAGAAGAAATGCGTCTTACTCCAGTAGCTGCACGTTTAGGTGAGCTTCTTGGTAAAGAAGTGAAAAAAGCAGACGAAGCATTCGGGCCAGCTGTACAAGAAATGGTTGCAGCAATGAACGAAGGCGACGTATTAGTTCTTGAAAACGTACGTTTCTATGCGGGCGAAGAAAAGAACGATGCAGAACTAGCGAAAGAATTTGCAGCTCTTGCTGATCTTTTCGTTAACGATGCATTCGGTGCAGCTCACCGTGCTCATGCTTCTACAGCAGGTATTGCGGATTACCTACCAGCAGTATCAGGTTTCTTAATGGAAAAAGAGTTAGAAGTATTAGGTAAAGCACTTTCTAACCCAGAACGCCCATTCACAGCAATCATTGGTGGTGCGAAAGTAAAAGATAAAATCGGTGTAATTCGTCATCTATTAGACAAAGTAGATAACTTAATCATCGGTGGTGGCCTTGCTTACACATTCGTAAAAGCATTAGGACATGAAATCGGACAATCTCTATGTGAAAATGACAAAATTGACTTAGCAAAAGAGTTTATGGCACTTGCAAAAGAAAAAGGCGTAAACTTCTACATGCCAGTTGATTGCGTAATTGCAGATGATTTCTCTGAAACTGCAAACGTAAAAATTGTAGATATCGATTCTATTCCTGCTGACTGGGAAGGCGTGGACATCGGACCGAAAACAAGTGAAATTTATGCTGATGTAATTAAAAACTCTAAGCTTGTTGTATGGAACGGACCAATGGGTGTATTTGAAATGACTCCATTTGCAGAAGGTACAAAAGCAGTAGGACAAGCATTAGCAGATGCAGAAGGTACATACTCTGTTATCGGCGGTGGTGACTCTGCAGCAGCTGTTGAAAAATTCGGTATGGCTGATAAAATGAGCCACATTTCTACTGGCGGCGGTGCGTCATTAGAATTTATGGAAGGTAAAGAGCTTCCAGGTGTAGTTTGTCTTAACGACAAATAAGAAGCAGCCAAAGAAAAAGGACGGTGCAAAGCATGCGTAAACCAATTATCGCAGGTAACTGGAAAATGAATAAAACTCTATCTGAAGCAGTTAGCTTCGTAGAGGAAGTAAAGGGTCAAATCCCAGCAGCTTCAGCTGTTGATGCAGTAGTTTGCTCTCCAGCTCTTTTCTTAGAGCGTCTTGTAGCGGCTACGGAAGGAACTGACTTAAAAGTAGGTGCACAAAACATGCACTTCGAAAAAAATGGTGCATTCACTGGCGAAATTAGCCCAGTAGCACTTAGCGACTTAAAAGTGAGCTATGTAGTACTTGGTCACTCTGAGCGTCGTGAAATGTTTGCTGAAACAGACGAAACAGTAAACAAAAAGACTCTTGCAGCATTTGAACATGGTTTAACACCAATCGTTTGCTGTGGTGAAACTTTAGAAGAGCGCGAAAGCGGAAAAACATTTGATCTAGTAGCAGGTCAAGTGACAAAAGCACTTGCAGGTTTAACAGAAGAGCAAGTAAAAGCAACTGTTATCGCTTATGAGCCAATTTGGGCAATCGGTACAGGTAAATCTTCTTCTTCTGCAGATGCAAACGAAGTATGTGCGCACATCCGTAAAGTTGTTGCAGAAGCTGTTTCTCCGGCAGCTGCAGAAGCTGTTCGTATTCAATACGGCGGTAGCGTAAAACCAGAAAACATTAAAGAATACATGGCACAATCTGACATCGACGGCGCTTTAGTTGGCGGTGCTAGCTTAGAGTCTGCTTCCTTCTTAGGTCTTCTGGGGGCGGTAAAATGAGAAAGCCAACAGCTTTAATCATTCTTGACGGTTTCGGACTACGTGAAGAAACTTACGGGAATGCTGTAGCACAAGCTAAGAAACCTAATTTCGATGGTTACTGGAACAAGTTCCCTCACACAACGCTTACAGCATGTGGTGAGGCAGTAGGTCTTCCAGAAGGTCAAATGGGTAACTCTGAGGTTGGTCACTTAAACATTGGTGCTGGCCGCGTAGTATATCAAAGCTTAACACGTGTGAACGTTGCAATTCGTGAAGGTGAGTTCGACAAGAACGAAACTTTCCAAAATGCAATTAAAAGCGTAAAAGAAAAAGGTACAGCTCTTCATTTATTCGGTTTACTTTCTGATGGTGGTGTGCACAGTCACATGAACCATATGTTTGCTCTGCTTCGCTTAGCAGCAAAAGAAGGTGTGGAGAAAGTATACATTCATGCATTCTTAGATGGCCGCGATGTTGGACCACAAACAGCAAAAGGTTATATCGATGCAACAAATGAAGTAATTAAAGAAACAGGAGTAGGACAATTCGCGACTATCTCCGGTCGTTATTACTCCATGGACCGTGACAAGCGTTGGGATCGCGTAGAAAAATGTTACCGTGCTATGGTGTATGGCGAAGGCCCTACTTACAAAAATGCATATGAGTGCGTAGAGGACTCTTATGCAAATGGTATCTATGATGAATTCGTATTGCCGTCTGTAGTTGTGAATGAAGATGAAACGCCAGTTGCAACAATCAATGATGATGATGCAGTTATCTTCTATAACTTCCGTCCAGACCGCGCAATTCAAATTGCACGTGTATTTACAAATGAAGACTTCCGTGAGTTCGATCGTGGTGAAAAAGTACCTCGCATTCCAGAATTCGTTTGTATGACACACTTTAGTGAAACTGTAGATGGTTATGTGGCATTCAAGCCAATGAACCTTGATAACACATTAGGTGAAGTTGTTGCGCAAGCGGGATTAAAGCAACTTCGTATCGCGGAAACTGAAAAGTATCCGCACGTTACATTCTTCTTTAGCGGTGGTCGTGAGGCTGAATTCCCAGGAGAAGAGCGTATCTTAATTAACTCACCGAAGGTTGCAACATATGACTTGAAACCTGAAATGAGCATTTACGAAGTAACCGACGCTTTAGTAAATGAAATCGAAAATGATAAACATGACGTTATCATTCTTAACTTTGCAAACTGTGATATGGTTGGCCATTCTGGGATGATGGAACCAACAATTAAAGCAGTAGAAGCAACTGACGAATGTTTAGGAAAAGTTGTAGAAGCGATTCTTGCAAAAGATGGTGTAGCACTTATTACTGCTGACCATGGTAATGCTGATCAGGAGTTAACTTCTGATGGACAGCCAATGACAGCTCATACAACGAACCCGGTTCCTTTCATCGTTACGAAAAATGATGTTGAATTACGTGAAGGTGGCATCTTAGGAGATATCGCTCCAACAATGCTTACACTTTTAAATGTGGAACAACCGAAAGAAATGACAGGTAAAACAATTATTAAATAATTAAATTGTATATATAAAAGGAGAGAAATTATATGTCAACAATTATTGATGTTTATGCTCGCGAAGTCCTTGACTCTCGTGGTAACCCAACTGTAGAAGTAGAAGTTTACACAGAAAGCGGCGCATTCGGACGCGCTATCGTACCAAGTGGTGCATCTACTGGTGAGCACGAAGCAGTAGAATTACGTGACGGTGACAAATCTCGTTACCTTGGTAAAGGTGTTGTTAACGCAGTAAACAACGTTAACGAAATTATCGCTCCAGAAATCGTTGGTTTCGACGTAACTGACCAAGCTGGTATCGACCGTGCTATGATCGAATTAGATGGCACTCCAAACAAAGGTAAACTAGGCGCTAACGCTATCCTTGGTGTATCTATGGCAGTAGCTCACGCAGCAGCTGACTTCGTAGGTCTTCCATTATACCGTTACCTTGGTGGATTCAATGCAAAACAATTACCAACTCCAATGATGAACATCATCAACGGTGGTTCTCACGCTGATAACAACGTTGACTTCCAAGAGTTCATGATCTTACCAGTTGGTGCTCCAACATTCAAAGAATCAATCCGTATGGGTGCTGAAGTATTCCATGCATTAAAAGCTGTATTACATGACAAAGGTCTTAACACTGCAGTAGGTGACGAAGGTGGATTCGCTCCAAACCTTGGTTCTAACCGTGAAGCATTAGAAGTAATCATCGAAGCTATCGAAAAAGCTGGTTACAAAGCTGGCGAGAACGTATTCTTAGGAATGGACGTTGCTTCTTCTGAGTTCTACAACAAAGAAACTGGTAAATATGACCTTGCAGGCGAAGGCCGTAGCTTAACTTCTGCAGAAATGGTTGATTTCTACGAAGGTCTTTGCAACGACTTCCCAATCATCTCTATCGAAGATGGTTTAGACGAAAACGACTGGGATGGCCACAAGTTATTAACTGACCGTCTTGGCAAAAAAGTTCAATTAGTTGGTGACGATTTATTCGTAACGAACACGCAAAAACTTGCTGAAGGTATCGAAAAAGGTATCTCTAACTCAATCTTAATTAAAGTTAACCAAATCGGTACTTTAACTGAGACTTTCGAAGCAATCGAAATGGCTAAACGTGCTGGTTACACAGCAGTTGTATCTCACCGTTCTGGTGAAACTGAAGATGCTACAATCGCTGACATCGCAGTTGCAACTAACGCTGGCCAAATCAAAACTGGTTCTATGAGCCGTACTGACCGTATTGCTAAGTACAACCAATTATTACGCATCGAAGACGAACTAGGCGAAATCGCTGTTTACGATGGTTTAAAATCTTTCTACAACCTAAAAAAATAATTTAAACGTAATTTTTAATCGTTTAAACTAAATGATAAAAACCTCCTATTTGTGATAGGGGGTTTTTATATGTTTGTAATGCATATGAGTAAATGTTAATAAGAGAATCTAATATAATGAACCTGTGATATAAATAAAAAATATTTAATCGAGAGAGGGAATAGAGTGATGGGAATGTTTAAACTGAGTACAGCAATAGATAGTGAAGAATCTAACGAAATTACAGAATGGTTAGAAAAATATATCTTTCCAATTGATTTTATAGAAGACTGCTACTTTGATGTAAACACTATTTTATATTCAGTCAATCTAGCCAAACATTATACAACATTCTATTCAATTGTCCACAACCCTAAACCGGCGACTTTTTCTCCAGAAGAGCTAAATGCAGCTATATTGGAAGGGTGTAGAAAAACAGGGATAAATGAAGGGTGCTACTATTTTAACGTAAATGTTCACGATAATATTGCAAGGGTAGTAGAAAGTATTGGGACATATAGCTTAAAGAGAGCGGAAAAGAATTATGCACTATTTCCATTGTATTACTTATTAACAGAAAACAGAGCAGTTGAAGGAGGGACAAGTTACACTGGGCTTATTGGAAGAAATAAAGATTGGATGTTAACAATCGAATTTGCAAGCAAGATAAATTTCATAGTGCATGGGAGTAAAGAGTTTTGTGATGTAGTATATCAGGCACTATATAAAATATAAATCAAAACATAAAAAGAACAAGAAGTAATGTCTTCTTGTTCTTTTTATGTTTTGAGAACATCCAATTTGATGGAGATTACTTTCTTAAAATAGCAACTTGTAAAATTCAGAAAATAAAAACTTTGTATTTTAGGTCAATGTTTTTGACGTAAATTTCGCTCGCAAACGCAGTCATATCAAGGGTGTAAGCGTGTAACATATGCCGTTTTTGTTGTCAAGTTGATAAATTGCAGGTTTTTACAATGTATACTATGATAAAGATATAAAACAGAAGATCGTATAAACATGAGGGATGATGAACATGAAATTTACAAAGATTATTGTCCAAGTTGCAGCTCTTTACGTGTTTTACATGATTGGAACATGGGTACAAGAAATGGTAGATATTCCGATTCCAGGAAGTTTGATTGGGATGTTTCTATTACTTATTTTACTCAGCATGAAGGTTCTTCCTGTGAAATGGTTTGATTTAGGAGCAGAAACACTCGTTGCTATTATGCCGTTTTTATTGATTCCGCCAACGATTGGCTTAATGAATTACGGTGCTTTTTTTATGAGTAAAGGAATTTCTCTTTTCATTACGATTGTAGCGAGTACATTTTTAATTATTATTGTCGCAGGACATACAGGACAATATCTTGCGAATAGAAAGGAAAAAGAAACGCGATGAGTCAAATATTAATCGGAATTGGTTGGGTTATTCTTACATTGTTATTATATCAATTATCTAAAAAGATTTATAAAGTATTCCCAACACCATTTACCATTCCAATGCTTGTAGCGACAGCATTAATGATTGTCTTGTTACTTGTGCTGGATATACCATACCAAGCATACATGCAAAGTGGTGGCGGCTGGATTTCGAAACTGCTTGGTCCAGGTGTTGTAGCATTTGCAATTCCACTATATAAACAGCGTCATGTGTTGCAAAAATATGTTGTACCGATTGCGGGTGGTGTATTGGTCGGAACAACAGTTGCGATTGCAAGTGACTTAGTGATTGCAACGCTTATGGGAACAGATAAAAGCTTAATTTTATCTTCTTTACCAAAATCCGTAACAATGCCAGTTGCCATGAGTGTATCTGAGCAAGTTGGCGGCGTTCCATCACTAACAGCAGCGTTCGTTGTTGTAGCAGGGATTACAGGAACAATTACGGGTCCTCTTTTATTGAAATGGAGCCGCGTTACAAATTCTGTTGGTAAAGGAATCGGTTTTGGATGTGCATCACATATTATGGGTGTGATGAGAGCGATGAAAAATAATGAACATGAAGGTGTCATCGGATCGGTAACAATGACATTGACGGCTATTTTAACTTGTTTACTAGGACCGTTATTTGCGGGCTTGCTTATATAATATGGAAAAGTGAGAGTCATCGAACAGCTCTCGCTTTTCTATTAGATTTGTGCTACAGTTAAATTAACTGAATCTTTGTAGGAGGTACGCCGAGTGCATACGTTATTATCAGTTTTACTTATTATTGTATCGATTTTAATGATTGTTTTAGTAATTATGCAGTCTAGTAATAGTTCAGGCCTTTCAGGTGCAATTTCAGGCGGTGCAGAGCAATTATTTGGTAAACAAAAAGCACGTGGAATTGAAGCGATATTAAACCGCATTACAGTTGTTGTAGCTGTACTATTTTTCGCACTAACAATTGGAGTTACTTACTTAAGCATATAAGTAAAGGCCTTGCGTTTTACAGATATGGAAAGAGAAGAAGCGTTTGCACATTCGTGTGAATGGTTCTTCTTTTTTATTATCGAGAAAAAGTTTCTAATTAGATTATGGAAATGGAACTATGGTAAACTAAGGATAGAAACAATACGACTAGATTACAGAAGAGAAAGAGGAGAAGAAGATGATGAAATTAGCATCTCCGAAACCATTTACATTTGAGGGTGGGGACCGTGCTGTTTTATTACTACATGGATTCACGGGAAATTCAGCTGATGTACGTATGCTCGGGCGTTTTTTAGAGAAAAAAGGCTATACTTGCCACGCCCCAATTTATAAAGGTCATGGTGTACCACCAGAGCAGCTTGTTCACACAGGCCCTGAAGATTGGTGGAAAGATGTTATGGCTGCTTATCAACATTTGAAAGATCTAGGATATGAGAAAATAGCGGCTGTTGGATTATCGCTTGGTGGTGTATTCTCATTAAAACTTGCTTATACATTACCGATTTTAGGGGCTGTTCCAATGTGTGCGCCAATGTACATTAAGAGCGAAGAAATTATGTACCAGGGGATATTGGCATATGCACGTGAATATAAAAAGCGTGAGCAGAAGTCACCAGAACGAATTGCAGAAGAAATGATGGAATTTAAAAAGACACCAATGAATACATTAAAAGCACTGCAAGACTTAATTCGTGACGTACGCAATAATGTCGATATGATTTATGCTCCAACATTTGTTGTACAAGCACGCCATGATGAAATGATTAATACAGACAGTGCAAACATTATCTATAACGGTGTAGAATCCACGTTAAAAGAAATTAAGTGGTATGAAGACTCTACTCATGTTATTACGCTTGATAAACAGCGTGATGAGCTACACGAAGATGTATATAACTTCTTGGAGCAACTAGATTGGTGAAATCTGGTTGCCTCTTTTTTTCATGAGGTATGAAAACCATTCTTTTTAGGGTGGGAGAGGACCAGGTGATGGATAAGTGGTCAGCGCTTTTTTTCGCACCGTGCCGCGTGAAAATAGAAGGAGAAAACGAGTGGGAATCTTCTTTTATGTTCATAGCCGGAACTTAGGTTCAAATAAATCGAAGTTGATATAGAAAGAAAGGTTTAAGATGAGGATTCCGCAGCAGAATAAATGATGAAAAACGAGTGTTTATAGAAGTTTCACTTTATACATCCATCATCTTTCGGATACACTAGATAATATGAGGGTTTAAAGGAGGTATTTGTGCTTGGAAGAGATTATTCAAGAACATATTGATAAGTTGTTGTTATTTATGAAAGAAGAAGCGTATAAACCGCTAACGATACAAGAATTAGAAGAGGCATTTGGTATTGTAGATTCCGCTGGCTTTAAAGATTTTGTAAAAGCCCTAGTTATGATGGAAGAGAAGGGACTTGTTGTTCGTACACGTAGCAATCGCTACGGCCTTCCAGAAAAGATGAACTTAGTACGCGGTAAATTAATTGGACATGCACGTGGTTTTGCTTTTGTTGTCCCAGAAGAGAAGAAAACAGGGGACGATGATATTTTTATTCCGCCTACAGAATTAAATGGTGCACTTCATGGCGATACAGTATTAGCACGTATTAGTTCACAATCTAGTGGATCACGCCAAGAAGGTACAATCATTCGTATTGTAGAGCGCGGTACGAAGGAGTTAGTTGGTACATATACAGAGTCAAAAAATTTCGGATTTGTTCTTCCAGATAATAAACGTTGGACAAGTGATATTTTTATTCCGAAAAGTGCATCTATGGGTGCGGTAGAAGGGCATAAAGTTGTTGTGAAAATTACAAGCTATCCGCAGGATCGTTTAAGTGCGGAAGGTGAAGTGATTCAAATTCTTGGTCATAAAAATGACCCAGGGGTAGATATCTTATCTGTTATTCATAAACATCACTTGCCACTCGCATTCCCAGAAGATGTAATGGAACATGCGAACAGTGTACCAGAAACAATTTCAGAAGAAGATTTAAAAGATCGCCGTGACCTTCGTGATCAAATGATCGTTACAATTGACGGCGCAGATGCAAAAGATTTAGATGATGCTGTTACAGTAACAAAACTTGAGAACGGTAATTATAAACTTGGCGTTCACATCGCGGATGTAAGTCATTATGTCCATGAAGGATCTCCGATTGATGTGGAAGCAGCAGAAAGAGCAACAAGTGTGTATCTTGTTGACCGTGTAATTCCGATGATTCCGCATCGTTTATCAAACGGAATTTGTTCATTAAATCCGAAAGTGGATCGTCTTACACTATCTTGTGAAATGGAAATTAACAATCTTGGTGATGTTGTTAGCCATGAAATTTTCCAAAGTGTTATTAAAACAACAGAACGTATGACGTACGCTGATGTAAGAAGTATTTTAGAAGATGAAGACGAAGCGTTAATTGAGCGCTATGAACCGTTAGTACCAATGTTCAAAGAAATGGGGCAGTTAGCACAAATCTTACGTGAAAAACGTATGAGACGCGGTGCAATTGACTTTGATTTTAAAGAAGCAAAAGTATTAGTAGATGAAGAAGGCAAACCAACAGATGTTGTTATGCGAGACCGTTCTGTATCAGAAAAGTTAATTGAAGAGTTCATGCTTGTAGCGAACGAAACTGTGGCCGAGCATTTCCACTGGATGAACGTACCGTTTATGTACCGTGTCCATGAAGATCCGAAAGAAGACAAATTAGAGCGTTTCTTCGAGTTTGTCACAAACTTCGGTTATGCGGTAAAAGGACGTGCGAATGAAATACATCCTCGTGCCCTGCAACAAATTCTTGAAATGGTACAAGGCCAACCTGAAGAAGTGGTTATTTCAACAGTTATGCTTCGTTCAATGAAACAAGCTCGTTACGATGCAGATAGCCTAGGACACTTCGGATTATCAACGGAATTCTATACGCATTTCACATCACCAATTCGTCGTTATCCAGATACGATTGTGCATCGATTAATTCGCGAATACATTATTAACGGTAAAATCGATAATGAAACACAAGCAAAATGGCGTGAAAAGTTACCGGATATTGCAGAGCATTCTTCTAATATGGAACGTCGTGCTGTTGAAGCGGAACGTGAGACAGATGAATTGAAAAAAGCTGAGTATATGCTTGATAAGATCGGTGAAGAGTACGATGGTATGATTAGCTCTGTAACCAACTTTGGTTTATTCGTAGAGCTTCCAAATACAATTGAGGGTCTTGTTCACGTTAGTTATTTAACAGATGATTACTATCGTTATGATGAGCAGCACTTTGCAATGATTGGAGAACGTACAGGTAATGTCTTCCGCATCGGTGATGAAATTACAATTCGCGTTATTAACGTAAACAAAGATGAGCGCGCCATTGATTTTGAAATCGTCGGTATGAAAGGAACGCCAAGACGTAAATTCAAAGATCGTCCAGTTGTGATTGAGCAGCCAAAAGGCGGTAGAAAGAGACGTAATGGTCGCGGTAGCGAAGAACGTGGTAATGGTCGCAAAAATGAACGCGGCAGCCGCGGAAAAGGAGCTTCTGGTCGTCCGGGGAAAAAGGATGGTAACGGTAAAAAGAAAAAGCCATTCTTTGAAAATGTCCCAGGATTTAAGAAGAAAAAGAAAAAGCGTAAGTAAGAAAGGGGTGGCTTCGCTTGGCACATAAGCGAAGCCACTTCCGCTTTTTAATAATCCAGCTCCAGTGGCTAGAATGTTCGGCCGCTTCGTTTCTTCCACACATTCTGAGCGAGCCACTTCCATCTTTTAATAACTTTTGTTAAAATAGTACAAATAGAGGAGGGACGTTAGATGCCAAAAGGTAGCGGTAAAGTTATTGCACAAAATAAAAAAGCATTTCATGATTATTTCATCGATGAAACATACGAAGCAGGGCTTGTCCTTCAAGGAACGGAAATTAAGTCTATTCGCGCTGGACGTGTTAACTTAAAAGATGCTTTCGCACGTGTACATAATGGTGAAGTTTGGGTACATAATATGCATATTAGTCCGTATGAACAAGGGAATCGTTTCAATCATGATCCGCTTCGCACAAGAAAATTACTTCTTCATAAGAAAGAAATCCAAAAGCTAATCGGTTATTCAAAAGAAACAGGTTATACGCTTGTTCCAGTTAAAATTTATTTGAAAAATGGATTTGCAAAAATGGCACTTGGTTTAGCAAGAGGTAAGAAACAATATGATAAGCGTCATGATTTAAAAGAGAAAGAAGCAAAACGCGAAATCGCACGAGCATTCCGTGATCGTCAAAAGATGTAATACAGAAATTTACATTTGTAAAATGTCGAACGTATGATATAATGAGTCATGTAAGGCCAGTGAACATTGAAAAACAGCTCATTAAGTAGCTATCACGAATATACTTCGTATGCTCCATTTCTTATATGGGGACGTTACGGATTCGACAGGGGTAGTTTGAGCTTAAGTTGCGAGTCGAGGGGATCGGCCTCGTTAAAACGTCAAAGCCAATAACTGGCAAACAACAAAACAACTTCGCTTTAGCTGCTTAATACAGCTTAGCGGTTCCTCCCTCCATCGTCCATGTGGTAGGGTAAGGGACTCAAACTAAGTGGACTACGCCGGAGTTCGCCGTCTGAGGGCGAAGGAAGAGAATAATCAGACTAGCGACTTGGAAGCCTGTCGATAGGCCGAAGAGTTTGCGAAATGCCAATATATCGACTATGCTCGTAGAAGCTTAAGTGCCAATACTTTTGGACGTGGGTTCGACTCCCACCGTCTCCACCAATACATATTTGGTGGTTTTTTTATTTTGTGTGAAACAAGAAGCATAAGATGGCCGTTTGGGTCAACTTATGCTTCTTTTAGTTTACGGCCAATTTATGCTTCCAATTCTGTTGAATAATTAGATAATTATTTGTAAAAATAAGTGTTTTCTGGTCAGCTTATGCTTCCAACTGCGGCTAACCTATGGTTCTAAAACGGGATTATATCTAATTATCTATTTTGCTAGGTGTTAGTGGAAACATTATGATTTGAAAATTAAATTTGGTTACACACTTCTTATTATTGAATGCATAAAACAAAGAAGATTTATTCTTGGACGAATATGAGCTAATTTATATTTACGTTTGATAAAAATAGCCACTAAATATAGTGTTATTTGGGATTTTAAACTGTTTTTTATCAATAAGTGAAAAGACAGAGTTTGAAGATAGGGGAACTTATTATAAACCTTTGTTGTCTGTATTTGTAATTTATGATAAATTCATAAAAGTAATATTGGTATATATCAATAAAACGCATTATCGGAATTTGACAAAATGGTATTATAATTTTGATTTTATGTGTTTAGTAAATATCGGGAGTTGTTTAGGTTGAGCTTGAAATGGAATGAGGAATTAGAGGAGCAAAGAAATAAACGTCGTAAAGAAGTGCTGGCAGCATCAAGGAAATTATTTTTGGAAAAAAATTTCCTGAAAGTGAACATGAGTGATATAGCTAGTGAATCTGGAATTAGTAAAGTTACGTTATATAAATACTATAAATCTATTGATGAAATCGCTTTCGAAGTACATAATATATTGCTCTTTGAGATGAAAGAGCTTTTTGTAGGTTTTTCAGATGATGTTCCAGCTTACGAACAGATTCTATTATTTTTAAAACGTTGTCTTGATTTTCTTAAAACAAAAAGGGATATTCTTCGATTTCAAGCTTACTATCGAACACAATATCCTGAAATCATAGAAGTCCGATCAGTGCAAGAGAAAATTTGGGGAATCGTAGAGGTTTTATATCTACTATTTGAGCGAGGGCAAAAGGAAGGAAGCATTCGGACAGATATTAGTGGAAAAGAACTATTTATATGGACTGCTAACACTCTTATGGCAATGGCTCAGCGTCTTGCAACGAGAGAGCGCCATTTAGAAAAAGAAACATGCGTTTCAGCTGAACGGATGATGGAAATGACAATTGAATCGATTGCAAATTACATAAAAAAGAGCTAATTGATACTTTAAGCATCAATTAGCTCTTTTTTTATTTTTAAAAAGAATAAATTGCCAAATATTAATGATTTTGGTACTATTAACTTCGAGTTAATAGTCTTTTCTTGTAGTTAACGGAGTAGAACGGAGTGGAAAAATGAATAATACAGTATTTCCTAATGGTTTTTTGTAGGCATCTGCGACTGCAGTTCATTAAATAGAAGGATTAAATTTGAATAGTGATAGTTGGATGGAAGAACATATAAGTAGTTTTTCATATATAATTCCTTTTGGTGATGGGATTGACCATTATCTCAGGTACAGGGAAGAGATCGGAATTTTTAAGGGTTTGGATTGAATCGTTATCGAGTCTTAATTAAATGTAGAAGGATCGCACCCGAAGAAGGATACTTTTCTATTGGAGCGATTAATCGAGAAGGTAGCGAAAATCCAAAGTAATAGTATTGTAGTTTCGAATCCTAGCGGGAAATTAGCAGAGACATTTCCGAAAGAGTTAAACGATAATTCTTCGTACAAAAAATTCTTAGACGAAGCAGATAGAATATGATGAAAGTATTTTTTAGGAATATCATTAATATGACAAGAAAAATGTTGAGCCATTATTTTCATTTTAATATTAAATTCATATATAAATAAAAATTTAAAGGGTATTAATTGTAATAGGAATCTGATTTACGACCCTTAAAGGTCGGACATCATACTTTTAAATGTAAAAACAGCGAGAATCATAGGATAGATAAGGAATACTTATATGGATGAAAGTGTTACTTTATCTAAACAGTGGCAGGATTCAAAAAAGAGAACAGACGGTAAGATTTATTGCTAAATCATTAATATATATCAGTGACATTGAATAATAGAATAATTGCTATAACGGAATGTACCCATAGCAACAATAGGAGAGAATGTATGTATTTAAAAAGGATAACTTCGATTTTTTCAATTATAATGATTTTTATGTTTACTATAGGTCAGAGTTTGTTGCCTATAATAGCAAGTGCACAAGAGTTAAGTACAACAGGATTTGTGGATAGTTTTACGATTGATAAAAAAACGATGAAGCAAGGGGATAAGGCTAAAATAAATGTAACCTTCAGTGATAAATCTGGAAATAATATGAAGTCTGGAGATACGCTAACATTAGCACTGCCTCGAGAGTTAACGGGATTTGAGGGAACGATTCCATTAAATGATGAGCAAGGGAATAATTTTGGTTCTTGTAAAGTAACTGCAGGTAAAGTGGTATGTACATTTAATGATATGGTGGAGAAACTTCAAAATATCAGAGGACATTTTTATTTTACTGTTCAAGCTAATGGTGTAGGACAAACAACAAATGTTGAAACAAATTTAGGTACGAATTTAGATAAACAAACTGTCACGATTACTAGCTCTAGCGGTGGTAGTACAGGGTCTGACCCATTTGTCGGCAAAACGGGTTATATCCAACCAAGTAAACCCGATGAAGTGCGTTGGGGTTTGAGGATAAACAACAAGAAAGAGTATTTAGGTAGAGATATTGTTGTGTCTGATAGTTTACAGGAAGGTCAAACACTTAATAAAGATAGTTTTCGAATAATAGTTAATGACAGAGAGGAGTTAACTATTAAACAATTTCAAGATCAACGTTATGGATATGTTAAGTTTAATGACAACAATCGATCATTTCAAGTCGTGATTAACTGGAGTATGGGAAGTGCAAGGTCTTTTAACGTTTCTTATGCAAGTATTATAACAGAAAGCGGAAAGAGCCAAGAATCTTTCAAGAATGATTATAAGGCTGATTATCAGATTCTACATAAACAACCGGTTTCTCAGTCGGGTACTGCTACAGTCGAAAATATAACATCTGGCAGTGGCATTCAAGGCGATTTGCCTCCTAAAGGAACGGTAAGAGTTGTTAAGCATTTTGAAGGTGATGAAGAAAAAGTAATACCGAACGTCTCGTTTAAGTTGTATAAAGAATCGGGAGAACAAATTGGAGATGTTTATAAAACAAATGACAAAGGGATAATTGAAATTTCTGATTTACAACCAGGTAAATATTATGTGCAAGAAGTTTCAGCTCCAAATTATATTGACTTTGATCCTCAGAAAAAAGTAAGTTTTGAAGTTAAATCAAATGAGGCAAATGGAGTTAAGTTGCCGATTTCAAATAAAGTGAAAACTACATCCATTAAAGGAACAAAAACATGGAAAGGCGATAAGGCAAAAGATCGTCCAGGAACAATTAAAGTAGACTTATTACAAAATGGGAAAATAATTACAACTAAAGAAGTGTCGGCAGCAAGTGATTGGAAATATGAGTTTAATAATCTAGCGGCATACGACTCGGATGGGAAAGAGTATAAATATGAGGTAAGAGAACACCCTGTAGAGGGATATCAATCTAAAGTTAAAGGATATGATATTGTAAATACAAAAATACACGATGCACTACAAGACGAAGAAGTACCAGGTGGATGGGAAACGATTGGTGAATTAGAAGGGCAACAGGCTCTAGAAAACCCAAATGTAACGGAAGAAGAAAATAATTTAGAAAACCCAACAGTAGAAGAGAAGCCAACTATAGAGGGGCAAGGGGAAGAAAAAGAATCTGAAGAGAAGTGGGAAACAACGGAAGAGTTAGAGGAAAACTCAACCCCAGAAAACCCAAATGTAACGGAAGAAGAAAATAATTTAGAAAACCCAACAGTAGAAGAGAAGCCAACTATAGAGGGGCAAGGGGAAGAAAAAGAATCTGAAGAGAAGTGGGAAACAATGGAAGAGTTAGAGGAAAACTCAACCCCAGAAAACCCAAATGTAACGGAAGAAGAAAATAACTTAGAAAACCCAACAGTAGAAGAGAAGCCAACTATAGAGGGACAAGGGGAAGAAAAAGAATCTGAAGAGAAGTGGGAAACAACGGAAGAGTTAGAGAAAACCCCAACTCCAGAAAACCCAAATGTAACGGAAGAAGAAAATAATTTAGAGAAACCAACAGTAGAAGAGAGGCCAACTATAGAGGGACAAGGGGAAGAAAAAGAATCTGAAGAGAAGTGGGAAACAACGGAAGAGTTAGAGAAAACCTCAACCCCAGAAAACCCAAATGTAACGGAAGAAGAAAATAATTTAGAGAAACCAAAAGTAGAAGAGAGGCCAACTATAGAGGGACAAGGGGAAGAAACAGAACCTGAAGAGAAGTGGGAAACAACGGAAGAGTTAGAGAAAACCCCAACTCCAGAAAACCCAAATGTAACGGAAGAAGAAAATAATTTAGAAAACCCAAAAGTAGAAGAGAAGCCAACCATAGAGGGACAAGGGGAAGAAACAGAATCTGAAGAGAAGTGGGAAACAACGAAAGAGTTAGAGAGAAACTCAACTCCAGAGAACCCAAATGTAACGAAAAAAGAATACAATTTACACGAATCAAAGGTAAAAGAACAAGAAAAAATAGAAGAACGTAAGAAAACATTACCACAGACTGGTGGGCATGTGTCATACCTACCATATATAGGTGGAATGTTGTTAGTATTTGCTTTATTAATACTAGTAATAAATAAAAGAAAATGGAACTAAAATGATGTGACTATTTGAACGGGCTATTAGAAGATAATAGTCTGTTTTTTTCAATTCACTCTATCTATCATATCTTTCGAGAGGACTCCCACCTCTAAACATGTGTGAAGGTGGTGAGGTGAATCAAAAAGTGACAATGAGACAAAAGATAATGCCATTTATAAAAATAAAGAAGTTGGTATCGTACCAGCTTCTTTATTTTTTATGAAATAGATATTAAATTGAGATAATAGATAATGTTGAATGAATCGATTGACTCTTTACTGAAGTCCTTTCATGAAGCCTTGAATTTTTGTTGATAGCATAAATAAAGTAATACTTACTATAATGGATATAGCTCCAATTACTCCAAAGTAAATGATTTCTGTTGCAGGATTATACAGTTTTACAACTTGTGCATTTATGGCTTGTGCGGATGCGGTAGATAGAAACCATAAACTGATTGTTTGTGCTGAAAAAGCAGCTGGAGCTAATTTTGTTGTGATTGATAATCCAGCAGGTGATAAACAAACTTCCCCAATTACGATTAACAAAAAGCTAAGAACTAGCCATATAGGGCTTACTAGAGATTCTGTACCGTTAATAAAGGAAGGGATAATCATGATTAAAAATGACAATCCAGCAAAAAGTAATCCAATCGCGAATTTTTTCGTAGTGGAAGGTTGTTTTGTATTCAGTTTTACCCAAATCCACGCAAATATTGGTGCCAGTATTACTATAAATATAGGACTTAATGATTGAAACCATGCAGGTTGTATTGTAAATCCAGCAAATTGTAACTGAGTTCGTTGATCTGCATATGTTGCTAAAATAATTGCACCTTGTTCTTGTATCGCCCAAAATATTGTGGCTGAAATAAATAAGGGTATATAAGCAAGAAGACGAGAACGTTCAACTTTAGTAGTCTTTGGACTACGATACATATAAATAAAGTAACAAGTAGGAATAATAATTCCTAAAATACTAATTAAAAAAGTAAAACGATTAATAGTTAATATACCCGTCGGTATTGTAATAGCACATAACAGTATAATTGCAATGATACTAATGCTAAAGTGTTTAATGGTTTTTTTTCTTTCAATATCCGTTAAAGGGTTTGGTACTTGAGTACCAGCTACTCCAAGAGTCTTTTTTTTCGTCAAAACAAATAGTGCTAAACCTACTACCATACCAATTGCTGCGACGCCAAAACCAACATGGAAGTTATATTGTTGACCTAATGTACCAACAACTAAAGGAGCTACAAGAGCACCTAAATTAATGCCCATATAGAAAATACTAAAACCAGAGTCTCGACGTGTATCTGATTCATGATATAAATTTCCAACGATGCTAGAGATATTTGGTTTTAATAATCCTGTCCCAAGTATTAAAAATACCATAGAAATAAATAAAGTAATGATACTACCCGGCAATGCTAGAATAAGGTGGCCAATCATAATTAAAACCCCACCCCAAAAGACTGTTTTACTTGAACCGAGTAAACGATCAGAAACCCAGCCACCGATAACACTAGACATGTATAATAGAGAGCCGTAAATTGCCATGATGGAAGTGGCAGTAGCTTGATCAATTCCTAATCCACCTTTTGCAATGGAATAGTACATATAGTAAAGTAAAATGGCTCTCATTCCATAATAAGAAAACCTCTCCCAAAACTCGGTGAAAAATAAAGTGAATAAACCTTTAGGGTGACCAAAAAAGCCCGTTTGAGGGATATTCTCCATCATTGTTTGTTTTTCTTTCATATCCATAACGCTTTCTCCTTCGTATATTTATATATTATTTTAGTATAACGTAAATGTTGAGGATTGAAAGCAGAATATTGAAAGGTATCTCGTACTTGAATTTTGTAATTACACTTTGGAGTTAGAAATTCTGCTTATCGTGAAAGAGTTGAAGGATGAGCAATATAGCTCATAAAAGAATATTGCTGATGTATAATTTTTTTCTTATATAATGAATGATGTGCCTGTAGTCTTAAAAAATCGAATCATTTTGGTTTGTTAATTGTAATCATCCTTATGTAAGGTTTTATGAATATGTTATTAAAAGCATTAGGATAAGATGTCTGGTTCATCAATTATCTGAAATAATTGGTGAATGCCACCTTGTTCTACTAAATGTGGAGCGTTTTTTTCTGCAACAACGAATGCTTCGCTAGGGTAAGTCCGTATAATAGAAAGTCTATCGATTTTATCGCCAGCGTCTTCGTATAACCGAAATAATATAGCTTTCGTATGTCTTGTATCCTTCAATAATTCGTATTCTATCCGTGCCTTTTTTACTGAGGATTCAGTTACTTTTATCATGATAGCACCTCTTTCAAACTAATCGTAAACGCTCATAAAGAGACATTAGATTTTTCGAAATTCATTTAATAAGCATACGTATAAAAATCAACATTAAGAGCAGTTGAATTTACATTTAACCCTAAAAATAGGTCGTATTGTTCATTTCGTAAAGACATCTTTAACTCGTAAAGATGTCTTTTTGGTGTTCGGATTTAATCAATCAGCGGCTAATACAAAATTTAGGATCTTCTAATTTTCATTGTGTAAGAGCTGAGTGGCTTTTGCTTCGTTTTTCTGTCCTTTTAAGAAAAACGATACAACGAGGGCAATAATTATAAAGATTAACCCGAGCATGAATGCCCCTTGGAATCCCGATGTTAAGCCGTTTAACTTTTCTACTGGATTCATTGGGTTTGTTGAGTTTTGCATATATTCAGTTGTACCTGAAGACATTTTAGATATAAATATAGCTGTACCAATTGCACCAGCTACTTGCTGTAATGTATTAAAGAGCGCTGTGCCGTGTGGGTAAAGCTCTGGTGTCAATTGATTTAAACCATATGTTTGTGCTGTCATCACAAACATGAGCCCAACCATTAATATGCTGTGCATTAAGATAATTTGTGTCAATGTTGTCTCTGGATTAATTCCCTTGAATAGCCACATTGCAATAGCTACTAATACAAGGCCAGGGATGATAATAGCCTTTGGACTAAATTTATCAAATAATTTACCTGCAATCGGTCCCATTATGGCGCTAATAATACTCCCCGGTAGCATGATGAGCCCTGATTTAAAGGCTGTAACAAGTAAAACGGTTTGTAAGAACATTGGTAATAATGTCATTGTTGAAAACAGTGACATCATGACGATGACTATTAAACCAACTGATAAAGTAAACATTGGAAATTTAAATGCTCGTAGTTCTAAAATTGGATTATCGATTTTTAATTGACGAACAACAAAAATGAATAACGATATAATCCCGATAATTAAAGTGTAATAAACCTTCGGATCTGACCATCCTAAATCACCTGAAGAACTAAAGCTATATACAATGCCACCGAAACCTAATGTTGATAAAAGAATGGATAAGTAATCAACTTTTGGTCGTGTTAACTCGGTGACATTTTGAAGGTACTTCATTCCAATTAATATGGAAATGATGACGATAGGAATAACAAGGTAGAATAACCAGCGCCAGCTAAGTGAATCAACGATCATTCCGGATAATGTAGGACCAATTGCTGGGGCAGACATCATAACAAGTGCGATTAAGCCCATTGTGGCACCGCGTTTTTCAGGTGGACAAATAATTAAAATCGTATTCATTAGTAATGGTGAAATTAAACCAGTAGCGATTGCTTGGACAATACGACCGATTAATAAAACCGCAAATGTCGGTGCGAATCCAGCGATCAATGTACCGACTAAAAATGTTAACATGGCTGTTAAGAACATTTGTCTTGTTGTGAACCATTGTTGGAGTAAGGCTGTAATTGGTACTAAAGCTCCAACAACTAACATGTAAGCTGTAGAAAGCCATTGAATTGTTGAAGCTGTGACATCAAATTCTCTCATTAATACGGTTAAAGCATTACCGAGTAATGTTTCGTTTAATAATGCCACCATTGCACCTAAAAGTAATGCAATTAAAATGGGTGCATGTTTAATATTAGAAGTGTCAATTTTACTACTTGTAGAGCTAGTAGTTGTTATATTCATTTATTGATTTTCCTCTCACTTTCTTTATTTTTAATACATTTGTATACAAAAGATCACATGTAATATAATATACATGTGTAGATTAAAAGATAAAGAATCAATTTTCAGTAGTTGTATAATTAATCTACAGAAAAGGAGAAGTGTAGATGAAAAATAATGAGGAACAGCTGGATTTACGTGTTAGACGTACACATAAGCTATTGTGGGAGTCTTTATTTGAATTAATGACACAGTCAAAACAGAAATATAGTTCCATTACCATCAACCAAATCTGTGATCGTGCGATGGTGCATCGAACAACATTTTATAAACATTTTGAAGATAAAGATGGGTTATTGGCATTTGGATTTAAACAATATCAAGAGAAAGCTTTTACTATACCACTTTTAGATCGATTAACTAAACCGTTTCAAGTGATGGAACAGTTCTTGCAACATGAAAAAATCGGTAAAATATTAGAGTCGCAAATGGATGATGAACAATTTATTAGCTTCATAAATTATCAAACTCGTGAAATGAAGAAACAGGAGAATCAAGAGTTAAATCGGATTTGTAAAAATCATACGATACCAATGGAGTTAATTATCGAATTTTATTCGGGTGTAATTACAACATTAAGTGCATGGTGGCTTCAAAATAGAAAAAGTGTTTCAGCAGAAGAAATGGATAGATACTTTCATGAAATGATTAATCAAGATATTTTTCAATTGAAAGAGAATGAATGAATACTCCCCCATTTAACTTCGTTTGAAGCAGGGGTACTCTTTCGGCAAAATCTGATAGAGATATTTCTGAGACAGGGGATGTATGGAAGTATGATTTAACACTTCTAAAATTTATATGTTAGGATAATTTTGCTATAATGTATGAGTATGAGTTACATATAGAGGAGTGCTAGAAAATGCGATCATTTAATGTCGATGAATTTATTGCCAGTGTCTTACAATGGATATTAAATATAGCTCTTATCATATTATCCATTGTTTTATCTATCTTTTTAATTAATGAAACAATCACATTTATACAATACATATTTTCCACAAAAAAATATACGTCCTATAAATTAGTTGAAAGTATTATTGTTTACTTTTTATACTTTGAATTTATTGCATTAATTATTAAGTACTTCAAATCGAATTATCACTTTCCGTTACGTTATTTTATTTATATTGGAATTACAGCGCTAATTCGATTGATTATCGTTTCTCATGAGGAACCACTTGAAACATTATTATATGCAGGTGCTATTCTTATTTTAGTTATTGCTTTATATATATCTAATATGAGGGATTTGAAGAAACATTAAATAAAGAAGTAGTGCAAGCCAAGCAGTTGGTCCGCACTACTTTTTTTATTATAGTGATGAAAAGAGACAAAACGCATATTTACTTCCTCCTTGACCTTCAAGTTACTTGAAGGATTAGAATGTGAGTAGAGAGCTGTAAAGGAGCGTTTTGAAATGAAAACTGTTAAGAAATTAAGTGGAAGAATGGAGATTGAAAAAAGGAGTCAAGAACTTAAACTGCGCCCACTAGAACGAGAAGATTTGAAATTTGTTCATGAACTTAACAACAATGCACATATTATGTCTTATTGGTTTGAAGAACCGTATGAAGCTTTTGTGGAGTTGCAGGATCTATATGATAAGCACATTCATGATCAAAGTGAACGCCGGTTTATAGTAGAAAAAGATAATAATATGATTGGGTTAGTTGAATTAGTGGAGATTGATTACATTCATCGAAGAACAGAATTTCAAATTATCATTGATCCAAAGTATCAAGGGTATGGTTATGCAGCGTGCGCAACCCGTTTAGCGATGGATTACGCCTTTTCAGTATTAAATATGCACAAACTTTATTTAGTAGTGGATAAAGAAAATGAAAAGGCTACGCATATTTACAAAAAAGTCGGCTTTATCATTGAAGGTGAGTTGCAGGATGAATTTTTCGTTGATGGTGACTATCATAATGCGATTAGAATGTGCATTTTCCAACATCAATATTTAGAAATGAAATCCTAAGTTTTTATACCCTGTTCATAAAATGATAAGATTCAAATTAAAAAATGTTGGTGAAACAGTATTCGATGTTTTACTGACATTTTTTATGTTTAGATATCTATAGTATGATTAGCTCGAGAGTGGAACCGGGCGGTACTTTGATAGAGTTGTTCTTCTTCATTCCATCAAGTTATTTATTTGTTTTTAGTGGCAGTATTTCAGTATTGTTTGTGGCTATCCTTTCGATATTCAAAAAGGAAACTTAATTAATTGAATTCATAAATATAAAAAAGAAGTATAACTTAGGGTTATGCTTCTTTTTTGTTTGATCATACATCCAATTATAAGTGTTTGATAGTAGAAGGCTAATATCAAATAGAGAGTGATGATAAAGATTTAAATGGATTAAATTTCCGCACATCAGACATAATAATGCTTAAGAAATTCCAATTAGGATAAAAAATCGCAGTGTTGACTGCTGATATTAGGTGATTGAAATGTGGAAAACGCTTGTTTCTTATCTTCCAGACTGGAAGGTGTTTGTACAAGCTTTTATCGTATTTTTCGTTCCTTATGTGATCTCGCGCATTTTTAGTTGGATCCGTACATTAGAGAAAGAGTGATGAGGATGAAAGAACAGGAATCAAAGATGAAGCAACAAACCGATACATATCAGGACAAGCCTTTTCAAAACGTAACAGGTTATTTTACAGGCGATTTTACCTTGAATCTAGAGCTTATAAAAAAAGAAATTAGTTATAACTCGGATGCCCACTTTCGAAAGTTTAACATAGGGGGGACAAACATTCGAGCAGCGCTTGTTTTTGTGGAAGGACTGTCGGATAAAGATCTCATTAATATGCATATTTTGAAGTCATTGATGTTTAATTTTTATGAAGAATATAAGAGTGCACCATCTTATGTGGAAGGTACCATTTCAAAAGAGTTTATTAAGAATCGCGTTCTTTCTATTGGTGAAATAGAAGAGGTCTATTCTATAAAAGAGTTGATGTCAAAAGTGTTGATAGGCTCAACAGCACTTTTAGTCGATGGATTAGCAGGCGCATTAATTCTTGGTACAAAAAAAGGGAAAACACGGAATGTTGAAGAGCCGATATCAGAGGGATCAGTTAGAGGTCCACGGGTAGGCTTCACAGAAGTTTTGTCTGATAATACCGCTCTTTTACGGCTACATGGCGAAAACGAGGGATTGTCATTAACAAAGTTTTATGTAGGAGAGCGGGCAAAAAAAGAGTTGGTTATTGCCTATATGAAAGAGATTGCTGATTCGGAATTGGTAGAAGAGGTTAAGAAAAGAATTCAGAAAATCAATATTGATAATGTGCCAGAATCAGGATATGTGGAGCAGCTCATCGAAGATAATTATCTCAGTCCTTTTCCCCAAGCACAGAGTACGGAGCGCCCTGATCGCGTTATTGCTGCATTGATGGAAGGGCGCGTTGCGATTTTATTGGATGGAACGCCTTTTGCTTTAATTGTTCCCGTTACATTTAGCATGCTGATGCAATCGCCCGAAGATTATTATGAACGTTGGATTCCAGGCACGTTTATCCGTTTATTGCGTTTTGGAGCAGCTATTATTTCTCTTTTTGCACCTGCTTTGTACATTTCCTTTATCTCATTTCATCCTGGATTAATTCCGACCAAGTTGGCTATTTCAATTCTTGGGGGACGGGAAGGAGTTCCGTTTCCTGCAATTATAGAAGCATTATTTATGGAAATAGCCATCGAAATTTTGCGGGAAGCAGGGCTACGCCTGCCTAAACCGATTGGTTCAGCGATGGGAATTGTCGGTGGATTAATCATTGGACAGGCTGCCGTAGAAGCGGGAATTATTAGTCCAATTATGGTAATTGTAGTAGCGGCCACTGCTATTTCTTCCTTTGCGCTCGCTCATTATAGTGCGGCAATTCCACTACGGATTCTTCGCTTTGTAGCCATGTTTTGCGCTGCCATATTTGGATTATACGGAGTCATTCTGTTTTTTCTCGTTCTATGCAGTCATATAGCGAGATTGAAGAGTTTCGGCGTACCCTATGCCAGTCCAGCTGTTGTTTATCATTTAAGTGATTGGAAAGATTTCGTGATTCGCATGCCACTTCAGATGATGAAACGTCGTCCCAAAATGATGAATATGAAAGATTCGATACGAAAAGGAAGTGAAGAGGGGTGATTACCAACTCTAAAGATCGAATTCCGACTTCGCAAGCGGCTGTCATTCTTATCAATTATATACTCGCAGTAGGAATTCTCACCTTGCCCAGAACAGCTGCTGAGAAAGTAAACACACCAGATGTTTGGATAACCGTTATTTTAGGCGGATTAACTGCGATGGTTGCAGGGATAATCATGGTCAAATTAAGTCAACAATTTCCTGGAAAAACATTTTATCAATATAATCAAGAAATTGTAGGGAAATGGGTAGGAGCGATACTTAGTCTATTTATTGTAGGTTACTTTTTTATGCTTTCTTCATTTGAAGTCAAAACGCTGGAAGGAATAACAAGTTTCTTTTTACTGGAAGGAACACCTGGGTGGGCTATTATCATGCCATTTATGTGGGTGAGTCTCTATTTAAACCTAGGCGGAATAAACTCAATAGCACGTTTATTTGAGATTATATTTCCAATTACAGTCTTTATTTTCTTGCTCACTTCCTTCATGAGCATTGGAATATTTGAGATAGACAATCTTCGTCCTGTATTAGGGTTAGGGATTATCCCAGTACTAAAAGGCTTAAAAACAACAACGCTTGCATATTCAGGTGCCGAAATCATGTTGCTCCTTTTGGCATTTATGAAACAACCACGCCAAGCTGTAAAAGTCGTTCTAATCGGAACTGCTATTCCCTTAATTTTTTATGTCACTACAGTTGTGATGGTTATAGGAACGTTTTCTGTCGATGGGGTATTAATGAGAACATGGCCTACGATCGATCTTATGCGAAGTTTTGAACTCCCTGGTTTGATATTTGAGCGATTTGAGTCTTTGTTACTTGTGGTATGGATTATGCAAATCTTCGCAACTTATACAATTTGCTATTATGCTGCTGCTTTGGGATTGGCACAGCTCTTTAATAAAAATATTCATTCCTTTTTGTATGGGTTACTCCCGGTTATTTATATCGTTTCTCAAATTCCGAAAAACATTAATGATCTATTTAAATTGGGGGATGTGATTGGTAATGCGGCGATGATATTATTTGGTATCCTACCACTGCTTCTCCTTGTAATTTCAAGATGGAGGAAGAGAAAGAATGAACCGAAGTGTGAATAATGTACGACTTCTTTTGGCTTTATCATCAGTTCTTTTGCTTCTGGCTCTTACAGGGTGTTGGAGCAGTCATGAAATTGAAGAGCAGGGGTTCGCGTTAGGGCTGGCATTTGATAAAGGGAAGGAGACGAAAGTTGAGAGAGAGATAGAAGAGCATGGAGGAGGTTATCGAAAAAGGAATCTTATAACATCGACCTATCAATTTGTTAAACCAGAATTATCAGGTAAAGGAAAAGGTGGAGGGGGACAACAAAAAGCCTACACGAATATTTCTGAAACCGGAGATTCTCTTCACCAATCGATTCGTGAAGTCGCATTAAGAAGACCGCGCCCTATAATCTTCCATCATACAAAAGTGATTGTTGTTAGTGCAAACCTTGCACGTACGTATAGTTTGAAGCAGTTACTGGATATTTATATCCGTGATAATGAGATGAGACCAAGTTGCCTCGTGTTAATTAGTAAGGGGCGAGCTAGTGAGACATTGAAATCGAGGGAAGCGGGAGAAATTCCAGCGTTCCTTTTGCTTGGAATTGGGGATAATCAATATAGATCATCACGGATTTTACCTACCGTTCCGCTTGCTAAATTACCAGGAAAGATAGAGTCAGGATCTAGTTTTCTTTTGCCAAATGTGATTTCGGTAAATGGAGAAGTGAAATTTGCGGGGGCTGCCGTAATCAAAGGGAAGACAAAAAAGCTGCGCGGTTTTTTGAATGAAAATGAGTTAGAAGGCTTAACATGGATAACTGGGAAAGGGAAAAGCGGTTTGGTGAAAAGTTTTGATGAAAAGACAGGAAAGCCCATCCTGTATGAAGTGAAATCTATGAAAAGTAAAATTCAACCCCATGTTAAAGGAAATAACATCTCTTTTGATGTGAACATCCAATCAGAGGGACGGCTGTCTGAAAACTGGGTCGCTTCAGGGGAACCTTTTGAAAATAAGTTTCTAAAAAGTGTAGAAAAGTCCACGAAACAAGAAGTGAATCGATTGGTGAAGCATACATTAAAAAAGATTCAAAAGGAATATCAGGTCGATGTCGCTGGCTTCGGTAACAGATTAAAAATTGAGTATCCAAAAGTATGGAAAAAGGTCGAAAAAGATTGGGATAAGACATTTAGTAAGGTTCCAATCAAATATAACGTAAAGATAACGATCCAGGACTATGGTACAGAAGGATCTTAGAAGTGAGATTTTTATTGTATGACATAGTATTAGATAAATAAAACATGTTGGTGGAATAGTGAATGACTTTCCACCAACATGTTTTATGTTTACAATTTCCTATATGAAAGTTGAAAATACGTATATATTCTCTTTATAAAGCTATTCTTATTTCTCTACATATTTTCTTCACGCGCTCTTTATAATGTAGTTCTTTCTCAGGTATTTTCAGCCGATCAATAAAAAGGTTAGCTAGCATCACTGCTGTATCCAGTTGATAAAACGAGCGGACAATAGGGGAAAGAGATTTGAAAATGTCCTTATCTCCATACCCTTCTTTAAATTCCTCCCAATTGATTTCATTTGTTTCTAATATTCTCATCAAGTCTAATAGGGGATGACCAATCAAAGCGTTATCCCAGTCAACGAGTGCTTTTATTTCTCCTTTATAACCAATGAGGTTCACAGGTCGAATGTCCATATGTAGCAACCTTTTTAGAGAATCTCCTTCTTTTAGTATTTGTTCAATTTCTGTTTCATCTGGTAACAGAATGCTACAATTCGCAATGTGATTGAATGCCTTCATCCTTGTTACAAGGCGTTTGGCGAGTAATTTACTACAAGACTCTTCATTTTCATTTTGATAAGGTAAATCCTCAATTGATATATTGTGAAGCTGGCGAGTGATTTCCCCAATTTTACAGGCGGAAATAGGAGTAGAATCAGTTGCCACATAATTTGAAATTAAGAAATCTAATTCTGTAGAAAGGTGTAATCCATGAACTGTTGGTACCGAAAGGCCTTTAGAAAAGCAAAAATTAGAAAGTGTAGCTTCTTTTTGTAAGGAAATTCGGCTACTAAACACCCCGTCATTTAGGTTGTTCACTTCACGCTCCCAAGGTACACGGAAAGCTAATGGGCCTTTTTCAGAATTGCCCCGAAAAACAACGTTTTGTACACCATTTCCTATGATGTCTAAATGTTTTACTGCTAGGTATGGATACGTGTCAGCTAATATAATGTATAACTTCTCCTTTAATTCCTCTGCCTTGGACTGCGTATGAATCATTTTATCCCTCCTTATTTGCAAGAATCGAGTTTGGAGTATTCTGTTAATTTAATATTATCATATATGGTCTTTAGAGGAATGGAATATAAGTATTAGATAAAAAGGAAAAATTAAACCAATTGATTTTCTTCTCATTATCTGCCAAGCTTAAGAAGATAAAATACTTCAGAGAAAGAAATGTATAGGTGACGAATATGATTGAAATCAAGACTTCCACATTGAGCGATGGAGAATTTAATAGAGGAGTATTTGCAACACGTGATATAAAAAAAGGTGAACTTCTACATGAAGCACCAGTTATCTCTTATCCGAATGAGGAACATCAATTTATAGAGAAAACGCTACTTGCTGACTACGCATTTGAGTATGGGATAAATCATTCGGCAATCCTTTTAGGATACGGTATGCTGTTTAATCACGCGTATAAGCCGAATGCAACGTATGAAATTAACTTTGATAATCATACATTTGATTTCTATGCTTATAAGGATATAAAAGCAGGAGAAGAAATTTTGATCAACTATAATGGTGACGTTGATGATGATGAGTTATTATGGTTTGATAGGGAAAAAGAAGAAAACGATAAGTAATCAAGTGTAAAAAGAGCACATTCCGTTGAATGTGCTCTTTTGTATGGAACAAAAATATAATTTTTTTGAAACCAAACTGTATTTTTATCTATCTAATAAGTGAAAGGAGGGGATACAATGGATGAAATAAAATTAGTCAAAAAGGCAAGGAAAGGTGACGATGCAGCTTTCGAACAGCTCATTCATCTATATCAAGATCAGTTGTACCGCACTGCGTATCTGTATGTACAGAATAAAGAAGATGCACTGGACGTTGTGCAAGAAACGGTGTATAAAGCGTACTTATCCATAGAACAATTAAAGAAACCAAACTATTTTTTGACATGGTTGACACGTATTCTTATACATCATGCCTATCAGTTATTAGGTGAAAGGAAAAAAGTGAAGAAGCTAGAGGATGGAAGAGAAACAGATACATATGGCGGGATGCCAAACAAACTACATCAAATTGAACAAAATATTGATTTGCAGGAAGCGATTCAAAGGTTAGATGAAAATTATCAAACAGTAATCATTTTATATTATTATTATGATTTTTCGATTAATAAAATTGCTTGGCAAATGAATATACCGGAGGGAACGGTAAAGACGTATTTGCACCGGGCGAGAAAGTCTCTAAAGAAATTATTAGGGGGGAGTGATGAGAATTGGATAAGCAGTGGTTTAATGACGAAGTAAATAAAATTGATGTTCCGAAACAAGAATTGAATCTGGCTATACAAAAAGGGATTGTTAGGGCAAAGGCAGAAAAACCGGTTAAAAAGATATATAAGAGAAGAAAAATTGCTTTGTTAACTGCAGCTTCAATCTGTATAGGGATACTAGGCTCAGGATTTGTATTTCCGCAAATGACTCGTGTATTAGCGGAAGTTCCGATTATTGGGAAAATCTATTCGCATTTTCATGATTCAATTGGTCAAAATCTGTCAGCAAGTAAGCTTGTAACCGAATTAAACCAGCAAGCGGTAAGCAATGGAATTAGCGTAACGATGAACAGTGTATATTATGATGGTGGTAGAGTTGGTATTACATTTAAAGTGGATAATCCAGAAGAAGTATTTATAAAGAACAATTCTGGTAGGGGTTTTTACTATGATTTTAAACTAGTTGATGGAAGCGAGAGATGGGGGCGTGCAGCTTCATTTGATGGGAAAATAACAAAAGACGGTTGGTTCGGGAATATTCATATTGATTATCCAGAAAAAGAGCTCCCTCAAAATACAACATTACCAATTACTATTACGTCTATCGGAGACACAAAAGGGATTTGGAAATTTGATATTCCAGTACAACAATTGGAGAATAAAATGATTCATCCTCAGCAATCCGTAAGTAGTGAAGATAAAGAACATACATTGAACTTTGAAAAGATTACAGTTGGAAAAGGGTCAATTGCAATCGACTATAAAGCAATTTATCCGCTTATAGGGGAGAATGATTTAGCGAGAATTGGAAAGGTAACTGATGATAAAGGAAATGAAATTGATTTTAAAAGGTCAGGTACTGAATTTGGAAGAGAAAAGGTTGGAAATCAGGTTGAATCTGATGAAAGGTCTATTTTTGGAAAAGTTCCAGAGAACGCAGAATTTATTACGCTACATCCAAATGTGAGGTTATCTGAAAAGCCATCTATTCAGTCTTTAAATCAAAAGACACCATTTGAAATACAAAGTACTCGTAGTGATTTAAAGATTGTCGTCAATAAAATTCAGCATAAAAAACAGCGATTAATCGTGCAATATACACTTCAAAATGCCGATACAAAACATAAGTCTATGGATGAATTGATCAATTGTGGGGAAGTTATGAATTTAATGGATTCTTCATATGTAGATAAGGAATTTGCACCAATTGGTCATGTGATAAAGGGAAGCGATGTGAAGGTATTGAATAAGGAAAAATTACAATTCCAAGCAACATTTCAGCTAGATGGGGAATATGGTGTGAAGAATTTTAGTTTAAAGAATTATGTATTAGAAGTAGAGATGTCACCATATCATTCTGAAAAATCATTACCGCCAGTCAAAATTCAATTAAAATAATCGAAAAAAGGATGCCCTTAACATATAAAGCGGCATCTTTTATATTACAATAGCCTTACAGTTTTATAATGCCTATTCTTGATGTGACAAAATATCGACATTTTTATCAGTTTGAAAAGTTCCTTCTTTAATCATATTTTTTCACATTGACATGCGATATAATAGAGTTTTGTAAAGGAAGAGATTAGATTTCAAGTTTCTTTGTCTTAAACTTGGTTATACCGGAAAATTTTTGAAGCTAAAGTTTTCTTCTCGATTTTTTGATAAGATAGAGACGGAAGCTATCTTACTAAACTATTTAGGTAATCTATGTGGTGGCCGATTATCTACTTATTTTCAGCATGGCATTACATGTAGTGTAGTAAATGAACTTGTAAGCGGAATGAAAGAGAATAAGGAAAATAGTTTTAAGAACGCTGGAACTATCGAGAGGATAGGCCATTAATTATTAATAGAAATAGAGGAATCATAGAATGAATATGCAGGAAGTATATAAATATTTACGTACAGTATTACCAGAAGAACATGTAAAACAGGATGAAATGTTAAAGAATCATACGCATATAAAAGTAGGGGGAAAAGCAGATATATTTGTACAGCCTACTACCTATACTGAAATTCAACAAGTTGTACAGTATGCAAATGAACATAACATTCCAATTACGTTTTTAGGAAACGGCTCTAATGTGATTATAAAAGACGGTGGTATTCGCGGGATTACAGTAAGTTTAATTCATATTACAGATGTGACTGTGACAGGAACAAAGATTGTAGCACAATGTGGTGCGGCGATTATTGATGTATCACGAATTGCGTTAGATCACTGTTTAACAGGACTTGAATTTGCTTGTGGTATACCTGGTTCAGTTGGAGGAGCGTTATACATGAATGCCGGTGCATACGGCGGTGAGATTGCGTATGTGTTAACGGAAGCTATTGTAATGACAGGTGATGGAGAGTTACGTACTTTAACGAAAGACGACTTTGATTTTGGATATCGTAAAAGTACATTTGCTAACAATCATTACATTATACTTGAAGCGAAATTTGAACTTACAGAAGGTGTACGTGAAGAGATTAAAGAAAAGATGGATGATTTAACGTTTAAACGTGAATCAAAACAGCCTTTAGAGTATCCTTCATGTGGTAGTGTATTTAAGCGCCCGCCAAATAACTTTGCTGGTAAGCTTATTCAAGAATCAGGACTGCAAGGAAAGCGAATTGGCGGCGTAGAAGTTTCAATAAAACATGCTGGGTTTATGGTAAACGTTGATAATGGAACCGCGCAAGATTATATCGATTTAATTCATTTTGTACAAAAAACAGTTGAAGAAAAATTCGGTGTGAAGTTAGAGAGAGAAGTAAGGATTATTGGAGAAGATATACAATAATCTTTGAAATAAAGGCGCATAAAAATGCGAATTATTTCAAAATAACTTTTGGTTATTATTGACAATGGATTATAAATTCAATATAATGGCTAATAATTTAACATATGAAATACGTTGAAAGAGCCCAGTAGCAGTTTGTCACTGTTATCGAGAGAGCTAGGGGTTGCTGGAACCTAGCACAAACAAACTTGTGAATTACACTCTGGAGTATCTTAGGTAATGCTAAGCGGAGTAGCAATCGATATTATTGCTAAGAGTGGTATGAATAGTAATATTGGCGCTATTCGTGCAATCTGGGTGGTAACACGGTTCATAATCGTCCCTATGTCTAGTGTAGACATAGGGGCTTTTTGTTTTTTATAGGAAATTTAAATTAAAGGGGATGGAAAGACATGAACATTATTGATGAATTAGAATGGCGCGATGCTGTTAATCAACAAACAGATGCTGAAGGGTTACGCAAACTAGTAGAAGAGAAAAAGATTTCCTTATACTGCGGTGTCGATCCAACTGGTGACAGTATGCATATTGGACACTTAATTCCGTTTATGATGATGAAACGGTTTCAATTAGCTGGACATCACCCAGTTGTTTTAATTGGAGGGGCAACAGGGACAATCGGTGATCCAAGTGGACGTCAAACAGAACGTCAGTTACAAACATTGGAACAAGTACAACATAATGTGGATGCATTAACAGCGCAAATGAAAAAGCTATTTGACTTCGGTGGCAATAGTGAAGTGAAAATGGTAAACAACTATGAATGGACACATCAAATCAATATTATCGAGTTCTTACGAGATTACGGTAAAAACTTTAGTATAAATAGTATGTTAGCGAAAGATATAGTGGCAAGTCGTCTAGATACAGGGATTTCATTTACGGAATTCACATATCAAATTTTACAAGCGATGGATTTCTATCACTTATACAAAGAAGAAGGTGTTCAATTACAGATTGGTGGTAGTGACCAGTGGGGGAACATTACGAGTGGTTTAGATTTAATTCGTAAATTAGAAGGGCATGAGGCAAAGGTATTTGGATTAACAATTCCGTTATTACTAAAATCAGATGGTACGAAGTTTGGTAAATCAGCAGGCGGAGCAGTATGGTTAGATCCTGCAAAAACAACGCCGTTTGAATTCTACCAGTTCTGGGTGAATACAGATGATCGTGATGTCATTAAGTACTTGAAATACTTTACGTTCTTAACGAAAGAGAAAATTGATGAATTAGCAGTTAAAGTTCAAACGGGGCCTCATAAACGCGAGGCGCAAAAAGTATTGGCTGAAGAAATGACAAAATTTGTTCATGGTGAGCACGCACTTTCGCAAGCATTAAAAATTACAGCAGCGTTATTTAGTGGGGATATTAAATCATTAACTGCTGATGAAATTGAACAAGGTTTTAAAGATATGCCAACTTTCCATACTTCAAAAGAAACAAAAAATATTGTCGAGTGGTTAGTTGATTTAGGAATTGAACCTTCTAGACGTCAAGCGCGCGAAGATATTAATAATGGAGCAATCTTGATGAATGGAGATAAAGTAACGGATGTGAATATAGATGTTACGGCAGAAAATTCATTCGATGGAAGATTTATCATTATCCGTAAAGGTAAAAAGAATTACAGCTTGGTGAAATTAGGAGCATAGAATTTGGAGATAGGGTGGAAGTGAGGAGAGATCCTTGCTTCTACTTTTTTGTATACACAATTTCGTCACAAAAAAATCAGTATATTAAGACTATTAAAAAAGGTTTATCTAGCCTTTTTGCCGAATAAAAATAATATAGATAATTACGGACAAAAAAAGCCCGAATCATGATTCGGGCTAGTAAAAGGATTAGTAAGCTAAGCTGAATAATCCTTTAATGTGTGATAAGTAACGAACGTTACTTGCTTCTTTCATTAATGATGCTGGTAGGCCTTTAAGTGGAGTATTGCTTGCTCCGATTGTAGCAACAGCATCTTTGCGTCCTAGACTTGCAAGTGTTCCAGAGTTTACTGGTGCGAACTCCTCGAATGCCTTGCCTTCTAGTGCTGCGTATAAGTTGTATCCAATTAACTCACCCATTTGCCAAGCGATTTGTGCAGTTGGTGGGTATGGGCGACCTTCTGGACCGAAGACAACAGCGCTGTCTCCAGCAACGAATACGTCTTTGTGAGAAGTAGATTGTAGGTATGCATCAACAGTTGCACGGCCACGGTTTACTTCAAGACCTGATTCGCCGATCAATGGGTTACCTTGTACGCCGCCTGTCCAAACGAATGTGTTAGCAACAAGTTTTTGACCGTCTTTTAAGTCGATTTCATTGCCAGCAACGTTTGTTACAGGAAGACCTGTTAAGAATGTAACGCCGCGTGCTTCTAAGCTAGTAGTTGCACGTTCGATTAAGTGGTCTGGTAGTACTGGAAGGATTTTTGGACCTGCTTCAACAAGAAGAAGTTTAACTTCTTTTGGATTTACGCCGTGGCTTTTTGCAAGTTTAGGCATAATGTCAGCAAGCTCACCAACTAGCTCAACGCCAGTTAATCCGCCACCACCGATTACGATTGTAGCATCAGCTTCGTTTTTCGTTTTAGCGTATTCACGAATACGGTCTTCAACGTGTTTGTAGATTTTGTTTGCATCAGCAGCAGATTTTAATACCATGCTGTTTTCTTCTAGTCCTGGAATACCGAAGTAAGCAGTTTTACTTCCTAAAGCAACTACAAGTGCATCGTAAGATAAAGTAGTGCCGCCAGCTAGTTTGATTTCTTTGCTATCAACTGAGAATGACTCAACTGTTGCGATTTTAAGATCGATATCTTTACCTTTGAAAAGCTTTGTAAGTGGCATTGCAATTGCTTGCTCAGACACGTTACCAGCTGCAAGGCGGTGTAGTTCAGTGATGATTTGGTGTGTTGGGTATTGGTTAATCACTGTAACTTGTGCTTCTGATTTGCTGTAATATTTACGTACGTTTAAAGCGGCAAGAAGGCCGCCATAACCAGCGCCTAAGATGACAATTTGTTTTGACATAGTATGATATCCCCCGTCTTTACTAATTGTTGTTATAAGTTAAATTATTTATTGTTACGTTCTGCACTAATTTGAAGATAAGCATTTACAAAGCGGAACATTTTTTGTGCTTGTGGGTCTTTTAGTAATTTTAATAGACCGAATAGGCCGATAACTTCGTTGCTTTCGTCAGCACGATCTTTCGCTTCGATTGCAGTTGCAGCCATGCTTTTCACTGTATCTTTTACAGGTTCTACAAGCTCTTGGATTGCACCGACAGTGTCGCTTTTTAATACTTCATCAGTAGCAACAGTTTGAGCAAAGTCATAAGACTTAGTTAAAATGTTAACAAGCTCAGTTAATTTTGGAAGCTGTTCCACTAGTGTTGTTAATGATTCTTGTACCTCAGGTTTTAACAACTGATCAAGTACATCAAGTTGTCCTTGGCTAGCAGAAATTTGTACAGTTTCTTGTTCTGGCTTTGTTTGAGTCATAGTTTCTGGCATCTCCAATTCTCCTTTACGATAGCAATACTCTTATTTTTGATAAGTAAGATAGTAAACGTTTGCGAAACTTTATACAAAGTTTCACAAAACACAATAAAATGCCTTTAAATTTATGACAGCAAGTAAGCTGAAAACATAAATCCAAAACCATAATGTCTTACCTATTATTTATGAACTGTCCGATACATGGCTTGTCCGCATAATGGAAAGTTCCCTTATCGGAAAGTGTATATAATATATATCTTATATTATATACTATATACACCCAGGTTAACATAAAAATGATTCCTAATTATTTGACTTTGAATCCGTAACCTAGTATTTGCAAGGGAAAAAAGCATATATTTTATTTTACTATTACTTAAAATGTACTTAAATATAGAGAAAAAAAGGAAAAAATGAGCAAATAAATACTCATTTTTTCCTTTTTTGATTAGGATTGGTCTACTTGCGAGATAAGCATGGATGAATTCCCATTCTTTTCGAGATGGCATTCTCCCCATGTGCAAAGAGAATCCAAAATCGCTTCTAAGGACCAACCATATTCAGTAAGTGAGTACTCTACTTTTGGTGGAACTTGATTATATACCTTCCTTTGGATAACCCCATCTTCTTCTAATTCACGCAATTGCTGCGTGAGCATCTTTTGTGTAATGCCAGGCATTAAGCGTTTTAATTCACTTGTTCGTTTTGTCCCTTTTGTTAAGTGGCAAAGAATAACGACCTTCCATTTTCCGCCGATTACTTCTAAGGTTGCTTCTACAGGAATGTTATATTTCTTCATATATTACAACCCCCTTTAATGAGTTTTTATAGTCATATGTTACTTTTTAGTGCCTATCGTACTTGAAAGTACGTACTATTTTTTATGCTGAACATGTTTCATAATAGCATACGTAAGAGGCAAATGAGTAGTACGTTACTAAAAGGTACCTATGTTACTTTTAGGTGCCTATCGTACTTTCAAGTGCGTTCTTTCAAAAAAGAATGAAACCATTCATAATAGCAGTTATGAGCAGTAAAACTGTGTTTATTAGAAGATAAAAGGGCCTTTTTATCATACTATTATGATTGGATTTCTCGTATTAAGGAGGAATTCGATTGAGTTCATATACAGTGTCTTCTTCAGATGTTCAAACGAATAGAAGAAGTATGTTTGCATTATTAGCACTAGCAATTAGTGCATTTGGCATTGGTACAACTGAATTTATTAGTGTTGGTTTATTACCGTCTATTTCAAATGATTTACATGTTTCAGTTACAACAGCTGGTTTAACGGTTTCTTTATATGCATTAGGAGTAGCGTTTGGCGCTCCTGTACTAACATCGTTAACAGCTAGTATGTCACGTAAAACGTTATTAATGTGGATTATGATTGTCTTCATTATTGGTAATGGTATTGCAGGAGTGGCAACAAGTTTTAGTATTCTGCTTATTGCGAGAGTTATATCTGCATTCGCGCATGGTGTATTTATGTCGATAGGTTCAACGATTGCGGCAGCTCTTGTACCAGAAGATAAACGTGCTAGTGCGATTGCTATTATGTTCACAGGTTTAACAGTCGCAACCATCACAGGTGTACCGATTGGAACATTTATTGGTCAACAGTTTGGCTGGAGAGCATCGTTCATGGTGATTGTAGTAATTGGAATCGTTGCTTTAATCGCCAACAGTATGCTAATTCCGTCTAATTTAAAAAAAGGTACGTCTGTATCATTTCGTGATCAATTCAAACTGATTACGAATGGAAGACTATTACTTGTTTTCATCATTACTGCATTAGGATACGGTGGAACATTCGTAACATTTACGTATTTATCACCGCTATTACAAGAGGTAACAGGATTTAAAGCAAGTACAGTTACTATCATTTTACTAGTGTATGGAATCGCAATTGCGATAGGGAATATGATTGGCGGGAAATTATCGAACCATAATCCAATTCGAGCGCTATTTTACATGTTCTTTATTCAAGCGATTATATTATTTGTTTTAACATTTACAGCACCATTTAAGGTAGCTGGGTTAATCACAATTATTTTTATGGGACTATTCGCATTTATGAATGTTCCGGGGCTACAAGTATATGTAGTTATATTGGCTGAGCGCTTTGTTCCAAGTGCTGTTGATGTTGCATCAGCAATTAATATTGCAGCGTTTAATGCCGGAATTGCGCTTGGTGCTTATTTAGGTGGTATTGTAACGAACTCGTTAGGGTTAATTCATACAGCCTGGGTAGGTGGCATTATGGTAGTAGGTGCTGTTATTTTAACAGCGTGGAGTATGACATTAGAAAAAAGAGATCAAGTGAAATAAAGGAGAGAAAAATATAATGAAAAATTTACAAAGTAAAACAGTATTGCATAATGGTGTAGAAATGCCTTGGTTCGGTTTAGGGGTATTTAAAGTAGAAGAGGGACCAGAACTTGTTAATGCAGTGAAAACAGCGATTAAACAAGGATATCGTAGCATTGATACCGCGGCAATTTATGCGAATGAAAAGGCTGTGGGAGAAGGAATCCGTGAAGGTATGAAAGAAGCAGGCATTTCTAGAGAAGACTTATTTATTACTTCAAAAGTATGGAACGCAGATCAAGGGTATGAAGAAACGTTAGCTGCATATGAAGAAAGTCTAAAAAAACTCGAGCTTGAGTATTTAGATTTATATCTTGTTCATTGGCCTGTAGAAAAGAAATATAAAGAAACATGGAAAGCATTAGAAACGTTATATAAAGAAGGACGAGTACGTGCAATTGGCGTAAGTAACTTCCAAATCCATCATTTGAAAGATGTAATGGAAGGGGCCGAAATTAAACCGATGATTAACCAAGTAGAACTTCATCCGCGTTTAACACAAAAAGAATTGCGGGACTTCTGCCGTGAACAAGGCATTCAGATGGAGGCTTGGTCACCTCTTATGCAAGGACAGTTACTAGATAATCCTACATTACAAGAAATTGCAGATAAATATGGAAAAACAACAGCGCAAATTATTCTGCGCTGGGATTTACAAAATGAAATTGTAACCATTCCGAAATCAACAAAAGAGCACCGTATTATCCAAAATGCGGACATATTTAATTTTGAATTAGCAACAGAAGATATGGAGAAAATTGCTGCGTTAAATCAAAATCATCGCGTTGGTCCAGATCCGGATAATTTTGATTTCTAAAATGAACAAGAGAGAAGGGCACAAAAGAATTTGTGTCCTTCTTTTTAATTGGTGAAAACTAAATATTCAAACAAAAATATTTACTCCGTATATTGAATAGGATATCTTAAATTTATAATATGAATTTTTCTGGGGAGGCACATATGAATAATCATCGTACAAATCATTTTCGCATGCTAATTGTGACTGCACTATTTGCTGCTATTATTGGTATTTTGGCTCAAGTTACCATCCCACTGCCGCTTGTTCCGATAACAGGACAGACGCTAGCGATTGGTCTTACTGCTACAATTTTAGGTTCACGTTATGGCACTTTATCTGTATTATTATATGTTTTAATTGGTGCAACTGGAATTCCTGTGTATGCGGGGTTTAGTGGCGGTTTATCTGTTTTATTCGGTCCTACAGGTGGCTTCTTATTAGCCTTCATCCCAACTGCTTTTTTAATTGGTTTGTTAACGGAAAAAACAAAACTTACATTTTGGAACTCATTAATGGCAAATATTTTAGGGATGCTCGTGACATTAACAATTGGAACTGTATTTTTAAAGTATGTAGCATCACTAGGGTGGCAAGCGGCGTTCATGGGTGGTTTTGTTCCCTTCCTTATTGTAGGTGTAATAAAAGCTGCATTAGCAGCATGGATTGGAATTAAGGTGCGAGGAGCATTAGTACGTTCAAACCTACTTCTTCAAGAAAGTTGAATAATTTTGAAATGAAAAAGCATAGGGCAGCCTATGCTTTTTTAATTTGCAGGAATCTAAGTGAATGCAATGCATAAAAAATTTTTCTAACTAAATACTATGTAGTAGTAAATTTGTTATTTTATAAGGGGTTGTGAACATGAATATGAAACCATCGTATAAATTATTGGCTGTTTTCTTTGGTCTATTATTGGTATTTGCGAACTTATTATTCCCACTTCAACAAGCATTCGCAGTAGTTATGGATCATACAAAGTATCAAATGGATTGGAGTTATAGTAAATCAAAAAAGAAACCAATCCGAACAGAGCTTATTAAAACAGCAGATGGGAAAATTGCATTCTGCTTAAATGTAGATTTGAAATCACCAAGCGGTCAAGATTTACCTGAACTCGGTAAGGTGGATATTGGCGTGTATCGTGTATTGTTAAATGGATACCCACAAAAAAGTCCACAAGAATTGGGTGTGTCTGATTGGAGAGAGGCTCACTATGCGACGCAGCTCGCTGTATGGAATGCACTGGGGCAAGTGGATATTAATGATTTAGATTTTCGTAATAAAAATGTAGAAAGAGTAATGAGAGATATTGTTGCGAGAGCAAAGAGCAGTGAAGAAGTGCAAGAGATTACGATGAGTGTTACACCATCAGAAAAGCAAGAAGCAGTATTGGAAGGGGAGTTCTTCCAAACAGATTTATATACGGTTCAAACAAATGCGAAAAGTGGAACGTACCAAGTACAGGCAACTGGTGCACCTGAAGGTGTTAAATTTGTGAATGAACAAGGTGAAACAAAAACACAGTTTAATGTAGGTGAAAAGTTCCGCGTCTTAATTCCAAAACAAGCGCCATCTGGTGAATTTAGCTTTAAAGTATTAGGAACTTTAACAAAATTACAAGGTATCGCGCATAAGGGGACACCGAAAATTCAAGATGCGGTTGTTCTATTAGAACGTAGTGAAGAAAAAACAAGCCCGGATTTAGCGGTAAGCTGGAAAAAGGCCGGAGTTCCGCAGAAACCGAATAAACCTTCTAAACGATAAAAAAGCGCTGGCGTTTGCCAGCGCTTTTTTACTCAGCTTCTGAAACAACTGTAAAGCGTTCGTTCACATGTTTTGGATTTTCAATTTCGTCAAGTGCAGCTACAGCGAAATCTTCGTAACTTACATAGCTGTTGCCTTTTGCGTTAACAAGAAGGTGATCTTTACCTGCTTTGTAAGAACCAGTACGTTTACCTAATGAAAATAGTGCAGAAGGGCTAATGAATGTCCAAGTGATATCATTTGTTTGTTGTAAAATTTCAAGGTTTTGGCCTTGATTTTGAGCTGTTGCAAGATATTCGTTTGGGAAACCTGGTGTTTCAAATACACGCGTTGTTTTTGCATCATCTACAAATAAGCTTCCAGCGCCACCAACAACAAGTAATTTTGTGCCAGGTGCACCTTTCATCGCTTCGATTAATACGTTACCTGCATCTACATGGAGATATTCTCTTCCTGCTGGAGCGCCAAATGCATTTACAACCACATCAAATGCTTGAAGATCATCAGCAGTAAGATCGAATACGTCTTTTTCTAAAACTTTCACGTTATTTTCTGTAATTTTTGCTGCGTTTCTTACGATTGCAGTAACTTCGTGACCGCGATCAAGAGCCTCTTTTAAAATGCGACTTCCAGCTTTTCCGCTTGCACCGATAATTCCAATTTTCATAATATATACCTCCAAATGTTTAATAGAATTAATGTTAAAAATATATGTGTAATAATGAATCGTTGTCGTTAAGCAGAGGTGCCACCACCTGTTGTAACAAGTATAGTTACAGTATTGGGTTTTGTCAATCGCTTTGTTTATCAAAAATATTTCTTCAAGTAGCATGTAGGTTTTTAAAAATAACGAGTCATATTTCTTAACAAGTGACATGGTTGTGTTATAAAACCTAACATTTGGAAGTAATAACCTGTCGAAAAATGTTGATTTTTGGATATTTTTTAAATATAATTCAATTTATGAGGAGAAAAGGGAGGGGACTAATCGTATGAACATTTTAGAACAGTTCGTTTCATCAACGAATACGATTCTTTGGTCATATATTCTTATCGCAATGTTAATAGGTCTAGGGCTTTATTTTTCTTTTAAATTGAAATTTGTACAAATTAGCCATTTAGGCGAAATGGTGCGTTTGATGAGTGATGGATTAACTGGAAAGACACGCAAAAAGGGCAGCGTATCTTCTTTCCAAGCTTTCTGTATGAGTTCAGCAGCCCGCATTGGCATCGGTAACTTAGCTGGTGTAGCGTTAGCGATTTCTATGGGAGGCCCTGGCGCAGTATTTTGGATGTGGGTAATCGCAATCATTGGGGCATCTTCAAGTTTCGTAGAAAGTACACTTGCACAAATTTATAAAACAAAAGATGGCAGTGGGTTCCGTGGAGGCCCTGCTTATTATATGGAAAAAGGTTTAAATAAGCGTTGGATGGGAATTTGGTTTTCTATTCTTATCACAATTAGTTACGGTTTAATTTTCAACTCAGTACAGGCGAATACAGTTACATTAGCATTTAAGAATGCTTTCGGTTTAGAGCGCTATGTTGTTGGGTTTGTATTAGCTGCATTAGTCGCGGTTATTATTTTTGGCGGTGTTAAAAGTATTGCACGTATGTCAGAAATGATTGTTCCACCAATGGCAATTATTTATATTGGAGTGGCTCTTTTTGTTGTTATTAAAAACTTCTACTTGCTACCAGATGTTTTTACAGAAATCTTTAAAGGTGCATTTGGTTTAGATTCAGCTGTAGGTGGCGGTATCGGAGCGGCAATGAAGTATGGTATCCAGCGCGGCCTATTTGCGAATGAAGCAGGTATGGGTAGTGCACCGAATGCGGCTGCGACAGCAGATGTAACGCATCCAGCTAAACAAGGATTTATTCAAACAATTGGAGTTTTAGTAGATACATTCTTAGTATGTACATCAACAGCATTTATCGTATTATGTTCTGGTGCATATAAGGCAACAAATTTAGAAGGTATTGAATTAACGCAAATGGCGCTAAGCTCTCAGATTGGTTCGTGGGCAAGTAGCTTCTTAGCGATTATTATTTTCTTATTTGCGTTCAGTTCACTTCTAGGAAACTATTATTATGGTGAAACGAATATTGAATTCATTAAACAAAGTAAAACTTGGTTAATGATTTACCGTATTGCGGTAGTGGGAATGGTATTATTCGGTTCTGTTGCGACACTTCAAGTCGTATGGAATATGGCAGATTTATTTATGGGGCTAATGGTAATCACAAACTTAATTGCGATTACACTTCTTGGTCGATTTGCATATGCTGCATTGGCAGACTATGTGAAACAAAAGAAACAAGGGAAAGATCCAGTCTTCCATGCAGACTCTATTCCAGGTTTAAAAAACACAGAGTGCTGGGGAGATTCTAGGGTAACAAAAGAAAAAGAAGAACAAGCTGTATAATAAGGGAAGAGCATCAGAAAAAATTTGATGCTCTTTTTTTATTTAGAATGGTTAAGGCTTGTATGTGGTGCAACGTTAGTGAGTATTTTATCAGCACTTATTGTTGGTGTTATGTTATAAGCAAAAAAAGCAGTGAGCATACGCTCATTTCTTTTTTCTTTCAGAAGGGATAAATTAACATATAATTTATTGAAAAAATTATATTGCAATTCATTTAGATAACGCTTACAATTTGATTTATAGGTGGTATCATTTTCATACTTTAAATCGAGTAGAGAAGAAGAGACTACTAATAATAAATTGCAATTTGTGTAAACGCTTACTGATTTTAGGTTACATTGTAAAGTAAATAGTATTTAGGGGTTCTTATTTTTTTAATATCAATGGTCAGACGTCATTCGTTGGACAACCAATAACTCATAGAAAGTGGAGGATTCACATATGAAACTAGTTATGTTTCTAGTCGGTTTACTTGCTGTATTTGTACTAGGTTTCCTTGTAAGTTCAGATCGGAAGAAAATTAAATATAAACCAATTGCAATTATGCTTGTTCTTCAATTAGCATTGGCATACTTCTTATTAAATACAAAGATTGGGTATGTGTTAGTAAAAGGGATTTCAGATGGTTTTGGTGCTATTCTAAAATACGCAGAAGTAGGGGTTAACTTCGTATTTGGTGGTCTAGCGAATGATGGACAAGCACCTTTCTTCTTAACAGTATTATTACCAATTATTTTCTTAGCAGTATTAATTGGGATTTTGCAACACATTAAAATTTTACCAATTATTATTAAAGCAGTCGGTTTCGTATTAAGTAAAGTTAATGGTTTAGGAAAACTAGAATCATATAATGCAGTAGCAGCAGCGATTGTTGGTCAAGGTGAAGTATTTATTACAGTAAAAGATCAATTAAGCAAATTACCAAAAAATCGTTTATATACGCTTTGCGCATCTTCAATGTCAACGGTATCGATGTCAATTGTCGGTTCTTATATGAAAATGATTGATCCAAAATATGTAGTAACAGCACTTGTATTAAACTTATTTAGTGGATTCATTATCGTTCATATTATTAATCCTTATGATATTAGTGAAGAAGAAGATATCTTAGAATTAGAAGAAGATAAGAAGCAAACGTTCTTCGAAATGTTAGGCGAATACATTATGCTTGGATTCTCTATTGCAGTTACGGTAGCAGCAATGTTAATCGGATTCATTGCATTGATGGCAGCAATTAACGGTTTATTCGATTCTGTTTTTGGTATTACGTTCCAAGGTATTTTAGGTTATATCTTCTCGCCATTAGCATTTATTATGGGTATTCCAACATCAGAGATGCTACAAGCAGGACAAATTATGGCAACAAAATTAGTAACAAACGAGTTTGTTGCGATGCTTGATTTAGGAAAAGTAGCTGGCGATTTATCAGCTCGTACAGTAGGTATTTTATCGATCTTCCTTGTATCATTTGCAAACTTCTCATCTATCGGGATTATCGCAGGTGCAACGAAGAGTATCGATGGAAAACAAGCGAACGTTGTATCCTCTTTCGGATTAAAACTTGTGTATGGTGCAACGTTAGTAAGTATATTATCAGCGGTTATCGTTGGGGTTATGCTATAAAATAAGGAAAGCAATGAGCGAGATGCTCATTGCTTTTTTTGTTTAATTTACTTTCTTTAACTTACGTGTAAAAGCAGGCCTTTTAAAATATGTATCAAGACGCCATACGTATTCAACTGGCCCTATGCGATACCTTTGTAACCAATAGGTACTAGCGTATAATTGGATGACGGAAATGACAACTGTTAATATAATGCCAAAGAAGTAGCTGATTTCCCCATATAAGCCATATACGTTAGTAAAGGCGATGCTTTTTTGTGATGAAATACTAGCATAATCGAGCTTCCGTAAAAAAGAGCTATGCTTATTGGTGTAACACTGTCTTTTAACATAATGAGAAGCGGTTGTTTTGTTAATAGTTCTAAGATCTTTACTGTGGAATAAATATCACCTTAACAAACTAGTTAAGGTGATAAGGATATTACTCAGCAGGAGGGGTAAATGTGCGTTTTTCCAATTCCGCATCTAACATAAATAAAGCGTTAGAATCATTTGTAATGCGTTTTAGTTTCTGGATGATGCTATCGAAAGAAGCCTCTTCTTCAACCTGTTCGTCAACGAACCATTTTAAGAACGTAATTGTCGCGTGTTCACGCTCATCCCAAGCGATATCGGATAAGTTGTAAATACGTTTTGTTACTTCACGCTCATGCTCAAGTGCGATTTCAAATGCACTTAAAACAGATTTGTATTCGTTGTTTGGGTTTTCGAATCCAGTAATAATGGCACGTTCTCCGCGGTCATTTATGTAATTATAAAGTTTCATTGCATGGAAACGCTCTTCTTCTGCTTGAACAAGAAAGAAATTTGCAAACCCATCATAGCTTTCCGCCGTGCAATAAGCAGCCATTGCCATATAAACATGGGCAGAGTAAAATTCAAAATTCATTTGATCATTAAGCGCATCGTGTAATTTTGTAGATAACATAAATTTCCTCCTTTGTATCATGTCGGGAATATTATATCACAATTGATAAATGTTCTCAGTTTGTTTCTTGAAAACGTTTAGACAGTTTCTCGACATGTGCGTTCATAATATCCTGTAAGTCTAAATCATATTTTTGAGAAAGAATAATGAAATTAGCAAGTACATCCCCAAGTTCTTCTTTTAATTCCATCTTTAGTTCTTCTACTTGCTTTGTTTGTTCATCTGGGCGATCGCGTCCAATTTCAATCGCGCGTACAACGCGTGAAACTTCGCCTACTTCTTCTGTTAAGAAATTTAGGCGAATAAAAGAGTTATATTGTGACCAGCTTCGTTTTTCATAAAATTCCTCTACCCATCTTTGAAATTCGACCATATTCACTTCTTTTCCATCCCTTCAATATGTTGTACAATATTCATTGTATCATAACAATATATAGTTTCGGGGTGTAGGTATGAGAAAGATTTGTGTGTTCGCAGGTTCTAATTTAGGAGAGAGACCTGAATTTAGGGAACAAGCAATTAAGCTTGGCGAACTGCTTGTTCAAAATGATTGTGAATTAGTATACGGCGGTTCATGTGTTGGTTTGATGGGGGAAGTAGCAAATGAAGTGTTACGTTTAGGCGGATGTGTCACAGGTGTTATGCCTCGTGGTTTATTTCGCGGAGAGATTGTTCATGAAGGATTAACGGAATTAATTGAAGTGGAAACGATGCATGAGCGCAAAGCAAAAATGGGAGAGCTTGCAGATGCATTTATTGCACTGCCAGGTGGCTATGGAACATTTGAAGAGCTATTTGAGGTTGTATGTTGGTCACAGATTGGTATTCATGACAAGCCAGTTGGATTATTGAATATTAAAGATTTTTACGGTCCAATCTTGCAAATGGTTAACCGTGCAGCAGAAGAAGGGTTTATGAATCCATCGAATAAAGAGCTGATTGTTTCGGCGGATAATGCAGAAGAATTATTGCTCCACATGAAAAATTATAAGAGACCTGTTATGGGGAATAAGTGGAAGCAGTTATCATAATAAGATGAATAAAAAAGAGGCATTCCGTTCATTTCGGAATGCCTTTAGATTTATCTCTCATAGATTTTTTATATAAGTACCAGCCACTCCAACCACCAAGTATCGCGATACAGATAAGAAAAGGATAGCTTTCTACATCTAAGTTTATGCCTAAAATATTGGCTATCATGAAAGTAATTCCAACAGCTAATGAAGCGAAAAACACTCGGATCAAATAGTCTTTCAACTGAACCACTCCCGTCATTTGATGGTGATATTACCTAAATGATGAACTTGGAAAAGTATTGTTTAGACGTAACTATTAGAATGTTATTTGTTATATTTTAACATAAATATGGTTAGGATATATCGATATAATAATAAATCCCCTCAAGTGAATTGAGGGGATTTTATCCAATCAGAGCTAAACGAGCCACCTCTGCTTTTAATAGTATCCAGCTCCAGCGGCTAGAATAGTGGGTCGTTTCACTCCTTCATCTGAGGCAAAAAGCGCCTCTGAATCAGGAGTTCCAACGCCCTCCTATTCTGACCGAGCCGCTTGCGCTTTTAATAGTATCCAGCTCCAGCGGCTAGAATAGTGGGTCGTTTCACTCCTTCATCTGAGGCAAAAAGCGCCTCTGAATCAGGAGTTCCAACGCCCTCCTATTCTGACCGAGCCACCTCTGCTTTTAATAGTATCCAGCTCCAGCGGCTAGAATAGTGGGTCGTTTCACTCCTTCATCTGAGGCAAAAAGCGCCTCTGAATCAGGAGTTCCAACGCCCTCCTATTCTGACCGAGCCGCTTGCGCTTTTAATGGTATCCAGCTCCGCCTCCTAGCCCTTCGCGTCTAAGAACCTTCCGCACGAGAAAGTAAAGAACACTTTCTGTGCGGAAGAACCTTATCCGTCAGGGCTAAACAGTCGGCTCCGCTTTTAATATATTACTGATTCAAGAATGCACGTAGCATCCAAGCGTGCTTTTCTAGTTCTGTGTAGATACCAAGTAGTAAGTCAGATGTCATTTCGTCGTCAGCGCCCTGGGCGATTTCCATACCTTTTTTCAGTTCGCCTAGCATCATTTCGTAGTCTTTCATAATTGCTTCGACCATCCCTTCTGCAGTTTCTCCGTAAACCGCTTCTTGAATAGAAGATAGTTCTAAGTATTCTTTCATTGTTGCTACTGGTTTACCGCCGATTGCTAAAATACGTTCTGCAATTTCATCAATGTGTTCAGCTGCTTCTGTATAAAATTGTTCAAATTTCTCATGTAGTGTAAAAAATTGGGGCCCTTTTACATACCAATGGAAGTTGTGTAGTTTTGTGAATAATACATTCCAGTCTGCTACCTGTTTGTTTAATACTTCGATTACTTGTGTGTTCATATGATCAATCTCCCTTTGAGTTATTATATTATATCTTTTACTAATTTATAATTATTATAATCTAGTAATTTGTATAAATCAACCCTTTCCAAACATTATTTTTGAACATTTTTTGAAACGAGATGTCATGTTACATTGCAATATATGTTTATTTTTTATCGCATTGTGGCATATGTATAGGAAAAGGGAATTTAGAAAGGAGAATGGAGGTTAATGGAACTCCAACTTCAAAACGTATATCAGCAAGCTGGAAATTGGTATGTGCTGGACTCAGAGTTTCCGTGGGATATTCAGCGGGTGAAAAATGATATATTTGCACTTATTGAGAAACGCGAAATTCCAGTTATTTTTTGTGATACGTGTGATACAAATAATGTGCTTGTAAACTTAGGAGAAGAGGAAGAAGAATTCTTATTTCCTTTAAGCGGTTTTTATCATAAAGAAAGACAAATGATTTTTATTTGTATGTGGGAACAATATGAACAAGTGCTCAAAACATTACTACATGAATTCAGGCATTCCATGCAACATGAGAAAAATGTATTATACATTGGAAAAGAAGCGTACGAAGCTCGTTGGATTGAAAAGGATGCCCGAGCATTTGCAGAGCGTAAAATGAATGAATATATGAGAAGAAAATTAGGTTAAGGCATAGTGATGGGATGATTACTATGCTTTTGTTTATTGCTTACTAAAATAAAGTTATTGACAATTTTAAAGTTTAGTTCTAAACTAAAGACATCAAGCAAGCGAGGTGATGGAATGAAAACAGAAGAAAGACTTGGGTTATTGTTATGGTTTCGTTTGTCACGCTTTTATAATAGGAGTGTCCGAGAGACAAATCAGCATTTGAAAAAATGGGGTTTATCTGCTGCTCAGTTTGATGTGCTAGCACAAATTGGAGGACAAGATCGATTAACACAGCAAGAGCTTGGGAAAAAGCTATTTGTTACAAAAGGGAACATCACGCAACTTATAAATAAAATGGAACAGCTCGGTTTTGTGAAAAGAGAGCAAGAAGGTACTGCGAAATATCTTTCGTTAACAGAAGAGGGAAAAGCTTTATATGAAGAGGTTGTTCCAACGCAGGAGACGTTTCAAGCAAAACAATTTTGTAAGCTGAATCGCAATGAGCAAAAACAATTATTAGAATTACTTCGAAAGTTATAATAAAAAATTTTAAATAAATATCTCAAATTCGAGATAATATGAGGTGAAGGATATGTTTAAAAAAGTTGATCATAAAAATATGGGAAGAGCAAATCACGGTTGGTTAAATACACATTTTCATTTTTCATTCGCAGATTATTACAATCGAGATAATATGAACTTCGGGGCGCTTCGCGTGATTAATGATGATTTAGTAGCAGCACAAACAGGATTTGATATGCATCCGCACCGTGATATGGAGATTGTTTCTTACGTTGTAGATGGAGCATTAACACATCAAGATAGCATGGGGAACCGCGGCACAATTGAGCGTGGACATGTACAATATATGAGCGCTGGTACAGGTGTTTTTCATAGTGAACATAATTTAGGAAATGAGACATTACGTCTATTACAAATTTGGATTTTACCAGACCGCGTAGGACACACACCAAACTACGGTGAGTTCAAGTTTGATTGGAATAAACGTGAAAATAATTGGTTCCATATGGTATCTCCAATTGATGGTGGTGCAGCAATTGAGATTCATCAAGATACAAATTTATATTCACTTTCTTTAGAAGCAGGAAAAGAAATTAATTTCCCTGTTAGCGAAGGTCGTCAAGTTTATCTTGTGCAAATTGAAGGAAGTGGTGTTATAAATGGTGAGACACTTGTAATGCGTGATGCAGCAGAAGTAGTTGAAGAAGATATTCGTATTCAAGCAAAAGAGCAATCGCATTATATAGCGATTGAGATGAAAAAACAATAAAGAATGAAGGAAAAGGGAGTGTTTAACAAGATACTCCCTTTTTTGGGATAAATTGCAAGAAAACTGTTTCTCAATATTTTTTTTGAAGGAAATATATATTTTTTTTCGAAATGTATAAAAGTGTTAAAAAAATTTTTGGGGAATGGGGAGTGTTAGATTGAAAAAGCAAGTCGTTTCATCAGCATTAGCTTTATCCGTTATCGTTGGAGGTTTTGGAGCATTTGGAGCAACAAAAACACAAGCGGAAGAACAGCAAATTCAATATCACCAAGAATTTAAAACACCAGCTTACATAGGTGAGGAATGGAAAGCGCCAGAAGGATTAGATAAAAAAGAAACAGTATTTCAATATTTAGAGAGCAAGAAGGATATGTTTAAATTAGCAGGAAATATTGACAAACATTTTAATATTGTCGGGGAAGAAAAGGATGCTGAATCAGGTACAACACATGTAAAGTTAGTTGAGAAACATAATAATGTTCCTGTATATGGATCTGATCAAACAGTTACACTTGATAAAGACAATAATGTAAAAGCGTTCTTCGGGCAAGTTATCCCGAATTTAGAAGATAAAAATATTCCAGCTACAGCTAGCATTACTGATGAGCAAGCGGTAGATGTTGCGAAAGCCGATATTGAGAAAGAAATTGGCAAAGTGGATAAATATGATGGTATTAAAAAAGATTTATATGTGTATGAAAAGGATGGGCAATATTACCTTTCATACCTTGTAAAAGCATCTGTTTCAAAACCAGCTCCAGGTTACTGGCATTACTTTGTTGATGCAACGAATGGAAATGTGATTGAGAAATATAATGCAATCGATCATATTACTGGTTTTGGATATGGCGTTCTAGGAAACAAGCAATCATTTGAAATTGCTCAAGATGAAAAAACGGGAGCATTTAACTTGTTTGATGGAAAACGAGGAAATGGTGTTCATACGTTTGATGCACAAAATATGGATGAGAACTGGTTTAATATTTTCTCACAATGGTTTGGATATACAGGTGAAGAAGTAGAAAGTAAATCAAAGTTTTTTGAAGATAAAGCGGCTGTTGACGCACATGTAAATGCAGGAAAAGTATATGATTATTATAAAAAGACATTTAACCGTAATTCTTTCGATAATAAAGGTGCAAGGCTGATTTCTACTGTTCACGTAGGAGAGAGTTGGAATAATGCTGCGTGGAACGGTGTGCAAATGATGTATGGTGATGGAGATGGAAAAACATTTATTCCATTATCTGCAGGCTTAGATGTTATTGGACATGAGTTAACACATGCTGTAACAGAGCATACGGCGAACCTTGTTTATAAAAATGAGCCAGGTGCATTAAATGAATCGTTATCTGATATTATGGGTGTAATGGTCGAGAAGAAAAGCTGGCAGTTAGGTGCTGACATTTATACACCTGGTATCGAAGGTGATGCACTTCGTTCTCTAAGTGATCCAGCATCTATTCCGAATCCATTAAAACCTGGTGAAGGTTACCCAGATCATTACAGCAAGCGCTACACTGGTCCATATGATAATGGCGGCGTTCATATTAACAGTAGTATTAACAATAAAGCTGCATATTTAGTGTCTGAAGGTGGCACTCATTATGGTGTGAAAGTAAATGGCGTGGGCCGCGTAGCGACAGAAAAAATTTACTACCGAGCTCTTACAAAATATTTAACAGCAAACTCTAACTTTAAAATGATGCGCCAAGCTGCACTTCAATCGGCAGAAGATTTATATGGTAAAAACTCTAAAGAAGTACAAGCTGTAACGAAGGCTTATGATGCAGTTGGTGTAAAATAGCAAAATAGTATGTGTATCGTTCTTTAATGGATAAGCTACCTTATTTCCCCTGTAAAAGCTACAGGGGATTTTTTTATATTGCGTTTTACGAGGGATAAAAACTAAGAAGGATGTTTAAATAGAAAACATCCTTCTTAGCTTGTTATGTTTATGTGATGTTAATCGCGAATACCTAGCGCAATTTTTGCCATACGTGACATACGCTCTTTTGACCAAGGTGGATTCCAAACGACATTAACCTCTATTTCATTTACTTCAGGTACATTTGTTGATAATACTTTTTTGACATCCGACACGATTTGTCCGGCCATTGGGCAACCGATAGAAGTCATCGTCATTGTAATAACAGCATTATTATTTTCATCCGCTGTCACATCATATACTAAACCAAGATTGATAATATCTACACCTAATTCAGGATCGATAACAGCCTCTAAATTGGCATATAACTTCTCTTCGAATTCTTGCGACATGTACAACACTCCTAATATTAATGATATCCATTCTCATTATAAAGGAAATAAAATAAAGATGCAGTGAAATAGCTCACAGTGTTTTTTTAGAATCTTCCCTATACTGATTATAAGTATGTAGGAAGGAGCAAGATTGAAAATGAACTATGATAAAAATCCTTTTATTGTGATATAGGAAGTTACACGAGCTTGCGAATTAAAATGCTTGCATTGTCGAGCTGAAGCGCAGTATAGGAGAGATCCGAGAGAATTAACTTTTCTTGAGGGACAGAAATTAATTGATGAAATATATGAAATGAATCAGCCGATGCTAGTCTTTTCAGGCGGGGATCCGCTTATGAGAGAAGATATTTATAAGCTAGCAGATTATGCAGTGCAAAAAGGATTACGTGTTTCGATGACGCCTAGTGCGACTCCGAATGTGACGAAAAAGGCCATTCAAAAGGCAAAGGAAGTTGGACTTGCACGCTGGGCCTTTAGTGTGGATGGTGCTACAGCTGAGACACACGATCGTTTTCGCTGCACGGCAGGATCTTTTCAGCTTACGATGGATGCGATTCAATATTTAAATGAATTACAGATTCCTGTGCAAATTAATACAACCATTTCTAAGTACAATATTCATGAAGTAGAGGAGATGGCAACACTTGTTGAACAATTAGGTGGTGTGCTATGGAGCGTATTTTTCCTTGTTCCAACTGGAAGAGGAAATATAGATGATATGATTTCGCCGGTAGAAAATGAACTTGTATTTCATAAATTATATAAAATAGGGGAAAAGGCTTCATTTGATATAAAGACAACGGCTGCTCAGCATTACCGGCGCGTTGTGATGCAGCAAAAAAATAATCGGGAAATTCGTTATGAAGATGCACTGCAAAATGGTTTAACTGGAAAAATTGATGGTTTAGGACGAGCACCCAAAGGAGTTAATGATGGGAATGGTTTTGTGTTTATTTCACACATTGGCGATGTATATCCTAGTGGATTATTACCGATTCAAGCTGGGAACGTGAGAGAGCAGCGTTTACGGGATATTTATCGTGATTCTCCAATTTTTCAAGCTTTACGTGATCCAGATAGCTATAAAGGGAAGTGCGGGAAGTGTGAATACCGCTATATATGTGGTGGTTCGCGCTCTAGAGCGTATGCAATAACGGGTGATTATTTAGAAAGTGAGCCATATTGTGTATATGTACCGAAAGTTTTACGAAGAAAAATATGAAAATCCTATTGTGTTTTAAAAAAACATCATGTATACTTCTAATTAGTTGATAACGATTATCAATATCAACGAAACATTACTCTTCGTTATGTTGGTCATACCCCTTTTGACTGCGTAAGTCAGAGACAAAATGTTGAAATACCTTGTGTCCTATTCTACAGAATTATGGTAATCTCCAACCTCAACTTATATGCGTTAAGCATGCAAAAAGGATCCTATCCGTGAAAGGATCCTTTTTGCATTATTTTGTAGCAATTAATGTGTACAAACCAGGGATGCGTTCTTCAATTCCTTCTGGGGCTGAAGAAGGAAAGACCCATCGTTGGTGCGGACCATGCTCTTCAGTAAACTTTTCAATGTGCAGGTTCGCTCCGGCAACTTCTGTAATAATTTCTCCTAACGTCCAGCGACGAATTAGTGTTTTGGGTAGTGTTTCTTGCTTCGTTTTATCAAGTAGGCTGCTATAAGCAACAGTATCCTCAATAATTTCTTCAAAAAAATAATCTCCGTTTGCCTTAAATTTTGGATCGTCTGTTGCTAATAATTTTGTATAAAGGGGATGATAGTCACGAAGTATAAAAGTACCGCCATTTTTTAGTAGTCCCGAGATAAGCTGAAAAAGTGGCTTGAGATCTAAAAAGTAATGAAGTACACCTAATTCCAGCAACACAACATCGAATGATTGAGAAGGTGTTATTTCTAATACATCTGAAACGATATATTCAATAGATACTCCCGCGGCATCTGCTAGTTCAGTTGCATATTTTGCGTTGCTTTCAGAAATATCTACAACGGTTACGTCAGCGCCTAATAATGCGAATGCCACAGCTTTATTTCCTTTTGAGCCGAGTAAATTGATGATCCGTTTCCCTTGGAGATTCTGTATGTAAGGTAAGTAGTAGGCTACTTCACGAGCAGGATTTTGCATTAGTTTCTTTGCGTATTCCTGTGGAGTACCGTGCCGATTCGTCCACGCTTCATAAGCAGCTGCACTCCAGCCTTTTTTATTGGCGGTGCTTAATTGTTGTTGATTCAATGAAATCACTCCCTTTTCTGAACATATAAATATTCGGAAGGGATTTTATATTTCCTTTTTTTGAATAAAAGTTTGATTTTTCTGTATTTTAGTCGTAAAATACGTGTTATATATGAAAAGCGTTGAAAAGGAAAAGTAGAGTGAAACCATTCTTTCCAGAGAGCTTCGGAAGCTGAGAAGAAGCAAGAATGTTCATTTGAACAATGGCCTTTGAGCTTCGTCCTGAACTTATCAAATGGTAATAGTAGGCGGCGACGAGAGTTGGTTCTCGTTATCAAAATCACAGTATAAGAGCATATGATTGCTCCGTACTTGACGAGGTCAGTTATGTGAATAGCTGGCGAAATAAGGTGGTACCGCGACTGTTTATACAGCCCCGCCCTTATCTTTTTAAAAGATAGGGGCGGGGCTTTTTTATATTTAAAAGGAGGAATGTAAGGTGAGTATTTTTATTGGAGGAGCTTGGCCATATGCGAATGGATCTTTACATCTTGGGCATGTTGCGTCCTTGTTATCAGGGGACATTTTAGCGCGTTATTATAGAGCAAAAGGAGAGCGCGTTCTTTACGTATCAGGAAGCGATTGTAATGGAACACCGATTGCCATTCGGGCAAAACAAGAAGGGGTTACTGCAAAAGAAATTGCTGATTATTATCATGAAGAGTTTGAGCGATGTTTTCAGCAGCTTGGTTTTACGTATGATTGTTATACGCGTACAGATGCACAGCACCATCATGAAACAGTACAAAAGATTTTCTTACGTTTATTAGAAGAAGGCTTTATTTATAAAAAGGTAGTGGAACAAGCATACTGCGAAACGTGTGCACAATTTTTACCAGATCGATATGTAGAGGGAGTTTGTCCACATTGTCATGAACCGGCGCGCGGAGATCAATGTGATGCTTGCTCGGCCATTTTAGATCCACTTGATTTATTAGAAAAGAAGTGTAAGCTATGTGGAAATACGCCAGTAGTTAAGGAAACAGAGCATTTCTATTTTGCATTGCATAAATTTCAAGAACAGATGAAAGATGTAGTAACAGCTGCAAAACAAAAAGGAACATGGCGTGATAATGCCATTCAATTAACGGAGCGTTACTTACAAGAAGGATTACAGGACAGGGCTGTATCACGTGATTTACCAATTGGAGTACCAATTCCAGTGAAGGGATATGAGGATAAGAAAATTTACGTGTGGATTGAAGCTGTTTCAGGTTATTATTCAGCAAGTAAACGATGGTCTGAAGAAACAGGCGAAGATGACGGGGAGTTCTGGAGTAGTAATGCGAAGACATATTATGTGCACGGTAAGGACAATATCCCGTTCCATTCTATTATTTGGCCAGCTGTATTATTTGGAATCGGAGAAAAGGCAATTCCTCGTCATATTGTATCCAATGAATATTTAACGGTCGAGAAACGGAAGTTATCAACAAGTAAAAACTGGGCTGTATGGGTACCTGATATATTAGAGCGGTATGATTCAGATTCGATTCGGTATTTCTTAACGATTAATGCACCAGAAAATCGTGATACAGATTTTTCTTGGCGAGAATTTATTTATAGTCACAACAGTGAGCTTCTAGGTGCATATGGGAATTTTGTGAACCGTACACTGAAATTCATTGAGAAGTATTATGACGGTGTAGTACCGAATAGAAAAATAAATGTAGAGCTGAAAGCAAGAATAGAAGAATTATATCAGAAAGTAGGAGATGCAATTGAACAGGCTCATTTTAAAGTAGCGCTGGAAACAATATTTGAAACGGTGCGCTTTGCAAATAAATATTTTGATGAGCGAGCGCCTTGGAAACAAAGGGAGGAAGACCCTATTGCTTGTGAAGATACAATTTCTCATTGTGTATATTTCATTGTGAATTTTGCGCAGTTACTTGAGCCGTTTTTACCATTTTCTAGTGAAAGAGTGCGGGATATATTATCAATTACAAGTGTGAACTGGAAATGCGAAAATACATTGCCAGAGCGAATCAGTCATGTGCAGCCATTGTTTGAGCGAATTGATATAAAGCAAATTGAAACAGAGATAGAAAAGCTATATGGAGCATTAAAGTAAGAAGAGCACATGATGTGCTCTTTTTTTAGGCGCTTTGTTCCACGTTCCGTCTCTTTTCTCTTCGTGCTGTAAGAATTTGCGGTGTAAAAATACCAATCAATATAAAAATGATGCCGAGCCATTGCAATAGCGATACGACTTCATGAACAAGTGTAATAGAAGCGATGATTGCTGTTGGTAGTTCAGCAGCACCTAAAATCGTTCCAAGTCCTGTTCCTACTTTTGGGACACCGATTGAGAAGCAAATAACTGGTACAATAACACCGAAAAATCCAAGGAAGAAAGCATATTTCCATAATCCATCCTGCAAGGCACCGTCTGTTAAGAAGGTTGGAGGAAAGATTAGGCAAACAATCAGTGTAGCACTTGTTGTCATAAGGAAGCTTTTTGTATACGGTGGTACAGTTGTAGCAACGCGTCCACTAGCAAAGATATAAAAAGAAAAAGAGACAGCGGCTAATAGTCCAAAGATAATGCCTTTTGTAGAGAAGTTTTGTCCGAGCCCTTCAAACACGCCACCTGCAAATAATGTTCCGGCAAATAAAATGAGAATCGAGATTACCTTTTCGCGGCTTGGTAACGTTTTGTTAGCGATGGCTTCAATGACAACCCCAATCCATGTAAATTGAAAAAGTAAAACAACGGCGATAGAAGCGGGTAATTCTTCTACAGAAATTGCGTAGAAAATTCCGGTCATGCTCATTGTTGTTCCGACAGCTAATAAAGAAAATGTTTGTTTTTTCGAGATGTTATGACGAGAGAAGAATAGAACAAGTAATAAAAGCCCAATCCAGCCAAATACATATTGTCCACCTAATAGCTCATGCGCAGAAAAACCATTCATAAAGCCGAGTTTGAAAATTGTCGAAAGTACGCCATAGCTGCAGGCGCCAAATAAAACTAATAATGAAAACTTAAATTTCTCCATAAAAATCCTCCTTTATAAATAAAAAACGCCCGCTGTCCAATAAAGGACAACGGGCGAACGAAACAGAGTAAAAACTCTACAAAATTCCGCCATTCACAAAAGGGTGTGAGTTTGGGTATAGAATAATTAAAAACTGATAGATCCTTTTCTGCGCCATGCCAAGTGAACCAAAAAAAGAAAAAGAGAGCAGGTTACAGTTTGTTCTTCATAGTCGCGACTTATACGCTTGAAAATCAAAGTAGGTCTGATTGTAGTTTATAGCAATCCCTTTTACATTTTCAATATAAAATACATGTAATGTTTTTCACAAGTCTTTGTGCTTCTTTAGAAGTTACGTGTATTCCATAAAATAAGTAGCTTTATAGAATTATCGGTGAGGAAAATGACGAAAAACGTTATTTTTTCATACATAATGAAGAAAAAATGAAAAAAACGAAAATATATAATAGTTATTAGGGAATTTTGCATGAATATAGTTTATTTTAGTAGTTTCCTTACAAAAATGTAAGCTAAATGTAAGCTATTGTGATAGTTATTTCGACAATTTTTTTATACAATAATAATAACAGTTCGTACGTGATGGTGGATGCTGTAGATAAGAGCGAAAAGGAGAGATCGACATGGAATGGATTCATGAGTTATTTCAGCAATACGGTTATTGTGTAGTACTTTTTGGCTTGCTATTAGAGTATATTGCCCTTCCGTTTCCTGGAGAGCCAACACTAGCATACGCAGGGTTCTTGGCGCAAAAAGGAGATTTGCACTTACCTATTTTAATTATTTTGTCATTTATTGGTACAAGTGTTGGGATGACAATTCAGTACTTTTTAGGAAATAAACTGGGTATGCCTTTTGTACAGAAATATGGGAAGTATGTGTTTTTAACACAAAGAAAAATTGATTTAACAAGAATGTGGTTTGATAAATATGGATATTTCCTTATCTTTATCGGATTCTTTATTCCAGGCGTACGTCACTTTACAGGATACTTTGCAGGGATTATTAATTTGCCGTTCCGTCGCTTTGCAATGACGATTTACGCTGGTGCACTATTCTGGGTATCTTTCTTCTTAATTGGTGGTTATTGGTTAGGTGGAAACTTACATGATATTTTTGGATTGCTTGAACAGCACATTGGAAAAATTATCTTCGGAGTCATTGTTATTGTAGCGGTTACGTTAGGCGTTCGTTTCCGTAAACAATTAAAACGCGTATTTGTACAAAGTGTAAATTAATATGGAATCCATTCTATGTCAAAAATTGGAAGAAAAGTGCGAGCGAGCACTTTTCTTTTTTATTGAAATCCAGCTCCATCCCCTCACATTCTGAGCGAGCCGCTTATGCTTTTTATCCTAAAATCCCCGCCTCAAGATTCAGAGAGAAATAAGGAAGCTAGGTGGGGGTAGTTCAATGTATGTTCCATTTTGCTTTTATTTTACCTGTAAGGTTTTCACCGGTAACTACAATATAATAGGTTCCTGTTTTTGTTGCTGCGAGTTGATAAGTATCTGCATTTATTTCGGAAACAGGTACGTTTTTGTTAAATTCACTAGCAAAGTGGAGACCATGACCATAGCTATTATTTCCCCCAACTAAAAATTGAACATTCATTTCAATAATTGCTCCCTCTTTAGCATAAATAGGGATTTTATGTTCCCCATTAAAATAGGAGAAGGTTGCTTCAAATTCATTTTCTGTCGTGTGTTCCACCCATTGTTCTTTCTTTGTAAAATCGATTGCTGCAATTGTAATAAATAAAATGGGAATGAGAATAGGGATGCTATATCGAAACCATTTTGCTTTTTGAGCGATATATGTGCATAAGTAAAAGAAAAGAGCACATATTGCTCCAATTGAACCTGCAATGAAATAGATGATAAATGGATCGCTACTAAACAATGGAAAAGGAAGAAAAAATAGATAACCAAAAATGATATACAGTAATGCTTTTTTTGTAATGTTTGTTTGTTTTAGAGCGAGTTTATCAATAATGAATGAGCACAAAATAGCATAGCAAAAGAGAACATAGAACCAAGGATTATACAGTAACGCAGATAATAACGTTGAGAGTTTATAGAAATCAAAGTTATCTTGCATAAAGAAAAAAAGCATGAAAGAAAAAGAAAGAAAACAGGCTGCACAAAGTTTGATGAGAAGATCAGAAAAAATCTTTTTTTTATCCATAGTTCACCTCGCATATTATGTGTTTTAAATATATTAGATAGAACTTTTTAATATGAATGCATAATTATTTTTGATACATATCAATGTCAAAATGGAAATTATAATTGATAAAAAAGAGGCCGGAAGTGGTCATATCCCCGTCAAGTAGACAATAATAAAAAGAGTTTTATGCCACGGCCTTTTCCCGATATTCTATCGGGGAAAGGCCGTGAAGTTTTTCTTGGAATCGCTCTTGATTGTAAAATGTGATATATTCTTGGATTGCTCGATAAGCTGTTTCATATGTTTTTGGACGCACTAAATACAACTTCTCTGTTTTTAAATGAGAGAAGAACGATTCAATACATGCATTGTTAAAACAGTTCCCTCGTCTAGAATGACTTCCTTTTATCTTTAATCGTTCTAACTGTTTTGCGTAACTTTTTGATGTATATTGAAATCCTTGATCAGAATGTAGAAGGGTTTTAGTAGTACGCTTGATTCCTTCTAACTGTTCTAATGTAGATAGTACAAGCGCTAAATCGTTTCGATGTGATAACTTCCATGCCACGATTTCATTGTTATACAAATCTAAGACAGCTGACAAATAAGCAAATTCTTCTCCAATTCTTATGTATGTAATATCTGTTACTAATTTTACATGTCTCTTATCCGCATAAAATTCTCGATTCAGATGGTTTTGAAACACAATCGATGCTTTCCTTCCGTAAAAAGGACGTTTTTTCCGAATCATAGAACGGATTCCTAATTCATGCATCAAACGTCTAACGCGTTTGTGATTCATATACATTCCTTCACGAATCAAAGCGCGGGTCATACGTTTGTATCCATAATACGGGTGTTTCCGATGGATAGATAAAATATGCTCTTTATGCCATGTATCTTTTTGACGGCGCAACGCTACATGGGAGCGGTTTTTTCGCCATTTGTAGTAGCCAGCTTTCGATACCTCGGCAATTTGTAATAACCAACGAAGAGGATATAATGTGCGTAGTCTATCGATAATCGAAAAACGTTCTTTCTTTAAGACCATTCCTTCCCGTGTAGATTTGGATTGCGCTTTTTTAAATATTCCACCTGTGCTTTCAAATAAGCATTTTCTTCTTCTATACTATTAAAATGCTTTCGCTTCCATATGCCACGTTGATCTTCAAACGATTGTCCTTTTTCGTAACGTTTCACCCATTCAACAATTTGAGCGTCACTTTTAATTCCTAACTGTGCTCGAATGAATTGTAATGTTTTTCCTTCCTCTAATCGAAGTCGAACGGCTTCTTGTTTTACTTCTTCTGTATATGTTTGAAATGATTGTCCTTTTTTCGCCATAAAAAAATCCCCTCCAGATAAACAGTATTGAGTCCATCATACCAGATGGACTCTTTTTTACTGTCTACCTAAATGGGATAATACCAAAGATTTATCTTCCAGCCTCTTTTTATTAAGAATTGCTCTCGATTCCTCGGCTACTCTCTTCTTCAGCATCTTGTAATAGGTTAAATACATCTGCCAAGCAAAAGGCGATAAACCAAGTCCAAAGACCGTGGAAGACAGCTGAGCTTAATTGAAGTGGTAATGTATAGTTTGTCATTGAGTAGGAAATACATCCTCCAACGATTCCGATCATTGTTAATAGCATTGTTTTTTGTGCATTTTCTTCTGGATTAAAGAGGAATAAAATGTATCCGCCTAATATTGAAGCGCTTACAGCGGATTCGATTCCATTAAAAATGATATGTTCTCCAAGCTGAATGTTTGTCCAGAAGCAAATCATGCCTCCAATGATAGCAAACAGGACAGCTACCATGTACCGTATATGCTGATTCATATGTTCATCTCCTTATGTAATAAGATGATTTGGAAGTCAAAAAGGTAGGTATAGTAAGTAAATAGAAGTTAATTTTAATTGTGTGAATCTTTTTAGTAAAAGATTAATAGAAGAATAACTAAGATGGTTGTCTTTTTTTTACGGTGTGACAATTATAACTGAAATATACCTGACTTCTCATTTCTTTTTTTGTAAGTCTCACTGTATTATAACATATTTAGCTTAATAATAATAGAATTATCTGATTTTGTAATAAGTGTAAAATAATTTTAAGAAATAAAGTATATGGATTAATATTCCATTTCGTTGTACAATTAATTTAATTGAATTTTTAGTTAATTTAAAAGGGAGGGCATTAGATGGGGACACAAAAGCAGCATATCATAGTTACACCTACGAAAAGTATAGGGATTTCTTTAGTATTAACGTTTTTGTTTGGTTCTTTTGGAATGTTGTATTCAACAATTATTGGTGCAATTATTATGATTATTATTGAGTTAATTGTTGGTATTGTAACATTTGGTATAGGGCTTTTTGTTACACATTTTATTTGTATGGTTTGGGGAGCAATTGCCGCTCATAATTACAATCAAAGATTATTGAGTGGAACGAATACTTATACATCATAATTTAGCTGGCATAAGTAATTGATATGAACGAACATGCCGGCCATTGGTAATGAGGTAAAAAAAGACGCAAGGAATTGTAATTCCTTGCGTCTTTTTATATTCGTTTGAAACGTCCAACGATTTCAACGGTTTCTGTAATATTCATAAACGCATGATTGTCTACATGACGAATGATACGCTTTATTTCTCCTAATTCGTAACGAGTTACGACAGTATAAATCATTTTTTTCTTATGGTTGGTATAGCCACCGACAGCGTCTACCATTGTTACACCACGTATGCCGTGATGCAGTAGTGCGCTTTTAATTTCCTCGCCTTTTTCTGTAATTGTCATTATCGTTAATTTAATGTGTTTTGTATGCACAGCATCGATTACCTTGCTGGCAACAAAACGGCTAATTAACGTGTACAGTGTAATGTCCCATCCGAAAATAAAGCCAGCGACAACAAGTAAGGCTAGGTTGAAGCCAAAAATAATGGCACCAATTGAAATGTCTTTATATTTCGCTACAATCAATCCAACAACATCAAAACCACCAGTGGATGATGCAAATCGGAATATAATTCCGGATGCTGCACCACAGATAACACCACCAAATACAGATGAAAGTAAAATGTCATTCGAAACTTGATGTACTGGGATAATGTTCATGGCTGCAGATGATACTGCCACGAAGTAAGCTGTTAAGAAAGTTGTTTTCTTCCCTAAGTAAAAATGACTTAGAACAAGTAGTGGGATGTTTAATAAAAAGATAAGTGCACCGATATTATAATGCATTAAATAACCGATAATCATCCCCACACCAGCGAAACCACCGCTAATCATATTATGCGGGATAAAAAACATATTCATTGAAATAGCATACAAAATGGAAGCTATAAAAATAACAATCAACTGTATTACAAATTCTAAATGAAATGTTCTAGCTGCTGGGAAGGATAAAAAGGCGGTGTCGGGAACGTAATCGGTGTCTCCTAATTGACCCATAGTATGTTTCATCTCCATATTCATTTTTGATTACAAGAAGAGAATAATGCTTTTTTCAAAAACTGGCAATAGTTTTATGGTAATGAAAAAATGTTTTAAATTTATGAAAATTCTAACCTAATTGGTGGTATATGTGGTTATAAGAAAAGAAGTGAATACAATGGAATTTTGTATCATATTTTGAAAAGAAAAGGAAATAGAGAACATCCAAAGAATGTGCTAAAATGAGCTTATTAAGGATGTGAAGCGATGGAATTTTTATTGCAAGATGCAATTCTATATATATCTTTTGTAACGACAGCGCTTTGTTTATTAGAAGTCTTTTTTCTCACTAATGTTTCTCGTTTTGTACGTCAACAAACATCAAGTGGTAGACAAAAAGCGTTTGCACTAGTTGATACATGTGAAGATAGTCTCAATAATGTTCCACTCTTTTCTATTTTCTATAAATATGGAATGGTTCGTTCGGTTCGTAGACAAGAATCGAGCGGAGAGAGTGACGAGGTCGGTCCGTATACACCAATGTTTCGCTAAATAATTACGAAACATTGGAGGAATGAACATGTTAAAATCATACCGAGCTGTGCTCGTTAGTTTATCATTATTATTTGTTTTTGTTTTATCTGGTTGTAGTAATAGCGGTCCAATTGATGCAAATAGTGCAGGGCTTTGGGACCATTATTTTGTTTATCCAATCTCATTTATGCTTCAATTTGTTGCTCATCATGTGCCTAGCGGAAGCTTTGGTATTGCAATCATTATCATTACGCTTGTGGTTCGTTCAGCGATGATTCCATTAGCTGTTTCGCAATATCGCAGTCAAATGAAAATGAAAAAAATGCAGCCTGAATTGCAGAAGCTAAAGAAAAAGCACGGTGATGTAAGCAAAGATATTGAAAAACAAAAACAGTATCAAAAAGAAATGTCAGAACTAATGAAAGCAGGCGGTTGGAACCCACTCGCTGGGTGCTGGCCAATCTTTATACAAATGCCAATTTTCTCAGCATTGTATTATGCGATTAGCCGGACTGAAGAGATTCGTACATCTTCATTTTTATGGGTAAACTTAGGACATGCAGATCCGTATCATATTTTACCGATTATCGCAGCGTTAACCACGTTTATTCAAATGAAAATTATGCAGTCAAATATAGCAGCAGGAGAGCAGGTTTCAATGCTTAAAATGCAGCAAGTTATGATGCCAGCAATGATCTTATTTATGGGATTTGCTGCACCATCAGGACTTGTCTTGTATTGGATTACAGGTAATCTATTTACAATGACACAAATGATTGTACTCAGAAAAGTGATGGAACGTGAAGAAGGACAACTACAAAATGCATAGAAGGAAGCCACTCATTTAGGAGTGGCTTTTTTGTGCTACTGAAGTTTGCTATTACATTTATGGTTGGAAATTCTTTTAAAAGTAGTTAAGGAAAAGTTAAGAAAGCAATTTTAGTATATGCAGTGTATACGAAAGTGTACAAGTTTTCGAAATCTATGTGATACAAAATGAAGGAGGAAGTTTCCTATGAAGAAGAAAAAAACAGTTGGATATTTAGTAGCTGCCGGAGCTTTATCACTAGGAATCATGGGAGGAGCAGGTATCCCTGCTTTCGCAGCAACTAACGATGCAAATTCTACAGTAGTATCAGACCAAACGACAAAAGGAAATTCGAATCAAAAATTGGATGAAGCAACGAAACAACAAGTAAAAACAATTATGGAGAACGCCAAAAAGCAATTAGCTGAATTAGGTGTGAATCTTCCTGAAAAAGGGAAGCGAGGAGAAATGTTCGCAAACCTTGATGATCAGACGAAAGAAAAAGTAAAAGCGATTATGGAGCAGAAGAAAGCAGGAGCATTAACGCATGAACAAGTAAAAACAAAATTAGCTGAATTAGGTGTGAATCTTCCTGAAAAAGGGAAACGAGGAGAAATGTTCGCAAACCTTGATGATCAGACGAAAGAAAAAGTAAAAACGATTATGGAGCAGAAGAAAGCAGGAACATTAACGCATGAACAAGTAAAAACAAAATTAGCTGAACTAGGTGTGAATCTTCCTGAAAAAGGGAAGCGAGGAGAAATGTTCGCAAACCTTGATGATCAGACGAAAGAAAAAGCAAAAGCGATTATGGAGCAGAAGAAAGCAGGAACATTAACACGTGAACAAGTAAAAGAGAAATTGGCTGAACTAGGTGTGAACCTTCCTGAAAAAGGGAAGCGAGAAGAAATGTTTGCAAACCTTGATGATCAGACGAAAGAAAAAGCAAAAGCAATTATGGACAAAGCAAAAGCACAATTAGCTGAGCTAGGTGTCGATTTTCCAATTAAGGATCATAAATTTTCGATGAAGAAAGCGAGTAACTAATTGAAATATAGAAAGTGTAAAACCTACTGATAGAGGTCTCTTTCGTTTGGGCAACCGAAAGAAACGACATAAAGTGTATTCGAGGACAGATTTCTCTCTTGAAGAAATCTGTCTTTTTTTATCGGAAATTAGAGAAATGTATTAGGTTCTGTTATAATATCAAGAAGAAATATTTTTTGTATGTTACATAAAAATATATTGATTATTTCTAAAAATTCAATATAATGAACAATAACTACAAAATTCGACATCAAGAAGTGATGATGAGGACACGATCAATTTTTTACGATTCTCAGAGAGGGAGGCCTTTGGCTGTGAGCTTCCTAATACGGAAAAATAGATTACCACCTCTGAACTGCAGCAGTGAACGAACAACTAGTAATTGCTTGCCGGCAAACACCGTTATCTAGACTTGAGAAATTGGTGAAGTATGCTTTATTTTATCAATTAAACAAGGGTGGAACCACGAATACAACACTCGTCCCTTTTTTAGGGAGGAGTGTTTTTTTATTTCATTTTTGCACCACACTAGGATTGGAAGGAGGAAATGCGGTATGCATCATGATGAGAAAAACAAAATTGGTTTAACTGTAGCGCTATCTATCGTTGTTGGGACTATTATTGGGTCTGGTGTATTTATGAAGCCAGGAAGTGTATTAGATTACTCAGGGAGTTCTAATATGGCAATTCTTGCTTGGGTAATAGGTGGCTTGTTAACATTGGCTAGTGGTTTAACGGTAGCTGAAATCGGAGCACAAATTCCGAAAAATGGTGGATTGTATACGTATTTAGAGGAGATTTATGGAAGCTTTTGGGGGTACTTATCTGGCTGGATGCAAACAATTGTTTATGGCCCAGCTATTATTGGGACATTAGGTTTGTATTTTAGTTCATTAATGATTAACTTTTTCTATTTAGACAAATCATGGAATTTACCAATTGCAATTGGAACAGTTGTATTCCTTGGTATTGTAAATAGTATGGGAACAAAATATGGGGGCATTGTCCAAACAATTACGACGGTCGGAAAGATGATTCCAATTGTATTAATTGTTGTGTTAGGTTTTTGGAAAGGGAATAGTGATATCTTTAATGTAGTTGTACCATTATCAGAGAATCAAAGTATTGGAATGGCGATTTTAGCAACGCTATTTGCATATGATGGTTGGATTTTACTGGCTTCTATTGGTGGTGAAATGAAGAATCCGACAAAGTTATTACCTAAGGCAATGACAGTGGGGATTTTAATTGTAACAGCTGCTTATGTATTAATTAACTTGGCATTATTAAAAGTGTTACCAGCAGCGAAAATTGTAGATCTTGGAGAAAATGCAACAGCGACAGCGGCTAATATGCTTCTTGGAGAATATGGCGGAAAAATTATTAGTATTGGTATTATCATTTCTATTTTTGGTTGTTTAAACGGAAAAATTTTAACATTCCCGCGCATTCCAATGTCAATGGCGGAACGTGGACAACTTCCATTTTCTAAGTTCATTGCAAAAGCACATGAAAAATTTAAAACACCTGCAAATGCAATTACTTTTGAAATTATATTAGGGATTATTTTAATGATTATTAGTGATCCAAATAAGCTCTCTGAGATTTCCGTGTTTATCATTTATATTTTCTATGTGATGACATTTATCGGTGTCTTTATTTTACGAAAACGAAATGAAGGAAAAGACCGTGCATACAGCGTGCCGTTATTTCCAATCGTACCAATTTTAGCGATTTTAGGTTCATTATTTGTAATTGGAAGTGCGATTATTAATGACCCGCTAAGTTGTTTCTTATCCATTGGAATGGTGTTTACAGGTCTTCCAGTTTATTGGTATTTAAATAAGAAAAAAGAAACTGAGATGTAAGAGTTAAAAAGCAGACGTATGATACGCCTGCTTTTTTTTTTTTTTTGTAAAAAATTGTTATTGATATGTGGGAGGATTTACACTTGATTGCAAATATCTTTTTGGTTACTATAGTTGTAGTAACCAAAAGAGAATGAGAGAAAGTGTGGGGAAAAACTTGAATTTTCGTGTATATATTTTAGCCATTGCGGCATTCGTAGTCGGGACGGTTGAGTTAATTATTGGGGGCACGCTGGATTTGGTAGCTGATGATTTAGGTGTATCCATTAGTGCAGCAGGTCAACTTATTACAATATTCTCAGTTGTATTTGCTCTTTCAGGGCCAATTCTATTAGCAGTGACAGGAAAAATTGAGCGTAAAACCTTATATATTGGGGCATTATCTGTTTTCTTGATCGGAAATATTATTTCGGCGTTTAGTTTGAATTATACGATGCTTATGTTTTCAAGGGTCATTTGTGCGGCAAGTGGATCTCTTATTATTGCATTGTCAGTAACGCTAGCTTCTAGTGTTGTAGAGCCGCATTTCCGTGCGCGTGCAATCGGAATTATTTTTATGGGAATTAGCGGATCGCTTGTACTGGGCGTACCATTAGGCCTTGTGCTTGGGAATGCATACGGGTGGCGTGCACCATTTGTTTTAATTTCGGTATTAACAGTTATTGCAATTGCTAGTATTTCTTTATTCTTAACAAAGGTTCCACCGGTAGCGATATTGTCTGTAAGAGAACAGATTGCTACCTTGAAAGATAAAAAGATCGTGAGTGCGCAGTTAACATCATTTTTATTTTTAACAGGACATTTAACACTATATGCATATTTAACACCGTTTTTAAAAGATGTGATGCATGTGGAAGCGAACTGGATTAGCGCATTTTACTTTATTTTCGGTATTGCAGCAGTAATTGGTGGCGGCTTTGGTGGTTGGCTTGCAGATAAGTGGGGCTCTAAGAAAAGTATTATCTCTATTATTATCGTCTTTGCATGTGCCATCTTCACCTTACCGATGATGACATTCTCATTCCCGTTATTTATCATCATGATGGGACTTTGGAGCATGTTAAGCTGGGCGATTTCACCAGCACAGCAAAATTATTTAATTGAAATTGCACCCGAATCAGCCGGTATCCAGCAAAGCTTAAATAACTCCGCACTTCATTTAGGTATTGCACTTGGCTCAACAGTGGGCGGAGCTGTTATTGAACAATCGTCTGTTATATATAATGCTTGGGTAGGCGGAGGTTTTGTGATTTTAGCATTACTTTGCGCAATTTTCTCGATCACGAGAGGGCAATCTACTCATATGGTAAAGAAGGAATCTATCGTTTGATAGGTTCTTTTTTATTAGGGTTAATGTGAAACATTGTTAATGCGAAGGCGTTTTAAATGGAAAGGCGTGATAGATATAATAACATCTAGTATAGGATCTTTTTTTGCGTTAATCCCTATTCTTTTAATTGTATTTGTTTTTCGGTGGATTCGGTCCATGTATCTCAATTCTGAAGAACAGTTAAAACAAAATGAAAAGATAATCAGATTGTTGGGAGAGATAAAACAGCAAAATAAAAAATAGCAGAGGAAGGACCTTTGCTATTTTTAATATCTCAACTTCATTAAAATGCTTCGTATTTCCTCATCGTTCATAAAGAGGTCATGATGCTTCTCTGTAATTTTTGCAAGCGCGACATCGTGGTAGAAAAACTCTGTAAAGAACTTTACGAATGGCTGAGACATTGTTTTCATTGCTTGCCAAGATTCTTGTTCCATCCCAGCAAATAAAATTTCTCGATCATCCACGATAAGCAATAAGTAACGTTCTAATGCGTTAGGTTCTTCGGTTGGAATGAGAAAGTGAACCTTTGTCAGTTCTGTCTCCACATTGCCAACTACAAGTGCCTCAATATCGACACCTTGCTTTGCTTTTTCTTCAAGTAAAGGAAGATACCCCAAAAATGTATCATTCCAAGCGGAAATGCGAATGGAGTGTTTAGCCTCTGCTACGATTTGTTTGCTTTGAACTTGAATAGAAGATTGCATTTTTAAGCTCCAAACACGGTCATCTATAAAGGAGCGTTTTGAAATGTTTGTTTGGAGTTCTTTAATATTTGATTGGAATTCTGTCGTTAATTTTTGAATGGCAAGGTCTAGTGGCAGGGCTGTATATAGTTTTTTCTTTTCTGAGACGGAATCCATAACCATTCCTTTATCGATGAGCCGTGCTAATACCTCATATATTTTCGCTTTTGGAACACCCGAATGCTTTACAATTGTTGTTGCATCTAGTGGTTCATCGCTTGATACTACGACTTCATATGCCTGGCTTTCATATTGAGAGAAACCGAATTTTTGTAACATAATGCCTCCCGAACAAGATAGATTCTATACATAAGAATAAAGAAGTATGTCCATTTACACAAGTGCTTCACTTTTTAACCAAGAAAAAAAGAATAGAATCCGAATGGATCCTATTCTGGTGTCGGTTTAGTTATGAATCGCTTTGAACATGAGCGCACCATTGTTTTCAGTAACAGTTAATGTACCGTTAATTGCTTGAGTTGAGAATTGCTTGGTTTGAAAGTAATCTTTCGAACCAAGTCTTTCTAATATGTTATTTAAATCTTGTTCGCTTAGAGATGAATCTAGAGAACGAATAACAGTCTTTATTGTGGAATAAAAGGCATCGATTTGTTCCTTAGATGTACCTGATCCAGCGATAGCAACAGCGGCAATCCCACCAGTTGCCTTATAAATGGAAACGCCTAATCCAAATGTAGTATTAAATGTTCCATTATATGTGGCGATTTGTGTTGTTTCAGAAAAGAGTTTAATGTTACTGATGCTAATACCATTTGAACTGCCAACTGAGTTAATTGCATTTACTAGTTTTTGCATGATTTGAGTCGTATCTACTGAAGCTGGTGGCGGAGTTGGATTAGGTGGCGGAGTTGGATTAGGTGGTGGGGTTGGATTAGGTGGTGGAGTTGGGATAGGTTGTGGGGTTGGACTAGGTGTAGGGGCTGGCTTTGGCTCAGGCTTCGCTTCAGATTTTTCTACGGGCTTTGTGTCCTTCTGCCCTGTGTCACACGCTGTTGCTCCAAATAGAAGAGGAATAGCTAATAAAGTAAGAAATAACTTTTTCATGTGTCCACTTCCTTTCAAAAGGATAAGGTGATTAAAAAAGGATAAAATCAATATATGCACAACAGATGGAGAAGGATTACTGCGAATAAGCATATTATGAAAAATAAATGAAAAGTATAGTTATGGTTAGTAAAGTAGGAGAGAGTTTTGTACAATAGAAATGAAGCAAACATAGGAGGGAAACTATCATGGCAATTGTTGATGTATCGATTATTCCAGTTGGAACAGGTAATCCAAGCGTAAGTGAATACGTAGCAGAAGTACAAAAAGTGTTAGAGAAAAATGCGGATCGCGTGAAGTATCAATTAACACCGATGAATACAGTAATTGAGGGAGATCTTCCTGTATTACTTGAAGTGATTCAACAAATGCATGAAGTACCATATACAAAAGGTGCAAAGCGTGTAGCGACAACAATTCGTATTGATGATCGTCGCGATAAAGAGAGCACAATGGAGAAGAAATTAAACTCTGTTCGATCAAAATTATAGGGAAAAGCAGCGGATTTCGCTGCTTTTTTATGTGGATAAATTAGGTGATGTGGGTGTAGCCATGATACACTTTTTTATTATGGATGGTGAAGGTATGAGAAGGAGGAAGCAGAGATGAGTGAAAAATTTAATGAGCAGTTTGATGGCTTGCTTGAAAAGTATACGGAATTATTGCTAGGGGAAAGCAGTGAAGAGAGAAAAGAGCAGGTACAAAAGTGGGCACTGTACTCTTACATCGCAAAAACAATGCCAGCTTTAGTCAAGCATTGGAATGAGACGTATCCAGATGGAAAAGAAGAAATGGTACATTTAATAGCGAATATTAAGAAGTTAAATGAAGAACACCGTAACCATAAATAATAAAAAAACCACTTATAGAGTGGTTTTTTTATTATTTTCGACAGGATATGACATTGTAAAATTTATATGTTTGATATTGTTTATTTAAATTTATATATAAGGGGAGAGATTAAAGTGGATGCTGAAAAGAAGTCGAAGATTTGGGAGTATGTCGGATGGGGCGCAATTGTCATAGTTGGCGCTTTTACTACATTTATGTTACTGATGCTTATCTTTGGTGATCCGAAAACGAAAGATAAAGCGGGAGAAGTGACAACAGATGGACAAGAGGTTCAATATGCCGGAAAGGATTTGAAAAAAGAATAATCTGTTGGAGAAGAAATTAAACTTGGTGATCATAGGCTTACTGTTACAGATGTAAAAAAATCAAATGGTGGGGAATGGAGAAAATCCCACTGATTAAAGCTTCACTTTATGTGAAAGAGGCACTTTTTGAGTGTCTTTTATTTTACAAGAAATCCCCACACAATGTGCAGAGATCAAGTGTAAAATACTGATTTGATAGGAATTCAATAAGAGCCTTCCTTTTTTATTTTAGATACTATTATTTTGTAAAAAAACATCATGACAGCAAGGAATACTTGTAGACGGATCTATACTGCTTTCCCTTATTGTATGTTATATTTTAAAATATAATAAATATTAAAAAAATGTTAGGCGATATAGTTTATCTTTGATATATTTGAAAAATAACTGGAATATTAAGACCAACTAATAGAGGTGTTTGTGTGGAATTATTTGAGTATTATAAAAAGAAAGGGAAGTTTAAAGTTTTTATTGGAATTGGTGTTTTTATTTTGGCGCTATGTGCTGTATATGAAAAGTGGGGACATATTAATTGGGGACAGGTTATTTTTATTGTTATAGTTTCGTTTGTTTTTTTAGGAATTGGTTTTTGGCAATTAAGAAAAGGGAATTTATTAGAAAAAAATATTGTTAAAAATAGTATAACGCTTTGGGATACTAATACTTTTGTGTTGTTAGAATTACCAGAAGGTAATAAACATTTTGGGTTATATACTCCTGATGGAGCTTATGTAGCAGGAACAAAGCTAATTTCAACTGATATGATTTCTTCAACATTACCCTTTTTAAAAAATAAACAAGTTGTTGGATTGGAAGCAAGTGATGGAGAAATTCTTGCATATTTTCATAGTGAAGTTGAAAATTATGATTGGGCTATTTATGATTCAAATTATAATTGTGTAGGTATGTTTAAAGAAAATATGATACAAGGATTTGGAATGGTACGTGGTTCTTTGATGGATGAAAAAGAGATAGAACTTTCTGAGGTTGAAGTGGAATTTGATTTTTTCGAAACGTCTTTTCGTACAATGGATGATCGTATATTAATAAACTGTAAGAGAGGATATATGCCTTTAGAATGGAGTGAAAGATTCGGGTTAAATGTACCTATTATTAAATTAGGTAATGATATTTCTAATGCTGAAAAGATATTTGGTTTAGGGGTTCTTTTCTATATTTTAGAAACAATTAAAGTAAGAAAAAGTAGGATTTTTAATGATTAGAATTAAATATTTATATTATAAAATTTATTGGATGTGTTATTAAGGGGGATATCTATGGGGAATATACAAGTTAAACCAGAAGAATTGAGAAGAATTGCAAAGAATTTTAAATATGCTAGTAATATAGAATCAGATCGTCATTTAAAAATTCAAGGGGAATTATTTAATCTTCAAATGAGATGGATTGGTGCGTCAAGTTTAAGTTTTTATAATGATTTACCTAGAATGAATAAAGCTCATGAATCTTTTCTTAATACTTTAAAACAAATAGAAGATGAATTAATTCGTATAGCAGAGAAATTTGAAAAGGCTGATTTGGAATATTCACCTGAAAGTTCTAAAAATGATTCATTTTTGATGAATACAAAATCAGCAGTTGAAGAAGGTGCTGGAGTAGTTGTAAAAGGAGTTGGTAATGTAATCAATGGTAAAAAGTATGAAAAATCAGTTGTAGATGAAAAGGGGGATGGTGGTATATTTATTAAGGGTCTTACAATTGAAGCGGAGCCATTTGTAAGTTCTCGTACTTATGATCAATTTAATGTAAAAGATAAAGAAAAGAGGGAACAAACTTATGGACCTAAAGTTGGGGTTACAGTAGCTCAAGCTGGAATAGAACAAGAAGATATTGTTTTTGGAGCTGGAGGTGAAGCTAAAGTAGCACTTGCTACTGCAGAGTTAGGTGCTCATGTAGAAAAGGGAAGCTTACATATAGGAGCTGAAGCTACTCTAGTAAAATATGAGGGTGCTGTAAAAATTCCTCTTCCATTTACTGACAAAAAGCTACAAGTTGGGGGATCAGCATCGCTTGGGACAGTTGGGGGATCTTTAGAAGCTGGAAAAGGCGGATTCAAATTCCATTTACCATTTGGTCCTGGTGTAGGTTTATGGGGATTTGGTGGAGAAATTGCTATCAAAGAATAAAGGGGATAATAATTAGTATGAATAAAAAAGTGAAAAATTTTAAATATCTTATGATTATATTAGCTTGTATTGCAATTTTCGGTACAATTTTACCTAATGCATTAGATCCAAATGAATCACTAGCAGGGAAAATTTCAGTTGCAATCTTCGGTACAATTGGAGCTTGTTTACTATTCTCTATTATTTATTTTATTGTAAAAAAAGCTATTTTAAGAGGAGGAAAATAAGGTGGAACAAAATTTAGAGTTAGAATTACTTCCAATAGGTTCTGTTGTAATGTTTAAAGATTGGGAACATCCATTAATGGTTTATGGAAGAAAACAGATGGATTCTGAAACCAAAAAAACATGGGATTATGTATGCTGTTATTTTCCTCATGGTAATATTTCTTCGGAGTATAATTTCTTTTTGAATCATGAAGATATTTCTAGTGTTTTACATCTTGGTTTTATTAATGAAACAGAATTAGAGTTTCAAAAATTATTTAAAAAAGAAGTTGAAGAAAAACAGTGATTCTTTTAAGCTGTTGGTATTTTTGAAATAGTTAATGAGTGAATCTTAATACATATATATTTAAAGAAAAGACCCTTTTATTAAAAAAGCATCTTGAGTTAGGTGCTTTTTTATTTTGTAATTCTCTAACAAAAAAGCTTGGAGAAAAATAATCCTCAAGCTTTACATTTATTATCGCTATTCCATTAAATTAGACAACATAAAGCAATACCTATCTATATAGGAATTGCTTTATGTTGTCGGAGCTATTTCTAAACGCTAATTATTGCATTGCATGATACTCCCTGGCGGATATTCAAAATCACACTCACTAATAAATAAGAAGTCGAGTTTTTGACAAATAGCGTTTGAAGCAGGATTACTGATGGAAGGAAAGGCATGGATGAATCTGTACTTTTGTTCCATGCTAGCATGAACGATAGCTTGTTCAATGGCTTTTGTTGCGATTCCTCTACCTTGAAATGTTGGTAGGACACTCCATCCAATTTCGTAGACGGTCTCTTCTTGCCAGTAGCTGTCCCAATAGCCAATACCACCCACAATTTCGAGTTGCGGGAGTAGGACGATGCTAAACATACATCCAGCCCCAAGTCTACTAATCCTAAGGTACCGTTCGTGACGAGCGAGGAGTTGTTCTTCAGTTTCGGGACCTCCTAGGTATTCTAACATCTCAGGTGTATTCATAAGACGAAGTAAAGAAAGATTGGCATCGTTCCAAGGTTCAATCCGAATTTGTTGCGCATTCATTCTTTCTGTCATTTTTCACACTCCAATTATTATTTTCCGCCTCGACAAAATAGTATATGCTATGCAGGATAATACCTTTAAATGAAAACGGAATCCTATGTTTCTACACGTAATTTTTATAGGAGTGAATTACGTGCACTTAGGGCTTTATATTTGTATTCATCTTGAGTCATATTAGTATCTTTGTATAATGTATAGGGAGAAGTAAGAGGTGTGCGAGTAGTGTCGAATATTTATTTTAAATGAGCCTTTTCACCTATTTTTATAGTTTTTTTCTAAATGTCGAAAAAAATTTATGAATATTTGAAAGCGACATTATAGGTTTTTAAACATTTTTATAGTATTTTATAAATTATCTAAATAATTATTTGTATCAAATAATTTTAAACAATGATATAATTTAGAAGAGGGGTAAAAAACAGACAAAGTACAGTCATAGGGGTGAATTACATGGAACAATTAATGCGCAATTCGTTTCTTTTTTTGTCAAAAAATAAAGCGTTAACAAAACTGGCTAAGAAGTACGGTTTACGCTTTGGTGCAGGGCGCTTTGTCGCAGGGGAGACAATTGATTTAGCTGCTGCAGCCATTAAACAATTAAATCAGCAAGGACTTTGTGTAACAATCGATTATTTAGGTGAGTTCGTTGATAATGAAGCAGAAGCAAACGAAATGGCAGATCAATCAATTGAAGCAATTCGCGCAATTGGACGCGAAAAACTCAATTCACAGCTTTCTTTAAAAATGACTTCTATGGGATTAGACATCTCAGATGAAATCGTAATGAATAATATGCGCCGCATTTTAGAGGCTGCAAAAGAAAACGGTGTGTTTGTTACGATTGATATGGAAGACTATACGCGATGTGGGAAAACAATTGAGATCTTTAAGCAATTAAAATCTGAATACGATAATATCGGTACTGTTATTCAAGCTTACCTATATCGTACAGAAAAAGACATCGAGGATTTAAATGCATATAATCCTAATTTGCGTCTTGTAAAAGGGGCTTATAAAGAACCAGAAGAAGTGGCGTTCCCGGACAAGAAAGATGTAGATGAAAATTATAAAAAAATTATTAAAATGCACTTATTAAATGGAAATTATACAGCTATTGCTTCACACGATGAAGCAATTATTGAATATACGAAGAAACTTGCCGAAGAACATAACATTTCACGCGATCAATTCGAATTCCAAATGCTATATGGTATTCGTACAGAACGTCAGCTTGAGCTTGTAAAAGAAGGCTACAAAATGCGTGTTTATGTGCCGTATGGAAATGACTGGTATGGCTATTTCATGCGCCGCCTAGCAGAACGCCCAGCAAACGTTGCGTTCGTTTTAAAAGGAATGGTGAAAAAATAACCAAGGAGCTAAAATACTCCTTGGTTATTTTAATTGCTTGAATGCATAATTTGCCATCTTTTTCGTATCTGGATATAACTGCGTACGAGTAGAAGACAGTACAACGTTAATAACTCGTTTGCCGTCTTTTTCATCGACTGTGACGACAGTGTATTTCCCAAGCGCAGATAAACCGCTTTTACTTCCAATTGCATATGGATCATCGTAAAGTTCCTCGCGGCCATAGTTTGCAATTTTTGGGGCGCGCTGTGAAGTATGTAATGTTGAGCGCGTTGTATTCATATAATCTAGCACAATTGGATATTTTAATGCTTCTTTCGTAATGATGGCGATGTCATAAGGTGATACTTTATTACCTAATGCGTCAGCTCCGCTCGCGTTTTTAAACGTTGCATGCTTTGTCCCGAGTTCTTTCGCTCGTCTATTCATCATTTTGATAAACTCTTCTTTTGATCCTGCAATATGTTCGGCAATGGATTCAGAGATTGGATCGGCACTGATGATTAGCATGAGTTTCAATGCTTCATCTCTTTTTAATTTTTCACCAGCATGAAGTTTAATTTTTTTGCTTTGACTCTCCGTTGTTACTGCGTTTTTAGTGACTGTAATTTCTTCATCTTTTTTCACATTCTCTAGTAAAAGAAGAGTTGTCATCATTTTTGCTATGCTAGCTGGATACGAACGTTCTTGTTCCCGTTTTCCATATAGAATTTCACCAGTATCAGCATCGATTGTAACGGCGTATTTCCCAGTGATAGCAGGCTGATTCTTTCTCACGTCTTTTTGCTGGTTTGCATAAGAGAAGAAAATCATACTTGTAAACAGTGTAGCGATCATCACAATCATGAGTATTGTTCGTTTCATCATCGTTCCCTCTTTTGTTTTTCCTTATGTACAAATAAATTGGGCAGAAAAGTGGCCCAATACTCATTATGCCACGTTCTCTGCCCAAAAATATAGCGGAAGTTCAAAAAGTCCGGTAAAGATCGCCGCCCGCTTTCTTCGCTACATCGCCAGTCCGGTCCACATGTAGCTCCACCTACACTCCGTATCTTCCCAGCTTCCGTACGTCGAACTGCTCGGCTCTCTTTATACTCCTTTTTGAACAAGCACATATAGCCTTATTTTTCACCCATGTTGTGCTTTTTATATTGTTGATTGTTACCTTGACGGCCTTTTTCAATACCGCGATCAACTGGACCTGCATTTCCTGTTACACTTGCAGCACTAACGCCTGCTTTTGATGGGTCTTTCTTAAGTTTTGCCATATATATTCCTCCATTTTCGTTAAATTCTAAAAAAGGAAAAAGCGTATTCTATCAAGAAATACACAGTTATAGAGTTCCCAAATCAAAGAAAATAATTTATTTCAGAAAATTTTATCAATAAATATATTGCGAAAATTTAAACAGTATCATATATTTATTAGTAGAGGCTCACTCATTGATTGCGACTTATGTCGAAAAATTGAATGAGCATTCATTCAAGAATAGGGGGAGAAATGGATGTTCCAAATTAAAAAGGCTGCTGTTCTCGGTTCTGGCGTAATGGGCTCAGGAATTGCTGCACATTTAGCCAATATCGGTATACCAACATTATTGCTTGATATCGTACCACAGGCGCTTACAAAAGAAGAGGAAGCGAAGGGACTTACGTTAGAACATAAAAGTGTAAGAAATCGTTTTAGTAACGGGGCACTGCAAAAATTAGTAAAGCAAAAACCAGCTCCTCTTACAGTGAAAGGTAATTTAGCACTAATTGAAGCGGGTAATCTAGAGGATGACCTTGAGCGCCTTGCTGATGTAGATTGGATTATTGAAGTTGTTGTTGAAAATTTAGACATTAAAAAGAAACTATTTGAAAAAGTAGATGCTGTTCGTAAACCAGGCTCGATTGTGAGCTCAAATACATCGGGTATTTCCGTTGGAAAAATGGCAGAAGGTCGTTCAGATGACTTCCAAAAACACTTCTTAGGAACGCACTTTTTTAACCCACCACGTTATTTAAAACTTCTAGAGATTATACCGACAAAAGAAACAGATCCACAAGTGCTAAACTTTATGAAATTATTTGGTGAAGATGTTCTTGGAAAAGGCGTCGTTATCGCGAAAGATACACCAAACTTTATTGGAAACAGAATCGGTACGTACGGCTTACTTGTGACGTTGCAAGAAATGATTAAGCGCGGCTATAGCGTTGGAGAAGTGGATTCTGTAACAGGTCCATTAATCGGTCGTCCAAAGAGCGCAACGTTCCGCACATTAGATGTTGTTGGTTTAGACACATTCGTTCACGTTGCGAACAATGTATATGAAAATGTACAGGAAGAAGAACGAGATGTATTTAAAGTACCAGCTTTCATGCATGGCATGCTGGAGAAAAAATGGCTTGGAAGTAAAACAGGTCAAGGTTTCTTCTTAAAACAAGGAAAAGAAATTTTAGAGTTAAATCCTGAAAATATGGAATATGAAGCACGTAAAAAATTAAAAGCTGCTTCTGTAGAGTTAAGCAAACAAGAAAAAGGATTAGCGAATAAATTGAAAGCGCTTGTATATGCGAAAGATCGTGCAGGAGAGTTGCTATGGAATATTATTACGCCAACTCTTTTATACTCAGCGAAGCTTCATAAAGAAATCGCAGACGATATTGTTGCAATTGACCAAGCGATGAAGTGGGGATTTGGCTGGGAACAAGGCCCATTTGAAATTTGGGATGCAATTGGCGTAGAAAAATCCGTTCAAAAGATGGAAGAAAACGGCAAAGTTGTTCCAGCATGGGTAAAAGACATGTTAGAGAAAGGATTTAGTACTTTCTATAAACACGATAATGGCGAAAGCTATTACTACGATAACGGTGAATATAAGCTGATTGAACGTAATAAAAAAGCAATTTCGCTTAAACAACTAAAAGAGAAAAATGGCGTGTTAAAGAAAAATAGTGGTGCGAGCTTAATCGATTTAGGCGATGGTGTCCTTTGCTTAGAATTCCATTCAAAGAGCAATGCAATTGGTATGGATATTACGCAAATGATTAACTACGCTGTTGATGAAGTGGAAAAGAATTATAAAGGACTTGTTATCGGGAACCAATCGAAAAACTTCTGCGTTGGTGCAAACCTTGCGATGATTTTAATGGAAGCACAAGATGATAACTACTTTGAAATTGAGTGGGTCGTGAAAAACTTCCAAGATGCAATGATGAAAATTAAGTACTGCTCAAAACCAGTCGTGGCAGCACCATACGGTATGACGCTTGGCGGAGGTACAGAAGTTTGCTTACCAGCAGCGAGCATCCAAGCTTCTAGTGAAACATACATGGGATTAGTAGAAGTTGGGGTTGGTTTAATCCCTGGCGGTGGCGGTAACAAAGAGTTATACATTAAACATTTAAATAAAATGGCAAACGGTGTAGAGTTTGATCTGCAAAAGGTTGCAAACAAAGTATTTGAGACAGTAGCGATGGCGAAAGTTTCAACATCTGCGCAAGAAGCAGTTTCTCATAACTTCTTAGGCGATAAAGATGGTATTAGTGTGAATGGTGATCACTTACTATACGATGCGAAACAAAAAGCACTTGCTTTATATGAAGCGGGTTATAAAGCACCTATCCGCAAAAAGATACCAGTTGTTGGTGAAACGGGATATGCAACTCTCGCACTTGGAGCAGAAGCAATGCATTTATCTGGTTACATTTCTGAATATGATCTTCATATTGCGAAGAAACTTGCATATGTAATTGCAGGCGGAAAAGTACCGTACGGAACAGAAGTTGATGAGCAATACTTATTAGATGTGGAACGTGAAGCATTTATTAGCTTAGTAAGTGAGATGAAATCACAAGCAAGAATGCAGCACATGCTTGTAAAAGGAAAGCCATTACGTAACTAATAACGAGGGGAGATATCGTTCATGAGAGAAGCTGTCATTGTTGCGGGAGCAAGAACGCCAATTGGTAAGGCAAAGAGAGGTTCATTAAAAACAGTTCGTCCTGATGATTTAGGAGCATTAGTAGTAAAAGAAACATTAAAACGTGCGAATAATTATGAAGGACCAATTGATGATTTAATTTTCGGTTGTGCGATGCCAGAAGCAGAGCAAGGTTTAAATATGGCACGTAATATCGGTGGGTTAGCGGGACTTTCTTACGATGTTCCAGCTATTACAATTAACCGTTACTGTTCTTCGGGGCTACAAAGTATCGCTTACGGTGCAGAACGCATTATGCTTGGTCATTCTGAAGCAGTATTATCTGGTGGAGCAGAATCGATGAGTTTGGTTCCAATGATGGGGCACGTTGTTCGTCCAAATAGTCGCCTTGTTGAAGCGGCTCCAGAATATTATATGGGCATGGGCCATACAGCAGAGCAAGTTGCTGTGAAATATGGAATTTCTCGTGAAGAGCAAGATGCATTTGCGGTAAGAAGTCATCAGCGTGCGGCAAAAGCTTTAGCTGAAGGGAAGTTTGCTGATGAAACAGTACCTGTAGATGTAACTTTGCGTACCGTTGGGGCAAATAACAAAATCCGAGAAGAAATGATTACATTCTCACAAGATGAAGGTGTAAGAGGAGATACGACATTAGATATCTTAGGGAAATTACGTCCAGCATTTAACGTTCGCGGTTCTGTAACGGCTGGTAACTCTTCACAAATGAGTGATGGAGCAGCATCCGTACTTTTAATGGATCGTGAAAAAGCAGTGAGCGATGGTATGAAGCCACTTGCGAAATTCCGCTCATTTGCAGTAGCTGGTGTACCACCAGAAGTAATGGGAATTGGCCCAATTGCAGCAATTCCAAAAGCGTTAAAATTAGTAGGATTAGAACTATCTGATATCGGCTTATTTGAACTAAATGAAGCATTTGCTTCTCAATCGATCCAAGTAATTCGTGAGCTTGGCTTAGATGAAGAAAAGGTAAATGTAAACGGTGGTGCAATCGCACTTGGACATCCACTTGGTTGTACAGGAGCAAAATTAACATTATCTCTTATTCATGAAATGAAACGCCGCAATGAGCAATTCGGTATTGTAACAATGTGTATCGGCGGGGGAATGGGAGCTGCTGGAGTGTTTGAATTACTATAAAAAAAGTGGAGGCGGCTCGTCCAGAACAAGAGGACATTGGAGCTCCTGACATAGAGGCGCTTTTTGCCTCGGAGGAAGGGGCGAAATGGCCGATTGTTCTAGCCGCTGGAACTGGATTAAATAAAAAGTGGAAGCGGCTTGCTTAGAATGCGAGGGGGATGGAGCTTCTGGCGAGGAGGCGTTCTTTGCCTCATAGGAAGAAGCGAAGTCACCGATTATTCTAGCCGCTGGAACTGGATTAAATAAAAAAGTGGAAGCAATAAAAGGGTATAAAAAATAAAGGGTGAGCCAGCTTCTTTCAAAATGAGAGAAGCGGCCTATGAAAATATGAAGGAGGAATTTTTCATGGAAAAAACAGTGGGAAATGCAGTTAAAGGCGGTAGCTTTTTAGTTGATGAGATTACGATTGATCAAGTATTTACACCAGAGGATTATAGCGATGAGCATAAAATGATAGCGAAAACGACAGAGGATTTTATTGTAAATGAAGTTCTCCCAGAGCTTGAATATTTAGAGCAGCATGAGTTTGATCGTTCTGTTCGCTTATTAAAAGAAGCTGGCGAGCTTGGTTTATTAGGTGCTGATGTACCAGAAGAGTACGGCGGAATTGGGCTTGATAAAGTAAGCTCAGCGTTAATCGCAGAGAAATTCTCTCGTGCTGGTGGCTTTGCAATTACACATGGCGCTCACGTTGGTATCGGATCATTACCAATCGTTTTATTCGGTAATGAAGAGCAAAAGAAAAAATATTTACCTGCTTTAGCAACTGGTGAAAAATTAGCTGCATACGCATTAACTGAGCCAGGATCTGGATCGGATGCATTAGGCGCAAGAACAACTGCTCGCTTAAATGCAGAAGGTACACACTATGTATTAAATGGTGAGAAACAATGGATCACAAACTCTGCTTTTGCTGATGTATTCGTTGTATACGCGAAAGTTGATGGAGAGCATTTCACAGCATTTATCGTTGAGAAAGAATATCCAGGTGTATCTACAAGCCCTGAAGAAAAGAAAATGGGAATTAAATGTTCTTCAACTCGTACGCTAATTTTAGAAGATGCATTAGTGCCGAAAGAAAATGTACTTGGTGAAATTGGTAAGGGGCATATCATTGCGTTTAACATTTTAAATATCGGTCGTTATAAATTAGGTGTTGGTACAGTTGGTTCTTCAAAACGTGCACTAGAAATTTCTGCACAATATGCAAATCAGCGTCAACAGTTTAAACAACCGATCGCTCGTTTCCCATTAATTCAAGAAAAGCTTGCGAACATGGCAGCGAAAATTTATGCGGCGGAAAGCTCTGTATATCGTACAGTTGGTTTATTTGAAAGCCGTATGAGCACATTATCAGAAGAAGAAGTAAAAGACGGCAAAGCTGTTGCAGCTTCAATTGCTGAATATGCAATTGAGTGCTCTTTAAATAAAGTATTCGGTTCTGAAGTATTAGACTACGTAGTAGACGAAGGTGTTCAAATTCATGGTGGTTACGGATTTATGGCAGAGTACGAAATTGAAAGAATGTACCGCGACTCTCGTATTAACCGTATTTTCGAAGGTACGAACGAAATTAACCGCTTAATCGTACCAGGTACGTTCTTACGTAAAGCAATGAAAGGTGAATTACCGCTTCTTCAAAAGGCACAAAAATTACAAGAAGAGTTAATGATGATGATGCCAGAAGAAGTAGGCGATGAGCCATTAGCACTTCAAAAATATTTAGTAAATAACGCGAAGAAAATCGGCTTAATGGTAGCTGGATTAGCTGCCCAAAAATACGGTAAAGCATTAGATAAAGAACAAGAAGTTCTTGTTAACATTGCAGATATCGTAAACAATTTATACGCAATGGAGTCTGCTGTTCTTCGTACAGAAAAAGCAATCAAAGCAACTGGTCTTGAAAAGAATAAACAAAAAGTATTATACACTGAAGTATTCTGCCAAGAAGCTTTCAACCAAATTGAAGCAGATGCGAAAGAAACAATTATCGCAGTTGAAAACGGTGATATGCTGCGCATGATGTTATCAGCGCTTCGCAAATTAACTCGTCATACACCGCTTAACGTAATTCCGAAGAAGCGTGAAATTGCTGCGAAAGTATTAGAGGATGAGCGTTATACAGTTTAATTGTTTTGAGAATCCGGCAACCCTATAAGGGCTGTCGGATTTTTTTGTGAGTAATCGCTGTATAAAATCGATATCTGGATTAATCGTATCAATATACGCATAAACACGATCATCTAAATCAACTTCGGATAAAGTGTTCTTACAATACTATCTTTGTAAGAAAAGCTTGCTAAAATGACTATGATTTTTTAAGTAAAAGGTGAATGTGATCATTCATCTTTTTTTAGTGAATCATCATTTTATGTCATCACTTCACATGCATACAATCCCAAAATTAATAGATACTAAATGGTGAATGAACAAAGAAAGGAAGGGTTTTATTATGCCAAATTTAACAGAGCTTGAGCTTGAAAATTTACGTCATATTATTGGAGGGCATGCGACAGTTGCGAATAAATTAGATCAGTATGCGCAGCAGTGTACAGATCCTCAATTGAAGCAAATGCTACAGCAAGATGCACAAGCGGCAAGAAATACAAGACAACAATTAATGTCCTTTTTAGGTTAGGAGTGTATAGACTATGAATGAAAAAGATATGGTGAACGATTATTTAGCGGAGTTAAATGCTAGTTTAACGGGTTATGCGAATTACATAGCGCAATCGGATAACGCACAGTTACATCAAACGTTGATTCACATTCGAAATCAAGATGAATTAAGGCAACGTAAGGTATATGAATATGCGAAGCAAAAAAATTATTATCAACCAGCTGCTCCTGCGAATCCAATGGTTGTTCAGCAATTGAAAAGTCAGCTAAATGCACAATAATAAAATACGAAAAAGCGAGTGAATATCAGATGATCATTCACTCGCTTTTTCGTATTTGTATATATCAATACATATGTGTGAAATATTTTTCTAGTTGTAACAAATATGACGAAAATTTTTTAGGGTATGTCACAAAAAGTACAAAAAGATTGTTCAATATTTCACAAAGTATCCATGGTTTCTATAGTGCGAATCTCTATAATAAAAAGTGTAAAGAACAAAAACATTACATAATGATTTAGGAGAGGTTCTTATGAATAGAAACACAAGAAAAATCGCAATTATTGGCACTGGATTAGTTGGATCAAGCTGCGCATATTCAATTGTGAATCAAGGTATCTGTGAAGAACTAGCATTAATTGATATAAATTATGAACGTGCAGTTGGAGAAGCGATGGATTTATCACACTGCATTAACTTTACAAATACAAGAACAAAAGTATATGCAGGTACTTATGAAGACTGCAAAGATATGGACATTGTTATTATTACAGCAGGTCCAGCTCCAAAACCAGGACAAAGTCGCTTGGATACTTTAGGAGCAAGCGCGAAGATTATGGAAAGTGTTGTAGAAGGTGTAATGGCAAGTGGATTTGATGGCATCTTCTTAATCGCATCAAATCCAGTTGATATTATTACTTATCAAGTTTGGAAAGTGTCTGGTTTACCAAGAAACCGTGTGGTTGGTACAGGAACATCTTTAGACTCTTCACGCTTGAGAACAATTTTATCTGAAATGCTTGAAGTGGATCCTCGTAGTATTCACGGTTATTCATTAGGTGAGCATGGTGACTCTCAAATGGTTGCTTGGTCTCATGTTACAGTCGGCGGGAAACCAATCTTGCAAATTTTAGATGAACAAAAAGAGCGTTTCGGCGAAATTGATTTAGATGAAATTGTTGAGAAAACTGCTAAAGCTGGTTGGGAAATTTATAAACGTAAAGGAACTACTTATTACGGTATTGGGAATTCACTAGCTTATATCGCACGCTCTATCTTTAATGATGATCATTGTGTAATCGCTGTTTCAGCCATTTTAGATGGTGAGTATGGTGAATATAATATTTGCACAGGTGTACCAGCAATTATTACAAGAGATGGTGTGAAAGAAGTCGTTGAACTAAACTTAACAGAAGCCGAGGAAAGCCGATTTGCACAATCAAATGATATTTTACGTGACTATATGAAAACAATCGGTTACTAAACTAGGAGAAGGTGAAACAGATGAAGGACTATATAATGTCTCGTGTTTTTAAAGGTTCTGCCGGAATTGCACAAGGTATTTTCGTATCACTTGGAATTGGTTTACTGATAGAAAATATAGGAAGAATTGTTGATATTCCGATGTTAATTACAATTGGTGTTGTCGCGAAATCACTTATGGCACCAGCAATTGGAGCAGGGATTGCTTTCATGCTTGGAGCAAACGGACTTGTCATTTTCTCAGCGATGGTTGCCGGGGCTATTGGGGCAGGATCGATTTCGATTACTGAAGCTGGTCTAATCATTAAAACTGGTGAACCGATCGGTGCATTATTAACAGCAACTCTAGCGGTTTATATCGGTAAACGATTAAGCGGGAAAACTGCTTTAGATATGATGCTCGTTCCATTTGTGGCAATACTAGGCTCAGGCATAGTTGGTATTTGGTTAGCCCAAAATATTAGCCCTGTTTTAAATATAGTTGGAGCGTTTATTAAAGATAGCTCAGCTGGTAGCCCATTTATTGCTTCTATTGTACTTTCAGTTGTTTGGGGACTATTACTTATTTCTCCAGCATCATCAGCTGCTTTAGCAATTGCGCTTAGCCTAGACGGTGTTGCAGGCGGTGCAGCACTTGCAGGATGTGTAGCTCAATTTATCGGATTCTCTGTTATCTCAGCAAAAGAAAACAATTTGGGTGGTATTTTAGCACAAGCGCTTTGTACTCCGAAAGTACAGTTGCCGAACATTACTAAAAATCCAATGATTCTCGTCCCAACTGTCGTTGCCAGCGCCATTGTGGGTCCTGTATCTGCACTAATTTTTCACTTGGAAGCAGGTAAAGAAATTGCAGGTCTTGGATTAAGTTCTTTGATTGCACCAATTAATTTAATTTCCAGCCAAGGATTTGATGTTGTACCAGCGATGGTTATCACTTACATTGTAATTCCAGTAGCTGTTTCTTATATCATTTACATTGCGCTAAAAAGAGCAGGCCGAATTCATTCAGGCGATATGACTGTGCCACAATCTTAATTGCCAAACAACATATTACATTGAAAATCTCCTTTATATAGATAAAAGCAGACTGAAGAAGCCACAGTCTGCTTTTTTGTTACATTTTATAGGTTTGTTTTACTGGGATTGTAACAGTTTCTTTTCTGTTAACTAATAATAATTGCACACCGAGGTACAATGTGCTCGCCAATGCCATGCCAGAAACTGCATCTAAGAAGGCATGCTGTTTTGTGAATAATGTCGATAAAATAATGAGTGTACCAAAGAACGTAAGAATCCAATATTCCCACTTATGCTGCTCTCTTCGCTTATAAGCAGCTAACATAATGACAAATGTTGTGAGAACGTGGATGCTAGGGAAACAGTTTACAGGTTGATCAATACTATAAATATAACGAACTAAGTCAGAAAATACATCTGTCCCTACTACTGTAGGGCGGGGTACTGTTGTTTGCCACAAATAGTAAATCGAAAAGCATGTTAGTTTTCCAAGGATAACGCTGCTTAATGTTACATAATATTGTTTACGATCAGCAAAACAATAGTAAATGAGTGCTCCATATAAGTATGGGAACCAAAGTAAATACGGAATAATAAATACTTTTACAAACGGAATCCAATCATCAACTATAGTCGTAACGTCGACGGCATGAACGCCAGATTTATTTAGTACATCGTAAAGCGGACTTACGAGTACGAGTAGAAGTATATAACTTAAGGGAAGAAAAGATGAAAGTTTATATTTTTTCATGAAAATCTCCTAGTGTTTAGTAATGTAAGTAAATCCAGTTGATTATAATATAGAAAATCAAAATGAGCTATCGATTTTACTTACATTTTTTTGAATTTGCCTTACATTTTTGTCACTTGACTTTTGAGATGGGGGGAGTAAGAATGAAGCGTTTGCTGAATTTTTGTTTTCTTATATTGTTATGTCTAGTAGGGGTGGGGTGTGCACAAAATAAGGATATACCACCTGTTCAAGAGTATAGCGGAAGGGCATTGGCTATTGGAGTTGTGGGGGAGGCACCAAAGGATACGTTTAGAAATATAAAGTTTGAGAAAATAAAGTTAGATGAAATGAAGGAGAAATCTGAAGAAGTTGACGGATTTCTTGTTATGAAAGAACATTTTGAAGAAGCATCAAAAGAAAAATATACAGATCTATTTTTAGGGTTGAAAAAGCCAGTGTTTTTTATTGGTTTAAAGGATCGGCCCTATTTCATTTTTACTGAAAAAGATTTAGATTATCATAATGCGCCAAGAAATGGAGCAATGATGTATACACAAGGATTTGTAAACGTTGGAAGTGGTGAGGGACAAATTTGGGGTACCGATTTATACAATGATACGATTTCAGAACAAAGCATTCATAATATGTATATATACGTATTTCAAACGATTGCGGATTATTTGAGTAGGCAGTAAGAAGCTCTTGATTTAGGAGCTTCTTCTGTTTGATTTATTTAATCAAACGTTTGTTTAAGATGTATGTTCGTGTTTATCCTGCTATTCGTGGGCAGTCATACTCCCACCTTAACATTTAGCACAAGCAAAGAGGTTAGATGGGAGATAAACTTCCTGTAAAATCCCCATTAGTGAGGGCTAATAATCAGTGGAGGATGAAGAAAACCCCGCTGATTAAAGTTTCACTTTATGGTGTTTAATCTATCAAATAAACGTTTGTTTAAGATATATGTTCGTGTTTAACATACACGATAAATTGAGAGGAAAATATTTTAAATATAAAAATGGCGGAAAATAAGGAAAATTTGCAGGGGAAAAGAAAATTGTGACGAAATAAGTTAAAGTTTGGAGAAGAATCGTTTGAAATAATAGAATGTTTTCTATATGATAAAGATAAAGGTTAGCAAAAAGTAGGTGAATTTATGACAGTAACATTTTATTCATATCCAAAGTGTGGCACATGTCAAAAAGCGAAAAAATGGTTTGAGGCAAACGATGTAGCATATGAAATGATTCATATTGTTGAAAATCCACCGTCAAAAGAAGATTTGCGTAATTTACATGCAAAAAGTGAATTGCCATTAAAAAAATTCTTTAATACAAGTGGAATGCGTTACCGTGAACTTGGCTTAAAAGATAAGTTAAAGGAAGCAAGTGAAGACGAAATGTTTGAGCTTTTAGCATCTGATGGCATGTTGATTAAACGTCCAATCGTAACAGATGGTACGAATGTAACACTTGGTTTTAACGAGGAGCAGTTTGAAAGTGTGTGGAAAAAGTACCAATAAGGTATTTTTACATAATTAATACATTCACTGGAGGTACAGTCATGAGCATTCCAAATCATTTACGTTACTCTGAAGAACACGAATGGGTAAAAACTGAAGGCAACCAAGTTGTTATCGGTATTACTCATTTCGCACAAAGTGAGTTAGGCGATATCGTATTCGTTGAACTTCCTGAAGTAGGTGCAACAATTGAAGCTGACGAGCCATTCGGCAGCGTAGAATCTGTTAAAACAGTTTCTGAATTATACGCACCTGTAAGTGGTAAAGTTGTGGCAGTAAACGAAGAATTAAGCGATCAACCAGAACTTGTTAACGAATCTCCGTACGAAGGTGCATGGATGGTTAAAGTTGAACTTTCTGATGCAAGTGAAGTAGAGAAGTTATTATCTGCAGAACAATACGCAGAAATGACAAACCAAGACTAATTTTAATCGAAATAAAAGGGACAGCCTATGTGCTGTCCCTTTTATTTTGCACTGTGAGCGAGCCGCTTCCGCTTTTTTTGATGTCTAGCTTCAGCGGCAAGAACAGTCGGTCGTTTCGCACCTTCCCGCGAGGTAAAGGGCGCCTCTTTGTCAGAAGCTCCAACGTCCTCCCGTTCTGAGCGAGCCGCTTCCGCTTTTTTTTTGATGTCTAGCTTCAGCGGCAAGAACAGTCGGTCGTTTCGCTCCTTCCCGCAAGGCAAAGGGCGCCTCTTCGTCAGAAGCTCCAACGTCCTCCCGTTCTGAGCGAGCCGCTTCCGCTTTTTTTTGATGTCTAGCTTCAGCGGCAAGAACAGTCGGTCGTTTCGCTCCTTCCTGCGAGGCAAAGGGCGCCTCTTTGTCAGAAGCTCCAACGTCTTCCTGTTCTGAGCGAGCCGCTTCCGCTTTTCTTTGCAAAAATAAACAGGAAACAACATGAAAATATCGAATATACTATATACTAAAGTAAGGTTGTTTTTATAGTATATGGTGATCGGGTGATGACATATGGTCTATGTAGAGAAAGTCATTATTGTCGAAGGAAAATCAGATAGAAGAAAGATTGAATCTATTATTCGGGAACCAGTGGAAATTGTTTGTACAAATGGTACAATTGGTTTGTCGAAAATGGATGAACTCATTGATCAGTTTTTTGATAAAGATGTATATGTACTAGTGGATGCTGATGCCGCAGGAGAGAAGCTTAGAAAACAATTTCGGAAAGAATTCCCGCAAGCTGAGCATATTTACATTGATCGTTCGTATCGTGAAGTGGCAACTGCTCCTTCTAATCATTTAGCGAACGTATTATGGGGAGCTGACATTGACGTTTATACAGAATATTTACGGTAAGGAATGATAGAAGTGATTGACTGGACAGGTGTTGAAGTAACAGCTCTAATAGCAGACCAAGAAAAAACAGTATTATATGTATATACACCGATGTGTGGAACATGCCAATTAGCAAAGAAGATGTTAACAGTGGTAGAAGCTACTATATCTGAATTGGAAATAGGAATGTTAGATTTAAACTATGCACCTCATTTAGCGCGAGAGTATGAAGTAGAAAGTGTACCTTGTTTACTCGTATTTGAGCGGGGAACACTTATAAAGAAAATATATGCATTTCATTCGGTTGAATATTTATATAAAGAATTACAGTAGGTGGCAAAGTTTTTGCCGCCTCGACATATTTCTTGGGAAATATGCCTGAAAGATAGAAGTGGTACGTTATTTGTCGAGAGAAAGTAACAGGATTGCTCTTTGAGAAGATGGAATGGTATTAGTAGAAAGTGATATGAAGGATGTGACTAGAATGGGATTATATTCGTTGCTTCAATCATTTGTAACATATGCTAATGCACAATACCATTTAGAACCGCTTCTTCGGCAAGGGGAAAAAACAATCAATTTTCGTTTAGGAGACGAGAGGTGCTCACTTCAAATTTCAAGAGAGTATATACAAGTTTTGAAAGAGGCGCGCGGAACAGAACAATTGATTTGCTTTCAGGAAGAAAACTTACGGAGGTTAGTTGCTGGGAATATTAGGTTACAAACATTGGTGAATAGCGGATGTGTTCAATATAACGGAACGTATCGTACGATGCTATTATTAGAATCAGTATTTCACATATGTAAACCAATGCGAGTAGGTGCTTAATATTCTGAAGTTTTACTTTTTGCGATTTTTTTTGTTGACATAGTGAGTGTATGTTGATACAATTCAAGTCATAAAATATAGACAATTTAATAAATTTCAAATCAGACGAAAATTTAATCTGATTTCTCTTATCAAGAGAGGTGGAGGGACTGTGCCCTATGAAGCCCGGCAACCGTCAACTTTTATGTTGAAATGGTGCCAATTCCTGCAAAGCAAATGCTTTGAGAGATGAGAGGAAGGGATCATGTTGATATATGCATATAAACCTTTCTGCTCATTCTAGGGGCAGAAAGGTTTTTTTGTTGTTTGAATGAGGAGGACATTCGAATAATAAGAGGAGCTAGAGCGAAAGATTACTCACATGAAAAAATAAAAAAATTGTAGAGTGAACCTGAGCGAGCCGCTTACGCTTTTTAAATACAAAAAGGGGTGAACATCATGATTTTATTAGAAAATGTAAAGAAAATATATAAGTCAAAAAGCGGTGATGTCACTGCTGTGGATAATGCCAATTTACAAATAGAGAAAGGCGAAATCTTTGGTGTTATTGGATATAGTGGTGCTGGAAAAAGCTCTTTGATTAGGTTGTTTAATCAATTAGAGAAACCAACTTCCGGACAGATCACGATAGCTAATCGTGTTATTTCAGCAATTACTGGTAATGAACTTCGCAAGGCAAGACAAGAAATCGGAATGATTTTTCAACATTTCAACTTACTTTGGTCACGAACTGTACGTGAAAATATCGCTTTTCCACTTGAAATTGCGGGTGTTGATAAAGCGGAAAGAAGAAAACGTGTGGAAGAGTTAATTCGTCTTGTTGGATTAGAAGGAAGAGGAGACGCATATCCATCTCAATTGAGCGGTGGGCAAAAGCAGCGTGTCGGTATCGCGAGAGCGTTAGCGAATAATCCGAAAGTTCTTCTATGTGATGAAGCAACTTCGGCTCTTGATCCAGAAACGACAGATCAAATTTTAGATTTACTATTAGATATTAATAAGCGCCTCGGTTTGACAATTGTACTAATTACACATGAGATGCACGTAATTCGAAAAATTTGTAATCGCGTTGCGGTAATGGAGAAAGGGAAGATTGTAGAAAGTGGTCCTGTACTTGACGTATTCCGTAATCCAAAACAGGATATTACAAAACGATTTGTACAGCAGTTAACTGATTCAGAAGATACAAATGAAACGATTGAGAATTTAATAGAAAAGTATCCAGATGGAAAAGTAATTCGCTTGCAGTTTATTGGTGAAGCGGTAGAACGTCCAGTACTTCAAAGGCTAATGCAACGCAGTGATATTGAAGTTAGCATTTTGCAAGGGAATATCGCACAAACGAATAACGGCTCTTACGGCAGTTTAGTCGTTCATTTAAACGGTGAGGAAACAGCGATCCAGCAAGCAATTCAAGGAATACATCAAGATCAAGTAGAGCTGGAGGTGATTACACATGGATAAGTTACTCGCAAATGTAGATTGGAATCAAATGCTAGAAGCGACAGGTGAAACATTATATATGACGGCAATCGCAGCATTTGCGACATTTGGTTTCGGTCTTATTTTAGGATTGTTACTTTTCATGACGGCAAAGGATAATTTGTGGGAAAACAAAGCGATTCACACAGGGATTGGAGCATTTGTAAATATTTTTCGTTCTATTCCATTTATCATTTTAATTATTTTATTAATTCCATTTACGAAGATTCTTCTTGGAACAATTCTTGGAGCAAGCGCAGCACTACCAGCTTTAATTATTGGAGCAGCACCGTTTTATGCAAGGATGGTTGAAATCGCACTTCGTGAAATTGATAAAGGCGTGATCGAAGCTTCAAAGGCAATGGGAGCGAAAACAAGCACAATTATTTGGAAGGTATTGATTCCGGAATCGCTACCAGCGCTTGTATCTGGTATTACGGTAACGACAATTGCTCTAGTAGGTTATACAGCAATGGCTGGTGTTGTAGGTGCTGGTGGGCTTGGTACACTGGCATATTTAGAAGGATTCCAGCGTGGAAATAACGATGTGACCATTGTAGCAACAATTTGTGTATTACTCGTTGTTTTCTTGATTCAATTTATTGGTGATTTTGTTACAACTCGAATTGATAAACGATAAAATAAAACGGGGAAGGGTGTTTATATCATGAAAAAATTATTACTTACAGCACTTATTTCAACTTCAATTTTTGGGCTAGCAGCTTGTGGTGGGAAAGATAAAGATGAAAAGACACTTGTTGTGGGAGCTTCTAACGTACCGCATGCTGTTATTTTAGAAAAGGCAAAACCTTTACTTGAGAAAAAAGGAATTGAATTAAAAATTGAAAAATTCCAAGACTACGTGCTTCCGAATAAATCATTAGCAGATAAGGACTTAGATGCAAACTACTTCCAGCACATTCCATACTTAGAAAAAGAAATAAAAGATAAAAAATATGATTTTGAAGTAGCAGGGAAAATTCACTTAGAGCCAATAGGAGTATATTCTCAAAAATATAAAAGCTTAAAAGACCTTCCAGACGGAGCAACAATTATTATGAGTAACTCTGTTGCTGACCATGGACGTGGTTTAGCAATCTTACAAAAAGAAGGTATTTTAAAAATTAAAGATGGTCTAGATCCTGTTAAAGCAACTACGAAAGATATTGCAGAAAATCCGAAAAACTTGAAGTTCAAAACAGATATTGAGCCTGGTTTATTACCACAAGTGTATAACAATAAAGAAGGCGATGCGGTTTTAATTAACTCAAACTATGCGATTGATGCAAAATTAAACCCAGAGAAAGACGCGATTGCAATTGAAGGAAATGACTCTCCATATGCAAACGTAGTTGCCGTTCGTAAAGGCGATAAAGATAAAAAAGAAATTAAAGCTCTTATAGAAGTGTTACATTCTAAAGAAATCGAAGACTTTATTAATAAAGAATATAAGGGAGCTGTTGTTCCTGTAAAAGAATAATAGGTTATAAAAAGGGCTGGTAAATGCCAGCTCTTATTTTGTACCTAGTAAAACTCATATACGATAAAAATTCTAAAAATTACAAAAAAAGAGGGTGGAATCTTGTGAAGAAAATTATATTATCCATTTTTATAGCAGTCTTTGTATTTGCATTAGCTGCTTGCGGCGGGAAAGATGAAAAGACACTTGTTGTGGGAGCATCTAATGTACCACATGCTGTTATTTTAGAAAAAGCAGAGCCTATTTTAGAGAAAAAAGGTATTAAACTAAAAATTAAAAAATTCCAAGATTATGTATTACCAAATAAAGCGTTAGCTGATAAAGACATTGATGCGAATTATTTTCAACATATCCCTTATTTAGATAAAGAGATTCAAGAAAAAGGATATAAAATTGTAAGTGCAGGAAAAATTCATTTAGAACCGATGGGAATCTATTCTAAGAAGTATAAAAGTTTAAAAGACCTTCCAAATGACGGAACGGTAATTATGAGTAATAACGTAGCAGAACGTGGTCGTATGCTTGCATTATTGCAAAAAGGCGGCGTCATTAAACTGAAAGATGGTGTAGATATCGTTAAAGCAACAGTCAAAGATATTGTCGAGAATCCAAAGAACTTGAAGTTTAAAACAGATGTTGAGCCAGGGCTTTCACCAAAGTTATACGAAAATAATGAAGGTGATGCGTTATTTATTAACTCAAACTATGCAATTGATGCAAAATTAAACCCAACAAAAGATGCAATTGCTATTGAAGGATCAGAGTCTCCTTATGCAAATATTATTGCCGTTCGTAAAGGTGACGAAAATAGAAAAGAAATTAAAGAGCTTGTAGAAGTGTTACATTCGAAAGAAATTCAAGATTTTATTAAGAAAGAGTACAAGGGAGCAGTACTTCCAGTAAGTGAATAGGTACAGGAAAGGGCCAGGAAATATCTGGCCCTTTTTTCTTTATATAAATAAGAAGAAAGGTGTATCATAGTAGGACGTGAGGAAAATGCGTATATACATTTGTGAAAAAATTGTTACTTTTTTTCAGTGTTTGCGATATCATTTTATTTGATATAAAATTAGAATGAGAATAAAATGAGAATGTGAATGTTTTAGGAATTTTTAAAATGTATATAGAGGATTAATGGAGGTATTGAGATGGCTGGTTCTACATTAACGGTTAAAGACTTACATGTATCAATCGATGGTAAAGAAATTTTAAAAGGTGTAAACCTTGAAGTAAAAGGTGGAGAAATCCACGCAATTATGGGACCTAACGGAACAGGTAAATCAACTTTATCTTCTGCAATTATGGGTCACCCAAAATATGAAGTAACAGAAGGTAGCATCGTAATCGACGGTGAAGATGTATTAGAAATGGAAGTAGATGAGCGCGCACAAGCGGGGCTATTCCTAGCAATGCAATATCCAAGTGAAATTAGCGGAGTAACAAACGCTGACTTCTTACGTTCTGCAATTAATGCACGACGCGAGGAAGGCGATGAAATTTCTCTTATGAAATTTATCCGTACATTAGATAAAAATATGGAATTCCTAGAAATGGATCCAGAAATGGCACAACGTTACTTAAACGAAGGTTTCTCTGGCGGTGAGAAAAAACGTAACGAAATTCTTCAATTAATGATGATTGAGCCAAAAATCGCAATCTTAGATGAGATCGACTCTGGTCTTGATATCGATGCATTAAAAGTTGTATCTAAAGGTATTAACGAAATGCGCGGCGAAGAGTTCGGTTGCCTAATGATTACGCATTACCAACGTTTATTAAACTACATCACTCCAGACTTCGTTCACGTTATGATGAACGGTCGCATTGTTAAATCTGGTGGCCCTGAGCTTGCACAACGTTTAGAAGCTGAAGGTTACGACTGGATCAAAAAAGAATTAGGTATTGAAGACGAAACAGCAGAGCAAGAAGCGTAAGAGAGGAGCATAAACATGACAATCGGTACATTACCTTTCGATCAAGAAACAATCCGTCAGCGCGCTAGCGAAGTAAACGAAGCTGCTTGGTTGACTGAGTTCCGCTTACAAGCTCTTGCACAAGCAACTGAACTTCCAATGCCAACGCCTGATAAAACGAAAATTGATAAATGGGACTTTATCGGAAAAGGCGCTACCCTTAAGCAAGAGCCTGTAAGTTCTTTAGAGGAACTTCCAGAAGCAGTGAAAAATTTAATCGATGAAAATAACAGCGTATTAGTGGGGCGCACTGGTACAACTGCATTTGTTTCTTTAGCTGATGAAGCGAAAGAAAAAGGCGTTATTTTCACAGATATCGTAACAGCTGCAACTGAGCACGCTGAATTAGTACAAAAGTACTTAATGAAAGACGGCGTGAAAGTGGATGAACATCGTTTAACAGCACTTCATGCAGCATTAATCAACGGCGGTGCATTTGTATATGTTCCAAAAAACGTTGTTCTTGAAACACCACTTCAAGCTGTTTTCTTAGTAGATGGCGAAGAAGCAAACGTATATAACCATGTACTATTTGTTGCAGATGCGAACAGTTCTGCAACATACGTAGAAAACTACGTAGCAAACGAAAATATTACAGGTATTGCAAATATCGTGGCTGAAGTAATTGTAGAACAAGGTGCACAAGTGAAATTTGGTGCAGTTGATCTATTAGCGAAAGATGTAACATCTTATGTAAATCGCCGCGGCGTTGTTGGTCGTGACGGCCGTCTTGAGTGGGCATTAGGTCTTATGAATGACGGAAATACAATTTCAGAGAACGTAACGAACTTAATGGGCGACGGATCATTTGCTGATACAAAAACAGTAACAATTGGCCGTGGTAACCAAACGCAAAACTTTACAACGAAAGTTGTTCATTTCGGTAAACACTCTGAAGGTTTCATCTTAAAACACGGTGTACAAACAGATAGTGCAACATCTATCTTTAACGGAATTGGTAAGATTGAACACGGTGCATCTAAATCAAATGCACAACAATCTTCTCGTGTTCTTATGTTAAATGAAAAAGCACGCGGTGATGCAAACCCAATTCTTCTAATTGATGAGGACGATGTAATGGCAGGTCACGCAGCTTCTGTAGGCCGCGTAGATCCAGTACAACTATACTACTTAATGAGCCGTGGTATTCCGAAGAAAGAGGCAGAACGTTTAGTCATCCATGGATTCTTAGCACCTGTAGTAAATGAGCTTCCAATTGAAGGAGTAAAAGCACAGCTTGTTGAGGTAATTGAAAGGAAAGTTCGCTAATGGATATTCATGAAATACGCAAACAGTTTCCAATTCTTGATCAAAAAGTAAACGGCAAACAACTTGTTTATTTCGATAGTGCAGCAACTTCTCAAAAACCAATTCAAGTCATTGAAACGTTAGAACGTTACTATAAAGAATATAATTCTAACGTGCATCGCGGTGTTCATACGCTCGGTACAAAAGCTACCGATGCGTATGAAGGTGCACGTGAGAAAGTTCGCAAGTTTATTAACGCGAAATCAATGGAAGAAATTATTTTCACGCGCGGAACAACAACTGCATTAAATACAGTAGCAGCGAGCTATGGCCTGGAAAATGTAAAAGAAGGCGATGAGATTGTCATCTCTTACATGGAGCACCATAGTAACATCATTCCGTGGCAACAAGTTGCGAAGAAAACAGGCGCGACTTTAAAATATCTTCCGCTTCAACCAGACGGAACAATCTCTATTGAAGATGCTCGTCAAACAATTACACCGAATACAAAAATCGTTTCTATCATGTATGTGTCTAACGTACTTGGAACGATTAACCCTGTAAAGGAAATTGCAGAAATCGCTCATCAAAACGGTGCAATTATGGTTGTAGACGGTGCGCAAAGTACACCTCATATGAAAGTAGATGTACAAGATTTAAATTGTGATTTCTACGCATTATCCGCTCATAAAATGTGCGGGCCTACAGGTATCGGCGTATTATATGGTAAGAAAGAATTGCTAGACAATATGGAGCCAGTTGAATTTGGCGGCGAAATGATTGATTTCGTAGACTTACAAGATTCTACGTGGAAAGAGCTTCCGTGGAAGTTTGAAGCAGGTACACCGATTATCGGTAATGCGATCGGACTTGGAGCGGCAATTGATTTTCTAGAAGAAATCGGTCTTGATAATATTGAAAAGCATGAACATGAATTAGCGCAGTACGCTTTAGAAAGACTATCAGAAGTAGATGGCGTTACAATTTATGGTCCAAAGCATCGCGCTGGTCTTGTTACATTTAATATTGATGAGGTACATCCGCATGATGTAGCAACAGTATTAGATGTAGAAGGTATTGCGGTTCGCGCAGGTCATCACTGTGCACAGCCGCTAATGAAGTGGCTAAAAGCTTCTTCTACAGCACGTGCAAGCTTCTATTTATATAATACAAAAGAAGAAATCGATACATTTGTTGAAGCGCTAACGAAAACAAAGGAGTATTTCACAAATGTCATTTAATAATTTAGATACGTTATATCGTCAAGTTATTATGGATCATTATAAAAATCCGCGTAACCATGGCGTGTTAGAGGATAGTGTTACCGTTAACTTAAACAATCCAACTTGCGGCGATCGTATTCAACTTACGATGAAGGTAGAAGATGGAATTGTACAAGAAGCGAAGTTTGAAGGAGAAGGATGCTCAATCTCCATGTCTTCAGCTTCGATGATGACACAAGCAGTAAAAGGAAAGAAAATTGAAGAAGCACTAAAGCTTTCTAAAATTTTCTCTGACATGATGCTAGGAAAAGAGTATGATGACAGCGTAGATTTAGGAGATATTGAAGCATTACAAGGCGTATGCAAGTTCCCTGCACGTATTAAATGTGCAACATTAGCTTGGAAAGCTTTAGAAAAAGGCTTAAACGAAGATAAGTAATGTAAGAGGGTCCTAAACACGAGGTTATCTAAGGAGGGACATACCAACATGGCGAAGCAACTGCCAGATATCGGCGATTATAAATATGGTTTCAAGGATAAAGACGTTTCGATTTTCCGTGCTGGACGCGGTTTAACAAAAGAAATCGTTGAAGAGATTTCACGTATGAAAGAAGAACCACAGTGGATGTTAGACTTCCGTTTAAAATCACTGGATAAGTTCTATGAAATGCCAATGCCACAATGGGGCGGCGACTTAAACGACTTAGATTTCGATGAAATTACGTACTATGTAAAACCATCTGAGAAGTCTGAGAAGTCTTGGGACGAAGTACCTGATGAAATTAAAGCGACATTTGATAAATTAGGTATTCCAGAAGCTGAGCAAAAATATTTAGCAGGTGTATCAGCGCAGTACGAATCTGAAGTTGTATACCACAACATGAAAGAAGATCTAGAAGCTCTAGGAATCGTATTCAAAGATACAGATAGCGCATTAAAAGAGAACGAAGATATTTTCCGCGAGCATTTCGGAAAAGTAATCCCACCAACTGACAACAAATTCGCAGCATTAAACTCTGCAGTTTGGTCTGGTGGATCATTCATCTACGTTCCAAAAGGTATTAAAGTTGAAACACCACTTCAAGCGTATTTCCGTATTAACTCTGAAAATATGGGACAATTCGAACGTACGCTTATCATCGTAGACGAAGGCGCACATGTACATTATGTAGAAGGTTGTACAGCTCCTGTTTACACAACAAACTCACTGCACAGTGCGGTAGTAGAAATCATCATTAAGAAAGATGCATATTGCCGTTACACTACAATCCAAAACTGGGCGAACAACGTATATAACCTAGTTACAAAACGTGCGGTTTGTGAAGAAAACGCAACGATGGAATGGATTGACGGTAACATCGGATCTAAATTAACGATGAAATACCCAGCAGTTATCTTAAAAGGCGAAGGCGCTCGTGGTTTAACATTATCTATCGCGATTGCTGGTAAAGGCCAACATCAAGATGCTGGTGCGAAAATGATTCATTTAGCACCAAATACATCTTCAACAATTGTTTCTAAATCGATTGCAAAACATGGTGGTAAAGTAACGTACCGTGGTATTGTACACTTCGGACCAAAAGCGAAAAACTCTCGCTCTAACATCGAGTGTGACACGTTAATCATGGATAACCAATCTACATCTGATACAATTCCTTACAACGAAATCAAAAACGATTACGTTTCACTTGAGCATGAAGCGAAAGTATCAAAAGTATCAGAAGAACAATTATTCTATCTAATGAGCCGCGGTATTTCTGAGCAAGAAGCTACAGAAATGATCGTAATGGGCTTCATCGAGCCATTCACTCGCGAACTTCCAATGGAATACGCAGTTGAAATGAACCGCCTAATCAAGTTTGAGATGGAAGGTTCTATCGGTTAATTTAAAAGTAGAAGTGCCCTGTTTACAGGGCACTTTTTTATTGGAGCAAATATATCGGCGCTTTGACATGATATAAAGTGAAACTTCCCTCAGTGATGTTTTTCTTACTGAGGGTTAGTTGAACCGATCGGGCTTTTACGGGCAGTTTTCTTCCCCGCTCTTCTTCAGCCTTTACTGCTTGTTAATGCGGGATAAAGACTTTGCGATGATGTTCGACATGTGAAAAGCGGCTGAAAAACTGTCTACTTTGAGTGAATAAAAAATTTTTATCAATATAAAAATATCAAAATTGTATGATAAAGGTTTTGCTTTATAGGCTTATGTTAAGAAATAAAAAGGATCGGGTGCATGGAAGCCACTGAAAAACTGTCTATTTTGAGTGAATAATAAAAAAATTTATCAATATACAAATATTAAAATTGCGTGATATAATTTTCATAATAAAAAGGAGGAATTATTGTGAAAATTCCAAGTAATTCTAAGGGAACAAAATTACTAGCAAGTTTACTAATCGGCTTTTGCACTATTAATTATTCGTTTATTTCCTTCGCTGAAACACCTAAAAGTAATTCAGCTAATACATCAAAACAAGCTAGTGACATTGATACTGGAATAGCAAATCTAAAGTATAATAATCAAGAGGTTTTAGCAGTAAATGGTGATAAAGTAGAGAGTTTTGTTCCGAAGGAAAGTATAAATTCAAATGGTAAATTTGTAGTAGTTGAACGTGAGAAAAAATCACTTACAACTTCACCAGTCGATATTTCGATTATTGATTCTGTGGCTAATCGTACTTATCCAGGAGCAGTACAACTTGCAAATAAAGCTTTTGCAGATAATCAACCTAGTTTATTAGTGGCTAAGAGAAAACCTTTGAATATTAGTATAGACTTACCTGGCATGAGAAAAGAAAATACAATAACTGTCCAAAATCCAACATATAGTAATGTGTCTGGAGCAGTAGATGATTTAGTATCTACTTGGAATGAAAAGTATTCAACAACACATACATTACCTGCAAGAATGCAGTATACAGAATCTATGGTGTATAGTAAATCTCAAATAGCAAGTGCTCTTAATGTTAACGCTAAATATCTTGATAATGGGCTGAACATTGACTTTAATGCGATTGCAAATGGAGAGAAAAAAGTGATGGTTGCGGCATATAAGCAAATATTCTATACCGTAAGTGCAGAACTACCTAACAATCCATCAGATCTTTTTGATAATAGTGTTACTTTTCCAGAGTTAACTCGTAAAGGGGTAAGTAATACGGCTCCGCCTGTTATGGTGTCAAATGTAGCTTATGGTAGAACAGTTTATGTGAAATTAGAAACAACTTCTAAGAGCAAAGATGTACAAGCTGCTTTTAAAGCCTTACTTAAGGATAACAGTGTTGAAACGAGTGGGCAGTACAAAGATATTTTTGAAGACAGCACCTTTACTGCTGTAGTATTAGGTGGAGATGCAAAAGAGCATAACAAAGTTGTTACAAAAGATTTTAATGAAATACGAAATATCATTAAAGATAATGCAGAATTAAGCCCTAAAAACCCAGCATACCCAATTTCATATACAAGCACTTTCTTAAAAGATAACGCAACTGCTGCTGTTCATAACAATACAGATTATATTGAGACTACAACTACAGAATATTCCAGTGCTAAAATGACGCTTGATCATTATGGGGCATATGTTGCTCAATTTGACGTATCTTGGGATGAATTCTCATATGATCAAAATGGAAAAGAAGTACTAACACATAAGACTTGGGAAGGAAACGGCAGAGACAAAACGGCTCATTACTCTACAGTCATACCACTTCCGCCGAATTCAAAAAATGTAAAAGTCGTAGCGAGAGAATGTACAGGTCTTGCATGGGAATGGTGGAGAACAATTATTAATGAACAAAATGTTCCATTAACAAATGAAATAAAAGTTTCAATTGGAGGAACGACATTATACCCAACCGCTAATATTAGTCATAATTAAAGATAGCATATACGTCCGAAGCGTCCTGTTTACAGGGCGCTTTTTACTTGGTTGCAAATATATCGATCGATTGACGATAAACAACAATTAGTAGCGTTAAATCAATATGGATAGTTATTATCCTTTTATGATAATCATGTTGTATATGAGACCGAGGAGAATCTTTTGCTTTTTCCTTTAATGAGAGTACAATGTAAAATAGCAAGAAAAGGCGAAAAGTATTTACAGGATTATCGCAAGCGCATAGCGTAAAAGGCAGTAAGGAACTGAGAGGAGGTTTTTTCTCTGGATATCAATAAAGAAACAATCATTCACCTTTATCATACAAATGATATACATAGTCATTTTGAAAACTGGCCGGGGATTTCTCGATTTGTGCAAGAAGAGAAAAAGCGTAGACAGAAAGTGGGAGAGTCTGTTTTTACATTAGATATTGGCGATCATGTGGATCGTTTTCATCGCATAACGGAAGCAACGAATGGACAAGGTAATACGAAATTATTAAACGAGGCGTTATATGATTATGTAACGATAGGAAATAATGAAGGAATTACATTAGCGAAAGATCATCTTGAACATTTATATGGTGAAGCGAATTTTGAGGTGCTTGTAGCTAATTTATTTGAAAGAGATGGAACGCGTCCTCATTGGGCGAAACCGTATACTCTCCATACAACTACAGATGGAATTACGGTAGCTTTTATCGGTTTAACGGTAGCTTATCCTGATTTTTATGAAATGCTAGGTTGGCATATTGAAGATCCGATGATACATTTAGAATCCATTTTGGCAGAAGTAAAGGATAAAGCGCATATTACAATTGTACTTTCGCATCTTGGGAAAAGTGCCGATGAGTATATGGCGGAGAATTATGATATCGATGTGATTTTAGGAGCGCATACACATCACCTATTTGAGCGTAGTGTTCTCGTGAATGGAACTTTGCTTTGTTGCTGTGAAAAGTGGGGGCGTTACGTCGGCCATGTGCAGCTTACTGTGGATAAGGAAACCGGGCAGGTGTTGAAAAAGGATGGTAGAGCGATTAAAACAGAGCGTTTAAGTGCTTATAGCAAACCGTTATCCACAATTGAGATGTTACAAGAAGAAAGTAAAAACATAATGGCAGAGCCTGTAATTGAATTGAAGGAGCCATTACCAATTGATTGGTTTAAGGAAACACCATTTGCTAGTATGCTGGCAAGCGCATTAAAAGAGTGGTGTAATGCTGAAGTTGGCATGGTGAATGCGGGTGTATTATTAGAAGGGTTAAAAGAAGGGATTGTAACGCGCGGGGATATCCACCGCATTTGTCCACATCCTATTAATCCATGTGCATTGCAAGTGTCTGGTAAAGTATTAAGAGAAGTTATTTTAAAAGCACGTCGTCCAAATATGGAACAGCTTGAAGTGAAAGGTCTGGGCTTTCGCGGAAAAGTGATGGGAAAAATGATTTATGATGGCCTCGAAGTTATCCCAGATAAGATTCCTGGAAATAAAATTTTACTCAAAGATGTATTAATCAATGGAGAATCTTTAGAGCTAGAGCGTATATACACTGTCGGAACGATTGACATGTTTACATTTGGGTACTTATACCCAGAACTATCCACACTTTCTGAAAAGCAATATTATATGCCAGAGTTATTAAGAGATGTGTTAACGGAGATGTTGATAACTCATAATTCTTCAATTAAATTATAGGCTAGTTAATTTGTAACACCCATTTTTCTCTTTTCATAAAGATAAGAAAGAGGGGAGTGTGTGAACTATGGTGAATGTTGAACCAATTATCATTGATAACTATACGTTTATAGCTGTTAGTGTAAAGCTTCCGAAAACAAATTTGCTGGCTGTTATGAGCGATAAAGGATATATTATGTGTGGTGCTTTAGATGTTGGTCTACTAAACGAGAAGTTAGGAGACCGAGGAATTATTGCTGGCCGCGCAGTTGGGGTGAGAACGATTGAGCAGCTTCTTGAAGCGCCGCTTGAATCGGTAACGACCGGAGCTGAAGCTTTAGGCATTCCAGCAGGAACAATTGGAAAAGATGCGTTATTAAAAATGATATAAGCATATATCGTCCCTCTTTCTTGCATAGAAATGATATAAGAAGGAGGGTTTTGTTATGCGTACATTTCGTCCAAAAGCTTCGCGGTTTCGAAAAGGACCGCTTCCTTTTCGGCATGTACTACTCATTTCGTTTATCCTTTTTTTATTGTTAACTTTACAAGGGTTCTGGATTGTGAATAAAAGTATTCAACCTACATTGATTAAGTATGGGGAAATGCAGACACATAAAATGGCAACGATTGTGATGACAAAAGCGGTAAAGGATCGAATTAATGAAGGATTTGATGTCGATTCATTAATGAAAGTACAAAATGATAAGAATGGAAAAGTATCTACAATCGATTTAAATACAAAACAAGTAAATGAGATTTTGACATCGACTACTGCATACATAGAAAAATATTTGCATCAAGTGGAGAAGGGGGATATGAAGGCGCTCGGTCTGCCGGAAGAGAGCGGCGTGTCGATGTCTGTTCCTCTTGGACGCATAACGGATAATGCACTTCTTGGTAATTTAGGGCCAGATATTCCAATTGATTTTACAACAATTGGTCATGTAAGTACGGATATTAAGCAAAATGTAAAACCACATGGAATTAACAATACGGCGATTGAAGTTGTTATGGAAGTGAATGTTACGCTACAGGTAATTATCCCATTTCGTACAAAAGAAATTACAGTAAAACAAAATATTCCAATTGCAACGCGGATCGTACAAGGTGAGGTACCATCTTATTATGGAAGCGGCGGAGTTTTTGTACCAGATAGTAAAGGGAAGAAAGCGGATGAATAAGTTTGAAAAGATATCGTGGATTTATAAGGAAACAACCGTAGCGATTAGCTACGGTTGTTTTTTAAATTCGCACGTTCTTTTCGCTCCCACAAACTTAAATGCATATATGGATCAAAAGCCCACTCTGTATATCCGTTGTCCTTATATAATCCAAAATGTAAGTGTGGAGGGAACTTCCCAGCTGTGCCAGGGGGACCGTAACCTGTGCTACCGACAAAGCCAATGACTTTTCCTGGTTCGACAATTTGTCCAAGTTGTATTTCTTTTGAAAACCCGCCTAAATGTGCGTAATAATGATAATTGTTATATAAATCGCGAATGCCGATGCGCCAGCCGCCAAGGCGGTTCCAACCCTTTGTTTCAATAATGCCGTAGCAAGTAGATCTTACTGGTACGCCATAGCCTGCAAAAATATCGGTGCCTTCATGAATACGCCTTCCGCCAAAACTACGCCCAGCGCCAAATGTGCTACGGTAACTATTATCGCTATTGACAGGAAGAGGGAAAGCATTTCCTTCTAAGTTAATGCGGCCATAGTGCTTATAAATACGAGCATACTTGGTAATTAATTCAACCGTTTTTGCACGTCTATAATATTCCCATAGCATAATTTTCATACGATCTTCTGATGTACCTTGTTTTTTAATAATAGTTGCCATTGTGTGTAAAAGATCTCGGTCGTTATTTGCATCTGCTAGTCCATCTTTATCTCCATCTAAACCAATACCGCCAAATAGAGAAATTGTATGGGGGAGAGTATCATTAGTTGAACTATTGGCAGGGCCAGACCACACTTCTGGTTTGAAGTAAATTGAAATGATCGCATCAGGCTTTTTCGGAATATCTTTCCTTACGCTTCGAATATTGCGTTCATATTGATCAATTGCAGCTACATAATACCATGGAATATTGGTATCTTTTTCAGTTTCTTTATACAGTGTCATGCGTTTTTCGTATATTTGTTTTTGATCCACTTCACCATAGGCAATACCTTGCCCAAGAAAAAAGTAAATAGAAAGAAATAGGGCAATCTTTCGAAGCATGAAAATAAACTCCTTTCACAACATCACTCTCTTTAGTGTGGGATATACGAGATATTTCATTATAGTAAATCATTGGTAAAAATTCTTGGAATCTTCATTTGAGCAAATCGCTTTCATACGTTAGAATAGATATGTTACATTGAAAGAAGCGAACACGGTAAACTATTTCATATTGTGCGGAGTTGATAACATGACAAAACAAACAGAATATAAGCGCAAGCCCGAATGGTTGAAAATTAAGTTAAATACAAATGAAAACTATACAGGCTTAAAGAAAATGATGCGTTCTAAGCAGCTTCATACCGTTTGTGAAGAGGCGAAATGTCCAAATATTCACGAATGTTGGGCTGTAAGAAAAACAGCAACATTTATGATTTTAGGTGCGGTTTGTACACGTGCTTGTCGTTTTTGTGCGGTTAAAACAGGCTTACCAACAGAGCTTGATTTACAAGAGCCAGAACGCGTAGCAGATTCTGTTGTACAAATGGGTTTAAAACACGTTGTTATAACAGCGGTTGCACGTGATGATTTAAAGGATGGCGGAGCAGCTGTTTTTGCTGAAACAGTACGCGCTGTTCGTCGTAATAATCCATTCACGTCTATTGAAGTGTTACCATCTGATATGGGCGGGGTAGAAGAAAATTTAAAAATGTTAATGGATGCAAAACCAGATATTTTGAACCATAACATTGAAACAGTACGTCGATTATCTGACCGAGTTCGCGCAAGAGCAAAATATGATCGTTCATTAGAGTTTTTACGTCGTGCAAAAGAAATGCAACCTGATATTCCAACTAAATCTAGTATTATGGTGGGGCTAGGTGAAACAAGAGAAGATTTAATTGAAGCAATGGACGACTTACGTGCGAACAATGTGAATATTTTAACGCTTGGACAATACTTACAACCATCTAAAAAGCATTTACCAGTTATTAAATATTACACACCAGCAGAATTTGCAGAGCTAAAAGAAATTGCGCTTAGCAAAGGATTTAGCCACTGTGAAGCTGGCCCGCTTGTTCGTTCTTCTTACCATGCAGATGAGCAAGTACGTTCTGCGAAGGAAAATACTGCAGAAGCAAAATAATGAGAAAGAATCCTTCTTAGTGAGATTGCTAAGAGGGATCTTTTTTTAGGGGGAAAATAGTATGAAGGCTTTTCTATTTTTAGCAATTGCGATTGTAAGTGAAGTATTTGGGACAACGATGCTAAAGGTATCCAATGGTTTTACAAAAGTGTTGCCAAGCATAGGAGTAGTATTAGGGTTTGCTTCAGCATTTTTCTTCCTTTCTAAAGCATTGCAGCATATACAACTTAGTACGGCGTACGCGATTTGGTCAGGGGTAGGAACAGCTTTAACAGCACTCATTAGTGTACTTGTATGGAAAGATGTCTTTACGTGGCAAACGGCAGTAGGATTAGTGCTTATTATAGGCGGAGTAGCTGTGCTAAATATGTCTGGATCTAGTGCTCACTAAGAAAGAGAGCTGAAATCAGCTCTCTTTCTTATATTCTAAAACAGTATTTTGACATGTGGATAAAATCTTTTTCAATTCTTCTGTGGATAATTCAATTGTAAATTCTGGGACACCCGGTGTAATTAGAATTTTATCGTAGGCATAGACGGAATGATCCACAATAATCGTTACATCCTGTGAATAGCCGAAAGGAGCGACGCATCCGGGAATACAACCTGTTTGTTCTCTTAGTTCATCAGGTGAACAAATTGATAAGCGCTCTCCTGTGATTTCCTTCATTTCGTTTCTCTCGAGACGAGTTCCTTCTAATGTGAAGAACACATAATAGGATCCAGATTTTGATTTTAAAAATAAACTTTTACTAGGAGTTCCTTGTAAGCCAAGCCGTTCACGAACGACACGATCTGTTTCGTAATCGAGAACTGGTTCGTGTTCAAATTTTTCGTAGGAAGCATTTGTTTTATGTAATAAAGAGATTACTTCTTCGTACATATTTTGTTAATACCCCTTTCTAGATTTGCTCTATGTTCATCATCAATTTTTCAAATTTTTTCGCACTTAAAATTTCGTGTGTTAAAAATTTTCCGTTATAAAAAGCTCCGTATGTTGTAAAGGCACAAGGAGCATGCTGCGCATCTTCTCGCGATGTCAACTGAATGCATTCCAAAGGGATGTGATATTGTTGCGTTATATTGGTTAATTCTTGATGAATGTAATAATCAGTATAAGGACACTGATTTGTATAATAGACGACTAAGCCGTTTTGATTTGGAATCTTCATATCTTTGGCGCTTGCTGTAAAATGGGGTGAAGGAGCACTTGGATCAAATTTGTATACAAGTAATTCAAAATAAGGCGGTGCTGTATCACATACTTGAAACCCTTTTTTCTTTAAATAGCTACCGTCTGATAAATAGGGTTTATTTTTCTTACTAGAAATAACAACGATTCCATGCTTTCCTTGCGCTTTAGCATCCTGGATACATTCTTCTAAGAGCTGTGCGCCGTATCCTTGCCCTTTGAAACGCCCTGAGACCCAAAAGCAATTGATACATGTGTATTTTGGTGCAGAGATAGGCACCCATGCATACTCAGCTGGAATGTATTCAATGAACACTTTTCCTTTCACATCTAGCTTTTTGAACACAAGTCCTTCTTCAAATCGATTTTTTAGCCATGCTTTTTTGAGCTCGACACCACGTTTTACTTTTTTGTCTGACATGGCACAGCAAATATGTTCCTGTTCAATGTTATCATGTGTAACGATTTTCAACGGTCTGCCCCCACAATCTGTGAATTGTTGTTTGTTCAGAGATTGTAATTTCGTAAACGTCAGGATTGCTTAAGTTTTTCCACTCATTAAAACCAAAACGTTTATCAAAGTGTTTTAAAATAAGCGTTAACAAGTTTCCATGTGTAACAAGCAGCGTTATATGATGTTCTTGTTTTAAAATATCGTTAATAAGCGATATGGCACGTTCCATCGCTTGTTTTGTTGACTCTCCGCCTGAAAAGGCAATATCTATATTTGTAAAGGTATATTCTAGTTTGTGTATCCAATCTTTCATTGGAGCACTGCTCAGTATACGCTCTGTTAATCGTTCATCTTCTTTGATTGGTAAATTGTTCTGTGATGCGAATGGCGTAATGGATTGAATGGCGCGAGTGAAAGGGCTTGAAACAATGGACTCTATTTGCAGGTTATTTTGTATGAGGAAATCAGCAAGGAGGTGTGCTTGTTTTTTTCCTGCAATTGTTAATTCAGCCTCTTGTTCTTGTCCAGTTGCTGAGCAGTGACGCACTACGATAAGTTTTTTCAAAATCTATCCCTCATTTTTTTCAAGTTGACCATACATACTTCGACAAATAGGAAAAAAAGTCCTCTATACAAAAAAGCTAAGCCGCATGGACTTAGCTTTTTTTCGGTTCAATTGTTAATTTGTCCTTCATTTTACGAATCAGAATGAAAGCGCAAATTGTAAAAATAAAGATGATACCTTCTGTAACAAATACGTTGATTATTTGTCTTTGATAAAGAGCTGCAAAGAAGTCTACGAAGGCATGGAATAGCACAGCATATACGAGGAAAATATATTTTTTCTGTTTTACTGCGTATATGACAAGCATCGTGAAGGCGATTTGCAGGACAAGTGCCATAATTCTTTCTAAGCTGCCGAGTAAATACAAGTAAGCAGGTGCTTGAATTAAAGCATCTTGTACACGGCTTAGCTCAGGTAATTTTTCAACCATTTGAGCGAAGCTTCCGTTGTTAATGGATGTTGCAAAGGTAAGAGTTTGGAGTCCAGCGAAACCACCAATTAAGATGGATTCCATTCCGCCGTGTCCAATTCCGTACGCAAGACCACCTTTATACTCTTGAGATTTTTTTAATAGGAAGAAGAAGGCGACAAAACGTCCTAATTCTTCAAAAATACCAGCGGTAAGTCCGCCGTAAATCGCAAAGATAAATGGGTTTTCTAAAATCTTAGCTGTTGCTGGATTTCCGCGCATGAATAGGTGGAATGGTGTTTCGAGGATTTGGGTAAATCCAATAAAAATAAGAATACCAACTCCAACTACTTTCCAGTTTATATGATATTTTTTTCGAAAATAAATCAGTACAATAATTGGAACGAGAACCGAGATTGCTAGTTGAAGAATCATACTACCAATTACAGCATTTGAAATCATATTTTTCACCACTTTCTCATGTATGTACTCTTCTATTATACAGCGAATCAAAGAAATCGTTTATTTTTATCAAAAAAGAGTTTTTCTATTGACTCTCACGTTGCGTAATACTTTATTGTATGTACTGAGGGGGGCGAAACAATGAAAATGCGGGTAAAAGAAGTAGCCGATTTAGTTGGTATTAGTGTGCGCACACTGCATCATTATGATGAAATTGGGCTTCTAACCCCAGACGAGACGACAGAGTCGGGATATCGTCTGTACTCCAATGAAAATCTAGAGAGATTGCAGCAAATTTTATTTTTTAAAGAACTTGGCTTCCCTTTAAAGAAAATTAAAGAAATTATCAGTAGTCCTTCATTTGACAGGGAAGAAGCGCTTCAGATGCATCGGAAAATGTTGCTTGAGAAGCGTGCTAGGCTGGATAAGGTGATTGCGACAATTGATAAGACAATTAAGCATACAAAAGGAGAGATTGAAATGACGAATAAAGAAAAATTTGAAGGCTTCGATTTTAGTCATAATCCATATGAAGAGGAAGCTCGCGCACGATGGGGAGACAAGGCTATAGATAAAGCAAATAAGACAGCTGCTGGTATGACTAAGGAAAAGCAAGAAGACTTTAATAACATTTATAGAAAGCTAGCGGAGCTTCGGAATGGTGCGCCTGATTCTAAAGAAGCACAAGAAGCAATTCATGTATGGTATGAGTACTTGCAAGACTTTGGTCAATATTCATTAGAGGCGTTCAAAGGATTAGGACAAATGTATGTGGATGATGAACGTTTTACAAAAAATATTGATAAGTTTGGAGAAGGATTGGCACAGTTTATGTGTGATGCTATGGCGGTATATGCAGATAATCGTAAGAAATAAAAAAGATGGGGCTGTCTCAAGTAGGCAGCCGCCATCTTTTTTATTTCTTAATCATGTCATTTAGCGTGGGATTTTGAGTGTTATTTATATGCGGATTTTTACTCATTTCACGCTTTAACATATCAAGACTTTGTTCATATTCCTTATCATTTAACGTACCGGACTGAAGTCCTTGAATTTGCGAAATCAACTTTTGGTCTGTTGATACATATCCTTTATAATAGCGAGGAACGATGGACAAAGCGGTTTTATACACTTGATCTGTTACAAGTGCGGGATTACTTGTATTGGCACGATATACAACAAATACTTCATCATCAGTGACAAGTGTAGCAGCATTTGTTACGTCAGGCAGATTTACAGTCATATTTGTAATCATTTCTGCTACTTTCTCACGGTTAATCGCCCCTACTTGTTTGTTAGATACTTCATCCTTTTGCTTAGAAGAGTATCCGACTCTTGTAAGCCTCGTATTTGTATTTTCTGTATGATACATGTCATCTTTATTGGAAACAAGAACACGGCTGCCTTCCTCACGTTCCATTTCAGCTTTATTTGCTGTTTGGCAACCTGCAAATAAGGAAAGAGTGAGAAGGGAGAGTACAATTTGTTTTTTCACGAGATATCACCTCCTTCTCCATAGCATTTACTACTTTTCAATTTTTTGTATTTGAAATTGTTGGTTGCTATGCTTTGTGATACGATAAAAAGAAGAATGCTTAGAAAGGAAGTTTATGATGGAGCAAAAGCAGGAGAGTTATGCTACGATGAACATAAATAATGTTCAGTACGAAGTAATTACAGACTATCGTAACGGTTTTCGTGAAGAAGCATTTAAAGAGCGCTACGCAGAAATTTTAAATAAATATGATTATATCGTTGGTGACTGGGGTTACGATCAACTCAGATTGCGCGGATTTTTTGATGATAGTAACCAACGTGCGACATATGATACGAAAATTAGTACATTATCGGAGTACTTATACGAATACTGTAATTTTGGTTGTGCATACTTTGTGTTACGAAAAATGAAGAAGTAAAAAGAATTCCTCTTACGGTAGGCGTAAGAGGAATTCTTTTTTACAAGCAAATTGAAATGAGGTCACCTTCAGAAAGTGTTGTATTTGATTTCATCTTCTGACCATTCAACTGGATGTATCCGTTTTTGATTTTGTCTACAATTGCCGTACGGCTCAAATCTGAAATGTATGCAGCTAGTGCTTTATCAATACGATGGGAGCCCACGACTGTTTCTAATACAATGGCTATTTCTGTCGTGCCATTTTCTTTATATTGCATAATCGAGACGGTAGTCGTTGTTTCAGCTTGTTTCTGTTGAAACACATCGATTGTTTCGACATGTTCAGAAAACGACTTATAAATGTGGAGTTTCTTATTCCACGTATGCCCTTTTTGGCATTTATAAATCGCAAAGCGGTAAATGTTCTTTCCGTTTGCGTTATGCCTACGAATGTTCGTATCAGTAAAAAGGGTGGTATGCCCGCAATTTTTACAATGCTTTTCGACCGTCGTTTCAAATTCATTCTCATATAAATTCCAAGAAAGTTGTACTTTCTGCATTTTCCTTCACCTCGTATATATTGGGTAAAGGAACGTAATACAGCTATTTGGATGTCTTGCAGTATGAATAAAGAAGAAATAGACAAAAATAAAAGAAGGTTCCCCTTATAGGAACCTCCGTAAAACATCATACTACAGATGCGTTACGTTCCTTTGTAATGGGAAATGAACAGACTACTCCCTTGAAAAAGCATGTAGCTTTTTTGAGAGTAATGCTATTCAATTGCTGCTCCATTACAAAGTAAATGTTGGCATACGTAGTAGACGTCCTTTCTTCCAAATAGATTTGCTCATAAGTATAACACAAAAGATTGAAAATTAAAAATAAATTATGTAAAAAAACACCAGCTCTATAATAGCTGGTGCATAATACTATATAAGTTCGAATAAGAATGAGCGCAGTTCTTCTGCAATGTCTTCAGATACAGAAAAAGCGTGCTCTAAGTAGCCTGGTTCGTTTAAATCGTCAGTGCCGATAATTGCAAATTTATTGCGTTGCATATCAAGGACGATTGTTTTACCGTAATGACGATCGGAGTATAAAAGCGCTAAATCGTGGCGCTCATTTTCTCCCATAAAGCTAACGAAACGCGTTTTTGTATCGACTGTATCGTCGTAAAGAAAGAAACGTTCTTCCATACTACAAAAGCTCCTTTTTTAAATATCTAAGTTTAAGTGAGGCTTATGATCTAAATGGTGATGCGTCTTAATAAAGCGTACTGTTCTTGTTTTATAGCGCATAACGATAGAATATGTTTCTGCTAAGTCTCCGCCAAGGAATTTTACACCATCTAATAACTCGCCAGCAGATACACCAGTTGCTGAGAAGATTGCATCATCACCAGATACTAGGTCGTCTAACATAAGAAGTTGACGAGGGTCTTCTAATCCCATTTTACGGCAACGTGCTTCTTCTTCTTCGTTCATTGGTACTAAGCGTGCTTGCATTTCGCCTCCAAGGCACTTTAATGCTGCTGCAGAGATAACGCCTTCTGGAGCGCCGCCAACACCAACGAATAAATCGATACCTGTTCCTGGAAGAGCTGTTGCGATTGACGCGCCAACATCGCCATCACCGAATAATTTTACACGTGCACCTTTTGTACGAACACGGTCAATAATTTCTTGATGACGGTCACGTTCTTGGACGATAACCGTTAGGTCACGGATTTTTTTATTGTTTGCTTCTGCTACAATTTCAATTGTTTTTTCAATTGGATCATCTAAGCTGATTTTACCAGCTGCTTTTGGACCAACCGCGATTTTTTCCATGTACATATCCGGAGCATGAAGAAGGTTTCCTTTATCTGCGACTGCAATAACTGCCATTGCGTTTGCAAGACCTTTTGCAACGATGTTTGTACCTTCTAATGGATCAACGGCGATATCTACTTCTGGGCCGTTACCTGTTCCCAGTTTTTCACCAATATATAACATTGGTGCTTCATCAAGCTCTCCTTCGCCAATTACAACAGTACCTGCCATGTTTACTGAATCAAACATATTACGCATAGCAGTAGTTGCTGCATCATCTGCTTCGTTTTTCTTTCCGCGGCCCATCCATTGTGCGGATGCTAAGGCTGCTGCTTCAGTTACACGGACAATTTCTAATGCGAGTTCACGTTCCAAGGTGGCATTCCTCCAATTTCAAAAATCATACAGTTATAACTATAACAAATAACGCGTGAAAGGTGAATTCGAAAAATTGTCGATTTTTTCAGAAGAAACGGTTACAATTAAAATGTAAATGCTTTAATTTCCAGGTAGGTGACATTCATGTACTTTGTAGACAGAAAAAAAATAGAGCAAATATTAACATGTTTAGAACAAGTAGTAGATACATTTCAAGAGAAGAAGCAATATGAAAATGATTTTGAATATTACGCATTAGAGCGTATGTCGCATCTTATCATTGATTGCATATTAGATGTTGGAAATGCAATGATTGATGGATTTATTATGCGTGACCCAGGAAGTTATGAAGATATTATTGATATTTTAATGGATGAAAAAGTCATAAGTGGAGAAGAAGGAGCAGGAATAAAAGAAGTGATTCTTCTTCGGAAAATGCTTATGCAAGATTATATTCAAATGAATCATGAAGAATTATATACGACGATTCAAAAACAAATCGCTGTGGTACAGAAATACCCTGCGAATATTCGCCGTTACTTAGAAAAGGAACTAGGACCTGTATCTGCATTCATAGCAGAATAAGTGTATGGATAAGATCCCCATTAGCCTTTTTGGGGATCTTTTTTATCGATAGAAACGGCTAAAAAGGGAGAAGGATGAGAAATGGGGGAAGCACGTACAACGAAGGAAGAAATTGTACAGCTTTTAAAAATAAATGGAGAACAAACCGTTGGAGCATTATCTGAAACTTTGGAGATTACAGAGATGGCAGTACGTCGTCATTTAAGTAAGCTGGAGCAAGAAGAAATCATTCAGTCGAAAATGGTACGTCAACATGTGGGAAGACCAACATATGTATACGCCCTAAGTCAAAAAGGAGAAGATTCCTTTCCGAAGGATTATAAGCAATTTGCTTTAGGTGTGTTAGAGGATTTAGAACAAATTGGTGGTGAAACCCTTGTAGATGCTATTTTAAAGACCAGGACGAATCGGATTGAAGAGCAATTACAAAGGCGAATCAGTCGTCAAGAAAATGTATGGCAGAAGCTTCGGGAAGTTGCCGTTATTCAAGAGAAGCATGGATATATGGTACAAGTGAAGCAGGAGGGAGAAAACTCATACATATTACAAAAACAAAATTGTCCATTAAAGGCTGTTGCTGAAAAATATCCACAGCTTTGTGTGGAGGAAGAAAATATGTATAAGCGACTGTTTTCTGATGGAAATGTGAAGGTATTATCAAATATGTGTGATGGTGACTGTCACTGTTCGTATCACATACAAGAGAAAAAATGAACGTTATGGGACGCTTTTAGACGAAGCGTTTTTTTCTTTGGAAAAAGGGGTTAATATAAGAAGGTATGAACGCTAGACAAAAAGGAGAGACAGATGGATGTATAAAGGCTATTTAATCGACTTAGATGGTACAATGTATCGCGGTGAAGAACAAATTGAAGAAGCTAGTGACTTTGTAAAAGCATTACAGGAGCGTGGTCTCCCATATTTGTTTGTAACAAATAATTCAACACGTAAACCAGAACAAGTAGCAGAAAAGCTTGTTCGTTTCGATATTCCAGCTAAGCCAGAGCAAGTATTTACAACGAGCATGGCAACAGCGAACTTTATTTATGAACGTAAACAAGATGCGTCTGTGTATATGATTGGGGAAGAAGGACTGTATGAGGCACTTGTGGAAAAAGGATTCAAGCTTGTGGATGAAAATCCTGATTTTGTTGTTGTTGGATTAGATCGCGAAATTACATACGAAAAGCTAGCGAAAGCATGTCTAGCAGTACGTAATGGTGCGACATTTATTTCAACAAATGGAGACATTGCTATTCCAACTGAGCGTGGTTTACTACCAGGAAACGGTTCATTAACATCTGTTGTTACAGTATCCACAGGTATAGAGCCAATTTTCATCGGAAAACCAGAATCTATTATTATGGAACAAGCACTAAAAGTACTTGGTATGGCGAAAGAAGAAGCGCTAATGGTTGGGGATAACTATGATACTGATATTTTAGCGGGGATAAATGCTGGTATGCATACACTTCTTGTCCACACTGGAGTCACAACTGTGGAGAAGTTAACAGAATATGAAGTGCAGCCAACAGCGGTTGTGCATAACTTGACGGAGTGGATTGAGAAGATGTAAGAGTGGGCAGGCAATCGTTTAGGTTGCCTGCTTTTTTATATGCATAATTACATATTTTGTATATGGATATAAAAGGTAAAATTATATTATAAGGATATACAGAGAGAATATTACTGGTGGAATAGAGATTGGAGGGGGAGAAATGTATATCATTTCGATTATTATCTTTCTTGTAACGTTGTGTATTTTAGGCTTTGCTATATGGAAAATACATAAAATAAAAAGTGTACAAGAGGATATTGGAGAGATTATTGCTACTTACCCACGTAAAAAAAGCCGATGGTTCGTGTTGTTTGGTCCAGCTTATTTCTTTGTACAACTTATACTTACATACGTTCGTTATATAGATGGAGAAATTGATAGTTTCGAACTGTTTTTACTCAAAATAGGAGCTTATACTGTAGCTGTTTGTTTTATGTTCCTTTTTGTGATACAGCTAATTAAAGACGTCAAGGTATATGAAAAAGGTGTGATTGATGGGATGAATTACTATTCCTATGCAGAATTAAAAGGATATAAAACATCCACATGGGAAAATCCGCAAGAAAATATCTTCTTATATCGCGGGCAAGAAAAATGGCATGACAATGTAAACTTACTCATTAGGCAAGAGGATATGAGAGAGTTAGAAAACATTTTACAAAGATATCTTCCTAAGCTCACCATAAAATAAAAACACTCCACCTTCGTATAAGGTGGAGTGTCTTATTAAAATACGCGATTCACGACTGCTTTCACTTCTTCAAGATATTCTTTTCGCACGTCTTCATCCACAGAAGGAACACTCGTATAGAATGTGTGCTCTAATGTTTCAATTCCTGTAAATTCAAAAATACCAGCAGCTGTTGTTTTCTTCATCGCATCAAACATACCGCTTTCACAGCGGTCTTTCTTAGTATGTTTATAATAAAATTCGTTTCTCCTTCGCTTCTTTTATCCACATCGGAAGTTCATTCAACAGGTTATTATACAATGTTTCATCTGTTGTTTTTTCGATATCGCGAATGTGGAAGAAGTTTGCGTTATCAATGAAACGCCCTTCCATTTCGTCTAGCTTTCTAAGAACGTCGAATTTTCCATTTCCAATCCCAACAAACTGCCAAAAAATCGGTTGGTTAGAAGAGAATACAACCGGTTTTTGAATTCCTTTTTTACAGCCACCATCGTTAATAAATATAACAAAGGCAGGCTCTTCGCTTTTCTCTTCAATCGTATATTTTTTTATGATATCTTCCATCACTTGTGGCTCTTCATTTCGGCCAAATTTATGAATGGAAGGGTTATTTAAAATATGTTTTTCAACATAACCAGCAAAGTCTTTTTCAGTAATGGATGGTAATCTTGAAAATTCGTTATCATATACCCAAATATCTAGTGAGCCATCATCATCAAATTGACTTGCAACCGCAAGAACACGTTCGACAACTTCTTGTACAGTGCCATTTTTATAAAGTGTTCGCATAGACCCAGAAATGTCTAATACGAGCGCAACTTTTGCGACAACGCCTGTTAATTTCTTTTTCTCTAATACAACGCGTACTGCTTCTTTCCGTAATGTAATTGTACTCAAGTATAATCGCCCCTTTTTTTATTATGTAGCAAAGATGCCGGTTCTTGAAGCATGTATAGATTACGCAATAGGAAGAGAATTATGGATCATTTGGAGTGCTTTATCCACAATTTCCTCTGCTGCATATATACCAATTTCATTTGTTCTTACAATGTGAGGTAATAAACTTCCTTGTTTTGTTTCAAGTTCACCGTGAAGAGGAGCAATGGCATGATTTGCCCTTTCTAACATGCATAGATCAAGTAAGGAATCACCAGCAGTAATTACGGTTTTTGCCTGAAGTTTTTCTTGTACATATTGGACAGCATCCCATTTGTTCACAGGCTTTGGCACAAAATATAATTTTCTGCCTTGTAATGAATGAGTCCATCCTTGTTGATCGAGCCAAGTTGTGAATGACTGTAATTCGTCGTATGGAATATTTTCACGCTTAATGATGCAGTAGTGAAATAAATCATCAGCTGTTTTTTGTGAAAGAACCCATTCTTCATGAGAAATATTTTGAAATTCTGTTAGAACGTCTTCTTTTTCCATACATGTTGTTAAGCGCTCCGTTTGTATGTTTTTCCAAGTGGCATCTAACTTACCGTTATGAAGGATATTACCGCCATTGCTTGTAATCGCATATTCCGGAACGACTTCTGCTTGAAATAGTGTAATGCGCTGAAACTGTTCAATGGTTCGAGTTGTAACAGGGATGAATTGAGCTTGTAATTGCAGTTCTTTTAATAACGAGATGGCTGTATGTGTCATAAAAGAAATTTCTTTGTTGTCTAACGTTTCAATCAGTTGAATGTGTTCATCGTCTATAGAAGCACGAAATGATCTCCGAGAATAAATGAGTGTTTGATCAAGGTCACTTGCAAAAATCATGAAATTTTCCTCCCAAGAGGTGTGATGAGCCCACAGCACGAATAAGTCATATCTTTATAGAGCTCTACTGGAACATTTTTTTCTTGTGCTAGAAGTAAAATGTGCTTTAAGTCTGGATTGTTTTCGCCCTGGATTAAAATTTTCCATGGCATCCGTCTTAGTAAAACACGTGTTGTTTCTCCAACTCCTGGCTTCACTAAATTTATATCCTCTATTCCAAAATACTTTTGAATAGAGGCAATATCTTGCATACCTTGCCAAGATGGCTCTGTATAGGTAGTGATAACGTGCTCTAGTTGCTTTGTTACATCAGCGCTAATAGAAGGGAATAACGCTGTGATTTCGTCAATAAAGAAGTTAGATAAATCTTCTGTTTCTAGTTCTTTATAATACTTGGCACCGTGAAAATCATTTGGGCCAATATATGTTTCATTTAAAACTGTGCGACTAATTAATCCTGATACGGTCGCATTTAAGCAAGCGCTTGGAATGAGGAAATCTTCTCGTGTTCCATATATAGAAGTACAATGGCCTGGATCAGCAAGTACAGCCATGCAGTCCGAAATATATTCATGGTTCTTTTCGTTAAATGTATGTACTGCTTGGCGCAGTTCTTTTTTTATGGCACCTTTCCCAGTCCAGCCATCAATGAATTGAATCGTTTGATTTGGATGCTGCTGTAAAATATAGTGAAGTGCATTCTCATCAATGCCGTGTCCCCGAATAATAGAAACGCAATAATGTGGCAATTCGAGATGATATTGATAACGAATATACCGTTTTATTAAAACGCCAATTGGTGTACCGGCTCTTGCTAGTGATACGAGTACAAGATTCTTTCCTTTCGTCTTTATAATTTGCTCAGCTACAACGCCGATAGCAATGGCTAGCTTCCGTTTGTATTGCTCGAGTGAAGCAAAAAATAAATCCATATAAGGCTTAGATGGATTATATTCAATCGGAAGCATTTCAGAGTAATGTGTGCCCGATTGAATTGCTTGTTCTCTATCTTCTGTTGTTCTTTCTTCTATGGCATCACTAATATCTTTTAATAGAAAAATAGCATCTTCTTTCGCATAGCTGCCGATAAACTGTATTGTTTTAATCTCAGTCATATTTCTTCACCCTCGCTTTCTGTTAAGCTCTTAAATGAAACGATATGAATGACCGGAATAACCGTTTGTAATTGTGTAAGAAGAGGATGAAAAGCATCTCCTTGCAAATTACGCTCTATAAAAAGAAAAACTTCATCGTAATCTCCGGGCTGGATGTTATAAAAATAATTTGTAACTGCTTTGTCTTCAGGGCTTTCATAGGAAAAACGATTATGAATAGCATATTGTAGATCACCTGCGTACGGGTGAATCGGACTACGCGTTGTTGATTGATACGAAATATTTGTCCCCATTTCAGCGGCAATCCGCATTGGAAGGTACATAAATTCACCGGTTCCTAAGCAGAGTGTCTGTTTACCTTTTCGTTTTTTCTTTAAATCATATCCAATCTTTTTAGCAAAAGGGTGGATATGATTTTGATCATCGGATGAAATGCCAAAGCGCCCGGTGTAGTTTATGTAGCTGATATCATGATGTATAGATGTATACGGTAAAGTAGGGCATGGAAGTATATGTTTTTTTATCTTGGACTCTATTGATTTATCAATCATTTCACCATGCGAAGAAGAACTAGCGATCGGACTACCGATTACGTCAATTGAGCCGCTTAATAGAGAGATTGCATGAATCGTAATATCAAGTTCTTGCTCGAGCTCTGTAAATTGCTTTCGATGTGCATCTGAGCGCCAATCTAATAAAGAAGCGACAATATATTCTTTTCTTGGAAACTTTTCTTGAATGGATCTGATGATATTAAGGGCGGTTTTTCCTGTTGTTATTTCATCATCTACCAGGACGATAGGCTGTTCATTTTGAAAATAGCTTTTGTCCACATAACAACGATGAGATGTCGCATGAGAATGTTCTTCTTCAAATGTAATGACAGAATCGATTTGTGAGATTGTTTCCCTTGTTGTATGAACATATTTCGCATTTTGAAAACATTGAAACATCGAATGACCTAATGCGGTAGCTGTTTCTGCAAATCCGATAAATAAGACTTCTTTATCTAAAGGGAATTGATACTGCAGAATTGCTTCCAGTTCATGATTCGTACGGTCTTTAGAAGAAATCAGATTGAGAATTTCTTTTTGATATGGATGATTTGTATGATGCAGTACCTCCATATATCTTGCAGCAAGAGCACAGCCTCCAGCTAAAGAGATTGCAGGTGGAACGGGAAGATGTTTTCCTAAAATGGTGCTTACGAATAAAAAACCACGTTTTTTATTGATTCTTGCAGCCATTTGGAATAGTTGATCTGGCGATAATAAATATGGATTATGTAGCACATCTATGTGAACCGTTATTTTATTTAAAATGTGGTACGTGTATGTTTTGCTTTGGTTCTTCGGTAAGGAGATCGATGAAAGTTTGTTGTTCATGTAGCACCCCATAAATATTAGATTTCAGAAGTGTTTTACGTGCCCAATTATAATGCGGCTTCACTTCATTCATTTTGTTAGAAAAGCTGCTTTTCATCACGCCGTTATACGTCTGGGCCGCTTCGAAAATAGCTTTTGCATCTAAATAATCCTCTAACGTTACAACATGCATAGCTTGAATGAGTTTAATGTGAGAAGGATGAATGACCGTTTTTCCAATTAATCCATTTGCTTGATCGAGCAAGACTTCATGAATTAATCCGTCCTCGTACCGATGAAGCATGTTCTCACGCATTGTAAGCCCGGCGTTTCCAAATGATTCACGAAATGGTGTTTGACGGAGCTGTGGTTTGAGTACGCGCGGATTGTTTCCGAAGTACTCCCACACCGGTCCAGATATAACATATTCATCTGCTTTTCTAGAAAAAATATTAATAATATCAGAAATACAATCGCGAATAATCGAAATGTCATAGATTGTCGTATCTTTGTTACGACGAATGCCGAATAGCCCTGAGAAATCGGTCGCCCCAATTCGGACATTCAAAATAAAATCACGGTAAGAATCTAAGATTTCCTTAATTGCTAGTAATGTATCAATACGAGTTTCTTTATAAATAATTTCAGGAGACTCTAAAATAGGCATCCCATAAAGTGAAAGTGAATAGGTTTCGTTTATATCCTGTAGCTCATGAATGTAAGACATTCCGTTCGCCGGAGTGAACTTAGGAAACACAAAACCGCTTATACAATGGACGGCGCTTCCTAGTTCATGAACGAGCGAATCCATTTGCTTTGGTTCACGAATCCGAATAAAGAGTAGTGGTATGTCTGATGGATGAAGCTTGCCAGTATCCATCATATGAGCTAGTAGTTGCATCTGTATGACAACATTTTGCTCGGCAAGTTTCACATCCCAATCACTAATAGAATCTTCTAAACAAAGTACAATCGATGTCGTACCTTCGAGCCTTTTTCTAACGATGTCATCTGCAATGGTTCTCTTTGTTCCAGGTGTATATAGAGTAGCACCTAATGCGTAAGCTAGTTGATCTTTCGCGGAATCCTTTGAAAATGTAATGGGTTCTTGGTAGAAAAGGTTTTGCTTTTCTTCAAGGGATAGATAGGAAAAATGCTGCATATTGTCACCACCTTATTTAGAGCCTGCGACCCAGTTCATGTTCCATTTATAATGTTGATCCATGTCTCGGTGTCCTTTAAAATATTTCACTAATTTTTGTACTTTGAATGTCTCATTATTTACATTTTCAAGCATTGCAATTGCACATGTACTCAGGCCATTACGGTGTTCATCCATTTTCACAACAATGTCTGGTCCATTTTCTTGTTTTAATGTAACAACACCGTCAACTTGTGACCAATTGGCTGCGCCTTCGTAAATATAAGAGAAAATTAATATTCTTTTTATTTCATGAATCATGTTTCCGTTAATGCGTAAATTTTCTCCTGTATTTGAAGCCCCCGTGCGATCATCTTGATCTAAATGAATGTAAGGCTCACTATGAAATGAACCAAACGTATTTCCAAGTGGTTGTACAACGCCTTTCCAACCATCTTTAAATTCAAACAAACAGCCTAAATCTAAATCTACTTGAGGTGAGAGATTTGCCGCTAAAGATGAGAAAAATCCTTTTTGTTTTGGAGCACTTTGCTTACTCCAATTTAAGTTCACTGCAATTTCGCCAAGAGGTTTGTCCGTTTTTTGTAAGTTGATCGTATCTCCAGATTTTTTTAGTTCAATTTTGGGAAGGTTAATATGTTTTTGACTAGAAGGAGGTTTAATCTGTTTATTTGTTTTTTCAAAAAGGTTAGGTGTTATATGAGATAATCCGAATTGATGAGAAAGTTCTTTGAGGCCTCCTTGTATTCCTCTACCGATAGCTCCAAACTTCCACTCGCCCTTATAACGGTAAACTTCACAGGCGATTAATGCAGTTTCAGATGAAAATTGTTCTGTAAGGTTATAACGAAACATTTCTTCATTATTCGTTGTATTGATAATACGGACATAGGATTGCTTTACTTGGCCAAAGGTTTGCATGCGTGCCAATGCATCGTGAATGGTAATAGTGAACATAATTCGTTCGATATGTGATGGAATCTTTGAAAGCGAAATGGAGATTTCCTCATCATCTCCAGAACCTTTACCTGTACGATTATCTTTTGAAAGTGTAATCGTGCCTTGCAGAGAAGATTGCTGTTTGTAAAATACGATATGCTCTGAAGTTGTTAGTCTACCGTTTGAATCCAATAAAAAAGCAGCAGCATCTAAATCGAATGCATGTGAATTTGTAGGAAGATCCCAGCCGAGACCTATTTTTATATGAGTTAATGTAGGATTTGTTTTTGTTAAATCTACCTTCTGTCCTTTACATAACTGTAGGGGCATTTCGATTTCACCTCATTTAGAATAATTACTTTAATCGTAACACGCTAACAAAGGATTTCCAATTTTGTATTTTTAAAATTTACAAACTTTTCGAAAATGGAAGGTGAATTTCAGGATTTATGTAGAACTTTGTTAGTAAGGAGTTTTTTAGAAAGGAATGAAGAAAGAAGATGAATATCCACAAACTAACAGGAGAAGAAGCAAAAGAAATCAATACATGGCAGTATGAAGAACCGTATTCGTTATATAATTTTTCAGGAAGTGAAGAGACAATAGAAGAACTATTAGATGGAACATATTATGGCTGCTGTAATGAATATGGGGAATTGATAGGTTACTTTTGTTTTGGAGAAAATGCGCAAGTACCAGGGGGAAGGGATGTGAAGTTATATATAGGTGAGGATACTGTAGACATTGGGCTTGGCATGAAGCCAAATCTAACGGGACAGGGAATGGGAAAATCTTTCTTGAAAGTTGGTTTCCAATTTGCTTTAAAAGCGTTCCAGCCCAAAAGAATTCGTTTAAGCGTTGCTGCTTTTAATAAGAGGGCGATTACATTGTATGAGAACGTTGGGTTTCAAAAGAATGTTTTGTTTATGAGCAGGGGGAGAGAGTTCCTGCTCATGGAGTATGATTTAGATGAATGCCGTTGTTAACAAATGTGTTATGGCCCTGTCCAAATTAAGCGTATAACATAACCGAAAAAAATAATGTAAGAGAGCAGGGCTATAGAGCATGTTCCACTTAGTGTACGAACCAACCCTTTTTCTTCAATGAGTGCTAAAATGATAGATAAGATACTATTTGTCATAATAGTGCCTTCTAGTGAAGGTGTAAGGCGCTGTATTCATGTGAGATATAGAAAGAATGTGACGGAGGCAACCAGTGCGAAAAGTAGAAAAAGCCAAGAAAAGATTTGCTTTTTAAACATCAGAACACCCCTGTTTGAACGTTCGAAAATATTTTACATAAATTGTATATAGGATTGCAATTTATGTAAATGAAAGAACCCACCTCTTTGTGTAAAGGGGTGGGTTCTTATTTTTAGGGTTTTACCTTATTCTGCATGCTCGGCACGATGCGCCAAACGACTAGACGCGGCTGCAGCGATAGCACCTACAATATCATCAAGGAATGTATGAACTTTTCCAGATGATTTATCATTTAAGTATTCTAAAATACCTGGTTTTAATTTATCGATATATCCAAAGTTTGTGAAACCGATAGAGCCGTACACGTTTACAATGGAAAGGGCGATTACTTCATCCACTCCGTATAAACCTTCATCACGCTTTACAATGTCTTGTAATGGTTCGCTCAACATTCCTTTTTCGGCAAGAACGTCTAACTCGATTCCTGTAATGAGCGCATTTTGTACTTCACGCTTGGATAATACACGTTCTACATTGTAACGACATTCTGACATTTCTAAATTTGGATGGTATTTCTTTTGAAGAAAATGAACAAGCTCCGCAATATCATCGATTGTTACACCACGTTCCTGTAGTAGTTGTAATGCTCTTTCTTGTAGTTGATTCGATTCTTTCATGTTATCACCTTTTTTTCTTTTTATTATTTGTATACGTTTTACTGCTTTATCATGTGCATAGGAATGAAAGGCGAGCACAAGCTCATATATATATAGAAAAACCATAGGTGGCGACTATGATGATTCAGCATATTTATGAGCATTATCAAATGCATGTCAAAGAATTAATCCCTCTTGGCCCCTATAAAAGCTTTTGGATTCGTAATAAAATTTATGTACTTCTTCCAATTGGGGATATGGAGGAAGATGTACTTGTTGAAATGAAAAAATTAAGCGATTATATGAACCAGCAAGGGGATATTACTGTTGCAACCTTCGTTCCGACGGTGCACGGTTACTATGTAAGTGAGATAGAAGAAAAAAATTACTGTTTATTAAAAGGTATGCGTTTGCTTGATCGACATGCTACTTCGTTAGGTAACGAGCTTTCTTTATTCCATAAACGAGGCGCCTTTTTTCCAGAAGAAATAGAACAATTAAGTCGCATTGGTGAATGGAAGTCATTATGGGAAAAAAGGCTCGATCAATTAGAGCGATTTTGGCAATCACAACTTATGAATCAGCCGTCAGATGTATTTGATCAACTATTTATCGAGTCTTTCCCATATTATTTAGGCGTTGCTGAAAATGCAATTCAATATGTTGTAGATACAGAAATAGATGATACACCTCAGCTTGCCGACGCAGCAACGATCTGCCAAGAACGCTTTACCCCTTTATTATGGCAGCAAACCAATAAATTAAAAATCCCCATCGATTGGGTATATGATCATCCAAGCAGGGATTTAGCGGAATGGATTCGATACGTATTCACGGAAAAGAAGAAAGATTGGGAACAAACAATTTTCCAGTTTGTATCGGATTATGAGAAAAACTATACTCTCTCTTCTTTTGGCTGGCGCCTACTATTTGCGCGCCTTCTCTTTCCACTTCATTACTTTGAAACGGTGGAACAATACTATCTGACGGGAAACGAAGAACAAAAAAATATGTACCGAGATCGCTTAGAAGACATTTTACACGATGTGAACCGTTCAGAGCAATTTATGAAGCATTTTTATGAATTCCTCCGTTTGCCTGTTGAGAAGCTCGGGATTCGAAAGTTGGATTGGTTGTCCTAATAGGAATTTATAAAAAAGAGACCAATGGTGGTCTCTTTTTTATGGATATTTAGTTTCAGCGATTCTAAGCAAGCCGCATCCGTTTTTAAATTATCCAGCTCCAGCGGCTAGAATGTTCGGTGGCTTCGCTTCTTCCGACGAGGCCAAAAACGCCTCTATGTCAGAAGCTCCATCCCCCTCACATTCTAAGCAAGCCGCATCCGCTTTTAGATTAAAATACTTGTTCTACTTCGATAACGCCTGGTACTTCTTCAAGTAGTGCGCGTTCGATACCAGCTTTTAATGTGATTGTAGAACTTGGGCAGCTACCGCATGCACCCATAAGGCGTAGTTTTACAATACCTTCTTCAATATCTACTAATTCAACGTCACCGCCATCACGAAGTAAGAACGGGCGTAATTTATCTAATACTTCTAGTACTTGTTCTTGCATATTTGGGTTTTCCATTTTTATCGACTCCTTTCATCCATTTTATTATAATCAAGATACAGGGGAAAATCTATTTTTTCTGTTCTTGTTTTAATGTCAAAATATTGTATCATGTTTACAACGTGTTTTTTCAGTATAGGGGATGAGAAATGAACTTGTAAAGAGATGTGTTTATAAGGTAAGTCATCTCGGCGTACTGTTAGAACAGAGAAGTGGGGGAGAAAGAATGGTAAATGTTCAAGTATATGGGGCAAAAGTAATTTGTGCGAGCTGCGTTGGAATGCCATCTTCGACTGAAACATTTGAATGGCTACAAGCGGCAATTGGTCGTAAATATGAAGGTCAAGATGATAAATTTAAGTTTGAATACGTTGATATTCAAGAAGAGCAAGATGATGCTGAGAAGCAAGCTTTTGTAGAGCGGGTAATTGAAGAGGATTTATTTTATCCGGTTGTTCTTGTAAACGGTGAAATCGTTGGAGAAGGAAATCCTCGTTTGAAGGACGTATACGAAGAAATTGAGAAATATTTATAATATAAAAGCCTTTGTGGTTGCAAAGGCTTTTCTTATATATCTATATGGAAAAAATAGTTATTAAAGGTAATTTTATTAAGGAGGATGCATGTGAAGGGTGTAGTGAAACAGGAGTTGCCAGAGGAAGTAACGAGTCTAATGGAGCAATATGTGATGGGATTACAAGATATTTTTTTAAATGGAAAATTAATTGGGGTGTACGTATACGGTTCAATCGCTCTAGGTGCATTTCATTTGGGGACGAGTGATGTTGATTTTGTAACGGTAACGAGGGAGACAGTCAGTGAATTTGAGAAGTTGCAAATAAGTGATTTACATAAAAAATTGAGTGAAAATAAGCTCGGAGGACGGATGGACGGTATGTATATCCCGCTTACTGATTTAGGAAAGAATAATCAAGAGATAGAGCAGTATGTCTATTGTGCTGATGGGAAAGTTAACGTAGGTCACTGGGATGTGAATGCTGTGACGTGGTGGACGTTAAAGAACCATGGAATTACTGTGACTGGAGAAGAAGCAAGTGAACTTCCGTTTGAGGTCTCATGGAATAGGGTTGTAGAAACAATGAAATATAACGTAGAGCAATACTGGGGTGAAAAGGCATCACGTACATATTTGTTTTTAATTGAAGAATGGGTAGAATCAGCCGTTGTAACGATGGGCCGTATTTTGTATACGTTAGAGCATAAAACAATTGTTTCAAAAGATGAAGGATTACAATATATGATGAAATCGTCCACTGATAAATGGATACCTTTGCTACAAGAGGTAGAGCGGATACGTCATAATAAGGGAAAGAAACGAACGATTTCCATTTGGAAGCGGGCAGATATGACGAGGAAGTATTTGCTTAGTGGGATAGAGGAATGTCGGAAGAAGTGGGAAGGGTAGTTTATTTCAAAAATTAAGATGGTGCGGATATAAAATAGTAAGACCTCTGTAGTAGTTACTATAGAGGTCGGTTTGTAAATGAAGTTATACACTACTTAGCTACTCATTATTATGCTGTGGAAGTATCCTCGTCTTTACGTACTTCAAAAAACTCATTTTTGCACAAGTATTTAAAAATTCTTTGTGTAACTTGCTCTTCTTGATCTAATAAGAAGCGATGATCAAACGCGTAGAATGATTGTCCTTGAATTAATTTAACGTAATACATTATATATACCTCCATTATAGAACGATACAAATTTAAAGATTCATTACTTATAATATCCATAAATTGGTTTAAGATACTTAGAATGTTAATCAGGGATTTTAAATAGAAGTATGAAGAATGCAAATATGAAAATAAATACTGTAATCAATAAGGAGATAGTTCATCGCTCTAATTTATTTTCAACAAGCTGTTTCATCTCGCCTACTGTAATATGCGGAAGGGCGAATTTTTCATTTTCATAGCAATGACTGCAATACGTTGTACTTTTTTCTCCATTTTTTTCTGGACCGCCACCATTTTCATCTTTTGAAAATGGCATGCCACAGCTTTGACAGTTCTTATGTTTCTTTATGAAATTCGCCTCTAAGATTCCATCTTTTTTAACTGACACCGCCTATTAAAAAATGTTTTATACCCAAGTTGTAAAAAGATAATGACAGAAAAAGCTGTACTTCCGGAAATACCAAGTATAATCACAATTTGATATTGAATGGCGGTAAACGGTGAAATTCCTGATAAAATTTGTCCTGTCATCATACCTGGGAGACTAATGATTCCCATTCCGACCATAGAATTAATCGTTGGCAAAATAGCTGAGTCGAAAGCATCTCTTATAAGTGGGGTAGCTGCTTGTTTTGGGGTTGCTCCCAGCATCAGTGCACCTTCAATTTGCTCACGTTGTGATTTCATAGTTTTTAAGAATGTATTTGCACCGAGCGATACACCGGTCATGGCATTACCAATGAGCATTCCAGCGATTGGAACGATATATTGCGGAGCATACCAAGGGTCGTGTCCAATAATGACAAAGATAAATAATAAAAGTGGTCCGATTGATCCTGCAATCATTGAGAGTGCGGCCACACGTTTTAACTCTTTTGACATAGGGATATTAACTCGCTTATAAATGTTAAAAATAGCAAATGTAGTAATAGAAGTAATAATAGCAATTGTATAAAATGGATTACTATTTTCAAATATGTATGTAAGTACGTATGCAACAAGCACAAGCTGAATGGTCATACGGAATGTAGCGATCGTAATTTGTTTTTCACGTGGTATTCCTTTTAATTTTACAAGGCCGATTAAAATGATAATGAAAATATATGCTGCAGCAAGTTGCCAAAGTTGTAATTCAATAACGCCCTTCAAATGCGTGCACTTCCCTTCTAATAGCGCCTTTTGTTTTATTAATTTCAATAATGTCGTCTGCTATTTCTTCTGGAAGTAGTTGTGAGTGGGTAATAAAGATAACAGTTTTCTTTTTTTGTTTCGCAATTGTAGTGAAATTTTTCATGACGCGTTTTTCTGTATCAGCATCTAATGCAGATGTTGGCTCATCTAATAAATAAACGGACGGGTCCATAAGTAAAACACGAGCTAAGGAGAGTCTTTGTTTTTCACCACCGGATAATGAGGAAGCGATATCTGTTAACTCTTTTTCTAAGCTTACAATTGCGAGAGCTTCTTGTAGTGCTTCATCAGGTGGTAAAGATTTCTCTGAAAAGCGAAGCCCTATTAACAAATTATCTTTTACTGTTCCGTCAAATATTGGAGGAGTTTGTCCTAGCATAACGACTTCACGACGTAATTGAATAGGCGGATAAGACGAAATGGGGGTACCGTTATATTTAATTTCGCCAGTTGTTGGTGATTGTAGATCATTGAGCAGGCGAAGTAACGTACTTTTTCCGCTACCACTTTCACCGATGATGCAGGTGGTTTTTTCTTTGTGGATCTCTAAGTAAGGAATATGTAAGATGTCTTTATATGTTACGTCTTTTAATAAAAACATAATTTTCTCCTTTCTGATTCTATATAAATTCAATTTGTTTTTATATATTCATATCGTATCAAAAAAGGAGAAAAATAGAAAAAACAAGAGCGACCCGCTCTTGTTTTTCTGTTTAGCCATTATGATGTTTGTACATCCATAGAATACCGGACTTTAAAAGTCTAGGCACTCTGCCCATTAATGGTTGATTTGCCAATAATCCAAATCCATGTTTCTTACCGAGAGAGCCGAGAACGCCTTTTAATTTAATAACAGGTAGTTCATCAGGAAGTGGCTCATTGTTCCAACGTTTTAATAATATTTGGACAATTTGTTCACCTTGGCCTTCAGCAAGTTGTGCAGATGGTGCATGTGGAAGAGAAGCGCAATCTCCTACAACATAAACATTCTCGTTGTTCGGAATATTATGATATTTTGTTAATACAACCCGTCCGCTACTATCTTGCTCGACTGGAAGGTTTCGAACAACTTCGTTTGCTTGAATACCTGCTGTCCATACGATTGCATCACATTTAAGCGGTTCATCATGGTTGTACACAACGTTTGGTTCTACTTTCGTAATGTCAGAGTTTCGTATAATCGTAACACTATGCTTTACGAACCACTCTTCTACGTATCTACTTAATTTTTCTGGGAACGGGAATAAAATGCGATCCTTTCTATCAAATAAGTAGATCTTTAAATCAGAACGACTTTCCCGAAGTTCACTTGCAACTTCAACGCCGCTTAAACCAGCACCGACAACAGCGACAGTTGCATTCGGTTCCAAACCATTTAATTGTTCGTACGTTTTACGAGTTTGTTCAATTGATTGAAGGCTATGTGTATATTCTTTCGCACCTGGTACGTTATGATATTTGTCTTCGCAGCCAAGGCCAATAATTAAGTCATCATATTCGACAACTTCGCCTCCATCAAGATGAACGGCTTTGTTTTCAAGGTCAACATTCGTTACAGTGCCGTATTGAATGTTGAGACGCGGGTGTTCAGGAAATGGAATGCGAATATGCGTTTCTGAAATTGTACCCGCTACTAATGCGTAATATTCTGTTTTAAAACAGTGGTATGGTACTTTGTCGATTAATGTCACTTGGACATCATCTGGAAGTTGATTGCTTGGAAGAAGCCGTTGCAGAATTCTCATGCCACCGTAGCCACCGCCCAGTAATACGAGGTGTTTCATGATGGATTACCCCTTTTCTGTTGAAATATCCCCTAATCATACAATTATATATTGAAAAAATATTTTGACTTTACTCACTCAAATTATATCGAATTTGTGAACAAATAACAATGCATGAATGTGTACTCTGTTGTACAATAAGAAGAAAAGTGGACAAACTGTTTTAATTTGTATGTTGGAAAAACAACAGATAGGTTAGAAAAAACGATAGAAGCTGCCATTTCCTTCGGGTGAAACCAGAAGAGGGAAATGAGTGGAGATCTTTTTCTGATTTCATAGCAGTGATTTATATGTTGGGAAATCCAAGTGAATTGATATAGAGAAGATCTTTCGATTTGAAATGAAGTAGTGAAGCAACGAAATATTGTAGTAGGTGTAATGGAAACAACAAGAAACAGCTTAGTTTTCTTAGTATAGATTTATTTTTTTGAGGTACAGGGGGGATAGTTTTGATTAAGCCATTAATCGAGTTTTGTGTAGGTAACCTTGCGAGTGGATCACAAGCAGCGTTAGAAAAATTAGAAAAAGATCCGAATTTAGATGTCATGGAATATGGTTGTCTGGGGTATTGTGGTATTTGTTTTGAAGGTCCTTTTGCACTGGTGAATGGTGAAGTTGTACAAGGGACAACGGTAGAAGAGCTTGTGAAAAATGTATATGATTATTTAGATGAAAACCCAATGTTTTAAGGCGTTGCACTTGAGCAACGTCTATTTTATTTGTTTCATCAGAGTGAAAATTCTTTTAGAGGGAATGCTAACAAAGAATTTGAGCTTTAGAGGTGACAGAATAAATATTATTTAGGTACTCGCTGGTCTTTTCGGTTTTCCAGATGTGTCACTGCAATTTATATTAGATTACATGTTTTCATAGCTTGCTTTTGTCATTGGTGTACCATGGAAAGAAGAGGTCATTGCAGCTGAGCTGGAACACTTGCTAATTTATTGAGTGCTGCAATTGCAGGGATGTTTGTATGAATAAAAAAAAGGCCCTTTCCGAGAAGGGCTTTTTTCTTACACAATGTGTGTAAGAACGGCTCTTATATAAAAGCCATCAAAATGTTGTCAAATATGAGAAACGGGGGACGTTCTTATTGTGTTCCAAAAGCATGCATTTTATACTTAGAACAACAAATTTTTTTTGGAGTGAATGAGGATGAACCAATTTTCTTTTACAAAAATGCATGGTCTTGGGAATAGTTATATATATGTAAATATGTTTGAAGAACAAATTCCAGAAGAGGCACTATCTCTTGTAGCGGAAAAAGTATCAAATATCAACACTGGAATTGGTGCGGATGGAATGATTTTAATTTGTCCATCAGAAGTAGCACAAGTGAAAATGCGCATGTTTAACAATGATGGCTCAGAAGGAAAAAGCTGCGGGAATGGACTGCGCTGCGTAGCGAAATATGCGTATGAGCATAAACTAGTAGAGGAGAATGTTTTTACAATAGAAACATTGGCCGGAATCGTAACGGCTGAAGTGACAGTAGAAGACGGTATCGTTACCTTAGCTAAAATTGATATGGGAGCACCTCGTTTAACTCGTGCGGAGTTACCGATGCTTGGAGAGGGAGAAACGCCGTTTATTCGTGAAGATTTCCTATACAATAATCATCGCTATGTGTTTACTGCTGTTTCAATGGGGAATCCGCATGCGGTTATTTTCGTTGATGATGTGGAAGAAGCACCACTTACAACATTAGGTCCAGTACTTGAGACGCATGAGATGTTCCCGGAACGAGTGAATGTTGAATTCATTGAAGTTGTAAATGAAAATGAAATGAATTTCCGCGTTTGGGAACGTGGATCAGGTGTGACGCAGGCGTGTGGCACAGGGGCATGTGCAGCAGTTGTGGCAGCAGTATTGAATGAAAAAATGAAGCGTGGTGAAGAAATTACGGTTCATTTAGCGGGCGGAGATTTAATGATTGCCTGGACAGAAGAAGGGAACGTTTTGATGAAAGGTCCAGCGGAAGTAATTTGCCGCGGAGTGTATGAGTACAAGATAGAAGCGTAAAGATGTATAATAGAACGAGAGATGAAAGGAAGGTGGATTTCATGATTGATGTAACAGAACAAGCGGCATTTCAAATTAAAGATATGTTAAAAGATGCTGAAGAAGGAGAGAAATACGTTCGCCTTGCTGTACATGGCGGTGGATGTAGTGGTCTTTCTTACGGCTTAGGATTTGAAAGAGAACCAAATGAAGATGACACAGTTCTTGAGTTTTATGGTGTTGAATTTGTTATTGATAAAGAAAGTGCTCCGATTGTTAAAGGAGTAAAAATTGACTATAAGCAATCGATGCTTGGCGGTGGATTTACAATCGATAACCCGAACGCAATCGCATCGTGTGGATGTGGATCATCTTTCCGTACAGCTTCGAATGCTGGTAAGCCAGAAGAGTGTTAATCATAACCTTCTCACAAATGAGTGAGAAGGTTATTTTTTTATTATTTTATAAACTAGTTGTGAAATAATTGTTTTTATTAAATTCACATAATGTTCAAACAAATAGGTTTAAAAACTCGGAAGTTATAGTATTCTTGAATTAAGAATAATTTTTCGACAAATAAAGACAAAAAATTTATGGTGATCGAAAAATTTTATTTTATATCTGTGATTACACAGACAATAAGGAGAAATGATTATGGCGAACAAACGTTGTAAATTACTTCATAAATCGTTTAAAGAATTGGTAAAAGAAAATAAACAAAAGATATTGAATGATAAACAAGAGATGGAAAAAATTGAACAACGTATTGAACAACGTTATACAATTAATAAATCGGCTTCCTAATTAAGATACGAAAACGTCGTTGATATACAAAAAAGAAGATAATCGACTAGGTACAGTAGTTGGTTATCTTCTTTTTTGTTTTTTTAGTGTGTAATCTTACAAAAGTGTAATGCTCATGTCACGTTTTTGAATTTCTCCTTAAACGAAAAGGGATTATGATAGCAGTATAATAAAAAACACATGAGGTGAAAGACGTGAAAAGATATATTGCACTTTTTAGTATTTTAGTTGTATTTGCTAGCTTGTTAGTTGGTTGTGATTTAAACCGTATGGGAAAAGATACGTATTATGTTCAAATTACGGATGATGGAAAAGAATACAAGGGGAAATCTGATAATGGTACACCATATACAAATTACCAATATAAATTAGCGGGATTTGATGAAGAGGGTAAAGAAAAAACAATGGAATTTAATGCGCAAAAAAATCTTCGCAAAGAAGCGTTCCTATGTGTATACTACTCCGATAAAAAAGGTGTGACAGCTTGGGAAGAAGTGAAAAAAGACGAGCTGCCTGCAAAAGTGAAAGAAAAATTAGGTGTGAAATAATGAAGAAGGAGTTGGGATATGGGCCAGCTCCTTTATTTATTTTCAAAATCTTCTTCTGAAATGACTGTAAAGCCATGTCTTCGAAGCAATGCAGTTGTTACACCGTAACCCTCTTGTTTGTTTCCATTAAATTCGCCCGTATAAATGGTGGAGCTTCCGCAAGACGGACTACGTTCTTTTAAAATGATGTATTCGGGATGTAAATCTTTTATTTCTTTTAATGCTTTATAAGCGCCTTGGACAAAGGCTTCTGTTACATCGTTCCCCTCTTTATCTATCACCTTTGCTTTGCCGTCTAGTACATCATCACCATTGCCACCAATAATTTCTGCTGAGGGGCGTGGCGTTGGTAATCCACCTAATACTTCTGGACAGACTAGAACGGTTTCTTCTTTCTGTAATAGCTCTTCTATTTTTGAGATTAGATTGTCATTTCCGTCGTAACGACAAGCAATACCAGCTAAACAGGCACTAATTACAATCATGGTTTCTACCTCAGTTCATTAAGAAATTTTTTTGAAAAACGCCCATTTTGCTTCATGGGACCTATGTATATATGGGGTGATGAAAATGGGAACTTTCTATAACTTAATGAAAACATATAGCGAATTTCAAAGTAAAGAAGAATTCAATGTATATCAGCAGCAAATTTTCGTACGTTATCAAGCTAATATAAATAAAACAGATTTTTTAGTGATTCGTTTGTTAGGGAGATATGCAATTAATGAAAAACAAAAAACAGTCGGAGTCGCTTGTCCGTTAATGGAAACAATTGCGACTAAAATAGGAAAAAGTATTCGTACGGTGCGTCGCTCTGTTGCGAAATTAGAAGAACTCGGGATTATTGAAAGGATCCCTACGAAAGAGAGACATAAGTGCGGGGGATATAGTGCAAATTTGTATGTGTTTCGTAAAGCTGCCATTGACCGCATGGATGGCCGTATGAAAATGACCGCATGTGAAAATGCGGAAAATGTAGATGTGTGTAAGAAGGAAGAGGTACGAGAAGAAAGGGAAACGATTCTTTTTAAAAACTCTTCTAAAGAAGTACAAAAGAAAAAAACAACGTATGAAATTGATGAGACATATTGTCGTCATGATATTCCGGCTAAGTTTGTACATGCGATTGTACCGATGTCACGGAATCCGCAAACAATTAATGTGCTTTGGAGTAAAGTAGAACTGGCTTATAAAAAGAGCGGATTATTAGAGCAAGGTGTATTTTTGGAACAGCTGCTTGTTGATGAAGATATTCAGGAAAAGCTTATCTGGCGTGTGAAAAGTGTTGTCAGAGCGTATAAGTTAGGGGAAATTCGGAAAGATGTTAAGGCTCTTTTGTATAGTACGATGCGCGATCTATTTTTAGATATTGAGTTAGAATGGGGGGCGGCTATAAGAAGGAGCACGAAGGTGACGTTATTTGATCCGTTCAAAAAAGAGTCATGCGTGTAATACATGACTCCTCTTAATCAATCAAATTTTCGTACAACAGGAACGCGAATCGCAACAAATAATACGAAGATAATAACTGCGATAGCACCGCTTTTCATAATCGTCACAATCGGAATACCAGCAGCAAGTGCGAGTGATGTGAATGCATAGGAAAGCGGGATGAAGCCCATGGATGAAAGCATCATTAAGCTCATGACACGGCCCATCATTTCTTCTTTGACGGTAGATTGAATCATTGCCATTAATGGAACGATGGCCATGGCAATTGTAATACCGTAGAAGGCGCCTGCGAGTAGTGCTTGCCAAAGTGCTGTACTGAAGTTAATAGATAGGAAGAAAACGCCAGATAACAGCATCATAATGATACAAAATAAGCCGCGTCTACGATTAATGTTCTTAAGACCAACAATGACGGCACCGATTGCCATACCTGCTCCAACAGCAGCTTCTAAATAACTAAATTGAAGCGAGTCACCATGAAGAACGTTTTTGACAAATAGCGGGAAACCAACTTGCATTGGACCGATTAAAAATAGATTTAAAAAGGCACTACAGATGAGAAACGTTGAAAGAAAAGGCGATTCCTTTACGTATAAAATTCCTTCTTTAATAGATGTAAACATACCTTTATCTTTATCCGTTTTTTCTTGTATTGTAAACTGTATTTTTTGAACGAGTATAGCAGCAATAATGAGGAGCAGAATGGTAATGGAAAAGATGGTCTCATAATTACTAAACTTAATGAGAATCCCACCAAGTACAGGTCCTAAAATTACTGATGCTTGGTTCGTCATTTGTGTAAGTGAATTCGCCTGTGTTAAGCGATGTTTTTCTACAAGTTCAGGGAGAATGGAACCGTCTGCTGACCAAAAGAAGGCATCAGCTAATCCGAATAATAAAGCAAACAAAGCAAATGTATATAAGGTCACATGACCAACGATAAACCAAGTTAAAATCGTTGCGACAAGAAGTGCACGAACGATATTTGAGTAAAACATAATATTTTTTTTCGGGAATTTATCTGCGACAGCTCCCCCAACAATCATAAAGACGAGCCTTGGTACGCTAAGCGCAACAAAGACAACGCCTAGTGAGGCCTCAAGATTTAATGTTTTCGCTATGTACCACGTTTGAGAAAATGTAAAAAAGGCTAAAGCAAAACTTGAAAATAGAGTAGCTGCCCAGAGGAATAGGAAGTTTGTATTTTTTAATAAAGGTGTTCCACTTTCTGCTGGAGCAGGTTTGTTTTGTTGTAGTTCCTCCATATTGCTTCCTTTCTATGTAACCATTTTGAATGGATATAAAATCCTATTAACAATCGTTTTATACAGTTTTTAATATTTCTATACTGCACTTTTTCATTGTAGACAATAATTGCACATTTGCCCAGTGGATTTTTTAAGGAAAGATAAGAAGAAGCGAATGTGATTCCGGTAGAAAATAAAAAAACCATCAGACGTTCTCTTCCCTTGGAGTAGTTGATGGTTTTTCTTGTTAAGATTTCATAACTTGGATTCCTTTTATGATATTCCAGATAAAGAAGTACAGGCTAATGATACCGCAAATACATACAGTGATAATAGCACCGATACCAAGTGTTACATCGGGCTCATTGGAACCAAGTCCCATAATTCCTAATACAATCATCGATATAAAGGCTGCAATACTTGGAATAATATGTGTCCATAAAGCTTTTTTTGCATGAGCTTTCGTCTCGCTGTCACCGAAAATCCAAACGATGATTGGGAAAAGAAGTGGTGCAAAGAAAATACTCCAGTAGGAAAAGGCGGATAATAATTTGTTTCCGTTCATATAGGTCACCTCATAAGCTAGTGTTTGTTATTATACGTTTAGTATGCAGGCAAATGGAGTGAAGCACTATCGTTTTATCTTACAAAAACATGACAGTTTTGTAAGATTTGATGAGATAGGGTGTATAAGGGCGCCGATATAATAAAAGTGTAGTGTAATCATGCAAAAAACGCAGCGATTATTCGCTGCATTTTTTGTGGAAAGAGTGTAAATCGATGAATTAAGCCAGTGCAATATAAATATCAATTTGGGCATCATTTGGATCAATAGATCGTTCAGCGTATCGTTCAAAGTCTATCGTGAAAGCGTGGTTGTTTTCTTTTGACCAGTTCCAAATATCTTGCTATGCTTCTGCGATAACTTCTGATATTGGACCTTTTCGAGTTGTAAATAACGCATATGTACAAGCAGGGATTGCAAGAGGTGTCATATTTTTTGGGATATTTTCTAATGAAGAAACTGGCATGCCAATTGTGTATCTATATGCTCCGGTTTCATCGGACTCATAATTTGAATACACTGCTAGTGTTACTTGTGAATGTTGGTTAGGAGTTAATTTATTCAAAAAGACTCCTTCTGTATGAAAGGAGTCCGTTTCACTTTATATATTAAAACATACTAGAACTATGCATTGGTTGCAGTTTTGCATTTGGATCGAAGTAAGCTTTGGCATTGTTTACCGCTGTTGGTGCTTCACCAAAGCCACATGCAATTAGTTTTACTTTTCCTTCATATGTACAGATGTCACCAGCTGCGTAAATACCAGAGATGTTTGTTTCCATTTTAGAGTTTACAACGATGCTGTTCTTTTGAATGTCTAAGCCCCAGTTTTTAATTGGACCAAGAGAAGAAACGAAACCATAGTTTACGATGACATCATCAACGTCAATAACAACTTTTTCTTCTGTTTTCACATGTTGCAGAACAACTTGTTCAATTTTGTCTTCACCAATTAGTTCAATTGGAACGTAAGGTGTTTTTACGTCTGCCCGAGAGTTCATTAAGCTTTCTACGCTGTGCTCATGAGCACGGAATTTATCACGACGATGAACGATTGTTACTTGTTCAGCGATTGGTTCTAACATCATTGTCCAGTCTACAGCAGAGTCGCCGCCGCCAAATACAACGACGCGTTTCCCAGTGAATTTTTTCATATCATCAACGAAGTAGTGAAGGTTTTTTTTCTCGAATTTTTCTACTCCTTCTAATTCTAAACGGCGTGGTTGGAAAGCTCCGTTACCAGCTGTAATAATGACAGATTTAGAATAGTGTGTTGCTGTATTTGTTACAAGCTTAAATACGCCATCGGCTTGTTTTTCAAGTGTATCAACTGCTTCTTCTAAGCAAATAGTCGGCTCAAACTTTTTCATTTGTTCTTTTAAATTATCAACAAGTTCTTGCGCACGTACTTTTGGGAATCCGGCTACGTCATAAATATATTTTTCAGGGTATAGTGCGGATAATTGTCCTCCAAGTTGCGGTAAGCTTTCAATAATTTTTACACTTGCCTGTCTCATGCCGCCATAAAACGCTGTGAATAATCCTGTTGGACCTCCACCGATAATCGTTATGTCGTAAACTTTTTGATTTTCTGTCACTATTTATTCCCCCTATAGATGGAATTTAGATATTGATTCCATATATTTTTCATATGTATACGGAAATCCTGCAAACAATATTGCAATTTACAATAAAAATGATAACATATTTCAGTTTAGAATACTGCAAGAAATGACTGAATTATATGTAAGCTTCTGCATAGATAGGATGAAAATGTATAAAATATACCAAGTAGGAAAATACATGAAAAAAAGGTTGAAAAACCCTTGAAAACGCTATGTTATTTTAAAATATTGATAATTCTCTAGGCGCTTGAATTATGAAATAAAACCGACTAATATAGGAAAGTATTATGTTAATTTTTTATGACAAATTTCGTACGATTTTTTGAATACGTTTTGTTATGCTTGAGAATGTGAGGAATTCCACATTCTTGACAAATTGAGTGTTTAGCACTTTGATTTTATTTTTGATTACTTATTATATAAAGAAAAGGGTTGTGATTCGGTGAAAACTCCAAAAATCGTAGTTTTAGGTGCAGGTTATGGCGGGATGATTACGACTGTTCGTCTGCAAAAAACATTATCTGTAAGTGAAGCTGAAATTACGTTAGTAAACAACAACAGCTATCACTACCAAGCAACTTGGTTACATGAAAGTGCAGCTGGTACATTACACCATGATAAAATCCGTCTCGATATTGAAGACGTTATTGATACAAACAAAGTAAACTTTGTGCAAGATACAGTTGTAGAAATTAAGGCTGCTGAAAAGCGCATTATCTTAAAAAATGGTGAGTTAACATATGATTACTTAGTAATCGGCCTTGGTTTTGAATCTGAAACATTCGGTATTAAAGGTTTGAAAGAGCATGCATTCTCTATCACTAACATTAATGCGACTCGTCAAATTCGTGAGCATATGGAATACAAGTTCTCTCAATATGCGGCAGAAAAACGTGATGAGCTAGTAACAATTGTGGTTGGTGGTGCAGGATTTACAGGTATCGAGTATGTAGGTGAGCTTGCAAATCGTATTCCTGAACTTTGCAAAGAATATGATGTTCCACGTGAAAAAGCACGTATTATCTGTGTAGAAGCTGCTCCAACAGCGCTTCCTGGTTTCGATCCAGAATTAGTTGAGTATGCGGTAAAACAATTAGAGAAAAAAGGTGTAGAATTCCGAATCGGTACAGCAATTAAAGAAGCAACTGAAGAAGGTATTCTAGTTGCAAACGGTGATGATGCTGAGTTACTTAAATCTGAAACTGTTGTTTGGGCTGCCGGTGTTCGCGGTAACGGTATTGTGGAAGAGTCTGGCTTTGAAGCAATGCGTGGACGTGTAAAAGTTGATGAGTATATGCATGCTCCAGGTCATGAAGATGTATTCATGGTTGGTGACGCAGCGTTAATCATCAATGAAGAGATTAACCGTCCATATCCACCGACAGCACAAATTGCAATTCAACAAGGTTACAACATTGCACACAACTTAGCTGTGCTAGTTCGTGATAAAGGCGAAATGAAGAAATTCGTTTTCGATAACAAAGGATCTGTATGTTCATTAGGACATGACGATGCAATGGGCGTTGTGATGGGGAAAAAGTTAACGGGATGGAAAGCTTCCTTCATGAAGAAAGTAATCGATAACCGTTACCTATTCTTACTTGGTGGACCTTTATTAGTTCTGAAAAAAGGTAAACTAAAGTTCTTTTAATATATAGTAGAAAAGAGCAGAAGCGGCTATGAGTCGCTTCTGCTCTTTGTGTTATACAAGCTTTTCTTAAACTTCTATCGTGCATTCAGTGTATAAGTAGAAGTTCTTTTTGAACGAAAAGCAACAAAAAACCAAATTACATTTGTGATGGATACTGCTACGCAAAGCATGATGACTCCTAAGAAAGAGGAGGCGTTATAGTCACTTACGCGCATTGTAATAAATACGACTGTAAGTATCACGAGATGTATGAATAGCCCCATACCGCAAAGAAAAGCCATGATGAATCGCATTGCCTGTATTCCTCCTATATAAAGAAGTAGAGGTACAATATAAAATAGTAAAATCATGCCGATTGATTTCCACATGCCTAGAGAGTTAAATTTATTTGCATTAGGTCCTAAATCAGCAAGTGGTGAAAGTGAAGTGGCAATTAAGAAAGAGCAGAAGAGTAATGCGGAAACTAATGTTACAAATACAATCCTGGACTTTTGTGATAGATTTCTCATTTTACTTTTTACTCCTTTCGCAATGAATAGGTGTGATGTAATATTCAAAGCAGAATTTTGAAGGGATTCGAGGTCTTTCTACAGAGGAAAGAATACCCTATATTCACATTATATCAAATATATGGAAATTAAGAAGGGTAGAAAGAAATGTAGTAACTGAGGAACAAGGGAAGATTATATTATTCTCACTGAAAAATATAGTATAATACATAGAAAAGAATGAATATTCTGTTCGTTTGACTGAAAGGGGTTTTACATCATGGGAAAGCGTGGGAATGTTTGGCTAGCTGTAAGTGGATTAGTGGCTACAAAAGATGGTCGCTGGCTCTTCGTTAAGAAAAAATACGGGGGGCTAAAAGGAAAATGGTCATTGCCGGCTGGTTTTGTAAATGAGGGAGAAACGATTGATGAAGCTGTTAAACGTGAAATTTTAGAAGAAACAGGAATTCGGGCGCATGTAAAAGGGGTTATTGGAATTCGTTCTGGAGTTATTCGTGATGAGATTAGCGATAATATGATTATTTTTTTACTCGAACCAGAAGGAGAAGAAATCACTGTACAAGAAAAGGAATTGTCTGAAGTAGCATTTTTACATCCAAAAGATATTGCATATAATCAAGATGCTTCTATATTAATTCGATATTTACTGGAAGGTCATACAGAATCACTTCTGAAGATGGATACAACATTAAATCCAGGAGATCAATTTGGATATACAGCCTATCATGTATTTACGGCAGGAGATAAGAAATAGAAGGAGTGGGAAAAAGTGAGTATTCCAGTATTACTTATTTCAATGATGTTATTTTTTATACTTTTCTTTGGAATTGGATTTTTACTCAATATGATTTTACGTGCTACTTGGGTAATGGTTATCATTTATCCAATTGTTTGTATGCTGATAATTAATAAAGCAAGTGTCTGGGACTACTTTTCAAAGCCGAAAGAAACATTTTCCTCATTTGGAACAGGTGTCTCGCATCTTGGACAAGCCGATCTTTTTATTCTATCCACAGGGTTAATAGGGGCGATTTTATCAGGAGTTGTGATAAAGAAACTTCGGAAAAGTGGTTATCAAATGTTCTAATCTCCAGTTTACTGGAGATTTTTTTTCTGCATATTTCTTAATCGTATAGGGAATGATGAACGATGAAGGAGTGTGGAATATAAAAATGTTAAAACGATATGGTATTCGCATTATGATGACTTGTTTACTTGTAGTCGCATTATGTGTGACATGGCAAGCGTTCACTGGAGTGTCTGTACTGGAGCTTGTAAAAACATATCAAGAAAGCAATGTAAAAGAAGTACATGCAGCAGAAAGAGGGCACCAAGTTGTTCCGAGTAAAGAAGTGATAAATGCTTTAGAACAGGGGAAAGACTGGTCTAAATATCGTGTAATGGAAATGACAGCAACTGGTTATACGTCAGGTGTAGAATCAACCGGTAAAAACCCTGGTCATCCAGAGTATGGCATTACATATTCAGGTGTAAAGGCTAAAAGGGACATATATTCTACAATTGCAGCTGATTTACGTGTATTTCCGATTGGGACCATCCTTTTTGTACCAGGCTATGGATATGGTGTGGTAGCAGATAAAGGTGGCGCTATAAAAGGAAATAGACTCGATTTGTACTATGATACGGTTCAAGATGTGTATAGTCAATGGGGTAAGAAAAAAGTAAATGTATATGTAGTGAAAATGGGAAAAGGTAAGTTTACAGAAGAAGAGTTAACGATGTTAAATCAAGACGAAACGATGCAAGTGTTCCGTGGTCAATATTTAAAACAAAGGTAGTCTAGTGGTAATAACACTAGACTACCTTTGTTTTTTATTCGAAAATATATTGGTTATTATAAGGAACGAAGAGGAAACTTATTTGGACATTCATTCCTATAATTCTTGTAGTCGCGGCATTTATAGGGGGTATGCTAGTGAATCAAGTGCCTTTGCAAGAAGCGATAGGAGGTAGTACCCGTTTTACTCTTTAACAAGAATTTTCAAAAGAGTATTTAAGCTCTAAATTTGGAATGTTTATTCATTTACTGTTAGGATCACCATTAATTTTGGGGGATGTTTCTGAAATGCCTTTACGAACATTTCAAGATTTCTCTCAATTCAATGCGTTACCATCACATCCGTTAAGAGGTTGTATTGTGATTATAGTTGTATACGGTGCTGCAATATGGGCTATTGTAAACAATATATTTAAAAATCGTTTTGTTCTATTTTTGGCAGGATGTTTAGGTTTTAATGTTTTACTACATGGAATTGTCGGGTTTGGGTTGCCTGAAGCATTTATATATGGATCACATTTTATTTTTACATTACCTCTACTTTTAGCGTATGTATTTAAGAAAATAAATCGTTTGAAAATTATAGTGTTAAGTATAATTGTATTAATAATTGCTTTAAATAATATAGATAAAATCATTTATTTATATCAATTTGCAGTATTAAAGCACCCAGTTTAATGTAATTAGTTTGACTAAATTGGATGATACGAAATTTTTATAAAAAGGAGTGCAGTACCTGTCTACAAGAGGTATGCACTCTTTTTTTCTTTCCATCTAATCATAAACTTCATTGTGGAATCAGTTTGTGATTTTAGGAGAATCATAATTCCATATTTTTTGTGAAGTGTGTTGAGCACTATATATAACGTTATTTTATTTCGGAGACTGTAGTTGAAAGTTTTGGAAGGATTATTTGTATTTCTTCATTAAGATAGTGTTAGAGGTGTAAATGAAGGGGGGAAATCTTTCGTAGTAGTTGCAGGATGGAATTTGAATACGGAAAGAGTTGGAATTGTCGCATTTTATCGAAAATAAAGTTATAATGAAAAGAGAGAAATTTAGGGGGTCTGAGCATGTTTCAAGTACAAAAAGAATTAGTGAATCACGAAGTGGTAATTGTTGCTTTATTTGAAGGAGAGGGAACGAGCAGTTTTGTACAAGAATTGGATAAAGCATTTGAAGGGCAATTACAACTTTTATTAGAAGAAAAAGAGCTTAGTTCAAAGAAAAAAGTTATTTCTAAAGTACATAGCCTAGGAAAAACAAATGTAAAACGCTACTATTTTGTCGGTCTTGGCAAAAAAGAAGCATACACAACAGAAACGTTACGTGCTTCACTTAGTAAAGCATTTAAAACATTAAAAGCTGCAAAGGTAAAAGATGCAGCGATTTTACTTGATTCTTTCGTAACAGATAAGTTAGGTGCAATCGATGTTGCACATATTGCAGCGGAAGTGTATTGCCTAGGTACATATGATTTACAAACCTATAAAACAGATAAAAAAGAAAGTGTAGAGTTAGAAAACTTTGCGGTTATTACAGCAGAAGATGCAAAAGAAATCGAAGCTGCATTAACAGTAGGATATGTACACGGACGTGCGACAAACTCAGCTCGTACACTTGTAAATATGCCGCCTAACGTATTAACAGCAACAAAACTTGCAGAGTATGCTGTTGAATTAGCTGAGACATATGACATGGATTATAAAGTGCTTGAGAAAGAAGAAATGGAAGAGCTTGGTATGGGTGCATTACTTGCCGTGAATCAAGGTTCTACTGAGCCGCCAAAAATGATCGCCCTTATTTATAAAGGAAAAGAAGAGTGGACAGATGTGATCGGACTCGTTGGAAAAGGGATTACATATGATACAGGTGGTTATTCTTTAAAACCACGCGAAGGTATGGTTGGTATGAAAGGTGATATGGGCGGTGCTGCAGCTGTTCTTGGAGCGATGGAAATTATCGGTGAACTTCGTCCTGAGCAAAACATAGTCGCTGTTATTCCATCAACTGATAATGTTGTTAGTGGTACTGCATTCAAACCAGATGATGTGATTACATCTATGAGTGGGAAAACAATTGAAGTATTAAATACAGATGCAGAAGGTCGTCTAGCATTAGCAGACGGGATTACGTATGCGAAGAAACTTGGTGCAAACTATCTTGTTGATGTTGCGACATTAACAGGTGGTGTCATCGTTGCACTTGGAAACCATACAACGGGTGCGATGACAAATGATGAAACGTTGTTTGAACAAGTGTTAGAAGCATCAATGGAAACGGATGAGCCAATTTGGCAATTACCGATTTTCGAGCGTGATAAAGAACGCGTCCGTAACAGTAAATTTGCAGATTTAAATAACTCACCAGGTCGTGAAGGTCATGCGGTAATGGCAGGAACATTCCTTGGTGAGTTTGCAGAAGAAACACCATGGGTACATTTAGATATCGCTGGAACATCTGATACAACGAGCGCACATGATTTAGGGCCAGCGGGAGCAACAGGAGCAATGGTTCGTACGCTTGCGACGCTTGTTGAGCGTTTTGGAGAAGAATAAGAGAGTTGGAAAAAAGCTGTCCCAAAAGGTCGTTACGTACAGACCTTTTGGAGACGGCTTTTTTTATCTTACAGGTTCCATATATGATGAGTGAAATTCCATGCGCTCATAAACGATACAATCGCAAAGAAAATAATAATTATCCGTTGAATTGATTTAGGTACAACAAGTGGGATGATAGCATAAATTGGGAATAAAACACTTAAATATCTGAGCGTGCTATGCATCGGCAGACCGCGTGTACCAAAACTGAATATAAAAATAATCGTGATACATACAAAGAGCATTGCGCTAATACTTTCCCATTTTAAATTAGATTTCAAACGCCAAATATACCCAATTCCAAAAAAGGCGAATAATACTGCTGATATCCATAGCCCTTGTCTTATCTCTCTTATGTCTACAGTAAAGGCTGTATAAAAGCCTTCAATGATTTGAATCCATGGTAAAACGGCGTAATGATCCCAGTTTTCGGCTTGTGTCGTTGAGAAAACCAACGGATCTCCGAATACACGATATAGGTAAATCATATATCCTGTTAAGCCAACTGTACAACTTAGTCCCCATAACAGGGAATTTTTCACCAATTTCCAATTTTTATTCCATATGGACATAATAAAAAGGGTAAATGGAAAAATGCCGAATAATAAAGCTGGTGCTCGGGTGGATGTTAAAATGGCGGCAAATATATAAGCGTAAAGCCATTTTTCTTTTATAGCCATGTGAAGAGAAGCAAGGGAAAAAAGAACGATCCAGACTTCTGTATAAACGGTGGCATAATAAATTGCACAAGGATTAACTGCGAAAAGCCAAATGCCGGCTTTTATTTGGGAATCATTCATGTTACAGCGCTTGAAAAATTCCTTCAGTAAATATAAGCAAATAAAAAATGCGACCTGCGTCACTGCAATGACAGTATAGGGATTGCCAAAGACTTTGATTAGTATTGGTACAAATGGAAAAAACGCAGTAGCTTTTCTTGATTCATATCCATTTTCAGCGATTTCAATGTACCAAAGACTATCCCAATTAATAAGAGCATGCTTGAAGTGTTCTAATGTCACTCCTTCATGGAAGTTATTATAATAGGGTAATAAAATGGCCAAAATTAAAAGAAGATAATGAGCTAGAATGGGTTTTAACCACCAAATTTTTTTGTGTGGCTGTTCAGAGTATAAACGTCTTTTTTGTAATAGACTGTTGTGCATATATGTAACTCCTCAATTGACTTGGTATTTCTATCTTATCAGACATTTCTATTGTAAAATTAGGTATCTTATGTTTAGAAGCGGATACATAATTAAAAGTTTGAAAGTTCTTTTTATGTATTAAACAATATTGACCTCTAAAAGAACGAGCAAGTCGTTTTTAGAGGTCAATATTGTTTAAGTTATTTATTATATCCTACAATTTCATTTGTATCGATATCAACATATACTTCAACGTTTTTGGGTGCAGATGTATCAGATGGAAAATGAACGAGATAAACAGTCTTTCCTTCATATTCCTCATTTGATTGATGGCTATTATGCTTGTGAAATGTTGTTTTTGTCATTGTAGCATTTTCCCAATCACCAATAATATATTGCTTTTCTTGATTGGATAATTGATTCCAAACGGCCTTTTTAATACTTTTTTCGGTTTCTTGAGATTGATTGGAAGAGTTGCTCGAGCTATTCGCATCGATACAACCTACAAGTATAAAGCATGTAAAAAATATTGTGAAAAATAGATAGAATGTGTTTTTCATGATTCCTACATCGCCTTTCTATCCTCATAATGTATATACTTCAATTAGCAGAATGAAAATTCCTTTTATATGTAAAAAGAAATATAAGATTTTAAAGTGAAAATACATATAACATTCCAGCTAAGGCAAAAGATGTTTTTCCGGTTTCTTCAGATACAACAAGAATAAGGGCATCACTTACTTCGGAAAGCCCAATTGCTGCGCGATGACGTGTCCCTAATTTTTGATGCGATGCAAGTGTTTGATGTGATAGTGGAAGTATATTGGCTGCGGATATAATATGGTTATTTTTCACAAGAACAGCACCATCATGAAGAGAGTTTCCAGGATAAAAAATAGATTCTAACAATGGAACGGTTAAGTGTGCTTGTAGTTCTATCCCGGATTGGATAAATGATTCTACCGGTTGATCTCTTTCCACAATAATGAGAGCACCATGCCGTTTTTGATTGGATATGTAGTAATAATTTTTGTATATCTTCAACTTTACATAAAATACATTCATTATTATTGTCCAGTGCAGTTTGCATATCTTGAAGTGCAAAAGAAATATCTTTAATAGTTTCTTGAATATGCTGTTTCATTGTTTTTGTCAGTGCCCATTCTTGCATTGTATTCACCCTATTTAAGAATATATTTATTACGTATAGTTTTTCGTTCCATGCAGAAAGTATGCGTAAAGGAAAAGAATGTTTACATAGATTACATAGTTTTGTATATAAGGTAAGATTTTCTAGGGATATAAAATAGTATTGAGGAAAGCGTTATTTTCGCCATATAATGAGATTATGTTTGACTGAAAGGAGAGAGGAAAATGGATTGGACAAAAGAATATGAACGCTGGAGTAGTTTTGCGAATTTAGATGCAGAGTTAAAGCAACAATTAGAAGAAATGAAGGAAGATCCGAAGAAAATCGAGGACAGTTTCTATAAAAATTTAGAGTTTGGTACAGGTGGTATGCGCGGTGAGCTTGGCGTGGGAACAAACCGTTTAAATGTATATACAGTACGTAAAGCAACAGAAGGATTAGCACAATTTATTGAAAAACAAGGTGATGGAGCAAAGGCGCGCGGTGTTGTCGTTGCGTATGATTCACGTCATAAATCACCAGAGTTCGCAATGGAAGTGGCAGCGACACTGGGTGCTCATGGCATTAAAACATATGTATTTGAAAGTTTACGCCCAACACCGGAACTTTCATTTGCAGTGCGTTATTTACATACATATAGTGGAATCGTTCTTACTGCAAGCCATAATCCACCAGAATACAATGGATATAAAGTATATGGAGAAGATGGAGGACAATTACCTCCAAAAGAAGCGGATGAATTAATTTCGTACGTAAATGCGGTAAGTGATGAGTTAGTAGTAGAGATTGCGGATGTTGAGCAATTAAAGCAAAACGGTCTATTAGAAATTATCGGACAAGATGTAGATGATGCATATTTAGAACAATTAAAAACAGTGATTATTAATAAAGAATTAGTGGAAAAACATGGAGAAGAATTGAAGGTTGTCTTTACACCATTACATGGTACTTCTAATATTCCTACTCGTCGTGGTTTAGAAGCAGTAGGATTTAAAAGTGTAACGGTTGTAAAAGAACAAGAACAGCCGGATCCTAACTTTTCTACTGTAAAATCACCAAACCCGGAAGAGCATGCTGCATTTGAATTAGCAATTCGTTACGGTGAAGAAACGCAGGCTGATGTTTTAATTGCGACAGATCCAGATGCAGATCGTCTTGGTGTTGCGATTCGAAATCATGCTGGTGAATATCAAGTATTAACAGGAAATCAAACAGGTGCGTTAATGCTGGAATACTTATTATCTCAAAAGAAAGAAAAAGGTATATTACCAGAGAATGGTGTTGTCTTAAAAACAATCGTTACTTCAGAACTAGGACGTACAATTGCAAAAGCTTACGGGCTTGACACAATTGATACATTAACTGGATTTAAATTTATTGGTGAAAAGATTAAGCAATACGAAGAAAGCGGAGAATATGCATTCCAATTCGGTTACGAAGAAAGTTATGGATATTTAATTCGCCCGTTCTGCCGTGATAAAGATGCTGTTCAATCGGTATTGTTTGCATGTGAAGTAGCAGCATATTATAAATCACAAGGTAAAACATTATATGATGGATTGCTTGAAGTATTTGAGAAGTATGGATATTTCCGTGAAGGACTTGTTTCTCTAACACTGAAAGGAAAAGATGGTGCGGAGCAAATTCAAAATATGATGACATCTTTCCGTGAGAATCGACCAACAGAAGTAGCAGGTTTAAAGGTTACAATTGCTGAAGATTATAAAGCGAGTGTTAGAACAAAAGTTGTGGAAGAAGCTACTGAAGAGATTCATTTACCAAAATCAAACGTATTAAAGTATTACCTTGAGGATGGTTCTTGGTTCTGCTTACGCCCGTCTGGAACAGAGCCGAAAATTAAATTTTACTTTGGGGTGCAAGGCGATTCCTTGCAACATAGTGAAGAAAAGCTTGAGAATATTAAAAGCGATATTATGAATCGCGTTCAATAATAAAAGAAGCATGGACATGGAGATGTTCATGCTTCTTTTATTATTGAGTAGATAGAAATAGGAAATTTTCATATGAATGATTCATGGGTATACAATTGAAATTGTCACATTTTAGACACAAGCAAGGAATGCGCCGATATAAGTTCAGAATGAAATTTTTAAGTATTTATGTTAAAATTTTATTTTGTATGAATAAAGTTTGGGGATGAAAGTTAGTAAAATAAGTGATGATATAACTATCATTTTTAAAAAAGAGAGTTGAGTGTATGAAAGCATCTATTAAGCATTATGTATTTTTACATGTTGCCTTTTTTTTATACTCTATCATAATGGTGTATATGAAATGGGCAGCACAATTTTCAGTCGGTTCAATTTCTTTTCTTATGGCCTATATGGTTCTTGTTATCCTTTTGTTTGGATATGCAATTATATGGCAACAAGTCATTAAACCGTTTGAAATATCTAAAGCGTATTCACATCGGGGTGTTATTATTTTATGGGGGCTTTTATGGTCTGTAGTATTCTTTGGGGATACGATAAGATGGAATCACGTTCTCGGTGCGATCGTTATTATTATAGGGATTGTTGTGGTGGTAAAAGATGAATAAATTTGTTTTGCTTTATATTTTTGGTGTTATTTTAGCAAACTACTCCCAAATTTTACTAAAAAAAGCAACGTTAGTCACTTATGATACAAAGTGGAAAGAATATGTGAACCGATATGTAATAGTTGGATACTCTTTATTTGTAATTAATGCTGGTTTAAATGTTATTGCAATGAAAGGTGTCACATTAAAGCAAGCGCCTGTTATAGAATCGCTTAGTTACGTTATTATTTTAATATTCGGTTGGTATTTTCTTGGTGAAAAAATTACGAAAAGAAAAGTGGTAGGGAATATTATTATCATCATAGGAATTGCAATTTTTTGCATCCAATAATAGACGTATTGTTTCTACAATGTTTTTTGAAGAATTTTGATAAAAATAATAGGAGTGTTTTTATATGATAAACAGGAAAAAGATAATTATGTCTTTTTTTATAGTTTTGTGTGCAGTTCTTTATGTCCTTTTGACAGGACCTATTCATACTGTGAATAAAAGCCTTGCGTATAGTAACTATAAGATGACTGATTTAGCTGAAGGTGATGAATTAGTACAAGAGTTTCATTTTTCAGGTGAAAATCCGAAACATCTTTTATTACCTCTTACAAGTGATAGTTATCATAAAAATGTATTATTGGAGTATGAACTTTCGACTAAAGAGAAAGTAGTGAGTAAAGAGACAGTAGACTTAAGTAAATGGGGAGGAGAAGGGTATATTAAAGACCCTCATTTTAAAAGTAGTATTGTCATTCCACTTACCAATGAATTAAGTAATACTATGACGTTGAAAGTGAAAATAGTAAAGGCTGAGAATGGCCAAAAGGTGGGCATTCGTACAGGAGCATCATTATCGGACGGGAGATTGACTGTTAATGGTACAGAAGATAAAGGACAAGCAGTAGCAGCTAAAGTATCATATGACCAAATAGATTGGCTAAAAATTAGAAAAGCTGTAATAACTGCATTAGTTACTATAGTAGTGTTAGCGTTTATCGGGAAAAATACAATCAAGAATTTTGTTGTTGTGGCTGGAGCAATGGGAATCATGTTTAGCTTTAACAATCCGCTTTTTGAGGCAACAGATGAGAACTTTCATTTTGCAAAAGCTTATGATATTAGCTTAGGTAATCTTCTTTCTACAAAACAAGGTGATAAAGTAGGCGTTAACTTACCTGAGAATATAGATTATATGCCAAGGCCGAATCAATTTGAAACAACTTATGGGTTGCTTGCTAATGGTGAAAGGTATGATAGAGCTAAGAGTGAAATTTGGGATACTTATACTTTTGCAAGTAAAACAAACTTTGTAGAACAACCAACAACTGCAGTATACACACCAATCCCTTATATTCCACAAGCTCTAGGTTTGTTTATTGCAAATATATTAGGATTAAAAGCTTTTAGTGCTCTAATGTTAGGAAGAATTTTAAATTTAGCTGTTTACATCATTTTAACTGCAATGGCTATTAAAATAATTCCAAGATTGAAAAATACATTAGCATTTTTAGCTGCTTTTCCGTTATTTGTTTCATTAGCTGCATCGTTTTCAGCCGATGCAATACTTATGGGATTAAACTATCTCTTTATTGCTATTATGCTACAAAAACTGATGTGTTCGGAAAAGAACACATTGGGAGTTAGGGACTTTATTATCCCAACTGTGTTATTAATTCTTATTGTGTTATGTAAATTTACGTATTGGCCATTATCATTCTTGATCTTAGCGTTTATTGGAAGAGAACTATTCCGTACAAAACTGCAAGGTATTATTTCGTTTCTGTTGCTTGCCGGAATACCGGGTTTAATGATGAGTTCTTGGAATTTATTCGTCATGAAGTTTGTTGGAACTATTAATCCAAATGAAAAGATAAACCCTGTGGGCCAATTGCACTTCATTTTAGGACACCCAGTTGAAGCATTGAAAGCGTTCTTTGGCACATTTGAAACTGGATTGAGCATGTGGATGAACATGTTAAATCAAGTAGGGTGGGTAACACACTTGATGAGTGGGATTGTACTTATTAGTATCGTTGGTCTTGTAATGACAGCTATCTTTGATTATTCTGAGGACAAGTTTAAGTTACGTAACTTCGATTATTTAATTTTTATTTTAACAATTGCAAGTACAATTGGCTTAGTTATGTTAAGCTTGTATTTGACTTGGTCTGAAGTGGGTGCAGATTTCATTAGTGGATTGCAAGGGAGATATTTCTTACCTATTATTCCTATTGTATTATTCATATTCAATGAAAGAATGAATGTGAAACAGTATTCTGAATTGACAGCACAACGATCAGCGAAGTTAGCATGTTGGATGCTGCTATATGCCAATGTGTTTATGTTAGGGTATTTTTATTAAAATTAGTGGAGTGAGGGGATTAGACTTGTTTAAAAAGAAACTCATCATTATTCCTGCTTACAACGAATCGACAAACTTAGTACACGTTGTAGAGGATATAGAAAAGAATGCTCCAGATTTTGATTATGTTATCATTAATGATTGTTCAAAAGATGATACTGAGCAAATCTGTAAAGATAATAATTTTAACTATGTAAGTTTGCCAATTAACTTAGGAATTGGTGGAGGTATGCAGACTGGATATAAATATGCCCAGCGTTATGGATATGATATCGCTGTACAATTTGATGGTGATGGTCAACATGATGCAGCATATTTAGGGGATCTTCTTCAGGCGATGGAGGAGAAGCAGGTTGATATGGTTATCGGTTCACGCTTTATTAATAAAGAGGGTTTTCAATCTTCTTTCACAAGAAGATTAGGAATTCGTTTCTTTGAAAAGCTAATTAAAATTGTATCCGGAAAACAAATTACAGATGCGACTTCTGGATTTAGAATGGTGAATCAAAAGATCATTAATGAGTTTTGTGAATATTATCCGAAAGATTATCCAGAACCAGAGAGTATCGTGTCTGTATTAAGAAACAATTATCAAGTAGAAGAAGTTCCTGTGCTTATGCGAGAACGAATTGGAGGGACATCTTCAATTGTAAATTACAAAGCGATCTACTATATGATTAAAGTAACGCTTGCGATTACAATTGATAGATTGAAACCAAAGAGAAAGGAGAATGTTTCGTGACAATTCGCCTTCAAATTTTAATTATTTTAGGTGTTATAGTAGGACTAATGATCTTTACGAACTTGGTTCGTAAAGAGAAACTAGAATTGAAATATGTACTAACATGGTATGGTGTATTAATTGGTATTTTAATTATCGGGATTTTCCCTAAATCGATTGATGCTGTTTCACATGCTTTAGGGGTTGCTACGCCGATTAATGCGCTTTTCTTTTTAGGATTTATATTTGTTACATGTGTGTTATTCTTCTTAACTGTAGTTGTATCAAGGTCTTCTATTCGAGTTAAAGAATTGACACAAACTGTTGCGATTTATCAGTATGAAAATGAAAACATGAAAAAAAAGCTTGAATCAATGAACGATAAAGAACAAAAACAAAAAGTAACGATTGAATAATAAACGAATGAAAAAAGCCGTTAGTATGTATATATCAATGGCTTTTTTTTATTAATGGTCAATCATAATTGGTTACACAATGTTTGACTATCAATTACATGTATAAAGTGTCAAATGTAAAATAGAGGGCATGAAGTGACCTTGACGAATAAAGAGGCAATCATGTAGAATTTGTACGGAGTGTTTTTTACAGTTAGTGAAGAAAGTAACATGTAAAGCTTGTAATATGACACATAGATTACTAGATATATAATGTGGGAATTTGCGTATTTGGATAAAAACAAAATATATCCAATAAATATGATGTGGCAGGGAAAAGTAAGAAGAATAAATACTACTTGGATGAATGCGAATATAAACCAAGAACGAAAGAAAGAGGTTATAAGCATGAAAAAAGTAAGAAAAGCGATTATTCCAGCCGCTGGTCTTGGAACACGTTTTTTACCAGCAACAAAAGCAATGCCGAAGGAAATGTTACCAATTGTTGATAAACCAACAATTCAATATATCGTTGAAGAAGCTGTAGCAGCTGGTATTGAAGATATCATTATCGTTACAGGAAAAGGAAAACGTGCAATTGAAGATCACTTTGATAATGCGTTTGAACTAGAACAAAACTTATTAGAAAAGAAAAAATACGAGTTGCTTGAGAAAGTACAAGCTTCCTCTAAAATGGTAGACATTCACTATATTCGCCAAAAAGAACCAAAAGGTTTAGGACATGCAGTATGGTGTGCTCGTAAATTTATTGGTGATGAACCATTTGCTGTATTACTTGGAGATGATATTGTACAAGCAGAAAAGCCTTGCTTAAAGCAATTAATTGATGAGTATGAAAAAACACTTTCTTCTGTAATTGGCGTACAAACTGTTCCAGAAGATGAAACGCATCGCTACGGTATTATCGACCCATTAGAAAAAGAGGGACGCCGCTACCAAGTAAAGCAATTCGTTGAAAAACCAGCTCAAGGGACAGCACCTTCAAACTTAGCAATTATGGGACGTTATATATTGACCCCGGAAATCTTCCGTTTCTTGGAAGAGCAACACGTAGGTGCTGGTGGCGAAATTCAATTAACAGATGCAATTCAAAGTTTAAATGAGATTCAACGTGTATTCGCATATGATTTTGAAGGCAAACGTTATGATGTTGGTGAAAAGCTTGGGTTTATTCAAACAACAATTGAAATGGCCCTACAGCATGATGAGCTAAAAGAGGATTTACTAAAAATTATGCAAGAGCTTGTAACTGAACAAACGCTGTAAAAAATTAGTTCATTTATAAATATGTACGGTTAGACATAGTGGATTGGAGAATGAGGTATTCTAAGACAAACTTCCAGTTTACTATGTCTAATCTGTGCTTATAAATTATTCTTTATGAGAAAGTTTGAAAAAGAAAGGAGTATCTTCTTTGAAGACCATTACAATTTTAGTGCCGGCATATAATGAAGAAGAAGTATTAGATCAATTATATAGTCGGTTAACAGGTGTATTTCAAGGAATTCCAAATTATAAATTTGAAATTTTATTTGTGAATGATGGAAGTAAAGATCGTACATTAGATATTATTAAAGAATTTAGAGAACACGATGAGCGCATTTCATATGTGGATTTATCACGAAACTTTGGGAAAGAAACAGCGATGATTGCAGGTCTTGATCATGCAATGGGTGATGCTGTAATTATTATTGATGCAGATTTACAGGATCCACCTGAGCTTATTCCTGAAATGATTAAATACTGGGAAGAAGGCTATGATGATATATACGCTAAACGACGCTCTCGTGCAGGTGAGTCATGGGCGAAAAAATGGACAGCGGGTAAATTTTATGGCTTATTAAAGAAAACGACAAGAATCCCTATTCAGGAAAATACAGGTGACTTCCGTTTATTAGATCGCCGTTGTGTAGAAGCATTAAAGAAAATCCGCGAAACACAGCGTTATACAAAAGGAATGTTTAGCTGGATTGGTTATAATAAGAAAGAAATTTTATTTGACCGTGATCCACGTGCTGCAGGCGAAACAAAGTGGAACTATTTTAAACTAATGGATCTTGCGATTGAAGGGATTACATCCTTTACAACAGCTCCACTCCGTCTTGCATCATTCATGGGATTTACTGTTTCATTCGGAGCATTTGTCTACATGCTTTGGATCATTATTAAGACGCTTATGTACGGTGAGTCGGTAAGTGGATATCCATCCATGATGACGGCGATTCTATTCATCGGCGGCGTACAATTAATTTCCATTGGTATTATTGGTGAATACTTAGGACGTATTTTTAACGAAACAAAACAGCGTCCACTATATTTTGTAGATGAATATAACGATGACAAAGTAACAAATATAGATGGCGATAAAAAGATGGCAAAATTATATAGTGTAGAAGATCGTAAAGTAAAATCCAATCACTAGGGGATTATAAGTGTGAATAATAAAACGAAGGAAATATTTAATTATTTATTTTTTGGTGGTTTAACAACACTGATTAATATTGTAACTTATTTCATTTGTGCAACTTTAGTTGGAATGGACTATAAAATAGCAACAACGATTGCGTGGATTGTAGCTGTATTGTTTGCGTATATTACAAACAAAAAATATGTCTTCAATAGTCAACAAGCTAATTTGACTCATGCGTTGAAGGAGTTCTTTTATTTTATGGGATTTCGTATCCTATCGTATTTTATAGATCTCTTTGCGATGATAGCATTTATTGAATGGTTAGGTATAAATGATTTAATTACAAAAGTTATTGCAAATATTATTGTTGTTGTCTTTAATTATTTTGCAAGTAAGTATGTTATTTTTAGAAAGAAGACCGATGTAGAAAATGGTCAAAATGCTTAAAAAACAAATGGCTTGGCTTTATGCCGGCTATTGTTTTTTATACATATATTTTTGTAATAAATTATTAACAAAGAATGTTATGGAGGAGTATAATGCAAGCACTGTTAGATTTGTTTAAGAAAAAGAAGGTTTTATATACATTTGCTTTCTTACTTCCTTTTTCTATTTATGGTGTAGTTTTCATGTTACTTGGTGTGGCGCCATTTGGATCAAAATCAATCCTTGTAACTGATTTACATACACAATATGTACAATTTTACACGTACTTATATGATGTTTTCAAAGATGGAAAAAGCATATTTTATAGTTGGGAAGGTGGAATGGGCCTTAATTTTATTGGTGTATTTGCCTATTACTTAGCAAGTCCATTTTCCATTTTAATTCTCTTTTTTGATCGTGCACATATTCCGGAAGCGATTATGTTAATGACGTTATTAAAAGTTGGACTAGCTGGTGTAACAATGACGTATTATTTAAGTCATATGATGAAGCGCCGAGAAATTACAATTACACTATTTTCAACTTTTTACGCATTAATGTCATTTGTAACTGTGTATTCATTCTGTGTAATGTGGTTAGACGGGATTTATTTACTACCTCTCATTTTGTTAGGGGTTGAAAAACTTTTAACACAGAAGAAATATGGATTATTTACGTTTAGCTTAGCACTTACATTTATTACAAACTTTTATATCTCTGTTATGGTAGGGATATTTACGTTTATCTATTTTGTAGCACGTTTTTGTGTGCTGTACGACGTTCGAAATATAAAGTTATTCATACAAAGATTTGTTTGGTTCTGTATGGGAACAGGTTTAGCAGCAGGGATGTCTGCCTTTATTACCTTACCAACATATATGGACTTAAAGAGTAACTTTGTGGAACGTGCAAAGCTACCATTTTCTACAGCATTTAATTTTGATCTTGTAGAATTCTATACACGCTTCTTTAACGGAGTAATCGATACAACAGTAAATGGTATGCCAAACGTTTACGCTGGTGTTTTAACACTATTATTGCTTCCATTATTCTTTATAACAAAGAAAATTGCTTTAAAAGAAAAGATTGTATATGGAGCAGTTTTACTATTTTTAGTTCTATCGTTTGAAATCCCATTTTTAAATATAGCTTGGCACGGTTTTGAACCACCCACGAACTTCCCATATCGTTATTCATTCACTTTCTCTTTCATGCTCATTTTTGTTGCAGTTCGAACATTTATGGTGTTTGAAGAGGAGTTAATACCGGCTTTAAAAAAGGTTGTTCTGTTTAACATAGTTATGCTGTTGTTACTTGGGAATTTAGCTCCAAGTTATATACAATCGAATAAAATTATTGCAAATGTGTTCTTTATTGTTGTATATGCATTATTGTTAATTGCAAAAGTACGCTTGAAAAAAAATAAAGCAATGATCTCATTTGCTTTATTAGCCGTGGTATCACTTGATGTTGCACTTAATACAGTCTATATGGTTAAGTTAATGGGATATGAGTACGGTTATATTAATCGTCAAGAGTATGCTTCACCATATCCAAGATATGAAGAAACGATTCAAAAAGTCGCTGAAAAGGATAAAGGACTTTATCGCATGGAAACGACGCGAGGCGTTACATGGAATGACGCATTACGTTTTGGGTATAAAGGTGTGACGCATTTTAACTCCGTAGCAAACGGCCATTTAAACTTATATATGCAGGAGTTAGGCTATGGTTATTTAGAGGCTCTAATTTTACAAAATGGTAAAGGCATTATTTCTACAGATGCATTGCTCGGAATGAAATATATGATTTCAGATGAACCACTTAACAAGTATGGATGGTCTGAAATTGATCGTGTAGGTAAGAACTATGTATATGAGAATAAAAATGCTCTTCCATTTGGATACATGGTAAATAAAGAGGAATTTGATATAAAAGGAAAAGATAAGTTAAAGGTTCAAAAAATTAATTATGTAAATTCCTTTGAAAAACAAAATAAATTTATTGGCAAATTAAATGGACAAGATATTAGCTACTATAAACCACTTGAACCAATTTCTGTGGAATATAATAACCTATCCGTTGTAAACCGTGAAAAAACAAAGAAAGAACAACTTGAAGAACAAAAGAAAATAAAAGATACAAATCAAAAACCGATTCAATTGGTAAGACAACAAGCTGGACAAGAAGCTAGTATTAAATATATTTTTGATGTAAAAGGAAAACAACAGTTATATACAAAACTACGTGTAGATCCAACTGATGTAACAAAAGTGTATGTAAATGGAAAATCACTTGGTAAGAAGTTTACGGAGTATCCACGTTATTATTGGAATAACGGTATTCTTGATTTAGGTTATTTTGAGAATCAAAAAGTAGAAGTTGAAGTAAAAGTAGATCATCAGTCCATTGAGCTAGAACAACAATTATTCTATGGGCTTGATGTAGATGCATTGGATCAGCGAGTGAATGAATTAAAACAACAGCCATTTGACGTAACAAACTATACAGGTCGTACTGTATCTGGAAAAATTGATGTGAAAGAAGATGATTATTTATTCTTATCTATTCCATATGATAAGGGCTGGAAGGCGACTGTAGATGGAAAAGAGACGAAGTTACTGAAATTGAATGATGCGTTCCTTGGATTAGATTTAGAAAAAGGAACACATACAGTTGAATTAAAATATACTTCTCCAGGATTTGTAATAGGAGCAATCGTTTCTTCTATTAGTTTATTTGTTACATTGTTACTTGGTTTCGTGTTATCAAGAAAACAGAAAAAATTATAATATAAAAAGAAAGAGGACTACTGAAATATCAGTAGTCCTCTTTCTTTTTCAATATACATCCAGCTGTGAGAAAGAAATATATCATAAAGATTCCATTCTCTAAGATATTATAAAAAGCACTTCCGACGATAGCGCCGACGCATAAATATAAGAGGAGGGGACCAAATGGTGCTTCTTTTCTATATTCCCAAAACAGCCTTAAAAAACCAAATGCAAATATAGCGCATAGGATGACTCCAATGAGGCCCGTTTCAGCAAGGATCTGAATGTACTGGTTATCCGAATAAAAATTCCATGTAATATTGTACTGCTTATAAATTGGTGAAGAATGTGTTTGAGTAGCTGCATCACCAAATGTACCGAAACCATATCCTGTAATCGGTTTGTCCTTGAAAATTTCTATTGCTTTTTTTACATAATAGATTCGTCCATCTTGCTTACTTAGTTCAACAGTTTCTTCGGATAAAGCTTCTGAAAAACGTTTAGCTCCGAGAGCATCTCCTTCTAAATAATTCGTCACAGAAGAGATACCTGCGGCACACAAGGATGATATTAGCAGTATGGAAAGTAGTGATTTCCAATACGGTATACGTCTATAAACGATGATATAAAGAACTACAAATATCATCACTGTTAAAAAAGCGCCACGTGAATATGTTAATAATAACGTCGTTGCGATAAGCGTGAGTCCTATATAGACAATATATTTCATTTTGGTTGAAGCATCTCGCAATAAATAGAGAGAGATGAGAAATGCTAATATTAAATAAAGCGCTAATTCATTTGGACCGCCAGCCATCCCATATATACGTATTTTATTTGTAGGGGCTAATACGAGTTCTTTCCATGCCTCTGGAAGCAACATACTTCGTAGAGAGAGTTTTTCAATTAAACCTTGTATTGAAATAATAATGGAAGCGATGAAAGTTATTTTTGCAAAAAATAACAAATCATCATGATGGAAAGAAAGCCGCGATACAATATAGAATACAAAGTAAAATAGTAACAGGGTATGTAACTGCATTACAATCGCTGTAAGAGAAACGCCATTTACTATTCCTAAAATAGATCCGAATAAACAAAATACAAAATATGCAATTTCAAAGTAATGAAATGAAAATAGCTTTGAAATATTATGTCGATATTGTAAAAACAATTTACATAACAAAGAGAGAATAATGAGAGAACCGATCAATTTGAATCCAGCGTTATAGGCTGTAAGAAAAGGACGCATCGGAATGAATAATAGTAAATAAGCAATACCGAGCTTTTCATCTCGGAAAGCAGAGACTGCTAATAAAGCTGAAATGAATAGCCCGGTATAAGGTGATGGGAATAACAACCCTAATGTAACAAAGAAAATGCTGAGCAGTATATAATGAAATCGAGTAAGGTGTATCATATATAGTCTCCTTTAACATGATGATGGTATGCGATAAATATTGTTTACTTCTGTTAGCATTTTAGAGAAAGTGAAGTTTTGTAAATAATATTCGCGTCCGCATTCTGCCAAGGAATGATATAGCTTTTCATCTTGTAATAATCTTGCTAGTGCAGTTGCTAATTGTTCTTCATCTCCATATGGAATAGAGATACCCGATTGATTTGGAACAATAACTTCAGGTAACCCACCAATATTTGTCGCAATCACGGGTTTTTTCATGGCAATTGCCTCAATTGCAACGTAGGATAATCCTTCATTTTTTGACGGAATTACGATTATATCATGTGCTTCGTATTCTTTTATAATGTTATCTTGAAAACCTAATAAAGAAACGGAATCATCTAATTGTAACGTCGTGATTAAGTTTTCTAATTGACTTTTTAGTGGCCCGTCTCCAATAATATTACATTGCCATTGTAAAGACGGATATTGTGTTTTTAACTTGTGTAAGCTTCTTATAAAAAAAGGTTGCCCCTTTTCCTCGCTTAACCTTCCAATTACAGCGATTTTCATCGGTTTATGAAGAGCTGGTAATGCATTTGAATAAGGGTCTTCTAAACCATTGTAAATCATTTTTAATTTATCCTTTTGAACCCCTTTTTCAAGAAGCTGTTGTTTCATAAACTGTGAAATACAAATAATCGTGTCATTGTAACGAGTAAAAAAAGCATTGCACCATCTTAAAGGACGTGCCATTGGAACATCCACATGATATGTCCAGATGACACGTATGGATGCTCCTAATAGTTTTGCTAAAATTGCAATATAGTTCTCACGTAAAAATTGTGCGTGAACTATATCTACTTGTTCTTTTGCGATTATTTTTTTTAGTTTTCTTGCAGCTTGTATATCAAAAGGATGGTGCATTTCTATACGATATATGGGTATGTTTAATTTCTCAAACTTATGTAAGAAAGGGCCAGGAGTAGAATATACAAGAACACAACGTTTTGGATCAATAGATTGAATTAAATCGAGGACATATTTTTCCGACCCACCATCCCCGACATAATTCAAAAGGTACATAATTTTATTCATTTATATCCTTCCTTTTACCTAAAAATAGCGATAGCAATTGTTGTAGCTCCTTTACTCTTAACATGTAAGTAATAAGTAAGTAAATGATAGCACCGACTGTTATTGCTAATAAGATAAGTAATTTTGTATCATGTGAGAAATGAAGCAGTAGTTTGGAAGCATACAAACTTACAAAAGATGCAACGGTACATTTCAATAAAAAGCGAGTGTAGTGCAAATTTATCTGTTCTTTCTCTTTCATATACTTTTGTAACATCCATAATAACAGAAATACTGTACTTACTGATGCAATAGAGGTTGAAAGTGCAGCACCTGCTAAACCAATATAATGAACGAGTACGATACATAATATAACATTTACAACCATAGAAACGATAGATACGTACATAATATAACGATTCAGTTTTAGTGAAAACAATAAGCGATCAAGTAAATCTTTTAAAGGTTGCATAAGAGCAGCGACTGCATAAAATTGTAGTGCGGTTGCTGTTAGCTCAATAGAATCTTTTCCGAATGCACCGTAGTTATAAATCACTTTTACAATTTCTTCAGTAAAGAATGTAAAATAAATACAGACTGGGATAAATAAAAATAACAGTACTTTAATATTCGTTTCAATGAGCTGAATGAATGGCTTCCAATTCTCCTGGTTTACATATTCAACGAATTTTGGGTACATGACAGTTAAGACAGGAGCAGCAATTAATCCAAGTGGAATAAAATATAACTTTTGAGAATAATTAAGAGCTGCAATAGACCCTTCTTCCAGTCCGGAAACCAACGTTCGATCTACGAGTAAATTAATTTGAATAGACACACTTGTAATAAATGCAGGGATACTTAAGGCCATCATCCTTTTTAAAGAAGGATCTTTCCAATCAATTAAAAATTTATAATGGTATCCCTCGCGTCTAGAAGCAACGTAGACAAGTATAGTTTGTACAATATTTCCAAGTATAACACCTAATGCAAGTGCATAAATTCCAATCCATTGTACGAGCAAAACAAAGATAAGTAGTGTAATCCCATTTAACACAATCCATTGTATACTTGTAATTCGAAATTTATGTAAACTGTTTAAATAAGCATTGAAGATATCAATAAAAAATGTACAAAATACAGTTGGAAAAATAATTTGCAGCAAATAGGCTGACAATACTGCTGTTTGCTCGGGTAAACCATGTGCAAACATTTTAATAAAAAAATGTGGTTGCAGTTCAATGAGCAAAAGCGGAATAAAGAAAATGAGTAAAATAATATTTAAAAAGTTATTCATAAATCGATATGCTTTAAGAGGATCTTTGCCTTTTAGTTCCATGAAAATAGGAATGAATGAGAAGGCAAAAGCGCCTGTGATACCAGTGAATACAATTGTTGGTATATTTAAAGCAACCACATATGCATCTACAGCATAGTTTGTACCGAAATAAGCTCCAAGTGTAACTTCTTTTGCAAATCCAAGTAGTTTGCCTAAAGCTGTCCCAAGTGTGAAAAATAATGTTACGATGAGAAATCTTTTTGCCTTGTCTTGCGAGGCTGTTCCTACCATTTATAATCAATTCCTTATGCAATTTTAATTCTTTTCAAGCATAATTTATTTATATGTAAAAATCAAATTTATATCAGTGCAATCAAGGATGTTTCTAAAAGAAAAGGATATCATCGATTTCGATGATATCCTTTTTGTGTCTTATTTTCTAAATTTATGATTTACTTCAAATGGTTTAAGGGTCAACGTATTCTATTTTGGAGAGAAACTAGAATTGCGTTGATATACAGAGTTATGAACCGCATAGTATATACGAGGTGCAATGATAGCACCGATAATTGTAAAGATGATATCTTTAACAGCAAACCACATCATAATCGTCCAAGCCGCTTTGTAACTCATATTTCCGCCCATCCAGAGGTTTACAGCCGCATACATATAAGTTGTACCAATGATATAAGTTAAGATAATTCCAGTGGCAGATGCGATTGCAAATGTCCCAAGTTGTGGTTTTTCTCTTTGTTCTACTAGTTTTCCTGTTACATAAGCAACAATAATGAATGCGATAATAAAACCACCGGTAGGATCTAACAGTGCGCCAAATCCAGCTTGGAATTTAGCGAAAATTGGTGCTCCTGCAACCCCAATAAGCATATAAACAGTCATAGATAAGGCCCCAAGTCTGCTTCCGAGAAGAAGACCCGCTAAAATTGCGAAGAATGGTTGCATCGAAAGGGGAACACCAGCCACTTGTAAAAACGGTGCCCATGATACGATATTCGCACCAATTGCCATAAGCGCAACAAACATAGCTGCTAGTGATAAATCCAAAACGCGTAATTGCTTCAAAATGTTAACCTCCTGTTGATGTTCAGTTAACATTATCGTAGCTAATGCGTTTATCTATTGTCAATCAAAATGTTTTGATAAGTAGGCTTCAATGAATCCCTTAGTAATGTGTATGGAATACGAAATTGCGGAATTCCACTTGAATAAGGTGCGATTTCATATAAAGAGAAATAAATGACAAGGTTATCTGGTTCTAAAAAGTAGTTGAATTTCTTTGTACTCATCACTTTGTCAGCAGCATCTGGAAAATAAATACTTTCATTTTGTTTAATTTGTCTAACGATTTCTGTACGAATAATATCTTTATAGTGACTGTCTTTTTGAAATAAATCAGCTAGACTGAGTATCTTCTTTTCTTTTAAATCAAACGTATTTGCTTTCCACGTATATAAACCATGGGCACCGCCTGTATATTGGTAATAGTTTATGTATAAGCTTAATAAAGGAGAATTTTGCAATGTCACTTTATAATCGACATTTGCAACATATGGATGAAAAGGTGCATTGGATTCCTGAGCCTCTTTATAATATTTTTTTGCTTCTTTTGCTAAAGTTGTTTTAAAGCGATCTGTTGTTGTTTTGTAGTATGTATTCAATTTGCTCTGAAATTTTTCATCGTAAAAGTTACTAAAATAAGGTCTGCTAATTTGATACTCTAAGTAAGGCTTCTTACCTTTTTGCGTGACAGTCTTTATATCGATTGTCAAGTTAGAAGGGTGGGCTGCTTTCGTACAATTTGGTACAATAATGAGCAAGGAGACTAAGAGTAATAGAATACAGAATTTGTTTTTCATGTAGATGGAACCTCCTTAGATAAATATTATGGATAGTTTGAAAATAAATGGGAAAAATTATACATTTTTAAACAAGGAAAAGGGAGAAATAGTATGCCGAAAACATTAATGGATGCACTTGGGATTGAGCTGTTAGAAATGACAGAAGAGAAAGTGGTAGCAACTATGCCAGTAGATGGACGCACACATCAACCGTTGGGCTTTTTGCACGGTGGTGCATCAGTTGCATTAGCAGAAACTGTAGCGAGCGTAGGAGCGTATAATTTAATTGATCAAGAAAAGTGTATTTGTTTTGGACTTGAAATTAATGCGAATCATATTCGCTCGAAACGTGATGGAATCGTAACAGCAATCGGTACGCCGATCCATAAAGGAGAAACAACAATGGTTTGGGATGTACGAATTATTGATGAAAATGATGACCTGCTTTGTATTTCAAGATGTACAGTTGCTATTAAAGAAAAAAGATAGCGAATAGACGAATTGATCGTCATACAATTAGAAGCGTCCCCTATTAAAAGAGAACGCTTCTAAATTAAAATGAGAGGAACTTCTTTAGGGTGGTGTATGAAGTAAGAAGGCTGTCCTTCCTACTTCATACATCACTATGGGATGGTTCCTTTTGCTTTTCTGAAATGCTCTCTTTGTATAACCTGCTTATTCTCAGTATGGGACCATTGTTTTAACTCATTTATTTTTTTGAGTGGAATATCCTCCATTTATTGGAGAAAAGATGTACGACAATGTCTTGTAGTTCATTGGATAGAGAGTTAAAAAAGAGAACGAGTTTCCAAAATGAAAAAAACGTAAAAATAATAAAATCTAATTTTGTTAAGGTAAATCTAAAAAAACGATAATAAATTAGATATAAAAAACATTTTTCTATGCGTCTAAGTTGTAGAAAATTTTATGAAAGACCTTCCGTAAAAGCCCCTTTATTTATCCCTTATTAACATACAGCAAAACTCCTACCACTTCTATCAGTGGTAGGAGTTTTGCTGTATGGCATAGTAAACACTCTAAAAAATAAGAAACTGAATAGGAAAAATCCAATCCAGTTTCTTATTTAACAGTGTCAGTATTAAAACTGAATTTTCTTCTCTAAGAAGCTTTTCAATTCGCTAATTGGCATACGAACTTGCTCCATTGTGTCACGGTCACGTACTGTAACAGCTTTGTCTTCAACAGAGTCGAAGTCATATGTGATACAGAATGGTGTACCGATTTCGTCTTGGCGACGGTAACGTTTACCGATAGAACCAGTTTCATCAAAGTCTACCACGAAGTCTTTTGCTAGTTCTGCGAACACTTCTCCAGCGCCTTCAGATAGCTTTTTAGATAGCGGTAAGATCGCTGCTTTGTATGGTGCTAAAGCAGGATGGAAACGAAGAACTGTACGAGAGTCGTTTTCTAGTTGCTCTTCTTCGTATGCATCACATAAGAATGCTAATGTTACGCGGTCTGCGCCAAGAGATGGCTCGATGCAGTATGGTACGTAACGTTCATTCGTTTGTGGATCGATATAGTTAAAGTCTTCGTTAGAGTGTTCCATGTGACGTTTTAAGTCGAAGTCTGTACGAGATGCAACGCCCCAAAGTTCGCCCCAACCGAATGGGAATTTGAATTCAATATCAGTTGTTGCATTACTGTAGTGCGATAATTCTTCTTCACCGTGGTCACGAAGACGCATGCTTTCTTCGTTCATACCAAGTGATAGTAACCAGTTTTTACAAGTGTTACGCCAGAATGTGAACCATTCTAGTTCTTCACCTGGTTTACAGAAGAATTCAAGTTCCATTTGTTCGAATTCACGCGTACGGAATGTGAAGTTACCAGGCGTGATTTCGTTACGGAAACTTTTACCGATTTGACCAATACCAAATGGAAGTTTTTTACGCATAGAGCGTTGTACGTTTTTGAAGTTTACGAAAATACCTTGTGCTGTTTCAGGACGAAGGAAGATTTCGTTTGTACTAGATTCAGTAACGCCTTGGAATGTTTTAAACATTAAGTTAAACTGACGGATTTCTGTGAAGTCTTGATTGCCGCAATCTGGGCATTTTACTTCATGTTCTTTCATTAAGTCAGCCATTTGATCGAAAGTAAGACCATCAACGATCATTTCGATACCTTTTGCATCTAAAGCATCTTCAATTAATTTATCAGCACGGTGACGCGCTTTACATTTTTTACAGTCGATCATTGGATCGTTAAAGTTACCAACATGACCAGAAGCTATCCAAGTTTTTGGGTTCATTAAAATTGCTGCATCTAAGCCAACGTTGTATGGAGATTCTTGAATGAACTTTTTCCACCAAGCTTTTTTCACATTATTTTTTAATTCGATACCAAGTGGACCGTAATCCCAAGTATTTGCAAGGCCACCATAAATTTCAGAACCAGGGAAAACAAAACCGCGATGTTTCGCTAAGTTTACAACTTGTTCCATTGAATACATAATAAAATCCTCCTTTTAAAAGTTAACGTATTGGCGATGACAGGGTGTACTTGTTGGATAGCAATTTCGTGAGCACGCCGCTTGCGCTTTTAAATACAAAAAAGCTCGTCTCTAGGCATTTTTGCCTAGGGACGAGCTTGTATATACCCGCGGTTCCACCCTAGTTGATGTGCGTATAAACGCACATCCACTTTATCACGTATTGCTCAAGACTGCCGTTTCCTCGCTTTTTCAGGCTTTCACTATCCCTGAATCGCTTTTTGTGCAAGTACTTATAAGTCCGTCATCGCTACTATATTTAATAATAATGACCATATTCTATCATGTTCCTTTTTAAATCACAATAGAGGAAGAAGCCTTTCTTTTTAGATGGACGAGAGTATCCGTCGATGGATAGAGGCGGAAAGTGCTTTTTTCGCCTCATGCCAAGTGAAAACAAAGGGAGGAAATGAGAGTATCACTTCTTTTGTTTTCATGGCAGGGACTTAAATCGATATATATGATAGAGTTTCGCCTGTTTTATTATTCTTTATTCGGAAACGATGCTCATAGTAGAGCGAATATGTTTAATTGCTTCACGTTTGCTTAAAGGAGCAAGTTCATTGTTTTGAACGTATTCCCATACAGCATTTGGGCTTGTTTTCGCATATTCACGAAGTACCCAGCCAATTGCCTTTTGGATAAAAAATTCTTTTGAAGATTTGAGTTGTCCAATGATTGAGAAGAGAAGTTTTTCATCCATTTGCTCTTTATATTTCAGCTGAAATAAGATTGCAGAGCGTTGTAACCATATATTTTCTGAAGCAATCCATCTTGGAATATAGGTAGGAATAGCTTCTGGATGTTTCAAGAAAATACTTCCTAGGAATGTTGGGACAATGCCATCAACGGAATCCCACCATGACTTCGTTGTAATAAGCTCCTCTAAGAATGGAATATGAGTTTCATCGAGATGCCTGTTGTATTTTTGTAATAGATCGAGTGCGGCAGCTTGAAATTCGCGTTCGGGCAAAGTCCAAAGTTCACGGATGACGAGTTGAAATTCCTCGTTGCTTGGGAGCTTATGCACTTGTATGACTTCACGTAGTAGCTTTCTTCTTTCCGGTGTTTGAATACCGAAAAACGAGAAGTGGTTTTTCATATAACGAGCCATGGGTTCTGCTTTTTCCGGATTTTGATGTGCAATAAATTGTTGCTGTAATGCTTCTACAAATGGGTGCATAAAACTGTTCTCCTTTCAGGTTTCTCTTTCATATTATATAAAGAAGTGATACGAAAGTGGTATAAGAAATATGGTAAGAATAGAAAGGAGAGAGAGCGATGGAGGATCAAAGTATATTAGCAGGTTTTTTTGCTCTTAGTTTTACTTTCATTTTGATTATTGTAATTTGGGGTATCATTGCGTATGTATTAACGGCATTTTCACTTTATACAATGGCAAAAAATGATGGTGCTGAGGATGGGGTTCTTGCTTTTATTCCATTTTTAAATAGTAAAGTTTGGGGAGACTTGGCAAAGGAGAAATTACCTAGTTTTTTGAAAGAAGAGGCAGGATGGAAAATATTCGGAATATATGTTTTGTGTTTTATTTTGAGCTTTGTTCCGATTTTAAATGTGCTAGCAACAGGGGTATCACTTGTTCTGTCGATTTATTTGATATATGCCATTTTAGAGCGATATGGAACGAACGCAGTTTTATTTACAATTATTCATGTGATAACATGTTCTATTTTTCTTCCGATTCACTTGTTTTTGATTCGAAATGAGCCGACGAAATATTAGGGTTTACTGGGGATAATCGTGTTGAGTATTGTTGGAAGATCGATATATGGGAAGAAAGAATTGGTATATTATAAAAATGAAAGGCTATCGCTGCGTGCGATAGCCTTTTATCTTTAAACGAGCCACTTTTGCTTTTTAATGAATCTAGCTCCAGTAGCAAGAATGTTCGGTGGCTTCGCTTCTTCCGCCGAGGCAAAGAGCGCCTCAATGTCAGAAGCTCCATCCCCCTCACATTCTGAACGAGCCACTGTCGCTTTTTATGACTACATTAAGTAACGCAGATAAATGTAGATATGAGAAATGATAAGTGACACAATCATAATTGGAAAACCGAATTTTAGGAACTCCATGTAGCTAAATCGGTGTCCTTCACGGCTTGCGATTCCTGCTACGATTACGTTAGCAGAAGCACCGATTAATGTACCGTTTCCGCCTAGACAAGCTCCGAGTGCCAATGACCACCATAGTACATCGATTTGCACATCGGAAGGTGATAGGCCAAGACCGACTGCCATATCGTTAATGAGTGGAATCATTGTTGCAACGAACGGAATGTTATCAATTGTTGCGGATGCAATACCGGATACCCATAAAATAAGGATAGATGCGTAGGAGATATCGCCACCTGTTAAACCAATTACTTTTTGTGCTAATGTTTTGATGAGTCCAATATCAATAAGTCCACCAACGAGTACGAATAGACCAGCAAAGAAGAAAATTGTAACCCACTCTACGTGAGCGAATATGTCTTCAATTTCATGCTCTTTTACACCGATTAGCATAAGTACAGTAGCACCCGTTAATGCAATTACTGCTGCATCAATGTGGAAAATAGAATGAGTCATGAACCCTAGAATTGTAAGACCAAGTACTGTCAAAGATTTTTTCATTAACACAGCATCTTTAATGTATTTCTTTTCATCTAAACTCATTAATTTTTTTATTTGTACAGGATCAGCAATTAGCTGCTTGCGATACATAAAGTAAATCATTGTAGCGGTAACAGCAATAATGATAATTACGATTGGAGCTAAGTTAAATAAGAAAGCATTAAAATCTAGATGTTTATTCGCAGAACCAATCATAATGTTTGGTGGGTCACCAATTAATGTCGCGGTCCCTCCAATATTTGAAAAAATAATTTCGGAAAGTAAATATGGGACAGGATTTACTTGTAAAATACGCGTAATAGATAAAGTAACTGGAACAACAAGAAGTACAGTTGTTACGTTATCTAGAAATGCGGAGCCAAGCGCGGTAAGCAAAGAAAGAGAAATTAAGATTTTAATTGGATTTCCTTGTGCTTGTTTAGCGGCTTTAATTGCGACATATTGGAATACACCTGATTTACTCGTAATGTTTACTAAAATCATCATGCCAATCAGTAGTGTGATAGTTCCCCACTCAATATGTTTTGTAAAAGCAGTGTGCAGGTCAACGACTCCAAAGATCACCATAAGTGCAGCACCGAGAAGTGCGATAACAGCACGGTTAAGTTTTTCTGAAATAATAATGGCATATGTAATTAGAAAGACTGCGATTGCAAAGTAATATTGCCAGTTTGCAATTTCTTGCGTTGTTTCGTGCAAAAATTCCATCTCCTTTCGGGTAACTTTTCTTAGTGTGTCATAAATGTATGGAACAAACACACTTAAAGCCATTATAAAGTAGAAAAATGTCGGATGTAAATGGAAGGGTTTGCTTTGTCCTATTTTCTGTTTCGGTTAATTTTTCTTGTTTTTGAAAATATTTGCGGTTATTTGACATATACATAAGATACATCCAAATCTGAATGTATCTTATGGAATAGCATTCGAGCCTGTTCGTGTAGGAGGATAAAGTAGATAGAATGATAAGGAAGGGATTGTATGGGTGAACAACAATTTTTGTTTTTAGATTTTGAGTTCACAATGCCACAAAATAGGAAAAAACCAAAGGGTTTTTTTCCAGAGATTATTGAGGTAGGACTCGTATCGGTTGTTGATTGTATAGTGGAAAATACGTATTCATCTTATGTAAGACCAGAAGCTTTTCCAAGTTTAACAGATCGGTGTAAAAAATTTTTAGGAATTAATCAAGAAGCAGTAGACAGAGGGATTTCCTTTTTGGAACTTGTCGAGAAGCTTGTGCAATATGAAAAACGCTGTCAAACAACAATTGTAACGTGGGGCAATATGGATATGAAAGTACTGAAGCATAATTGTGAGGCTGTAGGTGTCGAGTTTCCTTTTTCAGGGCAGTGCAGAGACTTATCGCTCGAGTATAAACGTTTCTTTGGAGAGCGGAATCAAACTGGACTATGGAAAGCGATTGAAGCGTATGGGAAAGTAGGAACAGGGAAGCATCACTGTGCACTTGATGATGCGATGACGACCTATAATATTTTTAAGCTGGTTGAAAAGGACAAAGAATATTTAGTAAAACCATCTCCACCGACTTTAGGTGAGCTTATTGATTTTTCAAAGGTGTTAAAGAAAGTGAGTACACAATAGCGACCAAATTACAAACTGTGTAATTTGGTCGCTTTGTTTTTTTATAGCTTGTAATCTTGTTTTAATTGCTTTAGTACCTGCAAACTACGCTTTGCAAAAGGAGAGTCGTCTTCTTGAAATGCATTCACTTGTGAGTCTAATGCTATTTTCAGAGATTCTTTATAATCCGGGATATTCCCTTCATATTTTTTTACCATTGGTTGCGGAATATTTGTTTGTTCGCGAAAAGCTAAAGCACGTCTTTCATGGAAAAATGGTACATCAGCTTGCTTTACATTATGTAAATCACCTTGCGTAGGATGTTTTAAAACAGCTAATACTCTCACAACGTAGCTTCCAGGACGGCTGTTTGTAATTTCACCGATATATTTTCCTGTTTTATAGATGCCAGTAACGATATCACCAATTTGGAATGTTTCGCTCATATTTTTCACCTCAATTTTATAGTAAGGAAAGAGTGGGATGGAGTCAAAGAAATCATCTGCCAGAGAATGATTTTGAGAAGTTAGGTGCGCGTGTGATTAGAGAGATGTTATAATTTGAAAAGATATAACAGAAAATTCTGATGAATAAAAAGGATGAAAGTGTACATCGTTTGCTTCGATGAATTCACAGATATAGATGTATTTTTGCTCAGGGATTTACTGAATAGAGTAAGAGTGTAGAAAAAACAAAGGAGTGTGATCTTTATGATGCCTTTATATTTTCCAGAAGATAAAACAGAATATATTATTCCAGGGATTGTTTGTGTTTTATTTATAGTCGGTGCAATTGCAACTTGGCGTATGTTTATTCGTGTATCGAAGAGAGAGGCAGAACGTTTGCAGAAAGTAGAACAAAAGTTGTTAGCGGAAAAGAAACACTAATTCGCTTTTGTATGTTTCCCTCTATGCTCGGACAATCTAAGGGCAGAATGTATTTTGGAGGGAATTGTGATGAAAAAGCAGCTTTTATTTGGGTTTTGTTTGCTGTTTCTTATGGCAGGTTGTGATAAAGGGAAACCGAAAGAAATAGATGTAAAGTTATATAATGCTTCTGGTGATAAAGTTGGAACCGCAAAGGTGGTTCAAAAAACAAATGGCGTGAAAATCTCCATTAAGGCAGAGGGATTTACGCCAGGAGCACATGGATTACATATTCATGACATTGGGGAATGTAAAGCACCTCGTTTTATATCAGCAGGTGATCATTTTAATCCAGATAAGAAAAAGAAACATGGACTTATGAATCCAAAGGGAGCAGAGAATGGCGATTTGCCGAATGTAATTGCTGATGATAAAGGTACGATTAAGGCGGATATTGAAGCACCTAATATATCGCTTGAAGAAGGGAAAACGACGCTTCATCGAAAAGATGGGGCAACGATTATTATTACTGAAAACGCAGATGATGGTATGACACAACCTGCTGGAAATTCAGGGAACCGAATTGCTTGTGGGGTTATTGTAGAAAAAGCATCAGCCGCTAAGAAAAAGTAGAAGCTACCTTTTGAAAGGATAGCTTCTTTCAGTTAACTATGAAAATGTATACTGGAGTCTGTGCAGTATCTCTTCAAGTTGTCTTCTTGGACATCCGATGTTAATACGAATATATTGTTCTCCGCCTGTTCCGTATTTTTCACCAGGTTCAACGATGATCTTCCCTTTTTCTTCAAGTTGTTTTGTTCTTTCTTTTTCAGACAAATCAAGGCGAGAACAGTCAACCCATAGTAAAAAAGTACCTTCTGATTGAATGATAGAAAGTATAGGAATATGCTGCTTGATAAATTCACGAGCGAACCGGGCATTTTCTTCTATATATAAACGGATGTCTGCTAACCATTCGTTGCATTCTGTATAGGCACTTTGCATTGCTACATAAGCCAATGTATTTAACCCATGAAAACCTTGGCGGTATTGTACAGATGTAAAGGCATCGCGAAGGTTTTTGTCAGGAATAATAATAATAGATGCCTGCAGTCCTGCAATGTTGAACGTTTTGCTTGGTGCCATGCAAGTGATTGTACGTGCCGCTAATGATTCAGATAAGGAAGCAAATGGTGTATGGGTATGATTTGAGAAAATAATGTCTGCATGGATTTCATCCGTGACAACGGTTACATTATGTTGTTCACATAATGCTCCAAGTTTTGTAAGTTCTTCCTTTGTCCAAACGCGACCGACAGGGTTGTGTGGACTACAAAGGAGCATAAGTTTCACACCCTGTTTGAATTGTGATTCCAAATGTTCAAAATCCATTGTGTATACGCCGTCCTGCAAGAGTAATGGACTTTCGCATACAAGACGGTTATTTTTTGTGACCATATCAAAGAATGGAGGATAAATCGGTGGTTGCACCAGTACGGCATCATTTTCAGTTGTGAAAGCTTGTACACTAGTGCTGAGAGCAGGGACGATTCCTGAACTAAATACAATCCATTCTTTTTTTATATCCCAATTGTATTGACTTTTTGCCCACTGACAAATCGTATCTGTGATTTCTTCTGGTGGCATTGTATAACCGAAAATAGGATGTTCAAGGCGTTTTTTCATTGCAGATTGAATTGGCTTTGGAATAGGAAAATCCATATCTGCAATCCATGCATGTAACAGTTCTTCATTCTTATATGTATCCCACTTTACGCTATGAGTTCCCCGGCGATTTACAGTTTTATGAAATTGCTGCATATTATTTGCCTCCCTTTACTTGAATCGATGGTTTTGTGAAAGTTCCTCACTTCTTCTAGCATAGCTGATATGATACGATAAAGAAAAGAGTGAAAAATAGGAAAAGGCGGGAAGTAGATGGGCGCATATGAAAAGATGGTGGAAATGGTGAAGAATTGGGATCCTTTTCAAATGGGACCGGAATTTTATGAAACAGAAGCAAGTGATGTTGTGTACGTGGTAAGTGCGTTTGACGATCCGAAGTATATTGCGAAAAAAATCCAGCATATTTATTTCATGTCTTTTGAAGAAGTACCATCTATTGAGAAATGTGAGAAATTAGCAGAGGAATTACTCATATTAAAAGAAGGTGGAAGTTGTTCATTGTAGGCTGTCGGGTGTTCCGACAGCCTTTGCTTTTGTAGTAATTTTGATGTTGTATATCGTGGAATGATTGATATAGTAGTTGAAGCCGCCGATATATGGATGTTACTGTGCTGAAAATGCCACGATTTCTTCGTATACATGCTGTGGCTTCTCTTCTGGCAATAAGTGTCCAGCATTTTCGTATGAAATAAATGTAGAGTTTGGTAAGTCTTCGTGTAACCGTTGCCCAACATGAACGGGAACAACACGGTCTTTTTCACCCCAAATAAGCAAGGTAGGCGTTTCAATTTTACGTAATTCAGCTGAAGATAAATCACCTTCTCGGTCCCGGATCATTCGAGTTAAAGCTGGGAAAATACGGTTATCATAAAAAGGAGCAGAGTAGCCTTCCATCATTTCATCATCAATTAAAGAGTGATCATAAACGACATTCATTAAATTATGAACAATACCTCTTCGTATAATCCAATTTTTTACGTATAAATGGAAGAACGGTAAATAGGAAGAATAGATGAGCGGGAACTTTGCCCTTGTTAAGTAGCTTGAGCTACATAGTAAGATTGTTTTTGTAATTAAATCAGGGCGTATATGATTGACATAGAGTGAGATTTGTCCGCCCATTGAATGCCCAACTAGCACAATATTTTGCAATGCTAAATGTTCCACTAAATCGATAATTATAGTTGCTAGATTATGATAGGAATATGTAAAGTGATTTGACTTATCACTTTTTCCAAATGGCGGTAAATCAAGAGCTACAACAGTTCCTTCTTTTGCAAGCAGTGGGATGAGTCGTCGGTAACTAAATGAGGACGATAAAAAACCGTGAACGAGTACGAAAGTTGGCCTATCCTCTTTACTTTGGTATTCATACAACTCGTAATGAACGGTAGTGCCGCGAGTGGAAAAAGTGAAGTAAGGATGTTTTGTCTCATGGTTCATTTTTTTTCACTCCATTGATTTTTTTCATATTATTTCCTAGTAGAAAAAAGTTTATGTTGGTAAAAAAAGGCAAGATGGAGGGCCATCTTGCCTTTTTTATCCACGTACAATATTTGGAGGTGTCTTTCCTTGTAATCCAGCAACTAGATTTTCGGCAGCTGTCATTGCCATTTTGTGTCTCGTTTTTAATGTCGCAGATCCGATGTGCGGCAGCGTAACGACGTTTGTTAACGATAATAACGGATTATCTTTTTCCACTGGTTCTTGTGTGAACGTATCAATGCCAGCTGCAAAGATTTTCTTTTGTTTCAGTGCATCAATTAATGCATTTTCATCGACTGTTTTCCCGCGGGAAGCATTAATGAAAATAGCTGTTTCTTTCATTAATGAAAATTCCTTCTCGCCGATAAGATGGTATGTTTCCTCTGTTAAAGGGGTTAGAAGAACAATGAAATCTGATTGCGCTAGTAATGTGTTTAAATCACAGTACGTCGCTTCGAATTTTTGTTCAGTGTCTTCTTTACGGCGACGATTATAGTAAAGAACATTCATATCAAACCCGAATTTGGCACGTTTAGCAACAGCCTCTCCAATTCGGCCCATGCCAATAATTCCAATTGTACTATGATGTACATCCATTCCGAAATGCTCCTTTGTAATTTCGGAATTCCAATTACCATCTTTTACATAAGAATCAAGCTCACATACGCGGCGTCCCGCTGATAACATAAGAGCGAAAACAAGGTCGGCTACTGTATCATCTAATACATATGGGGTATTCGTACCAATCACATTTTTGCCCCGCATCGCTTCTAAATCAAAATTATCATAGCCAACAGAAATATTGCTCACAACTTTTAGTTGGGGAGCTGCTTGCAATAATTCCTCATCAATTTTTGCACCAAAGTTAAGTAAACCATGCTTATCTTTTACTTTTTCTAATAGAACTTCACGAGGTATCTTCTCATTACTATCCCATTTTTCATATTCACAATGCTCAGAGATATATGTTTCTACAGACTTTGGAACGCGTTCAGCAATATATACTTTTGGTTTCACGGTTTCAGCCCCTTTTTCTTTTTCCCCGCTTTAACGAGCCGTAAAATCCACACCTAAATAGTTAGAGAGCAGTGAAGAAGAAAGGTGAAAACAGGCTATCCGTTAAAGCACAATTGGTGATGGTTAATAATCAGCGATAGATGAAGAAAATTTCTACTGATTAAAGTTTCACTCTATTTTTACATAATTCTCTAAAAAAATCTTCTTTTCAAATATAAAAGGAAGGAGGAAGAATATGATGACTGAAAAAATTAGAATTATTAGCTTGTCTTGAAAAGACAGTCGTTTATCCGTAGAAACTTTAGCGAAAATGTTAAATGTAGAAATAGAAGGAGTAAAAGAAATGGTGGAGAAGTTAGAGAGAGAAAAAATTATTGTTCACTATGTTACACATATAGATTGGAAAAAAGTAAAAGGACATAGAGGTTTGTAGAAAATAAAAAAAGGACAAAACAGAATATGTTTTGTCCATAAAAGGGGGGGAATACTAGAAAGCCATGTGTTAGTATTCTATCCCAATATTTGAAAATTATACTTACTTGAGGAAAGTTTTTCATGAATTTTGAATGAAACGAGAGCTAGTGGTATAATTTACTAATATAAAGTGAAACTTTTCTCAGCGAGGGAGATTTATCTTTTTACTGAGAATGAGCTTTCACTAATCGGATATTTATGAATAGTTGCATCTACTGATCTTTTCGGTTTTCTCGGTGGATGTCTTGCTACCTGCAAATAGCAGGGAAAATGGTAAGCGTATAGGAGTGTTTCATATGTCAGAACAATACACAACAGGAGTGGTTGTGAAAGGGAAAGTGACTGGAATTCAAGATTACGGTGCGTTTGTAGCATTGGACGCCGAAACGCAAGGACTTGTACATATATCTGAAATTACAAATGGATATGTAAAGGATATTCATGACTTTTTAAAGGTCGGAGATATGGTAGAAGTAAAAGTACTTTCAATTGATGAAGAACACAAAAAAATGAGTTTATCGTTAAAAGCAGCAAAGCGAAAGCAAGGAAGAATTATCGTACCCAAACCATCTGATAAAGGGTTCAATACGCTTCGCGAAAAGTTAACAGAGTGGATTGAAGAATCACAGTTAACAAAATAAAAGAGGATCGCTAAATCAGCGATCCTCTTTTATTTTGTTATGATATATATTAGCAAATATGATTGCATGCAATCATATTCGTATGTCGGATGGGAAGTGCGGAGCCATGTTTTATTATCGAACTTCGCGTGTTTCTGGGTGTGTTCCAAGGTTTTCGGATGGTTTAAACAATAAACCAAGGTTAATAAGCCCAGAAATACCAACAATACCGTAAATGATTCGTGCAAGTGCGGAACCTTGCCCACCGAAGATAGCTGCTACTAAATCAAATTGAAAGAATCCAATAAGTCCCCAGTTGACGGCACCGATGATAGTGAATACTAATGCAATACGTTGTAAAGTACTCATCTTGAATAGTCCTCCTTAAATTTGAAGCATAAGCAAGCCTTTAGTATTCGCGAGTAATAAGAATCCACCTATATGAAATTGGTGGGTATAAAGCGAAATCCGAAAATGGGAGTACGCATTATACAACTTAACTCTCTTATAGAATGACTCTCCTTTGTTGTTTTTATACATAAAAAATTTTCATTATAGGATGTGTATACATCCATACTAAGGAATACGAATTTTTATGCGAAAAATGAACTTTTTTTAAAAAATAAATATTGGTTACGTTTACAATTCTTCAATTGCTTGATTTACAACTTCAGTTTCGCTAAAGTGAATACAGAAGTACATATACATAATTGGAGGGAAAAAGATGAGCACACATGTAACGTTCGATTATTCTAAAGCGTTATCGTTCATCAGTGAACGTGAACTAACTTATTTACGTGATGCAGTAAAAGTATCGCACCATGCAATCCATGAACAAACTGGGGCTGGGAACGATTTCCTTGGGTGGGTAGAGCTTCCACTTCAATACGACAAAGAAGAATTTGCTCGCATTCAAAAATGTGCTGAGAAAATTAAAAGTGACTCTGACATTTTACTTGTTGTAGGTATTGGTGGTTCTTACTTAGGAGCACGCGCAGCAATTGAAATGTTAAATCATTCTTTCTACAATATACTTTCTAAAGAACAACGCAAAACTCCACAAGTGCTATTTGTTGGGCAAAACATTAGCTCCACTTACATGAAAGATTTAATGGATGTATTAGAAGGTAAAGATTTCTCCATTAACGTTATTTCTAAATCAGGTACAACAACAGAACCTGCAATTGCATTCCGCATTTTCCGTAAATTATTAGAAGAGAAATATGGAAAAGAAGAAGCACGTAAACGTATTTATGCAACAACTGATAAAGCGCGTGGTGCTTTAAAAACATTAGCTGATGAAGAAGGATACGAAACATTTGTAATTCCAGATGATGTTGGCGGTCGTTTCTCTGTATTAACACCAGTTGGTTTATTACCAATTGCAGTGAGTGGTTTAAATATTGAAGAGATGATGCAAGGTGCAGCTGCTGGGCACGATGACTTTGCGAAATCTGAGCTGGAAGAAAATCCTGCTTACCAATATGCAGTTGTGCGTAATGCTTTATATAACAAAGGTAAAACAATTGAAATGCTTGTTAACTACGAGCCGGCGCTTCAATACTTTGCTGAGTGGTGGAAACAGTTATTTGGTGAAAGTGAAGGGAAAGACCAAAAAGGTATTTTCCCATCTTCAGCAAACTTCTCAACTGACTTACATTCATTAGGTCAATACATTCAAGAAGGACGTCGCGATCTATTTGAAACAGTTCTGAAAGTAGGGAAAGCTACACATGAACTAAAAATCGAATTAGACGAGAACGATTTAGATGGTTTAAACTACCTTGCTGGTGAAACAGTAGACTTCGTAAACACAAAAGCATACGAAGGTACATTACTTGCACATAGCGATGGCGGTGTACCAAACTTAATCGTAAACATTCCAGAATTAAATGAGTACACATTCGGTTACCTTGTATACTTCTTCGAAAAAGCGTGTGCGATGAGCGGCTACTTATTAGGCGTAAATCCATTTGACCAACCAGGTGTAGAAGCATACAAGAAAAACATGTTTGCTCTTCTTGGAAAACCAGGATTCGAAGAACTAAAAGCAGAATTAGAAGAGCGTTTGAAATAAGAAAAGCGAAGCCACCGACCACTCTAGCCATTGTAGCTGGATAAAAAAGCGAAAAAAGCTGTTGGGATAATCCCCACAGTTTTTTTTATTGGAAAAATCGGGATGGGGCTTGTCGAATCACTGATATATCATGCAAGAACAAAGAAGAATCGGGTATGCTAAGGGAAAAGTTTAGGAAGGATGAATAGCTTGATTCCAATTCAATCAAATTTAGAAGGTCATACATATGCCCTTTTTAAATTAGAAGAAACATTAAAACCGCTTGGTTATAGCATTGGTGGCAATTGGGGTTACGACAAAGGGTGCTTTGATTATAAAATAGATGAGGAAGAGGGATATCAATTTTTAAGAGTACCATTTACAGCAACGGAAGGAGAGCTAGATGTGCCTGGAGTAGTAGTTCGCCTTGGCACGCCGTATCTTCTTTCGCATGTATATCAAGACGAACTGGATGATCAAGTAAATACATTAGCAGCTGGAGTAAGTGGAGTAGATCAATTCGCAGAGCCACAAGATGCAGATGGAAATATAAAAAGAAAATACATTGATATCGGAAAAGCTTTAGTAAAAGAGCTGGAAAAGCATCTTATTCATGTTTAATTACGATAAATATGTCGCTTTCAATAATAATGAAGGAGCGGACGGGATTGATGTGATATTGTTCATCCCGCTGCACACCTAGCAATAGGACGTCTTGTTTTAAAAGCAGGCCACTGCAAGCTTCGAAAGTTTTTCCGATATAAACTGTAGGAGCATTCATCAGTTGTAATTTATTTTCCGAGATTTCATTATAAAGTGTAAATAATACACCTGAAATGGAAGGGAATAAAAGAGATGCAGTAAAGACGTAGCTTGTTAATTTATTTCCTTCTATAATTTCTGTTGCCCCCGCTCTACTCGCATTTTGAACTTGTTCAGAAGTGAGTATTTCAGCGATACAGTGGATATTTGGATTCAGTCCTTTAGCGGTTAAAATGTTTAAAATAGATTGTGTGTCAGCTAAGTTTTCATTTTTCTCTTTATCTGCCGTGATTAAAATAGTTTGGGCTGTTCGAACATTTGCTTTTAGTAAAGTTTGATCATGATGTGGACAGCCTTTAATAAACTCTAAGTGATGGAAAGATTTCGGAAGCAAAGAAAGGGTTTCATCGATGAGTACGATATCAAGCTTCGGTTCTAGTACATGCATTTGGCTTACGACTTGTTTGGCACGTTCATTCCAGCCGACAATTATCATATGTCCATGGCAGGAAGCTGCTTCTTCACCTTTAATTTTCATATACTGCTTACTAATCATTTCGGTGGCGAATAACACCATATAATAGGAGCAGAAACCTGTTCCTAATAAAATGAGAAGCATGCCTGTAAGTTTTCCTATAGGTGTGTGCGGGACGTAATCGCCGTAACCGACAGTAAAAGTTGTAACAAGTGCCCACCAGATTCCATCAAACCATGTAGAAAAATAAGTGGGTTCAAATTTATATATGAGAAGACCAAAAACAGTAATTAGTATGATAATGAAGCTAATTAAGCGGAAAATAATGGAGTCACGAAATACATCTACTAGATTAGTGCGTGATTTCAAATTTATATTCCTCCTCACCTTGTATAGCTACATTGTTACCATTATGAAAAAAAGAAAAACTCTCTATTTTGTAAGAGAGTTTTTTAGTGGTTCATCAGAAACGCTATATACTTTCAACTTCTGTTTGTTGTACACTTTCTAAATGTTGCAACGCATAATAGACGTCAGCTGTATGTCTTTTTTGATCAACAGACAGTTTTAGTTGTAAAAAGTGCGATCCGTTTTCTAATGTTTTGAGTTTCATATTTTTAACTTTTATATCCATCGCTTTTATTTCTTCAATAACAATAGGTATATTGTTCATATTACTTACAACAAGTTTGACAGCGATATCTCGCTGCCTGAGTGACCTAGGACCTAAAATCTTCATTGTTAATGGAATGAGTTCGACGCTAATCATAAGAAAACACATGCCGAAAATTGCTTCAAGATAAAAACCAGCTCCCACAGCAATCCCAATGCCTGATGCTCCCCAAATCATAGCGGCAGTAGTTAAGCCCGCGATACTGTCGTTTCCTCTTCTTAAAATGACACCAGCGCCTAGAAAACCAATTCCTGAAACAATTTGAGCTGCAAGGCGAAGAGGGTCCATGTTGATATGATCTGTATGAGGTAAGTTATAGGCAGATTTAATAGAGACAATAGTAAGGAGACAGCTAATAATTGAAATGACTAAGCAAGTTTTTAAACCAAGTGGTTTTCTTTTTAATTCGCGTTCTAAACCGATAGCAAATCCTAAAATAGCAGAGAGACCTAGTTTGATTAATAAATCGGTATAGTCCATATGTACTCCTCCTTGTAAGTGGGTTTACTGTAAAGGCAATGATAACGTTAAGAAGAAACGTTTTTCTTAATAAATGAAATTTCCATCAGCGGGTATGGTACTTCCTGCACAATGAAATTCTTTTTGTAAAGAATGATAGATAGTAATGAAGCCGATTATGGTAAAAAAGATATGAATGAAGTGGGGAATAAAAAGGCATTTTATTTAAGTATATGGCGTAAATAAAGAAACTTGGCTATTTTTTATAAAAAAGTTTTAAAAGGGTGTTGCATTTCATTTTTCTACATGCTATATTAATAACCGTCGCTGATGCGAGACAGCAGAAAGCGAAAAAAAGAAATAAAAAACTTTGTTGACATCGAAAAACGAAGGTGTTAACATAAGGGAGTCGCAAATGAGCGGCGAACAAGTTCTTTGAAAACTGAACGAAACAAACAACGTGAAACGTCAATTTTTATTTTAGATGCTAGACAAACTAACTTTATTGGAGAGTTTGATCCTGGCTCAGGATGAACGCTGGCGGCGTGCCTAATACATGCAAGTCGAGCGAACTGATTAAGAGCTTGCTCTTATGAAGTTAGCGGCGGACGGGTGAGTAACACGTGGGTAACCTGCCCATAAGACTGGGATAACTCCGGGAAACCGGGGCTAATACCGGATAACATTTTGCACCGCATGGTGCGAAATTGAAAGGCGGCTTCGGCTGTCACTTATGGATGGACCCGCGTCGCATTAGCTAGTTGGTGAGGTAACGGCTCACCAAGGCAACGATGCGTAGCCGACCTGAGAGGGTGATCGGCCACACTGGGACTGAGACACGGCCCAGACTCCTACGGGAGGCAGCAGTAGGGAATCTTCCGCAATGGACGAAAGTCTGACGGAGCAACGCCGCGTGAGTGATGAAGGCTTTCGGGTCGTAAAACTCTGTTGTTAGGGAAGAACAAGTGCTAGTTGAATAAGCTGGCACCTTGACGGTACCTAACCAGAAAGCCACGGCTAACTACGTGCCAGCAGCCGCGGTAATACGTAGGTGGCAAGCGTTATCCGGAATTATTGGGCGTAAAGCGCGCGCAGGTGGTTTCTTAAGTCTGATGTGAAAGCCCACGGCTCAACCGTGGAGGGTCATTGGAAACTGGGAGACTTGAGTGCAGAAGAGGAAAGTGGAATTCCATGTGTAGCGGTGAAATGCGTAGAGATATGGAGGAACACCAGTGGCGAAGGCGACTTTCTGGTCTGTAACTGACACTGAGGCGCGAAAGCGTGGGGAGCAAACAGGATTAGATACCCTGGTAGTCCACGCCGTAAACGATGAGTGCTAAGTGTTAGAGGGTTTCCGCCCTTTAGTGCTGAAGTTAACGCATTAAGCACTCCGCCTGGGGAGTACGGCCGCAAGGCTGAAACTCAAAGGAATTGACGGGGGCCCGCACAAGCGGTGGAGCATGTGGTTTAATTCGAAGCAACGCGAAGAACCTTACCAGGTCTTGACATCCTCTGACAACCCTAGAGATAGGGCTTCCCCTTCGGGGGCAGAGTGACAGGTGGTGCATGGTTGTCGTCAGCTCGTGTCGTGAGATGTTGGGTTAAGTCCCGCAACGAGCGCAACCCTTGATCTTAGTTGCCATCATTAAGTTGGGCACTCTAAGGTGACTGCCGGTGACAAACCGGAGGAAGGTGGGGATGACGTCAAATCATCATGCCCCTTATGACCTGGGCTACACACGTGCTACAATGGACGGTACAAAGAGCTGCAAGACCGCGAGGTGGAGCTAATCTCATAAAACCGTTCTCAGTTCGGATTGTAGGCTGCAACTCGCCTACATGAAGCTGGAATCGCTAGTAATCGCGGATCAGCATGCCGCGGTGAATACGTTCCCGGGCCTTGTACACACCGCCCGTCACACCACGAGAGTTTGTAACACCCGAAGTCGGTGGGGTAACCTTTTGGAGCCAGCCGCCTAAGGTGGGACAGATGATTGGGGTGAAGTCGTAACAAGGTAGCCGTATCGGAAGGTGCGGCTGGATCACCTCCTTTCTATGGAGAATTGATGAACGCTGTTCATCAATATAAGTTTCCGTGTTTCGTTTTGTTCAGTTTTGAGAGAACTATCTCTCAGAAATAAATGTATGTTCTTTGAAAACTAGATAACAGTGTAGCTCATATTTTTTAATTTTAGTTTGGTTAAGTTAGAAAGGGCGCACGGTGGATGCCTTGACACTAGGAGTCGATGAAGGACGGGACTAACGCCGATATGCTTCGGGGAGCTGTAAGTAAGCTTTGATCCGAAGATTTCCGAATGGGGAAACCCACCATACGTAATGGTATGGTATCCTTATCTGAATACATAGGGTAAGGAAGACAGACCCAGGGAACTGAAACATCTAAGTACCTGGAGGAAGAGAAAGCAAATGCGATTTCCTGAGTAGCGGCGAGCGAAACGGAATCTAGCCCAAACCAAGAGGCTTGCCTCTTGGGGTTGTAGGACATTCTATACGGAGTTACAAAGGAACGAGGTAGACGAAGCAGTCTGGAAAGGCTCGTCACAGAGGGTAACAACCCCGTAGTCGAAACTTCGTTCTCTCTTGAATGTATCCTGAGTACGGCGGAACACGTGAAATTCCGTCGGAATCCGGGAGGACCATCTCCCAAGGCTAAATACTCCCTAGTGATCGATAGTGAACCAGTACCGTGAGGGAAAGGTGAAAAGCACCCCGGAAGGGGAGTGAAAGAGATCCTGAAACCGTGTGCCTACAAATAGTCAGAGCCCGTTAACGGGTGATGGCGTGCCTTTTGTAGAATGAACCGGCGAGTTACGATCCCGTGCGAGGTTAAGCTGAAGAGGCGGAGCCGTAGCGAAAGCGAGTCTGAATAGGGCGTTTAGTACGTGGTCGTAGACCCGAAACCAGGTGATCTACCCATGTCCAGGGTGAAGTTCAGGTAACACTGAATGGAGGCCCGAACCCACGCACGTTGAAAAGTGCGGGGATGAGGTGTGGGTAGCGGAGAAATTCCAATCGAACCTGGAGATAGCTGGTTCTCCCCGAAATAGCTTTAGGGCTAGCCTCAAGTGTTAGAGTCTTGGAGGTAGAGCACTGATTGGACTAGGGGTCCTCATCGGATTACCGAATTCAGTCAAACTCCGAATGCCAATGACTTATCCTTGGGAGTCAGACTGCGAGTGATAAGATCCGTAGTCAAAAGGGAAACAGCCCAGACCGCCAGCTAAGGTCCCAAAGTGTGTATTAAGTGGAAAAGGATGTGGAGTTGCTTAGACAACTAGGATGTTGGCTTAGAAGCAGCCACCATTTAAAGAGTGCGTAATAGCTCACTAGTCGAGTGACTCTGCGCCGAAAATGTACCGGGGCTAAATACACCACCGAAGCTGCGGATTGATACTTACGTATCAGTGGTAGGGGAGCGTTCTAAGGACAGTGAAGTCAGACCGGAAGGACTGGTGGAGTGCTTAGAAGTGAGAATGCCGGTATGAGTAGCGAAAGACGGGTGAGAATCCCGTCCACCGAATGCCTAAGGTTTCCTGAGGAAGGCTCGTCCGCTCAGGGTTAGTCAGGACCTAAGCCGAGGCCGACAGGCGTAGGCGATGGACAACAGGTTGATATTCCTGTACCACCTCTTTATCGTTTGAGCAATGGAGGGACGCAGAAGGATAGAAGAAGCGTGCGATTGGTTGTGCACGTCCAAGCAGTTAGGCTGATAAGTAGGCAAATCCGCTTATCGTGAAGGCTGAGCTGTGATGGGGAAGCTCCTTATGGAGCGAAGTCTTTGATTCCCCGCTGCCAAGAAAAGCTTCTAGCGAGATAAAAGGTGCCTGTACCGCAAACCGACACAGGTAGGCGAGGAGAGAATCCTAAGGTGAGCGAGAGAACTCTGGTTAAGGAACTCGGCAAAATGACCCCGTAACTTCGGGAGAAGGGGTGCTTTCTTAACGGAAAGCCGCAGTGAATAGGCCCAAGCGACTGTTTAGCAAAAACACAGGTCTCTGCGAAGCCGTAAGGCGAAGTATAGGGGCTGACACCTGCCCGGTGCTGGAAGGTTAAGGAGAGGGGTTAGCGCAAGCGAAGCTCTGAACTGAAGCCCCAGTAAACGGCGGCCGTAACTATAACGGTCCTAAGGTAGCGAAATTCCTTGTCGGGTAAGTTCCGACCCGCACGAAAGGTGTAACGATTTGGGCACTGTCTCAACCAGAGACTCGGTGAAATTATAGTACCTGTGAAGATGCAGGTTACCCGCGACAGGACGGAAAGACCCCGTGGAGCTTTACTGTAGCCTGATATTGAATTTTGGTACAGCTTGTACAGGATAGGCGGGAGCCTTTGAAGCCGGAGCGCTAGCTTCGGTGGAGGCGCTGGTGGGATACCGCCCTGGCTGTATTGAAATTCTAACCTACGGGTCTTATCGACCCGGGAGACAGTGTCAGGTGGGCAGTTTGACTGGGGCGGTCGCCTCCTAAAGTGTAACGGAGGCGCCCAAAGGTTCCCTCAGAATGGTTGGAAATCATTCGTAGAGTGCAAAGGCATAAGGGAGCTTGACTGCGAGACCTACAAGTCGAGCAGGGACGAAAGTCGGGCTTAGTGATCCGGTGGTTCCGCATGGAAGGGCCATCGCTCAACGGATAAAAGCTACCCCGGGGATAACAGGCTTATCTCCCCCAAGAGTCCACATCGACGGGGAGGTTTGGCACCTCGATGTCGGCTCATCGCATCCTGGGGCTGTAGTCGGTCCCAAGGGTTGGGCTGTTCGCCCATTAAAGCGGTACGCGAGCTGGGTTCAGAACGTCGTGAGACAGTTCGGTCCCTATCCGTCGTGGGCGTAGGAAATTTGAGAGGAGCTGTCCTTAGTACGAGAGGACCGGGATGGACGCACCGCTGGTGTACCAGTTGTTCTGCCAAGGGCATAGCTGGGTAGCTATGTGCGGAAGGGATAAGTGCTGAAAGCATCTAAGCATGAAGCCCCCCTCAAGATGAGATTTCCCATAGCGTAAGCTAGTAAGATCCCTGAAAGATGATCAGGTTGATAGGTTCGAGGTGGAAGCATGGTGACATGTGGAGCTGACGAATACTAATAGATCGAGGACTTAACCATATAATATGAAGCAAACGTTATCTAGTTTTGAGAGAACATAAAAAAACTTGTTGACATTTTAAATGAATCAAGTATAATAATGATTGTCTCAAATGAATAAAGTCTGGTAATGATGGCAGAGAGGTCACACCCGTTCCCATACCGAACACGGAAGTTAAGCTCTCTAGCGCCGATGGTAGTTGGGGCCTTGCCCCTGTGAGAGTAGGACGTTGCCAGGCAAATGGAGGATTAGCTCAGCTGGGAGAGCACCTGCCTTACAAGCAGGGGGTCGGCGGTTCGATCCCGTCATCCTCCACCATATGCCGGCTTAGCTCAATTGGTAGAGCAACTGACTTGTAATCAGTAGGTTGGGGGTTCAAGTCCTCTAGCCGGCACCAGTAACTATGGCGGTTGTGGCGAAGTGGTTAACGCACCGGATTGTGGCTCCGGCATTCGTGGGTTCGATTCCCATCAGTCGCCCCATTTTTTTAAAAAGCAAATATAATATGCGGGTGTGGCGGAATTGGCAGACGCACCAGACTTAGGATCTGGCGCCTTTGGCGTGGGGGTTCGACTCCCTTCACCCGCACTTTTAATAAAATATCTCATAACATGTCTTGCGGAAGTAGTTCAGTGGTAGAATACAACCTTGCCAAGGTTGGGGTCGCGGGTTCGAATCCCGTCTTCCGCTCCAATTTTCAATATGACATGCCGGGGTGGCGGAACAGGCAGACGCACAGGACTTAAAATCCTGCGGTGGGTGACCACCGTGCGGGTTCGACCCCCGCCCTCGGCACCATATGCGCCCGTAGCTCAATTGGATAGAGCGTTTGACTACGGATCAAAAGGTTAGGGGTTCGAGTCCTCTCGGGCGCGCTTTTATTAACGGGAAGTGGCTCAGCTTGGTAGAGCACCTGGTTTGGGACCAGGGGGTCGCAGGTTCAAATCCTGTCTTCCCGATATTTTAAACATGGGGCCTTAGCTCAGCTGGGAGAGCGCCTGCCTTGCACGCAGGAGGTCAGCGGTTCGATCCCGCTAGGCTCCACTTATAACTTTATTATGGCGGTGTAGCTCAGCTGGCTAGAGCGTACGGTTCATACCCGTGAGGTCGGGGGTTCGATCCCCTCCGCCGCTACCATAAAGGACCTTTAGCTCAGCTGGTTAGAGCAGACGGCTCATAACCGTCCGGTCGTAGGTTCGAGTCCTACAAGGTCCACCATTTAAAGTAAATACTCTGGAGGTATACCCAAGTCTGGCTGAAGGGATCGGTCTTGAAAACCGACAGGCGGCGAGAGTCGCGCGGGGGTTCGAATCCCTCTACCTCCTCCATTTTTTCAAAAAAGAATATGATATCGTCGCGGGGTGGAGCAGTCTGGTAGCTCGTCGGGCTCATAACCCGAAGGTCGCAGGTTCAAATCCTGTCCCCGCAACCAAATGGTCCCGTGGTGTAGTGGTTAACATGCCTGCCTGTCACGCAGGAGATCGCCGGTTCGACCCCGGTCGGGACCGCCATTTATTTCTGGCTCGGTAGCTCAGTCGGTAGAGCAGAGGACTGAAAATCCTCGTGTCGGCGGTTCGATTCCGTCCCGAGCCACCATTTTGAAATCACAAGCCGGCTTAGCTCAATTGGTAGAGCAACTGACTTGTAATCAGTAGGTTGGGGGTTCAAGTCCTCTAGCCGGCACCACTTTCAAAATGAGCCATTAGCTCAGTTGGTAGAGCATCTGACTTTTAATCAGAGGGTCGAAGGTTCGAGTCCTTCATGGCTCACCATTTATTTTATAATTTTATGCGGGTGTAGTTTAGTGGTAAAACAAGAGCCTTCCAAGCTCTGGTCGAGAGTTCGATTCTCTTCACCCGCTTTTCTATTGGGGGCCTATAGCTCAGCTGGTTAGAGCGCACGCCTGATAAGCGTGAGGTCGATGGTTCGAGTCCATTTAGGCCCACCATTATTCCGCAGTAGCTCAGTGGTAGAGCTATCGGCTGTTAACCGATCGGTCGTAGGTTCGAGTCCTACCTGCGGAGCCATATAATATAGAGAAGTACCCAAGTGGCTCAAGGGGCTCCCCTGCTAAGGGAGTAGATCGCTAACGCGGTGCGAGGGTTCGAATCCCTTCTTCTCTGCCAGAAATTGGCCCGTTGGTCAAGTGGTTAAGACACCGCCCTTTCACGGCGGTAACACGGGTTCGAATCCCGTACGGGTCATACTTAAAGAGATAGCATAATCTGCTATCTCTTTTTTTATTTATCAATGATTTTGTTACGGTTCTGAAATACCATTAGCAACTAATAGTAAAAAAATAAAAATGGATAGTAGTATAAAAAATATGCCATTAGATATAACACTGAAGATCATTATACTAGCGTTTTTTGTCTTAATTCCCAAAATCAAAGCGACTATAAATCCAATGTCTATGATAGAGAATAAAACAATGCTAATCTGTAAATTGGTATTTGGATATAATCGTGTGGTTACAAAAACTAATAGTGTAGCGACAAGTAAAGAAATAGTCCAAAGAATGGGCGTAGCTATTTTTCTGCTTTCCCGCATGTTATCCTCCATAATATCACCTCTTTCCACTTTCCTAAATTATATATAATATTTCTGTTTCATTACACGCTGAATTAAGAAGAGCGAAGCAAGTGAATTTGTTTTGGCATAATGAATAAGACAAATATGAACGCTAAAAAACAAGTTATAATGCTTTTTCACTTGTTTTTAGACAAAATAGCATTAAAAAAGAGAATGTTCAATCCTTCTAGAAATAGATGACCAGTGGTAGTGAAAGGCACTAAAATGATAAAATTACGGTAAAAGAAGTGAAAGATGAAAAAGATACGTCCGTTATTGATTTAAATCCTGAAAAGGGTAAGGGAAAAGATAAGAATCCGGTTATGTATATTGGGATTAACAAACTGCCATACAAGGTAAAGATTGTTGCTACAAGTGAAAATAACATATTTCATTCGGAACAAAATAACGGGAGTATCAAAGACTCGTAAAGAGAAAGCAAGCCTGCATGAAATTCAAATATTTTGTTTCATTCTTATTTAAGTGGATAGTTATTCAGGAAAAAAACAGACTTTGATACGTCTGTTTTTTAGTATACTTTTTTATGCTTTGAGCGTCTGACTAATAGAAAGGAGAGAGCGATGGAATATGAAAAAATGGAAGAGATAATTATACAAGCCTTCCGTAGCAGAAAGATAATCTTTTCATTATAACAAATCATATATTTTTATATTGAGACACGCTATAGAATGGAGTGATAATATGGATTTTGAAACTTTGTATCGAACCTATCAACCTTTAGTATACTCTTTCGCATATCGAATGCTTGGCTCTGTTAGTGATGCGGAGGATGTTGCACAGGATATACTTATGAAAAGTCAACATGTGAACCAAGAGCCAGTTAGAAATATGAAAGCGTATTTAATTAAGATGACGACGAACCATTGTTTGAATATACTACAATCAGCACGGAAAAAAAGAGAAATATATACAGGAGAATGGCTTCCTGAGCCGGAAATAGATACAGCGAAATTAAATCCTATGGAAACTATAATCCAAAGCGAAAGAGTATCCTATGCATTCCTTGTATTGTTAGAGAATTTAACTCCTGTTGAAAGAGCCATATTCGTTTTAAGGAAGGCACTTGGGTACGATTATCGTGAAATAGCTGAGCTTTTAAATAAATCAGAAGTAAATTGCCGAAAGATTTACAGCCGTTGCAAAGAGAAGATACAGCATGAAGTGCCAGTACATCCGCAGCAATCGATTCATACAGAAAAAATGGTACATACCTTTATCCAAGGTTCAGAAACAGGAAATTTTGAGGCGTTTATTAATCTGTTGAGAGAGGACGTAGCTCTTGTCACTAATGGAGGAGGTAAAGTGCGTGCAGCCATATTTCCGATTTTGGGCAAACAGCGTATCCAGACATTTTTGGAGGCAATTGTTTCAAAGGGATTCTTTCAAGTCGAACTTCTTCCAACTATCATAAATGGTCAAATTGGTATCTTAGCAAGGAATAAGGGATGTGCAGAGAAAGCTATATGTTTTGAGTGGGATGAAAGCCGAGAATTAATTAGAAGAATCTACATTGTAGTCAATCCCGATAAATTAAAGCATATTTCAGTTCTATAGCATAAAAATGAAAAAGAAATCTTTATTTTTTTAAGATTTCTTTTTATTTTGTCACAAATTGAAAAGCTGATTTGTCTTATAAGTGACAGGGTATGAAAGGGATGCTATATGTGTTTTCTTTTAGAAGGTCTGTTATGAACTACAATCATGATATGAAAAGATTTATGAAAGACATTATTCAATATCCTGACGCCAAAGTATAAATTAATTTTATTTTATGGAGGGACTATACAATGGAAACAAGGTTTTTAATGGGGAAGGTAAATCCAGAAGGTTATAAGGCAATGGCGGGATTAGAAAAATATTTGATGACTACAAGCATTGATGAGACATTGAAAGAGCTAATTAAAATCCGGGCTTCTCAAATCAACGGATGTGCGTATTGCATTGATCTCCATACGAAAGATGCACGAAAACTAGGGGAAACAGAGCAGCGTATTTATGCTCTTAATGCTTGGCGTGAGACACCGTTCTTTACAGAGGCAGAACGTGCTGTGCTTGCTTTGACAGAATCAATTACACTAGTAGCGGAAACGCATGTTCCTGATGAGGTATATGAAGAAGTAAGGAAATTCTTTGAAGAAGAACAAATTGCTGAAATTATTATGCAGATTGTTGCTATTAATGCATGGAACAGGATTGGAGTTGCCACTCGCTTAATGCCAGAAAAAAGATAAAACTTTGATCCAAGAGAAAGCTATTCTTTCTGGAAATGTTGTTGAAAGGATAGCTTTTTTATTAGGTGTTATTTTAATTTTTAATAGACAAAACGATAGCAACACAGTAAAGCAGCCTTTTCACAATCTAAAGAAAAGGCTTTCATTTTGATTGATTCCACGCCTGATATAATAACTTTCTACTGTGTGTGAAAAAGTTCACAAATAGGTCATAATTTGTGAATTAATTCACAATAACTTATGCTACAATATGAATGTAAGGAAGTTAAACAACATTAAATTAGTATTTTAATTAATTACTTAAACAATCATGATAAATGTGAACAATAGAGAGGGGAAATTACCATGAAAAAAGGTATCAATCGCGTAGTATTAGTAGGAACAGGTGCTGTAGGTTGTAGTTATGCTTACTCAATGATTAACCAAGGTGTAGCTGAAGAATTCGTACTTGTTGACGTAAATGAAGCGAAAGCAGAAGGAGAAGCAATGGACTTAAGCCATGCAGTACCATTCTCTCCATCACCAACAAAGGTTTGGAGCGGTAGTTATGCAGATTGTAAAGATGCAGATTTAGTTGTTATCACTGCTGGATTACCACAAAAGCCAGGTGAAACTCGCCTAGACTTAGTTGAGAAAAATACAAAAATCTTTAAGCAAATCGTTCGCGGTATTATGGATACTGGATTTGATGGTATTTTCTTAATCGCAACTAACCCAGTTGACATCTTAACTTATGTAACTTGGAAAGAATCTGGATTACCAAAAGAACGCATAATCGGTTCTGGTACAACTCTTGACTCTGCTCGTTTCCGTTATATGCTAGGTGATTACTTAGATGTAGATCCACGCAACGTTCATGCATACATCATTGGTGAACACGGTGATACTGAACTTCCAGTATGGAGTCATGCAACTATAGGTGTACAAAAATTAGAAACAATCTTAGCGAACAACGAACAGTATAACCAAGATGATTTAGATAAAATCTTTGTAAATGTACGTGATGCTGCTTACCACATTATCGAACGTAAAGGTGCAACTTACTATGGAATTGGTATGTCATTACTTCGTGTAACAAAGGCAATCTTAAACAACGAGAACAGTGTACTAACTGTATCTGCATACCTTGAAGGTCAATATGGTGAGAAAGACGCTTATGTAGGTGTTCCAGCTGTTATTAACCGAGAAGGTGTACGTGAAATCGTTGAACTTGAGTTAAATGAAGAAGAAAAAGCGAAGTTCGCTCACTCAGTAAAAGTATTAAAAGAAACAATGGCACCAGTACTTTAAGATAATTGATAAATGATTTAGAAGCGGGAAACTGCTTCCTGCTTCTGAATTTTATATATAACCTCATACAAATTCCTTTTCCAGTTCCCTTGTATATCCCCAAAGTATACCTCCTTTACTGGATAAGGGGCGTTTATAACAAAAAGCATTCTATTGCCCATAGAGTGCTTTTTGTTATTTTTTAAAAATTATTTTAAAATAAACCGCTTTCAATGAATATTCGTCAAAATTCGATATATTTAACGGAAAATTAAAATGTTCCCTTTAATTTCCGCGAAAAAACGTATATTTATTTAAAAATGCACAAGGATATTTCAGTATTTTAACGAATGTTTACAAGGTAATAAAAATTCTGTCATCTTAGTGAGGTGAACATATTGAGTGTAACAAATTGTATGGAAGAGAGTGTGTATGAATTTCACACAAAACAGTGTTATGAGAGCTATAACATATTTGGCGCGCATCCTGTAGTAGAGGATGAAATACAAGGCGTACGATTTACAGTATGGGCTCCTCATGCGAAAGCTTTGAGTGTAGTTGGCGATTTTAATGATTGGAATATTGACGGGCATAAGATGCGAAAAATGACAGAAGAGGGTATTTGGTCATTGTTTATACCACATTTGGAGGAAAAAGAGACATACAAGTATGCGATTGAAACCAAAGGTGGCGAAACAATTTTAAAAGCAGATCCTTATGCAACATATGCAGAAGTAAGACCAAACACGGCATCTGTTATTTTTGATATAAGGGGATATAAATGGAATGATAGAAATTGGTTCCGAAAGAAGAAACGAAAAGTAAGTTATAAGGAAGCAATGGCAATTTATGAGTTGCATTTTGGTTCATGGAAAAAGAAAGAAGATGGCTCTTTGTATTCATATAGAGAAATGGCAGATGAGCTCATTCCTTATGTAGCAGAACATCAATTTACACACATTGAAATTATGCCGCTTGTCGAACATCCATATGACCGTTCATGGGGATATCAGGGAACCGGATATTATGCAGTGACAAGTCGATTTGGTACGCCTCATGATTTCATGTATTTTGTCGATGAATGTCATAAATATGGAATCGGTGTCATTTTAGATTGGGTACCAGGTCATTTTTGTAAGGATGCTCACGGTTTGTATTTATTTGATGGGGCACCAACTTATGAATATAAAGATTTGGATGTAAGGGAAAATCGTATTTGGGGAACAGTGAATTTCGATTTAGGAAAACAGGAAGTGCGAAATTTTTTAATTTCAAATGCATTGTTTTGGATGAAATATTACCATATTGACGGCTTTCGCGTCGATGCAGTTGCAAATATGCTGTATTGGGAAAAAGAAGGAAGGCAGCAAAGTAATGAGTATGCGGTTTCCTTTTTACGAGAGTTAAACGAGGCAGTATTTGCAGAAGACGAAGAATTTCTGATGACTGCAGAAGATTCGACAGCTTGGCCACTTGTGACCGCTCCAACTTATGAAGGGGGATTAGGATTTAATTATAAGTGGAATATGGGCTGGATGAATGATGTGCTGAAATATATGGAGTGTGCACCGGAATATCGGAAATATATTCATGAGAAAATGACATTTTCTTTGCTCTATGCTTACTCCGAAAACTTTATATTACCGCTCTCTCATGATGAAGTCGTTCACGGGAAAAAATCATTGTTAAATAAAATGCCGGGAGACTACTGGGAAAAGTTTGCGCAGCTTCGCTTATTATACGGGTATTTCTTTGCACATCCAGGGAAGAAATTGCTCTTTATGGGCGGAGAATTTGGTCAATTTGATGAATGGAAAGATCTCGAGGATCTAGATTGGAATTTACATGATTTTGAAATGCATTGTTATATGCATGATTACTTTAAAGAGCTCATAGCATTGTATAAGCGATCAAAACCACTTTGGCAGCTTGATCACTCACAGGAAGGCTTTCAATGGATCGATGCTGACAACAATGAGCAAAGTATATTTTCGTTTATTCGTAAAGGAGATAAAGAGGAAGACGTTCTTGTTGTTGTATGCAATTTTACAAACATTGTGTACGAAAATTATAAAGTGGGCGTACCAGAATTCCAATATTATAACGAAATTTTAAATAGTGATGATGTAATATACGGCGGCTCAGGACAGGTGAATAAAAAACGGCTGAAGGCAATAGGCGAGCCGTATCATAACCAGTCTGCTCATGTAGAAATAACAATTCCACCATTTGGTGTATCTATTTTAAGACCAGTGAAAACGAGAAAGGGGAGCAAAAAACAAAATGGTACAAAAGCAGACGTGCGTAGCAATGTTACTAGCAGGAGGAAAGGGTAGTCGTTTAAGTGCTTTAACAAAGAATTTAGCCAAGCCAGCTGTTCCGTTTGGTGGTAAGTACCGAATTATCGATTTCACATTAAGTAATTGTGCAAATTCTGGTATTGAAACCGTTGGGATTTTAACCCAATATCAGCCGCTTGAGCTTCATAGCTATATTGGAATCGGTAATGCTTGGGATTTAGACCGTGTGAATGGCGGCGTGACTGTATTGCCCCCGTACTCGGAATCTTCAGGCGTGAAATGGTATACAGGAACAGCAAGTGCGATTTATCAAAATTTAAATTACTTACATCAGTATGATCCGGAATATGTTCTGATTTTATCAGGGGATCATATTTATAAAATGGATTACAGTAAAATGCTAGATTACCACATTGAAAAAGAAGCAGACGTTTCGATTTCTGTTATTGAAGTACCTTGGGATGAAGCAAGTCGATTTGGAATTATGAATACGAACGAAGACATGGAAATTGTTGAGTTTGAGGAAAAACCACAGTTTCCAAAAAGTAATCTTGCCTCGATGGGTATTTATATTTTTAATTGGACCGTGTTAAAAGAATATTTAGAGATGGATGCAAGAAATCCAGAATCTAGTAATGATTTTGGAAAAGATGTCATCCCGCTTTTATTAGATGAAGAGAAAAAGCTCGTGGCTTACCCATTTGAAGGGTATTGGAAAGATGTTGGAACTGTAAAAAGCTTGTGGGAAGCAAATATGGACTTGCTTCGTGAAGAATCGTCTTTACATTTAAATGATCATAGTTGGCGTATTTATTCAGTTAATCCGAATGAACCACCACAGTATATTGCTGAAGGGGCGAAGGTGGAAGAATCATTAATTAATGAAGGATGCGTTATTGAAGGGGATGTAAAACACTCAGTTTTATTCCAAGGCGTAACGGTTGGAGAGGGAAGTATGGTGATCGATTCGGTCATTATGCCGGATGCATGCATTGGTAAAAATGTTATCGTCGAAAGAGCAATTGTTGGATCAGGTATGGTCATTGAAGATGGGACAATTATTCGTCCAGAAAAAAATATCGATGATGTCGTACTAATAGCTGAGGGGAAATAGAAAAGGGGGATGAGATGAATGGGAGAATCGATGTTAGGAATTATTAATGCAACAGGGAGTTTTCCTTCCTTAAAGAAAGTAACAGGGCATCGTTCACTGGCAGCACTACCATTTGGAGGACGTTATCGTCTCATTGATTTTATGCTTTCGAATATGGTTAATTCTCATATTCATAGTGTAGCGATTTTTACAAGTCATAAAAATCGTTCCTTGATGGATCACCTCGGATCAGGAAAGCAATGGGATTTAGATAGAAAACGCGATGGCTTATTTTTATTTCCTCCGAATTGCCAATGTGATCAAGATGAGTTTGGTTCTTTCGCTCATTTTAGAAGACATATTGACTATTTTCTGCGCAGCAAACAAGAGTATGTTGTCATTACAAATAGTCATCTTGTTACAGCGATAAATTTTCAAGCAGTATTAGAGAGACATATACATACGGAAGCAGATGTTACGGAAGTGTGCCATGAAGGAGTTCCCCTGCAAACCTATGTGCTTAAGAAACAGCTATTATTAGATTTATTTGAAACATATAAAGATATGGAGCATTATAGTTTATTTGATGTTGTTAGAGAAAAACAGGGGAAATCATTGTACATTGGAACATATGAACATACAGGATACGTAGCTGTCATTGATTCGATTGAAAGCTATTATAAGCATAGTTTAGAAATTTTGCAGCCTTCTATTTGGAAGCAGTTATTTACGAAAGAAGCACCAATTTTTACAAAAGTAAAAGATGAGCCACCAACGCGTTATATAAAGGGAGCAAATGTACAAAATACAATGATCGCAAATGGCAGCGTCATTGCAGGGAAGGTTGAGAATAGCGTTGTCTTCCGATCTGTAAAGGTTGGAGAAGGTTCAGTGATTCGCAATAGCATTATTATGCAAAAGAGCCAAATTGGAGATAATTGTATATTAGATGGTGTTATTATTGATAAAGATGTTAAGATTGAGGATGGTGTAGTTTTAATAGGAACGCCTGAACAACCACATGTTTTGGAAAAAGGTAGTGTCCGAAGTCAAAATATTACGAGTTATTCTTAAAATCTCAATATAAATGAAAACATTCTTTTTTTAGGTGAAGAGAGTGTACTGCCTTGCATAGAAGTGGGCAGTACCTTTTTTGGCCCCATGCTAAGTTAAAACGAAAGAAGCAAGCAAATAGAGGGTATCTTTTGTTTTTTATGGCATGGATTATATGTTGAAAAATGAAAATGAATTTATATAGCCGGTGAAATCCTATCTAATAGGGATTCACTGGCTCATCATGATATGAATTTAAAATTCGAAGGGAGGAAGCTGTAAGAAGGGCGGCACAGAGTGTACACGCTTTTCAGGCAGTGGAACAACACGTGAATATTTTATTTGCAGTATCAGAATGCGTACCGTTTATTAAATCAGGAGGCCTAGCAGATGTAGCGGGTGCACTTCCAAAGGAACTCAAAAAATTAGGAGTGAACGTTCGCATTATACTTCCGAACTATAGTCTTATTCCTGCGCACTTGCGAGAAGCATGTACGCTTCACAAAGTAATCCATGTTCAGCTCGGTTGGCGAAATCAATATTGCGGGATTTTAAAAGGAGAGCAAGACGGGATTACGTATTATTTAATCGACAATGAATATTATTTTAAAAGGGATTCTCTTTATGGTCATTATGATGATGGAGAACGTTTTTCGTTCTTTTCTAAAGCAGTATTAGAGTGTATGCCGCACCTGGATTTTGAAGTGGATATCCTTCATAGTCATGATTGGCATACCGCGATGGCGAATTTTTTACTGCGTGAAAAGTATGGGGACAACCCGTTATATCAACATATTAAAACCGTTTATACGATTCATAATTTGCAGTTTCAAGGTGTATTTTCTCGTGAGGTTATGCATGATTTACTGGAGCTTGGTGACGAATATTTTCATAGTGAACAGCTTGAATTTTATGGGAACGTTAACTTTATGAAAGGGGGCATCATCGCTTCCGATCGTATTACAGCGGTTAGCCCTACGTATAAAGAAGAGATTCAATATGAATTTTTTGGCGAAAAGCTAGATGGTTTACTGCGTAAATATAATGATAAGCTGAGTGGGATTGTAAATGGTATTGATACGAGCGTATATAATCCGAAAACAGATGCATTTATAACTGCGCAGTATGATGCAGAGTCGCTATGTGATAAGCAAGAAAATAAACGTGCACTGCAGCGCTACTTTGGTTTGCCAGAAAAAGAAGATACGCCAATTATTTCGATGGTAACAAGGTTAACAAAGCAAAAAGGCCTCGACTTAGTACGTACGGTATTTCATGAAATGATGGAAGATGATGTACAATGCATCATTTTAGGATCAGGAGATTCTGAATATGAGCAGTTTTTCGAATGGATGGCATATGAGTATCCAGAAAAAGTGAAAGTGTATATCGGATTTAATGAGGAGTTAGCACATCAAGTATATGCAGGCAGCGATTTATTTTTAATGCCGTCATTATTTGAACCGTGTGGTCTTGGGCAGCTTATTGCACTGGCATACGGTGTAATCCCAATTGTAAGGGAAACAGGGGGATTGAATGATACAGTTCAGTCTTATAATGAGAAAACGGAGACCGGAAATGGTTTCAGCTTTAGAAATTTTAATGCTCATGACATGTTATATACGGTTCGTCGTGCGCTTACGTACTATCATAATAAACCGGTATGGGATCAGCTTGTCAAACAGGCGATGACAGAAGATTATAGCTGGAAAAATTCGGCTCTCGCATACAAGGAACTATATAAAAGTTTGCTGAAACACTCTTAGGTGGTGAAAAGATGTTTACTCATGTTGAAAGCTTTAAAGCAGCTTTTTTAGAAAAACTAGAAACGATGTATGGAAAAAGTTTCAAAGATTCTACAAGTCGTGATCAGTATAATACGCTTGGTCATATGGTACGTGAGTATATGAATCAGCACTGGATTGCAACAAATGAAAGGTACCGGACCGGGAATCAAAAGCAAATGTATTACTTATCTATTGAATTCTTACTCGGTCGTTTGCTTGGTAGTAACTTGCTGAATCTAGGAATACGTGATGTATGTGAAAAAGGCCTTTCAGAACTTGGGGTTTCATTGAAGGAATTGGAGGAAAGCGAAGCGGACGCAGGGCTTGGAAACGGAGGATTAGGCCGCTTAGCAGCCTGTTTTCTTGATTCACTTGCATCGTTAAATCTTCCAGGACACGGATGTGGTATTCGGTATAAGCATGGCTTGTTTGATCAAAAAATTGTCGATGGATATCAAGTAGAATTGCCTGAACAGTGGCTTCTTCATGAAAATGTCTGGGAAGTAAGAAGGCATGATCAAGCAGTGGAAGTGAGTTATTTTGGACAAGTGGAAGCTGTACAAATTAATGGGCGCTTAGAGTTTCGACATACTGACGCAGAAGTTATTATGGCTGTTCCTTATGATGTTCCGGTTGTTGGATATGAAACAGATACTGTGAATACACTTCGGCTTTGGAACGCAGAGCCAGTTTCCTTCCCGCAAAACTGCAAGGATATTTTGAAATATAAACGTGAAACAGAAGTGGTATCAGAACTTTTATATCCTGATGATACGCATGATGAAGGGAAAATACTTCGGTTAAAACAACAATATTTTCTTGTATCAGCGAGCTTGCAAAATATCGTTCGTTTGCATCGTGAACGCAACGGAACGCTTCGCAATTTACATGAGAAAATTGCGATTCATATCAATGATACACATCCAGTTCTTGCGATTCCTGAACTGATGCGCATTTTATTAGATGAAGAAAAGCTTGCTTGGGAAGAGGCTTGGTATATTACAACTCATACGATTTCTTATACGAATCATACGACTTTATCAGAAGCGCTTGAGAAGTGGCCGATTCATATTTTTAAACCGTTATTACCACGGATTTATATGATTATTGAAGAGATTAATGAACGCTTTTGTCATGAATTGTGGGAGCGTTATCCGTATGATTGGAAGCGGATTGAAGATATGGCGATTATCGCGCATAATCTTGTCAAAATGGCACATTTAGCAATTGTCGGAAGCTATAGTGTAAATGGTGTTGCAAAAATTCATACGGAAATCTTAAAACAACGTGAAATGCGATTGTTTTACGAGTTTTATCCAGACAAATTTAATAATAAAACAAATGGAATTGCTCATAGACGATGGCTCATGAAAGCAAACCCACAGCTTACGAATCTCATTTCAGAAGCGATTGGAACGGAGTGGAAGAAGCAACCTGAGAAGTTACAATTGCTGCAAGATTATCGATATGATACTGTTTTTCAAGACAAGTTACACTCTGTAAAGCAGCACCGTAAAAGTATTTTGGCTGAGAGAATTGCAAATAAGATGGGAATTGTTGTGGATCCGAATTCTATTTTTGATGTACAGGTAAAACGATTGCACGCTTATAAAAGACAATTATTAAACGTATTACATATTTTATATTTGTACAATCGTTTAAAAGACGACACAAGCTTTTCTTTTTATCCGCGCACATTTATTTTCGGCGCGAAAGCATCACCAGGCTATTATTATGCGAAAAAAATTATTAAATTAATAAATGAACTTGCCAGAAAAGTAAATGAAGATCCGTATGTGAGTCAATATATGAAAGTTATCTTTCTAGAAAACTATCGTGTTTCACTTGCGGAAGATATATTCCCAGCAGCAGATGTAAGTGAGCAAATCTCAACGGCAAGTAAAGAAGCATCAGGAACAGGAAATATGAAGTTTATGATGAACGGTGCCATTACACTCGGAACGCTGGATGGTGCTAATATTGAAATAAGAGAAAGAGTTGGGGACGAAGCCTGTTTTATCTTCGGATTAACGGCGGAAGAAGTACTGCATTATTATCAAAATGGTGGATATCGTGCGAACGACTACTATCATCACAATATGCATATTAAAAAAGTAGTTGACCAATTAACAAATGGTTTCTTCACAAATGCTGGCGCTGAATTTGAAGCAATTTATGATTCTCTTGTCATCCAAAATGATGAGTATTTTGTTCTTCGTGATTTTAGTCCATATGCAGAACGCCAAGAAGATGTAGGGAGAGTATACGAAAACAGAAGAAAGTGGTTAGAGATGTCGATCATCAATATTGCACAATCTGGGCACTTTGCGAGTGACCGTACGATTTTACAATATAGTAATGAGATTTGGGGTATTGGTGATATGGTTAAGCTTTCGTGAGCTGAATATGAATACTCCCCCACTTAACTTTGTTTGAAGTAGGGGTACTCTTTCGGTAAAATCTGATAGAAATAAGATAAGGTCCCTTGCGAAGATGCGGAGGGGCCTTTATTAAACGATTACATAGGTCTCTCGAAATGTTCGAAAAAATAAAGAAGAAACTGGTAGCTTATTAGCAAAGACGATGGAAACAACAAAGGAAGGTAAGTCTATTGTTTGGTCCGTTATATTTCAGGAGAATCAAAAAGCTTGGAAACTTCCAAGCTTTTTGATTTTTTTTAGCTTGCTACTAAATATAACATATCAATTTCACTGTATTCCTCTGTAGCAAAGTATGAGACTACAAATAATAGAACGAGAAAAAGTAAGTTTTCAGTCAATTCTTTCTTATAATTATCCTCGTAATGAAACAATTAGATATTAGTCTTTTTTTGGTAAGTAATCATATCCGGTTGAAGTAACTAAGTAATTTTCTTCATATGAAATCGATACACTTAGTTTGTTATTTTTATCGCCGTTTGGATGACCATTAATAAAAATAATTTGTATAGTAGGCTCTAATTGATAACTAGTTACAATCATTTCAACACCTAAGTCTTTTTTTATTGTAGCAATAGCTACTTCCTTTGATTTTTGTATCATTGCTTCTTTTTTTTGTTCTTGTTCTTTAGCTTCATTTTTTTGCTTTTCTTTCATGATATATACTCCTCCTATAATAATAAGTAGTGTGATGAAAACAGAAAGGGAAATATTCTTTTTTTTCAATGTATTACCTCCTTTCTGAAAAAAATAGTCTACAATAAGGATATAATATTTTACATAGAAATTTTAGCTGTATATATCATATAAGGAGCAATAGAATGCAAAAAACTTTATTCTGGTCTTTAATTAGTTGTTGGACTTGTATAGTATTTATTTTTATATTTTCTTTGACTCCTTTTGGTTATTATTTCGGGAAGTTTACAGGGATACCTCTAGAGTGTTTTGCGATTGGTGTGCTTTTGTCATAAGTATGATAGGTTTACAAGGAGTACGGAGTGGCAAAACAGCCTTTATCGGTATTTTAAATTTACTAATTAATGCGGGACTTTTTGTTTGGTTGATATGTATCACATTATTGAATACGATATTTGGATGGATTCATATTTAGAATAATAATGGACAGTGATTGATATTACAGCTTTACTAGCTGCTAGTATAAATAAAGTGCATACGATTTATAGAATTATAGGGTAACTGATTCGTATAAAGTACTTGAGTTGAATTCATAAAGTAAAGGTAGGTAAATCAAAAACGGCTTGGAAATTTCCAAGCCGTTTTTGATTATTTTACTATAGAGATATAAGGTGTCACCGAATATAACATACCAGTCCCACCATATTCGCCTGTAGCAAAGTATGAGAATGTAAAGAAACCTGTAACTGCAAACAATAATACTAGAAAAAGTGCAAAGAAATATTTTAGCATGTTTGGTCCCCTCATCCAGAAGTAGTTACATAGATTATTATAGTATACCGGTATGTTGTTTCCAAATGTTTCCGTATCAAAAATGAGAAGTCAGACATGTTTTGTATGTTGTCATGGCGTGATTGTTGGCGATAGATTTTGTATTTTTCGTAAATGTCATGTTGTGATGAACATGTGTATACTCCCAGTCACGGTCATTAAAATGCACTTTGCGCGGGGGAAGAAGCGGGACGACATCGAATAAATTAACGAAGCGAAAGCTGCTTGCGACTTGCATGTTGTAATAGTTTCGAAAAGTAATATCACCGACTTTTGGAGAAGCGAAGGTATAGAGACCGTATTGTGCAAACGCAGTATTCACTCGCGCGTCTAATATGTGTAGTGTGGCAAGTGCTCCGCCAAGACTATGTCCTGTGGCAAGCAGTTTTTTATGTGATGGTAAGGAGACAAGCATATCCATAATTGGATCACGGCAAGATTCATAAATAGAGAGAAATCCGTTATGAACATTTCCGCTATTTAAGGCGTATGGATAAGGTTTTTGGTTCACAAGTGAATCAATAATCCACTCTAAATCAGTTTGTGTTCCCCGAAAGGCAACGACGATGGTATCCTCAGATTCTAATATGAAGCCAAACCATTCTGTTGTTTGAATGACCTTTGCTTGAAAGCCTTGTACATATTGAAATCCATCCGGTATTTGAAAGACGCCATTTTGTTTATATTGATCATATGTTAATTCACAGCATGAAGCTAATAATATGGCAGTATCTTTATCAAAAGATAAAGGAGCACGCATCAAGGAAGCCCCTCCTTAAGAAATAGTAATAGTTCAATATATGAGTGAAAGGGAATAATCATTCTTTGAGGAAATTTGAAGCAATTTAATACTTGAACCTACAGTTACGTGAGGTAGTATGATTTGAGTAACCATATCGGTAAAACAATGTAGGGGGGGAATCACGGATGAGTAACAATGAAAATTATTCAATTGGAGAGTTTTCTAAAAGAACAGGCACATCAATACGAACGCTACATTATTACGATGACATCGGATTACTTAAACCGGAAAAACATCCTAGGTCTGGGCATCGAATATATGTAAATAAAGATATCTTAACGTTGCAAAAGATAGTGAGTCTTAAATTTTTAGGATATAGTCTAGATGAAATATGTGTAATGATCAATATGTCTAGCTTTAACGAAAGCTTAAAAGAAACATTACAACGCCAAAAAACAGCCTTTGAAGAAAAAAAGGAACATATTGAAACTTCTTTGAAAGCCATTAATCGGACAATTAATTTATTAGAAGATGAAGGGCAAGTAGATAGTAATATTTTAATGAGTTTAATTCGTAATATACAAAAAGAAAGTGAACAACGCCTATGGCTTGAGGAATACATGGATAAGAAAGTCGTTGATCGATTATACGATAAATCTGAAGAAGAGATGGTCGCATTGGATAAAGAATTTATTCAGTTGTCGAAAGAAGTGAAAAGATTATTTGGGAAGCCAGTCCATAATCCAGAGGTGCAAAAGCTTGTTAATGAACATATGAAGGCAACGCTTCAATATGTAGGGAAGGATGCTTTACACACTTTGGGTAACTTAGAAAATATAGAAGATCAGTATGAGGATATGATTCCGTCCCCGTATACAAAGGAAGAAGAGGCGTGGTTAAATGAAGCGATGGAGTATTATATGATTCAAAATGGGATGTACAGTCCCGCGAGAGAAGAAGATAAGTGAAAAAACAAATCGCTACGCCTTATGACGTAGCGATTTGTTTTTTATTCTTTCCCATCTAGAAGTCGACCAAGTCCACCTAAAACGCTACCTTCCCCGCTGCTTTGAGCTGCAGGATTTGTAAGACGCGCTGCTAAACGGCTAAGTGTTAAGGATTGAAGCCAAACTGTTCCTGGTCCTTCTAACGTTGCGAAGAATAACCCTTCTCCGCCAAATAGAGCAGTTTTTACATTGCCTACAAATTGAATATCATAGTCAACATCTCTTGTCATTGCAACAAGACAACCTGTATCGATGCGCAGTTTTTCGCCAGGCTTTAGTTCACGTTTGTACACAGTGCCACCTGCATGCATGAAAGCGAGTCCATCACCTTCAAGTTTCTGCATGATGAAGCCTTCTCCGCCGAAGAAGCCGCTACCAATTTTTTTCGTGAATTCAATTCCGATAGAAACACCTTTTGCAGCGCAAAGGAATGCATCTTTTTGGCAAACTACTTTGCCTTGATACTCTCTTAAATCAACTGGAACGATTTTCCCAGGATACGGTGCAGCAAATGATACATGACGTTTGCCATGACCTGTATTTGTAAATACAGTCATAAACATACTTTCACCCGTAACAAGACGTTTTCCAGCTCCCATTAGTTTACCGAATAGGCCACTAGACTTTCCGCCACCGTCGCCGAAGATGGTTTCCATTTCAATATAGTCTTCCATCATCATCATTGCGCCAGCTTCTGCAATTACGCTTTCTTCTGGATCTAATTCAATTTCAACGAACTGCATATCATCGCCGTATAATTTATACTCAATTTCATGTGCTTTCATTATTTTCACCTCATATGTAGTGGATACTCATATTGTACAGAATTTAAAGAGATTAGAAAACAATCATTTTGCTAATTTTTAACAAAAAACCATTTTAATTTTTCGACATGTAAGTTGCTGCTACGAAGAACAAAAGGTGACATTTACTTGCATTCTCCTTTTGTTTTTTACATGGTAGGGGGCTAAAAAGAGTCTGAACGTTTCTATGCAAGGCTGGATGCTCTCTCCCGCCTCAAAAAAGGTTTTCTACTAGTTTATATAGTTTACATATTTTGTGAAGTTTTAAAAAAAATACTGAAATGAAAGTGTTCTCATTTGACGTTTTTGATAGAGCGTGATATAGTGAAATCACTATTGAGCTACATAATGTGGTACGGAAATAAAGCGTGTTTAATTCAAGGCGTTAGGTCTGAGATACATTCATGTCCTTTATATCCACCTTTTCATGTGGATTCATAGTTTCATTTTTATTTAGGAGGTACATGACATGCAAACAGGTAAAGTTAAATGGTTTAACAGCGAAAAAGGTTTCGGTTTCATCGAAGTTGAAGGTGGAGACGATGTATTCGTACATTTCTCAGCTATCCAAGGCGACGGCTTCAAAACTTTAGAAGAAGGTCAAGAAGTTTCTTTCGAAATCGTTGAAGGTAACCGTGGACCACAAGCTGCTAACGTTACAAAAAACTAATTAGCTAGCGAGAAAAAGCATTCCGAATTTCGGAATGCTTTTTTTATTCTTTTGAACTAGATTCATTCGGAGATAATTCCCCTTTAAAGGTGCGCTCTTCAAAATCATCAAGCATCTGCTCATATTCTTCATGTTCTTCTGTCGCATACACCTGTGGGTTCTTCCCATACATATCTGTTCCGATGAAGTTTTCAAAGTCTTCTACGTAACCGCGTGGTTCTTCAGCATCCACATACATCTCATCAAAATTCTTCGAGTCGCGGCGTTCTAAATCAGATGGCGTTTCTGATGTTCCATATAAAGCAACATCTTGCCAAGCATCCTCTGCATCATATCCAACGGCACTGTCCATATCGTATTTGCCAAACGGTGGCTCTACCAATTCTTCTTCAATGGGACGTGCACCTAGGTTTAATTTATTTGTCGTATGTTCAATACAAGTTGTAGCAGTCGGCATGGCTTCTAATCTTTCTAGCGGGATTTCTTCACCAGAAACTTCGCAAACCCCGTATGTGCCAGCTTCAATTTTTTGCAGGGCATCCTTTGTATCTTGCAGTTGCTTATGCCAAAATTCAATAAGTCCAAAGTCTTTTTCGCGTTCATATAATTCGGTAGCCATATCGCCAGGGTGATTATCATAAGCCGATAATTCCCCAACAGATTCCCGTTCAGAAGCACGGTCTGTCCCTTCATGATTTTGCAGAGTTTGTTCTAACTCTTGTTGTTGCTTTTCTAAAATAGACTTAAAATGATTGATTTGTTGTGGAGTTAACATAGTATCCACCTTCCTACAATTCGGTTTCTTTATGTAGTATGAGCTGGATTACAGGAAATATGAGGAGGAATTTAGGAAGGTAATGACATCGCCCATATATTGAAAAAGCACCGATATATTTTGAAATTGAAAAAAGGAGCTAACTAGCAGCTCCTTTTCTATAGAAAATATCCAAGCAATAGGCCGATTCCCATTAAAAATCCAAAGATTGTATTTGTTTTTGCAGTTGCAATCATTGCAGGTGCCATTTCCATTGGAATACTTTTTCCGATAAATCCTTTTGTTGCTTTAAATGCTTTCGGTGCACTTAGGAATACGATTAGCATCCATGGAGAGACGATTCCGACAATCATTAGGGCAATCGTCCAAATGTAGGAAACGATAAACATAGATGCAAGGACACCAATTGCGTTTTCACGTCCAACGATAATTGCTAAGGTGTTACGACCGTTTTCTTTATCACCATCTAAATCACGAATGTTGTTAGAAAGTAAAATTGCACCAATTAAAATCGAATTTGGAATAGATACTAAAATAATTTCTGATGTTACAGTGCCAGTCTGAATGAAGAAAGAAATACCAATAATAATAACACCCATAAATAATCCTGCTGTTAATTCTCCAAATGGTGTATAGGCAATTGGAAGGGGGCCGCCTGTATAAAGGTAGGCAACGGCCATACAAACAAGACCGATTGCAGCAAGCCACCAGCTAGAATTCATACAAATATAAACGCCCAATAGCATTGCGATACCGAAAAATCCAAATGCTAAGTTCAATACTGTTTTTGGCGGAATCCCGTCGCGGACAATTGCACCGCCGATACCAACTGAACCTTCATGATCTAATCCTCTTTTATAATCAAAGTATTCATTGAACATGTTTGTTGCTGCTTGAATGAGAAGACAGGCAAGAAGCATGATAAAGAAAAGAGGGAGATGTATTTGATTAATACCCCCTACTTGCATTGCATAAGCTGTTCCGATAAAAACAGGAACAAAAGCTGCTGTTAATGTATGAGGACGTAATAAACTCCACCAAATGCGCCAACCCGTTTGTTTACTTGGCTTTGGCGACATAGAAGGGGAATTCGTTTCGACTTTCATTTCCATGTTGAATCCTCCTTGTCACATAATATACACAATTAAGTGTAGGAAAAGCAGCATTTAGTGTCAACGTTTATTTTCTAGGAAGAGAAGGGGAATTTCTCAGAAATGCTAAACGTTGACAGGGCTTTCGTTTGAGGTGTATCTTAAAATCAAGCGTATTTATGACTATTTTTCGCCCATAGGGGGGAGATTCTGTGATTCAGACGAAACAAAAAGATTTACAAGAAGTACTAATTACAGCTATTACACGTGCGACGAATGAAAAAACATTGGTCAGTTTTGTAAAGCAAATAGATTGGATGGATCCACTTCTTTTTTATGCAGCAGGAAAAAGGATTGCATCCGAAAATAGATGTTATTTTGCAGATCCGGCTCAGCATGTGATATTTGCTGGAATTGGCTCTGTTTTCACTATAGCAAATTCTTCTGATAAACGCTTTCAAGATGCTCGCGAAGAGTGGAGTAAAGTGCAGAAGAATGCAATTGTTCAAAGAGAAGAGTATGAATTTGGGACAGGACCACTTTTATTTGGTGGCTTTTCATTTGATCCAGAAAAAGAACAAACGGATCTTTGGAAAGAATTTAAAGATACAACATTGTCGTTACCAGCTTTTCTTTTAACAGTCAAAAATGAAAAAGCATGGTTAACAATAAATACATTTATTTCAGCTGAAGATTCGGCACAGATAATTTATGAAGAAATTGTTTCTTTGGAAGAAAGAATTTTACAAGAATGCAAAGGCCAGCTTACAGAGGAAAAGTTAACAGTAACTTCTAAAGTAGAAGTTGACCCAAAGGGCTGGATGAATGCAATTGTAAAAGTACAGGATGAAATGAAAAAAGGAAGCGTACAAAAGGTTGTATTAGCACGGGAATTAAAACTAACGATGAACCAAAATATTGATTCTGCTCGTGTTTTAGAAGCACTCCGCATTGGTCAGCCAGATTGTTACGTATTTTCCTTTGATTATAAAGGGGCATGCTTCTTAGGAGCAACGCCTGAGAGATTAATTCGAAAAGAAGGAAAGAAATTTACATCCATGTGTCTTGCTGGTTCGATTGGTCATGGTAATTCTATAGAAGAAAGTAAACAAAATGGTGCGATGCTTCTTCATGATGAAAAGAATTTGGCAGAGCATGGTTATGTAGTAAATATGATTCGAGGCGTATTAAATGAGCATTGCGAGTCTGTTAATATTCCGCAGCAACCAGGATTATTAACAACAAAAAATTTACTACATTTATATACACCAGTTGAAGCGAAAGGTGCTGCATCACTTCTTTCGATGGTGGAAGAATTACATCCAACGCCAGCACTTGGCGGCACGCCTCGCCACGTAGCGATGAAACTGATTCGTGATGTAGAATTATTAGACCGCGGATTGTACGGAGCACCAATCGGCTGGATAGATGACAAAGGGAACGGTGAATTTGCGGTAGCCTTACGCTGCGGATTATTAAATGGTGACAAGGCATCCTTATTTGCTGGTTGCGGTATTGTGATTGATTCTGTGCCGCAACTTGAATATGAAGAAACAAGTTTGAAGTTTAGACCGATGCTTGGTGCTTTGGAGGAATTAATGAAATGAATAATCATATAGAAGCATTATCATATTATTTAGGCGCGTTTGTGGACGAAATGGCGCGTCTAAATGTATATGATGTTGTCATTAGTCCAGGTTCACGATCGACGCCGTTAGCCTTACTAATGGAGCAGCATGAACAGATAAAAACGTATTTGCATGTAGATGAACGATCAGCTGCCTTTTTTGCGCTCGGTATTGCGAAAATGAAGAAGCGCCCTGTAGCGATTTTGTGCACATCAGGAACAGCGGCAGCAAACTATTATCCGGCAATTTGTGAAGCCTTTCATTCACGTGTACCATTGCTTGTTTTAACAGCAGACAGACCACATGAACTACGAGATGTTGGGGCACCGCAGGCAATGAATCAATTAAATTTATATGGTTCTTTTGTGAAACAGTTTATGGAGATGGCACTGCCAGAAGCTAGAGAGCCTATGTATCATTATGCTCGTATGACAGTTGGGCGTGCTATTGCAAGTGCGTCCCTTGAGCCAAAGGGACCTGTCCATATTAACTTCCCACTTCGGGAACCACTCATTCCTGATTTCTCTTTAGCAGATTTATGGGAAAAAGGTCGTGGTGAATATACAGGGGCAGTTCACCAAGGAAACATGACGATGGCCAGTGAATATGTAAGTTCTCTTACAGAGCGCCTTTCAAGTATGGAAAAGGGGCTTATTGTTTGTGGAGACGATAGTCATCCAGGGATTGCTGAACCTATCATACAGTTTGCTGCTAAAACCGGATATCCAATTTTAGCAGATCCCCTTTCAGGTCTCAGAAGCGGTGAACATGATAAATCAATGGTAATGGATTGTTATGATACATTTTTACGAAATGAATTGTTAAAGGATACGTGGAAGCCGGAAGTTATCATTCGTTTCGGTGGTATGCCTGTATCGAAAGCTTTAACGCAATATATAAAGAAACAAAAGACAGCTGTTCATATCGTTGTAGATGAGTCAGGAAAATGGAGAGACCCGGCTCTTGCAGCGACGGAAGTTGTATGTGCAAGTGATATCTCATTTTGTAAAGAACTTACAGATAATATGCAAAAGAGAGAACAGAATGATTGGTACGGGATGTGGAAACATATAAACGATGCGACAAAGGAAAAGCTTCGTGAAATCGAAACATATGAAACAGCATTTGAAGGAAAAGTGATTACTGATATTGTTCATGTGTTACCAGAGGAAGCAACTTTATTTGCTAGCAACAGTATGCCAATTCGTGATACAGATACGTTCTTCTTTACAACAGATAAAAGAATCAATGTAGTGGCAAACCGTGGTGTGAATGGGATTGATGGAATTATTTCAACAGCTCTAGGTGCGAGTACTGTTTGTGAGCCCCTTGTATTAGTAATCGGTGATTTATCATTTTATCATGATTTAAACGGACTATTAGCAGCAAAATTATATGATTTAAACATAACAATTGTTATTGTAAATAATGATGGTGGTGGCATCTTCTCATTCTTACCGCAATATGAATCAAAAGAGCATTTTGAATCATTATTCGGAACGCCGCTTGGACTTGATTATGAACATATTGTAAAGATGTATGGTGGTTCATTTGCGCGTGTAAATGGTTGGGAAGCATTTCGTGAAGAAGTACAAAAAGGAACAACTGAACGAGGATTACATGTTGTAGAAATTTGTACGAATCGTGATGAGAACTTAAAGATGCACCGTGATTTATGGGCAAGTACATCGAAAATAGTTACCGAAATTTTGCAAGGTGAAGCGAAATGAAAGTCATGCTAGAAGGTGTAGCGTATGAATATGAAGTGGTCGGAAGTGGAGAACCGCTCCTACTTCTTCATGGTTTTACGGGTAGCATGGAGACGTGGCGTTCTTTTATTTCTTCATGGAGTAAGCAATTTCAAGTTATCTTAGTGGATCTTGTTGGACATGGAAAAACAGAGAGTCCCGAGGAAATTACGCATTATGATATTCAAAATGTATCACGACAAATGACGGCACTACTCGATCATTTGCATATTGAAAAAGCACATATACTTGGTTATTCAATGGGCGGAAGACTGGCGATTACGATAGCATGCTTATATCCAAACCGTGTGAAGTCTCTTTTATTAGAAAATTGCACAGCTGGACTTGAAATGGAATCGGACCGACAAGAACGCCGCGCGAAAGATGAACAGCTTGCAGATCGAATTGAATTGGAAGGAATAGACGCCTTCGTAAGCAGGTGGGAAAATATACCGCTGTTTGCAACGCAAAAAAGGTTGTCACGAGATGTACAAGAGGCGGTAAGGACCGAGAGACTTGCTAATCACCCAAGAGGACTTGCAAATAGTCTTAGGGGTATGGGAACAGGTGCTCAGCCTTCATGGTGGAATCAGCTTGAAGAGCTCTCAATGCCTGTCTTGTTAATGAACGGAGAGAGCGATCCAAAATTCTTTCAGATCTTAAAAAACATAAAAAAATGCATCCCGCACGCGGAATTTGTCAAAATTGATGGAGCTGGCCATGCAATTCATGTGGAACAACCGCAAAAGTTTGATACAATAGTAAAGGGATTTCTAAAAACTATACAGTGACACTTTTTTCTTTTGAAGAGAGTAGAACTTATAGATTAGCTAATGGACAAGTTAAATTGACTATTAGCACGATAAAAAAGGAGGTAATAGTAATGGCTATTGAATGGGTAAAAGAAGGCAATTACGAAGATATTATTTATTCCACATACAATGGTATCGCAAAAATTTCGATTAACCGCCCTGAAGTACATAACGCATTCCGCCCTAAAACGGTAATGGAGTTAATCGATGCTTTTGCATATGCACGTGATGATGCAAATGTTGGCGTTATCATTTTAACTGGTGAAGGTGGACGTGCATTCTGTTCTGGCGGCGACCAAAAAGTTCGCGGTCATGGCGGATATGTAGGTGAGGACCAAATCCCACGCTTAAACGTATTAGACTTACAACGTTTAATTCGCGCAATCCCGAAACCAGTTATCGCAATGGTAGCAGGTTATGCAATCGGTGGTGGACACGTACTTCATATCGTATGTGACTTAACAATTGCAGCAGACAACGCTGTATTTGGACAAACTGGTCCTAAAGTAGGTAGCTTTGATGGCGGATACGGTGCTGGTTATTTAGCTCGTATGGTAGGTCATAAGAAAGCTCGTGAAATTTGGTACCTGTGCCGTCAATATAGTGCACAAGAAGCACTTGATATGGGCTTAGTAAATACAGTTGTACCATTAGAAGAGTTAGAAGCAGAAACAGTACAATGGGCACAAGAAATCTTAGCAAACAGCCCAATGGCACTTCGCTTCTTAAAAGCTGCATTCAATGCAGATACAGACGGATTAGCTGGTATCCAGCAACTAGCGGGAGACGCAACGTTATTGTACTACACAACTGACGAAGCAAAAGAGGGCCGTGACGCGTTCAAAGAAAAACGTCGTCCAGACTTCGGACAATTCCCTCGTTTTCCTTGATCAAAAGCGGAAGCGGCTCGTTTAGAGTGTGAGGGGGATGGAGCTTCTGACGTAGAGGCGCAGTTTGCCTCATGGGCAGAAGCGAAGCCACCGAATAATCTAGCGGCTGTAGCTGGATGGGATCAAAAGCGGAGGTGGCTCGTTTAGAACAAGAGGGCGTTGGAACTCCTGATGAAGAGGCGCAGTTTGCCTCGCAGGAAGGAGTGAAACGACCGACTGTTCTAGCGGCTGTAGCCGGATAGATTAAAAGCGGAAGCAAAAAAGAGACTTGATTCTACATCAAGTCTCTTTCTTTCATGGAAGGAGAATGTGTAATGAAGACGATGCCCAATTGGTTAATACAGCGTGCTTTTTTAACGCCAAATCGTACTGCGATTGAGACAAAGGAAGAGAAAATAAGCTTTGCAGAATTACATGAAAAAGTATTATCTGTTTGTAAACACCTTTCCTACTTACAGATAGAAAAAGGTCAAAAAGTGGCTGTTCTGATGAAAAATGGTACGGAGATGATTACGGTAATTCATGCCTTGTCTTATATAGGGGCAGTAGCCGTACTTCTAAATACACGTCTTTCAAGAGAAGAGCTACTTTGGCAAATGGAAGATGCTGAAGTTGTTTGCTTACTAACAGACCAAGAATTTGAAACGGAGCAGGTACCTGTTTACAAATTTGAAGAAGTGGTGAATGGACCGAAGCAACCCGCAATGATTCAAGAAGAGTTTTCTTTAGAAGAAGCGATGACAATTATTTATACGTCAGGAACAACTGGGAAGCCGAAAGGAGTTATCTTAACATATGGCAATCACTGGGCGAGTGCCGTTGGATCATCGCTGAACTTAGGACTCCGTGATGATGATTGTTGGTTAGCGTGTATGCCGATGTTCCACGTAGGCGGTTTATCCCTTCTAATGAAAAATATTATGTACGGTATGCGGGTTTTGCTCGTTCCCCAATATGATCCTGATTTTATTCATGAAGCGATTAAAACAAGAGGAGTAACAATCATATCGGTCGTCTCTAAAATGCTGACGGACTTATTAGAAAGACTTGAAGGAGAAACATACCCAAACGCTTTACGCTGTATGCTATTAGGCGGAGGGCCTGCGCCAAAGCCTCTATTAGAAACATGTGTAACAAAAGGGATTCCTGTGTATCAAACATATGGAATGACGGAAACTTCTTCACAAATTTGTACACTATCAGCGGATTATATGTTAACGAAAGTCGGTTCAGCAGGAAAACCTCTTTTCCCATGTCAGCTTCGAATTGAGAAGGATGGTAAGGTTATGCCACCAAATGTTGAAGGTGAGATTGTTGTAAAAGGGCCGAATGTGACACATGGCTATTTTAAACGGGAAGATGCAACACGTGAAGCAATAAAGGATGGTTGGCTTCGTACTGGTGACCTTGGGTATCTGGACGAAGAAGGATTTTTATATGTACTAGATCGCCGTAGTGATTTAATTATTTCAGGAGGGGAAAATATTTATCCAGCGCAAATTGAAGAGGTGTTGCTTGCGCATCCGAAAGTTGTAGAAGCTGGCGTTGTCGGAAAAATGGATGCTAAATGGGGACAAGTACCAGCTGCATTTATCGTAAAAACAGATCATGTAACTGAAGAAGAAATCATTCGTTTTTGTGAAGAAAAATTAGCGAAGTATAAAGTACCAAAAGAAGTGTATTTCTTATCAGAATTACCACGTAATGCTTCGAAAAAATTGTTAAGACGTGAATTAAGGCATTTGTTGGAGGAAATATAGATGAAGTTTAAAAAGGTGACGCTTTATATAACAGAAATGCCTCTTGTCGTACCTTTTGCTGCAAGTTACGGAACGTATAAAAAGCGCGAAAGTATCGTCATTGAACTTGAGGATGCTGACGGATATATCGGTTTTGGAGAAGTCGTCGCTTTTTCTGAGCCATGGTACACAGAAGAAACTGTAATAACGGCGCTTCATATGCTTCAAGATTTTTTATTACCAGATTTATTGAAAGTGGAAATTACGCATCCGAATGAAATCCCGGGCCTCTTTCAGCATATGAAACGAAATCACATGGCAAAAGCAGGGATAGAAGGTGCTGTATGGGATTTATATGCGAGACGTCAAAACAAGTCATTAGCGACTTTACTTGGAGGAACGCAGCCAAAAATTGAAGTCGGTGTTGTAGTTGGGATAGATACGATTCCTAATATGTTAAAGAGAATTGAGATGTATGCAGAAGAAGGTTATGAGCGCTTTAAAGTGAAAATTAAACCAAAACTTGATTATGAGCTGCTGAAAGAAATACGAAGAGCCTTCCCCAAGATTCCATTAATGGCCGATGCAAACTCAGCGTATACGTTAGCCGATGCTGAGCAGTTAAAAAGATTAGATGAATTCCAGTTAATGATGATTGAGCAGCCTTTAGCAGATAATGATTTTCTTGATCACGCTAAGCTCCAACAACAGATTGAGACACCTATTTGTTTGGACGAGAGTATTCATAGCTTAGAAGATACAAGAGTGGCGATTACACTTGGAAGCTGCCGCATCGTAAATATTAAACCGGGACGAGTTGGTGGATTAACTGAGTCGATTCAAATTCATGATTATTGTCAGGAGCGCGGCATTCCTGTTTGGTGCGGTGGTATGGTTGAAATGGGGATTTCGCGTGCGCAAAATATTGCGTTAGCATCACTTCCGAACTTTACAATTCCAGGTGATATTTCAGCTTCGAGTAGACATTGGAAGCGAGATATTATTTTACCAGAAGTAATATTGCAAGACGGAAAAGTATTTGTTCCGAATGAACCTGGGTTTGGATATGAAGTAAACCGGGAAAGATTAGAAGAGATTACGAAAAAACGGATTGTATGTGAGAGGTGAATGCATGAGGCAGCAAGAAGATATATTGCAAGCCATACAGGTATATTTATTAAAGGTGCCAATTGTAAAAGTTGCATATATTTTTGGGTCTCAAGTAAGGAAAGAAGTGTTCGATCAGTATAGTTATCATATTGCAATTGAAACGAAGAATGCCTCGTATAAACAATTTCAGTGGCTATGCTTTGAGTTGACAGAAGAGCTAGAGGGAAGCGAGAAATTTGATATGGTACATTTAAATATGCTCCCCAATCCACAATTAAAAAAGCGTATCCTTCAAGAAGGAAAGCTATTTGTACAGCGTATATAAGGGCCTACGATAATTCGATTATCGTAGGCCTTTTTGTGATGAATGAGCAGTTCGTACAGTTCGTACTCATTCACGGTTATCTATAAATTCATGGTTCAATTGCATCTTTTCGTAAAACAAGCCTGTTTTTGGGAAAAACAAGCTCCTGATTTCCCATGTAAACATAATATAAATGGAATCCCCTCATTTAGAACATGATAGGATCCCCTTGTTGTTACGAATGATACTAAAGGAGGAATAGAGTAATGAGTGAAAAGTGCGATCACAATCATGACCATCACCATCATCAGCATATAAGACACGGCTGCGGAGGCGGCTTTGCGCTTCTAATTGTACTGTTTATTTTATTGATCATCATCGGTGCTAGCTGCTTCGGTGGTGGATGCGGTTACGGTGGCTATGGCGGTTATGGTGGCTTTGGTGGTTACGGCGGCGGTTACTGCTAACAAAAACTATTGAAAATAGCCTTGTGCATGCGCACAAGGCTATTTTATTCAAATTTTAAGACGTTGTGATAATTTATTAATGTAAAAGGAACGGATTAGGAAAAAGAAAATAATCTCGATGGTCCCAAATAGAGTTAATACGAATAGTAATTCTTTTAATAATGAAAATGAGTGTATAAATTGTAAAAATTGAATAGCGAATATCGTATGCACAGTAGCAACGATATAAGGTACAAAAAATAGAATTGCCAATTGAATGGTTGCAGAATGGAACATTTCCGTTTCTGTTAACCCAATTTTTGTAATGGTAATATATTTCTGTTCTTCCCTTGTTAAATCGTTATACATTCGGAAGTATAAAACGCTAGCTGCACCCATAAAGAAGATGACGCCGAGAAATGCACCGATAAAGAAACCGGAAACATTATTTTGTTTACTATAAGACAGTTCGTCACTAGCCGTAAAAATAGAGAATGGGATGGGTGTTTGTGTGTTATTATTTTGTTCTTTAGATTTAGAAATATTGTCTCTATCCTCGTTTGTTACTTTTAAAATATTTGTTGTTGGTAAAAGGGCATGTTCCCAGTTTTCCACTATATAATTATAAATTGTCATCGTTTCGATATGAGGAATCATCATTTCCACTACATAATCTTGCATAACCAGAATATAAGGAAGAGCAAACTTTGGCCCAATTGCTTGTTCAGAAAAGCCATTTATATGAAATGTTTTTTTGTTAGATGCGATCGTAATATTTTCTCGCTTTTCAAAAGGATGCATGGTTAAGCTTCTGACAGCTTTTGAGTAATCCGAAACAATATAGGTTTCGGATTTATCCAGCTGAATCGTCGGTCTGTTTAATAGTGTTGAAAGCTGATTATAATCACTTTCTTTCATAATGGCAATATCGATGTTAAAAGCTTGATCTTTTAATACGGTGAATTTGTTTTTTTTATATTGAAATTCGTAATTTGTTAACTCTCTTTCGATTATATCCGTATGCTTTTTTTCAAAAGGATTTTTCTCATCAGATATATAGGTGAAAGGAAACGGATAATCTGCTACAATTGCCGCTTTTGTGTAATTATTCATTGCAAAAAGTGACGTGATAATCGTGAATGTAAGCGCAGATAGCATCGTAACGATAAATAACATAGTAATATTACCACGTGTACGTGTTGCTAAATCCGAGATCCAAAGCATGTTAATTTTTTTCATATAAAAACGACGTCTCTTTTTTAATAACCAAATGAAAAGAAACAGTGTTTGTGAAAACAGTAAATAGGTTCCAATTGTTACAAGTGGAATGATTGATAATGGTGGAACAATAGCAAAGCCGCTTCGAATCGTTTTCTCTGATACATAACTTTCCGGAACACCAGCAATATAATAGCATCCTACTAAACAAGCCAATCCAAAAAGTGACATGAGAATAGATGGGCGTCTCTCTTTTTTTTGTAGACCTTCATCTTTTATTAAACGCATTGTTTTGCGCGTGCGAATCAATATAGGTGTGAAAGTAGAAACAATCAAAAATAAAATGATAAATGTTATGGTCGTTATGATAATCGCTTTTGTTGGCCAATATAAATAAAGTCCTTTTACACCCGTTAATTTAGAAGTAACTAGTAGAAAAAAGTTAGAAAACACAAGGCCAATTTGAATGCCAACAAAAATTGCTAATATTCCAATCATCATATTTTCCATAAACACAAGTCGTTTTAATTGTTTCTTTGAAATGCCAAGAATGGTCAAAATACCGAATTGTTTTTTACGTACTTTTAAAAATGATCCGACAGAATAAAGGAGAAAAAAGAACGAAAACATAACGATGACAAATTGGGCCATCCCAATTAAATTCATCAGTGGTCCTCGCTCTTGTAAGCCTTGTAAATGCGGGTGATACGAATACACAGTAAATGAAAAGAAAACTGTAATTGAAAATACACTGCTTACAAAATAGGCAAAGTATGCTTTTGAATTACGAGAGACATTTTTAAATGCAAACTGCCAAAATGTCATCCGCGTCTTCCTCCGAGTAATGCCAGTACATCTAAGATTTCTTGATAAAACTTTTCACGATATAGACCGCGGTGTAACTCATTGTAAAGTTCCCCATCTTTAATAAAAATCACGCGGTTGCAGTAACTAGCTGCAAATGGATCATGTGTCACCATTAAAATGGTAGCTTGCTCTTCTTTATTTAATTTTGTAAATAACTCCATTACATCAATTGCTGCTTTAGAGTCTAGATTTCCTGTTGGCTCATCAGCAAGCAAGAGCGATGGATGATGAATAACAGCACGAGCTACTGCGGTGCGCTGCGCTTGTCCACCAGAAACTTCAAAAATCCGCTTATTTAAAATATGATCAATTCCAAGTTTTTTTGAGATGTTATCAAGTTTTTCATCCATTTCTTTAAGAGGAACGTTATCTAAGGTTAATGGTAATACAATATTCTCACCGATTGTTAACGTATCTAATAAGTTAAAGTTTTGAAAAACAAAGCCTAATTCCTGACGGCGGAAAACGGCTAGTTTTTCTCTGCGGAATGTGTGAGGCTGTTTTCCATTAATAAAAACCTCTCCAGCAGTAGGAGAATCAATTGTTGAAATTACATTTAAGAAAGTAGATTTACCGCTCCCTGAAGGCCCCATAATTGCGACAAACTCACCTTTATCCACATGCAAATTAATATTTTTTAAAGCAGTATGAGGAACTTTCCCCTCATACACTTTTGAGACATTTTTAATGTGTAATACTTCTTCCATAAAACTCACCTTTCTATTTTTTAAAGCTTAATATGATGCGATAATTTTTGCATATATAAGGAACGGATTAACAAGAAAAAGATAATTTCAATCGTTCCAAAGATTGTAAGAACCACTGTAATCTCAGCAAATAACGACAGATTTATGACTTCTTGCAACATTTTTGTAGCAAAGATTGTATGAATGGAAGCTATAATATATGGAACAAAGAATAAAATCGCAAGCTGAATGGTTGCTGAGCGCTTCATCTCAGACTCCGTTAAACCAATCTTCGTAACGGTAATATATTTTTCTTGCTCGTTTGTTAAATCCGTATACATTCGGAAGTAAAGTACACTTCCAGCTCCAATGAAGAAAATAACACCAAGGAACGTGCCAATTAAAAAGAATGAAGCGGTACTTAATTTAATTTCGTATAGTGTATTACTTGCTTCCTCCATCATATATAAAGGCTCTGTAGATGAGATGTTGTGTCGCTCTTTTGTTAATTTATCAAAATACTCTGCAGCGATTTCATGTGTCTTTTCCCAGTCTTTTACTTGGAAATTATAAAGCGTCATATGTTTCATGTTATTCGATAAAGCATGTACTGTATCATCAGATAAAATCAATATTTGTGATGTCCATCCAGTTGGTATCACGCTAATAAATTCGTAACCTTTTACATGTAATGTATGTCCACTTTGAGAAAGTTTGACGCTTTTTTGCATGTACTCTTCTTGCATGGGTACCAATACGTTTTGATACCCGTACCCAGGTAATATATATGTTTCATCCGTCTTTACAGAAAGTTGCTTACGATGTAAAGTAGTTGCAAGCTTATTATAGTCACTTTCCTTTAATACATATGCCTCTTGTTCATAAGTAGTCGTTTCATCCTTTTGTAATGAAATTGCATATAAGTCCGTTTCGAACTTTTTATATGAAAATTGCTCTTCGCTAAGTCGCTTTTCTAACCAGTCCATATGCTGCGTGACAAGTGGATTGTTGTCGTATGAAAGATAGGTAAATGGAAATGGACTATTGTTGGTAACATCGAGTTTTATAAACTTCCCAAATCCATATATAAATGTAATCATTGTAAATGCAAGGGTAGATAGCATTGCTACAATAAACAGCATATTAATATTTGTCCGAATGCGGTTTGCTAAATCTGAAATCCAAAGCATATTAATTCGTTTCATATAAAACTTCCGTCTTGCTTTTAAAATACGAATGAGCAGGAAGCTAATTTGTGAAAAGAAAAAATAGGTTCCCATTGCAACTAATGATGGAATAACGAAAATACTAGAAACAATGTATATAGATCCTATTTCAGTACCAAGTGATACAAAGTATTTTGGATTTCCAGCTAGCACATAACCGGAGAATAAACATATAGCACCGAATAGAGAAATAAGTATAGATGGCTTTCGTTCTTTTTGTTTCACTTTCCCTTCCTTTAGAAGTCGCACCGCTTTTCTTGTTCGAATGAGTATAGGAGTGAATGCTGATACGACGATAAAGAGTCCAAGAAAGATTACAGCTGTTAAAATGATGGCTTCTGTTGGCCAATATAAATATAGTCCTGGGGCATATGTAATTTTCGCTGTTACTAATAAGAAAAACTGAGAAAATACAAGTCCGAATTGAATGCCAAAAAAGATAGATAATACTCCAATTAACATATTTTCTAAGAAAATAAGTCGTTTTAATTGCCTTCTGGATATTCCTAAAACAGTTAAAATACCAAATTGTTTTTTTCGAACCTTTAAGAATGTACCGATGGAGTAAAGTAAGAAAAAGAACGAGAAGAACACGATAACTACTTCCGAAAATATCATTAATCCTGAAATTCCATCAACCAAGTTAGACCCTTGTAATCGAGGATGAAATAAATACACCGCAAATGAAAAGAAAACGGCAATGGAAAATGCACTACTTATGAAATAGGCGAAATAAGCCCTTGAATTTCGGGTTACGTTTTTAAATGCAAACTGCCAAAATGTCATGCTGTATACCTCCGAATAGAAGATATAGTTTGAGTCGTGTTGCAAAAAATGTATGAGAGTGAATTCTCATACATTTTGCTGAAATGTGTTATGTTCATTGCTCTGTCACCTTCCTAGATTCATCGGCTTGTGTATTCGCAGCGTTATGGAAGATGATTTTGATGCTTGTTCCTTTACCAACCTCAGAATCTAATTTCACAGAATGTCCTAAATAAGAGCAAATTTTGCTTACAATATAAAGTCCCATACCAGTTGACTCTCCAAATGCACGACCATTTTTTCCAGTATAGAATGGTTCGAATACTCTTCGAATATCTTCTTGTGGGATACCAACACCTTCATCACGAATTTCTAGAATAATGTCTTTTCCGTTTCGATAAGCGGACAAGAAGACTTTCTTGCCACGCTCGCCAGAATAGCGAACTGCATTGGTCATTAACTGATAGATAATGAATTTAAGCCACTTTGCATCAGAAGCAACCGTAAGATCAGAGTGGACTTCTAAAACGGGGAAAACCCCATTGCGAATAAAGAGTTCTTTTAAGCCATTAATATTTTTTGTTACGGCATCCTTCAGTGAAATCGTTTCTACATGGAAGTCTTCGTGGAAGTTATTAAGTCTTGCCATATATAAAGCCATATCAAGTCCTTGATTTAATCTTTCTAATTCTTTTTTAAATTTAGGAATGAGGTGTTCATCTTCCATTTCGAGTACCATAAGTTGCATAACAGAAACGGGTGTTTTCATTTGATGCACCCAGTGGTTAATAAACAATTGATGTTCTTGTTGTTTTACTTCATATGTTTGTAGCTCTTTTTGGAAGAGGCGATACTGCGTACGAACAAGTTCATTTACGCCGTGTGGCATCGGTGCAGTCGCTCTTTCAATAAACGCATCTTCCATTTTTTCTGGTGGCTCACTTAACCTATGATACATTCTGCGGTTGCGAACATAGCGATAAGCAAGGAAGCAAATAAATAAATATAAACTTAATACAATAAAGTAGAACTTGTTGCTTTGGAATCCATCTATTGCATCATAGAGAATGAAAATGATACCGAAGTTTAATGCATAAAGAAGAAAAAATGCAAAATGATCACGCAAAAATAACTTCATTCTTATTCACTCCAAGTTGCGTTAAAACGATACCCTAATCCGCGTACTGTTTCAATTGCATTCTCAATACCAAGTTCATTGAATTTCTTACGAAGGCGTGTAATGTTTACGTTTAATGTATTCTCTTCAACGAAGCTTTCATCATCCCAAAGTGCAGCTAATAAATCTTCGCGGCTTGCTGTACGTGGGTGTTTTGATAGTAGCATTTCCGCTAATATTGCTTCTTTTTTTGTTAGTAAAACTTGTTCCGTTTTAAAGTGAATCTCTGGACGTTCTGGATATAGTTTTAAACCTTCCACTTCCACAATACGTTCTGAAATGTTTGGTGCATAGTCACCGTAAATGCGGCGTAATTGTCCTTTAATTTTTGCCATGACAACATCGTAGTGGAATGGTTTTGTAATATAATCATCCGCACCATTTTCAATTGCCATAATTTGTTCCATCTCACCAGCACGTGCAGAAATGAAAATAATCGGGCAAGTCGATTCATGACGAATTTGACGGCACCAGTAGAAGCCATCGAACTTCGGTAAGTTTACATCTAGAAGCACTAGGTGTGGTTTCACTCTATTAAAAGAATCCATAATATCATCAAAGTTATCAGCAACAACCGCTTCATAACCATATTTTTGAATGTGAGACTGAAGTAAAGATGCGATATTTGGATCGTCTTCAACAATTAAAACTTTATACATATATATTCCTCCTCAAAAAACAATTGTAGCTATAGTGTAACATGTGTTTCTAGTCTTTTCATTATCTTGCAACAAGCGTTAGTAAACAGTATAGGGCAAAAGTGGAAAAAGTAAAAAGGGCTGTGGATATAATTGACAATTTATAGTTTTTATTTTAACATTTAGATAAATATCTAAATGTCTAATTAGTGAAAGGAAGAAAGACATTGAACCAAGCATTTAAAGCATTAGCAGACCCAACAAGGCGAAAGATTTTAGATCTATTAAAAGAAGGTGATTTAACGGCTGGTGAAATTGCCGAACACTTCAATATGACAAAGCCAAGCATTTCGCATCATTTAAGTGCACTTAAAAATGCTGAACTCATTCAAGATGAAAAAAGAGGGCAATTTGTTGTGTATTCTTTAAATACAACGGTATTTCAAGATTTATTAACATGGGTATTTACGTTTACGAATAAAGGGGGAGAAGGGAAATGAGAAAACATCTTTTTGCAATCATATTAATTCTTATAACTTGTGTAGCATGGACGATTGCTTGGCCACATCTGCCGGATACAATTGCAACGCATTGGAATGGTGGTAAGGTAGATGGTTATTCTTCTAAACTATACGGAATGATTTCTATGGTCGGGATTATGATTGGCTTATATATATTTCTAAATGTTTTACCCAAAATTGATCCAAAGAGAACAAATTACGAGAAATTCTCTAAAGGCTTTATGGTGATGAATAATGGGATACTTGTTTTGCTTTTTGTAGGGAATATAGATATTATCACCAGTGGATTAGGATATAACTTATTTATAAATCGAATCCCAGAATTATTAGTTGGTATTTTATTTTTAATGATAGGGAATTATTTACCGCAGTGTAAACCGAATTTCTTTGTGGGTATGCGTAATCCATGGACACTTAGTAATGAGGAAGTATGGCGTAAAACACATCGTTTTAGTGGAAAGGTATTTGTAGCTTTGGGACTCCTTATGATTGTAAGTATTGTTGTACCAGCTGATTGGAGATCATATATCATGCTTGCAATGATATTAATTGCTGTGGTGCTAACGAATGGATATTCTTATATTTTATATAAAAAGGAACAACTATAAATAGTAGATACGACTTAATGATATGTGGTAAGGATGAAGGCTTATTGCGTGTCATTTTAGTTATGGAAGTCTGAATATTCAGTCTTGTAGCGCGCGAGTTTAAATCGTTGGGAGGAGATCCTATGTTAGAAATCATAAATTTTAGCAAAACATACAAAGGTGGTAAAAGAGCAGTAGATGATTTGAGTTTAAATGTTCAAGCGGGAGATATTTTTGGGTTTATCGGACATAATGGAGCTGGGAAAAGTACGACGATTAAGTCGCTCGTAGGTGTTATAGACTTTGAGGAGGGTGAAATTTTTGTTGATGGGCATTCAGTAAAAAAGGATTCAATCGCATGTAAGAAAATCATGGCATATATTCCTGATAATCCAGATTTATATGAGCAATTAACAGGGATTCAATACTTGAACTTTGTTGCTGATGTTTTTGGGGTATCGGCAAAAGACAGAGAGGAACGGATACAAAAATATGGGGATGCTTTTGAGATTACGCCATATTTGGGAGATTTAATATCTTCTTATTCACACGGCATGAAACAAAAAGTAGCGATTATATCAGCAGTTGTGCATCATCCGAAATTATTGGTTTTAGATGAACCTTTTGTCGGTCTTGATCCAAAGGCGGCTCTTGTACTTAAGGGGGTTATGAAGGAACTTTGTGAATCAGGCAGTGCCATTTTCTTTTCTACTCATGTATTAGATGTAGCAGAAAAATTATGTAACAAGATAGCGATGATTAATAAAGGAAAACTAGCAATCTCGGGGGAAGTAAAGTCTTTGACAAGGGAACATTCATTAGAAGAGCTCTTTATGAAGGTGCTTGCCGATGAAGAATAATTCGCTAGCTCTTTTAAAAATCCGTCTGATAACGCAGCTTGGACTAAATACTTTTAAGTATGAAAAAGATAAGAAAAAGAAGCAAAATAAAATTTTAATTTCGGTATCAATTGCTTTCGTGGCTGTTATGTTGATGTTATATTGTGGAAGCGCGGCATATGGATTGGTAAAACTGGGGATAGGTGAAGTAATTCCAGTTTACGCATTTGTTATTAGTAGTGTATTAGTTTTATTTTTCACGATGTTTAAAGCGAATGGTGAGATTTTTGCTTTTAAGGATTATGATTTTGTCATGTCTTTACCGATTCGTGTAGATACGATTATCGCTAGTAGATTTTTGTATTTGTATGTATTAAATACGTTGTTTTCAATGATAATCATGCTGCCGATGGGCATTGTTTATTGTATATACGAGAGGCCATTAGCTTCTTTTTACTTGATGTGGTTCATAACCCTGTTTACAGTATCTTTAATTCCGACAACAATTGCGGCAGTTTTTGGGGCAGGTATTACGGCAATTGCCTCCAAATTTAGATATGCAAATAGAGTCACTACCATTTTAAGCTTGGTAGCAATCATTATTTTTGGTTACTTTATATTCAAACAAGGAAATACGAAATATAGTTTTGCAGATTTAGAGGGGATTGGAGCAGCTGTTTCAGAGGGGTTAGTGAAGGTGTATCCATTAGCTAACATTTTTCAAAAAGCAATTGTCGATGCTAATATTGTAGCTTTTATCCTTTTTATTGGTATATCAGTTATTTGGTATTATCTTTTTGTAAAAATACTAGCCCTTAAATATAAACAAATCAACACAGGTATCTCTACGTACCATATGCTTTCAAATTACAAGATTGATCGTATGAAGAAAGAAACAGTATTGATTGCATTATACAAAAAAGAACGGAAGCGTTTCTTTTCTTCTACCGTATATGTGATTAATATTGGTATGGGAGTTGTCATGGCAGCTATTTTCTCACTTGCGGTGGTTATAGTAGGGCCAAATCAATTCACCGGATATCCAGGAATCGAAACGATTTTACAAAAAGTAGCGCCATTTGCTGTCTCAGCGATGATTGCTATGACATGTACAACATGCGTATCATTGTCGTTAGAGGGAAAAAACGTATGGATTATCAAATCATTGCCTCTAACACCTAAAATGATTTATGACAGTAAGATTCTCATGAATCTTTCACTCAGCATACCTACCTCGATTATTAGTGGCATCCTTATGATGATAGGTTTAAAGGCGGATATTTGGACTTCTATGTTAATCATAATAACTCCTATTGCATATTCATTTTTTTCAGCAGTATGGGGTGTTTTTATTAATAATCGATTTGTCAATTATGACTGGGTGTCAGAAACACAAGTGGTGAAACAGAGTATGGGATCTGTTCTTGGTATGCTTGGAGGTATGATTATGGCTGTCGTACCTGCTGTGCTAGTAGGTACAGCTGTGATATCAAACTATAGGTTGTTTACTTTTGTAGTTGTTGTAATGATTTCGATTATCACTGCAACATTGTATAACAATGAATCTAAAAGAAGTATAAAGTGAAACGTTAGTCTAAAAAGCGCCATCGATAAGATGAGCGCTTTTTTCCACCTTACAGAATTGTAATGTTTCTGTAAGGAGAATGAATAGATAGCTCTTTGTCCCAGTGTTATAGTAGCAAAGTAGTTATTTCACAAGGTTAAATTTTGTTTTCTTCTGCTAAGTGCCCTTACATAACTGTCATGTTTGTGTAAGAAACATCGATAGTGGCAAGAGTGGAAGCTAAGATATAGTGAAAATAGAGAATAGAAGAAGTGAGGGATATAGAGATGAAGACGGTATTAGAAGCGAAAAATATTAAAAAAGTATACGATACAGGCGGAAATACATTCGAAGCGCTAAAAGGTATTAACTTACAAGTACAAGAAGGGGAATTCGTTGGAATTATGGGACCTTCTGGATCTGGTAAAACGACCCTTTTGAATGTTCTTTCTACAATCGATAATGCAACGAGCGGTGAAATCTTAATTGATGGAAAAGACATTGTAAAAATGAATGATGATAAATTAGCATTGTTCCGCCGCGATCATTTAGGTTTCATTTTCCAAGATTATAACTTGTTAGATACGTTAACGGTGAAAGAAAACATTGCATTGCCACTTGCGTTATCAAAAGTGAAAGCAAGCGAAATTGATCGTCGCGTTCTGGAGATTGGGAAGAAGTTTGGTATTGATCATATTTTAAGTCAATTCCCATACCAAGTATCTGGTGGACAAAAGCAGCGCTGCGCGGCATCACGAGCAATCGTTACAAATCCAAGTATGATTTTTGGGGACGAGCCAACAGGGGCACTTGATTCCAAATCAGCAACAGATTTATTAGAAAGTATGAAGGCATTAAATGAATATGATAATTCAACAATTTTAATGGTAACGCATGATGCATTTGCCGCGAGTTATTGTAAACGTGTTATCTTCATTAAAGATGGTGAGCTATATAAAGAATTGCATCGCGGGAACTTAACACGTAAACAATTTTTCCAACAAGTAGTCGACGTAATGTCCGCAATTTCTGGGGGGATGGCAGATGACATTATCTAGTATTGCCCTCCGCAACATACAGCGGAATTTTAAGGATTACTTTTTATATTTTGCATCTATGATCTTTAGCATCGTCATTTATTTTACATTTAAGGCGCTTGAGTATAACTCACAAATGGAAAAAGCAGCGGAAGGTTCTAAGAAAATTAGTGGAGCATTCCAAGTATCAAGTGTGATGCTGATTATTTTCGTAGCGGTATTTATTATATACTCTAATGGATTCTTTACACGTAAGCGTAAAAAAGAAGTTGGTTTATATTCTCTACTAGGAATTCGAAAAAGACAAATTGGTAAAATGTTATTTTATGAAAATATGCTGATGGGCTTGATGTCATTAGTAGTCGGAATCGCGATTGGTAGTGTACTTTCAAAGTTATTCCTTGAATTATTAGTAAGCATGATGGGATTAAATTTAAATGTGCATTTTGAATTACCAATGGCTGCAATTATTGATACGGCAATTATCTTTTTTGTGATCATTCTTTATACATCACTGCAAGGGTATCGTTTAATCTATCGCTTTAAATTAATTGAACTTTTCCGTGCGGAGCGTGAAGGGGAAGAGATGCCAAAAGGATCCGTGATTATGGCATTACTTTCAGTTTGCTTAATCGGTTCAGGGTATTTCTTATCACTGATGTATATTAAAGCAATTAAATATGCAGACTTTATGACAGTCGCGCTTTATATTTTACTTGCAACAGTACTTGGTACGTACTTACTATTTATGTTCTTTACAGTATTTGTATTAAAACGAGCAAGAAACAAGAAATCATCTTTCTATAACGGTATGAACATGGTAACGACGTCCCAACTACTGTACCGTATTAAAGGGAATGCAAAATCCCTTGCAACAATTGCGATATTAAGTGCGGTAACATTAACAGCGGTCGGTACGTCGGTTACGATGTATTACAACACATTTAAGCAGGCGAAGGAATTTGCACCGTATAGTTATTCGTATGAGAAAAAAGATGCAGCATTAGATAATAAAATAGAATCTATTTTTAATGAGGAAAAGAAAAACCATCCAGTTACAAATCAATTTGAAGTTGAGATGGTTCCTGTGAAAGGAAAGTTTGAAGGAAAACAAGCAGATATGCTTGGAAATACTCATTATCGAATTACTGAGCAATACCAACTTATCTCGAAATCATCTTTTAATACCCTTGCGAAAAAGATGAATATAGATACAGTGGATATAGGGGCTGATGAGGCCTTTGTATATGATGGTTCATATATTGAGGAATATGAGTTTAACGCTGACTATAAAGGACATAAAGCCGTATTTCCAATCGGAAAAGAAACAAAGACTCTAGCAATTAAAGGTACAGGAAGTAATAATGTCACAAACTTAGGTGAATTATTTGTAATTGTTCCAGATCAAGTATATGAACAAGCTAAAAAAGTAGTTGGAACACGCATTGTAAAAAATATTGATGTAAAAGATGAAAGAAACAGTAAAGTTCTAACAGAAAAATTAGCGAAAGTCATGCCGGCTGGAAAATCTGAAATTGAAACACCATTCAGAGACTTCTATTCTGGTTTCCATGCAGGACTTGAAGCGACAGGATTAATGATGTTTATTGGACTATTCTTAGGTTTAGTGTTCTTGCTTGCAACAGGTTCTATTATTTATTTCAAGCAGTTAACAGAAGCAAGTGCAGACCGCGATCGTTATGTTGTACTTCGTAAAGTTGGAGTTACAAAGCGAGAAATGAAAAAGGCGATTGCAAAACAAGTAAGTTTTATATTTGCAATTCCATTAGTAATTGGGATTTTACACAGCTTATTTGCGCTAAAAGGCTTATCAAACTTGTTACCATTTGAAATATTGATCCCATTATTAATGAGTATCGGTGTATATAGTGTTATTTATATTGGATATTACTTCTTAACAGTTCGTTCTTATTACAAGATTGTGAGTGCGAAGTAATGAAGAAAGCAGCTATCGCTATAGGCGGTAGCTGCTTTTATATTTTCTATCCTGTTCATTTCTTCATAAAATCTTAAGAAATTTCCATGCTATTTTTTAAAAAATGATAGTTATACTTGGAGTTATATTAGATGATACCGAATGAAAGGGAGAGGTTAGAAATGCAATTTATTACATTCTTAACCGAATTTGTGAAGCATCCAAAGAATACTGGGGCAATTGCACCTAGTTCGAATAGATTAACCAAAAAGATGGTAGGCGCAATTAATTTTGAAGAAGCAAAGTATATTCTAGAATTGGGGCCTGGAACAGGAGCATTTACACGAGAGATTATAAAAAGAAAAAAAGAACACACGATATTTATCTTAATTGAAATTAATGAAGTTTTTTTCAAAAAGTTACAGGAGCAGTTTAAGGATGATCCAAATGTTTTAGTCATACATGGATCAGCGGAGAATCTAAAGAAGTATATAAAGGAGTTTCAAATAGAGAAGGTTGATTACGTATTATCAGGATTACCCTTTACATCTTTACCAAGGGAAGTATCTTCTCGTATTTTATCCAGCGTAATAGAATCATTAAGTGAGGACGGCGAGTTCATTACATTTCAATATTCACTTGCAAAGAAAGCATTTATCCAAAACTTTTTTCAGGAAATTTCACTAAAAAAAGTTTGGTTGAATCTTCCTCCAGCGCATGTTTTTAGTTGTAGAAAGGCATGCACGTAATGGAATTACATGAATTGTTATCTTATATTGAGACATATGGTTACGGGGCTTTATTTTTTTGTTTATGGCTCGGGATTGTAGGTATGCCAGTTCCAGATGAAATGATTGTGATGAGTGGTGGCTTTGTATCGTCGCTGGACATACTAAATATAATTCCGGCCTTTTTGTTAACTTATTTGGGCGTTGTGTCAGGCCTCTCTTTAGGGTATATACTTGGAAGGATCTTTGGTGCTAAAGTACTTGATAAATTGTTGGAAAAGAAAAAAGCGAAGTACTTGCTGCAATCACAAGAAATGATTGGTAAATACGGACATTATGCATTAGTAACAAGCTACTTTATACCTGTCGTTAGACATATCGTACCCTATTTAGTTGGAATGAGTAACATGAGATTTCAAACGTATGCTTTGTATTCCTATACGACAGGATTTGTTTGGACATTGCTTTATTTCGTACTTGGATCTTTGTTTGGAAAACATATCGAAATGATTGTAGAACTGACAACGAAGTATGGTATCTATTTAGGTGGAGTAGTTGTCGTCATCGGTAGTATTTTTTATTTGTACCTACAAAAGAAGAAGCGAATAGTAAATACATAAATAAATAATCTACAATGAAGTTGCCTTCGTACATGGAAATGGCTTTAAATTTCTCCCTAGATGCATGGGGTTTTTACGTACAGTGTAAATATTTCTTAGAAATGTTTTATAAAAAAATAAAAGGTTGTTAATGTTTTAGGTAACAACCTTTAGTAACCGATATAAATAAACTTCCATCAGAAATCGATGGAAGTTATATTTGGTTTTATTTTTCTGTAACAACCGATGCGATATATGGTAAGTTACGATATTTTTCAGCACAGTCAATACCATAGCCGACGATAAACTCGTCTGGGATTTGGAAGCCAACGTATTCTGCTTTTAAGTCAACTTTACGACGTTCTGGTTTATCAAGTAATGTACAGAATTTCAATGCTTTTGGCTTATGCATAAGGAAGTGATCTTTTAAGAAGTGAAGTGTTAAGCCTGAATCAATGATGTCTTCTACAACAATTACATTTTTGCCTGTAATGTTGACATCGATATCTTTTAATAACTTAACTTTTCCTGTTGTTTCCGTTTGGTTTCCGTAACTAGATGCAGAAATAAAATCGATAGTTACTTCATTTTTAATGTGACGAATTAAATCAGCAGCAAATACGAAAGAACCTTTTAATACAGCGATTACAACGATTTCTTCGCCTTCAAAGTCGCGTTCAATTTGTAGCGCTAGTTCTTTTACTTTTGCTTGTAACGATTCTGTAGAAATTAAAGTGTCTTTTATTTCAATGTTCATAATAATCCTCCTAGATTGTAAAACTGGTGAACATTTCGACTGTAAAGGATTGAGAGGAAAAAGTCAAAAATGAGAAATACATATTTGATAAAGGTTTATTTCTTACAAAAATGTAAGGTGATTTGTAAGGAAAATCGATAGTTACATAGTTGTCTTTTGGATAAACTTATGAATGTAAGGTAAAAGGCAAGCACATTTTAGGTAAAGTAAGCTATAGGCACTCTATGTGAAGAAGGAGTAGAAGGGAATGAAGAAACGTTGGACAACCTTTGCTTTGTTATCAGCTAGTAACACAGTTGTATTAGCTGGAGATATGAGTTTTTCGTATTTGTTTGATCGAGAAAAAGATCATTCTTCTTCCATATTTACAATGAAATGGTGTAAACGGAGCGAAAGTTGTAAGTTTGAAGAAGAGACCCCTAATGAAGAGCGAAGAGTCATTTTCACAAACCCTATAAAGGCATGGGGTGTTCAACGTCGTAAGTGTAACGTCACTAATCACTTAAAGAAAACTGAGCCGAGACAATTAGTTATCACTTCAGACCCTTTTACTTTACATTCACGTGAAAGTAACAATTAGGCACTGAAATAATGAGACACCTAAAAAAGCATTGTAGAGGGAATCTACAATGCTTTTTTTGTTCTTTTTGGATGCACTTTAAACGTTCAGATATGCGGGGGATTGTATTTCTGATATTGATTCAATTTTTAACAGAAATCCATTTTATCTGCATCTCATATTTACATAACGGATATATCCTATAAATACATCTGATGGGATGTGAAAAAGCATACAAGGAGAGAAATAAAATGAAAAAGAAACTTTTACCAATCTGTGCGATGGCACTTTTATCAGTAGGGTATTCGTCAGTGGCTAGTGCGTCTACTGGCACAATGACAAAAGAAGAAGTAACGCAAGTACAGCAAGATATGGCGAAAAAAGAAGCAGCGATTCAGGAACAACATAAAAATGAGGTAGCAAAGAAAGAAGAAGCAGCGCAAGTACAGCAAAAAAATGAGATAGCCAAGAAGGAAGAAGCAGTACAGACACAAGAAAAGCAAGATATGGCAAGAAAAGAAGCAGCAATTCAAGCGCAGCAAAAGGATGGAGTTGCGAAAAAAGAAATAGAAAAGCAGGTAGTAAAAGGTGAAAAATTACCAAATACAGCATCAAATAGTGTAGCAATGATAGCATTAAGTGCATGCCTTATGGCGTTAGGGACATTGTTTGGATTGAATCGTCGTAAGGTTAAATCGTAAAACGAAATGTTCATTGGTCTATAAAACATGGGGTAATTTCATATATTAAAAATGGTAGGATATCCCTACCATTTTTTGCATGGAGGGATTAAAAGTGGCACTTCTTAATCGTATTGGATTCGCCCTTATAATAATTGGTATTCTTATTGGAGGTTATTATTCTTTTGAATGGTATAAGGGGAAAAGTTCTGCGCAAGATTTAACGACAAAAGAGATAAAGGATTTTGAAAAGATACAATCAAAAGAGCATTCTACTGAAGTACCTGTAAATTCTCAAGTGTCTTCTTCTCAGATGTCATATAAAGAAGGTGAGAAAGTAGCTCTATTAAATATCCCGAAAATAAAGAAGAAGTTTTCTGTATATTGGGGATCTAATGATACCACTTTGAAAAAAGGAGTAGGTATGTTTGTTAGTGATATTACAACAGTCCCTTCTGAACGAGGTCATACAGTGTTGAGCGGACATCGTGATACTGTTTTTACAGAGTTAGCAGAGCTGAAAGAAAAAGATAAACTTATTGTAGGATATGATAATAAAATTTATAGTTATGAGATTCAAAAAACATGGATTACACATGCGGATGATCGCACAGTCATTGTGAAGAAAGAAGAGCCAACATTAACGCTAACGACCTGCTATCCATTCAATTATATAGGAGATGCACCGGATCGATATATTATTGAGGCAAAGTTGATTGCTACTGATTCAAGATGAGATTACAGTATTCTTATCTTTTGGTATTTAGTAACGAGAGAGGGAGAAGAATATGTCAAAAACAATTTTGATTGTTGAGGATGAAGATATTTTACGTGAAATTTTGAAAGATTATTTTTTAAATGAGCAATATCAAGTACTTGAGGCAAGAGACGGAAAGGAAGCTTTATTCTTGTTTGAAGAAGAGGAAGTTCATTTAGTTATTCTTGATATTATGTTACCAGAATTAGATGGTTGGTCTGTTTGTCGAAGGATCCGTAAGACGTCTCAAGTGCCAATTATTATGCTGACAGCACGTGTAGATGAGGATGATACATTACTTGGATTTGAGCTAGGGGCAGATGATTATGTAACAAAGCCATATAGTCCGCCTATTTTATTGGCAAGGGCGAAACGATTGCTGGAAAGTAGGGCAACTATAAGTAAGTCTTCGGACAATGAAAATGATACAGTATCTATTCATGGAATTTATGTTCATTTTCCTTCTCGCGTTGTTATGATAGATGGAATGGATATTAATTTAACACATACAGAGTTTGAAATATTAACGTATTTTATGAAAAATCAGGGGATTGTTCTTACGAGAGAGCAGTTGATTTCAAGAATTTGGGGATATGAATTTGCTGGTGATGATCGGACTGTGAATAGCCATATTCGTAATTTACGAAATAAATTAGGTGATAAAGCAAAGCATATTACCACTGTTGTTCGGATGGGGTATAAATTTGAGGGGAATGTATGAGAAAAGGGATTGTACTCAAATTATTTATTCTTACAGCGGCTTTATGTATGCTAATTCTAGCAACAATATTTATTGGACAAACAATATTTTTTAAACAATATTATGCAAACCGAAAGGTAAACGATATTAAAACGAATATAAGCTCTTTTGAGAGAGATTATTTGAATAGTAGTAACACTGAAGCTATTCAGAAACTGGAACAAGATTTTTATCGAGAAAATAATACATGGATTACGACGTTAGATAGTAATGGGAATTTAAAACATGCAGATGATTTTTATTTAGAGGTAAAGTTGGATCGGCTATCGCAGAAGGAACTTGGAAAAACAAACATTACAATCCCTCTCTATTATCTGATGGCGATAGAAGAGGTTGAAAATGAAAAACTCCCGTATTTTTCAGGATTGCAAGTTTCAATTTATGGGATAGATAAAGATTCTACATTTATCCCTGCTGTATTAAATGTAAGCAAGGGAAGTATAAATTGGTCCAACAAGCCTTTAGATAAGAAAGTAAATGAAATGGCTCTTAAGCTGAAAGAGGAAAGAAAAAGTGCTGCACAATTTCCTAGTACTGTTTTTGGGGGAACCATTACAAAAGTGCAACTGCCTGATAGTAAAGGGGTAGTGAATCCAATTTATAAAAATACTTTGTTTTTGGAAAGTATAAAAGAATTTCAAGCAGAATTACTGTTAAATGAAAATGAAGATAATAATGATACCTTAAGAGTAAATGACTATGAAAAAAATGATATAAAATATAAATTATTAATTAAACCAATAAAAGAAAAAGATGGTTCGTTAACATATATATTCGCAATGGCTTCCTTGCAGCCAGTAGATGAAGCGGTGCAAATGGTGAAGGATTATTATATATATATCATTGCATTTGTATTAATACTTATTTTTCTAGCTTCTTTCTATTATTCAAAACAAATTGCCAAACCATTATTACGAATAAACGACACAACGAAAAAAATCGCAAATTTAGATTTCACGGAAAGAATCCCCATTACTTCAAAAGATGAGATTGGTGATTTATCACAAAATATTAATATGTTGTCTAATACGCTCCATTCACATATTGAACAATTGGAACAAGACATCGAAAAAGAAAGAAAGTTAGAAAACACACGAAAAGAATTTATTTCGGGTGTCTCGCATGAATTGAAAACTCCACTAAGCATTATGAAAAGTTGCATTTCTATTTTAAAAGATGGGGTGGCAGAGCATAAGAAAGAGTATTATTTTCAGGCAATGGAAAAAGAAGTCGATAAGATGGATATGTTAATTTTGGATATGCTAGAGTTAGCTAAATTTGAGTCTGGTACGTATAAAATGAAAATGGATATTTTTTATATTGATGGAGTTATTGAGCATATATGTGAACAACTATCATTAGAAATAGCGAAAAAAGAATTGAATGTTCATAAATGCCTTTTGCCAATCGAAGTTGTTGCAAATCAACATCGTATCGAACAAGTAATTATAAATTTTGTAACGAATGCAATCCGTTATACACCTGAAAAAAAGGATATTATTATTTCTATAAGAGATGAACTGAATCGAATAAAGATTTGTATAGAAAATAAAGGCGCTCATATTGAAGCGGAACAATTAGATAAGATTTGGGATCGGTTTTATCGGATCGATACAGCTCGTCAGCGCTCAAAAGGTGGAACAGGACTGGGGCTCGCCATTTCTAAAAATATTTTAGAACTTCATGGTGTGGAATATGGTGTAGATAATACAGTAGATGGTGTACTGTTTTACTTTTATTTACATAAAAAAGTGTAGAAACGAAATTCTACACTTTTTTATTATTTCTTAATTTTATTTTGATAGCATCTTTACTTTATCTTTATATTCTACACGTATAATTTATATAAAAAATAAGGTTTACAAGGAGTAGATTAGCCATGAATAGTAATTTACTAAGTGTAATGGTATTTATATTCTTATGTGTATTTATTGTTTTTATTATTGATATAACTCATTAAATAAAAAATAAGATTGCCATTTAGGCAACCGTATTTTTTGAATTCAAATTATGTGCACCAATACTTTTAAATAAGCGTGGAGCTGTTGTAAATAGAAGCATTAGTAAAGCTGTACATAAAGCGAAAGAACCAAGCATTGTACTACCGTTCACAATCAATGAATAAAGAACAGCTGATTGTCCAGGCGGTGCGTATTTCCCAAAAAAGATAACCCCGGCAATAAAATGACAGAAATAACGTGCTAAGCTACCAATGAGTGTAGCAATAACAATATAGACCATTGCTTTCTTACCTTGATTATTCGCCATTGATTGCTGAATAGGTTGATAAAATAATCCAGCAAAACCGATAAAAGCAAATGCAACGAAGTACTCAATAAACGCTTGAACTGGCGTTAAAATATAAGCATCTCCGAATACAATTTGCAGTAGCCCCCAAATTAAGCCACCGAAGAAAGCTGTTTTAAATCCCCAGCGGTATGCGATAATAAAAATAGGAATCATAGCAAATGAAATGGAACCGCCTGTTGGAAGTTTAATCGAGATTGGTAAAATGTCGATGATTAAGGCGAAAGCTGCAAGGATTGCAGATTCAATCATCGCTTGTAAATTGGTGTTACGCATGTTCTTATTCCCCCTAAATCTAAGTTGCACAAAAAAAGAATAATTTACCATAGGGAGATATGAAATACGTAAGTAGAAAATGATGAGGTATATGTATTTCGACGCTTGCACAATTCCTACGTTAGCATTAACTAACAGGTTCTAAGGGTCGGAACGAATTGTTCCCTCTCAGCAACGAGGCTCCCCCTGTGATAACGAGATTCTTTATTTGTTAGGTTCAGTGTAATCGAAATGGATGAGAATGGCAAATGAATCTGTTATGACAATTATTTAAATATAATTGTGCAAAAATGTTAATAACTATGAAGGGAAAGCTATAGTACTTGATTCATAGAATATGATATAATTTTCATGAAAATAATTATCATTCTCTTCGAGGGGGAAGATTATGAGTTTAGTAGATATTAAAATAGGTGAAACAGTACTTGTAAAAAATATACAATCGTTAGATAAGTTATTAAAGCGTAGATTAGCTGCGTTTGGTCTTTCAGAAGGAAGTGAACTTCGTATGAAACAAAAAGCAATGTTTAAGGGACCGTGTACGCTAGAGTGCCGTGGACAATTAATTAGTATTCGTCATTGTGACGCGAAAATGATAAAGGTGGAATTAGCGTGAATAAAGTTGCATTGCTAGGGAATCCGAATACGGGGAAAACATCATTATTTAATGCGCTAACAGGTTCTTATGAATATGTAGGAAACTGGAGCGGGGTAACAGTAGAAAAGAAGGTCGGTAAGTTAAAAGGTAAGCAAGGGACATTAATTGATTTACCAGGTATATATGATTTAAATCCGGTTTCTCGTGATGAAGGTGTTGTTACAAATTTTCTACTAACAGAAGAATTTCATCATATGTTAAATATTGTTGACTCTTCTCAATTTGAGCGCAATATGCATTTAACATTGCAACTATTAGAATTTGGTAAACCAGTTTCTATCGGTTTAAATATGATTGATGTAGCAAAGCAGCGTGGAATTATTATCGATGTGAACAGGTTATCAGAAATATTAGGAGTAACAGTTGTTCCTGTTGTTGCGAGAAGTGGAAAAGGCTGCAAAGAGTTACTTGCAACCCTACATGAGAGTAAGCAAAAAGAGCAAAAGCCCTTCAGTATTTCATATGGTAAACAAATAGATGCAGGAATTGCAGATATCATGGAGTTTTTAACTAAGGAAAATTATGAGAATCCAAGGTGGCTTGCACTTCAATTTTTAAGCAATAATGAAGTAGTAGAACAAGAAGTAAAGAAATTGCCGGTGTATGAAAAACTTATAGCGATTCGATCAGAATTAGAGGAAGAAATTGATGTAACGCTGGAACAACATATTTATCGTTCACGTGCAGCGTATATTGAAAAGTTAAAAACAAATGTGATTCAGCATGAGAAGGAAGGGAAAATTCCTTTTTCAGAAAAAATTGATCAGTTAATCACACATAAAGTTTTAGGACTTCCAATCTTTTTAGCTGTTATGTTTTTTATTTTTCAGGTTACGTTTACGTGGATTGGAACACCTTTATCGGATATGCTGGATGAATTTTTCAGCGGTCAACTCACCGATTGGGTAACAGCGGGTTTAACAACTATTGGAGCCTCTGATTTTATTCAAGCGCTCGTTACAGAAGGAATTATTGCCGGTGTTGGTGCTGTATTAGTATTCGTTCCACAAATCTTTGCATTATTTTTCTTTATTTCGTTATTAGAAGACTCAGGATATATGGCTCGTATTGCAGTTGTGATGGATCGTATTATGGAATTCTTTGGTTTAAATGGGAAAGCATTTATTCCAATGATTATCGGTTTTGGTTGTAACGTTCCAGGGATTATGGCGGCAAGAACGATTGAACAAGAGAAAGAGAGGCTACTTACAATTTTAGTAACGCCGTTTATGTCTTGTTCAGCACGTTTACCGGTATATGCATTATTCGCGGGAGTCTTTTTCCCTCATAACCAAGCGACTGTTGTATTTTCTTTATATATTGCTGGTATTGTTCTTGCTTTGCTTGTTACAAAGGTAATGTCTCTTACTGTTTTAAAAGAAGAAAAATCAATTTTTGTTATTGAACTTCCACCTTATCGTGTGCCACAAGCAAAAACATTATGGCTTAGTACGTGGGAAAAAGGAAAAGGTTTCGTTCGTAAAGCGGGTACATTTATCTTTGGTGGTTCCGTTGTGATTTGGTTATTAAATTATGCAGGTCCATCAGGATTTGGCGTAGATATGGGAGATAGTTTCTTAGCGATGATTGGTGGTTTTGTGGCACCGATTTTAGCACCGCTCGGTTTTGGAACATGGCAAGCTGCGGCATCTTTATTAACAGGATTTTTAGCAAAAGAAGTTGTTGTTTCTACAATGGCCATTATTTATGCGGTGAAAGAAGATATATTAGGAAATGTAATGGGAGCGCACTATACTGCGTTATCAGCATATGCATTCATGTTCTTTATTTTGTTATACGTTCCGTGCTTGGCAACAGTAGCTGTTATTCGCCGTGAAACAGGATCTATAAAGTGGACAATTTTCTCTGTTGTTTATCCACTTATTGTTGCTTATCTATTAACGCTCGTTATATACCAAGTTGGATCTTTACTCGGATTCTAGAAGGAGATGTATCATAATGATAATCAATATTGTCATTGGAGCTGTCATTTTTGGTTATGCAGGATATACATTATTCAATTTTGTGAAGAGAAGTAAAAAAGGGAAGTGCGCAGCATGTTCCTTAAATAAGTCATGTCAGTCGAATAGTTGTAGTCCTGATATGGAGCAAGTAGTTAATAAATAGAAAAAAGCTTTGCGAAATTCGCAAAGCTTTTTTTATGAATTACTTTTTGATTTTAACAAGTTGTACAGCTTCTGTTTCTTTCGTAGTATCTTGGATTTTATCTTTAGGGTCTTTAGCAAATTTCAGTACACCTACAGATTTTTCTTCACCATTTACTTTTTCGTATGCAGCGTCATCTACAATAGCAAACATATCCGCGTAAGAACGGGCGTCACCGATGATTGTATTACCTTCGTATTTTAATTTCGCTCCATCAATTGTTGCGTTTGCTACTTCTTCTTTCGCGAATAATACACCTTGGTCCGTTGTTACTGCTGGTAATTTATCAATTGCTTTTGTATTTTCTTTTTCAACTTTCTTAATCAATTCTTTTTTCACTAGTTCTTCACCAGTCTTTTTATCCATTACAAGTACTTTTTTACCTTCTAATGTCGCAAGTTTCATTTTGTACGTATTCTTTTCTTTGATATCAGATTTGTTTTTATCGATTACTTGATTAATTTGTTGTTCACTTCCGTAAGTAACCATACCATTTGCTTTTTCTCCTAATAAAGAACAGCCTGATAATGCTCCTAATGAAATTGCTGCTGCTAACCCAATACCTACTAATTTTTTCATTTTCTTGTCTCCTTTTTTATACGTTATAGTAAATACAAATGTAATGTTTTTTAAATTTAGAGAAGCAAAATTGTTTTTTGTTTAACCTCGGCTTCTGATTTCATTTTATAAGAATAACGTTTTTGTAACTATCGAGTTAGCTTACAGTAACATTACAATGATGTAATGCATTGAAAAGAGTTGAAAATGTGATAGGAAAAAGAAAATATAAAGATAAAATTTATAGTATGGGTACATATTGCAATAACAATGTCAGATTATAGATTGTATATTTGGTAAATAACATGTAAGGACATCTTAGTTTTGATATAATAAACACATAGGATTTAAAAATGAATATTCTTACTGTAAAGGAAAGTTTTTACGTGGAGTAAGTTTGAAATATGAGGTAATCCATAGGAGGAATTTACATGTCTGTTTTTAAACGATTAAGAGATTTAACGATGTCAAATGTGTATGCGTTAATTGAGAAAGCAGAAGATCCAGTTAAGATGACGGATCAATATTTACGTGATATGCAGCAAGATGTACAAGAAGCTGAGAAGAGTGTAGCGGCTCAAATCGCGCTTGAGAAAAAGTTTAAATTATTGTTTGAAGAGCAAGAAGCACTTGTGAAGAAACGTGAAGAACAAGCACATATGGCAGTTCAAGCAAATAATATTGATCTTGCGCGCCGTGCGTTAGAAGAAAAGCAAAATGCAGAACAGAAGATGAATGAATACAAAGCAAGCTACGAGCAAAATAAAGCAGCAGCTGATAACCTTCGTGCAAAATTAGAAGAAATGCGCAAGCAATTAACAGAGCTAAAAAATAAACGTGAAACACTTGTAGCGCGTGTAAACGCAGCGAAGGCACAAAAGAGCATTAATCAAGCGATGTCCGGATTTGATGCCAATACTGCAAAAGCTGGTCTGAGCCGTATGGAAGAAAAGGCTCTTCAATTAGAAGCTGAAGCAGAGGCAAGCGGTGAAATTTATAAACAAGAAAAGTCGTTAGATGATGAATTTGCGGCTTTAAATAAAAACTCAGCTGTGGATGATGAACTAGCACGTATTATGAAGCAGTATGAGAAATAATATAGAATAGACACAGGAACCGACATGTCTGAAATAAACCATGTCGGTTTTCTATTATCTTTTAGAGGAGGTTTTGTAATGACATGGATGAATGTGTTAGCCATGCTCGTATGGACAGGAGCAAGTGCTGTTCTGTTATTTGCACTTATGTGGGTTGATTCTATTTTTACAAAGTACAATGATGTAGCAGAAATAAAACAAGGAAATATGGCAGTTACAACACGTTTTATTATGAAGTTGTTTGCACAAGGATATATTTTGTCACAATCGATTATGAAAGCAAACGACCTATGGCAAGCGCTTCTTGCATCCGCTGTTTCTTTCGTTATTTTATTAGTTGTTGAAATGTTTATTGAGTTTATTTTGAAAAAGCTGGTAGGTTTAGATTTAGAAGAGGGGACGAAGCAAGGTCATGTAACTCATGCGTTATTAGCCGGTTCATTACATATTGTTGGGGCCCTCATTTTAGCAGCTTGTCTATAAAGAGAAAAGGAGGGATAGATCATGAGTTTATTCAAACGAATTAAAAATATAATGAAAAGTCCGGAGCCTGTGAAACCAGAGAAATCCTTACTCACGTTAGCACCTGGCGATATGGTTGAAGTTTCATTAGTAATGTATGAAGTGACCGGAAAAACAAGCCTGCATTCTCGTAATGAAATTGTTTTAACATTACAGGACGGGAAAACAATTCGCTATTTAAAAATCGAAAACCGTGAAAGTACTTATTATAAGCTGTATACACCAATTGATGGTCGTTTAGATTCCGTAGAGGAGATCCCAACGACGATTGAAATGGATGATATCGAGTACCATATGGAAGAACGATATAATGGACGTGTTGTTGCGATGGGAAAAACACCGTTTGCTGTCTCTGATGAACAATATGTGTGGGAGTTTCAATCTGATAATAGAAAGTTACTTCGTATTGAATGGCAAGATGGACGTACAATGATGTATGAGGGAGAAGCGATTCTTTCTGCTGATGTACAAATTATAAGGGCAACGTAAGGGGGCTTAATCATGTCAAACCGATTGTTTACCATGATTAAATCGTTTTTCATCCCTATCCTTGCCATTGTTACGTTACTTGTAATTGCTGGGTTTACATTATCAGGGTGTCAAAATGAAAAATCGATTCAGGACCGTTACCCGTTAGAATCCGTCGCAAAAGATGGTAAGCAAGAATCATATGTATATAGGGCTGCCAATAAATCAGTTCCAGAGATTGCAAAAGAACTGATTGATGAAAATAAGCCCAAGCAAGCATCTAAAGAAGATGAAAACCAGATGTTTCTCGTTTATCCTGACAAAATGTATAATTTGCAAAAGGATAAAGAAAAACCATCAGATACCATTATTGAAATAAGTAATACAGAATATGTACGCCAAAATTACCAGCCATCTTTCTTACAAGGTTATATTTTGGCAAGTATATTAGACGATATATTTGATTCACGTAAATCGTATCATGGTGATTACCGCGGATATACAGATCGGAAAAATCATAAACCGGTTATTCCAGAAAGACCGCCTACGAAAGAAGAGAAGAAGACACCGCCGCCTATTACAAAGCAAGGTAAAGGTTCTATTATTAAGAGAAGTGATAAAGTAGAGCCAAAGACCTCTGTAGGGGATAAAGGAAGCATTATAGAAAAAGAAACTAAAACTGTTCCGCCGTCTACAGAGAATAAGGGAAAGATTATCAAATCACCAGGCGGTTCTACTGAATCTGATGTAAAACCGAAATCATCGATTAAAAGCCCGCCGAAGAATACGTCTCCCCCTAAAACAAGGGTTGGCGGTTCAGGGAAAATTACGAAGAGACGATAAAGGAAATCCCAAGGAGCAGAGTAGATGCTTCTTGGGATTTTTTATGATTATTTACGCCTATTTTACAATTTCCTTACCTATAAACAGAATCTGTCCTCCGATAGCCAAAAGTAATATTCCACCTAATATATAAGGTAAATTGATAGGGTCTACTCCCTTCTCTAAAAATACTCCACTTACCATTGTGCCTATTGAGCCAGCAAAATAATTGATCGAGCTCAGCAAGGCAATTGAAATGGTTGCATGCTCTGGGCTAATTTCTAAAAGTGTTTTTTGTTGAGTAGCGAGTGTTGCCCATCCGGTACCACCCCAAAGGATTAAACAAAGGGCCAATAATACGGCACTTCCATGGAAAAGACTCATAAATATAAATGAGAAAAACATGATACACATTAAGTACACTAATACGATCTTTGGTTTCTTATACAAATCTATTATCAATCCAATTACAAAACTTCCTGCAATCCCGCCGATACCCCACATCCAAATAAAGAGGATCGACTTCTGAAATCCATATGAAACAACGATGGTATCTAAGTATGTATACAAGCCTAAACTGCAAAAACTTAATATCATGGTGATAAGCATGACAAGTGAAGTTTTTTTGTTTTTGAACATACTTAGCCGCTCTTTTAATGTCGGCAAAGGGCTAGATTCTATCATAGGGAATTTAGCAAAGAGAGCAAATATCCCGATTACCCCAACGGTAACGATAAACCACATTGCCATGCGCCAGTCATAAGCTGATGCAATATATATACCGAATGGAACACCAATTACAGTTCCGGCGCTCATTCCAAGTAAAATGGTACTTAAAGCTCTTCCTTTTTGTTTTTCAGAAACGAATGTAACAGCAGCAGCTGATGCTAATGGCGCGTATATACCGGCGCCTATGCCGGCTATTCCTCTAGAAATTAATAGAACAATAAATTGATGGGTAACAGCGGTGATAAAGTTCGAGAGTGTAAAAAGGAATAATGCTGCTAATAACGTATGTTTTGTATTCGCTTTTCTCATAAATGTAGCAAACAAAGGAGCTGCAATCGCATAACAAATTGTGAATATGCTTACGGTTTGCCCAGCTGTTCCAATTGAAACATGAAAATCATCAGCAATTTGGGGCAAAATGCCTGCCATTATATAAGCATCTACTCCTAATGCAAACATGCCAAAAGTTAATAATAATATTTTACTCAAAGTGAATCCTCCCTTAGATGAATTGGTCTATTTTTATCGTAACGAGTATAATAAAATTAGTGAAATTCATATTTTGAATGGGGGGTATGAGTAAAACTCATGACTATAGCTAGATATGAAGTGTTTCAAAAAGTAGTAGAGTTAGGGAATTTTACTAGAGCGGCAGAGCAATTAAACATGACACAATCAGCTGTGAGTCATGCGATTGCTAGTTTAGAAAGAGAGTTTGGTCATCCTTTATTACACAGAAATAAGCAGGCTGAAATTAGAAGAACCGAGTTTGCAAATCGTATTTTTCCACATATTCAAAATGTATTGAAGAGCGAAGCGGCGATTAAACAAGAGGTATCTATACAAAATAAGAGATTGGAGGGTACGATCAAAGTCGGGGCGTTTACAAGTGCAGCATCACAAATATTACCGCCTATGTTATTACATCTTAAACAGAGTTACTCGGGTATTAAAGTTTTATTATTTGAGGGTACATATGGAGAAGTAATTGAGTGGATTGATAATGGCACAGTGGACATAGGGTTTATTTTAGAATCAGATGTAAAAAAACAAATACAATCAATCCCAGTTAGCAAAGATGAAATCGTATTAGGGTTACCGAAAAATCATCCGTTAACGAATCAAAAAGTAATTGATATTAGGCAAGTTGATGGAATGGACTTTATTATGCCAAAAGGGCCGTATCAGCCATTAGTAATAAAAAACTTATCTGATCACCAAGTATGTCCCAATATCATATTAGAGGTACTAAATTGTGAAACGATTGTTAATATGGTATCACAAAATATCGGGATTACAATGGGACCAGAATTATTTTTTAAGTCACATAAAGATATTGAAATGAAAAAGTTAAAGCAAAAACAATATCGTTATATTCATTTAGCATTTAAAGAAAGATCGCCTATCATTGATGCTTTTTTTACATGTAATCAATTATCGATCCGTTCCTAAGGCTGTATGAAAACTAAAAAAGCCACCCTTTTTCGTTGGAGTGAACCCTGAGAATGAGACGATAAAAAACACCTCTCTAAATCGTAAGTATCAGTTATGATTTTAATGGAGGTGTTTTTCGCATGGGGAAAAAGAATCATTATCCCGCCGAAATAAAGTGGAAAGTAGTTGAAATGAAACACCAAGGATTCAAAAATAAAGAAATTATGGATGCCTTAGGAATTAAACATGTGGCTCAAATTAAAACTTGGATGAAATGGTATCGTGAAGGCGAAACCTATCGGTTTGAACAATCTATTGGAAGACAATCTGCACATGGAAAAGGTTTAAAAAAGTTAACAGAACTTGAACAAAAAGAATTAGAAATACGTTATTTAAAGGCAAAGATTATATTGCTGGAAAAGTGCCAAGAAATTTTAAGGAGGTGGGAGGAAAAGAAGAAATAATGAAAATGATAAAGGAATGGCAATCAACTTTCACAATTGCAGAACTGTGTTCCATATTTAATATTTCACGTGCTACTTATTATCGTTGGAAAAAGCACGAGAAAACAGTAACTAATCATGAAGAAAAAACCGTAATAGAAATATGTCAACATCATAAATATCGGTATGGATATCGTCGGGTTACAGCTTGTCTACGTGATCAATTTAACATCGTAATGAATCATAAAAGAGTATTACGTATCATGAGAAAATACAACGTATTATCTCGAGTTAGAAAAAAGAAAAAGATATTTGTGCTCGGTCATGAACCAGTGGTAGCTAAAAATAGAATACAACGGAGATTTAAAGCTACCAAGCCTAATGAAAAATGGTTCACTGATATCACGTATTTGATGTTCGGCAATAAGACTCTTTATTTTTCATCTATTATAGATGGGTTTAACAATGAAATTGTAAGTTATAAAATAGGTGAGACACAGGATGTTTCTCTTGTATTAGATACTCTAAAAGAGGCTTTAAGAAAGCGAAATGTGATTGATACGATTTTGCATTCGGATCAAGGAAAAGTGTATACATCAAAACAATTTCAAACATATGCCAAAGAAAAAGGCATTATCACAAGCATGTCTCGTACAGGAAACTGCCATGATAATGCCCTCATAGAATCCTTTCATTCTCATTTGAAATCCGAAGGATTCTATGCGCAAAATATAAAACAATCGAATAATGCTAGTATAATACAAACTGTGGATGAATATATCCACTACTATAATAATGAACGGATTCAGAGAAAATTAGATAATATGTCACCTATAGCTTATAGGAAACATGTTGTCTAGGTGTTTTTTCTTTGTCTCACCAAATGGGGTCAGACCATTCGAAAGGATGGCTTTTCCGGTATAAATTAACTAAATAAAAAGCTCATGGCTGATAAAAAGACAGCGAACCCTAAAATAACTCCTACGACCTTCATATGACGCTTCCGACTCATTACAACGATTGCAATATATTCTCGAATCATCGCATTTGGCCAGTAATAGAAAGCAGTTTTGGAACCGATTCCTTGGCTATTTAATCCAGCTTGCTTTGCATATAAGCCAGCGCGGAATAGATGAAAGTTGTTCGTTGTAAAGATGCTCTTATACTTGTCTTTTAATGAATCCATAATTTGTTTTGAGAAGAGCATGTTTTGATACGTATTGACGGAACGATTTTCTTGTATGGTATGTTCAATCGGAATGCCTTTTTCAACAGCATACTTTTGCATCGCTTCAGCTTCAGGAAGATTTTCATCTGGTCCTTGTCCACCAGAAAAAATGATTGTAGGCGGAGTAGTGACAGCAGCCTGTTTCCAGTAAAAATCAATTGCTTTATTAATTCGACTTGCTAAAAGTGGCGGTACTTTATCGTTAATTAATCCACTGCCAAGAACGATAATGAAATCTTGATTACGCCGTGGTCTGTTAAATTGATACAGAAAATAAGCTGTTAAGAAAGTTGATATATGGAAAAAGAAATATAAACTAATGAAAAATACTCCTGTAAAGATCGGCTGGAAATGAGGAGATAAAAATCGTGTTGGATCCAATAGTGAGAATAGCATAGTGCATAAAATACCTAACCCAGCAATCAAAGTTAAACAGTTAGAAAAACGTCGGCCTTCTTTTCTCATCAAGATTCTTGCGTTAAGAAATAGTCCAATCATTAAAGCAAATATACCAAAGGATAACATAAAAAGAATAATTAAAAATGGTATGATTGCAATGAATCTAAGTATCCCATTATTCGAGCTGAAACCTAAATAAAGGAAAAGGATAAGGGATGAACAAAAGAATAAATTAAATAGAAATCCGATTAATAAGCTTCTGGGATCTTTTACATAAAAGAATAGAAAAATAAGGAATAAAATAAGCGTAATACTTCCAAAAAACATCAATTTTGTAAACACCTCAATTTTTTTATGAATAATGGCCTCATTTATTATATATTACATTTTGTAAATAACGTAGTTAAATGTTGTAGAATATCTTTTTTACTGTAAACATGCTATTTTTTTAGGCTCTTTTCATAAACTGAAAATAACATAATGAAAGTGAGTGATAGTATGCCTGCTGTTATCGATGGTGTAGTTATTGAAAATTGCAATGGGACCATTAATTTAGGCGATAAATATAATGTACATCCAATCGAACAAACGAAAGCATATAACGGTTCTGGATCGTCTAATGTAGGATTTTCTGTGAAAGCTTTTAATGGAATTAGTGCTACAGATGTGTATGATAATGATAAGTATGATCAAGTAATACTAACTACGCTTTAAACGTAATATGTAAAATTGTATAGAATTGTTGTATACGTTATATAATACAATTTCAATAAAAACTGTTGGTCATTCCTCTTTAGCAAGATTGTTAAATTAGAGGCTTAACATCTTAGTGAAAATCATACGTATAAGCAAAAAAAGACACTCATTTTGAGCGTCTTTTTTCATTTTAGTGATACCCTTTCGCAGAGTCTTTGTGAATTTTTTCTTTAAAGATTGTGTAGCTCCACAATTGATAGCCGATAACGATTGGTACCATTACCATTGCGACGAAGAACATAATTTTTAAGTTTAATTCACTTCCTGCTGCTTGGTATAACGTTGTACTGTATGCATCATTAATACGTGATGGTAGCATTCTTGGGAACATACCTGCAAATCCAGTTGTCATAAACATTGCGATTGTTAGACAAACAAATGTGAATGCGAGACCAATTTTATGTTTGTAAACCATAATAATTGCCAGGACACTCATTAACATTGCAAGCGCTGGAAGAATGAATAGTACAGGATACTCCGTAAAGTTTTGGAACAAGTTTGTACGGTTTGCAGTTGCCACATAGAAGATGGCTAAAATGATGGCAGCTGCCATTGAAAATGGTTTTGCGATTTTATAAGCACGATCTGATACTTCACCAGTTGTCTTAATCATGACCCAAAGTGCGCCGGATACGACAAAGATTGCTGTGAAGAAAAGACCACCTAAAATACCGTAATGATTTAATAAGCTAAGTAATGTTCCTTCATAACCATCTTTTCCGATTTCCAGTCCATAGTATAGGTTTGCAAATGTAACACCGAATAAGAATGCGATGAGGAAACTACCAATTGCAAATGCCCATTTACAAGTACTTTGCCAAATTGGTGAATCATCTTTATGCATAAATTCAAGCCCTGCTGCACGAGCAAAAAGAGCAAGTAATACTAAAAACAATGGTGTATATAAGTAGCTAAACATATTTGCATATGTGATTGGGAAGGCGGCAAATGTTGCACCGCCCGCTGTAATTAACCATACTTCGTTACCGCCCCAGAACGGTCCGATTGCTTCTTGCATTTGATTTCGTTCTTTCCGATCTTTCGTAACGAACGGGAAAATCATTCCGTTACCGAGTGCATAACCATCGAGAATGAAGTAAACTGTCCAAATCACGCCCCATAAACCGAACCAAATAACTGCAAGCATATCATGAGACATGAGCTACACCTCCCTTAGTAGGTTCTTCCAATGCTGCAGGTCCTTTTTTCGCGAACTTCAGCATGAGGTATACATCTGCGATTAAGAGCAATGTGTAGAACAATACTAAACTAATTAATGAGAACCAAATCTGCGGGACAGAAATTGGTGAAACAGCTTCAGCTGTGCGCATCAATTTGTATACCGTCCATGGCTGGCGACCTGCTTCAGCAACAATCCATCCAGCGTTAATCGCAACATATGGAAGTAAGACAGACCACATTGTAATTTTTAAGAAACGTTTTGAGTTTTCTAGTTTTCCTTTTCGGTTTAAATAGAAACCAAACCAAGTGAGTGCCATGAAGAATACGCCAAGTGCAACCATTAAACGGAAGCTATAGTAAACAAGGTTTACGTTCGGACGATCTTCTTTCGGGATATCTTTCAAACCGACAATTTCTCCATCAAATGAGTTTGTATAGAAGAAGCTGCCGAGTTTTGGAATTGTAAATAATTCGAAGTTCTTCTCATTCTTCACATCGGGAATTTGGATGATTGAGAAGCCTTGACCTTTACCAGTTTCCCAAACTGCTTCCATCGCAGCACCTTTTGCAGGTTGCATTTTTGCAGCGAAAGCACCGGATTGGTGACCGATGAAAGGTGTTACAGTTGCTGCTAATAATCCTAAAACTAAACCAAATTTAAATGACTTTTTAAAGAACTCCACTTCGTTTTTACGTAATAAATGATACGCACTGATTGCCATAACGAAGAAAGAACCAACGATATAACAACCAACAACTGTATGGAAGAACATATGCCATGCATATGGATTGGTAACAAGTGCCCAAAAATCATTTAATTCAGCGCGGCCATTACGCACTACGTAACCAACAGGGTTTTGCATAAAGCCATTTGCTGTAATGATCCAAAGCGCGGAAATATTTGTTCCAAGTGCAACCATCCACATACAAAAAGCACGGAACTTTGGTGAGATTTTATCTTTACCGAATAACCAAATTCCCATGAAGGTAGATTCTAAGAAGAAAGCAACAAGCGCTTCGATTGCGAGCGGTGATCCGAAGATGTCCCCCATGTATTTTGAGTACTCTGACCAGTTTGTCCCAAATTGGAACTCCATCGTAATACCGGTTATGATACCCATGACGAAGTTTATCGTAAATAGCTTACCCCAGAAATTCGCCATTTTTCGATAAGTTGGGTTTAATGTGCGTGCATATTGTGTTTCCATACACGCTACTAAAATAACAAGTCCGATTGTGAGTGGTACAAACAAAAAGTGATAAAAAATAGTAATTGCAAATTGAAAACGACTCAGTAACAGAACGTCGGACATAATAAAGTTTCACTCCTTTTTAACATTATCTACATCTAGTTTATAGTGAAAATGTGAGCAAAGTATGGGACAGTTGTTACAGAGCTGTGTGTATATTATGAAGAAATTATGTCGGTTGTCTGAAAAATTATATATTTGCAATAAAGTAATATCCTTTTGGGATTTTTTAGATTTTGGTACACTGAGTATGTAGACTATATAAAAGAAAAGAGGGTCTTTTTGCTATGAAGTCATTAGAAGAGATTTTGCAGTATAATGAAAAATTCGTTGAAGAGAGAAAATATGAAGAGTATGAGGCTGGAAAATTTCCAAACAAAAAGATGGTAATTATTTCTTGTATGGATACACGCCTTGTTGAATTATTGCCAAAAGCAATGAATATGCGTAATGGCGATGTGAAAATTATTAAAGTAGCGGGCGCTGTTATTTCACATCCATTTGGAAGTATTATGCGTAGTATTTTAGTTGCTGTATATGAGCTTGGTGCAGATGAAGTATGTGTTGTTGGTCACCATGATTGTGGTATGGCAAAAATACAGGCGAGCAGCACAATTGAAAAGATGAGAGAGCGAGGCGTTTCAGAAGAAAAATTAGATACACTTCGCTATTCTGGAATCGATTTAGAGAAATTCTTACAAGGATTCTCTAGTGTAGAAGAAAGTGTAGAACATAGCGTTTCTGTACTTCGTAACCATCCATTACTTCCAGCCGAAGTACCGGTTCATGGTCTTGTGATTCACCCTGATACAGGGAAATTAGATCTTGTTGTGAACGGCTACGAAGCTTAAGAGTTTACTCTGTCATCCTTTTTATCTGGGACTGGATCAAATCCTCCTGGATGAAAAGGATGACATTTTAATATACGTTTTAGCGTTAGCCAAAATCCTTTGAAAGCGCCGTGTTTCTGAAAGGCTTCTAATCCATAATGCGAACAGGTTGGATAAAAGCGGCATGCAGGTGGTGTCATCGGGGAAATGAATTTTTGATAAAAGCGTATGATACCTATAAAAATCTGTTTCATAACCGTCTCCTTTTCAGCATATTCTTCTAGTATTATAGCACGGCTATACATAATACTTTACTAATTCGGAATTCCGTTATATCATATTGGATATAACGGAATTAAATTGAAAGCGGGAGAGATGTATTATGCCATCAGTAGAAAGCTTTGAATTAGATCATACGATTGTAAAGGCACCTTATGTAAGACATTGTGGTGTTCATAAAGTGGGTAGTGACGGTATTGTGAATAAATTTGATATTCGTTTCTGCCAACCGAATAAACAAGCGATGAAGCCAGATGTGATTCATACGTTAGAACACTTACTAGCATTTAATTTACGTAAATATATTGATCGTTATCCGCATTTCGATATTATCGATATTTCACCAATGGGTTGCCAAACAGGATATTATCTTGTTGTAAGTGGTACGCCAACAGTTCGTGAAGTCATTGATTTATTAGAACTTACATTAAAAGATGCGGTTCAAATTACAGAAATTCCAGCTGCAAATGAAACACAATGCGGTCAAGCAAAGCTTCATGATTTAGAAGGAGCAAAACGCTTAATGAATTTCTGGTTAAGCCAAGATAAAGATGAACTTGGGAAAGTATTTGGTTAATAGATGAAAAAGAGCTGCCTGTGAAAAGGCAGCTCTTTTAGTCCATGTGTATGTCATCTCTTATCGAAGCGACGATAGATGAGAAGGCACAGTTACTTTTGAAAGAACATAGGGGGCGAGCTCACAAACAAAAATTTAGCTGGCTTTTCCGTATGATTAAACCAATTGTGTGGTGTAGCAGATTCCATATGAATGCTGTCGCCAGGATGTAGATCATGCTCCTCGTTTTCTAATAGAATGGTGAGTACACCCTCTAGTACAAATACGAATTCCTGACCATTGTGAGAATAAGGATTTCCTTTTTTTTCACCAGGATGAAGCGTCACTAAAATCGGTTCGAAATGTGGATTTGAAACATTTCCAGAAAGATTCGTGTAAACAAAATGAGAGTAATTTACATGTTCTTCATTTTGCAGGCCGCGGCGTATGATATTTGTATTTGTTTTTTGCTCTGCTGCGAAAAAATAGCTAGGACTGATATGAAGTGCTTCTGATATTTTTTTCAAAGATTCTAGTGTAATAGAAGATTTCGAGCGTTCTACTTGAGAGATAAAACTAATAGATAGATTTGTTTTTTCAGAGACTTGTTTTAAGGTCATTCTTTTTTCTAAGCGAAGAGCTTTAATTTTGTTTCCGATATTTTCGTACATATGACAATCCCTCGAATAAAGTATTGGATAGAATTTTTCTTATGAAAGAAGTGTAAAGGAAAGTTTTGAGTTTTGCAAATTATCATTAAAAAATTCAGAAAAATTAGATAGGTATATTGTAAACTTATTTTTTCTGCATTATAATGACCCTAAGTGTATAGATGATATGAATTGCGTTTTTTTTACGAAACAAATTGAAGTGACACTTCAATTTGTTTTATCTTTAGTTAAATTCAGTGATGGGAGGAAGAAACATGTATCAAACATTTAAAGGGGCATATCCAGTTATTATTACACCGATGAATCAAAACGAAGAGATTAATTGGGAAGGTTTGAAACAAAATATTGAGCACTTTATTCAAGAAGGTGTAGCAGGTTTAGTTGTTAACGGGAGTACGGGAGAGTTTGTCAGTTTAACGAAGGAAGAGCGTTTTAAAGTTGTGGAAACAGCGGTGGAGCAAATTAACGGGCGTATTCCGCTTCTTGTCGGAACGGCGGCTGAAACGACAAAAGAAGCGATTGAATATACGCAGCAAGCGGAGAGAGCGGGTGCGAGTGGTGCATTACTTATTAATTCATATTACGCTCACCCAAAAGAAGAAGAGATTTATGAACACTTTAAAGCAGTAGCGGAATCCGTTCAGTTTCCAATTATGATTTATAATAATCCATTTACATCTGGTGTTGATATTAGCACAGAAACGATTCTTCGCGTCGGTCGTGATGTAGAGAATGTTACGCATGTAAAAGAATCAAGCGGTGATATTCGCAAAGTTCGTGATATTACAAGAAAAGGAAAAGGGGATATTGAAACATTCTGCGGTGCGGATGATTTAGTATTAGAATCTTTTTTAGTTGGCGCAACAGGGTGGATTTCAGTTGCAGGTAATGCGGTGCCAAAACTTGTAACGGAACTATTTGATGCGGTGCAAAATAAGGAACTAGAGAGAGCTTGGGAGCTATACGATAAGATTTTACCGCTATGTAGTTTTATTGAAGAATCAGGGAAGTATGTTCAAATTATTAAGAGAGTAATGGATTTAAAAGGGCAAACTGGTGGTCCGTCTCGCAAACCACGTCTGCCATTAACAGAGGAAGAAGATCAAAAGTTACAAGGAATTTTAGAAAACCTATTAACATTACAAAAATAAGAAGACCTGTGGTGTGATGTCAAGTAATGATTCTAGTAATTTAAACACTTAATTTGTTATTTCAGCTTAAAAAAGGCAATACGAAACTAGACCATTAATAATTTGTAAATTAATGGAATATAGAAGAAGGAAGAATGTCAGTAGACATCATCTATCAACGCTCCTTCCGGGCGTGTAAATTTGGTTGTTGCGTAGTAGCGCATCCACCAAACGAACAAATTTTCTTGCGGTTAATGCGAGGGCTCGTTTGTGCTTATGCTTAGGTACTTCGGCAGATTTTTTCGCATAATAGTCACGATATTCAGGGACATGACGCCTTACAGAGTTGGCGGCTTCAACTAAGTAATAACGTAGATACTGATTCCCTGATCGTGTTAATGACGTGTTTTCTGCAGTAAAGCGACCAGACTGATATTTCTTCCAGAATAGACCTGCGTATTTGGCGATTCGTGTTTCATCGGTAAAGCGTTCAATTTGACCAATTTCAGCCACAATACCGGCTGCGAATACAGGACCTATACCTGGAATGCTTTCAAGCGTTTGAGGTAGCGATGACATCAAACTTTCTATACCTTTCTCAATCTCTTTAATTTGAGCTTGATACGTGCGCATAATCTGGATGGAGGTGCTTAGTAGAAGGTCAATAGAATCTTCTACCACTTTACTTAAACGATAGGATCCTCTGACAGCTTTTTGAATGGATTTTGCTATTTCTTCTGGATTACCAAAACGATTTTTTCCTTTTTCCTGAAGAAAAAGAGCGAGATCTTGTAAGGGCATTTGAGCGAGTTCTTCTAAGCTGAATCGTTCTAAGAATAATTCCATCATGGCATTTCCGAAGACAGAGGACCCAACGTCTTGTGTAAATTGACTACACTTTAATCCTAAGTGTTGAAGAAAATGTTGTTTTTCTTTTGTTAAGGCATGTACGAGTTGATAACGAGAACGAGTTAACTGTTGTAAGGCAATGTATTGCTCTTCCTTCACAATCGACATCGTATGACGTCCAAAACGAACATAGTCTGCAATGACAAATGCATCAATGGCATCTGTTTTATCCATCTCTGGATAACTTTTCTTAAAGTTTGCAATTTGTTTTGGATTAATCATAAACACTTGAGAACCGTAGGTTCTTAGCTCCTTATCATTGTGAAGAAACATAGCTGGATGGTAGCTATAAATCGACGTAGATTCTAAGCCAATCTTAATCACTTCACAGGTTAATTTGGAAGCTGTGTTCAGAATTTTTTCTTTTAATATTATGGCTCCAGGTAAGTCATTTGTAATGGTGAACGATTCTAATCGATCACCTTCACCATTTAAAAAACAAACTTTTGCATCTTGAGAGCTCACATCTAAACCAACAAATAGTTTCATGAGAGAGTTCCTCCTTTCTTTTAGAATCATTGGAAAATCTCTTTCTTGGACGTCTGGGGATATCCCTAGTGTGAACGCTGACCAACATCCTCGTGTATAAGAACTTACCCTTGCTTCAAAAGCCGCCCTAGCGCTACTAACAGCTAGGTTTGAATTAAGGAGAACAGCCTGTGAGTAGGAAGAATAAAGCGAACACTGGGAAACAGTCTTTTAATGTAGTTAAAGCCTACAGGGAGAGGGAGAATTGTCCCAAATGATCCTTACTTTCATTATCTAGGAATATCCTCAGACGTCCAAGAGAACATTGTGTTAAATCGTCGCTTGAAAGAGTAACTAAAAAATAATATACGAGGGAGAGAGAGTATGCTAACGACAAGCCAAGATTTAAAACCAAAAGTTCAAGCGTTCCTGGAAGGGAAAAAGGAATTATTTATCGATGGGAAATTCGTTCCAGCAGTAAGTGGAAAAACATTTAACGTTTGGAATCCAGCGACAGAGGAAGTACTTGCTGTTGTATGTGAGGCAGGAGAAGAAGATGTGAATATTGCAGTGAAAGCTGCTCGTAAAGCGTTTGAAGAAGGAACTTGGTCAAAAATAAGTGCAGCAGAACGAGCGCACTTGATTTACAAGCTTGCAGATTTAATCGATGAGAATAAAGAAGAACTGGCGCAGCTTGAGGCACTAGACAATGGAAAACCATATAAACAGGCGCTTGAAGATGATATTGCAGGGACAGTTGATCATTTCCGTTATTATGCGGGATGGGCAACAAAGATTCTTGGGCAAACAATTCCAATTTCACCGGAATATTTAAACTATACACGCCATGAACCAATTGGCGTTGTCGGACAAATTATTCCGTGGAACTTTCCATTATTAATGGCTGCTTGGAAGTTAGGGGCAGCGCTGGCAACGGGTTGTACAATTGTTTTGAAACCAGCAGAGCAAACGCCGCTCTCTCTTCTATATACAGCGCAGTTATTTAAAGAAGCTGGATTCCCAGATGGTGTAGTCAATTTTGTTCCTGGTTTTGGCGGAGGTGCTGGTGAAGCGATTGTGAATCATCCGGATATCAATAAAGTTGCTTTCACAGGATCAACTGTTATTGGAAAAGGGATTATGCGTAAAGCAGCGGAGACGATAAAGCACGTCACATTAGAACTTGGCGGGAAATCACCAAATATTATTTTAGAAGATGCTGATCTTTCAAAGGCAATCCCTGGGGCATTTAACGGCATTATGTATAACCATGGTCAAAACTGTAGCGCAGGCTCACGCATATTTGTTCATCGAAAGCATTATGAAAAAGTCGTTAGTGAATTAGGAACAATGGCGAATGAAGTGAAAGTAGGACATGGATTAGACCCTGAAACAGAAATGGGACCTCTCGTATCGAAGAAGCAACAAGAACGTGTACTTAGCTACATTAAGAGCGGAATAGAAGAAGGCGCAAAACTTGTAGCGGGCGGCGTGAAGGAATTTGAAAAAGGATATTTCGTGGCGCCAACTGTATTTGCAGATGTAACGGATAATATGAAAATCGCGCAAGAAGAAATCTTTGGCCCAGTTGTTTCTATCTTACCTTTTGATGAGATAGAAGAAGTTATTGAACGAGCAAATAATACACCGTACGGTTTAGCAGCTGGTGTATGGACAGAAAATGTAAAAACAGCGCATAAAGTTGCGAATCAATTAAAAGCAGGTACAGTGTGGATCAATAGTTATAATTTAGAAAATGCCGCATCGCCATTTGGAGGATATAAACAATCTGGTATCGGCCGTGAAATGGGTTCGTATGCGCTTGATAATTATACGGAAGTGAAGAGCATTTGGGTGAATTTGGAGTAGCTCGAGAGAAGGATATGGATACCATATCCTTTTTTTCTACAAAAATATATGTCTATTTTTTGTTCAAAAAGGGAGGATGAATGATGAGAGGAGAATAAATCCAAAACTAGATGTGCATCCAGCTGATACAACAGGTTCGTATGCGTTAGCATTTATTTCTGGTGGAATTATTGCTGGATGCGTGGCGCTTTGTTATTGGTTTATTGTCCAGAAGCCGATTGAGGTAAACTAAGTAAAAAAACGGTATGCGCTAGAGAAGAATCAAAAAGCTTCCTGTATAAAAACAGGGAGCTTTTTATAGTCTCAAGAACATCTTAGGGGAGTTAATCAATAAAAATTCAGAGGATTTTCTGCGCAATTAAACCAATTATGAGAGATTGAATTATTATATGTAATCCATTTTAAACTGCAAAGTAAAATGATGCGGTATTTTTTTACTAAAATATGTACAAAAATGATGCGATTTTTTACTAAAAAAATTTTGACTTTTTTGAATTTTTTTAGTAAAAAGATAATAAGTCTTTATTTTTTGTAGAATGAATTCGGAATTAGAATGGAAAACCTTTTTAGTTCGTATTACATAAGGGGGCCTTTAGATGATACATAACCAGTTAATGGAGAACTTTAAGAAAATATTTCATCAAGAGGAGTATCGTACTTTCTTTGCGCCTGGTCGGATTAATTTGATTGGAGAGCATACTGATTATAACGGAGGAAATGTGTTTCCATGTGCCATTACTTTCGGCACGTATGCGTTAGCAAGCAAGCGAGATGATGCGTTAATATGTGCCTATTCATTGAACTTCCCCGAAAAGGGTGTTATTTCATTTTCTTTACAGGATTTAGATTATAAGCAAGAACATGAGTGGGCGAATTATCCAAAAGGTATGATTCGTTATCTCATAGAAGCTGGATATAGCATTGATTCAGGAATTAACATTATGTTTTATGGAAATATTCCAAACGGTGCGGGATTGTCATCGTCTGCCTCTATTGAGCTTGTAACAGGGGTAACGATGGAAGGATTATTTCAATTCGAATTAGATCGTATAGAATTGGTTAAAATTGGTAAAAAAGTAGAGAATTATTTTATCGGTGTAAATAGTGGCATTATGGATCAATTTGCTATTGGGATGGGAAAAGCAAGATATGGGATGTTATTAAATTGCCAAACAATGAATTTTACGTATGCGCCACTGCAGCTGCATAACTACAATATCATTATTATGAATACAAACAAGCGGCGAGAGCTTGCTACTTCTAAATATAATGAGAGAAGAACGGAATGTGAACAGGCCCTTGCAAATTTACAAGAGATAATTGATATAAGCTCCCTAGGAGAACTAACTGAAAAAATGTTTGAACAATATAAGCATGTAATTAAGGAAGAGAGCTTAAGAAAACGGGCGAAACATGTTGTGTATGAAAATTGCCGAACATTGCGATCTGTAAAAGAATTACAAGAAAATAATATAAAAGAATTTGGAAGGCTGATGAATGAATCCCATTGTTCTTTACGTGATGATTATGAAGTGACAGGGCAAGAACTAGATACATTGGTTGAATCAGCCTGGAAACAAGAAGGGGTTATAGGAGCACGTATGACAGGTGCGGGGTTTGGTGGTTGTGCAATTGCGATCGTTGGGAAAGAATATACGGATCAATTTATTTGCAACGTTGGACAAAAGTATAAAAAAGTCATCGGTTACGAAGCGACATTTTATGTTGCTGATATTGGGGATGGGGCACGAGAGCTGCAGAGAGAGGCAATGCAATGAATGGCAGGTTATATCGGTGTTCGTGCTTGTATAGCAATTCGTAGGGCAAAGTTTAATGTAGTAGTTACAGCTAATGTGTAACTATTTTATTTTTCCTTATAGTTTATGATGGGAATGAAAATAATCCGAGCGGATATAACGATTCAGCGGAGGGAAAGTATCATGAATGTTTATCAAGTCATTGAGCAACTTATAAAACGGGCATGTTCACTTCGGTTTATCGAAAGAGAAGATGGAATTTATATAAGAAATCAAATTCTTCACCTTCTTCATTTAGAGCGTTTTGAAAAGCAAGAAAGTAAAGCGGAAGAAAAAGAAATAACAGATTTACTAGAAGATTTAGTTCAGTATGCGAGTGAACAAGGAATTATTGATGATTCTTCTTATAAAAGAGACATATTAGCGAGTCAAATTATGAACTGCTTCATGGCAAAACCATCGACTATTAATCAATGTTTCTATCAACATTACGAGTGCCATCCAGAACATGCGACGGATTATTTTTATGAATTAAGTCGAATAAGTAACTATATTCAAACGAAGCATGTTCAGAAAAATATTAATTATAAAGCCAATACAGAGTATGGAGAACTGGACATTACGATTAATGTATCTAAACCGGAAAAAGATCCAAAAGAAATTGTAAACGAAAATCTAATACAGAATACGGATTATCCGAAATGCTTACTTTGCATTGAAAATGAAGGATATGTGGGTAGACTTGGCCATCCGGCACGTTCTAACCATAGAATGATTCGAATGGAATTATTAGGAGAGCGCTGGTACTTACAATATTCTCCTTATGTATACTATAACGAACATTGCATTGTGCTAGCAGAAACACATCGGAATATGGAAATAAATCGTCAAGCTTTTGAAAGATTACTTTCTTTTGTGAAACGGTTCCCTCATTATTTTATTGGCTCCAATGCGGATTTACCTATTGTAGGCGGATCCATTTTATCACATGATCATTATCAAGGTGGTAAATACGAATTTGCAATGGCAAAAGCAGAAGATGATTATGTATTTCAATTAGATAGATTTCCGAAGGTTCAATGTTCAGTAGTGAAATGGCCTATGTCTGTTATTCGCTTAAAAGGTAAGGATTCTAATTTATTAGTAAACGTGGCAGATTCCATTTTGGATAAATGGAAGCAATATAGCGATCCATCCGTTCATATTTACGCAAGTACAGACGGTGTGCCGCATAATACGATTACACCTATTGCTCGCAAGCGAAATGAACAGTATGAGCTAGATCTTGTACTACGAAATAATCGTACAAGTAAGGAGTATCCTTTTGGTATCTTTCATCCGCATCAAGATGTACAACACATTAAGAAGGAAAACGTAGGCTTAATTGAAGTGATGGGATTGGCTGTACTTCCAGCAAGGTTGAAATTAGAGTTACAAGAGGTAGAACGATATGTATTGTATAAAGACAATTGTGTAGCAGAATATCACAAACGATGGGCAGAGCAATTGAGAGAGCGGTACAAAGTAGAAGCGAATGAAGAGAATATTCATCACATTGTTCAAAAAGAGCTAGCAGCTAAATTTTTAAGGGCATTAGAAGATGCTGGAGTTTTCAAACGAAACGATGGAGGAATAGCTGCATTTAAACGTTTTATACAAAGTTTATAGGAGCGGGCGATAGGGATATGACAGTCTTTCAAAATATATTTGGTAAAGTAAATGGAAAAGATGTGTACGCTTATACATTAAAAAATGCCCAGGGTATAGAGGTTACGTGTTTAAATTACGGTTGTGTGATTACGAAAATTATTACGCCTGATAGGAAAGGAAAGTATGAAAATATCGTTTTAGGGTTTGAAGAATTGGGAAACTACGAGAGATATTCTCCATACTTTGGAGCAGTTGTAGGAAGAGTAGCTGGTAGAATCAAAGGGGCTCAATTTGAGTTGGATGGCAACACCTATACGCTGGTAAAGAACGAGCAAGACAATCACCTTCATGGTGGTTTGAAAGGATTTAGTTATATCGTTTGGGATGCTAAAATAATAGAAAATGAGAAGGAAACCGGAATTGAATTTATTTATACTAGCCCTAACGGAGAAGAAGGATATCCAGGAACTGTACATGTAAAAGTGTTCTATACATTAAATAATGCGAATGAATTTTTGATTCGTTATGAAGCACAATCGGATAAAACGACGATATTAAACGTAACGAATCATACGTATTTTAACCTAAGTGGAAATTTAAAGCGGGATGTCTTACAGCATACTTTAAAAATTGACAGTGATCAATTTCTAGAATTAAACGAGCAATTATTACCAACGGGTGAAATATTGGATGTAATAGATACGCCCTTCGATTTCCGAGCAGGAAGGCAAATAAAAGAGGGAGTATATTCTCGCTATTATCAAAATGAATTAGTAGGGAAGGGATATGATCATCCTTTTCTGTTGAATAGCAACTACGATCAGGAAATTATATTATGGGATGAAGAAAGTGGCCGCAAATTAGTCGTGGAAACAGATGAGGTTGGCGTAGTTTTGTATACAGGAAACCAATTACCAAGTGAGTTTGAAATATGTGGGGTACAATCCAAAAAGTATTTAGGACTTTGTCTAGAAACGCAAGGATTGCCTGATGCCATTCATCATCCGAATTTTCCTTCGTACATTTTAAATAAAAATCAATTATTCTCTTCCTCGACGAAATATATGTTTCGGGTTGAATAATTGAGAAGAGTAGGTGGATTAGGTATGGCAACGATTAAAGATATAGCAGAGAAGGCAGGCGTATCCATAGCTACTGTTTCTCGGGTGTTAAATAATGATGCATTACTTTCTGTCAGTGATGAAACGAAGAAGAGGATATTTGAGGCAGCAGAGGAGCTTTCTTATAAGAAGCGTACAAATCGTAAAAAAGAATTACCGAAAATTGCTTTGATCCATTGGTATACAGAGGAAGAAGAGCTTAACGATTTATATTATATGTCCATTCGTTTAGGAATAGAAAAAAGATGTGAACAGCAAGGGTTGAAAATTGTAAAACTTTTTCATAGCCAAATGGAAGAGTTGATGAAGGAAAATATTCAAGGCATGATTGCAATAGGGAAATTTAGTGAACGAGAAATAGGTTTATTTGAAATGATAACAAAAAATATTGTATTTGTAGATTATTCTCCAAATGAAGAGATTTTTGATTCGGTTGTGGTAGATTTTGAGAAGGCAACAATGAAGGTGATTGATTATTTAATAGAAAAGGAACATCAAAAGATTGGATACATAGGAGGACGGGAAACATTTAAAGATCAGACTTCCGAAATTGAAGATTCAAGGGAACGTGCCTTTATAACATATATGAAGGAAAAAGAATTATTTTATGAGAATTATATATACACGGGTCAGTTTTCAGTAAACGATGGTTATTTATTAATGAATCAGGCGATAGAAGAGCAGCAGGATCAGTTACCGACGGCTTTTTTTGTTGGAAATGACGCGATGGCAATCGGATGTCTAAGAGCACTAAATGAACATGAAATTGCTGTTCCAGAAAGAGTAAATATAATTGGTGTAAATGATATTAGTATTTCCCAGTATCTTTCTCCAGCGCTCAGTACAGTGAAAGTATATACAGGACTTATGGGAGAAACGGCAGTGGATTTATTAATGGAACGATTGTTAGGACGGAATGTAGCTAAAAAGGTAATTTTGTCAACGAAATTAAACATTAGGAAAAGTAGTTTTTAGTAAATGAAAAAAGAAACTTCTGCTTATTGAAACAGGGGTTTCTTTTTATGAGGTTATATTAAAGGTTAGTGTGTAGTGTAATATGGTTTTAAGAGGATTATATTCAATATTATAGGGGATGGTTGAGTGAGCGATACAAAAATGCAAATCAAAAAGACAAAGAGAAAAGTAGCATTGGTATTATTTGCTGCGCTAGTAATAATCATTGGCTTCGGATATTGGAAATTTTTTAGTTTGCAAGGCGTTCCGAAAGGGGAATGGATTCGAACTGTGCAATCCCCAGATGGAAAGCATGTTATAAAAACTTATTTTCATGATGCTGGGTCATTAAGTGCAGATGCTGTTAGAGGAGAGCTGGTTAATCTTAGTTCCGATTCCACCAAGAATATATATTGGAACTATCCAGATACAGATCCATACATTCAATGGATGGATAAAGATAGAGTTAGAATTGGAGATCAAACTTTAGATATTTCACGGGAAGAAACGTATGATTGGCGTGAGGATGATAAGCATATTAAAAAAGAGCCGAAACAGTTTATTCAGTAAATGATATGTAGTAAGAGAAGTAGAGTATGGATAGTTATTTTAACTCTATAAATTGCCTTATTTAGTGAAAAAATTTGGATACCATAACGAAGAACATAAGAGCGGAAATCCCAAAATACGGAATGCTCATTGATTTTCGCCCTGCTTTTATTTCATTTATGCCGATAAGGATAAATGAACAACTAAAACTAAGTTGTACGTAAGGGGTGATTGCAAGGCTATTGGTAAAAAAAGAATATATACAAAGAATAAGTGTAAGCAAGAGAAAAATACGTAATCCAGTTAGCATTAAAGTCCCTCCTTTGAAAGTTCGAATTAACAGAATAAATCGAATGTAGCTAGAAATAAAGTAAGTGTTTCGGCTAATAAATAGAATGTTCCACTTGCTTTCTTTTGTTCACGTAATTCTTCAATGCTCATAGTGAAAGACACTAAGCCTAAAGCAATGAACATATAAAGCATAATACCTCTGTTATCTGTGATAAAACTATAGATAGATAAAGTTAATGCAATGAGTACGAATGTAATCCGAACAATCTTTAACATGTTTATTCCTCTATAGGGAAATAGTCGTTACATCACATACTTTGCTACGAGAACAGCCCATACGAAAACTCCTGCTACCATACATGTCAAACCGGTGCTTGGGTCTTTCTTTTGTATTTGTTCAATCGCGATTATAAACATTAAGGCTCCTACGAAAAATTGTGAGAGTGTAAGAAATGCATCATTCTGTGTAAAGAGGCTATATAAGGATACGATAATGACAATGAAAGTAGTGAGGAGGCGGGATATACGAAGCATATTATTGATCCTCCTGTTTATTTGTTAGATAAGGATTATCCTCTGGTTTGTCCACTGAATGTTTGTAAGAATAACCTTTATTGATTGTCAGCACAGAGAGAACCAATACGATAAGTACAATAATGACTCCAATAATTAATATTTTAATCAAATAGACCCCTCCTTTTCTCCATTTTATCATTAAACGAAACTTCGTTTTACATAATTTTGTAATTGTTGAAAACAATAGAAGTTAAAAAGGTGAAAGAAGGAGCGTTATATGGATAATAAGAAAACTTACTATATATCAGTAGGAAATGGACAGATTTCGCAGGTGAAAACGGCGGATACATATAGCTTTGAAATCCAGGCGAATGATGAGGAAATTATTGAGTTACGGGAATGCTTCGATCAGGCATATCGCGAAGATCTTGGCTCTTTTGTACGTTCACATGTTCCATATGTGGAATATCATCATGATTCAAATAATGATCGGTATGATGCTGAGCTGCAGAAAGCATATAAGATGATTTATGATTTAGGGAATCATGAAACGAAGGAATTAGTCGCACAAATGGGAATAATCAATGGATTATAGTTGGATAACATTATGCATATGAATACGAATTGTGCTACAATTTGTGGTAGGAAAATCTTGTAACCATCTATAGGGGAGTAATGGCATGTACAAATTTAAAGATTATTACCACAATACTGTACAATTATCGTTTGAACGTTACCCATTTTCTCCTGAGCCAAAGCATGTTTGGGTTGTATGCCGGTACGGGGATCAATGGTTATTAACGCATCATTTGCGCCGCGGTCTTGAATTTCCAGGCGGTAAGGTAGAACTCGGGGAAACACCGGAAGAAGCGGCAGTTCGAGAGGTTCATGAAGAAACTGGCGGGATTGTTTCTGATTTAACTTACTTAGGACAATACAAAGTATCTGGAAAAGACAAAATAATCATTAAAAACATTTATTTTGCAACAATTAGCGCAGTAGAAGAACATACGCACTATGAAGAGACAAAAGGGTCTGTTCTATTAAAAGAAATCCCTGATAACATTAAAAGTGATAGGAAATTTAGCTTTATTATGCGCGATGATGTATTAGCGCGTACGATGAAACATATAGAGGAACTCGGCTGTTTTACGAAGTAAAGGAGCCGAGTTCTTTTTTATACAAAAGATAGTATTTCAAGCAAATCTCGAACTGCATGAGAATGTTCAAAATCCTTCCAAAATGAATCCTTCTTCCAAACCGCAGTCATCCCAGCCTTCTCAGCTCCCATGACATCATTTTCAGGGTGATCTCCAACATAGATGCATTCTTCTGCCTGAACGTTTAATTGTTTGAGAGCACGCTCAAAAATAGCTGGATGAGGTTTCTTAATGCCTTCTGCTTCTGAAACAAGAATTGTATTTGTATACGTATGTAGCTGCAAGGCACGAAGGTTATTCATTTGGAATTCGGTAAAGCCATTCGTAATAATTCCAATTGCGATATTCTGATTTTGTAATTGTTGTAGCAATTCGTGCATATTTGGAAATGGAATACAGTGGTTTGTGAATTCTGTGACGTAGTCGTGTAAAAGTTGTTCAACTGTTAGAGTCGTAATGTTATATTCTTTGAGCAAGATAGCATAGACTTTATCTTTCCAAGTGTAGCCGTTATTATCAAGCTGGACAAAGCGAGTACAATACTCATTTTTTTCTATTTCAGTAAAGTGCGCTGCGTAACGATTATATTGGTCGCCAATAAAACTTTCCAAAGATTGACGTCGATCTAATAATGTCCCGTCTAAATCAAATAATACAGCACGTATCATAATACATTCCTCCTTCTTAAAGTAAAAAGCCCATTTAAAATAATTATCGCATATTTTCAAAAAAATGATTATCCCACTATTTGCAGGCGGTAATACTCCCAATTTAAAATGTAAATAGAAATGAGGAAATTAGGGGGAAGAAAAGGTTCACCTACTGATTAAATTTTCACTGTATAATATCTTTGTAGAATGGAATAATGGAGGGTTATATGGTGAGACGTTATGGTAAGCTATTCCTTTTTATCTTAGCAATTTGTTTTACGGTAAGTTGCAATAAATCGGTGAATGTTGCCGAAAAGAAAGAAATATGTAAAACAGAAGAAGAGTGTACGAGGCTTGGAGATGGTATGATTCAAAAAGTATATAAGAAGATGGAAAATCTGTCTCAGCTAGAAGTACCGGGGGAATTTGAAGAAGGTGCAGAAGTAATTAAGGAAGCGCAGCAAAAGAAGAATGATGATGAAAATTATTTCTTTTTAGCATCTTACTATATTGATAATGAAGATATTATAGACCCTTATTTTGAAAAACTAGATAAGAAACGTTTAAATAAAGTGTTTGCGGATGATAAAGAAGCAAAAGAAGAAGTCATCGCCCAGCATGAGGATATGGATTATCATGATACGTTATGGGAAATGTATCGTACACTGATCCCTGCTAAATATAGAGAGAGTATAAAAGAATTTGATATTGTGACAGATGGATATGATGGAGTTGTTGCACATGTGGCTCCTAGTATGGAAAATCAGAAAGAGTGGGTGTTAAGTTTAGATACACTTGATTCCGGCATAAATATAGATGAAGTGATGAAAACGCTAATTCATGAAACAGCTCACGTATTAACATTAAATGATACGCAAATTCCAGTAGATAAAAAGTATATAAAAGCATTTGAAGAGGATAAAGATATTTCATCGTATAAAGACAAATGTGGAAATCTTTTCTTACAAGAAGGTTGTACGAAAGAGAATTCTTATATCAATAAGTTTTATGAATCGTTTTGGAAGCAAATTGAAAATGAATGGAAAGAAAAAGAAATTGAAACAAACCTAGAAGCACAAATCCAATTTTTTAAAGATAAACAGGATCAATTTGTTTCAGAATATAGCACAACAAATGTAGCAGAAGACATTGCTGATACATTTACTGCATTCATTTTACAAGATTCAAAGAAAGTGAAGGAAGGTACAGAGGTGAAGTATAAAAAAATTGCTTTCTTCTATCAATTCCCTGAGCTTGTAAAAATGCGTACTGAAGTGTTATCTGGCCTATATGAAATTTCAAAGGAAGTATAAACGAAAGAAGCTGACCTTGGCATGTTGCCTTGAATCAGCTTCTTTTTCTTTTCCCTACAAGTAATTTTTCAAGTCCTTCCACAAATACATACATAAGAGTCGCGAGGATACATGTCAGTAACACACTCAGCAGTACAAGTGTAAAGTTAAACACTTGGAAGCCATAGCTAATTAAATAACCGAGACCTTGTTTGGAAACGAGAAGTTCACCGAAAATTACACCAACCCACGATAATCCAACGTTTACTTTTAAAGTTGAAATGATAGATGGAAAGGAAGACGGTAAAATAACTTGTTGATAGGTTTGCCATTTATTTGCGCCAAACGTATCCATTACTTTTATATAATTCGAATCAACTTCTTCAAATGCACTGTAAATAACAAGAATGGTGATGATGATGGAAATAATGACTCCCATTGCGATTGAAGAAGAGAGATTTGGGCCGAAAATAACGATAATAATTGGACCAAGTGCTACTTTTGGCATCGCATTTAACACGACAAGGTATGGGTCTAATACGCGTGCTAGAAGTGGTATCCACCAAAGGATTGTGGCGATAATCGTTCCGAGCACCGTGCCGAGAATAAAGCCAATACTTGTTTCTAAGAGTGTCGTCCATATGTGAATCCAAAGTGAGCCATCTCCCCATTTACTTAAAAATAACTCCCAAATACTTGAAGGAGAGCTGAACAGTAAGGGGTCAATCCATTCTTTCTTACTAGAAATTTCCCATAATGTAAGAAAGAGTACGAGCAGTAGTAATTGTAAAAAGGCAGCAGTCCAGGTACGCTGACGTTCTTTTTTTCGAAACTGTTCGTGTAATTGTTTAATATTATCCAAGACGTTCCAGCTCCTTCCATATGTCTTGAAAAAGGGCCGGAAAATCGGAATGGTGCCTTGCCTCAAGTGGTGGTAGAGAGCGAATGCTTTCTGGTACGGTAAATGTTTTAGCAACTTTCCCAGGGTTTGCTTGAAGCAAGTAAATGCGATCACTCATTGCGATTGCTTCTTCAATATCATGTGTGACGAGAAGAGAAGTTTTCTTATACTTGTGTAATAAAGAAAATACGAGCTCCTCTAATTTTAATTTTGTTTGATAATCAAGAGCTGAAAAGGGCTCATCAAGCAAAAGGATTTTCGGATTTGTCGCAAGTGTACGAACGAGTGCGGCTCTTTGACGCATACCACCGGATAATTCCGAAGGATATTGCTTTTCGACGCCTTCAAGGCCAACTTGCTTTAAAAGTTGTAATGTATGCTCCTTTGTTTCCGTTCCGTATGTTTTTGTAATATGCAGCCCAAGCATTATATTTTCTTCAATCGTTTTCCAAGGGAATAAGTAATCTTGTTGAAGCATATATCCCATTGAATCTGTTGATTTTATTACTGGTTTATCATCAAAAGAGACAAAACCTTCGATTGGTTGAAGTAGTCCTGCAATAATAGAAAGGAGTGTTGTTTTGCCGCAGCCACTTGGGCCGAGAAAGGATATAAATTCTCCTTCTTCTACGTGTAAGCTAATATCTTCAAGGATAAGCCGAGCCTTTTCTTTTGAAAAAAAGCATTGGGAAACATGAGATATTTGTAAGAAACTCATCGTATTCGCCCCTACTTCTTAATAACGCTTTCGGCAATTTTTGTATTGACGAGCGCCTCATGTGGAACCTCTTTTTGTAATTCCCCAGCCTCTTTCATAATGACTTGAAGTTGCTTCCATTCTTCCGCATCTAATAATGGATTCGTTGCGTAGGAATGTTGCTTTTTGTAACGTTCAATGACCTTCAGCGTAATGTCTTGTGAAGTATCTTTGAAAAGAGGTGTAACGGTTTTTGCGATTTCTTCTGGGCTATGTGTATCCACCCATTGCTGTGCTTTATATAATGCACGTGTGAATTTCTCCGCAGCTACTTTATCTTTCTTTAAAAAGCTTTCCTTTGCCATAAATGTTGTGTAAGGAACAGTTCCGGATTCAGTACCGAAAGAAGCGACGATATAGCCCTTTCCTTCTTTTTCTAAAATACTTGCAGTTGGTTCAAAGAGCTGCACAAATTCACCTGTACCAGACGCGAAGGCATTTGCAATATTAGCAAACTCAACATTTTGAATTAAATTTGTATCTTTGTGCGGATCAATACCATTTTTCTTTAAAACGTATTCCCCAACCATTTGCGGCATACCGCCTTTACGTTGACCAAGGAACGTAACACCCTTTACATCGTTCCAATTAAAAGAATCTAACTTTTTACGTGAAACTAAAAATGTACCATCAGTTTGCGTGAGCTGTGCAAAGTTAATAACTGGATCTTTTGCCCCTTGCTGGTGAACATAAATGGATGTTTCAGAGCCCACAAGTGCAATATCAATTCCGCCAGATAATAAGGCTGTCATTGTTTTATCGCCACCAGCTGTCGTTTGCAGGTCAATATCTAATCCTTCTTCTTTAAAAAATCCTTTTTCAATTCCAACATATAGCGGTGCATAGAAGAGAGAGTGTGTAACTTCACCAATGCGAATCTTTTTTGTCTGCTGCTTTGCGTCATCCTTTTTATTACACGCTACAAACGTAAAAACAGTAAGTACAAATATACAAAAAACAGCTATGAATTTTTTCAAAATATGACACCTCCTAGAAATGAATCTACTGCCATAATATGTAGGTAAGTGCCTAGATGTGAGTGGACATAGAAGGAATTTTTTGGATGGTAAAGAAGTACAAATATAAGGGGTGATAAAATGAAGTATGAATATGATGATAGCATGCATTTACATCTTGATTATTTCGGAGAAGAGTACGATATGGAATCGATTGCTTATAAAAGAAAACATGAAGATGTATGGGATGTCTTTTTCAACTTTTCATTTTATGGGATTTCGCCAAGCAAGATGCAAGAAGATGCGTATATGGATGAGTATGCAGGTTATCGCGTTTTTTCCGTACATGCCAATGATTTAAGCTGGGAATTTGGCAGTGCGAAGTTTGAAGAATGGCTTTTGGGGCACGGTATATTGGAAAAAGCTGTACAGAAATAGGATGGTTGATTTTTTTGTTTTGTTATTTATATATGTAGCGGGTTTTATGATTTTGCAGGTTCTTGTTTATCGATTTGCAAAGAAAAATATTTATAAATATAAAAGAATAAAGCTCGTTTATATGTGGCTGGATATGCATGTGAAGAAGGGTCCTACATTAGATTTTGGTGATTATACACTTATATTGGTTATATGCATTCTATGGGGGATTTGGTAGAGGCTAGCGTGTCGGTTAATACAAAAAGAGGTTATCCTAAAAGTAGTTTTTTAGGATAACCTCTTTTTATATATCTACTTTGATTTTCCAGCTACAAGTTACGGCCTCTGAAACAAAAGCGAATTCCCCCTCGTTTTCTCCCTCTGTTTTTATGGCATGAGGCAAGCCCGTTTCTATCTATGAGCAGACGCTCTCTTTCACCCTAGAAAGGATTTATGCAGGTTTTTTAATTTGTATATTTGAATTTTTATTTATTTATAAAAGAAAGTTTATGCATGAAACTATTTTATGTAGTTAGATAACATGTTAAAATTCTAATTACTGTGCATGCAATTATAAACAGTGAGAGGGTTTGTAATTTGGTTTTGTAATATTTTGATTAGGTTCATATGTTTTTAGAGAATTGATAGCGCTTTATATCACTGATGTTATTGACGGAATTTTTAGATAAATATAAGGAGGTGACTGTGAATGCCTAAACCATTACAGAAAAATAGTCGCTATATGGTTGGATTGGACAGTCTAAGAGGCCTAGCCATACTAGGTGTTATTTTATATCATATCAATTTTAATTGGATGCCTGGGGGGTTCCTAGGGGTTGCTGTATTCTTTGTATTGTCGGGTTATTTAATTACGGATATTCTCGCTATAGAATGGAAGAGAAATAAGAGAATTGACTTGAAGAATTTCTGGTTGCGTAGGGCAAGAAGATTGCTTCCGGGAATGTTTGTCATGCTTGTAGTTGTTTTAGCATGGATTACAATTTTTCATAGCTCTTTGCTAGGAAAAATGCGAGGAGATTCACTAGCAGCTTTATTATACTTCAGTAACTGGTGGTATATTTATCACAAATTATCATACTTTGATAGTTTTAACCAACTGTCCCCGTTGAATCATTTTTGGTCGTTAGCAGTTGAAGAACAGTTCTATGTAGTCTGGCCATTTATTATTAGCCTGGCATTTCGTTACATAAAACAGAAATCACGTATCATTTTATTTATTGTTTTAGGGGCAGCTGCTTCTGCATTAGCGATGGCTATTCTGTATGAACCAGGAGTTGATCCAAGCAGAATTTATTACGGTACTGATACGAGGGCTTTCTCCTTATTAATTGGAGCGGCACTTGCTTTAATTTGGCCAAGCAGTAGACTTGCGAATAAAATTATTCCAAAGGCACGTCTTATTCTTGATGTAGTTGGAGGAATTGCTCTTATCGTCATCCTCGTTATGTTTTGGAAAACGAATCAATATGATCCATTTTTATATCAAGGAGGAATGGTCCTTTTATCAATCGCTACAGCATTGCTAGTAGCGAACCTTGCTCATCCAGCTAGCCGAATCGCTCTATTTTTAAGGTTTAGACCATTACGCTGGATGGGTGTACGATCGTATGGGATATATCTTTGGCATTATCCGATTATCGCATTGACGACTCCGAAGGTACATGCTGGAGAGTTTTCACTTACAAGAGCAATTCTTCAATTTGTACTTATTATAGTTGTGGCACAAATTTCATGGAAGTTTATTGAAAATCCAATCAGACAAGGGGCACTCCGGAACATTCGATCTAAGAACTGGAAAATAAGAAACTTAGCATTAAGTGGTAAGTTAGCTATAGTAGGTGCATTATTAATTTCTTCGATAGCTGTTTTTGGATTATCAACAGCTAGTAAAGCAAAGGAGAATTCTCAAAAAGATAAGGTAGAGTCGGTACAAGCGGAACCGGCGAAGCACCCAGTTGCAGTTCGGGAAAAATCAGCTGAGGAGCCGCCTCAAAATAAAGAACAACAAGAAGCTAATACGCAGTCTAAAGATCCTCTAACAGTTACAGCTGTAGGTGATTCCATTATGATTGATATTGCTCCGTATTTGAAAAATGCATTTCCTAATATTGTAATTGATGCGAAGGTTGGTCGACAGTTGTCTAAAGCAATTCCTGCTGTAGAACAGCTAAAAAATCAGGGGAATTTAGGAAATCATGTTATCGTTGGATTAGGTACAAATGGAGCGTTTACTAAGGATCAATTAGTATCATTAGTACAATTGATTGGGAATGAACGTAAAATTGTATTAATCAATACGAGGGTACCACGTCCATGGGAATCATTAGTGAATGAGAAATTAAAAGAGGTAGCATCTGAGTATAAAAATGTGACGTTAGTCGATTGGTATACAGCAAGTGCTGGAAATAAGGCATATTTTGAACCAGATGGTGTACATTTAACGAAAGCAGGTGCAGAAGCATATGCTGCGCTTGTAGCAAAAGCGGTGAATCAATAATTTGATTTGCATCACATTTTGACATAACTTCAAAGTGTGATGCAATAGATTGATTGAAAACAAAAGAGAACTTGTAGAGATGCTACAAGTTCTCTTTTGACTTATATTTCATAACGGGGTAATCAGACAAAATAGCTCAAACACAAAGAACCGGGGAGTTCTCTTTACAGTTAACCTGACAAGTTCAGTATATAACACATAATAACGTTTTTAAGTACATATTATTGAAAATTATGTGAATTATCAAATTCATGAATCAGGTTAAAATTTTCTGCATTATTCGATATTATTTTGGTCAAATACTACTATCATTTATTATAATAAGTATTGATAATAATATAGTGAAAGTATATGGGATTTGAGGAAGTGTTAAAGTGAAAGAAAACTTTATCTCATTTCAAGAAGAAAAGAAAAATGCTCGACTCTTTTTATGGGTATTGAATATTGTATGGGGTATATATGAAACAGCTTATTCTGTTATGCTAGGAGATTCTGAACTACTAATAAGATTAAAGGTTCAAGTTCCAACGCTTTTGTATGGAGCCTGCTTAATAGCATACAGTATGTATCTAGTAAACAAGGAACAGGTATATCGTATTAAGTATATATATTTATTAGCTTATATGTTTTCGGAGATTTTCAATTTGTACTGGTATGCAACTCGCAATAAAGTAGCATTTGATGGTGGGAATATACTTGAATTTATTTTTATTTTATTTGTGCCAATTTTTATGAGTAAACGGTACTTGAAGTGGTTATTTTTAGTTATTATGGGTAAATATGGTGCGCTTTTGATCCTGGGGAAAAAAACAGCATTTATGCAGTTGGTTATGTATAGTCTCTTATTATTTGTAGCATATCTCCTATTGAATCGATTTTTGCAGTACCTTTCTACTGTAAACAGTGTGATGATAGAAAAACGAGAGTCCGAAAAGCTCGCGGTTATTGGGAAAATGGCAGCGTCTGTTGGACATGAAATTAAAAACCCACTTTCCTCATTAAAAGGATTTACACAATTGCAGAAAGAGAAATATGCGGATGATAAGGTGTATGAACATATGATTGATGAGATTGAACACATAAATAATATGATAAGTGAACTGATGGCGATGGCAACTTGTAAGCCTTCTACATATAGTAGTCATTTAATAGAAGAAATTGTATCAAAAGCGATGAAAGAAATGAGTGCAGAAATAAACAAAAAACAGCTGTATCTCACTTATGATGTTGCACCTGATCAAATAAAAATAGAGTGTGATAATCGTAAATTAAAAGGAGTATTTCTATATATAATAAAGAATGCGATTGAAGCGATGGGACATGGGGGAACACTTTGGATAGATATAAAGAAGCGAAACAAGGATGATGTAATAGTAAGTATTGTAGATAATGGGTGTGGCATAGAGGAGGAAGATTTAAATCGTATAACAGAGGCCTTCTATACAACAAAAAAAGATGGCATAGGTTTAGGGCTTACTGTTGCTTGCAAAATTATTGAAGAACATAATGGGGAAATACATATTACGAGTAAAAGAAATGTAGGAACGAAAGTAGACATTATTTTACCTATATAAGAATAAGTTGGAAAATCGACATATAATCTTTCCAAGGAGAGAAAACGAGTACAGGCCATCTTCTGTTCTTTATAGCAGAGACTTATATGTTGAAAAATCAAAATAGATTTATATAGAAGGAAAGATTTGTGAAGTATGTGTATTGTGAATAGAGGAGTTACTACATGGACAGTATTGATAGATTAACAAGGGAACAGGTTCGAACGTTAAGGCTGTTTTTAAGTTTATTCATTGCTACTTTTTTTATTTATGATGTTGCATCTTATTATATTATGCCGAAGCTAGAAGGCGTAAATGAGGCCCCAATTGTAGAACAAGGTTTAGGGATATGGTTGTATATTCTTACGGCTATATTGGTGCTTGTAGGAATATATGTGATGAGGCGAAAGAATCCATATGCTGTGAAATATATTATTTTCATAGGATATAATACATTAGATTTTATTCATAATTTTATCATTTACTATGGAACAGATTTAGAGTTTGATGCAGGAAATATAGTGGAAGGATTTTTCTTTCTTTTTGCACCATTCTTTTTGAACAAGCGCTATTTTTGGTTAGTAGCAGGAGGAACAATAGTAAAGTATGCCTTAATGGGAGTGGTTGTGCATTCTTTTATTGTTCTCGTTCCCATTGTCCTTTGTAGCTTGTTTTCCATTATAGGATGGGTTATTTTATTGAGATTCCAAGCTTATATACGCACAATTGAAATGACACATAAGGAATTGCAACAGTCGGAGAAGATGGCTGTAATTGGCAGGATGGCAACAGTTATCGGTTTTAAAATGCGTAATCCATTAATGCTTTTGAAAAGCTTTATTAGAGGGCAACACGAAAAGTACCCTGATGATAAAGTATATTGTGATATTATGGAGCAAGAAATTGAAAGAATCGATACAATTGCCACCGAACTTGTGGAGCTTGGGAATTCTAGGCCGATGGAATACAAGAATCATGATATAAAGGACATTCTTTCATACGTGGTAAGAATTATGGGACAGCCTGCTTCGGAACAAGGAATTAAAATACATACCATTTATAAAGGTGAATTACCAAGTATAATATGTAATGAAAAACGTTTAAAACAGGTGTTTTTAAATGTAATAAAAAATGCGATTGAATCCATGCAAGATGGTGGAATAATTATCATTGAAGTTACATTAAAAGATGCAATGGTAATTCGAATCAAGGATGAGGGATGCGGCATACCGAAAGATAAAATTCCTAAACTGAGCGAAGCTTTTTATACAACGAAAGATGAAGGAACTGGTTTAGGATTAATGGTTACATATAAGATTATTGAAGAACATCAGGGCAAGTTACAGTTTGAGAGTGAAGTGGGAGTTGGAACTACGGTTGAGATTGTGCTTCCAATTTCGCAATAAAATAAAAAGAGAAAATCCGTTCAATAAACGAATTTTCTCTTTTTTGATGTCATAAGTTTTACATATTATTTGAGTTCTAGTAGTCCTTAACTTTTCAAGTTAGCGATTTGCATGAAGAAGGATTACTAACAGATTGCTTTAGGATTATATCATATACAGTATGAAGGAATGATATGCAATATTTCATATTATAGTTTAGGCTAATATAGCCTATTGATAGGTAGATGTTTACATGAATACGCCCTCACTTAACTTCGTTTGAAGTAGGGGTACTCTTTCAGCAAAATCTGATAGAAAAAGGAAGCGATTATATTTTTAGAAACCGCCAAGCATGAAGAAAAAAGGATTCTTAGTGGTACCTTTTTATAATTAATCTCGCAGACCGAATCCAATGATTTTCTTCGTTTTCATATCAACAAACGCATCTACATTTCCAAGTTTGTAAGAACGATCAGATGGAAACGAAACACGATAGACCTCTTTTCCAATATAAGAGGAATCTTTGACAGAAGATATTCCAGCTTGCAACGTTTCTGTCGTAACTGTAGCATGCTTCCAGCCAGTACTTATTTCTTCTTTCGCATGCTCAGATAATTGATTCCATACCGTTTTCTTTAATTCGTCCTTAGGGGTACTTTTACATGAGCTTAATAGAAAACAAGCAAGAACGAGGAGTGCGAAAGAAAGTATTCGACCTCTCATTTAATACCACCATTTCTTCTGCGGAAGTAAAACAATATCCACATTAAAGTTTTCTATAAACCAATCACGTATCAAAGTTTTCTTTATTAAGTATTCAGAAGCTGCATGTGATACGCCGATAAGCGACATATTTGTTTCTTTCACATAATCCATAATTAATGAATATTTGTATTTGCCGTATTCATTATCGATATGACAATGAATTTCCCCTGTAATATACGCCTCGGCACCTTTTTCTTCTGCTTCTTTGAGAAGATCTACTTTATCACCGCAACCAGCGATAATCGCAATTTTTTTAATAGATTCATGGTGTTTACCTTCAAAGTCTATGTATGGAACGTGGAAGAGTTCTTTTAGACGTTGTTCGAGGTTTCTTGTTGTTGTTTCATGTATTTCGCAAATGAGTCCGCAGGGTATATCTTTTCCATCATAAGCAAATCCATCTACTATATTGGCCTCTAGAGCTTTAGCAATCGCAATGCTTGTTCCATATGTTTGATGATGATCCATTGGAACGTGACATGTATAAATAGAGAGTTCTTTTTCTTTGATAGTTTGTAAATCGTGCATTGGAATAGGTACAAAGCCTCGTCCAGATTTTCCGAGTGGATCACCACATTCCATCACAAGAGGGTGATGCATAAAAAGTAAATCACCTGGCTTGGATTGTGAGATGAATTTTTCGAGAACATCATCTGTTGGAAAGACAGCTAAAAAGATTGTGTTTACAGTTTCAGCACCTTTTATCATAAGACCGTTAAAGGTATTTACAAAGTCTGCTTCAAAAAATTGTCGCCAAGGAAATTCGATTGGCTCGTATACAGCTGGAATAAAGCGACTAAAGGCACTGTCTTTTCCATATTTTTTGATTTGAAATAAAGAATCTAGTGCATATTGTACTTCTTTTAAGGCTGGCATAATCTCTCCTCCTTTATCACATTCATTGTATAGTAGTTGTAATTTTCTGTATATAACAAGTGGATAGAATTCACAAAAAGAATGGTACAATATAAGAATTATGTATAGAAGTAGGAGGAAAGAGAAATGAATGTGACTGTAACAGATGCAGCATATAAAAAGATTATGGATACGATTCCAAGTGAAACAAAGTTTATAAAATTATTTTATGATAATGAAGGGTGCGGCTGCGTGATGAGCGGGATTATCGATTTAGTGGCTGTATCAGAAAAAGATGAACGTGATGTCGATATTGAATCAAATAAATTACAATTCATTGCAGATCGAACAAAGCTTGTGTTTATGGATGATAAGCTTATCGTTGATTTACATGAATCAGGCGGGCATTTTCAACTGAAAAGTCCGAGCCAATTTTATAATCCAACTATGAAACTGCATATTCGAGTATAATTTATTAAAAAGGGGCAAATTGCATGCTCCTTTTTCTTATGTAATTTTTCATGTAATGAAATGTACATATGATTGAATTTTCTGTATAATTTTCTGTGCGGAGGGGATACATATGAGAAGATGGGGGATTGAATTATTACTTTTAAGTGTGGTTATGATTTGGGGTATCAATTATACAATTGGAAAATACGGACTTGTAGAACTTACAGCAATTGAGTTTACTGCGCTCCGGATGATTGCAGCAGCACCGCTATTAGTAGTACTTACATTTTATATTGAAAAGTCATTGCACATGGAATTAAGGGATATACCAAGGCTCATTGTAGTTAGTGTTGTGGGAATCGTGCTGTATCAAACATTATTTATGGAAACTATAAAGTATACATCCGCTACGAATGCTTCTTTACTTATTTCTATTTCACCTATTTTTACAACGGTGTTTGCAATTTTTCTTAGACAAGAGAAGTTTTCTTCGCGAAAATTAGTTGGCTCTATTATAGCTTGCATCGGTGCCTCCCTTGTTTTATTAGTAGGACATTCACTTGCTGGGTCTTTTTATGGAAATGGAATTGGACTCATTACATCGATATGCTGGGGGCTATATCCAGTTTTAGCAGGACCACTTATAAAAAAATATTCGGCACTTCGTGTGACTACATGGTCAGCAGTTGTTGGAGCAATTCCGCTTGTTACACTGAGCGGCCCACATGTTTTTTTGCTGCCATTCCAAATTGAACAAGGGATGTCATGGTTTGCACTACTATATTCTATTTTCTTTGTAACGGTATTTGGTTTAGTCATTTGGTATGTCGGGGTTCAAAAAATTGGTGCTTCACATACGATGGTATATATGTACATTACACCGCTTGTTGCGGTTGTATTTGCGGCGGTATGGGCGAAAGAGCATATTTCGTTCCAACAGATGATTGGTGGTTGTATTATCTTTCTTGGCTTATGGTTTGTAAAGTCTGAAAAACTTGATGCGCAGCATATCGCATCAGAATATATATCAAAATAGGAAAACAGATCAGTCATGATCTGCTTTCCTATTTTTTTATTTTTGGTAAAAATATAAGTAAAAAAATGGAAATTATAAGTGGGATAAAGTTGAGAAAAGGTATGCGGAATAGTGCAATAAGAATAATTCCGCAGAGAAGAACACCGAGGACAGCATAGAAGATACTATGTTCTTTTGTGTACCAATATAATGAGAGTCCTATAAGTGCAGGGATAATGAGGTGAATGAGAGCCATTAAAAAATAAATCATTAGACGCCCCCTTTATTTGTGTACTCATTACATACATATAAATTGAAAAACTGACATAAAACCTTTCTTTATAGGTGGGAGAGAGGATTTGGTCGAGCGTAGAAGTGGTAAGACCTTTTTTTGCCGCATGCCATGTGAGAACAGAAGGAGAAAACGAGCGGAGATCTCTTTTTGTTTCCAAGGCCTCGGTTTATATGTTGGAAAATGAAAGTGGATATATCTACATCATATCCATATTTTTGTAGATTGATATCACTTTTTTGTAAATCTATGAGAAATGTTTGAAAAAAAGTCACAAGTTGCGCCTGCTTCCAAACTAAAAATCTTGTATAATATTATTTCCAAAAAATAATTTTAACAACATAAGTGTAGTGTTTATGTTGTTTATTTTCGAATGTAACAGATAAAGTCTGATGATATGTAAATAAGATGATAAAGGAGAACTGCATGATTAGTATGTCATTAAGGTCATTTAAAATCCAAATGTATTATTTGCTAGGTGCAATGCTATTAGGTTGGGCGATGACACCTTTTTCTGCACACTTTTTAGGTGTAGGGATTGGTTTACTCGTTAGTATGTATTGCGTTTGGATTTTAGGAAGACGTATTGAAAAGCTTGGAGATAGTATTGTAAAAAAGAGTAAAGCACCGACTCTTGGTATGGTTAATCGTTTTGCAGCAGCGATACTCGGCGCAATTATTATGTATGAAATTGAACATCATATGGTTATGTGGGCATTTGCTGTTGGGATTATGGGTGGTTATTTCTTAATCGTTATTAATTTAGGTTATTACAGCATGAAAGATGCGAAGAAATAGGTAAATACAGAACCTTTTCTTTTTTAGGTAAGAGAGAGGATTCGATGGTGGATAGAAGTGATCAGAGAATTTTTCTACCCTATGTCATGTGAAAACAAATGGAGAAAATGAGTGGAGAATCTGTATTTGTTTGCCAAGCAGCGATTTGTATGTTAGAAAATCAAGATATATAGAAAGAAGCTTACTTTTTAGCGTAAGCTTCTTTTTTATTGTAAGTATGTGTAACCTATAAAGTCGCATGGGTTTTGTCGGTGAGTACGCGAATTTTTTAGGCTACACTATACTTATTCATATGAGTAAAGGGGTATTCAAACAGTAAAGGTTAAATTAAGCGATTGGACCGCCTAATTTGATAATGCTTTCAGAAACGTTCTCGAACTTTTTGAAGTTTTCTTTGAACTTATCTGCAAGTTCGATTGCTTTTGCTTTGTAAGCTGCTTTATCAGCCCATGTTTGTTCAGGTATTAATACTTCATCAGGTACACCTGGTACATGAAGTGGCACTTCAAGACCGAAGATGTCATGTTTCGCTGTTTCAGCGTTATCAAGCTCGCCGTTTAATGCTGATTGTACCATTGCACGAGTGTAACCTAAGTTCATACGTTTTCCAACGCCGTATTCGCCACCAGTCCAGCCAGTGTTTACTAAGAATACTTTCGCATCATGTTTCTCGATCTTTTCACCAAGCATTTCAGCATAGCGAGATGCATCAAGTGGCAAGAATGGAGAACCGAAGCAAGTTGAGAACGTTGCTTGCGGAGATGTTACACCGCGCTCAGTTCCAGCTAGTTTACTAGTGTAACCGCTTAAGAAATGGTACATAGCTTGCTCTTTATTTAACTTACTGATTGGAGGCAATACTCCAGATGCATCAGCAGTTAAGAAAATAATTGTATTTGGATGTCCTGCAACACTTGGTACTACGATATTATCAATCGCATCAATTGGGTATGCAGCACGTGTATTTTCTGTTAATGTAGTATCATTATAATCTGCAATACGTGTTTGATTATCAATTACAACGTTCTCAAGCACTGATCCAAATGTAATTGCATCAAAAATTTGTGGCTCTTTTTCATGAGAAAGGTTAATACATTTTGCGTAGCAACCGCCTTCAATATTGAATACGCCGTTATCAGACCAACCGTGCTCATCATCACCAATTAATTTACGGTGTGGGTCAGCAGATAATGTTGTTTTACCTGTTCCAGATAAACCGAAGAATAGAGCAACATCACCTTCTTCACCTACGTTTGCAGAACAGTGCATAGATAAAATATCTTGTTCTGGAAGTAAGAAGTTCATAATAGAGAAGATTGATTTTTTCATCTCTCCAGCGTATTCAGTACCACCGATTAATACGATGCGTTTTTCAAATGAAACCATAATGAATGCTTCAGAGTTTGTGCCGTCAATCTCTGGATCTGCTTTAAAGCTTGGTGCAGAAACAATTGTGAACTCAGCTTCATGATTTGCTAATTCGTCTTCAGTTGGACGAATAAATAATTGATGTACGAATAAATTGTGCCATGCATATTCATTAACAACTTGTAATGGAAGGCGATAGTTACGATCAGCGCCAGCGAATCCTTTAAATACGAATAATTCTTCTTTTTCTTTTAAGTATTCTAATACTTTTGTATATAATTTATTAAAATGTTCTTCAGAAATCGGTTGATTTACAGATCCCCAAGCGATCTTATCTGCAACCGATGCTTCTTTCACAATAAATTTATCTTTAGGAGAACGTCCTGTATATTTTCCTGTAGAAGCAGATACAGCGCCAGTAGAAGTCAATTTCCCTTCATTTCTCATTAGAACTTTTTCTACTAATTGTGGAACGCTTAGTTGAACCTGTGCATTGCTTCCGTTCAGTAATTCGTGTAATCCAATTTGGACATTCACAGTACTCATATTTATATACCATCCTTTTCATTTTAATGAAATTTTTCTCGTAATCCCCAACAAGAGTATAACACAATCATATAAATAATGTATACTATTTATTTATTTTTGTTTGTGTGAATGTATTATTTTCCTATTTATATTTCGTTCGACAAATAATCCGAAAAACTTGTGGGAATATGTGAATATTAATTGACAAATGAATATCATTTCTTTAGTATAGGTTGGGACGGATACTCTCTTATCCCGAGCTGGCGGAGGGACAGGCCCGATGAAGCCCGGCAACCTCACTTGTAACGGTAAATACAAGTGAATAGGTGCTAAAACCTGTGCGAGGCGAACGGTCTCGAACGATAAGAGCGAAGGGCAAAAAGCAGTATGCAAGTAGCAAATTAAACCTTTCCTCTATGTTAAGTGGGAAAGGTTTTTCTTTTACTTGTTTGGGAGAATATATGAATGTCGCAGTTTGTGGCAAATTAAGGATGAGTTCCGTACAATATATACAATTACTGTAGGGAGGTTTACCACATGACAAAACAACGTCATCTGTTCACATCTGAGTCTGTAACTGAAGGACATCCAGATAAAATTTGTGACCAAATTTCTGATTCAATTTTAGACGCGATCTTAGCAAAAGACGCAAACGCACGTGTAGCTTGTGAAACAACAGTAACAACTGGTTTAGTATTGGTAGCGGGGGAGATTACAACTTCTACTTATGTAGATATTCCAAAAATCGTTCGTGAAACAATTCAAGGTATCGGTTACACTCGTGCAAAGTATGGATTCGATGCAGAAACTTGTGCAGTTTTAACATCTATTGATGAGCAGTCTGCTGACATCGCTATGGGTGTTGACCAAGCGTTAGAAGCGCGTGAAGGTCAAATGACTGACGCTGAGATTGAGGCAATTGGTGCAGGGGACCAAGGTTTAATGTTTGGTTTTGCATGTAATGAAACAAAAGAATTAATGCCACTTCCAATCTCGCTTGCTCACAAATTAGCTCGTCGTTTAACGGAAGTTCGTAAAGATGAAACATTAGAATATTTACGTCCAGATGGTAAAACGCAAGTTACAGTTGAGTATGATGAAAATGGTAAACCAGTACGCATCGATACAATTGTAATTTCTACACAGCATCACCCGGAAGCTACATGGGAACAAATCGATCGCGACTTAAAAGAGCACGTAATCAAAGCTGTAGTACCAGCAGAATTAATGGATGAAGAAACGAAATTCTTCATTAACCCAACTGGTCGTTTCGTAATCGGTGGACCACAAGGGGATGCTGGTTTAACAGGACGTAAAATTATCGTTGATACTTACGGTGGATACGCTCGTCATGGCGGCGGTGCATTCTCTGGTAAAGATGCAACAAAAGTTGACCGTTCTGCAGCATACGCAGCTCGTTATGTTGCGAAAAACATCGTTGCAGCTGGTCTTGCTGAAAAAGCAGAAGTACAACTTGCATACGCAATTGGTGTAGCACAACCGGTATCAATTTCAGTTGATACATTTGGCACTGGTAAAGTATCTGAAGAAGTACTAGTAGAACTAGTTCGTAACAACTTCGATCTTCGCCCAGCTGGTATCATCAAAATGCTAGACTTACGTCGCCCAATTTACAAACAAACAGCAGCTTACGGCCACTTCGGACGTACTGATGTAGATCTTTCATGGGAACGTACAGACAAAGCAGCAACTTTAAAAGAGCAAGCTAGTCTATAATATAAGAATGAAAAGCTTTGCGCGGAGCGCAAGGCTTTTTTTTTATCATATTTAGCGAGAAGACCCTACCCCAAGCGTGTAACGGTAGGTGGGGGGAGTTCAATTGTAATTAGACTGTAGCAAGGCAAACATTTCAATATCATGCCATTTACCATTTCGGAATACAGCCTCCTTACACGTACCTTCATGCTGAAAACCGAGCTTTTTATAAAGGTGAATCGCTCTGTCATTAAATGAAAAAACACGTAAGGATATACGGTGTAAGTTTAATTCTAAAAAGGCGTAATCCAATAATAAAGTTAATGCTTCTTTTCCGTATCCCTGCCCCCAATAATCTTTCTTTCCGATATCGATAATACATTCTGCATTTCGATTATGTGTATCGATGTTAATTAAAGATGTGATGCCAATGGGGAGGCTACTCTTTTTTTGTTCAATGATATAACTTTTAGAAGTAGGGGAGTGAATGATTTGCCCGCAAAATTGCTCTACTTCCTGAAATGAATACGTATCAAGATTGAGACTGGTAGCGCTCATAACTTCTATATCATTTCGCCAATGGTAATAGGTTGGAATATCACTTTCTGAAAACTTTCGTAAACGAATCCGATTTGTTTCGAACAAGTGAAAAACCTCCTTTACTTTACTGTATTATTTTGGCTCTTACATACTCCAGCACACGAACTGCAATATACTTCTCCATCAAGTTCAATATATTTTTTCATATTCGTCATTCCGCTTGGAGGAAAAGGCATATGAACCCAAGCTTTTTCATATGTTTGAATTTCTTTGTCGCATGATCTGCAAAGTGTAGGTTTTTTGCGAAACAATGGTCATCAACCTTTCTTTTGACGTGCTTTTCCGGCGCAAAATGCACTGCATAGTAAAAAGAGTGTCGCAAATCCCCATCCGCCGATTGCTGAGTATGGGACAGCGTCCTTTAATGCCATTCCAGCACTGATGGAAGCGACAAATAGAAGGATAAATACCGTTGTGAGTTTCTTATAAAGTTCCATGAACGAGCCTCCTAATTATGAAAAATTATTTAGTATATATCAGATCGTTTCGCACGAATTTAAATGCAATGAAATAAGTAGCGAGTAAGAGAGGAATCGCTGTACTTGTTAAGTATGTACGGTTAGAATCATAGGACCTCTTTTTTATGGTTATATATACCAATATTGTATCATAATGTTTTAGCCGTTCACTAGATAATTATGTAAATGTGATGTACTGCACATTTGAGAGAACTTCTATCAGGTATGATAAAATTATGAGTAGTTCATAAGAAGGAGCGAATAAAAATGAGCGTAATAGAACATAAAAAGCAAGCGCCTAAAAAAGCACACTGTAAAATTATTACAGTTTCTGATACGCGCACAGAAGAAACGGATAAGAGTGGTAAGCTATTAAAAGAATTATTAATGGAAGCAGGACATACGGTAACTGCTTATGAAATTGTAAAAGATGATAAAGAAAGTATTAGACAGGCTGTATTAAGTGGATATCATCAAGAAGATGTTGATGTGGTGTTAACAAATGGAGGAACAGGCATTACAAAGCGTGATGTTACGATTGAGGCAGTTTCGGCATTATTAGATAAAGAAATTGTTGGATTTGGTGAATTGTTTCGGATGATTAGTTATTTAGAAGATATCGGAAGCGCTGCAATGTTAAGTAGAGCAATTGGCGGAACAATCGGAAGAAAAGTTGTCTTTTCAATGCCAGGTTCTAGCGGGGCTGTTCGCCTTGCGATGAACAAATTGATTTTGCCAGAGCTTGGGCACATTACATTTGAGCTGCATCGCCAATGAAAAAACTCGCCGGAATTGTATTAGCAGGTGGTAGGTCGAGACGTTTTGGGGAGCCGAAAGCGTTGGCGATTTGGCAAGGACATACTTTTATTGAACACATCGTTCAGGTGATACAGACTACTGTGCAAGATGTAGTTGTAATTAGTCATCCTAATATAAAAGAGAAAATTGTTACTTTAGTAGACGTTCCTGTTATAGAAGATATTCCTTCCTATAAAGGAGATGGACCGCTTGCTGGGATTGTATCGGGAATGGAGCATATTGAAGCAGAATGGTATATCATTTTGCCTTGTGATACGCCGAACCTTTCAAATGAGTGGATTACCGCATTAGTAAAACAAATCAGTGAAGGCTATGAGGCAATTGTTCCAGTGATTGATGGCAGAAAACAGCCGTTATTAGCGGCATATCATCAGAGTATGAAAGAGAAAATTTATACGCTATTAGAGGAAGAAAAGCGAAGTATGGGACAACTTTTATCACAGTGTAACGTAAAGTATGTGATGGAAGAAGAATGGAACGCGGTTAAGGAATTGTTTGTGAATGTAAATACGAAAGAGGAATATGTCCGGGTACTCAAGGAGAACAAGACCAAAAAGGTATGACGTTATAGAAGTCATACCTTTTTCCTTTATGAATGGAACTTTCCTATTTAAGCAAATAGTTCAGCATTACTTTGCTGAAGCACCTCTTCATATTGCATGTATAAGCCGTGAAAAATTTCATCCCAACTTTGTGTAGTGGCATAGGATCGAGCCGCTATACTCATTTGTTTACGCGCTTCTTCGCTATTTAACAATTGATAAATGGATGATAAAAATGAGTTCGTATTTTTGGGCTCGCAAAGAAAACCTGTTTTTCCATCTGCAATAATATTTTTTACTCCGCCAGAATTTGCACCAATAACTGGTGTACCACATGCGAGAGATTCAAGCACGACATTACCAAATGTTTCTGTAGCTGAAGGAAATATCATAAGGTCAGAGCAGGCGTAAGCCTCTGCTAGGTTTTCTCTTTCCAAATATCCAGTAAAGGTTACGTTATTGGTTGGTGTAGTTTCACGTAAATCTTTAGCAAGAGGACCATTTCCAGCAATAAGCCAATGAATCGCATCTTTTCGTTCTTTTATTGTTGTATGAATAAGCCTACGAAGGGTATCAATATCTTTTTCAGGGGCAATGCGTCCGACGTATGAAAGAATGTATGAAGCAGTAATATTATATTTTTTTCGGAATACGTCTTTATTGTAAGTAGGATGGAAGAGAGCACAATCTACTCCTCGTCCCCATATATATAAATTTCGAAATTTCTTTTGAGTTAATTGCTGCAATGTTTCAGAAGAAGGGACAAAGTTTTTTTGCATATGACTGTGGAACCATTTCAAATAATTCCATAACATATTGGAGAAAAATTCAATTTTATAATATTGTAAATAAGCGTCAAAGTCAGTGTGATAAGAACCGACAAGAGGAATACCTAGTTTTTTCGCATAATACATGCCGCAAAGCCCCATGTTAAAAGGAGTAGCAACATGAATGATATCAGGATTAAATGCGAGAAGTTCCCGTCTAATACGCGGGGTTGGAAACGCAAAGCGGCATTCTGGATATAGTATTTTCAGCGGGATGCTCCTCATCTTATTCACATTGGCGACAAAATTATCTTCTGCTGTATGTTGTGGTGCGAATACAGAATAGGCAATATTTTGTTTTTGAAAATAACGAGTTAAACGATCTAAAGTTTTTGCTACACCATTTACTTGCGGTGTGAATGTATCAGTAAATATGGCGACTCTCATCTAATCTCCCCTTTACATAACAAGTGGAATGAATTGATAAAAAGAGATAATGCCAGAACATGTGCCAAGGCACATACCTACAAATACATCAGATGGATAATGAAGTCCAAGATAGATGCGGGAGATTCCCACAATCATTGCTACTGGAAGTAAAAAAAATATTAAGGTTGGATCATAACAAATAAAGGGAACAGCTACTGAAAAAATAGCTGTTGTATGACCGGATGGAAATGAATGATCTTGTAGTGGATGCAATGGGTATTTTGCATCTTGAATCGTTAAGTAAGGTCGTTTACGTGGGTACCATCTTTTTAATATTTGCACAGGAATATGACTCATTGTTAATGAAAGAGCTGCTGCAATTGCGGCAGTGTGCAGAAGTCCTTTTGAAAAGATAAGAAGGCATAACGTGAGCGAGATAGAAAAGGTTGCACCACCGATATGTGTAATCGTGCGGAAAAAGATATTTAATGTTTTTTGATCAAAGTAACGGTTAATTCCTTTGAAAATGTAACATTCTATTTTGTATAAGGAGTTGACGGATTTAGCTTTCATGAAACCTCTCTCCCCTCATTTATATATGTATTGAGATGATATCTTTTATTTTAATAAGAATTTATTGAGGGAATAATAAGATTTTGTAAAGAGAACGTTAGAGTTTTAATGAAAAAAAGCTGCCACTTTAATGGCAGCAAGTAGAACTATTTTTGCAGTGACTTATAATATTGCCCTTTTTCAACATACTGTTTGCGAATGCGTTCCATATCTTTTCGATCTTCATCTGTTAGTTCGCGAATAACCTTTGCCGGACGACCGAAAGCTAGTGTATGAGGAGGGATCTTCTTTCCTTGTGAAACTAAGCTACCGGCACCGATGAATGCACCTTCGCCAATTTCAGCACCATCTAAAATAATGGATCCCATCCCGATTAAAGCATCTTTTTTTAAAGTGCAGCTATGTAAAATCACTTGATGTCCAACTGTAACATCGTCTTCTAAAATAAGGGGATACTGTGGACTTTGATGAAGCGTACATTGATCTTGTACATTTACTCTATTTCCAATGATTGTTGGCGAAACATCACCGCGAATAACAGTATTAAACCAAATGCTTGATTCTTCGCCGATTGTAACATCACCTGTAATCGTAACGTAGTCAGCGATAAAAGCACTACTCGCAATTTTCGGATTTTTATCTTTATAAGGATATATCATGTAAAGCCTTCCTTTCCTAGAAACTAGTTTTAGTGTATCAAATTACAGAAAAGAGTGAAATGGAGGAGTTTCGTATGTGGAATTATGAAGCAGAAACAGCCAAAGCGGTAATCGTGATTGTGCACGGGGCGATGGAATATCACGGACGTTATGAGGTACTAGCAGAAATGTGGACTCATTTTGGGTATCATGTTGTTATGGGAGATCTTCCGGCTCATGGAACAACTTCAAGAAATAGAGGACATATCGACTCATTTGATGAATACATAGAGGAAGTAAAATTATGGGTGAAAGAAGCAAGGAAATATCGGCTTCCTATTTTTTTATTTGGTCATAGTATGGGCGGACTTATTGTCATTCGTATGATGGAAGAAACGAAGCGAGAAGACATAGATGGAATTATATTAAGCTCGCCATGTCTAGGTGTTTTAGCTGCACCTGCTGCTCCGCTTCGAGCTGCTTCAAAGTTGTTAAATATTCTCACACCGAAACTCCAATTCCCCACAAATCTTACAGTAGAAATGTCAACTAGGAATAAAGAAATTCGCGATGCGATGGAGAATGATTCGTTGTTCTTGCGCAAGGTGTCAGTTCGTTGGTATAGTGAATTGATAAAATCAATTGAGATTGCCCATGAAAAAATTGATGAGTTTCCAGATGTTCCGCTCTTGCTAATGCAGGCGTGTGAGGATAAACTTGTAGATAAAACACGTGTCCGTAAATGGTTTGATAACTTAAAGGTTAATGATAAGACGTATAAAGAATGGTCAAATTGTTACCATGAGCTATTAAATGAATATGAGCGAGATGAAATTTTAAGCTATATCAAAGCATTTACTGAAATACATGTAAATAACATAATAGAAACAAATAAATAATGATTTGGACATTTAATAGTGGAGATGAAGGAAGAAGTGAACGTACCGAGTAATCCCATAACGCTCATGGCGAAAGTATACCGTGATGTGTTTCCGGTTGTACACCATGAGCTAGCGATGTGGAAAGAGCGTGCCTACCATATTCCGAATGATGAGCTTCATAATCAGGCTATTGCAAGTATTGAACATAAAACGTTTCATTGTGAAGGCGGTGGTATTTTAGCACTGCTTGCAAATGAACACCGGGAGGACTGTATTCGTTTTATTGTAGCGTATCAGACAATTAGTGATTACTTAGATAACTTATGTGATCGTAGTACATCGCTTGATCCAAATGATTTTGCTGCACTTCATGAATCAATGCTGGCTGCATTAACACCAGAGAGTGAAGGAAGTAATTACTATCGTTATCGTGATGATCAAGATGATGGTGGTTATTTAGATGAGCTTGTTGCAACATGCCAAGATGTTTTGCTAAAAACAAAACACTATGACAGGATAGCGCCAATACTTCACGAGCTTGCTTGTTACTATTGTGATTTACAAATTCATAAGCATGTGAAACTAGAAGAGAGAGAACCGCGCTTGCGAACATGGTTTGAAGCTCATAAGGAAAATGTACCACCGATGAGCTGGTTTGAATTTTCCGCATGTGCAGGATCTACTCTTGGAATCTTTTGTCTTGTTGCGTATGCGTTTCATGATGAATTACTTGATGAGGATATTGCAAAGATTAAGCAAGGTTATTTCCCTTATGTACAAGGTCTTCATATTTTACTTGATTATTTCATCGATCAAGAAGAAGATCGTATCGGTGGAGACTTAAATTTCTGTAGTTATTATGAAAATGAACAAGTGATATTAGAGCGAATGAAGCATTTTGTGGAAGAAGCGGAAAGAAATATCGGTGACTTACCACATGCGAAGTTTCATCGTCTTATTAGTCGCGGTCTTCTTGGAATGTATTTATCTGACCAAAAGGTATCAGAGCAAAAGAATATGCAGCAAATGGCAAGGCGCATTGTGAAATACGGGGGGTTCACTTCACGATTCTTCTATTGGAACGGGAAGATGTACCGAAAGAAAATGGCGCAGTGATGAAAAGACCACTCTTTTTAGGAGTGGTCTTCTTTACTATATATATTTAAAAGTTGTGATTTACTTATGAAAAACATATTCTATAAAATGAAAAGTTCGATTTTCTAATTTTTTACATATCCCTCAAGGAGGTCAAGCATGCTATGAAAACAGAGAGGATGTTTTCGATACTTATTTATTTGTTGAAAAAAGATATCGTTCCTGCTGAAGAGTTGGCTAATACATTTGAAGTCAGCAAAAGAACGATTTATCGAGATATAGATGCTTTATCGGCAATTGGTATTCCTATTATTTCTTATTTAGGAAAGAATGGTGGTTTTACGTTAATTGATAACTATCAACTAGATAAATTTACATTTAGTGAAGAGGAAAAGAAATTTTTACTAGAAGGCTTGACCTTAAAAAATGAACTATTTGATAACAATCAATTATCAATGCTACAAAAAAAATTAGAGTTATTGAAAGAAAATAAAGAGGAATATCATTCCAATATCACAATATCATCATCTACATTACATAGAGAAACGATAGAAGAAGAGACAAAACGAAAGGTCAAAAAAATACTGTCTATAATTGATGAAGGAAATAAAGTCCATATTTCTTATGTGTCACAAACAGCAAATATATCTAGTCGAATGATTCAGCCTTTAAAACTAAATTTTATGAACGGTAGTTGGTATTTAGAAGCTTTTTGTGAGTCTAGAAAAGCTTTGAGATTATTTAAATTGACTAGAATAAGAAGTATGGAAATTATACATGACAATACTAAAGCGGCCTATACTGAGAAAAATGAATATGTAACGAATAAGGCAGCTAAAGTAGAGAGGATTGTATTATTATTCTCAAAAAGTGAACTTGGAAAATTATACGACTTCTTTACTGATGATGAAATAGAGTTTCTTGAAGATGGAGAGTTAAAAGTAACTTTTCAATATGATAGCAATAAAAATATATTGCCATTTCTCTTGATGTTTGGGAGGCATGTAAAGATACTAGAACCTTTATGGCTTAAAAATAAATATAGAGGTGAAATTGAATATATTTATAAAAGCTGACAGACTGTTGTCATATTATGAATGCTATACTTTCCATATTAACTAGTGGGGGGAATTATCTATGAATACAGCGATTACTGAAAAACATATTTATGGAAAAAAAGTAAGAACAAATAATCAAAATACAGATGCCATACTTAATCTATGGGAAGAATTTCTTCGTTTAGATTTAAAAGGTGATGTATATGGTGTTTATACGAACTATGAAAGTGATTTTACAGGTGATTATGATTTACATATTGGCACGGAAGAGAAACTTGTTGAGGAAAGTAATGTCATCATTCCCACTGGTAACTATCAGGTTGTAGAAGTAGATCATAACGATCCCAAAGGTGTCTTTAATGCTTGGGTGGATATTTGGAACAGTGATATCAAAAGAGCATATAAAACTGATTTTGAATTTTATTCTAAAGATGGAAGTATAAAAATATTTCTATCGGTTGAATAGTAAATAATTAACCGGTTCCTATACAAGGAACCGGTTGTTTTGCTGCAATATCAGAAAGAATTCGCAAAAAAATCGCATTCGCCTTTTTGAAGTCCGTTTCCCAATGATAACCATGAGCGAGGCGGAGTTTATTAATAAAAATTCTTCGGGTATGTTGGAGTTTTTCATAACATTGTATAGCTCATTTCAAAAGGAATATTTTTTGTTTTCATGAAATCTTCCTTCTATCTTTTTTGATAGGATACATATTTGTTTACAACGGCTTTAGCCAGACAAGTAGATGAATCCACAAAATAAAGGTTATGTAGTTCTGTACCCCATATAACATTCAAATCTGTACAAGCGATAATAACGGCATCTACGGATTCACCTAATTCTGTGCAAAGTGTACGCCATAATTTGCTTGCTTCACTTATGTTCCCCAATTTTATTTTCGATATAATTTGAGTGGTATCTCTTTGCCAGGTATCTTTATGTATGTAGTCCATACCGCGTTTGGAAATTCCATCTTGATATATGCCAGATTGAACAGTCGCATCAGTAGCTAAAAGAGCTACTTTTTTTACGTGATCGGGTATTTCTTTTATTGTTTCATCAACCATATTTAAAATGGGAACTGAAATAGAATTTTGTAATTGATTAAAATACAGATGAGCTGTATTACATGGCATGGCGATAAAATCCACACCTGTACTTTCCAGTTTTTGTGCACCATGTACAATAGCCTGTTTCATATCCTTATGATTAATAGGCCTATCCATATAAAAAGGCGTTGGACAAGAATAAATCATCATATGTGGGAAGTCCATATCGTACTTTGCGCCGTATATCTTTTGACATTGTTCAACTACTGTATCAACGAATGGCCCTGTTGATTTTGGTCCCATTCCTGCTAGTATTCCGATCATTGTTGTATCTCTCCCTAATTTCATAATCTAAATTTAGAAATTCTTGTTTTCATCTACATGTTCCTTCTTTTTCGTACAAGAGAAAGAAATAATCCTATTAATACAACTGAATATGCAAGTGCCCATGCAGTAAGCCAAAGCACACGGACAGGTAAATGATGTTCATGTTGACCAAGCATCATAAAATGATTAATAGGAGGGAAGAACCATAATAATTCTGGCATGTCTTTTTTGAGACGAATGGATGCGATTGTAATCAGTAATACAAATGAAAGGCTAAGCCAAGCTGTACTTGCTTTTTGTATGATATTTCGTGTAAATAAAGTTGTGATAGAAGTACCCAGTATAGATAAAGAAAAGTGGACAAGGAAACCAGTTATAAATAATGATACTGTCATTTTTTCGTTAAACATATGAAAGGCAATTGGGTATATAACAGATATAAGGGATAGAACACTACAAATGAGAAGTACTGTTACATATTTACTAAGGTATAAGGCCTGTATGCTTTTGGTATGAGAAAGAGTAATTTGTTCTTGAACAGGGTCTTCCGTATGAAACAGTGTGATGGTGATCCAAGCTGAAAGTAGGTAGAGCGTAAGTGCGGTTTCTAAATATGTTGTAACAATTGGATTTGGCGTATAGGCATAGACAAAGAGCAAACTTATGATGTACATCGCGATTGGTGGAACATACTTGTACGACTTTGTATAATCAAGAAAATTGTAGCGAATGAGTGCAATCATAAAGATCCTTCTTTCGGTTTTGGAATTTAGGTTGTAGCAATGTAATGGACGCATTGTTATGTAATAAATAGTGAAGTATGTCATTTGTATAAGCCTTTTCAATTTGTAATTGAATGAGGCTCTGGTTAGATGCGACATGTATGCAGCCAGATTGTTTTTGTAACTTTGTAATAGAAAATGTATACGGTACAGTTGCTTCTATGTAGATATGCTCTTTCGGGATTGCATCAGATGTTAAAAGTCTATCCTCTGCAATCGTACGATTAGCTAGTGTCACAATTCGGTCAGCAAAATTTTCTAATAGCTGTTTCTCATGGCAGGTGAAGAGAACGGTAAGACCTTGTTGTTTTAATGTAAGCAATATTTGCTCGAGTTCTTGTTGTGATTTTAGATCAAGACCTGAAAGTGGCTCATCTAAAATTAAAAGATCTACGTTGCTAAGGAGTGCTTGGATAATACCAGCCTTGTGCTTCATTCCTTTTGAAAAATTCTTTACAACGGAATGATTGACGTGCTCTAAATGAAAAAGCTCTAGTAGGGGTGGGATTTTATTTTGTAAATGCTCTTGAGATAACCCGTGAATACGACCAAGGTGATACAAATAGTCTTCCAGTGTAAAACGAATATCCTCTGGAAAATGTTCAGGTACATATCCGATTTTCATGTCGGGTTGTTTCTTGATTGTTCCAGTTGTAGGAGTAATAAATCCAGTAACTATTTTGAGGAGTGTACTTTTTCCAGTACCATTCCCACCAATAATGGCAGCTGCTTGTCCTTTTGGAATAGATAAGTGAATGTCTTCTAAGATTAGCTGTTTTCCATATCTCTTTGTTAGCCCTTTCAATTCTATCAACAAAATATTTACCTTCCTTCTTTGTAAGGTTTACACATCCATTATATGGTAATGTTTGTCGATAGGACAATAAAAAAGCCATGCAGTATATGCACGGCTTATCGCTTTTCAATCGCCACGATAAATGGTGGGTTATTTTGTTGGTTAATGAATCCGTAACGAAGCACGTGGGCTTGTGTTTGATCCAGTTCTTCAGCGAATTTCAGTACAGCATCACGTTCTATTTGTCCTTCAGGATGTCCGTGATAAATGACAAGAACGATGATTCCTTCTGGTGCCATGATGTCTAATAATTGTTCGATGGCAGCTATCGTTGAATTTGGTTTTGTAACGATATGTTTGTCACCGCCAGGAAGGTAACCTAAGTTAAAAATGGCTCCAGTTACTTTCCCTTTTGCTTCTTCTGGTAATACGGATACCAAAGTGTCGTGGCTGTCATGAATAAGAACAGTTCGTTCTTCTAGGCCTTTTTCTTTTAGACGAGCAGTCGAGTTTTCAATTGCTTCCTGTTGAATATCAAATCCAAATACTCTCCCGCTCTCTCCAATGATCTCCGCTAGAAAGCAAGTATCATGACCGTTTCCAAGTGTTGCATCTACAGCATAATCGCCTTCTTTAACAGCTGTTTGCAAAAGAGTGCGTGCAAACGGCAAGACGCGTTCTAATTTCATACTTGTTTCACCTCGTTTGCATATTTCCCTTGCCAGCTTCCGCGGCGTACAAATTCTGCATCTATGGAATTTAATACTTCCCATTTGTTTAAGCTCCACATTGGACCAATCATTAAGTCAGGTGGACCGTCACCTGTGATACGATGCACAATCATATTTGCTGGAATAATCTCAAGTTGATCGACAACGAGACTTACATAATTCTCGAGAGAAAGAAATTCTAATTGTCCTTTTTCATATTGCTTCACCATTGGTGTTCCTTTTAATAAATGGAGCAAATGAATTTTAATTCCTTGCACATCAAGTTTGGCTACTTCACGCGCCGTTTCCATCATCATGTCGTAGTCTTCAAGTGGGAGACCGTTAATAATATGAGAGCATACTCTAATGCCGTGTTTACGAAGCTTGTTTACACCTTCCACATATGACGGATAGTCATGGGCACGGTTAATAAGATTTGCTGTGCGCTCGTGAACAGTTTGTAGTCCAAGTTCGACCCAAAGATATGTCCGTTTATTTAAATCAGCTAAATATTCCACAACATCGTCAGGTAAGCAGTCAGGGCGAGTGGCAATGGAAAGACCAACAACGTCTTTTTCTGCTAAAAGTGGTTCGAATTTTTCTTTTAACACTTCTAATGGAGCGTGTGTGTTTGTGTATGCTTGGAAATAAGCGATACACTTTCCATCTTTCCATTTTGAATGCATTTTTTCTTTCATTTCATGATACTGCGTTATAACATCATCGCGGCGATCACCAGCAAAGTCACCAGAACCGGCAGCGCTGCAAAATGTGCATCCGCCGTATGCAACTGTGCCATCACGGTTTGGACAATCAAATCCAGCGTCTAATGAAACTTTAAAGATTTTTTCGCCGAACTCTTTTCGTAAGTGATAATTCCACGTATGGTAACGTTTATTGTCATTTGTATATGGAAAAGGGTTTTGAGCCTTCATTACATATCCCTCCTAAAACCTAAAATGAAACAAAATCCATTATAACATACTCATAAGGTCAATATGGAAGGGACACACTAAGGGGGAATTAACGGCAAGGAGGAAAAATGTAATGGCAGAGCGTCAATCACTTGAAGAATATATTACGCAAGCAGAGCAAGCGATCGAATATGCAAAAGAACAATTAGATATTGGAAGTAGACAAGAGCATTACAACACAATGGAGTATTCTGATGCGCAGTTAAAATTGGAACAGGCTTATAACGATTTACAAGTAATGCAGCAACACGCAAATGATGAACAGCGTGAACAGTTAAACCGTGCACGTATGGCGGTTCGTCAATTGCAGCATCAAATGATTATTACACCGCACTAATAAGGAGTGAATGAAAGTGGCAAAGCGTTCAGATCAAAACAATCCAGAGCAAAAAACACAAAATGGGCATAACGCAGAATTTTCAAATGAACTTGATCCAGTAGTACAAGCAAAACAGCGGAATCGTAAAAAGGGACAACCGCAAAAATCGAAACAATCAGAGTAAGCCAGGTCGCAGTATGACCTGGTTTTATTTTTTGTAATTCTGAGCATCTACATTATAATTAAGTTTCAAGTAAGAATAGTAACGGAGGAATGAATGATGATTGCACATATCGGTACAGTAGCAGTTTACGTAGAGGATCAACAAAAGGCACTTGAATTTTGGACGGAACAGGCTGGATTTGAAGTATACCGTAATGACCCAATGGGACCAAATGCAAGCTGGATTGAAGTAGGACCAAAAGGAACACGTTCTCACTTAGTTATTTATCCAAAATCAATGATGCCAAATGCAAATGAATTAAAAGCATCGATCGTATTTGTAACAGAAAATATTACAGAAACGTATGAAACAATGAAGAAGAACGGGGTAGAGTTTACGCAAGAGCCGAATGAAATGGCGTGGGGAACGTTCTCTATTTTTAAAGATAATGAAGGAAATGAGTTTGTTTTAAAGGGATAATGCCATGAAAAGCTGAGTTTATCTAAACTCAGCTTTTTTATTTATATTACAAAAGTGTAAGGTAAATGTAATGTTAAGCAATGGCAGATATCTTCCAAAAGGCGCAAACTAGGAAATGGAAAAACAAGCGTAGGAGGATATATATGAACAAACCAGTGGTAGACGTAAAAAATGTTCAAAAAGTGTACGGTAAAAAGGGTGAGAGCCAATCACACGCATTAAAGGGCGTATCATTCTCCATTCAAGAGGGGGAATTCGTTGGAATTATGGGACCATCTGGTTCTGGGAAAACAACATTACTAAATGTAATTTCAACATTAGATAAAGCAACGGGCGGCGTTGTTGAAATTGCAGGTACAGATATTACGAAAATGAAGCAAGGTGAGCTTTCTGATTTCCGTTCTCAAAAATTAGGATTTATTTTCCAAGACTTTAATTTATTAGAGAACTTATCAATCTATGAAAACATCGCTTTACCGTTATCACTTCAAGGTGTTCCATCACGTAAAATTGGACCAAAAGTAGAGAAGGTAGCGGAAATGCTAGGGATTTCAGCAATACTTCAAAAGTACCCGTCTGAAGTATCTGGTGGACAAAAACAACGCTCAGCAGCAGCGCGTGCACTTGTGCATGAACCAGCAATCATTTTAGGAGATGAACCAACAGGAGCACTTGATTCTAAAAACGCAACAAGTCTTCTAGATGCGATGACAAATTTAAACGAAGAACAAGGCGTTTCTATTATGATGGTTACTCACGATCCATATAGTGCAAGTTACTGTCAGCGTATTTTATTCATTCAAGATGGAGAGCTATACAAAGAAATTCATCGCGGTGGTACGCGTGAAGCGTTCTATAAAGAAATTTTAGATGTACTTGCAGACTTAGGTACACAAAAAGTATAAGAAAGGAGGTTCAGGCATGTTATTTAAGCTTTCTATGTCAGGACTAAAAAGTAAGCTGAAAGACTATATCGTCTTACTTGTTGGTCTTGTTATGTCTATTTCAATTTTTTATATGTTTCAAACGTTAGCACTGAATAAGGCGTTTCTTGAATCGAATTCTATTATTAGGTCGATTGGATTTGTATTCCAAGCTGGTTCATTCTTACTAGCAATTATCACGTTTTTCTACATTTTATACGCGAACTCTTTCTTACTATCACTTCGTCAAAAAGAGTTCGGTATGTATATGATGCTAGGAGCAAAAAAGTATAAGATTACACTACTTATGTTTATGGAAACAATCATTATTGGAGTAGCATCTCTAGTAATTGGGATTACAGTAGGAGTAGGTCTTGCACAAGGAATTGGGCAGCTACTTATGAAGCAGCTTGAGTTTACTGCAGGTGGTTATCAAGCATTTTATGTCCCATCAATGACTGTTACTTGCATTTTCTTCTTTGCACTATTTGTGTTATCTGCAATTATGAACAGTATTAAGCTATCACGTATTTCAGTCTTACAACTTGTTCATGCAGATGCACAAACAGAGCGTGTTGCGGTGAAAGGAAAATTGACGGGTGTAGTAGCATTTTTAGCAATTGTTTTATTAGGCATTGGTTATGCTTCCATGGTTTATATGGAGAAGTTAAGAGAAATGGGAATTATTATTGCGTTAATTACAACAACAGCAGGCACTTACATGCTATTTGGATCTGCCCTACCATTTATTATTAAAAAGCTAAAGAGCAATAAGAAGCGTAGTGAAAAGGGTCTTAACGCATTTACATTTGCGCAATTAAACTTCCGTATTAATAGTTTAACAAAGGTACTTGCAACAGTTGCGATGTTAATTGCACTTGGTGCAGGAGCAATTTCTGGCGGTATGGCTTTTAAAAATAATGTTATGAAGACTGTTGATGGTGTTGAAATATATGATTCAGTGGTTCATAACCCAACAGCAGAAGAAAAGAAAATTTTAGATGGTATTCCATTTAAAGAAAAAAGTGAATATCGTTACAAAACAGATGATAAATATGTTTACTACTTAAAAGAAGATTTAGAGAAAAATCGCCCATTGGTACGCGATGGTGTAGGTAAAGAAAGTTTTGATAAATTTAAGAAGGTTTCTGAAGAGCTTCCCGTAGGTGCTATTTCAAGAAATATGAACGAAAAAGATGCGAATACAAAAAAACTTCCAGAAGAATGGGAGGAAGCTTTTAGAACGCTTCAGCCATTTTATTTATTCCCTGATCAAGCAATTAAAATTGTCGATCAAAAAATGTACGATGGTATAAAAGGTAAAGAAGGTATTGTATGTATTGGAAAAACAGATGATTTTGTAGCATATACAAAAGAATGGAAAAAACTTGACCAGTTGCAACTAGATAAATATAAAAATATAAAGGCAGATAATTTACAAACTAAATATGTGATGTATACTGGGTTTCACGGTATGGCAAGTGGAACAGTATTTATGGGCTTCTTCCTCGGAATTGCTTTCTTAGCAATGATGGCAAGTTGTTTAATGTTTAAAATTCTTTCTGGTGCATCAAAAGATATTACGCGTTATCAAATGCTTCGTAAAATCGGTGTTCGCCGTGAATTATTAACGAAGTCTATCTATAAAGAGTTATTCTTAGTGTTCTTATTCCCAGCGATTGTAGGTATCGCTCACGTATTGGTTGGTATGAACATTTTCGGATTTATTTTACTTGATCCGTATTTCCGTATTTGGCTTCCAATTGTTATTTTCGTAGTCATTTACGCAATTTATTACTTCATTACAGTTCAATTGTATAAAGGAATAGTTCTTCCGAAAGAAGACTAAGATTTAGAAAATACCGAGCAGAGGGTGCTCGGTATTTTTTGATTCAAACGTTTAAGGCGACTGTTTTTTATAAGTATTAAGGAGCTAATTTCAAAAAAACTATTAATAAGAAAAAACAGAAAACACTTGCAATGTTACTTAATTACGGTTTAAACTATAATTAAGTAACATAAAGATACGGAAAGGAGAGATGAACAAGTATTGTTTAGTAAAACATAAATAAGGGATAAAAATTATGAAACAACGTATTACGAAGCCCATCTTTAGAAGATAGGAGGAAACAATTTTGAATACACAAAATGAATCGCTATTTCGTCTAGTTGGTACCATGCTGAAATCAAAAGATGTTATAGTATTTTCCTTTTTATCTCTTGTGTTTTTTGTTATTTCAACCTATTTTTATAACGTTAAATTCCCCAACCATAAATATCCTGAGTTTTTAGGGATATTAAAATCTATTGCTCCAGTTGTGTAGTGCATAAATAACTTTAATGATAACAGGCAACATATATGGAAATCTTCAGATATGATAAGATAAAATGATACAGAATAAGAGAAATGAGAACAGTGAGTATGTATCATATGATGAGGAGAATACATGTATGGAATGTGTAGAAGCATTAAAGGATATTAAGCAAATTCAAGCGATGAAGAAGTATTTAGAGGAACACTCAAAACGTGATTATTTATTATTTGTTTTAGGGATTAATACAGGCCTTAAAATTACTGAATTATTAATTATAAAAGTTGAAGATGTTTTAGATGAAGGTGGAACAATTAAAGATTTTTATTTGCTTCCTGGAAAAGATGAAAAATATAATCAAGATATTTATTTGAATTCAAAAGTAAAAGATGCTCTTTTAGATTATTTTCAATCCTCTCAAGTAGAGAAGGAGCAATATATATTTCAATCCAATAAAACGAAAAATCCGATTACGCGTCAACAAGCGTATCGTATTATTCATCGGGCAGCTGAAGAAATTGGCATTCCTGGAAAGATTGGAACAAACTCTATGCGAAAAACATTTGGTTACCATGCATATAAACGAGGGGTAGCAATTGCACTTCTTCAAAAACATTTTCATCATGCTACTCCATCTGAAACGTTAAAATATCTTGGGATCTCGAAAGAAGAAAAGTTTAAAACAAAAATTGATGTAGATTTATAAAACAAACAGTATTACAAATTAAACATACCAAGGAGGAAATATAATGAATATTAGAGAAAGTGAGCTTCCGGGTATCGGTTATAAATTTGAAGTAATTACTAAAAATAACGAAAAAATGGTGATTGTTATTCATGATGATGGACGCAGAGAAATGTACCATTTTGATTCTAGTCATGATGAAAGTATTTCAAGTATCTCTCTTCGTGACTCGGAAGCAAGACAAATCGCTGCCATATTAGGGGGGATGGTATATAAACCACAAGCCTTAGAAACAATTGAAATGGTGTTTGAGGGATTAGCAATTGAGTGGTTTAAAGTTGAAAATAGTGCTTCAGCAATCGGTCAAACAATTGGCGATCTCGGAATAAGAAAAAAATACAATGTAACTGTGATTGCAATCATGAAAAAGAATATGAAGAAGTTATTTAATCCAGGACCAGATTCTGTAATTGACGCAGGTGATATGCTAGTTCTATCTGGAGAAAGGCTAGAGATTAAAAGATTTATTAAGGAATTACTTTCAAATGGGGGGGATTGATAGTCGATGAATACTTTGATTTTAGAAGTTGGAACAGCCTTAGTTTTAGTTGCAATTGGTGCAATACTTGCTGGGAGATTTAAATTTTCCATTATTCCCTTCCTTATCATCCTCGGAATGTTAGTGGGGCCTCATGCTCCTGTAATTGGTGTTATCGATTTCAGATTTATAGAAAGTGCAGAAGTTATTTCTTTTCTTGGGAGAATCGGTGTCCTCTTCCTTCTTTTTTACCTGGGTTTAGAGTTTTCCATGAAAAAACTAATTAAATCCGGTCGCTCTATTGTTACTGGTGGAACAATATATATCCTCATTAATTTTACTTTAGGGTTATTATATGGGTATCTTGCTGGTTTTCCTTTGTTAGAAATATTAATTATAGCAGGTATTATTACAATTTCTTCTAGTGCTATTGTGGCAAAAGTAATAGTGGATTTAAGAAGAACCGGTAACAATGAAACAGAACTAATCTTAGGGATTATTATGTTTGAAGATATTTTTCTTGCTGTATATCTATCAGTAGTTTCTGGACTGGTTCTCGGAGATCATGCATCATTTTTAGGTGCAATTACTTCTATAGGTATCGCGTTAGGATATATGCTGCTATTCTTTATAGTGGCAAGAAAAGCTACCCCTATTTTAAATAAGTTATTAGATATTAGTTCAAATGAAATATTTATTATCGTAGTATTTGCAGCTTTATTCTTTATAGCTGGTATTTCAGAAACGATTCATGTTGCGGAAGCGATTGGAGCTCTTCTATTAGGACTCGTTTTTTCTGAAACAGAACATAGTGATCGAATTGAACATCTTGTTGTTCCTTTCCGTGATTTCTTTGGAGCTATCTTCTTTTTCAGTTTCGGTTTAAGTATAGATCCGTTTTCACTTGGTGGGGCTGTATGGTTAACACTAGGAGCAGTTCTATTAACAATCTGCGGAAACTTTGTAGCTGGAATGATTGCTGGACGTAAAGCGGGGTTATCCCATAAGGCTTCTGTGAATATTGGATTAACAATTGTATCAAGAGGAGAATTTTCTATTATTTTAGCGAATATCGGAATGGCAGGTGGCTTAATGGCTACAATTAAACCATTTTCAGCTTTATATGTTTTGATATTGGCATCTATAGGACCTTTACTAGCGAAGGAATCCAATAGGATATATGCTGTATTAGATAAAATATTTAAATGGAGTTCTAAAGAGCGGTCAAAATCAGAAATAGGATGAATCCACAGTGGGAAATTAAAATATAAAGATTAATCATAAATAGTTCTATTGATGTAATTACAAAACAGAATGCAAGTTATAACAGGAAATCATGTGGGATAGAATGTATGTTTTAGAGATCGATTCCAATATAGAAAGGAGCTGCCTCAAAAGACTACTAAAAGCGGTCTTTTGAGGCAGCTCCTTTTTTTATATATAAGATTTATGCTTCTGAACAAAATTTCTTAGAGAACAAGGAATTAAAATGGGTTTCAATACACGGTTATAATAAGAATGAACCATTACAAGAAAATATTTTTTATTTTTTGTCACAAATAGCAAATTTGTGGTTTCTTTATAGTGAAAGTGGCTAATAAGGAGGAAGAAACGAGTGGAGGTGAAAGCTTCATTGTTAAATATATATGAACAAGATTCAGTTTCTAATATACAGTTTCAAGATGTATTTAAACAATATTATGCTCACGTTGTGAGACAAATTATGCGAATTGTGCGAGAGCAAGCGATTGCTGAAGATTTAGCGCAGGAAGTATTTTTGCAATTATATCATACAGAATGGAAAGAGATTGAAAGTGTATCGGCATGGCTGGCAAAAGCATCTATTTATGCAGCATATAACTATTTGCGATCTGAAAAAAGGCATCAAGCAAGAATTGAAAAAGAAGCAAATTATAAACAATCAATGAGTAGTCCGTCATCGGAAGAGAAATGTATTCAAAAAGAAGAAATTACTCGTGTACAAAGTACATTAAAAGAAATGGATGAGCGTGAACGTACCCTCTTATTAATGAAGTTTTCGGGATTTCAATATAAAGAAATCGCGGAGGCTACTCATATGGAAGTTTCCTCGGTTGGAACATTGCTAGCACGAGCGAAAGCGAAATTTCGGAAGATGTATAGAGGGATGAAGGAGGAGTGACAAATGAAATGCCAAGATATTGGATTTATTCAGGCGTATTTAGATGGAGAATTAAACCGCGATGAAAGAAAGCAATATATTCAACATCTTGACCATTGTAAAGCATGTCAAAAGGCGTTAGAAGAAGTAAGTAAGCTTAATCAATGGGTAGAAGTTGTATTGGATGATGAATTCACAAACGTTAGTGAAGAGATTGATATCGATGTTGAACAAGCTTGGGAAACCTTTGAACAAAATATACAAAATCATAAAACGGAAGAAACAAACAGTGAAGAAAGTAAAAAGAAGGGAAGATGGCATAATATGAAGAAATCATCTAAACGTTGGATTACTGCAGCAGCAGCGGCAGCAGTTGTATGTGTGTCTTTAACAGTTCCAGAAGTACGGGCAGGAGCAAATAACTTGTTATCGATTTTTCGAGTAAAGGATGTGCAGTTCGTTCAACTTACCGATTCGGACTTACGTGAAATTGAAGGATGGATCTCTAATATGGAAGAAGGAGAGAAGTCCATTAAAGGAATTGGTAAAATAGGAATCGAAGATAATGGAAGCAAAAAAGATGCTCATTTTCAGTCGGAACAGCAAGCAAGAGAAGCTGGGTATGCAGTTCCAAAAGTGCCAAATGGATATCGGGTAACGAATGTGGATGTGAATTCGTCATTTATTATGCAATTTGAGCTCGATACAGAAAAAGCTAATAAATTATTGAAACAACTACAAAGCAATACTGAGTTTGAAAGTGCTTTGAATGGTAAGCAGTTTTCAATCACAGTTCCGGAATCAGTACGTACTCAAATAGAAGTTGAGGGCAATCGAACATCAGGCGCTTTTTCCTATAATGTAATTGATGCACCAAAAATTTCTGTTCCAGAAGGTGTAAATGTTACGAAATTACAAAAAACAGTTTTAGAGCTTCCGATTATTCCAGGGAATGTGAAAACACAACTTGCAGGTATTCAAGATTGGACACATACATTGCCAATTCCCTATGTAGCAAAAGGTGCAAAAGTATCGGAGACAAAGGTTCAAGGAGTAAAGGCCGTCTTATATAGTGCTGAATATGAAAGTGTACTTATTTGGGAGAAAGATGGGAAAATGCACATGGTCGAGCAACATAAAGAGCAAGAGAAAGAATTGAATGCAAACGATCTTATTAAACTTGCAAATGAATTAAAATAATGATTGAACAAGAGCGGCTCCGCGAAATGGGGCGGCTCTGTTCCTGTATAGAGCGGGGGTAAAACATGAAACAAGACTGGATTATTCAAACGAAGAACTTAACAAAACAATATAACGGAAAAGGCGGTATCCACAACATTTCATTAGATGTGCCGCGCGGTACTGTATTCGGATTTATAGGTCCTAACGGTGCAGGGAAAAGTACGTTTGTGCGAACGATGCTTGGATTGATTCATGCGGATTCGGGAACAGCGCAAATGTTAGGACAGCCGATTGGGACAATAGAATCAAAACGGCGTATTGGCTATTTACCTGAGCTGTTTCGCTATCCTGATTGGCTGACCGGATGGCAGTTACTTGAAACACATGCAAAACTATGCGATCTTCCTTCTCGTGAGCGGAAAGCAAAAATGAGTGAGGTTATTGAAAAAGTTGGCTTAAAGGGTAGGGAAAAAGAAAAAATTCGCGGTTATTCAAAAGGAATGCAGCAACGTATCGGACTTGCGTGTGCCCTGCTTTCTGATCCGGAATTGATTTTTTTAGATGAGCCAACATCTGCGCTTGATCCAATCGGGCGGAAAGAAGTGCGTCATTTAATGGAAGAGCTTCGGGACCAAGGGAAGACAGTATTTTTAAACAGCCATCTATTAAATGAAATTGAACATGTATGTGATCACGTGGCGATTATTAATAAGGGAGAGTTAATTGTCCAAGGAGATTGGCGCTCGTTGATGATGATTCAAACGGAAATTGAAGTAACACTTGGTGAAAAGAGCGAATTGTTCTTTAAACAACTGCCTTCGTTTGTTAAAAATGTACGGAAGATAGAAGAACAGCAAAATCGTAAGCGTTGGATTATTACGCTACAACAAGAAGATGACATTCCTAGATTGTTAGAAGCATTTGTGGCACTACATATTCCAGTGTATCAGTTAAATCCGGTTCACCCGCATTTGGAAGATGTGTTTATGTACTGGGTAAATAAGAAAGAGGGGACGCGGCATGTGGACAATCGCCAAGTTATCATTTAAAGAAATTCTGTTAAAGCGTATTTTTACTATTACGTTATGTATGACATTTGTCTTTTTAATATTTTATGGGGTGGCCATTCATTATGCAGTTAGTGAAATTCTTCCAGGAGAATCTAGCGGTATTTCGGCAGCTCAAGACTTTATGGGTAAGAGTTTCTTTTCTACACAGCTTCTTGGAGTGGGGTTGTACTTTTCTTCGTTTATTACGGCGTTGTTAGCTATTTTAAGTAGTGTTGGCAGTATTGCCAATGAAATTGAAAGCCATCAAATTGATACGTGGTTAACGAGGCCAATCTCACGCTTTTCCTTTTTAATGGGAAAATGGATCGGCTTATGCTTGTTACTGATTGCGTACGCAGCCTTTCTATTTATAAGTATCGTGCTTATTCATCAAACAATGGGAGGGAGCGCGTTTCATTTAGATTTCACGGCGACGCAGATTATAAAAGCATTGGCTCTCTTCTTGATCCAGCCCGTTATTTTAATTAGCATCGCGATATTACTAAGCACGCGTATGGCAACATTAAATGCTGGCATTGTGTTAATTATTTTGTACGGAACTGGATTTATTGGCGGATTTGTTGAACAAATCGGTACATTGGCACAAAAAACAGCACTTGTAAACATGGGCATAATCGCAAGCCTTTTATTCCCAATTGATACAATGTATCGTAAAATGACAATCTATTTATTTGATTCAGGAGACAATCCTTTATCAATAGCCTCACAAGGAGTGTTCGGGAGTGTTTCAGCGCCGAGTAATATGATGATTGTTTATGTTGTTTTATATGTGCTAGCAGCTATTTTTATAGCGATTCGTACATTTAAATCACGTGATTTATAAGGGGATGAAATTTCAGTGTATTCTCCCAATTTTGTAAAGCGTGAACGAAAACCCACCTCTTTATGTAGATGTGGGTTTTATATATATCTATTTTAATTTTTTCGACATCTTTGTCTAGCTCTGCCTCCTAGGCCCTCATGTCTAAGAACCTTCCACACGAGAAGGTAAAAAACACCTTCTGCGTGAAAGAACCTTAGCCAACAGGCCTAAACAGCCGGCTCCGCTTTTCTTTATAAGTCACTGCCGTGCAGAATACACCATGATCGCTACTTTTAGACCTTGCATGTCGCAGGAAAAGGCCCTGACGGTTTCTATGCGTGACCAGATGCTCTTGCCCGCCTAAAAAAGAGGGTTTTATATCGACTTTTTAATTTGTGTTTATATAGTCTACATCTCATTGTCTGAATTTCACCAACTATTAATCAGTTGCCTTCCTATTTAAAAACGACTACAATTTTACTATTATGGATAGAACGAAAAAACAGAATAGGAGGGGAAACTATGCCAAGGAAAGTATGGCTATTAGTAGCTGGGATGATCATTAATGTCACGGGTGCTTCTTTTTTATGGCCTTTTAATACAATTTATTTACACGATCATTTAGGGAAGTCTCTATCTGTGGCCGGAATGGTGTTGATGATTAACTCGTTAACTGGTGTAATCGGTAATTTGCTCGGTGGTGTGTTATTTGATAAATGGGGCGGATATAAATCAATTTTAGTAGGAATTGTTATTACACTTGTGTCGATTTTAGGTCTTGTGTTTTTCCATGGTTGGCCGTTGTATGTTGTTTGGCTAGCGTTAATTGGATTCGGGTCTGGAATGGTCTTTCCATCGATGTACGCAATGGTTGGCACTGTGTGGCCAGAGGGAGGACGAAGAGCATTTAATGCGATGTATGTTGGACAAAATGTTGGAATCGCTGTTGGAACGGCGTGCGGTGGTTTAGTTGCTTCGTATCGTTTTGATTATATTTTCTTAGCGAACTTTATTTTATACTGTATCTTCTTTTTAATTGCCTTTATCGGATTCCGTGGTATGGAGGACAAAAACGAACAAAGTATACAAACAGCGGTCAAAGCGAAAAAAGGTTGGTCACTTACACCAGGATTCAAGGCGCTTCTTATCGTATGTGTAGCATATGCTTTATGCTGGGTTACATATGTACAGTGGCAAGGTGCAATTGCGACGCATATGCAGGAGCTAAATATTAGCCTTCGTCATTATAGTTTATTATGGACGATAAACGGGGCAATGATCGTTTGTGCACAGCCGCTTGTAAGTATGATGATTCGTGCGATGAATCGTTCTTTAAAACAACAAATCATGATCGGAATCGGTATTTTTGCAGTGTCATTTATCGTACTTAGTCAAGCGCAGCAATTCACGATGTTCCTTGTCGCGATGGTGACATTAACAATTGGTGAATTATTTGTATGGCCAGCTGTTCCAACAATTGCAAATATCCTTGCGCCAAATGATAAGATTGGTTTCTATCAAGGCGTTGTAAATAGTGCGGCGACTGTTGGAAAAATGTTTGGACCTGTTGTCGGCGGAGCGATTGTTGACTTATATAATATGGAAGTATTGTTTATTGCAATCATGGTAATGCTTGTAGTAGCACTTATCGCAACGAGTATGTATGATAAACGAGTAAAAGTAGAAGAAACAGTAGAAGAAAAAATTGCGGTTTAGTTTGACGGAACATGTAACTTGTTTTAGAATATATTTAAATTAACTCATATTGTAATAACAGTGAGAAGGAGTAGTAGTAATAGAAGCTGGTTTAGAGAATTGACGGTCGGTGCAAGTCAATCCACGTTTCGTTATGAACTCGCCTTTGAGTTGCAGTTGTGAAATGAAGTAGCAATTGCCGTTAATCCACGTTACGGATCTAAGCGAATGTATATATTGATGCTTGTCTAGCGACCTTTACGGGACGTTTTGAACATCTTTTATTACATTAATTTAGGGTGGTACCGCGGGAATCTATAACCTCTCGTCCCTTTCTAGGGATGAGAGGTTTTTTGTATTTTAGGCGGTGAAAATAAATATAACTTGAATGGAGGATATCTCATGAGCTTTAATCATCAAGAAATTGAGAAGAAGTGGCAATCGTATTGGGAAGAGAATAAAACATTCCGTACGCCAGATGAGACAGAAAAACCAAAATTTTATGCACTAGATATGTTCCCATATCCATCAGGTGCAGGCCTACACGTAGGACATCCAGAAGGATATACAGCAACGGATATTTTATCTCGTATGAAACGTATGCAAGGATATAATGTTCTTCATCCAATGGGATGGGATGCATTCGGTCTTCCAGCAGAGCAATATGCACTTGATACTGGAAACAGCCCAGCAGAATTTACAGAGAAAAACATTAACACGTTCCGCAATCAAATTAAAGCATTAGGTTTCTCTTATGATTGGGACCGTGAAGTAAATACAACAGATCCAAACTACTACAAATGGACACAATGGATTTTCTTACAGCTATTTGAAAAAGGATTAGCTTACGTAGATGAAATTCCTGTAAACTGGTGCCCAGCACTTGGTACAGTACTTGCAAACGAAGAAGTAATCGACGGTAAGAGTGAGCGCGGCGGACATCCTGTTGAGCGTCGTCCGATGAAACAATGGATGTTAAAAATCACTGCCTATGCAGATCGCCTACTTGAAGATCTAGATGAGCTTGATTGGCCAGAAAGCTTAAAAGATATGCAGCGTAACTGGATTGGTCGTTCTGAAGGTGCAGAAGTACACTTCAATATCGATGGTACAGATAAGAAGTTTACAATCTTCACAACGCGTCCTGATACACTATTTGGCGCAACTTACTGCGTACTTGCTCCAGAGCATGCACTTGTTGCAGAAATTACAACTGCAGACCAAAAAGAAGCAGTAGAAGCATACATTGATTCTGTAAAAGCGAAAAGTGATTTAGAGCGTACAGAACTTGCGAAAGAAAAAACAGGCGTATTCACTGGTGCTTATGCAATTAACCCAGTAAACGGTGAGAAATTACCAATTTGGATTGCTGACTATGTTCTTGCAACTTACGGAACAGGTGCTGTAATGGCAGTTCCAGCTCACGATGAGCGTGATTATGAATTTGCGAAAAACTTCGATCTTCCTATGAAAGAAGTTGTAAAAGGCGGAGACATCACAAAAGAAGCACATACAGGTGATGGTGCGCACGTAAACTCGGCATTCTTAGATGGTTTAAATAAAGAAGAAGCAATTGCAAAAATGATTGAATGGCTTGAAGTAACAAGTGCAGGAAATCAAAAAGTAACATACCGTCTTCGTGACTGGTTATTCAGCCGTCAACGTTATTGGGGTGAGCCAATTCCAGTTATCCATTGGGAAGATGGTACAATGACAGCTGTGAAAGAAGAAGAATTACCACTAGTTCTTCCAAAAACAGAAAATATTCGCCCATCTGGTACAGGTGAATCACCACTTGCAAACATTGAAGAGTGGGTGAACGTTGTAGATCCTGAAACTGGTAAAAAAGGTCGTCGTGAAACAAATACAATGCCACAATGGGCTGGTAGCTGCTGGTACTACCTACGTTATATTGATCCAAACAACAGCGAAGCACTTGTAGATCCTGAAAAAGTAAAACAATGGCTTCCAGTTGATATTTATATCGGCGGTGCAGAGCATGCTGTACTTCACTTACTATATGCTCGTTTCTGGCATAAAGTATTATATGATATCGGTGTGGTTCCAACGAAAGAGCCATTCCAACAACTATTTAACCAAGGTATGATCTTAGGTGAAAACAACGAGAAAATGAGTAAATCAAAAGGTAACGTTGTAAATCCTGATGATATCGTAGCAAGTCATGGTGCAGATACACTTCGTCTTTACGAAATGTTCATGGGACCATTAGATGCTTCAATCGCTTGGTCTGAAAATGGCCTTGATGGAGCTCGTCGCTTCTTAGATCGCGTATGGCGTCTATTTGTTCAAGATAACGGTGAACTAAGTGAGAAAATTACTGATGCACCAAATAAAGAACTTGAAAAGGCATACCATCAAACGGTGAAGAAAGTAACAGAAGACTATGCAGAGCTTCGCTTTAACACGGCAATCTCTCAAATGATGATGTTCATTAACGATGCATATAAAGCAGAAGTTCTTCCGAAAGAATATGTAGAAGGTTTCGTGAAAATGATTGCACCAGTTGCACCACACGTTGCTGAAGAACTTTGGAGCAAACTTGGACACAGTGAAACAATCACATATGCAAGCTGGCCAACATTTGATGAGTCAAAACTTGTAGAAGATGAAGTTGAAATCGTTGTTCAAGTTATGGGTAAAGTTCGTGCAAAACTGAAAACGAAAAAAGACGCATCAAAAGAAGAAATGGAACAACTAGCGATTGAGGCAGTTAAAGAACAAATTGAAGGAAAAACAGTTCGTAAAGTAATTGTTGTTCCTGGAAAACTTGTTAATATTGTTGCAAACTAATACGAAAGAGCAGTCCTTTTTGGGATTGCTCTTTTTTTGTGATGAAGGAATTTATTTGTAGACAAACACCTATTCTCTCATGTGAAATATGATAAAAAAGGTAGGCTAAGTTGAGAGGAAGAGGTGAAAGAAATGAGAGGGATGAATAATAACGCATCACATGGCTTTATGTCAGGTGAGACGAATATGTTAAAGGCAGGGGCCATGCAGCGAGGATGCGGCGGAAACCCAACATGGATGGGGGGCGTATCAGCAGGATTCCCTACATCTGTAGCTGGAGCACAAGGAGGAGTTCCAGTAGGGGCACCAACTACATTTCCAGCATTTGTAGGCGGGGCACAAGGAGGAGTTCCAGTAGGAGCACCAACTACATTTCCGGCATTTGTAGGCGGAGCACAAGGAGGAGTTCCAGTAGGAGCACCAACTACATTTCCGACATTTGTAGGCGGGGCACAAGGAGGAGTTCCTGTGGGAGCACCAACTACATTTCCAACATTTGTAGGCGGGGCACAAACTGGTTTCCCTGCACCAATTGGTTCACAACCAGGATTTGGTGGTACCCCACCTATTCTAGTAGGAGGAGTAGGTACGTCTCCACAAATGATTCATGGTCATCACCCGCAACATGGTCATCACCAGCATCACGGTCATCACCAGCATCACGGCCACCACCAGCATCACGGCCACCACCAGCATCACGGTCATCACCAGCATCACGGCCACCACCAGCATCACGGTCACAACCCGCAACATGGTCACCACCAGCAACAAGTGCATCATCAGCATCATGGTTACCACCAGCAACAAGTGCATCACCAGCATCATGGTTACCACCAGCAACAAGTGCATCACCCGCAACATGGTCATCACCAGCAACAGCAACATCCAATATGGTATGGGGGGGCTGGAAGTGCAGGAAGTACTGCAGGACATGCTGGACAAATCGGACATTAATGGGATAAAGAAACATATTAAAAAATTCTCTTGAAAGAAGGGGATTTTTTATTTTGGGAATAGTAAAAGGGAGGGGAGGTGCTTACATATGGGAAAAGGTAGAAGTAATAATGCTGGTAAAAAGCAACCAAATTTCGATGATTCATCTAATTTCGCTAAACAAAGCCAACCGACAGAAAAGAAGAAGAAATAAGAAAAGGAGCTCTCCTTATAAAGAGAGCTCCTTTCTTAGATATATCGTTGCTTCTTTAAATATATCTGCGATTTGATACAACACATCAACCGCTTGACAAAATAAGCCGCAACAATAGAAGCTACCGGGCTATTTATTTTCCTGCTTTTGCTAATGCTTCTTGACGTTGACGCTCAATTTCAGCACGTAACTGTGGTTCTGGTGCTTGCCAACCTTCTGGTTTTAAAATTTTTCCGTCGCCTTCACGGAAGCGCGGTTTTCCATCAGGGAATAGTTTTGCCATATTGGCATTGTTTACAATTTCAAAGCCTTTATCAGGACGTACTCCCATTTCTGCAAATGTTCCAAACGCGAAATAAATAAGGTCAATTAATGCATCGTATTGATCTTCTACAGTATTAGCTTCTAAAAACTCTTCTAGCTCTTCTTGCATAAAGCTTGCGCGAATTTTTGCACGCTCTTCAGTTAATTTTGTTGGTACATCTGTAACAGGATGTCCAAATACCTCGTGCATTTTTGCGACAAGTTCATATCCTTTATCTAAACCTTTTTCGTTAGCCATGTTGTTTCATCCTTTCTCGTTTTGTGCCGAGTTTCATTGTAACATAAGGAGATTATTTAATAAAAAGAACATCCTATATAAAATAAGATGTTCTCTCTATCGCTACTCTTCTTTTTTTATTAAAAATGATACAGCAAGATCAATCCCAAACATCCCCACAAGTAGCATTGGTACAACAACAAGTAAATAACGTGTAAATGAAACATTTTTTAAGTATGTATGAGCAAATAAAAAGACGCTGAGAAATAGGATACCATATAAAATAGGCTTTACTAACTTTTTAGACATAAGCTCCCCCGTAAATATCTTTTTCTCTATGTAAGTAATTTTGTAAGTAGTATAAAAAACTCCTCTCTCCGTTGTATCATGACCGAAAGAGGAGTTCAATCATTATCTTACATTTTGAGGAAACTATATCTCCTATTATTCGATTACACCTGAATTTGTAATATTAACCTCATACTTTACTGTGATAGGTACGTCTTTGTACATTTTTTGCCATTCTGCTAATTTAAATGGTCTATAGTGTTGTCTAAATTGAGCTCCTAGCCCAAGGGGATCAACATTTAGAGATTTGAATTTTTTGATAAGTTTTGCGGCTTTAGCATTTAAGCGTTGTTCAACTTCTCGTGATATTTTTTGGGTGTTCTTTTTATTTTCTAGGTTTATTTGTTTCGAAAGTTCTAGAATGCGTGCATCCATTTTTACTTTAATTAAAAAGGAAGGCTTTCCATCTTTTACATTTACAGTATACGTTGGCTTGGAGCGTATATTATTGATCATTACATATCCATTATTACTTTTAAATTCGTGTGAATCTAACCGATGTTTTTCCAATAATCCCTTAAATACGAACATATCTTGTTGATCAATTTTTCCGACATACTTATCCTTTTTTAAAAGTCCAATGCCAGTGAGTTTGATTTTGTCTTTACTCTTTTTTAGGATAGGCATATAAGAATCTTGGCCTTCACGATAATAACGAAATGCACCTAAATGTAAATTATCAGTTGGTAAGGGGCCTGTTTGCATGTTATGCTCTAACATTTTTGTTATATAAATAGCAACATTAGCTGAAGTTGTATATTTTCCTTTAAACAGCTCAGGTCCATTTCCTTCTAATAATCCAACATACAATGAGTTTCCGATGCTGACATCACGAACCAATGTGTCAAAGGAGGTCGACAATCCTTTTTTGGCAATTTTTGTAGTAAACAAAGCAATGCGCATTTGTCCGCTTGCAAATGGTTGAGAAGATTCCAAAGAAGTATCAGCTTTTACTTGTTTAACGGCATTTGCTACTCCTTCGTAGACCTGTACTTTATTTCCTTTTCGTTGCACCGGACAAACCGATGTCACCTTTATTTTATTGTTTTTTGCTGTATCAAAAACAACCCCTTGAATTAACTGAACATCATCAACAATATTTTTTTGCAAACAGCCTGTTATGGTGAATAAACAAATACATGAAAGAAGAATTAGTTTTCTCTTGATTTTTTCCATTTTCTTTTCACCCACACGATAAGAAATAAGATTGGGATGTAAACATACATAAGCCAAAGACTAATTTTGGAAATATAACTAATAAAATCGTTGATATCGTGCCTGTTTGTTAAAAGTTGTGAAACAATAATGGTAATTAGTATGAAAGAAAGTAAAATGTATTTTTGCTTTACATGAAAGATTTCATGCGTTCCTCTTGTAGCGGCCCATAATGGAAGAATAGAACTTGTAAGAATTACAAGTGCATAGCCAGAGATGGCAATGTATTCTAGTCGTTCGATAAAGGGTAATTTAATAACTTGTGTCATGGAAAGTTGAGACCAAATTGTTTTTGATAACTGTTTTTCGCTAAAAAAAGCGAATGCCAAAATCGTGCTAAATAAATATAAAATGTTAGAGAACAATACACCATATTGTGCAAATTTATGAGATTTTTCGGGATTCTTCACAAATGGGTATATCATAAGCAAGATTTCAAAGCCTGTCATACTATAAATTGAAAATTGAGATGCTTTTAAAATATCTCCAAAAGAATGTGAAAAAATAGGAAGTAAATTTTCCCAATGTGCGTATCGCAACATAAAAAAACTAAGAAAAATATAACCTAATGTTCCCACGATTGAAAGTACACAGATACCGGTCATGACGCGAAATCCTGATGAGATGACGTAGTAACTTAATAAACATAAAAAGATTGTGAACATCCAAGTGGACCCGGTAGGAAACATCCATACTTGAACAATCTCAACATACGTTCGAACAACGGATATACTCAAAGCGAAAAAATACAACATGAATACAATACTAATGCCATTACCGAGCCATTTTCCAAAAGTTTGCTGATGAAGATCTATTAGGTTGCCGTTTGTATTTTTTAATAAGTAATACATCACCCAAACGAGAATATGAATGATGATTCCAGTGATAAGAACGCCAATCCAAGCATCATAGCCTGCAACTTTAGCAATAATGCGTGCAAACCCGAGAACTCCAGCACCGAACTGTGCACTATGAACTAAGAAGAAAACAAAGATGGGAGATATTTGATATTTTGTTTTGACTTTACTCATAGGTGCACCTCGTTTCTTATTCATCAAAATCAGATGTATGTTTTATTGAAATTCCTGTTGCTGATTTTTTTACGTGTTGCGGTCTTGCTTGAATATCCCTTGTATCAATCATAGATAACGGAAATCGGACCCAAGAGTCTTTTATTGATTGCTTCCTTGCTGGATAAAAGAGCGCGAATGGTTTCCGTAAAGAAGAAAGCCTGAATAGATGAGTAAATAAAAAGATAAAACCTAGTGAAATTCCAAATAGTCCACCTAATTCTGCAAATAAAAGGAATGGGAATCGTAGTAAGCGAACTGCGTTCCCCATCTTATAAATCGGTGTGATAAAGGAAGCTAACGCGGATAAGGCGACAATGATTAACAAAATATTACTTGTTAGTCCTGCTTGTACAGATGCTTGTCCGATTACGATACCGCCTACAATACCGAGTGTTTGCCCTACTTTCATTGGCAGCCTAGCCCCGGCCTCTCTAAGTAAATCAATAACCAGTTCTAGAAAGAGTGCTTCTATTAAAGGTGGGAAAGGAACTTGTGCTCTTGATAAAATTAATGTTTCGAGTAAATCGCTTGGAATTAATTCGTAATGATAACTTAAAATGGCAACATATAATGGTGCTGCACAGATGGAAAATAGAACAGCAATGAGTCGTAAAAGTCTTGAAAACGTAGCGTAAAGCCAAGATACGTTGTAATCCTCTGGTGAAACGAAAAAATCAAAGTATGAAACAGGAGTAAGTAAGACGCTCGGTGAACCATCTACAAAAATAGCGATTTTCCCATCAATTAATGCGGTCGTTACTCGGTCTGTACGTTCTGTATTAATATATAGTGGGAAGATTGATTTTTCTCCCATTAATTCTTGAATATAGGAGCTGTCGTTGATTTGATCGTATTCAATTGTACGAAGTGATTCTTCTAAATAATCAACACTGCCTTTTTCAGCAAGATTCTCTAAATACATCATGACAACTTTTGTTTTAGAGAACGTCCCAATGATAACTTCTTTTGTTTGTAGTGCTAACACCGGAAGGCGTTTACGTACTAAGTTAATATTCGTATCAATATCCTCTACAAATCCCTCTTGTGGACCAATAACTGTAGATTCATTTAAGGGAATGGATGGTGCCCGATAATTATCAATTGTGATATTTGCTAAGATACATTTTTGATCTTGTTTATGTAACTGTACGATCGCATGCCCTTTTAAAACCATATCTTCAATTTTTTGAAGGTCGTTTGTAATCGTAATCCCGCTCATCGGAATATGTTCTTTTAATTCTTCTAATGTAGAGTATGTACGCTCTAGTAATGCTGGCATTAAATATTTTTGTAATTTTTCCCCATCAAGTGATGGCCGATAATAAGAAATCCAGTACGGCATTGTTTCATCATCTGACGTATGATAACTTACAAAATCACTAGATGCTTTTAGGTTTTCTAATAAATCTTGGAGAGAGTGAGCCTTTTCTTTCTCAGGTTTACTGAAATCATAAATGCTATTGCTATTATTATTTTGCTGCGTTTGTGTATCTTGTTTCGTATCTTGAGCAGCTTGCTGTTGTTTGTTTTGATCTTGCTTGTCTTGTTTCGTACCTTGAGTAGCTTGCTGCTGTTTGTTTTGATCTTGCTTGTCTTGCTGAGCAGCTTGCTGTTGTTTGTTCTGATCTTGCTTGTCTTGCTGAGCAGCTTGCTGTTGTTTGTTTTGTGCTTGCTTGTCTTGCTGAGTAGCTTGAGCTTGCTCTTTTGAATCTGTTTTACTTGAATTTTTTTTCTTGCGAAACCATTTCCATATCATATGTATTCCCTCTTTAATGATGTTAGATAATGTTAGTTTGTGGGGATTTTTGTATATTATGCACTTATTTAAGAGAGTAAGAAGGAATTTCATTTTATATATATAAATTTCCTTTAAGAGAAAGTTTCTCTTTTTATAAGCTGAAAAATATATGAATGAACATGTTGGAAGCAATGTAGTGAAGGAGGGGAAAAATTGCTACATGTGAAAAAAGAAAACTTTTATTTAAAAGAATTCACATTTGAAAACGGCATGAAAATTCCTGTTCAGATTGGATATGAGACATACGGTAAATTAAATCGGGAAAAATCAAATGTGATTTTAGTCTGTCATTATTTTAGTGCAACAAGCCATGCCGCGGGAAAATATACGGAAGAGGATCCATTTCCTGGCTGGTGGGATGGACTGATTGGTCCGGGGAAAGCAATTGATACAGATCGCTATTTTGTAATATGTACCGATAATATTTGCAATGTACAAGTGAAGAATCCTTACGTAATGACAACGGGTCCAAAATCAATCAATCCAATAACAGGATTTGAATATGGGATGGAGTTTCCGGTATTTACGTTTTTAGATGTGGCACGTGTGCAATATGAATTAGTGAAAGCCATGGGAATTACAAGATTGCATGCTGTCATAGGGCCTTCAGCTGGTGGAATGATTGCACAGCAATGGGCTGTTCATTATCCGGATATGGTAGAGCGAATGATTGGTGTAATTACGAACCCGCAAAATCCGGTTGTAACGTCGGTTAATGTTCTGCAAAATGCAATCGAAGCTATTCAGTTAGATCCGAAGTGGAATGATGGAAATTATAGGGACGAACAGCCAATGAAAGGATTACATGTAGCAGGAAAAATGATGTTTATAAATTCATTTGATGCTCACTATTATGAAACGACATTTCAGCGTAATAGTGCAGAAACAGCACCTTATGAGAATTTCTCGGCATTACTGTCATTTGAACAAAATATAAATACGTTGACACTTCAAAATATTACTTTTGTTGATGCGAATTCATGGATGTATACAGCAAAGGCCACATTATTACATGATCTTGCTCACGGCTTTTCTTCTTTAGAAGAAGCACTTTTTCAAATCGAGGCAGATGTGCTTATGATTCCGTGCAAACAAGATTTGTTGCAACCTTCTCGTTATAATTATCAAATGGTAGACGTGCTTAGGAAGCAAGGGAAGTATGCGGAAGTGTATGAGATTGAAAGTATAAATGGTCATATGGCTGGAGTAATAGATGTTCATTTATTTGAAAAGAAAGTGGATGAGTTTTTAAGGAGAAGAGTGTCTAGCCATGTGTAAAAGAAAAGGTGCAAGTCGTTAAGCAGGCACCTTTTTTTAGATGATTTTTAAACGGAAGAGGTATGTTGCAATGCACAATCCTAAACAAGCAATGCCGATTAATAAATAGAGGAATGATCGTTCTTGAGAAGATTGTGTAGGCTTACTTTTGTTAAATACACCAAGTGAAATGATAGCAAGAGTTAAAAAAATGAGACCTATAATGAAAAGAACAAGTGTCATTTCAAGTGACTCCTTTCGTAAAACAAGTATATTGAGGATACAATGTAAAAGCTATATTTGTAAATAGATTCATTTGCAATTGTGCTGAGAAACAATAAAAAGATAAGAAGTTTCAAGTGTTTGCGTTCGTAATTTTGCATGCTAAAATTGGAGATGAATAGATGAGTAAAGAAAAAGCTGATTACTTAGAGTTACATTGTATATAAGGAGGAATTATGGATATGACGGAAGTAAAAACAATTACAACAGAAGAAGTGCAAGAACGTTTAGAAAATGGAGAAACATTATTTTTAGTAGATGTGCGTGAAGATGAGGAAGTAGCACAAGGGAAAATTCCAGAAGCTGTACATATTAAAATGGGTGATATCCCAAATAAAGTCGACTTCTTTGATAAAGAAAATGAATATATCTTTATTTGTAGATCAGGAATGCGTAGTGAAAATGTATGTCACTATTTAAATGAACAAGGGTTTAAAACGGTAAATATGGTCGGCGGTATGCTGCAATATGAAGGTGAAATTCAATAGTTCGTTCTTAAAACTTGAAACGTGTTTGTTTCAAGTTTTTTTCTTTTGCATACAGTGTACAAAAGAATCCTTTTCTTAGAAGGGAGGTTACTTATGAGTGCATTTCTTCGGAAGATTAAAATTATAAATAATCGAGGAGCGGTAAATGTAGGCGATTGTTTTAGTATCGAACCATTTGCTGTAGCGAAAATATATGCTGGTTCTGGGGCTTCAAGCGTTGCCACCTTTTTAAATGGGAAGCGCATGCCAGCAGAGGTGCCGAGGGGGACTGTATTTATTCCTCCGTTAGAAACAAGTGAATTAACATTAGGTTCGTAAAAGAAAGGTTGACTGGTAATGCCGGCAAATATTAAAGAATTTATTATTGTTAATAACTATGGAAATCTATTTACGGGAGATAATTTAAGGGATACTTCATTTAGTGCATCAAAGACGTATAGTGGAGCATCTGGACCAACTTATATTGATGTTGTGACAGTAATTGGAACAACAACAAAGGTTTGTTTACAGCCAGGAGATACAATAACTACAACGTATACGAAAGGAGCACCTGCAGGAGCAAGTGGAAATACAGATTCCGGTATAAACGCAACTGGCATCTTACAGGCTGCACCGAATACGGATAATTTTGATTCGGCGCCTGGTCTATAGAAAACCCTCCTGCCAAAAGCGGGGGGGTTTTTCACATACTTATAACATATCATCCGTTTTCGTCTGCTCCGTTTACAAGGGAAACAGTGAGAAGAGCAAGGATAATAACATGAGAGGACACTCGCAATGATTCTTATATATTGCGCAAATTTGTTCTAATGTTAGACAACGAGTGGAGTCTTTTCTGTTGCAAACAGGTTGGCAACAAATCGGTGGAGTGTGGTATAAATTCGGTAACAATGATGCTTGGGATTCAAGTGTTGTAAGATAGTAAAAACAACAAACATAGAATATGAATGTAAAAAATAGCACCTATCCTCCTATTATGAGATAGGTGCTATTTTTATTAAATTTTTGCTTTTTCAGATTCAATAGGCTGTCTTTTACGATAAATCACATAACTGCGTCGTAAATATTTCATAGGAACGCTGAAGACATGTACAAGTCTTGTAAATGGCCATGTTGCAAAGAGCCCCATTGCTGCAATGATATGGATTTTAAACCAAAGAGGTACTTCTGCCATATATTCTGCTTTCGGCTGGAAAACAAAGAGGCTGCGGAACCATGGGCCGATTGTTGTTCGATAATCAAATCCTTTTGCATCAATATTGAAAAATGTAGAGGATAGGCCTGCTAACATTACGATGAATAAGAGGACAAGGGCCATGTAGTCTCCTTTTGTACTTGTTGCGATAATGCGTTTTACTGTAAAGCGGCGGTACATTAAAATGACTAATCCGACGATAGAAGCGATTCCAGCAGGAAGACCGAAGCCGATAGCGGCCATATGATACGTATGCTCTGAAATACCGAAAGAGCTGTATACGGATTCTGGAATTAATATTCCCATGATATGTCCACCGATTACGAACATAATGCCAAAGTGGAAGAGCAAGCTTCCGATTCGGAGCATTTTCTTTTCTAATAGTTCGCTAGATTTTGATGTCCAGCCAAATTGATCATAGTTGTATCTGAAAATGTGTCCGCCGATAAAGATTGCGAAAATGATATAGGGAAACAGTACCCATAAAAATTGATCCATCATTTTGACGACACTCCTTTCTAATTCGCTTGTACTCCCCAGGCATCGATAGCGAGGAGAATGGCAGCGATAATTGGTTCGTACATACAATTTGCTTCTTGTAGCTGCTTGTGCAATGCTTGTATATTTTTCGTGTATTTACTCATAATCGGTTCGCTATCTTCTTCATTCGCGTTTGCAAGAAACTCAAGTAGAAGTGGTAAATAATCAGGTAGTTCTTTGTCTGTTGCTGCAAAGCCAGCCTTTTGATAGTGCTGTTTTAACTCTAATAATTCAATTCCACGTTCTCTTTGTTCACCTGTGTTCATGTAAGTAAGGTACATATTTGTTTTCTTTCCGAAGTCGAATGTATATACGTAAGAATCAATAAGTTGATCGTTTGTTTTTTCTAGTGCTTGTTTTATAAATGTTGTAAGTGATGCTCGGATTTCTTCGTGTTCAATCGTTTGAATCTCTTCCTGTAATTCTAGTAAAGCTTCTCTCCAACCTAGTTCAGGATAGGAGAGAAGAAAGGAAGAACAAGAAAAAGTGGTTTGTAAACTTTGTTTCATATTTGCCTGCCTCCTTTATTTAAGAGATCGTCATACAAGAACCTGGACCACCTGCGAAGGAAAGACCGCAGCTTCCTTGCTCACTATATAAATCTGCAACTTGTTCGCGGTGAGATGTAGGGATAACGAAGCGATCTTTGTATTTTGCGATAGCAAGAAGGCGATACATATCTTCCACATCTTCTTTCGTTAAGCCTAAGTTTGCTAATACAGCTTCATCTGGTTCTTTATTAATTTGCAGTGCTCTCATATGCGTTCGCATAACAGCCATTTTTTTCAATGTAAGACGAATATGTGATTCATCGCCTGCTGTCAGTAAGTTGGCCAAATATTGAATTGGAATACGCATGTTATCAATAGCAGGGAAAATTTCTTCTGCTTTCCAGTTACTTCCTTTTCCTTCCACCATATTCATAATTGGACTGAGCGGTGGGATATACCAAACCATCGGCATTGTACGATATTCTGGATGAAGAGGAAGGGCGATTTTCCAATCAATGATCATTTTATAAATAGGTGACTCTTGAGCCGCTTTAATCCATTCTTCAGGAATACCTTGTTTTTTCGCTTCAGCTGCTACTTCTGGATCGTTTGGATCTAGGAAAACAGTAAGCTGAGATTCATATAAATCTTTTTCGTCTTCGACAGAAGCAGCTTCTTTTACTTTGTCAGCGTCATATAACATAACTCCGATATAACGAATACGTCCTACACATGTTTCAGAACAAATTGTTGGCATACCAGCTTCAATACGCGGGAAACACATTGTACATTTCTCTGCTTTATTTGTTTGCCAATTGAAATACACTTTTTTATATGGACAAGAAGATACACAGAATCGCCAAGCACGGCATGCATTTTGGTCGACAAGGACAATCCCATCTTCTTCACGTTTATACATTGCGCCAGATGGACAAGAAGAAACGCAAGATGGATTCATACAGTGTTCGCAAATGCGAGGTAAGTACATCATAAAGACGTTCTCAAAATCTGTTTTAATCTCTTCTTCCATTTTCTTGATGTTCGGATCTTGTAATCCTGTTATATGTCCACCTGCTAAATCATCTTCCCAGTTTGGTCCCCATTCAATTTTGTCGATAAATTCGCCTGTAATTGCTGACTTCGGACGAGCTACTGGTTGATGTTTTCGCTGCGGGCTGTTTGTTAATGTTTCATAATCATAGTTCCAAGGCTCAAAGTAATCATCGATTGTAGGCTGATCTGGATTATGAAAAATGTTCATAAGACGTTTCATTTTTGAACCAGACTTTAGCTGGATTTCACCGTTTTTTAATTCCCAGCCGCCTTTATATTTTTCTTGATCTTCCCATTGTTTTGGATAACCGATACCTGGTTTTGTTTCCACGTTGTTGAAGTACATATATTCAGCACCTGGACGATTCGTCCAGGTGTTTTTGCATGTTACGCTACAAGTATGGCAGCCGATGCATTTATCTAGGTTCATTACCATTCCGACTTGCGCTTTAATCTTCAAGCCAATCTACCTCCTTCAGTTTGCGGATTACGACGTTTAAGTCACGCTGGTTACCGGTTGGACCATAGTAGTTAAATCCATAGCTTAATTGGCCGTATCCACCAATCATATGTGTTGGTTTGACATGAATGCGGGTTGGACTATTATGCGTTCCTCCGCGGTTGCTTGTTAATTTCGTACCAGGCACGTTAATATGACGATCTTGTGCGTGGTGCATAAAGGCCATTCCTCTTGGTATACGGTGCGTTACGACGGCACGTGCCACAACAACACCGTTACGGTTGAAGCATTCGATCCAGTCATTATCATTAACGCCAGCTTCGGCAGCGTCGTCTTTGTTCATCCAAACAGTTGGACCACCTCTAAATAGCGTTAACATCGGTAATGAATCGAAGTACATACTATGAATTGACCATTTATTATGTGGTGTTAAATAGTTCAGTGTAATTTCTTTCCCTTCTACTTCAGGGCGTGATTTACGGAACGGTTTATGTTGCAAGATTGGTTTAAATGTTGCCATCGTTTCACCAAATTCTTTCATCATATCGTGATCTAAGTAGAAAGATTGTCGCCCTGTTATCGTTCTCCAAGGGATAAGACGCTCGACATTCGTTGTAAATGGTGAGTAACGACGTCCTCCTTTTTCGGAACCAGTAAAAGCAGGGGATGTAATTACCGTTTTTGGCTGCGCTGTAATTTGTTCGAATGTGAAGCATTCTTCTTCGCGTTCTTCAGCTAAATCACGAAGCTGTAAATCTGTTTGTTTTTCAAGAGCTTCCCAAGCTTTTACGGCCATATGACCATTTGTTGTAGAAGAAAGGGTTAACACTGCTTCGGCAGCATTGATTGCCTCTGTTATGTTAGGGCATCCTTTTGCGATAGAATCAGTACGAACAACACCTAATCTACTCTTTAATTGTTCATATTCTTTTTCTGCTGACCAGGAAATCCCTTTCGTACCAATAGGCTGTTTTCCAGCGTTTGGTCCAAGCGCTGTCATCTTGTCATAAATCGTTTTATAATCTCGTTCTACAACATGAATTTGCGGCATTGTCTTTCCTGGTATTGGTTCACACTCACCTTTGCTCCAGTCATTAATCTTGCCAAGTGGTTGTGCTAATTCTTGCGGTGTATCATGAAGAAGTGGTGTTGCAACAACTTCTTTCATTGGTTCAAGGTCAAGTTCTGTTGCTAAATTAGAGACTGCTTTCGAAAGGGAACAGAAAATATCCCAGTCAGAGCGAGCTTCCCACGGAGAACCGATTGCTGGATTAAATGGATGCACGAACGGATGCATATCTGTACTGCTTAAATCGTGTTTTTCATACCAAGTTGAAGCAGGTAAAACGATATCAGAATAAAGTGCTGTTCCAGCCATACGGAAATCTAAGTTGATTAGTAGATCAAGCTTTCCTTCAGGTGCTTCCTCATGCCATTTTATTTCTTCTGGTCGTAATGAATCGCTATCGTCATTCATTAATCCGTTTGTTGTACCTAATAAATGTTTTAAGAAATATTCGTGTCCTTTACCGGAACTTGAAATTAAGTTTGCGCGCCATACGAATAAGTTGCGCGGGAAGTTATTTTTGTTATCAGGGTCTTCAATGGCAAATTTCAATTCTTTATCTTTTAGCTTCTGCGCAACGTATTTCCCGATTTCTTCCTGTGTTGTTGCGCCACTAGCGACAGCTTCTTTATAAATTTCAATTCCGTTTTTCTCGAACGTTGGATACGAAGGTAGCCAGCCAAGGCGAGCAGCTAACACATTGTAATCACCGTGATGTTGATAGCGTGAGTTACCGACAACTGGCGATGCTAAATGTCCGACTGGTGTATCTTCATAACGCCATTGATCTGTTACGAAATAGAAGAAGGATGTACCGTTTTGTAGTTTCGGCGGACCTTGCCAGTCTTTTGCCATTGCGATAGTTTGCCAACCTTCTGCTGGTCGTAGCTTTTCTTGCCCAACATAATGCGCCCAACCACCGCCGTTTACACCTTGTGCACCAACGAGAAGAACAAGGTTTAGAACCGCACGGTAAATCGTATCAGAGTTAAACCAATGGTTAATACCAGCGCCGACAATAATCATCGAGCGACCGTTTGTATCAACGGCATTTTGAGCAAACTCGCGAGCGATTTGAATAATAAGTTCTCGCTTTACTCCAGTCATTTTTTCTTGCCATGCTGGTGTAAATGGAACATCATCATTGAAATCTTTCGGTTCCTGCCCGCCAAGTCCGCGATTAACACCGTAGTTTGCTAACGTTAAGTCGTACACGGTTGTAACGAAAACGTCGCCTTCTTCTGTAGTGATTTTTTTCACTGGAATTGTTCGTTCTAATACTTTGTTTCCATCATCAGAGAAGTAGGGGATCTGCACAGTTCTCACTGCATCTTCCATACCAAGTAAGGAAAGACGTGGATCAATTTTTTCGCCTGTTTGTTCATCTTCTAAACGCAAGTTCCATTTCTTTTCATTATCCCAACGTGAACCCATTGTGCCATGAGGTGTTGCGAAATCTTTCGTGTTATCGTTCCAAAGAACAGGTTTCCATTCGCCAAGTTTTGTTTCACGGCCGATATCATTCGCATTTAAGAAACGATCTGCAACGAATTGGTCTCCTTGTTGTTTGAGTGTGACAAAGAATGGGAAATCAGTATATTGTTTTGCGTAATTTGTGAAGTATTCCACTTGTTTATCTACGTAAAACTCTTGTAGGATGACGTGCCCCATTGCCATCGCAAGTGCACCGTCTGTACCTTGTTTTACGCTAATCCAGTCATCAGCAAATTTTGTGGATTCCGCAAAGTCAGGGCTTACGGAAACAACTTTCGTTCCTTTATAGCGCACCTCTGCTAAGAAGTGGGCATCTGGTGTTCTTGTCATTGGTACGTTTGAACCCCAAGTCATAATGTAACCTGAGTTATACCAATCACTACTTTCTGGTACGTCGGTTTGATCACCCCAAATTTGCGGGGAAGCTGGTGGCAAATCAGCGTACCAATCGTAGAAGCTAAGCATCGGTCCACCCATAAGCTGCATAAAGCGACTACCAGCAGCATGGCTCAGCATTGACATGGCTGGAATTGGTGAGAAACCAACGTTTCGGTCTGGACCGTACTTGATTACTGTATAAAGTAAAGAAGCGGCAACAAGTTGTAATACTTCATCCCAATTTGCACGGATGAATCCACCTTTACCACGTGCCTGCTTGTAAGTATGTGCTTTTTCAGGGTTTTCTACGATACTTTTCCAAGCGTCTAATGGTGATTTATGATTTTGTAGCTCCTCTTGCCACATATTCCAAAGAACACCGCGTACATATGGATATTTCACGCGAAGCGGACTATAGATGTACCAAGAAAAACTTGCTCCACGCGGACATCCCCTTGGTTCGAAGTCTGGCATATCAGGACCAGTGGATGGGTAGTTAAGTTCTTGACCTTCCCAAGTCACAATTCCATCTTTTACGTAAATATTCCAACTACAAGAGCCAGTACAGTTAACGCCGTGTGTAGAGCGGATTACTTTATCGTGTTGCCATCGTTTTCTATACACATTTTCCCATTCGCGATCTTCGTATGTTTCTTGTGTATGATTATCGTTATAGCGATCTATTGGAGAAAAATATTTTAAACGTTTCATTAATGCTGAAGGTTTCTTTTTCATACTGTTCACTCCTTTATTGCGTCTCTCTTGCTTACTTTCACTATAAGAGAGCGTGCAAAACAGAGATGTGATATCTATCACAGTTCAACAGATTGTCAAAAAATCAGATTCGTAACATTTTATGGGAAAGGTGTGATATTTTACACATCACAAAATGTAGGTTTTTTGTAGAATCAAGGAGAAAGAAAAAAGAGTAGCATCTCAAATAGAGAGGCTACTCAATACTACAAATAGAGGCAGGACAATCTTCACAAGCAATTTCACATTTTAAAAATTGCAAATTATGAATCGTAATCTTTCCCTTATGAATAGAAATAATTCCTTGTTTTTTTAAATCATTTAACATACGGTTTACACTTTCACGTGAGGTTGCACAGAAATTCGCAAGCTCTTGGTTTGTTAAAGGTAGATCGATAAGAATGCCATTCTCTTTTAATATGCCATAACTGTTTGTCATGCGAATAAGTGTAGAGTAAAGAGCTCCTTTTTTTCCATGTAACACTAAATCACGAAATTTTGTTTGCATTCTTCGTAAATGTTCACTAATCCATTTCATAAATTCAAATGCGAGAGCAGGTTTTTGAAGCAATGCCTTTTCTAAAGCATCCCGTTTAATGACGCCAACCTCAACATCCTCGAGGCATTTCGAATTCAATAAATATTTTGCATTCTCCGTAAATAATGTTAATTCTCCAATAATATCGTGTTTCGAACAAATGCGAAGTGTTAACTCTTGGCCATCAGCGCTAATTTTACTAATTTGTACTTTTCCAGAGTGAATAATATAGAGTTCTTTCGCTTCCACGCCTTCTTGGAAAATATAATGTCCTTTATTAATCTGTGCTTTATATTCAACAGATGCAAGGAGTTCTTTTAAATCGTTTGATAATGCCGTACGGTTTGTCACAGCAATCACCTTTCTTTTTAAAGCAGTCTACTTCTTATTGTGGATGTAAACATGGTGAAAATGCAAGAAATTTCTTTTTATTTATAAGTGATAAAGTGATTTTTAGCTGTGAACAAATTTGCCTTTCATGCGGAAAAAAGAGTGTCTTTTGTAGACACTCTTTTACATTACTTAATCCATTCAACAATCGTATCCATTGATTGACGAGTTTTATCATGTTTCGGTTCTTCTGCGCGATAACCGAAAGCAACTAGAACAGAAACACCGAATGATTCATCTGAAAGAATACCTTCTTCCTTTAAAACAGCTTCTACTTTTTCTTTATTGAACCCTTCAATAGGACAAGAATCAATGCCGATTTGGGCAGCGGCAGTCATCATATTTCCGAGAGCGATATAGGTTTGTCTAGAAGCCCAATCAAACATGGCACGGTCGCTTTCTAGTAATTGAAAATCAGACTCTTGAAATTCTTTATAAAAACCACGTTTCATCGTTATCACTTCTTCAGGGAGGTGTTGAATGTTTTTCATAAAGTTAGAAATATAGGATGAGTTATAAATCATCTCTTCTTTTTTACGAGCTAATATAATGACAAAGTGACTTGCTGTTGGTAATTGTTTTTGTGCACCCCATGCTACAGGGAGTAGTTTGTTGCGCAATTCTTGGTTTTGAATGACAACAAATCTCCAAGGCTCGAAGCCGAATGAACTTGGAGAAAGACGACCAGTTTCTAAAATAAAATGAAAATCCTCATCAGGGATTTTTTTATTTACATCAAATTCTTTACATGCATGTCTAAATTGATACGCTTTTAAAATTTCTTCTTTTGTAGGTTTCATTTAAACAACCACCTTTTTTAATTTACTTTTTTATAGTAAGTTGATTACAAAATTGATTCTACAATAGTACAATGAATGATGTAAGTACGCACATTTTTAGCATATAGTATCAATTTGTATACTAATGGAGAGTGAAAATATGGAACAGAAACATATAAATCGTTGTTCAGTAGAAGTAACGCTTGATGTAATCGGTGGAAAATGGAAAGGCGTTATTTTGTTTCATTTGATGAATGCTGAAGAGATACGCTTTAATCAATTTTTAAGATTGATGCCTGGTATTACACAACGCATGTTAACAAGGCAGCTTAGAGAGCTCGAGGCTGCAGGTGTCATTCACCGTGAGGTATATAAAGAAGTTCCACCAAAAGTGGAGTATTCTTTAACGAAATTCGGAAAATCTCTTACACCAATTATTACTCTTATGCGTGAGTGGGGAGAAGAATATCGTACACAAATAAAGTAATTGTATCTGAAATGTGAATAAAATTTGAACGAATTTGTGAAGAATTTTTGAATGAAGAAGGCGATGTGAGAAATATCACAACGTACCTTCTTCTTCTTTTCTATGATGGAGGCAACTAAAAAACATAGAAAATGAATAAAGAGCTTAAGCAAAAACATCGCAGTTTAAAAATATATTATAATAGAATGAAGACAGATAGAATTTAGCAGAAAAGGAGGGGTGACGATGCATGAGAAGATTACAGATTCTTTAGGGCGTCCACTTCAAGATTTACGCATCTCTGTCATTGATCGTTGTAATTTTCGGTGTATATATTGTATGCCAGCTGAAGTATTCGGACCTGATTATGCATTTTTGCAAGAAGAATTTTTGCTTACATTTGATGAGATTGAACGATTAGCAAAATTATTTGTAAACCTAGGTGTAAAGAAAATTAGATTAACAGGCGGTGAACCGCTGCTCAGAAAAGATTTACCAAAGCTTATTGAACGGCTTGTGAAGCTTGAAGGTTTAACGGATATTGGACTTACAACAAACGGTATTCATTTAACAAAACAAGCAGAGGCGTTAAAGGAAGCGGGATTACACCGAGTGAATGTTAGTTTAGATGCGATAGAGGACGAGGTATTTCGCAAAATTAACGGAAGGAATATTAGTACAAAACCTGTGCTAAAAGGGATTGCGGCAGCAAAAGAAGCTGGACTTGATGTGAAAGTGAATATGGTTGTGAAAAAAGGAATGAATGATAGTCAAATTCTTCCGATGGCCTCTTATTTTAAAGAGCAGGGAATTCCGCTTCGCTTTATCGAGTTTATGGACGTTGGCAGTACGAACGGATGGAATTTTGAACAAGTCATTACGAAACAAGAGTTGATTGAAAAGATTAGCAAGGTATATCCGATTGAACCTGCAGAACCTCATTATTTTGGAGAGGTTGCGAAGCGCTATCGTTATGCCGGAAGTGATGCGGAAGTTGGATTCATTACCTCAGTTTCTGAATCTTTCTGTTCTTCTTGTACAAGAGCACGGATTTCGGCAGAGGGGAAATTTTATACGTGTTTATTTGCAACGAAAGGAAAGGATTTACGGACGCTCCTTCGAACAGGAATTTCTGATTCCGATTTATTAGAGGTAGTGAAAGCTGTATGGGAATACCGGACAGATCGGTATTCTGATGAGCGGACTGAAGAAAGTGCAAATAATCGTCCGAAAATTGAAATGTCTTATATCGGAGGATAAGAAAGGGGGATGCAGCGTGCAGGAGCGTTATTCAAGACAAATATTGTTCTCGGGAATTGGCGGGACAGGACAAAGGAAAATAAGAGAAAAGCATGTACTCATTATTGGTGCCGGTGCACTAGGCGCAGCAAATGCAGAGGCGATTGTGAGGGCGGGAATTGGAAAACTGACGATTGCAGACCGCGATTATGTCGAGTGGAGCAACTTACAAAGGCAACAGTTATATACAGAAGCAGATGCAAAAGAGTATAAGCCAAAAGCAGTTGCAGCGGCTGAACGTTTAAGGCAGATTAATTCTGAAGTAGAAATCGTACCGGTTGTAACGGATGTAGCGGTGCAAGAAATGGAAGAGCTCATTCAGAATGTAGATTTAATATTAGACGCGACTGATAATTTTGAAACACGTCTTCTCATTAATGATATTTCACAAAAATACAATATTCCTTGGATATACGGAGGATGCGTTGGAAGCTACGGCGTCACATATACAATTATTCCTGGGAAAACACCGTGTTTCCGTTGTTTGATGGAGCATCCATCAAGCGGCGCGACATGTGATACGGCTGGAATTATACAGCCAGCTGTACAAATAGTTTCCAGTCATCAAGTGACAGAGGCACTTAAAATATTGGTAGAAGATTTTGGGGCGCTTCGTGAAACGATGCTGTCATTTGATCTTTGGAACAATCAGTATATGGCGTTTAAAGTAAATAGACAGAAAAAAGATACGTGTTTATCTTGTGGAAAACTGCGCACGTATCCAAGTATAGCGTTTGAATCGCAAATGAAAACCGAAGTATTATGTGGACGAAATACGGTGCAAATCCGTCCGGGAGTGCCACAAATTCTTAACCTAAAAGAAATTAAAAAGCGCTTACAAAAAAGTGTGGATGTACAAATGACACCGTACTTATTATCGTTTCTGATTGATGAATATCGTTTTGTGTTATTTACAGATGGTAGAGCGTTTATTCACGGAACGAATGATACGACGGTGGCGAAGGGATTATATGCAAGATATATAGGATGAACCTAAAGGAAAACCTTTAGGTTCAAAGGATTAGGAATGTGGATTTCTCGCGTAGTCTCCACTCTTCCCGCCTGTTTTTTCAAGTAAATATGTCTCGCCGATAATCATACCTTTATCAACAGCTTTACACATATCATACACAGTAAGAGCGGTCGCAGAAGCTGCTGTTAAAGCTTCCATTTCAACGCCAGTACTACCTTCTGTTTTGACCTTTACTTCAATAAGCAGACGATATTGTTCTTTCGCTGTTTCCCAGTCGAAGGAGACATCTACTCCTTTTAGAAGTAAAGGGTGGCACATCGGAATAATATCAGAAGTGCGTTTTGCAGCCATAATACCAGCAATTTGTGCGACGGCTAATACATCGCCTTTACCAATTTCATTATGGGAGATTTTATCATAAATTTCTTTTGTAACTAAGATGCTAGAACGAGCAATTGCTGTTCGTACTGTTACTTTTTTATCGCTAATATCGACCATTTTTGCACGGCCTTGGTCATTAAAGTGAGTGAATGAAGACATGGGATTCCTCCTTGAAGTAATTGCTATTATGATTAGCATTGTACAATATAAAGTGTAATCAAGATGTGATATTTTGCAAATATGGGGTGAAAACAATGTTAGAAAAACGAGTACCAATTCCAGTTGCTGAAGCAGTAGCGAGGGTGATGAGGTATGCTGAGCAAGGTGAAACAGAAAAAGTTTCTATTACCGAAAGCTACGGGAAAATTCTTGGAGAAGATGTTGTAGCAGATCATGATGTCCCTCATTTTGATCGTTCTCCCTATGACGGATTTGCGATTCGAGCAGAAGATACGAAAGAGGCGAGTCAAAATCATTCGATTGAGTTTGAAGTGATAGGAGAAATCGGAGCTGGTTCTGTTTTTACAGATGAAGTAAAGAGCTTCGAGGCAGTTCGGATTATGACCGGGGCAGCGATTCCAAAAGATTGCGACGCAGTTGTTATGTTGGAGCTGACAGAAGGATTTGAAAGAAACGGAAAAACATATATGAAGTTAAAACGTTCTTTTCAAGCTGGTGATAATGTTTCATTTAAAGGTGAAGATGTAAAACGAAATCAAATACTTGTGAAAAAAGGCACGAAGATTAATCCTGGTGTAGCGGCGCTTTTAGCTACATTTGGCTATAGTTCAGTAAACGTGATAAAACAGCCTGTAGTTGGGATTATAACAACTGGAAGTGAATTGTTAGAAGTACATGAACCACTTCAGCCAGGAAAAATTAGAAATAGTAATTCTTATATGATTGCAGCTCAAATTACTAAAGCCGGCGGGAAAGTCAAATATTATGGGCAACTTGCTGACGATTTAGAGGTTTGCTATGAAGCTGTAAAAGCGGCACTGGATGAAGTGGATATATTGATTACAACGGGCGGTGTTTCGGTAGGTGATTATGATTACTTGCCTGCGATTTATGAAAAATTAAATGCCAATGTTCTTTTTAATAAAATTGCGATGCGGCCAGGGAGTGTAACGACTGTAGCTGAAGTAACTGGGAAGCTGTTGTTTGGGTTATCCGGTAACCCGGCTGCTTGTTATGTCGGATTTGAATTACTTGTTCATCCGGTTATGCAAACATTCCTTCATGCGAAAGAACCACATGCATATCGTACAGATGCCGTATTACAGAAAGATTTTCCAAAGGCAAATCCATTTACACGATTTGTAAGGGGAAAGGCAGAGTTTATGAATGGCCAGCTACAAGCTATGCCAGTAGGACTCGACAAATCAAGCGCAATTTCTTCTCTTGCGGAAAGCAACGCTTTAATTGTACTACCAGGAGGAACAAGAGGATTTGAAGCTGGAATGATAGTTTCAGTGTTATTACTAGAATCAAGCCAAGGAAGTGAGTGGCCGTGGGCAGAACCGCTCCAATCTTACAAATAGTCGGCTATCAAAATAGCGGCAAAACGACGCTCACTGAGAAATTGATTCAAGCTTTTTCACATGAAGGTATGAAAGTTGCCACAATTAAGCATCACGGACATGGGGGCTATCCTGAGGTACCGCAAAAGGATAGTGAACGTCATAGGCAAGCGGGTGCGATTGTTAGCAGTGTAGAAGGAGCTGGATTACTATCACTTTCTTCTCTTCGGGATAAGTGGTCTTTGCAGGAAATCATTCGATTATATGAGTTTTTTGAAATAGATCTCATTTTAATTGAAGGATATAAAACAGAAAATTATCCAAAGGTAGTTTTGCTTCGTTCAATTGAGGATATTTCTTTATTAAATCAAGTAGAAAATGTGATGGCGGTTATCACCTGGAATGACGCCATAGAAGGTTTACGAGAAACATATAAAACTTTCCATATAACAGAGGAAGAAACTTATATGAAATGGCTCGTACAAACAGTAAGGGGTGCAAGATGACACATAGGTATTATGAAGTAGTAGATACACCAATTTCAATTGAAGAGGTTACAAATAAAGTCATTCGCCGTGAATGTGGTGCTGTGACAACTTTCACTGGTACTGTAAGAGAATTTACAAAAGGGCGCCGTACGTTATATTTAGAGTACGCAGCCTATAAGACAATGGCTGAAAAAATGCTTGCAAAAATTGGAGATGAAGTGAAAGAGAAGTGGCTTGGGACACACGTTGCGATTACACATCGCATCGGCACACTTCAAATTTCGGATATCGCCGTTGTTGTTGCTGTATCAACACCGCACCGGAAAGCTGCGTATGAAGCGAATGAATACATCATGGAACGCATTAAACAAATTGTTCCGATTTGGAAAAAGGAGTTTTGGGAAGATGGCGATTCATGGATTGGTGATCAATTAGAAAAAACGCCTTATCCAAATGGAGAACCTGGAAAGGAGATGAGAAAATGATTCAAGTATTATTATTTGCGCATTTACAAGAAGAAGCCGGAACAAACGAGCTAAAAATAGACTGTGAAAATATTACCGTTGCAGAATTAAAGGATATGATTGTAAAAGAACATCATATCGCAGTTTCAGAGCAAATTATGGTTGCTATCAATGAGGAATATGCAAATGAAGATGACAAAATACAATCTGGTGATGTTGTCGCATTGATTCCGCCAGTGAGCGGTGGTTGATTTTTTCCAGTCTAATCACGGAAGTACGTGATTAGACTGGAGGGAATTAACACACATTGTGAAATACTGAACAAAATAGGAGGCGGAAAGGATGAAAAGTCCGAATTTTCAGTTAGGTTTACAAACTTCTAATCTTATTATTGGCTTTATGGTATGGGTGATTTTATCTTCGCTAATGCCATTTATTAAAGCAGACATTGCGTTAACAGCAGGACAAATTTCCCTTGTTACAGCAGTACCCGTTATTTTAGGATCGGTGCTTCGAATACCAATTGGTTATTGGACCAATCGTTACGGAGCGAGAAAATTATTCTTTATAAGCTTTATTATTTTACTATTCCCTGTCTTTTATATTAGTATTGCGAATTCGATGATGGATTTAATTATTGGCGGTTTATTTGCAGGGATTGGCGGAGCTGTATTCTCTGTAGGGGTAACGTCCTTACCGAAGTATTATCCAAAAGAGCGTCACGGTTTTGTAAATGGTATTTACGGTGTAGGAAATGCAGGGACAGCAGTTACATCTTTCTTAGCACCTGTTATTGCGACTTCATTTGGATGGAGAGCAACTGTCCAATCCTTTTTAATCTTACTTGCTATTTTCGCACTTCTGAATTTTTTACTAGGTGATCGTAATGAGAGAAAAGTGAACACACCATTAATGGAACAGTTAAAAGGTGTATACAAAAATGAAAAACTTTGGTTCTTATGTATTTTCTATTTCTTAACTTTTGGCTCATTTGTTGCATTTACAGTATACTTACCAAATTTCCTAGTATCTCATTTCGGACTTGAAAAAGTAGATGCAGGTATGCGGACAGCTGGATTCATCGTATTGGCAACGATTATGCGCCCAATTGGTGGTTGGCTCGGTGATAAATTTAATCCATTTAAAATTTTAATCTTCGTATTTATTGCTCTTACATTATCTGGAATTATTTTATCATTTATGCCAAGTATGAACGTATATACATTTGGTTGCTTACTAGTCGCATTCTGCGCTGGAATTGGAAATGGAACAATCTTCAAACTAGTACCAATGTACTTTTCTGAGCAAGCAGGGGTTGTAAATGGACTTGTCGCAGCTTTAGGTGGTTTAGGAGGATTTTTCCCTCCATTAATTTTAACGTTACTATTCCAACTAACAGGTCATTATGCAATTGGATTTATGGCACTTTCAGAAGTGGCGCTTGCATGTTTAATTATTACGGTGTGGATGTACAGTCAAGAGAAGTTGTTAGTGATGTTAAATAGTAAATAAAACAAGAAAAAGATGTCTGTAAGTAGACATCTTTTTCTTGTTTAGGCAAAAAAAAATAGCCGAATGCTATTTTAAATTTGTATATTAATGATTGATTGTATCTTGAAGGAAATCAGTTGCTTGATTTTCTGAAAGATCTTGCACAAGTGCAACTTCACTAACTAAAATTCTGCGCGCGTTGTCTAACATTTGCTTCTCACTTGCATTTAACGCTCTTTCTTTATTGCGGTGAATTAAATCACGAACAACTTCAGCGCCGTCTAGGAGATTCCCGTTTTTCATCTTCTCCATGTTTATATTGTATCTTTGTTTCCATGGGAGTGAGTGGTCAGGTTCGCCATTATGAACATCAACTAATACATCGTTTAATGTATCTTTGTCAACAACAAAACGTATACCTGAACTTTTAACTTTATCCACAGGAATCATCACTTGCATATCACTAATAACCATGTGTATTACACAGTACTGACGTGTTTGTCCTAATACTTCTTTATCCTCAATTGCTTCGACTATTCCTGCTCCATGCATAGGGTAAACAATCTTATCACCAATTTGAAACAAATCATCCACCTCCATATGTGGTAACTACTCTTAATGATAACACATATGTATAAAAATGTCAAATTTTATATAATATCATAAAAATGACATTTGAGTCAATAAGTTGTGTGGCGATTTTTAGGGTGTTTTTTGTAAAAGGTAATTGTTCGTAAAAATAAGAGGCATATCCACTCATTTTTAATCATAAAATGCAAAATCGTTAATACAATATACCTAAATCCGTTCTTTTTAAAGGAGGGAGAGAAGGTGGGGCGCACAATTAAAATTGATATTACGAATAGGGTAGTAGCAAGATTTAAATCAAATTATTTAGAATTATATACAAGTAAATTTATGATAGGTAAGTTTTATGTCTATACTGAAGATAAGCAATATGTATTAGAAGACGGATATATATATGAAGATGGTAAGTTTTATCGCATCATAGATACGCACCGTGGCAATAATCGAGCGGCGGAGAGCTGTGATCTAGGATGGTGTTAACATGATCCGCGTTAAGGTGTTTGATGAAAGTCATGAAAAGGACTTAGAAGATTCCGTAAATGTGTTTTTGAAGAAGCTGGATGATGAACAGTTTGTAGATATTAAATATCAAGTTGGTGTATCGATTAATGACGATGAAAATCAAATTTATTGTTTCTCGGCGATGGTAGTCTATAAAACATAAAAAAGGGCTGGGGATCCAGCTCTTTTTTATGTTTTAAGTAGACATTATATGGATTGGTAAAGTGTTCATAATGGATTGTAGGGCCAGTTTTTCTTTTCTAGCTGGAACTGTTTCACTGGTGTTTGTCCTGTTGAAAAAATGTTGAGAATTTCTCAACAGGCAAATGGAGATCGCTTGACGTGAAACTAAAAGGTGTTATATTATAAAGTGAAACCAAAAGGTGTTACATTGTAACGGCCTATATAAAGGAGAAATAGTATGGATCAGCAAAATACATTACAAGATATTAAACAAACAGTTATTTTTGAAGCGCCTATTCAAAAAGTATGGAATGTAGTATCAACTTCAGAAGGGATTACGTCTTGGTTTATGCCAAATGACTTTGAGCCGAAGGTAGGACATGAGTTTCATGTACAATCACCTTTTGGACCATCTCCATGCAAGGTGTTAGAAATTGATGAGCCTTATCGTTTATCTTTTTCATGGGATACAGATGGTTGGATCGTTTCATTTATTTTGAAAGATTTAGGGGATAAAACGGAGTTTACTCTTATTCATGGTGGGTGGAAACAGCCTGATACAATTCTTCCGAAAGCAAACGAGAAAAGTTCTGTTATTCAGGATAGAATGGCAGGCGGCTGGGTAGCGATTGTAAATGAAAAACTGAAAAGGGTTGTTGAAGGATAAGTGTCCTCATCAGCAGCGAAATATGATGTCTTTCAAGCAATTGCTGATCCAACCCGTAGAGAAGTACTCCGGTTATTAACAGAAAAAGAATTACCAATTTCTAAAATAACAGATCACTTTCCAATGAGTCGTACAGCTGTAGCGAAACACCTTCACATTCTTTCAGAAGCGAAATTAGTAAGCGGAAGAAAAGTTGGGAGAGAAAAGATATATCGGTTGCAGCCTGAGCCGTTGGCTGAATTACAGCAGTGGCTTTCCTATTATGAACAGTTTTGGAACAATAAATTGTCCATGCTGAAATACGTGGTGGAAAATGAGGAATAAGTGTTGTGAAATATGAACGCTTGATATAAAAAAAGGATGATCGTTATATGCGATCATCCTTTTTATTACTGTTCAGCTGTCTGACTGCTAGGCTTTAATAGAAGCCAACCGATAAATAGTGTAAGAAGTGCGAGCACAAATGTACTCATATAAATAACATGGACACTAGAAGCTAATGCTTCTTGTGATTTTGTTACGACATTTGCTGTGCCGTGCCCGCCTGAGATAAGGTCCACGTTTTGTATTCCTTGTTTATGAATCATCGTATTAAAGATTGTTCCGAAGATAGCGGCACCTAATGTTTGGCTAAATGTATTAATAAATGTGTTTAAGCCGACTGCTGTACCGCGTGTATGTGCAGGAACAGCTGCTTGTATGGTTACCATATAAATTGGTGTAATAAGCCCCATTCCTAGGCCGAATAGTCCAACAGCAACATAAATTAGAAATGCTGGTGAATGAATTGATAATGTGAATAATAAGAAGGTAGCGACTGATAAAATGCTAGCTCCAAGTAAAATGATTTGTTTCGTTTGTAACTTACCAACCAAATTCCCAGAGAAAATTGCACCGAATGTCCACATAACAGGAATTGGCATAAGAATAAGTCCTGCTTCTGTTGCATTTTTTCCTAATACACCTTGGCTCCAGATTGGAAGATACATTGTAATACTAATAATCATGGCGCCGGCAATCAGTGTTAGGATATTTACAGTTGATAACGTACGATTAGAGAAAAGTGCTAACGGAATTAATGGTTCCGGAGATTTTCTCTCAACGAACAAGAAAATAAGGAATGAAACAGCCGCAAAGATTAAAAGACCTATAATTGTAATGTCGCCCCAGTTTTGCTTACTGCTTCCTGTTAAGAGTGCATAGAGTAACGCGATTGTACTTAGTGAGAAGATGATTGCACCAGGATAATCGATATGGTGTTTTGCTGGTTTGATTGACTCTTTGTAAGAAATTGCAATCATCGCACAAGCAAGAATTCCAAATGGAACGTTTAAGAAAAAGATGTAGCGCCAAGAAAGAGAATCAACTAAAAATCCACCTACTAGCGGCCCAACAACACCTGAAACACCCCAAACAGCACTCATCCAGCCTTGTGCTTTTGCACGATCTTTCGCTTCACTATATAAGTCTCCGATAATCGTCATTGTAATTGGCATAACAGCGCCGGCACCTATACCTTGAAGAGCGCGAAAGAAGATTAATTGTTCCATCGATGTCACGACTCCGCATAGTGCAGAACCGATTAAAAAGATGGCTGCGCCGATGAGCAGTACTTTTTTACGTCCGAATAAATCGGCTAGTTTTCCGTAGATTGGAGTCGAGACTGCAGTTGCGAGCATATAAATCGCATATACCCAGCTAACAAGTTCAACGCCTGATAAATCACTCGTTATACGAGGGATTGCTGTACTAACAATCGTTCCTTCCACAGCGGAAAGAAACGTCATTAACATTAAAGATATCATGACTTTTTTTCTCATATGTTTTCCCCTTTATAATATTCAACAATATAAAATATAAAGCTACTAAGCTACATAAGGCAACAAAAAAGAAACAGGAGTGGAAAAAATCCCCTCTTGTTTCTTTTTTAGTACTGCACTTTTGCATTTTGCCCAGCAGTTGTTCCGGCAATCCGGCCTGTAACAAGAGCGGAAGTAATATTATAGCCGCCTGTATAGCCATGAATATCAAGAACTTCTCCGCAGAAGTATAAGCCATTCGTTAATTTAGAAGCCATTTCTTTCGGGTAAATTTCTTTAACAGAAACGCCGCCGCCTGTCACGAATGCTTTTTCAAGTGGCTGTGTACCGTTTACTGTTACTTTGAATTCTTTAAAGTCTTTCACAAGTGCGCGAATCTTTTCGTGAGAAACTTGCCCAGCTTGTTCGCTACCGTCAATTCCGTTTCTTTCTAATAAGAATAGGAAATAACGTTCAGGAACATATCCTTTTAACACATTTTTGATTCCTTTTTTCGGTTCTTCTTTCATTTGTTTCATCATGCGCTGGAAGAGCTGTTCACTATTTTCTTCTGGTAGTGCATCGATGCTCATTTCGACCGCACGCATTTTAAATTTTTTCATCGTTTTTACAACGAATTGGCTACAGCGAAGAGCAGCTGGACCAGAAATACCAAAGTGGGTAAAGAGCATGTCCATTTTATGAGAAATGACAACTTTGCCTTTGGGATTTAATACGCTTAAGTTTACATCGCGTAAAGCAAGACCCTGCAGTGTACGATCACGGATAAATGGTTCATTTGAAGTAATTGGTACCTCTGTTGGGAAAAGCTCAGTAATTGTATGCCCAGCTTTTTCAGCCCAAGCGTAACCATCTCCAGTTGAGCCAGTATGAGGAACAGATTTCCCGCCAACAGCAACTACCACATGATTTGTTTCAAGCACTTCACCTGTTTGGAGTACAACGGCTTTCGTTTGTCCATTTTCATATTCAACAGTTTCAACGGGTGTATTTGTACGCACCTTAACACCGAGTTCTTTTAGACGTATTAATAACGCATCAACAACAGATTGCGCTTTATTAGATACAGGGAACATGCGGCCATGGTCTTCTTCTTTTAGCTTTACGCCAAGCTTTTCGAAGAATGTAATAATATCTTCATTATTAAAAATAGAGAAAGCGCTGTATAAAAAGCGACCGTTTCCTGGTATATGTTTTACAATTTCATCAAGTGGTAAACGGTTTGTGACATTACAGCGCCCGCCGCCAGAAATTGCAAGTTTACGTCCTAATTTATTTCCTTTATCAAGAAGCAAGACACGCGCGCCTTCTTCCGCAGCACCGATTGCGGCCATTAATCCTGAAGGGCCACCCCCGATGACAATCACATCATAATGCATAGTATATCGACCTCATTTTCTACATTTCCTGCCTAAAAGAATAGCATGTTTTCGTAGAAAAGAAAAATTCAGTGAGGTACTGTTTCTCTGAAAAATTGTGGTACAATACAAAGGTTAGAGTTCAGCGTTATATATGTAGGAGGATCATCTATGTCCGATTCAAAATTTCTGCGCGGAACGCTTATTGTGACGTTAGGAACTTTTTTAGTTAAGTTCTTAGGCATGATTTACGTCTTTCCATTTCATGCATTAGTTGGCACAGAAGGCGGAACGCTCTATACGTATGGATACATTCCATATACAATCTTTTTAAGTATTGCAACGGCGGGAGTGCCGCTTGCTGTTTCAAAGTTTGTTTCCAAATATAATGCACTTGGAGATTATAAAACGAGCCGGAGAATGTTCCGTTCGGGAATGGTTATGATGATTGCAACAGGGATTCTTTCTTTCCTAGTGCTTTACATGACTGCGCCATTATTTGCACACGCAATGCTCGGGAAACAAAGTGTACACAATAATATAGAAGACGTTACAATGATTATTCGTCTCGTAAGTTTTGCGCTTATTGTTGTACCTGCAGCAAGTTTAATTCGTGGTTTCTTCCAAGGTCATCAATCAATGGGACCGACGACAGTTTCACAAATTATTGAACAAATTATCCGCATTGTCTTTTTACTAGCGGGTAGTTTTATTGTTATTAAAGTGATAGGTGGCTCGGTAGCAACCGCTGTTGGAGTGGCAACTTTTGCAGCATTTGTTTCAGCTGTGGGAGCGCTTGGTGTGTTGATTTGGTACTGGTTAAAACGTAAAAAACATCTCGATCAATATTTAATTGAACAAACTGTACCAGAATCAACAGTAAGTACACTTCAATTATTTAAAGAATTATTTGCATATGCAATTCCTTATGTTGTCATTGGATTAACAATTCCTTTATATCAACAAATTGATACATTAACATTTAACTCTATTATGCAAGCAATTGGACAAGGGGATATTGCAGAGAGAGCACTTGGTATTTTTACGATGTGGACGCATAAGTTAATTATGATTCCTGTGTCGCTTGCAACGGCGTTTAGTTTAACGCTTGTTCCAGCAATCACAAAATCATTTACAGAAAAACAATTTCGTTATTTAAAATTACAAATTACGCAAACATTCCAGGCAAATATGTTTTTAACATTACCAGCGGTAGTTGGTATTTCTACGCTTGCGTATCCAATTTATACAGCGTTTTATGAAAAGGATCCATTAGGTGGACAAATCCTTATGTGGTATGCACCAGTTGCGTTATTATTTGCTTTATTTACAGTGACTGCGGCAATCTTACAAGGGATTAACCAACAAAAACATGCGATTATTGCGCTTGGCATGGGCGTTGTTTTGAAGTTTTTATGTAATGTGATTTTAATCCGTTACTTCGGTACAATTGGAGCTGTTTTAGCAACAGGTATTGGATTCTTAGCTTCTATTTTATATACGAATAAACAAATTCGAAAACATGCACACTATTCATTTGGTGTTGTATATAAACGAACATTCCAAATTGCAATATTAACAATTGTGATGGTCGTTGTCGTAAAACTATCACAAGGACTTCTATCCTTTGTGATTTCACCTGAGAGCCGGTTTGGTGCACTTATTACCGTTGCAGTTTGTGCAGGGATTGGTGGCCTTACTTACGGACTTTTAGCAATCCGCACAGGAGTACTAGAAAGAGTATTTGGCGGGGAAGCTTTAGAAAAGATACAGCGTAAACTTGGTAGTAGATTGAAATTAAAGATGAAGTCAAAAGGGGCGTAATACACGTCCCCTTTTCTATGATAAATAAAGAAGGTGAAAGAATTGAGATTAGATAAATTGTTAGCAAACATGGGATACGGAAGTAGAAAAGAAGTAAAGAAATTATTAAAGGATGGCGTTGTAAAAATTGATGGAACGCCAGTAAAAGATGCGAAGTTTCATGTGAATGTAGAGGAGCAAGAAGTTACAATTCATGGAGAAGTTGTTGAATACAAAGAATTTGTATATTTAATGATGCATAAACCACAAGGCGTTATTTCTGCGACAGAAGATGACAATCATGAAACAGTTGTTGATTTATTAGAACTTGAAGATGCGATTTTTGAGCCGTTTCCAGTTGGAAGACTTGATATTGATACAGAAGGTTTTCTACTATTAACAAATGACGGTAAATTAGCGCATCAGTTATTATCTCCGAAAAAGCATGTGCCGAAAAAATATTATGCACACGTAGCTGGAGTTGTAACAGAGAAAGATATAGAAGAATTTGCAAAAGGTGTTATTTTAGATGATGGCTATGAAACAAAGCCGGGTGATCTTACCATTTTGAAAAGTGACGATGTTTCTGAAATCGAGCTTGTGATTACAGAAGGGAAATTCCATCAAGTGAAGCGTATGTTTGAAGCGGTTGGGAAAAAAGTTGTCTACTTAAAGAGAACAGAGATGGGACCTTTAGTATTAGATGAAGAATTAGAGCTTGGTCAATACCGTGAATTAACAGATGAAGAAGTAGAAATGTTAAAAACGTATCAAATTCAAACAGAGAGTCAAGAGTGAGACCGATTCCAAAAATAGAAAGAACCCCTTTCTAATTTCACAGAAAGGGGTATGTATTATATTTTAGATACAATTGTTTTCGTTATGAGGTCATTCTCACTTTCTTTCCTGTTGTTGTCCACTTACCGCGGCAAGGGCTATACACGAGTTCATTAAATTGCAACACATTCAGATCACGTTGTATCGTTCGCGGTGTGATCCCGAACTCATCTACAAGGTCTTTCGTCGTTACCGTACCATTCTCATTGATGTACATATAAATTGATTTAATGCGTGTTAGCATACGAGTAGTCGTAGGTTTCAAGAGAAAACCACTCCTCTACTAGTTTTTTTGACCCCATTCAGGAAAGAAGGTCTTTACTTCCATTGTACTCCACTAGACAAATTTCATGCTTAAACCTAGTTAAATTTTACAAAAGTTTAACAAATATGAAAATAGAAAAATATTGGTAGTTGACATTCTATGTCTCTTCTATCAACTATCACATAAATTTCTACGTAAACCGCCAAATTCCTGCAAATTTTTTTAAAAAATAAAAGAAAAATTAATGTGAAATATCTGAAATATTATAATCGTTCGTCATTTCCCCTTCTCTTATTGGCATATCTGATTTTCGTTTGCTATGATGAAGGGGAGAATATAGAAGAAGGTGAATACGTGATGACAGCAATTAATTGGACAGAAGAAGTTGAAAAACGAAAAAATGAATTAATTCATGACGCACAACAATTTTTGCAAATTAAAAGTGTATGGGAAGAAGAAACAGCAAAAGAAGGTGCACCGTTTGGAGAAGGTGTAGCGAAAGCACTATCCTTCATGTTACAGAAAGGGGAAGTAGAAGGATTTACTTCTAAAAATTTAGAAGGGTATGCAGGGCATCTTGAAATGGGGCAAGGAGAGGAATTGGTTGGTATTCTTTGTCACGTTGATGTTGTTCCAGAAGGAGATGGATGGACAACACCTGCATATAGCGCTGATATTCGTGATGGAAAGATTTTTGCACGTGGTGCAATTGATGATAAAGGGCCAACAATGTCTGCTTACTATGCAATGAAAATTGTAAAAGAATTAGGATTGCCGCTTTCAAAACGCGTACGCATGATTTTAGGAACGGATGAAGAAAGCAACTGGAAATGTGTCGATCATTATTTTAAAAATGAAGAAATGCCAACGCTTGGGTTTGCACCAGATGCTGATTTTCCTATTATTAATGCGGAAAAAGGGATCTCTGATATACAAGTTGTGCAAAAAAATAGTGAAACACAAGGCGGGGAATATGAACTTGTTTCATTTTCTTCAGGGCGTCGTTTAAATATGGTTCCTGATTTTGCAGAAGCAGTGATTACGACTGAAAAGGTAACGGAACTTCGCGCTGCTTACGAACAATACTTACAAACTGTTAAGAAAACAGGAAAAGCAAATGTAGAAGGAAATACTGTGAAGTTACAAGTAGAAGGGATTTCAGCCCACGGTTCTACTCCTGAAAAAGGTGAAAATGCAGGTCTCTTATTAGCGAACTTTTTAACAACGCTTGCTCTTGACGGTAAAGGTGCTTCATTTGCGGCATTTGTTACAGAAACATTTACGAATGATACGCTTGGAGAAAAAGCAGGAATCGCTTATAAAGACGAAATTAGCGGACCGTTAACGATCAATGTAGGTCGCCTTTCTTATACAAAAGAAGAAGGTGGAAACTTAGGTTTAAATGTACGCTATCCAGTAACAACTAATTTTGAAGAGACAGTGCAGAAATTAAAAGACTATGTCGGCCAGAAAGGCTTCCAAGTAGCTGATTACTCTAACTCACGTCCACATCACGTTGATAAAGATCACGTTTTAATTCGTACATTGCAACGTGTATATGAAGAACAAACAGGAGAGAAAGCAGAGCTATTAGCAATTGGTGGCGGTACATATGCTCGTTCATTAAAAGCTGGTGTTGCATTCGGTCCACTATTCCCTGGAAAAGAAGAACTTGCGCATCAAAAAGATGAGTATATTGAAATTGAAGATCTATTAAAAGCAACAGCAATTTATGCGCAAGCAATTTATGAATTAGCGAAATAGGCTGATTGTATATTGAGATATGACCGCTCTCCATTCGGAGGGCGGATTCTTTTTTGAATGAGATACAAAAGAAAAGCAACAATAACAAGAAAGGAGAAGATATAAATGGTTCCACATTATTTTTTAGCAGTTACCTTACCGGATCATATAAAAGAAATACTTGCAAATTATAAAGAGGAAGTGAAGGACAAGTTACCATTTCGCTCGTGGGTACATAAGGAAGACTACCATATTACACTTGCTTTTTTAGGGAGTGCGGCGCAGGAACAATTGCAAGGAATAGAGAAAGGGTTACAAATCCTTGTGAATACAGCAGAATTAGATCTGACGCTACAAAGTTTTTCTACATTCGGTCTAGTGGAGAGTCCACGTATATTTTGGGCTGGATTAAAAGAAAATCGAGCATTATTTGATTTGCAAAAACAGGTGCATGCTATTTGTGAGAGAAATGGTTTTTCACTTGAAACACGTCCTTATCATCCGCACATTACTGTTGCTCGTAAGTGGGGTGGAGAAGAAAATTTTAATCTTAAAGATCTGAAGCAACTGGATGCAGTGTTGTTTCAGGCGGATACCATTACATTGTACGAGTCTCACGTCCATCAAATTCCAAAGTATAAGCCAATTTATGAAATAAAGTTACAGAAACTTAAAGTATAAAAACGTTTCTTACGAATGTGAATATACTATAGAAAATAGTAAGCTTGTGTGTACATGAATACGAATTGAAAGACCAACATAAAACTATTCCTTATAGGTGGGAGAGAGGATCTGCTTAAGGATAGAAGCGGACAGTGCCTTTTTTAGCCCCCCTGCCATGTGAAAACAGAAGTAGAAAATGAGTGGAAATCTCTTTCTGTTCGACATAGCCGCAATGTATCCCCTTTATACGCGGGCGGAAGATCTCTACCTCAAGATTCAGAGAGAAATAAGAAAGATAGGTGGGGGATGAATTCTCCCATCCCCGCTCATGGAAGTTTCATTTTAATTTCGAGAATGATGGTGATTTTTTATGCTGAAAGTAAAGCGTCCATTTGAAGCCTATTTAGATGAAATGAATAAAATTACAATTTTGCTCCCGCATGCGTACGGAACCAGCCGAACATTTTTTATGCAGGAAGGAAATCATGTATGGGAGCTTAAAATTTCTCAAATCATTTCTCTTCCAGATGCAACGAAGTATGAATGCTGTGTAGAATATCCACTTGATGTGGGAAAGTATTACACAGTGAGAGATGAGCGAAATGAAGAAACAGACTTACAAATTGGAGCGGTTATTCGAACGGCTGTATTTGATGAAAAATACTATTATGCTGGTGGAGACTTAGGAGCTTGTTATAGGAAAGAAGAAACAGCTTTTAAAATGTGGGCACCCACTGCAAGACTTGCGAAAGTAAGGATTTATAAAAATGATAAAGAGTATGCGGATTATGAGATGCAAAGAGGAGAAAATGGTGTTTGGTCTTATATTTTACAAGGAGACTTGGAGCTCGCTAGGTACACATTTCTCGTTTGTATTAATTTAATTTGGAATGAAGCTGTAGATCCATATGCAAAATCCGTATCAGTCAATGGTAAGTATGGAATTGTGATTGATCCTCTAAAGACATATATAAAAAAACAAACTGTATTACCTAAACTGGAATCTTTCGCTGATGCAATCCTTTATGAATTGCATATTCGTGATGCCACTATGCATCCAAATAGTGGCGTAGCAAAAAAGGGGACATATGCAGGGTTAACAGAAGAGAATACGAAAGGAAAACTTGGGACAAAAACGGCCTTCTCCTATATAAAAGAATTAGGAGTTACACATGTTGAAATTTTACCTCTTCATCATTTTGCTGGAGTAGATGAAAAACGGCCGTTTGCGGCGTATAACTGGGGCTATAATCCACTATATTTCAACGTACCAACGGGAGTATATGCAAGCGATCCTATCGATCCTTATAATCGAATCAAAGATTGTAAAAAACTTATTGAAAAATTTCATGAACATGGAATCCGTGTGGTTTTGGACGTTGTATATAATCATGTATATGAACGAGAAACATCATCTTTTGAAAAGCTTGTACCAGGATACTATTTTAGACATGATGAAAATGGCATGCCATCAAATGGAACAGGAGTTGGGAATGATCTAGCATCTGAGCGGAAAATGATGCAGAAGTTTATAATAGACTCTGTTTTATATTGGCTTACTGAATATAATGTTGATGGGTTTCGATTTGATTTAATGGGAATTTTAGATGTAGAAACGATGAATGAAGTAGAAAAGGAAGTAAGAAACATAAAAAAGGATGCGCTGTTATTAGGGGAAGGCTGGGAGCTACAAACACCGCTTCCGGCAGAAGAGAAGGCTACGCTTAACAATGCGAATAAAATGCCACAAATCGCGCAGTTCAATGATCAATTTCGTGATGCGATAAAAGGCAGCACGTTTGATGTAAGTAAACGTGGCTTTGCATTTGGAGGAAGCGTAGACCCTGTGCATTTGCAATATGTGTTAATGGGAAGTCTGGCAAATGAAAAAGGAGATGGGTTATTTTTAGAACCGATTCAAAGTATTAACTATGTGGAATGTCACGATAATATGACGATGTGGGATAAACTCGTGTGCAGCAATCAGGAAACGGAAGAAGTGCAAAAAAGGCGCCATCGTTTAGCCACCGCGATGACATTACTCTCACAAGGAATTCCGTTTTTACATGCAGGACAAGAGTTTTATCGTTCTAAGAAAGGAAATGAAAATAGTTATAATGCGCTTGACGAAATTAATCAACTCGATTGGGATCAAAAAGAGAAAGAAATAGAAACAATTGCTTATATACAAGGGTTAATTGCAATTCGTAAGACACATGGAGCGTTGCGCTTACAGTCAGCGAATCTTATAAAGAAGCATATGACATTTTTACAAACATCTTCTACTGTTATTGCTTATCATTTACAAAATGTAGGGGAGTTCGGTCCTTGGAAGGAAATTGTGGTGTTGTTTCATAGTGGTATGCAAATAGAAACGATTTTACTGCCGAAACATGAAATGTGGTGCGTATTAGCAGACAGTGCAAAAGCAAAAGTACAGCCGATTTCTTCATTTCAAGGAAATGAACTTCAAATGGCTCCGATTAGCTCGTATATATTGGCGATAATGTGACAAATCGCTACTTGACGATGCGAATATAATAAATGTAGAATTGACAAAGGTGACGATTTTGATAAGTTGTCATTGTATTATTGGTTTTGTAAAATATAAAAGAATAGACGGTTAGTTTGTCTTGATTTCTTGGCCCATACCAAGTTTTCTTTTATCAAAAAAAGCAGGAAAACTCCATCCTTAAGGAATATGCGTAGTATAGTTTTGGTGGATGAAGATGAATTGCTAGTAACTGTCTTTATATAAAATATTAAAAAAGTAGTTCCAGGGGGCATTTGCCAGTGGAATAGAGGGGTTGTGCCATCAGGCAATTAACTCCACTTGTGTTAACCATCTGTTAGTGTAGGTGCACGAGAAATCATCGCTTCAAGATTCAAAGGATCTAGGTAGCGGGAGTTTTCATATGAATCCACAACATGTTCAAAAGGTGTTGCGGTTTTTCATTTTATGACTATAAAAGATAAGGATTTGTTAACGGGTAATGAATATGGAATGGTTGGAACAATTATTAGGAGAAGAGTGGAGTCTTATACCCGCTGGTGGGGCAACGGGCGATGCATATATTGCGCAAAATGGACAACAAAAGCTATTTTTAAAGCGGAATACATCGCCTTTTTTAGCGGTATTGTCGGCAGAAGGAATTGTTCCAAAATTACTTTGGACAAGAAGAGTGACGAACGGTGATGTAATTTCAGCTCAAAAATGGCTTCCAGGACAAAAGCTAGAGCCAGAGGATATGAAACTTGAGCGTGTTGCGAAGCTTTTAAAAAAAATACATTCGTCTAAAGCACTTGTGCAGATGATACAAAGGCTTGGAAAACAGCCCCTGCATGCGCAGGAGTTATTCGAGCAATTGTATTTTGTTTTAAGAGGAGACTTAAGAACGGATGAAACGATTCAGACAGGACTTCGATATTTAAAAGCTACATTGAAAGATGTTGAATATGATGAGTTTGTTGTGTGCCACTGTGACGTTAATCATAACAATTGGTTATTATCGGACGAAGATGAATTATTTTTAATTGATTGGGATGGAGCGCTTATTGCGGATCCTGCTCTCGATCTTGGCATGTTATTATATTGGTATGTTCCGCGTCACGAATGGGACGAATGGTTAGCGTATTATGGAATTGAAATGAATGAATCATTGGTTCATCGTATGAAGTGGTATGTAGTGGCACAAACTATTTTATCTGTTCAATGGCATACAACAAAAAAGCAGCAAGCAGAAGCTGAATATTGGCATCAATATTTACAGCAACTACTTGCTTCAGAGTAAATACTTTAAGAAAAATTGTCCATTCCAGAAATCCATTGCGTAAGTTGTTCTTGATTACTAGAAATATGGTTGTCTAAATCAGGAGAATATTTACCCGATTGACTATAGTAATATACATCATTTAGCATCGCTTTTACGTCGCTGTTCACATTATCGTTTGCAAGCAATGATTGAATGAGCCGTTCTAATTGTTCGCATTCAGAAACCGTTCCACAGCAATCACTTTGGTGATTGACTAGAATATCTTTTAAAATTTCTAATTGATGTTGTTGATTAATCGGCACGATTGGATCATCCTTTCGATTGTTGTTCAATTTGAACAAGTAAGAGAAATTTTCTATTTCGCCAAGGAGTAGCTAATCATTGGCTAACGAAACGTTTCAGCAGGAAAGTTTCGTTCTATGCTCTTTGTAGTTTGTATCAAAATGGAACACCTTATACTTGAAAGAAACGGACCGAGTGCTCGTACGTACTTGGTTTTTTGTTTGATAGAATAATTAAAAAAGAAAGAAGGAAGGAACCTTCTACAAATAGTCTAGTAAAGAGAGGAAGACATCTATGCGTTTAAGACATAAACCATATGCAATGGATCAAATTAATGAGTATTCACAGTTTGTAATTGGAAACCCAGAGGAGCGTTGTGGCAATTGGAAAGAGGTATTTGGAAATGACCATCCAATCCATATTGAAGTAGGAACAGGTCGCGGTCGTTTCGTTTATGAGATGGCAAAAGCAAATCCACATATTAACTATATTGGGATTGAAAAATTCACAAGTGTTATCGTAGATGCGCTTGATAAGTTAATTGAAGAAGAAGTACCAAATTTAAAATTAATTAATAAAGATGCTGAAGATTTAACAATTTTCTTTGCAGAAGGCGAAATTGACCGTGTATATTTAAACTTCTCAGATCCATGGCCAAAAAATCGTCACGAGAAGCGTCGTTTAACGTATAAAACGTTTTTACGTAATTATGAAGAAGTGCTAGTAACGGGCGGGGAAATTCATTTTAAAACAGATAACCAAGGTCTATTTGAATACTCGCTTATGAGCATGGCTGAGTATGGTATGTTGTTAACGTTCTTGAGCCTGGACCTTCATAACAGTGACTTTGAAGGAAATATTATGACCGAATATGAAGAGAAATTTTCTAATAAAGGACACCGTATTTATCGTGTTGAAGCGAAATATCGTACGGAACCTGTGCAATAATGCACAGGTTTTTTGTTGTAAGAAACATTCTGAATTTTGTGTTAAAATTAAAAAGGAAAAAAGGGGGAATAGAAATGGAATGTTTACAAATTGGAGAAATCAAAGTGACATGGCTACGTGGTGGGAATACCCACTTAGACGGAGGTGCAATGTTTGGTGTTGTACCAAAAGTCTTATGGTCACGTAAATATAAATATAATGATACAAATCATATTTATTTAAGGACAGATCCGTTGCTTGTACAAACGAAAGAAGGAAATATGCTCATTGATTCAGGAATTGGAAATAATAAAATGACTGAAAAAATGAAGCGGAATCAAGGTGTAACAGAAGAATCGTCAGTTGAACATTCTCTAGCGGAGCTCGGTCTAACAGCCGAAGATATTGATTACGTACTAATGACACATCTTCACTTTGATCATGCATCAGGATTAACAAAATGGGAAAGTGATGAACTTGTTCCGACGTTTCCAAATGCAAAAGTGTATGTGTCAGAGACAGAATGGAATGAAATGAGAAATCCTAATATTCGCTCTCGTAATACATATTGGAAAGAAAATTGGGAGCCGATTGTAGAGCAAGTTGTTACTTTTAAAGAGGAAACGCAAATTACAGATGAAGTAAGCATGGTGCACACAGGTGGGCATAGTGATGGACATGCTGTTATTGTTCTCGAAAGTCAGGGAGAAACAATGCTTCATTTAGCTGATCTACTGCCAACACATGCTCATCAAAACGTATTATGGGTGATGGCATATGATGATTATCCAATGACTTCAATTGAACATAAGCAAAAATGGATGAAGTATGGCGCAGAAAAGAAAGCGTGGTTCACCTTTTATCATGATGCATATTATCGCGCTGTGAAGTGGGATGAGGAAGGGATTATGATTGAGAAGGTAGAACGAATAGAGGAAAAAGTATCAAGTGAAGTGTAAGAAGGATAGAAGCGTGAAGTGGAGGTGACTGCCTTTCTACTAAAAAAGTGAAACTGCTTATGTTCTCTTTCAATTACAAAATACTTTGTTGTAAGAATTTGTCCTGCTATTCAAGAGAAGTAAGGCCCTTATCTCAACATTCAGATAGAGCAAAAAAGATAGATAGGGCGGGCTAATAATCAGTGGGAGATGAAAAATCCCCCCACTGATTAAAGTTCCGCGTTATCGAAAGAATTACTTTTAAAATATTCTGAAAATTGATATAATATCTCCGAGTTACTACATTGCTACATGCTCTATATGAGAAGCGTTTTATTTGAAAGGGGGAAATATATTGTATATAACGATTGGAAAATTACTTGAACTGACTACTGGAAAGTATCCGAATCAAGAAGCAATTGTTGAACCGCAAAAAAATATTCGCTGGACGTATACAGAATGGAATGAACAGGTAAATAAGCTAGCTCATGCACTCCAAAAAAGTGGTATACAAAAAGGTGACCGCGTTTCGACATTTCTCTTTAATAGTAGTGAACTAGCAACCACATGTTTCGCTTGTGCGAAAATTGGCGCCGTATTTAACCCAATTAATTTTAGACTAAAACCACAGGAACTCATTTATATATTAGAAGATGCTTCTCCAAAAATCGTACTTTTTGAAAAACAATTATCCTCTCAAGTACAAAGCATTCATAAGCAATTCCCTCATATTCAGTTCTGGTACATTGATCAAAATCGTCCATCGTTTTCTATTTCCTATGAAGAGAAACTATCCAATGCGTTACCGGAATTTGAAGCAGTAGAAGTAAAAGAAGATGATATTTGTTCTATTATGTATACAAGTGGAACAACCGGTTATCCGAAGGGTGTACTTCACCGTCATCGAGAAATTATTGACCACAGTTTGATGGGAATTGCTTATTTACATTACACCGAGAATAGTCGTGGTCTTGTAACAGCACCGATGTTTCATTGTGCGGAGCTGCATTGTTGTTTCGTGCCAAGGGTGCATAGCGGTGGTACAAATATTATTCTGCACCATTTCGATGCCAAGAATGTTCTTGAAACGATTGAAAAAGAAAAGATTACTGTTATGTTTGCAGCACCTACAATGTGGAATATGATGTTGCAGGAAGACTTAATGCAGTATGATTTATCATCTCTTCGGTACGGTTTATATGGAGCAGCTTCAATGGCACCGGCACTTGTAAAAGCATGTGATGAAAAATTGAATGTTTCATTAGTACAAGCTTATGGTATGACAGAAATGGGGCCTGCAATTACTTTTTTACGAGAAAATGAGCAGATTACTAAAGTAGGTTCTGCAGGAAAAGCTGCCTATAATCATGAAATTCGCGTTGTTCGTCCAAATGAAGAAGGGCCATCTGAGCCAGATGATATATTACCACCGTATGAAATTGGAGAAATTATTGTACGAGGTTCCTGTTTGATGAAAGGGTATTACAACAATGAAGAGGCGACAGCAAAAGCGCTCTATAAAGGATGGTACCATTCAGGTGATTTAGGTTATGTAGATACAGATGGTTATTTGTATGTTGCAGATCGTGTTGACGATATGGTTGTTAGTGGCGGAGAAAATATTTATCCGCGTGAAGTCGAGGACTTTTTGTATACGCATGAAAGCATTTTAGATGTTGCGGTGCTTGGCGAGAAAGATGGGCTTTGGGGAGAAAGTGTTCTAGCATACATCGTTTCAAAAGAGCAGTCTCTTACTGAAGAGATATTAGATGAGTACTGTAAATCAAGTGATAAGCTTGCTGATTATAAACGTCCACGTCGCTATATATTTGTTGAACAACTGCCCAGAAATGCGAGCGGTAAAATTCAAAAATTTATTTTACGTAGCCAAGTGACAGAAGTGGAATCCAAGGAGAGGATATGATGAAGCATAAGTATTTACAGGAAGAGCATCACATTTTTCGTGATGCTTTTCAAAAATTTTTAAAGAAGGAAGCATATCCATACTACAACGAATGGGAAAAAGAGGGGATAATTCCTCGTTCTTTCTGGACGAGTATGGGGAGTAAAGGTTTTCTTTGTCCAATGGTAGATGAGCGGTATGGTGGAGCTGGTGCTGATTTTGGGTATTCGGTTATCGTCAACGAGGAACTTGAAAAGGTTGGATCGAGTCTAATCGGAATTGGTTTGCACAATGACATTGTTGTTCCATATTTCACGCAGTATGGAACGGAAGAACAGCAGAAGCGCTGGTTACCAAAATGCGTAAGCGGTGAATATATAACTGCAATTGCAATGACGGAGCCAGGAGCAGGTTCGGACTTGGCGAGTATTCGAACAACGGCAAGGAAAGAAGGGGATTATTATGTCGTAAATGGTGAAAAAACATTTATTACAAATGGTATTCATGCAGATTTAGTTATCGTTGTTTGTAAGACAGATATCAACGCTGCTCATAAAGGTATGAGTTTACTCGTTTTAGAAAGAGGAATGGAGGGATTTAAGAGAGGGAAACAGCTTAAAAAGGTTGGCTTACATAGTCAAGATACAGCAGAACTTATTTTTGAAGATGTAAAAGTCCCTGTTTTGAATTTGTTAGGGGAAGAAGGAAAAGGTTTTTATTATCTTATGGAAAAGTTGCAGCAAGAACGTCTCATCGTTGCAATCGCCGCGAAAACAGCAGCGGAAGTAATGTTACATATAACGAAAAAATATGTCCAAGAGCGAAAAGCGTTTGGGAAAAGTATAAGTGATTTTCAAGCGGTACAATTTCGATTAGCAGAAATGTATACGGAAATTGAAATTGGTAGAACATTTGTAGATGACTGTATTATAGGTCATATGAATGGTGAGGACATCGTAACGAAAGTATCGATGGCAAAGTGGTGGTTAACAGATCTCGCAAAAAAAGTGTCAGCAGAGTGCATGCAACTACACGGTGGATACGGATATATGGAAGAATACGAGATTGCGCGGCGTTATCGTGATATTCCAGTAAGCGCGATTTATGCTGGAACGAATGAGATTATGAAAAATATAATTGCGAAAGGTATGGGCTTATGATGTTGAAAGGAATAACAGGTGCTGATTTTTCTCACTACTTTACCAGGCCCATATGCATTGTTTGCTAATATTCAACACTATTTCAAAACATATTGTCTTGTTGTTGGAATGTATGCTGTGGAAACAAAAAGAAAATGATTAAAGGGGGAAAATAATGATTCAAAATATCGCGGTAATTGGTGTAGGAATTATGGGAAGTGGAATTACCCAAGCGTTAGCAATGGGCGGTAAAGATGTGAAAATGTATGATGTATCAGAAGAAAATCTACAAAAGGCTTATGAAACGATCAACAAAAGCCTGAGTCGTTTCGTGCATGCAGGGCGTATGACTGAGGAAGAGAAAAAACACATTCTAACTCATATTACTCCTACAGTTATATTGGAAGAAGCTTGCCAGAATGTAGAACTTGTTATTGAAGCAGTACCAGAAATATTACAGTTAAAGAAGGAGATTTTTCAAAAACTAGATTCGTATACATCACAATCTACTATTCTAGCAACGAATACATCTGAGTTAAGTGTAACTGCGATTGCAAGTGTGACAAGTCGTCCAGAGAAAGTAGTAGGGATGCATTGGTTTAATCCCGCTCCTGTTATGAAGCTCATTGAAATTGTACGAGGAGTAGTTACGGGGGAAAGTACGATACAAGCAGTAAGAGCAATCTCAGAAGAAATAGGGAAAGAAACAGTTGTTATAAAAGATACGCAAGGATTTGTGACCACGCGGGCAATTGCTATTCATATGTTAGAGTGCATGCGTATGTATGAAGAGGGAATTACAAGTAAAGAAGACATTGATAAGGCGATTAAGCTTGGTTTGAACTATCCAATGGGGCCATTTGAATTAGCGGATTATATAGGACTCGATACGCTGTTATTTGCGAGCGAAGGGCTAATAGAAGCATTTGGTGAGAGGTTTAGAGCGCCACAAACACTTGTGAAACTTGTAGAGGCGGGGCATCTTGGAAGGAAGACTGGGAAAGGTTTTTATGATTATTCAAAAGGGAAGGTGGGGGAGAAAATATGAAGCGAGACGTTGTTATTGTTGAAGCTGTACGTACGCCAGTTGGGAAAAGAAATGGTGCGTTTCGTGAGTTACACCCAGTACAGCTTGCGGCAGTTGCGCTGGATGCAGTAACAAAACGGGGGAATATAGAAAAAGGTCTCATAGAAGATATTGTTATGGGGTGTGTAACGCCAATTAACGAGCAAGCATTTAATATTGGAAGACTTTCAGCACTTGAAGCAGGTTTTCCTATAACAGTTCCAGCAGTAACGATTAATCGGCTTTGTGGTTCTGGACAACAGGCTATTCACTTTGCGGCGCAAGAAATTAAATCAGGCGATATGGACATTACGATTGCAGCTGGTGTTGAACATATGACAAAAGTTCCTATTTTAACTGATGGAAATGAGCGAACCATCCCAAGTAGTCTTCATGAAAAGTATCAAATTGTACATCAAGGCGTATCTGCTGAGATGATTGCCGAAAAATATGGAATTACCCGTGAACAGTTAGATACTTACGCGCTAGAAAGTCATAGACGAGCCATTCAAGCGATTGAATCTAGACGCTTTCAGCGAGAAATCGTACCACTGAGTGGGATAGATAAAGAAGGCAACGAAATATTAGTTGAAAGTGATGAAGGACCAAGAAGAGATACTTCGTATGAAGCATTAGCAAATTTAAAAACAGTGTTTAAAGAAAATGGAGTGGTTACAGCAGGGAATGCAAGCCAAATTAGCGACGGTGCTGCAGCAATTTTGCTGATGGATAGTGAAAAGGCGAAAGAACTAGGTTGTAAAGCACGTGCTCGTATTGTGAATCAAGTAGTTGTTGGTTCTGATCCAACGACAATGCTTGACGGCGTTATCCCTGCAACGAAAAAAGTATTGCAAAAATCCAATTTAACAATTCAGGATATAGATGTTATAGAGATTAATGAAGCATTTGCATCGGTTGTTTTAGCATGGCAAAAGGAGATAGAAGCAGATTTACAAAAGGTAAATGTTAATGGTGGTGCGATTGCACTAGGTCATCCACTTGGGGCAACGGGTGCAAAATTAATGACTTCTCTTCTGCATGAATTGGAGCGGAGGCAGGGAAGGTACGGTCTGCTGACAATTTGCATTGGACATGGGATGTCAACAGCGACGATAATTGAAAGAATGTGAAAAGGCGTGCAGAAATTCATCTGCACGCTGTTATCCTTCTACTGTCTGTAAATACCCCGATGGGTGAGGCGTACTAATCATCAAATGATATGGAAAACCTCTACTAATCAAAGTTTCGCTTTATTTAATACTGTCTCTTCGGATTAGCCGAGTTCCTTTACGCCGCTGTTACTTCTAAAACAGTACCTGTTTTTGCATCTACTAAAAATTCAAATCGTTCTTGTATATCATTTAAAATTGTTGTAAGACCGCCGCGATATACTTCGTATGCGACATCATATTTTTCAAACGTCTCTGGAACCATATGTACCCAAGAGCCAGTAATTTCGCCTTTATGACTGAGTGCTTGTTTCACCATTTTTAATGCTTTTTCTGAAGAAATATGGGATTGTTCTTGAACTTTGTTTGCAACAAGATAACCAGCTGCAAAACCAATGCCAACCCCAGCTAGTAAACCTTTCCAGTTCATATATTCACCTCAATTCTATAAAATAGTGTATCGATGATAATTATAATGCAATTTTAACTAAAAAAGAAGAAACTAGAAACATTTCGAAAATTTCGTTACAATAAAAGAGGAATTCTACTAAGGTTTGAAAGAAGGGAACTTCGTGAATAAAGAGACATTAGAATTATTTCGTACGTTAACAGAACTACAAGGTACATCAGGATTTGAACATGATGTACGCCGCTTTATGAAACAAGAACTAAGTAAATATGCAGATGAAATTGTTCAAGATGGTTTAGGTAGCGTGTTCGGTCTTAAAAAAGGGAATGAAAATGGTCCGCGCGTACTTGTAGCTGGTCATATGGATGAAGTCGGCTTTATGGTTACGCAAATTACGAAAAACGGAATGATTCGTTTTCAAACGCTAGGCGGTTGGTGGAGTCAGGTACTATTAGCACAGCGTGTACAAATTATGACGAAGAATGGCCCGGTTATTGGGGTTGTTGGATCTATCCCCCCTCATTTATTAAGTGATGCGCAACGTGCAAAACCGATGGATATAAAAAATATGTTAATTGATATTGGTGCAGATAGTTACGAGCAAGCACTTGAAATTGGTGTGAAACCAGGACAACAAATCGTTCCAATTTGCCCATTTACACCAATGGCAAATGAAAAGAAAATTATGGCGAAAGCTTGGGACAACCGTTACGGCTGTGGCCTTGCGATTGAATTATTAAAAGAATTAAAAGATGAAACTCTGCCAAATACATTATATTCTGGTGCAACTGTACAAGAGGAAGTTGGTCTTCGCGGGGCACAAACGGCTGCAAACATGATTCAGCCAGATATTTTCTATGCGCTTGATGCAAGTCCAGCAAATGATGCATCTGGAGATAAAACGCAGTTCGGTCAATTAGGAAAAGGGGCGCTTCTTCGTATTTATGATCGTACAATGGTAACACATAGAGGAATGCGTGAATTTATTTTAGATACAGCAGAAACACATAACATCCCGTACCAATATTTTGTTTCACAAGGTGGTACAGATGCGGGTCGGGTACATACGAGTAACTCTGGTATTCCGTCAGCAGTAATTGGTGTTTGCGCTCGTTATATTCATACACATGCTTCTATTTTACATGTTGATGATTATGCTGCAGCGAAAGAATTGATTACGAAACTTGTGAAAGCAACGGATAAAACAACATTAGAAACAATTAAAAATAACGCTTAAAAGAAAGGGCCAGTTTTGGCCTTTTCTTTTCGTATAAATATAAAACCCCTTTTTTTAGGTGGAAGAGAGCGTCCGTTCATGCATAGTAGCGGCTTAGTCTCAGGGCATGTGAATCTAAAAAGAGGAAACGAGATGGGACTTCTTTCGTTTTCATAGTCGTAAATTATATGTTGTGAAAATGAAGAGGATATATCATGAAGAACGGAGATAAAGTCATCCTTTTTCCTACATACAGAGTTAAAATCAAAGAAAGAACAAGAATGTTAATTACCTTTTGTTTTTTGTAGCGCTGATTTATATAGAGGTGAAGAATATGAAAGTAGCAGTTGGATCGAAAAACCAAACAAAAGTAGGTGCCGTAAAAGAAGTATGGAAAGAGGCGAACATTACAGCCATTTCTGCTTCTTCAGGAGTAGCGGCACAACCGTTTTCTGATGAGGAAACGATGCAAGGGGCAATCAATAGAGCAAAGCGAGCACTGGAGAAAGAGCAAGCTGACATCGGTATCGGTCTAGAGGGCGGTGTCATGAAAACAGAGCATGGCTTGTTTATGTGTAACTGGGGCGCTTTAGCAACAAGTACAGGTAAAATATTTGTAGCAGGCGGGGCACGTATTAAGTTGCCAGATGATTTTGTTGCTCCTCTTGAAAGTGGGAAAGAGCTAAGTGAAGTTATGGAGGAATTTGTAAACCGAAAAGACATCCGCAGTCATGAAGGGGCAATTGGAATCTTCACAGATCATTATGTGGATCGTACAGGATTATTTGTCCATGTTGTAAAGCTGTTAGTCGGGCAATATAAGTATGACGAAAAACAAGCATAAATCTTGCAGCATACGTGATGTATGGTAGTATAAAAGAAAGATTACACATGAAAAGATACACTTCGTTAGAGGAGGAAATATAGATGAAATCATTAGAAAGCATGGAGCAATTCCAAGAACTAAAAAATGAAGGGAACGTTATATTTATGTTCTCAGCAGAATGGTGTCCAGATTGCCGTTTTGTTGACCCATTTATGCCAGAAGTAGAAGAGAAATATAGCGATTTCTCATTCTACTATGTAGATCGTGATGAATTTATTGATCTATGTGTAAAATTAGACGTATTTGGCATTCCGAGCTTTGTAGCGTACAATAAAGGAGAAGAAACTGGGCGCTATGTAAACAAAGATCGTAAAACACAAGAACAAATCGAAGCGTTTATTGAAGGTTTAAAATAAGGCGATCAGCCAATTAAATTGTAAAAACAACCTCTACCTTCGCGGGGGAGGTTGTTTTTTTGGAAGGGAGGCAAACGAGATGAAAATGACAAGCAAAAAAATGAAAGAAGCACTAATGAACAGGCTAGCTCGTCCAGAATGGGACTTTCATTATGATAGCGAAAAAGATGTGCTTCGGATTGAACAAAAGGATACGAAGAAGGGAATTAATGTATCGCTTCCAGGAGTTGTAGCAAAATGGGAAGTCAAAAAAGAAGTAGCGATTGAAGATGTCGTCTATTACGTACAAGAGGCATTAGTTGCGATGCATAAAGAAGAAAGTAGCACAGCAAAAATTCTGCCGGTAATTCGCTCTACATCTTTCCAGAAACAAGCGGAAGAAGGCAATCCCTTTATCATGACAGATCATACAGCAGAAACGCGCATTTATTATGCATTAGACTCTAATAAAACATATCGATTAATTGATGAGCGTTTATTACAAAAGCTAGGACTTACTGAGCAGCAAGTACGTGAAATGGCATTGTTTAATGTCCGCTCATTAAGCTATACATTTAAACAAGATGAAGTGGCTGGGAATACATTTTATTTTTTAAACACAAATGATGGCTATGATGCGAGTCGTATTTTAAATGAATCGCTATTACAATCGATGCGCGAGAAGATTTCAGGTGATATGGTGGTGGCTGTTCCGCATCAAGATGTATTAATTGTTGCTGATATCGTCAACGAAATCGGTTATGATATTATTGCACAAATGACAATGAAGTTTTTTGCCGAAGGTCATGTTCCGATCACATCACTTTCATTCGTATATGAAGATGGCAACTTTGAACCAATCTTTATTTTAGCGAAGAATCGGAAGAAGACAAATGGAAAAGAGAAAGGATGAATATAGTGAACGTTTTTTATAACCTTGAAGGAATTGGCGACACATTAATCGTTTCCTTACAAGATATTACATTAGAAAACCGTACATTTGACCGCAAAGGAGATGTTGCTCGCGTTTATGATCGTGAAAGCAACGTAACAGGAGGATTTAACATCTTTAATGCGTCTTCTTATGTAGAAGTAAAAGAAACTGGGAACATTACTTTAACAACTGAGCTTGTAGAAAAAATCAATGACATTTTAGCGAAAAACGGCTTTGAAGAAAAAGTAGAAGCAGACCTTACGCCAAAATTTGTTGTTGGCTATGTAGCTGAAAAAGAAAAACATCCAAATGCAGATAAATTAAACATTTGTAAGGTAGAAATCGGTACAGATACATTACAAATCGTATGTGGTGCACCAAACGTTGATGCGGGACAAAAAGTTGTTGTTGCAAAAATCGGCGCTGTAATGCCAAGTGGTATGTTAATTAAACCAGCCGAGCTTCGCGGTGTTCCATCTTCTGGAATGATTTGCTCTGCACGTGAATTAGAGCTTCCAGATGCTCCTCAGGAAAAAGGGATTCTTGTACTAGAAGATAGCTATGAAGTTGGACAAGAGTTTAAATTTTAATTGATATAGAAAAAGTGGCCTCATTATAAAATGAGGCTATTTTTTTTGGCTTAAATATTCTTATATTGTAACGCTTTTCCTAAAAATCCATGTTGTATTTCAAAAACAAATTAGTTAAAATTTAGAAAAAAATAGAAGATAAGAATATATGAAACAACATCCAAAAGTGAAAGAACTTCTGGGGCTTTATGTTGAAAAATTTGTAGAGTATGCACAAAATAGATGGGAGAGAAACGATGAAATATATAAAAATGATGTGTGCAGTTATATTACTTGGAATATATATGAGCGCATGCTCGAAGGAACAAGAACAGAAAACATCATCTCCTGTACAAGAAGAGAATAAAAAAGTTGTAGAACAAAAGAAAGAAGCACCAATAGAGAAGCAACCTAAGGAAAAAGAGAAGAAAGCAGAAACAGAATTACCGGTGGGACAAAATGGAGACCGAGAGAAAAAAGTTGAACAAGAGCCACCTGTGGAGCAAAGTAAAGAACAATTGCCGCCAGCTGAACAAACTGAAGCAAAAACAGATGCTGAGAAAAAACAAGGAAAGTTTCTTATTGTGATTGATCCAGGGCATCAAGAGAAAGCAAATTTAAATTTAGAACCAATTGGTCCAGGTGCAACTGAGAAAAAATATAAAGTGACTGATGGAACGACAGGTGTTGTGACGAAAAAGAGAGAATCCGTTCTTACACTTGAAGCTGCTTTTATATTAAAAGAGAAGCTTGAAGCAAAAGGCATGCAAGTACTTATGACAAGAACAACACATGATGTTGATATAAGTAACAAAGAGCGAGCTACATTCGCGAATGAGCATCAAGCAAATGTATTTTTACGCCTTCATGCAGATGGATCTGAAAACCAGGCACAAAAGGGTTTTGCTGTGTTGACGCCAGCCGAAGGAAATCAATATACAAAAGATATTTATGCAGAAAGCTTACAAGTTTCTCAGATTATCGTGGAGAAAATGAAAGAAAATAGTCAGGTGAAAGTAAATGGGATTAAGTTTCGTGATGATCTTTCTGGTTTCAACTGGTCAAAGGTTCCAGGAGTTTTACTTGAGCTAGGGTTTATGTCGAATCCTGAAGAAGATCAAAAACTATCAGATAAGCAATATTTAGAAGCTTTACTGCAAAGTGTAACGGAGAGTATAGAAGAATATCGGAAGAGTAAAGTTTAGGTATATATTAAGCAGTTCAGATAACATAGAGAAACTGTATAAAATAAAGAGTTAAATTGTTTTTTGAATCCTACGGTGAGGATATGGAAGAAGAGTATTTGGAGATGGTATTGCTACGATTAGAAGGGGTATGTAAATACATGAAAAGAAAAGCAAAAGAAGGCGATATAAATTTTCAAAAGATGATAGATGAAGGGCACCTTGAACATTATTAAAATGATATTAAATTCATTCGTGAACATGGAAAAGAGTGGATTTAATGAAATAAGTCGTATACAAAAGTAAAGCTCAGAGTCATATAGGGACTTTGAGCTTTTTTTGCGTGTTATTTACTACGCCAATTAACCTGTGAATGAATATGTTATGTAGCTCGTTATTTTAGATTTTCTCCACAATAACTGAACTACTTATATATAAATATAGGTGAAAACATTTCTTTTTGTTTAGAAGAGATCAGTACCTTGTTTTGCTCCATGCCGAGTGAAAACAAAAGGAGAAAATGAGTGTAGATCTTCTTTTATCCTGCATTAAAGAGCAGCAAGACCTCTGCCTCAGGACTCAAAGAGAAACAAGGAGGATAGGTCTGGGATGAAGAAAATCCTCACTGATTAAAGTATCACTTTATATTGTACTTACTGAAAATTGGAATATGATGGACAAAAGGCAAGGGCGTAATTTTACCTGCACTTTTTGCTGAATGCTGATACAATAAAGGATGTTACTATTTAGTAGAAAGAGTGGTAAGCATGTTAGATTGGATGAAAAAGCTGTTTAACAAAGAGGAACATCAAGAAGAAAAAACAGCGGTGAATAAAGAAGTACCGAAGAACACTGAAAGTAAGTCGAAACGTCCTCGTGTAAACCACTACACTGAAGCAAGAGAAGCGCAAATGGCTAGTCGAAATTCAGGTGTGAAATGTCGATTTCCGTTAGTGCCTGATGATGGATTTGATGAGGAGAATGTGGAAGAAGCAACACATGTTGAAGAATCAGCATATGTTGAAGAGCAGCCACTGCCGAGAGTAATAAACGTGGAGAGGCGCGGGCCGAGATATGTAGAAGAACCAATCCATACATTTGCCCCTCAACAAGTTGAACAAGAAATTGAGCCAAAGCCTTTCATACCAAAAAAATCTGTGCCAACACAAGAAAGCAATCGAAGACCATTTCGCCCAACAGAGATGATTTCACCGATCTTTGGATATAAACGTCCGTCTATAGAGAAAGAAGAGGTGAAGACGGAAGAAAAAAGGCAGGAAGATCTTGAAATATCGGTTGAAGGAAAATTGGTCGTCGATGCATGGCTAGAGAAAAAAGGATACTCACTGGCGAATTTATCAGACGAATCTTTTATTCCTTCAAAGGAACGAGAGCAAAGCTTTGATGATGATCGACAACAAGAAAGTAAAAAAGAAGAAAAATCCGTTGTTGATCAGTGGCTAGAGAAAAATGGTTATGATTCTGAACGTTCATTTACTGCGGTAGAGGAGAAAGAAAAGACGGATGTTTCTCCAGACTCTCGTCCATTTGCAACGGATGGCTTGTTACATAAAGCAGTTGGACAGGATAACAAGAAGGAAGAACATGCTCTTCATAACGGACAGGTAGTTGGACAAGAGCCAGATGTAGTGGTGTTATCACAAGATGATATCGGAGAAAATGAAGAATCTCTACAAAATCAATTACAAGACTCTATTGTCAAGAACATCAATACAACGTCAATGGAAGAGATTGAATATAAGAAAGAAACAGAAGAACAGCTAGTAGAGAACACTGTTTTAACAGAATGTGTTATTGAAGAAGAAGAACCAGCGGCTGAAGTAGAAGAAGAGGAAGAAGAAGAACCAGCACTGGAAGTTAAAGCAGCGGAAGAAGCTGACATAGCAGAAGCAACTGCTCAAGTAGTAGTTGAAGAACCAGCAGAACCACAGAAGATTGATTCTAAAGTAGAAAATGATATTTTTGAAACATCTTTAGCAGCAGACGATCACACGAAGGAAGCTGTTCAAAGCTTTGCAAATGTATTAATTGAAGAAGCAGAAGAAAAGCAAGAAGTGACTGTAGAAAAGCCCGTTGAGAAAACAGTAGAGCCAAAACGTGAGAAAAAGCGTCATGTGCCGTTTAATGTTGTGATGTTAAAACAAGATAGAAGAAAGTTGATGGAGAGACAGGTGGCAGGAATGAAAACACCGCAGACTCCTGTACAACAAGTAGAAGAAGCATCACAAAGAAAAGAACAACTAATGCAGCAAGTTGTAGCAGAACCGGAAGTAGAAGAGAGACCAACGCAGCAGGTTGTAGCGGAACCGCAAATGGAAGAGAGACCAACGCAGCAAGTTGTAGCGGAACCGCAAATGGAAGAGAGACCGACGCAGCAAGTTGTAGTGGAACCGGAAGTAGAAGAGAGAGCAATGCAGCAAGTTGTAGTGGAACCGCAAGCGGAAGAGAGAGCAATGCAGCAAGTTGCAGCGGAACCGCAAATGGAAGAGAGACCAGTGCAGCAAGTTGTAGTGGAACCGGAAGTAGAAGAGAGACCAACGCAGCAAGTTGTAGCGGGAACGCAAGTAGAAGAGAGAGCAATGCAGCAGGTTGTAGCGGAACCGCAAGTAACAGAGAAGCCAGTTCAGCAACCGGAAGTGAAGGTACCTGTTGTAAATGCAGGAGTACAAGAAAAAGCATATGTTGTAGCTAAAAGAGAAAATGATATGCGTAATGTGCTGCAAACACCGCCTGAATATACAATGCCACCATTAACCTTGTTGACGATTCCAACTCAAGCAACATTGGATAATACAGAATGGTTAGACGAACAGAAAGAATTATTGGATACGACGTTTAATAATTTCCATGTTGGGGCTCAGGTTATCAATGTTTCACAAGGACCGGCTGTAACTCGCTTTGAAGTACAACCAGACCCAGGTGTGAAAGTAAATAAAATTACAAACTTAAGCGATGATATTAAGTTAAGTTTAGCAGCAAAAGATATTCGAATTGAAGCGCCGATTCCAGGGAAAAGTGCAATTGGAATTGAGGTTCCAAATAAAGAGAGTAAGCCAGTATTTCTAAGAGAAATCTTGAGAAGTCCTGTGTTCACGAAGAGTGAATCACCGCTTACAGTTGCACTTGGACTTGATATTTCTGGAGCGCCGATTGTAACGGATATTAGGAAGATGCCACATGGACTGATTGCTGGTGCGACTGGTTCAGGAAAAAGTGTGTGCATTAACGCGATTTTAACAAGTATTTTATATAAAGCGAAACCGCATGAAGTGAAATTGATGTTGATTGATCCGAAAATGGTTGAGCTTGCGCCATATAATTCTGTTCCACATCTTGTAGCACCTGTTATTACAGATGTAAAAGCAGCTACAGGGGCGTTAAAATGGGCTGTAGAAGAAATGGAACGCCGTTATGAATTGTTTGCCCATGCTGGTGCACGTGATTTAACTCGTTATAATACAATTGTGAGTGAGCGAGAAGTTCCAGGGGAGACATTGCCATATATCGTCATTGTAATTGATGAGTTAGCGGATTTAATGATGGTTGCACCTGGTGATGTTGAGGAAGCGATTTGTCGTATCGCTCAAAAAGCGCGTGCTTGTGGTATTCACTTATTAGTTGCAACGCAGCGTCCGTCTGTGGATGTTATTACAGGGTTAATTAAATCAAACATTCCAACGCGTATTGCGTTTACAGTATCATCTCAAGTAGATTCCCGTACAATTATTGATATTGGGGGCGCGGAAAAATTACTTGGCCGCGGTGATATGTTATTTTTAGGAAACGGTACGTCTAAACCAGTTCGTGTGCAAGGGGTATATGTATCGGATGATGAAATTGAAAAAACAGTTGACCATGTGAAAAAGCAAATGAAGCCGAACTATTTATTTAAGCAAGAAGATTTATTGGCGAAAACAGAGCAACATGAGGCCGAAGATGAACTGTTTTTTGATGCATGTCAGTTTGTTGTAGAACAAGGGGGAGCGTCCACATCTTCTGTACAGAGAAAATTCCGCATCGGTTATAATCGCGCGGCACGTCTTATTGAAGAGATGGAAGCACAAGGAATTATTTCCGAAGCAAGGGGAACAAAACCGAGAGATGTTCTTATTTCAGAGGATGAGTTTGCTGCGATGCAGGAAACGAATGTATAGGAAGTGGTTTTGCTGTATACTAAGAGAAAATGTTGGATAGTAAAGTAGGGAGTAAACGAAATGAAAGAAATTGAATTAAAATTAAAAGGTGAAATCAATCGACTAACAAATAAAACATTTAAATTTGATGAACGAGTTGGAGAAGGCTGGTTTTCTGCCGTTTACTTTTTAAAAACTCGTGATATTATTCAAGAATTTCGCCCAAAAAGTATTGTAACAATGCAATTTTTCCAGAAAGAGCATGCGGTACTTTGCGGAACAGATGAAGTAATCGCATTGTTACAAACGTTTGCTACACATCCTGAAGAACTTGAAATTCATTCTTTAAAGGATGGTGACAATATTAATCCATTTGAAACAGTTTTAACAATTACAGGGCCTTATGAATATTTCGGGTTTTTAGAAGGTGTAATTGATGGGATTTTAGCTCGTCGTACATCTGTTGCAACAAATGTATATAATGTTGTACAGGCTGCTCGCAGCGGTGAAAAAGAAAAACCTGTTATTTTCATGGGAGACCGTGATGATCATTATACACAGCAAGCTGGTGATGGGTATGCTGCGTATATTGGTGGTATGAGCGCACAAGCAACGCATGCAATGAATGAATGGTGGGGCAAAAGTGGAATGGGGACAATGCCTCACGCGTTAATTCAAATGTTTAATGGAGATGTTGTAGAAGCTGCAAAGGCGTATCATAAAAAGTTTCCAGAGGATGATTTAGTTGTACTGATTGACTACAACAATGATGTTATTACAGATGGGCTTCGCGTTGCACGCGAATTTGGTTCAGAATTAAAAGGTGTACGCATCGATACATCACGTACAATGATTGATCAATATTTCATTCGTCATCCAGAAGTGCTTGGAACATTTGACCCACGTGGTGTCAATCCATCACTTGTTTTCGCTCTTCGTAAAGCGCTCGATGAGGAAGGATTCCAGCATGTAGATATTGTTGTAACTGGTGGATTTGATGAAAAGCGTATTCGTGAATTTGAAGCGCAAAATGTTCCTGTGGATCTATACGGAGTAGGGAGCAGTTTATTAAAAATGAACATTGGTTTTACAGGTGATAATGTGGAATTAAATGGAAAACCAGAAGCGAAAGCTGGACGCAAATATCGTCCAAACCCACGTTTAGAACGTGTTCAATTAGAAAAAAGAGAAGATATGTAAGAAACAGAAAAACTGATAGGTGATTGACCCTATCAGTTTTTCTGTTATCATAGTATAACGGATTGTTTTTTGCTATAATAAGTTTGTTGTGGACATATAAGAAGTACGTACGTGTTTATCCTGATTGGCGAGAGCTGATGAAAGTTCCGCTGTATCAAAAATGTATGATGATTACCAAAATAAGAAAAGATTCATATACTGTCTTATAGATAGGCCGTTGTATTAGTTCGAAATGTTGGAGGTTCTTTAAGATGACAGTTTACCATTTTGTAGGAATTAAAGGAACAGGAATGAGTTCATTAGCACAAATTCTTCATGATATGAAGCATACTGTTCAGGGTTCTGATTTTGAAAAACGTTTCTTTACACAAGTTGCTTTGGAAAAGCGTGGTATCTCCATCCTTCCTTTTGATAATAATAATGTAAAAGAAGGACAAGTGATTATCGCAGGAAACGCGTTCCCTGATACGCATGAAGAGATTGTAGCAGCGAAAGAATTAAATATTCCAGTACATCGTTACCATCACTTTTTAGGGGATCTTATGAGTAAGTATACAAGTGTTGCTGTAACAGGTGCACATGGAAAAACATCAACAACTGGTTTGTTAGCCCATGTAATGCAAGGTGCATACCCGACGTCTTACCTTATTGGAGATGGAACAGGGCATGGGGTAGAAAATAGTAAGTATTTTGTGTTTGAGGCATGTGAATATCGTCGCCATTTCTTGTCGTACTATCCAGACTATGCAATTATGACAAATATTGATTTTGACCATCCAGACTACTTTACAGACATCAATGATGTATTTAGTGCATTCCAAGAGATGGCGCTTCAAGTGAAAAAAGGAATTATTGCATGTGGTGATGATGAAGAACTTCAAAAAATTCAAGCGAAAGTACCTGTTATTTTCTATGGATTTGGTGAAGATAATGATTTCCAAGCTCGTAACATTCAAAAGAGAACAGATGGCACTGTATTTGATGTGTTTGTTCGTAATACGTATTATGAAACATTCAAAATTACAGGATACGGCAATCACAGCGTATTAAATGCATTAGCAGTTATTGCGCTTTGTCATTATGAAAATGTTGATGTAGAAGCAGTGAAACATCAATTAACAACCTTTGAAGGTGTAAAACGTCGCTTTAATGAAAAGCCGATGGGAGAACAAGTCATCATTGATGATTATGCGCACCATCCAACAGAAATTAACGCAACGATTGAAGCGGCTCGTCAAAAACATCCAGAGCGTGAAATTGTCGCTGTATTCCAGCCGCACACATTCTCACGTACAGAAAAGTTCTTAGATGAGTTCGCAGAAAGTCTAAGCAAGGCTGATCAAGTATACTTATGTGATATTTTCGGATCAGCACGTGAAAACAAAGGTGAATTAACGATTCAAGACCTGCAACAACGCATTGATGGTGCAGAATTGATTACAGATACAACAACGGATGTATTAAAGAAACATAAAAACGGCGTTCTTATTTTCATGGGCGCAGGCGACATCCAAAAATTCGAAGCAGCTTACGTGAAAGAAGTGCAAGTTGCAGAGAAGTAATAAGGAGGAGACGTGCAGCGGTGGTTGCACGTCTTTTTTTGTTTCTATAGCGAATGTGGGTTAACAGATTCTTTGGAAAAATGTTAGAATAATAAGAAAATAAAAAAGGGGATGGAGAAATGTTCACACTTCGAGTCGATGATGAAATTGAACTTCAATTACTAGAAAAACATCATAAAGAGGAACTATATCAATTAATTGATGAAAACCGTAATCATTTAAGAAGGTGGCTTCCATGGGTGGATGGAACAAAATCTTCTGATGCGTATGATGAAATTTTTCCAATGTGGCTAAAGAAATTTGCAGAGGGAGACGGTTTTGAGAGCGGTATACGTTATAAAGGAAAGCTTGTTGGGATGGTAGGTATTCATCCAGTGACCTGGAGCAAGAAAGCGACGAGCCTTGGATATTATCTTGCAGAAGATGCAGGAGGAAAAGGGATTATGACGCGAAGTGTAAAGGCTGTACTTCGCTATGCGTTTGAAGAATTAAAATTGAATAAAATAGAAATACGTTGCGGGGTAGAGAATCAAAAAAGTCGTGCGATTCCAGAAGGTCTTGGTTTTCAATTAGACGGCATTCTGCGTGAGGAAGAATGGCTGTATGACCATTTTCATGACATTGCTGTATACAGTTTACTAGCTTCAGAATGGGAGAAAATCCGATGAACGATTCGATTTGTATTACTCCGTATGAGAGTAAGTTTCAAAGTGAAGTAGTGGGTCTCATTGTTCACATTCAGCAAAAAGAGTACAATGTGCCAATTACGAAAGAAGAGCAACCTGATTTATTAGAAATAGAAAAGTTTTATCAAAGCGATAATGGGGATTTTTGGGTAGCGACGTATAAAGGGAAAGTTGTGGGAACAATAGCTTTATTAGATATTGGAAATAATCAAGTAGCTTTAAGAAAAATGTTTGTGAAGAAAGAATTTCGCGGGAAGATGTGGAAGACAGCAAGTTTGTTATTACAAACAGCAATTTCTTGGGCAAAGGAAAAGAACTTAGAAACTATCTATTTAGGAACAACAGTCCAGTTTTTAGCAGCGCATCGCTTCTACGAAAAAAATGGATTCCAAAGTGTGAGTGTGGAAGAGTTACCGAGGAATTTCCCAATACTTGAAGTGGATAAAATATTTTACAAATACCCCCTTTAATTAATGAGATAATTAGGAAAGGGGTGATAATATGAACTTCCCGATCCAAAGAAGCAAGCCTATTATGATTTTTGTAAGTTCAATGTTGATTCTTATGGTTGCTTGGCCAGTTGGAATGCTCATTGTAAACAAAGAAAACTGGGGATCAGCACGAATTGGGATGGCCTTTGCATTTGTCGATAGCAGTAGGCATTTTAGCAGTTGTACTTTTGTTTTATTACCATCTTCGTCAAATTTGAAGCAAAGGATAGGAAGTAGAGAAATAATATCGCTTTTTTTAATATATCGACCGTCTCTCGCAATATATCGATAACATGGACTATTCGACAAAACAAGTGAAAAAAGCTCTCCCGTCAAAGGAAGAGCTCTTTTTCACTTATTTTAAGTTCTCAGGATTTAAAGCTTCTAATTCAGATACAACGAAGCGTCCGTCTTTACGGATTAATACATCGTCGAAGTAAATTTCACCGCCGCCGTATTCAGGGCGTTGGATACATACTAAATCCCAGTGGATGTTAGAGTTGTTGCCGTTCCATGCATCGTCGTAAGCTTGTCCAGGAGTGAAGTGGAAGCTACCATCAATTTTTTCATCGAATAGGATGTCGCCCATTGGATGTAAGATGTATGGGTTTACGCCGATTGCAAATTCACCAACGTAGCGTGCGCCTTCATCTGTATCGAAAATTTTGTTAATGCGTTCTGTATCGTTTGCAGTTGCTTCAACGATCTGTCCATTTTTAAATGTAAGCTGTACGTTTTCAAATGTATAGCCGTTATATGGTGACGGTGTGTTGTAAGAAACTGTACCGTTAACAGAATCGCGAACTGGTGCAGAGTATACTTCACCGTCTGGAATATTTAAATGACCAGAGCATTTAATAGCTGGAATGTCTTTAATAGAGAATGTTAAGTCAGTTCCAGGACCAACAAGGTGAACTTTATCTGTTTTGTTCATAAGTTCAACAAGGTTATCCATTGCTTTGTCCATTTTACCGTAATCTAAGTTACATACTTCAAAGTAGAAGTCTTCGAATGCTTCTGTGCTCATTTTTGCAAGCTGTGCCATAGATGCATTTGGATAGCGAAGAACGACCCAGCGAGTTTTCGGAACGCGAATGTCTCTATGAACTTTTTTGCCAACTGTTTGACCGTGGATTTTCATGCGTTCACTTGGAACGTCAGCTTGTTCATTAATGTTATCACCAGAGCGAAGGCCGATGTAAGCGTCCATATCTTTCATTACGCTTGCTTCATAGGCAGCGATTTGCTCGAAGTGTTCTTCAGTAGCACCCATTAATAAAGAGCGATCAACTTGATGGTCTTTCAATGAAACGAATGGGAAACCACCAGCTGCATATGCTTCTTTCACCAGTGCAGTTACAAGTTCTTTTTGCAAGCCAAAGTTTTCAATCAATACTTTTTCGCCTTTTTGTAGGCGAATGGAGTAGTTAATTAAATTATACGCTAACTTTTCAATACGTGGGTCTTTCATATGTAAAAGCCTCCCTACTAATTATGTATCCTTTCTTATTGTAACCTACTTAGTGGAATTTGTTGAATAATTTATGTTACAGTTAACAAACAAGTATGAAAATTCTAATGAAAATGTAAGGGTTAGAACGAAACGGAAAATGATTGTATAATAGGAGAAAGTATGAAAAATATAAAGGAAGTGATGAAATGCAAGTTCTTTTATATGTAAGTGCAGCTATTATCGCAGTTGCTTTTGCTATATTAGTGGTATATGTATGTAGAACACTACTATCAGTTCAGAAGACATTAGAAAACGTTGCAGGTACACTAGAAGGCTTAGAAAAGCAAATGCAAGGAATAAGCGTAGAGACGGAGCAATTATTACATAAGACGAACGCGTTAGCTGATGATATTCAGCAGAAATCTCAGTCGTTAAATAAAGTAGTAGAAGGCGTAGATGGAATTGGAACGACAATTCATTCTTTAAATACGAAACTTCGCAATGTATCAGATTCTGTAACAAATGAAATTGAGAATAATGCAGACAAAGTTGCGCAAGTTGTACAATGGAGTAGCGCAGCGATTGAAGTGTATAATCATTTTCGAGCTACTAGACAAGAAAAAAAACTAGAAAAAGCAGAGAAGAAGTTAGAGAAGGTAGAGAAAAAAGAGAAAAAAGAGAAGCGCTCTAGACTTCCAATTCGTATGAGAGGTGAATAACATGGACATGACAAAAATCGAAACAATGGAAGAGTTTGAAGCATTAGTAGAAACAGCGGAACCATATATTCTTTTTAAACATAGTATAACTTGTCCAATTAGCCAAGGAGCGTATGCTGAATTTGAGGCATATTGTCATGATGAAAAAGAAACGCCTGCTTACTATTTATACGTGCAAGATGCAAGAGATGTTTCGAATCGTATCGCAGAGCATTTTGGTGTTAAACATGAGTCACCACAAGTATTATACATAAAAGATGGTATGGCGGTATGGCATACATCCCATTGGAATATTAAGAAGCAAACTTTAGAAGAGAATGTGAAGTAGGAAGAAGGAAGAAGCAAGCGTAGATGCTTGTTTCTTTTTTTTAGGATTTATAATTAGCAATCATAAACTTGATGTATCTAACGATAAATTCGACTTTAGGAATCAATAATGAAGTTATATAAAAGCCATATAAAAAAGTTGTGGAGCATATCTTCTTTAAGTGAAAGAGAACGATTTTACCTGTAGTGTATATCATGTGACAACCTAACATCTATCGGATATAATAAATTATCTTAACTACGATAATAAGGTAATTTCATATATATACAACTTTGAAAGAGGTGGCTATCTTATGGCATCACAAGAATTAGATCTTTTACGTTCTCAAATTGATCAAATGAACCTACAAATTTTAGAATTACTAAATGAGAGAGGTCGTCTTGTTCAAGAGGTCGGTAAATTAAAAGAAGTGCAAGGTGTGAAACGATTTGACCCTGTACGTGAGCGTAATATGCTTGATTTAATCGCTGAGAAGAATGATGGGCCGTTTGAAACATCGACTCTTCAACATATTTTCAAACAAATTTTTCAAACAGGTTTAGAATTACAAGAAGATGATCACCGTAAAGCGCTTCTTGTTTCACGTAAGAAAAAATCAGAAGATACAATTGTTGATATAAAAGGTGAAAAAATTGGTGATGGCAATCCGCATTTTATTATGGGACCATGTGCGGTGGAAAGTTACGAGCAAGTGCGCCTAGTTGCTGAAGCAATGAAGGAGCACGGATTAAAGCTAATGCGCGGCGGTGCATTCAAGCCTCGTACATCTCCTTATGATTTCCAAGGTCTTGGCTTAGAGGGCTTGAAGATTTTACGTCAAGTGGCGGATGAATATGATTTAGCGGTTATTAGTGAAATTTTAAATCCAAATGATATTGAAATGGCATTAGATTATGTTGATGTGATTCAAATTGGAGCTCGTAATATGCAAAACTTTGAATTACTTAAAGCGGCAGGATCGGTGAACAAACCAGTATTATTAAAGCGTGGTTTATCAGCAACGATTGAAGAGTTTATGTATGCAGCAGAATATATTATCGCACAAGGTAACGGAGAGATTATTTTATGTGAGCGCGGCATCCGAACTTATGAAAAGGCAACACGTAATACGCTAGATATTTCCGCTGTGCCTATTTTGAAGAAAGAAACACATTTACCTGTCGTAGTGGATGTAACACACTCTACAGGGCGACGTGACCTCTTATTACCAACTGCAAAAGCAGCGATGGCAATTGGTGCTGATGCGGTTATGGCTGAAGTCCACCCAGACCCAGCTGTTGCATTATCAGATTCAGCGCAGCAAATGGATATTCCTGAATTCAATGAGTTTATGAAAGAGCTAAAAGCATTTCGTGCTAGATAATCAGAAGTGCTTATAAGGTCTATGCGACACTTATTGCATAGACTTTTTTGCGGGAAATATCCTTTTTTACATGAAAAATACGAAAATAGGAGAAAAGAAGCGAATTTTTTCGAAACTTTTGCGGGAAAATATTGTATGAGCCTGTATTTTTATCGTATCATTAGTAAAAGGACTCGGGAGTGACATCTTCAAATAGAGTTGATGTCTTTTTTTCATTTAAGTGAACCGATACATAAGGATAGATAATATATATAGAAGGAGTGTGTGAAGAGATGAACGTAACAATCTATGATGTAGCGCGCGAAGCAAACGTTTCGATGGCAACCGTATCACGTGTTGTAAACGGTAATCCGAATGTAAAGCCTACAACAAGAAAGAAAGTATTAGAAGCAATTGATCGTTTAGGGTATCGCCCAAATGCAGTAGCACGTGGACTAGCAAGTAAAAAGACAACAACAGTAGGTGTTATTATTCCAGATATCTCTAATACGTTTTATGCAGAACTTGCACGTGGAATCGAAGATATCGCAACAATGTACAAATATAACATCATTTTAAGTAACTCTGACCAAAATAGAGAAAAAGAATTTCATTTATTAAATACAATGCTTGGTAAACAAGTGGATGGTATTGTATTCATGGGTGAAGATATTACAGATACGCATGTAGAAGAATTTAAAAAGTCTCCAGTACCAATCGTCTTAGCAGCATCATTTGATGAGGAAAATGAAACATCATCAGTAAATATTGATTATACACAAGCTGCTTATGATGCAATGAAGCATTTCCTAGAACAAGGCCATAAGCGTATCGGTTTCGTATCAGGTCCTTACATTGATAAAGCGGGAAGTGCAAAGAAATTACAAGGTTACAAAAAAGCTTTAGAAGAAGTAGGTATCGCTTATGATGAAAATCTTGTAATTGATGGAGATTACACATACGATTCAGGTCTAGAGGCATTTGAAAAGCTTTGGGAACTTGATGAAAAACCAACAGCAATCTTTGTATCTTCAGATGAAATGGCACTAGGTGTAATTCATGCAGCACAAGACGTTGGTTTAAACGTCCCAGAAGATGTAGAAGTACTTGGTTTTGACAACACACGTCTTGCGTTAATGGTACGCCCGCAACTTTCAACAGTTGTACAACCAATGTATGACATCGGTGCAGTAGCAATGCGTCTGTTAACAAAATATATGAATAAAGAAAAAGTAGAAGATCATACAGTTATCTTACCTCATCGTATTCAATTTAGAGATTCAACGAAGTAAGAATAGGAAAACTCACAGCGTGGTGCTGTGAGTTTTTTTATTATCCATGCTTCCTTTTATAAATGATACTAGCTTACGATGGAAGTCGATATGTAATCGATGAGACCATTGATAATGGAGATATGTTGGAATTCTGCGTAGGACATGTTTTCATACATTTCAGGTTGAAAAACATTCATTTTGTTCTTTTAACGTTTTACTGTATTAGATTGGATTGGGGTCACAAGTGAAAAGTATATTACAACAATGATTAGTAAAATCCATGCCTTTTGGAACGATTCTCTCACGGAGAAAATGACATCTTAATATAATACCGAAAAGAAAACTTGGAAATAAAAATGCTATCGTATCTATTTTTTGTAAGGTTTTTATTAGAATATTTTAGTTTACACGTGCTTTGTCAATATTTGTTCTATTGAGAAAAGTCGTATTTTCCATTTTTAGAAAAAAATCACAATTTTTAAAATTATGTTATATTGAGTGCGGGGAAAAGGGACAATAAATATAGGGGTGGATACGATGAAAAAAATGAATCGAGTTATCATTGCGTTTTTAACAATCATTACGTTTGCAATCCCGGTAGGAATTGTTTCGGCAGCATCAGTAGCGAATGGGGAGTTAATTTATAAAGGTGGACAAACAGATTCAAAAGTATACTCTGATATTAGAGATGCGATACCTACTAATAGTAATAAATATATGGTATGGGCAGCTGTAAAAGTTTGTGGCAACACATATTCATCTGGATGGAAAGCAGATCAAGCCTATAAAGATGCGGACAGAAAATGGTATTGTGATGAAACTTCACATTACGATTATTATAAAAGATAATATTTAAAAATTTTTGCCCTTTTCCCTTCCTAACAATACTTTCGGATTGAATATGATGTGCAGGAGGATAGTATGAAAAAATTATTGTTTATCTTTCTAATTGGGCAGCTATTTCTGCTATCTTATATATTTAATAAATCTGTTTATGATATATATGAGTTGAATAATTTAGGAGATTCATCTCTTGATGGTTACATTGTAGAAGATGTTTCAGGGCATAAATTGAACGAGTTATATGAGAAAATGAATTCGGCATGCTTGTCGAATAATACGTGTCAATTACAACTCGTTAAAACACCTGTATCTAAGCATAATGAGTTTATTTATGATATATATCATAGTCAAGAAAAAGATATAAATAAGCCGAAATCAATTTCATCTGATACAGTTTTAAATTATCACCCATTAACAAAAGAAGATTTTGTTGATAGTAATGGCGTGTTTTATACGAATTTATCATTGGATCGATTAAATGATTTATCAAAGGCAATAGGAATTACTATTAACCCGTATCATAATGATATTGCTTATAGTCAAATTGTTACATACAATGTTTTAAACTTTGTCATTCTCTTTATACTGACACAATTGGTTTTAGTGATTTACACATTTACAAGAATCAAAGTAAATGCGATTAAAAAGATGCTCGGTTATTCGAAATTTAAAATGGTACAAGCGTCATTAAAAGATTTTATAGTGATGGAAAGCGTGATACTTGTTATTACATTAGGTGTTCATTTTCTATATTATGTATTCGTTGGTAATGTTGTATCACGTTATTTTTATTTATTGTTAGTGTTTCTAGTGCTAGTGATCGCAATAAATGTTGTCATGTTACTATTTACGCAAATTAGTTTAAGATTTATCGATATAAATTTGATGATAAAGAACAAAGTATATTCGAACAGATTAAATTATATTTTATATGTAATTAAAATCCTGCTAATATTATCTATCACAGTTTCGGTTTCCTCGTTTATCTCGAATTACAGAGAGTATAAAGCTAAGTCGAGAGATTTAGAGCGCTATACGAAATTAGAGGGGTATTTTACATCGAATGGCTTTAACTCTAATGAGGATGAAAAAGCACGCAAAAATCCGAAAATAATCGCAGAATATGGTGATGCTGTTCAGAAAATGTATCGTCATTTTGATGAACAAGAAAAGTTATACGTGAGTGATGCTTACATTCTCGAATTATTAAAACCAACATATTTAGAAATGAACGGATTAACAAAAGAGGATTTATATACTTCTATAAAAGATAATTACATAGTAGTTAATGAAAGATATATAAATGATTTTATGAAAATTAAGAATGAAACAGGAGCGAAAATAACAAATTTCCATGTAACAAAACCTACTATCCTGGTGCCAACTAAGTATAAGTCCGAGGAATCAAAAATTAAAAAGATGTATATTGAACAATACAATCAGTTGCTGAACTATAATGAAAATTTTGGAATTCCTAAATCCGACTCGAAGAACATTGATAATGTAGAAGTTATCTACATTGCTAATAATCAAGAACATGAATTGTTAGGTAAAAATATGTCTGAAGATGATTCTGATATGAAACTTAAAGATACAATTATTATGATCGATCAAGGAAACTTTGGTAGCTTATATTATTATGATCAGTTAAGTTCGGGTAACGTTTATTTTCATTTAAACCAAAGAGATGAATTTAACCAAATACTTGCGAAGCATCATTTGAATAAACTCGTAAATGTTGGCACGCTGCTAACGCCTTATATGGATAAAGTGCATTTTGTAGAATTTATTATGTACAATTCTTTAGTCTTTACGTCACTATTCTTATTCACATTAATTTTTGTAATTTGTATTTCAAATTATGTGGATATCATATCGAATAGTAAAAGGTACGCAATTCAATATATGTATGGCTATAGTATAATGAAAACATTTAAATTACATTTGATCGTATATGCGATGTTGCTAAGTATGATCGTTATGAATATATTTATAGAATTTAACGTTCCTTTCTATATTTGCATACTCGTAATAGATTTTATTGTTTTATTATATTTATACAAAAAGATTATTAAAAACGATATTCACAAAATCGTTAAAGGTGGATAAAGATGGAGATTATAAAACTCGTGAACGTGTCTAAAACATATGAGAAAGAAGAAGTACTCTCAAATGTTAATTTAACGGTAGAGAATGGTGAAATGATTGCAATTACTGGAGAAAGTGGAAAAGGAAAAACGACACTCTTAAATATTATTGGCTTAATTACGAAAAAAGATAAAGGGGATTTATTGTTATTTGATACAAAAAATCCGTCGATTCATTCGAAAGAAGCGATGATGTTCAGAAGAGAAAAGATAGGTTATTTATTTCAAAATTATGGGTTAGTGGATGATGAAACGGTAAAATGGAATTTAAATTTAGCCCTAGAATACAAGAAGTTAAGTAAAAAGGAGAAAATCGAAAAAATCGATGTGCTTTTGAATGAATTTAAACTATCTCATTTGAAAGAAAAAATGGTCTATCAATTAAGTGGTGGAGAGCAGCAACGAATTGCACTCATACGATTAATCCTACAAGAAAGCGATTTAATACTAGCAGACGAACCAACTGCTAGCTTAGATGCCGAAAATGAAAAAGTGATATTGCAGTATTTGGAACAATTAAATAAAAAAGGAAAAACAATCGTGGTTGTGACACATAATCAAGATATCTTACCTTATTTTTCGCGTGTCATTCGTTTACATGAATTGTCTTAAAGGAAGAAAAAAGTGCAGAGTTATGAGTGGAAACCTCCAAAACTCTGCACTTTTCTATTGCCCAACATAACTGGTTCTTTTATTTGTGTAAATAAAAATAAAGTCTTAATTATTTTCAATAAATGCCCATAGTTCATCCGTATTACACAGATTATTATCCCCTGTATTGTACATGATCCAAAATCAAATTTCCCTATAATTACGCAATGTCATGTATAATAGAAAGAAAAGGCTTGTGGGGGGGAAGAGATGATTATTCTTTGGATAATTACGCTTTGTATGACCGCTTTTTTTGCATATATGACGTTAAAACAAAATGGCCTAAAGCGCTTTGTTCCAGGAAGTATTCTTGCAGGAATTGCCCTTATCACGTATGTAGCTTCTATTTTTATTGAAAGTATTTCAGTCAATGTAAGCACGGGCCTCGTATTTGTTGCGATTACATTATTTGCAGGTTCGATTATGGTACTCGTGGTTGCTGGTATTATTTTATTCATTCATATGAATTCGGAAACGTTATAAAATATAAAGAAAGGCATGTCCCACGAGGGGCATGCCTTTTGTCCGTTCAATTATGCGTTGTCTTTTGAAGCATTTTGTTGTTTCAATAAGTCGCGAATTTCGCCAAGAAGTACTTCTTCTTTTGTTGGTTCTGGAATTTTTTCTATTTTTTCTTCTTCTTTTTTGAATGCTAGTTTATTAAATAGCTTAATGAATAAGAAGATAGAGAATGCGATGATTAAGAAATCAACAACCGTTTGAATAAACGCACCATATTTTACAACAGCGCCTCCAAATTTAAAGGAAAGCCCTGTGAAGTTTATTCCTCCAAGTAGTAATCCAACTAATGGCATGATAACATCTGCTACTAATGAAGAAACAATTTTACCAAATGCACCACCAATTACAACCCCGACAGCTAAATCCATAACATTCCCTTTTAAAGCGAACTTTTTAAATTCGTTCAACATGTGTAATACCCATCCTTTCCACGATTCAGTATAAAATTTATAATTCCTATCAACATATTCTATAGAAGTTTTTGTTAGAAATAAAGAGAAAATGGGAATGAAAGTAAATTCTGAAAAATGTATCCGTTTTATTTTATACCTTAAAATATAAATATTAATTTTTCATAAACTGCTGCTAAAATAACTATAAAATCGCTTGAGTATTCGGAAATATCTTCTTATGCTTATGAATAACATAGGAAAGTTTATAAAGTGAGGAATTGAGTCATGTCTATTAAAACAAGGTTTCTGTTGTCTTATATTGCAGTTATTTTTGTTTCAATTACTCTGTTGTTAGTTATGGGTTTTTTGATTATTTTTTCTATAACAGGGAATTTGGAGTCAGTGAAAAATTTCTATAAGAGTTCGTATATTCAAAGGCCACTGACACCAGAGGAAGAAAATGCTTTTCTTGAATTGAAATCAGCAGCTAAGCAGAATCAATCACAACTATTAGATGAAGCCATTATGCCGTCATTAGAGAAAGAAGATGTGAAAATAGTTGTAAGAAAAGGAGACGCAATTTCATATGCGTCAAAAGCAATTGGAAGTTCTAATTTAAAAGAAGCTCTTCCGAAATTTGAAGCAACGAATATTAATAGTCGTGGTACGGTTGAATTAAATGACACATTTTATCGCTACGTAAAGTTTGATTTTTATTTTCCTCATAATGAAGAAGGAAGTATATTTGTATTGAATAAGCAAAGTTCGTATGTGGAACTAACCGAAAAGCTATTTCCCATATTGTTTATATCGTTATTACTGTTGGCTATTTTCATCATTGGATTATTAAGTTATTTCGTTTCAAGAAGTGTAATAAAGCCTATTCTTATATTGAAGGATGCAACTGGAAGAATTAAAGAAGGAGATTTACATTTTCAAATTCCAGTTACGTCTCATGATGAAATTGGTCAATTAAACCAAGCATTTGAAGAAATGAGGCAGAAACTAAAAGAATCAATTGAAGTGCAAGCACAATATGAAGAGAATCGAAAAGAACTTATTTCGAATATTTCCCATGATTTAAAAACACCCATTACATCTATTATTGGATATGTAGAAGGAATAAAAGATGGAGTTGCAAATACACCCGAGAAGATGAACAAATACTTAACAACAATTTATACAAAAGCAACACATATGGATACACTTATTGATGAACTCTTTTTATTTTCAAAATTAGATTTGAATCGTGTGCCATTTCAATTTGAAACGATAGAACTGTATACGTTTATGGAAGATTTAATAGAGGAAATGCGGATGGACTTGAGTAAGTATGGAATTAACTTGCACTTACAATCACTTAAAGCTTCGCAACTCTATGTAATAGCTGATCGTGAGAAAGTAAAACGAGTTATATCCAACTTAATTCATAATAGTGTGAAGTACATGGATAAGCCGCAGAAAGAAATTACGGTTACATTATTAGATGAAGAGAATGCAGTAATTGTGAGAGTTACAGATAATGGATCGGGTATAGAATCTGATAAACTTCCATATATTTTTGAACGTTTTTATCGTGCAGAACAATCCCGTAATTCTAGTACAGGTGGAAGTGGACTTGGTTTAGCCATTGCAAAGCAAATTGTTGAAGAACACGGCGGAAAGATTTGGGCGGAAAGTAAATTAGGAGAAAGCACAAGTATTTTCTTCTCATTGAAAAAAGTACAGGAATGTGGTGAGTAGAGTGAAGAGGATTTTACTAATTGAAGATGAGGTAAGTATTGCAGAATTACAGCGAGATTATTTAGAGATTCATGATTTTCACGTGGATGTACAACATTCAGGTGAAACAGGATTGCAATGCGCTTTACAGGAACAATATGATCTAATTATTTTAGATATCATGCTTCCAAAAATGAATGGATTTGAAATTTGTAAACAAATACGTGCTGTGAAAGATATTCCTATTTTGCTTGTTTCAGCTAAAAAAGAAGACATCGATAAAATCCGTGGGCTTGGACTAGGGGCTGATGATTATATTACAAAGCCGTTCAGTCCAAGTGAATTAGTTGCAAGAGTAAAAGCACATATTGCCCGTTATGAAAGATTGTCTGGAAATATGATCAAGCAGAGAGATATGTTACACATACATGGGATTTCTATTGATCAACGAGCGAGAAAAGTATTCATAAACAATGAAGAAGTTGCTTTTACAACAAAAGAATTTGATTTACTTACATTTTTTGTGCTGAACCCGAATCAAGTGTTAAATAAGGAACAGTTATTTGAACGTATTTGGGGATTAGATTCAGCTGGAGATTTAGCTACAGTTGTTGTTCATGTGCGGAAGTTACGTGAAAAAATTGAAAGAGATCCTGCTAATCCGCAATATATTGAAACGGTGTGGGGAGCTGGATATCGCTTTAACGTATAGTGAACCTGTCAAAGTATTGACAGGTTTTTTTATGTTTAAGGGAAGTAAGATCAACAGAATTAAAAATATATTACCTTTATTTAATCTTTTTTTAAGAATTTATTTATTGGCAATTTATACTTGCCATCTACTATAGGTATCACAGGAACAAAGTGAACAGATAAGAAGATATGAGGAAACAGGTATCTGTTATATGTGCACGAGGTGGTTGAATATGAAATGAAAATAATCATTTGGAGGTTTGATGAGGATGAAAACAATAAAATTTTTAGTACCAGCTATGATTGGCTTTACAGTAATGGTAACAGGATGTGCGCAAGGGGAAACAAAAGCAGAAGCAAAACAGGAGACAAAACAAGAAGCGAAAAAAGAAAAGAAGAAGCAAGAAGCGCAGATTACAAAATTACAACCATTAAACGCGATGACATTGCAACTGACATTTTCTAAACCTTTATCAGAAGAAGAGGTGAAATTAGAAAACTTAGAGGCAATTAAGAAAAATTTTGTTTTTGATAACGGTTTAGAAGTTGTGAATGTACCACGATTAAAAACAGGTGCCACAAGTACATATATTGTACCTGTTACAGTTCAAAAACCCGGTACAGCATATAAGGTGAGTTATAAAGGTGGAAAAAAAGAGAAATTCGAGGCGAGTACTGAAAAAATTAATGTTCGCCAAGCGAAACAAGTGACAAATGATACGTTTGAAATTGAATCATTTTTAGAAGATGGCGTGACAGATTATGCAAACATTATTGAGGCATACAAAGCTGGAAGAGGAGATCAAGCGTTTCAATTAGATGAAGAAAATAAAGATAAAGAAGGAAAACAATATCAAATTATTTCTTCACTACGTGATCGAAAACTAACCATTACATCAAGTGCAGGAGAACAAATTGTAGTAGGATATGTTCCGTTTACACAAGCCGCAGATGGCAGACAAGCACCTAAGTTTCGTCTACCTGCTGGCCAAACGTTACAACCAGGTGTGACGTATACAATAACATCGGATTGGGCGACGATTAAGAATCCGACTTTTACTGCGGAAACTATTGAGCCACTTGCGATTCAAAGCGCTGAAGCGATAGATAATAAGTCAATCCAAATTACATTAGAGAAAGATCCAAGTATGGAACTGTTTGCTGGGCGAAAAGTAGAATTACAAGGTGAAAATGGAAATCGAGTAGAAGCACAATATCGTTTTTCTTCTCGAAAAGGAGCAGTAGGAATCTTTGATTTACAAAATGGTGCAACGTTACAGCCAGGTAAGAAATATACAGTTGTACCGATGAATGGCTGGGCAACTGCAAATCAGGTGGAGTTTGTAGCGAAATAAAGAAAAGTTTTAAACCAGCAGCAAGTGATTTAGTACTTGCTGCTTTCGTGCTGTAATGATTTATAGAAGGTTTTAATGATAAATGCAAAACGATTGCTTTCTTCTAAAAAAGGATAATGGTTACTATACTCAAATGGAATAAATATAGAATTTGGTATACTTTCGTGCATCTCTATTGAATATTGCAAGGGGCACTGAACATCGTGTTTCCCGCAAATAATTAATGTGTTTACTATGATAGATGAAAGCTGATCTTTCAAATCAAAGTGTAGATATTCTTTAGCAAAAGCATTCATTCGACTTACTGCCATTATTTTATAAATAGGTTTTGAAAAATATATTTTGTAGTGTTCGGGTTCATATAAAGATAACTTTGTTCGCTTGGTTGATAATGCACTTCGCTCTTCTTGTGTAAGATGAGAGAGTTTCAGTTCTTCGATAATGTCTTGCATATATTGAAATTGTGGATGGTCTGGATGATAAATACAATCTGGTGTTTTTGTGTAGTTACTAGCAGCGGCACCGACAACAACTAAGGATTGTAAGGAGTCTGGGAAAGTAATAGCGTATAGCAGTCCAAGCATCCCTCCTGTAGAATGACCAGCGAAATGCCATGATGAAAATTGTAATGTTTCTTTTATAGCCTCTAAGTCTTTAATTGTCTCACTCATGCTTAATTCATTTTCCCTTGTAGCTTTCGCAGAACGACCAGTATCTCGCAAGTTGATAAGAAAAACACGGTGAGTAAGAGTAAAGCTCTCCGCAAAATAATCACCGGTTTCATTAAATTGTGAGTAATGATGAGTAATACAAAGTGGTTCCCCGCTGCCTTTTATAAAGATTTCAAAAGTACCGCGTTTCGTATGTATGAGTTGTCCTTTCCACATAAGATATCACCTTTCATGAAAAAGAATAGGAGAAAACCTCCTATTCTTGTAAATTAATATAAAGCCTTTTTCGTATTATTCCGAATAATCTCGAGGCATTTTGCCACTGTTAATGCATTTTTTTCTTCAATTTCTGGTTTTCGAGGGATGGGGTTATACATGTTGTTAGGGTCTTCCCATGTAAGCGGAAGTCGGGTAGGTGCTTGTCCTTTCCAAGTTTCAATCCATTCTGGAGGGAGATAACCTGAGATGTTTTGGATGTTGTTCATTTCGAGCCAAATGAGTGCCCATGCTCTTGGAACGACGCGCCATATGTCGTAGCCGCCACCGCCAACCGCAATCCAGCGTCCACTGCAGTACTCATTGGCGATTTCATGAGCAAGCTTTGGAATTTCATGATAAATTTGCATCGTTGCACAAAGGTGAGTAAGAGGATCATAATAATGTGCATCGGCTCCGTTTTGCGTTAAAATGATATCCGGTTTAAAGTAAGCTGCGACTTCTTTTACAACAGTGCGATAAGAATGTAAAAAAGATTCGTCTTCTGTAAAGGCATCGAGTGGAACGTTAAAAGAATAACCGTAGCCCATGCCTTGGCCGCGTTCATTTACAGCACCGGTTCCAGGAAATAAATAGCGCCCGGTTTCATGTAGTGAAATGGTGCAGACGTTAGGGTCATCATAAAAGGACCATTGTACACCATCACCGTGATGGGCATCTGTATCAATGTATAAAACGCGCAAGCCATATTTTTTCTGCATATATTTTATAGCGATAGAGCTATCGTTATAAATACAAAAACCGGATGCTTTACCTCGGAATCCGTGGTGCAGTCCACCGCCTAAATTTAATGCATGCTTTACTTGACCTGAAAGTACGGCATCTACAGCTGTTAATGTCCCACCAACAAGTAAGGCACTTGCTTCATGCATATTGGGAAACATGGGTGTATCTTCTGTCCCAAGACCATATGACATTGCGACTGATTGTTCTAATTTTCCTTCTCCAGCACGTTTTACCGCATTTATGTATTCCTCTGTATGAATGAAAGCAATCTCCTCATCTGTTGCCATTCGCGGTGGAATGACTTGAGAAGGATGAATAAGCCCGCTTTTTTCTAATAAATCGTAAGTGAGTGTAACGCGGAGCTGATTAAAGGGATGTTCAGGGCTAAAGGAATAGCCCCGAAAATCATCTGAATAAATGAAGGCGCTCGTCATGCTTGCATCCCCATTATATTTGGCCATAAAACATGGTAGCCTTTTTTCTCTAACGCTTCAATCACTCTTAGCGGATTCATTGTTTGGATGCGGAAAACGAGTACTTTCTCATTCTCATCTTTTGCTGGATAGACGAGAACGCTCACAATATTAATGTGTAATTCACTAAAAATCGCAACGACTTTTCCAAGAATACCAGGTTCATTTTTTACTTGAATTTCAATTTGTGAACTTGGTTGATGAGCACCTGTTAGCTTGACGAGTGTATGCAATACTGTGGATTCCGATATGATTCCAACAAGTTTACCACCCTTTGTAACAGGAAGACAGCCGATTTTATTTTCAAAAAATAGCGTTGCAATTTCCTCAACAAAATCGAGAGGATGGCATGTCATAACAGGCTGTTTCATAATTAATTGAATCGGTTGCTTAAGCATATCCTTTGAAACTTCTTCATCGAGAATTGAGGGACTTGCATCACGTACGTCACGGTCGGAAATAATACCGACTACGTTGTTGTTATGACCAACAATTGGAATGTGACGAATGCCCTTTGTACGTATTGTTCGGATTGCGGTTTCAATTGTGTCATCTGGTTGCAGTGTAATTACATCATGATTCATAATTTCTTCTACAATCATTCCATATGCCCCCTTTCTTAGTACATAAACCGATTTTGAAAGCGTAAGCGGTCAAATGCTTGGATGGAGTTTGTATCAACGCGGTTGCCAATGCGAACCATTAAGCAGTTAGCAGGGTGAGAACAAATTTCTGGGTCATCCGTTGCCATCCATTGTAAGCCACCAGCATTCATCATTTTCTCCATCACTTTTCGGTATTCCCAAACATTTAAACCAGTTTGTTTTAAATCCCAGTGCCAATAATATTCAGTCGTTAATATAATATAATCTTCCATATGATCATCCATCATAGAAACTTCTAATAGATTTTTTCCAACAGAGCATCCGCGAAATGCTGGAACGACCTCAATTGCTCCAAGTTCAATTAAATCGTCCATTTTCCCTTCTGACCATCGTTCTAATGGATCCGGATATAGGTATGTAACATAGCCAACAATCGTTTGATCATGTCTAGCAATAATGAGACGAGCTTCTGGTAATTTAGAAATTTCGACAATTGCTTTATATTGTTGTTCGGCAGGACGGAATGCAACTAAATCTGGATGAAATTCATACATTTCAAGATTATGGGTGGACACAGGACCTTCGATAATTAAGGTTCCTTTTGCTGTTTTTAAATTTCTTGCATTATATATTTTTTTATGAATCAATGCTTTGCTCACCACCTTGAGGGTTTGTGAATCTACTTTATATCGTATCTTACAGTATATGCGATGTGAATCGAATTTTGTCAGTAAAAATTTGTCTAAAAATCAACAAAAATACTGAAAATTTTAAATAATGTTATTATAATAGATAATAGAATACATAGGAGGGGGATGTAAAGTATGAAAGTAGAAACACTTCCTGTTATTAAAGGAGAAAATAATTTGCTTGATTATAAAGAAGCATATGCAAATTTCAACTGGGAAGAGGTTAATAAAAACTTTTCTTGGTTTGAAACAGGCCGAGTAAACATGGCATATGAGGCAATTGATAGACATGCGAAATCTGATCGAAAAAATAAAGTGGCCCTTTATTATCAAGACGGATCGCGTAAAGAGAAATATACGTTTAAAGAAATGAAGGAGTTCTCCAACAAAGCGGGAAATGTCCTGAAAAACTATGGTGATGTAGAAAAAGGCGATCGCGTCTTTATTTTTATGCCGCGTTCACCAGAATTATATTTTGCACTTCTCGGTGCAGTGAAATTAGGAGCGATTGTTGGCCCGTTATTTGAAGCATTTATGGAAGGGGCAGTACGCGATCGCTTAGAAGATAGCGAAGCAAAAGTGCTAATTACAACACCTGAATTGTTAGAGCGTGTTCCGCTTAATGATTTACCAGCGTTAAAAACAGTCTTTCTTGTTGGAGAGAATGTAGAAGAAGGCGGAAAACTTGTTGCGTTTAATCCATTATTTGAACAAGCTTCTAATAAGTTGCAAATTGAATGGTTAGACCGCGAAGATGGATTAATTCTTCATTATACGTCCGGTTCTACAGGGAAGCCAAAGGGCGTTCTCCATGCGCAAAATGCAATGGTGCAGCATTATCAAACGGCAAAATGGGTGCTCGATTTAAAAGAAGACGATGTATACTGGTGCACAGCTGACCCAGGCTGGGTAACAGGAACTGCTTACGGCATTTTTGCACCGTGGTTAGTAGGTGGATCAAATGTCGTTTTAGGAGGACGCTTTAGCCCAGCGGCATGGTACGAAGCGTTGCAAGATTACGGTGTAACAGTTTGGTACAGTGCACCAACAGCATTCCGCATGTTAATGGGAGCTGGCGATGGAGAGATTAAGAAGTACGATTTATCAGCACTACGTCACGTACTAAGTGTTGGTGAACCATTAAACCCAGAAGTAATTCGCTGGGGAATGAACGCATTCGGCCTTCGAATTCATGATACATGGTGGATGACAGAAACAGGAGGACAAGTAATCTGTAACTATCCTTGTATGGAAATTCGCCCTGGTTCAATGGGGAAACCAATTCCAGGTGTGAAGGCAGCAATTGTTGATAATGAAGGAAATGAAGTGCCGCCATATACAATGGGGAACTTAGCGATTGCTAAGGGATGGCCATCAATGATGCGCGCTGTTTGGAACAATCCGCAAAAATATGAGTCTTACTTTATGCCAGGAGATTGGTATGTATCGGGTGACTCTGCTTATATGGATGAAGATGGCTACTTCTGGTTCCAAGGACGTATTGATGATGTAATCATGACGTCTGGTGAGCGCGTTGGCCCATTTGAAGTAGAAAGTAAATTAATTGAACACTCTGCAGTAGCAGAAGCGGGTGTAATTGGTATTCCAGACCCAGTGCGCGGTGAAATTATTAAAGCATTTATCGCGTTACGCGCAGGATATGAAGCATCTGATGAATTAAAAGAAGATATTCGTCAATTTGTGAAAAAAGGCTTAGCAGCTCATGCAGCGCCGAGACAAATTGAATTCCGCGATAAATTACCGAAAACGAGAAGTGGTAAAATTATGCGACGCGTGTTAAAAGCGTGGGAGCTAAACTTACCAACAGGTGATTTATCAACAATGGAAGATTAAGAGAAAAAGGTCTGAATGGATATTTCATTTAGACCTTTCTTTTTTGTGCTATCATAAACGATGAATAACTTATATATACGTGTCAAAGGGGATGCTATTATGAAAACAGAAAAAGAAAAGATGATACAAGGAGAAATGTATGCACCTGCTAATCCTGTGTTAGTAGAAGATAGGAATCGTGCTCGCTTATTAACAAGAAAATTAAATGAAATGCCAGAAATAAAATATGAAGAGCGTAGTGCAATCATAAAAGAACTATTCGGAACGACAGGTGATAATATTCATGTTGAATCTTCTTTTAAATGTGATTACGGCTATAACATTCATGTTGGGGAAAACTTTTATGCGAACTTTGATTGCGTGATTTTAGATGTATGCCCAGTTACAGTCGGTGAGAACTGTATGTTAGCCCCGGGGGTTCATATTTATACGGCGACACATCCACTTGATGCAATGGAACGTATCAGTGGCAAGGAATTTGGAAAATCAGTAACAATTGGGAATAACGTTTGGATTGGTGGGAGAGCTATAATCAATCCAGGGGTTACAATTGGAGATAACACCGTGATTGCTTCTGGTGCAGTTGTAACGAAGGATGTTCCTGAGAATGTTGTAGTTGGTGGGAATCCTGCGAAAGTAATTAAAAAAATAAAATAACTTTTTTTGAACCATTTGCCTCTGTCGGTTGTATAAGTGTATGACATGATAGATGAGGAGGCGATTTACGTGTACATGGGGTTTATTATTTCAGGTGTTGTAGTAGTTGTGCTGATGATTGTTATTCTTGGGATTTTAATACCTTTTGATAAGAAGTATATTGTACGAAAAAAAGGAAATAAAATAGATTTTACAAAAACAAAAGTGTATTTTCAGTGGAATGTATTTGATACAATATCTGTCTGTCTTGCGGTGTATGCGTGCATATGCGTACAAGTATTAAATATTTTAGTCTCTTGTGGATTTATGATTAAAAATCCGTACGTCCAGTTTTTTACGAATCAATCACAAGTGTGGACACTTGTAGCAATTGGGTACTTAATTAGCCGAATTTCTTTAACCTTAAAAGGAATAAAGGAGATTAAAAAACATGGCGCAGATTGGGATTAAGGAAGAGCTCATGCTTGCGTATCAAAATGGAGATAGGCGAGCTGGAGAAAAACTATATGTCTTAATTAAACCCGCGCTATATACATTTCTATATCGCTTTAACCGTGATGAGCAATTGAGCATAGATCTCGTTCAAGACACGTTTTTAATGTTAGAACGTAAGAAGTATATGTATGAGATTGAAAAAGGAAAGATTAAAACATATTTGTTCCAAATTGGTTATCGGCTCATGATTAATAAATTGAATCGAAGAAAAAAGTGGCGATCTCTTTTGCCGTTTTTAGTACCAATACAGGAGGGGAAGATTTCACAAGAAGATCGGCTCACAGTAAGGGATGCAATTTTGAAAGTTCCTGAAGATCAGAGGGCTGTCCTTATTCTTTATTATTATCATGATATGCAACAAAAAGAGATTGCTCAGATACTTGGTATTCCTGTAGGAACGGTAAAATCGAGACTTCATGCTGGTATGAAGAAATTGAAACAATTGCTGGAGGTAGATGACATTGAACGAAAATCCCTTTGAGAAAGAATATAAACTGAAACAACATTTAGATAGCGATTATGTAGAAGTACCAAACTTTTCAAAGAAAGTAAATCGTTTCGAGCGATTGCTTCGGTTTCTTGCCTCTCCAGCGAAAGATCCAGTGGAAGCTATAATTGGAAATGATTTATCGATTGTGTTTCATGCTTCACTATTAGCGGGTGTTCCGCTTCTCTCACTTATTACGATATTAATCACGACTTTGTAAAAAAATGGGGGACTGAGAAATTTCCACACCTCTATTTGACACGCCTATACAAATAATGATATAAAGAAAAGTATATGAATAATTGAGCGTGGAAAGGGAGAAGTAGTGATCATTTCCCTGTTTTAGAGAGCTGATGGTCGGTGGAAATCAGCACATAGATGATCGCGAATTACGCCCCTAGAGCATCTTTTTTCGATTGAATCGTATTCAAAAGGGAAAAGACGGTGTTGAGCCGTTATGTGAATGAGGTGGTAGGCTTTTGTCTGCAACTAGGGTGGTAACGCGATAAAAAAATCGTCCCTTATTTGAGGGGGCGATTTTTTTATGTCTTCACATTTCACGCTCTATTAATTTAAAGGAGAGTATGTAGGATATGGGTATTTTACAAGATCTTGAATTTCGCGGACTAATTAACCAGCAAACAGATGCTGAAGGCCTAGAGCAACTATTAGAAAAAGAAAGTGTAAAGTTATACTGTGGTTTTGACCCAACAGCAGACAGCTTACACATCGGTCATATGTTACCAGTATTAATGCTACGTCGTTTCCAATTAGCTGGTCATCAACCAATCGCGCTTGTTGGTGGCGGTACAGGTATGATCGGAGACCCAAGTGGTAAAAAAGCAGAACGTACATTAAATACAAAAGATACAGTTGCTTACTACACAGAAAGTATTAAAAAGCAGCTTTCAAACTTCTTGGAGTTTGAAAATGTAGAAAACCCAGCAACAATGGCAAATAACTATGACTGGCTTGGAAATTTAGACGTAATTACATTCTTACGTGACATCGGTAAAAACTTCGGTTTAAACTACATGTTAGCAAAAGATACAGTTGCATCTCGTTTAGAAACAGGTATTTCATTTACTGAATTTAGTTATATGATTTTACAATCATACGACTTCTTAAATCTATATCAACAACAAGGTTGCCGTCTGCAAATTGGTGGTAGTGACCAATGGGGTAACATTACAGCGGGTCTTGAATTAATTCGTAAATCAGAAGAAGATGCGAAAGCATTCGGTTTAACAATTCCACTTGTTACAAAATCTGATGGTACGAAGTTTGGTAAAACAGAAGGCGGCGCGATTTGGTTAGACCCAGAAAAAACAACGCCTTACGAGTTCTACCAATTCTGGATTAACACAGATGATCGCGATGTTGTAAAATACTTGAAATACTTCACGTTCTTATCTCATGAAGAAATTCTTGAGCTAGAAAAACAAGTAGCTGAAGCACCAGAAAAACGTGCAGCGCAAAAAGCTTTAGGTTCTGAAATGACAAAACTTGTTCACGGTGCAGAAGCATTAGAACAAGCTATTAAAATTTCTGCAGCTTTATTTAGCGGTTCTGTAGCTGAATTAACTGCAAGCGAAATCGAGCAAGGTTTCAAAGATGTACCATCTGTAGAGCGTAGTGCAGAAGATACAGTATTAATCGATTTGCTTGTTGAAAGCAAAATTTCACCATCAAAGCGTCAAGCACGTGAAGATGTGACAAATGGTGCAATTTACGTAAACGGTGAGCGTATACAAGCATTGGATTATGTTGTAACAGAAAAAGACCGCATCGAAGGTAGATTTACAATTATCCGCCGCGGTAAAAAGAAATATTTCTTAATTCGTTACTAATAAAAAGCTTTGAGGAGATTTATCCTCAAAGCTTTTTTTGTTTTAATCTCCTTTTCATGTTCATACGAAAATCACATGTAAGGAGTATCATAAGAGTATAAGTAAAAAGAAAGGAGTGGTAAAACAAAATGTCACTAGAAGCGCTCATCATCTTTTCTTTGCTAAATGCGGGGCAGCTTGCTGAGAATACAAAAGGTGATATACATACAAGTCCAAAGGATGCGTATGTGTATGTGGAGAAACAAGAAGAAAATAAATAATATTATTATATATATAAGGAAATTCAAAAAGGAGGATAAAGATAGCAAGCAGCTATCTTTATCCTCCTTTTTAAACAGCACTATAAGAACGAAAAAAGCCGATCCAAAGATCGGCTTTTTGTCATTAACGAGAGTAGAACTCTACGATTAATGCTTCGTTGATTTCAGCAGCTAATTCAGCGCGCTCTGCATGGCGAGTGAAAGTAGCTTCTAATTTGTCAGCATCGAAAGTTAAGTACTCAGGTACGAAGTTGTTAACTTCGATTGCTTCTTTGATTACAGCTAGGTTGCGAGATTTTTCGCGAACGCTAATTGTTTGACCTGGTTTAACACGGAAAGATGGGATGTCTACGCGAGCGCCATCTACCATGATGTGGCCGTGGTTTACTAATTGACGAGCAGCGCGACGAGTGCGAGCTAAGCCCATGCGGTAAACTAGGTTGTCAAGACGAGCTTCAAGAAGGATCATGAAGTTTTCACCGTGTTTACCTGACATTTTACCTGCTTGGTCAAATGTGCGACGGAATTGACGTTCAGTCATGCCGTACATGTGACGAAGTTTTTGTTTCTCTTGTAATTGTAAACCGTATTCAGAAAGTTTCTTACGTTGGTTAGGACCGTGAGGACCTGGTGCGTAAGGGCGTTTTTCTAATTCTTTACCTGTGCCGCTTAGAGAGATTCCAAGACGACGAGACAGTTTCCAAGCTGGACCTGTATAACGAGCCATAGTTGACTCCTCCTTTAGTGTTTTTATTTTCGTAAAATAAAAACAGGCGTAATTGATATTTACGGGTATTTTGTTTTCATGTACCTTCGCTCCAGCAGCTGGGAGTTACGAGATACACCTCACAACAGAGGAACAAAATACAAACGATAAACTCATATTACAAGGCTGCCTTTTTATTTTACACAAACGCTATTATATCTTTTTGCTGGAATTTCGTCAAGCGAGTTCTTTTTTGTTTTATTCATGGAAATTGTGGAAATTGCAAGAAGGAATTCGAAGCCGTATGAAAGAAAGGATAGCAACATAGAGAAAACGCTTACATAAAATAGAGCATAAGGGGGATGTTTGTATGAAAAAGAAACATATAGAAACAGCGCTTATTCATCACGGGTATGATTCCAAGCTGCATAAAGGGAGTTTAACGCCACCACTATTTCAAACTTCAACGTATACATTTGAAACAGCGCAGCAAGGAGAAGCGAGTTTCGCTGGGCAGGATCCATCTTATATTTATTCGAGACTTGGAAATCCGACTGTGGAATTGTTCGAGGATCGCATGGCTGTTTTAGAAGGGGGAGAATCGGCGCTAGCGTTCGGTTCTGGAATGGCAGCGATTTCGGCGACACTTCTTGCGTTTTTACGTGCTGGAGATCATATCATTTGTTCGAATGGATTATATGGGTGTACGTACGGGTTTTTAGAAGTACTAGAAGAGAAATTTATGATTACCCATTCACTATGTGATATGGAAACAGAAGAAGAGATTGAGTCAAGCATACGTCCGAATACGAAAATAATATTTGTTGAAACACCAATTAATCCAACAATGAGACTGATCGATTTAGAGAAGGTTATTAAAGTGGCAAAACAAAATGAATTGCTTGTCATTGTCGACAATACATTTTGCTCACCTTATTTACAAACACCTCTTACACTTGGCTGTGATGTTGTTCTTCACAGTGCTACAAAATATATTGGTGGCCATGGGGATGTTGTTGCAGGTGTGACGGTTTGTAAAACAAGGGAACTAGCTGAACAAATTCGTCCGATTCGAAAAGATATTGGGGGGATTATGGCACCTTTTGATGCGTGGCTCTTGCTACGTGGGTTAAAGACGTTAGCTGTACGAATGGATCGGCACTGTGAGAATGCAGAAAAAGTAGTAGAGTTTTTGCGGAATCACGAAAGTGTTGCATCAGTTTGGTATCCAGAAGGAGAACTAGCATCTCACCAAATGAAACGCGGGGGCGGTGTGATTTCATTTACGATTAAAGGTGGAAAAGAAGAAGCACAGGCGTTCATGAATGAGTTGCAATTCATTACAATTGCAGTGAGTCTCGGTGACACAGAGACGTTAGTGCAACACCCAGCAACGATGACGCACGCTGTTATTCCAGCGGCGGTACGACATGAAATGGGGATTTTTGACAATTTAACACGCTTGTCTGTCGGATTAGAATCATGGGAGGATATTGTTTCTGATTTAGCGTACGCGTTACAGAAGCTATCGAATACATTTTCTCATGTGAATGGAGAATGAAAAATGAGCCATCGATTTACGGAATCGATGGCTCTTCTCTTTTACATATGTTTTAGGAGCGTTTCCACAAATTTCTCTAAATAGTGTTGATCTACTTCATCGAAACGGTTTTTTTCGGGACTATCAATATCTAGTACGCCGATGACGTTGCCTTCTTGTATAATCGGTACAACAATTTCGGAATTAGAGGCGCTATCACATGCGATATGCCCTGGGAATTGATGAACATCTGCAACAAGCTGTGTTGTTTTTGTTTCAGCTGCTACGCCGCAAACACCGCGCCCAAATGGGATGCGAACGCATGCTGGCATTCCTTGAAATGGTCCAAGTACAAGCCCTGTTCCTTCTGTTACATAAAAGCCAACCCAGTTAATACGCTCTAAGAATTGATTTAAAAGAGCTGAAGCATTTGCTAAGTTAGCAACTACATTTGATTCACCAGTTAACAATGCATCAAGTTGCTTAATTACCGTTTCGTATTGCTCTTCACGTGAGCCTGTATAACTTTCTTTTGTAAACATGGAAACGTCACCCTTTCTATCGAGAAATGTAAAATCATAGCAAAATACGCTGTATTTCATATGACTTTGTCGATAGAAAATTAAAGGAATTTGTCTTAAAAGTCAAGAAATTTAAACTATAGCTGTTCAGAGTGAGAGGAAGTGAGCACGTGAAGCAGACGAAACAAAAAGTAATTGATGCGGCAATTTCGTTGTTTTACACGAAAGGGTATGATGGGACATCGGTGCGCGATATTGCAAAGCGGGCGAATGTGAATGTGGCTAATATTTCATATTATTTTGCTGGAAAGAAAGGTTTATTAGAACAGCTTATAACGGATTTTTTAGAAGGATATATCGGAGTAATTGAGAGGGCATTTGAACAAAGAGAGTACTTACCAGCTAAAGAAGTGTTGAATCAAATTGTACGAGGCATTTTGCGCTATCAGTTTGAACATAGGGAACTTACTCGATTCTTTTACCGAGAGCTTTCACTTGATACAACGTTAATCCGGGAAGTGATGACTGTTTATTTTTCTAAAGAAAGATATTATATAGAGCAAATCATTAAGCAGGGACAAATGCAGCAGGAGTTTCAGAAAGTGTCTTTTACAATGTTTATGACGCAATTAAAGGGTATGATAAACATGCCATATTTATATCCGCAATATATAACAGAAGTCTTGCATTCGTTTCCGTCAGAAACATTCTTTTTGGAAATGTATACGAAAGAAGTAGAGCAATGGATGGAACAAACATTATGTAGACTACATATGTATTATCCTCTGCCGCGAGCAGTTCATATGTAGAATACCCCCGCCATATTGTAGGTGGGGGTATTTTGTGGCGTGTGTTTCAAGGTTTAATTTCCTCTTGTATACGTTCTTGTTTTCGTTGCCATAAGTTGTTGCATAGTAAAGCGATAATTGTAATTATCGCTCCAATTATTTCAATTCTTTCAATTTGATAGCCCCGAAAAATGGAACCTATAAGTGCGAGCACAGGGACTAAGTTCATAAATAAGATGCCGTTAATAGATGAAATAAGGCGATTTCCCATGTTCCAGCAAAAGACGGCGACAACACCAGCGATAATGGACATATACAATAGTTCAAATCGAACTGTAGCGATTGTATAAAATGTAGGTATGGAAATGAATTTCATATATGTTAGTACAATGACAGTACAAACTAACGAAATGGATCCAAATAAACATGTGAGTGTTGTATAGCGAAGTGGCGACCAAGTTGGAAAATGAGAACCGCCGTTTGTGTAAATAACCCAACAAATAACGCCAGAGAGCATAAGTATATTTGTTGAAACATGTCCTGCTGCTCCAAATAACATATGACTATTACCTTTGGAAATAACAAGTAGCACACCTATCAGTGCACAAAACATACAAAGGAATGTATAGTTTTGTGGTTTTTTCTTCTTTAAGACCCATTGTAATAATAAAGCGAGTATCGGCATAAGAGACTGAATCATGGCTGCGTGAATAGCCCCAGAAGGTCCTGCTAATTGCTGTCCGTAGAAAACAAGAAATCCGTATCCAGCAAAACCGACTGTACCATAGAATAATAAATAGAAAGCTTGTTTTTCTAAGTGAAAGGCGCTTTTTCCTTCAATTATGAAGAGAAGAATAATAAAAATGATAGCTGCTGATCCGTAACGAAAAGTAGTGAAAAAGAATGGATCAATAAATTGCAGAGCGCTGGCCATAACTGGAAACATAAATCCCCAAGCTGTTACAGCGAGTAAGCATAAAAGAGAGCCAAATAGTATTTGTTTTTTATCCAAGAGTATCTTTCTCCTTCTTATTTCGATATAGTGGGTTCATAAAAATAAGCATGAGATGAGTATAGCGCTCACTTTCTATGGACAGGAAATATTGATTTGTTATAGCGGTTATAACTTTTGGTTAGAGGTGTATATCAGATGGATTTTGAAGCAGTACAATCGTTTATTGAGGTGAAACATACGAGAAGTTTATCGAAAGCGAGTAAACGTCTGCATATTTCACAGCCAGCCCTTAGTAAACAAATTCAAAGATTAGAGGCGGATTTAGAAGTTAAATTATTAAAACGTTCTACACAAGGAGTGGAGTTAACAGATGCTGGAGAGCTATTTATAAAACGTATTGAGCCAATTATAGAACAAATAAATGAAGTGAAGGGAGAGCTGAAAGAGTATCAAGAAAAGAAAAAGATTTCAATTGGAGTATTACCAAGTTTAGCTGCTCATTACATATCAAAATGTAAGAGTATATTAGAAACATACGAAGTAGAGTGGCAAATTGAACATACGAAAGTGTTAATGGAGTTATTCCGTGAGAGAAAGATTGATGCAATGTTAATTGATTCGGAAGTGGAGGGAGCCAAGTTTGTAAAAGAAGTAAAAAGAGAAAGTATCGTTTGCGTGGTTTCAAATGAACATGCTTATAAAGACGAACATACGATTCAAATAAAGAATTTACAGCATGAAAAACTTATTATTTATCCGGAAATTTGTGATATCAGAAAAATGATTATGACAACATTCAAAGGAATGGGTGTTAAACCTACTATTGCTGTAGAAACATCATACGCAGAGCCGATGCTTGCGATGGTTCGGGCTGGCCTTGGTATTACGTTATTACCAGAAATTGCAGTGAAGCAAGCTATGCAAGCTGGGATTCGTGTTATGCATGTGGAACCAACGTTAACGAGAGTAATTTATTTTATATCACATAGGGAAGAGATGTCCTTATTAAAGGCGTTACAGTAAATATTTGAAAAAGAGATACAGAAATTTTTAGGAAGTAATATTACAAACGGATCAAAAGAAACATGAAATTTTAAAAAAAACTAGGTCAAAAACACGTCATTACATGATATGATTAGTACATTGTTAGTTGTTAAATATAGGGGATTCCCCTTTTTATACATAATGCCTTCCATTTCATAAACGGAACGGACAAAAAAAGAGATATAATAGGAGGCTATTCTACATGGATTCTATCCTGACGATCGTTATCATCGTAGTAAGCTCTATTCTAGTGCTGCTCATGATAGAGCTCGTGATAAGAAATCGTTTATATAAAGATATTGAAGCACTTGAGCAGTGGAAACAAAAAATAAAAGATAAACCTGTTGCAGATGAGTTGAAACGGGTTAAGGATTTAAATATGACTGGCCAAACAGAAGAACTGTTTGGGAAATGGCGTGAAGAATGGGATGAAATTGTTACAAACCTTCTGCCAAAAGCTGATAAAACATTAGAAAGCGCCCAAAAGTCAGCCTCACAATTTTCCTTCCGAAAAGCAAAGCGTTTGATGAGTGAATCCATTCGTGATTTAGATGAAGCGGATAACCGCATTACGGAGATTTTAAATGAGCTGCAACAATTGTTAGAGAGCTATGAGAAAAATAGTTCGGAGATTGAAGAGTTACGTGATACATATCGTAGTATGAAAAAAAGTGTACTTGCTCATCGTCATATGTTTGGAAAATCTGAACAGAAAATTGAAGAGTTACTTGATATAGAACTGGCGAAATTTCAAGAATTTGATGAGACAACAGAAAACGGTGATTATTTAAAGGCGCGTGACATTGTAAAAAGTTTGGAAGATGGGTTAGCGAGCTTAGAAGTTATCATTCATGAAGTTCCTGATCTATTAGTCGAGTGTCAAGCGACATTACCAGTACAATTAGATGATTTATTACAAGGTCATGATGATATGAAGCGTCAAGGATATGTATTAAATCATTTAGAAATCCCTAAAGAATTACGAGATATGAACAAACAACTACAAACATGTCTGATTGATTTGGAAGAACTTCATATAACAGAAGCTAATGAGAAAATAGAGGGATTAAAAAAGCGTCTGGATACGTTGTATGATCAATTAGAACAAGAAGTGCATGCGAAGCATTATGTAGAGAAAAAATCAGTTGCAGTTTATGAAGATTTAGAGGAAATTCACGAAAAAGCAATTGAAACAAAATCCGAAACGCAATTTGTGAAACAAAGCTATCAGTTGCAAGATAAAGATATTGAGTCACAAAAATTGATTGAAAAACAAATGCATATTTTAATGAAGCGCTTTGAAGTATTGCAACTACGTGTTGCTGAGCAAGATATTGCTTTCTCTGTCATTCGTGAAGAACTGGAAGAGATTTATGAGCAATGTGAAACATTAAAGGTTCTTCATGTAGAATATAAAGAGATGTTGCAAACGATGCGTAAAGAAGAATTTGAGGCGCGTGAAAAGTTACAAGAAATGCGTCATATGATTGTAGAAGCAAAACGCTTTATGCAAAAGTCTAACTTACCAGGTCTTCCAGAAAGCATTATGGAAGATTTACAAAGAGGGCAAGAGGCAATGCAAGGTGTTTATGGACAGTTAGAATTAAAGCCGCTGAATATGCAGGTTGTAAATAGCATGTTAGAAGAAGCATATGCAATCGTAAATGGTGTATATGAAAAAACGCAGGAGTTAATTGGACAGGCGTATTTAGTAGAAAAGCTAATCCAATATGGTAATCGTTATCGTAGTCATGATACGGATTTAGCCCAAAGCTTAGAGAATGCAGAGAGATTGTTCCGTGAATATGAATATGATGCTGCCTTAGAACAAGCAGCTTCTGTTTTAGAACAACTTGAACCTGGTGTTGTTCAAAAGATTGCTGAATTTGTAGACAACGAACAAACCCCTTGATGAAAAAGGGGTTTGTTTTTTTGTGCTGGATTTGTGTAAATTCTAGAGCGATATTGCTATAATGAATAGCGGAATACAGCAGTGTTTTTCGTTTCAAAATATAAAATTATACTTTTATATTAAAAAATGAAACCTTTGAGTATGTTTAGCGTAATTACACGTGTTTGTGATATGATTATATGATGTGACAGCGCTGAAAGGAGAAGAACGATGATCTATTTTGATAATAGTGCGACAACGAAACCATATCCAGAAGTCCTTCAATCGTATGTAACGGTTGCAGGAAAATACTTTGGGAATCCTTCTTCTATTCATTCGCTCGGGGGAGAAGCAGAGCGTTTATTAACACAATCAAGAACGATTGCAGCGCAGCTTCTTCATGTTAAACCTTCCGAAATTATTTTCACATCGGGTGGAACGGAAGGAAATAACCTTGCGATTAAAGGAATAGCGATGAGGAATCGCTCTCGTGGTAAACATATTATTACAACAAATATTGAACACGCGTCTGTGTTTGAAGCATATAAACAATTAGAAGGGCTCGGTTTTGATGTAACATACTTACCTGTAAATGAACATGGTATTGTATCAGTAGAAAATGTAAAACGAGCGCTTCGTGAGGATACAATTCTTGTTTCAATGATTCATGTTAATAATGAAACAGGAGCGATTCAGCCTATTTCTGAAGTTGGTAAATTGCTAGCGAACTATCCGAAAATAAGATTCCATGTAGATCACGTGCAAGGGATCGGAAAAGTACCACTTGATCTATATGCTTCGCATATTGATCTTTGTTCGATATCGGGACATAAATTTCATAGCGTAAAGGGAACTGGACTTTTATATGTACGCGATGGAGTAAGATTAGATCCGATTTTATCAGGTGGTCAGCAGGAGCTCCGTTATCGTTCTGGTACAGAGAATTTACCTGGTATTGTGGCAATGGTAAAAGCGTTGCGTATGACAATGGAACATATGAAAGAAAAAAGTGACCGTTTACAGAAGTTACAAGCAGAGCTTGTCCGTTTCTTCGAGGGCATGGAAGATGTAACGATTAATACATCCCTTCAATATGCAGCACCGCATATTTTAAATGTATCATTCGTTGGTTTAAAACCAGAAGTAGTGGTTCATGCTCTAGAAGAACGAGACGTATATGTATCAACAAAATCAGCTTGTTCTTCAAAAGTAAATGAAGTAAGTCGCGTGTTAGAGTCAATGGGCGTGCCGCGTGCAGCAGCAGCAAGTGCAATTCGCATTAGTTTAGCATCTGAAAATACGATGGAAGAAGTAATGCAATTCGAAGAAATTATAAAAGAAACATTACCAAAATTATACGAAGTGATGAGGTAAAGAAACATGATGAAATATGAATATATTTTAGTGCGTTACGGTGAAATGACGACAAAAGGAAAAAATCGTTCTAAGTTTGTAAACACGTTAAAAGAGAACGTGAAATTTAAATTAAAGAAATTCCCAAATATCAAAATCGATGCAACACATGATCGCATGTACATTCAATTAAATGGTGAAGATCATGAGGCGATTGCAGAGAGATTACAAGACGTATTTGGTATTCATAAGTTTAATTTAGCGATGAAAGTACCATCAGAACTAGAAGAGATTAAAAAAGGTGCGCTAGCGGCTTTCTTACAAGTAAAAGGCGATGTGAAAACATTTAAAATTACAGTGCACCGTTCTTATAAACATTTCCCAATGCGAACGATGGAATTACTTCCTGAGATTGGCGGGTATATTTTAGATAATACAGAAGACATCACAGTGGACGTTCACAATCCAGATGTAAATGTTCGCGTAGAAATTCGCAGTGGTTATAGCTACATTATGTGTGATGAGCGCATGGGCGCAGGTGGCTTACCAGTTGGTGTAGGCGGAAAAGTTATGGTGCTTCTTTCTGGCGGAATCGATAGTCCAGTAGCTGCGTTCTTAACAATGAAGCGCGGTGTATCAGTGGAGGCTGTTCACTTCCATAGTCCACCTTTTACAAGTGAGCGTGCGAAGCAAAAAGTAATTGATTTAGCCCAAGAGTTAACGAAATACTGCAAACGTTTGACGCTTCACCTTGTTCCGTTTACGGAAGTGCAAAAAACAATTAATAAAGAAATTCCATCTAGTTATTCTATGACAGTAATGCGCCGTATGATGATGCGTATTACAGAGCGCATTGCAGAAGAGCGTAATGCACTTGCAATTACAACGGGTGAAAGTCTTGGACAAGTAGCGAGCCAAACGTTAGATAGTATGCATACTATTAATGAAGTGACAAACTATCCAGTCATTCGTCCGCTTATTACGATGGACAAACTAGAAATTATTAAAATTGCAAATCAAATTGGAACATATGATATTTCGATTCGTCCGTATGAAGACTGCTGTACAGTATTCACACCAGCGAGCCCAGCGACAAAGCCGAAGCGTGAAAAAGCAAATCGCTTTGAATCAAAATATGACTTTACACCACTTATTGAAACTGCTGTTGCTAATACAGAAAAAATAGTATTACAAACAGTAGAAGTGGCTGAAGAAGAACAATTTGAAGATCTTTTCTAAAAGTGCTTGTTCAAAAGGAGGATAAAGAGGGACGGGCAGTTCGAGACGCGGAGGTCAGGAGGATACGACGTGTAGAGTGAACTACATCAGTACCGGACTTTTTGAACATCTTTTAAAACCATAAATTACCATATCTAAAAATGTATGAAGTCCTATGGTTTATCACACTCTATACTCACAAGGAGGTGATACCATATGGCACGAAGCACAAATAAATTAGCGGTTCCTGGTGCTGAATCAGCATTAGACCAAATGAAATACGAAATCGCTCAAGAGTTCGGTGTTCAACTTGGAGCTGATTCAACATCTCGCGCTAACGGATCTGTTGGTGGCGAAATTACAAAACGTCTAGTTTCACTAGCTGAACAACAATTAGGCGGTTTCCACAAATAATCCCATATATGATGGCTTAGAAGGAGCGAGTTTCTCGCTCCTTCTTTTTTTGTCGAAGTACCATTAAAAAATTTGTCAAAAGAAGAGGGTTCAAAATTTACTGAAAATTCTTTATTATAGAAGGGAGACATAGAGATTAAGGAGGATGATTGTTATGAAGAGAGAGGAATTATTAGCGCCGCCGTCTTACAATTTAGTTGCGGAGATAGAAAAATATACAAATGAAAAAGAGAAACTTGCTTTAATTTGGCAGGATGACAAAGGGAATAGACGAGAGGTTACATACTTTGAATTAATAAAAGGTGCGAATAAAATTGGAAACGCTTTTATAAAGAGTGGCTTACAAAAAGGGGACAAGCTTCTCATTATGATGCCACGCCTAATTGAAGCGTATATGACGTACATTGCCGCAATTAAAGCCGGATTTGTGGTTATTCCAAGTTCAGAAATGCTTCGTAAAAAAGATATTGAATATCGCATTCAGCACGGAGAAGTAAAGGCAATTGTCAGTTATGGGCCGTATATCGAACAATTTGACGGTGTAGAGATGGTGGAGTCTCTTCAAAAGTTTGCGCTGAGCGAGCAGTCAGTAGATGGCTGGATCAATTTAAAAGACGTATTAGAAATAGAAAGTGACGAATTAGAGATGGCTAAGACAGACCGAGAAGATATGGTCTTTTTATCTTACACATCAGGAACAACAGGAAATCCAAAGGGCGTCGTTCATACACATGCTTGGGGCTACGCGCATTTACGTACAAGCGCTCCAAATTGGCTCGGAATAGAAGAGAATGATGTTGTATGGGCAACGGCTAGTCCAGGTTGGCAAAAGTGGATTTGGAGCCCGTTTTTAGCAACGCTCGGTTCTGGAGCAACAGGATTTGTATATCACGGTAAATTTGAACCGAAGACATATCTACAGTTATTAGATGATAATAAAGTGAACGTGCTTTGCTGTACGCCGACAGAGTATCGCTTAATGGCAAAAGTAGAGAACCTGCAGCAATATAATCTATCAGCGTTACATAGTGCTGTATCGGCAGGAGAGCCGCTGAACCGAGAGGTAATAGAAACATTCCAAAATCATTTTCATGTTACCGTCAGGGATGGTTATGGCCAAACAGAAAATACATTACTTGTTGGCGTTATGAAAGGAATGGAGATTAAGCCAGGGTCGATGGGGAAACCAACGCCAGGTAATCATGTAGATATTGTAGATGAAGAAGGAAAACCTGTATCCATTGGAGAAGTAGGAGATATTGCTGTTCATATTGAAACGCCAGCACTTTTTAAGCAATATTATAAAGATGATGAGCGGACAGCGATGCAATTCCGTGGTGATTATTATATTACAGGTGATAAAGCGAAAAAAGACGAAGAAGGTTATTTTTGGTTTGAGGGACGCGGTGATGATATTATCATTAGCTCTGGTTATACAATTGGGCCATTTGAAGTCGAAGATGCACTTGTGAAACACCCGTATGTAAGAGAGTGTGCTGTTGTGGCAAGTCCGGATGAAATCCGCGGAAGTGTCGTAAAGGCATTTATCGTTTTAAGAGAAAATGTACAAGAAAAAGAAGATACACTGATTCCTTTACTTCAAGAACATGTTAAAGAATTAACTGCACCATATAAATACCCTCGCAAAATTGAATTTGTAGACGAACTACCAAAAACAATTTCCGGAAAAATTAGACGCGTCGAACTTAGAAAACAAGAAATGGAATTAGGGCTAAAGTAAGAAAAAATGGAGTTAGATTGTTGCAAGTGCATGTAAGATTATGATACCATTTAAAGGAACGTATGTTCTTGTTGTGGCGTGAAATGATTACTAAAAAATTAGAAAAAGAGGTGCCTTTTATGATTTTAGGTATTAATCCGTATTTAGTTTTGGATGGTAATGGACAAGAAGCAGTGAAGTTTTATGAACATGCATTGGATGCAAAAGTTGAAGTCATTCAAACTTTTGGAGAAATGCCTGAAACTCCAGGATTTACTGTTCCAGATGAGGTGAAAGAACGCGTTTTACATGCGCATTTAAAAGTAGGTAATACAGACCTTATGATTTCAGATACATTCCCAGGTAAACCACACGAAATTGGATCGCAAGTAACGATAGCGATTAGATTAAGCGATGCAGAAAAGGCAAAAGAAGTATTTGGAAAATTACAAGATGGCGGTCAAGTAATTATGCCAATTCAAGAAACTTTCTGGAGCCCGGCGTATGGACAAGTAAAAGATAAATTTAACGTAGAATGGCAAGTAACAACAATCCCGGCTAATTAAAATTCATTTTTGGAAAAGCACCATGTTTGTAAAGTGGTGCTTTTTTTCTACACTTAAATTTCGTAGACTAAAAGAAAAAGGGGGGAGAAGATGGGGGAGATTTGGTTCGGTGGACATATTTATACAATGAGTGAAGAGAACGAAATGGTTGAAGCTGTGTATGTAGAAGATGGGATGATTATAGATACGGGGAATAAAAAAGAGTTAGAAAGTCGTTATGAGCCTGAGCGGGTGCATAATCTAGAAGGAAGAACGATGATTCCAGGCCTTGTGGATAGTCATATGCACCTTATTGGGCATGGAGAAAGGTTACTTCGATTAGATTTATCTGCATGCACGTCGTATCAGGAAATGCTTTTGCTCGTTAGAGAGCGGGTTAATGAAGCGGCAGAGGGTATTTGGGTTATTGGTGAGGGCTGGAACGAAAATAATTTCACAGATACTAAAAACGTCCATGTCCGTGATTTAGATGCGATTTCGAAAGAACATCCTATCTTATTAAAACGTGTTTGTCGACATGTTACATGGGTGAACTCTTACATACTTGACAAAGCAAATATAACGGTTGAGACGAAGGACCCAAAAGGCGGGAAAATTGGCCGGGATTCATCAAATGAATTAACAGGTCTTTTATATGAACAAGGCCAAGAATTAATTAAGCATCTTCAGCCTGAAATAGATGAAACATATTTACGAAGAGCACTAGAAACAGCTATTCGAGATTGTTGGAAGTACGGATTAGTGGGTGGACATACAGAGGATTTAAATTATTACGGCAGTTTTCGAAAAACGTACAATGCGTTTCCATACGTTATAAAAGAGACGCCTTTTAAAGCACATTTACTCGTTCATCATGAAGTGGCGGAAGAACGAAAAGAATATGAAAATGAGTATTATATTGAATTTGGAGCGATGAAGATTTTTTCTGATGGTTCTTTTGGCGGAAGAACGGCTTTATTAAGTGAACCGTATGAAGATGAGAAGGAAACAAATGGAGTAGCTATTTTTTCTCGTGAAGAGCTCGCGGAATTAGTGAAGAAAGCACGTAATCTACGGATGCCAGTTGCGATTCATACAATCGGTGATTTATCCCTTGAATATGTAATTGATGCACTGGAGTTATATCCTCCCGGAGAGGGGCTGCGTGATCGTATTATTCATTGTCAGCTTGCTCGTGAAGATTTAATTGAACGTATGAAGAACTTACAAGCAATCATTGATATTCAGCCTGTATTCGTCTCGTCTGATTTCCCATCTGTTATTGAAAAATTAGGAGAGCATCGTCTTCGTTATGCGTATGCTTGGAAAACATTGCTCCGTGCAGGTTTGCATTGCGGCGGTGGATCAGATGCCCCAATCGAGCAAGTAAATCCGTTTTTAGGGATGTATAGTGCCGTAACGCGCCGAAGTTTTATGGATGGAACATGTTATATACCAGAAGAGTGTCTATCGGTATTTGAAGCTGTTTCACTCTTTACGACCGGAAGTGCATATACGATTGGAAAAGAAAACGAGCGTGGCAAAATCGCCCAAGGGTATGAAGCGGATTTCACCATAATGGACCGTAATGTATTTGAAATTGAAGTAGAAGACATAAAAAATATACAAGTTACGGCAACTGTAATAGATGGTCAGATTGTGTATCAAAAATAATAGCGACCGTTCGAAAATATGTGACGCAAAAATGAGTGCTAGGGAATCTCCTAGCACTCATTTTTTATCTTATAAAAACGTTCTTTGTACTTTTTCCCAGAACGAATTATTTTTTAGTTTTACTGTTTTAATTTGTTTATCACTTAAACGAACAACTGCTTTCTCGACTTGTTTAATGCTAAGCGCTTCATTATCCATTCCGATAACAGGGTAATCATTACCGTCTGGAGCAAGCTTTAACGTTAATGTACGTTCATGATTTAAGATGAACGGTGATCCAAGTGTACGGTATGTGTTGTTATTTAAAGAAGCAAGTTCGCTTATTTGGAAGCATGGAATTAATGGATCAACAACTGCGCCGTGCAATGATTTATTATAAGCTGTACTTCCTGTCGGTGTAGAGATGACTAAACCGTCTCCTCTAAATGTTTCGAAATATAAATCATCAACATGTACATCAACTACAAATGTTTTAATGATGCTAGAGCGTAAAGAAAACTCGTTTAAACAATGGAAAGATGTGTCATGATCAACATCTATTTGAATTGTTGGATATTTTCGCACTTCAATTTCATTTTGTGTAATTTCTTGAAGGGCTGTATCGACATGGTCAATATGGAAATCACAGTAGAAAGAAATTTCATCTTTCGTAGAAACCCCTGCATATAAGCAATCTTCTCTAAAACCTGTTTTACGAACGGCTTGTAAGAAGGTGCCGTCATCTCCAACACTGACGATAGCGTTTGCATTTTTTGGATGATCTAATATGGTAAATCCATTTTCCTCTAAAATACGACATATTGGCTTCATTTTTTCGACAAGCGTTGCTTTGTCATCACCATAAAAGAAAAATAAATTGCGGCGATCTGTCATTGTGTATCCCTCCATTGCAGTCAAATTTAACGTGGTGCTCCATTAGAAAAATTCTGATGGTATGCTCAAATAATATATTTCGATATAAAATGTCAAAATCCCTCTTTGTTTTTAGAAAAATTTTTATATTCAATTTTATAACTGCTTGTTTAATCCTGTTTGAACCTGTCGATAATGGATGTGGAGTGAAAGGATGATACAAATGAAGTGGTTTGTGATTGGAATTGGAATTCTTCTCTTGCTCGTTTTACTTATACTATTGTCGAAACTATCGATTAAAGTGACGTTTTTATATTCAGAAATGGAGAAACAATGTTTATTTCAAGTGAAAATATGGATGATTCGATATACATTTGATGTGCTGGAAAGAATTGAAAAACAACAAAAAAAGACCGAACAAAAAATTGAAAAGGCAGAGAAAGATGGCGGTATAGAAAATAAAATTATGGCGCAACTTGATAGTATCGGGGAACTGATAAAAAAGCTTCAAGAAATCCATACTATCATTAAAGGTTTTCTTAAAAAAGTGAAAATCAATAAGTGGAGATGGCATTCGCAAATTGGAACTGGGGATGCAGCTAGTACTGGAATTGTTACTGGATATGCATGGGGAATAAAAGGAATGACTGCGGGGGCCTTGGGACAATATACACATGTTATCGATGTACCGGAGTTTGAGATTACGCCTGTGTTTCAAGGGAAGGGATTTGCATCGAAAGGTGAATTAACAGCATCCTTTCATATATATCGTGCCCTAGTAGCAGGGGTGAAGTTACTCTTGTTTATGAGAAAACAAAGATCTGGTATAACAGAAAAATCTGTACAAGCATAGGGGGATAAAATGGATCATCCAATTCAAGGTTTAATGACAACTGCAATGCAGCATTTAAAACAAATGACTGATGTAAATACAATTATCGGCGATCCAATTAAAGCGGCTGATGGGAGCGTCATTTTAACGGTTTCTAAAGTGAGCTTTGGGTTTGCTGCTGGCGGGAGCGAGTTTGGAAAAGTAGAAAGCTCCGGTCGTCATCCATTTGGAGGAGGGAGTGGTGGTGGTGTCTCCATTAACCCAGTCGCTTTTCTCGTTATAAATGGACAAGGCGTAAAAGTATTACACTTAGATCAACAGACACATGTGATTGATAAAATCCTTGAGTTAGCACCTCAAGCTGTTGATAAAGTGAAGGAAATGATGGAGAAGCGAAAAGGCGACGAACCAGAATTTGAAATATAGAGGATGAATTTCTGAGAAGAAGGGATAAATAAAGGCCCTTCTTTTTTTGTGCTGAATTATGAAAGTGGCATCTTTTTTGAAAAAATATATAAGTTGAGTTAGTTTCATTTGTATTTTAGAATCATTATGACTATTATTAACACTATACATACTTTGTTTTATTAAAAGGAGGATTTTCAAGTGACAAACGTAACTTTTAAAGGTAACCCAATCACTTTAGTTGGAACAGAAGTTAAAGTTGGCGATCAAGCGCCAAACTTCCAAGTGCTAGCAAACGACTTATCTCCAGTAAGTTTAGAAACATACAAAGGTCAAGTGAAATTAATTAGTGTTGTACCATCTATCGACACAGGTGTATGCGATGCGCAAACTCGTCGTTTTAACCAAGATGCAGCTGGTATTGAAAACACAAAAGTATTAACAATTAGTGTAGACCTACCATTCGCTCAAAAACGCTGGTGTGCAGCGAACGGCTTAGAAAATGTAGCAACACTTTCTGACCACCGTGACCTTTCATTCGGTGAAGCTTACGGTGTAGTAATGAAAGAACTTCGTTTACTTGCTCGTGCAGTATTCGTAGTAGACAGCAACGACAAAGTAGTTTACGTAGAATACGTAAGCGAAGGTACAAGCCATCCAAATTACGAAGCAGCATTAGAAGCAGCAAAAGCTGCTAAGTAATGTAAATGAAGGCGACCTCTATGTAAGAGGTCGTTTTTTCTCATATAGTGCCGAACGCCGATGTACTGAAAAAGCGCTGATATATAAGAAGAAACAGTCGATATAAAATTAAAATCTAAGAAGGGAGCTCTTAAAAAGGGGTCGCTTTTTCTTTTGGCAAAAAATTAGATTGTGGTATGATATAAGTTATGTGTAATTGACAGAAGGAGGAATGTACGTGAGTCAGACAGTAGAAACATTATTTTCTATTTTTGATTCTTCTACCGTAATTTTACGTAAAGAATTGGATGTAACCTATTTAGAAGCGCTTGTGGAAACAGGAGATAATCTGTTTGAAGGAGCGGTTCTACAAGAAGAATTATCTGAATCAACAATTGAACGGTTGAATCGTGAATATAGTAAGTTTAATGAAGAAAAATATAAAAGCGAGGAAATTCGCAAATCATTTCAACTTGCGATTCTAAAAGGAATGAAAGAAGGCGTGCAAGCCAATCACGAAATGACGCCTGATGCAGTTGGAATGTTTATGAGCTACTTATTCCATAAATTTATGAAAGATCAAAAAGAAATCGTTGTTTTAGATCCTGCGATTGGGACAGGGAACTTAATGACGACAATTTTTAATGGTGCTCAAGAAGGTGCAACGATAAGTGGATTTGGTGTAGATGTGGATGATTTACTTGTTAGACTTGCTTTAGCGAATGCGAATTTACAAAAGCGAGCAATCGAGTTCTTCAATCAAGATGGACTAGCACCGCTTTATATTGACCCAGTAGATGCGGTTGTTTGTGATTTACCAGTTGGATTTTATCCAAACGAAATTGGCGCAAGTGAATATACTCTTAAAGCAGATGAAGGAATGTCTTATGCACATCACTTATTTATTGAACAAAGTGTGAAACATACAAAAGAAGGTGGCTATTTATTCTTCTTAGTACCAAACTTTATCTTTGAAAGTGATCAAGCGCCAAAATTACATGCATTTATTAAAGAAACAAGCTTTATTCAAGGACTATTACAGCTTCCTGTTTCCATGTTTAAAAACGAGAAAAATGCAAAAAGTATATTTGTTCTCCAAAAGAAAGGTCCAAATGTAACAATGCCGAAACAAGCTTTGTTAGTGGAGTTGCCTAAATTTTCCAACATGAAGGCGATGGAGAATATTATGGATCAATTAAATACTTGGTTTGCAACGTATAAATAGTAATATATGTAACAGGAGTACTCTTAGATATAGTACAGTTTTGTATTGTGTGTAATAATTTTTAATATATACAAGATAAAACTGAATTTTTTTGAAATCTGTAATATATATTTTTTCTTGGTGTTACAATTTTTTCACTTGAAATATATGTCGTACGATGTTTAAATTAAATTCGTGAGTATAAAATTTACTGGGGATGAAACGTTTTCATCTTTGGTATATTTAAACAGATAAAATCGAGCGGTTTGTGGTCTCATCCACACAACTACCAAGAGAAAAAAGGGGCGAAAGACTAGATGTCAAAAATCATCGCGATTAATGCAGGAAGCTCTTCCTTGAAATTCCAATTATTTGAAATGCCAAGTGAAACAGTATTAACAAAAGGTTTAGTAGAACGTATCGGTTTAGAAGATAGTATCTTCACAATTACTGTGAACGGTGAAAAACAAACAGAAGTAACAAGTATACCAGACCATGGAGTAGCAGTTAATATGTTACTTAACAAATTAACTGAAAACGGAATCGTGAAATCTCTTGATGAGATTAGCGGTATCGGTCACCGCGTTGTACACGGCGGCGAAAAGTTTGATGATTCTGCTTTAATTACTGACGAAGTATTAGCGGAAATCGAAAATTTAAGCGAATTAGCACCACTTCATAATCCAGCACACGTTGTTGGTATTAAAGCATTCCAAGCGGTACTTCCAAACGTACCAGCAGTTGCAGTATTCGATACAGCATTCCATCAAACAATGCCGGAAGAATCTTTCTTATACAGCTTACCATATGAATACTATGAGAAATATGGTGTTCGTAAATACGGTTTCCACGGAACGTCTCATAAATATGTAACACAGCGTGCAGCTGAATTATTAGGTCGTCCACTTGAAAGCTTACGTTTACTTTCTTGCCACTTAGGTAACGGTGCAAGTATCGCAGCTGTAGAAGGCGGAAAGTCTATCGATACTTCTATGGGCTTCACTCCACTTGCTGGTGTAACAATGGGTACACGTTCTGGTAACCTTGATCCTGCGTTAATTCCATACCTAATGGAAAAAACAGGACAATCTGTAGAAGAAGTTCTAAACGTATTAAACAAGAAAAGTGGTATGCTAGGTCTTTCTGGATTCTCTAGTGACTTACGTGACATCGAACAAGCGGAAAAAGAAGGAAATCACCGTGCAGAGGTAGCGTTAGATATATTCGTAGAGCGTATTCATAAATATATCGGTTCTTATGCAGCTCGTATGAAAGGTGTAGACGCAATCATCTTTACAGCTGGTATTGGAGAAAACAGTTCTCTAATCCGTGAGCGTGTATTAGAAGGCCTTGAGTTTATGGGAGTATACTTCGATCCGAAACGTAACAATGTTCGTGGCGAAGAAGCATTCATCAGCTTCCCTCACTCTCCAGTGAAAATTATTATAATTCCAACTGACGAAGAGGTTATGATTGCTCGTGACGTATTACGTCTTGGAAATATTGGTTAATATATGAATAAAAGACGGGATCCTATAGGATTCCGTCTTTTATTTTTGTTGCGAGAAAATGTATGATTCCATTTGGATACAAAGTTTTTTCTTGCCCGAGAAATGCTGTAATGGGAATCCACTTTGCATATGCACTTCGTTCGTTATCTTGCATAGGTATCATTTCACTTCCATATAATGATGTATCTGTAAAATGAAGCGAGTACAATTGAATAATCTCATGTCCGGCTTCCTCACCTACATAAAAGATATTTTCAAGACATCCTAAGTAAGTTGTAATTTCTACTTGTGCATTAATTTCTTCCTTAAATTCACGAATCACTGTTTGATCTGATTTCTCTCCAAATTCAATAGAACCGCCGAGTGGTCTGTAATATGTTTGAATTTCTGTTTGATATTCTTGAACAAGAATACGCTTGTTATGGAGTAGGATTCCAAATGCCTTTGCGCGTGGGTACATATTATAACCTCCTATATATTGGATAAATATATGTTTAGCCTATCAGATTTGTAAAGAAAAATCTGAAATATGTTACAATAGAACAAAATTGAGCGAGGTGGTTGTTACGATGCGATCGAAGCGAGAACAAGCCATTTTACAAGAGGTTAAAAATTGGGAAGGACAGCTATTGGAACAGGAGTCAACCGATTTTCAAAAGATGTTTGATAAGTGGTTGCATACTTCAGTTGCAAAGGTTCCGGAGAAAAAGCGAAAAGAATTTTTTGCGAAAGCAGACGGATGGTTATTCCATCTTCATGCATTGATTCAAAGTTCACAATCGCAGCTTGATGCGCGAAATCGTATTTTAGGAACAGCGCGGTTGTTTGATGAATCGATTGAACAGCTAGGAGAATTGAAAGCATTATCCATTGATCAACTAACATATATAGCAGAGCAACAGACCGCGCGTCATCGTTTATATTCTTTTGTACAGGGAGGAGCAACTGGAGTCGGTGGTTTATTATTGTTGACAGCTGATTTTCCGGTCATGATTGCGTTAAATGTAAAGGCAGTTCAACTTATTGCAACATCATTTGGTCATGATGTGAACAAGCCATATGAAATGATGCTCGCTTTAAAAGTATTCCATGCTGCCTTACTGCCAGCAAGGCTTCAGCAATATGCTTGGTATAACTTGCTTCAGGAGCTAGAACAAGAGGATTCGTTCTTTTATGAAGGGGAAGAAGAAGTATTAAAACCAGCTTCTACAGAAATTTTGTTAAAACAAATTTTGAAGACTTTTTCTATTTATGCGCTTCGACGTAAACTATTTCAAGGTATTCCTGTATTAGGGATGGCGATTGGTTCTACGGTGAATTACCGTCTAACAAGGAATGTAACAGAATTTGCAACCAGGTTCTACCAAGTGCGTTACATAGTAGAAAAAGAAAAAAGAGCATAAAAAAAGCGAGAGGCCAAGGCCTTTCGCTTTTAGTTTGTTGCATGTTGTTTTGATATTGGAATAGATACTGTTTTCTTTTCTTCTGCTGGATAATAAATTAAATCGAGCGTCTTTGCCTGCACAGCAATTGAAAGAATAGTAAAAGCAATTTCTGTCCAAGTTAAATAATATAATGAAAGTGTAAGTACAATCGCATCAAAGACGAAGAAAATCTGACCAATTGTAAATCGAGTTTTTTTACTTAGTACAATTGTTAAAATATCGTCTCCACCGGTTGAACCACCAAATCGCAATATAAAACCGAGTCCAATCCCAGCCAGCGCACCACCTAGTACTGCAGCTATCCATAAATGATTTGATAAATCTACTGTAAATGGAGAATAGTTTTCCATTAAAGAATAAAATACTCCGAATGAAATCGATCCTATAAATGAATAACCAACCATCTTTTTACCTAAAAATGTAGCACATAGCAAAATAATCGGGATATCCATTATTACAGTTGAAATTGATGGTGAAATATCAAAAAAGTTTTGGATAAATAGTGCAATTCCTACAAAGCCACCCTCAGTTAAGTGGTTTTGAAAATGAATGTGATATAGTGCTGCTGATAAAATAAATGAACCGATTAAAAGCATAAAAATTTCTTTAATAATTTGTCGACTTTGGATGTTCCTCATCGTTATTCCTTCTTTCCGTAGTTAGTAGTTCTTTTCATCTTGTAAACTAACTACGAGCTCATATAGCCTTCAGTTAGTTTACATCAAACTAACTACGCTATATATCGCTGAAGAAATAACGAATAATCCTCTCGTCCATCAATTCTCCCTACTTTCGTTTTAGTTTAAGTCTAAAAACGACTAAACAAAACTTTGAGTAGGATTGGTTATTTAGCAATCCTGCCTTCTTCTTCGTTTTGTTTAGTAATTATCAATAAAGGCCTAAACAAAACGCTATGTGTAAGAAGAGTCTTTTCGTTGCCAAATTATCCTTCGGGCAATCATAATTTCCCCACTCTCGTATTTTTTTCGCTAGACTAAAGTATCTGAGCAAAAAAATACGCTACGTGTAAGATTCGTCAATTCGATGCCACATGCTCCTTCGAGCGATCATGATATCAAAATCCTTTCTGTAAAAGATTTTATATTATTATATCATACTTTCAAAAAATGTATGCGGATGGAAACCGACAATAACCGGAGAAAAACTACATAATTTGTAATTTTATGGGAATTATGCTGCTATTTTTAAATGTTTTTGCAAAATAGTCCTATTTGTTTAGGAGTTGGGAGAGGATGTCCAATAAGTAATAAGAAAGAAGTACTGAAATTTACTCACTTGTTTCCTGTTTGTCACTTTTTTCTTTGAAAAAAGCATCCCAGTTAATGGGGGATAAAAATTAAACTTCCTGTAGAGTCATGTTTCTGTACAAATTCTTTTCGTTAGTATATGACGCGGGGAATGTATATTGTGTTATTTTTTTACAAAAATAAGTTTGTATGAGAGTATATTTGTATAGATGGATGAATGGTAAGGGAGGGGATAGTATGTTCAAAGATATGTTCAAAAGAAAAGAATTAGTATGTTCTCTTTGTCAAAAAAAAATTCAATATGAAGAAGAATTGGTTGCCTTTGTAAAGTTACCAAAAGAAAGGAATCTGTTAGTAGGTCCTTTTGATGTATGCTTAGCGAAATCAGCGAAAAATATATATTGCAAGCCTTGTTATGAAAAAAAAGCATGACCCACAGTAAATGAGGTCATGCTTCTTTTATTGATGCGCTTTTCCCTCAGACACATGTTGAGTAAGACGATACCATAGCCATAAATCGTTAATGATAGAGGCAAGATCGGCAATCTCAGAATTGAGTTTACAAGAAATCTCAAAATTTTCCTCGTTATTTAAACGCTGTTGTTTTTGATTAATATGATATTCCAGTTCTTTTATACGATCAGGTATTTTTCCACGAATTTGTTCCCATTTTAATAAAATTGCATGCTGCATGTTTTCAGGGATATCTTCCCATTCTTCTTGTAGTTCAGGTACTTCTATTCCTAGGTGTTCATCGTATATAAAATATTGTTCCATATAGACACCCCCATTTTCTGTTTCCATTGTACCGAAAAAAAGAAAGAAGTTCGATGAAATTGTTAGAATTTTTTTTGTTAATATCCCTTGATTCATTTTATAAAAGGTGTTAAAGTTTGAATTATTATTAATTATAATGAATATTTATTCTTTAGGGGGATATAAAATGGAGAAGAAAAAAGTTGTGTTAGCATATTCCGGAGGTCTTGATACTTCCGTTGCAATTAAATGGTTACAAGATAAAAATTATGATGTTATTGCGCTTTGCTTAGATTTAGGGGAAGGTAAAGATTTAGATTTTGTAAAAGAAAAAGCACTTTCAGTAGGCGCAGTTAAATCTTACATGATTGATGTTCAAGAAGAATTTGCGAATGAATATGCATTGATGGCGCTACAAGGTCATACGTTATACGAAGGGAAATATCCACTTGTTTCTGCATTATCTCGTCCGTTAATTGCAAAAAAACTTGTAGAAATTGCGGAGCAGGAAGGAGCAAGTGCTGTCGCACATGGATGTACAGGAAAAGGGAATGACCAAGTTCGTTTTGAAGTTTCTATTCAAGCATTAAATCCGTATTTAGAAGTAATTGCGCCAGTACGTGAATGGAAATGGTCACGTGAAGAAGAGATTGCGTACGCGAAAGAAAATGATGTTCCGATCCCAATCAATTTAGATAGCCCGTTCTCAATTGACCAAAACTTATGGGGACGCAGTAATGAATGTGGAATTTTAGAAGATCCGTGGGCAGCGCCTCCAGAAGATGCATATGAAATGACATTAGCATTAGAAGATACACCGAATAAACCAGAGTTTGTGGAAATTGGATTTGAAGCAGGGGTACCAACAACATTAAATGGCATTTCTTATTCACTTTCAGAACTAATCAAAACGTTAAACACTCTTGCTGGAAAACATGGGGTTGGGCGTATTGATCATGTGGAAAACCGCCTTGTTGGGATTAAATCACGTGAAGTATATGAATGTCCAGCAGCAATGACGTTACTTACAGCACATAAAGAGTTAGAAGATTTAACGCTTGTAAAAGAAGTAGCTCATTTTAAACCAATGATCGAGCAAAAATTAACGGAATTAATTTATAACGGTTTATGGTTCTCGCCTTTAAAACAAGCGCTTGTTGCTTTCTTACAAGAAACACAAAAAACAGTAACAGGTACAGTACGTGTGAAATTATTTAAAGGTCATGCAATTGTAGAAGGACGTAAATCAGAATACTCTCTATATGATGAAAAATTAGCAACATATACAGTGGATGATGAATTTAACCATGATGCTGCAGTTGGCTTTATTTCTTTATTTGGTCTTCCAACAAAAGTATACAGCCAAGTAAATCAGAAGAAGGTGGAAGCGTGAGCAAACTTTGGGGAGGTCGTTTTACAGCAGAAGCAGAAGAGTGGGTCGAGGAGTTTGGGGCTTCCATCTCCTTTGACCAAAAATTAGTGGTAGAAGATATAGAAGGAAGTATCGCTCACGTTACGATGCTTGCGAGGCAGGGGATTGTGACAAAAGAAGAAGCAGAGAAAATTAAAGAAGGCCTTCAACATTTATTAGAAAAAGCGAAAGTAAATGAGTTAACTTTTTCAGTAGATGCTGAGGATATTCATTTAAACATTGAAAAAATGTTAATTGAACAAATTGGTGACGTTGGTGGAAAGCTTCATACAGGAAGAAGTCGTAATGATCAAGTTGCGACAGATATGCATTTATATTTACGTAATAAAGTGAAAGATATTATAAAGGCAACGAAACAACTGCAATCGGTTCTTGTTCATCAAGCAGAGAAGAATATTGAAACGATTATGCCGGGGTATACACATTTACAGCGTGCACAGCCAATTTCGTTTGCTCATCATGTACTTGCATATTTTTGGATGTTAGAGCGCGATGTAAATCGTTATGAGGATTCACTGGGGCGCATTAATATTTCTCCGCTTGGCGCGGGTGCTCTTGCGGGAACTACATTTCCGATTGACCGTACGTATAGCGCAGAGCTTCTCGGCTTTGAAGGAATCTATGAAAATAGTTTAGATGCAGTGAGTGATCGCGATTTCATACTAGAGTTTCTTAGTAATTCGTCCATACTAATGATGCATTTATCACGCTTTTGTGAAGAGCTCATTTTATGGAGCAGCCAGGAGTTTCAATTTATTGAAATGAGTGACCAGTATGCAACAGGAAGCAGCATTATGCCGCAAAAGAAAAATCCTGATATGGCTGAACTCATTCGTGGTAAAACAGGAAGAGTATACGGCAATCTATTTAGCTTGTTAACGGTAATGAAAGGATTACCGCTTGCTTATAATAAAGACTTGCAAGAAGACAAAGAAGGTATGTTTGATACGGTGAAAACAGTAGAAGGCTGCCTGCACATTATGGCTGGCATGCTAGAAACGATGACTGTAAACAAAGAAAAAATGGGGCAAGCTGTAACACAAGACTTCTCCAATGCAACAGAAATTGCTGATTACTTAGCAAACAAAGGACTTCCATTCCGTCAGGCGCATGAAATTGTTGGAAAGCTCGTTCTTCATTGTACGCAAAAAGGAATCTATTTATTAGATGTACCGTTAGAAACATATCAAGAAATGAGTTCGTTATTTGAAGAAGATTTATATGAAGTTCTTTCGCCATATGCAGCGGTAAAACGTCGTAATAGTGCAGGTGGAACAGGATTCGAACAAATTCAAAATGCACTGGAAAAAGCGAAGGTGTTAGTGGGAGAGACTGTAAATTTATAAGGATGAGAGGATACCCCGCTCCATATAGGAGCGGGGTATCCTTTTTTTTACTAGAAAAAATAATAAGTGTGTTAAAGGAGAAAGGAGTTTCGCAATCTTAAGTTGAAATTTGGGTAGGTGGAAGATTTAGTAATGTAAGGAGCGTCTATTATGCCAACTTATTAAAGAGTTTACTTCAAATGAAATTCAAAAAGAATAGGGAGGTAATGCCCTGTGTTATCTATAAAAGATATTGAATTGCATATAGAACAACAAGTACAGAACAAAACAGTACCGGGGTTTGCACTATCAATCATAAATGAAACAGAAATTTTGTATGAAAAGGCATTCGGTCTCATGAACTGGGAAGAATCGAATCAGAAGGTTACGACCGATACATTGTTTCGCATTGGATCAGTTAGTAAAAGTTTAACAGGGACTTTAATAATGAAGCTCGTAGAAGAGGGGATTTTAGATTTAGATGTTCCAATTTGTACGTATATAGAAGAGTTTACCCTGCAGAATCAAGAATACGCTCGCACCATAACTCTTCGTATGTTGCTAAGTCATACCACGGGTTTACCTGATGGAGGAGATATAGAGGGACCTCGTGATCAGGCAGGATGGGTATCTTATATAGAGGAAATAGTTCCTAATTTGAAACTAGTAACTCCACCTGGCATCCTATATTCATACGGAAATCATGCTTATAATCTTGCAGGATATGTAGCTCAATCTGTATGTAAAAAGCCGTTTGCAGAGCTCATGAAGGAATATGTATTAGATCCACTTGGAATGACTAGAACAATGTATGATCCGCTTGAAGCGATGACGTATCCTCTTGCTTTAGCCCATGAAAAAACAGAACAAGGCGATTGGAAGGTACAACATAAATTTGCAGAAAATGTAACGAATTATCCTTCCTTTTTTGGAATGTCGACCATAACAGATTTATCTCGCTTTGCGATGATGCATTTAAATAAAGGGATTTTAGATGGTAAGACATTTTTAAGGTCAGAAATAATTGAGGAAATGCATAAGAAGCAAGTTGATAACTACACTTTAAACGAGTTTGGTAGCTGTTTAGGTTTGGTAATAGAGAAAGAGCGAGGCTGCGAAATGCTTTGGCATAGCGGAGCGATAAGCGCATATAAATGTTTTTTAGTATTGTTCCCAGAGAAAAAGCTAGGATTTGTGACGATGGCGACGCAGGATTATGGGTGGGAAATTATAGAGATGTTAATGAACCAATTCATAGGACAAACTGTTAAACCTAAAATCACTCCTGTTCAAGTTGACTCGGATTGTTGGAGAAACTATGAAGGGACGTATTTAGGTGCGAAAAGAGGATTTGTCAGTATAACAATTGAAGATACTGCTCTTATGATGGAGTGGAATGGAGAAAAAATGCAATTAGAACCTGTTCGAAAGGATTTCTATATAGCGCGTCATAATGGTGAGGTAGTATCGATAGGGTTTCGAGTAATGGATTTAAGAACAAAGTATATCGTTATTAATGGAAGCCCTTGTAAGTATACAGATTTACAAAGAAAGCATGTTCAGGCAGTAGAATGGAAGGATTATGAGGGAACATATTCAGCAGGCGTATTTGAGTTTAGCTTCTTAACAAAAGAAGGTAAACCAGTATTTGTAGATGAAGACCAGCACTATCCTTGTTTTCCGATCAACGCTTCTATATTTTACGCAGGAGAATATGGACTTCTTCGATTTGCAAAGAATACAAGCGGATCTCCAGTATTATCTATTCAAGATGCATGGCATTTGGAATATGTAGGAGAAGAAGTAAAGATAAAGTGAAACTTAAATCAGTGAGGGATTCAGCTCTCACTGATTTAGTGTTTTTATACTTCTAGACTACGTGCATGCATCGTTTTATAGATATTTTCAATGATTAAAAAATGATGTTTCTCATGTATCGCTAAAAGTTGAATGGCTTGAATTAGGTTGGGATACTTAGCGAGTGGATCCAAAAATACAATGTGCCCCGCGATATTTTCTTCTATATTTTGAACGCATATTTTGATTGCATTTGTTTCGTTAACTAGCAATCGTTCCAGTTCTTTACCATCCATAGAATAATAGATTTTTTTGGATGGTACTAAAATCCAAGGAGCTTTCATTCCTTTCCCATTTTTTTCTTTGTATACTGCATAGATGTCATGTATTTCAGTTGCAAACGGGGCATTTCTTCTTATTTTGGCATAGGGAAGAAGTGTGAAAGAAAACTTAATTGCAACTTTTAGCATTTTTGCAATTAAGTACAGGTGGTAGAGATGTTCCCCAATTGACCATTTCCCATTTTTATTTCGATGCCATAGTTCTTCTTGCGGAAGTGATTGTAGTTTAGGGAGAAATTGAGATCTTTGTTGATTTAATGTGTGAAAATGTTTTGATATACTTTCAGATTTCATGTACCAGAACCCCCTAGTTCATTTTCCTAATTATACCATTATTATAATTGTTTTGTATTTTGGAAGGAGAATCCATGCTAAAACAACTCTTCATCTGGAATAGTATGTTTAGAAATCTAAGTTTACCGCATTGCCATCAACGTAAAGAAGGAGAGCACACTATATGATGTACTTTCTTTTTTAGAAAACGTGTTCACATAAAGTTGGCTTGTCAATCTGAAAATACTATGGCAGTATATAAGGAACATCCCTATTTTTCGTGAGTTTCCAGTTCGTAATTGTTAAGTTTACGTAAGTATGAAAAAGGGAATTGAGAGTAATTTTTATAATGGAGGAAATAAAAAATATGCAAAACTTACCAAACTGTCCGAAATGTAATTCAGAATATACGTATGAAGATGGAAGTCTATTTGTTTGCCCAGAGTGTGCGCATGAGTGGGCTCTAGGGTCAGAAACTGAAAATGGTGAAGACAAAAAGGTTGTTAAAGATGCAAATGGAAATATCTTAAACGATGGTGATGCTGTAACAGTAATCAAAGATCTTAAAGTAAAAGGAACTTCATCCGTTATAAAAATAGGTACAAAAGTAAAGAGTATCCGTTTAGTTGATGGAGATCATGATATTGATTGCAAAATTGACGGATTTGGAGCTATGAAATTAAAATCTGAATTTGTTAAAAAGGCATAAAAAGAATCGTATATAAATGATTAAAAAGACGTTCAGTAAGGTGGTTTTGCCAATTACTGAACGTCTTTTCTTATTCGTATTTATGCCGATTTTCTGTAATACGAATATATTCAATATCCATTAAATCACGGAGGAGCGCACCATGACTCAGCTCAACACCATGCTTTTCTTTAAAATGAGAGCAGATTGTGTCGAGCATTTCAATTTCTTCATCATTTACATCTAAAATAATTCGTTCGGAATCGCCCATGTAGCATCCCTCGTTTCTTTTTTTCTTAGCGTAACCGAACAGATATATTCTATCCTTCGATTTTTAAGTTAATCGAATGGGAGCAAAGATATATTTTGTTATTTGATATTTGAATACACAAAAAAGCATCAAGCCTACATGAGCTTGATGCTTTTATATTTTTGATAAATTATAGTTCACCTTGCTCTTCTTCACCACGGACAACAAGGACATCGCATTTCGCATAGCGAATAATATGTTCAGAGACGCTACCGATTAAGAAGCGTTCTACAGCGTTTAAACCAGTTGCACCACACATAATTAAATCTACTTTATGTTTTGGAGCAATTTCTTTTGAAATTTTAGATTTTGGATTACCAAATTCTAATACAGTTTCTACTTTTTCAAGACCAGCTTCAGTTGCAGTCTTTTTGTAGTCTTCTAATAAATCTTCTGCAAAGAGATTTGCACGCTCAGCAATTGCTCGGCTATATGCTTCTACAGCAGAGTATGCTTTTACATCAACGATATGAGCGATTGTTAATGTTGCGTTGTTGCGCTTTGCAACTTGAATTGCTTTTTTAAAGGCTTTTTCTGCTTCTTTGGAACCGTCCACTGCAATTAAAATATTTGTATATGTATTATTCATAGTAGATTCCTCCCAATTCTTTTTTATAACCTTTTTACAACTTAATTATAAAGCAAAATATGGTAATGTGTTTGTCGAAAACGTTACAGAATTTTGAAAAATTAATTTCGATTCTTTTTAGTTGTAATTGATGGGATAACTTGTTACATATTGAGTATAGGAATAAAAAGGAGGCTATTTTTGTGAGACACGCGCTCATTACAGCCGGTACGAAAGGTTTAGGAAAGCAAGTAACAGAAAAATTATTGACTGAAGGATATTCAGTAACCGTAACATATCGCAGCGATATAAGAGCTGCCAAAGCAATGAGGGAAAAATATGAACATATAGCAGAACGTCTGCAGTTTGTGCAAGCAGATGTCACGAAAAAAGAAGATTTACATAAAATGGTAGAAGGAGCAATTGACCGTTTTGGCAAAATTGATTTTTTAATCAATAATGCAGGTCCTTACGTATTTGAACGTAAAAATTTAATTGATTATGAAGAAGATGAATGGAATGAAATGATACAAGGGAATTTAACAGCAGTGTTTCGTTTATTAAAACTTGTCGTTCCGATCATGAGAAAAGAGCGTTTTGGCCGTATTATCAATTATGGGTTTCAAGGAGCGGATAGTGCACCTGGTTGGATGAACCGTTCCGCATTTGCTGCGGCAAAGGTAGGACTGGTCTCATTAACAAAGACAATTGCTTATGAGGAAGCAGAATACGGAATTACATCAAATATGATTTGTCCAGGAGATATTATTGGTGAAATGAAAGAGGCAACGATTCAAGAGGCACGTATGATGAAAGATGCCAAGACACCAATTGGTAGATCTGGAACAGGTGAAGATATCGCTCGCACAATTGCATTTCTATGCGAGGAAGATTCTGATATGATTACGGGTACAATCATTGAAGTAACAGGGGCGGTTGATGTTATTCACAGACATCGATAAAAATAGATAAAATCTATCGGAAAACTCGAGATATTTTTGTCAAATATTGAGATATTATGTTAAAATATAAGAGCGTAGAAAGCGCTTTAAAAAATGATTCAGGGGTCATTTCATAACTCAAGGGGGAATTAAGAATGCGTATCGGTATTCCAACAGAAATTAAAAACAATGAAAACCGCGTGGCAATGACGCCAGCTGGTGCTGTGCATTTAGTACACAATGGTCATGATGTTTTTGTTCAAAAGGGTGCAGGTTTAGGATCTGGCTTTACAGATGAAGAATACGTACAAGCTGGAGCAAAACTTGTTGAAACTGCTGAAGAAGCATGGAATCAAGAGATGGTTATGAAGGTAAAAGAGCCAATTGAAAGTGAGTATGGTTATTTCCGTGAAGGTTTAATTTTATTCACATACTTACACTTAGCTCCAGAGCCAGAATTAACAAAAGCTTTAATCGATAATAAAGTAGTAGCAATTGCTTATGAAACAGTACAATTAGACAACCGTTCTTTACCACTACTTGCACCTATGAGTGAAGTAGCTGGTCGTATGTCTGCACAAATTGGTGCACAATTCCTTGAGAAAAACAAGGGCGGTAAAGGCATTTTACTTGCAGGCGTTCCAGGAGTAAAACGTGGTAAAGTAACAGTTATCGGCGGTGGTCAAGCTGGTACAAACGCGGCGAAAATTGCGGTAGGTTTAGGTGCTGATGTAACGATTATCGACTTAAGTGCAGAACGTCTTCGTCAATTAGATGATATTTTCGGTAACCAAGTAAAAACTTTAATGTCTAACCCTTATAACATTGCAGAAGCTGTAAAAGAATCTGATCTTGTAATCGGTGCAGTATTAATTCCAGGTGCAAAAGCGCCAAAACTTGTAACAGAAGAAATGATTAAATCAATGGAACCAGGTTCTGTTGTAGTAGATATCGCAATTGACCAAGGTGGTATTTTCGAAACAACTGATCGTATTACAACTCATGACAACCCAACTTATGAAAAACACGGCGTTGTTCACTATGCAGTTGCAAACATGCCTGGTGCGGTTCCGCGTACATCAACTCTTGCGTTAACAAACGTAACAGTACCATATGCAGTACAAATTTCAAACAAAGGTTACAAAGAAGCTTGCTTAAGTAACTCTGCATTATTAAAAGGTATTAACACGTTAGACGGCTATGTAACATTTGAAGCAGTTGCAGAAGCACACGGCTTACAATACGCTGATGCGAAAGAGCTTCTTGAAAAAGCTCCTGCTTTATCATAATAAAAAAATTGTGAGACCTTCCTTAGATAAGGAGGGTCTTTTTGTATGTAGTAACTCAAGTGTCTTCTACAAAAAGTTAGACCTTGATTTGATATAATATTCAATATGTTTTTATAACGTATGATAGACAAAAAAATCGTAAGAATGATACGATAGGATTTGGGAAATTATGTTTATTTCATATGTGATTTATAATAAGTAACGAGAATTATAGAATAAAGTAAATTGGTCTAGGGGGGATCCAATGGGGGGGAAAAGTAGTAAGAAAAAACAGAAGAGACAACCTAAACAACAGCATGTATTGCAACAAAAGGAAGTAGTTATAGAGCAACATGAGAAACCAATTGCCATTATACTTAAAGTACTTAGAATCATTACTATTTTTCTGTATTTAGGATTCTGTGTTTACATCTATTTTAAAATGAGTCAGTCACATCTAACTAAGGGGTTTTTTGGGGAGTTATTAAAGATATTTGTAGGAATAGTAGAAATGGCGTTGTATGGCTTTTTATTTCTATATATATGGACACCAAGTGATAAAGGTGAACAGGGTAAGAGCAAGGCGAGAAGGAGAAAAGATTCATCAAATTCATCAAGTGGATTTGTAAACTATAGCGATAACGATTGTAGTAGTTCAGGTGATAGTGGAGGAGGAGATTGCGGAGGCGGTGGAGATTAAAAAAGTAGTCCGCCTTAAAATGTTTCATTATTCGGAATGGTACGAGGCGATTTTGAAAGAAGTTGCCAATAAAATGAAACATTCAGCGGTGGAGCTTTCTCCATCCACCGCTGAATATTAGCCTTCACCAACTGGACTTTGACGAGTAGTCCATCTCTTACTAATTTTTTCTGTCAGGGAGCTTTGAGACGAGGGTATTACTGCTCGTAAATAGTAGGATAAAAGGGATGCTCTTTAATTTTTACTCGTAATACGAGATAGAGAGCATCTTTTTGTTTTGAAAATCTAAAAATTGGAATTTTTTCTTGTTAATGAGATTCCTCTTATGGTAGTTTGGGATTATATGAATAAGTAGATTTAAAGAGGGGATGTCATGGGGAGAAAGAGTAGGAAGAAAAAACAGATAAAACGGCAGAAATATATAAAGAAAAAGCAGGAACAGAATATACCATTTCAACAGAAGCTGGCTCTTCGTATAGAGGAAATTGCTAGGTATATTAGTATGGTTTTATATGTGATTTTGTGTATGTATTTGTTAGGTGTATTTTATCAAATCGAGATAAGACCTGAATTTTTGGAAGACATCTTTCAGGGGATTGTTTTTTTGGTACCATTCGGTATGTTTTTTGTATTGTTTGACAAAGTATGGCCAAGCCGTGAAAGTAAAAATGATAAGAAAAGGCAGCAGAAAAGAAAACGATCTTCCTATGCTTCAAACTCGTCAAGTGGATTTGTAAACTACAGCGATAATGATTGTAGTAGTTCAAGTGATAGTGGTGGTGGAGATTGCGGGGGCGGTGGAGATTAACAAAGTAATCTATCTTAAAATGTTTCATTATTCAGAATGAAACGTTAGAACTTGAAATAGATTACTAGGATGGAATAGTGTATCGCAGAAAGGAAGCGCAGTAATAAATTTAACAAAAGAGCCAGAAGAAAAAATACAAAAGAGAAATGATTTGAACGAGAGGAGAAGCTATCGTTAGTTTAGAACAAACTGTACGAGAATTAAAAGAAGAAGTGAAAAAAGTAAGGAAACAGAAATAGAAATGTTTTTGATCTTTGCAATTGTAATTGTACTTGGGTGGTTTTTGCGGAAATAATAAATAACTTAGGGGATGGGAAGAATGATGGAGAAAGTAAATCTTTTAGAACTCACAAAAGAGATTACAGAGCAGCACAAAAATTTTGTTGTCTCGAATATAAATAATCATTGTTTGCGAATTGCTGTGTTTACGGGAGAATATGATTGGCACTTTCACTCGAATTCGGATGAATTATTTATAGTACTCGAGGGAGAATTGTTGATCGATTTTCAGGATAAGGATACAACTGTACTAAAACCGAATGATTCTATTTTAATTCCAGCAGGTACTCTCCACCGCACAAGAGCACTACAGCGAACCGTTAACCTCTGTTTTGAAAACTTAGAAGCGGATACTGTTATTGTGGAGAATGTATGAGAAAGTTAGTGTTACCAGAGTATCATAAGATTCTTCCGGTTTTAGAAGAGAACAAACAGACAGCTACTTTTGCCTATGCAGTATGTGATCAAACGATAGATGGTGAAATCTTTGTAAATGATAGATTAACAGCAGGAATGATTGTGACTGCTAATGGTATTTACTATTTGTTTGGAGATACATATGATCAGGAATTTCAATGTACTTTGTTTTCTCACATTGAAAGTAATGTTTTAACAACAGAGAAACGATTCACATTATTTGTGTCTAGCTTAGATTGGGAAAACATTATTGAAAATCATTTCAAGGATGTATTTCGGAAAATCCCTCGAAAAAAATTTCTATTTCAAAGAGAGTGCTTTGAAGATGGAAAAAGAGAAGTAGATGATTTTACGTACCAGGTCATACGTGTCGATAAAAATGTAATAGAAAAAAGTACGGAATTTACGGAGCAGTATTATAAAGAGTATTGGGGATCAAAAGAAACGTTTTTGAAGCGTGGTTTTGGTTTTTGTATTGTACAAGGTCAAAAGGTAGTGGCGGAGTGTATTTCAATTTTTAGAGGTGATGATTTTGCGGAAATTGATATTGCAACACATCCAGACCATCAACGGAAAGGGCTTGCTGGATTAGTCGCAACTTCTTTCATAGAACATTGCATACAAAATGGAATTACACCGTGTTGGGATTGTAATAGCGATAACATTTCTTCACAAAATTTAGCGGGTAAATTAGGTTTTTGTCATCCGATAGAATATGTTTTATATGTACGAAAAAAGATGAGGGAATAAACATGAAGGTCGAATTAACAAGATTTAAAGTGAAACCAGGAAAAAGTCATCGTGTGGATGAGTGGATGAAACTTCTCAATAATCATATGAAAGAAGTACTTTTGACATTAAACGACGAAAAAATGTATGTAGAGACAATTTTCCGGGAAATAAGGGATGAGAAAGAGTATTTGTATTGGTATTCGGTACAAGGAGAAGGCGGAATAGATGTCGAAAGTTCTCAGCATGAAATTGATAAAAAGCATTTAGAGTTTTGGTATGAATGTATCGATGAAGAATCACCTGTTTCCCATATGAAAACAGAAGTTGTTATGATTCAAGATGTTGTTAAAGAAGCGATGAAATAATATTTTTGTAAGTAATAGGAAAAGTTCATCAGAGGAGATGGGCTTTTTTACTTGTAGAAAATTACATATTTCAAGCCTTTCTACTCATATAAGAAATACTGTTAGAGCGCTCAACATTGTGATTCTAATTACATGAATTTGAAGGAATAAAAAGCCCCTCTATTAATTTTCTGCTATAATAAACACTTATTATTATAATTCTTAATATAAAGAATTATAAATGCAATTGCAAATGATTATTCAAGTAGAATTAAAGAATAATTGAAATTAGTTGTGGGGAGTACCATATATAAGAGGGGGAACAGTTGAGAAATATCTATTTCGAAACATTAGTGAGAATAGTTAGAAAATTTATGTTATAATATGGAAAAAGGGGGCCTATATGAAGCAAATACATGGAGCAATTTATATCTACATAACAATGTTTTTTGTTGGAGCGTCTTATGGTTTAGGACATTCATACTCGCACCCAATTTTAACTTTTTTGAGCGGGACATGTATGGCCATCGCGATTTGTGTACACTTTTTCTCAGTTTGGATTGTTAAATTTCAATTAAATATTAGTGAAATGGAAGAAGGCACCTTTTGAGAGGCCTTCTTTTTAATTGTATTGACGAAATCTTTTTAATAAGTTTTCAATCTCGATTTCTGTTTCTTTGCATATGGAATTTGTTCGTAATCGGAAGAATAAGCTTCGCAAAAATGATTTTATATTTCTGTATAACGCTTCATAAGGTGCGGTAGATAATTTTGTTTTTTGAACTTCCATTTGATTTACTAAGGAATGTAAGGATGAGATGAGTTCTTTTTTATTTAAACCGTTTTTAAGCATAGCGATGATAGGAGTGACAATTCTTTCATCTTCTTCATAGTTGTAATGAGTTGTATGTACACTTACTTTTTTTAATAGAGTTTGCATTATTTCTGGGTAATATGTGGTTTCAAGCTTTGGATTGTTGACAAGTTCATCGAATGTATCTGAAACATGAGCGATGCTATGAGCCCAACCTTGTTCACTAACATATCCGCGAAAATCATGTTCTTGGTTCATATATATAATTAATTTGTCTTTCACATCTAATATGTCAGACGGTGATAAGAAGTTATGTTTTGTATCGGCGTATATGATTAAAGCAATTAATAGTGTTGTAAATGATCGAGTGAATACAGCATCCTTATCATCTGTAGTGATTTTATAAAATAAATATTGTTCGCTTATACTTTGTGACAATAATTGCGATAATTGTGTGTGTGTAATATGATCATTTGTAATAAGATGGAAAAACGTTGTGTAGATTAATGTATCTCGTAAATAACTATCTGGGGTGCCGATATGCTGAAGCATTTTTGAAATTAGTTTATCGATATCTATCGTGGAATCTATGGTGTAATGATTAGCCTTTATTTCTTCTAATTGTTTTTGAAGTTGTTGCATGCAATCTCTCCTTTTTTGTGTGTTTAGAAAATTCTGTATTTAAATATTATAATAGAAATAGAGAATATACAAGAAATACATACTACAGTAAAAAGAAAGTTATTGGACTTTTCACGATAGTAACAGCATGTATACGTAATGAGAAAGTTGAGAATGAGCATGTGAATGTGCAACAACAAACAGAAAAAGGTGCTATGGAAGGATACGTTATGATGAGAAATGAGACTGTATATTTCATCATGAATAAAAAATCCGAAATGATAGAAGTTATATAAATCAACACCTACATATGGGAATCCAAACAGACGTAATTTAAAATTTTGACGATGAAGGTGTATATAAAAAGTTGAAATCAGGATAACTGTTAATAGGTTTGAGATAGTAGAGACATAGGATATAAAAAAAGGTAGCGCAGTCGCTACCTTTTTTCTTATTTAACAAACTGTAATTCTTTTGGGAATTTCGTTAAAATTTCTGATCCGTCTTTCGTGATGTAGAGATCATCTTCAATACGAACGCCGCCTACGTTTGGTATGTAAATACCTGGTTCAATTGTGAAGACCATTCCTTCTTTTAATGGAGATGGATTTCCTTCTTTTACATCTGGATACTCGTGTACGCTAATTCCAAGTCCGTGGCCAAGGCGGTGTGGGAAGAAATCTCCATAACCTGCATCTGCGATAACAGAGCGAGCAGCACGGTCAATTTCGCCAAGTGTAACACCTGGTTTACAAGCTTCAACCGCTTGTAATTGGCCAGCTAGTACAGTGTTATAAATGCGTGTTTGTTCTTCTGAAATATCGCCAAATGCTACTGTACGTGTAATGTCAGAGCAGTAACCGTCAATGATGACACCTAGGTCAAATAGTACGAAGTCACCGCGCTTCATTTTGTTTGCTCCTGGAATGCCGTGTGGCAATGCGGAGTTTGCTCCTGTTAGTACCATTGTGTCAAAGGACATTTTATGAATGCCTTTTTTCTTCATTTCATGTTCGATGATTGCTAACACTTCTAATTCGCTACGATTTTCTTGAATCGCATTTACACCGATTTCAACAGCGTAGTCAGCCATGGAAGCTGCTTGACGTAAAATAGAAAGTTCTTTTTCGTCTTTAATTAAACGAAGTTCGCGTACTTTTTCTTCGGCAGATTGGAAAGATGCTTTCGGGAATAATTTTCTTACTTCTTCATAGCGTTCTACATTTAAATGTTCTTTTTCAATTGCCACTTTATTTACATCGATGCCACGGTCTTGAATTGCTTTTGTAATCATATCCCACGGTTTGTCTGTATCAGTGAATCCGATAATTTCATGCGCCCAACCAGCGTTTCTAGCCTGACCTTCTTCCATTTTAGGACAGATTAAAATTGGTTCTTTTTCTTGGAATACAAATAGACCGAGTAGTCTTTCGTGTGGTTCGCAATGGAAGTTTGTCATATAGAAGATGTTTGGTGTAGAAGTTAAAAATGCAGCTTCTACGTTTTGTTCTTGTAGCCATTGCATTAAGTTTTCTAATCTAGTATTCATAAATTCGCACCCCCGAGATTTTAATTACATATATAACTTTACATCGGATGGAAGCGTTATGACAAGCAAATCGATGTTTGAAAAGACAGGGAATTGTGAAATCATGTAGAATACAAGGTGTGAATGTAAACAAGGGAGGAATATAATCGTGAAAGTATCTTATCATGGCCATTCAGTTGTAAAGATTGAAACGAATGGGAAGGTTATCTTAATTGATCCATTTTTAACAGGTAATCCGAAAACAGATTTAAAGGCCGAAGATGTTAAGGTAGACGCAATTATTTTATCGCATGGTCATGGTGATCATGTCGGCGATACAGTAGCGCTTGCGAAGAAAAATAATGCGGTTGTTGTTGCACCATTTGAACTCGCAACATTTTTAGGATGGCAAGGTGTGAATACGCACCCAATGCATATCGGTGGCTCGCATGTATTTGATTTTGGGAAAGTGAAATTTACACAAGCATTCCATGGTTCTAGTTATATTGATGAAGAGAATAAGACGATTACATATATGGGAATGCCGGCTGGAATTTTATTTACGGCAGAAGAGAAAACGATTTATCATGCAGGGGATACTGCATTATTTTCTGATATGAAATTAATTGGGTCTCTGAACAAAATTGATATCGCATTTTTACCAATTGGTGATAATTTTACAATGGGACCAGAGGATGCAGTATTAGCTGCGGAATGGATTGGAGCAAAAACGGTTGTACCAATGCATTATAATACGTTCCCAGTTATTGAACAGGATCCGCATCTTTTTGTGCAAAAATTAACAAGTAGTACAGGTAAGGTATTAGAAGCTGGGGAAAGTATTACAATATAAAAAGAAGACCCTTCATTTGAAAAGACAAGTGAAGGTTTTTTTATGTGTGCAAAATAGGTTTGAAAGCCGATGCTTGTTTTGGTGTTTTTTTTACTTCTGGTGATGTTTGTTCTGGTGCTTCATTTAATTCCATTGCAACTTTTTTGCCATCAACGAAAGCTAAAAATATAGCACCTACAACTTCTAAAAATTTTTTCATTTTCGTTCGCTCCTTCGTTTGACTTCTTGTCTTTATTGTATCTTGGAACGAGAAGACAAACTATCGAATGAGGTGACAGTAGCATTACACTGTTGTAAGAATGTGACTGATAGAATATAAGGGTCATTTTTGTTATAAAAAAAATAGTACAGATACATAAAAGTACAGTGTAACAGTTTCGGAAATATAGTATACTAAAAATACAACACATGAAGAATTTAGGGAAAAGAAAGTATGGTGAAACCATTTGGCTACCAAGCATAATCAAATTTTAGAACATATTAATAGCCTGCCGGTAGGGCATAAAATTTCTGTACGTCAAATTGCAAAAGATTTGAGTGTAAGTGAAGGAACAGCCTATCGTGCGATTAAAGATGCAGAGAATAAAGGATATGTCAGTACAATTGAACGTGTCGGAACGATCCGAATTGAACAAAAGAAAAAGGAAAATATTGAAAAACTAACATATGCCGAAGTGGTCAATATTGTCGATGGCCAAGTACTTGGTGGAAGAGAAGGATTACATAAAACATTAAATAAATTCGTGATTGGGGCCATGAAATTAGAGGCGATGATGCGCTATACAGAAGCTGGGAACTTGCTGATTATCGGTAACCGTACGAATGCCCATCAACTAGCGTTAGAAGCAGGCGCTGCAGTCTTAATTACAGGTGGATTTGATACAGAAGACCGTGTGAAAAAATTAGCGGATGAATTAAAGCTACCGATTATTTCAAGTAGCTATGATACGTTCACTGTGGCAACGTTAATTAACCGCGCCATTTATGATCAGCTTATCAAAAAGGAAATTGTACTTGTTGAAGATATTTTAACACCAATTGAAGAGACGCTATATTTAAAACCTAGTGATAGAGTAGAACAATGGCATGCGTATAATGAAGAAACGATGCATGGGCGTTATCCAATTGTGGATGAAAATAAAAAGGTATTAGGGATTGTTACTTCAAAAGATATGATTGGTATCGCGAAAGAAACACCAATTGAAAAAGTAATGACAAAGCAGCCGATTACAGTAAATGGGAAAATGTCTGTTGCAGCGGCAGCCCGCATGATGGTATGGGAAGGAATTGAACTTCTTCCTGTTGTCGATGAAAACAATCGCTTGCAAGGAATTATTAGTCGTCAAGATGTACTACAAGCGCTGCAAATGATTCAACGTCAACCGCAAGTTGGGGAGACGATTGAAGATATCGTTACAAATCAATTTGTGACACCGAAAGAAGCAAAGCACGAACACAGTTATCAATTTTCTGTGACGCCACAAATGACGAGTTCATTTGGAACATTATCATATGGAGTATTTACAACTGTTGTCACAGAAGCAACGAATCGTGCCATTCGTGCGCAGAAAAAAAGCGATTCGATTGTTGAGAATTTAACAATCTACTTTGTAAAGCCTGTTCAAATCGACAATGTTGTTTCTGTACATCCGCAGGTGTTAGAAATTGGGCGTAAATTTGGAAAGGTAGATGTAGAAGTGCGGCACGGAGGAGAAGTTGTTGGAAAAGCACTATTAATGGTGCAGCTCATTGATCGATAAACATGAAAAAGAGCTGAATGGAGAATCCCTTTTATGATAGGGATATTCATTCAGCTTTTTTTTGTAAAAGAGTATGAATACAGCTAATAGTAACGAAATAGTGGGAAGATTATATTCCATGAAGTAAAGGTAATAGGAGAATCGGGATAGTAATGTTTCGTATAGAGCGTTTAGAATGAGTGTGATGATAGGAACTAAGAACATTTCCTTCATGATTACGGAAACACATAAATCTAAACCAATGACGATAAAAGGAACAATGAACAATTACATAAGAAACGGGTCAATTTGGTCAATCAATGAGATTGCGGCTCCTTTTGTTTGGTAGTTTATGGTATAATTGAATTATCAGATAATTAATATATATAAAGAAAAAAGGATGGTGCTTGATATGTCATCAGAGTTACTCTTTTTTGGTGGTGTTGCATTGTTTTATTTTCTTATGATGATACCGATTCAGTATCTTTACATTAAAGGATTAAACGAGCAAAGACAACTAACAAAACTTTCACAACAAGAACTGTATAAAAATATGTCTTTTGAAGAAGAACAATTACACTTTCATGTGCAAGGCAATCCTTTTAATATTCCACCTGCTTTTGTTGCCTATCTAATTTTGAAAATAAAGAATCACAAAAAAGCATCAGCATGAATAGCTGATGCTTTTTACATTTTTTCATATGCCTCTGCTTCTTCGATTGCAAGAGGCGAGAAGTGTTTATACTGGCGGAATCCATTAAAGATGCTTGCACTGCCAAATAAGATAAATAAGACACCGACGATGATACGTGCAGTCGAGATGTCTAAGAAAAATTGATTTGCACCGAATAATGCAACGAATACACCAAGTGCCATCGCAGATTTTCCAGCAAGCCACCCTTTTTCCATCTGACGATTTGTACGAAAATATTTTGTTTTATAGAAGAGATACAACATAAATGAAATGATAATACAAAAGACTAATACTGGCATAATGTAATCCTCCATTATTTTGTATGTAGATAAATTAAAAACATGAAATATAAAGTCCCTCTTTTTTAGGTGGAAGAGAGGATTCGCTCAAGCGTAGAAGCGGTCAGTGCCTATTTTAGCCCCGTGCCGAGAGAAAACACAGGTGGGAAATGAGTAGAGAATCCTTTTTGTTTACAAAGCCGTGATGGATAGGGTGATAAAACCCTGGATAAATCTAAATAAAAACCCTGAAATAAAATCCTTTCTTTTAGGTGGAAGAGAGGATCCGCTCAAGCATAGAAGCGATTAGTGCCCATTTCATATTCATGCCAAAAAAACAAAAGACATTATCTAAACTTTCTAACTATTATTATAAAGCAATTGTCCACATGAATAAATTATTTTCAGTTATAATGAAGGATAAAGTAAGAAAATTGATGACAGAGGTAGAAATTAATAAAAAGGAGATTATACATATGCATGAACAAATTTTAGCGATGATTAAAGAGTTTGATACGATTATCATTCACCGTCATGTGCGTCCAGACCCAGATGCATTAGGTTCTCAGTGTGGTCTTGGGACAATTCTTCAAGAATCGTTTCCAGAGAAAAAGGTTTATATGGTCGGATACAATGAACCAACCTTATCTTATTTACGAGTAATGGATGAAATTGATGATGAGACTTATGCGAATGCACTTGTTATCGTTTGTGATACTGCGAATCAAGAACGCGTTTGTGATCAGCGTTATACAAAAGGAAAGATGCTCATTAAAATCGATCATCATCCAAATGAAGATCCATACGGAGACATTACGTGGGTGGACACGACATCAAGTTCTACAAGCGAGCTTATTTATGAATTGTATTCTTATGGAAAAGATAAAGGTCTAAAACTATCGAAAGAATCTGCACGTCTTATTCTAGCTGGTATTGTTGGAGATACAGGGCGTTTCTTATTCCCAAATACATCGGCAAGAACACTCCGCTATGCAGGTGAGCTTGTTGAAATGGGTGTAGATTTTCCAGAGTTATATAACGAAATGTATAAAACGAAAGAGAAAATCGCTCGTTTAAATGGATTCATTTTACAAAACTTTACGATGACAGAAGAGGAAGCGGCTTATATTAAGCTGACAAAAGAAGTGCTAGAAGAGTTCGATGTCCTTCCTTCTGAAGCATCTGGCGTTGTTGGGGCACTTGGTAATGTTGACGGACTAAAAGCTTGGGTTCTATTTTTAGAGGAAGAAGATGTAATTCGCGTTCGCCTTCGTTCAAAAGGACCGGTTATTAATAAGCTAGCGATGAAGTATAATGGCGGAGGTCATCCGATGGCTTCGGGTGCAAAAGCGTCTTCTTGGGAAGAAGCAGATCGTCTTTTTGCAGACTTGCGTGAGATTTGTAAATAAGAATACTCTTATATAAAACAAGAAAAAGTAGGGACGCTGCGTTCCTACTTTTCTTGTTTTATATTGATGTCAATTTCGAGCACGGTATCAAAAGAGAGTGAGGAAACTTTGAAGCGATAGGTTCGATCATAGTGTTTATATACTTTATTTTCAATTACTTTTTTTAGGAGTTCTTTATTTTTCGCAATGCTTTGTATATTTTTCGTTAAGAGATGCTGTAGGTCATTGTGAATGGATGTTGTCATGTTTTCGAGAGTAAGGTTGTCTAAGTCGTATTTATCATGGTTTGAAATTTTAATTTTAATTTCTTGAATAGTTAAGAGCTGCTTGTTTTCTTCATTTAGTTTATCGTGATCTTCAAGAAGAACATGAAGCTTTTCTTCTTGTTTCTTAATGATTTGTTTTTGTTTTTCGATTGTACTGGCTTGTTCTTGTTGAAAAACACCATATATGTACAAAAAAATAAACCAGCTAAAAATACCACCAACCGCAGCGCCACCCAAAAATAAATACCATCGTTTAGCGGTAGAATCGCTTGGTACTCTCATACATGATCCTGCGTAATCCATTTAATAATAATAAGACCGGTTTGCATGCCGCCTGTTGCGAAAAAGATAAGTAAAATTTGTTTCACAATGTCTCTCATATCTCCTTCGAAAAAACTTCTTTCAAAGCTATAAAATGTGTCAAAAGTCCCGCCGATTGCTGCGACGAGTGCCCAAATTCGTAAATTTTGTGCGAATTGATTAATGGAAGTAAGGGCAGGCTGTCCAATCAGAAATGCCCCAACTCCTCCAATTAAAGAACCACCAAGTATAACCCCAAAGGCAATAAAATAACTAATAATAAGAAGAGAGAAAAAAGTATATTGTCTTACATCCATCGTCATTCTCCTTTCTCTTTCATATATATGGACAAAGTATAAGAAGTATGTTTTGATTTCCGCTTTCCGCATCACCTATAATGAGAGTAGTCAAATAGGTAAAGAGAGGGTACAACAGTGAAGTTTGCGCATTTACAATGTCAAACCGTTTATAGTTTGTTAAAAAGTGCTTGTAAAATTGATGAACTCATCGTTCGGGCGAAAGAGCTTGGCTTTTCATCGCTTGCGATTACAGATGAAAATGTGATGTATGGAGTCATTCCGTTTTATAAAGCATGTAAGAAGAATGGTATACAGCCGATTATTGGATTAACAGCTTCTGTGTTTAGTGAGGAGGAGGAGCGAGCTTATCCGCTTGTATTACTTGCAGAAAATGAAATAGGTTATCAAAACTTATTAAAAATTTCTAGTACGATCATGACTAAGTCTAAAGATGGGATTCCAAAAAAGTGGCTTTCTCATTATGCAAAAGGGTTGATTGCAATTTCACCAGGAAAAGACGGGGAAATTGAACAGCTATTGTTAGAAGGAAGAGACGAGATCGCTGAAGAAGTAGCTCGTTCGTATCAAAATATGTTTGGAAGCTTTTACATGAGTTTGCAGCATCATGCGATTCAAGATGAACTGTTTTTACAAGAGAAAATACCACAATTTATAAACGAGATGAATATTCCAGTCGTCGCGACAAATGATGTCCGTTATGTGAATCAAAGCGATGCACTTGTGCAGGAGTGCTTGCTATCAGTTCAGAGCGGAACAAAGATGACTGATCCAGATAGACCAAGACTCAAAACAGACCAGTATTATTTAAAATCAGCAGTTGAAATGCAGGCTTTATTTTCTCATGAAGAAGCCATTCAGAATACAGTTCATATAGCTGAGCGTTGCCACGTAGAAATTCCTTTCCACGTCAATCAATTGCCGAAGTTTCCTGTTCCATCTAATGAAACATCAGATGCTTATTTGCGCCGCATTTGTAATGAGGGTCTAAATCAGCGATATAGAACGGTTCAAGATGTACATAGGAAACGTTTAGAACATGAACTTGAAGTTATCTCTCGCATGGGATTTAGTGATTATTTCCTCATTGTTTGGGATTTTATGAAATACGCACATGAACATGACATTTTAACAGGGCCGGGTCGTGGTTCAGCAGCAGGTTCACTTGTTTCTTATGTGTTAGAAATCACAGACATCGATCCAATTGAGTACGACTTGCTGTTTGAACGATTTCTAAATCCTGAACGTGTTACGCTGCCAGATATTGATATTGATTTTCCGGATATTAGACGTGATGAGATGATTCGTTATGTAAAAGATAAATATGGTCAGCTTCGTGTTGCTCAAATAGTTACGTTCGGAACGCTTGCTGCAAAAGCAGCGATTCGAGATATCGCCCGCGTAATGGGGCTTCCACCAAGGGATATCGATATATTTTCAAAACTTATTCCGTCAAAGCTTGGAATCACATTAAAAGAAGCGTATGAAGAATCTAGGTCTCTTCGTGAATTTGTACAAGGAAATCTCTTGCATGAGCGTGTTTTTGAAATTGCAAAGCGCGTCGAAGGTTTACCACGTCATACGTCTATTCATGCGGCGGGAGTCATAATGAGTCAGGAGCCGTTAACGGGGAGTGTTGCGATTCAAGAAGGGCATAACGATGTATATGTAACGCAATATCCAGCAGAAGTGTTAGAAGAACTGGGCCTGTTAAAAATGGACTTCTTAGGTTTACGTAATTTAACGTTACTCGAAAATATTCTTAATTTTATTGTGACTAAAACTGGTAAACAAATTGATATACGGAATTTACCACTTGAGGATGAAAAGACATTCCAGTTACTTGGAAAAGGAGATACAACAGGCGTGTTCCAGCTTGAATCCGGAGGAATGCGGAATGTATTACGTAGCTTAAAACCAAATGAGTTTGAAGATATTGTTGCTGTTAACGCATTATATCGCCCAGGACCAATGGAGCAAATTCCAACCTTTATTGAATCAAAGCACGGAAAGCGTCAAATTCATTATTTACATGCGGATTTAAAGCCGATTTTAAAAAGCACATATGGTGTCATTGTATACCAAGAACAAATTATGCAAATCGCCTCGCAGTTAGCAGGGTTTTCACTCGGGGAAGCTGATTTGCTTCGCCGTGCAGTGAGTAAGAAAAAACGTGAGATTTTAGATCAAGAAAGAATGCATTTTGTACAAGGGTGTTTACGAAATGGATATGATAAGACATCAGCAGAACAAATTTATGATTTAATTGTGAGATTTGCGAATTACGGTTTTAACCGAAGTCATGCTGTAGCCTATAGTATGATTGGATATCAGCTTGCTTATTTAAAAGCGAACTATCCTTTAGAGTTTATGACTGCGCTGTTATCTAGTGCGATAGGTAATGAAGATAAGATTGTGCAATATATACGCGAAACGAAGCGCAAAGGTTTTCGTGTTTTATCGCCGTCTCTTCATAGAAGTAGTTACAATTTCCAAATAGAAGGGAATGCAATCCGTTATAGCTTGCTGTCAATTCGAAATATAGGGATGGCTACAGTGAATGCGGTGATAGAGGAAAGAGAAAGAAATCCATTCCAAGATTTATTTGAATTTTGTCTTCGTATGCCAGCAAAGTTTGTTACGGAGCGTAATTTAGAGGCTTTTGTTTGGGCAGGCTGTTTCGATGATTTTCAAGTTTCGCGAACAACGTTGTTTAACAGTATTAAGGGGGCTCTAGAGTACGCAAGCCTTGCTCGTGAATTAGGGGAAGAAAGTGTCCCCAAATCAGTATATGTACAAGGAGAAGAGCTATCTTTTATTGAACAATTAAATAATGAAAAAGAAGCGCTTGGCTTTTATTTATCCAGTTATCCAACGGCGCAGTACGCAAAGCTTGTAAAAGAACTAGAAATTCCATCGCTTGCGCAAGCGATGAGGCAAAAGCGAAAAGTACAACGTGCAATTGTTTATGTAACAGGTGTAAAAGTCATTCGGACGAAAAAATTGCAAAAAATGGCGTTCGTCACTTTTTGTGATCAAAATGATGAAATGGAAGCAGTTGTTTTTCCTGAGACGTATATTCATTTTGCGGAGAGGTTACAAGAAGGTGCAATTGTTTTAGTGGAGGGGACGATTGAACAGCGAAATCATAAATTGCAATGGATTGTGAACGGTCTTTATCCATTGGAACAAATGGATGTTTACAATGAAATGAAAGAAGCGTCGATTTATGTAAAACTACCCTCGCAGTATGAAAAGAGGCTGTTAAATCAAGTTACAAAAATATTGTTTCACTATTCAGGTTTTGTGAAAGTACTAATTTATTATGAAAAGGAACATAAAATGGTACAATTATCTCGTAGTTTATCAATTCATCCAAGTGAAGAATGTTTAGGAGCACTTCGTGAAATAGTCGGTGAGGAAAATGTCGTAGTGAAAATATAATGGACAATTTCCCTATAGTTCGATTATTATAGTAATTGTGTTCGTGGTCAGACCACTTGGAGAGAATAATATCAGCAAGAATAATTTGAGGAGAGTGGATAGTTTGTCAACACTTCGTGAAGAAGCACTTCACATGCATAAAGTGCATCAAGGAAAATTAGAAACTGTATCAAAAGTAAAAGTAGAAAATGCTAAAGATTTAAGTCTTGCGTATTCTCCAGGGGTTGCAGAACCTTGTAAAGAAATTTATGACGATAAAAGTAAGGTATATGAATATACGATGAAGGGAAACATGGTAGCAGTTGTGACGGATGGAACAGCTGTACTTGGCCTTGGTAATATCGGACCAGAAGCATCTCTTCCAGTAATGGAAGGTAAAGCAGTATTATTCAAGAGTTTTGCTGGCGTAGATGCATTCCCAATTGCTTTAAATACAAACGATGTAGATAAGATTATTGAAACTGTAAAATTAATGGAGCCAACATTTGGCGGTGTAAACTTAGAGGATATTGCAGCACCAAACTGCTTTATCATTGAAGAACGTCTAAAAAAGGAAACAAATATTCCTGTATTCCATGATGATCAACACGGTACAGCTATCGTAACAGTAGCGGGTCTTGTAAATGCACTTAAGCTAGTTGGAAAGAAAATGTCTGACATTAAAGTTGTAGCAAATGGTGCAGGTGCAGCGGGTATTGCAATCATTAAACTTTTATATCGCTATGGTGTACGCGACATTATTATGTGTGACCGAAAAGGCGCAATTTATGAAGGTCGCCCTGTTGGGATGAACCCAGTGAAAGATGAAGTTGCAAAATATACGAATAAAAATCGTGTAGAAGGTTCATTAGCAGATGTCCTGCAAGGTGCGGATGTATTTATCGGTGTATCTGTAGCGGGTGCGTTAACTGAGGAAATGGTTCGTACAATGAATGACGATGCAATTATTTTTGCAATGGCAAATCCGGTTCCAGAAATTATGCCGGAAATTGCAAAAGCAGCAGGCGCAGCTGTTGTTGGGACTGGTCGCTCTGACTTCCCGAACCAAGTAAATAATGTACTAGCATTCCCTGGTATTTTCCGTGGTGCACTTGATGTACATGCTACGCAAATTAATGAAGAAATGAAAATGGCAGCTGTACAAGCCATTGCAGAGCTTGTAACGGCAGATGAGTTAAATGCGGATTATATCATTCCGGCACCGTTTGACGCGCGTGTAGCGCCTCAGGTAGCGGCTTACGTTGCGAAAGCGGCGATGGAGACAGGAGTAGCTCGCCGTCAAGTAGATCCAAATGAAGTTGCTGAGAAAACAAAAAAATTAGCGCTGATTGGTAAAGAGTAAGCGAGGAATTTCCATTGACATCATCAAATACAAAAGTATATCTCGAAATTGTAAAGAAAATCCGTTCCATTATGGAAGAGGATGGTTTAGTAGCAGGTGATCGATTACCATCTGAGCGTGAGTTAAGTGCACGTTTAAATGCCGGGCGTTCATCTGTACGGGAAGCATTGCGAGCTTTAGAACTCGTAGGGTTAATTGAGACAAGACGCGGAGAAGGGACGTTTATTCGAAACTTCTATGATAACGGTCTTGTTCAACTAATCGCACCATTTTTATTACAAGATGAGAAAACAATTCGTGATTTGTTACAGATGAAACGATTACTTGAAAAAGATATTCTTCGAATCGTATGTGATTTACCGAAAGAAACGTTTTCTAATGTATTAGGTATGTTGCGACAAGTTCTTAAAAAGGACGAAAGTTCAATCCAGGAGTTCCATCAAACGTTTTTTAAAACACTTATTGAACAAGTGGACAATTATTTACTGTATCGTGTTTGGAGAATTGTAAATGATTACGTTGCGACTCTTTCTTATGAAATTTCATTAGAATCTATAGAAACTTATAGAAAGCTTTATGAAGCGCTATACGAGAAAAAAGAAGAAGAGGCGCTAAAAATATATGATGAATTAATGGGAAACATGCAGTTTCACTCGTAATGTATAAAATTTGTCGAAATGACCATGACACGTTATGACAAACAATCTATCGCATAGCGGTTAAAGTTAAACGTAAAGAGAGAGGTTATGAGTGCGTGTTCAAAAAGGAGCGATCTTTACCGGACTTTTTGAACATCCTCTATTAGACAGATTGAGAAGACAAGGCTAACATCGAATTTTGGTGTTAGCCCAGTTTTCTTCTTACCCTAACCTTAGCTCTCAACAAAGGGGGTCAAATTGTGCTAAGAGATTTATTCGTAAAAAAGAAAAAGTATGCTGCAATTCCTTCAGAACAAGTACGAAGAGATGTGCCGGACGGTGTTATGACAAAATGTCCGAAATGTAAGAAAATCATGTATACAAAAGAGCTTCTGAAAAATTTAAAAGTATGTGTGAACTGTGGTTATCATCATCCGATGAATGCGTGGGAGCGCCTTGACAGTGTATTGGACGAAGGTTCATTTCGTGAGTACGACAAAGAGATGGTTTCGGTAAATCCACTTGGATTCCCAAATTATGAAGAGAAACTAGAGAGTGATCGCAAGAAAACAGAATTAAACGAAGCGGTTGTGACAGGTGAAGGAACAATTGATGAAATGCTTGTTGTGATTGCAGTAATGGATTCTCGTTTTCGAATGGGCAGCATGGGCTCTGTTGTAGGCGAAAAAATTGCACGTGCAGTTGAAAAAGCATACGAGTTACAAGTTCCATTTATTATCTTTACTGCATCGGGCGGCGCGCGCATGCAAGAAGGTATTTTAAGTTTAATGCAAATGGCAAAAACGAGCGTAGCTTTGAAAAAACATAGCAATGCTGGAGGATTATTTATTTCTGTTATGACTCATCCGACAACAGGCGGTGTTTCGGCAAGTTTTGCTTCACTTGGTGATTATAATCTTGCAGAGCCAGGTGCACTTATCGGCTTTGCTGGTAGACGTGTAATTGAACAAACGGTGCGTGAGAAACTGCCAGAAGACTTTCAAACGGCAGAATTTTTATTAGAGCACGGTCAATTGGATGCGGTTGTGCATCGCAATGATATGAGAGAATCGCTCCGTAAGATTTTAGAAGTTCATCAAGGAGGGGAAACGGCTGTATGGCAGAGTTAGAATTTGAAAAACCAGTTGTTGAGCTAAGAAATAAGATTCGTGAACTAAAAGACTATACGAACAACAGCCAGATGGACTTCAGTGAGGAGATTCGTATTTTGGAAGGGAAGCTAGAAAATCTAGAGGAAGAAATATACGGCAATATGAAAGTATGGGATCGCGTTCAAATTGCTCGTCATGCAGAACGACCGACAACGCTCGATTATATTGAGCACTTATTTACTGATTTTTTTGAATGTCATGGAGATCGTCTATATGGCGATGATGCAGCGATTGTCGGCGGCATTGCGAAATATGATGGGATGCCTGTAACGGTAATTGGACACCAGCGCGGGAAAGATACGAAAGAAAATATTCGTCGTAATTTTGGAATGCCTCATCCAGAAGGATATCGAAAGGCACTACGTTTAATGAAGCAAGCTGAGAAATTTAATCGCCCGATTATTTGCTTTATTGATACGAAAGGTGCGTATCCTGGTAAAGCTGCTGAAGAACGTGGTCAAAGTGAAGCGATTGCCCGTAATTTATTTGAAATGGCAGGGCTTACTGTACCAGTTATTTGTATCGTTATTGGTGAAGGTGGCAGCGGTGGTGCGCTAGGTCTTGGAGTAGGGGATTACATTCATATGCTAGAAAATTCCACTTATTCTGTTATTACACCAGAGGGAGCGGCAGCGATTCTTTGGAAAGATGCAGGAAAAGCGAGGGAAGCTGCTGAAGCGATGAGAATTACGGCAGCGGATTTGAAAGAATTAGGTGTAATTGACGAAATTATTCCAGAAGCGCGTGGCGGTGCGCATCGTAACATTTTAAAACAATCAGAAAACATCGACATAATGCTCAGAAAAACATTCCAGCAATTAAACGGTATCTCGAAAGAGGAATTAGTCGAAAAACGTTATGAAAAATATATGAAAATTGGGCAAGTTTCGTTTTCAAACGCTTCCATTTGGATAAAATAAGAAAAGCGTGCGTTCCACTTCGCGAATGCACGTTTTTATTGTGAAAAGACACATCTTCTCCATTGTATTTTTATATTTCTTCATGTTATTTTATTATAAGGCAAATAATCTTTATGAGGTGAGTACAAATGAAACGTATTGGTGTATTAACAAGTGGTGGAGATTCACCTGGTATGAATGCTGCCATTCGTGCAGTTGTTCGTAAAGCGATTTTCCATGATATAGAAGTATATGGTATTTACCATGGATACGCTGGATTAATTTCTGGTCATATTGAAAAATTAGAGCTTGGTTCTGTAGGCGATATTATCCACCGCGGTGGTACAAAATTATATACAGCGAGATGTCCTGAGTTTAAAGACCCAGAAGTACGACTAAAAGGAATCGAGCAATTAAAGAAGTTTGGCATTGAAGGACTTGTTGTTATTGGTGGAGACGGTTCTTACCAAGGTGCTAAAAAATTAACAGAGCAAGGATTCCCATGTGTCGGCGTACCAGGTACAATCGATAATGATATTCCTGGAACAGATTTCACAATCGGTTTCGATACAGCGTTAAACACTGTTATTGATGCGATCGATAAAATTCGTGATACAGCTACATCTCATGAACGTACATATGTTATTGAAGTAATGGGGCGTCATGCTGGAGATATCGCATTATGGGCTGGTTTAGCTGATGGTGCAGAAACAATCTTAATTCCAGAAGAAGAGTATGACATGCAAGATGTAATCGCTCGTTTAAAACGTGGTAGTGAGCGTGGAAAGAAACATAGTATTATCGTGGTAGCTGAAGGTGTTGGAAGTGCAATTGACATCGGTAAGCAAATCGAAGAAGAAACAAACTTTGATACTCGTGTAACTGTATTAGGTCACGTACAACGTGGTGGATCACCAAGTGCACAAGACCGTGTTTTAGCAAGCCGTCTTGGCGCAAGAGCAGTTGAGTTGTTGATTGAAAACAAAGGTGGACGTTGCGTAGGTATCCAAAATAACAAACTTGTTGATCATGACATTATCGAAGCGTTAGCTCAAAAACATACGATTGATAAAGATATGTATCAATTGTCAAAAGAATTATCTATCTAATCGGCGTAATGTCAAATACTTGGGAACGGTTTCATAATTTTCGGAGGTGCAATATGCGTAAAACAAAAATTGTATGTACTATAGGTCCTGCTAGTGAAAGTATTGAAAAATTAGAGCAATTAATCGGAGCGGGTATGAACGTTGCTCGTTTAAACTTCTCTCATGGTAGCCATGAAGAGCATGGAGCGCGTATTAAAAACATTCGTGAAGCTTCAAAGAAAACTGGTAAAACAGTTGCAATCTTACTTGATACAAAAGGTCCAGAAATCCGTACACATGATTTCGTAGACGGACAAGCTGAACTAGTAACAGGTGCAGAAGTAGTTATCTCTACAGAGCAAGTATTAGGAACTGCAGAGAAGTTCTCTGTATCTTATGCTGGTCTTTATGATGATGTAGACCCAGGTTCTCGCATTCTAATTGATGACGGTCTTATCGAACTGGAAGTGATCGAGAAAGCTGCTGGAAACATCCGTACAAAAGTATTAAACAGCGGAACTGTAAAAAATAAAAAAGGTGTTAACGTACCAAACGTAAGCATTAAGCTTCCTGGTATCACTGAAAAAGATGTACAAGATATCATCTTTGGTATCGAGCAAAAAGTTGATTTCATTGCAGCATCTTTCGTACGTAAAGCAGCTGACGTATTAGAAATCCGTGAATTATTAGAAGCACACAATGCTCAATTCATCCAAATCGTACCAAAAATTGAGAACCAAGAAGGTATCGATAACATCGATTCAATCTTAGAAGTTTCTGATGGTTTAATGGTAGCTCGTGGTGATATGGGTGTGGAAATTCCGCCAGAAGAAGTACCATTAGTACAAAAGCGTCTAATCAAAAAATGTAACGTATTAGGTAAACCGGTTATTACAGCAACACAAATGTTAGATTCTATGCAACGTAACCCACGTCCAACTCGTGCGGAAGCGAGTGACGTAGCGAACGCAATCTTCGACGGTACAGATGCAATCATGCTTTCTGGTGAAACTGCAGCGGGTCAATATCCAGTAGAAGCAGTAACAATGATGGCGAACATCGCAGTACGTGTTGAAAAATCATTGCAATATGAAGATATGTTCAAAAAACGTATTAAAGAGTTCACTCCAACAATTACAGATGCGATTAGTCAATCTGTTGCACACACAGCGCTTGCTCTTGATGTAGCTGCAATTGTAGCTCCAACAGAAAGTGGATACACTGCAAAAATGATCTCTAAATATCGTCCAAAATCTCCAATCGTAGCTGTAACATCTGACGAGCAAGTGGGTCGTCGTCTTGCACTTGTTTGGGGTGTGCAAGCATTTATGGCTGGAAAACGTGCAGCATCTACTGATGAAATGTTAGATACTGCAATTCAAACGGTTATGGATGCGGGTCTAATCGGACTTGGAGATACTGTTGTAATTACTGCTGGTGTTCCAGTTGCTGAAACTGGTACAACAAACTTAATGAAAATCCATGTTGTTGGCGAAGAAATCGCTAAGGGACAAGGGATTGGTCGTAAAGCAGCAAAAGGTAAAGTAGTTGTAGCGAAAACAGCTGCAGAAGCTGTAGCGAACGTAACAGAAGGTGACATCCTTGTTACAACAAGTACGGATAAAGATATGATTCCTGCAATTGAAAAAGCGGCAGCTCTAGTTGTAGAAGAAGGCGGCTTAACAAGCCATGCAGCTGTTGTAGGTGTATCAATCGGCATTCCAGTTATCGTTGGTGTAAACGGTGTAACAGCAACTCTAAAAAATGGCCAAGAAGTAACAGTTGATGCAGCGCGCGGAATTGTTTATAATGGACATGCGGAAGTGCTATAAGAAGTAATATGGAGAGAAGGATAGGAGTCCTTCTCTTTTTTTTTACAATTTAAAGATAAAAATCATTCTGAAAAAGTGGGGCTTTCATTAGTTGAAAAGGATTACCCCTTAGATAGGTGTTGTTTGAAGTCTTAAAACCTGGTAAGAAGGGATTGTTTTGTGATTAGTAAGGGGGAAAGTCTAATGTACTTCTTGGAGGGAATTAAGGGGTTATCTCGACGTTGTGAGCGCATTTTATTAGCTCAGTGCCTTGTTTTTATTTGAATGAAATGAGGGGTATTGTGCTTTAAATATAACGAAGGAAAAGGTGTGAGAGTATGAAGTGGCTTCTGTTTCTTTTTATTTTAATTCCTACAGTTGAAGTGACAGTGCTCATTGGTTCTAGTCATTTAATTGGCATGTGGCCAACTTTCGCTATGATTGTGTTTACGGCTGCCCTTGGTGCTTATTTAGCAAAACAACAAGGGTTTATGGTGCTAAGAGAAATTCAGTCAAGATTGAATAGAGGGGAAATGCCAGGTGATGCCGTATTAGATGGGATCTTTGTCTTTATAGGTGGAGTCCTTCTGTTAGTACCTGGATATGTAACGGATATAATAGGGTTTGTTTTTATATTTCCACTAACAAGAAAGCTATTTAAGCCTGTTGTAATGAAATGGTTAGAGTGGAAATTAAGAAGGAACACAACCGTTATCGTGCAAAAATAACACTTAGAACGCGATTTGTTCTAAGTGTTATTTTTTGTCGAATTACAAAATGTATAATTATTCATTTGTAGAAAAAGGAAGAAATACCAATAATAATTATGTGTAAAATAGAATAAAAATGTAAAATGGTGTTTAAAAGGGTCGTTTTTATGCAAAAACAAGGGAATTACCCATAACATATGGATAATTCCCTTGTTCTATTTGTGAGTAGTAAGACCCCGTCTCAAGGTTCAGAGGGAAACGAGGAAGAGAAGGTGGGCTGATGAAGGAAACCCCACGGATTAAAGTTTTACTTTATTTTAATGGTGACCCTTTAATGAATTTCCATAAATCATGAAATACATGGGCCTTGTGCAATGTGTTTAATAGTACTAATGTAACTGGGCCGATGATTAATCCTAAAAAACCATATAGTTTAAATCCAACGAACAATGCAATAAGCGTCGATAATGGATCAAGCCCGATGTTGGATGATAACACTTTTGGTTCCATGATTTGTCTTTGAACAATGACAACAATATATAAAATAAGTAGGCCGATTGCGAAGGCTGTATCTCCTGTGAAAAATACATAGATAACCCAAGGAACAAAGACTGCTCCTGTTCCTAAATAAGGAAGTAAGTCTACAATTCCTGTAATGATTGCAATTGTGATAGCATACGGTACACGTAAAATTAATAATCCGATTAGTACGATGACGGTTGTCATAGACACAAGTGTGAGTTGTGCCTTTACAAACCCAAATAGCGCTTTTCGTAAATCGACAAAAATAGTTTTTCCGTATCCGTGTAGGCGATTTGGCAGCAAGCGTTTTCCTTTATGAGCAAGTTCATGCCAATCAAAACTAATAAAGAAAGTTGCTAATAAGATAAAAACAAGAACTGTTAAAGTTGTTGGGAGTGCACTAATGAAGTTTGTTAATCCGCTTATAATAGCAGTCAACAAGTCCTTCATCTGCTTTGTTGCTTCCGTTCCTAGATTTTGAATGTTTTGTGTAATGGTATATTGTTGTGATTCCCCAAGATGATTAAATTTAGAAATTAAATCATCATATAAAGGCATAATATTATTGAGTGCAAATTGCTGTGCATACTGTACAATTGCTGGAAACTTCTCTGTGACGATTTGTAGTAAGTAAGTTGTGGCGGAAATCGCTTCTGTTACAAGATACGTAACGAGTCCGACTAAGGCGCCAAACACGAGAACTAAGCTGACGAGTACCGCTAAGGCACGGGGAAATTGTAATTTTTGATTGAGAAAATTTACGACTGGATTAATCAAGTAAGCAAAAGCTAATGCGATGATAAAAGGGTATATAAGACCTGAAACATACAAAAGCGCATAAAACCCAATTATTGTTGCTAGAATGACAAATATAAGTCGCAATATCATATACAGTGAGTTTCGATTCAAAGGTGTTTACCTCCCATTCCAAATCGTATTTATGTTATAGTGGAATGATGGATTTATCCCGCTATTTACGGGCGGTGTAAAGCAATTTGCTCGTAAAAGCCTGACGGCGAGGGCTAATCGACAGTAAAAAATCCCCTATACTGATTGACAAGAGCCTCATTTAATCTACTTTTTATTTTACCTGTTTCTTATAAGAAAAGAAAGGAGAGTGCTCGTCTTTCTTGGTAAATGTAAACATCGTATTTAAGGGATTGAAGGTCTGTATATATCATCTATATTGATTGATAAATACTTATCGTTTATAGCATGTATAACGATGTGTTTAACAGAATTTTTTTTGTAAACAGGTTCATTATTTTCAGAAAGGAAGTGTAATCATGATTAGTCAATCCACGTTATTTTTATTCATACTTCTTATTATTGGACTTATTGCTAAAAATCAATCACTTACTGTAGCAGTTGGTGTTTTATTTTTATTAAAGTGGACGTTTTTAGGAGATAAGATTTTACCATATCTACAAACAAAAGGAATTAATCTTGGTGTAACGGTAATTACGATTGCGGTTCTTGTTCCAATAGCTACGGGTGAAATCGGATTTAAGCAGTTGGGTGAAGCGGCTAAATCTTATTACGCATGGATTGCTTTAGCGTCAGGAATAGCGGTCGCTCTCTTGGCAAAAGGAGGAGTACAGTTATTAACGAGTGATCCTCATATTACAACTGCGCTCGTATTTGGAACAATTATAGCAGTTGCGTTGTTTAATGGAGTCGCTGTAGGACCATTAATTGGAGCGGGAATTGCGTATGCGGTGATGAACATTATACAAATGTTTAAGTGAAAAATTTTATTGTAATATAAATTTTTTGAATTCTTTCCATTCACAAAAGTCAGATAATTGTTTATAATGTAATTAGAAAACTTTTCAAAGGTTACATAGCAGCGAAGACTTACACCAGATAAAATAAAAACAACATAAAATAATTTTTACTGATGTTGTTTTATGTTGTTTTTATCATAAACTCTTCGAAACTAGTTTTCCTCACCATCTGTTGTTCTAAGCGTGAGGATTCGAGGAGAAACTCACGCTCATGCTTTACAACAAGCAATGGAACTACAAGATGGGAACATCACAGCAAATTTGCATGATCGTGCATTTTGCTTGCCTAAAGAGTGAACGGGCGTTCATAATTTATATGGGGAAGCAAACAAATATAAGGGAGCAAGGTTGGGAGAATTTTCAGGAAAAGGAGAGAGTGTAATGACTGTTATTCGAGGTTTAGAAGGGGTAGTAGCAACAACATCATCCGTGAGTTCTATTATTGACGATACATTAACGTATGTTGGGTATAATATTGATGATTTAGCGGAAAACGCTACGTTTGAAGAAGTGGTATACTTACTGTGGCATCGTAAACTTCCTAATGAAGAGGAATTAAATGAGTTAAAAGAATCTTTATCGGAATATTCTAAAGTTCCAAGTGAGATTTTATCATATTTAAAACAAGTAGATTTAAAGATTGCACATCCGATGTCAGTTTTACGAACAGCGATTTCCATGTTATCATTATACGATGAGAGTGCTGAATTAATGGATGAGAAGTCCAATTATTTGAAAGCGGTTAAATTACAGGCTCAAGTAGGTACTCTTGTTGCAGCATATGCAAGAATTCGTAAAGGTTTAGAAGTTGTTGAGCCACGAAAAGATCTATCATTAGCTGCAAACTTTATCTATATGTTAAATGACCGCGAACCAAATGAAGTAGAGATCGAAGCTTTTGATAAGGCGCTTGTGCTTCATGCGGATCATGAATTAAATGCTTCTACATTTACAGCACGTGTTTGTGTTGCGACACTTTCAGATGTATATTCTGGAATTACAGCAGCAATTGGTGCTTTAAAAGGACCTCTTCATGGCGGTGCGAACGAAAATGTAATGAAGATGTTAAAAGAGATTGGTGAAGAAGAAAATGTAGAGTCCTATATTCATAACGCACTTCAAAATAAAGTTAAGATTATGGGATTTGGCCATCGCGTATATGAAAATGGTGACCCACGTGCGAAACATTTACGTGAAATGTCTAAGAGATTATGCGTGCTTTTAGGAGAAGAGAAATGGTATAATATGTCTATCAAAATCGAAGACATTGTCACAAAAGAAAAAGGTCTTCCACCAAATGTCGATTTCTATTCTGCTTCTGTTTACCATTGTTTAGGAATTGATCATGATTTATTTACACCAATCTTTGCGATCAGTCGTATGTCAGGTTGGTTAGCTCATATTTTAGAGCAATATGAAAACAACCGTTTAATCCGTCCGCGTGCTGATTATAATGGACCAACGCATCAACGTTATATCCCATTAGCGCAACGATAAGTTAAAAACACTATTTTGATAGTGTAAATACACTTTCAAAAGTCTGATTTTTTTGCAAAGATGTAATGATTGGAATATTTTAATTTGACTAACGGTTTGAACTGAGGGTTTTATTCCCTCAGTTTCATACATATGAAATTTCAAACATGGGGGTTATCACAGTGACGACAGGAGAAAAAATTACTGTAACGAATGGTGTTATGAATGTACCGAACAATCCAATTATTCCTTTTATTGAAGGAGATGGAATTGGACCAGATATTTGGGCAGCAGCATCTCGTGTATTAGAAGCAGCTGTTGAAAAAGCTTATGATGGTGAGAAGAAAATCGTTTGGAAAGAAGTGCTTGCAGGGGAAAAAGCATTCAACCAAACAGGTGAATGGTTACCAGAAGAGACGTTAAATGAGATCCGTGAATACTTGATTGCAATTAAAGGTCCACTTACAACTCCTGTTGGTGGTGGTATCCGTTCTCTAAACGTAGCACTTCGTCAAGAATTAGATTTATACGTATGTTTACGTCCAGTTCGTTATTTTGAAGGTGTTCCTTCACCTGTAAAACGTCCGGAAGATACTGATATGGTAATTTTCCGTGAAAATACAGAAGACATTTATGCTGGTATTGAATATGCACAAGGATCTCCAGAAGCGCAAAAAGTGCTTGAGTTCTTAAAAGAAACAATGGGTGTAAATAAAATTCGCTTCCCAGAAACATCAGGAATTGGTATTAAACCAATTTCAGAAGAAGGGACAAAGCGTCTTGTTCGTGCTGCGATTCAATATGCAATTAACGAAAAACGCTCTTCTGTTACATTAGTTCATAAAGGAAACATTATGAAATTTACAGAAGGTGCTTTCAAAAACTGGGGTTATGAAGTAGCGGAACAAGAATTCAGTGATAAAGTATTTACTTGGGCTGAATATGACCGCATTGTTGAAAAAGATGGTAAAGATGCAGCGAATAAAGCGATGGCAGCAGCTGAAGAAGCTGGTAAAATCATCGTTAAAGATTCTATTGCAGATATCTTCTTACAACAAATTTTAACACGTCCACGTGAGTTCGATGTTGTTGCAACAATGAACTTAAATGGCGATTATATTTCTGATGCACTTGCAGCACAAGTAGGTGGCATTGGTATTGCACCTGGTGCAAACATTAACTATGTTACTGGGCATGCTATTTTTGAAGCTACACATGGTACAGCTCCAAAATATGCAGGTTTAGATAAAGTAAATCCATCTTCTGTTCTTCTTTCAGGAGTATTATTATTAGAGCATTTAGGATGGAATGAAGCTGCCAAATTAGTAACTGCTTCAGTAGAAAAAACAATTGCTTCAAAAGTGGTAACATATGACTTCGCACGTCTTATGGATGGTGCAACTGAAGTGAAATGTTCTGAATTTGCTGATGCCCTTATTAATAATATGGACTTAGCGGTAATCAAAAACGCATAATTTAAAGTGAGGGAGAAATTATGACAATCAAACGCAAAAAAGTATCAGTCATCGGTGCAGGATTTACAGGAGCAACAACAGCATTCTTATTAGGACAAAAAGAGCTTGCAGATGTTGTATTGGTGGACATTCCACAACTGGAAAATCCAACAAAAGGGAAAGCGTTAGATATGTTAGAAGCAAGCCCTATACAAGGTTTTGACGCTAACATTATCGGCACGTCTGATTACGCAGATACTGCTGATTCTGACGTTGTTGTTATTACAGCGGGTATTGCACGTAAACCAGGTATGAGCCGTGATGATTTAGTAGCGACAAACTCTAAAATTATGAAAAGTATTACACAAGATATCGTAAAACATTCACCAAACGCAATTATTGTTGTGTTAACAAATCCAGTTGACGCAATGACATATTCTGTATTTAAAGAAGCTGGATTCCCGAAAGAGCGCGTTATCGGTCAATCTGGTGTATTAGATACAGCTCGTTTCCGTACATTCATCGCACAAGAATTAAATCTTTCTGTTAAAGACATTACAGGATTCGTTCTTGGTGGTCACGGTGATGATATGGTACCTCTTGTACGTTATTCTTATGCAGGCGGTATTCCGTTAGAAACATTAATTCCAAAAGAGCGCTTAGATGCAATCGTAGAACGTACGCGTAAAGGCGGCGGTGAAATTGTAAGTTTACTAGGAAACGGTAGTGCATACTACGCACCAGCTGCCTCTTTAGTTGAAATGACTGAAGCGATCTTAAAAGATCAACGCCGCGTATTACCGGCTATCGCATACCTTGAAGGTGAATATGGATATAGTGACCTTTACCTAGGTGTACCAGTAATTCTAGGTGGTAACGGAATTGAAAAAATTATCGAATTAGAACTTCGTGAAGAAGAAAAAGAAGCGTTAGATCGTTCAGTAGAATCTGTACGTAACGTTATGAAAGTTCTTGTTTAATACAAAATATATGGTAGAAAAAGATTCGGACTCCGAATCTTTTTCTACTATTTAGAGTATTATTTTTTTAAAATAACATGAAAACGCTATCATTAATTGTATCCTACAATGGAAACATAGACTTATAATATACATTGCCCTCATTATAGTAGCGCTTCGGATAATATATTGCTTTTGGTAGGATAATAAAATAAAACTTGGAGGGGGATTGTAACATGTTAAAGAAAAAAAATCAAATTGGTCGTCGAATGGATGAGATTACAGTAGGAGAAAAGTTATCTATCACTGAAAAAATTGAGGATAAAGATCTATTATTGTATTTAGGATTAACAAATGATTCCAATCCGTTATATATCCAGCATGATTATGCATCCCAAACTCCGTATGAAAAGCCAATTGTACCAAGCATTATGTTAACGGGTATAATTACAACGGCAGTTACAAAATATTTACCAGGTCCAGGTAGTCATGTTGTTAGGAAAGATCTAACTTTTGTGAAACCAGTTCATCATTATGAAACATTGCAAATTCATTTTGAAGTTGTAGCGGTTTCGGAGGAAGAACATACAATTGATATGCGTGTATTCGCTTATGATGAAAAAGAAGAAGTAGTTGTAAAGGGTGTATTAACGGTAGCACCACCTTACAAATCGGCTTCTATTTTAGAAAAAGCATTAGATAATTTTTAATAATGAGTTCGTGTGTAATAAAAAATCGTACTAATCTATCATATGATAGATTAGTACGATTTTAAGTATAACTTAACTGAAAAAACCTTCTACAAACCCTTCTGAGAAATCAACGATGCTAGTTTGTAATGTTCCCCAGTTTGAAAAGCAGACAGTAAAACCAACTACAAATAATAAAGTGAAGCCAGGTAGTACCCATTTTTTGCGATTCATTTTGAATTCCCCTCTTAATTTATAAATCTTTATGTTTAAATTTAATAATGTTAATTGTTACATTTTAAGGAGAGAGAAGTCAAGTGGGTATCTGTCTTTAACCACGTGGCCAAAGAATAATAAACACACCAATAAGGCAAACCGCTGCACCAGCCCAATCGAACAAATCAGGTGTTTTCTTATCAATCATCCATCCCCATAGTAAACTCATCACAATAAACACGCCGCCATAAGCTGCGTATATACGACCGAAACTAGAAAATACCTGGAATGTTGCAATTACGCCGTATAAGCATAAAATGATCCCGCCAATTAGGCCAAACCAAATGGAACCGCCTTCTCTTATCCATTTCCAGATGAGGTATCCACCACCAATTTCAGCTAGTCCGGCAAGAATGAAAATAACAGCTGCTTTAAACATGAATAGGTACCATCGCTTTCTATTAGATATATTTTCCTGTATAACTATAGTACAATCAAACTTAGTGAATAGACAATTATATTGAGAGGGGAATTGTTTTCTAGTATGATGAGAATAGTGGGGAAATACTAGGATGAAGAAGGTTTCAAGTCTATAACTTGGAGGAAGAGAATGAGTAATAGAATTTTAGTTGTTGATGATGAGGAGTTTATTTTAACTTTAATTGAATTTAATTTGCAGCAAGCAGGATTTGAAGTCATAACAGCAATGGATGGCGAAGTGGCACTGCATAAAGCGACAACTGAACGTCCAGACCTGATCATATTAGATTTAATGCTTCCGAAAATGGATGGTATGGAAGTGTGTAAAGAATTACGTTTACAGCGTATTATGACACCTATTTTAATGTTAACGGCGAAAGATGATGAATTTGATAAGGTGTTAGGTCTTGAGCTTGGGGCAGATGATTATATGACAAAGCCGTTTAGTCCGAGGGAAGTTGTTGCTCGTGTGAAGGCAATTTTACGTCGTACGAAATTGCAAGAAGAACAAGTTCCAGAAGTGCAGGATGAAAATAGCATTATGATTACTGATTTGAAAATTTTACCTGAGTTTTACGAGGCGTATTTCCAGGGGGAAAAGCTAGAGCTAACGCCGAAAGAATTTGAGCTACTTGTATATTTAGCAAAGAATAAGGGCCGTGTGTTAACACGTGATCAGTTACTAAGTGCTGTATGGAACTATGATTTTGCTGGAGATACAAGAATCGTCGATGTTCATATTAGTCATTTACGAGATAAAATTGAAAAGAATACGAAAAAGCCAGCATACATTAAAACAATTCGTGGATTAGGTTATAAATTAGAGGAGCCAAAGGGGGATGAATAAATTCCGCTCGAGGCTTCTCTTTACATTTGTTTCTCTGATTATTCTTATTTTAGTTGGACTAGGGGTACTGCTCGAAACGGTGTTTGAGAACTACTATATTGATCACGCGAAAGAAAGAACAGTAAAAGAGACAAGATATGTTGCTTCATTGGTAGAGGTAGAAGGCATTGATCGCGTTTTAAAAAAGTCAAACATATTTGAGCAATTTGAAGAGCAAGTTCCTGTTTCAATTATATTTGTTGATGAAGAGAAGAAGGTCAAATATAGTAACAGCAAAGAATCTGTATTTAGTCAAGCAACAATTGAGGAACTATCCTCTGAAACAGCAAAACAAAAAAATAGAGTGATTACGAAGGAAACAAGTGATAACAATGTATTTTATCATGCAGTGTTTGTTCAAGATACAGAGGGGAAACAAGGGTATATCATTATAAAGAGTACAATAGCTCCTTTGCAAGATGTTCACCAAAAAACGTGGGGATTATTAATTATAGGATTTGTGATTGCTTGTCTTGTTGTTGTTTTTCTTGGTGTGAAAATTACAGGTCAATATATTCGTCCGATAGAGTCTGTTACGAAAGTAGCGATTGAATTAGCGAAGGGGAATTATAAGGCACGTGCTTATGAAAGTCATTCAGATGAAACTGGGATGTTAAGTAAGGCAATTAATATTTTAGCGCGTAATTTACAAGAAATGACGTTAGAGCAAGAAATGCAACAAGATCGTTTACATACACTGATTGAAAATATGGGAAGCGGTATGATTTTAATTGATAGCCGTGGCTATATAAGTCTTGTGAACCGCTCCTATAAAGAGATTTTTCATGTAACGGATGAAGAATATTTAGATCGCTTATACTATGAAGCGTTTCTTCATGCAGAAATCATTGAACTTGTGGAAGAAATTTTTATGACAGAAGTAAAAGTGCGGAAGCAAATGCTGCTGCCACTTAGTATTGAAAGAAAACATTTTGAAGTATATGGCGCGCCGATTATCGGGACGAATCATGAGTGGAAAGGGATTGTTCTTGTATTCCACGATATAACGGAACTAAAGAAACTAGAGCAAATGCGAAAAGACTTTTTAGCGAATGTTTCCCATGAACTAAAAACGCCAATTACTTCTATTAAAGGATTTTCTGAAACACTACTTGATGGAGCGATGGAAAATCAACAGTTTTGTGAGCATTTTTTACACATTATTTTAAAGGAAAGCGAACGTATGCAAGGCTTAATCGAAGACTTGTTGGATCTATCAAAGATTGAACAACAAGGCTTTAAGCTAAATATGGGTACCGTTGATATAAAAGGATTACTGGAAGAAATTCAAATGGTACTAGATAAAAAGTCACAAGATAAAGATATTATTTTACAAGTGGACATAAACAAGTCAGTTTTTGTTATTGGGGATTCTAGTCGGTTGAAGCAAATCTTTATCAATTTAATTAACAATGCAATTCTGTATACACCTTCTGGAGGTACGGTATCTGTTAAGTTGTTTGAAGATGATCATAGTGTATATATCAAAGTGTCTGATACAGGAATTGGGATTAGTAAAGAGGAAATTCCACGTATTTTTGAACGTTTTTATCGGGTAGATAAAGCAAGAAGTCGAAACACAGGCGGGACAGGGCTTGGATTATCGATTGTAAAACATTTAGTAGAAGCGCATCATGGGACAGTTACTGTAGAGAGTGAAGTAGGAGAAGGAACAACATTTACAGTAACCTTGCAAAAAGTCGCTTTAGGGAAATGAGTTTCACATTCCCTTAGATGATGGACATTTACATTATATTAACAATAGCTTCATTAAACATTAATAAAGTCCTGTTAATATAATAGATGAAAACCCCTTCATCCAAGGAGTAATTTTGGACGAGAATAGGTGCTCTATTCTCGTCACTTCCCTTTTTGTGAAATAGCTTTATGCAACTTTTGTCAAAGTGTTATATAAATAGGATACGGAGATTTCATTCATGAGATATTGTGAAAGCATCTCCATTGTATATTAAATATATGTAGTAGGAAGAACCGTTGTTTTTCTTCTCTCTGTTAGTCGTGTTAATATAGAGAGAAGGAAAAAACGGTTTTTTCTATATAAAAACTCGTTGAAAATTTGTATGAGGAGGTTTTCGATTTGGAAAAAAAGGTCGTATTAGTCGATGGAAATAATATCGCGTATCGTGCTTTCTTTGCACTGCCGCTTTTAAATAATGACAAAGGTATACATACGAACGCAATTTATGGTTTTACGATGATGTTAATGAGAATATTAGAAGAGGAAAAACCAACGCATATGCTTGTTGCGTTTGATGCGGGGAAAACAACATTTCGTCACAAAACATTTAGTGAATATAAAGGAGGGCGTCAAAAAACGCCACCTGAATTGTCAGAGCAATTCCCATTTATTCGTGAGCTACTAGACGCGTTTCATGTGCCACGTTATGAGTTAGAGAACTATGAAGCAGATGACATTATGGGTACACTGGCAAAAGAAGCGAGTGAACAAGGTGCTCACGTAAAAGTTATTTCTGGAGATAAAGATTTACTGCAGCTTGTTTCTGATAACACGCTTGTATGTATTCCGCGTAAAGGAATTACAGAAGTAGATGAATATACGAAAGAAGCTTTATTTGAAAAATATAGCTTATCACCACAGCAAATTATCGATATGAAGGGTCTCATGGGAGATCAATCTGATAATATTCCAGGTGTGCCAGGTGTTGGTGAGAAGACGGCAATTAAATTGTTAACGCAATTTGAAACAGTAGAAGCCGTATATGAGAACATAGACAAAGTAAGCGGAAAGAAACTAAAAGAAAAATTAGAAGCCAATAAAGAGCAAGCGCTCATGAGTAAAGAACTTGCGACGATTATTACGGATGCTCCAATTACAGTACATGTGGATGATATCGAATATAAAGGATATGAAGCGAGTGACGTCATTCCAATGTTCGAGAATTTAGGCTTTACTTCCTTATTAAATAAGCTTGGTGCGTCTTCTGAAGAAACGGCGCCAGCTGAATTAGATGATATTTTGTTTGATATTGTAGAAGAAGTAACAGAAGAGATGCTACAGCAAGATAGTGCGATTATTGTGGAAGTACAAGAAGATAATTACCATAGAGCCGACATTCAAGGGTTTGGTATTCAAAATGAAAATGGTTGCTATTTCATTCCGAGTGATATTGCGCTCAAATCTGAAGCTTTTATGAAGTGGCTTGCAGATGATGAAATGAAAAAGTATACGTTTGATGCGAAACGTGCCATTGTTGCACTTAAGTGGAAAGGTTTAGAAATTAGAGGGGTCGATTTTGACTTGCTAATTGCCGCTTATTTACTTGATCCAGCTGATACAGATAAAGATTTCCGTGCCGTAGCGAAAATGAAAGAAACACATGCTGTTCAATCTGATGAAGAGGTATATGGAAAAGGTGCAAAACGTACGGTTCCTGAGCAAGAGGTAGTGGCAGAACACGTAGCTCGAAAAGTACATGTACTATACGATGTGCACAAAACATTTGTAGAAGAACTACAGAACAATGAACAATACGAACTGTTTACAGAGCTAGAAATGCCGCTTGCCCGTGTGTTAGCTGAAATGGAAGTAAAGGGCGTCAAGGTTGATACAGAGCGCTTACGTAATATGGGAGTTGAGCTTGCTGGAAGGCTTAAGGAAATGGAACGAGAAATTTATGAGCTTGCTGGAACAGAGTTTAACATTAACTCACCGAAGCAGCTCGGCGTAGTTTTATTTGAAAACTTAAATTTACCGGTTATTAAAAAGACAAAAACAGGATATTCTACATCGGCTGATGTATTGGACAAATTAATGGGGCATCATGAAATTATCCCTAATATCTTACATTATCGTCAATTAGGGAAATTGAATTCTACCTACATTGAAGGATTATTAAAGGTAGTTCATGAAGATTCTTCTAAAATTCATACCCGTTTTAACCAAGTACTGACGCAAACGGGCCGACTAAGCTCTACAGAACCAAATTTACAAAATATCCCGATTCGCTTAGAGGAAGGAAGAAAGATTCGCCAAGCATTCATTCCTTCAAAAGAAGGATGGGTTATGTATGCAGCCGATTATTCACAAATTGAACTGCGTGTCTTGGCGCATATTGCAAACGACAAAGGGTTAGTGGAAGCGTTCCAGCATGATATGGATATTCATACGAAAACAGCAATGGACGTATTTGGCGTTGGAAAAGATGAAGTAACATCGAATATGAGACGTCAGGCAAAAGCTGTTAACTTTGGAATTGTATATGGTATTAGCGATTATGGACTTTCGCAAAACTTAGGAATTACACGAAAAGCGGCAGGAGAATTTATTGAAAAGTATTTTGCGAGTTTCCCTGGAGTAAAAGAATATATGGATGAGATTGTACAAGAAGCAAAGCAAAAAGGGTATGTTTCTACATTATTAAATCGCCGTCGTTATATTCCAGAAATTACGAGTCGCAATTTTAATTTACGCGGCTTTGCTGAGCGTACTGCGATGAATACTCCAATTCAAGGTAGTGCAGCTGATATTATAAAAAAAGCGATGATTATTATGGCAGACCGCCTAGAAGAAGAAGGTTTACAAGCGCGTCTTCTTCTTCAAGTACACGATGAATTAATTTTTGAAGTGCCAAAAGAAGAAGTAGAAAAGTTAGAGAAGCTTGTACCTGAAGTAATGGAGCATGCAATTGAACTTGCAGTTCCGCTAAAAGTTGATTACTCTTACGGTCCAACTTGGTATGACGCAAAATAAGGAAGTGATTGAATGCCTGAATTACCAGAGGTTGAAAATGTTAGAAGGACACTTGAAAACCTTGTAACGGGAAAAATAATTAAAGATGTGATTGTAACATATCCAAAATTAGTAAAGCGACCAGATGACGCTGAGCTCTTTAAAGAAATGTTACGCGGTGAAACGATTGAACGGATTGAACGAAGAGGTAAGTTTTTACTTCTTTATGTAACAAAGTACGTTATTGTTTCACACTTGCGTATGGAGGGGAAATATTTACTTCATAAAGAGGACGAACCAATTGATAAACATACGCACGTGCGTTTTCAATTTACAGATGGTACAGAGTTACACTATAAAGATGTGAGAAAGTTTGGTACGATGCACCTCTTTAAAAAAGGTGAAGAATTCGACAAAATGCCACTTGCTGATTTAGGGCCTGAGCCATTTGACGCTGAACTGACACCAGGATATTTGCAGGAGAGATTGAAAAAGACAAACCGCAAAATAAAAGTTGTACTATTAGATCAACGTCTTTTAGTTGGGCTTGGGAATATATATGTAGATGAAGTTTTATTCCGTTCCGGGATTCACCCGGAACGAGAAGCTTCATCTTTAACGAAAGCCGAAATAGAAAAAATTCATGAGGCAACTGTCGCAACATTAGCGGAGGCTGTTGAGCGCGGAGGAAGTACAATCAGAACGTATATCAATTCGCAAGGACAAATCGGCTCGTTCCAAGAGCTTCTAAATGTGTATGGAAGAAAAGGTGAACCATGCGTAACGTGTGGGAGTGTGATTGAAAAGACAGTGGTTGGTGGACGAGGAACGCATTATTGCCCTATGTGCCAGCCAAAAAGCTAAGAAAGATATCGTTTTCTAATAACATCGGATAGGCATTTGTCATATACATACAGCAAAGCTATGTATAGGGAAGGAGCTTACCGATGTATCATTATTTCTCTCTTATTTTATTAGCTTTTACATTAAGTTTAGACAGCTGTAGTGTAGGGCTTACGTATGGTTTGCGGAGCGTGAGGATTCCGTTAAAATCGATACTTATCATTGGAATGTGTTCAGCGGCTGTCATGCTTGTTTCGATGGGAATTGGACATATGATTGCTAAGGTGTTTTCTCCAGTGATTGCAACGCGCATTGGCGGAATCGTTTTAGTGGCTATTGGTGCATGGGTGTTGTATCAGTTTTTTCGGAGTGAGAAAAAAGACGAACCGCAGCAAGAAGAGAAAGTTTGGAAGTTAGAAATTGCTTCGCTTGGATTAGTCATTCAAATTTTACGGAAGCCGACTGTTGCCGATTTTGATAAATCAGGCACAATTTCCGGTGGAGAAGCCTTGCTTTTGGGGATCGCTCTTTCAGTAGACTCGTTTGGAGCAGGAATTGGTGCATCCTTACTAGGATATACTCCTGCTATGATGGCGGTGTTAGTTGCCGTTATGAGCTCTCTGTTTTTATTTATTGGAATGAGGCTAGGAACGGTCTTATCGAATATGCGATGGTTACAAAAATTTACGTTTCTACCTGGGATTTTACTTATTATTATTGGAATTTGGAAAATGTAAGTGGGAGCGTGGAACATAAGTTTCACGCTTCTATTTGTAAGGAGGAGAATGATGACAATTGTAATTGGATTAACAGGAGGCATTGCAAGTGGGAAAAGCACTGTTTCGCAAATGTTTCGTGAGTTAAACATTCCTGTTATAGATGCAGATATTATTGCTAGGGAAGTTGTAGAACAAGGTAAAGAAGCATATAAAGAAATTGTAGAGGTATTCGGTGAAGAAATACTGCAAGCAAATGGGGAGCTAGATCGTCAAAAGCTTGGAAGTATTGTATTTCATAATGAAGAAAAACGATTGCATTTAAACAAAATCGTTCATCCTGCTGTTCGGAAAGAAATGAATGCTCAGAAGGATATGTACATAAAGGAAGGCGTGCAAGCGGTTGTACTAGATATTCCACTTTTATTTGAAAGTAAGCTAACGAGTCTTGTTGATCAAATTTTAGTTGTAGCTGTATCACCTAGTACGCAGTTAGAGCGTTTAATGAAGCGGAATGGTTTTATAGAAGAGGAAGCGAAAGCACGCATTCATTCACAAATGTCTTTAGCAGAGAAAGTAACATTAGCTAATAAAGTTATTTATAATGATGGCACAATTGCCGAGACAAAAGCACAATTACAGCTCATTTTAAAAGAGTGGAACATCATTAATTAAAAAAATGTAAAATTAGTGAAAATGCTTAGTGACATATCTTCTTTTTGTGTTATACTATTATTGGGATTAGAGATAAATAGTATAACGCATTCAAGGGGGATAACATATTATGACTCGTGTGGCAATTAACGGATTTGGACGTATTGGGAGAATGGTATTTCGTCAAGCAATAAAAGAAAGCGCATTCGAAATTGTAGCAATCAACGCAAGCTATCCATCAGAAACATTAGCGCATTTAATCAAGTATGATACAGTTCATGGCAAGTTTGACGGAACAGTAGAAGCATTTGAAGATCATTTATTAGTGGATGGGAAAATGATTCGCCTTCTAAACAACCGCGATCCAAAAGAATTGCCTTGGAAAGACTTAGGTGTTGAAGTTGTAATTGAAGCAACGGGTAAATTTAATGCAAAAGAAAAAGCGATTCTTCACGTAGAAGCTGGGGCGAAAAAAGTTATTTTAACGGCACCTGGTAAAAATGAAGATATAACAGTTGTAGTTGGTGTAAACGAAGAACAATTAGATATTACAAAACATACTGTTATTTCAAATGCATCTTGTACAACAAACTGTTTAGCGCCTGTTGTTAAGGTGTTAGATGAACAGTTCGGAATTGAAAATGGTTTAATGACAACTGTTCACGCTTATACAAATGACCAAAAAAATATTGATAACCCACATAAAGATTTACGAAGAGCACGTGCTTGTGGACAGTCTATTATTCCTACAACAACAGGTGCTGCGAAAGCATTAGCGAAAGTTCTTCCGCACTTAAATGGAAAACTTCACGGAATGGCACTTCGCGTTCCAACACCAAACGTGTCTCTTGTTGATTTAGTAGTAGATGTAAAACGTGATGTAACAGTTGAAGAAATTAATGAAGCGTTTAAAACTGTTGCAAACGGTGCGCTGAAAGGAATTGTAGAGTTCAGCGAAGAACCTCTTGTTTCTATCGATTTTAATACAAATACACATTCTGCTATCATTGATGGCCTATCTACAATGGTAATGGGAGAGCGTAAAGTGAAAGTGCTTGCTTGGTATGATAACGAGTGGGGTTACTCTCGCCGTGTTGTAGATCTTGTGAAGTTAGTTGTCACTGAACTAGCAAAACAAGAAAATGTACAACACATTTAATGATAGAAAAGGAGGCAAGCGATTGCTTGTCTTCTTTTTTTGTACTTTTTTTGAAAAGGAAAAATATTATTCAAGTATATCTTTGTGAATGGTACATATGAAAAAACATTGTGATTGCTGTATTTGTGAATTAAATATTCTTTTTGGGAGAAAGTAAAGAAGAGAATATGACAAAAAAACGAAAAAACTGTTGTTGCAAAATGAAAATAAACAAAGTATACTAACACTCGTAAACTTAAGAGCTGAGGTACGTAGTCACTACTTAAAGGGTTAGGACCTCTCTGGACTAACTTTCCCCCGTGGTAGTGGAGCAAGCCAAATTGCAAATTAGTTTTCAATTCGAACAGTTAGATTAAATTTACAAGGGGGAACTGTAGAATGGATACTATGGACACGATGGGCCGTCACGTAATCGCTGAACTTTGGGATTGCGATTTTGACAAGCTTAATGATATGCCGTTTATTGAACAATTATTTGTGGATGCAGCACTAAGAGCAGGTGCTGAAGTACGTGAGGTTGCTTTTCATAAATTTGCACCGCAGGGTGTAAGTGGAGTGGTAATCATTTCGGAATCACACTTAACAATTCATAGCTTTCCAGAGCACGGTTATGCAAGTATTGATGTTTATACTTGTGGGGATCGTATTGATCCAAATGTTGCTGCAGAGTATATTGCAGAAGGTTTAAATGCGAAAACGCGAGAGAGCATCGAGCTTCCTCGAGGCACAGGTAGCTTCGAAATTAAGCATAGAGAAACAAAAGCTCTTTAAAAAAAAACATAATTGATTTAAAATGTAAAGAGGTGTATAATGCACCTCTTTTTTTAGTTTATATAAGGTGGAATTTCTGTTAGTAAGAGAACCACACCAATTAAATTTTTATGAGGAAACGAATCTCCTGTCTAATTATGTTGTTTTTAATGGATTTTGAGTTGGGGGTATTACTACCCATGAAAGTAGGGTAAGTGTGGAGTTAAAGTGGTAAGCATAGATAAATAGGTTATATAATGTTGTATATATTTTCACGTGTAAGTAAAGTAAGAAAAATAAAGATTAAATTGCAAGGGAGTGAATGAGTTGCGTTGTCCATCCTGTTTTCATAATGGTACAAGAGTATTGGATTCACGTCCGGTAGATGAGGGGCGCTCCATTCGAAGAAGAAGAGAGTGTGAAAGTTGTTTAAATCGATTTACGACATTTGAACGAGTAGAAGAACCACCTCTTATTGTTGTAAAAAAAGAGGGAACAAGAGAAGAGTTTAATAAAGAAAAGATTTTGCGTGGATTAATTAAAGCGTGTGAAAAAAGACCTGTATCATTAAAACAATTAGAAGAAGTAACGCAAAATGTAGAGCGTGAACTTCGAAATTTAGGAATATCAGAAGTGAAAAGCGATATGATCGGCGAAATCGTCATGGAAGCACTTCGAGATATTGATGATGTTGCTTATGTACGATTTGCTTCTGTATATCGTCAATTTAAAGATTTAAATGTATTTATTGAAGAATTAAAAGATATACTGCAAAAAGAACGAGAATAAAGTGGAACTTGGAGCCTACAAATAGTGGGGGAAAGAGCTAGAAGCGTAAGCTATTAGCTCTTTTTCACTAAGGAGTTATATACGTAGAATGGGCGAAAGAAAGGAATTGCAAGGATGGAAAAACAGTCATGGATGGAGCTATTGCCAATTGATCGTTATAAAGTAAGTGCAAAAGGGTTGCTGCATAGTTACGATCGCAAGGTATTAACGATGTTATATCAACCATTAGTAGGTAGCAAGGCTTTTAGCCTATACATGACGATGTGGGGAGAGTTAGAGCAGGATCGTGTATTTGGAAAAGAGAATACACATCACTCTCTTATGGTAACGATGCAAATGCAGCTTCCAGAAGTGTATGAAGAACGGGTGAAATTAGAAGCGATTGGGCTTTTAAACGTATATATAAAAAAAGAAAAAGATATTCGAATGTTTATATACGAGCTTCAGTCGCCGTTATCACCAAAACAATTTTTTGATGATATTGTCCTGAGCATCTTTTTGTATAATCGATTGAGTCGTGCAAAATATAATCAAGTTAAGCAATATTTCTTAGAAGAAGAGTTTGATTTTACTTCTTATGAAAATGTTACGCATTCCTTTAATGATGTATTTGGGTCTTTTAATCCAGGTCAATTTGAACATGCACAAGAGGAACTTCGAATTCCGAGTAACGCAGTTATGCCTGGCAATGCGAAAGGAACGGCTCCTAATCTTTGGAACGATTTCTTTGATTTTTCTTTATTTGTGGAAGGGTTATCGACTCTTGTGCCGCGAAAAGCGATTACGGATCAAGTACGGGAATGTGTGGTTACACTTTCCTATGTGTATGGTGTGGATGTGCTATCGATGCAAAACATTGTGCTTGGAGCAATGACAGAACTGCAAACGATTGATATGGAAAGGCTTCGCAAAGGAGCGCGTGATTGGTATCAATTCGAAAATGGTCAAGCGCTTCCAGTGTTAAGTGAACGAGTGCAGCCTCATTCTTCACGTACGATGAAAGAGAAAGAGCCGTCTACACAAGAAGAGATGCTCATTAAACAGCTGGAAGAGATTCCACCAAAACAATTGTTAAAAGAAATCTCAGGCGGTGCAGAAGCGACAAAAGCAGATTTGCAAATTGTAGAAGAAGTAATGATGAATCAAAAATTAACACCAGGTGTTGTCAATGTACTGATTTATTATGTAATGCTGCGTTCAGATATGAAGCTCTCCAAAACATATGTTGAGAAAATCGCAGGACATTGGGCACGAAAAAAGGTCGGTACCGTATCAGAAGCAATGGCATTGGCGAAAGAAGAGAATCGCCAATATCAAGAGTGGGCTGAGACGAAGAAGAAGGGCCGTACATCGAAAAAAACAGTACGGAAAGAAATGGTGCCAGATTGGCTGAAAGAACAAGCGAAGGAACAACCAAAAGAACAACCAAAAGAACAGTCTAAAGATCTTGCAAATGTGACGGAAAAACCGAGCAAGTTAGAAGAAGAAAGAAAGAGATTGGAAGAAGAGTTAAAAAAATATAAGCGTGATTAATAGAGGAGAATGAACGCTCTTTGAGGTGAAAGAATGGAGCATATTCAAAATTCATTTGCAAAGTTAATGCAAAATGAAAATTTTAAAAATAGATATGAAGTGTTAAAAGCAGAAGTTATGGCTCATCCGCGTATAAAAGAGTTTGTAGAAGAGCATAAAGGTGAAGTCACGACTTCCATGATAGAGCGAAGTCTTGTGAAGCTATATGAATACATTGGACAAAGCGTTGGATGCGCAGATTGCCCGAACTTAGAATCATGTAAAAATATGATTCAAGGGTATGAACCGAAATTGATTATTCAAGGTAAGATGATTGACATTCAATATGATCGCTGCGTAAGAAAAGTGGCCTATGATGAGAGGAAGAAACAAGAGAAGCTCATTCAAAGTGTATATATGCCTAAGGATATATTGCAGGCGTCTATGTCTTCTCTCGATTTATCTGATGGAAATCGCTTTGAAGCAATTCGTGCCGCGAATGAATTTTTAAGTGAGTATGAGCCAGGGAAGAAAGTACAGGCATTGTACTTCTATGGACCGTTTGGTGTTGGGAAAACATTTGTTTTGGGAGCAATTGCTAATGAGTTGGCTCAGAGGAAAGTCAGTTCAATGATTGTATATTTGCCTGAATTTTTACGTGAAATAAAAAGTTCGCTGCAAAATAATACGATTAGCGAAAAAATTGACGCAGTAAAATATGTGCCGGTATTAATGTTAGATGATATTGGAGCAGAAGCGATGTCAAGCTTTGTTCGTGATGATGTACTTGGTGCCATTTTACAATTCCGTATGCTTGAAAACTTACCAACGTTCTTTACGTCTAATTTTGATTTTAAACAGTTAGAACATCATTTAACGTATACACAGCGCGGAGAAGCAGAAGAAATGAAGGCGGCACGGATTATGGAGCGCATTAAATATTTAGCGAAGCCGGTTCCGGTTGGCGGGAAAAATCGTCGTCATACGTAAAGAGCGAGCATAATGCTTGCTCTTTTTATTTATCTATACGTTTGAAAATTCATACGAGCTTGTATCATTTTTTTTCTACTCCCTTAATATATATAAAATTAGCAAGGATTATAGGATGAAGCTTTCATCAGTATGGAGAAGTTATTTCGACATAGAGCCCAACTTACACGAACTGAACTCTTATGGGGCTTGAGAGAAAGCAACTCTGTAAGCGGGATAAAAGGGGGGGACAAGAGTGATTGAAATCTGTTTCGAAGAAAAAAATGATGCTGCGCACGTATATCAACAACTGATAAAGAGAACGGAAAAGCTATATAAAGAAACGAGTGTTTATTTATATGAACAAAAGGTAACAATTCATATTCCAATATGCGAATCGAATTATATTGAGAAAGTTTTAATACCAGTACTCCTTTATTTTATTGTTAATATAAAACAAAATGAATGGATTCGTGCCATTTTAAAAGAAAAGTTTTTTTACGAAGAACAAGAAGAATGCCATCAAATTTTACATATGGCACATGCTATTTTAAATGGAAAACGAAAAGGGCTTGCTTCGGATTTAACACGTAATCAAATTGAAGATCGTATTATGTCTTCTTTAAAAGGGTGGATCTGTGACCCGCTTTCGTTTTCTTTTTCATCTTATATTCGTTTTCGTCTCCGCGCATATAGGGAGATGATTCATCGACTTGCGGAAGTAGCGATTGATGAATATAAAATGGAACAAGAATATCAAATGTTTGTAGAAATGCTACGGCAACAGGTGAGTAGCCGTAAATCACGGTTATCTTGCATACATCTTGTATTTGATGAAAGCTTTATTTTTTATGATGAAAAAGGAATACGTTTAAAGCAGGAGAAATTGGTTCAATATATAGATGAGGAGTTACTAACTAAGCAGAGTGTATATATTGACACGAAGGTAATTGCACCGCTTCTTTCTATTGCACCGAGAACGATTTATTTGTATACGAAAGAGCAAGATCACAATATGATCGTTACCCTTCAAAATGTATTTCAAGAACGAGTTCAATTATGTGCACTACATGAATTTGAGCGCAACGTGAAAAATTTAAAAAATAAGGGGAACGCCCTTGATTTTCTAAGTTTTTGAGCATATAATTACCTACATAAATGAAATATATTGAAATGTCACGATGAGGACAAGAGTAATTTGCTACGATTCTCAGAGAGGGAAGCCTTAGGGTGTGAGCTTCCTAGTACGAGTTTATTACTTACCACCTCTAAACTTTAGCAGTGAACGTTTTTCTAGTAATTGCTAACGGTCAACACCGTTATGTTGTACTTGAGCAATTAACAATTTGGTTAATTGGAACAAGGGTGGAACCACGAATTCAACACTCGTCCCTTTTTACGGGATGAGTGTTTTTTATTTTGAGAAAAAGAGGAGTGACCAGTGATGGCAGATGTAGTTAAAATTACTTTCCCTGATGGAGCTGTGAAGGAGTTCCCAAAAGGAACAACAACTGAAGAAATCGCAGCTTCTATTAGCCCAGGCTTAAAGAAAAAGGCTGTGGCTGGAAAATTAAATGATGAGATGATTGATCTTCGTACACCAATCGAAGAAGATGGTGCAGTTTCAATCATTACATTAGACTCTGAAGATGGCTTGTACATTTTACGTCATTCAACAGCTCATCTTTTAGCGCAAGCGTTAAAACGTTTATATAAAGATGTGAAACTTGGTATTGGTCCAGTAATTGAAAATGGCTTCTACTACGATATCGATATGGAAGAGGCAATTACAGTTGAGGACTTCCCAAAAATCGAAAAAGAAATGCAAAAAATTGTGAACGAGAACTTAGAAATCGTTCGTCATGAGGTACCACGTGCTGAAGCACTTCGCCGTTATGAGGAAATCGGAGATGAGCTAAAATTAGAATTAATTAACGATCTTCCTGAAGATGCTGTTATTTCAATCTATGAACAAGGTGAATTTTTCGACCTTTGCCGCGGTGTTCATCTTCCATCTACAGGGAAAATTAAAGTATTTAAATTGTTAAGCGTTGCGGGTGCTTACTGGCGCGGCGATAGCAATAATAAAATGCTACAACGTATTTACGGTACTGGATTCGTGAAAAAAGCAGAATTAGATGAGCATTTACGTATGCTTGAAGAAGCGAAAGAGCGTGACCACCGTAAATTAGGTAAAGAGTTAAAATTATTTACAAATAGCCAAAAAGTAGGACAAGGTTTACCACTTTGGTTACCAAAAGGTGCAACAATCCGTCGTATCATTGAGCGTTACATCGTTGATAAAGAAGCAAGCTTAGGATATGACCACGTATACACTCCAGTTCTAGGAAGCAGAGAGCTTTATGAAACTTCTGGTCACTGGAATCACTACCGTGATGGTATGTTCCCATCAATGGAAATGGACAATGAAGAATTAGTGCTTCGTCCAATGAACTGCCCTCACCATATGATGGTGTATAAAAATGATATTCACAGCTATCGTGAATTACCAATCCGTATTGCGGAGCTTGGAACAATGCATCGTTATGAAATGTCTGGAGCATTATCTGGATTGCAACGTGTACGTGGAATGACTTTAAATGATGCGCACATTTTCGTTCGTCCAGATCAAATTAAAGAAGAGTTAAAACGTGTTGTAAACCTAACTTTAGAGGTATACAAAGACTTCGGTTTAGAAAACTATTCATTCCGCTTATCTTATCGTGACCCAGAAGATACTAAAAAGTACTATGCTGACGATGAAATGTGGGAAAAAGCACAAGGTATGTTGAAAGAAGCGATGGATGAAATGGGTCTTGAGTACTATGAAGCTGAAGGTGAAGCGGCATTCTATGGTCCAAAGCTCGATGTTCAAGTTCGTACTGCACTTGGAAAAGACGAAACACTTTCAACTGTACAATTAGACTTCTTACTTCCAGAACGCTTTGAATTAACTTACGTTGGAGAAGATGGTAAACCTCATCGTCCAGTTGTTATTCACCGAGGTGTTGTATCAACTATGGAACGTTTCGTTGCCTTCTTAATTGAAGAGTACAAAGGTGCATTCCCAACATGGTTAGCGCCAGTTCAAGTACAAGTAATCCCAGTTTCTCCGCAAGTACATTTAGACTACGCGAAGAAAGTACAGGAAGACTTACAACGCGCTGGTATCCGTGTTGAAGTAGATACTCGTGAAGAGAAAATTGGTTACAAAATTCGTGAAGCACAAATGCAAAAAATTCCGTATATGCTTGTAGTAGGTGACAATGAAGTGGCTGAAAACGGCGTAAACGTACGTAAATACGGTGAACAAAAATCAGAAACAATTGCATTAGATGCATTTGTTGATATGATTAAAGTTGAAGGAAAACGCTAAGAAAGAGCCGCGGTATGCCGCGGCTTTCTTTTATGTTGCCAAGGATAAAAACTAGAAATAATAACCAAACAACACTTATCATAAAAAAGTATTGCATGTATTCGTGTTGTTTGTTACAATATTTCTTGTTGTTAGTAAAACGCGTCTTCTTGACAGACGTTATATCCTATGATAAACTCATCAAGGATAATAGAATATTGTTTTGTAGAACAAGTAGAAGCACCCGCTTCTCACCTGATTGACGCATATGCAGTTAGCAGGTAAATGTCTTTCTTACTTAAGATCGTACAAGTGTGGGTGTTCGTATGCCCACACTTTTTTGTTTGGGTTCTACGACTACAAACGTATTCTAAGAAAACCTTGGAGGTGGCTTACTATTAGCAAGGATATGATGATTAACGAGCAAATTCGTGCACGTGAAGTACGTTTAGTTGGTGCGAATGGTGATCAACTTGGCATCAAGTCTCGTAATGACGCTTTAGACTTAGCTGCAAATCTTAATCTTGATTTAGTATTGGTTGCTCCAAATGCGAAACCGCCAGTATGCCGCATTATGGACTACGGTAAATTCCGCTTTGAGCAACAAAAGAAAGAAAAAGAACAGCGCAAAAATCAAAAAGTAATTAGCATGAAAGAAGTTCGTTTAAGTCCAACAATTGATGAACACGACTTTAACACAAAACTTCGTAATGCTATCAAGTTTTTAGAGAAAGGCGACAAGGTTAAAGCGTCAATTCGCTTTAAAGGACGTGCCATTACTCATAAAGAAATCGGTCAACGTGTCTTAGATCGCTTCTCAGAAGCTTGTGCTGAAGTTAGTACAATTGAATCTAAGCCTAAAATGGAAGGACGTAGTATGTTCTTAGTTTTAGCACCGAAAAACGATAAGTAATAGATAGAGGAGGAAATACCTATGCCTAAACAAAAAACTCATCGCGGCGCTGCAAAGCGTTTCAAAAAAACTGGATCTGGTAAACTTAAGCGTGACCACGCTTATACTAGCCATTTATTCGCTAACAAATCTACAAAAGCTAAACGTAAACTACGTAAAGCTGGTCTAGTAAGCGCTGGTGACTACAAACGTATTCGTCAAATGCTTGACAACTTAAAATAAGTTCGGTTGATATATAGAACACACTAGGAGGTAATATTATGCCAAGAGTAAAAGGTGGTACAGTTACTCGTAAACGTCGTAAAAAAATGATTAAACTAGCGAAAGGTTACTACGGTTCTAAAAATACTTTATTCAAAGTTGCTAACCAACAAGTAATGAAGTCTTTATTATATGCGTTCCGTGACCGTCGTCAAAAGAAACGTGACTTCCGTAAATTATGGATCACTCGTATTAACGCAGCTGCTCGCATGAATGGTCTTTCTTACAGCCGTTTAATGCACGGTTTAAAACTTGCTGGTATCGAAGTTAACCGCAAGATGCTTGCTGACTTAGCTGTTCATGACGAAAAAGCTTTCGCTGAATTAGCAACAGTTGCAAAAAGCAACCTAAAATAATTGTTTAAAAACCTTAGAAGATTTTCTTCTAAGGTTTTTTTATTTATAATCATTTTAATCATTCCATAATTAGAATCGTTTTCTTTTCTTCTATTGTATTAATATGAATTTGTAAGAACTTTTTGTACCTATAACGAGAGGCGTTTACATGAAGGAAAGGAAAATTAACGGACGTGTTGTGCCTAATATGAGAAAATCAGTATGAAAGTTGTAACAACATAGAAGAATATAGTAGAACATACAGTAAAAAAGTCAGAGGAGATTCCTCTGGCTTTTTTACTGTAGTTTTTATTATAAAGAAAGGAATCTTTCCTAGTGGAAATGACACTGTTATAATGGAAAGATGATATGGAAGTTTCATCATATGTAGATAATGTTTAGATGATTTAGGGACAAGCTATTTCATAAAGGGATAGGAAGCTAATTAGATAGTAAAGGGTAGGATTTTTTAGCTTACAATAAATATGAGATGAAACAACATTGTTTTATGCGATGTTGGAGGAGGAATAGAATGGACTTACTACAATTATTTAAATTACAAAAAGAATTAGATGATCGTATTGTAAAAGAGCATGACTTACAACCGAAGAAGCTATTAAAGGAAAAGATGTTAGCACTTCTTGTTGAAATTGGAGAACTTGCAAATGAAACACGTTGTTTTAAATATTGGAGCACCAAGCCAGCAGCTGAGCGTGAAGTTATACTTGAAGAATATGTAGATGGTTTGCACTTTATTTTATCGATTGGAATTGACTTAGGAATTGATAAAAACTTCTTGTTTTATAAATGTGCACAAACGAACAAAACACAAGTTGAAATTTTCTTAGACACATATGCAAAAGTGATTCGTTTTACGGACCAACCATCTATTACAAATTATATTGAACTATTTACAAGCTACCTTCGCCTTGGACAAGCTCTTGATTTTGGACAAGAAGAAATTGAAAAAGCATATTTAGATAAGAACGAAGTAAATCATCAGCGCCAAACACAAGGATATTGATTTGATTTTTGAATATTTCGATTTAATTATTGTATAATTAATTTATTGAAGAAAAAGGAGGGTATTGGTAATGACAAAATTAGACGCGACATTGACAATGTTAAAAGAATTAACAGATGCACGCGGGATCGCAGGGAATGAACGCGAACCACGTGAAGTAATGAAAAAGTATATCGAACCGTTTGCAGATGAACTTTCTACAGATAATTTAGGAAGTTTAGTTGCGAAAAAAGTTGGGGAAGAAAACGGTCCGAAAATTATGGTAGCTGGCCACTTAGATGAAGTTGGTTTCATGATTACGCAAATTGATGACAAAGGTTTCCTTCGTTTTCAAACAGTTGGTGGCTGGTGGTCACAAGTTATGCTTGCGCAGCGTGTAACAATCGTAACGCGTAAAGGTGATGTGACAGGTGTGATTGGTTCAAAACCACCGCACATTTTACCAGCGGAAGCTCGTAAAAAACCAGTTGAAATTAAAGATATGTTCATTGATATTGGTGCTTCTAGCAAAGAAGAAGCAATGGAATGGGGCGTACGACCAGGAGATCAAGTTGTACCATACTTTGAATTCCAAGTGATGAAAAATGAAAAGATGCTGCTTGCAAAAGCATGGGATAACCGCATTGGTTGTGCAATTGCAATTGATGTGTTAAAACAATTAAAAGATGAAAAGCATCCAAACGTTGTATACGGTGTTGGAACTGTTCAAGAAGAAGTAGGTCTTCGCGGTGCGAAAACATCTGCACATTATATTAAACCAGATATCGCATTTGCGGTAGATGTTGGTATTGCTGGTGATACACCAGGAGTAACAGAGAAAGAAGCACAAAGTAAAATGGGTGACGGGCCACAAATCATTTTATATGATGCATCAGTCATTGGACATACTGGACTTCGCAATTTCGTAGTTGATGTGGCGGATGAATTAGACATTCCTTATCAATATGATTCTGTAGCTGGTGGCGGGACTGACGCAGGTGCAATTCATGTTTCAGTCAATGGTATTCCATCTATGGCAATTACGATTGCAACTCGTTATATTCACTCTCACGCAGCAATGTTACATCGTGATGATTATGAGAATGCAGTGAAGTTAATTGTAGAAGTTATCAAACGTCTTGATAAAGAGACTGTACATAATATTACATTTAACTAATAAAAAAAGCGAAGACATCTCTTCGCTTTTTTATATTTCAAAAGGTTTTTCTAATCCAGCGGCAGCGTGAGCTCCTAAAATAATTAACCTTGTTAGTTGCATTGCCATAAAGTGCGGTGAGTAAATCATACCTTTTTTTAGCCATGATATAATCATTCCAAGATGAGCTCCTGTTACATAACTAATCAGAATATCGCGTGGGATCATGAGTTCTTCATCATTTGGCTGTGAAATGGATAAGCTTAACGTTAAATGTGTTTGAATTGTTTTCATCATTTTATAAAAAAAGTTTCCTGCTGCTTTTTCACCAAGCATGACGTTATAGAAGGTAGCATTTTCAGCGATGTGCTCAAATAGGGCTAGAAAAGTTGGATGAGGGGAGTTAAATATAAGCTGAAAATCTTCCTTATTATGCCTTTTGGGCCTAATTATTTCGGTAAGCTTTACTAACATTTCCTCGATACTTTTATCTAATAAGTCATATTTGTCATGATAGTGGCTATAAAAGGTAGCGCGATTGACAGGAGCACGTTCAGCAATATGCTGAACTGTTACATTTTCAAATCCTTTTTCGCCTACTAAAGCGACAAAAGCATCCTGTATTAATTGTCTCGTTCGTTTCACACGTGGATCGTTTGTATTTTTAATAGACATTTTATTTCTCCTTGCTGAATTTTAACCACTTAAACAACAAATAGATAGTGAAATGTTGGATAACCAACATATATGCTCAAATTGTCGGTTGTAGATTCAAAATAATTATTTATAATTATAAACGATATTCCTTTAGAAAACAGCACCGCAAGCATGCAAACAAAGGATTGTTTTGCATAGCGAAAGGTGTGCTTTTTTTGTTTAATTGTTAATATAATTAACAATTAAACAGTATAAACAAAGGGAGTAAAAATAGTTTAGGAAAAAATTATATTCGATATAAGGAGAGGAATGCAATGAATCAGTTTCGAAGAATGGTGATTATCAACATCATCACATTAATTGTATTAGTTGGCGGCGGTATTGGCGCTTATTACTATTACAACCAAGCGGAAAACTATTTAAAAACAGATAATGCAAAGATCGATGGCAAAGTAATCCCGATTGCATCGCCAGTAGCAGGTAAGTTAACAGAATGGAAGGCTGAAGTAGGTAAGAATTACAATGAAAACGATAAATTAGGTGCTGTTTCTGTAGCGGGTCCAAATGGTGAGCAAACGGTAGATGTAACAATTCCAAAAAATGCAACAGTTGTTCAATCAAATGCAACGACAAATGCGTTTGTTGGGGCAGGTAGTCCAATTGCCTATGCATACGATATGAGTGATTTATGGGTAACAGCAAATATTGAGGAAACAGATATTGATGATGTGCAAAAAGGTCAAGAAGTGGATGTGTATGTAGACGCATATCCTGATACAACATTAACAGGAAAAGTAGAGCAAGTTGGATTAACAACAGCAAATACATTCTCTATGCTTCCATCAAGTAACGCAACAGCGAACTATACAAAAGTAACACAGGTTGTACCAGTTAAAGTTTCATTAGATCATAGCAAATCAGTTAATATTGTTCCTGGAATGAATGTGACAGTTCGTATTCATAAGTAAGGGGGGAAGATAAAATGTCCTCAGGTTTAATTGTAGGATATGCAGTATTTTGTATCATCGTCTTCTTCCTTGTAAATCGTCTTTTAAGAAAGAAAAAACCGAACGTGGGAGAAGAACAAGTCCCAGCCGTAAATAAGATAGAAACTAAGCAATTAGAGCAAGAACCTTCTAATGTAGTCGAATTAGAAGTATCGAAACAAGAAGCACCAAAGCAAGAAAGAGCGAAACAGCAAATGCCGGTAGCAGATGTTAATGTAAAAGCAGTGGTAGCGGTATTAATTCTTGGTATGTTCGTGTCTATTTTAAATCAAACGATCATTAATGTTGCATTGCCTCCATTAATGAATGAGTTCAATGTATCAACTTCAACAGCTCAGTGGTTAATCACAGGATTTATGCTTGTGAACGGGATTTTAGTGCCAATTAGTGCATTTTTAGTTTCTCGGTTCACGTATCGCAAGCTATTTGTAGCAGCGATGTTGTTCTTTACGGTAGGATCTATCATTTGCGCTACGTCTGGAAACTTCACAATGATGATGACCGGACGCGTAATCCAAGCAGTGGGTGCAGGGATTTTAATGCCAGTTGGTATGAATATTTTCATGACGCTATTCCCGCCTCATAAACGTGGAGCCGCGATGGGATTACTTGGAGTGGCAATGATTTTAGCACCAGCTATCGGACCAACTGTAACAGGTTGGGTGATTGAAAATTATAGCTGGAACTTAATGTTCTATGCGATGTTTGCCATTGGTTTAATCACTACATTCCTATCTTTAAAATTCTTTACATTAGCTCAGCCAGTTTCTAAAACGAAGCTAGATGTATTTGGTGTTATTAGTTCAAGTATCGGGCTGGGTAGCTTACTGTATGGATTCAGTGAAGCTGGAAATAACAGCTGGAGCAGTGCAGAAGTTGTTATTTCACTTATTATCGGTGTCATTGGTATAGTGGTATTTATTTGGAGAGAGATGACAACGGATAATAAGATGCTTGATTTACAAGTGTTTAAATATCCAACATTCACTTTCACATTATTAATTAATGCAATCGTAACGATGGCGCTATTCGGAGGTATGTTATTACTTCCAGTCTACTTGCAAAACATTCGTGGCTTTACGCCAATCGAATCGGGTTTATTACTTCTTCCAGGATCATTAATTATGGGGATTATGGGACCAGTTGCAGGGAAGTTATTTGATAAATACGGCATTCGTCCCCTGGCGATTGTTGGATTAGCGATTACGACATTCGCGACATATGAATTTACAAAGTTATCGATGGATACACCATATAGCGTTATTATGACGGATTATATTATACGTTCAATTGGTATGTCATTCATTATGATGCCGATTATGACAGCAGGTATGAACGCACTGCCGATGAAATTAATTTCTCACGGTACAGCAACGCAAAATACATCAAGACAAGTAGCGGGTTCAATTGGTACAGCAATCTTAATTACAATTATGACACAACAAACAACGAATCACGTTGCAGATTACGGAAATATGATAACAAAAACAAATCCAATTTTAGTTGATAAAGTACATGGAATGGGACAGAGCTTAGCATCCGTGGCTGGATCAGCACAAGCAGGAGATGCGATGAGCTCGCAACTATTATTTGGACAAATTTCGAAGTTGTCTGCGATTAACGGCATTAATGACGCTTTCTTAATCGCAACAATATTAGCGGGTATTGCCTGGGTGTTATCACTATTCTTACCATCAGGAAATAAACCAAATCGAAAAGCAGAGAATTAATTTTCTCTGCTTTTTTTCGTTGCATGGGCATAGACATATGCCCATCAATGTAAGAAAAATTAAATCCCCTATACGTATTAGCTGAAGAAATTACGTGTTCCCTAAAACGAAAAAATAAACTGAAAAATGGCTGTAAATCTATTGAAGTCAAATGATAAACTAAAAATATATTTTTACATACAAATTTTTAATAGAATGATCCGACTTAATTTAACTCTAAAAAATCGGGAAATATATTTTTGCTTCATCCACAATGTATTTGAAGGGAATGATGAAATTTGGATTGGTTAGAGAGAATCAATAGGGCAATGAATTATATCGAACAAAATTTATCAAGTGAAATAAATGCTAAAGAAGTAGCAAAGTTGGCTTGCTGCTCTGAGTATCATTTTCCAAGGATGTTTTCATCTATAACAGGTTTAACTTTATCAGAGTATATCAGGCGGAGACGTCTATCGCAGGCGGCATTTGAACTGCAAAATAACACAGTTGTTCGCATCATTGATCTTGCACTTAAGTATGGGTATGATTCTCCAGATGCTTTTAGTCGCGCTTTTAAGAGTCTTCATGGGGTCACTCCGACAGAGGCGCGTAGTAACGGGATCGAATTAAAGGCCTTTCCGAGAATTTCCTTTCAAATTAAGATTAAAGGGGATGTAGAAATGGATTATAGAATTGAAGTACTAGATTTTGAGATTGAGATCGTAGGAGTGAAACAAAAGGTCGTTACAAAGAATGCTTCCAATATAATTCCTACATTATGGGAAGAAGCGAATAAAAATGGATTACTGCAACGACTCGTAGACATGTCATGGGAAAATCCACAATGCAAATTAGAAGGGATTTTAGGTGTATGTGGAAAACAAGCCGCCATTACAGATGAAGAATTTGATTATTTTATGGGATGTCGTTATAAGGGGGAATTCACTGGCGATATGGAGAAAATAGTGATGCCCAAAAGTACATGGGTTGTTTTTCCAAATGTTGCTGCTGCTTGGGAGCGTCTATACACGGAATGGTTACCTACTTCAGGATACGAATTGGCAGACTTTCCTTGCATTGAAAATTATTTAGCACCTGATAGAGAGCCAAATAGTGAGCTTTGGGTTCCTATACTTAAGAATGAATAAATTTTAGGGATATGATGATTGAGTTGGTTAATACCAGTTGTCTATTTTCTATTATTTTATAATTGATGCATATATCATATATAGAGTAACGAAACAGTCCAATTTCGCAGCGTTTAAATTGAGAAATTGGGCTTTTTATCATGGTATTTCTTAACTCATGTAAATGCAGTGTAATACAAGAACAGGTAGAAAATAGATTGTCGAAAAGTGTTAAAAGATGAGGTGTTTGAACTTGTTGAAAAATAACAAAAGAGGTATCGCTGAGCAGCGATACCGTTTCTTTATAAAAATGCCAGTGTATTGTTCATCATATGAAACAAAATAGCTGGAATGATTGAATTCGTCTTCTTACATAAAACAGCCATGAATAGTCCCATAATGAATGTAGTAACCATAACACCTAATGAATATGTATGGCCTATTCCAAAGAGGAAACTAGAGCCGATTGCAGCTAACCAAAATGGGAAACGCTGCTGAAAGAAATGAAGGATAATGCCGCGGTAGATGAGCTCTTCGAAAATTGGGATAAATACAGCGCTTCCTAGCAGTAATAAGAGTTTATACTGTTTTAACACCTCCAAATTTAAAGCGGAGGATTGTTCCTTTGTTGCATCAGGGAATAGGTGCATAAGTATAAATGAATTAATAACAATACTTAGTCCAAAGAAAAGAAATAAGTATATATATGTACTAACCTTTTTGAGTGCTTTGAAGTTAATCGCTGGAACAATCAAGTTTCTTAATGGTTCGTATTTGTAAATAAATAACAATAAAATTCCTAATAGTAATAATGAGTTTCCGGTATCTTGAATGGATATGATTAAGGTGGTTTGTTTTTGATCAGTAACCCCTTCGGAATAAATAAGAACTGGAAGGCCTATGAAAAGTTCGGATATGAGCCTTGTCCCATAGAAAGCAAACAAAAAAGACCCAATAAATTGTCCCCATGACATGGAGTATTGCTGATTGTACGTAAGCTGTGTTGTTGATTGCATATATTGAACCCTCTCTTTTATTTATATATATCATTATACACATATAATATAAAACTGTCATTTCTGAATATTGCATATATATAAGTGTTGAATTAAATATTAGTAAGAAATATATAAATTTTGATAGAAATAGATAATGAGAAAACGAATGAATAAGTGTAGGGTGTATGAGAAAGGAGATATAAAATAATAAAAAGAGGTATCGCCACGTAGTGATACCTCTTTTGTGAGTTCATTCACTTTGATTAACAAATGTGTTCACCTCTTTTATTTATAGTAATATGAGCAGAGGATGTCGATTGTTGTGTTTGCAATTCGCGATCTACCATTCGATCTAATTGCTGAATTGCTTTCAATGCTTTTTCATAAGAAATTGTCCGGTAGTGATGCGCTCCGCCTGGCTCTTCATCTGCTTCGTCCGCCCACTTAATAATATTTTGTAGAGGTGTTCTTTCAATTGTTTGTTCTACTAGAAAAGAATCGGTATGCAGGAGAATAGCAACAGAAATTTCCTTTGCCTGCTTCGGGTGTTCCCCTAATCGGATTAATAATTTATGAGCTCTTTCTGCTCCTTTAATCGCATGTATATCATTCTTTTTATACAATTCATAGTCCCATTCTCCGCCTGTGTACCATGTATGATGTCCTATGTCATGAAGAAAACCAGCCTTTGTTGCCGCATCGACTGAGGCGTGGTGCTTTTTGGCTAAGTGAAACGCATGGTAAGCGACTGCAATCGCATGGACCATTCCAGAACGGTTTACGTATTTTTGTGTAATATGATGTTTGAAAATTTGTTCAAGCGTAATACGGTGCATAAAACATTCACTCCTTTTATCTATTGATGTATATAAAGAAAATCGATAGGTTTAAATGTATTTTGAACATTGTACTCCATCACGTTATGTTAGTAAAGTAGAAATGTTTAGGAGAGGAGAATTTATTGTGAACATAAAAGTCACCTTAGCTGATGCTAAGGTGCTTCCTACTGCTTATTTTTTTAATCCTTGCTCAAGTGTTTCTAACATCTCATGTTTTCCATTTTCGTCGGCATTTTGCCAAATGACTTCAAATAAAACCCCAAGACCTGGAAGCATTTTTTCTTCACCACTTTGAATTGCTTCTACAATTGTCTCTTGTAACTCGCCTTGCGTATTTCCTGCAACGTTTGCTAATACGGCACCGCGTAGATTAAAGTTCATTCTTTTCACCTCTTCTTCTGAATTGAAACTGACGTTAGTTTTTGTTCTTTTTTATGTAAATATGTATGAAAAATAGGCTATAATGAGAAGACAAGAAGAGAGGGAATACATAGAATGAAAAACATTGATTCAGTACAAAATCCGCGTGTAAAGCAGTGGAAAAAGCTGCAGACGAAAAAAGAGCGCGATAAAAAAGGGTTATTCTTTGTAGAAGGATTCCACTTAGTGGAGGAAGCTTTAAAGGCAGGAATTATTACAGAACTTATTGTTTCAGATCAAACAGACCTTCCGAAAGATTGGACGGTTACTGACGTTGAAATGTATATTGTACCTGAAGCGATTGTAAAGGTACTTCGCGAGACAGAAACGACACAAGGTGTATTTGCGGTTTGTGAGAAGCATGAGAAAGAAGTAGATCTTACAGATGGGAAATTTCTATTATTAGATGGCTTGCAAGACCCAGGTAATTTAGGAACGATTATTCGTACAGCAGATGCAGCTGGTATTCATGCCGTTGTACTTGGAGAAGGCTGTGTGGACGCCTATAATAGTAAAGTGCTTCGTTCTACACAAGGTTCTATTTTCCATTTACCAGTTGTAAAAGGAAACTTAGAAGAATGGGTAGATAAGCTAAAAGAAAAGAATGTTCCTGTATACGGAACAGCTCTGGAAAATGGAGTTCCTTATGGAGAAGTGACACCGACAGGAAGTTTTGCATTAATTGTAGGAAACGAAGGAAATGGTGTACGCCAAGAAATTCTTACAAAATGTGATCAAAACTTGTATATTCCAATTTACGGCGGGGCAGAATCATTAAATGTTGCGGTTGCTGCGGGGATTTTAACGTATTATTTACAAAGCCCGGTTGCGAATCGATAAAAAACTTCTTATAATAAGTTGAAGTACATGTTCAGGATGAACATATAAAGTAACATAATAAAAAACGTTGATAGAGAAGAGTAGCTTGCAAAATCGCCATATAGGGAGAGAGTGCCGTAGACTGAAAGCATTCTTATGGTAGACGGAAGTGAATTCACCTCTGGAGTTGACGCCAGGACCATTGATATGTAAAGGCGTTCCGGTCAAAGCTGGCCGTTATAACAATTAAGTGGGCAGACTTGTTCTGTCAATTTAGGGTGGTACCGCGAATTTACCTCGTCCCTTTTTAGGGAGCGAGGTTTTTTTATTTTTAACATTAGGAGGGTTCCAAATGGAAGCACGTTTAAAAGAGCTAAAGCAAAAAGCGTTAGAGCTGATTGAAGAAGCGAAAGAGCTAAAGGGCTTAAATGATGTACGCGTAGCGTATTTAGGAAAAAAAGGTCCAATTACAGAAGTATTACGCGGCATGGGGAAATTATCTCCAGAAGAGCGTCCACGTATGGGAGCATTAGTAAATGAAGTGCGTGAAGCAATTCAAACGCGTCTAGAAGACAAGATTAACCACTTAGAAAAAGCGGTAATCGAAGCAAAATTAGCATCTGAAACAATTGATGTTACATTACCAGGTCGTCCTGTAGAAACAGGTTGTCATCATCCATTAACAGCTGTTGTTGAACAAATTGAAGATGTATTTATCGGTATGGGTTATGAAGTAGCAGAAGGAACAGAAGTAGAGAAAGATTACTACAATTTCGAAGCATTAAACTTACCAAAAGATCATCCAGCGCGTGATATGCAAGATACATTCTACATTACAGAAGAAACGTTACTACGTACGCATACATCTTCTGTGCAAGCAAGAACGATGGAAAACAATACAGAAAAAGGTCCAATTAAAATTATTTGCCCTGGTAAAGTGTATCGCCGCGATGATGACGATGCGACGCATTCACATCAGTTCATGCAAATTGAAGGTCTTGTAATTGATAAAAATATTCGTATGAGTGATTTAAAAGGTACACTGCAAGTATTTGTGAAAAAGATGTTCGGTGAAGATCGTGAAATTCGTCTTCGTCCAAGTTTCTTCCCATTCACAGAACCATCTGTTGAGATGGATATTTCTTGTATGATGTGTCATGGTAAAGGTTGCGGCACTTGTAAAGGAACTGGCTGGATTGAAATTTTAGGTGCTGGGATGGTTCATCCAAACGTGCTTGAAATGGCTGGCTATGATTCAAAAGAATATCAAGGATTCGCATTCGGTATGGGTGCAGAGCGTATCGCAATGTTAAAATACGGCGTTGATGACATTCGTCATTTCTATACAAACGATGTACGTTTCTTACAACAATTCAAACGAGCGTAAGGGAAGGAGAGGATAAATATGTTCGTATCATATCGTTGGTTACAAGAGTATGTAGATATTAAAGATGTAACAGCACAAGAACTAGCAGACAAAATCACGAAAAGTGGTATTGAAGTAGAAGGCGTTGAAGTATTAAATAAAGGTGTAAAAGGTGTTGTAGTTGGTCACGTATTAGAATGTGAAAAGCACCCAGAAGCTGATAAATTAAGCAAATGTCTTATCGACATCGGTGAAGAAGAGTCAGTACAAATCATTTGCGGTGCTCCTAACATTGCAAAAGGTTTAAAAGTACCAGTTGCAAAAGTTGGCGCTGTTCTACCTGGTAACTTCAAAATTAAAAAAGCAAAATTACGCGGGGAAGCTTCTCACGGTATGGTTTGTGCATTGCAAGAGCTTGGCATTGACGGGAAACTAGTTGCGAAAGATTATGCAGATGGTATCTTCATCTTCCCAAGTGACGCTGAAGTTGGCGCAGATGCACTGGAAATCTTAAACTTACATGATGAAGTATTAGAACTTGGTTTAACGCCAAACCGTGCTGATTGCTTAAATATGTTAGGTGTTGCATATGAAGTGGCTGCTATTTATGGCCGTGAAGTGAAGCTTCCAGCTGTAGACTTACAAGAAACAGCAGAAAAAACTTCTGATTATATTTCTGTAAGTGTAGAAGCGAAAGAAGAAAATCCATTATACATTGCGAAAATGGTTAAGAACGTAAAGATTGGTCCATCACCAATGTGGATGCAAACGCGCCTTATGGCAGCTGGCATTCGCCCAATTAGCAACGTAGTTGATATTACAAACTACATTTTAATTGAATACGGTCAACCATTACACGCGTTTGACTATGATAAATTAGGTTCAAAAGAAATCGTTGTTCGTCTTGCAAAAGAAGACGAAAAGATTCAAACATTAGATGATCAAGAGCGTACATTACAGAACCACCACCTTGTTATTACAAATGGTGAAAAAGCTTTAGCTGTTGCTGGTGTAATGGGTGGAGCTGATTCTGAGGTTACAAATGATACAGTAAACGTTCTAATTGAGTCTGCATACTTTGCAGGTCAAACAGTGCGCCGTACATCAAAAGATTTAGGTCTACGTAGTGAATCAAGTGCGCGTTTCGAAAAAGGAATCGATCCAACACGTACATTTGAAGCGATTCAACATGCAGCAGCTTTAATGGCGAAATATGCTGGTGGCGAAGCGCTTGAAGGTGTAGTAGAAGTTGATAACCTACAAGTGCAAGAACGTACGGTATCAGTTACAACTGAAAAAGTAAACCGTGTATTAGGAACAGAAATCACTGCTAGTGAAATGGGTACAATCTTTACAAACTTGAAGTTCCCATTCACAGAAGTAGAAGGAACATTCCATGTGAACGTACCAGTACGTCGCCCTGATATTACAATTGCAGAAGACTTAGTAGAAGAAGTAGGTCGTCTGTACGGTTATGATCATATTCCAGTTACATTACCAACTGGTACAATGACACGTGGTAAATTAACAGTAGCACAAACAAAACGTCGTAAAGCACGTCGTTACTTAGAAGGTGCTGGTTTATATGAAGCAATTACGTATTCATTAACAAGTGCCGATAAAGCGAAACAATATATGGTTGAGCCAAACGAAAAATCTCCTGTAAATCTTGCACTTCCAATGAGTGAAGAGCGCAGTCAACTTCGTTTAAGCTTAGTACCACAATTGTTAGAAGCAGTTTCATATAATAACGCTCGTAAAAATGACAGTGTTGCATTATATGAAGTAGGTTCTATTTTCTTACCAACAGCAGAAGGCGAGCTTCCGAAAGAAGAACAACATCTTGCTGGTGTTATGACAGGTCTTGCTCTTCATCATGCATGGCAAGGTGAGAAGAAAGTTGTAGACTTCTTCGTTGCAAAAGGTGTGTTAGAAGGATTATTCGACGTACTTGGCGTTGCAAGCAGCATCACATATGCTCCTGCAAAACGTGAAGGCATGCACCCAGGACGTACAGCTGATATCTTACTAGATGGAGATGTGATTGGTTTCATCGGTCAATTACACCCAGAAACGCAAAAACAATTAGATGTGAAAGATACATTCGTATTTGAATTATCTCTTGTAAAAGTATTCGGTGCAGACGTAGAAGAAACTTACTACTCAGCAATTCCACGTTTCCCATCTATGACACGTGATATGGCGGTTGTAGTGGCTAAGGAAGTAAAAGCTGGCGAAATGAAGCAAGTAATTGCGGAAGCAGGCGGAGAACTTCTAAAAGAAGTAACACTATTCGACTTATACGAAGGTGAAAAAATGGAAGAAGGCAAGAAATCACTTGCATTCTCTATGAACTACTTTGATCCAGAACGTACATTAACAGACGAAGAAGTAACAGAAGCACATAACCATGTATTAACAGCGGTAGAAGAGAAATTTGGTGCGGAGTTACGTAAGTAAAAAAGCAGCCTTGTGTCTCATAGCCATCAAGTTAAAGTTATGTATAATTTTTACCAAAAACAGCTACCCTTTCATGGAGTATCCATGAAAGGGTAGCTGTTTTTATGGAAGAATTACAATTATTAATTCAGGAATTAAAGAATACATTTTCACTTTCATTTTTAGAATCACTTGCACATAGGGCAGGAATGATTCGACATAAAAGAAAATGTAAAGCGCAGGATATCGTTTCTTTATGTGTCTTTTTAAGTAAAACAGTTGAAACAGAATCTTTCGCGAGGTTATTTCATCAAAATATTTGTTCAACTCCATCGATAGGAGAGAATTTCAAACGAATTCGAAGCCTAGACTCTACTATGTTTCAACTTCCCCATCACTAATAATTTAAGTGTTAACAGGAGAAGGTAAACCTAAAAGGTACAGAAAATACGAAACTCTCAAATCAAGAGGATAGCTAAATAGTTACATTTTTTCATTTGAATATCCCAACTTTTTATTTTCCATGTTATGATAGATATGTTAATGAATTGAAGGGGTGGTTTTATGAAGTTTGGGAAAATAGGATTAGTTGTTGCGGCAAGTTTAAGTCTTTTCGCTTTATCTGCGTGTGGAAAATCTGCAAAAGAAACAGTTGTTTCTTCAACAGAAAGCATTTTAAACGCAAAGCAAATGGAATCAAGCAGTTCAATTTCTTTTAAATTCGATTCTAATGCGAAAGATATGAAAAGAGAAGATAAAGTGGCAATGGATATGTTAAAAAACATATCAGTTACAGTTGATTCAAAAACAGATAAAGATGCAAAAAAAGACGAAGTAACAATTGGTGCAAAGGTTAAAACAGATGCAATGAAAATGGATATATCGATTCCAATGTTTATGGATGAAGGGAAAGAGGCTTTATATGTAAAAGCGAATAATGTAAAATCACTATTACAATTAGCTGGTGTTCCTGGTGAGAGTTTTTCTACTCTAGAAGGAAAAGTTATCAAAATGGATATGAAAGATTTAGGAGAAGTAGATACAAAAGAATCTGCGAAAATCCAAGAGAAAGTACAAAAATCGTTATTAGATGCAATCAAAGCGCTTCCTGAAGACAAATTTACAAACGAAAAAGATGTATACACTGTGAAATTAACAGGTAAAGATTTAAAAACAGTGATTGAAAAGCTATTTGATGAAATTTCTACAATGAAAAACTTCACTGGAACAAAACAAGAAATTGCAGACTTTAAGAAAGAATTGAAAGATGCAAATCTTGATAAATCTTCTATTTCTTTAATTTATACAATGGATGGAAAAACAATTAAAAAACAGGATGCAGCAATTCATGTCGAAGCAAAAAATCCTGAAAACGAAAAAGAAACAATTAAATTTGATATGAATATTAAATCTGATATCAAATCGATCGATAAACCAATCAAATTCACATTCGATACTTCTGAAAAGAATATTGTTCCAATGGATGAGTTACAAAAAATGATTGGTGAATTTATGAATCAATCCATGAGTGGCGGGAAAGTAACTCCTGTTCAACCAGCTCCAACAGAACCTGCAGCATAAAAAATCCTTAAGGGGCATAGCTATCAAGTTAACAAAAATAAACCAGATGCTGAAAAGCATCTGGTTTATTTTTGCTTGAGTGTGTAGAAAAAGTCGTAGTTAGTTTAAATGAATTAAATGAACAATACGATTTTTTCATTGAGACATTAGAAAGAGAAGAATTATATGAATTTATTGTAGAAGTAGAAGAAGACATAACCGAAGAATGGAGAGAGCGGTAAGGTTCACTTTATCAACAGGACGCCTTGCATCTTTCCCTCGAATGTAGTACATTAATTTTAGTTTAACAAAACGAAAAACGATGATAAGGAAAAGTAGTATATACTATAATCCAAAGCGAGTCAGGGACGGTGAGAGCCTGATGAGGCGGTATATGTGAAGAACACCTTGGAGTTGCTAACCGAAATTGAAACTTGTATTCAAGAGTAGACTTAGACGGGAATCCGGCCTGTTACAAACCGGGAAGTATGTAAATACATACGAGTTAAAGTTGGTCTTTATGACAAATTGGGTGGTACCGCGAAGTTTAACCTTTCGTCCCTTTATGGATGAAAGGTTTTTTTGTATTCAAATATATCAGCAAAGGAGAATTTCACTATGGAAAACACATTAGTAAAAAGTCTGTATAGAGATACAGATAAATACGCAGGTCAAACAGTACAAGTATCAGGGTGGATTCGTAACTTACGTGATTCAAAAGCATTTGGTTTCATCGAATTAAACGACGGTAGCTTCTTCAAAAGCGTTCAAATCGTTTTCGATACAGAATTAGATAACTTCAAAGAAATTGCGAAACTTCCACTTAGCTCTTCAGTTAAAGTAGAGGGTAAAGTAATTGCAACACCTGGAGCAAAGCAACCATTTGAAATTAAAGCAGAAAAAATTGATATCGAGGGCTTATCAGATTCTGATTACCCACTTCAAAAGAAGCGTCACACGTTTGAATACTTACGTACAATCGCTCACTTACGTCCAAGAACAAATGCATTCTCTGCAACGTTCCGCGTGCGTTCTATCGCAGCGTTTGCGATTCACCAATTCTTCCAAGAGCGTGGATTCGTACACGTTCATACACCAATTATCACGGGTAGTGATACAGAGGGTGCAGGCGAAATGTTCCGCGTAACAACGCAAGATTTAAACAATGTACCTAAAGGTGAAGACGGACAAGTTGACGAATCAAAAGACTTCTTCGGTAAAGAAACAAACTTAACGGTAAGTGGACAGCTGAATGCTGAAGCTTATGCATTAGCGTTCCGTGATGTATACACATTCGGACCTACATTCCGTGCTGAAAACTCAAACACAACTCGTCACGCAGCTGAGTTCTGGATGGTTGAGCCTGAGATTGCATTCGCTGAATTAGGTGATGTAATGAACCTTACAGAAGATATGCTGAAATATGCAATGAAATACGTATTAGAGCATGCACCAGAAGAAATGGAATTCTTCAACAGCTTTGTTGATAAAACAGTTCTTGAGCGCATGAACAACGTAATCAACTCTGATTTTGGTCGCATCACATACACAGAAGCAATTAAAGTACTTCAAGAATCAGGTGCTGACTTCAAATACCCAGTAGAATGGGGCATTGACTTACAAACAGAGCACGAAAGATACTTATCAGAAGAAATCTTTAAACGCCCTGTATTCGTAACTGATTATCCGAAAGACATTAAAGCATTCTACATGCGCTTGAACGAAGATGGAAAAACAGTAGCTGCTACCGACCTTCTCGTTCCTGGCATCGGCGAATTAATCGGCGGAAGTCAACGTGAAGAAAGAATGGATGTTTTAACAGACAGAATTAAAGAATTAGGCATGAACGAAGAAGACTACTGGTGGTACTTAGAACTTAGAAAATACGGCGGTACAAAACACGCTGGATTCGGCCTTGGTTTCGAGCGCTTCCTAATGTACATCACTGGCATGGCTAACATTCGTGACGTCATTCCATTCCCAAGAACTCCAGGTTCTTCGGAGTTTTAATATAACAAAAAAGTGAGAGCAATTGCTCTCGCTTTTTTTATTTAGAAGAGGATGGAACTAGATTCGAAATCTTATCAAGTATTTTGAGCTAGGATAAAAAATGTTGTTCATAGTTCTCTTTCCATTTCATATATAGTAAAACGAATGAATCATTTATGGAATTTGGGAGAGGGGTTTTGGGAAAATGGGGGTAATTAATAGGTGTGTAGAGTGGACAGTGCGTGACAAGTATGTAGTCATCACGGGAGCGACAAGTGGGATTGGGTTAGCGGCGGCTAAGGTACTTGCGGAACGCGGTGCAAAGCTAGGGATTATTGCACGAAACGAAGCGAAAGCAAATGATATTGTGACTCAAATTAAGGGTTCAACGAATGGTAATGCAGTGGTAGATATATTTCTAGCTGATATGGCTTCTCAGAAGTCGATACATCAAGTAGCTACTGACATTCTAGAGAAGTGCCCTAGAATAGATATATTAGTTAATAATGCTGGTGCTTTATTTCAAACAAGGCAAATTACGGAGGACGGCTTGGAGATGACCTGGGCGGTTAATCATTTAGCTCCATTCCTACTTACTAATTTGCTGCTTGACCGTTTAAAGGAAAGTGCCCCCGCTCGCGTTATCACTACCGCATCTCATGGTCACAAAATGGCTAAAAAAGGAATCGATTTTAATGATTTAGATGCAGAAAAACTTTATCGTGGTGTTAAGAAATTAATGGGGGGTCCTACGATGTGTTATGGGCAAACCAAATTAGCTAACATCTTATTTACCTCTGAGTTGGCACGGCGACTAGAGGGGACAGGTGTCATAGCTTCCTGCTTCGATCCAGGACTTGTAGCCACGAATTTCAACCAGGATAATGGTCTCGCGGCTCGCTTAACTATGGCAGTAATGAAACCTTTCTCTCGCACACCTGAGGAAGGGGCTGAAACTTTAGTATGGCTAGCAGAAACAACTGACATTATCGATCATAGTGGTTATTATTATGCTGATAGGCAAGTGGAAAGGCCATCTGAGGTTGCATTGGATATGGATGCCGCAAAGCGTCTATGGGATATTAGTGAAGAGCAAACTCATCTCTTAGGAAAGTAAAATTAGCGTTAATAGAAGTGAAAGTGTAAGAGTGACTTTATACGGATTGGATCGGCAGTATATATTTTGATTGTTATGCTGTATAGTTTCTCGCCTCTAAGTAAAAAGTAACGCGAAGGGGTGAATAAAATGGGCAGAAAAGTAAAAAAAGATCCTTCTAGAGCAAGTCTTGGTTCCTCGCAAGTCGAAGGTCAAGGAACTACAACAAACGAAACGGGTTCTTTTAAAGTATCTTCATCAAATAAGAGACAAAAACGAAGCTAAACATATAAATAAGAGTAGTCATGTCGACTACTCTTATTTATATGTTTTTATTTTGTTTAGTTCATTTATATATTGTCGATACTGAAAAATAGCTATTTTTTCAATAAACGAAATGCTTTTTCTGTATTTGCAAAGTGAAGTTTCACAAACTCAGGCAGCCGTTCTTTTCCTAGCTTTTGAATTAATTTAGCTGCAGCGATATCAACTTGCTTACCCGCTCCTTTTGGAAGTGGCATACCGGCTTTTTTGCTGAGCTCATCAAACTGCTTTACGAATGAGTAGCGAGCTAAAATAGAGGCTGCTGCAACTGCTAAATGAACACTTTCACCTTTAGTTGCGAAATACACGTTTTCACGCTGTACTTCTTTTTGTTTTGCTAAGTATTTGTAATATGTATCAGGCTGCGTGAATTGGTCAATTAAGATGCCTTCTGGTTTTGTAGGTGCAATCTTTGCTAGTAAATTTGTAAGAGCCTTATTGTGTAAGAGCGCTTTTAGTTTCCCCTGATTGTTTCCTTTTTCGAATAGTTCGTTATATTTTTCATTATGCAAAACGAGAGAACTATAAGGAACAACGTTAAGTAACTGTTTTGCAATTTCGGCAATTTGCGCATCATTTAAGTTTTTAGAGTCTTTTACACCAAGTTCTTTCAATAATGGAATTTGCTTTGCGTCTACATATACAGCAACAACTGTCATCGGTCCGAAGTAATCTCCAGTACCCACTTCATCAGATCCAGCTATAGACATTGTTCCAATGGAAGCGGGCGGGGCATAGCGGTGCGAATTTGCAGTTTTTTTACCAGAAGATTTCGGCACCTGAGAAACATTTTGCCAACGTGCAGCTTCTTCCTCTGCACGAGTACCTTGAAACATTACTTTGCCTGATTTATAGGCCGTAATTGTACAAGATGGAACTTTCGCCATAAAGATACCACCTTGCGGAACTTTTGGGGCAATTGCTTGTTTATATTGTTGTTTCATATCCTCAATTATTGCAGGATTTGTTTGGATTACGATAGAATTTGACAAAGTAGTCGCTCCTTTTTCAATATTGTTATTTTTATCATATCGGATTGTTCTTTCTGTTTCCATATTATGATGGTTCATGGTATGATAAACTTTAGGATTCTGTACGTGATTGGAGGCCGGTGAGTTGTCACAACAAAAGGGAAATAAAAGTCGAATTAATGTAGAAATCTATGGTCAGCAATATTCAGTTGTTGGCGATGAAAGTACAAGTCATATCCGCATGGTAGCAGCGATTGTGGATGATAAAATGCGCGAACTCAATGCCAAGAATCCTTCGCTTGATACGAGTAGACTAGCGGTATTGACGGCGGTAAACGTCATACACGATTATATAAAATTAAAAGAAGAACATGAGAAACTAAAAGAAAGTATGACAAAAAAAGGAATGGAATAACATGATTGATATTATTATCATATTACTGCTTGTTATGGGATTTTTCCTCGGCTTAAGAAGAGGGTTTGTCCTACAACTTGTAAAGTTAACAAGCTTTATTATCGCATACCTTGTTGCATACTGGTACTGCAAAGATTTAGCGCCAGTACTTGAGAAATTTATTCCGTATCCATTCGATCAGAACGTATCTGTGCCAGAATGGATTGATGCAAATAATATCGAAGCAGTATTCTATCAAGCAATTGCGTTCATTGTATTATTTATTATTACAAAAATCGCGCTTTCATTGCTTGGGAATTTGCTGAATATGTTTACAGAAATCCCAGTTATAAAACAGGTAAATGCGTTTGCTGGAGCACTTCTTGGTTTCTTAGAAGTGTATATTATTCTGTTTGTCTTAATTATTATTGGAACTATTCTTCCGATTGAACAGGTACAAACGCCACTGCAAAAATCATCAATTAGCAAAATAATTGTAGACGATACACCGATTCTTTCTGAAAAGGTGAAGGAACTATGGCAGCCAGGTAGCAGAGTATAACTTCTCTTTTTTCGGAAAGAGAAGTTTTTTTTCTATGAAAGAAAGGCGGGGAAAGAATGAAAGTAAATAAAAAACAAGTGATTAAATTATTGGAGACAATCGGCCTTTTTATGGAGCTTAAGGGCGAAAATCCATTTAAAATATCTGCATTTCGTAAAGCCGCAGCAGCATTAGAAAGCGATGATCGTAGTCTGTCTGAAATTGAAGATTTCACAAAGATTCCGGGTATTGGAAAAGGAACAGCAGCGGTCATTCAAGAATATATTGAAGCTGGAACTTCAGAAGTATTAGAGGAGCTTGAAAAGGAAGTGCCAAGCAGTCTATTACCGTTATTAAAATTACCAGGGCTTGGTGGTAAAAAAGTAGCGAAGTTGTACAAAGAGCTTGGCGTTATTGATATGGAAACTTTGCAAAAGGCTTGTGAAGAAAATAAAGTACAGGCACTTGCGGGATTCGGTAAGAAAACAGAAGAGAAAATATTAGAAGCAATCGCTCAAGTAGGCTCTCGTCCAGAGCGATTACCGATTGCGATGGTCTTACCTATTGCTGGGGAAATAGAGAAGAAATTGTCGAATGTCCAGGAAATTGTTCGATTCTCTCGCGCTGGTAGCCTGCGCCGCGTTCGCGAAACGGTAAAAGATTTAGATTTTATTATCGCAACGGAAAATCCAGTAGCAGTACGTGAACATTTACTGCAATTTGATAATATGATTGAAGTCATTGCGAGCGGTGATACAAAAGTATCCGTTCGTCTTCAATATGAATATGATATTTCAATTGATTTCCGTCTTGTAAAACCTGAAGAATTTATTACAACGCTTCATCATTTCACAGGTTCAAAAGATCATAACGTAAGAATGCGCCAAATTGCAAAAGATAAAGGTGAAAAGATTAGTGAGTACGGTGTGGAAAATTTAGAGACAGGTGAAGTGAAGACGTTTGAAACAGAAGAAGCATTCTTTGCTCATTTTGGTCTACCATTTATTCCACCAGAAGTACGTGAAGATGGAAAAGAGCTTGAGTTGATTAAAGAATATCCAAATTTAATTCAGTTCTCTGATATACAAGGTGATTTACATATGCATACAACATGGAGTGACGGTGCTTTTTCAATTGAAGAAATGGTACAAGCATGCCGCGGGCGTGGGTATAAATTTATGGCAATTACGGATCATTCCCAATACTTGAAAGTAGCGAACGGTTTAACGAAAGAGCGTCTTCGTGAACAAGGAAAAGAGATTGAACGTATTAACGAAAAATACTCAGATATTACAATTTTACGCGGAATCGAAATGGATATTTTACCAGATGCAACGCTCGATTTTGATGATGAAGTATTAGCGGAGCTTGATTATGTCATTGGTGCAATCCATTCTAGCTTCTCACAAGACCGTGAAACCATTATGAAACGCTTGCGTACAGCAATTGAAAATAAACATGTTACGATGATTGCCCACCCAACAGGTCGTCTTCTTGGACGCCGCGAAGGGTATGATGTAGATACAGATTTACTGATTGAACTCGCAAAAGAAACAGATACAATTTTAGAATTAAACGCGAATCCGAACCGCTTAGATTTAAGTGCGAAACTATTAAAGCAAGCACAAGATGCGGGCGTAAAAGTAGCGATCAATACTGATGCGCATACACTTGAAATGTTAGAAGATATGGAAACCGGTGTAGCGGCAGCTCGTAAAGGGTGGATTCAGAAAGATACCGTGATTAACACATGGGATATTGAACGTTTATTAGATTATATTAAACGGAATAAGTAACACAAGGGGGACGTGCAACTTATGTTAGAACGAACGTTGCGTGTATTAGAATATAACAAAGTAAAAGAACAATTACTTGAGCATGTTGCTTCTTCACTTGGTCGTGATAAAGTGAAGAGCCTCGTGCCAAGTACAGATTTTGAAGAAATTGTAGAAATGCAAGAAACAACAGATGAGGCAGCAAAAATCATTCGCTTAAAAGGGCATGTACCGCTTGGCGGAATTTTTGATATTCGTCCGAATGTAAAACGTGCGAAAATTGGAAGTATGCTAAGCCCACATGAACTGCTCGATATCGCAAGCACGATGTATGGTAGCCGCCAAATGAAGCGGTTTATTGAAGATATGATCGATAATGGTGTAGAGCTTCCAATTTTAGAAACACATGTTGCGCAAATTGTGTCTGTATATGATTTAGAAAAGAAGATCACAAACTGCATTGGGGATGGAGGAGAAGTAGTCGATAGCGCGAGTGATAAACTGCGCGGCATTCGTAACCAAATCCGCACTGCAGAAAGCCGTATTCGTGAGAAACTTGAAAATATGACGCGCTCTTCAAATGCCCAAAAGATGTTATCAGATGCAATCGTTACAATTCGTAATGATCGCTATGTAATTCCTGTGAAGCAAGAATACCGCGGTGTATATGGTGGTATTGTTCATGATCAATCTGCATCAGGACAAACGTTATTTATTGAGCCGCAAGTCATTGTGGAACTAAATAACGCATTGCAAGAGGCAAAAGTGAAAGAAAAACAAGAAGTAGAACGCATCTTAATGATGTTAACAGAAGAAGTAGCAGTCGAAGCTGATATTGTGTTAGCAAATGTAGAGGTTATTGCAAATCTTGATTTCATTTTTGCAAAAGCTTTTTATGCAAAGCGTATTAAAGCAACAAAACCAATTGTAAATAATGAGCGTTATATGGATTTACGACAAGCCCGTCATCCACTTATCGATCCAAAAATCATTGTGCCGAATGATATCATGCTTGGTAAAGACTTCACAACAATCGTTATTACAGGTCCGAATACAGGTGGTAAGACAGTTACATTAAAAACAGTCGGCATTTGTGTATTAATGGCGCAATCTGGTCTTCATATTCCAGTATTAGACGAATCAGAGATTTGTGTGTTTAAAAATATCTTTGCTGATATTGGTGATGAACAATCGATTGAACAAAGTTTAAGTACGTTCTCCTCTCATATGGTGAACATTGTAGATATATTAGAAAAAGCTGATTTTGAAAGCTTAGTATTATTTGATGAATTAGGTGCTGGAACAGACCCACAAGAAGGAGCAGCACTTGCGATTTCTATTTTAGATGAGGTATATAACCGCGGAGCACGCGTTGTCGCAACGACGCATTATCCGGAGCTAAAAGCATATGGTTACAACCGTGAACAAGTTATTAATGCGAGTGTGGAGTTTGATGTAAACACACTAAGCCCAACTTATAAGTTATTAATTGGTGTACCAGGACGCAGTAACGCTTTTGAAATTTCAAAACGTCTTGGTTTATCTGATCGAGTAATTGATCGTGCTCGTAATCATATTAGTACCGATACAAATAAAATCGAAAATATGATTGCGAAGCTAGAAGAAAGTCAAAAAAATGCAGAGCGCGAATGGAACGAAGCAGAAGAGCATCGTAAACAATCTGAAAAACTTCATCGTGAATTGCAACGTCAAATTATTGAATTTAACGATGAGCGTGATGAAAGATTATTAAAGGCACAAAAAGAGGGCGAAGAAAAAGTAGAAGCTGCGAAAAAAGAAGCAGAAGGCATCATTCGTGAACTTCGTCAACTGCGTAAAGCACAGCTTGCAAACGTGAAAGATCATGAGCTTATCGAAGCGAAAAGTCGCCTAGAAGGTGCAGCGCCAGAGCTTGTGAAAAAACAAAAAGTAAAAGTGAAAAACACTGCGCCAAAACAACAATTACGAGCAGGCGATGAAGTAAAAGTATTAACGTTCGGGCAAAAAGGACAATTGCTGAAAAAAGTAAGTGATACGGAGTGGAACGTTCAAATTGGTATTCTGAAGATGAAAGTGAAAGAATCTAATATGGAGTATATTAATACGCCACAACCTGTTGAGAAAAAGGCAGTCGCGACTGTTAAGGGAAGGGACTATCAAGTTTCCTTAGAACTTGATCTTCGCGGTGAACGTTTTGAAAATGCAATGATGCGTGTAGAAAAATATTTAGACGATGCACAGCTTGCAAACTATCCACGCGTATCCATCATTCACGGAAAAGGAACAGGAGCACTTCGTCAAGGTGTACAAGATTACTTGAAAAAACATCGTGGTGTGAAAAACTTCCGCTATGGTGATATGGGCGAGGGAGGCCTCGGCGTAACAGTTGTCGAATTAAAGTAAGCACAAAACCAGGCAAAAGGGGTAAACCATTATGTTTATGGACAAACTTGCAAAAGTATTGTTAGCTTGTTGCGGCATGTTTTTGGTGATTGGAGTTATTTATTTAGTGTTTTTTGCGAAGTAAGGAAGCGTCAATCTCGGCATAAGTTAACGCCTGAGATTGACGTTTTTTCTATTCGGATAATCTATAAGAAAAAAGGAATACGACATGAAAATTAACCAATTTATAAGCGAAGTATTATCCTGCTCAAGGCGAGAAACAGACCGCCTCATTAAAGCGGACCGCGTGGCAATTAACGGTGAGGTTTGTACGCACGGTGCGATTGTTACGGTGAACGATATTGTAACGATTGATGGTAAAACAATCGAGAAAGAAGACAAAGAAAAAATCTATATTGCCTTTCATAAACCAGTAGGGATCACTTGTACTGCTGCGGAACATATTGAAGGAAATATCATTGAGTACATCAATCATCCAGAGAGAATTTTTCCAGTTGGTCGCTTAGATAAAGCGTCGGAAGGATTGATTTTGCTAACAAACGATGGAGCGATTGCCAATCAAATTTTACACGGAGATCATGAGCATGAAAAAGAATATATTGTAACGGTTGATAAGCCATTTACAGATTGGTTTATTAATGGAATGAGCCGTGGTGTGAAAATTAAAGATGGAATGACAAAACCATGTAAAGTAACCCGGGTAGATCACTCGACATTTCGAATTGTTTTAACGCAAGGAATGAATAGACAAATTCGCCGAATGAGCCGTGTGTTTGGATATACAGTAACGAAGCTACAACGGGTACGAATTATGAATATTAAGCTTGCTGGATTAGAAGCTGGAAAGTGGCGAAATGTCACAGAGCAAGAGTTACAACAATTATTGAAGCAGCTATAGCTGTTTCTCAGTTTTATTTTTTGTCAGAAAAAATAAAACTATTGTTTTTTTTGAAAATAGCCCATATAATAAAAAAACAACAAGATTCGACAATATATTTTGAAAAGTAATGATGAGGACATGAGTTATTTTTTACGATTCTCAGAGAGGGAAGCCTTAGGCTGTGAGCTTCCTAATACGAAAAGATACACTTACCACCTCTAAACTTCAAGAGTGAACTGCATCATGCATTGTAATTCTTGGCGGATAAAACCGTTATTAATTTACACGAGCTATAAAATGAGTTTATTTTGTTATACATTCATTTTATTAGAATAAGGGTGGAACCACGATTTCAACACTCGTCCCTTTGTTAGGGACGGGTGTTTTTTGCGTTCTTTTATAAAGGAACTTGGATTGAAAGCGGAAATATAGCGGTTTTTTATTTCTGAATATTTAGTCTTTTGTTATTTTTTAGGAGGTAGAGAAAAATGAAATCATCTTTAAAGTTATCTGAGATGTTTGCAATAAGTTTAATGTTATTTGCACTATTCTTCGGTGCGGGGAATATGATTTTTCCACCAGCGTTAGGACAAGGTGCTGGAACAGATGTATGGGTGGCTTTATTTGGTTTTGTTATTACAGGTGTAGGACTTCCTTTACTAGGAGTCATTGTCATTGCTTTAAAAGGAGATATTAATAAACTCGCAGGTCGTGTGCATCCGTTGTTTGCACTTGTTTTCACAGTTGCGATTTATTTATGTTTAGGTGTGTTTGTAAGTGTACCGCGTACAGGAACTGTTGCTTATGAAATGGCGGTTACTCCATTTTTATCAAGTTCCGTAGCCAGTCAGGCATATCCACTTGTTATCTTTACATTTATTTTTTTTGCAGTTACTTTCTATTTAGCGTTAAATCCTTCGAAATTAGTAGGACGTATTGGGAAAGTATTAACACCAATTTTATTAGCGGTTATTGCAATTATTGTCATCAAAGCATTGATTACACCGATGGGCGAGTTTGGAGCACCGACAGAAGCATACAAGGATCCGCTTTTCAAAGGATTTATTGATGGATACTTAACATTAGACGGATTAGCAGCACTTGTCTTCGGAAATGTAGTTGTTAATGCTTTAAAAGGAAAAGGAATTACCAATAAGAAAAGTATTGCGAAAGTGACAATTTTTGCGGGGATGATTGCAGCATTTGGTTTACTTATTGTTTACTTAGCGCTTGCTTATCTTGGGGCTTCTAGTGTATCGCTTGGAATGGGAGAAAACGGTGGTGTTATTTTAACAAATGTTGTGCATCATTTATTTGGTAGTTACGGCACTCTTCTACTGGGTGTAGCGATTGCAGCAGCATGTTTAACAACTTCGGTTGGAATCGTTGCAGCTTGCGGAGAATTTTTCTCAGCATTACTACCAAAGCTGTCGTATCAAAAAGTTGTTTTCATCTTCTGCATGTTAGCATTTATGGTAGCAAACCTTGGTTTAACACAGCTAAATGCATTAGCGTTACCAATCTTAATCGCAATCTATCCAATTGGTATCGTATTAATCGTATTATCACTAATTGAAAATTACATGCGTATCCCGCTAGCGATGTATGTGGGTGGAATTGTAGGAGCATTTGTTGTTAGTTTCTTCGATGGTTTAAATAATGCTCAGATTCAAATTGCAGCATTATCGCCTATGTTAGAAAAGATTCCATTTTACAATGTAGGAATCGGTTGGCTCTTACCAGGAATCATCGGTATGTTTGTTGGATATATTATTTCTATTTTTCAGAAGCGGGAAGTTGTCGTAGAAAAATGAGGAAAAGAGACTTTCTTTGAAAGAAAGTCTTTTTTTGTAGAAATTAATATATTAGGAAATTTATCTAAATCTATTGTTTATTGATGAAGGGATTTTCAATCTAAAAAAGACTTCCATTTTATTAACACTTGTTCGTAACACCTATCCAGTTTCACCCACATAATATACTACTGTCGTTCAATAAAGTTTGAGGAGGATTATACCTTATGAATAAAACGCCAATTGTTCTCCATGATGAGCCTTTTGTAGCCCAGTATGAACAAATAATTACACCAGCAGAATGCCAAGAGTTAATCGAGCTATCTAAAAAGCACATCCAACCCGCACAAGCCTATGGACATACAGGGGAACGGAAATCAGATTTTACTTGGCTTCCACACTATTCACATGGGCTTGTTAGTAAAGTATCTGAACTTATTGCTACTGCTATGCCCTTGCCGCTTAATCACGCTGAGCCATTACAAGCAGCGAGATATGAAGTTGGAGGGAAATTTGATGCCCATATTGATTGTTATGGTACCTGGCACGAAGGTGGGAGGAACCAAGTTAAACAAGGGGGACAACGACTTTATACAGCTATTCTTTATTTGAATACAGTTGATGCAGGTGGAGAAACTTTTTTTCCCTCTCTGGATCTTACAATTACTCCAAGTGAAGGGAAATTATTAGTTTTTGAAAATTGTAAAAGAGGGACAGATGAACCGCATCCACTTTCATTGCATGAAGGTTGCGCAGTACATGAAGGAGAAAAATGGATTGCTACATTATGGTTTCGTGAAAAACCACAATATTAAAAATTCATTATTGGGTTTTTGAGAGGAATGAAAATTCTTATTTATTCTTGTTTATGTACAGGTTTTTTCTGTTGGACAGTGCTCTAAGACTGATCTCTAGATAAGAGTCTTATCTTTTACATCGTATAAATATATAACGGTTGTCTTTGGTAACGAGTTGGTTGTACTCGCAAAGCAATAATATGGTATAGTGAAACGAGGCTGTTTTTTCCGTCTCGTTTTTTAAATGCTTCCTAATAGGTAGAAAGCATTCAAATGGAAAGGAAGACATTACATGCGATCAGAAGTAATTGTAAAGATAAAACCGAAATTTATAAAAGAAATTAAAAGTGGCTACCCGCTTATTTTAAAAGATGCAATTCAAAACTTAAATGATATACGAGAAGAGGGAACTATCATCAAAATTGTTGATGAGCAGAACCAATTTCTTGGAAAAGGCTACTATGGCAAGCAGAATAAGGGATACGGCTGGATTTTAACAAGAAAAGAACAAGAGCACATTGACCAAGCTTTCTTTGAAAGAAAAATCAAATCAGCGTTACATAAGAGAAAAGGTTTTTACAAATCGAATGATACAACAGCATTTCGTGTTGTAAACGGTGAAGGTGATGGTCTTGGTGGTTTAATCATTGATTATTACGATGGTTATTATGTAATCAGCTGGTATAGCGAAGGGGTTTATTCCTTTAAAAACGAAATCGTTGGAGCTCTTCAGAAAGTAGCAAACTTCAAAGGAATCTATCAGAAGAAGCGCTTTGATACAAAAGGAAAATATATTGAAGACGATGATTTTGTTGCTGGAGAACGAGGTGAGTTCCCAATCATCGTAAAAGAGAACGGTGTAAACTTTGCGGTGTATTTAAATGACGGAGCAATGGTAGGTGTATTTTTAGATCAGCGCAACGTTCGAAAACAAATTCGTGACACATATGCAAAAGGAAAAACAGTATTAAATATGTTCTCTTATACAGGAGCGTTTTCTGTATTCGCAGCACTTGGCGGAGCGACAAAAACAACAAGCGTTGACCTTGCGAATCGTAGCTTAAGTAAAACAATTGAGCAATTTAGCGTAAATGGCATTGACTATGAAGCGCAAGATATTATCGTAGAGGATGTATTCCATTACTTTAAATACGCAGCGAAGAAACAAATGAAGTTTGACATGGTTGTGCTAGATCCACCAAGCTTTGCACGCTCTAAAAAGTATACATTTAGTGCAGCGAAAGATTACAAAAACCTATTAAAAGAAACAATCACCATTACAGAAAATAACGGTATTATCGTTGCTTCCACAAATTGTAGTACGTTCGATATGAAAAAGTTTAAAGGCTTTATCGACACAGCCTTTAAAGAAATGAATGGTAAATATAAAATATTAGAAGAACATTCCTTGCCAGAAGATTTCCGTACGATTGATCAATTTAAAGAAGGTAATTACTTAAAAGTAGTTTTTATCGAAAAAATTAAAGGTTAGTGCAAAGAAAAATGAGCTCAATTTTACATGAGCTCATTTTTTTTATTAAATAATATTTTGCACTCTGCCAACCTGTCCATCTTGCAATCGTACTTTAATGCCGTGTGGATGAGATGGTGAATTCGTTAAAATATCTTTGACAATTCCTCTTGTTAGCTTCCCAGTTCGTTGATCTTGCTTTAACACAATATCAACTTCAAGGCCTGGTGAAATATTAGATCGTTTTTGTCCGTTCATTTACACACCTGTACGTCTACGTTGGTTATTTGGCTTTTTTGTTTGCTGGTTTTGTAATTTTTTTGTTGCTTGATTTTGGTTTTTCGCATTTGCGCCATTTCCATTCCCTTGCTTTTTCTTTGCAAGTTGTTCGCGCATTAAATCAGCTAAGCTTACTTTTTTATTTTCTGACATGGTAAGTCTCCTTTATATTAAGTTAATTATAAACAATAGTAGTGAACTTCATCATAACATTGTTGTGAAAAGAAATGAAGTCAGATTGAATTTTCATATAATTCTTTTCACCTTTATTGACTTCAGTTACAATTGAATTGTTAATGTTTGTAAAAAGGGGATAGAAGCATGTCAAATCATATTTTATTAGTAGAAGATGACATTTCCATTCAAGAGATGGTTGAAACATATTTATTAAAAGAGGGCTTTCAAATAACAATCGCATCCGATGGAGAAGAAGGAGTTCTCGCGTTTCTAAAAGGCTCGTTTGATTTAATCATTCTCGATATCATGATGCCAAAGTTAGACGGTTTAGAGGTTGTGAGAATCATTCGAGAAAAAAGTGCTGTTCCCATTCTAATGATGTCTGCAAAGGATACGGATGTAGACAAGGCGATCGGTTTAGGTCTTGGAGCAGATGACTACATTTGTAAGCCGTTCTCTATGATTGAATTGGCAGCCCGGGTAAAGGCAGGGATTAGAAGATCGACAAAGTATTCAGCCACGGAGCAGAAGGAAGAAATGATTGAGATTGGTGATTTGAAAATTGATCCGATCAACTTCACTGTGCAAAAAAAAGAAAAACAACTAAAACTTACTTTGAAAGAGTTTGAGATTTTAAAACTATTTGTAAAGAATCAAAAGCGTGTATTTACAAAAGCACAAATTTATAATCTGATTTGGAATGAAGAATATTATGGTGATGATAATGTGATTAATGTTCATATGCGACGTTTACGTGAAAAGATTGAAGATGATCCATCTAATCCGGAATATATTAAAACACTATGGGGCATTGGCTATAAGCTGGAAGTGATGTAGTATGACAGCTCTTTTAATGATTGTTATCTGTGTATTATTGGGCGTTATTTATTTTCAATATAGAATTGGGAAAAGTAAGAGTGCAAATGTACACTATACATATGAAAAGTTACAGGATATTGTAAAGCAACAAACAGGTGAAAAGCTATTGGTTATGACGGATGATCAAGAATTACAAAAATTATTAGTAGCAATTAATTATTTGTTAGATGCGAAACAGAAAACGAATGCAGATCATGCGAAGGTTGAAATTTCAATGAGAAAGATGTTATCTAACATCTCACATGATTTAAAAACGCCGCTTACTGTTATTCTTGGATATACAGAAATGTTAAATGTAGATGAAACGATGAACGAAGAAGAACGACAAGTTTTGCTAGAAAAAGTGCATTTGAAAACGCTAGAAGTAATGGAACTTATTCATAAGTTTTTTGATTTAGCAAAGTTGGAATCTGGTGATAAAGCAATCGAAATGACAAAGGTGAATATGAATGAAGTGTGCCGAGAGAAAATTTTATCCTTTTATGATTTAGTAACGACGAAAGGGTTTGAGGTACGGATTGATATACCAGAGAAGAATGTGTATGCACTTGGAAATGCTGAAGTATTAGGCCGAGTGTTAAATAATTTAATATCCAATGCGATTGCGTATGGATATGACGGAAAAACGCTTGGTATGACATTAAGAGAAGATGATAGGTGCGTGTATGTTGAAGTATGGGACCGCGGGAAAGGAATTGATGAATCTCATATTGATAAAGTATTTGAACGTATGTATACGCTAGAAGATTCAAGAAATCGATTATATCAAGGGAGCGGTCTTGGACTCACCATCACAAAGCGACTTGTAGAATCGTTAGGCGGAGAAATTCATCTTTCCAGTAAGCCATATGAGAAAACAGTATTTACAATTGTGCTGAAAAAGATCGAATTTTAGCTTGTAGAAAAGAGGATTCTACAAGCTTTTTTGACTTAAGGAATTTGTAAGGAATGGGTAAGAAAAAAGAGACTTTCATTGACTATGATATACATATAAAGATGTGGCGAAAGGGGAAAATGATATGTCATATATATTAAAAACAAATGGGCTAACAAAAGTATTTCAAGGAAAAGAAGTAATTTCAGGGGTTAATATGCATGTGAAAAAAGGAGAAATCTACGGCTTTTTAGGACCGAATGGTGCTGGTAAAACAACGATTATGAAAATGATTACTAATTTAATAAAACCGACGAGCGGAGATATTGAAATTTTTGGTGAGAAATTAACAGATACTTCTTATGAAGTGTTAAAACGAATGGGGACGATTATTGAATATCCTATTTTCTATGAAAAATTAACAGCTCAGGAAAATTTATATCTTCATTGCGAATATATGGGTTACTACGATAAGAAGGGAATTGAGCACGCATTAGACCTTGTTAATTTACACAACGTGGAGAATAAAAAAGTAAAAGATTTTTCACTGGGGATGAAACAAAGATTAGGAATTGCCAGAGCGATTCTGACAAAGCCAGAGCTATTAATTTTAGACGAACCAATCAACGGTTTAGATCCAATTGGTATTAGAGAACTGCGCGACCTATTTAAAATGCTTTGCAAAGAATATGGAATTACCTTGTTAATCTCTAGCCATATTTTAGGAGAAATGGAGCAAATGGCGGATACGATTGGCGTAATTCAAAATGGGAAATTGATGAAAGAAGTTTCAATGAAAAGTATTAATGGTAAACAAACGGAGTATATTGAAATTCACGTTCAAGATGTGAAACGAGCGGCTTATGTTTTAGAAAATAAACTCAGCATAACAAACTACAAGATTATGAGTGAGAGTATCATTCGCGTGTATGAAATGACAGAAATGCAGCAGGCAATTTCGAAAACATTGATCATGAATGATGTGGAAATTGAAAGCATAAACAAAAAGCATAGTTCATTAGAAGAGTATTTCTTAAACCTTGTGAATGGAGAGGGAATCCATGCTTAAACTTATGAAACTAGAATGGAAAAAACATCGCTTATCTCGTTATTTTAAAGGAATCGCAATTTGTATTGTATCAATTTTCGTTGCTACTGCTCTTATGGCATGGGGTTCTAAAGCTGAGGGTGAGCAAATGTTTTCAGATTATGCGGGATTTATGTCTTTAACAAATATTTTTATTAGAACAACATTTATGATTTTTTCAGCTGTCATTTTATCGCGTTTAGTAATTGATGAATACAAAAGTAAAACGATGCAATTATTGTTTAGCTATCCATTAGAGCGAAAAAAAATAATGCAAGCTAAGTTAGCGATTACCTTTGGATTTTGTTTTTTTACCATAATTCTTTCTACGTGTATCATCAATATATTAATTTTCTTTTTAAACCCAATTATAGTTTTTTTTGAAACACCTGTTACTATGGCACAAATTATTGCTACCATTCCAGCTACTTTTCTTACTGCATTTATGATGGCTGGAATTAGTTTAGTTCCTTTATATTTTGGCATGAGAAAAAAGTCAACTCCTACAACGATCACCTCGTCTATAGTAATTGGATTATTGATTAACTCAACTGTTACTAATGGGGAAGGACAGATTAGTTTGTTTGACTTCATTGTAGTACCGATTGCACTTTGTCTACTAGGTCTTACAATTGGTTATCTGTCTTATCATAAAGTGAATAAAATGGATGTGGCTTAAATACAGATACAATCTTGAATGAGATGTAGATTTAAAATGAACTGGAGAGTAAAAAATGAAGAAAACGATGTTAGCTTCTATTTTAATAGTTCTAGTTGCAGGAGTAGTTTTTAGTCTCAAGGAAGTAGGGATAAAGAGTTTTGAAAAAGAAACTTCTTTTACAGTAGATAAAGTAGAAGAAATAGGAGTAAATAACGAAAATTGGGATGTTGAATTCAAAAGTACGGAATCAAGCAAAGTAACAATTGTAGCTGATGGAAAACAGGAAGATAAGAAGAATGATCCTGTAACAATGAAAAAGGATGGAAAGAAAATTGTCGTGAATCAGAAAGAGCAAAAGGAAGGTTTTGCGGGAGGATTCAGTTTTGGAAAGAAAGGTACTATTTATATTTCCATCCCCAAAAATGGAGTAGATACGATTACATTGAATAATAGTTCTGGTGATATAAAAATGAATGATGTAACGACTAAAAATATTGTATTTTCAAGCGGATCTGGTGATGAAAAGATTGAGGGACTCTCAGCAAAAAAAGGTAATTTTACATCAAAAAGTGGGGAGCTAAGTTTGAAAAATAGTTCGTTACAGGAACTATCTGTAGCCTCTACTACCGGTGATAACTACCTTACAAATGTAAGGACCCCTAAGATAAAAGTTACTTCAACAGATGGTGAAGTATTGATTAAAGAAACAATAGAAGGAAAGTCATTACTTGTAGAAACAAAATCAGGAGATATTGGTGTGTCTTATAAAGAAGCTCCAACTTCATTACAGCTTGCTGCTAACAGCGACTCATCCGATATAGTAGTGAGTTTAAATGGATTTAAGAAAAGAACGAATACGGAAAAAACAAAAGAAGGTGTAATCGGTGATGCATCAAATAAGGCGGAGCTTTTAAGCGAGAAAGGCACTATATATATCAAATAATAATCAGAAGAGGTGAATATATCATGCGAAAAAAATCAACTCGTTCCGTCAGTGACATATTTGCTATGCTGTTTTTTTACTGTACGACGGGACTATTAAGCGTTATTGTTGTTCCAGTTTTGGCAACGATTGCGTACGGTTTCGGCTTTTGTACTGTACTTATATTGATTGCAGGTATTATTCGTTCTTTTGGAGCTACATGGGTACAAATGGATATTGGACCTGGTTTATCAATCCCTCAGGAGTGGAGTATGGTTTGGGCTCTGATTATAGGTGGAATCGTGGGAAGTATCGCCTATTTTAGTTGGAAGTATCTCCGTATTTATTTGAACTTTCTATCTAGAAGTTATCGTAAAGTATTACCAGTTAATGAACAATAAAATCGAACAGGAGGATTTATTCACTATAACATATGAACTAGGGGGGATAACATGCTGCAACTTATAAAGCTAGAAATGAAGAAATGTAAGCTTGGGTGGTATATGAAAGGTGCGATTATTGCAAATGTAGTGATGGTTGCGATGTTGTTTTTTGTAAGCTATGTGTCACAAATTGAAGGGGATGTAGAATTAGGAAATCCTCAAGGTATTCTTTTAATGGCGAGTGCAATGGTGAGAGGAACATTTATTGTCTTTGCAGGAGTATTAATTGCAAAATTAGTAATTGAAGAATATAAAAACAAAACAATATTGCTCATGTTTTCGTATCCGATTAGTCGAAAAAAAATCATTGCAAGTAAGTTATTAATTACCGCAATATTAACATTCATAACAGTCTTACTATCTAACATTTTTATAGTAAGTGTCTTCTTTACATTAAATAGTTTTATGCTAGTTATTCCGAATACAATAACGATAGGTGAGTTAATTCAAGAAAGTATAAAAGCAATTCCTTTTGCTGTTGCAGCTGCAGGAGCAGGTTTAATTCCATTATATTTCGGTATGCGCAAATATTCTGTTCCAACAACGATTGTGTCGTCCTTAATTGTTGTGATGATTGCATGTCAAAGTCAGCCGGAGTTCTCATTAGCAACCTTTCTCCCGCTTCAATTCGCGCTTGCGGCTATTGGCATTGTGATTGCTTATTATGGAATTAGAAATATTGAGAACGAAGATGCACTATAAAGTTTCACATGAAACAAGTTACATAAAAAGACAAGGTGCTCAGCCACCTTGTCTTTTTATGTCATTACATTTTTGGAGTTTCCATTCCTGCAGCGGCCCATTCTTCTTTAGCTGGCCCATAAATACCTGGGACTTTTAATCCAGCTTGGCGCATTAAAACAGTCATTTGACCGCGGTGGTGATTTTGATGATTAATGAGAGTCATCAAAAAAATAGAGTTTGGCATTGGACGCCCAAAGAAATCATTAATTGTTGTTAAATCTTTATCAGTCCACTCTGTTTGGATTGCCTCTACAAAAGCCGTGTTTACTTTACGGTAACCTTCCGAAATTGCCTTCGCGGAAGTCGGTATAGGATAATCTTTTGCTTCTCCCTCAAATTGTAAGCCTGTTCCGGATAGCATGACTGGAATCGCAGTGACGATATGCCAAGCAACTCTACCTAAAGTCCAATGCCCAGGTGCAATCTCTTGTGCTAAAGATTCATCAGTTAATGCATCCAATACCTTTTGCGTAGAATCAGCCTCATATTTCCATGTTTTTAAAAAGCCTTCAATTGTTTGGTACATGTTATCCCCCCTATGGTTCCATTCATAGGGTAAATTCGTGAAAGGATTCGTTTTTCCTTCTCCTATTTAATTTTCAATCCATACTACAATATGTTTGGGAATATGTAAATTAGGGGGAATCTTCATTGTACTTCGTATATTAAGTGGGTAGAGAATGAGGCACAGAGTGGTGATGAAGTAAAAGAAGTATCTTTTATATAATATACTATGAGCGTATTATATTTGTTTTATAAAGCGTATGTTAATTTATGCCGCACTGAAATTTGCCATGACATAAAAAACGCAAGCTTCTAAATAAAAGAAGCTTGCATTTTTCAACTAACTTTCTTCCCGCTTTTTCTCATTAACCACAAGAAATAAGGAGCACCAAGGACAGCGACTACTAGCCCAGAAGGAATCTCTTTCGGATAGACAATGGTTCGTCCAAGTAAGTCAGCGATGCAAAGAAGGATAGCTCCAAATAGCGCTGAACAAACAAATAATTTTTGATGATTCATCCCGACAACGATGCGCGCTAAGTGCGGTGCAACGAGTCCTAAGAAAGCGATTGTACCAACGGCAGCAATGTTCACTGAGGCGAGCAACGTTGCTAGGATAATAAGTGCGAAACGTGTTTTGTCTACACGTTGTCCAAGTCCTGTTGCTAAGTCATCTCCAAGTATGAGAACATCAAGCTGTTTCATTAAGAAGAATATCGTTGGTACGAGAATAAGAGAGGGATATAAAATTATATTTTCTAAGTGATTCCACCCTCTTGCATAGGTACTGCCTGATAACCAAGTTAATGCAGCAGCTACGTTCAAGTTTGCCCTCACGATAAAGATTTGAATAATGGCAGAACCGAGTGCTGATACGCCGATTCCAATTAATGCAAGGGCTGTTGGGTTAAGTCCTGACTTCCATGAAAAGAAGAGGACAACTCCAACTGCAAATAGTCCACCAATGAATGCACCGATTGGTAAGAAAACTCCTGGAAGTGCAGGGAAGACATACATAATTGTTAAAGCACCGACACCTGCTCCAGATGAAATACCAATGATAGATGGATCCGCAAGCGGATTTCGTAGTATTCCTTGAAAGACTAGTCCGCTTATGGCAAGGCATGCTCCGGCAACAGCAGCGACGAGCATCCTTGGTAAACGAAGGTTCATCATCATATTTTTATCAAATTGGGTCAGCTGCCCTGTTATTACATTGATTATGTTTTCGATATAAGCATTACTGCCAAGTGTAACACCAAGTGCAACGGTTACAATACAAAGAACGATCGAAATGCAGATGACTTTTTTATAAGAGAAATATTTTGAGCTAGCACCGGCTGCGTTTGCTCCATTATCGCTCATATATTGTTTTGATTTCATCATGCGATAAACTAAGTAAATAAGCCACGGTGAACCAATTATTGCAGTAACAGCACCTACAGGAAGTTCAGCACCAGTTGGGTCTATTAATCTACCAACGACATCTGCTCCAAGTAATAAAATAGCTCCCCATAAGAAAGAGGAGAGAAGCAACGGGAGATGTTGTCGATAGCCAATCAGACGCATTAGATGCGGTGCAACTAAGCCAACAAAACCAATTGGTCCAACAACTGTTACAACGACTGCTGTTAAAAAAATAGCTGCAATAAAAGCGATAAAACGCGTTACTTCTGTTTTTTCTCCAAGTGAAACAGCAACATCATCACCTAAAAGAAGCACATTTAGTTTACGTGACATAAACAGTACAACCAAAAAGGCACAAACAACAAATGGCACCGCAAATTGAACACCATCCCAGTTATTTTGTACAAGTGATCCTGCCCCCCATAAGAATAGACCAGCTGTTTCGTTTTCATAAAAAAGTTGCATTGTTCCGGTAAAGGCAGAAAGCATTAGTGTCACAACCATACCGGCTAATGCCATGCGTAGGGGGGTTCCTTTTTTACCACCAGAAATACGATATACGAACAAAGCCGTTATCGCTCCTCCGATAAATGTAAAAAGGAGAGAGTGTACTTGTAAGTATTTCGGTAAAAAAATAGTGGCGGCGACTAGAAAGAAATACGCCCCTGAATGGATCCCCATTGTACTTGCTTCAGCCAGTGGATTTTTCGTTAAAGTTTGTAAAATAACCCCTGATACAGCTAGAGCACCACCAGCTAAAATAGCAATGGCAGCCCGTGGCAACCGCAGCATAATTAATGTTTGATGCTCAAGAGATTGATTTGGAGAAAAGAGAGCATCCATAATCATACTGTAAGAAATATTTGCTTGTCCTTGTCCGATATGAATAAAGAAAAGGAGGAGCAAGAGAGCTGCTCCTCCTCCGAATACAAGACTTGCTCGAAGTGTATGCTGTAAGTTATTCATTATGCAATCACTTCTTCGCTGTCATTACATCTGCAACTTGTTTTGCTAATGATTTTGCAGATTCAGGGCCACCGAAAATCCAAGTGTCACCTTTTAATTTATACATTTTATTTTCTTTTTTGAATTTCAATTCTTCCCATGCTGGGTTCCCTTTTAGCTGTTTATCGAAAATGTTATCGTCATCAGCTACGATGTATAAGAAGTTTGCATCTTGTACACCTTGTAGTGCTTCTACAGTTGTTTGTTTGAAGCCGTCTGGTTCAGATTTACCAGGTTCAAATGCATTTGTTAAACCTAACTTTTTCGTAATTTGTACCGCTGTAGAATTGTCTGTTAACAGACGGAATGTTGGAACATTTTTTGCTGTAAAGGATTGTGTCATTACGATGTTTTTATCTTTTAAGTTTGCTTTATCAATTTTTGCTTTTGCGTCAGCAAATGTTTTGTCCATATCTGCTAATACTTTTTTACCTTGCTCTTCTTTTCCAACTGCTTTTGCGATTTGCTTAAATGTTTCTGTCATTTCTGCAAAATGATCGTTATTGCTTGTTGATGGGTCAAACATAATTGTTGGTGCAATTTGTTCTAACTCATTTTTAATCGCTTTACTACGGAATGAAGCTGTAATAATTAAATCCGGTTTTAAGCGGTTAATTTCTTCTAAGTTTGGTTGTTGACGTGTACCTACATCTACCACATCTTTATTTGGTTTTGTTTCTGTGTTTACCAATTTATTATAGTTCTTAATATCAGCCATCCCGACAGGTTGAACGCCAAGTGCTAATAAATCTTCTGCATATACCCACTCAAGCACAACAACTTTTTTTGCTGGTTTATCTAACTTTGTTTCACCTTCAGCGTGTTTAATTGTAATCGCTTGTTTTTTGTCATCTGTTTTTGTTTCCTTTTTCTCTTCTTTTTGCTGTCCGCATCCGACAACGAATAGAAGAATAACCATAAGAATGCTAACGACTTTTTTCATTTTTTTCCCCCAAAGAAAGTATTTTACGATGCGATAACCTGTGTAATTGAAAAAGATTATCACTATCAACACGGAAATCATACTATGAGGGGTTTAGAAGTGTCAATCTTTTTCTTTCTATTCTGACAAAAAATACTCTTTAGAACATTAGGGTATATCTTTTTTGCTATAAAGCTTTTAAAATATGAATTTCTAAGAAAAACAGGAGAAGTATAAGGAATGGAACGACATTATTCTGTGTGTTGTGGAATAGTCGATCAAAAGTCAGAATATTATGATTGTAACGCAATTATGACTGTAATATAATGAAAACAATCATCATGAATGGACATTCATTTTATTCGTGTAAGAACAGGAAGGAGGAATGAGGATGGAAAAACCTTGGTTACAAATTTATCCAGAGGAAATTCCACACACAATTTCTTACGATATTAGGCCGCTCCATGTATATTTACAAGAGATGTCTTCTCGGTATCCAGAAAAGAAAGCGCTTCATTTTTTAGGGAAGGATATTACATTTTCAGAGCTGAGTCGTAAGGTGAATCAATTTGCAAATTATCTTCGTAAGCTTGGTGTGAAAAAAGGTGACCGAGTTGCGATTATGTTACCAAATTGCCCGCAAGCTGTGATTGGATATTATGGTACGTTACTTATAGGTGGTATAGTGGTACAAACAAATCCCCTGTATACGGAGAGGGAGTTAGAATATCAACTCCATGATTCTGGAGCGAAGGTTATTCTTTGTGTTGACCTAGTCTTTCCGAAAGTCACCAATGTTCAGTCTGCTACAAAGGTGGAGCACGTTATTGTAACCCGCATTGCAGATTTTTTACCGTTTCCCAAAAACTTACTTTATCCCTTCGTACAAAAGAAGCAAACGAATCTTGTTGTGAAAGTAAAGGAAAGTGATACGATTCATGTTTGGAAATCGATAGAAAAAGAAAGTGATGAAATGGTAGAAGTGCCGTGTGACCCTGAAAGTGATTTAGCACTCTTACAATATACGGGAGGTACGACAGGTTTTCCGAAAGGAGTTATGTTAACGCATAAAAATCTTGTATCAAATACACTGATGGGCGTGCATTGGTTATATAACTGTATAGAGGGAGAAGAAGTTATTCTTGGTGTCCTTCCGTTTTTCCATGTGTATGGGATGACAGCTGTAATGAATTTAGCCATTATGCAAGGGTATAAAATGGTGCTAGTTCCGAAGTTTGATATGAAAATGGTGTTTGAAGCAATTAAAAAACATAAGGTTACACTATTTCCAGGGGCTCCGACAATTTATATTGCCCTTTTAAATAGCCCACTTCTTAATGAATATGATATTTCTTCCATTCGTGCTTGTATTAGTGGTTCTGCACCGCTTCCAGTAGAAGTGCAAGAGAAATTTGAGAGGGTTACAGGAGGGAAGTTAGTAGAAGGGTATGGACTCACGGAATCATCTCCAGTCACACATGGCAATTTCTTATGGGAGAAGCGTGTACCGGGAAGTATTGGTGTTCCGTGGCCAGATACGGAAGCACGCATTATGTCGCTTGAAACAGGAGAATATTTACCAGCAGGTGAGATTGGTGAAATTGTAGTGAAGGGCCCGCAAGTTATGAAAGGGTACTGGAATAAGCCTGAGGAAACAGCGGCGGTATTACAGGATGGGTGGTTACACACAGGTGACGTTGGCTATATGGACGAAGATGGATTTTTCTATGTGAAGGATCGCAAAAAAGACATGATTGTTGCCAGCGGTTTCAATGTTTATCCGCGAGAAGTGGAAGAAGTATTATATGAGCATGAAAAAGTGCAAGAAGTGATTACGATTGGTGTCCCAGATCCATATCGAGGGGAGACTGTGAAAGCTTTTGTTGTGCTAAAACAAGGGGAAGTTTGTTCTGAAGAAGAGTTAGATCAGTTTGCTCGTAAATATTTGGCTGCTTATAAAGTTCCAAAAGTATATGAGTTTCGAAGTGAGTTACCAAAAACAACAGTAGGAAAGATTTTACGCCGTGTCCTTATAGATGAAGAACAAAAGAAGAAAGAGGGTGAGAAGACGGGCTAAGGCCCTTTCTTTTTTGAAATATAGGATTGACAATTTTTTAAATAGTCAGTATTATTGAGATGTGAATGATTATTCATTCAGTCATTCATCTTCTTGAAGGAGACAGTAAAGTGAAAAAAAATCGACCAAAATATAACCAAATTATAGATGCTGCGGTTATTGTGATTGCAGAAAATGGATACCATCAAGCGCAAGTTTCTAAAATTGCGAAGCAAGCTGGTGTAGCTGATGGAACCATTTATTTATATTTTAAAAATAAAGAAGATATATTAATATCCTTATTTCAAGAGAAGATGGGAGAATTTATAGAAACAATTCGTCAAAAAACAGCAGGAATTGAAAGCGCTGTAGAGAAGTTATTTATGTTGGTAGAAACGCACTTCTTGCTGTTGTCGCAAAATGATCCTCTTGCTATTGTCACGCAACTAGAACTTCGTCAATCCAACCAAGAGTTACGCCTCAAAATAAATGAAGTATTAAAAGGATACTTACAGGTCATCGATGAAATTTTGGAAACGGGTATAAGACAAGGAGAATTTAGGGCGGATTTAAATGTTCGCATAGCAAGGCAAATGATCTTTGGAACAGTAGATGAAGTTGTGACCAATTGGGTAATGAGCGATCATAAATATAATTTGGTCGCACTTTCAAAAACGGTACATGGACTGCTTATTTCAGCTTGTGGTTACCGTCAATAATGGGAGGGATCATGTTGAAATTTCTATCTGTAACAGTAGAAGACTATATCGCGGTGGCGACATTGAATCATCCGCCAGCTAACGCTATGTCTTCACAAGTGATGCATGACGTTACTGAGTTAATTGATCAAGTCGAAAAGGATGAAAATGTCCGCGTTGTTGTTCTTCATGGGGAAGGGCGCTTCTTCTCAGCAGGAGCAGATATTAAAGAGTTTACTTCTGTTGAGGAAGCAAAACAAGCAACGGAGCTAGCACAGCTTGGACAAGTTACGTTTGAGCGTGTTGAAAAGTGCTCAAAACCAGTCATTGCGGCAATTCATGGAGCGGCACTTGGCGGTGGCCTTGAATTCGCTATGTCTTGCCACATGCGCTTTGCAACTGAGAGTGCAAAGCTTGGGTTACCAGAGCTAACGCTTGGACTTATTCCTGGCTTTGCAGGTACACAGCGTCTGCCACGTTATGTTGGCAAAGCAAAGGCTTGTGAAATGATGCTAACAAGTACACCAATTACAGGTGCACAAGCATTAGAATTTGGACTTGTTAACGGCGTGTTTTCAGAAGAAACACTTTTAGAAGAGACTCTCAAAATTGCAAAGCAAATTGCTGGAAAAAGCCCAGCGACAACTCGTGCTGTGTTAGAGTTGTTACAAACAACAAAATCATCTCATTATTATGAAGGTGTGCAGCGTGAGGCACAAATATTTGGTGAAGTGTTTACGAGTGAAGATGGAAGAGAAGGGGTAGCGGCATTCTTAGAAAAACGCAAACCTTCATTTAGTGGTAGGTAGTTCAAATTATTTTTTAACATAAATTAACAGAATATTAAAATTGATAGAATCTTTCTGAAAAACAAGGGGGTAAATGGAATGAACATCTACGTACTCATGAAACGAACATTTGATACAGAAGAGAAAATTGTAATTAAAAACGGTGCAATTTATGATGGCGAAGCGGAATTCATCATCAACCCTTACGATGAATATGCGATTGAAGAAGCGATTCAAGTGAGAGACGCACAAGGTGGGGAAATTACGGTTGTAACAGTTGGCGGCGAAGACAGTGAAAAAGAACTTCGTACTGCGCTAGCGATGGGCTGTGATAAAGCGGTATTAATCAATATTGAAGATGATGTTGAGAATGGTGACCAATTTACAACAGCAAAAGTGCTTGCAGAATATTTAAAAGATAAAGAAGTAGATTTAATTTTAGGTGGAAATGTAGCGATTGATGGTGCATCTGGACAAGTTGGACCACGCGTAGCGGATGCACTAAATATTCCATATGTAACTACAATTACAAAGCTTGAAATTAACGGCACAAGCGTGAAAATTGAGCGCGATGTTGAAGGGGATACGGAAGTGATTGAAACATCGCTACCACTTTTAGTAACAGCGCAACAAGGTTTAAATGAACCGCGTTATCCATCGCTTCCAGGTATTATGAAAGCGAAGAAAAAGCCGCTTGAAGAACTAGAATTAGATGATTTAGATTTAGAGGAAGATGATGTAGAAGCAAAAACAAAAACAATCGAAATCTATTTGCCTCCTAAGAAAGATGCTGGAAAAGTGTTACAAGGCGAGCTGCAAGATCAAGTAAAAGAACTTGTATCGTTGCTCCATACAGAAGCGAAAGTAATCTAATAAAATACGAAATTATATATGCAGGAGGGAAAATCTATGGCTCGTAAAGTATTAGTAATGGGTGAAGTTCGTGACGGATCACTACGTAACGTTTCATTTGAAGCGGTAGCAGCAGCGAAAACAATTGCAGAAGGCGGTGAAGTGGTTGGCCTTCTAATTGGAGAAAGCGTTGCATCATTTGCAAATGAATTGATTCATTACGGTGCAGATCGCGTTGTGACAGTTGAAAATGAAAAGTTAAAATCATATACATCTGATGGCTATGCACAAGCATTTTTAGCTGTGTATGGCGAAGAGAAGCCAGAAGGTATTGTCTTTGGACATACAGCACTTGGCAAAGATTTATCACCAAAGTTAGCTGCTAAACTTGAAGCTGGTCTTGTTTCTGATGTAACTGCATTAGAAGTTACAGGTGGAAATGTTGTCTTCACACGCCCGATTTATTCTGGTAAAGCGTTTGAGAAAAAGATTGTAACAGATGGCATTCTATTTGCGACAGTTCGTCCAAATAACATTAAGCCACTTGAAAAAGATGAAGCGCGTACAGGTGATGTGTCTTCTATTACAGTTGATGTGAAAGATTTACGTACAATCATTCAAGATGTTGTGCGTAAAACAGCAGAGGGTGTAGACCTTTCAGAAGCGAAAGTTATTATTGCTGGCGGACGCGGAGTGAAAAGTGAAGACGGTTTTAAACCGTTAAAAGAATTAGCAGACGTACTAGGTGGCGCTGTTGGGGCATCACGTGGTGCTTGTGATGCAGAGTATTGCGATTACTCATTACAAATTGGACAAACAGGTAAAGTGGTTACGCCAGACTTATATATTGCATGCGGTATTTCTGGTGCGATTCAGCATTTAGCAGGTATGTCTAATTCAAAAGTAATTGTTGCAATTAATAAAGATCCAGAAGCAAGTATTTTCAAAGTAGCTGATTATGGTATTGTTGGCGACTTATTCGAAGTGGTTCCTTTATTAACAGAAGAGTTTAAAAAGTTAAAAGTACATTCTTAATTTGAGTAACCCTTGAGTTCCAAGTGAAATACCCCTATATATAGAAAAGCGAGAGGTCCCCTGCCTCTCGTTTTTTAGCATATACCTTATATTTTTGTATAGTATAAAGGTACATTTTTTTGTTACAATACATAACGATACATAATATTCGCCACGTATATAAGTTAGTGATATACTTTTGGTAGAATACACTTGAAGGAGGAAATAAAATGGCAATTGTAAACGCAACTGACCAAAACTTCGCAGCTGAAACAAGCGAAGGTATTGTATTATTAGATTTCTGGGCACCATGGTGTGGCCCTTGTAAAATGATCGCTCCTGTACTAGAGGAAATCGATGCAGAATTAAGCGATAAAGTAAAAGTCGTAAAAGTAGACGTTGATGAAAACCAAGAAACTGCTCGTCAATTTGAAGTAATGAGCATTCCATCTCTTTTCGTATTAAAAGATGGTAAAGTGGTTGACCAAGCGTTAGGATACAAACCAAAAGAAGCGTTAGTAGAATTAGTTTCTAAACACTTCTAATTTGTAAAGTCCAGCATAAATGCTGGGCTTTTTTTATTGGTTCAAATTACCACCTGAAAATATGACAACGGATACAATATTTATGTTGACACTTATCGTAAGCGCTCTTATAATCAATCTGACGACAATGAAAATCACTATCACTTAAGGGCGTAGGGGGAAGTAATCCATGACATTAAAGTTAAAAGTATTATCTGCAGCAGCAGTAGCATCTCTTCTTTTTGCAGGCTGTGCGAAAGAGGAAACAAAAAAGTCTGAAGCACAAGATAAAAAAACAGAACAATCTGTTAAAAAAGAAGAGACAAAACAACAAGAAGTAGATTTTGTACAAGCTTACAAAGATGGAGTAGCTGAACTTGAAAAAGCGAAAGATGGCAAAGAGGTTGACTTCGATAAAGTAACAAAGTTATATAAAGATAAATTACAATCTCTTGTTCAAAAGTGTGATGGTGAATTTAATGAACAAATCGATCAAACAATTACAGCTGCATTAGAAGCTGGGAAAAAGAAAGAAATGGAACCTATGGTTGTAAAACAACTATTTGATAAATTAATGCAAAAAGAGTTTTTCCAATCGATGCGCCACGAATTTAAAGAAATTGATACAAACTGGGGCAAAAAAGATGTTGTGAAAAAAGAAATGGATGAAGCTCTAGCTTTTTATAAAGGTGTAGAAGGTACAGTTGGGAAACGTGATACGGCATACGGTACACAAATGGCTTCTCAAATTAAAGGCGGCTTTGATGAAATGACAGCTGCAATTGAAAAGGATGACAAACTTGCATTTGCGCTTGGAAAACAAGTTGTAGATAAAACGTTAATGAAAACGTTCTATTTTGCAACAGGTGCAGTGCCGAATGGTTATGCTACAAAAATGGTAGAAGAAGTAAAGAAAGATGAGAAAAAAGCTAAAATTGAACAAGCAGAAGGATGGGCATTTTATCAAGCAATTTATCCGTATATGAAAAAAGCAGCTCCTGAAGATGCAGACTTTATCTTAAAGCAGTTTGATTTAAAAACTGATGTGAAAACAGTTGATGCAAAAGCGGTAAATCAAGCGTTTGTACGTGGATTTGCAAAAGTTGCATTAGGTGAGTATAAAGAAAGCCAGGAGAACTTTGGAAAAGATAAAGGTCCTATTACAGCATTAGAAGGTGCGTTATTCATTAATATCATTGAAAATGATTTGAAAACAGTACTTGGCGAACAGCAAACAGTAGAATTAACAAAAACAGCTCAATCTTATTTAGAAGCAGTAAAAGCGAAGAAGAAAGAAGATGCTGATAAATTGTTACCACAACTTGAGGCTGCGTTAAATAAAGCTGTTGAAGCAGCGAAATAATCTGCTCATACGTATGTCTTTTGGAAGAAACCTTGTCTTGACAGGGTTTCTTCTTTTACATAGTGTGGTAGAGGGTGGTGAAATGAATGAAAGTATTAATTACTGGAGGAGCAGGGTTTATCGGAAGCCATCTTGCTTTGAAATTGTTAGGACAAGGAAAGCAAGTTGTACTACTTGATAACTTCCACTCCTATTATGCAAAATCAAGAAAACAGTTTCAGCTTGAACAAGTGCAGCGATATGGAACTGTCCCATTTTACGAGTGCGATATTTTGCATAAAGAAGATGTGAAAGCTGTTATGCAGCAAGAAAAGGTTGATGCAGTAATTCATCTAGCTGGATTTCCAGGGGTGAGACCGTCGCTGGAGATGCCAGGTGCTTATGTTGATATTAATATAAAAGGGACGAGTAATGTATTAGCATGTGCGGGAGAAGAAAATATAAAACATGTCATCGTGGCATCCTCTTCTTCCGTGTACGGAGAGAAAATGGGAATGCCTTTGCAGGAGGAAATGGCAAATGGTCGAGTTTTATCTCCTTATGCAGCATCAAAATACGGAGCGGAATCGCTTTGTCATGCTTATCAATATATGTATGGGTTTCAACTAAATATTTTGCGTTTCTTTACTGTATATGGTCCATGGGGGCGTCCTGATATGGCAATAGCGAGCTTTATTCGAAAATTGCTAAATGGAGAAGAAATTGTTGTATACGGAAAGGGAACAGGCCGAGATTACACGTACATTGATGATATTACGGAAGGAATTGCTCTTACGTTAGAGTCGAATAAAAGTGATGTGTACAATCTAGGATCGAATGAACCCATTTTAATGACAGAATTACTTGCGCAGTTAGAGAAGCATTTCCCATTGATGCGTGTAAGGAGAGAGGCGCATCGTAAAGGGGATGTGACATCGACATGGGCTGATATTTCAAAGGCGAAAGAACAGCTAGGATATGAGCCGCGTGTATCTTTTGCAGAAGGGTTGGAGCGAACGATTGCTTGGGCGAAACAATATCCGGATACTGTTTAATCTTTGTGGTATTTTTTTGTTATGTGTTTTCTTTGTCATATCGTGGAAATCGTTTGAAGCGTCTTCTTTGTGGAAACAACTATATGGATTATGGAAACATCCTGGTGCGGTAGTGCTTCTTATCATGATATATGGTGTTGCATTTTTCTTTCGTGCTTATGCATGGAAGTTATATCTTCACCATCATATTACAATGAAAGAGTCTTTATATGGATTGTTTTATAGTTTGTTTATTAATCATGTTTCTCCTTTGAAAGTAGGGGACGCTATTCGCATTGCGATTATTACAAAAGAAAAGAAAGTGACATTAGGAGAAGCGACACAATCAGTTGTTGTGCTCCGTATATTAGATTTGCTTATCCTTGGTATATTTGGAGCCGTAGGGATGTTTATACTGTGGGGAGATATTTTGTTAAATGCTCCCGTTATCCTTGCTTGTATATGTATTGGAATTGGTATGTTGTTTCTTGTGCATAAGAAAGCACCGCAATTTGTAGAGAATCAGTGGAAGCAATTAAAGGCAGGTTTGTTTACAATACAAGGGATCATCATTATCTTGCTGATTGTAATAAGCTGGATTTGCGAAGCTTTTGTTATATATGAAATTGCGAGTTCTCTTACATTTATACAAGCGATTTGGGTCAATAGCGTGACCATCGCGGGGCAAGTATTTCAATTAACGCCAGGCGGTATTGGGACATATGAAACGGTAATGACGTTTGCGTTAAGAGCGCTTGGGGTAGAATCGGTCGAGGCGTATGAATGGTCATTAATGAGTCATGGATTTAAGTTTATATTTTCTTATGGTGTGGGCGCACTTTTACTCGTTTTATACCCAATGGAATTGCGCTCACTTGTTAGTCCGAAGGGGGAAAACATCCGGTGGAAGAAGTGAAAAAGGCATCAAAATTTGAAAAGGTAGCGGCCCGCTGCTGGAACTTGCTGAATGAAGGGAAACCATTTACACCGATTTTTGTATTCGGCACATTTTTATTGTTTTCCATCTCGCAGTTTGGACAACCTGGTTTTATTCCAGCATTTTTTAGCAGTTTTGTCCTCATTGTACCTTTACTTGTTTTATATTATTTGTTTGATTTTCCATTGTTTTTACGAAATTATTTATGGTTTCCGTTTATCGCCTATTTAATTGTATTTAAGGTAGTTCATTTACCATTATTCTTTTTGGCATTGGGATTATATTTCTTCTTTACAATTTTATTTTGGGGAACATTATATTATCATCTGCGGATTGGGACATCATGGTTGAACTTTACACGATTTTGGAAACTTGTGTTAAAAAATAGTGATTCTACAAGTGGGAATGCACAAGAACAAATGCCAAAGTTTTTACTATTACTGTCGCTTTGGTATTACTACTACGAGTTCTTCCGAGAAGACGGTACATTTAGTGGTGTAGATTGGAAAACGCTTCTTATATTTTACGGTGCTCTTCTCGTATATACACTTATATTGCATCGTAATTTATTTGATTGGCAGCCGAAAGCAATTCCTACTTATACGCAAAATATGCCTGAGAATGAAAAGGCATTAAATGAAAAAGTAGTCGTGATTGTGATTGACGGTATGCGAAAAGATCGTTTTGAGGCGGCGCATACACCGTATTTAGATTCACTTCGAAAACAAGGGACCGAGTTTTTAAATATGGAAACGGTATATCCAGCTCGTACGGTTGTATGTTTCTCCTCTATGTTTACAGGAACGTATCCATTTGAGCATGGTATTAAATCGAATATGGTTTGGAAGCATGGAGTGAATGTAGAGAGTATTTTTGATTCTCTTCGTAAAGTAGATAAAACAGGGAAAATGTTGGCGGTTGCGCATCTAGTCGATGCATTTGGCGATGATGTGGAAACATTTACGGCTGTAATGAAAAATGATGTTGTTGACTCGAAAATTATGGAGAAAGCAAGAAAGGTTATGGATGAACAAGATCCTGATTTATTTATCGTCCAGCTAATTTCTACAGATCAAACAGGTCATAGCCGCGGCGTGTTATATGATGAATATTTACAAAAGATTCATGAAGCAGATCAGCATGTGAAGCGGTTTATTGAGCATTTAGAGAAAACAGGAAAAGCAGAAAATACGACGTTCATTATTTGCGCAGACCATGGGCAAGCGGATGGAATTGGTGGTCATGGTCATTTAGACGAGGGCGAGCGGTTTGTACCATTCTTTATGTACGGTCCTCATATTGCTCAAGGTATAAAAGTAGAAGAGAAGAAAAGTCTTGTTTCTATAGCACCTACAATTGCATACTTGTTAGGAGCGCCGTATCCATCCCATAGTCGTGGACCTGTATTAGTAGAAGCGTTAAAGGAGCAGGAACAGAAATGAAAGTAATTGTTTTTATACCAGCCTTAAATGAAGAGGATTCTATTGCGCATGTCATTCAAAAGGTGCCGCGTCATTTTCATCCAAATGTAACGGTAGAAGTACTTGTCATCGATGATGGATCAACGGATCGGACCGTAGCTGTTGCAAAAGAAGCGGGGGCGGAACATATCGTTTCTTTTGCAAAAAACGGCGGACTTGGTGCAGCTGTCCGAGCAGGTTTGCAGGAGAGTTATCGACTTGGTGCTGATATTAGTGTAATGATTGATGCTGATGATGAATACCCAGCTGATGAAATTCCGAATGTACTGGAGCCTATTTTTGCAGGAGAAGCAGATTATACGATGGGTTCTCGTTTTCGCGGAACAATTCGAGGAATGAGATTACATCGACGTCTTGGGAATTACTGCTTTACGATGTTGCAATGTTTGTTACTAAGGAAGTGGATTCGAGATGGGCAATCCGGTATGCGAGCCTTTTCTAGACAAGCAATGGAGCATGGAGAAATTATTCACGATTATAACTATGCTCAAGTTATTACTTTGAATTTAGTACGAAAAGGGTTTCGAGTACAGGAAGTTCCGATTACGTATAAAGTGCGAGAAACAGGAGAGTCGTTCATCTCTTTTCGGAAGTATATGACGCGTGTATTTCCAGCGATTTGGAAAGAAATGACACGTCCGGTAGAGAAAGTTACGATTGACTATGCTGCACATGTATTAATAGAAGATAAGAAATGCTCATAACGGGCCTTTCTTATCTTGACAATAAAAATGATAATAATTATCATTAACTCGGGAGGAACTTTCGTGAAAAAAATCATTATGTCATTATTTGTTAGTATTTTCTTAATATTCTCAATTCAAACAAGTGCATTTGCTTATTCGTATGGAAATCCGAACGAAGAAAAAGTTGCTGAAGCATATAAACAAATGGTTACAAAGCTAGATGAAAATCCGGCAAACTTTAATGAAGCGAAAAAAGCATATGAAAATGTACAAGAAGAAATTGATCAGCACATGGGAAAAGAACCTTCTAAAGCAATGATGAAGGACTTTGATAAACAAAATAAAGAAGATATTATTGCTGATATGCAAAAAATTCTTGCGCTTAATATTAATCGTCGTTTAACAAATGTTGATGAGAAATTTAAAGACTATGATACAAGTAAGCGTTTATTAGCAAAAGCATTCGCTACATATGAAGCGTTATCGCCAGTTGTTGGTGAACGAAATAAAGAGTTAGATACAAAGGTAAAAGATGAATTTAATAAAGCATTAGATTCATTAGGAAACCCAGGATTATTTGGAGTAGGTCAAAAGGAAGCAAATCATGATGCTTTCAAGAAAAGTAAAGATGTGATTTTAACAAGTTTACAAAAAGAGTTTAAAATTAAAGATTTTAAAGTGGGGCACTTTGATGCGAGCGGAAAAGAAGAAGCTTCAGAGAACACAGGTAAAACAGAATGGACAGATTTAAGTAACTTGAAAAACTGGGCTCCAATTGTAGTCATTGTACTTATACTTGTTGGGGTCATTGTATATGCTGTGAGAAAACGTAAGTAAGGATGAGGAGGAAGAGCGATGCAGCTTCAGGCATTTCTCATTACATTTCGTGAAGTATTAGAAGCGTTGCTTATTGTTGGGATTATTACAACATATTTAAAGCGTACAGATAGTAAGCAGTTTGTGAAATATGTTTGGTTAGGAGCAGGGCTTGCGGTTGTAGCGAGTTATATTGTCGCTCTTGTCTTCCAAGTTGTGTTTACTGGTTTTGCTGCTATGGGTAGCGAAATGTATTTGAAGATATCTATTATTTTTATTTCGGCCATTTTACTTACACAAATGGTATTTTGGATGGCGGAACATAGTAAAAATATGCAAGCAAATATGGAAAATAAAATGAGTAAGTATATTACAACAGGAAACATAATTGGAATGGTCGTGCATTCGTTTCTTGTTGTACTTCGAGAAGGTGTTGAAACAGTATTTTTCTTCGCGGCTATTACAGGTGGAAATATTGGAGCGGCGATGCAAGGCTGGGGAGCTATTACAGGCTTGCTCGTTGCAGCTGGTGTTAGTTACCTATTCTTTAAAGGGACGATGCGTATTTCACTTAAAGTATTCTTTAAAGTAACAGGCGCATTTATCGTTTTAATTGCAGCTGGTCTTCTTGTACAGGGTGTTGCCATGCTTCAGGATTTAAAAATACTCGGCAGCGTTATGCCACATGTATACGATATTACATGGTTATTACCAGAACATCCAATTGATTATGCTCACTATTTGCGTGACCATGGTACTGCACCACTTCTTTCCGGTGATATTGGTATTTTCTTGAAAGCCTTTTTAGGATATTCATCGATGCCATCTCTTGAAGAGGTGCTCGTGTATATTGGATATTTTGTTGTGTTATATATGTTAATCATCTTTAAAAAACCTGTTAAAAAAAAGCAAGCAGTGATCGAAGAAAATAAATCAGTAAGCTAAAAAGTACAAGGAGTTTTCCTTGTACTTTTTTTGCAGAAAGGAAATATGATGAAACAAATATTACGTATATGGGCAGTTATTCTGTTTACTAGTGCGATTTGTATTCGATTTTTCTATGTGAGCCCGTTTGCGGCGACGTGGGACGAAGTCGATTTTACGCTTGCATTAAAGCAATACGACATATTAGCGATGCAGCCCCATTTTCCAGGTTATCCTTTTTTTATTTTAGGGGGAATGATAACGCATGTTTTTATAGAAAACCCTGTGCAATCGTTAGGGGTTTTTAATGCCATCATGGCACTCGGCGCAGCTTTTCCGATGTATTGGCTTGCGCGCCATTATGTAAGTAAAACGGGCGCTCTTATTGTTGTAGCTGTTTTACAAACGAGCGGTTATTTCTCTCTTTTAATAGTGCAGCCTATGTCAGAGGGCGCAGCATTAGCAATCGTATGGTGGTATATATGGAGTATAGAACGAGCTTTTCGTACAAAGAATTTTCAAGCTCAATTTTGGCCAGTCATCTTTTTTGCGCTATTAATGGGTATACGCTTATCATATGCACCATTTGGGATAGCACTTGTTTTGTTATTATGGCAGCAATGGCATGAAGAAAAATGGCGGTTTATAATCTTATTTTGTACAACTGTTCTGTCACAGCTAGTTTGGGTTTATGCTCTTATTTGGAACATTGGTGGAATAACGGGATTGTGGAAAATTTCTTTCGGATTTGTAGAAGGCCATTTTACTGAGTGGGGCGGAGCGGTTACAGAAACGGGTGAACCACTTATTTCACGTCTCTTCCGTTTATTTTCCGAAAACATTGTTTTTGCAGGAATAGGTATACACTCCTACTATCTGACAGGTTTCTTTCTTTTCTTTTTGTTTCTATTTGTTTTACAATGGAAGAACATACGTTGCTATCCCAAGGCTTTAATCGCTATTGGAAGTTTTTATTTTCTTTGGAATTTACTTGGACAAAATATTGATAAACCCCGTCATTCGTATCCGATTGTAGCGATGTTCCTTTGCGTACTTGCTATTTCGTGGTTGAAAAAACATCGTGGTATTGTATTGCTGTTATTTGCAACAAGCCAATTTATAGTGAGTATACCGCTTATGAAAGAACAACAAGTGGAGGTACCGGCGACGTATCAGCTTGCATCCTATTTAGAGGGCAAAGAGCAGCCATTTATTGTATACACGTGGGAAGAGACGAGGGTTATGGAATACTTGCAGATGCCGTATGAACATAAACGTTTCTACACATATGACTATTTTTTACAGGACAAAAAATATCATAAAAATGATACGATATATGTTACAAATCATCTTATTGAAGGATTCCAAAAGCAAGGGATCGATATAAAAGGACGGATGGAACAAGTAGCTGTCTTTCGTTCTAATCCATTATTTGATCCTATTTATCATAAAATAGTGTTATATAAGTGGAAAAAATGAGAGAGGAGAAAGCGAGTGCACGAGCATTTAAAAGAAAAATTAGCGATTTTACCAGATCAACCAGGTTGTTACTTAATGAAAGATAGGCAAGGAACAGTTATATATGTCGGGAAGGCAAAGGTGCTCAAAAATCGTGTGCGCTCGTATTTTACTGGATCACATGATGGAAAGACACTCCGTCTTGTTGGAGAAATTGTTGATTTTGAATATATTGTTACCTCCTCGAATTTGGAGGCGCTCATTTTAGAATTAAATTTAATTAAAAAATATGATCCAAAATATAATATTCAATTAAAGGACGATAAAACATATCCATTTATTAAAATTACAGCTGAAAAACAGCCACGTTTGCTTATTACGAGAAATGTAAAAAAGGATAAAGGGAAGTATTTTGGTCCGTATCCAAATGCGCAGTCAGCTCATGAAACGAAAAAGCTGTTAGACCGCATGTATCCGCTCCGTAAGTGCGCAAACATGCCGGATAAAGTTTGTTTATATTATCATATGGGACAATGTTTAGCACCTTGTGTAAAAGAGGTAACCGATGAAAAAAATCAAGAAATTGTTGATGAAATTGTTAAGTTTTTAAACGGTGGACATAAAGAAGTTCGTTCAGAATTGGAAAAGAAAATGTATGAAGCATCGGAAAAATTAGAGTTTGAACGTGCAAAAGAATTAAGAGATCAAATTGCCCATATGGATGCGATTATGGAAAAGCAGAAGATGATTATGAGCGACTTAGTTGACCGTGATGTGTTTGGTTATGCGGTTGATAAAGGTTGGATGTGCGTGCAAGTTTTCTTTGTTCGAAAAGGTAAGTTAATCGAGCGCGATGTCTCTATGTTTCCAATTTATGATGAGCCTGAAGAAGGATTTTTAACATTTATCGGTCAATTTTATGAACAAAACAATCATTTTAAACCAAAAGAAATTGTAGTACCAGGAAGTATTGATCCTGAATTAGTAGAGCGTTTTTTAGAGGTGGATGTAACGCAGCCGAAACGCGGAAAGAAAAAAGAACTCGTTGAATTAGCAAATAAGAATGCGAAGATTGCTTTAGGAGAGAAGTTTTATTTAATTGAGCGTGATGAAGAGCGGACGATTAAAGCGGTTGAAAATTTAGGTAAGAAACTTGATATTGAAACGCCGTATCGTATTGAAGCATTTGATAACTCAAATATCCAAGGGACGAATCCAGTTTCAGCAATGATTGTCTTTATTGATGGAAAACCAACGAAAAAAGAGTATCGAAAATATAAGATAAAGACAGTTCAAGGGTCAGATGATTATGAATCGATGCGAGAGGTTGTACGCCGCCGATATACTCGTGCATTGAAAGAGAATTTACCACTACCGGATTTAATTGTGATTGATGGTGGGAAAGGACACCTTGCAGCTGCTAGTGATGTGCTTGAAAATGAACTTGGATTATATATCCCAATGGCTGGACTTGTTAAGGATGATAAGCACCGTACATCGCACTTAATAATTGGTGACCCTCCTGAACCTGTTATCCTTGAAAGGAATAGCCAAGAATTTTATTTATTACAGCGTATTCAAGATGAAGTACACCGATTTGCGATTACGTTCCATCGTCAGCTTCACGGGAAATCTGTTATTCAATCTGCCTTAGATGGGATTCCTGGAGTAGGAGAAAAACGGAAAAAGGTATTGTTAAAACATTTTGGTTCGTTAAAAAAAATGAAAGAAGCTACTGTGACAGAATTTGTCGAAGCCGGAATGCCGCAAAATGTTGCAGAAACCATTTATTCCTATTTAACAAATAAGAAGACGTTGTAGTTTACAATGTCTTCTATTGTTTGATATAATTTCAGAAGATTAAAAATGATCAAAAGTGAATGAATATACAAAAGTGAAAAAGTCAACTAAACCTATATGTCTAGTTGACTGTTAATGTGGATTCTACACTTCAACAGGATCTTTTACGTCCCATTTTACAAGGAATGTGATTGAATCCGAACGTTTTTTTTGCTCTTCATATGACTCTGCAACAACATTTCGTTGCTTTTGAATTTGTTCTGCAACAAATCCAGTTTCTAATTGGTAGGAAGAATGTCTACTTTGCTTTTGACGCTCTGCAATGAGCGGGCTTGTTAGTTGAAAATGCATTTCGCGACGTTTATGCTCGATAATGTTCAAACGGCCCCAGCCAGCTTTTTCAAAAAAGTGAATGACTTCTTCAATTGTCTCTAGCGGATATTTTCGTGCTAGGTTTCTACCAGCCCAGTATAAAATGTCATCTAATTCTTTTCCAATTAAGTCAGGTAGTACTTCTTCACGCAGCAGTTCATAAGCGAAGGCGTTCAATGAAACATCTTCTAAAGATGCTATATCAATTGTATTTTTGCTCACAATATTCCCCTCTTTCTATAGAAATTATTATATAACATTTCCCATTTATAAAAACAGAACTTTCTTTGAGAAAATCTGAATATATAGGAAGAAAAAAAGAATCGGCAAATTATATGCAAATTATGTACAAATTATGTATACGTTTTCTTGACGCTTCGACAAAAATAGGAGTAAAATGAATTTGGTATCAAATTATGCTGAAATATTTCGAATAATTTTTTCAGTTTTTCTTATAGCAATAGTGAAAAAACATTATTGTTATAAACTAATCTGAAAGCAGCAGTTAAACATTCAAGGGGGGTAATGGGGACATGAAAGGCCGCGAGTATACGTTTCGCAAGTGGCACTCATTAATGGGAGTCATCCCGGTTGGTGTCTTTTTGACGCAACATTTAGTAGTAAACAATTTTGCAACAAGAGGAGCAGAGGCTTTTAACAAAGCTGCTCATTTTATGGAGCTCCTTCCATTCCGGTATGCGCTAGAAATTTTTGTCATCTTTTTACCGATACTGTACCATGCTATATATGGATTATATATTGCATTTACAGCTAAGAACAATGCGACATCTTATAGTTATTTCCGTAACTGGATGTTCGTTTTCCAACGAATTTCAGGTATCATCACGCTGATTTTCATAGCTTGGCACGTTTGGCAAACTCGTATTCAAGCAGCATTAGGAGAACAGGTAAATTATGATATGATGGCAGATATTTTAGGTAATCCAGCTATGTTTGGCTTCTATTTAGTTGGTGTTGTATCAACAATTTTCCACTTTGCAAATGGACTATGGACATTCTGCATTAGCTGGGGAATTACAGTATCGCCACGTTCACAACGTATCTCTACTTATGTAACATTAGCTATTTTCTTAGGTTTATCTTATGTAGGTGTGAGTGCATTATTAGCGTTCATCGATCCACAGCTAGCAAATCAGTAAGGAGTGGGAGAGCATGAAAGGGAAACTTATAGTAGTCGGTGGTGGATTAGCCGGCTTAATGGCAACGATTAAGGCAGCAGAAGCAGGAGTAAACGTGGAACTGTTCTCTTTAGTACCAGTAAAACGTTCGCATTCTGTATGTGCACAAGGTGGTATTAACGGTGCCGTAAATACAAAAGGTGAAGGGGATTCCCCGTGGATCCACTTTGACGATACAATTTATGGTGGTGACTTCCTAGCGAACCAACCACCAGTTAAAGCAATGTGTGAAGCAGCACCTGGTATTATTCATTTAATGGACCGTATGGGTGTTATGTTTAACCGCACAGAAGAAGGACTTCTTGATTTCCGCCGCTTTGGAGGAACACAACATCATCGTACAGCATTCGCCGGTGCAACAACTGGTCAACAATTATTGTACGCATTAGATGAGCAAGTACGTCGTCATGAAGTAGCAGGACTTGTAACAAAATATGAGGGTTGGGATTTCTTACGAGCTGTTATCGATGATGAAGGTGTATGCCGCGGAATCGTTGCACAAGACTTACAAACTATGGAGATTAAAAGTTTCCGAGCTGATGCTGTGATTATGGCAACAGGGGGCCCTGGTATCATCTTTGGAAAATCAACAAACTCTATTATCAACACAGGTACAGCAGCATCTGCTGTATATCAACAAGGTGCATATTATGCGAATGGTGAGTTCATTCAAATTCACCCAACAGCAATTCCTGGGGACGATAAGTTACGTCTAATGAGCGAATCTGCACGTGGTGAGGGTGGACGCGTTTGGACGTATAAAGACGGTAAGCCTTGGTACTTCTTAGAAGAGAAATACCCTGCATACGGAAATCTTGTGCCTCGTGATATCGCAACGCGTGAAATTTTTGACGTGTGTGTTGAGCAAAAACTAGGTATTAATGGTGAAAACATGGTATATCTAGATCTTTCTCATAAAGATCCGAAAGAACTAGATATTAAACTTGGTGGAATTATTGAAATCTATGAAAAGTTCACAGGTGATGATCCTCGTAAACTACCGATGAAAATCTTCCCAGCTGTTCATTATTCAATGGGCGGACTATGGGTTGATTATAAGCAAATGACAAGTATTCCAGGTTTATTTGCAGCAGGTGAGTGTGATTACTCTATGCACGGTGGTAACCGATTAGGTGCGAACTCATTATTATCAGCGATTTATGGCGGTATGGTAGCAGGACCAAACGCGATTGAATATATGAAAGGTCTTTCAAAGTCATCTGATGCTGTTTCATCAGCTACTTATGAGCAAAATGAGCTAATCGAAACAGAGAAATTTAACAATATTTTAACGTTAGATGGTAATGAAAATGCATATGTTCTGCATAAAGAGCTTGGAGAATGGATGACAGATAACGTAACAGTAGTTCGTGAAAATAAAAAGCTATTAGAAACAGATGCGAAAATCGTAGAGTTAATGGAGCGTTATAAGCGCATTAACATTAATGATACAGCAAAATGGAGTAACCAAGGTGCTTCGTTTACACGCCAACTGGCAAACATGTTTGAATTAGCTCGTGTTATTACAATTGGTGCATATAACCGTAATGAAAGCCGCGGTGCACATTATAAACCAGAATTCCCAAATCGTGATGATGCGAACTTCTTAAAAACGACAATGGCGAAGTTTGAAGGAGAAGGAAATGCACCAGCATTCCATTACGAAGACGTTGATGTTTCATTAATCAAACCACGTAAGCGTGACTATTCTTCCAAACATGATGTAGCTGCTAAGGGTGAAGAGAAGGGGGATAAACAACATGTCTGAGAAAACAATCCGCCTCATCATTACACGGCAAGATGGACCAGATGCGCAACCGTTTGATCAGGAGTTTGAAATTCCATATCGTCCAAATATGAATATTATTTCGGCTCTTATGGAAATTCGTCGTAATCCTGTCGATGCAAAAGGAAACCATACAACTCCTGTTGCGTGGGATATGAACTGTTTAGAAGAAGTATGTGGTGCTTGTTCTATGGTAATTAACGGTAAACCGCGTCAATCATGTACAGCGCTTATCGATAAATTAGAACAACCAGTTCGTATCAAACCGATGAAGACATTCCCGGTAGTGCGTGATTTACAAGTTGATCGTAGCCGTATGTTTGATGCTTTAAAACGTGTGAAAGCTTGGGTTCCAATTGATGGTACGTATGACTTAGGACCAGGACCAAGAATGCCAGAGAAAAAGCGTCAATGGGCATATGAACTTTCAAAATGTATGACATGTGGTGTTTGCTTAGAATCATGTCCGAACGTAAACAGTAAATCTGACTTTATCGGACCAGCACCGCTTTCACAAGCTCGCTTGTTCAATTCACATCCAACTGGTGAAATGCATAAAGCAGAACGCTTACGTGCAATTATGGGTGATGGCGGCCTTGCGAACTGTGGTAACTCACAAAACTGTGTGCAATCATGTCCGAAAGGTATTCCATTAACAACTTCAATTGCAGCATTAAACCGTGATACAACAATTCAGTCGTTTAAAGACTTCTTTGGTAGCGACAATAACTATTAATAAATATTGCCTCTTCGAATCGAAGAGGCAATATTTATATAAAGTATAAATTGAAAACAAACATTAGACCTTTCTTTTAGGAGAGAGAGGATCCAATCATGCATAGAAGCGATTTGGATTGAAAAATGGGTGATGGCTTTTTTGTTATTTATAGCAGCGACTGATATGTTGGAAGATCAAAACGAATATATATGAATTTATACCGCTTTAATTTTTTGTTTATTCTGAAATATACTGTGTTACTTATTAGAATAAAAGAAAAAGGAGAGAAAGGCATGAAGAAGATTTCTTACATTGAAGGTTTTGAGAAATGGGAACAGGATTTTTCATTTTATATTCCTATTAAAGTTCGTTTTTGTGAAACAGATATGTTTGGACATATGAATAATGGCGTTGCTTTTACATATTTTGAAGAAGCACGTATCGAGTTTTTTAAAGAGCTTGGTTTTATGCAAGAATGGACACATGAAGCATCAGAAACAATGATTGTTGTCGCTGACTTACAATGTAATTTCTTGAAACAAATTTTCTTCGATGAACATTTAAAGGTATATATAAAAGCTGAAACAGTTGGGAATTCTTCTTTAGATTTACACTATATGGTAAAAAATGAGGCGGGAGAAGTTTGTTTGGTAGGGCGCGGGGCAATGGTGCAAGCCTCAAAGAAAACGGGAAAAGGGATGCCTTGGCCCCAAGAATGGAAACAAAAGTTACTACAATAAAGTGAGATGTGAATTGAGTAGACACATATAAAAATAATAATGCTGGCGGAGGATGTATGAAAAGAAATAAAAGTAGAAAACATATTATATTTGGTTAATATGTTTTCTACTTTATTTTTTACGTCTTGATAAGAGGAAAATCTCTTATTTTTTTGCACCCATGGCCTCTTCTAATGTTAGGTGATGTTTATGTAAGTAAGTAGCATATGGCTTCCCTACATAGCGAAGATGCCACGGTTCATATGAATATTCCGTTATATCTGTTTTATCTTCTAAATAGCGAATGACGAAGCCAAATTCATGGGCATGTGCTGCCACCCATTTTCCTTCCTCAGTTTCACCGAAAATAGGTTCTAATTGATAACTTGCAGACTTAGAACTAATGTCCATTGCAAGTCCTGTTTGATGTTCGCTTGTTCCAGGAACTGCGCTAACTGAATCCGCCTCAGCTTTTCCTTGACGTTTTATGTACATATTATGTAATGACTGTTGACGCTTATAAGAACGATAACCTGATACAGCAGTAAGCTCTAGTCCTTGTTGCTTTGCTGCATGGAACATTTTTTCCAGAGCTGCCGCAGCATCTTTACGAAGTAATGTTTTTTCTTTGTCTTTTGGATATGCAAATGAAACATCCGGTTTTGTGAGATCATCTGGCGCATAACCATCTGGTAATTTGCGATGTTTATTTACTAAAACGAGTGGTGAATCTGGATTTGTAACAAGAGAAAAATCTTCATCTATTTTTTTAGCAGTATGAGTTGCTTTTGGGAATACTGGAATCTCTTCTTTTGGGTGTTCAATATGTTTTTGTGTTTCGACAGCTTTCGCATCATTTTGTAGTGGAGATTTTGAGCTGAAATAAGCGAAGGATGTGATACCGATTACAATCGCAGTGGCAGAAATAGCAATTACTTTTTTCATAACGCTGTGTAATTTCAGTCCTTTCTTATAATTTGTTTAGCATGTTAATTATAAGTCTAATTTCTATAAAAAGAAATATAAGAGTCGTAAAGTAATAGAATTGCAAAGAATTTGTCAAATAATGTGTGGTTTTGTTGAATTATATTTATATACATACAAATGGAAAAGATAATTCTATTCTTTTTTTGGAATAAAGAGAGGCGTTCGAACATGGATAGAAGCAATCAGTGACCTTTTTAGTATCAGGTTAAGTGAAAACAAAATGAATATAAATTTAAAATAGAAGTTAAGAAAGGAATAAAATAAAAGGATGGCATAAGCCACCCTTTTATCCCACTATTCGCGGGCAGTAGAACCCTACTGATGGAAGGTTCATTTTACTTCAAATGATTTTAAGTTATCGCGACGAATTTTATCTTTTTCTGCATCAGATTTTTTGAAGTTGTAATCATATAGAGTACCTTCCCAATCACCATACATTGGGTTAGGGAAAATGATAAATTTTTCGCCAAATTGTGCTTTTGTTTCTTCAACTGTTTGATTGCGATCTTTTACAGATTTCCCATCAAATCCAGTGAAGTCAGATAAGTTATCACCGAAGAATAGAACGATATCGTGCGATTGTGAAACAAGTTCACGACGTTTTTCTTTCCCTTTTTCTTTCGGATCTTGTAGTAAAATATGTTCTTTTGTTGCTTGTGGAGCACCAACGCGCTCAAGGTTCTTAATCGTTGCATCTAATTGATTTGTCTTACGGTTTGAAATGTAATAAATGTCTACACCTTTAGACTCTGCATATTTTAAGAAATCAATTGCGCCGGGAAGAGCTTCTGCTTCCGCTTTATTAATCCACTCATCCCATTTATAAGGATAGCCTTTTCCTTCTTTCACAGTCATTGCTTGGTGAGGGCTGTTATCTAAAACAGTTTCATCTAAATCTAGTACAATTGCTGGCTTTTTGCTTGTGCCTTTTGCAAGAGCCGCATCAAGCTTTAATTGTCCAATGTTATAGCCTTGATAATACAATGCTTTCGTCTCACCGGCTGTTTGGAACCATAAATCAGCCATTAGCTGCTGGTCTGTTAATTTTACGTTTTCTTCTTTGGCCACAGTTTTCTCAGCTGTTCCTGAACATGCTACAAGCGATGTAGATAGAATGGCTACAGATAATAATGTGGTAATGCCTCTTTTCATCTTCATATGTATCCTCCTTGATGTAAATAAATCATTTAATATTATATATTAAAATATAATGTTATTTATAGGTTTTTTTATGCATTTTTGCATATTGTCCTTTGGGTATATGGCAGTATGCCCTATTTCGATATAATAAGTAAGAAATGGTTTTTGATTTACAATTTTAACTAAATAAAACAAATGGTGGATAGGACAGGGAGTATCATATACGAGAAGTAAAATTGTATGTGTTACTATATTTCACTCTGAATAATCATAATGTTTAGAAGAGAGTAAGGATAATAGAGAAGGGGAGGATGTATACTTTGAGTTTACAAATACAAAACTTAACGAAAATATTTGGTGAATCAAAAGCGGTCAATCAATTACAAATTTCATTACCAAAAGGTGAAGTGTTAGGGCTACTTGGCCGGAATGGTGCAGGAAAAACAACAACAATTAAAATGCTCCTCGGTTTATTAACTCCTAATGAAGGGTCGATTACATGGGAGGGAAAAATGATTTCTGAAAGTGATGTAACGATTGGATATCTTCCAGAAGAAAGAGGACTATATACAAAAAGTAGGGTTATAGATCAACTTCGCTATTTTGGAAGATTAGAAGGAATGACGAAGAAAGAAGTGGACCGTGCGATTGATCAATGGTTAGAAAAACTAGCAATCCCGGAATATAAATATAAAACAGCAGGGGAGCTTTCAAAGGGAAATCAGCAAAAAATCCAATTAATTGCGGCGCTTATTCATGACCCAGAGCTTCTGATTTTAGATGAGCCATTTAGTGGGCTAGATCCGGTGAATGCTGGTATGTTAGCAAATATTATTGAAGAACAAGTACAAAGCGGGAAAACAATTATTTTATCAAGTCATCGAATGGAACAAGTGGAGATGTTTTGCCAGCATGTATGCATTTTGAAAAAAGGAGAAGCAGTTGTAAAAGGAAAGCTAAGCGACATTAAGCAAGAATACGGTTTTCGCAATTTAACAATTGAAGATGCGGTAGAAAATGAACGAGCATTACAAGCCTTACATATTTCGTATGAAAAACAACAAGGACTACTTTATATGAAAGTTCATGATGATGCAGAAGCCTTAACGATTTTAAAAAAATTACAGGAACAAGGTATAAGCTTAAGACAATTTAAAATGTTAGAGCCAACGCTAAACGAAATATTTGTGGAAAGGGCGAAATAACAATGCGTAAATTTTCTCATGTATTTTCATTTTATTTCAGGGAATCATTTCTATCTAAAAAATCATTGATTACGAGTGCGATTTTATTTTTAGTTGTATTTGGTTTAGTAGCTTTTACTCACTTTACTTCTGATAAGGATAAAGGGAAAGATAAAATTGCAGTGGTAACAGAAAGTACCACTTATAAAGTGCAAGAAAGTGATATGAATAAATTACTTCCATCAGCTAAAGTAACTGTGGCACAGAAAGATGAATTTAATGCACTACGTAAGCAGGTGGAAGAAGGGGACTTAGATGGTCTATTCCATATTAAAGAAAAGAATGGCATTCCAGAAGTTACTTATTTGTATAGTGGCTTTCCCAGCGATTCAACAGCTACATTGATGGCAAGTTATTTAAAGGAACAATACACGGCGGTAATGATTGAAAAGAATAATATATCTCCAGAAGTAGCAAGACAATTACAGATGGCGATTCCTATGAAGCAAGAGGCAATAAAAGATCGAGCATCCTCCTTTGGTATTGGCTATGCATTTTCGTTTGCGTTGTATATGTTTATTATTTCGTTTGGAAATGCGATTGGGATAACAATTGCATCTGAAAAAGCATCACGTGTTATGGAACTTATGCTTCCAAAAGTAAAACCGCTTACGATGATGTATGCGAAAATTTTAGCGGTGGTAGCTACGGCTTTATTACAAATTGCTGTACTTGCTTGTGGGTTTATCATTCCGTATTTATTAGGATGGATTGATTTAAATAATGCTTCAATATTTGGACTGTCTTTAGATTTTTCAACTTTAGATACATTAGTTATCAGTATGTTTATTATCTACTTTATTACAGGATATTTACTATATGCGATGTTATATGCAGCGGCTGGAGCAGTTGTATCTAAGTTAGAAGATTTACAATCAGTGGCATTGCCGATTACATTTTTAGGTATGGGGGCATTCTTCATTAGTATGAAGTCACTATTTGATCCAAATAGTACACTGGTTGTAATTAGTTCCTATGTTCCATTCTTTACACCAATGGTTACATTCTCACGTGTTGTTGCTGGTGAAGCAGGCGCTGTAGAGATTAGCGTTACATTAGTAATTTTAGTGGTAACGATTTTAATCATCAATTGGATTGCGAGTCGTATTTTCGTCAATGGTGTTATGAATTACTCTGATAAAGTGAAATTCAAAGATTTAGCTAAATTTATTAAGCGTCAATAAACATAAAAGCATGATTTTCTAAGGGAATCATGCTTTTTCTTTATGCGTAAACAGGAAATAGTATATAATAGTATGTAGCGTCTTTTGACAGAATGAACGTAAAGGAGGGGCGTGCAGATGGGAATTAGTAGCCGTTTTACAGTAGGTGTTCATATGTTAACGTTACTTGCGATAGATCGAAACTCTCGCTGTACCTCTGAATGGATTGCTGGTAGTGTGAATACAAATCCAGTTGTGATTCGCCGCATTACGGGAATGTTGAAGAGAGCGGGCCTTGTTGATGTACAAGCTGGAAAAGGTGGAATGTCACTTGCTCGTGATTTAGATGAAATTACATTACTTGATGTATATAAAGCAGTGGAAGTAGTAGAAGAAGGACATCTATTTTCTTTCCATGAGAATCCCAACATTGAATGTCCAGTAGGAGCTAATATTCAATCCGTACTAGAGATTATATTAATGCAAGCGCAAGAAGCAATGGAAAATGTGCTTGCGAATGTAACAGTTCAGCAGCTTGTTACAAATTTACAATCAAAAATTCAGAAATAAAAAAGCGAGCCCAATATAAGCGGGCTCGCTTTTCTATTTTCAGAAAGAACGAAAATTCTATTTTTCAGTATTTAGTACAAATTTCCCTACAATGGCAGCAACGATACCACCAACAATTGGAGCAACAATAAATACCCATAATTGGGATACAGCTTCTCCGCCAGCAAATAAAGCTGGTGCTAGGCTACGTGCTGGGTTAACAGAAGTTCCTGTTAATGGAATACCTAATAAGTGAACCAATACTAGTGTAAAACCAATTACTAATCCAGCTAATTGTGCATTACCCCTTTTACCTGTTACTGCAATAATTACTAAAATAAAGACGAATGTTAATATAAATTCAACTAAGAAAGAACCTGACAAGCCAAGATTTCCAAAGCTATTTTGTCCTAAGTTATCTAAAGACATATTAGAGGATTTTAAAATAGTCACTAACGTTGCAGTTCCTAGTAAACCACCTAAAATTTGAGCTAATAAGTAACAAGCAAGTTCCATAGCGCTCATTCGTTTGTTTACAAACATGGCAATTGATACTGCTGGGTTTACATGACATCCAGAAATTGTTCCAATGCTATATGCCATAGCAACAATTGACAATCCGAAAGCCATTGCAATTCCTAAAGTTCCAATTCCTTCAATTCCGCCGCCTAAAACAGCTGTTCCAGTTCCGAATAATACAAGTACAAATGTACCAATAAATTCAGCAATCCCTTTTTTTAACATAATTTTCCTCCTCGCATACACATGAATCGTATTATAACATAAAATTAGGTGGATTTAAGTATAAATGGAAAATATAATATTATTCTGATAAATAAAATACGGAAAAATTATACAATTCTAATCAAATAAACAATATGATACTTCAAGAATAATCATGTGTTTTATTTATGCGATGTTTACATTTGTTATACTGTTTTTCTTTGTTTAGCCACCGGAACAGACCGATTCAAAATTCAATCTACAACCTCCATTATTTTTCGATTATAAAAAGGGGTGCTTGCAATAAAGCGCTCCTTTTTTATAGATTTTAATGTTATTTTTGATAAAATATATTTAAGTTTTAATATTCTGAAAAGATAGATAAATAATTAGGATAAGGGAAGAGGCTCATGACGAAATTTAGACTATGGGGATTGCTGCAACAAATTCGAACAAGCCTTCGTTTGAAGTTATTAACGTGTTTTTTAGTTGTTGCACTTATTCCGCTCATGTTGTTTAGCTGGATGTCATATGAAAAGTCATCCAATCTTGTAAATGCACAGTTTGGGGATTATGGAAAGTTTGCTATATCGCAGCTTCAAGCTCAAATTGAATTAACATTAAGCCATATGCATTTAATTGCTAGTGATATTCAAGAATATTTATCAGATCCGACGTTAATTGTTTTAAAAAAAGAAGCACCAAAATCGTATTCGGAATTTATTATTGAGAAGAATTTTGAAAGGTTTTTAGAAGCGCATAAAACAGCACAAACAAAGGGAATCTTTTTGATTACACCTAGTGGTTATTACTATGGAGATCGGTATTTAGATGTGCAGAAACTAAAACAAGAAAAATTTTGGGAAGGACAAGGGGATTTATCACAAGGGTATTGGAATGGGATTTATGTTTCGAATCATTACTCAATAGCTGATAAAAACAAAGTAATTGGATTACTTGTTCCAATCCAAACAGGTAGTTTGAAAGATAGCCGGATATTAGTGGAAACAGATGCGACGGATTTATTTAAGTTTATTGATTCATTAGAAACAGATTTGCATGCACTGATTACCATTCGTGATGAAAAAAAACAGGTGATTTACACAACGGATGAAGATTATAAAAAAAACAAGGGTGATATCATTTGGGAAAAGCCAATTCCATCAAATAAATGGAGTCTAGAAATTATTATTCCAGAAAAAGAATTTTATCAATCCTCTACAATTATTTTGTTTGTTACATTAATTGGAATTATTGTATCGCTATGCCTAGCTTTTATGTTGGCATTTTTAATTTCAGCTAAGCTAACGGAAAATGTCACGAATTTGGATTATGCAATATCTCAAGTAAGTAAAGGAGATTTTTATACAAATATACCAGTAAATTCACAAGATGAAGTAGGGAATTTAACTGTGAATTTTAATAAAATGGTTGTCAAAATTAAATCGTTAGTAGAAGAAATATATGAGAAGGAAAAGTTGAAAAAAGAAGCTGAGCTTAAGGCAATTCATTATCAAATTAATCCGCACTTGCTATTTAATACATTAAATTCGATTCAATGGAAAGCAAAGCTTCAGGGGGCAAATGATATAAGTGAAATGATTTATCATCTTGTTGCTGTGCTAGAAGGGAATTTAAACTTTGCGAACGAACTTGTCACACTCCAAAATGAACTGACTATTATAGAACATTATTTAAAGGTGCAGGAAATTCGATTTGGAAATTATTTTTCTTATACGCAAGATGTCTCATCTTCTATAAAAGGGGAACAGATTCCAAGAATGTCGCTACAACCTATATTTGAAAACATATTTTTTCATGCTTTCGATGATGGACAAGGAGCTATTACATTATCGGCATTTGAAAAGGAGAATGGTGACTTATGTATACATATTACCGATGATGGTCGTGGTATTTCTGATAGGCGAAAACCGGATTTATTACAAGAGCCATCTGTAGAACAAAAAGGGGGGCTTGGATTATATAATATCGATCAAAAATTCAAATTGCATTTTGGGATAGAGTACGGATTAACGATTCAATCAGAAGAAAAGAAGGGGACTATAGTTCAGATTCTTTGGCCAAAGGGAGGGATACAGAAATGAAACGCATTAAAGTGCTTATTGCGGATGACGAGACGATTGTTCGAAGGGGCTTGAAAGTGGCGATAGATTGGTCAGTATATAATATGGAAGTAGTAGCGGATGTACCAAATGGTGAGAGAGGATGGGAGGAGTTTGTACAACATGAGCCAGAAGTGGTGATTACAGATATTGTCATGCCTGTTATAAATGGAATTGAATTTGTGAAAAAGATTAAACAACATGCGCCGAAAACAAAGGTATTATTATTAAGTTGTCATCGTGATTTTGAATATGCACAGGAAGGGATTAAATTAGGGGTTTCAGGTTATTTATTGAAAACATCGTTTCATGACGAGGAGCTGGATCAATATTTACGAGAATTTCAAAAAGATTTAACAGTCCATAGGGAAGAAGAAGTGATTGAACAGCAAAAATCTTTCTTTTATGAAGATTTTTTTCAATGGTTATGTGGTTTTCAAAATCAGTTCCAAGAGATACTTGTGGATTTATTTCATAATGAATGGAAATGGATGAACGATGGGTATTATGCCTGTTTTATAAGATCAGAATCGAGATTACATTTCATATTACAAGAGCTGGATCAAAAGTTATCAAATCCACATGTGAAGATATTATGTGGAAAGGATCAATGTTTCTTATTTCTTAATGAAAAATATAAGGGAATGATGGAACAAATGTTTATGGATGTAAAGAGTAAATATGAAGAGCTATATTGGATTACGTCGGGGGAGCTGTTCAGCACCGGGCAATGGATGGATTCAGTTAAATCGATGAAGCAATTTGCAGAACTTGAGATTAAGTATAAAGTAACGATTAACAATTGGCCAAAAACAATTAAAGAGGCTATTTTGTATACAATGAATCATTTATCAGAGCCAATTGTTGTTTCAGAAGTGGCGGAGATGGTAGGGCTAAGCAGAAGTCATTTTAGTATGCTTTTTAAAAAGATAATAGGTGAAAGTTTTCATTCTTTTACAGAACGAAGAAAACTTGAACTTGCCATGCAAATGCTTCAAACAACCTCACTTACGATTCAAGAGGTAGCGGAGCATATCGGTATTTCAAATAGTAAATATTTTAGTAAATGGTTTAAAAAGTGTACAGGAACAACACCATCAGAATATCGAGACAAACAATGTGAAACTTTATATAAAACAAATTGACACCATACTTTTGTTGAACGAACAATTTGATAACAAAAATCGAACAAATCGATGTTTTTAACCGCTTTCATAAAAGGTAAAATGAAAGCGGTTAAATTATTTGTTCTGAAAAATCAGAAATTAAAACTTTTTTGGAGAAGGGGAGTGTAAGTAGTGAAAAAAATGGTACATGTATGTCTTAGTTTTATGCTCGTACTTATAGTATTTTTAGCTGGTTGTAGCTCAAATGAGACCACAAGTAAAAAATCATCAAAGGATGATGAAAAGAAACAAACATCGAGTGATGGAACAGTATTACGATTTGCAACTTGGGATGCTGGAAAAAATTTAAAGATTCAGCAGCAAATTGCAAAGAAATTTGAAGAGAAGAATCCGGGAGTCAAAGTACAGGTGGAGGCTTATGGCGATGGCTTTGATCAAAAGCTTGCAGCATCTTTCGGAGCGAAAAATCCACCAGATGTTATGTATATGTGGAATTTCCCAGCTTATTATAAATCTCTTGAACCTTTAGATGAACTTGCAAAGAAAGATCCGGATATGAAATTAGATGACTTTTATCAAGGGCTATTTAACTACTCTAGTATTGACGGGAAATTATATGGTATGCCAGCAGGATTTACAACACGGGTTATATATTACAATAAAAAGTTATTTGATAAAGCGAATATTCCATATCCGAAAGATGGTTGGACTTGGGATGAGTTTGTAGACACTGCGAAAAAGTTAACAGATGCAAGCAATAAACAATATGGATTTGCTTTAAGACCTGAGCCAGATACGTATGATTTACAAGGGTTTATTTGGAGTAACGGTAGTAGTTTTGTAAGTGAAGATGGAAAACAAATAAAAGGACATATGAACAGTACAGAAACAATTGAAGTTATGAAATCTTTCCAAAGTATGCTAAAGGATAAAACGGCTGTATTAGTAGGTGGAAAAAACCAACAGAGCGGTGACGATATTTTTAAAGCTGGGAAGTTAGCAATGTGGGAGAGCGGAATCTGGCCATTAGAAGGGTTTAAAGAGGCAAAAATTGATTTTGGTACAGTAGAACCTCCTACATTTAAAGGAAAACCTGTGAAGGGGCTTGTTGCTACATCAGCTGTTTCGATTGCAAAAGATGCAAAACATAAAGAGTTAGCTTGGGAGTTTGTTAAGTTTTATTCTTCACCAGAAGCGATTAAAATGCGAACTTCTGATTTACCGGTTCGAATTAGTGTTGTAAAAGAATTGAAGAAAGAAGAAGAGACGAATATTAAACCGTTCTACACAATGCTAGAACGTTCAACAAATACACCAGCATTTTTACTTAATCCAAAATGGGATGAAGTAAACCGGAATTTATCAGCGGCAATTAATGCAATTATGCTTGGACAAGATCCAGAGAAATTATTAAATAAAGCGGTTCAAGATTCAGAGAAGTATATGGATAAATAATTGTAAAAGCAAAGAGGTGTGGATGGTGAAATATGGAGTATCTATAGAGAGTGAAACGAATATAGCTGTTAGAAAAAAGAAAATGAAATGGGAGAAACTCGTTCCTTACGCATTTATATTTCCGTGGGTATTTGGCTTTATAGCCTTTACCCTTGGTCCTCTTTTATTTTCACTGTTTATTAGTTTTTTTGACTGGCCGCTTATTGGAGAAGTTCAATTTATTGGATTAAAAAACTATCAAGATATGTTTCTAAATGATCCGATGTTTTGGGATTCGCTATGGATTACAGTGAAATTTGCAGCATTATTTGTTCCATTTAATTTAATTATTGCTCTATTTTTAGCGATTTTGCTGAATCAAAAGGTAAAAGGACATGCGTTTTTTCGAACATTTTTCTATTTGCCAAGCGTTATTTCTGGTGTGGCTTTAGCGATGATTTGGGCATGGGTATATAACGGAGAGTATGGTATTTTGAATTATTTTCTATCGCTTGTGGGTATAAAAGGACCAAATTGGTTAAGTGATCCGAACTGGTCACTCATTGCGATGGTAATTGCTAGTTTATGGGGACAAGGCACGCTTATGCTCATCTTTTTAGCTGGATTAAAAAATATTCCGCAAAACTTGTATGAGGCTGCTTCCATTGATGGAGCTGGAAAAGTGCAGCAATTTTTCAAAATTACATTGCCGATGTTAACGCCGACAATTTTATTTAATTTAATTACAACAATTATCGGTGCGTTTCAACAATTAACATTAGCGCTTGTATTAACCGGCGGAGGTCCATTAAAGTCCACCTATTTTTACGCGATGTATGTATATGAAAATGCATTTAAGTATTTTAAAATGGGCTATTCATCAGCGAATGCTTGGTTTATGTTTTTAATCATTTTAGGGTTAACATTACTGGTTTTTAAATCATCAGCAGCGTGGGTTTATTACGAAAATGAGATGAAGTCAAAGTAGAAAATGAATAAGGAGGATACGGTGTGAGAACGAAGAAGCGCATATATCGAATTGTAGTGTACGCACTATTAATAGGCTTTTCTATTTTATTTTTATTGCCCTTCTTTTGGATGATTACAACATCTGTGAAATCACCAGAAGAATTATATTTATATCCACCAAAGTGGATTCCATCTGAGTTTAAATTTAGTAATTTTGCAAAGGCGTGGACAAGTCAACCATTTAATACTTTTTTATGGAATTCAATTGTTGTAACAGTGCTTTCTACAATCGGGCAGTTAATATCATCTTCTTTAGTAGCGTATGGTTTTGCGCGTTTTAAATTTAAAGGGCGGGATATTTTGTTCATGATTGTACTAGCAACGATGATGATTCCGTGGGAAGTAACGATGATTCCGCTTTATATGGAATTTAATGCTCTAGGCTGGATTAATACGTTAAAACCTTTAATTATTCCATCTTGGTTTGGCGGTGCGTTTTTTATCTTTTTAATGAGACAATTTATTATGTCTGTTCCGAAGGAGCTAGATGAGGCTGCAAGGATGGATGGTGCGAACGCATTTCAAGTTTACTACCGTATTTATTTACCGATTATGAAACCGATTTTAATTCTAGTTGCTGTTTTTAATATTTTAGGATGTTGGAACGATTATCTAGGACCGCTTATTTTCTTAAATGATCAAAGCAAATATACATTAACGCTAGGCTTAGCGCAGTTTAAAGGTATGTTTGGCGTTGATATGGAAGGGATTATGGCGGTGACATTGTTAATTAGTATTGTACCTCTTGCGCTCTTCTTTTTTGCACAGCGATATATTGTGGAAGAGTCGGGACATACAGGTCTTAAATGATAGAGTGTAGAAATGGTGAGACAAAGTGAAAGCAAAAAGGAGGATCGATATGGAACGTAACATGTTAGCGGACTTAGAAAATGTTCAAGTAACAGGGCGAAATCGTATGGAGGGAAGGGCGTATTTTATTCCATTTCAAACGGAACAAGCGGCTCTATCTTTTACGCGTGAAAGCTCTTCTTATTACAAATTGCTGAATGGAATGTGGAAGTTTTTGTACTTAGAATCCCCAAAGCAACTTCCAGAAAATTTTTTCTTAAGTGAATTTGATTGTAGTGAATGGGATACGATTCATGTACCTGGGCATTGGCAATTGCAAGGATACGGAAAGCCTCATTATACCGATTTATATTATCCGTTTCCGCTTCAGCCACCCCATGTTCCATTTGAAAATCAAGTCGGTTGTTATAAAAATGAATTTTATATACCGGAAAGTTGGAACGGTGGATGTATTCGTATTCGATTTGAAGGTGTGGATAGTGCCTTTCATTTATGGATAAATGGAGAAGAAGTGGGATATAGCCAAGGAAGTCGTTTGACGGCAGAGTTTGATATTACATCGTTTGTTCATATGGGAAAAAATACGATGACAGTATGTGTGTATAGATGGTGTGATGGATCTTATATAGAAGATCAAGATATGTGGTGGTTAAGTGGCATCTTTCGTGATGTGTACATTGTGCATGAACCTGCTGTGCATATTTATGATATGACGCTATGTACAACACTAGATGAAAATTATGAAAATGGTGTGTTACAACTAAGTACAAAGATTTGCAATGAACAATTACTGAATACAAATTATGTACTAGAGTATAAATTTTGTAATGAGCATGGGGAAGTATTAGATCAACATATATCGTATCTGAACTTACAAGGGACAAGTGTTATAGAGGATACACATTCGTTTTTTGTCAAAAAGCCACAGAAATGGTCTGCAGAAGAACCGCATTTGTATATTGTATTGTTCACGATTCGAAATGAAGATGGTGAAGTTGTAGAAGTGGTTTCACAGAAGATTGGTTTCCGTATGATTGAGATGAAGGATAGGAATCTGCTTGTTAATGGTATTCCCATTACATTTAAAGGGGTGAATCGTCACGATCACAATCCGGATACAGGAAGGTATGTCACATATGAAACAATGAAGCAAGATGTAATACTTATGAAGCAGCACAATATTAATGCGGTACGAACGGCACATTATCCGAATGATCCGCGTTTTTATGATCTATGTGATGAGTATGGTTTATATGTAATTGATGAGGCTGATTTGGAATGCCATGGATTTGAGTTAATTGGTAATGCAAACATATTAAGTGATGATCCTGAATGGGAAAATGCTTATGTAGATCGTGTGGAACGTATGGTACTTCGAGATCGCAATCATTCCTCCATTATTATGTGGTCACTCGGAAATGAATCCGGGTTCGGTTGTAATTTTATTGCAATGGCGAATAAGTGTAGGGAATTGGACCAAACAAGAATTATTCATTATGAAGGTGATCGAGAAACGAAAGTCACTGATATTTTTAGTACAATGTATTCTTCAGTCGAAAAGATTATTGGTTATGCAGAAGAAGAAAATTGGGAAAAACCTCATATTTTATGTGAGTATGCCCATGCGATGGGAAATGGACCAGGTGGATTAAAAGAATATTGGGAAGCGATTTATAGTCATAAAAGATTGCAAGGTGGCTTTGTTTGGGAATGGATTGATCACGGATTACGTCAAGTGAATGAAGGTGGAGAAGAGTACTTTGCATACGGAGGTAACTTTGGAGATACTCCGCATAATAGTAATTTTTGCATTGATGGACTACTCTTGCCAGATCGAACGCCATCGCCAGCGTTGTTGCAATACAAGAAAATAATTGAACCTATTAAAGTAGGAGAAATAAACATTCGAAGTGGTAGGATTTCAATACAAAATATATATGATTTTCGCTCGTTAAGAGGGCATCGTGTGCAGTGGACTGTAAAAAAAGAAGGAAAAGTAATTGCGAGTGATTCTATAGATGCCCCGCCTTTGTTACCGAAAGAGAGTTGTGAGATTCAGTTGCCTTTTATAGATGATATAGCCCTTCATACAGAAGAGGATTGCTATGTAACCGTGTCGACTGTACTAGGAACAGATACAAATTGGGGAGTCGCAGGCCATGAAATAGCTTGGGAACAATTTTGTATTCCAGCTTTGCAAAAGGTAAGAAGAAAAAAAGATTCGCAGTTATACGGACCATTAACTTTACATGAAACAAAGGAGGAAATTCGCGTTACTGGTGAAAATTTCGCGGTTTCTTTTCACTCTGTAACAGGGCGTATGAAAAACTGGACCTTTAAAGGACAATCGCTTATGGAGGAAGGACCGAAATTAAATATTTGGCGGGCAACAATTGATAATGATATGTATACAGTTAAAAAATGGAAAGAACAATATGTACACCTTGTGAAGCATGATGTAGAAAATATAGAAGCTCTGCAACTTGAAAATGGAAATGTTGAAGTTGTTGTGACAGGATCTATTGCTCCACTTGTTATGAACTGGAGAATTGCCGTTACTTATACGTATGAAATTGAAAGAAGCGGGGCTATGAAAATAGAGACAAGATTGAATCCAAGTGGAACTTTACCAGAGACACTTCCGCGAATGGGGCTCGAGATGCGTTTGCCAAAACAATATCAAAATGTAAGTTGGTTTGGACGTGGACCAGGCGAATCATATGCGGATAGTAAAGAAGCAAACAAAGTAGATTTATATGAAATGGCTGTAAAAGACTTATTCTTCCCGTATGTTTTTCCGCAAGAGACGGGAAATCGAACGGATGTAAAGTGGGTTTCGCTATATGATCAATATCATGTAGGGTTTGTTGCGTATAGTAGGCAAGATTTTAATTTTAGCGCCTTACCTTATACAACAGAAGATTTAGAGAAAGCAGAGCATTTGTATGAATTACAAGAAAGAGAGTTTGTTACATTTCATCTAGATTATAAGCAAAATGGTTTAGGAAGCGCGAGTTGTGGACCGGCTCAGCTTCCGGAGTATCAATTGAAGCCAGAGCCGTGCTGGTTTGAGGTGTACATTGTCCCTTTTAATGGGGATCATAAACGAGCTTTTGAGATTGTAAAAGAATCATAAATTACAAGAGGGCCATTCTATTGGTAGGGCTCTTTCCTAGGGGGGATATAAATGTTTGATTTACAACAAGTTCCATTTAGCCGGTATGGTTCTTTTTTAGTGATTTCTTTAAACTATGATAACGGATTACTGATTCGAAATATTCGCGGTGGTGACGATGATTTTGGTGAAGTGTTTAAAATAGAGGTATTAAATCGGAAAGGACAGGTTATACCATGTGAAACGAAGATGTCGCCATCTTTACTAACACTTCAGACTGCAGAAGGTGATGTGAAGATTTGTTTTTCTCATTCTGATACAATTCGCTTTTCTTCGGATCGATTGCATCTACGTTTTATTGGGATTACAAGTTCGTATGATTACTGTATTCCAAGTGAACAAGGTGGATGGGAAATTAATAGCTTTTCAAAAGAAATGAGATTTCATTTATCTGCTATAGAAGGGGTTATGCATATGGATGCCCCGTTTGAGGAGCTTCGTTGTAAACATATTATTGTTGATATTTGTGCGCAAGATGAAAAATCAGGGATTGATGTGGAACTAACGGAATATAAAACAGTATTACAGAAGCCGAAGGAGACGAAGACATTCACAGAGGCAGTAGATGCTACTAAGACGAATTTTGTAAATTGGTTACGCCATACATTGGCTGTCCCGAAAGACTTATTGAAAGGGAGAGAGTTAGCGGCTTATATTACATGGTCTTGTATGGTAGAAGCGGAAGGGTATTTGCCGCGAAAAGCGATGTATATGTCAAAAAACTGGATGACGAATATATGGAGCTGGGATCATTGTTTTAATGCGATGGCATTAGCGATGCATCAACCGACAGTGGCGTGGGATCAATTTATGATTTTCTTCGATAAGCAAGATGCGTGTGGTGTATTACCAGATTATATTAACGATAAAAGTGGGCTGTGGAATTGTTGTAAACCACCTATTCATGGGTGGACGCTGAAATGGATGATGGAACATGCAGATTTTATAACAGAAGAGCATTTACAAGAAGTGTATGAACCGTTATGCAAATGGACAGATTGGTGGTTTACATATCGAGATGATGATGGGGATGGGATTCCTCAATATAATCATGGAAATGATAGTGGTTGGGATAATAGTACGATTTTTCACCGCGGTGCTCCTATTGAGAGTCCAGACTTAAGCTCATTTCTTATTTTACAAATGGAAGTATTAGCGGAGGTTGCGGAGAAACTTGGGCTTGAGGAAGAGGCAAAGCAATGGGGAGAGCGAGCAAATACAACGCTTAATCGTATGATTCAACATTGTTGGAGAGAAAACCGTTTTATTGCCCCGCAATCTGGGAATCATTCATATGAAGTATCAGATAGTCTCGTGTTATATATACCCCTCATTTTAGGAAAAAGGTTACCTAAAGAAATTATTGAAAGCTTACTTACAGAATTGAAAAAAGAAAATCACTTTTTGACAAAACATGGATTTGCTACAGAGAGTATAAGAAGTCCCTATTATCGAGATGATGGATATTGGCGCGGACCAATTTGGGCACCGACGACATTTATTATGACTGAGGCTTTACAAGCAGTTGATCAAAATGAGTTTGCGAAGGATATTGCCTCTCGTTTTTGTATGATGGCAAATAAAAGTGGGATGGCTGAAAATTTTCATGCACAAACCGGACAAGGATTGCGTGATTTAGCGTTTACATGGACTTCTAGTGTGTTCCTTATTTTAGCAAATAAGTATTTGTTAACACGAAAAGAAAGTATGCTTCATCAAAAAGCGACAAGATGAAAGAAAGGCACCGAATTGGGCACCGGTGCCTTTTAGTAAGAACGTGGCATAAGCAATAAACAAACAAGGTAAGCTAAAAAACCTGTGCCGAAGCATAGAATCGCAATCACCCAAAGTATGCGAATCATACTAGCGCTTATATCGAAATATTCTCCTAAACCACCGCATACACCAAATAACATTTTATCAGTTTCAGATCTACGTAACTTTTTTTCCATTATAAAATCCTCTCCTTTTTTAATCACCATGTTGTTTTTTATGTAATGATGATTCTTTATACTTTTATCTTACATGGAAAAGAATATGGAAACTATCGAATTATATTACATTTTTATGGTGGGAGATTACATTTTTGTAAGGCATTTTTGATGGTTATGCACCTAAAAGAAAGGGGGAAAACAAACCTCTATTTAGGTGCATAATGTTCTTATTTTCGAAATCGATAAGGAACAGTCGTGACAATGACGTTTTTCTTATATAGAAGGTAGACACGTAGTAATACGCTCGATTGGTTGTGTAAAACGTTATGCCAGTTCTTTTTGGTAATGAACTGCGGAATTAAAACAGTAACAAAACGGTTGTTCTCTAGTGCTTTATGTTGAATAATCGTAATTAATTTTGCGATAGGTCGCATTAAGCTTCGGTAAGATGAGACAAATGTAACGAGACGAATGTTCGGTTGCCATTCTTTCCATTTCTCCTGCATACGTAGTTCACTCTCTTTATCAAAAGCTACATATACAGCGATAACTTGATCGCTAATGGTTTCTGCGTAATTGATGGATTGTTCGACTACTTTTGTAATGCCGGCGACGGGAACAATTACGACATTACCAGTTACTTTTTCAGGAATTTTATTGAAATTGACACGCAACTGTTCACCTACTGCAACATAGTGACTGTGGATGCGATGAAAGATGAAAACAATGATAGGTAGAAAAATAAGAATGGACCATACTTGTGCAAATTTTGTAATAAAGAAAATGAGAAGAACAGTTAATGAAATAAGAGCGCCTAATAAGTTTGTAAGTAATTTAGGTAGCCATCCTTGTGGCTTTTCTCGTAACCATTTTATAATCATACCTGTTTGTGACAATGTAAAAGGGATGAAAACACCTACTGCATATAGCGGAATTAATTGTTCGGTTTTACCTTGAAAGGCCAGAATTAACAAGATGGAACCGATGCCTAGTGTAATAATTCCATTTGAATACCCTAAACGATCTCCGCGCATTAAATACATACGCGGCATATATTTATCTGATGCTAAATTAAATGCTAATAATGGAAATGCTGAAAAACCTGTGTTTGCAGCTAGTACTAAAATAAGCGCAGTTGTTCCTTGAATAAAGTAGTATACAAAATTCCTTCCAAATATATTTGAAGCAATTTGGGACACGACAGTTTCATTATGTTTTGGGGCAATTCCATACCAATAGGCTAAAAATGTGATACCTGTAAATAAAATAGCAAGAATTGTTCCCATAATGACTAATGTTTTTGCTGCATTTTTCGCAGCAGGTTCTTTGAAATTTGGAATTGCATTGGAAATTGCTTCTACCCCTGTTAAAGCGGAACAGCCCGATGAAAATGCCTTTAATAATAAGAAGAGTGTGATGCCAGGCACGACAGTTCCGATTGGCGTATGTAAATTAGCAGGTGCTTGACCGGAAGTGATCTTAAATACACCAACAATAATTAAAACAACAAGTGCGAAAGCGAAGAGATAGACAGGATAAGCTAGAATCGATGCTGACTCCGTTACGCCCCGCAAGTTCAAAATTGTAATAAATAAAACGAGTATGACTGCGATTGGAACTGTGTATGTGTGCAAAGTCGGAAAAGCTGATGTAATAGCATCGGTTCCAGCTGAAACACTTACAGCTACAGTAAGGATGTAATCAACAAGTAGCGATCCTCCTGCAATAAGTCCAGCATTTGTACCTAAATTTTTTTTAGAAACAACATAAGCACCTCCGCCGTGCGGATAAGAAAAAATGATTTGTCGGTATGATAAAATGAGCGCTGTTAATAAGATTAAAACGCCAACTGCGATTGGAATGGAATACCAAAAGGCGATTGCTCCAAATGCAGCAAGAACAATTAAAATTTGTTCTGTTCCGTAAGCAACAGAAGAAAGTGCATCAGAAGAAAGGATTGCGAGTGCTTTTAGTTTATTTAATTTTTGTTCTCCTAGCGCTGTTGATTTAAGCGGTCTACCGATTAAAAATCGTTTGAAATTCGAAAACATAATGACACCACCAATACATAAAATTTTGCGTACAAAGCGGATTGCTATAAATACATACATTTCTATTAGGTAGTATTGGCGCCTTTTCGATGAATCTTTCTGAAAAGAAAGAGGTAATAAATGGAGTGAAGTAACTTGGGGAGAGAACGGCAATTATATTTCAAATGGATTAAGAAGAAAATCCAAACAACATAGTGGAATCCTATGTTGTTTTATTTTTTCAGCTGAAGAATTTTTGAAATGAGGAGGGGAAGAAAAAATACGAATAGGAGTATGCAATCTTCCGTTATTATTCTTTATTTTAATTCTAAAACTGATTTCATTATATGGAAAATACTAAAACCTTGTAGTATATCCATTGAAATGACAACCCCTATTGTGGATAGTGACAAAATTATAGAGATTAACATAAGTTTCATGTCATCACCATAGTATCCATTTATCTTTTGAATAAATGGATACTTGTTCTATTGAGTAAGTGGCGACAAATTAATTAAGAAATGAATAGTTATATGTAAGCGCATTTATGTTGTTTGATTTTTATAGAAGCTACTTTTTATAGCATGTGATTGAATTACATACAGAATGTAAATAACATATGCAAATTAGCCCATTTTCATTCACCACCTGCACATTTCGTTCATACAATATCTTGACTAAATAAACACCCAACTTACAAACGTACAGCTCCGGCTTAAGCAAGGAGGGTTATATCAGTTGAAGGAAAAAGCATATCAATCTAAACCGTTACTCACAAAAAGAGAGAGAGAAGTATTTGAATTACTAGTTCAAGATAAAACAACGAAAGAAATTGCAAGTGAACTTTTTATTAGCGAAAAGACCGTACGCAACCATATATCAAATGCAATGCAAAAGCTAGGGGTTAAAGGACGTTCGCAAGCGGTTGTTGAGCTTCTTCGTATGGGGGAACTCGAATTATAACAGGTGAAGCCGACTTTTTATAAAAGGTCGGCTATTTTTCTGTCTTGCAAATTGTGAAGAAAAGGAGCAAAATAAAAAAGTCCCTGGTCTATACAGGTACATATTAGAAATCTATTAAAAAGCTACTTTAGTTTTATCAGATCTAAGGTATGTGATATATAATGATATGTAAAAAAATAAGGTAATGAATAAGAAAACGGGTGATTATGTTGAATAGAGCGATTGGTGTCATTGATTCGGGAGTCGGAGGATTAACAGTAGCGAAAGAATTAATTCGCCAGCTACCAAAAGAGCGTATTATATATTTAGGAGATACAGCACGTTGCCCGTATGGTCCGCGTTCTCGTGAGGAAGTGCGTCAATTCACATGGGAAATGACGGAGCATTTATTGGCCATGGATATTAAGATGTTAGTTATTGCTTGTAATACGGCAACTGCGGTTGTGTTAGAAGAGATGCAAAAGCAATTACCAATCCCAGTAGTGGGTGTAATTCACCCGGGTTCGCGTACGGCTTTAAAAGTGACCAATACGTACCATGTTGGTATCATTGGAACAATTGGAACGGTAAAAAGTGGGGCGTATGAAGAGGCTCTGAAGTCTATTAATAACCGTGTTATGGTAGACAGTTTAGCGTGTCCGCCGTTTGTTGAACTTGTAGAAAGTGGAAACTTTGAGAGTGAGATGGCTTATGAGGTTGTGAGAGAAACGTTGCAACCGCTGAAAGCTACTGAAATCGATACGCTGATTTTAGGGTGCACACATTATCCAATTCTAGGTCCGGTTATTAAGCAGGTAATGGGAGATAAGGTGCAGCTAATTAGTTCTGGAGATGAAACAGCTCGTGAAGTGAGTACGATTTTGTATCATAGTAAGATGTTAAATGAAGGGGAAGAACAAAGCGATCATCTCTTCTTGACAACAGGGAAAATAGATTTATTTAAAGAAATTGCATCTAAATGGTTTGGGCAACCGATTGAAAATGTAAAGCATATTAATTTGTAACCAAATTAATAGTATATTCATAAAAAACCTTCTGAGAAATCAGGGGTTTTTTTATTTAATAAATTGTAAGATAGGTTGTCATTGCTTGTTCTAAAATGATAAAAGGATCGTATACATAATAGTACAAACTTAGATTTTAGGGGGAAATGGTATGCCTAAATCCACTTTTAAATGGCTTGTTTGTGTTACGGTAAGCGCTGTTTTACTAACGGGTTGCGGTTTGTTAAATCAGGAGAAAGAAACAGAGCAAATTGATCCGCCGAAAAAAGTCACGTATACAGATGGTGAGAAGAAAGACAGTGCAAAGAAAGAAAAGCAGGGACAAACGATACAAAGAGAGTTATACCTTGTTGATAAAAATGGATATGTTGTACCGCAAACAATAGCAATGCCTGTTCCGAAAGAAAATGAAGTTGTGAAACAAACATTAGAATATCTTGTGAAGGATGGGCCGGTAACAAATCTGCTTCCAAATGGATTTCGAGCTGTTCTTCCAGCGAATACAACTTTGTCAGTTGATGTGAAGAAAGATGGCACGGCGGTTGTTGATTTCTCAAAAGAAATGAAAAGCTATAAAAAGGAAGAAGAGCGCCAAATTGTTGAATCTGTAGCGTGGACATTGACGCAATTTAAGAACATTAAGCAAGTCAAATTTCAAATTAATGGTGAAAAATTAGCAAAGATGCCTGTTGGAGGTACACCGCTTGGGGAAAGTGTGAGCCGTGCTGATGGTATTAACTTTGATGATGAGCAAGTGGCAGATGTTACGAATACGAAGTCAGTTACACTTTATTTCTTGGCGCAAAATAATAAAAAACAGTATTATGTGCCGGTAACACGCCGCGTGGCAGAAGGAAAGGAAAATGAGATTGCAACGGTTGTGAATGAGCTTGTAAAAGGGCCGTCGGGTTCATCTTTACTTAATGATTTTAATCCTGATGTAAAGCTCGTTAGTGAACCGAAATTGCAGGATGGAAAAGTTACATTGAATTTCAATGAAAATATATATGCTAATAAAGGGAAAAGTGTGATTTCAAATTATGTCCTGCAATCACTCGTTTTATCTTTAACAGAAAAGCAACATGTAAAAAATGTTTCTGTTGAAGTAAATGGAAAAGCAAATCTTGTTACTGAGAAAGGTGAGAAACTAACAAAACCTGTTAATCGTCCGCAAAACGTGAATACAGGTAGTTTTTAATCATAAATAATTTGATATACTTATATAAGAAAGAGGAATTTCTTTTTGAGTTCCTCTTCTTATTGTTATACATATCAGAATTTGAAAATGGGCTATACTAACAGGTAGCAGTTACTAGGGGGTTATTTTATGCGAGTAGATGGTAGACAAGCGGCAGAACTACGCCGTATACATCTTCATACAAATTATTTAAAGCATCCAGAAGGATCTGTACTCATTGAAGTTGGAGATACGAAGGTGATTTGTTCGGCAACGATTGAAGAACGTGTACCGCCATTTATGAGAGGCGAAGGAAAAGGATGGGTAACGGCGGAATACGCGATGATTCCGCGTGCAACAGAACAACGTACAATTCGTGAGTCTAGTAAAGGGAAAGTAACTGGTCGCACAATGGAAATTCAACGTTTAATTGGACGAGCATTACGTGCGGTTGTTGATTTGGAAGCACTTGGGGAAAGAACAGTTTGGATTGACTGTGATGTAATTCAAGCAGATGGCGGAACAAGAACTGCGTCTATTACGGGTGCTTATGTTGCGATGGTATTAGCATTTGAAAAGTTATTACAAGCAGAGAAAGTATCTAAAATTCCAGTAAAAGACTATTTAGCTGCAACATCTGTAGGAATTGTTGAAGGCCAGGGTGTAGTCTTAGATTTAAACTATGCCGAAGATTCTAAAGCTGATGTTGATATGAACGTCATTATGACAGGAAAAGGTCAGTTTGTTGAAGTACAAGGAACTGGAGAAGAAGCGACATTTAGCCGTGCGGAATTAAATGAATTACTTGATGCAGCAGAAAACGGGATTTTACAACTCGTTGAAAAACAAAAAGAAGCATTAGGCGACATTGTATCTTACATAGAATAGAGGTGGACAAATGAAACAAGTTGTTGTAGCAACGAAAAACATGGGGAAAGTACGTGAATTTGCCGAGTTATTTGAGAGATTTGATTTAGAAGTAAAATCTCTTCATGACTTTCCTCACATCGAAGAAGTCGAAGAAACTGGTGAAACATTTGAAGAAAATGCAATTTTGAAAGCGGATAGTTTATGTAAGCAGTTAAATTCAATTGTTATTGCAGATGATTCTGGACTTATTATCGATGTGTTAAATGGAAAACCTGGCGTCCGATCTGCTCGTTATGCAGGTGAACCAAAAGATGATCAAGCGAATATTGATAAAGTTTTAACAGAATTAGAGGGTACTCCGGCGGAAAACTGTACAGCGCGTTTTTATTGCGCGTTAGCGGTTGCTTTTCCAGAAGAGAATAAGAACCCGGTTATTGTAAATGGTACATGTGAAGGAAAGATTTTAAATCAACCTCGTGGTGAAAATGGTTTCGGATATGACCCAATCTTTTATGTAGAAGAATATAAAAAAGCGATGGCCGAGCTAACTTCGGATGAGAAAAATGAAATCAGTCACCGCGGGCGTGCTCTTCGTAAGTTAGAGGAGAAAATTCCAGCGTGGTTTTTAGAAGAAGAGTGAGGGAGAGAGACCGATGAGAGCTTTAATTGTAAGCGATAGTCACGGTTCTACGAAAGAATTACAACAATTAAAAGAAACATATGAGGGAAATGTAGATGTTATGATTCATTGTGGTGATTCAGAACTAACACCGGATCACCAGGATTTGCAAGGATTCCAAGTAGTAAAAGGAAATTGCGATTTCTATAATGGTTTTGAAGAAGAAATTATTATTGATGTAGATGGAATGCGCTTTTTGGTCACACATGGTCATCGGTATAATGTTAAAATGACTGTGCAAACACTTCTGTATCGTGCGAAAGAAGTGGAAGCGGATATAGTATGCTTTGGACATTCACATATGTTAGGTGCGGAATTTATTGATGATATTTTATTTATCAATCCTGGAAGCATTGTATTGCCGCGTTCCCGTAAAGAAAAAACATTTACTTTGTTAGAAGTAAATGAAAATAACATTGAAATTCGATTTGAAACATTAAATGGAAAAGTTGTTGCACATAAAACTTTTCAAAGAGGATAAGAAAAATTATCCTCTTTGAAAAAAAGTATTGACTTTATCCCTGTGTGCAAATATAATAAACCTTGTCGATAAGATATTAAGTAAAAATAAAAACAAAATATGCGGGTGTAGTTTAGTGGTAAAACAAGAGCCTTCCAAGCTCTGGTCGAGAGTTCGATTCTCTTCACCCGCTCCATGTCCCAGTAGCTCAGCAGGATAGAGCAACGGCCTTCTAAGCCGTCGGTCGGGAGTTCGAATCTCTCCTGGGACGTCTTTTAAAACCGTTAAGTTCATTATGAACTTAACGGTTTTGTGTTTTTAGGTAATAATAAAACGATTCTACCTTTGAAGAAATCAACTTCCTAAATATAATTTAGGGAGTTTTTTTGCGACTAAAAAAAGAAGTGTTTGGAGGTTTTATTTAATAAAAAAGAACCCTAAAATTTTGGTCTTAGGGTTCTCACATGAAATAATTATTTTAAGGTTATTATAAATCTATTTTGTCGCTTTTCGTCCCACTAATACCCAGTACAGAGATAAACTGAAAAGGGTAATGAGTACGAGGATAAATAGGATATTACTAAACATGGAAGCATCCGAATTGTTTATAATCCCTAGGAAATTTTTTCTCAATGCAGAATGGTCCATCATTGCGGCTGTATAGGCAATTCCGATTGACATAGCGACATTAAGTGTTAAATTATAAAATCCGATTGCTGTTCCTGTTTTTTCTTTTTCAATCGTACAAATGCAAGAATCAAGTAATGGTGCATACATGAATGCAAATGAACTAGAGAAAAGAACCATAGATATTACGAATACAATAACAGAAGTTTTTATAAAGAATCCGCCTAATAGCAAGCTGATCATAATGCTAACCATAGCGATTGTAATACATTGCCTGCTTCCCATAACCTTCGCAATTTTTCCAGAAAGAGCCCCGACTATCGTAGCTGCTATATAGCCAGGAATCAATAATAGTGAAATGGTATCTAGTTTCAAACCATACATCTTTTCAAGCAAGAATGGAAATAAGAAAATATATGCTAACTGTACAGAGTAAATGATAAAAGCAACGCCAAGCAATGAGATAAACTGTTTATTTTGAAAGAAGGATATACCGATAAAAGCCTTTGAGTTCTTGCTGATATAAGTAAGGAACAAGGCAATTGCAACAATAAACAAGAGAAGGTACATCCAATTGAAATCGGTAATATATAGTAGTAGGGATGCTGAAATCGTTCCTACTAGAAATAATCCTAATACATCTACATGACTGTTTGTCGCTTCTTCCTTAGGAAGATATTTTAAAATAAAAGGAAGAGTGAAAAGTGTTACTAAAGAAATTAAAAATAGAGTTGTCCAGTGGAAGTATGTTGAAACATAACCTCCAGTTAATGCCCCGATAAGCTGTGAAAGAGCAAAACTACTTGTACTTAATCCTAAAAATTTCTTTTGTTCATCTGCAGGTAAATGCTTTGTAACGAATATTACATATAACGTTTCAGCTGATGCTAAACCGGCAGTTTGGATAATACGTGAGATAACAACTAGTATAAACGAGTGTTGCAAAATATATCCCATAGCGGAACCAACGCAGATTAAAATGATCCCAACGGTAAAAAGTTTTCTGAAACTAACAGAATCCGCTAAAGCAGCGTAAACGACTGCCCCAATTCCAATCACAAGACCAGCTAATGTTGCCTGCCAGCTAACGGTTGTCGCTGAAATGTGAAAATCCTTTGCCATATCAACAGAAATAATCTTAAATGAATTGTCAATTACTAAACATAATAGAAATAACAGTAAGGTAAAAGGTACTGCTTTTTTAGCGCTAAATTCCTGCGTTTTTTTCGTGCTTACATCTGCACTTATTGTAGACATAGTTATATTCCTCTCTTCTTGTTATTTAGGGAATGGTCTTTCTGAGTCATGATTGTTTGGCCTTTAACTACCAATTAATTCTTTTGTAAAAAGATGGTTTCAGTAATTTCTAAACCATTTGTTTCATATGCGGGGGTTCCTTGTGCACAGTTGTACCCATTTTTGTTCGTTTCTTCTTATGGTGCTTAAAAGGAAACGTTCTCATAAACAACCAAAAGCATCTTTCTTTTTGATTGTGTTTTCATGATGATGCATAATAATTCTTTGAACTATATAATATTGTCTGTTTATCTAAAAACTTGTATGCGCCTTAATAATGAAAAGGATACCTGTCCTTTTTACGAAGTTAATAAGGAAACGTTTTCATGAACAACCAAAAAATATTTCACTCAGTGATTACGCTTTCATGATTGTGCATGATAACTCTGTTGAATATACAATATTGTCTAGTTGTCTAAAAGCTTGTACGCATCTGAACAATGAAAAGGATATCATACCTTTTCTTTGTTCACAACCTATCTTTCTTTTGGAATTTGTCTTTTTTGTTACAAAAAAAGCGATGTATTTCGTATGAAATACATCGCTTCCAAATTAAATATAGAACTTTATAAGAGATGATGAATTATTCATTCAGTTATTTAGATGTTTTAATCCTAATTTGACTAAATTCTATTGGTATATAGTATTTATTATAAACCACAGGGTATTTATCGCTGATATATACACTTTCTAAAATTAAATCAAATTCCTCCCCGTGGAAAATTTGATATTTTAATGATGGAGTATTGGCGGAATTAGAACGTTTAATTTCAATGGTAGAGGAATTAGCAAGTTCATATACTTTCTCCTCCAACATTTCCAATACTTGCTTCTCGTTATGCAAGTCAAGGTTTAATTTAGAAACGGCTTCTATTGGCATCATGGTAAAAGCAAACGCTACTATCTTATCGTGATTTTTATACCATCGTTCCAATGCAACCACCGCGGTCATCTCTTGATTTAATACTTGTATTGCATAGTCCGTTACTAGGTCAATTCGGAAATTAAGTTCGATATCATCTATTTTTTCTGTATAGCATTTATATAAGGGATTCCCCAACTTCTCCAAGCCATCGCTACTTTCATTATGATGAAATTTTGTAATGAAATTTCCTTTTCCATGGATATTTTTAACCAATCCATCTTCCTGTAAAAGTGCTAACGCGTGTCTTAATGTCATTCTGCTTACACCAAAGATTTTAGCCAATTCAGGTTCTGTTGGAAGTTGACTGTCTAAAGGAAATGTTCCATCCATAATTAATTTATATAGTTGGTCATACACAGTGACGAATAGCGGTTTTTTTTGTTTATTGAGTTCGTGAAGTTTATTGTCCATTTTTTTATACCTCTATAGTTTTTCCAGTTTATTACTATAAAGTCCGTTTCGTCTCGTTAATGGTAGATTATTTTCATTTTCTATATTCAACGACCTTTTAGGACGGCTTCTTCGCTTTTATTTGTTTTCCAATTAGTTGTTAATAAATTTTTCAAACACAAACCCATAATCTTTCACGTTATATTGTTTTTTCGTATCAACAAGCCAGTTGAAGGCAATTTGATTCATTTCTTTAAATTGCTCTGCTAAATTAAGTTGGGCGTTTGTAATACGGCTAAATGTGTTCGAAGCCATGTCTAAGCTTTTTTGAGCGTATTGTAATGTAATATCATTTTCATAGGAAATTTCCTCGATTTTGTGAAGTGCTTTATATAAGTCTTTAAGCTCTTCGATGTGCTTTTTATGAACATCAATTGAGTAATATTCATCCCCCATATGAAATTTAATTTCCACATCTAAATCAATTGTACCAGCAGTTTCTAACGTTACATTTCTAATTTGATATTTGCTATAGCTAAAGCGTCGTAGTGTGCGTTTTTTACTCGTGGCACTCGTGCCATCTAAGTGAATTAACCCTTTGTTTGTAAAACAATACTCATCTGATTTTGATTTAATGAGAAAATAAATCTTTTCACCATCTTCATGCATAACATAATCGTCGGCATCGACTTTATCGTAATCTTTCGGTGTAATCACAGAACCTACATCGCTTAATCCGAGAACATCAGCAGCTACTTTTTTGAACATAGGTATCATCCCCTTCAGTTTTTGAATTCTGAATTGCATGAAATTATTTTAACATGATTGAAAGAGGAGTGTTTAAGTTTTATTTTGTAATCTTACAATTCTGTAAGGTAAGTGTAAGGAAGTTCGATGGTAACAATTGGTCAGTTCTTTATAATAGAGGTAACAAAGATGAAACGAGGAGGAAGAAAACATGAAAGGATTAATTGTAACAGCTTTAACGGTAGCTTTTGGGTTTGTTGCATATGAGAAGTTAACAGATGTAATTGATGTTGTAAAACATTTAATGGCATAGAGAGAATGGTTATGAGAGGGAAAGGGTAGATGAATGGAATGGTTATTCGGAATTATAGGTATCTGTAGTGTTATACTATTGTTATTTGTTCCTAGCGGAATACTGAGTTCTACTACAAGTTTATTTTTTATGTGTGTACTTATCTGCATTATGCTTATTATTATGTTTCTTATGAAACAAAGTAAGCCGATCTTCTTTTTTAGTATGATTGTTGTTACAATTATTGTTCTCCAAATGATTACTCTTTTCTTATATCCTACAATTATAAAAGCTTTCCATTAATGCGAAAATCCTCTGCGTCATTTGCTGAGGTTTTTTTTATATAATAAAGATTTTCTAGTGTGAATTTTTTATTTTAATCATAAAAGTTAAATATTTTTATATTTCAAACAAATGTGTTTGGAAAGTTGTTTTCTTAACAGTCATTTGTTATATTTACTTTGAAGAGATTTAAAATCTAAAAAAAGAGGCGGACGTATGGATAAAAAAGAAAATACGGTCGTATTGTTTCCACAGTTGTCAGAGCGTTATATTGACCAAGGGTTTATGGCGCTGCGGGAGCGGAAGTTCGAGGATGCATTGCGCTGTTTTGAAATATTACGTCAGTATAATGGAGAAACAGAACAAACAGAATTAGCTTCGGTTATTTGTTTATTAGAATTAAAGCGAATGGAAGATTCAAAAGAGCGATGTGAGAAGTTGCTTGAAACAGGAACAGTTTTGTTTGGGGATATTCTTGAAACATACGTGACAATTTTAGTTCAAACAAATGATTATGTAGGTGTAATTGAAACTGTTGAAGAAGTTTTGCAGAAGAAAGAATTGACCGTAGAGCAAAGAGAGAAATTAGCACAGCTTGCCCAGTTTGCGGAAAGTATGCTAAACGGCGATGAAACAACACTGATAGAATCCGATTTTGATCTGGAAGAATTTTCGGAGAATCTATTTGTGGAAAGTTTTGGGCAGCAATTGCAGGTAATTAATGCTCTTTCAATTAAGAACCTCGAAAAAGCTTTGCCAGCTTTACAGAAATTTCTTATTGATAGCACGCGACATCCGTATTTAAAAACTTCTATTATATACAAAATGGTAGAAAAGCGTATAGAAGAAGAAATAGAAGTAGAGAAATTTGGCGAAAAAATAATGGTTATCCCAGCTCATTTGGGTCATAATGATGAGTGTTCGAAGCGGGTTATACATATATTATCTAATCGATTAGAAAATGATCATCCAGATATATTTGAGGCAATTATTACATATTGGAGAGAGATGCAAACTAGTATTTTTCCGTTTCCATTACTAATGGATAAGCACGAAGTGTGGGCAGCTGTTCTAGAGCGGATCGGGAGAAAACGTTTCGGATTGATCATCGATGAAGAGGCCCTTATGGCGGCGTATAATATTACTGTTGAAGAGTTTCATATTGCTTATCAATGGTTTTTACGCGTGGAGAGGGAAGGGCATTTACCCGTATAATTATGAAAAAGAATCGTTCAGTTATTGAAACGAGAATATTCTATGTTATAATGTAAGGGTTGCAAAAGGCAGAGTTCTGCCTGTTTGTAAGAGAAGAGAAGTGCAATTCTCTTACTTAATATGTTTCATATTATTCTCGAACAAAATATACCGTGTTTGTCTTATAGACAAATAATAGATTGAGATCTCGCATGTCTTAAGGCTTATTGCTAGAAGATTAGAAAGCCTGAATAAATTGGCTTTCATGCTTTTTATTGTTTCTAAAAAAGAAATAATAGGAAACTCAATCTGTAGAGGTATGTGCATACATTATTATAGTTGGAGGGAAAGAATAAATGGCTGCAAAATGGGAAAAATTAGAAGGTAACGTTGGCGTTTTAACAATTGAAGTTGATGCTAAAGAAGTAAACAACTCTATCGACGCTGCGTTCAAAAAAGTAGTAAAAACAATTAACGTACCTGGTTTCCGTAAAGGAAAAATGCCTCGTCCGTTATTCGAACAACGCTTTGGTGTGGAATCTTTATACCAAGATGCTTTAGATATTATCTTACCAAAAGCATACGGTGAAGCAATCGATGAAACTGGTATCTTCCCAGTTGCTCATCCTGAAATCGACATCGAGAAGTTCGAGAAAAATGAAAACTTAATCTTCACTGCAAAAGTTACTGTTAAACCTGAAGTAAAATTAGGTGAATACAAAGGACTAGCAGTAGAAAAAGTTGAAACAACTGTAACTGACGAAGATGTAGAGAACGAATTAAAATCTTTACAAGAGCGTCAAGCTGAGCTTGTTGTTAAAGAAGAAGGTACTGCTGAAAACGGCGATACAGCTGTAATCGACTTTGAAGGTTTCGTTGATGGCGAAGCATTCGAAGGCGGAAAAGGCGAGAACTACTCTCTAGCAATCGGTTCTGGTACATTCATCCCAGGTTTTGAAGAGCAATTAATTGGTCTAAAAGCTGGCGAGTCAAAAGATGTTGAAGTATCATTCCCAGAAGAGTACCATGCAGAAGAACTTGCTGGTAAACCAGCAACATTTAAAGTAACAGTTCATGAAATTAAAGCAAAAGAACTTCCTGCTTTAAATGATGAGTTCGCTAAAGATGCAGACGAAGAAGTTGCAACTCTTGATGAGTTAAAAGCAAAACTTCGCACAAACTTAGAAGAAGGCAAAAAGCACGAAGCTGAGCACAAAGTTCGTGACGAAGTAGTAGAAAAAGCTGCTGCTAACGCTGAAATCGAAATTCCAGAAGCTATGATTGAAACTGAGTTAGATCGTATGGTTCGTGAATTCGAGCAACGCTTAAGCCAACAAGGTATGAACCTTGAGCTTTACTACCAATTCACAGGTACTGATGCTGACAAGTTAAAAGAGCAAATGAAAGAAGATGCACAAAAACGTGTAAGAATCAACCTTGTTCTGGAAGCTATCATTGAAGCTGAAAAAATCGAAGTTACTGAAGAAGAAGTAACTGCAGAAGTTGAAAAAATGGCTGCAATGTACAACATGCCAGTTGACGCTATCACACAAGCTCTTGGAAGCTTAGATGCTTTATCTGAAGACATTAAAGTTCGTAAAGCTGTAGACTTCTTAGTAGACAACAGCAAAGCTGCATAATAAAATAACAAGGCGCGATTTTTTGATCGTGCCTTGTTTTGTAAATATAGCTATAAATATATTTACAAAACTTTTCGATGAAGAAGGAAATGATCCTTCTAAAGTCGAATATACATATTTCAAAAGTTTTAAAAATTTTTTATTTGTACATAACTAGTCATATTATTTGTATTTCTCGCCACGTAGTGACATAATATGTATTTACATACGATACATTTATCGTGTACATACGAGGGCAAGAGATTAGCACTTTGTAAGGGGTGTGAAAATATGTTTAAATTTAATGATGAAAAAGGACAATTAAAATGTTCTTTCTGTGGTAAAACACAAACGCAAGTCCGAAAGCTTGTTGCTGGTCCAGGTGTTTACATTTGTGATGAATGTATTGAGCTTTGTACAGAGATTGTGCAAGAGGAACTTGCGAAGGACGAAGAAGTAGAATTCAAAGATGTACCGAAACCGGTAGAGATTCGTGAAATCTTAGATGAGTATGTCATCGGACAAGATAATGCGAAGAAAGCATTAGCGGTAGCGGTATATAATCATTACAAACGCATCAATTCTAACAGCAAAATTGATGATGTAGAATTAGCGAAGAGTAATATCGCCCTTATCGGGCCAACAGGTAGTGGTAAAACATTACTAGCTCAAACGTTAGCGCGTATTTTAAATGTTCCATTTGCAATCGCAGATGCAACATCTCTAACAGAAGCTGGATATGTAGGTGAAGATGTAGAAAACATTTTACTAAAACTTATCCAAGCAGCTGATTACGATGTGGAGAAAGCGGAAAAAGGAATCATTTATATTGATGAGATTGATAAAGTGGCACGTAAGTCAGAAAATCCATCAATTACACGTGATGTATCTGGTGAAGGGGTACAGCAGGCACTTCTGAAAATTTTAGAAGGTACTGTAGCAAGTGTACCGCCTCAAGGTGGCCGTAAACATCCGCATCAAGAGTTTATTCAAATTGATACAACGAATATCTTATTCATTTGTGGTGGTGCGTTTGATGGCATTGAGCCAATTATTAAACGTCGCCTTGGTGAAAAAGTAATTGGATTTGGTTCAGAGAAGAAAAATGCTGATGTAAATGAAAAGCATGTTTTATCTCACGTATTACCAGAAGACCTTTTACGCTTTGGTTTAATTCCAGAATTTATTGGTCGTCTTCCAGTTATTGCGAACCTAGAACCACTTGATGAAGGTGCTCTTGTTGATATTTTAACAAAACCGAAAAATGCGCTTGTAAAACAGTTCCAAAAATTATTGGAGCTTGACGATGTTGAGTTGGAATTTGAAGAAGGAGCACTGATTGAAATTGCGAAAAAAGCAATTGAACGTAAAACAGGTGCCCGTGGACTTCGCTCTATTATTGAAGGCTTAATGCTAGATGTAATGTTCGAGCTTCCATCTCGTAAAGATATCGAGAAGTGTATTCTTACAAAAGAAACAGTAGTGGACAATGCACCGCCAAAATTGGTGTTACAAGACGGTACTGTACTTGATACAAAGACATCTGCATAGTGAAAAAGAGAAACAGCAATTTTTATAATTGCTGTTTCTTATTATGTTTAGCACCTTTCCTCCCAGGAAATACTAAATGGTAAAACATAGCGGGAGGAAATGAATTATGAGCTGGACAAATATATTCTTACTTGTTCAACTTGTTTTTGGTGTAATTGTCGGATTGTATTTTTGGCATTTGCTCAAAAACCAGCGAACACAAAAAGTTTCAATTGATCGAGAATCGAAAAAAGAATTAGAACAACTTCGCAAGATGCGCGAGATTTCTTTGACAGAGCCGCTTGCTGAAAAAGTACGTCCTACGTCTTTTTTAGATATTGTTGGGCAAGAGGATGGGATTAAATCATTAAAGGCAGCACTTTGTGGACCAAACCCACAGCATGTCATTATATATGGGCCTCCTGGAGTCGGAAAAACAGCGGCAGCACGTCTGGTGTTAGAAGAAGCAAAGAAAAATCAAAAATCTCCATTCCGTATGAATGCAACATTTATTGAACTGGATGCAACAACCGCTCGCTTTGATGAACGTGGCATTGCTGATCCGTTAATAGGATCAGTGCATGATCCCATTTATCAAGGTGCAGGTGCAATGGGACAGGCGGGAATTCCTCAGCCGAAAAAAGGTGCTGTAACAGATGCGCATGGCGGCATTTTATTTATTGACGAAATTGGTGAATTGCATCCAATCCAGATGAATAAAATGTTAAAAGTATTGGAAGATCGCAAAGTGTTTTTGGAAAGTGCATACTATAGTGAAGAAAATTCAATGATTCCAACATACATACATGATATTTTTCAAAAAGGATTACCAGCAGATTTTCGCTTAGTTGGAGCAACAACTCGTTCTCCGGAAGAAATTCCTCCTGCCATTCGTTCTCGTTGTTTAGAGGTTTTCTTCCGTGAACTTGATACGGAAGAAATTCAAAAAGTAGCAAAGAATGCGGCTGAAAAAGTAAAGATGGAAATTGGAGAGCAAGGTATTGAACTGATCGGAATGTATGCAAGAAATGGAAGAGAGGCCATTAATCTTGTACAAATTTCTGCAGGGATGGCAATAAATGAGGGACGCTCATTTATTAAAGATGAGGATATTGAATGGGTCGTTCATTCTAGTCAGCTTACTCCGAAATATGAAAAGCATATTTATCCAATTCCAAAGATTGGTCTTGTAAATGGTCTTGCAGTATATGGACCGAATACAGGGGCACTATTAGAAATCGAAGTAACGGCAATTCCAGCTACGGACAAAGGTACGATAAATGTTACAGGAATTGTGGAAGAAGAAAGCATTGGTAATCAAACGAAATCAATTCGTCGTAAAAGTATGGCGAAAGGCTCAGTTGACAATGTTTTAACAGTTCTTCGTTCTCTCGACTTGTTACCAGAAGGGTACGATATACATATTAATTTCCCTGGTGGTGTTCCAATTGATGGGCCGTCGGCAGGAATTGCAATGGCAACAGGGGTATATTCAGCGCTTCATCAATTGTATGTGAATAATGAAATAGCGATGACTGGAGAAATAAGCATTCATGGAGAAGTCAAACCAGTAGGCGGCGTATATGCAAAAGTGAAAGCAGCGAAAAAGGCAGGAGCAAAAAAAGTTATCATTCCTGCTGAAAACATGCAGCCATTTCTATATACGATAAAGGGTATTGAGATTATTCCTGTTCGAAAACTAACAGAAGTTTTTGCGTTAACATTCGTTCAGGAAAATTTACATCGTGAAATCGATGTGCATCGCAAGCTAGATGAAGGTGATGTGCAATCGATGTAAAATGAAATAGGATTCTAAGACGTGATTTCTTTTTGGGTAAATGCGAAATAGAACATATAATATTTGCCAGACTTCGTTTAAGTTTGTATGCTTAAGCGAGGTCCCTTTTTTCTTTTATGGAGAGCAAAAACAGGAGATTTGCAATTGCAAGGAATCTCTGTAATTGCATCAAGGTGTATTGTAATATAAAATAGTTGAACAGGAGTTTAATTTATTATGGAGGTGCTATGTCTAGTATGAATACGAACGAAAGAATTGTGCCCCTCCTACCATTAAGAGGCGTTCTCGTATATCCAACGATGGTTCTGCATCTTGATGTAGGACGTGATAAATCGATACAAGCACTAGAGCAGGCAGCAATGGATGAAAATATCATCTTTTTAGCAATGCAAAAAGAAATGAATATCGATGATCCAAAAGAAGATGACATATATAGTGTGGGTACAGTAGCGAAAGTAAAGCAGATGTTAAAGTTGCCAAACGGTACGCTTCGTGTCCTTGTAGAAGGTTTACATAGAGCAGAAATAGTAGAATTTATTGAAGAAGAAGATGTAGTAAAAGTTTCGATTCAAACAGTAACAGAAGAAGAAGAGGGCACTCTAGAGGAAAAAGCTCTTATGCGCACGTTGCTAGAACATTTCGAGCAATATATTAAAGTTTCGAAAAAAATATCGAATGAAACATTTGCAACAGTAGCAGATGTGGAAGAACCAGGTCGCTTAGCTGATTTAATTTCTTCCCATTTACCAATTAAGACAAAGCAAAAGCAAGATATTTTAGAAATTATATCAGTAAAAGAAAGATTACATACACTTATTTCCATTATTCAAGATGAACAAGAACTACTTAGTTTAGAAAAGAAAATTGGACAAAAAGTGAAACGTTCAATGGAGCGTACGCAAAAAGAATATTTCTTGCGTGAACAAATGAAGGCAATTCAAACCGAGCTTGGTGATAAAGAAGGTAAAGGTGGCGAAGTAGAAGAACTTCGTGAAAAAATCGAAGAGGCAGGAATGCCGGAAGAGACGAAAAAAACCGCTTTAAAAGAATTAGATCGTTATGAAAAGTTACCAGCAAGTTCTGCAGAGAGCGGTGTTATTCACAATTATCTAGATTGGTTATTAGCACTTCCGTGGACAGAAGCAACAGAAGATATGATTGACTTAGCACATTCTGAAACAATTTTAAATAGAGATCATTACGGTCTTGAAAAGGTGAAAGAGCGTGTGCTAGAGTATTTAGCTGTTCAAAAGCTAACCAATTCTTTAAAAGGACCGATTCTTTGCTTAGTTGGCCCTCCAGGTGTTGGAAAAACATCTTTAGCACGTTCTATTGCAACATCGTTAAATCGTAATTTTGTCCGTGTCTCTCTTGGTGGTGTTCGTGACGAATCTGAAATTCGTGGTCACCGTCGTACATACGTTGGAGCAATGCCGGGCCGTATTATTCAAGGGATGAAGAAAGCGAAAACAATCAATCCAGTCTTTTTATTAGATGAGATTGATAAGATGTCCAATGATTTCCGTGGTGATCCATCCGCTGCGTTACTTGAAGTATTAGATCCAGAACAAAACCACAACTTTAGCGATCATTATATTGAAGAGCCTTATGACTTATCTAAAGTAATGTTTGTTGCAACGGCAAATACACTTGCGAGCATTCCAGGCCCGCTTCTTGATCGTATGGAAATTATTTCGATTGCTGGTTATACAGAGATTGAAAAAGTGCATATTGCTCGTGAACATTTATTACCGAAGCAATTAACAGAACACGGTTTGCGAAAAGGAAATTTACAAATTCGTGATGAAGCACTTCTTGAAATTATTCGTTATTATACACGTGAAGCGGGTGTTCGTACGCTAGAGCGTCAAATTGCAAAGGTTTGTCGTAAAGCGGCAAAAATCATTGTTACAGAAGAGCGTAAACGTATTGTTGTAACGGAAAAAAATATTACAGACTTACTTGGGAAACATATATTCCGTTATGGGCAAGCTGAAACGAAAGACCAAGTTGGAATGGCAACTGGTTTAGCGTATACAGCTGCTGGCGGTGATACATTGGCAATTGAAGTATCTGTTTCACCAGGAAAAGGGAAATTAATTTTAACAGGGAAACTTGGGGATGTTATGAAAGAATCCGCACAGGCTGCATTTAGTTATATTCGCTCTCGTGCAGAAGAACTTCATATTGATCCAGATTTCCACGAAAAGAATGACATCCATATTCACGTTCCAGAAGGAGCAGTTCCGAAGGATGGTCCATCAGCAGGTATTACGATGGCAACAGCTCTAATTTCTGCACTAACAGGTGTACCTGTAAGTAAGGAAGTAGGGATGACCGGAGAAATTACGCTACGTGGTCGTGTATTACCAATTGGTGGTTTGAAAGAAAAAACATTAAGTGCTCACCGCGCGGGCTTAACAAAAATTATTTTGCCAGCCGAAAATGAAAAAGATTTAGATGATATTCCAGAAAGCGTAAAAGAAAACCTTACGTTTGTGCTTGTGTCTCATTTAGATGAAGTATTGGAGCACGCATTAGTAGGAGTGAAACAATGAAAGTAACAAAAGCAGATATTGTCATTAGTGCTGTTAAACCAGAACAATATCCAGATAGCGACTTACCGGAAATTGCATTAGCAGGTCGTTCTAATGTTGGGAAGTCTTCCTTCATTAATAAAATTTTAAATCGTAAAAAGTTAGTACGTATTTCTTCTAAACCAGGAAAAACGCAAACACTTAACTTTTTCTTAATTAATGAAATGATGCACTTTGTTGATGTGCCTGGTTATGGATATGCGAAAGTATCGAAATCAGAGCGAGCGGCATGGGGTAAAATGATCGAAACATACTTTACAACGCGTGAGCAATTAGATGCGGCTGTATTAGTAGTTGATTTACGTCATCCGCCAACAAACGATGATGTCATGATGTATGATTTCTTAAAGCATTATGAAATCCCAACGATTATTATCGCAACGAAAGCTGATAAAATTCCGAAAGGGAAATGGCAAAAGCATTTGAAAGTTGTAAAGGAAACGCTTGATATCGAGGCTGGCGATGAAGTCGTTCTATTTTCTTCAGAAACAGGACTTGGAAAAGAAGAGGCGTGGAAAGCAATTCATAAATTTACAAAAACAAAAAACGTGTGACGATTTGTCGCACGTTTTTTTGTTTACTTAGTACAGGTTCAAAAGGGAAGATATAGAGTGCGAAGAAATGCGAAAGCTATCTTTACCGGACTTTTTGAACATCCTCTTACAGTACGTTTAATGTGACTTCAATATTTCCTCTAGTTGCTTTTGAATACGGGCATACGTCGTGTGCAATATGAAATAATTTGTTACATTTTGGAACAATCATACATATTTTTCTGTATGATGAAAGAAGATAAACAAAGATAGTTTTTCTATTTCCTATGGAATAGTTTCCATCACTTGATTCTGAGAAATTTTTTTGGTAACGTACAAATAGAGTTGTTATTTTATAATGATTATAAAGTAAGATGTACATACATTTTGATTTTCCAACATATAAGTTGCTACTATAAAGGACAAAAGATGATCTTTACTTGCTTGCTCTTTTGTTTTTACTTGGTATTAGAAAGAGATTCTGATTGCTTCTATGCATGGCCGGATGCTCTCACCCACCTAAAGGTTAGGTTTTTATGTCGGTTTTTCAATTTGTATTTATATAGTTAGCTGAGTAACGTATTTCTTACTAGGTGTGAAAATCAGAAAAATAATTTGTCGATGTTCACACGATTGTCAGATTCATAACAGGAAAGTTGTATTATGATAGTAGATAAAGTGATAAAAAGGTTGAAGGGGGACATGCTGCGTGCATATTCTTGTTGTTGGTGTAAATTATCGAACAGCCCCTGTAGAATTTCGTGAGAAACTAACATTTCAGGCAGCAGAGTTAGAGCAGGCAATGACAACATTACAAAATCAAAAGAGCGTGTTAGAAAACGTCATTGTATCAACGTGTAACCGCACAGAAATCTATGCTGTCGTCGATCAATTACACACGGGACGATATTACATTAAGAAATTTTTAGCTGATTGGTTTCAGCTTGAGATAGAAGAAATTTCACCATACTTGTCTATTTTTGAACAAGATGGTGCGATTGAACATTTATTCCGTGTAACGTGCGGATTAGATTCTATGGTAGTTGGTGAAACGCAAATTTTAGGTCAAATTCGAAATAGCTTCTTAGAGGCACAAGAGGTAAAAGCAACAGGGACAGTTTTTAATGAATTGTTTAAACAAGTCATTACATTAGCAAAGCGCGCTCATTCAGAAACAACAATTGGTGAAAGTGCAATGTCTGTTAGTTATGCAGCTGTTGAGCTTGGAAAGAAAATTTTTGGTGATTTAACAGATTGTCACGTGCTAATTCTTGGTGCTGGAAAAATGGGTGAACTTGCACTACAAAACTTATACGGAAGCGGGGCTCATAAGGTAACGGTAATTAACCGCACACTTACGAAAGCGGAAACAATGGCCGAGAAGTATATGGGGCATGCGAAGCCGTTAAGTGAATTGCAGTGTGCATTATTGGAAGCGGACATTTTAATTAGTTCAACTGGGGCGTCTGACTATGTAATCACGAAAGAAATGATGACACGAGTGGAGCGTATGCGCTCAGGTCGTCCACTATTTATGGTTGATATTGCAGTACCTCGTGATATTGATCCCGCAATTGATGAGTTAGAAGGTTCGTTCTTATACGATATTGATGACCTGCAAGGTGTAGTAGAAGCGAATCGTGCTGAGCGTTTAAAAGAGGCGGAAAAAATTCAACTTATGATTGAAGAGGAAATCGTTATATTTAAGGCGTGGTTAAATACACTTGGTGTTGTTCCGTTAATATCAGCTCTTCGTGATAAAGCGCTAGCAATTCAAAGTGAGACGATGCAAAGTCTTGAAAGAAAAATTCCAACGCTTAGTGATCGTGAGAGAAAAGTGATTAGTAAGCATACAAAAAGTATTATTAACCAAATGTTGAAAGATCCAATTTTAGTAGCAAAAGAGTTGGCTACTGAAGAAGAGGCTGTAGAAAAGCTTGCTTTATTTGCAAAGATTTTTGATTTAGAGGTACAAGAAGAGACTGTGAAACATATAGAAGAGCCGGAACAAAAACGAGTGTGGATAGCATCCGTTCCATCTTTATAACTGGAAGGATGATCGGATGGGCTTTTTAAATAACAGTATTATTTATCATATTGCAATTATTTTATATGCTTGTAGCATTAGTTTATATTTTATAGATTATTTCCAAAGTAACCGAAAGGCGAATCGAATTGCTTTTTGGTTACTTGCGATTGTATGGGTATTACAGTCTATTTTCATGTTACTTCGGGCCACGGAATCAGAGACGAATCCGATTTTAACATTATTGTCAGGAATTTATTTTTACGTGTGGTTATTAATTACAATGTCACTCGTAATCAATCGATTTATGCGCATTGACTTTTTAGTTTTTTTTACAAATGTCATTGCTTTTGGCGTAAGCGCTTTTTCTATTTTTACCCCGCTCGGAAAAATGTCGCCGGTACTTGCGCATCAATTAGTTTCAGAGCTTGTATACGTACATGTAGGAATGGCGATTATTTCTTATGCGGCGTTTACAGTGTCGTTTATTTTTTCCATTATGTACTTATTGCAATATCGATTGTTAAAACAGAAAAAATGGAATGCGAGATTAAGGCGGTTGGGAAATTTACGGAAGCTTGAGTCGATGTCATATGGATTAAATTTATTTTCTGTTCCGTTTTTTCTATTAGCTATTTTGCTTGGATGTATATGGGGATATACCAAACTAGATAATTTTCATTGGTATGACACGAAAGTAATCGGGTCTTTTGTTGTTTTATTTGCATATTGCATGGGTTTATATTTACGAGGATCAGACATATTGCAAGGTAAGAAGATTATAAGTTGGAACATTGGAGCCTTTCTTGTTATGTTAATCAATATTTTTCTATTAAGCAGTTTATCCAATTTCCACTTTTGGTATTTATAATGAGGAGAGAAAATTATGCGCAAAATTATTGTAGGTTCAAGAAAGAGTAAGCTAGCATTGACGCAAACAAATTGGTTTATTGATCAGTTAAAAGCGCTTGGTTTGCCATATGAATTTGAAGTGAAAGAAATTGTTACAAAAGGCGACGTTATTTTAGATGTGACGCTTTCCAAAGTAGGTGGGAAAGGTTTATTTGTAAAAGAAATTGAACATGCACTGCTTACAAAAGAAATCGATATGGCTGTACATAGTATGAAGGATATGCCAGCTGTACTTCCGGATGGATTAACAATTGGATGTATACCAAAGCGTGTAGATCCGCGTGATGCGTTCATTTCAAAAAATGGGGAATCATTTGAGGATTTAGCAGAAGGTGCGATTCTTGGGACAAGTAGTTTACGACGAAGTGCACAGCTACTAGCTGCTAGACCAGACTTACAAGTAAAGTGGATTCGTGGAAATATTGATACGAGATTACGTAAATTAAAAGAAGAAGACTATGATGCAATCATCTTAGCGACAGCTGGTTTAGAGAGAATGGGCTGGGCAGATGATGTTATTACAGAGTACTTAGATGAAAAGGTATGCGTGCCAGCTGTTGGACAAGGTGCATTAGCAATTGAATGCCGCGGGGATGATCAAGATTTATTACAATTATTATCACATATCAATGACTCTGTCACAGAGCGAACAGTCGCAGCAGAGCGAGTATTTCTTCATAAACTTGAAGGCGGTTGCCAAGTACCAATTGCTGGTTATGCAACACTTGGGGAGAGAGATGAAATTGAATTAACAGCGCTTGTCGGTTCTATGGATGGTTCCATTTTGTTAAAAGAAATTGTCACAGGTGTGGATCCGGAGCAAGTTGGTTTAGAGGCAGCGAATCGTTTAATTGAGCAAGGAGCAAAAGAACTCATTCTCGCTGCAAATAAGGAGCAACATTAATCATGGATGTCCTTGCTGGAAAAACAGTACTAATTACGCGTGCCCAGCATCAAGCAAAACAAATGAGTGAAGCGGTGAACAAACAGGGCGGAATTCCATTGGAAATTCCGCTTTTGCATATAGAAGGCGTATCTCAGCAGGAATTTCAAAATGTATCTCAACAGCTTAACACATATGACTGGGTTATTTTTACGAGTAAAAATGGTGTGGAATTTTTTTTAGATGGTTTGTATAAGAGAATTCCCTCTACTGTTCGCATTGCTGCAGTAGGCGTGAAAACAGGGCTAGAATTAAAAAAGCGAGGTTATGAGGTTCATTTTGTCCCAACGGATTTTGTTGCGGAAGCTTTCGCTAAAGAATTTGTAAGAGAGTTAAATGGGACAGAACGTATTTTATTTCCAAAAGGGAATTTAGCTAGAGATATTATTCCAAATAAGCTGCGTAAACTTGGTGTGTTTTTAGAAGAGTTTGTTGTGTATGAAACGAAAGCGAATCATGAGAAGCGGCAAGATCTCATCGCCAATCTAGAATCAGGTAAGATAGATATTGTTACATTTACGAGTCCTTCTACCGTTACCAGCTTTGTGAAATTACTTGAAGGCACAAACTGGAGAGAATGGATAAAAAAATGTACAATTGCTTGTATAGGACCAATAACAGCGCAAGAGGCAAGTCGTTATTTTTCTGATGTAATTGTTCCGAAAGAATATACAGTAGAAGCGTTAATACAATGCATTTCAACATATAATCAAAATGCATAATTTAAATAAAAGAATGGGAGATAGAAATCTATGAATTCTTTACAGTTTAATCGTCACCGTCGTTTAAGACAAAGCGGAAACATGCGTGCACTTGTACGTGAAACATTTTTACATACAGAAGATTTTATTTATCCTATTTTCGTACTAGAGGGAGAGAATGTTCGTAACGAAGTTCCTTCTATGCCAGATGTATATCAAATTTCTTTAGATCTTCTGCAAGCTGAAATGCAAGAAGTGGTAGATTTAGGTATTCGATCTGTTATCGTATTTGGCTTGCCTGCTGAAAAAGATGAAGTTGGATCTTCTGCATTTTGTGAGCACGGTATTGTACAAAGTGCAATTAAACAAATTAAAGAACAGTTCCCAGAGTTAGTAGTAGTTGCAGATACATGTTTATGCCAATATACAAGTCATGGACATTGCGGTGTTATTGAGGATGGAATCATTTTAAATGATGCATCGCTAGAAGTTCTTGCGAAAACAGCGGTCAGTCAAGCGAAGGCAGGAGCGGATATTATTGCCCCATCTAACATGATGGATGGATTTGTAACGGCGATTCGCCATGCATTAGATGAGAACGGTTTTTCACACGTGCCGGTTATGTCATATGCTGTGAAATACTCATCTGCATTTTACGGTCCATTCCGCGATGCAGCACATGGTGCACCACAATTTGGCGATCGTAAAACGTATCAAATGGATCCAGCAAACCGTATGGAAGCATTCCGTGAAGCGGAATCAGATGTAATGGAAGGAGCAGATTTCTTAATTGTAAAACCAGCTCTTTCTTACTTAGATATTATTCGCGATGTAAAGAACAATTTCAATTTACCAATTGTTGCTTATAATGTGAGCGGAGAATATTCGATGATTAAAGCAGCAGCGCAAAATGGTTGGATTAATGAAAAAGACATTGTACTTGAGAAATTGTTAAGCATGAAACGTGCAGGGGCAGACTTAATCATTACGTATCATGCAAAAGATGCAGCACGATGGTTACAAGAAGGAGGCGCACAATAATGAAAAAGTTTGATAAGTCGATTGAAGCATTTGAAACAGCACAAAATTTAATGCCTGGTGGTGTGAATAGTCCAGTTCGTGCATTTAAATCCGTTGGTATGAATCCGCTCTTTATGGAGCGCGGGAAAGGTTCTAAAGTGTACGATATCGATGGGAATGAATATATCGACTACGTATTATCATGGGGACCACTGATTCATGGGCATGCCAATGATCGTGTTGTAGAATCATTAAAGGCTGTTGCGGAAAAAGGAACAAGCTTTGGTGCGCCAACAGAAATTGAAAATAAATTAGCGCAGCTTGTAATTGAGCGTGTGCCGTCTATTGAAATTGTACGTATGGTAAACTCTGGAACAGAAGCGACAATGAGTGCGCTTCGTCTAGCACGTGGTTATACAGGGCGTAATAAAATTTTGAAATTTATCGGTTGTTATCATGGGCATGGCGATTCCCTATTGATTAAAGCTGGTTCTGGTGTTGCGACGCTTGGTTTACCAGATAGCCCTGGTGTACCTGAAGGTGTAGCACAAAATACAATTACAGTAGCGTATAACGATTTAGAGAGCGTAAAATATGCTTTCGACCAATTCGGTGACGACATTGCTTGTGTGATCGTCGAGCCGGTCGCTGGAAATATGGGTGTTGTGCCACCTCAGCCAGGATTTTTAGAAGGACTTCGTGAAGTAACAGAGAAAAATGGTGCTTTGCTTATCTTTGATGAAGTAATGACAGGGTTCCGTGTTGCTTATAACTGCGGACAAGGGTATTACGGTGTAACGCCTGACTTAACTTGTTTAGGAAAAGTAATCGGCGGTGGTCTGCCAGTAGGAGCATATGGTGGTAAAGCGGAAATTATGCGTCAAGTTGCACCGAGCGGACCAATTTATCAAGCAGGTACATTATCCGGTAATCCTTTAGCGATGACTGCAGGTTATGAAACGTTAGTACAATTAACGCCAGAGTGTTATCAAGAGTTTGAACGTAAAGCTGAAATGCTAGAAAATGGTCTGCGTAAAGCGGCTGAAAAACACGGTATTCCGCACCATATCAACCGTGCCGGTTCTATGATTGGTATATTCTTTACGAATAAACCAGTTATTAACTACGATGCAGCAAAAACTTCAAACTTAGAGTTCTTTGCAGCTTACTATCGTGAAATGGTAGAGCAGGGTGTATTCTTACCACCTTCTCAATTTGAGGGCTTATTCTTATCAACAGCACATAGTGATGCTGATATTGAAGCAACGATTGCAGCGGCAGAAATTGCAATGTCAAAATTAAAAGCATAAAGTAAAAAGGTTGCCAGGGATCATATCCTGGCAACCTTTTTATATATATAGCTGAAAATTATGGGGATATTGTTGGAAAGCTGATATATGAAAAAAATCAATCAGAATCCCATGTATGCAGTTCGATTTTTTTACTCATAAAATGACTCTCATGCACATAAATCTGTAATGACATACAGTTTGGGAGGGGGAAAAAAAGTGACAACAAATCATTCGTTACGTTTTTCATTGAAAGAATCGGTTTGGTTCCAAAAAGGACAGGAAGTCGAAGAACTTTTGTCAATTTCGTTAGATCCAGACGTTGAGATAGAAGAGCTTGAATACGAAGTGATTGTGAGAGGGCAATTAGATTTAACAGGGGAATATGTTGCAAGGAAAGATGAGGTTGAGTTTTCATTAAGAGACGTATCTCCAGCGAAATCCATTGATTATGTAGAAATGAGAGAAGATGGTGTCAACGAACTTGTACACTCTTTTCCGTTAGAAATTTCGATTCCGCGAAACCGAGTGAAACAAGTTGAAGAATTGTATGTTTCCATTGAGGAATTTGATTATGAATTAAAAGAAAATGGTTGCTTGCAACTATTAGCAGATATATCGATTTCTGGTCTATGCGAGGACGAGAGAATGCAGTATGAAGTACAAGAGGAAGAAATGGAGAATGTGGAAGTTGGTAGAGTTGAGGAAACAAAAGTGGTGGATGAGGATAAAGGATCAGTGGAGGAAGTAGTAGTTCATACAGAATCAGACGGATGGGAAGATTATGCATTTGAGCCGTTTCAATTAGAGGAGCGCAAAGAACAAGAATTAGAAGAGGAAGAACATCTACTAGAAGGACATGAAGAAGAAAGGGAAGAAGCGAAAGAAACTACCCCACAGTTTGAATTGTTCGGCCGGAAGGATTTTAAGAAAAAACAAGCAGAGAAATTACAAGAAGAGCAAGAGGAAGCATCCTACTCGCAACGAGATGAAAATGCATTATACTTAACAAAATTATTTACGAAAGAGCCGGAAGAAGAGTTTACGAAATTACGTATGTATTTTGTGCAAGAAGGGGATACAATTGAATCGGTCGCGGAGCGATATGAAACGACTGTCCAGCATTTACATCGCGTGAACCAAACAGATGATGTGTATTTAACTACAGGACAAATTATATATATACCTGTGCCAAAAGCAAAAACAAAGTGAGTGGAGAGGATTCTTCACTCACCTCTTTTCTTTCGTCCTAGTTTATCCTGCTATGAGCGGGCAGTAAGATCCCCCACCTCAAGATTTAGATGGAAATGAGGAAGATAGCGTGAGGGTTCCCAGCAGGAGGATGAATCCCCACTTATCTTCACCTTTTGTTCTCACGTGGTATGGGGCGAAAAAAGGAACTGACCGCTTCTAATGCTTTCTTCCACTTAAAGATTAGGCTTTATGTCGGTTTTTCAATCTGCATTTCTATAGAAATCGGTTATTCCAGTTAAAAGGAATTTTATTTTACGTTTTTGAATGAGAAAGGATCATTCGTATGGATATAGAATTACGGGATCGTTATGCACCGATCGTACAGCGGTATCAATTAGATGTCCAACATATGGAAGAGCACGGAAGTGTCATAAAAATTTATACGAATCAAGGGCCATATGCATTAAAAAAATTACCATCTCATCGATTGAAGCGAAATCATTTAATGTATCATATTCAATATTTACGTGAAAAGGGATTTACACATTATGCACCCATTTACCATGCAATAGATGGGAATCACATTTTGAACGATGAAACATATAGTTATTATTTAATGCCCTGGCTGGAGCGAGCTGAAGGAAGTGGAGATGACAATGATCAATATCACAAAATGTTTCAGACGTTAGCGCTGCTTCACCAAAGGACGGTAAAAGAAGAATCATATACGGAAGAAACGTTAGAGAAGCATTATAAAAATGTCTCTGAGCGTTGGGAGGAAGATGGGGAGTTCTTAGAGAAATTTCTTGTAGAATCTGAGGCGAAATGGTATATGTCTCCGTTTGAACTACAGTATTGTACGTATTTTCATCACGTGATGAGGGCACGTGAATTTGCAACGAAACAGCTTTCAGAGTGGCATGAAGTGATGAAAGAGAAAGAAAAAACACGAGTTTCTTTTATCCATGGCAATGTATCAATGAAGCATTTTTTATTCGATTATGAACGAAATGGTTATTTTATTAGTTTGGAAAAATCTCAGTTTGCAACACCAGTTCAAGATCTTGTCCGTTTTTATTCCCGCTCACTGAACACATACCCAATGGCGAGAAACGATCGTTTTGAATGGTATCAGGTGTATCAAAAGAATTTTCCGTTTACGAAAGAAGAGCAACTTCTTATGTTCGCTTATCTAACATATCCTTCTCCATTTATTCGGCAAATTCAATCTTATACAAGCAAACAGCAGAGTCGTAGTGAAAAGCAAGAACTTCAAGGTGTGAAAATGTTACAACAAGCGCATTGGCTTGTAAGTAATATAGAATATTTTATTTCACAATTACAAGCAGCGCAGCAAGGGAATGAGTAACAGCCGTAGTCTCAAGTATCTTGAGGCTACGGCTGAAAATGCAAGCGAATCGTTGCTACAACAAAGATGATAAGGATGATAAAGTCTAAAAAGGTAGGAAGTAGTAAAGTGCGAATTCCTTGGAAAATAGTAAGTGGAATTGCAAAATCAGCGAATATGGTTTGCAAATTTCTAACCCATGAAGGGGCTGAAAAATTATAGGTGCGTTTGTAACGTCGCATAATCATTCCTCCGTATAGAAAGGCTATTGCCGTACATGAATCTTAAAAGATGAAGGGGTAATATTACAGTATGCGGGGTAAATACCTAAGGTGCTTGTGCTGCAGACTTTCATATATATTACAGAAAAAATAGTTAAGCTGATTGATGATTATAGGTTGTTTTTATCAAATAGGAAAGTATAGCATCTATCCATTGTAGAAAAATGCTGAAAAATATTTTTATCTTGACGAATATGGTTTCGTTTTTTACACTATTGTATATAATAAATAACAATTATATAAATGCGTTGAAGGGGAAGAGTATAACATTAAACGTCTGCAGAGAGGAGAATTATTAGCTGTGAGATTCTCTAGATAGTCATGTTAGAAGGTAGCCCTGGAGCATCTTTTCTGAACGGATTCATTCTCATTAGGAAAAGACGGATCTGTCCGTTATCAAATTAAGAGTATAAGCAAATTTTGAATTTGTTTGTAAATAAAGGTGGTACCACGATGTCCCTCGTCCTTTTTGGATGAGGGACATTTTTTATTCTGAAGGAGGGAAAATAATGTCAAACACGGAAAAGAATTTACCAACTAAATATGATCATATGTCCGTTGAAGAAGGCCGCTATAAATGGTGGCTTGATGGCCAATATTTCGAAGCAAAAGGAGATGCGGAAAAACAGCCGTATACAATTGTAATTCCACCTCCAAACGTAACAGGTAAGCTACACTTAGGTCATGCTTGGGATACAACACTTCAAGATATTCTAACACGTACGAAGCGTATGCAAGGTTACGATGTATTATGGCTTCCTGGTATGGACCATGCAGGCATCGCAACGCAAGCAAAAGTAGAAGCGAAACTTCGTGAAGAAGGTATTTCACGTTACGATCTTGGCCGTGAGAAATTCCTTGAAAAGGCATGGGAATGGAAAGAAGAGTATGCTTCTCACATTCGTCAGCAATGGGGAAAAGTTGGTTTAGGATTAGATTATACGCGTGAGCGCTTCACATTAGATAAAGGTTTATCTGATGCGGTTAATAAAGTATTCGTTCAATTATACGAAAAAGGTTTAATTTACCGCGGTGAGTATATCATTAACTGGGACCCAGCAACACGCACAGCTCTTTCTGATATAGAAGTAATTCATAAAGAGGTTCAAGGTGCATTCTACCATATGAACTATCCGTTAACAGACGGTTCTGGTCATATTCGTCTTGCGACAACTCGTCCAGAAACAATGCTTGGTGATACAGCAGTAGCAGTTCATCCGGAAGATGATCGTTACAAACATTTAATCGGAAAAACAGTTACACTTCCAATTGTAGGCCGTGAGATTCCGATTATTGCTGATGAGTACGTAGAAAAAGATTTCGGAACAGGTGTTGTGAAAATTACTCCAGCTCATGATCCGAATGACTTTGAAGTAGGTAACCGCCACGACTTACCACGCATTCTTGTAATGAACGAAGATGGTACAATGAATGAAAAAGCTGGTAAATATAACGGTATGGATCGTTTTGAATGCCGTAAAGAGTTAGTAAAAGACTTGCAAGAAGCTGGCGTATTAGTAGAAATCGAGCCTCATATGCATGCGGTAGGTCATAGTGAGCGTAGCGGAGCAGTTGTTGAGCCTTACTTATCAACACAATGGTTCGTAAAAATGGCGCCACTTGCAGAAAAGGCTGTTGCTCTGCAACAAAAAGAAGAAGAAAAAGTAACGTTCGTACCAGATCGTTTCGAGAACACATACTTACGCTGGATGGAAAACATTCATGACTGGTGTATTTCTCGTCAATTATGGTGGGGACATCGCATTCCAGCTTGGTATCATAAAGAAACTGGTGAAGTATACGTAGGTACAGAAGCACCAGCAGATATCGAAAACTGGAATCAAGATAACGACGTACTTGATACATGGTTTAGCTCAGCGTTATGGCCATTCTCAACACTTGGTTGGCCAAATGAAAATGATGAAGACTTCAAACGCTACTATTCTACAGATGCGCTTGTAACGGGTTATGATATTATTTTCTTCTGGGTATCTCGTATGATTTTCCAAGGTTTAGAGTTTACAGGAGAGCGTCCATTTAAGGATGTATTAATTCATGGTTTAGTTCGTGATGAGCAAGGGCGTAAGATGAGTAAATCTCTAGGTAACGGTATTGATCCAATGGATGTTATCGATAAGTACGGTGCAGATGCAATGCGTTTCTTCTTATCGACGGGAAGTGCACCAGGACAAGATTTACGCTTTAGCATGGAGAAAGTAGAATCTACTTGGAACTTCATTAATAAAATTTGGAATGCATCTCGTTTCGTATTAATGAACATGGATGATATGCAATATGAAGATATCGATTTAACTGGTGAAAAATCTGTTGCAGATAAGTGGATTTTAACTCGCTTAAATGAAACGATTGAAAGTGTAACACGTAACATGGATAAATATGAATTCGGTGAAGCTGGCCGTGCGTTATACAACTTCATTTGGGATGATTTCTGTGACTGGTACATTGAAATGGCAAAACTACCATTATACGGTGAAGATGAAGCAGCGAAGAAAACAACTCGTTCTATTTTAGCTTATGTACTAGACCAAACGATGCGTCTATTACACCCATTCATGCCGTTCGTAACAGAGAAAATCTGGCAACACTTACCGCATGAAGGTGAATCTATTACAGTAGCTGCATGGCCAACAGTTCGCGAAGATTTACAAGATGAAGAAGCGGCAGCTGAAATGCATCTTCTAGTTGATATCATTCGCTCTGTTCGTAACATCCGTGCAGAAGTAAATACGCCAATGAGCAAAAAAGTTCAAATGCAGATTAAAGCAAAAGACGAAACAGTTTTAGCTCAGCTTACGAAAAACAGTTCTTACATCGAGCGTTTCTGTAATCCAAGTGAATTAACGATTAAGACGGATTTACAAGCACCAGAAAAAGCAATGACTGCAATCGTATCAGGTGCAGAGTTGTTCTTACCGTTAGCTGATTTAATCAATCTTGATGAAGAGAAAGCACGCCTTGAAAAAGAACTTGAGAAGTTCGATAAAGAGGTAGAACGTGTACAGAAGAAACTTGCAAATCAAGGTTTCGTAGCAAAAGCTCCAGCAGCAGTTATTGAAGGAGAGCGTGCGAAAGAGCAAGATTACTTAGAAAAACGCGAAGCAGTTCGCCAACGTCTAGCTGATCTTCAAAAATAAAAGTTGTTCCAAAGAGACTCACTATATTGGTGAGTCTCTTTTATTTGCGTATAATAGAGTTAAGGTGATTTCTTGCCTTGGTTCTTTTTTGGATTTGAAAGGGGAATGGCACAAGTGGTACATACATACGAAGAAGCAATAGGTTGGATTCATAGCCGATTAAAGTTTGGTATTAAACCAGGATTAGAGAGAATGCAGTGGATGTTAGAAGAGCTTGGAAATCCAGAGCGTCATATAAAATGTGTTCATCTTGCAGGAACAAATGGAAAAGGTTCAACTTTAACATATATGCGTTATATGTTGGAGGCAGAAAAATATAAAGTTGGGACATTTACGTCTCCATATATTGAAACATTTAATGAACGAATTAGTGTGAATGGGACACCAATTGCAGATAAAGAAATTACTGAGCTTGTAAACATGGTAAAACCAATTGTTGAAAAGTTAGATGAAACAAATTTAGGAGAAGCGACAGAGTTTGAAATTATTACGGTCATGGCAATCTGCTATTTCGGTAAAATAAACTTCTGTGATATCGTCTTGTTTGAAACAGGGCTTGGAGGTCGTTTTGATTCTACAAATGTTATTCATCCAGTACTAACGATGATTACAAATGTCGGTCATGATCATATGCATATTTTAGGTAATACGCTAGGAGAAATTGCATATGAAAAAGCAGGGATTATTAAATCAGGTGTTCCTGTTATTACGGGCGCACAGGATGAAGAAGTACTTGGGGTTATTCAGAAGGTTGCCAAAGAAAAAAATGCAAACCTTTATGAAATCGGAAAGCAATTTACGGCAGTGCATCAGCGTTCTGATGAAGATGGAGAGCTCTTTGATTTCTCTTGTCCGTTCTCTTCTTTTGAGGAAGTTCGGATTTCAATGAAAGGGCGTCATCAAGTAGGAAATGCGGCATTGGCGCTGATGGGAGTTATGTACCTTAAAACATATCTATCATTCTTAATGGGGGAAGAGCATATTCGTGAAGGATTAAGTGAAGCGTATTGGATTGGTCGATTTGAACGACTACAAAGTAAACCTGACGTAATTATAGATGGTGCACATAATCCCGAAGGAATTGCAAGTCTTGTAAAAACAGTTGAGGCTCATTATAGCGATAGAAATGTCATTGTTTTATTTACGGCTCTTGGTGATAAGCAGCTGAATAACATGGTAGGACAATTAGAAACAATTGCAGATGAAATGATTTTTACAACATTCACATTTGATCGTGCGATTTCTGCTAAGGAGCTTGCTTCTTATTCAAGTAAGGAAACAAAACAAGTTTTTGAGAATTGGAAAGAAGCTATTGATACGAAATTGAATGCTCTTCAAGAAAAGGATGTTTTCATCATAACGGGCTCTCTTTACTTCATTTCAGAAGTTCGAAAATACATTTGTGAAAGAAACTAGGGTAGCGGCTACCCTAGTTTTTTTGTTCTACAAATGAAGTCAAATGCATACATATAGGATAACTATATGGGACAATTTGACGAACCTCTCCGACAAATATCTCGTTTTTTTGTGAAGTGAATATGTTATGATGCGGACAATGATAAGAGGTGAGGTGTGAGGGTATGGACAAGCAATCACGAACAATCTCGGTTAAAGTAAATGGAACGGAAGCAAAGTATGAAGAAAAGAAGAAGGAAAAAGATGAGTTTGATTGGATAGTAGTAGAGAGTGAAACACCGAAAAATGTAGTGCCGTTTCAAAAAAATAAGTTGCCATCTATCAGACAGCACCGGAAGAAATGGAATAATGCTTTTATTGTTATAGTTGCTACCGCGATCATTATTGGCACAGTGTTAGGGATGGGAATGCTTCACTTGTTAACGGGGCAAGGTACAGTTCGGGAAACTACGGTGACAAGTGGAGAAAAGAATCATGAAGCAGAGCGAAATGAAGTAACGGCTGAAGAGAAAAAAGCAGAAAAAACGAAAGAGGTAAATGCAGCTGCTTTAGAACCGATCACCTTATATTTCGTGCAAGGAGGTCTCTATTCTTCTGAAGAAAAAGGACAGGCAGCTACTCAGGAGTGGAAAGATAATGGGGGCGTAGCAGCGATTAAACCGATGGATGATAAATATTCACTTGTAGTTGGAATTTCTAGTGACGAGCAATCCGCAGAGAAATTGATTGAACAATATAAGAAAGATGGTATATCAGTTTTGAAAAAGAAATGGGAAATTACAGACCGGGCATTGCTGAAAAATGATAAAGAATCGGGTCCATTGTTAAGTAAGTTGCAGTCCTTATACATTCATTTTGTAAAATACTCGACTAGTATACAACCTGGAAGTAAAAGTAATCCGAAAGAAATAGAAGCGATTGAAAAGGAATGGAAGGCAATTGAAAAAGAGGGGAAATCAATTAAGCGTGAGGATGTAAAAAAAATATATACGTATGCATCAGTAGCTATGCAAACAATAAAAGAAGGACAAACTAATAAAGAAGCAGTAGCTAAATTGAATCAAGTTATCATTGATGGTTTGCTTTCTTATGAAAAAGTGGTTTCGCACAAAGCAAAAGAGTAAGATAATAAAATGAGAAGAAAGAAGTGCCGAGACTTCTTTCTTTTGGATTGTATTTTAGATCAAAGTGCTTTTTTTGTGTACAGAATATAGTCGTATACAAAGGGAAGAGTCAATTTCCTGAAAAGAAAATGATATTTTTTTCAATTTGTGGGAAAGATATTCATTTGATACGATTAAGTTATATTTTTCTGTTACGTGCAAGAAAGAAAGGAGAAAATATGAAAAAACTTATTCTAGCTTCTGGCTCACCACGCCGGAAGGAATTACTTGAACTAGCGGATGTACCATTTGAAATTGTTGTGAGTGAAATAGAAGAAACAATCGGTGCGTATTCGTCACCTTCAGATATCGTGATGTCGCTTGCTTTGCAAAAAGCCTCTGCTGTAGCAGAAAATCATGAGGATGGTATAGTGTTAGGGGCAGACACGATTGTTACATATGAGTCACGTATTCTTGGAAAGCCTTCCGATGAGGCGGAGGCAAAGGAAATGTTGCAATTACTGTCAGGGAAAACACATGAAGTATATACAGGTGTTGCGCTCATTTCAAAAGAAAAAACGGTAACTTTCTATGAACGTACGGAAGTTACATTTTGGGAACTAACAGAAGAAGAGATTGATACGTATATTGGGACGAAAGAACCACTTGATAAGGCAGGAAGTTACGGTATTCAAGGGAAAGGTTCCATCTTTGTTCATCATATTCAAGGAGACTACTACAGTGTAGTGGGTTTACCAATTGCGCGTCTTATTCGTGAATTAAAACAGTTCGATAGTGATGCATCCCATGCTTAAAATTGCATGGGGTTTTCTTTGCGAAAAATTGAAAAAGGAGTGAACATATGAACGGTATTCGTGATGTTTTGAAAGAAGAACAACCACGGGAGCGTTTATTAGCAGAAGGAGCAAGTAATTTATCGAATCGGGAACTTCTTGCAGTATTACTTAGAACGGGTTCTAAAGAAGAATCTGTTCTAACATTAGCGGATCAAATTTTATATCATTTTGACGGATTAAGAATGTTGAAAGATGCTACAATGGAAGAGATGACAAGCATTCATGGAGTAGGAGTAGCAAAGGCGTCTCAGTTAATCGCTGCTTTTGAATTAGGAAGAAGAATGGTACGTTTAGAGTACCAAAACAGATATAGTATTCGGAGTCCAGAAGATTGTGCTAGTTATATGATGGAAGAGATGCGTTTTTTACAACAAGAGCACTTTGTTTGTTTATACTTAAATACGAAAAATCAAGTTGTGCACCGTCAGACTGTGTTTATTGGAAGTCTAAATGCCTCAATTGTGCACCCCCGTGAGGTGTTCAAAGAAGCCTTTCGCCGCGCAGCAGCCTCTATTATATGTCTGCATAACCATCCTTCAGGAGACCCTACGCCGAGTCGTGAAGATATTGAAGTAACAAAGCGATTGGTGGAATGTGGGAGAATTATTGGAATTGAAGTCCTTGATCACATTATTATAGGTGACCATAAATTCGTGAGTTTAAAAGAAAAAGGTCATATTTAAGACTATTCTTTTTACTTATTTTGTTTTATAATGTGATTTATGAGTTTTTTGTAGGCATTCGCTTACAATAAAGGATAGAAAATATAAAAACGTACTGTTTTATTATAAATATAAAGTAAGAAAATGAGTCCGTGAAAATGAGAAAGGAAGATAGATAATATGTTTGGATTTGGTGGTTTTACTCGTGATCTTGGAATTGATTTAGGAACAGCGAACACTCTTGTATATGTAAAAGGAAAAGGTGTAGTTTTACGTGAACCTTCAGTTGTAGCTTTACAAACGGATACAAAACAAATCGTTGCAGTTGGTGGCGATGCGAAACAAATGATTGGTCGTACACCAGGAAACGTAGTGGCTCTTCGTCCAATGAAAGATGGTGTAATTGCTGACTATGAAACAACAGCAACAATGATGAAATACTATATCCAACAAGCACAAAAATCAAATGGATTTTTCTCTCGTAAGCCATATGTAATGGTATGTGTGCCATCTGGTATTACTGCTGTAGAAAGACGTGCAGTAATCGATGCAACTCGCCAAGCGGGTGCGCGCGATGCATATCCAATTGAGGAGCCATTTGCAGCGGCGATCGGTGCAAACTTACCTGTTTGGGAACCAACTGGTAGTATGGTTGTTGATATCGGTGGTGGTACAACAGAAGTTGCAATTATTTCTTTAGGCGGAATTGTAACAAGTCAATCAGTTCGTGTTGCTGGTGATGACATGGATGATTCCATTATTCAATACATTAAGAAGAACTACAATTTAATGATTGGGGAAAGAACAGCAGAGGCATTAAAAATGGAAATCGGATCTGCTGGCGAGCCAGAAGGTGTTGAACCAATGGAAATCCGTGGTCGTGATTTAGTAAGTGGTTTACCAAAAACAGTATTAATTAAACCTGAAGAGATTGCAGATGCATTAAAAGACACAGTAGAAGCAATTGTTGAATCAGTAAAAAATACATTAGAAAAAACGCCACCTGAATTAGCTGCGGATATTATGGACCGTGGAATTGTATTAACTGGAGGCGGTGCATTACTTCGTAACTTGGACAAAGTAATTAGTGAAGAAACGAAAATGCCAGTTCTTGTTGCAGAAAATCCACTTGACTGTGTAGCGATTGGAACAGGTAAAGCTTTAGATAATATCGACCTTTTCAAAACAGCTCGATAATATTCCTGAATAAAAATCAATGAAATTAAGAGGGTGTGAACGTGCCACAGTTTTTCTTAAACAAAAGATTAATTGTTTTGCTAGTTAGTATTATTCTTCTCGTGGCATTGATTGGAATCTCATTGAAAGAACGAAAAAATCTAACATGGCCAGAGCAGTTTGTAAAAGATACTGTCGGTGTTGTAGAGCGTGTATTCCAAAAGCCAGCGAACTATGTTGCCGGATTCTTTGAGAATGTAGAAGATGTAAAGCGCACGTATGAAGAAAATAAAACACTAAAAGAAAAATTAGATAAGTATGCGGAATTATCCGTGAAAGTAAAAGATTTGGAAAAAGATAATGCGAAACTTCGTGAAGTGATTGATAAAAAAGATTCTCTTCGTGACTATAAGCCAATTCAAGCTACAGTGATTGCACGAAATCCAGACAAGTGGTATGACTTGATTTCAATTGATAGAGGTGCGCAGCAAGGAATTCAGAAGGATATGGCTGTTATGACTTCAAAAGGGTTAGTCGGAAGAGTGAAGAGTGTGTCTCAATTCACATCAACTGTGGAGTTATTGAGCTCACTGAATCGAACAAATCGTATTTCTGCTGTAGTAGAAGGGCAAGAGCGTATTTTTGGATTAATTGAAGGATACGACAAGGAAAAACAAACTCTTGTTTTCACAAAGATTCCATCTGATGTAAAGGTAGAAAAAGATCAAACAGTTGTAACATCAGGATTAAGTGATATTTTCCCGAAAGGACTTGTAATTGGGAAAATTGTAGATGTTGCACCAGATGAATATGGATTAACACAAACAGCTTATGTAAAACCTGCTGCGGATTTAAATGATGTGGACCATGTTATGGTTACAAAACGAGTTATGCCCTCAGCAGCGTTAGAACAGTAAGGGGGAGAAGATATGGCTATTTTAAAAAGAGCAATTCTTCCTCTGCTGCTTCTTTTTGTTTTTTTATTCGAAAATATGTTTTCTACTGTAGTTCCAACAGCATTGTTTTGGAAAGACAGTATAGCAGCGCCACATTTCTTTATGATTGTCTTATGCTTTATTACTGTATATTATAGTCCTCTTCAAGGGATTTACTACGGACTATTATTCGGTTTTTTATTTGATACTGTATATACCGAACTTGTAGGGGTATACATATTTGCTTATCCAATCTTAGCATATCTCGTTTATAGTACGATGAGAGTATTACAATTGAACTTATTTATTGTTTCTTTTATTGTATTAGCGGGTATTGCAGCATTAGAGTATTATGTATATGGATTTTTAACTTTGCTAGGACGTATTCATGTACCAGCGCATATCTTTTTCTCAGATCGTCTCCTTGCTACTTTATTGTTAAATGGAATTTTCTTATTGCTAGTTTGTTTCCCACTGAGACGATATCTTTTACGTCTTTCAAAAGCGATGGAAGAAAAAGAAAAAAGGATTTTCTGATTTTATGTCGAATTGAATCGTTGGGGTGAACTTTAGTGGAAAAAAAGCAACAGAATGTAACGATAAAAGGGACAAAAGATGGACTGACATTACATTTAGATGATTGCTGTTCATTTTCTGAATTACTGCAAGAACTGGACGAAAAACTTTCCACCCACTATTACGATGGTGATGGACGGTCATTAATCGAAGTACATGTTAAAGTTGGCAATCGCTATTTGACAGAGGTACAGCAAGAAGAACTTCGCACTTTGATTCGAAATAAAAAAAATCTTGTTGTGGATTCAATTGAGAGCGATGTTATAACAAAAGCTGAAGCAAAAGCATGGAAAGAAGAAACAGAAATTGTCCCTGTTTCCAAAATTGTTCGCTCAGGTCAAGTATTGCATGTAGAAGGAAACCTATTATTAATTGGGGATGTCAATCCAGGCGGAACGGTTATCGCTGGAGGAAATATTTTTGTCGTTGGATCATTACGAGGAATTGCGCATGCTGGATATTATGGGGATACAGATGCTGTGATTGCAGCATCTGTTATGAATCCAATGCAACTTCGAATTAATGATGTGACAATGCGGGCTCCGGAAGAGAAAGAAGACGGAGCAGAGGCGGCAGAATGTGCGTATATTGATGAGAACAATCACATTGTTGTCGATCGCCTGCAACTTCTCACTCATCTTAGACCTAATTTAACAAAGTTAGAAAGGGGAATTGTATAGCTGTGGGAGAGGCAATAGTAATTACATCTGGAAAAGGCGGAGTAGGAAAAACTACAACGTCTGCAAACATTGGTACAGCCTTAGCATTATCCGGAAAAAAGGTATGTTTAATTGATACGGATATTGGTCTAAGAAACTTAGACGTAGTAATGGGGCTAGAAAATCGTATTGTATTTGATCTTGTTGATGTCGTCGAAGGTCGTTGTCGTTTACCTCAGGCTCTGATTAAAGATAAGCGCTTTGATGAGCTTTATTTATTACCTGCAGCACAAACGAGCGATAAGTCAGCGGTAACTCCTGAACAAATGGATGAGTTAATACAACTATTACGTCAAGATTATGATTACATATTAATTGATTGTCCTGCTGGTATTGAGCAGGGATTCAAAAATGCGGTGGCAGGTGCAGATAAAGCAATTGTTGTAACGACACCTGAAGTATCTTCTATGCGTGATGCAGATCGTATTATTGGGCTTTTAGAAAAAGAAGATATTGAACCACCAAAACTTGTTATTAACCGTGTGCGTAGCCATATGTTACATGAGCAGGATATGTTAGATGTAGATGAAATTGTACGTACACTTTCGATTGAGCTACTTGGAGTTGTCGAGGATGATGATGAAGTTATTCGTGCTACAAATACAGGTGAGCCTGTAGCGTTGCAGCCGAGTGGGAAAGCATCATTAGCTTATCGGAATATTGCAAGGCGTTTGCTAGGTGAATCTGTACCTTTACAAGCGTTTGAACAAGAGAAGGTATCTGTTTTTACAAAAGTAAAGAATTTCTTTGGAATTCGTTAAGAGCACTTCGCATATATGCGAAGTGCTTTTCTTTTTTCTTCTCATGAATATCTTCCTTCTAGGGCTCATACATATGTACAAACTGTATAAAGTTTGGTAAATAGAGCACTTTTTGATTATTAGCGTTTCACTTCTGATGCAAAAATGAGGTAAAAAAGGAAGGGGACAGAATGAAGAATAGACGGGTAGAAGATATTAAAAAACGGATTGCGAAGAGAAGGGAAGAGAAAGAGAGGCTCGAGGAAGAACGATATTTTTCTGAAGAGAACTTGGATGAGGAAACATTTTTGATTGAAGAGGGTGAAAAAGAGGTGTATCCTTTTTTTCGAAAGGAAGTATTTTTATTTAAATTTTTATTAGCGACGATTCTTGTTCTCTCGGTAGCTATATTATTTAAAAATGCACCAGCTTCTTTGGATGGAGCAAGAACGGTTGTAAAACAAGTTATGCAAGAAGAATTTCAGTTTGCTACTGTATCAAAATGGTACGAAGATCAATTTGGAAAACCACTTGCTTTTCTACCTGCGAATGAAAAGAAGCAACCAGTGCAGCAAAAAGATTATGCAGTTCCAGCTTCGGGGAAAGTCATGCAAAAATTTCAAAAAGATGGCCAAGGTGTATTTGTGCAAACAGCTGTGAATACAGCTGTTGAATCTGTAAATGAAGGAGTTGTCATTTTCGCCGGTAAGAAAGAGGGATTTGGGAATATAGTTGAGATCCAACATGCAGATGGCACGGAATCATGGTATGGAAATTTAGGGGAGACATCTGTAAAATTATATGATTATGTTGAAAAGAAACAAAAGATTGGAACAGTTGAGAGTAATGCGGATAACAAAAATGGCAAATTCTATTTTGCGATCAAAAAGAATGAAAAATTTATCGATCCGATTCAGGTGATTTCATTTGAATAAATATAGTGAAGTATTGTCAAAAATTACAGTGCATCCGTTGTTTTGGGGAATTATAGCGATTGGAGTTTTGACGGCGCGTTTTAAAGAATTACTACTTTTATTTTGTATCGTTTTGATTCATGAACTTGGGCACGCCTTCGCAGCAGCTTATTATAAATGGAGAATCAAGCAAATCCAACTTTTACCGTTTGGCGGGGTGGCGGAGCTTGAGGAACATGGAAATAAGCCATTAAAGGAAGAATTAATCGTTGTAATAGCGGGACCTATTCAACATGTATGGATGATTGGGCTAGCTTACGTCTTAGTTAGGATAGGATGGTTTAGCGAGGAACTGTATCATTATTTTGTATGGAACAATTTAATTATTTTAGGGTTTAATTTACTTCCAATTTGGCCACTAGATGGTGGGAAAGTATTGTTTAATGTTTTGTCGCGCCAATTCCCTTATTTACAAGCGCATGAGAAAATGATGAAAATATCATGTGTTTTTTTTAGTGTGATATTAGGATGGCAACTCCTTTGGAATAGCAATAGTATTATGATGTGGATGCTTCTTTTATTTTTAGCGATTTCTCTATATCAAGAATGGAAGCAAAGGCGTTATGCGTTTATACGTTTTTTATTAGAACGTTATTATGGAAACAAGCGTGATATTGAAAAAATCGCTCCCATTGAGGTGCGAACGGAGGATCAATTATACACGATTTTCACAAAGTTCCGGAGAGGGTATAAGCACTCGATTATTGTTCATGGAAAATATAAGGAACATTATACATTAGACGAAAATGAATTGCTTTATGCTTATTTTACCGAAAAACGAACAACCTCATCTGTAGAAGAGTTAATCGGTTAGTGTTGACGAGGACACTAACCTTTTATATTGTAAGAAGAAAAGAAAATGAAAAAGTGAGGAAAGTATTGTGAAAACGTTATACATCAACTACACTGGTTCGGAAAAACGAGTTGCTGTAGAGGAAAAACAAGAGATTGTCGAACTTTTATGGCAACGAAATCAAGAGCAAGAGATTGTTGGGCATATTTATTTAGGACGTGTAGTGCGAACGATTGCCGGGATGAATGCAGCCTTCGTAAATATTGGTTTAGAAAAACATGCATATCTCTCCTATGACGATGTACCATCATCATACCGAGTACATGAAGGACAAGCTCTGCTCGTACAAGTGGTAAAAGAAGCAATTGATGCAAAAGGCCCAAAATTAACAGCGAATGTAGAATTTACCGGGAAATATGTCGTTTATATGCCTTATGATGAGATGCGTGCTGTTTCCCGGAAAATAAAAAATAATAAAAAACGACAACAATTGCTTGAAATTCAATTAGAAGGAAGCGGGGGATATATTTTTCGCTCAGCTTGTGATAAAGGTGCAATGGATGAAGTGCAGATTGAAATGCAACATTTTCAAGATCTGTTTAAGGAATTAAAAAGAAAAGAAGATCATGGAAGGGCACCAGTATTACTCCATCGTCCAGCAACGTTTTTAGACCGTTTATTTAAAGAAAATCCGATTGAAACAATTGAAAAAGTAATTGTAGATACACGTAGTATAGTACCGGAATTGCAAGAAAAAGTAGGGAAAGAAAAGGTTTCGTTTTACAATGAAAAAACTTCTATGTTCAGTCACTATGGTGTAGAACGTGAAATTGAAAAAGCACTACAAAAAATAGTGTGGCTATCAAATGGTTCTTATTTAATTATTGAACAAATGGAGACAATGACGGTAATTGATGTGAACACTGGTAAATTTACTGGAAAGCAGAATTTGCAAGATACGGTATTACGGACGAATGAAATAGCTGCGCAAGAAATTGCTCGTCAATTAAGGCTGCGTGATATTGGTGGTATGATTTTAATTGATTTTATTAATATGAAAAAACAAGAAGATAGGGAAAAAGTAAGAGAGAAACTCATTTCTTCACTTCAAAGGGATCGTACATATACACGTGTTCTCGGATTTACAGAGCTCGGTATTTTAGAAATGACACGTAAGCGTAAGAAACACTCCCTGCGTGATGTATTACTAGAAGATTGTTCGCAGTGCAAAACGACAGGGCATGTTATTTCCGATGAAACTATTGCATACGAGCTGGAAAGAGAGCTTATTACATATAGTAGTGTAGAGGATGAAGCTGTGTTAATTGCAGCAAGAGCAGGAGTACAAAAAATATTTTTACAAAAAGAATTACAAAAAAATATACCGTTTCAAATTTATTTCAAGGATGAAGAAGTGGAGAAATATGCAATCGTTCGGTTTGGAACGAAGCAAGAAATTATGGAGCGAAAAAAATAGTTAGCAGAACATTTATTGACAATCGTCTATGTTTCATGATAACATCTCTATGTTATAGTTTATAGCACCTAAACTGCTATATACTACAACCGCACAAGACAGGTTCCGAAAAGGCATTTCATGTCTACCTTGTGTTGGCGAGTCTTAGTAATTATGAGGAGGTGCAAGTATGTACGCAATTATCGAAACAGGTGGAAAACAAATCAAAGTTGAAGCTGGTCAAGAAATCTACATTGAAAAATTAGATGTTGAAGCTGGTGAAACTGTTACTTTTGACAAAGTTCTTTTCGTTGGTGGCGAAAACGTGAAAGTTGGTAGCCCAGTTGTAGAAGGTGCAACAGTTACTGCGAAAGTTGAAAAACACGGTCGCGCTAAGAAAATCATCGTTTTCAAATACAAAGCGAAAAAGAACAATCGTAAGAAACAAGGTCATCGTCAACCTTACACTAAGCTAGTTGTTGAAGCAATCAACGCTTAATTCTGGTTAAGATGATTAAGATTACGATAAGTCGCACGAAATTAGGAAGTATCCAATCATTTAAAATGACTGGGCATGCCAATTATGCACCGCACGGACAAGATCTTGTTTGTGCCGGAACAACAGCGGTTGTGTTCGGATCTATAAATGCAGTGGAAGTACTTTGTAATGTGCAGGCAACTATTGAACTCGGAAGTGATGGCGGATTCTTAACGTATGAATTGCCTAATGATTTAGACGCTCATACAATGGAAAAAGCACAAACACTTTTAGAAGGATTAGTTGTTTCGCTTAAGACGATCGAACTTGATTACGGAAAGTATATCCGTTTAATAGAAAAAGTGCAGGAGGTGTAACGTATGTTAAGATTAGATCTTCAGTTTTTCGCATCTAAGAAAGGTGTAGGTAGTACAAAGAACGGTCGTGACTCTCAGTCAAAACGTCTTGGTGCTAAACGCGCAGATGGTCAAATGGTTTCAGGTGGTTCAATTCTTTACCGTCAACGCGGTACAAAAATTTATCCAGGTGTTAACGTTGGTCGTGGTGGCGATGACACTTTATACGCGAAAGTTGACGGCGTAGTACGCTTCGAGCGTCTTGGCCGTGACCGCAAACAAGTGAGCGTATATCCTGTTGCTCAAGAAGCATAAGAAACTCACGGAAAACTCTAACCTGGGTGCAGGTTAGAGTTTTTCTATATTAAGGGGTATCTGAATGAAAGAAAAATGGACAATTATAGATGCGTTGCGTCATTCAAGACATGATTGGCTCAATCGTATGCAGATGATTAAAGGAAACCTTTCACTTGGAAGAGTGGAAGAGATTCATGGGCTCATCGATCGTTTTGTCCAAGAAGCGAGACAAGAATCCTATCTGATGGAGCTATCGATGCCTCTATTTTCAGAGTGGATTTTAACATATAATTGGAAACAGCAACCGTGCTTATTGGAGTACGAAGTATTAGGAGAACTACATAACTTATCTCATGTCGATGAGGCTGTATGTACATGGACGAATCAATTTTTCTCAATACTTCAGCATAGTTTAGACGTTTATGTTGAAAATTATGTTTGTATCACAATTGAATGTAACGCGGAGAATGCTCGTTTCTTTTTTGATTTTCGTGGTAAGCTAACGAATGTAGACGAACTACAAACGTGGCTTACGAACCAAAACAATAAATGGTATTCCATTTCTTATACAGTGCGAGATGATGAAGTCTCGGTTATATTACAACCAATTGAAAAAAGTGTGGTGAAATAATGTTTGTAGATCAGGTCAAGATATATGTAAAAGGCGGCGACGGTGGAAACGGAATGGTTGCGTATCGTCGTGAGAAGTATGTTCCGAAGGGTGGCCCAGCAGGTGGCGATGGCGGTAAAGGTGCAGACGTTGTTTTCGTTGTTGACGAAGGCTTACGTACATTAATGGATTTCCGTTACCAACGTCATTTCAAAGCTGATCGCGGTCAACACGGGATGAGCAAAGGTCAACATGGTCGTAAAGCTGACGATTTAATCGTAAAAGTTCCACCAGGAACAGTTGTAAAAGATGAAAAAACGGGTCAAATTCTTGCGGATTTAGTAACGCATGAGCAATCGGCAGTTATCGCAAGAGGCGGTCGTGGTGGCCGTGGTAACTCACGCTTTGCCACTCCAACGAACCCAGCGCCAGAAATCGCTGAGAACGGGGAACCAGGTCAAGAACGTGATGTAATCTTAGAATTAAAAGTATTAGCGGATGTTGGACTTGTTGGATTCCCAAGCGTAGGTAAATCAACATTATTATCCGTTGTATCATCAGCACGTCCGAAAATTGCAGAATATCACTTTACAACAATCGTTCCAAATCTTGGTGTTGTTGAAACTGGTGATAACCGCAGCTTCGTTATGGCTGACCTTCCTGGATTAATCGAAGGAGCACATGAGGGCGTTGGACTTGGACATCAATTTTTGCGTCATATTGAACGTACACGTGTTATCGTGCATGTGATTGATATGTCTGGTTTAGAAGGCCGTGATCCATATGAGGATTATGTAACAATCAATGCTGAATTAAAAGAGTACAATCTGCGCTTAACAGAGCGTCCACAAGTTGTTGTTGCAAACAAAATGGATATGCCAGATGCAGAAGAAAACTTACAAGCATTTAAAGAGAAAGTAGGAGACGAAGTTCAAATCTTCCCAATCTCTGCAGTAACAAAACAAGGTGTTCGTGATCTATTATTTGAAGTAGCAAACTTAGTGGAAACAACACCAGAATTCCCAGTACATGATGTTGTAGACGAATCTGAAGCAAGTGTAATGTACAAATTTGAAACTGAAGGTGTTAAATTTGAAATTACACGTGAAAGCGACGGTACGTTTGTTATCTCTGGTTACGATATTGAGAAAACATTCAAGATGACGGATTTCTCACGTGATGAATCTGTGCGTCGCTTTGCTCGTCAAATGCGTGGAATGGGTATTGATGAAGCCCTTCGTGCACGTGGTGCAAAAGACGGTGACATTGTAAAAATTCTTGAATATGAGTTTGAATTTATCGATTAAGACTGCCAAAATACGGCAGTCTTTTTTATAATGGAGAAAGGAGTGTAAATAAAGCTATAGAAATAAAGATTGGAAAACTTTGTGTGGTAGGGAGAGTCCGGTTGAGCGTGGAAGTGGTTAGAGCCTTTTTTCCCATACCATGTGAAGACAGAAGGAGGCTTCTTTTGTTTTCATTGTCTTTGTATGTTGGAAAATCAAAATGAATATATGTTCGTTTTAAAATTCGGAAGAATGTAAGAAATGGTCACTCCGTAGTAAGAAACAAGGGGAGAGGGAGTATATGTATAAAATATTAATTGTAGAAGATGACGAAAAAATTGCAGAAATATTAGAGGAACATTTAGGAAGATATGGATATCAAACATTCAGGGTGACTGATTTACGTCACATAAAAGATGAGTTTGTAAAAGTAAATCCTCATCTAGTGTTACTTGATATTAATTTGCCATACTTTGATGGCTTCTATTGGTGCCGTCAAATTCGTACAATATCGAATGCACCCATTATTTTCGTCTCTGCAAGAACAGGGGAAATGGATCAAGTGATGGCGATTGAGAATGGCGGGGATGACTATATTACAAAGCCGTTTCATTTAGACATTGTAATGGCAAAGGTGAAGAGTGCATTGCGCCGAGGATATGGGGAGTATGCTTCTACGGCAGAAAGCGATTGTTTAGGCGTGAATGGATTGTTATTATTTCCATCACAGCACACAGTAGAGTGGAAAGGTCAACAAACTGAACTTACAAAAAATGAATTTTACTTATTAGAATGTTTAATGAAACAGGCTAATCAATACGTCACGCGTGAAGAGTTATTAGAGGCGCTATGGGATGAAGTAGCTTTTGTTGATGATAATACATTAACTGTGAACGTAAAACGCGTAAGGAAAAAATTAGAGGAGCTTGGTATTAAAAATGCAATTGTAACAAAACGTGGGTATGGTTATGCGCTTCTTACAGAGTGGGGAGAAGAGCATGAAGCTTAAAAGTTACTTCATAGATCGATTTTCTTTAATCCTTTCTTATATTGTAAGTCTTTGCTTATTCGGGCTTGTGTTACAGTTACAAAGTCTTTTAGAAAAGAGATCACTTGACTTAGGAACATGGCTATATGGACTTTTATTAGGAACAGTCGTGTTTATCGTATACCTCATTTACGATTATCGAAAGAGAAGTGTATTTTTTAAAAGGATAGAACAATATGTTGCTGGAGGACATACGTTACATGATTCTTTACTCATTGACGATTCTTATACGTCAGAGCAAGAAATGATCGTAGAAGCGTTCACATTGCTGAGACAGCAATATATGGATGAAATTCATAAGCAGCATGCAAAAGAGCAGCAGCAAATGATCTTTATGAATCAATGGATTCACCAAATGAAAACACCGGTTTCAGTTATTGAATTATTGCTGCAGAAATATGGTAAAGAACATCGTGAAGCTAGAGAAACGGTTGAAAGTATTCGCGAAGAAAATAACCGCATTTTAAATGGCTTAGATTTAGCATTACATATGGCAAGGTTAGAGCAGTTTGCGAAAGATTACAAAGTAGAAGTAGTGAACGTAATAGATGTTGTTCGAGATATTATTAACCAAAATCGAAAATCATTTATTCAATCTTCTGTATATCCGAAACTAATGTTTGAAGAAGATACGTGTATGGTTGCATCTGATAGAAAATGGCTCAGCATTGCCATAGGTCAAATTGTTATGAATGCAATTAAGTACACAAAAATCTCACAAGTAGAGAAAAAGGAAATTCAGTTTCAAATTGAAGAGAGGGATCACAAAGTTTTATTACATATTCGTGATAATGGAATTGGTATCCCAAAGCAAGATGTAAAGCGTATATTCGATCCGTTTTTTACGGGGATAAATGGTCGTAAAACGAGAGAAGCAACAGGGATGGGATTATATATTACAAAGGAGATTTGTGATAATCTTCATCACGGAATTTACGTGCAATCGACCGAAGGGGAAAGCGCAACATTCACATTTCAATTTGCAAAAGACGAAGAATATCATGTGTTGATGAGAAAAATGACAAAATTGTAAGATAACAAATGTTTTTGTAAGGGAAATCACTCGTTTCTTTTTCTCAATTTTTTTATAGTAAATGTAAGAAGAAAACACATAGGGGGATTAGAAATGAGTGTTCTTGAAGTAAAAGGGTTAACGAAGGTGTATCAATCAAAAGGTTCAGTGGCAACGACTGCTTTACATGATATAAATTTTAAAATTGAAGAAGGCGAATTTGTAGGGATTATGGGTCCCTCAGGAAGTGGAAAAACAACGCTTTTAAATTTATTAGCGACGATTGATAAACAAACTTCAGGTCATGTATATGTAAACGGTGAAGAAATTAGTCAAATGCGAGCTGCAAAATTAGCAGAATTTCGCCGTACACATTTAGGATTCATCTTCCAAGATTTCAACTTACTTGATACGTTATCTATTAAAGAAAATATCATTTTACCACTTGTAATGGCAAACCGTCCTGTAAAAGAAATTGACGCAAAGGTGCTAGAGATTGCGAAATTTTTAAATATCGAAGGAGTTTTAAATAAAAAGGTATATGAAGTATCGGGTGGACAACAGCAACGTGCGGCAGCTGCACGAGCAATCATTCACGATCCAACATTAATTTTAGCGGATGAGCCAACTGGGAACTTAGATTCTAAGTCTGCAAAATCTTTAATGGGTGCTCTACAAGATTTACATGAGCAAAAGAAAGTGACAATTGCAATGGTAACACACGATCCGGTAGCGGCTAGCTATTGCGAACGTATTTTATTTATACGTGATGGAGAAATTTTCTCAGAAATACATAAAGGAAAAACGAAGCAAACCTTTTTCCAAGAAATTTTAGACGTACTTGCGATGCTAGGAGGGGAATATCATGAACTTTCGCCAGCTCGCGCTTAATAACGTAAAAGGAAATTGGCGTAATTATAAAGCCTTTCTTATTAGTAGTTGTTTATCAATTGTAGTATTTTTTATGTATGCTTCTTTCATTTATCATCCAGATGTCGTAAACGGTAATATTAGCATGAGGACGATGATTACAAAAGGATTAGAATCTATGAATTATATCGTGGTCATCTTCTCGGCACTCTTTATTTTATATGCTAATTCAACGTTTTTACGTGCAAGAAAAAAAGAGTTCGGTTTATTAACATTAATAGGTGGAACGAAGGCTCAACTTGGCCGAATGATTATACTAGAGCAAATGATGTTAGGTTGTATTGCAATTGTAGTAGGTATTGGTCTTGGAATGCTTTGTTCAAAACTTTTCTTCCAAGCATTAGGTGTATTATTAAAAATTGATAAAACACTTCCGCTCGTATGGAATGGAAAAGCAGTTCTTATTACAGCTGGCGTATACTTTATTCTCTTTTTAGTCTTAGCATTGTTTAGTGTTTGGACGGTAGGACGCTTACAAATTATTGATTTATTGAGAGAAGCGAGAAAGCAAAAAGTAGAACCGTTTGCATTTACATGGTTATGTGTAGTTGGGGTATTATGTATTATTGTCGCATATGTCCTTTGTTTCCAAGTGACGCTTATGAATTTTCTTATGTACTTCTTGCCGATTGTAGGGTTAACAGTTGGAGGAACATATTTACTATTTACACAAGGAAGTACAGTTGTATTAAAAGCATTACAAAGACGAAAAAAATCATTCTATACATATCCAAATATGTTTGTGCTTAGCAATCTTATTTATAAAATGAAAGATAATGCTCGTTTTCTTTTCGTTATTTCTATTATTACGGCTGTTGTTTCTTCTGCGGTTGGGACGCTTTACGTATTCTTTCAAGATATGAGTTATAAAACAGTAGCAAGTACTCCTCATGCTATTTCATATATAGAAAAGGGAGTAAATACGCATAACGTCATAAGTGAAGAAAAAATGCAAGAGTTAATAAAAAAACATGGATTTGAAGAAGCGCGAAAAGTAACATATGTAAAACTTCCTGCAAAACAAAAAATAGTAATGTTTAATGGTGAGCATGAGATGCCTTTAGGTATTATCACAGAAAAAGAATATAATGCAGAAGCGCGTAAGCAAAAGAAAGAGGAAGTTCATAATGCACCAGGAAGTGCAACGATGGTTTTACTTGATATGATGAATGATTTTGTGAAGGTAGATCGTACAAAGCCATTTGAGTTTACACTGAACGGACAAAAGCAGTCTATCAAGCTAAATGATCCAATTTCGCAGTCTGTTTTTAATGATGAAGGGTATCTTATCGTCAATGATCAAGACTTTGTGAAATATGCAGAGAGTGTATCAGATGAAGAAAAGACGAAATATTACGGATATTATATTGAAGATTGGAAAGAAACAGAAGATCTTGTACTAGACTTAAAAAAAGAAATTGCACAAGAACAACAAGAGAATTTCCACAATTCCATTCTTACGTATAAAGCGATAAAAGAGCAAGGTGCAATTACAATGTTCATTGGTTTCTTCGTAGCGGTACTATTCTTCTTCTTTGCTTGCAGTATGACGTACTTTAAATGGTTTAACGATAAGGAACAAGATCGTATCCAATTTAAATCATTAAAGAGAATTGGTATGACAGATAAAGAAATTCGTAAAATTGCACTTCGCCAAATGGGAGCTATTTTCTTTATCCCGATTCTTATAGGGGCTATTCATAGCGGGTTTGCTCTTCATACATTAGGGAAGATGCTTTATTTAGATTTATGGAAATCAGGTGCAATTGTCATTGGAGCGTATATTGTAGCTTCAGCAATTTATTTTGCAATTGCACAAAGAGGATATTTAAAACACGTAAAAAGCTAGGGAACCCTCTAGCTTTTTACGTGTGTAACAGGTTACAGGGGGAAAGTAGATGAACATCAGGCAACTAGCGATACAAAATGTAAGAGGAAATTGGCGAAATTATAAAGTATTTTTCTTGAGCAGTTGTTTTGCGATATTTGCTTCTTATGCATATATGTCCGTAATTGTCCATCCTTACATGCAAGAGACGATGTGGTATCAAAATGTGCGATTGGGGCTCATTGTATGCAACGTTATTATCGTCTCTTTTTTTATTTTATTTATTTTGTATTCTACTTCTATATTTATAGAAGCGCGCAAAAAAGAATTAGGATTATATATGTTAATGGGAGCGACGAAGTCTAACGTAATAGGGATGATAATGACCGAACAAATGTTGATTGGGATTTTTGCTAATATTTTCGGTATTGGACTTGGCATGATATTTTTAAAACTCTTTTTTATGGTATTTAGTATGCTCCTTCGTCTTCCGAAAGAGTTAACCCTTATTTTTGATGCGAAAGCGATTTTTATAACGTTTAGTATATATACTATCGTCTTTTTCGTTCTATCATTTATAAGTGCTTTACGTATATGGAATATAAAGGTTATTCGACTATTAAAAGAGTTTCGAGCAGATAAAAGAGAAGCGAAAAGTTCAAAATGGCTGTGTTTATTTGGATTTTCCTGTTTAGTGATTGGCTATAGTTTAGCTTTCCAAACGACGATGTTAACGATGGGATTATACTTTATTCCAGTTGTCATATTAACCTCTGTTGGAACGTACTTTTCATTTACACACGGTGTTACACAAATATTAGAAATGATAAAGCGAAATAAAAAAATAATGTATACGTATCCGTATTTGTTTATAGTAAATCAGCTATCACATCGAATGAAAGAAAATGGTCGTTTCTTCTTCCTTTTATCTATGGCAACGACGGTTGTTGTTACAGTAACGGGTACGGTGTTCTTATATTTTTCGGGCATGGAAGATATGTGGCGAGACGGAGGAGCACAATCGTTTTCATATGTAGAAAAAGGTATCCATTCTCATGAAGTTTTTGAAAAAGATGCGGTAGAAAATCTATTACATAAGCATGGATATGATGAATTTCAATATACAAGCTTTGTAGGATTGCAAACAACGTTTCAATCTCGAAACGAAAGTATAGAAGCCACCCTTATAAGAGCGAGTGAATACAATAAAGAGGCAAAAAAGCAAGGGCAGAAAGCATATAATCCAAAAAAGGGAACGGTTACGCTTGTTTATTATAATGAATATAATGGACCCGCTTTATATAATAAAAAAGAAATTAAACTACATGTATTTGGACAATCGTATCAATATGCGTTTAACGGTCAAAAGGAAGGAGCGCAATTCAATTATCATAATTCACAAATAAATGGTACATTTTTTGTTATGAATGATGAAGACTTTAATCATATAGAAGCGACGATTCCTGATGTAGAAAAAATCGTCTACCGAGGTTACACCTTAAATAATATTGAAGATACAAAGAAATTCAACGCAGATTTACGTAAATATATAAAGCAAGATAAGAGTAGCGTATTTCGAAACAATATGGAACTATATGTGAATATGAAAGAGGTAGGTGAATTTACGTTGTTTATTGGCTCATTTATTAGTATATTATTCTTTCTTACTTCATGTAGCATTGTATATTTTAAATGGTTTCATAATATTTCATCGGATCGTAAGCAATATGGAGCCCTCTCTAAACTCGGAATGACAAAGCAAGAAGTGTGGAAAATTTCTCGTTGGCAATTAAGTATGTTATTCTTTGCGCCTATTGTAGTAGGGAGTATACATAGCGCAGTTGCATTATATACGTTTCATAATACAGTCTTTATGGAAGGATCATTTAGGAAAGTATGCTTGTTCATTATGTTTTATATTGCTGCATGCATCATTTATTTCTTCTTTGCTCAAAGAGAATATAGAAAACATATAGACTAGCTGATGCTAGTCTTTTTTAAATATTCGAAATTTATATAGAAGAATATAAATAATTATGGTATAACAGTAAGAAAAACGAAAAAGAGGGGAAAACGACGATGATTCGAGTTGGATATTTAGGACCGGAAGCAACATTTACAAATATGGCGGTGAGTCGTTTTTTTCCGGAAGCAGAGCACGTACCATATCGTACAATTCCTGATTGTATAGATGCAGCAGCAAATAAAAATGTAGATTTTGCAGTTGTACCGTTAGAAAATGCGATTGAAGGTTCTGTTAATATTACTGTTGATTATCTTGTGCATGAACAACCGCTTTTTATTGTAGGGGAAATTACAGTTCCTATTCAGCAACATTTACTTGTGCATCCAGATCATGAAGAGATGTGGAAAGAAGTGTATGCTGTACATTCTCATCCACATGCGATTGCGCAATGTCATAAGTTTTTAAATGAAGAATTAAAAGGTGTAACGGTTCGAGATATGACTTCCACAAGTGCAGCTGCGCAATATGTAAAAGAACATTCGAAAGAAAGGATCGCTGCAATTGCAAATGAAGCAGCAGCGGAAAAATATGGGTTATCAATTGTTCAGCGTAATATTCATACGCATAAAAACAATCATACGCGTTTCCTAGTATTACATAAAAAGAAGCAAGCGTTATTGCCGAGAAATGGTGAGAACCGCGGAGAGAAAACGACGCTTATGATAACGTTACCTGCTGATTATGCCGGAGCACTTTATCAAGTATTATCAGCTTTTGCATGGAGAAAATTAAATCTATCAAAAATCGAATCCCGCCCGATGAAAACAGGCCTTGGAAATTACTTTTTCTTAATAGATATAGATAAAGCATATGACGACGTATTATTGCCAGGTGTGACGATGGAGCTTGAAGCGCTCGGTTTTGCTGTAACGGTGCTTGGGAGTTATTCGTCTTATTGGTTATAGTAAAACAAAAATAAATCCCATCGCATATGTGGTGGGATTTATTTTAATTTTGCTAAGCGATCTGTTAGTTGCTCACGCCAAACTTCTGCTAATTCTGGAACAGCAATAATTTTTTCCATTGCTTCTTTATCTTTCCGTCTATGAAAATATACTTCGTTAGAAAATAGAATGGAAACTTGATTTGGATGGCGCTCTAATAGTTTTATTTGTGAGTCTTGACGAACAATACCTTCTTGAAGAACGCGACATAAATATCCAGTATAACCCGTTTCTACAATGCGCGGTAAAACGCCGGGAATGCCGAGCCTTTTTGAAATGGTACTACACGGTACTCTAGCCTGTGTAACTTGAATGATTGCCTCACCTAATTGATAGATATCCCCGATACAAACATCATGTTCTAACATATTTAGGACAGTAATATTTTCGCCAAATGTAGAAGCTGGAAGCGATGTTTGAAATTCTTGTTCCCAAAGTGCGTAATGCTCATAGGGATAAACGCAAACGGCGCGATCAGGTCCGCCGTGATGTCGTAAATCAGCTACATCATCATCAAGGAAGCCATCTTTTGAAAGAAACGATTCTTCAGTAAGTTCTTTACAAATCCCTGTTATCATTTCTTTATCTTCGTTATATTTCATTTGTTTCGGTTTGCCAATGCTAAAGTGAACGAGTTCAATTCCCATATTTGCTCTCCTTTACAATTGATTTCAATATTATATCATTTTTAAAGCACAGAGAATGTTGAAAAAACTCTGTGCGTTACATTAATAAACGAGAAATCCAGCTCGGTCTAGCGCATCACAAGCTGCATCTAATTTCTCTTGGGAATCTGCTTCAATTGTATGTAAGTGAATACCATCAGTTAGTTGAGAGAGATAGGAAGCATTTGTATCTTCAATCTTTTGCAAATATTGCTCCACATCAAAACGGTTGCTCACCATAATAGAAGCTGTTAAGTCGCCGTATACAGGATGCTCTACTTTTACATCTTTAATCGTAACGCCGTGATCGACCAGCGTTGTTAGTTCTTGGCGGACTTCCTCTGGTTTATGTTGGCAGACGATGACACGTTCAAAAGTCTGCTGCTTCGTCTGTGGCTTTAAATATAAGTATCCTTGTGCAGTTGCGATAATTGGTTCATTTCGTGCTTTCAGTAAAGAGATATCTTGCACAATGACCTGTCTACTGACATTTGTTTTTTTAGATAATTCACTCCCAGATAATGGTTCATTCGCAGCAAGGAGCCATTGCAGGATGAGCTGCCTTCTTTCTTCACCTAAAATTTTTTTTTGGTCATTTTGTTTCATTATAATTTAACACCTCTATAAAATTGATTTCCAATTGTGAGTAGTGCATGAATGGTTGTGTCAATATTTTCTTTTGTTGTGTGGCGTCCAAATGAAAAACGGACGTATTGTTTTGCCTCTTCATACGTTTTTCCAATTGCAAGCATTGTTTTTGAAGGCTCTTGTTTGCCGACTTGGCAAGCGCTTCCTGTTGAAATCGCGATGCCATGACGGTTACATTCTAACATTGTGTACTGACCTTCGATTCCTTTTATTGTAACCCCAATGATATGAGGTAAACAAGAAGTAGAATGGCCTTCTACTTGAATTTCAAGAGGTAGAGGCTGTAATTGCTCGATAAAATAGGAGCGCAATTGCCTGAAACGAGTTTGTTCTTCTTCATGATTATCTAATATATGCTCTGCTGCTGTCAGAAAAGAAGCAATGCCAGGAACATTGACAGTACCGGGACGAAATCCTTTTTCATGAGATGTTCCAGGAAAAACTTCCTCCCAGCGGACTTGTGGATTTATATAGCAAGCTCCTACACCTTTTGGTCCATAAATTTTATGCGCGGAAATAGAAAGGCTATCAATTTGCATCGCTGTCACATCAATTGGGAGTTTGCCAAATGTTTGAACACAATCTGTATGGAATAAAATATTACGCTTTTTGAGTATTTCTCCAATTTCTGAGATTGGTTGAATTGTTCCAATCTCAGAATTCCCGTGTTGAATACTTGCTAAAACTGTATCCTCTGTAATTGCCTCTTCTAATGCTCTTAGATCGATAAGCCCATATGAATCAACAGGGATTTCGGTAATTGTGTAACCTTGCTGCGCTAAAAATTGAAAATAGCTGCGAATCGATGCGTGCTCCATTGGTGTTGTAAGTATATGTTTACCACTTTTTGTGTTTAAGAGTGATTGAATTGCAAGATAATTAGATTCAGAACCACCGCTTGTGAAAAATACACCTTGTTCTTTTCCACCAATCATTTGTGCCAATGATGCCCTGCAAACTTGTAGTAAAGACGAAGCTGTTCCTCCGATATCGTGTAAGCTTTGTTCATTACCGAAGTATTGCTCTGCTGCTTTTGTGTATGTTTCAATCGCTTCTTTGCTCATTGGTGTTGTAGCTGCATAGTCAAGGTATATCATAATGTATAGTCCTCTCTATAATGGAGTTATATTCGTTTTTATTTTAAAGTTCCGTGAAAAATTCGTTAAACTCCTTGGTGAAAATACCACTTTCTAAAAAACTCTTGTCATTATTTTAAATCTATGTAAATATAGGTGTCAAGACAGTTGAAAAGTGTAAACTAGGAGGCAATAATTATGCCAAGGGCAGATGTCTTAATTATCGGAAGTGGTGTCGCGGCACTTAGTGTTGCGAAAGAGATTTGTCACGAAAAGAATGTGATGATTATCACAAAAAAAACAGGACGAAATAACAATACGCATTTAGCGCAGGGCGGAATTGCAGCAGCTGTAGCTACCTATGATAATGCGAGTGATCATTATGAAGATACGATAGCAGCTGGTTGTGGTTATAACAATGACGAAGCAGTTCAATATTTAGTTGAAGAAGGGCCAAAAGAGATTCATAAGCTCATTGCAAATGGGATGAAATTTGATGGTGATGAAAAAGGACCTCACCTTGGAAAAGAGGGCGCGCATCGAAAACGACGTATTTTACACGCTGGGGGAGATGCGACAGGAAAAAACTTATTAGAGCATTTGATTCAAGAAGTAGTTCCTTACGTTACAGTAGTGGAGCGAGAAATGGTGCTCGATTTAATTATAGAAAATAATACATGTAGGGGTGTGTTGACCCGAGATAGCGAAGGAAATATACATCGTTACTATGCTGAACGAATTGTATTAGCTACAGGCGGTGTTGGCGGCGTGTACGCATTTACGTCTAACGATGAGACGATTACAGGCGACGGACTAGCAATCGTGTACCGAGCTGGTGGAGAACTTGTTGATTTAGAGTTTATTCAATTTCATCCAACGATGCTCTATGTAGACGGGCGTTGCTGCGGACTTGTTTCAGAAGCGGTACGAGGTGAAGGCGCTGTTCTGTTAAACGAAAAAGGACAGCGTTTTATGTTGAACGTACATCCACAACACGATCTTGCACCGCGTGACGTAGTAGCACGTGCGATTCATGAACAGCTTCTTGCAGGTGAAAGTGTACACCTGGATATTTCGTCTATTCAAAACTTTGAAGAGCGTTTTCCTACTGTATCGGCATTATGCAAAAAGAATGGTATAGATGTAAAACAAAATAGAATTCCAGTTGTTCCAGGCGCTCATTTTCATATGGGTGGTGTGAAAACCAATTGTGATGGAGAAACATCTATTTCGCATTTATATGCTGTAGGTGAAGTAGCTTGTAACGGTGTGCACGGTGCAAATCGTTTAGCGAGTAATTCATTGTTAGAAGGTCTTGTGTTCGGGAAACGAATTGGAAAGCATATTTTAGCTCATCCAGTACAAGGACGAGAAGACAGTTGTGAAAGAATACATGGAATATCTCAAGTTTCTCAGTTACCTATGAAGAAAGAGATACAAAAATATATGATGACGTACGTGGGGATTGTCAGAACAGAAAAGAGTTTATTGTATGCAAAACAATGGTTGGAGCAGTATCGTGTACAAAGTGTTCAAACGAAATATGAAGCTCTTACAAATGAAGATATAACAATTATGAATATGCTAACGGTCTGCCAGCTCATTACAGAAGCGGCACTGCAAAGAAAAGAGAGCATAGGTGGTCATTATCGTGGTGATTACCCAAGTCGAAATAAATTCACGAAAGAAATTATTCATGCTAACAAAAAATTACAACTTGTGTAATGAGGGGAAGAGGGATTGTATGAACGCGTTAAAGGTAAGAAAGGCATTAGAAAGTTTTTTTCTAGAAGACATTGGGGAAAGAGATGTAACATCTCAGCTTATTTTTCCTGAAAATTTAAAGGCAAAGGGAACGTTCCTTGCGAAAGATACAGGGGTATTCGCAGGGAGAGTAGTAATTGAACAAGGGTTTCGATTATTAGATGAAAGTATCCAAATTACATTTCATAAAAATGACGGAGATTTGGTAGAAAAAGGGGAGATTTTAGCAAGTGTAGAAGGGCCAATTGCATCTCTGTTAACAGCAGAGCGTGTAATTTTAAATATTATTCAACGCATGAGCGGCATAGCGACGATGACGCAAAGAGCGGTTCGAGCGCTAGAAAGTAATCATACACGTATTTGTGATACGAGAAAAACGATGCCAGGGCTTCGCATGTTTGATAAGTATGCGGTTGTTTGCGGAGGTGGGTATAACCATCGCTTCGGATTATATGATGGTGTCATGATTAAAGATAACCATATTGCTTTTGCTGGATCTATTACAAAAGCCGTTACATCTGTGAAAGAAAAGCTTGGACATATGGTGAAGGTTGAAGTGGAGACAGAAACGAAAGAACAAGTGCATGAAGCTGTAGCTGCTGGAGCAGATATTATTATGTTCGATAATCGCACACCAGAAGAAGTTCATGAGTTCTCGAAAATTGTTCCAAGTGCAATTGTGACAGAAGCATCGGGGGGTATTACAATTGAAAATTTATCAAAATACGGCAAAACAGGGGTAGATTACATTTCGCTTGGAGTATTAACACATTCTACGGGAGCGTTAGATATCAGCTTTAATATTGAAGTTTAAGGCGATAGGGTTAGAGGGGAGATTATTCATGAGTATTTTAGAGAAGGTTCAGCCAATTGAAGCAATGTTACCAGGGCGTTATCAAACGATGTCAGTACAAGAGATGGAAGAGCGTGTTCGTGAAATTAAAGAAAAATTAGGGGAATCGTTATTTATTCCAGGGCATCATTATCAAAAAGATGAAGTCGTTCAATTTTCGGATGCTGCGGGAGATTCATTGCAACTTGCGCAAGTGGCTGCTAGCAATAAAGCGGCAAAATATATTGTATTTTGCGGTGTACATTTTATGGCTGAAACAGCAGATATGTTAACGACAGATGAACAGGTTGTTATTTTACCAGATATGCGTGCCGGCTGTTCCATGGCGGACATGGCGGATATTGAACAAACAGAACGAGCTTGGAAAGAACTGACAAAGTTATTTGGAGATACGATGATTCCATTGACCTATGTCAATTCTACAGCAGCTATTAAAGCATTTTGTGGTCGGAATGGTGGTGCAACAGTAACGTCTTCCAATGCTAAAAAAATGGTGTCTTGGGCATTTACGCAAAAAGAGCGTTTAGTCTTTTTGCCAGACCAACATTTAGGAAGAAATACAGCATATGACATCGGTATACCATTAGATAAAATGGCGGTTTGGAATCCACATACAGATTCATTAGAATACGATGGAGAGATTGAGGACATACAAGTGATTTTATGGAAAGGTCATTGTTCTGTTCACCAAAATTTCACTGTTAAAAATATTGAAAGTGTGCGGAAAAATCATCCCGATATGAATATTATTGTCCATCCAGAATGCTGTTATGAGGTGGTAGCGGCTTCTGACTATGCAGGATCAACAAAATATATTATCGATATGATTGAACAAGCACCATCTGGTAGCAAGTGGGCGATTGGTACAGAGATGAACTTAGTAAACCGAATTATTCATAGGCATCCGGATAAAGAAATTATTTCATTAAATCCTTTTATGTGTCCTTGTTTAACGATGAATCGTATTGATTTACCACATTTATTGTGGGCGTTAGAAATGATAGAGCACGGAGAAGAAGTCAATGTGATTCAAGTAGATAAGCAGGTGACAAAAGAAGCAGTCCTTGCCTTAAATCGTATGTTAGAGCGTGTGTGAAAGCGGCGGATTTCCGTCGTTTTTTTATTAAACATAATTAGCTAATTGTAGTCATACATTGTGTTGAGGGAATCATTGTATTTTTTATATTTGTGCAATAGTGTGTACGACTAGATGGTAAGAGCAAGAGGGTTAAACCATAGAGGATAGTCTCATTGTATATTACTTTTGCTCATAGATAAGTAATACAGGAGGGGGAAAATTTGAAAATTCATATCGTGCAAAAAGGGGATACCCTTTGGAAAATTTCGAAAAAGTACGGAGTAGATTTTGAAACGTTAAAAAAGGCGAATACACAGCTCAGTAATCCAGATCTGATTATGCCAGGTATGAAAATAAAAGTGCCATCTAGCAGTGTGCATGTGAAAAAAAATATGGGTGCTGGCTCAGCTCCTCCAAAAGAATATGTAAAAGAGGTACAACAAAAAGAATTTGCAGCGACACCTACGCCGCTTGGAATAGAGGATGAGGAAGAAGCACCATATCAATCTGCGCCAATTACACAGCAACCAGCTATGCAGCAAACACAAAAAGAAATGCAAGTAAAGCCGCTAAAAGAAATGCCAATACAAAAAGAAAAACCAATTCAGAAAGAAATGCCAATACAAAAAGAAAAACCAATTCAGAAAGAAGTACCAATACAAAAAGAAAAACCAATACAAAAAGAAGTACCTATTCAAAAGCCGCCTGTCGTTGAAAAACCGGCTGTAATTGAAAAGCCACAAGTTGTAGAAAAGATAGAGAAACCCGCGGGAAAAGAAAGCACAAAGTTTTCAGTGAATATATTGCCGCAGCCGCCACAACCACCAATCAAACCTAAAAAAGATTATAAAATTTCAGATGTAATAAAAAAAGGAAGCGAGTTAATCGCTCCGCAAATTCATAAGATGAAGTCTAACAATATCGTGTCACCACAAACGAAAAAAGAAAATGTAAGTAATATAATATCGCCGCAAACGAAAAAAGAAAATGTAAGTAATATAATATCGCCGCAAACGAAAAAAGAAAATGTAAGTAATATAATATCGCCACAAACGAAAAAAGAAAATGTAAGCAATATAGTATCACCGCAAGTGCAAAAGGAAAATGTAGGCAATATAGTATCGCCGCATGTAACAAAAGAAAATCTTGTTATTCCACAAGTAACACCACCAAATATTACGATGCCAATAATGGATAATAATCAAATGCCAAATATAATGCCAGCGATGGAAAACAATCAAATGCCAAATATAATGCCAGCAATGGAAAACAATCAAATGCCAAATATAATGCCAGCGATGGAAAACAACCCAATACCGAATATAATGCCAATGATGGAAAACAACCCAATGCCGAATATAATGCCAATGATGGAAAACAACCCAACGCCGAATATAATGCCAATGATGGAAAACAACCCAACGCCGAATATAATGCCAATGATGGAAAACAACCCAATGCCGAATATAATGCCAATGATGGAAAGCAACCCAATGCCGAATATAATGCCAATGATGGAAAACAACCCAATGCCGAATATAATGCCAATGATGGAAAGCAACCCAATGCCGAATATAATGCCAATGATGGAAAACAACCCAATGCCGAATATAATGCCGATGATGGAAAATAATCCAATGCCGAATATAATGCCGATGATGGAAGATAATCAAATGCCGCACCCAATGCCAATAATGGAAAATAATCAACCACCGCAAATGCCGATGCCATATCAACCGCAAATGATGCCACCACAAATGCCAATGTCATATCAAGCACAAATGATGCCACCACAAATGCCGATGCCATATCAACCGCAAATGATGCCACAACAGTATCCGTATTATCAAATGCCATATACACAAGGTATGCCAATCATGCCGCACCAAATGCCAATGCAACATGCTTCAATGCCATATCAACCGCCAATAGATAATAGCAATCCACAAATGATGCCGGCAGAAGAAGATTGTGGATGTGGTGGAGAAAGAAATCTATACAGTCCACAGCCAGGTGTGCCGAATTCTCCATATTATCCAACAGCTCAAACTGCATATGCACCGCAACCAGGTGTGATGAATTATCAACAAGATCCGCCAGAGATTTTTGGAGAACCGCTTATAGAAGAAGGGGAATAGAAGGAGCTGTGCTAACGATGAAAAGGTAGTGTTAGAAAATTCCTAGTGAAATATTAACAAGTGTAAAACCCTCCTTTATTACTCACTATAAAAAGGAGCTTTTCGAGAGAGAGGTTCAGGCCTAACAAGGGGGGTTTTTATATTGAGTAAAAAGATTAAAATTATTGCTGCTTCTTTGTTAGTTACCAGTGCATTAGCTGCATGTGGTACACCTAAGAATAAAAGTGCAATGGATGGACGTAATGCGAACTACAATTATGAGCGTACATCCTATTATGATACACAACCATATAGAGATAATGTAACGCGTACTGACCGCTATACAGATTATGTAACATATAGAAATGGGAATAGAGTTACAGATAATGTAACTGATCGTCGCAATGACGTTGGATATAACTATTACCGTGATGTAAATTACCATGGTCAAATTGCAAATCCTTATCCAACGCGTAACATTACAATGAACAATTCATACGTGAACAACGATGGTAAGACAGCAGAAAAAATTACAAATCGTGTTAAGCGTATGAATAATGTAGATCGAGTTTCTACTGTTGTACGAGGAAATGATGTAGTAATTGCGGTAAAACCACGTAACGCAGTAACAAACGAAACAGCAATGGCAAATGAAATTCGTCAAGCTGTTGCCGATGAAGTGAAAAATCGTAATGTGTATGTAACTGTTAAAAATGACATGTTTGATCGTGTCGATACAGTGAGTACACGTCTGCGCAATGGAACAGTAACAAATGATTTAAATCGTGATATAACAGACTTGTTCCGAGATGTTCGTGCTGATCTAACTGGTACAGTACGATAACAAAAAAAGCTTGCTTTCCTGGTATATTAATGTTATATTAGCAAAGCGATGAGCTAATTTACGTAAGACGAGAGATATGCTTAAGTGCTAAACACGCGGATGTGGCCGCCTGGTCTCTCGCCGTAAACGCATCAAGACGCCTGCTATGTGCAGGCGTCTTTCTTATTATATAAAAGTAAATGACTCATGCGGGTAGGAATTACGCCTTACCTGCATTTTTTATTTTCATGAAAAATAACCGCCACTGTTATTATGGATAAAACTTCTATTTTCGGAAAAACTACAAATAGAATTTTTATTTTTCTAGAAGAGGTGAGCGGAAATGAAATTCATGATGGTTATAGTTCAGGTCATAATTGCTATGCTTTGTTTATATCATGAATCAAGTGTGATTGCTGCGTCTCCTGCATTAGAGATTACGCGAAAAGAACCTCAAGTTACGGTTTTATTAGAGCGAATGTATTTAGATGGAGAAGTAAGTGAGGAAATCTTTACTGAAAAAGTAGCGAACTTAGAACAATTTCTGCAGCAGTACAAAGAATGGCAACTTGTCGATCGTGATGATACACAAATTGTATTGCAAAAAAAGGTAGATGATATTTCACCACTACTGAAAACGAGTGGGTATTTTGGTGTTTCCAATGAAGGGATACTGCAAATTTTTAATGGTGTGCCCCAAAATGATAATGCGATTCATTCATTTTTTCAAATTGATATGAAAAAGCTAGAAAGTTATGATCGAGCAGAGTTGAAACGTGGTATTCGTATTAAGTCGAAAGAGCGTTTTGTGAAGACGATCGAGAAAATGAAGCAGTATGCAGTGCAAAATAAGAAAAACAGCAGCTCGGGATGAACTGCTGTTTTTCTTATTTGTTTTTATCTAAAATTTGTTTTGCAATTTCATCAATTAGCATATCTTTTCCGATTGGATTGAATGCTTTTGTGTTAAAGACTTCATTGCTTACTTCATAAATGTGATTATTTTTTACAGCTTTGTTATCTTTCCAAACAGCGCTGTTTTTGTAGTCCGCATATACTTTATCTGCTTCGTCACCAAAGTTTACAACAAACATTTGATCAGGCTGGAATGCAACAAGACCTTCTAATGATACTTGTGCCATCGTTTGTTTTAAATCTGTACCTTTCGTGGCAGGAAGTTTTAAGTCATTAAAGAGAATGTCCCCGTATCCGAAGCTGCCATATACACGGAAGTTTTGCGGTGTTACAGCAAGAAACATAAAGTTTTCATCTTTTGTCTTCTCTTTAATCTTTTTTGATAAGGAATCAGCTTTTTTATCGTAATCTGCAATCCATTTGTCTGCTTTTTTCTCTTCGTCAAATAGCTTGCTCACTTCTTTAAATTTACCACGCCAATTTTCTAAGTTTGTCTCTAGAACAACTGTTGGTGCAACTTTTGTTAATTGGTCATAAATTTTCAATTGACGGTTATTTAAAATAATTAAGTCTGGCTTTAAGGCAGTAACTGCTTCTAAATCGACTTTAGGTGCCCAGTACCAACCTACTGCTTTTACACCTTTTAGCTTTTCTTGCAAATGATCTTGGATTTTATCTTTATACGTGTTGGCAGTACCAACAGGTTTATGACCAAGAAGTAATAGTTCTTCAGAAGATCCAGATAAGTCAACAATTCTTTTTGGATTTGTTGGAATTTTAACTTCTCCTTTTGCATGTTTTACAACTTTTGTTTCCGGTTGTTCTTTTGCCTGTGATTCATCTTTGTTAGAAGAGCAACCAATGATGGTAAAAACCACAAGAATAAGAGTAAGTAGAATAGATAAATTGCGTTTCATCTTGCATATAACCCCTTTAATTAATATTGATAATCATTATTGACTACGTAATAGTAATTTGCTGTATGTCTTTCTGTCAATATGAAAAAGTAGAAAATTTAAATATAGAACATTTGTTGGGGTAGTCTCGCTTTTCTATCGTTAAATATGTTAAAATGGAATACATGATTTAAGAGGGAGAGATCGTATTTTGTTTGAATATGTTACAGGCTATGTGGAATATGTAGGGCCAGAATATGTCGTTCTTGATCATAATGGAATTGGCTATCAAATTTTTACGCCAAATCCGTATGTATTCCAAAGAAGTAAGCAAGAAATTCGTGTATATACATATCATTATGTGAGAGAAGATATAATGGCGCTTTATGGATTTAAGACACGTGAAGAGCGTTTATTATTTACAAAACTTTTAGGTGTATCAGGAATCGGACCAAAAGGTGCGCTTGCCATTTTAGCTTCGGGTCAAACGGGGCAGGTTGTGCAAGCAATTGAACATGAGGATGAAAAATTCTTAGTGAAATTCCCGGGAGTTGGAAAGAAAACGGCTCGCCAAATGATTTTAGACTTAAAAGGAAAATTAGCAGATGTTGTACCAGATGCATTTGTTGATCTATTCTCAGATGTAGAACGTTTCGATGAGAAGAACGGATCATCCGCTGAGCTAGATGAAGCGCTGGAAGCACTGCGTGCACTTGGTTATGCAGAACGAGAAGTGAATCGCGTTGTGCCAGAGTTATTAAAAGAATCGCTTACGACGGATCAATATATTAAAAAGGCACTTAGTCTTTTACTAAATGGTAAGAGGTGAGTAGAATGGACGAACGTCTCCTCTCAGGAGAATCGGCATATGAAGATGCGGATTTAGAATATTCGTTACGGCCACAGACGCTCCGTCAGTATATTGGCCAAGATAAGGCAAAGCATAATTTAGAAGTGTTTATTGAGGCGGCGAAAATGCGTGAGGAAACGTTAGATCACGTATTACTATACGGGCCGCCAGGACTTGGTAAAACGACGCTTGCAAATATTATCGCTAATGAAATGGGTGTTAATATTCGAACAACATCAGGTCCAGCAATTGAGCGTCCGGGAGATTTAGCGGCAGTGCTCACGGCGCTTCAACCTGGCGATGTATTATTTATTGATGAAATTCATCGTTTGCATAGGTCAATTGAAGAGGTATTATATCCAGCAATGGAAGATTTCTGTCTTGATATTGTCATCGGTAAAGGTCCGAGCGCACGATCTGTACGCCTTGATTTACCTCCGTTTACGCTAGTTGGTGCAACCACGCGGGCTGGTGCGTTATCAGCGCCGCTTCGTGACCGTTTTGGTGTGTTATCACGATTAGAGTATTATACAGTAGATCAATTGTCAGCGATTGTAGAGCGCACAGCAGAGGTGTTTGAAGTTGAAATCGATTCATTAGCTGCTTTAGAGATCGCAAGGCGTGCACGTGGTACACCGCGTATTGCAAACCGTTTACTAAGACGTGTACGTGACTTCGCGCAGGTTCGAAGTGACGGAACAATTGCGATGGAAATTACCCAAATGGCATTAGAGCTCTTACAAGTCGATAAATTAGGGCTTGATCATATCGATCATAAGCTACTGCTTGGCATTATTGAAAAATTCCGCGGTGGTCCAGTTGGATTAGAAACGGTCTCAGCGACAATTGGGGAAGAGTCTACGACGATTGAAGATGTGTATGAACCATATTTACTGCAAATTGGTTTTTTACAACGAACGCCAAGAGGACGCATTGTAACGCCACTTGCGTATGAACATTTCGGAATGGAGATGCCTGGAGTATGACGGATATGCCAAAGCTGCTTATTACAGCTGGTATTCTTCTCATTGTCGTGGGAGTAGCTTGGAAGTTTATCGGAAGGCTTCCAGGCGATATTTTTGTGAAAAAAGGAAACGTTACCTTTTATTTTCCGATCATTACATGTATTGTGTTAAGTATTGTATTATCTTTTATTATGTATATAATAAATCGATTTAAATAGAAATAGGTGGATATAGTTATGGATATTAATCTGTTTGATTTTCATTTACCGGAAGAACTTATTGCACAAACGCCTCTTGAAGACCGTGAAACATCAAGATTAATGGTGTTAGACCGTGAAACGGGTGATATCGAGCATAAGCATTTTACGGACATTCTTTCTTATTTACATGAGGGCGATTGTTTAGTATTAAATGAAACGAAAGTTATGCCTGCTCGTTTGCATGGTGTGAAAGAAGATACAGGTGCACATATTGAAGTGCTCCTTTTAAAACAAGAAGATGGAGATAAATGGGAAACACTTGTAAAGCCAGCTAAACGTGTAAAAGAAGGAACTGTCATTTCTTTTGGTGAAGGAAAGTTAAAAGCAACTTGCACAGGAACAGCTGATCAAGGTGGCCGTCAGCTAGAGTTTTCGTATGACGGTATCTTTTATGAAATTTTGGATGAACTTGGAGAAATGCCGCTTCCTCCATATATTAAAGAAACACTGGAAGATCGTGACCGTTATCAAACGGTATATGCGAAGGAAATTGGTTCTGCAGCAGCGCCGACAGCTGGACTTCATTTTACAGAAGAGTTATTAGAGAAATTAAAGCAAAAAGGTGTTCATTTAGCATTTATTACGCTTCATGTTGGTCTTGGTACATTTAGACCAGTTTCAGCGGATACAATTGAAGAACACCATATGCATGCGGAGTATTACCATATGTCAGAAGAAACGGCAGATTTGTTAAACCGTGTGAAGGAGAGTGGCGGTCGTATTATTACTGTTGGTACAACGTCAACACGTACGCTAGAAACAATTGCTACAGATCATGATGGTAAGCTTTGTGCAGCATCTGGATGGACGGATATTTTTATGTATCCAGGATATGAATTTAAAGCAATTGATGGTTTAATTACAAACTTCCATTTGCCGAAGTCAACATTAATTATGCTTGTGAGTGCATTTGCAAATAGAGAAGATGTACTTCATGCTTATAATGAAGCAGTAAAAGAAAAATACCGTTTCTTTAGCTTTGGTGATGCGATGTTCGTTGCATCTCATGCTAAAGTGAAAGATAAATAAAAAGGAGTAAATCTATGACAGCAATTCGTTATGAATTTATTAAAACATGTAAACAAACGGGTGCGCGTTTAGGCCGCGTTCATACACCGCATGGCTCATTTGATACACCAACATTTATGCCAGTTGGTACACTTGCGACAGTAAAAACAATGTCACCAGAAGAGTTAAAGGCGATGGATTCTGGTATTATTTTAAGTAATACGTATCATTTATGGCTTCGTCCAGGTCACGAAATTGTTCGTGAGGCAGGCGGATTACATAAATTTATGAACTGGGATCGTGCCATCTTAACAGATTCTGGTGGTTTCCAAGTGTTTAGTTTAAGTGACTTCCGTCGTATTGAAGAAGAGGGCGTTCATTTCCGTAATCACTTAAATGGAGACAAATTATTCTTATCACCAGAAAAAGCGATGGAAATTCAAAATGCATTAGGTTCAGATATTATGATGGCATTTGATGAGTGCCCGCCGTTCCCTGCTACGTTTGAATATATGAAAAAGTCTGTAGAGCGTACAAGCCGCTGGGCGGAGCGCTGTTTAAAAGCTCATGAGCGTCCACAAGATCAAGGTTTATTTGGGATTGTACAGGGCGGGGAGTTTGAAGAACTTCGTCGCCAGAGCGCGAAAGATCTTGTTTCAATGGATTTCCCAGGGTATGCAGTAGGTGGGTTATCAGTTGGAGAACCAAAAGATATTATGAATCGTGTTCTTGAATTTACAACACCGCTTCTACCAGACAATAAACCACGTTATTTAATGGGAGTAGGTTCTCCTGACTCATTAATTGATGGTGCAATCCGTGGTATCGACATGTTTGACTGTGTACTTCCAACTCGTATTGCTCGAAATGGTACATGTATGACAAGTGAGGGGCGTCTCGTTGTGAAAAACGCGAAGTTTGCAAGAGACTTCGGTCCACTTGATCCAAATTGTGATTGTTACACATGTAAAAACTACTCTCGTGCGTACATTCGTCACTTAATGAAATGTGATGAAACTTTCGGAATTCGCTTAACGTCTTATCACAACCTTCATTTTCTGTTAAACTTAATGGAGCAGGTGAGACAAGCCATTCGTGAAGATCGTCTTGGTGATTTCCGTGAAGAGTTCTTTGAACAGTATGGCTTTAATAAACCGAATGCTAAAAACTTCTAATACATATAATTAAAGGAGGAACAAAAAATGAATCCAGGTATGATGAATATTATCATGATCGTTGCAATGTTTGCGATTTTCTATTTCTTATTAATTCGCCCGCAACAAAAGCGTCAAAAGGCAGTAGCTCAAATGCAAAGTGAATTGAGAAAAGGTGATGCTATCGTAACAATCGGTGGCTTACATGGTACAATTGAGTCAGTAGATGACACTAAGATTGTTGTTAAATCTGGTGGTTCACATTTAACATTTGATCGCAATGCAATTCGTGAAGTTGTGAAAAATTAACAAGTAGAAGCCCTGCATTTGCAGGGCTTTTTTTAATTGGTACGTTTCGTCATGTTAACGCCAAATATGCCTCCAAGTGTACTTGCCCCCATTAGTCCAAGTTGATAGAGAAGTTGTGAATTGGATAAAGCGTGAGAAAAACCTAAGTAGTTAACAAGAAAAACAAGAATCGTAAAGGTAAGTCCAGTTGTGAATCCGACGAACCAGCCTTTTCCTTGCGCTTTTTTTCCAGCGATAAATCCGGATATAAGCATAGAAAGAAGAGCGAGTATGAAAAGGGCTATAGCTAATGTACCTTCATTGATATTTGTGAATTTTAATAAAAGAGCAATCACCATACTTGTAATAGAGGCGAGTAGTAATAAAGTGATAATACCAAAGCCAATTGCTATAGATAATTTTTTCGTTCCATCCATTATGCATTCCCCCCTTTTAATACAAGCATATTTCCATTTTAGATAAGTTAGACTAGTTTCTTTTTTGCTGGTTAAACTACGTCATAGAAGAAAAGTACAGAAAGGGGATTAAAGATGGAGCTATGGGGAATTGCTTTTCGAACAGTTCTATTGTATTTCGTTATGGTACTTATTTTTCGTGTTATGGGAAAACGTGAAATTGGTGAACTGAGTATTTTGGATTTGGTTGTTTTCATTATGTTAGGTGAACTTGCTGTATTAGGAATTATAGATGTTGATCGTCCTGTATGGGATCAAATTATTCCTATGGTAGTAATTGTGATTATTCAAATGGTGTTAGCGTACGCTTCTCTGAAAAGTGGAAAGATCCGTCATTTAATAGATGGCGAACCAGCTATTATTGTTCGGAGAGGTAAAATTGATGAAAAACAAATGAGAAAGCAACGTTATAATATAGATGATTTATTAATGCAATTAAGAGAAGAAGGTATTGGTGATATTCGTGACGTCGAATATGCAATTTTGGAAGCTTCAGGGAAATTATCTGTATTTCATAAACAAAAGAGTAAAAATAATAAGAATGATACACCTATTTTTTCATTTCCACTGATTATTGATGGGGAGATACAACAATCACATTTACATATGATTGAACAGTCAGAAGGGTGGCTTGTGGGGAAATTAAAAAAGATAGGATACAAAGATATAACAGGAATTTCGTATTGTAGCTTTCAAAATGGGGAATTTTTTGTGGATTTAAAAGATAAATAAGAAGCTTGCCGTTTTAAAATGGCAAGCTTTTAATCTGCATGGTTATTTCAAAAATAATAGTTTTCGGAGTAATGGAAGACGCTGTAGCTCATCTTTACGAATGAGTTTGAAAATGAGAAGAAACAGTGTATAAAGTATAGTGGTTAACGTAATCTCCCATAATGTTTGTATAGCAAGTGAATGTGAAAAAATAATATATTTATGAAGATAGAATCCAAAAGCTCCTGCAATGATTATCGTGATGCCTCCATATATATAATCCTTTATGTAAATAGTGAAGGTGATTTTTTTCAGGACTGTTGCGTAGTGAAGGAATGTCACGGTCACAATATTAGCAGCAATCGCAAGTGCTACCCCCATCATTTGAAATTCAGGACGTGAAGCGAGTAAGAAAATAACGAGTAATTTTACAATAGCTCCGATAAATGTATTCATCATCGCGGCACGTGCTAAATTTAAAGCTTGTAAAACAGATGTAAGAGGACTTTGAAAGTAGTGAAATAAAAAACAAGGCGCAAGTAATTGAATGAATGCAGTTGCGCTATCTGAACCGTACATGAGAGTTAAAACAGGTGAAGCAAATACATAAAGAATAACGACTGACCAGCCTCCTGTAATGAGAGAAATACGAAGTGCCTGTTGCAGACGATGTTCTACTAATCGATATTGTTTTTTTGCCATTGCTTCACTAATAGAGGGTACGAGTGCCGTAGAAAGAGCGTATGTAATAAAAGCAGGCAGTGATAAAAGTGGAAACGCATAGCCATTTAATATACCGTATTGCTGCGTGGCGACTGAAGCTGCTACACCAGCGATGGCTAGGCTTTGCATAACGACAATTGGTTCAAAAAAATAAGAGACCGATCCAATTAAGCGACTCCCTGTAGTTGGAAGTGCAATTTCCATAAGCGAATGAAATGTATTTTTACTTTGCTTGACTGTACTAACAAAACCAGAACGTATTGAAAGGTGCTTTTCACGCTGGAATAAAGTGAGTAAAAATAATAAAGAGGCTACCTCACCAAGAACAGCTGATAACATTGCGCCTGCCGCAGCGTATTCAACACCATAAGGTAAAAACAATCGAATACATACGGCGATAATAGTAATCCGGACTACTTGTTCTAACACTTGTGCATATGCGCTAGGTTTCATATTTTGTTTTCCTTGGAAATAACCGCGCAAAACAGATGAAACCGCAATGACAGGAACGACAGGTAAAATGGCCATCAGCGGATAGTAGGTTCTTTTATCCGTTAATAAAGTTTCAGCTAAAATAGGAGTTAGAAGCATGATTGCGATCGTTAAGATAATACTAATAACGGATGTAACGGCTAAAGATACTGTTAATATATTCTTTACTTTTTGTTTATCGTTTACTGCTTCCGCCTCTGCAACGAATTTTGCAATAGCAACAGGAAGTCCGATTTGTGTTAATGTAATTGCTAAAATAAAAGTGGGGACAGCCATCATATAAAGACCGACGCCTTCTTCTCCTAAAATACGTGCCATTACAATTCGGTTTATGAACCCGAGAATTTTTGTAATAAAACCAGCTAGCATTAAAATAAATGCACCTCGTAAAAAGCTTTGTCTCGTCATGGTTTTCTCCTACCTTCTCAAAATCAATGGAATGATTTACAATAATTTATATGCACGTGTGAGACAAGAATGACAAGCATTTAAGAGGAAGCGCTTATGGAGTAAAACTTTTATGGGAAAGAGCAGGGCGATGAAACTCTTAAAGGCAGTTATTGCTGTCCATTAGAGCGGGATGAAAAACGACTTTTCGTGCTGAACTAAAAAGGAGATGTGATAGTATGATTGAAAAGGAAGATTTGGTAGAAGCTTACCGCGGACAGTTGCAAGTCGTTTTAGAAAGCAAATTAGAAGAATTTCAAATGATTGGCTATGACAAGGTGACGACTGAGGATATTTGGAAATGTTTAAAAAGTAAAAAGTGGAAAAAGCTAGATAGTGAAGTTAGATTGTATGAACTTGTGAATGATGTGCTAACATTAACAGCAAATGAGTATATGACATATTTAACGGTAGAAGCGTATCAAGCGCCACTTTGGTCATTTGAAGAATATGAAAATAAATAACCGGCTGTAATTGGTTTGTTCTTCCTTTTGCAGTATAATGATAGGTATTGATAAAGAGGAATGTATATGTCAGAGATTTTAAGTAAAGGAGGTAGGAAGCAGAAGTTATAATAATTTGTATCAGATATAGGTTGGGGCCCAGCGTCTAAGACGTAGAATTTGGGTTTTCCCTATATGGCTAGTAGCGTACTAGTAAAAAGTTAAAAACTCACAGAAAGGAAGCCTACTAACTAGACAAACGAATAAGCATAATGGAATGCCTGTGGATAAACAGAAATGATTAATACAGGAATTTGTCTAGCGTAAATGAATGATATGATTTATTTATGGGTTTAGTAGCAGAAAGAAGGTACATATGGCAAAGCGCAGTACGAGAATCGTCGCCTTTTTTCTCATCGTTTTATTAATCGGTGGAATTATTGGTGCGACGGGAAAAAACATAACAAAAGGAATTAGTCTTGGACTGGACCTTCGTGGTGGTTTTGAAATTTTATACGAAGTAAAGCCAGCGAAAAAGGGTGATAAAATTGATCGAGACGCACTTGTAAGTACAGTAGGTGCTCTTGAGAATCGTGTGAATGTTCTTGGTGTAAGTGAACCAAACATTCAAATTGAAGGGGAAGATCGAATTCGTGTACAGCTTGCTGGCGTACAAGATCAGCAGAAAGCACGTGAAATTTTATCTACGCAAGCGAAATTAACATTCCGTGATGTGAATGACAACCTTCTCATGGACGGAACGGATTTAAAAGGCGGGGGAGCGAAGCAAACATTTGATGAACAAGGCCGGCCAAGTGTTGGGCTTACATTGAAAAGTGCTGATAAATTCCGCGAAGTAACTGAAAAAATATCAAAAATGCCACCGCCAACAAACTTAATGGTGATTTGGCTTGATTTTGAAGAAGGTAAAGATTCTTATAAAGCAGAAGCAGCAAAACCAAATCCGAAATATTTATCAGCAGCAACAGTAAGCCAAGTGTTTAACCAAGCTGAAGTTTCTATCGTAGGTGGAAACTTTACGGTTGAAAGTGCAAAACAGCTTTCAGATTTATTAAATGCGGGTGCACTTCCTGTTGATCTAAAAGAAATGTATTCAACATCTGTCGGAGCAAAATTTGGGGAGCAAGCATTACAGCAAACGATTTTCGCTAGTGTGATCGGGATTGCTATTATTTTCTTGTTCATGCTTGTTTTCTACCGTTTACCAGGTTTAGTAGCGGTCATTATGTTAGGATTATATATTTTCATTACATTGCTTGTCTTTAACTGGATGCATGCAGTCCTGACTCTGCCAGGTATAGCGGCGCTAGTGCTCGGGGTTGGTATAGCGGTTGACGCGAATATTATTACGTATGAGCGACTGAAGGAAGAATTGCGAATTGGTAAATCGATGATGTCAGCATATCGTGCTGGTAACCATCGTTCGTTAGCGACAATTTTAGATGCCAACGTTACGACAATTGCAGCAGCTGGTGTATTATTCGTTTACGGTAATAGTTCTGTAAAAGGATTTGCGACAAGTTTAATTGTGAGTATTTTAGTCGGTTTCATTACGAACGTATTCGGTACTCGTTTCCTACTAGGATTATTGGTGAAAAGCCGTTATTTCGATAAGAAAATATCTTATTTTGGTGTGAAACAGAAAGAAATTATTCCGTTGTCAAAAGGAGTAGAACATGCACCAACGAGATTTGATCGTATTAACTTTGTAAATATCGGTCATAAATTCTTCTTGTTCTCAATTGTAGTTGTTATTGCAGGTGCAATTATACTACCAATTTTCAAAATGAACCTTGGAATTGACTTTGCGAGTGGTACACGTATGGACTTGCAGTCAAAACAAGCGATTAGTGTAGATCAAGTTCAAAAAGATTTACATGAGTTAAAAATTGATGTGAAAAAAGAGGACATTGTACCAACAGGGGATGACAATAAAGGATTTGCTGTTCGTACAATTGGTGTTTTATCGAAAGATGAAATTGCAAAGGCAAAAACATTCTTCCACGATAAATACGGTACAGAACCAAATGTAAGTACAGTTTCTCCAACAATCGGGAAAGAGATTGCACGAAATGCATTTATCGCAGTTATGATTGCTTCGGGGGTTATCATCTTATACGTGAGTATTCGTTTCCGCTTCACATACGCATTATCTGCGGTAATCGCATTGTTGCATGATGCGTTTGTTATGATTGTGATGTTCAGTATCTTACAATTGGAAGTAGATTTAACGTTTATCGCAGCGGTATTAACAATCATTGGTTATTCAATCAATGACTCGATTGTTACATTTGATAGAAACCGTGAGCTATATAAACAGAAAAAACGAATTCGTGATAGAAAAGACTTAGAAGAAATTGTGAACTCCAGTATTCGTCAAACAATTGGACGTTCTATTAATACAGTTCTAACAGTGTTGTTCCCAGTTATTGCATTGCTTATTTTCGGTAGTGAATCACTGCGAAACTTCTCACTTGCATTAATGATTGGACTAGTTGTAGGTACGTATTCTTCTATCTTTGTTGCTTCGCAAATTTGGCTAATGCTTGAAAATCGCCGATTAAAAAAGGGTAAAGGTAAGAAGAAAGTAGAAACAGGAGTATCTGAACCACAAGTGTAAAAACTAAAATCAACATAGAAAAGACGATGCCTCTTCACTTTGGGGGCATCTCTTTTTCGTTTGCGGATACAATAAAGTGACACTTCCTTAGCGTTTTTTGCTATAGGGTAGCAGAGTCGATCGTGGAGAAATTGGAAGGAAGTGATATCTCTGCTATTATTTTTTGTTACAATAAAAAGGTATTTTGAGAAAAGAAAGGATTTCGATTATGGAAAAAGATGAACGTTTTAAACAGGCGGAGTTTGGTGCCATTGTTGGAATCGTTGGTAATATTGTATTAGCGATTGTTAAAGCAGTAATCGGATATATTGGGAACAGTAAGGCACTTTTAGCGGATGCGGTTCATTCAGCATCGGATGTAGTTGGTTCGTTAGCTGTATTTTTCGGCTTGCGTGCAGCCAAACAACCGCCTGATGAAGATCATCCTTATGGCCACGGAAAAGCGGAATCGATTTCAGCTATCATTGTTGCGGTTTTATTATTTATTGTCGGAATCGAAATTGCCGTTTCTTCTATAAAGGCTTTTACACAAGAACTTGAACCACCAAAAGGAATTACGATTTTTGCGGTTATTCTTTCCATTGTGGTGAAAGAAGGGATGTTTCGGTATAAGTATCGATTAGGGAAACGGGTAAACAGTGATGCAATTATTGCAAATGCATATGAGCACCGTTCAGATGTATTTTCTTCAATTGCAGCCTTAATCGGGATTGGTGCAGCGATTATCGGAAATAAATTAGGTTTAGATTGGCTCGTTTACGCCGATCCTGTTGCAGGATTATTTGTTTCACTTCTTGTTGTGAAGATGGCCTGGGATATTGGAAAAGATGCAATCCATACAACGTTAGATCATGTTCTTCATGAAGAAGATGTTATTCCACTAAGGGAGTCAGTTCTTCAAGTAGAAGGTGTTAAAAAAATTGGTTCGTTATACGCAAGAGAGCACGGTCATTATGTGATTGTGGATATTAAAGTGTCTGTAGATCCATATATCACAGTGGAAGAGGGACATCGCATCGGAAAACATGTAAAAGAGGTATTAATGAAACAAGATAATGTACAAAATGTTTTTGTACATATAAATCCGTATTCACCGGATTAAATTTATTTTGCTTCCATAAGGAAGTAGATATTTATTTGATTATAGAGATATTCAATCGTAGTTTGCGTGATATTGTCACCCCTTAATCTGTCTTGTATAATAGACAGGTTAAGGGGTGATTTCATGTTACAACCGAAGACGCGTTGGAAAGAAAAGTCATTTAATGAAGAGCAGATAAGTGAGTTGGCAAGTAAATTGCAATTATCACCGCTTGTTACTTCGTTATTCCTCGGTAGAGGCTTAGATACAGAAGATAAGATTGTGGATTTTTTAAATACAGCAGGGCAAGAATTTCACGATCCATTTTTACTTGAAGGAATGGATCGTACGGTAGAACGTGTAAAGCAAGCCATTCAAAATGGAGAACAAATTTTAATTTTTGGTGACTACGATGCCGATGGTGTAAGTAGTACGACAGTATTATACCTTGCACTTCAAGAACTAGGTGCGGATGTTGAGTTCTATATCCCGAACCGATTTACGGAAGGGTATGGACCGAATGAAGAGGCATTTCGCTGGGCACACAGTGCGGGATTTTCTCTTATCATTACTGTTGATACAGGTATCGCAGCAGTTCATGAAGCTAAGATAGCAAAAGAGCTTGGTATGGATCTTATTATTACAGATCATCATGAGCCACCACCAGAACTTCCAGAAGCGCTTGCGATTATTCATCCGAAGCTAGAGGGAGGCGTCTATCCGTTTCATTATTTAGCGGGCGTTGGTGTTGCGTTTAAAGTAGCGCATGCATTACTTGGACGTGTACCGGAACATTTGTTAGAAATTGCAGTGATTGGTACGGTAGCCGATTTAGTGTCACTTCATGGTGAAAATAGATTACTTGTGCAGCGTGGACTAAAACAAATGAGAATGACCAAAAATATTGGTTTGAAAGCATTGTTTAAAGTAGCAAATGTTTCACAAAGCGAGATCACGGAAGAAAGCATCGGCTTCTCGATTGCACCGCGTATTAATGCAATTGGTCGTTTAGAAGATGCGACACCGGCTGTTCATCTTCTTTTATCAGAGGATCCAGAAGAAGCAAAAGAGCTTGCTGAAGAAATCGATGAAATGAATAAGCTTCGAAAAGATATTGTAAAACAAATTACAGAAGAGGCGATTGCAGAGGTAGAAAACAACTATCCTCCAGCGGACAATAAAGTATTAGTCATTGCGAAAGAAGGATGGAATCCAGGTGTGATAGGGATTGTTGCTTCTAAATTAGTAGAGCGTTTCTATCGTCCAACAATCGTGTTATGTATTGATCCTGAGAAGCAAACAGCAAAAGGATCTGCTCGTAGTATTGCAGGATTTGATTTGTTTGCGAACTTATCAGATTGTAGAGAATTGTTACCTCACTTTGGTGGGCATCCAATGGCGGCAGGAATGACGCTTCATATGAATGATGTGGATGAACTGCGCCGTCGTTTAAATGAACAAGCAGATGCAATCTTAAAGCCTGAAGATTTTATTCCGATTACAACAGTTGATGCGATTTGCAAAGTAGAGGATGTAACGCTTTCGGCAATTGAAGAAATGCAAAAACTAGCGCCATTTGGTGTTGGAAATCCGAAGCCGCGTATCGCAGTTAGAGATGCGGAATTAGAAAGTATTCGTGCAATTGGATCTGATGGGTCTCATTTAAAAATGGCACTTCGCGGAGGACAGGCGACGTTAGATACGATTGGATTTGGATTTGGAGCTTATGCGAAAGAAATTTCTCCAATCGCTCACGTTTCTATTGTTGGTGAGGCATCAATTAATGAATGGAATAATTTCAAAAAACCACAACTCATGATTCAAGATATTGCGGTAGATGCATGGCAGTTGTTTGATTGGCGCAGCATGCGTAATGTGGAATCGAACTTATCAGAGATTCCGAAAGAACAAGTAACAATGGTGTATTTTTCTGAAGAGGTATTAAATAAATTTTCTTTAGAAGAATATAAAGAACAACTTATGCATGCTTCAGAAGTCACTGAGCTAGATGGTCGCTATGTTATTTTGATGGATTTACCAAAGTCAACAGACGAATTACGCGGTTTGTTTAAGGTGGGATTTCCAGCGCGAATTTATACACTGTTTTATCAGGAGAATAATCATTTATTTAGTACAGTTCCAACAAGGGAACACTTTAAATGGTACTATTCCTTTTTACACCAAAAGGCACCATTTTCTTTAAGACAACATGGGGAACAGTTATGTCGTCATAAAGGTTGGTCAAAAGATACAGTAAATTTCATGACACAGGTGTTTTTTGAGTTAGAATTTGTTACAATAAAAGACGGTGTCATTTTTATGGCAGAAGGAATGAAAAAGCGTGATTTAATTGAATCGAACACATATCGTGAGAAAATGAACCACCTTCAATTAGAGAAAGAGTTGGTTTATAGCACATATCAGCAACTATATACATGGTTTGACACGATTCGTAATCATAAAGAAGTAGCACAGTTAGGGTAAGGGCCTTGTATTTACAGACCTTTTATATCTGAGGAGGATTCAGAAATATGGATTTCAAGCAACATATCGCAATTGTACCGGATTATCCGAAAGAAGGTATCGTTTTTAAAGATATCACACCTTTAATGAACGATGGAAAAGCATACAAAGCAGCAACAGATGAAATCGTTGCTTATGCAAAAGAAAGAAATATCGACCTTGTAGTAGGACCAGAAGCACGTGGCTTTATTATCGGTTGCCCAGTTTCTTACGCGTTAGAAGTAGGGTTTGCACCAGTTCGTAAATTAGGGAAATTACCTCGTGAAGTAATTACAGTTGACTACGGTAAAGAGTATGGAAAAGATGTTTTAACAATCCATAAAGATGCAATTAAACCAGGTCAACGCGTATTAATTACAGATGATCTATTAGCTACAGGTGGAACAATTGAAGCGACAATTAAGTTAGTTGAAGAGCTTGGTGGAATTGTAGCAGGGATTGCATTCTTAGTAGAGCTTACTTACTTGGATGGCCGCAAAATGTTAGATGGTTATGATGTATTAGTGTTAGAAAAATACTAATTATTATATAGGTAAAACTACGGTGATAGAAAAAAGTACCCGTGAATCTCTTGGAGAGGAGCGGGTACTTTTGTATAATTGTACAAAAAAGTATGGTGAAATATCAGTAAAATCTTTTCCTTTTCACAATTCACAATCATTAGGTTATAATGATAGAATAAAATTTATTCTAATGCGTAAGGGAAAAGTCAATTTTCAATAAAAGGTGATTCGATGGCAAATGAGCAAGTACTAACAGCTGAACAGGTACTCGAGAAAGCAAGTCAATATTTAGCGGACGATGATATTGAGCTGGTGGCACGTGCCTATGAATATGCACGTGATGCACATAGCGAACAGTATAGAAAATCGGGCGAACCATATATTATTCACCCGATTCAAGTTGCAGGTATTTTAGTTGATTTACACATGGATCCATCTACAGTGTCGGCAGGTTTTTTGCATGATGTAGTAGAAGATACCGAGGTTACACTAGAAGATATTGAACGGGAATTTAATAAAGAAATTGCCATGCTTGTTGATGGTGTTACAAAGCTTGGGAAAATTAAATACAAATCTCATGAACAACAGCAAGCAGAGAACCATCGCAAAATGTTTATTGCAATGGCCCAAGACATTCGTGTTATTTTAATCAAATTAGCTGATCGTCTTCATAACATGCGTACGCTTAAGCATTTGCCTCAAGAAAAACAGCGTCGTATTGCAAATGAAACGTTAGAAATTTTTGCACCTTTAGCTCATAGACTCGGAATTAATACAATTAAATGGGAGCTAGAGGATACATCGCTTCGCTATTTGAATCCGCAACAATACTATCGCATTGTAAACTTAATGAAGCGGAAACGTGCAGAGCGTGAAGAATATTTAGATGAAGTCATGACGGGTATTCGTGACAAACTGAAAGAAGTAGCGATTCAACCTGATATTTCAGGACGGCCAAAACATATTTATAGTATTTATCGTAAAATGGCTCTTCAAAATAAACAATTTAATGAAATTTATGATTTGCTAGCTGTGCGCGTTGTTGTAAATAGTATTAAAGATTGCTATGCGGTATTAGGAATTATTCATACGTGCTGGAAGCCGATGCCAGGTCGTTTTAAAGATTATATTGCAATGCCGAAAGCAAACCTATACCAATCACTTCATACAACTGTGATTGGGCCGAAAGGTGATCCGCTTGAAGTGCAAATTCGTACGAAAGAAATGCATGAAATTGCGGAATACGGGATTGCTGCGCATTGGGCTTATAAAGAAGGAAAAGCAGCAGAAACAACAGGTACACTAGAGAAAAAATTAACATGGTTCCGTCAAATACTAGAGTGGCAAAATGAAGCTTCTAATGCGGAAGAATTTATGGAGTCATTAAAAATTGATTTATTCTCTGATATGGTATTCGTCTTTACACCAAAAGGAGACGTCATGGAATTACCACTAGGTTCTGTTCCGATTGACTTTGCGTACCGTGTCCATTCAGAAATAGGGAATAAAACGATTGGTGCAAAAGTAAATGGGAAAATGGTAACACTCGATTATAAATTAAAAACAGGTGATATCATTGAAATTTTAACGTCTAAACATTCTTATGGACCTAGTCAGGACTGGGTAAAGCTTGCTCAAACATCTCATGCGAAAAATAAAATCCGCCAATTTTTCAAAAAACAGCGCCGAGATGAGAATATCGAAAAAGGTCGCGAACTTGTTGAAAAAGAGGTGCGAAGCTTAGAGTACGAGATGAAAGAAGTGTTAGCACCTGACAACTTAAAACGTGTAGCTGAGAAATACAACTTTGCGAATGAAGAGGATATGTTTGCAGCGGTTGGATATAACGGAATAACAGCTTCGCAAATTGTAACGCGTTTAATGGACAAGTTCCGTAAACAGCGTGACGAAGAACAAGATGTTGTGGAAGTGAAAGAAGTTCGTAAACCGATGAAAATTCGTAAATGGGATTCGGGTGTAAAAGTAAGTGGTGCTGATAATTTATTGATCCGCTTATCAAAATGCTGTAACCCAGTTCCAGGTGACGATATTATCGGATATATTACAAAAGGTCGTGGTGTATCGATTCACCGTCGTGATTGCGTCAATGTGCATACAGAAGAGGCAAAGGAACGTTTACTAGAAGTAGAGTGGGAAGGTAGTCCAGAAAAAGAAATTGAGTATAACGTTGATATTGAAATTTCTGGCTATGATCGCCGTGGCTTGCTAAATGAAGTTCTGCAAGCTGTTACAGAAACGAAAACATATATTTCAGCTGTTTCAGGTAGAAGCGACCGCAATAAAATGGCAACGATCAATATGTCTATTTCCATTCGTAATTTACATCATTTGAAAAAGGTAGTAGAGCGTATTAAGAGAGTTCCAGAAATTTATGCAGTACGCCGCATGATGCATTAATAGGGAGTGTATAAATTATGAGAGTTGTCTTACAGCGATCAAAGGAAGCGTCTGTTACAATAGATGGTGAGATTGTAGGACAAATTCCGTTCGGTTTAACATTGCTAGTTGGAATTACGCATGAAGATACAGAACAAGATGCAACGTATATCGCTGAAAAAGTTGCAAATTTACGTATTTTTGAAGATGAGAATGGGAAGATGAATCATTCTGTACTAGACATGGATGGACAGGTTCTTTCTATTTCACAATTTACATTGTACGGGGATTGCCGTAAAGGAAGACGTCCAAACTTTATGGGTGCTGCGAAACCAGATTACGCAGAGCGCTTGTACGATTTCTTTAATGAAGAACTTCGTAAACAAGGATTGCACATAGAAACGGGAAGGTTCGGAGCAATGATGGATGTTTCTTTAATAAACGATGGTCCGGTGACCTTAATTTTGGAAAGTAAATAATAATGAAAAGAGGGGATGCGCTATCCTCTCTTTTTTATTTTTTAAAAGGGGTTTTTATAAAAAAGAGATATATGGAAGCGGTAGTCGGTTCTCTTTCGTATTTGTGTATAACCGACTCATCAATATGGAACAATAGAAGTAAAAACATCCATGTTGATTGGGAGGGATACACGTATGCGTATGAATGAAAAAGGTCATTCTGTTACAAATGGTGCAAACCAATTATTTAACGTGAATTTTCATGAGTTTATTGCAAGAGAACAAAATAATACTTCTATGGAGCTTGCATCTGAATTTGGTATTTCATTGCAAGATGTAAAGCGTTTAAAGAAGCAGATTGAACGCTCCTAGGGCACTTGACAATCGTCCGGAACAAACGTATAGTAATTTTATATTTACATATGAAGAGAACTGATGATAGAGAAGAGTAGATTGGATACACATGAAAAGAGAAGAAATGTCCTAGGCTGAAAACATTTCTACATGATGACTGATTGAATGACACTCTGTAGGTTTCAACTTGAACGGCTTATAGGCTTAGTAGAGATTGAACGCAAATTTAAGCGTTATTAAAAAAGTGGAAGCATACGTGCTTCAATTAGGGTGGCACCACGGGTATAATACTCTCGTCCCTACTGGATAATCAGTAGAGGCGGGAGTTTTTTTATTTTTAATAAGATTAAAACAATTTGAGGAGGAACTGAATATGTCTATTCAAATCCCACGCGGAACGCAAGATATTCTTCCAGGTAGTGTTGAGTTATGGCAGTATATCGAAGGGCAAGCACGCGAAATTTGCCGTCGTTACAACTATAAAGAAATTCGTACACCAATTTTTGAGCACACAGAATTATTTTTACGCGGTGTTGGTGATACAACAGATATCGTACAAAAAGAAATGTACTCATTCCAAGATCGTGGAGAGCGTAGCTTAACACTTCGTCCAGAAGGAACAGCACCTGTTGTACGTTCTTACGTTGAAAATAAAATGTACGGTGATGCGACGCAACCTACGAAATTATATTACATCGGTCAAATGTTCCGTTATGAAAGACCACAAGCAGGCCGCTATCGTCAATTCGTACAATTCGGTATCGAAGCAATCGGTAGTAACGATCCTGCAATCGATGCAGAAGTAATCGCACTTGCTGTAGAGTTTTACCGCGGCATGGGCTTAAAAAACATTAAAGTTGTTTTAAATAGTTTAGGTGATTCAGCAAGCCGTCAGGCGCACCGTGAGGCGTTAATTGCTCACTTCGAACCTCGCATTGGCGAGTTCTGTTCTGATTGCCAATCTCGTTTAGAGAAAAACCCACTTCGCATTTTAGACTGTAAGAAGGATCGTGATCATGAATTAATGGACGCGGCGCCATCTATTACAGAATACTTAAATGAAGAATCAACAGCGTACTATGAAAAAGTACAAGAACTATTAACAATGATGGGTGTTCCGTTTGAAAAAGATCCGAACCTAGTGCGTGGTTTAGATTACTATCAGCACACTGTTTTTGAAATTATGAGTGAAGCAGACGGTTTTGGCTCAATTACAACATTAAGTGGTGGCGGTCGTTATAACGGTCTTGTACAAGAAATCGGTGGTCCAGAAATGCCTGGTATCGGTTTTGCGATGAGTATTGAGCGTTTAATTATGGCATTAAAAGCTGAAAACATTGAGCTTCCAATTGAACAGAACATTGATTGCTATGTTGTAGCACTTGGGGACAAAGCGAAAGATCATGCTGCAAAAGTTGCGTTTGATCTTCGCAGGGCTGGGTTATCAGTTGAAAAGGATTATTTAGATCGTAAAATGAAAGCACAATTTAAATCAGCAGATCGTTTGAATGCGAAATTTGTAGCTGTATTAGGGGAAGATGAGCTTGATAAAGGCATCATTAACTTAAAGAACATGGCAACAGGTGAGCAAGAAGAAGTTGCATTAGATGTATTCGCTTCATACGTGGCAGAGAAATTAATATAGGGGGAACTCATAGTGGCTGAAAGAACACATGCATGTGGAAAAGTAACAGTAGAAGCAGTTGGACAAACCGTTCAATTAAAAGGTTGGGTACAGAAGCGTCGTGACTTAGGTGGATTAATTTTCATCGACTTACGTGACCGTACAGGTATTGTGCAAGTTGTATTTAACCCGGAAACATCTAAAGAAGCACTAGAGGTAGCAGAAACAATTCGTAGCGAATACGTGCTTCACGTAGAAGGAACAGTTGTTGAGCGCGCACAAGGTGCAATTAATGACAATATGGCAACTGGGCGTATTGAAGTACAAGCTACAAAAGTAAATGTACTAAATGCAGCAAAAACAACGCCAATTATTATTACAGATGATACAGATGCATCAGAAGATGTTCGTTTAAAATATCGCTATTTAGATTTGCGTCGTCCTGTTATGTATAACACATTTAAAATGCGTCATGATGTAACAAAAACAATTCGTAACTTCTTAGATTCAGAAGAATTCTTAGAAGTTGAAACACCAATCTTAACAAAGAGTACACCAGAAGGTGCACGTGACTATTTAGTACCAAGCCGTGTGCATGATGGTGAGTTTTATGCATTACCTCAATCTCCGCAGCTATTTAAACAGCTTCTTATGGTCGGTGGATTTGAGCGTTATTATCAAGTAGCACGTTGTTTCCGTGATGAAGATTTACGTGCGGACCGTCAACCAGAATTCACACAAATCGACATCGAGGCATCATTCCTAACACAAGAAGAAATTCTAGAAATGATGGAACGTATGATGACGAAAGTGATGAAGGATGCAAAAGGTGTAGAAATTAACGCGCCATTCCCTCGTATGACATATGTGGATGCAATGGCTCGATACGGTTCTGATAAGCCAGATACACGCTTTGCAATGGAGCTTACTGACCTATCTGAGTTTGCAGCAGGATGTGGATTCAAAGTATTCACAAGCGCTGTAGAAAGCGGAGGACAAGTAAAAGCAATTAATGCAAAAGGTGCAGCGAGTAAATATTCTCGTAAAGACATCGATGCATTAACTGAATTTGTAAAAGTATACGGTGCAAAAGGTTTAGCTTGGTTAAAAGTTGAAGAAGATGGCTTAAAAGGACCAATCGCGAAATTCTTCGGTGAAGAAGATGCAAGTGTGTTAATGAATACATTAGAAGCAGCTGCAGGCGACTTATTATTATTCGTTGCAGATAAGAAGAGCGTTGTTGCAGATAGCTTAGGCGCACTTCGTTTACGCTTAGGGAAAGAACTTGAGTTAATCGACGAAAACAAATTTAATTTCCTATGGGTAACTGATTGGCCACTTCTTGAGTATGATGAAGATGCTGATCGCTACTTCGCGGCACACCATCCATTCACAATGCCATTCCGTGAAGATGTAGAGTTACTAGAAACAGCACCAGAAAAAGCGCGTGCACAAGCATATGACCTTGTATTAAACGGTTATGAGCTTGGCGGTGGGTCACTTCGTATTTATGAGCGTGATGTACAAGAAAAAATGTTCAAAGCACTTGGATTCTCTCAAGAAGAAGCGCAAGAGCAATTTGGATTCTTATTAGAAGCGTTCGAATACGGTACACCACCACATGGTGGAATCGCATTAGGTTTAGACCGTCTTGTTATGTTACTTGCAGGCCGTACAAACCTTCGTGATACAATTGCATTCCCAAAAACAGCAAGCGCAAGTTGCTTGTTAACAGATGCGCCAAGCCCAGTTGCAGAAGCGCAGCTTGAAGAACTTAGCTTACAGTTAAACGTAAAAGAAGAGAAGTAAGAACGGAAACTAGATGGGGTATACTAACCGCATCTAGTTTTTTTTAGGGATTCTGTGTATTTTTCTTGTTAGAAAGGTATTTTTAGTAGTTGTGTAACTTTTTCTATACAAATAGTCGGAAAAACGCTAGAATACATGGTAGACCATTTTTGTAATAGGAGTGTAGAACGCATGTTACATCAATTTTCACGTAATGAATTAGCCTTCGGAAAAGAAGGCCTTGAAATATTAAAAAATAGTACAGTTGGTATTTTAGGAATTGGCGGCGTAGGCTCATTTGCAGCAGAAGCATTAGCACGTTCTGGAGTAGGACGCCTTGTATTAGTTGATAAAGACGTTGTTGATATTACAAATGTAAACCGTCAAATTCATGCATTAGTTTCTACTGTAGGACGTTCAAAAGTAGAGCTAATGAAAGAGCGTATTGCTGATATTAATCCAGATTGTGAAGTTATTGCATTAGAAATGTTCTATACAGAAGAAACGTATGAAGATTTCTTTAAGCACGGTTTAGATTTCGTAGTGGATGCATCAGACACAATTACGTTCAAAATTCATTTAATTAAACAATGCTTACGACGTAAGATTAAAATGATTTCGAGTATGGGTGCAGCAAACAAAATGGATCCAACTCGTTTCCGTATTGCGGATATTTCAAAAACACATACAGACCCAATTGCGAAAGTAATTCGTACGAAGCTTCGTAAAGAAGGGATTAAAAAGGGTGTAAAAGTTGTATTCTCTGACGAAAACCCAATTGTAATTCGCGAAGAGGTGCGTAAAGAAATCGTTCCAGACGAAAATGCAAAAATTCGTAAAGCGAAATTACCACCTTCCTCAAATGCATTCGTACCATCTGTGGCAGGCTTAATTATGGCGAGCCATGTTGTGCGTGAACGTTTAAAGAATGTAGAAGTGAAACGTGTGGGACAAGAATAATTAGGGAAAAGCGTATATTCCACTGGGAGTATGCGCTTTTTAATTTTTATATAAAAAAACTCCCCACCTTTTCATATTAGGTGGGAAGTTCTTTAATTTTCCGCTGAATATATAATATCTAAATTCCCGTTCTGATCTGTTTTAAAAATAGGAGCAATTTGATCTTCTTGTTCATTTACTAGCACAAGTTTTCGAGCACGGTCCATAATTCTAACAAGCATTGCATAATCTTCTTCGATTGCTTGTTGTTTTTTCGTTAAAGCTGCTAGTTTGACTTCTAGTTCATCGTTTGTTTTTTGTAAGGAGACAAGCTTTGTATGCAAGTCTTCATTTTCATTTTGTATCTTTTCAAAGTGAGGATGATTGTGTCCTAAGTTTTGCAAGAATGAGATTACATCTTGCATTGTAAGAGAATGTTTATTAGAAACAGGTTCTTCGGGAAATTCAACATCAATTACGACTTTCTTTTTTTGTTTTGGCTGTAATAGTTGTTCTTTTTCTACATTTGCTTCAGAACGCTTTAACTCTTTTCTCTGCTTCTTAGCGAGCTGTACGGCGTCCTCATAATTTTGTCTGACTTCAGCATTCCAACGAAATCCACAAGCGGCAGAAGTGCGGTTTAATTTGTCACCGACTTCATCGAACGCTTTTAGTTGTGTACTTCCTATGCGAATATGTCGTAAAACGGTTTCTGCTAAAAGGAGATCATCTTCTCTTGTCCATGCATCTTGGCGTGTTTTCATAAGCGAAACCTCCATTATGATGTCGTTTTCGCTTAGATTACCCTTTTGGTTTGCTTTTATGCGAACTTTGCAATCTTTCATATACGCTTGAAAGTGCTTGTTCAAATTTTCCGGTCGTTTTCGGTTTATAATATTGCTTATTTTTAATTTTGTCGGGTAAGTATTGTTGCTGTACCCATCCATTCGGATAATCGTGCGGATATAAGTATCCAATGCCTCTACCTAATGATTCAGCACCCTTATAGTGACTATCTTTTAAATGACTTGGTACATCGCCTGTTTGTCCATTTCGTAAGTCGTGAAGCGCAGCATCAAGCGCCTTGTATGCTGAATTTGATTTTGGAGAAAGACAAAGTTCGATAACTGCATTGGCAAGTGGAATGCGAGCCTCTGGAAATCCGACGCGTTCTGCAGCTTCAATGGCAGCGAGCGTCCGTGGTCCAGCTTGCGGACTAGCAAGTCCAATATCTTCATATGCCATAATAAGAAGACGTCTCCCGATACTTTGTAGATCTCCAGCTTCAATAAGGCGCGCTAAATAATGAAGTGCAGCGTTCACGTCACTTCCGCGCACTGACTTTTGAAACGCTGATAAGACATCATAATGAGCATCTCCGCCTTTATCATGAACGAAGCTTTTCTTTTGTAAGCATTCTTCTGCAATCTCCAGTGTGATTTCTACCGCTTGATTATCTGTTGTAAAACTAGATAAAACAGCGAGCTCAAGGGCGTTATAAGCAGAGCGCATATCTCCACCTGATGCATTTGCAAAGTGACGAAAGGCCTCATCTGTAACAGTTACATGATATTCACCTAAACCTTTTTCTTTATTTTCAAGCGCTCGTTTTAGACCAATTAAAATGTCATCTTCTGTTAGTGCGTGTAGTTCAAAGATTTGACAACGGCTACGGATAGCGGAGTTAATCGCATGGAATGGGTTGCTTGTTGTTGCACCAATCAATGTAAGAAGCCCGCTTTCTAAATGTGGTAAGAGAAAGTCTTGTTTTGCTTTATCTAAGCGGTGGACCTCATCTAAAATTAAAACAAGGTGGCGGTGCATCTTTGCTTCTTGCACGACAACTTCCATATCTTTTTTATTGTGAGTCACTGCATTCAATAGGCGGAACGGCGTCCCTGTACTGCCAGCGATTGCACTAGCAATTGATGTTTTTCCTGTGCCGGGTGGACCATACAAAATCATCGATTGAAAATGGTTTGCCTGCACCATTCGCCATAAAATTTTCCCTTCACCAACTAAATGCTGCTGTCCGATTATTTCTGTAATGTTTACCGGGCGCATTCGATGTGCGAGTGGTTGTTTCATCATGACCGTCTCCCTTAATGTATAATCTTATTCTATGGTATCATCTTTTTCGTGAAAAACTGAAATGTGATGCAATTTTATATAAGGAGTCTCGATTAATATTTTAATTTTCTCTTTATTGTAATAATTCCCGAGTTTTTCAATGTGATTTTGTGTTATGATTTTGAATACACAAGTTGAAATTTCTTATAATACTATATTATGCTATAATTTCATAGGATTTTGATTTTTATATTGTGTTCTTCTTACGAATAAAGATTTAACTAATAGAAGTGAATTTTTGAAAAGAGGTGCGAAATAGATGAAAATTTCAACAAAAGGCCGTTATGGCTTAACAATTATGATCGATCTTGCGAAAAAGTTTGGCGAAGGCCCAATTTCTTTAAAATCAATTGCGCAGGCACATGACCTATCTGAACATTACTTAGAGCAATTAATCTCTCCACTTCGTAACGCTCGTCTTGTAAAAAGTACGCGAGGTGCATATGGTGGTTATGTATTATCGGATCAACCAGTCAACATTACAGCAGGCGATGTTATTAGAGTTTTAGAAGGTCCGATTAGCGTTGTTGAAATGATAGAAGAGGAAGAACCAGCACAGCGCCAGTTATGGATGCGTGTTCGTGATGCGGTACAAGAAGTATTAGATAGTACAACTTTAGAAGATTTAGTACGCTATGAAGAAGAAAATCATGGGGGTTATATGTTTTACATTTAATTCCTTGTGAAACGATTTGGAAAGAAGGAGATCTGATGGAACGCATTTACTTAGATCATGCTGCGACATCTCCGGCTCACCCAGAAGTAGTCGAAAAGATGATTCCATATATGACGGAAATATTTGGTAACCCGTCTAGTATTCATTTTTATGGACGCCAAACTCGTCATGCGGTAGATGAAGCGAGACGTACATGTGCACGCAGCATCAATGCAAATCCAAATGAAATTATTTTTACAAGCGGTGGTACAGAGGCTGATAATTTAGCGCTTTTAGGTGTAGCGCGTGCAAATCGCAATAAAGGACAGCACATTATTACGGCGCAAATTGAACATCACGCTATTTTGCATACATGTGAAGTGTTAGAGCGAGAAGGTTTCAAGGTGACGTATTTACCAGTTGATGAAACGGGCCGTGTTCAAATTTCTGATGTGAAAGAGGCATTAACAGATGAAACGATTCTTGTATCTGTTATGTTTGGGAATAATGAAGTTGGTACGGTGCAACCGATTGTAGAAATCGGAGAACTGTTGAAAGAGCATCAAGCTTATTTTCATACAGATGCTGTACAAGCCTATGGTTTAACAGCGATTGATGTGAAGGACATGGGTATTGATTTATTATCTATATCTGCTCATAAAATTAATGGCCCAAAAGGTGTAGGGTTTTTATATGCTAGCACAGCTGTGAAATTTGAACCGTTATTAACAGGCGGGGAACAAGAGCGAAAACGCCGTGCAGGTACTGAGAATGTACCTAGCATTGTTGGGCTAGAGCAAGCTGTTAAGTTGGCAGAATCAACGCGTGAGCAAAAAATTGCCCAATATGAAGAATTTAAAGATATAATGGTATCTGTCTTTCAAAAAGAAGACATTACTTTTGAGGTAAACGGAAACTTAGAACATCGCTTACCACATGTGTTTAATGTAAGTTTTACAGGAATGGATATTGAGCCGTTTCTTGTAAACTTAGACTTGGCAGGGATTGCAGTATCGAGTGGTTCTGCATGTACAGCTGGTTCTATTGACCCGTCGCATGTGCTAGTAGCGATGTTTGGAAAAGATTCCGATCAAATACGTTCATCCGTACGTTTTAGTTTTGGGCTTGGGAATACGAAAGAACAAGTGGAAAAAGCAGCGTACGAAACAGTGAAAATCGTGAAGCGATTAACACAAGACTAGTATAGGAGGTGACATGATGAACAAACTACCTCACGAAACACGTGTTGTCATCGGAATGTCCGGTGGCGTTGATTCATCAGTAGCAGCGATGTTATTAAAAAAGCAGGGCTATGATGTAATCGGAATTTTTATGAAAAACTGGGATGATACAGACGAGAATGGTGTCTGTACAGCAACGGAAGATTATAACGATGTAATTGAAGTGTGCAATCAAATTGGCATCCCATATTATGCAGTAAACTTTGAAAAGCAATATTGGGATAAAGTATTTACGTATTTTTTAGATGAGTACCGAGCTGGTCGTACGCCAAACCCAGATGTAATGTGTAATAAAGAAATTAAGTTTAAAGCCTTTTTAGAGCATGCAATCGCGCTTGGTGCGGATTATGTAGCAACAGGTCATTATGCACGTGTTGCTTATATCGATGGCGAATATAAAATGCTCCGCGGTGTTGATGATAATAAGGATCAAACATATTTCTTAAATCAATTAAGCCAAGAGCAACTATCAAAAACAATGTTCCCATTAGGCGAATTAAAGAAACCACAAATTCGTGAAATGGCGAAGGAAGCTGGTTTAGCAACAGCGACGAAAAAAGATAGTACAGGTATTTGCTTTATCGGTGAACGTAACTTTAAAGATTTCTTAAGCAACTACTTACCAGCTCAGCCAGGTGTGATGCAAACATTATCTGGCGAAGTAAAAGGGAAACATGACGGTTTAATGTACTATACAATTGGACAACGTCATGGCCTTGGTATTGGTGGTAATGGTGATCCTTGGTTCGCTGTTGGAAAAAACTTAAAAGAAAACATTTTATACGTTGATCAAGGATTCCACAATGAACTTTTATACGGAGATGAAGTTATTGCTACAAATGTAAGCTGGGTAAGCAATAGGGCGAAAGAGAAAGAATTTACATGCACAGCGAAGTTTCGTTATCGTCAAGAAGATAACAAGGTAACGGTTCAAATTGTTGATGAGAATACCGTTCGTATCCTTTGCGATGAACCAATTCGTGCCATTACGCCCGGGCAAGCAGTTGTTTTCTATGATGGAGATGAATGTTTAGGCGGCGCGACGATTGATGAAGTATATCATAGTGGCAAGAAATTAGATTATTTAGGGTAAAAATGAGAGCCTCTGCCGATTCGCGGTCAGAGGTTTCTTTTTTAAAGAGCGAATTTTTGTTCGCTCGGAAAATAGATTCTTTGTTATAATTTGTTGTAGAGGTGAGGAACATGTCAAATAAGCTTGAAACAGGCATTCAATATATGCAAGAAGGAAACTGGGAAGAAGCAGCTAAAAACTTTACAGAGGCAATTGAAGAAAATCCGAAAGATGCGCTTGGATACATTAATTTCGCGAATTTATTAGATGTGTTAGGCGATAGCGAGCGTGCAATTTTATTTTATAAACGCGCGTTAGAATTAGATGAAAAATCAGCTGCCGCCTATTATGGACTCGGAAACATATATTATGGACAAGAACAATTTTCAGAAGCAAAAGTTGCTTTTGAACAAGCTATGCAAGCTGGGTTACAATCAGCTGATGTAACATTTATGCTTGGGATTACACATGTACAGCTTGGAAATGATCTTCTTGCACTGCCGTTTTTACAAAGAGCAGCTGAACTTGATGAGTCAGATGTAGAAGCAGTATTCCAATGCGGATTATGCTTTGCACGACTAGAGCATATTCAAAACGCAAAACCTTATTTTGAAAAGGTATTACAAATGGACGAAGAGCATGCAGATGCGTATTATAATTTAGGTGTTGCTTACGTATTTGAAGAAAATAATGAGAAAGCACTTGCCTTATTTAAGAAGGCGACTGAAATTCAGCCAGATCACTTTTTAGCAGGGAATGGTATTCGTTTATTAGAGCAAGAAGGCGAATAAAAATTAGATTTTAACGTGCAGTTACCCCTCATCTGATTGTGAAGGAGAAAGGTGGGGGCTGTACTGCTCGTTAGAGTGAGAAAAACCGGAAAGGAGAGGCGATATGGGAAATCAACATGCAATGGATTTGTTTGAGGAAGAGCAAAAATTTATAAAAGCACAAGTTCTTCATACCATTTTCCACAACGAAGAAAACCTCTATTCCGTTGTCAGTATGAAAATCATTGAAACAAATGAAACATATGACGAAAAAAGAGTGATGATCAACGGTCACTTTCCCCGTATGCATGAAGACGAAGTATTTACATTAACAGGGCATTTTAAAGACCATCCAAAGTACGGAAAGCAATATTTAGTTGAAACATTTAAAAAAGAGTTACCCCAAACCAAAACAGGTATGGTGCAATATTTAGCAAGTGATTTATTTAAAGGAATTGGGAAGAGAACAGCAGAAAAGATTGTTGATTATCTTGGGGAACATGCAATTTCTAAAATTATGGACGACCCTGCTGCATTAGAAGGTGTTGTAAATAAGCAGAAAGCACAAGAGATTTATGACACAATTATTGAACACCAGGGTCTTGAAAAAGTCATGAGCTTTTTAAATGGTTATGGTTTTGGAACGAAGCTCTCGATTAAGATTTATCAGCAGTATAAAGAAATGACGCTTGAGGTAATTCGGAACAATCCGTATCAACTGATTGAGGAAGTAGATGGTATAGGATTCGGAAGAGCGGATGATATAGGACGAGCGCTTGGTATGTCAGGGAATCATAATGACCGTGTACGTGCCGGATGTTTCTATACACTAGAGAATGTTTCACTGCAAGATGGGCATGTATTTATGGAAAAAGGTCAACTTGTTCGAGAAACAATGTCACTTTTAAATAAGCAAGAAAGCGCTGTGGCAGAAGAAGATGTAGTGCAGTGTGTTGAAATGATGCAAGGAGAAGGGAAAGTCATTATCGAAGACGAGCGTATTTATTTGGCATCTCTGTTTTATTCTGAAAAGGGCGTTGTCAAATCAATTCGCCGTCTCATGAATCAAGAAGAGACACCTTCGTTTCCTGAAGCAGAAGTACTATTAACGTTAGGGAAAATTGAAGAGCAGCTAAAAGTACAGTATGCGCCGTTTCAACAAGAGGCCATCCAAACTGCTCTTCATAAGCCGATGATGCTATTAACAGGTGGACCGGGCACAGGGAAGACAACTGTAATTAAAGGAATCGTCGAAATGTACGCTTCCTTGCATGGTTTATCATTAAATCCGAAAGATTATAGTGATGATAATCCGTTTCCGATTTTGTTAACAGCTCCGACAGGCCGCGCTGCGAAGCGAATGAGTGAGTCGACAGGACTTCCTGCTTGTACAATTCATCGTTTACTTGGATGGACGCCAGAAGGATCTTTCCAGCGTAATGAAACGGATCCGGTGCAAGGGAAGTTACTTATTATCGATGAATTTTCAATGGTTGATATTTGGCTTGCAAATCAACTATTTAAATCATTACCAACAAATATTCAAGTCATTATTGTAGGTGATGAAGATCAATTGCCATCTGTAGGGCCAGGGCAAGTATTGAAGGATTTATTAGATGCTGGGGCGATTCCGACAGTGAAGTTAACAGAGATTTACCGTCAAGCAGAAGGGTCATCCGTTATTCAGCTTGCCCATGCAATAAAAAATGGAACGCTTCCACCAGACTTAGCACAAAATAAAAAAGATCGTTCGTTTATTGGTTGCTCAGGTACTCAAATTGTTGAGGTTGTAAAGCAAGTATGTGAAAACGCAAAAGCGAAAGGATTTAGTGCAAGAGATGTACAAGTATTAGCACCTATGTACCGCGGGCCGGCAGGGATTAATGTGTTAAATGAAGCGCTGCAAGAGGTCTTTAATCCAAAAAAAGAAAAGAGTAGAGAAATTGCTTATGGTGATGTTGTGTACCGTGTCGGTGATAAAGTGCTGCAGCTCGTAAATCAACCAGAAAGTCAGGTGTTTAATGGTGATATTGGAGAGATTGTTTCTGTCTTTTATGCAAAGGAGAATGTCGAGAAACAAGATATGATTGTTATTTCATTTGACGGGATTGAAGTAACATATATAAAGCCAGATTTAAATCAGATTACGCATGCATATTGTTGTTCAATCCATAAGTCACAGGGAAGTGAATTCCCAATTGTAATTATGCCGATTGTAAAGAGCTATTACCGCATGCTGCGTCGTAATTTAATTTATACAGCTATTACGAGAAGTAAAAAGTTTTTAATTATTTGCGGAGAAGAATCAGCCTTTCAATCAGGTGTGAATCGTCTTGATGATTCAATGCGGCAAACAACATTAGCGGATCGCTTGCAGGAATCAAAAGAGGAAGTACAAATGGTTACAATTGATGGTCAGGAGATGGATGTGGAAAACATTTCACCGTATGATTTTATGTAACAAGGTGAAATTATATAGTGAAACTTTCAATATAGAAAGCGTTATTTTGAAAGTATAAGGCAGTTCTAGTATGTATAAATGAATGCAGTTTGGACATAATGGCGAATAGGATCTGGGAGACTGTAAGGAGATGAAAGCCATATGTTCAGTTGTCCAAATTGCAAAGGAAAAGATATTGGGAAAATAGGTGTCAACCAATTTTATTGCTGGAACTGTTATATTGAATTATCGGTTTCAAAGGGGAAAATCCATACGCATCAAGTAGAGGAAGATGGCTCGCTTAGTTCTCTTGATGATTTATTTGATGAGAATGAACGAACTATCGGATAATCAAAAGGGGGATTTACTTTGAACGTACGCAATTCATTAATCGCATTAGGTATTGGGGCTGCAGCGTATCAATATGCACGTAAACAAGACGTATTTTCCAAACGAAATATGAAAAGAGCGCGTAAAATGATTAAATCATATCTATAATCATTTCTATAAAGTGAAGAACTCCCTTATTCATTAGGGAGTTTTTTCATGTACTTGTATATAAATAAAACAGTCCAATTTCAGAAAAAAGATAAGAAAGCCCGTAACATCCAATACCGAGAACCCCGTAATACCATAGCTGTTTTGCACGTTCCTTTCGCGTTGAACGTGTGAATAATCCCTTCCAAATACCAAATCCAATACAAATCCATTCTAGTATCATAAAAAGTGCTGAAAGGATGAGCATGAACCAAATCATTTTATATCTCCTCCCCTATGTTCGAGCTGACTTAAGAGCTTGTTCGTATTAGGTTAAATATATGTAAGTTTTTAAAAAACAGTATGGCCCGTATGAAATTATTTTAGTCCGGTTATTTTTTTAAAAGTTTTGCACATAACCTTCCCTATTTCTTTTCAAAATAAGGGGAGAGGAGGTTTTTCGCTTGAAGAATCTTAAAATTATTTGGATTTATCGATTAGGGTTATTATTATTAGTGTTTCTATGTTTGCTTGTCTTTTTAAAAATCAAACCATTATGGGCACCGATTATATTCGTATTTAAAGTAGCAATTACACCATTTTTGATTGCTTGTTTTATCGCTTATTTGCTGCATCCCTTAATTGAAAAATTGCATAAAGAGGGAATGCCACGCACACTTGCTATTTTGCTGATTTATATTCTTTTTTTTGGTGGTCTCGGTTATGGGATTTATAAAGGGACACCGATTGTGATTGCGCAGTTACAAGAAGTTAATAAGCAATTCCCGCAGTTTATGAAAATGTATGATTCTTGGATGGACGGTGTGACAGAACAGACAGACAATTTCCCATCATTTATTCATGAGAAAGTAAAGCAGATTTTTATTGGAATTGAAATGAAGATACAAGCGTTATTAAATAAAGTGATGAGTACAGCACGTGGTGTATTAGATTCATTGCTTATCATCTTTTTGATCCCATTTATTGTATTTTACATATTGAAAGATTATGGGGAATTTTATCATATCTTTTGGAAGATGGTTCCGAGTAAATGGCGTAGTACGGGGCAGATGTTGGCGAAGGAGATTGATAAGTCACTTGGAAGTTATATTCGAGGGCAATTATTTGTTTGTTTAGTTTTAGGAGGAGTGTCTGCTCTTTCATTTTGGTTTATTGGTATGAAGTATCCGCTATTATTAGGAATCATTGTTGGAGTTACTGATATAATCCCGTACTTTGGTCCTATTTTAGGGGCGATTCCGACATTGATGATTGCAGCAACGATATCCACAAATCTTTTTATTAAAGCAAGTATTGCACTTGCCGTTTTACAATTTGTTGAAAGTAATATTTTATCTCCGTATATTGTTGGGAAATCGTTACGTATGCACCCGGTTATTATTATGCTCGCATTACTTGTTGGAGGGGAAATAGCTGGAATTGTAGGTCTTCTCATATCAGTTCCTATTTTAGCGGTGATTCGAACAGTCGTTGTTCATATAAAGCCGCTCTGGAAACATTGACAAATGGAAACGGATTCGCTACAATTTTGGCATATAGTATAAACTTACATACGTTTATATCATAAAATGTTATCATATATGATTTGAAATCGATGACGGAACGAGTATGTCACAGTCCATTTTTAGAGAGAAACTTCCATCGGCTGAAAGAAGTTTTAAATGAAGGGTGACAGAACGCTAATCCTGAGAGCAGCTAATCCCTGCCGTCTTGCCACGTTACGGCACCATGAGGTGATGAAATAAATGCATATTACAGTATGCAATCTAGCTTCAGCGTCTAAAAGCTCCGAAATTTCCCAATCTCACGGAAAGACAAAAAACGTCTTTCAGTTCGACTGGTCCAATTTCTTCCGCTTTTAAGCGAGACGCTTCCGCTTTTTATTTCATAATTAGGGTGGTATCGCGAGTTAACTCTCGTCCCTTTTATAGGGACGGGAGTTTTTTGTTTTTATGGAATTTCTTAAAGGAGGAAATATAGATGAAACAATTAACAGGCGCACAAATTCGTCAAATGTTTTTAGACTTTTTTGAGGAAAAAGGGCATGCAATTGAACCAAGTGCATCATTAGTTCCGCATGAGGATCCATCTCTTTTATGGATTAACAGTGGTGTAGCGACATTAAAGAAATACTTTGATGGTCGTGTAATTCCGCAAAATCCACGTATTACGAATGCACAAAAATCAATTCGTACAAATGATATTGAAAACGTTGGGAAAACAGCTCGTCACCATACATTCTTTGAAATGTTAGGAAACTTCTCAATCGGTGACTACTTTAAAGAAGAAGCAATTACATGGGCTTGGGAATTCTTAACAAGCGAAAAATGGATTGGATTCGATAAAGAGTTACTATCTGTTACAATTCATCCAGAAGATGAAGAAGCATTTACAATTTGGAATGAAAAAATGGGTGTTCCGAAAGAGCGCATTATTCGTTTAGAAGAAAACTTCTGGGATATCGGTGAAGGACCAAGTGGACCGAACACAGAAATTTTCTATGACCGCGGAGAAGCTTACGGTAACGATTTTAGTGACCCAGAGTTGTACCCAGGCGGAGAAAACGAGCGCTACTTAGAAGTGTGGAACCTTGTATTCTCTCAATTTAACCATAATCCAGATGGCTCATATACACCACTTCCAAAGAAAAACATCGATACAGGGATGGGTCTAGAGCGTATGACATCTATCGTTCAAGATGTACCTACAAATTTTGATACAGACCTATTTATGCCAATGATTGGGGCAACAGAATCAATCTCTGGTGAGAAGTATCGCGGTGGTGATGTAGAGAAAGATATGGCATTTAAAGTAATTGCTGATCATATCCGTACAGTAACATTTGCTGTTGGTGATGGAGCTCTTCCTTCTAACGAAGGCCGTGGCTATGTATTACGTCGTTTATTACGCCGTGCGGTTCGTTATGCAAAGAAATTAAACATTAACCGTCCATTTATGTATGAATTAGTACCAGTTGTTGGAGAGGTAATGAAAGACTTCTATCCAGAAGTTCTTGAAAAGAAAGATTTCATTGCAAAAGTTGTGAAAAACGAAGAAGAGCGTTTCCATGAAACACTTCATGATGGCGAAGCGATTTTGGCAGAAGTAATTGCAAAAGCGAAAGAAGAGAAAACAACTGTTATTTCTGGAGTAGATGCATTCCGTCTATATGACACATATGGCTTCCCAATTGAATTAACAGAAGAATATGCAGAAGAAGCTGGTATGACAGTTGACCATGCAGGTTTTGAAGCTGAAATGGAAAAACAACGTGAGCGTGCACGTGCTGCTCGTCAAGACGTTGATTCTATGCAAGTTCAGGGCGGTGTGCTTGGAGAAATTAAAGTAGCTAGTGAATTCGTTGGCTATGGTACAGTTGCTACAGAAAGTAATGTTATTGCACTTGTGAAGAACGGCGAGTACACAGATAGCTTACAAGCGGGTGATGAAGGACAATTAATGCTTGATGTAACACCATTCTACGCTGAGAGCGGTGGACAAATTGCAGACCGTGGTTACCTTCTTGCTGACGGTGTGAAAGTTCTTGTAAAAGACGTACAAAAAGCACCAAATGGTCAAAACTTACACAAAATTGTTGTTGAAGAAGGTACATTAACGAAAGAAGCGACTGTAAAAGCTGTTATTGATACGAAAAACCGTAGCAGTGTTGTGAAAAACCATACAGCAACGCATATTTTACACCAAGCATTGAAAGATGTACTTGGAACACATGTTAACCAAGCTGGTTCTCTTGTAACATCAGAACGTTTACGCTTTGACTTCTCTCACTTCGGTCAAGTACAAGCTGACGAATTAGAAAAAATTGAGCGTATCGTAAACGAAAAAATTTGGGAAAGTATTGATGTTGAGATTTCTCAAAAAGCAATCGAAGAAGCAAAAGCAATGGGTGCAATGGCATTATTTGGTGAAAAATACGGAGATGTTGTACGCGTTGTACAAGTAGGTGGTTACAGCTTAGAGCTTTGCGGTGGTTGCCACGTTGATAACACAGCTTCTATTGGTATTTTCAAAATTGTTGCTGAGTCTGGTATCGGTGCAGGAACACGCCGTATTGAGGCTGTAACTGGTAAAGCAGCATACGAATTAATGAACGATCAAGTAGGTTTATTAAAAGAAGCTGCAGGTAAAATGAAAACAAATCCAAAAGATATTTTAACAAGAGTAGATGGTCTATTTGCTGAAGTGAAGCAACTTCAAAAAGAGAATGAATCTCTTGCTGCGAAATTAAGCAACATTGAGGCTGGAAACTTAACAGATTCAGTTCTTACGGTTGATGGAGTGAATGTATTAGCAACAAAAGTGAATGTTGCAGATATGAATAACTTACGTACAATGATGGATGACCTAAAGAATAAACTTGAGTCTGCGGTGGTTGTATTAGCAGCTGTAAGTGATGACAAAGTGAATATCTTAGCAGGTGTAACGAAAGATTTAATCAACCAAGGATACCATGCAGGTAAACTTGTGAAAGAAGTTGCTTCCCGCTGCGGCGGTGGCGGTGGCGGCCGTCCTGATATGGCTCAAGCAGGTGGTAAAAACCCAGCACAAGTAGATGAAGCTTTAGCATTTGTCAAAGAGTACGTTAAATCTGTTTCAAAATAAAGAGAGAGTAGTGTACAATAGTAGGGAGAGGAGAAATTCTTCTCCCTATACTTACTACTTATAAGTGAGGTGCTTAAAATGGACGGTTTTGATAAAACAATGAAGTTTAATTTTCAAGATGAAAAACAGAGTGTCCATGTAAACGATGTACTTTTAACTGTGTATGATGCACTTCAAGAAAAAGGTTATAATCCGATTAACCAAATCGTCGGTTATTTATTAAGTGGAGACCCAGCATACATACCTCGTCATAAAGATGCGCGAAGCATTATCCGCAAGCTAGAACGTGATGAACTGATTGAAGAGCTTGTGAAGTCTTATTTGAAACAACATCGTGAGGAGTAGTATATGCGGATATTAGGTTTAGATGTTGGAACAAAAACAGTCGGCGTTGCGATTAGTGACGAAATGGGCTGGACAGCACAAGGCTTAGAAACGATTAAAATCAATGAAGAACGAGAAATTTTTGGTTTTGATCGGGTTTCTGAGTTAGTAAAACAGTACAATGTGGACAAGATAGTAGTAGGATTGCCGAAAAACATGAATGGTACGATCGGTTCACGTGGCGAAGCATGTCAGCAATATGCTGAAAGCTTGCGTGAACTTCTGCAACTAGAGGTTATACTGTGGGACGAGCGTCTGTCAACAATGGCAGCGGAACGTCTTCTTATTTCGGCTGATGTAAGTCGAAAGAAGCGAAAGCAAGTTATCGATAAGATGGCTGCAGTCGTGATTTTACAAGGATATTTAGATAGTAAATAAGAGGTGACCAAAATGGAAGAAAATCAAATTACAATTGTAGACGAAAAAGGTAACGAGCATTTATGTGAAATTATTTTCACTTTTGATGCTGAAAAATTTGGGAATAAATCATATGTAGTCTTCTCACCAATTGGTGAAGTTGACGAAGATGGAGATCCAATTTACGATGCAATGGCATATGAGCAAAGTGAAGATGAATCAGGTGGAACATTACTTCCAATCGAATCTGAAGAAGAGTGGGAAATGGTACAAGAAATGTTTAACACGCTTGCTGAAGAAGAAGAGGGCGAAGAGTAATTAGTTGAAAAGATGGGCTGTACATGCAGTCCATCTTTTTTTGTATTCTTGTGCAAAATGACAGATTTTTTGTCGAAACTACATAATTGTTTATAGTATAATTAGACAGATTATAGAAAAAATAAATTGCCTGTCTAGAAATGATAGGTGGATTTGTCGCGATTTTGTAGGATGTTGTATAGAGTGTGTACATACGGTCTACAATTGAATAAGGAGGAAGAACTTTGGTAGAGAATCAAGTGAGGAAGAAGCGTAGACGCGCCTTTTTAATAGTAATTATTGCGCTACTTGTGGTCTGTGTGTCCGTCTATGCGTATATTTCATCTGCGTTAAAACCAGTTGATAGCGGGAATAAAAAAGAAATTGAAGTAGAGATTCCCAAAGGCTCATCTACAAGTAAAATTGGAGAGATTTTAGAAGAAAAAGGCGCTATTAAAAATGGTACAGTATTTAGTTTCTATGCAAAAGCTAAATCTAAAAACTTGCAGGCAGGTACATATTTGTTAAATTCGTCAATGAATGTAGATGATGTAATGGAACAAATGTCATCGGGTAATGTCCATCGTTCAGTTGCTTATAAATTGACGATTAAAGAAGGTGCACAAATTGTTGAAATTGCAGATATAATTGCGAAGGAACTGAAATGGAATAAAGATGATGTTGTACGCCAATTAAACGATAAGGCTTTTATCCAAAAAATGCAGCAAAAGTATCCGGTATTATTAACAAATAAAATCTTTGATGGCAATATTAAATATCCGTTAGAAGGTTATTTATATCCAGCGACGTATTCTTACTACAAAAAAGATACAACTTTAGAAGAAATTGTTACAGAAATGCTTGAGAAAACAAATGCACTAATTGTTCAAAATAAGGAGAAAATGAAAGAAAAACAGTTGGACGTTCACCAGCTTTTAACATTATCTTCTTTAATTGAGGAAGAGGCAACTGGATTTACAGATCGTCAAAAAATTTCCAGTGTCTTTTACAATCGTTTAGCTAAGGGAATGCCATTACAAACAGATCCGACGGTATTATATGCACTTGGCAAGCATAAAGAGCGTGTGTTATATGACGATTTAAAGGTAAATTCGCCTTATAATACGTATGTTGTAAAAGGACTTCCGGTTGGACCGATTGCGAATTCTGGTAAGCATTCTATACAGGCAGCGTTAGAGCCTGCCCAAACAGATTATTACTACTTCTTAGCAGCACCAAGCGGCGAAGTGTATTATGCGAAAACGTTAGAAGAACACAATGCATTAAAACAAAAATATATTACACAAAAGAAATGAAAATAGGAGGGAGAGCGAAAAGGGTCGCATATCCCTCTTTTTTATGATAAAATATACCGGGTTAAAAACTGGCAGAAGAATCGTTTTTAATATCAAAACGGGACGTACAAGCTAAGGATGAAGCTGGCTTGTATTTTTATTGCATTCTATGTGTGAAAAGATAGAAATTGACACGTCATAGAGGCACTTCTCCATGTAAATAAGGAGGACCATTTATGGAGGATGCAGTTAACGAGTACCTACTATCATTTATTGATCCAAAAGAGGAACTGATTCTTGAAATGGAACAGTATGCAAGTGAATATCACGTGCCGATTATGGATCGTCTTGGAATGGAGTTTATGTTACAATTTTTACGTTTAATTGGGCCGAAAAGCATATTAGAGCTTGGAACAGCAATTGGTTATTCTAGTATTCGTATGATGCAAGCTATCCCTAATTCTCGTATTGTGACAGTAGAACGAAATAGTGATCGATATGAAAAAGCACTTGAATATATAGAACGTTCTCCTGTAAAAGATCGTATTTCCGTTATTTATGGTGATGCATTAGAAACAGGCGAACAAGTGAAAGAACATGGAACATTTGATGTTATTTTTATTGATGCTGCAAAAGGACAATATCGTCGCTTTTTTGACTTATATGAACCGTTATTAAATCCAGGTGGTGTCATTATTTCAGATAATGTGATGTACCATGGACTTGTAGCGACAAAAGAAAAAATTGAAAATAGACGTACGCGTGGTTTGATTCGTCGTATTAAGACGTACAATGAATGGCTGATGAACCATGAAGGATATGATACAACCATTTTCCCAATTGGTGATGGAGTAGCCGTGAGTAAAAAGAGAGGGTGACAAAGGTATGAAAAAACCTGAATTGTTAGTAACGCCAAGAGCGGTGGCTGATATTGAACCTCTTGCAAAAGCAGGAGCAAGCGCAGTAATGATCGGTGAACAAAAGTTTGGCTTACGTTTAGCGGGAGAGTTTACGCGTGATGATGTGAAACAAGCTGTAAGCATTGCACATGAAAATGGTATGAAAGTATACGTAGCGATGAACGCTATGTTCCATAACGACAAAGTAGAAGAATTAAAAGACTACGTTGCATTTTTGCAAGACGTGCATGTAGATGCCGTTGTTTTTGGAGATCCAGCAGTATTAATGACTGTACGTGAAGTAGCACCAAGCATGCAAATGCACTGGAATACAGAAACGACAGCAACAAACTGGTTCACCTGTAACTATTGGGGCCGAAAAGGTGCCAAACGTGCTGTCCTTGCACGTGAATTAAGTTTAGATGAAATTGTTGAATTAAAGGAAAACGCTGAAGTTGAAGTTGAAGTGCAAATTCATGGCATGACATGCATGTTCCAATCAAAGCGTTCATTAGTAGGAAATTACTTCGAGTATCAAGATCGTAATCTAGAAATTGAAAAGAAAAAACATGAAGAGAATATGTTCTTACATGATCCAGAGCGTAATAATAAATATCCAATTTATGAGGATGAAAATGGTACCCATATTATGAGTCCAAATGATATTTGTTTCATTGATGAGTTAGATGAATTAATCGATGCTGAAATTAATAGCTTGAAAATTGACGGTGTGTTAAAAAGCTCTGAATACATTATCGAAGTAACAAAGAAATATCGTAAAGCTATTGATTTATGTGTAGAAGATCGCGATGCGTATTATGGCGTGAAAGACGATTTATATAAAAAAATAGAAGAAATGCAACCAGTAAATCGTCCGTTAGATACAGGATTCTTCTTTAAAGAAACGGTTTACTAAACGAGGAGGGTGTAGGAAATGACTGTACAAGAAATTTCACGAGTGATCGATGGAAAACGCGTAATTGTGAAAAAACCTGAACTGTTAATCCCTGCGGGTAATTTAGAAAAATTAAAAGTAGCTATTCATTACGGTGCAGATGCTGTATATTTAGGTGGACAAGAATTTGGTCTTCGCTCAAATGCAGGTAACTTTACGCTTGAAGAAATGGCAGAAGGCGTTGAATTTGCAAAAAAATATGGTGCGAAAATATATGTAACAACAAATATCTTTGCACATAATGAAAATATGGATGGGCTAGAAGACTATTTAAGAGGGATTGAAAAAGCTGGCGTAACGGGTATTATCGTTGCAGATCCTCTTATTATTGAGACATGTAAACGTGTAGCACCTTCTGTTGAAGTACATTTAAGTACACAACAATCATTGTCTAACTGGAAAGCGGCGCAGTATTGGAAAGAAGAAGGGTTACATCGTCTTGTATTAGCTCGTGAAGTGGGCTATGAAGAGATGAAAGAAATTAAAGAAAACGTTGATATCGAGATTGAAGCATTCGTCCATGGGGCAATGTGTATTGCATACTCTGGAAGATGCACTTTAAGTAACCATATGACAGCGCGTGACTCAAACCGTGGTGGGTGTTGTCAGTCTTGTCGTTGGGATTATGACTTGGTTCAAACGGTATCACAACATAAGGAGGCAGAAGAACTTCCTTTATTCCAAGAGGGCGATGCTCATTTTGCAATGAGTCCAAAAGATTTAAATCTAATTCTTTCGATTCCAAAAATGATTGAAATTGGAATTGACAGCTTGAAAGTAGAAGGACGCATGAAATCCATTCACTACGTAGCAACAGTAGCAACTGTATACCGCAAAGTAATTGATACGTATTGCGCAGATCCTGATAATTTTGAGTTCAAACAAGAATGGTTAGATGAGCTTGATAAATGTGCAAATCGTGACACAGCTCCTGCATTTTTTGAAGGAGTTCCAGGGCACTTAGAACAAATGTATGGAAATCATAGTAAGAAAACAACGTATGATTTTGCTGGTTTAGTGTTAGATTATAATGAAGAAACAGGCATTGTGACGTTAGAGCAACGTAATTACTTCAAACCAGGTCATGAAGTTGAGTTCTTTGGACCAGAAATAGAAAACTTTACACAAACGGTGGAGAAAATTTGGGATGAGGATGGAAACGAATTAGATGCAGCGAGACATCCGTTGCAAATCGTGAAATTCAAAGTGGATCAACCAGTGTATGTGAATAATATGATGCGCAAAAGCATACATCAATAAGAAAGAGTGATAGTTGAATGGGGACGAATAAGCCGGTTGTAATTGGAATTGCTGGTGGTTCAGGATCAGGTAAGACAAGTGTAACAAAAGCGATTTTTGATCAATTTCAAGGTCATTCCATTTTAATTTTGGAGCAAGATTATTATTACAAAGATCAAAGCCATTTGCCGATGGAAGAGCGTTTAAAAACAAATTACGATCATCCATTAGCATTTGATAATGACTTATTAATTGAGCACTTACATCAGTTGCTTGCATATAAGCCGGTTGAGAAACCCGTATATGATTATACATTGCATACACGCTCAGAAGAGATTATTCCAGTAGAACCAAAAGATGTAATTATTTTAGAGGGGATTCTTATCTTAGAAGACCCACGTCTTTGCGATTTAATGGATATTAAAGTGTTTGTTGATACAGATGCTGATCTTCGTATTTTACGTCGCATGCAACGTGATATTAAAGAGCGTGGCCGTACAATGGACTCTGTTGTTGAGCAGTATGTAAATGTTGTACGTCCAATGCATAACCAATTTATTGAGCCTTCTAAGAAATTTGCGGATATCATTATTCCAGAAGGTGGACAAAACCATGTTGCAATTGATATTATGGTTACAAAAATTGCAACAATTCTTGAACAAAAAGTGAATTTGTAATAGCATAGTAAAAGATATACGATAGGAAGGGATTTTTTCCCTTCTTATCGAATACAATGAAACATGCAACCTCACCTAATGTTAGGTGGGGGCATATTTATATGAGATTTCCATACATATCTTCTTTATATAAAGAGGCATTGGAAAAAACACGGGGTTGTATGTGACAACTCCGCTAGTGCATGTGTACTAGAAACCTCCGCTACAAAGGTAAAGCGGAGGAGTTTTCATATTGAACTCCTCTTTTTTTCGGGGGATTGGTATATAAAAGGAGTGGAAAACATGGCAACAGAAAAAACATACCCTATGACGCAAGAGGGTAAACAAAAATTAGAAAACGAACTTGAGCAATTAAAAACAGTAAGACGTAAAGAAGTTGTAGAGCGTATTAAAATTGCGCGTAGCTTCGGTGATCTTTCTGAGAACTCAGAGTACGATGCAGCAAAAGATGAGCAAGCATTTGTAGAAGGCCGTATTACACAACTTGAAAATATGGTTCGTAACGCAGTTATCATTGAAGATAATGGTGAAGAGTCTACAGTTGTAACGTTAGGTAAAACTGTAACATTCAAAGAATTACCAGATGGAGACGAAGAAGCTTACACAATCGTTGGTAGTGCAGAAGCAGATCCATTTGAAGGAAGAATTTCTAACGATTCTCCAATCGCAAAAAGCTTACTAGGTAAGCAAATTGGTGAAAAAGTAGCAATCCAAACACCAGGCGGAGAAATGCAAGTAGAGATTATTTCTGTAAAATAATAAAAGGAGGTTCACTCATATGGGTGAACCTCTTTTATTTTTTTCTTCTATTATCCCGTTGCTCTCAAGATTCTAAGTGAAAAGTGCCAATCGTCCATGATATTTCGATTTTTATCGTATTCGACATGATGTGACAATATAAGGGTCTTAATTTTGATATTATAATTGATGAATTTTTATACTTTTATGTTTGGAAGTATGAGGAGATTTTAAAGGGGATAAGAAAGAGGGAAAGTTCATGAAAAAGAAATTATTTGCAGCATTCACTTGTGGCGTCATGATGACAGGATTAGCGGCATGTGAATCTAGTGAGAAAACAAGTGCATCAAACGAATCGAAATCGAAGCAAGAAGAAAGAAAAGACGAGGTATCTTCGTCCTCCAAAAACGAATCGAATACAAAAGAAAAGCAAGAATTAGATAAGGATAAAAAGAGAGAGAAATTTGAAGACTTTGATCCAGAGTACCAATTAGCTATTGTCATGAGACTTTTTAATGATGTAACTGTTAAATATGATTATGCAATTGGAAATCCTGAATATATGTTACAAGAGTCGATGGATCAGAAAGCAATAGATGACATGAAGAAGTTATTGCAAGAACAGGCAAAAAATAATGATAAACTTTTAAAAGATGAAGTAAATCAAGCTGTTACTTTCCTAAAAGGATCCAAGTTAAAGAAGGATGAAACTCAAAAATTAATCAACGCAGAAAACAACTATTTAAAGATAACAGAAAAACTGATAGCGTGTTTAGATTCTGTAACAGTTGAGAATGCAAAGGAAAAACGAAATGAAATGAATTCTTTAAAACAAGAATATGTGAAGAGTGCAGAGCAAGTAAGGACTACTGCAGTTGAAGTTGCTCAAAATTCAGGTTTAAATGTGGAAACTTATAAATCAGTTTTCGAAAAATATGCAAAGCAACCCGTCAACCAATAAAAAATAATTACATCATATAGGACTGGATAACATTGCGCTTTGTATAAAAGGACTAACACCTCGTCTAAACTGAAAAGACGAGGTGTTTTTTATGAAAATGAAGCGGAGAATTGCGATTACTTTACTCTGTTTTGCATGTATCATGCTATTACTACTTGGTAGGCTAGCTCAAATACAACTTATAGCCACGGAATCATTTACAAAGAGGCATATAAATTTAATTGAAAAGAGTGTCACCCAGCGGACACAAGCATTCACATTGGATGATGGTAGGGGACATTTTGTTGACCGGAACGGAGAAAATCTAGGAGAAGAAAGATACCCAGTGTTAGTCATTTTTCCTTTTCTACAAATAAAAAATGACATGTTAGAAAAAATTACGCATATCATTGGTGTGCCGGGGCAAGACATAAAGCTGCAAATGAAAAACAAACGAAAACCATTTATACTTCAAAGGGGTGATAAACCGTTTCAGTTAACGAAAGAACAGATGGAGAAGGTAAACCGTGCGGATATTTTAGGTATGGTAGCAATCGAAGTGAGAATGAAACAAATATCGGAAGCGGAGCATCTGATCGGAGTAGTCGGAGAAAACGAGAAGGAATTAAAAAAACGATATGAGAAATTAAAAAAACTATCTAGTCAAACAATTATCGGTATTTCTGGATTACAGCAATCGTTTGATGAATTTTTAATGACTGATGGTGAAACGAAAGTATTATATCAAGTAGACAGACAGGGAGAACCGATTTTTGGGAAGCGTGCAAAATATACATCTCCTGGAAATCCCTTTTATCCAGTTACGATTCAAACGACGATAGAAAAATCTTTGCAACAAAAAGCAGAAGAGCTTGTGCGAACACATGGAATCAAAAAAGGTGGATTAGTACTACTTGATGTGAAGAAGAGTGAAATTGTAGCAATGGTGAGTAAACCATCTTTACAGATGAACGATAAGCGTGCATATCAAAAAACGATGGAGAACCAAATGCTAACGCCTCATTTCCCAGGTTCCGTTTTTAAAACAGTTATAGCGGCCGCAGCAATTGATAATGATATGATTCAATCTCATCGTATGTTTAACTGTAATACAGATCCGTATGGTGAAAATTTCTCACAGGTTATGATGGGGGAATTAAACTTCACAGAGAGTTTTGCTAGGAGTTGTAACAGAACATTCGCTGTGCTTGGTGATGAATTGATGCAAAAGGATAAACATATAATGGAAACGTATTTAGAAGCGCTAGGAGCGAGTGAGACGGTAGGATGGAAAGGGCAAATGTTTCATACGTCTGGGTTTAAACAGTTGATAGAAGAGAAAAAAGCAACTGTTTGGAATGGCGAAGAAAATAAGGTGGGTCACAAAGCAATCGCTCAAACGGCAATTGGACAAAAGGATGTAAGAATATCCCCTTTAGCCATTGCAAATATGATGGCGACGATTGCAAGAAATGGGGAGAAGAAAGAAGTAAAAGCTGTAAAAGAAATCCGATATAAAAATGGAACGAAATTTTTATATTTTGAAGACCATAAACTGGAAGGACGACAACTCTCTTATAGTACAGTGAAACAGGTACAATCCTTGTTAAGGAAAGTCATAACGATGGAAAAGGGAACAGGTGCAACGTTTCAATCGCTACCTTTATCTGTTGCTGGAAAGTCTGGGACTGCGCAAACAGGAAAAGAAGATCGCGTAAATCGTTGGTTTGCGGGTTATTTCCCATACGAAAACCCGAGATATGCACTAGTAGTTGTTGATTTAGAAACGAATAGTAAAGAAAATACTGTAACACCGATTTTTAAAGAATTTGTGGAAGAGATTGCTCACTTGGAAGGGAGAAGGTAATCTTGCAATTTATTATCAAATGTTTTCATTTCGTGAAAATGTTACTGTAGTTGTTCAACCATTTAAGATTTAGTGTTACAATAGCAAGTAGGAAAAACTGCATGGAGGTTTGAAGAATGGCAGGAGGATCTAGATTCCAACAGAAACAACAAAAACGTCGTCACAACGGTGTTTTAAATATCGCAATAGCTATCGTATTATTAGCAGTAGCTATTGTAGCGTATCAATTATTTGTTCCTGATACAACAGAGCAAGTGTCTTCTCCACAAAAGAAAGTATCTCAGGAAACAACAAAAGGTAATAAAGCTGAGAAAAAGAAAGATAAAGAAGAGCAAGCAAAACTAGAAGAGCAAAAGAAGAAAGAGGAAGAAGAAAAGAAGGCTGCAGAAGAGAAACAAAAAGCTGAGGAAGAAGCGAAAGCAAATGAGAAAGTTCCAGCTGAAAAAACACAGCCTAAAGCAACTGATGCTTATACAAAAGCTTCTTGGAAGCCAGTTGGTACAACGCAAGGTGCAACACCGGCAATGACATTTAAACAAGGGTCAGCAGATTGGAATGAGATGAAACAAGCAATTTCCTCTGCAATTGAAGTTCCAGTGGAACAGTTGGTCATTCACCGCATTGGAAACAACGGTAAGCAAAAAGCATACGGTAATGTACAAGATAAACAAACCGGTAAAAAATATTATGTAAATATTGATTGGGTAGAAAACGAAGGCTGGAAACCAGTACTTGTTCAAACTCTAAACTAAAAAAGAGAAAGGTTCTTAGAACCTTTCTCTTTTTTAGTTAGCGTAATTTTTTTAATTTGAAATGAACTACTGCGCTATAATATGGCCGTTTGCTTTCAGTATCCATAACCATTTGATGAGAAATATGATGAACTTCCAGCATAAGTGCTTTATTATTGTCAATTTGTTCGTTAACTTTCTTTTCTAAAGAAACTAAGTCAGCTGCCTCAAAAAATTCTACTTTATCTTCCAACATTTCAAAGGTAAATGACACAAAATACGCCCCTTTCTGCATAATCTAGTTAAGTGTAACAAAGAAAAGAAGGAAATACCATTTTCATTTCAATTGACATTTTCGAAAAGAAGGCATATCATACTGATAAAACCGATAAGAAAAAGGGGAATTCGATATGGGTACAGAATTTAACGGTTTATTTGATGAGTGGGCTCATACGTATGATTCATTCGTACAAGGCGAAGATATACAATATAAAGAAGTTTTTGCTCGTTATGAAGCCATTTTAGAGGATGTAGTAAATAAATCATTTGGAAATGTATTAGAATTTGGTGTTGGTACTGGTAATTTAACAAATAAATTATTACTTGCTGGCCATACTGTATACGGCATAGAGCCGTCACGTGAAATGCGTGCTATCGCAAAAGAAAAGTTACCAAAAGGATTTTCGATTACAGAAGGAGATTTTCTTTCTTTTGATGTCCCGAATTCTATTGATACAATTGTAAGCACCTATGCATTTCATCATCTAACAGATGAAGAAAAAGACGTAGCAATTGCGAAATATAGTCAATTGCTTAATAAAGGTGGTAAAATAGTGTTTGCTGATACGATATTTGCAGATCAAGAAGCGTATGATAAAACTGTTGAAACTGCAAAACAAAGAGGTTTTCATCAGTTAGCAAATGATTTGCAAACAGAATACTACACACGTATTCCGATCATGCAATCTATTTTTGAAAATAATGGCTTCCACGTAACGTTTACGAGATTGAATCATTTCGTTTGGGTAATGGAGGCAACTAAGCAATAGAAAGAGGGATTAGATTGAGAATTGCTGTAATTGGAGCAATGGAAGAAGAAGTACGTATTTTACGTGACAAATTAGAACAGGCAGAAACAGAAACTGTTGCAGGTTGTGAATTTACGAAGGGACTATTGGCAGGGCATGAAGTAATCTTGTTAAAGTCTGGTATTGGTAAAGTGAATGCAGCTATGTCAACGACAATTTTATTAGAGAGATACCAACCTGAAAAAGTAATGAATACGGGTTCAGCTGGTGGATTCCATCAATCTTTAAACGTGGGTGATGTAGTTATTTCAACAGAAGTTCGTCATCATGATGTGGATGTAACTGCATTTGATTATGAATATGGTCAAGTGCCAGGCATGCCACCAGGATTTAAAGCTGATGAAGAACTAGTTGCATTAGCTGAGAAATGTATGAAGGCAGAAGAAAACATTCAAGTGGTTAAAGGAATGATTGCAACAGGAGATTCATTTATGAGCGATCCCAACCGAGTTGCAGCAATCCGTGATAAATTTGAAAATCTTTACGCAGTAGAAATGGAAGCAGCAGCGGTTGCACAAGTTTGCCATCAATATAACGTTCCATTTGTAATTATTCGTGCACTTTCTGATATTGCTGGGAAAGAATCAAATGTTTCATTTGATCAATTTTTAGATCAAGCAGCTCTTCATTCTACAAACTTTATTGTAAAAGTATTAGAAGAGTTAAAGTAATGTAACAAAAAGGCAACTGTCTCATATAAAGAAAATACATACAGTTGCCTTTTCTTTATTGGCGAATAAGGAGGAGAACACGATGAAGGTGTATCGTGGAGTTCATGAGTTAATCGGTCATACACCGATTGTAGAAATTACTCGTTTTTCACTTCCAGAGGGCGTTCGTTTATTTTCAAAGCTTGAATTTTATAATCCAGGTGGAAGCGTGAAAGATCGATTAGGAAGAGAATTGATTGAGGATGCACTGGCAAAAGGGTTTGTAGCGCAAGGTGGAACGATTATTGAACCGACAGCTGGAAATACTGGTATTGGACTGGCACTTGCTGCATTAGAGTATGATTTACGTGTGATCGTTTGTGTACCAGAGAAATTTAGCATTGAAAAACAAGAGTTAATGAAAGCTCTCGGTGCAACGGTTGTGCATACACCAACTGAACAAGGGATGACAGGTGCAATTGCAAAGGCAAAAGAATTAGTAAAAGAAATTCCAAACTCATACTCTCCAAGTCAATTTGCAAATGATGCAAATCCACGTGCTTATTTCAAAACATTAGGTCCGGAGCTGTGGGAAGAGTTGGGTGGAGAGATTAACATATTTGTGGCAGGTGCAGGTACTGGTGGTACATTTATGGGAACTGCCTCCTATTTAAAAGAGCAAAATCGTGAAATTAAAACGGTGATTGTGGAACCAGAAGGATCTATTTTAAATGGTGGTGAAGCAGGTTCACATGAAACAGAAGGAATCGGTCTTGAATTTATTCCACCATTTTTAAAATCATCATATTTCGATGAAATTCATACCATTTCTGATCGAAATGCATTCAGGCGTGTGAAAGAATTAGCGCAGAAAGAAGGCCTTCTTGTTGGCAGTTCTTCGGGAGCAGCATTTCATGCAAGCTTATTAGAGGCTGAAAAGGCAAAACCAGGTACAAATATTGTAACGATTTTTCCAGATAGCAGTGAGCGTTACTTAAGTAAAGATATATACAAAGGGTGGGAATGAAAATGAGAGCAAAAACAAAGTTAATTCATGGTATTCGCATAGGAGAACCTTCAACTGGATCTGTAAACGTACCGATTTATCAAACAAGTACGTACAAACAAGAAGCAGTTGGAAAGCATCAAGGATACGAATATTCACGTACAGGAAACCCGACACGTGCAGCGCTAGAAGAAATGATTGCCGTATTAGAAAACGGTCATGCAGGGTTTGCTTTCGGTTCAGGAATGGCTGCGATTACAGCAACGATTATGTTATTCTCAAAAGGAGATCATGTCATTTTAACAGATGACGTATATGGCGGAACATATCGCGTAATTACAAAAGTATTGAATCGTTTCGGTATTGAACATACATTTGTAGATACAACAAATTTAGATGAAGTAGCAGAAGCAATTCTTCCGAATACGAAAGCAATTTATGTAGAAACGCCAACAAATCCACTATTAAAAATTACAGATATTAAGCAAATTTCTATATTGGCAAAAGAAAAAGGTTTATTAACAATTATTGATAACACATTCATGACGCCTTACTGGCAGTCACCAATCTCTTTAGGTGCAGATATTGTACTTCACAGTGCAACGAAATATTTAGGTGGACATAGTGACGTTGTTGCTGGATTAGTTGTTGTAAATAGCGCGCAATTAGCAGAAGACCTTCATTTCGTTCAAAACTCAACAGGGGGCATTCTTGGACCACAAGACAGTTTCTTACTACTTCGTGGTTTAAAAACATTAGGAGTCCGTATGGAAGAACATGAAACAAATTCACGCGCGATTGCTGGGTTTTTAAATAATCATCCAAAAGTTAATAAAGTATACTATCCAGGCCTTGGATCACATCCAAATCATGCATTAGCAACTGAACAAGCGAATGGATACGGTGCAATTATTTCATTTGATGTAGATAGTGAAGAAACGCTAAATAAAGTACTTGAGAAACTGCAGTATTTTACACTTGCTGAAAGTTTAGGGGCAGTAGAAAGCTTAATTTCTATTCCAGCACAAATGACTCACGCATCTATCCCAGCAGATCGCCGTAAAGAATTAGGAATTACGGATACATTAATTCGTATATCTGTGGGTATTGAAGATGGTGAAGATCTAATTGAAGATTTAGCGCAAGCATTAGCATAATAAAAAGCACTGCTAAAAAAAGGCAGTGCTTTTTAAAAAAATAATTTGTGAAACTTTTCACAAATTAGACACACACAATTAAAAATATTTCGTGTATAGTAAAATCATGAAATGATGCTTCACACATAGACTTGTGAAATATTTCACAAACAATGGAATTCATGTAGGGAAAGTAATTCTATTTTTTTATGCTAAATGGGACTTTTAGAGACCCTGAGGGACAATTAAAGTCCATATAGCGGAATTGGAGGAATTCACATGGTAGTCAAAGAGAAAGTTGTAAATGAAATGCAAGAAGTAACAGAAATGATTGATACGTTGGTAAAGAACGGTCAGGCAGCTTTACAAGCATTAGAGGATTTTACACAAGAGCAAATTGACAACATTGTACATGAAATGGCACTTGCGGGTGTAGATCAACATATGCCACTTGCAAAAATGGCTGTTGAAGAAACCGGGCGTGGTGTATATGAAGACAAATGCATCAAAAATATATTTGCCACTGAATATATTTGGCATAGTATGAAAAAAGACAAAACAGTAGGAATCATTCATGAGGATCCTCATGAAGAAGTGATCGAAATTGCAGAGCCAGTCGGTGTAGTTGCTGGGGTAACACCAGTAACGAATCCAACTTCGACAACGATGTTTAAAGCGTTAATCGCAATGAAAACAAGAAATCCAATTATTTTCGCATTTCATCCTTCTGCACAAAATTGTTCGATTGCAGCAGCAAAAACGTTACGTGATGCGGCAGTGAAGGCGGGGGCACCAAAGAATTGTATCCAATGGATCAAAAAACCTTCTGTTGAGGCAACAAAGCAATTAATGAATCATGAAGGGGTTGCGCTTGTGTTAGCAACTGGGGGTGCAGGAATGGTGAAATCAGCATATTCTACTGGTAAACCAGCTCTTGGCGTAGGACCAGGAAACGTACCTTGTTATATAGAGAAATCAGCGCATGTAAAACGTGCTGTAAATGATTTGATTTTATCAAAAACTTTTGATAACGGTATGATTTGTGCTTCTGAACAAGCGATCATTGTAGACAAAGAAATTTACAATGATGTGAAAGAAGAAATGATAGCAAATAATTGTTACTTTGTGACAGAAGATGAGCGTAAAAAATTAGAGAAGCTTGTTATTAATGAAAATACATGTGCAGTAAATAGTGATATCGTCGGAAAATCAGCGTATTATATTGCAGCATTAGTCGGAATTACAGTGCCAGAAGATACAAAAATGCTCGTTGCTGAAATTAAAGGTGTAGGTGCTGATTATCCACTATCTCGTGAGAAATTAAGTCCAGTACTTGCTTGTGTAAAAGCAAATTCACTTGAAGAAGGATTCACATATTGCGAGGGAATGTTAGAATTAGGCGGCTTAGGTCATTCAGCGGTTATTCATTCGACAAATAAAGAAGTGCAAAAACAATTTGGTTTACGTATGAAAGCGTGCCGTCTCATTGTAAACGCACCGTCATCACAAGGTGGAATTGGTGATATATATAATGCATTTATTCCATCACTCACACTTGGATGTGGTTCATATGGAAAGAACTCAGTTTCTCAAAACGTAACGGCAACGCATCTATTAAATATAAAAAGACTTGCAAGTAGAAAAAAGAATTTGCAGTGGTTCAAATTACCACCTAAAATTTATTTTGAAAAACATGCGACAGGGTATTTAGCAAATATGCCAAATATTTCACGCGCATTTATTGTAACGGATCCTGGAATGGTCGAGCTTGGTTATGTGGATACAGTAACGCACTATTTACGTAAACATACAAATGATGTGAAGGTGGAGGTATTCTTTGAAGTAGAGCCAGATCCATCAGATGAAACTGTATTTAAAGGTGCTGAAATGATGAGGAGTTTCAAGCCAGATGTGATTATCGCCCTTGGTGGTGGATCGGCAATGGATGCAGCAAAAGGAATGTGGCTCTTCTATGAGCATCCAGAAACAACATTCTTTGGAATAAAGCAAAAGTTTTTAGATATAAGAAAACGTACATGTAAATATCCGAAGCTTGGGAACAAAGCGCAGTTTGTTGCGATTCCAACAACATCAGGAACAGGGTCAGAAGTGACGCCATTTGCGGTTATTACAGATAAGAAGAATAATATAAAATATCCGTTAGCTGATTATGAATTAACGCCAGATGTAGCGATTGTCGATCCGCAATTTGTCATGACAGTGCCACCGCATGTAACTGCAGACACTGGCATGGATGTATTAACGCATGCAATTGAAGCATACGTGTCTATTATGGCAAATGATTATACAGATGGTTTAGCATTAAAAGCGATTGATCTTGTATTCAAATATTTACCGAGAGCATATAAAGATGGCAAAGACGAAGAGGCGCGTGAGAAAATGCATAACGCTTCTGCGATTGCTGGAATGGCGTTTGCCAATGCGTTCCTTGGCATTAATCATAGTTTGGCGCATAAAATTGGTCCGGAATTTCATATTCCGCACGGACGTGCCAACGCAATCTTAATGCCACATGTTATTCGTTATAATGCAATCAAACCAAGAAAACATGCATTATTCCCAAAATATGAGCACTTTGTTGCTGACGAACGTTATGCCCATATCGCAAGAATGCTTGGACTTCCAGCGAGCACAGTAGAAGAAGGCGTAGAATCACTCGTACAAGCGATTATTGCTCTTGGAAAAGAATTGAATATTACTATGAGCATTGCTGGACAAGGTGTGGAACAAGAAGCATTTGAAGAAGTTGTTGGCATGTTAGCGGAAAGAGCCTTTGAAGATCAATGTACAACAGCAAACCCAAAATTACCGTTGATTTCAGAGCTGCAAGAAGTATATATGGAAGCATACAAAGGAGTGTAATAAATGGGAAAGAGCCGCATTTTAGCGGCTCTTTTATTTTGGAAAACTTCTCCCTCATTGGCTGTATTTGCTTGTCTCAGAGGCTATTAGAATATGATACAGTGAGAATGAGGAGTGGTAAAGAGATGAAAGAATTACAACAGAAAATAGCAGATTATATTCGCTTCGGTCAAGTTCTTCTCGCACTAGCCACATTTTTAATGATTGGTTTATTGATTCCGAATGGAGGAAGAGAAACTGTACAATCCTTTGCAATGATGGGTGTTATAGTCTTATTTTTAGGAATGTCATTTTTCTTTTTTAAGCGTGTTAAAGCGTTGCGTGATAGGTTAGAGGAGAACGATTATGAATCAAATTGATAGATGAAACGCTATGAAAAGAGTGTTTCTTTTTGTAGCGTTTTTTCGTATAAAACTTTATATACGATTTATATTGATATTGATAATCTTTATCAATTAGAATGGAGTAGAATTAAGTTCTAATTTAAGGTCATTTGTGAACGGAAAGTTCTTGTCCATTGTTAGAACAAGGTAAATATCTAGTATATACTTGAAAAATCCCCCCTCAACTGTAGTTTTCTTTATACTAGTTATGATATGGATGCAGTAGACAAGTCTTTGTCTACTGTCTTTTTTTCGTTAAAACTTGTATATCGCTGTAATCAGTGATGATAAAGTCCGCATACGGTGTTAATTCTTCTATTGCATGTTCATGATTGGCAATGCCTACAGCAATACTTCCGGCCTCTTTAGCCATTTTTACATCTACAATAGTATCTCCAACCATTACTAGCTCATTTGGTTTAATATTAAGCTGTTCACATGCTTTGGTAATCATTTCTGGATGAGGCTTTCCGTTTTCTACATCTTCTGGCGTAAAGAGAAATTGAAGAGATGGTATGTTAAGTAAATCAATACATTTTTTTGTTCTCACCTTATTATCTGAGGTAAGAATACCTGTGTATATTCCTTCTTTTTGCAAAGAAATAATGCATTCAGTTATACCTGGAATAGGATGAAAAGCTTGTTCAATGGATAATTGCTCATTACTTTCTTCAAATATGGTAGTAGTAAGCTCTTTGCAACGATGCCATGGATATTTTTTGATTTGATATAAAAGGCTAGCAACAACAATAATTTCTTCTTCTTCAGATGCGACTGCTAATAGGCCTTTAAAATCAACTTTGTTTGGAGGTACAAATCCAACTGCTTTTTCCCACAGCGGTTCATATTTTTTACCGACAATTTGTGAAAACTTGTATTTTCGCAGTCTATCAATTTCCTGCCAAAATGGAATCGCGTGAAATAATGTACCATCCTTATCAAAGGCAATTGCTTTCGTTTCAATAACCTCTCCAGAAATTTGAATTTTCCCCATATTTCATGTCACCTCGTTTATAATAGTTACCATATACTGTACATTCTGAAATGCATTACAGGTCAAGGAGGGAGTTCAGATTTCTACAATTGAAGATATCGCTAAATTAGCCGGAGTGTCTAAAGCAACAGTTTCCCGTGTGATCAATCATCATCCGTATGTACGTCCAGAATTAAGGGCGAGAGTGCAGGCGATTATTGATGAAAAAAATTATGTGCCTGTGGCAACGGCGAAAGATCTACGTCGTCTACAAACAAATTTAATCGGTGTAGTCGTACCAAATTTACATCATCCCTTTTTTAGTCAGTTAATTCAAGAGTTAAGTGGTATTTTAAAAATAGATCGTTATGATGTCGTGATATTACAATCGAATTATGAAGTTGAGAGAGAAAGAGAATTTTTACAATATATTAGGACGAAAAAGTTAGATGGGCTTATTTTTACTACACTTTCTTTGCCAATAGAGGAAATAGAGCTTGCGATAACTTCAGGAGCAATTGTTATTTGTAATGAACATGTAGAAACAGAACTCGTATCTACAGTTCAATTTGATGAAGAGTTAGCCGGTTATATTGGAACGAGGCATCTTTTGGAAAATGGATATACACGTATAGGATTTTGTTACGATACATTAAAAAGTAAAGCGCAGAGACAGAGATATCAAGGCTATAAACGAGCTTTAAAGGGGTACGATATACAGGTGCAACGAGAATGGATATTTTCGAATTGCTGTGGACTGAAGGATGGAAAGAATATTATACATATCATTCAATCTATGCAAAATGCACCTGATGCAATTTTTTCAGGTAGTGATGAGATAGCTGCTGGAATCATTATGGAAGCGCAGCGATTAAGAATTCGTATCCCACAAGATTTTGGTGTTATGGGATTTGATAATCAAGAACTCTCCATGATCATGCACCCTAATATAACAACGATTAATACCTCCATCAAAAGTATGGCAAAGAATTCTATCGTATTATTGCATAAACAATTACGAGGAGAGCATGTACAGCGTATACAATTGCCTATCTCAGTTATAGAAAGAGAATCCACAAGAAAGGAGTAGGAGTATGTTCCATACAGATCGTTTACAATTTCGCAAATATACAATGGCTGACTTAGAGTTTTATGCATCCTTATGGGGAAATGAAAAAGTGATGCGCTACATTGGGAATGGAATGCCGAAAACATACGCACAGTGTAAAAAAAGTCTTGAAAGCTGGGTGCTTGCTAGTTATAAAAACGGTTTAGGATTATTTCTAATGATTGAAAAGGGAACAGATACACCAATTGGTCACGCAGGGCTCGTTAGGCAACAAGTAGATGGCAACGAAGAAATTGAAATTGGGTACTGGTTACTTCCTGAATATTGGGGGAAAGGGTATGCAAAGGAAGCAGCAACAGCTTTTCGAGATTACGGCTTTCAAGGGTTAGGACTAAATAAACTCATTTCCCTTATTAATCCAGATCATCCTGCATCTATCTTTGTCGCTCGAAAAACAGGAATGAGTTATGAGAAGACAGCATCATTTCATGGAATAGATATTCTTGTATATGCAATTAAAAGAGCTGGATAAACCCTGCTCTTTTAAAGAATGAGGCCACTCAATACCATTAATAGATTTAAAACTATATGCCATATAATAGCTGGAATGATGCTATTTGACTTCACAACTATTCCTCCATAAAATATACCAGCTAAAATGAAAGCGGTGGAAACACTCCAAGAAAAACCTAAAGAATAGTGCTGCAAACCAAAACCAATGCCTGTAAGCAAAATAGCCCATTTTTCACCAAACTGATGTAGTAAGAATTCATAGACTAAAAAATACTATATTAGTAGTTTGCACGGTAATTATAAGGAATGTAAAAGAAAGCAGTAATGAAAATTTTCCCATCTTTTTCTCCTTTTAAAAAGGTAATATTTATCTCTTAAAGAATAGTATATAACAATAAAAGGGGGAATGGGATTGTATATTTATCATAATGGACTCATTATTCGAGAAGGAACGACAGGTGTACCAGCTTATGCAATTAAAAGTTTATTTGAAGATGCGGGGTGGAGCAACAATAGCATTCCATCTTGGCAAATTGAAAAATTTACGATAGCATTTGAAAATTCAACATGGGCTTTTACGATTTGGGATGATGAAGAAATGATTGCGATGGTTCGTGTCATTTCTGATCAGATCATGGCTGCCAATATTATGGATTTAGTTGTGAAGTATGAATATAGAGGAAAGGGATTAGGCAAGAAGCTCGTTTCCCTTTGTATGCAGAAACTACCCCATGGGGATTGGTTTGCGCATACATCTGCGAATAATTTTGATTTTTATCGTAGTTGTGGTTTCGAAGTACGTGATTTATCTCAAAATGGGACATGTGCTTATTACGGTTATAATGAAGCAAAAAAAGAGGGGCATCGATAGAATAGCGATTGAAAACTATAAAATGAACTATCATTCATTTTATAGTTTTTTTATGTTAAAATTATAAAGAAAATTCAGAATCTTGAAAAGGGGGATGAAATTGAATATTAAAGTAGGAGATATGTTTCGTTATGAAAGAACATTTACAGAAGAAGAGGTTTTGGAGTTTGCTCATCTTACAGGGGATAAAGGGAGACATCATATGGAACATGATGAGCAGGGACGTTTAATGGTACATGGTTTATTAACTGCAAGCATTGGAACGAAAATTGGTGGAGATGTACATTACATAGCACGGGAATTTGTAAGTGAATTCATCAGGCCCGTTTTTACTGGAGATACAATTACTTGTGATGTAACTCTTACAAGTGTAGAACAAATGGAAGGGTACAAAAAGGTATCTATGGAGTTGATTTATCGTAATCAAAAAGGTAAAGACGTATTAGTAGGAACAAGTTACGGGATCATACGAGAGTAACGTGTATATTGTTCATATAAAAGTTAAAAGGCATTGCAAACATATCGTTTGCAATGCCTTTTAATATACGCGCTTTCGATTTTCAGCATGGCTAGAGATGAGTAATAATGCAGATTCTTCGCCAATATTACGCACAATATGTGGCACGCATGCACTCCAGGAGAAAGAATCTCCTTCTTCCACAATCGCGATATCTTCTCCATGTTGTACTTCTAATTTACCGCGTAATACAAGATGACATTCTTCACCTTCATGAGCATTTGGTGTGTTTTCTTTTGGGAATCCAACTGGAATCTCTACTAAAGATAAACGAAGGCCTCCTTGTTCAGCGACATGCTCAATCCTTTGTTCATCTTTTCCATATACACTATATTTTCGTTCCTCTTTTTTTACAATTTTCATGTGATCTTTTTGCTCAAGTAATAAATAGGGAAGAGGAACGTTTAAAAATTTGGAAATTGTTTCTAAAGTTGAGATAGATGGGGACGTTTTATTATTCTCGACTTGACTCATAAAACCTTTAGAAAGTCCCGTCCCTTCACAAATTTGGGCGATAGTAACGCCTCTGCGTTGACGAATTTCACGTATTGCAGAACCGATATTCATAATAATCAAGCTCCTTTTTTGTAGACAACTATTTGTATCATAGCAAAAAAAAACACTTTTTTCTCAAGAAAAATAAATTGACGAATAAAAATTTTTATTGTATGTTTTGTAATGTGAATAAAAGATTTGTATTACAAAACAATAAGGGAGAGAACAAAATGAATCAACATATTGGTAATTTAATTATTCGTATCGTATTAGGAGTAACGTTCTTTATGCATGGTTTGACAAAGTTTCAATCAGGGATTGATAATATTGCAGGATGGTTTACAAGCATTGGTTTACCTGGAGCGCTTGCATACGGCGTAGCGACGGTAGAATTAGTTGGTGGTCTATTATTGATTATTGGTTTAGGTGTACGTTATATTGGATTATTATTCGCACTTATTTTAGTTGGGGCAATTGTAAAAGTGAAATGGTCTGCTGGTTTATTAGGCGATGGAAAGAATCCAGGGTATGAACTAGACCTTGCTTTATTAGCAATGGGCCTTTACTTATTCGTTGTTAAGGCTGAAGGTTTTGTAGATAATTTCTTAAAAGTAACTGTATTCAAAAAAGATTAATCAAAATGGGGGCATAACAATATGAGCTTTCAACTTCATCCCAATACAACACTCGGTGTTGTGCATTTATATGTATCGAATGTAAAGACATCACTGACGTTCTACACAGAGGTATTACGTTTGAAAGTGATAAAAGAAGAAGAAATGATCGTTACGCTTGGTAATGAAAATAATGAACCGCTTCTTATAATAGAGGAGAAAGAAAATGCTCTTCCAAAACAAAGAAGTCGAACTGGTTTATATCACTTTGCAATCTTATTACCAAGTAGACAAGATTTAGCAAATATTCTTCGTCACCTTGTGCAGAAAGTATATCCGTTACATGGCGGGGCAGATCATTACTTTAGCGAAGCAATTTATTTAGCTGACCCAGATGGAAATGGAATCGAAATTTATCAAGATCGTCAAAGAGAAGTGTGGCGAGATGAAAAGGGAGAGCTTCCGTTTGTTAGCAACCCATTAGATGGTGAAGGATTATTGCAACAAGGAAATGCGTGGAACGGATTTCCAAGGGGAACGGTAATGGGGCATATCCATTTGCATGTTGCTGATTTAGAAGAAGCAAAACGTTTCTATGTAGATGGACTTGGATTTGAAGTAACGATTCCAGCTCGAAACGGTGCATTATTTGTTTCAGCAGGTGGTTATCATCATCATGTTGGTTTAAACACATGGCAAGGCGAAGGTGTGCCGCCGCAAATGCAAGCTTCCGTTGGTTTGAAATATTTCACCATTGTACTAGCAGATGAAAAACAAAAAGAGCAAGTGTGTGAAAGCTTAAAATATATTGGCGCGGTTGTTATGTACAAAGAGGGAATATTACAAGTAGAGGATCCATTTGGCCACTGTATTCACTTAATTACAAAAGGAGAAGCCTAAATAAAGGCTTCTCTTTTTTTACTTTCTTATAATTGCTTTTTCATTTTGTAAAAAAAGTTCATTAAACTGTCTTGCGAGTTCGAAATCAAGTTTTGTTAAACCTTTTGCATTCCATGATGACAAAGTAATAATGACTGCTTTATACTGAATAAGGATAAATGGATGGTGATTGTGTTCTTCTGATAGTTTGGCTGCTTCAGAGACAAATTCGACACCTTTTAAGTAGTCGGAAAACATATATTTTCTTTCAATCCATTTTTCATCTTTCACTGTCCATTTATCTAACTTTGTTAATTTCTCTCGTACTTCTTCATCTGTTAGTCGTTGCATTATTTTTCACATCCTTTATTGAGAGTAGAGTAAGACCATTATTAATTAAACGTTGAACAGATTCGTTTTTTGTAAAAGTAGATAGCTGTTGTAACAACTGAGCAGATGTTTCGTGTCCTTTGTTATGTTCTAAAAGCAATTCTAAAATTTCAAGACGAAGTAACCATTCTTTTGTAAAGAACTGATTTAGGACTTCTTGAATTGTTACTAATTGTTCTACATGTGAATTTTGTAACATGCCTTCATTTCGAATATCGCGAACAGTTTGATACATACGATCAAGCTCCGTTAAGGTAAGTGGTGTAGGTGTTTCTTCTGCTTCTTCCTCTACTCCGAAGAATGCTGCCACGTCTGCTGCACCTGGGAATACAGAAGTGATTTCTGAACCAACTGCCATATCAAACGCTCCCCATGAGGCATCAAATAATAGACGATCTTTGTAAATCACTGTGCAATTTGTAAATGAAATAAGAGCGATTTTTTTATCGTTTTTCACAATATCAGTCACTGTTCCTTTTACGTGAACACCGCTTGTGAAGAAGAGTTCCGCTTGATTACCAATGATAACGCCTAATGATTGTAACTCTTCATCTGTACAATCCTCGAGTGAGATATTTCTTTCTAATAAACCAACTGGTGTACCAAAGCCATCTTGATGTACAGCTGTAGAATGATTCGGTAGTTGTTTATTATTTAGTGCTAATGCAGTCGGTGTGTTTGTTTTCATGTAAATCACTCTACCTGCATCATCTTGAATTTTTTCTGCAAATGTACCTGTAATTTGTAAACCACTACTTAATTGAACGGTTGCATTGTTTTCAGAACGAATTGCTTTTTCTAATCCTTTTGCGCCACCTGTCTTGAAAGCCATTGTTTCAGAGAAGTTCTCAAGTGCCTCTGTTAATTCTTCAAATGACTCGCATACAAATAGCTGTGGCTGCATTTTTGTAACATCATATGTCGTTTGTATACAAGTTTCAATGGAGAATGGAACTTTTTCAACAGCGTCTGTTAAACAATGTTTGCTCTCACCAACAGAGGAAAGAAGACCAGCACCGTAAATTTTTGGATTATTTATATCTCCAATTAAGCCGTACTCGACTGTCCACCAGAAAAGACGAGAAATTTGTTCTGCTTCTGATAAGCCAGAAACAAGCTTTTGCTTTTCTGCAACTTCTTTTTCAGCTGCTACAACTTCTTCTGGTGTAGAAGTTGGACTTTCTTTCACAATTGTTAAAGTACGTACAGCTTCAAAAGCATCGTGCTCTTCTTTCGTTGAAAATGCTTTTGCTCCAATTTGTCCAAATCGTTTTACATATTTTGCATATGTAGGGTCAAGTAAAATCGGTGCATGCCCAGCTGCTTCATGAACGATATCAGGCGCTGGCGTATATTCAATGTTTTCTACTTTACGAATATCTGTTGCGATCGGTAATAAACCATGCCCTTGAAAATCAAAGAACGCTACGCCAGGAATAAGACCGTCAATCGTTACGGCGCCCCAGCCACTTGGTGCTAAACATTCATTCATTTCTTCCACCTTTGGAATCGCATCTATATTAATACCAGATGATTGCAGTCCGTTCACATAGGCTGGATGAGCAACATCTTTTAAAAAGTTATGATTTTGTCTCATAATGTAACGCCATACAGCGTGATTAATTGGTGTGTATTGATCGTAATGCTGCGTGGATACAAATGGTTTTAAATGTGATGGAATTTCTGTTTTTGTTGTCATTCATACATCCTCCTTTTTATACGTAAAAACTGCTCTTGTTCCTTTTACGTATATCACCTCCTTTCAAAATTTGTAAGCGCTTATAAAATTTTATCACAAGATTCGGAATTATTTAATATTTGTTTTGTGAGAAACAGAAAAAGACCCTATCGGAAAATCCGATAGGGGCGGAAAAATGGCGGGACCACCTTAGGTACGAGAATGCTTACATCTCAGTTACTGCTAACGGAAAAATCCGTCTTTTTCTTCATGTACAAAGCATTATGAAAAATTATAATTTGCACAAACCATCAGTTCACTGAGTCATAGATATAGGCCGCTACTAGGGATGCCTTAAAAGCTATAATTCGTTCAATTAAATTATGTTTTTTATAAAAATATATTTAAAAAGTTGTCAATGTAATAATCTTTTTCAAATAGTAAATAGGCGGGCATGATAAAGGAGATTAATTATGGGAGGATGAAAGAGAAAGATGTGGAAAAAACTGCTTATTTTTATACTTTGTATTTGTTACTTGCACGAAACTACTCTTGATGTTCAAGCTGAGGAAAAAGATATACGAGTAGCATTTATTCGTAATCATGATCTCTGGATCAAACTTGATGGAAAAGAAAAACAAATAACAAAAGGAGAATACATAACAAAACCCAAATGGTCACATGATGGAAAGTGGATTGCATATGCAAAAGGTGAAGAGCAAAAAGAGCTCGAATTGTACCACGTTGTGGATGGGAAAAAAGTTGTTCCTTCTCAAACAGAAGCAACGAATTATCAATGGTCGCCGGTAGAAAATATAATTGCATTTGAATTTACAGGTACATTAAATACATTTGATGCAGAGAAGAAGAATGCAACGTTTGAAAATGTATCATCGGGTGTTGGTGATTATGCATGGTATCCAGATGGAAAGAAATTTCTTGTTTCGTCTGAGGCTCAGTTGCTTCCAACGGGTTGGACAGGAGCACAGTTATATGAAGTACAAAAGGATGCTGGAATGAATCCTAATAAAATGAAACACCTGTATACATTACCGAGTATGCAGGAGGATTTTCTCGCTTATGTTGTAAGTAATTTCAAGTGGTCTCCAAATGGAAAGTGGATTGCATTTTTAGCTGTTCCAACCGCTTCGTGGTCAGCGGATAGTAATACACTTTGCCTTTTGAAAGCGGATGGGAGTCATTTTGAAAAAGTAGATCAAATGTTATTAAATAGCCAGTGGATACAATGGGATCCATCGAAAAATACATTGGCTTATATTGAAGGGAGCGGGAGAATTGCATTAAAAAATAAACATTTAAAAACAAAAGAAGTCCCTGCCCTTCAGCAAGAAAAATTTACGCCTAAAGGGGATGTTGATTGGGATTTCACATGGCATAGTGACGAACTTATTATACTTTCAAGAGCTCGAGAAATGGAGTGGAAAAATGAAGAAGAAAAAAGATCATTCCCTTCTTTATACCAAGTAAATATTCAATCAAATCGCCAGCGCCAAATTACAACTCCCCCCAAAAAATATGGAGATTACAATCCAGTTTATATAAAGCGTGAAAATCAACTGACATGGATGCGTTCTGACCGTAAAAAGGCAGATATGTGGTTGGCGAATGGGGATGGAGCAAAAGCGAAGAAATGGATTGGAAATATAGATGTACCCGAGTGGTATTATGAAAAATGGAATTGGGAAAATGTTATTGCTGTAAAAGAAGATTGAAAAAAGCCGCCTAAAAGATACTTTTAGGTGGCTTTTTCACAATTATTTATGTGTTTTGTTTGGTTTCTTTTTTCCAGGATTTCCATTACCTTGACGCTTTCTATTCTGCTCGTCTTTTGCTTGTTTTTCGTGTATTGTATTTAAAAAATCGTTTGAGTTGTTCATTAATGAATCCTCCCGTAGGTTTCGTTTTATCTTTTTTACTATATCCATTTAGGAAGGAATCATAAGTTGAAAATTAAAAGGTTGTATGGTTTTTTCTGTATTTAAAAATAATTGACCCGGTTGAATTAGAGATAAATCGAGTAAGAAAGACTTCGTTTTGTATCACGCTACTTTTCGTATATTCAAGCACTCATTTTTTTTCGATAATATAAATAATACATTCCGTACATTAGGAAAAGGATGAGTAAAACTTGTAATTCTACATTCTCTTTTAAAATTGTTGCTAAAGGATCTGGTAAATAAGGAGATTTGCCTCCGCCACTTAGGCCTAATAGTTTATTAAAGAGACTAATGATACAAAACATAAAAACGGCGGACCAACTTGCTGAAATAGCTTTCTGTTTAATTTTCGTCTCGCGTTCATCGTCTTTCATCCAAGGTGTAGAAGCTTTATCGCTTGTAAAGAAGCCATTTATGTATCCCCATATTATCATTCCAATAAAATAAATTACCCAATTCATAATTGGTAAGTTCCTCCTTATTAAAAATAAGTGTTGTAAAAGGTTTTTTACATATATTATCATAATAATTTCCAAGTTATATGTCAAAGGTTTTTTACAGGTAAGGGAGAAGGAATTGAGAAAAAGATATGGAAGAGTAAAGAGTGTAGCAAAAAATATACATATTCATTTAGTAGTAGGAGAGATAAAACTATGAAACTTATTTTCATAAGACATGGTGAAGGGAAACATACAAAAGATTTACCTATGGGCTTGCAATTAGAAAATCCACCTTTAACAGAAGAAGGCGAAAAACAAGCATTGTTACTTCAAAGCAGTTTACCACTACAAGAAAATGATGTATTAATCGCAAGCCCTACGCTTCGAACATTGCAGACTGCAGCGATATGGAGCTCACAAGTAGTTTGCCGCAAAATAACACATCCGTATATTTCCCCGCATATTTTTCCTTATCGTGAAGGAGCAAAAACATTACCATGTGACAGGTTGTTAAGTACAAAGGTAATCCAAGAGTCATTTCCTAGTTTTTCTTTAAGAGAAAGTACAAACGATATGTTATGGAATCAGGGGATAAATACGATTTCAGAGAAGGAATTTCAGAATAGAGCAGATGAATTTATCAATTGGTGTTATACATTAAAGGTTGCAAGGGTCTGCATCGTTTCTCATGATGGAACAATTACAGCATATAGACAATATTTACAAAAGCAGAGATTAACAAGAGAGGATTTTTTAGAAGAAACAGGTGTGTATGAAATAAACGTATGAATGGAGGTTTTTTATTTGAATATTGCGTTAGTAGTTGGCGATAATTCAGATTTAGAAGCACAATCGCTTCGAGCGACGCTTGAGTATTTTGGAGCAAGAGTTATTACATATTGGATTGGTCGACCGCAAGATTTGATGGATGTTCTTTCGGGGAAAAGTTTGTATGAAGATATGGATTATATTATTTTTTGCTTTCATGGTGAAGAAGGCGAATTTGTAATGGGGGAATTAGGGGAAGATATATATGAAGAAGATGAACCAAGAGGGAACTTTGGTGTAGCTGAAATTAAACAATATGCAAAATTACATAACAAGTATATTATCAATAGCGGGTGTACTTTAGGAGATCCAAAACTTGCAACAGCATTTTTAAATAGTGGTGTAAAAGTTTATATAGGCTCAACAGATTATGTGGATGGAAATGCATCACTTATGTTTACAATACGTTTATTTTACGGGCTTATTAATCATCAAAAAACAATAGATGATGCATTTCAAGATGCGAAATTATTAGATGATGAGACTTTGACATTTGAATTATATAGAGAATGAAACGTGCTTATCCGAATATTGGATAAGCACGTTTCATATTTACCGCATAGTTTTTTTGTAAAAAATAATGAAAATCATTATCAGTTATGGTATGATATTTTCAAGTTTTTACAGGGGAATAAAAGTAACTATATAAATGTTAGTTTTTAACATTCCGTGTAATCTTCACAAATTATTCATAATTAATATTTAAAAAATAAGTAACTAATGTTATTATATTACCTGTAACTAACTTAATTACATCTTGAGGAGGAGAGTATGGTTATTCAATTTTTAAGAGAAAACAAAGCAGTTTCTTTTGTATTAGCAGTTATCCGTGTTTATCTGGGGTACACATGGTTGATGGCTGGAATCGGAAAGTTACAAGGGAAAGGATTTGATGCGACAGGTTATTTACAGGGGGCTATTGAAAAGTCAAAAGGAGCACAACCAGCCGTACAATCTTGGTGGGCATCATTTTTGCAAGACTTCGCAATTCCGAATGTTGATATGTTTAACACGCTTGTAATGTGGGGAGAAATTCTAGTTGGAATAGGTTTAATTGTAGGTTGTTTAACGAAAACAGCTGTCTTTTTTGGCCTTGTAATGAACTTTTCCTATATGTTTAGTGGGTCTCTAGGTGTAAATCCACAAATGGTTATTTTATCTATGTTCGTTTTAGTTGCTGGCATGAATGCTGGAAAACTTGGAGTGGATGGTTGGATTGTACCTAAATTACTAGGATCAAAAAGGCAAAAAAGACAGAAGCAAGCTGCTTAACATATGAAACGGGTATCTCAAAGATGAGATACCCATTTTTATTGCTTTGTTGTTTCGATTGGATTCTTTTCAAAGAATTCTTTTACATAGCCTATAAATTCTTTCGGTTCTTGGCGGAATGGGGCATGATAACCCTTTTCAATAATATGGAAGGTGCTGTTTTTTAAAAACTGATGATAAGATTCGCCTTCTTTCCATGATACACTACTATCATTTCTGCCCCAAATAATTAAAGTCGGAAGTTTGATTTCACTAGCATTAATCTTAAGTCGTTTTGGCCACATTTTCATTTGGTTATAATGTTCTGTATCATCGCGTTTAAATTTCACTTTGCTTTCATCATAATCCGTAATAGAAGATACAGTATTCAAATCAGTGGATAACTGTGGTTTAGGTGAAGCATTTCTATTTGTTAATGATATAGCCCCTGTAGCATCCGTTAAAATGAGATGGGTAACTGCACTGGGATATAAATATGTTAAATTAAGGGAAATCTCCCCGCCCATAGAGTGACCTAGTACTGCAAAAGCATCATATCCTAGTTTTTTCATTAACTTATAATAAAGGTTGGCGTGATTAGGAAAAGAGTATGGAAAATCCATTGGTTTAGAAGAATGGCCAAATCCTAAAACATCAACTGAGATAATTGTATGATCTTTTGCTAAGTCTGAATAAATATCGCTAAAGCCATTGGATGAACCGCCAAACCCATGAAGCATAAGTAATGGTGGTTTCTTTTCTCCAATTTGTTTAAAGTAAATAGTTTGCCCGTCTATCTCGACCATTTTTTCATCTGTTGTTAGCTTTGTTTCAATTGTATTTTTAACTTGTTTTACTGCTTCTACTGGCTTGTCTGCTGCATTGCAACCCACTAATAATGTAATAGCAAGGCAACTTACCATATAACACTTCATTCGTTTCAAGCAGGTGTCCCCTTTCTAACATAACGCTGTATCCATCATAGCAAATAAATGGTCGCGATTTCCAGATAGGTGACTTCCATTTTTTATCATAAGCGGCGAAAGAAGTGTTTCTTGAAACTCTTTCGATTCCAAGTGTGCTCGAAATGTGAATTGTGAGTGTGGAACATCTATACGGACTGTTCCATTCCAGCTCATGCAAATGGATTGTAATAATTGGATTGCATCTTCATCACGCTTGGCTATAAGAGGAGTAATGCAGAGTGTATTTCCTTTTTGTATACACAGTGCAAAAGCTTCGATTCTATGGTTTTTTTCAATTTTGAATGCCAGTGTTGCTCTAGATAGTAATATCGAATAGAGCTTTGGACGATGCGCCCCTGTCACGGTTTGATCAAGCTTAATGAGAGAGTTAAGATCATATGGCTCAATTTGCTTTAAATGGGAGTGGTTCGTAGATGTGTTCGTAACAAATTTTTCAAAGCGATGGATTGTTGTAACGGTCGTAAAGCCATATGTTTGGTACAAAGGTATACCAGCATCTGTTGCAATGAGCATAACAGGAAGGGAAGCGGATGTTTGCTGCATGCAAATATCGAGTAAAGTACGACCAAGCCCTTGTTTTTGAAAATCGGGATGAACCATTAGCATACCGATAGAAGAAAATCCAGATTCAGAAGGGAATACCCCACAAGTAGCAATTAGTTTTTCATGATGTGTATAGCCAAATAAATTTCCGATAGATAGGTACATTTTAAATTGTTTTTGCATAAATAATCGGGGTTGTAACCATCCAACAGCTTCGCAAAGAGAAATGAGCTGTGGAATACTTGAATCGTTTAGCTTTTGTATTTGCATATTGAATCACCACATTTCTAATCTAGTAGAAATATTTTATCATGAAAAATAAATATTCAATTATAATATAGAGAGAATGTAAAGTATTGAAAAATACACATGATCACCTTTCTTTTTTGTAAAGGTGACCAAACTGGATAATATAAGACAAAGATATACAAATTATAACGAAAATTTACACAACTTAACAAAATGTTTACATGAAGCTAACTTTTCCTTAATAGTCTTCCTTTAAATTGGGTATTGGGAACTTAATAACTAATAACCTATTAGGGGGACATGAAAAGTGAAAAAATTTATGAAGAAAGCATGGCCATTTGCGGTTGTGACATCGTTAGCACTTACTTCAGCTGTAACGTGGGGCGTAACACGTTCAGATGTAATTAAAGCGGATGGAAAAGCAAGTGATACAAAAATTAAAAATGTAATTGTTTTAATTGGAGATGGCATGGGACCTTCGTATATGACTGCCCATCGTTATATGAAAGATAATCCAAAAACATTTGAAATGGAGTCAACAGAATTTGATAAACATCTTGTAGGAACACAAAAAACATATCCAGAAGATGAACATCAAAATATTACAGATTCTGCATCAGCTGCAACAGCAATGTCGGCAGGTGTAAAAACATACAATGCAGCAATTGCGGTGGATAATGATAAGGCAGAAGTAAAAACAGTACTTGAACAAGCAAAAGCGCAAGGGAAATCAACAGGTTTAGTTGCCACTTCTGAAATTACACATGCAACGCCAGCTGCTTTTGGAGCGCATGATATTAGCCGTAAAAATATGGATGCAATTGCAAATGATTACTTCGATGAGAAAATTAACGGGAAACACAAGGTAGATGTTCTTCTTGGTGGTGGTGTAAATAACTTTGTAAGAAAAGATCGTAATCTTACAGAAGAATTTAAGAAGTCAGGTTATAGTTATGTAACAGATCGTGAGCAATTATTGAATGATAAAAGTGATCAAATTCTTGGCTTGTTTGCACCAGGTGGCTTAGATAAAATGATTGATCGTAATGAAAAAGCACCTTCGTTAGAAGAAATGACAAATGCAGCAATCAATCGTTTAAATAAAAACGATAAAGGTTTCTTCTTAATGGTAGAAGGTAGCCAAATTGACTGGGCTGGACATGATAACGACGTTGTTGGTGCGATGAGTGAAATGGAAGACTTTGAGAAAGCATTTAAAGCAGCGATTGAATTTGCGAAGAAAGATAAACATACATTAGTTATTGCAACAGCTGATCATTCTACAGGTGGGTTCTCTCTTGGTGTAAATGGTGAATATAACTTTGATGCAAATGCAATTAAAGCGGCAAAACGTACACCGGACTTTATGGCAAATGAAATTGCAAAAGGTGCAAATGTAGAAGAAACATTGAAAACATACATTGATTTACAATTAACACCAGAAGAAATTAAATCTGTGAATGATATTGCGCCATCAAAAGATGTAACAAAAATTGATAATGCGATTGAGGAAATCTTCAATAAACGTTCATTTACAGGCTGGACAACAGGTGGACATACTGGGGAAGACGTGAATGTATATGCATTCGGACCAGGTAAATATCTATTCACAGGCGTTCAAGAAAATACAAACATAGCAAAACGTGTCTTCGATATTGTTGGTGGCGGTGACCCTAATAAAGGCAGACAATAGTTATGGAGTAAAGCGAGGCGTTTTGCCTTGCTTTTTCTTTTTGGGAGGAATATTGAATGCGAAATTTCACTAAGAAAATAGGATTTGTTAGTATAGTGGGACTATTGTTAATAGGATGTCAATCAGAGCAGGAAATGAAGAAAATAGATGGAGAGAAGAAAGGAGTAATGGTACAAAAAGAAACGAAGATACATGTAACACCAGAAGAAGAAAAAGAAATCCATAATGTAATAGAGGCGTTTGTACAGACGACAAACGAAAAAAAATTCGATCAACATATGGCTCTGTTTTCGGACAAAATAGTTGGTGCTGAAGACTTACGAACACAAAAGGCAGCTGCATTTCAAAGAGAAAATAAGAAAATTGAGTTGAATGATGTGCAGGTGAAAAACTTCAAGAGGGATTATGTTGTTGTTGAAACAGCGGAGAAAGAAATAGATGGTGGAAGATCTTTTCAGAAAAAGGTACAGTATGCACTTGGGAAAGAAGAAGAACATTGGAGAATTGAAGAAGTTCGGACGATAGAAAAGAAATAAAGAAAGAAAGGTTCTCATATGAGGAGAACCTTTCTTTATAATGGGAGTAAAATTTGACTTGAACATGCTTCAATCTCATCGATATCTTGGCGAATGGTCGCCATTTTATTATCTAGTTCTTCTGCTTTCATGGCAGCATCGTGAAGTTCATCTTTTAAATAATCGGGAATATTCCCTTCATATTTATAGTAGAGTTTATGCTCTAAACTTGCCCAAAAGTCCATTGCGAGTGTACGCAATTGAATTTCTGCAAATACCTCTTTTGTACCAGAATTTAACGCTAATGGATATTTAATAATCATATGCAAACTTTTATAGCCATTGGATTTTGGATTATCGATGTAGTCCTTTACTTCTACAATTTCCATATCTTCACGATTTTCAATGACTTGCTTTAAGTGATAAATATCTTCCACAAAGCAACATGTAATCCGGATGCCGATAATGTCTTGCAAATGCGTTTGCGCGTTTTCGATAGTTGGTGCTAAATTTTTGCGCTCGAGTTTTTTAACGATGCTGTCAGGTTGTTTTAATCTTGTTTTTATATGTTCAAACGGGTTATAGTCCTCTAGAAATTGAGCTTCCCGGTTCATAATTTCGAATTTTGTTTTCAACTCTTCTAAAGCGAATGTATAAGGTAATACAAATGCCTTCCAATAGTTAACGGTTGATTGATTATATTTCATTTATATACACACCTTTTCATATTTGCAAATAAGGTTGCTTATTTATACTAAATACCAGATCATATAAGCACATGCAGCAAATGATGAGATCATAAAACGGTATTTGGCTTTCATTTCTGTATCTCCTTTCTAATTAAATTTCATATATCAATAAAATGGATTGTTAGTAAATTGATTATGTACAGCTCTAATAATAATAGATTGATGTGAATTTCGTATGAACTAATTGTTTCAGTTTTTTGTCTTTTTAGAATGATTTCAACAAATCATTTGGATAGAGTTTATAATAGGGAAATTGACAAAAAGAATAATAGCATTTATTATATAAATCGTAATGATTACGTTTTAGTTGTGATTTTTTAAGAAAAGGAGGCCTACATATGCGCGTGAATATTACATTAGCTTGTACAGAAAGCGGTGATCGTAATTATATTACGAAGAAAAATAAGCGAAATAATCCGGAACGTATTGAACTAAAAAAATACTGTCCACGTTTAAAGCGAGTGACGTTGCATCGTGAAACGAAGTAAAGCGGCTAGAGAAATCTAGCTGTTTTTTTATTTCTTCCATGGGACGAGGAATTCGCTATACTGATGCACATACTGGAGAGGCGATTTGGAGTACATAGGATAAGTTTTTAAAAGTTCTTGTGGCTATGTCACAAGAATTTTTTTATGCATCGCTATTCTTAAGTAGGTACAGACACAAACAACCACCCGCCTACATACATATAGTAAAGACCATTATTTTTGCGGAGGTGAAGAGTTTGAGTCTGTTCGCCGCAATTGGATACATGATTCGCGAAGTGTTTATATTTGTTTCTTATGTTAAAAACAATGCATTTCCACAACCACTGTCATCAGATGATGAAAAAAAGTACTTAGAGCTGATGGAACAAGGTGATGCTCATGCGAGAAATTTGTTAATTGAACATAATTTACGGCTTGTGGCTCATATTGTTAAGAAATTTGAAAACACAGGTGAAGATGCGGAAGATTTAATTTCTATCGGAACGATTGGGCTTATTAAAGCAATTGAAAGTTATTCAGCAGGGAAAGGGACGAAGTTGGCGACATATGCGGCTCGTTGTATTGAAAACGAAATTTTAATGCATTTGCGTGTACTAAAGAAAACCAAAAAAGACGTTTCACTTCATGACCCGATTGGACAGGACAAGGAAGGAAATGAAATATCACTTATCGATATTTTGAAATCTGAGTCTGAAGATGTCATTGATATGATTCAGCTTAGTATGGAATTAGAAAAAATTAAAGAGTATATCGATATTTTAGATGAGCGCGAGAAAGAAGTCATTGTGAAACGCTTTGGGCTTGGATTGGATAAAGAAAAAACACAGCGAGAAATTGCGAAAGCACTAGGGATTTCAAGAAGTTACGTGTCACGGATTGAGAAGCGGGCACTGATGAAAATGTTTCATGAATTTGTGCGGGCAGAAAAGGAGAAAAAAGGAAAAGCATAAAGATGCATGAAACGGCTGCGGTTGAAACGCAGCCGTTTTTCTTTTAATGAAAAGGGAATAAAACAAGAAACTCTAAGAAGAAATATACGTTCACTGTTGAAAATGATGGGTTCTATCTGTAATATTAAAAGGTGCTAACGAATTTAAGAATGAAATAGTACATACCTTTTCTTTTTTATCATCAGCTTTGTTTACGATAATTGAATATAAAAACTATTTTCAGGAGTTCTACTGTATGATATAGAAAGAAAAGAAGGGAAAGCTAAACTTAATTGTTACATGAAGAATTATTAGGAGGTTTCGCGGTTTGCGACGTAAATTATATCGACTTATGATCGAACTTACAAATGGACGTTTTACTTCTTATATACTACGTAAATTTGCACAGTCTCGTTTAAGTTCCATTATTATTTCCTCTTATGCGAAAGTGTTTCAATTGAATCAAGATGAGATGGAAAAAGATTTAAAGGAATATAAGACGCTGCATGAATTATTTACACGTAAGTTACAAGAAGGAAAGCGAGAAATTGATGCGGCACCATCAAGTATTGTTAGTCCTGTTGATGGAGTATTTGCTGATTATGGACCTATCGAAGAAACGAAAACATTTGATATTAAAGGCAAGCGTTATTCAATTGTGGACATGCTAGGTAATGAAGAGAGAGCAAGCCGCTATGCTGGCGGTACATATATGGTTATTTATTTAAGTCCAAGTCATTATCATCGTATTCATAGTCCTCTTACAGGTACTGTGACAGAGCGATTTGTACTTGGAAGAAAATCATATCCAGTCAACGCAGCAGGGATGAAGTATGGAAAAGAGCCATTGTCAAAGAATTATCGTTCTGTTACAGAGGTTGATAGTGCAGGTCAGCATATGTCACTTGTAAAAGTAGGAGCGATGTTTGTAAATAGTATTGAGCTTCTTCATGAAAGAAACACTGTTCAAAAAGGTGAAGAGATGGCATACTTTACATTTGGTTCTACAGTCGTGTTACTGTTTGAAAAAGGAATGGTTGAAGTTGTTTCAACGTTAACGAGTGGCCAAGAACTTCTCCTTGGTGAAAAAATTGCAACTCGCTTATCTAATGGTAACGTACAGTAAAAGTTTTATCACGAACTTATAAGGGCACGAAGAAGTTAGATGAGCTTATGTGCAGGGTGAAAAGTTCCTCTGGATGGAAGTTTCATTTTATAAAGGAGCCATCTTCAGGATGGCTCTTTTTACAGGTGAAGTAGTCATCTATATGTACTCAAGACGATTTGGCAAGCTTGTCCTCTAATGATCGCCGAATGATTTCTTGTTTTATAAGTAAAATGAAGTCAGGATTTAATTTTAGTTCTTTTGCTTTATAATAAGACTCAGTGAGTAACTCAGTAGATAACTGTTCCATATGTTTCATTTTCAAGGTGAGCCACCTCCGATAATTAAGGATAGGTTCTTTGTTGCATCTAATGTACCAAAAAAATATGACAGTCACAAACGGCTGTTTATCCACATGACACCGTGGATAAGGTGTGTATGAACTGTTAATAATTTCTAAATTGACTGAAAGAATAATGTGGAAAATGTGTACAATGTTATCCACAAGCTCGATATCGAAAAATGTTGTCGAAAAATTTTATGAAAACTCCTCAAAGAGGTGAAAGAAATTGAAATTGTTTTTACCAAATGAATACGTAAAAAACGTATACCATATTCAACCAGAAGATTTAAAGAAACGCGGAATTAAAGGTATTATTACTGACTTAGATAATACTTTAATTGAATGGGATCGTCCGAATGCAACGCCTAAGCTTGAACAGTGGTTTTTAAAAATGAAAGAACAGGGCATTCAAGTAACAGTTGTTTCGAATAACAATGAGCAACGTGTAAAGGATTTCGCTGATCCACTTGGTATTCCTTTTATCCATAGTGCACGTAAACCGCTTGTTCGTGCTTTTAAACGTGCAATACGAGAAATGAATTTAACTGCTGATGAGGTAGTAGTAATTGGAGATCAATTGCTAACAGATGTACTGGGTGGAAATCGTGTTGGTCTTCATACGATTTTAGTTGTACCAGTAGCGCAAACAGATGGATTAGTAACGCGCTTTAATCGAAAGATTGAACGAAGAATTATGAGAAATATGAAGAAAAAAGGCTTGATTAACTGGGAGGAATAAAGTTTGACTGAAAGAATTAAATGTATTGGTTGCGGTGTAGAAATTCAAATAGAAAATAAAAATGAAGTAGGATATGCACCAGCTTCATCTTTAGAAAAAGAACAAGTGATTTGTCAGCGTTGTTTTCGTTTAAAGAATTATAATGAAATTCAAGATGTGTCGTTAACAGACGATGACTTTTTGCGTATTTTAAATGGAATTGGTCAGTCAGATGCGCTTGTTGTTAAAATTGTAGATATTTTTGACTTCAATGGTAGCTGGTTACCAGGCTTACATCGTTTTGTAGGGAACAACAAAGTATTGCTTGTTGGAAATAAAGCGGATTTAATTCCAAAATCAGTGAAACACGATAAACTGAGACATTGGATGCGCTATAGTGCAAAACAACTTGGCTTAAAACCAGAAGATGTCTTTTTAATTAGTGCAGCAAAGGGACAAGGTATTCGTGAACTAGCTGAGGCAATTGAAGAGTACCGTGATGGTAAAGATGTATATGTTGTTGGATGTACGAACGTTGGTAAATCTACATTTATTAATCGTATGATTAAGGAATTCAGTGAAGAAACTGAGAATGTGATTACAACGTCTCATTTCCCAGGAACAACGCTTGATTTGATTGATATTCCGCTAGATGAAACATCGTCTTTATATGATACACCAGGTATTATTAATCATCATCAAATGGCACATTATGTTGGAAAACAAAGCTTAAAGCTGATTACACCGACAAAAGAAATTAAGCCGATGGTATTCCAATTAAACGAAGAACAAACATTATTTTTTGGTGGATTAGCACGCTTTGATTACGTGAGTGGCGGTCGTCGTGCATTCACTTGCCATTTCTCAAATCGCTTAACGATTCATCGTACAAAGCTTGAAAAAGCAGATGAATTGTATGAAAAACATGCAGGGGAATTATTAAATCCACCAACCCCAGAGGAACTAGAAAATATGCCTGAGTTTGTGAAATACGAATTTAATATTCGTGAGCCAAAAACAGATGTTGTATTCTCTGGCTTAGGATGGGTTACTGTAAATGAGCCTGGGGCAAAGATTGTTGCTCATGTACCAAAAGGAGTTAGTGTTTCATTACGTAAATCTTTAATTTAATATGGAGAGGAATTTATGAAACAATTATATGGTGTGATCGGAAATCCAATTGGACATTCATTATCACCGCTGATGCATAACGATGCATTTGAACATTTAAGTATAGATGCCCATTACCATGCTTTTCTTGTTGAAGAAGAGGCGCTAGGGGAAGCGGTGAAAGGATTAAAGGCATTAGGAGTTTCGGGATTTAATGTAACGACTCCACACAAAGTCTCGATTATGAAATACTTAGATGAAATTGATCCGTTAGCAATGCAAATTGGTGCTGTGAATACGGTAGTTCATAGAGATGGAAAATTAATTGGTTATAATACAGACGGAATTGGTTATGTTCGTTCTTTACAATCAATTAGTAAAGAGCCACTTTATCAAAAGCGTATTTTATTACTTGGTGCTGGTGGGGCATGTCGTGGTATTTATTTTTCACTTGTAGATGCAGGTGTAAAAGAAATCGATATTGCTAATCGAACAATAGAGAAAGCAGAGCAGTTAATTGCTGGATGTAAAGAGGGAATTCTGTCGCATGCATTATCGTTAGAGCAAGCAACAGAAAAACAAAATAATTATGATATTATCATTCATACGACAACAATAGGTATGCATCCAGATGTCCAAAATACACCACTGCAAATTCAATCCTTGAAACCAGGGACGATTGTTTCGGATATTATTTATAATCCATTTGAGACAAAGCTTTTGCAAGAGGCGAAGGCAAAAGGAGCAATCGTACAAAATGGAATTGATATGTTTGTTTATCAAGGGGCACTTGCATTTGAAATGTGGACAGGACGTATGCCAAATATCGAAAGAATGAAACAATTAGTAATGAGAAAGCTTGGAGGCTAACTATATGTTAACAGGAAAACAAAAAAGATTTTTACGTGCAAAAGCACATCATTTAACACCGATTTTTCAAGTGGGAAAAGGCGGCGTAAATGAAAATATGGTAAAACAAATTGCAGATGCATTAGAAGCTCGTGAGTTATTTAAAGTGAGCGTACTACAAAACTGTGAATTTGATCGTCGTGAAGTTGCAGAAGAACTATCTAAAGGTGCGAGAGCAGAAATCGTCCAAGTAATTGGAAGCACAATTGTTTTATATAAAGAATCAAGAGAAAATAAACAAATCAAACTTCCACAATAGTAATTAGAATGGTGTAGGTCGTTTCCATAGTTTATGCCCGCTATGTTCGGGATTTGTTCTTGTTAATAGGGTTTAGACCAATTGAACTTTTACGGGCAGTAATCTTTCCTCATGTTGTTTCGGAAAGATTACTGCTTGTGAACTAAAGGAGGCGTTTCCTTTGAAAAAGATCGGAATCATTGGCGGTACGTTTGATCCGCCTCATTATGGACATTTGTTAATTGCAAATGAGGTGTATGATACACTGGCTCTTGATGAAGTATGGTTTTTGCCGAATCAAATTCCACCTCATAAACAGGGTCGCAATATTACAAGTGTGGAAAATCGATTAAACATGCTAGAGTTAGCAATTGGGAAAGAGGGGTATTTCTCTGTTTGTTTAGAAGAGCTAAAAAGAGAGGGCCCATCCTATACATATGACACTATGTTACAATTAACAAAGAAGCATCCGGATGTAGAGTTTTATTTTATTATTGGCGGAGATATGGTTGAGTATTTGCCCAAATGGTATAACATTGAGAAATTACTACAGCTTGTAACCTTTGTTGGAGTTGCAAGACCGGGATATACATTACATACACCTTATGAAATCGTTACAGTAGAGATTCCGGAATTTGCGGTTTCTTCCTCCTTATTACGAAAGAGATATAAGGAGAAGAAAACGTGTAAATATTTGCTTCCAGAACAAGTACACGTATATATCGAGAGGAATGGGTTGTATGAATCGTGAGAAAGCACTTAAGATTGTAAAACAACAAATGCATGAAAAGCGCTATATACATACAATTGGTGTGATGGAAACGGCAATTAAACTTGCTAAGTTATATGGTGTGGATGAGAAAAAAGCGGAAATGGCTGCTATATTTCATGATTATGCAAAATGTAGACCGATTCAAGAAATGGAAGATATTATTAAGCAGGAAGAGTTGCCAAAAGATTTACTTCACTACAACAAAGAGTTATGGCATGCGCCAGTTGGGGCATACTTAGTAGAAAAAGAAGTCGGCATTACGGATCCAGAAATCCTGCAAGCTATTACATATCATACAAGTGGTCATGAAAAGATGACAATGCTTGATAAAGTTATTTATGTGGCGGATTATATTGAACCAGGCCGCAAATTTCCAGGTGTGGAAGAAGCGCGGAAGTTAGCAGGAGAAGATATAAATAAAGCCTTATTATTTGCATTAAAGCGCACAATTCAATTTTTAATGGAAAAAGATCAAACGATCTATCCGTTAACATTTCAAACATACAACGCAGTTATCAAGGAGGAAATTACGGAATGAAAGATAAAGAGTTATTAGTGTTAGCAGCAAAAGCAGCTGATGATAAAAGAGCAGAAGATATGGTTGTACTAAACATGCAAGGTATTTCACCAATTGCAGATTATTTTATTATTTGTCACGGAAATTCAGATAAGCAGGTACAAGCAATTGCACGTGAAATTAAAGCGAAGGCACATGAGTTTCAAATCGACGTACAACGCATGGAAGGTTTTGATGAAGCACGTTGGGTTTTAGTGGACCTTGGCGATGTAGTTGCACATGTATTCCATAAAGATGAGCGTGATCATTATAATTTAGAGCGCCTATGGGGCGATGTACCACGTGAAGATATTACAGAAGAGTTAGGTCAATGAGGTACGAGCAATTTGCTTTGTTGTATGATGAACTTATGAATGATGTTCCATATGATAAATGGGTAGAATTCACAGAAGAAAGCTTACAGCAGGCAGGTATGAAAGAGGCGAAGATTCTCGATGTAGCATGCGGGACTGGGAATGTAACACTTCCGCTTGTGCGAAAAGGTTATGACGTGATTGGTGTCGATCTTTCGGAAGAAATGTTAACAGTTGCACAACAAAAACTTGGAGGAGAAGGATTTTTTATTCCTTTTTATCAACAAGATATGAGAGAGCTGGATGTTCCAGGTGAATTTGATTGTATTACAATCTTTTGTGATTCATTGAATTATGTACTGGAAGAAGAAGGGATACAAGAGACTTTCAGACGCGTATATCATCACTTGCGCCAAGATGGTTTGTTCTTATTTGATGTACACTCTTTATATAAAATTCATCATGTATTTCAAAATGAAACGTACACAGTTAATGGGGAAGAGATAGCTCTTATTTGGAACTGCTTCCTTGATGAAGAATCAGATAGTGTAGAACATGACTTGTCATTTTTTGTACAGGATCCAGAGGAAGGTGTATATCATCGCTTTGATGAATGCCATATGCAACGTGCTTATTCAGTTGAATTAGTAACAAAATGGCTTGAAGAAGCTGGATTTACACTCCTTCGTGTAACGGGTGATTTTGAACGAATAGAAGTAACTGAACAAACGGAACGTATCTTTTTTATGGTGAAAAAGAATAGATAAAACAAAAGCAACCGATTAGGTTGCTTTTGTCTTGTTTAGAATATGATATTTTATTTATAGAAAAGTAGAAAAGTAATACCTAGAAAATATAAAAATAAAAGTTGGATAAAAAATAGGATGAGAAAAGATCATCGTTTTTTAGAGGGTTTTGTATCATTGCGGCGTATTATTTACGTGTGCTTCTTAAATTGTTGTTCAACGCCTTCTAAATCTTCAGCATATTTTTCGTGTGTTCGCTCGAATAATTTATGGAACATATTTCCGACATGATCCTCTAAAACCCGAATACCCTCTCCTGTAACGCCGCCTTTTACACATACCTTTTCTTGCAGAGTTGGTAATGTGAAAACTTTTTTCTCTAGTAGTTTCCCCATCCCGATAATCATTTCACTTGCTAAAATAGTTGCTTCTTCATTGGTAATATTTGTTTTATCTACAGCAGCATCAATGAAACATTGTAGTAAGTAGCTGAAAAATGCAGGCCCGCAGCTTGCGATATCAGATGAAACCCGTGTAATACCTTCTTCAATTACAATAGGTGTGGAAATATTTTCAAATAGACGAAGTAACTTTTGTTTCCATTCCTTCGAACAGTTTTTGCCGAATGTAAATAGTGAGGCGCCAGAGAACGCTCGGTTTGTGATGCTCGGAATAATACGTGCGACGTTACAAGATACAACCTTTTCTACTTGATCTGCTGATATGGGGCTTGTAATAGAAATTAAACATTTTTCATCAGTAAAGTGGTCAGCATGTTTTTTTAAAATTGGATAAATGTCTAAAGGTTTAACACAAATAAAAATAAGTTGAGAGCGTTCAATTACCTCTTCCACAGTCTTTGCTATATGAACAGAAGGATACTTCTCTTTTGTATGATATGCTTTGGCAGGCGTACGATTAATAATAGTAAGGCACGAAGGTTTGACAGCATGGGTTTCTAAAAATGCATCGATCAGTATATTCCCCATGTTTCCTGTCCCTATAATTCCTATGTTCAATGTTTCATCCCTCCTTCGTAACATCTTTCTCCTAAACAATATGAACCATGTTGTGAATTTATGAATTGGAGGTATTAAAATCATGCGGAATTTTCAAAAGAAGTGGCTCGCTTTATTAGGAGTTGTTGGTGTTGTAGGTATCCTTTTTATGTGGCAGACGAAGCAGCAAGCTATGCAATCGGCTGTGAAAATTGACACAAATATAAAGAGTGAAGAGAAAAAAGGAAAATTGAAATTAGCAGATTCAAAAGAAAAGAAAAAAACAATGATGATTGATATAAAAGGAGCGGTGCACCGTGAAGGGGTATATGAGGTAGAGATGGATGCACGTGTAAAAGATGGGATTGAAAAAGCAGGTGGTTTTTTACCTGAGGCGGATCGTGCAAAAGTAAATTTAGCACAGCGTATGCAAGATCAAATGCTACTTTATGTCCCAAAAAAAGGAGAGCAGGTTCAGGGAGCCAATCTACCTTCAGGGCAGGAGGAGAAAGTTCAAATTAATGTTGCATCAAAAGAGCAACTCGAAAAAATAACGGGAATTGGACCTCGAAAAGCAGAAAATATTATGAAATATCGAGAAGAACATGGTCCGTTTCAAAAAATAGAAGATTTACTGGAGGTAGATGGTATCGGAGAGAAGTCTCTTGAAAAAATAAAAGATAAAATAATTATTCCGTAAGGATTGACGAACTTTTTCTTCTTTCGCTACACTACAAGTAGATGAAAAAGTAGGTGAACATATGGAAAGAATTTCTTGGGATCAATATTTTATGACGCAAAGTCACTTGTTATCACTGCGTAGCACATGTACAAGGCTTGCGGTAGGAGCGACAATTGTCCGTGATAAGAGAATTATCGCGGGCGGATATAACGGTTCAATCAAGGGTGGTGTGCATTGTATAGATGATGGATGTTACGTCATTGATAATCACTGTGTTCGTACAATTCATGCTGAAATGAATGCACTGTTGCAATGTGCGAAATTTGGTGCGAAAACAGAAGATGCGGAGATTTATGTCACGCACTTTCCTTGTTTACAATGTTGTAAAGCCATTATTCAAAGTGGTATTACAGCTGTTTATTATGCACAAGATTATAAAAATCACCCTTACGCTATAGAATTGTTTGAGCAAGCAAATGTGAAAGTGAAACATGTTCCACTAGAATATGATATTACATCAATAGAGCAACAAAAGCGTAATGTACAATTAAAAGAACTGTTTTCATCTTTAGAAAAAGATGATTTAACAATGAATGAATTACAACAAGTATTCGCTAAAGCAAAAGAGATCATATAGATGTGTGTTCAAAAAGGAGGATAAAGAGAGGCTGGTGGTTCGAGGCACGGAAGCTAGGAGAGTGCGGAGTGTAGGTGGGACTACATGAGTACCGGACTGGCGGTGCAGGTGAAGAAATGTAATAGTCATCTTTACCGGCCTTTTCGAACACCCACTATAAGGGGTGAGTATAAGTTGCGTGGACAATGGGGTTATGTTGCAATCTCGTTTGCTATGGGGATTGCAACTTCCTGTTCCTCGTTTCAGTTGTTGTCTGTTAGTGTGTTTGGTTGTTATATTTTATTCTGTATATATCGTACTTCGCACCAAGTCCTCATTTTTTGTATACTGGCAGGTTTATGTGGTTTCCTCTATACCTCATATATGGAACTGGAAAATCAGCCTTCAAAAGGGTTAGAATTTGAAATGACAGATGGTGTAATTCAAACGACACCTCTTATAAATGGTGATCGGCTTTCTTTTCAAATAGAGGTCAATGAGAGGGATACGTTGCAATTATTTTACAAAATTCAGTCAGCTAAACAAAAAGAACAGTTGGAGCAATTACATGCGGGTATGAGTTGTACATTTAAAGGAGAAATGAAAGTACCATCAGAAGCAAGGAATTTTCATGGATTTGACTATCGTGACTATTTGTATAAGCAAAAGATTCATTTTTTATTTGAAGCAAAAGAGATTTCGAATTGTACCCAAAAATCTTTGACGTTCACACAGTGGTTTTTTTTATTACGCCAAAACGCAGTGTCGATAGTTACAGAAATGTTTCCTGGGCAACCTGGAGCATTTATGAATGCGTTGTTGTTTGGTGATCGGCAACAGATGACATTTGAAGTAGAAGAACAATACCAACAGTTTGGCCTTATTCACTTATTGGCGATTTCGGGGTCGCATATTGTGCTGTTAACGGCAATTGGCTACTTTGTTTTGCTTAGGATTGGAATAACTAGGGAAATGACAACAATATGTCTCATTGTTTGTATTCCCCTTTATATGTTTTTAGCTGGGGCATCTCCATCTGTCGTGAGAGCTTCTGTAACGGGTGTTATGTTGTTGCTAGCACTCATGCATTCTATCCGTGTTACGAGTTTAGATGCACTTAGTATGACGGCTATATTGATGTTTTTATATGATCCTTATATGGCTTTTGATATTGGATTTCAATTTTCGTTTGTTGGTAGTTTTGCGCTATTGCTTTCAACGAATCGTTTATTAAAACAGGATAACGCTCTAATTCAAAATACAATCTATCTTTCATTGATTTCACAACTTGCTAGTATTCCTATTTTGTTATATCATTTTGGTTATTTTTCCCCATACAGTATTTTCCTCAATCTTATATATGTCCCGTTTTTATCTTGTATTGTGTTACCAGGTAGCATCGTTATGTTTCTTTGTATGTTATTTGTTCCTTTTATATCGACATGGATGGCACACGGATTATCAGTCTGTTTAACGCTTTCGAATGAAATTCTTCAATATTGTGAAACCCTCCCGCTTCTTCGTCTTACTTTTGGACAAACACCTCTATTTCTTATGGTTTTATATTGTTTTAGTATTATTGGTATATTTGTTGTCTGGGAAAAAGCGGCCAAAAAACGTTATTTGTTCCTAGTCGCCGGAATTTTCCTCTCTATGTGTATTTTTCATTATGTTTCGCCTTATTTCCGTGCCAGCGGAAGTGTGACTTTTATTGATGTTGGACAAGGGGATGCAATTTTGATTCGTCTTCCATATGACAAGGGAATTTATCTCGTTGATACAGGAGGGACGATTCCTGTAAAAAAAGAAGTGTGGCAGAAGAAAAAACATGAGTTTTCTGTTGGACATGATATTCTTCTCCCATTTTTACAAAAAGAAGGTATTCGAAAAATTGATAAGTTGATTGTGACGCATGGTGATACAGATCATATGGGGGCGGCAAAAGAAGTAGTATCATCTATTACTGTAGAAGAAATTGTGTTTGGAAGGAAGCTAGAGGATACGGTGTTAGAAAAAGAATTGAAGCATATGGCAAAACAAAAGAATATACGAACGAACATCGTGGGAGAAGGGGATAGGTGGCAAATAGATGAAGCGGAATTTGTTGTGTTATCTCCAGAGGGCAGAGAAAATGGGGATAACGATTCTTCAATTGTGTTATGGGCAAAGATAGGTGGACTTGCATGGCTGTTTACTGGAGATCTAGAAGAGAAAGGCGAGCGTCGAATTGTAGAACAGTACCCAGAATTGCGAGCTGATATTTTAAAGGTTGGGCATCACGGTAGTAAGACATCAACCTCATCATCTTTTTTGCAACTCATCCAGCCCCGTAAAGCAATTGTTTCCGCTGGAGAACATAATCGATATGGTCATCCGCATCAGCAAGTGTTAGAACGTTTGTTAGAAATGGATATTGAAATATGGCGAACGGACAAGCAAGGAGCTATTTCCTATGTTTTTGAAGGTGAAAAGGGAACGTTTCAAAGTAAAATGACATATGATGAATGATAGAAAAGATGAAGTGAAAAAAGAAGGCTGCAAGTAGCAGCCTTTAAGAACCAATAAATTTAATAATTGTTGCGATAATGAAAAGTGTTGCGAAAAAACCAAATGAGACGATAAAACCTACCCCTGAATCAATAGCGTCATTGCGTTTACTTTGAACGTTTTGCTCAAATTCATTCATTTAGAATCCCTCCCCAACATTCCATTTTAGTATAAAATATTGTCAGAAAAAAATCTACAATTTCCATATGAAGATAAAGAGAGGTTTTAATCAGTGATACTTTCGCCCTTACTCATTATCTCTCTTAACTAATCGAGCGTTTGATCTTGTATCTAACTTCTTTTCTTTCGTTAAATTTTGAGTGGGGGTTTTACTCGCAAATAGCGAAAGAAATAGAGAAGATATGAGTAGAGGTAAGTGTTGAATCTTATGTGAGTAAAAGGCGGGAATTTGATTTCCATGCATGTTAACAGTTAACAATTATACTTATCAGGCAGTTGCGAATAATAACAGTAAAGCGGTTACCGCACACCAATAAGAATCCCGGGACTTATTGCGTGGCGTTTTATATAGATAAAGGGACGGGCCTTAAGCCTGTTCCTTTGTACTTGTAAAACAAAAGATACCGCATTAGTATATAGATATATTGCCAAGTTAGGGAGTAGGAAAAAATATGAGTGATATACATAAGAAGATTAAAAAGAAACAGTTTGCGCCGCTGTATTTAATATATGGAACGGAAGCTTATTTTATAAATGAAACAATAAAGCTTATAACGAATGAATCGCTAGCTGAAGAAGATCGTGAATTTAATGTTGTAACGTATGACTTAGAAGAAGCGTATTTAGAAGATGTAGTAGAAGATGCACGGACGCTTCCTTTTTTTGGAGAACGTAAAATATTACTAATTAAATCCCCGTTGTTTTTAACTTCACAAAAAGAGAAATTAGAACAAAATATAAAGATTTTAGAGGAGTATATTGCAGAACCATCTCCATTTTCGCTTGTTGTATTTGTGGCCCCCTATGAAAAATTAGATGAGCGGAAAAAAATCACAAAATTATTAAAGAAAACTGCAGATGTGGTAGAAGCCAATGCGATGCAAGTGCAGGACGTTCGTAAATGGATTGTGGCTCGTGCGGATGAAGTGCATGTACATATTGAGGAAACAGCTGTTGGTTTGCTGTTAGAGCTTGTAGGAAGCAATGTAACGATGTTAGCAAAGGAAATGGACAAGTTGACCCTTTATGTTGGTATGGGAGGAGAAATTACAACAGGACTTGTGGCAGAACTTGTACCAAAATCGGTTGAACAAAATGTGTTTGCGTTAACAGAAAAGGTAGTGAAAAAAGATATTGCTGGGGCTATGCAAATTTTAGATGGATTATTTACGCAGCAAGAGGAACCGATTAAATTATTGGCATTATTAGTAAGTCAATTTCGTTTGCTATACCAAGTAAAAGAATTGCAGCAACGCGGATACGGACAAAATCAAATTGCTTCGCATATTGGTGTTCATCCATACCGAGTAAAGTTGGCGATGAATCAAACGAAACTTTTCTCGTTTGAAGAATTAAAAAAGGTTATTTTAGAATTAGCTGAAGCTGATTATAGTATGAAAACGGGGAAAATGGATAAGAAACTTGTCTTAGAGTTTTTCTTAATGCGTTTAAATCATATTGGATAAAAAATAAAAGCGGAGGCAGCTTGTCAAGAAGCATAAGGCATTGGAGCACTCGACTGAGAAGCGCTTTTGGCTTCAACCGAGAGTGTGAAATGGCTGGAGTTTCTAGCTGCCGTAGCTGGATAAAATAAAAGCGGAGGCAGCTTGCCAAGAAGCGTAAGGCATTGGAGCACTCGACTGAGAAGCGCTTTTGGCTTCGACCGAGAGTGTGAAATGGCTGGAGTTTCTAGTTGCCGTAGCTGGATAAAATAAAAAAGTTCATGCCGTTTGCTGCGTGAACTTTTTTTGTATATAAAAAAACGACCCGAATGGATCGTTTTTAAACGCCTTACGCGTTTACTTGTTTCGCTAAGCGAGACTTTTGACGAGCTGCAGCGTTTTGGTGGATAAGACCTTTACGAGCTGCTTTGTCAAGTTTTTTAGAAGCAGTTTTGAAAGCTTCTTTAGCATTTTCAAGATCGTTATTAGTAACTAAAGCTTCTACAGTTTTAACAGCTGTACGCATGTCAGATTTGATAGAAGCGTTATGTGCACGACGCTCTTCGCTAAGTTTAGCGCGTTTGATAGCAGATTTAATGTTTGCCATACTTTTCACCTCCCTGGTGCGATCGAGTGACTCGATACTTACATAGAACAAGTGATATTCTATCAAACGAAGAAGAGAATTGCAATAGCGAGATCAATGAAATTTCATGTAAAGGAAAGAATGACCTTATATAATTTTGGGGAATCTAACTATATTTACTATGAATTGCGGAGGAGATACGATGAAAGAACCATTAGATTTAAGTAAATACAGTGTTAGAACAGACCTTGCGGTAGAAGCTCATCAAATGTTGCAAGAACGTCAGCAAGAACAAACGGGAATTAAAGGTGTTGTTGTAAAAGAGCGTGAAGAAGAAGGGGTTACGATTACGAAAGTGATCATCGATGAGAGTGCTTCGGAAGCGATGGGTAAAAAGCCTGGAAATTATTTAACGCTTGAAGTGCAGGGGATTCGTCAACAAGATACAGAATTACAACAAAAAGTGGAACGTATTTTTGCAAAAGAATTCTCTCATTTTTTGGAAGAAATTGGAGTATCTAAAGAGGCAAGCTGTTTAATCGTCGGATTAGGGAATTGGAATGTAACACCAGATGCGCTCGGTCCAATCGTTGTAGAAAATGTGCTTGTGACACGTCACCTTTTTAAATTACAGCCTGAAAGCGTGGAAGAAGGGTATCGTCCCGTTAGTGCAATTCGCCCAGGTGTAATGGGGATTACAGGGATTGAAACGAGTGATGTCATTTACGGCATCATTGAAAAAACAAAACCAGATTTTGTTATTGCGATTGATGCACTTGCTGCTAGGTCTATTGAACGAGTAAATAGTACGGTACAGATCTCAGATACGGGAATTCATCCTGGGTCTGGTGTAGGAAATAAACGAAAAGAACTGAGTAAAGAGACGCTCGGAATCCCGGTAATTGCCATTGGTGTTCCGACGGTTGTAGATGCTGTTTCCATTACGAGCGATACAATTGATTTTATTTTAAAACATTTTGGTCGTGAAATGAGAGAAGGCGATAAACCGTCTCGTTCTTTATTACCAGCCGGCTTTACATTTGGAGAAAAGAAAAAATTAACAGAGGAAGATATGCCGGATGAAAAAAGCCGTAATATGTTTTTAGGAGCAGTCGGTACATTGGAAGAAGAAGAAAAGCGAAAGTTAATTTATGAGGTATTATCACCTCTTGGACATAATTTAATGGTGACCCCAAAAGAAGTAGATGCGTTTATTGAAGATATGGCAAATGTAATCGCGAGTGGTTTAAATGCCGCACTTCATCATCAAATTGATCAAGATAACACAGGTGCATATACGCATTGATGAAAAGGGGCGGCCGAAATTGAGTCGATTTACGCTTCAGTGTATGAGCTGTGTGATTCTGTTTCTTTTTTTTATGATAATGGGAATTGGGATGGCTAATCATGGCTTAAAAAGCATGAAAGGTTATCGGCAACCAACGTATGAACAAGTTGCCCAAATGACTGGAACTGGGAGTGGGGATGTTAATCCAGAAATTTTAGGAGGCATATTTTCGGCACGTGAAAAACAAAAGCAGTTAGAAAATCTCAGAAGCTTTAATGTTGTAGAAGGGTTGGGAATGGGAATTGCGGAATGTATGCGAAGTATCACTAAGTTTAGTGCAGATGTAGTAGTTGGAAAAATAAAAGATATTTTTAATTAATTGGGAGAATAAAAAATGGTTGTCTTATAATTTTGTAAGACAACCATTTTTTGTTACAAAAAGGTTTGTCTCTTATGTTTTGCTCGCATAAGATAAAGAGAGAAAGATTTGTCTGATAAGCAGCACTAGTTTTCATTGAATCTTTGCTGCTCTATTGATATAATCAGTGCTAGTGTATATTGGCGAGACTATTAGGAGTTGAGAACATAGATGAATAAAGAAGAAAGAGCAAAAAGGCAGTCTAACATTCGTAACTTCTCCATCATTGCTCATATTGACCACGGAAAGTCAACGTTAGCAGACCGTATTTTGGAGAAAACAAACGCTTTAACACAACGTGAAATGAAAGCTCAGTTACTTGACTCTATGGATTTAGAGCGTGAGCGTGGTATTACAATTAAATTAAATGCAGTTCAATTAACGTATAAAGCAAAAGATGGTGAAGAATATATTCTTCACTTAATCGATACACCAGGACACGTCGATTTTACGTATGAAGTATCTCGTAGTTTAGCGGCTTGTGAAGGTGCAATCCTTGTTGTTGATGCAGCGCAAGGTATTGAAGCACAAACATTAGCAAACGTATATTTAGCGCTTGATAATAATTTGGAAATTTTACCAGTTATTAATAAAATCGATTTACCGAGCGCTGATCCAGAACGTGTTCGTCAAGAAGTAGAAGATGTAATCGGTTTAGATGCATCGGAAGCTGTACTTGCTTCGGCGAAAGCTGGTATTGGTATTGAAGACATTTTAGAACAAATTGTTGAAAAAGTACCAGCTCCAGACGGCGACCCAGAAGAGCCGCTTCAATGTATGATTTTTGACTCTTTATATGATCCGTACCGCGGTGTAATTGCGTATATCCGTGTTGTAAATGGGACAGTAAAAGTTGGCGATAAAGTACGTATGATGGCAACTGGTAAAGAGTTCGAAGTAACAGAAGTAGGTGTATTCACACCGAAAACAACGCAGCGTGAAGAATTAACAGTAGGTGATGTAGGATTCTTAGCAGCATCTATTAAAAATGTGGGAGACACACGCGTTGGTGATACAATCACACATGCAAAACGCCCAGCAGCAGAGCCATTACCAGGTTACCGTAAATTAAACCCAATGGTATTCTGTGGTTTATACCCAATTGATTCTGCGCGCTATAATGATTTACGTGATGCATTAGAAAAATTGGAATTAAATGATTCTGCACTTGAGTTTGAACCAGAAACATCTCAAGCATTAGGTTTCGGTTTCCGCTGTGGATTCTTAGGTTTACTTCATATGGAAATTATTCAAGAACGTATTGAACGTGAATTCAAGATTGATTTAATTACAACAGCACCAAGTGTTATTTATAAAGTATATTTAACAAGCGGTGAAGATTTGATTGTCGATAATCCATCTAACATGCCAGATCCGCAGTCCATTGACCGTGTAGAAGAACCATTTGTAAAAGCTGCAATCATGGTTCCGAATGACTATGTTGGAGCTGTAATGGAAATTTGCCAAGGTAAACGTGGTACGTTTATTGATATGCAATATTTAGATGAAACACGTGTTACATTGACATATGAAATCCCACTTTCTGAAATCGTATATGATTTCTTCGATCAACTAAAATCAAATACGAAGGGATATGCGTCATTTGACTACGAGTTAATCGGATATAAACCATCTAAACTTGTGAAGATGGATATTCTTTTAAATTCTGAACAAGTTGATGCATTATCATTTATCGTACATCGTGATTCAGCGTATGACCGTGGTAAAGTAATCGTAGAAAAATTAAAAGAATTAATTCCAAGACAACAGTTTGAAGTGCCAATTCAAGCGACAATTGGGAACAAAGTTGTAGCGCGTTCTACAATTAAAGCGATGCGTAAAAACGTACTTGCAAAATGTTACGGTGGTGACATTTCTCGTAAGCGTAAACTTCTTGATAAACAAAAAGAAGGTAAAAAACGTATGAAGTCTGTTGGTTCTGTAGAAGTACCACAAGAAGCATTCATGGCTGTGTTGAAAATGGATGATAACTAATAAGAAAGGAAGCCGTTTGTGCGGCTTCTTTTTCTGTATCTTTCGTACAAGGAAGAAAGTAAGGATTGCTATAGAGTTAGGAGACGAATGATGTCTGAAAATATTCGAAAAGATATTCAAGAAAAAATGCAAAATGGTGATTTTAATTGTGAAAAAGAATTAACCCTCTCTATTATTAGTGGGAAGTGGAAGGTTGTGATCTTGTGGCATTTAGGTGTAGAAGGACCACATCGCTTTAGTGAGTTGCAACGCTTATTCCCGAACATTTCTCATAAGGTATTGTCTAATCAACTAAAAGAATTAATGGAAGATGGGATTATTGATCGGACGGTATATCCAGAAGTGCCTCCGCGCGTAGAATATTTTATGACGGATTTAGGCATGTCGCTTTTACCAATCGTCGAAATGATGTATGATTGGGGGAAAATGCGGATGAAGCAAATTCGTAATGGGTTAGAGAAGTAAAGGGGCCTCCGAAATGCGGAGGTTTTCTTTTTAGAAAGGTAGGAGTAAAATTTGATGCAAGCTGCATATATTCATATTCCGTTTTGTCAGCATATTTGTCACTATTGTGATTTTAATAAAGTTTTTATTGAACGTCAGCCAGTTGATCAATATTTGGAGTATTTAGAGAAAGAGATAATAAATACGGTTCAAAAGGTACCGTTTGAAAATATGAAAACGATTTTTGTTGGGGGCGGGACACCAACAGCATTAAATATGGAGCAGACTAAAAAGTTACTTGCCATTATTAATCGTCGTTTACGTCCGTTCGCTCCAGAGTGTGAATTAACGTTTGAAGCGAATCCTGGAGATTTACCGAAAGAAAAATTAAACCTATTATTAGAAGGTGGCGTGAACCGAATCAGTTTTGGTGTGCAAACGTTTCGAGATGAATTGCTAGAGAAGATTGGACGTAAGCATACGAGGGAAGATGCATTTGTAGCGATTCGTGAGGCGCAGGAAGTTGGCTTTACGAATATTAATGTTGATTTAATTTACGCGCTGCCAGGACAAACGATAGAAGACGTGAAAGACACATTGGACATTGCTTTTACGCTTGGAGTTCAACATTTTTCTGCATATTCATTAATTGTCGAACCCAAAACAGTTTTTTATAATTTAATGAATAAGGGGAAATTAAGGCTTCCAGGGGAAGATCATGAGGCACGAATGTATGAAATAGTAATGGATGAGATGGAGAAGCACGGTTACCATCAGTATGAAATTAGTAATTTTTCAAAAGAAGGCTATGAAAGTAGGCATAATCTCACATACTGGAATAATGAAACGTATTATGGTTTTGGAGCTGGTGCTCATAGTTATGTAAGTGGTGAGCGTATTCAAAATGTCGGGCCCCTTAAACAGTATTTTTCAAAAATCGATGAGACAGGATTTCCTTATTTAGATGTCCATGAGGTAACAAAAATAGAAAAAATGGAAGAGGAATTATTCTTAGGACTTCGAAAAACAAAAGGTGTTTCTAGAATAGGATTTCAACAGAAATTTGGAGTGGAGATAGATGAAATCTTTGCGAGACAGTTACTATATAACAAAGAGCATGGATTGCTAGAGGAAAAAGATGGTCATGTTTGTTTAACGAGACAAGGGAAGTTATTAGGTAATGAAGTGTTTCAATCGTTTTTAGTTGATTAACTTAGATGTTTCATGTATATGAAAAAGTTTTAATATTTCGTGACGTTTCCGTTGACAATTGAATGTCAATTTTGGTAAGTTATTAATAGATTTAGCACTCGAAGACAAAGAGTGCTAACAGAGGTGATGATGAGATGCTTACGGAACGTCAGCTCTTAATTTTACAAACAATTATTGATGACTTTATTGGATCAGCGCAGCCTGTTGGGTCAAGGACGTTGGCTAAAAAAGATGAAATTACATTTAGCTCCGCTACTATTCGAAATGAAATGGCTGATTTAGAGGAACTAGGTTTTATTGAAAAAACACACAGTTCTTCAGGAAGGGTTCCTTCAGAAAAGGGATACCGATTTTATGTAGATCATCTTTTAGCGCCACAGAATTTACCAAACGAGGAGATTGTACAGATTAAAGATTTATTTGCTGAAAGAATTTTTGAAGCAGAGAAGGTTGCACAGCAATCAGCTCAAATTTTATCAGAACTCACAAATTATACGGCGATAGTTCTTGGGCCGAAAGTGAGTACAAATAAGTTGAAAAATGTACAAATCGTTCCGCTTGATCATCAAACAGCAGTCGCAATTATTGTAACAGATACAGGGCATGTGCAAAGCAAAACGATTACCGTTCCGGAATCTGTTGATTTATCAGATTTAGAAAAAATGGTTAATATTTTAAATGAAAAACTATCGGGTGTACCGATGGCGGAATTGCATAATAAAATTTTCAAAGAGATTGTGACGGTTCTGCGTGGCTACGTCCATAATTATGATAGTGCAATAAAAATGTTGAATGGTACATTTCAAGTGCCTTTATCGGAAAAAATATACTTTGGCGGGAAAGCCAATATGCTTTCGCAACCGGAGTTTCATGACATCCAAAAGGTACGTTCCTTGCTAACTATGATTGATAATGAAGCCGCATTTTACGATATTTTGCGTAATAAACAAGTCGGTATTCAAGTGAAAATCGGTCGAGAAAATTCTTCGATTGCTATGGAGGATTGTAGTTTAATCTCTGCAACTTATTCCATTGGTGAAGAACAGATTGGGACCATTGCAATTTTAGGACCAACGAGAATGCAATACTCTCGTGTGATTAGTCTGTTACAATTGTTTACAAGGCAATTTACAGACGGCTTAAACGGATTGTATAAATCAAAATAATAAATTCGCTCAAGCAGTGAACATAATCATTGCTGGTGTGTAACATAAAATATGCTTGGGTGCTCATGCTAAGCATGAGCCCAGGTGCCTTTTAAGGAGGTGAAAGTTGTGGAAGAGCGTAACGAACAAGTAGTTGAAGAAGCGCAAAATGAAGAAACTATTACAGCAAAGAGCAGTGAAGAAACTGTGGTAGAAGAAAAAAGTGAAGCGGCTCTTTTACAAGAAAAGGTAGATGAATTGCAAGTGAAACTGACGGAAACGGAAGGGCGCATGCTACGTCTACAAGCTGATTTTGAAAATTATAAGCGCCGTGTTCAAATGGATAAACAGGCTGCTGAAAAATATAGAGCACAAAGTCTTGTTTCAGATATCTTGCCAGCTCTTGATAACTTTGAAAGAGCAATGCAAGTGGAAGCAAATGACGAGCAAATGAAGTCCTTATTACAAGGTATGGAAATGGTGTATCGTCAATTGGTAGAAGCGATGACAAAAGAAGGTGTGGAAGCGATTGAAGCTGTTGGTAAACAGTTTGATCCTCATGAACACCAAGCTGTTATGCAAGTAGAAGACAGTGAATTTGAATCAAACGCGGTTGTGGAAGAATTCCAAAAAGGTTATAGACTAAAAGACCGTGTGATTCGCCCATCAATGGTAAAAGTAAATCAATAATTTACATAAAAGTAGGAGGATTCGCCATGAGTAAAATTATCGGTATTGACTTAGGTACAACAAACTCTTGTGTAGCTGTTATGGAAGGTGGAGAACCAAAGGTTATCCCAAATCCAGAAGGAAACCGTACAACGCCTTCTGTTGTAGCTTTCAAAAATGAAGAGCGTCAAGTTGGGGAAGTTGCGAAACGTCAAGCAATTACAAACCCAAACACAATCATGTCTGTTAAACGTCATATGGGTACAGACTACAAAGTAGAAGTTGAGGGTAAAGAATATACGCCTCAAGAAATTTCTGCGATCATTTTACAAAACTTAAAAGCTTCTGCTGAAGCATACTTAGGTGAAACAGTAACGAAAGCTGTTATTACAGTACCTGCATACTTCAACGATGCAGAGCGCCAAGCAACAAAAGATGCTGGTCGTATTGCTGGTTTAGAAGTTGAGCGTATTATTAACGAACCAACAGCAGCAGCGCTTGCTTACGGTTTGGAAAAACAAGATGAAGAACAAAAAATCTTAGTATATGACTTAGGTGGCGGTACATTTGACGTATCTATCCTTGAGTTAGCTGATGGAACATTTGAAGTTATTTCAACTGCTGGTGACAACCGTCTTGGTGGAGATGACTTTGACCAAGTTATCATCGATCACTTAGTAGCTGAATTCAAAAAAGAAAACAACATTGATTTAAGCCAAGATAAAATGGCGCTTCAACGTCTGAAAGATGCAGCTGAAAAAGCGAAAAAAGATCTTTCTGGTGTAACACAAACACAAATTTCATTACCATTCATTAGTGCTGGGGCTGCTGGTCCATTACACTTAGAATTAACATTAACAAGAGCGAAATTCGAAGAGCTTTCAGCAAGCCTTGTTGAAAGAACGTTAGAACCGACTCGTCGTGCATTAAAAGACGCTGGTCTATCTGCAAGCGAATTAGATCGTGTTATCCTTGTTGGTGGTTCTACTCGTATCCCAGCTGTACAAGAAGCTATTAAACGTGAAACTGGTAAAGAACCATACAAAGGTGTTAACCCTGATGAAGTTGTAGCATTAGGTGCTGCAGTTCAAGGTGGCGTGCTTACTGGTGATGTAGAAGGCGTTCTACTATTAGATGTAACTCCACTTTCTTTAGGTATCGAAACGATGGGTGGCGTATTTACAAAATTAATCGAACGTAATACAACAATTCCAACGAGTAAGTCACAAGTATTCTCAACTGCTGCTGATAACCAACCTGCAGTAGACATTCACGTACTACAAGGTGAGCGCCCGATGTCAGCTGACAACAAAACATTAGGTCGCTTCCAATTAACTGATATCCCACCAGCACCACGTGGTATTCCACAAATTGAAGTAACATTCGATATTGATGCGAACGGTATCGTTAATGTACGTGCAAAAGACTTAGGAACAAGCAAAGAACAAACAATTACAATTCAATCTTCTTCAGGTCTTTCTGATGAAGAAGTAGAGCGTATGGTAAAAGAAGCAGAATCAAATGCTGATGCGGACCAAAAACGTAAGGAAGAAGTTGAACTTCGTAATGAAGCTGACCAACTTGTATTCCAAACAGATAAAGTTGTAAAAGATTTAGAAGGTAAAGTAGATGCAGCTGAAGTGGCGAAAGCAACAGAAGCGAAAGATGCATTAAAAGCGGCAATCGAGAAAAATGATCTTGATGAAATCCGTACGAAAAAAGATGCTCTTCAAGAAATCGTACAACAACTAACTGTAAAATTGTATGAGCAAGCTCAAGCGGCTGCTGGTGCTCAGCAAGCAGAAGGTGCACAAGGTAACGCTGGTGCAAAAAATGACAATGTAGTTGATGCTGAGTTTGAAGAAGTAAAAGAAGACAAGTAATAAAACAAAATAAGTAAGATGACAAAAAGTCAAAGTCAAGCGTGCCTTGGCTTTGGCTTTTTTCACGAATAAGAAAAGGGCTTAGTATGAACTAAGTATTTTAGTTAAGGGTCTTACGTTTTTGTTTTTGCATACTGTAAGTAAGGAAACTTTGTTGCAAAGCACTTTCTTTCGGTGTTAAAATTACGTTTATGTGAAAGATTCGGGGGTTACAAATTTATGAATAAAAGAGATTATTATGAGGTGCTTGGCCTTAGCAAGGGCGCATCAAAAGATGAAATCAAAAAAGCATACCGTCGTTTGGCGAAAAAATATCATCCAGACGTAAGTAAAGAAGAAAATGCAATTGAAAAATTTAAAGAAGTACAAGAAGCGTATGAAGTGTTAAGTGATGATCAAAAACGTGCGCAATACGATCAGTTTGGTCATGCGGATCCAAATCAAGGCTTTGGTGGCTTTGGCGGTGGAGATTTTGGTGGTGGATTCGGATTTGAAGACATCTTTAGTTCATTCTTTGGCGGAGGTGGCGGCAGACGTCGTGATCCAAATGCACCACGCCAAGGCGCTGATTTGCAATATCAAGTTACTTTAAATTTTGAAGAAGCTATTTTTGGTAAAGAATTAAATATCGAAATTCCAGTGGAAGATCCTTGTGATACATGTCATGGTAGCGGTGCAAAACCAGGAACTTCAAAAGAGACATGTAAATACTGTTCAGGAACAGGGCAAGTAAGTGTAGAACAAAATACGCCGTTTGGTCGCATTGTAAATCGTCAAGCGTGTAAACATTGTTCAGGAACAGGACAAATGATTAAAGAGAAATGTACAACATGTCATGGATCTGGAAAAGTACGTAAACGTAAAAAAATTAACGTTAAAATTCCAGCAGGTATTGATAATGGCCAACAAATCCGTGTGTCTGGTAAAGGTGAAGCGGGTGTGAACGGAGGCCCAGCTGGGGACTTATATGTTGTTGTTCAGGTAAGAAATCACGAATTCTTCGAGCGTGATGGGGATCATATTATTTGTGAAATGCCATTAACATTCGCACAAGTAGCACTTGGTGCTGAAGTGGAAGTCCCAACGGTTCATGGGAAAATAAAACTAAAAATTCCAGCGGGTACACAAACTGGAACGGAATTCCGTCTAAAAGGAAAAGGGGCTCCAAATGTACGTGGGTATGGACAAGGAGATCAATACGTAGTAGTTCGTGTTGTTGTACCAACGAAATTAACAGCGCATCAAAAAGAATTATTGCGTGAATTTGCAGGACAGGAAGATCAAGATGATAGCTTATTTGGAAAGCTTAAACGGGCTTTCAAAGGGGAATAATGGAAATAAAAAATGGAGTTGGTAAATTGTGAAATGGTCAGAAATTAGTATTCATACAACAGAGGAAGCAGTAGAAGCTGTCTCTCATATTTTACATGAAGCAGGTGCTAGTGGCGTAGCGATTGAAGATCCGGCAGAATTAACAAAAGAGCGTGAGCAACAGTATGGAGAAATTTATGCGTTGAATCCAGCTGAATATCCAGAGGATGGCGTGATAATAAAAGCATACTTCCCACAAACGGATTCTTTACATGAAACAGTTGCAAGTGTAAAATCATCTATTGATGTACTTCCATCTTACGACATCGAAATTGGTACAGGAAATATCACGATTAATGAAGTCGATGAGGAAGACTGGGCGACTGCTTGGAAAAAATATTATCATCCAGTTCAAATTTCTGATACATTCACAATTGTGCCGACATGGGAAGAATATACACCTTCTTCTCCAAATGAAAAAATTATTGAGTTAGATCCAGGTATGGCGTTTGGTACAGGGACGCATCCAACAACAACGATGTGTATTCGTGCGTTAGAAAAAACAGTTCAGCCAGGTAATACAGTAATTGATGTTGGAACAGGTTCAGGTGTATTAAGTATTGCAGCAGCAAAATTAGGTGCAGCATCTGTTCAGGCATATGACTTAGATCCAGTTGCAGTTGAAAGTGCAGAGATGAATGTTCGTTTAAATAAAACGGACGATGTCGTATCTGTAGGACAAAATAGTTTATTAGAAGGTATTGAAGGCCCAGTAGATTTAATTGTAGCGAATTTACTTGCGGAAATTATTCTTTTATTCCCTGAAGATGCAGCGAGAGTTGTAAAGCAGGGCGGACTATTTATTACATCTGGTATTATTGCAGCAAAAGAAAAAATAATTTCTGAAGCTCTAGAAAAAGCTGGATTTACAATTGAAGAAGTTTTAAGAATGGAAGATTGGGTAGCAATCATTGCACGAAATGCGTAATATATAATTTATATTTATAATAAACGTAGAAGTCTCTCGCTGTATAAAGCGAGGGACTTGCCGTTTGTTATATGAAAATGATAACGTTTCGTTCTTTTCGTAAGTATGGACTTACGAAAGGAACGAAACTTTGCTAAGGTGATGAGATGCAACGTTATTTTGTAGAAGAAAAATATGTAAATAATGCAAGTATTCGAATTGTAGGCGATGATGTACATCATATCGTAAGAGTGATGCGCATGTCAGCAGGTGATCACATTTATTGCTGTGTAAACGGTAAAACGGCAATGTGTACAATTGCTGAAATTACCAGTGAATTTGTGGATAGTGCTATTGTAGAATGGGTAGAGGCGTCAAGCGAACTGCCAGTGTTCGTAACGATTGCAAGTGGACTGCCTAAAGGAGACAAGTTAGAGCTTATTTTCCAAAAAGGAACTGAGCTTGGAGCAGCTGCATTTTTACCATTTCAAGCATCTCGTTCTATCGTAAAATGGGATGCGAAAAAAGCAGATAAAAAAGTTGAGCGTTTGAAAAAAATTGTGAAAGAAGCGGCAGAACAATCGCATAGAAGTGAAATTCCAGATGTACAAGCCCCGGCATCATTTAAACAATTGCTTGCGATGAGTAGTGATTATGATGCTTGTCTTGTTGCATATGAAGAGGAAGCAAAGCAAGGCGAAAAAGCTAATTTTGCGAAGGCTTTAGCAGCACTTGAACGCGGTCAAAGGCTGTTGATTGTATTTGGCCCAGAAGGTGGTCTATCTGAGGAAGAAATTTCTGCGCTTCGTGAACATAAATTTGTACCATGTAGTTTAGGACCGAGGATTTTACGAACGGAAACGGCGCCGCTTTACGCGTTAAGTGCTGCTTCTTATCATTTTGAATTGATGGAGTGATGATTAATGGCAACTGTTGCGTTTCACACGTTAGGTTGTAAAGTAAACCACTATGAAACAGAAGCAATTTGGCAATTATTTAAACAGGGTGGTTATGAAAGAACTGAGTATGAAAAGAAAGCTGATGTATATGTAATCAATACATGTACAGTAACAAATACTGGAGACAAAAAAAGCCGTCAAGTTATTCGACGTGCGGTACGTCAAAATCCGGACGCTGTTATTTGTGTAACAGGATGTTACGCACAAACATCTCCAGCGGAAATTATGGCGATTCCAGGTGTAGATATCGTAGTTGGTACACAAGATCGTGAAAAAATGCTAGGGTATATTGAAGAGTTCCGTAAAGAACGTCAGCCAATCAATGCCGTCCGCAACATTATGAAAACACGTGTATATGAAGAGCTTGATGTACCGTATTTCACTGATCGTACACGTGCATCTTTAAAAATACAAGAAGGTTGTAATAACTTTTGTACGTTCTGTATCATTCCTTGGGCACGTGGTTTAATGCGTTCTCGTGATGGAAAAGAAGTTATTCATCAGGCGCAGCAATTAGTTGATGCAGGGTATAAAGAAATCGTATTAACTGGTATTCATACAGGTGGATACGGTGAAGACATGAAGGATTATAACTTAGCTGGATTACTTCGCGATATGGAAGCAGAGGTAACTGGTTTAAAACGCCTTCGTATCTCTTCAATCGAAGCGAGTCAAATTTCAGATGAAGTAATTGAAGTGCTAGATAAATCTGAAGTAGTTGTGCGTCACTTGCACATTCCGCTGCAATCAGGTTCTAACACTGTACTAAAACGTATGCGCCGTAAGTATACAATGGAATTTTTCCAAGAGCGTTTAGATCGTTTAAAAGAAGCGTTACCAGGCCTTGCGATTACATCTGATGTAATTGTTGGTTTCCCTGGTGAAACGGAAGAGGAGTTTATGGAAACATATAATTTCATTAAAGAAAACCGTTTCTCTGAATTACACGTGTTCCCTTATTCGAAACGTACAGGAACACCTGCGGCTCGTATGGATGACCAAATTCCTGAGGAAGTCAAAAATGATCGTGTGCACCGCCTAATTGAATTATCAAATCAATTGGCGAAAGAGTATGCTTCTCAATTTGAAGGGGAAGTTCTTGAAATTATTCCAGAAGAGCCTTTCAAAGATGGCGATCGCGAAGGATTATATGTAGGTTATACAGATAATTACTTAAAAGTTGTGTTTGAAGGATCTGAAGAATTAATCGGTAAACTAGTAAAAGTGAAGATTACAAAAGCTGGTTATCCATATAACGAAGCGCAATTTGTTCGTGTTCTTGAAGATGATGTGAAAAAAGAATCAGCAAGCGCGTAATAGGAAAGCATGCAAACGAAAAAGGGTTTGCATGCTTTTTTCTTTGCTGGAGAAGTTAAGATATGAAGATGTAATATTTCATGCTATAATGCTAACCGTTATGGTTGTCAGACGACCGTGTAGTGAAGAAAGGGGCATATAAAAAATGGACTATGCAAAATTAATTGACCACACATTATTAAAACCGGATACAAAAAAAGAAGCGATTGTTACATTATGTGAAGAAGCAAAAAAGCATGACTTTGCGTCTGTGTGTGTAAACCCTACTTGGGTTGAGACTGCAGCTGAATTATTAAAAGGTACAGATGTAAAAGTTTGTACAGTAATCGGCTTCCCGCTTGGGGCGAATACACCAGAAACAAAAGCGTTTGAAACAAAAGATGCAATTGCAAAAGGTGCAACGGAAGTTGATATGGTAATTAACATTGGTGCATTAAAAGATAAAAATGATGAATTAGTAGAGCGTGATGTTCGGGCGGTTGTAGAAGCTGCAAAAGGAAAAGCGCTTGTGAAAATTATTATTGAAACGTGCCTATTAACAGAAGAAGAAAAAGTTCGTGCTTGTAAATTATCTGTAAAATCAGGTGTGGATTTTGTAAAAACATCAACAGGCTTCTCAACAGGTGGAGCAACAGTGGAAGACGTAGCACTAATGAGAAAAACAGTTGGACCAGAAATTGGTGTGAAAGCTTCTGGTGGTGTTCGTAACGGAGAAGATATGGATAGAATGGTAGAAGCAGGAGCGACGCGTATCGGTACAAGTGCAGGCGTAGCTTTAGTGAGTGGAAAAACAGCAACAACGGATTATTAATTTAAAAGTGGAAGTTGTTCGTTCAGAATTGGAGGGTATTGAAGCTGATACTCTTCTTTTATTCTGTCAAATAGTTGACCTGAAGTGACAAAATGTATTATAATCGTAAAAGACATGCTGAAGAAGTGTTTCTTTTTGCATGCTGAAGTTAGTATGTAAGTGTGATGTTTCGGAGGGAGGGAAAGAGAATGTCAAAAACAGTCGTTCGTAAAAACGAGTCTTTGGAGGATGCACTTCGCCGTTTTAAAAGATCGGTTTCTAAAACTGGTACACTTGCTGAAGCAAGAAAGCGCGAGTTTTATGAAAAACCAAGTGTAAAACGTAAGAAGAAATCTGAAGCGGCAAGAAAGCGTAAATTCTAAGAGAGGGTGTAAGTTATGAGTCTTCTCGGTCGTTTAAACGATGATATGAAACAAGCGATGAAGAATAAACAAAAAGAAAAATTAACCGTTATTCGTATGGTTAAGGCTGCTTTGCAAAATGAAGGAATTAAACTGCAACAAACTCTTACTGAAGAAGAGGAATTAACAGTTTTAACTCGTGAAGTAAAACAGCGTAAGGACTCCCTCCTTGAATTTAAAAAAGCGGGTCGTGATGACCTTGTTGATAAACTGCAAAGTGAAATTCAGATTTTAAATACGTATTTACCTGAACAACTAACAGAAGAAGAGCTAGCAAATGTAATTAAGCAAGTAATTTCTGAGGTTGGTGCTGCTTCTAAAGCAGATATGGGTAAAGTGATGAGTGCTGTTATGCCGAAAGTAAAAGGTAAAGCAGACGGATCACAAGTGAATAAGCTGGTTGCACAGCTATTAGCATAAAAAAGCGTCTCATGAGAAATGAGACGTTTTTTTATGCTTTTTTTCTATTTGGACGTGATATTACAAGCCCTTTTTTCATACATATGGGATGAGAGGGGGGTCTTGGAGATGAAGAAATTAGTGCAAATGAAAAATTGGCTAACGAAGCAAATAGACCTACCAGTGGATGTGTTAATGGATCTACCTCGTATTACTCTTGTCGGGCAAGTGCATATTTATATAGAAAATCATCGGGGATTATTAGTATTTACAGATAAAGAAGTACGGTTGTTATTAAAACATGGTCAATTATTAATAAAAGGGCAATCATTTGTGATTAAAACGATTCTTCCAGAAGAACTTTTGTTGGAGGGGAATATTGAACAAGTAATGTTTTTAGAAAGTGAGAAGAAAGATACACCATAATAAAACTTCCATTAGTGAAGTTTTTCTTCTTATCTCGCTTCGTACGAGCTATTTGAATGTTAAAAGTTGAAAAAAGCACTATGAAAATAGTCGCATAACACCTGTGCTTTTGAGAAAGGTAGTGGGGGCTGACGATGAAAAATCAATGGTTTACACGATGGGTTGGATATGTGAAGGTTCGAATTGAAGGTAGAGGAGCGGAGCGTTTTATTAATGAATGTGTGCGTAGAAATTTAGTTGTATGGGATGTAAAAAAGATTGCAGAAGATACATTAGTATTTTTTATGTTACTTCGTGATGTGAAACGGCTGAGACCGATTTATCGAAAAAATGAATGCAAGCTATACTTTATTGGACGTTTCGGTTTTCCGTTTTGGAATAAGCGATTGCTTAAGAATAGTGGTTTTCTAATTGGATTTCTTATCTTTTTTTTCGGTATGATTGCTTTATCAAACATGGTCTGGAAAATCGAGATTACAGGGGCGAAACCGGAAACAGAATATATTCTTATGAAAGAATTGGACAAAATGGGCATTAAAAAAGGAAGACTCCAATTTCAAATGCCGAGTGTAGAGGATGTTCAACGTCATTTAACAGATAATATTAATGCAATTACGTGGGCTGGTTTAGAGATAAAGGGAACGACGTATCATTTTAAAATCGTTGAAAAAAATGAGCCGGAGAAGGAGAAAGAGCAAAAGCCGCAACATTTAGTTGCCAAAAAAGAGGCGATAGTTACAAAAACATTTGTGGAAACTGGAAAACCAGTTGTAATGAAAAATGATTATGTGCAAAAGGGACAACTTCTTGTGTCAGGAATGTTTGGAAAAGAGGATAATCCAACAATTGTTTCTGCTAAAGGAATTGTATATGGCGAAACATGGTATGAATCTGAAGTGACAGTTCCTTTAAAAACAACGTTTCAAGTGTATACAGGAAATTCATATAATGAGCATTATCTTCGTTTTGGAAGTGTTAAAATAAAAATATGGGGATTTCAGCATGATAAGTATAAGCGGCCTCGTACTGAGAATATCAAACATGATGTGAAACTATTCGGTTTTTCATTGCCTATTTCTTATGAGAAGGAAATTGTGCGTGAAGAGGAAGAAGCGAACCGTGAATATACAGAAAAACAAGCGATGCAAGTAGCAAAGGAAATGGCTGCAAAAGAACTAAAGAAAAAATTGGATGAACATGCTATGATTGTAAGTGATAAGATTTTGCGTAAAGAGGTTGAGGTAGATCATCTAAGAGTGACATTACATTATACAGTGATTGAAAATATTGCAGAGCCACAACCGATATCTGAATCCGACATTCAAGGAGACTGAGTAATGGCAGAACAATTAGTAGAAATGAATCAACAAGTGGAAAATCATAATGAAGCAATTGCTCTATTTGGAGTGAATGATGCACATTTGAAAGTAATTGAGCGAGAACTTGCTGTATCTATCGTAACGCGAGGTGAATCTGTCCGTGTATCTGGAACAGATGAAGCGGTGGTGCTTGTTGAAAAAATCTTACAGCAATTACTTGCTGTTATTCGTAAAGGTGTATCAATCTCTGAACGAGATGTTGCATATGCAATTCAGCTTGGTCGGCAAGGAAAAATAACTCATTTTGAAGAGCTATATGAAGAGGAAATTTTTAAAACAGCAAAAGGTAAATCCATCCGTATGAAAACAATGGGGCAAAGACAGTACATTCATGCGATGAAGAAGAATGATATTGTATTTGGAATAGGGCCTGCTGGTACAGGGAAGACGTATTTAGCTGTGGTAATGGCTGTACGAGCATTAAAGCAAGGGTATGTAAAAAAGATTATTTTAACGAGACCAGCTGTAGAAGCAGGGGAAAGCTTAGGTTTTTTACCAGGTGATTTAAAAGAAAAGGTAGACCCTTATTTACGTCCTTTATACGATGCACTTCATGATATTCTTGGGCAAGAATATACGCAGCGTATGCTAGAGAGAGGAACGATTGAAATTGCACCTCTTGCATATATGAGGGGGCGTACGTTGGATGATTCATTCGTTATTTTGGATGAAGCCCAAAATACAACTGGTGCTCAAATTAAAATGTTTTTAACTCGCCTAGGCTTTAGCTCAAAAATGGTTGTTACTGGCGATCCATCACAAGTTGACTTACCAAAGGGAGTAAAGTCAGGTCTTTCAATTGCTGCAAACGTTCTATCAGGAGTATCAGGTCTTTCATTTGTTGTATTAGAACAATCAGATGTTGTAAGACATCCCCTTGTGCAGCGGATTATCGAGGCGTATGATAAAATGGAATGATCCTACTTGTAAGGATCATTTCTTTTTGTATGATAGAGATAGAGGAAAGGGTTGGCGAATAGCTTATTTTTTACTATCATTAAAGGATGGACAAGTAGATTTATGTATTTGGGAGTGTACAATACAATTTAAAAGCCTGCTTGTAAAAAGCTTGATTGGTGAGGATTAATCATTAGTGGAGATGAAGAAAGTTCTCGATTGATTAAAGTTTCACTTTATGTCTGGAGAGGAGAAGGTATTGAAATCATGTCAAGATCTCAAGAAATTTCTAGGTGGTTTCGTAACATACAACATTCGAAAAAATTAAGCTGGATTTCTTATATTTTATTAGGAGCGGTACTGTTTTTTGCACTTATGAACAATGTGAAACCAGAACAACTAGATGTTAAAATGCTATCTATTTCTAAACAAACAATCCACTCTCCTATCAAAATTGAAGATAAAGTAACGACAGATAGAAAAAAGAGGGAAGCCGCTCAAAAGATTGAAGATCAATATACATATCGAAGCGAATATAAGCAAAATAAAGTGGATATTGTAAATTCTGTCTTTGATGCGATAAAAGAAGTGGAAGCTGAAACGAAGCCTGCCGGTCCTGATGAACAGAAAAAGATTTCTGCTGCGGAACGATTAGAAAAGCTTAAAAAGAAATTGCCGGCTGATTTGACAAAAAGTTTATCTGATTCTGTACTGTTGCAGTTTGTAAATGCTGAGCCAGATCAATTGTCATTGGCGAGGGATGCTGTGGTAACAGCAATTAATAATATTATGAGTACGCACATTAAAATGAATGAAGAAAATGATGCGAGAGAGCGATTTGTTAATGAAATACGCAATGTTAATGTAAATAGTGATTTGAAAGAGGCACTTAATGTACTTGGAAAATATGCAATTGAAGCGAATTATTTCTATGATTCAGTTGCTACAAAAGAACGAAAGCAAATGGCGATGGATGCGGTAGCACCAGTGTATATTTTACAAGGACAAATTCTGGTTAAGGAAGGCGACACAATTACAAGAGAAGTATACGATCAGTTAAAATTGGTTGGACTTCTCGAACAAGGGAATACATTCCAACCATTTGTAGGATTAGCAATCATTATTGGTGTACTCGTATTCTTTATGCATAAACAATTTGAATCGTTTTTAAAATTGAAAAGAGAAGAAAAACCGTATATTTTAGCGTATACAACAATTGTAGCAATTACAGTTGTTTTGATGAAAATTATTAGTTTGTTTCAAAAGTTGGAATATGCAGGAATCGCGTATGTTGTTCCGGTCGCGATGGGAACAATATTGGTAAAATTAATGATTGGTGATCGTTTTGTTTTTATAACAAGTATGATCTTCTCTGTATGTGGGAGTATCCTGTTTAATGAAGGTGTAACGAGTACACTGAATTATAGTGTAGGTATTTATGTTTTACTGAGTTCTTTATCTGTTAGCATCTTTTTGAGAGAGAAAAACAGACGTACAATGATCTTGCAAGCTGGTATCCTTGTTTCCGTTTTGAATGTAGTTGTATTAGCCGCGCTATTACTTTTACGAAATGGAAATTTCTCACCGCTTGAAATTAGTTCGCAATTATTAATGGCTGCAGCTTCTGGTATCATTTCATCTATTTTAGCTATGGGTATTTTACCGTATTTAGAGAGTGGTCTTGGTATTGTATCAAGTATGAAGCTTATGGAGCTTTCAAGCCCGAATCATCCACTCCTTCGTAAGATTTTATTAGAAGCACCGGGAACGTATCATCATAGCGTTATGGTTGCTAATCTTTCTGAGGCAGCTTGTGAGGCGGTTGGAGCAAATGGAGTTTTAGCACGTGTTGGTGCGTATTATCACGATATCGGAAAAACGCTGCAACCTCATTTCTTTATAGAAAACCAAATGGGGATTGAAAACCCGCATGATAAATTAGATCCTGAAACGAGCAGAGATATTATCATTGCTCATGTGACAAATGGAGTAAAAATGTTAGAAGAACATCATATTCCACAAGAAATTATTGATATTGCAGGACAGCATCATGGAACAACATTACTTAAATATTTTTACTATAAAGCAATTAAAGAAGATAAAGAGAAATATACAGAAGAAATGTTCCGTTATCCAGGATCAAAAGCGACGTCAAAAGAGTCTGCGATTGTTGGGATTGCTGATAGCGTTGAAGCGGCAGTGCGTTCCATGAACCATCCAACACCAGAACAAATTAATAATTTAGTACAAAGTATTATAAAAGATCGCTTGCAGGATGGCCAATTTAGTGAATGTAATTTGACATTTAAAGAATTACAAATTGTTGGAAAAACTTTGTGTGAAACGTTAAATGGTATTTTCCATTCTCGTATTAAATATCCGGAGCCGCCGGAAGAAAAGGTGAAAGAATGAGTTTGTTAATAGATTTTTTTGATGAAACAGAAGAAGTGAAAGAAGAATATGTGAATATGATTCGCGATTTGTTAGAGCAAGCAGCACGAATGGAGAACGTAGAAGATGGAACGGAGCTTTCTGTTACATTTGTTGATAATAAACGTATTCAAGAAATTAATCGTGATTATCGTGATAAAGATCAACCGACAGACGTTATTTCTTTTGCGATGGAGGATATGGGAGAGGGAGAGATGGAGATCGTTGGTGCGGAAATGCCACGTATGTTAGGGGATCTTATTATTTCTATCCCAAGAACGAAAGAACAGGCTGAAGAATATGGACATTCCTTTGATCGTGAGCTAGGTTTTTTAGCATTACATGGATTCCTACATTTACTTGGTTATGATCATATGACAGATGAAGACGAAAAAGAAATGTTTGGAAAGCAAAAGGAAATTTTAGAGGTATTTGGATTAGGGCGATGAAAAAAGGAAAGCTTATAAATAGTTTCGGATATGCTATAGCTGGCATATACTTTTGTCTTCGTCACGAAAGAAATATGAAAATTCATTTTGGGGCCGCAGTTATTGTTATATGCTGCGGCTTTTATTTCCATGTAACGATAACGGAATGGTTCATATTACTCATTACAATTGGAATTGTAATGAGTTTGGAAATGGTTAATACGGCAATTGAAAAAACGGTTGATTTAGCTACTGAAGATTTTAAACCACTTGCTAAAATTGCAAAAGATGTTGCTGCTGGATCAGTACTGTTATTTACTGTTATCGCTGTTATAATTGGTGCTATTATCTTTTTACCTTATATGGTATAGTTGCATTCCAAAGTTTTTGTTATGCTTTGGTAGCGTTCAAAACACCATTAATAAAAGTTTCATTTTATCTTTTCACAATTGAAAGCGGAAAGGATGCGAGAGCATGAACAGCAAAGAATTAATTCAAGAAGCAATCGAAGCGCGTAAACAGGCGTACGTACCATATTCTAAGTTTCAAGTAGGTGCGGCATTATTAACGGAGGACGGAAAGGTATACCGAGGATGTAATGTTGAAAACGCATCATATGGATTATGTAATTGTGCAGAAAGAACCGCTTTATTTAAGGCGATTTCTGAAGGAGATAAAGCATTTGTAGCGATAGCGGTCGTAGCAGATACGAACCGTCCGGTACCTCCATGTGGAGCATGCCGTCAAGTTATGATAGAATTATGTAAACAGGATACGAAAGTATACTTATCAAATTTACATGGTGACATTCAGGAGACGACGGTCGGGGAATTGTTACCAGGAGCATTTGTAGCGGAGGATTTACATGAATAGAAAAGGTTATAAATCAGGTTTTGTCTCTATAATCGGAAGACCGAATGTTGGAAAGTCTACATTTTTAAATCGTATTATCGGTCAAAAAATTGCGATTATGAGTGATAAACCACAAACAACTCGTAATAAAATTCAAGGTGTATACACAGAAAATGATTCACAAGTCATCTTTATTGATACGCCAGGAATACATAAGCCGAAGCATAAACTAGGCGACTTTATGGTGAAAATGGCACAAACGACATTAAAAGAGGTTGACATTGTGCTGTTTATGGTCAACGCAGCTGAAGGTTTTGGGCGTGGTGAAGAATTTATTATCGAAAAACTACAAGAAACAAAACAACCAGTATTTCTAGTAATCAATAAAATTGACCAAGTTCATCCAGAGAAATTGCTGGAATTAATTGATCAATATCGTAAGTTACATGATTTTGCAGAAATTGTACCGATTTCTGCGTTAGAAGGTAATAATGTTGAATCGTTAATTGGAGCGATTAAGAAGTATTTACCAGAAGGACCGCAATACTATCCGGACAACCAAGTAACAGATCATCCGGAGAGATTTATTATTGCAGAACTGATTCGCGAAAAGGTGCTTCATTTAACACGTGAGGAAGTGCCGCATTCGGTAGCGGTTGTTATCGATGCGATTCAAAAGCGTGAAGGCGGAGCGGTCTATGTGAACGCGACAATTATTGTAGAGCGCCCTTCACAAAAAGGGATTATTATTGGAAAACAAGGGAAGATGCTGAAAGAAGTTGGGAAGCGGGCTCGTTTTGATATTGAAGCGCTTCTCGGTTCAAAAGTATTCTTAGAAGTATGGGTAAAAGTGCAAAAAGATTGGCGCAATAAAATGTCCCAGCTTCGTGATCTTGGTTTCCGTGAAGATGAGTATTAATAAAAATTAGGAAAAATTTTTCTCACATGAAAATGGACAAAATGGGTCATTTTAATAACAACAAAAGAAATTGGTTTATATGCTACTCTTACTGAGAAAGGTGGATTCTTATGCTAGATTTTACCTGGAAGTTTTTCTCCAAGACAGGAAGCATTGAAACGTATTTGCTTTTGAAGGAAATGGAAAAAGACGTAAACGATGAGATGGATCAACATGAAGAGGAGCTAGCACATCTAGATTCTCCAATTTCTTGACCCGTTTTGTTCAAACCTTGGATGGTGACGAACATGTTTCAAAAAGTTGAGGGAATTGTCATCCGGACAACAGATTACGGAGAAACGAATAAAATTGTTACGATATTCTCCCGTGAACTTGGAAAGGTAAGTGCAATGGCAAGAGGGGCGAAAAAACCGAAAAGTAGGTTAGCATCTATTTCGCAACTTATGACACATGGTCACTTTCTGATTCAAATGGGGTCTGGACTTGGGACTTTGCAGCAAGGTGAAATAATTTCATCGATGAAAGAAATTCGTGAGGATATATTTTTAACTGCATATGCATCATTTATCGTTGAATTGACTGATAAAGCAACTGAAGATAAGAAACATAATCCGTACTTATTTGAAATGTTATATCAAACGTTGCACTATATGTGTGAGGGTGTTGATTCCGAAGTATTGTCGTTAATTTATCAAACGAAAATGCTCCCTGTACTCGGGATGCATCCATATTTTGATACATGTGCCATTTGTCACCAAGAAACAGATTTTGTCGCCTTCTCTGTCCGAGAAGGCGGTTTTCTGTGCTCGCGTCATGCTGAGCAGGATCCGTACCGTATTCCAGTGGGAGAGGCCGTTCATAAATTGTTACGTCTCTTTTATCATTTTGATTTAGCTCGCCTTGGCAATGTATCTGTCAAAGATGGAACGAAGCGACAAATGCGTACAGTATTAAATACATATTATGATGAATATTGTGGAATCTATTTGAAATCAAGACGTTTTCTGGAACAACTTGATAAATTTCGGATATAACGAGGACCATATGTAGGTCCTTTTTACATACTTTCTTTTTCGAAAAGCATATTTAGTATATAATATTTAAGAGATAGTATAACTTTTTTCGTTTTGCATTGAAGGTGGTGATTATCATAGAACTGAATAAACGGCAAGAACATATCATTCAGATTGTAAAAGATCACGGTCCTATTACAGGGGAATCAATTGCGGCGCAATTAAATTTAACACGTGCAACGTTAAGACCTGATTTAGCGATTTTAACGATGGCAGGTTATTTAGAAGCACGTCCGCGTGTGGGGTATTTTTATACAGGGAAAACTGGGGGACAGTTATTATCAGAAGCAGTTAAGAAAGTTAAGGTGCAAGATTATCAATCTAGGCCGGTAGTTGTTGATAAAAATATTTCCGTATACGACGCGATTTGCACTATGTTTTTAGAAGACGTAGGTACTTTGTTTATTGTAGAGCAAGCAACGCTTCTAGTTGGGGTAGTTTCTCGTAAAGATTTATTACGTGCAAGCTTAGGAAAGCAGGATTTAACATCACTTCCGGTTAATATTATCATGACTAGGATGCCAAATATCGCAATGTGTCGTAGGGAGGACTCTCTATATGATGTTGCGATGGAATTAATAGAAAGACAGATTGATGCGATGCCAGTTGTAAAAGACACAAAACAAGGATTAGAAGTTGTTGGTAGAATTACAAAAACAAATATTACGCGAGCGTTTGTAAATTTAGTAAACAATGATTAAATGTAATTTGTTTAAAGTGAGGTAATGTAATGGATAATAAAATCGTATATGTCGTATCTGATTCTGTTGGAGAGACGGCTGATTTAGTTGTTCGAGCTGCAATGGGACAGTTTCCATTCGCTCCTGATATTAGACGTGTACCCTATGTGGAAGATGTGGGGACATTAAAAGAAGTAATTTCAATTGCAAAGAGTAACCAAGCGCTGATTTGTTTTACGTTAGTAAAACCTGACATGCGTCAATATTTGTTAACAGAAGCGGCAAAAGAGGGAGTAGAGGCCTATGATATTATTGGCCCTCTTATTGATCAAATTGAAGAAATTACAGGACAAGTTCCAAGGTATGAACCAGGTGTTGTCCGCAGATTAGATGAAGAATATTTTAAAAAGATTGAAGCAATCGAGTTTGCTGTTAAATATGATGATGGTAGAGATGCACGCGGGATTTTAAAGGCTGATATCGTTTTAATTGGGGTGTCTCGTACATCAAAAACACCACTTTCACAGTATTTAGCTCATAATAAACGATTGAAGGTTGCGAATGTGCCTCTTGTACCAGAAGTAGATCCGCCTGAAGAATTATATCAAGTTGCAAAAGAAAAATGTTTTGGTTTGAAAATTACGCCGGATAAGTTAAATCATATTCGAAAAGAGCGATTAAAATCACTTGGGTTAAGTGATGGAGCAACATACGCGAATATCAATCGTATTAAAGAAGAAATTGATCACTTTGAGAAAGTAGTAAGTAGAATAAACTGTCAAGTAATTGATGTATCTAATAAGGCGATTGAGGAAACGGCGAATATTATTGTGAATGCAGTGCAAAACCAAAGAATGTTTTAGCACATTTACCAAAGGTGAATGTGCTTTTTTCGCTCAAAATAAAGGGCATGCATTCTTAGTATTTTTTATTTCACGCTAGAATGATTGAACCTATATTCTTTTCTTCTGTATTCATGTTAGATAGGAAAATTTATTGCCTATCAATAGAATAATAAAATTTTAAAGGATATGTAGCGAAGTTAGAGAAAATATATTATAATAAAAAATTGTGATAAAAACGTACATTTTACGTTTAGACTTTAATTTTTCAGAATAAACTAGGGATAGGATTTACGGAAAAGGTATATATTTACGTAAAATCGACAAAAATCTGAACAAGAAAACGCACATTATGGAAGGATTCACAGAAGGGATGTAGAATACAGAAATATGCAAAACATCAGTAAGATATTAGTTGATGCAGATGCATGTCCCGTGAAGGATGAAATTGTGCGAGTGGGAACAAAATTTCATGTCGAAATTTTGTTTGTCGCATCCTACGCCCATCGTTCGAGAAAACAGCAAGGGAATTGGATCTATGTAGATTCTGAGCAAGATGAGGTGGATTTTTATATTTATAAACATGCCAAAGCTTCGGATCTCGTGATCACACAGGATATGGGACTTGCTGGTCTTCTTGTCAAAAAAGGAGTATATGTATTATCTCCACGGGGTACATTTGTGACAGATGAGCAAATGGATACAATTTTATATAGTAGGTATGTATCTGCGAAGCTACGCAGACAAGGGACTTATACAAAAGGTCCAAAATCATTTACAAAGCGTGATCGACAGTACTTTCTAACAAATTTAGAAAAAATATTGTCGAATTATAAAGGAATCTTTTAATTTGTATCGAATACAAAATACGACACGGAGATGGAGTTATGGGGAACAGAATTCCCGAAGAAGTTGTTGAACAGATTCGGACATCATCCGATATCGTAGAAGTGATTGGTGAGTATGTTCAGCTGAGAAAGCAGGGGCGCAATTATTTTGGACTTTGTCCATTTCATGGTGAGAATTCTCCCTCGTTTTCAGTTTCATCCGACAAGCAAATTTTCCATTGTTTCGGATGTGGAGAGGGTGGAAATGTTTTTTCTTTTCTTATGAAAATGGAAGGACTTTCTTTTATAGAAGCTGTGCAAAAGCTTGGAGAAAGAAATGGCGTTGCGGTTGCAGAGTATACATCAGGGCAAGGGCAACAAGAAAATATATCTGATGACACTGCCATCATGCTACAAGCACATGAACTTCTGAAAAAGTATTATCATCATTTATTGGTAAATACAGAAGAGGGGAATGAAGCTCTTTCGTATTTATTAAAACGTGGTATTACAAAAGAGATGATTGAGAAGTTTGAAATTGGTTATGCATCACCAGCTTGGGATGATGCAGCGAAAATATTGCAAAAAAGAGGTTTTTCGCTGTCTCTTATGGAACAAGCAGGTCTTCTTGTAAGAAGTGAGAGGGATGGCAGTCATCATGATCGTTTTCGTGGAAGGGTCATGTTTCCAATTCACACACTGCAAGGGAAAGTTGCAGCGTTTAGTGGAAGGGCGTTAGGAGATGATACTCCGAAATATTTAAACAGCCCAGAAACACCTATTTTTTACAAAAGTAAGTTGCTGTATAACTTCCATCAAGCAAGGCCGTTTATCAGAAAAAGAGGGCAAGTTGTTCTATTTGAAGGATATGCTGACGTATTAGCTGCTGTAAAAAGCGGGGTTGAAGAATCAGTTGCAACGATGGGAACAGCTTTAACAGAAGAACAAGCGAAACTTCTGCGGCGTAATGTTGAAACTGTTGTTCTTTGCTATGATGGTGATAAAGCAGGAAGAGAAGCGACAATGAAAGCAGGCCAATTGTTATTACAAGTTGGTTGTCAAATAAAGGTTACTTCATTGCCAGATAAGCTTGATCCTGATGAATATGTGCAACAATATGGAACAGCGGCGTTTGAAAATCTTGTAAAGGCTAGTATAAGTTTTGTTGGATTCAAAATAAATTACTTGCGTTTAGGGAAAAATTTGCAAGATGAGTCTGGTAAAGAAGAATATGTGAAAAGTGTTTTAAAAGAGTTAGCATTATTGCAAGATGCAATGCAAGCGGAGTCATATTTAAAATCATTATCACAAGAATTTGCTTACTCAATGGAAACACTTTTAGGCCAATTGCACCAATATCGCAAAGAACAAAAGATACAGCAAAAACAAACGAAGCAAATTTCTAAGCTGACTCAAATTGTTCAGGCGAAACCGAAATTTTCAGGTTTTGAAAGGGCAGAAAGAGAGCTCATTTACCATATGCTACAAAGTGCAGAAGTTGCTTTCCGCATTGAACCTCATATAGAAGATTTTCATACAGAAGAACATAAAGGGATTTTATATGAACTATACGCATATTATGAAAAGGGAAATGAACCTTCAGTCGGAAATTTCTTAAGCTGGCTCTCTGATGAAAAGTTGAAAAATATTATCACTAACATTTCAACGGATGAATTTATTAATCCAGAATACACAGAAGAAGTGTTACAAGGTCATTTAGAGGCGTTAAAACGTCATAAGGAAAAGCTTGAAAAGATGAAAATTATCTTTGAATTAAAGCAAATGGAAAAAACAGATCCTGTAGAGGCTGCTAAATATTATGCAGCATATTTACAAAATCAAAAAGCAAGAAAATAGCTTTTTCGATAAAATTTTAGTATAATGAATGTTTGTATCTCGCGTAAGGAGGGGAACAGATGGCTGACAAACCAGCTCGTTCTAAACAAATTGAAACTGAAATGACCCTTGAGCAAGTGAAAGAACAACTCACTGAGCTCGGAAAAAAACGTGGCGTTCTTACATATGAAGAGATTGCAGAACGCATGAGTGGATTTGAAATTGAATCCGATCAAATGGATGAATATTATGAATATCTAGGTGAACAAGGGATTGACCTAGTTGGTGACAACGACAACGATGAAGGTCCTAATACTCATCAAATCTCAAAGACAGAAGAAGAATTTGACTTAAATGATTTAAGCGTACCACCTGGTGTGAAAATCAATGACCCTGTTCGCATGTATTTAAAAGAAATCGGCCGCGTTGACTTACTATCTGCTGAAGAAGAAATTCGACTTGCAACGCGTATTGAAGAAGGCGATGAAGAAGCGAAGCGCCGTCTTGCAGAAGCGAATTTACGTCTGGTAGTAAGTATTGCAAAGCGATATGTTGGCCGAGGTATGCTTTTCTTAGACTTAATTCAAGAAGGGAATATGGGTCTAATTAAAGCGGTTGAAAAGTTCGATTATCGTAAAGGATTTAAATTTAGTACGTATGCAACTTGGTGGATTCGCCAAGCGATTACACGTGCCATTGCAGACCAAGCGAGAACAATTCGTATTCCAGTTCATATGGTTGAAACAATTAATAAATTAATCCGTGTACAGCGTCAATTGTTACAAGATTTAGGACGTGAACCATCTCCAGAAGAAATTGGTGAAGAAATGGATCTTGCTCCAGAAAAAGTACGCGAAATTTTAAAGATTGCACAGGAGCCGGTTTCTCTTGAAACGCCAATTGGTGAAGAGGATGACTCCCATTTAGGTGACTTCATTGAAGACCAAGAAGCAACATCACCTGCAGATCATGCAGCGTATGAACTGCTAAAAGAACAATTAGAGGATGTGTTAGATACACTAACAGATCGTGAAGAAAATGTTCTACGTCTTCGTTTCGGTTTAGATGATGGACGAACTCGTACGCTTGAAGAAGTTGGAAAAGTGTTCGGTGTAACGAGAGAGCGTATTCGTCAAATTGAAGCAAAAGCGCTTCGTAAATTAAGACATCCAAGCCGTAGCAAACGTCTAAAAGATTTCTTAGAATAGGGTTCTTTCTAAGTTTACTTCACATTTGTGAAGTAAACTTTTTTATTTTGTTAATTTTTGTTAAAATTTAGTTGTTAGTAACGATTACAATTCTTGTAATTTATTTTACAGAATTGTCTTTTGATTTGCAAATGCTCATTTTTCGATTTTTCGATTAATTTCGTTTATTCTATACAAAAATATATGTAGAAAAACAAAAAATATGATGAAAAGCGTTGATATTTATCAAAATAATATGTGATAAAAGGAAGAAAGTAAATAAACTGAATTTATGGAATATTTGTAACAACTGATAGTTTTGTCTTTTCTGATAGAGCGTTTTCAAGTACAATGGAAATAACTGAATCATCTAATTATTAGGGGGCATAGAGGGGGGAGAAGAAATATGAAACGTAATCCGTTGATTCCGTTTGCACTCATTGCTGTACTAGGAATTGTTATTATGTTTGTATTTTCGTTTGAGGGATTGTATAAATCAAAAGAACTAGCTGAAGCGAAAAAAAATGGGGGGAAAACTACACAAGCGGCATCAAAACCAGAGGACATTGTGAAGCAAAATTGTACGAGTTGTCATGGTGATCAGTTGCAAGGTGCTGTGGGGCCGAATTTACAAAAAATTGGCGGGAAACTCTCTAAAGATGAAATTAAAGAAGTGATTTCAAAAGGAAAAGGAAACATGCCACCGAATTTAATTCCGGCAGATCAAGCTTCTAAAGTAGCAGACTGGTTAGCGAAGAAAAAATAAAGTTTAAAAAACAAGCCTTTTGCTTATAGCAAAAGGCTTGTTTTTCTTGTCTTTTCTTTCTAGAATACGATTAGATAAAGGAATTGTTTTATTTCTTTACTTGCAACAACTACTGTAAATTCATTATCATGGAGACAGACTGACAAGAGAAGGAGTAATGGAAATAAATGAATGAAGTGAAGCTTTCCAAAAGATTAGAAGAAGTAGTACGGGAGATTCCAGTAGGATCTACAGTTGCGGATATTGGTTCTGATCATGCGTATTTACCGTGCTATACAATTATAAATAATATTGCTACAAAGGCAGTAGCAGGAGAAGTGGTAGATGGACCGTTCCGTTCTGCGCAAGCTACGGTAGCTGAGAGCGGCTTGCAAGAAAAAGTAGATGTTCGTAAAGGGAATGGTCTAGCTGTTATTACACCAGGAGAAGTCGATGTTATTACAATTGCTGGCATGGGTGGAGCGTTAATTCGTGATATTTTAGAGAGTGGAAAAGAGAAGCTAAGTGGTGTAACTCGCTTGATTTTACAACCTAATATTGCAGCGCATCATATTCGTGAATGGTTTATTGAAAATGGCTGGGAGCTTATTCATGAGAAAATTATAAAAGAAGATGGAAAGATTTATGAGATTTTAGTGGGAGAAAAAGGTGATCCACTCACTCCTTATCATGAAGACAAACAAGCTGAGCTATTTATCGGACCATTTTTGATGAAGGAAAAAAGTGATGCGTTTGTAGAAAAATGGGAAAATGAACTGAAAAACTTTCAAAATATCTTGAAGCAGCTGGAACGTGCGACAGAATCGGAAGATACAAAAGCGAAACGGATTGAAGTAGTCGAGAAAATGAAAATGATAGAGGAGGTTTTATCATGAGTAAAATTCCAAATGGTCATGAAGTGATTTCTTTATTTGAAAGCATGTATCCAAAACATCTAGCAATGGAAGGTGACAAGATAGGCTTACAAATTGGGGCGTTAAATAAGCAGGTCGGGCATGTATTGATTGCACTGGATGTTACAGAAGCGGTTGTAGAAGAAGCGATTCAAATAGGAGCAAATGTAATTATTGCTCATCACCCGCTTATTTTTAATCCATTAAAAGCAATCCATACAGATAAGGCGTATGGGCGGATTATTGAAACTTGCATCAAAAATGATATCGCTGTTTATGCGGCGCATACAAATGTCGATGTCGCAAAAGGTGGGGTGAATGATTTACTTGCAGATGCATTAGGCTTGCAAAATACAGAAGTACTTGTTCCGACATACTCGGAAGAAATGAAAAAAATTGTTGTGTTTGTGCCTGTAACACATGCTGAAGATGTTCGCAAAGCTCTTGGGAATGCTGGAGCTGGATATATCGGTAACTATAGCCATTGTACGTTTAATAGCGAAGGAATAGGTACATTTATACCTCAGGACGGAACAAATCCTTATATAGGCGAAACTGGACAGTTAGAGCGTGTGGAAGAGATAAGGATCGAAACAATTATTCCAGCTTCACTGGAGCGAAAAGTAGTAAAAGCAATGTTAACAACGCATCCATATGAAGAAGTTGCCTACGATGTATACCCGCTTGATAATAAGGGGGAGACATTGGGGCTTGGAAAGATTGGATACTTGCAAGAAGAAATGACATTAGGGCAGTTTGCTGAACATGTGAAATCGGCATTAGATGTAAACGGAGCGCGAGTTGTTGGGAAATTAGACGATAAAGTACGGAAAGTAGCAGTGCTTGGCGGTGATGGGAATAAATATATTACGCAAGCAAAATATAAAGGAGCAGATGTGTATGTGACAGGCGATATGTATTATCATGTTGCACACGATGCGATGATGCTTGGATTAAATATTGTTGACCCAGGACATAATGTGGAAAAAGTGATGAAGCAAGGTGTACAAAAACAATTACAACAAAAGGTAGATGAGAAAAAATTTGCTGTGCAAATTCATGCTTCTCAGTTACATACAGATCCGTTTACTTTTGTATAAGTAAAATAAAAAAATCCGTTGCTAGCTCATTAGCAACGGATTTTTTTTATTGTTTTTTTGCTTTTACACGCGGCAAGATTTTTTGAAGCGGTACATTCCGTTTGCGTTCCCAAGTTGCTGGGTTCATCGGATCGTACTGTTCTAAAAAGGCGATTACTTCTTTTGTAATTGGCGTTGGTGTAGATGCACCTGCGGTAATAGCGACGTTTTCAATACCTTGCAGCCACTCTAATTGAATTTCGCTTACGTCCGCAACGCGGTATGCCCTTGTACCGGCAATTTCCTCGGATACTTGAGCTAAACGGTTTGAGTTATTGCTTTTTGGATCACCAACAACAATCGTTAAATCAGCAACATCAGCTTGCTTAGCAACAGCTTCTTGACGTACTTGTGTTGCTAAGCAAATTTCTTTGTGAAATTCAGCTGTTGGGAATTTTTTCTGAATGTCTTCCATAAGGTGCTGAACGTCCCATTGGCTCATTGTTGTTTGATTTGTAACTAAAATTTTCTCTGTTGGGATTTCCAGTGTCTCTAAATCCGCTGCTTTTTCAATAAGATGAACGATATCAGGTGCGATACCAACCGCGCCTTCTGGTTCTGGATGCCCTTTTTTGCCAATGTAAATCACATGGTATCCTTCCGCTTTTTTTGCTTCAATGAGGTCATGTGTTTTCGTAACATCTGGACATGTTGCATCGATTGTCGTTAATCCTTTTTCTTTTGCACGTTGTTTAACTTCTGGAGAAACACCATGCGCTGTGAAAATAACAGTACCAGAATCGATTTTGTCTAAAATCTCCAATCGACTTGGACCATCTAATGTAATAATGCCATCTTCTTCGAAAGCATCGGTTACATGCTTGTTGTGAACAATCATACCTAAAATATAAATTGGTCTCGGTAATGTTTTATCTAGTGCGGCATTGCGTGCAATGACCATTGCATCAACAACACCGTAGCAATAACCACGAGGGGAAATTTTTACAATCTTCATGTGAGTAATCCTCTCCTTCTAAACAAGAGATCCTTTTTTGTACATAGTCTTTTCCATTATAAAGGAGGAGCGGACAGAAAACAAAGGATTGTTAGACATATAGTTTGGGTTTTGGTGCCGTACGCGGGATATTCTCTTTCATGGGCTCTTTTTCAATAACTGGCTCCAAAACTATTCTTTTCTTTTTTTTCCCTTGTGAAGGTGGTGGAGGTGTAGCGATTACTTCCACTTCTTCCGCCGATTCTTCAGCGGTACCTTTTCCAGAAGTGAGAATTTTTACGATGCTCGGTATACTGCGGACAATGGGACCGTATTGTTGCACGACAGGTCCAACAGATTGAGCGACTTGAGCAACCTTTTCAATATTATTTAACATGCCTGTAGGATTGGAAATTAAATTGGAAAAAAAGCTACCTATACCGCCGCTAGGTGCTACCGGTGCTGAGCCGCGCATTTCATTCGGATCGTTCATTTGAGGCGGCATCATTTGTTGAGGTTGCTGCATATAGGGTTGCTGATGTTGATGCATCATCGGTTGCCCTTCCATTTGTCGATAGGGGGGAGCCATTTGCATAAATGGCTGAGTTGGATCGTGTTTTTTGAATAGTCTAGCGAGAAATCCTTTCTTTTTTTGCATCATAGGCGGTAAATTAGGTATGGGATATGGGCTGTATGGTTGCTGTTGTCCTGCATACATTTGCCCCATAGGGGGTTTCGGATACATAAGAGAAATCCTCCTTTCTTTAGCTAGGTATATACACATACAATATGCAATGAAAAGAAAGAAGGTTAGTTTTTGAAGTAAAAACCTAAACTAAAGATGGATTTTACTATTAGATTTCGATATAATGTAGACTTGACTGATTTGTGCGCGCAGTAGAAATTTTAGAAAGAAGGTGTAACTTATGACACTACAAACATTTACACAATATAATTTTCAACCATTTTTAATAGATGCAGTTCGTGAACTACGCTTTTCGGAGCCGACAGAAATTCAAAAGAAAATTTTTCCTGTTGTGAAAAAAGGTGTGAGTGTAATTGGACAGTCTCAAACGGGTTCTGGAAAAACACACGCATACTTACTTCCAACTTTAAACAGAATTGATGCAAAACGAGAAGAGGTACAATTAGTTATTACAGCACCTACTCGTGAATTAGCACAACAAATTTATCAAGAGATTGTAAAGTTAACAAAGTTTTGTGCAGAAGGTCAAATGATTACAGCGCGTTGTTTAATTGGTGGAACAGACAAACAACGATCCATTGAAAAGCTTAAGAAGCAACCTCATGTTGTTGTTGGAACACCAGGGCGTATTAAAGATTTAGTAGAAGAACAAGCACTATTTGTGCACACGGCTTCTACTATCATTGTCGATGAGGCAGATTTGATGCTTGATATGGGATTCATTCAAGATGTTGATAAAATTGCAGCACGTATGCCTAAAAACTTGCAAATGCTCGTTTTTTCTGCAACGATTCCTCAAAAATTAAAACCGTTTATGAAAAAATACATGGAGAATCCAGAGCACATTCATATTAATCCGAAACAAGTTGCGGCGGGAAATATTGAGCATTATTTAGTTCCTTCTAGACATCGTAATAAGATTGAATTAGTGAACAAAATGTTACTTCAATTTAAGCCGTATTTAGCAATTGTCTTTACAAATACGAAAAAGATGGCAGAAGAAGTTGCGAATGGATTAACGGAGCGTGGATTAAAAGTTGGACGTATTCATGGTGATTTATCTCCGCGTGATCGTAAAAAAATGATGAAACAAATTCGTGATTTAGAATTCCAATATATTGTTGCGACGGATTTAGCAGCACGTGGTATTGATATCGAGGGAATCAGTCATGTAATTAACTACGAACTTCCTTCTGATTTAGATTTCTTCGTTCACCGCGTTGGAAGAACAGCTCGTGCAGGCTATTCAGGTATTGCAGTGACGATTTATGACCCAGCAAATGAAGAAGCATTAGATAGCTTAGAGAAACAACGGAATATCACATTTAACCATGTAGATTTACGTGGAGATGAATGGGTGGACTTAGGCGATCGCCGTCGTCGTCAAAGTCGCAAAAAGCCGAATAATGAATTAGATATTATGGCGACTAAAGTTGTTAAAAAACCGAAAAAGGTTAAGCCGGGATATAAGAAAAAGCTTGCCACTGAACGTGAAAAAGTGAAGAAAAAATATAGCAATAAAAAAAGATAAGGATCCCTTATCTTTTTTTATTGCTATTCGCTCGTAGTAGAAGTGATCTAGGAAAGTTTATTTTATAGTGGTTTCTTGTGCTAGCAAACAATTCACTACATATTTCTACAAATTATGCTATTATTATAGCTATTGTATATTGAAGAGGTGATTAGATGTTAAAGATTGGATCTCATGTTTCTATGAGTGGTAAGAAAATGTTATTAGCAGCAAGTGAAGAGGCTGTTTCATACGGTGCGACAACGTTTATGATTTATACAGGTGCACCGCAAAATACGAGAAGAAAACCAATTGAAGATTTGAATATAGAAGCAGGACGAAGACATATGGAACTGAGTGGTATCGAAGAAATTATTGTCCATGCACCTTATATTATTAATGTCGGTAATACGATAAAACCTGAAACATTCCAATTAGGTGTGGACTTCCTTCGTTTGGAAATTGAAAGAACGGAAGCGCTAGGGGTAGCGAAACAAATTGTACTTCATCCGGGAGCTCATGTTGGTGCGGGTGCTGATGCTGGTATTGCTCAGATTATTAAAGGGTTGAATGAAGTGTTAACACCAGAACAAACAGTGAATATTGCATTAGAAACAATGGCTGGAAAAGGTACAGAATGTGGGCGTAGTTTTGAAGAAATTGCAAAAATTATCGAAGGCGTTAAATATAACGAAAAACTATCTGTATGCTTCGATACATGTCATACACATGATGCAGGTTATGACATTGTTAACGATTTTGACGGCGTACTAAATGAATTTGATAAGATTGTTGGAATTGACCGTTTGCAAGTGTTGCATATTAACGATAGTAAAAATGTACGCGGAGCTGGAAAAGACCGTCATGAAAATATTGGTTTCGGTCATATTGGATATAAAGCGTTGCACTACATTGTGCACCACCCGCAATTAAAGCATGTACCGAAAATTCTTGAAACGCCGTATGTAGGTGAAGATAAGAAAGATAAAAAACCACCATATAAGTTTGAGATTGAAATGTTAAAGAATGGTTCATTTGATGAAAATCTTCTAGAGAAGGTTAAAGAACAGTAAGGAGGGGAATTTTCCCTCCTTATTTTAATAGTTGCTGGAATAACGTATTGATTTGTTGAGCAGTAGATGGAGAAGTTACTTTAGCAATCTTTTTCAAAAGTTCTAGTCTTTCTCCCGTATCATAAATATTGATGTTTTTTCCTTTTATTAAAGGGACAATTTGTTCAGCTTGTTCAGTTGTAATGGAAACTCCATATTCTGTACTATATTTTAATAATTCTTTTGTGGTCATGTGATTTAATTTTTTGTTTACAATGTGCTTGATAAGGTTCATGATGTCGTCCTCCTTCAGTGGTTCTTATACCGAAATATATGTGTAGGATGCTTGTGTATATTCACACTCTAATTGCTTTTTAAAAAGAAAAAGGGGAGTGTGTTATAATAGAAGAATGAAACTGCATATAGAATGTATAAGGAGGGCGTATGGAGAAAAAACAACATCGAAAAGAAAGTGTTATTCATTTATTGTATCGTTTAGTTATGATTGTTTTTGGAGCGGCATGTGCTGCGGTAGCCATTGAATTATTTTTAATACCGAATAAAATTATTGATGGCGGTATTATCGGTATTTCCCTCATACTAGATTACCTTACACCAAACATTTGGTGGTTAAGTTTCTCTACTTTAGTTGTCATCCTCAATTTACCATTCATGTATTCCGGATATAAACAAATTGGGAAAACCTTCATGTTATCTTCTGCTTTTGCGATTGTGGCTTTAGCTTTTATAGAGTCAACATTACATTCTATTAAACCATTTACGACTGAACCCATTTTAGCGACTGTTTTTGGAGGGCTTATTTTAGGGCTTGGTGTAGGGCTTGTTATTAGGCATGGTGGCTCATTAGATGGAACAGAAATTATGGGGATTTTATTAACGAAAAAATTACCGTTTTCTGTCGGTGAATTTGTTATGTTTGTGAATTTATTTGTTTTTGCTTGGGCGGCATTTGTATTTGGTGTTGAACAGGCGATGTATTCCGTTATGACATACTATATTGCATTTAAAACAATTGATACGGTTATTCAAGGGTTGGATGAGACGAAAGCAGTACTGATTGTATCAGATCAGTATGAAGAAGTATCAAATGCCATTTTACACCGCCTTGGTCGTGGGACAACTAAACTTGTTGCTAAGGGTGGTTATACGGATAAAGAAAAAGAAGTAATTTATGCTGTTGTTACACGTCTTGAGGTAACGAAATTAAAATCAATTGTTCATGAAATTGATGAAAATGCCTTTATTACAATTATGAGTACGCAAGAGACGAATGGTGGTAAATTTAAATCTGCTATTCATTAAAAGCGGATGTTCAAAAACGAAAAGAAAAGAGAGCTAATCGGTTTTGAAATATGAAAAAATGTGATAGCTATCTTTGTTTTGGTTTTTAAATAGTCTTAAAAAGCAGAGAGATTTTCTCTGCTTTTTGTTATAATAATAAGGTCGCCCTAAAACATATTCTTTATTTTAGGGCAGATTGGTTTACAACTATAATAAGCTATACTATAATTTAAGTAGGAATAAATCGGAATCATTCTGAATTAAAATAGGTGAGATGCTATGAATAATATATTGGAAATCGAAGGATTGACATTTCGATATGAAGAGCGAAATGTACTAGAAGATATTAATTTGCAAGTTCCGCAGGGAGCTTTTTTAGGTTTGGTTGGGCCGAATGGATCTGGTAAATCGACCTTGTTAAAATGTATATTAGGTGTTTTGAAACCGAAAAAGGGAAGTGTTCGGTTATTCGATGTTGATAGCAAAAAATTTAAAGATTGGAACAAGGTTGGCTATGTATCTCAAAAGGCAAACAGCTTTAATTCTGGTTTTCCAGCGACTGTATTTGAAGTTGTTTCAATGGGACTGGTTTCTAAAAGAGGATTGTTTCGCTTCTTAACAAAAGACGATAAAGCGAAAGTAGCTAAGGCAATCGCAGACGTAGGGATGCGTGAATTTCAAAATCGTAACATCGGAGAGCTTTCCGGTGGACAACAGCAACGTGTATTTATTGCGCGTGCGCTTGTAAGTAACCCAGAATTACTGATTTTGGACGAGCCTACAGTGGGTATTGATGTAAAGAGTGTGGAGAGCTTTTATGAGATACTAGAAGATTTAAATAAAAAACTAGGGATCACACTGATACTCGTTACACATGATATGGGGGCTGTAACAGAGAAAGTGACCCATGTTGCATGTTTAAATCAACATTTACATTTCCATGGCAACGTTGAGAAATTCCGAGAGTTAGAAGATGCAGAAATGTCGATTTTATATGGACATCATGTTCATCGTTTAGAGCATGATCATGAGCATCACGGGAGGATATAATGATACAGGATTTTTTACAATATGATTTTTTACGTAATTCTTTATACGCTGGTATTTTAATAGGGTTGGTTGCTCCATTAATCGGTGTATTTGTTGTAATTCGCCGTATGTCACTGATTGCAGATGCGTTAAGCCATGTGACATTATCGGGAATTGCTGCAAGTTTATTGCTTGAAAAAACCATTTTTACAGGTGGATTTTTAAATCCGTTATATATGGGGATGATTTTTTCGATAGGTGGAGCGCTATTAATCGAAAAGTTACGTACTGTATATAAACATTACCAAGAATTAGCGATTCCGATTATTCTTTCAGCTGGGATGGGAATTGGAGTTATTTTCATTTCGCTTGCTAATGGATTTAATACGGATTTATTTAGTTACTTATTTGGTAGCGTTAGCGCTGTAACAAGCACAGATTTAATTCTTATTGGTATTGTAGCAATCGTAGTTATTACAACGATTATTCTACTATATAAAGAGTTATTTTTATTATCATTTGATGAGGAATATGCCGTATCAACAGGGCTTGGTGCAAAGTGGATCCACTTTGTTTTTATTATTTTAGTTGCGCTTGTTATAGCGATATCGATGCGAGTTGTTGGGGTTCTTCTTGTATCATCTTTAATGACGTTACCAGTTGCCGCAAGTATCCGCATCGCAAAAGGATTTAAACAAGCGATTTTCTTTTCCATTTTATTTGGTGAAATTTCTGTGATCGGTGGACTGTTTACTTCTTATCAGCTTGATTTAGCTCCAGGTGGTACAATTGTTATGCTAGCAGTTCTTATTTTAATCGGTGCAATCTTATGGAAGAAGAAAAAAACTGCATAAAGTAGGGATAGTTATGAATCTGACAGAAGCTTTACGCCTTATGAAAGAAAAAGGCTATAAACATACTGGAAAAAGGGAAGAAATGTTGCGGTTATTTGCGGCTCATAATCGTTATTTAACCGCAAAGGACGTTTTAGAGCATATGAAGGATGATTATCCAGGACTAAGTTTTGATACAATCTATCGTAATTTAACGGTATTTGCTGAAATTGGTGTTTTAGAACAAACAGAACTAAATGGGGAGAAACATTTCCGATTTACATGTTCAATTATGGAACACCATCATCATTTTATTTGTTTAGATTGTGGTGGGACAAAAGAAATTACTTCTTGTCCAATGGATTTTATGAATAAAGATTTTAAAGGGTATGAGGTAACGGGGCATAAGTTTGAAATATATGGTCGTTGCCCGAAGTGTACAAAATAAAGGCTCGTCAGTTTTGAAACTGACGAGCTTTTATTTTTAGTTTCACTACTAAGGTATAATAAAAAGGCTGCTGGTAATATCCAGACAGCCTTTTTTATTATTGCTCTTGTTTTTCTTTTTCTTGATTCGCAGCCATTTCAGCAGCAATTACATCAATTTCTTTTTTGAGTTCTTCTACCATTGTTTCTTCTGGTACTTTACGTACGACTTTTCCTTTACGGAATAATAAACCTTCTCCACGTGCGCCAGCGATACCGATATCAGCTTCACGAGCTTCACCAGGTCCGTTTACTGCGCATCCAAGTACAGCGACTTTAATCGGTACTTTCAGTGTAGAGATATATTCTTCTACTTCATTTGCGATGCTGATAAGGTCAATCTCAATGCGACCGCATGTTGGGCAAGAAATAAGTGTTGCAGCGTTCGATGCAAGACCGAATGATTTTAACAATTCACGAGCAACTTTAACTTCTTCAACAGGATCAGCACTTAATGAAATACGAAGTGTATTTCCGATACCCTTACTTAAGATCGCACCCAGACCAGCGGCGCTTTTTACTGTCCCAGCAAATAGTGTTCCAGATTCTGTAATGCCTAGATGTAATGGATAATCAAAAGCACGAGCTGCTTTTTCGTATGCTTCAATAGCTAAGTTAACATCAGAGGCTTTCATCGATACGATAATATCGTGGAAATCTAAGTCCTCTAAAATTTTAATGTGATGCAAGGCACTTTCAACCATACCATCAGCAGTAGGATAGCCATATTTTTCTAAAATGTGGCGTTCTAATGAGCCAGCATTTACACCAATACGAATTGGAATACCGCGTTCTTTCGCTGCATTTACAACAGCTTCTACTTTATGGCGACGGCCGATGTTTCCTGGATTGATACGTACCTTATCAATGCCACCTTCAATTGCTTTTAAAGCAAGACGATAATCAAAATGAATATCAGCAACAAGTGGGATGTTAATTTGTTTTTTAATATCAGCAATCGCATTTGCTGCGCGTTCGTCTGGGACAGCAACGCGGACAATTTGACAACCCGCTTCTTCTAACCGTTTGATTTCAGCAACGGTTGCTTCTACATCATGCGTTTTCGTTGTTGTCATACTTTGTATAATTAATTCATTATTACCGCCAATTGTTAAATTACCGACTTTAACAGGACGTGTTTTTGTACGATGAGTCATTTCATTCACGAATAGATCGCTCTCCTTATAAAAGAAGTTTCTTATTTTTCCTTCCATATCAAAAATAGTATATGTGATATGGAACGATAGAAACCTATATGCTCGGTTTCACTTTTACTATTGTATCAGCGCCTTTATGTAATTGACAAGGATTAAGTGATGATTCACTGATATAACGGGAATTTGTAAGATTTCCCGATTTGAATTTTTGTAGAAGATGTATTTGTATTTAATTGTTTAAAATCATCGATTACATTTTCAATAGAAGGAATCTTTTTCTTGTTAATTGCTTCTGTAATGGATAAAACAGTATCTCCTGTTTTTACTTCAATTGCTTTATATTGTATATTTGTTTCTTTTTTGGATTTTGTATCTACGTTTTCTTTTTTTACAGTTTGAGTAGCTGTTGTTTTTTTGTATGAACTTAACATTGGTAAAGTACCAATTTTTATATCATAATAAAACACGTAACCGAGAACAAGCACAAGTAAGAGTGCGCTAAGTCTCTTCATATTCCTCACTCCTTTGTTAGGAAATATATGCTTGTCCAAAAAAAAAATGCCAAAATGGCATTTTTTTATAGTTCGTGTTTTTCTTTAGGTTGTGGTATTTCTTTAATTGTTAAGTACAGAACAATTAAAATGATAGCAGTGTATAGAAGGAATGACCATGGTACATTTACCTTTAGTAAATCCATAATCATAAAGAAAATTGTCGGGATTGTATAGCTGTAAGCTGTTAATGTCCAAACTTGTTTGTAAGATAATTTTCGTTGACCAACCATGGCTGAACCAATGAAGGCTAAAATTGTTGTGCCTAGGAACGAAATAAATAATTGGATCAAGTAAATGGCTATTCCAACGCCGAACATGAGAAACGGATAAATATTATCAATGGCTGATACAATATTCTGTATATCTTTTTTCTCAAATGTACCATTACCGAAATCGCTATAAGACTGAATTTGTGTTTGGTTGTTATTAGTAGATACAACTTTATCTTTTAAAACGAATACACCTTGTTTATTTGCATATGCATTTGTATCTGTCGCATTAGGGTCAAATACGAAAACAAAATTCCCATCTTCTTTTATAATGGGTTCTTTGATGTCGGCATGAAGTTCACCGTTTTCAATTTTAAAATTCGGAAGGTCCTTTTCAATTGATTGGTGTACAGTAGAAACGACATCTTGTACGAAATTTCCAAATGTAAAAGTTTTTGGAATCGTTGCAATTAAACATAATAACATGATAAACAGAATTGTTTTCCCGATTTTTTGAAAACGAAAAAGTGCCATGTCTTTTGGCGAATATAAACTTTTTACTAGCTGCGTAAATATGGACATGTATCCACTTCCTTTGCTATATGTATGAAAGATTGATGCATAAAATCATTGTAACGTACGAATCTGGAGAATCACAAGCTATATCACACGAAATAAGGTTAATACTTCAGTAATTTGGCTATATAGAGAGGAATTGCTACTAATAAAATTTTTCTTTATATGGGAGAGATCATCCGGCTATGCATAGAGGCGATCACATTCTTTTCTTGCCTTGTACGAAGGGAGAAAACGAGTGTAGGTTACTTTTTGTCTCTCGTAGCAGGGGGGATGTCGAAAAATCAAAATGGATTCATATAATTATTCGCTTGCAGTAAGATAGCTCTTTAAGATTCGAAAAGGTAAAAATACAATTGACACTTTTCTTTTTTATATGGTAAATTTATCTTACATTTCTTAATCGATATATCTTACGATTTTTAGCTTTTATGAATGTTCAGTGGAGATTTGGTGGTACAATCTCAAATTTAGCCACCGCTGTATACATAATTCTGGACCCTTAGCTCAGCTGGTTAGAGCAGACGGCTCATAACCGTCCGGTCGTAGGTTCGAGTCCTACAGGGTCCATATCCATTTCATATGTTTATCATGTAGACAAGAAGCTTCCTTAATAGAAGGAAGCTTTTTTGACGAAATATATGAGCATTTTGTTTGAAAAGAAATGGGAATTTTGCTACGTTATTGATAGCAAGACAATGTGATTTAATTTGTTTTCACCCTATTGTAAATAGGGTAAAATGAAGTTGTATGCCAAGTGATTTTAGGCAATACATAAAATGGGAGGAATGTAACAATGGCGAAACATGAATTACCAAATTTACCTTATGCGTATGATGCTTTAGAACCTCACTTTGATAAAGAAACAATGAACATCCATCATACAAAACATCACAATACTTACGTAACAAACTTAAACGCTGCATTAGAGGGTCATGCAGAACTAGCTGACAAAAGTGTTGAAGAATTAGTTGCAAACTTAAACGAAGTACCAGAAGCAATTCGTACTGCAGTACGTAACAATGGTGGCGGACATGCGAACCACACTTTCTTCTGGACAATTCTATCTCCAAACGGTGGTGGACAGCCTGTAGGTGAACTTGCAGCAGCAATTGAAGCGAAATTCGGTAGCTTCGATGCATTCAAAGAAGAATTCGCAAAAGCTGGTGCAACTCGCTTTGGTTCTGGTTGGGCTTGGTTAGTAGTAAATAATGGTGAGCTAGAAGTAACAAGCACTCCAAACCAAGATTCTCCTTTAACAGAAGGTAAAACTCCAGTTATTGGTTTAGACGTTTGGGAACATGCTTATTACTTACATTACCAAAACCGTCGTCCTGACTACATCGGTGCATTCTGGAACGTTGTAGACTGGAACGCAGCTGAAAAACGTTACCAAGAAGCTAAATAATATCGCGTATTCCGTTTCATATAAGTCGATATTGAAGAAGCTAGGGGAATATTCTCCTAGCTTTTTTGTATGCTTTCTTTTACATAATTGCGTCGGTCTTTGGAAGACTAGAACATGAAGTAAAGGAGAGTTATATATGAAGTGGAAACATGTAATTGGCGATGTCGAGGTGAACCGTGATTTAATATTGTTACTTGTTATGGGGGGATTATACACGCTCGCGATATCTTTATCCAACACGTTTGTTAACATTTATTTATGGAAGCAGACACAAAACTATGTGAACCTTGGTTTGTATAATTTAGCAAGCGTTGTTTTGCAGCCATTAACATTCCTTTTTGCAGGGAAATTGGCAAAGCGGATAGATCGTGCTATTTTACTGCGAGTAGGAGTTGGAACATTAGCGACTTTTTTTATTGTTGTTTTGCTTGCAGGAACGCATGCCTCACATTACATTTTATTACTTGGTGGTCTTCTTGGAATTGGATATGGTTTTTATTGGCTTGCATTTAATTTGTTGACGTTTGAGATTACGGAACCGGAAACGCGTGATTTTTTTAACGGTTTTCTTGGTCTTCTAACATCTTTCGCAGGAATGATTGGACCAATAACAGCAGGATATACAATTTCACGTATGGAAAAGTGGAGCGGCTATACAGTCATCTTTTTTCTTTCATTAACTTTATTTGCGATTGCTGTTGTTATAAGCTTCTTTTTATCGAAAAGAGAATGCGAAGGGCGTTATGAAATTGTTCAAGTTTTGAAAGAGCGGAAGATTGATAAAAACTGGGGAAGGATTACACGCGCACATTTCTTTCAAGGATTAAGGGAAGGAACGTTTGTTTTTGTTATTTCTGTATATGTCTATTTAGCATCAGGAAGTGAATTTGCATTAGGGAAGTATAGTTTAGTCAATTCCGCTGTTTCATTTGTATGTTATTACTTAGTTGCACGTATGCTAAAAAAGGAATGGAGAAAAAAATCGATTTTACTTGGTGGAATTATTTTGTATGCCGTTGTATTTTTGGTTATTTTTCATGTTACATATGTAAAATTACTCATTTATGCAGCATGTATCGCTATTGCGTATCCAATTTTGCTCGTTCCATACGGTTCTATGACATATGATGTAATTGGAAGAGCAAAGCAGGCGAGAGAGTGGCGTGTTGAGTATATTGTTGTACGAGAACTATGGCTGAACGGCGGGAGAATATGTTCCATTTTAAGCTTCTTATGTGCAGTATCATTTTTTGCGCCAGAAAAAAGCTTACCTGTTTTATTATGTATTCTCGGCGCTGGACATTTACTTATTTATTTTGCTGTTAAAAATGTCAAATATGGGGAAGGAAATCTAAATAAGACAAGGGTTCCAGCACCTGAAACAACACAAAATCATACTGAACGAGAAGGTTAACTTCTTCCGAGTTTTATGCTAGAATAAAAAGACATGTAAAACAGCAGTGAGGACACCTGTAACAAGGTGTCCCTTTCCTATTACATAGCTGTTGGTAGAGGGGGTTCGTATGAGTAAAAAGAAGAAAAAAAAGAAGACCCACGTTCCGTTCCGGCTTAACGTGTTGTTTTTTTGTGTGTTTTTAATGTTTTCAGCGATTATTGTAAAGCTTGGAATGGTACAAATTGTACATGGTGAAGATTATAAAAATGAGGTTGAAAAAAAAGAGAACTCAACAGTAAGTAATCCGGTTCCACGCGGGAAAATCTTTGACAGATATGGTCGACCGGTTGTGGACAATAATCCAGTTCGTACAATTACGTTTACAAGAATGAAAGGATCCACTTCGGAAGAACGTTTAGAGACAGCGAAAAAACTTGCTAAGCTAATAGAAGTATCGCCGGATAAACTAACAGAACGTGATAAAAAAGATTATTGGCTTTCTTTACATGAAAAAGAAGCAAAAGAAAAGATTACAAAGAAAGACCAAGCAGAATTTAAAGCAAAGAAAATTGATGATAAAGAAATGGCAGAGCGTCAGCGTAATCGCGTGACAGAGGAAGAAATAAATCAATTAACAGCGGAAGATTTAGAAATACTTGCGATTAAGAGTAAAATGGACGGCGGATATGCAATGACGCCGCAAATTATAAAAAAAGATGTAACACCACAAGAATATGCAATTATCAGTGAAAATTTAGCGTTGTTACCAGGTATAGATACGACAGTTGATTGGGACCGTAAATACACTTATGATGACATGTTCCGCAGTGTACTTGGTGGTGTAACAAGCTCAGATGAAGGATTGCCAAGGGAAAGACTAGATTATTTCCTTGTTAGGGACTATAACCGTAATGACCGCGTCGGTAAAAGTTATATTGAACAGCAATATGAGGATACGCTTCACGGTACAAAAGCAGAAGTGCGAAATATTACAGATAAAGACGGAAATATTTTAGAAACGATAAATGTATCTAAGGGGCAACGAGGAAATGACCTAAATTTAACAATTGATATGGAATTGCAAAAACGTGTAGAAGAAATTCTTGAAGAGAACTTAATGAAATATCAAGGTGCAGAACCTCTCTTAGATCGTGCATTTGTTGTGATGATGAACCCGAAAAATGGCGAAGTGTTATCTATGGCTGGAAAACAGCTCGTAGAAGAAGATGGAAAAAAAGAAGTGAAAGACTATGCATTAGGAACAATGACAAGTTCCTATCCGATGGGTTCAACTGTAAAAGGTGCAACAGTGCTTACTGGATATCAAACAGGAGCAATTCAACCTGGAACAGTATTACTAGATGAACCAATTAAATTAAAAGGTACACCAATAAAATCTTCTTGGAAAACGATGGGCTATATTGATGACCTTACCGCTTTGAAAATGTCATCTAACGTATACATGTTTAAAACAGCCATGAATATTGCTGGAGTACCATATGTTAGAGGTGGTACATTAGATATTAAGAAAAAAGCATTTGAGGATATGCGTTATTATTTCAGTCAGTTTGGTCTTGGAGTGAAAACAGGTATTGACTTGCCGAATGAAACAGCAGGACTTAAAGGTCCAGAATATACGCCTGGTTTCTTATTAGACTTAGCAATTGGACAGTATGATAACTATACACCACTTCAGCTTGCACAATATGTATCTACAATTGCAAACGGTGGTTATCGTATGCAACCACAAGTTGTAAAAGAAATCCGTCAACCAACCTCGAAACCAGATGAAGTTGGAAAAGTAATTGAATCGATGGAACCGAAAGTATTAAATCGTGTTGATATGCCTGAAGAACAAATTAAGCGTGTGCAAGAAGGATTTAGACAAGTGTTCAATGACCAGGGGGGCACTGGGACAAAATACTTTACTGGTGCACCATATAAAGCTGCTGGAAAAACTGGAACAGCTCAGATACCTTACGGCGGTGATAAAGCAATAGGAAGAGATGCAAATGGTCAGCGCAAAATCATTTATAACTTAACGTTAGTAGGTTATGCACCGCTGGATAATCCAGAAGTGGCGTTCTCCGTTGTTGTTCCATGGGTACATGATGATAAAACTGGTATTAATGGATACATTGGTCGTGAAATTATGGATGCTTACTTTGAATTGAAAAAACAAGAAGTTACAGGGGAAGCACCGAAGAGTAAAGAAGAAGAATAAAAATATGTGAATTTGGCACACTATCTCAAAAGATAGTGTGCTTTTTTTTGTATTTTATGCATAGAGTTTAGTAATTGTGGACGAGCATATCATATATACAAAATTCGGTGCTGAAAAATGAACTTTCTCATAGTATGGCCGGTCATATATTTACTTTTGAGAAAAGAAGTAAATAAGAGAAAGGAGCATCGTATCCTTCACATTAAGTTGAACTTTACAAAACTTTTACAAATTATTAAAACCGAATTAATAGTTAGGCAGTATTCTTATATCTGTAATCCTGTTACTTCGGGATACTTCTAGGAGGACTACACGTGAAGTGGACAAGAAAATGTATCAAGATTTTATCAATATCGACATGTTTTATGTTTTATAATGTGTCTACTTCATCCGCTGCTAATGATGTGAGGGAAGTGAGAGTTGATGGATCCTCAACCGTCTTTCCTATTATGGAAGCGATAGCGGAAGAATACACAAAAAAAGAACCACGTGTAAAAATTTCTATTAGTATATCTGGGACAGGAGGAGGATTCCATCGTTTTGGAAAAGGTGAAGTGGATATAAATAATGCTTCACGTAAGATGAAACAAGTAGAAGAAGATTTTATGAGAAAAAACTCCATCCAGTTTACACCATTTGAAATTGCTTATGATGGCCTCACAATCATTGTGAATCGTCAAAATACATGGGTAGATAATATGACAATAGAAGAATTACGTCTATTATGGAGTGAAAATGGGAAAACGAAACGATGGTCACATATTCATCCGAAATGGCCGCATGAAGAGGTACAATTTTATGCACCAGGTGTTGATTCGGGTACTTATGATTATTTTCAAAGTGTTGTCCTGCAAGACAACCGCCTTGCAAAAACAACTTCTTTATCTGAAGACGATCAAGTCATTATGCAAGGGGTAATGAATGATAAAAATGCAATTGCATTTGTGGGATACGCGTATTATATGGCAAATCGAGATAAGGTAAAAGCTATAAAGGTAAACGGTGTACTACCAACGAAAGAAACCATTCAATCTGGTGTTTATAAACCATTGTCTAGGTCACTGTTTGCTTATGTAAATCATGCTTCGATTCGAAATAAAAGTAGTGTGGCAGAGTATATGACATTTATGATGCAACATGCGGGTAGTCTTGCTGAAGAAGTCGGATATGTTAAGTTACCGCAAAAGAAATATAGTGAACAGCTGCGAATGTTAACAGAAATAAAAAGATAATGTCAGGGTGGAAAGGGGTTTTCATCTTTGGCTCGAAATGACAAAAGTCAAATTACATTTTCTGTGCAACATTTGATTGAAAGAAATACAATCAAAAGAAAGAAAACGCAGCGAATCAATCAAATAGTTCCATTACTATTAAAGGCAATTGCTAGTGTATCTATTATAACAACGATCGGCATTATCGTTACGCTAGCGAATGAAACGATTATGTTTTTTCGTGAAATACCAATGTATTCTTTTTTCACTGAAAAAGAATGGTTACCATTTTTTGAAGAACCTAAGTTTGGGATACTTCCTCTTATATGTGGGACCGTACTTGTAACAACAATTGCGATGATAGTAGCTATTCCAATTGGATTAGGATGTGCCGTATTTTTAAATGAATATGCTTCACCCTTTGTTAGAAAAATACTAAAGCCTATTTTAGAGCTATTAGCAGGTGTTCCTACAATAGTATATGGATTTTTTGCTTTAACAATCGTCACACCGGCCTTACAGCGTGTCATTCCAGATTTACAGTTCTTTAATGCAATTAGTCCAGGCATAGTTATAGGGATTATGATGGTCCCGACAATCGCTTCGCTTTCTGAAGATGCGATGAGGGCTGTATCTAAAGGAATAAAAGAGGCTTCGCTTGGGCTAGGGGCAACGCGTTTTGAAACTGTGCGAAAGGTTGTGTTTCCAGCGGCGTTTACCGGTATTATGGCTGCAATCCTATTAGCGGCTTCACGTGCGATTGGTGAAACGATGATTGTTGTCATTGCTGGAGGTTCAACTCCAAATGTATCGATAGATCCGACGCATTCGATTCAAACGTTAACGGCTTATATTGTGCAAGTAAGCTTAGGTGATGCTCCCCATGGAACGACCACGTACTACAGCATGTACGCTGTAGGAGCGACGTTACTCATGTTTACATTCATGATGAATATAATTTCGCAGCAGATTATGCGCCGTTTTAGAAAGGCGATATAAGATGCGAATGCTGAATCATGAGAAAATAAAAGAAAATATGGTAATACGTTTTTGGAAGGATCAAATATATAAGTCAATTTCTTATATGACAATGCTATTCTCTATTTGCATACTAATTTTATTACTGTATCAAATCTTTGAAAAAGGTGTAAGTTACCTTTCGGTAGATTTTTTTATGAACTTTGCTTCACGTAATCCAAAGCAAGCTGGTATTGCCGCTGCATTGTCAGGAACAATTTTATTTATGAGTATAGTAGTGCCGGTTTCCTTTGTATTTGGAGTAGGTACAGCTCTTTATTTAGAACATTATGCAAGGCAATCTGTATTCACAAGAATTGTAGAATTAAATATTCAAACATTAGCAGGTGTGCCATCGGTTGTGTTTGGATTGCTTGGTTTAACAATTTTTGTATACGGTCTTCAGTTAGGAGAGAGTATAATAACCGCAGCGTTTACGATGAGTCTTCTTGTATTACCAACTGTCGTTGTATCGAGTCAAGAAGCGATTCGTATGGTGCCGCGTTCTCTGTTAGAAGCTTCGTATGGCATTGGTGCTACAAAATGGCAAACAATGTATAAGATTGTATTGCCAACTGCCTTGCCAGGAATTTTAACGGGATGTGTTTTGGCCTTATCGAGGGCAATTGGAGAAGCAGCACCACTATTAGTCATTGGAGCGCTTGCTTTCGCTAATTATATCCCACTTAACATGTTTGATAGATTTACAGTTTTACCGATTCAAATTTTTAATTGGATGAGTAGACCGCAAGAGGAATTTCAGCATGTAGCAGCAGCCGGTATGATTGTTTTATTAGGATTGTTGCTTATTATGAATGCGGTTGTCTTATGGTTACGAAATCGTAAGTAGTGGATGAAAGGGGAATTCAAAATGGTAGCAACAGTAGTAAACGTACAGGTGAAAAATGAAACGAAAGTTGAATCAGCGACGAAGAAGATTGTATTCGATACAAAAAACTTAAACTTATGGTATGGAGAAGATCATGCGTTAAAAGATGTTAATTTAAGTATTCATGAGAATGAAGTAACGGCAATTATTGGGCCGAGTGGTTGTGGAAAATCAACATATTTAAAAACATTAAATCGCATGGTAGAACTCGTACCTATCGTTCGCACGACGGGAGTCATTGAATATCGAGATCGAAATATTTTTGATAAGTCATATCCCGTTGAAGAACTACGTACGCATGTTGGAATGGTATTCCAAAAGCCGAACCCATTTCCGAAATCTATCTATGAAAATATTGCTTATGGTCCAAAGATTCATGGTATTCGTGATAAGAAAACACTTGATGAAATTGTTGAAAAAAGTTTACGTGGTGCAGCGATTTGGGATGAATTAAAAGATCGATTACATGATAACGCATATGGTTTATCTGGTGGACAACAACAGCGTTTATGTATCGCACGTTGTTTAGCAATTGAACCGGATGTAATTTTAATGGATGAACCGACATCAGCATTGGATCCGATTTCTACACTAAAAGTTGAAGAATTAATTCAAGAGTTAAAGAAAGATTTTAGTATTGTCATTGTAACGCATAATATGCAACAAGCAGCACGTATCTCTGATAAGACAGCTTTCTTCTTAAGTGGTGAGGTTGTTGAATATACAGATACAAACAAATTATTTACGACACCTACAGATAAACGAACAGAAGATTATATTACAGGACGATTTGGTTAATATGATCAGAGCAGCTTATATAAGAGTAAATGTCCCTCTTAAAAGGGGCATTTATCATTTTTTATGTATGTAATAAATAAAGGGGGAAGAAACATGGTAAGGGAGCAATTTCATTATGATCTACAAACATTGCAGCAAAAGGTAATTGAACTTGGAGAATTGGCAGGAGAAGCTCTTTCTCGTTCTATGGAAGGGCTTCAGAAGAGAGATGTAGAAACGGCGTTGGAAGTCATTGATGGTGATTATCGCATGGATAATTTAGAAGAAGAAATTAATGACCTAGCACTTATGTTAATTACAAAGCAGCAACCTGTTGCAAGCGATTTGCGAAGAATTTTTGTTTCGATTAAAACAGCGACTGATTTAGAGCGTATTGCAGATCATGCCGTAAATATTGCTAAATCAACAATTCGGCTCGGAGAAAAAGATGTATCTGTCAGTTTGCACAATCTAGGAGAGATGTTTACGATTGCTACGGATATGTTAAATTTATCGTTAGAAGCATATCAAGAAGAAAATTTAACCTTTGCAAAACAAATTGCGGAATTGGACGATTCTGTTGATGAAATATATGGGAGAGCGATTCGAGAATTTATTTCCTCTATCCCTGAACATCCTGAGGCGATTACGCAAATTACACAATTATCTTTTATTGCACGTTACATTGAGCGTGTAGCAGATCACATTACAAATATTGCCGAGAATGTTTTTTATTTGGTGAAAGGGAAACATTATTTGTTAAATGAATAGGAAGAAAATATCAGCAAGTGATGAGATATCGCTTGCTTTTTTAGTCAAAACATGACAAAAAAGGCTCGTTGTCTTGTTTTATTTATGATGATAAGATGTATCATAATGCGATATGGAAAAATGAAACAATATAGGTGGTATTTGTTTATTTGGCTGTTATAGGAGAGTAAAATTCTTACTACTTAGTAAAGCCCGATTTGTGAAGATGAATAATTAGTGAAGGAGGAGAATTGATTGAAGTTTCGCTTTATGATTTTCTCTTATTAAATTAATAAGTAAGCGCTTACTATTAATTATAATGAAGTGAAAAGGTTAATTTCTACATAAGTGACATACATATGGTATACAAGATCGTTCAACATTATAAAAGTGGAGGATGAATGTATATGAAGGGGGTTATTTTAGCTGGAGGGAAAGGAAAGCGTCTTAGACCGTTAACATGCAATCTTCCAAAGCCGATGTTACCATTACTTGAAAAACCAGTTATGGAATATAATATTGAGTTACTAAGGCGGCATGGTATTCATGAGATTGCAATTACAGTTCAATATATGGGTGCGGCTATTAAGAGATATTTTGGTGATGGGAGTAAATGGGGAGTAAAGTTACACTACTTCGAAGATTCACCACCACTTGGTACAGCAGGGAGTATTAAGCAAGCAGAATCGTTTTTAGATGAGCCATTTGTTGTAATTAGTGGAGATGCATTGACAGATTTTAACTTGTCGAAAGGAATTGAATTTCATAAGTGTAGGGGTAGACTAGTTACGATGTTCGTGAAGGAAGTGGAAAACCCACTGTCATTTGGTTCAGTTGTTATGAATAGAGAGCATGAAATTATGCGTTACATGGAAAAGCCAAGTTGGAATGAAGTTATTTCCAATATTGTAAATACAGGAATTTATATTATGGACCCCGGAATTTTTTCTTATATTTCATCAGCACAATTTTTTGACTTTAGTCAGCATGTATTTCCACAGTTAGAAAATAAAAAAGTGCTTTTTGGATATGAAGCGGAAGGTTATTGGTTAGATATTGGTACGTTAGATCAATATCGGCAGGCTCAGTTTGACTTACTTACAAAGAAAGTACGGGTACCGATTTCTTATACGGAAGTACTACCAATGGTTTGGATGGGAGAAGGAGTAACGATTGAAAAGGGAACAAAAATACAAGGACCGTCTTTTATCGGAGAAGGGGCAACTATTGGGGCAGGGGTGATCATTGATCCTTATTCAATTATCGGTAAGCAATGCACTATATCGGACCGCGCGAATCTTCAAAAAAGTATTATTCTTGCTCATACGCATGTAGGAAAACGTTGTGAGCTATTAGAGGCTACCGTTGGAGAAAACACAATGATCAAAGATGATGTTACTTTATTTGAGAAAAGTGTGGTAGCAGATCATTGTCAAATTGGAAAAAATACAGTGATACAACAAAATGGAAAACTATGGCCGGGTAAAGTTATTGATAGTCACTCGATTATTGCTTCGTCAGGAATCACTGAAAATGAAAAAACATCAGGTTGGTTACAAAAAAGTAGGGTGGTCGGCAGAGGGAATATAGAAATGACACCTCAATTTGTTGTAAAAGTAGCAATGGCATATGGTTCTCTTTTTTCGAAAGGGGAGCGCATATTAGTTGGAGGATATAGGGATGTAGAAATTGATATGTTTAAAAAGTTATTTCTACATGCAATTCATGGGGTTGGCTTGTATACGATGGAATGTCAAGAGATGAACGATTCGGCTTTTCGATATGCAATTCATGAGTTCGGGTGTACCGGGGGCGTTTTTATTCACTTTGAACAAGAAGAAGGAATTGTCATTCAACTCTATGGTAAAGAAGGTATACGGCTATCGTATAAACAACAAAAAAAATTGGAACACTCGTATACGTCAGAAGCATTTCATTACGTGTATGATAAAGAAATAGGACGAAATGAAACGGTACATATTTGTTTAGAAAAATATGTTGAATCTGTTTTAGCGTCTTTAGATATCGAAACGATACAGAAGCAAACATTTCACCTTCTTATTAATAAAAGAGATGAAATGTTTCAGTCCCTACTTATATCCTTCTTGCAAAAGCTAGGTTGCACAATTACATGGGTTCATGCTAGTGAAAAAAAAGAACATGTTAAATTGTTAATGAAATCAAGTAGGGCTCATATGGCTCTTATGTTTTATGAACAAGGGAATAATTTTGAATTATACGACAATTATGGTAGTATTTACCAAAGTGTAAATTGTGAAGAAATCGACGTCCCTGATTTATTACTTGAGACAACAGAAAGTGTTTATCCATTATCATTAAAATTAGGAGAGTGCTATCTTCTTTTTTATATGTATGGTGAACAAAGTGAATCTCAGATGAGATGGCAGCAAGATAGTTTATATCGAATTGGAAAATTATTCGAACTAATTGCTCGGCAAGGAAATACATTGTTGACGATGTTAGAGCAATCGCCACCCCTTTACTTATTATGTGATGAAGTTGTTTGTTCGTGGAAAGAAAAAGGGAAAGTAATGGGAATGTTATTGCAAGATATGGAAAAAAGGGAGGTCGAAGTATTAGAGGGAATTCAATTTAAATATACGGAAAAAGAGTGGTCTTATATTGTTTCTGATGCAAAACATCCCAAATTTCTTGTATATTCACATGCGAGAAATCCAGTAATAGCAAAGGAAAATATGAAAACTCTTATAGAAAAGATTAGACAATATCAAAAGGTGTAGAATTTTTGTTTTAAAAGTGGTATTATAGTATAGTCTGATTTAAGTTATTAGTGACTGGAGGGAAATAAGAATGCGTGTGAATATTACTCTAGCATGTACAGAATGCGGAGATCGTAACTATATCTCAAAGAAAAATAAACGTAACAACACGGAGCGCCTTGAGCTTAAAAAGTATTGCAAGCGTGACAAGAAGTCTACGTTACACCGTGAAACAAAGTAAGCAGTAGGAATATTTCCTACTGTTTCTTTTTTTTTGCAGCTCTTATAGAAAAGTGATGATCCACGAAAAAAATGATAAACTGTTCACAAGAACGTAATTCATTTTGCGATAATTTAAAAACGAGTAAGGATTACTTTATAGGGGGAAGAGCGTGTGAAAGAGGAGAAGGTACGTTTACGTAAGAAAATAGTAGAAAAAATGAATTCTTTATCGAAAGAACAGCACAAAACTTTATCAGAACAAATCGTATTTTCTTTATATAAACAAAAAGAGTGGAGAGAAGCGAAAACAATCGGAATTACTCTTTCGATGGAACATGAGGTTAATACATATGTAATTATCGAACAAGCATGGCGAGAAGGAAAAAAAGTCGTTGTTCCAAAGTGTAATCGAGAGACAAGAACAATGATCTTTCGTCAAATAACAAATTTTGATCAATTAGAAACAGTGTATATGAACTTGCGTGAACCCATTCCTGCGCTAACAGTAGAATCAGAAGCAAATGAAATTGATCTTCTTTTTGTACCTGGAGTTGCATATACAAGACGAGGGGAACGTATTGGATACGGCGGTGGTTATTATGATCGCTATTTGTTGCAGTATGAAGGGAAAACGCTATCATTAGCTTTTGATTTTCAACTTGTAAGTTATATTCCAACAGAGCCATTTGATCAAAATGTACAAAAAATTATTACAGAAAAAGAAACAATTGTTCAAAATGAACTTGTATAGACAAATAAAAATTGACGAGGCTTTTTCTTGTTGATTATAATAAAATATGTGAACGTTTTCTTATTATATTTCCATAATAAGTGGGCATAGAGGGTGATAAAATGATATCAATTTATGATATTCAGCAATTGCTAAAAAAATTTGGAACAATCATTTACACAGGTGATCGAATCGCTGATTTACAATTAATGCAAGATGAGTTGCGGGAATTAGATCAATCACAGCTGATTGAGCCAAAAGACTATCAAACAGCTTTATTTTTATTGAAGCAAGAGATTCAAAAAGAAATGAGCAAGAATTAGATAAAGGTAGGTTAGCAAATATGGAAGAAAAGTGGTTAGTTGGTGTTGACCTTGGTGGGACAACGATTAAATTAGCATTTATTAATGTGTACGGTGAAATTTTACATAAGTGGGAAATCCCAACGAATACAAGTGAGCAAGGCAAACATATTACATTAGATGTAGCGAAAGCAATTGATAAAAAGTTAGAAGAATTAGAAGAATTAAAGAGCAAGTTAATTGGTATTGGTATGGGTGCGCCTGGGCCAGTGCATGTCGCTTCTGGTATGATTTATGAAGCAGTTAATTTAGGTTGGAAAAACTATCCATTAAAAGATTTATTAGAAGTAGAAACAGGCTTACCTGTTGTAGTTGATAATGATGCAAATTTAGCAGCGCTTGGTGAAATGTGGAAAGGTGCTGGTGAGGGAGCGAAAGATCTTGTTTGTATGACACTTGGAACTGGCGTTGGCGGCGGTGTAATTGCAAACGGTGAAATTGTGCACGGTGTAAGTGGTGCTGCTGGTGAGATCGGACATATTACAGTCGTAACAGAAAATGCATTTCCTTGTAACTGTGGAAAATCTGGATGTTTAGAAACAGTGGCTTCAGCAACAGGTATCGTACGTGTTGCTATGCAAAAATTACAAAATACAGATGAACCAAGTGTACTTCGTTCAATGTTAGAAGAAGAGGGACGTATTACATCTAAAGATGTATTTGAAGCACTTGGAAAAGGTGACGCTTTAGCGGAACAAGTTGTAGAAAAAGTAGCTTCTTATTTAGGATTAGCTGTAGCGAATCTTTCTAGTACGTTAAATCCAGAAAAAATTGTAATTGGCGGCGGTGTATCTAAAGCTGGTGATGCATTGTTACAACCAATTCAGCGCTATTTTAAACAGTATGCATTTTCACGTGCTGCTAAGAGCACGAAGTTAGCGATCGCAAGGCTTGGTAATGATGCTGGTGTAATCGGCGGAGCTTGGCTTGTGAAGAAGTATAAATATGAAGTTATGAAATAAAGAATAGAATCAGTGAGGCTGAATGAAAATTAAGATGAGGCTACTGATGTTTATATGATAATGAGAAGAGGAAGGGGGAGTCCCTTCCTCTTTTTATGCAAAATCTTGATGGAGAATAGAACTGTAAGTGAATTAATGAGCTGGTGGGTATCCGCTATTAAGGACAGTCATAAACGTAAACCATCCGAAAACAAGTACAGTTGCAACAGCGAAGCCGCCTGCAAGTAGATTTTTTTCACGTAACGTTCTAAGAGTGGCGAATACAGCTAACAGAGTGACTAGCGCAAAAATAATAACAAGACCCATATATGATCCCCCTCTGCTCTCTCATTCTTTCGTTTGAGTTTTTTAAATATTTGTTCTTTTTTATTGTACATGTTTTAGAAATGATTGTCGAGATAGCACCGTTTCTTTTCCTGAGGGGAAGAAATGTTGTATCATAAAAGTAAGTTTAACAACTGGAGGAGATTTAAAAATGAAATGGATACAAATGCCGTTAGGACCATTACAAACAAATGCCTATATTTTAATCAATGATCAAAAAGAGTGTATTATTTTTGATCCAGGTAGTGAAGGAGAGAAGCTTGTAACGTATTTACAAGAAGAACAATTAAAGCCGCTTGCAGTTTTATTAACGCATGCTCATTTTGATCATATTGGTGCAGTCGATGAAGTGAGGGAGGCTTTTCATATTCCGGTATATGTACATAAAGAGGAAGCAGATTGGTTAGGAGATGCGACTGTCAATGGTTCACAAATTTTTATGATGAATCGAAGCATTACAGCAAAACCTGCTGATCAAATCATTAAAGGAGAAGGAACTTTAACAATTGGATCTTTTACATTTGAAATGTTTGAGACGCCAGGGCATTCTCCGGGTAGTATTTCATATTATTGTAAAGAGGCAAATGCTATATTTTCAGGAGATGTATTATTCCAAATGAGTATTGGTCGAACAGATTTACCAGGTGGAAGTTTTGCAGAATTAATTGGGAGCATTGAAGAAAAATTATTTGTACTGCCAGATGATACAGCGGTATTATGTGGACATGGTCCAGAAACAAATATCGGTTTCGAAAAAGAAAATAATCCATTTTTACAATAAGGAGCTATACGGGGATGGAGTTCGTTTTAAGAAAATGGATGGAAAAAGAAAAGGATTATTCGATTTCATATAGTACATATATGAACCTTGCACTATATGATGAAGATTGCGGATATTATATGAAAGAACGTGAGAAAATCGGAAGGAATGGAGACTTTTTTACAAGTAGTAATATTTCTTCTGTATTTGCAAAGACATTTGCACGTTTTTTTATCCGTCTTGTTGAAAATGGAGAAATCCCTCCAAATATTTGTGAAATTGGTGGAGGAACAGGAAGATTTGCTTATGCTGTTTTACAAGAATGGAAACACCTCTCTCCAGAGACTTTTATAGAGTTACGGTATTCTATCGTTGAAGTAAGTTCTTTCCATAGAAAAGTACAAAAACATCAACTTGATTCATTTTCAAATGTTTCGCAGTACAAATCCTATGAGGAGTTAGGTGAGTCTTTTACAGGAGTTGTTTTTTCAAATGAATTGTTTGATGCATTTCCTGTTGAAGTAGTTGAGAAGCGAGATAGTATTTTGTATGAAGTACGAATAACGTATACAGATGAAGGAAAACTTACAGAAGTATTAAGGCCGATAGAAGAAAGAGTAAGTAGTTACCTTCGAAGGCGTCATATTCAACTTTCTGATGGGCAGCGATTTGAGGTACCAATAGCAATGGAAACTTATTTGCAAGAAGTTGCAAAATGGTTCGAGGAAGGCTTATTTATCACAGTTGATTATGGATATACGAAGGCGGAGTGGATGCATCCTGCTCACCATGAAGGGAGTATAAGGGGGTATTATAACCATAGGCTCATCCGAAATCCTTTGAAGTATCCAGGAGAAATGGATATAACAGCACATATTCATTGGGATGAATTGAAAGAAATAGGAGAAGAGAGTGCTCTGCATACAGTGTGGCATACGAAACAAAGGGAGTTTTTACTTGCGGCAGGTATATTAGAACAACTTGCTATTCATCAAGATTCCGACCCTTTTTCTGAGAAACAGAAGCAAAATCGGGCGATTCGTTCTATGATTTTACATGGAGGGATGAGTGATGCTTTTGATGTTGTTATACAAAAAAAAGGAATGTCACATTTTGATTTAAAGCAGTACTTACATATATAGAAAAAACAAGACACAGAATAATTCTGCGTCTTGTTTTTTGATACGACTTTAGGATATGTAGTATTGTATATTTTCTCTCATGATATATATTTATATTAAAGATATGAGATAGAAAATATAGAATACGCCCTTTTTGTTTGGTTACCTCTAACCTAGTAATACACGAACAAGTTGAATGATTGTTTCATTTTCTACTTTGTAGTAAATTTCCAATCCTTTTCTCTCACTAGAAACAATTTTAGCGCTTTTTAATTTTGCTAAATGCTGTGAAATTGTGGATTGTGGCATATTTAAGCCTGTGTACATTGTCGAAACATTGCTCGGACCGCGTTCGATTAATCCTTTTACAATACATAAACGAACAGGATGAGCAAGAACTTTCAATAATTCTGCATTATTTTCGTATAGTTCCAATTCCTTTTGAAAGGTTTCTAACATGTTTTTTCCACCTCCATGCGAGCTGTTATACCCATACTATACATACCAAAAATCTAAAGAAAAGAAAATAGTTGTTGCAAAAAAAATGTTCTACAGTAAAGAAATTGTAAGAAAAGAGACCATGGTGTAAATAACTTTGCTAAATTTGTACGTTTTGTAACACGATGTTTTTTGTTGAAAATCACAATATGTTTGAAGATACAGATACATTTATAACACGATTTTATCATGAATTTTTTGTTCTTTCAAATGAATATACAAAATTTTTAAAATAATAAGAAAAAGGATTTTGTATGTTTTTATAGAATGTAATTCTGGATGAAATGAAGGTATAGAATAACATAGTTTAAAAAAACATTTTCATTTCCCTAGAGGTTTACTTAAAACGATAAGTGGTGATGATATATGAATGGTGTATTATCTTAATTTGTAAATCATTGGTATCATAATAATAAATATAAAAGGATAGACCAAGTGGCTGTGATATGATTGATCTATCCTTTTCTTTATTTCAATGTTGAATGAAAACTGTTTGAATAAAAATTTCTTATGCATTCACGGGTTCTTCTACATAAGAAAGAGCGTTGTCAAAATCGGCAATTAAATCATCTATATTTTCAAGGCCAACTGATAAACGGAGCAATGAATTAGAAATACCTCTTTCATCACGTGCTTTTTGTGATAATGCGGCATGTGACATTTTTGCGGGATAGGAGAGGATGGATTCTACAGCTCCTAAACTTACTGCAAATACAGGCAGTTTGACTTGGGATAAGAATTGTCGCAAAGCATCTTCAGATTGCAGCGTGAAAGATAAAACAGCACCGGCAGATTGTGCTTGTGACTGTTGTATGTCATAGCCTAGGTGTGATTCTAATCCAGGATAATACACATTCTGAATTTTTGAGTGCTTTTGTAAGTAATGAGCAATTTTATTGGCATTTGTTGCTGAGTGTTCAAGACGTACGTGTAATGTTTTCAAACCACGAAGAACGAGAGAGCAATCTTGTGGTCCTAATATAGCACCAAATGCATTTTGCAAGAAGCCCAGTTTTTTAGCGAGTTCTTCATCTTTAACAACCGCTAACCCAGCTGTAACATCACTATGCCCAGCAATAAACTTTGTCGCGCTGTGGAGTACAACATCCGCTCCGAGTTCAAGTGGTTTTTGAAATAGTGGTGTTAAAAATGTGTTATCAACAAAAGTAAGAGCCCCAGCAGATTTCGCTAATTCACAAACCGCACGAATGTTAGTTACTTTTAATAAAGGATTGGATGGTGTTTCAATGTAAAATACTTTTGTATTCGGTTTAATATTTTGTTTGACTGCCTCTAAATTTGTCATGTCAACGAATGTATGTGAAACACCGTAACGAGAGAGGACCTCTGTTACAATACGATACGTTCCTCCATATACATCTTCTGAAATGAGAACATGATCGCCTTGTGAGAGAAGTAGAAAAGCAGTAGAAATCGCTGCAATTCCAGATGCGAAGGCAAATCCTTTTGTTCCCCCTTCTAATAAAGCAATGATGTCTTCAAGTGCATCACGAGTTGGATTCCCAGAGCGACTGTAGTCGTATTTTCCAAAGGTATCTACATCAAATTGATGAAATGTTGATGTATTATAAATAGGAACGTTAACAGCTCCTGTTTGAGAATCATGTTTATATTGGTTATGAAGTAAGAGTGTATCTAATGAATAACTCATATTCTCACACCTTCTTTTACATGTTTAATAGCTTGTTTCAAGTCTTGAATTAAATCATCTCCGTTTTCAATGCCGACGGAGAAACGGAGGAGACGATTACATACACCACGTGCTGTACGTACTTCCTCTGGGATATCTGCATGTGTTTGTGTTGCTGGATATGTCATTAAACTTTCAACCCCGCCAAGACTTTCTGCAAATGTAATTAATGATAAAGATTGTAAGAAAGAATTTATCCATTTCTCATCGAGAAGACGAAACGAAATCATGCCGCCTCTTCCTGGATAAAAAACATCGGTTACACCCTCTTCGTCGTTTAAATAAGAAACGATTTTCTTTGCGTTTTCTTCATGTTGTTTCATACGAAGAGCCAACGTTTTCATACCACGAATTAATAACCACGAATCAAATGGGCTTAATACAGCACCAGAGGCGTTATGATAGTGGGCAAGTTCTTCGCAAAGTGCCTGACCTTTTGCAACAACAAGGCCACTTAGTACATCATTATGACCACCTAAATACTTTGTCGCACTGTGAAGTACGATGTCTGCGCCTTTCGTCAATGGTTGTTGTATGTAGGGTGTATAAAAAGTATTATCAACAATCAAAAGGACCCCATGTTGTTTTGCAACGGCTGCGACAGCTGCAATGTCGGTTACTTGCATTAATGGATTGGTTGGTGTTTCTATGAAAATAGCTTTTGTTTGAGAAGAGATAGCTTTTTCTATCTGTTTTATAGATTGTGTATCTACGTATCTACATCGAATATTCCATTTTTCTTCATGTTCCGAAAATAAACGATAGGTTCCTCCATATAAATCTTCTGATATGATAAGTTCATCTCCAGAGCGGAATAAGGAAAGAATAAGAAGAACAGCTGCCATTCCAGAGCTACAGGCATAGCCTTGTTGACCTTCTTCTAAATCAGCAATTGCGCGTTCTAAAAGACCGCGTGTTGGATTTCCTGTTCGTGAATAATCAAAACCTGTTGATTTTCCAATTCCTTCATGGCGATAAGCGGTGGAAAAGTAAACGGGTGGGTTAACTGTTCCTGTTGTAGTTTCGCTTCGATTTCCAATTTGGGCTAGTTTTGTTTCGATTGTTGACATGTGAAATGCCTCCTTTATAAAGTGAAAAATTAATCAGCGGGATAAAAATAAAAAAGCCTTCTAAGAAGAAGGCTTTCATGCGAATATAGTCTTCTTCTTATCTTTCAAATTTGTTTACAATTTGCTGGAATTAGCACCTTATTAACGAACGTGTTAATGGTTGCTGAGGTGTCGTAGGGCCAGTCCCTCTACCTCTCTAGATAAGAATAGTTTGTATGAAATTTTATTATGCTTTTTACTTTACAACAAAAGATAATTGAATTGCAACTTAATTTTAAATATTTTTTATTTTTGAATTAATTATATTGACTTTCAGTTTACCCCATGCTAAGTTTATTAGAAAATTAACAAAGATTGTTAAAAGGTACACGTATTTCCTTTAAAAATAGATTAATAATAAAGAAAAACTCTTATTGAGAGCGGTGGAGGGACTGGCCCTGTGAAACCCGGCAACCTTCAAACGAAATGTTTGAAACGGTGCTAATACCTGCAAAACAATTCGTTTTGCATGATAAGAGGAGGATTCATGATGTCCCCCTCTTCAAGGTGAAGAGGGGTTTTTATATTGATAGAAAAGAGGGAGATAGGTGAAAATTCTAGATTTATTATCGAAAGGAATTGTTATTGGTGATGGTGCAATTGGCACATTATTACATTCTCATGGTTTGCAAAGTAGTTTTGAGGAACTAAACTTATCTGATCCAGATCTTATTATATCTATTCATAAACAATATGTAGCTGCTGGAGCAGATCTTATTCAAACAAATACATATGGTGCAAATGAGGCGAAATTGCGTATGTATGGTTTAGAAAACCGGGTCGCCCAAATTAATAAAGCCGCAGTCAAACTTGCAAAAGCGGCTGTGACAGACAAGAATGCAATTTTAGGGACGATTGGTGGTATGAAGCATATCGGAGCCGTCACAACGACTGATATGGAACGAGAGTTTATGCTACTTGAACAGGCCGGGGCATTATTAGAAGAAAAGGTTGATGGATTATTATTAGAAACCTTTTATGATGAATTTGAATTGTTACATGCCGTAAAAGTACTACGAAAACAAACAGATATTCCAATTATTGCACAGCTGGCGCTTCATGAAGCAGGCACAACACAAAATGGAAATGATGTAAATGAAGTATTAAAACAGCTTTTAGATTACGGTGCGAATGTAGTTGGATTAAATTGTCAGTTAGGCCCGCTTCATATGACGGAAGCTTTTAAAATGATATCGATTCCGAAAAATGGTTATTTATCAGCTTATCCAAATGCGGGCCTTCCAAACTATGTAGAAGGACGGTACGTATATGAAGGAAGCCCTGCTTATTTTGAAGAGATGACACCGAAATTTATTGAACAAGGTATTCGTTTGCTCGGAGGGTGTTGTGGCACAACACCAGCACATATCGAAAGGATGAAGCGTGCGATTGCGAATGTAACGCCTGTTACAGAAAAACAAATTGTTCAAAAACAACAAGTGGTTCATATGCAAACAAAACGTGCTAGCACTCATGTTACTCTTGCAGAAAAAGCGAAGAAGCAAACAACAGTGGTTGTTGAATTGGACCCTCCCAAAACATTGGATACGCAGCGTTTTTTTGAGGGAGCAAGGGCATTGAAAAGAGCAGGAGCAGATGTAATTACGTTAGCAGATAATTCGTTAGCATCTCCGCGTATTTCAAATATGGCAATGGGAGCATTATTAACGAAGCATGACATTCCGGTGCTAATGCATTTAACGTGTCGTGATCATAATGTCATTGGTTTACAATCACATTTACTTGGTTTATCAGCTTTAGGAATAGAAGAAGTGCTAGCCTTAACGGGTGATCCGGCGCGAGTTGGGGATTTTCCAGGAGCGACTTCTGTATATGATTTGTCTTCTATTGAATTAATAAAAATGATTAAAGAAATGAATGATGGCCGATCCATATTAGGGAAATCTATTGGTCCTGCGACAAGATTTTCTGTTGGAGGAGCTTTTAATCCACATGTGAGGCATTTAAAAGCAGCGGTGAAGCGGATGGAGAGAAAAATCGCAGCGGGTGCAGAATATTTTTTAACACAGCCTATTTACGATGTAGCTTTAATTGAAGAGGTGTATGAGGCAACAAAACATTTAGAACAACCGATTTTTATTGGAATTATGCCTTTAGTGAGCAAACGAAATGCTGATTTTCTTCATTTTGAAGTGCCGGGTATTACTCTACCTGAGGAAGTAAGACAGCGAATGGATGGGCATGAAACACAAGGAGCTGCAGTTGAAGAAGGAATTCGCATTTCACAAGAATTAATTGATACCGCGATGAAATACTTTAACGGCATTTATCTCATTACACCATTTTTGAAATATGAAATTACAGAAAATCTTGTGAAGTATGTGAAAGAAAAGCAAGAAATGAAAGAGGGAATCTATTGATGAGACCGATAGAAGAGAGATTACAACATGATATTTTAATATTAGATGGTGCGATGGGAACGATGATTCAGCAGGCGGATTTAACTGCTGGAGATTTTGGCGGAGAAGAATATGAAGGGTGTAATGAATACTTAGTAAAAACAAGGCCAGATGTGATTTTAGGTATCCATAAAGCTTATATTGAAGCTGGTGCGGATATTATTGAAACAAATACGTTTGGTGCTACAAATATTGTATTACATGATTACGAGTTATCTCATTTAGATGAAGAGTTGAATGAAAGAGCAGCCCAGCTAGCAAAGCAAGCTGTAAGTGAGAGTGGTAAAGAAGTATATGTAGCCGGTGCGATGGGACCAACGACAAAAGCAATTAGTGTAACGGGTGGTGTAACATTTAATGAATTAATTGAAGCATATACGAGACAAGCACGAGGATTATTGCGGGGCGGCGTTGATGTGTTGCTTGTTGAGACGAGTCAAGATATGCGTAATGTAAAAGCGGCGTATTTAGGGATCCAGCAAGCATTTACAGAAGTGAATTATACTGTTCCTCTTATGATTTCAGGAACCATTGAACCGATGGGAACAACATTAGCGGGACAAACGATAGAGGCATTCTATTTATCAGTTGAGCATATGAAACCATTGTCTGTCGGATTAAACTGTGCTACAGGCCCGGAATTTATGCGAGAACATATTCGTTCTTTGTCGGATCTTTCGGAGTGTTATATTTCTTGCTATCCAAATGCTGGTCTTCCAGACGAGGATGGACATTATCATGAGTCACCGACTTCACTTGCAGAAAAGGTGAAACAGTTTGTTGAAGAAGGGTGGATTAATATTATTGGCGGTTGTTGCGGGACAACACCTAATCATATAAGAGCAATTAAATCTTCACTCGAGTCTCTTAAACCACGCGAGAACCATGAGCGGGAGGGGCATGGAATTAGTGGCTTAGAAGCATTGCAATATGATGATTCTATGAGGCCGTTATTTGTTGGAGAGAGAACAAATGTTATTGGATCAAGAAAGTTTAAACGATTAGTAGCTGAAGGGAGTTTTGAAGAGGCTGCTGAAATTGCGAGGGCGCAAGTGAAGAAAAATGCTCATATTATTGATATTTGCATGGCAGATCCAGATCGTGATGAAGTGGAAGATATGGAGAATTTTTTGACAGAAGCAACGAAAGTATTAAAAGTTCCGATTATGGTAGATTCAACGGATGAGAATGTTATGGAAAAAGCTCTTACGTATATACAAGGCAAGGGCGTTATTAACTCTATTAATTTAGAAAACGGAGAGGAGCGTTTTGAGAAAGTGACGCCGCTTCTCCGGAAATATGGTGCAGCAATTGTAGTTGGGACGATTGATGAAGAGGGCATGGCAGTTAGTGCAGAAAGAAAGTTAGAAATCGCAAAAAGAAGTTATGAATTATTAACGAAGAAATACGGTATACGTCCCTCGGATATTATTTTCGATGCACTCGTTTTTCCAGTTGGAACTGGTGATGAAGAATATATTGGATCGGCAGCAGCGACGATAGAAGGAATTCGTCTTATTAAAGAAGCGCTGCCAGAATGTTTAACGATTTTAGGAGTAAGTAATATATCGTTTGGTTTACCGCCAGCGGGTCGCGAGGTGTTAAACTCGGTCTTTTTATATCATGCAACAAAGGCTGGGCTTGATTATGCTATCGTGAATACTGAAAAGCTAGAGCGCTATGCATCAATTCCAGATGAGGAAAAGGAAATAGCAGATGCACTATTATTCGAAACAACGAAAGAAACTCTAGAAGAATTTACGAATTTTTACCGAGTTGCCAAGAAAAAAGAAGTGATTATACAAGAAACATTAACGCTTGATGAAAGGTTAGCAAATTACATTGTAGAAGGAACGAAGCAGGGCTTACATGAAGATTTAAGTCTTGCGCTAACAGAAGGAAGAAAGCCACTTGATCTTATTAACGGTCCACTTATGACCGGGATGGATGAAGTAGGTCGTTTATTTAATAACAATGAGCTTATCGTTGCTGAAGTATTACAAAGTGCTGAAAGTATGAAAGCCGCTGTTGCATATTTAGAGCCTTATATGGAATCTAGTGATAGTGCGAAAAAAGGAAAAGTATTGTTAGCAACTGTAAAAGGAGACGTACATGATATTGGCAAAAACCTTGTAGAAATTATTTTATCGAATAACGGCTATGAAATTGTTAATTTAGGAATCAATGTACGCTCCGATCGCATTGTTCAAGAAGTGAAAGAAAAGAAGCCAGATATTATCGGACTTTCGGGATTATTAGTAAAATCGGCACAACAAATGGTAGCAACTGCCGAAGATTTACAAGCGGCAAATATTGATATTCCAATTGTTGTAGGTGGTGCAGCATTGACGAGAAAGTTTACAGATAATCGTATTTCACCTTCTTATAATGGACTTGTGTTATATGCAAGCGATGCGATGATAGGGCTTGACCTTATCAATCGATTACAAAAAGAAGAAGAACGAGAAAAAATGAAGCAGGATAAAAAAAATCGCTGTATTCATGTTGTGAAACAAGAGGAGAAAAAAGTGGAGATACCAGTTGGTATTGAACCGTTGCCACGAGCGAAAGTCATGGTGCCAAACTCAACAAAGCGGGTCGTACTTCGTGATATTCCAGTTTCACACCTTGCACCATTTTTAAATAGACAAATGTTAATTGGTCATCATCTTGGTTTAAAAGGAAATGTGAAAAAGTTATTAAAAGAAGGTGATAAGAGGGCACATGAATTAAACGATTTAATTGATGAGTTATTGCAAGAAGGACAGTCCTGGCTAAAGCCAAAAGTTGTGTATCAATTCTTCCCTGCTCAAAGTGACGGACAAACTATTATTATTTATGATCCAGAAGACCATACACGTGTACTAGAGCGTTTTTCATTCCCAAGACAAGGAAAAGCACCGTACCGTACATTAGGAGATTATTTACGTCCTATTGGTGATGAAATGGATTATGTCGCCTTTTTATCTGTTACAGTTGGACAAGGTGTTCGAGAAATCGCGGAGGAGTGGAAAGAGAAGGGGGATTATTTACGCAGTCACGCTATTCAATCATTAGCGCTGGAACTAGCAGAGGGACTTGCTGAAAAAACACATATGTTGATTCGTGACCGCTTTGGAATTCCGGATTCACCGGAGATGACGATGGAAGAACGATTTCGTACGAAATATCAAGGGATTCGCGTTTCTTTTGGTTATCCAGCTTGTCCAGAACTTGCTGATCAAGAAAAATTATTTCGTTTAATTCAGCCAGAGGAAATCGGAATCTCACTAACAGAAGGATTTATGATGGAACCTGAAGCATCTGTAACGGCAATGGTATTTGCTCACCCCGAAGCACGATATTTTAGTGTACTATAGTGTAGAAGGGGGAGAGGTATGAAAAGAATAGTCTTTACAGGCGGTGGTTCAGCTGGACATGTGACGCCCAATTTAGCAATTATTCCACATTTGCAAGAAAAGAATTGGGATATTTCTTATATTGGTTCTCATCAAGGAATTGAAAAAGCGATTATAGAGAACGAAGGAATCCCATACTATGGGATAGCAAGCGGAAAGTTGCGCCGTTATTTTGATTTGAAAAATATAAAAGATCCTTTTCTTGTTATGAAGGGTGTCATGGATTCTTATATACGAATACGAAAATTAAAACCGGATGTTATTTTTTCAAAGGGTGGTTTTGTATCTGTACCAGTAGTGATTGGTGGGTGGTTAAATCGTGTACCAGTTTTGCTACACGAGTCTGATATGACACCAGGGTTAGCGAATAAAATTGTACTCCGCTTTGCTTCGAAAATATTTGTTACATTTGAGGAAGCTGCGAAGCATTTGCCGAAAGAAAAGGTTGTTTATACAGGTTCACCCGTGAGAGAAGAAGTGCTACGCGGAAATCGTGAAAAAGGATTGAACTTTCTTGGATTCCATACTAGAAAACCGGTCATCACGGTTATGGGAGGAAGTCTAGGGGCAAAGAAAATCAATGAGGCAGTACGAGAAGCATTGCCACAGCTCCTTAAAATTTATCAAGTTGTTCACCTATGTGGAAAAGGAAATTTAGATGGGAAGTTACAAGGTATAGAAGGGTATAGGCAATTTGAATATGTACAGGATGAATTACCAGATGTATTAGGGGCAACGGATTTTGTCATCTCACGTGCTGGATCAAATGCGATTTTTGAATTTTTAACATTGCAAAAGCCAATGATTTTAATTCCACTACCGAAAACTGCAAGTCGCGGTGATCAAATTTTGAATGCACAATCGTTTGAAAGACAAGGGTATGCATCCGTTTTATATGAAGAAAATGTAACAGTGACATCTCTTATAAAACAGATAGAAAGTTTAAATCATAATTATGAGAAGTATAAAAAAGAATTAAAAAAATATAGTGGAAAAGAAGCAGTGCAGACTATTGTGAAATATATTGAGGAGGCATGATTTTAAAAAAATCATGCCTTTTTAAATAGAATGAAAGGTTCGAAGAATTATTGTATTTATGGTACAATAACAGAGATTTAATAGGGGAATTTCAGTTCTTTGAGCGTGAAAATACGAATGGATTAGGAGTGACTGTGTTGGAGCTGAGTCTCTATGAAAATGCTGCTCTGATTATATGTTTTGTTTTGTATGTTGGTAGTGTTATTGTTTACATTTCAAGAAAATTTTCACAAGAACGAAACTTAGAGAAATCAGAAATAACAGCTGAGTTAGAAATGTTAGCTGATGAAAGTGATAAAAAACAAAAAATAAGAGAAGATCATGAGGTGCCCCACCACTTAAACGTAAAATAAGTTTTAAAGGTGGGGATTTCTTTTGGCGAAATCCTTCTATATTTATTATCATGAACGCTAAAAAAGAGTTTCCCTTTAGGTTTATAAAGGTAAGGGGTTAATTAAGATGAATTTCTATATAGCATCGAGTTTTCAAAATAAACATCTTGTTCAATTTGTAGCGAGTAAACTGAAAGAAATAGGATGGCACCATACATATGATTGGACTCAAAATGAAAGAGCAACGAATAGGAAACAATTACAGAAGATTGGTCAAGCAGAAAGACAGGCAATTCAAGCTGCGGATGTTTTTCTGCTTTTACTAGATGGAGGAAATGGTAGCCATATAGAACTTGGTATGGCAATTGCTTTAGAAAAGAAAGTCTATCTGTATCATAAAAATAATCTGCTACAAACAACGTTTTACCATTTACCAGAAGTAAAGATTTTTGAGGGGGATGTGGCGGGATTTGTATCCTACGTTATGAATCAAGGTGATGTATAATGCAGATTTCGAATACGATATACGATAATTTTAAAATATTTAAAAACTGGGAACAATGAAAGCTGTTGGAATAGCCATTAATGTGTAAGGCTTCTCTTCTATCCAAGAATTTGAGAAGATGTAATTAAACAGCGAAAGAGAAAAGTAATTAAAGGATATATTTAAAAATAAAGGAGTTATGAATATGAAACTAGAACGAGGATGGGAAACAAACTTCTTAGAAGTTGTACAAACAAGTGCATTCAAAAAAGGTGCGCTGCGTAGCCAGTTACTTTGTGTGGATGGGGAAGAAGTAGAAGAACTTGCAGACGATTACGGGTATGACGAAATTGTAAATCGTGAACATGATGAAGAGCTTGCAGAGATTTTAGGAGAAGAACTCTTTAGTGAAATGGAACGTCACGTATTCTTATCTTCGCAACCTGAGGAAAAGCTCATTTCATTTGTAAATGGATTAGGGTTTCATATTCTAGATTGGATCGTTCTCCTTGAAACAGAATTTGGTATAGATAGTGCAATATTTACATCTGATGTAGTAAAAATGATTGAAAAGCGTTTTAGACAGTTCCCATATATAGAAGATAAGACAATTTTTGATATGACAATTGGAGAAGCAATGGATGCATTAGAATCTGTGACGAGTTTACAATTGAAAGAGAAGATGAATATTCAATAATGAAAATGAAAAAGAACGTGAGATGATCACGTTCTTTTTTACATAATAATCACTTTGTCAGTTAATTTTTTTTGTCCTGTAAGAAGTGCATTCAAATACTCGACTTTTCGTATACAAGATTGAATGTGTTTTTCAACTTCTTGTAACTCTGCTTGGTGGTGCGTTTCAATCGGATGAATTTGCACGTTAAACTTTTCAAATTGACTACTATATGTGATTTCTGCATAGCCGCTCATGATATCTGTTTGATTATGAAATAGAAATTGTTTTGCTTCTTCACAGTATGTTACATCTTGAAATCCATATGATTTTAATGCTTCGATTACTTTTGTAATAATTGTTATATCCATTTTTCTCCCTCTTTGCGAAGTTCTGCTTTTCTATTATAACATGAAAACGGCAAAAGAAAGCGTTTCCAATCGCTTGTTTGCATATTTTTTACATATAATTTATCAAAATGAAACAAAGAAAAAATAATTGTAATAAAGGAAGGACTCTTTTACTTTTTTATCATATATATACAGAAATAGTGCAATGAAAGGAAAATTTCTGAAAAGAAGGTAGTATTCCGAAGTTGAGCGTAGTAAAAGAGGTGAAAATTTTGAATTTTGATATTATAGGGCAAAAAGCATATATAAAAGACGGACCGTACCGGAATCGAATTGGAATTGTAAAGCAAAAAGGAAAGCAGGAGGGATCGAATTTTTTCCTTGTTATTGACGAACAAATCGTTGATGTGGAACTAAAAGATATTGTTTTAGTGGGAGTAGATGTGCGGCAATTTCATGAGTGGTGCGAGCAAAATGGCTATTTGTAAAAAGGACGGGTTGTGAAGTGAAACGTTAATTTTTATTTTGTAAGAGAAAAGGTTCGTTTTGAATAATAGAAAGAAGTTTTGACATGCATCAATAGGCAATATTGAGAAGGATTATGTTCAAAAAAGAGCGTATATCCTCTTTTTTTACGTTTATTTAGTAAAGAAGAAATGAAATATTGTAGCAATATTGAAACGAAATATTTTAATGGGAAATCCAGAAAACAATGTGAAGGAATTGGATCTTTTGGAGCAAAAGAAGCAGATTAGTTATGTAAAATAGTGATTATAGGGAATAAAAAAGGAATGCAAATGAATTAGCATTCCTTTTCATGAAAGTTCCCTCTTTCTTATGAAGCGACTTCCTTACTTTTTACATCCTCTTGATTATATGTCTCATGATCTAATTCACCAAGCCATTTACTAGAAATAAGACCTGCTGTCATTGATCCACTTACATTAAGAGCTGTACGGCCCATATCGATTAATGGTTCAACAGAAATAAGAAGAGCAACAATTCCGATTGGTAAGTTCATTGTTGAAAGTACGATTAATGCTGCGAATGTTGCTCCGCCACCCACACCGGCAACTCCGAAAGAGCTAATAGCGACAACAGCGATTAAAGTTAAAATGAATTGTGGTTGTAATGGATCGATACCTACTGTTGGAGCGACCATCATTGCGAGCATAGCTGGATAAATACCTGCACAACCATTTTGACCGATAGATACACCGAAGGAAGCGGCAAAGTTTGCAATTCCTTCGGATACACCAAGTTTTTCTTTTTGTGCTTCAATATTTAATGGCATTGTACCTGCGCTAGAACGAGAAGTAAAGGCAAATGTTAATACTGGAAATACCTTTTTTAAATATTGAACTGGGTTTAAACCGGATAGAGCGATTAATAATAAGTGAATAATAAACATAACGATAAGTGCTACGTAAGATGCTAAAACAAAATTACCGAGTTTTAAAATGGCATTCACATCACTACCAGCGACTGTTTTTGTCATAAGAGCTAATACACCGTATGGAGTCAGGCGTAAAATTAACGTTACCATACGCATTACAATAGCATATACAGCATCGAGCATCTTTTTAAATAGTTCAGCTTGTTCTGGATATTTTCTTTTTACACCAATAAAGGCGATTCCAATAAACGCTGCAAAGATTACGACAGAAATTGTTGATGTTGGACGTGCACCTGTTAAATCAAGAAATGGATTTGTAGGTAATAATTCTAATAATTTTTGTGGAATTGGTGTTTGTTCAATTGAACTGAATTTTTCTTCCACTAATTTCAAACGAGCTGTTTCTGCATCACCTTGTTGTAAGCCAGTAGCTTGAACGTCAAAACCTGCGCTTGCGGCGATACCAACAGCGGCAGCGATTCCAGTTGTAAGGATTAAAATGCCAATAATAAGTCCGCTAATTTTACCAAGGTTACTTGTTAATTTTAATTTTGTAAATGCTGAGATAATAGAAACTAAAACAAGTGGCATAACAATCATTTGTAGTAATTTCACATAACCACTACCAATTAAGCTAAACCAGTTATTTGAATCCACGATAACTTTAGAAGTAGGTTCATAAATGAATTGTAAAATAAGACCAAATGCAATTCCGACCCCTAAAGCAGTAAATACGCGTTTATTAAAAGATACATGCTTACGTTGCATATAATATAAAATGCCAACTAATATAAGCATGACCACTATGTTAATTCCGACTAGCAGTGTATTCATAATAATTCCCCCTAATTCCATCTGTTATATAAAATATATTTCAACAAAACCTATAAGTCAACTAGGTAATTGAGGGGAATAAAAAAAGGATGGCAAATTGCCATCCTTTTAATGCCCAGCGCCAGGGACAAGTAGAAATGTTGTGTAGTATGTAAATCCAATGAAGAAAACCGTTAAATAGGCCCCGAATACGTATATATACATACGCTCTGTTAATTTCAAATAACTTAAAAGTACGAAAAATCCTGTTTGTCCTAAAAATAATAGTGCAGTTGTATGCATATCCCCTAAGTAAAACATAACCGAGAAAATTCCAGTCCAAAAGCCGAGAACGCGAAACATGCGCTCCATGCAATCTCCCTCCTTTTCTAAAAAAGTAAACCTCTCCTCATTATAATTTATTTTTCTTATTATTGTAAATATTTGCGAAAAAAAGAAAAGAAGCCAAATCAAATTGACTTCTTTTTGACATAATTTCATATAAAAACAATTATAGTTGGACTTTGTAGTTACAAGACTTGCATCCATCTAATAAGTTCTCATGTCGTGTTAATTCCATGTCCGGAAATAAAGTTCCAAAAATCCCCTTCATCATATCGCTATGCATATGGCAAACTTCTTCAGGGTGATGAACGGCAACTTCCTTAAATGGACAATTGTACACGTCATAGAAAATTTGTGTGCCATCTGTGCTTAATTCAAAGGAAGGGGATAAGCCAGCAGTTGATAACGCTTCTTTTGCAATTTGAACTTTGTCTTCTAATGTTAATGAATCTTTATTAACATTTAAACGCTGCATGTGTTGTTCCATCAATTCTTTACCAAATTGTTTGCCCGTTTCATATAGTGCCTTTTCACCGGCCGCACCGAGGCTTAGTAATGAATTAAAAGTGATTTTCGCTAATAATTGATAATCACGAAATGGGAATTGCAATTGAATTAAGTCTTCAGACAATACATATAATCTGCTTGGTCTTCCGCCTTTGCCTGTTTTCTTCGTTTCAGATTTCAACATATTAACATCTTCTAATTTTGATAAATGTAGACGTGCTACGTTTGGATGGATATTAAATTCATCTGCAATTTCTTGTACAGTTACGTAACTATGCTTTTGAGAAATGTATTTATAAATATAATAACGAGTTGGATCAGATAGTACACCTGTAATTTTTAAAGCTTGTTCCATGAGGATCTCCACCTTTATCACTTTATCCAAGATATTAACATTATAATACAGATAAAGTTGCATATAGGTGATTTTAGTCAATAATTCAGAAATTGTTCATAATTTCACAAACATATTTTACCTTTTTCTAGTAGAGAAAAAGGTAAAGTTACGATTTTTCTTATATATTCCTTTGTGATATATACATTGTGAGGAGGGATAACGATGAATGGTGTTGAACATTTTGCCAATACAATTATGAAGGAAGCATGTGCATTACAGGCATCTGATTTACATATTGTGCCGCGGCAAGAAGATGCAGTCATACAATTGCGTATTGGAAAAGATTTGGTAACGAAGCGTTGTATTAGAAAAGAATTTGGGGAAAGACTTGTTTCACATTTTAAATTTTTAGCGTCTATGGATATAGGGGAAAGACGTAAGCCACAAAATGGATCATTGTATTTACAAATTGATGGACAAGAAGTTCACCTGCGTCTCTCTACACTGCCAACTATGAATTTAGAAAGTCTCGTTATTCGTTTGCATTTGCAAGCATCGATTCAACCACTTTCCCATCTCTCTTTATTTCCAAGTTCGGCAAAAACACTTCTCTCTTTTTTACATCATTCTCATGGATTACTCGTGTTTACTGGTCCGACAGGATCTGGAAAAACGACGACAATGTATGCTTTGCTAGAGGTAGCGAAAAAGGGACAAACGCGGCGTATTGTTACACTTGAGGATCCAATCGAAAAGCGAAAGGATGGTTTATTACAAATTCAAATTAATGAAAAGGCCGGTATCACATATACAACAGGTTTAAAAGCGATTCTGCGCCATGATCCTGATATTATTTTAGTCGGTGAAATTCGTGATGAAGAAACAGCAAAAGTAGCTGTGCGTGCGAGTTTAACAGGTCATTTAGTAATGACAACGTTGCATACAAACGATGCAAAAGGGGCTGTGCTACGTTTGATGGATTATGGGATTACGAGGCAAGAAATTGAACAATCATTGCTTGCGGTGGCAGCGCAGCGTCTTGTGGAATTGAAGTGTCCATTTTGCAAAGGAAAATGTTCGCCATTATGTAAAGCGATGAGGCAGGTACGGCAAGCTAGTATTTACGAGTTGTTATATGGCCATGAATTGAAACAGGCTATTCGTGAAGCAAATGGAGAGCGTGTAACTTATCATTATGAAACATTGCAATCATGTATAAGAAAAGGATATGCCCTAGGTTTTTTAGAAGAGGATGTTTATGTTTGAGCGAAAAGGATGGCGATTACATGAACAAGTCTTGTTATTAAGAAGACTTGGAGAATTGTTAGAAAAAGGCTATCCTCTCTTACAAGCGCTAGAATTTTTACAGTTTCAATTGTCCTCTACAAAACGGCTACAACTGCAGCATATTATCGAAGAATTAAAAAATGGACAAAGTTTACACGATGCTTTTCATCAAATGATGTTTCATCCAGACATATTAAGTTATTTATTTTATGCGCAGCAACACGGTGATGTTTCTTTTGCTTTAAAGCAAGGAAGTGTACTCCTTCATAGAAAGGAGAAGCATCAAAAGGATATGATGAAAGTTCTCCGTTATCCGATTTTTTTATCTCTTTTTTTACTAGGAATTCTTGCTGTATTTAACCTTGTTTTGCTTCCTCAATTTGAGACATTGTACAGTTCTTTACGTGCAACCTCTGCTTCTTTTACTGATCAGATTATTAATTTTATCCAAATACTCCCATGTATAATGAGCGGATTTTTTCTTGTTATTGCACTTGGAGTATGTGTATACGTGTTTTATCTACGAAAGCTTCCTCCGATTCAAAGGGTAAATATTATAGTGCGTATTCCCCTTATAAATACATTTCTTATTTTAACAAATTCTCATTATTTCTCTGTTCAATTAAGCGGCTTACTACAAGGAGGATTATCAGTACTTGAAGCTCTAACATTAATGATGGAACAAAAACATCATTCGTTTTTTCAATGTGAAGCCACTCGGATTGAAGAGTTGTTAATTGCGGGGGAACAGTTGGATTCTATTATTATGAAGAGCAGTTATTATGAGCGTGAACTGTCTTACGTTATTGCGCATGGACAAGCAAACGGAAACTTAGCGACAGAATTAGGCGATTATAGTGAATTAACGATTGAAAAAATGGAAGGAAAGATTCAACGTATTTTAGTTATTATTCAGCCGCTTTTGTTTACATGTATTGGCATAATTGTTGTTCTTATGTATTTAGCGATGATTATGCCGATGTTTCAAATGATGAATTCTATTTAGGAGGTAGTTTACATGAAGAATGAAAAAGGATTTACTCTTTTAGAAATGTTATTAGTGATGGTTGTTATCTCGGTATTGCTGTTATTAATTATTCCAAATGTCATTAAACAACGTTCTTCTGTACAAGGAAAAGGTTGTGACGCTTATGTGAAGTCTGTTGAAGCGCAAGTACAAGCGTACCAGTTAGAAAAGAATAAGATACCAACAATAGATGATTTAATAAACGAAAAATACATTACTTCTACAACGTGTCCAAAAGGGGAGCCAATTAGTATCTCCAGTGAGGACGGTACAGTATCGGTTGGTAAATCGTGAAACAAAATGGCTTTACATTTTTAGAGATGCTTCTCGTCTTATCTATCATTTCTATATTAAGCATTGTTACTTATTTTAACGTTGCTCCGTTATATGAGAGGCAAAAGGTCGAACGTTTTTTTAGACAATTCTCACAAGATATTTTGTATATGCAGCAGTTAGCTATAAACCACCGGAATCTGTATATGTTGCGGTGGGTCCCTGAGAAACATATGTACAGTATTTGGGAATCAGGAGATGCACGTGCCCTTATGCTCCGGGAATATGAACGTGATATAAAGGTTGATTTAAATACTTTTCCGAACCCAATGACTTATAATGCAAACGGAAATATAAACCAAGGTGGTACAATTCTACTTTTTTATCGTGCACGCACTTATGAAATTGTATTTCAACTTGGAAGAGGGAGATTTACCTATCGTGAAGTGCCAAAAAGGGTCAGTTATGATCGAAATGATCGTATCGTTAAGTTTATTGATGTTGGCTGTGTCGCTAGTGCTTCCCCAAACACTTCTCATCATGCAAGAAAGAAAAAATATTCAACTTCGATATAAAGCATATGTATTGCTGAAAAGGGAAGCGGCATTATATATGCATCAAAATCAGTTGAAGCAGCAAAAAGAGGAGATGATAGATGGCGTTATGTATGTGACATATTTGCGAGGAGAAGAGGCTTGTACAATTTGGAGAGATACGAAACAAAGGAGAATAGAACAATGTCGCCATGTTAAAAAATAAAAAGATAGAAGCGGGGTTTACTTTATTAGAAATGATGTTATGTTTATTGTTTTTATCTATTTTCTTTCTTCTTGTGCCGCGCCTTCATAGTTTATTTATTGAGAAACCATATTCGAAGCAGATAAACAGTTGGGAATGGGATGTGTTCATGGAGCAAGTACAATTAGAGTTTCGAGAATTTCAACTTAGGAGTAATGTTCAGTTAGGGGATGAAGGAAATATAATACTTTTTCAAATGAGTAATGGTGATAATATCACATATGAAATGTTAGGAAATAATATTGTGAGAAAAGTAAATACACTAGGAAGGGAAATTATATTACAAAAGGTAAGTTCAGTTTCTTATGACTTAACACCATATATGCTATCCATACATGTGCAAGATATAAGTGGAAAAAAGTATCATGGGGTAGTAACGCGATACACACTCCCTGAGATGAAGTCATGAGAAATCAAGATGGTTTTGCTTTGCCCAGTACATTAATTCTCCTTTTCTTACTGTTTTCATTCTTTATATATGAGATAAATATGTTGCAATCTGATCAAAGATTTTATAAAGAGGCGCAGCAGAAATTTTTATTAGAAGAGATTACGGATCAAGCGATCATCTCAATAAAGGCAGATTTGCAGGAGAAAGAACAAAATGATGTGTTTGCCTTTCAATATGAAAATGGTGAAGTGAGTGGGAGATATGTATTTGAGAATGACATTATCTTTGTTACCTTGCAGTGTATGACGAAAGAGCGCCGTTCTTATAAGGTGAACTTTCAGTACGATAAAACAAATAGAAAGGTTATGAATTGGGCGGAAGAGCGAGGAAATGGAAGTTGAATTACAAGTACGTTTTGTTCTTGATACAAGATTGAGGACAAAACGTTTTTTTAGTAATTTGTGCAAGTAGTATATAAAATAAACCACATCAGCTCATCTTTCGTTATAATACAAATAATTAAACAAGGACCAACTTGGTAGAAAAGAGGTAACAAAATGAGGGCCATATATATAACAGGCTATATGGGAGCCGGAAAAACAACAATTGGGAGAATGCTAAGTGAGAAATTGCATATTCCAGTTGTAGATACAGATCAAAAAATTGAAGAGAAGCAAGGGAAGGTGATTCGCGATATATTTGCGGAAGAAGGGGAGGGCTCTTTCCGCAAATATGAAAGCGAAACGCTGCGCTCTTTACCGACGAGTGACTTAATTATTACAAGTGGTGGAGGGATCGTTGAGCAAGCTGAGAATCGTCAGTGGATGAAAGAGAATGGAACGATTGTGTATTTATATTGTGATCCGTATGTTATTGCAGAACGTCTTCGCGGGGATACAACGCGTCCATTATTTCAAAAAGAGAATATAGAGGCGTTTGTAGAGAAGTTTGAAAAACGCCGAGTATATTATGAAGAAGCAGATATACATATTGATACAACAAATAAAAGTGTGAAAGAGATTATGGAAGAACTAGAGAAAAAGATTAATGAATAAAAAAATGGACATACTAATCAAGTAGAGGTGATAATATGTCTACTAATGATTATGTGCGTTTTGTAACGCAACAATTTGTATCATATATGGATGCTCCAAAAGAGGATCGAAAGCAGAAAAAACAACAACGCCGCTCTGAAAAAGCGCCATTTTTAAACAGATGGTTTGGTATGATACCACTTAGTGCTGCTTTGTTTTATCAAAACGTAAAGAAGAAAAGAAAGCAATCAAGTTAATAAATGAGTGAAATGATTTACCACTAGTAAATATACTAGGGCGGTATAGGACAATTTTGGCGATGGGTGTATACTTGTCATTGATTCGACAGAGAAGCCTAATAAAAATTCCCCAGTGCAATATTGCACTGGGGAATTTTTATTATTTCTTTTGATAGTTTCCAACTTATTGTGTAGATTCTGTTTGTTCAGTTACTGCGTATATTTTATTATTAACCCATACAAATCCTATTCCAATACATATGGAGATCCCCCAGCCAACAGCGGTCATGATTGCTCGCATTTCACCATATCCTTCTACACCAAAAACAGAAATGAAATAGATTTTTAAAAAGCTTTTTAAAATGAATTGGAGACCGAAAAATAGTGTTAAATATTTCAAGGCCGGATATATACGTTTGTCACGGTAAAGAGCGCGACTCTTATCTCGGTCATGTCCTTGCAAGACTGCGATATCAGCAGCGAAATATAACATGAGCGGTTTTTTAATAAAGATTGTACAGATGACAATGCAGCCGAGTACGATATGATAATATGCGTCGTTCCAAAGCATTCGCGCAGCAGAGCCAGATAGTATGTCTACTGTCGTGTTAGCAATGAGGGTGATCAAAATAAAGAACCCTGTAACGTTGAACTGTTTTTCTTTCTTAAAGCAGTACAGTGTATAAAGAATTCCCGGTACCGAGGAAATAAGCATTGCATAATAAGGATCAATATGTGCTTTTGCAAATTTCCAAATGACAAAAGGGAAGACGAGGTAAAAGACAATATCGAATATGGCTTTCTTATTTTGATTCATTATAGACCTCCTTAAGTAATAGATATATTTTACAATATAATTTCTGAATATTGTACAGGATTAGTTGATAATTAAAGTTAATAAACGATATCCCACTTCTTTTTAGTTGAAAGAGAGGATTTAGCGATGCATAGAAGTAATTAGAGTTTATTCCTACCTCATGCCAAGTAAAAACAGAAAGAGAAGCAAACACGTGAAATCATCTTCCCTTCTTCGCGGTGGTGATTTTAATTTGAGAACTTGTATACAAGTGGTAGGTTAATGTTTCGGAAACGTTTTGAGCGTGTACGAAATGAAGCAAAAGTCATAATTTAGTAGAAATAAAAAAGATTGCCCCTAGCGTGGTAATCTTTTTTAGTATATAATAATTAAAACGCTTTCATTTTTAAGGGTTTGTTCACAAAATTGACGAAAACTTAAGTTATTCCTATCGTCATGTTGTTTTATAATGAAACTAATCATCTATACATGCATACAATATTGTGAAATAAATAACATAAATAATCTATATAAATGTAAACGTTATCAAAGAGAGAGGTGGAGACAATGAGTAAATTTTTCTTCAATCATAATCCAGCAACAATAGAAGATGGAAGGCTTGTAGAATATGCTGAAATTATTTATGGTGAAGGTGGCCGTTCTGTATTAGAAAATTTAATGGTGAAAGCATCTATCAGGTTGCGTGATCGTTATCCGCATAAATCTGACGAACAGATCTCTTATCTTGTAAATCAAGGCTTACACGATATGTTTCAAAAATATGTGAAGGAATAAGAGGAGCGAAAAGCTTCTCTTATTTTTGTATAAGGATTGCACCACTAGCTGACAATAAGAATGAATTTGAAAAACATAAGGGGTGAAAAAAATGAGTAATGGCGTAGGACGTTCAAAAAAGAATCTTCCAACAGATGCAAACCATGTGAGTGCAAAAGATAGGGAATATCAAAAGCGAATGACAGAAAAACAGCAACAAGAACATAATGATGGCCGGAAGTATAATGGGAAAATATAAGAAAAGCTCCTTCTCATATGAAGGGGCTTTTCTCATGAAAAAAATGTTTAGCGGTTACATAGAAGAGTCCGCCATTTATAATTTGCATTGTAATCCGCGGTTCGTATTGTTCTTGTAAGGCTTGCTTTTCTATTTCGTAGCTTTCGGGAAGCTCTTCACTTTCCTCATAAAAGCGATTAAGAAGCGATAAATCATGGTTCCAACGTACCCGTGCTTCTTCAGCCCATGTATGATCATCTGCTGTGATGAAGTTTTTTAATGCATCTTCTATTCGCTGTAGTCCACTTTGCGGTTTAATAATTGGAGTGAGTGTAAAACTGAAATCCGGTATTTTTGGCGTGAGCCGAATTTTCGCTAATGTTTCATGAAAGTTTGTAATCATCGTTCCAGAAATAAGATGAATCCCGATGGAATGAAGCATGTCTTTCTTTCGATCGCATTGATAACATACTTTTACATTGACGCCAAGCCATGGGTGAAGTGGTGTATGAGTTGTACTACCTAAATTCACTTCTTCGAATAAGCGTATGTATGAACCGAGTTCTTTTGTTGTTTGAAAAATTTGATGTAGACGAGGGGAGCCATAGTGAATAAGCTCACCTTCCTCACCGTCACTCTCTGGGTTTGTAATGAGAGTAAGTTTCATCGGATTTGGGATACCACCTGTTTTCTCGAGGTAATGCCAATAAAAAGGTCGATTCATCAATAGTTTATCCATCTCAATTGTTAATTGTACATCTAGTAGATGAGGGGAACGCTGGGAAATCTCACAGTCGTTTGCTTCGAAAAAATCCCATAAGTAATTATGAATTTCATGTTGCTGCATAACCTTGCACCTCAGCTTCGTTTCTCTTCGCGAAGTCGATGATAGATGTTAAATTTTCCATCTTGATTCGAATTTCTCCTTCGCTCTTTGACCCTGCAAAAATTTCTTGAATATGTGCATCGATATTTTTCATGTTGATCCTTGTTAAAATCTCATCAAGTTCACCGATGACCCGCTCAAATAAATTAATTTTTTCATATAGAAGTTTTAAAATATGTTCTTCAACTGTATGTTTCGTTGCTAAGTTATAAATATGAACATCATTTTTTTGACCAAGCCTATGAATACGTCCAATCCGCTGTTCAAGCCGCATCGGATTCCAAGGCAAGTCATAGTTAATCATATGGCTACAAAATTGTAGGTTAATCCCTTCACCGCCTGCTTCAGTTGCGATTAACACTTGCGCATGATTTTGGAAGAGTTCTTTCATCCAATCTTTTTTTCCTCGTTTGAATCCACCTCGAAAGGGAACCGATGAAATACCATGCTGTTTTAAAAACCATTGTAAATACATTTGCGTTGCTCTGTATTCTGTAAAGATGACGACTTTATCATTAATTTCTTTTATAAGCTCTAGTGCTTGATTCGCTTTTGAATTAAAAGGAATATGGTTGATTTTGTCCATTAAAACATCGATATATGGGTCTGATATATAATTCACATTTTCTTTTTGCCTTTTTTCCACGTGTTTTTTGAGTGAATAATAAACTGCTTCACGGCTACTACATACTTCTCGTTTCAAAGTTAATGATGAAAAGGCAGAGGTAAAAGCGTCTTGTCCTTTCCAATTTTCAATTGCATTATATAACGCTTGCTCTTCCTCATTAAAATCAATAAATATTGTGCGAACATGCCTTTTCGGCCATTCGATACCTGTACCATTTCGCCGATTTCTTACCATCACTTTATTAATGAGCGCTTTTAAATCTTCATCTGACTCTGCTGAGCGATTTTTCGATGCATAATATTCTTCGAAGTTAGATTGATTGCCTAAATGTCCTGGTTTTAATAAGGAAACGAGATTGAAAATTTCATCAATTTTGTTTTGAACAGGTGTTGCAGTTAGTAATAAGCAAAACTTCTTTTTCAGTCGTTGTGCAAATTCATAGTTTTTTGTTTTGTTATTTTTAAGTTTGTGTGCTTCATCAATAATAATAAGGTCATATTCTAAGTTTAAAACGATGTCGCGATGAGGTGAACGTTTTGCTGTATCAATTGATGAAACAATAACATCAGCTTGCTCCCATGAATAACTTTTCCTCTGAGCAACAGCGGGGATAAAAAATTTTGTATTCAACTCATATGCCCACTGTGAAACAAGGGAAGCAGGAACGAGTATTAATACTTTTTTTACAAGACCTCGCACCATATATTCTTTTAAAATCAGACCCGCTTCAATTGTTTTTCCAAGTCCAACCTCATCTGCTAGTATTGCCTTTCCATTCATTTGTTCAATCACAGTTTGTGCGACTTCCAACTGATGAGGAAGCGGTGTGAAGTGGGATAAATATTTTGGTGCTTGCAGGCCATCAAATGTAGGGACAAGCAACGATCTTTCTGTTTCATAAGCTAAATTATACAGTTCCCAATTTGTCCAAGGGCCGTCCTCATCAATTCGTTTTAAAAAATTATTTTTCCAAGTCCGATCTACGGAAATATCGACATTCATTAAAACTCTCCCACCTTCTGTAAACTAAAACGGTTATTGTTATACCCTTCACCAGAACGTTAATTTCTAGCATTTTTAGGTGAAGTCATTTTCGTAAGTGTAAGATTAAAAAATTCCAAATTATTTTTTATGCTAGAATATTGATGAAATAGATCGAAAAATGTTAGGATAATGGTGTGAAATGTGTGGAATCTTTCGTATTTTATCCAAGAAAGTACTTTTTTATTTACGCTTTCATAAAAAAATACATTGAGATTCCGTATATCCCATCTTTTCTGAATAAAAAATGTTTAGATACGGGAAGCCAACTTTTAATGATTTGTCATAGACAGCATAAGGGGGAAAGAACATGATTACATTACAACGTACACCGCTATTTGATGTTTACGCGAAGTATGGTGGGAAAACAATCGACTTTGGTGGTTGGGAATTACCAGTTCAATTTTCAAGCATTAAAGAAGAGCACGAGGCTGTTCGTACAGCAGCGGGTCTGTTTGATGTGTCTCACATGGGAGAAGTTGAAGTCACAGGTACAGATAGTTTAGCATTTTTACAACGTGTTGTTACAAATGATGTTTCTACCTTAAAGGTAGGAGGAGCACAATATACAGCAATGTGTTACGAAAATGGTGGCACTGTAGATGATTTATTAATCTACAAGCGTGGTGAAGAAGACTATTTATTAGTAATCAACGCATCGAATATCGAGAAAGATTACGAATGGTTAGCAAGTCATGTAATTGGCGATACGAAGGTAGTCAATGTTTCTAGTGAAATTGCACAGCTTGCAATTCAAGGACCAAAAGCAGAAGGCATTTTACAAAAAGTTGTGTCAGAAGATTTAAAAGAGATTAAGTTCTTTAAATTTAAAAACGAAGTTCTTGTAGACGGTACCCCTGCACTTGTATCTCGCACTGGTTATACAGGTGAAGATGGATTTGAAATTTACTGCAAGAGTGAAGACGCTGCAAAACTTTGGGAGAAACTTCTTGAAGTTGGAGAAGAAGACGGCTTAAAACCATGTGGTTTAGGAGCTCGTGATACACTTCGTTTTGAAGCAACGCTTCCACTTTATGGTCAAGAACTATCAAAAGATATTACACCAATTGAAGCTGGAATTGGCTTTGCAGTAAAAACAAACAAGGAAGTAGATTTCTTTGGAAAAGAAACATTAAAAGAATACAAAGAAAACGGTGCACCTCGTAAATTAGTCGGCATCGAAGTAATTGAACGCGGTATTCCTCGTACACATTATCCTGTATATGTAGGCGAAGAAAAAATCGGGGAAGTTACAAGTGGTACACAATCTCCAACGTTAAAGAAAAGTATTGGTTTAGCATTAGTTGATGTAAAATACGCAGCAGTTGATACGGAAGTAGAAATTGAGATTCGTAATAAACGTGTTAAAGCAGTAGTTGTTCCAACACCATTTTACAAACGTTCAAAGTAACGGGGAGAGGGGTAGATTTCATGTTGCATCGTTATCTTCCAATGACAGAAGAAGACAAAAAAGAAATGTTACAAACGATCGGTGTTCAAACGATCGATGAATTATTTTCTGATATTCCAGAAAGTGTTCGTTTCAAAGGGGATTTAAACATTAAACAAGCAAAGTCAGAACCAGAACTTTTAAAAGAACTGTCTGATATGGCTCGTAAAAATGCCAACTTAAAAGAATATGCATCTTTCTTAGGAGCAGGTGTATACGATCATTATGCTCCAGTAATTGTTGATCATGTTCTTTCTCGTTCAGAATTTTATACAGCATATACGCCATACCAACCTGAGATTTCACAAGGAGAATTACAAGCAATTTTTGAATTTCAAACAATGATTTGTGAATTAACAGGAATGGATGTAGCAAACTCCTCTATGTATGACGGAGGTACGGCATTAGCAGAAGCGGCGATGCTAGCTGCAGGTCATACTCGTAAAAAGAGAATTCTTGTTTCTAAAGCAGTTCATCCAGAATCAAGAGCGGTACTTGAAACATATGCAAAAGGTCAACATCTTGAAGTTGTTGAAATTGATTATAAAGACGGTGTAACAGATTTAGACGTATTACAAAGTGAAGTGGACGATACAGTAGCTTGTGTAATTGTTCAATATCCAAACTTCTTCGGACAAGTGGAAAAATTAGCTGATATTGAAAAAATCGTTCATCAGCAAAAATCATTATTTATCGTTTCTTCAAACCCATTATCATTAGGTGCTTTAACACCACCAGGGAAATTGGGTGCTGATATTGTCATCGGTGATGCACAACCATTTGGTATCCCAACACAGTTTGGTGGACCACACTGCGGTTATTTTGCAACAACGAAAACATTTATGCGTAAAATTCCAGGACGTCTTGTAGGACAAACTGTGGATTCAGATGGCAAACGTGGCTTCGTATTAACATTACAAGCTCGTGAGCAACATATTCGTCGTGATAAAGCGACATCTAACATTTGTTCAAACCAAGCACTAAATGCATTAGCGGCATCTGTTGCAATGACAGCGCTTGGAAGACAAGGTGTGAAAGAAATGGCACGCCAAAACATTTCGAAGGCACAATATGCAAAACGTCAATTTGAAGAAAAAGGATTTACTGTAATATTTGCCGGACCATTCTTCAATGAGTTTGTTGTAGATTGCAAACGTCCAGTACAAGAAGTAAATGATGCATTAGTACAAAAGAATATTATCGGTGGTTACGACCTAGGCCGTGATTATAAAGAATTAGAGAATCATATGCTACTAGCTGTAACAGAACTTCGTACAAAAGAAGAAATTGACACACTTGTAAACGAAATGGGGGCTATCCAATGAAGAACCAAGACCAAGCACTTATTTTTGAAATGAGTAGAAAAGGACGCGTAGGATATAGCTTACCCCAATTAGATGTAGAAGAAGTGAAATTAGAAGATGTGTTTGAGAGCGATTATATTCGTTCAGAAGATGCAGAGCTTCCAGAAGTATCTGAACTAGACATTATGCGTCATTACACAGCGCTTTCAAACCGTAATCACGGTGTTGATTCTGGATTCTATCCATTAGGATCTTGTACGATGAAGTACAATCCAAAAATTAACGAAAACGTGGCACGTTTCCCAGGATTTGCACACATTCATCCGCTTCAAGATGAAAAAACAGTGCAAGGTGCAATGGAATTAATGTATGACTTACAAGAACATTTAATTGAAATCACAGGAATGGATACTGTTACACTTCAACCAGCAGCTGGTGCACATGGGGAATGGACAGGATTAATGCTAATCCGTGCATATCATGAAGCAAATGGTGATTATAACCGTACAAAAGTTATTGTTCCTGACTCTGCGCATGGAACAAACCCAGCATCTGCAACAGTAGCAGGTTTTGAAACAATTACAGTTAAATCAAATGAAAATGGCCTTGTTGACTTAGAAGATTTAAAACGTGTTGTGAATGAAGAGACAGCAGCACTTATGTTAACAAATCCAAATACACTTGGTTTATTTGAAGAAAATATTTTAGAAATGGCAGAAATCGTTCATAATGCGGGGGGTAAATTGTATTATGATGGTGCGAACTTAAATGCAGTATTAAGCCAAGCACGTCCTGGCGATATGGGATTTGACGTTGTGCATTTAAACCTTCATAAAACATTTACAGGTCCACATGGTGGCGGTGGCCCGGGCTCTGGCCCAGTAGGTGTAAAAGCAGATTTAATTCCGTTCTTACCAAAACCAATTTTAGAGAAAACAGAAAATGGCTATCACTTTAACTACGATCGTCCACAAGCGATTGGACGCGTGAAACCATTCTATGGAAACTTTGGTATCAACGTTCGTGCTTATACGTATATTCGTTCTATGGGTCCAGATGGTCTACGTGCAGTAACAGAATATGCTGTATTAAATGCAAACTATATGATGAGAAGATTAGCACCATTCTACGATCTTCCATTTGATAGACATTGTAAGCATGAATTTGTATTATCAGGACGTCGTCAAAAGAAACTTGGCGTACGTACGTTAGATATCGCAAAACGTCTGCTTGATTTTGGCTACCATCCACCAACAATTTACTTCCCGTTAAACGTGGAAGAATGTATTATGATTGAGCCAACAGAAACAGAATCAAAAGAAACATTAGATGGATTCATTGATAAGATGATTCAAATCGCAAAAGAAGCAGAAGAAAATCCAGAAGTTGTACAAGAAGCACCACATACAACGGTAATTAAACGTCTTGATGAAACAATGGCTGCTCGTAAACCAGTGTTACGTTATCAAAAGCCAACTCCTGTACAAGTTTGAGTACATGTGAAATGAAAAGAACTCGCTATACGCGGGTTCTTTTTTTGTGGAGAATTTGTGCAGAAATTATGAAAATAATGTAAAGAATTTTTATGTTTTATGTAACAGTGTAGAGGAAAGGTGTTTTTTAGGCTTTTTTGTTGAAAAAGTCGGTTTGATAAAATTGTGTATTTTTGTTAGAATTTTATTGAAATTAAGAGGGCGTAATGAGAGAGACATAACTCATTTTTATGTATATGTGAAAAAACGAACAATTTGGGGTGAGGAAATGGGCTATAAGTGTTACAGGATGGTGTATCATTTAGAAAACGGTAAAACGATTAAAGATATAAAGGAATTTTGTTATCGAGATCATGGGAAAATGTTAGAACGTGTAGCACATCGTGTAATGGATAACGAAGAAGTGACGGCGATTGATAAACAAGGAACAATTATTTCAATAGCTTGTGATGACATTGTAAAGGTAGAACTTGATTATATAAGAGAAAGTTAACCTTGAGTCATATCGAATTATTCGATAAAATATACTGTTGAATGGTGAAGTGAGAAGAGAGGAGCTTATTATGGGTAGTACAAGACACTTTTATATGTTTATTTTAGCGTTTGTACTTGTTGTGGCATTAACGGTATATTTAATTGTTGATAGCAGCTGGTACAATGCGGTGCATCCGGCATTTCTTATTTTTATGTACATAGGAATTGCGGTTGTTAGTTTTGGGATGAGAGACGAAATGTTAGATCGCTTTGAGAAGTGATACATATATGGAAGACCAACAGGGAATTGTTGGTCTTTTTTTCTTGTCCAAAATAAGGAGTTTGTTACTATAGCTGATGTAATTATATGTATATGCGTTGTTTTTGGATGGGATTTTATAAAAAGGTGTCTCATTATAAGACACCTTTTTTCAATAAGAGAAATAACACAGAAGTAACTTATAAACAGAAACGGTGCTCGGCATATCTTTTGGCGCATGTAATATGAGGCTGAAACATATAACAAAGAAAAGAAATAAGAAAAATAACAATAGGATATGTTTATGTATGGAATTTTGCATATAATCAGCTCCTTTTTGTGTAGTATGCCCTAAAGGAGTGAAGATATAGTTAGATTTGAAAAAATGGGGAAGAGACATGTAATGAGGAAACAGAGGTTAAAAGACCTGTGGTGTGATGTCAAGTAATGATTCTAGTAATTTAAACACTTAATTTGTTATTTCAGCTTAAAAAAGGCAATACGAAACTAGACCATTAATAATTTGTAAATTAATGGAATATAGAAGAAGGAAGAATGTCAGTAGACATCATCTATCAACGCTCCTTCCGGGCGTGTAAATTTGGTTGTTGCGTAGTAGCGCATCCACCAAACGAACAAATTTTCTTGCGGTTAATGCGAGGGCTCGTTTGTGCTTATGCTTAGGTACTTCGGCAGATTTTTTCGCATAATAGTCACGATATTCAGGGACATGACGCCTTACAGAGTTGGCGGCTTCAACTAAGTAATAACGTAGATACTGATTCCCTGATCGTGTTAATGACGTGTTTTCTGCAGTAAAGCGACCAGACTGATATTTCTTCCAGAATAGACCTGCGTATTTGGCGATTCGTGTTTCATCGGTAAAGCGTTCAATTTGACCAATTTCAGCCACAATACCGGCTGCGAATACAGGACCTATACCTGGAATGCTTTCAAGCGTTTGAGGTAGCGATGACATCAAACTTTCTATACCTTTCTCAATCTCTTTAATTTGAGCTTGATACGTGCGCATAATCTGGATGGAGGTGCTTAGTAGAAGGTCAATAGAATCTTCTACCACTTTACTTAAACGATAGGATCCTCTGACAGCTTTTTGAATGGATTTTGCTATTTCTTCTGGATTACCAAAACGATTTTTTCCTTTTTCCTGAAGAAAAAGAGCGAGATCTTGTAAGGGCATTTGAGCGAGTTCTTCTAAGCTGAATCGTTCTAAGAATAATTCCATCATGGCATTTCCGAAGACAGAGGACCCAACGTCTTGTGTAAATTGACTACACTTTAATCCTAAGTGTTGAAGAAAATGTTGTTTTTCTTTTGTTAAGGCATGTACGAGTTGATAACGAGAACGAGTTAACTGTTGTAAGGCAATGTATTGCTCTTCCTTCACAATCGACATCGTATGACGTCCAAAACGAACATAGTCTGCAATGACAAATGCATCAATGGCATCTGTTTTATCCATCTCTGGATAACTTTTCTTAAAGTTTGCAATTTGTTTTGGATTAATCATAAACACTTGAGAACCGTAGGTTCTTAGCTCCTTATCATTGTGAAGAAACATAGCTGGATGGTAGCTATAAATCGACGTAGATTCTAAGCCAATCTTAATCACTTCACAGGTTAATTTGGAAGCTGTGTTCAGAATTTTTTCTTTTAATATTATGGCTCCAGGTAAGTCATTTGTAATGGTGAACGATTCTAATCGATCACCTTCACCATTTAAAAAACAAACTTTTGCATCTTGAGAGCTCACATCTAAACCAACAAATAGTTTCATGAGAGAGTTCCTCCTTTCTTTTAGAATCATTGGAAAATCTCTTTCTTGGACGTCTGGGGATATCCCTAGTGTGAACGCTGACCAACATCCTCGTGTATAAGAACTTACCCTTGCTTCAAAAGCCGCCCTAGCGCTACTAACAGCTAGGTTTGAATTAAGGAGAACAGCCTGTGAGTAGGAAGAATAAAGCGAACACTGGGAAACAGTCTTTTAATGTAGTTAAAGCCTACAGGGAGAGGGAGAATTGTCCCAAATGATCCTTACTTTCATTATCTAGGAATATCCTCAGACGTCCAAGAGAACATTGTGTTAAATCGTCGCTTGAAAGAGTAACTAAAAAATAATATACGAGGGAGAATATTAATGAAATCTGCATTGTTCTTTCCTTAAATCTTAGTATGCTTGATTTTTACTCGGATATTGATATGTTTAAAAAGGTGAATAATATTATCGGTACTAGTGTTTTTATTCTTGGAATACTATGCCTTATTGTATCGAATTTCTTTAAAAATCCAAAATATAGGAATCATTAAAGATGAAAAAAGACAGTCACTTCACTTTTCGGAAGAACTGTCTTTTTTACTTAATTTGCCCCAAATCTTGGCGATACTCCAAATGATAAGAATTGTAATAGAGGCAATTATCGACCAAACGATGGATGCAATTTCAAGCGCCATGTTCGGAAGGAATGTAAGAACAGCAATTGCTTTATGAAATAGCCATTCTATAATATGAAAGCTTATTTGCAGTAGAATAACGATTCCGAGTATAATCCCAGTTAGGATTTGTTTTCCTTTTGCTTTCCACATGACGATCACCCCACGTTAGCTCATTAATTTTAAGCCAACTGCCCCGCATAAAATGCAGCTTAAAAAGGCAAGGCGACGCCAATCAGCTGATTCGTGGAATAAAAGAATGCCTAGCAGCGCACTTCCGGCAGTCCCAATTCCAGTCCAAATCGCGTAAGCTGTTCCCATCGGTAACGAGTTCATTGCTAGTGATAAGAAGAAGAAGCTTACGCCGAAGTTAGCAATTAAAATAAGTTTTGGTGCCCAGCCTTTCTTTTCAGTGGCTACTTTCATAAACAGTACACCAACAATCTCACAAATACCAGCAATAATTAAAAATACCCATGCCATTTTATGCAGCCTCCTTCTCTTCTTGTTCACCTGTTACTCGTTTTAAACCAATTACTCCAAAGAAAATTAAACCAATTAATAAAACTTTTATAATTGAAAAAGGTTCTCCGAAAATAAAAATCTCTGTAAGAACGATTCCGCCAGCCCCGATTCCTGTAAACACAGCATATACAGTTCCTACAGGTAAATCTTTATAAGCTTTAAACAATAGGACGAAACTTATTGCGATTAAAAGAGCAACACCGATCCATTCAATTGGTGTTGTTGCGTGCTTTAGTCCAATCACCCAAAAAATTTCAATAATGCCAGCTAAAATTACATAAATCCATGCCATATATTATTTCTCCTTCCTACCAGTCGTTAGGCAAAGGGCTGAAAAACGACGCATTGCTAAGTAAGCAATCCGTCATTTTGAAAGACCATTCCAAAATACTTTCCAAGAGGCGTTTAAGCGGGTCTTAAAGCGATTTAAACCTGCGAATAGTAGTTCGACCATAAGACCGTCAATTAAGCATAAATAAGCCTCTAAAGCGTCTTTTATTTCAATGTTATACAGTTCACCTTGTTCGTTTGCTCGTTTGAATACAGGAAATAAAAGTTCTCTGATGTTTTCAATGTGAGCATTTGCTTTTTCAATAATTTGTTCGCGAAATGCATCCGGCGGAAAATAAGAAGTGCGTAACCAAAACATTGATTCTTCACTTTCACCAAATCGCTTTGCGTAACCTTTCAATAAGTTTACAAGTAATGCTTCAGTAGATGATTCTGAAAAATTTTCCATATCATCTGTAAAGCATTGTAAATCTTTTTGCAAGGCTGCTTCTAAGCAGGTGAAATATAATTCTTCTTTTCCTTTAAAGTGTGCGTAAATTGATGGTTTTTTAATCCCGACCTCTTGAGCAATATTTGCTAATGAAGTCCCTTCATAGCCATAGCGTGCGAAATGAGAAAGTGCTACAGCTTTAATGCGGTTTGCTGTCATCTTCATCCCCTACCTACCGTTCGTTAGTTTGAGTATAAAAGAAAGAAAAAATAAAGTCAATAAGGAAAACTCTAAAAAGAGCACCTAATTTGGTACTCTTTACACGGTTTGACGCTCAATTAATCGGAAAGAGAGCTCTTTTGAATCAATGGTCATTTGTTCATTTTGTATTTGTTTATAAAACATTGAAAATGCATGAAATCCCATACTTAATCCCGGATGTTCAATAGTTGTAATTTCTAGTGCTTCAGAAACTTCGTGGTTATCAAATCCTAGTATTGCGATATCATCTGGAACGCGTAGACCTTGTTTTTTTGCTTCCGTTAATAAACCAGCTGCAACTTGATCGTTTGCAGCAAAGATAGCAGTTGGACGTTCCTTCATTTTTAATATGTTTTGCATAACTTTGGAACCGTCTTTCATCGTGTAGCATTGATAGAACATCCAGTTTTTATGTACCATTTTTCCAGATGAATGGAGTGCATCAAAAAATGCTTGTTTTCTTTGCATTGTGTTGGCACTATTTTCACGAGCTAGACAAACACCGATGTGACTATGTCCTTTGTGTAATAAGTATTCTGTACCAATGCGAAATCCTTCATAATGATTAACATAAACAGATGAAATAAGTGGATGCATCATCTTTTCACAAGAAATAATAGGAGCAAATTTTGCATAAGGTTCAATTGTCTCCCATGAGCTTGTACGTGAGCAAATAATCATGCCATCAAATTGCTTCATTTTCATCATTTCTAGAACACGAAGTTCCTCCTTACTATCATAGTTGGTTTGACAAAGATTAATATGATAGCCCGCAGCCAATGCTTCATTTCCAATCCCTTCAATAATGGTACTGAAATAGGGTAAGTTGATAAAAGGAAGCATTACCCCCACTGTAAATGTTTTTCCTCTTAATAAATGAACTGCATTTATATTTTTTGCATAATTTAATTCTTCAACCGCATCTAAAACGCGTTTTCGCTTTTCATCGCTGACGTAGGGATGGTCATTTAGCACGCGCGAAACCGTCGTGATAGATACCCCAGCGATTTTCGCAATTTGTTTTATATTTGCCATATGTATCACCTCTTCGTTCATTATATAGGCAAATAGATAGGAATGGAAAAAAATAATGGGAAAAGCTTGACCTGAAAAGCTTTTCACAATCTATGTTATAAAAGACCTACTGTTATTCGCGTCACCTTTTTATTTTGGGCGTAAGAGTAGCAGGAAGTCTTTTTTTGTCTAAATAAAAATGCTGTGTCAAAATCTGTGAGATAAACGGGGAAAGTTTTCAAAGGGAGAGTTGACAGGTGGAGCGAATATGAACAACATATTAACGCTTTGTTCGAAAAAGGAGCGGGATGAAGGGGCGGAAACAAATTGAAAAAAAGAATCATTTGTTTCGTGTTTTCTAGTATGTTACTGAGTTCATGTTCATTCCAACAAACAGCGAAAGAGGAAAAACAATTTGTGGGAAATGCGGATGGAGCTGTAGATCTTGTATCTGGTCCCATTTCGTTAAAGGATACAAAAAAATATTTTTCGGAAGCATTTAAAGTTCCGACATATTTGCCGTACGATGTTATGAGTGGTGTAAAAGGAGAAGTAAGAACAATTGGCAAGAAGAACGCGGTCTTAACGATTAAATATAAACAACAGGAAAAAAGAAGAAAAGATTATATAGAATTAACAGTTGCTAACTTTTCCTATAGTTTTCCGTATATTGTAGAACAAAATCGATTTCAGGAACAGATGAAGTTGAATAATGGGGCAACTGCTTATTTTAAAAATAGGGATGAATTTGAACAAGGGGAAGAATTTGCAACGCTCATATGGAAAGAGAAAGGATTAGAATATCAATTGTTATATCGCAATGTAGAATTAAGAAATGAAGAAATAGTAAAACAAAACTTAGCATATATTGCGAACAACATGGAAGAAAAGAACTAGCTGATGAGTCATGCTAGTTCTTCAAAATATTATTTCTTTTTAATTCTGCCTGTCCAAGATTTAAATCCACCTTGTAATTGGTAGAAATCTTTGTAACCCTGTTTTTTTAGATATTGAGCCGCACGTCCTGTACGGAATCCACTTTGACAGTATAAATAAACAGGTTGGTCTTTACGTAGCTCTTTGTAACGCATACGGATTTGTGATAGCGGAATGTTACGAGCACCTAAAATATGACCAGCGTTAAATTCATCTGCTTCACGAATATCGATAAGCTGTGCTTTACGGTAGCCAGCGCGAAATTCTTCTTCTGAAAGTGTTTTAATCAATTTCTTCTGATAGAAAAACATCCATACAGAGTAGCCGATGAATGCTAGAACTACGGCTAGTATAATAATTAAGTTTGTTGACACGATTCTATCGCTCCCTTTTTTCTTATCCTACTTTCAATATTATAATGCCCGTATGTATTTATGCAACAGGTTCGTTCGGTGAGAAGAGGAAATTTCGTATTCTTTCACAAATTTTGTCGAATTTGTTAGACTAGATATTGTGAAAAATAATTGGTTACATGAGGTGCAGGATGGGAAAAGAAAAATGGTGCTATATTAACTCTGGTCAATGTTCACCGGCATTCAATATGGCGTTAGATGAATGTTTATTAAATTGGCAAAGTGAAAAGAAAATGCCACCAACAATTCGTTTTTATGAATGGGAAGTGCCAACATTAACAGTGGGGTATTTTCAACGTGTAGAAAAAGATATCAATATGGATGTAGTAAAAGAGAAGGAATATGGATTTGTTCGCCGTCAAACAGGTGGTAGGGGAGTATTGCACGATAAGGAATTAACGTACAGTGTTATTGTCTCTGAAGATCATCCGAATATGCCTAGAACAGTTACAGAAGCGTATCGCGTAATTTCTCAGGGGCTACTTGAAGGTTTTAAGGCGCTAGGATTAGAAGCGTACTATGCGGTTCCAAAAACAGAAGCGGATCGTGAAAATTTAAAAAATCCACGTTCAGGTGTATGTTTTGACGCTCCGTCTTGGTATGAAATTGTTGTAGAAGGCCGGAAAATTGCTGGAAGTGCACAAACGCGCCAAAAAGGAGTTATCCTACAGCATGGATCTATTCCGTTAGAAATTGATTTAGATGAGCTGTATGATTTATTTTTATTCCCAAATGAGCGAGTGAAAGAGCGTATGAAGAGCATGTTTTCTTCTAAAGCGGTCGCAATCAATGAATTAACAGACCGTACATTTACGATTGAACAGTTGATTGAAGCGTTCCAAGTTGGATTTGAAAAAGGCTTAGATGTAGAGCTAGTCCCGTATGAACTAACGGAAGAACAGCTTCAAGAAGTGCAAACATTAGCAAAAGAAAAATATGAGAGCGATGAGTGGAATTATAAAAAATAAGGAGGTGGCATTTGCCACCTCCTTATTTTTTATAATAAATTCAGTACTTTTTCTACTTTAATCCCTTTTTCTTGTAAAGAACGAAGGCGATTTACGACATCCATAATTTCTTTATCAAAAGTAACGCTAATACCTTGGCTTTGTAATTCTTCTTTTAAATTTTCAATAGAATCATCTATATCGATGCCAAGCTCGTAATCTTGACATACTTCAATTGTCTTTTTCACAAGCTTTACATAATTTTCTTGTAGTTTTGAGTTTGTTTCAGCCGCAGTTGTTTGTTTCGGCTTTGTAGGCATAACCGTAACTGTTTCTTTCTTTGCGACTGGAGTAGGTGCTTCATTTTTTATAGGTGCTGGTTTAGGTGGCGCTACAACTGTTTCTGAACGCACTGGTTTAGGTGCTGGTGCCGGAATAGGTTTCGGCGTTGCAACAGGTTCTTCAACACGTGTAATAGGTTTAGGTGACGCTGTAACTACCTTTGGTGCCTCTACGACTACTTCCTTCTTTGGCGCAGCTTCTACTGGTGTTATTTCTTGTTCTGCAGCTTCTTTATTTTCTTTGCTCCACATAACGCGTTCAATTTCTAGAGAAACATTATTTTTGTTCATTGCTGTTAATGTAACTTTACCAACTTCAGCGTTTCCAGTGAAATCAACAATTTTATAAATGACACTCTTGTTCCAATCCACGTTTCCGCTCAAAAATAATTCTTCGTTACATTTCGGCGTTAAGCCCTCGATTTTAATTTCTGCGTTTACACCGTTTTCACTATATACCATAATTAGCGAAGCATTTACATCTTCGTCTGCTAACATTAGTTCACGAACCATTTTGCCGGTGCGTACTTGCGTTTTCTTCTTAAGTGACATCAAATTTCTCCTCTCAAAAATTCAGTAATAATAAAAAAATCGTATAACGAAAAATAATTGCTCACGAAGATTTATGATACCGATAATAAAAGCATCACGTCAACAATTTACGTTAATTATTTTGTATTTTTCTTTTTTTCTTTATGAAATTTTTCAGTTTGTAAAATTAGACAGAAGAAAAACAGCGTTATTAGTGTACTGTTGCTCATACTAAAAGCAGGGGGGGAAAGTTATATAAAGCTATTTATGCCAAAGGTTGTTTATTTTGAAATACAGGCACTTGAGTAATTATATGATAAGTTTACATGGATGGGTCTAGAAATTTGAGAGACAACATCCCATAATCAGATTCGTGATTTACCTGAAGAGAATGATTTGCAGAAATATCGTAATGCGAAAACGATTGAGTGTATTGGATAGAGTGAATAAGATCGTCTTCGTTTCATTACGAAATATTCGCATGTGGATCATTTGTTGGATGCAAAGCATAATGGAAAAACACGTTTTCGCTTTGTAGTGAGGTTAGAGGAGACAATAAGGGGATGTATTCACAAATATTTTCCAAATACTGAAATTCAATATTCCGTATAGAAGAATTTATATATATACAGATTCTTTTTTTGTTTCAGGGCATTTGATCGGTTCGACTCTTGTCATGATACCCTTTCTGGTGTATCATTTTATTGATTGCTTCGTGCGGAAAATATAAAATGAAATTGGATGGAGGAAACCGATGCCTACCCCTAGTATGGAAGATTATATTGAACAAATTTATTTGTTGATTGATGAAAAGGGATATGCCCGCGTGTCTGATATTGCTGAAGCGCTTAGTGTACATCCATCCTCTGTAACGAAAATGGTACAAAAATTAGATAAAGATGAGTATCTAATTTATGAAAAATATAGAGGGCTTGTATTAACATCAAAAGGGAAAAAAATCGGGGAGCGTCTTGTATATCGTCATGAGTTATTAGAACAATTTATGCGTATTATCGGTGTGGATGAAAGTAAGATTTATAATGATGTAGAAGGAATTGAACATCATTTAAGTTGGGAAGCTATTGACCGCATTGGTGATTTAGTACAATATTTTGAGCAAGATGAGCTTCGAATTGAAACACTTCGCGGCGTTCAAAAAGCAAATGAAGAGCAGGGAAAGTAAAGGGAACGAAGTGCGTTTCCTTTTTTGTTTAGAAAAGGAAATTCCTTTATTTAAATTGAATATATAGAGATGTGAAAAATTATTTTGTAAAAGGTGGGATAGGAATGAAAGCAATTATTTTTGACTTTGATGGATTAATTGTAGATACAGAGACAATTTGGTTCCAATCTTTTCAGGAAGTGATTCACGAATATGGTGGTGAGTTACCTCTAGAAGAGTTTGCGAAATGTATTGGAACAACAGATGAAGTACTTTATACATATATTGAACAACAATTGAAAGAGCAATTTAATAAAAAATTGCTAAAAGAAAAAGTTTCGGCGTTACATCAAGAGAAAATGAAAATACCAGTCGTTCGTGATGGTGTGAAAGAATATTTAGAAGAAGCAAAAAGTCTTGGAGTAAAAATTGGTTTAGCTTCTAGTTCTTCAAGAAAGTGGGTTATCGGATTTTTAGAAGATTTAGGGATTCGAGAGTATTTTGAAGTTATTAAAACAAAAGAAGATGTTGAGAAAGTAAAACCAGATCCAGCACTGTATAAGGCAGCTATTGAAGAATTGAAAGTTGATGCATCAGAAGCTGTTGTGTTTGAGGATTCAGTAAATGGCTTGAAAGCAGCGATTGCAGCGGAATTAAAATGTGTCGTTGTTCCTAATGAAGTTACAAAGACTTTGCAGTTTGAAAATCACCATCTTCGCTTAGGGAGTATGAAAGAAAAGAGTTTAACAGAAGTGCTTCAATATGTGAGAGAGCATAAATGAAAAAAGACCGCATTTCCTAAAAGGAAGCGCGGTCTTTCTTTTTATTTTTTTTACCCTCAATCACGGTTAAATGGGATTGTTTTCGCTTCCGCTTTAACAATGATGAATTGCTTTTCTTAACTTTGTCATCAGAAGCATTTCGTTTTAATAAAGAATTGCTTAGGGGTGCTACATTTTGTTTTCCGTATTTTCGGTTCGATTGTTTCGCAGCACGCTTATAAGAGTTTTGCGAATTGGCGGAACCGCTGGAGTTTGTAAACATTTTATATAATACATAAAAGACACCAACAACAAGTAACATGATGACAATGTTTTTAACCATTCCATATGGATCAGTAATTGCAGATGATACGAGACCAAATATTGCTAGCCCAATAATAAGTACGAATAAAGCGAACGTAAACGAACGACCGTTCATAGGGAACACCTCCTAAATAACATATATTAAAATTAGTATATTAGCGACAAGGAAAGGAGTTGAGTACCATTTTAAAAAATGATTATTGTTTTTTCTCCAAACGTAATAATTCTTCAAAGGATGCAATCGCAACTTCAACTTGATCATCTTCTGGTTCTTTTGTTGTTAATAGTTGCAGCCATAATCCTGGGTATCCTAATACACGTAAGATTGGAATATCTCGTAATCGATTTGTAAACTGTAAGACTTCAAAAGAAATACCTAGAACAACTGGAATTAATAGAATTCGGTTTACGACTCTGACCCAAAGCGGATCAGTTGGAACAAGAAAGTAGACAAACATTCCGATAATGACTGTAAATATAATGAAACTACTACCACAACGATAATGAAGGCGAGTTTGTTTTTGGACATTTGCTACTGTCAGCGGAAGATTGTTTTCATAAGCGTTGATAACCTTGTGTTCCGCACCGTGATATTGAAACACACGCTTAATGATCGGAGTTAGGGACACAACATATATATAGCTCAGTAAAAGGATGAGCTTAATGATGCTTTCGACAATAATTTGCCCAGTGTGAGATGGGAAAAATGGTCTTGTCAATTCTGCTAAAAGTGCGGGAACTGCTGTGAAAATAACTTTACCGAATATGAACGATAAGACACCGACTGCGGCTACTCCTAATATCATCGTTAATTTGGATTGTTCTTCTTGTTTGTTTACAAGCTGTTCATCGTCTTCAGGATGAACGTCAAATCGTTCTGAAGCAAAGTTTAAGTGCTTTGCTCCATTAGCACTTGCATCAATGATAGCGGCGATACCACGTAGAAATGGAATCTTCTTTAGCGTAGATAATACTTTATTCTGCACGCGTCGTAGTCGATAAAATTCGATTGATTTATCTTTACGACGAACCGCTGTAACAGTATATTCTCTACCACCAAACATAACTCCTTCTATGACCGCTTGCCCACCGTATATTTGTTTTGTCTCCTCTGCCATGTTAACACCAACCTGTATTTGTTTCTCTCTTATGTAGAAAAGAGGCAATTGTCACACTTGGTTCTGTCATTGTGAGATTTGACAATCACCGAGTTTCCTTTATTTTATCGACAAACACAAGCTGCTGACAAGAAAAATTGTTGCAGGAGCCAGACATTTCTTATTCTTTTTATAGACAAAATTCGCATGATTTAAACATGCTTCAAAATAGTTTCGGACATACTAGTAAGCGGAGGTGTTGATGTGAAGCAAGAACAATCAGGAATAAATAAATTTGTACAGATTGGTTTGTTTGGCGGTTTTTTTTGGGGAAGTATATGGTATTTTCTTCATGTTTTTTCATTTACAGAAGCTGGACCAAACTATTTGCTTTTACCATTTGCGTTTGGATCATGGAAAGAAGGCGTTTGGGGAAATGTATTAGGTATTGTCTGTATTGGGATTCTCTCTATTTTGGTGGCCTTTCTCTATAAGGTTCTTTTTAAAAGATTTGAAGGGATACTACCTGGGATCATTTATGGTTTCTTTTGGTGGAGTATTTTATTTTTGGGGCTAGGTTCTATTGCACCTGTTATAAAAAATGCACTTCATTTACCAAAAGAAACAATTGTCACAACGATATGTATTTTTATTTTATATGGTGTATTTATCACATATTCTGTTTCGTTTGAAGCAAACAACATGAATCAAGGGGAAGGGGCAGAGTAGACAAACTATTCAAATAAGTGACTCCTGTGTTAAAATGTTGTATAGACATTTTTATATTAAGGAGTTTACAAATATGAAAAGATTACTCCTCGTTAACGGTCCTAATCTAAATCGCCTTGGTGTCCGAGAGGTGAATGTATATGGGAAAGGAACGTTAGCGACACTTGAAACAGAGATGAAGCAAGAAGCAGAGAAATTGGGAGTGGAGTTAGAATGTTTTCAATCGAATCATGAAGGTGTTCTTATTGACATCATTCATGAGGCTGATGACATATATGAAGGAATCATTCTAAATCCAGGAGCATTTACGCATTATAGCTATGCGATTCGGGATGCGATTGCGAGCATTTCGATTCCGGTTATTGAAGTACATATTTCCAACATACACCAGCGCGAATCGTTTCGCCATGAATCTGTGACGGCAGCTGCCACTACAGGACAAATTGTTGGATTTGGTTTTTATGGCTATAAGTTAGCGTTATTTGCATTAATGGAGAAACTTAGGGAGGCATAAAACTGATGGAAAAGATCACGAAGTTAAGAAGTGCATTTGATGAAGCTGGTATTGATGGTATTTTATTAACGAATGAATATAGTCGTAGATATATGACGAACTTTACAGGGACAGCTGGTGTTGTACTTATTTCTAACGATCGTGCTTTATTTATTACAGATTTCCGCTATGTAGAGCAAGCTAGTAAACAAGCTGTTGGTTATGAGATTGTACAACATACAGGACTAATTCTGGATGAAGTTGCGAAACAAGTGAAAGACTTGGGGATTCAAAAGCTTGGCTTTGAGCAAGATGATCTTACATATAGCTCTTATACAGCACATAAAGAAGCTGTTGAAGCGGAATTTGTTCCAACTTCTGGGCTTGTAGAAAAGTTACGCTTGATTAAGACGGATTCAGAGATTAAGATATTAAAGGAAGCTGCACAGATTGCAGATGCTGCCTTTGAACATATTCTATCATTCATTCGCCCAGGCGTATCTGAAATTGAAGTGTCAAATGAACTTGAATTTTTCATGAGAAAACAAGGAGCAACATCTTCTTCGTTTGATATTATCGTTGCTTCAGGACTTCGTTCAGCATTGCCGCATGGTGTGGCATCTGAAAAAGTGATAGAAAAAGGAGATTTCGTAACATTAGACTTCGGTGCTTATTATAAAGGATATTGCTCTGATATTACACGTACGATTGCAGTCGGCGAACCATCTGATAAATTAAAAGAAATTTATAATGTCGTTTTAGAAGCGCAAATCCGTGGTGTAAACGGCATTAAAGCTGGTTTAACTGGTCGTGAAGCAGATGCATTAACACGTGACTACATAACGGAAAAAGGATACGGTGAATATTTTGGACATTCTACTGGTCATGGAGTGGGTCTTGAGATTCATGAAGCACCAGGTTTAGCGTTTCGCTCTGAAACGGTACTTGAGCCTGGTATGGCTGTAACAGTAGAGCCAGGTATTTATATTCCGGGTGTTGGTGGTGTGCGTATCGAGGACGATATCATCATAACAAGCGAAGGTAATGAAGTGATCACGAAGTCTCCGAAAGAACTTATTATTTTGTAATACACAGGAGGATTTTTTGCATGATTTCAGTAAATGATTTTCGTACAGGTTTAACAATTTCAGTGGACAATGGCCTTTGGCAAGTTCTAGATTTCCAACACGTAAAGCCAGGTAAAGGTGCTGCATTCGTTCGTTCTAAATTACGTAACCTTCGCACAGGTTCTGTTCAAGAAAAAACATTCCGTGCAGGTGAAAAAGTAGAAAAAGCACATATCGAAAACCGTCGTATGCAATACTTATACGCGAGCGGTGAGTCTCACGTATTCATGGATAACGGAACTTATGAGCAAATCGAACTTGGTGAAACTCAAATCGAGCGCGAGCTAAAATTCTTAAAAGAAAATATGGAAGTAGCTATTATGACATACCAAGGCGAAGTACTTGGGGTTGAACTTCCGAATACTGTAGAGTTAAAAGTTGTTGAAACAGAGCCAGGTATTAAAGGTGACACAGCTTCTAACGTAACAAAACCAGCTACATTAGAAACTGGTCTTGTTGTACAAGTACCAATCTTCATTAACGAAGGCGAAATGCTGATCATCAACACAGGTGAAGGTAAATACGTTTCTCGTGCATAGTTAGAAAAAGCACTCGTGATGATCACGGGTGCTTTTTCTATATGAAATAAGGTAAGTAATAAATAACGCTTATAATAAGGCTAATCACTACAAGAATGGATGTTCCGAATGTGAAAGGATTCCAATTGATCTGAAATGACCTTATTTCTCCTGTCTCTACGCCAGTCAATCCCTTATATACTGCGTGATCCATATTCGCATTGCGGTTCATATTTAAAGTAGTGAGCCAAGAAACTCCAAATATACTCAGACTACTTAGGAAGAATACCTCCATAAATGACCAATCTACTATTTTAGAAAATAAAAAAATACCGATTACTTCCAATATAATTATGTAAAGAGCACGCATAAGGTTCATTTTAATCACCTCTCTATTTTTAAAAAGTAACTTCCTTATCAGCATCAATCATTTTGTTGTAACCACCTTAAAAATTTTTTTCGAGATACGGCATGTAGTACACAAGGAACTTTTGTTTCTTTTTCTAATAAAGCGTGTTCCTTTGGGAATTGCTCCTCCATATGTAATGAAATATAAGGTAACTTTTCCTACGCTTTTAAAGAACGAACATTCGCCGTTTTTGCACCGGAAAATACATATATAAGATCTAATTCTTCAAATGCAATTTTAAATATTTCTTTTTTAGCAGCCTCATTGTAACCTTGCCCCCAATAAGGATAACCGAGCCAACTACCAATATGAGATATCTTTTTTTGGTGATCAATATGTTTGAGAGAAGTAATGCCAATTATTTCTTTTTTTCATTGATAATTATTCTGGATAGAGATTTCCCTTTTCGTTCTTCTTTCATTGCAAAACGAATAAATGCTTTTGTATCCTCGGGGGTATCTACATTTATTCCTAGGGGTCCTTCACATGTGCATCACCTGATAAAGTAAAAAGGATCTCTGCATATTGTAAATCCAGTGGTACTAATGTTACGTGTTGCATTCCCCCTCCCTCCTTCTTGCATTTAGTATAACATAAGTAGATGTGAATATTCGGAATTTTATGGAATTTAATACAGAAAATATGTTTTTACTTCTGAAATAGACAACCTCTGCATATGGTTGTACAAATATGATCTTTCAGCCTAAAGATTTTGTCAGCTATTTGTAAAGGAATTGTTAGGAGAGAGGGTGGGAGAATGAAACAGTGGCTGGCGGCAATGGAAACATCCGTGCTTGTCATGGGTTTGCTTCGGTTGTTTTCAGGTAGCGCGGAAATATTCGCCGCTTTGCTTATGCTCTATGTGAATGATGCAAAAAAAGCATTGTTTATAAATGGTATGTTGGCATTTGTTGGACCGACTGTATTAATTTTAACGATGTCAATTGGAATTGCGAGCGTTGCGAGTGAGATTTCTTTTTTAAAGCTTTTTTTTCTCGCTCTTGGAATAGGCTGCATTTTTATTGCGGTGTTGAAATAGTAAGTCAAGTATGGTGGGGAGAATTCTATGAAAGAAGTATTAGAGGTTTTACCAAAAACGATGAGACAGTTCATTGAGGGCTGTGAACAATATAGCAAGTTAGAAGAAATCCGAGTTCGAATCGGAAGGCCACTTGAGTGTATTGCACATGGAGATGTGTTCTTTTCTGACTATATTGTTACAGCAGAGGATGCTATCTACTTGTTGAATAAGCTGAGTCAATATTCCATTTATACGATGGAAGAGGAGTTGAAGCGCGGATATGTTACCTTGCGCGGTGGACACAGAATTGGCTTAGCTGGAAAAGTAATTACTGAGAAAAGTGCAGTGAAAATGATTCGGGATGTGTCGTCATTTAATATTCGGATTGCACGTCAAAAAATTGGAATTGCTGAGCCGCTTCTGCCCTATTTGTATGATACACGTTGGCTAAATACGATGGTAATTGGGCCGCCACAAACAGGGAAAACGACACTTCTAAGGGATGTTGCACGTTGTATGAGCCAAGGGGTTCGTTCTCATGAAATTCCATCTTGTAAAGTTGGGATTGTTGATGAGCGTTCGGAAATTGCCGGATGTGTAAAAGGGATTCCGCAATATGAATTTGGTCCGCGTGTTGATGTATTGGATGCATGCCCGAAAGCAGAAGGAATGATGATGATGATTCGTTCCATGAGCCCGGATATATTAATAGTGGATGAAATTGGGCGTATAGAAGATAGTGAAGCAATTATGGAGGCGGTCCATGCAGGTGTTCAGCTTTTTATAAGTGCTCACGGATTTTCTTTTGATGATGTAATGAAAAGGCCATCTTTAAAGGGTGTGATGGAACTTGGTGTGTTTGATCGCTTTATTGAACTATCGAAAGCAAAGGGGCCTGGAACAGTTGCTCAAGTAAAGGATAAAGATGGAAAACCGGTTCAAAAACGAGGGAAGGTTCAAAGTGTATGGTAAAAATCTTTGGTGCGGTGTTAATTGTAGCGGTTACCACTTTTTTTGGTTTATCGTACGCTAAGAGGTATAGTGAACGCCCACGTCAACTTAGGCTTTTAAAGGCAGCACTGCAATCGCTAGAAGCTGAAATCATGTATGGACATACGCCTTTATCAGAAGCGGCAGAGCGTTTAGTTAAACAAATGCCCAAGCCTTTAAATTGGATATTTCAAAGTTTTTCAAAGCGATTAGATAGCGGTGAGCAAACAGTTAGAGATGCTTGGCTTGATAGTTTGCAAGAAAATTGGAAACTCACTGCATTTAAACAAACTGAATATGAGATTTTACAACAATTTGGTGAAACATTAGGACAGCATGACCGTGAATCGCAGCAAAAACATATTCGCTTATGTATTACACATTTAGAAAGAGAAGAAGGTGAAGCGAAAGCGCTACAACTTCAATATGAAAAGATGATAAAGAGTTTGGGTGTATTAGCAGGGCTACTTATCGTAATTTTACTGCTATAGGGGGGGAAGGGCGATGTCCATCGATGTTGGATTAATATTTCAAATCGCCGGAATCGGCATTGTTTTAGCTTTCATTCATACAGTACTAAAAGAGTTAAAGCGGGAGGATATTGCAAACTGGGTGATTCTTGTCGGTTTTGTCGTTATTTTATTTCATGTTGCATTTTTAATTAATACTTTGTTTGACAAGATTAAAAGTGTCTTTCTTTTCCAGTAAAGGGGGCGGTTCGAATCGAAATCTTGCAAATTGTCGGATTGGGCCTCGTTGCGACATTTTTAGCAGCTGTGCTAAATCAACATAAATCTAGTATTACTTCTTTATTTATTGTGTTCATTGCGAGTGTAATGTTTCTGCTACTAATTGATCAAATTCATTCCATTTTAAAAATGATTGAGAGAGTTGCAAGTGAGGCGAAAGTGAGCAATGTCTATGTAGAGACGCTGCTGAAGATTATTGGAATTGCCTACATCGCCGAGTTTGGAGCACAAATTACAAAAGATGCTGGTCAAGGTGCAATCGCATCAAAAATTGAACTAGCGGGAAAAATTTTAATTCTTGTTATGGCGATTCCGATTTTAACGGTTGTCATTGAAACCATTCTCGGTTTCTTACCTACCGGATAAGGAGGAGTGAATGTTGCGAAGGCTTGGAAAAAAGCTGCTGTTTGCTTGCTTCCTTTTCTTTTCTTTACCAATTGTTGTACAAGCTTCTCCTATAGAAAAAAACGTCGTAGATCAGCAATTGGATAAGCTTGGGATAGAAGATGTGAAGCAGTATTGGGACGGGCTTGTCACGAAATATGGAGGCTATTTACCAGAAAGCCAAAAGGGAAGCTTTATGGAATTTGTAAAGGGCGAAAAGGAATTTTCGATAAAAGAATGGATGACAGGGCTATTAAAATATTTATTTCATGAGCTTATTGCAAATGGAAAGCTGCTTGGAACGCTTATTATGCTCACAATTTTTAGTGCATTATTACAGTCGTTACAATCCGCTTTTTCAAAGAGTAGTGTGAGTAAAATTGCAGATGCAGTTGTATACATGGTACTAATTATTTTTGCTTTAAATAGTTTTTATGTAGTAATGACATATGCGCGAGAAACGATTCAAACGATGGTAGATTTCATATTGGCGCTACTTCCTATTCTTTTAGCGCTCATAGCGACAGGAGGCGGGGTTGTATCGGTATCATTCTTCCATCCGATTATCATTTTTTTAATGAATACAAGTGGGCTACTTATGAACTATATTGTACTTCCACTTTTATTACTCGCGACCATTTTAAGCATTGTAAGTACAATGAGTGATCAATATAAAGTTACGAAATTGTCCAAGCTCTTGCAAAATGTAAGTGTGGGGATCATTGGTATCTTTCTAACAATTTTTCTAGGGGTATTATCTGTGCAAGGGACAGCAACAGCAGTTGCTGATGGCATTGCTGTTAAAACTGCGAAGTTTGTAACAGGGAACTTTATTCCAGTGGTAGGGCGGATGTTCACAGAAGCGGCAGATACGGTTATTAGTGCTTCTGGATTGTTAAAGAATACGGTAGGGATTATTGGGCTTATTATTTTATGTTTAATTGCAGCTTTTCCAGCCATTCAAATCTTTTGTATTGCATTTATTTATAAATTTGCTGCAGCGGTACTACAGCCGGTTGGTGGAGGGGCTATTATTAAATGTTTAGACATTATTGGGAAAAGTATTATTTATGTATTTGCCTGTTTATCTATCGTATCTTTTATGTTTTTTTTAAGCATTACCATCATTATTGCTGCGGGGAACATTACTCTCATGATGCGATAGGAGGTGACAGATATGCAATTTATTACAGAGTGGATTCGAAATATTATCGTATTTTTACTCTTAGCGACAATGCTTCATCTTATCCTTCCTAACTCGAATTTGCAAAAGTATGTCAAGTTTGTTGTGGGTCTATTGTTAGTTGTATTGATCTTAACGCCGCTATTTAAATTATTGCAAACAGATGTAAATGAAGTGATTACAAATTTTAATCAAGAAAAATACGTAGCAGATGGATCAATAAAAAATTCAATTGACACAAAGAAAAAAGAAATACAAGCCCTCACACGTGCATATAGTTTAGAAGAGATGGCTGTCAAAATGAAAAAAGAAGTTGGGAAAGAATTTGAGAAAAAGTATGGCGTGACAGTGTCTGAAATAAAAGTAATCGCAGCAGAAACGAAAGAAGAAGTAAAAACAGCAAAGGATATTCAATCTGTTATTGTGACATTAAAAGAAATGGAGCCGAAAAAAAGCGATGCAATTGAAACAGTAAAACCAGTTGAAATTAATACGAAAGAACCACGAGAAACTTCGGAAGAAACAAACATAGAAATGAAAGAGTTTTTTTCAAGCAGGTGGCAACTAGAGGGTAAACAAATCCAAGTTCAAATGGAAGGGAGGACAGGTAGAGTAAATGGACAATAAAGATAAAAATTCGAAATTCTCATTTTTTCGCAACTTATTAAAAGGGGACGAAAAAGACGATAAGGAGAAGGGGAAAAAGGTAACACCGAAGTTTTTACTTGTCCTACTTATACTTGGAATGTTGCTTATGTTTTCTAGTAATTTTTTTCAACCTAAAAAAGAAGAAGTACCTGTGTTTAAAGAAAAGACAAGTCAAGAGACCGAAAAAGATGTACCGACCTTTGGGCAAAAAAAGAGCGATAATATGTCAGCTGTAGAAAAATATGAAAAAGCGTATGAACAAGAATTGAAAACGGCATTAGAAGATATAACAGGGGTTAAAGATGTGTCTATTGAAGTGAATTTGGATTCATCTGAAGAAAAAATACTAGAAAAAAATATTGTAAAACGATCACAAACAACAGGTGAAACAGATAAAACTGGAGGTAAAAGGCAAGTTGAAGATGAATCTACTGATGAAAAAACAGTGATTATACGCGAAGGTGATAAAGAAACTCCAATTGTACTACGAACAGAGAAACCGAAAGTGCGAGGCGTTCTTGTTGTAGCAAAAGGAGTGGATAATATACAAATTAAAGCGATGGTGAAGGAAGCGGTGACACGTATGCTTGATGTGCCATCACACCGCGTTGCGGTACTACCAAAAAAGAGTTAGGGAGGAAATAAAGTGTTAAAAAAACAAACAGTTTGGTTATTAACAATGCTAAGTTTAGTTGTTGTGTTATCTGTTTATTATGTAACAACGCCTGAGAAGATGAACACTGCAACACCAACAGCGGGTGAAAAGGTTGGACAAGAAAAGCAAGGTGTTGAAAAAGAAGTGACGAAAGAAGCAACAAAAGAAACATCCAATAAAGAAACAGATAAAAAAGAGGATGGTAAAAAAGAGACAAGTAAAAAAGAAACAAATAAAAAAGAAAGCAATGTATCAGTACAATCAAGTGATGAGAATTTTACAGCCTTACGTATGCAATTAGAGGATCAGCGTAGTGCACAAAAAGAAAAATTGCAAGATGTTATGAAATCAGAAAAATCTTCCGCTGAAGAAATAAGTAAAGCAAAAGATGAATTAAACGCAATCGATAAGATGCAGACAAAAGAAGGTTTGCTTGAAACAGTTATTAAATCACAAGGCGGTTATAATGATGCGCTAGTAAGAGCAGATGGAAATGATATTAAAGTAACAGTAAAAGCTGCAAAGCATTCTCAGAAAGAAGCGAATAAGATTATCCAACTTGTTCGAGCTGAGGCGGGATTAAAAGATGTAGGTGTCAAGTTTGACCCAGTTAAATAAAATGTATGATATATCAATAGCAAGAATAATAGAAAAAGCTATCGCTTTCGATAGCTTTTTTCTATGTCACCTTTTTGTGTTGTTTCAATCTTTTCTATAGGAAAAGGAGAAATGCGCTGCGAGTAAAAAATTAAAGGTTCGTGGTAATGATGATTACTATTTCCATATTTTACATGAGTGAAGACGACGATGAGCCATATCAATACAGCTGGAACGAACAAGATGAGCCATATCATATTTCTGCACCTCACTACAAGATATTTTACTTTGAATATACTATTCGTATATGAAGGAAGGATGAACGGCTTGTAAATAAAAAAATAATATTTGGTAAAAATATGTATTGATAAATCAACAAATGCAGGGGTACATAAAAATGAAAAAGAAACCTTTTTTGAGGGAGAAAATTCTTCTGTGCATAGAAGCGATCAGGTCCTTCTTTGTTCCTCGTAGTAGCGATTTATATGTTGGAGAATCAAAATGTATTAGTAGAAATATGCTTTGTATTTCGTAGTTTTAATAAAGAAAAAACATGTTTTTTCTGAAGTGGTCTTGCCAATTTTGAGTGAAACTTGGTATTATTACTAGGTAATAAATCATTTCGTGAAATAATATTCTTACAGGAGTTTCGATTTATTGTAAAGAAATATAAAGTTGGAATGTTGAAAATATTTATCGTAAAATGAGAATAACAAATATTTTTATCTAGTAAGTGTCATAGGAATAAGCTTTCTAGTAGAATCATCGTATTTTTACAACCGAAACAGTTTTATATATGTTGGTAGCTGTAAAAACGAGACAAACAAGTGTATGGGAGTGGATTTTACATGTTTAAAATTCAAGAAGTTCGTGAACTAATTAAATTAATTGATAGCTCTAACATTGATGAATTTGAATACAAAAAAGATGGCACGACAATTAAAATGAAAAAGCGCGGTAATGAAGTGGTTTCTGTGCAAACTGCTCCAGTTATGAAGCAAGCGCTACAAACACAGGCTGTAGAAATTGAAACTGCGGTAGCGGCGGCGCAAGTAGAAGCACCGAAGCAGGAAGAGAAGAAAGCCGTTCAAGATGAGAATTTACATAAAATCGTATCACCGATGGTAGGTACATTCTATGCTTCTTCTTCTCCTGATACACCTCCGTATGTAAGTGTTGGAGATCGTGTTTCAGAAGGGACAGTCGTTTGCATTGTTGAAGCGATGAAACTTTTTAATGAAATTGAAGCAGAGGTAAATGGAGAAATTGTTGAAATTCTTGTCAACAATGGACAACTTGTTGAATATGGACAACCGCTATTTCTTGTAAAAGCGTAATAAGGGAGTCTTTGTGATGATAAAAAAAGTATTGATAGCTAATCGTGGGGAAATTGCTGTACGAATTATTCGTGCTTGTAAAGAGATGAATATTGAAACAGTTGCTATTTATTCAGAGGCGGACAAAGAATCACTTCATGTGAAAATTGCAGATGAAGCGTATTGTGTTGGGCCAACGGTATCAAAAGAAAGCTATTTAAATTTGACGAATATTATAAGCGTTGCAAAATTAACAGGTTGTGATGCAATTCACCCTGGTTATGGATTTTTAGCTGAAAATGCTGATTTTGCAGAACTATGCCGTGAATGTAATTTGATTTTTATCGGACCTAGCCCCGAAGCAATTTCAAAAATGGGTACAAAAGACGTTGCTCGTGATACAATGAAAGAAGCAGGAGTTCCAATTGTACCGGGTTCACAAGGAATTATAAAAAACATAGAAGAAGCGATCGAGCTTGCAAAGCAAATTGGATATCCCGTTATTATTAAAGCAACTGCAGGTGGCGGTGGAAAAGGTATTCGCGTTGCGCGTCATGAAGAGGAGCTTGTAAAGGGGATTCAAATTACACAGCAAGAAGCTAGTACCGCTTTTGGGAACCCTGGTGTATACTTAGAAAAGTACGTTGAAGATTTCCGCCATGTTGAGATTCAAATAATGGCAGATGCACATGGCAATGCGATTCATTTAGGAGAGCGTGATTGTACAATTCAGCGCCGTTTGCAAAAATTATTAGAAGAAAGCCCTTCTCCTGCTCTTGATGCGAATATTCGCGAGAAAATGGGTGAAGCAGCGGTAAAAGCAGCGGTAGCGGTTGATTATACAGGTGCTGGTACGGTTGAGTTTATTTATGAATATAAAACGAAAAGCTTTTATTTTATGGAAATGAACACACGAATTCAAGTAGAACATCCGGTTACAGAGATGGTAACAGGGATGGACTTAATTAAAGAACAAATTCGTGTTGCTTCAGGAGAAAAGCTATCGCTACAGCAAGAAGAAGTACAATTTAGTGGATGGGCAATTGAATGTCGAATTAATGCGGAAAATCCTGCCAAAAACTTTATGCCATCTCCAGGGAAAGTAGAAATGTACTTACCACCAGGAGGATTTGGTATTCGCGTCGATTCAGCTGTTTATCCTGGTTATTCAATTCCACCTTTTTATGATTCGATGATTGCGAAATTAATTGTTCACGGAAAAACACGTGAAGAAGCAATTGCAAAAATGAAACGAGCGCTTAGTGAATTTGTCATTGAAGGCGTACATACGACAATCCCATTCCATTTACAATTGCTAGATCATCCTGATTTTATAAAAGGGGAATTTAATACGAAATTTTTGGAAGAGCATGAACTTGTGACGCAGTGATACATTTAAAGGAGGTTTTTTTCATGGCTGAACATATGTTAGATATGGGTCAAGATACAACCCTTGGAAAAGTAGAAATTGCACCAGAAGTAATTGAGGTAATTGCAGGTATTGCAGCTGCTGAAGTAGATGGAGTAGCCGCAATGCGCGGTAACTTTGCTACAGATGTTGTTGAAAAGTTAGGAAAGAAAAATCATGGTAAAGGCGTAAAGGTTGAATTAGTAAACGAAGATATTATTGTTGACGTTTATGTTGTTATGTATTTTGGTGTAGCAATTCCAGTTGTTGCACAAAAAATTCAAGATAATATTCGTCAAGCGCTCTTTACAATGACGGGTCTTGAGCCAAAAGAAGTGAATGTTCACATTGTTGGTGTAACATTCGAAACGCAAAAAACAGAAATCGAGCCAGTGTAAAAATGAAAAGGTGCCTCGTCAAAAAGGCACCTTTTTTTCTTGTTTCATTTCTTCACACACAAAACCCTCTAATTATTATACTATTTCAAAAATAGAAAAAATAAGTAAGAAATGATGCGTTTTTTAAAAAAACGTACATTGTGATATGATATGGAACTTGAAGTTAATCTTTTTATTATTTTTCAGCCTTATAACTCGTGTATGAAACGATAAATTGTGGTATTATCATTGTATTATAAAGTTGAAAAATCAATGAAAACTGTAAGGGTAAGTAAATTGACGGCTTATAAATTATAATAATATAACAAAACATAAGGAAAGACTTGAAGTATAAAGGAGAGTTACAATGAAACGTAGGACGGCTAGAGAAAGAGCCATGCAAGCATTATATCAAATGGATATTACTGGTGAATTAGAGCCGAAAGTAGCGGTGGAAAATACGCTAGAAGAAGGCGAAGAAACAAACGAGTTTTTAGAATCACTTGTTGTTGGTTTTGTAGAACATAAAGAAGCGATTGATGAAGCAATTCGTCAAAATTTAAAGAAGTGGAAATTAGAACGTATTAGTATTGTGGATCGCAGTATTTTACGTCTAGCTGTGTATGAAATGAAGTACATGGAAGAAATTCCGCATAATGTAACAATTAACGAGGCAATTGAGATTGCCAAAACATTTGGGGATGAGGAATCTCGTCGTTTTATAAACGGCGTTTTATCTAATATAAAAGACACACTGTAATTTCTTTAAGGGGGAATCTTAAAATGGTAGCAGTAATCATCAAAGGCAATGAAGTTGCGGAGAAAAAACGAGCACAATTAAAAGAAGAAGTTGTGAAGTTGAAAGAACAAGGGATTGTACCAGGATTAGCTGTTATTTTAGTTGGAGAAGATCCAGCGTCTCGTTCCTATGTAAAAGGAAAAGAAAAGGGCTGTGAACAAGTTGGAATTTATTCAGAGCTAATTGAGTTTCCAGATACAATTACAGAAGAGCGTTTGTTAGCTGAAATCGATCGCTTAAATGAAGATGACCGTATTAATGGAATATTAGTGCAACTACCTTTACCGAAACATATTGAAGAAAAAGCTATCATTGAAAGAATCTCACCTGAAAAGGATGTAGATGGATTCCATCCAATCTGCGTTGGTCGTATGATGACAGGCCAAGATACATTTCTTCCATGTACACCGCATGGTATTGTTGAATTAGTAAAAGAAACAAATCTTGATATTACAGGAAAACATGTTGTTGTAATTGGAAGAAGTAATATTGTTGGAAAACCAGTGGGACAGTTATTTTTAAATGAAAATGCGACTGTAACATATTGTCACTCCAAAACGAAAAATATAAAAGAATTATCAAAGTTAGCGGATATTTTAATTGTAGCTGTTGGAAGACCAAAAATGGTAACTGCTGACTATATAAAAGAAGGCGCAGTTGTAATTGATGTTGGTGTTAATCGTCTAGAGACAGGAAAACTATGCGGTGATGTTGACTTTGATAATGTACTGGATATCGCAGGCTATATTACACCAGTACCAAAAGGAGTCGGTCCAATGACAATTACAATGCTTCTTCATAATACAGTTGAATCTGCAAAACGTGCAGGGGTTGTTTGTAAATAATTTGAATCGGCTATGAGGAGAGAGAGATGGAAAAGCAATATTTAACCGTTACAGCATTAACACGCTATATAAAAACAAAAATAGAGTATGACCCGCATTTACAGTCTGTTTGGTTAAAAGGAGAAATTTCAAACTTTAAATATCATAGCCGTGGCCATATGTATTTCACATTAAAGGATGAAAATGCAAGGATAGCAGCGGTTATGTTTGCGGGGCATAATCGTAATATAAAGTTTAGACCAGAAGATGGAATGAAGGTACTTGTAAAAGGGAAAATCTCTGTCTATGAAGCAAGTGGTTCATATCAAATTTATGTTAATGACATGCAGCCTGATGGAGTTGGTAATCTTCATTTAGCTTATGAACAATTAAAGGTAAGACTAGAGGAAGAAGGGTTGTTTTCACAAGTATATAAACAGCCAATTCCTGCATATGCAAAAACAATTGGTGTCATCACATCACCAACGGGAGCAGCGATTCGTGATATTATAACAACGATTAAACGTCGTTATCCAATTGGCAATGTGATTGTATTTCCTGTACTTGTACAAGGGGAGTTTGCGGCTCCTTCAATTGTACAAGCGATTCAAACAGCGAACGATATGCGGGAGATAGATGTATTAATTGTCGGGCGTGGAGGCGGCTCTATTGAAGAGCTATGGGCCTTTAATGAAGAAATGGTTGCACGGGCGATTTTTACAAGTGAAATTCCAATCATCTCAGCAGTTGGACATGAAACAGACTTTACAATTGCAGATTTTGTAGCAGATTTACGTGCACCAACTCCAACAGCAGCAGCAGAACTTGCAGTACCTAATATACTTGAATTACAAGAGAAAGTGTTACAACGAACCCTTCGTCTGCAAAGAGCAATGCGAGAAACGTTACATAAAAAGCAAGAACAGTTGCAAATACTTCAAAAATCGTATGCGTTTCGTTATCCAAAGCAAGTGTATGAACAAAAAGAAGAACAGTTAGATCGCACTCTTGAGCAGCTTATTTTAGCCAAAGAACGTTATATAGAGAAAAAGATAAATCAGTTAAAACAACTTTCATTTTATTTGGAGAAGCATCATCCCTCTCAAAAGATTTTACAAACAAAGACAAGAATACAAACATTGCAGAAGCAATTACAACGCGAAATGCAAACATTACTGCAAACGAAAGAATTTGCATTTATGGGGGCGGCTCAAAAACTAGAAGCATTAAGTCCGCTGAAAGTAATGATGAGAGGTTATGGACTTGTGTATAGCGAGAAAAAGCAAGTGTTAAAAAGTGTGAAAGATGTCGGTCTTGGTGACGTTGTTTCAGTACAATTACAAGATGGTGTTTTAGATTGTAACGTATCGGGCGTAGAGGAGCGTGAATTAAACAATGGAAAATAAATTAAGCTTTGAAGAAGCAATTTCTCAGCTTGAACATCTCGTTTCTAAGCTCGAACAAGGTGATGTTCCTTTAGAAGAGGCAATCTCATATTTTAAAGAAGGTATGGAGTTGTCTAAGCTATGTGATGAGAAGTTGAAAGATGTACAAGAACAAATGGCGGTTATCCTGGGAGAAGATGGAGAACTTAGCCCATTTACGGCTGTAGGAGATGAAGCATAGTGGCATATGTAGCTTTTGATGCTTTTGTGAAAGAAAGTAAAACTTTCGTCGAGGGGCAGCTTGTACGCTATGCAAATCAATTACAATGTCCAAATGTACTTCGTGAAGCGATGACATACTCATTGGAAGCGGGTGGAAAACGTCTTCGTCCGTTACTTTTATTTGCAACGTTGCAAGCTTTTGGAAAAGAAAGAGAACTGGGCATAGGAGCAGCTTGTGCTCTTGAAATGATTCATACGTATTCGTTAATTCATGATGATTTACCATGTATGGATGACGATGATTTAAGACGAGGAAAACCAACAAATCATAAAGTGTTTGGTGAAGCGATGGCTGTTTTAGCAGGAGATGGCTTATTAACATATGCTTTCCAAGTAGTGTCAGCGTATGATCATCAAGATGTTTCTGCAGAAACAAAACTAAGGCTTGCGCTTGAACTTGCCAAAGCAGCTGGACCAGAAGGAATGGTTGCCGGACAGGTAGCGGATATGGAGGCGGAAGGAAAGCAACTGTTGCTTAGAGAATTAGAATATATTCATAGGCATAAAACAGGGCGTTTATTAGAGTATGCTGTACTTGCGGGAGCTATACTTGCAGGAGCAACTAGAGAGCAAGAAGAAAAACTACTTGCATTTGCAAAATATATCGGTCTGGCTTTTCAAATTCGCGATGATATTTTAGATGTAGAAGGAACAGAAGAAGAGATTGGAAAACCAATAGGTAGTGATGTTTCCAATGAAAAAAGTACATATACTACGTTGTTTACGATAGATGAAGCAAAATGTATCTTAGAAGAAACAATTGCTAAAGCGAAAGATACGATAGCATCTTTACGATTACAAGATGAATATTTATTATCCATTTGTGATTTAATAGCAAAGCGTAATAACTAATATAGAAGCGTTTTCATTTGTTGAGTCATTCTTCATTTTGTGGTATAAATGTAGAAAAAGGTTTTTCTTTTTTTGTTATTGGCAAAAATATATTTAGATTACGTTGCCGTTATCACTTTGTGTTAGCGGCTCTTTTTTCATCGTATAGAGAAGCTGCAATCAATAATCCTTTGAATCGAATCACTTCTTAATAGAAAGGGATAATTCACTTTCTTAGAAGGTAGAGAAGGATGGAAAATTGTTTGCTAAAGTAGGGTAGAATAGAGTGTAATAGGAAAACCAGTAAAGAATTTCTTGTGTTGTACAAATATTTTTTATAATATTTGACATGTTGACAGATTATGAAACGAAAGTGAGTGATCCATGTGGATCTAACGCAAATTCAAAACCCTAGTTTTTTGAAAGATATGTCTATCAGCGAACTAGAGGCACTGAGTGAGGATATTCGGAAGTTTTTAATTGAAGAGCTTTCTCAAACAGGTGGACATATTGCTCCTAACTTAGGTGTAGTAGAACTCACAATTGCTCTGCATAAATTATTTGATAGTCCAAACGATAAATTTTTATGGGATGTAGGACATCAATCCTATGTGCATAAAATTTTAACAGGGCGTGCAAAAGAGTTTGGTACATTAAGACAATATAAAGGTCTATGTGGTTTCCCAAAACGTTGCGAGAGTGAGCATGATGTATGGGAAACAGGCCATAGTTCAACTTCATTATCTGCTGCGATGGGAATGGCTCTGGCGCGCGATTTAAAGAAAACGAAAGAATGTGTTATACCAATCATAGGGGATGGCGCTTTAACGGGCGGAATGGCTTTAGAAGCGTTAAACCATATCGGACATGAAAAAACAGATATGATTGTTATTCTTAATGATAATGAAATGTCGATTGCGCCGAATGTTGGTGCACTTCATAATGTACTTGGTCGCTTACGTACCGCTGGGAAATACCAGTGGGTGAAAGATGAACTCGAGTATTTACTTAAGAAGATTCCAGCAGTTGGCGGGAAGGTTGCAGCAACGGCAGAAAAAGTAAAAGATAGCTTAAAATATTTACTTGTATCAGGTGTCTTTTTTGAAGAGTTAGGGTTTACATATTTAGGTCCTGTTGACGGGCATAGTTATGAAAACTTGTTTGAAACGCTTCAATATGCAAAGAAAACAAAAGGGCCAGTGCTTGTTCATGTCATTACGAAAAAAGGAAAAGGTTATAAACCTGCCGAGAGTGATGTCATTGGGACTTGGCATGGAACAGGGCCATATAAAATTGAATCGGGAGATTTTGTGAAACCGAAGGAAGTTGCACCAGCATGGAGTTCTGTTGTAAGTGATACGGTTCATAAGCTTGCAAGAACGGATGAGCGTATCGTTGCGATTACACCAGCGATGCCAGTTGGTTCTAAGCTTGAAAAGTTTCATAAAGAGTTTCCAAATCGTATGATTGATGTTGGAATTGCTGAGCAACATGCAACAACGATGGCCGCTGGGATGGCAACGCAAGGAATGAAGCCGTTCTTAGCAATATATTCAACTTTCTTACAGCGTGCATATGACCAAGTTGTTCATGATATATGTCGTCAAAATTTAAATGTCTTTATTGGAATTGACCGTGCAGGACTAGTTGGGGCAGATGGTGAAACGCATCAAGGTGTATTTGATATCGCATTTTTACGTCATTTACCGAACTTGGTACTCATGATGCCGAAAGATGAAAATGAAGGTCAGCATTTAGTATATACAGCGATGCAATATGAAGATGGTCCAATTGCTCTGCGTTATCCTCGTGGAAATGGACTTGGAGTTCAAATGGATGAAGAATTCAAAGCGATTCCAATTGGTACATGGGAAACATTAAAAGAAGGTACGCAAGCAGCAATTTTAACATTTGGTACAACGATTCCAATGGCAATGGAAGCAGCGGAGCGTCTTGAAAAAGCTGGAGTTTCAGTGAAAGTTGTGAATGCTCGTTTTATTAAGCCAATGGATGAAACGTATTTACATGAACTCTTAGGAAAAAATATGCCGATTTTAACAATTGAAGAGGCTTGTTTAATCGGTGGATTTGGTACAGGTGTAGCAGAATTTGCTACTGAGCATGGATATCATAGTGCTTTAATTGAACGAATGGGTATTCCAGATTATTTCATTGAACACGGTAGTGTTACAAAGCTGTTAGAAGAAATTGGTTTAACGACAGATGCTGTTGTGGACCGTATTCATACAATGATTCCATCAAAACAAAAAAGGGCGTAACAAATGAGTGTAAAAAAAGAAAGAGTAGATGTACTATTAGTAGAACGAGGGCTTATAGAAACACGCGAAAAGGCAAAACGCGCTGTTATGGCAGGACTAGTATATGCAAATGAAATGAGACTCGATAAGCCAGGGGAAAAAATACCACAAGATACACCGATTACGGTAAAAGGACAAGTCATGCCATATGTGAGCCGTGGCGGTTATAAGTTAGAGAAGGCATTAGAGACTTTTCACCTTGATTTACAAGATAAAATTATGTTAGATATTGGTTCATCAACTGGTGGCTTTACAGATTGTGCGCTGCAAAACGGTGCGAAGTTATCTTACGCTTTAGATGTAGGGTACAATCAACTCGCTTGGAAGCTTCGTCAAGATGAGCGAGTTGTTGTCATGGAACGAACGAATTTTCGTTATGTAACACCGACCGATTTAGAGCGTGGATTACCGCAATTTGCTAGCATTGATGTTTCATTTATATCATTAAAATTAATTTTGCCAGTCTTAAAAACAATATTGACTCCAAATGGTGATGTTGCGGCTTTAATTAAACCACAATTTGAAGCCGGAAGAGAGCAGGTTGGGAAGAAAGGTATTGTTCGCGATCGTAAAGTTCATGAAGCTGTCGTAGAAATGATCATTGATTTCGCAATAAAAGAAGGATATGATGTTGAAAATTTAACATTCTCTCCAATTACGGGTGGAGACGGGAATATTGAGTTTTTAATTCATTTAACGTGGCATGGTGAGCGTGAGAGTGGTGAAAATCATTCCCTAGTTTCTGTAGAGCAAGTTGTAACAGCAGCTCATGAGGTCTTAAAACAAAAAGGGAAAGAGGAATAACGATTGTTGTTCCTCTTTTTGTTGGAATTGTATAATGATTGTAAAAACAATTATGTACAAGTAAACGATTATAAGTTAACATAAATAAGTGAAGTATACCAATGTTTAAACTATGGTAAGAGATAGTGTGAGGTGCAAATGTATGAATAAAGGTCAGCGCCATATTAAAATTAGAGAAATTATCGCGAATAAAGAAATCGAAACGCAAGATGAACTAGTTGATATTTTACGTAATGAAGGCTTTAATGTAACGCAAGCAACTGTGTCACGTGACATTAAAGAGTTGCACTTAGTGAAAGTGCCATTACATGATGGTCGCTATAAATATAGCTTGCCAGCAGATCAACGATTCAATCCGTTGCAAAAATTAAAACGTAATCTCGTCGATTCGTTTGTAAAGTTAGACACAGCAGGACATATGCTTGTGTTAAAAACATTACCTGGTAACGCGCACGCGCTCGGAGCACTTATTGATCATTTAGAATGGGATGAGATTATCGGAACCATTTGTGGTGACGATACTTGCTTAATCATTTGTCGTACGCCTGAAGATACAGGTTTTGTATCAGATCGTTTCTTAAATATGCTGTAAAGAAAGAATCTTGTTTATTTTTTGCTTTAAGCAAAAAGTAAACAAGATATTTTTTTGTTATGGGAAAAATAGATAAATGTAAAGTGGAATATAGTGTTTGTTAGAATGAAGTTAGGGAATCGATGGATTGACCCGTAAAACAAATGTTTGGTACAATGGAGCGGGCTAGAAGAGTAAATGATACATGTAATAACTACTTGAGCGAAAAGTGCTCAGCGGAAGCCCTTAGTAGAGGATTAGTTTATAACGAGGTGAATGGAGCATTGTTATCGGAATTATCGATTAGAAACTTTGCTATTATTGAGTCATTAAATATTTCTTTTCAAAAAGGTTTAACAGTTTTGAGTGGTGAAACAGGTGCCGGTAAATCAATTATTATTGATGCAATTAGCTTACTTGTTGGTGGCCGTGGTTCAGCAGAGTTTGTTAGGTACGGAACAGAGAAAGCTGAAATCGAAGGTTTATTTTATATAGAGGATGACAAGCATCCATGTATTGCGAAAGCTGAAGAGCTAGATATTGAAATTGAAGATGGAATGATCATTTTAAAACGGGATATTGCTGCGAACGGGAAAAGTGTATGTCGTGTAAATGGTAAGCTTGTTACATTGAGTATATTAAAAGAGATTGGGAAAACACTTGTCGATATTCATGGACAACATGAAACACAAGATTTGATGAATGAGGAACGTCATTTGTTTATGCTCGATCATTTTGATGGGGATCGTATCGTGAACCAATTAGAAATATATCAAGGTGTATACGCTGAGTATGAGCAGTTGAAGAGGCATCTCAAATCTCTAACAGAGAATGAACAACAGATGGCACATCGATTAGATTTAATTCAATTCCAGCATGAAGAAATTCGTAAAGCAGATTTGAAGGTTGATGAAGAACATGAATTGACGGAAGAGAGATTAAAAATCTCCAATTTCGAAAAAATTTATAAAGCGCTTGGTGATGCATACCGTTCATTAAGTGAAGATGGCGGTGGGCTCGATCATGTACGAAATGCAATGGGACAAATGGAAAGTATTACACACCTAGATGAGGCATATCAAGAGAATCATGATTCGATTGCTAATAGTTATTACTTGTTAGAAGAGGTTGCCTATCAGCTTCGGGAAAAGTTAGATATGATGGAATATGATCCGAATCGCTTAGATGAAATTGAAACACGTTTAAATGAAATTCGTATGTTAAAGAGAAAGTATGGAAATACTGTAGAAGAGATTTTGGCGTATGCTGATAAAATAGAACAAGAAATTTTTACAATTGAAAATAAAGATATACATATTGAAACGACGAAAAAGAAATTAAAAGAAGTAGAAAATGTAGTTTTAAAGGAAGCAACGATGTTGAGTGATATGCGTCATCAGCTGGCAGATCACCTTACGAACGCAATCCACCAAGAATTAAAAGAACTCTATATGGAAAAAACGAAATTTGAAGTGAGGATTGCGAAAAGGGAAGGAAGTATTGATGATCCGCTTGTAGACGGGATACCAGTGAAATGTACGATGGATGGATATGATCATGTGGAATTTTATATTTCAACAAATCCAGGTGAACCATTAAAACAACTTTCAAAAGTAGCTTCTGGTGGAGAATTATCCCGTATTATTTTAGCTTTGAAAAGTATTTTTTCTAAGCACCAAGGTGTTGCATCTGTCATTTTTGATGAAGTAGATACGGGAGTGAGTGGCCGGGTAGCACAAGCGATCGCGGAAAAAATTTATCGTGTATCTGTAAACTCACAAGTACTTTGTATTACGCACTTACCTCAAGTAGCATCGATGGCGGATTCACATTTATTTATCCGTAAACAAGTTGCAAATGATCGGACGATTACATCAGTTGCTGTATTAAGTACAGAGGATAAGGTAACGGAGATCGCTCGAATGATTTCTGGCGTGGAAATTACCGATTTAACGACGGAACATGCTAAAGAGTTACTTATGCAAGCACATCGTTTTAAACAGACAGCAGAGGCTATCCAATAATGGATAGCTTTTTTGCTCAAATGATGATTTCTTAATTCTTCCGGTTATAAACAGAGCGTTGCAAGGAGAAATTAAAAGATGAAGTCGTTAGGCTGAATGTGGGTAGGAGCGAGGAGAGTGAACAAATTGAAATTAGAGCAATTTCGAAAAATAATAGGTCTTTGTCTCCTTGTTTCATTAGTTTTTATCGGATGTTTTAAACCGCTTCGTACGTTTATTTCATCCCCAAAGCAACTTGTTATTTTTGAGGGACAACAATCAGAAATAACATCATTTCCAGTTTTCCAGGCTTCATCGACAAATCATAGTGTTTTTACAGTGAGTTCAAATAAAGAACAGAAATCCGGACTTGTGGTAAATTCGCATCAAACTGGTGAAGCGGATATGGTTTTTCAACTTGCTGGTTTTCCAGTGAAAAAAGTAAATGTTAAAGTATTGAAAGATTTTAAAGTGATTCCAGGCGGCCAATCAATTGGAGTAAAATTGAATACAAAAGGTGTACTTGTTGTTGGGCATCATTTAATTCAAACAGAGAGAGGTAAAGTATCACCTGGAGAAGTGGCTGGTGTACAAGTTGGGGATATGATTACTGAAATTAATGGAAAAACAATTGAAAAAATGAGTGATGTGGCACCTTTTATCCATGACAGTGGACAAACAGGTGAACCGATTAATCTTGTTTTATTACGAGATGGTAAGTATATTCGTACAAAACTAACACCAGAAAAAGGTAATGGTGAGTCGTCTTACCGAATTGGTTTATATATTCGTGATTCAGCTGCTGGTATTGGAACAATGACGTTTGTTCATCCGGATTCCATGAAATATGGAGCACTTGGGCATGTTATTTCTGATAATGATACGAAAAAACCAATTCAAGTAGAAGACGGACAGATTGTTCGTTCGACAGTTACTTCTATCGAACGCGGTAGTCATGGAAATCCAGGAGAAAAATTAGCAAGGTTTTCACCGGATCGTGAAGTAATTGGTAATATTACAACAAATAGTCCGTTTGGTATTTTTGGTAAATTAAATACAGGCATAAAAAATGGCATAATGGATGAGGCGATGCCAATTGCTTTATCTCATCAAGTGAAAGAAGGACCGGCAAAAATATTAACAGTTATCGATCAAGACAAAGTAGAGGCATTTGATATCGAAATCGTAAGCACGGTACCACAAAAGTTCCCAGCGACAAAAGGAATGGTTGTAAAAGTTACAGATAAACGTTTGTTGGCCAAAACAGGTGGTATTGTTCAAGGGATGAGTGGTAGCCCAATTGTTCAAAATGGAAAAATGATTGGTGCTGTTACACATGTATTTGTGAATGATCCGACTTCGGGGTATGGTGTTCATATTGAATGGATGTTACATGAAGCAGGAATTAATATTTATGAGCAAGAGAAAAAAGCAAGCTGACTAACATCAGTTTGCTTTTTTTTTTTTTTTTGAGAAATTCATTGAAATTTTGTAAAAGCTCCGCAAGAGCTGCTTTTTGTTGTAAAATAAAACAAAAGAGTGAACGTTTCGTTGTAAACCTATGATGGAATGTGTAAAGAAAGAAAATAAATGAACGATAAACATATTTTTTTGTGATTTTATCGGAAATTAAGAAACTTTAAAAGGGAAATTTCACACAATTGTCGAACAATTCATGTAGCCTAGAAGCTTACACATGTCGGGAGAATCGATTCGGTAAGGGAGGAAAAGCTGTGGAGAAAATTAAAGTGTGTCTTGTGGATGATAATAAGGAACTAGTATCAATGTTAGAAAGTTATGTTGCTGCCCAAGATGATATGGAAGTAATTGGGATCGCTTATAATGGTCAAGAGTGTTTAAATTTACTGAAAGAGAAACAACCAGATGTACTCGTTTTGGATATTATTATGCCGCATTTAGATGGTTTAGCGGTATTAGAGAAAATGCGGCATATTGAACGACTAAGGCAGCCGAATGTTATTATGTTAACAGCATTTGGACAAGAGGATGTAACGAAAAAAGCAGTTGATTTAGGTGCTTCTTATTTTATCTTAAAGCCATTTGATATGGAAAATTTAACGAGCCATATTCGTCAAGTAAGCGGTAAAACGAATACTACAATTAAACGTCCACTACCATCTTTCCGATCTGCAACAACAGTAGATGGAAAACCGAAGAATCTAGATGCGAGTATTACCAGCATTATTCATGAAATTGGTGTACCAGCTCATATTAAAGGATACATGTATTTGCGAGAGGCGATCTCTATGGTATATAACGATATCGAGCTTCTTGGCTCTATTACGAAAGTTTTATACCCGGATATTGCAAAAAAATATAATACGACAGCAAGTCGTGTAGAACGCGCAATCCGCCATGCAATTGAAGTGGCGTGGAGTCGTGGGAATATTGATTCAATCTCGTCCTTATTTGGTTATACTGTATCGATGTCAAAAGCAAAACCTACGAATTCAGAATTTATCGCGATGGTAGCAGATAAGTTAAGGCTTGAACATAAGGCTAGCTAAGGATAGACATAGCAAAGGATTTTTTGTACTTATTGATAATGTAATATAGCAAACACCGTCTTTTATTGGCTTGTAAATCAAACTAATGAAAGGCGGTGTTTTTTGATTGCATTTGAATTAGAGTTTGATAAGTTGAAGAGTGTATATCTTTTGTGTTTGAGGAGTTAAAAAACGTTATAAACAGTGAGTTCTCGTATTTTAGTCTATATGATTAAAAGTAGGGTGAGTTACAACGGTATTTGTTGAATAATTCTCACATGATATAATCGAATGAGAAAAATACAGTGTATTATAATAAAAAGCCCTGCAAAACAGGACTATATTATTCTTCATCTTTATTTTGTTTTTCTAATTCAACTAACTTTTGAATTAAAATATGCTGTGGCATATGCATAATTTGTTCAAGTGGAACACCTAGAGCTTTTGATAGGCGAATTGCAGTGTCTGGAGAAATTTGTAATGGTCTCATAGAAGTACCTCCTTTTTCGTATAGTATAGCATAAGATTGGGGGAGAGAGGATGACTCTTGTATTTGCTCACAGAGGTGCAACGGGGACGTATCCAGAAAATACAATGATTTCGTTTGAAGCTGCGGAATCATTTCGAGCAGATGGTATTGAATTGGATGTACAGTTTACAAAAGACAAAAAAATCGTTGTTATTCATGATGAAACGGTCAATCGTACAACGAACGGTAAGGGTGCTGTTCGAAATTATTTATATGAAGATTTACGGAAGTTAGATGCCAGTTACAAGTTTTCTGAAAAAGTAGGGTTCTGCAAAATTCCTTTACTGGAGGAAGTGCTAGAATGGCTACAATCTAATTCATTGTTGCTTAACATTGAATTAAAAAATAATAAAATTCCATATCATGGTTTAGAAGAAGAGGTTATAACACTTGTACGAAAGTTTGCCTTAGAAGATCGAATCATTTTCTCTTCTTTTAATCATTACAGTATGAAGATGTGTCATATGATGGCCCCGGATATTCAAACGGCTATTTTATATCGGGAAGGTTTACATAGTCCGTGGGCGTATGCGCAAAAAATGGGTGCTACTGCTATTCATCCGAATTATCGTTACCTTCCTGATGCGATTGCTGAATTAACAATGGAATGTGGAGTTGATGTTCGTCCGTATACGATAAATGATGAGACGGTCATGCGTAAATATTTTGATATGAATATATCAGCAATTATTACTGATTATCCAGAAACTGCTAGAGTACTATTGCAAGTGAAAAAATGAGACCCTTAATGAAAGAAGGTCTCATTTTTTATGTTTACTTATCTTCGAAAACGGGCTTGAACTTTATTTCGCTTACGATCGCGGTATAATACGAAGCCGCCAAAGATATAAAAACCGATTGCAAAGCAGAATACACCTATTAAAAATTGCAACCACAATACAGGAATGGGAGATAAAAGGATACCGAATACAGTATCTCTCATTAGTTTTATCCCTAGCACTGCTAATGAAATGGGAATAAGTGCTAAGAGAAGAGCGAAGTAACGCTGCATAGGTAATGCTCCTTTTCAGATAATTTTGTATATATTAAATGATGTTATATAAAAAGGGGGTTTGTCAAGAGGAGGCTGAACGAGTAAGATAAGGGTGTGCAAAATTTTGCAGAGATACTTCGAGGGGAAGTGTAATGTGTGAAACAAAAAGTGTTAATTATTGGAGCGGGCGAAGGTGGAAGTACGATTTTGAGCTTGCTACAGAGTTCAAATATATTTGAGATTATAGGGATGATTGATATAAATCCAAAGGCGAAAGGATTGCAACTTGCAAAAGAACGACATATTGCAATTGGAACGAATATAGAGCCCTTTTTGGCAACTGATATTGATGTGATGTTTGATATGACAGGGGATTATCAATTACATAAAGTTCTTTTAGAAAGCAAACGAGAAAACACCCTTTTGATACCAGGAGATATTGCGAAGATTGTTACGAGGTTGGCACATGAGAAGGAAGAGCTAATTGAAAAATTAAAAGAACAAACGCAGCAAGGGAATTTAATTTTAAATTCCACTCATGATGGAATGATCGTGATTGATTCAGAAGGGTATGTAAAATTATTTAATAAAAGTGCAGAACGTATAACAGGTTATAAGTCCGGGGAAGCGGTAGGGAAATACATTTTCGAAGTAATCCCGACTAGTAAATTACTTCGCATTATACGAACGAAACAAATAGAAGTGAATCATGAATTGACATTAGGGAATGGAAAGAAGATTATTACAACGCGTATTCCTATTTTGAAAGAAGACGGAGAGGTTCAAGGGGCATTTGCAATTTTTAAAGATATTACAGAAGTTGTAGACTTGGCGGAAGAGGTTACAGATTTAAAAGAAATTCAAACATTATTAGAAGCGATCATTCATTCGTCTGAGGAAGCGATTTCTGTTGTAGATGAGAAGGGGAGAGGTCTTGTAATTAATCCTGCTTATACAAAATTAACCGGTCTAAACGAGGATGACATTATTGGGAAACCGGCGACGACTGATATTGTAGAAGGCGAGAGTATGCATATGAAAGTACTTCGGACGCGTAGAGCTGTTCGGGGGATACATATGAAGATTGGACAGAAAAAACGAGATGTAGTTGTAAATGTGGCACCGGTTATTGTTGATGGTATATTGAAGGGCAGCGTTGGTGTTATTCGTGATGTGTCAGAAATTCAAAAGTTAACGCATGAATTAAATCGGGCAAGACAAATTATTCGAACGCTCGAAGCAAAATATTCTTTTGAGGATATTGTGGGGACGTCTGATGAAACGATGGCCGCAATTGAACAAGCAAAACTTGGAGCGAATACACCGGCAACTGTATTGCTCCGAGGGGAGTCAGGAACTGGAAAAGAGTTATTTGCGCATGCTATTCATAATGGGAGTAATCGGAAGTACAATAAATTTGTGCGTGTGAACTGTGCTGCTATTTCAGAAACGCTATTAGAAAGTGAACTTTTTGGTTATGAAGAAGGAGCATTTTCTGGTGCGAGAAGAGGCGGTAAACGTGGCTTTTTTGAAGAAGCGAACAATGGGAGTATTTTTTTAGATGAGATTGGAGAAGTTTCTGCAAGTACACAAGCGAAATTACTGCGTGTTTTACAGGAGAAAGAGATTGTGAAGGTGGGAGGGACAAAACCGATTCCTATTAATGTTCGGGTTATTGCAGCCACACATGTAAATTTAGAAAAAGCAATTTTGGAAGGTGAGTTTCGAGAAGACTTATATTATCGCTTAAATAAAATTCCGATCCAAATTCCTTCTCTTCGTCAGCGGAAGGAAGATATTCCTGTTATATCAGAACGATTGATTCAAAAAATTAACCAAGATTATGGCCGTAATGTAGAAGGGTTAACAGAAGCGGCTATTGAATATTTGCAATCGTATGATTGGCCTGGGAATGTGAGAGAGCTTGAAAATATTTTGGGACGGGCCATTATTTTTATGAACTATAATGAAATGTATATTGAGGTGCATCATTTACCTTCTTTGCATAAGGGAGATCAAGTGGAGGTAAAGGGGACTAGTTTGCTACCTAAATTAGAAGAAAGGTCTCTTGAACACTTAGTAACAGAATTTGAAGGGAATATTATACATGAATATTTAGAGGAATTTGAAGGGAATAAAACAAAGACGGCAAAAGCGTTAGGAATTTCAGTTCGAAATTTATATTATAAGTTAGAAAAGTATGACCATGCAAAAAATAGCATGCAATAAATTGCGTACCATGCAATTTATTGCATGGTATATAAAAAACGACATTTTAAGACAGAATATTATGTGATTTTTCAAAGTACTGATTTTACTGCATTTTGTATACGTTTTCATAATTGGTATGACCACTTTAAAAAGTTGGCACGGTATTTGCTTATTAAATAGACGAGGGACGACGGAAAGGGTTGATTACAAAATATGAAGTTGCAAAACCTAATTGATCAAGCAGCCGGAAAGCCAAGAAAAACTGTGGCAGTGGCAGTAGCTGAAGATCATGAAGTAATTGAGGCAGTAGTTAAAGCAATACAATTACAGTTAGCTCAATTTCGTCTATATGGAAATCAAGAAATAATTATGGGTATGTTACAAGAGCATGGATTACAAGCTTCAGACCATGTTCAAGTGATTGCAGCATCATCAAATATCGAGGCTGCGGAACTTTCTGTTAAGGCAGTAAGAAATGGTGAAGCCGATGTGCTTATGAAGGGGAACATCCCAACAGCAAGTATTTTAAAAGCAGTATTAAATAAAGAGTGGGGACTTCGCAAAGGTAGCGTATTATCGCATGTAGCGGCATTTGAAGTTCCAAATTATGATCGCTTTATTTTCGTCACAGATGCAGCGATGAATATTGCACCTGATGTACAGCAAAAAGCTGCTATTATACAAAATACTGTTGAAGTTGCCCGGGCAATAGGAATTGAATTACCGAAAGTGGCTCCAGTTGCAGCGGTGGAAGTTATTAATCCAGCAATGCAGGCAACAATTGATGCAGCAATGTTGACACAAATGAATCGTCGTGGACAAATTAAAAATTGTGTCGTTGATGGACCACTTGCTTTAGATAATGCTGTATCACAAATTGCAGCAGAACACAAAGGCATTGTAAGTGATGTAGCAGGTAAGGCAGACATTTTACTCGTCCCAACGATTGAAGCCGGAAACGTGCTATATAAATCGCTTGTTTATTTTGCAAATGCAAATGTAGGAGCGATGATTGCTGGCGCGAAAGCACCAATTGTTTTAACATCTCGTGCCGATTCGGCAGAAACAAAAGTATATTCATTAGCTTTAGCAGTTGCGACTGCTTCTAAATAAACCAAAAGGGTAAAAACAATTAGGGGGAAATGACAATGACATTAGAAATCTTCGAATACTTAGAAAAATATGATTATGAGCAAGTAGTATTTTGTCAAGATAAAGAATCTGGATTAAAAGCAATCATTGCAATTCATGATACAACACTTGGACCGGCACTTGGTGGAACAAGAATGTGGACATATGATTCTGAAGAAGCGGCGATTGAAGATGCATTGCGTCTTGCAAAAGGGATGACATATAAAAACGCAGCAGCTGGTTTAAACTTAGGTGGTGCAAAAACAGTTATCATCGGTGACCCACGTAAAGATAAAAGTGAAGCAATGTTCCGTGCGCTAGGACGTTATATCCAAGGCTTAAACGGTCGTTATATTACTGCAGAAGATGTTGGTACAACGGTTGATGATATGGATATTATTCATGAAGAGACTGACTTTGTAACAGGTATTTCACCTTCATTCGGTTCTTCTGGTAACCCATCTCCAGTAACTGCTTATGGTGTTTACCGTGGTATGAAAGCAGCAGCAAAAGAAGCATTTGGTACAGATAGCTTAGAAGGAAAAGTAATTGCTGTTCAAGGTGTTGGAAACGTAGCATATCACTTATGCAAACATTTACATGCTGAGGGAGCACAATTAATCGTTACAGACATTAATAAAGAAGCAGTACAACGTGCAGTAGAAGAATTTGGTGCAACAGCAGTTGAGCCAAACGAAATTTACGGTGTAGAATGTGACATTTACGCACCATGTGCACTAGGGGCAACAGTGAATGATGAGACAATTCCACAACTGAAAGCAAAAGTAATTGCGGGTTCTGCAAATAACCAATTAAAAGAAGATCGTCATGGCGATACGATTCATGAAATGGGAATTGTATATGCACCGGATTATGTAATTAATGCGGGCGGCGTAATTAACGTAGCGGATGAGTTATATGGATACAATAGAGAACGTGCATTAAAACGCGTAGAATCTATTTATGACACAATTGCAAAAGTAATTGAAATTTCAAAACGTGATGGTGTACCAACTTATCTTGCAGCAGATCGTCTAGCTGAAGAGCGTATTGCAAGTTTAAAAAATACACGTAGTACATTCTTACGCAACGGCCATGACATTATTAGCCGTCGCTAATCTATCATATATAAATTTTACAAAAGCTGTGGTTACCTCTTATGAGGTTTCCACTGCCTTTTGAATTTAAAGGTGGAGGTAGCAACATTGTCTTTAAATCGAATCCTTGTTATTAATCCGGGTAGTACATCAACAAAAATAGGTGTTTTTGATAATGAAAGACCTGTTCTAGAAGAAACGATTCGTCATGATGTAGATAAAATTGGGAAATATAAACGAATTATTGATCAATATGAATTCCGAAAAGAAACCATTTTAGAAGTTCTTCATTCTCATGGTATTAATATTTCGAAATTAAACGCTGTTTGTGGCCGCGGGGGATTACTTCGTCCGATTGAAGGTGGTACGTATACAGTAAATGAATCGATGTTAGAAGATTTGAAAAGTGGATATAGCGGTCATCATGCATCAAATCTTGGAGGGATTTTAGCATATGAAATCGCTTCTGGATTAAATATTCCGGCATTCATCGTTGATCCAGTTGTTGTTGATGAAATGGCACCGATTGCACGCATTAGTGGAATAGCTGGCATGGAGCGGAAAAGTATTTTTCATGCGTTAAATCAAAAAGCGGTAGCTCGTAAGGTTGCAGCAGAGCTTGATCGTAAATATGAAGACTTAAACCTATTAATTGCTCATATGGGCGGTGGGATTACAGTTGGTGCTCATAAAAATGGAAAAGTTATCGATGTAAATAATGGCTTAAACGGAGAAGGGCCATTTAGTCCAGAACGTGCTGGAACAGTACCAGTTGGACAGTTAGTTGAAATGTGTTTCTCTGGTGAGTATTACCGCGATGAAATGATGAAAAAGATTGTTGGACAAGGCGGGTTAGTGAGTCTCATTGGCACAAATGATGCAATTAAGGTTGAAAACATGGTTGAGAAAGGTGATCCTGAGGCAACACTTATTTACAAAGCAATGGCGTACCAAGTTGCAAAAGAAATTGGTGGGGCAAGTGCCGTTCTTCATGGGAAAGTCGATGCAATTGTTTTAACAGGTGGACTTGCATATAGTAAAATCCTTGTTGATGAAATTAAAGAGCGTGTTCATTGGATTGCAGATGTCATTGTACATCCTGGAGAAGATGAATTACAAGCATTAGCAGAAGGAGCGCTTCGTGTGTTACGTGAGGAAGAAGCTCCAAAAGAGTATGTTGTACGAGAAAAAGAAACGGTAGCTAGGGGTTGAGATAATGGCAAAAGAATATGATTTAGTCATCGTTGGCGGCGGTACTGGTGGATATGTTGCTGCTATTCGTGCATCACAATTAGGGCTAAAAACAGCGCTTGTTGAAAAAGATAATCTTGGCGGAACTTGCTTACACAAAGGGTGTATCCCTAGTAAAGCATTGCTACGCAGTGCTGAAGTATATGCAACTACGAAAAAGAGTGAAGAGTTTGGCGTTGTAACGAGCAATGTAGAATTAAACTTTGCAAAAGTGCAAGACCGTAAAGAAAAAATTGTAACGCAGCTTCATAAAGGCGTTCAACATTTAATGAAGCAAGGTAAAATTGATGTGTTTGAAGGTATCGGCCGAATCCTTGGACCTTCTATCTTCTCTCCAATGCCAGGAACCATTTCGGTTGAACTTGCAAGTGGTGAAGAGAATGAAATGCTTATTCCAAAAAATGTTCTGATTGCAACAGGATCTCGTCCAAATTCATTACCAGGTTTAGAATTAGATGGAGAATATGTAATGTCATCAGATCATGCTTTAAAAATGGAAACACTTCCGAAGTCCATTATTATTGTGGGCGGCGGTGTAATTGGGATTGAATGGGCATCTATGCTTGCTGACTTCGGTGTAGAAGTTACTGTTTTAGAATATGCAAAACATGTCCTGCCGCTTGAGGATCAAGATGTTTCTAAAGAAATGCAACGTCTATTCAAGAAAAAAGGTATTAAAGTAGTGACGGGTGCAAAAGTATTACCAGAAACATTGGTAAAAGATAATGGAGTAGCAATTCAAGCAGAACACAATGGTGAAAATAAAGAATTCAAGGCAGAAAAAATGCTTGTATCTGTAGGAAGACAAGCGAATACACAAAATATCGGTTTAGAGAATACAGAAATTGTCGTAGAAAAAGGATACATTCAAACAAATGAATTTTATCAAACGAAAGAATCACATATTTATGCAATTGGTGATGTAATCGGCGGCTTACAGCTTGCACACGTTGCTTCTCATGAAGGTATTGTTGCTGTAGAACATATAGCTGGTAAAGAAGTTATGCCAATCGATTACTCTATGGTATCGAAATGTGTATACAGTAGTCCAGAAGTAGCTTCTGTTGGTTTAACGGAACAAGAAGCAAAAGAAAAAGGTTATAAATTAAAAGTAGGTAAATTCTCATTCCGTGCAATAGGAAAAGCGCTTGTATACGGCGAATCAGATGGCTTTGTCAAACTTGTAGTTGATGAAGAAACAAATGATATTCTTGGTGTTCATATGATTGGTCCACATGTAACGGATATGATTTCTGAAGCAGGTCTTGCAAGAGTGCTTGATGCAACACCTTGGGAAGTGGCACATACAATTCATCCGCATCCATCATTATCAGAAGCGATTGGTGAAGCTGCGTTAGCAGTAGATGGAAAAGCGTTACACGCATAAAAATGTGGATTTAGGAGGTTATAAAAATGGCAGAAGTAAAAGAAAAGCGCCATGAAGAACTTGGCTTAAGTGATGAGCAAGTATTAGAAATGTATCGTACGATGTTACTTGCACGTAAAATTGACGAACGTATGTGGTTGTTAAACCGTGCAGGGAAAATTCCATTCGTAATTTCTTGTCAAGGACAGGAAGCTGCGCAAGTAGGTGCAGCATTTGCACTTGATCGCGAAAAAGATTATGCATTGCCATATTATCGTGATATGGGTGTAGTACTAGCATTTGGTATGACAGCAAAAGAGCTTATGTTATCTGGCTTTGCAAAAGCAGGAGACCCAAACTCTGGTGGCCGTCAAATGCCTGGTCACTTCGGTCAAAAGAAAAACCGTATTGTGACAGGATCGTCTCCAGTTACAACGCAAGTACCGCATGCAGTTGGTATTGCTTTAGCTGGAAAGATGGAGAAGAAAGATTTAGTAACGTTTGTAACATTTGGTGAAGGTTCTTCTAACCAGGGTGACTTCCACGAAGGTGCAAACTTTGCTGGTGTACACAAATTGCCTGTTATTTTCATGTGTGAGAATAACAAATATGCAATTTCTATTCCTGTTGAAAAGCAATTAGCATGTAAGAATGTATCAGATCGTGCGATTGGTTATGGTATGCCAGGATATACAGTAGACGGAAATGATCCACTTGCAGTATATAAAGCTGTAAAAGAAGCAGCTGATCGTGGCCGCAAAGGTGAAGGTCCAACTTTAATTGAAACGGTATCATATCGTTTAACAGCACACTCTAGTGATGACGATGATCGTGTATATCGTGATAAAGAAGAAGTAGAAGAGGCAAAGAAAAAGGATTCAATCTTTACATTTGCTGCTTATTTAAAGGAAGTTGGCGTGTTAACAGAGGAATCTGAAAAACAACTGTTAGATGAAATTATGCATATCGTAAACGAAGCTACAGAATATGCAGAAAATGCTCCGTATGCAGCACCTGAAGACGCATTGAAGCACGTATACGCAGAATAGGGGGGAACGTTTCATGGCTGTAATGTCTTATATTGACGCGATTACATTAGCGATGCGCGAGGAAATGGAACGCGATGAGAAAGTATTTGTATTAGGAGAAGACGTTGGTAAAAAAGGTGGCGTATTTAAAGCGACAACTGGATTGTATGATCAATTTGGTGAAGATCGTGCCCTTGATACACCGCTTGCAGAATCTGCAATTGCTGGGGTAGCAATTGGTGCGGCAATGTACGGAATGCGTCCAATTGCTGAAATGCAATTTGCTGATTTCATTATGCCGGCAGTAAACCAAATTGTTTCTGAGGCAGCGAAAATTCGTTACCGTTCTAATAACGACTGGACTTGTCCAGTTACTATACGTGCACCATTTGGTGGCGGTGTTCATGGTGCGTTATATCATTCGCAGTCTGTAGAAGCAATGTTCGCAAATCAACCAGGTTTAAAAATTGTCATTCCTTCTACACCATATGATGCAAAAGGATTATTAAAAGCAGCAATTCGTGATGAAGATCCAGTACTATTCTTTGAACATAAACGTGCATATCGTTTAATTAAAGGCGAAGTACCAGAGGACGATTATGTATTACCAATCGGAAAGGCAGATGTAAAACGTGAAGGTGATGATATTACGGTCATCACATATGGATTATGTGTTCACTTTGCTCTTCAAGCTGCTGAAAAATTAGCGAAAGATGGCATTTCTGCTCACATTCTTGATTTACGTACTGTGTATCCATTAGATAAAGAAGCGATTATTGAAGCAGCTTCAAAAACTGGTAAAGTTCTTCTTGTAACGGAAGATAATAAAGAAGGAAGCATCATAAGTGAAGTAGCAGCAATTATTGCAGAAAATTGCTTATTCGATTTAGATGCACCAATTGCACGTCTTGCAGGTCCAGACGTTCCAGCAATGCCATATGCACCAACAATGGAAAAATTCTTTATGGTAAATCCAGATAAAGTTGAAAAAGCAATGCGTGAACTTGCGGAATTTTAATCGGGGGGACTATACATGGCTGTAGAAAATATTACAATGCCTCAGCTTGGGGAAAGTGTAACAGAAGGTACAATTAGTAAATGGCTCGTAAATGTTGGCGATCATGTAAATAAATATGATCCGCTTGCAGAAGTAATGACAGATAAAGTAAATGCAGAAGTGCCATCTTCTTTCACTGGAATTGTGAAAGAGTTAATCGCTGGTGAAGGTGATACACTGGCTGTAGGTGAAGTTGTTTGTGTAATTCAAGTAGAAGGAGCAGATGAAGTAGCTGCCACGACTGTAGAAGAGAAAACAAAAGAGGAACCAAAAGTAGAAGTAGCTTCATCTGGAAAAGCACCAAAAGTGAAGCAACCAACTGATGGTAAACCACGTTTTTCACCAGCTGTATTAAAACTAGCAGGTGAACATAATATTGATTTAGATGCAGTGGAAGGTACGGGGGCAAATGGCCGTATTACGCGTAAAGATATTTTAAAGCTAGTTGAATCTGGTAACATCCCGGTAGTTGGGGCAAAGAAAGAAGAAGCACCTGCTTCTGTACCAACACAACAGGAAGCGCCAAAATCAGCTACGCCAGCACCATCAGCACCAAAAACAGAAGCAACAAAACCAGTGTCTGTACCGACTGTACCTGGAGATATCGAAATTCCAGTGACTGGTGTGCGTAAAGCAATCGCTGCGAATATGCTGCGTAGTAAACATGAAGCACCACATGCATGGATGATGATTGAAGTAGATGTAACAAACCTTGTATCATACCGTAATTCAATTAAAGGTGAGTTCAAAAAACGCGAAGGCTTCAACTTAACATTCTTTGCATTCTTTGTAAAAGCAGTTGCACAAGCATTGAAAGAGTACCCGCAAATTAATTCAATGTGGGCTGGCGATAAAATCGTTCAGAAGAAGGATATTAACCTTTCTATCGCAGTTGCAACAGAAGATGAGTTATTTGTACCTGTTATTAAACAAGCAGATGAGAAAACAATTAAAGGCATTGCTCGTGAAATTACAGAACTTGCAGGAAAAGTTCGTACAAAATCATTGAAAGCAGACGAAATGCAAGGCGGTACATTTACAATTAATAACACAGGATCATTTGGATCTGTTCAGTCCATGGGAATTATTAATTATCCACAAGCTGCGATTTTACAAGTAGAATCTATTGTAAAACGTCCAGTAATTATGGATAATGGCATGTTTGGTGCACGTGACATGGTTAACTTATGTCTATCACTTGATCACCGCGTACTTGATGGTTTGATTTGTGGTAAATTCTTAGGACGTGTAAAAGAAATTCTTGAAAATGTATCAGCGGATAATACATCTGTATATTAATAAAAAGCTCGCGTCTGCGAGCTTTTTGCTTTAGAAAAGATATACTTCTTCACTTTGTATTCCACAATAAAAAATGCCTTCCATTAATCTGACAATGAATAACAATGTATTATAAATTTATGAAAATACATTGCTGATATTCAGTATATAGATATACAATAAAAAAAGAATCCTTTTTTGGCAAATCTTACTGACGAAACTGTAGTATAATGTATTGTATTGTTTGAAAAAGAAAGTTATTCTATATAAGTATTTTATAGATTAATGTGCAATCAGCCGTCAAAACATGAAGCGTATTGACTCCTGATTTTTTATTTTGCCTTAACAATGTTTCAGGAGGGTGTCATGAAGAGAAGTACCGAGTTTCTAAAAAGTTTAGATGTAAAATTAATTTTAATTTTGTGTGTCTTATGCATTACAAGTATAGCTGCCATATATAGCAGTCAACAAACAGGGCAATATGGAGCTGCGAACTTTGCAATGAAACAAGGGATTAACTATATAATAGGTATTGTGTTATTACTACTTGTTGCAAGTATTGATTTAGATCAGTTGCAAAAATTAGCGTGGCCATTGTATATTGTTGGATTTGCTTCTATTATCATACTTAAGATTTCACCATTTAAAGGTTTAACACCTGAAATATTAGGTGCAAAAAGATGGTTTCGTGTCCCTGTCCTTGGGGCAATTCAGCCATCAGAGTTTTTCAAAATTGCGTTGCTTATTTTAGTTGCCAGTTTAGCGGTGAAGCATAATGCGAAATATATGGTACGAACTTTTCAAACTGATTTAATATTAGTAGGTAAGATTATTTTAGTATCGATTCCACCTGCTTTAATTGTATATAGTCAGCCTGATACAGGGATGGTTTTCCTATATGCTGCAGGGATCGCATGTATTTTGTTTATGTCAGGTATTCAAAAGAAGTTAATTGCAATATGTACAGTTATTCCACTGACCATATTGTCCACATTAGTATTTATATTTTTGAAATACCCAGATATTTTTTTCAACAAATTGGTTACTTTACTAAAGCCACATCAACAGTCACGAATTTTGGGATGGCTAGATCCATTTGAGCACGCAGATCAAGGTTATCAAACACAACAATCAATTTTAGCGGTGGGTAGTGGAGGAATGGATGGAAAAGGATTTGGATATGGAAGTGTCTACATTCCCGAAAAGCATACCGATTTCATTTTTGCTACAATTGCTGAAGAAGGTGGATTTTTAATTGCAGCTTTTATTGTATTTATGTTCCTTCTTCTTTTATATCGAACAATTATAATTGGGTATTCAGCAGATAATTTGTTCGGTACATTATTATGTGCAGGAATAATTGGTGTTTTAACACTACAAATCTTCCAAAATGTTGGTATGATCGTTGGATTAATGCCGGTAAAAGGAATTGCGCTTCCGTTTTTATCATATGGAGGAAGTTCCTTATTCTCGAATATGATGATGATGGGGCTCGTTTTATCGGTGCGGAAAACTTATAAAAAGTATATGTTTTCAGTTAGTTAATTTTTATGTAAAAAGGCTGATTCGTTTTCATGCGAATCGGTCTTTTTTGTATAGATGCTCTTAATCATCACAAACTAAAGGGAGTGTGAAAGTTTGTGATGATTAAGGAGTGCAAATTCATGCATATGCATATTTTGAATGGGGCACATCATCTTTCTTATATAGAATGGATGATTCGAGCTATCATAGCGTATATTTTTTTAATTTTTGTTGCTAAAGCAATGGGACAACGCTCCATTGCACAGCTTCGTTTTTTGGATGTCGTATTAGTGCTATTGTTGGAAGGGAATCTCTCTAACGCACTATCCGATGAAAGAGTCGGTTTACTCGGATCGATGATTACAACATGTATGCTCATTGTTCTTTATATTGTCAGTTCGATTTTAGCGTTGAAATGGGATCGATGGAGACGCTTTTTAGAACCATCGCCCATTATACTTATACATAATGGGTCAATTGATTTTAATAATTTGAAAAAAGCAAGAATTACAGTAGAGTATTTATTCTCTGAATTACGCTTACAAAGTGCTAGTGATATTAAAACGATAAGATTAGCATTATGGGAAGCAAGTGGTGTTGTTTCGGTATTTCAGTATCCAGAATATGAAACGGTATCTCGGCAGGATATGAAAGTAGCTGGTAAAAAATCACCTATTTCATTTATTCTTGTAAAAGACGGGAAAATTCAAAAGGATGTGCTCACTTTATTGGGGAAAACGGAAAGATGGGCAAAGGAGGAATTATCAAAAAAAGTATCAATTGAATTGATTCAATTAGCAACTATAGATGAAAATGAACAAATCAATATTTTGTCTAGCGTTCAAGATTAAAATGCAAGGAAAGAAAAAAAGTTAGGTGGGGGAATGTGCTGCTCGTAAAAGCCTAATTGATAAAAATGAATTATCACTGGGGAGGGAGAAAAACTCCACTGATTAAAGTTTTACTTTATAAAAAAGTAAAAAATATGGCATTTTACCATTTCTTGCATATGATACAATAGTGTGGACAACGAAATAAAAAAAGAAGGGTTTGTTTCGATGGGATATGTAGAAGAATTACGGAAAGTAGTTGGTCATCGCCCTTTAATTTTAGTTGGTGCTGTTGTTCTCGTATTGAATGAAGATGGACATGTTTTGCTACAACAACGAACAGAACCGTACGGAAAATGGGGATTACTTGGCGGTTTGATGGAACTTGGAGAATCACCAGAAGAAACAGCTTGCCGTGAAGTATATGAAGAAGCAGGGATTCATGTAAAAAATTTAAAGCTCATTAATGTGTTCTCTGGAGCGAATTACTTTATAAAATTAGCGAATGGTGATGAATTTCAATCCGTAACGACGGCTTATTATACAAATGAATATGAAGGGTTGCTATCTGTCAATAAAGAGGAAGCAGTTCAACTTAAATTCTTTCCAATTACAGGATTACCAGATTATATTGTAGGTTCGCATAAAAAAATGATTGAAGTATATGAAAATATAGGGAAAAAAGTTAAATGAAGTAAAAATGATGTATAATGGATATAGAAATGCAAAAACACAGTTCTGGTTGGTAGTCCAGGCGCATACTAGTATGTCAGTAACCTTCCCCTCCGGGATGTCCAGTATTTCTAATTTTTTCTAAGGAGGGGCTGTCGAATGGATTTGACAGTATATCACGATGGTCAGTTTTTTGTAGGAATGATTGAGAACACACATAAAGGAACTTTGTATGCAGCGAGGTATATTTTTTGTGCTGAGCCATCAGATGAAGAGATACTTTTGTTTGTAAATGGTATGATGCTAAAGTATTTTAATCACTTTGCCAGATGTGGTGTTAAAGTGAAAGAGAAACAGCGTCCAAAAAATATAAAGCGTATCATAAGAGAAGCTGCGAAAGAAATGCATACAAAGCGCTTTACGAAAGCACAAGAAGCAATTAGTTTATCTTATGAATTGCATAAGCAGGAAAAAAGAGTGCAATCTAAGGAACAGCGTGAAGCAGAAAAGCAGAAAAAACGTCTTATCAAAGTGCAAAAAGCAAAACAAAAGCATCGTGGACATTAAGAGAAACGTCTTAGGACACTTGTTCTAAGACGTTTTATTTATACACAAAAGTAAGTTTACTTGTACTTCTGAAACAGTAACTGGTAAGATACAAATAGATAGATCTAGAGGAGGGAAAACATTGATTAACTTTAACTTTTTTATGAATGATGTTGTCCGTCAAGCGCGTGAGGAAATTGTTTCCGCTGGATATACAGAATTAACAACAACAGAAGCGGTCGATGAAGCGTTCAAAAAAGAGGGCACAACGCTTGTAATGATAAACTCAGTATGTGGTTGTGCAGGTGGTATTGCTCGCCCTGCTGCTGCACATTCCGTACACTATGATAAACGTCCAAATCAACTTGTAACAGTATTTGCAGGTCAGGACAAAGAGGCAACAGCACGTGCACGTGAATATTTTGAAGGATATCCACCATCTTCTCCGTCTTTCGCATTATTAAAAGATGGAAAGATTGTAACGATGGTTGAACGCCATGAAATTGAAGGTCACGATCCAATGCAAGTTATTGCAAAATTACAATCGTATTTTGAAGAGAATTGTGAAGAGGTTTAATAGAATGAAAAAACGGTACAGACACTTATGTGTTTGTACCGTTTTTTTGTATCCTGCTAATTAGAGTGAAACGAGGAAGATGGGGAGTAGAAAAATTTCCTTTTTGCTAGAAGTTTCACATATTGAAAGGATATGTAGAAAAATCTCACTTTAATGGTTAATAGAATTTGAATTTCTTTATTCTTAGTTGCATATCATGAAAGAGAATATACATAAAAAACATGTATTATGCAAAAATTTATACATAAAAAACATATTAGATATTGATTATAATTAAAAACATTATTTATTTTTATTTTAATTATTGCATAAAAATAAAAACGCTGATACAATACAAACATCGAATAAAAATTCTATAAAACTTTTAAATATACATTATTAGGGGGAAGAAACATGAAGAAGTTATTATCAATTTCATTTGCACTTATTTTAATCGTAAGTATGTTTAGTGCTTGTAGTAAGGGAGAAACAAAAGAAGCGAATAAAAATAAGAAAGTACTTATTATGGGAACTTCAGCAGACTATAAACCTTATGAATATGTAGAAGCTTCCAAGAGTGATGAAATTATCGGTTTTGATGTAGATATTGCAAAATATATTGGAAAAGAACTTGGTTATGAAGTGAAAATAAAGGATATGGATTTTGGAGGATTGCTAGCATCTCTTAGCTCAGGAAAAGTTGATTTTGTTATGGCAGGTATGACACCAAATCCAGATCGTAAGAAGAATGCCGATTTTACAGATATATATTTTGTTGCTAAAAACATGATCGTTTCGAAAAAGGATTCTGGTATTAAATCATTACAAGATTTAAAAGATAAAAAAGTAGGAGTACAAACAGGTTCTATTCAAGAAGAAAAAGCAAACGACTTCAAAAAACAAGTGAACTTCCAGGCGGAAGGTCGTGACCGTATACCAGAAATTGTACAAGAAATTCAGGCTGGACGCTTTGACGCTGCCATTATAGAAGATACAGTTGCTAAAAATTATTTAGACAAAATAAAAGATTTACAAGGAATTGAAATCAAGGAAGCTCCAGAAGAAGTAGGAGCAGCAATTGCCCTTCCGAAAAATAGTGATAAAACAGCAGAATTTAATAAAGTAATTAAGAAAATGCAAGAGAATGGTGAAATGGATAAATTAGTGAAGAAATGGTTTGGCAGCGGAAAGTAAGCTGCCTTTCTATTTTCTGTGAGAGGAATGACAAAAGATGAACTTAGATTTTTCGGCAATTACTCCGTCGATACCATATATATTAAAGGGTCTAGAAGTTACACTGAAAATTGTAGCAGTATCTGCTATAGCTGGTTTTATGCTCGGAACGCTATTAGCACTTTGCAAAATTGCTAGAATAAGAGTATTAAATATCGCCGCTGATTTATATACATCGATATTTCGTGGTACACCGCTCGTCTTGCAATTAATGATTATTTATTTCGGTGTCCCGCAAATGATTGGATATGATATACCTGCATTTTTAGCAGCAGTACTTGCATTTAGTTTAAATTCAGGTGCATATATGTCAGAGATAATTCGTGCAGGTATTCAAGCAGTTGATAAAGGACAGACAGAAGCTGCGATGGCATTAGGTGTTCCGTATGGAAAAATGATGAGAAATATTATTTTGCCACAAGCATTAAAAAATATATTACCAGCGCTTGTGAATGAGTTTGCAACACTTACAAAAGAGTCAGCAGTAGTAACGGTAATTGGTGCTACAGATTTAATGCGCCGTGCTTATATTGTAGGTGGTGAAACGTTTAAATATCTTGAACCGCTATTATTTGTCGGACTTGTTTACTATATTTTAGTAATTATTCTTACGTTTGTTGGGAAAGCAATTGAAGGGAGAATGAAGAAAAGTGATTAAAGTTGAAAACCTTCATAAATCATTTGGACAAAATGAAGTATTAAAAGGCATTACAACAACAATTGAAAAAGGCGAAGTTGTTGCGATTGTTGGACCGTCTGGATCGGGGAAATCAACATTTTTACGTTGTATGAACATACTAGAAACACCTACAAGTGGTAACATTTGGATTGGTAATGCCGAAGTGACTAACCCGAAAACGAATATTATGCATGTTCGCGAAAATGTTGGTATGGTGTTTCAACATTTTCACTTATTCCCTCATATGACTGTATTAGAAAATATTACGTATGCACCAGTAAATGTAAAAGGAGTGACAAAACAGGAAGCGGAGAAAAAGGCAAAGGAGCTTCTTGAAAAAGTAGGGCTGCTCGATAAAAAGGACGCGTATCCAAATCGTCTTTCAGGCGGACAAAAGCAGCGTGTTGCAATTGCCAGAGCTTTGGCAATGGAGCCAGAAGTTATGCTATTTGATGAACCAACATCTGCACTTGATCCTGAAATGGTAAAGGAAGTATTAGAAGTAATGAAATCTTTAGTGACTACTGGAATGACGATGGCAATTGTGACACATGAGATGGGTTTTGCGAAAGAAGTAGCTGATCGTGTGCTCTTTTTAGATGGTGGTAAACTTGTTGAAGATACACACCCAGAACAGTTTTTTACAGAACCAAAGAGCAAGCGGGCGCAAGAATTTTTACAAAAAATATTGTAACATGTAAAAGTTACGTGAATAATAAGGAGAAAAGGATGACAGTTTGTCATCCTTTTTTTATACTTACTGTAACTACCTGTATACATATATATAAATACAGATTGAAAAAACAATATAAAACCTTTTCTTTTAGGGAGAAGAGAGCGTCAGCCCTTGCATAGAATCGGTCATTGCTTTTTTATCCCCATGCCACGTGAAAACAAAGGGAGAAAATGAGTGGAGAGACCTTTTTATTTTCATAGCCGTGACTTATATGCTGGGAAATTAGAATGAATGTATAGGAGCAATGATATGTTTAGAATTGGATATCGTACAGTGAAAACAGCAGTTGGAACAGGTGTAGCGGTTTTTATTGCTCAGCTATTCGGGTTGGAATTTTATAGTTCTGCGGGGATTTTGGTTATTTTGTGTGTACAAAATACGAAGTGGAAATCACTTCAAGTCTCTTTACATCGATTTTTGGCCTGTTTGTTATCAATGGCATTCTCATTTTGTATTTTTGAAACAATCGGTTATACGCCGCTTGCAATTAGTTTGTTACTTCTTACTTTTATTCCGACAGCTGTTATGTTTAAGATTCAAGAAGGAATTGTTACAAGTTCAGTTATTGTTATGCATTTATATTCATTAAAACATATCACATGGGCAGCGATTGGAAATGAAGTAGCTGTTTTAACAATTGGGATTAGTGTGGCTTTGTTAGTAAATATGTATATGCCAAGTGCAGAAAAAAAATTAAAAGGTTATCAAGAAAAAGTAGAATGGAATTTTAAAACGATTTTATTTGAGATGGCTGTATATTTACGAAATCGGGATAGCGCATGGTCTGGAAAAGAATTAATTGAAACAGAGAACATTTTGAAGCAAGCAAAAGAGCTGTCTTTCAAAAAGCTTGAAAATCAATTTATGCGAGAAGATGATTATTATTATCGATATTTTGATATGCGTATGCAGCAATTTGAAATTTTGGAGCGGATTATGCCACTTGCAGCCTCATTATCGTGGTCATATGAACAATCAGATATGATTGCGGAAATGATTGAAAACGTTGGGAACTCAATTCGTCCTGAAAGTACGGGGCTTATTTCACTTAGACAATTACAAGAAATGCGAGAGATTTTTAGGGAAATGCCACTTCCTGAGACCCGTGAAGAATTTGAAATGCGTGCGAAGCTTGTTCAACTTGTTTATGAAATGGAGCAATATTTACTCATTAAAAGTAGGTTTAAAGGGAAGGATAATGTGAAAGAACTTATATAGAGGGAAGGAATGAATCATGCCGTATTTTCTATCCTTGCTACTATGTTTTTCTCTTTCACCAATTTGGCCTCTTGGAGATAATCCGCGTGCTGGAGATCCATTTATTATTGTAAATAAGCAGACGAATAAGCTTGCTTATATTGATGATGGTAAAATTCAAAAAGTTTTTCCTGTAGCGACTGGAAAAACAAACGAGTTAACACCAGAGGGGACTTTTGATATTGTAATGAAGGCAAAAAATCCTTATTATATTGCGAAGGATATCCCTGGTGGTTCACCCCAAAATCCACTTGGGTCTAGGTGGATGGGGTTTAATGCACGAGGTACTGATGGGAGTAAATATGGTATTCACGGTACAAATCAGCCAAGTTCAATCGGGAAATATATTTCACAAGGGTGTATAAGGATGAAGAAACAAGATGTGGAATATTTATTTGATCGTATTCCGATTGGAACAAAGGTGTGGATTGTAAAAACGAATAAGCCGTTTCAGAAGCTCGCAAAAGAAAAAGGGGCTATTGCTTATGAAAAGGTCAACCATACAAGTTGGCTTTTTCTTTCTGACTAGGTTGTCTTGACATGTGTACATAACCATGAGTTAATGAGAATATATAAAGATAATAGGAAAAGGAGTTGCTTGTATGTATTTGAATCCAAAGCTTTCCTATATGCAATTTTTTATTGGCTTTCTATTCGTTGTTACTTTCATATTGGCAACTTTTAATGTATGTTCTTTTCTTGTATCTATTGTTTTTATGGTGTTCCTTAATTTGACATTTGTAATTGGAGCGTTTCAGCAGAAACATTATACGAGTTTTGTTATGGCACTTGTGATGGCCTTTTCATTCAGTATTGTCGCGATTGTGCTAATCATGAAATAAATATTATTCATTAAAATCATTGTGATTGAACAGGCTGCTTATTTTCTATCTAGAAGAATAAGCAGCCTGTTTGTGTAAAAAAAGGACGAAATACATCGCCCTCTTTACCAAAACATACTAGCTCCAGTGAGTAATGTTGTTACAAGCATTGAAATTAGCATAACGTATATCATAATTTTTTGTGCTTTTTTATTCATACTGGTCCTCCTTGCAATCATTACAATTTTATTGTATCGAGAAATGAAAACATGGACAAGAGTATAAAGAAGACAAAATTCGAGAAGTGTATCTAAAATATAACAGGAAAATATAGAATACATAGAGAATATAGAAGGATGGGACACAAGGTTTTTCGGTGCCTTTAAAAAGTTTTACTAGATGAAGAATGGAGATACGATGATGAAAATATATGAAACAGAACGTTTACAATTAAGAGAAATCGATGAGTCGTATGCAGAGCAAGTTCTTCAATATTACGACAAAAATCGTGAGTTTTTAAAGGCGTGGGAAGAATATCGACCAGATGATTTTTTCACACTAGACTATCAAAAAAAACGATTGCAAAAAGATAAAAAAGAGTTTAATGAAGGAAAAACGATTCGATTATGGATTTTTAAGAATGGAGATAATACGAATATTATAGGATGTATTTCTTTCAATTTAATTGTGAGAGGGATTTATCAATCTTGCGTTCTAGGCTATAAGTTAGATAAAGATGAATTGAATAAAGGATATACAACAGAAGCGCTTAGAAAAGCAATTGATGTTGCTTTTCAAGAATTTCACTTACACCGTATTGAAGCTCCGATTATGCCGCGTAATTTAGCATCTATTCAAGTTGTAACGAAGATTGGTTTTCAATATGAAGGAGTGTCGCGGAAAATGTTAATGGTGAATGGGGTGTGGGAAGATCATATGCGCTGGGTACTGTTAAATGAGTAGAATAGATGGTTATCTAGATGTGTGAACCATCTATTTTTTTCGTGTCTTTCGAAACTTTTGCGAAATTCTGTTATAATTAACCTTGTTACATACATAATGCAATGCAGGAGGCGCATTCTCATGATTAATCAAGAACGTTTAGTAAATGAATTTATGGAACTTGTTCAAGTAGATTCTGAAACAAAATATGAAGCAGAAATTTGTAAAGTGTTAACAAAAAAATTTACTGCTTTAGGTGTTGAAGTATTTGAAGATGACACAATGGGTGTGACTGGACATGGAGCTGGAAATTTAATTTGTACTTTACCAGCGACGAAAGAAGGAGTAGATACAATTTACTTCACTTCTCATATGGATACAGTAGTTCCTGGTAAAGGAATTAAGCCTTCTATTAAAGATGGTTATATCGTATCAGATGGTACTACAATTTTAGGATCAGATGATAAAGCGGGATTAGCTTCTATGTTCGAGGCAATTCGTGTTTTAAAAGAAAAAAATATTTCCCATGGGAAAATTGAATTTATTATTACAGTTGGTGAAGAATCTGGTCTTGTTGGTGCGAAAGCATTGGACCGTGACCGTATTACAGCAAAATATGGTTATGCATTAGATAGCGATGGAAAAGTTGGCGAAATCGTAGTTGCAGCACCAACACAAGCAAAAGTAAATGCGATTATTCGTGGGAAAACAGCTCACGCTGGCGTAGCACCAGAAAAAGGTGTATCTGCAATTACGATTGCAGCAAAAGCAATTGCAAAAATGCCACTAGGTCGTATTGATTCGGAAACAACTGCAAATATCGGTCGCTTTGAAGGGGGCACACAAACAAATATTGTTTGTGATCATGTACAAATCTTTGCAGAGGCTCGCTCTTTAGTAGATGAAAAAATGCAAGAACAAGTTGCAAAAATGAAAGAAGTATTTGAAACAACTGCAAAAGAAATGGGCGGTCAAGCGGATGTTGAAGTAAAAGTTATGTACCCTGGATTTAAATTTGCCGATGGCGATCATGTTGTAGAAGTTGCAAAACGTGCTGCTGAAAAAATTGGTCGTACGCCTTCTCTTCACCAAAGCGGTGGCGGAAGTGATGCAAACGTAATTGCTGGACATGGTATTCCAACAGTAAACTTAGCAGTTGGTTATGAAGAAATTCATACAACAAACGAGAAAATTCCTGTTGAAGAATTAGCAAAAACAGCTGAATTAGTTGTGGCAATTATTGAAGAAGTAGCGAAATAATTGTAAGCATAAGAAAAAAGGGCGTGTAAACCACAATAGGTTTACACGCCCTTTTCATTTAGATTCAATCGCTTTTACAAGGCGAATGAGCCAATAGAAAAAATCCATGGGAGTATATACTTTGTCACTACACCTACTGCGCGAGGGAAAAGTGCAAAGGTAATATAAAAATTGAAAATTCGCAGTAGTAAATAATTAATAGCAATAATTAATATAATAACAAGGAATGTGTAATTGAGTTTGTAATGTACGCCACTTCTTGTGAAAAAATATCCATATTTAATATAAGTATATCAAAAATATGAATGGGAACGAACGTGCTTTTGTAGTTGAGAAGCTCCACTGTTTTCATGGAATTTGATATAATAAAATTAGGAACGAATGTTCTTTAGGGGGTGGAAAACATGAGAGAAATGTATCCAAAAAACGGTCGTGTCATCTTACACGTTGATATGAATTGTTTTTTTGCATCAGTTGAAATCGCGCATGACCCATCGTTAGAAGGTAAGCCACTAGCAATTGCCGGAAATGAAAAAGAGCGAAAAGGAATTATTATAACATGTAGTTATGAAGCGAGAGAATACGGAATACGAACAACAATGCCTCTTTGGGAAGCAAAACGATTATGTCCAGATTTAATTGTGAAACATCCAAATTTTAAATTATATCGTGAGGCATCATTTGAAATGTTTCAAATTCTGTCACGTTTTACTGAGAAGATACAGCCTGTTTCTATAGATGAAGGATACTTAGATATAACAGATTGTTATGGATTAGGTTCCCCCCTTGATATCGCTCGAATGATTCAACAGGCGTTATTAACGGAGTTGCATTTGCCATGTAGCATTGGGATTGCCCCAAACCTTTTTCTTGCAAAGACTGCGTCGGACATGGAAAAGCCGCTCGGTATTACTGTGTTTCGTAAACGAGATATTCAGGAGTTACTGTGGCCGCGTCCTGTTGAAGCGATGCATGGAATTGGTGAGAAAACAGCAGAGAAATTGAAAGAGATCCATATATATACAATTGAACAGTTAGCACATGGGGAAGAACATATCATTCGCGCCAAAATAGGAAAGCATGGTGTGGATTTACAAAAAAGGGCAAAAGGTATGGATGATAGAGAAGTTGATCCGAATCAAATGGGACAACATAAAAGTGTTGGGAATTCAAAGACATTTTCAAAGGATATGGATGAAGAGAAGGAATTGCTTGATATGTTAGAGTGCTTAGCAAAATCAGTTAGTAAAAGGCTACAAAAACGTACGCTTGTCAGTTATAACATCCAAATTACGATTAAATATTATGATCGGCGTACAGTAACACGGAGTAAACAATTAAAAAATGCAATTTGGGAAGAACGCCATATCTTTCAAGCTTCTTCACGTTTGTGGAAACAACATTGGGATGGAGATCCCATTAGGTTGCTTGGTGTTACAGCTACTGAACTAGAGTGGAAGACAGAATCAATCAAGCAACTGGATTTATTTTCATTTGAAGAAGATGCGAAAGAAGAGCCAATATTAGCTGTGATTGACCAGATCAATGATAAATATGGAGCTCCTATTTTGCAAAGAGGAAGTCAGTTATTTCGAAAGCAGGAAAAATCTTTTCAGCAGAAATTAGAAAATAAATTTATGTAAAAGGTGTCATGACAATTTCATATCATGACACCTTTTATGTTTAAATAGCTTCTTAATTGAATGAAGTAGCGGTCAGTCTAGATTTCAAAAGTATTCGACTTACTACTTCTTCAATTAAGGCTACTTGATTTATTATCGAGGATTAGGGAATACTCTTCGAACGGTTTCAGTAAATTCTTCAAATAGTCCTGATACTGGTTTACCTTGGTTGATTTTGTCCGCATAGTCTCTCATGCGATCTACAAAATCAGGATTTGATGATACAAATACATTGCGGATATCTGGATCTGTAGCTCTTACTTGGTCAGCAATTTTGTTCTCTAATTGCTTTGTGACATCACCTTTTACGTTATCACGTAAAACGACTGCAACATAGGCATTTTTGTTTGTGACGACTACAGTTGCTTTGTCCACTTCCGCTAATTCAACAATCCGGTCAGCTGCTTTATTGGCTACGTGTAGTTGTGTTTCATTGTTCGTGATACCGTTCGTATCATTTCGTACCCTTTGAAGGTCAGTGTTGGTTCCTTCGTATCTAACATTTCGTACGCCATTGTTTTCGCGAGTATCCAATGCTTTCTCCTTTTGCTTTCCTGCACATCCAAATAGCGAAATAGCTGCTAAAAAACAGATTGTAAGCATCTTTACATTTTTCAATGATAACCCTCCTTCATTATACTACGTTCTTAAAATGACCAGTTGTACATTTATTATGCATAGTGAAATAGGATGATATAATTTTTATCAAATAAGTTTTGGGGGAAGGGCATGGAGCAAAGTAATCTGAGCTATAGGGTACAAGAACTTTGTAATGTGGCTATTGAATATGCAAAAGCCTTTGACAAAACTTTTAATTATTCCGAGGAGGATATCAAAGAATTGGAAGAGATTTTAGATTATTATGCAAACGATTTACGGGATAAGAAAGCAATTGGGGATGAAGAAGATATACCGACAGAAAATCAAATGTATTCGATGGCTTTAATTTGGGGGAGTTATTTAGGCGAAGTTCTAAAAAGGCATTTAGGACAAGAGGCAGAGTGGCTTCAAGAAACAGTCTTTGATAATGAAGAGGTTTTACATTTACAAGTAGGAGAGTGGAAAGTGTTTCCCATTGATAAAGTATATAAACGATTGGTAAATGGATCAGAAGAGAATGTTATATCCTTCTATGATATAACTAAAGAGTATATGTTAAAGTAATGAGATTTGTATATTTTTGAAATAAAAAAGGCATCGAGAATCGATGCTTTTTATTTTTGTGTTGCTATTTGCGGACAGTAAAACTCCACTCATTAAAGTTTCACTTTATAGATTATGAGATGGTAGAATTTTCATAAATTATGATCTCTGAATTGTTTGTTGTTGAAATACGTTGTGCATAATATGTGATAGAAGAAGAAATATATTCTGGTAACGTTTGATTTGTGTGCAATGTTGTGTACTCATGGATTAATTCTTTTAAAGTCGTCCACTGTAATTGTGCCGGGTGATCAGAAACGAAAGAACTTACCCAGCGATCAAATGAAGATGAAAAATCAGTTTGTAAACGAAATGCTTCTTTCATAGTTAAATGCTCCCTTTTTATTTGATATAATCATTTTACTACAAAATACGAACGTTTGTTATTTTTTTATTTATAACGTTCGTATTATATAGTTGTCTAGATGAGTTGTTTATGAAATTTGATTTGCCATTTGAAATTACATTCCGTAAGATGAAAGATAGAGTATATAAAGAGCTGGAGGAAACAAAGTGGAATTTGTATTTTTAGGAACTGGTGCAGGCGTTCCTTCAAAAGGAAGAAATGTCTCATCAATAGCTTTACAATTACTAGAGGAACGTGGTGAAACGTGGTTATTTGACTGTGGTGAAGCAACGCAACATCAAATTTTACATACATCCGTGCGTCCGCGTCGCATTGAAAAAATTTTTATTACTCATTTACATGGTGATCATATTTTTGGTTTACCTGGTTTATTAGGAAGTCGCTCTTTTCAAGGTGGAACAACGCCATTAACGGTTTATGGCCCAAAAGGAATTAGGCAATTCATTGAAGTGGCATTATCAGTGAGTACGACGCATGTTAAATATCCACTTGAAATTGTTGAAATTACGGAGGAAGGTATTGTTTTTGAAGACATTCAATTTTCTGTAGAAACGAAGAGATTATCACATGGGATTGAATGCTTTGGATATCGCATTGTAGAGAAAGATATACAAGGGCACCTTCTTGTTGATAAATTGTTAGAAGCAGGAGTAAAACCAGGACCAATCTTTAAGCGTTTAAAAGATGGTGAAACAGTAGAATTAAATAATGGAAGAGTCTTACACGGGAAAGACTTTATCGGTCCACCGCAAAAAGGGAGAATTATTACGATATTAGGAGATACGCGTTATTGTGAAGCGAGTAGCCAACTTGCACAAGACGCAGATGTGCTTGTTCATGAAGCGACGTTTGCAGCAGCAGATGAAATCCAGGCGCATGATTATTTTCACTCGACAACGAAACAGGCAGCAAGTATTGCGTTACAAGCGAATGTGAAACGATTGATATTGACTCACATTAGTTCGCGGTATCAAGGAGATGCATATAAGGAATTGTTACAAGAAGCTCAGTCGCTGTTTGCAAATACGGAAATAGCGATGGATTTGAAATGTTTTCCAGTAGAAAGGTGACATTTCACAAACAATGGCAATATAGATTTGCCATTGTTTTGTTTTTTATAAAAAAGTTTTCTCTATAAAATAGATAGAACTGTTATAATTTGATAAATTTATGAACTGATACAGGAATTTTAAGATTTTCGAAAGGGTATGAAAGAAGTACGAAAAATCATTTGTCTTGAAAAACTGTTATATATATAATTTGTTTTATTATTAATACAAGGGGAATAAATGAGGTTAAATTCGGAAATTTTAAAATTCAATAAAAGTAAGCGTTTTATCAAAAACAAGCTATAATGAGGGCGAATTACAATTCATCGTAAGTTGCATCGTGCATTTTAGCCATTTTTCGTAACGAAACGAAATTGACTAAAAGAGAGAGGGCATCAAGGAGATAATTAAAGGAACTGTATTATTATTTGTATTAAGTCTTTTTTAGCTTTTTAGTTTCAAAGCACCAAATGGTATGAAAGCAATGGGTGCTTTAACGAGTGCCGCTGTTGCAAGTTTCTTAGTTGAAGCATTTCAGCTATATGTTGATGGAGATGTAATTGACATACCGTTTTTGAAAGAAGTTGGAGAATCAGCAGGTAGTCTAAGCGGAGTAGCTGGTGCAACTCTTGTTGCGTTAGTAATGGGGGTCTCACTTGTTTAGGCTATGCTTGTAGGGGCTTCTGTGTTAGAATTTGGATTGCTACCAGGATTTATTGCTAGACTTATGACAATGTATGGCTTTAATGATCCGATCAAAGTGACGCTATGTTTCTTATGTATTATGGTGTCTGGTATCTGGTATTTTACAGGATATATCGACTCACTTCTATTCAAAAACTATCCAATTCGTACAGCACAGCAAATTCGTGGTACGGAAGGGAAGACAACAGAATCGGCAGCTTAATAGAATAGTAGTAAGCAATTTTTGATAAAAGGTTTAGGGGGAATCATGATGAAATATCGCTCAGTATTTGATATTATCGGTCCAGTTATGATTGGGCCGTCCAGTTCACATACCGCAGGGGCAGCAAGAATGGGACAGGTTGCTCGTCAACTTTTCCGGCATGAACCAGAAAAAATTACGATTTCGTTATATGGCTCGTTTGCCAAAACATATCGTGGTCATGGTACGGATGTAGCATTGATTGGTGGAATACTAGGATTTGAAACAGATGATATACGTATCCCAAGTGCGCTAGAAATTGCAAAAGAGCGTGGGATTGAAGTGAATTTTATTGAAGAAGAAGCGAATGCACCACATCCGAATACAGCGAGAATTCGCTTGTATAAAGGAGAAGAGGAGATTGAAGTGGTTGCTTGTTCAATCGGTGGTGGAAAGATTGAAGTGGTGGAATTAAACGGATTTGATTTACAATTATCAGGAACAAGTCCAGCACTTCTTATTGTCAATAACGATCGCTTTGGAGCGATTGCATCTGTAGCTTCTATACTTGCCAAACATGAAATTAATATTAGTACAATGAGTGTTTCACGTAAGGAAAAGGGAAGAAAAGCACTTATGGTCATTGAAACAGATGAATTATTAGCAGATGAAGTGATTAAGGAAATTAAGGGACAATCAAATATTTGTCAAGTAACTATTATGGACTAATTGCAGGGGGGACACACCATGTTTCGGAACGCAGCGGAACTAGTGACACAAGCTAAAGAACAGAATGTAAAAATTGCAGAAATTATGATTCAATGTGAAATGCAAACAAGAAGTATTTCTCGTGAAGAAGTACTTGCAGGTATGGAAAAAAACTTAGTCGTGATGGAACAAGCAGTAGAACGTGGTATTCGTGGTGTAAAATCACCAACCGGTTTAACTGGCGGAGATGCGGTGAAAGTACAAGAGTATATGAAGAGTGGAAAAGGCTTATCTGGACATACGATGTTGGATGCGGTAAGTAAAGCTGTTGCGACAAATGAAGTGAATGCAGCGATGGGAATCATTTGTGCAACACCAACAGCTGGATCAGCGGGCACTGTACCAGGAGTATTGTTTGCACTTAAAGAAAAGTTACAGCCAACACGCGAAGAAATGATTGAATTTCTATTTACAGCTGGAGCATTTGGTATGGTTGTTGCCAATAATGCTTGTATTTCTGGTGCAGCTGGAGGATGTCAAGCTGAAGTTGGTTCAGCAAGTGGAATGGCAGCGGCAGCAGCTGTTGAAATGGCAGGAGGAACGCCGGAGCAAGCGGCTACGGCGATGGCAATTGCTCTAAAGAATATGTTAGGATTAGTATGTGATCCTGTTGCTGGACTTGTAGAAGTCCCTTGTGTAAAACGTAATGCAGCAGGTGCTTCAAATGCGATGATTGCAGCTGATTTATCATTAGCTGGTGTAACAAGTACGATTCCATGTGATGAAGTTATTGAAGCGATGTTTAGAATTGGGCAAACAATGCCAGTTGCACTTCGTGAGACGGCTGAAGGTGGACTAGCAGCAACACCGACAGGACGTCGCCTTCAAGAAGAGATTTTTGGGAAGAGTAGCAAATAAGAGAATACGATCGTAATAAAAAACGGAGCTCAGATTTATTTTCTGAGCTCTGTTTTTTATTTTTCTTTTGCTAATTGTTCTAATGTTTTACCAAGCTCATGAGATCGTTTTGTAGCTTGTGTAATACACGCGATGAGTGCTTGTTGAAAATTAAAACTTTGTAGAATCTCGATTCCAGCTTCTGTCGTTCCACCAGGAGAGGTAATTTCTTTTCGTAAGATAGAAGGGTGTTTTGTATTCGCTTTAAGCATTTCAGCTGCACCAATCATTGTTTGTAAAATAAGAGATTTAGCTACATGCTCTTCTAAGCCGATTTGTTTTGCAGCTTCTTCCATTGCTTCAACTACGTAGTACACATATGCAGGACCGCTTCCAGATAGGGCAGTAACAGCATGCATATGCTCTTCTGCTACTACTGAAACAAGACCGATTGTTTCAAATAAAGATTTAGCAATATGAACATGTTGCTCTGTTGCATGCAAGGATGGAGAGATAGCTGTAGCTGATTTTAAAATAGCTGCCGATGTATTTGGCATTGCACGGATAATCGGAACATTTTTTTGAAGCAGACTTGTAATAGAACTTGTAGAAACACCTGCTAATAATGAAATGATAAGTTGGCTACTTGTTATATATTCTTTAAGAGGTGTTAAGGCTTCCGCTACATCCTTTGGCTTCATTGCGAGAAAGATAATATCTGCATGATCCAGTAGATCTTGTTTGTTATGGGTTCCTTTAACACCATACTTTGTATGTAATTCCTGTAATCTTGTTTCATTGGAGCGATTACTTACTGTAATTTGTTCACTCTTTACAACATTTGCATCTAATAAACCGGCGATGATTGCTTCAGCTATTGATCCAGCACCTAGAAAGGAAATATTTTGAATAGACATGATGAAGCCTCCTTCATTTTGGTAAGAAAAACTTATAAATTTACATACATTCGTTTTATTATAGAAAAAACCTTCTTTTTGTCTGAAAATAATGACAAATTTTTATGGAAGTTGTAAACTGAAGAGAGATTCATTTTGAACCGGAGAGAGATGGGGGGCATAAACATGGTAGCAATTCATCGAATGGAGATTCCTGTTCCATTTGCAGTTGAGACAGTTAATGTGTTTTTAGTAGAGGGAGAATCATTAACATTAATTGATACAGGGACAAATACAAAAGAGGCAAAGTCAGCATTAGAAAAACAATTAAGGACTTTAGGATACAAGATAGAAGACATTGAAACAGTAGTGATTACACATCATCATGCTGATCATTGTGGGCTTCTAAATACATTTTCCGAGAAGACGAATATTGTTGGCCATCCTTGGAATGAGCCATGGATTACACAGGATTCTCAATTTTTGAAACGTTATCAGCAATTTTTTAAAGAAGCCGCATTACAGTTTGGCGTCCCAGAAGCATTTTTGAAAGATGAAGTATTACTTACAACGAAAACACTTAAATATTCTTGTAATAGGTCGTTAACACATACTGTACTAGAGGGAGATAGTATTGAGTCGTTACCTGAGTTTACAGTTATTGAAACACCTGGGCATGCTTCGACGCATATTTCGTTATATAGGGAGCGAGATGGACTGTTAATTGGTGGGGATGCTTTAATTAGTCATATTTCTTCGAATCCAATACTAGAACCGCCATATGAAGGGCAGACGGAGCGAGCACGGCCTTTATTACAATATAACCAAACATTAAAACGTTTAAGTAATATGAATATTTCACGTATTTTATCAGGTCACGGAGAAGATATTGTGGATGTGAAAGCGCTGATAAGAGGAAGATTGCAAAAGCAAGAAACACGTGCATTTAAAGTATTAGAATTATTAAAAGAAAAGCCGATGACAGCCTTTGAAGTATGTGTGAAATTATTTCCTGTATTATATAAAGAACAATTGCCACTTACGATTTCGGAAACAGTTGGACAATTAGACTTTTTAGCATATAATCAACAAGTGATGATTGATGAATCGTCGCCACAATTGATTTATTATGCAAAGTAGGTGACAGCGATGACAGGACGTTTACAAGAAAAAGTAATCGTCATTACAGGAGCTTCTAGTGGGATTGGGGAACAAGTCGCGATGCAAATTGCAGCTGAGGGCGCAATTCCTGTATTAATAGCGAGGACAGAAGAAAAACTGCGAGTATTAGCGGGGAAGATTAAAACGACTTACAATACGCCTTGTTATTATTATGTATTAGATGTAAGTAAAGAAACAGAGGTTAATACTGTCTTTGCAAAAATACTAGCAGATGCAGGACAAATTGATATATTAGTAAATAATGCTGGCTTTGGCATTTTCAAAACATTTGAAGAAGCGACCATGGTTGAAGTGAAAGATATGTTCGAGGTTAATGTATTTGGATTAGTAGCTTGTACGAAAGCGGTATTATCTCATATGTTAGAGAGAAATAGTGGGCAAATCATTAATATTGCTTCGTTAGCAGGGAAAATTGCAACGCCAAAATCGAGTGCGTATGCTGCAACCAAACATGCGGTATTAGGATTTACGAATAGCTTACGCATGGAGCTCTCAAGTACAAATATTTATGTAACAGCAATTAATCCAGGACCAATTGACACAAACTTTTTTGATATTGCCGATCAATCCGGTACATATGTAAAAAATATGGGGCGTTACATGTTAAAGCCAACATATGTAGCAGAGCAAATTGTAAAAGTGATGCGAACGAAAAAGCGTGAAGTGAATTTGCCCAAATGGATGAGTATTGGACCAAAACTTTTTGCGTTATTTCCGGGATTGTTTGAACGTGTAGCAGGTAAATCATTAAGTAAAAAATAGGAGATTTCCAAATGGAAATCTCCTATTTTTTATTTTCCCGTAATATATTCATAAACAATGTCCTCAATTGCTTCATATAAATCCATATGAGGTTCCGAATGAATAAGTGTTTGAATATTTTGAATTAAAATTTCCTCATCTTCTTTTGAAACAGGTTTACATTGATATTGCCGAAAACTTTTTGCTAACATCTTCTCAATTAATTTTTCGTTCATCTTTTTCCCCGCTTATGTGTATACATGTATTGTTTTTATTGTACTTGAAGTGTAGAAAAAATACCAGTATACGTCTTTTGTGTATAAAAATTCATAACAGGTTAATGTTTTTCTAGAAAAATTACGTTTTTAAAACTTTTAAAATTAATAAATATTTAATTGACTCTATAAATATACAATATTATAATCATACTTAATTTAAAGAATCGATATAAGGAGGAGCGTATGAAAGTCGCGATTATTGGAGCAACAGGATATGGAGGAATTGAGTTAATAAGGTTATTGCAACATCATCCATATTTTTCAATTGTATCTCTCCATTCTTTTTCACAAGTAGGGGAACGCATAACAAATGTATATCCTCATTTACAAAATTTTATTGTTCATACGTTGCAAGAAATCGATGTGGAGGTAATAGCGAAGGAAGCTAGTATTGTATTTTTAGCGACACCAGCAGGAGTTTCGGCGCATATAACGCCAAGATTGCTAGCAGCTGGTTTAAAAGTTATTGATTTATCAGGTGATTTTCGTATGTTAAATCCTCATGCATATGAAACATGGTATAACAAGCCTGCTGCAAAGGAAGAAATTCTGCAAAAGGCAGTGTATGGATTGAGTGAATGGAAAAAGTCAGCTATTCAAGAAACAAAATTAGTTGCAAATCCAGGGTGTTTTGCAACAGCTGCACTATTAGCGGCCGCACCATTAATGCAGGGTAGGATGATAGAGGAAGACTCACTTATTATCGATGCGAAATCAGGGGTATCAGGAGCAGGAAAGACACCGACAACAATGACGCATTTTCCTGAGTTGTATGATAATTTTCATATTTATAAGGTGAATGAGCATCAACATGTTCCAGAGATTGAACAAATGCTTACTGAGTGGAATGAGCAAGCACAACCTATTACATTTAGCACACATTTAATTCCGATATCGAGAGGGATTATGATTACTCTCTATACAAAAGCAAAACGAGATATCAATGCACGTATATTACAGAAGTTATATGAAGAAACGTATTGTCATGCTTCTTTTGTTCGTATTCGTCCTAAAGGGGAGTTTCCAAGCCCAAAAGAAGTGAGAGGTTCAAATTATTGTGATATTGGGGCGGCTTATGATGAACGAACAGGGCGTATTACAGTTGTTTCTGTCATCGATAATATGATGAAAGGAGCTGCAGGGCAAGCAATTCAAAATGCAAACTTATTAGCAGGGTTAGAGGAAACAGCAGGGTTACAATATATACCGCTTTACCCATAAGGGAGGGAGAATAATGATTGAAACAGATTCTATTATAAAGGTTGCAAGTGGATCAATTGTAACGCCAAAAGGTTTTGCTGCAATTGGTATCCAGGTTGGATTGAAAAAAGAGAAAAAAGATATGGGAGCAATTGTTTGTGATGTTCCTGCAAATTGCGGGGCTGTGTATACAACAAATCAGTTTCAAGCGGCACCGGTGCAAGTAACAAAAGAAAGTATTGCGGTGGAGGGGAAAGTGCAGGCCGTTGTTGTAAATAGCGGAAATGCGAATGCTTGTACAGGTATACAAGGATTGCAAGATGCGTATGAAATGAGAATGTTGGCTGCGAAACAATTCCATGTAAAAGAAAATCATGTGGCGGTTGCTTCAACAGGTATCATTGGAGTTCCTTTAGCGATGGATGTGATTCGTGCTGGTATTGTCCATCTTGTGCCATCGAAGGAAAAAGAGAAAGTAGATTCATTTTATGAAGCCATTTTAACAACGGATCTCGTCAAAAAACAATCGTGTTATCAGTTTACAATTGAAGGGAAAGAAGTGACGATTGCAGGAGCTGCTAAAGGGTCTGGAATGATTCATCCAAATATGGCAACGATGCTTAGTTTTATTACAACCGACGTACATATAGAACAAGCTACACTTCAGCTAGCGTTATCACAAGTTACCAATCATACGTTTAACCAAATTACAGTGGACGGAGATACGTCTACAAATGATATGGTGATTGTTATGGCAAGTGGATTATCAGGGACGACTGCCATTGATACAAATCATACAGAGTGGGAAAAGTTTATGTGTGCTTTGCAAAAGGTATGTGAGGACTTAGCGAAGCAAATTGCTAAAGATGGTGAAGGCGCTACTAAGTTAGTTGAAGTAAATGTATCTGGGGCACGAACAGTAGAAGAAGGAAATAAGATTGCGAAACAAATTGTTGGCTCAAGTCTTGTGAAAACAGCGATGTATGGTGAAGACGCAAATTGGGGTCGCATTATTAGCGCAATTGGTCAAAGTGGAGTTGCTATTGAACCTACCGCCGTTGATATCGCTGTTCAGTCCATTTCTGTTTTACAAAGCAGTGAGCCACAAGTATTCTCTCAAAAGGAAATGAATAAAAAATTAAAGCAACCTGAAATTGTTATTGATGTTCATTTGCACCTTGGAGAGGAAAAAGGAAGAGCTTGGGGCTGCGACTTAAGTTATGAATATGTGAAAATAAATGCTTGTTATCGTACGTAGGGAGAGAAAAGATGAGCGAGTATATTGTAGTAAAATGCGGTGGTAGTATGTTAGAGCGTTTAGACCATGTATTTTTTGAATGTATAGAGCAGCTGAAGAAAAAATATCAAGTTATTGTTGTTCATGGCGGTGGACCAGAAATTGATGCAAAGCTACAGCAATTTAATATTTCAATTGAAAAGAAGAATGGACTACGTGTGACGACAAAAGAAGTGATGAATATTGTTCAGATGATTTTATGCGGGAGCACGAATAAAAAAATGGTGATGAATTTTCAAAAGCATGGCTTGCATGCAATTGGGATCTCTGGTTGCGATGGAAGGTTACTGCAAGTTAAGCAACTTGATTCTGAACTTGGATACGTAGGAGAAGTTAGTGGTGTAGAGACGGCGCTATTAAAAGGGTTACTAGATTTAAATTATATTCCGGTTATTGCTCCAATTGGGATAAGTGGTGGCCAAGTATATAACATAAATGCAGATACGGCGGCAGCTGGAATTGCATACGCGCTGGGGGCAAAAGAACTTATTTTTATTACTGATGTAGATGGGATATTGTTCGAAGGAAAGTTGTTAAAGAAAGCAGATAAAGCTGAGATCCTACGACTGATAGAAAAAGAAGTTATTACAGGGGGAATGATTCCGAAAGTACAGGCGGCTCTTACCTCAATACAGATGGGCGTTCAGAACGTCAGCATTGTAAATGGTACAAAACATTTTGTTGGAACATCAGGCGAGTGGATTGGAACGAAAGTAACAAAAGGGGTGAGTATTGTATGAGTAGTCATATATTTCCCACATATGGAAGACGCAGTATTGAAATTGTTCAAGGGACTGGAACAAAGGTTATAGATGAAAATGGGAAAGAGTATATGGATTTTACTTCTGGCATTGCTGTATGTAATTTAGGACATTGTCATCCTATACTTGTAGAAGCGATGACAAAGCAATTAGAGGAAATTTGGCATATATCAAATCTTTTTCCGCATAAGGTACAAGAAAAGGTAGCTGCACTATTAACAGAGGGGCGTGAGCTAGATTACGTGTTCTTTTGTAATAGCGGAGCAGAAGCGAATGAAGCAGCACTTAAACTAGCACGCAAGCATACGGGAAAGTCACTCGTTTTAACATTCCAGCAATCCTTTCATGGTAGAACTCTTGGGACAATGAGTGCAACTGGACAAGAGAAAGTCAAAACAGGATTCGGGCCACTTCTTCCGTCTTTTTTACATATTCCCTTTAATGATATAGAAGCACTCAGGGAGACAATGAATGAAGAAGTAGCTGCAGTTATGGTGGAAGTTGTTCAAGGAGAGGGTGGAGTTTTACCGGCCGATATTTCCTTTTTACAAGAGATTGAACAATTATGTAGACAATATGGAGCCCTTTATATAATTGACGAGGTGCAAACAGGGATGGGAAGAACGGGAACGTTGTTTGCTTATGAACAGACTGGAACATCCCCAGATATTGTTACAGCGGCAAAGGCGCTTGGAAATGGTATTCCGGTTGGGGCAATGCTTGGAAAGAAAGAGCTTATGACTGCTTTTACAACTGGGGCTCATGGCTCTACATTTGGTGGGAATTATATTGCGATGACAGCAGCAAAAGAAGTGTTGCGAATTATGAAGCAACCGTTTTTTTTACAAGAAGTTAAGGTAAAGGGAGAATATTTACTACAAAAACTAAAAAAAGAATTACATGATATCGAATGGATTACTGATATTCGCGGAAGAGGACTTATGATTGGAGTCGTTTGCAAGTGTGATGTCACACCAATTATAGAACAGTTAGAAGAAGAGGGGATTCTTGTATTGCAAGCTGGAACAAATGTCTTGCGATTGTTACCACCACTCATTGTAACGAATGAAGAAATAGATGAAGCGGTAAATATGATAAAGAGAGTAATTTGTACACAAAAATCACCAATATTATAAGGGGGAATTTCCATGTCAACTATACAAATACCGAAATTACAAACGAAAGATCTTTTAACATTAGAGGAATTGACACAGGAGGAATTGATTGCGTTAATTGAATTTGCTATTTATTTAAAAAAGAATAAACATGAACCGTTATTAGAGGGAAAAATATTAGGACTCATTTTTGATAAACATTCAACTCGTACGCGTGTTTCTTTTGAAGCCGGAATGGTACAGCTTGGTGGGCATGGAATGTTTCTAAGTGGAAAAGAAATGCAACTTGGCAGAGGAGAAAGTGTTTCAGACACAGCGAAAGTATTATCTCATTATATTGATGGAATTATGATTCGTACATTTTCGCACGCAGATGTAGAGGAACTTGCGAAGGAAGCTAGTATTCCTGTTATTAATGGATTGACAGATGATCATCACCCGTGTCAGGCATTAGCGGATTTGATGACAATTTATGAAGAAGTTCATACATTTAAAGGGATTAAACTTGCTTACGTGGGAGATGGAAATAATGTATGTCACTCTTTACTGTTAGCAAGTGCAAAAGTCGGTATGCATATGACAGTAGCAACTCCCCCGGGGTATGAACCAAATGAACAAATTGTAAAGAATGCGCTAGAAATTGCAACTGAGACAGGAGCGAATATTGAAATTTTACATAATCCAGAGTTGGCGGTGAAAGATGCAGACTTTATCTATACGGATGTTTGGATGAGTATGGGGCAAGAAGATACGGAAGGGAAATATAAATTATTCGAGCCGTTTCAAGTGAATGGAAAACTTGTTCAGCATGCGAAAGCAACGTATCGTTTCTTACATTGTTTACCCGCTCATCGTGAAGAAGAGGTAACAGGAGAAATTATAGATGGCCCTTCTTCTGTTGTCTTTGAGCAAGCTGGGAATCGATTACACGTTCAAAAAGCATTATTGGCAAGTCTGCTTCAAAATGTCAAAAAACCTTCCTAATCAGGAAGGTTTTTTTGTTATGAAATGTCTGATGTATATTTGGTGAATGCCCTTTGTATCATTTATAATAAGATGAAGATGAGTAGTTTTGTTTCTTAGTAATATATAAGAGCATACTGGAAAGAGAAAATACTATTAAAGAGATGATGATTGTGCGAACAAGTAAAAAAACATATTCTTTTTTTCAGCGAATATGGAGGGTGCCGAAATTTCATTATTATAAGTTGCTCCGTTCGCCAGAAGGAGCAAAGAAAGTGTCACGAGGATTTGCGATTGGGTTTGCTTTGGAAATGCTAGTGCTTTATACAGCGTCACTTGTGTATCTTGTTTTTTATCCAATTGTGCGATTAGCAAAGGGTTCTTTTCCTGCAGCGGTTATTGGCAATATTATCGGAAAAGTATCATTTCTTCCGGTATTTTTGTTTCCGTTTGCATATGCATTAGGAAAAATGTTATATCCGTTTGAAATAAAGGTAATTCCGCATAAACCATATACAATATCTGATCTTTTCTCAAGCGATGTTTTTATGATGCTAAAGAGCTTATTGCAGAGTGAAGTATATGTATTAATTGGGATGACGATTTTAGGTGTTGTGTTCGGAGTGATATCTTATTTTGTTGTGTATTATTTATATGAAAAGAACCGGAAGTTACGTTTGAAAAAAAGAAAAAAACAAACGAGAGAACCACTTGTACAAATATAAAGAATGTCACATCCATTTCCTGCCTTGAATATGTTTAAGAAAAAGGGGGGGAATGAATGTATTATTACTATGTACCTCAAGTATATCCATATGCGAATTATTATACTGCTCCTTATCCACGGCAGCAGTTTGAATCATATCAGCCACCGCAGCCTTCACAGCAACGAAAACCTTACTTAATGACATGGCCGTATTCAAATGTATATTATGGAAATTATTATGAATCATAAAGCTGCTTCTTTTGGAAGCAGCTTTACATGTTTGTTTTCAAAATTAAATTTTGAATCGTTTGAAGCGAGTGAATGAGTTGGTCACGATCGCTTTCCGACAATGTTTGAAAGTTTTCTTTTAATTTGTCTAAAATAAATTGTTGATATTGATTTACTAACGATTTCCCTTCTGTTGTCAGGGAAATTAAAATGACCCGTCGATCTTTTTCGCTGTAATGCCGCTCTATAAGTTCTTCCTGAATCAATTTATTTAATAGAGGTGTCATGTTTGGTCTTGAAATCGCTAATCGTTTTCCGATTTCTGAGACTGCTAATGTGCCATGTTCATGTAATAGCAATAACACCTGTGTATGTGACGGTGGCATGTGCCTTTGTGAAGAAAATTCTCCAGGAAGCATAAATTTGCGATAAAAAAGAGGCACTAACGAAAGAAGATGATCAACAATACGTTCCCACTCACGTGATTCCATATAAAGGCCCCCTTCCATTATCATTGTAACAAAAAAGGTATCGTATAAAAATAGAATTGTTTGGCTTAGCCTCAATATTTATAGGACAATACTTGCTTTGTAAATGCATTAGCAATAATCTCATAGCCTTTATCATTTGGGTGTACTTGGTCGTATAGTAAATCTTTATTATCATTTGGTATTAATTTTCGAATTGGTAAAACAATGGACGGTTGATTTGCTTTCGAAATGGAGTAAACTGTATCATTCCAGCCGTCTAAAAACATATCAGCATAAGAAGCAATTGAATCATCGAGTTGTAAAGGGTTATAGAGTTCAGATAGAATGAGTAAAGCATTCGGATTGAGTGTCCGAACTGTCTTTACAATATTTTTTACGTCTGTTTCAAAATGAGTCTTTTCTTTATTTAACATTTTAATACCATCTATAACACCTACATTGCGATTTAAACGAAATAAATTATTTCCCCCAATATTTATGGTAACTATATTCGCTTCTTTAATTTTTTGTTGTACTTCTTCTGTCTGAACTTTTTGAACGAGACGATCCGTTGTAAGTCCATTTACTCCAAGGTTTTCTACTTTAATTGGTTTATGAATTTGTTCTTCTATTTGTTTGGAGGCTAATTCCGCGAATCCTCCTTGTGTCGAGCCAAATCCTTTTGCAAGCGAATCCCCTAATACAAGGTGATAAAAAGAATCATTCGTCTGCCTATCAATCCAATGGGGAGTAGACGCTGCTTTTTGTTCTTTCTGTTCTTTCTGTTCTTTTGTCTCATCGTTCTCTTCAAAATATGAATAAGAAATGATTAGAAGGAGGAGACAAAGTATAGTTAAGATGACTTTTTTCATAAATTTATCCTCCTGGTAATTGGTTATTGTATCATACCTAACTGTATAAGCAGTGAAAGTTTATATTATATCTTTATGGAAAGTTTACAATAACTTTACAGAAAATTTGTAGAAGCATGTCAAAAATTATTGACGATATGAAAGTATGTTCGATATGATAATGTCAGATAAATGAATGTATGTCACTCTAATATGAGGAAAGAAGAGAATAAAGGTAGAGAGAAAGCTTTATTAGAGTTTGATAAGAAACTCATTTTATTTGTTTTTCAAGGGACAATTTTATAAGGGGGATTTTTTGTGAAGAAGTCAAAGAAAGTGTTAGCGGGAGCAACGCTTGCATTAGGTGTTATGGCTCCGCAAGTGTTGCCAACAACTGCACATGCAGAGGAACAAGCAGGGGAGAGTACAGTTAATTTACGAATCTTAGAAACTTCTGATATTCATGTTAACTTAATGAACTACGACTATTATCAAACGAAAACAGATAATAAAGTGGGATTAGTTCAAACTGCAACGCTTGTAAATGAGGAGCGTGCAAAAGCGAAGAACTCTGTACTATTTGATGATGGGGATGCTTTGCAAGGGACTCCGCTCGGGGATTATGTGGCGCAAAAAGGTTTGGATGGAAACTATGTTCATCCTTTATATCGTGTAATGAATTTAATGAAGTATGACGTCATTTCTCTTGGGAATCATGAGTTTAACTACGGTTTGGACTACTTACATAAGGCAATTAGTAAAACACAGTTCCCAGTTATTAACTCAAATGTTTTTATAGATGATCATGATAATAATGAAGAAAACGATAAAAATGCATTTGAAAAGTATCATATTTTTGACAAAGTAGTAACAGATGAAGCTGGCAAAACACAAACAGTGAAAATCGGTGTAATGGGCTTTGTACCACCGCAAATTATGGGCTGGGATAAAGCAAATTTAGAAGGAAAAGTAAAAGCGAAAGATATTGTGCAAACAGCGAAGAATTTGGTTCCAGAAATGAAAGCTAAGGGTGCAGACATTATTGTTGCACTAGCGCATTCTGGTGTCGATAAAAATGGTTACAATGCTGGTATGGAAAATGCATCGTATTATTTAGCAACACAAGTTCCTGACGTTGATGCAGTGTTAATGGGACACTCGCATACGGTAATAACGGACAAGTTTGACGGTGTTCCAGTTGTCATGCCTGGTGTTTTCGGAAGTAATCTAGGTATCATTGATATGGAACTGAAAAAGGTAAACGGCAAGTGGGAAGTACAAAAAGATAAATCGGTTCCAAGTGTTCGCCCAATTTCTGATAGCAAAGGAACTGCATTAGTAGAACCTGATAAAAAATTAGTTGATGAGATCAAAGATGATCACGAGGCGACAATTAAATATGTAAATACTCCTGTTGGTAAAACGACAGCACCAATTAACAGTTATTTTTCACTTGTACAAGATGATCCATCTGTCCAGCTCGTTACAAATGCTCAAAAATGGTATGTAGAAAAGCTATTAAAAGATGAAAAGTACAGTGAATTTAAGGGAATCCCAGTCTTATCAGCAGGTGCACCTTTTAAAGCAGGCGGCCGAAATGGTGCAACTTATTATACTGATATTCCAGCAGGGACGTTAGCAATTAAAAACGTTGCTGATTTATATGTATATCCAAATACACTGTATGCTGTAAAAGTAAATGGTGCGCAAGTAAAAGAATGGCTGGAAATGTCAGCAGGGCAGTTCAATCAAATTGATCCAGCGAAGGCAGAAGAACAGTCGTTAGTAAATGTAAACTATCCTACATACAACTTTGATGTTTTAGATGGCGTAAAATACGAAATTGATGTTACACAACCAGCAAAGTATGATAAAGATGGGAAAGTAGTAAACCAAAATGCAAATCGTATTGTGAATGTAACGTATGATGGAAAACCGGTAGCCGATAATCAAGAATTTATTGTTGCTACAAATAATTATCGCGGTAGTAGCCAAACATTCCCTGGTGTAAGTAAAGGTAAAGTTGTATATCAATCTCAAGATGAAACGCGTCAAATCATTGTGAAATATATGCAAGAAACACCAGTTATTAATCCGGCAGCAGATCAAAACTGGACGTTTAAGCCAATCGTAGCTGAAAAATTAAATACTACATTTGATTCTTCACCAAACGCGCAGAAGTATATTACACAAGGCGGAAAAATTTCTTATGTTGGCCCGTCCGAAAATGAGTTTGCGAAATATGCTATTGACCTAACGAAAAAGAAAGATGAGGGCACTCCAACAACACCAGGTGAAGAGAACAACGGTGGTAATCCAACAACACCAGGTGGAGAGAATAACGGTGGTAATCCAACAACACCAGGTGGGGAAAATAACGGTGGTAACCCAACAACACCGCCAGCAGGTGAAGAAAATGCTGGAGATAAACCAATAACTCCTGACAATGGGAATAAAGATACGAAAGAACCTACAAATGTAAGTGAAGACAAAGAAACAAGCAAAGTAGATCGTGATTTACCAAAAACGGGAGCGAGTGTTTTCTCTACAATTGGAGCGGGAATTGCATTTATTGGAGCAGGTATGTTCATGCTCTTTAGAAGAAAAAAAGCAAATCGATAACGTGAAAGAGGATTACCGGTATCGGTAATCCTCTTATATATATCTAATTTAAGAAACAGTAACAGGCTTTTCTTTCTGCCAGGAAAGACCAAATCCTGTAAATCCAACGATGATTGTAACAATGGGACAAGCTAAGCAGAAGATTGAGTATGGAACGTAATCAAATGTTGGAACGCTTAGTACATTTGATAAGAAGACACCACTTACGCCCCATGGAACAAGAGGGTTAATAACTGTGCCTGCATCCTCTAATACTCGTGATAAGTTACGGCGCTTCAAGCCAATTTCATCGTATTTTTTAGCAAATGCTTGCCCTGTTAAAACGATAGATAAGTATTGCTCGCCAAGCAAGAAGTTAACTCCAATTGCTGTTGAAGCAGTAGAAATAATTAAACGTGTACTTGTCTTAACAAAATTAGAAATAATGTTCATAAGCTGAGTAATAATGCCCATACCTTGTAGTAATCCACCCATAGAAAGAGCAAGGAAAATAAGGGCAATTGACATAAGCATACTTTGTAGCCCGCCGCGTGATAATAAGCTATCAATATCTTTTATGCCCGTCTTAGCAACATAGCCATCTTGCATAATTTTCATTAAATCAGAAAGAGATGTACTTGGCTTGAAAATAAAGAGAATAATAATTCCAGCTACAATTCCAGCAAGTAAAGTTGGAACAGCTGGTACTTTTTTAAATGCGCACAAGAATAGTAATAGAATCGGAATAAGTGTGGCAATAGAAATGATTGTATTCTTTTCTAACGCATTTGTAAAAGTAGAGAAATCAACATTTCCTGAAGAACCACTTCCTAAAATAAAGAAAGCAATAAAGGCAATGATGAAAGCAGGAATTGTTGTCCAAAGCATGTTACGAATATGCTCAAACAAATCCACCCCTGTTACGGCAGGAGCTAAATTTGTTGTATCTGATAAAGGGGACATCTTATCTCCGAAGAAAGCTCCAGAAACAATTGCACCAGCAATAAGTGCTGGATCGTATCCAAGAGCAGTGCCCATTCCCATAAAGGCAAGTCCCACTGTTGCTGCTGTTGTAAAGGCGCTACCAATACTCGTTCCAACAATTGCACAAACAACAAAGACTGTCGGAATGAAAATTTTTGGAGATACAAGCTGGAAGCCGTATACCATTAATGTTGGAATTGTCCCAGCAGCGATCCAAACGCTAATTAATACACCGACAAGTAAGAAGATGAAAATGGATGGGATACCAGCTGAAATACTACTTATCATTCCTTTTTCCATATCAGACCAAGAGATTTTTTTAATAAATCCAAATGTTAACAATACAATAATGCCAAATAGAATTGGGATGTGTGGTGATGTTTCTAATTTAATTACGCTAAAACCAATACAGAAAAAGATAAAAACTGTTAATAGAATAGATTCAATTTTTGAAACCATTGTTTACCCCTCCTAATAATCTAAAATAGTTCTTTTTTATATAAATTCGCTTGTATATTCCTTTATAAATTTAGATTTTTTGACAAATTACCGGTAATCGTTTTGCATCATAAAAAAAGTCCCTGCATATAAATATGCAGGGACGAAAAAATCGCGGTACCACCCTAGCTTGTGAAATGAACGTAGCACAAAATAAAGGGTCGTATAATATGCACCAACAGAAAATAAAAAACGCCCCTGCAGTATATGCAGGGACGAAAAAATCGCGGTACCACCCTAAATTGTGAAATAGTTTCATTTCACCACTCTGTAGAAATAACGGTCCATAACCGTCTTTTACTACTCCCAACGTTTCGTAAAAGAAGCTCAAGGGGGTAATTCATAATTCGCTCTGTACTGGTTCGCACCGACCACCAGCTCTCTGAAATCAAGAAACGAAATACTACTAAATCCTATCATCGCCGATTCATATGATGTTAGTTAAATTTTTATCACACATCTGGATCATATGTCAACATATATATTAATTATTTTTCAAAAGAAAATAATGTTAGAATATTTTTTTAATTCCTTGTTTGTGCGTTATAATGAAAAAAAGAAAGGAGGGGAGTGAATGAAGAAAAAATTATTTCTTTTGACAACCTTACTTGTTCTTGGTGGGGGTGCTGGGATTTATACAGTATTTGCGGCATCACCAGCTCAACCGAAATTACAGGTTGAGCAAAAAGTAGAAACAAAGGAATTAGAGAAAGTCAAAGAAGAAAAGAATAGAGAGAAAGCAGCTGATAAATTAGGCGTTTCTCTTGAAGGGAAAACAGAGAAAGAGATTCAAAAAGAGTTAAATACAGCAAGGTTTGAAAAGCGTCATGAGCTGCTTATAGAACATGCAAAGCAACTTGGGATTGATACTGAAGGAAAAAAAGATGAAGAGATTATTTTAGAAATCGGAAAGATTCAACATGGAAAATAAAGCGACTTATCTTATGATAAGTCGTTCTTTTTTAAGAACGTTATCGGCCGAAAAAATTGACAGCACTTCGTTTTTAATGTTAACTATATTTATATAAAAGTTAACATTAGGGGTGACAATTGTGACTGTGAGTCGTAATACAAGTAAAAAAATAGCTTATACATATGAAGAGTTAGCTGAAAAGAATAAAGCGTATGTGTGGCATCCATTTACACAAATGAAGGATTACTTAGCGGAAGATCCTATTATTATTGAACGTGGAGAAGGACGTAAATTATACGATGTCAATGGAAATGGTTATTGGGATGGTGTTTCATCAATTTGGCTTAATGTTCATGGACACCAGGTACCTGAATTAGATGATGCAATTCGTGAACAATTAAATCAAGTTGCGCATTCTACTATGCTAGGACTTGCCAATGTACCATCTATTTTACTTGCAGAAAAGATTATTGAAGTTGTTCCAAAAGGTTTGAAAAAAGTATTTTATTCAGATTCTGGTTCTACAGCTGTTGAAATTGCAATCAAGATGGCGTTTCAATATTGGCAGCATAAAGGAAAAACTAAAAAGCAAAAGTTTATTACATTAAAAGAAGCATATCACGGAGATACAATCGGAGCTGTTTCAGTAGGAGCGATTGACTTGTTTCACCAAGTGTACAGTTCGCTCTTATTTGACACGATAAAAATGCCATATCCATATACATACCGTTCTCCTTATGGGGATGACAAAGAACAAATTGTACAAGAGCATTTGAAGGAAATGGAAGAGCTATTAAAACAAAAACACGAAGAAGTTGCAGCGATTATTGTAGAACCGTTAATGCAAGGTGCAGGCGGTATGATTACAATGCCAAAAGGGTATTTAAAAGGCCTTCGGGATCTTTGTACAACATATAATGTTTTATTTATTACAGATGAAGTAGCGACAGGGTTTGGTCGTACTGGAAAAATGTTTGCTTGTGAACATGAAAATGTTACACCCGATATTTTAACAGCTGGAAAAGGCTTAACAGGTGGCTATTTACCAGTCGCTATTACTGTGACAACAGATGAAATTTATGATGCTTTTTTAGGTGACTATGAAGAGCAAAAAACATTTTTCCATGGCCATAGTTATACGGGCAATCCATTAGGTTGCGCTGTTGCAATTGCTAATCTAGAACTTTACGAAAAAAATAATCTAATAAATGATGTTGCATATAAAGCAGAATATGTAGGGAAACAGTTGGAAGCACTTTACGAATATAAGCATGTTGGAGATATTCGTCAGTGTGGATTGATGATTGGAATTGAACTTGTGAAAAATAAAGAAACGAAAGAGTCGTTTGAGTGGACGGAGCGAGTAGGCGTAGAAGTGTGTAAAAGGTCAAGAGAGCTAGGAATGATCTTACGCCCACTGGGTAACACAATTGTATTTATGCCACCACTAGCATCTAAGATAGATGAGATTGATGAAATGTTGCGCATCTTATATCAAGCAATTGCAGATGTTACGGAGGGAGAATCATGAGTGGCTTTTTTATAACAGCAACGGATACGGAAGTTGGAAAAACAGTTGTTGCAGGTGCATTAGCAGGAGTGCTTAGAAATCGTGGGTATAACATAGGGGTATATAAACCATTGCAAAGTGGACACATCGCTTCTCATCCTGAAGGTGATGCTGCGAGATTGAAAATGGCATCAGGAGTGATGACAGAGACTGATAGTATTTGCCCTTATTCTATTGAAGAACCTCTCGCGCCAAGATTGGCAATGCAGAGAGCAGGAAGAAGTGTGACACTAGCACAAATTACCGCTCATTATAACGAGTTAATGACAGAGTTTGATAGTTTGTTTGTAGAAGGGGCAGGTGGTCTTGCTGTTCCGTATACAGAAGATGCGTTAGTGGTTGATTTTGCAAAGGAACTAAAATTACCACTTATTATTGTTGCGCGTCCAACGTTAGGTACTGTTAATCATACCGTTTTAACGATTTCGTATGCGAAAGCCCATGGTTTAACAGTTGCAGGTGTTATTTTATCCGGCTGTAAGGAATGTGAGAAGGAACGTGTGCAAGAGAATAAAGAAATGATTGAGGAGTTAAGTGGTATTCCAGTTTTGGGCTTACTACCAGAGCTTAGAGAAGGGGTTACGCGTGAAGAAGTATTGAGAGCAGCAGAAGAAAATATCGCGATTTTAAATTTAGAGGAGTTTGTCAAACATGGATCAAATGTGGAATCTACACTTTCACTCTAGTTTAAGTCGTTTGAAAGAGAAATCACAATATCGACATGTAGTTATGACTGAGCAAGCTGAAGAAACATGGCTGATTAGGGATGGAAAACGTATGCTGAATTTAGCTTCGAATAACTATCTAGGCTTGGCGGGAGATAGAAGACTAAAAGAAGCATCTATTGTAGCGACAAAGCAATACGGAGTAGGAGCTACGGCGTCACGGCTTGTTGTAGGGAATTATTCACTATATGAAGAGGTAGAACAGAGCGTTTGTGATTGGAAAGAAACCGAAAAAGCAATCATTGTGAACAGTGGATATTCAGCAAATGTAGGGGCACTCTCTTCTTTAGTGAGTCGGCACGATATCGTTTTTAGCGATAAGTTAAATCATGCCAGTATTGTCGATGGAATTATGCTTAGTGGTGCGGAATATAAAAGGTATCGACATAATGATTTGGAACATTTGGAAAGATTGTTGCAAATGGCCCCTGTTGCGAAGAAAAAGTTAATCGTAACAGACACTGTTTTCAGCATGGATGGAGATGTTGCTCATCTAAAAGAATTGATTATGTTGAAAGAAAAATACGGAGCATTATTGATGGTTGATGAAGCGCATGCAGGTGGAATATACGGAAGACATGGTGCTGGGTTAGCTCATGTAGAGCAAGGACTTTCTCAGAAAATTGATATTCATATGGGAACATTTAGTAAAGCGCTAGGATGTTATGGAGCATATTTAGCAGGTGATGCAATTTGCATTGATTATATGAAAAACATGATGAGAAGCTTTATTTTCACAACAGCATTACCACCAGGGACGCTTGGTGCAATGAAACGTGCAATTGAAATTGTTAAGGAAGATGAGGGAAGACGGCAACGTCTCTTAGAAAATGGAGCGTATTTCCGCAATACTTTAGAGGAAGTTGGCTTTAATATTGGCGATAGTTCAACTCATATTGTCCCAGTTATTGTCTCATCGAATGAAGCCGTGATATGTTTTAGCGAAAAATTGCAGGAAGCAGGAATTGCTGCAATTGCTATCAGGCCACCAACTGTTCCGCATAATAGTTCCCGAATTCGATTTGCAGTTACGTCTGAACATACAAAATCTGATTTACAATGGGCTACTCGGCAGATCATTCGAATTGGTAAAGAAGAGGGGGTACTCATATGAAACTGCCTCAGCTTATTTTCATTCCTGGATGGGGGATGGAAAAACAAGTATGGGATTTATTACTTCCATATTTCCAAGAATATTCTGTTCGATATGTTGAATGGCGTAGTGTAAAAGGGGTTAATGATTTTGCAGATCGTATAGTAGAAGCTGCGGAAGAACAGGATGTAATTTTGATTGGATGGTCACTTGGTGCACTAGCTGCTCTTCAAGCATGTGATAGAGTGCGGACAAAAGGAATGATTTTAATAGGTGGTACGGCAAAGTTTACAGTGGATGAAAATTATGAGAGTGGATGGAAACATGCTTTTGTAGAACGGATGAAAAGAAGTTTGGTAAAGCGAAAGGAAGATACATTGAAGCGCTTCTATAAAAGTATGTTTGCCAAACAAGAGCTAAAAGAGAGTGAACAATTTGAGGGCATTACAGAGCATTTTCAAGGTGATTCCATTGAATCTTTACAGATGGGGCTTGATTATTTAATAGAGGTGGATATGAGAAGTCAGCTAAAGTATGTAAAGACACCGATATTACTTCTTCATGGAGAACAGGATGCGATATGTCCACTATCTGCTGCTCGCTATATACAAAAAAATATGAATGGAACGCTTAAAGTAATAAATGGAGCGGGGCATGCACTTTGTGTAACGGATTTTGAATATTGCGTAAATGAAATAATCCAGTTTGTAGAGGGGATACAAAATGATCAACAAAACGTTATTACAAAAACGATTTAATGGGGCAGCAGTATCCTATGATCAATATGCAAATGTACAGAAAAAGATGGCGCAACAATTGCTCTCTATAATGAAAAAACACTACCAAAAGATGTCGTCCATTCGTATTTTAGAACTTGGATGTGGCACAGGGTATTTGACTGAACAATTGGCGGTTTCTTTTCCAAATGCAACAATTACCGCAATTGATTTTGCTGAAAGTATGATTGCTGTTGCGAAAACGAGAAGTTATGTGGAATCTGTGACATTTCGATGTGAAGATATTGAACATCTCACATTAAGCGAGTCATTTGATGTCATTATTTCAAGTGCGACATTTCAATGGTTAAACGATTTGCAAACAACGGTGAACAGTTTATATAGTCGTCATTTATGTGAAGATGGCTTATTGTTATTTTCGACGTTTGGAGAACAGACATTTAGGGAGCTTCATATAGCATTTCAAAGCGCTAAAGAAGAAAGAAAGAGACAAAATGCTGCATCTGTTGGACAACGTTTTTTTACGAGAGAACAGCTGCAAGGTTTATGTGAAAGTGTAACAGGGGATGTTCATGTTTCTGAAACATGTTACATAGAGAAGTTTACTGAAGTTCGGGAGTTTCTACAATCCATTCGGAAAGTGGGAGCAACGAATAGTAATGCAGAATCATACTGTCAAATTCCTTCTATCTTTCGAACTATGCTTCGTATATACGAAAGAGATTTCACGGAAGAGGGGGAAATTGTAGCGACGTACCATGTTTTATTTGCGTATATTGAAAAAGAGGGGAAGAGGAAAAATGAAACAAGTACAAACAAAAGTAGATTGGAAACAAATTGCATCTGAAGTAGTAGAGGGTAGAAATATAACGAAAGAAGAAGCTGTAGCAATTTTAGAAGCAAACGACACAGAAGTATTAGAAATTATGAACGCAGCTTATGTCATCCGCCATCATTACTTTGGTAAAAAAGTGAAGTTAAATATGATTATTAATACGAAATCTGGACTATGTCCAGAGGATTGCGGATATTGCTCACAGTCTATCGTTTCAGAAGCGCCAATCGATAAGTATGCATGGTTAACACAAGAAAAAATCGTAGAGGGAGCTCACGAAGCAATTCGCCGTAAAGCAGGTACATACTGCATTGTTGCATCTGGTCGCCGTCCAACGGATAAAGAAGTAAATCATGTTATCGGTGCCGTAAAAGAAATTCGTGAAACAACAGATTTGAAAATTTGCTGCTGCTTAGGATTTTTAAATGAAGATCAAGCAGGGCGCTTAGCAGAAGCAGGTGTTCATCGTTATAATCATAATTTAAATACACATGCAAATAATTATGATAGCATTTGTTCAACACATACGTATGATGATCGCGTAGATACAGTCGAAAAAGCGAAGCAAGCGGGAATTTCTCCATGTTCTGGTGCAATCTTCGGAATGGGTGAAACGAAAGAGCAGCGCGTTGAAATTGCACTTGAATTAAAACGGATAGATGCGGATTCTATTCCATGTAACTTCCTTGTTGCTGTAAAAGGCACACCGCTTGAAGGACAGAAAGAATTAACACCAGTAGAATGTTTAAAAACTCTCGCGATGATGCGCTTCGTGAATCCATCAAAAGAAATTCGAATTTCCGGTGGGCGTGAAATTAATTTGCGTTCTGTACAACCACTTGGTTTATTCGCAGCAAATTCAATCTTTGTTGGTGATTATTTAACAACAGAAGGACAAGAGCCAACAGCAGACTGGGGTATGATTGAGGATTTAGGGTTTGAGATTGAGGAGTGTGCGCTGTAAAAATGAGGGAGGAAAGCTCCTTTGTAGACTAGAATAATGAAATAAAAGTTACACAAAACAGCCATTATTTCATGAAATAATGGCTGTTTTTAATTATAAAAGAAATAGATTATTTTACGGGATTTCATTGTAAATAAAATGTAATAAATTATCTTTAGTCCTTCAGATATGCGGATTTTTAGTGAAAAAATTAATTTCGTGGACGAATTTTCCAACCTGTAATTGTACAAAGTAAAGATGTAATTTACCTTGGGTTGGAGGATTTCACATGCACAAATATATATTAGCTATTATGACGTTTCTTATTTTATTAAAAGCGATAAGTACTGATCCTGTTAAAGCGGCTGAAAATCCAGAGCAGAAAGAAATGCAGCAAAGAATCGAACAGCATTTTCGAACAAAAGCTGAGCATTTTGGTATTGAAACTGAGGGGAAAGACTTAAAAGAGGTGCGGAAAGAAATTCATATTGTAGAGGAAGAAAAAAGGCGAGAAAATGTGTGGAAAACCGCTCAAAATCTTCGTATTAAAACAGAAGGAAAAACAATGGATGAATTGATACAAGATGTGCGGAAAAAAGTAAAAAAATAAAAAGAGGCCGAAGCCTCTTTTTATGCCCATTGTTTGGATAAATGAGCCATTTCAATCGCAGCAACTGCCGATTCATAGCCTTTGTTACCAGCTTTCGTACCAGCCCGTTCAATGGCTTGTTCAATTGTTTCAGTTGTTAATACACCGAAAATAACTGGGATGTCTGTTTGTAATGATAAAGAGGCAACGCCTTTTGCAACTTCATTACAAACATAATCATAATGAGTTGTAGCACCACGAATGACTGTTCCTAGTGTAATGACAGCATCGTATTTGCCGCTACAAGCCATTTTCTTTGCGATTAATGGAATTTCAAATGCACCTGGAACCCATGCGACATCAATATCGTTTTCTTCTACCCCATGGCGCTTCAACCCATCTAATGCGCCTCCTAATAGTTTGCTTGTAATAAATTCATTAAAGCGTCCAACCACAACTCCGACTTTTAATCCTGTACCAACTAAATGACCTTCGAATACCATATTATATCTCTCCCTTTATATATTATAAACTTAGTAAATGACCTAATTTTTCTAATTTTGTTTGTAAATATACTTTATTTTCTTCTTTTGTTGGCATTTGTAACGGTACACGTTCCACAACTTCTAAATCATACCCTTGCAAGCCGGCAATTTTTCTTGGATTATTTGTTAATAAACGCAATTGCTGTAAGCCTAGATCTTTTAAGATTTGAGCACCAATGCCGTAATCGCGAAGATCTGCAGGAAACCCTAATTTTTCATTTGCTTCAACTGTATCTAATCCTTCTTCTTGTAATTTGTATGCACGGAGCTTATTTAACAGCCCAATCCCGCGACCTTCTTGGCGCATATAAAGAAGAACGCCTTTTCCTTCTCGTTCAATTTGAGCGAGGGCGGCATGGAGCTGCGGACCACAATCGCAACGGCATGAGCCGAAAACATCGCCAGTTAAACATTCAGAATGAACACGAACGAGAACAGGTTCATCAGTAGAGATGTCTCCTTTTACGAGAGCGATATGTTCTTTTTGGTCAAGCGAGTTGGAATAACCAATTGCATGAAATGTACCGAAATCTGTCGGTAATGTAATTTCAACTTCCCTTGTTACGAGTGTTTCATGATGGCGGCGATAAGCAATTAAATCTTCAATCGTAATCATTTTTATATCAAATTGTTCTGCAACTTGTACTAAATCAGGAACACGTGCCATCGTACCGTCTTCTTTTATAATTTCACAAATGACCCCTGCTGGTCCCGCACCGCATAATTTTGCTAAATCAACAGCTGCTTCTGTATGGCCAGCGCGGCGCAGTACTCCGCCTTCCTTTGCAATTAAAGGGAAAATATGCCCTGGACGATTAAAATCTGTTCCTTTTGATGTTGGATTTAATAACTCGCGTACAGTTGTCGCGCGTTCGTAAGCACTAATACCTGTTGTTGTAGAAACGTGGTCAATACTTACTGTGAACGCAGTATGATGAGAATCTGTATTATGAGAAACCATAGGTTCTAACTGTAAGTGTTCTGCATATTGCTCTGTAATCGGTACGCAGACAAGACCACGGCCATGTGTAATCATAAAATTAATTGTTTCAGGTGTGATGTTCTCTGCTAAAGCGATGAAATCTCCTTCGTTTTCACGGCTTTCATCATCACATACAATAATGACTTTTCCTTGTTTTAAATCTTCTAGTGCTTCTTCAATACGATGAAACATTGTGCTTCCTCCTTATAGAAATCCGTTTTCTTGTAAAAAGCTCTCTGTAACCGAACTGCTCTGTTTCTTGGGCTTTGAAATGAAACGCTCAATATATTTTCCAATCATGTCACATTCAATATTTACGATGTCTCCAGCTGCTTTTTCCCCAATAATAGATGCACTTACTGTATGCGGAATGAGCGAAATGGTAATGGAAGATTCATCTATATCAAATATCGTTAAGCTTGTGCCATCAACAGCTATCGATCCTTTGTGTAAACAATAACGGAGCAAATCATCTGGAATTTCAATTTTGTAATATATCGCATTATAGTGCTGTTTTTTACTTACAATGGTTCCAATTCCATCAATATGCCCTGTGACGAAATGGCCACCAAAACGCCCGTTTGCAGCCATTGCTCGTTCTAAATTCACTTTAGAACGGGTACCGAGCATACGGAGTGATGTCGCTCGCATTGTTTCCGGCATGGCATCAACAGTAAACGAAGATGCTGTAAAAGAAGTGACGGTTAAACAGATTCCATTTACAGCGATACTGTCTCCTGATCTTACATCTGACAAGATTGTATTTGCGGTAATTGTTAGCCTCATGGCTTCTCCGCTTTGACTTATATTCGAAACAGTTCCAAGCTCTTCTACAATTCCTGTAAACATGCAAGCACCTCATTTCGCACTGTAGCGACGATTTTTATATCATCACCAAGTTGTTTCATCTCTTGAATTTGCAAAGAAATTGCATCTTGTAGCTTGTTAAATCCGGTGCCACCAAACATAGTTGGAGAGGCTTTTCCACCAATTAATTTAGGGCTTATATAAGTTACAATTTCATTAAAACACTTTGCTTCTAAAAAGCTCGCATGCACGGATTGTCCACCTTCAACAAAGAGTGAAAGAATTTGTTTTTCACCAAGACGGAGGAGGAGATCACGTATTTCAATTTGGTTCGTCTGCATTTGAAGTACAGATACTGCCTGAGATTCGTAGGTGGCTATTTTTTCTTTCTTTACATCTTTTCCAACAATAATCCATGTCTGCGCTATCCCGTCTGTTATGACATGAGAGGATCGCGGCGTTCGTAAATGTGTATCTAAAATAATTCGAATCGGATGCTTGCCTCCGTTTGGAAGACGTGTTGTTAAAGATGGATTATCAGCTATAACAGTATTGACCCCAACAAGGATGGCATCGTGCGTATGACGATATTGATGAACATCTTCGCGAGCTATTTCACCTGTAATCCATCTGCTTTCTCCAGTAGTAGTAGCTATTTTTCCATCTAAACTCATTGCTGTTTTTATTGTTACAAACGGTAGTTTTGTATTCATATAGTGGAAAAAGTAGCGATTTAATGTGATGGCTTCTTCTTCAAGAACACCGGTAGTTACACAAATACCTGCCGCTTGCAAACGTTTTGCACCGTTACCTGAAACGAGCGGATTGCAATCAAGTGTAGCAATTACTACACGCTTCACTTTTTTTTCAATGAGTAGATCGCAGCACGGCGGAGTTTTTCCAAAATGACTGCACGGCTCTAAAGTTACATATACAGTGGATCCATTTGCTTTGTCACCAGCCGTACGAAGAGCATGAACTTCAGCGTGTTCCTCACCTGCGCGCAGATGTGCTCCCATTCCAACGATGTTTCCATCTTTTACAACAACAGCGCCGACCATTGGATTTGGACTTGTTTGCCCTGCAGTACTTTGTGCTAACTGTAAGGCGATCTTCATATATTCTTGGTCTGTCATTCTTTTCACCTCTCCTAAGAAAAATCAAAAAACCCCAAGGATTAATATCCTTGGGGTTTGGGAGACGTGATTTCTAGAAGTATAGCTCGAATACGAAAGTATAAGAAAGAAACCTAACGATGATTGATATTTTTGCATGAGAAAAAAACCTAGCAAACTATCAATTTTCATACGCTAGTCGTATCTTTTTATTTCAGCATAGAAAAATAGGTATATGAAAGAAAACATATACAGTGATTCAAAACGAATCAGTACACATGTGTACGCCAAAATAAAAGTGTATTCGCTATATAAGAACTAGAAAACATATCCTTCTCCCATCCAGACTATACTGTCGGCCCTAGAATTTCACTAGATCCACCGTTTCCAAGAGTGAAAACGGGTCACGGACTTAGAAGTGTGCACTTCATCACCGCCGGTTGGGAATTTCACCCGACCCCGAAGGATGCTGTTTGCTCACATTATAGCACAAAAAAGAAAAAAGGATAGTAAAAAATATTTGAATGTGAAGAATTGTATGAAAATGAAAGGGGGGATAAAGTTTGTTATACTAGCATGAGAAAGATTTCAGTGCATACATAAATGAGGTGAGGATATGAAATATATTGCAGTAGGAATCGGTGGTGTTATTGGGGCTTTAGCTCGGTATGGATTAGGACAATGGATTGATACTCCTTCAGTCGATTCTTTTCCGCTGGCAACATGGATAGCGAATATGATTGGTAGTTTTTTATTAGCATTTTTAACGATGTATTTATTTCGTATGAAACATGTTTCACAAACGATAATGAGTAGCGTTGGAACAGGAATGCTTGGATCTTTTACTACTTTTTCAACATTTAGCATGGAGACATTAAAATTAATGCAACATGAAGCATTTTTTATGGCATTTTATTATGTAGGTACAAGTATAGTTGGAGGATTGCTTTTGTCTTTATTTGGATTTTATCTTGGGAATACACTATATGAAAAAAGCATGAAGAAAGAAGGAGCGCTATGAATATTTTACTTATAGGAATCGGTGGCTTTTGCGGAGCTGTTGCTAGATTCTCTATTAGTAATGTAATGAAAAAAAAATACGGGAATGTATTCCCGTATGGAACATTATTTGTAAATATAGTTGGATCATTCTTGCTGGGTCTGTTGTATGGGGCTGATGTGAGTAATACATGGTTATTATTATGCGGAACAGGGTTTATGGGGGCATTTACGACCTTTTCAACATTTAAGTTTGAATTGGTTCAATTAATACATAAACGTGAGGGACAAAAGGCGTTATTATATTTAGTAATGAGTTATATAATAGGCATTTTTTGTGCGTTTCTAGGTTTTTATATAGGATATTTATAAGAAGCATGCGCAAATCATTTTGCATGCTTCTCGTATTATTATTCCTTTGGTGCTCGAACGACAGACTCAAATTTTCCTTTATGTGAAGCATCACAATAAGGCATATTTTTTGATAAGCCGCAGCGACATAAAGAAAATGCAGGCTTTGCAGGGAAAGCATTCCCTTGTGAGTCGATTAATTCCACATCCCCTGTAATGCGAAATGAACCATTATCATTCACTTTAATTTGAACTTTTGCCAACGTTATCCCTCCCTCCCAAACGCTTACGTTCATCATATAATTACAGGAAGTACTTGACAATAGAAAACTGTACTTTGTATGTAGTGGAAGAGAATGTTATAATAACGTTTATAACTGAAATACAGTAAGGTGACGAAACATGAATAAACAATTACGTACATTACAAAATATTGCAAATGAGCGCACGTGGGCATCGTTTTTAAATGATAATCATCCATATAGCTTACTTCATTGGTCGATTGCAGGTGCGGGACAAGAGCCTAAAGATGTGTGGCTACTTCAAGATGAAGTAACATTTCAAACGACAGAATTTCAAACGCTCGAAGAAGCGGTAAAATGGATCTCTGAAAATATGGAACAAGTTACAGATGTGTTAGGGCAATAAAGTGACAAAAAACAGGCTTATGCAAGCCTGTTTTTTGTTTCTTTCACATATGTTTTTAAGAATTGATCCACTGCAGCTTCATACTCTTGCCGGTTCTCATTATAAGAGCAAGCGTGTGCACCGTGTTCTGCAATAAAGAGCTGTTTATTATTTTCTTTCGCTTCATAAAGTGCTTTTGTCATATCACATAAAATATAGTCATCGTCTTTACTGTGAATAAAAAGAACTGGATTATTTATGTTTTTTACACAATCGATTGGAGAAACTTCTCGTATTGTATAACCGTCCCGTACTTTTAAAAAGGCATTTGCTAATGGTAGTAGCGGCCATTTCGGTAAATGGAATTCGACTTTTAAGCGATGTTGTAGCTGGCCATAAAAGTCAGAGAATGGACAATCTGCAATATAAAAATCAGCACCATCTTCCACCATTCCTGCATATTGAAGGAGTGTCGCAGCCCCCATCGATTCTCCATGAATGCCCAGTATAATATTTGTTCCAAAACGGTCTTTTAGCCAATCAACTACCGTCTTTAAATCATGTTTTTCGTAATAGCCATAACTTGTCGTTTTACCACCGGTTTTACCATGGCGACGGTGATCATAAATAAATACGTTATATCCTCTGTTTAAAAATAAATTTGCATATTTGACAGAGTTTATTTTATTTACGGTTACACCGTGACAAAAAATCATAAACTTATTAGAATTGCCTGCAGAAATGTAATAGCCGTGAATTTCATATTTAAATTGAGATGGAATACGAACCTCTTCTTTTGGAATGGCATTAAAATCCTCTAAGCGAAAATGTTTTTTTGTTTCACGCTCTAAAATTTCTTCTTCTGTTTTTTTCTTTAAGTACATTACTTTATTCGTAAAGAAAATACCGATACCAATTAAGGCTCCCATTAAGGTTAGCAATGCTGTAAAAAAACGTTTCATACCTCATCCTCCACATACCTCTACATATGATACTCTTATATTGTATCATAATGATGTAAAAAGGGGAGAGAGTGAACCATGATTCAAATACAAAAAATTACAGAAGAAATGAGAGGAACAATTGCGCTATTTATGCGTGAAAATTGGGGAAGCACGCTGATGGTTTCACGTGGAAGAGCACATCAGTTAGACCAATTACCTGGTTTTATTGCAATTGAAGATAACAGAATAATAGGAATTATCACATATGAAATAAGAGGAAATGATTGTGAGATTGTTTCATTAGATAGCTTTAAGGAGAAAAAGGGAACTGGAACGAAACTTGTAGAGTATGTAATTGATATTGCCAAAAAACAATGTTGTAAAAAGGTGTGGCTTATTACGACAAACGATAACACGAATGCACTTCGTTTCTATCAGAAACGTGATTTTATCATGACTAACTTATATGTAGATGCGGTTAAGGAGGCGAGGAAGATAAAGCGAGAAATTCCTCTCATTGGTTATGACAATATTGCGATTTCACATGAAATTCAACTAGAAAAAATGAATATATAAAATCACTCTTTACATATGTTGAAGATGGAAAATGTAAGGAGTAAGAAGTGTTCGTGTAACAATTTTCAGAAATATAGAATAATAATATTGACGAATGTCCTACTTTGTTTTAGGTTTGAATTGTAAGCTATTACCATATTAAGGGGTGAAGATGTGGCAACCATACGTGATGTTGCAAAATCGGCCGGTGTTTCAGTCGCAACCGTTTCACGAGTAATTAACGAAAAAGGGTATGTCCATGAGGATACAGTTAAACAAGTAAAACAAGCAATTGAAGAGTTACAGTATAAACCTAATGCTGTAGCGAAGGCATTATTTAAAAAATCTTCGACAATGATTGCTATATTAGTATCAAATTTAGAAAATCCATCATATATAACATTGCTTCGTTCAGTAGAAGAGGCTGCATATAAAGAGGGATATCAAATTGTTATTTGTAACATAGAAAATAAGAGTGATTATATAGATATACTAATGCAAAATAATATTGCTGGTGTTATTATGACGAACGACATATTCAAACGGCTGAATAATATTTCCATTCCGTTTGTCATACTTGATGAAGCAGGAGAGCTTTCTACATATTACGAAAGTGCTAGAAAGGCAGTTGTTTTGTTAAAAGAAAAAGGTTGTCATTTTCTTGCTTATATGGGAGAAGAGATAGAAGATGAGACAATGGAAGAACATGTATCTGGATTTTTAGATGCAGTTTGGGAAGAGGGTCTTGCTTATCGAAAAGAAAGAATAGAGGGACCTGAAGAAAAACAAATTATTGAATTGTTACGAAAGTATCCATATATTGATGGTATTGTGGCTTCTAGTGATGCTGTTGCAATTGCAGTCGTCCGTGCAGCAAGCTATCTTGGTATTCATATACCTGAGCGTTTGCAAGTTGTTGGTTTTAAAGGAAGTTTACAAGGTGAATGGGTTATGCCATCTTTGACAACGATTGGAAGGTCTTTTGAAAAACAAGGAGTACTAGCTGTTCAAAGCTTAGTAGGAAAAATAAAGAAGAAACAAGTAAAACATGAGGAAGTGCAGGAAGAAGAGTTTCTATTAATTGAACGAGAATCGACAAAGTAAAAGGTGCGTCCAAGTAAAACGCACCTTTTTTTATAATGTGACTGCAGCAATAAAACCGAATATAAGTAACGGGATATTGTAGTGAAGAAAAGTAGGGACACATGTATCCCATATATGATGATGCGTGCCATCAGCATTTAAACCTGAGGTAGGTCCTAACGTACTATCCGATGCTGGAGAACCAGCATCACCTAATGCGCCAGCTGTACCGATAATAGCAATGGTGGCCATCGGGCTAAAGCCAAGTTGGATACATAGCGGAACGAAGATAGTTGTTAAAATCGGAATGGTAGAAAAGGAAGAACCGATTCCCATTGTAACAAGCAGACCGATAATAAGCATAAGGAAGGCAGCAAGTGGCTTACTGTTCCCAATTAAATCAGCACTTGTTTGAACAAGCGATTCAACATGTCCTGTTTTTCGAAGAACTGCTCCGAATCCTGCTGCAGAAATCATAACAAAACCGATAAATGACATCATTCGCATACCACTAGTTAAAATGGCATCAGCTTCTTTTAAAGGAAGACTGCCACTAATGGATAATACTATGATACCTGCTAATGCACCAAAAATCATTGATTCTGTTGCTAGTTGTACACATAGTGTTGCGACAATAGACAATAACCCAAAAGAAATGCTTCTTTTCGTATAAGGTACAATTTCATCAGATGGAGTATGAATGGTTTCAGTATGATAAGTTCGCGGTTTACGATATGAAATAAAAACAGCGATACATAGACCAATAATCATTCCTATTGCCGGAATGGTCATGGCTTTTGGAATGAGTGCTACATCAAATGTAAGACCGCTTTGCTGTGCATTTGTTTGTAATACATCGTGATAGATTTTTCCAAATCCAGTTGGGATCCACATGTAAGGAGTGATTAATCCGAATGTAATAAGACATGCAACAAGCCGACGGTCCACTTCTAATTCATTTAAGACTTTTAAGAGTGCTGGAATTAAAATGGGGATAAAAGCAATATGGACCGGAATAATATTTTGTGAAAAACAAGCCATTGCTAAAATGATAAATAAAATGAGCATTTTTGAATATGTTTGTTTTTTCGTGTCTTTTTCGTTGCTGATTAAGTTCAGTGCAGTATGGATCATAGCATCGGGAAGACCTGTTTTGGAAAGAGAAATAGCAAATCCTCCGAGCATGGCATAACTTAAAGCGATTGGAGCACTGTTTCCAAGACCTATGGTAAAAGTATTGATTGTTTCTGAAATTCCAAGACCACCAATTAGTCCACCTGTTAAAGCACCGACGATAATAGCGACAATGACCTGGACACGTAATAAACTAAGCAGCAACATCACTGCAACAGCGACGAGTACAGCATTCATAATAAATGTAATCTCCCTGATCTTTTTCTGTTTCTGCAACTTATCTTAGGTAGGTATAGGTACTAACAGAGTAAAGTTGCGACATGTAATTATAAATTGTTTTTTGTGAAATGTAAAAAGTATACCGATTACTGGTGTGGAAAAGATAGCTCTTGTTTGATAGAACATAAAGATCTTGCAAAAAGTTCAGGTTCTTCTAAATTTGGTGAATGAGCAGAGTTTGGGAACCAAATCATTTTTTTGATGGGTGCTTGAATCATGTCGCAATATTGTTGAACGAGTGCATAAGGCGTTTGATAGTCGAAACGACCAGAACAGAAATAAATAGGTACAGAAAGCTTTGAAATTGTAGAAAAGAAATCTATTGTGAGCATTTCTTCCCATAACGTCCCAGATTTCATATTTCCAGCGAGAAATTTTATCCAATCTAACCATGTATATTCTGAAGAGAATAGCCCTTTTCGAATGAAGGAAAATGAAGTCCCATTTTGCACGGATCCTCCAAATGTACCAAGCCATTTTCTTTGAATAATCAAGCGCCGCATATCTAGAAAAGGAGGTTTTCCAAGTTTTGAAAGTGAAGTCAATGCCCGCTCGTGCCCATGTTTTTTTGCAGAATGAATTAAGTGTTGATAGAGTAATTCTTCGTTTTGTTTCATATGTACAATCTGACCAATGCCAATATAGGCTTCAATATGGTCTGGATATTGACTTGCAATTTGTAGGCCGATAATACTTCCCCAAGAATGTCCAGCAAGAAATAGTTTCGGTTTATTGAAGCGAGCAAGAAGGTATTTTATTATTTCAAGTGCATCTAAAATAAATTGTTCAATTGTGAATGGTGTTTTAATATCTCGCCAAGAAAAAGTTTTCCCTGCTCCGCGCTGATCCCAATTGACAACAATAAAGTGCTTTTCTAAGTCTTTTTGAAAATGGCGAATAAATCCAATTTGTGCCATGCCAGGGCCACCGTGACAGCATAATAAAATAGGCTGATTTATATCTTGACCACGAATAAGTAGAGATTGTTTGCGATTGTTAATCGTAACGCTTTCTATCGTAGCGACGCTATTTGGAATTGGACTCTTTCTTTCATTGTAAAACTTAGGAGTGTGGCTACGAAAAAGCATATAAAAAAATCTCCTTTTCTCTAAGAGTATGTATCGCACGGGTGTACTATCTTGCATATACTGTTAAAAAGTTATTGTATCATAACATATAGGCTATATTTCAACTATGAACGCTTAGGGAGAGGAGGAAGGAAGTGACGATTGGAGAAATTATAGATTGTTTGAACAAACGTGAACCACTTGCCATAGTTGCGAAACGCCTCGATATGAGCCCCTATGCATTGTCGAAAAAGTTAAGGATACTTGGATATGAATATGATGGTGAACAGAAGAAACGAATATTTATTGGAGAGGGAGAAGAGCCCCGCCATTTATATCTTCAAGAAGCAACTGCACTTCAATATGTAAAAACAGATTATCAAGTTTTGATTTATGAACAATTGCAAAATATTTATGAATTATTGCGAAAACGCGAGGAACTTATTCTCCCCAAAATAATCACAAGTAATGAGAAGAAAAAACGCACTTTTTCTATATGTACGGAGATTTTAGAGAAATTAGACGTTATAGCTGATGCGACAGGAGTTCATAAATCTAAAATTGTAGAAGAAGCGTTGATAGAATTTTTACGAAAGTATAAAGAAGCTGATGAATTGTATCAAGATAAATGAAGGGAAGGATACTATGTTCAATGCAAAAACATGTATCCTTTGTAGTATTATTTTTTAGTTTTAAAAAAATAATACAAGAACCAAACGGCATGATTTTGTTCATCTGCTGCTGCTCTACGAAATGCTTCTTTAATGAATTGATTTGTAGTATCATCTGCAATTTTTAAGTAGAAGTCAACAGTTCGTTGTTCGTCTTGTAGCGCGAATTCTAATCCCTCTTCATAAAAATTTGGACACTCTTCAATGATTTTTGGTTGAGGTTGCCTACCCGTTAAGCTGATGTAAATCTGTACAAATTGTTGAAAATGTTTTATTTCATCTTGGCGGATTTCAAGAATTTGATTTCGCTCAGTATTTTGTGAAGCCAAATTAGCTAATTTAGCATAACAATTTATTGCGCTGTACTCTCCATTGATGGCTTTTTCGATGTCAACAATTAATTTTTCGTTTTGTCTGTATATAAAATTGTAATTATTTGAATAGGAATACATTTTTTCCCCTCCCAGTTTATTCTTATATATTTTACGGGGAATGAAGATACTGGGTGCATATCCTTTAGAATAGATTTTAGGTTATGTATGAAAAACCCCCGTATTCTAAATGAACATGGGGGTTTTAAGTGAGAATATAGTGGAGCTCTTTTTAGTATTAACGTATTTTCGTATAGAAAAAACTAGTTCAGTTTTTGAATTCTTCCATCAATAATAGGTTGAATTGGTTCGTTTGCTTGTTTTACATAATTCACTAACGCTTCGAAATCAGTTGGTCCTGTTTCAGCATCTTTTCCATTTTTAAAGGATACAAATCCATCACCGCCTGAAGCTAGAAAGGCATTTGCAACGACGCTGTAAGTTTTAGAGGCAACTAACTCTTCTCCGTTTGTTAAGTGGATATTTGTAACTTTTTCACCATTTGGCTTATTCGCATCCCAAGTGTACTGAATACCTGAAATTTGAAGCATTCTTGTTATGTCTTTTTGCCATTGTTGATTTAAAATATCTCGAATGTCTTGACCAGTTAAATTAACTTTTATCAATTGATTCCCAAATGGTTGAATGCCATATAATTCTCCCCATGTAATATCGCCAGCATCTAGATCATTGCGAATACCACCAGGATTCATAAGGGCAATTTGAGTATTCATGGTCTCGCGCTGAACATCAGCAATTAAATTTCCAAGAGTGGATTCACCCGCGTCATTTTGTTTACGATCCATTGGAGCGGTAGATTTTCCAACAACCTGATTTACAAGAGGAGCAATTTTTTCTTGATACTGATCCATTTTCTTTTTCACTTGTTGATCAGGTTTTATTCCTTCATGGTAGGTTGTAACAACTTCTGCTTTTTTCCCAACAATATCTTTTGTTTTACGATCAATCTTTACATCTACGTCGGCAAAGGCCATTCCATAAGAATTTGCTTGTACGACAAGCTTGTTGTTAACGGTTCCATTTACATAAGTATGACTATGACCGCCGAAAATCACATCGACTTCTGGGTCAGTCTCATTTGCTAAGCGAACGATATCGCCATTTGTTACGCCGTTATTATCCGTTGTACCTCCATTATGTGCAAGAACAACGATAGATTTAACACCTAGTCTTTTCAGCTGTTTTACAGATGTGTTAATTGCTTCAACTTCATCTGTAATTTGTACATTTTTTAGCATAGTAGGCATAACAACGTTAGGAACATCTGTTGTTACAACACCGATAAAGCCGACAGGAACTCCTTGTACCATTTTCACAGTAAATGGTGGTAGAAATAAGCGACCAGTTGATTTGTTGTAGAAGTTGGCAGCAACGTACGGGAATTTTGCTCCTTTGAAATTCCCTGTTTTTTCATGGTATCCACCATAAATAAGACGATGCATTTCGTCTATTCCTTCATCAAATTCATGGTTTCCAATCGTTCCAACATCAAATCCTAAATCATTTAAAAATTCAATTGTTGGTTCGTCTTGTAGTAGTGCTGAAACTGGAGGACTTGCTCCGACGACATCACCAGCATGAACCATTAATGTATTTGGATTTTGCTTTTCACGATCACGTAAATAAGCAGCTAAGTACTCGGCGCCCCCTGCCTCTTTGTTGTTAATTTTCTTTACAGTGTCTAATTGTCCATGAAAGTCGTTAATACCAAGCATTTGTACGTCTATGTAGCGGTTTTGTTCTGCTGGTGTCTGAGACGGTGGTGCAGCGAATACACTTGAGAAGGTAATCGTACTTAATACTAGAGCAGCAGGAATGACTTTTTTCCACATGAAATTTCTCTCCCTTTTTTTTTATAATCTGACATCATACGACATAATTTTAATAGATTAAGAGGATTAATGCTACAAAATTTCTTTTTATTATAAAAATTAATAGAACTTTATTTTTCCCTTTACATCTTTACGAGATAAAAATAGTAGGGGAATCGAAAGAGAATGGGCTTTTTTATTGTGGAGAGGGAGTCATTTCCCCTATAATGGAGAAAAAAGTAAAAGGTGAATAGTATGAAGAAAAAGAAGCAAAGACAAACACAAATGAATCATCAGACAGAGAAAGATTCTATTACCATTGGTGATCAATTGAATGCATCACTAATGAATCAATTGAAAAGTAAGAAGAAAGAATTACAAGTAAGAGCTGAGCAAAAAGAAATAGAAGAACAAGAAAGAAAACGTAAAGAGCAAAAGGAACGAGAAAAGAATAAATCGTTTGAAGAACTATTAAGTGAAAGTAACCTCACTTGGAAAGACTTTAAATAATATAAAAAATCATCAGCGGTATTATCCTGATGATTTTTTTAACGATTTGATAAGAAAAGGGGAATTGGGATGAGAAAGATTGTAGTCGTTCCTTATGAAAATCATTGGAGTGAGAAGTTTCAAATAGAAGCGAAGAGGCTAAAAATAGCAATGCCAGAACCTGTGAAGGTACATCATATTGGTAGTACATCAGTACCAGGGCTCGCAGCAAAGCCGATTGTTGATATGATTATGGAGGTAGAAGATATTGAGAGAGTAGACAATTGGAAAGAGCGCTTTGAAAAACTCGGTTACATTGTAAAAGGTGAAAATGGTATTTCCGGTCGGCGTTTTTTTATCCATGGAACGGAAGAAAAACGGTCGTATCATTTACATGTATTTGAAACAGGAAATCCAGAAATCACACGTCATTTAGCATTTCGTGATTATATGATGGCACATTGTGAAGAAGCAGAAGCTTATGCGGCATTAAAAAATGACTTAGCAGAAAAATTCACATATGATGGAGATCAATATACAGAAGGAAAGACTGATTTTGTACGTAATATTGATGTGAAAGCAAAAGAGTGGTTAGAAAGTAACGTGAGCAAGTAAGAACGTGTTATTTTTATAAAAATATTATGTTAACTGAATGTGTTTTTTGACTTTTGCTATAAATCTTGTTCAAATAAGGTGATGGTTACAAAAATTTTATGGCACCTCTCTATATCATTCGTAGGAGAGAAGAAGGAGGAGCAACAATCATGTATATTCCAACAACGACACTTCGTAATGGTGTGAAAATGCCGATGCTTGGTTTAGGGGTATATAAAGCAAAAGAGGGAGAAGAAGTAAAACAAGCAGTAAAAGCAGCTTTAGAAGTTGGATATCGCTCTATTGATACAGCGACTGTATATGAAAATGAAAGCGGTGTCGGAGAAGCGGTTCGTGAATCGGGGATTGCCCGTGAAGAATTGTTTATTACGACAAAAGTATGGAATGACGATCAAGGTTATGAAACGACGCTTCAAGCATTTGATAAAAGTTTAAAGAAATTACAAATGGATTATGTAGATTTATATTTAATTCACTGGCCAATAAGAGGAAAATACATAGATACATATCGGGCTCTTGAGAAATTATATGAAGAGGGAAAAGTGCGTGCAATAGGCGTTTCGAATTTTCACCAACATCATTTAGAGCAGCTTTTGCCAAATTGTAATGTGAAGCCGATGGTGAACCAAGTAGAACTTCACCCGATGCTCGCGCAGTTTGAATTACGTGATTTTTGTCAAAATGAACAGATTCAAATGGAAGCGTGGAGTCCGTTAATGAGAGGTGGCGAAGTCTTTCAGCATCCAATTATTCAAGAGATTGCTAAAAAATATGAAAAAACACCTGCTCAAATTATTTTACGCTGGGATATTCAAAGTGGTATCGTAACAATTCCTAAATCTGTTACACCATCTCGTATTCAAGAGAACTTTACGATTTTTGATTTTTCATTAACAGAACAAGAAATCAAGCAGATTGATACGCTGGATCGTAATTTACATGTAGGTACAAACCCTGATAAATATGATACATTGTAAAAAAACGCTACCATTTTCGGTAGCGTTTTTTTAACGGTGTGATGTGTATGTATCATATTTAGTAGTTGCTTGAATTTGTTTGTATTCTTCAGTTGTTAATGGAGATTGTTTGGTGGCTTGTACATTTTCTCGCAATTGCTGAATAGAGCTAGCACCTGGAATAACAGCTGCAACAGCTGGATCATATAAGCAATACTGAAGAGCTGTTTCGGTTAATGAACGCTCTTTTGTAATCGCTTTAGCAGTAGCTAAAGCTTCTGTTAACTCATTATAAGAATAAGAAAGATAATCTTTTTCTTTCACTTTTTCTATCTTTCTTTCATTGATGTCAGTTAATAAACCTTTTGCGAGTGGCCCGCGGGCAATCACGCTAATTTGATTATCTTGTAAGAACGAAAACCATTCTTCTGGTCGGCGATTTAATAGACTGTACTCCATTAATACGCTAACAATGTTAGACCGTTTTGCATATTCGTGAATAACATTTGGACGGATAGAAGAGATACCGTAATGACGAATCACACCTTCTTGTTTTAAATCTTCAAACGCTTCGATTGTTTCATCGATAGGATCCTCTATTGTTCCGCCGTGAAGTTGATATAAATCAATATAATCCGTTTGCAGGCGGCGTAAACTTTCTTTTACCTCTGCTTTTATATAAGCTTTAGAAGGATCCCAAGACCAACCATTTTTGCCATCTGTCCAGCGATTTCCTACTTTCGTTGTAAGAACAATTTGATCGCGTTTTCCCTTAAGGGCTTTCCCAACAAATTCTTCATTTAATCCATAATTGTATAAGTCTGCCGTATCAAAAAAATTAATTCCTAAATCTATTGCTTCATGGATGATGCGGATTGCTTCGTATTCATCGGTGCCAAGAGACATGCAACCGAGTCCTATTTCGGTAATATATAAATCTGAGTTTCCTAATTGTCGTTTTTTCATCGCTCAACCCCCTTATCTTATATTGTACGAAAGCAGAAGAAGGTTGACAAACGTTTACTTTTTGCTTGCGTTAATCCAGTCTTGTACAGTTGTGTACTCTTTTCCATATTGTTTTAGTTTATTACGAATTTGCCAAGCTTTCCCGACCAATGTGATACGATTCGGTAAAATATATACTTTCATTTTTATCACGCTCCTTTCAGTGTGGTAAAATGTATGAAGAACGATTAGGAAATAGAATAGGGAGATGAAATATTGTGAGTAATCTTGCAGAGAGAACAGTTGCAACTGAGCCAATTTTTGATGGGAAAGTTATTAAAGTTCGTGTTGATGATGTAGTATTGCCAAATGGAGAAATGAGTAAACGTGAGATTGTAAATCATCCTGGTGCCGTTGCAATTATCGCTGTTACAGATGAAGAGAAGCTTGTACTTGTTGAGCAGTACCGTAAAGCTCTTGAAAAAGAGATTGTTGAAATTCCTGCGGGAAAATTAGAGCCTGGGGAAAAGCCAGAGATCACAGCAATTCGTGAATTAGAAGAAGAAACGGGTTATGTATGTGATGAAATGGAATTCATCACATCTTTTTACACATCACCAGGTTTTGCTGATGAAATTTTATATGTGTATAAAGCGACAGGATTAAAGAAAAAAGAAAATAAAGCGGCCTTAGATGAAGATGAATTTGTAGAGTTAATGGAAGTTTCACTAGAAGAAGCCATTGAACTTATGAAAAATCAGCGTATTCATGATGCGAAGACGATGTTCGCTGTGCAATACTTACAATTACAAAAATAAACACTCGCCTTAGGCGAGTGTTTTAATTAATTTTGGCGTAAACGCGTGTGTCACGTAAGCTGCCGTCTGGAGCAAGAAAGTCATTTTCGAGTGTGCCTTCTAAAATGAATTCAAGACGTTCTGCTAAAGTACATGCATTTACATTTGTAGCATCGCAGCGAATTTCAAGTCGTCTAGCATCAAGCTTATCAAAAGCAAACTGGACAGCACCTTTCACCGCTTCTGTCATATATCCTTGTTTTGTATAAGCGCTATGTAGCCAGAAACGAATTGAAAACTTTGGAATATCCCAGTTTTCTGGGTGAAGGGTAAGGGCGCCGATAAATGTACCATTGGTTTTATCATATAAATGAAAAGCTAATGTTTCACGAAGTAAAAATTGTCCGTGAGCTTCTCGGACTGTTTCCTCAGCACTTTCTTCTGTTTCAGATGTAATGGATATCCAAGGCTGTAAGTCTTCTAAAGAAGCTTGAATTGCTTCATATACTTCTGTTCCATCTCCTGGAAATGGTTTGCGTACTTGCAGGCGCTCAGTTTGAAATAATGTTGGAAAATCTAATAATAATGGTTTCAAGTAAAATCCCTCCTATTCTCTACTTTTAAGTTTAGCAAAGTAGAGCGGAATTTCAATGTTAATTCGTCATACTTTTTTCTTTCTTTCATACATTTTAGTAAGAGTGTGAACGGAGGGAAGAAAAATGTTACGAAAAACTTGGCAAGATCGTGTAATTTCTCATATACAAGAGAATTCTTCGCTATATATATTTAATTCTGTTTTGTTATTGATGGGTGTGGTGTTTGGAGCCGTTCTTGTAAATAGCCTAGAGGTCAATCAAAAACAAGATCTATCTTTTTATTTGAATCGATTTTTTGGACAAGTTTCCAAAGGAGAATTTGCAATTGCGAGCGACATGTTTCGAGAAAGTTTCTTTTCACAATTAAAATATATTGGATTTATTTGGTTGTTAGGAATTTCAATTATTGGATTGCCACTAATTTTTATTTTATTATTTTTAAAAGGGGTAGTTGTTGGGTTTACAGTAGGGTTTTTAGTTAGTCAGCATGGATGGAATGGATTGTTATTAGCATTTGTATCTGTGTTGCCACAAAATTTAATTATCATTCCAGCGTTTCTTGTCATGACGACAATTGCTGCAAGTTTTTCTTTACGTATGATTAGGCATCAATTTATTCGAAAAATTACCGAGCCACTACTACCGTTATTAATCCGCTATACTTGCTTCTTTCTTGTTATTGGCATAGTATTAGCAATTGCTTCTAGCATTGAAGCATATGCGTCACCAGTGTTAATGAAAGAAGTCGTGGAAGTTATCAATAAAAAATAATTACTACATGAGAATGATTATCAAGTTATTTTCATTGTTTTTCTTTTGACAGAAGTCCTTCTTCTGATATAATGGTGTAAGAGTGGCGAGGAGGGAGTAGTACCGAATGGAAGAGAGAATTGAACGAATTAAGAAGCAATTGCATGCAGCGAGCTATAAATTAACACCACAACGTGAAGCAACAGTTCGTGTGCTGCTGGAAAATGAAGAAGATCATTTAAGTGCAGAAGATGTTTACCTCCTTGTAAAAGAAAAGTCGCCAGAGATCGGATTAGCAACCGTCTATCGAACTTTAGAGTTATTATCTGAGTTAAAAGTTGTTGATAAAATTAACTTCGGAGACGGTGTTTCACGCTATGACTTACGCCAAGAAGGTGCACAGCGTTTCCATCATCATTTGATTTGCACGCAATGTGGTGCTGTACAAGAAATTCAAGAGGATTTACTTGGTGAAGTGGAGAAAAAAGTAGAACGAGACTGGAGCTTCAAGGTAAAAGACCATCGTTTAACTTTCCATGGGATTTGTAAAAATTGTCAAGAAAATGAAACGGATGAAAAATAACCTTTTCCTATTTATCTAGGAAGAGGTTTTTTATTTGAATTTAGGTATAAATCGCAGAAAGCTTGGCATATGTTGTAATAACATATATTTTGGAGGAGTTTACCATGCGCCGAGCTTTACAATTAACTTTTGATGGGATGAAGGTATTTTTATTATTTACAGGTTGTACGATTTTGTTTTATTTCGCTATACTATGGGTAAATGAAGAATATGAAAGTTATCATCGTTACGAAAAACCAAAAGAGGAGACAGTAGAAAAAGTATTAGGGAATGAGGAACCGGCAAAAGATGCTTTTGTAAATAGAATAATTTTTTTCTATGAAAATGGGGAGTAGTGTAGATTGGAAGATCAATTAAAAGATTTTATTCATTATATGATTGTTGAAAAAGGTTTAGCAAAAAATACAGTTGTATCCTATGAACGTGATTTAAAAAGCTATGTGAAGTATTTACAAAATGTCGAACAAATAAAAACATTTCATGAAGTGACAAGGATACACATTGTGAATTTTTTGCAGTATTTAAAAGAGAACGGAAAATCATCAAAAACTTTGGCACGCCACATTGCCTCTATTCGTTCATTTCATCAATTTCTACTTCGTGAAAGAGTGGTAGAACACGATCCATCTGTACATATTGAAACACCTCAAGGTGAGAGGAAATTACCGAAAGTATTGTCAGTGAGCGAGGTAGAGGCATTACTTCAAATGCCCAAAGCGACAAGTGCGTTCGGTATTCGGGATAAGGCTATGCTAGAGTTATTGTATGCAACAGGACTCCGCGTCTCTGAATTGATAGCACTAAATTTAGAGGATGTTCATTTGACAATGGGGTTTGTTCGCTGCATTGGAAAAGGGAATAAAGAGCGGATCATCCCATTAGGAAGTTTGGCTACGGAAGCAATTCAACGTTATATTGAAAAGGGAAGAAAAGAATTAATGGGGAAGAAAGCAGTCGATGCACTATTTTTGAACCATCATGGTAATCGATTGTCACGTCAAGGTTTTTGGAAGATTTTAAAGCGCTTAGCAAAAGAGGCCAATATAGAAAAAGAGCTTACGCCGCATACATTAAGACATTCTTTTGCGACTCATTTATTAGAGAATGGAGCGGATTTGCGTGCTGTACAAGAAATGCTTGGACATGCAGATATTTCAACAACGCAAATCTATACGCATGTTTCAAAAACTAGATTAAAAGATGTATATAAACAGTTTCATCCGAGAGCATAAGTATTATGCTCTTTATATTTTTTATTTATATAAGTACAAATTGAGAAAAGTGTTTTAGGTGGGAGAGAATCAGGCCATGCATAGAAGCGGTCAGATCTTTTTCCTGTCCTATGCCAGGTGAAAACGAAGAGAGAAAATAAGTAGCGGTAACCTTTTGTTCTTTATAGCCACGACTTATATGTGGGAAAATCAAAATGAATGTATATTGCCAGAGCTAATTAGTAAACGAATAAAGCGTTTTGAGAATAAAAAGTAAGTAGATGTGAGGAATTCACAAAAACTTCACAAACATTTCGTACATTGTTTTCAGCAGAAGGCTGGAATATGAACTGGTATATCCTCTATACTAAATAAAGTATAAAGGAGGAAATCAAAATGAAAAAACTTGTAATTACTTTATTTATCGCGATGCTAGCATTAGCTGGTTGTAATACAAAGAAAGAAGAATCAACGAAAAAAGACAAAATTGAAGAAGTGAAAGTAGCGGTTCAAACAAATCCGAAAGAAATTAAACCAAATGAAAAAACAGAAGTGCAGGCACTTGTTACACAAGGAAAAGAAAAAGTAACGGATGCTGACGATGTGAAGTTCGAAATTTGGAAAGATGGCGAAGAGAAGCATGAAATGCTAAACGGTAAACATAAAGGAAAAGGTGTTTATGCAGTAGAAAAAACATTCCCATCTGATGGTGTGTATCATGTTATTGCACATACAAATGCACGTGAAATGCATGTTATGCCAGAAGTGAAAATAGCTGTAGGAAATGCAAAAGTTGAAGATGCGAAGAAAGAAAATGGTGGCCATGAAGCAGGGCACGGTGGTCACAAGAGTGATACGATGATTCATCTTATGGCTGGCGATGTAAAAGCAAATAATGAATCAACAATGAAAGTTCATTTGAAGCAAAAAGAAGAAGCGTTAACTGGAGCTGAAGTACAGCTTGAAATTTGGAAAGATGGCGTTGAAAAGCATGAGTTTATTCCCGCAAAAGAAGGGGATAAAGGTGAGTATGTAAGTAAACATACATTTAAAGAAAATGGTGCTTATAAAGTGAAAGTTCATGTGAAAAAAGGTGAACTTCACGAACATAAAGAGGAAACAGTAGAAGTAAAATAAGAAGCGGCTCTTTAGAGCTGCTTTTTTCTTTAGGTTAATGAAATAAATCATAATTTCATTAGCACTTCAGTGCAGAATGGATTACAATAGAAAATGTGAAGAAAATAAGAATTTCTACGAAAATGTATTAAAAAGAAAGCGTAAACATGTTATGATATCAACATGAGATGTCTGACATCTGACTTAGAAAAAACAGGAAAGTTTTTTGCTTCGTTTGAAAATAGAGCGAAGAGGGTTGGAGCATGACTTGAAGAAGTGTTTTAGTAAGTGGAAAACGAGAGAATTCTCATTGATAGCAGTTTCACTTTACAACGTTTTGAACATACTACAAGGAGTGGAACTGAACATAAAGGAGGTTGCAGTTATGAATAAATATAAACGTATTTTCCTAGTCGTAATGGACTCAGTAGGAATCGGGGAAGCACCGGATGCTGAAAAATTTGGCGATTTAGGCTCTGATACAATCGGTCATATTGCTGAACATATGAACGGATTACAAATGCCAAATATGGTGAAATTAGGCCTTGGTAACATTCGTGAAATGAAAGGGATTTCAAAAGTAGAGAAACCACTTGGCTATTATACAAAAATGCAAGAGAAATCTACTGGTAAAGATACAATGACAGGTCATTGGGAAATCATGGGTCTTTACATTGATAAGCCATTCCAAGTGTTCCCAGAAGGATTCCCAAAAGAATTATTAGATGAATTAGAAGCAAAAACAGGACGTAAAATTATTGGGAATAAACCTGCTTCTGGAACTGAAATTCTTGATGAACTTGGTCAAGAGCAGATGGAAACTGGATCTCTAATTGTTTATACTTCCGCTGATAGCGTATTACAAATTGCCGCACATGAAGAAGTTGTACCACTTGAAGAACTATACAGCATTTGTAAAATTGCACGTGAGTTAACACTGGATGAAAAGTATATGGTAGGTCGTGTTATTGCTCGTCCATTCATTGGAGAGCCAGGAAACTTCACACGTACACCAAACCGTCATGACTATGCATTAAAACCATTCGGTCGTACAGTCATGAATGAATTGAAAGACAGTAACTATGATGTCATTGCAATTGGCAAAATTTCTGATATTTACGACGGAGAAGGCGTAACTGAATCTCTTCGTACAAAATCGAATATGGATGGAATGGACAAGCTTGTAGATACACTAAATATGGACTTTACAGGTCTTAGCTTCTTGAACTTAGTTGATTTTGATGCGCTGTTTGGTCATCGCCGTGATCCTCAAGGATACGGAGAGGCGTTGCAAGAATATGATGCACGTCTTCCAGAAGTATTTGAAAAACTAAAAGAAGATGATTTATTACTAATTACAGCGGATCATGGTAATGATCCAATTCACCATGGTACAGACCATACGCGTGAATATGTACCATTATTGGCATATAGTCCAAGCATGAAAGAAGGCGGAGAAGAATTAGCACTTCGTCAAACATTTGCTGATATTGGTGCAACAGTAGCAGAAAACTTCGGTGTAACAATGCCAGAATACGGAACAAGTTTCTTAAACAACTTAAAGAAATAAGGGGGAAAATATAATGAATCGTGAACTTATTACAAAATCAGCTTCATACTTAAAAGAGAAATTCCAAGAAACACCACAAGTAGGACTTATCCTTGGTTCTGGACTAGGTGTATTAGCAGATGAAATCGAAAATGCTGTAACAGTACCGTATAGTGAAATTCCTGAATTTCCTGTTTCAACTGTAGAAGGTCATGCTGGTCAGCTTGTATTTGGTACACTTCAAGGTGTAACAGTAGTGGCAATGCAAGGTCGTTTCCATTATTACGAAGGATATGACATGCAAAAGGTAACATTCCCAGTTCGTGTTATGAAAGAACTAGGTGTAGAAACAGTTGTTGTAACAAATGCAGCTGGTGGTGTAAATACATCATTTGAACCAGGAGATCTAATGTTAATTACAGATCACATTAACTTTATGGGACACAATCCATTGATTGGGCCAAATGATTCTGAAATGGGAGTACGTTTCCCTGATATGTCTGAATCATACACAAAAGAACTTCGTATGATGGCAAAACAAGTTGCAACTGATTTAAACATTAAAATACAAGAAGGTGTATATGTTGCGATGACAGGTCCAGTATATGAAACACCTGCAGAAATCCGTATGCTTCGTACACTTGGTGGCGATGCGGTTGGAATGTCAACTGTACCAGAAGTTATCGTTGCACGTCATGCTGGTATGAAAGTACTTGGTATTTCTTGTATTTCAAATATGGCAGCTGGTATTTTAGATCAACCACTTCATCATGATGAGGTAATTGAAACAACAGAACGTGTAAAATCTAATTTCTTAGCATTAGTAAAAGCAATTGTAAAACAAATGAAGGGATGAGTTTACAATGAGAATGGTGGACCTAATTGCGAAAAAACGTGATGGACATGCATTAACGACGGAAGAAGTAAATTTTATTGTAGAAGGCTATACAAATGGTGATATTCCAGATTATCAAATGAGCTCACTTGCAATGGCAATTTTCTTCCAAGATATGAATGAACAAGAGCGTGCTGATTTAACGATGGCAATGGTAAATAGCGGTGATACAATTGACTTATCAGCGATTGAAGGCGTAAAAGTAGATAAGCATTCAACAGGTGGTGTTGGTGATACAACTACGCTTGTGTTAGGTCCATTAGTAGCTGCTTTAGATGTACCAGTTGCAAAAATGTCTGGCCGTGGTTTAGGGCATACAGGTGGTACGATTGATAAATTAGAAGCAGTTCCAGGGTTCCATGTAGAGATTGAAAATGATGAATTTATTCGTCTTGTAAATGAAAATAAAATTGCTGTTATCGGTCAAAGTGGAAACTTGACACCTGCCGATAAAAAACTATATGCGCTTCGTGATGTAACTGCGACAGTAAACTCAATCCCTCTGATTGCAAGCTCTATTATGAGTAAGAAAATTGCAGCTGGTGCTGATGCAATTGTGCTTGATGTGAAAACAGGTGCAGGTGCATTTATGAAAACGGATGAAGATGCAAAACGTTTAGCAGAAGCAATGGTACGTATCGGTAATAATGTTGGTCGTAAAACAATGGCAGTTATTTCTGATATGAGTCAACCGCTTGGCGAGGCCATTGGTAATGCATTAGAAGTACAAGAGGCAATTGATACATTACAAGGTAAAGGACCGAAAGACTTAGAAGAGTTATGTTTAATACTTGGAAGTCAAATGGTATACCTTGCTGGAAAAGCTTCTTCTTTAGAAGATGCGCGTGAAAAACTAATTGAAGTTATGAACAACGGAAAAGCGTTAGAAGCATTTAAAACGTTCCTAGCAGCGCAAGGCGGAGACGCTTCAGTTGTTGATGATCCTTCTAAACTGCCACAAGCACAATTTAAAATTGAGGTAGAGGCAAAAGAAGATGGATACGTATCTGAAATTGTTGCAGATGAAATTGGAACAGCAGCAATGCTTTTAGGTGCAGGACGTGCAACGAAAGAATCTGAAATTGATTTAGCAGTTGGACTTATGCTTCGCAAAAAAGTAGGGGATAGCGTGAAAAAAGGTGACTCACTTGTTACGATTTACGCAAACCGCGAAAATGTAGAAGATGTAAAAGAAAAAATTTATGAGAACATGAAAATAACGAAAGAACATGTGGATGCACCGAAACTTGTGCATGGCATTGTAACGAAATAAGCTGAAAAAGCCAAGGAGACTTCTCCTTGGCTTTTTTGACTGTTTTTTGTTTATAATATTAATGGGTGAAATTATGATTAGAATTTGTGCAGTAACGAAAGAAGATGAAGTATTATATGATGTTTCGTTAGAAGAAACAGGACGAGAAGATATCGTATGGTATTGGCTTGATTTATATAAGCCAACAAAAGAAGAGTATACATACATTTTGCAAGAGCATTTTAAGTTCCATCCTCTTGCGATTGAAGATTGTGTAGAATATGTTCAGAGGCCAAAAGTGGATTTCTATGACGGATATAACTTTTTAGTTCTCCACGCATTTGGAGAAGATGGATTAGAACCGCATGAGATCGATTTATTTGTTAGTGATCGTTATATCGTTTCTTTCCATTTTTCACATAATAATGCGATTGAAAGAGTGTGGACAACGCTTGGCGAGAGAAAACGTATCAAGAAGAGTTCCTTACATGTAGCACATACAATCATTGACCAAATTGTGGATGATTACTTTGCACCTGTTTACTATATTGAAGATCATTTAAATGCAATTGATGATAATTTAACAGGTGATACAGCAGGGAGTGTACTAGAGGAAGTATTCGATATTCGTGCGGATTTATCTAAGCTTAGGCGTACCATTATACCGATGCGCGATCTCTTGTATCGTATTTTAAATTCCACTAGGTTTTATGGTGTAAGCGACCATGAGATTTATTTTAAAGATATTCATGATCATTTGCTAAAGCTTTCAGAAATGATTGAAGCAAGTCGAGAGTTAACAGCTGATATCAGAGATAGCTATTTTTCGTTGAATTCTCATCATATGAACAATATTATGAAAACATTAACTGTTTTCTCGACGATTTTCATGCCACTCACATTCATTGCCGGGGTGTATGGGATGAACTTCGCGCATATGCCAGAATTAGTAGGGAAATATAGCTATTTTATTTGTTTAGCTATTATGGTGTTAATTGGTGGAGGAATGATGGTTTGGTTTTATAAAAAAGGCTGGTTTAAGTAAAAAACGCCGAGGAACTCCCTCAGCGTTTTTTCTAGCCAATAGTGTGTAACACAAACATGGCTAAGAATAGGCATGCAATGATATACATGGACGGCGCGACTTCTTTATGCTTTCCAAGAGCGATCTTTAAAATAGGGTAAGCAATAAATCCGAACGCAATGCCATCGGCGATACTATATGTGAGCGGAATCATAACGATAATTAAAAACGCTGGAAATCCTTCTGAAAAGTCGTTTAGAGGGATTTCTTGAATGTTTGAAATCATCAGGCCGCCAATAATAATTAAGATTGGTGCAATGGCACTATCAGGAATTAATTTTACAAACGGAAGAGCAAACAGTGATGCAAAGAACAACATCCCTGTAACGATAGACGTCAGACCTGTCTTACCGCCTGCTGTAATACCTGCGGCACTTTCTACTGTTGAAACGGTAGGACTTGTGCCAAATAGACCACATGTCATTGCTGAAATTGCATTTGCTTGATAGGCACGTGGGAATTTACGGTCATCTTCTAATAATCCATGTAAAAGTCCCATGTTCTCAAAAATAAGCACCATGCTTAAGGAAAATGTTGCAATCCAAAACGGTAAGGAAGAAAGCTTTCCAAAGGACATAGCTCCAAATACATCTCCATAGTTTGAGATTGAAAATGAGCTATTTCCAACCTGGCCTGTATCAACAAGACCAAATATCCATGCAATACCGGTTCCAATTGCAATCGTCCATAAAAAGTTCCCACGTACGTTACGAATAAATAACACAAGTGCCACAACAAGAGTAAGCAGTGTTGCTAGAACAACAGGATTACTTAATTTTCCTAATGCAACAGCAGTGTTCGGATTCGAAACGACAAGACCACCTTTTTGCAAGCCAATGAAAGCTAAGAATAAACCGATACCGACAGTGATCGCTTCTTTTAATGACTTTGGAATTGATAATGAAAGCGTGCGAGCAATCGGTGTAAACGCGGCAATTGCAAAAATAATACCGGCGATAAAGACAGCTGCTAATGCTTCTTGCCAACTTAATCCAAGCGTATGCACAGCTGTGTACGTGAAGAATGCATTTACACCCATACCTGGTACAAGAATAGCAGGTGCATTTGCCCAAAATGCCATCAATAGACATCCGACAAATGAGCTAAAAACAGTTGCCAAAATTCCTGCTTCAAGCGGAATGCCGGCATCTGATAAAATGGACGCATTGACAATCATAATATAAACGATTGTGAAAAATGATGTCACTCCAGCTAATATTTCTTGTTTTGGTGATGTGTGGTGTAGGTCTAATTTAAATGTTCTTTCGAGTATTCCTTTCATGTTAAACCTTCTTTTTCATATCCCTCTCCCACCCGTGATATCCCTATGAAAAGGGCCCACCGTCCTTTATTATATCAGAACATAATCTTTTTACAATAAATATAATGAGAACGGTTACTTAAAAGTTAATTGGTGCTACAAATATGTGAAAATGGCTCGAACAGTAGAGATGATTTCGAGTTCCCCAGATTGAATTGGAGGAGCGGCTTGTGCTTGTAAAGTAGCATGAGACGTAAATTCACGTGGAACTTGTGCCGATTCTTCAACGAGTGAAAGTGGGACGGGATTAATATTTAAATTATATGAACTTGCAATGATACGAGCTTTTTCTTGAGCATGCTGGACTGCTTGTAAGAGTGCTTGTTGATAGTACGCGTTTGGATGGGAAATAAGAAAGCGTAATCCTCTTGCTACATTTGCACCATTTGTAACAGCTATATCATATACTTCCCCAGCTTTTTGTACATTTAAAACGGTAATTTCATACAAATGCTCTACTCGGTAACCTTGTAATAGCGCTTTTTCTTTCACATATTCATATTGGGGAGTAATTGTATATGAAATGGTTTTTATATCCTTATCGGCGATACCAATTTGTTTAAGTGCATCGAGTAATTGTCTAGAATGAATGGAGTTCTCCTCTTGTGCTTGTTTCACATCTTTATTGTCTGTTCTAATACCAATTGTTAATACAACGACATTTGGTTTTGCTTTTATAATTCCCTCTCCTTGCACAGTAATGGTTGCTTGTTTACCATTGCGGACATCAGGTGAATAAGGGTTCATGCCAACTTGCATTTTTGCTCACCATCCTTTTTATATGTATATGAGTGAAAGAGAGAGAAAATTGTATGTAAAAAGTTACATAATTGAGAAGTGAAAGGAAAGAAAGCATATACAATGTAGGTATTGATAGATTATAATATGTGTAAATATTATAAAAAAGGGTCGAGGCTAGTGAACGAAAAAAGAGAAGCACTGATTTTAGATTTATCTGCATCATTTCGAAAGATGATACGTTTATTACAAAATGATATTAATACACGTTTTTCAGAGCATATGCCATATAATGAGTTTTCTGTATTGCGTGCGTTATTTTGGAAGAGCCCACAAATGGCTTCGCAAATTGCAAGTGAAGTAAACGTAACATCTAGCCATATTACAGCTGTAACAGATCGTTTAGTACGAAAGGGCTTCGTAACGAGAAAACGTTCTGATTCAGATCGTCGTATTGTATATTTAGAAATTACAGAGCATGGAAAAGAAGTGGCTGAAAAACTGGAAGCTGTACGTAAAGAATATTATAGAGAGAAATTTAAAGGTTGGAGCGATCAAGAAATTGAAATGGTATTAGAGCTATTTGGTCGCGTATTATAATAAATGAGGATAGGAAGCGAAATGCTTACCTATCCTTTTTCTTTTGAATAAAAATATTTTGAAACTCCAATACTTTAAGTAAAAAGTATCGGAGGAAAAATAATGAAATATATCGTCTCATTCCTAATTATGATTGGAAGTTTTATATGTTCTAGCACATTGATTTATGCAAAAACACCAATCCAAGTTGTTCAAAAAGAAATGCACTATATTGCAAGTAATGAGCCTGTTTTATATTCGAAATTATGGGTTCGTTCTATGCAGAATACAATTTTACTTCATCATAGTAATAATATTCGTGAGCAGGATACACTGCGCAATGTTACAAATTCTTCTCTCGTAAAAGTAAAACAACTTTCACTTGAAAAAGCTTCAAATTACATCCCGAGATTATCTCAATATGTTTCTAAATTTGAAAATAAAAATGTTCAAGTGTATTACGTTGCTGTGCGTTATGAAGTGAAGAAAGAAACTCCATATCAATTAAATGGAATGAATTACTTTCTTCAAGTATTTGTTCAAGAGCAAGGAGATTGGAGAATTGCTGAAAGTATTGTAGCTCCTACAGATCAAATAATAGAGAATGGCGATGGTTTTGGAATGAAAGAAGAGAAGGAATATGGAAAAAGAAGAGAGAATGTGAAATAACCTCCTTGGGGTGAGGAGGTTATTTTGCATATAAAGAAAGCTTGTGTTTTAACAGTCGCTGCAAGATAATATATGTCAGTATGCCAGACCCTATAAAATAAATATAGTAAAGAGGTAAAGAATTACTACCATCAATAAAAATAGTACCGCCAAGAAGTCCGAAACAAATAGAAGTACAGATTAAGAAATACTTATGAAGTCTTGGATATAGCAATATTTTTCCATTGTGCTCATTTGGGGCGCGTGTATATAAATAAGCTCCTAATGGAAGACAAATAAGTATATAGATAGCAGGACTTAACAATGTCAAAGTAGGCGAGATATGATGGTAATTAGGTCCTGTGTGTATGTCTCCAAATTCATCCTCAAAAGTTTCCCTCTGCGGATTGTAGTTATAGTTAATACGAAAATGAGTAAGTGGAGATACAACACTTACATTTTCTGTATAAAGGGCATATTTATTATAATTGTACTCTTCTCGTGATAAATCTATATGTAGTGCGAAAAAAGGGAACGCAAGCTGAAAGATGTATAAAGGTAAAATGATAATAATGTAACTTAAAACACTTTGTGAAATCATATTTCCTGTAATCGTCCCAATAAAGAGCGTAAATGTATAAACTGCAATTAACGTAATGATTGTATAAGCAAAGTATACATGAAATGGTGAAAAGGATTGATATTGAACGTGTATCGTGTTTTTATAGATGATAAACATAAGAAGCCAACTAAGACTAAGCGCACTTACGATATGAACAATGCCTAGTAACCATTTTGATAAAAATAAGTGCGACCGTTTAAATGGCATAGACCAAAGAAAATTGATTGTTTGATTATTGCGTTCCCATCCTATTAAGAGAATCGCTAATCCCATTAATAGAAGACCTGGAAACAGTATAGCGTCCGCTCCCTCTAAATGATACATATAATAAGTATCTGTTGTCGTGCGTAAATACTCAGCAGTGTGCTGTGCATTAGTATAATATTTATATGGTAAGGCGTATAAAGTACTGAGCCAAAAGAGCCAAATTACATATTTTCCTTGTTTATAATTCCGCATCCATAAAGCTTTTTGAAACATATACCCACCTCAATTCGTATTTATCCTGCATTAACGGGCAGTAAGACCCACACCTCAAAATTCAGAGAAAAACGAGGGAGATAGGTGGGGGATCAACTGCCCGTAAAAGCCCGATTAATTCAACTAATATTCAGTGAGGGATACAGAAAATCCCCACTGAATAAAGTTTCACCTTATTTCCCTCCAAAAGAAAACTTCAATTTTAATAGACGGGTAAAAATGAAGTAACTTATGATAGCGAATAGGAAAAATCCAATATAATAAGACAGAAGTGCATCTCGTCCGCCTAATATTCTACCGCCAAGCAGTCCGAAGCATAGAACAGTGCAAATCATGAACCATTTTTGTAAGCTAGGAAACAATAGTATTTTTCCATTTTGTTCGTTCGGTGTACGTGTGTATAGAAAAATTGATAATGGTAAAAAGGTCATGATGTAAGCAAATGGTGTTAATAGTGTCCAAGGAGAAGGTACAGAAGTATGCTCCATTGGATCGTCCTGTGGTACACTAGAAAGTTTATTCCCTTGGTCATCAAATGTTTCTATCGGGTGGTAATCAAAAGTAATTGAAAATGATTCTAATGGTGAAATGATGCCTACATGTTGTAAGTACTCATCAGTATGTCTCTCTATTTCTCCCATTGCCTCTAAAGACCATTGTGTATGGGTATAAATGAATCCAGAAATTAATAATACGGAACCGTATGGTAAAAATAATAAAATTGCCGTTAAGCTACTTTGCGAGAAAATATGTCCAGTAATGGTTCCGATAAATAAGGTGAATGTATAAATAGCAATGAGTACAACCGTAGCATATAGAAAGTAACTATGGAACGGAGTAAAGATTTGATACTCATTGTGAAACGACATGTTTTTTATTCCGTACATGCTAATCCAGCAAACAATTTGCACTGTAATAATATTCAAAACGCCAAGCAACCATTTTGTTAAAAAAATATCTTTTCGTTTAAAAGGCATCGAGAATAGAAAATCAGTTAATTGATTGTTACGTTCCCATCCAATTAAAAGACAAGCAAGTGCAATAAGAGCAGCTCCTTGAAAGAGGACGACACCATCATGTGTTTGAAAAGAGTAGGAGTAGTAGTACGTATAGTCATCAATCTTCATTTTTGAATGATTTAGCGCCGTTTGTGCTGCTTGATAATATTTATAAGGGAGTTGATACAAACTAGTTAACCAAAACAGTAGAATAATATATTTCCCCTGTTTCCATTGTCGTATCCATAAACCTTTATGAAACATGTGAATCCTCCTCAAACGTTGTGACAAATATATCTTCGAGTGACATTGGTAATTCTTCTAATAAAAGAGGTTGCTCTTTATGGAATTTTTCTAACGTAATAGCTACATTGCTTTCAATTAAAATGGTATATACTTTTCCTGTTTGATTTAATATTTTTATATTATTTAAATTTTCTAGTTTTTGCGGCAATGAACGTTCGTAGGCAACTTGTATTTTTGCGTAGCGAGATTTCGTATCTTCTAACGCTGTAATCGAAGCAATCGTATGATTTTTTAAAATAATAACCGTGTCTGCAATTTTTTCCACTTCATCTAAGTGATGAGTAGAAATGAGAATGGTAATCTCACGTTCTGCTACTTCTTCAATTAAGAATTGTAAAATTTGTCTTTTTACAATCGGGTCAAGTCCATTTGTTGGTTCATCTAAAATAATGTATTCTACGCCTGTACAAAAAGCTAAAATCATAGCAAGAAGTGCTTTCATACCGCGTGAGTAACTACGAATGCGTTTTTCAGGTAAATTGAAACGCTCTAGCAGTTGATAAAAATATTCTTCATTAAAGTTTGTATAAACAGCCTTATAAAACTTCGCAATTTCTTTTACTGTATATCCGCTTAATATATTAGTAGAATCCGGCACATAAGCTATTTTCTGTTTAATTTCTGGATGCTTATGAACATCCATATCGTCGTATGTAACAGTACCTTTATCTGGGTCTAAAATACCAACGAGTGTTCGAAGTAAAGTGGTTTTCCCCGCACCGTTTCTTCCGAGTAATCCCACAATACTTCCTTTTTGTAATGTGAAAGAAATATTGTCTAAAATGACTTGATTATCAATTGTTTTTTTGAGACTCGTCACTTTTAGCATCTGTATTCCCTCCTAGTTCTTTATAGTACGAATCTATCCAATCGTGAATTTTTTCTTTCGTAATCCCAAGGTAAGAAGCCTCTAGTAATAATTGATGGAAGTGTTTTTCAACCATAGCGATTTTCCTTTCATCTAATGTTGGTGTAATCGATTGGGAGACAAATGTACCTTTTCCTCGCAGTGTTTCAATAATTCCTTGTCGTTCTAACGCCTGGTACGCTTTGCTTACTGTATTTGGATTAATGACAAGAAGTGAAGCGAGTTCACGTACAGATGGTAGTTTATCGTTTGGTGCTAACATATTTTTTAGTACGAGTTCTTTTATATTTTGAACAATTTGTTCCCATATCGGAGTGTTGCTTCTTGGATCGAGTTGAATGTGCAAGAGCAATGTCTCCTTCCTGATGAATATTGAGTGTACTACTAGATGTAATACACCTAATACAATATATGTAATGAATTTATTTGTCAATACGAATTTATAGAAAAATATGGTATAAAAACACGTCGATTGGAAAAAATAGGTTTGATATAGAATGGAGGGTTAGTCATGAGGCGAGTTTTTGGAATACTTGTTTGTTTCATGTTGCTATTTTCTGGTGTTTCGGTTGGCTTTGCAGAATCTAAGAAAGCGCAGTCTGAAAAAACAGAAATAGAAGCAGGACCGAAGTTAGCGGAGCAAGCATCGTCAGCAATTGTTATTGAGCAAGATACGGGTAAAGTTTTATTTGAGAAAAGTCCAAATGAAAAATTGCCACCTGCTAGTATGACAAAGATTATGACAATGCTATTGATTATGGAACAAGTTGAAAAAGGAAAACTAAAACTAGAGGATAAAGTTAGAGCAAGTGAGCATGCAGCTTCGATGGGTGGTTCACAAATCTTTCTTGAGCCGGGTGAAGAAATGACAGTGAATGAAATGCTAAAAGGGATTGCAATTGCATCGGGAAATGATGCATCTGTTGCAGTTGCTGAGCATATCGCTGGTTCAGAAGAAGGTTTTGTAAACATGATGAATAAAAAAGCAAAGGATTTAGGATTGAAAAATACACATTTCCAAAATCCAACGGGTCTTCCAGCGAAAAATCATTATTCAACAGCATATGACATGGCAATTATGGCGAAAGAGTTGATGAAGTATCCACTCATTCGAAAATATACAGGAAAGTATGAAGATTACTTACGAGAAGATACAGAGAAAAAGTTTTGGCTTGTGAATACGAATAAATTAGTTCGTTTTTATCCTGGGGTGGATGGGGTAAAAACAGGTTTTACAACAGAAGCCAAATATTGTTTAACAGCATCAGCTGAAAAAAATGGCATGCGTGTCATTTCTGTTGTCATGGGAGCTCCAACATCAAAAGAACGTAACAATCAAGTAACAAAGCTCCTTGATTATGCATTTGGACAATATACAACGAAAAAATTGTATAAGCGTGGTGAAAAAATTCAAACCGTAAAGGTAGGAAAAGGTAAGAAAGACAAGGTAGATTTAGTTGCATCAGAAAACGTATCTCTTTTGATGAAAAAAGGCGAGAATATGGACAAGGTAAAACAGGAAGTTATTGCTGAAAAGAAAGTAAAAGCACCAATTAAAAAAGGTGATGCACTCGGTACACTTGTTATTAAAAAAGATAAGGATGTTTTATTAAAGCAAACGATTGTAGCGAGAGAAGATGTTGCTGCAGCAAGCTGGTGGGAGCTATTTAAAAGAAGTTTAGGGACGTTTTCAACATCGAAATAGCGGCAAAAATATTGCCGCTATTCTATCTATATACATGAAAAAGGTAGAATAATTGCTGAAAGATTCACATTATGGCGAAATAGTACTTCTTTTGTCAGTAGGAAGGATTCTTATTTTATGTTCACGAAAATCTTATGTACATGAGTAAAGTTTAAGCATAAGGAGGAAATCGTGTGAGTCTTTCCGTGCATTTAGAAGTAAAGCGTGATGTCTTATGTGTAAGGCTGGCGGGTGAACTAGATCATCATACTGCTGAAGAGTTGCGAGCAAAAGTAACGGATATGATTGAGACGCATCGTATTCATCATATTGTATTAAGTTTAGAAAAATTAACATTTATGGACAGTTCTGGTCTTGGTGTTATATTAGGCAGATACAAGCATGTTAAAAGTTTAGGAGGGGAGATGGTCGTTTGTGCAATCTCACCTCCTGTAAAACGTTTATTTGAAATGTCAGGTCTGTTTAAAATCATTCGCTTAGAAGAAAGTGAAGCGCATGCGCTCGCGACATTGGGGGTGGCATAAATGAGAAATGAAATGAACCTTCAATTTTCAGCATTAAGTCAAAATGAGTCGTTCGCTCGTGTTACAGTTGCTGCTTTTATCGCACAATTGGATCCAACGATGGAGGAATTGACAGAGATTAAAACAGTTGTGTCTGAAGCAGTCACAAATGCAATTATTCATGGGTATGAAGGGAATGCTGAAGGTGTTGTTTACATTTCAGTGATTTTGGAAGAAGCAATGGTGAAACTCACGATTCGAGATGAAGGGGTTGGCATTTTTAACTTAGATGAGGCAAGGCAACCTCTTTTTACAACTAAACCTGAATTAGAGCGTTCCGGAATGGGATTTACTATCATGGAAAATTTTATGGATGAAGTAGAAGTCATTTCAAATGAATCTTTCGGGACAACAATCCATTTGACAAAATACTTATCAAATCGTAACGCTCTATGCAATTAAGGAGAATTGCCTATGGACATAGAGGTCAGAAATGAGAAGAAGAAGCCTCAGTTAAAGGACCACGAGTTAAAAGCGTTAATTCAAAAAAGTCAAGATGGAGATCAAGGGGCGAGAGATACGATAGTCCAAAGTAATATGCGTCTTGTATGGTCGGTTGTACAACGCTTCCTCAATCGAGGATATGAACCAGATGATCTATTTCAAATTGGCTGTATTGGGCTCTTGAAGTCGGTAGATAAATTTGATTTGTCTTTTGAAGTGAAATTTTCAACCTATGCAGTTCCAATGATTATTGGAGAAATACAGCGATTTTTGCGTGATGATGGATCAGTGAAAGTAAGTCGCTCTTTAAAAGAGACTGGAAATAAAATTCGAAAAATGAAAGATGAGCTTTCTAAAGAATATGGAAGGGCTCCAACAATTAATGAGGTAGCAGAGGCGCTTGAACTAACGCCAGAAGAAGTGGTTCTTGCACAGGAAGCGAGCCGTACTCCATCATCCATACATGAAACGGTTTATGAAAATGATGGAGATCCTATTACAATCTTAGATCAAATTGCAGATCAAACAGAAACGAAATGGTTTGATAAAATCGCCTTAAAAGAGGCGATTAGAGAATTGGATGAGCGCGAACGTTTAATTGTATATTTGCGCTATTATAAAGATCAAACTCAATCAGAAGTAGCAGAGAGAATTGGAATTTCACAGGTTCAAGTATCAAGGCTTGAAAAGAAAATATTAAAACAGATGAAAGATCGAATAGATGAATAGCCATCTATTCGATTTTTTGTATTAGACTAGACGGCATTGATATTTCAACTAAACTTGGAAAGAAAAAAATCATGAAAAAGTTGTATCTTATGTTATTGTTGTTATCTTTTCCAAAACCAAAGAATTTCAATCATCTGGAAATATTTACAGAATTTATTGGTGGTTTAGTAAATTTAAAATATAAACTTGTCATAATAAAAAACATCTGTACTCACATGGTGCAGATGTTTTTTTATTTAAATCGGTAGTAAATCTCTAATACTTTTATGAAAAAAGTTGTATTAGAAAAATTTCCAAAAACCATACTACAACTACGAGGAATAGTGAAGAGATGAGTGAAGTGGAGCGAACAATCTATCTCAAAATGCGAAATAGGCTGAGGATATCTCCTTCATATGAGGTGAAGATTGAAGAGATTGCACAAGTTGTTGGAGATTTTAGCATAGTAGAGAAAATAAAAAACAACTCGTTTATAAAATCACAAAACGTGTCGGGGAAGATGGGGAAATTGTGGTTCCACTCGTTGCACTTGTGCTTGGAAAGGTAATGGGGTCTTTGTTTCATTGGATTTATTTTGCAAGGTAGGAGGTATTAAGATGACACAAAATAAATTAAAAGATGATTACATACATAAAGTAAAAGATTATCACCCAAAGTCAAATTATGTGATGAATTGTGTAAAAGCGTTTGTCGTAGGGGGGCTGATTTGTACAGTAGGTGAATGCTTGATGAAATTTTATATGCACTATTTTCACTTCAGTGAGCAAAATGCCGGAAATCCTACAATAGCAACGCTTGTATTATTATCAGCTGTGTTAACGGGATTGGGTGTGTATGATAAAATCGGTCAATTTGGGGGGGCTGGTTCAGCAGTTCCTGTTACTGGATTTGCAAATTCAATGGCAAGTGCGGCAATTGAGCATCGTAGTGAGGGAATTGTACTCGGGGTTGCGACAAATATGTTTAAGCTTGCTGGAAGTGTAATTGTCTTTGGTGTTGTTGGAGCATACATTGTTGGTCTAATTCGATATACGTTTAAACTTTGGTTATCTTAAAGGAGACTAGATATGAGATTGACAGGGAAGCAAACATGGGTATTTCAAAATAATATATTTGTGAATGCAACAGGTACTGCTGTCGGTCCAAAAGAAGCGGAAGGTCCTCTTGGAAAGTGTTTTGATATTTCATATGATGAATTGCACTGTCAGGAAGAGAATTGGGAACTCGCTGAAAGACGATTGATGAATGATTCAATTCAGCAAGTCATGCAAAAAGGAGATGTAAAGCCTTCGCAAATTGATTTTCTTTTAGCAGGCGACTTATTAAACCAAACTGTTACAGCAAATTACGTGGCTCGGGAGCTTGGAATTCCTTTGTTAGGCATGTTCAGTGCTTGTGCGACATCAATGGAAACATTAGCAATTGGATCGGCTTTTATTGATGGAGGATTTGCTAACCGTGTGATAGCTACAGTTAGTAGTCATAATGCAACTGCCGAACGGCAGTTCCGTTATCCGACAGAATACGGGGGGCAAAGACCTGGTACAGCAACATCAACTGTTACAGGAGCAGGGGCAGTTTTAATTAGTAAAGAACAGAGCAATATTAAAGTAACAGCTGCAACCATTGGGGTAGTGCAAGATTTAGGAATTGCAGATCCTTTTGATATGGGGTCAGCAATGGCGCCTGCTGCTGCTCATACAATTCAACAGCATTTTGAAGATTTAGGAAGAAGCGCAGCAGATTATGATCTAATCGTTACAGGTGATTTATCAGGTGTTGGAGCGCCAATTACGAAGCAACTTTTACTCGAGGAAGGATATGATTTAGGGAATGTATATAATGATTGCGGATTAATGATTTATTATGGGGATCAAGAAGAGGTCTTTGCAGGTGGAAGCGGGTGTGCTTGTTCGGCAGTTGTAACATACGGTCATTTATTAAAAGAAATGCAAAAGGGAAACTTACAACGTATTTTTGTAGTTGCAACAGGAGCATTGTTAAGCCCGATTATGATTCAACAAAAAGAAACGATTCCGACAATTGCACATGGGGTTGTATTTGAAAGGGTAAAAGGGGTGTGAATTGTGGATTTTATATATGCGTTTATCGTTGGAGGAGCTATCTGTGTTATAGGACAGATTTTATTGGATTTTGCTAAATTAACCCCTGCACATTTGATGGCAACGTTTGTAGTGATTGGAGCGATTTTAGATAGTTTTGGACTATATGATAAGCTCATAAAATTTGCAGGTGCAGGTGCAACTGTTCCTATAACGAGCTTTGGACATTCCCTTTTACACGGGGCACTAGAGGCGGCTGAAAAACATGGTTATTTAGGAATTGGAATTGGCATGTTTAGCTTAACTTCTTCAGGTATTTCAGCAGCGATATTATTTGCATTTTTTGTAGCACTTATATGTAAACCGAAAGGATAAATCAAATGAGACGAAGGGTTATCTTGGTGACAGATGGAGATGAATATGCAAAACGAACGATTGAGCTGTTAGCAAAGGAATTTGGCGGAAGGTGTATTTCTGCATCGCAAAGCAATCCAACAAAATTGACGGGAAAGAAGATTGTGGAGCTAATTATGCAAACGCCATATGACCCTGTATTTGTTATGTTTGATGATAGTGGATTTATAGGGGAGGGTTCCGGTGAAAAGGCGCTAAAATATGTGGCAATGCATAAACAAATTGATGTTCTTGGTATTTTAGCCGTTGCATCTAATACACATCATTGGGAGTGGGCTCGTGTAGATATCAGTATAGATCGAGAAGGCAGATTAACAGAATATGGTGTTGATAAATTTGGACTCCCCGATGGTGAAATTGGCAGAATTAATGGAGATACGATTTATTGTTTAGATGAATTAACTGTCCCTGTAATTGTAGGGATTGGTGATATAGGAAAGATGTGTAGAAATGATGAGTGGGAGCGAGGATCGCCAATTACAAAAAAAGCAATTCAATTAATTTTAGAAAGAAGTGGGTTTTATGATGAAACAAAAGAAAGTTAATATCCCGATTTCTTCCTTCATAAGTGATAATGAAAATTATTTGAAACAAACAGCTGGACTTGGTGTCACATTTGATGTAGGGATTCGTAAGTTTCAAATTCTTGATAAAGAGATTGGTGTATTATTTGTAAATGGATTGTGTGATACAAACTATATTATCCCGATTTTAGAAGAAGCAGTTGATACAAATGAGATAAGGGATGTTGGTGAGAATACCGTAAAGCTTTTAGAAAATCGACTTATCCATCAACAAGTAAGTAAAGTGAAAACGATGGATGAAGTAATGCTACAAGTTTTATCTGGTCTTGTAATTATTTTTGTAGAAGGTGAAACAGAAGCTTTTGTAATTGATGTTCGTAGTTATCCAGGCCGAACACCGACAGAGCCGGATACAGAAAAAGTAGTGCGCGGGGCAAGAGATGGTTTTGTGGAAAACATTGTTGTTAATACAGCATTGATAAGAAGACGTATTCGTGATCCGCGCCTTCGAAACGAAATTATTCGGGTAGGGGATAGATCGCAAACGGATATTTGCATTACGTATGTTCAAGATGTTGCGAATCCAGATTTGATAAAAATTATTAAGCAAGAGCTAGAGAGTGTTGAAGTAGATGGGATTACGATGGCTGACAAAACGATTGAAGAATTTTTAGTAAAGCAAGGCTATAATCCTTTCCCGCTCATTCGTTATACAGAAAGACCTGATGTAGCGGCAAATCATTTATTAGAAGGACATGTATTAGTCATTGTTGATACATCACCAAGCGTAATGATTACACCAACAACTTATTTTCACCATGTACAGCATGCGGAAGAGTTTAGGCAAAATCCGGCAGTTGGTACATTTTTGAGATGGGTTCGTTTTGTAGGTATTATATTTTCTTTGTTTTTATTACCGTTTTGGCTCGTTTTTGTGTTCGATCCAACGTTGTTACCAGAAAAACTTGCTTTCATTGGACCAAATAAAATGACCAATCTCCCTATATTATTACAAATAGTTATGGCCGATATTGGACTTGAATTTTTGCGAATGGCATCGATTCATACACCAACTCCTCTATCATCAGCTACCGGCTTAATTTCAGCGATTTTAATTGGGCAAATTGCAATTGACGTTGGATTATTTGTTCCAGAAGTTATTTTATATACGGCGGTTTCAATGATTGGAATATATGCAACGCCAAGTTACGAATTAGGACTTGGAAACAAAATAGGAAAATTATTTGTCATTATTTTAACTGGCTTCTTCCATGAGATAGGATTTGTAATTGGCATGACGATGTTAATTTTATTTTTAACGTCCATCAAAAGTTTGCAAACACCATATTTATGGCCGTTTTTACCATTTGATTGGGGGGCATTAAAAACAATATTATTACGCCCGACCATGTCTAGTTTAAAAGTGCGTCCAAGTATTGTACATCCACAAAATATACGTAGACAAAAATAAGCAGGATCGTTTCTGAAGTGACCCCTAAAAGTTAGACACGGTTATTTCATTAGGCAGCTTGATAAAAGTGAGTCCGGTATTGCACCGGGCTCATTTTTAATTTTGCCTTTATCCGTTTCGTATTATAGTAATCTATATATTTTTCTAATTCTATTTTAAAATGCTCTACACTTTCAAACTCTTTTATGTAGAGGAATTCCGACTTCATGATCCCAAAGAAATTCTCCATTACTGCGTTGTCGTAACAGTTTCCTTTTCGAGACATACTCTGCACAATACCTCTTGATTCAAGTGTACGGACATATTGTTTCATTTGATAATGCCACCCTTGATCTGAATGCATCAGTAGCTGGTGATTTTCAGGTAAACGTTCTAATGCTTTCTCTAACATTTCTGAAACAAGTGAATACGTCGGTCTAGAGCCAATTGTATATGTAATAATTTCACTGTTATACAAGTCTAATACAGGTGATAAATAAAGTTTCTCTCCAAACAATTTAAACTCTGTGATGTCTGTTACCCATTTTTGATTCGGGGCATTTGCATTAAAATTGCGCTCTAAAATATTTGGTGCAATTTTACCGGATTTCCCCTTATAAGACTTATATTTTTTCATACGCACAACACACTTTAATCCAAGCTCTTTCATAATGCGCTGAACCTTCTTGTGATTCACTTTCTGACCACGATTCGTTAACTCATCACGAATGCGACGGTAGCCATAAAGCCCTTCATTTTCCTCATAAATCGCTTTAATCTCAGCTTTCAAATCGGTATCTAGATCCGGACGATTCATTTTCTTCACTAAATCATAATACGTGCTTCGTGGAATATCAGCTAGCTCCACGAGTGCCTTCACCGAATATTTATGCCTTAATTCATAGACTACTTGCGCTTTGTCCTGTTTAGTGACTTTTCCTTGTTTTGAACTAAGGCATTCAACTTTTTTAAGTACTCATTTTCCATTTCAAGCTGTTTAATACGTGCTTCAAGTGCTTCGACTGATCCTTCAACTGGTGCTTGTCTTGATTGTTTATTCGACACTTTTTTCATGGATGGACGCCCCTTTTTCTTTGATTGAAGGGCACCAATTCCTTGTGTTTCGAGTTGTTTTTTCCAAACAATAATCGTTGAAGGGGCAGGAATGTTAAAGATAGCTGCCGTTTCAATTAAGGACGTACCGTTTTCAATCATAAAATTTAGTACGTCTAGTTTAAATTGTTGTGTGTAATTTGTATACCGTTTTAGGAAAGCTTCCACACCATTCTGCTTATATTGGTTTACCCAATTCAAAATTACTGTGTCTCTTATGCCGATCGCTTTACCAATTTCTCGATAACTTTCATTTCCGTTCAAATAACGTAGAACGATGTGTATTTTTTCATCAACCGTAAATTTAGCCATAGAAAAACTGCACCTCCAATTGTTAGATTATGTGTCTAACAATTGGGGTGCAGTTCATCGTTCTCCTGCTTATTTTTTATTATAAATTTATCGTTTTGTAACAAAAAGACAACATTTTTTTCGTACACTTAGAGTAGAAATTGTGTATGAAAGGGGAAGAGAGCATGATCAAACTATTTGTAAGTGATTTAGACGATACACTCGTTTATAATGTAAGCCATATTCATAAAGAAGATGAAAAAGCACTTTGTTGGTTAGCGGAAAAAGGAACGAATATTTGCTTTGCTTCTGGCCGTTTTACACATAGGATCCAAGATGTGGTTAGAAGATTCGGATTTCCATATTATACGACAGGTTTAAATGGAGCTACCATGCTATTACCAAACGGGCAAATATTCCATGAATCGAAATTTAATGATCAAGTTGCCCAGGAAATATATCGATATATACATGAAAAAAGACTAGCTGATATTGTATGTGCAAAAGAGCAGAGATATACCAAAAAGAAAAATGAACATCATTATGCTTTTGAAGAATATATGAGTGTGCATATTGCGGAGATAGAAACATTAGAAGAAGAGTTTGGTAAAACAGTCCATCCTTCAAAGTTGTTTGTGTATGGAGAAGCAGGAAAGATTGTGACATTAGATGAAGAGCTAAGAGAAACTTTTCATGAACAAGCTGAAATTTTTATTTCTGGAAAAGGCTATGTGGATATTATGCCAATAGGGGTTAGTAAAGGAAGTGCTTTAAAACGGTTGATGGAGCATTTAAACATTGAAGCGCATGAAGTAGCATGTATTGGTGATTCTTTCAATGATATTTCCATGTTTACAGTAACACCACATTCTTTTGCTCTTCATCATGCACATCCCTATGTAAAGGAAAAGGCGCGTCACGTTGTTCGTTCTGTAGAGGAAGCTATTATGAAGTTACCCTTGCTTGTATAAAGTGAAACATTTTGAGATGAGAGTGTAACTGTCCGCAAATAGTGGGATAAATCCATTTTGTTTTCCTGCATATAAGTCGCAGCTATGAAAACAAACAGAAATATCCACTCATTTTCTCTTTTTGTCTTCACAAAGCATGGGGCGATGATCTCTCCCGTCTAAAAAAGATGGTTTATGTCGTTTTTAAATTTGGATGTATAAAGAAAAAGCTCGTCACTGACGAGCTTTTATTACTTAAATAATGATTTAATAAAATCAATGATACTAGAGAAAAAATCTTTTATCTTATCTAGGAAACTTTGTCCTTCTTCAGACCCTAAGAAGGCTGAAACATGTTCTTTCGCTTTATTTAATTGGCTACCAACTTGGTTCCAGTCAATATTTAAATTTTTCATTTTATCAAATAATGAAACTAAGTTATCTAATTGCTCATCTGTTAGTGTAATACCGAGTTGATCAGCAATCTTTTTAATTAGCGCACGTAAATCCTCTGTGGTCTTCGGCTGTTCTTTGGCAATTTCTTCTTTTACTTTTGCAACAAGTTGAACAGCTTTCTCGTCACCGATTTTATCACCAAGCTTAGCTGTTTGTACCATTTCTTCATTAGCTACTTTTTTTACTTCTTCAGGAATTTCTTTGTTTGCTGTAGTTTCGTAAGCTTTCATTAATCCCGTTAAAGCAGCTGTTCCTGATACTTTAAATGGTGCTGTAATCTGGATTTCTGCATCTTTGACACCTGCTGTGATAAGTGCATTTGTGTACATTGCATCTGTTACCCAGTTAATATTTTTTGCCCGTACAATAAGACCAGATCCTGGTTTTGTATACGTAATCATAGAAGAGGAAATCGCTCTTGTACCAATTTGTGATTTTGGAACGATGCCTTCTAAAAATTTATGTTCTTCCGCATTAGAGACAGTAATAACTTGCGCATCTTTTGGCGCTTTCATTTCTTTTAAAAGCTCCTGTTTTTGTTGTTCAGATAAATTTTCTCCTAATGTAACGATTGATTCTCCCTCAATCACGTCTGCAAATGAAGCTGACGGAATCATAAATACCGTAACAGCTAATAGCAGAGCTAATAGTTTCGTTTTCACGAAAAATCGCTCCCTTTCTTTTTCTTGAAATTTGCGGGCAACAAAGTAATTATAGTATATTTTAAAAATTTGTCATCCGTCTTCGTACTGATTTTAAAAAAGAAGTATGCAGATTGTCGGATTCTTTTTGTTTCTGAGCACGAATATGGTAATATAGTGCTGAGATAGTCGAAAGGAGACATATAAGCATGAAAACTTTAGGATACATATTAATGGAAAACGGAGAAAAAATCGAATTGGAATTTTTCTCGGAGGAAGCACCAAAAACAGTTGAAAACTTTAAAAAATTAGCAAATCAAGGTTTCTATAATGGGGTTACATTCCATCGTGTTATTCCTGGTTTCGTAAGCCAAGGTGGAGATCCAACGGGAACAGGAGCAGGTGGCCCTGGTTACTCTATTCCATGTGAAACTGATGAAAATCCTCATAGACATGTAGTTGGCTCACTTTCTATGGCACATGCTGGCCGTAATACAGGTGGTAGCCAGTTCTTTATCGTTCATGAGCCACAACCACATTTAGACGGTGTACATACTGTGTTTGGTAAAGCAACAAGCGGCATTGAAACAGTATTAAACATGCGTCAAGGCGATGTAATGAAAGAAGTTAAAGTTTGGGAAGAGTAAGCTGAAGAGAGCACTGTGCTCTCTTTTTATTTTTTTCGCTGTTAAAGAATCATCATTCAAAATTTCACATGATATGTAAAGAAGATTAGAAATATTTGGGTATAAAAGTTTGCTGTGTTCAATGTTTGTAGTGGCAGTTGGAGAGAAAACTTAAATAAGAAAAGTTTTAATCTATAAACAGGAATTTGTAAGTAATGTGCAGTAAATGATAAGAGAGTAGATAGAAAAGTTTTTATAGCTAACTAAACTTTTTGCAATAAAACTATTTTTATAAAAATACATAGAATACAGTGAAGATGTATTTTGCTATTCGAAGTCAATAAGCTTTGTAGTTCAATCAGTTCTGAGAGAAGCTGAGTTCATTTTAGGAAAGTGAGTTTTCGTTTATTTTATTAGTGAAAATAAAGGAATATTATACATTTGACTTTCCTAAATTCTCTTTGTATGATTATCAGGTTGTTTTGGCAGCCCTTCTCACTACAGTGAAAATATTGTAAAATGGATATGATGTAAAAATAGTAGTAGAGGGGATACATGGTTTGTAACTTTTGTAAGAAGGGATAAGGTTTATGTTAATTCGTTTTAAAAAAAGTTATGAAAAGATTGCAATGGGGCTTCTTTCTTTTATGCCGACTGAAAAAGATGTGAAAACTTTACAGGTGACAATGAAGGAATATGATAAAAATGATCATTGGCAACTGTATTTGTGGAAACAAAATGATGATTTTGTTGGGATAATTGGAGTTATTAAAGAAGAAGATGTATTAAAGATTCAACATATTAGTGTAAATCCGTCTCATCGTCACATGGGGATTGGAACGAAGATGGTACAAGAGTTAAAAAATAAGTTTCAAGATGCTATGATTTGTGGTAATGAACAAACTGCGAGTTTTTGCGAAAAGTGTCAGGAAGTTGAACAGAATATACATTCATAAAAGCAGAGATAGGAACCATGTCATCTCTGCTTTCTTTTTTTTAGCTGTTCGTTTCGTTCGGCAATTACAGCATTTCTGTCACGTAATTTATGCTTATGGATAATGTATTCAGTAGGTAGCGACTGAGCATCTTTCCAAGGAATCATTTTTTCTGTACATAATTGCCGGCATGTGTTTTCTAAAGAAGAATCTGAAAAAGGTAAAAATATAGGTGTGAAAGGTTCTTTCGCTTGAATAGACAGTAATTGTTTTTGTAATATAGTTAAAAGTTTGGAGTGATTCAGACCTAATTTGTGCACTTGTTTACTTTCTTTATTTAAAATAGTAATGGCGCTTTTCATCATTCGTAGTGAACCATTCCAATTTGAGCGTCTGTGATGATATAAAGAAACTGCTATTTGAATAAAACCAACCCAATAGTTGTCCCGCTCTTCTCGAGGTTTTAATTTCCAATGCTCCTCTAATACTTCATGACATTCAAAATAATCGTAATCACCATGAAAATGAATTAAAAACTGTATGTATGCTGTAGGATACATTCTTTTCACTCCTGTCTAAATAGTCTTATGTACAGTGTATCATGAAGTGAAATTCCGAAAAAAGCGTGATAAATAATAAACGACTAGAGAACCTCTAGTCGTTTATTATATTCTGCATTAGCAGAAACAAGCCGCGCCTACAATGATTAATAAGATAAAGAGCACAACAAGTAAAGCGAAACCGCCGTGAAAACCACAATCAACATGGCCCATAGTTTTTTACCTCCTACATTGAACTTACTACATTTTTATCATATGAAAGGGTGGGCATTGTTGCATGGGCAGGTGTCTATTTTTAACTAAATTTCTGAAAAAGGTTGGATAGAACATAAGTATGCTCTATACTTATGTTGTTATAGAAAAAATGTGGTGGGATGCTTTGTGCAATATAATTTTAAAGTAGAGGCTTTTGAAGGGCCTTTAGATCTATTGTTACATTTAATTCATCGTTATGAAATCGATATATATAATATTCCTGTAGCGGAAATTACAGAGCAGTATTTATCCTATATTCATACGATGAAAGACTTGCAATTGGATGTTGCAAGTGAGTATTTGGTGATGGCTGCAACGCTATTGCAAATTAAAAGTAAAATGCTGTTACCGAAACAAGAGGAAGATGTACCTGATAATGGTGAAGACTTTATAGATGATCCCCGTCAAGAGTTGATGGAGCGGTTAATTGAATATAAAAAATACAAGCAAGTTGCTACTGAATTAAAAGAGAGAGAACAAGAGAGAGCGCAACTTTTTACACGTCCACCAATTGATTTTACATCGTTTCAGTCAGAAGAGGAGACAAGTTTACCTCTCGATGTCACACTATATGATATGTTAGCGGCATTTCAAAAACTTTTGCGTCGTAAAAAATCCAAACGTCCAGTAACAACAAGAATTACTCGTCAAGAAATCCCGATTGAACAACGTATGAGTGATATTTTAAAGCAATTAGAAATAGCGGAAGGACGCCAAAGCTTTTATGACTTATTTGTTGATGAAGAGCGTGAAGTAATGGTTGTAACGTTTTTAGCTGTACTAGAACTCATGAAAAATCAACAAATTATTATTGAGCAAGAACACAATTTTGATGAAATCTTTTTGACTCGTTCTAAAGCCTAGTAGAACTTGCATCTTAAGATTGTGAGGAAAACTAGCAGTAAGTATTTGATGAGTGAAAGTAATGATCAGTGGAAATACGCCCACTGATCAAAGATTCACATGATCGTGTTTAGGAACAATAGAAGGAATGTTGGACCGGACGCAATATACTGTGATTCGGTTTTTACTATGGACATTTTTGCATGGAAAAGTATAAGAAAGGAGATTGTACGTTGGATAGAAAAGACAAAATGGCAATTATTGAGGGACTTTTATTTGTTGCGGGTGATGAAGGAATTTACCCGGAACAAATTGCAAAAGTACTTGAGGTTGAAGTGAAAGATGTAATTCAGATGATCGAGGAAATGCAAAGGGAATGTGAAGGGATGCAGAGAGGTTTGCAAATTGTACAATTTGCAAAAGTGTATCGCTTTGCTACAAAAAAAGAACATGCTCCTTATTATCAAAAATTGATGAATACCCCAACCGCCGCTTCTCTTTCTCAGGCCGCTCTTGAAACATTGGCGATTGTTGCTTATCGTCAGCCAATTACAAGAACGGAGATGGAAGAAATTCGTGGTGTGAAAACAGATCGAGCATTGCAAACATTGGTTTCGCACTTACTTATAAAAGAAACGGGTCGAGCGGAAGGACCAGGGCGTCCGATTTTATATGGTACTACGAAAGAGTTCTTAGATACGTTTGGACTTCAAACATTAGATGATTTACCAGCTCTTTCTGAAGAAGATGAACAAATGAATGAAGCAGACTTATTCTTTGGCTCCTTGCAGGAACTGTCAAAATCGTAGCTTAGCACATTGCTAAGCTTTTTTGTATATGAAATACGCCTCGTGTCATACTAAATGAAAAAGGAGACGGATTATGAAAAGAGTACGGATTATTCTATTGCTAGTTTCTGTTTTATTATGTTTTGCATTAAACAGCACATCTGCCAAAAGATATATGACGTCTGTTCATACTGCGTCTTCTTTTCCCGTGCAACGTCCACATTTAGGAAGAATGAAGATGAGCTTTTTTAAGGTAGGACAAGGTGATGCTATACTTATTATCTTACCTAATGGTCAAACTGTGTTAATCGATGGAGGACCTTATGAGGCTGGAGAGATAATTATTCAAAAATTAGTTGAAAAGGGAATCAATCATTTAGATGTTGTGGTAGGGACTCATCCAGATATGGATCATATAGGTGGGCTTATCCCGATTATAGAACAAATGCCAGTGTCACTTGTATTAGATAGCGGCAAAACCTATAGTTCTTTTACATATCATACGTATAGGAACAATATTAAAAAGAGGGGTATTCCGTTTGTTCGTGTAAAACAAGGCCAGCATATTCCGTTAGATCCCCAAGTTGCAATTCAAGTGTTAAATAACGGGGAATCAAAGGATGAAAATAATGAATCATCGATCGTTTTAAAGGTTCGATATGGCAAAGCTGATTTTTTGTTAATGGGAGATGCGGATATACAAACTGAAAAAAAAATAATGAAGCGATATGATATACATGCAGATGTTTTAAAAGTAGGTCACCATGGCTCATATACGTCAACCAGTGAACAATTTCTAAAGAAGGTAAATCCTCAATTTGCTATTCTTTCTTATGATAAAAAAAATCCATATGGGCATCCACACCAAAGTGTAGTAAAAAGATTAAAGAGATATGGTGTGATGACGTATGTAACCGATAAACGAACAGTAGATATTGAAACGGATGGAGAACATATTGTAATGTGGTCCAACCCTCCACTTCCATTATTAAAGTAACTCGATATCACTTATGGTTACATTTTGAATCAAATAAGAAATCGATACCAAATTTCGAAAAAGGTTCATTGTCTTCTTTTGGAAAAAGTGAATAGTATATATTATAATTAGATAAGAAAAGTAAATTTCCTTTTTTAATCATAAAAGAGGAAATTTGTTTTTAATGTATAGACAACTACTCATGTATATATTAAGATGGAATTAGGCAAATAGGTAATAATACAAGTAGGTATTTCATGGGAAAGGATCGATGAAAATGAAAACGCAAGTTGTCATCAATGCCAAAATTTATACAGGTCACGAAGTAATGGAAAGTGGATTTATTCGTTACGCAGAAAAAATTGAAAAAATTGGTTTGATGACTCAATATGTATCACAAAAAAATGAAACTGTATTTGATGCAGAAGGAAAAATTGTGATTCCAGGTATGATCGATGTTCATATTCATGGTGGATACGATATTGATGCGATGGATACAAATAGCGATGGATTGGTAACCCTTGGTAAAGAAATGTTAAAAGAAGGGGTTACAACTTATTTCCCAACAACAATGACGCAAGCTCCAGAAGCAATTGAAGCGGCATTAATAGCTGCAAAAGAGGCGAAAGAAAAAGGAGCGCATTTTGAATATATTCATTTAGAGGGACCATATGTTTCAAAAAAACGTGCAGGAGCACAGCCACTTGAGCATATCGTTCCTGCGAATATTGAACAATTTAAACAATGGCAAGAGGCAAGCGGTAATTTAATTAAATTAGTAACGTATGCGCCAGAAGAAGATGGTGCGATAGAGTTTGAACAGTATCTTGCTGAAACTGGTGTTGTTGGTACAATGGGACATACAGATGCAATTGATGCACAATTAAAAAATAGAAACATTACACATGCTACACACTTATACAATCAAATGCGTGGTTTACATCACCGTGAACCAGGAGTTGTTGGTCATGTGTTATTAAATCCAGATGTAATGGTTGAAGTTATTACAGATGGTATTCATATTCATCCAGATATGGTGAAGTTAGCATATAAATTAAAGGGCCCTAAAAAAGTAAGTGTCATTACTGACGCAATGCGTGCAAAAGGTTTAGAAGATGGATTATATGAACTTGGTGGACAGCCGGTACATGTAAAAGACGGTAGCGCAAGGTTAGAAGATGGAACATTAGCTGGTAGTATCTTGAAAATGGATCAAGCATTCCGAAATGTAATTGAATTCACAGGATGTTCTGTTGAAGATGCTGTTCTTATGACATCAGTTAACCAAGCTGAAGAGTTTGAATTAACGAATAAAGGTGTATTAGCAGTAGGCAAAGATGCTGACTTTGTTGTTATGACCCAAGATTTACATGTATATGATACAGTTCGATTAGGAATCCATATGAAAGAAGGGAAGTAAGTAGGATGAATATTCTTGTTGTAAAAACTTCGGAAGAATTAGCAGAAGCAGGCTATAAATTAATTGAAGAAGTTATAAAATCAAAAGAAAACCCAACATTAGGAATGGCTACTGGAAGCTCTCCACTTGGTATTTATGCAGAAATGCGAAAAAATAAACTTGATACAAGCCGTGTAACCACTGTAAACTTAGATGAGTACGTAAATTTACCACATGAAGATAAAAACAGCTATCATTACTTTATGAAAGAACAGTTGTTTGATCATCTTCCTTTTAAAGAAACTTATGTACCAAATGGGATGGCAAGTGATTTAGAAGAAGAGTGTAAGCGTTATGAAAGCATTCTAACAGCTAACCCAGTTGACTTACAGATTCTTGGAATCGGTGAAAACGGTCACATCGGATTTAACGAGCCAGGGACAGCGTTTAATTCTTCAACTAACATTGTAGAATTAACAGAGTCTACACGCCAAGCAAATCTTCGCTTCTTTGAAAAAGAAGAAGATGTGCCAACCCATGCGATTACAATGGGTATTGGAAGCATTATGAAAGCGAAACAAATTCTCCTTGTTGCTATGGGACCGAAAAAAGCAGAAGCAATTAAGGAATTATTGCAAGGTAAGTATAGCGAAGCGTGTCCTGCTACAGTATTACAACGTCATCCGAGTGTAACTGTAATTGCCGATCCAGAAGCTCTATCTTTATGCAGTGAGGCGATTGCTGATGAACATCGACAAGTATTCACCATTTCCGATCTATTATCAGATTCAAGAGTGGGTGAAACAGCTAATTGAGGACGGTGAATGGAAGCCGGGAGATAAAATTCCATCTGAGAATGAACTTTGTGATAAGTTCGAAGTAAGTCGCATGACAATCAGACAGGCAATTAATAACTTAGTGGAGCAAGGGTATTTATATCGAAAACGTGGAATTGGAACGTTTGTTCAACTTCCGAAAGTGGAGCAGAAGCTGCAAGGGATGACCGGATTTACAGAGGATATGCTTTCTCGCGGTATGCAACCAAGCAGCCAATTATTAAGCTTCCGCGTAGTTCCAGCTACTGCTAAAATAGCAGAGCGGCTTAGGATACAAGAGGGAGAATCGGTGTATGAAGTAAGGCGTATCCGCTTAGCTGATGACGAACCGATTGCTTTTGAGACGACATATTTGTCACCAACTCTTGTAAAAGATATTAATGAAGAAATTCTGCAACAATCCTTATACGAACATTTAGAGAAAAAATTAGGCTTTAAACTTGTTCGTGCTACCCAAGCAATTGAAGCTTCAATTGCAACGGATAATGAAGCGGAGCATCTGCATATTCCAAAGAAAGCACCTGTACTTGTAATGAGACAATGGTCATATGCAGAAAGCGAATTACCGCTAGAATACGTGAAATGTATTTATCGTGGTGATCGTTATAAGTTTATTACGAGTATTTCACGAAACAAGTAATATATTTTATTTTGTGAAATGTATTAAACTTTCGATTCAGCCATTGGATATGTAGAGAAATAAAAATACGACTCATCCTTATAGGGAGTGAGTCGTATTTTTATTTCGTTTGGAGTTGTAAGTTATCGCGTGTTCTACAGCGTCTTTTACAGAGTCTACGACATATTGTGCGTGCTTTTTCACTTCATCATCAGCTTGTGACATGGCAAAGCTATGAGGTGTTAAATTAAACATCGGAATATCATTGTAAGAATCTCCGATGCAAGCAACTTCTTCAGGTTTTATTTGGAATTCTTGTAATAAAACGGAGATGGCGGACCCTTTGCTAACATTTGGAGGCATGACATCTAAGCATTGTTCAGCGGAGATAAAGGTACTGACTTTACCGCTAAATTTCTCATCGATTTTTTTCTGAAGTACTTGTAAGTCTTCTTTTGTGCCCCCGACAGAAATTTTATTAGGGAAAATTGTATCATCAATTTTTTGTAATAAATTTGGTTCTTCAACAGAAGTCATTGTAACTTGTTTTTCAAGTTCATGAATAAAGGGTGTTTTTTCCTCAATGTAATAATTATATTCGTCACTTACATAACGAAAATAAGGCTCTTCTTTTGTCATTGCTAACAAATCTGGTAAAATGCCAGAATCAAATGTCGCAGACAATAATTGTTTATTCTCATGGGTATATACGAATACACCATTTACGCTAATGCGGTGAAAGTTAGTACCAATCTCTTTCATCAAATCAGCAATTTCATTATCAAGCCTACCGGAGGCAAAACAAAGAATCACATTTTGCTCTGCGAGACTATGAAGTGCAGTAATATCTTCTTGATCAATGAAACCTCCATGCTGCATCATTGTACCATCAATATCGCTTATAAACATTTTAATCATGTTGCTTTCTCCTTTCTATGTATATTTGCTCTTACATTATACGTATATAGTGCAATCATGTCTAAAATATGACTTTTTCTAAAATGGTAGATGTTTTGCATTGACGAAAAAGAAGGATGTTCTGTAACATAAAAGCAGGTTATTTAAGTACGAGGGTGGTGTTATATGAATAATTATCTAGAAATTAAAAAAGTTTTAAATAATAATGTCATCATTGCGAGCCATCAGGAGCATGAGGAAGTAGTAGTGATTGGCAAGGGGATTGGATTTGGGAAGAAAGCGAAAGATGTATTAAAAGCGGAGCAAATTGAAAAAATGTTTGTTTTAAAAAATGAACGTGACCGTGAACAATATAAGCTTTTAGTGCCACATGTGAGCGAAAAATTAATTGAACTGATGAACGATATTATGATATATATTCAAGAAAAGGCGCAGTCACCATTAAACGAGCATATTCATATTGCCTTAACAGATCATATTTCTTTTGCAATTAAAAGACTGAAACAAGGCTTTACAATAGATAATCCTTTTTTAGTTGAAACAAAAATGCTGTACCCAGAAGAGTACAAAATTGCTGAAGGAGTTGTACAACTTTTAAATTCCCGTTTGCAAATTACATTGCCAGAAGGGGAAATTGGCTTTATTGCACTTCATATTTATAGTTCACTCACAAATTCTGATCTATCTTCTGTTAATCAAAACTCTCGTCTTATTGCAAAGCTTGTTTCATTAATTGAAACAAATCTACATCTTACATTAGATCCAGAAAGTATTCATTATTTACGCCTTATTCGTCATTTACAATATGCAATTGAACGGGTGAAAAAGGGAGAAAAGGTAGAAGAAGCGCAGGGATTTGCTGATTTATTAAAAGCAGAATATCCAATCTGTTATAACTTGGCTTGGAAGCTAGTTAAGGTAATGCAAAAAGAACTACAACTTCCTGTATATGAAGCGGAGAGCGTGTATTTAACGATGCACTTACAACGATTAGTGAAAGCAGAGCATGTGTAAAAAGATATTATATTTTGTCTAAAATGAAAACGTTAAAAAAAATGATTGAATCGCTTACAATAGTTATGTATAATTACTAATACAAAGTTATACAAATTTCGACAAACACGTTAAGGTGAGTAACGAAAACGTTTGCCTTAATTATAGTGAACTTATACGTAAACCTATTTTTGACACGTGTTACTGATTCGATCAGGCATGAGTGGAGAAAAGTTGGGAATGTAAGCTAAAGAAAGGGACATACTACCCTTTGTATAGCTATCGTTCTATCTTTTTTTCCTCATGCCTTTTTGGCGTTTGTCGAAAAGTATCAATATAGATAAGAGAGGAAGGGTTTCCATGTTTAAGAAGATCTTTGGTGTTCTTCAAAAAGTCGGAAAAGCGCTTATGCTTCCAGTAGCGATTTTGCCGGCGGCAGGTATTTTACTTGGATTTGGTAATGCATTTCAAAATCCACAATTAACAAATCTTATTCCTGCTTTAAAAGCGGATTGGTTCGTAATGGTTGCAAAAATTATGGAACAATCTGGTGACATTATTTTCGCTAACCTTGCTTTATTATTCGCAGTTGGGGTAGCAATTGGTTTAGCAGGTGGGGACGGAGTAGCTGGTTTAGCAGCGTTCGTCGGCTACTTAATTATGAACAAAACGATGAGTGTGTTCTTAGAAGTAGACAAGCTAGTGAAAGTAACAAGTACTGGGGCTGATCCAGTTAAAATCGGTTTTGCGGATCCTGCGTATGCAAATGTATTAGGGATTCCAACGCTGCAAACAGGAGTATTTGGTGGTATTATCGTCGGGATAGTAGCGGCATATTGTTATAATAAATACTTCGACATTGAATTACCATCATACTTAGGTTTCTTTGCAGGGAAGCGTTTCGTACCGATCGCAACTGCAACATTTTCTTTAGTAGTAGGTATTATCATGTGCTTCGTTTGGCCATACATTCAAGGTGGCTTAAATGCGTTCTCACATCAAATGATTGATGCAAATAGAACGATCGCAGCATTTATCTTTGGTTTAATTGAACGTTCATTAATTCCATTCGGATTACATCATATTTTCTATTCACCGTTCTGGTTCGAATTCGGTCAGTATACAAATGCGGCTGGCGAATTAATCCGTGGTGACCAAAAAATCTTTATGGCGCAGTTAAAAGACGGCGTAGAATTAACAGCTGGTACATTTACAACTGGTAAGTATCCGTTCATGATGTTCGGTCTTCCAGCAGCAGCTTTAGCAATGTATCATGAAGCACGTCCAGAAAATAAAAAATTGGCAGCTGGTATTTTAGGATCTGCTGCATTAACATCTTTCCTAACAGGTATTACAGAACCACTTGAATTTTCATTCTTATTCGTAGCACCAGTATTATTCGGAATACATGCTGTATTTGCTGGTTTATCATTTATGACAATGCACATTTTAGGTGTTAAAATTGGGATGACATTCTCTGGTGGTTTAATTGACTTTATGCTATTTGGTGTTTTACCAGGCCGTACAGCATGGTGGTGGGTAATTGTTGTTGGTCTTGTACTTGCAGTAATTTACTACTTCGGATTCCGCTTTGCAATCCGCAAATGGGATTTAAAAACACCTGGTCGCGAAGTAACAACAGATACTGATGGTGCAGGAAAAGCAGAAGCAGGCGAACTGCCACGCGAAGTTTTAGCAGCGCTAGGTGGTAAAGAGAATATTGCTTCTTTAGATGCTTGTATTACACGTTTACGTGTTCAAGTTAACGAACAAAAGAATGTAAACAAAGATCGTTTGAAAGAACTTGGCGCAGCGGGAGTGCTTGAAGTAGGAAATAACATTCAAGCTATTTTCGGACCAAAATCTGACACGTTAAAGTCACAAATTCATGATATTATGTCAGGTCGCACGCCTCATATTGAAAAAGAAGAACCTGTAAAAGTAGAAGAAACTGTACAAAAAGCTGATACAAATGAAACAATTGTATCTCCAATTGAAGGAAAGCTTTTACCGATTACAGAAGTACCTGACCAAGTATTTTCAGGAAAAATGATGGGAGATGGATTTGCAATTGAGCCAACAGAAGGAACGGTAGTTTCCCCAGTTGACGGCGAGATTGTTAATGTATTCCCAACTAAACATGCAATTGGTATTCAATCTGAAGGTGGAAAAGAAATTTTAATTCACTTCGGTATTGATACTGTAAAATTAAATGGTGAAGGTTTTGAAGCACTTGTAGCACAAGGTGATAAAGTGAAACAAGGACAACCGTTATTAAAAGTAGATATAGCATTTGTAAAAGAAAATGCACCATCTATTATTACACCAATTATTTTTACAAATTTACAGCAAGGACAACAAGTTGAATTGAAAAAAGAGGGGAATGTCAAGAAAGGCGAAGCCAGTATTATTGACATTCAGTAAGAAATTGACGCAAAATGTTTATAATTATAATGGGCGATGTGGTTGACCGAACATCGCCCATTATATACAATAGATGGTGTAGTACTCACGTCTATACAACTAAAAAATACTGTATTTAAAGGAGATAGATTATTATGGAAAAAATCTTTAAAGTAACTAGTGACTCAGGAATTCATGCACGTCCAGCAACTCTACTTGTTAACACTGCAAGCAAATTCGGTGCTGACATTAACTTAGAATATAATGGTAAAAACGTTAACTTAAAATCAATCATGGGCGTTATGTCTTTAGGTATTCAACAAGGCGCAGAAATTAAAATCACTGCAAATGGTGATGATGCAGCTCAAGCACTAGCAGCTATCGAAGAAACTATGAAAAACGAAGGATTAGGAGAATAATGACTCTTAATATTCAAGGGATTGCTGCATCAAGTGGGATTGCTATTGCGAAGGCTTTCCGACTTGAAAATCCTGAATTTAACATTGAAAAGAAAACGATTACGAACGAAGCTGCAGAAATTGCACGCTTAGACGCTGCGCTTGAGAAAGCAAAATCAGAATTAGAAGCAATTAAAGACCATGCTTTTGCTGAGCTTGGTGCTGATAAAGCTGCTATCTTTGAGGCACATTTACTAGTACTAAATGATCCAGAACTAGTAAATCCAGTAAAAGATAAAGTAAATAGTGAAAAAATAAATGCTGAATTTGCAATGGACGAAGTTGCAACAATGTTCATTACTATGTTTGAAAACATGGATAACGAATATATGAAAGAGCGTGCAGCGGATATTCGCGACGTAACAAAACGTGTTCTTGCACATTTACTAGGCATTAACTTCTCAAATCCAAGTACAATTTCTGAAGAAGTAATCATCATTGCTGAGGATTTAACACCATCTGATACAGCACAGTTAAACCGCAAATATGCAAAAGGTTTCACAACTGATATCGGTGGACGTACATCTCACTCTGCAATTATGGCTCGTTCTATGGAAATTCCAGCTGTTGTTGGTACAAAAGTTGTTATGGAACAAATCCAAAACGGCGATATCGTAATCATCGATGGTTTAGATGGAGAAGTAATTGTAAACCCATCTGAAGAAACTCTTCGCACTTTCGAAGAAAAGAAAGCAAAATTTGAAGAACAAAAAGCTGAATGGGCGAAATTAAAAGATCAGGCGACTGTCACAAGCGACGGACATCATGTTGAGCTTGTTGCAAACATCGGAACACCAAACGATGTACAAGGTATCATTGACAATGGTGGAGAAGGTGTTGGTTTATATCGCACAGAATTCTTATACATGGGCCGTGACAATCTTCCGACAGAAGAAGAACAGTTCGAAGCGTATAAAGCAGTTCTTGAAGGTGTAAAAGAAGGTCAACCAGTTGTTGTTCGTACACTTGACATTGGTGGAGATAAAGAACTTCCATACTTACATTTACCAAAAGAGATGAATCCATTCTTAGGTTACCGTGCAATTCGCTTATGCCTTGAAGAACAAGATGTGTTCCGTACACAACTTCGCGCATTACTTCGTGCAAGCGTATATGGCAACTTAAAAATTATGTTCCCAATGATTGCAACTCTTGACGAATTCCGTCAAGCAAAAGCAATTCTATTAGAAGAGAAAGAAAGACTTGTTCAAGCTGGTACAACTGTTTCTGGTGCTATTGAAGTAGGTATGATGGTAGAAATCCCCGCTTCTGCAGTATTAGCAGATCAGTTTGCAAAAGAAGTTGATTTCTTCTCTATCGGAACAAACGACTTAATCCAATACACAATGGCTGCTGACCGTATGAATGAACGTGTATCTTACCTATACCAACCGTATAATCCATCTATTTTACGTCTTGTAAAAATGGTTATCGATGCTGCTCATAAAGAAGGAAAATGGGCTGGTATGTGTGGTGAGATGGCAGGGGATTCACTTGCAATCCCACTATTACTTGGATTAGGATTAGATGAATTTAGCATGAGTGCAACATCTATTCTTCCTGCAAGAACACTACTAAGTAAGTTGTCAAAAGCAGAGATGGAAGAGTTAGCGCAAAAAGCATTAACAATGTCAACTGCTGAAGAAGTTGTTGAATTAGTTAAAAACATCTAATAACAAAAGAAAACCTGAGCCGATTTGAAATCGGTCTCAGGTTTTTTTATATACTAAATTTAGATTTGATTTTTGTAATTTTGAGGAAACGAAGCAGAATTATATAGCGATTGCTACAACATCATTTGGGCAAACACGTAAAATCCCTGTAAATCTATTTGTGTTTTGGTTATTTTTATCATCTTTATTATTATCTTTGTCTTTTCCCATAGCTAAAGCAGAGAAAAGAGCAACACCGTTCGAAAACCCTTCAAAAATAACGTTATGAAAAGTTCCGTTGTTTCTAATACTTAAAAGAGAAATTTCTGTTCCGATTGAAATGTTTCTAAGGACATTACATACCGCGTTGTTTTCTTTTTCTTTTTCTTTCTCTCTTTCACGATCTCGATCGCGATCACGATCTCGATCGCGATCACAGTGAAAGTGTCTAAAGTCTTCGTGACATCCAAAAGATCCAAACATAATTCTGATCACCCCCTTCACACTTATAATGTATGAAAGTTCCATATGTGGTGATTGGACAGAACGTGGAATTTTTACTGGGATATTTTCTTATTTTAAATGACTAGATGGGGAATTGTTACTTAATGATGTTTGGATAAGGGTACATGGCAGAGGGAGATAGATCGCAACTTTTATTAGTTTTTTTATTCAATAATTGGGGTTTTATGGGAGAGTATCTCATATTTATCATCTTTACATCAATAAGAACCTTTAGGTGAAGGCTAATTATTCATGAATAATTGCATATATAGAAAAGGACACCTTCATTTATGACGAGGTATCCCTTACACTTTTTTACTTTTATATAAAACGATTGCATATACGGGAACAGCTAACAATAATGGCATGATAGATTGTGAGATATGTAGTCCCTCTTCTAGTTGTAGTGCTTTTTCTTTTGGAAATTGTAGCATTGTAATATTTGTGGCATCCCCAATAAAGTATAGAAGCAGTACAGTTACGGCATAGCTTAAAAATGCAATAAAGCTTCCATATGAATTCAATGAAAATCCCTCTCTTGTTATCTATTTGTTACTATTGTATCATAATTGTAACAAAAAAACACCCCTTATATTTCAAGACATAACAAGGTTCGACAAAATACTACAGTTTAAAAGATGGTCAGAGAAATGAACTGCTGTTTATATATGGGGAATATTACAAAGAAATGACATAAAAAAACGAAGGGGAGCTCCCTTCGTTTTTTTATGCTATTGTGGGACTGTTTACTTTGCCCATTCCACTACTTGTCCGACATGCATACGTGGTGCAGGATGCCCTTTTAATGTAGATTCACCAATTGTAATTAGCATGATTGGTACATAGCGAGAGGAAACATTAAATTCATCCATTAGTGCTTGTGAATTAAAACCACCGATTGCACAAGTATCCCAGCCAGTTGCCTTTGCTGCAAGCATAAGTTGCATTGCGGCTAAAGATGCATTAGAGAAGGCTGCATCTCGTGGATATTGTTCACGCTTATATGCAGATTCAATATTTTGTGTCAAACGTTCTTTTGCTTCTTCTTTCATAAACCCTTGCTCTACGATTGGACCATAAACAGAATTGATGTTTTTGTGTGCTTCTAGATCACCTAAAATAGCGACTACTGCAGAAGCATCAAGAATTTGTTGTTGATTATAAGCAATTGGGTGTAAACGGCTTTGTACATCTTTACCTTGGAAAACAAGAAATTTCCAATGTTGTAAGTTCCAAGCGGATGGTGCTTGGCCAGCTGCTTTCAAAATTTCTTGTAATTCCTCTTTTGAAATTTCCTTTTCAGGGTTGAATGCACGATTAGATGTTCGTTCATATAAAACAGTAAAGAAATCTTGCTGTGTCATAATATACCTCCAAAGTTTTATGTCGATCTGTAAAAAATTCCATATGTAAAAGTTTTTACTTACATTTTGTAAGTTGTCACTGTAAAAGAATATAATATCTTTATTTTAATTGTCAAGTTGTTGAGAATAACATAAAAGGAGGGCATTCGTACAAACACTGTCACTCATGTAATCATACAATAAAAAGATGATTCGCAGATCAAGAAGAGATATGTAAAGTGAAGCTCCTGTCAGCGGGAGAGTTCCTCGTTCCTGCTGATGCTTAGCCCTCACTAATCGGGTTCTTTTGATAACAATCCCTTGTAGAAAAGGATAGTGAAGAATTCAGTAGAACAGGATATATGAAGTGAGTGAAGACCAGTGGTGAACATACTACATTTTTTATTAGAGAATACGGTTTTTCAAAATGTATTACAGGATCTCCATGTAAATGTACTTTATATAGAAGAAGGGTGTAATCACCAGTATACGATTGATGAGATACATCCAAAATGTATGTTTTTAGCAAGTAGTTTTGAAGAAGGAGAAAGATTATTAGAAAAAGTTCGACCGCAAATTGTGATCATATATGTGTCAAATGGTGCACAAGTAGAGTATATAAAACACATGTATAATCCAAGTAGTTCTTTTATTGTTATTTGGGATCATCCGGTGACGTCAAAATTTGTAGAGTTGCTTACAATAGGAGTGCGAAATATTGTGATAGCTCCTGTTACACCACAGGTTGTACTGGAAGAGGTAAACAAATGTCTCTATCAAATATCACTATTGCAGCAGGTGACCATTCAACAAGAGCTTCTTCAAATGATGTTTGATTTTCAAAATGATTTATTATTTATTGTAGAAGATGATGAGATCGTTGACTGTAATACGAACTTTTTGAGTTTTTTTGGATATGAAGATTTACTTTCATACCGTGAGAAACATATGGTATTTGCGGAACATTTTATTCAAGATCATGGATATTATGCAACAAAACATGATATAACTTGGCTCGATGATTCTTTAGAACAATCCAGAAAAATAAAAATGTATAATTATGAAGGCGAAGAATTTGTTTTTTTATTACGTGCGGTACCTGTGCCAGAAGATTTGTCTAGGTTTATTGTTAGCTGTACAGATATTACGGAACTAGATGAATTATATCAAGAGCAAGAACAGCTTGTTGCAATTGATTCTTTAACAGAAATATACAATCGTTTGAAGTTTCAACAATTATTAGAAGAAAAATGGGATAATGAGAAACGAATGAATCACACAATGGCAATTATTCTTTTTGATATAGACGATTTAAAAAAAGTAAATGACACATATGGACATGATTTTGGTGATTTAGCATTAATTCAGTTAGCTGAACTTATGAAATCTAAAATAGCACCCCAGCATATTTTCGCAAGGTGGGGTGGTGAGAAATTTATTATATTAGTAATAAATACAACGGAAAAAGAGGCTTTTCAAGTTGCTGAATCATTACGATTTTTTATTGAAACAAAACAATTTTCTAGTATTTCAAAATTAACCGCGAGTTTTGGAGTTGCTTTATATGAGCAAGGAATTACAAAAGAAGAATTGATGCAACGAGCGGATATTGCATTATATGAAGCGAAAAAAAATGGAAAAAACCAAGTACGTTTATATAGAAAAGAAAAAATGTAACTTTTTCGCAACAAAGTGTTGCGATTTTTTTCTGTTGTCTGATAATAGAAAGAGGGGGACCATTTATAATAAAATAACTGCGGAGGTTTGTTAATGACAAAAAGATTAATTATTATGGTCTTGAGTTTCTGTATAGTATGCGGGAGTGTGTATTACTTTTTTTCTATACCAAAGAAGGAAGAAATAGCAACTCCTAAGGTAACGCCTTCTGTTGATTCTGCGTTACATGATAAATCGGAAGAAAAAGAGGGACGGCCAATTGATTATGCCAGTGTGGCCCAAAAGTTAGATCAATATTTAAAAGATAAAAATTTCAATGGAACAGTTCTTGTCACGGATAAAGATCATGTTGTGTTGAATAAAGGATATGGGTACGCAGATGTTCAAAATAAAATTGAAAATACGCCACAAACAAAATATCGTATCGGTTCAATTACTAAGACTGTTGTGGCAACATCGATTTTACAGCTGCAAGAGCAGGGGAAGTTAAATATTCAGGATAATGTAAATAAATATATCCCTTCATTCCCGGCAGATAAAAATATTACATTATATCATCTTCTGACACATACTTCTGGTTTACCAGGGAAGGGAAAGGGGAAAGTGAATGCTGCATCCCATTTGAATTTAGTTACTTGGATTGGAAAGCAACAAGTAGCTTTTCCGCCAGGAACTGGTTGGGAATACACTGATTATAATTATATGGTGTTGGCTTACATTATAGAAAATATATCTAAAAAGCCTTTAGGAGAATACATAAAGGAGAATATTTTTGCACGAGCAGAAATGTATGAATCAGGCATGGGGAATATGGTGCCAGGAGATCAACATTTTACTAAAGGATATAAAAAGAAAGATAATGTACTTGTACCTGCACCAAAATTGGCAATGGATTGGTTATACGGCTGTGGTGAGATGTATACTACAGTTGGAGATATGAAGAAGTTGGATGAAGCAATTATAAATGGAAAACTTCTTTCACAACAAAGTATCCAAGCAATGTTTACACCTTCACCAGCACGAAAATATGCATTTAGTTTTTATATTTATCCTGATTATTTTCATAATCATGGTGTACTTTCTGGCTGGAATACATTTAATAATTTCAATAAGGATAAGAGAACATTTGTTATTTTATTCTCAAATGTACAAAATGGCGTGGATGATGATTTTAATAAGGAATTTCGAAAGATGGTCAGCGACTTAATAGAGCAAAGGGGATGAGTAGATGAAACAAGTAATTTCATCAATTGGTTTTATTGGCATAGGTGTTATGGGGAAAAGTATGGTGCATCATTTATTAAAAAGTGGTTATACAGTATATGTGTACAACCGTACGAAAGAAAAAGCAACTTCTTTATTAAAAGAAGGAGCAAATTGGTGTGATTCACCAAAAGAATTAGTAAAGAATGTAGATGTTGTTATGACGATGGTAGGATATCCGCATGATGTAGAGGAAGTCTATTTTGGAACAGAAGGAATTCTCGAACATGCAAATGAAGGAACAATTGCAATTGATTTTACAACATCTACACCTACGCTAGCGAAACGTATATATGAGGCTGGAAAAATAAAGAATGTATATACGCTAGATGCGCCGGTATCGGGAGGAGATATTGGAGCAAAAGAAGGTAGACTTGCCATTATGATTGGTGGAGATCAAGAAGTATATGAAGTTTGTTTACCTTTATTTGAGAAACTAGGGAAAAACATTCAGCTACAGGGCCCGGCAGGAAGTGGGCAGCATACAAAAATGTGTAATCAAATTGCAATCGCTTCTAATATGATAGGAGTTTGTGAAGCGGTAGCATATGCAAAGAAAGCAGGTTTAGATCCAGATAAAGTATTACAAAGTATTTCAACTGGAGCAGCCGGTAGTTGGTCATTAAGTAATTTAGCTCCACGTATGTTAAAAGAGGATTTTGCACCAGGATTTTATGTGAAACATTTTATGAAGGATATGAAAATTGCATTAGATGAGGCTGAAAAATTAGAATTACCTGTACCGGGTTTAACTCTTGCGAAAGATTTATATGAACAACTAGTAGAATCGGGAGAGGAAGACAGTGGAACACAAGTATTATATAAAAAATATATAGGGGGAGGAATATGATGAATTTAGAAAAATTTGATGGAATGGTTGATGCTGTGCAACGTACAATTTGTATGCCGATTAATGATAAGCAACAAGCGGCATTTAAACAAAAGTATGATTTTGAGCCAACATTTGAATATGGGCGTGATGAAAATGGTCATTATGTTATTCGAACAGCAAAAAAGATGCTAGAAGAAATGGAATTTTATTTAGCTTTAAAGTATGACCGTGAAGGTATCGATTTATATATGCATGCTGAAATTGATGGGGTATGTTATGTATCTGTTAGCTACGGAGAAGATGCTCTTCATTTACAAGAATTGTTCCAGTTTTTGGAATTAAATAAATAAAAAAGTCCTCACTTGAGGACTTTTTTATTTTTAACATATTTTTCGGGAAAATTGGAAGCTAATTTTGACAAAGGCAGGTTATATTAAAGTAGATGTATGGTGGGGATATAATAATGGAATTATAAGCTAGAAGCACGGCGAGAGCGTTCGATTGGAAATGGAATGATCTGAGCCATATGATTGCGACTAAATTGCTTTGTGCGAGCGTGACGTAATATATATAATGCAAAGAGAATAGCGACAGGAATAGCACCGTACAAACCAAAAAGTAAAGCGCTTACAGAGGATGCGACAAAACCGAAGATACCAATCTCTAATTCCTCCATAATTGCCCCGAGAATAGCAGGAATAGCCCCACAAGTAACCCCAAGTATAAGTGCTATAATTAAATTCATGTTCTTCCCCCTCTTTTTGCAGTTTTTTCACTTCATTTTCTATTATTTGTATTATATCACAATTTAAACAGAATTTTCAGAAAAAATTCAAAAAATGTTCAAAAAATGTTCAAATTTTATTGAGAAACATACTTGATAAAGTGAAAAATAAAAAAATGAGGTAGACATCAGTCATCTTTAATGATGAATTTACATTCATCAGGAGATATTACAAAGCAAGAGAAAATAAAAAAGCAGGCTTATTTCATATTTGTGAAATAAGCCTGTTCCATAGGAGGATGTATATATGTAGAGTGAATAAAAGGATGGAAAAGGGGGTCCAGTACCTTTTATTCAACTAACTACCTTAGTAAATAGGAACCCAGCCTTCCGTTGTAACAAAAATACGAATGGCTACAACTTGGCGATCATCTTGTAAAGTAAAATAGTGTCTTGTATTTTCAGGTACAGAGATTAAATCACCAGGCTCAAGCTCAACATCGAAGAAACGATCATCTTTACCCTGGATGGCAAAAATACCATGCCCACTGACAATAAAGCGCACTTCATCGTCAGTATGATGATGCTCTTGTTTAAAGTTAATTAATAACTCATCAAGGCTAGGCGTTGCATTTGATAGGCAAATAACATCTTGTGCTTTATAGCCTCGACGTTCTGAAACATCAGCAATTTCATTGGAGAATACTGTTAAAACCTCTTTTTTGTTTTCGTCAGTTAAGGAGTAATTTTCTTCTAAATGAGCAGGAAGTTTTGAAATGTCCCATTTCTCATATAAAACGCCTTCTCCTTGTAAAAATTGCTGCACTTCCACTTCATTTTCAATACGGGTATTTATTTCATGAATACGAATTTGCGCCATGGGAAACGCCTCCTTGAATTGATAATAGTTTTATATGAAATTGGAATAAAAACTCATATGCTTCTAGTCTTTTCTTTGCGTCAAAGCTATCTTTTCCCCAAACTGTAATACCATGGTTGCGAATTAGTATGGCTCCAGCGTCACCATGAATATGTTTTCGGAAATCTTCTCCCAACGTTGGAATATGAGCATGATTTTCAATAATCGGAATTTTGATAGAGGCCCCTTTTTCCCATATATTAAGAGCTTTAATGATTTCTTGATTAGAAAATGAAACTTCTTTGTCGTATACGTTTGTAATTACATTGTTATCAATTGTATGGACATGTAAGACACATCCAGCTTCTGTATGATTGTAAATATGAGTATGCAGCAATGTTTCTGCTGAAGGACGTAAATCGGTTTCTAAAACAGCCTTTCCAGTATGATCAACTAATAGAAAATCATCAGGTGTAGTTTTCGTTTTATCTCTTCCACTTGCTGTAATAAGAAAGGTAGTTGGAGCATTGTTTACTTTTATTGAAATGTTCCCGCTTGTAGCAGGAAACCAGTTACGATCCGTTAATTCTTTCTTTAGTTTACTCAATTCTTCCCATTGGCGAAAAAGTTGTTTCATTTTATCACCTCCAACAATTGCTTAATTTCTGTCTGTATGTCATAAAACGTTTCAAATGCCGTATAGGAAATTTGATGTTCTCGGCATTTTGTAATGAGAAAATCACGAGCGAATACTTTATCAGCAAGTTTTGCAGCTTGTAAATCTGTAATTGAATCTCCAATTACAATATTAAAATCACCGTTTGAACTTAATTGATGAATCAGTGTCGATTTACAAAGACCGCATTTGTTTTTACAATCTTCATCACACGGATGGGGCCAGTTTACCTGAATTGTTTCCCCTGAAAAATCAGTCGTATTACAATAAATATGATCTGGGTTGATTAATCCTTTGAGAAGAGGGTAGACGAAAAAATCCATTCCTCCGGATATAATATGAAGTGAAATCTGATTTATTTGGACAAACTGTGCAAACTCTGAGAATCCAGCTCGAATCACCGCTGTTTCTTTTATAAAAGTAGTGATGTCATTTTGTAAGCTTGTAGGTAAAAGGGAAAACATCTCTCCAACACCTTCTTGAATAGAAAGTTCTTGTGATAGAATTTTTTGTTTAATCGTTTCAGCTTCTGGTGGAGCGAATTTCTCCATAATAGCAACGATATTATCATTGTTCGTAATCGTACCATCGAAGTCACAAAAAATTTGAAGACTCATAGCGTCACCTTGTGAGATGGATTTCCCCATAATTGCAGTGCAACATGTAAATCAGTGTTACCTGCTTCATGCAATGGTGTTCCTTGCAAAGTAGCATCAATCGCTGCTCGAAATGCTTTTCCACCGCCTTGTGCCCCAGCTGGATGACCATGAATACCACCACCTGCATTAATGACAACATCCTTGCCAAAATCACTAAGGATAAATGGAACAAAACCAGGGTGAATACCGGCCGATGGAACAGGGAAGCTTCGTTTTAAAGACGGATCTTTTTCAATTAGTTCATTTGTAATAAGAAGAGCTTCTTTTTTTTCTAATGCAACACTGCCGTATGGTGATGGAAATAAAGAGAAATCTGCACCAGCATAACGAAGCAGCTTTCCGAGTAGTAATGGATAAGAGAATCCATATAATTCCGATGAAGCGTATGCGCCGCTTACAGCAGGATGTGCCATAATTGGAATAGGTATATCATCGTCCTCAGCAAGTGATTGCAGTACATCTAATCCATATGAGAATACATTGAATAGAAGAATATCTGCACCGGCTGAGGCAGCACGTTTTGCAGTTTCTTTAAGATCATAGGTACGACCCGTTAAATTTACTGCATATAAAGTCTTATGACCGTATGTTTCGTATACGGACTGTAATACTTCTTTTCCAGCAGAAATTCGTTTTGTGAGCGGTGTTAATAAGTTTTCAAATAAGATTTCATCATCTTTTACAATATCTACACCGCCAATTGCTTGATCGCGCAATTGGGTTTTTAAATATCCTATATTGCGACCGATCATTCCCTTGAAAATACTCATCAGAAGTGGACGATCGTGAATATGTAAGAGATTTCGTATTCCCTCAATGCCAAATTTAGGACCAGGGAAATGTTCTTTTAAGTCATCTGAAATTGTTAAATCAATTAGTTTAACTTCGCCATCTAGCGATAATTTTCCAAATGCTGTTGTTAAAATAGCCGGTAAATCCGGGCTGAAATTTACTGACGGATAATGAATTTTAATGAGTCCACGTATTACTTTTTTTCCAAGATACGTATTTACACGCTCTTGCTCTTCCAACTCTTCGACATGAATGACGTTGCCTTTATGTTGTTTTAATTGTTCTTGTAATAAGTGTGGCAGATGAGTCCATGAACCAATTGTCAAACCGAGAGCGATTTGCTCTGCTTTTTGGTTTAAATGAAGAGAATCATCATGGATTAAATAGGTTGCTGTTATTCCGCTCATTTTCATAACCTCCTAGTTAAATAAAAAAACCTCTCAGCTAAGGAGAGGTTTTTTTACAACCAGCTCCTTATCTGTCAGCGTAACGCTGCGAGAATTAGCACCGTGCCTACAATTGTAGATCGGTTGCCGGGTTTCGTCGGGCTCGTCCCTCCACCTGCTCTTGATAAGAAGTATTTTGAAATGTTTTAATTTTTACGATATCTGAATTTTGACAGAGTTTTTTTACGATGTCAACGGTTTTTTGAAAATTTTCAATTTATCGATTCGTTGAATAGCTTCCTGTAGTCGCTCTTCTGTATGTAATAATCCAACACGAACGTAGCCTTCGCCATGTTTCCCGAACCCAACTCCAGGTGCAACTGCTACGTGCGCTTGTTCTAACAATAAGTCAGTAAATTGTTCCGATGTATAACCATTAGGAACGGGAAGCCATGCAAAAAATGATCCATTTGGTGCGAGAACATCCCAGCCAATTGAACAACAAGCTGTAATAAGTGTATTTCTTCGTGATTCATAGCGTTCAACAAGTTCATTCACACAAGTTTGTGAACTTAATAGCGCCTCACAAGCTGCCTCTTGTACAGCACCAAAAATGCTGACGTACATATGGTCTTGCAATACATTGATTGTTTCAATGACACTTTCGTTACCGATAGCAAAGGCGATTCGCCAACCAGCCATATTAAATGTTTTTGACAATGTATAAATCTCAATGCCAACATCTTTTGCACCGTTTGCTTGTAAGAAGCTCGTTGGTTTGTTGCCGTCAAAGCCAATTGCACCATAAGCAAAATCATGCACGACTAAAATATCGTGTTTATTGGCAAAGGAAATTGTTTCTTCAAAAAACTCTTTTGATGCAGTAGCACCAGTCGGGTTATTAGGGTAGTTTAAAAACATTAATTTTGATTGTTTGGCAATAGATTCATCAATTTTTGCATAGTCTGGTAAAAAATTATTTTCTGCTAATAATGGCATTGTTTCAAAGTTTGCTTTTGCTAAAGCGACACCTGATAAATAGTCAGGGTATCCTGGATCGGGGACAAGAATTGTATCACCCGGGTTTGTGAAACAAAGCGGTAATTCAACAAGCCCTGCTTTTCCGCCAAATAAAATAGCGACTTCTGTTTTAGGGTTTACTTTGACTCCGTATTCACGTTCATAGAACGCCGCAAAGGCTTTTTTTAAGCTTTCATGCCCGCGAAATGGTGGATATTTATGGTGAACTGTTTTTTCTGCTGCATGTTGTAAAGCTGTTACGATATGCGGCGGTGTTGGTTGATCTGGATTGCCTTGTCCTAGATTGATAACATCATGACCTGCTTCCACCACTTTGTTAACTTTTGCAACAAGTGAAGCGAAAAACTGTGTTGGTAAGGATGTTACAACCCTGGAAGGTTGAAAATGTTTCATACTTTCCACCTCTTTTGAAAATTGTTACAATTCTAGTGACAAATAATATAGCCTTTCCAAGTTTTTGTAAAGGGAAAATTGAAAATGAGGTGGATAAAATGAAAATCGCATGTATTCAAATGGATATTGCTTTTGGTGATGTGAAAATAAATATTGAAAATGCAAAGAAAAAAATAAAAGAAGCGATGCAAGGAACACCAGATATTGTCGTATTACCTGAACTTTGGACGACTGGTTATGATTTAGAAAGACTTCCGGAAATTGCAGATGGAGATGGGATCCAAACAAAACAGATTCTTTCAGAATGGGCACAGAAATATGATGTAAATATTGTCGGTGGTTCCATTGCGAAGCAAACAGAGCACGGTGTTACAAATACGATGTATATAGTGGATCGTGAGGGGAGACTGCAAAATGAGTATAGCAAGGTCCATTTGTTCCAGTTGATGAATGAACATAACTATTTAATAGGGGGGAGTGAAACAGGAGAATTTACATTGGATGGTGTACAGTGTGGTGGTGTGATTTGTTATGATATTCGTTTTCCAGAATGGATGCGTGTTTATACTGTAAGAGGGGTAAATGTGTTATTCGTTGTAGCAGAATGGCCGTTTGTTCGCTTAGCTCATTGGCGTTTACTCCTTCAAGCAAGAGCGGTTGAAAATCAATGTTATGTGGTTGCGTGTAATAGAGCAGGAGAGGATCCACATAATGTGTTTGCTGGACATTCTCTTATTGTTGATCCATGGGGGGAAATTGTAGTAGAAGCAGGAGAAGAAGAATCAATTTTGCATGGGAAGCTAAACTTAGAAAAAGTTAAAGAAGTGCGTAAGGGAATTCCTGTCTTTGCCGATCGACGTCCAGAATTATATAAATAAAAATATTGACAAATGATTTTTATTCTTGTTATAGTCTGTAGCAGAAAGTTAAAAATTCAAATAAATCATGCAACTCTTATCAAGAGCAGGTGGAGGGATTTGGCCCGATGAAACCCAGCAACCGACCGTAATACCATTGCGAGATGGGGCGCTTATGCGCCAAAAAGGCACGGTGCTAATTCCAGCAGAAAGAATAGCTTTCTGACAGATAAGAGGGGAGAAGATAAACTTCAAACCTCTTTCTTCATGGGAAGAGGTTTTTCTTATGATGAAAAGCCTCTGCATTAAAAAAGGGGGATAAGAAAATGGGATATCGTTCATTAACAATAGAAACAGCAGTTCAGTATGTAAAAGAGCATGGATACTTTAGGACAGACGCAAAGCTAACTTGTCATGAAATAGGAGATGGGAACTTGAATTATGTATTCAGGGTCCATGATGGAGAAAGCGGCCTTATCGTAAAACAGGCTCTTCCATATGCAAAAGTCGTTGGAGAAAGCTGGCCACTTTCGTTAAGAAGGGCCACGATTGAAAGTCAAGCATTGCAAGTTTTTGCAAAATACGTACCAGAATATGTACCAAAAGTATATGGTCATGATGAAGAATTAGCTGTGACAGTAATGGAGGATTTATCGGCTTTTACAATTACTCGTAAAGGATTGGTTGAAGGGGAAGAATATCCGCTTTTATCTCAGCATATTGGGCGCTTCTTAGCACATGTTTTGTTTTATACGTCAGATTTTGGCCTACTAGCAGAAGAGAAAAGGGTGTTAGACGGAAAGTTTGTAAATCCTGATCTTTGTAAAATTACAGAAGATCTTGTGTTTACAGATCCGTTTGGGAACTATGAAACAAACGATTATGAGAAAGAATTGCAACCTGTCTTAGATGAACTTTGGTGTGATAAGAAATTAAAATTACAGGTAGCGCAGTATAAATATAAATTTTTAACGAGAAAAGAAGCGTTAATTCATGGTGATTTACATACAGGTAGTATTTTTTCATCATCTTCTGAAACGAAGGTAATTGATCCGGAGTTTGCAACATTTGGACCGCTTGGATTTGACCTTGGTCAATTTATTGCAAATTTATTGTTGAATGCACTAGCAAGGGAAGACGAGAAACGAGATATTTTATTCTATCATATTGAAAAAACATGGAGTAATTTTGTAGAAGTATTCACGAAGCTATGGCTATTAGAAGGGATAGAACCGTATACAAAGGAGAAACAATGGCTTGCGATTGTGCTACAAAATATTTTTGCTGACGCAGTTGGATTTGCTGGTTGTGAAATCATTCGTCGAACAATTGGATTAGCACATGTAGTAGATTTAGATGGGATTAAGAATAAAAGTCGAAGAATTCAAGCAAAAAAGCAAGCGTTATACTTAGGAAGAGAATTACTATTACATGAAGCAACAAATGCAGATGTTCGTGTGTTTCAAACAATATTTCGATATATTGTTTCTGGAGAGGAGGCAAGAGTATGAGCGCAACAGTTGCTGTTCCGCGTTCTGTAAGTTGGAAGGGAGATTCTATTACTTTATTAAATCAAACGAGATTACCACATGTTGTAGAATATAAAACATTGAATAGTATTGAAGATGTATGGAAAAGTATCGTTATGTTAGAAGTACGCGGGGCACCTGCAATTGGTATTACAGTTGCTTTTGGTTTAGCACTTGCAGCAAAAAAATATAATGCTATGAATATCACTGAGTTTAAAAAAATTTTCAAACGCGATTGTGATTATTTAGCAACCGCACGTCCGACAGCTGTTAATTTATTTTGGGCAATTGATCGTATGAGTAGCTCTATTAAGAAAGCAACAACAATTAAAGAATCGAGAAAAATGTTGGAAGAGGAAGCACTTAAAATTCAGCAAGAAGATGAAAATGTGTGCCGTAGTATTGGGGAACATGCTTTAACTAGATTTAAAGATGGAGATCATATTTTAACGATTTGTAACGCTGGAAGTATTGCTACGGCTCGTTATGGAACAGCACTAGCTCCGTTTTATATTGGAAAAGAGCGTGGGATAAACTTACATGCTTATGCATGTGAGACAAGACCTGTCTTGCAAGGAGCGCGTCTTACTACATGGGAATTGCAACAAGCTGGTGTTGATGTAACACTCATTACAGACAATATGGCAGCTCATGTGATCCGAAGAAAACATATTACTGCTATAATTGTAGGGGCAGATCGAATTGTTGCGAACGGTGATACAGCAAATAAAATAGGAACCCTGAATTTAGCTATATTAGCAAAGTATTTTCATATTCCTTTCTATGTTGCTGCCCCACTTTCTACATTTGATATCACGAAGAAAACGGGTGCTGAAATTGTGATTGAAGAACGTGACGAATCTGAAGTTACAAAGGTTTTTGGAAAACAAATTGCTCCAAAGGGCGTCAGTGTTTATAATCCTGCATTTGATATAACTCCTCATGATCTTATTACGGGAATTATTACTGAAAAGGGAATTCTACAAGGGGATTATGCAGTAGAGATTGCTTTATTATTTGAAAAACAAGCTAATATATAGTAGCTTGTTTTTTTATTGCCAAATTTCCTTTCTTTTGCTTATTTATGTAAAAGAAAGGAGGGGAAGTAGATGGAGGAATGGATATCTATGATCGGTAATGTTGGATTTCCAATCGTTGTGACGTTATATTTACTGCATCGTATTGAAAGTAAATTAGATGGTGTAATTGTTGCAATTGAGAAATTACCACAACAGATGACAAGATATGAAGCTCCGCATGAAACGAAGTGAGGGAAAAGGCTTATGCTTTCAAGAAGCATAAGCCTTTTTTTGCAATCAAAAAAGAGCTACTGTGATGTATAGCCGCCATCTATAACAACAGCCTGACCAGTTACTCCTTTTGTTTTCTCACTTGCTAAAAATAAAGCATAACTAGCAATTTCTTCCACAGCTAGCAATCGTTTTTGTGGTACGAGTGGATAAATAACGTCTTCTAATACACGCTCTAGTGGAACATTTCTTGTTGCTGCTAAATCTTGGAGTTGGTTTCGAACCAGTGGTGTGTCCACATAACCTGGGCAGAGAGCATTTACTGTAATCCCATGAGTAGCTCCCTCTAACGCGGCAACCTTTGTTAAACCAATTACGCCGTGTTTCGCACTATTATAGGCAGCTTTCCCGGCAAATCCGACAAGTCCGTTAATAGAGGCAACATTAATAATCCGCCCATACTTTTGTTTTTTCATAATTGGAAAAGTATGTTTTATGGCAATGAACGGTGCGATCTGCATAATTTTAATAAGAAGTTCAAACTTGTCGGTTGGAAATTCTTCAATTGGTGAGACATGTTGCATACCAGCATTATTTATTAATACATCAAGTGAGCCGAATTTAGTAATAGTTTCAGAAATCGCTTCGGATATTTCTTGCTCAGATGTCACATCGCATCTTAGACCGATTGCCTCATATCCTTCCTTGCGTAACTGTTCAGCAGCTTCTTTTGCACGATCTTCAAGACGATCACTAATCACCACTTTTGCTCCTTCTTTTGCAAATGCATTTCCCATTTCATAACCAATACCACTTGCAGCACCTGTTAAAAAGACGACACGATTTGTAACCATGATGAGAGCACTCCTTTATATATAAGATTTACCTTATTGCTCTATTTAGAGGGAATGTAATGAAAATCCTGCAAAGATTTGGAAAAATATACTGGACTATCTTGTTTTGCAAAATAGCTTTTGCTATACTATTTTGTAAAGCAAGATACTTATGCTTATCTATCTTGTAAAACAAGATAGAGGGAGGATTTGAATTATGTCGACAAGTCAAATGCTGAAAGGGATTTTAGAAGGCTGTCTCCTTGCAATTATTTCTGAAGGAGAGATATACGGATACGAAATGAGTGAAAAACTAGCTAAGTATGGTTTCACTATGGCAAGTGAAGGAAGTATTTATCCATTATTAATACGGATGCAAAAGGAAGGGCTAATTACGAGCGTAATGAAAGAATCTTCAACTGGTCCGAAGCGAAAATATTACACATTAACAGAAAAAGGTGAAGATGCACTTGATGAATTTATGGAACGCTGGGAAGTGATGCAAAGCAGTGTAGAACGTTTGCTAAAAGGAAAGGGGAGAAGATGATAATGCAAGTTTCTAAAGAAGGAGAAAAGTTTTTAATAGATATGAAAGTGTATTTGTTAACAAAAGGAATGAAGGAAGAAGATATAAATGCATTTTTAGAAGATGCAGAGCTTCATTTAATTGAAGGAGAGAAACGGGGGAAGAGGGTAAGGGATATTTTTGGAGATTCGCCGAAAGAGTATGCAGATGAATTGGCGAAAGAAATGGAGACAGATAAAGGAGGGAGTATAAGGAGCATTCTGGGGATGATGATTGGGGTTGGTGGATATTGGTTACTAACTAATATTTTGTTTAATAATCCAAATCATCAATTTACATTAACAAATGTACAATTAATTGGATATCCAATCGTTTTAATGATTACTATTATTGGGACAATTATTGCATTTCGGATGTCGTCTTTCAAAAGCAAATTAAAAGAATTTGGGATTATTTATGCAATAGTGATGATTCCAATTGTATTACTAGTGTTATTAATGTTTGTTAATAAAGGGTATGGAACTCCTGTCTTACAATTGTCTACTATGCAAAGCTATATACTGGCTGCAATTATCTTTTTACTACTTATTATTGGCGAAGTATATGCACTTGGCTGGATTGGAATCTTTGTGTTAATTGTTCCATTATCAATTATGTTTGCATTTAAAGAGTTAGGAAAACAAAATCCATACTGGGGAGTGCTAGAAATTTTACTTATGTATGCTAGTTTATATGGATTATTGAGATGGTCTATGAAAATAGAAGAGCGAAAAAGTGTCAATTAGGAGTATAAGGAAAAAGGCTGCTTTGGGTACATGCGGAAGTATCTCCAAAGAAATAGTATACAGGGGTCTTGAGTGAGAGCGGTTTTCTGTGCAGCCAATATATGATTTTAAACAGTAATAGTATTGTTACTGTTTTTTTTTGTGTAATAAGGGGCTTTGCAAAGCGAGATTTTTCTGTTCACTTGTTAATAAAGATTCAATGTGTACTTTGTCAGGACGAGGAACAATTGGATACATGAGATTACTTGAAGAAGGATGGTGTTCAGATCCGTTTGGAGAATGCGGATCTGCATGGGTAAGCTTTCCGTTAATCCGCCTTGTAAATAAAATATGTCCCATTTCATGTGCAAGTGTATATATATTTTTCATAGGAGAAGCAGCGTTAGTAAGGATGATATAACCTGTGAGGATTTGGTTTATAACAAATGAATAGGCACATGCAATGACGGATTGTTCTTTAAAGTAATTACTTCCGATATAACAAATATAAATATCACAATCGGGAACTTCTGATGAACAGGTGTTAAAAAAGGAAGAAACTTTAGGCTGGTTTCGGACAGAATCCATATAGCTAATTTCACCATCATGAAATTTAAATGCTTCATTTAGTATAATGACATCTTTAATTTGAAATGAAATGGGGTGCCATATTGATTCAGCGATTGCTAAGTCTTTGGCGATACGGTGGTCTTTAATATCGGAGCCTGGGGCAATGCAAATACATATATTTACGTACGGATCCATTAGAAACACCTCAAATGGAAAATAGTTTATTAATATATTATGTGAAAGGAAACGGTTATGTATGGATATAATCCTTATAAATTAGGTGTATTTTGATGGGTTGGAATTGCTGGGAAAATATTGTATACAACGTGTTTTATCCTACGTTAACAGGAAGTAAGACTCTACCCAAAGAAATAAGGTGGGAGAACCGTTTGGAAAAGTCCGATTGATAATGAGTGATTAAAATTTTCTTTTGTGGATAGCTGTGTTTTTAACTGAGAAGATACAGATGAATGAATAATATGGATATAAGAATAAGTGGAAGAAGTCGGAAAATATTCATAGTTTAATTAAATTATATGTTATTCATTCTGATATAGTAAAAGAAAAGGGGGAGAATATATGTACACATTAAAAATTGTGTCAGATCGAGAAGCCGTTTATCAGTTTGCGAGTTATGTAAGAGTGGTACAAGGGGTAGAGGATGTATATGTGGAGGTTGGAGAAACTTTATATGAACATCCACTTATGAAATTTTATGTACATGTAATGATTAAAGAGACATATGAAAAGCAAAAGGCATTACAAGAAATCTCTCGATTAGTAGAATTAGGACGTTTTACATATGTTCATTATAGAAATGAAGAGATTGAAAAGGCATTTGAAGCAGTTAAATATGAAAGTTTTCGAAAATAAAAGTAATGAAAAGGGAGCGAATGCTCCCTTTTTTTGCTAGTAGGAATATTTTTTTCATCACACAAAAAAATAAGAAAGTTTGCTATGATAAGGAAGGATGAGGAAAGGAGAGGTTTGCAATGGGGTATATTGAAGAATTAAGAAAATCAGTCGGTACAAGGCCGTTAATTCTTGTAGGATCGGCAGTAATTGTTTTAAATGAAAAACAAGAAGTATTGCTTCAATATCGTTCGGATACATATGATTGGGGTGTACCAGGTGGTGCAATGGAGTTAGGTGAAACAACGGAAGAAACGGCTCGGCGAGAGTTCTTTGAAGAAACAGGATTAGAAGTGAAGACGTTGCAATTTCTTGGTGTTCTTTCTGGGAAAGATGTATATTATCGCTATCCAAATGGGGATGAAATTTATAATGTGATTCATCTATACCAAGCGCATCATGTAAGTGGTGAAATAGAGCTTGATGAAGAAAGTCTGGATCTTAAGTATTTTCCAGCTGAAAAATTACCTAATTTAAATAAAACAACAGAGAAAATTTTGCAAAAATTTTTATACGCATTGACCGAATAGAGAGGAAGATTCTCTCTATTTTTATTATATTAAATTTTTTGATTTTTCTGGTATGTTTGTAGTATGATAAATTTAGATATACATCTTATGTTATTCCATCCAAAAACTTACTAGGGTACATAAGAGAGGGGCAAGTGCAAGATGCATAATGTGGTCATTACAGCTGCAGTTCGTTCGCCAATTGGAACTTTTGGGGGAGCGCTAAAAAATGTAACACCAGTAGAATTAGTTGTTCCTGTACTTCAAGAAGCTGTTAAAAGAGGTGGAGTAGAACCTCATGAAGTGGATGAAGTCATTTTAGGACATTGTATTCAAAGAACAGATGAAGCAAATACAGCGCGAACAGCTGCATTAGCAGCAGGATTTCCAGAAACGGTTACAGGTTATACGATTCAGCGTCAATGTTCTTCAGGTATGCAAGCGATTATGTCAGCAGCAATGCAAATTCAGTTAGGTGTAAGTGAGGTTGTTATTGCGGGTGGAGTAGAAGCGATGAGCTCAAGTCCTTATGCATTAAAACAACACCGATGGGGACAGCGTCTTCAACATGGAGAGATTCGTGATACGGTGTGGGAAGTTTTAGAAGATCCAATCCACCATATTATGATGGGGGAAACAGCGGAAAATTTAGTTGAGCAATATGAAATTACAAGAGAGGAACAAGATGAAGTTGCGTTGCGTAGTCATCAATTAGCTCTTCAGGCAATTGAATCAGGTTATTTTGATGATCAAATTGTTCCTATTACAATAAAAGAGCGTAGAAAAGAAGTAGTATTTTCAAAAGATGAACATCCACGTGCAGATATTACAGCTGAAAAATTGGCGGGGTTAAAGCCAGCATTTCGTAAAGGTGGATCAGTAACTGCAGGGAATGCATCAGGTATTAATGATGGAAGTGCAGTTTTAGTATTAATGAGTGAAGAAAAGGCTAGGGAGAAAGGCTTACAACCATTAGCTAGAATCGTTGGTTATTCTGTAGCTGGGGTAGATCCGAAAATTATGGGGATTGGTCCAGCACCAGCAATTCGTAAAGGTTTAGAGAAAGTAAATTGGTTATTAGAAGATGCTGATTTATTAGAAATCAATGAAGCCTTTGCGGCACAATACTTAGCGGTTGAGAAGGAACTTGGCTTAAACCGTGAGAAAGTAAATGTCAACGGAAGTGGTGTTGGACTTGGGCATCCAATTGGTTGTACAGGTGCACGTATTACGGTAAGTTTAATTCACGAATTAAAAAGAAGAGGTTTAGAAAAAGGCATTGCATCCCTTTGTGTCGGTGGTGGCATTGGGGTAGCGTTATTTATAGAAGCACTATAAAAAAGAAGAGGCAGCTTGCTGCTTCTTCTTTTTTGGATATCAACGAGCAATATTATCTTTTGCTTTATGATTGGAACAAATGATGAAACAAGCGATCGCGATTCTCGAAAAAGAGTTTCATCGTTTGATAATGCTCAGTTTCCTCTAGGGTTGTTTCAGTGATTCCTTCTTGTGAGAACGAATATATACTCGACTCTGGATAGGCCATCAAAATAGGAGAGTGGGTAGCGATAATGAATTGTGCTCCTTGTTCTGCTAACTCGTGCATACGAATTAGCATAGAAAGCTGTCTCATTGGAGATAAAGCTGCTTCAGGCTCGTCTAAAATGTATAAGCTTTGTCCTGAAAAGCGATTCATAAATAAAGAAAAGAATGATTCACCATGAGATTGATCATGTAAGGATATACCTCCGTATGAATCGATGATCTTATTCCCTAAAGCTGCATCCTCATTTGTGTCAATCTTATCAATGTAAGAAGCAACGTTATAAAACGACTCCGCGCGTAGAAAGAATCCATCTTTTGGTGCAACAAAGCTTTTTGCTACTCGAATATATTTGTGTAAGGGTGAGTGCGAATCATGAGTAGCAAAACGAAAATTTTTTGTTCCACCTTCTGCATTAAACCCTAAAGCGATGGCTAAGGCTTCTAACAATGTAGATTTCCCAGTTCCGTTCTCTCCAATAATAAATGTGACATTAGGGTGGAAATCGAGTGATTGTAATGTTCGGATGGCAGGCAAACAATATGGATACACGGAAAAAGTAGGAATATGTTCTTTTTGTAAGGAGACGCTCTTTAGAAAGGTTGTATGTTCATTCAAACTATATACCTCAATTCGTTGAAGATTTTGTTTCTAATATAGAAGCAAATACAAGAGTCAGACAACTTGCAAATAAAATAACAAATTGTAAAGTAGAGAAACCTAACTCGTACCAGTCATATGTGTTTCTATTTATAATAAAACTTAGTGAACTTGGAATATACTGTGCTATTTTTATATGTTTCCATAGAAAAAATACAAGTATGAGTGTCAACATCATGTCACTTGATTATTTCCTAAAAATTACATTTAGATTATATCATTTAAAGTATAGATATTCCAATGTCAAAATAAGTATTGCATATAAAGAATCGATATCGTTATGATAGAGGATGTCTTATATAGGAAGATTTTTTAGTTTCAGAAGGAAAGTAACATAGGCTGTTTACATTTGCACATCTGACTGCTGTCATTCCCTTTTGCATGAAACCAAGATATGTTTCAGTGACAGCATTAGTATTAGGAAGCATGGCGCCCGATTTTGAATATGTTTTGCATTTTCGGCCGTACGGTGCCAGTGGACATATATGGTTAGGTTTTTTATTTGAACTTACCGCTTGGCGTGTTTACTGCTCATGCATTGTTAGACCTGTATTTTCAAATTTTACAAATCGGGAGTATAATAGTATCCGGAATTACAAGTGTTTTTTGGGGATATTCATTGTTTCAGCAGTATATAAAGTAAAGGAATAATCTAGTTAATTATGAATAAGAGTGTTAGGAGTAATAAGAAGATGAAAGTATGGAAAAGTATTTGTATTTTATGTAGTTCTATCGTTTTGCTCAGTGGTTGTTTTCAAAAGGAAGAAAAAAAAGAGGTAAAGAAAGAAACTATTCCAGAAACAACTGAGTATGGTGGCAAGGAATTAAAGAAAGTTGGACAGGCTGTAAAAGAAAAAGGATGGGGTACATTTAAATTAGAACAACTAAAACATGTGAATCAAACATTTGAAGTACTTCCAATGAAAATTCATGTGCAAGATGTAAAAGTTATCGCATTATCACAAATGAGTCAAGATGCAAAAGATACATTGAAGGTATATACAGCATTAACTCCAGAGGAAGTGCAGCGTAGACTTGGAGATAAAGTTAATCGAGAAGATGCTGAGTTGTACGCTTCGTTAAGTGGAAAAGATATTGCAGATAAAGTGCGCTATGTGGAAATTACATATAAGGTAGAAAATAGCGGAGATAAAGACATGCAGTTTTTCTCTATAAATGATGTCACGATTAATGGAACACAGCAATTCAATGTCCCAAAACAAAACTTCTTATATGAAGAGGATACGCTTGTAGACACGAAAAATGTTACAAAAGAAGAGTATAAGCGAGGTGAAACAAGGGAAGGGATAATTGGATTAATACTCGATGATGAGAACAAAGAGATTACCCAAATCGCATTTACAACTGATGTTCTTGTATCGAATGAAACACATGACATTGTTGCAGAACCGCAAACATTTAACATCTCACTGTCTAAGTGAGATGTTTTTTGTATAGAAAATGAACAGGAAATTTGTCAAATCAAAGCGAATGTATTATAAAGTGCAAAGGGGGAAGAAAAATGGAAAAAAGATGTTACGAATGTGGTAGTAAAGAAATAGAAAAAGGAACGATAGCACCAGACCAAAAAAACTATCTTACTTTATTTGCACAGACAGTGGCTGAGGTAGAAATTTGTAAAAAATGCGGTACTGTTATCACGATAAAAGAGGAACATCCAAGTTATCAAAATCAACAAATGGACTGAAAAAGTATACCATTTTTGAAACAAACAGCCGTTTTTATGTGCTTGAGGACTGTTTGTTTTGTTCGTTTAAATAAGTTTCTATGGCTTGTAATTGTTCAGAAATTCGAAATGCTTCTTTTTGTTCCTGAAATTGCTTTTCATTATAAGGACCAAAGCGACGATTGTTGTTCATATCAATAATCCAATAATATTCGCTCTGCTTATTTGTAATACTAGATTCTGGGTTGTTTGGGTCAGATTTTTCTTCAATTTGTTTTGCAATAATATATATATCGTCCCAAGCAATTTCTACAATTTTAGCTGGGACATATTGTGTAGCATATACAGCATCTTGTGTTGGGAAAAGTTCAAATGCATTTTTGGAAGTTTTTATTAGTTCATATTCGTCATTGATGGTGTAAGCTGAATGGCTATTAGAGTTTGTTGTGCAACCAGTCAATAATATAATGGCGATTACGGTCATCAATCGCTTCAATATGAGGCCCTCCTTATAAAATGCTTGTTGTAAACACATTGTACAAGAAAAGGAAGAGAAACGCCAATATATGAGTTATTTACAATGGTTTTTAGAAATGGTACTATGAGACAGGTAAAGTAGGATACAAAGGAGTCGACATAAAATGAAGTTAAAGATGCATCGTCCAGCGGTGGTAATGAATCGCATAGGTGCTTCCATTATCGATATGTTTCTAATCTCGGTGATGTATGGGGCGGTTGTGGCAATTGTAACGGGAAATTATGGAGCCATTTTCAATCGCTTTAATATAAGCTTAGGTGATTATCGATATGATCTTGCGCTTGTTTTAATATTAATGGCTATATATTTTATTCTTGTTCCATTTATATGGAACGGTTGTACAATTGGTAAGAAAATAACCAGAATAAGACTTATATCATTAACAAGTGAAAAGTTAACAATTCAAACGATAACAATACGTTTCTTTGTATTGTTATTACCGAACATATTGCTACTTGGAATACCATCTATGTGTAATGTATACATGATGTTGTTCCGTCATGATAATTGTGGTTTCCATGATATAATTATGAAAACGAAAGTGATGAGCCTTGTTTAAAGAATAATAGAATAGAAAGATAAATGGTTATATTTTGTAGTTCTTCCTTTTTGAGTGACAATATGTTATTCAAAAAGGAAGAAATTTAAGAGATGTAAAAAAATTCTATACACTTTTAAAATTTTTACAAAATTCGATCAATTTAATTGATATAATGGAGTTCATATAGGGCGGACATCTCCTATATAGTACCCTCCATATTGATGTCGGATATGTTAGAAAGTAAGCGAAGGCAAACTTTTTAACATATCCTATTTTTTTGTACATTAGATTGAAAATTAAGAAAATGATATAATAAATGAAACAATCGTGTTATATAACAAAGGGGTGATCAAAATGACGGGCAGTAGCTTGCTTTTTTGGGTGATACTTATTTTTATCGGTCTAGCTTTTGATCAATATAACAGTAAGAAAAAAGAGAAAACAAAAAGGTGAACGCATACAAGTGGTAATGTTGACTTTTCCTGCTTGCAGAGCTAAAGGCGAAAGGAGTATACTGAATGACGGTAAGACTTATAGAAGGGGTAATGACGATGAAGCTTGCAGGAAAAGTTGCCGTTGTAACTGGCGGTGGCATCGGTATTGGACGTAGTACAGCTCTTTTGTTGGCAGAACAAGGTGCAAAAGTAATTGTGACGGATATTGATCAGGAAAATGGACAAGCAACAGCGGAGAAAATTGTAGAATTAGGTGGAGAGGCGCTTTTTGTAACCCATGATATGGCGAAACAAAGAGATTGGCAACGTGTTATCGAAGTAGCTATTGACGCTTATAATCGTATTGATGTGCTCTTTAACAATGCTGGATTATATAAAATAGATTCTAATTTTTCACGTCAACAAGAGAACGATTCCAATATACTTTGTATTAATGACGTTTGGATAGAAATAAAGCAATTGACGTCATCTTTTATGAAACAGCAAGAAGAAGTGACACTAACTGATTTACCTGTTTTTGGTATTTTTAGTGCCGAAGAACGGTCATTTCATGCAGCAGGAACCCTAATATAATAATAGAAAACCGCCCCAAAAATATATGCGGACGGTTTTCTTGTATCTGTTTGAGGTGAAGAAAAGCGATATTTTAGCGAATACGTTTTTCTGTTTTACTATCAAAGAAATGTGCCTTGTTCATATCGAATGCAAGTTTGATTTGATCACCATGTGAAAAGGTATGTCTTGCATCAACACGGGCTGCAAAATCTTGATTTCCAAGTTTCATATATAAAATAGATTCTGCACCTAATAGTTCGGCAACTACAATTTGAGTTGTAAATGTTGTGCCTTGTGAAGCCTCTAAAAATAGAAGTTCATCATGGATATCTTCTGGACGTATTCCTAAGACAATTTCTTGATTCACATAGCCTTGTTCACGTAATAATTTCATTTTGCCTTCAGATACTTTGATAGTTATTTTATCATCTATAACAAAGTCTTGTTCTGTTAATTTACCACGGAAGAAATTCATTGCAGGTGAGCCGATAAATCCACCAACGAAAATGTTTTCAGGTGTTTCATATACTTCTTTTGGTGAACCTATTTGCTGGATTTTTCCATCTTTCATAACGACAAGGCGTGAAGCCATTGTCATCGCTTCTGTTTGATCATGTGTTACATAAATTGTTGTTGTTCCAAGCCGTTGATGTAGTTTAGAAATTTCTGAGCGCATTGCTACACGTAATTTTGCATCTAGATTTGATAACGGCTCGTCCATTAAGAAAACTTTTGCGTCACGGACAATCGCACGACCTAACGCAACACGTTGACGCTGTCCGCCAGATAATGCTTTTGGTTTTCGGTTTAAATACTCCGAAAGCCCTAAAATTTGCGCTGCGTCTTTTACACGGCGATCAATTTCGTCTTTTGGGATTTTACGAAGCTTTAATCCAAATGCCATGTTATCGTAAACGCTCATATGTGGATAGAGAGCATAGTTTTGAAAGACCATTGCGATATCGCGATCTTTGGGAGGAACATCATTCATTACTTTACCATCAATAGAAAATTCCCCTTTTGAAATATCTTCAAGTCCAGCTACCATTCGTAATGTCGTCGATTTTCCACATCCGGATGGACCAACGAAAACAATGAACTCTTTATCTTGAATGTGTAAATTGAAGTTTGTTACTGCTGTTACGTTATTATCATAAATTTTATAAATATTTTCTAACTTTAGTTCTGCCATGACTTTTCCTCCTAGAAAAATTATGCAAACGTTTTCTTTGAATTTATTATAAACGAATGTTTTTGAAAAATAAATAAAAATGATACAAAAAAATAAAACGTTTTCATGAATAGAGTAAAATATTTAATAAATAAAGCCTTTTATCTATGTAAACTGACTAAATGAAAAGAGAAAAATGTAAGCGCTATTTTCAATTCTTATAAAATCTGCTATCATTCATTAATGAAAACGTTTGCACCTGAGATTTTTTGATAAGAAAAATGAAATGGGGTAGCATGATGAGAAAACAATGGTGGAAAGAAAGTGTTGTATATCAAATTTATCCACGTAGTTTTATGGATAGTAATGGTGATGGGATTGGTGACCTTCGTGGAATAATTTCAAAGCTTGATTATTTACAGGAACTAGGTATAGATGTTATTTGGCTATCACCAGTCTATGAATCTCCAAATGATGATAATGGCTATGATATTAGCGATTATCGAAAGATTATGGATGAGTTTGGAACAATGAACGATTGGGACGAATTATTAAACGAAATGCATAAACGTAATATGAAATTAATGATGGATTTAGTTGTTAACCATACTTCTGATGAACATAATTGGTTTATCGAATCTCGCAAGTCAAAAGATAACCCGTATCGAGATTACTATATTTGGCGCCCTGGTACAGAGGGAAAAGAGCCAAATAATTGGGGAGCAGCTTTTAGTGGATCTGCTTGGCAGTATGATGAAGCGACAGATGAATATTATTTACACTTATTCTCTAAAAAGCAACCTGATTTAAATTGGGATAATGAAGTGGTACGAAAAGACGTTTATGAAATGATGGAGTTTTGGCTTGAAAAAGGAATTGATGGTTTCCGTATGGATGTGATTAACTTTATTTCTAAAACAGAGGGATTACCAACTGTGAAAACAGACAAAGAAGGTTATGTTTCAGGCCATCAATACTTTATGAATGGACCGAACATTCACACGTACTTACATGAAATGAATGAGAAGGTATTGTCAAAATACGATGTTATGACAGTTGGTGAAATGCCAGGTGTAACAACAGAGGAAGCTAAACTTTATACAGCAGAAGAACGTCAAGAATTACAAATGGTATTTCAGTTTGAACATATGGATTTAGATTCTGGAGAAGGGGGGAAATGGGACGTAAAGCCGTGTTCACTCCTTACGTTAAAGCAGAATTTGACAAAATGGCAGAAAGCTTTAGAACAAACGGGATGGAATAGTCTGTATTGGAATAATCATGATCAGCCTCGTGTGGTCTCTCGCTTTGGTAATGATAAAGCATATCGCATAGAATCAGCGAAAATGTTAGCGACGGTACTTCATATGATGAAAGGCACTCCTTATATTTACCAAGGAGAAGAAATTGGGATGACAAATGTTCACTTTGATTCGATTGATAAGTACCGAGATATTGAAACGCTGAATATGTACCGTGAAAAAGTAATAGAGAGTGGTGAAGATGAAGAACAAGTAATGCAATCGATTTATATAAAAGGGCGAGATAATGCGAGAACACCCATGCAGTGGAATGCAACAGAATACGCTGGATTTACTACCGGGGAACCATGGATTGGATTAAACCCTAATTATAAAGAAATCAATGTAGAACAAGCATTACAAGATTCAAACTCTATTTTTTATTACTACAAGAAATTGATTGAGCTTCGTAAAAAACATGAAATCATTGTGTATGGTACATATGATTTGATCTTAGAGGATCATCCATCTGTTTTTGCTTATATAAGAAAATGGAAAGATGAAGAATTACTGGTGATTGCGAACTTTACTGAGGATGAGTGTGTATTTAAAATACCGAAAGAGATAGCTTATAATAGTTCAGAATTATTAATACACAATTATGATGTGCAAGATGAAATAATTGAGAGTATTGATTTACGGCCATATGAAGCGAGAGTGTATAAATTAAGATAATGAACAACACCCCTTTTAATTCGCATATTAAACATGCAAATTAAAGGGGTGTTGTTCATTTGTTACCTTTTTCCACCGCGAGGTATATATTCTTACGTGTCTCTTCCATTTTATGTGATATGCAATCTATGGGGAATTTGGATTTTGATTTATAAGCCTCGGCAGCCTCAATTACAACATTTACTATATACTGGATTTGTCGCATTCAGTATCTCAATTTGCAGCTTTATAGCTGTTCAAAAGTTGGCATACGAATTCGTAGAGCTAGAGTCACCTTTATTTTTTATCTTATCGCTTATAGCATATGGTTTTGTTGTTTATAAATCCGTGTTATTCTGGATTAAATATTTTACAGCCCGCTTAAGGAAGATAACAGATCAAGATGTAAAAATTCCTAAAATCGTATTTTTTTCAGGTTTAGGTTATATGATTGGTCAAGTTGGTATTGGGTTTTGAGCCAAAAATCTATGGCGATCGTACTGATCATTCTTTCTTCATTTTTTTCAGTTGCTTTCTTGTCTCTAAGTACACATTTGTATTTTTATTTTGATTTCAAAAAACAATTCATGGCTTCAAGGCATATCAACATACCACAGTCTCAAAAGAAACCTAAACTTTCAAGAAAGGAAAAAAGACAATGAATTCACAACTTCACCCTATAGGCTGAAGGCACAAAGAAACTTATGATTTTCGGACGTAAACAACAAGTGGAGACAGATAATGTGAAAAATTTGATCAAGCCTTTATTTCGTAAAATCCCGATTGATCAGAACTAATAGTCAGTGGGGGATGAAGAAGCCCTCACTGATTAAAATTTCACTCTATATTTTACCATTTCAAAATTGAAAATCCATATGATGGAAGTGTAACCTGTAATGAGTTTGCCTCTGCAGAAAATTCTTCATTTGTATATAGGTTGACGATTTTTTTACTAGAGATATCAAAAGGTATAGGGGCGGATATTTCATTGTTTGTTGGATTTAAAACAATGAAGATTGTTTCTTCTCCATATGTCTTCGTATAAGAAATATAACCCTGTTCATCATTTGCTTCAATGAATTGAAATGCCCCATGGCTACCAAATGCTTTGTATTGTTTCCGTAATGAAATTAATGTTTGTATATGCTTAAATAATGCTTTATCTTGCTTATCCTCATCCCAAATCATACATTTTCGGCACTCAGGATCCATTCCGCCGTCCATGCCGATTTCATCACCATAATAAATGCATGGGGAACCGATGAAAGAAAGGTGGAATATATATAGTAATTTTACTTTATCTTTATTTTCACTACAGGTTGTTAAAATTCTCGGTGTATCATGACTGTCTAATAGATGAAAAGCAGCTTCGTTTACGTTCATGGAATAGGAGTGAAGAGAAGTTGTAATTTGTTCCATAAATTCACTTGCCCCAATTGTTTCGTTTGCAAAATAAGAATGTAGGGCATTGGTGACAGGATAGCTCATAACGGCATCGAATTGATCACCTTGTAACCATGGCAGAGCATCGTGCCAAATTTCTCCTAAAATATAGACCTCAGGGTTAATTGCTTTTACTTCACTACGAAATTCTCTCCAAAAGTTATGATCGACTTCATTTGCTACATCGAGGCGCCAGCCATCAATGTGAAATTCCCGTACCCAATAACGTCCTACCTCGAGTAAATACTCTTTTACATCTGGATGGGCAGTATTTAATTTTGGCATATAGGGTGTAAATGCAAAGGTATCGTAGTTCGGAAGTGGCTCTGTCACGATTGGAAACTCATGAATATGAAACCAGTTGATATAGCGAGATTGCTCACCTTTTTCTAGCACATCTTGAAATTTATCAAAAAAGTACCCACTATGGTTAAAAACGGCGTCTAGCATGACTTTTATACCACGTTCGTGGCAGGCGATAACTAATTTTTTGAAAGTTTCCTTCGTCCCAAATTGCGGATCAATTTCCATGTAGTCAATTGTGTCATATTTATGATTCGAGTGTGCTGCAAAGATAGGAGTAAAGTAAATTCCAGAAATACCGAGTTCTACAAGATAATCAAGCCGTTGAATGATTCCGGCAAAATCTCCTCCAAAAAAATTAGTAGGTGTTGGATCAGTACTCGCCCAAGGTAGTGTATCTACTGGATTACATGTAGGATCCCCATTAGCAAATCGTTCAGGGAAAATTTGATACCAGACTGTATCTTTTATCCATGAAGGTGCTTTAAAAACATCCTGTTGATGAATAAATGGAAAGCAAAAAAAGTTGCCCACATCACCATTAGGTGTTTCATGGAAAAAGCCACGTTCTGTATAGATGATCGTTTCCGTATTATTTTTTAGTTCAAACCCATATCGTAAGCGCTTAAATTTCGGTTTGATTGAAATGAACCAGTAATCAAATAAATCTGTTGATCCACTTTTTTTCATTGGCATGTTTGCTGTGATCCATTTCCCATCTTGCCATTCATAAGGATCACCATGAATAAATGAGACGATATCCACATCATTTTTTTTGGTACGCAATCGAATATGAAGCGTTTCTTCATCATAAGCGTATGCGTAATTGTCTTTTGGTCTATGATATATTGCTTCTTTAAACATATAGAAAATCCCCCTTTGATATCTCTATAAATAAAAACATATTGCAAACGATTGCTTTTGTTACAATTTTAATATTGCTTATAAGGGTAGTATTCATTTCATATAAAGTCAATCGAAAGAAAGAATAATGTCATAAATTTTTTTGAAAAATACAGAAATAAAATATTTGCAAAATATATAAAAGAATGTATAATGGGAGACAAATAGCGCAAACGTTTTCATAGATTGGAAGATTGTTTGCGCTTCTATTAAACTAGTTAGTGCAAACGTTTTCATTTGTTGGGTCAGTACATATAATTTAGGGAGGTTTTTAGGGTGAAGAAAGCATTATCATTATTAACAATTTCAACGTTGGCGATCGGTATGTTATCGGCATGTGGTCCGAAAGATTCAGGGAAAAAGGAAGCGAGCAAGGAGAAGAAAGATTATGATCTGCTTGTTTGGGAAGATGAGAAAAAGGGTGTCGGGTTAGATCCAGCAGTGAAAAGTTTTGAAAAGAAATATAATGTGAAAGTAAAAGTTGTAGAGGTTCAGATGACGAAACAAGTAGAAAAACTTCGTCTCGACGGTCCAGCTGGTACAGGGCCAGATGTTGTAACACTGCCTCATGATCATATTGGTAATGCGGTAACAGAAGGGCTACTTTCAGAAGTAAAAGTGGATGATACTGTGAAAAATAAATTTACAGATTTATCAATACAGGCACAAACATACGATGGGAAAATGTACGGTTTACCAAAAGCAATTGAAACACCAATCTTTATTTATAATAAAAAGTTAATGCCAAAAGCACCAGAAACAATGGATGAGCTTTTTAATTTCTCAAAAGACTTTACGAAAGATGGAAAGTATGGATTTTTAGCATTAGGGGATAACTTCTATTTTGCGAATGCATTCATGGCAGGTATGGGCGGTTATGTATTTGGTGAAAAAGATGGAAAACCGAATCCGAAAGATATTGGATTAAATAATAGTGGTGCGGTACAAGGTGCTGAATATATTCAAAAATGGTATAAAGAAAAATTATTCCCAAAAGGAATTATTGGAGAATCTGGTGGGGCAGCTGCAGATGGATTGTTTAATGAAGGAAAAGCGGCATCTATGATGAATGGTCCATGGGCATTCCAAGCGATGGAAAAAGCAGGCATTGATTATGGGGTAGCACCGATGCCAAAATTACCAAACGGTCAACCGATGAAAACTTTTGTGGGTGTAAAAGGATGGCATGTAACTAGCTTTTCCAAACAGAATGATTTAGCAACAAAATTTACAGAGTGGGTAACAAATGAAGAGAACGCAAAAATCCGTTTTGAAAAAACGAAAGAAATTCCTCCTGTTAAATCAGTAATGGAAGATCCAATTATTAAAGAAAATGAAGCTGCAAAAGCGGTGGCAGTTCAATCAGAGAATGGTATTCCGATGCCGAATATTCCAGAAATGCAAGAAGTTTGGAAACCAGCTGGAGATGCGCTTCAATTAGTTGCAGCAAATAAACAAGAATCGAAAGCAGCACTTGATGAAGCTGTAAAACAAATTAAAGGAAACATTGAAGCAAATCATAGTAAGAAAAAATAAGATGGGATTCGTATCTCTCGTAAAAGGGAGATACGGATTCTCTTCCTTCCAAGGGGAAGAAAAAAGGGGGAAGAAATATGCAAACATCCATTGAACCAGCACAGGAAGTGAACGGTTCAAAACACCGCAAAACAGCCGCGATGTTGTCAATTATTCCAGGTATTGGTCAAATATATAATAAACAATATCTAAAAGGTCTTATCTTTCTTGTATTAACAGGTTCATTTGTGGTAGCATTCGCTGATTTATTAAATATAGGATTGTGGGGAATTGTTACGCTCGGTACAGAAGTTCCTCGGGATCACTCTATTTTTCTATTAGTGAAAGGGATTTTAGCACTAATTGTTATTGCATTTGGATTAGGTATATATGCTTTTAATTTATATGATGCCTATCAAAATGGAAAAAAGCGTGATGTAGGAATACCTTTAAATTCTGTGAAAGAGCAATATCGTAATTTATTAGATCAAGGTTTTCCGTATTTAATGGTTTCACCAGGATTTCTGCTATTAATCTTTGTTGTTGTATTTCCAATCATTTTTGTTATCTTAATTGGATTTACAAACTATGACTTATATCATTCCCCTCCTGCAAAATTGGTAGAGTGGGTTGGATTCAAAAACTTTATTGATATTTTTACATTACCAATGTGGAGAGACACGCTTTTAAGTGTATTCTCTTGGACTGTGATTTGGACATTCGTCGCGACTACTTTACAAGTAGCCCTTGGGATTTTCTTAGCAATATTAGTGAATCAGCCTGGTATTAAAGGAAAAGCAGTAATTCGTACGATTTTTATTTTACCGTGGGCTGTTCCAGCATTCGTATCCATTCTTGTCTTTGCAGGTATGTTTAATGAATCATTTGGAGCAATTAACAATCAAGTGTTAGCTTTATTTGGAATCGAAAAGATTGCTTGGATGACAGATCCATTTTGGGCGAAATGTGCTTTGATATTTATCCAAACATGGCTTGGTTTCCCATTTATTTTTGCAATGACCACAGGGATATTGCAATCGATTCCAGGGGAATTATATGAAGCAGCTACAGTAGACGGGGCAACGGCATGGCAACAATTTCGAAAAATTACATTGCCGCTTGTTCTATATGCAACAGCTCCAATCTTAATTACACAATATACGTTTAACTTTAATAACTTCAGTATTATTTATCTGTTTAATAGCGGGGGACCTGCTGTGTCTGGGCAAAATGCAGGAGGAACAGATATTTTAATTTCATGGATTTATAAATTAACGATGACATCAGCACAATATGGAAAAGCAGCGGCACTTACGATGATTTTATCGTTAATCGTTATTTCAGTTGCATTATGGCAATTTAAGAGAACAAAATCATTCCAAGAAGAGGATATGATGTAAATGAATATAAAACGACAAAAGATGTTACGTCTCTCATTAAGTTATTTTGTAATTTTCATAATGTGTGTCATTATTTTTTATCCATTATTGTGGATTGTTGGTTCATCGTTTAATCCAGGAGATAGTTTATCAGGATCAAGTATTATTCCGAAAAATGCAACGTTAGATCATTACCGAAAGTTATTAGATCTTTCACAAAGCAATTATTTACTTTGGTATAAAAATACACTCAAAGTAAGTGTTTTAACGATGATTTTCTCTGTACTATCCATTAGTTTTACAGCTTATGCATTTTCAAGATATCGTTTTGTTGGAAGAAAGAATGGTTTGTTAACATTTTTAATCTTGCAAATGATTCCCAACTTTGCAGCTTTGATTGCACTCTATGTATTAGCACAATTAACAGGATTAATTGATACACATCTTGCATTAATTTTAATTTATGTCGGCGGAGCAATTCCAATGAATACGTGGCTTATGAAAGGGTATTTTGATACGATTCCAAAAGAGTTGGATGAGTCAGCACGTATGGATGGGGCAGGACACTTCCGTATTTTTTGGCAAATTATTATGCCGCTTGCAAAACCAATTGTGGCAGTAGTAGCTTTATTTACCTTTATCGGTCCGTTTACAGATTTTATTTTAGCGAGCATCATTTTACGCACACCGGAAAACTATACGTTAGCGGTTGGATTATATGAAATGGTCGCGAAAAAATTTGGTAATGAATTTACAACATTTGCAGCTGGCTCTGTATTAATTGCAATACCGATTTCTATTTTATTCTTATCATTGCAAAAATATTTTATTTCAGGCTTAACAGCTGGAGGTACGAAAGGATGAGGATGGGACATTATGTCCCATTTCTCTTTTTTTAGGAGAAATTCGGGTTCATATGACATCGTAAGGGGAAAGATGTGAAAAAAATAGTATATTATAGTATAGGAAAATAAGCCTGTATCCCTTACAATACATGAAGAGGGAGAATATTAGTTTACATTAATATAATTTTTTTTGAGAAATGAAATAAAGTAATGGTAGCTTTCGTTTTCTCCTAATATCTGTGGAATACAGAATAATAATAGATATGAATGAAGAATAAGAAGAGAGGAGGAGATTTAATGACAGTTACAATTAAAGATGTAGCAAAAAAGGCAAATGTTGCACCATCTACTGTGTCTCGTGTAATTGCTGATAATCCAAGTATAAGTGAAAAAACTAAGCGTCGTGTTCGTAAAGTAATGAGCGAGTTAGGGTATCATCCTAATTTAAATGCGAGAAACCTTGCGAATCAAACGACAAAAACAATTGGTCTTGTTATGCCAAGTTCTGCAAGTAAGGCATTTCAAAATCCATTTTTCCCAGAAGTAATTCGAGGGATAAGTTCCTTTGCACATGTTGAAGGTTATGCGCTGTATATGTCAACTGGTGAAACAGAAGAGGAAATTTTTAATGGTGTTGTGAAGATGGTACAGGGGCGTCAAATCGGTGGAATTATTCTTCTCTATTCACGTGAAAACGATCGTATTATTCAATATTTACATGAACAAAATTTCCCATTTGTTTTAATTGGAAAGCCGTACGAAAGAAAAGATGAAATTACATATGTAGATAATAATAACTATACAGCTGCAAGAGAAGTAGCGGAATATTTAATTTCACTAGGACATAAACAAATAGCGTTTATTGGCGGCGGCTCTGATTTACTTGTTACAAAGGATCGTTTAGCTGGAATGAGCGATGCATTAAAATTAGCAGACATCGTGTTGCCAAATGAATATATTTTACATTTTGATTTTTCAAGAGAGAGTGGTCAACAAGCTGTAGAAGAATTAATGGGTCTTGAAAAGCCACCAACAGCAATTATGGCAACAGACGACTTAATTGCCCTTGGGGTACTGAGTGCACTTGCGAAAAAAGGAGTTGCTGTACCGAAAGATGTTTCTATTGTGAGTTTTAACAATGCTTTATTATCTGAAATAGCGAGTCCGCCGCTCACAACGGTTGATGTAAATATTTATCAATTAGGGTATGAAGCTGCAAAAGCGTTAGTTGATAAGGTGGAGCATTCTGAGTCCACTTCAAAATGCATTATTATTCCGCATAAATTACTGAAACGTCAGACTTGTGATCATTATGCGTAAAAAGCTAAGAGTGTTATCTCTTAGCTTTTTGTTTTAAAAATCTTTCTAAACGATCACAGCCTTCTTTCAGTGTTTCCATGCTATAAGCGTATGAAAGACGGAGATACCCTTCGCCATACTCTGAAAATGCCGTTCCTGGAACAACTGCGAGCCCAGCTTCTTTGACAAGATCAATAGCAAAATCAAATGATGAAGATGTAAGATTTCCAACGTATGGGAATAAATAAAAGGCACCCGTTGGTTTTTCAACAGTTAAACCCATTTGAATCAGTCTGTTGTATACGTAATCACGGCGTTTTTTATATTGATGACGCATCATTCGCGGTGCATCTTTTGCTGCTGTTAACGCTTCAATTGCAGCATATTGTGAGATTGAAGTTGCACATGTAACGTTGTATTGATGGACTTTTAAAATATGCTGTGCTAAATAGCTTGGAGCAAATAAAAGACCGATGCGCCAACCTGTCATTGAATGTGATTTTGCTAGTCCGTTAATAACAATTGTTTTATCACGCATTTCTGGAAAATGAGCAATGGATATATGATTATCTTCATATACAAGCTCACTATAGATTTCATCTGAAAGAACGAAAATATTTTTATTTTTTAAAACAGATACAATATCTGTTAGTTCTTCTTTTGACAGTGTAACACCAGTTGGATTAGAAGGATAAGGTAAAACGATACATCTTGTTTGATCTGTAATTGCTTTTTGAATCGCTTCTGCTGTTAAACGAAATCCAGTTTCTCGAACATCTACAAACACAGGTGTTGCGCCGCATAGTCTAATAATAGGTTCATAGCCTGGGTAAATAGGGGCAGGTAAAATAACTTCTGTTCCAGGTTCTAAAATAGTACGGAACGTAACATCAATCGCTTCACTAGCACCGATTGTAACGATGGTTTCGTTTTCAGGTGAATAGTGTAAATCGTAATTTTCATTTAGAAAATGACAAGCTGCTTTGCGTAAATCTAATAGGCCAGCGTTGTGTGTGTAGCTTGTATGATTTTCTGTAATCGCTCGTTTTGCAGCTTCTTTTACTAAAGAAGGCGTTGGGAAATCTGGTTGTCCAATTGTTAAAGAAATGAGATTATCATAGTTTTGAATCATATTAGAGAATTGACGAATACCAGAAATTTGGATATCCTTCACTCTAGGGTTAATGAATTGTTCCATTTTGTCTCCCTTTCTTCTGTTTGCAAAATTTCTTTTATTTTATCATAAATTTTATATTTTCGCTTTAGAGTGCATAAAAAAAGCCGCTTAAAGCGACTTTTTAGTACCCATATTCCCAATCTATTTCATCTTCATTCCAAAGAACTGAAGATACTTTTCCAAGGTATACAACAGATTCATTTACAGCGCATGTGCAATTTTCTTCACCAGCTTTATCTTGCAATTCTTCGTATACTGATTTCTCCACATTTTCGAGAACAACCAAATTTTCCTCTTTTAGAACAAGCGTAGTTCCTGCCATATTTATCTTCCTCCTACTAAAATAATGATTACTTATTTATAAACATAGATAGTATGGATTATATGCTACATGTTGTTATAGTTGTCCGTTTATTGGACTATTTTTGTTTTATTCTTTAACCCGTATTCATTGTATACTGCATCATGGTAGTTTGGTACAGGGTTTACAATCATTTCGGAAAGTTGTAACATTTCTTAACGTTTATTCACAAATGATTTACAAATGTGTTAAGAAAAATCTAAATTTTAAAACAAAAGTGACTGTAAAATGATATAATCATATCAAAATACATGTAGAGGATGAAAGGGTATGGAGCTAATCCGTGACTTAATGATCCAAGTTGCTATCATTATTCTGCCACTGTTTTTATATGAAGCGATTCGTCTAAATCGCTATCAAGATATGCTTCCAAAGCCCAATCGCTACTTTATTATGTTTTTATCTAGTATTACGCTTGTTCTTTCTGTGACGTATCCGATTTGCTTTGGTGATTTGTGTGGTTATAATTTCTATCCGATTCCAATTATTAGTGCTTTTTTGTATGGTGGGATTGCAGGGGTTATCCCAGCTTTTATCTTTGTTATATACGAATGGTTTTTGAATGGTTTACAGTGGTTTCGGATAATAGAAGTTTTATGTATTGCGATTATTCCTTTATTATTATCAAAAAAGTGGTCTGTTTTCCCAAGAGAGAAAAAACTCATTTTAGCTCTTATTATTTCATCTTTGTACGCTCTGATCAGTTTAGCATGTAGTATGTTTGGAATTTTACTGAGAGTAGGCTTTACGCCACCTATGTCGCATTTATATAGTGGATACATATTTGCTTCCCTTATTATGGTTATGACAATGGTATTTCAAGTGTATTTAACAGAGTATTTAAACGAAAATGCATTGTTACGTACAGAAATGCAAAAATCTGAAAAACTAAACATTGTAAGTGAGCTAGCGGCAAGTGTAGCGCATGAAGTTCGAAATCCACTTACAGTTGTTCGTGGTTTTATTCAGCTATTAGAGAGTACAGAAGATATGAAGAATAAAGAATATATGCGTCTTGTACTAGCTGAGCTTGATCGGGCTGAACAAATTATTTCAGATTACTTAAATTTAGCTAGGCCGCAAATTGAAAAAAAGGAACGTATATGTTTATCAGCGCAACTCATAGAAATGACTACTTTAATGTCTTCATTTGCGGCTATGCAGGGCGTTTATTTACAAGTTGAAATTTCTGAGAACCTCTATACAATTGGCGATAAGACAAAGTTAAAACAAGCAATTATGAATATCGTTAAAAATGGAATCGAAGCAATTCAAGAAAACAAAGGGTATTTAAAAGTAACCGCCATTCAAAAAGATAGTGTCATTATGGTACGAGTAAAAGATAGTGGCGTTGGAATGACGAAGGAACAGTTAGCTAGGCTTGGACAACCATATTATTCATTAAAAGAAAAAGGAACAGGCCTAGGACTTATGGTTACTTTTAGTATTTTACAAGCACATAATGGTACGCTGGAATATAAAAGTGAGAGTGGAAAAGGAACAGAAGCAATTATTACATTACCAGCAGCTAGAAATAAGGAATGAAAGTTACCGATAGAAGGTAACTTTTTTATTTATCATAAGCTCAAGTGAAAAAACGAAATAACCCCATTCTTTTTAGTTGAGAGAATCCAGCCATGCATAGAGGTGGTCACTTTTTCTTCTTTGCATGAGTGACTTATATGTCGAAAAGCTAAAATGGATTTATATACGTAAAAGTGAAAGGAGTGTAAAGTTTCTACCTTGATGATGGAAAGCTAACGACGAATGTTGTACTTTATTCATTTGTTTTTTCTGGCTTGACTCGAATAAATAAATTTTTAAATGATTGAAATAAACCTTGCTCCTTTGAGGCGGCGATGAGCCGTTTTGTTTCTTGAATTTCACGAATGACTTGCATAAGCTGTGCATCTCGATTGTTATCTTTATTGTAAACATGATTGACAAGTTTGTTCATTTTTTCTTCTTGTTTTGATTCCCGCTTATACATATGATTCATTAATAAGTCCATTTTTTCTTTTTGCAAGGCATCTGTTTGAGCTGCATGATCAATAAGCTCTTGCAGCATTTCTCCCTGCTGGTCTTCTTTTACATAAACTTGTTGCATTAATTCATCTAGTTTTTCATCTTTTAAGCGGTTTTGTGTGATTAAGGTGGAGTTTTGATGAATAATTGCTTCATTTAATTGAGCAAGCATATCGAGTTTTAACATAAATTCTTCAAAATTTCGGCCCTCTTCTTTCGCGTGTACCTCTTGATTTTGTTTTACTATTGGTACAGGTGGACTGTCTTTTTCTTTTAAAATAATTGGAATGGTTTCTGTAATATCTTCTTGTAAAGTGGCTGCTCGTTCATGAATTAATTTTAAAAGCTTCAAATCATCCATTTTATATATACGAGCATCAGCGGTTTTGGTAATCATATAACCGTGTTGTTCTAAAAGTTGACTATATTTTCGAACTATGTGTTTCGGGATTCCTGTTTTATTTGTAACATCCTTCGTTTTATATGTTGCTTCCATGACATTTCCTCCCCAAAAAGTATCGTATGTACAAATTCCATTTTTTATTTGGACTTCCTTTGAAAAAGAATGTCGGAAGCCTAGAAGTTTTCTACATGATTAGCGAAAAGTTGCATAAAAATGAATGTTTTTGGCGTAAAGGAGAGGAAGGGATAAAATAATGTCTGAAAACATATAGGGAGGATGTTTGATATAATAACCTAGGAAAAGAAATTGGATCGAAAAACGGAGGTACATCTATGAAACAAATAAAAGGTATTATCATTTCAATTATTGCGATTCTTTCTATTTTGGTTGCTGTATATGAAGTATTTTCACCTACAGAATCAAAGAGCAAGAAAGAAGTTACATATGATCAAGTTTTAGAATTTCCAAAAGAACGCTATCCCGAGACAGGGAAACATATTGCAGATGCGATCAAAGCAGGACATTCTAAAGTGTGTACGATTGATCGAAATGGTGCAGCTGATAGAAGAAAGTTGTCTCTAGCTCCATATCCAGCAAAAAAAGGATATGATCGTGATGAATGGCCAATGGCAATGTGTAAAGAAGGAGGAAAAGATGCACATATTGAATATATTAGTCCAGCTGATAATAGAGGGGCTGGTTCTTGGGTTGGAAATAAGTTAGACAAATATCCGGATGGTACTCGTGTGAAATTTGTAGTGAAGTAGTAGGCGAATGTAAGGAGATTTTACTTAAAGTCAATAGTAGAAGGAAGATGACGCTTGTGGAATTAACAATTTCCTATTCACAATTAATCGTGATGAATTATGATGGGGAACAGCCTTATGTAGAGTGGACGAATGAAGCTTTTGAGAGAGGATACGTCGAAGCAGAAGGTGTAGTTATTTTTGAGGCAATTTCTGATTATACGTGTGAAATAGAAGTATCTGTAGGAAAGCACATTGAAAAAGAAGGGGTAATAAAAACGATATCAGCACCGTTTACGGTAGGGAATGAGGGTGTTTTTATAAGCAGCATTCTTTCAAACACTTTACATATTCCTATTTCGCAAGGTGAATATGTGTTAGTGATGCAAGCCATACCGCTTGAGAAATCAACGGATGATGAATTGTACAAGATACAATATGAATTGTTTTTCGAAGAGAAAGAGTGAAAAAGCCACGGCATCGTGGCTTTTTCTTTATGCGTTTGTTGTTAAAAGGGAACGAGCTTCTTTCGCAGCTTGAACCATATGCTCTAAGGCAGGTATAACTTCTTCTGTTCTTCTTGTTTTTAAACCACAATCTGGGTTAATCCAGAAGTATTTTGGATCACATACTTTTAAGGATTGTTCTACAATGGTATACATTTCATCTTTACTTGGAACACGAGGGCTATGAATATCATAAACACCTAAACCGATTCCTTTTTCATATGTTGTATGTTCTAATGTATGAATGAACTCCCCATGGCTTCTTGATGTTTCGATAGAAATAACATCAGCATCTAAAGCACGAATCGCGTCAACGATATCTTCAAAGTTACTGTAGCACATATGTGTATGAATTTGTGTTTCGTTCGCTACAGAAGAAGTCGCTAAAAGGAATGATTGAACAGCCCATGTAATGTATGCATCCCAATTTTTTTCCTTTAATGGCATCCCTTCGCGAAGTGCTGGCTCATCGACTTGGATAATGTGAATACCAGAAGATTCAAGTAATTCAATTTCATGGCGAAGTGCCAATGCAATTTGATAAGAAACTTCCTTTCGGGAAATATCATTTCGAACGAATGACCAGTTTAGAATTGTTACTGGGCCTGTTAACATACCTTTTACAACTTTATTTGTAAGGCTTTGTGCGTATGCAGTTTCTTTAATTGTCATCCCATCAATAAAGGCAACGTCACCATAGATTACAGGTGGTTTTACGCAACGGGAACCGTATGATTGTACCCAGCCGTTTTTAGTGAAAGAGAAACCAGCAAGTCGTTCGCCGAAGTATTCCACCATATCTGTTCGTTCAAATTCACCGTGAACGAGCACATCAAGTCCAATTTCTTCTTGATAACGAATCCATTTTGCAGTTTCTTTTTCAATAAATTGTTCATATTGTTCATTTGTAATATCACCGCTTCGCCATTGTTTACGCGTTTGACGAACTTCAGTAGTTTGCGGGAAGCTACCGATTGTTGTTGTTGGAAGTATCGGTAATTGTAAAGCTTCTTGTTGCAAAGCATAACGTTGTTCAAATGGAAGAGGACGAGAGAAGTCTTCTTCTTTAAGAGTTGCACGTGCTGTTTTTACATCTTCACGATTACGCGCAGCTGAAGAACGTATAGCTTCATGGGCGCTACGGTAAGTAGCTAATTCAGTACTAACACTTTCCACACCTTCAGAAATTGCACGTTTAATAAGCGTAAGTTCTTCTAGCTTTTGATTTGCAAATGCAAGAGCACCAAATAATTCTGCTGATAAGTGTGTTTCTTCCGTTTTATCAATTGGAGTATGCAATAAGCTACACGAAGGTTGAATAATCCATTCTTTTGGTGTAACACGGTCCTGTAATGTTTTAAATAAAGAAAGAATGTCATCAAGATCAGCTCTCCAAATGTTACGGCCATCTATACAACCGAATGCTAAGATTTTGTCGGTTGGGAAGCCGTGCTCTAGAATAGCTCTTACATTGCCTTCTTTACCATGAACAAAGTCCAATCCAATGCCGGATACAGGGAATGTAATAATTTCTTTATAGTTTTCTTCTACGCTATCAAAATAAGTTTGTAGAATAAGAGATACATGTGGTGCTTCTTTGTGAATTGTTTCATAAAGTTCTTTTGCTTCTACAATTTCTGCTTTAGTTAAAGATGCAAAAATCGGTTCATCAATTTGTACGAAGCGTGCGCCAGCTTCATGTAATTCAGTTAATAGTTGTACATAAGGTGCAACTAGTTGATTTAGAATAGTAGCAAATTGATCTTCTTTATATCCTTTTGCTAATTTTAAAAATGTATAAGGTCCTAATATAACTGGTTTGCCGTCAATACCTAATTCTTGTTTTGCTTCCTCGTATAAACGAAGCGGTCGATTGTCTTTTAAAGAAATATCTAATCCTTCTTCATATTCAGGAACAATATAATGATAGTTTGTATTAAACCATTTTGTCATTTCAGAAGCAACGTGATCTTTAGAGCCGCGTGCCATTGCAAAATATACATCAAGATACGAAGAAAACTCAGAAAAACGTGATGGAATAAAGCCAAGCATGTAGGCTGTGTCCAGCACATGATCATAATATGTAAAGTCGCCGATTGGAATTAAATCGATTCCTTTTTCTTGTTGAACTTTGACATGTTGAAGACGAAGTTCTTTCATGGTTGTTGAAAATTGCTGCTCATCGATCTTATTTGACCAAAAAGCTTCCAACGTTTTTTTCCATTCTCGGTGTAATCCAATGCGTGGATACCCTAAATTACTTGTTTGAATTGCCATTTAAATTTCCTCCCTAATTGAAAGTAAGCACTTCCGTTTACTCGGAAATGCATGTGACGAAAAGTATAAAGGTACAGAAAATAACCCTTTCTTCTCGTTTCTAACACCTAATCATCATCCGTGAGTCTATCAGTGTTGTTAAAATAGGCAGGTCTCCTGGCTTATGCTTTATACGATTTCTTTCACCTTCCCGTTTTCACAGTGGTATAGGAAAGAATTCTCTGCACTTACAGTGGCGGGACCGCGTTGGAATTTCACCAAGCTTCCCTTTTAAACACGAAATAAGAAATTCCATGTACCTATTTTCCTTTTGAAAGGAATTTAACAAGCAAATATGATATTGAAACAAATTCTAACATAATTTTTCGAATCTTGTCTACTGTTTTGAAATAAGAATATTTTAAAGTTTTAAATTATTGTTTTCCTAAATATTGTGAATAATAAGGTGTATAATGGGAGTGCTTTTTACAAAAATATGTTTAATACAAGGAGTTGTAAGAAGAGGAATGGGTTGGAAGATATATACCCGAGGATAAAATAAAAAACTGCTTATAAGAATCTAATTAATAGAGAGTCTTATAGCAGTAGAGGAGACGGTAAGCAATAGTAGGCTTACTATATATCTGTTCCAATTTCGGAAAGGCAACCAGCACTTGCATCTTTATGGAGTTCATTTAACCAACGTAATTCAACAGTAATATGTTCGATAACACTTTTTAAAATATAAAGTTGTGCACGTGGAACATTTTCTTTGCTATGTTCGTATATGGATTGCATCGTATGTAAATATTGAATCGTGTCATCCATCTTTTTTTCTAAAATAGGAATGATTTTTTTTTCATCACCAAAATGAGCGAATGATAGTGCTGAATAGATTGGCTTATATATATGATTTTTTGCTTCAAATTGTTTTAAAAGCAGTGTATGGAAAAGCTTTTTTCCCGTTTCAGTTATATGGAAAATGGTCTTATCTGGTCGGTTTGTATCTCGTACTATGTTTGTAACCGCAATGGCTCCTTGCTTTTCTAATTGTTCAAAAGCGTAGTAGAGGGAGCCTTTTGCATATTTAATATAACAATCCATTTGCCGTTCTTTCATTGTATGCTGTACTTCATATGGATGTTTGTCTCCTTCGAGTAATAAGCCGAGAATGACTAGTTTCATACTCACGCTGTCTCAACTCCTGTAATTTAAACTTTATACATATTATAAACGGTATAACCCTTTCCATAAAGGGTTATACCGCTCCGTTTTATCATGTATTAACTTACTTGTTTCTGCTTTTTCTTTGTTCCAGCTGCAAGACGTTCTTTTCCCATCAGTGTAATGCAGATAATACTTAGAGTAGCTGGGATAAGTGCCCAGAAAAATGTATCAGCAATAGATATTGCGAGCGCCTGTTTAATTCCATCCAATATTTGAGGCGGGATTTTTTCGGTAGCATGTGGTGCTAATAAAAAGCTTGTGTCTCCGCTTTTTGGTGCCATTTTTGCCAACTCTGGAGGGAAAACAGTTTCTAATTTATTTGTGAAAATATGATTTTGAATAGTCCCAAAAATTGTTACACCAAGAGTCATACCGAGAGAACGGAAGAATGAGTTTGTTGATGTGGCAGAACCTCGGTCTCTCATTTCTAAGTTGTGAATGGAAGACATACTTAAAACAGAGAAAGAGAAGCCTACTCCAAGTCCAGCAAGAATCATAAAGACTGTTACGAGTACACGCGGTGTGTCCATTGTTAAAGTGCTGAGTAAATAGATACCAAGTACAAAGAAAATACCAGACACGATCATAATGTTACGGTAACTCGTACGTGAAGCAAATTGTCCGCCTGCTTGACTTCCAATTACAGAACCGACCATCATCGGGGTTAAAATTAATCCAGCATTTGATGCGGAACCCCCAAGAACACCTTGGACAAAGATTGGAATATAAACAGTGCAAATAATAAAAGCCGCTCCATAGAAAAAGGCAACACCTTGACTTGCTGCAAATAAAGGTTTTTTAAATAAATGGAAAGAAATAATTGGCTCTGTTGCACGTCTTTCTACGAAGAAGAAAATAATAAGCATAATAGCAAACGTAGCAAATAATCCAAGAATTATATTGGAATTCCATGCATATTCCTTACCACCAAGTTCTAGTGCAAACATTAAGCAAATAATACTTATTACAAGTGTAATAGCGCCAGCCCAATCGATTTTTTGTTTTCTATATTGTAGAGATTCCTTGTAGTACTTGGAGATAAAGAAGAAGGAAATAATGCCTAATGGAATATTGATATAAAAGACCCAGTGCCAACTTATATACTCCGTAATATAAGCGCCTAATAAAGGTCCAAATACACTTGATGTTCCAAAAACTGCTCCAAATAGTCCTGTCATTTTCCCTCGTTTTTCTGGCGGGAATATATCATACATGATTGTGAAGGCGATTGGCATGAGGGCACCGCCACCAATTCCTTGAATTGCTCTGTAAATGCTTAACTGTTCAATGCTTGATGCTGTACCGCAAAGAATTGACCCAAGCAAGAAGAGCAGTAAACCGCCGATATAAAAACGTTTACGTCCGTACATATCAGATAATTTCCCGAAAATCGGCATTCCTGCCATCGTTGCTACCATGTAGGCTGATGTGACCCAAACAAATTTATCAAATCCTCCTAGGTCTCCAACAATTGTTGCCATGGCAGTGGCGACAATTGTATTATCCATTGCTGCCATTAAAATACCAAGTAATAATCCAGCTACAACAAACTTTGTTTTGCTTGCTTTGTTTTGAGATGTTTGTTCTTGCAAATATATTCCTCCTTTTATATAAGATTAACTGTTCTTTAAGAAAATCTAATTAGTAGTTTGTGCTTTAACTTGTCTTTATTATGTACCACTATAATTTTATAGTTGCTGTTATAAGGGAAGATAGTGTTTTTGTGCCATAAAGAATAGAAAGCATACATCATATTATAGTCAAATTTGACTAAAAGGCAAATTTTTTATTTTATAGCTTTTACTATTTAAGAAATAAAAGGAAATGAGTGACTGATGGAGTTTATCTCGCATTAACGGATCGTAAAATGGGCTCATAATCAGTGTGGGGATGAACCCCACACTGATTAAAGTTTCACTTTATAGCTATTTAAAATGGTTTTTTCATCACGTTGCCGAATATGATAAAGGAGAAAGGTAAAAATGTTGACAACGTATATTTTTATTGGGCGAAAATAAGAGAATGTTTTAAGGTGAACGAATTGGAGAAGGCTGGTTGATTATTTAGGAGAGCACAATAAATTTGTGCGGAGAATACCATCTGGAATGAGGTGAATTGTTATTGTGAAAATGTGGGAAATAAATCTAGATAAAGAAGTGTTCCCGTTGTCTTTACAACCTGTTATGTGGAGGGAAGGTGGTTCTAGAGAATTTACGAAAAAACAGCCTAATCCAAATGTAGCAGTGACATTACAAATTCGCGGTATGAAAGAAAAGAGTTTTTCACAAGAAATTGTTTATGATGTACATGAAATTCTTTTTATCCAATTAGAAGTTGAAAACAGAGGAAGCGAAGGGATTTCTCGTGTAATCGTTAGTCATATGATTCGGGATTATTTTGCATATATCCCCAATACATTACAAACGAATAAAGGGGCAGGAGAGTTTTTATTTCGACTTGTAAGATGGCGTATCGATGAATTATCATCAGGTGAAAAAGCGCAATTAATCTGTCAGGTAAACGCATCACGTGTACAAATCCCATCACGTATTTCATTGCGTGCTACATATACATTTCAGCAGATGGGCCGATTATATGGACCGCTTCAAACAACAGAAGCAATTTTGATACAACAATAAAAAGGAACCCCGGGCGTGGGTTCCTTTTTTAATGCAAATTATGCTTTTTTAGTAATTCTTTTTGGTCTAGGCCTTTCTTTCCTACATAGTTATTTTTATATCCGAAGTATAAAATAAATAAGAAAGAAGCAACATTTATGATTGCATCGATTTGGTCATTTGTAATAAAAGAAAGACCGAATGATTCAAATAATAGTTTTAATGATAAGAGAAATCCTGCAAAAAAGCGAATGATGTCTGAAATGTTTTCTCTTTGTAACATTTCCTTCTCCTTTCGATAATGGTTATATACTATATATATGAAATAGAAAAGAAAATGAATACAAGTTTGAGAGAGAAAATGTACGAAGGGTAAGTGTATTTTTGTTGTAAAAAAATATTATTGATATAGAAGTATATATCATTTTAAAAGAAGAAGGTGCATAAAACATAAAAGGAGAGTTGCTAGTTTCTTGATTAGTAATGTAGTGACTGCTGCGAAATGGTTAGCGATGCAATATGTACAGATGTTCGATCTTTTAATGTTACTTATAATTTATATTATACAAAAGGTCATCAACTATTATCTTAGACGATGGATTCTCTGGGAGGACGGAGTGCAGTTGTATAAAACAGAGATTAAAAAAGATAGAGTAATAAAAGTTTTTTCGTAACATTTTTTTCTCTTTTGTTACAAAAAAGCAATGTTTTGTAACAAAAGTCTTTAAAAATAGATTTAAACATCATATAATTGTGATGGATGTGTCAATACATTTTGCACAATGTTTTTTCATTTAAAAAGTGTAGGGGGAAATGAACTCTACACTTTTCCTTTTAAGGAAATAAAAAGAATATATGTAAGTTGTTGCAAGTGAACTTTTAAACTGTGTAAAATGGATTAGAAAAAGATTGATAGAAAGTGAGAAAGGGAATGGTAGAATGATAGACGTGAGAAGCCGACGATCGTCTTTAATCAGACGGCTAGTTATAATTGCTAATGCAATTTGTGCTGTCGCGGCGGAGGGGGCATATTTTAATCCTTTACATCACTTGCAAGAGCTGGAGCCGATCAGAAAAACCTAATTCAGCTTGCCCGTGATTAGGGGGGAAGTTGAGTTAGATAAAAAGCAACGGTGAAATTTGATTAGGAGGAAAAGAAGTTGAAATATAATAAAATAGCAATTGTAGCAGTTTTATCTATGACATTATTAGCAGGTTGTTTCGGTCCAAAACCAGAAGAGGAATTATATGTAGCATTTGAAAATGCTGCGAAGCAAGAAAAACCGATGTTTGAAGATGCGAAAAAATTAGAGGAACTGGAAAAAGAAGGCCAAACATTATACGGTCAAATTGTACAAGAAGGAAAAGATAATAATCAAGCTGTGAAAGAAAAATTAGATCAAGCAATGAAAAATACAGCAGAACGTGGAAAAGTAATTGATAAAGAAAAAGAAGCATTGAATAAAGCGCAAGAAGAAGTAAAATCGGTTGATACATATGTGAAGAAAATTGAGAATAGTAAGCTAAAAGAACAAGCGGATAAAGTAACGAAAACATACGAAAAACGACATGAGTCTTTTAAGAAGATGTATGATAATTATAGTAAATCATTAAAATTAGAAAAAGAATTATTTACAATGCTGCAAGATAAGGGAGCAAAATTAAAAGATATTAGTGATAAAGTAAAAACAGTGAACCAATCGTATAAAGATATTGATGCTGAAAAAGATAAGTTCAATGAATACACAAAATCATATAATACAGAAAAAGTAGCATTTTATAAACAAGCGAACATTAAAATAAAAGAAGACAAAAAATAAAGCAGGTTGGCCTTTATAGGCAAACCTGCTTTATTTTTTTGTGTACGTACGACGATACCAAGGAATTGGTTCGCTTAATTTTTTTTCTTGTTTCAGTGCTTCTGGCCCAATGTAATCTTGTAGCGTTTTTTTTGCTACTGCTAAAGAAAGAGTTGTTTTGGGGTTTCTATAGGAAGATTCAAGGCTACCGAGATGTGGAAGAGTATTGAAATCATCTTTTGTAGGAGGGATATGGAAAAAATAGTCGCCTAACCGAACGAGAACATCAGATTGCTGTTGACTAAAACGTGGATTCCTAGAGAAATGTAATCCTTCTTTTATTGCTTTCTTTTCACGAATTAAACGTTCTAAAGCGATCTTTTTCAACCAATATAAATATTTAGGATTTGTAGCAGCTTTGGCATGCCGGTTTACAATAAAGATAGATTGAGCCAATTGATCAATAGAATATCGTTTGTGTAAATGAGACTGTGGCTGTGAAGGTTTCATGATGGGACCCCTTTCTAATTTTTCATTATTATAGCATAAATAAAAGTAGTTTTTATTATATACAAAAAATGATTGTATATATTTTCAATATTAAAGCAATATTGTTACAAAAAACAACTATTTTGTATAATAGTGATAGGAATGAATTCTAGAACTTCAATGATGAAAGAGTGAGAAGTGTGAAAGATATATTGAAACAGCAATATGCCATTATTGATATTGGTTCAAATACGATGCGACTGGTGATTTATGAAAAACAAAATGGAGGTTTTTATAAGGAAATTGAAAATACAAAAGTTGTTGCACGATTAAGAAATTATCTAATAGATGGTGTGCTCATAGAAGAGGGAATGCATATACTGCTCCAAACATTACTTCAATTTCAAGAAAGTACAAGGTTTCACGGATTACATAATATACTTTGCGTTGCGACGGCAACAATTAGACAAGCAAAGAACCAAGAAGAAATTAAAAAACTTGTAGAAGGAAAAACTGATTTTGTACTTAGGGTTTTATCTGAATATGAAGAGGCACGCTATGGTTACTTAGCTGTGATGAATTCGACTTCTTTTACTGAAGGGATTACTGTCGACATTGGTGGAGGGAGTACAGAGGTTACATATTTTCGAGACCGAGAAATGATAGAATATTATAGCTTTCCTTTTGGTGCGCTTTCTTTAAAAAAACAATTTATTCATAATGAAATACCAACGATAGAAGAATTAGAGGAACTAAGAAGATATTTATGGTACCAATTTCAAACGTTACCTTGGTTAAAGGGAAAAAGGCTACCTCTTATTGCGATAGGTGGAAGTGCTCGAAATATGGTGAAAATTCATCAAAATTTTCTTTCTTATCCGATAGCCGGTTTGCATTTATATAAAATGAAGGAAGTGGATATAAAGGGTGTAAAAGAGGAATTAGAAAGTCTTTCTTTTACAGACTTGCAGAAGCTAGATGGGTTAGCGAAAGATCGAGCTGATACAATTATTCCAGCGATAGAAGTATTTTATATGCTAACTAATATTATACAAGCTCCGTCATTTGTATTAAGTAGAAAAGGATTACGAGAAGGTGTTTTCTATGAGGAACTTACAAAAAATTTAGGTGTTTCTTATTACCCAAATGTGATAGAAGAGAGTTTACACTTATTGTCCTATGAATATGAAATGGATATGAACTTTGTGGTTCAACTCATTAAGCAAGGAACGTTAATTTGTACACAACTTGAAGAGTCTGAAATTATCTCTTTTTCAGAAAAAGATTGGGAGGTCTTTTATCAAGCTGCCAAGGTATTTAATATTGGGAAATATATAGATGCGGAAGCAAGCCGTTTACATACATTCTATCTATTGGCGAATAAGACAATTGACGGCATGATGCATAAAGAGCGTATTAGACTTGCACTTATTGCATCTTATAAGTCGAAAATGTTATTTAAGCAGCATTTGGAGCCATTTGAAGGATGGTTTGATAAAAGTGAACAAAAAAAGATTCGTTTGTTAGGAGCAATCTTACAATTTTCTGCTTCCTTAAATGTGAGGCAAAGGGAACTAATTGAAACGATTCAAGTGAAGAAAAATAAAGAGGAACTTGTATTTCATATTGTGTGTGAACAATCGGCTTTAGCAGAAAAGATACAGGCAGAAAAGCAGAAAAAACAACTTGAAAAAGCATTAAAGATGAACATTCACCTAGTGTTTGAAGAGAAAGGTTAAGTTGTACGGACATATTTACAAAAAATTTACACTTTTATAAATTGGAATTTGTTACAATAAATGTAACTAAATTATATTGAAAAAGTTTCAAGGGGAAGTGTGAGGGAAATGGAATTAATAAAGGGAAATACTGTGAATTTAAATGATACTGCTTACTATAATAACCGTGAATTAAGCTGGCTTGCTTTTAATGAACGTGTATTGCAAGAAGCGCAAGATGAAAGTAATCCACTTTTAGAAAGATTAAAGTTTATTAGTATTTTTAGTTCAAATTTGGATGAATTTTTTATGGTACGTGTTGCGGGATTAAAGGATCAAGTGAAGGCGGGATTCAATCAACCGGAAAATAAGGCTGGATTAACACCAAAACAGCAGCTGAATAAAATTGCCATGAAAGCTCATGAATTAATGAAAGTTCAGTATAATACATTTAAAAATACGGTGTTGCCGGCGCTTGAAGTAGAAGGTGTTGAGCCGCTAACATTTCAAGATTTAACGAAAGAACAGCGTGAATTTATTGAAGAGTATTTTGATGAACAAATTTTCCCGGTGTTAACACCTGTCGCAATAGATGCATATCGTCCATTCCCTATGTTGTTAAATAAAAGTTTAAATTTAGCTACTATTCTGTATGATGAAAAGCAAGAAGAGGAAGAGAATCGAACGAAGCTTGGAATCGTTCAAGTGCCATCTTTGCTCGAACGTTTTATTTTTTTACCAAGCGAAGATCAAAAACATAAATTTATATTATTAGAAGATGTAATTAGTAGCTTTACTCATAAGTTGTTTACAGGATATAAAGTATCCTCTGTTACTCGTTTTCGTATTACACGTAATGCGGATTTAACAATTCATGAAGAGGGTGCAAGGGATTTATTAAAAGTAATTGAAAAAGAGTTAAAAAAACGTAAATGGGGAGCGGCTGTTCGTTTAGAAATTGGCAAAGAGCATTTAGATGAAAGAGTGTTAGCTTTACTGTATGAAGTGCTAGAATTGAAAGATGAAGATGTATATATAATGGATGGACCATTAGACCTAACATGTTTATTTTCCCTATATAAAAAATTAGCACCTTTATATGAACATCTGGTTTACCCCGCTCTTATACCGCAGCCACCTCAAGATTTGGATGATGAAGAAGATGTATTTGAAAAAGCAATAGAGCATGATATTTTACTACATCATCCATTTGAATCTTTTCAGCCAGTTATTGACTTTGTACGTGATGCGGCTGATGATCCGAATGTGCTAGCAATAAAGCAAACGTTATATCGTGTAAGTGGAGGATCTCCAATTATTCAGGCGTTAAAGATTGCAGCTGAAAAGGGGAAACAAGTAACGGTGCTTGTTGAATTGAAAGCCCGTTTTGATGAAGAAAATAATGTCCATTGGGCAAAGGAACTTGAACAAGCTGGTTGCCACGTTATTTATGGTGTAAGTCATTTGAAAACGCATAGTAAAATTACGCTTGTTGTACGAAGAAAACACGGGAAGATTGAAAGATTTGTCCATTTAGGAACGGGAAATTATAATGATGCTACGGCAAAGTTATATACCGATTTTGGATATATTACATCTCGGAAAGACTTTGGGGTAGATGCGACCAATTTCTTTAATTACTTAAGTGGTTATACAACAAAGCCACATTTCCATCACCTATCAGTAGCACCGTTCGATATACGTCATCAATTTATGGAATTGATCGATGAAGAGATTCGCTATCATAAGCAATATGGAAACGGACGTATTATTGCAAAGATGAACTCGTTAACAGATAAACCGTTAATTCAAAAACTATATGAAGCATCGCAAGCTGGAGTGAAAGTAGAACTTGTTGTTAGAGGAACGTGCTGCTTGCGGCCTGGTATTAAAAACGTGAGTGAGAATATTCGGGTGATTAGTCTTGTTGGACGTTATTTAGAACATAGTCGTATTTATTATTTTCATCATAATGGGGATGAAAAAATCTACTTATCTTCAGCAGATTGGATGACAAGGAACATGGAAAAACGGGTAGAAATATCATTTCCGATTTTAGGATTTGAAATGAAAGCAAGAATCAAAGCAATTTTGCAGCTTATTTTAGCGGATAACGTAAAAACACGTGAACAAAATAAAGATGGTGAATACTATTATATAATAAATAATGGTTCCCAAGAGATTGATAGCCAAGTGAAATTATTTAAGATGGCTTATCAAAATACTGATGCAGAGTAATGTGTAAATTGGAAAACGATATAAAACCATCCTTTGTGAGGTGGAGAGAATCTAACCGTGCATAGAAGTGGTCAGATCCTTTTCTCCCCATGTTAAGTGCAAATAAAGGGAAAGCATGAGTGGAGGCCATGTTTTATTTCCCTAGCAGTGACTGGTATATCAACGAATTAAAATGAATTTACATATATTAAATAGTTAAGTCTAATAACTTGTGAGCAAGTAAACTCCTGAATGCAAGATTATGAGAATACGGCGAAAAAAGCCTCTTGTAAGTTAAGGGGCTTTTTTCATAGTTTTTGTTTATATTAATAATAATATGGTTGGCACGGACTTCCATAACAAGGAAATGGCGGTGGATATGGAGGATAGTAAGGTGGTCTAGGGCCGAATGCTAATGCTCCGCCAATTAAGCCGCCAGCAAGTCCTGCTAAGAATGGGACACCGAAGAATGGTAAGATGCGTGAGTCACTTACTGGGCCAATAGGTCCTGAACGAACTAGATAGGGATGAGGGTATGGGTACATGAAAAAACCTCCTTTATTGGACTCATTGTTATCATATGGTGAAATAGCATGGATGAGCGAGTACAAGAAAGGATATATAAGAAAATAGGCAATTATAGGTTATAAGTGCTGAAGAGTGAATACTGTAATTTCAGGCTTGGATAAAAAACGAAATGGAACACGTGTCCTTCCAAGACCGCGATTTACATAAAGAAGTAATTCTTGAATATGATAAAATCCTTCAATGTAATGCTTTGCTAGTGCTGGGGTAACGATCGCTCCTAAAAAGGGAAGTTGTACCTGTCCCCCATGACTATGCCCAGAAAGTTGGAGATTTACTGGAAATTCTGCAATTTTGGGGGCTATATCAGGTTCATGTACGAGCACAATTGTATATAGCTCTTTCTGCACATTGTGTAATGTTACATCGATTTCTGGCTTACCAAGAAGCATGTCATCGATTCCGAAAATAGAAATTTCACTATTATCTAATAAGCGAATACGTTTTTCGGTATTTTGTAATACTTCAAAACCTGCGTCACTCATAATTTGACCATAGTATTCGGTTCCATATCCCCCATGATCATGGTTTCCGTAGATTGCAAATTTACCAAAGGGCGCACGAATGTTTCGTAAAATTGAAGAAACAAAAGGAGCTTCGCTATATGTTTGGTAGTCATCGATTAAATCACCAGTAAAAAGTACAATGTCGGGCGTAGTTTCATTTATTTTAGAAACAATTGTAGAAAGATGTTGGAGAGAAAAATAGTACCCCAAATGTAAATCACTAAATTGGACGATTTTCATACCATGAAAGTTTTTTGGAATGAGTGAAGAACGAAGTGTATGATGTGTTAAAGAGAGAAAGTTCGGCTCTATATACTTTGCATAGTAATAACCAAGACCACCTGTAACACAAGTATAGAGAAAAGTGCGTATTCCTGTTTTTATAAAGTTTCTTCTCGTAATTTGTTTCATAGGAATATGAGCGAACCTATAGTATACAAAAGGAAGTTTATAAGGTATACAGGCAATTCATTATAGGTCACTTGGATCTCCTTTCTGTTTATTTCTTGTTTCAAAAGTGTATTTTTGGGTATTGAAGAGCCATATATAAATACAAATTGAAAAGCCGACCAAAGGCTACTTTTTAGGTGGGAGAGAGCGTCTGGCCATGTATAGAAGTGTTCGAATCCTTTTCATGCCCATATCAAGTGAAAAAAGAGAGAAAACAAGTGTGGGTCACTTTTTCCTCTTCATAGCAGAGAATTATATGTCGAAAAGTCAAAATGGATTTATATAGATTATAAGAAATATTACAGTGAAAGTGATTTTCTTATCTAAAGATATCAGAAAAGTTTAAAAATATAAAGATTTCTATGAAATAAAGTGGTAAAATGAATGTGTATTCATTTTTTGGGAGGGGATATTTTGAAAGAAAAAGTAGCGATCATAACAGGTGGTTCAAGTGGAATGGGAAAAGGAATGGCAGCTCGTTTTGCTAAGGAAGGAGCACGGGTTGTTATTACAGGGCGTACACAAGAAAAGCTTGAAGAAGCAAAAAAAGAGATTGAGCAATTTGCAGGACAAGTATTGACAGTACAAATGGACGTTCGAAATATAGAAGATATAAAGCGTATGATTGAATATGTTGATGAAAAATTTGGACGTATTGATATTTTAGTAAATAATGCAGCAGGTAATTTTCTTTGTCATGCAGAAGATTTATCGATAAATGGCTGGAATGCGGTTATTAATATTGTGTTGAATGGGACCTTTTATTGCAGTCAAGCAGTAGGAAAGTATTGGATTGAAAAAGGGATAAAAGGAAATATAATTAATATGGTAGCAACGTATGCTTGGGATGCAGGACCGGGTGTTATTCATTCTGCTGCAGCGAAAGCAGGTGTGTTGGCAATGACAAAAACGCTCGCTGTCGAGTGGGGGCGTAAATATGGTATTCGTGTCAATGCAATTGCTCCTGGACCAATCGAACGAACAGGTGGCGCGGATAAATTATGGATTTCAGAAGAGGCAGCCAAACGTACACTGCGAAGCGTCCCACTTGGTCGACTTGGTACGCCAGAAGAAATTGCAGGTTTAGCTTTTTATTTATGCTCTGATGAAGCAGCATACATAAATGGAACGTGTATGACAATGGATGGTGGACAGCATTTGCACCAATATCCGTTTTAAAGGGATTATATAAGAGTGAAACTTGGGGATTATTCCCCATTCATGTGAGGTAAAATGTGACGGATTTGTGACATATGGTAGAAAAGTATTTACAATAGGTTTTTTATAAGGTATATTTAAGACCTCTTTTTTCTTCATAGTAGAATTGCTAATTCCCCTTAGCATTTTACCCCTCTAATCCCTTCAGGAAAACTGAAGGGATTTTTTATTATTTTTCTATACATACCGTGTTATAATTTTGAAAAGTAAAGGGAGGGAAACATTTTGGTAGATGCATTAGATGTGATGAGTAATTTGGATAAAGTCCTTCCTTATTATCAAGCTATTTTTAGTGCTGATGAACATACAGTAATTGGATATGAAGTAGTAGGACGTATCCAAACGGAAGATGGGATACAAAGTCTTGCTTCTTTTTTTCGCGATGATTCCATTCCGGGAGAATTCCAATTAGAGGCAGATAATGTCATAGTAGAAAAAGCATTAGAGCGCTACTTAGAAACAAATCAAGATTTTTTATTGTTTATACATCGGGGTGCAAACATATTAATGAATGATGAAGAAGAAAGTTTACTTCATTTACTGTTAATGTATGAAAAAAAAGGATTGAACTTAGGCCATATCGTTTTAGAAATAACAGAGCACGAGTGTAAGGCAGATATAGAACAATTTAATCATTTACTTATGTATTACCGTACATATGGAATTCAAATTTCAATTAATAAAGTCGGAACAGGAACGAGTAATCTAGAACGAATTAGTGTACTAGCACCTGACATTTTAAAGGTAGATTTAACGAACTTAAGACAAACTGCACTTTTACAATCTTATCAAGATATTTTATATTCTTTGTCACTACTCGCAAGAAGGATTGGTGCGACATTATTATATGAAGAAATTGACGCGTTTTACCAGTTACAATATGCTTGGAAAAATGGCGGGAGATATTATCAAGGCAATTATTTAAAAAAGTGTTTTCCAGATTTTATTGAAGCAGATATTTTAAAAGAACGTCTCGGTAATGAATGTCATCAATTTATTCAACATGAAAAGAAAAAACTACAAAAAATTTATCAATTAACAGAAACATTACGTGATCAAGTTGGGAATGTTTTATCTAAGCAGAAAAAGAATGAAGACGTTAATGATTGGTTATTACATTTTAGTCAACATGTATCGCATTATAGTTTTCGAATCTTTATTTGTAATGAAGATGGTTTTCAGCAATCGGGAAACATTATGAAAAAAGATGGTGAATGGATTGTGATGCCAGAGTATTATATGAAAAATTGGAGCTGGCGCCCGTACTTTTTAGAAAATATAATGAAAATGAGATTTGAAAATAAAGCAAGACTCTCGGATTTATATGCAGATATAGAAACAGGGGAGATGGTGCGAACATTTTCATTTCCAATTGATGATGAGAATTTTTTATTTATTGATTTGTCCTATGAATTTCTATACGAGGAAGATGTTTTATTTTAATGCACGAAGCAATTCGTGCATTTTTTGTTTGGTTTTATCATAAATTGGTAATAGTGAAAATGATGGTGAAAATGCTGTCTATCATTGTAAAGATTTTACGAACGAAACCATCCCTTTCTTTGCATAATCATTGTTACAATGAATACTACAAAGACAAGCTCTGTTAAAGGAAGGTGAAAGAATGAAAAAATATGGAATTTGGTTTGTTCTCTTTCTATGTGTGGCCTTTCTGGTTGGGTACAGTGTTACAACAGTTCTTGGTAAAGAAGAGATAAAAGTGGATCGAAAAGAAGTATTTACAACGATTCAAAAGGGATACGAGGCACAATTTTCAATTCGTGGGAAGCACTTGCCGATGAATAAAATGGTTGATGCGTTATCACTGTACTTTACAGATAATTTTCTTCAAGTTTTTACAGATGAAAATAGTAGGAATGATAAACAAAGTGGTGAATATTTACTTCCTACGAAAGAAGCACCTTTTTCATTTAATTCGGCAACTAAAATGTTGTATGATGAAGAACATCACCTTTTGTATGTATATGAACGGTCAAAAAATGAACAATATCAAATAGTAACATTACAACAGGATAAAGGAAAATGGAAATTAGCGGGGTATCATGAGAGTCAGGAACTTTTAACAGAAATGAAAAAGTTAGAAGAGTTAAAAGAATAGGAATAGGTGCATAGTCACCTATTCCTATTCTATATTTAGTAACTGTTGTAGCTTTTCAATTTGAAAACCTGCAACAACTTCACCGTCAATGACAACTGTTGGAGTTGAATATGAATCATAGTCATATAAAAGACGATTGCGAGCTGCAGTATCTTTTTTTACATCGAATTCTTCGTACGTTACGTTATTATGTTTTAAAAATTCTTTTACAATGGCACAGGGTGGACAATCTGGTTGTGTATAAACCTCTACTTTTTTCATTATAAACCCTCCTCTTTTTCTGCTCTTTATTATATTCTGCAGCTACAAAAACCGCAACAAAGGAAGAAAAAGATTTTCTTTCTGTTTTTTACTTCTTTTTTCGACAAATTTTAGTTGAGTTTCTCGCCAAGAAGCTTTATCCTAGAGTGTGGAACATTTTTTCTGTTATGACGGATAGAATGAGTATAGCTGTAAAACCTATTGGTAGGAAGATTAGAGAAAGGGGAGATTTCATGTCTCTACTCCAAGGAATTTTAACTCGACTTGTTAGTCTACAAGAACAAGCTGAAAGCGGTGAAGTAGCACAACGCTATTTTGAAGTGAACGGTGAACGCAAATGTAGCGTGAAATTTTTCGATAAAAGTGAAATGTATGAGTTAGAAGTGTATCAACAAGGCGAAAAGCCACAAGTATATCAATTCGATAACATTGATATGGTTGCAATTGAAATTTACGACATTATTTCTTGATACATACAAAAAAGGTACCGTTTCTCACGGTACCTTTTTTGGTGATTTTAATAAAAATTTTATTTTTTATTACTAGATAGTAAAAGGATAAAGAATTGAAAAAGACATGTGGAGATAATGAACTGTAAAATCTTGATGGAAGCTTCACGTTATCCCGCCTTAATGGACAGTAAGACCCCCCACTGATTAAAGTTTCACTTTATATGTATAAGATTTTTTTGTTGTTCCTACACTGGTATTAAAAGTTTGAAAGGAATGTGAAATATGGAACGACTACCAATTGTTATTTGTCCCAAATGTCATATGTCATTTGAAATGGATCATGTACTAACAGCGCAATCTAATCAGAATGTAATTTATATCTGTCCAGCATGTAAGTATTCTGTTCGAAATATAGAAACGAGTAAAGGATAATAAGTCATATTTTACTCTTTTGTCCCATACAATGAGAATGCAAAAAGTCTGTCTAATTGAAGGGACGTGACTAAGTGAACGGTGAATATCTATTTTATAACGTGTCAGAGAGGCATATGGATTTTGAAACAGTATTCTTACGTATTTGTAACTTTATTGAAAGGGATCCACGCAATTTGTATCGTCTATCTATTGGGACAGATTCACAAGCACATCAAAAAGATACCCGTTTTATTACGGCAGTGCACATTCATCGTGTTGGGAAAGGAGCATGGGGATGCTTAAGGTATAAAGCGGTACGTAAGAAACCAACTACTTTACGTGAAAAAATATATTTAGAAACACAGTTTAGTCAAGAAGTCGCTTATTTGTTTACGCCAGAACATATAAGACGTATATGGGAGTTGTTACATCCATATGCTCATGAAGGAGCGGGGTTTGTAATGGAAATTCACTTAGATATAGGAAATGATGGACTAACAAAAGAATTTATTTCTGATATGACAACGAAGGTGAAGGCGATGGGGCTAACTGCAAAAATTAAACCTGATGCCTATGCTGCTTTTAGTTATGCAAATCGCTACACAAAATGAAAAAAACTGAATTTTTCATCTATTAAACTAAGCGAATATTTTATATAATAAATACTAAGGAAAAAGGTATAAGGAGAGGAGTATATGCAGAAGAGTTTTACTTTAACAAAAGAGGAAAAAAGTTTGTTGTTAGATGTTTTGTTTCGACAAAACTATGCTAGTGAAATTCTCGCTGTTGAGCTTACAGATATTGAAAGTGGTTTAAAAGAGACTGATATTTCCCAATATAGAAGAATTACAAGGCTATTTAATCGATTGAAAAATGAAGGATACTAAGCGCTACCAGAAAGGTAGTCTTTTTTTTGTGTTCTATGGTAGAATGAACTGTGTATCATTATTTTTGTTGGAATAAAATTAGGACAAAATAATAATATGAAAACGCTATCATAAGATGTGAATAGAAATGGGAAATAAAGTGAAACTTTTAGCCGTGGATATGATTAACTGTGAACAGTAAGGTTCTTATGAATTGTCTATTGGAGATCATGTTAGCAGGAAAAAGGAAGAAAAAGTGGGGGATATAATATGATTAGTATTCCGAAAGATGAGTTTCAACAAGTTCTTGTTAAGGATTTAATGATTTCATCAGAAAAAGTTGCGCATGTTCAAATTGGAAATAGCTTAGAACATGCTTTGCTTGTTCTTGTAAAGTCTGGATATTCAGCAATTCCTGTTTTAGATCCTATGTATAAATTGCATGGATTAATAAGTACTGCTATGATTTTGGATGGGATTTTAGGGTTAGAGCGTATTGAATTTGAAAAACTTGAAGATATGAAAGTTGAGAATGTAATGAAAAAGGACATTCCGAATCTTAGACTTGAAGATTCATTTGCTAAAGCGTTAGAAATGACAATTGATCATCCATTTATTTGTGCTGTAAACAATGATGGGTACTTCGAAGGGATTTTAACAAGGCGTGCTATTTTGAAATTGCTGAACAAAAAAGTAAGACAATATAATCGATAAAGAAGGGTAAGCGACTTCGAATAAAAAGAGAAGTCGCTTTTTTATCATGCATCTCTTTTACGTATTTATATAAAGGCATTTTGATTTTTCGACGCATAAGTCACTGTTACGAGGAACGATAGATGATTGCTACTTGTTTTTTCTCTTTGTTTTAATTTGGCTGGGGCAGGAAAAAAATCTGGCTGCTCTTATTAGGTTTTATGTCGTTTTTTCAATTTGTACTTATATGTAGAGTGGCTAGTTTAAACAGGTATAAAAGGTTAGGGGAAATCATAATTCACCCAAGCTTCTTGGAAATAATAATTAAATATTGCATGTTAGAGAATGGTGCAACGTATATATTGAGGTTAGATGGTTACATGTAAGATAAGGAAAGAGGGAGAAAGTTGCAAATTGATGATTTTCAAATGATGGTTGTTTTAGCCCAGGAATCCAATATGAGAAAAGCTGCGGAGCGCTTATTCGTTTCACAGCCTGCACTCAGTCAACGATTACAATCAATGGAAAAACAGTGGGGAATGAAATTTTTTATCCGTTCTCAAAAAGGATTGACAATTACACCAGAAGGAGAAAAAGTGGCCAATTATGCGAAAGATATGTTGCAGAGAGAAGAGGCCATTAAAAGTGAATTAGCAATCTATCATACGGAAACATACGGAACATTAAAGATAGCGGTTGCCTCTGTGATTGGACAATACTGGTTACCACCTGTTTTAAAGAAATTTGTACAAAAATACCCATCTGTTAAAATCTCTCTTTTTACAGGGTGGAGTAGTGAAGTACAAAAGCAATTTTATGAAGGCGATGTCCATGTAGCTATATTACGAGGGAAACAAGAATATAAAGGGCATAAAGAGCAACTATTTGAGGATGAGCTGTATTTAGTTGATACAGAAATTAAAGATATTTCTATGTTGAAAGATACAAACAGACCGTTTATACAATTTAAAAGCGATTCGACATACTATGGACAAATACAGAATTGGTGGTACGGTTTATTTTCTAATCCTCCTAAACGAACGATTGTAGTTGATCAAATTGAAACATGTAAGCAGCTCGTTTTAAATGGAATTGGTTATGCGTTGTTGCCCTCCACTGTTTTAAAAGAAGTAAGAGAAAAGACATATAAAACACCGGTTCAGTTGAATCGAGAAACGTGGTTATTGACAAGTGATTCTGCAAGGCAACTTAAACAAGTACAAGCGTTTTTAGATACTATAGAAGAAATTCAAGCGGAAAAATAAGATTATTGTCTTGCTAGTAGCTCTTTCGTTTGGTAGAGTAACATTATAAATGGATTTAGGAGGCAACAAGCATGAAAATGATGGATGCAAACGAAATTATTTCGTTTATTCAAAAAAGTGAGAAGAAAACTCCTGTAAAGGTATACATAAAAGGGGATTTAAAAGAAGTAACATTCCCTGAAACAGTACAAGCGTTTGTAAATAAAAAAGCTGGTGTTTTATTTGGAGAATGGTCTGAAATCAAGACAGTTCTTGAAGAAAATAAAAAGCACGTTGTAGATTATGTTGTCGAAAACGATCGTCGTAACTCAGCAATTCCAATGCTTGACTTAAAAGGTATTAAAGCTCGTATTGAACCAGGTGCGATTATTCGTGACCATGTTGAAATCGGTGATAATGCAGTTATTATGATGAATGCAACGATTAATATCGGTGCAGTAATCGGTGAAGGCTCAATGATCGATATGAATGCAGTGCTTGGCGGACGTGCTACAGTAGGTAAAAACTGTCACGTTGGTGCTGGTGCGGTACTTGCAGGTGTTATCGAGCCACCTTCTGCAAAACCAGTTATCGTTGAAGACGACGTTGTAATTGGTGCAAATGTAGTTGTTCTAGAAGGTGTAACAGTTGGTAAAGGTGCAGTTGTTGCAGCGGGTGCGGTTGTGACGGAAGATGTACCACCATATACAGTAGTTGCAGGAACACCAGCGCGTGTTATTAAAGAAATTGATGAGAAGACAAAGGCAAAAACAGAAATTAAACAAGAACTTCGTCAATTAAACCCAGAAAAATAAAAACAAAAAGCGTAAGGGACTATTCATGCCCTTACGCTTTTTATAAATGGTGGTGCGGACATGACAGTCAGTAAATTTGTACAAATTCGTAGGGATTTACATAAAATTCCGGAATTAGGATTTAAGGAATGGAAAACACAAAAATATATTTTAGAGTATATTCATACTCTTCCTAAGGAATATATTGAAGTTAAAACATGGAAAACAGGCGTAATCGTTAAAGTGAATGGCAAAAAACCGGAGAAAATGATTGGTTATCGTGCAGATATTGATGGTTTACCGATTACTGAGGAGACTGGTTATGAATTCGCTTCTACTCATGAAGGGATGATGCACGCATGTGGTCATGATTTGCATACTACTATCGGTTTAGGACTTTTAACGGCTGCTATAAATGAAAGAATAGATGATGACATTGTCTTTCTATTCCAACCAGCTGAAGAAGGCCCAGGAGGAGCTCTTCCTATGTTAGAAAGTGAAGAGTTGAAGGAATGGAAGCCTGATATGATTTTAGGTCTTCATATCGCACCTGAGTATCCAGTAGGAACAATTGCGACAAAAGAGGGATTGTTATTTGCAAATACATCAGAATTATATATTGATTTAAAAGGAAAAGGCGGACATGCGGCATATCCACATACAGCGAATGATATGATTGTAGCAGCGAGTCATCTTGTTACACAGCTTCAATCTGTAATTAGCCGCAATGTGAATCCGCTTGATAGCGCTGTTATTACAATTGGTAAAATTACAGGTGGTACAGTTCAAAACATCATTGCTGAAAAATCTCGCTTAGAAGGGACGATTCGAACATTATCTGTCGAGTCAATGAAACAAGTGAAAAGTCGAATTGAAGCAATTGTGGCGGGAATTGAAGCAGCGTTTCAATGTGAAGCTGTTATTGATTACGGAGCCATGTATCATCAAGTGTATAATCATGGTGCGTTAACGCGAGAATTTATGACATTTACATCTGAACAAACAAATATGAATGTTGTTACATGTACAGAAGCGATGACAGGAGAAGATTTTGGTTATATGCTTCGTGATATTCCAGGGTTTATGTTCTGGCTTGGAGTAGACTCAGAATATGGTTTACATCATGCAAAACTACAACCGAAGGAAGAAGTGATTGAACAGACCATTTCATTTTTAAATCAATATGTAAAATGGAAAGGGAACAGGTCTTAAACTTGTTCTTTTTAATTGAGAAATTATAAGATATAATGCATTTTTTTTGTAATTCTAACACAATACTTTATAATGGTAGGTGGAGGGAAAAGTTGATAGTAAGTTGTTTTGTAATGATTACCAATTGAAATTGACTGAAAACTGATTCCTCTTATATACTACAAGAGTGGACATATATGATAAAAATTAATGGAGGTTGATACATATGGCAGAACGTATGGTAGCAAAACAAGCGCCACGCTTTGAAATGGACGCTGTTATGCCAAACAAAGAATTTGGTAAAGTAAGTCTTGAAGAAGTTATGAAACAGGACAAATGGACAGTGCTTTTCTTCTATCCAATGGATTTCACTTTCGTATGTCCAACAGAAATCATCGCACTTTCTGATCGTTATGATGAGTTTGAAGATTTAGATGCAGAAGTAATCGGTGTATCTACTGATACAATCCACACTCATTTAGCTTGGATTAACACTGATCGTACGAAAAATGGTTTAGGAGAATTAAATTATCCGTTAGCAGCAGATACGAACCATGTAGTATCTCGTGACTACGGTGTATTACTTGAAGAAGAAGGTATTGCACTTCGTGGTTTATTCATTATTAGTCCAGAAGGCGAATTAATGTACCAAGTTGTACATCACAACAACATCGGACGTGAAGTTGATGAAGTAATTCGTGTTCTTCAAGCTCTTCAAACTGGTGGACTTTGCCCAGCAAACTGGAAACCAGGTCAAGCAACTTTAAACGTTTAATTTTATTGTAAACTATAGAAGGTCTAACAATATTTTGTTAGGCCTTTCTCTACATGTATTAGGAGGAAAAATAATGAAATTACGCGAATCAATGCCTTCTTTAGATGGTGCAACAAAAGTATTAAATGGAGAAGTTGTACGTGAATCACTAATTGGTGAAAAACCTACACTTATTCATTTCTGGTCAGTTAGTTGTCACTTATGTAAAGAAGCAATGCCAAATATTAATAACTTTCGTGATGAGTATAAAGAGCAATTAAATGTTGTTTCCGTTCATATGCCACGTTCAGAAGAAGACTTAAACCTTGAGCAAGTGGAAGTAGTTGCAAAAGAACATGGAATTTCCCAACCTATTTTAGTGGACAATCAACATAAGATTACAGATTCATTTGAAAATCAATATGTGCCAGCGTATTATGTGTTTGATAAAAATGGTGTACTTCGTCATTTCCAAGCGGGTGGAAGCGGGATGCAAATGCTAACGAAACGAGTAAATCGTGTGTTAGATGAAGCGCAAAAAGAAGCTGAATAAAAGGTGGATTTTCTATTTACATGCTAGACGGCTTGGAAGTAGAAATTTCTTTTGATATGTGCAAAAAACCTCCTTTTCATTAGGGGGTTTTTGGTTTTATAAATAGTAGGTTAAATGAGAGATATACATCTAGGGTATGGATTTAATAATAAAAAATTGACTCAAAGCAATGGAACTGTATGTTTTAGTTTACTTTTCATGTGAAAAATGTGTAAAATCAATGTGATACATAGATAAAAGGGTGGGGGATTAGGTGCAGATTGGCAGCGCAATCTTATGTTTCTTTTTGTATGCATATGTTATTATTGCAGCGGTTTATTTCGGCATAAGTTTTTATGCATATCGTTTAAAGAATAAATGCGAATATGAAGAAACATATAAATGGGTGAAAGGTTATTTATCACCTGTATTAGAGATTATGAATGGATTTGTTCTTTTTTTATTTATTGGTTTAATTGCTTTTTCAACAAGCATAGTTGGAAATAAGACAACCTTATTTGTAATTGGTGTCATTATTTTTATGCTTTTAGGCATTCGAATAGGAAATGCTGTGTTTTGGAATGAAAGGAAAATTGATGGATGGACAGGTATGTTGATTCCAGGTATGTTAGCAGCTATTGTTACGAATATCGAACATGAATACAATCAATTACATTTTTGGTTAATCATCGTATTAACAATTTTTTCTGTCCTGTATATAAGTGCGGCATTTTTAACATATTGCGCAAATAAAAAAGGTGATTCTAATGGAATTCGTTTTTTTCGAAGTCGAGCGTTATTTTGGAGCGTCCCTACAATGCTTGTCATTGGAATCATTGCACTTATTGTAAATGGGTATAACTTTGCAGGATGGCAAGTTTTTTTAGAAACATGGTGGATTTTTATCATCTCGTTTTGTGCATTTTTAGGAGCAACTCATTATTTATTTCATCAACAACATTATAACTGGGCGCTCTTATTTGCTTTTATACAACTCTTATTTGCCTTTTTTGGTCAAGAAACATTATTATTTGTGTTTCAAACGTTTAGTTCGTTTGGAAACATTTTTGTTTTTGGTATGCTCGTTTGTATTATTGCGTTTTATTTACAACAGTATTTCTATATAGAGAAGCAAAAATAAGTGCAATTTGCTAAGCTTTGTGGTGAATATAAAATATGCTACAATGGAAAGAGATAGGACTTGATGTTATTGGAGGAATTCATGTGAGTGGGAAAGAGAAAGAATTTGCTGTCATCGGACTTGGACGTTTTGGAGGCAGTATTTGTCGTGAATTAGCCCAATTAGGTATGGAAGTAATGGCTATTGACTTAGATGAAGATAAAATTAATGAATTTGCCAATATTGCTTCGCATGCAGTGATTGCAGATTCAACAGATGAGATGGTGTTAAAAAGTCTAGGTATTCGTAATTTTGATCATGTTGTTGTTGCAATCGGAGATAATTTAAATGCAAGTATTTTAACTACACTTATTTTAAAAGAGCTAGGTGTGAAAAATATTACGGTAAAAGCTCAAAATGATTATCATGAAAAAGTGTTATCTAAAATAGGGGCAGACCATATTGTCCATCCTGAACGTGATATGGGAAAACGAATTGCGAATAATATTGCTTCAAGTAACGTATTAGATTACTTAGAGCTTTCTGATGAGCATAGTATTGTAGAGATTATTGCTAATAAAAAGATTGATGGTCACTCGTTAATTGAATTGGATATTCGAGCGAAGTTTGGATTAAACATTGTTGCAATTAAGCGAGGGAAGGAAGTTATTGTTTCCCCGCGAGCTACAGAAAATATTCAATCGGGAGATATTTTAATTGTAATTGGTCATGATGATGAAGTAAATCGCTTTAAGCACTTCTTAAGATAAGATAGAACGTAAAATAAAAAAGACAATGCTCGTAAGCATTGTCTTTTTTTATATTTCCATAATGATAGGTAAAATCATTGGACGACGTTTTGTTTTTTCGTATAAGAATGGTGCTAATGTGTCTGTAATCTCATTTTTAATTTCAGACCATTGTGTTGTTTTTCGCTCCATTACTTTTTCAAGGTGCGTTGTAATCAGTGTTTGAGCATCATTGATTAAATCGCTACTTTCACGCATATAAACGAATCCGCGAGAGATAATATCAGGTCCGGCAGCAACTTTAAATTCTTTCATATCAATGCTGACAACTACGATAACAAGTCCTTCTTCAGAAAGAATACGACGGTCGCGCAGTACAATGTTACCAATATCACCAATACCGTTTCCATCGATATAAACAGAGCCAGATGGGATTTTTCCAGCAACACTTGCTTCGTCTGAACGTAATGCAAGAACATCACCATTGTCCATGATGAAGCAATTCTCTTCTGGAATACCACAATCGTTTGCTAATTTCATGTGCATACGTTGCATGCGGAATTCACCATGAATTGGCATAAAGTATTTAGGTTTAATAAGACGTAGCATTAACTTTTGTTCTTCTTGTCCACCATGTCCACTTGTGTGGATGTTTGAAAGCTTACCATGGATAACATCAGCGCCAGCGCGATATAACATATTAATTGTACGGCTTACGCTAACTGTATTTCCTGGAATTGGTGAAGAAGAGAAGACAACTGTATCACCAGGAATAATTTGAATTTGGCGGTGTGTCCCATTCGCGATACGAGAAAGTGCTGCCATTGGTTCACCTTGACTACCTGTGCATAAAATAACGACTTTGTTAGCTGGTAGTCGATTGATTTGAGAGGCTTCAATAAATGTATCTTTTGGACAGCGAATATAACCGAGATCATGACCAATTTCAATTGCTGCTTCCATGCTTCGACCAAATACAGCCACTTTACGATTGTTTTCAACGGCAGCTTCAACAACTTGTTGCAAGCGATGAATATTTGACGCAAAGGTTGCAAAGATAATGCGACCTTCTACTTTGCGGAAAATATCTTGAATGCTATCGCCGACGCGGCGTTCAGACATTGTAAAGTTAGGGACTTCACTATTGGTACTATCAGATAAGAGACAAAGTACACCGTCTTTACCGATTTCCGCCATTTTCGTTAAGTCTGCTGGTTCGCCTACTGGTGTGAAATCAAATTTGAAATCTCCTGTATGAACAATTTGACCTTGCGGTGTTTTTACCACAGCACCGTATGAATCTGGAATACTGTGTGTTGTGCGGAAGAACGATACGGATGTCTTTTTGAATTTGATAACATCGTCTTCTTGAATTTCGTAAAGTTTTGCTTTTCGCAATAATCCGTGCTCTTCTAATTTGTTTTTAATTAGAGCAATTGCTAATTTCCCGCCGTAAATTGGGATATTCACTTGACGTAATAGGTAAGGGATACCGCCAATATGATCTTCGTGACCATGAGTAATAAATAACCCCTTAATTTTATCTTCGTTTCGTACAAAATAAGTGTAATCAGGAATCACATAGTCGATTCCGAGAAGTTCGTCTTCTGGAAATTTAATTCCAGCATCAATTATAATAATTTCATCTTGAAATTGAACAGCGTATGTATTTTTGCCGATTTCACCGAGTCCGCCAAGAGCGAAAACGGCTACCTGATCATTTTTTAGGAATTTCATAAATTATACGAGCTCCGTTAATGTTAAATCAGCATTTTGTTTTTCGTATTCAAGATGAGCACCAGTAACAGATTGGACAAACTCAATATTATATGCGAACTTTTGTAATTTTGTACGAACGTCTTTTTCGGATTCCGCTTCTAAATATAAAACTTTTGTATTTTCACGCACTGGAACCTCAGTCATTTTTTCTTGATAGAATACTTTAAAAATCATTGGGAAAACCTCTCCTTGTCTATGTTTTGCATTATCTGTTACCTATTATAAAGCAAATAGTTATGATTTTCATGTTTTTTCGAATGAGAATGAAGAAAAAGCCCGAAATGGGCACGATTTAAGCCATTGTCTTTTTACGGACTAAATCGTTTAAATATTGTTTTAGCTTTTTCTTCAGCTTCTTCAGCATGATTACTCCTTCCTTTCCTTATTTTAAACATGCATACTTAATTCTTATTTAGTAGTAACTCTTCATCTCCACATACTAGAAAACCATAGAAGATAAATGAGGGAATCGCCGCCTTGATGTTCAGTGATCTTATTCGCTCATGCAGACGTAATCTTATATTCCGTTTTTTGCTCTCACAGGCAGTACGCCCCCGGTTATAAATATAGTATGAGGTAGATTAGAAAAGAAAATTCATTCAAACTACTATTAATGCTCTTTTAATAGTATATGCATATTTCGTAAATAAGGTTAGAAAGTGAACGCTTTCTTCACAGATGTTTAATATGTTATACTTTTTTTTAGGATTTGAAAAGAAGTAGTCAAAATAGGAATATAGAAGGCTTAGAAAGGGTTTTGAAAATGAATAATAAAATCGTCTTTTTTGATATTGATGGAACATTGTTAGATCACGATAAAAAAATTCCACAATCTACAAGAGAAGCGGTGCGTACGTTACAAGAAAAAGGAGTACATGTGGCAATTGCGACAGGGCGTGCACCTTTCATGTTTGAAGACATTCGTAATGAGCTTAACATTCATAATTATGTTAGTTTTAATGGCCAATATGTTGTATTTGAAGATGAGGTTATATTTAAAAATCCATTACACCCTAATACATTACATACTTTTACAACGTTTGCTAAGCAAGAGGGATATCCACTTGTTTATTTAGATCATAAGGATATGAAGGCAACAGTAGAATATCATAATTATGTAAAAGAAAGTTTCGGAAGTCTGCAATTTGAGCATCCGTTATATGAGCCAAGTTTTTATGAAAATCGTGACGTTTATCAAACGCTTCTTTTTTGCCAAGCGGGTGAGGAAAAAAAGTTCATTTATGATTATCCAGATTTTCATTTTATTCGTTGGCACGCGTATTCTATGGACATTATCCCAAATGGTGGTTCTAAAGCAAAGGGAATTGAAAAATTCATTGAGAAATTAGGGTTTAAGCGTGAACAGGTCTATGCTTTTGGAGATGGATTAAATGATTTAGAAATGATTGAAGCAGTAGGAACGGGGATTGTGATGGGGAATGGTCACGACGATTTGAAAAAACTTGCTAATTATGTGACGAAAGATGTTAGTGAAGATGGGATTCTTCACGGTTTGCAGTGGGCTGGTTTACTCTAGGTAATATGGTGTGAGAACCATTCCATAAGAGGAGTAATATAATAATAGTAGTAAAAAGCAGAAGCTATTGCTTCTGCTCTTTATCGTTCTAGAGGTTTTGCATCCTCGGGGGCTACAAAAGGATTTTTTTGATTAATATGATCATAGAACATTACACCATTTAAATGGTCAATCTCATGTTGGAATACAATCGCTGGTAACCCTTTCAAACGTAATTTTACTTCTTCACCATCGACGGTAGTTGCTTTAACTGTAATTCGTGTATAACGTGGAACATATCCAGGAACTTCACGATCTACAGATAGGCATCCTTCGCCACCTGATAAGTATGTACGTTCAACAGAGTGACTAATAATTTTGGGATTGAATAAAGCATAGCTGTATAAAGTTTCGGTTGTATCAGTAACATGAACAGCAATCATTCTTTTTGAAATACCAATTTGTGGTGCAGCTAGCCCGATTCCTGGACGTAAATTATATTTTTCAACCATTTCAGGGTTTTGACTGTTCATTACAAATTCAATCATTTCTCGTAGTACACGTGTATCTTCCTCATTTGCTGGCAGAGGTACTTCTTCTGCTACTGCTCGTAGAATGGGATTTCCTTCACGAATTACATCGTTCATTGTAAGCATTCACAATCTCTCCTTTCTCCTTTAGTCTACCAAAGGAGCTGAAAAAAGTCATGATAAAGTACATAGTACCTATATATAAATTAAGCAAATAAAGAGGATGACTAGTGCTGTAATTTTATTATCAGCGATTGGTTGGTAAAAAAAGAAAAGACGGCAGAGCCGCCTATTTCTTTCTATAGTTGCTTTGTTTTACATTAACGAATGCAAGCAGCACCAACGATAATTAAAAGAATAAACAACACAACGATTAAAGCAAAGCCCCGTCCGTATCCGCATCCTCCGCAAGAACCTCCGTATCCTCCGTAAGAACCTCCGTATCCATAGGAAGGATATGAACAAGTTGGATAACAATATGTGTATCCGTACATGAGATGACCTCCTTTATCATTTCCCGCTAATACTGCGGTTATTATAAGGTATGGAAGAGTGGTTAGAAGTGTATAGACATTCGCCTAGAAAAGGAAGAAGTGATTGCATATTTTTGTTATAAAGAGAGAAAAACTAAGAAGAATTAAATCGTTTACATATTATTCTACGATGGAAAACAGGTTAAATAGGGAATAATATAACAGTAGGTTATTGCTTACTAATACAGATGTGAAAATAAAAACAACAATGTATAGTGGAAACCTTAATGTTATTCATAAAAAAATCGTAACCAAAGTAATTGACATCGTGATTAGAATAGTTGTAAACTAAAAAACGTGATCAAGATTGTATTAATATGTTTCTGAAAAAACATTAGTACAGATTGTTAGGTACACAAAATTATTCTCAACCGGCGAGGTTTCCTGTCGGTTTACATGGTTACGTTTTCGTACTAGTGAATTTCTAGTGAAAGCGTTTCAGAATATGGTTCAAGAGAGGAAGAGGTGAACGGAATGGGTACTAAAACAAAAAAGACCCTATTTAATGTTGATGAGCAAATGAAAGCTATCGCAGCTCAATTTGAAACATTACAAATTTTAAATGAAAACGGCGAAGTTGTGAATGAAGCAGCTATGCCTGAATTATCTGATGATCAATTAAAAGAATTAATGCGTCGTATGGTGTATACTCGCGTATTAGACCAACGTTCTATTTCTTTAAACCGTCAAGGACGTTTAGGTTTCTACGCACCTACAGCTGGACAAGAAGCTTCTCAATTAGCGAGTCATTTCGCACTTGAAGCAGAAGACTTCATCTTACCAGGATACCGTGATGTACCACAATTAGTATGGCACGGATTACCATTATACCAAGCATTTTTATTCTCTCGTGGACACTTCATGGGTAACCAAATGCCTGAGAATGTAAATGCACTAGCTCCACAAATCATTATCGGTGCGCAAATCATCCAAACTGCTGGTGTTGCGTTAGGTATGAAACTACGTGGTAAAAAATCTGTTGCAATTACTTACACTGGTGACGGTGGTGCTTCACAAGGTGACTTCTACGAAGGTATGAACTTTGCAGGTGCATTCAAAGCTCCAGCAATCTTCGTTGTTCAAAACAACCGTTACGCAATCTCTACTCCAGTAGAAAAGCAATCTGCAGCTAAAACTGTAGCACAAAAAGCAGTAGCAGCAGGTATTTACGGAATTCAAGTAGACGGTATGGATCCATTAGCTGTATACGCAGCAACTGCTTTCGCTCGTGAGCGCGCAGTAAATGGCGAAGGCCCTACTCTAATCGAGACTCTAACATTCCGTTACGGTCCACATACAATGGCTGGTGATGACCCAACTCGTTACCGTACAAAAGATATCGAAAACGAATGGGAACAAAAAGATCCAATCGTACGCTTCCGTACATTCTTAGAAAATAAAGGCCTATGGTCTCAAGAAGTAGAAGAAAAAGTAATCGAAGAAGCAAAAGAAGATATCAAACAAGCAATTGCTAAGGCTGACCAAGCTCCAAAACAAAAAGTAACTGATTTAATGGAAATCATGTACGAAAAAATGCCTTACAACTTAGCTGAACAATATGAAATTTATAAAGAAAAGGAGTCGAAGTAAGCCATGGCTCAAATGACAATGATTCAAGCAATCACTGATGCTTTACGTGTTGAAATGAAAAATGACCCTAACGTACTTGTGTTTGGTGAAGACGTTGGTGTAAACGGCGGTGTATTCCGTGCTACTGAAGGTTTACAAGCTGAATTCGGTGAAGATCGTGTAATGGATACTCCACTTGCAGAGTCTGGTATCGGTGGACTTGCAGTTGGTCTTGCACTTGAAGGATTCCGTCCAGTTCCAGAAATCCAATTCTTCGGTTTCGTTTATGAAGTAATGGATTCTATTTCTGGTCAATTAGCTCGTATGCGTTACCGTTCTGGTGGACGTTGGACTGCTCCAGTAACAGTTCGTTCTCCATTTGGTGGCGGTGTTCATACTCCAGAATTACATGCTGATAGCTTAGAAGGATTAGTGGCTCAACAACCTGGTCTAAAAGTTGTTATCCCATCTACTCCATACGATGCAAAAGGTCTTTTAATCTCTGCGATTCGTGACAACGATCCAGTTATCTACTTAGAGCATATGAAATTGTACCGTTCATTCCGTCAAGACGTACCAGAAGGCGAATACACAATTGATTTAGGTAAAGCTGATATCAAACGTGAAGGTACAGATGTATCTGTTATCGCTTACGGTGCTATGGTTCATGCTGCATTAAAAGCTGCTGAAGAACTTGAAAAAGAAGGTATCTCTTTAGAAGTTGTTGACTTACGTACAGTTCAACCATTAGATATCGAAACAATCATCGCTTCTGTTGAAAAAACAGGTCGCGTAGTTGTAGTTCAAGAAGCTCAAAAACAAGCTGGTATTGCAGCTAACGTTGTAGCGGAAATTAACGACCGTGCAATCTTAAACTTAGAAGCTCCAGTTGTACGTGTTGCAGCTGCTGATACAGTATTCCCATTCTCTCAAGCTGAGAGCGTATGGTTACCAAACCATAAAGATATTGTTGAAGCTGTAAACAAAGTAATGAACTTCTAATTTTTAGTTTTTCATGTGCAAAAGAAATCAGCACATGCTGATTTCTTTTGCCATATTCCATAATAAAGAAATGAATCAGGGGGCTGAATTCCGTGGCATTTGAATTTAAACTACCAGATATCGGTGAAGGTATCCACGAAGGTGAAATCGTAAAATGGTTTATTAAACCAGGCGACGAAGTAAACGAAGACGATGTACTTCTTGAAGTGCAAAATGATAAAGCAGTAGTAGAAATCCCTTCTCCAGTTAAAGGTAAAGTACTTGAAGTACTTGTAGAAGAAGGTACGGTTGCAGTAGTTGGAGATACATTAATTAAATTTGATGCTCCTGGATACGAAAACCTTAAATTTAAAGGTGACGACCATGACGATGCTCCAAAAGCTGAAGAAGCGAAAGAAGAAGCTCCTAAAGCTGAAGCTACTCCAGCAGCAACTGCTGAAGTAGTAAATGAGCGCGTAATCGCTATGCCATCAGTTCGTAAATATGCTCGTGAAAAAGGTGTAGATATTCATAAAGTAGCTGGTTCTGGTAAGAACGGCCGCGTTGTGAAAGCTGATATCGATGCATTTGCAAATGGTGGACAAACTGTAGCAGCAACTGAGGCTCCAGCAGCAGTAGAAGCTACTCCAGCAGCAGCAAAAGAAGAAGCACCAAAAGCACAACCAATCCCAGCTGGTGAATATCCAGAAACTCGTGAGAAAATGAGTGGTATCCGTAAAGCGATTGCAAAAGCAATGGTTAACTCTAAGCATACAGCTCCTCACGTAACATTAATGGATGAAGTAGATGTAACAGAACTTGTTGCTCACCGTAAGAAGTTCAAAGCTGTTGCAGCTGACAAAGGTATTAAATTAACTTACCTTCCATACGTTGTAAAAGCTTTAACATCTGCATTACGTGAATTCCCAATGTTGAATACTGCTTTAGACGATGCTTCTCAAGAAATCGTTCATAAACATTACTTCAACATCGGTATCGCAGCTGATACAGACAAAGGTCTATTAGTACCAGTTGTTAAAGATACAGATCGTAAATCAATCTTCACTATTTCTAACGAGATCAATGATCTTGCTGGTAAAGCACGTGAAGGTCGTTTAGCTCCAGCTGAAATGAAAGGTGCTTCTTGCACAATTACAAACATTGGTTCTGCAGGTGGACAATGGTTCACTCCAGTTATCAATCACCCAGAAGTAGCAATCCTTGGTATCGGCCGTATCGCTGAGAAGCCAGTTGTGAAAAACGGTGAAATCGTTGCAGCTCCAGTATTAGCATTATCTCTAAGCTTTGACCATCGTTTAATTGACGGCGCAACTGCTCAAAAAGCATTAAACCAAATTAAACGTCTATTGAATGACCCACAATTATTAGTAATGGAGGCGTAATAACAATGGTAGTAGGAGATTTCCCAATTGAATTAGATACAGTCGTTGTTGGTGCAGGTCCTGGTGGATACGTTGCGGCAATTCGTGCAGCACAATTAGGTCAAAAGGTAGCAATTATCGAAAAAGCTAACCTTGGTGGCGTATGCTTAAACGTTGGATGTATTCCTTCAAAAGCGTTAATCAATGCAGGTCATCGTTATGAGAATGCAATGCATTCTGATGACATGGGTATCACTGCAGAGAACGTAAAAGTTGACTTTACAAAAGTTCAAGAATGGAAAAACGGCGTAGTTAAGAAATTAACTGGCGGTGTTGAAGGCCTTCTTAAAGGTAACAAAGTTGAAATCATTCGCGGTGAAGCTTACTTCGTAGATGCTAACACATTACGCGTAATGACTGAAGATGCAGCTCAAACTTATACGTTTAAAAATGCTGTTCTTGCAACTGGTTCTACACCAATCGAAATTCCTGGATTCAAATACTCTAAACGTGTTATCAACTCTACAGGCGCTCTAAGCTTACCTGAAATTCCTAAAAAACTTGTTGTAATCGGCGGCGGTTACATCGGTATGGAATTAGGTACTGCATATGCTAACTTCGGTACAGAAGTTACTGTAGTAGAAGCTGGCGACGAAATCTTAGCTGGTTTCGAAAAAGCAATGAGCTCTGTTGTTAAACGTGCCCTTCAAAAGAAAGGTAACGTAAATATCCATACAAAAGCTATGGCTAAAGGCGTTGAAGAAACAGAAACTGGCGTAAAAGTTAGCTTCGAAGTTAAAGGTGAAGTACAAACTGTAGAAGCAGATTACGTATTAGTAACTGTAGGTCGTCGTCCAAACACTCAAGAAATCGGTCTTGAGCAAGTTGGAGTTAAAATGACTGATCGCGGTATCATCGAAATCGATGAGCAATGCCGTACAAACGTACCAAACATCTATGCAATCGGTGATATCGTTCCTGGACCACCATTAGCTCACAAAGCTTCTTACGAAGGTAAAGTAGCTGTTGAAGCAATTAGTGGCCATGCATCAGCTATCGATTACATCGGAATTCCTGCAGTATGCTTCACAGATCCAGAATTAGCATCTGTTGGATACACTAAGAAACAAGCTGAAGAAGCAGGAATGGCAGTAACTGTATCTAAGTTCCCATTCGCTGCAAACGGTCGTGCGTTATCATTAAACAGCACAGACGGTTTCCTACAACTTGTAACACGTAAAGAAGATGGTCTTCTTGTAGGTGCACAAGTTGCAGGTGCAGGTGCTTCTGATATTATCTCTGAGATTGGTTTAGCTATCGAAGCTGGAATGACAGCTGAAGATATCGCTCAAACAATCCATGCTCACCCAACATTAGGTGAAATCACAATGGAAGCAGCTGAAGTTGCTCTTGGAATGCCAATTCACATTGTAAAATAATACGAATAACCAAAATAACCCGCCTTTTATCTTTTTAAAGGCGGGTTATTTTTTATTTTATGGAATTTATCTTGCAAAATCCCGATTTGTGAGAGCTGATCGTTAGTGAGAATGAAGAAATCCATTGATTAAAGTTTCACTTTATCCATTAAAGCTTTAGTAGAGCTAACAAGGTCGTTATGTATATTTATGGAATAAATACGTAATACTATATAGTCTAAATTGGAATGTACGTAACTTTTTTAGAAATATAATGGACTCAAATCCATTACATCTTTTCGTATTATGTAATGGATTTGAGTCCAATACCATATCTTATTATAAAATAGAGCATGTCAAAGGAGATGGTTTCGTGAAAATCATACATGTTATATTTTATCATTTCCTTTTATGGAGTGGATTTTCTATTGTACTATTCTTATCAAATGGTGATAAATTTCATTATAAAGTGATGCTCTTTTTCGTGTTCCTTTATTTAGCATATGTAATTGCATATGTTGTTCTTCGTATAAGAAAACAGGCACTATTTCTTACTTGCGCAAATAGTATGCTCTTTTTACTGATATCTTTCCTTTTTTTATAGTTAGCGTTTATAAAAATACATTGTTCTTCCATTAAATAACCTTAATTCACCCTCTAATTTTTTTGCTAAAAAACGGCAGAATTCATTTGCTTTTCCTTTATCCCCAAATGTGGCAGTAGAAGGTAAGGAGATTTGAACGAAAGCTTGGTCTTTTTCTGTTCCTATCCCCACATAGATAGAATTATAACGATCATGACTAGATTTGAGCTCAAGTGTAGTATCTGATGTATCAAATATCTCATACGGAAATGCTACGTTAGTATATGCATAGCTAACTTGCGCGCCGGTTTGCGAAGTAATGGTTTTATAATAATTAAAAAGTTGTTTAACATCTTCTAATGAGACAGCTTGTTGTTTCGATTTAGGTACAAGTTTAATAAATGCATGTTGCATAAAGATTTTCCTCCTAAAGTAATATATACAGACATTTTAACACTGTTGTAAATTTTTTGACAATTAAAAAGGTTCTTTCCTTTTTTTGTTTAATATATACGGTAGAAAGTGTTGTGAGGAAAGGAGGAAGAAAATGTTTGAAAAATTGTATGATGAGCATGAGAGTGTGAAGGTACGATTTTTGGGATTTATGACACATGAAAACCGCTATGATTTTGGTGTTATTTATACAAATATGTTTTTTGGAAAACCTCTTGTTGTTTGCATGCAAACAGGGAGAGCAACTTTACTAGGACAAGACGATGTAGATAATGTTCAACATTTACAACAGGTCTTTAAATTACAATCAGAGGAGGAAGCGAATGACCTAGCACAATTCTTTAAGTTTCTTGTACCACCTACTTCCTTACATGCTGAATATGAAGAATAAATAAAAGGAAACAGTCGTACTTATTAAGATATGACTGTTTTTTCATGTTATTGTCTCATACTAATATAAAGTTAATTTTTTTAATGTGTTATACTAAAAACCTATTGACGTAAAAAGTATAACATATTAAAATAAAGACAGAAAGTTAAGCGGTTACAAAAAAGTTTTTGGGATTATAAACTTAGGGGGAAATAAAAAAATGGGAACAATCGTATGTCAAGATTGTGAAAGTACAATTGCACACTTCGAGGATGAGAAAGTAACAGTACTTTACGGGAAATGCGGATCTTGCGGATGTGATCACAAGGAGCATACAAAAGCCCAGTAATATATAGGAATATTCTAGCTGAAAAAGTTTTTAGGACCATAAACTTAGGGGGAAATGAAAAATGGGAACAATCGTATGTCAAGTTTGTGAAGGAACAATCGCACACTTTGAAGATGAAAAAACAACGGTACTTTACGGGAAATGTGAATCTCATTGCGAATGTGGTCACAAAGAACATACAAAAGTTCAGTAATATATAGAACGTGTAAATATAAAGGTTTTCAATCATAATTCAAACTCAGGGGGAAATGAAAAATGGGAACAATCGTATGTCAAGTTTGTGAAGGAACAATTGCACACTTTGAAGATGAAAAGACAACAGTACTTTACGGGAAATGTGGATCTCATTGCGAATGTGGTCACAAAGAGCATACAAAAGCCCAATAATTAAAAAAACGCCTGCATATTTTTTGCAGGCGTTTTTTTAATAGATTGTAGTTGTGTGGCCAACCGTTGCAACAATTGCATCATCTCGAATGGGAATGAATTTGAATGTGGTTTGTAGGGTATTAGCAGAAGCATGTTGGCTCATGAGGCGACTATCTATGCGGGTAATAAAATCTGTTAAATATGCTGAGATAAAGGCATAGGGAATTCTTCGTTCATTTAATAGATAAATGATTTGTTCCTTTGTTTGTACTCCTACACCGTGCCCATAAAAAAAGAAATTACCTAAATAAATGGCATTTTCTCCTTGCCATTCAACTGAAGCTGGATTCACTTGTGGATTTTTAAAGTAAACAAGATCGCCAGGAACGATATCCCCACCGTTTTTTGTCACCAGTTTTAAATCTCGATCATAATCCCATGTATATAGTAGAAGGTTTGCGAATAAGCGGTTAAAAGTTTGCTCATCATATAGAGCTAAAAGTGCTTTGTAAAAAATAATAATCATTGCTGTTGCACATTCTGTTCCATACTTTTTTCCATCTTTAAAAATATCTCGTATCGCGACCGAGGGTGGTCTATTTGGAAGTAATTGAAATCCTCCTAGTGGTGTCCTTTGCCAAAATTCAGGGTTACAATAGGACTCTTGGAATGTACGGAACTGTAATCCACTTTGAAAGAGTTCTAAGGAGGATGTAATGATATGAATTCGTAAATTTAGATCAAAGCTGAGTTCATCAGTTGTTCGGAATGAATATACTTCCTGATTTCCAGCCATAATGGCCAATATTTGTTGTTTCTCAGTAGCGAACTGTTCATTTTCACTCGTGATATAAGGATGTACAATAGAACGACCAATCACAATCATAATTGTATCCCCACCTATAAGTTACATTCTTTAGTATCGTATGAGTAAAAGAAAAAATGGTGAAAAAAAGCCTATCAACTGATAGGCTTGTATTCTTTAATAACGCGTAGTGTTTGGAGTGTCATATCTTCAGGACCTTGTACTGGTAAGCCAGCATCTAGGTTTTTATTAATGTAGTCTAGATTTTCTTGCGTAATGATTTCGCCAGGGGTGAAGATTGGAATACCTGGCGGATAAACCATAACAAAATCTGCTATAATGCGACCAGCAGCTTCTTCAAATGGGATGACTTCTGCTTCTGAGTAAAAAGCATCCCGAGGAGAGAGGGCAAGTACAGGGATTTCTGGAATTTCAACTTGTATTTGAACACCTTTGTCCGCTCTATCTTTAAAGGTAGTTGCTAGTTCTCGTAAGGCCTCAATAAGAATATTAGTTTCGACCTCTGTATCTCCCAATGTCACAAGACATAGAATGTTATATAAGTCTGAAAGCTCGACTTCAATGTTGTAATGTTCTCTTAACCATAATTCTGCTTCGTGACCTGTAATGCCTAAATCCTTGACAGATACAATCAGTTTTGTTGGATCATAGCTGAATGTTGCATCCATACCTAACATTTCTTTACCAGGGCAATATAGATTTTCAATCTCATTTATCGTACAGCGTACATGTTCGGCTAACTGAATTGTTTTTGTGATTAATTCTTTTCCTTCAGTCGCAAGACGTTTTCTTGCGACGTCTAAAGAAGCTAATAGAATATAGGAAGTTGATGTTGTTGTAAGCATGCTAATAATCGATTGAACATGTTTTACATTCACAAGGCCTTCTTTGACATTTAGAATGGAACTTTGTGTTAATGAACCTCCGAGCTTATGAACACTTGTCGCTGCCATATCTGCACCAGCTTGCATAGCTGACATTGGTAATTCGTCATGGAAATGAATATGAACACCATGAGCTTCATCAACTAATACAGGTATTTCATAGGAATGAGCTAATTCTACAATATGCTGCAAGTCTGCGGCGAATCCAAAGTATGTTGGATTAATAACGAGTAACCCTTTTGCATCTGAATGTTCCTCGAGTGCTTTTTTTACAGATTGAATCGTAATCCCATGTGAAATACCGAGCTTCGGATCGATTTCAGGATGAATGAAAATTGGTTTTGCACCTGAGAAAATAATGGCTGACATTACAGATTTATGAACGTTTCGTGGTACAAGAATTTTATCTCCTGGGCCACAAACGCTCATTACCATTGTCATAATTGCACCGCTTGTACCTTGAACTGAAAAGAAGGTATGATCTGCACCGAATGCAGTTGCAGCTAAATTTTGAGCTTCTTTAATCATACCTTTTGGATGATGTAAATCATCGAGCGGAGCAATATTAATTAAATCAATTGCTAATGCATTATGCCCAATAAATTCGCGAAATTCTGGGTCCATCCCTTGTCCTTTTTTATGACCTGGGATATGAAATTGAATTGGATTTCGCTTGCTGTGCTCTACTAAAGCGGTAAACAATGGTGTTTTGTATTGGGACAATCTATACACCCCTTCTTCTTCGTAATATTTATTATGAGTTGTTTTATGTGTATCTTGTTCAGTAAGAAAGTTATTTCCCCTATATAGTTATATAACTGTCTATAAGAACTTGACTTGTTCTACTTACCAAATGGAAGTTTCACTTTATTTTCAATAAAACAAAAGCATTATATCACCAATGATTATATATGTATAGAAAAAACTATTATTTTTATTATATGCATAATTAGTAATAATTTGTATGCCGTTATTCGTGCGCAGTAAAGTTTTAACTTAAAGTTCTGAGAAAGCGAGGAGATACGTAGAATTCCGTCAATGGAAGTTATATTTCTATTCGCGTTCAGTAATATCCTCATCTCAAAAATCAGCGAAAATAAAGGAGGATGGAGGAAAAATAAAGTTTCAATTTATCGGGGCTTATTTTCAAAAAGGAAAGGAGATCTATGCCTTTCATCGCCTCGTTGTCTTCGGTATGAAGAGAGACAATGCCATAATAAAAGAGAAATAGTGTATAATGCAAAAGGGACTATGATAAAGAAGGATGGAAGGTTTATTTTTAAGGGAGAATAAGGGTAAAAATGAAAGAGGTGTACATATGGAATATCAATATCCACTTGATTATGATTGGTCGAATGATGAGATGATTGCGATTGTGACATTCTATGAGGCAATTGAAAAGGCGTATGAAAAAGGTATCATCAGAGAAGAATTGATGAGATTATATCGCCGTTTTAAAGAAATTGTGCCGTCGAAAGCGGAAGAGAAAAAAATTGATAAAGAGTTTCAAGAAGTAAGTGGTTACTCTATATACCGAGCGATTCAAAAGGCGAAAGAAGTAGAAGAACAAAAGATTGTGAAAATGTAAAAAGATTTTGAAAAATCAAATTCTAAGTGCTATAATGGGATAACAACTTAAAACGGACAATATAAATTGTCCGTTTTCTTACTATCGATTGCAAATTTTATATAAAGGAAGGAGTGAGTGCATCGTAGTTTGTATCTTCTCAAGAAATTGTTCATCATCGAGTGTTGAGCACTCTTCTGGAGAAATGTGAATACCAACTAGTAACTCTGCTTTTTTTATAGTCGCTAGGCGTTCAATCATTTTTTGTAAGTCATTTGTTTCAAGTGAGTTATGCGATTTTACAGCTGGTTTGGTATGGTCAATGGACCAAACGAAGTCATTTGGTATATTTGTTTTTAAATCATTTAAATGTTCTAAGAAGGCACGAGCCGCTTCCACTTTTTGTGGACACTCATAAATTAAACCAAAGTATATAAAAGCATGGGTACCCCATAAACCAATTTGAAAATGTGGAAGCATTTTATATCCGCGTTTATTTGTTGAAAAAGCAACCCAAGTATCGTTTGGTGGATTGACTTTACGTCGTGCATGTTTTGCAACATGATAGAAAAAAGTTTCCCCAGTTTGTTCTGATAAATAATGAGAAAATTGCTCGCCTAGAGCTTCTAATTTAGGGTGAATATTCGTTTTAATAGCACTCATTCGTTCTTCGAGACCATCAACTGCAAAGACAGCAAAGTCAGTTGATTTAAATGTTTGTAATGTCATGATAGTTCCTCCAACTCCTAGTTTGTTTTTTATTTTAGCATAGCTTGTACAATTCATAAAAAAAACAGTACAAAAAAACTTCAGTAAAAAAATATAATTTTGTTGCATAGATGATTTATCCAACATAGTATAGTATAAAACAAAAAATCAGAAAATTAAGTTAATTCTAGTCCGAGGGCAGACGAATATTGGGAGGAGGCAATAAAAATGAGACAGGTGATTAACGCGTTAAAGAGAACAGATGCTGAAAAAAGAATTCCGGTGCTAAGATTGGAGTTAGATTATGAATTAGCAACGCTATATGATGCAATGATGGAAAATGACAATCAGAAAAAAGAAGAGTGCGTGCAAAAGCTAGAAGTGCTAAGACTTGAAATGATCCGTTTAGAAGCGTAATAATAGTATATGTATAAAAATTAAGTTGGTGCGAACCTTATAAAGGGTTCGTTTTTTCTGTGAACAGTGTAGATCGGAGTGTTTAAACATGCAAGAGGTATGGAAAGAAATCGATACACATGCAAAACAGTGGATTCAAGAAGCTGGTGAGCGTTTAATGGCATCATTGCAAAAGACGCTTATTGTGGAGACGAAATCAAATGCAGCTGACCTAGTAACAAATATGGATCGAGAAACGGAACAGTTTTTGATTGGGAAAATTAAAGAAACATACCCACACCATTATATTTTAGGAGAAGAGGGATATGGAGATAAGCTTGCTTCTTCGGATGGGGTTGTTTGGTTAATTGATCCAATTGATGGTACGATGAATTTTGTTCATCAGAAAAGAAATTTTGCGATTTCAATTGGCATTTATGAGAACGGTATCGGAAAAATCGGCCTCATCTATGATCCGGTTCATGACGAACTGTATCATGCTATAAAGGGGGAAGGAGCCTTTTGTAACGGTGTAACCATTCCCACTTTAGAGAAAGGTACAGTAGAAAGCGGGATTATTGCTTTAAATGCTACGTGGCTTACTGATAATCCATTACTTAATATGGAAAAAATGATGAAGCTCGTGAAAAAAGCACGAGGAACACGCTCATATGGTTGCGCAGCACTAGAAATGGTATATGTTGCAACAGGAAGATTAGATGCTTACGTGACGCCGCGATTATCTCCTTGGGATTTTGGCGGAGGACTGATTATTGTAGAAGAAGTCGATGGCAAAGTGACGACGTTTGCTGGTAAAGCACTTTCTATTGTAGAAAAAAGTAGTGTATTAGTTGCGAAGCCGGGGGTATATGAAGAGTTACTACCATTTGTATCACAGTAACAAAAAAAGTAAGAGGCTACGAAAAGCTTCTTACTTTTTACTGTTACTGTGATTTACGCATTTTTCGTTTTGTTACAAATCCGTATCCAACTGTAACAAATGTGCCGATAATGCAAATAATAATACCGATGGGACTATTTTCAGCAATCATAATTCCAATGCCAATTAAGAAAATAACACCGATAATAGCTGTTAATAAAAAGCGGTACTGAATTTGTTCCATATCTTCACCCTCCAATTTCATTTTACTTTCACAAAAGTAAGAATACAACTATATTTTCATTCTTGATTTTATTTTGATTGCCATTGTATCCCCTTCACTCTTATAATAGAGAAGGATTAAAAAGACACTAGGAGTTGGACATGTTGAAAAAACGACAAGATTTACGAAATATAGCAATTATCGCCCACGTTGACCATGGTAAAACAACACTTGTTGACCAATTATTACGTCAAGCGGGGACGTTCCGTGCAAATGAGCACGTAGAAGAACGTGCAATGGATTCGAACGATTTAGAAAGAGAACGCGGTATTACAATTTTAGCAAAAAATACAGCGATTCATTATGAAGATAAACGAATTAACATTTTAGATACGCCTGGACACGCTGACTTCGGTGGTGAAGTAGAGCGTATTATGAAAATGGTTGATGGTGTTTTACTTGTTGTTGATGCATATGAAGGTTGTATGCCACAAACGCGATTTGTTTTAAAGAAAGCTCTTGAGCAAAACTTAACTCCAATCGTTGTAGTAAACAAAATTGACCGTGACTTTGCTCGCCCGGATGAAGTAGTTGATGAAGTAATCGACTTATTTATCGAGCTTGGTGCAAACGAAGATCAATTAGAGTTCCCAGTTGTATTTGCATCGGCAATGAACGGAACAGCAAGCTTGGATTCAAACCCAGCAAATCAAGAAGAGAATATGAAATCATTATTTGATACAATTATTGAACATATTCCAGCACCAGTTGATAACAGCGAAGAGCCACTTCAATTCCAAGTAGCACTTCTTGACTATAATGACTATGTAGGTCGTATCGGGGTAGGTCGTATATTCCGCGGCACAATGAAAGTAGGACAACAAGTTGCACTAATGAAGGTCGATGGAAGCGTAAAACAATTCCGCGTAACAAAACTATTTGGTTACATGGGATTAAAACGCCAAGAAATTGAAGAAGCAAAAGCTGGAGATCTAGTAGCAGTTTCAGGTATGGAAGATATTAACGTTGGTGAAACGGTATGTCCAGTTGAACATCAAGATGCGTTACCATTATTACGTATTGATGAGCCAACACTACAAATGACGTTCCTTGTAAATAATAGTCCATTTGCAGGTCGTGAAGGTAAATACATTACGTCTCGTAAAATTGAAGAGCGTCTTCGTTCACAATTAGAAACAGATGTAAGTTTACGTGTTGATAATACAGAGTCTCCTGATGCATGGATTGTATCTGGACGTGGAGAATTACATTTATCTATCTTAATTGAAAACATGCGCCGTGAAGGTTACGAACTACAAGTATCTAAGCCTGAAGTAATTATTAAAGAGGTTGATGGCGTAAGATGTGAGCCTGTAGAACGCGTACAAATCGATGTGCCTGAAGAATACACTGGTTCTATTATGGAATCAATGGGTGCACGTAAAGGTGAAATGTTAGATATGGTGAATAACGGAAACGGTCAAGTTCGCCTTACTTTCATGGTTCCAGCACGTGGTTTAATTGGTTACACAACAGAATTCTTAACATTAACTCGTGGTTACGGTATTTTAAACCATACATTCGATTGCTACCAGCCAGTACATGCTGGACAAGTTGGTGGACGTCGTCAAGGTGTTCTAGTTTCACTTGAAACAGGAAAAGCATCACAATACGGTATTATGCAAGTTGAAGACCGCGGTGTAATCTTCGTTGAACCAGGTACAGAAGTATATGCTGGTATGATTGTCGGAGAACATACACGTGAGAATGATTTAACAGTTAACGTTGTAAAAATGAAACAACAAACTAACATTCGTTCTGCGACGAAAGATCAAACTTCAACAATGAAAAAACCACGCTTAATGACTTTAGAAGAGTCATTAGAGTACTTAAACGATGATGAGTTCTGTGAAGTAACTCCAGAATCAATTCGTCTTCGTAAAAAGATTCTTGATAAGAGTGAGCGCGAAAGAGCTGCTAAGAAAAAGAAATCTGTAGAAGCGTAAAAAATATGAAGCTGCCTTTTTAAAAAAGGCAGCTTTTTGTTTTGTTTATTTTTTTAGAAAATTTACTCTTTTATCTAGACAGTAGTTTTTCTGCAAGGTACTCTTATAGTAGGGAAAATAAAATTTAAAAAGTAAGAATCAAGGTACTACTAGTTAGTGGATTGGACTCATATGGGTTGTTTTCGTTCATCTTTGCAAAATAAGGGGGGAGTATAATGCTAAAGAGAATGTCATTTTTCGCAAAATTATATAATGTAGATACGAATCCAGAAATAGGGATGTGGCTTTTATATGGCACAATGATTCTTTTAAGTGCCCTTGTATATAATTTAGGGTTTGCTAGGAAGTTATCGCTATTAAAAAATATTGTGGTGTATGTGGCGCTGGCGTTAGGATGTACAGTCTTAACTTTTTTAGGAGTTTTGTTGCCGGTGGGAGAAGGACTTGTTGTAGCCGCAATTGTACTAGGAATTTATAGATTACGTTTACGTCAAGCAAAGCAACAAAGAGTAAGTTAAGGAGGTTCTTTATGCGCTCTGTACAAGATACATTATATAATTGGTTAACGATTAAAACGGTTGCGGAAGCAAGACCCAATGATGCAGCTGCACAAGAAACATATTTGCTGTTTCATGATATGTTGCATGAAGATCATCAATTAAGTGATGTGGAAGTGGAAAAGAAAGAAGATATGTATTTAGTTACATATAAACGAGGCGGAGAAAAACATTCTACAAGATTTCCAGTAGAGCTTATAGATTGTTTCTTAGATCAAATGAGACAAGAGCCGGAGAAATATAAATAAGTCCTCATCCGAATGATTAAGGACTTATTTGACAGTTTACCACTCATCTTCTACTGTTTTATCACGATATAGGTGGAATTTTCCGGTTGCATGGCGTTCCATTGTACGTTCTGCAATACGTTCTGTGCATTCCATGCACATATATGTATGAATAGGACGGTTACGAAGCCTTTTGGCCATAGGATTTTCGTCATCTAACTCTTCTTTTTTATCACAAAGCATACATTTGACTCTCATTTCGTCACCTCAATACAAATTCTATCGATATAAGTATAGCATGTAAATTTGATATTTTTGAACTATGGAGGAAAAAAATAATATTTTCGCAATTCGAAAAATAAGTTATCATTAAGATAAATAAAATTTTGGAGGTGGAAATATGGCAAATGTAGTAGAACCTACATTGACAGATTCTTTAGTTCAATCTTTACGTGAAGGACGTATTATAACAATTGCAACAATTGATTTTGAAAAGGCTGTTCCAAATGTAAGTGCTATTTCATGGGTATATGCAATGAATGAGACACGTATTCGGTTTGCAGTTGATCGGCGATCTCGTATTGCGGAAAATTTACGCCATCATGCGGGGCTTGTACTCACTGTAATGGCGAATGAATCTGTATTTTCCATTAGCGGTGAAGCAAAGATTTTAACGGATAGAATGGAAGGAATTCCTCTTAAGTTAACTATAGTAGAAGTATCTGTTCAAGAAGTGCGTGATGTTATGTTTTATGGAGCAAAGCTTGCTTTGGAACCAGCGTATGAAAAAACTTATGATCTTCGTGCTGCTGAAAAACTTGATAACCAAGTTTTAACGGCAATGAAAGGATTGTAGAAAAGTAGATGAGTACTATGGTTGTTCATCCTTTTACTGCTATTTTAATCTGGGTGAATAGGTAACCTTTGTTCCATGTTCAAACATAAATTTTGATGAATAGGATACCTAGTTATAAATGAAAAAAATGATTGAGAAAAGTTTTAATTTATATGAATTTAGATTCTACCTCGTTAATACATTACATATAATTATAACAATGGTTCGTCCATATCATAATCATGGATGAAACCCTTGTTCTACAAATTTAAAAGTGGAGTCAGGGGGTAACAGGTTGGATAAAATTTATGTGTTAGATACGAATGTACTTTTGCAGGATCCTTTATCTATTTTTTCTTTTGAAACAAATGAGGTAGTGATTCCAGCAGTTGTATTAGAAGAGGTTGATTCGAAAAAACGTTACATGGATGAAGTTGGACGAAATGCTCGTTATGTATCTAAACTGATAGATAAATTTCGTGAATTAGGAAAATTGCATGAGAGTATTCCGCTTGAAAATGGAGGGACATTTCGTATTGAATTAAACCATCGCTCATTTGTTCAACTACAAGATATTTTTGTTGAAAAAACAAACGATAATCGCATTTTAGCTGTTGCGAAAAATATATTTTTAGAAGAACAAGAGAAAGAGGATGGAAAGTCTGTTGTTTTAGTAAGTAAAGATGTGCTTGTAAGAGTAAAAGCAGATGCTCTTGGCTTACAAGCTGAGGATTATTTAAGTGATCGTGTAATTGAAGTGGACAATATATATTCAGGTTTTTTAGAAGGCTACATATCAAAAGAACAGTTAAATTATTATTATGAAAAAGGAGAACTTCCTTTATCAGAAATTGCAAATCATCCATTTTATCCAAATCAGTTTATTGTGATGAAAGATGCATTAGGTGGTTCTAGTTCTGCGCTTGGAATTGTTGATTATTCAGGGAAAAAGGTGAAGAAACTTATTTTTCATAATGAGCAAGTTTGGGGAATACGCCCGCGGAATGTGCAGCAAATTATGGGATTAGAATTGTTGCTTCGTGAAGATATTCCACTCGTAACGTTAACAGGAAAAGCAGGAACTGGTAAAACTTTACTTGCGTTAGCTGCTGGTCTTATGCAGACCGAAGATTTAGGGTTGTATAAAAAACTCCTTGTTGCCCGGCCCATTGTTCCAGTCGGCAAGGATATCGGTTATTTACCGGGAGAAAAAGAAGAGAAATTAAGACCGTGGATGCAGCCAATTTTCGATAATCTAGAGTATTTATTTAATACAAAAAAACCTGGTGAATTAGATGCGATTTTAGCAGGAATGGGTTCAATTGAAGTAGAGGCACTTACTTATATACGAGGACGAAGTATTCCAGATCAATTTATTATTATTGATGAAGCACAAAATTTAACGAAACATGAAGTGAAAACAATATTAACAAGGGTTGGAGAAAAAAGTAAAATTGTATTAATGGGAGATCCGCAACAAATTGATCACCCTTACCTAGATGAATATAATAATGGTCTAACCTATGTTGTAGAGAAATTTAAAGAACAAAAAATTAGTGGACATGTAAAGTTTGTAAAAGGAGAACGCTCTAATTTAGCACAATTAGCGGCGGACTTATTATAAAGTGGAACTTTAATCAGTAAGGGGATTTATTAGCTTGCGTCTAACTGTATTGCATGTGTGGAATTTTGAGATAGAAATATTACTGATAGTAAAAGGCTAAAAAAAGGAGTGGCTTTTGCCCACTCCTTTTTTTAAATAATTGTAAACTTACGGATATTTCGAATTGGATTGTTTATATTAGAGCCATCACCAAAGTAAAGGTGAACAGGTCCATCTTCTCGCAATGGTTTTCCATCTTTTGAAAATCCAAGAATAGCATTGTTTGCTTCTTCTAATGAAAGTGTGATGGAATCATGCAATGTATGGATTTCAACATGTGTTGCTTCTGCTGCAATCTCAGCATTTTTGAAAAAGGGATGAAGTGGTATGCCAAACGTTCCTGTGATAAGCTGTTCTTTTTTAAATTTTTTTACGCTTTGTTGTATAGGCGGAAAAGCGGCACCATCACGAATTTCGCGATCCCAGTGTTCGGAAGTATGCTTGAGATAGTCTTCTAATTCTGATTTTTCTTCTTTTGTTTCGGTGAAATAAGTTGTTAAATCTACTTTTCGATCATCAAAAATCCAAACGCTTGGGTCAAGTGTGATCGGAAAGCGTACGTTTCCATTTATAAATAAAATTTCACTCATTGTTGTTCCCCCATTTGTATTATGCTCCCACTTTTCAGTATAATAGTATTAGACATGATTGTCACAAAAAATGTTTCTATTGCAATTTATTAAAACTATCGCTAATATTAATAGATAGGATAGGAGAGTAGGACGGAAACGGAGGGAATCAATTTGGCGTCTGAGACAGTAGCAAATCATCAGGAAAAGGCACTTGCCCTTCTACAAGCGGATGCGGAGAAGATTTTAAGACTTATTAAGGTGCAAATGGACCACCTTACGATGCCGCAATGTCCATTATATGAAGAAGTGCTTGACACGCAAATGTTTGGACTATCCCGTGAAGTTGACTTTGCGGTTCGTCTTGGTCTTATTCCAGAAGAGCAAGGGAAAGAAATGCTAGGAGAGCTCGAACGGGAATTATCAGCACTTCATGAAGCATTTACAAACAAACAACAATAAAGGGTTCAAATAAGCGGGCTCAAACTGACTAAGTTTGAGCTTTTTATTTGTATAATAAAGCAGGAAGAATGGCGATACATATGGAATACAACAATTAAACTGAAAACAGAAAGAGGATATTGAATGAAAAAAGTATGGAAGTCAATGGATTATTCATTATTGCTTCCTCTTGTTATTTTATGTGTACTGGGAGTTGTAATGGTATACAGTTCTAGCTCTATTTTAGCGGTTACAAAATATGAGAAACCGGCTAATTACTTTTTTTATAAGCAACTACTAGCATTAGGAATAGGTACAGTATTTGGATTAGGGATAATCGCTGTGATTCCATACCAGTTTTGGAGAAAAAGAATTATTTTATTACTAATGATGATAGGAAGTATTGGTTTGCTTTCGTTATCTTTGTTACTTGGAACGAAAGCAAATGGTGCGCAAGCTTGGGTGTTTGGTATACAGCCGGCTGAATTTGTTAAAATAGCTATCATTATCGTACTTGCACGTTTCTTTGCAAGAAGGCAAGAAACAGATACTTCAGTATGGAAAGGATCAGCAGGTACAATTCTATTTATAGGATTAATAGTATTTTTAATTCTAAAACAAAATGACTTAGGTACAGTTTTGTTAATCATAGGTATTGTTGGAATTATGTTCCTTTGTTCGGGGGTTCCGATTAACAAGTGGATAAAGCGTATTGCATTAAGTGCAATTGTATGGATTCCGCTTTTATACTTATTTGGAAACTATGCATTGGAAGATTATCAGAAGGCACGTTTTACAGCGTTTTTAAATCCATTTGAAGATACTCAACATGATGGATATCAGCTGGTGAATTCCTTTATTGCAATTGCATCAGGCGGTCTAAATGGTAGAGGACTTAGTAACAGTATACAAAAATTCGGTTATTTACCTGAACCACATACAGACTTTATTATGGCGATTATATCTGAGGAACTTGGCTTTATCGGTGTAGCGATTGTTTTAATTAGTTTGCTACTTATTATTATTCGGGCATTGCGAATTGCTCAAAAGTGCAAAGATCCATTTGGAAGTTTAATTGCAATTGGTATTGCTAGTCTGATTGGGATACAAACATTTGTTATTGTTGGTGGTATGACGGGGCTAATACCTCTTACTGGTGTACCTTTACCATTTATCAGTTATGGTGGTAGTTCTTTAATGGCGAACTTAATTGCAATGGGTATATTGATAAATATAGGTAGTTACGTGAAACGACAAGAGAAGCAACAAAAAGAAGTATATGAGAAAAAAGAACAGGGTGAGCCACATCTTGTTGTTGTAAAATAAAAAAGGCTTTGTGTTTGATGACACAAAGCCTTTTTATTATGGTGTCATAATGAGCTATACTTTGTGAAGTTTTAATAAGAATAGTGTGTCATATTTATCTGAATGTGATATACATTAAAACTGTTAGAAAAGGAAGAGTTGTGCTATACTATTTTTGTGAAACAAATTGATTAGAAAACTTATCATTTGTTGAAAAATAAGGTATGATGTATAAAAATAAAGTGAAGCTTTCCAAGTATAATTTAGAAAAGAAAGTGAAGAACTTCACGCTTTTTAGAGCGTGTGCCTATTTAATCTCTAGAGTGGTAGGAAAGTAGAGGGGGAAAATCATGTCAAAGCTGCAACGTATTCAAAAAGTATTAGTAGCTAACCGTGGAGAAATTGCAATTCGTGTATTCAGGGCTTGTTCAGAACTTGGATTAAAGACAGTTGCAATTTATTCAAAAGAGGATAGTGGTTCTTACCATCGCTATAAAGCAGATGAATCTTATTTAGTGGGGGAAGGCAAAAAGCCAATCGATGCTTATCTTGATATTGAAGGTATTATTGAGATTGCGAAAAGCAACCATGTGGACGCGATTCACCCTGGATATGGATTCTTGTCAGAAAACATCCAATTTGCTAGACGTTGTGAAGAAGAAGGGATTATCTTTATCGGACCACAAAGTAAACATTTAGATATGTTTGGAGATAAAGTAAAAGCAAGAAAACAAGCACAATTAGCAAATATTCCAGTTATTCCTGGTAGCGATGGACCTGTTCATTCACTAGACGAAGTTGAAGAATTTGCTAAGAAGTATGATTACCCGATAATTATTAAAGCATCACTTGGTGGTGGTGGCCGTGGTATGCGTATTGTACGTAGCGGTGATGAATTAAAAGAATCTTATGATCGTGCAAAATCAGAAGCGAAAGCAGCTTTTGGTAACGATGAAGTGTATGTTGAAAAATTCGTTGAAAAACCTAAACATATAGAAGTACAAATATTAGCAGATGAAGAAGGCAATGTTGTGCATTTATACGAACGCGATTGTTCTGTACAACGTCGTCATCAAAAAGTAGTTGAAATTGCGCCAAGTGTATCGCTTTCAGATGAACTTCGCCATCGTATTTGTGAAGCGGCGGTACAGCTAACGAAAAACGTAAACTATTTAAATGCTGGTACAGTTGAATTCCTTGTAAAAGGTAATGACTTTTATTTCATTGAAGTAAATCCACGTGTTCAAGTAGAACATACAATTACAGAAATGATTACAGGAATTGATATTGTTCAGTCTCAAATTTTGATTGCTGATGGACACTCTTTACATAGTTCAACAGTGAGCGTACCAAAACAAGAGGATGTTGTTATACATGGATATGCAATCCAATCTCGTGTAACAACGGAAGATCCGCTTAATAATTTCATGCCGGATACAGGAAAAATTATGGCATATCGTTCTGGTGGCGGTTTTGGTGTTCGTCTTGACACAGGTAACAGCTTCCAAGGAGCAGTTATTACGCCATATTATGATTCATTACTTGTTAAAGTAACGACTTGGGCACTTACATTTGAACAAGCAGCTGCAAAGATGGAGCGTAACCTAAAAGAGTTCCGTATCCGTGGTATTAAAACAAATATTCCATTCCTAGAGAATGTAGTAAAGCATAGAAACTTTTTATCAGGAGAGTATGATACATCGTTTATTGATGCTTCGCCTGAACTGTTCGTCTTCCCGAAACGTAAAGACCGTGGGACGAAGATGTTAAGTTATGTAGGTACAGTAACAGTAAATGGTTTCCCTGGAGTAGGTAAGAAAGAAAAACCGATTTTCCCGGATGCACGTATACCGAATTTGAAAAATTCTGAATCAGTTCCAAATGGAACGAAACAAATTTTAGACGAACGCGGTGCAGATGGTCTAGTAAAATGGGTACAAGATCAAAAGCGCGTACTATTAACGGATACTACATTCCGTGATGCGCATCAATCATTACTTGCAACACGTATTCGTACAAAAGATTTAAATCAAGTTGCTGAGCCAACAGCTAGAATGTTACCCAATTTATTCTCAGCGGAAATGTGGGGCGGTGCAACATTCGATGTTGCGTATCGTTTCTTAAAAGAAGATCCATGGGAACGCTTATTAGAGCTTCGTGAAAGAATGCCTAATGTTTTATTCCAAATGCTTCTTCGTTCATCAAATGCAGTTGGTTATAAAAACTATCCAGATAATTTAATTCAAAAATTTGTGGAATGTTCAGCACAGGCGGGTATTGATGTATTCCGTATTTTTGATAGCTTAAACTGGGTTGAAGGTATGAGAGTTGCAATTGATGCTGTAAGAGAGAGTGGCAAAATTGCAGAGGCAACAATGTGTTATACAGGGGATATTCATGACCCAATGCGTAGTAAATATGACTTAAATTATTATAAAAGCTTAGCGAAAGAATTGGAAGCATCAGGAGCGCATATTCTAGGTATTAAAGATATGGCTGGATTATTAAAACCAAATGCAGCTTACGATTTAGTTTCTGCGTTAAAAGAAGCGGTATCGATTCCGATTCACCTTCATACACATGATACAAGTGGAAATGGTGTTTTAACGTATACGAAAGCAATTGAAGCAGGTGTTGATATTGTCGACGTTGCTGTAAGCTCAATGGCAGGCCTAACATCACAACCAAGTGCAAATACGTTATATTATGCGCTAGGTGGAAATGAAAGACAACCAGATGTGAATGTGGATGCATTAGAAAAACTTTCACATTACTGGGAAGATGTTCGGAAATATTATGCACCATTTGAAAGTGGTATGAATGCACCGCATACAGAAGTATATATGCATGAAATGCCAGGTGGTCAATATAGTAACCTTCAGCAACAAGCGAAAGCGGTTGGTTTAGGAGATCGATTTGATGAAGTAAAAGTAATGTATCGCCGTGTAAATGATATGTTTGGTGATATTGTAAAAGTAACACCATCATCAAAAGTTGTTGGCGATATGGCACTATTTATGGTGCAAAATCATCTTACAGAACAAGACATTTTTGAACGGGGACATGCGTTAGATTTCCCAGGTTCTGTTGTAGAGATGTTCTCTGGAGATCTTGGACAACCATATGGCGGATTCCCAAAAGAATTACAAAAAATTATTTTAAAAGGAAAAGAGCCATTAACGGTAAGACCAGGAGAACTGTTAGAACCAGTGGATTTTGATGCTTTAAAAGAAGAGTTATTCCATAAACTTGGACGTGAAGTAACTATTTTTGATGTTGTTGCATATGCATTATATCCAAAAGTATTTATGGATTATCAAAAGGTAACTGGACTTTATGGAAATGTATCTGTACTTGATACACCAACATTCTTCTATGGTATGAGATTGGGTGAAGAAATTGGTGTGGAAATTGAACGTGGTAAAACATTAATTGTTAAATTAGTGTCAATTGGTGAGCCTCAACCAGATGGAACGCGTGTACTTTACTTTGAATTTAACGGACAACCGCGTGAAATTGTTGTGAAAGATGAAAGTGTTAAAGCAACGGTTGCGCAGCGTGTGAAAGGAAACCGTGAAAATCCAAATCATATTAGTGCAACAATGCCAGGAACGGTCATTAAAATCGTTGTAAATGAAGGCGATGAAGTGAAAAAAGGTGATTCCATGGCAATCACAGAAGCAATGAAAATGGAAACAACGGTTCAGGCGCCATTCAATGGAAAAGTGAAGAAAGTATATGTAAAAGATGGCGATGCGATTCAAACAGGGGATTTACTTATTGAATTAGAACAATAAAAATCAGGAAAAGAGCTGCTCAAAAGTAGCTCTTTTTTTGATATAAAAATAATAACTTGCTATAATGGCAAGTTATTAAAAGGATTATTTATTTTGCGTTGTAGTTGATTGTTGTGCCTCTTTTGCGTTTCTTGTACTTCTTGTACCTAGCATCACTAGATAACATAATACAGCAAACAAACAAGAGATAAAGAGTGAATGTAACAGTGCCATTGAGAGGCTAGCGTTCGTATAGACAACCAAAATACCAACAATTGCTTGAAGCGTAACGAGAATAAATGAGATAATCCATCCCAAATATACAACTCGCTGTTGCTTATAGTGGCGAATAGCAAGAATCATTGCGTATAGGATCCAAGCAAATATTAATATTGCGGCAATCCTATGTCCCATTTGAACCCATTCATGCAATTGAGTAGGAAACGGTCTGTTTTTACTACAAAATGGAAAGTCTGGACAAGCCAAACTAGCATGCTCATGACGTACTAAAGCACCTGTATAGACGACGATATAGCTGTAAATTGTTACACCGTAAATATGAAACTTCATTTTTTTATCCATAATGAGAGAACGTGCATCGAATTTCTTGTCAATTTCAAAAATAAGGCAGGCTAGTAAAATGACAGAAGCAAATGAAATTAAGGAAATACCAAAATGAATAGCTAGTACAGCTGGTACTTGTCCCCAAACCACTGCCGCTGCTCCCATTAGCGCTTGTGCAACTAAAAATACAAATGATAAAATAGCAAGCGTCTTTGTTTCACGTACATGTTTATAATATTTCCATGATAAGATACAAAGCAGTGTAACGAGAATTCCTGCCGATCCTGATGTTAAACGGTGACTGAGTTCGATAATTGTTTCCATTGATAGATTAGAGGGAACGAGTTCACCATTACAAAGTGGCCATGATTTTCCGCATCCTTGACCTGAACCTGTTTTTGTAACTAAAGCCCCCCCTAATAAAACCCCTAGTAAGTCAAGGCTTGTAATGACTGCTAACCATTTAATAAAGCGTTGCAATCTTTTCACCATCTTTCTGTTATGAAGTTATTGCGAAATATTTTCATTCCATCAATTTTATAGAACAAAACGCGCTACAGTCCTATGATATATAAAAAATAATAAAATAGCAAAGAAATGAAGAGGGAGGATAAAGTACTTGGGATAAGAAAAAACGGTGTAGATATTACAGTTTTTAAGTGGAAATACTTCTATTATAAAAAGAAATAAGGAGAATGCATGCTAAATATGACAAAATAGTTTATGATAGAAGATAATCTCGTGTTATGATAGGGAGTAATAGGAGAAACTTTTTTGTTATTCGACACAAAAAGTTCATGTTTTCTTCACAAAATGTTCGGGAAATATGATTTAATATATTCGAGTATGAGCGTAGATTAGTAGTAGAGTGGGAAAACAACATTTCTACTGTAATAATATTGCTATATAGAAGCGTAATACTTTTGTAAAGGAAAGACGCGTTTAAGAGGGGGTTGAAATGATGAACCATGCAACAAGTGAGCTGCATGATGAGTCAGCTATAACAAATGTGCCGGAAACAACACGTGTACAAGATTTATTAGCGCTCGTTAAGATGGGGATTGTAAACTCAAATACACTTACGGTGTTTACAGGATTTTGGTTGGCTTTACACTTTAATGGATTAAATGCTGCTAACCATTTGGATAAAATGTTCTTTACAATTGTCGGTTCTGCTTTAATTATGGCAGGATCATGTAGCTTAAATAATTATATTGATCGAGATATCGATCATTTAATGGAACGGACAAAAAATCGTCCGACAGTAACAGGAAAATATAAACCTGGGTTTGCGTTAACATTAGGTATTACTTTATTACTTCTAGGTTTTGTATTCTTGTTATTTACAACACCGATGGCAGCATTGATTGGTTTCATTGGTGCTTTCACATATGTTGTTTTGTATTCATTATGGACAAAACGAGCATACACACTAAATACAGTAGTAGGTAGTGTATCTGGAGCAGTTCCACCTTTAATTGGCTGGGCAGCAATTGATCCTAGTTTAGATCATCCGATTGCTTGGATGCTATTTTTAATTATGTTTGTTTGGCAAATCCCACATTTCCTCGCATTAGCGATGAAACGTGTTGATGAATATCGAAATGCAGGTATTCCAATGCTTCCTGTTGTACATGGATTTGATATTACAAAACGTCAAATCATGATTTGGACAGTATGTTTATTACCACTACCGTTTTATATGAGTGGACTGGGAGTAACATTCATGGTAATTGCAACATTGCTTAACATTGGATGGATCGTATTAGGATTCTATGGATTCCGTAAGAAGGATGACATAAAATGGTCTGTACAAATGTTCGTCTACTCCTTGAATTACTTGACAATCTTATTTGTGTCAATGATTGTAGTTACATTCTTCTAAGACAACGACATGAGGGGATTTCTTTACGTTGAGATTTACTTTACTTACTATAAATAAAGTACAATCTAATTCACAAAGAAAGTGGGGGTTGTTTGTATGAAGAAACAGTGGCGACTGCTTTCATTCGTTTCACTGCTGGCTTTACTGTTAGGGGGATGCGGTAAAGCCTTTCAATCTACTTTAATTCCGCAAGGTGAAGTAGCAAAAATGCAATATGATTTACTCTTGTTAGCAAGTGCGATTATGGTAGGTGTTGTACTTGTAGTTACTATTATTTTCTTGTATGTAATTGTGCGTTTCCGACAAAAGAAGGGCCAAGAGGATTATATTCCAAAGCAAGTTGAAGGAAATCACAAACTAGAAATTATATGGACAGTTATTCCGATTATTCTTTTGCTAATATTGGCTGTTCCGACTGTTACATATACCTTCAAACTTGCTGACGTAAGTGCGATGGAGAAAAAGAATATTGATAAAGATACAATCGTTGTTGATGTAACAGCGAATCTTTATTGGTGGGAATTTTCTTACAAATCAGAAAAGATAGTAACTTCGCAAGATTTAGTTATCCCCACAGGTAAAAAAGTGTATTTGAATCTGAAAGGTGCTGATATTAAACATTCATTTTGGGTTCCATCTTTAGCTGGAAAAATGGATACGAATACAGATAATGTAAACAAAATGTGGTTAAAGGCAGATAAATCAGGCACTTATAATGGTTTTTGTACAGAATTTTGTGGCCCATCACATTCTTTAATGCAATTTAAAGTGAAAGCTGTTGATGAAAGCGAGTACAAAACTTGGATTGCAGATATGAAGAAAATTGATGGTAAGAAGGAAGTAGCTTCTACAAAAGAACAACAAGGTAAAGAGATATTCAACAAAAGCTGTATCGGTTGTCATGCAACTGGATCAAATGATAGTAGACCACCTTCTGCACGTATCGCACCAAACCTAGCAAATTTTGCTGATCGCGATATGGTTGCCGGCATTGCTGAAAATAATGAAGAAAACCTAAAAAAATGGCTAAAGGATCCTGAAAATATGAAGCCAGGAAATAAAATGACTGGTAAATATGGCAACTTAACGGACGATGAAATAGAGGCATTAAATGCCTATTTGAAAACGTTAAAAGTTGAGAAGTAAAAAGGGATTATTTGCGAAGGGGAGGTTGAAAACGTGAGTTCTGTAGCAAAGAAACAGGGGATGGGTGCTGTTATATGGGATTATTTGACGACAGTAGACCATAAAAAGATTGCCATTCTCTATTTAATTGCAGGTGGGTTATTTTTTATCATTGGCGGAATAGAAGCATTATTTATCCGTCTTCAATTAGCCATTCCGAACAATGCTTTTCTTGTTGGGGATGCTTATAATCAAGTATTAACAATGCACGGTACAACAATGATTTTCCTCGCAGCTATGCCGCTCGTGTTTGCATTTATGAACGCTGCTGTGCCACTTCAAATTGGGGCGCGCGATGTGGCGTTTCCATTTTTAAATTCACTTGGATTTTGGTTATTTTTCTTTGGAGGCGTATTTTTAAACTTAAGTTGGTTTTTGGGAGGAGCACCTGATGCAGGATGGACATCTTATGCATCGTTATCTCTTGCTTCTAAAGGACATGGTATTGACTTTTATGTATTAGGATTACAAATATCGGGTATAGGTACACTGATTGGTGGTATTAACTTCCTTGTCACAATTATTAATATGCGTGCACCTGGAATGACCTATATGCGTATGCCGATGTTTACATGGACAACATTTGTAACGTCTTCACTTATTTTATTTGCCTTTCCACCATTAACAGTCGGATTGGCACTACTTATGTTAGATCGCCTATTTGGTACAAGTTTCTTTAACCCAGCTTTAGGTGGTAATACGATTATATGGGAGCATTTATTCTGGATCTTTGGTCACCCAGAAGTGTACATTCTTATACTCCCAGCTTTCGGAATATTCTCAGAAATCTTCGCTACATTTTCTAAAAAACGACTATTTGGTTACTCATCTATGGTATTTGCAACAGTGTTGATTGGATTTTTAGGATTTATGGTATGGGCACATCACATGTTCACGGTTGGCCTTGGTCCTGTTGCGAATGCTATTTTTTCAGTTGCAACAATGGCAATTGCAGTCCCAACGGGGATTAAAATATTTAACTGGCTCTTTACAATGTGGGGTGGAAGTATTCGGTTTACAACTCCAATGATGTGGGCTGTTGCGTTTATCCCATCATTCGTAATGGGAGGAGTAACAGGGGTTATGCTTGCTTCAGCGCCTGCTGACTATCAATTTCATGATAACTATTTCGTTGTGGCACATTTCCACTATGTAATCGTTGGTGGGGTTGTATTTGGATTATTAGCCGGTGCACACTATTATTGGCCACTTATGTTTAACAGAGTATTAAATGAAACACTAGGGAAAATTACATTTTGGTTGTTCTTTATCGGCTTCCATTTAACATTCTTTATCCAACATTTCCTTGGTTTAATTGGTATGCCGCGTCGCTACTTTACGTATTTACCAGGACAAGGATTAGAAACAGGGAACTTAATTAGTTCGATTGGTGCTGTATTTATGGGACTTGGAACGATTGTTCTTTTATTCAATGTTGTGAAAACATCATTGTCTAAAGAGAAAGCGGGTCGTGATCCATGGGATGGTCGTACATTAGAATGGTCAATACCAGCTCCGACACCAGAATATAACTTTAAGCAATTACCATTCGTTCGAGGTCTGGATCCGTTTTGGATTGAGAAACGTGAAGGGAATAAAGAGATGACACCAGCAGAGCCTGTGAGTGACATTCATATGCCAAACTCTTCATTTTCACCATTTGTTATTTCGCTTGGGCTATTTATAGCGGCATTTGGTGCAATGTACATGCAAGGTGGAAAAGATAAGTTTTGGCTCCTGGTTGCAATAATTGGGCTTATCATTACGTTTGGTGCAATGTTCTTACGTTCAGTAATTGATGACCATGGTTATCATATTCATAAAGAAGATTTGGATGATAAGGGGGGCACAGCGTAATGCATGTAGAGGAAAAATTAACAAATGAAACATTTCCGGCAGAGCCTGAAAAAGCAACCCTTGAGGGGAAAAATAAGTTTGTTGGATTTTGGCTATTCCTTGGAGGCGAAACTGTATTGTTCGCTTCCTTATTTGGCACATATTTAGCATTAAAAAATTCTACAAATGGCGGCCCCACTTCTCAAGAAATGTTTCAAATGCCACTTGTCTTTATCATGACAATGCTTTTGTTAACAAGTAGTTTAACAAGCGTGTATGCGATGTATCATATGAAGAATTTTAACTTTAAGCAAATGCAGCTTTGGTTAATTGTTACAGTACTATTAGGCTTGGGGTTTTTAGGATTTGAGATTTATGAATTTTATCATTATACACATGAATTCAAACATACGATGAAAAGCAGTGCATTTGGTTCAGCGTTTTATGCGCTTGTTGGAACTCATGGATTACACGTATTGTTCGGATTGTTATGGATCTCAACATTAGTTTTTCGGAATGCGAAGCGAGGGCTAAATTTATATAATGCTCCAAAGTTTTACGTCGCATCGATTTACTGGCACTTTATCGATGTAGTTTGGGTGTTTATTTTCACTGTAGTATATTTGATGGGAATGGTGGGATAAACAATGGCGATAAAGCAAACAAACACAAGTAACTCAAAGGTAGATCTTGTTTATCGTAGAAGAAAAAGTGCAGAGGAAATGAGGCATCAAGTGATTACATTTGGTCTAATGATTTTCTTAACGATTGTAGCTTTTGTGGCAGTCGCTTATCCGAAAACATTTAGTCCTCTTTTCTCAGTACCATTTATTTTATTGTTAGCTGTTGTGCAAGTAATATTTCAATTGTACTATTTCATGCATATGAGTCATAAGGGACATGAAACAGCGGCCTTTTTCTTATATGCAGGGTTATTAGTTGGATTATTAACCATTTTAGCTTTTATGACGATTATCTGGGTTTAAAAAAGCAAAGGATAGGGAGCTTGAAGTTATCTTCGCTCCCTTTTTCCTATGAGGGTAAGGAATTCAAATTGAAAGGGTGGGTGTAAAAATGAGCAACTTATGGATATTTGGTTTTCAAGCTTTATGGAGCCCGATCTTTTTACTTTTTATGGTGTCTATCCTTATCTGTTACTTTCTTATTATTGGGCCATATAGAAATCGGTTCGAAAATGCAGATAAGGTAAATAAAAAGCAGATATTTTATTTTACGACTGGGATTGTCCTATTGTATTTTGTAAAGGGTGGACCTATTGATTTACTTGGACATATTGTATTTAGTGCACATATGTTTGAAATGGCAGTGATGTATATTGCGGTACCACCATTATTGTTATTAGGAATTCCGATTTGGTTATATAAATATATTACTTCTTTTCGTTTTATCCAGGTGATGTTGAATATGTTTACAAAACCGCTTATTGCCCTGTTTGTATTTAATGGATTATTTTCCATTTATCATTTGCCGGTTGTGTTTGATGCTGTAAAACAAAATCAAGTCGCTCATCCTATTTTTCTTGCTGTTTTATTTTTTACAGCAATGATGATGTGGTGGCCTATGCTAAATCCATTGCCGGAGTATCAAACATTAAGTGAAATTAAAAAAATTGGCTATATGTTTGCGAACGGTATATTATTGACACCAGCTTGTGCGCTAATCATATTTGCTAGCGAATCATTGTTTGTTACATATACGGATCCAAGTGCATGGATGAAAGCGATGGAGCTTTGTGTGCCTGTAGGGACACTGGCTGATTTAAATATAACCGGACCAGAATTTTTACACTGGATGCCGATTGTACAAGATCAACAAACAGGTGGTATCATTATGAAAATTGTCCAGGAGATAGTATATGGTACAATTATTGGCTATGTATTTTTTAAATGGGCACGTAAGGAACGTAAAAAAGATGAGGAGCAACTACAGGCAGTACCTCCTTATTTGCAAACGAAATAAAACAGGCATGTCCACATGGACATGCCTGTTTTATTTACTCGATAATTTGAAATTCCTTCAATTCCTTTTCAATATTTTGCAGTAGTTGTTCGCTTTTTTGAAGTACGTTTGTAGGGAAATTTTCATTCTCTCCATATTCAACACCATGTGGATAATAGTGTTTTCCTAACAATGGGGGAAGTAATTTAACTTGTGCGTGTCGTCCTCCGATTTCTCCTTCTACAGCAAATCCTTGAACCCGTAAATAGTATACATCCTTTAATATTTCAAATTTATAGTCATATGTAACTCGTTCATAATCCCACTGTCCAGCAAGTACGAAATGATGATTTTGCATGACTTCTGTGAGAAGTGTAAAATCAATAGTTGCGTCTATAAGTTTTGAATTTGTAAACTGCATAGAATTCCTCCTTATTTTTATTTGAAACCATCTAATTTTATAATAGTATGAATAATGAGAAATCGCAATTCATATTGAGAGAAAAGGGATAATCACGGCTTTTTTTATAAAAATATGATATAGTGAAAATAGTATGGTACAAACAAAAGAGAAGACAGGGCTTTGTGTATATCTCAATTTTATGTTTGACCAGGAGGTATATTTTTTGAAAAAATTATTACGTATCGTAATGATTACGGCTTTGATTTTAGCAATTGATTTATACGGGAAATTACTCGTTTCGCAATATATATTACAGCCATCTCATTCTAAGCAGGAACATAAGATTGTCAAGAAAAAGAAACAGATAAATGAAGGTTTTCCAGAGACAATCTCCCAATTAATAGGAGGAGATTCGGAAAATTTATTAGCAAAATGGGGTGAGCCAGCTCGAATCGAACCTTCTGCTTATGGTTACGAATGGTGGATTTATAATCAAGATTTATCACAATATGTACAGTTTGGTGTTGCAGAGCATAAAATTGTAACAGCTTATGTTGCTGGTGATCAAGTGGATGTAGCCCCGTTTCATATGAATGAAAAGTATGAAGATGTCTATAAAAAAAATCCATTTTCACATGAAATTTCTTTAGAAAAAGGAAGGAACAGTTACCAATTTGAATTATCTGATACTGAAATTGCAGAACAACCACTTGTTTCGATAGAAGAAGATGATTGGGCGCAGTTATACTTTGATCGGTTTACACATAAACTTGTTGGAATTAGGTATATGGATGATGAAACATTGCTTCGACAAAGACCGTATCAGCTTGTTTATTCTGGAGAATTAGGGACGGAGCCATCAATCCCTCAGGAAAAAATGGCACAAGTAGAACATGGGAATATGCAACAAATTCTAGATTTGACTAATATTATTCGTAGTCGTCATCAATTGCCATTACTAACATGGGATCAACAAACAGCTGAAGTAGCTTTTGGACATAGTAAAGATATGAAAGAGAATAATTACTTTTCACATGATTCACCGAAATTTGGAACTTTAGGAGATCGATTACAACGTGGTCAAGTCACTTTTCAACTAGCGGGAGAAAATATAGCAGCGCAGCATACTGATGGAATCGCGGCAGTGCAAGGTTGGCTGAATAGCGAAGGGCATCGGAAAAACTTGTTAAATGAACAATTTACTGGACTAGGTGTTGGGGTCTTCGATAAATTCTATACTCAAAATTTCATTAGAAAATAAGAAAAGGTGCATGAAACGTCTAAAAATAGGCGAACCATGCGCCTTTTTTTTCTTACAATATAGTAGATACATCTGAAGAGGTGAGGATTATGACAAAGACAAAAGGACCGTTACATCCTTCTGTTCAACAATTTAAAGAGTTTGTAAACCATCACCCTAAAATGGTTCATGAAGTTCGAAACGGTCAAAAAACATGGCAACAATTTTATGAGGAATGGTATTTACTTGGGGAGCAAGATGAAATGTGGAATGCTTATAAAGCGGATGGAGAAGCGATTTCTTCTCCTATACAAGAGAATCGTACAGAAAATAATGATGAAAAAGCTGCTGATTTAATGGGACAAATGCTTTCGTTTTTAAAAAAATTAGATGCAGAACAAATGCAGCAGCATCTAGCTAATGTAACAAGTGCAATTGGGAGTGTACAACAAGTTATTCAACAATTTCAAGGGAATCGTACACAACCTGAGCAAAGAACTTCTGAAAATAATCCGTTTTTCTTTCGAAAAGATTAGGAGGAAAAGAGGATGAGGGTAGAACTTATGGAATTTATAAAAGCTGACAAAGATTTAGAGCGTTATATTCGTGAACAACCCCATTGGTATCGGAAATTATCACGTAATCCTAAGGAGAAGGAGGCTTTTGAATTAGCTGCCTTACAGTATTATAAAAAGACAATTCCTGATAAAGTTGCAAAATTTCAAAATCAACTGGCGGTTGCTTCTATTATGATTGACATGTTTCAATATATGAAGCAGCAGAATGCAACATAATTGGAAGGAAAAACTATGTCCGTCATGCGAAACATTTGTTACAATAGAAACAGATTATTGAAAAAAAGGAGTTACAGCATGACGGAAATTTGTTTAGTGCGACATGGACAAACTGATTGGAATTTTCAAGAGATTATTCAAGGGCGTGAAGACATTCCACTTAATGAAGTTGGGAAAAAGCAAGCCAGTCAAAGTGCAGCTGCATTAAAATTGGAAACGTGGGATGCAATTATTAGTAGTCCCTTAATTAGAGCGCAAGAAACAGCACAGGCAATTAGCGATGCTGTTGGAATACAGTCTATTCTTCTAGATGAGCGGTTTGTTGAACGGAATTTTGGAGAGGCTTCAGGAAAACCAGTTCCTGCAGTTAGAGAGCTTATTGCAGAGGGAAATGTAGAAGGTATGGAGACAGATGAAGAGATTGTAAAACGCTGCTTTGCTGCATTGCAAGACGTTGCACAAGTACATGTGGGTAAACGTGTTATTATTGTTGCACATTCACATGCGATAAAAGCAATGTTACACGCAATCTCACCTGATGAAATTACATTTAAAACGCCATTAAAAAATGCGTGTATTAGTTATGTAAAAGAAGAGAATGGAAGCTGGGACGTACTACGATATAATATTGCCGAGCATATTTGCGTATAAGAAATTATAATGGATGAGTATTTTCAGTAATAGAACTTTTAACTTTATATTCAAATTAGTAGTTCTGTTCTAAATGTGTTATGATGGATACTCGGAGGTGTCTCTCATGATTGTAGCGACGCTTGAAAGCGTAATGATATTAGACGAAGCAGAACAGCTTGCAAAAGCGATTGTCTGTTCCGATATAGCTAAGAGCTATCGTAAATGTTATAAGGCATTACAGGAAGATTTGGAGGCTCAAACATTAATTGGTCAATTTACAGTAATGAAAGAGCGATATGAAGAAGTGCAACGCTTTGGAAAATATCATCCTGATTATACTTTCGTTTCGAAAAACATGCGAGAGTTAAAACGTTCTGTAGACTTGCATGAAAAGATATCTGCTTTTAAAAAAGCGGAAAATACTTTGCAAAAACTATTAGATGAAGTCAGTGCAGCAATTGGTTCCGAAGTATCATCTGCGATTAAAGTTCCTACTGGAAATCCGTTTTTTGATGCAGGTGGCTGCGGAAGCGGGTGTGGCTCTGGTGGAAGTTGCGGTTGTAAAAAAACGGGGTGATGTGCCCCGTTTTTTAGAATATGGAAGAAAACGTATACAGAATTTGTTCTATAATTTCACAAATTTCTGATTGATTTTTATAAAATACAAGAATATGAGTATATAAAAGGAGAAGATGGAGAAGATTATGTTCGGGCAACGACAAAGTATGATTGTTTATTTACATTCATTGAAACATGCCAAAATTTTAAGGAAATATGGTAATATTCATTACATATCAAAGCGTTTGAAATATGCAGTTGTATATTGTGATGTAGAGCAAATAGAGCATATGATGCAAAAGCTAAATAAGCTTCCTTTTGTGAAAAAAATTGAGCAGTCATATCGCCCGTTTCTTAAAACGGAATTTGAAAATTCGCGTCCGGATCGTGCGAAAGAATACGACTATAGTTAAGGAGAATCCCCCCACTAATTTTAGTGGGGGGATTCTTTATTTTAATAAAAATACAATGGGTATAAATTGCTACTGCATTGGAGGAATGAAATGATTCATTCGTAAAATGCCGATAAGGTGATTAAAATATAATTCTTTTTCTGGGAAAGTTGTAGAAGGTTTTACAGTAAAAGAAACGACATTTTTTTCAATTTGTTCAGCTGTTTCTTCGAATAAAACAATTCGTTTGCTTTTTTTATTTTCAAGTATAGGAATCCCTTCGCGACATATATATAGCGGTTGGAAATCACCAACTGTTGTTGGTTTCAGAACAACAACTAGTGAGCATACTTTTTTATCATTTTTTAAGGTTTCGAATTGTAACATATGTGACACACGGTCTTTATTTGTTTTCGCAATCTCAAGTAATTCATATAAATCGGAGTAGCCTTCTCCTAGTTCAATAAAACGTTGAATCATATTATTTCCTCCTCTTTCTTTTACTGTATCATTTCATTTTTAAAATGAAAAGAACGCAAAGAAAAAAACCCTGCAAAGCAGGGCCCTTCTTATACTAGTATGTACTAGCAAGAAGGCAAAGGGAGAGGAGAAACCGGAGGAAGAACTTATGGGGAAACGTAAGTCTTCTCCGCGGTTGGCAACAACATCGAAGGTGATGTTGTTATATTTATTTATGTCCAATCTAAATGAAGATATACATAATGAATTTAAATTTTATCGTAGGCTTTTTATTTTGCTTTTTTTTATTTTATGATAGGATAAAAAAGATAAAGGGAAACTTGTATCAGTAGAAGAGATTTTACTCGCATATAGTGAGATGAATATACATATTGGATACTGGAAAGTGATCATACAATGATGGCTATTAAAAGAAATAAAGTGTTTTTTCTTTTAATAGGTAGCGGATTAGGTTATCCTTTAATGGGAAAATAGCCAGGAAATATTGGGATTTGATAGCGATTACCAAAGCGGATATGTGTTTGTAATAATCGCTCGATAGATTGAAATAAAGGTAGTGACAGCGAATGAGAGTAGTTTCAGGAAAATGTAAAGGGCATCCACTTAAGGCTGTACCAGGTAATACAACGCGACCAACAACAGATAAAGTAAAAGAAGCCATTTTTAATATGATTGGTCCTTATTTCGAGGGAGGAGTTGCTCTCGATTTATTTGGAGGTAGCGGAGGACTTGGGATTGAAGCACTTAGCAGAGGGATTGACAAAGCTATTTTTGTTGATCGAGATAATAAAGCGGTGAAGGTAATTCATCAAAATTTAGAAAGCTGCAGAGTACATGATCAAGCTGAAGTGTATAGAAATGATGCAGAGCGCGCTTTGAAGGCGCTAATTAAGCGTGAATTATCATTTGATCTCATACTGTTAGATCCACCATACAAAGATCAAAAAATCATTTCGTTAATTAGTGTTATGGACCAACATGGAGTATTGAACGAAGATGGATTGATTATGGCAGAACATGGGGATGATATAGTCTTACCTGAGACGATAGGTAGACTTGTAAAGGTAAGAGCAGAAAATTATGGTATTACGGCGATTTCGATTTATAAGTATGAAGGTGAGGAGACCGAATGACAAGTATAGCAATTTCTTCAGGAAGTTTTGATCCAATAACTCTTGGACATTTGGATATTATTAAAAGGGGCGCAAAGGTGTTTGATGAAGTATATGTTGTTGTTTTAAATAATTCTTCTAAGAAACCGTTTTTTTCAGTAGAAGAGCGTCTAGAGCTAATTCGAGAAGCAACAAAAGATATTCCAAACGTAAAAGTTGATTCGCATAGCGGACTGTTAGTTGAGTATGCAAAAATGCGTAATGCAAACGCGATTTTACGTGGTTTACGTGCGGTTTCTGATTTTGAATATGAAATGCAAATTACATCAATGAATCGTAAGTTAGATGAAAACATTGAAACATTTTTTATTATGACAAATAATCAATATTCATTTTTAAGTTCGAGCATTGTGAAGGAAGTGGCTCGTTATGGTGGGAATGTAGCTGGTCTTGTTCCTTCTGTTGTAGAGCGCGCTTTAAAAGAAAAGTTTCAAACCCCGTTAAGATGAACGGGGTTTTTCTTTATTTATTATGCGTAAGAATAATAAAATAACATATAGATATAAACAAAATAGTGTAAAAGTAGGGCCGTAGTGAAGCAATATATCCCAAGCCTTTGTAAGAATAGAAGACTGATTTGATAAGAAAACCGGAATATCTTGTTGATTTGGTGAAAAAGAATGTAATTTTTCGTAAAGTGGTACCCAAAATATAAAGGTGTATATTGGGGCGAGAATACTTTGGATAATTCTTGCAAAGAAATAAGGCTTAAAGCGAATATCAGTTTCGGCTAAAATGCTTGCCACTTGAGCTTGGATAGAAAGGCCGCTAAATGCGAGGATAAAGCTTGTGACCATTGCTTGTTCAAGAATTGTAGTATGATTGGTTTGGCTAATCATTTGGCTACCCAGTGTCATTTCGAAAAGCCCTGACAAGATGGGGATGCTAAAGTGTGGCGATAGTTGGCAGAATGTTAAAATATGTTGCATAATAAGAGCTAGTGCTGTTGTGATTTGGAAGACGGTAATCATTTTATTTAAAACGGAGAATAAAATAATAAATCCGCCAATCATGAGTAAAGTTTGAATAGAGGAAATAATAGCATCACCAAGTAGTTTTCCAATCGGTCTGTTCTCTTGCAAACGTGTCTCATGGAGGATTGAAAAAGCGTGCTGTAAGGGACGTTTTTGAATGGATTGTTTTTCCTTTATGTAAGTATTGTTGTTGCCGTAAAAACGCATAAGTAAACCGACAGTAAAGTTGCTAACGTAATGTGCAGTAGCTAATATAAAACCTAATTTTGGATTGTTAAAAAAGCCAATAGAAACAGCTCCAAAAATAAATAGTGGATTAGAAGAGTTGGTAAATGATACGAGCCGTTCTGCTTCTATTTGAGTTAGCTGGTTACTTTGCCTTAGTCTGGCACTTAATTTGGCGCCTGCAGGAAAGCCAGAAGCCATCCCCATTGCCCAAACAAAGCCTCCAATACCAGGTACACGGAAGAGTGGGCGCATAAGCGGTTCTAATATAACACCGATAAACTTTACAACACCTATACTAATTAAAAGCTCCGCAACGATAAAAAAAGGTAATAGCGAAGGAAAGACAACTTCCCACCATATATTTAATCCGCGAATAGAAGCTTGCAAAGCGGCTTGGGGGTGAAGTACGAGAGAAAATGTTAGAAATATCATCGTTATGGTGAGAAAAGCTGTTTTCCATTTTTCATACATTTTAACGTAGCCCCCCTTTGTCCCAAAAACGTTCACTTCAGTATACGTGGATACATGGTGAGTTTAGACCATAAGTATGAAAAAGAGGACAAAAAAATTTTAAGGGTGAGAGAAATGAAGGAACCGAAAATAGGTTTAGCTCTTGGATCTGGAGGTGCGAAAGGTTTTGCGCATGTCGGTGTGATTAAAGTGTTACGAGAGGCGAATATCCCCATCCATATGATTGCCGGAAGTAGTATGGGGGCATTGATTGGTACATTTTATGCAGCGGGTTGCAACGTAGAGAGGCTATATCGAATGGCTACATTATTTAAACGAAAATACTATTTGGATTTTACTGTACCCAAAATGGGCTTTATTTCTGGAAAGCGTGTAAAAGATATGATTAAAATGTTTACATATAATAAAAAATTAGAAGAGTTAGATATCCCAACTGCAGTTGTGGCCACTGACATTTTAAAGGGGGAAAAAGTTGTATTTACAAGCGGTTCTATTGCTGATGCGGTCAGAGCAAGTATTTCTGTGCCAGGAGTGTTTGTACCTGAGAAAATAGATGGTCGTTTATTAGTGGACGGTGGGGTAATTGATCGTATTCCTGTATCTGTCGTAAAAGAGCTAGGTGCGGATATTGTGATTGCTGTAGATGTATCGCCTATTAAGGTGAACGGAGAAATTACATCCATTTATGATGTTATCATGCAGAGCATTGAAATTATGCAGCATGAACTTGTTGTCAATCGGCAAATTGCTTCGGATTTAATGATGCGTCCGGCAGTAGAACAATTTAGTTCTCGTGCTTTTACCAATATTGAAGACATTATTCGAGTTGGAGAAGAAGAGGCGGAGAAGCATATTCAGAAAATTTACTTATTAGTTGAGCAGTGGAAGGAGAAAAATAATGTTTAAGCGTTTTCGGTTTATATATGCAATTTTAATTGGAGTTATATTGGCGATGTTACTTGTCTACGTACGCCTTCCATATTATGTAACAAAGCCAGGTATGGCTGCGAAATTAGAACCATATGTACAAGTTGATGGTGGAAAGAAAGAATCAGGTGATTTTATGCTTGTGACAGTTTCAATGGGGCCAGCGAATGTTGTAAACTTAATAGCTGCCCAATTTAATAAATATAATCACATTTCTAAAGCAGAGGAAATTTTGCAAAAAGGTGAGAGTGATGAGGAATACCAATTCCGCCAAGCGTATGCAATGAAAGATTCACAAAATGCAGCGATTTATAATGCATATAAACGTGCGAATCGTCCGGTTTCTTTTCAAAATAAAGGAGTATTAGTTGCTGGGATTGCAAAGAATATGTCCGCTGAAGGAAAATTAAAACTGGGAGATGTAATTGTCGCTGCTGACGGTCAGCCTTTTGAAACGATAGACCAATTTACTGCGCACATGGCAGGGAAAAAAGAAGGGGAAGTAGTACATATTGAATATGTTCGAGATGGAAAACGTTTTGAGGAAAAGTTAACATTAAAACAAATTCCTGATGGTAAGGGGCGTGTGGGAATCGGAGTTTCTATTGTCACTGAAAGAGAATTAGTCGTAGATCCAAAAGTGAAAATCGACTCGCACGAAATTGGTGGGCCCTCGGCGGGATTAATGTTTACATTAGAAATTTATAATCAATTAGTTGAAAAAGACATGACAAAAGGCCATGAAATTGCTGGGACAGGAACAATTAATGAAAAGGGAGAAATCGGTCCTATAGGTGGTATTCAGCAAAAGGTTGTAGCAGCTAGTGATGCGGGTGCAGAAATATTCTTTGCTCCAAATGAAAAAGGGGCATCGAAATCGAATTATAAAGAAGCACTTGAAGCAGCAAAAGATATTAAGACGAAGATGAAAATTGTACCAGTAGATACATTGGATGATGCATTAACATACTTGGAAAAAATGTCAGAAAAAAAGTAAGCCTCTCGCAAGAGAGGTTTACTTTTTTATAAAAAGGTATTTATTGTTTCATCATACCGAATAGGATGTTGCGTTACATCTTTTTGTATACATTTTGTACGTAGCGGTTCTTGTAGCACTGAAAAATAAACAGCGTTTGCTTTTCGCTCTATATCTAGAACAGGATGCTTGAATGTCTTTGTGTGAGTAAGAAGAGGGAGTCCTAGACTTTTTTTATGTTTCGAAACATAAGTTTGTCCTTTTTGTGACATACCAAGTAAACGTATATATGGTGAATATTGCTCTGTATGCGCCTTCTCCATTTCTTCTTTTGTTGTATTCGTTAAAATATGTGTACACGCTCGTTGTAATCTAGTCCATGTATAACGTTTTGTTTTTAACGCTTCCATGAAAGTAAGAAATGAAGAGCTATTATGTATTTTTGATAAAATACGATGCTCCAATCCTTCCTCTATCTCATATATATGTTGTAGCTCCTTGGAAGACATTGTCAAAAGTTTGTATTTAAAAAATGGGAAATACTTCTCCCAACAATGTAGCATGTGATAGGTTTGGTTATAGCTTTCTAAAAAAGATGCAGTAAAATTTGGTACAAAGGGATAAATGGTTGTGAATGAATCATTTTCACTAAATAATTGTTTGCGAATGCTGGTGGCACTTGCAATATGGTTATCTTGAAAGGTTTCGTCATGATAATGAGATGCGAATCTTTCAATGGTATGTGCATGAATTGAACTTTTCTGGGAAAGAATTGCTTCAATGTAATGTAAGCCTAATATATTATTTGGCTGTGACATATCAACAGTATTGCTGTCCGATAAGATATGTAAGAAGGCTTGAGAAGTTGCTTTTGCATAGCTGTTTCCATTATCCATAAATTGCTGTACAAGTTGATTGAAAGTATCATTTTCTTTTTGGCGTAACGAAATGGTGTTATAGAAATTTTGAACTTTTCCATCCTCACTGCCAAAACAAATTTCAGAAACGCCAAGCGCATCTAAAATAGAAATAGCTCCGCTAGCAAATGTTTCGGCCTTTTGTGTTGCGAATGCATAAGGGAGTTCAACAACAAGATCTACGCCCCCAGCTAGAGCCATTTTGGTTCGCTGCCATTTTGATACGAGAGCTGGTTCACCGCGCTGTAAAAATGGTCCACTCATGACAGCGATTGTAATGTCGCACTGTGTTAACTTTTTTGTTTGTTGCACATGATAAGCATGACCGTTATGAAAGGGGTTATATTCCACAATAATACCACTAGCCTTTATGATAATCTCTCCTTTCGATGTAGCATCTTTTCTGAAAACATGATAATCTATATATTATTTCCTATAATGACTTCATTATAGTGTAAAGAAAAAACATTGACAAATATAAAATGGCTAGCTATAATTTTGTTTGTTGCCTTGAGGTGATATGATATGAAATGGTCCATCCATCAATTAAACAAATTGAGACATAAAGGATTGACATTGGATGAGATGGTAGATGTAAGTGAGCTAAAAGAAGTCGAGAAAGAAATTCGTAAAATTAGTCCTGTTCATGTAACAGGTAGAGTTGATTTTGGCTCTAGTAAGTTTACGTTTCATCTACATATAACTGGAAGCATGGTGTTACCATGTTCTCGCTCTTTAGTAGATGTAACATTACCATTTGACATTAAAACAACTGAGGTGTTCCAAACTTCAGCAGAAGAGTATGAAACGGAAGCGGAAATCCATTACTTAGAAGGAGAAGTACTTGACTTACTCCCTATAATCAAGGAAAATATACTTTTGGAGATTCCAATGCAAATTTTCAGTGATGATGTTTCCGGTGGAGCACCGACGCAAGGTCAAGACTGGCAAGTGATTTCGGAAGAAAGCAAAGAAAAGCCTGTTGATCCAAGATTGGCAGGACTTGCGAAGTTTTTTGACAAATAATCGGAAGACTGGTTCAGGCCTTCATATGAAAATAACTATTTCTTTTAAGGAGGTGGGAAGAATGGCTGTACCTTTTAGAAGAACTTCTAAAACAGTAAAAAGAAAGCGTCGTACGCATTTCAAATTATCAGTACCTGGTATGGTAGAGTGCCCAAGCTGTGGTGAAGCGAAATTAGCTCACCGTGTATGTAAAGCATGCGGTACTTACAAAGGTAAAGAAGTAATCAGCAAGTAATTGCGGAAATAAACGTAGAAGAATATCTTCTACGTTTATTTTTTTTGTCTTAACTTTACATGTAGGTATTCTATCTTTTCTAGTAACTGCATATGCTTAATAAAAAATGCATAAGGAGGACTAGAGGAATGGCGACAACAAGACAAGATGCATGGACTGATGATGAAGATTTACTTCTGGCAGAAGTGGTACTCCGGCATATTCGTGAAGGTGGAACGCAACTTTCCGCATTTAAAGAGGTAGGAAGGCATTTATCTCGTACACCTGCAGCATGTGGATTTAGATGGAATTCTTACGTTAGAAAGCAATATAAGGAACGTATTGAAGAGGCCAAACAAATTCGTAAGGCAGAAAGTTATGAAGTAAGGCAACCGAAAGTAGTGGAGCTTTCTCCTGTATCGATTACGTTAGATGATGTTATTACCTTTTTACAAAAATATAAAGATGAAAAAGAGGTAAAAGAATTACATCAAAAAATTGAATTGCTACAAAAGGAAAAGGAATGGCTTCTTCAGCGTTTATCTGTATATGAAGAAGAGTATCGTACTTTGCTTGATTATATTGATCGAAAAAGAAGTGTGATGGTGTTAGAGACAAAAGAAAGAGATACGATTCATGAGCATGAAACATTAGAAAAGTTGAAAAAATAAAAACAGCTGATAACAGCTGTTTTTATTTATGCAGATTCTTCGTTTGTAACCGCATTCAAATTAGTTTCTGGATGCCAAATATAAAATTCGCCATCAGCCGTTGATACTTGCTCGAAATTTTGTTTATCCCAAAACGCAGCAGAGTGTATACGGGCTGTTGTTTTGATTGGAAATTGTAGTTGTTTTGCATAGTTAACAAGCATTTGACCAAAACCTTGTTTTTGAAAGTTTGGTAACACCTCAAGTTTTGAAAGTTCTACGTAAGGTCCAGTAATCTCAGGGTTGGACTCACCGTGTCTCCTCATGTACAAACTCATACGTGCGATAAGGGATCCGCCGTAATAAATGCCGTAAAAGGGAGATTCGCTATCATTTTCAATAATATTTGCTTGTAATTCTTCAAACATGGAGAGTTCTTGGGCACCACAGCCCTTAAATTTTTTAAATTCGTCTAACGTTTTATAATTGATGAGCAAGCGCTCAACTTTTGGGAATGTCATTACATCACATCCTCTTCTCAGTTTGTAAAATAAAGAAAAGTATAAATATTTTCAATAATATTATAACTCATTTTTTCGTTTTTATGAAGAAAATAGAGTATTTCTTTCGGTATTTTTTTGAAGTGTTTGCTACACTAGTCATAGGAAGGGGATTTATACATATTTATGAAATGTACTTTCGATTGTTGAAATATAAATTAAGATATAATCAATGTTAGGACAAGTATAGAGAGGGGGAAATCAGAAGGCTTCTAGTTGATGGTAGGATATAATTTATTTTGGTACCGGTTAGGAGCTTCTGAAGGATAGAGATGAAAATTGGGATTGTTGGTCCGGGAGCGATTGGTCTGCTTTTTGCATTTTATTTAAAAAAGAACAAACGGGATGTTACATTATTTACAAGAACGGTAGAACAAGCTGAAAAGTTAGTTCAGGAGGGAATAAAATGTATTCGTAAGGGAGAAATGGAAACGGTATTTATAAATGCTATGCCCTTAGAGAATATTGTAGATGAACAAATGGACTATCTGTTCATTGCTGTAAAACAATATCATCTAGTGAATATTCTTCCTTTTATAAAAGAACAAAGACGGATTATCTTTTTGCAAAATGGGATGTCTCATTTGCATATCTTGCAAGAAATAAAATGTGAAAATATAGCAGTGGGAATTGTAGAGCATGGAGCAAAAAAAGAAAATAAATATACAGTGAATCATACAGGAGTAGGAGTTACAAAATTTGGGGTGGTAAATGGAGAGTTGTCTCAATTTGATTCACTATTAGATTGTTTTTCTCCAAAATATTTTTCGGTGCAAGTCGAAGAAGATTGGAAACAGACGATGTATTATAAACTTGTAATAAATGTATGCATTAATCCGCTAACAGCTTTATTTGGTATACAAAACGGAGTGTTGCTGTCGAACCCTTATTTTTATAGAGTCATGGAGCAAATATTTCAGGAGGTCGTGTTTCTTGTAGGGGAGGAAAGAAAAGAAGATTTGTGGCTATTGGTTTGTCGTGTATGTGAAACCACAGCCAGTAATACATCATCTATGTTAGCTGATATAAGAGCGGGCCGGGAAACGGAAATTGACGCTATTATTGGTTATGTGATGGAGGAAGCACGGAAACAGCAAAAACAAGTTCCAGTACTGCAATTTGTATACAATTCCATAAAGGGATTAGAAGTATAAGAGATATTCTTTGCTTTTACATGAAACATTGACTACAATTTGGATTGGTGAGAGAACAGGATAGGAAAGGAAGAATTATATGGAGATAAAAGAGATCTCTGTTCCACTACAAGGTGTTGTGGCGGACTATATGAAGGGTAAGAAAGAAGCGCAGGCATACTTTGATTATCCGTTGACAGAAGAAGGATTCGGGCAACGTCTGCATGATTTGCGTAATAAGAAATTTTTCCGTCAAGATTTAGTGGCACATTTATTAGAGTATAATACTAATTTACATGCTGGAGAGCATACTCTTCAGAATATAAAGGCGCTAGCGGATGAAAATACATATGTTGTTGTTGGAGGACAGCAAGCGGGACTATTAACAGGACCTCTTTATACAGTGCATAAAATTATTTCGATTTTACAGCTTGCAAAAGAAAAAGAGGCGAGTTTAGGAGTACGTGTCGTTCCTGTTTTTTGGATTGCTGGTGAAGATCATGATATCGATGAAATTAATCATGTGTTTGTAACGAAAAATAAAAAAATAAAAAAGACGATTTTTCATGATCGTCTTCTAAAAAAAGCGAGTGCATCTGAGTCTGAGCTTTCAAAAGAAGATTGTAGAAAGTGGATTGAAGAAATTTTTAAAACATATCCAGAAACGAATTTTACAAAGGACGTATTACAGTTTGTTGAAGATGCCTTGCAGAATTCGCGTACTTATGTGGATTTCTTTGCGCATCTTATTATGAAATTATTTGTAGATTCAGGCTTGATTCTTGTTGATTCACATCATCCAGCGTTAAGAAAATTGGAAGTCTCTTTTTTTAAACAAATATTAAGTCGATATCAAGAAGTGCAAATGAGTCTTCATAAACAACAGCAATTAATAAGAGAACAAGGATATAAACCGATTATTGAAACAAAATCAAATGCGGTACACATATTTATGCAAATTGATGAAGAACGTGTGTTGTTAGAAGAAGAGAATGGGCAATTTGTTGGGAAAGATGGTGCTTATTCATTTTCGTATGAAGAATTGATAGCGGAAATGGAAAGAAGTCCGGAACGATTTAGTAATAATGTTGTAACGAGACCACTTATGCAAGAATATATATTTCCGACATTAGCATTTATTGGAGGGCCTGGTGAAATTGCTTACTGGAGTGAATTGCAACGAGTATTTCATGTGTTCGGATTTCAGGTACCTCCGGTTATTCCAAGGCTCACAATTAGTTATGTGGAACGTGATATTTCAACAGATTTACACGATTTGCAATTACAAGAGAGTGATCTGTTTGTAAAGAGTATAGATATGTTACGTGAAGAGTGGCTTTCTAATCAAATAGAAGAGCCGATTGGTGAACGATTTATAGAAGCGACAGAGAAAATGATCGATATTCATACTTCTTTACGACAGTTTGTAACAAAAATAGACCCAGGAATGCAGAAATTTGCTGAGAAAAATGAGCGGAAAATTAAAGAGCAAATTGAATTGTTAGAAAGAATGTTAAAGCGGAATGTTGAGAAAAAAAATGAAGTAGAGCTGAATAAATTCAGGCGTGTACAATACGCTCTCCGTCCGTTAGGCGCACCGCAGGAGCGTGTATGGAATATATGTTATTATTTAAATCAGTTTGGATTAGATTTTGTTGAACGGGTAACGAAACAATCGTACTCTTGGGACGGGAAACATCATATTATAAAACTATAAAATCTTGCTCTTAGGAGCAGGATTTTATTTTTGATTTGTGGAATTAAATGTAAAGTAAAAAACTGAATTATCAAACTATATAAACAAGAGTGTGATATGGAGAACAAAACGCATGTATATGACAAAATAGAACAAAATGTAAACGCATTATTGTGTTTTTCGACATGTTTTTATTTAATTTCCCGCAAAAGATGATAAAATTTAGTATATAATAAAGTGAAACTGCGATTAGTGGACATTAGATTTCCACTAACGCCAAGTTGGATGTGACATGTTTTCATAGCGTTAATTTCCCAACATATTGTGTATGGTATTAAAAGGGAACAAGTGAGACATTCAACGTAATTATTTTGCAAAAAGTAGGTGCAACAATGTTTAAACACGTAACAGTTCTTTTAAAAGAAACAGTAGATGGTTTGGATATAAAGCCAGGTGGTACATATGTAGATTGTACGCTAGGTGGTGGAGGACATAGTTCCTATTTATTATCCCAACTAACGGAAGGGGGAAAATTAATTGCATTTGACCAAGATGAAGTTGCGATTCAAAATGCGAAAGAAAAATTTTCTTCTTATGGTAATCAATTTATAACAGTGAAGAGTAATTTCCGCTATTTGTCAGAAAAACTTCATGAACTAGGAATAACAGAAGTAGATGGAATTTTATTTGATTTAGGTGTTTCATCCCCACAATTAGATACACCAGAACGTGGCTTTAGTTATCATCATGATGCACCCTTAGATATGAGGATGGATCAAGATGCCTCATTAACAGCATATGATGTTGTGAACAACTGGTCATATGAACAACTCGTAAGAATCTTTTTCCAATATGGTGAAGAAAAATTTTCAAAGCAGATTGCAAGGAAAATTGAAGCGTATCGTGAGAATAAGGCGATTGAAACGACAGCAGAGTTAGTGGAGTTAATTAAAGAAGGAATTCCTGCTCCAGCTCGTAGAACGGGAGGACACCCTGCAAAACGAGTATTTCAAGCGATTCGTATTGCTGTAAATGATGAATTGAAAGTATTCGAGGAAGCGTTGGAATCTGCAATTGAAATGGTCAAGCCGGGTGGAAGAATAAGTGTTATTACGTTCCACTCATTAGAAGATCGTATTTGTAAAACAACATTTAAACGAAATAGTACAACGCCACAGCTTCCGCCAGGCTTACCAATTATTCCTGATGAGTTTAAGCCAAAACTAAAGCTTGTCACAAGAAAACCAATCTTACCTTCTGATGAAGAGTTAGAAGAGAATAATCGAGCGCGTTCTGCGAAGTTACGGATCGCTGAAAAACGATAAAAAGGAGAGAGAGGTATGACAAATTTAGCTGTAAAGTATAAACAACAACAAGTACAAGAACAAGTACAAGTACAATCTCAAGCTCCGCAGCAAAAAGTACAACCAAAGGTGAAAACAAAAATTACAAGAATTGAGAAATTACTATATGTGGCTTTTGTTGGCTTTTTATTATATGCTTGCGTTGCTTTTATTGGAAATAAAGCGGGACTGTACCAAGTTGATGCGGAAGCAGCAAAAATAGAGAGTACAATTGTGAAACAACAAAAAGAAAATCAAGAATTACAAGCTGAAGTAGAAAAATTAAGTCGCTATGAGCGTATCGCAGAGATTGCAAAAAAACACGGGCTAGAAATTAATGCGAATAATGTGAAAGGTTTACATTAATATAGTAGGTGTGAAGAAAAATGAAGACGAATATGAACAAAATTCATACCAATAAAGGAGCAGGTTACTTTATGATATTTTTCCTCCTGCTCTTTTTGGTGTTGTTAGCCCGATTCTTTTATATTCAAGCAACAGGAACAGTACATGGTCAGGATTTAAAGAAACTTGCACAAGAAAAGCATAATAAAAATGGTGTACTTGAAGCGAATCGTGGAACGATTTATGATCAAAATGGACATGTGTTAGCGCAAGATGCGAACTCATACAAGATTGTTGCGCAGCTGAAAGGTGAAAAACCTGTAAAAGATAAAGAGGATGCTGCAAAAAAAATTGCAGGTGTACTTGGGTCAGGTGAAGAAGAAATTTTAGACGCTTTAAACAAAGATAAGAGTCAGGTGGAGTTCGGAACGCTAGGAAAGAACTTGACGAAAGAGAAGAAAGAACAAATAGAAAGTCTTAATATACAAGGTATTTCATTTGTTACAGAAAAAGCTAGGGTGTATCCAAATGGAGATTTTGCATCTTATGTGTTAGGTTTTGCAAAACCTGATGATAAAGGAATTGCAGAGGGGAAATTCGGATTAGAAAAGAGCTTAGATAAGTACTTGCGCGCCTCGAACGGGAGTGTAGCATATACAGGAGATCGTAATGGGGTTTCCCTTGATGGAGGAAAACAAAATGTAAAGCCGCCGAAAAATGGGGAAAATGTGTATTTAACAATTGATCAACGTATTCAAGGCTTTTTAGAGGATGCCATGAAAGCGGCTGAGCAGCATTATGAACCTTCTATGCTAATTGGAGTGGTTGCGGATCCGAAAACCGGAAAAATACTTGGGATGTCTAGTCGGCCTAGTTATGATCCGAATAAGCGTAATATTGAATACTATTTAAATGATCCAATCGCAAATGCATATGAGCCGGGATCTACTATGAAAATTTTCACATTAGCTGCGGCGATTAATGAAGGGGTATATAACGGTCAAGAATATTACCAATCAGGTACATATCCAGTTGGGAATCGTAAAATAAAAGATCATAACGGTGGTGCTGGTTGGGGATCTATTACATTCGATGAAGGTGTTGAGCGTTCCTCTAACGTTGCATTTGCTATTTTAGGGGATCAAAAACTTGGTCCAGATCGTTTCCGTCAATATATTCACAAATTTGGATTGGATGAAAAAACGCATATTGATTTACCTGGTGAAGGAGAAAATACGATTATATTTGATCAGCAAATTCAACAGGTAACAACGGCCTTTGGACAAGGGTCTACTGTAACGCCGATACAGCTTGTACAAGCTGCGACTGCAATTGCAAATGATGGGAAAATGATGAAACCTTATGCAATTGATCGAATTGTAGACCCAATAACAAATAAAGTGGATTTACAGCATAAACCAGAAGAAGTAGGACAACCAGTTACAAAAGAAACAGCAGCACAAGTAAGGCAATTATTAGAACGTGTTGTTACATCACCAAAAGGAACAGGGAATGCGTATAAAATCGATGGATACTCTGTTGGTGGTAAAACAGGAACAGCACAAATTCCGGATGGAAAAGGTGGATATATGACTGGAAGAGAAAATTATATTTTCTCATTCCTTGGTATGGCACCAATGGACGACCCACAGTTAATTGTTTACTTTGCAATAAAGCAACCGAAATTAAAAGATAATGAATACGGAGCACAACCTCTTGCAGAAATGTTTAAATCTGTAACGAAAAATAGCTTAGAGTATTTGAAAATTAAACCGAATGAAGTAAAAGATTCGAAGAAATATGTGAAAGAACAGCAGACGGTTGTTCCAGATGTAACTGGGAAAACAATGGAAGAGGCAAAGGCAGTGTTAGAAAAAGCCAAATTCCGACCGATTATACTAGGTGAAGGAAAAGTAAAACAACAGGTACCAAAAGCAACTGAAAAAACATTGAAGGGCGATCGGGTCTTCTTAGTAGGAGATAAGCCGTTGATGCCGAATGTACAAGGATGGGCACTTCGTGATGTAATGAATTTAGCGAAAACGTTAAATCTTAATTTGAAACCATCTGGTACAGGATATGTGACAGAACAAAGTGTGGCGGAAGGAACGCCGTTACAAGCAGGTACGGAATTAGCTGTAACACTGGTACCACCGCTTGAACCACAACAAGAGGCAGAAAAACCATAATGTTTTAGGTGCAAGAAATGCGAGAGGTTCTATTCGAACAGGTACAAGCATATATTGGAACAAGCTAGGCGTAAAGGAGGTTTGTTCCAATATGCGTGTATCAAATGTAACTGTTAGAAAAAGACTCATTTTTATACTTATATCGGGTATACTCATTTTTACAATTATTGATATTCGTCTTGGATATGTACAGTTTTTTCTCGGGAATATGTTAACAGATCGTGCGAAAGATTCGTGGAGTCGTAATATTACTTTTGAACCTGAACGAGGGAAAATTTTAGATCGAAATGGTGTGGAGCTTGCAACAAATAAAAGTGCCCCAACAGTCTTTGTTGTACCAAGACAAATTGAAAAACCAGCAGAGACTGCAGAGAAGTTAGCTGCAGTTTTAGGTGTGCAAAAAGAGGAAATCTATAAACGGATTACAAAAAAAGAGTCTATTGTGAGATTGGATAAAGGTGGAAGGAAAATTTCTCATGATAAAGCAAAGGAAGTACGTACTTTAAGTTTAAAAGGTGTTTATATTGCTGAAGATTCCATTCGGTATTATCCGTTTGGAAAATATTTATCTCATGTACTGGGATTTGCTGGAATTGATAACCAAGGGCTAATGGGATTAGAAGCATATTATGATAAAGAATTAAATGGTGATAAAGGTCATGTGCGATTTTTTGCGGATGCAAAAGGACAAAGAATGCCGAATGTTGGAGATGATTTCAAAAAACCAGAGGCTGGCTTAGATTTAAAATTAACAATCGATTCTCGAATCAATACAATTATAGAAAGAGAAATGAATATCGCAGATTCTACTTATAATCCAGATGGTATGATAGCAATTGCGATGAACCCGAAAAATGGTGAGATTTTAGGTATGTCAAGTCGCCCAAGTTTTGATCCAGCAGATTTTCAGAGCGTTTCACCAGAAGTATTTAATCGGAATTTGCCCGTTTGGAGTACATATGAGCCGGGATCAACTTTTAAAATCATTACATTGGCAGCTGCTTTGAATGAAAAATTAGTAGACTTGGAGAAAGATACGTTTTATGATGATGGAGCAGCTGAAGTTGGTGGAGCTAGACTACGTTGTTGGAAAGCTGGCGGTCATGGTAGCCAATCGTTTTTAGAAGTTGTTCAAAATTCTTGTAACCCAGGTTTTATTGAGCTTGGGGATCGCCTGGGAAAAGAAAAGTTATTCCAATACATTCGTGATTTTGGTTTTGGACAGAAGACAGGGATTGACTTACAAGGAGAAGGAAAAGGAATTTTATTTAATTTAGATAAGGTTGGACCGGTTGAACAAGCGACGACTTCCTTCGGGCAAGGGGTTTCTGTCACACCAATTCAACAAGTTGCTGCAGTAGCAGCAGCTGTAAATGGCGGGACATTATACCAACCATATATTGCGAAAGAATTTGTTGATCCATCGAATAATCAAGTTGTCAGAAAGAAAACGCCGGTTGAGAAAAGAAAAGTTATTTCCAAGGAAACATCGGAAAAAGTTCGTTATGCGTTAGAAAATGTTGTAGCGAAAGGTTCTGGTAAAGGTGCATATATTGATGGTTATCGTGTTGGCGGGAAAACAGGAACTGCCCAAAAAGTAAAAGACGGAAAATACTTAGATAATAACTATATTGTATCTTTTATAGGATTTGCTCCAGCAGATGATCCGCAAATCGTTGTGTATGTTGCGGTTGATAATCCAAAGGGGGTTACTCAATTTGGTGGTGTAGTTGCTGCGCCGATTGTGGGGAATATTCTTCGTGATGTGCTTCCTGTTATGGGAGTAGAGCCACGCAAGGAGCAAGTTGAGAAGGAATATAAATGGGGCGATACCCCTACAATAGAAGTTCCGGATTTAATCGGGATGAAGAAGAAAGATTTACAAACGCAACTTGTAGACTTACAGCTTGATATAAGTGGTGAGGGAGACAAAGTAATTAAACAATCACCAGAAGCTGGTGCGAAAGTAAAAGAAGGTTCGAAAATTCGAATTTACTTTGGGAATTAAAGGTCAGAGATTGTGTTTTATGATACAATTGGTGGAAGTTGAGTTAATATAAATATCTGTTTTCATAGAAATTTATTTCTATGAAAACAGATTATATTGCTCTTAGACATAAGTAATAAAGTAAACACTTTGTCAGCTTAGCTATTATATGCTGCACTGATAAACGAGTCTGATTTCTCGGACTCTTAGCAAATGCTTCCTTCCTCAATTTTTAGCGAATGAAGGATGCGAGAACTGCTTATTAAGTAAGAGATAAATAAACAATGTAGAGAGGGTTTAGTGAAATGAAGTTGCACACACTTGTATCATGTTTGCATGATTTTCCAGTTGTTCCAAAAGAAAATCCAGAAATTACATCCATTGAAGCGGATTCGCGTAAAGTGACAAATGGAAGCTTATTTGTATGTATGAAGGGGTATACGGTTGATAGCCATGATTTTGCTAAGCAAGCAGCCGCGCAAGGTGCGGCTGCTATTGTTGCGGAAAGACCGATTGATGTTGACGTTCCAGTTGTACTTGTGAAAAATACCTATCGTTCTTTAGCGGTTTTAGCTGATTATTTTTACGAACAGCCAACGCATAAGTTACACTTGATTGGAATTACAGGTACAAATGGAAAGACAACAACATCGCATATTATGGATGAAATTATGCGAGCGCATGGTCATAAAACAGGGCTAATCGGAACAATTAATATGAAAATCGGTGATGAAACATTCGAGGTGAAAAATACAACGCCAGATGCACTGACACTTCAGCAAACGTTTCACCGTATGGTTGAGAAAAATGTAAATAGCGCTGTAATGGAAGTTTCTTCACATGCGTTAAGCCTTGGTCGTGTACACGGTTGTGATTATGATGTGGCCGTATTTACAAATTTAACACAAGATCATTTAGATTATCATAAAACGATGGAAGAATATAAGCATGCAAAAGGTTTGTTGTTCGCTCAACTAGGCAATAGTTACCATAATAATCGTGAAAAGTACGCTGTGTTAAATAGTGATGATCCAGTAGCGGAAGAGTATATGAGAAGTACAGCAGCTACGGTTATTACGTATGGAATTGATACACATAGTGATATTATGGCGAAAGATATTGTGATGACGAGCGGTGGAACAACATTTACCCTTGTTACGCCAAGTGAAAATATAGATATTACGATGAAGTTAATTGGAAAGTTTAACGTATACAATGTTTTAGCGGCGATAGCGGCTACTCTTGTTTCAGGTGTATCTTTACAAACGATTGTTGAGGTTGTTAAGAAACTTACTGGAGTTCCAGGTCGTTTTGAAGTTGTGGATGGAGGACAAGATTATACAGTTATTGTCGATTATGCGCATACTCCAGACAGTTTAGAAAATGTGTTAACAACAGCAAAACAATTTTCGAAAGGAAACGTTTATTGCATTGTTGGTTGCGGCGGTGATCGTGATCGGACGAAAAGGCCAATTATGGCTGGCGTTGCTACAGAATATGCAACGCATGCAATTTTGACTTCAGACAATCCAAGAAGTGAAGATCCAAAATCAATTTTAGATGATATGTTAACAGGTGCAAAAGGAAATAATTATGAAGTAATCATTGATCGAAAAGAAGCAATCTTCCATGCGGTTTCAGAAGCGAAAGCAGAAGATATTATTATTATTGCTGGAAAAGGGCATGAAACGTATCAAATTATTGGAAAAGACGTACATCATTTTGATGATCGTGAAATTGCAAAAGAAGCAATCAATGAACGTCTAAACAACAAAGAGTGACAACATGAGAGGAGGACTACATGTGCTTGAACAAGGTTTATTAGTAACGGCTGGGGTAGCTTTCTTAATTTCAGTTGCCCTTTCGCCATTGTTTATCCCATTTTTACGTAAGTTAAAGTTTGGGCAGAGTATTCGTGATGAAGGACCGAAATCACATCAAAAGAAATCAGGAACACCAACGATGGGTGGTATTGTGATTTATGTGTCTATGATGGTGACAACACTTATCATGGCAATTAAATTTAAACATTTAGGTACGGAAGTATCATTATTATTATTAGTTACATTTGGTTATGGATTGATTGGCTTTTTAGATGACTATATAAAAGTTGTTAAAAAAAGAAATCTTGGTTTAACATCAAAACAAAAATTAATCGGTCAGTTAGTTATTGCAATTGCATTCTTTGTAATCGCAAAAGGACAGGGATTTGATACGCATTTAATGATCCCAGGAACTGAAATTAAATTTGATTTACACTGGGCATATTTTATCCTTGTGCTATTTATGCTTATTGGTGGATCTAATGCAGTCAATTTAACAGATGGTCTAGATGGATTATTATCAGGAACAGCTGCAATCGCATTTGGAGCATTTGGTATTATTGCAGTTGCGCAAGGTCAATATGCAGTAGCTATTTTCTGTATGGCAGTCGTAGGAGCAGTACTTGGATTTTTAGTATTTAATGCAAATCCAGCTAAGGTGTTTATGGGGGATACAGGATCGCTCGCTTTAGGTGGCGCAATAGCCGCAGTAGCTATTTTATTAAAACAAGAACTATTACTTGTTGTAATTGGCGGCGTATTTGTAATGGAAACATTATCTGTTATCATTCAAGTTATTTCATTTAAAACAACAGGAAAACGTGTCTTTAAAATGAGTCCACTGCATCATCATTACGAATTATGCGGCTGGTCAGAATGGCGTGTTGTTGTAACATTCTGGTCTGTAGGATTTTTATTGGCAGTATTAGGAATCTATATCGGGGTGTGGATGTAATTGAAAACTGTAATTGACTATCAAAATAAAAATATTCTTGTATTGGGTATTGCAAAAAGTGGTTATGCAGCAGCAACTTTATTAAAAAGCTTAGGTGCAAATGTGATTGTAAATGACGGGAAACCATTTGCTGATAATGTATTAGCTGCAGAATTGCAAGCAAAAGGAATGGACGTTGTATGCGGCGGTCATCCACTAGAGTTGTTAGAAAGAAATATTTCACTTGTTGTAAAAAATCCAGGGATTCCATACTCTAACCCATTACTAGTTGCTGCGAAAGAAAAACAAATTCCGATTGTGACAGAAATAGAGCTTGCGTATCGTGTTTCAGAGGCGCCGTTTGTTGGAATTACTGGATCAAATGGAAAAACAACAACGACAATGCTAACATTCGAGATGTTGAAAGAAGGACAAAAACATCCTGTTATTGCTGGAAACATAGGTACAGTAGCATGTGAAGTGGCACAATTTGCGAAAGAAAATGAAGTAGTTGTTACAGAACTTTCATCATTCCAGTTAATGGGAGTGGAAACATTCCAGCCTAAAATTGCAGTATTCTTAAATTTATTTGAAGCGCATTTAGATTACCATGGTACAAAGGCAGAGTATGGTTTAGCGAAAGCGAATATTTTTAAAAGCCAAACTGAGACTGACTATAGTGTAATGAATGCTGATGATACAGATGTAATGGCTTTATCAGCAAATAGTAAAGGACAAAAAGTGTTATTTTCAGCTACTAAGGTAATTGAAGATGGTGCGTGTATTAAAGATGGTGCTCTTTATTTTAAAGGTGAGAAAGTTGTGGAAATTAAGGACATCGTTTTACCAGGTAAACATAATTTAGAAAACATTTTAGCTGCTATGAGTATTGCTAAATTGTTAGGTGTAGCAAATGAGGCAATTGTTCTAGTATTAAAACGCTTTACAGGTGTAAAACATCGTTTAGAATATGTAACAACAATTAATAATCGTAAGTTTTATAATGATTCAAAAGCAACAAATATGTTAGCAACGGAAAAGGCGTTATCAGCATTTACGCAGCCTGTTATTTTGCTAGCAGGTGGGCTTGATCGTGGGAATGAATTTGACGATTTAATTCCATATTTTGAACATGTAAAAGCGATTGTGACATATGGACAAACTGCACCAAAATTAGTAAAGGCAGCTGAAAAAGCAGGATTAGATATCATTGAAACTGTCGATAATTTAGAAGAGGCAGTAGAAAGAGCGTATGCTCATTCTGCAGATGGAGATGTTATTCTTCTTTCACCAGCATGTGCAAGCTGGGATCAATTTAAAACATTTGAAGAAAGAGGAGACATTTTTATACAAGCTGTGCATAAACTTATATAAAGTAGACAAAGCATCAGTAGGTTAACACCTACTGATGCTTTGTTACATAGATTAAAAAAAGCTTCTTTAAAAGAGGTGGTGCTCATTGCCAATGAAGAAAACACCTGATTTTATTTTAATTATCGTTACACTTTTGTTGTTAACAATTGGAATGATAATGGTCTACAGTGCAAGTGCTGTCTGGGCTTCTTATAAGATGGGTGATTCATTCTTTTTTGCAAAACGACAGCTGTTATTTGCGGGAATTGGTGTAGCTGCCATGTTTTTTATTATGAGAATTGACTATTGGACATGGCGAACTTATTCGAAGGTGATTTTACTGGTTTGCTTTATTCTCCTTATCCTTGTCCTGATTCCTGGAGTTGGACTTGTTCGGGGAGGAGCACGAAGCTGGATTGGAATTGGAGCATTTTCGATTCAACCGTCAGAATTTATGAAATTTGCGATGATTATTTTTTTGGCTAAATTTTTAGCAGAAAGGCAAAAGTTAATTACTTCTTTTAAACGAGGACTACTTCCCGCACTTGGTTTTGTATTTGTTGCATTTGGCATGATTATGTTACAACCGGATCTTGGAACAGGAACAGTAATGGTTGGGACATGTATCGTAATGATTTTTATTTCAGGAGCACGTGTTTTTCATTTTTCGATGTTAGGGCTAATAGGGATAGCGGGGTTTGTCGGATTAATTGCATCGGCACCATATCGAATGAAACGAATTACTTCTTATTTGGATCCATGGTCAGATCCACTTGGGAGTGGATTTCAGATTATTCAATCGTTACTTGCAATCGGGCCTGGTGGTTTGTTTGGGCTTGGACTTGGGCAAAGTAGACAAAAATTTCTTTATTTACCTGAGCCACAGACTGACTTTATTTTTGCAATTTTATCCGAAGAATTAGGTTTTATTGGTGGATCGTTTGTGTTATTATTATTTAGTCTATTATTATGGCGTGGAGTTCGTATAGCATTAGGAGCGCCTGATTTATATGGTACGTTTTTAGCGGTAGGTATTGTGGCGATGATTGCGATTCAAGTAATGATTAATGTTGGTGTTGTAACAGGACTAATGCCTGTTACAGGAATTACTTTGCCATTTTTAAGTTATGGTGGGTCGAGTTTGACCTTAATGTTAATGGCAGTTGGCGTATTATTGAATATAAGTCGTCATTCTCGCTATTAAACCCTGTTTATAAGACAGGGTTTTTCGTATGTATATAAATCTAAACCCTTTCTTTTTAAGGGGGAAGAGACAAGTGCAAGTCACTTGCTCTTCTTCACAGCAGCGACCTATGTGTAGAGAAATCAAACTTTATATAGAAAGCGGAAAAACAGATTATAGATATACGAATACATAAAATGGAATGTAGAATAGAGAAGCGGAGGAATTTGTAGTGCGAGTATTAGTTAGCGGTGGTGGCACAGGAGGACATATATATCCAGCTCTTGCTTTAATTAGAGAAATAAAAAAATTACATCCTGAAGCAAGATTTTTATACATTGGTACAGAAAATGGATTAGAAAGTACAATTGTTCCAAAGGCAGGAATACCATTTCAATCAATTGTTATTAGTGGATTTAAACGAAAAATATCTCTTGATAATGTGAAAACAGTGATGCGTTTTCTAACAGGTGTAAAAGATAGTAAAAGGTATATTCGCCGTTTCAATCCGGATGTTGTAATTGGTACAGGTGGCTATGTATGTGGTCCAGTCGTATATGCGGCAGCAAAACTAGGAATTCCAACGATTGTACACGAACAAAATAGTGTACCTGGTGTAACGAATAAATTTTTAAGTCGATATGTCGATAAAGTAGCTGTTTGTTTTGAAGCGGCATCTGAACATTTTCCAAAGTCGAAAGTTGTCATGACAGGAAATCCACGTGCATCAGAAGTGATGAACCAAAACGGCATGATAGGGAAGCGCTCTGTTGGATTATCTCTTCCTAAAAAGTCTGTGCTTATTTTTGGTGGAAGCCGCGGGGCAAGGCCGATTAATGATGCATTTGTGGCAGCAATTGAACAATTTGGTAATAAAAACTATGAAGTATTGTATATAACAGGTGAAGTGCATTATGATAAAGTCATGGAGGCTGTGAAACAAAAAGGGAATCCGAATAATGTAATTATTAAACCATTTATTCATAATATGCCAGAGGTACTTACTGGTGTGGATCTTGTTGTTTCACGTGCTGGTGCTACAACATTAGCGGAATTGACAGCGCTAGGAAAGCCAAGTATTTTAATTCCAAGTCCTTATGTGACAAATAATCATCAAGAGAAAAACGCGAGATCAGTTGTCGATAAAGGGGCGGCAAAAATGCTTCTTGAAAAAGATTTAACTGCTGAAACTCTTCTTCATGATATTGATGAAATTCTATTAAATACACAAACATTACAAAATATGAAACTAGCTGCTACGCAATTAGGAATGCCTGATGCAGCAAATAAATTATTTGAAGTGATGAAACAACTTGTACAAAATAACGTTAGGTGAATGCCCTGCATACTACTGTAATACGGAGATTTCATATGGGGGAGATCATCATGAAACGATTAGCAAAGGAGCTTGTCGAAGCGGAAGTTGGTAAAGTACTAGAAAATGAATCGTTAGCTCGTTATACAACTATGAAAATAGGTGGGCCGGCTGACATTCTAATTTTGCCAAGTAGTGTTGTTGGTGTGGAAAAGACTTTAGATTTAGTAAAGAAACATAACACAAAGTGGACAGCGATTGGACGTGGTTCTAATCTTCTCGTATCTGATAAGGGAATTGAAGGTGTTGTAATTCGTTTAGGAGAAGGATTAGATCACCTAGAAGTAGAAGGAACTACTGTACGAGTAGGAGGAGGATATCCTCTTATTAAGTTGTCAACATTACTTAGTCGCCAAGGTTTAGCTGGATTAGAGTTTGCTAGTGGTATTCCAGGAAGTGTCGGTGGAGCAGTATATATGAATGCTGGTGCACACCAATCAGATATGTCAGAAATTTTGATGAGTGCGCGTGTTATGTTTGACGATGGTACAATGAAGTGGTTAACAAAAGAAGAGATGGAATTTTCTTATCGCACTTCTGTTTTGCAAACAAAACGTCCGGGCATTGTAGTAGAAGCGGAATTGCAGCTGAAAGCAGGAAATCGTGAAGAAATAGTTGGTATAATGCAAAAGAATAAGGAGTATCGTCGTGAAACTCAGCCGTGGAATCACCACTGTGCGGGGAGTATATTTAGAAATCCACTACCCAATTTCGCTGGGAATCTAGTTGAAAAAGCAGATCTACGTGGTTATCAAATCGGCGGTGCAAAAATTTCTGAAATGCATGGGAATTTTATTGTTAATACAGGATCTGCATCAGCAAAAGATGTGCTGGATTTAATTGCATTTGTCAAAAAAACAATTAAAGAAAAATTTGGTGTAGATATGCATACAGAAGTAGAAATCATTGGAAGATAGCTGTTATTTGTTCCGCTCGTTATCATTTATGGTATAATAAGAAGATAAGAACGGCATGCGTAACATGCCGTTCTTTATGTTACATAGGGGGATCGTACATGAAAAATAGTAAAGTGATTAAACTACAAGATCGTGTACCAAAACTAAAGAACCAAAAGAAGAAGAAGAAAAAACCTGTCAATCAGAGATTAATTTTATATGTGTCGATTTTATTTTTATTAGTACTTTTTTTAATTTATTTTCGATCTCCGCTTAGTAATATAAAAAAGATAAGTGTTTTAGGAAATCATTATATGACAGATGAACAGGTTATGAAGGAATCTGGAGTTACATATGAAACGAGTTATTTTCGAGTGACGGCACATAAGGCTGAAGAAAATTTGACAAAACGAAATGAAATCAAGAAAGTAATTGTCAAAAAGCGTTTTCCTAACAAAATTGATATTCACATTGAAGAGTATGTAACGATAGGTTATATAAACAAAGGTGGGAAGTTACAACCACTTCTAGAAAATGGTAAAACACTTGACGTGTTACCGAACGGAAAATTACCTGTCGCAGCTCCGATTTTTGAACCATTTAAGGAAGAGAAAATGAAAGAGTTAATTGAAGAGCTAGAAAAATTAACTCCGACTACTCTCAGGTCTATTTCTGAAATTCATTATGCTCCAACGAATTCAAATGAAGATCATCTTACTTTATATATGAATGAAGGTTATGAAGTGAGTACAACTATACAAGATTTTGCCAAGCGTATGGAAGTATATCCACTTATTATAAAAAATATAGAATCAGGTAGAAAAGCTCTAATTGATTTAGAAGTTGGCGCGTATTTCAAATATTTAGATAACGAAGAAAAAAAGCAGTAGAATAGTAGATTTATTTCTTTTTAAATACAATAACGACAATTGTGTTCTTCTACATGTAAAATTTATTACAATTATGATTAATTTGTTGAAAAATAGCTAGATTTTCTTCGATTCATGCTAGGATTGGTACAAGTTTAGCTTTTCTATGAGTACATCTTAGTGTAGACTTATAATTGGCGGTAATCTTTGCATTTGAAATACAGTTATTTCAAAGATAAAGCAGTCATTCACAGATTACGGTGATATCAATAAGTGAATGTTAAATAAAAATAAGAAAAATACCGGGTTAAAAAAGGGAAACGCATAAAGACGTTGAATATTTTTCTTATAAATAGTAAAGCTGCGATTGTTGTTCCATATATTGACTTGTATGGTATAAATAAAGAAGGAGGTGCCAAAGAATGAACAGCAATGAAATATATGTTAGTCTTGACATCGGTACATCCAATGTTAAAGTCATCATTGGTGAAATGGTTAATGACGGCTTAAACATTATTGGTGTTGGAAATGTAAAATCAAATGGTTTGAAAAAGGGCTCCATAGTTGACATAGACGAAACTGTTCGATCAATTAAAAAAGCAATTGAACAAGCTGAGCGTATGGTGGGAATTCACATTGAACAAGTTGTTGTAGGTGTGAATGCAAATCAGGTACAGCTTCTTCCTTGTCATGGAGTTGTCGCTGTTTCAAATGAAGATCGTGAAATTGGAAATGAAGATGTCTTACGCGTTCTGGATGCAGCACAAGTTGTATCAATTGCTCCTGAGCGTGAATTTATTGATGTGGTGCCTCGACAGTTCATTGTAGACGGTCTTGATGAGATTAACGATCCACGCGGGATGATCGGTGTAAGATTAGAAATGGAAGGCACATTAATTACAGGTTCAAGAACGTTACTACATAATTTACTACGTTGTGTAGAAAAAGCGGGCCTTGAAATTGTTGATATTTGTCTGCAACCTTTAGCTGCTGCGACGGTTGCTTTATCTTCTGATGAAAAAAATAGAGGTGTAGCTCTTGTTGATATAGGCGGGGGATCTACAACTTTATCAATCTTTCAAGATGGAGAATTACAAGCAACAAGTGTACTGCCTTTAGGTGGAGATCATATAACGAAGGATATTGCTATAGGATTTAAAACTTCAACTGAAAATGCAGATCAAATTAAGCTGAAATATGGACATGCTTTTTATGATACAGCATCTGAAGAAGAAGTGTTTACGGTTCCTATTATGGGAAGCGATCAAACAGAACAATATTCACAATTAGAGTTGTCTGATATTATTGAGGCACGTGTAGAGGAAATCTTGATGTTTGTTCAAGAAGAGGTCCGAAAGCTAGGAGTAAAACAAGTAGCGTCTGGCTACGTACTTACTGGCGGGATTGCTGCTATGCCAGGTGTTCTTGATCTTGCATATGATATTTTACATGAAAATGTTCGTATAGCAACTCCCGATTATATTGGTGTTCGTGAACCACAGTATACAATTGGGGTTGGATTAATTAAACATTCTTATCAAAAAGCGAAATTGCGCGGAAAAAATGTTCAGGAAAAGGAAGAACTTTTTGAACCAGTACCAGCACCAATGCCGGTACAGCAACAACCTGCAAAACAAACAACTCGTAAGCAAAGTAAAAATAATGAAGATAATGAGCCAATGATGTCAAAAGTAAAACGTGTATTCCGCTATTTATGGGATTAAAATTGCACACGAAAAATGAGGTTCTAGGGGGATTTCGACATGTTAGAGTTTGATACTACTCAAGATCAATTAGCGAGCATAAAAGTTATCGGTGTCGGCGGCGGTGGAAATAATGCCGTAAACCGTATGATTGAGCACGGTGTACAAGGTGTGGATTTCATCGCTGTAAACACTGATGCACAAGCATTAAATTTATCAAAAGCTGAAACAAAAATGCAAATTGGCGGAAAATTAACGCGTGGACTTGGTGCCGGCGCAAACCCTGAAGTAGGGAAAAAAGCCGCTGAAGAAAGTAAAGAACAAATCCAAGAAGCACTTCGCGGTGCAGATATGGTCTTTGTAACAGCTGGTATGGGCGGTGGAACTGGTACGGGAGCAGCTCCAGTTATCGCGCAAATCGCAAAGGAATTAGGCGCGTTAACAGTTGGCGTTGTAACACGTCCATTTACATTTGAAGGTCGCAAGCGTGCGACACAAGCTATATCTGGGATTGCAGCATTTAAAGATAATGTAGATACAATCATTGTTATACCGAATGATCGTATTTTAGAAATCGTTGATAAAAATACACCAATGCTTGAAGCGTTCCGTGAAGCGGATAACGTATTGCGACAAGGTGTACAAGGTATTTCAGATTTAATTGCTACACCTGGTCTCATTAATTTAGACTTTGCAGACGTAAAAACAATTATGTCTAATAAAGGTTCTGCGTTAATGGGTATTGGTGTTGGAACTGGTGAAAATCGTGCAGCAGAAGCAGCAAAACGTGCAATTTCTAGTCCGTTATTAGAAACATCTATCGATGGTGCGCAAGGTGTTCTTATGAATATTACTGGGGGCACGAACTTAAGTTTATATGAAGTACAAGAAGCGGCAGATATCGTTGCTTCAGCTTCAGATCCGGAAGTAAATATGATTTTCGGTTCTGTAATTAATGAGAGTTTGAAAGATGAAATTGTTGTCACTGTAATTGCAACTGGTTTTGATGATAGTGTTTCAGTTCAGCCACCAAAACCATTTGTACGTTCGGCAACAACTACAAATCATGCGCAGCAACAACCAGTAGCTCAACCACCAAAACAACGTGAAGTAAAACGCGAAGTGAAGCGTGAAGAGCCTGTTGTACACGAACGTAATACCGATTCAGACGATATCGATATTCCAGCATTTTTACGTAATCGTCGTAGACGATAAAAAAGAAAGGAGCTCAGCTCCTTTCTTTTTTATTACATAAACTTAAATATTTTCACATGAAAAACTTATCGCACTATTTGTAAATATGTAAATTCATTTTGACTTTTCAACATATAGGTCACGGCTATGAAAACAAAAGAACATCCCTACTCATTTTTTACTTTATTTTCATATGGTATGAGGCTAAAATAGGTCCTGACCGTTTCTATGCATGGCCGGGCGCTCTCACCCTAAAAAGAGAGATTTTATGCTGATTTTTCAATTTGTATTTATATAGTAAGATCATCATCTAAGTTATAGAAAGTTTGCAATATATTCCTCACGACAGATTATGTCTAGAAACCACAAAATAACAAAAAAACCCCTCCGTAAATTGACACACTTTCCTATTGGATATGCTTTATACTAGTCTCAACTTAAAAAAAGAGGTGAATTGTTTGGTTGTTTACGCCGATGTTGTTTGGTTGTTAAACGCCTGCATTGATTTTCTTTTACTTATATTAACAGCAACTGTGTTGAAAAAGAGGATCAAAAAATGGAGGCTTGTGCTAGGAGCATTCATTGGTTCTACAATTGTTATTTTTGCCTTTACTCCTTTTGCTTCTATGATGACACATCCAATTATGAAACTAGTATACTCGTTACTTATTGTGTATACAGCGTTTGGATTTTCTACTTTTAGAGATTATACACAAACTGTTTTTACCTTTTATTTTGTAACATTTATGGTAGGGGGAGGGTTAATAGGGACTCATTTTTTCCTACAAACAAATGAAATGGTAGGTGGATTAGTCCAGTCAAAATCAATTTCTTATGGTGATCCTGTAAGCTGGATGTTTGTAATCTTTGGATTCCCGATCATTTATTACTTTTCAAAAAAACGTATTGAAAATGTGGAAGTCACTAAGATTCACTATGACCAAATTGTACAGGTGAATATTAAACTTGTTGAAAATGAAATTACATTAGATGGTTTAATTGATAGTGGAAATCAGCTTTATGATCCGTTAACAAAAACACCGGTTATGATTATGCATATTTCATCATTAGAGCATTGTTTACCAACATGGTTAACACAGCAGATTTATTCCAAGACAGAGATTCCGCAAATACCAGAAAATGATTCTGGCTGGGCAACGAGGCTTCGCTTAATTCCTTTTCGAGCAGTAGGAATTGATCATCAATTTTTATGGGCAATTAAGCCTGATATTGTTCAAATTCATCATGAAGGAAGTGATATGGTCGTAAACAAAGTACTAATTGGCTTAAATACACAGCAATTGTCTACAAATGGAGAGTACCAATGTATTATACATCCGAAAATGTTGATATCTCAGAAAGTTACAATTGCTTAATTATGAGAGGTGGGAGAGTATGGCGAAATTAAAATTTTATTTCATATATATTTGGTATAAAGTATTATTGAAACTTGGAATTAAGACCGATGAAATTTACTATATAGGTGGAAGTGAGGCATTGCCACCACCTTTGACAAAAGAGGAGGAAGAAGTACTCCTTAATAAGTTGCCAAAAGGTGATCAAGCGGCACGGTCATTACTTATTGAGCGTAACTTGCGACTTGTTGTGTATATAGCGCGAAAATTTGAAAATACAGGAATTAATATTGAGGATTTAATTAGTATTGGAACCATTGGGCTTATTAAAGCTGTGAATACATTTAATCCTGAAAAAAAAATCAAACTCGCAACTTATGCATCACGTTGTATAGAAAATGAAATTTTAATGCATTTACGTAGAAATAATAAAAATCGTTCAGAAGTGTCATTTGATGAACCATTAAATATTGATTGGGATGGGAATGAATTGTTATTATCAGATGTTCTTGGTACGGATGATGATATTATTACAAAAGACTTAGAGGCCACTGTAGACAGGCACCTTCTTATGAAAGCCCTACATCAATTGAATGATCGTGAAAAACAAATTATGGAGCTCCGCTTTGGACTTGCAGGAGGAGAGGAAAAAACACAAAAAGATGTGGCGGATATGCTAGGGATTTCACAGTCTTATATATCTCGACTTGAAAAGAGAATTATAAAAAGGCTTCGAAAAGAATTTAATAAGATGGTATAAAGTGATGTTTTTGAAAAGCTGTATTATCAAGGGGAGTGTATAAAACCAATCGGTATTCCGATTGGTTTTGTCATGTTTTCTTGCAAAGTGCGAATGATATTTTAATCAAAGGCAACAAAAAAACGGTATGCATAAAATTCCCTCCAAAGGAGATACTTTACACTGTACAGCAACTCCCGATAGGAGGGAACACTTTGACGAGAAACAAAGTAGAAATTTGCGGTGTTGATACAGCTAAACTTCCAGTACTAAAAAATGAAGAGATGCGTAAATTATTTCGAGAAATGCAAAGTGGAGAGATAAGCGCAAGAGAGAAATTAGTAAATGGAAACTTACGTCTTGTACTGAGCGTCATTCAGCGATTTAACAACAGAGGAGAATTTGTTGATGATTTATTCCAAGTCGGCTGCATTGGACTTATGAAATCCATTGATAACTTTGATTTAAGCCAAAATGTTAAATTTTCAACATATGCTGTGCCAATGATTATTGGGGAAATCCGGAGATATTTACGTGATAACAATCCAATTCGAGTCTCTCGTTCATTACGAGATATCGCGTATAAAGCATTGCAGGTAAGAGAAAAGCTAATTGCTGAAAATTCAAAAGAGCCAACGGCAATGGATATTGCAAAAGTGCTTGAAGTCACACATGAAGAAATTGTTTTTGCGCTTGATGCCATTCAAGATCCAGTATCATTATTTGAGCCGATTTATAATGATGGGGGCGATCCTATTTTTGTAATGGATCAACTAAGTGATGATAAACAAAGGGACGAGCAATGGGTGGAAGAATTGGCGTTGAAAGAAGGAATGAAGCGATTAAATGATCGCGAAAAAATGATTATTCGAAAACGTTTTTTTCAAGGGAAAACACAAATGGAAGTTGCCGAAGAGATTGGGATTTCTCAAGCACAAGTATCACGCCTTGAAAAATCAGCAATTAAACAAATGAATAAGACAATTCAAGGATAAGGTCTCATCATTTAAGATGAGACCTTTTTAAGTTGTGAGTCTCAAGATTCTGTTCATAGGAAAGATTACGTGTTCATATAATGGCAATAAAGTGAAACTGCTGGCAGGAGGAGGATAATAATGATACGGATTTCAGAGTTTCAAATTAAGGATGTTGTAAATGTCTCTGACGGAAAAAAACTTGGAAACATTAGCGATATAGATATTGATATGAACACTGGAAAGATTCAAGCTGTCATTATTTCAAAGCAAGCGCGTATGCTGGGGATATTTGGGAAAGAGGCGGAGTTTGTTATTCCGTGGAAGCAAATTGTAAAAATTGGAGAGGATGTAATATTAGTAAGAGCTGATCATGTCAATCCTGTAACAGAATCAATACAAACACCGACAATTTCTTAAAGAATATTACAAATTCCTCTTTTTTTTATGTTGTCATTATGGAAAAATAAAAGTATGGTAAAATAGACAGAAGTACCATGCTTTTTATGTTATTTTATTAAAAGGAGCCGCTTTATGAGAGAACCATTTATATATGAGGACGGTATATTGTATTTACAAGCGTGGAAAGAACTTGGAAACATTACAGCAGGATTTACTACAAAAGATGGTGGAGTAAGTACAGGCTCCTTTCATGCGATGAATTTAGGACTACATGTAAATGATATGATGGAGAATGTTCATGAAAATAGACGTATTTTAGCGAACAAGTTACAAAAACCATTAGAAAATTGGATTTGTTCAGAGCAGGTTCATGATCATCACGTTGAAAAAGTAGGACACGGAGAAAAAGGACGAGGAATCTATTTATATGAAGATGGTATCCCAAATACAGATGGTATTTATACGACTGATAGAGATGTATGTTTAACGTCGTGTTATGCTGATTGTGTTCCACTCTATTTCTATGCACCATCACATGGTATGGTAGGACTTGCACATGCTGGATGGAAGGGAACTGTAAAAGAAATTGCAAAAGAAATGATTCAAAAGTGGAATGCAGAAGGGGTACCAGTTCATGAGATGTATGTTGCAATTGGACCAGCCATTGGGTCCTGCTGTTATGTAGTTGATGATCGTGTATTATCAGCAGCAAAACAAGCCGTAAACGGACCTGTTCCATATAAATTGATTTCAGACGGACAATATGCAATTGATTTAAAAGAAATCAATCGTATATTATGCATTCAAGCTGGCATAAAAGAAGAGCATATTGTGATGTCGTCTCTTTGTACAAGCTGTGAAGAACAATTGTTTTTCTCGCATCGCCGTGATCAAGGAAAAACAGGAAGAATGTTGAGTTTCATAGGCTTTAAGGAGGATTGAAAACAGTGGTAGTACAAGAGAAATTAGCATTTGTAAATGAGGAAATCAAAAAAGCATGTGAACGAGCAGGGCGCTCGGCACAAGAGATTAAGCTCGTTGCAGTAACAAAAACAGTAGGAATTGAAAAAACAAATGAAGTAATAGAAGCTGGACTTACTGATTTAGGTGAGAATCGTAATGAAGGTCTTTTACAAAAGTATGAGCATTTCGGTTCAAAAGTAAACTGGCATTTCATTGGTTCGTTACAAACAAGAAAAGTAAAAGAAATTATTGATAAAGTTGATTATTTGCATTCATTGGATCGCATTTCGCTAGCAAAAGAAATCCAAAAGCGTGCTACAAAGCAGGTTCGATGTTTTGTACAAGTGAAAACATCGTCTGAAGAATCGAAGCAGGGGATAGCAGCTGAGGAAACGATTGCGTTTATTCGTGCTTTGCAAGAGTTTGATAAAATTGAAGTGGTTGGATTAATGACAATGGCACCATTTACTGAGGAAGAAGCAGAAATCCGTCATTGTTTTAAGGTGTTACGTGGGGTGCAAAAACAAGTGCAGGAACTAGAGTTATCAAATGCTCCGTGTGAAGAGTTATCTATGGGAATGTCAAATGATTATACAATTGCAATTGAAGAAGGCGCTACATATATTCGTTTGGGAACGATTTTAGTAGGAAAAGCGTAAAAGGAGGGAGAATGTTATTATGAGTTGGTCAAAAGTAAAGTACTTCTTTTTTGACACACCAGAAGAGCGAGAGGCTTACGAAAAGGAAAAGGAGCAAGTTGAAATGAAAAAACAGGAACCTCAGCAGCAGGATATCCCGGTTACGAAAGCACAGCCAAAACAAAATATTGTAAGTATTGAAACAGCAAAGCAGTCTTCTAAAGTTGTTTTGCTAGAACCGCGTACATATTCGGAAGCACAAGGTATTGCGGATCATTTGAAAGGAAGAAGAGCTGTTGTCATTAATTTGCAAAGAATGTCCACAGATCAAGCTGTACGTATCGTTGACTTTTTAAGTGGTACTGTATACGCTATAGGCGGGGATATTCAAAAATTAGGACCGAAAACATTTATTTGTACACCTGAGACTGTCGATATTGTTGGGGCCATTTCTGAGTTGTTCGGTGAAGAGGAAGAGACAAATATAAAGAGGTGGTAATACGCCATGATAACTATTTTACAAGCATTGCTTTGGATCATCCAGATTTATTCCTGGGCGCTTATTATCTATATTCTTCTATCTTGGTTTCCAGGGGCTAGAGAATCGACATTTGGTGATTTTCTAGCGCGTATTTGTGAACCATATTTAGAGCCGTTTCGGAGATTTATCCCACCTTTTGGTATGATTGATATTTCTCCAATTGTCGCAATTATTGCGTTGAAATTGGCTAGTAGTGGTTTAGTAAGTCTGTTTCGTTATTTCTTGTAACAAGAGGTTGCATGAATGAGCATCTATGAGCATTTTAGACCTGAAGAAGTGGTCTTTGTTGATAAAGCATTAGAATGGAAACAGATGGCTGAAGAATATCATCAAGTGAAACTAACGGATTTTCTTGATCCACGTCAGCAGCAAATTGTTGCTACGATAGTGGGGAATCAAGGAGATGCTACTTTACGACTTTATGGTGCTACGCCAAAAGCGGAAAGAAAAAGAGCTCTTATTTATCCGAGTTACCTTAATTTAAATGAAGAAGATTTTCAAATTGAAGTATTAGAAATTGACTATCCTTCCAAATTTTATGCGCTTGAACATAGGCAAATATTAGGTGCATTTATGTCTCTTGGTCTCACAAGAGAAAAGTGTGGTGATATTTTGCTTCGAGAAAATCGTGCCCAAATTATAGTTGCAAAAGAGATTGTTTCGTACATTGAAATGAATTTACAATCGATAGGGAAAATGAAGGTCTCACTTTCCTCTGTACAAGCAGATAAAGTATTACAATTACAAGAAGAGTGGAGAGAACAGTCTGGAACTGTTTCATCACTTCGATTAGATGTCCTGTTAGCTGAAATGCTCCATATATCACGGCAAAAAGCACAGCCGCTTATAAAGAATGGTCTTGTGAAAGTAAATTGGAAAACGGTTGAACAAACTGCATACGAGTGTTTTCCAGGTGATGTTTTTTCAGTTAGAGGATATGGACGTGGGAAATTATTTTCTGTAGAAGGAAAAACGAAACGCGACAAATGGAGAGTTTTGTATGGTATACTAAAATGATTGGTTTTTTAGAAGGAAAATCTCTTATTTTGTCGAAGAAAAGATATAATTAAAAAGAGGAAAATTTAGATAACTACTTGGAGGTGGCGTTTGTGCCGTTAACACCATTAGATATTCATAACAAAGAATTTGGTCGCGGATTCCGTGGCTATGATGAGGATCAAGTAAATGAGTTTCTTGATCAGATCATCAAAGATTATGAATTGGTCATTCGTGAGAAGAAAGCATTAGAAGAAAAAGTTGCTCAGCTAGAAGGGAAATTGGATCATTTCTCTAACATTGAAGATACACTAAATAAATCTATCGTTGTTGCACAAGAAGCAGCGGAAGAAGTAAAGCGTAATGCACAAAAAGAAGCAAAATTAATTGTACGTGAAGCTGAAAAAAATGCAGACCGTATTATTAATGAAGCTTTAGTGAAATCAAGAAAAGTTGCATTTGATATTGAAGAACTAAAGAAACAAGCGAAAGTATTCCGCACACGTTTCCGTATGTTATTAGAAGCGCAGCTTGAAATGTTAAACAACGATGATTGGGACAAATTAATTGAGCTAGAAGAAGAAGTGGACGAGCTGTTAAAGAAAGAAGAAACAGTGTAAGCTTGACGTTTTTCTCATTATTACATATAATTTTAAACAACATATTTATTAAGAAAAACGAAGATAGGGATAAGTACCTTTTTTATACCTTATATAGCGAACTGAGGATGGTGTAAGCTCAGGATAAGGAGATAATGGGAAAATCACCCTGGAGTTCCGCGCTGAACAAAAAAGTAAGCGTAGGCGTATATTCGCGTTAAGAATACAAAGAGGACCAGTGCATATATGTATGGTCTACTAGGGTGGTACCGCGGGAGACTTTCTCGTCCCTTTTTGGGATGAGAAAGTCTCTTTTTTATTCCATTTTTTAGGGTCTTTCTTTTATACATTCGAGGAGGAATTGAGCATGGAGTATAAAAATACATTACTAATGCCGAAAACAGAATTCCCAATGCGTGGGAATTTACCAAAACGTGAGCCTGCAATGCAAGAAAAATGGGCTGAAATGAATATTTACGAAAAAGTACAAGAACATACAAAAGGCCGTCCTTTATTTGTATTACATGATGGTCCTCCATATGCGAATGGTGACATTCATATGGGACATGCATTAAATAAAGTATTAAAAGATTTTATTGTTCGTTACAAATCGATGACGGGATACTGTGCACCATATGTACCAGGATGGGATACACACGGTTTACCAATTGAACAAGCTTTAACAAATAAAGGTGTAAAACGTAAAGAAATGACGGTTGCAGAATTTCGTAAATTATGTGCAGAGTATGCATATGAACAAGTAAATCGTCAACGTGAGCAATTTAAACGCCTTGGTGTACGCGCAGATTGGGATAATCCATATATCACTCTAGAGCCAGCGTATGAAGCACAACAAATTAAAGTGTTTGGTGAAATGGCGAAAAAAGGTTACATCTATAAAGGACAAAAGCCTGTTTATTGGTCTCCGACGAGTGAATCTGCTTTAGCTGAAGCTGAAATTGAATATCAAGATAAAAAATCAGCATCTATTTACGTAGCATTCCCAGTAAAAGACGGGAAAAACGTATTAGAAGGTGATGAGAAATTTATCATTTGGACAACAACACCTTGGACATTACCAGCAAACTTAGGTATTTCTGTTCACCCAGAGCTTCAATATAGCATTGTCAAAGTAAATGGTGAAAAATATATTATTGCTTCTGAACTATTTGACACAGTTTCTAAAACGTTAGAATGGGAAAATGCTGAAGTTGTGAAAACAGTTAAAGGTAGCGAACTTGAGTATACAGTTGCGAAACATCCATTCTATGATCGGGATTCTTTAGTTATGCTTGGAGAACATGTTACAACGGATGCTGGTACAGGTTGTGTACATACAGCACCAGGACATGGGGAAGACGATTTCATTGTTGGGAAACAATATGGATTAGAGGTTCTTTGCCCAGTTGATGATAAAGGTGTATTAACAAATGAAGCGCCTGGATTTGAAGGTTTATTCTACGATAAAGCAAATAAGCCAATTACGGAAAAATTAGAAGAAGTGGGTGCGTTATTAAAATTAACATTTATCACGCATTCTTATCCACATGACTGGAGAACGAAAAAACCGATTATCTTCCGTGCGACAGCGCAATGGTTTGCATCTATTGAAGCATTCCGTAAAGAGTTATTACAAGCCGTTGAAGAAACGAAATGGGTGCCAGCATGGGGTGAAACACGTCTTCATAATATGGTTCGTGACCGTGGTGACTGGTGTATTTCTCGTCAACGTGCGTGGGGTGTACCAATTCCTGTCTTCTATGCAGAGAATAACGATCCAATTATTACAGATGAAACAATCAATCACGTAGCAGATCTATTCCGTGAGAACGGTTCTAATGTATGGTTTGAACGTGAAGCGAAAGATTTATTACCAGAAGGATTTACACATCCATCTAGTCCAAATGGTGAGTTCCGTAAAGAAACAGACATTATGGACGTATGGTTTGATTCAGGTTCTTCTCATCAAGCTGTTCTAGAAGAGCGCGAAGACTTACAACGTCCAGCTGATTTGTACTTAGAAGGATCTGACCAATACCGTGGTTGGTTTAACTCTTCGTTATCAACAGCAGTTGCAGTAACAGGTAAAGCACCATATAAAGGTGTTTTAAGCCATGGATTCGTTTTAGACGGTGAAGGTCGTAAAATGAGTAAATCTATCGGGAATATTGTTGTACCGAAGAAAATTATGGACCAATTAGGTGGAGATATTTTACGTCTGTGGGTATCTTCTGTTGATTATCAATCTGATGTACGTATTTCAGATGATATTTTAAAACAAGTAGCAGAAGTATATCGTAAAATCCGTAATACTTTCCGTTTCTTATTAGGAAATTTAGCTGACTTTAATCCAAGTCAAGATGCAGTAGCAAAAGCTGAACTACGCGAAGTAGATCGTTACATGCTGGTGAAACTAAATGACTTAATTACAAAAGTAAAAGAAGCATATGAAACATATGATTTTGCGGCAGTATATCATGCAATTCATAACTTCTGTACAATCGACTTAAGTTCATTCTATTTAGACTTTGCAAAAGACATTTTATACATCGAAGCTGCAAATCATCATGACCGTCGTGCAATTCAAACAGTGCTTTATGATGTTCTTGTTGCATTAACAAAACTTGTAACACCAATCTTACCGCATACAGCTGATGAAGTATGGCCATATGTTCCTGGTGTGGTTGAAGAAAGCGTTCAGCTAACTAATATGCCAGAAGCTGTTGAAATAGAAGGTGCGGAAGCGTTAAAAGCAAAATGGGATGCATTCATGACCCTTCGCGATGACGTATTAAAAGCGTTAGAAGTGGCTCGTAATGAAAAAGTAATCGGTAAGTCATTAAATGCGAGCATTACCCTTTATCCAACTGCAGAAATGAAACAAATGTTAGAGTCTATTAGTGAAGATTTAAAACAATTGTTTATTGTTTCTGAGTATAAACTTGGTGGAACAATTGAGGAAGCTCCAGCAGATGCTCCGAAATATGAGCATACAGCTGTTGTTGTGGTACAGGCAACTGGTGAAACATGTGAACGTTGTTGGATTGTTTCTGAAACAATTGGCAAAGACGTTGAGCACGAAACATTATGTGAGCGTTGTGCGACAGTTGTTAAAGAAAATTATGTAAAATAATGATATAGTAATAAAAAACTGACTGCTAATTATTGCAGTCAGTTTTTTATTTGCATTACATGATTCACAGGTGGTAAAACCTTGTTTATGACATTATTATTTTATCAGTGATTCATCTCTTTCCTAGGAAGGAAAAATGTGTGAGCGGTAAGTGAGAAATTTTCGGACACACTAACGGTACATTGCAGCCGGGAGGAATGTACACGTGAATGAAATCTACATGGAAATCAAAGAAGAATTACAATTGATGAGAAAAGAATTACAGGAGCGACTGGCAAAAGAAGCGATGCACACATATCATATGGAATTCGGACAAGAACTAGGGTATGACATGAAGGAAGATGCGAAAAAGAAGTTATTTTTACATGATATAAGAGAAGATTTAAAAGATGTGGAACGAGCATTATTTAAAATGGAAATTGATATGTATGGAATTTGTGAAGAAACTGGGAAATATATTCCTGTAAAGCAAATGCAAATCATGCCAACAGCTCGTACAATTCATGAATTTTTATATGAGAAAGTAAATGTCTGATAGTACAATGATATTATATTACCTTTTTCCATTTTATTTTATTCTTCCGTAAAGGTTCATTGTGAAAAGACCGTAGCTATGCTAAAATTTTGAGGTACACTGTCTTTGTGGGGGAAATGAAAATGATATATTATTTAATAGCCTTATTTGTCATTGCCATCGATCAAATATCGAAATGGTTAATTGTAAAGAACATGGAATTAGGTACAAGTATCCCGATTATCGATAATGTATTATACATAACATCACATCGGAATAGAGGAGCTGCCTGGGGTATTTTAGAAGGTAAAATGTGGTTCTTCTATGTTATTACAGTTGTTTTTGTAGGGTTTATCGTATTTTACATGAAAAAGTATGCGAAAACAGATAAACTACTAGGAGTTTCATTAGGCCTTATTTTAGGCGGAGCAATTGGCAATTTTATTGATCGTGTATTTAGACAAGAAGTGGTGGATTTCATTCACGTGTATATTTTTTCATACAACTATCCGGTATTTAACATAGCTGACTCAGCTTTATGTATTGGAGTTGTATTAATTATTATCCAAACATTATTAGAAGGAAAGAAAATGAAGGAGTAATTGAATGAGCGAAGTAGTACAAGTAACAGTTGCAGAAGAACAAAAAAATGAACGGATTGATAAGTTTGTTGCAGGTGTAAATAATGAATGGTCACGTACACAGGTGCAGCAATGGATTAAAGATGGTGTTGTAACCGTAAATGGAAATACCATTAAAGGAAATTATAAAGTAAAAGAAAAAGATGAAATTGCGGTAGCAATTCCAGAGCCAGAAGAACTAGATATTCGTGCAGAAGATATGAACTTAGAAATTTATTATGAGGATGCAGATGTATTAGTTGTCAATAAACCACGCGGTATGGTTGTACATCCAGCTCCTGGACATACAAGTGGTACCCTTGTAAATGGATTAATGTATCATTGTACAGATCTATCAGGTATTAACGGTGTAATGCGTCCTGGTATTGTGCATCGTATTGATAAAGACACATCTGGTTTATTGATGGTTGCTAAAAATGATATGGCACATGAATCTCTTGTAAATCAGCTTGTAGAAAAAACAGTAACAAGACGATATAAAGCAATCGTCCATGGTGTAATTCCACATGATAAAGGGACAATTGATGCTCCAATTGGCCGTGATAAAAAGGAACGCCAAAGTATGACGGTTGATGAAAATGGGAAGAATGCTGTTACGCATTTTCAGGTGTTAGAACGATTTAAAGATTTTACACTTGTAGAATGTCGTTTAGAAACTGGCCGTACGCACCAAATTCGTGTTCATATGAAATATATTGGATACCCGATTGCGGGAGATCCGAAATATGGTCCGAAAAAGACGTTAGATATAAATGGACAGGCGCTTCATGCAGGAATCTTAGGATTTGATCACCCTCGTACAGGCGAATATATCGAGTTTGAGGCACCAGTTCCAGCAGTGTTTGAAGACGTCTTAAATGTTTTACGGAAATAGTATTGACAAAACAAGTGGAATTTGCGATACTAACAACAGTTAAATAATGATCCTTTAACACAGCCCCGTGAGGTTGAGAAGGTAACGGTTTGAAATACTTAGGGTATAGTTATACCCTTTTTTCAAAAGTCCTCTCGCACACGCTGAGAGGACTTTTTTTATACCATTCCTCTCACGCAAGAAAAAAGCTTGGAGGTGTAGAACATGCAAGAAAAAGCAGTCGTTTTAGATGACCAAATGATTCGCCGCGCTTTAACACGCATCAGTCATGAAATTGTGGAACGTAATAAAGGTGTTGATAATTGTGTTCTTGTCGGGATTAAAACACGTGGTATCTTTATTGCACAGCGTTTAGCAGAACGCATTGGTCAAATTGAAGGGAAAGAAATAGAAGTAGGGGAGTTAGACATTACATTGTATCGTGATGATTTAACACTACAATCTAAAAATAAAGAGCCACTTGTAAAAGGTTCTGATATTCCTGTGGACATTACGAAAAAGAAAGTTATTCTAGTGGATGATGTACTATATACAGGAAGAACGGTTCGAGCAGCAATGGATGCTCTGATGGATTTAGGTAGACCGTCACAAATCCAGCTTGCGGTTCTTGTAGACAGAGGTCATCGTGAATTACCAATTCGCGCTGATTATGTAGGAAAAAATATTCCAACATCAAGTGAAGAGCGTATTGAAGTTGATTTGCAAGAGACAGATCAACAAGATCGAGTAAGTATATACGATAAGTAAAGCCCTTTTAAATGTAGTCCTGTGAGGCTGCCAAAGGGTCTTGACTTTCGTATGTCAAATTTGACATACGAAAGTATAGGACTCTTTGTGCACAGTCACAAAGAGTTTTTTTATTGCAAAGTTTTAAACTGAAGGAGGATATAACAATGGAGCAAAAGCCAGTGTTAGACGTTCAGGAAGTACCGAAACCCGGGAAATGGTTATTTTTAAGTATACAGCATTTGTTCGCTATGTTTGGATCAACAGTGCTTGTTCCATTTTTAACAGGACTGAATCCATCAGTAGCTTTAATATCAAGTGGATTAGGAACACTAGCGTTCCTTCTTATAACAAAAGGTCAAGTACCAGCATATCTAGGATCATCATTTGCGTTTATCGCACCAATCATTACAGCAAAAACAGCAGGTGGGCCAGGAGCAGCAATGCTTGGTGGCTTACTAGCAGGACTTGTTTACATCTTAATTTCACTGGGAATTAAGAAGTCAGGATCAGAGTGGATCATGAAGTTACTCCCACCAATCGTAGTTGGTCCAGTCGTAATGGTTATCGGTTTAGCTTTAGCACATACAGCAGTTAATATGGCGATGAATGGTGCGGATGGCAAGTATAGCTTTACTCACTTTTCAGTAGCATTAGTAACATTAGCAATTACAATCATTTGCTCCATATTCGGAAGAGGATTTTTCAGCATCATACCAGTGTTACTTGGAATCGTCGGGGGATATATCTTCGCTTACTTCCAAGGGCTTGTAGATTTAAAACCGGTAGCTGAGGCAAAATGGTTTGACGTACCAGACTTCACAATACCATTTGTAACATATACTCCAGAGTTTTCATGGAAGATTGTACTCTTAATGGTACCAGTTGCACTCGTAACAATCTCAGAACATATCGGGCACCAAATTGTACTTGGAAATGTCATTAAAAGAGATCTAATTGAAAAACCAGGTCTACATCGCTCGATCTTCGGGGATGGGGTAGCAACATTAATTGCGTCATTAATAGGTGGGCCACCGAATACAACATACGGTGAAAACATCGGTGTACTAGCAATTACAAGAGCATACAGTGTATACCTATTCATTGGATCAGCGGTGTTCGCGATTATGTTCGGATTTATCGGTAAGATTTCAGCACTGATTCACTCGATTCCAACACCAGTTATGGGCGGAGTATCGATCTTACTTTTCGGTGTAATTGCATCAAGTGGTTTACGCATGATGGTAGATGATAAAACAGACCTAAGTGATAAACGAAACTTAATGATTGCATCAGTAATCCTGGTAATCGGTATTGGCGGCGCAGTACTACGTGTTGGAGAATCTTTCCAAGTAGAAGGCATGGCACTTGCAGCAATTGTAGGTGTACTATTAAATCTACTATTACCTGAAACGAAACAAAAACAACAATCTAAGCAGATTGCTTCATAAAAACAACCTTTTAATTCAGTCCTGTGAGACGAAAAAGGGGAGCTTCTTTCTTGCACCCTAGTCTCACACGACTAGGGTATTTTTATGCAGTTATTGTTATATAAATACAAAGGTGTTATCATAAAAATCAGAAAGATGAGGGATGACAATGAGCCATTTGTTAACGATGAGTGAATTATCGAAAGAAGAGATTTCAGAAATCCTAAAAGACGCAGAAGATTTTGCGAATGGAAAAGAGAGAAAATCAACAGAGCAAACATTTGTAGCAAACTTATTCTTCGAAAACAGTACAAGAACAAAGTTTAGTTTCGAAGTTGCCGAGAAGAAATTAGGATTTGATGTGCTAAATTTCGAAGTAGATTCCTCTAGCGTACAAAAAGGAGAAACGTTATACGATACGATAAGAACACTAGAGTCAATCGGAACAAGAGCGGTAGTCATCCGCCATCAGCAAGATCGCTACTTCGATGAACTAAAAGATAAAGTAAGTATTCCAATCCTAAATGCTGGAGATGGATGTGGAAATCATCCAACGCAATGCCTGCTAGATCTTCTAACAATTAAACAAGAGTTTGGAAGCTTTGAAGGATTAAAGATTGCGATTGTTGGAGACATTCGTCATAGCCGAGTAGCTCGTTCCAATGCGGAAGCATTAACGAAATTAGGAGCAACAATTTACTTTGCTAGCCCAGAAGAGTGGAAAGGTGAAACAAACACACTCGGAACATACAAAGAATTAGATGAACTTGTTCCAGAAGTTGATGTGATGATGTTACTTCGTGTGCAACATGAGCGTCATGACCATTATGAAACAGACATCATGAAAGAGTATCATGAGCAGCACGGTTTAACAATTGAACGAGAAAAACGTATGAAACAAGGAAGCATTATTATGCATCCGGCTCCTGTAAATCGCGATGTAGAAATTGCGAGTGAACTTGTTGAGTGTGAGCGTTCCCGTATTTTCAAACAGATGGAAAATGGAGTTTACGTAAGAATGGCTGTACTAAAACGCGCGTTACCAAATGTATTAGGAGGAATGAAACATGAATTATTTGTTTAAAAATGGACGTTATCTAAATGAAGAAGGAAACATTGTAGTAACAGATCTTCTCGTACAAGACGGTAAAATTGCGAAAGTAGCAGAAAATATTACGGCAGATAATGCTGAAGTAATCGATGTAAACGGAAAATTAATCTCACCTGGATTAGTAGATGTACACGTTCATCTTCGCGAACCAGGTGGTGAACATAAAGAAACAATTGAAACAGGTACACTTGCAGCGGCAAAGGGTGGCTTTACAACAATTTGTGCAATGCCAAATACACGCCCAGTACCAGACAGCAAAGAACATATGGAAGACTTGCAAAAGCGAATTAAAGAAAAAGCGCATGTAAATGTATTACCATATGGTGCAATTACAGTACGCCAAGCAGGTTCTGAAATGACAGACTTTGAAACATTAAAAGAACTTGGTGCATTCGCGTTTACTGACGATGGAGTAGGGGTACAAGATGCAAGCATGATGCTAGCTGCTATGAAACGTGCAGCAAAATTAAATATGGCAGTCGTTGCACACTGTGAAGAAAATACATTGATTAATAAAGGTTGTGTACATGAAGGGAAGTTTTCTAAGAAACACGGATTAAACGGTATTCCATCAGTATGCGAATCCGTACATATTGCCCGGGACATATTACTTGCGGAAGCAGCAGATTGTCACTATCACGTATGTCACGTAAGTACAAAAGGATCTGTACGTGTAATCCGTGATGCAAAACGTGCTGGAATTAAAGTAACAGCAGAAGTAACACCGCATCACTTAGTATTATGTGAAGATGATATCCCATCAGTTGATCCAAACTTTAAAATGAATCCGCCGCTTCGAGGAAAAGAAGACCATGAAGCTTTAATTGAAGGATTATTAGATGGGACAATCGATATGATTGCAACTGACCATGCACCGCACGCTGCGGAAGAGAAAGCACAAGGTATTGAAAGAGCACCATTCGGAATTACTGGTTTTGAAACAGCATTCCCACTCTTATATACAAACCTTGTGAAAAAAGGAATTATCACATTAGAACAGCTAATTCAATTCTTAACAGAAAAGCCAGCTGATACATTTGGTTTAGAAGCAGGTCGCCTGAAAGAAGGTAGAGCAGCTGATATCACAATTATCGATTTAGAACAAGAAGAAGAAATTGATCCAACAACATTCTTATCAAAAGGAAAGAATACACCATTCGCAGGTTGGAAATGCCAAGGTTGGCCGGTTATGACAATCGTTGGTGGTAAGATCGCATGGCAAAAGGAGAGTGCATTAGTATGAAAAGACAACTTATCTTAGAAGATGGAACAGTATTAATTGGAAAAGGTTTCGGAGGAGAAATCGAAAAGTCAGGTGAGGTTGTATTTACAACAGGAATGACAGGATATCAAGAAACATTATCTGATCCATCATATTGCGGTCAAATTGTAACATTTACGTATCCGTTAATCGGAAACTACGGAATTAATCGTGATGACTTTGAATCTATTCATCCATCTGTAAATGGTTTAATTGTAAACGAAATTTGTGATCATCCATCTAACTTCCGAAGTGAAATTTCGTTAGATGCATATTTAAAAGAAAGAAATATTCCTGGATTAGCAGGAATTGATACAAGAAAATTAACGCGAAAAATTCGTCAATATGGAACATTACGCGGACGTCTTTGCAACATGGATGCGGATGTAGAATACATCGTTAGCCAATTAAAAGCGACAGTCTTTACAGATCATGTAAAACGCGTATCAACAAAAGATCCATACCCAAGCCCAGGCCGTGGTCATCGTGTTGTACTTGTTGACTTCGGAATGAAACATGGTATTTTACGAGAATTAAATAAGCGCGACTGTGATGTAATTGTTGTACCTTACAATACAACAGCTGAAGAAATTTTACGCCTAAGCCCAGATGGAATTATGTTAAGTAATGGACCTGGGGATCCAAAAGATGTACCGGAAGCGATTGAAATGTTAAAAGAAATCATTGGAAAAGTACCTTTATTTGGGATCTGTCTTGGACATCAATTATTCGCTTTAGCATCTGGTGCAAATACAAGTAAGTTAAAATTCGGTCACCGTGGTTTAAACCATCCAGTAAAACACCTTGCAACTGGAAAAGTAGCAATTACTTCTCAAAATCATGGTTATGCAGTAGAAGAAGCATCAGTTGAAAATACAGAGCTTGAAATTACACATGTAGCTTTAAATGATGGAACAGTAGAAGGTCTTCGTCATAAGAAATTCCCAGCATTTACAGTACAATACCATCCAGAAGCTTCAGCAGGACCAGAAGATGCAAATGATTTATTCGAAGATTTCTTAACAATGATTGAAAACTTCAAGAAAGAAGGGGAAGAGTTATGCCAAAACGCCTAGACATTAACACAATTTTAGTAATCGGATCAGGACCAATTGTAATTGGGCAAGCAGCGGAGTTTGATTATTCTGGTACACAAGCTTGTCAATCTCTTAAAGAGGAAGGTTACAAAGTAATCCTTGTTAACTCAAACCCAGCAACAATTATGACGGATACTGCAACAGCAGATAAAGTATACATTGAGCCATTAACATTAGAATTCGTAAGCCGTATTATTCGCAAAGAACGTCCAGATGCGATCTTACCAACATTAGGTGGTCAAACAGGTTTAAACATGGCTGTTGAACTTGCAAAATCAGGCGTACTGGACGAGTGCGGAGTTGAAATTTTAGGAACAAAATTATCAGCAATCGAGCAGGCGGAAGATCGTGATTTATTCCGTACATTAATGAGAGATTTAAACGAACCAGTACCGCCTAGTGAAATTATTCATAACCTTGATGAAGCGTATGAATTTGTAAATGAAATTGGTTATCCAGTAATCGTTCGTCCTGCATTTACGCTAGGCGGAACTGGCGGCGGGATTTGCCATGATGAAAAAGAGCTAATTGAAATTGTAACAAGCGGTTTAAAACATAGCCCAGTAACGCAATGCTTATTGGAAAAAAGTATCGCTGGTTTTAAAGAGATTGAATATGAAGTAATGCGCGACGCGAACGATAATGCGATTGTAGTATGTAATATGGAAAATATTGACCCAGTTGGTGTGCATACAGGAGATTCCATTGTTATAGCGCCAAGCCAAACATTAAGTGACCGTGAATATCAAATGTTACGTAATACTTCATTAAGAATTATTCGTGCATTAGGAATTGAAGGTGGATGTAACGTTCAGCTTGCACTTGATCCATATAGCTTCCAATACTATGTAATCGAAGTAAATCCACGTGTAAGTCGTTCATCTGCGCTAGCATCTAAAGCAACTGGATATCCAATTGCGAAATTAGCGGCGAAAATTGCAGTCGGTTTAACATTAGATGAAATTGTAAACCCAGTAACACAAAAAACATATGCTTGCTTCGAGCCAGCATTAGATTATGTTGTTTCAAAAATTCCACGCTGGCCATTTGATAAGTTTGAATCAGCGAACAGAACGCTTGGAACACAGATGAAGGCAACTGGTGAAGTTATGTCAATTGGACGTAATTTAGAGGAATCATTATTAAAAGCGGTTCGCTCTCTAGAACTTGGCATTTATCACTTAGAGTTAGATCACTTAAAAGAACTTGATAAAGAAACGATGAAAAAGCGCATTATTAAAGCGGATGATGAGCGCCTGTTTATTGTAGCAGAAGCAATTCGTCAAGGTGTAACGAAAGAAGAAATCAACTCATGGTGTGAAATGGACTTCTTCTTCTTACAAAAAGTTGAAAACATCGTAAACATGGAACGTGAAGTAAAAGCGAATGTAGGAAATATGGAAGTATTACAATCTGCAAAAGAAATGGGATTCAGTGACCACTACATCGCAGCAGCTTGGAATAAAACTGAGCGTGAAATTTACGATATGCGCAAAGAAAATAATATGACGCCAGTATTCAAAATGGTTGATACTTGTGCGGCAGAATTCGAATCTGCAACGCCTTACTACTACAGCACATATGGCGATGAAAATGAATCAATCGTTACAGATCGTAAAAGCGTAGTTGTACTTGGATCTGGTCCAATCCGCATCGGTCAAGGTGTTGAATTTGACTATGCAACAGTTCACTCTGTATGGGCAATTAAAGAAGCTGGATATGAAGCGATTATTATTAATAATAACCCAGAAACAGTTTCAACAGACTTCAGTATTTCTGATAAGTTATACTTTGAGCCATTAACAATCGAAGATGTAATGCACATCATCGATTTAGAGAAACCAGAAGGTGTTATCGTTCAGTTCGGTGGACAAACGGCAATTAACTTAGCTGCAAAATTGGAAGCGCATGGTGTGAAAATTTTAGGAACATCTCTTGAAGATTTAGACCGTGCAGAAGATCGTGATAAATTTGAAGCAGCCTTAACACAGCTTGGTATTCCGCAACCAGTTGGTAAAACAGCAACGACTGTAGAACAAGCGGTAGCAATCGCTGAAGAAATTGGTTACCCAGTATTAGTAAGACCATCTTACGTACTAGGTGGGCGTGCGATGGAAATCGTATATCGTCAAGAAGAACTACTGCACTACATGAAAAATGCGGTTAAGGTTCATGCGGATCATCCGGTATTAATTGACCGCTATATGGTTGGTAAAGAAATTGAAGTAGATGCAATTTCAGACGGTGAAAATGTATTCATTCCAGGTATTATGGAACATATTGAACGCGCTGGAGTTCACTCTGGTGACTCAATTGGAGTATATCCACCGCAAAGCTTATCTGCAAAACTGAAAGAACAAATCATTGAAAATACAATTGCACTTGGAAAAGGATTAAACATTGTTGGATTACTGAATATCCAGTTTGTAGTATTCAAAGACGAAGTGTATGTAATTGAAGTAAACCCACGTGCGAGCCGTACAGTACCATTCTTAAGCAAAATTACAGGTGTACCAATGGCGAATATCGCAACGAAAGTTATTTTAGGTCAAAACCTTGTAGAACAAGGATATGAAACTGGCTATCGCCAAGAAGAGAATGAAGTGTATGTAAAAGCCCCAGTATTCTCATTTGCGAAACTACGTTCAGTTGATACAACATTAGGGCCTGAAATGAAATCAACAGGGGAAGTAATGGGTAAAGACTTAACGCTTGAAAAAGCACTATATAAAGGACTTGTTGCTTCTGGAATTAACATTCCAACGCACGGATCAGTAATCATTACTGTAGCGGATAAAGATAAAGAAGAAGCAATGGAAATTGCAAAACGCTTCCATGAAATCGGCTATAACTTATTAGCAACAGCTGGAACAGCAAAATCGTTAACAGAGCAAAATATTCCGGTGCAAGTTGTAAACAAAATTGATTCTGAAGACTACAACTTACTTGATATTATCCGTCAAGGGAAAGCACAGTTTGTAATCAATACATTAACAAAAGGAAAACAACCAGCGCGTGATGGTTTCCGCATTCGCCGTGAATCAGTAGAAAATGGTGTAGCTTGCTTAACATCACTTGATACAACAAGAGCAATTTTAAGAGTACTAGAATCAATGACATTCTCGGCTCACGCAATGAAAGAAATCGCGCCAACAAAGCGTCACGAGGTGGTACATGCATGATGCAAAAGCAAAATATGATCGTCGTTAACCAAAAAGAAATCGCAAAAAACATTTACGAATTAGTGCTTCAAGGGGATCTTGTGCAGCAAATGAACGATCCAGGGCAGTTTGTACACATTAAGGTAGCAGAGGGCATTACGCCTCTTCTGCGCCGCCCAATTAGTATTTGTAATGTCGATCAAGACAAGAACGAATTTACAATGCTATATCGTGCGGAAGGACAAGGAACGAAAACATTAGCAAAAAGAAAACAAGGTGAACTTGTTGATGTATTAGGCCCACTTGGACATGGTTTTCCTGTAGAAGAAGCGGAAGCTGGACAAACGGCTTTATTAGTAGGCGGTGGAATTGGTGTACCACCACTATATGAATTGTCACAACGTTTAGCAGCAAAGGGAGTACGTGTTATTCATATCTTAGGTTTTCAAACGAAAGATGTTGTCTTCTATGAAGAGAAATTCGCAGAGCTTGGTGATACGTATGTTGCAACGGTTGATGGTACACACGGTACAAAAGGGTTTGTAACAGATGTAATTGATAGCTATGGAATTGACTTTGACATTCTATATTCATGTGGACCTTTAGCGATGCTTCGAGCATTAGAAGGGCGCTATAAAGAGAAAAAAGCCTACATTTCATTAGAAGAACGCATGGGCTGTGGCATCGGAGCATGTTTTGCATGCGTATGTCACTTACAAGAAGATCCGAGTGGACATTCTTACAAGAAGGTGTGTAGCGACGGGCCAGTATTTCCAATCGGGGAGGTTGTACTATGAACAGATTGCAAGTTGAATTACCAGGATTATCATTAAAGAATCCAATCATCCCAGCATCTGGTTGCTTCGGATTTGGTCGTGAGTATGCACAGTTTTATGACTTAAGTGTACTTGGATCCATTATGATTAAAGCGACGACAGAACAACCTCGTTATGGAAACCCAACGCCTCGTGTTGCTGAAACACCGGGCGGAATGCTAAATGCAATCGGACTTCAAAATCCTGGATTAGAAAAGGTAATGAATTCTGAATTACCGTGGCTCGAGCAATTTGATCTTCCGATTATTGCAAACGTTGCTGGTTCACAGGCTGAGGATTATGTAGCGGTTGCGAAAGAAATTTCAAAAGCACCAAATGTTCATGCGCTAGAATTAAATATTTCTTGTCCAAACGTAAAGACGGGTGGTATCGCTTTTGGTACGAACCCTGAAGTTGCTGCTGATTTAACGAAGCGAGTAAAAGAGGTTTCTGAAGTGCCGGTATATGTGAAATTGTCACCGAACGTGGCAAACATTGTGGAAATTGCAAAAGCAATTGAAAATGCAGGTGCGGACGGCTTAACGATGATTAATACATTGCTTGGTATGCGTCTAGATTTAAAAACAGCAAAACCAATTTTAGCAAACCGTACAGGTGGACTATCAGGCCCTGCGATTAAGCCGGTAGCAATTCGTATGGTACATGAAGTAAGTCAAGCTGTTAACATTCCGATTATCGGAATGGGTGGTATTGAATCAGCGGAAGATGTAATTGAATTCTTCTATGCTGGAGCAAGCGCGGTTGCAGTAGGGACGGCGAACTTTATCGATCCTTTCATATGTCCAACAATTATTGAAGAGTTACCAGCATTACTAGATGAATTAGGATTTGATCATATTTCGGAATGTCAAGGAAGGAGCTGGAAGCAAGTATGTCACAGTCGTTAATTGTTGCGCTAGATTTTCCAGGAAAACAAGAGGTAGAACAATTCTTACAACACTTTGAAGGGGAAGAGTTATTTGTCAAAGTTGGTATGGAGTTGTTTTACAAAGAAGGACCAGCAATTATTACGTACTTAAAAGAAAAAGGACATAAGATTTTTCTAGATTTAAAGCTTCATGATATTCCAAATACAGTAAAGAGCGCTATGCGTAGCCTAGCTAGTCTAGATGTTGATATGGTGAACGTTCATGCTGCTGGGGGAAGCGGTATGATGAAAGCTGCGATTGAGGGATTAGAGGAAGGTAAGCAAGAAGGAAAAGAGAGACCGATTTGTATTGCAGTTACACAACTAACAAGCACTTCGGAAGCTATGATGAAAAAAGAGATCGGCATTGAGAAAACGTTAGAAGAAGCGGTTGCTCATTATGCAAAATTAACGAAAGAAAGTGGACTTGATGGAGTTGTTTGTTCAACACTTGAAGTTCCGAAATTACGTGAAGTATGCGGAGATGAATTTGTAACAGTAACACCGGGTATTCGTCTTGCAAGTGATGATATAAATGACCAAGTGCGCGTTGCAACACCGAAACGTGCGAGGGAACTTGGTTCAAGTTACATTGTGGTTGGACGTAGTATTACAAAAGCAGAAAATCCGCTTGAAGCGTATGAAACAGTAAAACAACAGTGGGAAGGTGTAACGGTATGAAAAAAGAAATCGCATCGCATTTATTAGAAATTGGAGCAGTATTTTTACAACCGAATGATCCATTTACTTGGTCTTCAGGTATGAAATCACCAATTTATTGCGATAATCGTTTAACTTTATCTTATCCAAAAGTACGCCAAGCGATCGCATCTGGATTAGAAGAGTTAATTAAAGAGCACTTCGGGGCTGTAGAAGTTATTGCAGGAACAGCAACTGCTGGTATCGCGCACGCTGCATGGGTAAGCGATCGTATGGATTTACCAATGTGCTACGTACGCAGCAAGGCAAAAGGACACGGTAAAGGGAACCAAATCGAAGGAAAAGCTGAAAAAGGTCAAAAAGTAGTAGTAGTAGAAGACTTAATTTCAACTGGCGGTAGTGCAATTACATGTGTAGAAGCACTTCGCGAGGCTGGTTGTGAAGTATTAGGAATCGTATCAATCTTCACATACGAGCTTGAGGCAGGAAAAGAGAAACTAGAAGCAGCAAACGTAGCATCATATTCTTTAAGTGATTACAGTGCATTAACTGAAGTTGCAGCAGAAAAAGGTATGATCGGACAAGCTGAAACGAAAAAATTACAAGAGTGGCGTAAAAATCCAGCTGACGAGGCTTGGATTACAGCGTAACAAAGAAAACACGACCGTGGGGGGAAACTCGGTCGTGTTTTTTAATCTATTTAACAAGAATGGATACAGCACTAAATACCAACAAAATTGCCATAACTATATTAAACTGCTGTCTATATTGCAATAAGAGCTTTTGAAAAATAGAGCCAAATAGACTCCAACTAAATGTACTCATTAAGCCAACCATTCCTAAAAATAATGAGTAAATAAGGAAGCTGGAATAGGAATGGTAATAGGGGAGAATAAAGGTTGCTACTACTGTAAGCCCAAAAAGGATACCTTTTGGATTCACAAATTGTAACAAGATACCTATTAAGAAAAGATTTCGATTCTCTTCATCATTTCCCTCCGTATTCCCTTTACTAGTAAGTGTTTTAAAAGCCAAATATAGCATATAGGCTACACCAAAAATGGTTAAAGGAAATTCAATGATTGGCAGAGCACTTGTAAGTATGATGTTAAAAAAACTACACAATAATGTGAGAACAAAAAATCCAAAACTGACTCCTAAACAAAATGTAAAAGTTTTCTTTAATCCATGTTTATTCGCAAACGTCATTGCCATGATGTTATTGGGACCTGGAGTAAAACTACTAATAAAAACAAATAACAAAAATGAAAATAAAGGCATTTTTGGACCTCCCTTTCATGGGTGTATGTTATAATGTCCAAAATGAACAATATAACGTTGTGTGTTTTGTTATACAAAACGGTCGTTATAATGCATATAGATAGGAGTGATTTTATGGAAGAAATTCATCTTATTCTCGCAAGAAATTTAAAAGCGATCAGAGAGAAGGAGAAATTGAGTTTAGAAAAGGTCTCTCAATTAAGTGGAGTAAGTAAAACGATGATAGGGCAAATTGAAAGAGGGGAATCTAGTCCAACTCTTACAACAATTTGGAAAATAGCGAATGGATTGAAGGTTTCCTTTACTGCTTTAATAAATAATCCGCAGCCTGATACTACAGTGGTATTAAGAAATGAAATTCAAGCATTGTCTGAAGACAATGGAAGATATAGAGTCTATCCTTCTTTTCCATTCCAAGAGGATAGACGATTTGAAGTGTACGCTGTTGAAATTGAAAAAGACGGAGTATTAAGTTCCGAATCCCATAAAGAGGGAACTGAGGAATTTATTACTGTTTTTGATGGAGAAGTAACGATTCGTGTTAGTGAATGCAACTATACATTAAAAAGTGGTGATTCAATCAGGTTTAAGGCTGATAGACTACATACATATTATAATTCGGGAGAAACATTAGCTAGATTAAGTATGACGATATATTATCCAAGTTAATAAGTAACCTAAAAAATCGGCTTCCTTAATATAAAGGAAGCCAATTTTTTACTGGAAGAATGTTTAATCAATCATTTTTTTCGTGATGATCACTTGTATACGAAGAAATAGGACTACCTCATAGAAGTGCTGAATTTTTCTTAATTATCAATATTATGAGCACGATTATATTACTTACATAAAAGATATTAGTGTCTCCCCTCTGCAGCTTCATAGCCCTTTACAAATAATAAAGTCATATAAGAAACGATAAATGAGAAAATGCAATACATGCCAATCCAAAAGAAAAAGGATGGGGGAAACAATGTAACTCCTATTATGAGAAAAATAGCAAACGTTACAATTGGCATCACGTAATATGTTTTTGTTCTACGTGTTCCAATTACTGAAACAATGAAAATAAGTAATGGCCAAATAAATAAGACGAACACCAATTCATTCATGGTCATGTCCCCTTTTTTGAAGAAGTAATCTGTTTCTCGTAAACGTTTTGAGAATATTGTTCTTCTAATATAATTTCAACAAGGGGTTAAAAATCCCTTTGTAAAATCAGTATATTGCAACAATTTACAAAGAGAAAGCGTAAGTAAAGAAAATCTTACTTACGGTTATAATGAATGTTACAATACAAATAATCCTAAAAAATGGAATGAAAGGAGGGCTTATGTTTAAGAAAATAGGTTTTTATGGTGTGATGATTTATTTAATTGTATCTATTATTTCAAGTCGATTCATTGAAAGTGATTGGATAGCGGTTATGATTGCTGTAGTTGGATTGATTTTTGCTTTATTATATCGCCGGGGAGAATGGAAAACATATGGCCGAAAAAAGAAGCTGATTTTAAGTGTTGAGTACGTTGTTTTAATGAGTACGCTCCCATTCATCTTAATGGAAGGCGGTAAACAAATGAACACGATACAGATTCTCCAAGGGTGGTTATCTTTTGCTAAGTTACTATATTTAATTGCTATTTTAATCATAGTGGGCATAATTGTCACAAAAGTAAATGGAAAATTATTAGTAGATAATGAATTTAAAACATAAAAAGTGCTACCTCGTTAAGAGATAGCACTTTTTATTATTTTACAACATGAGTTTTATGCATCTTTTTAATCAATCGAATTTGCCCACGATGGCTGATTTCGTCTTCAAAGACATGGAACCATTTAAAGTAGTTATTTGCAGGTTTGTCATGCCAAAACGGTGTCGTCTTATAGAGCCACTCATCCGGAAGGGATTGGAACGTTGCTATCGTTTTAGCACGAACCTCTTGCAAAGTATTTATATAGTATTCTATTGGGTGATTTTTAATGTTTTGGCGTCCAAGGTCGCCCAATTCAACTCCTGGCAACCAACGTTCTAATTCCTCGTCTGTCGGCTCGCGGTCTTCAAAGGTATGAATTTGATAATAAAACTCAACTGCAGCCATATGATACAAAAGCATCCCAACAGAGTTTGCCGTATCATCGTACAAATAATCGAGTTCTTCAATTGTTAAATCTTGTACATCTTGCATTGTTGTGTAACGAGCATAATTCATCATAGAAACAAGTTTTGAAAACTCTGTGTTTAATCCATCGATCTTATCAATTACGAAATTCAATCAAAATTCCTCCTAGTAAATGACATCTTTATAGAAAGATTTCTCTATGTAGGCAGGAATTCCTGTTAGAATAATAAGAAAAAAACTCCCCTATGATAAATGAAAGAATCATTACATAGAGGAGAGTTTCTTATTAGCCTATAACAATAAGGTCTCTATTCGCCTTTGTAATTACTTCATGTCCATCTTTTGTAATGACAATATCATCTTCAATTCTACAGCCACCCCAGCTAGGGATATAAATACCTGGTTCAACAGTCACAACCATTCCTTCCTGTAAAGTTGATTTACTTTCTTTTGATAATCGAAGTGGTTCATGAAGTTCTAATCCAACGCCATGGCCAGTAGAATGACCAAAGTATTCACCGTAACCGTGATTTGTAATGTAATTTCTTGTTACATCATCAATTGTTTTTGCTGATTCGCCAGGCCGGATTGCTTCGGTTCCTCGTTTTAATGCTTCTAATACAATACCATATATCTTTTCAAATTCTTTGGAGTAACTTCCAATCGCGATAGTACGTGTTAAATCAGAGCAATATCCATTGTAAAGTGCACCAAAATCTAATGTAACCATATCTCCGTTTTCAATCATCTTATTTGTGGCAACGCCGTGAGGAAGAGAAGAACGGACTCCAGAAGCTACGATAATGTTAAATGATGAGGAAGAAGCCCCTTGTTTTCGCATAAAAAACTCTAATTCATCTCGGACATCAAATTCAGATACACCGGGTTTTAGAAATCCTGTTATATGTTGAAATGCTTCATCAGCGATACGTGCTGCAATTTTGATTGTTTCGATTTCAGATTCTTCCTTAATGGCACGGATTGTTTCTACTAGTTCACTTACTTGTACAAGTTCGATGTTTGTATATTTTTTTAACGAACTATACTGTTGTAAGGTCATATTATTTTCTTCGATTCCCAGTCTTTGGATGTTTAATCTAGTAATATGATTTGCGATCTCTTGTTCCATGTTTCCTTTATGCATAATGATTTCAGATTCTTGTACCTGTGTCTTTGCTTGATCGACATAGCGGAAATCTGTAATGAATATAGCTTCAGTTGCAGATAGTAATACGGTACCAGCGCTACCTGTAAATCCAGTTGCATACTGGCGATTTTCCTTTTTCGTAATGAGTAATCCATCTATTCCATATCGATCTAGCTGTTCTTGTATTTTCTTTATTCTTGAAGTCATTTTGATTCCTCCCTTTCACTTCCTTATATAAAGCAATAATTGTGCCAATGTAATTTTCTTTGTATAAGAAATAATTACTACATAAAGTGTCTAAAAGTTTAGGAATATAACTCTTGTTTGTGTCTATATTTTTTTACACGAAACATATAAAGTGTCAATTTTTTTATCATTATATATTGGTTTGATAGAGGGGGATAAGAGGGGAACGTCTTTGTGAAAGATAGGAAATATAATTTTATAAGAAAAAACGCAATGATCACCCATATTCATTGCGTTTTTGTTTCCTATAATCTTAGGCCTTTAATTTCATCACGGTATCAGCATCAGGTGTTACATACAATGTTTGTTGATTATCATATGTAACAAATCCTAGTTTGGCACCGCTTGGTTTTTTAACATGGCGAATTTTTGTGAAATCTACAGGAACAGAACTAGAATCTTTTGCTTTACTGTAATAAGCAGCAAGTTTGGCAGCTTCTAGCAAAGTTTCCTCGGTCGGTTCTAATGAACGAATGACAACGTGAGAACCAGGAATATCTTTTGTATGTAACCAAATTTCATCACGGCGTGCAAACTTAGTTGTTAAATAGTCATTTTGCTTGTTATTTTTACCGACAAAAATTTCTGTTCCATCGCTAGCGATATATTTATCTAATATTGGTTTTGTCGGTTTTTTCTTTGCGTTTTTTAATTTGCGGTTACGCATGTAGCCTTCTTCAGCTAATTCTTCGCGGATCTCTTCAATATCTTTTGAAGAAGCAGCTTCCATTTGTTGAAGTAAGCTATCAAAGTAAAGGATTTCTTCATTCGTTTTTTCGATTTGTTCTTCTACAATTGCAACAGAATTTTTCGCTTTTTGATACTTTTGGAAATAACGTTGTGCATTTTCGGATGGTGTTTTTAATGGATCTAACGTGATTTTTACTGTTCCACCATTCTCGTCGTAGTAGTTAACGACTTCAATTTCTTTATCTCCTTTTTTTAATGCATACATGTTAGCAGTAAGAAGCTCACCGAATAATTGATATTTATCTGCTTTTCCCGCGTCTTGTAATGTTTTCTTTAATTTAACTAATTTTTTTTCATTCTTTGTTTTTTCATTGTACATAAATCGTTCTAAATCATGTGCTTGTTGTTTTACACGGTCGCGTTCTGCTTTTCCAAAGAAGAATCGATCTAATAATTCACTTACAGATGAGAATGTTTTAGCGTCACCTTTTAAATGTGTGAGCGGGAATAGATAAAAGAACTCTTTTCCATTTGCCGTTATCATTGTTGGTTCATATTGGTGTGCTTGCAGCGGTTTTTGTAATGTGAAAAATGCTTCTGATAATGCGTTTTCATTTATCATACCGGCTTTTCTTACAACTTCTTTTGCGAATAGTGGCGAAATCCCCATAAAGGTTCCGACGAGTTGTTTATCCATATTTCCAGCCAAAAAGTCTAGTGGTCTAATAAATTCATCTTGTGTTTCAATCTGCAATGGATTGATTTTATGCTGCGCTGGTGGTGCAACATATTCTGCGCCAGCATATACAGTACGATGCCTATTTACTGCTAAAGAAACGTGCTTTAAGCTATCTAAAATGATATTCGTTTTTGCGTCTACTAAAATAATATTACTGTGACGACCCATTATTTCAATCACTAATGTTTTTAACGATTCGTCACCAATTTCGTTACGGCTTCGAACGGTAATTTGAATGATTCGTTCTAAATCGACTTGTTCAATTTTCTCAATAAATCCACCTTCTAAATGTTTGCGAAGAAGCATACAAAACATTGGTGGTAATGCAGGTGAATCATAACCTTGACTTGTAAGATGCATACGTGTGTATGTAGGGTGTGCGGAAAGAAGCAGTTTTTGATTTTTTCCGTTCGCTCGAATATGTAACAAAATCTCATATTTTGAGGGCTGATATATTTTTGAAATTCTTCCTGTTTGAAGAGAATTAGCAATTTCATGTGTAATCGCTCTTGTAAATAATCCATCGAATGCCATTATGAACACTCCTTTCTAACTAAATGTTAATTATAGCATTTTTTTGGACGGGGCTGAATAAGCTTTCATTAGAGCATGTCTGCAATCAGGAGGTCGATAGCGAGATGAATTGGTATGAAATGCGTGCGCATGAAGTGGAAGAACGAACGAATACAAATGTGAAGGTAGGGCTGTCAGAGCAAGAAGCGGAAGGACGCTTAAAGAAACTAGGTCCAAATGAATTGCAAGAAGCAAAGCGGCCTTCTGCACTCGTTGTATTTTTATCACAATTTAAAGATTTTATGGTGCTTGTTTTATTTGGTGCAACAATTATTTCAGCGTTTTTAGGAGAGTATATTGATGCAATTGCGATTGTGGCAATTGTGATTATTAATGGGATCCTTGGTTTTTTTCAGGAACGAAAAGCAGAAAAATCACTCGAAGCTTTAAAGGAACTAGCCGCCCCACAAGTAACAGTTTTACGAAATGGAAAATGGATAAAGGCGCCATCAAAAGCCCTTGTTCTTGGTGATGTCATTAAATTTTCTAGCGGGGATCGTATTGGAGCAGACATTCGTCTTATTGAAGCATCTAGTTTATATATTGAAGAATCAGCTTTAACAGGTGAATCTGTACCTGTTCAAAAGAAGGTAGAAGCATTACAAGGTGAAAATGTTGCGATTGGTGATCAAAGAAATATGGCTTTTATGGGGACGATGATAACGAGAGGATCAGGAATAGGCGTAGTAGTAGGGACAGGGATGAATACTGCAATGGGACAGATTGCAAATATGTTACAAAATGCAGAGCAAATGGAAACACCGCTGCAAAGAAGGTTAGAACAACTTGGAAAGATTCTAATCGTTGTTGCCCTTATCTTAACGACGCTTGTTGTATTAGCTGGAGTGTATCAAGGAAATGAAGTGTATCATATGTTCTTGGCGGGTGTGTCACTTGCTGTTGCGGCAATTCCAGAAGGATTACCAGCAATTGTTACGGTCGCATTGTCACTCGGTGTACAGCGTATGATTAAAAAGAGAGCGATTGTTCGAAAATTACCAGCGGTAGAAACTTTAGGATGTGCTTCTGTTATTTGTTCGGACAAAACAGGAACGATGACACAAAATAAAATGATGGTAACACATATGTGGTCAGGTGGCGAAACATGGTATGTAACAGGGCAAGGCTATGAACCTACTGGATCGTTTATGAAAGATGAGCAGAAGATTAATCCAACATCGACAAGGTCGTTATATCAATTATTAACATTCGGGTGTCTATGTAATAACGCGAGTATTGTAAAAAAGAAAAAAACGTATGTTTTAGATGGAGATCCGACAGAAGGAGCACTCGTTGCAGCAGCGATGAAAGCAGGAGTATCACGTGAAGCTTTAAAAGAGAAATTTGAAATTATTCATGAGTTCCCATTTGATTCCACACGTAAAATGATGAGTGTGATTGTCCGCGATCGTGATGGTAAAAAATTTGTAGTCACAAAAGGAGCACCGGATGTTCTTTTACAAATGAGTCAAACCATTTTGTGGGGAAATAAACAGCAACCTTTAAGTGAATTGTATCGTAAAGAAGTACAGGCGGCTATTCATAGTCTTGGAAGTCAAGCGCTTAGAACAATTGCAGTGGCTTTTAAGCCGTTAAAAGTTACGGATTCAATTGAACATGAAAGAGAAGTAGAAAAAGACTTTATGCTTGTCGGGATACAAGGAATGATAGACCCACCAAGACCAGAAGTAAAACAGGCTGTAAAAGAGTGTAAAGAGGCTGGTATTAAAACGGTAATGATTACAGGTGATCATAAAGTAACAGCGATGGCAATTGCGGAGCAGTTAGGGATTTTACCGCCGAACGGTCGTGTTATAGAAGGAGTAGAATTAGCAAATATGTCTGTAGATGAACTAGAGAATATTGTGGAAGATACTTATGTATTTGCACGTGTATCACCGGAACATAAGTTGAAAATTGTCAAAGCTCTTCAAAATAAAGATCATATTGTTGCAATGACAGGTGATGGAGTAAATGATGCTCCAGCAATAAAAACAGCTGATATTGGGATAGCGATGGGGATTACAGGAACGGATGTAGCAAAAGAAGCGTCTTCTCTTGTATTGTTAGATGATAACTTTGCCACGATTAAATCGGCAATTAAAGAGGGAAGAAATATATATGAAAATATTCGAAAATTCATTCGTTATTTATTGGCATCAAATGTTGGAGAAATTTTGGTTATGTTATTTGCGATGATGCTCGCACTGCCACTTCCGATGGTTCCAATTCAAATTTTATGGGTCAATTTAGTAACAGATGGTTTACCTGCAATGGCATTAGGGTTAGATAAAGCTGAGGGAGATGTAATGCGAAGAAATCCACGTCATCCGAAAGAAGGGGTTTTTGCAAGAGGATTGGCTTGGAAAATTGTGAGCCGTGGCTTTTTAATTGGTATTGTAACCTTGCTCGCATTTATTATTGCGTTTAATCAACATCCAAATGAATTGAAATATGCACAAACAGTAGCTTTTGCTACATTAGTTTTAGCGCAGCTTATTCATGTATTTGATTGCCGAAGTGAACATTCTATATTCCATCGTAATCCTTTTGGAAACGTGTATTTGGTTGGAGCAGTTATTATCTCGGTGTTATTAATGCTTGTGGTTATTTATTATCCACCATTGCAACCGATTTTTAGTACGATGCCAGTTCAAGCGAGAGATTGGTTATTAATTGTTGGTCTATCGTCTATTCCAACATTTTTATTAGTGGGCTCTTTATTGACAGGGAAAAAGGAGAAGAAGAAGCGTGTGTTGTATAAGAAAGGGCTAAACTTGAAATAGTCAATGATATGAAAATGTGATATAATTTACGAAAGGTAGTAGAGTTGCATCTCTATTACCTTTTTCATTGAGTTATTTCATGGCGTGGATGTGATAAAAATGATTTCTAGTATGACAGGTTTTGGAAGGTCGAAGGTAGAAAACGAAACTTTTCAAATTACAGTAGAAATGAAGTCAGTGAATCATCGGTTTTTAGAGATGAACATTCGACTTCCGAAACAAATGATGGTTTTTGAGGACAAAATTCGTAAGTTAATTGCAGAACAAGTTCGCCGCGGACGTATTGAAGTGTCTGTTAGCATTACGGGTGAAGGGCTTGTGGAAAGAAAGCTGAGTGTGAATTGGCCACTTCTTGAGCAGTACAAATCCATTATGGAAGACGTGAAAACAAAATTTCAATTACAAGATTCCATTACGCTTCAACAACTCATGGAGATGCCAGAAGTAACGGCAATTGAGGAAATGGAAAATGAAAATGAACAATTTGAACAAAGTTTATATGAAGCTGTTCGCCAAGCTGCTAGTATGTTAAAAACAATGAGAGATGGCGAAGGAGAACGCTTACATAAAGATATAGTATATCGTCTACAAGAGATTCATAATTGTGTAAATGCGATTATTCCGCACGCACCGATTGTGATTCAAAAATATCGTGAGCGATTAGAAAATCGCTTAAAGGAATTACATAATCAGGATTTAGATGAACAACGACTGCTGACAGAAGTAGCGATGTTTGCAGAGCGGTGTGATATTCATGAAGAATTAGTTCGTTTGCAAAGTCACTTGGATCAATTTCAAGAAGCGCTTGAGATTGCAGAGCCTGTTGGAAGAAAAATGGACTTTATCGTACAGGAGATGCATCGTGAAATTAATACAATTGGTTCTAAGGCAAACGACTTAACAATTTCAAAATATGTTGTAGAAATGAAAAATAATCTTGAAAAAATTCGTGAACAGGTACAAAATATTGAGTAGCTGTCAAAAAATATATAAAGTTATACGTGGTGGGGAAATCGGATAGACTTACTAGGAGGCGCAAACTATGGCCATGCGGTTTTTAAATATTGGATATGGAAATATCGTATCTGCTCATCGAATTATTGCAATTGTAAGTCCGGAGTCAGCTCCTATTAAACGAACAGTGCAGGAAGCGCGTGAACATAACGTGTTATTAGATGCTACGTATGGGAGAAAAACAAGGGCGGTTATTGTTATGGATGATGGACATATTGTATTAAGTCCAATTCAACCAGAGACGATTGCACATCGTTTAAATAATAAAGAAGATTTAAGTGAGGAAGGGTAGGTTTTACATATTTATGAGAAGTAGAAGAGGGTTGCTCATCGTTCTTTCAGGACCTTCTGGCGTTGGGAAAGGGACAGTTCGAAAAGAATTGTTCAGCCATGAAGATACAAAATTCCAATACTCTATTTCAGTAACGACACGTAAGCCACGTGAAGGTGAAGTGGATGGTGTGGATTATTTCTTTAAAGAGAGAGAAGAGTTTGAAGAAATGATTCGTAACGAAAAGCTACTTGAGTGGGCAGAGTTCGTTGGGAATTACTATGGAACACCAATCGATTATGTTGAAAAGACATTGCAAGAAGGAAAAGATGTGTTCTTAGAAATTGAAGTACAAGGAGCAATTCAAGTAAAGAAAGCTTTCCCTGAAGGTGTATTTATTTTCTTAGCTCCTCCAAGCTTATCAGAGCTTAAAAATCGCATCGTGGGTCGTGGTACAGAGACTGAGGATGTTATTGAAAATCGTTTAACTGTAGCAAAAGAAGAAATCGAGATGATGGACGCTTATGACTATGTAGTAGAAAATGATAAAGTAGAACTTGCTTGTGATCGCATTAAAGCTATTGTGGTTGGTGAACATTGCCGCCGAGAAAGAGTAGCGAAATATTATAAAGAAATGACGGAGGGTATATAATATGTTAAATCCATCAATTGATTCATTACTAAAAAAAATCGACTCTAAATATACATTAGTAACGGTAGCTGCAAAACGCGCTCGTGAAATGCAAATAGCTAACAACTGTGCAGTTGAAAAACCTGTTTCTCATAAATGTGTAGGAAAAGCGTTGGAAGAAATCGATGCAGAAGCATTAAATTATGTACCAAGCGAAGAGAAAGTATCTGATTAAGGCATTCTCTTCGACAAATGAAAACATAGAATTTATACTTTTCTATGTAACGGTAACAACCTATTTACAAGTAGGTTGTTATTTTTTTACGATAGAGCTAAAAAGACATAGTTTTTTGTTTAATGAAATACTGGCACTGACGAACTGGAATGAATACATTCCAGCAGAATAAGTTTGAAAAAGAAAGAGGACGAGTCATATGCTAAAAGAGAAAAAGATACTTCTATGTGTGACAGGGGGCATCGCTGTTTTTAAGGCAGCTGCGTTAACGAGTAAATTAACACAAGCAGGGGCACTTGTAAAAGTAATGATGAGTGAATCGGCGATGAAATTTGTTACACCTCTTACATTTCAAGCGCTTTCTCGCCATGATGTATATACGGATACATTTGATGAAAAAGATTCAGCAGTTATCGCTCATATTGATTTAGCAGATTGGGCAGACATTGTGCTTGTTGCTCCAGCAACAGCAAATTGTATCGGAAAACTAGCAAATGGTATTGCTGATGATATGATTACAACAACATTGTTAGCTACTACAGCTCCAGTCTGGATTGCCCCTGCTATGAATGTGCATATGTATGAAAATAAAATTGTTCAAAAGAATATGATGACGTTAAAAGCATTGGGATATACATTTATTGAGCCTGGAGAAGGTTTTTTAGCATGCGGGTATGTTGCGAAAGGTCGATTAGAGGAACCGGAAACAATTATTAATCGGTTACAAGAAGCTTTTTCAGAACATAAACCATTAAAAGGAAAGAAAATTTTAGTAACTGCTGGTCCAACTCGTGAGAAGATTGATCCAGTACGTTTTATGACGAATTTTTCTTCAGGGAAAATGGGGTATGCGCTAGCGGAAGTTGCTGCTCACTTAGGAGCGGATGTAATACTTGTTTCAGGCCCAACTGCAATCACACCACCTGTAAATGTAACAACTGTGCAAGTAGAATCTGCACAAGATATGTTAGAAGCTGTCATGCAACATTATGGATCTATGGATGTTGTTATTAAAACAGCAGCAGTAGCAGATTATCGCCCAAAATTTGTGCATGATCAGAAGATGAAAAAGAAAAGTGGCGATGCAGTTATTGAGTTAGAAAGAACAATTGATATTTTGAAAACTCTCGGGGAGAAAAAGGAGCATCAACTTCTTATCGGTTTTGCTGCTGAAACGACAAATATAGAAGAATATGCAACGAAAAAGTTACGTGAAAAAAATGCGAATATGATTGTAGCAAATGATGTGAAAGCGCAAGGCGCAGGATTTGGTACGGATACGAATATTGTAACAATGTATAGAAAAGATGGAGAAATTATTCGATTGCCTCTTTTAACAAAGAAAGAAGTTGCACATGAAATTTTAATGCAAATTGAAGCGATGTTAGAAGAGGGTCGTATATGAAATTTGCAAGTGTAATTGTTGATGTACCGGCACGGCAAACAGATCGCCCGTTTGATTATATAATCCCTAAGAAATGGGAAGATATTGTACAAACAGGTATGCGTGTAGTCGTTCCGTTTGGTCCAAGGAAATTACAAGGTTTTATTATTGAAATAAAAGATTCAGTCGATGTGGAAAGTAAGAAGTTAAAAGCGTTGTATGAAATACTAGATGTTACCCCAGTATTAAATGAAGAGTTATTAAAAATTGGATTTTGGCTAACAGATGAAACGCTATGTTATATGATTTCAGCTTTTCAAGTTATGCTTCCAACTGCAATAAAAGCAACTTATAAAAAGCGACTACAGCTCCATAAACCAGAAGAAGTAGCGCCGGAAATTTGTAATTTATTTCAAGGGAAAGAAGCGATAGATTGGGAAGAAATTGCCGCGCACCCACATATGTATCGCACAGTTCAAAAAGAGATAGTAAATGGAACGATTGAAGTCATCTATAAAGTAAAGGATAAAGTGCAAAAGAAGAAACAAAGAGTGGTTCAACCAGAATTACCACAGGAACAATTAGAGGCAGCTGCATTTGAGCTGAAAAGTAAAAAGCAACAGGATGTACTTTATTATTTTGTAGAAAATTATCACAGTGTGGCATTAAAAACATTAACGGAAGAGCTGCAAATAACAGATGCACCTGTGAAGTCGCTTGTAAAAAAAGGATTGCTTTTAGAAAAGTATGTTGAAGTATACCGTAACCCATATGACGACGAAGCTTTTGAACAGACAAAGCCATTTCCACTCACAGATGAACAAAACCAAGTGATTACGCCTATTTTGTCATCTATTGAAGATGGAACATATAATCCGTTTTTACTATATGGTGTTACAGGAAGCGGTAAAACAGAAGTGTATTTGCAATCCATTGCTGCGGTATTAAAAAAAGGTAAGGAAGCCATTGTACTCGTTCCTGAAATTGCATTAACACCACAAATGGTGGACCGTTTTAAAGGACGATTTGGCTCGCAAGTTGCAGTTCTTCATAGTGCTCTTTCTGTTGGGGAAAAATATGATGAATGGCGAAAAATTTTAAGAAAAGAAGTAAAGGTTGTTGTTGGAGCACGCTCTGCTATTTTTGCTCCATTTGAAAACTTAGGAATTATTATTATTGATGAAGAACATGAGTCAAGTTATAAACAAGAAGATAATCCGAGATATCATGCTAGGGATGTTGCGATTTGGCGAGGACAATATCATAATTGTCCAATCGTGCTCGGCAGTGCAACACCGACACTGGAATCGTTTGCTAGAGCGAAAAAAGGTGTTTATGAGCTACTAACTATGCAAAAGCGTATGAATGAACAGGCGTTGCCAACAGTAGAAATTGTTGACATGCGTGAGGAACTGCGTGATGGAAATCGATCGATGTTTTCCAAGTTACTTTATGAGAAGATAGCGGACCGGTTAGAAAAGAAAGAGCAAATGGTTCTTTTTTTAAATCGAAGAGGCCATTCAACGTTTGTCATGTGTCGTGATTGTGGTTATGTCGTACAATGTCCACACTGTGATATATCACTCACCTATCATAAAATGAATAATCGTTTAAAATGTCACTATTGTAGTTATGAGGAAAGTATGCCAACTGCTTGTCCTGCTTGTAACAGTTCGTATATTCGTTTCTTTGGGACAGGAACACAAAAGGTAGAAGAAGAAATTACAAAGCTATTTCCAGAGGCAAGGGTTATTCGTATGGATGTTGATACAACGAATCGCAAAGGAATGCATGAAAAGTTATTAAAAGCCTTTGGTGAAGAGAAGGCTGATATCTTACTTGGAACACAGATGATAGCTAAAGGGCTTGATTTTCCAATGGTTACGCTTGTTGGTGTTTTAACAGCTGATACGATGCTGCATTTACCGGATTTTCGTGCAAGCGAGAAGACGTATCAGTTATTGACACAGGTGAGTGGACGTGCAGGTCGACATGAATTACCAGGAGAAGTAGTGATTCAAACATATACGCCAGAACATTATAGCGTAGAACTGGCAAAGAATCAGCAGTACGATGTATTTTTTGAACAAGAAATGCAAATGAGAAAAATGAGGCAATACCCGCCGTATTACTATGTCGCACTTGTAACCGTTTCACATCCAGAGTTATTAAAAGCAGTTCAAGTAACGGAAAAAATTGTCGGTTATTTACGAACGCATTGCTCACAGCAAACAATGGTGTTAGGACCGGTTGCTTCAGCAATTCCAAGGATAAAAGATAGATATCGATATCAATGCATGATAAAATACAAGCGGGAACCAAACTTAAAGTACGTGCTCAAAATGGTAAATGAACATTATCAGGCAGAAATGCAAAAAGATTTGCAGATCTCAATCGACTTTAATCCAACAATGTTAATGTAGCGGAGGAAAATATGGCAGTTTTAGAAATTGTAAAGCACCCAGATGAAGTGTTAGAAACCCCATGTGAACGGGTAATCAACTTTGATAAAAAGTTAGTGAATTTGTTAAAAGATATGCACGAAACAATGTTAGTTGCAGATGGAGTCGGTTTAGCAGCGCCGCAAGTCGGTGTAAGTTTGCAAGTGGCAGTTGTTGATATTGGTGATGACACTGGAAAAATCGAACTGATTAATCCAGTTATTTTAGAAAAACGTGGTGAACAAGTAGGTCCCGAAGGCTGCTTAAGCTTTCCGGGACTTTATGGTGAAGTGGAGCGTGCAGAGTATATTAAAGTACGTGCGCAAAATCGTCGTGGTAAAATCTTTTTGTTAGAAGCAAATGATTTTTTAGCACGCGCAATCCAACATGAAATCGATCATTTACACGGTGTGTTGTTTACATCAAAAGTGACGAGATATTACGAGGAAAATGAATTAGAAGAGATGTAAAAGGAGCGGTTTTTGAATGATAAAAGTAGTATTCATGGGAACACCGGACTTTTCTGTACCGGTGCTTCGTCGTCTTATTGAAGATGGATATGATGTGATTGGTGTTGTAACGCAGCCAGATCGTCCAGTAGGCAGAAAAAAAGTTATGACACCAACACCTGTTAAGGTGGAAGCGGAAAAACATGGTATCCCAGTATTACAACCGTTAAAAATTCGTGAAAAAGACGAATATGAAAAAGTATTGGCATTAGAGCCCGATTTAATTGTAACAGCTGCGTTTGGACAAATTGTGCCAAATGAAATTTTAGAAGCACCGAAGTACGGATGTATTAATGTCCATGCTTCATTACTGCCAGAGCTTCGCGGTGGTGCACCAATCCATTATTCCATCATGCAAGGAAAAGAAAAAACAGGTATTACAATTATGTATATGGTGGAAAAATTAGATGCTGGTGATATTTTAACGCAAGTAGAAGTGGAAATTGAAGAGCGTGAAACAACTGGTTCATTATTTGATAAATTGAGTGAGGCTGGAGCGCATTTATTATCAAAAACAGTTCCACTTTTAATACAAGGGAAATTAGAACCAATTAAACAAAATGAGGATCAAGTAACATTTGCTTACAATATTAAACGTGAACAAGAAAAGATTGATTGGACGAAAACAGGAGAGGAAGTATATAACCATATTCGTGGTTTAAATCCGTGGCCAGTTGCTTATACGACTTTAGCAGGACAAGTTGTAAAAGTATGGTGGGGCGAAAAAGTTCCTGTAACTATGCAGGCTGAAGCGGGTTCTATTGTAGCGATTGAAGAAGATGGTCTCGTTGTGGCAACAGGGAATGAAACGGGTGTTAAAATTACTGAACTGCAGCCATCTGGTAAAAAACGTATGAGCTGTTCACAATTTTTACGTGGAACAAAACCTAAAATTGGGACGAAGTTAGGAGAAGACGCATGAGACAGAATGTTCGTGAGTTAGCTCTTGATGGTTTAATGCAAGTTGAAAAAAGTGGTGCTTATAGTAACTTACTTTTAAATAACTTGATTGAGAAGAGTCAAATTGATAGAAAAGATGTTGGCTTGTTAACAGAAATCGTTTATGGAACGATTCAACGTCGTGATACGCTTGATTATTATTTACAACCATTTTTAAGAAAAAAGGTAGAGGCATGGGTAAAAGTTTTACTACGTCTGTCCCTATATCAAATGGTATATTTAGATCGTGTTCCAGAAAGAGCGGTAATTCATGAAGCGGTTGAAATTGCAAAACGCCGTGGTCATAAAGGGATTGCAGGAATGGTAAATGGAGTACTGCGCTCAATTCAACGTGAAGGTGTGCCGTCTTTAGAAGAAATACAAAATCCGATATCGCGACTTGCTGTTGCAACGAGTCATCCAGAATGGCTTGTAAAAGAGTGGACTGCAGCATATGATTTAGAAACAGCGGAAAAAATGTGTGAAATGAACTTGATTCCACCTGTTTCAGCAGCGCGTGTAAATGTCGATAAGGGAACAGTAGAAGAAGCGATTAGTTTATTAGAAGATGAAGGCGTAGAGGCAAAACGTGGTGATTTATCCGAAGATGCTATCCAACTTGAAAAAGGAAATGTAGCGCATACAGAAGCGTTTCAAAAAGGTTTCCTCTCTATTCAAGATGAAAGCTCAATGCTTGTTGCACGTGCTCTAGAACCAGAAGAAGGAGATATGGTTCTAGATAGCTGCGCAGCACCTGGTGGGAAAACAACACATATTGCAGAACGCTTAAAGGGAACTGGACAGGTGATGTCACTTGATTTACATCCGCATAAAGTTCGTTTAATTCAGCAACAAGCGAAGCGCCTTGATTTAGAAAATGTTGAAACAAAGGCACTTGATGCCAGAAAAGTTCAAGAGCATTTTGCAAGCGAAAGCTTTGATAAAATATTAGTGGATGCACCGTGTTCTGGGTTTGGTGTAATTAGACGTAAACCTGATATTAAATTAGGGAAAGAGAAAGGCGATAGTGAAAGACTGTCGACAATTCAGCTATCGATACTAGAAAAGGTAGCTCCTCTGTTAAAAGCAGGTGGTCGCCTTGTTTATAGTACGTGCACAATTGAAAAAATAGAAAATGAGCAAGTGATAGAGCGATTTTTACAAGAGCATCCTGAATTTACATGGGATACTACTATGAAAGAACGCATGCCAGAAAAATTACGTCCCTATATAAATGAGGGACAAGTACAAATTTTACCGCATTATTTTGCAACAGATGGCTTTTATATTGCTTGTTTAAGAAAGAAGGTGTAGCATCATGGAAACGACTGTAAAAAAACAAAAGAAAAATTTAGAAACAAAAAAACCATCTATTTACTCTTTACAACTTCATGAAATGCAAGATTGGTTAAAGGAAAAAGGTGAACCGAAATTCCGTGCAGGTCAAATTTTTGATTGGTTATATAAAAAACGTGTAAAAAATTATGAGGATATGACAAACCTTTCCAAAGGATTGCGTGATAAATTGTCGAATTCCTTTGATATTACTACTTTAAATACGCTAGTAAAACAAACATCTTCTGATGGAACCATTAAATTTTTATTCCAATTATATGATGGGTATTCTATTGAGACAGTATTAATGCGACATGAATATGGAAATTCCATTTGTGTAACAACGCAAGTTGGATGTCGTATTGGCTGTACATTTTGTGCATCTACACTAGGTGGTTTAAAACGAAATCTAGAGGCTGGGGAAATTGTAGCACAAGTAGTTGAGGTTCAACGTGCGCTTGATGAGACAGAAGAACGCGTGAGCTCTCTTGTTGTAATGGGTATCGGAGAACCGTTTGATAATTACGATAATTTAATGGCGTTCCTACGCATTGTAAATCATGAAAAAGGAATCCACATTGGTGCGCGTCATATGACGGTTTCAACAAGTGGAATTATCCCGAAAATTTATAAGTTCGCTGAAGAAGATATGCAAATTAACTTTGCGATTTCATTGCATGCTCCAAATACAGAATTACGTTCAAAATTAATGCCAATTAACCGTGCATATAAGCTGCCAGATTTAATGGAAGCTATTAAATACTATGTAAATAGAACGGGGCGTCGTATTACATTTGAATATGGTTTATTTGGAGGAGAAAATGACCAAGTTGAGCACGCTGAAGAACTTGCTCAATTGTTAAAAGGTGTAAAGTGTCATGTGAACTTAATTCCGGTAAACTACGTACCAGAGCGCGATTATGTAAGAACGCCACGTGAGCAAATTTTCTTATTTGAAAAAACGCTAAAAGACCGTGGAGTGAATGTAACGATTCGCCGTGAACAAGGTCATGATATTGATGCTGCCTGCGGTCAGTTGCGTGCAAAGGAGCGCAAAGAAGAGACGAGGTGACAAGATGAAAGCCGTGTTTCTATCGGATAAAGGTAAAGTTCGTCAACATAATGAAGATAGTGCAGGAGTTTTTCATAATTTAGATGGAGATATTTTAGCTGTAGTAGCTGATGGAATGGGAGGTCATCGAGCTGGCGATGTTGCTAGCTCGATGGCCATTCAATTATTCCATGATTATTGGAAGCAAACGTATAGTATGGATACACCAAAAAAAGCGGAAGAATGGTTACATATAAACGTTGAAATGATTAACGAGAGGGTATACGAATACTCGAAGCAACATGTAGAGTGCAATGGTATGGGAACCACTGTTATTGTTGCAATTTGTACGGCAGGGTTTGTAACAATTGGACATATAGGAGATAGTCGTTGTTACATGTTATCAGATGGTGAGATTTCACTTATAACTGAGGATCATTCACTTGTAAATGAACTTGTCAGGTATGGTGAAATTTCAAAAGAAGATGCAGAGTATCATCCAAAAAAGAACGTGCTTTTACGAGCGCTTGGAACAGAAGAAAAAGTTGGATTAGATGTTAAAACATTAGTGTTAGAAGAAAATGATCAATTGCTTCTTTGCTCTGACGGATTATCAAATAAAGTTGCTATGGATGATATGCGAAAAATTTTGCTATTAAACGAACAGCTCGAGACAAAGGGAGAACGTCTTATTCAACTTGCGAATGATCGTGGTGGAGAAGATAATATTACTCTTGTCATTGTTGATTATGTGGATTCGGCAAACGAAAGTAGGTGAATAACAACGTGATGATTGGAAAACGCCTAAACGACCGTTATAAGCTGCTAAAAATGATTGGTGGCGGAGGAATGGCCAATGTATATTTAGCTCATGATGATATACTAGGCCGGGATGTAGCGGTAAAAATACTACGACTCGATTATGCGAATAATGATGAGTTTATTAAACGTTTTCATCGAGAAGCGCAATCTGTTACAACGTTGTCGCATCCAAATATTGTGAATATGTATGATGTTGGGGAAGAAGATGGAATTTATTATCTTGTTATGGAATATGTACCTGGACAAACATTAAAGCAATACATAAATCAGCGTGGGATGTTACCTATAGGGGAAGCCCTTGATATTATGGAGCAGCTAACATCTGCAATGGCACACGCTCATCATTTTGAAATTGTCCATCGAGATATAAAACCACATAACATCTTAATTCGGAATGATGGAATTGTGAAAGTGACCGATTTTGGTATTGCGACAGCTACAAGTGCAACGACGATAACGCATACGAACTCTGTACTCGGTTCTGTTCATTATTTGTCGCCAGAACAAGCGCGCGGAGGCATAGCAAATAAACAATCGGATATTTACTCACTTGGGATTGTTATGTTTGAATTGTTAACAGGTCGTCAACCTTTCTCAGGGGAATCGGCAGTTGCGGTAGCTTTAAAACATTTACAAAATGAGACCCCGTCTCCAAAGCGATGGAATCCGGATATTCCACAAAGTGTAGAAAATATTATTTTAAAAGCAACCGCAAAAGATCCATTTCATCGCTATCAGTCTGCTAATGCGATGAAAAGAGACATTGAAACAGCTTTATATCCAGAACGGATTAATGAGCAACCATTCTATATACCTGAAGATATGGAAGCGACGAAAGCAATTCCAATTATTCAACAAGAACAATTATTTGAAAATGTAAGTGATGAAACAATTGTATTGAATGGAAGTAAGGTAGACGAACAGATAAAAAATGAAGAAGTGAAACCAAACGAGAAAAAAAAGCGAAGTAACAAATTGTTGAAAATTTTAATTACAACATTTTTACTTTTAGCAATCGGTATAACGTTAGCCCTTACTGTGATTCCAGGGTTCTTTATACCGAAAGAAGTGAAAATTCCAGATGTGTCTAGTATGAAATATGAAGCAGCTGTGAATGCACTTGTTGAGAAAGGTTTTGAGGTTGCTGAGCCTAACATTGTTTATACAGATAAAGTAGAAGCAGGAAAGGTGATTAAAACAAATCCAGCAGCGGGAAGAGTTGTAAAGGAAAATACAAAAATCACTATTTATCAATCTGGCGGAAAACAAAAGAATAAGATGAGTAATTTAATTGGGCAAGATTTTGAAACCTTGAAAAAAGAATTAGAAGGGAAGTATAAAATTATTGTCCCATACTATATTGAAAGTGAAAAACCAAAAGGTGAAGTTGTTGAGCAAATTCCAACGGCAGATCAAATGGTTGTTGAAGCTGAGCAAGATGTAAAAGTGTGGATAAGTAAAGGTCCTTACCAAATTCGACCTGTTGATTTTTCTGGATGGACTGAAAATAGCGTGAATAGCTATTTAAGTGAAAAGAAACTGGTTCCAGATGTGAAAAGAGAATATTCAGATACAGTTGATAAAGGACTGGTAATTTCACAATCACCAAAACCAGGAATACCGCTAAAAGAAGGGGATAAAGTAACGATTACTGTCTCTGATGGTCCGAAACCAAAAGTAACGAAAACAGTAAAAGTGGATAACATCCCGATTCCTTACGAGTCTCCTGTAGTAGGTGAGAAAAAACCGCAAACAATTGAGATATATAAAGAAGATATGCAGCAGAAAATGGATAAACCGATTGAAACACGGACGATAACAGAGTCAACTACTATTTCTTTAGCATTTGTTATCCAAGAAGGAACAAAAGGTCATTATAAAATTGTTCGAGATGGAACGACAATTATTGATAAAGATGTACCATATCCAGCTGAGTAAAGGTGTGTCTCCATATTATGGATTCCACCTTCTTTGTATGGAAAGTGGAATTTGTTGTTCTTGCCTGTTATGCTGTTAACGTAGCGGATGGGAAAAATGGCGAAAATTTACGTTTTGAAATAGAAGAACGGCCATAAAAGTGAAGTGAAAATAAAGGGAAATCTGAACTGGTAGTTAGTTTTATCCCAGTACTCGCTGGCAGTACTTCGTCTCAAATCATGTAAAAGTCTGTTTGATGAAGGGCTGATAAAAATTTTACTTTATATAGAATAAAGGAGAATTATATGGCAGAAGGAAAAATTGTAAAAGCTTTGAGTGGCTTTTATTATGTGCAGCATGAAGATGGCATTACACAATGTCGCGGTCGTGGTGTGTTCAGAAAAAATAAAATTACACCGCTTGTAGGAGATCAAGTAGTTTTTCAAGCGGATAATCCGAATGAAGGCTATGTTTTAGAGGTTTTTGAGCGGAAGAATGAACTTGTTAGACCGCCAATTGCTAATGTAGATCAAGCAATCCTTGTTTTTTCAGCGGTTGAACCAGATTTTAATCCGGGGTTATTAGATCGATTTCTCGTATTAATTGAACATCATAACATTAAACCGATTATTTGTATTAGCAAAATGGATTTAGTAGATGAAAAAATGCGAGAAACTGTTGAATCTTATGCGAATGATTATCGTGAAATGGGATATGATGTGTTGTTTACTTCTATAAATACATCGGAAAGTATTGATATTCTCAAACCATTTTTAGAAGGTTGTGTCTCAGTTGTTGCAGGACAGTCTGGTGTGGGTAAATCTTCCATGTTAAATGTATTACGCCCAGATTTAGCGTTAAAAACGAATGATATTTCCTCTCATTTAGGACGTGGAAAGCACACGACAAGACATGTGGAATTAATTGCAGTAGGAAGCGGTCTTGTTGCAGATACACCTGGTTTTAGCTCTCTTGATTTTATTGACATAGAAGTAGAAGATCTTACGCATTGTTTTCCAGAGTTGAAAGAAGAAAGTCAATACTGTAAGTTTAGAGGGTGTACACATCTTTCAGAGCCGAAATGTGCGGTAAAAGCTGCAGTTGAAGAAGGAAAGATTACGCAATATCGTTATGAACATTACAAACAATTTGTAGAAGAAATTAGAGAGAGAAAGCCGAGGTATTAATTATGATTAAAATTGCACCATCGATTTTATCAGCAGATTTTTCCAAACTAGGGGAAGAAATTAAAGATGTAGAAAAGGGCGGAGCGGATTATATCCATGTTGATGTAATGGACGGCCATTTTGTTCCAAACATTACAATTGGTCCATTAATTGTAGAAGCGATTCGTCCAATTACATCTTTACCATTAGATGTACATTTAATGATTGAAAATCCGGATAACTATATTCCTACTTTTGCAAAAGCTGGAGCGGATATTATTACTGTTCATGTAGAGGCTTGCCCACATTTACATCGTACAATTCAATTAATTAAATCGCATGGTATTAAAGCTGGGGTTGTATTAAATCCTCACACACCAGTTTCAATGATTGAAAACGTATTAGAAGATGTTGATATGGTATTACTTATGACAGTAAACCCAGGGTTTGGTGGACAGAAGTTTATTCATTCTGTATTACCGAAAATTAAACAAGTTGCAGAGATGGTCAAAGAGCGTAATTTACAAGTAGAAATCGAAGTTGATGGTGGTGTAAACACTGAGACTGCAAGACTTTGTGTGGAAGCAGGAGCAAATGTTCTTGTAGCAGGATCGGCAGTTTACAATCAAAAAGACCGCGGTGAAGCAATTCGAATAATTCGTGGATAAGGAATAGATGTAAGAAAACTTTCATGACCTGTTAGAACGGGATAATGTGAAAAAAGGTAATCTACCGAATGGCAGATTGCCTTTTTCTATAGAAGGGAAAGAAAAGATGATTATTCATATTTTAGCTGGAGGACCTAAGGAGTATTGTGCCGATTTCTCTCTTTATGAAAACGAGGAAGTAGTATGGGCTGCGGTTGATCGTGGTGTATATTATTTATTGCAAAGAGGAATCGCACCCACTGTTGCATTTGGTGACTATGACTCGGTTACAGGTGAAGAATTAGCGTGGATGCAAAAACAGACAGATGAGTTACATATTGTTCCGCGGGAAAAAGATCAAACGGATTTAGAAATTGCAATTCATTGGGCATTGGAGCAAAAGCCGAAATTGATTCGTATTTTTGGTGCTACAGGTGGAAGGCTTGACCATGGATTAGCGAATATTCAAATGCTTTTAAAAGGATTTGAAGCGCATACTGAAATGTATATCGTTGACAATAAAAATGAAATCTCTGTAAAAAAAGTAGGCACATATACAATTGAAGAAAATGAACAATTTCCATACGTATCCTTTGTACCTGTTACGGAAATTGTAAATGGTATTACACTTCGCGGTTTTAAATATCCTCTCACTGATAAAACGATAGAATGGGGATCGACGCTTTGTATTAGTAATGAACTCATTGTGGAAAAAGGTACTTTTTCATTTACTTCTGGCATATTAATGGTGATAAGAAGCACTGATTAAAGAAACACTTTTGCTGCTTGCATCATATAGTAAACAAGTGGAGTAATGGGGGTTAGGAGGGAAACCATGAGATTTTATACAATTAAGTTACCTAAATTTCTTGGTGGAATTGTTCGCGCGGTGTTAAATACCTTTAAAAAGGACTAAAAAAGCACCATTAATGGTGCTTTTTTCATGAGGATAATAAAAAAAGAGCCTATCGGCTCTATTTTTTATTATTAAACACGTTCGATTTTGCCAGATTTTAATGCTCTAGCAGAAACGTAAACACGTTGAACTTTACCGTCGATGCGTACGCGAACTTTTTGAAGGTTAGCGCCCCATTTACGTTTTGTAGCGTTCATTGCGTGAGAACGAGAGTTACCAGAACGAGCTTTTCTTCCAGTAATAGCACAAACACGAGCCATCTATATTTCCCTCCCTTAATTACCTTACCATACGTAATTTTTTCAATGTTAGTCTTTTATGCGATGCTAAAAACACTACTATAATTTAACACAACTAAAAAGAGAATGCAACAGTGTATAAAAAAGAAATCAAGAAAAATTACTTGACACCAAATGTTAATAAAGAAAAGTAAAAATCAAGAAAAATTACTTGACATATTATAGTAGTACATGTTGTATAATAACAATGGACTATTTTGCTCGTCATAAATATGAGAGCGAAAAGAAAGAACGATGGAATTTTCTTTAAAAAGATTATATGATAGTAATTAAAGTAGTCTAGCTCACTTTCACCATTAATGAAGGGGGAAACGAGATGTCAATTGAAATTAAAACGAAGTACGGTCAAATTGATATTAGTACAGATGTAATTGCAACAATTGCTGGAGGTGCCGCAGTAGATTGCTACGGTATCGTTGGTATGGCTTCAAAGAATCAATTAAAAGATGGATTAACAGACATTTTACGAAAAGAAAACTTCACTAGAGGCGTTATTGTTCGTAAAGACGAAGATGAAGTACATATTGATATGTATATTATTGTGAGCTATGGTACAAAAATTTCAGAGGTAGCACATAACGTCCAAACGAAAGTGAAATATACATTAGATCAAACGGTAGGACTAGCAGTAGATTCTGTAAACATCTACGTACAAGGAGTTAAAGTAATAAACTTGTAATGTGCATTAAGGAGGAAAATCTGTGTCAATTCAAAAAATTGATGGAAAACGTTTATCACAAATGATTATTCAAGGAGCGAATAATTTAACGAACAATGTTCAGCTTGTTGATGCATTGAACGTTTTCCCAGTTCCAGATGGCGATACCGGTACAAATATGAATTTATCAATGACTTCAGGCGCACGTGAAGTAAAGTCAAACCCTTCGCAGCATGCTGGTAAAGTCGGTGTAAGCTTAGCAAAGGGATTATTGATGGGCGCGCGCGGTAACTCAGGAGTTATTTTATCTCAATTATTCCGAGGTTTCTCTAAGTCTATTGAGCTAAAAGAAGAGTTAACAACAGTTGATTTTGCAGCAGCTTTAGAAGCTGGTGTAGAAACAGCGTATAAAGCGGTTATGAAACCGATTGAAGGAACGATTTTAACAGTTGCAAGAGAAACGGCTAAATATGCAGTCACAGTTGCGAAAAAACAACGCGACTTTGTTTTGTTTATGGAAGACGTTGTAAAAGAAGCAAATGCATCGTTAAATCGTACGCCAGATTTATTACCTGTATTAAAACAAGTTGGCGTTGTAGATAGCGGTGGTAAAGGTCTTGTTGTTGTATACGAAGGCTTTTTAGCTGACTTAAAAGGAGAGACAATCTCTTCAGATGAAATTGCGCAACCATCTATGAATGAAATGGTACGTGCAGAACATCACCGTAGTGTACAAAGCCAATTGAGTACAGAAGATATTAAATACGGATATTGTACGGAGTTTATGGTGAAATTAGAGCCTGAAAAAGTAAAGGAACATAATTTCTCTGAACAAAAATTCCGTGAAGATATTAGTGTATATGGAGATTCACTACTTGTTGTATCGGACGATGAAATTGTAAAAGTTCATATTCACGCAGAACATCCTGGGGATGCAATGAACTACGGTCAACGTTACGGTAGTTTGATTAAAATTAAAGTAGAAAATATGCGTGAACAGCATACTGCTCTATTAGATGGACCAACACCAATGCATGAAGAAGTGAAAGAACAGAAAGAAAAACAGCCGTATGGTATCGTAACTGTAGCGATGGGATCCGGTATTAAAAACTTATTTGAGAGCATTGGTGCAACTGAGGTTATCGAAGGTGGTCAAACGATGAATCCAAGTACGGAGGACATCGTGAAAGCAATTGAAGACGCAAATGCTGAAAAAATCATTATTTTACCGAATAACGGGAATATTGTGATGGCAGCAGAACAAGCTGCTTCTGTTGTTGATCAAGAAGTTATTGTTATTCGCTCAAAGACTGTTCCTCAAGGAATGGCTGCGATGTTGGCATTTAACCCAGCTGGAACATTAGAAGAAAATGAAGAGAACATGAAAGAAGCGCTAACGCATGTGAAAACAGGTCAAATTACGTATGCAGTTCGTGATACGGAAATTGATGGTGTAGAGATTCAAAAAAATGATTTCATGTGTATTGCAGATGGGAAAATCGTATCTACAAATGCTAAAAAGGTAGATGCAGGGAAGCAGCTGCTAGAAAGCATGATTGATGAAGATTCTGAGATCGTAACAATTTTGCAAGGTGAAGATGCAACAGATGAAGAGGTTGCAGAATTAGTTGCGTTTGTAGAAGAGAAGTTTGAAGAGGTAGAGGTAGAGGTACACCAAGGAAATCAACCTGTATATTCTTTCATTTTCTCTGTAGAATAAGATAAATTCCTTTTGATAATAAGGGGAAAATTGTTTATTTGCTAATGAGCAAGAATGAATGACGTAAATTGTCTGCAGTTCTTATTCAAAAGGCTAGTATATGGATGAGAAAAGGGCCTTACTGCTATAGTGAGGCTCTTTTCTTTCATATATCTTTTTTCGAATTATACATGATAAAAAATTCACATAGTTTGCTTGTTTAAATAAGTAGACATTTATATAAATACAAATTGAAAAATAGATAGAAAACCTTTTTTTAGACGGTAGAGATGGTCTGATCATGGATAGAGGTGGTTGCCTATTTTAACCCCATGTCATGTGAAAGCAGAGTGAATGTCTCCTTTTGTTTTTGTAGCTGCGACGTATATGTTAGAAAATCAAAATCGTTTTATATAGGTGATCATGTATAAGGCTAGTTTCCTTTAGAATGCCTATGATAGAATAGAAAAGGCAGAAGTGGGCGATTACAAGTTAGGACGACATTAGATGTATGAGTTATATGGAATTGTATATCTATCTAAATTGGTATATAGAATGTACTTGAATAAAACTAAGAAAAATGATGTGACGGAGCGTGAAAATCTTGAATGAAGTTGTGCAAATTCCTATTACGGATGTAAAGGGAATCGGGGAAGAGACATCTGAATTATTACATGAGATGGGAATTTATACAGTTTCCCACTTATTAGAGCATTTTCCGTACCGTTATGAAGACTACGCGATGAAAGATCTGGCAGAAGTGAAGCATGAAGAGCGTGTAACAGTGGAAGGGAAGGTACATAGTGCTCCTTTATTACAATACTATGGAAAGAAAAAATCACGTCTTACTGTTCGTGTGCTTGTTGGACGCTATTTAATTACAGCTGTATGTTTTAATAGACCGTACTATAAGCAAAAATTGAAGCTTGATGAAACGGTGACGATTACTGGGAAATGGGATCAGCATCGTCAGACGATTTCTGTTTCTGAGCTTCACTTTGGTCCAGTTGTACGTCAGCAAGAAGTAGAACCTGTGTATTCCGTCAAAGGAAAATTAACAGTAAAGCAAATGCGACGTTTTATTGCACAAGCTATGAAAGAATATGGTAACTCTATAGTTGAAGTGTTACCAGATGGTTTATTAAGCCGTTATAAGTTGCTACCTCGATATGAAGCACTTCGGGCATTGCATTTTCCAGTCGGACAAGAAGATTTAAAGCAAGCGCGTCGACGATTTGTATATGAAGAATTTTTCTTATTCCAGCTCAAAATGCAAACTCTTCGTAAGATAGAAAGAGAAAATTCAAAAGGGACAAAAAAAGATATTTCTATGAAAGAATTAGAAGAGTTCACTGACGCGCTTCCATTCCCGCTCACTGGTGCGCAGCGCCGCGTTGTTTCTGAGGTTATGAAAGATATGCAGTCTCCTTATCGGATGAATCGGTTATTACAAGGAGATGTTGGATCGGGAAAAACGGTCGTAGCTGCGATTGCTCTTTATGCAGCAAAACTTGTCCATTATCAGGGAGCGTTAATGGTTCCTACTGAAATATTGGCAGAACAACACTATCAGTCACTAGCAGAGACATTTTCTCATTTTAATATGAACGTAGAATTATTAACAAGCTCGGTTAAAGGAGCACGTCGTCGTGAAATTTTAGCAAAACTTGAACAGGGCGAGATAGATGTTCTTGTTGGGACGCATGCTTTAATTCAGGATGAGGTCATTTTTCATAGACTTGGACTTGTTATCACTGATGAACAACATCGCTTTGGTGTAGCGCAGCGCCGTGTTTTGCGAGAGAAAGGTGAGAGCCCAGATGTGTTGTTTATGACAGCAACACCTATTCCTCGTACATTGGCAATTACAGCCTTTGGAGAGATGGATGTTTCTATTATTGATGAAATGCCAGCTGGACGTAAAGTGATTGAAACGTATTGGGCAAAACATGACATGTTAGAACGAGTTCTTGGCTTTGTGGAGAAGGAAGTGAAGAAGGGGAGACAAGCTTATGTAATTTGTCCACTTATTGAAGAATCTGAAAAGCTTGATGTGCAGAATGCAATTGATTTACATAGCATGCTAATGCATCATTATCAAGGGAAATTTCAAGTAGGATTAATGCACGGACGCTTATCTTCTCAAGAAAAAGAAGAGGTGATGGAGCAATTTAGTGAAAATACAGTGCAAATTCTTGTTTCAACAACTGTAGTTGAGGTTGGTGTTAACGTGCCGAATGCAACAGTTATGGTAATTTATGATGCGGAACGTTTTGGTTTATCGCAATTGCATCAGCTTCGAGGTCGTGTTGGGCGTGGGAGTGAGCAATCTTACTGTTTGTTAATTGCGGATCCGAAATCGGAAACTGGGAAAGAGCGTATGCGCATTATGACGGAAACAAATGATGGATTTGTATTGTCGGAAAAAGATTTAGAGTTACGTGGTCCTGGGGATTTCTTTGGAAGTAAGCAAAGTGGTCTACCAGAGTTTAAGGTAGCTGATATGGTACATGATTATCGAGCATTGGAAACGGCGAGACAAGATGCATCCATACTGGTTGATTCAGAAGCATTTTGGCATAATGAACAGTATGCGCCGCTGCGTGTATATCTTGAAGGAACAGGTGTGTTTCAAGGGGAAAAGCTCGATTAAAAGTGAAATGTGCAAATTTTTTTGTTGCATTCTACTTTTAATGATTATATACTACTGTTAGTACCTAGTCATAAAAATGGATGGTGCGGTATGAAAAAAAGAAGAAGTAAGAAAGAAAGACAAGCATTATTACAACAAACAATAGAAACAAATCCTTTCATCACGGATGAAGAATTAGCAGAGCAATTTCAAGTAAGTATACAAACGGTTCGTCTTGATCGAATGGAATTATCTATTCCAGAGCTAAGAGAGCGAATTAAATATGTAGCAACACGGCAACATGAAGAAGATGTGAAATCTTTACCATTAGAAGAAGTGGTAGGGGAAATAATTGATATAGAATTAGATAGACATGCAATTTCTATCTTTGAAGTAAAGATGGAGCATGTATTTAAAAGAAATCAAATTGCACGTGGGCATCATTTGTTTGCTCAAGCAAACTCACTAGCTGTTGCAGTTATTGATGAAGAACTAGCTTTAACTGCAAAGTCTACCATTCGATACATTCGTCCTGTAAAATTAGGAGAACGCGTTGTTGCAAAAGCACGCGTTGAGGATGTGGAGAATGATAAAGGACGGACGGTTGTCAAAGTGCGTAGCTTTGTTGGAGAAGAACTTGTTATTACAGGCACTTTTGAAATGTATCGATCTAGTAACTATAGTGAGGAAGGTAACAATTTATGAAAATCGTAATAGATGCAATGGGTGGCGATCACGCTCCAAAAGCAGTTGTATTAGGAGCAATGAAAGCTATTAAGGAATATTCAGATTTACATATAACATTAGTAGGAAAAGAAGAGGGAATTCGTCAATATTTAACAAATGAAGAACGTATTACAATCCTTCATACAGACGAAATGATTGAAGCAACAGACGAGCCGGTAAGAGCTGTTCGCCGTAAAAAGCAAGCTTCAATGGTGCTTGCAGCACAGCAAGTAAAAGATGGTATAGCAGATGCTTGTATATCAGCGGGTAGTACAGGAGCTTTGATGGCGGCTGGATTATTTGTTGTAGGTCGAATGGAAGGGATTGAACGACCAGCTTTATCCCCTACAATGCCAACTGTGGATGGCGAAGGTTTTGTGATGCTAGATGTTGGAGCAAATGTTGATGCAAAACCGATCCATTTATATCAATACGCGGTTATGGGGTCTGTTTACGCTGAGAAGGTAAGAGGGATTCAAAATCCACGCGTCGGACTTTTAAATGTTGGTACGGAAGATGGGAAAGGAAATGATCTTTCAAAACAAGTATTTTCCATGCTAAAAGATGCACCAATTAATTTTGTAGGAAACGTTGAATCAAGGGATTTATTACAAGGTGTAGCCGATGTAGTTGTATGTGATGGCTTTACTGGTAATGTTGCATTAAAATCATTAGAAGGAACTGCACTTGCATTATTTTCTATGTTAAAAGAACAATTAATGAGTTCGTTCACAAGTAAATTAGCGGCAGCGGTATTAAAACCGAAGCTGATGGTATTAAAAGATAAAATGGATTATTCGGAGTATGGCGGAGCGGCTTTATTTGGATTAAAAGCGCCTGTCATTAAGGCTCATGGATCTTCTAATGATCAATCGATTTTTAGTGCGATTCGTCAAACGAGAGAAATGGTAGCGAAAGAAGTAATTCCTACAATTTCAAGTGTAATGGAGAAAGAGCCGCTTCAATAAGAGGAGGATTTGAAATGGGAAAACTGGCATTTCTTTTTCCGGGCCAAGGTTCACAGGCAGTTGGAATGGGACAGCAATTAGCAGGGAATAATAAAGAGGTTGCAAGAATATTTCAAAAAGCAGATGAAGTTTTACAAGAGTCTCTTTCATCGTTGATTTTTGAAGGACCTCAGGAAAAGTTAACATTAACGACAAATGCGCAGCCAGCACTATTGACGACAAGTATTGCAATCTTAACAGCTTTGAAACAATATGATATTACGCCCGATTATGTTGCAGGACATAGTTTAGGTGAGTATAGTGCACTTGTGGCAGCGGGAGCATTAACATTTGAAGATGCTGTTTACGCTGTGAGAAAACGTGGCGAATATATGGAAGAAGCTGTGCCGAGTGGAGAAGGTGCAATGGCTGCTATTTTAGGAGCAGACCCAGATGTTCTGAAACAAGTTACAGAAGAAGTGACGAGTGAAGGTCATGCTGTGCAAATTGCTAATATGAATAGCACGAAGCAAATTGTTATTTCTGGAACGAAACGAGGAGTAGAACTCGCTTCTCAAAAAGTGAAGGAAAATGGTGCGAAACGAGCAATCCCACTTCGTGTGAGTGGTCCATTCCACTCTTCATTAATGAAGCCGGCGGCTGAGAAGTTTCAAAGTGTTCTAAACGAAATTACAATTCAAGATGCGAACATTCCAGTTGTTGCGAACGTTACGGCAAATTGCGTAAGTTGTAGTGAAGATATTCAAGAAAAGCTAATTGAACAGCTCTATTCACCTGTGTTATGGTACCCATCTATTGAACAAATGGTAGAACAAGGGGTAGATACATTTATTGAAATCGGTCCTGGGAAAGTTCTTGCTGGTCTTATGAAATCAATTGCTCCATCTGCGAAGGTATATGCGATATATGATGAAGAGACATTGAAAGATACCATTTCAAGTTTGAGAGGAGAAAGCGGATGTTAAAAGGGAAAGTAGCGTTAGTAACAGGTGCATCACGCGGGATTGGCCGTGCAATTGCAATTGATTTAGCAAAGCAAGGAGCATCGGTTGTAGTAAACTATGCTGGTAATGAGCAGAAAGCGAACGAAGTAGTTGATGAAATAAAAAAACTTGGTTCAGAAGCAATCGCAGTAAGAGCGGATGTTGCTAATACTGAAGAAGTTACAAGCCTGGTAAAGCAAACTGTAGATACATTTGGACAAGTTGATATTCTTGTGAATAATGCCGGAGTAACAAGAGACAATTTATTAATGCGTATGAAAGAAGAAGAATGGGATACAGTTATTGATACAAACTTAAAAGGTGTATTCTTATGTACAAAAGCAGTATCTCGTTATATGATGCGTCAGCGTCATGGTCGCATTATTAATATCGCTTCTGTTGTCGGTGTTACAGGAAATCCTGGTCAAGCGAATTACGTTGCAGCAAAAGCGGGAGTAATTGGATTGACTAAGACTTCTGCGAAAGAATTAGCTAGTCGCAATATAACAGTTAATGCAATTGCTCCAGGGTTTATCGCTACTGATATGACAGATATATTAGGCGAAAACGTAAAAGAGGAAATGCTAAAATTAATACCTGCTGCTAAGTTTGGAGAAGCGCAAGATATTGCGAATGCTGTTACATTTTTTGCTGCTGATCACAGCAAATATATTACAGGACAAACACTACATGTTGATGGCGGTATGGTAATGTAATAAAAGAAAAGATTTCACCTAGTTTTTTTGTGAAATATTTAATATAATATTTGAGGGGAGGTGAATGAATTATGGCAGATGTTTTAGAGCGTGTAACGAAAATCATCGTGGATCGTTTAGGAGTAGAAGAAACAGAAGTAGTACCAGCTGCAAGCTTTAAAGAAGATTTAGGTGCAGACTCCCTAGATGTAGTTGAACTTGTAATGCAATTAGAAGATGAGTTTGAAATGGAAATTTCTGATGAAGATGCAGAGAAAATTGCTACTGTTGGCGATGCTGTGACTTACATAGAGAGTCATCTATAATGTTTGAGCGAAGTCCCGTTTTATAGCGGGGCTTTCTCGGCTTATATCTGGAGGGACCTATGCCGTACCGAAAATATAGAGAAAAGAAATATGAAACAAAATATCGTGAAGCTTTTAAAACGTTCCAACAAAAAATAGGCATTACGTTTACAGACGAAAAATTATTGATTCAAGCATTTACGCATTCATCGTATGTGAATGAGCATCGAAAAAAGCCACATGAAGACAATGAACGTCTTGAATTTCTCGGAGATGCTGTATTAGAACTAACTGTATCACAGTATTTGTTTCAAAAATATCCGACAATGAGCGAAGGAGAATTAACAAAGTTGCGTGCAGCTGTTGTGTGTGAACCATCTCTTGTCCGTTTTGCGAATGAAATGTCATTTGGTAATCTCGTTCTATTAGGAAAAGGTGAAGAAATGACAGGCGGACGTGAACGACCAGCTTTATTAGCGGATGTCTTTGAAGCGTTTATTGGTGCCCTTTACCTTGATCAAGGATTGGATACAGTTTGGGAATTCTTAAAAGAAATTGTATATCCGAAAATTAATGAAGGTGCTTTTTCTCATGTGATGGATTATAAGAGTCAATTACAAGAATTAATTCAACGTGATGGTAGCGGTAATATTGAGTACCAAATTTTGCAAGAAAAAGGACCTGCTCACAATCGAGAATTTGTGTCACGTGTGACATTAAATGGCGTAGCTCTTGGTCTTGGTAGCGGCAAGTCGAAAAAAGAAGCAGAACAACAAGCTGCTGCAGAGGCGTTGAAAACGTTAAAAGAACAATCATAAGGAATCCCCCTTTAAATGAGGGGGATTCCTTGTGCATAGAATAAAACTTTATTTTTATTTCGATATAAAGAAATAAATATGAATCCGTACAGTAGCTTGGTTTTACAGACATAAACCATGGAAACGGAGAATAGGGGGAAGGCCTTTCGTGTTTTTAAAGAGATTAGAAATAGTAGGATTTAAATCCTTTGCGGAGCGTGTATCTGTTGATTTCGTCCCAGGTGTAACCTCTGTAGTTGGTCCCAATGGAAGCGGAAAGAGTAATATTACAGATGCAATTCGCTGGGTACTTGGTGAACAATCTGCAAAATCATTACGCGGTGCAAAAATGGAGGATATTATTTTTGCGGGAAGCGATACACGAAAAGCAGTTAATGTTGCAGAGGTAACATTAACATTAAATAATGAAGATCAGCGTTTACCAATTGAGTATAATGAGGTGAGTGTTACACGTCGTGTTACTCGCTCGGGAGATAGTGATTTTTTTATTAACAAGCAATCTTGTCGACTAAAAGATATTGTTGATTTATTTATGGATTCTGGTATGGGACGAGAAGCTTTCTCGATTATTAGCCAAGGGAAAGTAGAAGAAATCTTGAGCAGTAAATCTGAAGAACGTCGTGGTGTGTTTGAAGAAGCGGCAGGCGTATTAAAATATAAGCTTCGTAAAAAGAAAGCTGAAGGGAAATTAGGAGAAACACAAGAAAATTTAAATCGTGTGCAAGATATTATTCACGAATTAAGTAGTCAAGTAGAACCGCTTGAACGACAAGCTTCTATTGCGAAAGATTATCTTGAGAAAAAAGAAGAATTAGAAAAAGTTGAAGCCGCTCTTATTGTATATGAGATTGAAGAATTACATGAAAAATGGGAAGCGCTTAGAAAGCAGTTTGGACATAATAAAGATGAAGAAGTAAAAATGTCAACGCATTTACAAAAAAGTGAAACAGAGCTCGAGGAATTGCGCGGACAATTGCAAGCGATTGATGAATCTGTAGATTCCTTGCAAGAAGTTCTCCTTCTTTCTAGTAAAGAGTTAGAAAAATTAGAAGGTCAGCGTGAATTATTAAAGGAACGAAAGCAAAATGCAACAACGCATTGCGCGCAGCTTGAGCAGTTAATTATTGAGTTGACAGAGAAAGCTAAGATTTACGATGGAGAAATAGAAACAAGTACAGAAGAACTTATGAAATTTGCGAATCAGGTAAAAGAGTTAGAACAGAAGCTACATGAAAATGAGAAACTTCTTTCTACATATGCGGAAGACCTGGAAGAGCAAATTGAACATTTAAAAGGTGATTATATTGAATTGTTAAATCAACAAGCAAGTAACCGTAATGAACTATCTATGCTTGAGGAACAATTCAAACAACAAAATTCTAAAAATCAACGCCTTGATGAAGAAAATGAAAAGTATGTACAAATGCGCCTGCAAATTACAGCTAAAAAGGCAAAACTTGTAGAGGGTTATGAACAAGTAAAAGAGAAAGTTACAAGTGTTATTACAAATATACAAAAAACAGAATCGGCACTTGGAAAATGTAAGGCGCAATATAGTGAAAATGAAACAAAATTGTATCAAGCATATCAATTTGTTCAACAAGCTCGTTCTCGAAAAGAAATGCTAGAAGAGATGCAAGAAGATTACTCTGGATTCTATCAGGGAGTGCGTGAAGTATTAAAAGCTCGTGAAAACAAGCTTCAAGGTATTGAAGGTGCGGTAGCTGAACTACTTACGGTACCGAAAGAATATGAAGTTGCTATGGAGATTGCACTGGGCGCAGCGATGCAACACGTTGTTGTTCAAACGGAAGAGCATGCCCGCAAGGCAATTGCCTTTTTGAAACAAAATCGTCATGGGCGTGCAACGTTTTTACCGCAGGCAGTTGTTAAAGGAAGATCGTTATCAATTGAACAACTACGCATGGTAAAGCAACATCAAGCGTTTGTAGGTGTGGCAGCGGAACTCGTGCATTACGATAATAGATATGAAAACATAATTTCAAATTTATTAGGAACAGTCATTGTTGCTAAAGATTTAAGAGGTGCGAATGAACTAGCAAAGCAATTGCAATATCGTTACCGTATTGTAACGGTTGAAGGTGATGTTGTGAATCCAGGCGGTTCTATGACTGGTGGAGCTGTGAAGCAAGCTAAATCATCCTTATTAGGACGCCAGCGAGAATTAGAAGAGTGGAGCAAGAAACTTGCTGAAATGGAAGAAAAAACTTCTAAGTTAGAAAACTTCGTTAAAGCGTTAAAACAAGAAATTCAAGAAAAAGAAGTTAAGATAAAAGAATTACGTCACGATGCGGAACAAGAGCGTGTCGTTGAACAAAAATTAAAAGAAGAAATTAATCAACTAGAGCTAGAAGAGCATCGTATTAATGACCGTTTATCCATCTATGATTTAGAAATAGAAGGATTTTTACAAGATCAAGTGAAAATGCAAGGGCGAAAACAAGAGTTGGATGGAATTTTAGCAGAGCTTCAAAAAGATATCACAGAGCTTGATGAAAGAATTATTGCTTTAACTAAGCAAAAAAGTGAGCAGCATTCTTCAAGAGAAAAAGTTCAGACAGAGATGACGGAGCTAAAAGTACAAGCGGCAGAACAGCAGCAACGTTTGTCTAATCAAAAAGAGAAAGTAGCTCGTTTAACGAAAGAACAAGAAGAAACAGAGCGAACATTGGTAAAAACAAAAGAAGATTTAGCGTTCTTAAAGCAAGAAATGACATCCAATTCAAGCGGTGAAGAGCAAATTACGAATATGATTGAAAAGAAAGCACACGATCGAAATCAAACATCGGAATTAATTAGTTCTCGTCGTGAGCAACGTTTGACTCTTCAAGAACGGGTAGAACATATAGAGCGTGAAGTAAAAGAGACGAAAGGACGACATAAATATGTTCTTGAGGTCTTAAAAGATCAAGAAGTGAAAATCAATCGTCTCGATGTTGAATTAGAAAATAGATTGCAACATTTACGCGAAACGTATACGATTTCATTTGAAGCAGCAAAACTGAAATATACAATGACGATGCCTGCAGAGGATGCGCGTAAAAAGGTGAAATTAATTAAATTATCTATTGAGGAGCTCGGAACCGTAAACTTAGGGGCGATTGAGGAGTACGAACGTGTAGCGGAACGACATGAGTTCTTGTTAGAACAGCGAGACGATTTAGAGGAAGCAAAAGCGACATTGCACCAAGTTATTATGGAAATGGATGAGGAAATGAAAAAACGTTTCTCTACTACATTCCAAGCAATTCGTATGGAGTTTCAATCCGTTTTCTGTGAGTTGTTCGGCGGGGGAAGAGCAGACTTAGTGATGACAAATCCGGAAGATTTATTAAATACGGGCATTGATATTGTTGCGCAGCCACCAGGTAAGAAACTACAAAATCTAGGTTTGCTTTCAGGTGGAGAACGTGCTTTAACCGCAATTGCACTGCTATTTGGTATTTTAAAAGTGCGACCTGTTCCGTTCTGTGTACTAGATGAGGTTGAAGCGGCGCTTGATGAAGCAAATGTAGCTCGTTTTGCGCAGTATTTGAAAAAGTTTAGTGATGAAACGCAGTTTATTGTTATTACACATCGAAAAGGTACGATGGAAGAATCGGATGTACTGTACGGGGTGACAATGCAAGAATCAGGTGTTTCTAAGCTTGTTTCCGTTCGTTTAGGTGACGGGGAAGAAGAACTTGTTACAAGTGAATAGGAAGGATGAGAAGAATGAGTTTCTTTAAAAAATTAAAAGAAAAGATTTCAAAGCAAACAGATACTGTAACTGAAAAATTTAAGCAAGGATTAGAAAAAACAAGAAATTCATTTGCGGATAAAGTAAATGATCTAGTATATCGTTATCGTAAAGTTGATGAGGATTTCTTTGAAGAATTAGAAGAGATTTTAATTGGTGCAGATGTTGGTATTACAACTGTAATGGAGCTTATCGATCAGCTGAAGGAAGAAGTACAACGTCGTAATATTCAAGATCCAAAAGAAGTACAAGCTGTTATTTCTGAAAAATTAGTAGGGATTTACAAAGGTGATAAAGACTTCAGTAATGAACTGAATATGCAACAAGATCAATTAACGGTTATTTTATTTGTTGGTGTTAATGGTGTTGGGAAAACGACAACAATTGGTAAAATGGCTCATAAGTTTAAATCAGAAGGCAAGTCTGTCCTATTAGCAGCAGGAGATACGTTCCGTGCAGGAGCGATTGAACAGCTAGAAGTATGGGGAGAGCGTGTTGGTGTGGAAGTAATTAAACAAGGATCTGGTTCTGATCCAGCAGCTGTTATGTATGATGCAGTTCAAGCAGCAAAAGCGCGTAAAGCAGATGTCTTGCTATGTGATACAGCAGGACGCCTGCAAAATAAAGTGAACTTAATGAAAGAGTTAGAAAAAGTAAAACGTGTCATTGAGCGTGAAATTCCAGGTGCTCCTCATGAAGTATTGCTTGTCATTGATGCAACGACTGGACAAAATGGTTTAAGTCAAGCAAAAACATTCCGTGAAGCAACAAATGTTACAGGTATTGTTTTAACAAAATTAGACGGAACGGCTAAAGGTGGTATTGTATTAGCAATTCGTAATGAGATGGACGTACCAGTGAAATTTGTTGGGCTTGGAGAACAAATGGACGACTTACAACAATTTGATCCAGAACAATATGTGTATGGTTTATTTGCAAATTTAGTAGAAAAAGAAGAAATATAAAGTGGAAGAAGCGGTGTTATCGCTTCTTTTTTATAAAAAATATAAGATGTTAAGAAAAAAACTTGACACTCTTTTAGACTCCATGTAAACTAATCCATGTAAAGGGAAATCACTTAACAAAGGATGATCCAACATGCTCGAAAAAACAACGAGAATGAATTATTTGTTTGATTTTTACCAATCGTTGTTAACGCAAAAACAAAGAAGTTATATGTCGCTTTATTATTTAGATGATTTATCTCTTGGTGAAATTGCGGAAGAATTTGATGTGAGTCGCCAAGCAGTGTATGATAACATTAAACGGACTGAAGCGATGCTTGAAGAATATGAAGAGAAATTAGTATTACTTCAAAAGTTTCAAGAGCGAAAGCGACTTGTTGCAAAGCTAAAACAGCTAATCGGCGAAGAAGAGCATGTGAATGAAGAAATGAAACAAGTTGTTGAAGCTATCGAAAAATTAGATTAGGAGGGCGGCAATATGGCATTTGAGGGATTAGCCGACCGACTTCAACAGACGATGCAAAAAATCCGCGGCAAAGGAAAAGTTTCCGAAGCCGATGTAAAAGAAATGATGAGAGAAGTTCGTCTAGCTCTTTTAGAAGCGGATGTTAACTTTAAAGTAGTAAAAGATTTTGTAAAGCGTGTGTCTGAGCGTGCTGTCGGACAAGATGTGATGAAGAGTTTGACACCTGGACAACAAGTAATTAAAGTTGTACAGGAAGAACTGACAGAACTTATGGGTGGAGAGCAAAGTAAAATTGCTGTCGCTAATAAGCCTCCAACTGTTATTATGATGGTTGGACTTCAAGGAGCAGGTAAAACAACAACGACAGGTAAACTTGCGAATTTGCTTCGTAAAAAGCATAATCGTAAACCAATGCTTGTTGCAGCTGATATTTACCGTCCAGCAGCGATTAAACAGCTTGAAACACTAGGAAAGCAATTGGATATGCCTGTATTCTCATTAGGAGATCAAGTAAGTCCTGTTGAAATTGCAAAACAAGCGATTGCAAAAGCAAAAGAAGATCATCATGATTATGTTTTAATCGATACAGCAGGTCGTCTGCATATTGATGAAGAACTAATGGATGAATTAGCGAAAGTAAAAGAAGTTGCTAAGCCGGATGAAATTTTCCTAGTTGTCGATGCGATGACAGGACAAGATGCGGTCAATGTTGCACAAAGCTTTCATGAACAGTTAGGTTTAACAGGTGTTGTATTAACAAAATTAGATGGTGATACGCGCGGTGGTGCAGCATTATCTATTAAAGCAGTAACAAACACACCAATTAAATTTGCTGGTATGGGCGAAAAGTTAGATGCGCTTGAAGCATTCCATCCTGAACGTATGGCATCTCGTATTTTAGGGATGGGTGACGTTCTAACATTAATTGAAAAGGCGCAAGCTACAGTTGATGAAGAAAAAGCAAAAGAACTTGAGCAAAAAATGCGTACGCTTTCGTTTACACTTGATGATTTCCTTGAGCAACTTGGACAAGTGCGTCAACTTGGACCGCTTGATGAATTGCTAGGGATGCTTCCAGGTGCAAATAAAATCAAAGGGCTGAAAAATGCACAAGTTGATGAAAAGCAAATTGGGCATATTGAAGCTATTATCCGTTCTATGACAAAAGTAGAACGCGAACAACCGGAAATAATCAATGCTAGTCGTAAAAAACGCATTGCCAAAGGTAGCGGTACAACCGTACAAGAGATCAATCGTCTATTGAAACAGTTTGAAGATATGAAAAAAATGATGAAGACGATGACAGGCATGCAAAAAGGTAAGAAAAAAGGACTAGGTGGATTGAAGTTTCCATTTATGTAAGGAAAAAAAGATGGCTCTGTTAAGAAAAAATACTTTACAAAGCAATAGTCTTTTTGCTAATATAATTATCTGTGTGAAATAAATTCGGAGGTGCTTTATAAATGGCAGTTAAAATTCGTTTAAAACGTATGGGAGCTAAAAAGACTCCTTTCTATCGTGTAGTTGTTGCAGATTCTCGTTCTCCTCGTGACGGACGTTTCATCGAGGAAATCGGTACTTACAATCCAGTTGCTCAACCAGCTGAAGTGAAAATCAACGAAGAAGCAGCATTAAAATGGTTAGGAAACGGTGCGAAACCATCTGATACAGTTCGTAATCTTTTCTCTAGCCAAGGCATTATGGAGAAATTCCACTTATCTAAACAAGGTAAGTAATTGAGGTAATGGCTATGAAAGGGTTAATCGTAACGATCGTCAAGCCTCTTGTAGATCATCCTGAAGATGTAAAGGTTACACAGGAACTTTGCAACGGAGAGATAAAATATCGATTAACCGTACATCCTGAGGATGTTGGAAAAGTCATTGGAAAGCAAGGGCGAGTTGCGAAAGCAATTCGAATGCTCTTGTATTCAGTGGGACATCATAATCATGAAAAAGTTACACTGGAAATTCAATAAATATGAAAAGGGCGAGGATCTATTCCTCTCCCTTTTTTAACATTTTAAGAGAAGTTGCATGTTCTACATATGGAATGGAGATGCTTAAATTATATAGAAAACAGGGGTGACATGCTGTTTATGACAAAATGGTTTAACGTAGGAAAAATTGTAAATACTCATGGTGTTAGAGGAGAAATTCGTGTCATTTCTCGTACTGATTTTCCAGAAGAACGATATCAGGTAGGGAATACACTATACATATGGAGCGATAAAGGAGCGGAACCGCTTCCGGTAAAAATCACTTCTCATCGTCAACATAAAACATTTGATTTATTGACATTTGAAGGATATAACAACGTGGACGAGGTAGAGAAATTTAAAGGGTCTCTATTAAAAGTACCAGAAGATCAATTAGGTGAACTTGCTGAAGGTGAGTATTATTACCATGAAATTATTGGTTGTAAAGTTGTAACAGAGGATGGAGAGGCGTTAGGGTCGATAAAAGAAATTCTATCTCCTGGTGCAAATGATGTATGGGTAATTAAACGTCCAAAAGGACAAGATCTTTTAATTCCATATATTGATGATGTTGTACTGCAAGTTAACATCGAAAATAAACTAGTAACCATTCATGTGATGGAAGGATTGCTATAATGAAAATTGATATTTTAACATTATTTCCAGATATGTTCACTGGTGTATTTGGATCTTCAATTTTAAAAAAAGCGCAAGAAAAAGAAGCAGTTAAGCTGAGGGTTGTAAATTTCCGTGACTATACAACAAGTAAGCATAACAGTGTGGATGATTATCCGTACGGCGGAGGTGCAGGTATGGTTTTAACTCCACAACCCATTTTTGATGCTGTAGAAGAATTAACGAAAGAAACAGAATGTAAACCAAGAGTTGTATTAATGTGCCCGCAAGGAGAACGATTTACCCAGAAAAAGGCAGAAGAGCTTGCTGGGGAAGAACATGTTATTTTTGTGTGTGGTCATTATGAAGGATATGATGAACGGATTCGCGAACATCTTGTAACAGATGAGATTTCTATTGGTGATTATGTGTTAACGGGTGGAGAATTAGCATCTATGGTTATTACGGATAGTGTTGTGCGTCTTTTGCCAGGAGTGCTTGGAAATCAAAACTCACAAGTGGAAGATTCTTTTAGTACGGGCTTATTGGAACATCCACATTATACACGTCCAGGCGATTTTCGTGGTATGAAGGTACCGGATGTACTCATGTCAGGAAATCATAAGAATATTGAAGAATGGCGTCATAAGGAATCATTGCGCCGCACATATACGCGTAGACCGGATTTACTTGAAGAACGTGAGTTGTCAAAGCAAGAAGAAAAATGGCTTGAGCAGATTAAAGAAGAACAATAACAACTGCATATATTTTCTATTGCAACAGGCCTAGCAATATGCTATTATAACATTTGTGCTACTGAAAGCAGTAGCCGTATTAACGATGTTCCGCTGTAATTTATTAATGACTTTATAAGAGCATCTGTTTAAAGGAGAGAATTGAATATGCAACAATTAATCGCAGAAATTACAAAAGGCCAATTAAAAACTGACCTACCTTCATTCCGTCCTGGTGACACTTTACGTGTACACGTAAAAGTAGTTGAGGGTACTCGTGAGAGAATTCAGCTTTTTGAAGGTGTTGTAATTAAACGTCGTGGTGGCGGAATTAGTGAAACGTTCACAGTTCGTAAGATTTCTTACGGTGTAGGTGTTGAACGTACATTCCCAATTCACACACCAAGAATCGCGAAAATCGAAGTACTTCGCCGTGGTAAAGTACGTCGTGCTAAGTTATACTACTTACGTAACCTTCGCGGTAAAGCAGCACGTATTAAAGAAATTCGATAAGACATGTATGGGAGCTTGTAAATGCACAAGCTCCCTTTTTCCAATCTATATGAAATTTTGATATAATACGAACAGCTTACAAAATTGTGGAGGGGAAATGCATGAAGAAAGAGAAGAGTTCCCTTTGGGAATGGATAAAAGCAATTTTGATTGCTGTTGTGTTGGCTGGTGTCATTAGGCAGTTTTTCTTTGCGCCGATTCTTGTAGATGGCGTATCAATGTCACCGACGCTACATGACCGTGATCGAATGATTGTTAATAAAATCGGCTATCACATTGGAGAACCGAAGCATTTTGATATCATTGTATTCCGAGCGACAGAGGAAAAAGATTATATTAAACGTGTTATCGGCTTACCAGGCGATGAGATTGAGTATCGTAATGATAAACTCTATATTAACGGAAAACCTTATGAGGAACCGTATTTAGACAAGCAGAAAAAACAACTTACTGATGGACCACTTACATATGATTTCAAGCTTGAAGAAATCACAGGTAAAAAAACAGTTCCCAAAGGTCAATTATTTGTACTAGGTGACAATCGTCGTTTTAGTAAAGATAGTCGTACCATTGGAACGATTTCGATGGACCAAGTAATTGGGAAAGCGAATACGTTATATTGGCCATTAAAAGATGCACGTATTGTGAAATAAATGAGAAAAAGAAGGTGGCAACATGGCAATCCAATGGTTTCCAGGGCATATGGCAAAAGCGAGGCGCCAAGTAACAGAGAAGTTAAAGTTAATCGATGTTGTAATTGAACTTGTAGATGCGCGTTTACCTTTATCTTCCCGAAATCCGATGATTGATGAAATTATTACACATAAACCAAGATTGGTTGTTTTAAATAAAGCTGATATGGCAGATGATCGTTTAACTAAGCAATGGATTGCTTACTTTGAAGAGAAAGGTCATAAAGCAATTTCAATTAATGCACAAGCTGGACAAGGTATGAAAGAAATTACGGCAGCATGTAAAGTACTTGTAAAAGAAAAGTTTGATAAAATGATTGCGAAAGGGATTAAACCAAGAGCAATTCGCGCATTAATCGTTGGGATTCCGAACGTTGGAAAATCTACGTTAATTAATAAATTAGCCAAGAAAAACATCGCAAAAACAGGCGATCGCCCAGGTGTTACAACAGCTCAGCAATGGATTAAAGTGGGTAAAGAGATGGAACTGTTAGACACGCCAGGTATTTTATGGCCAAAATTTGAAGATGAGTTAGTAGGACTTCGCCTTGCAACGACTGGTGCAATTAAAGACTCTATTTTAAACTTGCAGGATGTAGCGGTTTATGCACTTCGCTTTATGGAAAAATATTACCCAGAACGTTTGCAAGAGCGTTATAAATTAAATGTAATTCCAGAAGATATTGTAGAATTATTTGATGCAATCGGAAAGAACAGAGGCTGTTTAATGGGCGGTGGCCTTGTTGATTATGATAAAACATCAGAACTGGTTCTGCGAGAACTTCGGGGTGGTAAACTCGGAAAAATGACATTTGAAACACCAGATGAATTTGTAGAAGAGGTATAAGACGTGCGTTTGTGCGTCTTTTCTTTTTGGTTATGTTTAAAAGGAGTGTACACTAATGCAAAAAATTACGATACAAGAAGTGGAAAGTATACTACAAGAGATTACGAATGAAGAAGATGAACGTTTTCAAATGTTGACGCAAGATGAACGAAAAGGTGTTCAAAAATTAATTGTGAAATGGCATAAACAAAAAGAACTGGTACAAAAAGAAAGAGAGCAATTTTTAGAGATGTCTAAATATGAACAAGCATTGCGTGAACGGGGGCTCTCCTATATTGCGGGGATTGATGAAGTAGGGAGGGGACCACTAGCTGGGCCTGTTGTTACGGCTGCTGTCGTTCTTCCGGAGGATTTCTATGTGCCAGGGTTAAATGACTCTAAAAAGCTAAGTGAAGCGAAACGTGAGCGTTTCTATAATGAAATTAGAGAAAAGGCAATAGCGATTGGTGTTGGAATTGTATCACCTCAGGTTATTGATGAGATAAATATTTATCAAGCAACAAAACGAGCAATGTTAGATGCGATTGCGAATTTATCATGTACACCAGATCATTTATTAATTGATGCAATGAAACTTCCTACTCAAATTCCACAAACGTCTATTATTAAAGGAGATGCCAAAAGTATTTCTATCTCGGCTGCTTCCATAATTGCGAAAGTCACACGTGATCGTATGATGAAGGAGCTAGGTAAGGAACATCCTGAATATGGTTTTGAACAGCATATGGGGTATGGAACGAAACAACACTTACAAGCGATTGAAACATATGGTGTATTAGAAGAACACCGAAAAACATTTGCCCCGATTAAAGATATGATTGAAAAATAAACTGTGAATTCACAGTTTATTTTTTTATTTTCGCATATTAACATTACTATTTTCAAAAAAGAATAAAGCGATTTCAGTTTTCTGACACTTTATTGTAGACAGCGTGGCAATCATTTTATACAATGGCAATGTAGTGTTTTTTAAACATTAAAAAACTTTTTGAGTAAAACAGGAAAACAGGGGAGGATGGGACCATGAATATCCATGAGTACCAAGGTAAGGCAGTCCTTAGAAGCTATGGGGTTAGCGTTCCGAACGGAAAAGTTGCCTTTACAGTAGAAGAAGCTGTAGAAGCAGCGAAAGAATTGGGAACAGATGTATGTGTAGTGAAAGCGCAAATTCACGCTGGTGGACGCGGCAAAGCTGGCGGTGTAAAAGTTGCGAAAAATTTAGATGAAGTTCGTACATATGCGGAAAGTATTTTAGGTACTACGCTTGTTACACATCAAACAGGTCCTGAAGGTAAGGAAGTAAAACGCTTACTTATCGAAGAAGGTTGCGATATTAAAAAAGAATATTATGTTGGTCTAGTTTTAGACCGTGCGACTTCTCAAGTTGTTCTAATGGCTTCTGAAGAAGGCGGCACAGAAATTGAAGAAGTAGCAGAGAAAACACCAGAAAAAATCTTTAAAGAGTATATCGATCCAGCAGTAGGGCTGCAAGGCTTCCAAGCACGCCGCATTGCATTTAACATCAATATTCCAAATGAGCTTGTAGGACAAGCTGTGAAGTTTATGATGGGCTTATATCGTGCTTATATCGAAAAAGATTGTTCTATTGCAGAAATCAATCCACTTGTTACAACAGGTGACGGGAAAGTAATGGCATTAGATGCAAAATTAAACTTTGATTCTAATGCATTATATCGTCATAAAGATATTTTAGAACTTCGTGATCTTGAAGAAGAAGATCCAAAAGAAATCGAAGCTTCTAAATACGACTTAAACTATATTCCTTTAGATGGAAATATTGGTTGTATGGTAAATGGTGCAGGGTTAGCAATGGCAACAATGGATATCATTAAACATTATCATGGTGATCCAGCTAACTTCTTAGATGTTGGTGGCGGTGCTACAGCTGAAAAAGTAACAGAAGCTTTCAAAATTATTCTTTCTGACAAAAATGTAAAAGGTATTTTCGTTAACATTTTTGGTGGCATTATGAAATGTGACGTAATCGCAGAAGGTGTTATTGAAGCAACGAAACAAGTAGGTCTTGAATTACCACTTGTTGTTCGTCTTGAAGGTACAAATGTTGAATTAGGGAAGAAGATTTTAAATGAATCTGGTTTAAATATTGTTGCAGCAGAATCTATGGCAGACGGTGCACAAAAAATTGTTTCACTAGTGGGCTAATAGAAAGCGGGGGAGAAAAATGAGCGTATTAGTTAATAAAGATACAAAAGTTATTGTACAAGGTATTACGGGTTCACAAGGTTTATTCCATACAAAGCAAATGATTGAATACGGTACGAAAATTGTCGGTGGTGTAACACCTGGTAAGGGTGGCACTGCAATTGAAGGCGTACCTGTCTTTAATACAGTAGAAGATGCTGTAAAAGCAACGGGCGCAAATGCTTCAGTTGTATACGTTCCACCCGCTTTTGCGGCTGATGCAATTATGGAAGCTGTTGATGCAGAGATTGATTTAGTAGTATGTATTACAGAAGGAATCCCTGTATTAGATATGGTAAAAGTAAAAAAATATATGGTAGGTAAACAGACACGTTTACTTGGACCGAACTGCCCGGGTGTAATTACACCTGATGAATGTAAGATTGGGATTATGCCAGGATATATTCATAAAAAAGGTCATGTAGGTATTGTATCTCGATCTGGTACATTGACATATGAAGCTGTACATCAATTAACACAAGAGGGCATTGGTCAATCAACTGCTGTAGGTATCGGTGGTGACCCTGTTAATGGTACAGACTTTATCGATGCGTTAAAAGCGTTTAATGAAGATGAGGAAACACATGCTGTTATTATGATTGGTGAAATCGGTGGAACAGCAGAAGAAGAAGCTGCTGAGTGGGTAAAAGCAAATATGACAAAACCTGTTGTTGGATTTATCGGTGGTCAAACAGCGCCTGCAGGGAAGCGTATGGGCCATGCTGGTGCCATTATTTCTGGTGGAAAAGGTACAGCTGCTGAAAAAATTAAAACAATGGAAGCTTGTGGTATCAAAGTTGCTGAAACACCAGCTGTTATGGGTGAAACTTTAATCTCTGTTTTAAAAGAAAAGGGATTATTTGAAACTTGTAAAAACTATTAATCTTTTTGAAAGACACCTTCGTGCTAGAGGGTGTCTTTTTACATTTTTTACAGTTAACATAATAAAAATTATGGGTGAGGAGAATAGTTATGAAAAAGGAACGATTGCTCCATCTTCATTATGTGTTAGCAGATCATTGGAAAGCATTAACTCGCTTATTATATATTGATCCAGAGGTAAAAAAACTGTATAGTTTTAGTGCGATGGAATTGGAAAAATATACTGGGTTAACTTCGAAAAAATCTTCAGAATTAGTTAGCTTCTTACAAACAACTACCCCTTCGCAATGTATACGCCATTTAGAAAAAAATCATATTTTTTATATTACAATATGGGATGAGGATTACCCGAAGTTGTTGCGTGAAATACCGAATCCTCCCTTTGTTTTATACGGAAAAGGGCAAAGGAAGTTTCTTAATAAAGCAAACAAAATAGCTGTAGTGGGAACAAGAAAACCGTCTTTATATGGAAAAGATAGCATACAATCTATTTTACAACCGCTGATATACAAAGACTGGTTAATTGTGAGCGGCTTTGCAAGTGGAATTGATACAATCGCCCACGAAATTACAGTGCATCAACAAAGTTCAACTATTGCTGTATTAGGACATGGGTTACAGTATATGTATCCAAAAGAAAGTAATTATTTTTATAATATGTGGAAAAAACATATGTTGCTATTAACCGAATATCCACCTCATTACCCTCCACGAAAATGGTATTTCCCAAAAAGAAATCGAATTATAAGTGGACTTTGTAAAGGTGTTTTAGTTGTAGAGGCGAAATCAAGAAGTGGATCACTTATTACTGCAGATTTCGCTTTAGAGCAAAATAGAGAAGTATTTGCGCTTCCTGGTCCCATATTTAAGGAAAGTTCAGCAGGGACAAATCAGCTTATTCAGCAAGGTGCGAAACTTGTGCAGAAAGCGGAGGATATTCTCGAGGAATTTTTAATTTAACCTTATATTTTTATGTTTTTATTAAACAATTATTGACAAATGGTAGACTATCACTGTATGGTATACTCATTCTTGATTGACAAAAACAAGAGAAATCAATAAGATTAATGAAGACTTGAATCCACCTCTTAAGGAGGCACTAGCATGTCAGATTACCTCGTAATCGTGGAGTCGCCTTCTAAGGCGAAAACCATTGAGAAATATTTAGGAAAAAAATACAAAGTCGTCGCGTCTATGGGACATGTTCGCGATTTACCAAAAAGTCAGATGGGGATAGAAGTCAAAAATAACTTCAATCCGAAATACATTACCATTCGTGGTAAAGGTCCTGTTTTAAAAGATTTAAAATCAGCAGCAAAAAAAGTGAAAAAAGTCTATCTCGCAGCCGATCCAGACCGCGAGGGAGAAGCAATCGCTTGGCATTTAGCGAATACGTTGAATGTAGATGTTGAATCAGATTGTCGGGTTGTATTTAATGAAATTACAAAAGATGCAATTAAAGAGTCATTTAAACATCCTCGTGCAATCAATATGGATTTAGTAGATGCGCAACAAGCAAGGCGGATACTTGATCGACTTGTTGGTTATAATATTAGTCCTTTATTATGGAAGAAAGTCAAAAAGGGATTAAGCGCAGGACGCGTACAATCTGTAGCAGTTCGCTTAATAATTGAGCGTGAAAAGGAGATTCAAAGTTTTATTCCTGAAGAATTCTGGACAATTAAAACAGAATTTGTAAAAGGAAAAGAAACATTTGAAGCGTCATTTTACGGTGTGAACGGTGAAAAAGTTCAGCTAACAAATGAGGCGCAAGTAAAAGAAATAATTGAAAAAATGAAGGACAATGCGTTCTCAGTTGAAGATGTAATGAAAAAAGAGCGAAAACGGAATCCTGCATTACCATTTACAACATCTTCCTTGCAGCAAGAGGCGGCGCGCAAATTAAATATGCGGGCGAAGAAGACAATGATGCTTGCACAACAGCTTTATGAAGGGATAGATATTGGTAAGCAAGGAACTGTGGGTCTTATTACGTATATGAGAACAGATTCAACACGCATTTCAGAAACAGCGCAAGAAGAAGCACGTTCTTACATTACTGAAGCGTTTGGTTCGGAATACATAGGAACAGAGAAGAAGAAAGAAACGAAAAAAGCAAATGCACAAGATGCGCATGAAGCAATTCGTCCAACTTCTGTGATGAGAAAGCCAGAGGAACTGAAGAGTTTCTTAAGTCGTGATCAACATCGTTTGTATAAATTGATTTGGGAACGATTTGTTGCAAGTCAAATGGCATTTGCTATAATGGATACCGTTACAGCTAAACTCATTAACAATGATGTTCAGTTCCGTGCAAGTGGATCAGTAGTTAAATTCCCAGGATTTATGAAAGTGTATGTAGAGTCAAAAGATGATGGTGCAGAAGAAAAAGATAAAATGTTGCCTCCATTAGAAATAGGAGAAACGGTATTTTCAAAAGATGTGGAACCAAAGCAGCATTTTACGCAGCCACCGCCACGTTATACGGAGGCTCGCTTAGTTCGGACACTTGAAGAACTTGGAATTGGGAGACCGTCTACTTATGTACCGACACTCGAGACGATTCAAAAACGAGGATACGTTGCATTAGATAATAAACGATTTGTTCCTACTGAACTTGGAGAAATTGTAATTGAACTCATTTTAGAGTTTTTCCCGGAAATTATTAATATCGAGTTTACTGCCAACATGGAGCAAAGCCTTGATGAGGTAGAAGAGGGGAAAGCAAATTGGGTAAAAATTGTTAATGATTTCTACGTAGGTTTTGAACCTCGTTTAGAAAAAGCGGAAAAGGAAATGCGTGAAGTTGAAATTAAAGATGAACCCGCTGGGGAAGACTGTGAGTTGTGTGGTCACCCGATGGTCTTTAAAATGGGTAAATATGGGAAGTTTATGGCTTGCTCAAATTTCCCTGATTGTCGAAATACAAAACCGATTGTGAAAGAAATCGGTGTAACTTGTCCGAAATGTGATAAAGGACAAATTATTGAACGTCGAAGTAATAAAAAGAAGCGTCTTTTCTATGGATGCGGCACATATCCAGAATGTGACTTTGTATCTTGGGATAAACCGATTGGTCGGAAATGTCCAAAATGTGAAGGTATGCTTGTAGAGAAGAAATTGAAAAAAGGCGTTCAGGTACAATGTATTTCTTGTGATTATGAAGAGGAACAACAAATGTGAGCGTAACTGCTCACATTTTTTTCGGAATAGAAAAGGAAAGGTGAAAAATATATGACAACACAAGTAGTAAACGTCATTGGTGCAGGTCTTGCAGGGAGTGAAGCAGCTTATCAAATTGCAAAACGTGGTGTCCAAGTGAACTTATATGAAATGAGGCCTGTAAGACAAACACCGGCTCATCATACAGATAAATTTGCTGAGTTAGTATGTAGTAACTCACTTCGTGCAAATACATTAACGAACGCTGTTGGTGTTATTAAAGAAGAAATGCGCCAAATGGATTCTGTTATTATTCGTGCGGCAGACGAATGTTCTGTGCCAGCAGGAGGAGCGTTAGCTGTAGATCGTCATGAGTTCGCAGCAAAAGTAACAGAGTATGTGAAAAATCATCCAAACGTAACTGTGATGAACGAGGAAATTACAGAAATTCCAGAAGGACCAACTGTTATTGCAACGGGCCCGCTTACATCTCCAGGTCTTTCTACCCAGCTGAAAGAACTAACTGGTGAAGATTATTTTTATTTTTATGATGCTGCTGCACCGATTGTCGAGAAAGATAGCATTGATATGAACAAAGTATATTTAAAATCTCGTTATGATAAGGGAGAAGCAGCATATTTGAACTGCCCGATGACAGAGGAAGAGTTCGATCGTTTTTATGATGCTTTAATTGCTGCGGAGACAGTGCCATTAAAAGAGTTTGAGAAAGAAGTATTCTTTGAAGGGTGTATGCCTGTAGAAGTAATGGCTGGCCGTGGCAGACAAACATTGGTATTTGGTCCAATGAAACCAGTTGGGTTAGAAGATCCAAAAACAGGAAAAACACCGTATGCTGTTGTTCAATTACGTCAAGATGATGCAGCAGGAACGTTATACAATATTGTTGGGTTCCAAACACATTTAAAATGGGGACCTCAAAAGGAAATATTGCAGTTGATTCCAGGGTTAGAAAATGCCGAAATTGTACGCTATGGCGTAATGCATCGTAACACATTTATTAATTCGCCTAAGTTACTTCGTCCAACGTATCAATACAAACATCGTGATGATCTATTCTTTGCAGGTCAAATGACAGGTGTGGAAGGATATGTAGAATCAGCTGCTTCAGGTCTGTTAGCAGGCATTAATGCAGCTCGTCTTGTAAAGGGAGAGGAGCCTGTTGTATTACCTTCTGTAACTGCAATGGGAAGTATGGCGAATTATATCACTGCAACAAATGCGAAAAATTTCCAACCGATGAATGCGAACTTTGGTTTATTTGCACCGTTAGAAAAGAAAATTAAAAAGAAACAAGAGCGAAATGAAGCGTATGCAACACGCGCTTTAGAAACAATTCAAAATTTTGTAAATATTTAGTTAAATTTCTTGCAAAGGCTACTGAGTTGTGATACGATTTAGTAGCCTTTATTGAGGTGAGTTATATGAATGTGAAGAAATTGTTACAATTATTCGTTGGATATTTACAAATTGAAAGAAATTATTCAAAATATACAATTGCAAGTTATCAAAATGATTTAGAACATTTTGTGCAATTTATGGAGCGAGAAGGTATATCCTCTTTTTTAGATGTTACATACGTAGATGTTCGTTTGTACCTAACAATGTTACACGATGAAAAGTTAGCCCGTAAATCTGTCGCAAGAAAAGTATCAAGTTTACGAAGTTTATATCGTTTTCTGATGCGTGAAGGATATCGAGAAGATAATCCGTTTGCACTTGCGTCACTCCCCAAAAAAGAATGGTCAATCCCAAAGTTTTTGTACGTCGAAGAATTAGAGAATTTGTTTGAAGCTTCTGACATGGAAACACCGCTAGGTCAAAGAAATCAAGCTTTATTAGAGCTTATGTATGCAACAGGGATCCGTGTGAGTGAATGTGTAAGTTTACAGCTTACTGATATTGATTTTTCGGTAGGTACAATTCTAGTGATGGGAAAAGGCAAAAAACAAAGGTACGTTCCGTTTGGGAGCTATGCACAAGATGCTTTAACTACTTATATAGAAAACGGGAGAAAACAGTTAGCTAAAAAAACAGAGGAACACTCTCAAATGGTGTTTTTAAATGCAAAGGGTACGCCGTTAACAGATCGAGGTGTGCGTTATATTTTAAATGAGCTCATTAAGAAAACTTCCCTTACAATGCGAATAAGTCCACATATGTTAAGGCATACATTTGCCACACATATGTTAGATGAAGGCGCAGATTTACGAACTGTGCAGGAGTTATTGGGGCATGAAAATTTATCAGCGACACAAATTTATACGCATGTTTCAAAAGAAAGATTGCGTTCTGTTTACATGAAGCATCACCCGCGGGCATAAATTGCTTTTAAAGCTATAAAAACATATAAAGGAGTTTTTTCTATGGGAAATTTCCACGCTACAACGATATTTGCCATTCACCATAATGGAGAGTGTGCTATGGCTGGCGACGGACAAGTGACATTTGGTAATGCTGTTGTAATGAAGCATACAGCACGTAAAGTTCGAAAACTCTTTCAAGGAAAGGTGTTAGCTGGATTTGCAGGCTCTGTTGCAGATGCATTTACTCTATTTGAAATGTTTGAGGGAAAATTAGAAGAGTATAATGGGAATCTACAGCGTGCCGCAGTTGAAATGGCGAAACAATGGCGTGGTGATAAAATGCTACGTCAATTGGAAGCAATGCTAATCGTTATGGATCAAACGACGTTACTTCTTGTTTCGGGAACAGGAGAAGTAATAGAGCCGGATGACGGTATTTTAGCAATCGGTTCAGGTGGGCATTATGCACTTGCTGCTGGCCGCGCTTTAAAGCAACATGCGAGTGAACATTTAACAGCAAAAGCAATTGCGAAAGCAAGTTTAGAAATTGCTGGTGACATTTGTGTGTATACAAATCACAATATTATTGTGGAAGAATTGTAGAATCGTAAGGGAGGCATTTTATATGCATTTACATTTTACTCCGCGTCAAATTGTAGAAAAATTGGATCAATATATTATTGGTCAAAAAGATGCAAAAAAAGCGGTTGCAGTAGCGCTTAGAAATCGATATCGCCGCAGTAAACTAGCAGAAGATTTACGCGATGAAATTGCTCCGAAGAACATTTTAATGATCGGACCGACAGGAGTCGGGAAGACAGAGGTAGCGCGACGAATGGCGAAGCTCGTTGGAGCACCTTTTATTAAGGTTGAAGCGACGAAGTTCACAGAAGTTGGATATGTCGGCCGAGATGTAGAATCGATGGTGCGTGACCTTGTAGAAACATCAGTTCGCATTGTAAAAGAAGAAATGGTCGTAAAGGTTAAAGATAAGGCTGAGGAGCAAGCGAATCAGCGACTTGTTGAAATTTTGGTACCAAGTCCGCAAAAACAATCCGGATTCAAAAATCCGTTAGAAATGTTGTTTGGGGGAAATCAAAACACAAATCAGACAGCTGAAACACACGATAATATAGAAATTGAAAAGAAGCGCCAAGAAGTTGAAAAGAAACTTGCAGCTGGCTTACTTGAAGATGAAATTGTATCGATTGAAGTGACGGAACAACAATCTTCGATGTTTGATATGTTGCAAGGGACTGGCATGGAACAAATGGGGATGAATTTCCAAGATGCATTAGGGAGTTTTATGCCGAAAAAAACGAAAAAACGAAAACTTTCTGTAAAAGAAGCAAGAAAAGTCTTGACAAATGAGGAAGCACAGCGCTTAATTGATATGGATGAAGTTACACAAGAGGCTGTTTATCGTGCTGAACAGCTCGGGATTATTTTTATTGATGAAATTGACAAAATTGCTGGTAAGCAGTCGAATAGCGTGGATGTATCGCGTGAAGGTGTACAGCGTGATATCTTGCCAATTGTCGAAGGATCGAATGTTGCAACGAAATATGGATCGGTGAAAACAGATTATATTTTATTTATTGCGGCTGGTGCTTTCCATATGTCTAAACCGTCTGATTTGATTCCAGAACTGCAAGGAAGATTCCCGATCCGAGTGGAATTAACAAAATTATCGGTAGATGATTTTGTTAAAATTCTTGTAGAACCTGATAATGCTTTAGTGAAACAATATATAGCATTATTAGCAACTGAAGGTATAGAAATTGAATTTTCTGACGATGCTATTCGTAAGATTGCTGAGATTGCTTATCAAGTTAATCAAGATACGGATAATATTGGAGCGAGAAGACTTCATACTATTATGGAGAAACTTCTTGAAGATTTATCGTTTGAAGCATCTGAAATTACGTTAGAAAAAATAACGATAACACCTCAATATGTAGAGGAGAAATTAGCAACAATTGCTAAAAATAAAGATGTGAGCCAGTTTATTTTGTAATAGTGTCATCAGGTGACTCGCCCTAGTTTCCAAGTGATGAAAAAATATGAGAGTAACATGTAGGAGGAACTTTTGAAATGGAATTATTAGCAAAAACGAGAAAATTAAATGCGTTATTACAGAGCGCTGCAGGAAAACCTGTAAACTTTAGAGAAATGTCAGACACAATGTGTGAAGTAATTGAAGCGAACGTATTCGTTGTAAGTCGCCGTGGTAAATTATTAGGATATGCAATTCACCAACAAATCGAGAACGAACGTATGAAACAAATGCTTGCAGAGCGTCAATTCCCAGAAGAGTATACACAAAGCCTATTTAACATTACGGAAACATCTTCAAACTTAGATGTAGATAGCGCGTATACAGCATTCCCTGTAGAAAACAAAGAATTATTTGGTCAAGGTTTAACTACAATCGTGCCAATCGTTGGTGGCGGTGAGCGTTTAGGTACACTAGTGTTAGCTCGTCTTGGTCAAGAATTCTTAGATGATGATTTAATCCTTGCTGAATACAGCGCTACTGTAGTAGGTATGGAAATTTTACGTGAAAAAGCAGAAGAAATCGAAGAAGAAGCTCGTAGTAAAGCTGTTGTTCAAATGGCGATTAGCTCTTTATCTTACAGTGAGTTAGAAGCTATTGAGCACATCTTTGAAGAATTAAACGGAACAGAAGGTTTACTTGTTGCAAGTAAAATTGCTGATCGCGTAGGAATTACACGTTCTGTAATCGTAAACGCACTTCGTAAATTAGAAAGTGCAGGCGTTATTGAATCTCGTTCTTTAGGTATGAAAGGAACATACATTAAAGTATTAAATGACAAGTTTTTACATGAACTTGCTAAATTAAAAACAAACTAATTTGCAAAAAAATCTCTCCTTCTATGAGGAGAGATTTTTTATTTTCTGAGAGATTCATTATGAATTTGTGCGAAGTATATATTTATCTTCTCTTGTTGATAATGATTTTTAAAGTGAAACCATATAAAGCCACTGTAATGTAGAACAAAAGGTAACCAGTGCTTGTTTTTTTATTTGTGTTAAATTTTGGTGAAGCAGGAAGATGGTCTAATCGGTTCAATGCATAGAAGGGTGATCTCTATTACTTAAACAGAAAGGGTTTTGGAGGCTTTTCAATTTGTATGTATATAGCATTGAATAAGAGGAAAAAGACGAATAGAATCATAATCAAAAAGAAAGTTTCACATTGTTCGTATTTTCGACTTGATTGTACAATTTCATTATGATATAGTAAGCAGTGGTGTCAGTACAAAGTACACACGTTTACTGATTTAAGTGTTGGTGCTACGCTTGTAGTTTCGCTTAAAGATGAAGTAAACGGAGGATATCAAAAACCATTTAGGAGGAACTAAACTATGTCAGTAATTTCTATGAAGCAATTGCTTGAAGCTGGTGTTCATTTCGGACATCAAACTCGTCGTTGGAACCCAAAAATGAAACGTTACATTTTCACAGAGCGTAACGGTATCTATATCATCGACTTACAAAAAACTGTGAAAAAAGTTGAGGAAGCTTTCAACGTAATGCGTAACATCGCTGCTGAAGGTGGAGACATCTTATTCGTAGGTACAAAAAAACAAGCACAAGAAGCTATTAAAGAAGAAGCAACTCGTGCTGGTATGTACTTCGTTAACCAACGTTGGTTAGGTGGAACGTTAACAAACTTCCAAACAATCCAAAAGCGTATCAAGCGTCTTAAAGACATCGAAAGAATGCAAGAGGATGGTACTTTCGAAGTACTTCCTAAGAAAGAAGTTGTTCAACTTAAAAAAGAGTTAGAGCGTCTTGAGAAATTCTTAGGCGGCATTAAAGATATGAAAGGTCTTCCAAGTGCATTATTCGTAGTAGACCCTCGTAAAGAGCGTATCGCAGTTGCTGAAGCACGCAAATTACACATTCCAATCATCGGTATCGTTGATACAAACTGTGATCCAGACGAAATCGATCACGTAATTCCAGCAAACGATGATGCAATTCGTGCTGTAAAACTTCTTACATCTAAAATGGCAGACGCGATCCTTGAAGCAAAACAAGGTGAAGAGACTGTTACTGCGTAACAAATTTGGAAAGGTGATAAGGGGTTCGGCCTTTTATCACCTTTTTTAAGGTATAAATACATATTTTAGGAGGATGAAAAGTATGGCAATCACTGCACAAATGGTAAAAGAACTTCGCGAAAAAACTGGCGCAGGTATGATGGACTGCAAAAAAGCTTTAACAGAAATGAATGGCGACATGGAGAAGGCAATTGACTTCTTACGTGAGAAAGGTATTGCGAAAGCTGCGAAAAAAGCAGACCGCATTGCTGCTGAAGGTTTAACTTACATCGAAACAAACGGTAACGATGCTTTAATCTTAGAATTAAACTCTGAAACTGACTTTGTTGCGAAAAACGAAGGTTTCCAAGCTTTAACAAAAGAATTAGCTGCTCACTTATTAGCTAACAAGCCTGCATCTGTTGAGGAAGCTATGACTCAAACAATTGCAAACGGTAAATCAGTAGAAGAGCACATCAATGAAGCAATTGCTAAAATTGGTGAAAAACTTACACTTCGTCGTTTCGAAATCGTAACAAAAACTGATGCAGATGCATTCGGTGCTTACTTACACATGGGTGGACGTATTGGTGTAGTAACAGTTCTTGAAGGTTCTACTGATGAAGCAGCTGCTAAAGACGTAGCAATGCATGTTGCAGCAGTTAACCCTAAATACATCGACCGCGATGCTGTAACAGCTGAAGAAGTTGAGCATGAGCGTCAAGTATTAACGCAACAAGCTTTAAACGAAGGCAAGCCTGAAAAAATCGTTGCTAAGATGGTTGAAGGTCGCCTAGGTAAATTCTTCGAAGAGATTTGCTTACTTGACCAAGCATTCGTTAAAAACCCTGATATGAAAGTTCGTCAGTTCGTTGAGTCTAAAGGCGGAACAGTTAAAGGATTCGTTCGCTACGCTGTTGGTGAAGGTATCGAGAAGCGTGAAGACAACTTTGCTGAAGAAGTAATGAACCAAGTAAAAGGTAACAACTAATACAGTTTAGGGAACACATTGTGTTCCCTTTTTTAAAATAAAGATGTAAGCCATTGGAGGTTCATTATGAGTAAACCGAAATATAACCGTGTCGTTTTAAAGTTAAGCGGTGAAGCTTTAGCTGGTGAAAAAGGATTTGGAATTAACCCAGCTGTTATTAAATCAGTTGCAGAACAAGTGAAAGAAATTGCAGAACTTGATGTAGAGGTTGCTGTTGTTGTAGGTGGCGGAAACATTTGGCGTGGAAAAATCGGAAGCGAAATGGGCATGGATCGTGCAGGAGCGGATTACATGGGCATGTTAGCGACAGTTATGAACTCATTAGCTCTTCAAGATAGCTTGGAGAACATTGGGATTCAAACGCGTGTTCAAACTTCTATTGAAATGCGTCAAGTGGCAGAACCTTATATTCGCCGTAAAGCGATTCGTCACTTAGAGAAGAAACGTGTTGTGATTTTCGCAGCAGGTACAGGTAACCCATATTTCTCTACAGATACAACTGCAGCTTTACGTGCGGCGGAAATCGAAGCTGATGTTATTTTAATGGCGAAAAATAATGTAGACGGTGTTTACAGTGCAGATCCTTCTGTTGATGAAACAGCTACGAAATATGAATCACTGACATACTTAGATGTATTAAAAGAAGGTTTAGGTGTAATGGATTCTACTGCTTCTTCATTATGTATGGATAATGATATTCCACTAATTGTATTCTCAGTTATGGAAAAAGGAAATATTAAACGTGCCGTTTTAGGCGAAAATATTGGAACAATTGTAAGGGGGAAATAAATATGGGACAACAAGTATTAAAAACTGCAAATGAAAAAATGGAAAAAGCAGTTGGTGCTTACTCTCGCGAGTTAGCTTCAGTTCGTGCTGGCCGTGCAAGCGCGTCTGCTTTAGATAAGGTACAAGTTGATTACTATGGTGCACCAACACCTGTTGTGCAATTAGCGAACATTACAGTTCCTGAAGCACGTTTACTTGTCATTCAACCTTATGATAAAACATCTATCGGTGATATTGAAAAGGCAATCTTAAAAGCTGATTTAGGTTTAAACCCTTCTAATGACGGATCAGTAATTCGTATCGCATTCCCTGCATTAACGGAAGAACGTCGTAAAGACTTAGTAAAAACTGTTAAGAAATATGCTGAAGAAGCAAAAGTAGCAGTTCGTAACGTACGTCGTGATGCGAACGATGATCTTAAAAAGCTTGAAAAAGCTGGCGATATTACAGAAGACGATTTACGAGGATATGCTGAAGATATCCAAAAAGAAACAGATAAATATATTGCAAAAGTTGACGAAATCGCAAAAAACAAAGAAAAAGAAATCATGGAAGTGTAATAGCGATACCTTCGCAAATATGACCCTCTTCTTAAGGGGGTCTTTTTACACTTTTAGGCATACGTCTGCTTGTTGGAGGGTATGAATGATGTTTAAAAAGTTTCCTTTTTTTAAAGGTAAAAAGGTCGCATCGTTTGATCATCTCGTTGAAAAAGTGAAAAAGGGATATATCCCAGAGCATATTGCGATCATTATGGATGGTAATGGAAGATGGGCAAAGAGAAGAGCAATGCCCCGCATTGCCGGACATCATGAAGGAATGCAAGTAGTAAAAAAAATTACGAAATTTGCTAGTAAACTTGATGTAAAAGTGCTGACTCTTTATGCTTTTTCTACTGAGAACTGGAAAAGACCGAAAAAGGAAGTCGAATATTTAATGAAACTTCCAGAAGAATTTTTAGGTACATTTTTACCAGAGTTGATTGAAGAAAATGTACAAGTTCGAGTAATTGGACAAAAAGATCGTCTTCCTACGCATACGCGCAGAGCGATGGAAAAGGCCATGGAAGATACAAAAGAGAACACGGGATTAATTCTCAATTTTGCGTTAAACTATGGAAGTCGCGATGAAATCGTTTCTGCTGTGCAACATATGATGAAAGATAACGAAGAAGGGAAAGTTCGTTCAGAAGATATAAATGAAGAAATGATTTCTTCATACTTAATGACAAGTTCTTTACCCGACCCAGACTTGCTTATTCGTACAAGTGGGGAATTGCGTATTAGTAATTTCATGCTATGGCAAATTGCGTATTCGGAGCTTTGGTTTACAGATGTGTATTGGCCAGATTTTACCGAGGAACATTTGCTACATGCAATTACAGACTTTCAACATAGAGGGCGCAGATTCGGAGGCGTGTAGAAAGAGAGGGTTTGGTAGTGAAACAGAGAATTATTACTGGAGTGATTGCTGCCGCGCTATTCATTCCCATCGTATTTTATGGTGGCGTGCCTTTTACAGTTTTAGTGTATGCACTTGCTTCTATTGGATTATATGAATTAGTTCGTATGAACAAGCTTACATTTATTTCGGTGCCAACGTTTTTAGCTGCATTATTATTATGGATTATTTTAGTTCCAAGTAATGCACGAGGAGTTTTTGATTGGATTGGATTAGATAAATTAGAAATCACATTTTTGATTGTGTTATTACTTTTATCATATACAGTCCTTTCGAAGAATACATTTACTTTTGACAATGCTTCATTTTTACTTATGGCAACGACGTATGTTGCAATGGGATTCTTGTACTTAAATGAAACGAGAATAGCCGGGATTGAATATGTGTTTTATGCATTGTTTGTTATTTGGGCAACTGATTCAGGCGCATATTTCATAGGAAAAGCAGTTGGAAAAAGAAAATTATGGCCAGAGATTAGTCCGAATAAAACGATAGAAGGCTCATTAGGCGGTATTCTGTGTGGTATTGTTGTTGCTTTTGTGTACAATATGTTTTTCCAAGTGCATGAGAATATTGGAATAGTGATTATTGTTACAGTTGCAATATCTATTTTTGGACAAATTGGTGATTTGGTGCAATCCGCATTTAAACGCCATTACGGTGTGAAAGATTCAGGTACAATTTTACCTGGGCATGGTGGAATATTAGATCGAACAGATAGCTGGTTGTTCGTATTACCGATTTTACACTTCTTACATTTCATTTCATAATAAAACGAGGGGTTGGAATCATGAAAAACATTAGTTTATTAGGGGCAAGTGGATCGATTGGAACACAAACTTTAGACGTATTACGCTTGCACCCAGACCAATTCCGTCTCGTTGCTTTTTCTGTAGGGAAAAATATTGACTACGCAGTAAAAGTTATTCAGGAATTTTCTCCTCAGCTTGTCTCCGTACAAAGAGAGGAGGATGTTGTCAGGCTACAATCCGTTTCTGGAAATACAAAAGTAGTATATGGTGACGAAGGACTATTAGAGGTAGCTCTTCATCCGAGTGCAGAAGTTGTTATAAATGCTGTTGTAGGTAGCGTAGGATTGTTACCAACACTTCGTGCAATTGAGGCAAAAAAAACAATTGGCATTGCGAATAAAGAAACATTAGTAACTGCAGGACACATTGTAATGGAAGCTGCACGCAAACATAATGTGTCATTACTTCCAGTAGATAGTGAGCATTCAGCTATTTTTCAATGCTTGAATGGAGAAAATGAAAAACGAATCTCGCGCTTAGTTATCACTGCTTCAGGCGGGAGTTTCCGTGATAAAACGAGAGATGAATTGCATCATGTAACAGTAGAGGATGCGCTTCGTCATCCAAACTGGTCAATGGGTTCGAAAATTACAATTGATTCTGCTACAATGATGAATAAGGGGCTGGAAGTAATCGAAGCGCATTGGCTTTTTGGCATACCTTATGAGCAAATCGATGTTGTTTTACATAAAGAAAGCATTATTCATTCTATGGTTGAATTTGAGGACCGTAGTGTAATGGCACAGCTCGGCTCACCAGATATGCGCGTACCAATTCAATATGCACTTACATATCCTGATCGATTACCACTTTCAGATACAAAACAGTTAAATTTATGGGAAATTGGAACACTGCATTTTGAACAAATGAACCAAGAGCGTTTCCGTTGCCTACGCTTTGCGTATGAAGCTGGAAAAACGGGCGGGAGCATGCCAGCTGTAATGAATGCAGCGAATGAAGTTGCTGTGGCAGCCTTTTTACAAAAGAAAATTGGTTTCTTAACAGTAGAAGATCTCATTGAAAAAGCAATGCACCATCACAATGTCATTGCGCGTCCGAGCTTAGAGGAAATTCAGGAAATTGATGCAGCCACAAGACGGTTTGTGATGGAACAAATTTAGCAAAGGTGGTTATGGAATTGAATACAGCGATTGCCTTTATATTAATTTTTGGTGCACTCGTATTTTTCCATGAGCTAGGGCATCTATATTTCGCCAAAAGAGCGGGTATTTTATGCCGCGAGTTTGCGATTGGTTTTGGACCAAAAATATTTTCATTTGAAAAGAATGAAACGGTATATACAGTTCGGCTGCTGCCACTTGGAGGCTATGTTAGAATGGCTGGCGAGGATGCAGAAACGGTTGAATTAAAACCAGGAAAAAAAGTTGGACTTGTGCTAAATGAAAACGAAGAGGTTATGAAATTAGTTCTAGACGGGCGCGAAAAGTATCCGAATGTTCGCGTGATTGAAGTAGAACAAGCGGATTTAGAACATAGTCTCACAATATCTGGTTACGAAGAATACGAGGAGGAATTGCAAACTTTCCGTGTGAATGAAAAGGCTCGTATTGTTTCAGCTGGAGAAGAAATCCAAATCGCTCCGTTTAACAGGCAATTTGGTTCTAAAACGTTAGGGCAGCGAGCGTTAACAATCTTTGCAGGTCCTGCTATGAACTTCATTCTTGCATTTGTTATTTTTGTTATCATTGGATTGGTACAAGGTATTCCTGCTGATAAGCCAATGATTGGCAAAATAATGAAGGATAGTGTTGCAGAACAAGCAGGATTGAAACAACATGATACCATTCAAGCAATTGATGGGAAAGACACGAATACGTGGAAAGATGTTGTTTCGATTGTACGTGAGCACCCAAATAAAGAAATTACCCTTCAGGTAAAACGTGATAGCGAACAATTTAATGTAAAAATAACGCCAACAGCTGATAAAGAAGGTAAGGAAGAGGTTGGTAGAATTGGTGTATACTCTCCTGTAGAGAAATCTATTGTTGGTTCTATTCAATCAGGTTTTGAGCAGACGTATACATGGACAAAATTAATTTTTGATTCCCTGATGAAATTAGTAACGGGGCAGTTTTCTATTAATGATTTATCAGGTCCGGTAGGGATTTATAATTTAACAGACCAAGTAGTAGATTATGGTTTCACTCGTGTTCTGAGCTTGGCGGCTGTTTTAAGTATAAACCTTGGTTTATTCAACTTATTACCTGTTCCTGCTCTTGATGGAGGACGCTTGTTCTTCTTCTTACTCGAAGCGTTGCGAGGGAAACCAATTGATCGTCAAAAAGAAGGAATGGTTCACTTTATTGGTTTTGCGTTATTGATGCTACTTATGTTAGTTGTAACGTGGAATGACATTCGGAAGTTTTTCTTGTAAAATAAAGTGGAATAAAATTCACGATATTTTTTGTGAATAATGAATGAAATGAATAGAACTCTTAAAGTAGCAATCCCTCACCTAATTTGAGGTGGGGGGTTTTACTGCGTATTAGAGTAAATTAAAGAGGTGCGAATAGATGAAACAAAGTACGGTATTTAGTCCTACATTACGTGAAGTACCAGCTGATGCTGAGATTAAAAGTCATCAATTACTACTTCGTGCAGGGTTTATGCGTCAAAACGCTTCTGGTATTTACAGTTTTTTACCACTTGGGTTAAAAGTATTGCACAAAGTGGAACGTATTGTTCGAGAAGAGATGGAACGAGCAGGGGCTGTAGAATTATTAATGCCAGCAATGCAAGCGGCTGAATTATGGCAAGAATCAGGTCGCTGGTATTCTTACGGTTCTGAGTTAATGCGTATGAAAGATCGTAATGATCGTGAGTTTGCATTAGGAGCAACGCACGAGGAAGTTATTACAGATCTTGTACGTGATGAGATTAAATCTTATAAAAAATTACCGTTAACACTATATCAAATCCAAACAAAATTCCGTGATGAGCAAAGACCTCGTTTTGGTTTATTACGCGGAAGAGAATTTTTAATGAAAGATGCTTACTCTTTCCATGCGACACAAGAAAGTTTAGATGAAGTTTATAATCGCATATATCAAGCATATTCTAATATTTTTTCTCGCTGTGGCTTGAATTTCCGTGCTGTTATTGCTGATTCTGGAGCAATGGGTGGTAAAGATACACATGAATTTATGGTATTATCGGATGTAGGAGAAGATACAATTGCGTATTCTGATACATCTGATTATGCAGCAAATATTGAAATGGCTCCAGTTGTTGCTTCGTATACAAAGAGCGATGAAGCCGAAAAAGCACTTGAAAAAGTAGCAACACCAGATCAAAAAGCAATTGAAGAAGTTTCTGCATTTTTAAATATCGAAGCATCAAATTGCATCAAATCTATGGTCTTTAAGGTCGATGAAAAGTTTGTTGTTGTACTTGTTCGCGGGGATCATGAAGTAAATGATGTAAAAGTGAAGAACGTATACGGCGCTTCAGTTGTTGAACTTGCTTCATATGACGAAGTAAGAGAACTGTTAAATTGTGAAGTGGGCTCTCTAGGCCCAATTGACGTAGCAGATGATGTTGAAGTCATTGCTGACCATGCAGTAGCAGCAATTGTAAATGGTTGCTGTGGAGCAAATGAAGAGGGATTCCATTATGTAAATGTAAATCCAGAGCGTGACTTTAAGGTGAGTCAATATACAGATTTACGTTTCATTCAAGAAGGAGATCAATCTCCAGATGGACAAGGGACAATCCGTTTTGCCCGTGGTATCGAAGTTGGGCATGTATTTAAATTAGGTACACGTTATAGCGAAGCAATGAATGCAACGTTCTTAGATGAGAATGGAAAAACGAAGCCACTTATTATGGGATGCTATGGTATTGGGGTATCTCGTACAGTTGCGGCAATTGCCGAACAGTTTAATGATGAGAATGGTCTGGTTTGGCCAAAAGCTGTTGCACCATTCCATGTACATGTGATTCCAGTAAATATGAAGTCTGACGCACAACGCGAAGTAGGCGAAACAATCTACAATTCATTACAAGAACAAGGTTATGAAGTATTGTTAGATGATCGTGCGGAGCGTGCAGGTGTTAAATTTGCTGATGCGGACTTATTCGGTCTTCCAGTTCGAGTAACAGTTGGTAAAAAAGCTGATGAAGGCATCGTTGAAGTAAAAGTACGTGCTACAAATGAATCTGCAGAAGTGAAGGTAGAAGAACTTCATGCATACATTACTAATATTGTAAAATAAGAAGAGGTACCTCCAGGTGAGGTACCTTCTATTTCTATGTAAAGTAAAAGGTAATGAGTTAAAAGGAAGAAATCTTTCTTTGCCGAAAGTTTCGATTTATAATAGCAGATGGAAGGAGGATGTTTATGTCGTTAACAAATGAACAACAAGAGCGATTTCAAATTTTGCTCCAGCAGCTGCAGATGCCTGAAGACCTTGTAAATCAATATTTACAAGGTGGTGGTATACAAAGGTTAGTTGTCGATAAAGCGAATAAAAGCTGGCATTTTGATTTGCAAGTGCCACGTATTTTACCAACGGAATTATATGAATTGCTTGAAGCGCAGCTTAAGCAGTCATTTTCACATATTGCAAACACGTCATTTGCACTAATGACGGAGAATAAACAATATACGGAAGAAGAGGTCAAAGCATATTGGCCGCTCTGTACAGATCGAATTACTTTTTCACCTATGTTTGCATATTTAAAGAAGCAACTTCCATATGTGAATGGGGTAAAGTTGTTACTTGATGTAAATAACGAGTTAGAATCTACGACTTTAAAGAAAAATCTAGCGAAGCCAGTAGGAGATCAATATGAAGTGTTTGGGTTTCCACGTTTTCAGCTGGAAACGAATATAAAGCAAAACGAAGAGGAAGTTCAAAAGTTTCGTGAGCAAACACAGCAGGAGGATCGCCAGCGTGTTATACAAGCTATGGAAGAGATGGCTAAGAAGCAAGCTGAAGAAAGCGATGTTGTACATGAAGGACCAGTTGTGCTTGGGTATCTTATTAAGCCGGATGAAGAAATCACACCGATGCGCGAAATTCAAGATGAAGAAAGAAGAAAAACCGTTCAAGGCTATGTCTTCCATGTGGAAACGAAAGAACTTCGCAGTGGACGTACGTTATTAACTTTAAAAATGACGGATTATACGGATTCCATTATGATTAAGATGTTTTCGCGTGATAAAGAGGATCTTCCGCTTCTGCAATCTTTGAAAAAAGGAATGTGGGTAAAAGCTCGAGGCTCGGTCCAAAACGATACATTCGTTCGTGACTTAGTAATGATTGCGAACGATATTAACGAAATAACAGGGCCTTCTCGTAAGGATAAAGCACCGGAAGGAGAAAAACGAGTAGAGCTACATTTGCATACACCAATGAGTCAAATGGATGCTGTTACCGGAGTATCTAAGCTCGTCGCGCAAGCTGGAAAATGGGGACATGAAGCGATTGCGGTTACAGACCATGCAGTTGCGCAGTCTTTCCCGGAAGCATACTCTGCTGGTAAAAAAGCAGGTATCAAAGTTATTTATGGTGTGGAAGCAAACTTAGTAAACGATGGTGTTCCAATTGCGTATAATGAAGAACACAGGTTGCTTGCAGATGAAACATATGTTGTCTTTGATGTCGAAACAACAGGGTTATCTGCAGTATATGATACGGTTATTGAATTAGCGGCAGTAAAAGTGAAAGGCGGCGAAATTATTGATCGCTTTGAATCTTTTGCAAATCCGCATCAACCGCTATCAGCTACAATCATGGAGTTAACTGGTATTACAGATGATATGTTGACTGATGCACCAGAAGTAGGAGAAGTATTTAAAAAGTTTGAAGAGTGGATGGGTGATCATACACTTGTTGCACATAATGCAAGTTTTGATATGGGATTCATAAATGTAGGATTTAAGAAATGTGGCTTAGACAAGCCCAAAAACCCAGTTATTGATACATTAGAACTAGCTAGATTCTTATTCCCAGAGATGAAGAACCACCGCTTAAATACAATGTGTAAAAAGCTTGATATCGAATTAACACAACATCACCGTGCGATTTATGATACAGAAGCAACAGGATATTTGTTAGTAAAAATGTTAAAAGATGTGATTGAAAAAGGTTATGAGTATCATGATCAATTAAATGACAGTATGGGACAAGGCGATTCGTATAAGCGTGGAAGACCGAGTCATGTCACCTTGCTTGCAACATCTGATGAAGGTTTAAAAAACTTATACAAACTTGTTTCATATTCACATATTAATTATTTCTACCGAGTACCACGAGTGCCACGATCATTATTGAAAAAGTATCGAGAAGGTATATTAGTCGGAACAGCTTGTGATAAAGGTGAAGTATTTGAGGCGATGATGCAAAAGGCACCAGAAGAAGTAGAAGAAATTGCCCAGTTTTATGATTACATTGAGGTGATGCCTCCAGAGGTGTTACGTCATTTAGTAGAACTTGAGTTAGTTCGAGATGAAGGACAATTAAAAACGATTATTTCCAACTTAGTAAAATTAGGTGAAACGTTAGATAAACCGGTTGTTGCGACAGGAAATGTACATTATCTAGATCCAGAAGATGCAATGTATCGGAAAATTTTAGTAAGCTCACAAGGTGGAGCCAATCCTTTAAATCGTCATTCATTACCACCTGTATATTTCCGCACAACAGATGAAATGTTAGGTTGCTTCTCGTTCCTAGGAGAAGAAAAAGCAAAGGAAATTGTTGTGACAAATACACAAAAAATCGCATCATTGATTGGTGACGTTCATCCAGTAAAAGATGACTTATACACACCGAAAATTGAAGGTGCAGATGATGAAACACGTGATATGAGTTACAAAATGGCGCGGAGTATCTATGGTGAAGAACTACCAGAAATTGTAGAAGCCCGTCTAGAAAAAGAATTAAAAAGTATTATTGGACATGGATTTGCCGTAATTTATTTAATTTCACATAAGCTTGTGAAAAAATCATTAGTTGATGGTTATCTTGTAGGTTCACGTGGATCGGTAGGATCATCATTTGTTGCGACAATGATGGAGATTACTGAAGTAAACCCATTACCACCACACTATGTATGTCCAAAATGTAAGCAATCAGAGTTCTTTAACGATGGTTCTGTAGGTTCTGGTTTTGACTTACCTGATAAAGATTGTCCAACATGTAATATTCCTTATGTAAAAGATGGACACGATATTCCTTTCGAAACATTCCTTGGTTTTAAAGGGGATAAGGTTCCCGATATTGATTTGAATTTCTCCGGAGAATACCAACCACGAGCACATAACTATACGAAAGTACTGTTCGGTGAAGACTATGTATATCGTGCGGGAACGATCGGTACGGTTGCAGAGAAAACAGCTTATGGTTATGTAAAAGGTTATGCATCTGATCATAACTTAACGATTCGAAATGCTGAAGTTGATCGCCTTGTTGCAGGGTGTACTGGCGTAAAACGTACAACGGGGCAGCATCCAGGTGGTATTATTGTTGTGCCAGATTACATGGATATTTTTGATTTTTCACCAATTCAATTCCCGGCTGATTCAGTAGGGGCGGAGTGGAGAACGACACACTTTGATTTCCACTCTATTCATGATAATTTATTAAAACTTGATATACTAGGGCACGATGATCCGACCGTTATTCGTATGTTACAAGATTTAAGTGGAATTGATCCGAAAACAATACCAACTGACGATCCAGAAGTAATGAAAATCTTCTCAGGTCCAGAATCATTAGGTGTCACAGAAGAACAAATTAATTGTAAGACCGGTACACTTGGTATACCGGAGTTTGGTACGAAATTCGTAAGGCAGATGTTAGAAGAAACAAAGCCAACGACATTCTCAGAGCTTGTCCAAATTTCTGGCCTATCCCATGGTACAGATGTATGGCTTGGTAATGCGAATGAACTAATTTATAACGGTACATGTACACTGAGTGAAGTTATTGGTTGTCGTGATGATATTATGGTGTATTTAATTTATCAAGGGTTAGATCCATCTTTAGCGTTTAAAATTATGGAGTCGGTGCGTAAAGGTAAAGGTGTACCAGAAGAATGGGAAGAGGAGATGCGTAATAATAATGTACCAGGTTGGTATATTGATTCTTGTAAAAAGATTAAATATATGTTCCCTAAAGCCCATGCAGCTGCGTATGTGCTAATGGCTGTACGTATAGCTTACTTCAAAGTTCACTTTGCACTTCTGTTTTATGCTGCATACTTTACAGTACGTGCAGATGACTTTGATGTAGAGGCAATGGTAAAAGGATCAGCATCAATCCGTGTGAGAATTGATGAAATTGCACAGAAAGGATTAGATGCTTCTCCTAAAGAGAAGAGTTTATTAACGGTTTTAGAAATGACACTTGAAATGTGCGAACGTGGATATTCATTCCAAAAGGTTGATTTATATCGTTCCCATGCAACGGACTTTATTATTGATGGAGATACGTTAATCCCGCCATTTAATGCAATACCTGGTCTTGGTACAAATGCTGCTATAAGTATTGTAGAAGCACGTGAAAATGGTGAGTTTTTATCAAAAGAGGACTTGCAGCAGCGTAGTAAGGTTTCTAAAACAATTATTGAGTATTTAGATAGTCAAGGTTGTTTAGGTGATTTGCCAGATCAAAACCAATTATCACTGTTCTAATAGGTAGGAAAATTCTTTGCAAATCGCTATTTGCTATGTTATACTATTAACCGAGATAACCATGTCATGTATATTGTGCAAAAAAAAGAGTGGGGAAACCCACTCTTTCGTGTTACTATCTATGTTTTATCTACGTATGTAGGTAGAATGTTTCTGTCGTATATACATATTTTGTTACAAGTTTTACTTCTTAAATTTGGTAATACTAAGACAGATATTCCCTGCTAAGCGGCAGGGGCTTTTGTTAGCTAACGAGAAAGAATAAGATAGACCGCAATAAAACAGAGCGGAGCTTTTCTTTCAAATGGTACATGGCGGCAGAAAGGAGGCTGTTTATGGATAAGAAAGTCACAGAAGTTGTTGAAGCACTCGCGCAGCCGATTGTTGAAGAGTTAAATCTTGAACTGGTAGATGTAGAATATGTGAAAGAAGGAAAAGACTGGTTTTTACGCGTATTCATCGATTCTGAAACAGGAGTAGACATTGAGGAATGCGGTGCGGTAAGTGAACGTTTAAGCGAAGCTTTAGATAAAGAGGATCCAATTCCTCATCTTTACTTTTTGGATGTATCATCTCCTGGAGCGGAACGCCCATTAAAGAAAGAAAAAGACTTCCAGCAAGCGGTAGGAAGACAGGTGGCAATTAAAACATATGAGCCGATTGATGGCGAAAAGATGTTTGAAGGAAAGCTACTGTCCTATGATGGTACAACAATTACACTATTATTAACAATTAAAACACGTAAAAAAGAAATCCAAATTCCAATGGATAAAGTTGCCAATGCGCGACTTGCTGTTACGTTTTAGTAAGAAGGGGGATCTTCATGAGCACTGAGTTGTTAGATGCTTTGCTCGTATTAGAATCAGAAAAAGGTATTAGCAAAGATATTATTATTGATGCAATTGAAGCAGCTTTAATCTCTGCTTATAAACGCAATTTTAACCAAGCACAAAATGTACGTGTTAGCTTTAATCCTGAAGTGGGAACAATTCAAGTTTTAGCACGTAAAGACGTTGTAAGTAATGTGTTTGACCCACGTCTTGAAATTTCTGTAGAAGAAGCAAGACAAATTAACCCGAACTATCAAGATGGCGACGTATTAGAAATTGAAGTAACGCCAAAAGATTTCGGGCGTATTGCAGCACAGACTGCAAAACAAGTTGTGACACAACGTGTACGCGAAGCGGAACGCGGTGTTATTTATTCAGAATTTAGTGATCGTGAAGAAGATATCATGGTTGGTATTGTACAACGCCAAGATGCTCGCTTTATTTATGTAAGCTTAGGAAAAGTCGAGGCATTATTACCAGTAAGTGAGCAAATGCCGAACGAACAATATAAACCACACGATCGTATTCGTGTCTTTATTACAAAAGTAGAAAAAACGACAAAAGGACCACAAATTTACGTATCACGTACACATCCAGGTCTTTTAAAACGTTTATTTGAAATTGAGGTACCAGAAATTTATGATGGAACTGTAGAAATTCGTTCTGTAGCACGTGAAGCAGGCGATCGTTCTAAAATTTCTGTATATGCAGAGAATATCGATGTTGATCCAGTAGGTTCTTGTGTAGGTCCAAAAGGACAACGTGTACAACGCATTGTAGATGAACTAAAAGGTGAAAAGATTGATATTGTTCGCTGGTCAAACGATCCAGTTGAATATGTAGCAAATGCTTTAAGTCCATCACAAGTTGTAAAAGTACTTGTAAATGAAGAAGAAAAAGCAACGACTGTAGTAGTTCCGGATCACCAGCTTTCATTAGCGATTGGTAAACGTGGACAAAATGCGCGTCTTGCAGCAAAATTAACAGGTTGGAAAATTGACATTAAGAGCGAGTCTGATGCGAAGCAACTTGGCATTGTAACAGAAGAAGACAGCATGATCGCATTCGATTCAGTTGAAGACGAAATCGAATAGAGGTGATGATGGTGAGCAATCGGAAAGTTCCGTTAAGAAAATGTGTTGCAACGCAAGAAATGAAATCAAAACGCGAGCTCGTTCGCATTGTTCGTTCCAAAGAGGGCGAAGTGTCCATTGATTTAACTGGAAAGAAATCAGGACGCGGTGCATATTTGTCAAAGGACAAGGAATGTATTATTCAAGCACAAAAGAAAAATATTTTGGAACATCATCTAAAAGCGAAGATCGACAGTTCTCTTTACGAAGAGCTTCTTGAGCTCGTTGAGAAGGAGTCGAAATAGGTGTCCGATTGGAAAGCGTTTTTAGGACTAGCAAACCGTGCTCGAAAAATAATTTCGGGTGAAGAACTCGTTTTAAAAGAGGTACGAAGTGGCAAAGCAAAGCTTGTGTTGCTTTCTGAAGATGCGTCAGTGAACACTACAAAGCGCATCACTGATAAAACCACGTACTACAACATACCAATGAGAAAAGTCGAAAATCGACAACAATTAGGGCATGCGATTGGGAGAGACGAGCGAGTCGTTGTAGCTGTGTTAGATGAAGGCTTTGCGAAAAAGCTGCGTAGCATGCTCGATACAACTTACCGGGGGTGAAGGTATGAGTAAGATTCGAGTGTATGAATATGCAAAGAAACACAATATCTCAAGTAAAGATATTATTACAAAACTAAAAGAAATGAATATCGAGGTTTCGAATCATATGACAATGTTAGACGATGAAGTAGTAAACAAATTAGATAATCAATATAATACTGGAGCAGAAAAACCTTCTGTTGCAGATGAGTTTGAAGTAGAAGAAAAAGTTGTTCGCAGCAAAAAGAACAGTAATAAGAAGAAGAAAAAAGGCAAAGGAAATGAAGACAAACGTCAAGAAAACTTTGCTGGAAGACAACAAACGCAAGTTGTAGAAACACCAGACAAAATCACTTTCTCTGGTACGCTTACAGTAGGCGATCTTGCAAAAAAACTAGGAAAAGAGCCATCTGAACTTATTAAAAAGCTCTTTATGCTAGGTATTATGGCAACAATTAACCAAGATTTAGATAAAGATACAATTGAGTTACTTGCTGCTGATTACGGAATCGAAGTAGAAGAAGAAGTAATCGTAAGTGAAACAGAGTTTGAAACATTTATCGACGAGCAAGACGATGAAGAAAACTTAAAAGAGCGTCCAGCTGTTGTTACAATTATGGGACACGTTGACCATGGTAAAACAACATTGCTTGATTCTATCCGTAATTCAAAAGTAACTGCTGGCGAAGCTGGTGGAATTACACAGCACATTGGTGCATACCAAGTTGAAGTAAATGACAAGAAAATTACGTTCTTAGATACACCAGGTCACGCAGCGTTTACAACAATGCGCGCACGTGGTGCACAAGTTACAGATATTACGATCCTTGTTGTTGCAGCAGATGATGGTGTTATGCCACAAACTGTTGAAGCAATTAACCATGCTAAAGCAGCAGGAGTACCAATTATTGTTGCTGTGAATAAAATGGATAAACCATCAGCAAATCCGGATCGTGTAATGCAAGAATTAACAGAATATGAATTAGTTCCAGAAGCTTGGGGCGGAGATACAATTTTCGTACCAATTTCTGCAATTCAAGGTGAAGGAATTGACAACTTGCTAGAAATGATTCTACTTGTAAGTGAAGTAGAAGAATATAAAGCAAACCCAAATCGTTATGCAACTGGTACTGTAATTGAAGCACAGCTTGATAAAGGTAAAGGAACAATCGCAACATTACTTGTACAAAATGGTACACTTCGAGTAGGAGATCCAATTGTTGTTGGAACATCATTTGGACGTGTTCGTGCGATGGTAAGTGACATCGGGCGTCGTGTAAAAGTTGCTGGTCCATCTACTCCTGTTGAAATTACAGGTTTAAATGAAGTACCACAAGCGGGCGATCGTTTCATGGCATTTGCTGATGAGAAGAAAGCGCGTCAAATTGGTGAATCACGTGCACAACAAGCATTGCTTGCGCAGCGCGGTGAAAAATCTAAATTAAGCCTAGAAGATTTATTCCAACAAATCCAAGAAGGCGATGTAAAAGAAATTAACCTAATTGTGAAAGCGGACGTACAAGGTTCTGTAGAAGCAATGGCAGCATCACTTCGTAAAATTGATGTTGAAGGCGTAAAAGTGAAAATTATCCATACAGGCGTAGGTGCGATTACAGAGTCTGATATTATTTTAGCTTCTGCATCTAATGCAATTGTAATTGGATTTAACGTACGTCCTGACGTAAACGCGAAACGTACAGCTGAGTTAGAAAATGTTGATATTCGTTTACACCGTATTATTTATAAAGTAATCGAAGAGATCGAGGCGGCAATGCAAGGTATGCTTGATCCTGAATTCGAAGAGAAAGTAATTGGTCAAGCGGAAGTTCGTCAAACATTTAAAGTAACAAAAGTTGGAACAATCGCAGGTTGTTACGTAACAGACGGTAAAATTACGCGTGATAGCGGTGTTCGTATTATCCGTGATGGTGTAGTAATTTACGAAGGTCAACTTGATACGTTAAAACGTTTCAAAGACGATGTGAAAGAAGTTGCACAAAACTACGAGTGCGGTATTACAATTGAGAAATACAACGATCTTAAAGAAGGAGACATCATTGAAGCATACATTATGGAAGAAGTGAAGCGATGATTATCGCTTCACTCTCATTCGAGTGTATGATCTATGATGTGCATTCTTTAAAAGAGAAACGTGCAATTTTACAGCGTGTGCTAACCCGTGTGAAACAGCGTTACAATGTGGCTATTTCGGAAGTAGGACATCAAGATGTATGGCAACGTACAGAAATTGCAATTGTTTCCGTATCCTCAAATCGTGTTGTCTGTGAAAAAGAAATAAATCGTGTACTTGCGTACATTGATTCATTTCCTGAGATTGAACGTACGATAACACAATTGGAATGGTATTGAATGAGGTGAATAGTTATGAAACTACGTGCAAACCGTGTTGGCGAGCAAATGAAAAAAGAATTAGGCGACATTATTAGTCGCAAAATTAAAGACCCACGTGTTGGATTTGTTACAGTAACAGATGTACAAGTGAGTGGAGATTTACAAATTGCTAAAGTGTATATTTCTGTTTTAGGAGATGAAGAGCAGAAAGAAAATACATTAAAGGGTTTAGCGAAAGCGAAAGGCTTTATTCGTTCAGAAATTGGCCAACGTATTCGTCTTCGTAAAACGCCGGAGATTTCCTTTGAATTTGATGAGTCTATCGGATATGGTCATCGAATTGATACACTTTTACATGAAATTAATAAAGACGGTAAACGTGAAGAATAATGGATAGACATTTGTCTATCCATTTTTTCAATGGAAAGTAAGTTTTGCATATAGATGAGTGTTCTAAAATGAGGTTAAAGAGAGCTGAGTAGTTCGAGGTGCGGAAGTCAGGAGGATACGGTATATAGACCTTATCTATTACGAGAACCAAACTGAAGACACAGGCGAAGAAATGCGTTAATATTTTCTACAAAAGTATTATGATGAGGTGAACATATGGAAGGTGTAGTACTATTACATAAACCAAAAGGAATGACATCACACGATTGTGTATTTAAATTAAGAAAGATATTGCGTGAAAAGAGAATTGGTCATACAGGAACATTAGACCCAGATGTAACAGGAGTATTACCAATTTGTGTAGGGCGTGCCACAAAGATTGCGCAATTTTTAACAAGTGAAACAAAAACATATGAAGGTGAAGTTACAATAGGGTTTTCAACAACAACAGAAGATGCTTCTGGTGAAGTGGTGGAAAAACAAGATGTAAATCGCGTAATTACACGTACCGAAGTGGAAAACGTATTAGCAGAATTAACGGGTACACTTGAGCAAGTACCTCCCATGTATTCAGCTGTAAAAGTAAACGGAAAGAAACTATATGAATACGCAAGAGCAGGGCAAGAAGTTGAACGCCCAGTTCGTACAATAACAATCCACGAATTTGTATTACTTGATGATCGTGAAGTATTTGAAGGGAAGAATCTTTCATTCCGCTTCCGTGTTACATGTAGCAAAGGAACGTATGTGAGAACATTAGCGGTTATGATTGGTGAAAAACTAGGGTTCCCAGCACATATGTCACATCTTGTGAGAACAGCTTCAGGAGAATTTTTGCTAGAAGATTGCATATCATTTGAAGAAATTGAAGAAAACATGCAAAATGGAACAGTAGAGTCTATTTTTATCTCAATTGATGAAGCGTTAAGTAAATTTCCAAAAATGGTTGTAGATGAAAAACAAGCAGAAAAGATAAAAAATGGTATGTTTTTAAAGAATGAATTGCAAGTTACAGCGCCGTTAATTACAATATTTGATAAAAATGAACGTTGTTTAGCGATTTATGAACATCATCCAAAACACCCTGGCATGTTAAAGCCAATGAAAGTGCTTGTTAACAATCAAGAACTAAAGCTATAATAAATTATTGGAAGGATTATTACAGAAAAAGGTGAATTCAAGCGTGAAACTTATTCATTTAACTCATCCACACGAACAAAATAAAATAGAATTACCACCTACTGTAATGGCATTAGGATTTTTTGATGGCATTCATTTAGGGCATCAACGTGTGATTCGAACAGCAAAAAAAATAGCGGATGAAAGAGGATATAAAAGTGCTGTCATAACCTTTCATCCACACCCATCTGTTGTTTTAGGGAAAAAAGAAGCGCATGTGGAGTATATTACACCGTTATCTATTAAAGAAAAAGTAATTGCAGATTTAGGAATTGATATGTTATATGTGGTGAAATTCGATGAATCATTTGCTGGATTACAGCCACAACAGTTTGTAGATGAATATATTATTGGGCTAAATGTAAAACATGTAGTAGCAGGTTTTGACTATTCATATGGCCGTTTAGGAAAAGGGACGATGGAGACTTTACCATTTCATGCAAGAGGGGAGTTTACACAGACCGTGATTGAAAGAGTTGAGTTTCAAGAAGAAAAAGTAAGTTCCACAGCATTACGAAAACTGATTCGAAATGGAGAAATGGAACAAATCCCATCTATTTTAGGTAGGGCTTATACAGTAGAGGGAACGGTTGTACACGGAGATAAACGTGGACGTCAAATTGGCTTTCCAACAGCTAATGTAGCTTTGAGCGATGAATACCTTCTGCCACCTGTTGGTGTATATGCGGTAAGATTAAAAGTTCATGATGAGTGGCATGATGGCGTATGTAACATTGGCTATAAACCAACATTTAAAGAAGATGAACGTAAATTGTCTATTGAAGTGCATCTATTCCATTTCAATGAGGATATATATAATCAGGTTGTTACTGTTGAGTGGCATATGCGTATTCGAGAAGAGAAAAAATTCAATGGTATTGATGAATTAGTTACCCAAATTGCAAAAGATAAAAAAACAGCACAAGAATATTTTAGTACTGGAAAGAATATACTTGCTTTTTCGAATGAAAAGTAGTATTCTATGTTATGTACTTTATGACAACCATTGCTTGGCATTGCGACTCACCGACGCTTGCTCGGTAATTGGGGGTTTAATTAATAGGAGGTGAAATAGGATGGCTTTAACACAAGAGCGTAAAAATGAAATCATTGCACAATTTAGAACTCATGAGACTGATACTGGTTCTCCAGAGGTTCAAATTGCTGTCCTAACAGAGCAAATTAATACTCTAAACGAGCACTTACGTACTCACAAGAAAGATCATCATTCACGTCGTGGTCTATTAAAGATGGTTGGTAAACGTCGTAACTTACTTACTTACCTTCGTAATAGCGATATCACACGTTACCGTGAATTAATCACAAAGCTTGGCTTACGTCGATAGTCAAAGAAGCGGGAATATTCCCGCTTTTTTGTTAGGTAAAAATATATCTTCTACTCTTAATAGCTTACTTAAATTTCGGTAATACTAGAGGAAGAATATTGTGATATATTAGCCATTTACATAGAAGAATTGAATATTTTAAACTGAGAGGGGTACTTAAATGAGTCAAGAAAAGCAAGTCTTCTCGATAGATTTAGCTGGTCGTCAGCTAACAATTGAAACAGGCCAGCTTGCAAAACAAGCAAACGGGGCAGTATTAGTAAGATATGGCGACACAGCAGTTCTATCTACAGCAACTGCATCAAAAGAGCCAAAAAATGTAGATTTCTTCCCGCTTACAGTAAACTATGAAGAGCGTTTATATGCAGTTGGAAAAATCCCAGGTGGTTTTATTAAACGTGAAGGTCGTCCAAGTGAAAAAGCAATTTTAGCAAGTCGTTTAATTGACCGACCAATTCGTCCACTTTTCGCAGATGGCTTCCGTAATGAAGTACAAGTTGTCAGCATCGTTATGAGTGTTGACCAAGATTGTTCTTCTGAGATGGCAGCTATGTTAGGTTCTTCATTAGCGTTATCGATTTCAGATATTCCATTTGAAGGTCCGATTGCTGGTGCAACAGTTGGTCGTATCGATGGCGAATTCATTATTAACCCAACAGTTGAACAGCAAGAGAAAAGTGATATTCATCTTGTTGTAGCTGGTACAAAAGACGCAATTAACATGGTAGAAGCAGGTGCAGATCAGGTACCTGAAGAAACAATGTTAGAAGCAATTATGTTCGGTCATGACGAAATTAAGCGTTTAATTGCTTTCCAAGAAGAGATTGTACAAGCTATTGGTAAAGAAAAAGCAGAAGTAGTGCTTTATGAAGTTAATGCAGATCTTGATACAGTTATTCGTGAAATGGCAGAGAAAGATATGCATGCTGCAATTCAAGTGCATGAAAAACACGCGCGTGAAGATGCGATTAGCGAAGTAAAAAAACGTGTAATTGAGCATTATGAAGCACAAGAAGTTGATGCAGAAATATTAGGACAAGTAAATGAGATTTTATATAAAATTGTAAAAGAAGAAGTACGTCGTCTTATTACAGTTGAAAAAATCCGCCCAGATGGACGTAAGAGTGACGAAATCCGCCCGTTAGCATCAGAGGTAGGTATTTTATCTCGTACGCACGGTTCTGGACTATTTACACGTGGACAAACACAAGCACTAAGTATTTGTACATTAGGCGCATTAGGCGATGTGCAAATTTTAGATGGTCTTGGTGTAGAAGAATCGAAACGCTTTATGCATCATTATAATTTCCCATCCTTTAGTGTTGGTGAAACAAGACCGATGCGTGGACCAGGTCGTCGTGAAATTGGTCACGGTGCATTAGGTGAACGTGCTCTTGAACCTGTAATTCCATCTGAAAAGGACTTCCCGTATACAGTTCGTCTTGTATCAGAGGTATTAGAATCTAATGGATCTACTTCACAAGCAAGTATTTGTGGAAGTACGTTAGCGATGATGGATGCGGGTGTGCCATTAAAAGCACCAGTTGCTGGTATTGCAATGGGTCTAGTGAAATCTGGTGAGCACTACACAATTTTAACGGATATTCAAGGCATGGAAGATCATCTAGGTGATATGGACTTTAAAGTGGCAGGTACAGCAAAAGGTGTAACTGCATTACAAATGGACATTAAAATTGAAGGTTTATCTCGCGAAATTTTAGAAGAAGCATTACAACAAGCTAAAATTGGGCGTATGCATATTCTAGATCATATGTTATCTGTGATTGCTGAACCGCGTAAAGAGCTATCTGCATATGCTCCAAAAATTATCACAATGACAATTAATCCAGATAAAATTCGCGATGTTATTGGACCAAGCGGTAAACAAATTAATAAGATTATTGAAGAAACAGGCGTGAAAATTGATATCGAACAAGACGGTACAGTATTTATTTCATCAATTGATCAAGAAATGAATGAAAAAGCGAAGAAAATTATCGAAGATATCGTTCGCGAAGTACAAGTGGGCGAAATCTACTCAGGAAAAGTAAAACGTATCGAGAAATTCGGAGCTTTCGTTGAATTATTTAGTGGTAAAGATGGACTTGTTCATATTTCTGAACTTGCACTTGAGCGTGTAGGTAAAGTAGAAGACGTTGTGAAAATCGGTGATGAGATTTCAGTAAAAGTTATCGAAATTGATAAACAAGGTCGTGTGAACTTATCTAGAAAAGTATTGTTAAAAGAAGAGCAAGAAAAAGAAGCGGCAAAAGAAGAAGCTTCACAAGAAGAAAATATACAAGAACAGAAGTAAGTAAAAAAGCCAGGATTCCTGGCTTTTTTTGTTAAATAAAAATACATTTGATGCATAGATTTTTATTAGTGAAAGGTATAGTTTTCATGATAACGCTCAAATTAACAAAGATAAGAAGAGAATGGACTTTTCTTATTTGTTATAGTTAATGGGAGGGTTTAGATGAGAACTCGTATCTTTGTATTCATAGCTATATTCTTATTTTGTATAGGCCTATGCTCGTATTCAGTGTTGGCAAATGACGATCTATATGAAAAAATTCAGAAACAAGCGAAACAGTATTCAATTGCACCACAAAATGCGATAATTGATAAGATTTGGAAGGCGACACCAGGGTATAATGGTAAAGAGGTTGATATTGAAGCATCATATAATTACATGAAGAATATAGGGAATTTTGATGAGAAGCACCTTGTATATCGGGAAGTTTCACCAAGCATACACTTAGAAGATTTATCGCCTTCTCCTATTTATCGTGGAAACCCAAATAAAAAAATGGTAGGATTAACCATAAATGTGGCGTGGGGAAATGAATATCTTCCGCGTATATTAGAAACATTGAAAAAGCACAATGTAAAGGCAACGTTTTTTCTAGAAGGACGCTGGGTAAAAGAAAATTTACGATTTGCAAAAATGATCGTAGATGCAGGGCAAGAAGTAGGAAATCATTCTTATACACACCCCGATATGAAAACGCTATCTAGAACTCAGATACAAGAACAATTACAAAAGACAAATCAAATTATTGAGGCAGCTACAAATCAAAAAGTACGATGGTTTGCACCACCGAGTGGAAGTTTTCGTGATGAAGTTGTAGAAGTAGCGGCCGGGTTAAAGATGGGGACTATTATGTGGACAGTTGATACAATTGATTGGAAACGCCCTGAGCCTGAAGTACTTCTTCAGCGGGTGCTGAGGAAAGTGCACCCAGGTGCAATTGTACTGATGCACCCGACATCTCCAACAGCGGAAGCGCTTAATACAATGATTTTACAGTTGAAAAAACAAGGATATAAAGTAGGTAATATTACGGAATTATTAGATGAAAAACGCATTGATTAAATACATTTACATGACATTCATGTTCAAACTTGTTATCATTAAATAATAGCAATTATTTAGAGAAACTGGCATTAGGAGGAAAGTTTTTGATTAAAAAATATACTTGTAAAAATGGTGTAAGGATCGTTATGGAGAACATACCAACTGTACGTTCAGTTGCGATTGGTATATGGATTCATGCCGGTTCTAGAAATGAAAATGAGAAAAATAATGGGGTTTCGCACTTTTTAGAGCACATGTTTTTTAAAGGAACAGAGACGCGTAGTGCAAGAGAAATTGCAGAATCATTTGATAGCATTGGTGGGCAAGTAAATGCGTTTACTTCAAAAGAATATACGTGCTATTATGCGAAGGTGCTAGATGAACATGCTAAGTATGCGTTAGATGTTTTAGCGGATATGTTCTTTAATTCAACATTTGATGAAGAGGAATTGAAGAAAGAGAAGAATGTTGTATTTGAAGAAATTAAAATGTATGAAGATACACCAGATGATATCGTACATGACATGTTAACGAAAGCAACATATGAAACGCATCCGCTTGGATACCCAATTCTAGGTACAGAAGAAACGCTTGAAACATTTACAGGGGATACACTGCGTCAATATATAAAAGATCATTATACACCTGAAAATGTTGTAGTTTCGATTGCTGGAAATATTGATGAAACATTTGTTCAAACGGTGGAACAATATTTCGGTAACTATGAGGGAACAACAAATCGTGAACAAGTACATAGCCCAATTTTTCATTTTAATAAAGTTGCTCGCAAGAAGGAAACAGAGCAAGCTCATTTATGTTTAGGATTCCAAGGATTGCAAATGGGACATGAAGATATTTATAACTTAATTGTATTAAATAATATATTAGGTGGAAGTATGAGTAGCCGCTTATTCCAAGAAGTGCGTGAACAACGAGGATTAGCATATTCAGTGTTCTCGTATCATTCTTCTTATGAAGATACAGGGATGTTAACACTTTATGGTGGTACAGGAAGCCAACAATTAAATACTTTATATGATACAATGCAAGAAACTTTAGAGACGTTGAAAAATACCGGTATTACAGAGAAAGAACTTGTGAACAGTAAAGAACAGCTTAAAGGAAATTTAATGTTGAGTTTAGAGAGTACGAATAGTCGTATGAGTCGTAATGGTAAAAATGAATTACTTCTTAGAAAACACCGTTCTCTTGATGAAATTATTGAGAGTGTAAACAAAGTGACGAAAAAAGATGTAGATACATTGGTTCGCACTATGTTTACCAATGAATTTTCTGCAGCACTAATTAGTCCAAATGGAGAGCTTCCAAAAGGAATGAAATAAGGCGAAATAACCGTATCTCTTACGAGGAGATGCGGTTATTTTTATGTAATAAGCTTTTTAACGTTATAAGAGATTTTGAATGTTAGGAAGAGGATTTCATTTTCTTGGTATTTTTTAGAGATATGTAGAATACGTACTTATTACAGGATGAGATTTGAGAGTATTGTACGAAAGATTTTGGGTAAAGGAGAGAGTGACATGCGTTTAAGTGAATTAAGTGGAAAAGAAATTGTGGATTTGGAACGTGCGGAAAGAATGGGGATTTTAGGTCATGCTGATTTAGAAATAAACGAGAAGGATGGGAAAATTCAAGCTCTTATTATACCAGTGGGAAAATGGGGTGGTTTCAAAAGAGAACAGCAAGAAGTAAGGGTAGAATGGAGCCGGATTAAAAAGGTCGGTCATGATATGATTATTTTTGATCTTGCAAACCGTCCAGGCTCACAGTAAAAGATAACCATTTTGGTTGTCTTTTTTTCTATTTCTGGGTAGTAATACACTACTTTCAGGCTTAGTAAAAAGCGGGAGATAAAATGCTCCCCTATAGAAGCTCAATTGGTGAAGGCTAATAATTCATGTTAATAAAAGAACACCTAATGAATATAGCTTTATTTTATAGAATTTCACATGTTTAGAAATAGTGGATGCTTTTGTTTTTCAATCACCTCTAACTCGTACGGTACATATGATGTGGAGGAAAAAGAAAAAGTAGGCGCTTTTCTTATAAATGATAGAAAAAGAAGGTGAAGTAGGGAATGTTGACTGAGATGCACATCGCTGTCATAGGAGGAGACGCGAGACAGCTAGAAGTGATTCGTAAGTTAGTTGAACTTGATGCAAAACTTTCATTAGTAGGGTTCGATCAACTGGATCATGGTTTTACAGGGGCAGCAAAAGAGAGTATGCAAGATCTAGATTTCACTTCTTTAGATGCAATTATTTTGCCGGTAGCAGGAACAAATGCAAAAGGGGAAGTAGATACTATTTTTTCAAATGAAAAAATAGTGATTACGAAGGAACAAATTGAAAAAACACCAGCAAGCTTTACTATATATTCAGGAATTGGTACACCGTATTTGGAGAATATTGTAACTACTACAAATCGAAAACTTGTGAAATTATTCGATCGTGATGATGTAGCGATCTACAATTCTATTCCAACGGTAGAAGGAACATTAATGATGGTTATTCAAAATACAGATTATACGATTCACGGTTCGAATGTAATGGTTTTAGGATTTGGTAGAACTGGAATGAGTGTAGCTAGGGCTTTTCAATCACTAGGAGCGCATGTCAAAGTAGGAGCAAGGCGCTCGGAACATATCGCTCGTATTTCGGAAATGATGTTTTCTCCTTTTTATATGCATAACATTGAGGAGGAAGTAAGTGATATTGATATTGTTATTAACACAATTCCACACCTTGTTGTAACAGCAAGTGTCATTTCACGGATGCCGGCGCACACTTTAATTATTGACCTAGCCTCTAGACCAGGTGGCACGGACTTTCGTTATGCAGAGAAACGAGGAGTTAAAGCATTGCTAGCGCCAGGTCTTCCCGGAATTGTTGCACCGAAAACAGCGGGGCAAATTTTGGCGAATGTTCTTTCTCAGCTACTAACAGCAGAGATGGTTGCAAGAGAGGAGAATGGGAAATGAGTTTGAAAGGGAAGCGGATTGGTTTTGGATTTACAGGTTCGCATTGTACGTATGCAGAAGTTATGCCACATGTAGAAAAGCTGATTGCAGAGGGGGTGGAAGTACTGCCAGTTGTTTCATACACTGTACAAACAACAAATACTAGATTTGGTGAAGGGGCAGAGTGGATTGAAAGAATTGAGGAGATAACAGGAAATAAGGTTATTAATTCTATCGTAGGGGCAGAACCACTTGGTCCCAAAATACCATTAGATTGTATGGTGATTGCTCCACTAACAGGAAATTCAATGAGTAAATTTGCTAATGCGATGACAGATTCTCCGGTACTAATGGCAGCAAAGGCAACGCTTCGGAATGGGAAACCCGTTGTATTAGCTGTTTCGACAAACGATGCTCTTGGTCTAAATGGTGTAAACCTAATTACACCAAGAGGATGACGACAAAAAGCAAACGCTTATTTGTCGCCATCTTTAGGGAGCTTAGGGTAGAGCACAAGCTTGAAATCATCGAGCCTTTGCCATTTTTCTTTCGTGTAAATAGCTTTTTTCAGAACGGACTTTAACAGGCTATTCTTTTTCATTGGATCATCTGTTTTGAAATACAGATCTAATACATGCTCTACTTGAGGAATCGTATCTTTTTTTACGCGTTCCTTTGTTATTTCAGTATTAATTTCTTTTTGGAGGTTCTCCATCATGTCAGTAATTTCATTCATGCGATCTGATACAACATTAGAACGTTCTAAAAACATATCAACCGTATAAACGCCTCGTTCTAATAAATCGTGTAAATTATTTTTTTGCTTTTGAACATCTAATAATTCTTTTTCAAGCTTGCGTAATGTAGCTTGATTTATTTTTATTACTTGCTTTTCTTTAGAAAGACTGTCTTGATTATTTTTAGCAAAATCAGCTTTGTAATTGATATACCATTCCTTTAAAGCCTCGAGTAAACGTCTTTCGATTAATTCTGTATAGCTTGATTTGTTTTCACAACCACGGTGTTTACAATCCATTGTCTTTTTTCGATTCTTTGGATACCTTTGCACCATGCTGTATCCGCATTTCCCACATCTGATAATCCCGGCTAGGGGGTTCTTTAATCCATTCGTATTATAAGGAACGTGATATCTCGTATTTAATTTCTCCTGTGCTTTTTCAAATAAACTTTCTGAGATAATCGAATCATGTTTTCCATCCGCAATAATCCATTCTGATTTATCTTGTCTAGCGCAACTACGTTTCGTTGCATCCGGACGTTTCACTTCTTTTCTTTTTTGCCACGTTACTTTTCCGATGTAAATATTATTTTTTAACATATCTAACACGCTGTATGGATTCCAGTCGTTCCCTAATTTACTTTTATAGCCAAGCTGATTTAATTTGTTCGTAATGATGGAGGCTCCCATATCCTCATTTGCATACCATTCAAATATCATTCTGACAACAGAGGCTTCTTCTAGATTAATCGTTAACGTACGCTCACGCTTATTTAAGCGATGGATATCGTATCCGTATGGTGCATGCGTACCAAGGTAATTGCCAGCCTCTACACTTGCAATACGACCACGTTGCATACGGCGGGTAATAATCTTTAACTCTTTACGCGCCATAAACGCCTCAAATTCACTGTATTCTTCGTCCCACTCATCGTTAAGGTCATAAGTCTTCCTAGGTGTCATAATCTTCGTATTGGAGCGTTTAAATGTCTCTAAAATGATTCCTTGTTCTTTCATGCCACCACGACCTAAACGGTCCATATCCATGCAAAGAACAACGTCATATTTGTTATCCTCAATTTCTTCGAGTAGTGCTAACATCTCAGGACGTTTCACTAAGCTCTCACCAGAAACGATTTCCTCACGAACAGCTAAAACATTTAAACTTTTCTCTTTAGCGATTTTCAGCAGGGTAGTACGGTGTTTTGCTAAAGTTTCGCCTTCACCACGTGCTTCGGCTTCTAGATCAGCGCGTGATTTACGTAAGTAGATCGCGGTTTTCATAGCAGTACCTCCTGTATTCAGTATTAATTATACGAAGAGTACATGACATAAATTATAAAAATTCAATGTTTAAGTAGAAGTTATAGTTTTTATTATGTAATTAGACATGTTTGTGAAAAAATATTTTCCAAATGACAAGCTAGCAGCTGATTTTCATAATGCAACAAGTGTTGCTTCGCAGGATGAATGAAACATTGAAAGTTTTTGCAATGAGATATATCGATTCTTTTCTTGTTTCGGGGAGGTTTAATGTCCTTAACATAAAAGTAAGAATACAAAAATGTAGTTTGGAATTGTTTGCTTTTGCTTTTTTGTAGCCTTAAAAATCGCAGAAGCATTAGAAAGTACTGTAGAAAAAATTTTAAAATATAACGTGCGAAAAGCGCACTTATAAACTAGTTAGAAAGAAAGGTGGAAAATATCAGCACTTCCAATGGCAGTACCAATTGATCTAAAGCATAAATATATATAAAGCACTTCAAGAGGTGACATCATGAGCCAACAAGAGGAATATGCAGCGACTTATGAATTTGGAAAAACGAAAGTTTATGTTGTGGCTCCTGAACCTAAAACACAAAAGGAAATTGAAAACATCCTTCGAGCATATTACGAGGCTGGTTGGGCCATCATCAAAGAAATGCAAGAAAAAGAAAATCTTGAGGGTTAATTCCTCTTTTTTTCATAAAAAATAGACAAGTTATGTATTCTATAAATTTTATTGTAATCCTTTGAAAACTGAATACGGAGGCGAACAAATATGGGAACAAGTATATATTGCAATTCATCGATAGGTGGATTGCTACGTAATGCTAGAAAATGTTGTGAAAGATGGACAAATTCATTCAATAGAGCCACCAACAAGTGGTCATGGGGAAGAGTCCTTTGTATATAAAAGTGGAAAAGTAACTCGTATGGATGAGCGGAAAACACAGTTACTTTAATCAAATTTGAATTTTGTTCGGGATGAACATTTAGTGAAACAAAAAGTAATGAATACAAGGAAAAATCCCTGGGGGACAGGGATTCGATAAGGGAGATATTGTTGTCGTGCAATGTCGAAATTTGGCGTATTCAACAAATTAATATTATCACGAATTTTCAGTGGATTGCGATAGTAGATGTGTCAAAAATGTGTACAGATTTCATATAAAAGCGTTATTTGTTAAGAAATGAGGAGGTGTAATAGTGAATAATTGGATGGTGATATGAAAAAAGAATCCTTTATATAAAGGATTCTTCTGGTGATGAATTTTAACCTTCATAGTCACATTCATTACAAGAATTATCTTTTTCATTACAGCAAATACAGAACGTTTTTTGGATAAATATATTCCCCACACTAGGGCTGTTAGTGGTATTTGAGAAAGTAAGGCTTTCGAAATCCTCCACTTGAAATATCCGTGGTGAATCCTCTTCACTTAATCTAGCGGTAATTGGTATGCGAGATCCTCTTGTTCGAATAGTTACGTCAAAAGGGGCACTATTACCAGCAGCAGAAATCTGAATTAATGTTTTATTGTGATTTTTGGTAAAGTCTTCAAAAATAGTTCTTGAAGTGTTAGGGCGTAAGAAAAAATCTAGGGGGATATTTCCAGTTAAATTTACTCCCGAACCGGAAATTGTATGAGTCTCAACGAAACATTTATGTTCTTTTTGACTAGAATACGAGTGATATTGGTTTTTATAACACTTCTTACCATTTTCATAAAAATAATCCGCCATACGTATGTCACTCTCCTTTTTCAGTTGTCCATATATATTATTTGTGAAATAGAAATGGTGCTTGGACGAAATTTTAAAAATTTAAGGGATTTATTATGTACCGAAAAGTCAGTAAAAGGGTAGGGGAAAATCAGTTGGATAAAATGGACGAAAGCGTTATTTGAATAGAAAGAGGTTAGAGAATGATAAGGTAAAAAGTTTCACAAATTATCAACTTTAAATCAATGTTCATAGTATGAAAGATGACAGGTGAGAATATTTACGAGGGTGGGGTGAATAAAAATGTTTCCCAGTTATTTTTACAATGAAATGCGAATGCGTCCTTTAGGTGGGCATGGTCCTGCGCAAAGTACAATTCAAGCTGTTCACCAGGCTATACAAGCACAGCAACAAGCGATACAAGCACAACAAATGCAACAAAGTATACAACCTTACTATCATTCATTGCAATATTATTATCCAATGTACATTATGCAGTATAGGATACCTTTTTCAACGGTTCCGTATGAAACTGCATATTATTTGTAGCAAATAGTCACAGAAGACATAACTTTTCGATGGACACTTATTCATAAATAGTTTAACAAAAACGTTATTTGATAAAAAAGAGCACATGTGTGAATGTGCTCTTAGAAAGATAGCTATCTATGAGAGAGGGTCTTCATACAATAAAGTATGCTTGTCTCATTAAGGCGTGTCAAAAATAAACAAAAGCGCCACTTTGAAGCAGAATGTGAATGTTGATTCAGGAAAAGGCAAAATAAAAATAGATATTGAAAGCCAGATGAAGACCCTAATATCTTTTGAAAAACTTTTGTAGTCAGATTTTCCTTCTGAAGTGAATTTTTTATATTGTATGTTGTTTTTTGATAGCTGAGTATGTCCGTAAAAGAATAAAAACGCTAAATTTAATGAATATTTTATTTTTAAAAAAACATCACAATAAAAAGAGCACCTTCGAACAGTGCTCTTTAAAGGAAAAGAATTTTTGGAATCAATTGAAAAGTTGTGAAAGGATACCGTTCAGTTTATAGCTTAGATATTATTTTTTGATTCAAAATAGCATATGAGTATTGAGGGAGAAGTGTGAAAAAACAAAAGAGCAGCTAGCAAAAGCTAACTGTTTGGTTCATGGGTAATAGAGAAAGTAACTTAATGGGTTATCTATTATATTGACGGAAGATTTATTAAATAATCATAGTGGTAATTTATTATTTATTTTAACTTAAGGCTGGTTCCAAAAAAGTGACATACCAACAAAATATAGAACTATTAAAAGGAAAATTGCTATGAAAATAACTGAAAAAATCTTTTTCATTAGTAGACCTCCTTTATGAAGAATATTAACATTTATCCAGAATTTGAACAAAATAGTTATTTAAATAAAAGAAACCCCGTTTATCTACGGGGTTCCTAAGGGTAATCGTCAAGTAATGACGTACTCGACTAATTAACCGTAACATGAACTTTTTGGAAATAATACCGGTAAATGTATCCAAATAAATCAGGACCGTCATTTTGAATAAAATCGTTATTTCATAATAAATAATCTAAGAGCACACATATAAGCGTGCTCTTAGATTAGAAAGGTAGATTTCTATGAGTAGAGAATCTCCATACAATAACATATGCTTGTTTCGTTTAAATGTGTCAAAAATCAACAAAAACGCCATTTGATACTGAAATTATCCACTATAAAAAGAGCACTATATACGTGCTCTTATCAGGGCCTCAGAGAGTGGAATGTGGCACACATGATAATATATGCAAGTTACTCATCAAGGTGTAAATATCTAACAAAAATTTCATTTTATAAAAAACATCACAATAAAAAGAGCACCTTCGAACAGTGCTCTTTAAGGGAAAGTGAGTCTTGAAATCAAGCGGAAAGTTGTAAAAGGATACCTTTCATTTTATAGCTTAGATATTATTTTTTGATTCAAAATAGCATATGAGTATTGAGGGAGAAGTGTGAAAAAAACAAAAGAGCAGCTAGCAAAGGCTAACTGCTCGGCTCCAATGGGGGACTGGAGAAAGATTATATCTACAGTATTTACGGAATATTGAGTTTTATTCAGGGAGGAAGAGAGAAAGTTATGTTATATATTTGATGAAGAATTCTTTTATTAATAGTAACGTTCCCAAAAGAAACAAGACTTCAATCGTGAACCAGAACATACTTTTTTGTGGATTTTGAAATTCCATCATTACGGAGAAAAATAAATAAATTGCAATGAGCATGACAATAAAGAGACGGATTATATCAGACATTTATAGCACTCCTTACAATTAACTACTTGTTACGTCTTCTCATTACTATTTTTACAGCAAAATAGAAAACAATCAGGGCCACTGCAGTAATAGCAAAATATTTAACATAGGGGCCAGCTACTTCATTATAATGAGGAATGTGAACAAGCGTATATTCATACAATTGTATGGATAGTTCGTTTCCAATATGTTACCCCATAATTTTTCAAGAGAAAGCACTTAATTTTTGGGAGTGCTCTCTTTCACATTTTAAGAAGGACAAGCATATATTGGAGTATGGGACAAGATCTCCAAGGTCCTATTCAATACTCATTGAAAACTCCTACACATTTGGGCATCTACTGACGTGGATGCTCTTTTTATTGAACAAAATGAGCGCGTATACTTTATCGTAAATTCTTGTGGATGCTAGGGCGCGGCGGTGGTAAAAACGGTCTAATGTCTGTTATTATCCACTTTTTAATCAGTGAATTGCATGGTATTCCAGAATATAATATTTCTGTTGTTGCAAACAGTGAAGAGCAAGCAGAAACATGCTCTGATGAAGTAAAGAAAACTGTTCGCAGACATGAAATTTTGAAAAAAAGCTTTTAAAGCAACTGAAACACAAACGACTTCGAAGGCTACTGGAAGTATAGTGAAGTTTAGAACATCAAACGGAGATACGAAAGATAGTCTTCGTGATGGTGAGGTTCTGATGTGCGCTTACGTGAATTTTCTACAACGAACTCAAAAGTAGTAGGTGTACTAGAACAAAAAGATTACGAGATTGATCGTCGTGAAGGTGATTGGGTTCATGTAAAAGATCGCGGATGGATTTATTTTGGTGAGTATATTCGTTGGGTTAGATGATACAAGATCTATCCTTAATTTAGGGTGTTTTTTAGATACTACTAACAATGGTACATTATATCAACCTCATATGTATAGGTTATACAAGTATGAGTTGTTATTAAGAATCACTTTTTTGTTCTAAACATATAGTTTATAGAAGTAATCTTCATGTACAAGGGGTGGGTAGATTGGATAGAAAAGTAAGAAAAAATGATTTTGTTTCCGGATTTGTACCACATCATAACCATGGATCTGTTGATTATACATCCGTGGCAGATGGTCATGTACATCAATGCTTGGATGTAACATCTCCACCAATTCCGACACAAGAGGGGGGACATATTCACTATACAGAAGGATATGTTCTATTTGAGGATGGGCACACCCATTATTATAAGGCATACTCAGGACCAGCCATTCCTGTTGGAAATGGAATGCATGTTCATTATTATGATTTTTACACGACTGAAGATGATGGGCATAAACACCATGTTAAAGGAGTGGATCAACCTGCTCCAGGGAATAAATAAAAATTATAATACAGCAATTACTATCCAAAAAGGGGATTAGAGATGTCCTTTACTTAAAAATCATAAAGATAAATAAAACACAGGGAGGATTAAAATCCCCCCTGTTGTAAAATCAGACTATCCTCTTAATACTCTAAATGCTGCTCTTATTTTTCTAGCAAACTCTAATGGTGGTTCAATAGATTCAAAGTGCATATACATTGCCCGTGGTTCGTCAAATAACCAGTGATTATGAATCGCTGTAACTATAATATCTCTTTTTCTAAGTTCAGTTAATAACGGGTTAATTTCTTCTTGTAAAAGCACAGTTTCTCCTAAATTTAACGCATTACCTCTACTATCCAGATCTTCAAATGAAAAAAATTGAGGGTTTACAAGTGGAGACCTTGTTCTACGTCCAAGAATCGTAAATCTAATATTACGAAACTTTTGTACCAAACATACTCCCTCCTGAGTGACTGATCCCTCTCCACCTAAGATTCTCGCAAATTCATTACATAATTGACTGCTAGATGAACATCTAGATTCGCATGAATGATAATCATCTGAATACATAAAATCCCTTCTTTCCATATATACGTAGTGTTAGGGACAAGCAATTCCCTATAATAAAATATTCATACTATACGGAAAAGGTTTGGACTATTTATTTACTACTAATGAGATTAAATACTATAATCCTTACATAATTATTTATTAATCCTTATATTTTTATATTCTAACTAAAGAAAATCCTTGTTTTTTTCCCTTTTTTTAGGTTCTGTCCTTCGCTTTTTATTTGAATATCTCTAATTGTTTTATTTATATTTAAATACTAAATAAGAACTGTCTGTGCAGTGAAGAAATTTATATTTAGCGATTATAATTAACACAGTACCCGAGAGGACTAAATCAGTCTAGTTATCAACCTTTTTGAAAATGAATGTTTAGCAACTGTACATACAGTTGCTTTTTATATTTATGTTCAGACATCTAATAGAGTTAGTATAGTCATATGAACACAACTTAGTTAAGGAAAATCGGTCCCAATTAAAGGACCGACCTTTTATAAATAGTTATAAGTCCATGTCTTTTAAACCTGGACTATGCTCATTTGGCATTTCGGGAAGTTCTGGAACCGGAAATTCTTTTTGTGGTTCCATCCCGCTTAAGGTTTCTTTGTTCCTACTTGGTGATTCATCTTGGGAAATCTCTCCGATTCTTGTTCCATCTAACCTAAAATTAAATGGAGCATTATGAAATCCAATTTTTACGTACTTTCTATACTCAGGATACTTAGTGATATCATAGTTTGGTACTGGGAAGAGCTTTCCCCGTTCAATTTCTAAATTTGGTCATATATACATTTTGAAATGTTAACATTTCATGTAACTCATTCACTTTATGAACAATTTTTGTATTAGATTCCATTTACTTGTTATTCCCATATAAATTCAAGCAAGAGAAAAGAAGATGAGAAGGAGGAATCACACAATCATTTCAAACAAACCTTTTGATCAAAAGATGTTAGAACAGTTCCTCTTCCTGTTTCTCTCACCCATATTTTAAGAAGAAAGGAAAAACTTATACTCAAATTCTAAAATAAAATAATACCATAAAAAGGAATTTATATTTTTCTATGATTCGTAGCATATTAAAAACATAGGAGGTGATACAATATGGCAAACAATAAGAGTGGAAATCGTAATGAATTATTAGTTCAGGCTGCTGAAAGTGCACTTGATCAAATGAAATATGAAATTGCGCAAGAGTTTGGTGTACAACTTGGTGCAGATACAACAGCTCGTGCAAACGGTTCTGTTGGTGGTGAAATTACTAAACGCTTAGTAGCACTGGCTGAACAACAACTTGGTGGTGGCGTTACTCGTTAACTTCACCCAAAAATAGAAAAGATTATGGCAATCGATATGGTTGATTATTGGAAACATAGCAGGTTACAGTAGTTATCATATCCAACTTTCCATATGGTCTGTATTTAATTTATAAAATAAACTCTCATAATGACTGCATTTGTACTCAAAGATTGTTGATAATTTTAAATAATAATCCTTGAGTATTTTATGTGAAAAATTCTTTTCTAGATTACAAACATATACTTTGTGGGGAAGGTGTTTCCCATGAATCATAAAAAATCCTTTTTAGGAACACATATACTTAAAAATTTATTTTCAATATTGAAAAGCATACTAACTATGATATTTACAAAAGGGAGGCATCTTAAAATGGGTGTATTAAGTGGAAATCCTCAAAATGAACCTTTACATTATGGAGAAGTATTTGATATTTGGAGTTATCTTCTTGCAGCACAAGGAGCTGTTGCTGGACATCAAGTATTTATAAATCATACGGGTGATGAAGATTTAAAAAAGTTCTTAGAAAACTTAATTGAGAATGATATGACTTCTGAAATAGAAGAACTAAAAGCTCTTTTAAAGGTAAATGGAGTGGCTTTACCACCAGCACCTCCAGAAAGACCGGTTGCATCTATTGAAGATATTCCTCCTGGGGCACGCATCAATGATGCTGAGATTGCAGCAGCAGTTTCTGGAGGTCTAGCGGCAGGATTAGTAATTTGTAGTCAAATAATGGGGAAATGTCTTCGAGAAGACGTAGGGATGCTTTTTGGACAATTCCATATGAAAAAAGCACAAGCTGGGGCAACTTTACTACGTCTAAGTAAGAAGAAAGGCTGGGTAGTTCCTCCGCCATTACATATAAAAAATACTGAACAAGCTTAATAAAAAAAGTGGCTAAAAGCCACTTTTTTACTTCATTTTCTTCTTTGTATCGTTTTCCTTTTGAATGGATCTTACTTTTTCTATTTCAGAACGGTTTAAATATTCATGTGAAATCTCCATAGCATATCTATCATGATGTATGTTAGTTGATTTTCGGGAATCATTGTCTTCATATAAAACCAACTTTTTCATATAAATGTGAAAAAATACTTCTATCACACCAATAAGAAACGCCGCCCAAAATGAAGATGCGACAATATTTCGAGCGAAATTGTTGTCTGTAAGAAGATAAGTTAATACCCAGATTCCTAAAAAACTTAACCCGAAATCTGCAATTGTAGCAACCATGTTCCCATACCTAGGTAGAACAAATAAATCTCCTGTTAAGTAGGCTGTCCCTGTAATTAGTAATGAAATCAGTAATATTCTAGGAATCGAAACGCCCTGGAATATGCCTAATATCATCAATAATACAGCACTAATAGCGGTATATTTAATTAATAATGCAACAATATGTTTCATAAATGGTTCTCCTATCTTTTAACTTTCATGTAGGAATAGTACTTTTCAATAAAAAACGGGTTGCACTTTCATAAAGCACAACCCGTTTCATCGTATTCAGGAGGTTCACTCATTACATGATACCCATATGGCAAGAAGATTTTCCGCGCTCCTACACAATACTATTTTGTGAAATATAAGTATGAATTATGTGTTAAAACAATAAAAATTAATACCAAAAAAAGGGCTATATATTTTCGAATGCTTTTTTACATATTAAAGAGTGAAGGAGGGGATATAACATGTCAAACAATAATAGTGGCAGCCGTAATCAATTATTAGTAAATGGGGCTGAACAAGCTCTTGATCAAATGAAATATGAAATCGCACAAGAATTCGGCGTACAACTTGGCGCAGACGCAACAGCTCGTTCAAATGGATCTGTTGGTGGTGAAATCACAAAACGTCTAGTAGCATTAGCTGAACAACAACTTGGCGGTGGAGTTACTCGCTAATTTGATATAGCAAATGGATTTTAGGGAGAGATAAATCATCTCTCCCTATTTGTATATGATATAGGATATACGAATAATGAAAAGGATTGAAACTATAATTTTTGTGCATTGTATATTTGTTTATATTGTAAAAATAAAGTAATTTTATTACCTTATCACATAATATCTAAAAGGGGCATATATGAAAATTTTCAGATACATATTATTGACAATTGGATGGGTTTCTCTGTTAGGGTTATGGTATGTCATCTTTTTTGAATAAAATTTTTTATGTGTAATTACTTCATATTGTAAAGGTATACCTTTATAAACAGTTATTCGATTTCCCTATTGTTGAAGGAAATATACCGGTTAATATTTTACTATGTATTGTTATGTAAAAGAAAATATAAAAGAGAATTTAGCTGATAAAGTGAAAGTCCCTCTCGAGTGAGAGGGATTTTTGTTTTTAGATTATGATTAGTTGTTAATCGAATATAATTCAATTCAATCCAATTTAATTTAATGCGACAAGTATTAACTTAATTTTGTATGATCTTTTTAATTCTTTTTATATTTTAGATATACCTTAGACGAATAATTAAAGACATAAAAGGCATCTTCTTTAGAATTACTTTTTCATATAATAAAGTTTTGTTCTTATTAATTATATGGTCATGTGATAGATTTAATAATGAAGCTAATGTATATGTGAAGTAATAAAAAAGTGCACCTCCAATTGTTAAGTGTGTCTAACAATTGGGTTGCACATCAATACGAGCCGGCGCTTTTTTATTTATAACTTCTATCTACAGCCTTAATTAGTTCCCAATCATTTCTTAATTCTTTTTTCTTTGTGTGTATTTCATCAATACTGTGGTTTAATTCTTTACGTAACGTTCCTAAATCTTCCGTCGCTTTTTTTCCCGCACCATTTTGTGACCAACCAGCTTGTACGAGGTTATAAATGTCATTGATACGCTCTTGATTTTCATTTATATATGTGATTAATTTGTTTAAGCTTTCAAAAGCGTCTTCTATATGTTCTTCGTTAAAGTACATTTGTCTCATTTTGTTAACCACCCAAATCCTTGGAAATTTTCGTCCGCATTTTTATATTCGTCCGCCTTTTTCTTAATAAACTCTGCAACTTCTTGAGACTTTAAAGCATATACTCGGCTAGTCTGATCTAAAAGGTGATAAAGTTCATTTATTCTATTTTCCATACGCTGACTCTTTGTTGATTTTAGAGACTGTTTTACTTCGTCAATTACCCGTGGGATATGGTTTCGGAAGGCTTCTGCGCTCTGTTTCATTTCGTTTGCTGACTTCTCTAGATATTCCATGATAACTTTTACCTCCCCGACACCATTAATAGAATATCTCGGAGATTGATAAATTTCTTTTCCTGTACTAGCATCTATCAATTTACCGTTATCTATATTTCCGAATTTATCGAAGTGATATTTACTTAATCCATGATAATCTTCTGCTCCTATTGAATCAAGAAATCTATCAATCATGTGTACACCATAATCATCTGTAGCCGTTTTAAAATCCGAATCAATCATATATGTATCGCCAATATGATCTTTATCTTCCCATAGAAAGCCACCAGAAATAGAATCCTTAGGGTTTATATAATTGATGATTTTTCCTTTATATTCTCCTGAGTCTACCTTTTCTTGAATTTCTTTTGGCAACATATCATAAACACCGGGAGCAGAATAGGTTACTGCAGGTACATCACACATCGCTGCAGCATATTGAGCATTTGCGCCACCTAAAGAATGACCTGTGACTGTTATCTCAGCTTTATCACCATATTTCTCTTTTACTATTTGTAAGAGAGACGTTGCTTGCGTAAATTGATTTGGTGCTATTACTTGAGTTTTATCGGAGGGATCTATTTTCTCTCCATCTTGTAGAGGTTTTTCTTCTTTAAGTATATGCCTGTAATCTGTCCAATAATCTGGCCCTGACCGGTCTATTGATTCCCCTCCTTCTGTACCTCTATAAGAGATTACAATTTCACCAGTTTTATCGTTTTGGTATACAGTTGCATCAAACCCAGTTACAGGATCATGTAATGTTGCTCCTTCAGGATAGATTGGTATCCACTTTGTCTTTTCTCCTCCATTATTAGTAACTACCGCTTCCTCTTTTTTATATGCTGAGTCAGACAAATGTTTATATGTTTCATCTGAGATTCCATTCCCCATAACATTCCCTCTTTTCTAAATAATGATAATATTATTAGTAATAGAGGTGATAATAAATGAAAAAAATACTATTAATTTCATTTTTGTTAATTTTAGGAATGGGCTCATGTACTATTTATGAATTTTATAAAGCTACTCATCCTTACACTGAAAAGGAAGAACAAGAGATGAAAGAAAAAGCTTCCAAAGTAGCTGTCGAGTATTTTAAAACAGAGAAAAAGTGGGATATTACAGTGACAAAAGTTGAATTTTCAACGGATATTACTAGAAATTCAATTTATGTTTATGGCTATGTAGCTGACGACAAAAAGAAAGAAGTATATGCAAGTATAGAATATAAAAATGATTATAAAGTTGCATACACGAGTGATTAATTATTCTAAATGAACAATACCTGTACCGCATTATGTTTAATTACAATTAAAAACACTGCTCTATGTATTAGCATAAAAATATCGAAACCCATAGGAAGATACAATTTGAAAGAATTGCCTATACAATTTATTTTTGATGAGATTATAAATATATCAGAGGCTTTAGAAAAAGTGGGATGTTTTAGACAAAACCTGAATGTAATGGTACAGGGGTGAAATACAATGAAAAAATCAACAAAAATTATAATCATATTAAGCATTATTCTTATCAGTGTTGCAGCCTGTACTGTTATTAAATTAAGACCGATTATAAGCCCTATAACATCTATGTCCCCTGAAGAAAGGCAAAAAATAAAAGACAAAGCTGAACATGCTACTATTGATTATTTTAAAAAAGAAAAAAATGTTGATGTTATTGTTACAGACATGGAATTTTCAGGAGAGTTAGGTGGAGGTACAATTTTTGTTAATGGACATTATTCTAATGATGAAACCAAAACATTTGCTGTTACTGTTTACTGGAAAGATGATTATAGAGTCCAAGAATAGTAATGCAGAAAAAAAGAGACCTAGATTAAGGATGGCACTGAAAAAGTGATTGCTTTGAAAAAATAATGAGCATTTTATCGATATGTTGAAAAAGAAAGGGGGTTGTCACCTGTATATAGTAGGTGATGGAGTCCTTTTTCAGAGACCTCAGATTAATAGGGCTCTTTTATATTTTCCTTCTTTATAATGGATTAAGGGTGATAAACGAATGAAAAAGGTAATAATCGTTATTGTTTTGGTAGTTTTTGGTATAGGGGCGTATCTTGCGGTTCAATATAACAAAGCGATATATCCTTACACCGTACAGGAAGAAAAGGAAATGAAAGAAAAATCTTCACAAGCTGCTGTTGATTATTTTAAAAAAGAAAAAAATTGGGATATTAAAGTTACTAAAGTTGAGTTTTCTGGGTCTTTGGGAGGTAGTTCTATTTTTGTATATGGATATGTTAAGGAAAATGGAGAAGAGGTATCTGCAACAGTAGATTATAATTATAATTACGAAGTATCTGGAGTGACTATAAGCAAAAAACTACATGAGATAGAAAGTGGAAAAGAGTGAGGAATTTATAGATTACATATAATTTGTGATTTTGCTTAGCTCTATAGTTGCGCTAGACAAATCTTTATAGGTTTTATCTGAGATTTCATTCCCTATAATGTCCCTTTATTTCTGAATATTTAATATTATAATAGTAATGGGGTAATAATAAATGAAAAAAATTCTATTCGTTATATTTTTGTTAATTTTAGGAATGGGTTCGTGTGCTATTTATGAATTTTATAAAGCTACGCACCCCTATAGTGAAAAAGAAGAGACAGAGATAAAAGAAAAAGCATCGAAAGCAGCTATTGAATACTTTAAGGTAAAGGAGAATTTGGATATCGTAGTGACCAAAGTGGAATTTTCTAACGATATCTCTGGAAGCTGGATTAATGTTGACGGTTATGTATCTGGAGATAAAAAGAAAGAGGTGTCTGCAAACGTAGACTATAAAAATGATTATAATGTTACAAGTTATAATTATTAAACGTTGTAACGTTGTACATATATAATAGAAGTAAATAAAAAATATTTCTTTTTTTGTCGTCATGTTGTTGGTGTAAACCTTATGCGTTTAATGGCGACAAAACATATTTATTTTGTGCCATTTGGGCAAGATGCACCAGAGAAAAAACCAAACTCAATGGTAGCCCGTATGGAACTTCTTGAAGATACAATTGTAGAAGCGATAGAAGGGAAGCAAATACAACCTGTTGTTGTAGAAAAATTCAGATATATGAATTAAAAAACGAAAAAAAACGGACAATTTTTTATGAAACCATCATTCTTATCGCAGAATATGATAAAATTAACGTTATTAAGATTAGAAGGGGTATTTTATACTCCTTCTAATTCTAAGTATAGAAGGATTGGTATCTAGAAAGGGGCATAGTGATGGAAAAGCAAAAAACTTTTCATGTCGCTGTAGTTGGAGCAACCGGCGCAGTTGGTGAACAAATGTTAAATACTTTAGAGAAACGAGAATTTCCAATTGGGAAATTAACGTTACTTTCATCTAAACGTTCTGCAGGCAAGAAGCTTGTATTTAAAGGAGAAGAATTCATAGTACAAGAAGCAACTCCTGAAAGCTTTGAAGGAGTCGATATTGCACTCTTTAGTGCAGGCGGATCTGTATCGAAACAATTAGCACCAGAAGCAGCAAAACGTGGTGCGATTGTTGTTGACAATACAAGTGCATTCCGTATGACAGAAAATGTACCACTTGTTGTACCAGAAGTGAATGAAAATGACTTAAAAGAACATAGTGGTATCATTGCAAATCCAAACTGTTCTACAATTCAAATGGTAGTTGCTCTTGAACCAATTCGTCAACAGTTTGGTTTAAAACGAGTAATTGTTTCCACATATCAAGCTGTGTCTGGTGCTGGAGCTGCTGCAATTGAGGAGCTTCATGAACAATCACAAGCAATCTTAAATGGGGAAGAAGTAAAGGCAAGTGTTTTACCTGTATCAGGTGATAAAAAACATTACCAAATTGCTTTTAATGCTATTCCACAAATTGATAAGTTTCAAGATAATGGATTTACATTTGAAGAGATGAAAATGATTAATGAAACGAAAAAAATTATGCATATGCCTGAGTTAGAAGTAGCAGCAACATGTGTACGTTTACCTGTTGTATCAGGTCATTCTGAGTCTGTTTACATTGAAGTAGAAAAAGAAGGTGTAACAGTAGAAGATATGAAAAACCTACTTGCAAATGCAGAAGGAGTAGTACTGCAAGATAATCCAGCAGAACAGTTCTACCCAATGCCATCTACTGCAGTAGGTAAAAACGAAGTGTTCGTTGGGCGTATTCGTAAAGATTTAAATAATGAAAAAGGATTCCATCTTTGGGTCGTATCTGATAACTTATTAAAAGGTGCTGCATGGAACTCTGTTCAAATTGCAGAACGATTAGTAAAATTACAATTAGTGTAAACGGCTAAGAGAAGGTGCAAAGAAAATGAAAATTATTGTTCAAAAATTTGGTGGTACATCTGTACGTGACGAAAATGGACGTAAGCATGCACTTCACCATGTTAAAAAATCATTAGATGCTGGTTATAAAGTAGTTACAGTTGTATCAGCTATGGGACGTAAAGGTGAACCATATGCAACGGATACATTATTAAGTCTTGTAAATCAAAATGAATTTAGTATTTCAAAACGTGAGCAGGATTTATTACTATCATGCGGAGAATTAATCTCGGCAATCGTTTTCTCAAATATGTTAAATGAAAACGGAATAAAAGCAGCAGCACTGAATGGTGCACAAGCTGGTTTTGTGACAAATGATGATTTTACGAACGCAAAGATTGTTGAAATGAATTGTGATCGTATACATGAAGAGTTACAAAACGTAGATGTTATTGTTGTTACTGGGTTTCAAGGCCAAACGAAAGATGGCGATATAACAACACTTGGACGCGGTGGTAGTGATACTTCAGCTTCGGCACTAGGTGTTGCGCTTCATGCTGAATATATCGATATTTTTACTGATGTAGAAGGTGTGATGACTGCTGATCCTCGTATAGTAAAGGACGCGCGTCATCTTCAAAACGTGACGTACAATGAAATTTGCAACATGGCTTATCAAGGTGCGAAGGTTGTTCATCCGCGTGCAGTTGAAATTGCAATGCATGCAAAGGTGCCACTTCGTGTACGCTCTACGTACTCTGATAGTGAAGGGACACTTATTGCTGCATATGCCGGTGCTACAAAAGGCCGTGATATAGAGGAACGTCCAGTTACAGGAATTGCCCATGTATCAAATGTGACGCAAATTAAAGTAGTTGCGAAAGACGGATCGTACGATTTGCAAAAGCATGTTTTTAAAGAAATGGCAAATGAAGGAATTAGTGTAGACCTAATTAACATTTCGCCTACAGGCGTGGCATACACAATAAGTGATAATGTATCTGGGCGTGCTGTTGAAGTTCTTCATAAGCTTGGATATGATCCAATCGTGACGGAGCACTGTGCAAAGGTATCTATTGTAGGAGCTGGAATGGCAGGTATTCCAGGGGTTACTGCTAAAATCGTTACAGCTTTAGCAGAAAAAGGTGTTCAAATTTTACAATCAGCTGATAGTCATACGACAATTTGGGTGCTTGTAAAAGAAGTAGATTTAGTGGAAGCTGTGAATGCATTGCATACTGCGTTTGAGCTTTCAAAAGAAAAGCAACTGGAACAGTAAGGAGTGAGACCATGATAGATTTTGGGACAATTGCAACAGCGATGGTAACACCGTTTGATAAAAATGGAAACGTCGATTTTGCGAAGACAACTAAATTGGTAAATTATTTAATTGATAACGGTACAACAGCAATTGTGGTAGGAGGAACGACTGGAGAGTCTCCTACATTGTCATCAGAAGAAAAAGTAGCGTTATATCGCCATGTCGTATCTGTTGTCGATAAAAGGGTGCCCGTAATCGCTGGAACAGGTAGCAATAATACGCATGCTTCTATCGAGTTAACGAAAAAAGCAACAGAAGTTGGTGTCGATGCAATTATGTTAGTGGCACCGTATTATAATAAGCCGAGTCAAGAAGGAATGTATCTGCATTTTAAAACAATTTCTGAAAGTACAGAACTTCCGGTTATGCTATATAATGTTCCAGGACGATCTATTGTACAAATCTCCGTTGATACAGTTGTTCGTTTATCAGAAATACCAAACATCGTTGCGATTAAAGATGCTGGTGGCGATGTGTTAACAATGACAGAAATTATTGAAAAAACAGCGGACGACTTTGCTGTATACAGCGGTGATGATGGTTTAACGTTACCAGCTATGGCGGTTGGGGCTAAAGGTATTGTTTCTGTTGCCTCTCATGTGATTGGAAATGAAATGCAAGAAATGATTGCGGCATTCCAAGTAGGAGATTTCAAAAAAGCACAGAAATTGCATCAATTGCTTGTTAAAGTAACGAATGCATTGTTTATGGCACCAAGCCCAACACCAGTAAAAACAGCGTTACAAATGGTTGGATTAGACGTAGGATCTGTGCGTTTACCACTTATTCCATTAACAGAAGAAGAACGACTAACATTACATGATGTAATGCAATCGATTCCTCGTTAATAAAAATGACCTAGTGTAAAAACTAGGTCATTTTTATTTTGGAAGAAATTTTTTACAGGTATTCTCCTTGAAATTTATATACTTCATCCTTCTTTCTCACGATTTAACTTGTGTTCTATTTCTTGTATCAGTTATAATATGGCTAAGTAGCTTAGTACGGGTATGCTTAGCAAAATTGGAAAAAATTATGGTTTAACGGAATTTTCATATCATATCGCATAAGATATTTGATTTATATAATGAAAGAGAGGTGAAACCTGGTTTAAAAAACGAACGAGAACATGATATCGCATAACGGTAAGGACATTCGTCTTGGACGGTGAATATATGGTGGTTGTAGAGTTTCCCTGGTGTCTCTACAATTTTAGTGAAATCAGTGTTTGTAAGATTTTTAAACCAGGCAACAACATGAAGAGAAAAGAGAATGATTCTGTAAAAGTATTTGCTCTCGGTGGAGTAGGTGAAATCGGGAAGAATATGTATTGTGTGGAAATTGATTCCGAAATTTTTATTGTAGACGCAGGATTGATGTTCCCGGGAGACGAGATGTTTGGAATTGATATTGTTATCCCTGACATTACATATTTAGTAGAAAATCAAGAACGAGTAAAAGGTTTATTTATTACACATGGTCATGAAGATCACATTGGTGGAATTGTTTATGTACTGCGTAAACTTTCAATCCCAGTATATGCAACTAAGTTAACAGTAGGTTTAATACAAGAAAAACTTGGTGAAGCAGGAATGCTTGGTCGTGTAGATTTAAAAACAATTGATTCTAATTCAGAAGTAGAATTCAATACGACAACGGTTTCATTCTTTGGTACAACACATAGTATTCCAGATTCCGTTGGTGTTTGTTTCCATACATCAAAAGGTGCGATCGTATATACAGGAGATTTTAAATTTGACCAAACACCAATTGGTAACAGTGGAGCAGACCTTGGAAAGATGGCTCAAATCGGAAATGAAGGTGTTCTTTGTCTGTTATCAGATAGTACAAATGCTGAGCGTCCTGGTTATACAGGTTCTGAAAAAGAAGTTGGAATAGAGATTTCAAAAGTATTTTATGGTGCAGAAGGCCGTATCATCGTTGCTTCTTTCGCCTCTAATGTACATCGTATTCAACAAGTATTTGATGCGGCTGCTGAAACAGGACGTAAAGTAGCTGTTGTAGGCCGTAGTATGGTGAAAGTGGTGGATATCGCAAGACGTCTTGGATATTTAGATGTTCCAGATGGCATGGTTATTTCACTGCAAGAAGTGGATAATTTCCCAGAGAAGAAGGTAGCAATTTTAACAACTGGTAGCCAAGGGGAACCAATGGCAGCTCTTTCAAGAATGGCAAAGCAAGCACATAAACAAATTTCAATTCGTAAAGGTGATACAGTTATCATTGCTGCTTCTCCGATTCCGGGAAATGAAATATCAGTATCTAAAATTATTGATTTACTATTTAGAGCTGGTGCAGAGGTTGTTTACTATGGAGAAAGAAAAGTTCACGTTTCCGGTCATGGTAGTCAAGAAGAATTGAAATTGATGCTAAATTTAATGAAACCGAAGTATTTTATACCCGTACATGGTGAATTTCGTATGCAAAAAGCACATGCGTATTTGGCGGAAGATGTTGGTGTCTTGAAAGAAAATATTTTCATCGTAGAAAAAGGCGATGTAATTGTTTTTGAAGGCGAAGAGGCAAAGCCAGCTGGTAAAGTACAAGCGGGCAATGTTCTTATTGATGGATTAGGTGTAGGTGATGTCGGAAATATTGTCTTGCGTGATCGTAAGATGTTATCACAAGACGGAATTTTAGTTGTTGTTGTAACACTTGGAAAAGATGAGAAGAAAATCATCTCTGGACCAGAAATTATTTCACGTGGTTTTGTGTATGTTCGTGAATCTGAAGCGTTAATTGAAAAATCTACAGATATTGTACGTACAATTGTTGAACAATCCATTAAAGAATATTCCATTGAATGGTCTATGTTAAAGCAAAATATTCGCGAATTATTAGGACAGTTCCTATACGAGGAAACGAAGAGAAAACCGATGATTTTACCAATTATCATGGAAGTGTAAGAAAACCACCTTTAACGGTGGTTTTTTCTTTTTATCCCTATCGCATGAAATTTACAACTTAAGAAATAATAGTGGTATAAGAGTGAAAGGGGATGCGATATGACAGAACGTGATGGTTTAACAAATGAGGAAAAAGAAGCAGAGCCGAAAGATGATTCAAAAGAGGCATCAGTAATAGAGAAAATCCAACAACTCGGTCAAACGAACGTTCCGCAAATGAATGAATCACGTATTCACTGCTTAACAATTGTTGGACAAGTAGAAGGCCATATGCAGCTTCCGCCACAAAATAAAACGACGAAATATGAACATGTGATTCCACAAATTGTGGCAATTGAGCAGAATCCGAAAATTGAGGGATTACTTTTATTGCTAAATACTGTGGGCGGGGATGTTGAGGCTGGATTGGCAATCTCAGAAATGGTAGCTTCATTATCGAAGCCAACTGTATCTTTGGTTTTAGGTGGAGGGCACTCGATAGGTGTGCCAATTGCAGTCTCAACAGATTATTCATTTATTGCTGAGACTGCAACGATGACAATTCACCCAGTTCGTCTGACTGGTCTTGTTATTGGTGTGCCGCAAACATTTGAGTACTTGGATAAAATGCAAGAACGTGTGGTAAGATTTGTAACAAAACACTCAAAAGTAACGGAAGATCGTTTTAAAGAGCTTATGTTTGCTAAGGGAAATTTAACGCGCGATATTGGAACAAATGTAATCGGAATAGATGCAGTGAAGTATGGTCTTATAGATGATGTTGGTGGTATTGGAGATGCAATTCGAAAGTTGAATGAATTAATAGATATGCAAACAGGTGGAAATCAAGATGGGAAGTTGCTACAATGATTTTATATACAATTATGCCCGAGCAACTTATTTATGAGGCGGACTATTCGCAGTACGAACGACAAAAAATAGTGAATGTAAATGGAGTAGAGATGGTTGTATCGGAAGAGAATAATCAATATTATTCCGTTGTTCGTGTGTTAAGTACAAATCCATTCCACTACTTACAGTATGAACCAGGCCAGAAAATAACCTTTTAGCAAAAAGCAGGATTTTGTTAAGAAGCTATGGTATAATATAAAAAACAAGACGGTTGAGCAGCCATGATTAGGCTGCTTTCTTCTGTTTACGCGGCATTTTACACATCTTGTAAAATGCCGCGTAAACAAATTTAAAAAATGTGATGAATGACATGAAAAATACTTTCAATGAATGAAAGTTTCACTTAATTTTTGGACTTGGGGTGAAGAAATGGTAAAACAAAAGCAAAGAGGGACGAAATCAAAAGCAAGACGTACGATAAAGCCAACTTTGTATTACGAAATCGTCGGGTTGACTCTTTTTGCGCTTTCGATCATTACAATCTTACAGCTAGGCATTGTAGGGAAATCGTTTGTGTTATTTTTTCGCTTTTTCTTTGGCGAATGGTACATAATTGGTGTGTTAGGTGTAATAGCTTTATCTATTGCGTTTGTTATAAGACGCGGTTGGCCAAACCTTTTAAATAAACGGTTAATCGGTGTCTATTTAATTGTGTTAGCGATATTGATGTTTAGTCATATTACATTATTTAACCTTCTTACAAAAGACGGAGCGGTAGAAAATACTTCTGTAATTGTGAGCACAAAAGATATGTTCTTTCATGAGATGAAGAAAGGCACAGAGACAGTTCATTTAGGTGGAGGTATGTTTGGGGCGCTTATGTTTGCAACGTTTTACTTTTTGTTTGATGAAGTAGGTGCTTACATTATTGGGATTATTCTAGTTATTCTTGGTATGCTTTGCATTACAAATAAACATATTGGGGAAGTACTAGCTCCAGTTGGACGAATACTTAGAAGTCAATTTCAAGTGATGCAGGGAGATTATAAGGACTGGAGAGCGAAACGCACTGCTGAACAAACAGAAAAGAAAAAAGCGACAAGGCGCACACGTAGTGAAAGGCATGATATACAAGAAGAGATTGTCGAACCGGTAGAAGAAATAGAAATTGGTCCACCAATTATTTCGAACTTTACAGAGAATTATCCAGTAAGTGAAGAAAAGGATAAAAATCGTGAAGATGAAGTTGCTGATGAGCTGATTGCCCCCCCTGTTATGGAAGAGGAGCTTCCATCGGCATTAAAAGAGCAGTCGCAAAAGAAACGAGGAGAAAAGATAGTTGAATCTCTAGAAGGGGAAATGAAAACTCCCCCAATGCAATTTTCAAATGTAGAAAACAAAGATTACAAGCTTCCTTCTATCGATATATTGAAGTTTCCCAAAAACAAGCAGGTTACAAATGAAAATGAAAAAATTTATGAAAATGCTCGTAAGCTTGAGCGTACGTTCCAAAGTTTTGGTGTGAAAGCAAAAGTGACGAAAGTACATAAAGGGCCTGCGGTTACGAAATATGAAGTGTATCCTGATATGGGAGTGAAAGTAAGTAAAATTGTGAGTTTGAGTGATGATTTAGCACTCGCATTAGCAGCGAAAGATATTCGTATTGAAGCTCCTATTCCTGGGAAATCCGCAGTAGGGATTGAAGTTCCAAATTCAGAGGTTTCCATGGTAACACTTAGAGAAGTACTTGATTCGAAAGCGAACAATCATCCGGAAGAAAAATTATTAATTGGTCTTGGGCGTGATATTACTGGTGACGCAGTGTTAGCGCGGTTAAATAAGATGCCTCATCTATTAGTAGCTGGAGCGACTGGTAGCGGCAAGAGTGTATGTATTAATGGTATTATTGTTAGTATTTTAATGCGTGCTAAACCACATGAAGTAAAGTTAATGATGATTGATCCAAAGATGGTAGAGTTGAATGTATACAATGGTGTTCCGCACTTATTAACACCTGTTGTGACGGATCCTAAAAAAGCATCACAAGCTTTGAAAAAAGTTGTGAGTGAGATGGAGCGACGTTATGAACTATTTGCTCATAGTGGAACACGTAACATTGAAGGGTATAATGAATACATTAGAAACCATAATGATCAATCAGAAGCAAAACAACCTGAGCTTCCATACATTGTTGTAATTGTGGACGAGTTGGCGGATTTAATGATGGTCGCTTCTTCGGATGTAGAGGATGCAATTATGCGTTTAGCACAGATGGCACGTGCTGCTGGTATTCACTTAATTATCGCAACGCAGCGTCCATCTGTTGATGTTATTACTGGTGTTATTAAAGCGAATATTCCGTCACGTATTGCGTTCGCGGTTTCCTCGCAAACTGACTCTCGGACAATTCTTGATAGCGGAGGCGCTGAAAAATTATTAGGACGAGGGGATATGTTATTCATACCAATTGGTGCATCTAAGCCAGTTCGTGTACAAGGAGCGTTTCTATCAGACGATGAAGTGGAACGAGTTGTAGAATACGTTATTGGTCAACAAAAAGCACAATATCAAGAAGATATGATACCGCAAGATGTCCCGGAAACAAAGCAAGAAGTAGAAGATGAATTATATGATGAAGCGGTTCAGCTTGTTGTAGAAATGCAAACAGCTTCTGTTTCGATGCTACAACGTAGATTTCGAGTAGGATATACACGTGCAGCGCGTCTTATTGATGCGATGGAAATGAATGGTGTGGTTGGACCTTATGAAGGTAGTAAACCGAGAGAAGTTTTGATTAAAGATATACAAGAAAAAAGTTCTTAATAAAAAAGTCTAATTGTTTACAATTAGGCTTTTTTATATGGTGTTTTTGTTATATACTATAGTCACCGGTAAAGAAAGGGCTTTCATTTTTAGATGTTCTTTAGAATACGAATGCTTTTAATATTATTTTTGAAAAATGTTCGATATTACTTGTGGGAAAATGTTGAATTGTGTTGACACATATGGGAGCAAGTGTTACGATTACTTCGAAAAGAATCACTGCCTCATATAATCTTGGAGATAAGGTCCATAAGTTTCTACCTGGCAACCATGAATTGCTAGACTATGAGGGGAAAAGTGTGTAACAAAGGATGTAAGGGATCTTTGTGCCGAACTTTTTCTCTGTATGAGGAATGTTTGTGGTACAAAGTTTTTTTTATGAAATAAAGATAGAAAATTTCATTTTGAAAAATTATTAACATTTATTCGACAAATATCGTTTTGTGGTAGCATTGCTATACTATGTTGTTAGTTGAAAAAAGAGAACGGAAGTCTTACATCAGAGGTCGAATAATTGGAATGCGGGGGAGTCTTATGTCAGTTAAATCCGATAGTCGACACTTATATTTACGGGTGATCGATCATATTAAAGAAAAAATCAAAAGCGGGGCATATAAAGAAAAACAAAAATTGCCTTCAGAGTTTGATTTAGCGAAAGAACTTGGCGTAAGTAGAGCGACTTTACGAGAAGCGTTGCGTATTTTAGAGGAGGAAAATGTTGTCATTCGTAGACATGGCGTTGGTACTTTTGTGAATGCCAAACCACTGTTTTCTTCTGGAATTGAACAGCTTTCTAGTATTACAGATATGATTTCTAGTGTTGGGAAAACGCCGGGAACCATCTTTTTATCATCATCTACTACGAGTCTAACAGAAGAAGAAAAAGAAAAGTTTAATAGTGATGAAGGCTTTGAGGCTGTAATGATTGAGCGTGTTCGTACAGCAGATGGGGAACCTGTTGTGTACTGTGTTGACAAGTTGGCGAAAGAAGTATTACCGGACTTATCCGATTATAATGAGGAATCATTGCTTACTGTAATTCATAATAACACGCATAAACGTATTACATATGCAGTTGCTCACATTGAACCAATTGGTTATCATCCAAAAATATCACCAATTTTACAATGCGAACCAGAAACAGCGCTGCTGATTCTAAAACAAATGCACTATGATCAAAATGATGAACCAATTTTATATTCTATTAATTATTTTAGAGCAGATAAATTTAGCTTCCACGTATTAAGAAAACGCATGTAATTCGTTCCCTTTTTAGGGAGGTGACAGCAAGAAGAAGGGGACACTAGCATATTAATAGATACATATATCATTTAGGAGGGGTTTCTAGTATGAAGAAAAAAACAGGTATTTTATTATCATTAACGTTGGCAGCGAGTGCAGTGTTAGGGGCATGTGGTAACTCGGATAAGGCAAGTGGGGACAAAAAAGATGAAAAGAGCATTAAAGTAGGTCTGGTTACAGATGTTGGGGGCGTTGATGATAAATCATTTAACCAATCCTCTTGGGAAGGTTTAAAAAAATTCGGTAAAGATAACGGGCTGAAAGAGAAAACAAACTATCGTTACCTTCAGTCTGAAAAAGAAGCTGACTATATTCCGAACTTAAAGAAATTTGCAAAAGATAAATATGATTTATCTTTTGGTATTGGATATAAATTAGAAAAAGCAATTGGAGAGGTTGCAAAAGAATTTCCAAAACAACAGTTTGCGATTGTAGATACTGTCGTAAAAGAACCAAACGTTACAAGCATTACATTTAAGGATCATGAAGGGTCGTTTCTTGTAGGTGCAGTAGCAGCGATGTCAACAAAAACGAATAAAGTTGGTTTTGTTGGCGGAATGAAGAGTGATTTAATTAGTAAGTTTGAGAACGGATTTAAAGCTGGCGCTAAAGCTGTTAATCCAAACATCGAGATTGTATCTGAATATGCAGAAGCATTTGATAAACCTGAAAAAGGTACAGTTCTTGCATCAGCGATGTATGGACAGGGAGTAGATGTGATTTATCACGCTGCGGGCGGTACTGGTAACGGTGTATTTACTGAAGCGAAAAACCGTAAGAAAAAAGGTGAAAATGTTTGGGTAATCGGTGTTGACCGTGACCAACATCAAGAAGGTATGCCTGAAAACGTAACGTTAACTTCTATGGTAAAACGTGTTGACATTGCGGTTCAAAAAGTAGCAGAAGAAGCAAAAGACGGTAAACTAAAAGGTGGAAAAGTAGAAGAGTTCGGTTTAAAAGATGACGGTGTCGGTATTGCGAAAACAACTGATAATGTGAAAAAAGTAAACCCAGAAATTTTAACAAAAATAGAAGAGTTTGAAAAGAAAATTACTGCTGGTGAAATTAAAGTACCTGCGACTGATGATGAGTACAAGCAATACGAGGCTTCTCTTAAGAAATAATGATAGAGAAATAGCAAAGGTTAGTTCTTAGAACTAACCTTTGTATATATGGAATTGCTGTTAATAGAGTGTAATAGGGGACTGTTCCCTGCTAAAAGGAGGCACAATATGGAATACGTAATTGAGATGAATAATATTACAAAAGTATTCCCAGGCATTGTAGCGAATGATGATATTACGTTACAAGTAAAACAGGGAGAGATACATGCTTTACTTGGAGAAAATGGTGCAGGGAAATCAACGCTCATGAATGTATTATTTGGTTTGTATCAACCAGAGCAAGGGGAAATTAAAATTAAAGGTAACCCTGTAAAAATTACCAATCCTAACATTGCAAATGACCTTGGTATCGGGATGGTTCATCAACATTTTATGCTCGTTCATAATTTTACAGTTACAGAGAATATTATTCTTGGAAATGAACCGAAGAAAAAAGGGAAGATTGCTATTGAAGATGCTGCAAAAGAAATTAAGCAGTTATCTGAACAGTACGGTTTAGCTGTGGATCCGTATGCAAAGATAGAAGATATTTCTGTAGGTATGCAGCAACGTGTTGAGATTTTAAAAACGCTCTATCGAGGAGCAGAAATTTTAATATTCGATGAACCGACGGCAGTGTTAACTCCTCAAGAGATTCATGAGCTTATTCAAATTATGAAAAAGCTTGTACAAGAAGGAAAATCTATTATTCTTATTACACATAAGTTAAAAGAAATTATGGAAGTTTGTGACCGCTGTACGATTATTCGAAAAGGAAAAGGAATTGGAACTGTTGATGTTGCAAATACAAATGAACATAAACTTGCGGAATTAATGGTCGGACGTCAAGTGAATTTTAAAACAGAAAAAATAGACGCTAAACCTGAGGGAGATGTACTTTCCATTACAAACCTCGTGGTTCATGATGCACGTCAATTACCTGCTGTAAAAGGCCTTGACTTAACTGTTCGTGCAGGAGAAATTGTCGGTATTGCAGGAATTGATGGAAATGGACAAAGCGAACTTATAGAAGCGATTACTGGTTTACGAAAAGTTGAGTCAGGTTCTATTGCAATTAAAGGGAAAGAAATAACAAATTGGCCAGTTAGACGTATTACAGAAGAAGGAATTGGTCATATTCCAGAAGATCGTCATAAACATGGTCTCGTTCTTGATTTTTCAGTAAGAGATAACATGGTTTTACAAACGTATTATAAAAATCAATTTTCAAAAAAAGGAATTTTAAACTTCGCTAAAATTACAGAGAAAGCAAAAGCTCTAATTGAACAGTTTGATGTGCGTACACCGAGTGAACAAACATTAGCTCGTGCCCTATCTGGTGGAAACCAACAAAAGGCAATTATTGCACGTGAAGTAGATCGTGATCCAGAATTATTAATTGCAGCGCAGCCAACACGTGGCTTAGATGTTGGGGCAATTGAATTTATCCATAAAAAATTAATTGAGCAGAGAGATAAAGGAAAAGCGGTGCTTCTGTTATCTTTAGAACTTGATGAAATTCTAAATGTGAGTGACCGTGTCGCGGTTATTTATGAAGGGAAAATCGTAGCGATAGTTGATGCGAAAGAAACAAATGAACAACAGCTTGGTCTTTTAATGGCTGGGGGAACAGAGAAAGAGCAGGTGGGTACAAATGGCTAAAAAAATATTAACCGAACGAACGATTAATATTTTAGTTCCTGTATTATCAGTTATCTTTGGATTACTTGTAGGCGCTATTGTAATGTTAGTAAGTGGTTATGATCCAATTGTTGGATACGGTGCACTTTGGACTGGTATGTTTGGTAGTCCAAGTGCAATCGGAGAAACATTACGTACAATGATTCCACTTGTTCTTGCTGGGTTGTCAGTCGCGTTTGCGTTTCGTACAGGATTATTTAATATTGGTGTAGAAGGCCAGTTACTGGTTGGTTGGCTTGCGGCAGTTTGGTTTGGTTATGCCGTATCACTTCCTGCATTTCTTCATATTCCGTTATCTATTTTAGTAGCTGCGATTGTAGGTGGATTATGGGGATTTATTCCGGGGTATTTAAAAGGGAAATTTAAAGTTAACGAAGTTATTGTCACAATTATGATGAACTATATTGCGTTATATGTTACATATGACATCATTAAACGTTTTTTACATGAAGGAAACGATAAAACATATGATGTTAAGTCAAGTGCGTCGTTAGCTTCGGATTGGTTATCTTCTTTGACAGATGGGTCACGTCTTCATTGGGGGATTATTGTCGCAATTCTTATTGCAATCTTCATGTGGTTTTTACTAGATAGAACAACTTTAGGTTATGAATTAAAATCAGTTGGATTTAACCAACATGCGTCAAAATATGCAGGAATGAAAGTATCACGTAATGTTATCCTTTCTATGACAATTGCTGGTGCGTTTGCAGGAATTGGTGGTGCAATGGAAGGGTTGGGTACATTCCAAAGCATGACGGCAATGTCGACATTCACAGGAATTGGATTCGATGGAATCGCAGTAGCTCTTCTTGGGGGGAATAATCCATTCGGTATTATACTTTCGGCGTTATTATTTGGTGGGTTAAAAAGTGCAGCGCCGCAAATGAACTTTGAAGCAGATGTTCCATCAGAGCTGATTAACGTAATTATTGCATGTATAATCTTCTTTGTTGCATGTAGTTATGTTTTAAGATGGGCACTTACTCGCATGAGCAAGGAGGGGAAATAAATGAGCTTCCTAGATATTTTAGCCATTCTTGTGACAGGGACATTATATACGGCGGCACCGATTATTTTTACAGCGCTAGGTGGAGTGTTTAGTGAGCGTTCAGGTGTTGTAAATATTGCGTTAGAAGGATTAATGTTGTTTGGTGCGTTTACTGGTGTTATTACAACGCTATTAATGGGTGATACTTGGGGGGCAATGACTCCTTGGATTGCGCTTGTATTTGCAGCAATTGGAAGCGGATTATTTGCACTACTTCATGCGCTTGCATCCATTACGTTCCGGGCTGATCAAGTTGTCAGTGGAGTTGCCATCAACTTTTTAGCACTTGGTTTAACGGTATTTGCGATTAAGAAGATCTTTGGTAAAGGACAAACTGATTTTATACAATACCGTATTGAAAAAATTGATATTCCAGGACTTTCAGATATTCCAATTATCGGAAAGATCTTTTTCTCAAATGTACCATTAACATCTTATATTGCCATTATTTTAGCATTCGTTGTTTGGTACATTATTTATAAAACTCCATTCGGCCTTCGCCTTCGTGCTGTTGGGGAACATCCAATGGCGGCAGATACAATGGGGATTAATGTCTATAAAATGCGTTATATCGCTGTTTGTATTTCAGGAATGTTTGCAGGGGTTGGTGGTGCCATTTTTTCAATGTCAATCTCGAATAACTTCTCAGGTGCTACGATTACAGGACAAGGTTTCTTGGCGTTAGCTGCGATGATTTTCGGGAAATGGAATCCACTTGGTGCGCTTGGTGCCGCATTGTTTTTCGGTTTTGCACAATCACTTAGTGTAACGGGCGGTACAATTCCAGTATTAGATCAAATCCCAAGTGTTCTCTTAACAATATTACCGTATGTATTTACGATTTTAGCACTTGTTGGTTTTGTAGGACGTTCAGAAGCGCCAAAGGCACTTGGGACGCCGTATGAAAAAGGAAAACGATAATATAAAACAGTAAATACTGTTACATTATTATAAGCATTTGTAAAGAGAAAATAAGTTATAAAAAAGCTCGCACATTAGTGCGAGCTTTTTTACATAGAATATGCTTAATACAGAAATTTACTTTCTTCCTTTTTAAGTAGTCAACCGTTAGAAGGAGAACTATGTGACAGAAATAAGGGAGAAAAGTTGATTTTTCGTTTCTAAAAACTGTATATTGAAGAGGAATATTCCTACATACGTAAAGGAGGGCTATAAAATGAAACTGATGGAACAGCAAATACATGAATTAGGTGGTTTGCGTGTACATATGATTCCGACAGATAAATATAAAACAAATACATTTGTATTTCGCTTTAAAGCACCTTTAAACGAAGAAACGGTGACAGAGCGTGCATTATTACCATATGTATTACAAAGTGCAACAGAAAAACTACCATCCGTAATTCGTCTTCGTCAATATTTAGAGGAATTATACGGTTCTTCCCTAGCGGTAGATGTAAGTAAAAAAGGGGAAGATCATATCATTTCTATTTATGTAGACATTGCAAATGAAACATATTTACAGGATGCACCGCCACTCTTTGAAAAGGCGCTTTCTATACTATCCGATATCGTATTACATCCAGCAACGGAGGGAAGTGGCTTTTTACAACCAATTGTAGAAAGCGAGAAAAGAGCACTCGTGCAACGAATTGAAGCTACATATGATGATAAAATGCGTTATGCGAATGAACGATTAATAGAAGAAATGTGTAAAGTAGAACCGTATCGTATAAGTGCGAATGGTCAAAAAGAGCGCGTTGCTTCCATTACGAATGAAACGTTATACAGTTATTATCAAAAGGTGTTAGTGGAAGATGAAATGGATCTATATATCATTGGTGACATAGCTGAAGATGCGATTGATTTAGTAGGTAAATATTTTTCAATTCCGCCTCGTGAAGAAAAAGAGAAACATGTTATTCTTCATAAGCGAAATAATGAAGAACAAGAAATTGTGGAAAAACAAGAATTAAAGCAAAGTAAATTAAATATCGGATATCGCACATATATTACGTACCGTGATGAAGATTATTTTGCGCTTCAGCTATTTAATGGATTATTTGGCGGGTTCTCACATTCAAAATTATTTGTGAATGTACGCGAAAAAAATAGTTTAGCGTATTATGCAGCATCTCGCTTTGAAAGTCATAAAGGTCTTCTTTTTGTTATGTCAGGAATTGAAGCGAAAAATTATAAAAAAGCGGTCGAGATTATTAAAGAACAAATGAAAGCGATGCAAAGTGGTGACTTTTCAGAAGAAGAGATTCATCAAACTAAGAGTGTAATTCAAAATCAAATTTTAGAGGCGATTGATACACCACGTGGTTTTGTAGAAATGCTTTATCATGGCGTTATTGCAGAACGTACACGTCCAGTAGAGGAATGGTTGACTGGGATTGAACGTGTTACAAAAGAGGAAATTGTAAAGGTTGCCAATAATATTGAACTTGATACGATTTACTTTTTACACGGAACGGAGGGAGAATAGATGGAGAAAATTTCTTATGAACAATTAAAAGAAACTCTATATTATGAGAAGCTTCCAAATGGGTTAGATGTATATATATTGCCGAAGCAAGGATTTAACAAAACTTTCGCTACATTTACAACAAAATATGGTTCCGTTGATAATACGTTTGTTCCACTTGGAAAAGAAGAAATGATTCGGGTGCCAGATGGAATTGCTCATTTTCTTGAGCATAAATTGTTCGAAAAAGAAGATCATGATGCGTTTCAATTGTTTAGTAAACAAGGTGCTTCTGCGAATGCCTTTACATCATTTACGAGAACAGCCTATCTTTTTTCGTGTACATCAAATGTAGAACAAAATTTAAATACATTATTAAATTTCGTTCAAGAGCCGTATTTTTCTGAAAAAACAGTTGAAAAAGAAAAAGGTATTATTGGTCAAGAGATTCAAATGTATCAAGATAACCCAGATTGGCGTTTGTATTTTGGTTTAATCGATAGTTTATTCGTTAAACATCCAATTAAAATTGATATTGCAGGAACGATTGAGTCCATTAGTGAAATTACAAAAGACTTATTATATGAATGTTACGAGACATTTTATCACCCTAGCAACATGTTGCTATTTGTTGTTGGAGCGATTGATCCAGAAAAGACAATGCAGTTAGTACGTGAAAACCAGGCGAAAAAAGATTATAAAAATCAACCAGAAATTGTACGTTCGTTTGAAGAGGAACCAGAAGCAGTAAATGAAAAGAAAAAAATTATTTCTATGCCTGTTCAAACACCGAAATGTTTAGTTGGTATTAAAGCGACTGGGCTTAAAGAAAAAGGGCAAGAGCTTTTAAAACAAGAGATTGCGCTTACATTACTTTTAGATTATTTATTTGGGAAAGGATCAACTCATTATGAGTCATTATATAATGAAGGACTTATTGATGATTCATTCTCTTATGATTATACAGAAGAAAATAACTTTGGCTTTGCGATGGTTGGTGGCGACACGAAACAGCCTGATGAGCTAGCCAATCGATTGAAAGGTATTTTATTACAGACGGATTATAATGAGTTAGATGAGAAGGCGCTAGAGCGTGTAAAGAAAAAGAAGATTGGTGGCTTCTTACGCTCGCTTAATTCGCCTGAATATATTGCAAATCAATTCACAAGGTATGCATTTAATGAATCTAGTTTATTCGATGCTCTTTCCGTTTTAGAGGGATTAACTGTTCAAGATTTACAAGAAGCGGCAAAAGTATTTTTGTCTGAGGAAAGAATGAGCATTTGCCAAGTATTGCCCAAAAAATAAAGTGAAACATGAATAGTTGAGCTTAAGCTTTACGATGTAGAACTTTACAGGTAGTTTTACTTTATCCCCTCACCTAACCTTTTGGCTATTGCTGAATTGTAAGGTGGGGGTATTATTTGTTTGTGAATACATGATAGAATTAGTGACTTGAAAGAGTTTCTCTGTAGAGGAAAGATAAGAGAGGATATATATGACAAAGTTTGCACTAGTGACGGGAGGAAGCGGAGGAATCGGCTCTGCAATTTCAAAACAATTAGTTGAAGATGGTTATACAGTGTATGTTCATTACAACAAGAGTGAAGAAAAGATAAAGGGATTAAAGCTAGAGATGGGTGCGATTATTCCGGTTCAAGCTAATTTAGCTGCGGCAGATGGCGTACAGAAGCTTTGGGCGCAAATTCAAAATCCTATTGATGTAATTGTGTATGCAGCTGGGCGAAGTATATTTGGTTTGGTGACAGATGTGACAAATGAGCAATTGAATGAGATGGTGGAATTGCAAGTGAAGAGTGTTTATAAACTTCTTTCACTTGCGCTTCCATCGATGATTCGTCTAAGAAGTGGAAATATCGTAGTTATTTCATCTATATGGGGGCAGATAGGGGCGTCTTGTGAAGTGTTATACTCCATGGTAAAAGGGGCACAAAATTCGTATGTAAAAGCATTAGCGAAAGAGGTAGCTTTAAGTGGGATACGTGTAAACGCAGTGTCACCAGGAGCAATAAATACAGAAATGTTAAGCGTGTTCTCAGAAGAGGACAAGAAAGGAATTGCAGAAGAGATTCCAGCTGGAAGAATTGGATTTCCGGAGGAAGTCGCAAAAACTGTTTCTTTCCTTGTATCCCCATCTGCTTCATATATAACAGGACAAATTATTGGAGTGAATGGTGGCTGGCATTGTTAAAATAAAAATATGTACATAAAAAATGAAAAATTGTACAAATTAAGCATGATTCTATTACTTAATAGTGAGGTGCTTAACCATGTCAGTATTAGATAATTTTGACCAGTGGAAAAGTTATTTAGGAGAGCGCTTAGAACAGGCGCAAGGAAAAGGGCTTGATGGTAGTGCGGTCTCAGATATGGCATTCCGTGTAGGAGATTATTTAGCAAATGAAGTAGAGGCACGAAATGATCAAGAAAAGTTATTAGCTGAGCTTTGGAAAGTGGCTGATGAACAAGAGCAGCATATAATAGCTAATTTAATGGTAAAGTTTGTACAACATAAGTAAAAAAAAGAGAGGAGAAAATCCTCTCTTTTTTTTTAGGTATCGAAAATACCGTGATTCGATTATACATTTATCTTCCCTATTAACGTAAAATCATATAATATAGTACGTAGGTGTAAAGTAAGCAGGGGGGAGTGACGTTTGATGATTGAATGGTATTTTGAATATGAAATACATAAAAACCGACCTGGCTTGCTTGGTGACGTTTCTTCGTTAATCGGTATGCTTGGCATTAATATTGTCACAATTAATGGTGTAGATAACGCTCGGCGTGGACTGTTACTTATGTGTGATAGTCAAGAGCAAATCTCTAGACTTGAATCAATTTTGAATACGATGGATAATATAACGGTAACGAAATATCGTCCGCCAAAGCTCAGAGATAGGTTGGCAGTTAGGCACGGCAGGTATATACAACGAGATGCAGATGATAAGAAAACATTTCGTTTTGTGCGTGATGAATTAGGGTTACTCGTTGATTTTATGGCAGAACTGATGAAAAAAGAAGGACATAAACTCATCGGGATACGAGGAATGCCTCGCGTTGGTAAAACAGAATCTATCGTTGCTGCAAGCGTTTGTGCAAATAAGCGTTGGCTTTTTGTTTCGTCTACTCTGATTAAACAAACTGTACGCAGTCAACTAATTGAAGATGAGTATAGTGACGATAATATTTTTATATTAGATGGAATTGTTTCAACAAAGCGTGCAAATGAAAAACATTGGCAGCTCGTTCGTGAAATTATGAGATTGCCTGCAACAAAAGTTGTCGAACATCCAGATGTATTCGTGAGTCAATCAGAATACACACTTGATGATTTTGATTATATTATTGAATTGCGTAACGATTATGATGAAGAAATTCAATATGATTTAGTAGATGAAATTGAGCAAGGAACGCAAAATAATTTCTCTATGTTTGACTTTTAAAGAAATATTGAGGTGTTAGAAGTGACGGAATTAGGACAAAAGCTGAAAGAAGCAAGGGAAGCGAAAGGCTTGTCTATCGATCAGCTACATGGGGTTACGAAAATTCAAAAACGTTATTTAGTAACGATTGAAGAGGGCGATTATAGTATATTGCCTGGTGCATTTTATGCGCGTGCATTTATTAAACAATATGCGGATGCGGTTGGCTTAAATGGAGAACAATTGCTTGCAGAGTATCAAAGTGTAATACCACAATCTGAATCTCATGATGTACCGCAAGTATCAAAAAGTCAAAAGACACAAGAAACAATGCAAAAAGCAGCATCACTTCCAATTGCAGATCATATGCCTAAAATATTGATCGCATTATTGGTAATTGCAGTAGGAGTAGCTGTGTGGTTTGTTTTTCAATGGTTAGCGGGAAAAGATGAAGGACAAGTAAAACAAAGTAAAAGCGAACAAATAGAAGTACAGAAGGCAAAAGATTCTCCGCTTGATGAAAAGAAAGAAGGAGAAAAAGCAAAAGAACCTAAAAAAGAAGAACCTAAGAAAGAAGAGCCAAAGAAAGAAGAACCACCAGCGCAACAGCCGACTACTGGTCAAGAAGAAGTGAAGGTTATTGGAACAAGTGGTAAGGTATCTACTTTGGAAATTCATAATAATAAAGCACTGGAGTTAGAAATTACAGCGAAGGGTGCAAGTTATGTAGATATTAAAAGTGAAGCTGGAAATGTCGTTTTTAATGGCACACTTCAAGAAGGTCAAACAGAAAAACATGATTTAACAACAGCAAAAGAAGTACTTCTCAACATTGGAAGTGCACCGAATGTTGAAATTAAACTGAATGGCCAACCAGTTGCTTTCCCACTAGATCCAGAAAAGGAATATCACCAAAGATTAGTGATTAAAAATCTAGGGACAGGGCAACCTGCACAATAATAGTCATCGCTTCGATGACTTTTTTCCAATGAACAAATGTTTTTGACATGATGGAGGAATAGCTGTGAATTTACCAAATAAAATTACAATATCTCGAATCTGCTTAATTCCAATTTTTTTAGTAATTATGTTAGCTCCTTTTAACTGGGGAACATATACAGTTGGAAATGTGGATTTACCAATTCAACATTTAGTAGGAGCAATTATTTTTATTGTTGCTTCGGCTACAGATTGGATTGATGGACATTATGCAAGAAAATATAACCTTGTAACAAATTTAGGGAAGTTTCTTGATCCATTAGCTGATAAGTTACTCGTTTCAGCTGCGCTTATTACATTAGTAGAAATGCAATATGTTCCATCTTGGATTGTTATTGTAATCATTAGTCGTGAGTTTGCTGTAACAGGATTACGTCTTATATTGGCTGGAACTGGTGAGGTTGTTGCAGCTAATATGTTAGGGAAAATTAAAACATGGACACAAATTATCGCAATTTCAGCGTATTTATTGCATGATGTACCGTTAAATTTAATCCATATTCCAGTCGCAGATATTTTCATATGGATTGCGCTTATCTTTACAGTTATTTCTGGATGGGACTATTTCTGGAAAAATAGAGCTGCTTTTGTAAATTCAAAATAACAGCTTATGGGGGAATCGGAATGAATGCCGAAATTATTGCGGTTGGAACGGAATTGTTACTCGGACAAATTACAAATACAAATGCGAAATTTTTATCTGAAAAGTTAGCATCCATTGGAATCAATGTGTATTATCATACTGTTGTAGGTGATAATAATCAGCGGTTACAAGAAGCAATTCAAATTGCTGAGAAGCGTGCGGATATACTTATTTTTACTGGTGGATTAGGACCGACAAAAGATGATTTAACGAAAGAAACAATTGCTTCAACTTTGCAAGAAGAACTTGTTTATGATGAAGTGGCATTAACGTCAATTAGTGAATATTTTAAACGTACAGGGCGTGAATTCACAGAAAACAACAAGAAGCAAGCACTTGTTTTAAAAGGATCGACTGTATTTGCAAATGATCATGGTATGGCTCCGGGTATGGGGTTAGCTAAGAACGAGAAGGTTTATATTCTATTACCAGGCCCACCAAAAGAAATGAAACCGATGTATACAAGTTACGTAGAGCCATTTTTACGTAACTTTACAACTGAAGAGCATATATATTCCCGTGTTCTTCGTTTTTTCGGCATTGGAGAATCCCAACTGGAAGTGAAAGTTCAAGATTTAATTGATAGTCAAACGAATCCAACAATTGCTCCGCTAGCTTCGGATGGGGAAGTAACGCTGCGTTTGACCGCTAAACATCGTGATGTAAAGGAAGCAGAAGTGCTCATTCAACATGTAGAAGATTTGATTTTAGAGCGAGTAGGGGAATTTTTCTACGGTTATAACCAAGATTTTCTTCATAATAAAGCAATTGATTTATTGAAGAAAAAAGGTTTAACTTTAGCATCTGCGGAAAGTTTAACAGGCGGTCTGTTTGGAAATCAAGTAACAGAAAACGCGGGTGTATCTTCTGTATTTAAAGGCGGCATAATTTGCTATCATAACGATGTAAAACAACATATTTTACAAGTACCTGAAGAAGTATTACAAACAGTTGGTGCTGTAAGCGAACAATGTGCGCGTTATCTTGCTGAAAATGTAAAAACATTATTGAAGACAGATATTGGTGTTAGCTTCACTGGAGTGGCAGGACCAAATGCTTCGGAAAATAAAGAACCTGGTACTGTTTTTGTAGGTTTAGCGATAAAGAATGAACCAACTGTTGTTTTTTCTCTTAAATTAAGCGGAAGCCGTCAGCAAATTCGAGAACGCTCTGTGAAATATGGATTTTATCATTTGTATAAAAAGCTAGAAGAGATTTAAAACTCTTCTAGCTTTTTTGTAATGAAAATCATACATTCTTCTATAGAAAATAAAAAAATCGAATAAATGTTCGATTTTTGTTGGCAAATTGATATGAAAATAGGTATAATGAGATTAGCAATTCAGTTAAGGAGGAATTTTGAATGAGTGATCGTCAAGCGGCATTAGATATGGCGTTAAAACAAATAGAGAAGCAATTCGGTAAAGGTTCTATTATGAAATTAGGAGAACAGGCAGAACGTAGAATTTCTACGGTACCGAGTGGTTCATTAGCACTTGATGTAGCTTTAGGTGTTGGTGGTTACCCACGTGGCCGTATTATCGAAATTTACGGACCTGAAAGTTCAGGTAAAACAACAGTTTCCTTACATGCGATTGCAGAAGTGCAACGTCAAGGTGGACAAGCAGCATTTATTGATGCTGAGCATGCGATGGATCCGGTATATGCACAAAAGTTAGGTGTTAATATTGATGAGTTACTATTATCACAGCCTGATACAGGAGAACAAGGTTTAGAAATTGCAGAAGCATTAGTACGAAGCGGTGCAATTGATATCATCGTAATTGACTCTGTAGCGGCTCTTGTACCAAAAGCGGAAATCGAAGGGGAAATGGGTGACTCTCATGTCGGTTTACAAGCGCGTTTAATGTCACAAGCACTTCGTAAGCTTTCTGGTGCGATTAATAAATCAAAAACAATTGCAATCTTTATTAACCAAATTCGTGAAAAAGTTGGGGTTATGTTCGGGAACCCAGAAACAACTCCAGGTGGTCGTGCGTTGAAATTCTATTCAACAGTCCGTCTTGAAGTACGTCGCGCTGAGCAATTAAAGCAAGGTAATGACATTGTTGGTAACAAAACGAAAATAAAAGTAGTAAAAAATAAAGTGGCACCTCCTTTCCGTGTTGCTGAAGTTGATATTATGTATGGAGAAGGAATTTCACGAGAAGGCGAAATTTTAGATATGGCTTCTGAACTTGATATCGTTCAAAAAAGTGGTGCTTGGTATTCTTATAATGAAGAACGTTTAGGACAAGGACGCGAAAATGCGAAGCAGTTCTTAAAAGAAAATCCAGATGTAAGAGATGAAATTGCATTCTTTATTCGTGAGCACCATGGAATTAGTGAAGATTCTGCTGCTGAAAGTATGGAAGATGGAACTCTTCTTGATTAATAAAAGACACGACTCCGTGTCTTTTATTTTTTATCTCACAATAATATGTAACAAGGCCTTTTTGTAAGGTTTTTTCCTTTGTTAGAACTGATTTAGTAAGGGTTGTTATCATTGATAAGTATAAACTTTTTTTGTAAAAAGAAGATTTACATGACAAAGGTAAAGAAAGTAAAAGTAGACAACGCTTGACAATGAAAAATGCGATAGATACAATGAGAATGTATATTTTTTCTTATATACGATACACTCTTCTCTAGAAGAGAAGTAACATTCGGGGTAGGTTCTATACCTTTTCGAAATAATAATATGACATTTTAATTGTGAAATGAAGAAAGTCCCTTAAAAAAGCGGGGCGACGGTCTTTGCTGTACGTTGCAATTCAATGTACATGCCGACAGTCTTTTTTCATTCATAGCAAGGGGAGGTGAAATCATGAGTAGTACAGTTTGGATACTCATCTCCATTTTGCTTGCAACAGTCGGTGCAGTTGTTGGCTTTTTTGTTCGAAAGTCTATTGCAGAAGCGAAGATTAATGGTGCAGCGAATGAAGCGAGACGTATTTTAGACGATGCGAATCGCGAAGCAGAAGCACTAAAAAAAGAAGCGCTTTTAGAAGCAAAGGATGAAATTCATACACTTCGTACAGAAGCTGAATTAGAAATTCGTGACCGTAGAAGCGAATTACAAAAACAAGAAAATCGTTTAATGCAAAAAGAAGAGAACCTTGATCGTAAAGACGAAACGCTCGATAAACGCGAGCAAATGTTAGAAAAGAAAGAGGAATCTCTTGTAGCGAGACAACAACAGATTGAAGAGTTGGAAAGCAAAGTGGGAGAGTTAGTTCAAAAGCAACAAACAGAATTAGAGCGCATTTCCAATCTGACACGCGAACAAGCGAAAGCGATCATTTTAGGGAAAGTGGAAAGTGAAATTTCTCATGAAATTGCCGTTATGGTAAAAGAAAGTGAAGTTCGTGCGAAAGAAGAAGCGGATAAGAAAGCAAAAGAGATTTTATCTCTTGCAATGCAAAGATGTGCGGCTGATCATGTTGCTGAAACAACCGTTTCGGTTGTAAATCTTCCAAATGACGAAATGAAGGGACGTATTATCGGACGCGAAGGTCGTAATATTCGTACGTTAGAAACGTTAACGGGTATTGACCTTATTATTGATGATACGCCAGAAGCGGTAATTCTATCAGGATTCGATCCAATTCGTCGTGAAACAGCTCGTATCGCTCTTGATAAGCTCGTACAGGATGGACGTATTCACCCAGCGCGTATTGAGGAAATGGTCGAAAAATCGAGACGTGAAGTGGATGAGTACATTCGCGAAGTTGGGGAACAAACAACGTTTGAAGTAGGTGTCCACGGATTACATCCAGACTTAATTAAGATTTTAGGTCGTTTGAAATACCGTACAAGTTATGGACAAAACGTGTTGAAACACTCTATGGAAGTAGCGTACTTAACAGGACTGATGGCAGCGGAGCTTGGCGAGGACGAAAAATTAGCGAGACGAGCAGGTCTGTTGCATGATATTGGAAAAGCAATTGACCACGAAGTAGAAGGTAGTCACGTTGAAATTGGTGTTGAACTCGCAACGAAATATAAAGAGCATCCGGTTGTTATTAATAGTATCGCATCTCACCATGGTGATACAGAACCAACTTCCATCATTGCGGTTTTAGTTGCGGCAGCAGATGCGTTATCAGCTGCAAGACCAGGAGCTCGTAGTGAAACACTTGAAAACTATATTCGTCGTCTTGAGAAGTTAGAAGAGATTTCAGAATCCTATGAAGGAGTAGAAAAATCTTTTGCAATTCAAGCAGGACGTGAAGTTCGCATCTTGGTAAAACCTGATACAATCGATGATTTAGAAGCTCATCGTTTAGCGCGGGATATTCGAAAACGTATTGAAAATGAACTGGATTATCCAGGACATATCAAAGTAACTGTTATTCGTGAAACACGTGCAGTGGAATACGCAAAATAAAGTGGTGAAGCACCACTTTATTTTTTTGTGTTGGGATTGGGCAATATAAAATAAATTGTTTGGAAACAACTTTGATCTCGCTATTTGCGGATAGTAATAAAATAAGCAGTACATAGAAAGGGTAAGACATATGAGAATTTTATTTGTTGGAGATGTAGTAGGGTCCCCTGGAAGAGGTATGATTCAACAATACGTACCAGCGTTAAAGAAAAAATATACGCCTACTGTAACAATTATTAATGGAGAAAATGCTGCAGGTGGTCGTGGTATTACAGAGAAAATTTACCGGAACTTTTTAGAGTGCGGTGCACAAGCAGTTACACTTGGGAATCATGCTTGGGATAACCGTGAAGTGTTTGAATTTATTGATGATGCTAAATATCTTGCAAGACCAGCCAACTTTCCGGAGGGAACACCAGGAAAAGGACTTATTTTTGTAAATTGTAACGGTACAGAAGTAGCAGTAATTAACTTACAAGGACGTACGTTCCTTCCGCCAATTGATTGTCCGTTCCGAAAAGTGGATGAATTAATTAACATTGCGAAAAAGCGCACAAATATTATCTTTATTGATTTTCATGCTGAGACAACAAGTGAAAAACAAGCACTTGGTTGGTATGTAGACGGACGTGCTACAGCGGTAGTAGGGACACATACGCATGTTCCAACAGCAGATAATCGTATTTTACCAAGTGGGACAGCTTACATTACAGATGTTGGAATGACTGGTCCATATGATGGAATTTTAGGGATGGATCGTGAAGCTGTACTGAAGAAGTTTTTAACGAATTTACCTGTACGTTTTGAAGTAACAAATGGAAGAACACAGTTAAGCGCAGTGTTAATTGATGTTGATCCAAATACTGGAAAAGCTAAAAAAATTGAACGTATTTTAATCAATGATGATCAGCCATTTTTTGAATAATATAATTTAAAAGTTAGAAAAAACATTATATTTTAATTTTTTAGAAAAATTACAGAAATTAAGCAGGAATACATGTCTTTCCTCGTGAATATAAGTTAAAGTGAAATAATCGCTAATACTTTTTAAAGAAACGAGGAGGAAACGAGGAATGGAAATATTAAAAGTTAAAGCAACTTCGGTCCCTAACTCTGTAGCCGGTGCACTTGCTGGGGTTATCCGCGAACGCGGAACAGCAGAAATCCAAGCTATTGGCGCAGGTGCATTAAATCAAGCCGTGAAGGCAGTAGCAATTGCAAGAGGATTTGTAGCGCCTAGTGGTTTAGATTTAATTTGTATTCCGGCTTTTACAGACATTATGATTGATGGTGAAGAACGTACAGCAATAAAATTAATTGTAGAACCTCGTTAAGTTTAAACAACCTGTTTGCTTTTATGCAAACAGGTTGTTTTTATGAGGAAGGGGGATGAAAGTGAAAGTTTTTGATGCACATTGTGATGTATTATGGCAACTATGGAGTTCAAAAGGAAAGAAGGATTTTCAAAACGATCCCTCTTTACATATTACATTTGAACAACTGGAAAAAAGAAAAGGAAGCGTTCAATGCTTTGCGATATATGTCCCAGAAACAGTGCCATATGAACAACGTTTTGAAGCCGCGCTAGCTATGGTAGATATATTTTATAAGCAGGTATTATCGCTACCAAATATGAAATTGATTCAAACAAAAAAAGACATAGAGCAGTTAGGACCCAATGAAATTGGTGCCATTTTAACATTAGAGGGCGGCGAACCAATTGGAAAAGAAATGATGAAATTGCTCACGCTCTATCGCTTAGGAGTTCGATCTATGGGACTCACTTGGAATCATGCGAATTTATTAGCTGATGGAGCACTTGAAACGAGAGGAGCAGGACTTACTACGTTTGGTAAGAAGGTTGTAGAAGAACTGAATTCGTTTCGTTTATGGACAGATGTGTCTCACTTAAACGAAAAAGGTTTTTGGGATGTGATAGAAATTGCCCAATATCCAATTGCATCACATTCAAATTGTTATGAGCTTTGTCAACACCCGCGTAATTTGAAAAATGAACAAGTACAAGCACTTATTCAAAAAGATGGTGTAATTGGTGTAACTTTCGTTCCGGAGTTTTTAAGCAATCAAAGGCCTGCTTATATAGATGACATATTACGACATGTGGAGCATATTTGTTCACTTGGAGGAGAGCGTAATATAGGGTTTGGTTCGGATTTTGATGGTATTACAAAAATGGTTGTCGGTGTAGAGGCGTATCGACATTATGAATGTGTAATCAATGAACTGAGTAAGCGATACAGTGAAACAAATGTCAAAAGGTTTTTATATGATAATTTCATTAATCACATTCTTTTCTAGATGCTTATTTTATATTGTCTTTTAAATTTAAATTCAAATAGTTAGAAAAGTTAAAAAGTTTAATAAAAATCAGGCCAAATCATTGCATTTTTTTCATTGTAAGGCTAGAATTGTAGACGAATTAAGATTATGCAAAAGATTCAGGGAAGTCTGAAGAGGTATAATTTGCGTCCATTGTAGTTTCTTTGCACAAAAAGTGCTACACTATTACTGTAAAAAAATACACTACAATGAATGCAGCCAAAAGGGGTGTAGGAGATGATTAGTCAACTTTCATGGAAAGTTGGAGGACAACAAGGTGAAGGGATTGAAAGTACAGGAGAAATTTTCTGTATTGCATTAAACCGCTTAGGGTATTACCTATACGGTTACCGCCACTTTTCATCACGAATTAAAGGTGGTCATACAAATAATAAAATTCGCGTAAGTACAACTGAAGTACGTGCGATATCTGATGATTTAGATATTTTAATTGCATTTGATCAAGAAACAATTGACTTTAACTTCCACGAATTACGCCCGGGTGGAATTGTTGTTGCAGATGCAAAATTTAATCCAACTATACCAGAAAGTGCAGGTGTGAATTTATATGCAATACCTTTTACAGATATTGCCTCTGAATTAGGGACATCATTAATGAAAAACATGGTTGCCGTTGGAGCATCTAGTGCGGTATTAGGATTAGATGAAACTGTATATTTAGAAGTTGTTGAAGAAATTTTCGGTCGCAAGGGAGAGCAAGTCGTTCAGAAGAATATGGAAGCAATCAAACGCGGCTCTCAATATATGAAAGAATTACTTGGTGAAAAAGTAAATATGATGCAGCTTGAAAAAGCTGATGGTCAAAAACGTATGTTTATGATCGGTAACGATGCAATTGCATTTGGTGCAGTAGCTGGCGGTGCACGTTTTATGTCAGCATATCCAATTACACCTGCATCTGAAATTATGGAATACTTAATTAAAAAATTACCAAAAGTAGGCGGAACAGTCATCCAAACAGAGGATGAAATTGCCGCTTGTACAATGGCAATTGGTGCGAACTATGCTGGTGTACGTACATTAACAGCATCAGCAGGACCAGGTCTATCTTTAATGATGGAAGCAATTGGTTTAGCTGGTATTACAGAAACACCTCTTGTTATCATAGATACACAACGTGGTGGCCCAAGTACTGGTTTACCAACAAAACAAGAGCAGTCTGATTTAATGGCGATGATTTACGGTACACATGGGGAAATTCCAAAAATCGTAATGGCACCAAGTACTGTTGAAGAAGCGTTCTATGATATCGTAGAAGCGTTTAACTTAGCGGAAGAATACCAAGTTCCTGTGATTTTCTTAACAGATTTACAGCTTTCTTTAGGAAAGCAAACTGTAGAACCACTGAAGTTAGATAGAGTAGAAATTCGCCGCGGTAAGCTTGATTTACAAGCAGAGTTACCAGAGCGTGAAAATAAAGCTTACTTTAAACGTTACGAAGTGACAGAAGATGGTATTTCGCCACGCGTTTTACCTGGTATGAAAAATGGTATTCACCATGTGACAGGTGTAGAGCATGATGAAACTGGTAAACCTTCTGAATCATCACTAAATCGTAAAGCACAAATGGACAAACGTTTCCGTAAAATGGAGAATTTAAAGTTTAATACCCCTGTTTACAAAAATGCTAAGTATGATGACGCTGATGTATTGTTAGTTGGCTTTAACTCTACTCGTGGTGCAATTGAAGAAGCGATGGAGCGCTTAGAGCAAGAAGGATTAAAAGTAAATCATGCTCACGTTCGTTTAATTCATCCGTTCCCAACTGATGAAATTCTTCCACTTGTGAAGGGAGCAAAACGCGTTGTTGTAGTAGAAAACAATGCAACTGGTCAGCTTACTAACATTATGAAAATGAATCTTGGCAATGGTGAGAAAATTTCTAGTCTGTTAAAATATGACGGGAATCCATTCCTACCAAAAGAAATTTACAACGAATGCAAAAAAGGGGTTGTATTAAATGGCAACATTTAAGGACTTTCGTAACAGTGTAAAACCAAACTGGTGTCCAGGTTGCGGAGACTTCTCGGTGCAAGCTGCAATTCAACGTGCAGCAGCTAACGTTGGTTTAAACCCAGATGAATTAGCTGTTATTTCTGGAATTGGCTGTTCGGGTCGTATTTCGGGTTACATTAATTCATATGGCGTTCATAGTATTCATGGACGTGCACTGCCAATTGCACAAGGCGTGAAAATGGCAAACCGTGATTTAACAGTTATCGCATCTGGTGGTGACGGAGATGGCTTCGCAATCGGTATGGGACATACAATTCATTCGATTCGTCGTAACATTGACATTACTTACATCGTTATGGATAACCAAATTTACGGTTTAACAAAAGGTCAAACTTCACCACGTAGTGAAGCCGGCTTTAAAACGAAAAGTACACCGCAAGGTTCAATTGAACCAGCATTATCTGTAATGGAAATGGCATTAACAGCTGGTGCGACATTTGTGGCGCAAAGCTTTTCAAGTGACTTAAAAGAATTAACACAGCTTATCGAAGCTGGTATTCAGCATAAAGGGTTCTCTTTAATTAACGTATTCAGTCCATGTGTAACTTATAATAAAGTAAATACGTATGACTGGTTTAAAGAGAATTTAACAAAACTAAGTACAGTCGAAGGATACGATCCATCTAATCGTATGATTGCTATGCAAACATTAATGGAAAACAAAGGTTTAGTAACGGGTTTAATTTATCAAAATACAGAACAGCCTTCTTATCAAGAACTTGTAAAGGGATATAGTGAAAAACCTTTAGTGCAGGCTGATTTACAAATGGATCAAAAAATGTTTGATGAACTCGTTGCTGAGTTTATGTAATCGTAATAAAAAGCTGCTTAATGGCAGCTTTTTTATTCACCTATAAAATTCAGAATGTTAAAATAATAAGTGTATCGTCTTGTTAGATAAATGGGTTTGTGCGCTGAAGTAAGTGGGTATGGTATGGTCTCTTTGTTGTTAAATTTGGCTAAACATCTTATACTATGATAGTGTGTATAGGAATAAAGTAATATGTTTTTTAGGACAAAGTTAAAACAACAAAAAAGGGAATGTCTATTGGTGTCGGGAGGACTCCATTCTTACGGATGGTTAGATCGACTACTCGAGTTTCAAAGGGGCAAGCTATCTCTCAAACTATCCTAATCTTTAAGATGGGTCTAATTGTCATCAAAATGGACTACAGAGTGTGTAGAGTTAAGGTTGAAAGGAGATTACCCATGAACGAGCAACAACGATTAGCAAGTCAACAAGCCAATTCTTCTATGAAAAAAGGAGAAAAAGATTACAGTAAATACTTTGAAAGTGTATATCAGCCGCCTTCTTTAAAAGATGCGAAAAAGCGCGGCAAAGAAGAAGTTAAAATTGAACGTGATTTTGGTTTGCCAGAAGAGTTTCGTAACTTTGGTGCAGGAAGAAAGTTTTATATCCGTACTTATGGATGTCAAATGAATGAGCATGATACAGAAGTAATGGCTGGTATTTTTACAGCGCTTGGATATGAACCAACATTTTCGACAGAAGATGCAGATGTGATTCTATTAAATACTTGTGCTATTCGTGAAAACGCTGAGAATAAAGTATTTGGGGAACTTGGACATTTAAAACCATTAAAACAAAGAAATCCGGATCTTTTAATCGGTGTGTGTGGTTGTATGTCTCAAGAAGAATCCGTTGTAAACAAAATTATGCAAAAAAACCAGCATGTAGATATGGTATTTGGTACACATAATATTCACCGTTTACCGTACATTTTAAAGGATGCGATGTTCTCAAAAGCAACAGTTGTTGAAGTATGGTCTAAAGAAGGAGATGTAATTGAAAACCTTCCGAAAGTCCGTCGTGGTGATATTAAAGCATGGGTAAACATTATGTATGGATGCGACAAATTCTGTACATATTGCATCGTACCGTATACACGTGGCAAAGAACGTAGTCGCCGTCCAGAAGATATTATTAATGAAATTCGTCATTTAGCTGCAAATGGATATAAAGAAATTACGTTGCTTGGTCAGAACGTAAACGCATATGGTAAAGACTTTGAAGATTTAGAATATGGTCTTGGCGATTTAATGGATGAACTTCGTAAAATTGATATAGCACGTGTTCGCTTTACAACAAGTCACCCACGTGATTTTGATGATCACTTAATTGAAGTGCTTGGAAAAGGCGGTAATTTAGTTGAACATATCCACTTACCAGTGCAATCTGGAAGTACAGATATGCTAAAGATTATGGCACGTAAATATTCACGGGAACATTATTTAGAACTTGTACGTAAAATTAAAGAGGCGATTCCTGATGCCGTATTAACAACTGATATTATCGTTGGTTTCCCAAATGAAACAGACGAGCAATTTGAAGAAACGATGTCGTTATATCGCGAAGTAGGTTTTGACAGTGCATTTACATTTATTTATTCTCCACGTGAAGGTACACCTGCTGCAAAAATGAAGGATAATGTACCGATGGAAGTCAAAAAAGAGCGTTTACAACGTTTAAATGCACTAGTTAATGAATATTCTATAGAAAAGAATAAACGATATAAAGGTAAAATTGTTGAAGTATTAGTTGATGGAGAAAGTAAAAATAACCCTGATGTACTTGCAGGTTATACACGTACTAATAAGCTGGTAAACTTCGTAGCTCCAAAATCTGCAATTGGTCAACTTGTGAAAGTAAGAGTAACGGAAGCAAAAACTTGGTCTCTAAACGGGGAATTGGTTGAGGAGCCGATCGAGGTGAAATAATAGATGAAAGTTTATACAAAAGATGAAATTGTTGAGCAAGCAAAAGAATTGGCGAAAATGATTTCTGAAACAGAAGAAGTAGATTTCTTTAAACGCGCGGAAGCACAAATTCATAAAAATGAAAATGTCAAACGTGCAATAGATGAAATTAAAGTACTGCAAAAACAAGCAGTAAACCTGCAGCATTATGGGAAATGGGAAGCATTGAAAAAAGTAGAAGCGGAAATAGATGCTCTGCAAGATAAACTTGATAGCATTCCGGTTGTACAGGAATTTAAATCTTCACAAACATATGTAAATGATTTACTGCAGCTTGTAGCAAGTACCATTTCTAATAACGTAACAGATGAAATTTTAATTTCAACTGGTGGCAATGTGTTAAAAGGTGAAACAGGTGCTGAAGTAGAGAGTAAAAAAGGAAACTGTGGTTGTTAAGAGAGATGTCTTATGGACATCTTTTTTTGTTTTTATTCTACTCTATAGTCTTTTGTCAAAAAAAGAATGACACATTCCGCTATTGTCACGCATATGATTAAGTGAATATTGATTGAGGAGGGTTCCGAATGTCCGAATTTAGAGAGATTATTACAAAGGCAGTAGTAGGAAAAGGACGTAGGTATACAAAGTCAACGCATACATGTGAATCAAATCATGAACCGACGAGTATTCTCGGATGTTGGGTAATTAATCACACATATGAAGCAAGAAAGAATGGGAAGTCTGTAGAAATTGAAGGATACTACGATGTGAATACGTGGTATTCATTTAATGAAAACACAAAAACAGAAGTTGTAACAGAACGTGTTAGTTACACGGATGAAATCAATGTTGGATATCGTGACAAAAACTTTTCGGGTGAAGATTTAGAAATTATTACTCGTGTTATTCAACATCCTAATTGTTTAGAAGCAATCGTTTCACCAAATGGTAACAAAATTGTTGTAACTGTAGAGCGTGAATTTGTAACTGAAGTGGTCGGTGAAACAAAAATGTGTGTAAATGTAAATCCAGATGGATGTCCAGAGGCTGAGGATAATTTTGAAGTAGATGACGATGAATTTGAAGAGTTAGATCCAAACTTTATTGTAGATGCAGAAGAAGAATAATAGAAAGCTAGGGAGAAACTCTTCCTAGCTTTTTACATGATGTGAATGAACATGTTTCAAGATAAAAATGTGCTATAATGAAGAGAGACTCCCAAAAGAGGAGATGAGAGTGTCCGTGAAGTGCGGCATATAAATATATAGCACATTTTTATGAAGTATGGAGGAAACAAATGGCTCAGTATACCCCGATGATACAACAATATTTAAAGGTCAAGGCAGACTATCAAGATGCCTTTTTATTTTTTAGATTAGGTGATTTTTATGAAATGTTTTTTGAAGACGCGGTTAAAGCAGCACACGAGCTTGAAATCACATTAACGAGCCGAGATGGTGGGAGTAGTGATCGTATACCGATGTGTGGTGTACCGTATCATGCAGCAAAAAATTATATTGAACAGCTCGTTGAAAAAGGATATAAGGTTGCGGTTTGTGAACAAGTAGAAGATCCGAAAACAGCAAAAGGTGTTGTACGTCGTGAAGTTGTTCAATTGATTACGCCAGGAACGATGATGGAAGGGCGCACAATTGATGAGAAAGAAAACAACTTCTTAGCAGCGTTAACTCATTTTGAAGATGGTTCTTATGCACTAGCTTGTAATGATTTAACAACAGGACAAAATACGGTAACATTGTTAACAGGTTCTGTAGAAGATGTCTTGTTGGAAGTATACGCAACAGGTTCAAAAGAAATTGTTGTAGATTCTACATTTTCAAAAGATGAGCTAAATAAGTTGACAGAAACATTAAAGATGACAATCTCTTATGAAGATGAAACGAAAGTTCCTGAAGGATTAGAGCATCTTGTGAAAAATGTAACCCAAACGAAATTAGTTACAGCAGTAGGACGCTTATTAAATTATGTATTAAGAACACAAAAACGTTCATTAGATCATCTGCAGCCTGTAGATATTTATTATACAAATCAATTTATGAAAATTGATGTACATTCAAAGCGTAACTTAGAGTTAACAGAAACACTTCGAACAAAAGAAAAAATGGGCTCTTTATTATGGCTATTAGATAAAACAAAAACAGCGATGGGCGGTCGTATGTTAAAACAGTGGATGGAACGCCCGCTTATACAAAAAGAAAAGATTGAGGAACGTTTAGAAATGGTTGAAACGTTTGTGAATGACTATTTCTTACGTGAAGATTTAAAAGAAAAACTAAAAGAAGTGTATGATTTAGAGCGTTTAGCAGGGAAAGTTGCATATGGTAATGTAAATGCACGTGATTTACTGCAATTAAGACGTTCACTTCTGCAAGTGCCAGCTATTTTAGAGGCGATTAGTTTATTAGACAATTCTTATGCAGCAAGATTAATTCAAGGCGCTGATCCATGTGAAAGTCTAACAGAATTACTAGGCAGAAGTATTCAAGAAAATCCACCGCTTTCTATAAAAGACGGTGATATTATAAAAGATGGCTATAATGACCAGTTAGATCAATATCGCTATGTTAGTAAGAACGGAAAAACGTGGATTGCAGAACTTGAAAAACGTGAGCGTGATATTACAGGAATTAAATCATTAAAGATTGGTTATAACCGTATTTTCGGCTACTATATTGAAGTGACAAAGGCAAACCTCGCTTCGCTCCCAGAAGGGCGTTATGAACGCAAACAGACGCTTGCAAATGCGGAACGCTTTATTACAGATGAATTAAAAGAAAAAGAAACATTGATTTTAGAGGCAGAGGAAAAAATTGTACAGCTGGAATATGATTTGTTTACTTCACTACGTGAAGAAGTAAAAGTATTTATTCCGAAATTACAGCATCTAGCGAAAGTTATTAGTGAACTAGATGTACTGCAAAGCTTCGCGACAGTGAGTGAAGAAGAACAATTTGTAAAACCAGTTTTAACAGATAAGCGTGAAATCTTTATAAAAGATGGTCGCCATCCTGTTGTGGAAAAAGTATTGAACGGCAAATTGTATGTTCCGAATGATTGTGTGATGCCAGAAAATATGGATGTCTTTTTAATTACAGGTCCAAACATGTCTGGTAAGAGTACGTATATGCGTCAATTAGCACTTGTTACTGTTATGTCGCAAATCGGTTGTTTTGTACCAGCAACAGAAGCTGTATTACCAGTCTTCGATCAAATCTTTACGAGAATTGGTGCAGCAGATGATTTAATTTCAGGTCAAAGTACATTTATGGTTGAAATGTTAGAAGCGAAAAATGCAATTGCGAATGCATCAGAAAGAAGTTTAATTTTATTTGATGAAATTGGCCGTGGTACATCTACGTATGACGGTATGGCGCTTGCACAAGCAATTATTGAACATATTCATGATCAAATTGGTGCAAAGACGCTATTCTCGACACACTATCATGAATTAACAGTGTTAGAAGAAAGTTTAACACACCTTAAAAATGTACATGTTTCGGCTATTGAAGAAAACGGAAAAGTTGTCTTCTTGCATAAAATTCAAGACGGTGCAGCAGATAAAAGTTATGGTATTCATGTTGCACAACTTGCGGAGCTTCCAGATAGTTTAATTGCTCGTGCAAAAGAAGTATTAGCGCAGTTAGAAGGACAAGAGGAAATCATTATTCCGAAACGTGCAGAAGTCAAAATTCAAGAAGAAAAGGTACAAGAACCAGTTGTAATAAAAGAAGAGGTAGAGACACTACCAGAGAAGAACGAAGAAGCAGAATCACAGCTTTCGTTCTTTGCGGCAGAACAATCTCCTAAAAAACAAGAAAACCCTGTACTGGATCAAAAAGAAACGGCTGTCTTAACACAAATTAAAAAAATTGATTTACTTGATATGACGCCTCTAGAAGCATTAAATGAATTGTATCGTTTACAAAAAAAGTTAAAGAAAGGATGAGTAAGTAGATGGGGAAAATTCGCAAACTCGATGACCAACTCTCTAATTTAATTGCGGCAGGGGAAGTAGTCGAACGCCCTGCTTCAGTTGTAAAAGAACTTGTCGAAAATTCCATCGATGCGAATAGTACATCTATTGAAATCCACTTAGAAGAAGCTGGATTATCGAAAATTCGCATCATTGATAATGGAGATGGCATTGTTGAGGAAGATTGTATTGTTGCCTTTGAACGACATGCAACAAGCAAAATTAAAGATGAAAATGATCTGTTTCGTATCAGAACGCTTGGCTTCCGCGGTGAGGCATTACCAAGTATCGCATCTGTTAGTGAATTAGAGTTAATCACAAGCACAGGAGATGCACCAGGTACACATCTTATTATTAAAGGTGGAGACATTATAAAGCAGGAAAAAACAGCGAGCCGTAAAGGGACAGATATTACGGTTCAAAACCTGTTTTTTAACACACCAGCGCGCCTTAAATATATGAAAACAATTCATACAGAGCTTGGGAATATTACAGACATTGTATATCGTATTGCGATGTCCCATCCAGGAGTATCTTTGAAATTGTTTCATAATGAGAAGAAGCTGTTACACACTTCTGGGAATGGTGATGTAAGACAAGTACTTGCAGCCATTTACAGTATTCAAGTTGCGAAAAAATTGATTCCAATTGAAGCAGAATCATTAGATTTTACGATTCGTGGTTATGTAACGCTACCTGAAGTAACGAGAGCATCTCGTAACTATATGTCAACGATTGTAAATGGTCGTTACGTTCGGAATTATGTATTAATGAAAGCTATTCAGCAAGGGTATCACACATTGCTTCCAGTTGGCCGCTATCCAATTGGTTTCTTATCAATCGAGATGGACCCAATGTTAGTAGATGTTAACGTTCATCCAGCTAAGTTAGAAGTACGCTTCAGTAAAGAACAGGAGTTACTGCAACTCATTGAAAAAACATTGCAAGACGCGTTTAAAAAAGTGCAGCTCATTCCAGATGCTGGTGTTACAACGAAGAAAAAAGAAAAAGATGAAAGTGTACAAGAGCAATTTCATTTTGAACATACAAAACCAAAAGAACCACCAATGCCTAATATCGTCTTACCAACTGGGATGGATGAGAAGCAAGAAGTAAGTACAATAAAACAAACGCCAGCGCCGCAACTTTGGCAACAGCCGAAGCAAGAATGGCAGCCACCACAATCACTTGTAAGAGAAGAAAGTTGGCAACCAACTTCTAAATCGCTAATTGAAGAAAAGGTTCAAGAAGAACAAGAATGGGATAGCAGTGAAGAAGACTTTGAATTAGAGGAATTAGAAGAAGAGATTCAAGAGGTCGAAGAGATTAAAATGAACGGAAACGATTTACCACCGCTTTATCCAATTGGACAAATGCACGGAACTTATATTTTCGCTCAAAATGATAAAGGGTTATATATGATTGACCAACATGCGGCGCAAGAGCGAATCAATTATGAGTATTTCCGTGATAAAGTAGGTCAAGTTGGGCAAGAAGTACAGGAGTTACTTGTACCATATCGTATTGATTTATCCCTTACTGAATTCCTACGTGTCGAAGAACAATTAGAAGAATTGAAAAAGGTAGGATTGTTCCTAGAGCAATTCGGCCACCAATCCTTTATTGTTCGTTCGCATCCAACGTGGTTCCCGAAAGGTCAGGAAACAGAAATCATAGACGAAATGATGCAGCAAGTCGTAAAGCTAAAAAAAGTTGATATAAAAAAACTGCGTGAAGAAGCAGCCATTATGATGAGCTGTAAAGCATCGATTAAAGCAAATCAATATTTAACGAACGATCAAATTTTTGCTTTGCTAGAAGAATTGCGCACAACAACAAATCCTTACACATGTCCACATGGTAGACCAATCCTTGTACATCATTCGACGTATGAACTGGAAAAGATGTTTAAACGGGTGATGTAGGATAGGTGTGTTGAGGGAAATTACCTTTACTGCAATGAAAATAAGTAGTGAATAGGAAAGATGGAATGGACATGCAATAATAGATTTTTTTGTCTGTTATTTCGAGGGAATATTAGGTGAAGAAAAAGAAGTGATAAAATAAATCGCTTCTTTTTTGTTTGTTGCGATGTTTATTTTTACAATAAGGGTACTATTGATAGGAAGATGATGTATAGGAAGTATGTGTGAAGCTCATCTATACATTCATAAACGGTTTTAAAGGAAAATAAATAACCTGAGTCCGATATTGTATCAGGCTCAGGTTATTTAGAGATGTGTTTTTCCATTAAAGGCTTCTGTCTACAAACTGTATTTCCCGCTGCAATTTTATAAATGAACGGTACATTCCAATTCTCCAAGAGACGATCATCGCAAAAGCGAGTAAGAAGAACATACCGCTTAATTGTCCTAAATCAATTGATTGACTTAAATATTCTTTCATACCGAGGCGGACAGCTAGTAAACCAACTAAAATAAAGATAAATGCTTTAGAAGGTATTAAATAGATGTCTTTTCCGCGAATTTCAAATTTTGATGTTTTAATAAGAAAAATAGAGAAAAATAAACCAACAATAACTGCTTCGAGAATTTCAGATGATGTTAAGCGAAATTCTGGTAAGAAGTACATGCATGCTCCCGTACTCATAAAAATTGGAGGGAGTACAATTTTTTTAAGTGTTACAGGTTTCTTTGCTGATTTTAAGCGAAGAAACATCATTCCAACAGCCATACACAGAGCAATGATACTTGATAAAACAGCTAAGCTCATGTTTGACCTCCTTTTATCCTTTGAACGATTTTTTTAATAGAATCATAAACCAAACGAGAGCGGCACCAATGATCGTATGAGACATTCCCGCAATATGACTTAACCCTTTAAAATCAGCCCCATTGAGTTGAAGGAGTCCGCGGGCCGCCATTGAACCAACTGTTAAAACTAATCCTAAATTATAGAGGATAAACCACATGTTAAAACTTTTTTCTTTATAGAATGCAAATGATTTTGATAGGGCAAAGGCGAGTAAGAAGAATAAAAATCCAAGAACTAGCACATGTGTGTGCAACTTGTATAACGATGTAGTACCTTGAATTCCTTGCGCTTTTGAATATTCTCTCGCAAATACACCTGATAATAAACCGATAATTAAATAAGTGAATGCTGCATTGTATAACTTTTTCATCATATACCTCCTAGGTAGTATTAGCAATGTTTATTTTTGGATAGTAGGCTGCGATTATTAGTGGTTTGTCATTCCGTATATAAGGCCAGAAATATATGGGATTAGCCAAATGAACCAGACGATAATACTTAGCTTGTGGAATGTTGTCATCATTTTTGTATCTTTTTTGATTAACACAATTGTTGCCCAAACAGCATGGAATAACATCAGTAAAATGGCTGCTAGACCTGTGATTCCGTGGAAACTGAATAGGGATCCTGCTTCTGCCATCTTTTCCATTAAAGTCGTTCCGAGTGTATCACATACGAGTCCGAGCCAAAAAATGACGACATGCCAAGGTTTTAATGTCTTTTGGAATTTTTCACTCCATACGCCAATTGTATAAAAAATGAGTGCAGCTGTAATACATGTAATAGCAGATGCCAACACGTTCATCATTCCTTTCTAACTGTCATGTTCCTTATATAAAATATGTTACATGAGAATTATGAATAGAATATGAACGCAATATTACATATGAAGTTTGGTGAATTATTATATTGGGATTCAATTGTGATGTAAACAAAAAATTAAAATGTGCTGTTAATGAAAAAAAACTTTCTTATCTCCTATTTGACTAGGGATAAGAAAGTTTTTTAGACTACTGTTATTGTACATGTTTTCTTACACTTCGTTTTCTCGTAGTAATTTTCCATCGCGAAGTGTTAAAATTCGATCACATACATCAAGCATTTTTTCATCGTGTGTAATCATAATCGCTGCTTTTTTATTTTTCTTAACTTCAACTTTCATTCGTTCAACTACTTCTCTAGCACGTTTTGAGTCAAGACTAGCAGTAGGTTCATCAGCTAAAATTAAATCTGGATTATTCATAAATGCACGAGCAATGGCTACCCGCTGTTTTTCCCCACCTGAAAGTTGGTTTGGATAATGATTCATTCGATGTGATAATCCAAAAGTGTTCAGTAATTGTTCTGCCAATTTACCAGCTTCTTTTTTATCTTCTCCCTTTAACTTAGCGATATATAAGAGTTGCTCTTTCACTGTTAAGAAAGGTACGAGGTTTGCAAATTGAAATATAAATCCAATTTTTCTTAAACGAATATCGGTCATTTCTTTTTCTGATAAACTTGTTATGTTTTGACCAGAAACATAGATATTTCCTTTTGAAGGAGATAAAAGTGCCCCTGCAATGGAAAGCAATGTACTTTTTCCTGAACCAGATGGACCAACAATACCGATAAACTCGCCTTCTTTTACATCTAATGTAATTGGGTGCAGAGCAGTTACTTCTGTATCTCCATCGCCATATACTTTACTTACTTGATCCAACTTTAATAATGACGATGAGTTATCCCATTTTAATTCTGTTACCATTACATGCCACCTCCGATTGCTTCTAATGCATCTACTTTCAATACTTGATATAGAGAAATTAGTGTACCCAGTATACTAATTAAGATAAAGACACCTATATATTGCAAGATTGTTGTTGTTGTTAATAAGAACGGCATACTAGCTGGTAGAATAGCTTCTACAGCAAAGATTAGGCCAATGCCGATGATAAGAGCAACGCCAGTTAAGAATATAGATTGTACAACTAAAGTTTTTGCTAAATATGAGTTTTTTGTTCCGATTGCTTTTAATACACCTAATTGATGTGTTTTTTGTAATGTAATGACATAGAAGAAAACACCAATTAACAATGCTGAAATTGCAAGTAAAAACCCAATAATCATCGTTAATGTTCCTTGTTCTTCTTTATAACCTGGAATACTTTGTAATACTTCTTTTTTATCAATAACTTTTGCATTATCGATTTTTTTATCAGTATTTAGAGCAATTACACTGTAATCTTTTTGATGTGGAAGTGCAATAGCATCCCATGCATTTTCATTCATATGAACAACAGGTGAATGACTAAACATTTGATTTTGCGAGAATCCGACAACTTTGAAAGTCTTTTTAGAAATAGGTTCTACTAGCTCATCTCCAAGTTTGATCCCTTTTTGCTTGATAGATTCATCAACAACAACTTCATTGTTTTCTAACGTACCGTTTTTTCCTTCAATAACTTTTGGGGCAATGAATGAATCTTGTTTACTTGAGAAAATGGCAACATCAACTTTATTTGAGTTTCCTTCTTTTTCAAATGTCGCCACTTTAATATGCATCGGAATAGCATCTTTTGCATCAACCTGTGCTAATACTTTATCTACATCTTCTTTCTTGATTTGGGAGCGTAATAATTTACCATCTACATCATCTGATACTATAAACTTGTCTGCTTTCATTTCGATAAAAGAAGAAGCATTAGCATGTGATAAACCATTTGCTAGACCTGATATAATAAGTACAAGAAATGATAATAACATCATGATTGTACCAATTAATCCGTATCGTAATTTCGATTGTTTTAATTCTTTAAGTGCTAAAAACATTAGGTTCGTTCCTCCTTGTTTTGTTCTATGTTCTTATCATAAAGAGGAAATATGAACGGAATATGAACAACAGGTTACAAAAGAAGAGTTTACAATTTATATATAAATACAAACTGAAGTAACGACATCCCCCCTTTTTTTAGGTGAGCAAGAGCATCTGGCCACGCATAGAAGCGGTCAGAGAGAAAGCTTTTTATTCTACATAGCAACGACTTATATGTTGAAATAATTAAAATGGATTTATATAGTTCCTTCTTGTTGTTTCGGAAGGTAAATAGAGAAGGTCGTTCCTTTTCCAAGCTCACTATCAACTGTTATTGCTCCTTCATGAAGGTCAATCACTTTTTTTACAATAGAAAGACCTAATCCGCTGCCATTTACTTTTCTATTTCGGGCAGTATCAACTTTATGAAATCGATCAAATATTTTTTTTACTTCATTCTCGGGTATACCAATACCCATATCAGTAATCGAAATATGCCATTCTGTGTCTAGCTCTTCCGCTTCAAATGAAATTGTCCCAGCACTTTCTGTAAATTTAATACTATTGGTAAACAAGTTGGTCCATACTTGATAGAGCAAGTTTTCATCTCCGTAAATTTGCATGTTAGGAACATCCATTTCAACTGCAAGATCTTTTGTTCTCCATTCCCACTCAAGCATAAAAATAATATCCCTTATTTGCTTTCCTAGATTAAAAGGCTGTTTAAGTAAAGTAAGATCTTGTTTATCAAGTGAAGCTAGCATTAATAATTGTTTACATAAACTGGACAATCGGCGACTTTCTGATTCAATGATTTCTAAGTAATGTTTCTGTTCCGCTCCCGTTAAATCATTTGTTTGTAATGTCTTGGAAAATCCCTGAATAGATGAGAGGGGAGACTGAAATTCATGTGAAACATTCGAAACAAATTCTTGTCGCATCCGATCTACATTCTGCAATTTTTGGGCCATCTTGCGAAAGCTAGTTGCAAGTGTACCAAGTTCGTCTTTGCGATTTTCTGGTAGTGCTAAATCATAGTTACCACTTGCAACCTCTTTTGTCGCATATGTAAATCTTTGAATAGGGCGAACGACAAAGCGTGTAGCTACCGCGATACAAATTAGACTAATTATAATAATCAGTCCTAATAAAACAGCATAGAAAATACGTAATTCTCCAAATTGATGTTGAATATCCGGACGAATAAATAGCGCATAAACCTTACCATTGTTTTCGATAGGAATCCCAATACTATTTAAAAGTGTATTATCAAAAAAGCCAGTAGCAAATAAACGATTCGGGTACGTTGCAATTCCATTGTATATATTTCCTTTTAATACATGTTCAAGTGTCTCTTCGCTAATATTCATTTTCTTGAAATTATCACTGTACCGCTTGCCTTGTTTTTTATCGTCTACTAGGTAGACTTCAAAGCCAAGGTTAGAAATAGACTGTAAATAATCATCTTTATTTTGTTCTGTATTTTTCTCATATAAATATTTTACTTCTTGTGCATATTTTAAAATTTTCTCGCTGTTATATGGCTTTAAATAAACATGATAATATACATTTGTAAGTAAAAATGCCAATATACTACTAACCAGCATAATAAAAACTGATATGATAACAAATCTAGAATATAACGAGCGCATATTTTTTCACCTCTAATTTATCGTTCTATTTTTTGAAAGTAAGTCCTCCGTATCAAGATTTTGAGAAAACACAGAAGATAGGAGGGAGTTGACTGCTGGCATGTGACTGAACAGTAGGGGATAAGGGGAAAAATCCAACTGATGGAAGTTTCACTTTATAAAAATGATGGCTACAAATGATATAAGAGATTGAAAAATCCAACAAAGTCAAAAATGTAATAAGTATAAGTGTTCCTCCTTTCACTTTTGTAGAATAAGAAATGTTTATGAACAGAAGATGAACATGTTATTACAATTAAGTTTTTTAGTTCATTTGTAATGTGAATGATATGATTTTTTGGGGGTTGTAGTTTTGTTTTAAATTACCAATATAGTTATTATTTTCTAATAATTTGTATATAATAATTTTTCAAAAAATAATTGTGTTTCTCAGAAAGATAAATTATTATAAAATAAGTAATTTTGTAATTTTATGATGAAAGGAAGATGGGTTTATTTTTCTGATTATTGCGAATGATCGAAGGGGAGTAAAAGGATTTTAGGGGCAGCTTTTCAGAGAGAGAAAAAAAGTGACGCTTGCTTATTATTTTTTACTTAATAGGAATTGTAGTATTGTATCTCACTTATGAATAGTGGATGAGGAGGAAATCGAGTGGCAAATAAAGAACTAAAAAGGGGATTAGAAGCGCGTCACATTCAAATGATTGCCTTAGGTGGCACAATTGGTGTTGGTTTATTTATGGGGTCGGCCAGCACGATTCAATGGACAGGCCCATCAGTAATGCTTGCTTATGCGATTGCCGGAATTTTTATATTTTTTATTATGCGTGCGATGGGAGAAATGTTGTATGTAGAGCCGGGAACAGGTTCATTTGCGACATTTGGCCATAAGTATATACATCCATTAGCAGGGTATATGACGGCGTGGAGTAACTGGTTTCAGTGGGTAATTGTTGGAATGTCAGAAATTATAGCGGTTGGGGCATACATGCAGTACTGGTTCCCAGATCTACCTGCTTGGGTGCCAGGTATCATAACAATGGTGATTCTTGGTGCGGCGAATTTAATTTCTGTTAAATCATTTGGTGAGTTTGAATTTTGGTTTGCAATGATTAAAATCGTTACCATTATGTTAATGATTATTGCAGGGTTTGGACTTATTTTCTTCGGATTGGGTAACGGAGGGAATGCAATTGGGTTATCTAATCTTTGGGAAAATGGCGGCTTCTTTACAGGTGGCTGGTCAGGATTCTTCTTTGCTTTATCACTAGTGGTTGGGGCTTATCAAGGTGTCGAATTAATTGGGATTACAGCTGGCGAAGCAAAAGATCCGAAAAAAACGTTAACAAAAGCAATTCAAAGTACGATTTGGCGTATTTTAATCTTCTATATTGGTGCAATTTTTGTTATTGTAACTGTTTATCCTTGGGATCAACTAAATTCAATTGGTAGCCCGTTTGTGGCAACTTTTGCGAAAGTTGGGATTACAGCAGCAGCTGGATTGATTAACTTTGTCGTAATCACAGCTGCAATGTCTGGCTGTAACAGTGGTATTTACAGTGCAGGACGTATGCTTTATACATTAGGGGTGAATGGACAAGCGCCAAAATACTTTGCGAAAATTTCCCGTAACGGTGTACCTTTATTTGGTACGGTTGGTGTGTTAATTGGTTTAGCAGTTGGCGTTGTTTTAAGTTATATTGCACCAAAAAACTTATTCGTGTATGTATACAGCGCAAGTGTACTTCCTGGTATGGTTCCGTGGTTTGTCATCCTGATTAGTCAAATTCGATTTAGAAAAGCAAAAGGAGCTGAAATGGAAAATCATCCGTTCAAAATGCCTTTTGCGCCTGTTACAAATTATTTAACGATTGCCTTTTTAATTATGGTATTAATCGGTATGTGGTTCAATGAAGATACACGAATTTCACTTATTGTAGGTATCGTTTTCCTAGCAATCGTTGTCATTAGTTTTTATGCTTTTGGAATAGGAAAACGTGTTCCAGTTGATGTTCAGACAGAGAATGAAGTTATTAACCGTTAATTCGCGTCGTTTGGTAAGCATTGCTCTTATTAATGACATTAAAAATTTTTGATATAGGAATAAAAGCTTAAATGTATTTGAGAGCTCATATCAAGCAAACAACCGATGAGAAAGACTCATTAGGTTGTTTGCTTTTTTGTATTGTTTTTTAATTTTTTAGTGATAGCAATTACTGAGAAATACCAGTTTTCACTTGTAAAGTGGATGAGCAAAAAATTGTAGAAGTGGATGGTCCTTCTTGAATAAACATCCCTTATTATAATAGAGAAAGGTAGTATGCTTTAAGGATCTTGGTTATGTTCTCATCCAAAAATATAAAATTTTTTAAGTTGAACGGTTCGATTTTCTGTTCAAATAGACTGGTTTTAGAGGAGAGAAAGCCAATGGAATTTGCAATTTCATTAGTTATTATTATTGTAATTGTATCACTTTTAGGAACGATGTTAGTTGCAAGAAACGCGGAGCATCATTACGGTCAGTCCACGAAGCAGAATGTGACGAACTTGTCTGCTATTTATATCGTCCTAGTTTTAAGTCTTCTCTTAGGAGTTACTTGGTATGCGGTTACTGTTTTGTAGTCTTTCCATTTTCGATAAGTAGGTAGCCTAAATGAAATGGAATGTGTATTTTTACAAAGATTGAGAGCCATCATTCTTTAACCTAAAGAAGCTCTATTCCTATAATAGTGGGCATTCAATTTGTATATATGTATAGTTACCACTATTCACATTGTAGAATGAGTAAATATATTCATAGTTGGGAATGAACAGGGAAAACTATGCTAAATTCAAACAGGGAAATACTTAGTGTATAACTCAAAAAGGTTAACATCTTAATTCTAATTCAATCGATAATAAGACTGCTGATAAGGGAGGGAATTAGAACGAACAGTAATCTCGCAGGTTAATTAATAATATGTAATTTTCTATATTGTAATATCGTCATTTCGTTTTTAACCATCGATAAAAATTCCATATGAAGAACAGGAAAAGCATATACCCAAACAAGGAATACGAATGATGCCAGTTCTTACTATGGGTGAATAATCCTACATTTTCGGCAATCTGCTCTGATATATTTGCGCAAACACCTATTGAAACAATAAATAGAATTCTTGAAAATGGAGATAATTTCTTTGCTATGAGCAAGAATAAAGCAGTAAAGGCTGGCAATATCAATAATGTAAAAGCTACATTAATTGTAAATGTATTTGGGAATGGCCTGACTGGGAATGTGTACATTTGTTTGCTAACAAATAGAAAGTCTAAATATGTTCCGATGAAACAAGAAAGAATTATCGTGATTACAAACGGTAGATAATTACTTTTCAGTTTCTTCATCTCGGAGAAGGATGTTTTTTTTCGTAAGAATTGCAAGTTCAATTTTTTCAAGTGTTTTGCAATAGTTATCCTCGATCTTTCCATTTATATTTTCTCCCTTTTCAATGAAATAGTCTACGATATGCCAATCTTCAAACCAGTCTCCTTTCTCGGCATCTTCATGATCTAAATCTTTCCATGCATATATTAATTGAGGACTGTATAAACGATTTGCACCTTTTCTGAGTTGACATTTTTTTGTTCTTCGTTTATAAAATTCCCGAGAAAATGATTCATTTACATCAGAAAATAAATGGGGCCAGTAGTCTTTTCGTGAAGCAGTATGCGGATGATCATGAGCCCAATTTATTACTTTTGATAAGGTTTTCTCATTACGAAACAATAATGAGTACAAACGTTTGCCTAGTAAAATCCGTTCATGTAAGGAGGTGAAGTGTTTCATTGTATCACCAAATAGCGATGTTTTTTGTTTGGTCTCATCCTCATAGTATGGAAAAAGGATATGATTAAAATGGAAGAAATCAAAGAATTGAAAGCCAACGCTATTTAGTACGGTCTTTTTAAAGTGGTCATTTTGAATGACTCTTTTTTCTAAATAGCTTTGTTCGTTAATAATCATTGCTATAGTTAATGTATAGCGATTGTCCGTTTTCCAAAAATGGTTCCACATCGTTTCCATAAACGTTGAGACATTGAGATAGGGAAGAAGGTAAAAGAGAGTTTTAGATCTATTGAGACTTTGTTCATATAGTAAAAATTGTGGATACACATCTTGGAAGATTAACCAGTTTCCCCGCTCTAAAAAAGAGAAATAGGTAAGTTGATCTTTTTCCGATAATAGTTTTGTGTATAAATCTCCTTTTAAATCTGTCATATTCCAACCACCATTACGCGATACCATATGTCCAAGGAGAGCCCAGTGTATCTCAGGATGACGAAGGTAAAACTGATAATAAGCGCGTGTTCTCGTCACATTATTTTTGTTTAGTTGTGTTGTTCGCTCTTTAATTTCACGAATTAGTATTTTCTCTTCTTTTGTTAATTTACATGTTTTAATAGGAATTTGTTTGAGTTTACTTTTTTTCTTCAGCTCATTTTTTACTTCTAAAAGAGAAAGTGGGATTGCTTTGGAAGGACCGTTCCATTTTCTTTCTCGATCGTTTTTATACATACCAGTTCCTCCCATTAACATGGATTTAAAAAGTAGTTTGATAGAATGGTTATTACTATTTTATTACGCAAAGTATAAATTAATGTGTAGTACTCTGTATTTCAAGTAATTTGCATTTTATATATTCGCTTATCTTCGTACTAATGGGGGATGTAATGAACATTGAATTCACTTATATTAAAAATATGAATGTAAAGAGATTTTATAGGGAGAGAAAAGTATGAAGAACTGGGGCAAGTTTAGAATTGCGCGGCCGACAGATAAATTTGAAGAAGTTATTGCATTTTATGAAGAAGGTTTAGGTTTAAAACGTATCGGTGAGTTTCATAATCATGAAGGATATGATGGGGTTATGTTTGGATTACCTGATCTAGAATATCATTTAGAATTTACGAGGCATATAAATGGTAGCCCATGTCCAGCTCCAACAAAAGACAATTTACTTGTATTCTATATACCGGATAAAGGTGAAATTGAAAAAGTAAATAATAGGTTACGTGCAATGGGGCACTATGAAGTTGAACCAGAAAATCCATACTGGAAAGAAAAGGGGATTACGATAGAAGATCCTGATGGATGGAGAATTGTACTTATGCATATAGAGAAATAAAAGTAGTTGTTTGTTCCAAGTTTCCGTTAATAATAATCTAAATATAATAGGAGTCTACTTTGATGGTATTGTTTTCAAAATAGACTCTTACATTTTTATGCTTTAACTAAGGAAGAGCATGTGTTTTTCAATGGAGACAACATACGAAATGTGACAGAAATAATAATTTAGTTACAGTCAAAAACTTTTAAATATTTTGTCTTGAGGATTATAATAAAGAGAGATTTATGAAAAAGGAGTGAAATAAGTTGAGACAAGAGCTTATAGAAAGATTTACTAGATATGTGAAGATAGATACACAATCGAATGAAGAAAGTCATACAGTACCATCAACACCGGGGCAAATTGAGTTTGGGAAATTACTAGTTGAAGAATTAAAACAAATTGGTTTGACGGAAGTAACGATGGACGAAAACGGTTATGTTATGGCAACACTTCCAGCTAATACAGATAAAAATGTTCCTGTAATTGGTTTTTTAGCTCATTTAGATACAGCAACTGATTTTACAGGGAAGAATGTGAAACCACAAATTCATGAGAATTTTGATGGTAAGGCAATCACATTGAATAAGGAATTGAATGTTATTTTAAATCCAGAACAATTTCCAGAATTACCATCATATAAAGGTCACACTTTAATTACGACCGATGGAACAACGCTTCTTGGTGCTGATGATAAAGCTGGCCTTACAGAAATTATGACTGCTATGAATTATTTATTACATAACCCACAAGTTAAACATGGAAAGATTAGAGTGGCATTTACGCCTGATGAAGAAATCGGTCGTGGACCATCTCACTTTGATGTGAAGGCTTTTGGAGCATCTTTCGCTTATACAATGGACGGAGGTCCACTTGGAGGATTGGAGTATGAGAGCTTCAATGCTGCAGGTGCAAAACTTATTTTTAAAGGAAATAATACGCACCCTGGAACAGCAAAAAATAAAATGCTCAATGCAAGTAAGTTAGCGATGGAGTTTCATGCGCAGTTACCAGTAGAAGAAGCGCCAGAATATACAGAGGGATATGAAGGTTTCTATCATCTCATTTCTGTAAATGGTGATGTGGAGCAAAGTAAATCTCATTACATCATTCGAGATTTTGAACGTGAAAACTTTGAGGCTCGTAAAGAAAAAATTACGAATATTACGAAGCAGATGCAAGAGAAGTATGGTGAGGAAAATATTATTCTTGAGATGAATGATCAGTACTATAATATGCTTGAGAAAATTGAACCGGTCAGAGAAATTGTTGATATCGCGTATGAAGCGATGAAAAAACTTGATATTGAACCAAATATTCAACCAATTCGTGGGGGAACGGATGGATCACAACTATCATATATGGGCTTGCCAACCCCAAACATTTTTACTGGTGGTGAAAACTATCACGGTAAATTTGAATACGTTTCTGTAGATAATATGGAAAAGGCTGTTCAGGTTATTATAGAAATAGCACGATTATTTGAAGAGCAGGCATAAAAAGAAATCCGGGTAATAGGAGCTACCCGGATTTCTTCCGTTTGTCACTTCTCAATTGTGAGTTTTTGGTATATTGATGATGTACTTGTCTATATGTGGAATACATAAGGTATTTTAAGGAAAGGGAGTTTCGTTATAAATAAGAATAAATTTCATTTATAATATGAACCTATCTATTGTTGTGCTGAAAAATTTAATACAGGACTCGCCATAAATAAAAGGTTGCATAGGATTCCCAATTTTTCCATGCTGAAGCATACTCTTTTATTTCGTCTTTTGTTGGTTTTTCATCTGATTCTGTTAAAAGTTTAATCACATTTTGTAGGCCGACATCATCAATTGGAAAAGCAGACGGGAATCTTAGACAACGCATTAAAACATAATTTGCTGTCCATGGTCCAATACCACGTATGTTGAGTAATGTTCTCTCAGCATTTTTTAGGTCGCTTTTTATGAACAATTCTTTACTTAGGGAACCTTGTGTCATGAGTTTTGCGACACCAATAAGATATTCACATTTTCTGAGGGTTATTTTTAATTCTGTTAGATCTTCTACTGCTAGGTTGGCGATAACCTCTTGTGTTGGAAATATCCAATATTTACGTCCATCCCATTCGATATATTCGCCGAAGGATTCAACAAAGCGTCTTTTTAATGTATAGGCAAACCCAAGATTGATTTGTTGACCAAGAATCCCCCAGCAGAGTGCCTCAAATAAATCAGGAATTCCCATATTACGAAGTCCATAATATTCGTTAATTGGTTTAGACAGAAGTACATCATTTTCTGCTAAATCATAAAATGGGATTAAATCTGTATCTAAATCAAACCATTCTCTTACATACCTCGCCACTGCAGCACGAACCCATTTTTCAGGTGGTATCCCATCGCCTAAAAAGCGAACATGGATGTTTCCCTCATCATTTACACTTATTTCGATTAACGGGTTTTCTCCCTCAATCGGAACAACTCTATAAATTTTGTTATTTTCAATGTGAAACATACATTCATTTTTGGAGCGTGAAAGATAGTGTAAATTTTGTTCAAAGCTAAATTCTTTTGGAACAATTACTGTTATGCTTTCCTCATCGTCTTGCCATGCTCTATATGGAAGCCCAGGACAACAATTTCTACAAGGCAGATAACCAGTTTGTTCAGCTTCTTTTCTAAATTTAAATTTGCGATTGTTTCTTGGGGACGGTTTTTGTTCGCACCAAGGGAAACAGTAGTTTTTTATTGTTTCGTTGCCTATAAAATAAGGGGCATCCCATTCAAGGGGAATTGTAACATTCTTCATTTTCAACCACCTACAATAATATTTTTTCTAAGGTTAACAATTCTTTTTTCATTGCTAATCCACCTCTAAAGCCAGATAGTTTCCCATTCTTTCCAATCACACGATGGCAAGGGATTGTAATAAGTAAAGGATTGGCTCCAATTGCGGTGCCTACAGCGCGTACTGATTTTGGCTTTTGAATAAGCTCTGCAATATCTGAGTAGGAATAGGTTTTTCCATAAGGGATTTCACGTAATGTATTCCAAACAGCTAATTGGAAAGGTGTTCCGTGAATATCAATAGGACATGTAAATACTTCACGTTTTTTGTCTAGGTACTCTGTTAGTTCTTGGATATATGGTTGTAGCTTTAAGGTGTCTTGAACGAGAGTATGTTTCGGAAACTGTTTTTTCGTCCAAGTTGTTAACTCTTCCAAAGTTTGATGCTGAGACCCTACAAAGCATAGTCCAGTTGATGTTGCGGCAATATACATATGCCAGTTTTCATGAATAAATAACGTCCAATGTATAGTTTGTTTGGTTTTAGATGCCATGTTATTTTACCTCGTTTATATGATTAATGTTTCGAAATTCAGTAGGGGTATACCCCGTTTTCTTTTTAAATAATGTTGCAAAATGTGCAGTATTGGGTATACCCACAGCAAAACTTATTTCTATCATGGTTTGATTTGTATTTGTAAGATACTGCATAGCTTCGGAAATCCTTATTTGTTGTATATATTCTAATGGGCTAATACCTTTGATTCGCTTAAAAGTACGCTGTAAATGATAGGGACTGCCGTGACACATATCTGCTAGTATGTCGAGGGTTAATGGTTCATGATAATTTTTATTAATGTAATCTATAATTTGTGTCACCCAATCTTCATCCGGTAACTTCATTCCATTTGGCCTACAGCGTTTACATGGACGGAATTTTTCGGATAATGCTTGCTGTGCATTGAGAAAAATTCGTACATTGTTTTTATTTGGTATTCTAGATTTGCATGATGGTCGGCAAAAAATCCCTGTCGTTTTGACAGCATAAAGAAACTTGTTATCATAAGAAGAATCGTTGTGTACAATTGCTTGCCAACGTTCATCCGTCAAATTGTTTACGCTTGTTTCTAATTGTAATCTTTCATTTTGCATAGGAATCACCTCCGAAATTAGTATATCCTGAAAAAAGTACACATGTACGCATTTAAGAATGTAAGAGCAAGATTACAAAGATGAAAAAATGATAGTCTCTTTCGTTTGTGTTAGCATGTAAGCAGAAAATAAAAACATAGAACAAGTATGATAGCATGCGAAAGCAGCAAGAGGAGGAACAAAAAGTGAAATTTCTTTCGTGGAATGTAAATGGTTTACGAGCAGTTATTGCAAAAGGTGGTTTTATAGAATACTTAGAAGAAGTAGATGCAGATATTTTTTGTCTACAAGAGATTAAATTGCAGAGTGGACAAGTTGATTTAAATCCTGAAGGATATCACGTGTATTGGAACTATGCTATGAAAAAGGGATATTCAGGAACTGCTATTTTTACAAAAAAAGAACCGCTTTCTGTTACATATGGCTTAGGGATTGAAGAGCATGACCAAGAAGGAAGATTAATTACATTAGAATTTGAAGATTTTTATATGCTAACGCTCTATACGCCAAATGCCAAACGGGGATTGGAACGTTTAGATTATCGAATGAAATGGGAGGATGCTTTCTTATCATATATTAAGCGCTTAGATCAAAAGAAACCAGTTATTTTTTGTGGCGATTTGAATGTAGCACATAAAGAAATTGATTTGAAAAATCCAAAAACAAATCGGAAAAACCCTGGATTTTCAGATCAAGAAAGAGAAAAGTTTACCCGGATTCTTGATGAGGGATTTATCGATACATATCGTTACTTATACCCTAATCAAGAAGGGACATATTCATGGTGGTCTTATCGTATGAATGCAAGAACAAAAAACATTGGTTGGCGTTTAGATTATTTCGTTGTCTCTGAAAGATTAAAAAGTCAAATTGTTGAAGCGAAAATTAATACCGAAGTAATAGGATCAGATCATTGTCCTGTGGAATTGAATATGGAATTTTAGAAAAAGAGAGGTCGTGTCTATCTTGGATGAAGGATAGACACGACTTTTTATTTATTTTGTTAAAATTTTTCAAATCATTCTTGAAATAATTTGTTTATAACTATATAATCGATAACGATAATCGTTATCGATTAGTTGAGTGGTAAATAATATGTTATTAGGGGAAGTGAAATAAATGAGCTTTGATATTGAATAGATGGTTTTATGGGAAATACAGAGATTAATATAAAAATAATTATTAAAATATTATATTTAAATAAAATAAATTAAGAGAGGGGATTTATTAGTATGAACAAGAAATTATTTACGTTAGGAATGGTTACAGTATTAAGCGTAGGTCTTGCAGCCTGTAACGGTGCAGATAAGAGTTCAGGAGAACAAAAGCAAGCATCAAAAGCAGCTGAAACGAAGAAAGATGAGAAGCAAAAGATTACATATTTAGGTAAAGAATATACAGTACCTGCAAAAGTAAAGAATATTGTAACTGCTAGCTTAGAATCAATGGAAGATGCAGCGGTACTTGGTATTAAGCCAGTAGGGGCAATTACAGTAGGTGGAAAGTTACCTGAGTATTTAGCAAAAGATTTAGAGGGTGCAAAATCTGTTGGTGAGAAAATGCAACCCAATTTTGAAACATTACTTCAATTAAAACCAGATGTAATTACATCTAGTTCAAAATTCCCACCAGAGGCAACTGAGAAATTCGCGAAGGTAGCCCCAACATTCCCAGTATCACATATTTCTACAAATTGGGAAGAAAACTTAAAGCTAATGGGAGAGTTATCAGGTAAAAAAGATAAAGCAGAAAAAATTATTAAGGATTATAAAGTAGATGCTACAAAAGCTAAAGAAAAAATAGGGGATAAATTAAAAGATAAAAAAGTTCTTGTAGTAAGGCTGAGAGCTGGTAGCCTATATCTTTATCCGGAAGGCGTATACTTCAATCCCGTTATTTATAAAGATTTGGGATTAACTGTTCCAGAACAAATTAAATCTGTAAAAGCACAAGAAGCGATTTCTTTAGAAAAATTCGCTGAAATCAATCCAGATTATATCTTCTTACAATTTGAAGGAAGCGAAAATAAAGATAATCCAAAAGCGTTAGAGGATTTACAAAGTAACCCGATTTGGCAAAGTATTACAGCCGTAAAAGATAAAAAAGTATTTGTAAATTCTGTTGATCCAATGGCACAAGGTGGTACTGCTTGGAGTAAAACAGCTTTCTTAAAAGCTGCGGAGAAAAATTTAGCTAATTAACTAGTAAGGTGCGTTGAATAATATGCGGAAAATAAATTCAGTACCAATGATTATTTTATGTTTAGCTCCCATATTGATTGTATTAACAATCTTATTATCTATTTTATATGGAGCGAAGAGTATTGATTTTACAACAGCTTGGAATGCATTGTTCCATTTTGATTCAGGAAATGTAAATCATAATATTATTGTTACTTCCCGTTTACCAAGGGTTGTGGGAGCCTTATTAGTAGGAGTATTTTTAGCCATATCAGGAGCACTTATGCAGGGGATGACAAGAAACTATCTTGCATCCCCTTCTATAATGGGAGTGACAGATGGATCGGTTTTTGTTATTACACTTTGCATGGTATTTCTTCCCGGGATGTCTTCGATAAATATGATTTTATGTTCTATGTTTGGATCAGCATTGGGAGCTGGAATGGTTTATGGTTTTGGCTCATTGCTTCGAAATGGATTATCTCCAGTTCGATTAGCGATTATAGGAACTGTAATTGGAACCTTTTTAAGTAGTATTTCAGTAGCAATTGCGTCTTATTTTCAGGTGTCTCAAAATATTAGCTCTTGGTATAATGCAAAATTGCATCAAATTGATCCTAATATACTAAAATTAGCTATTCCTTTTGGGATTGCTGGGATTATTATGGCACTTTTTATTTCAAAGTCCATTACAATTCTTTCATTAGGTGAAGAGGTTTCTATCAATTTAGGACAACGGACAAAACTTATAAAAGCAGTAGCAATTCTTTCAGTTGTGTTTTTAACAGGCACTGCGGTTGCTTTAGTTGGGAGAATTGGTTTTGTTGGATTAATTATTCCTCATATTACCCGCTTTTTAATTGGAATGGACTATAGATGGGTAATTCCATGTGCTGGTGTAATAGGCGGGATCTTTTTAGCTGTATGTGATGTAATTAGTAGGTTTGTCAATTATCCATTCGAAACACCAATTGGAGTCGTTACCTCCCTAATCGGAATTCCTTTCTTCCTTTATTTAATTAGAAAGAGGGGAGGAGAGAAACATGCTTAGAGGTTCAACTCAGCGTTATATCATAACAATGAGCATTATTATTTTTTTTATTTTGAGCGCAATTTATATTAGTTTAACGAATGGAACATTTGATATTGCGATTACAGATGTAATTCGTACATTATTACGAATTAATCCAGCTCCGGAACACGATTTAGTTATATTTGATTTTAGACTTCCTAGAATTATAATTGCGGGATTAGTAGGATTAGGTCTGGGAATTGCTGGTGCTGTTTTGCAAGGTATTACACGAAATGGCCTGGCAGATCCAGGTATTTTAGGGGTTAATGCAGGGGCAGGAACGGCGATAGTTATCTTTATGTTTTTCTTTCAAGGACAAGTAAAAAGTACAGATTGGATCTCGATTATGATGATGCCTTTGTTTGGTTTAGTTGGTGGTTTAGGAGCCGCTATATTCATCTATATGTTTTCTTGGAGAAATGGAAAGTTAGATTCCCAGCGTCTGTTGTTAACAGGAATTGCAATAGGTTCGGGTTTCGGAGCATTTTCTATGTATTTATCATTGAAAATGAAAGCAACTGACTTTGAAATGGCTACTGTGTGGGTTTCGGGAAGTATATATAATGCAAACTGGAAGTATATTATTGCTGTGTTGCCATGGCTCATTATCTTAATTCCAATTATCAAAAGAAAAGCGTATTTGCTTGACTTATTTCAATTGGAAGAGACGATTATAACAAGTTTAGGAGTTTCAGTAGAAAGAGAAAAATCGATTTTATTATTAAGCAGTATTGGATTAGTGAGTGCTTGTGTTTCTGTGTCAGGGAGCATTGGATTTATTGGTCTAATGGCACCACATATTGCGAAGCGTCTGGTCGGCATTCATCATAATCATGTAATTCCTGTATGTGGTGCAATTGGAATGCTACTCGTGATTGCTTCAGACTTTATTGCGAAAACGGTTTTCACACCAGCTGAGTTACCGGTTGGGATTGTAATTTCAATTATTGGTGTACCATATTTCCTATATCTGTTATACAAATCAAAGGCGTAAGAGGAGTGATAGAAAGTGAATGTTCTAAGCGCTGAAAACCTAGAAATAAGCTATGGGAAATTCACAGTTTTTCGTGATTTGAATGTAGAAATACAAATCACGAAAATTCACTACAATTATTGGTCCGAATGGTTTTGGGAAGTCGACATTATTACAAACGAAGTGTTAAAAAATGTATTTCAAATTGATGTACGCGTTATGATAGAACCATATAATGGAGCTCCTGTATGTTTCGGTTATGATAGCGTGTTCCAAGAAGAAAATGCCGAAATATATAACGAGTTAAAATGATCAAAGGGGGGAATCACATGAATACTAGTATTGAAAAAAAAGACGTTACTATTTCAAATACAGAGCAATGGAAGATGGATTCGAAAACAGGGACTCGTGAATATCAAATTTATATTTCAAAGCCGAAGCAACCAGCTCCTGCCGCCGGATACCCTGTTATTTACGTATTAGATGGTAATGCATTTTTCCAAACGTTCCAAGAGGCTATTAAGATTCAATCAGTAAGAGCTGAAAAAACTGGAGTTGCACCATCGATTATTGTTGGCATTGGTTATCCGATAGAAGGAAGTTTTGCAGTCTCTGAAAGATGCTACGATTTTACTCCTTCTTCACCTTCAGTAGATGCACCACCGAAACCTGATGGGAAACCATGGCCTAAATCAGGAGGGGGGAATGAATTTTTAGAATTCATTCAAGATGAATTGAAGCCGCAAATTGAAAAGTATTTTGAGATTGATAGAGAAAGACAAACAATATTTGGACATTCACTCGGTGGACTATTTGCTTTACATGTATTGTTTACAAATACAAATGCCTTTCAAAATTATTTCATCAGTAGTCCATCTATTTGGTGGAATAACCAATCTGTTCTTGAAAGGGAAGCGGAATTTATAAACAAATTAAAAAGAGCAAGCACGGAAGTAGGAGTCTTTCTTACAGTAGGAGCATTAGAAAGAGATCATATGGTTCGAGATGCTAATGCATTATCAGAGCGTTTACTGAATTTGCAACATAATAAATTTCGATTCGTATTTCATGAAGCCGAGGGAGAGAATCATGCATCGGTAGTGCCAACCGCTTTAAGTAAAGCGCTGAGATTTGTGAGTAATATACTCTGATCATTGTTTTTAATGAATCGCTTGAAAATTTGATTTGGTTAGTCTGTATGTATATTTTACGCTATAAGTGTTATACTCCGATTAGATGTTATTACATATAGATTGAAATCGAATGGGATTGTTATAGAAATCTATTTGTTAATACGATAGAAACTTTAAGAAGGTGATCAAATGAATCATAATGAAAATGAGGCAGCTACTACTCATAGATCGGATAAAGAAAAAGAACAAATTATGAATCGGTTAAAGAGAATTGAAGGGCAAGTACGTGGTATCCAAAATATGATTGAGAATGATCGTTATTGTGTTGATATTTTAGTACAGATTTCAGCTATTAATGCAGCAATGAAGAAGGTTGGCATGGGTATTCTAAAAAATCATACAAATCATTGTGTTTCTAATGCTATTAAAGATGGTAATGGAGACGAAGCAATTGAAGAGTTAATGAAAGTTTTTGAACGATTTTCAAAAGCATGATAGAACAAGCTGGTATTGGATCTAGCTTGTTTTTTATTTTTTGATCGATATGAATTTGAGAATTTGAAGAATCAATATACTAAACAAGCTTTTTGTAGCCGGGTTAATTTTATCAAATAGAGAGTATAAACGAAGAATATAACAATTTAAACATAAAAAAAACCTTCTCATAAACGAGAAGGCTTTTTTTATTATTTTACTGCTTCTTTTAATTCTTTACCAGCTTTAAATGCAGGTACTTTTGAAGCTGCGATTTGCATTTCTTCACCTGTTTGTGGGTTACGACCTGTACGAGCAGCTCTTTCACGAACTTCAAATGTACCGAATCCGATAAGTTGCACTTTTTCACCAGCAGCTAAAGTGTTAGTGATTGATTCTACTACAGATTGCACAACTACAGTAGCTTCTTTTTGAGAAATTTCAGCTGTTTGTGCTACATTTTTAATTAATTCTGTTTTGTTCATATTTTCACCTCATATGTAAATAATGCTATTTAAGTTGTTATTATAACGTATAAAAGAGAAGAGAACAAGTGTACTACAGGTTTTCTATTAAATTCTTTTTGTTAAGCAGTTATAGATTTTTTCTTTAATTCCGTTGTTTCACTTTTTGACTGCACTTGTTTGTTATAGGCTAAGAAGTAAGGAAGTGCTACGAACAGCATACCACCAACTAGGTTTCCAAAGAAGACGACAATGAAATTTGGTAAGTATTCCATCCAAGTTAAATGCCCTGCAAAGATGGCGGCTGGTATAACGAACATATTAGCAACCACATGTTGAAAACCGATTGCAACGAAAGTCATAACGGGAAACCAAATACCAATCACTTTTCCAGTGAATTCTTTGCTTCCTATACTGAGCCAAACGGCTAAACAAACGAGCCAATTACACCCAATAGCAGAGATAAATGCCTGTAATGGTGTATCATGTAGTTTTGCTTGTGCGATAGATACAGTTTTTGCTAAAAATTGTCCTTCTGTTAATCCGACAATGTGACCGAAAAAATAAGCTACAAATACAGCACCAATGAAATTACTAATCGTAACAATTGTTAAATTTTTCAATACTTTAGAGAAAGATATTCTTTTTGAAAACCAAGCAATTGTTACGGTCATCATATTACCAGTCACTAGTTCACCACCGGCAAGGATAACTAAGATTAGGCCGATAGGGAAAACAGCAGCTCCTAGAAAACTAGTAAGGGATCCCCAAGATTTTGGCATTGTTCCAATGACGTGAATATCAAGTAAATAACCTAGTGCGATGAAGGCGCCGCCAAAAAATCCTAGAATCAACATAGGTAGTAGCGGTAAAAGTGCCTTTTTTTGACCTGAATTTGCGGCCAATTCAGTAATTTCTTGTGGTGCATAGACAGACATGACTAACCCCTCCATATTTCAATACATTAATCCATTTCCATTAATGGGTTTTTCAGTCTCATTGATGGTTAAATTGATAAGTCCGGAGAAATGAGTAAAATCCCTCGATTAAGCGTTTTCTCTTCTCAGAACATACTGATGAATTTTTTTTGAATGAACACAAAAACACCAAAAATGATAATGTTGGTAAGTAGAAGTAAAAATTACTTAGAGTTATTCTGTAAAAACTTTGATCAAAAATGACATGTAAATAAAAAGTACATACATTGCAATCATACCAATAAAAATATGTTACATAATTTGAATATTTTTGTCAATTCATGGTAAACAGTTAATTGGTATATTATGTGAAAATGATAGTTTTAATAGTTATATGTGATGAGTATACAAACCTATACAATTTATTGTTGTTTAATTTCTTCAAGTCTTTTTGAAAAGAGGATGCTCTAATAAACAAAATAGTGTATTAGTAAGATATCAGTTACTACAAAAAGTGGTACTTTTTTTAATTGTTCAGATACTACAAGAACAAGAAGTATAAGTAGAAAATATGTAACCACTATTGGCATAGTGCATATAGAATATTTTTCTTGACTTTTTATACACGGGCGAGGAAAATGGTAAAAAAGGAAGGAGGGATGATGATGGAAGAGTACGTATTGGATCTTTATAATGTTTTGTATACAACAGATTGGCAAGATATTGTTTCGTTTCTTGGGATTGTATTTTGTTTAAAAATTGTAATTGTGTATATGGAAGAGCAAGGTATGTTCTATTCCTTTTCATCTCCGTCCGATTTAGAGCGGGAACCATTGCTCAACTATGCCAATATAAAACAGACGGAACTTCCTTTTATCACATTCTTTATGATTCGATTTATAACAGCTATTGTGAAGAAAAAAGAAGCTGAAGAAGGAGATTGCTATCCGACTTGTACTGTAGTGTTTATAAGCTAAATACAAGGAGGAGAATAATATGTGGTTTCGTTTTCTTATGATTGGTTTCTTTTCATTAACAGCAATTTCTTTAATGGGATATCAAGTATTAGAGATTTTTCAAGCATATAGTGACACGTTTTTTAACAAAAACTAAACGAATTGCTATTTCAATAATAAACCGATAAAATCCTTCTTAAGAAATATAGTTAAGGAGGATTTTTTTGTTTCATATTACTGTGTCAAAGTATTGTCACATTTACACTATGAATAATATGTTAAAATAGTGAGGTTAATTATACATATGTAGAAGAAGAGGAGTGAACAATTTGGTGAATCAATCAACAAATCAGAAAAGCTATGCTCCTATTGTGATAACGCTTTCTGTAATTGTCAATGCGATTATTTTATTTTTGTTTTTTGGACCTGTTGGCTACAAAGGAGAAGTACATTTTGATGTAACAATTTTGCCGATGTTAAATGCAATCTTTAATAGCTTTACATTTGTGTTTTTATTGGCAGCATTGTTTTCTATTATTAAGAAAAATGTGAAGATGCACCGTGGTTTTATTCTCGCGGCATTTATAACAACGTTGCTATTTTGTGTTTCATATTTATCGTATCATTACTTAGCACCAGCAACGCATTTTGGTGGAGAAGGTATTATTAAATATGTGTATTTCTTTATTTTAATTACGCATATTTTCCTTGCAGCAATTATTGTACCACTTGCGTTGTTCTCGCTTGTATATGGTTTTACAAACCAATTGACTCGCCATCGTAAGATTGTACGTTGGACGATGCCGATTTGGTTATACGTAAGCCTTTCTGGTGTTATTGTTTACTTAATGATTTCACCGTATTACCAATAAAAACATCTCAGCCTTTTGGCTGGGATGTTTTTATTTCATTTATAGGCCTTGTATACCGCAACTTAAGATTTAAAGAGAGGTAAAGAAGAGAGGTGAGGAAAAGTTTGAGTAGTGAGAGTCAACTTTCACTGATGAAAGTTTTACTTTATGAAGCAAATATTTTTGTGAAACGAACAAAATATGTTATACAAAAGTATATTGATTTTTATATTGGAAGGATGGGAAAGTATGCAAAACTTCGTATTTCGTAATCCGACAAAGCTTATTTTTGGCCAAGGGCAATTAGAGCAATTAAAAACAGAGATTCCTCAGTATGGAAAAAAGGTTCTTCTCGTATACGGCGGGGGTAGTATAAAACGAAATGGTATATATGATAATATAATCTCTATCTTAAAAGAAATTGATGCGGAAATTTTTGAGTTAACAGGTGTTGAACCGAACCCACGTTTATCTACTGTAAACAAGGGAATTCAAATCTGTAAAGAAAACGATATTGAATTTATTTTAGCTGTCGGTGGTGGAAGTGTCATCGATTGTACGAAAGCAATCGCCGCAGGTAGTAAATATGATGGTGATGTATGGGACATTGTGACAAAAAAAGCATTTGCAAATGAAGCTTTACCTTTTGGTACAGTACTAACTCTTGCAGCGACAGGTTCTGAAATGAACGCAGGTTCTGTTATTACAAACTGGGAAACGAATGAAAAGTATGGGTGGGGCAGTCCTGTTACATTCCCGCAGTTCTCTATTTTAGATCCAGCGCATACAGCTTCTGTACCAAGAAATCAAACGATTTATGGTATGGTTGATATTATGTCACATGTATTAGAACAATATTTTCATCAAGGCTCAAATACAGAATTACAAGACCGCTATTGTGAATCTATTTTAAAAACAGTCATTAAAACAGCACCAAAACTTTTAGATGATTTAGAAAACTATGAACATCGAGAAACAATTTTATACTGCGGGACAATGGCGCTAAATGGCATTTTAGCAATGGGTGTCCGAGGTGATTGGGCAACGCATAATATTGAGCATGCTGTTTCAGCTGTGTATGATATTCCACATGGCGGTGGTTTAGCGATTTTATTCCCAAATTGGATGAAGCATGTTTTAGATGAAAATGTAGATCGCTTTAAACAATTTGCGGTGCGTGTGTTTAACGTAGAGACCGAAGGGAAAGCAGATAAGGAAATTGCGTTAGAAGGTATCGAAGCGCTACGCAACTTCTGGACATCTATTGAAGCACCATCTCGTTTAGCTGACTATGAAATTGGAGAAGAGAAGATAAATGTAATGGCTGAAAAAGCGATGGTGTATGGTGAATTCGGTCATTTTAAAAAATTAAATAAAGAAGATGTAGTAGCGATTTATAAGGCCTCGCTCTAAAAGGTAAATCTGATTTGAAAACCTTCTTGATAGATATCGAGAAGGTTTTTTTGATTGAGTTTGAATGAATTGTGATTTATTTTGGTTGTTATTGAATGTTTTTGATTGATTTTTGAATCCGATTTCATTATACTGTAATTAAAGAAGAGGTGAGTGATATGTTAACTCCTGAACGTCATCAGCTAATTTTACAGCTTGTAAGAGAGAAAAAAGTAGTGAAATTACAACAGTTAGTGGAACAAACCGAAAGTTCAGAATCAACAATTCGTCGTGATTTAGCGCAATTAGAAAAAGGGCGTTTATTGAAAAGAGTGCATGGCGGAGCTGCTGTATTAACTGGAAAAGGTGAAGAGCCTACGATGGTTGAAAAATCAGCCAAAAACAGTCAAATAAAAAAGCAAATTGCTAAATATGCTGCGTCTTTTGTAGCAAAAGGTGATTGTATTTATTTAGATGCAGGAAGTACAACGTTTGAAATGATTCCATATTTAACAGATAAAGAAGTTACGGTTGTTACAAATGGCCTTATGCATATTGAAGCACTAGTTGAAAATAATATTCGTGCTTACTTGCTTGGCGGGATGATGAAGAGTCGAACAAAGGCCTTAATTGGTGCAATGGCACAGGAAAGTATGGGGCAATATCGATTTGATAAGTGTTTCCTAGGAGCGAATGGTGTGCATGAACAGCTTGGATATACAACACCGGATCCTGAAGAAGCATCGCTGAAAAAAATGGCGTTAACATTAGCAAATGAAGGTTATTTTTTAATAGATGAAAGTAAATTCGCAGAAGTTGCATTTGCGAAAATTGCAAGTGTTGAAGAGGCAACAATTATTACAAATGCATTAGAAGAAGAACAGGAAGAATATAAACGAAAAACAAACGTAATTGAGGTTGATAAACGATGATTTATACAGTTACTTTAAATCCATCGATTGATTATGTTGTTCAAGCAGAGAATTTCATGCTGGGGACTGTTAATCGAGCAGAAAAAGATATGAAATTTCCTGGTGGGAAAGGGATTAATGTATCCCGTGTGCTTCATCGGCTTGGAATAGATAATACAGCACTTGGGTTTATAGGTGGATTCACCGGCCAATTTATTGAAGGTGTTTTGGAAAATGAAGGTGTTAAAACGAATTTTGTTCATGTAGATGGCGATTCACGTATTAATGTGAAAATAAAGGGACAGGAAGAAACGGAATTGAATGGTCAAGGACCTATTATTACGGATAAACAGCTCGGGCAGTTGATGAACAACATTGAAAATATGCAGGCTGGTGATCATCTTGTATTAGCTGGTAGCATTCCAGCGTCGATTTCTAAAACATTTTATGAAACAATTGCTGCTTTTGGAGCAGAACGTCACATTAACGTCATAGTTGATGCGAGTGGAAATGTGCTTCGGTATGTGATTCGAAATAAGCCGTTTTTAATAAAGCCGAATCATCATGAGCTTGGAGAATTATTTGGAGAAGCGCTTTCAACTGTAGAAGAAATTATTCCATATGGCAGAAAGTTAATTGAGCAAGGTGTACAGAACGTAATTGTCTCTATGGCAGGAGATGGGGCTTTGTTATTTACAAGTGAAGGAGTATATGAGGCAACTGTGCCAAAAGGAACAGTTATCAATTCTGTTGGAGCAGGAGATTCTCTTGTTGCGGGTTTTGTGGGGATATATGAAAAAACGAAAGATGTTGAGGAAGCATTTCGTTATGGTGTCGCAACAGGGAGTGCAACAGCTTTTTCGGCTGATTTATGTACGAAAGATAAAGTAGAAGAGTTATTATCGCAAGTAATGATTACAAAGCGATAGGGGGAACAGAGTATGAAAATTACAGAACTTTTAAAAAGGGATACCGTTATCATGGATTTGACAGCTTCAGAAAAAGAAGCTGTCATCGATGAATTAGTAGAGAAATTAGAAAAGGCAGGAAGATTAAATAGCCAAGCTGAATTTAAAGAGGCTATTTTAAAGCGTGAAATGCAAAGTACAACGGGGATTGGTGAAGGGATTGCTATTCCGCATGCAAAAACAAAAGCGGTCAAACAACCAGCTATTTGTTTTGGGCGTAGTGTAAGCGGTGTCAATTATGAATCGCTTGATGGACAACCAGCTCATTTATTCTTTATGATTGCGGCTAGTGAAGGAGCGAACAATACACATTTAGAAACGCTATCACGCTTATCTACGCTATTAATGGATGAGGAGTTCCGTAAACAATTGTTAGAAGCAAAAAGTGAAGAGGAGCTTCTGCACTTGTTCGATGAAAAAGAAAATGCAAACGAACAAGAAGATGAACTTAGTGAAGTAATAAAGCCCGAAGGAAATGAACCATATATATTAGCGGTAACAGCTTGTCCGACTGGTATTGCTCACACATATATGGCCGCAGATAGTCTAAAGGCGAAAGCAGCGGAGTTAGGAATTGCGATTAAAGTCGAAACAAACGGTTCTACTGGCGTGAAAAATGGGTTAACGAAGGAAGATATTGAACGTGCAACAGCTATTATTGTTGCGGCAGATAAGCAAGTAGAAATGAATCGCTTTGCTGGAAAGCATGTTATTCAAGTCCCGGTTGCAGATGGTATTCGGAAATCAGAGCAGTTAATTAATCGAGCGGTAAATCAAGATGCTCCAATTTTTAAAGGTGGAAAAGAAAGTAGAGAAGTAGATAGTGGAGAAAAAGAAAATGGATTGGGCATATATAAGCATTTGATGAGCGGTGTGAGTAATATGTTACCGTTTGTAGTTGGAGGCGGAATCTTAATTGCACTTGCTTTTGCTTTCGGAGGAATTCAAGCGGAAGGTCCAATTGCAGAGACTCTCATGACAATCGGTGGAGGAAAGATGGGAGCGTTCGCATTTCTTGTTCCGGTGTTAGCTGGATTTATCGCAAGTTCTATTGCTGATCGTCCAGGATTTATGCCTGGTCTTGTCGGTGGTTTTTTGGCAGCACAAGCAAATGCAGGATTTTTAGGTGGATTAATTGCTGGTTTCTTAGCTGGTTATATTGTACTTGGATTAAAGAAAGTATTAGCAGGTTTGCCAGCTCAATTAGAAGGAATTAAACCTGTTTTGTTATATCCTGTACTTGGTTTGTTACTTACAGGGGTATTAATGTTGAAAGTTGTAAATCCTCCTGTTGTTGCTTTAAATGAGACGTTAACGAGTTGGTTAAATAGTTTAGGTGGTGCAAATGCTATAGTATTAGGTCTCATTTTAGGTGGGATGATGGCTGTGGACATGGGTGGCCCTATTAATAAAGCAGCATTTACATTTGGAATTGCTGCAATTGAAGCTGGGAATTTTGGTGTGCATTCAGCTGTTATGGCTGGTGGAATGGTACCTCCGCTTGCAATTGCTTTTGCAACGACATTTTTTAAAACAAAATTTACAGAAGCAGAACGCAAATCAGGTCTTACAAACTATATTATGGGAGCGTCATTTATTACGGAAGGGGCGATCCCGTTTGCAGCAGCTGATCCAATCCGTGTAATTGTAAGTTGTGTTGTTGGGTCAAGTCTTGCTGGTGCATTATCGATGCTATTTGGAATTACATTGCCAGCCCCGCACGGTGGAATATTCGTCATTTTATTAGTAAATAAACCAGTTCTATATATTCTTTCTATATTAATAGGCTCTGTAGTATCAGCTTTGATGCTAGGGATATGGAAAAAGAAAATTTCATAAAAACTCCAAAAGGACAGTTACTCTACTAGGTAGCTGTCCTTTTGGAGTTTTAGATTCGGTTATATATGTAAAATACAACAGATGTATTACGTAAAAAGACATAATGTAACTAAAAGTTGTAATGTTTCGATGTTTTTTGTAACAAGAGGGTAACATTATTACTTTTATTGCAAAAAAATATGACCTTTTGAAAGAGAAAAAACGATTGAAACTCTTGAAAATACATATAGAATACAGCATTCTTTCATTCTATTTTATATTACAAAGCATTAATGATTGATTACGAATCGTTTGTAATTATGTGATATCCTAAATCTCTTAAAAAACTGTTGCTATAATGAGGACACAAAAACAAAGCAAATGGAGGCTATTCATGAAAAAATTAATTGGTATAGCAGCGGCAGCGTTTTTTGGTCTTGGGATTTTCACTACTTCTGCACAAGCAGAAACTGTTGTAACAACAGAGGTATTAAATGTACGCGAGAACCCAACTACTGAATCACAAGTTGTAGGGAAATTATTAAATGGTCATAAATTAGATGTTACAAATACAGAAAACGGATGGTCAAAAATCAAATTAGACGGTAAAGACGTATTCGTAAGCGCAGAATTTACAAAAAGCATCTACTACGTAACAGCAAATGTATTAAACGTACGTGCTGAAGCGAGCACAAACTCAGAAATTCTTGGTACACTGAAGAAAGACGATATGATTGAAACAACGAACCAAGTACAAAATGGGTGGTTACAATTCGAATATAATGGGAAAACGGCTTACGTTCATGTTCCTTTCTTAACAGGTACAGCACCTGTTATTGAAAAACAAGAAACGCCAGTACCTGCAAAAGCAGAAGCGCCTGCAAAAGTTACAGCACCTGCAAAAGCAGAGGCAAAAGTAGAAGTGCCTGCAAAAGCAGAGGCAAAGGCACCAGTAGCACAAGCAAAACCTGCTACTCAAGTGAAAGCAGCAGAAACAAACGCTCCTTCTGGTGGTCGTGAACTAACAGTTGTAGCGTCAGCATATACAGCTCATCCGAGCGAAAATGGCGGCACATATGGTGGTCGAGTATTAACTGCAATGGGTCATGACCTAACAGCGAATCCAAACATGAAGATGATCGCTGTTGACCCGAAAGTAATTCCGCTAGGATCAAAAGTATGGGTAGAAGGATATGGAGAAGCAATCGCTGGTGACACTGGCGGTGCGATTAAAGGTAACCGTATCGACGTTCTAGTTGGCTCTGATTCAGCTGCCGACAAATGGGGACGTAAAACTGTAAAAGTGAAAATTTTAAAATAATGCTATTGTTGATAAAAAGATAAATCCAGTTTTCAAATATTGAGTGCTGGTCTTTGAGGCTGTTAGGAATTTCCTAACAGCTATTTTTGTGAGTTTAAAATTATTAAAATGGATACACAGTTCGGCCTGTAATAATCTTATAGGCACTGCAAAATTGAGTTTGTGCATATTGTTTAGTTGGTTCATCTAAAGTTTGATTGTTGGATAATGTATGAAAGGAACGTAGTAAACAATTTAAAGCGAAATATAATTCTTCTTGTGAGCAGTTTTTTTCTTTTACTGCTGTTGCCAAAATGAGTTCTTCCGTTAATGTTGAGAAATTAATGGTAGCTTGTCCGATTTGCATTGTATCCTCTCCAATCCTATTTTTTATCATGTATATGTACCATTGGACAAACTATGTCAATTTTATCTCGCTATTTGGGTAGTAACACCCTAACCATAAGGTTCAAAGAGAAGGGAGGGAAAATTTTTCTATTTATTAGGAGTAATAATCAGTAGGGGAAGCAGATGGTCCTGTTGGTTAATACTGTATCGTGCCTATTTTTTGAATTTCATTTACCGTATTGAAAGAACTTGCATTATGACTATTAAAATTGGTAAGATTGGGTATAATGATCAGATGGATAAGATTACATAAAGAGAGTTGAAGTATATGGGAGAAATGCAGCGCGAAAAAGTTGCTGTTATCATCGGACCAACTGCGGTAGGAAAGACAAAATTAAGCATTGATCTTGCAAAAGCGTTAAATGGTGAAATCATTAGTGGAGACTCGATGCAAATTTATCGTAAGATGGATATCGGGACAGCTAAAGTAACAACAGAAGAAATGGAAGGAATTCCGCATTACATGATCGATATTAGAAATCCAGAAGATTCATTTTCTGTGGCGGAATTTCAAGAGCTTGTTAGAGGGCATATTCGAGAAATTACGAAACGTGGAAAACTACCCATTATTGTTGGTGGTACCGGTCTTTATATACAATCAGTTTTATATGACTATCAGTTTACAGATGAAGCTGGAGACCTTGTATATCGAGAGAAACTGGAGAAATTAGCGATAGAAAATGGTGTAGAATATATACATAAGAAACTGCAAGAGGTAGATCCAGAAAGTGCGAATCGTATTCATGCGAATAATGTAAGACGTGTCATTCGTGCTCTAGAGATTTTTCATACGACAGGGCAGAAGATGAGTGATCAACTTGAAAAACAAGAAAATGAGTTGTTATATGATGTTTCATTAATTGGCTTGACTATGAATCGTGAAATGTTATATGATCGCATCAACTTACGTGTTGATCTTATGGTGGAACAAGGGTTGGTACAAGAGGTAAATGCTTTGTATGAAAACGGAGTTCGAGACTGCCAATCTATTCAGGCGATTGGTTATAAAGAATTATATAATTATTTCGAAGGGCATGTTTCGCTAGAAGAAGCAATAATGCAATTAAAAACAAATTCACGTCGCTATGCAAAACGTCAACTAACATGGTTCCGTAATAAAATGGATGTTACATGGTTTGATGTGACCGACGGTGAAAAAACAACAGAAATTTTACGGTACATAGAAGGAAAGCTGCAACTAAAGTCGAATAATAAGTAAGTAGAGAAAAAGAGGAGGATTCGACATGAAGCAATCAATCAATATTCAAGATCAGTTTTTAAATCAACTCCGTAAAGAAAATACGTTTGTGACGCTGTACTTATTAAATGGTTTCCAGCTTCGTGGACTGATTAAAGGTTTTGATAACTTTACAGTTTTATTGGAAACAGAAGGTAAGCAACAGCTTATTTATAAACATGCTATTTCTACATTTGTTCCACAAAAAAACGTTTCAATTGAATTAGAGTAGAAAAATGTACATAGTAAAAAGAGCGAGAAATTCGCTCTTTTTTATTTATATATTTTAGAAATCCTTTAATAAATACGGAAGATAGAGAGGATGACAGTAGTGTCACCTGTCTCAGGAATGGTAATTGTATTAGTAGTAGATTGGATAGTAATCGTAGTTTTGGCTTTTAAAGTTTCAATTGTTAAAAATGTAATGGAACTTCCAATTGCGTTTGCTGAAAAGTTATCTGAAGGTATGTTGCCATTAATGGAAATGCCAAAGCCAAAAGGAGCTGATCCTGAAAATAATGTTGAAGCTGAAAAGTCAATGATATAAACACCATCTTCAAGAATTGTGATTGTATCTGTTGTATTGAAATGTATGTTATTTATGTTTGATGTAAGGTTAAACTGTATGTTTTGGTTGGGTTCTATAATTTGTGGAAGTGTATTTTTTAGTACAGCTGTAGTTACTGGAAAGTTAAACCCTTGAGGCCCTCGTTCGCCCTGAAGTCCTTGCTCTCCTTGAATGCCTTGCTCACCCTGAGGTCCTTGTTCGCCCTGAAGTCCTTGCTCACCCCGAGGCCCTTGTTCACCCTGAGGCCCTTGCTCGCCTTGAGGTCCTTGCTCACCCCGAGGCCCTTGCTCACCCTGAGGCCCTTGTTCACCCTGAGGCCCTTGTTCGCCTTGAATACCTTGTTTGCCTTGAAGTCCTTGCTCGCCCCGAGGTCCTTGCTCGCCTTGAGGCCCTTGCTCGCCTTGAGGCCCTTGCTCGCCTTGAAGCCCTTGCTCACCCTGAGGCCCTTGCTCGCCTTGAGGTCCTTGCTCACCCTGAGGCCCTTGCTCGCCTTGAGGTCCTTGTTCGCCTTGAGGCCCTTGTTCGCCTTGAAGCCCTTGCTCACCCTGAGGTCCTTGCGCACCTTGAGGTCCTTGTTCGCCTTGAGGCCCTTGCTCACCTTGAGGTCCTTGTTCGCCTTGAGGCCCTTGTTCGCCTTGAGGCCCTTGCTCGCCTTGAAGTCCTTGTTCGCCTTGAGGCCCTTGTTCGCCCTGAGGTCCTTGCTCACCTTGAGGTCCTTGTTCGCCTTGGGGTCCTTGTTCGCCTTGAGGCCCTTGCTCGCCTTGAAGCCCTTGCTCACCCTGAGGTCCTTGCTCACCTTGAGGTCCTTGTTCGCCTTGAGGCCCTTGTTCGCCTTGAGGTCCTTGCTCGCCTTGAGGCCCTTGCTCGCCTTGAAGTCCTTGTTCGCCTTGAGGCCCTTGCTCACCTTGAGGTCCTTGTTCGCCCTGAGGTCCTTGTTCGCCCTGAGGTCCTTGCTCACCTTGAGGTCCTTGTTCGCCTTGAGGCCCTTGCTCGCCCTGAGGTCCTTGTTCGCCTCGAAGCCCTTGCTCACCCTGAGGTCCTTGCGCACCTTGAGGTCCTTGTTCGCCTTGAGGCCCTTGCTCGCCTTGAGGCCCTTGCTCGCCCCGAGGCCCTTGTTCGCCCTGAAGCCCTTGCTCACCCTGAGGCCCTTGCTCACCCTGAGGCCCTTGCTCTCCTTGAAGCCCTTGCTCGCCCCGAGGCCCTTGCTCACCCTGAGGCCCTTGTTCGCCCTGAGGCCCTTGCTCACCCTGAGGCCCTTGCTCACCCTGAGGCCCTTGCTCTCCTTGAAGCCCTTGTTCGCCCCGAGGCCCTTGTTCGCCCTGAGGCCCTTGTTCGCCCTGAGGCCCTTGCTCACCTTGAGGCCCTTGCTCACCCTGATAACCTTTCTCGCCTTGAGGTCCTTGCTCGCCATGATAACCTTTCTCGCCTTGAGGTCCTTGTTCGCCCCGACGTCCTTGCTCTCCTTGAGGTCCCGTCATTCTAATTGATGCAATTTGTAGTAAGGTAATTTGTAATTCTTCGATTCGTCCAAGGAGTCCTTTCAGTGCAAGACGGTTGACTCTAAATAATTTAGTAATGTACAGTAAAAAGTTTAGTAAGTTTTGTAATTCAATATATGTTGCATTTGCTACAAATGGTTGATTATCCAAAATCGTAATTAAATTTTCGACAATTGCAATGCCAGTTTCTCGTTGCGCAAGTGATAAGTTTAAGCGTTTTAGGAACCCATTTATTATTTCTAATAGGTTCATAAGTTCTGTTATGTTAGATGGTGTTGGGTTAGAAAATACAGTTGGAATAATATCAGTTAAGCCACTTAAGGTATCAGAAAAAAGTTTCATGTATAGTTCGGGGATAGGAGTATAATGGACTGCTGGGGTACGACGAGGTTGTGTTGGAAAATAAGGTTTTGAAACTTTTTTCGGATTCTCATTAAAGTAAGACATTAAAATGCTCCTTTCTAAGTAAGGTGGTAAAAACCTATCATAGTAGATGCGAGTTGGGTATAAAAAGGAATAGGAAAACGGGCTGTTTATATAAAAAATAGCAAAAACGCCTATTTATGAGGCGTTTTCTTTTTGTCTTACATATTGATAATACCTTTTTAAGGAAATTTTTGATTTAAAACCAATGCGTTTCATTATTTCTTGTTCTGGGATGTGTTGTTCAATTAATCGTAAAATAAAGGTGTTTCGAAAATGCTGGCTGGAAATTCCTTTGCGTAAATTTGCCCTAGCTACCTCAAGGCGAATCATTTTTTGGACTGCTATTTCTGTTAGTGCTTTTGGTGCATCGTTTTCGTACACCCACCGATATGTGTTGCGATTGAAATCGAATGCCACAAATAGGGGATCATCACTATGGTATTTTGGGCGAACTGGTTCAGGGATTTTTTTATAATAGTTATATAGTTGTTGTTTGTCATCGTGAGTTAAATTAATGGTTCTTTCAATACCTGCTACAGCTGGAATAGAAATTGTATTCGTTTCAAAATGAACGTGATGCATATTTAATGACACCAATTCTTGGAGGGATAAGCCGTAGTCAATGAGTAAGTTAACGATAGAAATATTACGATCCATTAATAAGGGTCGGACAGGGCGTTGCTTCTCTGATAACCCTTCTAATGAAGTGAGGGTATGTTTTAAACGTTTTTCGTCTTCTTTTGAAATGAAATCTTCATCACGTAACGCGCGATTCGGTTGGATGATGAGTTCCATATCCTTTAATGGGTTTGGGAGGTTTAAAAACTGATATAGTCTATTTAAGACAATAAATACACGGTGCATTGTTTTTTCAGAGTAATTTCGTTTCTGTTTTAAGTCGGAAAAATAATCTTCGTAGTCTTTTGTACAAAGTGTAGCCCATATATTACTAGAGGGAAGTTTTTTATTTTTTCCTAACCAATGACCGAAATCTTCAATATCATAGACATAACGTTTAATGGTTGAAGGTTTTCGACCTTTATTTAATAAAAAGGCAGAAAAAGCTTGTACTGTATCATGAAGTTCCTTTGTTTCCATATTCCCACCACCCTTTTTTCTTATATTATAGCAAATTTTTCTGAAAATAGTTATTTATTGGGGGAGTGGAAATATTAATAATATTATTTGGTGAGTCGATAAAAAGAGGTGATTGTATGGAACAATCGATGCGAAAAAAAAATAATAATCAAATTAATATCGTGTTAAATCACCGGAAAAAAATTTCAGTACCTGCTTCAGAAAAAAAAATGGTAATTTCAAGTGAAACGTCTACGCAGCATGAGATGCTACAGCGGATTGATGAGGAAATGGGTAAGCTTGTTGGGATGGAAGATATAAAAAAAATAATAAAAGAAATTTATGCATGGATTTATGTGAATAAAAAAAGGCAAGAAATCGGCTTGAAGTCAGAAAAACAAGTGCTTCATATGTTGTTTAAAGGGAATCCGGGAACGGGGAAAACAACTGTTGCAAGAATGATTGGGAAATTATTATTTGAGATGAACATTTTATCAAAAGGGCATTTAGTCGAAGCGGAACGTGCGGATCTTGTTGGAGAGTATATTGGGCATACAGCACAAAAAACAAGAGATTTAATTAAAAAAGCCATGGGTGGAATATTGTTCATTGATGAAGCGTACTCGCTTGCGCGTGGTGGAGAGAAAGACTTTGGAAAAGAAGCGATTGATACGCTTGTCAAACATATGGAAGATAAGCAACATGGATTTGTTTTGATTCTAGCGGGATATTCAAGAGAGATGAATCATTTTCTTTCTTTAAATCCCGGCTTGCAATCGCGCTTTCCATTTATTATTGAGTTTGCGGATTATACAGTGAATCAGTTGCTCGAAATTGGTAAGAGAATGTATGATGAACGAGAATATCAGTTATCAAAAGAGGCGGAGTGGAAATTCCGTGATCATTTACATGCGGTGAAATATTCATCACAAATTACATCATTTAGTAATGGGCGCTATGTCCGGAATATTGTTGAGAAATCCATTCGTACACAGGCGATGCGATTATTGCAAGAGGATGCATACGATAAGTATGATTTAATGGGAATATCAAGTGGCGATTTAACGCTTGAAGAAGAGACGCACAGTTCATAAACTGTGCGTTTGCTTTATGAAGGTAAGTGTAATACGTCAGGTGCTATTTTGTGTTTTTTGTTTTTGCTCGTTGTTCTAGTTTGCTTTTTGGACTTGTATCAGCTACATCTGATGCAAGTCCTTGTGGATTAACGCTACTGCTTTGTCCGCGATTACGGTTATTATTTCCTTTTGCCATTTCTTGTCACCTCTATTCTTCTTTAGCTTTTTGTTGATATGCCCTATGATATCGTTCCATTTTTTCACTTTTTTCATGGGCTGATTTTGGATCGAAGTTAATTTGGTTGACTGAGCTTTTTTGAGCTCCTTTGTTTACGTGATTTGTCATTATGTTCACCTCTCTTTAAAATTTAGTATGGACACTATGGACAGAAAAACACGTCAGAAAAGAAAAAACCCTTTACGATATGTAAAGGGGTGAAGTTGCTATTTATGAAGAGAACGCTCCTTATTATCTAAGCGTTTGTGTGGTAAATGCCATTTGTAATGAATAGAGATCATACGGAAGCAAACAATTAAAATGAATAAAATGTACAATGCCCAATCGCTAACAACGATTTTGGCACCGATTAAAACCCCTGCTAAAATCGTCCAAAATGCATACACTTCGGAGCGAAGAACAAGAGGTTTACGGCGTGCTAGTAAATCACGAATGATACCGCCACCAATTCCTGTTAATACAGATGCAACAATTGTAGCACTAATAGGTAAGTTGAGCTTTTGTGCATAAAGCGCTCCTTGTACAGCGAATGCCGATAAGCCAATGGCATCTGTAATGTTCTCCCAACGTTTCCAGTGTGTAATTAATTTATTTGGAAATAGAAAGATAATCGTCATTGATAAGAGTGCAATTTGAAATAACATATCTTGTTGCCAAAAAGCGCCGATTGGATAACCAATTAATAAATTACGAAGGGCGCCTCCCCCAAAAGCAGTTGCCATTCCTAAAATATATACCCCGAAAATATCGTAATCTTCTTCCATTGCGACAATAGCTCCGCTGAGTGCGAAGGCAATTGTGCCAATGATGCTAAAAATTTCCCATGCCATGAATTTTCTCCCTCGCTAACTAGATGAAATGTGCTTCCTCTGCTATTATATTAGAAGGTTTAAATTTCGAAAAGGATGAGTGAACATATTTGATGGAAGAAAAAGAAAAAGTCATATTAGTTGGCTGCCAATTGCCTCAAGATGATGATGAACGGTTTATGCATTCCATGAAAGAGCTTGCGTCGCTTGCGAAGACAGCTCGTGCGGAAGTTTTAGTATCTACAACACAAAAACGTCCGAAATTTCATCCTGCAACATACATAGGTAAAGGGAAATTAGAAGAACTTGCAGCGCTGACAGAAGAACTGGAACCAGCTGTTATTATATTTAATAATGAGTTAACACCGAGTCAAATTCGCAATTTATCCTCTGTTTTAGATGCAAGAGTAATTGATCGCACACAACTGATATTGGATATTTTTGCTCAGCGTGCGAAATCAAAAGAAGGTAAGCTTCAAGTAGAATTAGCTCAGTTGCAATATACAATGCCGCGTCTTATGGGGCAGGGACTAGCACTATCGCGTCTTGGGGGCGGGATTGGTACGAGAGGTCCTGGTGAAACGAAGTTAGAAACAGATCGTCGGCATATTCGCTCTCGTATTGATGAAATTAAGAAACAGCTAGCGGTTGTTGTGGAGCACCGAAAAAGGTATCGTGAGCGCCGAAAGGATAATCATGTATTTCAAGTTGCATTGATTGGTTATACAAATGCTGGCAAATCAACGTTGTTTAACAGATTAACAGAAGCTGATACATTTGAAGAAAACCTGCTATTTGCGACGTTAGATCCAACGACAAGAAAGATGCAATTGCCTTGTGGGTATACTGTATTGCTAACTGATACGGTAGGTTTTATTCAGGATTTACCGACGTCATTAGTTGCTGCGTTTCGCTCTACATTGGAAGAAGCAGGTGAAGCGAATGTAATCTTGCATGTCGTTGATTCTGCAGATCCCAATTATGTAGGTCATGAACAGACAGTGAAGCAATTACTACAAGACCTTGAAATTAATCATATTCCAATTATTACGGTTTACAACAAGAAGGATCAATTACATCAAAATTTCATCCCGTTTCCAAAAAGTGAGTTTCTTATGACAAGTGCTTTTGAAAAAACGGATTTATTACACTTGAAAGAATCGGTAGAGATGAAGATGATGGAAGAAATGGAAACGTATAAGGTTATGATTCCTCCAAGCGAGGGTAGATTGCTAACACTTTTAAAAACAGAAACGGTATTAACTGGGATGGAATTCAAAGAGGATGAATTCTTGTATGAGTGTACAGGTTATATATTTGTTCATTCAACATTGAATGGACAATTAAAGAGATTTTTAGTGCAAAAAGGAGAAGAGAATAGAAATGTTTGATCGTCTAAAAAATGGAGAAAGAATTGCTCCTATCGTAAAAGAAGTAGAAAGTCAAATTACAGATATACATAAACGCGTGGATGAGGTGATTGAGAGTAATCAATTCCGTGTATTAGAAAGTTTTCGTGAGCATAAAATTAGTGATTCGCACTTTATCCCAACAACAGGATATGGTTATGATGACATCGGTCGTGATACATTAGAAAAAGTGTATGCTGATGTATTTGGGGCGGAAGCAGGTCTTGTTCGCCCGCAAATTATTTCGGGTACACATGCGATTTCAACAGCTTTATTTGGTATATTACGTCCGGATGATGAGTTATTATATATAACAGGGAAACCGTATGACACGCTTGAAGAAATTGTTGGCGTACGTGGTAAAGGTGTTGGTTCTTTCAAAGAATATAACATTGGTTACAGTGCGATTCCGTTAACAGTTGAGGGGCGTGTTGATTTTAAAGCTGTAGAAGCGGCTATTCATGAAAAGACAAAAATGATTGGGATTCAGCGTTCAAAAGGTTATGCGACTCGTCCTTCATTTACCGTTGCGGAAATTAAAGAGATGATTTCATTTGTAAAGGAAATTAAGCCAGATGTTGTTGTGTTTGTAGACAATTGTTATGGAGAGTTTGTGGAAGAGTTAGAGCCGTGTCATGTTGGTGCGGATTTGATGGCGGGATCTCTTATTAAAAATCCGGGCGGTGGAATTGTAAAAACAGGTGGATATATTGTTGGTAAAGAAAAGTATGTAGAAGCTTGTGCATATCGTTTAACATCTCCAGGGATTGGAGCGGAAGCGGGGGCGTCTTTATATAGCTTACAAGAAATGTATCAAGGTTTCTTCTTAGCTCCGCATGTTGCTGGTCAAGCGTTAAAAGGTGCAATTTTTACAGCTGCATTTTTAGAAAAGTTAGGAATGAATACATCACCAACTTGGGATGCTGCAAGAACAGACTTAATTCAGTCTGTTCAATTTGATGACAAAGAGCGTATGATTGCATTTTGCCAAGCGATTCAATATGCATCTCCAATTAATTCACACTTTACACCGTATCCAAACTATATGCCAGGTTATGAAGATGATGTCATCATGGCTGCAGGTACGTTTATTCAAGGTGCAAGTATTGAGTTGTCAGCAGATGGTCCAATTCGTCCTCCGTATGTTGCTTACGTGCAAGGTGGATTAACGTATTCTCATGTGAAGATCGCAATTTGTTCTGCAATTGATGCATTAATTGAAAAAAAACTATTAACAATTTCGTAAGGGAAAGCTGTCGATTTCGACAGCTTTTTTGCATAGAAGAAGGGATTTGTACCATTTTAAAAAAGAATAAAAAAAACATGTAAGAAAAGCTAACATCTATTGACACTAAACATAACATGGTATAAAATGAGAGACAGTTAAGGCGAAGGAGGAACTGAACAATGAAAGAAGATAGACGTTCTGCCCCGCTGTTTCCTATTGGTATTGTAATGGATTTAACACAACTATCTGCACGTCAAATTCGCTATTATGAAGAGCACAATTTAATTTTTCCAACCCGTACAAAGGGAAATCGTAGATTGTTTTCATTTAACGATGTAGATAAGTTGTTAGAAATTAAAGATTTGTTAGATCAAGGCTTAAATATGGCTGGTATTAAACAAGTGTTACAAATGAAAGAAAATCAAACAGAAGCAGTGCAAACAAAAGGAGAAACGAAAGAAATTTCAAAATCCGAGCTTCGTAAAATTCTTCGAGATGAACTGCAACATACAGGCAGATTTAATCGAACTTCATTACGACAAGGTGATATTTCAAGGTTTTTTCACTAGAAATGACTGATTCTGAAGGTGTTTAGAGGGACTAAGGAGGAATTTATAATGGCAAGGTACACTAGAGAAGATATTTTCCGTTTAGCGAAAGAAGAGAATGTAAAGTATATCCGTTTACAATTTACGGATCTTTTAGGAAGTATTAAAAACGTAGAGATTCCAGTTAGTCAGTTAACAAAAGCTCTAGATAACAAAATGATGTTTGATGGATCTTCTATTGAAGGATTTGTTCGTATTGAAGAATCGGATATGTACTTGTATCCGGACTTAGATACTTGGGTAATCTTCCCTTGGACTGCTGAAAAAGGTAAAGTAGCCCGCTTAATTTGCGACATCTACAATGCTGATGGCACTCCATTTGAAGGTGACCCACGTAATAACTTAAAACGTATGTTGAAAGAAATGGAAGCACTAGGATTTACTGAATTCAATCTTGGACCAGAACCAGAATTCTTCTTATTCAAAGTTGATGAAAAAGGAAATCCAACATTAGAACTAAACGATAATGGTGGATACTTCGACCTTGCGCCGATGGATCTAGGGGAAAACTGTCGTCGTGATATCGTTCTTGAACTTGAAGAAATGGGCTTTGAAATTGAAGCATCTCACCATGAAGTTGCACCAGGACAACACGAAATTGATTTCAAATATGCGAATGCACTTCGTTCATGTGACGATATTCAAACATTCAAACTTGTTGTAAAAACAATCGCACGTAAACATGGTTTACATGCAACGTTTATGCCAAAACCATTATTCGGAGTGAACGGTTCTGGTATGCATTGTAACTTGTCATTATTTAAAAATGGAGAAAACATATTCTACGACCAAAATGGTGACTTACAATTAAGTGATGATGCGCGCCACTTTATCGCAGGTATTTTAAAACACGCGCCAGCATTTACAGCAGTAGCTAACCCAACTGTAAACTCTTACAAACGTTTAGTACCTGGATATGAAGCGCCTTGTTACGTAGCATGGTCTGCACAAAACCGTAGTCCGTTAGTACGTATCCCAGCATCTCGTGGCATAAGTACACGTGTAGAAGTGCGTAGTGTCGATCCAGCTGCAAACCCATATTTAGTAATGGCAACATTATTAGCAGCAGGTCTTGACGGAATTAAAAATAAATTAACTCCGCCAGCTGCAGTAGATCGTAACATCTATGTAATGACTAAAGAAGAACGTGAAGAAGCAGGTATCGTTGATTTACCAGCAACATTAGCACAAGCGTTAGTTAAATTACAATCTAACGAAGTTGTATGTGGTGCATTAGGTGAACATTTACTTGAGCACTTCATTGAAGCGAAAGAAATTGAGTGGGATATGTTCCGCACACAAGTTCACCAATGGGAACGCGATCAATATATGTCTCTTTATTAAGAGTTTTGAAGCCTTGATACTTAGGTATCGGGGTCTTTTTTTCTTTCGGGCAATTTTATTGAGCGGTTGTTTGTTTTATCAACTGCCCGATAACTGCCCGGGTTTAATTAAAAAAATTATTCAAGGACATTTCTCATGTGTTCCTCGAATTTATTCATAGCTTCTTTATCTAATTTTTTACTGATGTGTGAATAAACATCAGATGTAATTTGCATACTACCATGTCCAAGACGTTCTTGTAAATATTTCATGCTGACACCAGCTTCAAGTTGAAGTACTGCGTGTGTATGCCTCAATGAATGGATTGGTAATGGTGGCAGATTCGCTTTCTTTAAAATTCTTGAGAATGAATTAAAAAGGCTCGACTTCGGCATATAGTTACCATCATTTCTGCAGAGGACTAAATTTAGATCAAAGTGATAATTATCATTTAAAGCTAGCTTGTTCAGGTTTTGGTATTTCTGATGAAAATGTAGGTCATTTGCAAGACCTTGGCTAATTGTAATAATTCGTTTTGAATTATAATTTTTTGTGTCCCCAAATATCATATTTGGATTCTTAGATGCTTCTTTGAAATCTAATGACTTGTTAATGTTGATAGTTTTTTCTTTTAAATCAATATCGGTCCATTGTAGAGCAGCAGTCTCACCTTTACGCATTCCAGTCTCAATTAATGTTTTATAAAATATCCAGTAAATATAATCGTATTTATAAGCTTCTCGTAAAAAGTCAGCGATGCGTTCTGATTCTATAAACTGTATTTCTGGATTCTGCTTTTTAATTTTTATTTCAACCCCATCACAAGGATTCTTTGTAATCTTTTTTAGAATTATTGCCTTCTTCATAGCGTTATACATAGTTCCATGAACAATTTCAACGGTTCGTCTACTGTAACCTTTTTCAGTTAAATAATTGATAAATTTTTGGTATAGAGTAGGTTTAATATCTTTTAAGAGAATGTTTTTGAAATAAGGAACAATATGATTTTTAACACTGTTTTGGTGTAGTGAAAATGTATTCTTTGCCACGGTTCCTTTTTTATATTCATTCAACCATGTTTCAAGATACGACTTCAAAGATTCATCAGTTGGATTATGACCTTCACGTAGTTGTCTTTCCATTTCCTCAGCAGCTAATTTTGCTTCTGCTTTATTTGTGAATCCTTTTTTTGATTTCTCCCTAGTTTTTCGTGTGATTGGATCTTGATAATAGATACGATATTCCCAAAAGTCTTTAGTGGAACCTTTCTTTTTATACTTATGGAAGGTGGCCATAAGATAACTCCTTTCTGTTTGTTTAAAAAGAGTAGACCGTCGCCTACTCTTCGATGTTAAATTGCTAGCGCTAGAAATTTAATAATTCTTTACTGCTTGTACGACACGACCAATAATTTTTACATCTGCAGTTGAAAGGTCGTAAGTCTGTGGTTCATGAACAGGATCGTTACTCAATGGAATTAAAGTAATGATATTTCCTGATTTCGAAATCTTTTTCACAGTTGCGTCATAGCCATTTACTTTCACGACGGCAATTTGTCCATTTTAATTCTAGTGTAGAAGTTTCTATTCCAGAAAAGCCATCTAAACCAGGCGAACCAATCGCTAATGTGGAAGGCATTGCATATATTGAGGGTTATAATGTAAATCTTCGTAAAGGACCAGGTGCAAGTTATTCTGTTATTAGTCAGTTGAATAAACCAGAATCTTATAAAGTGTGGGGCGAAAAAGATGGTTGGTTAAATCTTGGTGGAAATCAGCGGATTAAATACAATCCTTCTTATGTGAAATTTGAGAAGAAAGAGCCAGTTAATCTGATTGCAGGAAAACGTGTTGTTTCTAAAGTAGACAACTTACGTTTCTATGATTCTCCTTCCTGGGCTGATAGAGATGTTGCAGGAACTGTGGATGAAGGATTAGGATTCCAAATCATTGATAAGGTCTCTGTGAATGGCTCACAACAATATAAAGTGAAAAATAATCGAGGTAATGTGTATTACATTACTGCTAGTTCTTATTATGTAAAAATTAAATAATTAAGTAAAAAAGTGCCGACTCTTAATTGAGTCGGCTTTTTTACTATGTATTAAACTTTAGCATTCATAAGTAACTCTTTTAATTCTTCTGTAGATAATTTGCTTTCTAACTCTTTACTTAAGTCAAGTATAGAAGTTTTATAATCTACTGCTACTTGTAAACTATCAGTCTTCTTTTTTCTGCATTGTCTTTAGAACAAACTACCTTACTAATTAACATAACTGGCAATGCAACTGCTAATAGTTTACGTTTCATAAACATATACCCCGCTGTTATTATTTGTTTTTATTCATTTCTTTTGTTGCCTTGTCTATTAACTCAGCACCCGTTTTTAAGTCTTCCTTAGCGATTTCAACTATGTCTTTATCTTCTTCCTCTAAACCTTTTTGAATGTTTTCTACCCCGTTTTTTATGTAAATCATTGCTTTTCCTACGTTATGTTGTACTTCATAATCATTTGATGATACATAATCTAGTTTTTCTATCTTGTCTACTAATTCAAAATAAGGTTTAGATAATTCTTTTAGCTTAACCGCTTTCTTCTTCATTGACTTTCTACTATCTAGAAGGTCATCTATTTCTTTAGATTGTTCAGAAAAATCTTCAAGTAAGTATGATACGTTCTTTCTATAGTCTTCTTTCTTATTCTGCTCAACTGAAACTTTCATTGCTGCGTCTTCCTTCTTATTCGTTGACTCACAACCAACCCCAGTTAGAATTAACATTGGAATAGCTAAAGATAATAGTTTACGTTTCATTGTTATATGCTCCTTTGTTTGTGATTATTGTTTCTTTTCTTCCAACTCTTTCTTTGTTGTTCCTAGTTCATTTCCTCTACTGCTGTTTTACTCTTACCACTTGAGTCCTCATTTAAAGAACAACCTACCCAAAAAACATGAGTGGTAGGACCATGTATGCTAGTTTCTTTGCTTTCATTATGTATACTCCTTCTTAACAGTGTTGTAATTGACTAACATATGGAACTGTAACATAAAATAAATAAACAAATATAAGCTCATTTTTTGTCATTAAAGGAAATTTTAGGAATTTCAATAATATGATAACATGTATTACGGTTGTAGAGAATCCCCACTCTGCATGCTTTTCTTCCCAATTTACCCTTATTCGACTTCTAACGTTTAGCGTTTGGGGGCTTTTTTATGCTCCCATAAAATCCCCATCAAAGTAAAACTTGTCCATTAAGTTATTAACAATTCCGTTGAAATAAGCAAATTTACCATTCTTCATTTTTGCTCCAGACTTAATTTTCATAACAAACTCTTTGATAGCTTTTAAGCCAATAGTAAGCTCCTGGTCTTTAGTAAATGCTTTATTACTTGTTGTAAGATTAATAACTCTATTACACGGTCTTACAATCTTATAGTTATTTCTATTAGAAATGTGCTGAGGATCAAAGGTAACAGCCTTGTCCTTTTTTTTCGCAATGCATATTCTACAGTATGTTGGCTTTAATATAATCAAGTTTGTCCAAAAAACTATGATGAATTCAAACTTGATGTTAAAACCAATAAATAATTAAGCGAGGTGGTAATGTTATGTATTGTGAAGACGAGTATAGTGTATACAAAAAGAAAGATATAAAAAATTTAAAAATAAGATTAGAAGATCTTCAATTTCAACTCCAACAACAACTCCAACAACAAAAACAATTTCAAGCTCAACTTCAGCGACAAGAGCAAAATCAGGCGCAGGTACAAAATGATACAGATACTATATCCAATGTAGGAAATCCTACTATTAATGTTAATGTTGCTAGTGGCCCTGATCACAAGAAAGATAGGGAAAGGCATCATAAGAAACAGGATGACTGCTGCTCTAGTCACAAGAAAGATGTTGTTCATTGCAATCCTAAAAATACAGAAAAGCAAGTGAATAACCCAGCTGATGATATCATTAATTTCCCACGTATAACTCAAAGTGAGACAAGTCTTGCTCATTTTAAAGATTTTATACTTTATGGATTTAATGATAGTAATGATTATAGAGGGGGGCTAGGGAGCCAAAGTTTTTCAGGATTCGCTTTTTCTAATAATTTAGGTCAAACTTGGACTGATGGTGGTTCCCTGCCAGTAAATCCAGGGGGAACCAATGAAGGGGATCCTGTGATAGCTGTAGATAGAAATGGTGTATTCTATTACGGACAAGTTGGGGGTGAAGTTATAGGGGGGAGATTAGAAGGGGTAATCACTGTTTCAACTGGAACCATCAGTGCTAGTAAAAGAATAACTATGAATCGCCCTCAAATCGTTGGACGCGGGCAAAATCCAGCTAGGAGTAACCCGGGTGACCAGGACAAGGAATGGATTACAGTGGGACCTGATGCTAATAATCCAGGAAATGAAGCGCTATATATTGTATGGACTGATTTTACGGCTCCTACAAACCCTAATATTCGTTTCTCGAAATTTAGAACTGGCGTTAATTTAACCCCAATCATTCAAAATCAGAATATTGTTGTCGGCAATACTGTTAGAGTTACAGGATCTTATGTTTTGGTAGATAAGCGTGGTATAATTTATGTGTTTTATGAAGAAACAACAGGAGGTTTTGCAGGGTTTCAAACATTAGGCCAACCCAATAGAACCATCCGTATGGCTAAATCAATTGATGGTGGTAATACTTTCCCAATCAATGTTGCTGTTTCAGCACCTTTTGCTGCTGCCGCAACAACAACATCACCTTGTAATCGTCCATCAATAGGTGTTGATAATTCCAGACAAATTCGCATGAATGAATTTCCTCAGGCTGCCGTAGGACCAGATGGTACGATATATGTAGTCTGGAATGCTGGTAGAGTTGTGGGTAATACTACTTTCATTGATACTTTTTTAGCATACAGTCAAAATGAAGGGGTTAGTTGGACACAAATAAATGTAACCAATAATATCGCTTATTCATTTTTTCCATCAGTAGCGGTTAATAATAAAGGTGCCCATATTCAATATAACCGTTTTAATGACCCTAATAACGTTGGTGGTGTAGGTGATGGAACTTTTGGAATATTTATGAAGAGTTTCTCGCTTAAAACGGGTTTAAGTAAAGAATGTATGGTGAGCACTCAGTTTTCGCCGATACCAGTTACAAACCCTAACCCAGATGCTGCTCAATGTTATATGGGTGATTATAATCAGGTTATCTCAGGCCCTGGAGATTGCTTGCTTCATGCCTGGGGTGATAATCGTAATAGGTTGAATGGTAGAGATAATCCTGATGTTTTTTTTGCACTAACAACATCAAAAAAGGAACACAACTGTTGTTGTGATAAAAAAGAAGATATTTAAAATTTGAAAAAGACTTCTCATAGTGAAAAAGCTTTTTCCATTTACTGTTTCTATTCTACTAGAGTTCTTTTATTGTAACTCCCATTGTCAAGAGTGGAGTAATGAATTGTGGCAACCAAGAGATTCTAAATTCTTTCTTTAAATTCTCATAATCATTGATAAACATTATGAAATTAATTCTTTAAATTTACATGTTTTTCAGGAGGGTTCTATAAAAAAATTCAATAATAAACTATAAGTGAAGTCATAAGCAATACATTAATCACATATAAAGTCTGGATCAAAATAAAATTTGTCCATTAAGTTATTTACAATTCCAGTGAAATAAGCAAATTTACCATTCTTCATTTTTGCTCCAGACTTAATTTTCATAACAAACTCTTTGATAGCTTTTAAGCCAATAGTAAGCTCCTGGTCTTTAGTAAATGCTTTATCACCTGTAGAGAAGTTAATAGTTTTATTACACTGTCTTACGACTTTCCACAGTTCTTGAATTGTTTTAGATTCACTGTAAAAAGAGCGAACTAAAGAAACAAAACGTTCTGGTACCCAGTGAGCAACGAAATCAGCTTGTTCAATATTCTCTTCGGGAGTATTGTTATTCTCATTACTATTACGTTTGTTTATATCTTTTATATTTTGTTTTAATGAAACAGGTTTTTTTTAATGGTAGGACACTTTGTAGGCCTTTTTGTATCTACCTTGTAGGACACTTCTTCCACAATTGGTTGAATAATAATAGCGTTAGATGTTTGAAGCATATCTTTTGTACGCTTCATTGCTACCTGTTTAACCATCTTTAAATCTACAAGTTTCTTCATTAAACGTTGTACAGTTTTATATGAAACTTCCATCATGTCAGCAATTGAATTTTTGCAAAGGAAACTAACACCTACATATTTACAGCTGTGGCGTTTTAAAATTTCAAGTAATGTAATGAGTTTAGATTGTACGTCAGTACGTTTAATAGATATACGGATGATGTCTCTGTATGTACGTACAGTTTTATTTAGTTCTTGAATTCCTGTGAATGATGATAAGTTGTGGAAGGACGCTTCACTTGCTATAACATCGATACGTCCTTTCATTAGACATGGGCTCCTTTGTGTTAACAAAAAAAGCAACAGAATGCCAAATGTAAGCAAACTGTTGCTAGGAGCCCTTACGTACTGTAAAATAGTTCGTAAGAGTACAGCAAGTGTTTGCCTATCACGAGTAGGCGGATGGTATATATAGTGTTGGTAGCACTGTATATACACGCTGTGCTCTTTTGTTTTTTATTTGGAAAACTGCCCGGTAATTACCCGAAAGATGCCCGATTTTACCAAGTGTAGTTCGATTTATTTTGCGGTATCGAATTTTCGAAACGTTGATAAATTAACATTTTACAGTGGTTTCGATTCGTTTTTATGACCTTAAATATGTTCAGAACGCAAGTTCACCAATGGGAACGCGATCAATATATGTCTCTTTACTAAGAGTGAGAGGCTTTGATACTACGTGAATATACCCCTGTCAAGTAGACATTAGAGAAAACACCTATATGGTTATGCACTTTTTATCACCTGAGTTCGATATTCTATCGGACTCAGGTGATTTAGTTTTTCTTGAAATCGTTCTGTGTTATAAAAATAAATGTACTCTTGTACGGCTTTCATTACTTCCTCTTTTGTCTGGAAGTTGTGTAAGTGCGAATATTATGATTTTAGGTGTCCGAAGAAATTTTCTATGCAAGCATTGTCTAAACAATTTCTTTTATTATTAATTGCTTCTGGCGATAACTCTGATCATACTTCTAGTAACTGACCATCATACATAACTCCAGCTAATCGATCCTCTTTTATAAAGATATAAGCTTGTTCTATAGCTAATTTTAATAAAATATTTTGTCTTAACATTGTGTAAACATCATCTAATGTAAATTCTTGAATTGTTTTATTTAAAAGCTTTTTATGCCAGTTATCAAATTTTGAATTGACTTGAAAAGAATCCTCAATATTATATATTTCTTTTAACAATGACTGTTTAACATCCATTATTCGATGCCTCCATATGTTTTGAAAAAACAGGTTTCATTCTAATGATAGAAATCACCATACGCCTTTAAATAAACGTATCAAACTCATTAGATTTGGGCAGAGTGGATGCTTTTTTCATGAGTTTCTCCCATAATTGTACGGATTTGTTCCATTCTGATGTGGCATGATGGTTTCGGTAAATAACATTTTCATAACTAAGAGTGAGCTTTTGCATGTCAGTCGAATCGTAAAGAGTATCTACAAGGATTGCGTATTCTCTCAATGTTTGACTTTCATTACGGGGAATGCCGGTTCTTGCCAATTGTTTTAAAAGTGCGCTGTACGCTTTTGAATAAACAGCATCTCCCTTTCGGTATTTATAGAAGAAAATGATAAAAAATACGAACCACTTTATTCTAGTAGTAAAAAGGGTATAGCCAATTATGCTCATTGATATGATACAAAGGAACAAGTACCACCATGAAAATTCTTTTTTTGATTTAATAATTTTTTCGTTAGATGGGATTTCTGTATCTTCTATTAAATTTTTTTGTTTTGCTTCTTGGTTTCGCTGTGGAACCTGTTCATTGCTAGGTATCGTGGTTACGCTATTTGATGAAGTGGAAGCTGAAGAGTCTTGTGTAAAGTTATAAGGGTTGCTAAAGCCCTTTGTTGGTTCGAATGGGACCCATCCGTATCCTGGAAAGTATACCTCCACCCAAGAGTGTGCATTGTTATTAGTGATTGTGTACATGTTCTCATACCCTGAATTAGTTAATTTGTTTTCAAGAGTGCCTCCTGTATATCCCTTTACCCAGCGTGCAGGAATTCCGATAGAGCGAAGTAAAACGATCATAGATGTTGAAAAGTTATTACAGTATCCGCTTTTTGTATCAAATATAAACTGATCTACATAATCTTGATCTGTTCTTGGAATCTTAACCTGTTCTGTTTCATATACAAAGGAATGATCTGTGAAATAGCTTTCGATAGCCAATACTTGATCATAGCGATTGCTTTTATCTTTTGTAAGATGTATTGCCAAGTCTTTTACCCTCCTTGGTAACGAATTGGGTAGTTGTGTATACTTTGCTATAAAATAAGGGCTTGCCTCTAAATCCTCAGCCGCTTTTACAGCTTTTAAGTTTTCAATGGAAAAATGAGGAGTCTCATAAGCCACCTTATATTTATTTAAGATGGTGGAAGATCTTTCTTTCACTATATCAATTTTTTCCGAAAAAAGATCTGCGCTGAATGATACATCAGAAGCAGCCTCAACCGCTATTAACCCTGTGGGGTAAATAAGGTGAGGGGAGTCTTTTTGCATAATGATAATCGCTTCGGCAGCTTCTGTTTTTGTATTCCGCTCATACCAAGTCACTACGTTGTTTTTATTCTTAAAAGAAATTTTTTTGGGGCTTTCAGAAATTTCCCAACCTTTACCGGTATAAAAGTCTTTTGTTTCCACTCTCCAATATTGGCTGTTTTGCATTTGCGCCGTGAAAACAATTGTGTCGTCCAATTTAAAAGGACCGCCTAATTGAGAGTCATCTATACCGTAACCAACTTTGCTGATTCCTGCTTCTTTATTCGCTGAAGGTGAATCGAATTTAAAAAAAGTATCGATATTAGGCCATTGAGGGGCAGGTTTTGGAGCAAAATATCCAAAGGTGATCGCAAGTATAATAGATACAGCAGTCGGTACGAGCAATTTCGATGTAAATTTGTTCTGCTTTTGCAAGTTCTCGGATGTTTTTATGCGTTCAGCATGGAGGAGACTGAGCATGAAAAAGCCGATTATAATTGTACGAATGATCGCGTTATTCATGTCGTATAAGCCGAATATATCAAAAATCGTGATATAAATAATGGTTAATGTAAGAAATAAGAGCCCACGTTTTTGACGAATAATCCAATAGAGGATAAGGAAGCACAAAAACCAGAGAAATAGAAAAAATAAGAAGGCCTGAAAAGCTTTGGAAAGCCCCTGCCAGTTTGCTTGAAAGAGTAGAGTGATATTATGAAAAAAATCAGCCGAAAATTCCATCAACCAGGCAGGATTAATAAAAGCTCCTTTATAATCTACCGAATGAATCATAAATAAGATGATTACAACCTTTACAGAAATTTGGAATCGTACTTGAAAAAAAGAGAGAGCGAAGCAAATTCCTACAAATCCTTTAAAGAGGTTCAGTCTTACCATATCTGTAACCTCTATAAGCGGCTGTAACCATTCTAATAAAATGAGAAAACCGAATATATGCATTAGGAAACTGCTAATATCTCGTTTATTAGTTGAAGGTAATGTGATCATTGGTTCACCTCAAAAAATACATTTGCATAATGATTTTCATAAACCGCTTTCACAAATATTTTTTGTTTTCGCAGTGTTTCGAGTACGTTTAGTTCCCGATTTGAGAGTTGATGTGCTTTTTCCTTGACGACAAATACCATCAGTTTACTGTTTTTCAATGATATACTTTCAGCAATTTTTTGGATATCGGGAGAAAGATTACTTGTTACAAGTACGAATGTTACTGGTTGATAGATTTTCTTTAACTCCATTTCTATAGTTTGAGAGAGCGGGAGCATACTGTCTGCTTGTACTCTTGCTAAATGACAGAAAATTTGCTGTAATTGTGTCTCTCTATGATGTAAAGGGAGTACGGTTTGTTCTTTTCCAGTGGATATGAATGATACTTGTGAATCCTGTTTTAAGATAGATCTCATGAGAGAAGCTGTAAACGTAACGACCAATTCGAACAGGGGAGAGGGCGTTCTGTCCATAACAATCACGACATCATGACTTCGCTGTTGTTCAAACTCTTTCGTCATAATATTATTTTTTCGAGCAGTTGCCTTCCAATCGATCCATGAAAAACGGTCACCGGGTTTATAACCTCTGACACCAGCTGAGACTGTTGTATCTCTTGCTACATTCACATTTGAGGAGAGTGCACCTTGTTCGAAATAGTTTTCCACTTGTCTATAAGCTATGTCTACATATTGAGGGTACACTAAAAAATTATCGGGAACTGAAAAGATTGTCTCTTTTTCAATAATCCCGAATACATCACCAGTTTTTACACGCACATTCGAAAAGGTGTGTTCTCCTCTAGGGATTGCGTCGATTACATATTGGTATGAAATATTTCGTTTTAATCCTGGAAATAATATCACTTTTGCACTTTTTGTTTGTTTGCGATTTTTAAACTCCATGGGGAGCACCTCTTCTATAATTAAATACAGCAAGGGAAAGGGAATTTTTCGTTTTATTGTAATAGTGCCTACGAATTGTTGTCCAGCTGTGTACTCCTTTTGATTTGTTATACGTCTCACTTCAGTGTTCCATAGGGCACAAAAGGGCAACAATAATGAATAAAGACTGAATGGAATAAAGCTGTAAAATAGAAACCAACTTACGAATTCTCCTTGTAACATTGCGTATATAAATGTTAAAGCGACGAATAAAACAATCAACGATATTTTTCCGACATTATGAACTGCTCGTAATAGCTGTTTCATCAGGAGTTTTTTGCCTTTTGAGCCGGAACTGGAGTCCGGGCGAGAATTTTTGTAATGACGCTTTCTGGCGTTAGCCCTTCAAATTTCGCCTCTATTTTTAAAATGATTCTATGGGACAAAACATATGGAGCTAAAAATTTAACATCATCCGGAATGACATGGTCCCTGCCATTTATGAGCGCATACGCCTGTGAAGCTTTCATCAAAGCAATGGAACCACGCGGACTAGCTCCTAATTGAACGGAGTTATAAGAGCGGGTTTGGTTAACGAGTTTTACGATGTAGTGCTTAATGGCCTTGGAAGTATATATTTCTCGTATGTTTTGTTGTAATTGTAGTAATTCTCCTATTGTAATAACGGCTTGTAAATGAGAAATAGGCTTTGTTTTTTCTGTACGATTTAAAACCTCAAACTCTTCTTCCGGTGTGGGATAGCCCATTTTTAGCTTTAGTAAGAAACGATCAAGCTGAGCTTCTGGTAAAGGATATGTTCCCTCATATTCAATTGGATTTTGGGTAGCTATTACAAAAAATGGTTTCGGTAAAGGTCTTGTTGTCCCATCTACTGTTATATTGCCTTCCTCCATACTTTCAAGCAAGGCTGATTGCGTTTTCGGTGATGTACGGTTAATTTCATCAGCTAGCACGATATTTCCCATAATAGGTCCTGGCATAAATTTAAATTGAAATTCTTTCGGATTATAAATTGAAACACCTGTTACATCTGATGGCAGTAAATCAGGAGTGAATTGAATTCGTTTGAAATCTGCATCGATGGATTTGGCAAGGGCTTGCACCATCATTGTTTTCCCAACACCTGGAACATCTTCTAATAGTACATGACCTTCAGCTAAGAGAGCCGCTAAGGTAAGGGTGATTTCCTTCCGCTTTCCGACCATCGCTTTCTCAATATTATTGATTATCTTTTCTACAACTGGATGTAAAGAATCGAGTTGCGTCATCGTACTCCTCCCAATTTCATTTTCTTTTTAGTTCATTCAAATTATCCCACTATTTGTGGACGGTAAAACCCCACCTCAAAATTCAGCGAAAACAGAGAAGTTAGGTGGGGGATGAAGAAAACCATCGCTGATTAAAGTTTCACTTTATTGTGATAAGTATGGTCTATGTAAATAACTCGTGTAAAACAAAATTTGTTTTTTAGGTATTTGTTGCAGAAAAAAGCCAACCTAAGGAGCAATTGAAGAAACTTTTCCTGAAACGGTTGGTACTGTTGAGGAATTGATTTCTTGTTATTACATAATAAGTTCTATGTCATTTAAAGAAATCCTACTCTACGTTTTTAAATTATATTGTTTTGAATCTAGTCGTATATAAATGAAATTTGGTTCTTCGGTTGTGTGGAAATTAATAAGTGAGGTGCACTAGTGAAATATTTCTCAGCAAATAACGTTGAGCTACCATTTTGTGTCGAGGATAAGGTGAGATAATTGAATTTATAAAAATAGGGAGGGGACAAGCAATTGTATGAGCTGTCCCTAACAAACACCACTTTGAGTAGAGTTTGTATTGAAAATTACTGTTTGTTTAATGTTCTATTAAGTTAGATAAAGGAATTTCTTGCTCATTTTGAGGCTCGTTAAGGGGATAAATTCTAGCTGTTTCATTATTTTCATCTACATTTTGAATGTAAATTGCAACTCCATTATAGGTTACATTAGCCATAATCGGTGAAGCTGCAATCTCTTGTGCGCGTTGTTTGTTCATTATAATGACCTCCTTTTGACTTATAACAGTAATAATATTTGCTTTAAACTACTTCATTATTCTTAATTCTCAATAGTAAGCAAATAGGTATGAAATTTACTTTTAAGCATATAAGTTTATAAATTCTATCTTTATGGACAAGTGGTGAGTAGGATAGGAAAAGCTGATTTTGTTTCAGGGTTTGTACCTAATCAGCTTCAGGTAATAAATAGAATAAAGGAAAGTTCACATGTTAGCAGAATATGAGCTTTCGCATTTTATATATTGTTTTTGAAAACAGTATATTCGGAATTCAAGTTGTTATTTTTGGGGGTATAGTAAATATTATCGATTAATATACATAATTATAGTAAAGATGCTTTTAAGGGCATTAGGGGGGATTTTAATGACTAAAGGGCAACAACCTATTCCTGGTCACTTTGTTATGGATACACAGCGGGCTATGTTACTTCCGCCGGAATTGAAAGCTGCACCTTCTGAATCATTAACAGAACAATTATTTATTGAAAGGTCCTTAACTGAAAATCAATTTTGGTTACGGATTATGAAGGAACATGCACTTTTTCTTAGTGAAGGATTTAATCGAAAAGATAAAAATCTAATTCAACAAGTAGAGCAGTTTTATCATCTTTTTGATCGACATTTACAAAAAGCATTCTCTATTCCTCAAACTGTTCAAGCAGTTAGGCAATTAAATGAAGAAAGTATTCAACTAGTTTATGCATTTCGTAATTATAAAAGAAACCTTTTAATTTTGATTATTAATTGTAAGGTAAGTGGTTTCAATTTTCCATTATTAGTAGATCATGTTGCGAGAGAAGCAGAATATTTTATACGGACCCTTCAGAAATTTAATGAAGGAAAAATGGATCCAATTCAGGACGCGATAATAAGTGAAAATGTGTTTTGGCTCAGAATTATGATGGAGCACTCTCGTTTTATTGCCTCTTTACTTGATCAATCCGAGCGGAATTTAGTTCATACTGCTTTAAAATTTGGTGATGATTTTGAAGTCCTACTCGGTCAAGCGAGAGACGTTGAATCAATGTTGTATCAAAAACAACCGACATATCAGATTATTGGAAAGATGAATAAAGATAGTGAAAATGCAACAGTTGAGTTGAGGAACTTCAAAAAAGCTGGATTAGAGCTTATCCAGACATGTCAAATTAAAAGTGTAATTAATCCGTTACTAGCTGATCATGTTACAAGGGAAGCTGAACATTTCTTATTTATGATTCATGTGCTAGAAGAAAGATTGAAACAAAAACAATTGCAACAATCGATGGAATAAGTGTTCTGTCATCAAGAGTACTACATACTAGAACATGTATCTATCAGACACGTTTACTGCAAAGCTCACTTTTTCATCATGCAAAGGGTAGTGATTTCTATGAGAGGAAATTACTACCCTTTTTCGTATACTTATTTTTCTACATAAATTTATCTCGTTATTTGCGGCCAGTAAAACTCTTATCTCAAAAGTCAGCAAGGGAAAAAGTTGGGTAGGAAGATTAACTGCCTGTGAAAGTCCAATTGGTGAAGGGAAATAATCAGTAGGTGATGGAGAAAAAAGCTAGCACAGGTATTTAATTATAAATCATGTATGAGAAATATTATTTTTTCATTTTATCTGGGAATCATAGCTAAAAAGGATGGTGGAAATATGACGATCGATCGAATTTGTACAATTGGTCCAGCAAGCAATAATAAAGAGACATTAGCTCAGTTAATAAAACAGGGTATGAAAATTGTTCGGTTAAATTTATCACACGGTTCACATGAAAGTCATCAAGAAATAATTCATTTAGTAAAGTCTTTAGATGATTCCATAAAAATCCTAGGTGATTTACAAGGGCCTAAAATAAGATTGGGTGTAATCAAGGAGGAACAAATTACCCTTCAAGCGGAGGATCCTTTTATTTTATATACTCAATCCGTTACTGGAAGTAAAGAAGGAGCGAGTGTTGATTATTCTGGGATTGCTAATGATGTGAAAGTTGGAAATAGAATCCTTATTAACGATGGACAAGTTGAATTAATTGTTGAAAAGGTTAGTATGGAAAAAATAGAAACGAAAGTGAAAATAGGTGGCGATATCGCTTCGCATAAAGGGGTGAATTTACCAGGAGCAAACGTTAGTTTGCCGGCTATTACGGAGAAGGATCAAAAAGATATTCGGTTTCTTCTAGGTGAGGGTGTGGATTTTATTGCGTGTTCATTTGTTAGAAAACCTTCTCATATAAAGGAAATTCGAAACTTTATACATCAATATAAAGAAACTTCCCCCAATTTAATTGCAAAAATAGAAACGATAGAAGCAATCGAGAATTTTCAAGATATGTGCAAAGAAGCGGATGGAATTATGATTGCAAGGGGGGATTTAGGTGTGGAATTACCGTATCAATTTATTCCGCTTTTGCAAAAAATGATGATTCATGAGTGCAATCGAACAAATACATATGTGATTACAGCGACGCAAATGCTTCAATCTATGGTGGATCATTCTATTCCTACAAGAGCTGAGGTGACTGATGTATTCCAGGCTGTACTGGATGGAACGAATGCGGTTATGCTTTCTGCTGAAAGTGCATCAGGTGGTCATCCAATTGAAAGTGTTAAAACATTACGTCTCGTTTCTGAATTTGCTGAGCATGTAAAAAAAGATGGTCCTTTTGTTATGAAAGATGTACTAGAATTGTTCGGTAAATCTCTTTAGTATATAAGGCTGCATTAACCGCTCAGCTTAAAAAGGGAAATGTTACTTTTCATAATTAAATATGAAAAATGTATCCTTTTATTTTGAGGAATTTATTGCGTCTTAGCTTTCTTAAGATGTGGTAAGATTACGAAGTACTGTTGACATTTCTGCATAATTTTATCCCACTATCCATGGGCAGTAAGCACTACAGCTTAAGGTTCATAGGGAAATGAATTGATAACTGCTCGTAAAAGCTGGACTGGTGAAGGCCTTCCATCAGTGAGAGATAAAGCTCTCCACCACTGATGGAAGCTTCACTATATTAAGTTTCACACAATGTACAAAAAATAACTAATTACACTATGGTAATATTATTAATGTAATAATGTGAATTTAGAATATGATGAGGAGGATAAAATATGACGACTTGGTTTATAGTTATGTTAATTCTTTTCGGTGCTTTAAAAATAGTAGTGACGAGTATGCCAACTTCTGTTATAGAGTCTATTATCGGTAGATTTGAACTGCACCCGCAATTGAATAATGAGGCTGTTACCGTAACGATTGATGGAAAGCGTTTAGAAGGGGAAGAAAAAATTCAAATTGTTGATTATTTTAACGAAGCGATATTTTTAGAAAAATATTATTTTCCTCCACACAGCAGTGGAACGCCATTGGTTATTGATACGAAAAAAGGGAAAAATGATGTTAGGTTTTCTGTGTACAGGTATGACGATCACGTTGATGTAGTCAAGCAGTATAAGAAGAAAGTGGTCGCGTATAGTCTACGTTCTAAAAGCCTTCAAAATTGTTCAATGTTAGTAGCCGGAAATTTAGCTTAAAGAGATCGTTAAAGAGACGGTCTTTTTTTATTACATATGAAATGTTAAAAAGTAACATTCTTGAAATAGCATATGGGGGCGAAGGACTTAGAGTAGATATCCCCGTTGTTACGTTTTTTCATAGCCATGGAAAAACGTGAGTATTTAACTGATTTGGTTTAAAGAAATGTAACACTAGGAAATGGTAGAGTGAAAATTAGCGGACAAACATCTGCAGGAGACAATACAATTGAATCGAATTAAAAATAGACCAGGCTAACTGGTCTATTTTTAATGTAAATCACGATATACACCGATTACTTTTCCGATAACAGAAACTCTATCTAAAATGATGGGTTCTAAAGAAGAGTTTTCAGGTTGTAAACGGAAGTGATCTTTTTCTTTGTAAAAACGTTTTACAGTTGCTTCGTTATCTTCTGTTAAAGCAACGACAATTTCTCCGTTATATGCAGAATGTTGCTGACGAACAACAACTAAATCTCCGTCTAAGATACCTGCTTCAATCATGCTATCTCCAGAAATTCGTAACATAAACACTTGATCTGCTCCAGCAACAACGCTTGCAGGTAGTGGGAAATGCTCTTCTACACTTTCAACTGCTGTAATTGGTAAACCAGCTGTAACTTTTCCGACAATTGGGACTTGAACCACTGATTGTGTTTCTGTTTCGATTTTTACTTCCCCTAAAATTTCAATAGCTCTCGGTTTTGTTGGATCACGTCGAATATAACCTTTTTCTTCTAGACGTGATAAATGTCCGTGCACCGTAGAACTAGAAGCAAGGCCAACCGCTTGACCAATTTCGCGTACGGAAGGTGGATAACCTTTTTCTTGTACTTTTAGCTTAATGAAGTCGAGAATGTCTTGCTGGCGTTTTGTTAACTTTTCCATGTTTTTTAACACCTCGTTTTCTTTCAATTTTCTTACTTATAAGTATAACATGGGAAAAAACATTCTACAAACATAAGTTCGAACAAAAAAGTGATTTGTGATACACTAAAGTAAAAATTGAAGTGAGGAAGAGGGTTTTAAAATGAATGCAATTATTTATGCCCGTGTAAGCACAACAAAAGAAGCGCAAGAAACGTCATTATCACGTCAAAAAGATGAATTATTGCATTTAGCTAAGCGGTATCAAATGAATGTTATAAAGGTGTTTGAGGAGAAGGCAAGCGGCTATACAATTGAACGAGATGGTATATTAGAAGTATTGGATATGATTCGAGCTGAACAGGTCGATGTGCTTCTTATTCAAGATGAAACAAGGCTTGGAAGAGGAAATGCAAAGATTGCTTTAATGCACTGTTTACATAAAGAAGGGGTAAAGGTATATACGCATACACATAATGGCGAATTACAACTTTCTGATTCAGATTCTATGGTACTAGATATTATTGGTATAGTTGAAGAATATCAGAGAAAGATTCATAATTTGAAGATTAAACGTGGAATGCAGCGAGCGGTGGATAGGGGATTTCGTCCAGAAAAAAATTTAACAAATCGTCATTTAAGTACAGGCCGTGAAAAGAAAGAAGTACCGATTGAAGAAATTGTGCGTCTTCGTCGTAATGAATTAACATTTGAGGAAATTGCTGCAACACTTCGTGGTTTTGGTCATGATGTATCCAAAGCAACAGTACATCGCAGATACGTGGAATACACGAAGCAACTGCTTGATAAACAAGACTAACTATTGTATGATAATAATCAGTTTTAAGTAGAAAGGGGATTCGAGATGCTAAGTCACGAACTCATTGAACGCATTAATTTCTTAGCGAAAAAAGCAAAAGCTGAAGGATTAACTGAAGAAGAACAACGTGAGCGCCAATCGCTCCGTGAACAATATTTAAAAGGATTTCGCCAAAATATGTTAAACGAATTAAAAGGCATTAAAATCGTTAATGAAGAAGGTAAAGATGTTACACCGGCGAAATTAAAGGCATTAAAAAAACAAGATAATGCAAAGTTGAATTAAAAGATGGGCGAAGCCCATCTTTTTTGATTTTAATATAATTGTTTATTATGGTATTACCAAAAACGAGAAGGCGGGGGCAGAAATAGTGGTCCACTTATTTTGCTCGTTTTTGTTCAGAATTAGACTCTTTGGCTAAATTCCTTCATAAAGTGAAAGATAATGAAGGATACCTTTTGCATTTTTGAATGTAATCTTTTTTCCATCGAGGTGACCACATATAAAAACATTAATTTTTTCTAAATAAAGCTGAAATAAAAGAAATAGCAGTTGCAATAAATAAAGAAATAACGGCAATAAGAAACAAGAGGATCGCCATGAAACTATATAGATATCCTAATCCTTCACTTATTATAATTGCGCCCTGATCAAAATATAGTATGCAAAATGTAGCGATGGAGAAAATAAGCATGAAGACACCTGGGATGTATTTATGGGGTGATTTTAATTTGACTGAAAAATAAATAGAAAGAATTGAAATGAGGGTCAAAACCATTATAAAGGTGTAAGAAGCTATTTCTTCACTCATTATTTCGCATTCCTCCGTTTTTATTTAATCTATACGATGAAAATCAATATATATTCATTTTAATGATATGTTGTGAATAGAGGGACGATATGGAGTGGATAGAATATTTGCTAAAAATTTTTACGAGTCACGTATAAAAATATAGATAATTCCCTTTATTGTTAATAAATGAATAATAAAAAAGTATAGCAGATTGAAACCCTATACATTGTGGAATTTCGTATTTTCTTTGAACAAACTCGAAAAAACATCAACATATTTGTCGATACATGTTGTATAATCTTGCGTGGGAAGCTATCATATAAATGTGTAAAACGTTTACTAATATAAGCGAAGGGAAGAATAGCATGTCACATTCAATCGAACAACTTTCTATCAACACGATTCGCACATTATCCATTGATGCGATTGAAAAAGCAAACTCTGGTCATCCAGGAATGCCAATGGGTGCAGCACCAATGGCTTATACATTATGGACGCAATTTATGAAACATAATCCAAATAACCCAACGTGGTTTAACCGTGATCGTTTCGTATTATCTGCAGGTCATGGTTCAATGTTATTATACAGTCTACTTCATCTATCTGGTTACGATGTAACAATGGATGATTTAAAGAACTTCCGCCAATGGGGAAGTAAAACTCCAGGACATCCTGAGTATGGTCATACAGCAGGCGTAGATGCAACAACTGGTCCACTTGGACAAGGTATTTCAACAGCAGTTGGTATGGCAATGGCTGAGAGACATTTAGCAGCGAAGTATAACCGTGATGCATACAACGTAGTTGATCATTATACATATGCAATTTGCGGTGATGGTGATTTAATGGAAGGCGTTTCTGCTGAAGCATCTTCATTAGCTGCTCACTTAGGATTAGGTCGCCTTGTTGTGTTATATGATTCTAACGATATTTCATTAGATGGTGATTTAAATCGCTCATTCTCTGAAAGTGTAGAAGATCGTTATAAAGCATACGGCTGGCAAGTAATCCGTGTTGAGGATGGAAACGATGTTGAAGCGATTGCAAAAGCGATTGAGGAAGCAAAAGCTGATGAAAACCGCCCAACGCTAATTGAAGTAAGAACAACAATCGGTTTCGGTTCTCCAAATAAATCAGGAAAATCAGCTTCACACGGTTCTCCACTAGGTGTAGACGAAACAAAATTAACAAAAGAAGCGTATGCTTGGACAGCTGAACAAGACTTCCATGTATCAGAAGAAGTATATGAGAACTTCCGTAAAACGGTACAAGATGTTGGCGAAACAGCTCAAGCTGAATGGAACACAATGCTTGGTGAATATGCACAAGCATATCCAGAATTAGCAAATGAATTACAAGCAGCAATGAAAGGTCTTCTTCCAGAAGGTTGGGATAAAAACTTACCAACTTATGAATTAGGATCAAAAACAGCAACTCGTTCTTCTTCAGGTACTGTAATTAACGCGATTGCAGAAGCTGTACCATCATTCTTTGGTGGATCTGCAGACCTTGCTGGTTCTAACAAAACATACATGAATAACGAAAAAGACTTCACAAGAGCTGACTACAGTGGTAAAAACATTTGGTACGGTGTACGTGAGTTTGCAATGGGCGCAGCAATGAACGGTATCGCGCTTCATGGTGGCTTAAAAACTTACGGTGGTACGTTCTTCGTATTCTCTGATTACTTACGTCCAGCAATCCGTCTTGCAGCATTAATGCAATTGCCTGTAACATATGTGTTTACACATGACAGTATCGCTGTTGGAGAAGATGGACCAACGCATGAACCAGTTGAACAATTAGCGGCACTTCGTGCGATGCCAAACGTATCTGTTCTTCGTCCTGCTGACGGTAACGAGTCAGTTGCAGCTTGGAAATTGGCTTTAGAATCTACAAACCAACCAACTGCATTAATCTTAACTCGTCAAGATCTTCCAACATTAGAAGGTGCATTAGACGATACGTATGAAAAAGTTGCAAAAGGTGCGTATGTAATTTCTGCAAGCAAGAAAGAAACTGCTGATGTAATCTTACTTGCAAGTGGTTCTGAAGTAAGTTTAGCGGTTGAAGCGCAAAAAGTATTAGCAGAAAATGGTGTCGATGCAGCTGTTGTCAGCATGCCATCTATGGATCGCTTTGAAGCACAATCTGCTGAATATAAAGAATCTGTATTACCAAAAGCAGTAACAAAACGCTTCGCAATCGAAATGGGTGCTACTTTCGGATGGCACCGTTACGTTGGTCTTGAAGGAGATGTGTTAGGTATCGATACATTTGGTGCTTCTGCTCCTGGTGAAAAGATCATGGAAGAGTATGGATTCACTGTAGAAAATGTTGTTCGTAAAGTAAAAGAAATGCTTTAATGATTTGTGAAAAATCTCTCCGGCATGGAGAGATTTTTCTATGTAAATGAGTTTATTCGACAGAAAAAGTTTTTTCTTTCTCCGCAGTCAGACAATCATTGCATATTATCTTTTATATAATGTAGAGAAAAAGGTTGTCCAGTGCGGGAGGGAAAGTATGAAAACGTATGAATTGTATTTAATTCAAGAAGATATTGCGAAGGCATACTTTGGTCGGGAGTATTTGTTTTTCGATTTATTTGCTCGATTTTCAGAATCTGGTTCCCTTTCGGAAAAGAAAGTGTTATATAAGCAGATGATGTATATTACGATGCCATTACAAGTAATGAAAATTCACCATAAATTAGAACAAACATTACGTAGTGTTGGGAAGTATAAGAGAATACACCATACGCACATATTATCTACGGGTGCAGAATATGGGGAAATAACGGTGAAATCACAATATATTCAAATGAATACATCTGGGAATGTATCGATGGAAACGACTTTCTTTGAGGTTCTTAGGAAATGTGAATTGACATTTTTGGCAATGGATTATGAGAATAAAAAGTATGGTTGGCTAAATCCTTTGAAACAAGCGCGAACATATGTGTAAAAAATGTCGAATACAATCTTGTCTTATTGAAAAGGTTTTAGTACACTGTAAGGTAGACAACATGAAGGAGGAAAATATATGTCAATTTGGGTAGTTGTTCTAGTGGGCGTATTAGCACTAGTAGCAGGCGTGGCGTTAGGATTTTTCATCGCCCGCAAATATATGATGAATTATTTACAAAAAAATCCACCAATCAATGAACAAATGTTAAAAATGATGATGATGCAAATGGGACAAAAACCATCCCAAAAGAAAATCAATCAAATGATGAGCGCAATGAACAAGCAACAAATGAAATAAGCGCTAAAAGGACACTCGATAAGAGTGTCCTTTCTTTTTGGAAAACTTTAGTGTTGAAAACTTTAAAAAATTCTGTGATTTTGATACACTGAAAACATCGCTCATTTCAGGGGAGGAGGATATGATGAAAGTATTTTTTAATTTAGCGTGGTTTTTTAAACAAGAAAAACGGGCGTATATAACGGGGATTATTTTGTTGTTTGGCGTAGCACTTCTTGAGCTTGTAGCACCAAAAGTCATTGGGATTATTGTAGACGAAATTAACAACCAGACGCTAACATTTGAAAAGTTGTTACAGTGGGTTGTTCTTTTAGTAGTTGTTGGGATTACAATGTATATATTACGTTACATATGGCGTATTATGATTTTTGGATCTTCTTTAAAGCTCGCGCGCCAATTAAGAAAGAAATTATATGAACATTTTACAAACATGAGTCCGTCATTTTATCAATCACATCGTACAGGGGACTTAATGGCACATGCAACGAATGATATTCAAGCAATTCAACAAACAGCTGGGTCGGGCGTTTTGACACTTGTGGATTCGTTAGCCGTAGGTGGATGTGTACTTGTGGCTATGGGACTTACAATTAGTTGGAAGTTAACATTGTTAAGTCTAATTCCAATGCCGATTGTAGCGATTTCAACTAATTATTATGGTACTTTATTACATAGACGCTTTCATAAAGCACAGCAAGCGTTTTCTGAGATCAATGATAAAGTCCAAGAAAGCATGAGTGGGATGAAAGTGATTCGTTCACTCGGTCAAGAAAAGGAAGATTTACAAGCATTTAGAAAAAAATCAGAAGATGTTGTACATAAAAATATGTTAGTTGCACGTATCGATTCACTATTTGATCCAACAATTTCTCTTATTGTCGGTTTTTCATTCTTAATCGCTGTATGCTATGGATCACTATTAGTTGTCCGTGGGGAACTGACAGTTGGTGAATTAATTACATTTACAACATATTTAGGGACACTTGTTTGGCCGATGCTTGCATTTGGTTGGCTATTTAATATTATGGAACGTGGTCGTGCTTCATATGACCGTGTGGAAAAAATATTATCTCAAACTTCAGATGTGGTGAATAAGGAGAGCGCAGTACAAAATGTAGCAAGCGGTGACATTACGTTTGCAATCGATACATTTTCCTATAAGAAAAATGAAATAATTAATTTAGAAGATATTCATTTTACGCTAAAAAAAGGTGAAACATTAGGTATTGTTGGCCGAACTGGTGCAGGGAAAACGACATTACTAAAATGTTTAATTCGAGAATATGATCATTTTAATGGAGCATTGCAAGTTGGAGGAAAAGATATTCGTGATATGACGCTTCACGGTATTCGATCGGCTATTTCGTATGTCCCTCAAGACCATTTCTTATTTTCAGCAAGTATAGGTGAAAATATTGCATTTGGAAAGGTGGATGCTATGCATAAAGAGATTACGCATGCTGCGAATATTGCTTGTATTCATGATGATATTATGCAATTTCCAGAAATGTATGACACGGTAGTAGGGGAACGCGGGGTTTCTTTATCAGGTGGACAAAAACAGCGGATTTCAATTGCACGTGCTTTATTAACAAATGCTGAAATTTTAATTTTAGACGATTGTTTATCTGCAGTTGATGCAAAAACAGAAGAAATAATTTTAACGGCATTGAAACGAGAAAGAGCACAAAAAACAACAATAATTACAGCACACAGATTAAGTGCTATCCAACATGCAAATCTTATTCTTGTTGTTGATGAAGGGAAAATTGTAGAGCGTGGTACGCATGAACAACTAATGGGGCAAGAAGGTTGGTATAAAGAGATGTATGAAAGTCAGCAGTTAGAAGCGTTAGTTGAGAAGGGAGGCATATAATGGCTGAGAAAAAAAGAAGCGATTTATGGCGATTACTTTCTTATATGAAACCATATAAAGGCTTATTGGCACTGGCATTTCTATTTCTAGTTGGTGCAACTTTCACAGAAATGATGGGGCCATTTTTAATTAAGCAGTTTCTTGATGAACATTTAGTTCCGCGGAACTTTGAACAATCAGCACTTGTAACCCTATTTGTTGTATATATGATTGCTCATTTATTAAAGGTTTTATTTACGTATTTAAATTTACTATATTTCCAAAATATTGCGTTTAAAATTGTGCAAGACATGCGGGTTGAAGTGTATGAACATGTACAAAGGTTGTCATTAAGCTTTTTTGATCGTACGCCAATTGGTACTCTCGTATCTCGTATTACTAATGATACGGAAGCAATTAAAGATTTCTATGTGAGTGTGTTATCAACATTTATAAAAAATGTTGTGTTTTTAATCGGGATTTTGGTGGCAATGTTTTTACTTGATGTGAAGCTTGCTTTATGTTCCCTTATATTAATTCCAATTATGCTTACAATTATGGCGATGTATCGCAAGAAAAGCTCTATTTTTTATTTGGAGCTACGGAATCAATTAAGTATTTTAAATGCTAAGCTCAATGAATCGATTCAAGGGATGAATATCGTGCAAGTATTTCGCCAAGAAAAACGGATGCGAAAAGAATTTGAAGAAGTGAACGATAAGCATTACGGTGCTGGGCGCCGTACGTTAAAACTAGATGCGTTATTTTTACGCCCAGCAACAGACCTTGTTCATATTATGGCTATCGCTTTAGTGCTTGCATTATTTGGCTTTAACGCCTTGAATAGTCCAGTTGAAGTTGGGGTATTATATGCTTTTGTTAATTATATTCATCGTTTTTTCCAACCTGTAAATGAAATGATGATGAAGCTTTCTTTCTTTCAGCAAGCGCTTGTTTCTTCCTCACGTGTCTTTCATTTGATGGATGAAAAAGATTTAGCCCCTGTTCAACAAGGAAATGGAGAGTCAAAAGTGGATGAAGGAGAAATTGAATTTAAAGATGTTACATTTTCCTATGATGGAAAGCGTGATGTTTTGAAAAATGTATCTTTTCATGTGAAGCCTGGGCAAACGGTTGCTTTTGTTGGGCATACTGGAAGTGGGAAGAGCACGATTATGAACTTATTGATGCGTTTTTATGATATTAAGTCAGGCAATATTTTAATAGACGGGGTAAACTTAGAAAAATATGAAGAGCAGGAAATTCGAAAGAAAATTGGGCTTGTACTTCAAGATGCATTCTTGTTTGCTGGAAACGTAAAACAAAACATTCGTATGTATAATGAAAGTATTACGGATGAAGAGGTAGAAGAAGCTGCTAGATTTGTGCAAGCGAATATATTTATTGAAAAGTTACCAGAGCGATATAATACAGAAGTAGTAGAAAGAGGAGCTGCGTTCTCAAGTGGGCAAAGGCAACTCATTGCGTTTGCGAGAACAATTGCTACAAATCCGAAAGTATTAGTATTAGACGAAGCAACAGCAAATATTGATACAGAAACAGAAGAAGCGATTCAAACAGCACTGCAGCGCATGCGAAAAGGTAGAACAACAATTGCGATTGCGCACCGCTTATCTACTATTCAAGATTCTGATCAAATCTTTGTTATGCATGAAGGAGAAATTGTAGAGAGAGGAACGCATCAAGAATTACTGAGTAAGCAAGGATTGTATTACAACATGTATTTACTTCAGAATAAAGGGAGCCTTCAGAATAAAGGGAGCCTTCAGAATGCCTTATAATATTGAGGTTTTGAAGGCCTCTTTTTTATTCTCTTAAAAATGCCTCTATCTCTGTAATTTTTGTTATACCCCACATACTGAATTCGTAGTGATACTCTGTTCGTTCAATACATACACCGAATGCTACATTATCTCCAACTAAATAAAATTTTTGAGAGGGTTCCTATCATACCGATTATAACTGCTTTTTTCAGTGGTCTTTCTTAATTTAATATTATTATCAAGAAAATCTGTGAGCTTTTTATTGAGAAACATTTGTACTATTGATGAGTGAAAGGAATTAAGATGCATAGGAAGAATACCGTTTATAAAGAATAAGACGATGTGTTTAAACTATCATACTCATTAATTGAATAAATATGACCCTTAGAAATTTTAGAAGCAAAGGAGTCTTGGCAATTATAGAAGTAATGGTATTGCAATAGCATAGCAATTTATAAACTCTGCGTCATCTTTCTGAAAAAAAAGGAGGGGTTATTATGTACGCGTCGTTTAAAAGATGCATGATGTTGATTACTACATTCATTTTACTCGTTACTCCTATTAGTATTGTAAGCGCTGAAGCAAATACTACGCCGAATTATGGTGGGGTGCTTCCGCCAAAAGAAACATTTAATCCAGGAGATTGGTTTTTAGGTGAGAAGCCTTTAAATTATGATGAAAATAGGCCACCGATTGTTTTTGTACAAGGAAGAAATGGAAGTGCGGATAGTTGGTATGGAAAAACAGTTTATCACGATGTAAACGATATGTATGATTATGCGTATCGTGCGGGATATCAAACGGTGTTTGTTCAACTATATGATGCAGCTGGAAAGGGATCTGCAAGTCAGTGGGATAATGGTAAATTATTGGCTGCAAAGCTAGAAGAGATTTATAATCATTTTGGTAAAAAAGTGAATATTGTGGCTCATAGTAAAGGTGGAATTGACACCCAAGCAGCGCTCATTCAATACGGTGCGAATCGTTTTGTAGGAAATGTTATTACACTAGCTTCGCCGCATTATGGGTCAAATTTAGCAGACTTATCCTATAGTTGGTGGGCGGGGTGGTTGGCTTCATTACTCGGACAAAGAGACGATGGCACTTATTCTTTACAAACAGGTGAAATGGCACAATTTCGTTCTGTAATAGATAACAATCCAAACGCTAAATTAAATCGTTATTATACAGTTGCAGGTACAAGTTGGGGACCGGCTTTCTCTGCTCTATCTTTAGGTGGGTTATATCTTTCTGCGTATGGCTCTAATGATGGTTTAGTGAATGAATGGAGTACAAAATTACCGTATGGAACACATTTATTTACCGATTCTAGATTTGACCATGATAATATTCGAAAAGGTTCAGCCGTCTTTTCTCGAATTGAATCGTATTTACGTACTTCTACTGCTACATTCGTTCCTCCTTATACTTTAAATAATAATAGAGAATTTGTTGATAATTTAAATACTACATCTAATCAAAGCATTTTAGGTGGAGAACTGGAGCCGAATAAATGGATTGATCAAACAATTACGGTAGATACAAAAACAGAAGGTGTGGTCTCTGTGTTGACAGCATCTTCAGAAGTGAAAGTACAACTTATTTCTCCGACGGGCAAAGTATATACGAATAAAGATAGTAAGTTTACGGTTGGAGACGAAACTTCCTACTTTAAGGGGGCGTCCATTCGGACATTTAAAATTAATCAAATGGAAACCGGAGAATGGCATGTTAAACTAATGACCACACATACAAAAGATGCTTATATGGTTGTTAGTGATTATAAACAAACAGCGCCGTTTACATTGAAAATGCCAGGGAAAATTAAAGCTGATAAAGTTGAATTTCAATTGAAGCAATCTACTAAAGAACTAGGAAAACAAGAGAATCTTTCTTTTACTGTTCGAGTTGTTGATCGAGAAGGGAATTTAGTATTACAATCGAACCAGCTGCAAAGGTTAGATGAGGCTGCATTCAAAGGCCTTTTGGATCATATAAAAAAATCAGATGTATATAATATGACGATTGATATTAAAGGTATTAACGCAGAAGGTAAAGCTTATACTCGTACAATTGTGCGTTCTGTGTATATTGAAAAATAAATCGTAATTACGAAAAAAGTACGGTTTGATGGCCATCATGTGCTGTTATTCTTTTTTTAAAGATAGAGGTAATGGCAAGAAGACTGTAAACGTTTTGGTCTAAGTACAGTGTAATAAACGTTTATGAAAAATCTCCTACATGATGGGATGTTTTTACTTTACAATAAAAGAAGCTTTCGAAAAACCTTGTAATGTCGAGGTTTCGGGGGCTTCTTTTTTATGATTGATTCTTCTTAAGTTCTTGACTTTTTTCTACATATGTTTTCCTCCGGTCTTAAATCAGTTGAGAGATAACTTGTTCACTTTTTATAGTAAATAAAGTATGCAAAATTTATCCAAATTTTACAGATCGTTATTATAATACGTAGTATAATAGATTAAAAATGTTTTTAAAATTTTAGGTGATATCTACCTAATCTATAAAGGAGAAAAAGATGGAATATGTATTCATATGTGTGATTTTAGCATTGTTAGTTGGAATATTTGTATTGTTTTATAAGAATAAACAGTTAGAATCTGACAAGCAACAAGTGGAGTTTGAAAGGACACAATCAATAGAAAACTACCAAAGTGAAATTGCTGCAACAGTAGCTACTTATGAGGAAAAACAAGAGACGTTAAAAAGTGTAGAACGAAAAAAGTATAACAATTTAAAAGAGAGTACAGCAAGAGAACTGGAAAATGTGAGAATGATGAAAAATCAATTAGCTGTGCAGCATAATAAGGAACGTAATGAGATGCAACAAAAACATAGTAATGAGATTCATTTGCTACAAAACCTTGTTACAGAGTTAAGAGCGTATTCCAAAAATAGCGAAGAAATGAATACACATGAAATATTAACTTATATGAAACGGGGATTTGTTCAGGAAGGCCTTATAACTGGAGAGGAGCTCTATATTATTCCGAATGTATTTGTACTAAATACTGATAGTGAAGCAGAAAATAAAAGTGGCTATACTCGAATTGATCATCTTGTATTATGTACGACTGGAATTTATGTTATTGAGACGAAAGAATGGCAGGGACGACTGATACATGGAGTGACGAAAGAGAATGCCGGTGTATATTCGTTTATGATTGATGAGATTGGTAAGTATCAAAAGGAAGAGACGTTTACTTTTGTTTCAGAGCGATCATCAGACGGAAATTCATTGAGTTTAAGAGTCGAGAATGAAGGAAATCCAGCATATAAAATAAAACATGCGTCCTCTGTTTTATATGATTGCCTTAAAGAAAGCTATCAGCAAGAAGTTAAAGAAGAAATTAAGCCTCTTTTATATTTCGGTAATGAGACGAACGGAAATAGGAATGAAGTGATTGATCTTTCTAATGAAGCACTCCCACGGCTGAAGGGAAGAGAGCAGCTAGTTACTTATTTTAGAAATGAAAAATTAAAAGAAAAAGAATTATATACGGCAAAAGAATTAGAAGATATAAAAGAAGTCATTGAACGTATGAATTATATGAAACTCTGAGAGGGTTAAAAGTTCAAATTTAAAATGAAGGCGGTTCTTTCTTGAAGAAACATAAAAATACTTTATTGTGGGGAATATTATATCTTTATGTTTTTGTGTATTTATTCATATATCTTGCTTTCATTCTTTTAATTGCTATCAGTCATTTAACTTATAGTGTAGAGAGTATATCGATTGTAATATTACCATTTGTTATTTTGTTGTTTATTGAATGGATAATTTGGAAGGCTTCTTTAAATAAAAAGAATGAAAAGCAAAAGAGAGATCTCAAAACTATAACAGTTGTTGGGGCGAGCCTATTTTTGTGCTGTGCTATGCAACTTGGAATAAATGAATACAACTCAAAATTCGATAGAGATGTATGGATAGAGAAAGAAAACAAAAGAGTGTATATAGTAGATGACCTTTTAGAAAAACATCAATTGGTAGGAAAATCAAAGCAAGAAATATTACAATTGTTAGGTAAGCCAACAGAAACAGAGAGTTTTATGAAAACGAATCAAATTGTTTATTATCTAGGAGATGAACGGGGCTTGATTCGAATTGATAGTGAGCGTTTAATTGTTAATTTTGATGAAAAAGATAGAGTAATAGAATATAAGATTCACAAAGACTAATTGCTATCGATTAGGATTGTGAAAGAAATTGAGTGAAAGATTAATACAACAAAAATGGCAAATGATGTATAATTAATTATGTTGAATATAGAGATATTGGGAAGGAGATATATGTATATATGGAAGATTTACAAACACTCGGTTCATTCTTTTTAGGCCTAGGTACTATGTTCGCGGGATTAGGGGTACTGCTTGCAGGTTTTGGTGTGTATACAAAGTTTTCACGTGAATCAAAATGATGAAAGCATCCGTACAGGATGCTTTTTTATTTTTTTTCAATATGTTATAAAAAGGAATCATACATTCTTTATGGAATTTAAGGAATGAAAATAGGAGGGAGAGTGTATATATAGATGCATTGGAACAATTTTATAATTTTAGATTCCAGTTCCGTGACGAAATATTATCAATGAAAAGTAAAGATTTTAGGAAACAAGAATGAAAAGGAGGTAAGACGGTGAAAAACGTACCGACTGAAGTCCTGAGTAAGGAATTAATGGAACGAGAAGGTGTTATATCAATTACAGTTAAAGAATTTGAGAAGATTGAAGTAGCTGGAGTGGTGGTATCTGGACCAGCTGTCATTTTAATTAATCAAGATTAGTTGAGTACATATGATGAATATAGGAAAATAATGAAAAGCGTCCTATGTGGATGCTTTTTTGTTTGCGTAAAAAAAGCGATATATCAGATAATAGAGCTACTGGAGGGAAAGAAAGTGGCTATTATTATAACAATGTTTTTAATGGGGATTTTATTAGGGTTTGTTGGAGCAGGCGGTGCTGGATTTATTATTGGGGTACTGACTCTCATATTTCAAGTTCCAATTCATGTAGCCCTTGCAACATCATTAACCGCAATGGCATTTACAACATTTTCAGGAGTGGTGAGTCATTATAGAGAAGGAAATGTTGTATTGAGAATTGGTAGTATTGTTGGGGGATTTGGAGCAGTTGGATCATATATTGGTTCTAAATTTGGTGCAGTGATTCCAGCACACCTTCTTCATTGGTTTACGGCTGGTATGTTGTTTTTATCAGCAATATTTATGTTCATTCGATTACTTTTTTTCAAAATCAAAAGAAATTGTCTATGAGCATAGTAAAGAAATTATCTATCATTAGAAAATGTATTTTGTTAGGGCTAGTAACTGGAGGATTAGCAGGTGCATTTGGGATAGGGTCAGCGCCTTTTATTCAACTAGGACTAATGGTGTTGTTAGGTTTAACAATTCAACAGTCAGTCGGGACTACAATGCTTATTATTTTACCAATTGCCATTGGGGGCGGATTTGGATATAGTTCTGAGGGGTATTTAGATTATCTATTATTGGTACAAGTTTTAATTGGAACAATGCTTGGAGCATATATAGGAGCGAAGTTTACCAATTATGCACCTCGTATTATTTTGAAATTTTCGATGATTATGACGCCCATTCTAGCTGGATGTATGTTATTAATAGAATAAGTTATAAAGAATATTGGGGAGGAAAGTGGTGTGTCTGTTCATCTTCATAAATTGTTATGTACAAGTTTTTGGATTGCGTTACTTATATCAGGAATATGTCCAAAAGATTTTTTTACATGGTGTTTAGAAGTCGCACCAGCATTTATTGTAGTACTCATTTTAATGATTACATATCGACGTTTTCGATTTACAACGTTCACATATGTATGGATTTTTATTCATATGTTAATATTGCTCATTGGGGGACATTATACATACGCAGAAGTACCACTATTCAACTATTTTCGTGATACATTTGATTTAGAAAGAAATTATTACGACCGTGTTGGGCATTTCATGCAAGGGTTTGTTCCAGCTTTAATAGCGAAAGAAGTACTTGTAAAAGTAGTTGAGGTTCAGAAAAAAGGGTGGTTAGAACTACTTGTGATATCAATTTGCTTAGCATTTAGTGCACTATATGAATTGTTAGAGTTTGCAGTCGCAAAATTAACAGGGACAGGAGCAGAAGCATTTCTTGGAACGCAAGGAGATGTTTGGGATACACAATGGGATATGACATTTGCATTAATTGGAGCGATATTAGCACTGATAGTTTTCCGTAGTAAGGAAACTATATAGTAATTTATTAATATGTTTTACGTATGAATTATGTAAGTAATTCATATTTCTCATATAAAAGGATTTGCTATAATATAATGAGTGTAACGTTCGAGTATTCGACGTATTACTAATATTATATCCCTATCCCTTTTCTAAAAATGCGAACAAGTTTTGCCCTATTCTATTCAATATTTTATTGTATAGAAATATATTGTTCGATGCCCATTATGGAACGTACATAATGGTGAAATCCCGATCCTTAAAGAGGATGCCCCTAATCTTCATGTGAAAATATGATCGGATAAAGAAAGCTGACCAACATATGGTCAGCTTTCTTTTTTGTTTCCAACTAATTCCTCTGTAATTTCTGTTTGTAATAGAAGTGTTTTTCCAAATCGGCGTTTGCATTCATCTGTCACTTTTTGAACGGCAAGCGCATGGGAGGTAGCAGACACGGTGACAGTTGCCCGCCTAGATTTTCGATTTTCTTCACAAAAGACACATTCCACAACATATTTAGAAATCATCTTTTCATCCTTTCGTCTGAATTTCAAGGAATGAGCTATCTTTGAAGTTGTTATAGTTCTTCGTTGTAAAAATTAATTTTCCCCCTATTTCCAAGGAGAAGAATAAAGAAAAGAGAATATTAGGAATAGGAGGGAGAGGAAATGAAAACATGGATTGGGACAGCAGCTATATGTATAAATCAGAAAAATGAAATTTTGATGGTATTACAAGGAAAGAAAGACGAACCAAAAAGGTGGTCAGTGCCAAGTGGGGGACAAGAGAAAGGGGAAACATTAGAGGAGTGTTGCGTTCGAGAAGTATGGGAAGAAACTGGATATCAGGTAGAAATTATAAATAAAATATATGAAAAAAAGGGTATAACATACGGTGTACCTGTTCATGTACATTATTATCTTGTGAAACAAATAGGAGGGTTTATGAATATACAGGATCCAGACGGATTAATTCACGAGATTAATTGGAAGGATGTTACTGAATTGGGGTATATTTCTTTATCTTTTCCAGAAGACTATGAGTTGCTAGTGAGGCATATAAATGCCTACTTTTTATAGTACGTTTTAGTTCATTATTTGTATTGCTTAATTGCGTCATTGTTTTCCTCACTTTCATAATTGATAGGGTGAAAATTGATGTGTTTCCGTTTTTAAATTGTTATTTTTATTTTTTGAAAATTCGACAACTTAATTGATTTCAGTTTGGATTTTTGCTAAATTGATAGTAAATTGAGGTTACTAATATATTACAAGTAAAGTTGAGGCGAGTTATGGTACAGTCCATTGATCGAGCGATAGGTATTATTAAGTTATTAAATTCTACAAATGAAAAAGAGTATTGGGCTATCTCTGATATAGCTGATAGAACACATCTCCCGGTTAGTACAGTACATAGGTTACTTAACTCTCTAATGGAGCACGGATTAGTTACACAAATTTCAGAAACAAAACAGTACACAACTGGACCAATGTGGATGGAAATAGGATTACGTCAATTAGAGAAGGTAGACTACAGATCTGTTGCAAGAGAAGTGATGAAGCGTTTGGCTGCTGAAGTTGAAGAAAGTGTTTATTTGAATATTCCAAATGGAACACATTCTATTATTATTGAAAGAATAGATAGTCCTTTAAAAATTCGAGTTATCGATAACTTAGGGGAACAGATTCCTCTTTCGATTGGCGCCGCAAATAAAACGATGCTTGCTAATATGAAAACGAATGAAATGGAACACATTGTAGAACATTTACTTTCTTCTTTACCAGAACAAAAGCAAGTTCTTTTTAATCAACTAAAGCAGATAAGAAATGAAGGATATGCTGTGAGTTATAGTGAAAAAACAGAAGGGACAGCTTCAGTAGCTGCACCAATTATAGGATTTAATCATAAAGTAGTAGGAGCATTAAGTATTGGGTTAATTAGTCATCGCATTAATAATGATCGACTATCATTTCTTATTAGTAAGGTAAAACAAGCGGCTAGTGAAATATCAATAAAAATCGGCAGAACATCAGAATAATAATTTTGATAGCCTGTCGTCATTTTTTATTCATATAGCGGAAATGGATTTCATAATGTGGAAAAAAGGGGGATTTATATGTCAAAATGGCAATCAAAAGAACAATTGGTTCAATTATTAAGCAATCTTGTTGAAATTCCTAGTATTACTGGCTCGGAAGCTGAAGTTATATTGCCTGATTTTGTTGTAGAACAATTATCTGACTTACACTATTTCAAACAAAACCCGCATCATTTGCAAAAAAATCCGACTGGGGATGGACGATATTTTGTTACCGCTCTAGTAAAGAAAAATAATAGTACAAAAAATACAGTAATTCTTGTTAGTCATTTTGATGTTGTAGATGTACAAGATTATGGAGTGTGGAAAGCAGATGCATTTAACCCTAAAAAATTAACATCTATGTTTTATTCTCACAAAGATGAATTGCCAGATCATGTACGTGAAGATATAGCACAAGGGGATTGGTTATTTGGTAGAGGAACAATGGATATGAAATGTGGTCTAGCTTTGCAAATGGCGATGGTTGAGCAAGCTTGTGAAGGAAGATTTGATGGAAATGTCCTTTTATTGACTGTTCCAGATGAAGAAGTGAACTCTGTAGGGATGAGGGCTGCTGTTCCAAGATTATTAGATTTAGCAAAAGAACATAACTTAGAATATAAAACAGTCCTAAATTCAGAACCTATGTTTTCTCGATATCCAAGTGATCAAAATAAGTATATTTACACTGGCTCTATTGGTAAGGTGTTGCCTGGTTTTCTTTGCTATGGAAAAGAAACACATGTAGGTGAACCTTTTGCAGGATTAAATGCAAATTATATGGCTTCATTATTAACAGCTGAATTAGAATTGAATACGGAACTTTGTGATATTGTAGAAGGAGAAGCGAGTCCCCCGCCCACTAATTTATTTCAGAGGGACTTGAAGGAGGATTATTCTGTACAAATTCCTCATCGTGCAGTTACATTATTTAATTTGTTTTTACTAGAAAAAACGATGATGGATGTAATTGCATTGTTACATCAAAAGGTAACGAAAGTAGCAGAGAAAATTGAAGAGTCGTATGAGAAGCAAGCATATCGTTTTTCTAAGTATAATCCGTTCATACCGCCTAATCTTAAAGTAAATGTATTAACGTATGAAGAACTTATCGCTTATGCAATTAAACAACATGGGCAAGAAAAAATAGATAGTATTCAATCTACTGTTATAAAAAATAGAGAAGATAAAGATGATCGTGCGGTAACAATTGATTTGGTTGATAAATTAGCTATTTTATGTAAAGAAAAGGCACCAATGATTGTACTTTTCTTTGCCCCACCATACTACCCAGCTGTGAGCTCACACCACAATCCTTTGATTAAAGAAGTAGTTGAAGAAATGGAAAGGTATGCTCACTACAGTCATGGAATTACTTTTAAAAATCAAAATTATTTTGGCGGAATTTCAGATTTAAGCTATGTGGGCTTACAGTACCCAGTTGATTCAATGAGCTCACTTGTTGAAAATATGCCATTATGGAATAAAGGTTATTCAATTCCGCTTCAGGAATTAGAAAAATTTGATGTTCCAGTATTAAATATGGGACCAGTAGGAAGAGATGCACACCAATGGACAGAGCGCTTAGACATAAATTACGCATTTGAAACGTTACTGGATATGTTACCAATATGTATTGAAAAATTACTAGTTCCTAATAAAATTGCACAGTCATAGTTGTGTCTGTATAAGAGAGGAAGAAATTTAAATCGAGATTTCAATTAAAATTAAGAAAAGGATAGAAACTGTAGCGCTATACTACAGTTTCTATCCTTTTTCTTGTAATAATTTATTTTTATCTCACTATTTGTGGGCGGTAAGTCCTCACTTTATCCAAAGCCCGATTAATCGGGATAAATAAAATAAAAGAATCGTGTGGTTTATTGTAACCAAGATAAGCAAAGTGGCACAATGACTAAACTTGCCCCAGCTGTTAGAAGCATGGATAAACTTGCAATTGTACCTTCAACTGGTCCGATTTCAAATGCTTTTGAAGTACCAGTTCCGTTTGCGCTAGTACCTAGCATAATACCTTTCGCAATGGATGTTTTAATGCGGCATATGCGAATAAGAGAAGGACCTAAGAGTGCTCCCGTTAGTGCTGTAAGTACAACGAATACAGCTGTTAATTGTGACATACCGCCAATCATTTCTGAGATCGCCATTGCAATCGGTGTTGTGACAATGTGCGGTGCTAAGCTTTGTTCCAGTGATGAATCAATATGAAAAGCATCTGCCAGAAGAGCCGAAGTAATAACAGATAATAATGAACCAACAATGACGTTAATTAAAATTGCACTTGCATATTTTTTTAATAAATCAAAATATTTATAGATTGGCCATGCAAAAGCTACCGTTGCTGGTTTTAATAGTTCAGTTAACCATTGACCGCCAGAATTGTATGTTTCATAAGATGTATCGAGTCCAAGTAATAACGCAATTAAAACAATTGGACAAACGAGAAGTGGTGAAAGTATACTCCAATTCCAGCACCAATAAAGTTTCTTAGAAATCCAATATGTCAATAGTGTTAATAGTAAACAAAAAAAGCCAATCATTATGCTGATCCTTTCCGCTTTAATAGCATTTCTGTTAAGATTCCAGTGACGAGTGTTACACAAAGGGTACTAATCATGATAATCAAAATGAGATCGATACCATATTGTGATAATGTATCTTTGTAGCGGATAACAGCCACGGCAGAAGGAATAAAAAATAAGATAAGTTCTTTTAATAAAAAGTCTGCTCCATCTTGAATCCATTCTTTTTTCACCAAGTTAAATTTTAATGATATTAACAATAAGAAAATGCCGATAATACTTCCTGGAATTGGGAGGTGTGCCTGCTTTGCGATCCATTCACCTGTCCAAGCGAAACAAAATAAGAGTAAGGTTTGTCCGCTTAATTTCCACCATTTCATACAGTAACACCTCTTTCGTTTTTTTACATAAAAATTGTAAAAAAAATTAACAATTTCTACTATAAATCCTTTCGAAATATTTGTCTAATATATAAATTATATGTTATTAATTTATTATACATATTAATCGAAAAGAGGATCCAAAATGGAATTACGGCATTTGCAATATTTTGTTGTTGTGGCAGAAGAGTTACATTTTGGGCGGGCAGCTGCTCGCTTGCAAATGACACAGCCACCGCTAAGTCAACAAATTCAGCAATTAGAGAAAGAGATGGGGGTTACATTATTTTCAAGAACGAAGCGGAAAGTTGAGCTGACAGAAGCAGGAGAAATGTTTTTAAAAGAAGTGAAAAAAGCATTTGATCAAATTGAGAAGGCGGTAGAAGTTGCACAAAGTGCACAAAGGGGAGAGGTTGGATCACTTTCAATTGGGTTTGTAGGGGCAGCTATATATGATATTTTACCGTCTATTGTTAGGGAGTATCGAGAGAAGTTCCCGAGAGTATCTGTTGCACTGCATGAATTATCGACACCAGATCAGGTTCATGCGCTTCATGATAATCGAATTGATGTTGGATTTTTACGTCCACCAATTAATACGCAATTACTAGAATTAGAGCCCATTCAAAAGCTTTCGTGTACATTATGTTTACCAAAAGCGCATCCACTAGCAGAGAAAGAAGAAATTCATATTGAAGATTTACAAGATGAGCCATTTGTGTTCATAACTAGACCGGTTTGGCCTGCATTATACGATACGATTTTATCATTATGTAGGAACGCTGGATTCAGCCCACACATTGTACAGGAAGCAACAGAGTACCAAACTGTTATGGGGCTTGTAGCAGCGGGAATTGGATTAACAGTGATTCCGGTTTCTGCGAATAAGTTGTATAAAACAGAAGTTGTATATAAGGCTATATATGATTCTAATTTTATAGCAGAGATGTCGGTTGCATATCGGAAGTCAAATAGTAATCCTGAGTTGCTAGAGTTTTTAAAAATTGCAAGGGAGAAAAAGCGAATAGAAGTGGAGAATGATAAGTAAGGTGGCACAAATGTGTTAAAAGAGGAGATACTATTGTGGTGTATCTCCTTTTTTATTTCAATACTGAATAGGTAGACATGTTCATTTTCTAGAATTAATTGTTGGCGTGAGCTTTCATCATCCATAGAGAGTGAAGATATATGATTTTTATTTGTTTTTATCCAAGCAGCAAGAACTGTTCTTGTATTATATTTTATTTTTATGGGGCTACTAATTTCTTTAAATGCAGACATTAGGTAAGCTATTTTCAGAAGCGGTCATTTCTGCGACTTAAGACCTAGTAAATATTCCGATTATAGTTCGATGTTAAAAAAGTCATATTTTTATACACTAGTAGTATAGAAGATTGGACGTTATGAAGTAAGGTGGGGGAATCAATTATGTCTTTATTTCGGCTAGCAAGGAAAAATATACAGAACTACGCTGCCCAAAGATTAAAACAATTTATATGGATAGCAATGAGTACCATGCTATATTTTTTTATTATATCTGTCCGATCTAATGAAGCGGTAATAGAAAAAATACAACATAGACCGTTTTTGCTAGCTACGTTATATTATGGGGAAGTACTGTTGTTTTTTGTATGCACTGCTGTTACATACCAAATGACAAAAAGATTCTTAAAAAATAGGAAACAGGAACTACTATTGTATGAAATTGCTGGTATGAAAAAAAGAACGATTTTTTGCTTGTTATCTCAGGAGCAGGTTTTGATTTATGGAGGAGCGATTCTTTTTGGTTTAATTCACGGAATGTTATTTTTGAAGTTATTTACAGCGATTTTTATAAAGCTAACAGGAGTTCATGGAATAAATAGCATACCTATTACATCATACGCATTATCGGTAGTAACGATGCTAGTGAGTATTATAATCTTATTATCCATATGGCAATGTTATAAGTTTATTCGGAAATTTCCATGTGAACAAGTATATAAAATGGAGAGAAAGGCATGAGATATCATGTCTTTTTCGTCGTTTTACAGCAGAAAATAATCATGATACAGTGTAAGGAACTGAAAAAAGTGTTAGAGAGAAAGGTTGTATAGGATGGTAAATAAACAATCTATAGTGAGAGTAGAACAACTAACAAAGCGAATCGGCTCAAAGACATTAGTAGAAAATATAAGCTTTGAAGTAAAGAAGGGAGAAGTTGTTGGTTTATTAGGACCAAACGGTGCCGGAAAAACAACATTGATGCGAATGATGGTCGGTATGATAAGTATGACTGAAGGAGAAGTATGGATTGACGGACAATCTGTAAAACAAGAGTTTGAAGGTACAGCTATGAAAATCGGTGCCGTAATTGAAAATCCGGAATTTTATCCTTTTTTAAGTGGGTATGAAAACTTAACATATTTTGGACGTATGCAGGGTAATGTTACTGAAGAGCGTATTGACGAGGTAGTCCAATTATTAGGTATGGGACAGGTTATTGATCGTAAAGTAAAAGCGTATTCGCTTGGTATGAGACAGCGTTTAGGAATTGCGCAAGCACTCGTACATAATCCAGATGTACTCATTTTAGATGAACCGACCAATGGACTGGATCCAAGTGGGATTCACGAAATGCGTATGTATATAAAGAAAATTGCTCATGAGCAAGGGAAAGCTGTCCTTGTTTCAAGTCATTTATTATCTGAAGTTGAATTGATGTGTGATCGAGTTATTATTATTCAGCACGGAGAATATGTGGCAACCCAAAATATTCTCCGTAATGAAAACGAAGAGATGGATATGATACATATACGCGTGGACGATGTGAAGCAAGCGACTGAACTTTTAAAACATGATGTCACGATTCAAGATAATGAATTGATTATGATTGTGAAAAATGAAGAAATTCCAGATGTGATTCGTACATTAACAGAACAAGGTATTCGTATTTATCGTGTTTATGAAGAAAGAAAAACGCTGGAAGAGAAGTTTTTAGAATTAACAGGGGGAAAGGATATTGTTTAATTTAGTTTACAATGAAATATATAAAATTTTTAAACGGAAGCGAACGATTATTCCATTTGCCATTATTACAATTCTAGTTATAGGTTTGGGATGGGTGTCAGTTAAATATTTTCCATCTTCATCGGGAGATTGGAAAGTAGATTATACAGAAAGAACGGCAGAAATTGAAAAAAAACTTGGGAGTACAAAACAGGATATTTTGAATCAAAAATCAGGAGATGAGCTTGTTAAAGAGTATCAGTTGAAAATGAAGCATTTAGATACGAATACTCCACCAGCAGGCGATTCACCTTTAACCTTTATGAGAGACACAGGTTTAATTGTGTTTCCAATTTTATTACCATTTATTCTTGTATATGCAAGTACAATTTTTGCGAATGAGTACAATTGGGGAACTTATAAATTTTTAATGATTCGCCCGGCAAGTCGATTTAAAATTTTAACAGCGAAGTATATTGCGATTGTTATTTTCTCTGCATTATTATTTATATTTAATATGGTTTTCTCACTTTTATGCGGGTTTATTATTTATAAATTTCAACAACCTGCATGGGTGGAATTTATCATGCAAAATGGTAATATCGTTCAGCAAAATATATTTGTTGATGTGAGTAAGTATTATGTATTAGAATGGTTGCCAACTCTTGTGTATGCAGCATTTGCTTTTATGATTTCTGTTCTAACGAGATCGAGTGGGGGAGCAATTGGTATTTCCTTATTCGTGGCGTTATCTGGTGGAATTATTTTAATACCAGCGTCTAGGTACGAATGGATGAAGTTTTTATTACCAGCTAATACAGATTTATATGGAATCTTAAAGGGTGGTAGTTTCATTCAAGGTGTAACATTCTCATTTGCGTCTTGTATGCTTCTAATTTACTTACTTGTATTCTTAGGTATTTCTTATACTATATTTTTAAAGCGCGATTTAACGTAATAACAGATGAAAAAGCCGTTAGGAAGAATAATCTTAACGGCTTTTCTCTATCTTAATTTGTTAATGATAACAAATTTTTACATTAAAATATTGTATCTTTTACACTACATGATCGTTATTTACAAGAAATTCATAAAGGTAAGATATACTAAAACATGTAAACGCAAATACATACAAAATTCGTGTAGAGGCCATAGTATAACGCAGCGGAGAATGATTTAAAATCGCTATTGTTACTTATGGTCTTTTTGTATGAAAAGGGGGAGAGAAAGTTGAGAAGTGTGGGAAAAAAATTTCTTACTATTGTATCATTATGTATTTTGTTTTTGGTAACAGCCTGCTCCAATTCAAATGTTTCTGGGAAAGAGCAATCAAAAGTTAAGGAGAAAAGTGAAAAAATGAGCAGTGGAAAGACAGAGATTGTATTTTGGCATGCAATGGGTGGAAAAACAAAAGAAGTTTTAGAACAAATTGTTCAAAAGTATAATCAATCTCAAGATAAAGTTGAAGTAAGAGCGTTGTTCCAAGGTACATATGATGAATCGTTTATTAAGTACAAGAATATTGCAGGCACAAAGGATGCACCAGATGTTATTCAAGTTTTTGATGGTGGAACGAAATATATGATTGATAGCGGGAAAATTGAACCGGTTCAAAAGTTCATCGATCAAGATAAGTATGATGTGTCTCAATGGGAACCAAATATTCGCAGTTATTATACAGTAGATAAAAAGCAATATTCGATGCCTTTTAACTCTTCTACACCTGTTATGGTATATAACAAAGATGCATTTAAGGAAGTGGGATTAGATCCAGACCAAGCCCCAAAGACATTTAAAGAAATAGAGGAAGCAGGGAAGAAATTAACGAAAAAAGAAGGGAATCAAGTAAAGCGTTACGGGTTTACTTATTTATTAGATACTTGGTTTTTTGAAGAAATGTTAGCGGTTCAAGGCGGAACTTATGTAAATAATGATAATGGTCGTGCTAAAGCAGCAACGAAAGCAACTTTTAATGGGAAAGAGGGGCAAAGAATTTTAGAGTTTGTCAATAATCTTAATAAAGAAGGTATTAATGGTAACTACGGTTCGGATTGGGATAATACGCGTGCTGCCTTTTTAGCGGGGAAAACAGCAATGTACCTAGATTCTTCAGCTGGTGTGAAGGATATAATTAACAGCGCACCGTTTCAAGTTGGGGTAGCGTATCTACCTTATCCTGAAGATGTTCAAAGGGAAGGTGTTATTATTGGCGGCGCATCATTATGGATGGCCAAAGATATCGGGAAAGAGAAACAAAAAGCGGTTTGGGAGTTTATGAAGTATATGACTACACCATCTATACAAGCAGAATGGCATGTAAACACAGGATACTTCGCGGTAAATCCAAAGGCGTATGAGGAGGAGTTAGTTAAAAAAGAATATGAGAAATATCCACAATTACAAGTAACGGTGAATCAACTTCATGATTCGAAAGTATCACCTGCAACACAGGGCGCGTTAATTACAGTATTTCCAGAATCGCGTCAAAAAGTACAAAAGGCAATGGAAAGTATTATAGAAGGAACAGATGTAAAACAAGCATTAGATCAAGCAGCTAAAGAAACAGACCGCGCTTTAGAAATTGAGAATCGAGCTAAAAAATAATAGGAAATACTAAAAAAGAGGTTTCTCAAATGAGAAGCCTCTTTTCTTTTATGCAGCAACTTTCTTATGTGTATGATGTTTTCGATATCGTCCGCGCATCGCAAATGCAATTTGTGGAATTGCAATACCAACCAAGATAAGTGATACACCAAGCCATTGAGAAGAGAGTACCGCTTCTTTTAAAACAAATACAGACATAATTGTTGTAACAGGTAGTTCAGCTGCACCAAGAATAGTTGCTAATCCAGAACCGATTTTTGGAATGCCAATTGTGAAGGCGATGGATGGAATGACAATACTAAACGTTCCGAGTCCTAAACCATATTTCCAAAGTCCTTGTGAAATAGCCCCGTTAAAAATAAATGTTGGTGGGAATACTATCATTACTAAAGTTAAAGCACCAGCCATTAAGAGAACGCCTCGTGGTAATGATGGTACTTCGACAGCAACTCTACCACTTACAAAAATGTAGGTTGCAAATGTAACAGCAGATAGTAAACCTAATATGATTCCAGTTGTATCGAAATCGCCTGCTGATTTTTCTAATAATCCGCTCGATAAGAATGTACCAGCAAGTAAAAAGAGAACAGAAATAACTTTTTCTCTTGATGGTAATGTTTTTGTTGCCACAGCTTCAATGATAATACCAACCCAAACGAATTGGAATAACAGTATAATGGCAATAGATGCCGGCACAGTTTTCAGTGAAGCGTAATAAAAAATTCCTGTGAAACTTGCAGAGGTTCCAGCGACAAATAAAATAAGCATTTGTTTCAGTGGAACGCGGTGCCTAGAAAATAAGAGTGTAATTCCAAGCAAAATAAACCAACCGAACAAATATTGACTACCAATTACTTCTCCAAGTGAAAAACCATCTGCGTATGCAAGTTTAACAAAGATAGCTAAAATTCCATAGCTACATGCTCCTAATAAAACTAAAAGAGAATAACGAAGCATGAAAATCCCTCCCATCCTATATATTTAATTGTTCTAAAACGGACATATATAACTAGATGGAAGTATACAAAATTAAAAATGAAGGGTCAAATGAAAGAAAAGTGTGACATTTTATAGAATAATAATAAAAATATGATATTTATGCATAATCTTGAAATTTATAATTATAGAAGTATTGTAAGGTAAGGAATGGGCTGTATAAAGTTATCATTTGAAAAAAATATTTTTTTATAGGGAATGTCTTGTATACAGAGGTATCGTAGACGAATCATTTGTTGTTTGGAAGAAGCTTTGATATGTTAATGAATAACAGAATACATTTATAATAGAAGAAAAATGAAAACGCTTTAGAAAAATAGCAGTGTACAGCTATTTTTTCTTATTAAAACGTTGTAAATAGTGAATTCATGAATTGTACATAGTATTTTCTTTCATTTTTGCTACAATATTGTAGAAGAGAGGAGTGAAACGATGCAAGATATTAATATTTTTTTAGCGTTTGGTGCGGGATTCTTATCATTTATTTCCCCTTGTTGCTTGCCGCTTTATCCAGCATTTTTATCTTACATAACGGGAATGTCGGTTTCTGAATTAAAAGAAGAAAATGCGATGCTCCGTAAAAGAAGTATGATACATACGGCGTTTTTCTTATTTGGATTTTCTATTGTTTTTATCGCAATTGGTTTTGGTACAAGTTTTATTGGATCATTTTTTCAAGATTATAAAGATTTAATTAGACAGTTAGGGGCACTATTCATTATTGTATTCGGACTTGTAATTGTGGGGGTATTTAAACCAAAGTTTTTAATGCAAGATCGAAAATTTACATTTAAAAGTCGTCCTAGTGGTTATATTGGATCTATTTTAATTGGATTGGCATTTGCTGCTGGTTGGACACCTTGTACAGGACCAATTTTAGTAGCTGTAATTGGACTGGCTAGTACGAATCCAGAATCAGCAATGCTATATATGATTGCTTACATACTTGGTTTTGCAATACCGTTCTTTATACTTTCATTTTTTATTACGAAAATGTCTTGGATTAAACGACATAGTGGAACGTTTGTGAAAGTAGGCGGATATATCATGATTGTTATGGGTATATTTTTATACTTTAATTGGATGACAAAAATTATTGCGTATTTCTCAAGTTTATTTGGTGGTTTCACCGGTTTTTAGTATTATCCTGTGAAAATGTTGGAAATACTAGTAGAAAAGCATATAATGAAACTAGATTTTCATATTGCCACAAAAAAGGATGAGAAAGTATGAACATAGTTCTTTTGTCGAGTATTGTTGCTGTTTGTATGGCTGTTGGTGCGATGTTCATTCGTTTAAAAGCAGCGAAGAAACCTGCAACATTGAAAAAAATCATTCTCCCACCATTTTTCATGAGTACGGGGGCACTGATGTACATTTTTCCGGAATTTCGCCTGACACCAGCGGAAATGTTAGAAGCGATCGGTGTAGGTTTGTTTTTCTCAATATTTCTTATTAAAACATCTAAATTTGAAGTGCGTGGACAAGAGATTTACTTGAAACGTTCAAAAGCTTTCGTATTTATTTTAATCGGTTTGCTTGTGGTGCGTATTGTCTTTAAAACATATTTAAGTCAATCGCTTGATTTAGGGCAACTAAGTGGTATGTTCTTCTTACTTGCTTTTGCAATGATTGTATCATGGAGAATTGCTATGTATCGTTCATTTACAAAAGTGCAAAAGGAAATGGAAAAGGAAGATGGTTTTTATAATGAGAAAGATATGAAGTTAACGTAAAAAACCTCAAGATTCCTTGAGGTTTTTTTATTTGGCTAACAGTGATTGATAACGAGAGTAATCAATTTGCTTTTCTTGTAATTTTTTAATGAGAAATTTATGATCTCGTTTTGGAGTTGCTACAATATATCCTTTAATGATTAAATCTTCAGTTATTTTTGAAGCTTTTTCTTGTAATGCAAGTTCTCCAATTTTACCAGCAATTTTTGACCTGGCAACATCACGAAATAGCTCAGGAACAGGACTTACAAGTTCTTCTAACAATTGTTTTTGCTCATCATCCCATAAGTGCCTTGTTTGATCAATATAACGCTCTTCCCAATCTAAAATAGACATGCCATCTTCTTTCGGTAATCGTTTTAAGAATTTTCGGAACATGAAATATCCACCAATAGACATAAGTCCTAGTAAAATAACGGTCCAAATCACAATAAACCAACTAAACCATCCTTCAAGCAAGTATATACCCCCTTTGCGATAGCAGTTTTCCTTTTACTAGTATTATAAGCAGTGAGATTGATAGAAAGCAAGAACGCTTGGCCGTTTTGACCAAGCGTTCTGAATTAAACAAAGTATAGTTGTTCGACACGTAATATATCATTATCATCTTCTAAATATTCAATAATGAGTGTTCCAACTTTACGATCTTTATCTTCAGTGGTGAAAATAGAGTAAGAAGTAAAACGTTTTGTTGATAGGCCGCTAATATGTGTAGGAAGAGAAATGTAGTCGTTATCGCGGAAAAACTCCATGAGTTCAACATCTTCAAATTGTTTTCGATCTACTGCTTGATTTGTGTAGCGACGTTGTAGTTGTTTTAAAGATTCGTTCCAAGAAATTACTTTTGTATCGTATACCATTTGTTCTATCTCCTTACTGTATGTAATCATTAAGAACATATGTTCTATTATAGTATACCCTGTTTTTAATGAAAGGGAAAGCAAAAAATAATGTAAGCTTGGCTTTCCAAGCTTACATAAAAGGCGTTCATAATCGTCTCTATTTTTTATTATAAGCTAGATAGAAATAGGAAACAAGGTTGGAAGTATTTTGTTGATAGTTTATAAAATTCCGTTTATTGTAAAAAAGAGGTTTATTTTAGTGAAAAAGGATGGGGAAAATGACGTATATAATTTCACTTCAAGGACCAATGGCAGGCGGAAAAACAACGTTAGCAAGAAGATTAGAGCAAAGAGGTTTTCAAGTAATATATGAAAATCCTTATGAAATTGTAGAAAAAAGAAAAAGATTAAATTTGGATATTTACACAAAAGAGGGATTTATTACAAATCAAAAAATGTTTATTGAAGCGAAGATTAAACAGGTTCAAAGTGTCACAGGAGATATTGTGATATTTGATCGGGGCCCAGAAGATGTTGAATTTTATACAATACATTTTCCAAAATTGATAGGGATGGATTGGGATATTGAAAACGAATTAAAAGATGAATTACATAAATTAAGGAAATGTCGTTCAGATGCGATTTGTTATTTGGATGTTTCTAAAAAGATATTGCAGGAGAGAAAAGAGAATGATACGTCGAGAAGACGAAGTTCATTTGAAGAGCAGTTAGAATTGGTAGAAGTGGAAAGGGAGTGGTATAAACAATTTTCGGTTACATATGTGAATACTGATGAAGTGACAGTAGAGGAAACAGAGGTGTATTTTATGAAATGGGTGAGGGAGAAGAGAACATGAAGAAAATACTTTTATTTGTATATCCGACATTTGCAGAATTCGAGGTTACCGTGGCTACAGCGTTATTGAAAGACGACTATAAAATTGAAACAGTAGGAGTAACAAAAAATATCATCACAAGTGAAACAGGATTGCAAGTGCAATCGCATTTGGAATTAACTGAAGTTCATGTGGATGATTATTCCTGGTGGGGATGTCAAACATATTAAAGATGCTAAAGAGCTGTTTTCTATCGTGCGTCAATTCTATAAAAAAGAAAAATTAGTTGCAGCTATTTGTGCTGGACCATTTGTATTGGCAACAGCTGGTGTATTAAAAGATATTCCTTATACAGTTATGTTGGATTATAGTAAAATAGATTGTTTTCCTATAGGGAATTTTATTTATAAAAATGTTGTTAGTTATAAAAATATTATAACAGCACAAGGGCATGTTTTTGTCGAATTTGGAGTTGCAATAGCTGAATATTTTGGGATAATGAATGAGCATAAAGGGAATGTATATCGAGGTAAAGGCAATATACTAATGGAAAAGCTTTTGGAACAAACAGTTGAAGAGTGAAAGTGCATGTAAAGGGGATAAAAAGCTAGCAAATTGCTAGCTTTTTATATGGAGGAAGAATAGGCTTGTTTCATTAGTGAAAGTAAATTCTCAGTGATTTTTTGACATAGCGCCCCGTGTTTTTTATCGATATATTGATAGTGTGCATCAAACCATTTTTCATTTGGATAACGCCAGACAGGATAAGGTTTTCGTTCTTCTGGTTCACAGAATGACCATCAAGCTAATTTTTTCTAATGCCCTAAGAATGAGAGTTTTATATAACTTTCAATTTTAGTATTTTGGGTGCTTGTATATAACTGTCACGCGATTTATAAATGTATGTTACGAAACCGCATACACCTTTATAATGATGAAGAGGTATCAAGATTGTTGAGTTATGATACTAAAAAAGCTGATCTCCTATTGGAAATCGACTTTAAAGCTTTTCTTCAAGAAAAGCACCTGTTTAGCTTAATAACTAAGACTTTATTGCATCTATAATTAACGACGGAAAAACAAGTGTATCCCCTTGATTTCGTGGATCATATTTTTTTGAACGAAAAATAACCCCATCGGCTCCATCCCACTCATTGTAATGAAAATGCCCCTCTTCATCACAATATTCAAGTAATTCCACTTCGAATCCAACAGTTTCAAATATTTTCCTTAAAGTTTCATAATTATGAACTATTTTATGACTAGCTGCGGGGTGGTCTTTAGGTCCAGGTCCTCCAACTTGTACACCCTCTTGGTATTCTTCATCTGGGAAAAATGCATCAGGAACGGCGCATCGAATATAACCACCATGCTTTAAAAATTCATAACATACTTTCGCCGCTTCTATGCCTTCTTCATATGATAAATGTTCCCATACATGCTCCGCTAAAATTACCGCTAAAGAATTAGGATCAAACTTTTTTGTCCAATCTTCCCTTTTTAATAAATTCAATTCTTCTTCATTTGTATGTAGCCAGCCTGGATTATTATTATATTCCCCTGCACCAATTACCACCTTAATTTCCTTTTGTTTTATAGCCAACAGTTTCACCTCTTGTATTTCTGTTTATTGTTATATTTGTAATATATAATTCTCCTCTTGGGGTATCACCATATCAACAGCAACCTAAGATAAATTTAAAGAGCTTGTTATAAAGTAGATTCAAATTCATTTTGTACATCTATAAATAGCTAGTGTTTTTGGATCATGCCATACTCCGCCATGAAGAGATAATTCATTTTCTATTTCCATGGTCAGCCATTCTTTCATTTCTGAATGAAGATGAATGTCATCAGGTATGTTTAAAGATGGAAACATACTAGAGATATAGTTAACGATAGGTGTAGCATGATGAAATAGAAGTGCATTATGAATAACTGTTTCCTCCACAGTTTGAAAAACAGATTGTAATAATTGTTTTCCGTTTTCTAAACAAAATGGAGAAGCTGATGGTGCTTTTTCGGGTAAATCGAATGCGACTAACATTTTGTTACACATCTCATCTATACGGGGTAATGAGATTTTGGAATTTGTTGTGGCTAGGAACCTGCCTTCAGGAAAAATTACTTTATGAAATCCTTGAATTGTTTTTTCAACATCTGTCATGTGATACAGCATATGTCTTGCGATGATCCAATCATAAGAATCAGCTGGGAAAGGGAGTTTGGTAGCATCTCCAAGTTCCCATTCAATATTTACATGTTGCTGCACTCCATTTATAGCAGCTTCTCGCAGCATAGTTATAGATTGATCCAAACCAGTGAGATGCCCCTTATGACCGTTTTTTTGTAGCAGTGCAAGGAACTTTCCATTAGCGCATCCAACTTCTAATATCTTTTCCGTTCCTTGTAATTGTAGATGACCTATTACAATTTCATCTAAGTCTACTCGTTTTTCCTCATATTTTTTATGAGTATCGATCCGTGTTTGCAGATGGTTACTTACAGCGTATTGCCTTTTTATATCATTCAATTTTTCAGATTCCACCTTTACACAAAATTGCTGAATAGCATGTGTTAAAACATCTGTTTTATTTAGACCTTCATAATGAAGTGCTGCTTCAAATCTTTCTAGTAATCTTTCGTCAATTCGAAAGTGAATATCTTTTCTCTTAACCAATTCGGGTCCCCCTTGCAGCTGTTAGTGAAACTATAGCATGGTTAGAAATTTTCTGTAAATAAATTGTGTACACAATTGAACAGAGTATTGAAAAAATTCATTTAAATAATTATTTAAACTATTGACGATTTAACCGTTTTCATATATTCTTAAATTAAGTAATATTCAAATAATTCACGAGAAATGAGAGAGTCACATGCTTCTTCAAGGAACACATCGAATTGGTCGTATGGCTATGTTGTTGGCACTTGCGGATGAGAATGAAAGCCCTGTACTATCGATTCCGAAAGGTTGGAAATATTGTACTGGGAAAGTCGGTTCTATGAATTCGCAAAAGGTTGTTGCAGCAATGGAAACAGCGGCTAAGAGCAACCAAGTTATTGAAACAGACGTTTACAGAGAAACGCATGCACTTTATCATGCAATCATGGAAGCGTTGTACGGGGTAACGAGAGGTCAAATTCAGTTAGCAGACGTTCTTCGTACAGTAGGTCTTCGGTTTGCAATCGTGCGCGGTACACCATACGACGGAAAAAAAGAAGGCGAATGGCTTGCTGTTGCACTTTATGGAACGATAGGTGCGCCTGTAAAAGGATCTGAGCATGAGGCGATTGGTTTAGGAATTAATCACATATGATTTGCCCATAGTCTATTAGTTAGAAGGGGGCCTTGCTTTTTAGGACAGAAGTCTGTCTTGAAAAGGTAAGGTCCCCTTTTGCTCTTTTTAAGGAGGAAAACGGATGATTACGTTAACAGGACATTCATTGACAGTAGAAGAAATGAAAAGTTTGCTGCTTGAAGGGGAAGGTGTAGCAGCTTGCCCAAACAGCATGCAAAAAGTAGCGGAGTGCCGTGAAGCTGTTGAGAAAATTGTAGAAGATGGAAAGGTTGTTTATGGCATTACAACTGGGTTTGGAAAATTTAGTGATGTATTTATTCAAAAAGATGATGTAAAAGCCCTTCAACATAATTTAATTCAATCACATGCATGTGGAGTTGGGGATCCATTCCCTGAAGAAGTGTCACGCGGTATGTTAATTTTACGGGCTAATACGATGTTAAAAGGAGTATCCGGTGTTCGCCCTCTTGTTGTGAATATGTTGCTAGAGTTTGTAAACCGTAAAATTCATCCGGTTATCCCGCAGCAAGGATCACTTGGAGCGAGCGGTGATTTAGCGCCACTATCTCATCTTGCTCTTGTTCTATTAGGGGAAGGAGAAGTGTTCTATAAGGGGAAACGCGTTCATGCAATGGTAGCTCTTACAGAAGAAGGTTTAGAGCCAATTGAATTAGAAGCGAAAGAAGGGCTTGCATTAATCAATGGTACGCAAGCAATGACAGCGCAAGGAATTCTTTCTTATATAGAAGCCGAGGCGATTGCTTATCAATCAGAATTAATTGCTTCTATGACAATCGAAGGGTTACGCGGCATTATTGATGCATTTGATGAAAATGTTCATAAAGCTCGTGGATATAAAGAGCAAGTGGAAGTTGCAAAGCGCATTCGCGATGTACTTCAAGATAGCAAGCTTGTAACAAAGCAAGGAGAACTGCGTGTACAAGATGCATACTCACTTCGCTGCATTCCACAGGTGCATGGTGCTTCTTGGCAAGTTTTAAATTATGTAAAAGAAAAATTAGAAATTGAAATGAACGCAGCAACAGATAACCCGCTTATTTTTGATGGTGGAGAAAAAGTGATTTCTGGCGGGAACTTCCACGGTCAGCCAATTGCATTTGCAATGGACTTTTTGAAGGTTGGAATGGCGGAACTGGCGAATATTTCTGAGCGCCGTATTGAGCGTCTTGTGAACCCACAATTAAATGATTTACCACCATTTTTAAGTCCAGAGCCAGGGCTTCAGTCTGGTGCAATGATTATGCAATACGCAGCAGCTTCACTTGTTTCAGAAAATAAAACGCTAGCTCATCCAGCGAGTGTGGACTCAATTCCATCATCAGCTAACCAAGAAGATCATGTAAGTATGGGAACAATTGCTTCACGTCATGCACATCAAATTATTCAAAACGTAAGACGTGTCCTTGCAATTGAAATGATCTGCGCAATGCAAGCTGCGGAATACCGTGGTACCCAAGAGATGAGTACAGTAACGAAAGCGTTTTATCACCAAGGACGTCAGCAAGTACCGTCAATTACAAATGATCGTGTTTTCTCAACAGATATTGAAAATCTTGCACATTGGTTAAAAACAAGTCGCTTTACATTAGAACGATTGGATGTAAATGCAACACTATAAAAAGGGAAAAGGGAGAGATTAAAATGGAAAACGTAAAACAAACAATTCGTGCGCCAAGAGGAACAGAATTACAAACAAAAGGCTGGATTCAAGAAGCAGCACTTCGTATGTTAATGAATAACTTAGATCCAGAAGTAGCTGAAAAACCAGAAGAATTAGTTGTTTATGGCGGCATTGGTCGTGCAGCTCGTAACTGGGATAGCTATCACGCGATTGTTGATTCGTTAAAAACATTAGAGAGTGATGAAACTTTACTTGTTCAATCAGGAAAACCAGTTGCAATTTTTAAATCGCATGAAGATGCACCACGTGTTCTTTTAGCGAACTCTAACTTAGTACCGAAGTGGGCAAATTGGGATCATTTCCGCGAACTAGAACAAAAAGGTTTGATGATGTATGGTCAAATGACAGCTGGTAGCTGGATTTATATTGGAACACAAGGGATTTTACAAGGAACATATGAAACGTTCGGAGAAGCCGCACGTCAACACTTTGGTGGCTCATTAAAAGGAACATTAACACTTACAGCTGGCTTAGGTGGTATGGGTGGTGCACAACCTCTTGCTGTTACGATGAACGGTGGGGTAGTCATTGCTATTGATGTAGATAAGCGCAGCATCGATCGTCGTATTGAAAAAAGATATTGTGATATGTACACAGAATCTTTAGAAGAAGCACTAGCTGTTGCAAAAGAATATAAAGAAAAGAAAGAGCCAATTTCAATTGGATTATTAGGAAATGCTGCAGAAATTTTACCAGAGCTTGTAAAACGTGATATTACACCAGACTTGGTAACAGATCAAACATCTGCACATGATCCATTAAATGGATATGTTCCAGTAGGCTATTCATTAGAAGAAGCGGCAAAACTTCGTGAAGAAGATCCAAAACGCTACGTACAATTATCAAAAGAAAGTATGAAAAAACATGTAGAAGCAATGCTTGCGATGCAGCAAAAAGGTGCAATTACATTTGATTATGGTAATAATATTCGCCAAGTTGCTTTCGACGAAGGATTAAAAAATGCATTTGATTTCCCAGGATTCGTTCCAGCGTTTATCCGTCCATTATTCTGTGAAGGAAAAGGGCCATTCCGTTGGGTAGCACTTTCTGGTGATCCAGAAGATATTTATAAAACAGACGAAGTAATTTTACGTGAGTTTGCAGATAACGAGCATTTATGTAACTGGATTCGTATGGCACGTCAGCAAGTCGAGTTCCAAGGTCTTCCATCACGTATTTGTTGGCTTGGTTACGGGGAACGTGCAAAATTTGGACGTATCATCAATGAAATGGTTGCAAATGGTGAATTATCAGCACCAATCGTTATCGGTCGTGACCATCTAGACTGTGGATCAGTTGCATCTCCAAACCGTGAAACAGAGGCGATGAAAGATGGAAGTGATGCAGTGGCAGACTGGCCAATTTTAAATGCTTTAATCAACAGTGTTAACGGTGCAAGCTGGGTATCTGTTCACCACGGTGGTGGCGTTGGTATGGGGTATTCTCTTCACGCTGGAATGGTTATTGTTGCAGATGGAACAGAAGCTGCAGGAAAACGTATTGAACGCGTATTAACTTCTGACCCTGGTATGGGTGTTGTTCGTCACGTTGACGCGGGATATGATTTAGCTGTTGAAACAGCGAAAGAAAAAGGCGTTAACATTCCAATGATGAAATAAGGAGGAAGAAAACATGCTAGACATTTTACTAACGAATATCGGTCAATTGTTAACAATGGATCAAGAAGATGGCTTGTTAAGACGGAAAGCGATGAACACGCTTCCTGTTATCGAAAATGGTGCGGTAGGTATTGAAAATGGTATTGTTACTTTCGTTGGCACAGCGGAAGAAGCAAAAGGTTTACAAGCAAAAGAAATCATCGACTGCGAAGGGAAGATGGTTTCTCCGGGGCTAGTTGATCCTCATACACACCTTGTATTCGGCGGATCTCGTGAAAATGAAATTGCTCTTAAGTTACAGGGAGTACCGTACTTAGAAATTTTAGAAAAGGGCGGTGGTATTCTCTCGACTGTGAATGCAACGAAGCAAGCGTCGAAAGAAGAGCTTGTGCAGAAAGCGAAATTTCATTTGGATCGTATGTTATCGTTCGGAGTTACAACAGTGGAGGCAAAGAGCGGGTATGGATTAGATGCTGAAACAGAGTGGAAGCAATTAGAAGCTGCGGCACAGTTGCAAAAAGAGCATCCAATTGATTTAGTGTCAACATTCTTAGGGGCACATGCTGTTCCAAAGGAGTATAAAGGAAAATCAAAAGAGTTTTTACAATGGATGTTAGATTTATTACCGGAGATGAAAGAAAAACAATTAGCAGAGTTCGTTGATATTTTCTGTGAAACAGGGGTATTCTCTGTGGAAGAATCAAAAGAGTTCTTATTAAAGGCGAAAGAACTTGGTTTTGATGTGAAGATTCATGCAGATGAAATTGATCCACTTGGCGGTGCGGAAGCGGCAGCTGAAATTGGTGCGGCATCAGCAGACCACTTAGTTGGAGCATCAGATAAAGGAATTGAAATGCTTGCAAAGTCAAATACAGTTGCAACATTACTTCCGGGAACGACTTTCTACTTAAATAAAGAAAGTTTTGCGCGAGGACGTAAAATGATTGACGAAGGTGTAGCGGTTGCTTTAGCGACAGATTTCAACCCGGGTAGCTGCCCAACTGAAAACATCCAGCTTATTATGAGCATTGCAATGTTAAAACTGAAAATGACACCAGAAGAAGTTTGGAATGCTGTAACAGTTAACTCAGCATATGCGATTAATCGCGGAGATGTTGCTGGGAAAATTCGCGTCGGACGTAAGGCAGACCTAGTTTTATGGGATGCATATAATTATGCGTATGTACCGTATCATTATGGTGTGAGTCATGTAAATACAGTATGGAAGAATGGTAATCTTGCATATACAAGAGGTGACAAAGCGTGGAGCAAGGCCACTATTTAAAGAAGAATGCAAAGTTTATAGATCGCGAAGTAACGAAATGGAGCGATATGATTAGAGTTTGGGATGGGGAAGAAATCTTTGGAGCGGCTTTAATTGGTGCGCCGCTCTCTAAACCTTCTATTAGTCATTCAGGCGCATGTTTTGCACCGAAAACCATTCGTGCAATGCTAGATGCATATAGTACGTATGCAATTACAGAAGAGCATGATATGAAAGAAAGTGTCTTGTATGATTGTGGTGATATTACAATGCATGTAACAGACATAAAAGAAAGCCATGCTCGCATTACCAAGACGCTTAGTCATTTGACAAAAGTGAATCCGCAAATGGTACCAATCGTTCTTGGTGGGGATCATTCTATTAGCTTTCCTAGTATAAGTGGTTTTGCAAGTAGTAAAGGGAAAGTTGGTATTATTCAATTTGATGCGCATCATGATTTGCGTAATTTAGAAGATGGTGGTCCGTCTAATGGGACACCATTCCGTAGCTTGTTGGAAAATGATGTGATTACAGGGAAGCAGCTTGTTCAAATTGGTATTCGTAACTTCTCAAATGCTCGTACGTACCATGAGTATGCAAAAGAGCATGGTGTGACGGTGTATACAATGAAACATGTCCGTGAGAGAGCAATCAAGGATATCATTACAGAAAGCATTGAAACCTTACGTAGACTAGGGGTTACAGCTATATATGTCTCTGTGGATATGGATGTACTAGATCAGGCATTTGCACCAGGATGTCCGGCAATCGGCCCAGGTGGGATGGATAGTACGACGTTACTGGATGCGATTACGGCACTTGGACAAGAACCACTTGTCCAAGGTATGGATATTGTAGAAATCGATCCAACGCTCGATTTTCGTGATATGACAAGTCGTGTGGCTGCTCAGGTTATTATGAGTTTTCTGTTAGCAAGAGAAACAGTTAGTAAGCAGGTTAGTATATAAGAAAAAAGAGGTCTCTTCTTATTTGAAGAGGCTTTTTTGTATGGCCCAATATACGAATATTGTGTGATAAGAGCGTATAAATTGACGTACTAGTTTGTGAGAAATTATGATGCGGTTATAGATAATTTCCATCGTTTCAATGAAATGTAAGTGGAATTTTTAATTAAGGGGGAAGAAAGATGACAAATTCAAATAATAAAGTAGCCAGTATCTATGAAGGCACAAATATAAACAATTGGGGATCATTTCAAAACGTGGAAGAAACGAAGTTATTTGATCCGATTCAAATTGGAGCTTGGTCTCTTCGTAATCGTGTGGCAATGGCTCCGATGACGCGTTGTTTCGCAAATGATGAAACAGGAGTAGTCGGAGCTGATGTAGTCGAGTATTACCGAAAGCGTGCGGCAGATGGTGTTGGTCTCATTATTACAGAAGGAATAGTAATTAGTCCAAGAGCGAAGGGGAATCCAGGTGTCCCAGGTATTTATACCGGGGAGCAAATTGAATCTTGGAAGTCAGTAACAGATGCAGTACATAAAGAAGGTGGAACAATTATTGCGCAAATATGGCATGTAGGACGTATGAGCCATCATGAACTAACAGGTGGATTCTTACCACAAGCACCTTCAGCTATTGCGGCACAAGGAAATGTCCCGCGTTTTCGGAAGCCTTTTGATACGCCAGAAGCGATGACGATAGAGGAAATTCAAGAGACTATCGAACAGTATGCACAAGCTGCTAGGAATGCGATAGAAGCAGGCTTCGATGGGGTAGAAATTCATGGGGCACATGGATATTTAATTGATCAATTTGCTTATGAGTTTGCGAATCATCGAAATGATCAATACGGCGGAGACTTAAAACAAAGGTTAACGTTTATGAAAGAAGTATTACAAGCTGTTATAAGTGCGATTGGTGCAGATAAAACGCTTATTCGTTTTTCGGCATTTAAAGGTGATAACCCTGGTTATATGTGGAAAGATCCTGAAGCAGCAATTCAAACTTTCATAGAGATGTTCTGTGAAGTAGGATTAACGATGATTCATCCTTCTACAATGCATTATACGCAAGTTATAGCTGACGGAAAAAACTTACATCAATTAGTTCGTAAATATTGGGATGGTATAATTGTAGGAGTTGGGAATTTAAATCCAAAAGAGGCAGAAGAAGCACTACAAGAAGGTACAATTGATGTAGCAGCATTTGGTAGACCATTGATTTCTAATCCGGATTTTGTTCATCGTGTTAAACGAGGGGAAAGCTTAGAGGAATACGATGCAAAGCAGCATCTTGCTACATTAATCTGAATAATAATAAAAGAAGAGCACATAAGGTGTTCTTCTTTTATTATGTAAGCAATAAATATAAGAGAATAACATGATAGGGAGAAGAGAAAATAAATGAAACACTACTTGTTATTATTCGGCACCGGGGAGATGGGTAATCGAATATCTACAGTTGTTCCTTTATTCAATTTACTTGAGATTTGAAGTTTACCGTGATGCTCATCGATAATTTTATAACACATCATTAAACCGAGTCCGGTGCCTTTTTCTTTTAGACTATAGAAAGGCTCACCTAAACGAGAAATACGATCCTGCGGAATACCACAGCCCTCATCTAAAATGCGTATTAAAATGAAATTATCTTTTAATGATTTCGTTTTAATAAAGATATTTCCACCATCTGGCATAGCTTCAATGGCGTTTTTTAAAATATTAATAAAGACTTGTTTTAACTGATTAGCATCACATTGGATTTCGGGCAGAGCAGAAGAATGATCCATAATAATATGGACATTATGCATAACCGCAGTAGGTAAAATAAAGGTTACAACTTCTTCTATTACTGTTTGGATTTGACAAGAATGGATAGATAAAACTTGTGGTTTAGACATCGCCATAAATTGACTTGTAATGGATTCAATTTGTGAAATTTCACTTAGCATAACATCTATATACCACTTGTTTTTTTCACTAATATCAGGCCGTAATAATGTTAAGAATCCCTTTAAAGCTGTTAATGGGTTACGTATTTCATGAGCTATTCCTGCCGTTAGCTGTCCGACTACCGCTAATTTTTCAGATTTTCGTAGTAATTTCTCTGTTTCTTTTAATTCAGTAACATCCCTGCCCATAACAATGAGTCCTTTTCGGGATCCGTCAGGGTGAAAGAGTGGAACTTTTGAAAGGTCCAAAATCATATTGGATGTACCCTTATGAAAAACCAATTCTTCACCATGAATAATTTGTTTTTTTTGCCATGCAAGTTCATCAATTTCTTCGCAATGTAAAAATGCTTCGCGGTACGCTTCGTTATATTGAACGAGTTCACTATCTTTTTTTCCATGATAAGGAACGTTGTGAAAATCAAAGCAAGAAAGTGCGTAATCGTTTGCTTCAAGCCAGCGTCCTTCATGATCTTTAAAGATAACAAAGGCTGGCATTGAATCCATTAATGTGCGCAATCGTTTTTCGCTCTCTTTTAACATTTTTTCAATTCGTTCAGATTTTTCGAGAGGTTTCATAATTGCATATACACCCGAGAGGTGATTTTGAATAAAAATAGGGACTAATTTTGTAACTACATCTATTTGATATCCATCTTTATGGCGGATAGAAAGTATGTATTCTTCTTGATTATCAGCTGTAGTATTCTTTATATGTTGTAGTACTTGATCAGAAATATGTGCTTCTATAATAGACGTAATTGTTTTTCTTTCTAATTCCTCTGAAGTATATCCTAATATTTTTTCCGCAGAGGGATTAATATGTAATATGATTCCTTGTAAGTTCAGTGAAATAATACTATCAGGATTATGCTCAAAAAGAGATGCATACATTTCTGTTAAAGTACAATTTTGTATATGACTTTGTAAACGGCGAGGCACAGCCGAATGACGATTTTTTTGAATAGATGAAAACTTTTTCCGACTCATAACTTTTCCTCCATGCAACTAGCATCTAAAACAGATTCAATAACCTATTATAAATATAATATATGAAAAATGTTATATATTTCTATAAAAAATAAAGTTACAGAATTGAATGTTTTTTCGCTCTTTTTAATCGGTGCTTGTTAAAATACCCTCTTCATTATAAAACAAACAATATGTATATAGCTGATTAGTAAATCTTATCGCGTTTTATAAAATATAAATAAGTTATTTTTTAAGCAGTATACTATAAAATAAAAATATAAAGGGGGAGAGATATATGGTAAGTTATATTCAAGGAATCGATCATGTACAAGTAGCAGCACCTGTAGGATGTGAAGAAGAGGCAAGAGAATTTTATGGACATAAAATAGGTTTAGAAGAAATTCCAAAACCTGAAGAATTAAGAAAACGTGGCGGTTGTTGGTTTCGTTGTGGAAATCAAGAAATTCATATAGGAGTTGAACAAACCTTTTCTCCTGCTAAAAAAGCACATCCAGCTTTTTATGTTCATAGAATTGAAGAATTTAAACAAAAATTAATCGAGCAAGGGGTTCAAGTTATAGATGATCATGCTCGACCAGATGTAATTAGATTTTATGTTTCAGATCCATTTGGAAATAGAGTAGAATTTATGGAGAATAAATAAAAAAACTAGGTGGAATTCTACCTAGTTTTTTAACCTTTTCTAAATAAACCTAATACTTCAACCGTCTCTGTAATATTTACGAATGCTTGCGGATCAATTTCAGAAATGGCTAGTTTCATATCAGCAAGCTCTTCACGCGAAACAACCGTCATAAGTACACGTTTTTTTTCACTTGAATAAGCTCCTTCACCATCAAGAAGTGTAATTCCACGTACCACAGTTGAAAGAAGTCTCTTTTTCATTTCTTCAGCTTGGTTTGTTACGATCATAAGTGTAACTTTACGATGTTTTGTATAGACAGCATCGATTACTTTACCTGTTACATAGATTGAAAGTAAACTCGTTAATGCTACATCCCAGTCAAAGAAAAATCCAGCAATTACAATAACAACTGTATTCAAAATAATGAGAAAACCACCGAGTTTAATATCCCTTTTGCGAGATAATAGCATGCCGATAATATCGAATCCACCGGTGGAACCATGACAATTAAAGACAAGACCAACTCCTGCACCGGCAATTACGCCTCCAAATACGGAAGAAAGAAGTGGGTCTTTTGCGACGATTTGTACTGGAATCCAGTATAATGCTACAGATAATACTATAACAGAGACAACGGTATTAAAAATCACTTTTTTTCCAAGGCCTATGTATCCTAAAATAAGAATAGGTAAGTTTAATACAAAGTTAATAATTCCTGTATTTACAGGGGTTACAATTCCTAAGATAATAGCAATTCCACCAATTCCACTACTTAATATTTTGTGGGGGATGAGGAAAAGATTAAAGGCAACTGCAATAATGATAGAACCAATGATAACTCCAAGAAATCTGACCATCTTTTTCCCGTCCTTCACTAAAAAAATCATATTATTTCAAGATTATATATGAAATTGAAAGTCTTTTGGGAAAACAGTTTATTTAGGGAAGTTAGATTAATCAAAAAAGTTTGAATAATTCTCAATGTTGGATAGAGGAGTGTAAAGAGATGGAAATAAAAAGATACCAACAGAAAAGTCCTTTGAAACAGGAGTGTGAGGATACACTTTTTTGTAATGAAGATATGCTAGTTTATGGTGTGTGTGATGGAGCAACACCGCTTATACCATTTCAAGATGAAACGGGGCATAACGGAGCATATCTTGCCTCACATTTATTTGCAAGTCATTTTACATCGCTAAAAGAAGTGACTAGTTTACAAGAGGAAATTGTAAATGCAAACGAAGCGTTACAAGAAAAAATGATAGATTATAGGATTGATACGACGAAGAAACATCATTTATGGTGTACATGTATTGCTGTAGTTCGTATAAAAGATGAAATCATTCAATATGCTCAACTTGGTGACTGTATGATTGCTGCTACATTTCATGATGGAACCATAAAGGTGTTAACAAAGGATACAGTAAAAGGGATTAGTACACGAGCGAAAAGAAAGCGTGAAGCAGATAGGAACAAAGGACGTTCTGTACCGGAAGAACATATATTTAATGACGTGAGACAGCAATTAAAATATAATCGTTATCTTGCTAATATGCCAAATGGATATGCAGTAGCAAATGGAATGCCAGAAGCAATTGAATGGATTCAACAAGGAATACTGTTACGAGGAGAAGTAAAAGATATATTTATTTGTTCTGATGGACTATTTCATGCTGATTGGTCGCTGGAACAAACAGTACAATATATCAAAAAATATGGTATACCGGCATATGTTTCAATAATTGAAGAGCTAGAACAAGAGAAACGAATTCGTCCGGATGATAAAACTGCTATTATGATTCATTTGTAAAGGGAAGGGATATAGATGAAAATTCAAAGACCGAAATTCTCTTTTCGAGATAAGCTTAAGCCACTGCAAAGTGTAACAAAAATCATTATTCATCATACAGCTGAAGATGGATGGGATGTGTATAAAACACATGAATTCCATCAAAAGGTAAGAGGGTGGAGCGGTATTGGATATAATTATTTTATTGAAGAAGAGGGGACTGTGTTTGAAGGTAGGGGATTATATGTTGGAGCCCATGCAAAAGGATATAATAGTGAAACGATAGGGATTTGTATGACAGGTAATTTTGATAAATATGATCCAACAATAGCACAAATAGATTCTTTACATTCGTTATGTAGAGACTTAATGGAACAATTCTCTATATGTGAAGCACACATACTTGGTCATCGTGAATTAGAAGGTGTTACAAAAACTTGTCCAGGAATACGCTTTTCTATGGTAGAGTTAAGGAAAACCTTATCTCAAAAATAGAGGAGAAGATAATTCATGATGAATGTAAAAATACCAAATGAAAAGAAAGAGGAGCTTGTAGAGCACATTCAGCAGTTTTTTGAAGAAGAGGACTTAGATACAATTGGACGTTTCCAAGCAGAGCGTTTAATAGAAGAGATGATAAAATTACTTGGACCGTATGTATATAATCAAGCGATTGGAGATGCGAGAAAATTAGTTACAGATAAATTGTCGAACATAGAAGAGGATTTATATGTATTAGAAAAACAGAATGGTAAATAAAAAGAGCTTATAAAAGGCTCTTTTTATTTATGTTCATCTACTTTTTCTGTTACGGTACCGATAGTATACTTTACAATTTGTATGGAATGTACAAGAGAAGAAATATTGAAAGGTAAATATTTTTTCATTTATCATTCCCCAACAGAAAACTCCCACCTCAAGGAATGGGTAGGACATGGTCCAATGAGTAGGTGGGAGATGAATGGTGGTTAGGTAAAGGCCTAACATTCCTTCTTGTGGAAGAGTCAGTATGAGGTATCGGGATCCGTTCGTTCCTATAGAAGGGAGATGATGCAGGAAGAAGCATTTTTACATATAAGGAATTGTTCCATCATAAAAGTCTTTCCATATGTATACATTTTTGAAGGGTGATAGAGGAATTTCGACAAAAAAGAAGAAATAATACGAGAGAAGTATTTTTGAATATATTCCGATATCGTTCTCATACATATCGTGAAAAAAGCATGTAGAAAAACTAAAATAGAAAGTGAGGTGGAAAGTGGTGCTCGTCCATAAAGCGTATAAGTTCCGGATCTATCCCATGCCCATCAACCTAACAAGAATAAACTATCCCAAAACGAAAAAAACGAGCGGAATTCTCATAAATAACTATAAAATAATAAATTTTTTTGTTTTAGGGGCAATTCAAAATACTAGCTTGATGGCAATGTGGCGGACCCCTTGTATAACTTAATCCTCTCTAACTAAATAGCTTTTATTCTTATCTTCCCAGTATCTATACTCATAGAGTACTTGTTCATCAAATCGCTGTAAATAACCTCTCCAGTTATTCGGAATATATTCTTCAAAAGATATTGATTCCGGATAATTAGAATAAAAAATTAAACGTTCAAAATCTATCAAGAAACATGGATTATAATCATAATAGGCTTCTTCTCTATTAGTTCTTAATTCCCTTAAAAATTCTAACCGAATATCTTCTGTAAATCTTTCATATTTTTCTATTCTTTCTAAAAAATGAGCTATTGTAGTCTCATTTAAAATACTAATGCCTTTTCTTTCTTCTGGATATTCACTAGGAGAGTACCCAGCTTGATTATAATCTAAATACCATAAATGCGGTTCAGTTATATACCAATTGAACTTATTTTTATATTTTACACCTACTATAATATTTTCTACATATAAAGGCTTAATCATTTAATTATTTCTCCTCTCTTACTTAATAAGTTTAGCATTTTGACCATATTCTACCAACCACCGACTAATAGGATCAGGTAATTCTTATGCAACACCTTCAAATCCATATTTATCAAAAACACCCGAAAGTAAACTTTTGAATATTAGTTTACATTCAAATATCATAAAACATCGACCTTATACCAAATCCTCTGATATCCGCAAAATGCACAACAAAAGTATACATTCAAAACACTGTAAATAAAGGAATATAAAAATACTTATTTTAAAATAAAATACAATCTATCCTAATAAATTTTAAATAGCAAATGAAATTCGATCTGGTAAATCAATATTTTTAAAATTCTCCATTCCACCACATTCTTCAACTTGCTTATATACTTTAAATGCGCACTTATAAAATAATTGGAAATGTTCTTTAGGCATATCATCAAGTAAAATATAGCCTTCTTCAAAGGTTATTTTATCTTTCAAAATCTTAAAACGCCATCTTTCATACCTTTCTGGGTATTGCTCGCAACTATCAATATGAGGACCAAAACTATAAATCGCATATTTGCTATTATCTAATTCTTTTATTATTGTAATCGTTGGGTATCTTCCCATTTCAATTCACCCCTTAATTAATCAAAATTCAAAAGATTATTTCCAAAACTCATACCATTTCTTATCTTTACTTGCTGCAATTATCTTCTTAACTTCCTGAACTTCTCTTATTGTTTGCATAAGCATTTTATCACGACCTTGATTCTTCACCATGTCTTCGCTTGTATTCATCGCTATAAGAGCATGGGATTCCTGTATCGCTTGTATAGCGCTCAATAACTCTGATTCTCTTTGTATGAATCGCTGGTCTTGCTCCGCTAATCGTTTGGTCAATTCCTGTAGTAAGTCATTTTGCTTTTCAATGACTTCTTTTTGATTTTGAATCATCGTCTGTAGCGTTGTGGCGTTGAAATTGGGTTCTTCATAGCGCTCAATTTCGTGTCGTTCTAATGGCAATACCTCAACACCTTGATGCCATGATACTATTTGTTTTGTGGCGTTTTCTAATGTTATGTCTGTGTCGTTCTTTAGGTTGATAACCTTACGAAACACCATTACATCACTTTCTCTATACTTCCTATGCCCACGTTTATTCTTTATGAAAGTATAACCCTCTTTTTCTAGTACATCAGCATACTTACGTAATGTACTAGATTGGATACCTAGTTGCTCTGCCACATCGCCAGGACTATATAACGTCTTCATAGCGCTTAACCTCAAAAATATATTCGCTATAGCAATGATATACCCTTTTCCCTAATAATTCACGTTTCACTTGTTTTAAAATTAAATACTCATTACATCTCAATACCCACACCAAAATCGTTTTTCTATATACAAAATTTTATGCAAAAAAAGAATAGCGAGGATCCCCAGAATCCCCGCTACATCAACCATGTATAAAATCATGTATATCGATTTTACATAAGAAAAAGAGAGAATCTGATAAAACTAAGGATTCCCCCATGTCCTTGCTACTGATAATGATGCGTTATGTTAACCTCACATGTATAGAGTACTCATAAACTATCATTCAAATATCATACTCTTATCCATCTTATTTATTAGGCTCTTGGATTTGGAGTAATTCAACAAAAACACTTAGCATGTCCTGTATTTGAATTCGATTGTCTACAAAGTGTTGCAAATTAAATCCATTAAAAAGAGCCATTCCTGCTGTTGCTAAAGTTCTGGCATCTAATGGACTTCCGATTATACCTTCGTCTTTCATTATCTGAAAAAAATGTGTAAGAAATGATCTCCATTCTTCCATTTGGAGAATAAGCCTTTCTTTTATTAGAGGTAATTGATTAGATATCATACATCCTTGGAGAAGCATGGGAGAAGATCCTTTTTCATAAGATTCATTTACCAGACGCAAAGAGTGTTCTTTAAACTCCTTTAGTAAATCACACTCTTTTTGAGTAAGAGCTTCTTTTAAATCTTCAAAATAAAAATCAATTCCTTCTTTTATCAGTTTCAACAAAAACTCCTCTTTATTAGAAAAATGAACATAGAAAGCACCTTTAGAGTAACCAGCATGTTTCACAATTTGATCAACACTTGTACTAGAATAGCCTTGTTTAGAAAACAAACTAATTCCTGATTGCATTAATTTTTTAATGGTGTTTTCTGATTGTTTCTGATGATAATTCCCCATAACAACCTCCTTTTAAAAAACTGAATATTTAATTAATAGTAACACATTCTCCATCATATAATAAATTAATTAATACCGACTAGTTGGTATTAGAAAAATAACACTTATAAAGGAGATGATTTAATGACATTATCTCAAGGAATTATAAAAAAATGCTTATTAGTATTTATTTTATGCTTTGCAATGTTTTTTGCATTTTTTCCTCAATCTGAAGCTTCTGCTGCAGATCATAGATCTTTACGTGTCCATGCTGATTATGAATATAGTCAAGGACGGATTTGGTTATCTCCTGGAGAAAGGGTCACGTTTCGTGCACAAAACTACGGAATGTACGGAGTATATGTTAAAATCTGGCAGGGTAATAGGACTTTTTACGACTACAGAATCCGTAATTTTGATACAGGAACTTACAACGCAGCAGTAGGTTGGGTGAACTACAGTTTAAAATGTGTAGATACAGATCATTGCGATGGAGGAATGTGGATTAAAACTGGGAAGTTTTAATTTAAAAATGTTAAATTTTGAAAGGATTTTAGTAGTTGGTCTCACCATATCAAAAAAAGAAAATTGTACGTTACGACACAATTTAGACATATTTTAAGTCGTATACTGTACGCTAAGCCTATTTTCCCCAATAGGAAAAGCGAACGCTTGTTTATAAAGATATACCTTTAAGAACATAACTTTTACCCTTATAAAATCAGGGTTTATCACGTTTATAAACATGTTGCAAAATATTTATAAACGCTTATTAAGTATCCACTACCTTTATAAACTCCTTAACATACAATTTTCTTAAAATGATATGGTGACCCCTAGATATAGTAATGCAATGTGCTTCACATTTTTCTGAGCATCTTGGTTAAATTTTATATATAGCTAAAATTAAAAAAGATGTGACTTATATCTCTACATCTATTCCAAGAAAAAATCATAATACTTAACTTCCTGTAACGATAATTATGTAAATGAGCTAGTGGTGGAGGTTTTGGTAAGAGCAAGAAGGGGTACCACCAACCAGGGTAGGAACGTATAAAATAGAGTTGTAGAAAAAGAAAAAGTGGATTCCTTGTGAGAGTAGGTATCCACTTTTTTCTTGTGTTTGTTCGCACTTAAAATTAGGAAAAACGTAACATATTATTTATCTGTTTGTTTTTTCTTCTTTTTCAAATACTCCGCACGCAATTTTTCAAGTTGCTGCTTTTTATCAAATTTGGCAGGCTTCTGTTTTTCATGAAACTTTGCCACAGCTACCTGACCTTTGTGATCCAATTGATATTTTCCCACTTTGTTCACCTTCTTTTCTTTAAAGGGAATCTATTCAACAAATATAATATACCTTATTTTACTGAAGTAAACCTTATTACTTTATTAGTTTTTCTACTTATATCTATCTTAATCCCGATATTTCCTACTTGGGGTACCGCCCCATCGCTATCAAGCTAATAAGAAGACACTACCCCAAAACGATAAAAATAAATAATAAATTTTTCAATTTAATACAAATTTATTTTAGAATCCAATAGAGTGCCTCTCAATTTAAGCGAATTTTAAGTGTTAATATTTACCTGATAATATTATAATTTACATATCAATAATATATAAGAAGCGGAGAATTATCATGCTGAATATAGATATTAATCGTTTAACTGATATTTGTTTAGAATATCAGCAGTCTAGATTTTATGTTACTAGAATACCTGAAGATTTCTTATCAATTGCAAAAAAACATTTCTCTATACCAACGGATGATCGGATTATTGCATTTTTAAGTTGCAATTTATTTGGCTCAGGAAAATATGGTGTTTATTTTACAAGTTCGGGTTTATATTGGAAAAATTGGTTATTAGGTAAAGGAAATATGAAATGGGATAAATTAAATGAAGTGCAACAAATCGAAATTGATAAAGATGGTTTTTTATCTTTTGATGCACAAAAAAGTTTTAATATTAACGGCAGTGATTATCCACCGCAGTTATTTAAAGAATTACTTATAGCTCTTACAAATTCGTTCCATAATTCAAAGCAAAATGATATACATCCAGTTATAAAAAATGATGAGATAAAATCAATCTGCTCTTTGTTTGAGACGTACGATGAATTATTAGAACCTGATAATGGATTATTTGTAGACACTCATATTTCAGACAAAAAGCTAAAGGAAATTTGGGCACGATATGTTGTTTCAAAAGAAGAAGAAATCATTGCTTTTTTAGATACCTCTGTCCTTGGTAATTTGAGTAAAGGATCGGATGGCGTATTAATTTGTCAATCGGGTATATATTTTAGAGAAACTTTTGTACACTTGTATTTTCCATGGCATGTCTTTATGAATATCCCTATTACATTGAATTCAAACGAGTTAGAAATTGGAAAAGGCAACATATTTCACCTTCAACATGCTAGAATGTCTAGTCAAGAGATTCTATTATTCATCAAAAATTTAAAACAGCATGTTAATACGTTATATGAGGAAAATAAGTGTTCACCCAACACATAAGAATATTAATATAATTTAATTTTTAGTTTATTCTAATATAAAAAAACGCTATACTTTTTGTAGGCATATATAGTGGTCTGACCCCATTTGGTGAGACAAAGAAAAAACACCTAGACAACATGTTTCCTATAAGCTATAGGTGACATATTATCTAATTTTCTCTGAATCCGTTCATTATTATAGTAGTGGATATATTCATCCACAGTTTGTATTATACTAGCATTATTCGATTGTTTTATATTTTGCGCATAGAATCCTTCGGATTTCAAATGAGAATGAAAGGATTCTATGAGGGCATTATCATGGCAGTTTCCTGTACGAGACATGCTTGTGATAATGCCTTTTTCTTTGGCATATGTTTGAAATTGTTTTGATGTATACACTTTTCCTTGATCCGAATGCAAAATCGTATCAATCACATTTCGCTTTCTTAAAGCCTCTTTTAGAGTATCTAATACAAGAGAAACATCCTGTGTCTCACCTATTTTATAACTTACAATTTCATTGTTAAACCCATCTATAATAGATGAAAAATAAAGAGTCTTATTGCCGAACATCAAATACGTGATATCAGTGAACCATTTTTCATTAGGCTTGGTAGCTTTAAATCTCCGTTGTATTCTATTTTTAGCTACCACTGGTTCATGACCGAGCACAAATATCTTTTTCTTTTTTCTAACTCGAGATAATACGTTGTATTTTCTCATGATACGTAATACTCTTTTATGATTCATTACGATGTTAAATTGATCACGTAGACAAGCTGTAACCCGACGATATCCATACCGATATTTATGATGTTGACATATTTCTATTACGGTTTTTTCTTCATGATTAGTTACTGTTTTCTCGTGCTTTTTCCAACGATAATAAGTAGCACGTGAAATATTAAATATGGAACACAGTTCTGCAATTGTGAAAGTTGATTGCCATTCCTTTATCATTTTCATTATTTCTTCTTTTCCTCCCACCTCCTTAAAATTTCTTGGCACTTTTCCAGCAATATAATCTTTGCCTTTAAATAACGTATTTCTAATTCTTTTTGTTCAAGTTCTGTTAACTTTTTTAAACCTTTTCCATGTGCAGATTGTCTTCCAATAGATTGTTCAAACCGATAGGTTTCGCCTTCACGATACCATTTCATCCAAGTTTTAATTTGAGCCACATGTTTAATTCCTAAGGCATCCATAATTTCTTTATTTTTGAATCCTTGGTGTTTCATTTCAACTACTTTCCACTTTATTTCGGCGGGATAATGATTCTTTTTCCCCATGCGAAAAACACCTCCATTAAAATCATAACTGATACTTACGATTTAGAGAGGTGTTTTTTATCGTCTCATTCTCAGGGTTCACTCCATATAGAAAGGATGGCGTTTTTGTATGTCTATTTCTGTGTCTGACGAATTACAACTATTTGCTCAAGAGATTCAAAGTTTTTTATCTCCAAATACCTTACGCGATCTTGCTAGAGATGTTGGTTTTGTACAACGAACCAGTAAGTACCAAGCAAAAGATTTAATAGCTTTATGTGTATGGATGAGTCAAAATGTAGCTATGACTTCTTTAACTCAGTTATCTAGCTGTTTAGAAGCATCAACAGCAGTACTTATCAGTCCTGAGGGACTGAATCAACGATTTAATAAGGCGCCGTCCAACTTTTACAACGGCTACTAGCCGAACTACTAAGCAAAAAATTGGCCAACAAGTTGGATACGAAAGATGTTATAAGTGATCATTATGACTTGGAGGTTGCAAAGGAGCATGGAAAAAATCGATAATTCTAAATATTTCTCTTGTGATAAAGGTGATTTTGGAGAAGAAGTGACAAAAATCCTAGCTAGACAAAATAATTTAGGTAAAGACGTTTCCGATCTGTTCCAAGTGGGGAGAAACGGCATAGATGCAGCGTTCCTATCGGAAGGGCCGCCGCCAAAGTTAACGATTATTGAATCGAAGGCATCAGATTCCGCTAGTTTTAGTTACTCGGATAAACAGAAAAAGGGTGGAGATACGTACTTACAAGACATGGTTAAAAGCAAAGATCCTAGGTATGCCAGTTTCAGAGATAACTTAGAGGAACTGATGGAGGAGCGTCCTGATCTACAATTCGATTTTATTAGAGTTGAAACAGATATCAAGATTACTGATACTGGATTCGGCGTTGATGAGTTAAAGGTAAAAGACTGGAATAAGAAAATCGATTAATTCATAGGGAGGATACAATGATAAACCACAAAAAGTTAGAAATGGCTTTTAAAAGATATAGCAAAAATTTTGTGGATGGAATCAAATTTGAAGATGTTAAAGATAAATATAATGTCAGTAGAAGAAAGATTGAGAAAATCGTTGAGCAAAATGAAACAGAGAAAGATCACATACTATTAATAAATCTAAGCAAAATATCCTCATATCACTTGTCACTATGGAAAAACGATGTATTGATCAGCGGTGGAAACAATGCAGAAGGATTAAAAAACATGCAGAAGGTCTTATTTTACCAGTGCATGGGACAGGATCTTTATACAATCAGGTATCCAAGGATGTTCTTGGGATATTGGTTTAGCGAAGTCGTCTTCACATTAGTTCATTTTGCAATGTATGGATGGGAGAAAGAAGAAAATATATTATATGATTTTATGGCTCATCACTTCGGTGGACATTTAATAAATGCCAATGAAGAGGATAGACATATTTGGTTTTTACTAGAGCTGTACTTGCAGTATAAAAATAAAACCATCATGGGAACGAATGAAAAATTGCATCTAGCCGTGAAAAATAAGTTTAAGGAAGCTGAACTGCGATGCGACTTAATCCCTGAAGAGCTGAACATTTATGATGAAGTGCTGGGACGTTGGTCGACTGGTGATTTAGAAGAAATAGAACATCTAATTTCGATAATGTCTCAGTATCATTCTGCATTAGCTTCTGAAATCGGACAGCTAGGTGAATTTGGTGATTTCGGATTCGGATTTTATCCTTTTGAAATCTTATTCTTGATCCATGTAAGGAAACAACTAGGGTTGCCAGTACCTACTCAAATCGATAATTTTCTGATGAATACTCCAGAAGCGAAAATGGTATTTGGAGAACGTGAGCCATACCCTGAATGGGACCCTGTGCTTCAGATGATCGATCAATTTTATCGTAAAAACTACCCGGAATATATTCCAAACAAGCATGGAGAATTATTTCAATAAAAGGGAGGAAGCTAATATGCCTAATCAAGGGATAGCGCAGATTATATTTCCTGATAGCAAGGATTTGGAAACGTTTTTGAAGGAACAAGGAAGTTATGACTTACATGAAGACCTATTAAAATATGGATTGACGACGAAACAGCTTTTATACGTTGACTATAAAGGTGAGCAATACCAAGAAATTGTCAATTTTATTCTTGATTACGAATTTGCCCACCAAATTGAATTAGCAACACAAGAAGAACTCGAGAAACTAGAAGCATTTAATTATGAATTTTTACCTGAAAAGATTAAGGAGGTCAACAAAATACTGTCACTAAAGGGGTATGGACTATTTTCATATCCAAATTCGGGCGACTTCTTCGCACTATTCATTGTAAAAATAGAGAATATAACAAAATTACTGCAAGAAGAAGTGCTGCTTGATGATAGAATCCCTTTTCAAGAAAGGTGCATCAAGTATTATAGATAGACCTAAGATTGTATGTCTTCAACCTTGACTCCGGTCAAGGTTTCCTTTTTTGCTCTAAATGAAAGATGTAATGAAAAGAAGAAATAGATTTATATTATAACTAAGGGTTCTGTTGCAAAGTTTAAAAAAAGCATAAACAGGTTGGTAAATAAGGAACAATGTTTAGGAAGTAGCTAGTAATTGTTGAAGTTCATTGTACGTTGAAAAGGCGGAGTCTCTTTGAAGACTTCGCCTTTGTTTATATAGAGCATGAATGGTCTCGATACCTTTTATCGTACGTGAAGCATGACGAAGATTTTGAAATCCTGCAGATTTGGCAAAACGTCTCTTTACATGCCTGTGATCCTGTTCAATAAGGTTGTTTAAATGTTTGATTGTACAATGGATTGTAGTTTGATAAAATCCTTGTTTTCTTAATTTGTTAAATGCACAAAGTAATGCCGGCGCTTTGTCTGTAGTGAGAACCGTTGGTTCTCCAAAATGTTTTACTAATCTTTTCATGAAGGCATAGGCAGCCTGATGGTCCCGTTTTTTACGAAGTTGAATATCCAATGTGTGTCCATCCTTATCAATTGCACGATAGAGATAACGCCACTCTCCCTTAACTTTGATATAAGTCTCATCCAAATGCCAAGATAATCGTGCAGATTTATTTTTCATTTTCCAAATTTGATAGATGAGATTGCCATATTCATGAACCCATCGCATGATGGTTGTTGGGTGAACTGAAATGCCACGTTCTTTCAGGATTTCAGAGACATCGCGATAACTTAAAGAAAAACGACAGTAGTAGCCGACATCTACTAAAATAATCTCTTTCTTGAATTGTTTTCCTTTAAAATACCTCATGCCTGATTCTCCTAGATCCTGTTTTCTAGAGTGTAGCTCCATGTAGAAAACTTTGCAACAGAACCATGTAAGCACCTATCAATTAGAAAAGTGGTTGGAAGATGGGGAGTTAACTGCCACTGTACAGGAACATCGTAACCGTGAAACTAAATTCATTAAAGAAGAAGAGTTACGTCAACTTGTACAACGATTTAATCAAGCAAATACACTGTATACATACTCTCAAAAGCATAATACAGTGCTTTTCCAGAGGTACATACAGGGGAGTACGATAGCAAGAGTCATTTCTATTCCAAAGCGTGGAGATATTATGCTAATAGATGAATTCGGAAGTGAATTCACCTTAAAAGAAGCAAGAAAATTAGGATATGTACCAGCATACGAATTATCTGATAGACCACGTAGCCATCATCAGAGGTTTGTTAAGTTCCGTATACCTAAGTCTGATCAATTGCGTAACAGTTCGTTTCAACTGATTGACTTAATACTACAGTATGTCTCACCAAGGAATTTAAAGGTTTCAGAAGAAGAGGGCTTTTGGTATATTGATGTACGTCAGTCTTTAATTGAATTACCTATGGGTATGCAATTGGAATGGATTGATAGCCTTACACCATATTTAATAGAAGGAAAATTAGTAAAACGTGTTAACAATAGTGTGTACATAGATAGCAGCAGCGTGACAAAACCAGTTACGATGTCCAGTAAAGAATATCAAGCTATTAATAAAATAGTTGAGGAAACTAACAGTACGATTGAAGAATTTATTGCTATAGCTATTCGTGAAAAAATCAATCAATATCAAAATACAAGAAATTAAGTTATTGTAATTATAAAATGTATAATAATCTGTTGAACAATTAGTTTAAAATTAAGTATTAAGGCAACTATCTGGAATCTAATTGTAATTCAGCTTTGTCGTTTGTCAGTGTATTAGCAGAATTACAATTTCCAGAGTAGATAGCTCTTGCTTCATCACACGAATCAGCTTTTTCACATCCTATTAATATACTTAATGTTATAAACGATAATAAAATCTTTTTCATTATAATACACGCTCCATACTATTTGATTTAAAATACTTTAAAATTTGAAACCTAGAGTACGCTAAATTACTATTTAGACTCACACAAATGATCTGCACATAAATTCATCTTTGATATGCAGATCATTTGTATGAGTAAATTCACTTTAGCATTATGAAGGGACTTTCTTAGTAATCAAATTTTATTCTAATTCCATAGAAAACCCACAAAGAACAATGTTCTCTGTGGGTTTTGTTTATTTCAAAAAAGCTTGGGGGAAGCTCGATTTGATTAATTTTATTTTTCTAACACATCTGAGCGAACTAATTTTAAATCATCTGTTTTAATTGCACCTGTTGAAGTAGATGATACTTTTACTTTTGTAGATGTGTCCCAATAATGGCCACCTTGCCAGAACTGTGCGAAAGGTGATTTTACTGTTTTGTTTACAATTCCAGTAGCTACTGAACCTGGTTTTAATGAATATTCAGCAGTAACTTGATATAATGCAGCTGTAATGGATCGATCTGATTCGTTAGTAAGACTAAACTTACGAGATACTGTTTGTTCTTCACTTAATGAGATACTTGTACCAAATGTACTTTGGAACTCATAACTTGCTCCAATTTCGAAAATATCTTCAATACCAACACCTGCATTTACACCCACAGTGTGAGCAAATGATTGTGATTGTTCATTTGTCAGACCTGTTTTGATGTCAAATGTTACTTCATATCCTGTATTTTTAGCTGGAATGGATGCTGATCCACCAGGAACTTTCTTCAAGTATTTCTTTTCTGTTAATACAGCATCTTTTAGTGGGTTAAATGGTGTCTTTGCTGAATAACCAATTGTTACAGCCTTTTCAGCGCCCCAATTATTGTCACCCCAAATGACTTGGATTCCAAGCTCATCTAAACTTTTCTTTCCAAATTCCTCTAGAATAGCCCTTTTTAAGCCGCCTTCTCCTTCAAAAAATTCTGGATTAAAAAAGTCATTTTCAGCATCACTTTTTTCGTAGTATTTAGAGTGTAATATTTTTTGTACATCAGGATCATTTGGATCTTGCGCATATCGAGTTTGGAAAAAGCTTTCTAATGTTTCCAGAACAAGTCCTTTTACAAAAGATTCTCCATAAGTACTTCCAAAGTATTCTTCAATTTGAGATGGGCTATATCCCATGAATTGTAAATCGTAATAAAATCTAGGTGGTGGATCCATATGTTTTAGCTCTTTATTTCTCCAATCCCCAATAATTTTATTGCCATTTATATAAGAATAATCTAAATATAGATATTCAAGCGGTTTTGCTTCCTTGATGTGTGGTGGTGTAACAGATGGAAAATTCGCTTTAATAATATTATTATTGATATAATTTGCATCAAAATCTTGGTTTACATTGGAATTTTCTTCTGATACTTGTCCTTCTTTAAGGTTTAATGATGGATTTTCTTTTTCAACAGAAGTAATTGCACTAGAAGTTGCAGATATTGTACTTGCTTCTGCTTTTAAAGAAAAAACTGGACTTGCTAAAACAGCAAATGCTAATGCTGCGGGAATCACTTTTTTCTTATAAGTCATGTGATTTCTTCCTTTCTTTCCTTATTTTTACGATATAACGTACATTGCTTATACTTCTTTCATACGAATTAAAATGATATATTCGTATATTAATATAAAGTTATAACAAATCCCTTTCGTAAATGTTACAAAAGTCTTTCATAACTTTATTTCTTTTCTGATGTAATAGGAAGAGTAAACCAAAATTCACATCCCTGTTTACCATCTGGACGATTCCGAACACCAATTTCTCCTTTGTGCATTTCCACTAGTGATTTTGCAATGGCGAGTCCAAGTCCAGATCCTCCAGATTGTGAGCTTCTTGATGGATCTGTTCTGAAAAAGCGTTCAAATATACGTAGTTGTTCATCGTAGGAAATCCCATTCCCCTCATCACGCAAAGTGAATATAATTTGCTGTTTCTGTTTATTTTCTTCTACAATTAACTCAATTGTGCCACATGTAGGAGAATGTCGAATTGCATTATGTAACAAATTATTGATAACTCGTGCTATTTTACATGGCATAATCCAAAGTTTTGGTAATGTATCTGAAACACGTAATTGCAAATCAATCTCTTTATCTTTCAATAGGATAGCATGTGAATCTATTACTTTTAATAGAATACTATCTACATGTTTTAAACTTGGATGAAATGCTTCTTGTCCAAGTTCTAACTTAGAAAGCTCAAATAAATCATTAATTAATCCACTTAATCGTTGTATTTCGTTTAGAATTGTCGTTAAATACTGATTTTTCATATCAGCATCTTCAATTAAACTATCCTGTAACGCTTCTATCATCAATTGTATGCTAGCAAGAGGGGTTCGTAAGTCATGTGAAATATTCGCAATCAGCTCAGTGCGTTCTTTTTCTCCTTTTTCTAACTTAGTAAAGCTTTCTTCTAATTTTTTTGCCATTTCTTGAAAAGCTGTGGCTAATTCTTTAAACTCATCCGGTTCTTTCCCTATTATGTACATCGTTTCAAAATGTCTATCACTAAATTGTTTGGTTAATGAAATTAAATTTTGGATCGATTTCATAATAGGACGTGTCATTAACCAGTAAATAATCGTTGAAAAGGCCATTGCTATGACTACAATTCCTATGAATAGTTGCGTTTGTTCCGGTCTAAGTAACATTTTCATTTCGCTATACCAAATAGCAATTAGCATAATACTGGTGCTTAATATATTCATCAATAACAATTGATTCCGTAATTTCATATTGTAGTTCCCCCTTGTTGTAACATAAAACGAATATCAGTAAATCCATCTTATCTTAAACATCTTTCAACTCTCTTTCAAAACTGTAATAAATTTCTTTCAAGACTATCACTAAAGATCAAAAGGCTGGATTAAAGTTGCGAAACTCACATTAAAGCAAAATTAAATTAATATTTTCATAGTATACTCATAGAAACCTTTTTAAAATTCACCGGTTTAAGCACAGAGGAAATAGACGAATTATCGTTAACATGAATTAGAAACGGAAATTCACTTGTTTTTCAGGAATATGGATTGAACTCCTATAAAGCAATGAAAGAATTTTGTAACGATTACGAAAGTCTTTTGTAATGCTTGTGAAAGTAATTTGAAATATATTGATAATAAGATAAATTTATCCTCAATATATTTGCAAAACACTCAATAAACAGTGTATTTTATTTTTCTAATGCAATAAAATTAGAAAAATAAAATTGATCAAATCGAGCTTCCCCAAAGTTTCTTTTTACACAACAAAACCCACAGATTATTTTCTGTGGGTTTTGTTGTGTTTATATTTTATCTTCAAACAAAAGGTTGTTATAGAAATAACTGAGATTTTTAAAGATTAAATGATAAGACAATGTGAACTTAAGAATATTATAATGCTCTCAAAACAAAAAAATTGTACATTTTCACCCGGAGATGTTAATTTTCTCGTTTTGGGGGTATTTTGTTTTGTTAGCTTGATAGCGATGTGGTGCTACCCCTTTTTGGGGGTAATCTGTTTTCTTAAGTTGATGGCAATGTGGCTGTGCCTCTTAGTATGAGTTATTACTTACGGGAATCTTCATTTTCTAACTTTGCTTGATAACGATGAGCTAACCGGCTTGCTGCAGCTGACGCAATCGCACCAACTAAATCATCCAAAAAAGTATGCACCTTTCCTTTAGATTTATCATTCAGCTCGCTTAAAATCCCCTCTTTTAACTTGTCGATATAACCGTAGTTTGTAAAGCTAATGCTTCCGTATAAATTTAAGATGGATAATGCTAATATTTCATCTACTCCATATAAACTTTCATCTGTTTTCAACATTTGTTGCAATGGAGAGGATAATACTCCTTTTTCAGCCAAAATATCTAGTTCAATTCCCGTTAATAAAGCATTCTGTACTTCCCTTTTTCCCATTACACGCTTTACATTCTCGATGCAATTTTCTATTGTTAAATCCGGCACATACTTCTCCTGTAAAAAGTATGTTAACTTCGCAATGTCCTCAATATGTACACCTCTGTCATGTAACGCTTGCCATGCACTTTGCTGCACGTCGGCGCTTGAAATAAAAGAATTTCCCATTTCTGAACCTCACTTTTAATCATGATTTTTTCTAAAAATCATGATTAGTATGAGGTACCGAAAAAACTTTATGCATGTATAACATAGAAAACCACTTGTTCATTGATTTCTGTAAGAGATAGTTGATTGAACTACTCACCACTTAACGTCCTTACGGACTGTTTGAAGTGGGAGATTCCTAAGTAGGGGTAAACCATACATGCCCATCAACTTAAGAATTTTATAACCCACACCGCCACCAAGCCAATGACAACAAATAACCCATAACAAAAATTTTGTTAAGTTAATGAATGTATAACAAGACCTCATAAATAAAAAAGATAAGAACAGGAATCTGATCTTATCTATGGCATAAGGAGAAACAAATAGGGTAATAACCATCACCTTTTCATGATATTACATTAAATTTTAATTTTGAATAGTATAACTAAAAATAGTAGCAATATCTATATTGAGAAATTTATTACTAATTTGCTTGTACGGTATCAAAAGGTACACCTTTAGATACATTTTTAGCTTTCATGTATTTAGTGTTAAGTGAAACCCTTGCATTGTCTATAAAAGTATACATTTATAAACAGATGTAAACTTGAAATACAGAAGCATTTGCATATGTAAGGGACTATCTTATAAAATACAGTTAAGAAAAGAAAGACAGGGAGAGGAAACCCATGTCCACAAAATTAGTAAATTTACGAATTGATTTTGCTTTTAAACAGTTATTTGGAACAAAGGGGAATGAAGAAATCTTAATTGGATTTCTAAACGCTATCTTAGAAGAATCTTTAGATACACCTATTTCATCACTACAATTGGAAGACCCACATCTCCATAAGTCTTATGAAGATGATAAGTTATCCATACTAGACTTATTAGCAACACTCAACAACGGAACACAAGTGAATATAGAAATTCAGCTTCGAAATACACATGACATGGTAAAACGCTCTTTATATTATTGGAGTAAACTCTATACATCCCAAATGCAGGAAGGGATGCCGTATCGTTCTCTTCGAAAAACAATCACTATTAACTTGTTAGATTTCATATTATTTTCTTATGACGAATCATTTCACACCATTGGACAATTATGGAATGTCAAAACACAACAGGTATTAAGTGACGATATGGAAATCCATTTTGTAGAGATTCCAAAATTAGTGAAACAATGGCGTGAAGAAAAAGTAAATCCATGGGAAAATACATTTGTCCGTTGGATGTTATTGTTACCAGCCCATGAAGATGAACACTTAACTCAGACATTGGAGGAGATTGCGATGAATCAAGATCCAATTTTACAAAAGGCAATGAATAAATGGGAAAATATGAGTCATGATTCTTCTTTCCGAACAGCTTATGAAGCTCGTGAGAAAGTACTTCTAGATGAACAAGCTAAAATAGCTCATGCTCATGAGGAAGGTAAAGAAGAAGGTAAATTAGCTGAGCGTGCACAATTAATTCGTGGTATGCATAAAAATGGAATGCCGTTAGAAGATATCGCAAAATTTACCAGTCTAAGCACAGAAGAAATACAAAAAATACTATTATAATATGTATCATTATAAAAGCTTTGCGAAAGATCTCGCAAAGCTTTTGATTATTGCACTCACATTCTTGTACTCTGTATTGTCGGTTCTGGTGCAAAAATAAAATAAAAGAGAATAAAGCGCCTATATTCTTAACGGAATCGTATCTTATGCTGCAAGTTCAAACAATTGATGGATGAATTCTTTCTGATTTTGGACAGACGGGTCTCGTAAATCAATCTGTCAAGGTGGCGCTCTCCCTGCTGAGCTACGGGATCGACTATATAAGTAGATTAACTCGTTGTGAACTACTTAAAATAGTATTTGTTGAGTAAAATTCTATAGTAGTTTGAATTATAAGTTAATAACCAATGTGGAGCGACCTCCACAGGGGAAATTTTTGAGTTGTACTTCTCAGGTATTTCTTGTCGGCACATGAATCAGCTAGAATGTGGGATTTTTTCTTTATTTAATTATTTACATATTTATCCTTTCGGTTCATAATTTTAATAGGGGAAGAAGGAAATATAACTATGAAATATAGCTATGAATTTAGTAAAGGACCTTTTGATATATTACTTATTAATTTACCTGAAGAAATCGCTTTAGTTGGTGAGTTTTTACGATCTGATGTTCATGGTATAGAGTGGATAGAAGAACTTGATAAAGTTTTGAATAAAGAAATTGATTGTGCAAATTTCGGTGGAAACTCTTGCGATTTGGAAGTTAGACCAGATTTCACTATGATTACACATCGTTATGTGGAAGATGAAGAGTACACTTGTAAAATTGAAACAATTGAATTACAGAACTTGATGTTAGTATGGCTAGAAGAGTATGAGAATTACTTACAAAACCGTGATTCCAACTAATGTATAGTATTTATGGTTCTGGTGCAAAAATAAAACAAAAAAGAATACAGCACATATATTCCTAACGGAATCATATCTTATGCTGCAAGTCCAAACAATTGATGGATGAATTCTTTCTGATTTTGGACAGACTGATTCCGTAAATCAATCTGTTTTTTTTCATCATATGCATGGCTTCTACTCCAGAAAGAATGGATGTAGCTGAGTCAAAGCATTTGAACCCTAACATAGAACGGATTCGCTTCTTTATAAAGCGATGATCTTGTTCTACTATGTTATTCAAGTACTTTTGTTGTCTAAGTTGCATACTATCAGGTATGCTTTTCTTTTTTCAACTGTTCAATTGCTATAGGATAAGCTGGATTCTTATCGACTGTTATAACACGTGGATTTGAAACATGAAAAGACCGCAAAGCTTTCTTGAAAAAGCGTTTTGCAGCCTTATGATTTCTTGTTTTGCTTAGGGAAAAATCGATTGTTTTTCCTTTCGAATCAACAGCACGATACAGGTACATCCATTGACCTTTTACTTTGATATATGTTTCATCGACCCTCCAAGAGTCATTTGTTTGAGGTAACATCGGATTCGTTTGTCCAATTCAGGACCATACTGATGAACCCAACGCATAATAGTTGTATGAGAAATGGATAAACCCCGTTCCTCCATCATTTCTACCAAATCACGAAAGCTTAAATTGTACCGTAGGTACCAACGTACAGTTAACAAAATAATATCAGGCTGATAGTGCTTCCATTTGAACAAATTTTTCTTTTTCATACCAATCACACACCTTTTTAGAGTAATAGTATCAGTATGTCCAAGATTTAGAGATTACTTGCAATTGCCTTGAAGCTTTTGCACCAGAACCAAATAAACAGCTTAATTAAATTTGTTTAAAAATATTCAAATATGCTTAAATAAGCTAACTCATTCTGTTACACTTCACTTATAAAGTGAGGTGTAACAGAATGAGTTAGGCGGCGGAAATGTTAGGGGTGGCCACTTCTACATTAAGAAGATGGGAAGAGGAAGGGAAAGTTAATGAAATAAGGGGTGTAATTTATGAATTCAGAAAAACAGTTAAAACAGTTTAAAAACAAGTTATTTCTACTTCAAGTATCAATGGCAGGAACAGTTATCTTTGGTTGCATGTTTGTACTTTTCGACAATCCATTTAAACAAGATATATTACATAAATTCGGTGAGCAAACCTATAACACAATGAATATAGGAGTCGCAATTTTATTTATACTATACTTTATCTTTCTATCTTCAATGTGGTATAAAACGAAGAAGGTGTGTAAGGAAATCGAAAAATCAATTAATTAAAAGGGGAATTATGTATTTTATTGATGGGGTACCACTACATTGCCATCAAGCTAAGATTTTAAAGTACCCCCTAAATGGAAATTTTGTGTTTTTTGTAGCACCAAAGTTCATTTTTATCGTTTTGGGGAAGAATGTGTTTCTTAACTTGATAGCGATGGGGTACCGCCAGCATTTCGGAAAAAAACACGCTAAGAGCATGCAAAATTTTATGCAGTTTTTCGGCTAGTCCAGTAACAAACGAGAACCCGAAAACCCACACCATAATAGGAATGTATAAAAAATTACATAGATTGATAAAAAGAAAAAAGGCGAATCCCTTATGAGAGTAAGGGGACGCCTTTTTTTGCTACTGATAATATGGCGTTATGTAAACTTTACATGTATAGTGTATATAGCTAAAAAGGCACAATACATAGTTTCTCCTGAATAGTATAATTTGGTTAAGTTACATTGTGTATGAGGGGGAAGTCATGAGTATTAGAAGTTTATTAGACATCAAACTTTTGCTAATTGGATTGCTTTTATTTCTTGGTGGAATCTATGCTTCTCAATGGAACAATCTTGCTATCATAGTCGGGATTGGCGGAGGAATTCTTATGGGATTAAGTGCTACCAAACAATTATTCAAAAACTAATTCCTCTCCCATGTGGAGAGGGATTTGCTGTTACTTCCAATAACGGATTATATGTGAACTAATCACATATAATTTATAGATATATCCAAGAGAAGAAGGGAGATTTCTAGATGAGAAAGGGGATTTTAACATTTACTGTCGCTATTTTTATCATTGGAATCATTCATATTGCTGTAACTCCGATAAATTATAAGTCATATACAATCGAGGCTCTTTGGTTCGCGAGTGCCGGTTATACACTTATCTTCCTTGCTTTTTTAAACTATATTCTTATTAGCATCAAACAAAAACAGACAAGATTTTTTGTCATTTGTCATACAGCAAATATTTTATGTACTATTTTGGTTGCTTTGATTCTTACATTTGCATTTGCTCCTCATATAATCCTTTTGTTTGTTTTATTAGTTTCTGAAACTTTACTTGTCATAAGATTTCAATTCTCTTCAAGATCTTAATAATATCCATAAGTTTCGCTGTTTCCTTACTTCTGATAACGAATTTTACGTTAACTAGCCCCTCTTGTGGGGGGCTAGTTGTTTTTTTACAGTAGCAAAGATGAGATTTCACTTTTAGAAACTGTCTTAGCGTATAAAATCTGTGTTTTGTCGGCAGGACTACAAATAGTTCTGTTGACGGTACCCCTATGAGCACTCGAAAGGGTGCTTTTTCTACTACAATAAAAAGACCCCGTTACAAAATGGAGCAAGAAGATGAATAGTGAAGTTGTACATTGAATATAACGCTGATCCTCCAGCGATGCCAAAACGCAAAATCCACTTTTCCTCTTAATAAAATGACATTTTTATTTCTCAATATCTCAACACCAAGCATATGATAATATCAATTTATCGACAGATTGATACCCTCCAAAAACGCAAAAACGAACTCTCTTTTATGATGGTTTGTTTTTGCATATTTGAGTACACAAACCTAAATATAAAAAACACGCTAACTGTCTTAGCGTATGTTTTCCGCGTAATGTTGGCGATACCCCATTTAATAAAACGAGATAGGAGAGTTCGCTAACTTATTTAAAAAAAGTAACTATTTTCATTGACAGGAAAATAATGGTTGTGTATTATACTTACATAAGGTAAGTAATCTACTTTTTAAGAGAAAGTCTTTAATTAAAGATATTTACTGAGGGAGGGAATAAAAATGACAAAAGTACTATTTATTACAGCAAATCCAAATTCAGCAGAAGCATCTTTCGGTATGGCAGTAGGGGAAGCATTTATCGAAGCGTATAAAAATGAACATCCACAAGATGAAGTTGTAACAATTGATCTATTTAACACAACTGTACCAGAAATTGATACAGAAGTATTTGCAGCTTGGGGGAAATTCGCAGCAGGTGAAGGCTTTGAAGCGTTAAGCGAAAGCCAACAGCAAAAAATTGCAGCAATGAATACAAACTTAGAAACATTTATGAATGCAGATCGTTATGTATTTGTAACACCAATGTGGAACTTTAGCTATCCGCCAGTAGTAAAAGCGTACTTAGATAACCTATCTATCGCAGGTAAAACATTTAAATATACTGAAAATGGTCCAGTTGGATTATTAGAAGGTAAAAAAGCACTTCACATTCAAGCTACAGGTGGCATTTACTCTGAAGGAGCATATGCAGTAATGGACTTTGGTCGTCAACACTTAAATGCTGTATTAGGATTTATGGGTGTATCTGATACAGAATATTTTGCAGTTGAAGGAATGAATGCAAACCCTGAAAAAGCACAAGAAATTAAAGAGGCAGCAATTGCAAATGCACGTGAAGTAGCAAAACGTTTCTAATATAGAAAACTCAAAAATGTCCAACTGGTTCTGTTTTATTAGCTTTAGGTACAGGTATCATCATTGGCTTTATTTATAAATAGGTTACGAGATTCATCCGGATTATTGACGAAAAATACATGTAATCAGAATATTTTTTGGAGGTAGAAGAATGGCAAAAATTACTGTAGGAACCGAAAATCAAACACCCATTGAACTATATTATGAGGATCATGGTACAGGGAAGCCAGTAGTATTAATTCACGGTTGGCCATTAAGTAGTCGATCTTGGGAATACCAAGTTCCTTCTCTCGTTGAGGCTGGATACAGAGTCATAACTTATGACCGTCGAGGGTTCGGGAACTCTTCTCAGCCATGGAATGGTTATGATTATGATACATTTACTACTGATTTACATCTGTTACTAGAGCATTTGGATCTCCAAAATGTGACACTGGTCGGATTTTCAATGGGGGGTGGAGAAGTAGCTCGCTATATCGGAAACTATGGCACAAATAGAGTAGAGAAGGCTGTGTTTGCAGGAGCTGTACCACCATTTCTTTACAAGTCAGCAGATCATCCTGAGGGAGTATTAGATGATGCAGCAATTCAAGGATTTGAAAATGGAGTAAAAAATGATCGCCTAGCATTTCTTGATGACTTTACGAGAGGATTTTTTGCTGCTGGAGATAGAACTGACTTAGTCAGTGAACCATTCCGGCTTTACAATAGAGGTATTGCAGCGGGTGCATCGCCTAAAGGAACACTAGATTGTATCGCTGCTTTCAGCAAAACGGACTTCAGAGGAGATTTAGCCAAGTTTAATATACCTACCCTTGTAATTCATGGTGATTCAGATGCAACAGTTCCATTTGAATATAGTGGGAAGCTAACACATGAAGCAATTCCTAATTCTAAGGTAGCTTTAATAAAGGGTGGTCCACATGGGCTCAATGCAACACATGCCAAAGAATTTAATGAAGCACTGCTATCATTTTTAGAAGACTGATTACAAATGAATAAATGTTAACTGATAGATTAGGGGCATTTTAGGTTCTGTTGCAAAGTTTGAAAAAAGCATAAACAGATTGGTAAATGAGGAACAATGGCTAGGCGTAAAACTACTTCTACCAATTTGGTATATCATAGTATAATTGGTTTATCTTATAAAAGGAGGGAATATATGACTAAAACCATAGGCCTTATTTGTGGTAGTTTACGAAAAAACTCTTATAATCGAATCATTGCTCAATCATTAACAGGGATGGATGATTCCCATCAATTTCATTGGATCGAGATAAATGATCTACCTTTGTTCAATGAAGACTTAGAAATAAGTGTTCCAGAAACAGTGACATCCTTTAAATCTGCTATCCAGGACGTTGACGGTATCATTATTGTAAGTCCAGAGTACAATTCTGGAATTCCTGGCGTATTAAAGAATGCGTTGGACTGGGCATCAAGACCTCGGGAATCTGCTGTTCTTAGCAGAAAACCGGTTGGTTTAATTGGTGCAACTCCTGGGGGATTAGGTACTGTTTATGCTCAAATGCAAATCAGAGAAATACTGGAAGCCATGCAAGCTCATGTTCTTCCATTTCAAAAAGTGCTGATTTCCCAAGTACATGAAAAGATTGATTCCGATCAGAAAGTGCTTACTGACGAACAAACAAAACGTTATCTTCAGCGTTATTTACAACAATTTGTAAATTGGATAGATAAAACCACTATTTTAGATTAATAAAAGGAGAATAAGTATTTTTAAAAATTAGTCTAATATTATTTTTCTGATTTTTAAGAAAAATATTGATGTGTCATAAGTTTATGGATTAATTAATATTAACGATCAATTTATTTATAAACTAATCGTAACAAACGAAGAAATTTATGATACTATTCCATTTTTTAAACTTTCTTCGATTACTTAATTTTTTAGGAGGAATACATAATGTCTGATCTCTATTCTCGTATTAACAAAGATGATGCTGTTGTTCTGTTAGTGGATCATCAAACTGGTCTTATGTCTGGACTAGTACGTGACTATGGTGTTGATGAATTCAAGAACAATGTTTTAGCTCTCGCTCAAACTGCTAAGTTTTTTGATTTACCAGTTATTTTAACAACAAGCTTTGAACATGGACCTAACGGACCTTTAATGCAAGAATTGGTTGATCTCTTTCCTCACGCACCAAAAATAGCTCGACCTGGACAAATTAACGCATGGGATAATGATGATTTTGTAAAAGCAATCGAAGAAACTGGAAAAAAGCAACTTATCATCGCGGGCGTAGTTACAGATGTTTGCGTTGCTTTCCCGGCACTTTCTGCTATAAAAGCTGGGTATGAAGTATTTGCTGTTACTGATGCTTCAGGAACTTTTAGTAAACAAGTTGCAGATGCTGCCAATACTCGTATGGCACATAGTGGCGTGCAGCTTATGAACTGGTTTAGCGTAGCTTGCGAATTACAACGCGATTGGCGCAACGATGTCGAAGGTTTTGGCAATTTGCTTGCTAGTAATCTTCCAGGCTATCAAAATATAATTGGAAGCTATATGGGAGCTCAGCGAGATCTTAGTAAACAAAATGCATAAATGTATTCCAAAGAAATAGCTTTAAATCACTTTTTAAAAAGTGGATAGTATAAATTTAGCGCTGATTAAATCAGCGCTCTCTTTTAAATTAAAAAGTATAGCAAAGCTTTTATTTTTACGATTACAGTTTTAATTAACGGAAAATAAATTACTTTCAAAAAACTTAATTTGAAACAATTAAAAAAAGGAGCGTTTTATTATGAGTAATTTAGAATTGTTAAATCCGGAGAATAGTGCATTAATTTTGATTGATTTTCAGCCTCAAATGACTTTTGGAGTTGCAAGTATTGACAGACAAACATTGATTAATAACGTTATGCTGCTTGCTAAATCAGCAAAAACTTTTAACGTACCTACTATTCTTACTACAGTTGAAACACGCAGCTTTTCTGGTTATTTTTGGCCACAAATTCTTGACATATTCCCAAACCATGAAATTATAGAACGTAGTTCAATGAACTCTTGGGAAGATCCAAAATTTGTTGAGGCAGTTAAAGCAACAGGTAGAAAGAAATTAATATTTGCAGCACTTTGGACTGAAGTTTGCCTTGCATTTCCTGTGCTTGAAGCAATTAAAGCTGGCTATGAGGTTTATGCAGTTGATGATGCTTCAGGTGGTACTAGTTTGACAGCACATAACGCTGCTATGCGTCGTGTAGAACAAGCTGGTGCAATTCCAGTGACAGCAATCCAAGTTTTACTTGAATACCAACGTGACTGGGCACGCAAAGACACTTATGATGCTGTTATGGAAATTGTGAAAGAACACACTGGCGCTTATGGTCAAGGCGTAGAATACGCATATACTATGGTGCATGGCGCGCTTCCAAGCAGGAAATTATGAACCAAGAAAGAGTGACTGTCGGAGAAACTCATACAGGGAACACAATGGATGCTAGCGGTCCAGTAACAACGATTGTTACATGGGAAATTCAAGAAGGTAAAGAAAAACAGTTTGAAACATGGAGACATGAAATCGAAGCTGCCGCTACTAAATTCCCAGGGCATTTAGGCGTAAATTTAATAGTCCCCAATAACGGATCCAGAGAGTATACTGTTATTTTTCGCTTTGATACGTATGAGCATCTACGTTCTTGGCAAGAATCAGATATTCGTCGAGATTTGTTAAAAAAAGCAGAACAATTTCAAGCAACTAATCCAACTTACAAAACTGAAAACAGTTTAGCTTATTGGTTTGTTACTTCGAAAACGCCAGTTCCACCGCCAAAATGGAAAATGTCTATTGTTACTGTTCTTGGTGTATGGCCTCTTAGTATGTTGGTGCCTAAAGTAATAGGACCTATTATAAAAAATATGAATCCTATTATATCAGCTTTTTTTGTTTCTATATGTATAGTTTCCTTGCTATCATGGGTAGTCATGCCGATTCTCGGTAAAATATTTCATCCATGGTTACAGAATAATAGGAAGTAGATGAGGTGTAAACATGAATTTGCCGGATATGATCTTATATAACGGAAAAATCACTACCCTTGACCCATCTCAACCTGAGGTATCAGCTATCGCCATAACTGATGGCTTAGTCACGGCAGTAGGTGGAGATGAGCTTCTTGATAGTGCCACAGAAAAAACCCAAAAAATAGATCTTAAAAGAAAGAGAGCTATTCCGGGTTTGAATGACTCTCATATACACGTTATTCGTGGTGGTCTACATTATAATATGGAATTGCGTTGGGAAGGTGTACCATCACTTGCTATTGCTCTGGAAATGCTTAGAGAGCAGGCAAGACGTACACCTGCTCCTCAGTGGGTAAGAGTAGTTGGAGGTTGGTCTGAATTTCAATTTAAAGAGCGAAGGATGCCAACTTTGGAAGAGATTAATGCTGTTTCTGAAGACACACCTGTCTTTGTGCTACATCTTTACGATAGAGCACTTGTAAATCGTGCAGGGCTGCGTGCACTGGGATACACAAAAGATACCCCAGACCCTCCGGGCTGTTTAATTGACCGGGATAAACGAGGTAATCCAACGGGTCTTTTAATTGCTAATCCTAATGCTTCTATTCTTTATTCAAGTTTGGGGAGAGCTCCAGTACTTAATTTTGACGACCAGATTAACTCAACTCGCCATTTTATGCGCGAATTAAATAGATTAGGTATCACAAGTGCCATTGATGCAGGTGGTGGATTTCAAAATTATCCTGATGATTACAAAGTTGTTGAACATTTAGCCGAGAAGGATCAATTAACTTTGCGTATTGCGTATAATCTATTTACGCAAAATCCAAATCATGAATATGAAGACTTTGCTTCATGGGCAAAAATTGTTTCTCCGGGTCAAGGAAATGATAAGTATAAAATGAATGGTGCCGGGGAAATGTTAGTATTCTCGGCAGCCGATTTTGAAAAATTTCAAATGCCGCGGCCCGAACTAGCTACGGTGATGGAAGCTGACTTAAAGAAAGTAATTTCTCTATTGGTGGAAAACCGTTGGCCATTCCGTTTACATGCAACTTATGACGAGTCAATAACACGTTTCTTAAATGTTTTTGAGGAAGTCAACAGAGAAATTCCTTTCAATGGTCTACGCTGGTGGTTTGACCATGCAGAAACAATCTCAGATCGTAGTATGGAACGTGTTAAGGCTTTAAATGGCGGTATTGCCATCCAAGACCGCATGGCTTTCCAAGGTGAATACTTTGTTGATTTATACGGAAAAGAAGCTGCAAAACGTACTCCCCCGATTTATCGTATGCTAGACCTGGGTATACCTGTTGGCGCCGGTAGTGATGCAACCAGGGTTTCCAGCTATAACCCTTGGGTTGCTCTTTATTGGATGGTTGCCGGAAAAACCATTGGTGGTCTTTCGATATACGATGAAAAGAATAAACTTGACAGAAAAGTAGCTCTGGAATTATATTCCAAAGGAAGTGCATGGTTCTCTGGTGATGAAGGTAAAAAGGGAACCCTTGCAGTAGGTCAGTTTGCTGATATTGCTGTATTGTCTGCTGACTACTTTACTGTACCAGAAGAAGAAATCAAAGACCTTGAATCATTACTCACCATTATGGGTGGTCAGGTTGTTTATGGGAATGATGAATTTAAAAATTTATCACCTGAATTGCCGCCAGCATCACCTGATTGGGCACCGACGGGAGTTTATGGTTATGGTGGTGCTAACCTAGCCCACAATATACTTTCTCACGATGCCCATGATCACAAGTTACATAGTTGCAGTAACCCTCTCCATCAACACACTCATACCGTAATAGGAAAAGATGGAACTAAATGGGGTATTGGTTGTACTTGCTTTGCTTTCTAAGTCAGAACCACCGGTCTAATACCGGTGGTTTTCTTTCTACAATAAGGGTTTGGGGCCCAGGACGGACCCAAATAGTAATGGTATTAAGATCATAATGATAATATGGGGGTACAGCCGGATGTCCATCAACTTAAGAAATGAATTGTTCCCCAAAACGAAAAAAATGAGCTGAACTCTCATAAATAGCTGTAAAAAGGTCAAACTTTCGTTATGGGGGTATTATGAGATTTTAACCTGATGGGCATGGGGTAGCACCAACATTTCGCGGATTTCGTACGTTAAGGAATTTCTAAGTTGAAAAATTTGGTTTTACCATACGTTAAAAAGGTTCCATAAACGATATTTAATGTTTGTTACGGCACTTTGTTTTTGGTAATGAGTTTTGGAACAGTTTTTTGACCAGATTTCTGTTAGCTTTATTAGAACTCAATAAAGTTCCTTAAACGACCGTTTTCGGTTCTTGTAAAAAAATAATAAAGTTGTTTCATTTTCGGATAGCGAATAATTAATATTAGTAAATCTCCGTTTCTTTAAACAATTTATTTTACATATTCCAAGGGTTAATATAGTCATATGGACACAACTTAGTTAAGTCCTTACAATGGGTTTCAAGGAGAAGTGTCCGTATGACAAACAAGAAATTTAATGAAGAGTTTAAAAAAATGGTTGTTGAATTATATCGTTCGGGACAACCTTTCAAACAATTAAGCGGCGAGTATGGCGTATCAGAGGTATTTATAAATGGATTAAAATATATTCTCCTATCACATCAGTTGATGAAGAATGATAGAGATGCCAACGCAGGACAAAATTTGAGAAAAGAGGCCTTAAGGCTTCTAACCATAGGGACTACGGGGATTGCCTACTTATAAAGCCGAAGGATATTTTTGTGTTCGTAGGAATCCCCCACTTCAAACAGTTTGTTAGACTGCTAAGTGGGGGTAGTTCAAGAGTCCAAATTGATTTTGTATAAGCAATGTTCATACCACAGTGTTCCATATTGTTTTGATTTACACTTCTAAAATGTGCTTGACCAACAAGTAATTTACACTGTGATTTTAAAGCGCTATGAATTCGTTTTTGGATTAATAAGGTATGACAGCCATTGCACTGGAAATTACGATGTAAGAATACGACTCTAATGCTATTTTTTCTTTCAAAATTTAGGAGAAGTAGGAAGTTTTTTGTGGAAGGAAAATGGAAGATTACTGTCGAAGGGAGTAGAAACAGAACAAAGGTGGTGCTCTCATGCGAAAGATGAAGGTAGATACATGTTCTTATTGTGGTTCTACCAATATTGGAGAAGGTGAGTTTGTTGGATATGCACAAATAAGAAAGAAAGAGACAATGTTTACTTCTTCTCCAGTTGATGCTTATATTTGTACGGATTGTGGAAGTATACTTTTAATGAAAGTACGAAATTATCAAAAATTTAAGCAGAAACCACTATGATAGAAGAAAAGTATCTATATCCAAGTCTTTATAAGAACCGATTGATATTACGTTCGATACATATTATCAAAAGATAAAGAGAGGAGGTTTCTCATGTAGCCACTCTCTTTTCAATTATGAGAGAAGCTGAAGTATTTCTTCGGAAATAATTCAGAAAATACAGAAAAATAAAACTTTAGAACGTGAAAGTTTGGTATAATATTTAAAAATGAAAACGCTTTAATGGGGGGTTGGGACAAATATGATGATGAATGTACCATTAACAATTAGTTCTATGATAGAAAGGGCAGAAAAGCTGTTTCCAAAAAAAGAAATTGTCTCGCGTACACATGATACGATCACAACTTTAACATATAAGCAATTAGGAGAACGAACGAGAAGACTTTCTAGTGCGTTAAAAAAATTAGGGATAAAAGAAGGGGAACGAGTTGGAACTTTAGCTTGGAATCATCATCGACATGTAGAAGCGTATTTCGCAATTCCGGGCATTGGATCTGTCTTGCATACTATTAATATTCGCTTATCTCCTGGGCATATTTCCTATATTATTAGACATGCAGAAGATCGTATTTTACTCATTGATGAAGATCTTGTACCACTTGTTGAAAAAATTCAAGGTGAATTATCGACTGTACAAGCATACATCATTATGAGTGATAAAAAAGAACTTCCAGAAACTTCATTAGAACCTGTTTATCACTATGAACAACTACTAGTAGAAGGAGATCCTGATTTTTCATTCTTAAAAGATATTGATGAAAACACACCAGCAGGTATGTGTTATACGTCTGCGACAACAGGTAACCCAAAAGGTGTTGTATATACGCATCGTAGTACAGTACTGCATTGTATGGCGCTAGGACTCGCGGATACAGCAGCATTATCTGAAAGTGATGCAGCAATGGCAATTGTTCCAATGTTTCACGTCAATGCTTGGGGGCTGCCTTTTGCGGCAACGTGGTTTGGCGCGAAACAAGTGTTACCTGGTCCAATGTTTACACCGAAAATTTTGCTTGAAATGATACAGAATGAAAAAGTAACTTTGGCTGCCGGTGTACCAACAATTTGGCTTGGTGTTTTGCAGGAATTAGAAAATAATCGTTACAATTTATCAAGTATGAAACGGATTTTATGTGGGGGTGCTGCAGCTCCTAAAAGTGTGATTGCAGCATTTGAGCAAAAGTATAATGTACCATTTGTCCATGCATATGGAATGACTGAAACAAGTCCACTTGTGACACTTGCAAGGTTAAAAAGTTATGAGACAAATTTATCTTACGAAGACCAACTTGAAATTCGATCAAAACAAGGATATCTTGTGCCAGGTGTTGAGATGAAAGTAGTTGGAGTAAACGGAGAAGTGAAGTGGGATGGAACTGAGATGGGGGAATTGTGCTTACGGGCACCGTGGATTGCTGCAAGTTATTATAACGATGAACGCACTGTAGAAGGATTCCGTGATGGTTGGTTATATACAGGGGATGTTGTTACAGTTGATGAGGAAGGCTGTGTTAAAATTGTTGACCGTACAAAAGATGTGATTAAAAGTGGGGGTGAGTGGATTTCATCTGTAGATTTAGAAAATGCTTTAATGGCACATGAGGCGGTATTTGAAGCTGCTGTTGTCGCGGTTCCTCATCCTCAGTGGCAGGAACGTCCTATTGCATGTGTTGTACAAAAGCAAAATAGGTCTGTAACGAAAGAAGAATTATATGAATTTTTACAACCACAGTTTGCAAAGTGGTGGTTGCCAGATGATATTGTGTTTATGGAGGAAATTCCTAAAACATCGGTTGGGAAATTTTTAAAACAAGCATTACGAAAAGAACTAGAGAATTTGCATAAAAGTAGCGAAAAATAATGTATAAGAAGAGGCGACTCCCATCAGCAGGAGTCGCCTCTTCTTATACATGAATCCTGTTTATAGTGGTTTTAATTGTTAACTGAAATTATAAAATTGTTGACAATAATACAAGAGAAAAGGTAAGATAACTCCAATGATATGTTATCCTATCATAATTTATAGTTTACAAACAGGGGAAATAAACACATGAATACAAAGAATTTAGTTTTTGTCGCTTTATTTAGTGCAATTATGGGTGTGTTAGGACTGATACCACCAATTGCGCTTTCTGTTACACCTGTTCCTATTACATTGCAATCTCTTGGTGTTATGCTTGCAGGAGGATTGCTTGGATCTCGCCTTGGGGCATTAAGTCAAATGGTTTTCTTGTTTGTTGTTGGAGTAGGAGCGCCATTATTAGCTGGTGGTCGCGGTGGTCCAGGTGTATTTGTTAGTCCGAGTGCAGGTTATTTAATTGGATACGTTGTTGGAGCATTCGTGATAGGATACCTTGTAGAACGCTTACATCATGTATCTGTTATAAAAGTATTTTTCATTAATATAATTGGTGGAATTCTAGTGGTTTATATATTTGGCGTGACTGTTCAATCATTTATCATGGATATTTCTGTATGGAAAGCGATTAAAGTAAGTGTCGTATTTTTACCAGGTGATTTCATTAAAGCTGTGATTGCAGCATTTCTTGTACCTAGATTACATCGTTCAATGAAACATATTATTACGCCTGCTGTAAAGCATGCTAAAATCTCAAATGCTAGCTAAAGAACGTAAGAGACTTTATAAAATCTAGGAAACACGTATTAGCGTGTTTCTTTTTGTTATCTGAAAGGAAAGGATGAATAGTAGTGGGGATTGCATCGCCTTATAGGAAACATACTTGTATACATCCGGATAAAATAGCGATCCAGGAAAAAGATAGACGAATAACATATAAAGAATGGCATGAATCTGTTTGCCAAGTTGCAAATTGGCTCAATAAAGAAAAAACTATGAATAAAACGGTTGCGATTTTATTAGAGAATCGTATTGGATTTTTACAAATCTTTGCAGGTGCTGCATTGGCAGGGTGGGTTTGTGTGCCACTTGATTTAAAGTGGAAGCAGGATGAACTTGAAACAAGGTTGAAGTTAGCAAATCCAACTATTGTCATTGCGGCTGAGCAATGTAACATGAATGAATTGCCACGAATAAATGGAACTGTACTTTCTATCAATGAATGGAATCCGCTGGTGGGTAATCAGTTAAATACGTATCATTCTTCAGAAAGTGTACAAAATCTCCCTTTCTATATGGGGTTTACATCGGGATCAACTGGCGAGGCAAAGGCATTTCTTCGTGCACAGGATTCCTGGGTTCATAGCTTTGATTGCAATTTGCATGATTTCCATATGAAAAATAATGACATTGTTTTGCTTGCGGGTACATTGGTGCACTCTCTTTTTTTATACGGGGCAATAAGTGCACTATATTTAGGACAAACAGTGTATCTAGTAGAAAAGTTCATTCCAAATCGTGTGTTATCTATATTAAAACAAGAGAAGATTTCAGTGATGTATACCGTTCCAACGATGCTAGAGGCATTATATAAAGAAGAAAGTATTATAGAGCAAGAAATAAAAATAATTTCTTCAGGAGCAAAATGGGAAACTGAAGCAAAACAGAAAGTAAAAGCCGTATTTCCGTATGCAAAAAGATATGAATTTTATGGTGCTTCTGAATTAAGTTTTGTTACAGCACTAACAGATGTAGAAAGTGAAAGAAAAGCCTCTTCAGTTGGAAAGCCATGTCATAATGTGCAAGTTCGGATATGTAATGAAAAGGGTAGAGAATTAAAGCAAGGTGAAATTGGAACAGTTTATGTGAAAAGTAATCAGTTTTTTATGGGATATTTACTGAATGGAAATCTATCTTGTCAAGTTACAAAAGATGGTTGGATGACTGTACATGACATAGGGTATCAAGATGAGGAAGGTTTTATATATATAGTGGGTAGAGAAAAAAACATGATTTTATTTGGAGGTATAAATATTTTTCCAGAGGAGATAGAGAGTGTAGTATCTACTCACCCACATGTTGAAGAAATTGTAATTATTGGTATGAAAGATGAATATTGGGGCGAAAAGCCTGTTGCGATAGTGAAGGGGAAAGCTACAAAGCAAGAGCTGAAAAGTTTTTGCTTACAACGATTATCATCATTTAAAATTCCAAGAGAGTGGTATTTTATTGATGAAATCCCTCATACAAGTAGTGGGAAAATTGCTCGTGAAGTAGTAAAAAGGATCATTGAAAAGCAGGAGAAAGTTTATGAATAGAGCTGTTATTGTAGATGGAAAGAGAACGCCGATTGGTAAGAAAAATGGAATGTTGAAAGGATATGAGGTTCAGCAATTGGCAGCACCTTTACTGGCGCACTTAAGTAAAGGAATAGAGCATGAAATTGATGATGTAATATTGGGAAACGTTGTTGGACCAGGTGGAAATGTTGCGCGGTTATCAGCACTTGAAGCTAGGCTTCCTTATAAAATACCAGGTGTAACAATAGATCGCCAGTGCGGTGCAGGATTAGAAGCAATTCGAATGGCTTGTCACCTTATTCAAGGCAGGGCAGGTAATTGTTATATTGCTGGAGGGGTGGAAAGCACAAGCACATCTTCCTTCCCGAATAGAGCTCGTTTTTCACCTGATTTTATTGGAGACCCAGATATGGGAGTGGCAGCAGAGTATGTAGCAGAACATTATAAAATTACAAGGGACATGCAAGATAAATATGCTCGTCTCAGTTATCAAAGAACATTGCTAGCACTTAAAAAAGGATATTTACAAAAAGAAATCCTTCCGATTTTTTCAAATGTAACGGAGGATGAAACGATAAAGTACGGAATGAATTATGAACGAATGATAAAGAGAACAAGGCCGGCTTTTTTACAAGAAGGAACAGTGACAGCAGGAAATTCTTGTGGTGTGAATGATGGAGCGTGTGCTGTACTCGTAATGGAGGAAAGGAAGGCTCGTGAACTTGGATATAACCCGATTCTTCGGTTTGTTCATAGTACTGTTATTGGTGTGAATCCGCATTTGCCAGGGAGTGGGCCTATATTTGCTGTGCAAAAGTTATTACAAGATCAGAATCTATCAATAGACGATGTTGATTATATTGAAATGAACGAGGCTTTTGCTGCGAAAATTGTAGCGTGTGCACAAGAACTACATATTCCATATGAAAAGCTAAATGTGAACGGTGGAGCAATTGCTCTTGGTCATCCTTACGGTGCATCAGGAGCGATGCTTGTGACTCGTTTATTCCACCAAGTACAAAGAGAAAAGGCACAATACGTAATTGCAACATTAGGTATTGGTGGAGGAATAGGGCTTGCTCTATTATTTGAGAAAGTAGAAAATTAGAAAAAATCTAGTTTTCTACTTTTTTGGTTTATAAACATTACTTCCAGGTTTTGATTTTATTTCATTCCAAGCAGAGATAGCATCAAGCTATCTTTTATATTTTATTTCAAACAATTTTTTGTGATAAATGAATAAGTTGAGCTAAAAATGCTTCTCCTGTAACAACTGCTTTACCGCCGCCGCGAGCACTTTTTTGATTACCACCGCCTTTTCCTTCAATAGCAGGGAGAGCATTTTTTAAAATTGTATTCATGTTTGCTGTTACTTCTTTTCCGCATGCAAGAACACATTGTAGTTTTTCTCCGTTTTCAGTAACCAGGTATGTAATCGAGTGTTCATTTTGTTCAGTAATAATAGCTGATAATTTTGCGATTTCCTGCATGGAACGATTTCTAAAGACTTTAGAAATGAGTGTGCCAGCATGTATGTTTTGGGATTCTTGCAGTAATTCAGTTGCTTCTACGAATAGTAGTTTTTCGTTCATAGTTTGTAGTGCTTTTTCACTTTCTTTCTGAGAGGTAAGCAGCTGGGTTACTTTATTTGAAATATCATTTTCACTACTGTTTAACTGTTTGGAAACGTCTTTAATAATTTGTTGATAATGTCCCAATAACTTGAGTGCACGCCATCCTGCAACAAATGTTAAACGGATGCCACCTTTATTTCGCTCCCAGCCCATTATATGAATTGGTCCCACTTCACCTGTATATTTTGGATGTGTACCGCCACACCCGTTGTAATCGTAGTTTTCAATCATTACAACACGAATATTTTCTGTAATGGTTGGTTCTTTTCGGAGAGGCAACTGTTTTGCTTCCTCTAAATTCATCCATTTGATATGGATAGGATGGTTTTCAAAGACGATTTGATTTGCGATCTGGAGTGCGCTAGTAGCTGTTTCTACCGAAAGTTCAGGCGTGTCTAAATCAATTGTTATTGTTTCTTTTCCGAGATGAAAACCAATTGTAGGAATGTCAAAATGATCCCAAAAGGCAGCAGATAGGATGTGCTGTGCTGTATGTTGTTGCATATGATCAAAACGACGTTGCCAATTGATTTCACCTATCACTTCTTTTGTATGTAATTCATTTGATATAAAATGACGAATTTCGTCTTCAACTTCCTCAACATTGGTGACGGAAGCATCATTTAATGTTCCTGTGTCATGTGGTTGGCCGCCGCCAGTTGGATAAAAGGCTGACTCTGTTAAAGTAACATATAAATTTCCTGCGTTATCATAGTCCTGTTTTATAATTTGTGCTGTAAATGATTGCTGATAGGCATCGGTGTAGTATAATTTTTTATTCACTTTCGTACTCCTTTCTATTTCACTAGATTTATTGTAAAACAATCTAAATAAGTTTCCTAATATTTCAGAAGAAAAAACCTATTTTTAGAATTTTCTTGCTATAATAGGAAAAAGGAACATACGGGGGTGGATGAAATGCTGTACGAAAATGGCGTAGACAAATTGATTCGTCTCAATACAAATATTTCTGAACTATATCGTGAATTACATGCAATGACCCGGACTTTAACAGAATGTAATCGAGAAAGCGTGATGTTTGATCGGCTATATGTAAAAGAACTATTATGGAAAAAAGAAGATGTGTCCGCTATGTATGATCAGCTTCTCGTTCAGCTTTGTATCAATGAATGCTTTGATTTAAAAAGTGTCATTACTGGTGAATACAAATATACGTATGAGGAAGTAGAAACTGCGGTCCTTGAATTTAATGATAAGTATAATGTAGACATCCTAATCAAGGATGTTTGCAAAGAGTTACAGTTTACATATGGTATTGACATGGAGTTATCTAGAACAGCTAGGGTATAATTATAGGTATTAAAAGAAAAGCAGGATAGGAAAAGTTGGTAGAGAACTTTTCTTACCCTGCTTTTTATATAACGTTTTAATTTAAAAAAAGTACTTTTTTCTCATATTTATTTGCAAATTCGGTTTTGGAAATGTGTATGGAAAGAAACCCATTTTCTAAACAGGCTAGCATTTTCTTATAAATGATATTGGTAGGTAAAGAAATTGTTCGTTGTAAAGATGAATTCTTATGGAATATATGAATTGTTAGGCCTGTCTCCATCTTGTTTATAAGTACATTTTGTTCTGAAGCATTAGGGATATCAGTCTCTAAAATGTACTCTTGCTCTGTTTCACAAAGATCAATGTGGATGTGATTAGGGAAACTAAAGTTGTCGTATGAATCAGAGCAAAATTGATCCATCCATTCTTCAAAACCATCAACACGAAAAAGACAATTTTTCTTTTTCTTGCCCATGTAAGACACCCTCCGTAAAGTCTCAATTCATACTATAATATGCATTAAGAAATTAGAGGTGAAAAGTAAACTGGAAAATATGTCAATGAGTTTATTGAAAGTGGCTAAAGCAAGGAGGACAATGCATATGCATTGTCCCACTTTTACATATCGTGATGTGCGTGATTTTTTTGTCTTGAATGATTTCGATTTTTTACTTTATGAGATCCACTTAAAGGCTCAGGTTGCCCAGAAGGCTGTCCTTTTTTTGTATTTTGACGAATGGACTTGCTATTGTTTTTTTCCATGTTGTCACCTCCCTCTTATATTTAGAATGAGAGAACTTTGTAAATTTATACGAGAATGTTTTTATGAAAAACGGTAAAGATAAGTGAGACTAACTTTAACAGAAAGGGGAAAGCATATGCCGTATCATAAAGATAAACAGCAAGCTTTTCAAGCCGCGCAGCAAGGAGTCGTACAAGCGGAAAATTTATACAATAATATCGTGAGAAATGACCCGAATTATGGTCAGGATTTAAAACATTTACGACAAGAAGTACAAGAGGCATATGAACAAATCCAAAATGCATTAGAAGTAGCATCTGAAACACAACGTCCACAACTTGAACAGTTTGAAAGTAATTTACAAAATATTATGCGAGATGTGGATCAGTTAGATGATTGAACAGGTTGTTGTATGATTTCAACAACCTGTTCAATTCTGGAGTCAATATGTTGAAAAGAAAAATTTCTGTAATAATAATCATTTGTTTAATTTGTGTAGTACATATATTTCAAGTGGACAAAGTAGAAGCAAAAATGTTAATGAGAAAAGAATTAGAGCCTACAGGTTATGTGACATGGGAAGTACCAAATAACGAGAAAATAATTGCAATTACGTTTGATGATGGCCCGGATCCTATATACACACCGCAAGTATTAAAGTTATTACACCAATATAAAGCTGAGGCAACTTTTTTTATGATTGGTTTTCGAATTCAACGGAATCCGTATTTAATTAAGCAGGTGCTGAAGGAAGGTCATGAAATTGGAAACCATACGATGAATCATTTATATGCTAGAAGCGCATCTGATGAAAAATTAAAAGATGATATTTTAGCGGGGAAAAAATATTTGCAAAAATGGGTAAAAGAGCCGATGCTTTTCCGTCCACCAGGCGGATATATTAATGATGCGGTATTTGCAACAGCAAAAGAAGCCGGGTATCAAATTGTGTTATGGTCATGGCATCAGGATCCGAGAGATTGGGCAAATCCGGGGACTGAGTCTATTGTGAAACATGTCGTAACAAATGCGAAGAGTGGAGATATAGTATTATTGCATGATGGTGGGAGTGACCGCGGTCAAACTGTAGCTGCATTGGCAAAAATTTTGCCGGCTCTTCAAAAGGAAGGGTATCGATTTGTGAAAGTTTCGGAGTTGTTACGTTACAAACATTAAAAACAGTAAAAACCCCAAAAGGTACTCCTTTTGGGGTTTTTACTACTGATTCTTTTTACGTTTTTTATTATTTTGACGCTGAGCTGGTGTTAATGGCTCATTGGCGAATTCCTCATTATAGCCAGCCCCTTGTCCTTGTGCTGATGCAGCATTCATTCCTTGAATTACATGGTTAGCTTTACGTTTACCCATTTCGTTTCACCCCTATAATATTTTCTCTATAAAAACAAATAATGATACATGTATGAACAGTAAAGTAATGCTCAAAGAGAAAGCTTTACTTTATGGTAATAGTATTCATAAGGAGAGCGAAGACTATTCAAATTTCCAGAGATAAAGAAAACTTATGATAAACTATAAGTTTCTTATTATTTACTTATTTAGAAAGTTGTAATAAGATATTATCGTAAGGTATTGAAAAGTTTGTCTACATTTTATATTCAGACAACTCAGTCACGTTTAACAGGGGGGAAACATAATGGTCAAACATAATCCATTTCAATCTCGTGAAACATTTGAAGTAGATGGAAAAACGTATCATTATTATCAATTAAAAGCGCTTGAAAATGCAGGGGTTGGCAACGTATCGAAATTACCATATTCAATTAAAGTTTTGCTTGAATCTGTACTTCGTCAAGTTGATGGACGTGTTATTACAGAAGAGCATGTTACAAATTTAGCGAAATGGGGAACAAAAGATGTTCAAGATATCGATGTTCCATTTAAACCATCTCGTGTAATTTTACAAGACTTCACAGGTGTTCCAGCTGTCGTTGATTTGGCTTCACTTCGAAAAGCGATGGCAGATATGGGTGGAGATCCTGATAAAATTAATCCAGAAATTACTGTAGACCTTGTAATCGATCACTCTGTACAGGTTGATAGAGCGGGTACAGCTGACGCGCTTGAATTCAACATGGACTTAGAGTTTAAACGTAATGAAGAACGTTATAAATTTTTAAGCTGGGCACAAAAATCATTTGATAATTATCGTGCAGTTCCACCAGCAACAGGTATTGTACACCAAGTAAACCTTGAGTATTTAGCACCAGTTGTTCATGCTGTGAAGAATGCTGAAGGCGAATTAGTTGCATACCCGGATTCATTAGTTGGAACAGACTCTCATACTACAATGATTAATGGTATCGGCGTTCTTGGATGGGGCGTTGGTGGTATTGAAGCAGAAGCAGGGATGCTTGGACAACCTTCATACTTCCCAGTACCAGAAGTTATCGGTGTGAAGTTAACTGGTACACTTCCAAGCGGTACAACAGCAACAGACGTTGCATTAAAAGTAACGCAAGTGTTACGTAAAAAAGGTGTAGTTGGTAAATTTGTTGAGTTCTTCGGTGACGGACTAAAGAGCATGCCTTTAGCTGACCGTGCGACAATTTCAAACATGGCACCAGAATATGGTGCAACTTGCGGATTCTTCCCAATTGACGAGATTTCATTAGATTACTTACGTTTAACAGGAAGAGATGAAGAACAAATTCGCGTTGTTGAAGAATATTGTAAAGCAAACGGTTTATTCTATACAGCAGACAGCAAAGATCCAATTTATACAGACCTTGTTGAAATTGATTTAAATACAATTGAATCTAATCTTTCAGGACCAAAACGTCCACAAGATTTAATCCCTCTTTCAAATATGAAAGATGAGTTCCATAAAGCAGTTGTGGCACCAGTTGGAACGCAAGGACTTGGATTCAATGAACAAGAATTCGATAAAGAAGTGAAAGTTGTATTAAAAGATCAAGAAGTAACGATGAAAACAGGTGCAATTGCAATCGCTGCGATTACAAGCTGTACAAACACATCTAACCCATATGTATTAATTGGTGCAGGTTTAGTTGCGAAAAAAGCAATTGAAAAAGGTCTTAAAGTACCTGGTTATGTAAAAACATCATTAGCTCCAGGATCTAAAGTTGTTACAGAGTACTTAGATAAATCAGGTTTAACAACATATCTAGATCAATTAGGATTCCAAACAGTTGGTTACGGCTGCACAACTTGTATTGGTAACTCTGGTCCATTAGCACTAGAATTAGAAGAAGCAATTGCAGCAAACGACTTATTAGTAACATCAGTTTTATCTGGTAACCGTAACTTTGAAGGTCGTATTCATCCGCTTGTAAAAGCGAACTACTTAGCATCACCACCACTTGTTGTGGCATATGCGCTTGCTGGTACAGTTGATATCGACTTGAAAAATGATGCAATTGGTAAAGATGTAAACGGTAATCCTATTTACTTTAACGATATTTGGCCATCAGCGAAAGAAATTGAAGAAGTGGTTCAAAGCGTCGTAACATCTGAACTGTTCAAAAAAGAATATGCGCAAGTATTTAACAGCAATGAACGCTGGAATGAAATCCAAACTTCAAATGAAGCATTATATACTTGGGACAATGACTCAACATACATTCAAAACCCACCGTTCTTTGAAGGTTTATCAAAAGAACCAGGTGAAGTAGAAACACTTTCAGGTTTACGTGTAGTTGGTAAATTTGGAGACTCTGTAACAACAGACCATATTTCACCAGCAGGTTCAATTGGTAAACATACACCAGCAGGTCGCTATTTATTAGAAAATGGCGTACAGCCAGTTGACTTCAACTCTTATGGTTCTCGTCGTGGTAACCATGAAGTTATGATGCGCGGTACATTTGCAAACATTCGCATTAAAAACCAAATCGCACCAGGAACAGAAGGTGGATATACAACTTACTGGCCAACTGGTGAAGTAACATCTATCTATGATGCTGCAATGAAATACAAAGAAGACGGTACTGGACTTCTTGTAGTTGCTGGTAAAGATTACGGTATGGGAAGCTCTCGTGACTGGGCTGCGAAAGGTACTAACCTTTTAGGTATTAAAGCAGTTATCGCAGAAAGCTTTGAGCGTATTCACCGTAGTAACCTTGTACTAATGGGTGTATTGCCATTACAATTTAAAGATGGCGAAAGTGCAGAAACACTAGGTCTTGTTGGTAACGAGTCATTTGAAATTCAAATCGACAAAACAGTTAAACCACGTGACCTTGTAAAAGTAGTTGCAATTGACCCAGAAGGAAATGAAAAACAATTTGAAGTAGTAGCACGTTTCGATAGTGAAGTTGAAATCGACTACTATCGTCACGGTGGTATTCTGCAAATGGTTCTTCGTGAGAAAATTGAAGAGTCTAGAGTGTCAAACTAATAAAGTTGTTGTAGTAAAAGAGAAAAGTAAATATTTTCAATCAAAATTAGGAAGCTGACTGAGGTTAGCTTCCTAATTTTATGTGAAAATGAAAGAAAAGGGATGAAGCAAGGAGAATTAGAGACATTGGTTATTTCAGACATTCCTAATTGGGTAAGGTTGTACGAGTCTGTATTAGTGGAATACATTCATGATATATCACAATTTATTTCGCTTTATTGAGTTGATAGTCGTATGTAGAAAAATCTACCGTATTAAATTCTTTTATTGATGTCATTTTAGTTGTTTCAGGATTATAATTAAATATTTTAAGGGTATGTCTATCACCACTTGCAGGATCATTCTTCTTATAAGCAAATGCATTTTCTGCAAATTACTAGTTAGTGTATCAACTGGAGAAGAATCGTGGTTTGTAGAAACTTCAACAACCTTTCCTCTGTCAAAAAATATAAGGATTATAATTAAGATGACAAAACATATGCGCATATAGCGTAGTTCTTTACTAATTAGATGCTCTCCCGTAGCATTCATCTTTCCTATCATTATTAAGAACTAGAGATTGAAGTAATTGAGTAAAAGCTAATAATGCCAAGCGTGGTGAATAAAATAAAAGATACCAAAGCTGTATAAATGCAAACACGGCCGGCTTTTCTTTTTTCAGGATCTTTACTAAATAGGGAGATAATCCACGCGATAATACCAATAGGATAGAGTATAAAACTAAAAACATAGAGAATAGCTTTTTCAAATGAGTGCATAAGAACCCTCCTTTTTTTAATGAAGTCATTTTTAGAAAAAAATACAAACATCTTCTTTATTGTGATTTTTAATTTTCTGAATATCGCTATAACATAAGAGGGAACGGAATAGAAGGTCCTATAAAGCATCCAAGCATTGAAATTGAGGGGGATTTCACGCGAATTCCATCCAGATATAATAACGAAAAATAGGTGGAATAACAAAAGAAATAACAGCAGAAGACCATTTCAACTGAGAGAGTAAGATTCCCAAAACAATAGATAATAATGGTAAAATAACAAAAATAAAAGTCACGAGATGGGTGAGTATTACCTCATGTGTTTATACGTTTGTGAAAACGTATTTGAGTAAAAATTTTAAAAACGATTAATCCGATTATATAAAGAAAGCTTAGAATGAAAATTATGCAAGAGGTAGGCGATTTTTGCAATGTGTATAACAATTTATCAATATAGTGAATTTGATTTACATCTGTAATTGATGCCGGTGAAAAGACTAAGTATTTCTCCCAATTCTTTTCCACAGCAATCATGGTACCTATAGAATGAGTGACAAGTAATGTATAAAGAAAAATAGGAAGAACAATCATGAGTTGTAACCCAATGAATCCTGTTTTATATTTTCTATAGTATAAATAGCGAGTTATCATAATTCCTATTAAATAGATAATTGATAATACAAAAATTGTAGTAAAAACTGGACTGTACTTAAAGGCATACAGTAGTTTATCAATTTTATAAATTTGATTGGAGCCTTCTGCTGTTTTTGGAGTGAAGACGAGGTGTTCTTTCCAGTCCTCTGAAATGGTTAAATAGCTGGCAGTCCAGCTTGTGATAAATAATGAGAAAAATAAAATGGGAAGAATGAAAATGTATTGTAACCAATGTAAAACGGTTTTGTTCATAGATAATCACACCCTCTTCCAAATTATAACTATTATCATTATATGATAAAAAGAGAGGGTTTTCGGTTTTTAATTAAGAATATTCTATTTATTCATCAGGAGAATATTTCCAAGCTTGTCCGTATAAGCTAAAATAAAGTGTAAATCCGATTATTATTTTTGAAATGATATGATAAATGACTGAAACTATAAGGGTGATGTATATGTGGCGAAAATTTACGGTTATTATCATCTTACTTTGTTTAGCTGGTTACGCAGTATATGTGCAATTTGGAAAAAATGAAGAACAAGTAAGGGAAGAGCCGGTGAAAAGTGAAGCAACGATGAAAGAGGTCATTGCAAAGAATGGAATTGAAGTAGGAAAGAATGCACCTAATTTTGAGTTGTCAAAATTAGGTGGGACAAAAGTAAAATTATCGGATTTGAAAGGAAAGAAAGTTATTTTAAATTTCTGGGCAACATGGTGTGGACCTTGTCAGCAGGAAATGCCGGATATGGAAGCTTTCTATAAGAAGCATAAAGATGGTGTGGAAATCCTTGCTGTAAATTATACGGTTTCTGAAGGTGCTAACGGAGAAGAGAAAGTGAAGCGGTTTGCAGAAGAGAAAGGAATTACTTTTCCTGTTTTACTTGATAAGGATATAACTGTTACAACAACATATAAAGTAATTACCATTCCAACTTCTTATTTTGTGGATACAAAAGGTGTGATTCAAGATAAATTTATCGGGCCGATGACACAAAAAGAAATGGAGAAACGAATTGCAAAACTAAAATAATATGAAGAAGACAGGAATGGCAAAAGTCCATTTCTGTCTTTTCTTTTTCATCAAACAGCTTGTTCATGATATGATAAAAGAAATTTGAACGATAATAATCATGAAGGAGAGTATGTTGTGGGACATTTATCTTTGCCAGCAGACTATGTTGTGATTGATTTTGAAACGACAGGATTTAATCCTTATAATGACCGAATAATTCAAGTGGCGGCGGTTCGATACCGTAATCATGAGCTGGTAGATCAATTTGTTTCTTTTGTAAATCCAGAGAGGTTTATTCCAAGTCGGATTACCAGTCTAACAGGGATTACAAATTATCGTGTTTCAGATGCTCCAACGATTCAGGAAGTGTTGCCATTATTTTTAGCGTTTTTAGGTAAAGATACGATTGTTGCTCATAATGCTTCGTTTGATATGCGTTTTTTAAAGAGTAATCTAAATAGGCTTAGATTGCCAGAACCTAAAAATAAAGTAATTGATACGGTATTTTTATCGAAAAAATATATGCAGCATGCCCCAAATCACAAGTTGGAAACTTTAAAAAGAATGCTTGGAATTCGTTTGAGTTCCCATAATGCACTTGATGACTGTATTACATGTGCGACCGTATATCGAAAATGTGCTGCTATTCAAGAAGAAGGACAAAAGAAAATGAAAAAAGAGCTGATTGAAGAAGAGGCAGTATGCACATTAATAAAAGAAATGCTTATGAAACATAATCGCGATGTAGAGTGGATCCGTTATGTAAGTGTCGGAAATTATTTAGATATTAAAGCTTTTTATCCAATTGTGAGGATGAAAGTAAAAGGGCGAAAAAAATATGTACTAACAGAAAAAACAGAACAAGACGTGCTAGAGATATCTACTAGCTTAAAATGTGAACCGGCTTTAAAAAGTGAAATAGGTATGACGAGAATAATGATTGAAAGTTTAGATGACCTTACGAAGTTAGAGAGCTATATTTTGGCTGAATATGATTCAGTGTTACGAGCATTACACGAGTATAAAGAAAATCAAGTGAATGCAGAAGAAGCGATTAAGAAATATTTGAGTATAATGAAATGAAAAATCCATTCGTTGTCCAAGGACTGCGAATGGATTTTTTTGTGCATAATAGACTTTTCTTTAACAAAACATAAAATTTTCTTACAAATCTGATTAAAGAGTTTTTCATTTGCTCATACTAATTAGTAAGAAAGAGAAGGAGAAAGGATGAACAGCATGAGAAGAAATCGTCGGCAAACGTTTGAAGAACTTGTGAAGGAAAATAAAAGGCAACTGTTAAGCGATCGTGATGCAATTGAACGGATTGAAGAACGGATTGAAAAGCGTTATGAAATGCAACTTTTTAAGCAGGCTGAATAATTCTTACCGCTAGTATGATACTAGTGGTAAGGAGGCGAATGTTATGGGAAATCCAAAAAAGAACTCAAAAGATTTTACACCAGATCACATTGGAACACAGTCAAAAAAAGCTGGTGGAAATAAAGGGAAGCAAATGCAAGATCAGACAGGGAAACAACCGATTGTGGATAACGGTTAAAGAAAAGGAGAATGTTTTCATTCTCCTTTTTTTATGTGTATACATAATCTAATTCGTTTTTGGAAAGCTAATATGTATATATATCTTAATTAGGAGGGAAACAACATGTCAGAGCAATATAAAGCAAATCCAGATGACAGAAGTGATAATGTAGAAAAATTGCAAGAGATGGTACAAAATACGATTGATAATTTTAATGAGGCAAAAGAAACTGCAGAAGTTTCAAATGAAAAAGACCGTGCTGCAATTGAAGCAAAAAACCAACGCCGTTTAGAAAGTATTGATTCATTGAAAAGTGAAATAAAAGATGAATCTGAAAATAATGGGTAAAAAGGCTGACAGTTGTCAGCCTTTCTTTATAATTGAGAAATTTTCAGTAAGTAAACGCCAGTTTTGCGGAAAAGGGAGTCCGATTTTCCAATAGCTAATTCCGCGAATGCCTTGTTCTTTTATTAAATTAAACTTGCTTTGAACAGACCTAGCATCTTCAAACCATACTTCGTGCTGCACGCCGTTTTCATCAAAATAATTAAAGTGCGGTGCTTGTGCTGTGAAATCATAACGAATTGGAACATTATATTTACGAGCAAGTGCAACAGCTGCAACAGAACTAACAGCTTTTGCAGGAGGGTTTCCTGCTTTAAAGGGAAGCTTCCAGTCGAAACCATATAAATTCTGTCCCATCATAATTTTTCGCGGGGGCATTTGGGATTTTGCATATTGGATTACCTGTCTTACAGGGCCAATAGGAGAAACTGCCATTGGTGGTCCGCCTTGCCATCCCCAGTCATAAGTCATAATCACAACAAAGTCAACAATTTCCCCTTGTGCTTTATAATCATGTGCTTCAAAAAACTTTCCTTTTTGTTTTGAACTCGTTTTTGGTACAAGTGTCGTACTTAATGTATATCCCTCAGGTAATCTTGTTTTTACATTTCGTAAAAAGCGGTTGTATGCTTCGCGATCTTCTGGAGCGACATTTTCGAAGTCGAAATGAATATCACGCATACCGTATTTCTCAGCTGTTTGTAGAATGTTAGTAATAAACTTATTTTGAATGGTAGCGCTTCTTAAAAGAATAGATGCTAATGCGGTGCTAAAGTTTCCATTTTCGATATTAGTAATAACGAGCATTGGGATTGTTTGTCCTTGCTTAGCGAGCTCAGCAATTTTAGCGGTTTCAGTTGGTTCTTTTAAAGTACCATCTCTTTGTGCTTCAAAGCTGAAATAAGCTAAATATGTTAAAAAAGGATTAATAGCCCGTGTAGCACTTACTAAGCTTTCTTTAATAGGTATTGTGGAAGGTTGCAAATAGGCGATAGATTCTATCTCTCGTTTGGAGCCCTTTGGGACATATAATTGTTGACCAACATGGAGAATGGATTTTAATGATAGATTATTAACTTTTGCTAGGCTGGCGAGAGGAACGTTATATGTTTGAGAAATTCGATAAAGGCTGTCTCCAGGTTGTACGTAATAATTATTTCCTTTCGTATTTACAATTAGTGCCTGACCGACAACAAGTGTTTCAGCTGGATTAAGTCCGTTGTCTTTTACAATTTCTTCGGGCGTAGTACCAAATTTTGACGCTAAGCTATATACGCTATCACCGCTACGAACGGTTACAATTTGAATCATATACTCGCTCCTTTCAGTAAAAGATCCACCGTTTCTATTTTATTTTTGATTTCACTGTATTATGATTAAATGTATGCGAGGAAACAGAAGTGAGAAGGAGATTATGATATGTTTGTAGCAGAACACGAAATTGAAATCCGCTATGCGGAAACAGATCAAATGGGTGTGGTTTACCATTCAAACTATTTAGTATGGCTAGAATTAGGGCGTACAAAATTGATACAGGAATTAGGGTTTTCATATATTGAAATGGAGAAAGAAGGAGTTATTTCTCCAGTGTTAGATTTACAAATTTCATATCGGAAAGCAATGCGTTATGGAGAAAGAGCAATTGTGAAAACATGGATTGATTCAGTTAGTCCACTTCGTGTTACATATGGATATGAAATTTATAATGGTGATGGAGACCTTTGTATTACCGCTACAACAACAAATATTTGTGCGAAAAAAGATGGTTTTCGTCCCGTATCCTTTAAGAAATTATATCCTGAGTGGTATGCGAAGTATGAAGAGATTAAGAAAAAATAAAAAAGCGCGTGGATTTCGCCACGCGCTTTTTTATTTTTCATAATTAAATTGTGGAAAGTCATCCCCAGCATTAAAGGTAACGGCTAGGTCGTGTCCATCAAAGAACCATTCATCATCACCTTCAACAAAGAAAGTAATACCCTCTTCTTGAATTTGAACAGCAGGATGCGCAGGGTCATCTTTACGGATTCCTAAAGAAAGCCCTTTTTGAACAGTACTACAACCACCATATTGTACGAAAAAGCGAATTGTATCGCCAGATTGTAAGTTTAATTCATCTTTATACCAATTTACTGCTTCATTTGTTACAGAAAGGTTCATGTATAGTTCCTCCAAGTTATGTTGCTTTTTCTCTAGTATAAAAAATAACGCAAAAAGACGCTATTAATATGCTTTGCGTTTTCTTTTTGCGTTATGTGGGTTGCAACCTTACTTTTGTTTCTTTGTTAAATTTGCTTTCGGTTCAGTTTTATTTATAATTCGTCCAATATTTGCACGGTGTCTATAAATAACCATACCAGCTAATAAACACATTGCAACAATAAAGATTTTATCCCCAGTAACAATTGATGCGATAACAGCAACAATAGCTGTTACCATAGAAGAAAGTGATACGTATCTCGTTGTAAATAGAAGGGTGAAAAAGATAACGGCTAATATCGCAAAGATGACTGGCGCATAACATAAGAGTACGCCAGCAGAAGTTGCAACTGCTTTTCCTCCGCGGAATTTTGCAAAGATTGGGTATACATGTCCAAGAACTGCAGCCAATCCAAACCAAAGGGGATGGATATCTAAGGCGAAAATTAACGGCAGAGCTGTCGCTAACGTTCCCTTTAAAATATCAGCAATTGTAACGATAAAGCCTGCTTTTTTCCCTAGTGTCCGAAATGTATTCGTTCCTCCTAAATTACCGCTACCATGCTCGCGAATATCGATTCCGTAACCAATTTTTCCAACAACAAGTGCAAATGGAATCGAGCCAAGTAAATACGCAACGATAAATAAAAGATATATAAGCATAAGTTCAGTCTCCTTTATTCAAATGTGTTGATAAAGGGTAAAAAGAGTTTTTCCCGTATATTGTACCATACATTTGTAAAGAGCACATTTCTTTTTTGTAAATGAAAAATTCAAAGTTTCTTAAAAAAACTTTCACAGGAATGTTACATTTCTCACAGATTGATCAAGACTATATGTTGTATCATTTTGTTAGTGAATGAACAAGATGTAGTTGGAGGTTTTAGAAATGATGAAACAAAGTGAGCGTGGAGAAGAATTAGTGAAGATGTTTGAAACAATTGTCCACGGGAATGAACAGGATTTAATGCAAGAAAATGCAAATGTTGATGGACGATCCCCTATGGGAATGATGGGAACATTTGCATCTGAGAGTGCAAAATATTATGCAGTGGAACATTTGCTTTCTGAACAAGTAAAAAAAGCAATCAATCAAAATATATTATATCCACATGATATGGATTTTTATGCGACAGGTACGACAACGTGTTCGCAAATTCCTTTAGCACAACTGCTTGAAAACGGATTTCATACAGGGCATGGACATATGAGGCAACCACAAGATATTAAAAGTGCGTTGGCACTTTCTTCGATTATTCTTCAAGCCAATCAAAACATGCAGCATGGTGGTCAATCCTTTGCCATGTTTGATATGGATTTAGCACCATATGTGAGAAAAACATTTGAAAGAAATAAGAAAAGATTAGGGGCGTATCCGTTAACAAAAGAGCAAGTAGAAGAGTTTGCGTGGAAAGAAACAGAGAATGATACGTATCAAGCGTGTGAAGCTTTTATTCATAATTCAAATAGCATGCATAGCCGGGGCGGTGGGCAAGTTCCGTTTATTTCAATTAACTATGGAACAGATATATCAAAAGAAGGGCGGTTGTTAGTTAGACAATTATTACGGGCGACAAAAGCTGGCTTAGGAAAAGGTGAAACACCTATTTTCCCTATTCAAATTTTTAAACTAAAAAAAGGTGTCAATTTTGAAGAGAATGATCCGAACTATGATTTATTTGAATTGGCATTAGAAACGACAGCAGAACGCTTATTCCCGAACTTTTCATTTTTAGATGCACCATTTAATGCAGTGCATTATGATGGTCGTCCAGAAAGTGAAGTATGTTATATGGGGTGTCGAACTCGTGTTATGTCTAATATTCATGGAGAAGAGACTGCGATTGGTAGAGGGAATTTATCTTTTACATCTATTAATTTGGTGAAATTAGCATTAATTAGCGGTTCACAAGAAGCGTTTTTTGAAGCTTTAAATTATTATATAGATCTTGGTATTCATCAACTACTCGAACGGTTTGCTTATCAATGTACGAAGAAGGCAAGAGATTTTCACTTTTTATATTCACAAGGAATATGGAGAGGCGGAGAAAAGCTACACCCTGAAGATTCTGTTGCTGAAATTTTAAAACAAGGAACGTTAAGTATTGGTTTTATCGGTCTTGCAGAATGTTTAGTTGCTTTAACAGGAAAACATCATGGGGAAGATACAGAATCATGGAATCTTGGAAATGAAATTGTGGTATTAATGAGACAGAAGATGGATCAAGCCACGAAAGAACATCAGTTGAATTTCTCCTTAATTGCAACACCTGCAGAAGGGTTATCAGGAAAGTTTGTTAAAAAAGATCGAGAGGAATTTGGAACCATTAGTGGTGTGACAAATCATAATTATTATACAAATTCATTCCATATTCCGGTTTATTATAACATTCAAGCAATTGATAAAATACGTTTAGAAGGACCGTTTCACACACTTTGTAATGGTGGACATATCACGTATATTGAATTAGATGGAGCAGCGGTTCATAACCAAAAGGCATTGAAACAAATCGTACAGGCGATGGCAGAGTATGGGGTCGGATATGGATCCATAAATCACCCTGTGGATCGTTGTAAATGCTGTGGCTATCATGGTGTCATCAAAAATGAATGTCCAAGTTGTGGAACCGAGGATGAGAATGAAATAGAAAGAATTCGCCGTATAACAGGATATCTTGTAGGAGATATGTCCAAATGGAATAGTGCAAAGCGCAGTGAAGAAGCAGATCGGGTGAAACATAAATGAGAGTAATGAATATTATTCATGATAGTGTAGTAGATGGAGAAGGATTGCGGACAGTCATATTTTTTGCGGGCTGTCCGCATCGTTGTTTAGGATGTCATAATCCTAAGTCATGGAATATTTGTAATGGTACTGAAATGACCGTAGAAGAAATTGTAAAAGAGATTGCCAAAAATGTGCTTACTGATGTAACATTTTCAGGTGGAGATCCATTTTTTCAAGCTGCTGAAGTGAAGAAGGTAGCAAAAGCGGTGAAGGCTTTGAAAAAAAACTTATGGATTTACACAGGTTATACATTAGAAGAGATACAGAGTTCTCAAAATAATGATATGATAGAGTTGTTACATTATGGGGATGTTCTTGTCGATGGAAGGTTTGAAATTGAAAAGAGAGACTTGACACTTCCATTTCGCGGAAGCTCCAATCAACGTATTATTCGATTGAAAGAGTGAAAAGGCGGGATAGGTTAGATGAACAAAACGGTATTGCTTGTTGAAGATGAAAGAAGATTACGAGAAATTGTTAGTGATTATTTTCGCAATGAAGGTTTTGAAGTAATAGAAGCTGAAGACGGAAAACAAGCGTTAGAATTATTTGCGGAACATACAATTGATTTAATTATGCTAGATATCATGTTGCCAGAGATAGATGGCTGGTCTGTGTGTCGTCGTATTCGAAAAGAGTCGGCGGTCCCAATTATTATGCTTACAGCACGTTCTGACGAAGATGACACATTGTTAGGTTTTGAACTTGGGGCTGATGAATATGTAACAAAGCCTTTTAGCCCCAAAGTACTAGTAGCTAGGGCGAAAACTTTATTAAAGCGTGCTGATGGGGCAGTAGGGATTGCCGAAGAGAATACACTCTCTATGGCTGGAATCGATGTGAATCGTCTTTCACGTACGGTATCGGTAAATGGAGAAGAAATTATATTAACGCATAAAGAATTCGAACTTCTTGTGTATTTAATGGAGAACAAAGGAATCGTATTATCACGCCAGCATTTATTAGATCAACTTTGGGGATATGATTATTATGGTGATGATCGTACTGTAGATACACATATAAAAAAATTACGTAATAAGTTAGGTGACAAAGCAAAACATATCGGGACTGTCATTCGAGTGGGATATAAGTTTGAGGAATAACTCTTAAATATTATGTAATTCAACTTAGAGATATTTATAAATATAAATGGAAAAACGGTAGAAAAGCATTCTTTTTGAGGGAAGTTTCCTTTTGGCTCTTCGTAATAGCAACTTATATGTTGAAAAAATATATAGGTTGGGAATATAGCACATTTACACCTTTTTTTGTAAGTGAAAATGTACAAATTATAGTTTTTTTGTCTACAATATTGAATAAGGGTATTATTTTAATTGGATTTCACGATGAGTTCACAAGAAGGACACAAAATGTGACTATACTGAAACTATGAATTCAGCAGAGAGGGGATATCAATTATGGGATATTATGACGGATCAAATATGAATGAAGAGCATAGTGAAACGAGAGAAAGCAAAAAATCAGGTAGTAAAAAAGGATACTTTTTTACAGGTTTAGTTGGAGCAGTTATCGGAGCTGTATCCATTAGTTTCGTAGCACCATATATGCCATGGACAAATGGGAACGGAACGGTTTTAACTTCTAATTCAAAAGTAGAGGGAACTGTGGTTCCTGTTGTAAATAAAGCAAAAAATGAAACAGATTTACCGGGTATGATTGAAGGAGCTAAAGAGGTTGTTGTAGGTGTAATTAACATGCAACAAAATATTGATCCATTTGCAATGCAGCCAGCAGAGCAAGAAGAAACGAAAGCTGGATCAGGATCGGGTGTAATTTACAAAAAAGCAGGGAATAAGGCTTTGATTGTAACGAATAATCACGTAGTAGAGGGAGCAAACAAGCTTGCAGTAAAACTAAGTAATGGTAAAACAGTGGAGGCAAAACTAGTTGGTAAAGACCCTTGGTTAGACTTAGCTGTTGTAGAGATTGATGGATCTAATGTTAATAAAGTGGCAACGCTAGGCGATTCAAGTAAAATTCGCGCTGGTGAATCAGCAATTGCAATTGGGAATCCACTAGGTTTTGATGGTAGTGTGACAGAAGGGATTATTAGTAGTAAAGAGCGTGAAATTCCAGTTGATATTAATGGTGACAAACGTGTGGATTGGGAAGCGCAAGTTATTCAAACGGACGCAGCAATTAACCCTGGGAACAGCGGAGGCGCTCTATTTAATCAAAATGGTGAAGTCATCGGAATCAACTCTAGTAAGATTGCACAGCAAGAAGTAGAGGGAATTGGTTTTGCAATTCCAATCAATATAGCAAAACCAGTGATTGACTCTCTTGAAAAAGATGGTACAGTAAAACGTCCAGCAATGGGAGTTACAGTTGCATCACTAGAAGAGATACAACCATATGCACTAGGTCAATTAAAGTTGCCAAAAGATGTAACAAGTGGTGTTCTCTTAAGTAAAGTTTATTCAGTTTCACCAGCTGAAAAAGCGGGACTACAGCAATATGATATTGTTGTAGCACTAGATGGACAAAAGGTTGAAAATACGCTTCAATTCCGTAAGTATTTATATGAGAAGAAAAAAGTTGGCGATAAAGTTGAAGTTACATTCTACCGAAATGGTGAAAAAATGACGAAAACAGTTACTCTTGCGGATAACTCTGCTGCTACCAATTAATAAAGAAGTCTCTTTCGTATTGAAAGAGGCTTTCTTTATCGGCTATACTAAAAGAATAGGAGGGATTTAGTATGGTAATTGAAAACCCAACTCGTACGGGAATTGGTGAAATATTGAAAAATAGTAAAACAATTGCGGTTGTTGGATTATCCGATAAACCAGAACGTACATCATACATGGTTTCAAAAGCAATGCAGGATGCAGGGTATCGTATTATTCCAGTAAACCCGTCCGTAGATGAAGTACTAGGAGAAAAAGCTGTTCCGTCATTAAAAGATATTAAGGAACATGTTGATATTGTAAATGTATTCCGCCGTTCTGAATTTTTAATGGATGTTGCAAAAGAATTTGTCGAGATTGACGCGGATGTTTTTTGGGCACAATTAGGAGTACAAGATGAAGATACATATAGGTTTTTAAAGGAAAAGGGCTATACTGTTATTATGGATCGTTGTATTAAAGTAGAACATGCGATGACGAAGTAGTCTAGATATTGAAAATGAAAGGTCAATTCAGCTCAGGATAACATTTGAAAACTGGGCAGATGAACGAGGTGTTCATCATGAGATTTTTTAAAGGCTGTTTTTGGGGATTGCTACTGGTTATCCCATTTTGGATAATTGTCATTTGGTTAATTATCAAATGGTGGAGTATGTAATTTGGAATACATATCCATTTCTCGTTGACAAACGATTATTTTTCTGAAATAGTAGCCTAGAGGAATCCTTGTGAAAAAACAAGGATTTTTCTATTGAAAATGGTATATAAAAGACATAACATAACTTGCCAAAAGTATGGTTAAGGCGTTATTCTATAATAGAAACATATGTTCTGATTTGATTAGGAAAGGGGCAAGGAGTTTGGCAAAGCATCAATTTCAATATAACGAAGATGCCATTCAAGTGCTTGAAGGTCTTGAAGCCGTGCGAAAACGCCCGGGTATGTATATCGGGAGTACAGATAGCCGTGGATTGCATCATTTAGTATACGAAATAGTAGATAACTCCGTTGATGAAGCATTAGCGGGATTTGGTGACGAAATTTCTGTCATAATACATAAAGATAATAGTATTAGTGTTATTGATAAAGGGCGTGGAATGCCTACGGGAATGCATAAGCTTGGAAAACCTACACCTGAAGTTATTTTAACTGTACTTCATGCAGGTGGTAAGTTTGGACAAGGAGGTTATAAAACGAGTGGTGGTTTACACGGTGTTGGTGCATCGGTTGTAAATGCTTTATCAGAATGGCTCGTTGTAACTATTAAACGTGATGGGAATATATACGAACAACGTTTTGAAAATGGTGGTGTTCCTGCAACAACACTAGAGAAAATCGGAAAAACGAAACAATCTGGAACAACGATGCATTTTAAACCAGATCCATCTATTTTCAGTACAACAAATTATAACTACGAAACGTTATGTGAGAGATTGCGTGAATCTGCATTTCTGTTAAAAGGCATGAAAATCACTTTAAAAGATGAACGAAATGATTTAGAAGATGTTTTTCATTATGAAACAGGAATTGAAGCTTTTGTTGCTTATTTAAACGAAGAAAAGGACTCAATCCATCCGGTTGTATACTTCGCTGGTGAACAAAATGGGATTGAAGCAGAACTTGCATTTCAATTTAACGATGGCTATTCAGAAAATATTCTTTCATTCGTAAACAATGTACGTACGAAAGATGGCGGGACACATGAAGCGGGATTTAAAACAGCGATGACACGTGTTTTTAATGAATACGCTCGTAAAGTCTCAATGTTAAAAGAGAAAGATAAAAATTTAGAAGGTACAGATATTCGCGAAGGGTTAGCGGCAATTGTTTCTGTACGTGTACCGGAGGATTTACTACAATTTGAAGGTCAAACAAAGGGGAAGCTTGGAACAAGTGAAGCCCGTTCATCTATAGATGCGATTGTGTCCGAACACTTAGCATACTTTTTAGAAGAAAATCCAGACGTAGCAACACTTCTTGTGAAAAAAGCAATTAAAGCAGCACAAGCCCGTGAAGCAGCACGAAAAGCAAGAGAAGAAGCAAGGACTGGTAAGAAGAAAAAGCGTTCAGAAGGAACATTGAGCGGGAAGTTAACACCTGCGCAATCACGAAATCCGCAGAAGAACGAACTATATTTAGTAGAGGGTGACTCTGCCGGTGGTTCTGCAAAGCAAGGACGTGATCGCCGTTTCCAAGCAGTTCTACCACTACGAGGTAAAGTAATTAACACGGAAAAAGCAAAGCTTGCTGATATTTTCAAGAATGAAGAGATTAATACCATCATTTATGCAATTGGCGGTGGTGTTGGAAACGAATTTTCTGTCGAGGATATTAACTATGATAAAGTTGTAATTATGACTGATGCCGATACAGACGGTGCCCATATTCAAGTGTTATTACTTACATTCTTCTACCGTTATATGAAGCCGTTAATTGAGGCAGGTAAAGTATTTATTGCTCTTCCACCTTTATATAAAGTAAGTAAAGGAAAAGGAAAAAGTGAAGTAATTGAATATGCATGGTCGGATGAAGAGTTAGATGGTGTGACGAAAAAAGTTGGTAAGGGATATATGTTGCAGCGCTATAAAGGTCTAGGTGAAATGAACGCGGATCAGTTATGGGAAACGACAATGAATCCAGAAACGCGGACATTAATTCGCGTGAAAATTGATGATGCGGCAAGAGCGGAACGACGCGTGACCACATTAATGGGTGATAAAGTAGAACCACGTCGTAAATGGATTGAACGCAATGTACAATTTGGTATGCAAGAAGAAGGAAATATTTTGGAAAATGAAATGATTATGGAGACGGAGGTGGAATAACATGCAAGCAGAGAAGTTTCATGACCTCCCGCTTGAAGACGTGTTAGGTGATCGTTTTGCACGTTACAGTAAATATATTATTCAAGACCGCGCGCTACCAGATGCGCGTGACGGTTTAAAGCCGGTACAACGTCGTATTTTATATTCCATGTATGTAGAAGGAAACGTACATGATAAGGCGTTTCGTAAATCGGCCAAAACAGTTGGTAATGTTATTGGTAATTACCATCCACATGGTGATTCCTCTGTATATGAGGCGATGGTTCGTCTAAGTCAAGATTGGAAAGTACGTAACGTCTTAGTTGAAATGCATGGGAATAATGGTAGTGTGGATGGTGACCCAGCGGCAGCGATGCGTTATACAGAAGCGCGGTTATCGCCGATTGCCTCTGAATTGCTTCGTGATATTGATAAAGAAACAGTAGAATTTGTAGCGAACTTTGATGATACAAGTGAAGAGCCAGTCGTACTGCCAGCGATGTTCCCAAACCTATTAGTAAATGGCTCAACAGGAATTTCTGCTGGTTACGCAACCGAGATTCCGCCGCATCATCTTGGTGAAGTAATCGATGCTACAATGATGCGTATTGACAAGCCAAATAGTTCCGTTGATGACTTATTAACAGTAATTAAAGGACCTGACTTTCCAACAGGTGGTATTATTCAAGGGATTGATGGAATTAAAAAAGCGTATGAAACAGGAAAAGGAAAAATCATCATTCGCGGAAAAGCAGAAGTTGAAACCATCCGTGGTGGTAAACAACAAATTGTTATTACAGAAATTCCATATGAAGTAAATAAGGCAAATCTAGTAAAGAAAATGGATGAATTACGTCTAGATAAAAAACTAGATGGAATTGCTGAAGTACGTGATGAGACGGATCGTACGGGTCTTCGTATTGTTGTAGAATTGAAAAAAGAAGCAAATGCAGAAGGTATTTTAAATTATTTATATAAAAATACGGATTTACAGGTGCCATATAACTTTAATATGGTAGCTATTAATAACCGTCGTCCGACGCTTATGACATTACCGAAAATTCTAGATGCGTATATTGGGCATCAAAAAGAGGTTGTTACACGTCGTTCAGAATATGAACTTAGAAAAGCAGAAAACCGCCAGCATATAGTGGCAGGCTTAATGAAAGCATTATCGATTTTAGATGAGGTAATTGAAACAATTCGAGCATCTAAAGATAAACGTAATGCAAAAGATAATTTAAGTGCAAAATTTGGATTTACAGAAGTACAAGCGGAAGCAATTGTATCACTGCAATTGTATCGTTTAACAAATACAGATATTACAGCACTAGAAAAAGAAGCGGAAGAACTAGAAAAGAAAATTACAGAATTACAAGCGATTTTACAAAGTGAGAAAAGGCTTCTTCAAGTAATAAAAACAGATTTGAAGAGAGTAAAGAAAACGTATAGTGATAATCGCCGTGCCGTTATTGAAGAGGAAATTGAAGAAATAAAAATCGATGTGGAAGTTATGATTCCACAAGAAGATGTCATCGTTACTGTAACGAAAGAAGGGTATGTGAAGCGAACGGGTTGGCGCTCACATAACGCATCGAACGGAAAAGACTTCGGTATGAAAGAGGGCGACATCTTACTTGAGCGTTTCGATACAAACACAACAGAAACGGTTCTTTTATTCACGAATAAAGGAAACTATATTTATCTTCCAGTGTACGAAATGCCAGATATTCGTTGGAAAGATTTAGGTCAGCACGTTGCGAATATTGTTTCGCTCGATAGGGATGAAACATTAATTTGGGCGACTGTTGTACCGAATTTCGAGGAAGAGAAGCGATTTATCGTATTTGTAACGCGAAATGGTATGATCAAAAAAACGGAACTAAATCAGTACAAGGTTCAGCGCTATTCAAGAGCGTTTGTTGCTGTGAACTTGAAAAAAGATGATGAAGTTGTAGATATATTCACAACAGATGGAACAAGTGATATTGTTCTTGCAACACATGGTGCATATGCACTTATTTTTGGTGAAGAAGAAGTAAGTCCAGTTGGTGTAAGGGCGGCTGGTGTAAAAGCGATTAATTTAAAGGAAGATGACTACGTTGCTTCTGGTAAACCGTTAGATGGTGAAAAAGATCAACTTATTCTCATAACGCAGCGCGGTGCAGTAAAACGATTAAAAGCATCTGAAATTGAAAAATCAACAAGGGCAAAGCGAGGTCTTGTTATCTTTAAAGAGTTAAAACGTAATCCGTACCGTATTGTTGGTATTGAAATTGTTCGTGATGATGAACTTGTTTATATGAAAACAGAAAAACAGATTGTAGAAGAAATAGATCCAAAAGTATTTCGTAATAAAGACCGGTATAGCAACGGTAGTTTAGTGTTAGATGTTAGTGAGACTGGTGAAGTGGTTGAGACGTGGACGAAGAAACGGATAGAATGAATAAGCGATAGTAAATATTCCAATTAAATATACTCATTTTATTAGTGAAAACCATGTTCTATATTATATAGAGCATGGTTTTTTTGAAATATTGGAAGCTTTAATTCTAATACATTTTAGGATTTATCCCGTATTAACGACAGTATCACTCTCAAGTCAAATTTCAGTGAAAAGCAAAGAAGTGGGAGATGAATGCCCAATTGGTTCAACTAACCATAAGTAGGGGGAAGAAACCTGCCACTCATGGAAGTTTTACTTTATAAAATTCCTGTTGTACAAAATAAGTATCTTTACATAAATTTTCTCAATATAGAATTACATAAATTCTTGAATTGAATATTTAAAAATTCAAACTATTAATTTACAATAACTTAAGAACTATGGAACAGTAACAAATGTATGAACTATATTCTGTAATAAAGGAGTCCATAAATGAAAAAAGTATATTCCTTTTTAATGACTGTATCTACATGTATATTTATATCGGCTTGTTCCAATCAAACAAATTCTGAAAAAGAGGTAGAACCTGATACTAAAAAAGCGCCAATAGCTGAAACTAATGTAAAAACTAAGCCTTATACAGAGCCATTAACACACGTAGGACAAGAGGCAAAGCATCCACTTGGAACAGTGACTCTAAAGCAATTAAGTGAGCCTAATACAATGATAGAAGCAGGGCCTCTTCATATTCAAGTAGAAAGAATTAAGGTGATCCAGAGTACAGAAGTAAGTGAAATTGGGAAATACAACTTAAAAGAACGAGGACTAAGTACAGAGCAAATGAATGCAATACAATTTACAACCACTTTAGAAAATACTTCAGATCAAGTGCTTGATTTGGAACAAGGTCCTTTTAAAACACTTGTTTTAAGTAATGGTGAGGAAGTAGATGTATATAAAATGAATGCGGACCCAAAAAGTCGAAGCTTAAATGCGAAGGAGAAAATGAAGTTAACACTAATTTGTTTCTTACCTCAAGCTCCAAATGATGTTAAATCCGTAAAAGTAATTACTGATGTGATACGAGAGCAGCAAACAAAAAATGAGGTGAGTGGAGTAACCACTACTGATATTACTATGTAAAAAGAAAACAGCCTGATGAGGCTGTTTTCTTTTATTTCCAATTAAAAAGCGCAGTATCCAACAACTGGTTTAGAAGAACCAGTTTTAATGAAATAGTCAGGAGCAAAGCCTTGATCTAACTCGCCACCATAGCCATTATCATCTACAAAATCCCAAACCTTACTTCCCATATAAGATTCGCCATTCACATAGCAAAACAACCAAAGATTAGTGCCATCTGGAATGTTTGATTCAGTTCTTGTACCATTTATTGTCGGAGTCGTACGAAGATCTAGCCCAGAACCTGTTTTTTGTACCGGATAAAAAGCAGCTTCCGTTACCGATTGACTTGCAAATAAAACTGAACCAGCTACTGCTACTGAAGCAATTGATAATGCAACTTTTTTAAACATACGTGTTACCTCCTAATAAATTATATTTTATTGCAGATGGGGAATCCCCCGCATACCTATCAAGTATCATCTTTTATTTAAGATTGATAAGCATGAGGGAGAGCCCCTTTCTCCCTATAAATGAATAGAATGTATGTTTAAAAATAAAGCTAATGTTTGTTTCTTTATCAATACTCTAGTTACTAGTTTGAAAAAATAGTGTTTTTGGTAAAACAAAAATTCTTATTTGTTGTTTTCAAACCATGTTTGAAACGTTTGTAAAGGTTGTTCTCCTAATATACGATTCATTTCCTTTCCATCTTTGTAAGAAATAATTGTAGGTGTTCCTTTTATCTGAAACATAGTCCAACCTTGTTTATACTCTTCTAGATTCAAAACTTGCATATCGATATTCATATTTTTTGCCATAGGAACTACAATTGGTGAAATCTTTTGGCAATGCGGACAGGTCGTTTTGTAAAAATAAACTACTTTTGTTTTGTGATTTGATAGATCTTGTTGCAATTGTTCGGGGGTAATTTGATTTTTATAATAATCTACCTTTTCAGTACTTGTGGTTTTTTCACTTTTTGTTCCTTTATTGGTTAGAATAAAAATAAGTGTAAATATTGATAAAATAGTAATCATGAAAAAAAGCATTTTTTTCATATACTGTTTCTCTCCTTGCTTACTTTAATAAGAATAAAGCCACAAATAATAATGATAAGAAAGGCTATTAGAGCGAGAAATGGGATTGTAATAAATCCGAACCAATTTAAATAATCACCTGTGCAAGGTATTCTCCCACATGATGTTCCGTTTTCAGATAAAAATGGGATTTTTTGAAGGGAATAGTGATAAGCAGCTATACATGCACCAATGATAGCGAGAACCAAACTGTAAATCCCAATCCTATAATCTTTCCGTATAATAGCCGTCCCTAGTAAAAGAACTAGTGGATACATGAGAATACGTTGGTACCAGCATAATGTACAGGGCTCATATTTCATTATTTCAGATAGATATAAACTCCCGATGGTTGCAATAAAAGAAACACACCAGCTACTAAACAATATGTATTCTAGTTTTTTTGTATTGCTCATAACTTCAACCTTCCTTGTTTAAGAGATGAAAATCATGTAATAAAGGCTTTTAGAAAATAGAATATGAGTAATTGTAAAATGATTAGCTCAAGAGTTATTATAAATTATGTTTTTGTTTTGTATATTGAGAAAATTTTGTGTTTATAAAATCTTATAGAAGAATAAAGTAAATAAGATGAGATAAATGTAAAGAGTTAGTGCTTAGGGCGGACAATAGTTTTCTTAGCTTGATGGCAATGAGGACAATTTTCCTTATCTTCTATATTTTTCTCCCGCTATGCGTGGGCAGTAAGATCACCACTTCAAAACTCAGTAAAAGCAAAGGAATTAGGTGGGACTCAACTGCTTATAAAATCCGGATCGGTAAGAGCTAATAATCAGCGGGTTATGAATAAAACCCTACTGATTAAAGTTTTCCTTCATTTGTATCAATCTAAGAATGAGCAAATGGTTATGTAAATAAAATAAAACTTGATATAATAACTATGAAATCGTTCTCAAATATGGAGGAATATATGAAAAAAATAGGAGTAGGGATTGTTGGATTTGGATTTTCTAGTACTACATTTCACATCCCTTTATTACAAACGATTGATGAATATGATATTCGTGCGATTGTATCTTCAAAAGAAGATATAGTGAAACAAGCGTTACCGAATGTGCAGGTTGTTAGTAATATTGATGAATTAGTGACAAGAGATGACATTGACCTTGTTGTCATTACGTCACCAAATACAACGCATTTTCCATTTGTAAAAGAAGCTATTGTGCATGGTAAACATGTCGTTGTAGAAAAACCGTTTGTTGTTTCAGTTGAAGAAGCAGAAGAGCTTATTAGATTGGCGAAAGAGCATGATGTAGTTGTTAGTGTGTATCATAATCGCCGCTTTGATAATGATTTCTTAACAATAAAGAAATTGATTGAGGAAAAACAAATTGGGAATGTGTATACATATGAAGCACATTTTGATCGTTTCCGTCCTCATGTACGTGATCGCTGGCGTGAAAAGAATTTACCAGGTTCAGGGATTTTATATGATTTAGGATCGCATTTAATTGACCAAGCATTACATTTGTTTGGAAAACCAGATGCCATTAGTGCAGATGTAGTGAGACAACGGCCTGGAGCAGAAACGGATGATTACTTCCATATTGCACTTCATTATGGAAGCATGCGTGTCATTTTACACAGTAGTAGTTATGTGAAACATGCGGGACCTCATTTCAATGTTCATGGGGATAAAGGTTCGATTGTAAAATATGGTATGGATTCACAAGAAGACCAATTAAAAGCTGGTATGAAGCCAGGTGACAATGGATATGGAGAAGATAGTGAAAGTAATTTTACTGTTTTAGAAACAGAAGAGGAAGAAAAACGCATTCCAACAGAAGTGGGATGCTATGAAATGTATTATAAAGGAATTCGAGATAGTATAGTAAATGGTGTGCAACCTCCTGTAACAGCTGAAGACGGTTTACAAGTGATTCGATTAATCGAATATGCAATTGAAAGTAGTACAACAGGCAAGGTGATTTTACTATAAATAAAAAAGACACGAAATCGTGTCTTTTTTATTTATAGTATGATGTGAACCGAGTCTTTGAATTGTATGCCTAATTTTTCTAAATATTATTTTCAGGATTAGAAAGCCCATAAAAAAACATCGTAACAATATCTTGAATATGTTTTTCGCGATCTCCTTCCAATAATTGAGGCCCGTAGTCATCACCTAATTTACTGAACATTTGAATGTATAGTAACATCATTTCTTTTGAAAGATTGGGATTAATTTCATTGTTACGTTGTGCATGTTCTAATATCTCTAAAAACCAAGGCAGGACGGTTTCATTTTGATAACGATATATAAATTCGCGAAGCTCTGAATCTCTTTGGATCACTTGCAACAACATGTCAGGATGAAATAATCCGCCGCTTTCCATTTTTCTAACAATCATTTTATGCAGTATTTCATGGAAAGGCCTGTTTTCGGATGCTAGCTCTTTATAGTATTGGAATTCAGTAGTCGCAAATTCTTGAATAAGTTCTCTAAAAAGAGCGTCTTTACTCCCAAAATGGTTATAAATCGTCACTTGGGATACTTTCGCTTTTTTTGCAATATCCTCTATTTTTACCTCGTTAAATCCACGTTCTGAAAATAATAACAATGCCGCGTCTTTAATGGCGCGTTTTTTCTTTTCTTTCACTTTTTCAAACCCGTTCAATACAATCACCTCACCTAAAATATACAAGAAAATAAAGATGAAGACAATAATTTTGAAATATAGGCTTATAAAAATTTCAAAAAATTATTGCTAATATAATTGGAGAGGAGTACAATGATTTTGAAATATAAATAGTTAAATATTTCAAAAAATGAGGTGGGATAATGATTTCAGTCCAAAATATCACAAAGCAATTTTCAAATGGAAAAGGGTTATTTGATATTACTTTTCAAGTAAAAGAAGGTGAAGTTTTCGGTTACCTAGGACCGAATGGTGCAGGGAAATCAACGACGATTCGTAATTTAATGGGATTTATCAAACCAACAGCTGGTCATGCAGAAATTTTTGGATTAGATTGCTGGAATGAGGCTGCGAAAATCCAAAGAGAAGTTGGTTATTTGCCAGGAGAAATTTCTTTTACAGAAGGAATGAATGGATTAGAATTTTTAAAACTAATGCAAGGTATGCGAGGATTGAAAGAAACAAAACGACGTGATGAGCTTATTGAAAAATTACAATTTGATGTGAAAACACCGATTCGAAAAATGTCTAAAGGGATGAAACAAAAGGTAGGCATTGTTGCTGCATTTATGCATGATCCAGAGGTGTTAATTCTAGATGAACCAACATCAGGATTAGACCCACTTATGCAACAAACTTTTATTGATTTAATACTAGAAGAAAAACAAAAAGGAAAGACAATCCTTATGTCGTCACATATTTTCACAGAAATCGAGCGGACATGTGACCGAGTAGCGATTATTAAAGAAGGACGTCTTGTAACAGTGGAAAATATTCATGATTTACAGGGGATGAGAAGACAGGTAATGGATGTAACAGTGTCCTCTCAAGAGGAAATGCGGTCTTTACAAAAGAAAAATTTGCAATTTGAAGCAGTGAAGGGGAATACAGCATCCGTTATTGTGCAGGGGAATTATCAGGAAGTATTACAAATACTTGCACAGTATAATGTAAAAGCACTTCAAACGAGAGCTATGGATTTGGAACATTTATTTATGCATTATTATGATGCGAAAGAGGGTGCAAACCATGAATAAACAGCTGTTTTTAGCTAGCTTTAAAGAAAATTCAAAAAGTATATGGAGTTATTCGATTGGTGCGGCTCTTTATTTATGGTTGTTAATTTGGATATTCCCATCACTCGTATCAGCAAAAGGGTTAAATGAACTGATAGGTGCTATGCCAGAGAGTGTGAAAAAAATAGTTGGTATGGAAACTCCGATTCAAAATGTAAGTGAGTTCTTAGCGGGTGAATACTATGGCATGTTGTTTATTATCATTTTGACGGTTTTTAGTGTAACAGTTGCGACGCACTTAATAGCTCATTATGTAGATAAAGGAGCGATGGCGTATTTACTAGCAACACCTGTATCTAGAGTGAAGATTGCAATAACACAAGCAGTAGTTCTTATTCTTGGATTACTGATTATTACACTTGCTACGTACGGAGCTGGTGTATTAGGAGCAGAGTGGTTCTTAAAAGACAATAATCTAAATCAAGAATTATTTTTCAAGATGAATTTAGTAGGGGGACTTGTATTTTTGGTAGTCAGTGCCTATTCATTTTTATTTTCTTGTCTATGTAATGATGAAAGAAAAGCTCTTAGCTATTCAGCAAGTCTAACCATTTTATTTTATGTATTAAATATGGTGGGGAAATTAAGTGATAAGCTAGAATGGATGAGAAATATATCATTATTCTCACTGTTCCGTCCAGAAGAAATTGTGGCAGGAACATATAACATATGGCCGGTGAGTATTGGGTTAACTTGCGGTGCTATTTGTATCTTTGCAGTAGCGATTGTGTTGTTCAAGAAGAGAGACTTGCCGCTGTAGATGAATATGGTTGAAAAGATAGTTAGTTCATAAAGGAATTAACTATCTTTTTTATTTCTAGAAAATTAAGAAAAAAATGAACCTTTTATCGCACTAAACCGTCTAATAAGTGTAAAGTTTTATTGAGAGAAATAAAACAGGAGGACAAACAGTGAAAGTACTACCGTTATATAAAACTATGGTGAAAGAAGAGACGGATGTTTCTTTAGCTAAAAAAGGTAATCATGAAGCATTTGTTTCCTTAATACATACACATAAAGTTAAGCTTTATCGTATTGCAAAAGCAATGCTACATGATGAAGTTGATATAGAAGATGCGATGCAAACAACAATTTTGAAAGCGTATGAAAATATAAAAAAACTTAAAAATGAGGAGTTTTTTCAAACATGGTTAATACGAATTTTAATTAATCATTGTAATGAAATAATTCGGTCGCATAAAAAAGTAATCGTAATGGAAGAGAGTGATTATCAGATGATATCGTTTGACGATTACGAAGATCTAGACTTGCATAATGCAATTCAGTCCTTAAATGAAGAATTAAGAGCTGTAACAGTGTTGTATTATTACGAGGATATGAATCAAGAAAATATTGCAACATTATTAGAAATCCCAAAAGGTACAGTTAAATCAAGATTGTCGAGAGCGAGGGAACAACTACAGGAGCAATTAAAAATGGAATAGGGGGTGCTAATACGATGGATAGAGACAAACTGTTTGATGAAAAGCTGAAAAAGCGAATAGAAAAAGAAAAGACATTGTTACCAGAGCATTTGAATCAGAAAATTAGTGATACGTTACATAATATTCCTGTTCAAAATAAATCTTATAGAGTTCAAATTATGGCTGTTAGTGCGGCAATAATGGTATTATCACTCGTTTCTATGCTTGAATTTTCTGTGCAAAGTTTCGCACAAAAAGGTGGGGTATTTGAATATGTAACGAAAAAAGCATTTTCAGATTATGAAAATGAAGAAGAAACAAAATCTAACGTGAATTATCCTGAAAAAGAAAAGATTCATCAAAAAATGCTAGATTCAATTGATTATTTTAAAAATGTAACAGGCCAATTTGAAGAATATACGAGTTCATCTCATCTTATTACTACTTACAAATATGCAATTGATACAGAGAATAAGAGGGGAATTTCTTCTAAAGAGGATCGGCAATCAAAGAAAATGACGATTTTATATAACAATGGAAAAAGACAGGAATTTAATGATAAAGATGCTACTTATAAAGAAGTGGATTGGAAGCCTGAACCAAAAAACAAAGAATTACTAAAATTAACTCCTACCGAAAGGGTCTTTAATAAAGTAGGAGAGAAGAAACGATATGACGGTGAATATGTCGGATTCGCTACATACAGTATTCAATCTGAGTTTGCAGATTTGTTAATTAGATATAAAGATTGGAATTTCAAAGAAATAAAGTATCTTGGATTAGATTGTTACAAAATAGAGGGCGTTATAAATATAGAGATGCCTGTTAGTACATCAGAAGATTTACAGGGGGAATTTGAAATGATTGTTGAAAAAAATACGGGAATCATGCTAAATTTTCTTAGTTTCGATAAAGGGATGATTCAGTATTCTATTACTACAGAAAAGATACAAATAAATAAAAGAATAAATGAAAACGTATATCAAAAAGATGTATCTTCATACGAAAAGTTGAAAAATGTATTGAGTAAATAAGGAATTTGTCATTTTGTCAGTTTTTAATTTGTATAGAATAATAAGAATCGGGGGAAATAATGTGGAGAAGAGTGTACTTTCACGTGAAAAAAAGAATAAGAAAAAATCTAAAAAAAGAAGAGTGATAGGCATATTTTTAGGGATCTTGTTAGCTAGTGGCGTTGGATACGGTGCGTACCTATACAATAAAGCTTCAAATGCAGTGCAAAAAGCATCTCTCAGCCTAGCGCGTGGTGAGAAATCTGACTTACGTGAGGAAGTTGTAAAGCCAATAACCAATAATGTTTCTCTCTTAATTATGGGTATTGATGAAAATAAGGAGCGTCAAAAAGAATACAATGGTTCGTTTCATACAGATGCATTATTACTAGCGACTTTTAATAAAGATGATAAAACAGTCAAATTAATTAGTATACCACGTGATACATATACATATGTTCCAATTGAAAAGAAAAAGGATAAAATAACTCATGCATATGGAAGAGGTTTTGTAAAGAATGGAAAGGATGGAGGACCACAAGCTTCTGTTGAAGCAGTAGAAAAATTATTACATGTACCGGTTGATTATTTTGTGAAATTCAATTTCAATTCGTTTATAAAAATTGTTGATGATTTGGGTGGCATTGAAATAGATGTTCCGATTGAGTTTTCTGAACAAAATAGTAAAGATGAGCCTGATGCTATCCATTTGAAAAAAGGAATACAAACATTAACTGGTGAACAAGCACTCGCTCTTGCAAGAACGCGGCATATTGATAGTGATGCAATGAGAGGACTGCGTCAGCAGCTCGTCATTGAAGCAATCTTAAAAAAATTAAAAAGCGTAGGGTCTGTTACAAAAATAGGAAAAATGATTGATGCTGTAGACGGTGATTTTAAGACAAACTTAGCTTTGGCTGATATGCTGTCGTTTTACAAATATGGTTTAAATGCTTCAATTGAGAAAATACAATTAACCGGAGATGATCTATATTTACCAAATGGTCCGAATGGTGAACGAGTATATTATTATAATCCAGACACAAAGAGTTTAAGAGAACTTAGCAATAAACTTCAAAGCCATCTTGAATTAAGTGAACAGCAAATTAAAAAAGAAGGTGAAGAGGGTTAAGAAGTATAGCACACAATATAAAAATTTTTTAGTAAAGCAGATAATTATAAATGTCTGCTTTTATATTTTGTTAAGAAAGGATTTGCTAGAATTATACATTATTTATTAACAATAATTCAGAAGAGTTTTCTTTACAATTGGAATAAATAGAAGAAAAATCAAATGCATGTAGGAATACAAAAAAATGCTATATCAACGTAGTGGCATGTTTATGAATATTAGTGCAATAAAATAATTTTTATAAAATTTTTAATAATAATACTTTACAAAAAACAAAAAATTAGTAGAATAATAGTTAATAGAAATCTTTTGATAAGAATATAAAGAAAAACAGAATTATCAGAAATTTCTTAATCTAGAAACGTACAAGAAATTAGGGAGGGTACAAAAGTGAAAAAGAAAAAGATGAAAAAACTAACAGCAGTCGTAGCACCAGTTTTAGCAATGAGTATGGCATTAACGGCATGTTCTACAGGTGGAGACAAAAAAACAAGTACGAATTCAAGCGGAAGTGATAGTAAATCTGATGCTAAATTAGCAGCAAAACAAGTACTGAATCGTACAGAAACAAACGAAATTCCAACGATGGATACTTCCAAAAGTACAGATACTCTTGGTTCTCAAATCTTAGGGAATACAATGGAAGGATTATATCGCCTTGATAAAGATAATAAGCCAATCCCAGCTGCAGCTGAATCCAGCACGAAAAGTGAAGATGGCAAAAAATATACATTTAAACTTCGTAAAGATGCAAAATGGTCAAACGGTGATCCAGTAACAGCGAAAGACTTCGTGTATGCGTGGCAACGTTTGTTAGATCCAAAGACAGCTGCAGAGTATGCGTTTATTGCATACTATATTAAAAATGCAGAAGCAATTAATAAAGGGAAAGCGGAAGTATCTACACTAGGTGCAAAAGCGATAGATGATTACACACTTGAAGTTGAACTAGAAAACGCAGTTCCGTATTTCTTAAACTTAACAGCATTCCCATCGTACTACCCATTAAATGAAAAGTTTGTAAAGGAAAAAGGAGAGAAATTCGGCTTAGAATCTGATACAGTGGTTTATAATGGACCGTTTGTTCTAACTGATTGGAAACATGAGCAAGGATGGAAACTGAAGAAAAATGATAGTTATTGGGATAAAAAGAATGTGAAGTTAGATGAGATTAACTACAGTGTTGTTAAAGACATGGCAACTCGTGTAAATCTATATGATAGTGGTGAGATTGACTTTACTTTATTAAGTGGAGAGTTTGTTGATAAATATAGAAATAACAAAGAAGAGTTTGGTGTATATTCTGAACCAAGTACGTTCTACTTACGCTTAAACCAAAAACGCGGTGGTCAAGATACACCATTAAAGAGCAAGAAATTACGTGAAGCAATTGCGTTGTCAATTAATAAAAAAGATTTAGCAAATGTAATCTTAAATGATGGTTCTAAGCCTGCTGACTACTTAGTACCAAAAGGATTAGCAAACGGCCCTGACGGTAAAGATTTCCAAGAAACGTTTAAAAATGGTCTGAAACATGATACGAAAAAAGCAGCGGCAGCATGGGAAGAAGCGAAGAAAGAACTTGGTAAAGATCAAGTGACACTAGAGTTCTTAAACTATGATACAAGTAATGCGAAAAAAGTTGGAGAATATGTAAAAGACCAAGTTGAGAAAAACTTAAAAGGTGTAACAGTAAATATTAAAATGCAACCGTTCAAACAAAAGTTAAAGTTAGAATCTGAACAAGATTATGACTTCTCATATGGTGGTTGGAGCCCAGACTATGCGGATCCAATGACATATTTAGATATGTTCGAATCAACAAACTCTCAAAACCAAATGGGTTACTCAAATCCGAAATATGATGAAATCATCAAAAAAGGAAAAACAGAGTTAATGGCAGATGCGAAGAAACGTTGGGAAGAGTTAGGGAAGGCAGAAAAACTGTTGCTTGAAGAAGATGTAGCGCTTGTACCATTACATCAGAATGCTAGATCATATGTAATGAAACCAAACGTAAAAGGTGTTGTAAAACATAACATCAGTCCAGAATATAGCTTCAAGTGGGCTTACGTAACAGAAGAAAATAGTAAGTAATGAAGATAAAAGCATTTCTAAAGGTAGGGTGTCTACTTTTAGAGGTGCTTTTTTCTATGTAGTGAATCTTACTTATAGAGGCTTTCGTCACTAGAAGGCATATATATAAAGAATAAGAAATATACTTTTCTCATATAGTGAATGGTAATTTCTTGCAAATTAGTGTAACGAAAGCACATCGTTATTATAGTAGAAAGTATTTTCTGGAATTTCAAAAAATAACTTTACAAAACATAAAAAAACAGTAGAATATTAATTAATAAGAATTTTCTGATAATATAAATATATCAGAAAAATAGAGAGGTATTATCGTACATAAAATTAGGGAGGGTATACAAATGAAAAAGAAAAAGATTAAGAAGCTAACGGCGGTTGTAGCGCCAGTTTTAGCAATGAGTATGGCATTATCGGCATGCTCGGGATCAGGTGGAGATAAGAAGACAAGTACAACGTCTAATAGTGGTGAAGAGAAGAAATCGGATATTAAATATGCGGCAAAACAAGTATTAAATCGTACAGAAAATCAGGAAATTCCAACAATGGATACTTCAAAATCAACAGATACACTTGGTTCGCAAATTTTAGGGAACACGATGGAAGGGTTATATCGCCTTGATAAAGATAATAAACCAATCCCAGCTGCAGCTGAATCCAGCACGAAAAGTGAAGATGGTAAAAAATATACGTTTAAGCTTCGTAAAGATGCAAAATGGTCAAACGGTGATCCAGTAACAGCGAAAGATTTCGTGTTTGCATGGCAGCGCTTACTTGATAAAAACACAGCTTCTGAATATGCGTTTATTGCTTACTATATTAAAAATGCAGAAGCGATTAATAAAGGAGAAGCAGAGCTATCTACATTAGGTGCTAAAGCAGTTGATGATTATACCCTTGAAGTGGAATTAGAAAAACCAGTTCCATACTTTTTAAATTTAACAGCATTTCCATCGTATTACCCGTTAAATGAAAAGTTTGTGAAAGAAAAAGGAGAGAAATACGGTTTAGAGGCGGATACAGTTGTATATAATGGACCATTCGTAATGTCTGAGTGGAAGCATGAACAAGGTTGGAAATTGAAGAAAAATGATAAGTATTGGGATAAAAAGAGTGTGAAACTAGAAGAAATTAATTATAGTGTTGTAAAAGACGTAGCTACAAAAGTGAACTTATATGATACTAACGCAATTGACTTTACATTATTATCAGGTGAGTTTGTTGATAAATATAAACCGAAGAAAGATGAGTATGGTGAGTATGCAGAATCAAGCACTTTCTTCTTACGTTTAAATGAAAAACGTGGAGGTCAAGATACGCCGCTGAAAAGTAAAAAGTTACGTGAAGCAATTGCATTATCAATTGATAAAAAAGGTTTAGCAAATGTTATCTTAAACAACGGCTCCAAAGCAACAGATCAATTAGTACCAAAAGGACTAGCAAGTGGTCCAGACGGTAAAGATTTCACAGAAACATTTAAAAACGGTTTAAAGCAAGACACGAAAAAAGCAGCCGCAGCATGGGAAGAAGCGAAAAAAGAGCTGGGGAAAGACCAAGTGACAATAGAATTGTTAAGTTATGATGATGGAACAGCGAAAAAAGTTGCTGATTATGTAAAAGACCAAATTGAGAAAAACTTAAAAGGTGTAACAATTAATACGAAAATCCAGCCGTTTAAACAAAAGTTAAAACTAGAATCAGCGCAAGACTATGAAATCTCTTACGCAGGTTGGAGCCCAGACTATGCGGATCCGATGACATTTATCGATATGTTTGAAACGAAGAGCCCTTATAACCAAATGAGCTATTCAAACCCCAAATATGATGAAATGGTTAAAAAGGCTGGGAATGAATTAATGTCTGATGCGAAGAAACGTTGGGAAGAGTTAGGAAAAGCAGAAAAACTATTGCTTGAAGAAGATGTAGCGATGGTGCCGTTATATCAAAGAGGCAGTGCGTATGCAATGAAACCAAACGTAAAAGGAATTGTAAAACATAATATCAGTCCAGAATATAGCTTTAAGTGGGCTTATGTAACTGAGGAAGACAAAAAATAATGTTGAATTAGAAAAGCATTTCCAAAGGTAGATAAACTATTTTTGGAGATGCTTTTTCATGGGGATAATCAGTGGGAGATGAAGAAAATCCACACTGATTAAAGTTGTACTTTATTAATTGTTTTATTACTAAAAAAAATCACGATGTATAAACTATGCAATAAAAGTACTATTTATAAATTTTTAAGATAATATAATCTCAAATTGATAAAGAGTTGAAGGGAATTATTAAATTTATATCGGTTATATAAGGGGAAAGAAGGTTAAATATAGAATTCGAAAAAAGAGAGACGAATAAGATGATCCCAGGGTTCATATAGTAGATGGGGAGAATCTTGTAATTGTACTATTAAAAAAGGAATCATTATTATAGAAAAAATTTTCTGAATTTTTAAAAATAACTTTACAAACTTAGAAAAAATAGTAGAATATTAATTAATAAGAATTTTCTGATAACAAAATAGACATCAGGAAATCTCTCAAGAGTGGCATCGTACATATAATTTAGGGAGGGTACAAAAAGTGAAAAAGAAAAAGATGAAAAAATTTACAGCGGTTGTAGCACCAGTTTTAGCAATGAGTATGGCATTAACAGCATGCTCGGGATCAGGTGGGGATAAGAAAACTAATACGTCTTCTAGTAGTGGCGAAGATAAGAAATCTGATATTAAATATGCAGCAAAGCAAGTATTAAATCGTACAGAAACAAACGAAATTCCAACGATGGATACTTCTAAAAATACGGATACACTTGGTTCTCAAATCTTAGGGAATACAATGGAAGGATTATATCGCCTTGATAAAGATAATAAGCCAATCCCAGCTGCAGCTGAATCCAGCACAAAAAGTGAGGATGGTAAAAAATATACATTCAAACTTCGTAAAGATGCAAAATGGTCAAACGGTGATCCAGTAACAGCGAAAGACTTCGTGTATGCATGGCAAAGGTTAGTAGATCCAAAGACAGCTGCAGAGTATGCGTTTATTGCATATTACATTAAAAATGCAGAAGCGATTAATCAAGGAAAAGCAGAAGTATCTACACTAGGTGCAAAAGCCGTAGATGATTATACACTTGAAGTTGAGCTAGAAAGAGCAACTCCATATTTCTTGAACTTAACGGCATTTGTATCGTATTATCCACTAAATGAAAAGTTCGTAAAAGAAAAAGGAGAGAAATACGGTTTAGAATCCGATACTACAGTTTATAATGGACCGTTTGTTCTAACTGATTGGAAACATGAGCAAGGATGGAAACTGAAGAAAAATGATAGTTATTGGGATAAAAAGACTGTGAAGTTAGATGAAGTTAACTACAGTGTTGTTAAAGATATGGCAACTCGTGTAAATCTATATGATAGTGGTGAGATTGACTTTACTTTATTAAGTGGAGAGTTTGTTGATAAATATAGAAATAACAAAGAAGAGTTTGGTGTATATTCTGAACCAGGCACATTCTTCTTACGTTTAAATCAAAAGCGCGGTGGTCAAGATACACCATTAAAGAGCAAAAAATTGCGTGAAGCCATTGCATTGTCAATTAATAAAAAGGATTTGGCAAATGTAATTTTAAATGATGGTTCTAAACCTGCAGATTACTTAGTAGCGAACGGATTAGCAAAAAGTCCTGATGGGAAAGACTTCCAAGAGGAGTTTAAAAACGGCTTAAAGAATGATACGAAAAAAGCGGCGGCAGCATGGGAAGAAGCGAAAAAAGAACTTGGTAAAGATCAGGTGACACTAGAGTTCTTAAACTATGATACAAGTAATGCGAAAAAAGTTGGAGAATATGTAAAAGACCAAATCGAGAAAAATTTAAAAGGTGTAACAGTAAATATTAAAATGCAACCGTTCAAACAAAAGTTAAAATTAGAATCTGATCAAGATTACGATTTCTCATATGCTGGATGGAGCCCAGATTACGCGGATCCAATGACATTCCTAGATATGTTCGAATCAACAAATTCTCAAAACCAAATGAGCTACTCGAATCCAAAATATGATGAAATCATCAAACAAGGTAAGACAGAGCTAATGGCAGATGCGAAGAAACGTTGGGGAGAGTTAGGGAAGGCAGAAAAACTGTTGCTTGAAGAGGATGTAGCACTTGTACCGTTATTCCAAAGTGCTAGATCGTATGTAATGAGACCAAACGTAAAAGGTGTTGTAAAACATAACATTAGTCCAGAATACAGTTTCAAGTGGGCTTATGTAACAGAAGAAAATAGTAAGTAATGAAGATAAAAGCATTTCTAAGGAGAACTAAATCCACCTTAGAAATGCTTTTTTATTTTGCACCGTTTTTTATTTGTATGAATATAGGTAATATAGAAAAAATGAAGGAGAATCCTATGAAACGGAATATATACATTGATTTTTTAGCCTATTATGGAATTGGGAGTGCACACCCTGGTGGTTTTACGTTAACGAAACAGTTATTGGCACAGTTGCCATTACACCGTGAAGCAAATGTACTTGAAATAGGTTGCGGAACAGGACGGACAGCAGCTTATATGAAAAAACAATATGATTATAACGTCACAGCAGTTGAAAATAATGAGATTATGGTTCAAAAAGCAAAAAATAGATGGTTACAAGAACAGTTACAAATTGAGCTAATTCAAGGAAGTGCTGAGAAATTACCGCTTTTCGACGAGCAATTTGATCTTGTACTGGGAGAATCTGTACTTGCTTTCACGAACAAAGAGCAGGTAATTCCTGAATGTTATCGTGTCTTGCGAAAGAACGGGAAACTTATTGTTATTGAAATGATAATTGAAAAGCATATAACAAAAGAAGAGGAGGCTAAAATAATACATTTATATGGAATAAAGGAATTACAAACAGAAACAGAATGGATTGACTTATTTCAAATGGAAAAATTCAAAAGGGTAACAATTGTAGGTGGAGCTACGATTGCGGAGACGATCGCAGGACAAATGGAAGAGCCAGAATGGAACATGTCACAATTTATTCCGACCGAATTGTATGATGCATGGGTACAACACGAGCGAGTATTGCATATGTACCAACATATATTAGGGCACCGGATATTTATTTGTGAGAAATAAAACAGTATATTAAAGGAGTTGACTAAAAATGCAGTCAGCTCCCTTTGTACATTAGATGAAAAATAATGCAGCTAAAGTAATACCAAAAATAAACCCGAAAGCTAATTGAACGGCACCACCGCCACAAAAACCCCTATCGCAACATCTATCAAAACCAAATCCACAATGGTCACATTGACCTATGCCACCGCAACAATCACAACCACCATTTGCATATGCATCATAATATCCAAAACCTGTATCAAAAGATGGACGATGAATTGGCGTAATCCAAACAGAATCATCTGTTACATCAACAATTTTACCAAGATGAATATAACCATCACGATCTTCAATTCGTACAACTTTACCTAAATAACGTCGGCAAGTATTATAACATTTTTGTCTATGCATGTTCTTTCCTCCTTCCGTATTACAGTAATACAATATGTTATTGGGACAAGGGCGGCTTGTATGATTGACCTAAGTTTCATAATTGTTATAAGAAAGGGAAAAGATATGGGAAGAGTGTATGTGAAAAAGGAGTGGGACTTATGGAACCTAAAGATCAATTTCAAACGTATGAAGTGCCTTGGAATGAATTTACGAATGCCCTTCGCAGTGAAATGGAAAAGCAAATAGGAGCAGATGTTATTGACAGAGTCGTTTGTGATTTGAAAGATGGATTTGAAGTGTATACATATATACAAGGAGATTTAGATTTTGAATATAGAGAAACACTTGAACGAAAACTTGGGAGTGATGGAAAAACTCCTAATTTGTTAACTATCATGTTATTAGCAAGTATTTATCGTACAAGTGAAGAGAAGATTCGTTTGCATGCGGATCGTAAAGATAATCCTATTGTTGAAGTATATGTGAAACAGTAAAAACACGCTTTTATAGGCGTGTTTTTTATGTATATGATAGGGTGTAAGGGAATCAAACTTTTTTACAGTGATTTTCCATATGAAATGTAGTAAGAGCTTGTAGTTCTCATTTTTGTTCCATGCAGGCTTGTTTATGTGAAAAATAAATCCTATAAGATGCACAATTAATCGGAATTTATAAGGTAACGCTCAACAGAATGAGATTTTTTATTTTAGTAATATTATTTACATAATTAAATTATGAGAGCCTGTTTGTCTAAAAATACAAGTCATATATCTTGTTTCTCTTCATAAATTTAAACATAGGAATTTGTCTACAAAGGTGGCGAAGCCTCATCATGAAGATTCGAATCTGTGCCACATTCATCTTTTTTCTATTATTATGTTTGAATCCTTTTTTAACTTTTGCAAAAGGAGAGGAGGCAAAAGAAAGGGTCGTTTCACTTGTATATGATGATTCTGGCAGCATGAGAAATAACGATCGCTGGAAATATGCCAATTATGCTTTGCAAAGTTTAGTTGCATTATTAGATGAAAAAGATAAATTTTCATATGTTCCAATGAGTCGTCCTACTGAAGCGTTAAATGTAACGCTGACCAATGAAAAAAGACAAACAGAGATTAATGAAATTGGAGTGTGGAAGAACTATTTAAATACGCCGTTTCGTGCTGTAGAAACAGCAATGCAATCTATTAAAAAGGAAGCAGACATAAATGGAAAACGTGAATTTTGGCTTATTGTATTAACTGACGGAGCATTTAATGAACTCGAAAAAGAAAAGACTGATGGTAAAGAACAAATCACACAGAAACTAGCACAATTTAAAAAAGAAATGGAATCAAAAAAAATATCATTGCATCCAGTTTTAATAACAATGGAAGAAAATTTAGGTCAGCAAGAGCAACAACAGATGAATACGTTCAAAGAAATTTGGAAGAAAGAAATAAATGGCATCATCATGCCAACAAGTGGGGAAGATGGGGTCATTGAGAGTGTAAATCAAGCTGCGGCCTTGGTTGCGAATCGAGATCCATTTTCTTCTGTTGAATCTGTTGTGAAAACGAATATATATGGAAATAAATTAGAGATTACGACACCGTTTCCATTAAAAAGAATGACACTTGTGCAACAATCTTCTAATGTATCACAATATCAAATAGAACAACTTTCTAAACCATTAGCAGTACAATCGTTCTTTTCGATTCATGCACCAGGAGAATCGAAATTATATGGTGGTATTACCCATATTAGTGCTACGAATGGTGAAGTGATGAAACCAGGGACATATACGCTAGAAATTGATAGAGATATTGTGAAAGAAGGGCTGAAAGTACTTGTTGAACCAGCACTTGATTATACCGTTTCTACTTACGATAAAGAGGATAAAGCGAAAAAAAACGTTGAGGAAATGTATGAGGGAACAAAAGCAGTAATCGAAGCGAAGCCGACGGATTTACCAATTCAATCTTCTTATTTTCAAGCAGAAGTAGAACTAGATGGAAAGATGTATCCAATGAAATGGGATAGTAAGGGAAAACGATTCTATTATGAAACACAAGTTGGAAAACAGGCAGTACGTGGGAAAATTCATATGAATATAAAAGGATTTTACAGGCAAACAAGAGAATTCCGAATTGAATCTGTACCTAAACCAAAACTATCTTTACAGGTCATTACGAAAAACTATGAAGAAAAGGTGACAAATTTAGAAAAGAGTAAACCATTTGTCTTGCAACCCTTACTGAATGGTGAACCGATGACAGAAGTGGAAGTAAAGAAACTATTACAATCTACAGGTGTCACATCTCATCAATCGATCAACTACGAACTGCGGAAACATGGCAATCAAATTTATATTTACCCTCGTCCTTACTACTCCGATACATTCAATTTTACAGCTACCGGCACCATAGAAGCTACCATCACTATAAACGATTCAAAGTTACAAGAAGTAAAGAAAACGATTTCGTTTCATATTCAAAATGCACCATTTTGGGAACGTTATTCGCTAATCTTTCAATTCGTAATCCCAGTTGCATTACTATTTTTGCTTGTTGTGATTCTTATTTTAGGATGGATTGTCCGGCCGAGGTTTCATCGGAAAGCAATGTTGTACTACGAATGGGATCAAGAAGTAGCGAAAGATTGGCTGTATCAATCTGAACCAGAATTACTAAGAAACAAGTGGTGGAAACATTATTTTGGTATTCCATTTCGAGCAGAGCGAAAGACTGTGCAATCGGTAACTTTTATAGCAAAAAAAGGATCGAAGTCTGTATTTGTCGCAAAGGAATCGCAAGTGATTGGTATGATTATTGACGGTATGTTTATCACAGAGGAAGAGGCCGGGAATGAGCATAAGACATTATATCCGAATGAGATTTTACTGATTGATCGAGGGTATGGGAAAGAAATTTATCGATACGAATGTGAATAATAGAAAGTTCGAAAAGCCCAGTACTCAAGTAGTACAGCTAAACTTCGTATCCTCCTGGCTGTTGAGCTTCGAACTGCTCGGCTCTCTTTATCCTTCTTTTTGAATACATACTAATAGGAAGGTGGTTCACATGACATTACAAGTTCCAACAATTTTAATTGGCTTAGGTGGAATCGGTAGTACTGTTACTCATCAAGTATATGAAAAGTTACCAGAAGAACGACGTAAAAAGGTAGCGATGCATGTGTTTGATACAGATGTGAATACATTAAGTAAATTTGAGCACATTCGTAAGTTTAAGACACAAACTAGTTCTAGTAAAACACCGCGAGAATATATTGCGGGGGATCCAACGATTCCGGAATGGTTTCCGATGGATCCTACTATTTTAGATAAGCCGTTAACAGAAGGAGCTGGCCAACTTCGTGTCATTTCACGTCTAGCTTTACGGGCAGCGATGAAAGAAGATAAATTAACTGCTTTTTGGCAAGAAATTGAAAAAATATTTCCTGTCACCAGTGATCAAACTGAGTATGGTGTTCGCGTGATTATTGTCACATCGTTAGCTGGCGGCACGGGCTCAGGTATGTTTTTACAAATTGCATTATATTTGCGTGAAATGCTTAGGAAAAAACTGCAGCACCATAACATCTTAATACGTGGCGCGTTTTTAATGCCGGATGTACTTGTCAAGACGCGTACGATTAGTGCGAAAGAGTTTGAAACTGTGCAAGCAAATGGTTATGCCTCTTTAAAAGAACTTCATGCGATTACCCTGGGCTCAACAGGTGAATTATCAAAAAGAGGTGGTGTAACGATTGAATTAGAGTATCGTCCGGATCAAGTAGATGAAGATGGCCGGACGAATCACACGATTAAACAACACCATTTGCCGTATAATTATTGTTTTTTATATGATTATGAAAATTTACATGGTCATCATTTACACAATTTATCAGATTATATGGAACAAATGACAAACACGATTTATTTGCAGTTATTTAGCCCGATGTCTACAAGTCATTTTGCACAGGAAGATAATCAAATTCAGCAGCTTGCAGAATCGAATGGAAAAGCACGTTACTGCGGAGCTGGAACTGCAAAGCTCATTTATCCGTATGAGCATGTGTTAAAATATTGTGCTTTGAAATGGGCCGTGCAAGGCTTAGATGAATCCTGGCTTCATTTAGATCAATTGTTTCAAGAGAAAAAGCAGCGCTATGAACAAGATGTTCGTCGTGGTATGCAACGTGAGAAGCCAGAGCGTGGGAAGAGCTATTTAGAAGATTTAGAGCATCTTGCCACTCGTCCAGAGCAAGCTCATATCTTTTATAGACAGATGTATAATGAAACACGTGAAGGGGCAGAAGGTGGGAAGGTTGGTATTGCAAAATCAAAGTTATTTTTAGAGGCAGTTGAAAGCTATGTACAACGTACTGTACAAAAAGATGAAGAGTTAAATAGATTGCAGCATGAGTGTAAAATTTCGGCCGCAAAACTCAAAATTACGGAACAGATGAAGGGGGAAGTGGCGAGGGTTGATCATGCTGTTCGGTTGTATGCTTATGCAATACCAAGCCGTGTACATGAACATGTGACGACGCTTTTGTATGACATGATAGAATCGGATCGATATGCTCCAAGTGGTTCAGAAGGACAGTCATATCAACTAAACACGTGGTTTTTAAAGAAAACAGAAGCTGTTCATCCGGTGGCTGCTCGTTTCATGTTATATGAAATTCGGAAGCAGTTAATAGAGAAAATGAATCGATTGCATGAGAATAATGAGCAGAAACGTAATTTAATTCAAAACTACGATAAGAAATTTAATGTAAGTAATATTGACGGTACAGTTACAGCAGTGCGACGTGTTGAGCTGGCTCAGCAACAAGGTTGGTTTGGGAAAATGTTCTATAATCAACAGCGTATGTTACGAAAAGAATTTGAAGATATAGTCACGCAATATGTGCATAAATTGAATGAGTATCGTAAAGAAATGTTACTCGAACTTGTTTATCAATCATTATATCAAGCGGTAAACAAAATGATTCAACATTGGGAAAGATTCTTTGATAATTTACAAGAGACACGTGAAAATTTACTGTTTGAAATTCAAAAGCGTAGCAAAGAATTTGAAGGAAAAACAAACCCGACAAATGTATATGTGTTAGCAGATGAAAGGCTGCAAGAAAAAATATGGCAAGATATGCAACAACATTTAAATTTAGGTGTACTGCCAAAGGATATATCAGCGGAGATTTATATGAGCTTGTATGCAGAATATTGCCGTGATGCACAAGCTGAAGAAAGTCAATCTAAGAAGGTAGAGGATTTCTATCGAGAGCATATTTTAACGTATTGCTATGCTGAACTTCAAGTGCGATATCGAGACAAACTAGAGCTCAATATAATTGAAGCATTGCGAAAAGAAGCGGATTTTAAAAAACGTGATCGCAATGAATATGTGAGAGAAAAAATTGAAGACCTTTTCCATCTAGCAAGTCCATTTATCCCGAAAGTATCTCATCATAGAGAGTTACAATATTGGGGCATACATCCTTCGCTAAGACAAGAATTACAAGAAGAACTTCTACAAGAGATGTTTCAAGAAAAGGATACAGTAAATGAAGCATTTTCACCATTTGAAGTAATTTGTTACCGAGCACACTATGGATTATCATTACAAGATTTTCCTAAACTTTCTTCTGGGCATATTGCAAATGGTTTTATGAATGATAAAGGGGATTATTTTCAGTCTTATTATCGTCGTGTGAATAAGTTAAATATTAAAAAATCTAATTTAACGCCGCATTTAGATAAATATTGGCACTTACCAGCCTTTATGCCGGATTTGAATGCAACGCAAACGAAGTTAGATTATGATAAATGTAATCGTGCTCTTCTTTATGCATATATGTACCGGTGGATTAGTCTTGTTGCTGTCGATGGTCAATTTGTCTATCAATATAATGGGGTAGGGCGTAGCTTTTTAATTCAGTCAATGGGGAAAAATATTTCAAGTGAGAGCTATAAATTACACCGTGCATTGCTTCATAATCCGTTTATTTATGAAAATATTTTGTCGCGTTTTGAAGAAGAACAGGAGAAAGCGACACTCCAAGGCGGGCATTTATATACACATGTTTTTGTGTTAGGTGCACAAGATGTAAGATGGCTTAGAAAAGAACATGTCCATAATATTTTAGATATTATTTTAATGTATGATCGAGAGGCAAAGTATGACCCGACGCTTGAGGAAACATCAGATGAATTGTTACGGTTATTTCTTGATGAAATTTTAGTTTATTTCCAAGATTATTATGGAACTGGTGCTGAAATGGTGGCAAAGAAAGAAGCAGAGATGTTTGTAAAACAACTATGGGATCGTTCGTATGCGAAAGGCTATGTTGATCCAAATAGTGCGCCTTATAAAAAATGGCAACATGTACTGCATGTTCAAGATGAGGAACAAGATACAAAAACGAATGTGTAGGATGTAGATAGGGAACCCTTAGTATAGACATATCATTTTTGAAAAGAGGGGTTCAAGTGCCGTTTTTAGGAAGCGTATATCAAATATTTGGATTATATCCGGAGATCTACCATGCGATGATTTCTATGGAAATGCAGGAAGAAGAATTACGTAATGAGCATGTGGAAAAGAACAATACGGAAATAGAAATGGAAGATTAGGAAAAACCATGCAGATTTTTATCTGCATGGTTTTTTAATGATTTGTTTTCGGAGTATTCGTAATGAATTTCATCCGGAATACATAAATGAAGTAACCAATACATCCTCCAACAAATGCAGGACAGATCCAACCTAAACCTGCATCGTATAAAGGAAGAAATTTAGAAAAAGTAACATTGATTGCTTGAATAGGTATATTTGCTGCATTTAGTCCATCAAACAAACTAACGACAAAAGTTAGGAGTAAGCTCCATTGATATACCTCAGTTCTACCTTTAAATATAGGGTGCAAAAACGTTAAAACAATTAGCATAATTGCAAGTGGATATATCGCTGTAAGTACCGGTACAGAAACCGCAATTAATTCTGTCAAACCAAGATTTGCAATCAATGCGCTAAAAACAGAAAGTATAACAGCAAATGTTTTATAAGATATTTTCGGGAATACTTTATGAAAGTATGAAGAGCATGATGTTACAAGTCCGACGCTTGTTGTTAAACATGCAACAGTAATCATTAAGCCTAACAATAAATTGCCTAAAGAACTAAAATAATAATTCGCTACTTTAGCTAATACTTCTCCTCCATTTGTTAGGTGCCCTAGTTTAGATACACTAGCGGCCCCCATATAAGAAAGTGAAGTATAAACAATTGTTAATACAATTGCTGCAATACCAGCAGCCTTTGCACAAACGCTCACTATTTCTTTTTTATCATAAGTACCTTTCTCTTTTATAGCATTGATAATAATAATGCCGAATACAAAAGATGCAAGTGTATCCATTGTTAAGTAGCCTTCTTGGAAACCTTTAAAAAAAGAATTGTTCACAAATTCTTTTGCAGGTGCCTGAATAGGGCCGATTGGTTGGACAAACGCCGCAACTACTAAAATCCCGATGAATGTAAGCTTAATAGGGGTTAAAAGTTTCCCCACAACATCTACAATTTTCGTTGGATTAAATGAGAACCAACATGTAATACTAAAGAAAATGATTGTGAAAATAAGTAATGCAAACGTCTCTGTTCCGTTAGATAAAAATGGTTTTACACCTATTTCAAAAGAAACACTTCCAGCTCTAGGGAGTGCAAATAACGGACCAATTGCTAAATAAAGAATAAATGTGTACACAGCGCTGAACCAAGGATGAACACGGTTCGCTAATGTTTGTAAATCATCACTATTAGAAATACCAAATGCTAGAACGCCTAACAAAGGAAGACCTACACCTGTAATTAAAAATCCAGCAGTAGCAGTCCACACATTATGCCCAGCTGCTTGGCCTAACATAGCTGGGAAAATTAAATTTCCAGCACCAAAAAATAGTGCAAATAACATAAGGCCGATTACAAGGACACGAGAAAAGGGTACTTTATTTGCCAACTTAAAACCTCCATTGAAATAATTCTTTACAATACCATATTGTTACAAAGAAAATTCTGAATTTTAAAATTGTTATATTCACAACGTTTTTTATTATACTAATACGAAATTTATATAGCAACCAAAAATTTATTTTCTGAATTAATAATAAAAAGTAAATGTATGATATGAAATTTATATCATGCAAATAATAGAGTTAAGATACAATCAAGTGACTATAGTTTTTATTTCACAAAAACAATTTCAATTATGAAATAGTGGAGTGCATATGTATCTTGTAGGGGATAGTGAATGGAATATTAATATTAGAAAAATAAATCAGGGGATATACCTGGTAATGAATAGAATTTCATGATTTTAAATTATGAAATAATACTTTTTGTTACATAATTATCCATTATAAAAAGAGTGCTCTTATTATTGACAATTGAATTAATTATATGATAAATTCAATTCTGTTTCTTAGTGATGCATCATTTGCAAGAATATCACATTGTAATTTTAAGTGTATATTTTGAATTTTTGTATTTTTAAAAAATTAGTTTGGAAATAAGTAAAATTTATAGTTATTTAAAAATAATAATTATAAAAATTCTAAAACAGAATAGAAGAGGTTGTACTTAGTAAGGGATTATATTGAAAACGAGGTTTCTACTAATGAGTCTACTAATTAAAAAGGAAATGAATGAAGAAAAGAAAAGGGTGTTGAATCAAACGTTAGGAGCATTTGATTTAACTCTTTTAGGAATCGGGGCAATTATTGGGACTGGTATTTTTGTATTAACGGGTATTGTGGCAGCGAAACATGCTGGCCCAGCAATTGTTCTATCTTTTGTATTGGCTGCGCTTGTTTGTGCCTGTGTGGCATTTTGTTATGCTGAATTTGCTTCTACTGTTCCAGTATCCGGTAGTGTATATTCTTATACATATATTACATTAGGAGAAATTTTTGCTTTTATAGTTGGTTGGTGTGTCATGTTAGAGTATTTATTAGCGACCTCTGCAGTAGCAGCTGGGTGGTCCGCTTATTTTCAATCATTACTTCTAGGATTTCATATTAAAATCCCTACTCTTGTTGCCTCGGCACCGGGCATGGGGAAAGGTGGAATCATTGATTTACCTGCAGTTTGTATTATTTTAGTTGTTACATTTTTGTTAAGTCGTGGTGCGAAAGAAAGTGCACGCATTAACAATATAATGGTTATTATTAAACTTGCAGTTATTGTAGGATTTATTATTGTAGGTGGACAGTATGTAAAACCAGAGAATTGGCAACCATTTTTTCCGTTTGGATTTCATGGTGTTATTGGAGGAGCGGCTACTGTATTTTTTGCTTTTTTAGGATTTGATGCAGTTGCTACAGCAGCTGAAGAAGTGAAACGACCACAGCGCAATGTTCCGATTGGTCTTCTTGTATCGTTATGTATTTGTACAATTCTTTATATTGGTGTTTCATTTATTTTAACAGGAATGGTACCATTTACTGAATTGAATGTAGCTGATCCAGTTGCCTATGCGTTGCGTGTTGTAGGACAGGATAAAATTGCAGGTTTGTTATCAGTAGGAGCCATTGCTGGTTTAACTACTGTTCTTTTGGTAGCTATGTTTGCTTTTGTACGGGTATCTTACTCAATGAGTCGTGATGGATTACTTCCAAGAAAGCTTTCAAGTGTACATAAACGTTTTCAAACACCATTTCTTAATACGTGGGTTACAGGGGTTCTCGCAGCACTTTTAGCGGGGCTTGTAGATTTGAATTTATTGGCAAATTTAGTAAATGTGGGAACGATAACAGCTTTTATATTTGTATGTATTGCGGTAATTGTACTTCGTAAAACACACCCAAATATTGAAAGGCCATTTCGTGCACCATTGGTTCCTTTTTTACCGATAATGTCAATAATCAGTTGTATGTATTTAGCTTTAAATCTTTCTAAATTAACTTTAATCAGTTTTATGATTTGGATTATGATAGGTATTTTGGTTTATTTTGTGTATGCTAAAAAGCATAGTAATGTAAGGAAAAATGGGGCATAAAGTGTATGGGGTGTTAGCCCTCATCAATTTAGCTTTACTTCCTGCGAATAGTGGGATAAATAATTGAAATAGCAGCTGTAGGCTGAAAAGATAGCTTGTTTACAAGTAATTCTTTACTGTCTACAGCGATTTTTATTTGTATATAAATAAAAAATCTATTATTGTACAAAGAATTAAATTAAAAAAGATAGTGAAGTGAGAATTAATAATGTTCGTAAAATGGATGTATATATTGTGTATGAGTGTCATTGCTTTTTCGATGATGGGGCTTGATAAACGTAAGGCTGTGAAAAAACAATGGCGTACCCCTGAAAGTGCATTGTTCTTAGTGTCTGCAGCAGGCGGAGCAATCGGAACGTGGATTGGAATGTATGTTTTTCACCATAAGACTCATAAAAATAAATTTAAAATTGGTATACCGCTTTTTGTTGCTATAACTTCATATGCTATATGGGTGATTTAGGTTGAGGTGATACCAATTAGGTTTCTAAAAGGAGTTTAGCTGTTTTTACTAGGTTCTGAAGCATGTATATATGAATGATAAGTAAGTTGTTTGAAAAGGGAATTATATTGTCGAAAAAGATAGGGAGAGAATATTTGTAAAGGTTTAAAGCTACACCTTATAATGAAGAGAAAAAAGAAGAGGAGAAAAGGGAAGATGGAGAGTCAAAAAGCACTGCAAAAGAAAGGGATTTTATATGCGGCGGGTGCTTATATGATGTGGGGAGTTCTCCCCATTTACTGGAAATGGGTGGGGGAAGTTCCTGCAGAAGAAATATTAGCGCATCGCATTGTTTGGGCATTTGTTTTTATGTTACTAATTTTAGGAGTATCAAAGCGAATGGGGCAATTTCTGAGCGAGCTTGTGAGTCTTTTTAAACGACCTAAATTATTAACATCATTAACGATTGCTTCTATTTTAATTAGTGGGAATTGGTTTGTGTACATATGGGCTGTGAATCAAAATCATATCATTGAAGCAAGTCTTGGTTATTATATTAATCCTCTTGTAAGTATTTTACTTGGTACAGTTGTTTTGAAAGAAAAACTTAACTTTTGGCAATATGTTGCAGTTGGTTTGGCGGGAATAGGCGTTATTATTTTAGCGTTTCGATACGGTTCAATTCCATGGATTGCCCTTTCACTTGCGTTTACATTTGGATTATATGGATTAACAAAGAAGTTACTGAATTATGATGCAATGATAGGACTTACGATGGAAACAATGATTGTGACGCCTCTTGCAGTCGTTTATTTAGTTATGATTGGTGACCATGGTTTTGGTTCGTTTGGTTCTATTTCGTCTACTTCAACGTTACTTTTAATGGGAGCGGGGGTTGTTACTGCATTACCTCTTTTTTATTTTGCCAAAGGAGCACAACTTATTCCACTATATATGATTGGGTTTTTACAATATATTGCACCAACCATTAATCTTGTTTTAGGGGTTTTTGTGTTCCATGAGCATTTTACATCGGCACATATGACGGCATTTTTCTTTATTTGGATTGCACTTTTCATATTTTCGGTCGCTAAAACAAAATTTTTATTGGAGAGGCAACCGAAGTTTCTTAAAAATAAATCAGCAAAAGTATCATAAAGCGTAGTATTTTCTACGCTTTTTTCTTTATACTTATAAGTATAGAATTTCCATTACTGCAAGTAGGGAGCTGGAAAAATGGAAACAATTTTACATAATGATCCACTGATGGCAGCTGTACTCGCTTGGTTTTTGGCGCAACTAGCGAAAGTCATTTTTAAATTAATCAAGGCGGGAGAATTTGATTTCGCACAATTCTTTGCTTCTGGAGGAATGCCAAGCTCTCATTCTTCAACAGTTACTGCATTAGCGACAGGTGTTGGGATGGTGGAAGGTGTAACGAGTGCGGTATTTGCAGTGGCCGCTATTTTTGCAATTATTGTAATGTATGATGCATCTGGGGTAAGACTCGCGGTAAGTAAACAGGCGAAGATTTTAAATGATTTTTTTCACGGTAGACAAACAGAGTATAAGAAATTAAATGAGCTTGTCGGACATACACCATATCAAGTTGTGGTAGGAGCTATATTAGGTATTGTAGTTGCAATTGGATATTGTTTATGAGCAGAACATGTATTTTTATATGTTCTGCTTTTATTTGTTTATACATAATTTTTTGTAAAGTGGAATATCGTATACGGATTTAGAAAGGGTGGGTGAAAAGAGTGTTATTATATGAAAAAGTGCGTCAGGAAGTCAATCGGAAAATTACTGCACTGCAAACGATGCAGCATCAAGACGGAACATGGCGATTTTGTTTTGAAGGTTCTCCATTAACAGATTGCCATATGATTTTTTTGCTTAAATTATTAGGTCAAGATCAAGAAATAGAGCCGTTTGTTGCAAGACTGGCATCTCTTCAAACAAATGAAGGAACTTGGAAGTTATACGAAGACGAATCTGTCGGTAACTTATCCGCTACAATTCAGGCATATGCGGCTTTACTCGCTTCTAGAAGATACACGAAAGAAGATATAAATATGAAACGTGCGGAAGTATTTATTCGTGAACGAGGTGGGATTACACACGCTCACTTTATGACAAAATTTTTATTAGCGCTTCATGGTGGATATGAATATCCTTCGTTGTTTCACTTTCCAACACCAATTTTATTTTTACCCGAAGATTCCCCACTCAGTATATTTGAGCTAAGTAGTTCGGCTCGTATTCACTTAATTCCGGCGATGATTTGCATGAATAAGCGATTTACTGTGTCAAGCACAATACTTCCTAATTTAGATCATATTTCAGGAGTGAGTAAGACGCAGTGGTTCCGAGAAGAACGTTCACCGCTGTTTCAAACGCTAATTAGAGATGTGAAGAAGTTTTTATCATACCCTTTATCTTTGCATCATAAAGGGGACAGGGAAGCAGAGCGTTTTATGATTGAGCGGATTGATGAAAATGGAACATTATACAGTTATGCGAGTGCTACATTTTACATGATTTATGCGCTACTTGCACTTGGGCATTCAATTCAGTCGCCGCTTATTTCAAAGGCAGTATTAGGATTGAAATCTTATATATGGAATATGGATAAGGGATTACATCTTCAAAATTCACCATCTACAGTGTGGGATACGGCTTTATTAAGCTATTCGTTGCAAGAAGCGGGTGTAACGCATGACAACAAAATGATTCAAACAGCAACAGGTTATTTACTGCAAAAACAACATAAAGAGAAAAAAGATTGGAGTGTACATGCTCCATCACTTGAAGCTGGGGGATGGGGATTTTCAGATATAAATACGACAATTCCGGATAATGATGATGCAACAGCTGTACTTAGAGCGTTAGCACGAAGTAGGAGAGGGGATCCAAAAGTAGAAGGAGCGTGGAAGAAAGGAATTCAATGGGTAAGAGGATTGCAAAATATTGATGGGGGCTGGGCGGCTTTTGAAAAGGGTGTAACCAATCATTTACTGACGCATTTTCCTCTTGAAAATGCAAACGATATGCTTACAGATCCATCTACATCAGATATTACAGGGCGGGTATTGGAGTTTTTTGGAAGGTATGCGTCACATGAATTACAAGGTGAACGAAGAAATCGAGCAATAAGATGGCTAATCAATGCACAGGAAAAAAATGGATCGTGGTATGGAAAATGGGGAGTGTGTTACATATATGGTACTTGGGCAGCTCTGACAGGTTTACGTGCTATAGGAGTCTCGCCTAATCACACAGCTTTGCAAAAAGCAGTCGCATGGTTAGAGAATATTCAACATAGAGATGGAGGTTGGGGCGAGTCTTGCAGAAGTAGTATAGAAAGGCAATTTATTTCGTTACCTTTTAGTACACCATCACAAACAGCATGGGCACTCGATGCGCTTATTGCTTATTATGATATAGAAACACCAACCATTCGAAAAGGGATTTCTTATTTACTTACACAATCAATGCAGAATCAAGATTATCCTACAGGCATAGGGCTATCAGGTGGATTTTACATTTACTATCATAGCTATCATTATATATTTCCACTTCTTACTTTTGCTCACTATATAAAAAAATATAGAAAATAAACCGAGAATTTGTCTCGGTTTATTTTTGTTGGTAGTAGGTTCCGATTGAAAAGAACAAGGTAATGAATCATACCTTATTTTTTTGTTGATTGGTGTTTTTGACGTGCATCGGCGGCATCTGCACGAGCGTTTGCTTCTAAGTCATCTTGGTCAGCGAGCTCACGTGAGAACTCGACATCAATGCCATCAGAGGCTATTTTTCGCTTTAAATCCTTTTTGTTCATTCGACACAATCTCCTTGTGTTTATGCTATGTTGCAAGTTTAGTTTGACACAAATAGACTTTTTTATACAAAAAGGATTTGGAAAAGGGAAAGCCGAAATATACAGTATAAGCGATAGAAATGGGGGAGAATAATGGACTTTTTAAATGGGAGAACAGCGGTTATAACAGGGGCAGCACAAGGGATAGGTAAGGAGATTGCTCGTACGTTTGCAAAGCTTGGAGCAAAGGTATTAATTAGCGATGTAAACGAAGAGAAATTAAAGGAAACAATAAATGAATTTTTGGAACAAGGGTATGAAGTGAGTTTATATCCTTGTGATGTAGGTAATCAAAATGAGGCGAAATCATTAATTGAATATGCGGTTCAAACATTCGGCGGGTTACATATTTTAGTGAATAACGCTGGAATTACAAGAGATGCGATGTTACATAAAATGGAGAAATCAGCTTGGGAGCAAGTGTTGCAGGTGAATTTAACGGGTGTGTTTTATTGTATGCAACCAGCACTTCTTTATATGAGGCAGCAACAATTTGGACGTATCATCAATATCTCTTCAATTAGTAGAGAAGGGAATATTGGGCAGGCAAATTATGCCGCAACGAAAGCAGGTCTCATTGGATTAACAAAAACGGCAGCGAAAGAGGTGGGTGGATTTGGTATTACTTGTAATGCCATTTGTCCCGGTTTTATGGATACAAGTATGACAAAGACCATACCAGATAAAGTGAAAGAGAAGATGGTTGGTGCAATTCCAGTTGGAAGAATTGGAACGCCACAAGATATCGCAAATACAGCGGCTTTTTTAGCTTCAGAGTATGCGTCTTATATTACAGGCGAGGTATTAAATGTGAGTGGTGGATTACAAGTTTAATGGGAAAAGAGCCTGACTGCATGAGTCAGGCCCTTTTCGTTAGTTCAGATTCACCCAAACACTCTTCACTTCTGTATAGTTATTTAATGCATAGGATCCCATTTCACGGCCAAGACCAGATTGCTTAAATCCACCAAATGGAGAAGCTGCATCAAATACGTTATAACAGTTTACCCATACAGTACCAGCGCGGACTTTGCTTGCGATATAGTGTGCATGTTTTACATTTTCTGTCCATACACCAGCAGCTAGACCAAATGATGATTTATTTGCACGTTCAATTACTTCATCAATATCATCAAACGGCAATGCGGAGATGACAGGACCGAAAATTTCTTCTTTTGCAATTGTCATTTCATCGTTCACGTCTGCAAATACAGTTGGAGCGACGAAATAGCCTTGTTCGTATGGTTTGTTTCCACCACAAAGTACTTCTGCACCTTCTTCAATACCTTTTTCAATGTATCCCATAACGCGTTTTTGTTGTTCTTCTGAAACAAGAGGCCCAATGGTTGTTTGAGGATCTAGACCTGCACCTTGTGTTAATTTTTTCGAATACAGAACAAGGTCAGCCATAACATTGTCATACATTTTCTTTGGAATAAATAAACGTGATCCAGCGCAGCACACTTGTCCTTGGTTAAACATAACGCCAGAAAGTGCACCTGGGATTGCACGAGATAAATCAGCATCTGGCAAAATAATATTTGGTGATTTACCACCAAGTTCTAATGTAACTCGTTTTAGTGTTTCAGAAGCTTGTCTCATGATTTGTTTACCAACAGGAGTCGAACCTGTAAATGCGATTTTATCAACGAGAGGGTGATTCACAAGCGCTTGTCCAGCTGTTTCGCCAAATCCTGGTACGATGTTGACAACACCATTTGGGAAACCAGCTTCTTCAAATAATTCAGCTAAGTATAGAGCAGAAAGAGGTGTTTGCTCTGCTGGCTTTAGTACAATTGTACAACCAGTCGCAAGGGCAGCACCCATTTTCCACATTGCCATTAGGAGAGGGAAGTTCCATGGGATAATTTGTCCAACAACACCAACTGCTTCATGGCGCGTGTAGTTAAAATATTCACCGGAAACTGGAATAGTTTGACCGACAATTTTTGTAGCCCAGCCAGCGTAATAACGCATATGTTCAATCGCAAGAGGAATATCTGCTGCCAACGTCTCACGGATTGGTTTTCCGTTATCTAATGTTTCAAGTTGTGCCAGTTCCTCTGCATGTTCTTCCATTAAATCTGCAAGTTTGTACATAAGACGGCTGCGCTCGGCGCTACTCATCCGGGACCAAGGTCCTTCATCAAATGCAATCCTAGCAGCGATTACTGCTTTATGAATATCTTCTCGACCAGCTTCCGAAACGATTGCAAGTGTTTCACCAGTTGCTGGGTTAGGAGTTTTAAATGTTTTACCGGAAGCGCTTTCGACGAATGCTCCATTCACATATAATTTTTTTGTTCCTTGAAGAAACTGCTCTACTTTTTCATGAAGATTTACAGCTAGTTGACTCATTGTATAACCCCCTTGGAAATATAGTGTAAACGCAGTGCGAGACGGCGTTTATTCCTGCAATAGGGTTGTGAAAAACTAGTTGAAAGACCTCTAATTTAAATCATAAATAAAGAAGATTGAAAATTCAAATTTCATTTTTGTTACAATTGTAAAAAATATGTAATACTGGACTTGCTACTGTATCTTAAAAAAATCCCTCTAATTTTTCTTTTCTATTAGGAAAAACTAGAAGAACAATGTTACAATAATACATCGTGAGAGGAGGGAGAAAATGAAGGATTATCATGATGATCCACGCTTTCGAATTGCCCATAAAGAAGCGTTAATGGGTCTTGGACTTGCTTTTATTAATTTTATAATATGGTATGGGTTTGCTTATGGGCTTGGTAGTAAGGATCCAAGTGAATATACATATGTATTAGGTTTTCCAGCATGGTTTTTTTATAGTTGTATAGTCGGTTTTGTTGTAGTAGTTATACTTCTTATTTTAATCGTGCGTTTTGCATTTCAAGATATTTCGCTCGATGAGGAAGAAAAAAGTGAGGAATGATGAATGAATTGGTACGTAATAATTCCAATGATAATTTCTTTTATCGTTGTATTTTTAATTGGTGTATATGCATCAAGGCGTGTGCAAGCAACGGCTCATAATAAATTTTTACAAGAATACTTTCTTGGAGGACGTGAGCTAGGCGGCTTATTATTAGCTATGACAATGATTGCTACGTACGGTAGTGCGAGTAGTTTTATTGGGGGACCTGGAATTGCATATAATATGGGACTTGGATGGGTATTATTGTCGGCAATCCAGGTTGTAACGGGTTACATCGTCTTGACGGTAATTGGTAAAAAATTTGCAATCATTGCAAGAAAGATGGAAGCAATTACACTTATTGACTACTTAAAAGGAAGATATAATCATAAAGCAGTGGTCATTCTTTCAGCACTATGTATTATTATCTTTTTATTTTCAGCAACAGTTGCTCAGTGGGTTGGAGGCGGAAGGTTAATTGAATCGTTAACAGGTCTTTCGTATACAGCATCTTTATTTCTTTTTACATTTTCCGTACTTATATACGTTTTAATTGGTGGATTCCGTGCAGTTGCTTTATCTGACACATTGCTTGGCATTATTATGTTGGCGGGAACGACAATTATTTTAATTGCAACGGTGATTGCTGGTGGCGGAATTGAAAAGATTATGCAGGAACTCGTTCAAATTAATCCGAATTTAATTACGCCGTTTGGAGCGGATGGTAGTTTAACGAAAACGTATGTAACATCATTTTGGATATTAATCGGTGTTGGTGTGGTTGGATTACCACAAATTAGCGTGCGCGCGATGTCTTATAAAAATTCAAAAGCAATGCATCAAGCTTTAATTATCGGAACAATTGTTGTCGGTACAATTATGATTGGTATGCATTTAACGGGTGTGTTTGCACGCGTGGTGCTTCCAGGCGTAACGGTACCAGATAAAGTGATGCCGCTTCTTGCAATGGAAGTATTGCCACCTTGGCTTGCTGGAGTCTTTTTGGCAGCCCCAATGGCTGCCATTATGTCAACTGTAAATTCACTTTTATTACTTGTAAGTTCATCAATTATTAAAGATATATATGTGAACTACATCAATGAAAAGGCTACTGATACGGCTATCAAAAAAGGAAGCTTGTGGATTACTGGAATCGTTGGTTTACTTGTGTACGTAGCAGCTATTAAACCACCTGATTTCTTAATTTGGTTAAATTTATTTTCTTTTGGTGGCTTAGAAGCAGCATTTATTTGGCCAATTGTTTTAGGGTTATATTGGAAAAGAGGGAATGCATGCGGTGCGCTTGCATCCATAATAGTTGGAGTAGGATCTTATGTGGTCATCCATCTTTGGTTCCCAAATCCGTTCCATATACATACAGTAGTCTTTCCGATTTGTTTTGCTTTTATTGCTTATATAATTGGCAGTGTATTGACGGTGAAAAAAGAATAGAAACAGTAAAACAAAACCACAGTGCTTTCAAAGGTGAAAAGCGCTGTGGTTTTTTATTCGGCTATTCGTGAGCCGTAAGACCTCACCTCAAAATTCAGTACAAGATAAGAATTTAGGCTAGGGATCAGAATGCATGTAAAAGCCTGATTAGTAGGAGATGATTTAAGTTTTACGTTATGATGAAAATGAAGTTTTTTATTCTGCTTCCTTTTGGTTATTCATAAAGTAGTAACAATTGATGGGATGGAGTTGAAGCCTATGAAAAAGGTACTTTTTTTAGGGGATCCTGGGATTGATGATTCTTTAGCCATTATGTATGGGCTGTTACATCCTGAGATTGAAATTGTTGGGATTGTAACTGGATATGGAAATGTAACACAAGAACAAGCAACGAGTAATGCAGCGTATTTAATGCAATTAGCAGGTAGAGAAGATATACCTATTATAAATGGAGCAAAAATGCCGTTGTCGGGTGAATTTACAACATATTATCCGGAAATTCATGGAGCGGAAGGATTAGGCCCAATTCGCCCTCCGAAAACGATTCAACCAAATATCAAATCGTTTTGTGCGATCTTTGACATAATTCAGCGTTATAAAAAAGAAATCATTATTGTGGATACAGGGAGATCAACAAGTTTAGCAACGGCGTTTATATTAGGAAAAGATATAATGCAAAATGTAAAAGAATATTACTGTATGGGCGGTGCTTTCCTTATTCCAGGGAATGTTACCCCTGTAGCGGAGGCGAATTTTCATGGTGATGCACTTGCTGCAAATTTAGTCATGCAGTATGCCAAAAACGTAACATTAATCCCTCTAAATGTTACAAGTGAATCAATCGTTACACCTGAAACTGTGCAATATATAAAAAAACATTCACAAACTGCATTTAACAAATTAATTGAACCTATATTTCAATATTATTATAAAGCATATAAGAAAATAAATCCGAAAATTACAGGAAGTCCCATTCACGATGTGCTTACGATGATGGCAGTTGTAAATCCTTCAATGATTGAATATGTATATCGGAAAGTAGAAGTTGATTTAGAAGGTAGTGCAAAAGGTGAAAGTATTGCTGACTTCAGGCCACAACCTGATGCAAAAGCACTTAAAAATTGGGTGAGAATTGGGTGGAAATTAAATTATAAGAAATTTGTTGAAAATTTTGTTCGAATTATGACATAGACATAATATAAGATTACAAGTTAAAATAATAGAGACGATTATTTAGATAATCGTCTCTATTATTTTGTGTATAACTATATATGACAGATAAAAGATATGAATTGGGAGAGGGAATTCACTTGAGAAAAGTTATAATATGTGCGGGAATCATTGGTGTATTCATAGTGCTTATATCCGGTAACTTTTTAGTGAAAAAAGTTTGGAGTTCTAATAATGATGATGCTCAATTTATTGCTTCATATGTTGAAGAACATAAAGATGAAAAAAATAGTGCATTACTTATAAAACGAAATGATAAAGTTGTTTATTCTGTTAATCCAAATGTTGTGTTACCAGTTGCGAGCACGATGAAGCTAATTGTCGCAATTGAATTTACGAAACAAGTTGTAGATGGGAGAATTGATCCAAATAGTTATGTGTCGATTGATGATGTAAATCGTTACTATATTCCAAATACAGATGGTGGTGCACAGGATCGTTGGCAAAAGTATTTAATAAGAACTGGTAAAATGGATGGAAATGCAGTTTCTTTAGAGGAAGTTGCAAAAGGCATGATAAAGTTTAGTTCAAATGCCAATACAGAGTATTTAATGGATCAACTTGGATTAGATCATATTAATCAAAATTTACAAAACTTATCACTTCCTTCTCATCAACCGTTATTTCCTATTGTTTCTTCTTTATATATTCCAGGATATTTGCATAAGGAATTGCATATTCCAAAATCTAAATTAGAGAAAAAGTTAAAAGAAATGCCCCCAGAAGAATACCGTCGTTATGCCGTGTTAATACATGAACGCTTAAAAGAGAAAGGGCCGTTATTACAAAAAGAAATTCCGCTATATTTAGAAGAGAAATATGAAAAAATATGGTCAGACAAGTTGCCAGCTGCATCCGCAAATGATTATATGGTGCTTTTGGAAAAAGCGAATCATAAAAAAGGTTTTACAGATGCTGAAGAAAAAGAGTGGGCGAATCTTGTTGAAACGGACATGAAAGCAAAAAAGTACCGTAAGTCATTTAGACATGCTGGGCAAAAAAATGGGTATACGCCGTGGACATTAGCAAAAGCGGTTTATGCCACTGATAAACTTGGGAATTGTACAGAAATAGTGTTTTTAGCAAACCAATTGAATGAAGATGATAGTGCAGAGCTTCGTAAGCACTTGCGAAATCTACATTTCCAAGTGTTACAAAGTGAAAAATATGATGCAACTGTTATTAAATAACCCCGATGCGTGAAGCACCGGGGTTATTTTTGTTCAGTTAATGAAAGTTTCACTTCATACAAGCACCTTTTCAGAAGCTCTGGGTATGATGATTAGTAAATAACTGGGCGAAAGGGGAAAAGTGATGAAACAGGGTAAAGAAGAATTTATAAAGAGTGAAGGCGCTAATTTCCCTGGAAAAACCTATGCAAACTGTGTGTTACAGCATGTGTTTCAATTTCAGCGAGATTATTTATTGCAAGAGATGTTTATGATTCATCGGGCTCATATTATCATGCTTGTGGAACAAAAATTAATGAGGCAAGAAGATGCAAAAGTTATTTTAACAGCGTTAGAGAAAGTGGCGCAAATCCCAAAGAGTCAATTATTGTATGAGCAGGAACATGAAGATCTCTTTTTTTTAGTAGAACATTTAATTGAGCAAGAAGCGAATCATAATTTTGTAAGTAATATGCATATCGGCAGGAGTCGAAATGATATGGGAGTCGCGATGTATCGAATGAGTTTGCGCCGCTATTTATTACGGTATATAGAGCATTTTCTTCTTTTACAAGAAAGTATGTTAGAAGTGGCAAACGAACATATAGAAACAATCATGCCGGCCTATACGCACACACAACCCGCGCAACCAACAACATTTGGTCACTATATGTTGGCGATATATGATACGATGCAGCGGGACTTAGAGAGAGTTTGGAACCTATATCATCTTGTCAATCAATCTCCTTTAGGAGCAGCTGCTCTATCTACTACAAGCTTTTCTATAAATAGACAGCAAGTTGCAAAGTTGCTCGGGTTTTCAAGTGTTATTGAAAATTCATATGACGCTATTGCGAGCGCAGATTATTTATTAGAGACAAGTGCGACAATTATGGTGGCAATGACAAATAGCAGTCGATGGCTCCATGACTTCTTACTACTAGCAACAAAAGAATACAATGGGATTACTGTTGCAAGTCCGTATGTACAAATTAGCAGTATAATGCCACAAAAACGGAACCCTGTTTCTATTGAACATGCTCGTGCTCTTGTTAGCGGTGTACTTGGAGAAACCTTCACTGTATTTCAAATGATTCATAATACACCATTTGGAGACATTGTAGATACAGAGGATGACTTGCAACCTTATTTATATGAAGGAATTGAAAAAGCAATTCGTGTATTTTGTATAATGAATGCAGTGATTCAAACAATGAAGGTGGAAGATGAAGTTTTAAGAAATCGATCGTTTAAACATGCGATTACGATAACAGATCTGGCAGAAACATTAACCAAAAATTATAAGATTCCTTTTCGGCGCGCTCATCATGCTGCAAGTTATATTGCCAAAATGTCTATACAGCAACAAAAAGAGTTGTATGAACTAAATTTTTCTGAAATCAATATGTACCTACAAGACAACTTTCATGTAACGCTTTCAGAAAAAGAGTGGGATGACATTATATCACCTGAAGCATTTGTTAAAAAACGAACTGTATACGGTGGGCCAAGTAAAACGGAAATGATACGCATGATTCGAAAGAGGAAAGAGGATTTTAAGAAAGAAGAAATTAAATTTGACAAAGAAAAACAACGGATGCTACAAGCTGAAAAAGAAGTGATGGAGAAAGTCTTTAATATTATTGAATCATAAAAGCAGGATTTAGTGAATTAGTCGCTAATATTCTATTTAAATATAAATAGAAGGAAGAGATTGTCGATGATTCAATTACAGATATATAAGGAAGTTTCTTGTTTTAAGGAGGAAGTTACTCCTATTTTAGAAAGGAATGAACAAGAGAATAATTTATTATTAGGTGTGTTACAGTTCACGGAGAATCCGTTGTTTATGGCAGTGGCAAAGCAAAATGAAAAAATTGCTCTCATATTTTTTCAAACTGAGGAGCAGAAAATGATTGTTGCTAAATCCGAAGTTTCGGGGGAGACTATACAGGAAATAGCGAAAGAATTAACAAAGGTGTATCCAGATATACCTGGACTGATTGGTGAAAAACGAGTGGTGAAACAATTAGCTGAAGAGATTGCACAACTAGAACAAAAGAAGCTTTCTATTCGTATGAATCAAGGTGTGTATGAATTAAAAAAAGTAAAGAAAAAATGGGATGCGCATGGTGTTTTCCGTCAAATAAATAGCAGTGAACTACCATCTATTGAAAAGTGGGTGTACCAATTTTGTGAAGACGTTCAATTACCTACTACGGAAGAAAAAGCCAAACAAACTGCAAATACATTAGTAAGTACAAATCGATTGTTTGGGTGGGAAGTGGATGGAAGATTGGTTTCGGTAGCTGCAATTACAAGACCAACTAAGAGTAATATTACAGTCAATTTTGTATATACACCGAAAGACGAACGTAAAAAAGGGTACGCTTCTAATTGTGTAGCTGCTCTTAGTCAACATATGTTAGAAAGAGGCTATAAAACAACTACTTTATATACGGACTTAGCGAATCCGACTTCAAATAAGATTTATCAAGAGATAGGATATGAACTGATAATGGAATCTGTATTAATATTTTTAGAACCGATGTAATGAAGGGCTCGCATACAAGCGAGCCTTTTGCTATGAAACTAATTTTCATCAATCCGAATTACTCCACCTTGCTTAAAATCTTCAATTTCTAGAAGATGAACAACAGCTTTTGCAACATATTCAGGAGAAAGTAATTTTCCTTCTTCTTTTAAAGCGATAAATCGATCTAAGTTAGTAAAATCTTCTTTTTCTGTTTGGCGAATTTGCTGTTGCATATTTGTATCCACAACACCTGGTGCAAAGGCAATGGTTTTAACAGGATATTCTTTTTCAGCCTCCTCTGTAGCAATGCATTGTGTAAACATGTTCAAACCAGCTTTCGTTGTACAATAAGCACCCCATCCAAAGTAAGGCTTTTGTCCAGCACCTGAGGAGATATTGATAACACGTTTGTCGACTTTCCAATTTTTCGTGTGTTTCATAAATGATGAAGTAAGAATCATCGGTGCAATTAAATTAATGTGTACATTTGAGATCAAAAGTTCACTCTCAGATTTTTCAATCGGTTTTATCGGTGTAAGTGTACCGGCGTTATTAATCAAATGGATAGAGGAGACGCTTTCTTCTTCGATAGATGAAAAGATTGTTTCGAAATGAGTTTCTAAATGATGTACATCTTGGAGATCGATTGCGTGAAATGTGAAAGAAATACCTTTTTGTTTTGCTTTTTCAAGAAGTTTTTCATTTTGTCTTCTAGAAATACAAATAAGTTGTGTATTTTCCTCTAGTAGTTGTGTAGCGATAGCCTCGCCTAATCCTTGTGAAGTACCTGTTACAATAACATATCGCATTGTATATTGAACTCCTCTCATATGTATAGGGATTTTTTAATTATGTGGTGTACATAATCTATTTATAAAGTATAGAGGATTTTTAAAAAAAATGAAGTAATTAGTAGCAGATTATAGTCGGAGTTAAGGAAAAAATAAGCAGCGAAAAATAATCCTCGCTGCTTATTGGCTTTAGCGGATAGCAAATAATCGCTTGAATAAAATGTTGTTTTCAAGATGTACGTGTTGGAATAAATCGGATTCAAAATCCTCTAGACGATTATAGACCATGCGATATGTGCGACATGCATGTTCTGGAGGAGTAAAGTCATTTGTAATAATTCGTAATTCTTTTATCAGATTGCCAGCTCCATCATGCTCTTGTTCTAATTCTTCAAGCTTTTCGATTGCCAAAACTAAATTTTCTTGAGTTGGATTTTGTTCGTATTTTTTGATAAGTGGAAATACAAGAGTTTCTTCTTTGATTATATGTTGTTCCAGTTCTAATTTTAACTCATGGAAAAGTCGGTGAACGGCACTTAAATGAGACTCTGTTTGACCGTGTACGCGAAATACTTTTGTTACATATGGACTTAGTTGTGGTAATTCTTCTTGAATATAGCGATGGTGTTTTTGGGTAATGTGGTCAATTAGTGTTGAAAAATTAACTTCACTCCAGTTTATAGATTCATTATTTTTTGATTGATATAAAGTGTATTGTTCATTCAATATTTTTAAAAGTTCATCAGGGGAAATTTCTTTTGTTTGTGTCGCTACTTCGATTGTTTTGTCCCCGCCACAACAAAAATCAATGCGATGTTTCTTAAATAAATCACTTGCTTGTGGAAAAGTAGTAACTATTTCACCAACAATAGATGTTTTTGTAAAAGGTATAGTCATATCAAACACTCCTCTGTTCATTTGGATGTTTTTAGCATAATGGTTTAGGAAGGAGGTCGGAGTGATTAGAATCACAAATATATTGGAGAGTTTATGAATGTTTTGTATATGATGTAATTTTTCCTTCACCACGATAGAAAGGGGGAAGTGTAATAACGGAAAAATCAAAAAAGAAGAAGGGTTACATGATATAATGAAGCAGGGTGATGAAGAGTGCAAGATAAAATGGGGCTATATGATGAGCCGTTTCAATCTATTCAATCTGGAAAAAAGATATTTGAAGTACGTTTATATGACAAAAAACGTCAGGATATACAAAAAGATGATGAAATCGAATTTACAAATTTAACAGCAAAAGAAACAATTCGTGTAAAGGTAACGGAATTGAAATGTTATAAAACATTTCAAGAAATGTATAAGGATATTGATAAAGAGTTGATGGACTGTGCAAATTGGAGTTTAGAAGAGATGCTAACAAGTACATATGAAATATATACAAAAGAACAAGAGCAAAAATGGGGGACAGTTGCGATTGGGGTTGAGGTCATAGCGTGATTCGAAATCGAGGTGCAGCTCTCATTATACAGAAGGAACAAATCGCTCTAATAAAACGTATTCGAAACAATGAAGTGTATTTTGTATTTCCAGGTGGGGGAATTGAAGAAAATGAAACACCTAAAGAAGCGACAATACGTGAGGTTTATGAAGAGCTGGGCGTGCACGTTGAAATTCAAAAGCTTGTTACGAAGTATGAGTATAAAGGTACGCAGTATTTTTATGAAGCCCGTATCATTGGTGGCGTTTTTGGTACAGGAAAAGGTGAAGAATTTACAAGGATTGATAGAGGCCAATATATTCCGGTTTGGATCCCTATAAAAAAGCTATTACATCTAAATATCAAGCCGTATGAAGTAGCGGAAATGATCGTGCATCGCTACAAAAGTATGAAGTCTGACGACATACAATAAAAACCATTGACATGGCCTTCTGAATTCAGTATTGTATTCAAGTATGTGTTCAAAATCAGGAGGTTTTTTATGAGTAATCAAACTACACATCATGTAAAAATGACAACAGCGGATCCATCTGGAATTGGTCTATTTGGATTAGCAATGGTAACACTTGTAGCATCATCACAAAAATTAGGATTAACGGATGGTGTTGCATTTGTATTGCCATGGGCAATCTTTTTAGGAGGATTTGCACAACTTTTTGCTTGCGTTCACGATGCAAAGCATAATAATACGTTCGGTACAACTGCATTTGGTGCATATGGTCTGTTTTGGCTAGGCGTTGGAACGTCTTGGTTAATTCAATTAGGTGTATTCGGTGAAAAATTAGCACAAGCTGTAGATCCAAAACAACTTGGAGTAGCCTTCATTGGATATTTAATCTTTACGATTTTTATGACAATTGGAGCAATGGAAACACATAAAGTATTATTTATGATTTTTGTACTTATTGATTTCTTATTTATTGGTCTTTCATTTAGTACTTTAGGTGTTATGCCACATGCTATGCATAGCTTAGCAGCGTATTCTGAACTATGTATTTCATTACTATCTTTCTATGGTTCAGCAGCAGCTGTATTAAATACACATTTCGGAAAAGTTGTATTACCAGTAGGAAAGCCATTTGGCATTTTTAAAAAATAAGAAAAAAGCACGAATGACAAGAATAGTCAGTCGTGCTTTTTTTATACAAATAGAGAGAGGGGTTAATTATGGTGTGTGGATCAATCAAAGGACATGGCCAGCCAATTGTTAATGAAAGGGAAAATTATGTTGTAGCAGGGTCTGGAAAATCGAAAGTGATGCACTGGGAGAAAAGCATTGTGTAAGATCTACAAAAAAAATAGGGAATTCAGCTTTACTTTTATTATATTGATATGATATAGTAATTATAAACCATTTTACTTTTAATAATATAGAGATTTAAATGAGCTGTAACTTCAGAGGAGGATAGCAATGTTAAATCTCCTCTGCGGTTGCAGTTTTTTAATGTCCTTATTATTTTGTAAAGTGGTCGAAAATGAATATGTACATATAGGTACATTGTAGGAGGATTTTTTCATGCAAAACGGTAAAGTAAAATGGTTTAACTCAGAAAAAGGTTTCGGATTCATCGAAGTTGAAGGCGGAGAAGACGTATTCGTTCATTTCTCAGCTATCCAAGGCGAAGGATTCAAAACTTTAGAAGAAGGTCAAGAAGTTACTTTCGAAGTAGAACAAGGTAACCGTGGACCACAAGCTACTAACGTAGTTAAGAAGTAATTGAATTAAAAGGAGAAGGGATTTCCCTTCTCCTTTTTTTTGTTGGATTTAATCCATTTTATCCTGTAGTATATATCATTGAAAATAATTTGACGAAGATAAAGAAAAAACATGGATTGAAGTTTTATAAAAATTTTTGGGTGGTTTTGTCTTAAAATTCAAAAAATAACCTGTAATCTTTTTTAGAAATTTTGTTTTTTGTACTGGTACAGTGGGGACTATATAGTTAAAACTATAATTAGACAAGGAAGAGGTATGTGACTTGAATGAACCTAAATATTATATTGTATTTGATGTTGAGAGGAATTTTCGGCCTTATAAATCGGAAGATCCATTGGAAGTGGTTGATATTGGAGCAATTAAGGTAGAAGCAAGTACAATGCGTATTATTGAGAGATTTTCTTCACTTGTTAAACCGATAGCACCTCTGACTCGTCATACAACAAAATTAACGGGAATTACAAAGAAAGATTTAAAAGGGGTAGAAAAGTTTCCAAAGGTAATGGAGCGATTTCTTCAATTTGCTGGAGGTGACTATATGTTTATAACATGGGGGAAGGAGGACTATAGATTTCTTGCGCAAGATTGTAAACTACATAATATAGAATGCCCTAATATAGAGAATGAAAGGAAATTTGATTTGCAAAAATTTGTATTTCAAGCATATGAGCAATTATTTATACATACACCAAGTTTGAAATTTGCGGTGGAGCAATTCGCATTAGAATGGGAAGGCAAACAGCACCGTGCCTTTGCAGACGCTAAGAACACCGTAAATATCTTTCTTAAAGTATCAAAGGAAAAGGATATTTATAAGCGATATAAAAGAAATGAAGAGCTCGTACTTGCTAAGAACGGTGTATTGACCGAAAAAGCAAAAAAGAAAATGAAAAGATGGGTATTTAAAGAATTAAAGAAAAAAGAGCATGTTCAATTTAATTGGGAGGATTTTTATAATAGCAAGACATGGGAACATATAATGGAACGGTATTATATTCATGATGATACAATCTTGCTTTTACAGGAATATTTTACTGTTGCTGTACAGAAAGGAAACCAGCAATTACGCGTATTAGAAGAAATGAATGATGTATAGTCAAAAGTTAGGGCGGCTGTTGGAAATAATTTTTATAAGGCGTATCCTTTTACCTAGATTTCTTTAATTAGTAGAAAAAGGAGTATATGTATACAAGTTTTCCAAAATCTAATTTTTGAAATTGTAGTATTTTTTGAGGGGAATGAAATAATTATTCTTATTAATAAGTGGGCTTTTAAATTTTATTTTTGGTTATCTCACTTTGAGCTCGTCTTCATACACCATCTTTCTAAGTTGGTGATTTTTCTAATCGGAGGTTTTAATACTGTAGTAACGCGGTGATAGAAATGTGAGTGGAAATAATCGAGCACTATAAATTAGCGCTCGATCAAAATGTAACTTTTAATATTGATTGGGGTTGGAAGCTTTTTTCTCAATCCTTTCAATCACATCCTGTAACTCATCTGGCTTCAAAAATTCAATAGGAGAGAATCCCTTCTCAAATGTAAGTGTATCCGCTTCAATCATGAGTACATACCTATCGTTTACCTTCGCAATATGGATCTGATCCCCGAAATCTGCAAGTAAGGCCTTCACAGAAATATGATCTGCTTTTACTTTCAGTTCAACCTCAGGGGCATGCTCGACGATTTGCGCTGTGGCTTCCAGTACTTCTTCCGTTGAAAACTGTTCCATAATTTCACGCTTCGGACTTGCAGCCCATACTTCCATTGCTTGGTCAAATTGCTCGCGTTCTTCTGTGCCTTCTTCAAATACATCTTCGATTTGGTCATATACCATATCCATAACTTGTGTTTTCATAATTTCAGGCATGGAACGTTCGTATTCTACGAATTTTAAGAAATCCTCAAAGTAGCGGGCGTGTGATGCTTGGTGTATTTTTAGTTCGCCTACTTCTACCATGCCTTCTTCCGGCATATATGGGTATTGAATGGATTTCATATTTTTTGTTGTAATTGCCATTTCCACGTTATGAATAAGTGTTGCTTCATCAGAAATGGAAGCAACTTTTGGCTCGAAGTCACACTTCATAACGAATACGAACGGGTCGTCAAAGTATTTACGTAATTTTGCCTGAGCAACTAAAAATACACCACCACGTACTGCGCTTGTATCGATATATGTATAAACGAGAGGTTCGCTCATATCTTTGAAATTCTCTTTCGTTTCTGCAAATCGGATACGATTAAATAAATTATAATGAGGATTGGAATCGAATTCGTGCCCAGCTTCTACAATAAATCGACCGATCTTTGTTGGGGCTTGTTCGGTTTTTGCATGGCGTTCTACTTTTCGTTTAGATATTTTTAATAATTCACCATCTAAGAATTCTTTTAAAGGGCTATCTTCATATTCTTCAGCATCTAACGTTTGGAAATGCTTATATCGCTTATCTGCTTGTTCACCTTTTCCTTCTACTTGTACGACATAGAAAGAGAGGAAATTTATTTCAAAATCCATATTTATCACCTTGTTTCATTTCATTGACTCTTATCAGTATAGAGATGGAGAAAACTTTCGTCAATTTAATAAGAGAAAACGAATATTGGAGAACTACTACATATTAATTGGGGCTATAGGGAAGGAGCCTCCTTCCCTATAGTTTTCTTTATTTTATTAATTAGAATCCATCTTCAAGTGCTGAAAATGGAATATTTAGTCGGTTCTCTACAGTACGTAAACGTTGATTTAATCGATTAAGTCTACGTGTATGGCGTTCTACTGTGTTTTGAAGTTGATTTACTTGACGATTTAATTGATTTACGCGTTGCTCTAGCTCATTTACTCGTCTTTCTAACTGACGGCCACCAGTACCTGGGAATGAAATTGGAATTTGAAATTGTCTGTTTGGATCATATGGATCAATTTGTTCAGTTTGTTCTATATATGGTTGATATTGCGTTTGTCCGTCATATTGACCTTGATAATGATAAGGAGTGTAGGGGTACATAAATATCCTCCGTTCTCTAAATTTGGTTGAATTCATCATAATGTATGTGTAAGAGCGGATGGGTGGCACGGCAAATACCTATTTTGAATGAGGTCCTTCATAAGACATATTGAAAAGGATTTTTATGAATTATTATTGATTATGAAGAAATTCTTACATATTAATTTGTTAAAATTGTTTTTGGATTATCATTTGGTATATACTGGTTAAATAAGAGAGGGTTACAATCTTACAAACTTAAGTTTTTCAAGTAAATATTTGTAGACATTTCTTAAAGAAAAGAGTAATTTTAATATAGTGGAAATCAAATTGTAATATTTTAGAGTCATATTGCAAAAAACATGTAATCATACATACATAAATTTGAAAACAAAGAGTAATAGCAAGAAAAAGGAGAGAGTGTATTGTTACGTAAGGTACAAAGTATAGTAATAGGGGCACTATGTGTAAGTATAGTGAGTGGATGTGGTACAAAAGTAAGTGAAGTTTCGTTAGTGAGTGGTATAGGAGAGCATACTGTAGAAGCTAAGACTGGAGTCAGTGACAGTGTGAGTTTAGTTGATCCTAGAAGTGGGAAAGAAATAAAAAATGTGAATCTAGCAAACTTAGGTTATTTTGAAGATGAAAATAAATTTAAAAAAGAAGTAACGAAGGTTGCTAAGGAAGTTGGAAAAAGCATTGATCAAAAGATGGTTCCTTCACGTATGGCAAGCAATGGAACATGGCAGGAAGGTAAGCCTTCTTATGAATTAATGGAAAAAGAACTAGTAGACAAATTAATGAATGTAGGTATGTGGGATGCCTCATATCAATTGCCGATTGTTGAGAAAAAACCAGTAGCGACACCGGCCGATGCAAGTGGTAATGGTGCAGTTTTAGGGAGATATGAAACAAATTTAGGTGGTTCTACTGGTGGTAGAATTGAAAATATTCGTTTGTCTGCAAATAGCATTAGTGGAGTTGTATTAGGAAAAGGAGATCGCTTCTCTTTTAATGCACTGATTGGCGATACAACACCAGACAAAGGGTATCAGTTAGGAAAAGAAATTGTTGACGGAAAATTAGTAGATGGTTATGGCGGTGGTGTATGCCAAACGTCTTCTACTTTATTTAATGCAGCAGATCAAGCTGGATTAAAGATGGTGGAGAGAACAACGCATTCCAAAGAAGTAGGATATGTTCCAAAAGGCCGAGATGCTACAATTGCCTATCCATATTTAGATTTAGTATTTGAAAATACAAATGATGTACCTGTGAAGCTTTATATGAGTATAGAAGGTGGAAAGCTTATTGCTGAGGTACGTGCAGCAAGATAAGAAGTGTATTCTTGTTTCGTGCTTGATTGATAAAGGTTGCCTATTCGTAAGGGATGAAAAAATTTTCATTAATAGAAGAGCGAGCTAAGCCATTCTTTCTAGTATTTTTCTAGAAAGAGTGGCTTTTTGTATACAATTAGAAAGCAATTGAGTAGGATAAGGGTGAAATGAGATTTATTTTTTATGTTTTTTAAATATCTGATTAAGATGATGGTTCATATGATCAATATAATCTGTAACAAGCCATTCTAAAGTTACTTCTTGTTGGTCTTCTAACTTACATGTTAGTTGCCATTGTTCATTCTTTACATTGTTTAGTAATCTTATAATTTGTATGTTATTAGCTTCCCATAATTTTAGAATTTCATTTGATGAAAAAGACTGTTGATAATTATGTGTATGCACCCATAAATCTTGGTTATAGCCAGAGAGTGTAATAGCTTCCTTTGAAGTAAGAATATCAACAAAGCGTTTATGATTTACCGTACCGGAATCGCAAAGATGACCTAATATTTCTTTTTTAGACCATTTTGTTAGATTAAATTTTATGTCCATATCAGAAAGAAGTATCATTTTTTGCGAAGCAGTATGAATTATATTTTCTAATTGGGATGCCAATGTAGACATGTGAACTCCTCCTTTGTCCTTAATAACTGGATGTTTACAGCTCAATCCAATACCTTCTTACAACATTACCGTCTTCTTCCATAAAGTCACTATCGCGAAATCCTCTGTTATGCAAAATTGTTTTTTCTGAAGCGGTATTATTTTCATCGCAAACAACAAGCACTTTTGTAACACCTAATTCTTTTATTTTTTCTAACGATAAAGCTAACAATTTTGTAGCGTATCCTTTTTGTCTTGCTGAAGGGCGGATGCCATAACCAATATGTCCACCAGCATTGAATAAATGCTCTGTTAAACGGTGACGAATATTAACAACACCAACAATTTCTTTATCTTGTGTAACAAGCCAATAAGTAGAGTCAGGTACCCAGCCTTTACGGAGGTTTTTTCCTTCCGCTGCATCGAGTAACTCTTGAACCATGGCAGGTAAGTTAGAAGGATCTTTTGCAATAACCCAAGGAATCATTGTTTCACCGCTATTTTTCCATTCTTGATAAAATTCTAAGTATTCTTTTTGTAAGTCAATTGTGGGTTGTACTAAGTAGACATCCATTATTATTAGACTCCTTTTATATATTTTTTTGAAATATTAAAATAATCTTAACATAATTTGGATGATAGAGAAATAAAGTACTTGCAGATATTGATGTTTCTGAATAAGAGGTGATAGATTGAAATGTTCAAAGGGTATTCATTGTTTCAATGAACATGTACATGGAGGTTTGCAAAATCAATAATTCGTATATGCAAAATTTATCTGTAATATTTCACCATGTTCATAATGTTGTAGAAAGACATGAATTCCTAAACTGAAAATTTATGAATAAACGTTTGTAAATAGACATGAAAGTATAAACTTTTTGATCGTGAGACAAGAAACTCTAAACTTTTTTTAATTATGGTGATAGGGTGGCTTGTCTACTGTGAGAACACAAGGATTTGAAACATGAAAAGACTACAAAGCTTTCTTAAAAAAGCGCTTTGCAGTCTTATAATTTCTTGTTTTATTTAATATAAACAGACAAATAAAATAAGGAGAAAAATGATGAAACGAAACTCTAGCCCTCATTAAATAAAGTAAAACCAATTGCACACAAGGGTCCTTTAGTCAAAAGCTTCACTAATTGTTGTGCAGTATATTTTGGTGAATATTTCATGTCATTTTGAAGCCACCAAATTGCCATCCCAACAACAGAGGAAGTGATGAAATGCAATACCATATCCTTTGGAATATCTAAATCATGTTCTTCAATTTTAAGCTCAATGAAATTTTGTTCAAGGTTATCCATAATAGTCCGCTGCATTTGTAGGTTAAAATCATAAATGCCATGAGGACCAAGCATGGTTTTATAAAAGTCTGCATGTTTTACCATACATTCAAATATGGATTGTAAAATTTCCTCGAATTTCGAAAGATCTATTTGATCTCCCTGTACATGGGCATATAGGACCATCTTACTTGTCAACTCTCCTAGTACCCCCTCACTAAGCTTCGTTAACAAATCTTGTTTATCCTTGTAATGCGAGTAAAATGTTGCCCGATTGATGAGTGCCTCATTTGTGATGTCTTGAATGGTAATAGCATCGTATCCCTTTTCCGCTATCAGTTTGATAAAAGCATCATATATAAATTTCTTTGTCCGAATAATCCGCAGATCCGCTTTTTTCAACATCTTATACCTCCTTGTTCGTTATTGCTGTTATAAACAACAGATTCTACCCTGTTGTTTCTTATCTTACATTTATGTCCTAAATGTAAATTGCATTGTGTAGCAAAAACGATATAATTTCATTATAAACAACATGAATTTATTATAAACTACATATTGTTCGTTATCTATCTTTTTGTTAGACGAATGCTAGGAGGAATAATTTAAAATGCATACAGTAAAGCAATTTTTCAAACAAAAGATGGTTCTAGGTGGCTTGTTAGGTATTATGGCTGCTGTTATCATCGCTAGTTTTGCTTTTATGGGATCAACTGTTAATCCTGTTCCAAAAGACTTGCCGGTTGCCTTAGTAATACAGGATACAGGTATGAACTTACAAGGACAAGGAAGTGTAAATATAGGAGATAAAATAAAAGAGCAAATTCTGCAAAATAAGCAAAGCACAGTTAAATGGACGTTCTTACAAACGAAAAAAGATGTATTGCAAGGGATGAAGGATAAGAAGTATTACGCTGCCATTGTGTTTCCACCAGAAATATCCCAGCAACTTGTATCGCTGACCACACCTAAGGGAAAACAAACTGAGGTACAAGTCTTGGTGAATCAAGGAATGAACTATAATGCCGCAATGGTTTCGAGCCAAATGATTGATAAGTTCATTGGAGGGATCAACGAAAATATCCGTAATACCTTGCTTGATCAGCTTTCACAAAAAAATATGACACTAACAACTGAACAGGCAAAGTTATTGGCAAGCCCATTTATTGTTAAAACGGAGTTGATTCATCCAGTTCAAGCACATACAGGTAATGGAAATATTCCTATAATGCTGACACAAATCTTATGGATTACTACTCTTATCAGCTCCTTAGTCTTATTTATAGCTGTCCAAAAGTTTACAAACGGACGTGTTACAGGAAAATCAGTCTTATCACAGATCCTTGCCGGTTCTGTTTTCGTGACAGTAATTGCAAGTTTAATCCTTTTCATTGCTCATACCATACTCGAGGTAAACATACCGAACCAAGGAGAAATTTTCTTATTGTTCCTTTTCTTTGGCTTCATGTTCTTCCTTTTGCAAAGTGCAGTACTCAACTGGATTGGACGTGTCGGGGTACCAATATTAATGGTAGTCTTCTTCTTTTCTATGCCAATCTTATCACTGGCACACGAATTTCTTCCGGATGTGACAAAACACTGGTTATATTCTTGGACTCCTTTTAAGTACAGTGTAGAAGCATTTCGCAGCAGCTTCTTCTTTGGCGGGTACAGGATAGGCTCATATGTTCAGGTGATGGGGCTTCTTGGACTTGTATCTCTTATAATTATGGTACTGTCTGTATTCAAAAAAGATAAACAAAAAGGTTCTATATCTACTGCGTCAGTATAGAGGAAGTAAATCTATAGTCAAAGAGATACAAGGGAAATTCCTTGTATCTCTTTGGCTTTCATGAGCTCGAATTTATTAAGTCATTACATTTTATGTGAATGATATGACGGACTAGAGCAGCACCCCTGTGATTTAACACTAATAGAAATGTTAGATTACAGCTTCCATATACGAATCCTATATTTAAGACAGAATGGGTGAATTTTATCAAGATGAAAAATCCTATCGTTCAATTATTATTTGTGTTTACACTTGTCTCTATCATGCTCTTTATGTTAGATACATCCATTATCTCACTATACAATTTTGTCCGCGTACTATGGTATATCGCAATAGTAGGAATTTCCTTCATTATTTTTATCGAAAACCGTTCCCCACAAAGTACTTTAGCATGGTTTTTGGTATTAGCACTTTTTCCGATTGGTGGAGTACTTTTGTACTGTCTTTTTGGCCGGAGCCGCTGGAGAAGAAAAAAACATCTACGTCGTGCAGAAGAGAAAAGAAAATTATTCCGTGAGATTTTAGAAGAAAAACGCCTAGATCTATCATTCACTTCCTCATTAAGTGAGCGCTCTGCTCGTTTAACACAGGTTGTACAAAAATTCGGTGGCGGTCCTGTTGCCAATAATACCACAACAAAACTCTTAACAAATGGGGACCAAACATTTACAAACATTATACAAGCTATTGAAAATGCTACACATCATATACATATTCAATACTATATTTATCGAGCAGATGAAATTGGTACAAAAATTCGCGATGCATTAATAAAGAAAGCAAAATCTGGTGTAATTGTACGCTTTCTTTATGATGGGATTGGAAGCAATTCATTACGAAATCGCTTCTTACAACCCATGAAAGATGCAGGAATTGAGGTTATGGCATTTGATCCTGTTCTTTCGTCATGGCGTCCACTTGAAACAGTAAATTATCGTAACCATCGTAAAATTGTCATTGTAGACGGAGAGATTGGTTTTACAGGTGGGCTCAACGTTGGCGATGAGTATCTTGGTCGTTCTAAAAAATTCCCAATTTGGCGTGACAGCCACTTACGAATAGAAGGAAAAGCATTGTACAAATTACAAGCAATATTCCTTGAGGATTGGCTCTATACCTCTAGTGGTTTAAATACTTATTCTTGGAATCAATTTATGAATACAAAATACTTTCCAGGTAAAGAAAAGCCTCATACAGAAGGTGCTGTTCAAATTGTAGCAGGTGGGCCGAGTTCAGATGATACAAACATTCGTAATACTTTACTTGCTGTTATAGGTTCTGCTAAGAAATCAATTTGGATCGCAACACCCTACTTCATCCCGGATAAAGAAATATTAACATTACTACGTTTAAGTGCAATGGCTGGAATAGATGTCCGTATTCTATATCCAGGTAAGAGAGATAGAATCATTAGTGATCAAGCATCTCAATCATACTTCACACCTATTCTAAAAGCCGGTGCTTCAATTTACAGCTATAAAGATGGGTTTATGCACGCTAAAATTGTACTTGTAGATGATGAAATTGCAACAATTGGCACAGCAAATATGGATGTCCGTAGCTTTGAACTAAATTATGAAATCATTAGCGTACTTTATGAATCTAAGACAGTTCTTGATATTAAACGTGATTTTGAAAAGGACTTTAATTATTCAACTGAAATTCGATGGGAATCGTTTCAGAAACGTAGTATTCAAAAACGAATAATGGAATCCCTAATGCGTTTAATTTCTCCTTTATTATAATTCTGAAAAAAGTAATCTAAACAAACTGGATTACTTTTTTCTTTTTGATAAAAGCATCATATATAAATTTCTTTGTCCGAATAATCCGCAGATCCGCTTTTTCAACATCTTATATCTCCTTGTTCGTTATTGTCATTATAAACAACAGATTTCATCTTTTTGTTTCTTACCCTACATTTATGCCTTGAATGTAAATTGCATTGTGTAGTAAAAACGATATAATTACATTATAAACAACATGAATGAGTTATAAACTACATATTGTTCGTTATCTATCTTTTTGTTAGACGAATGCTAGGAGGATGAAAATGAGAGAAGAACAAACAAGCAATATTCCACAACCCAAAACATATGGGCCACTCGGCAACTACCCTTTATTCGACATGAGTCAACCTACTATTTCTTTTTGTGAGATAGCGAAAGAATATGGGCCAATATTTCGGTTGACTGCTCCAGGTTTTAAAACAATATGTATCTCTGAACACAAACTGGTAACTGAAGTCTGTGATATCAATCGTTTTGATAAACATGTTGCAAATGATATGGTGCATGTACGCGAATTTACGGGGGACGGTCTGTTTACGAGTAAAACATCGGAGCCAAACTGGCGAAAAGCCCATAATATATTGCTGCCAACATTCAGCCAACAAGCCATGAAGGGATATCATACCATGATGTTAGACATCGCTTCGCAGCTGATTCAGAAATGGGCTCGGTTGAATCACGATAGTGATCATATCGATGTACCCGGAGACATGACCCGTCTTACTTTGGATACGATTGGTCTTTGTGGTTTTAACTACCGATTTAATAGTTTTTATAAAGAAAAACATGATCCATTTATCGACAGCATGGTACGTGCACTTGACGAAGCTATGCATAAAGTTGCCCGCTCGAAGGGCATGGATACTCTGATGATTAGAAAAAACAGACAATTCCAAGATGATATACAAAGCATGTTTTCGTTGGTAGACCAAATCATTAAAGAGCGAAAGGCCAATGGAAATAACGGAGAAATAGATTTACTGTCACGCATGTTAAACAGTAAAGACCCTGAGACCGGTGAGGGGTTGGATGATGTAAATATCCGATACCAAATTATTACCTTCTTAATTGCTGGGCATGAAACAACAAGTGGTTTATTATCCTTTACGACTTATTTTTTACTAAAACATCCAGAAGTTCTGAAGAAAGCATACGAAGAAGTGGATCAGGTCCTCGGTGATTCCACTCCATCGTATAAACAAGTGCTAAACCTCAAATACATTCGCATGATTCTAAACGAGGCCATACGGTTATGGCCGACCGCTCCATCTTTTGATGTGTATCCAAAGGAGGATACTATAATCGGTGGACAGTATCATGTGAAAAAAGGTGAAGGTTTGACCGTGCTTCTTCCCGCGCTTCATCGTGATAAAGAAGCGTGGGGGGAGGATGCAGAAGAATTCCGTCCGGAACGTTTCGCAGACCCTTCTAAAGTACCAAATCATGCATATAAACCATTCGGGAATGGTCAACGTGCTTGTATTGGTATGCAGTTCGCACTTTATGAAGCTACGCTGGTACTTGGGATGATTCTTCAAAAGTTTGAATTAATTGATTATGAAAACTATCAGTTGAAGATTAAGCAAACATTGACCATAAAACCAGAAAATTTAAGAATTAGAGTTAAATTAAGAGAAGAGAAGGAAGTCGCACCTTTACTGAATCTTCCGTTGGATGATGAAAAGGAGAAAGTGACTTCTCAATATTCAAAACAAGAAGTACTTGAAGGTGCTGAAAACGTACCTCTGCTTGTATTGTATGGTTCAAATTTAGGAAGAGCAGAAGAGATTGCTAGGCAACTGGCAGACCATGCACAGTTACTGGGATTTCAGAGCAAGGTGGGAATATTGAACGATTACATCGGCAAGTTACCTAAAGAAGGTGCGGTGTTCATTGTAACTTCTTCATATAATGGTCAACCAACTGAGAATGCCGCTCAGTTCGTAAAATGGCTGGAACAAGCAGACACAGAGGAATGTACAGGAATCAGGTATGCAGTTTTTGGCTGCGGAGATCGGAATTGGGCGAATACTTACCAGAGTGTTCCGAAGTTTATTGATAAAGAGCTTGAACAGAAAGGTGCCATGAAGCTTACCACAAGGGGAGAAGCAGATGCCGGAGGAGATTTTGAGAATGATTTTGCTGAGTGGCAAGAGAACATGTGGAAGGATGTCTCGAATGCTTTTGGCCTAAAGATGAAAGAGGGAACAGAAATATTGTCTCATCAATCATCGCTTTCCGTTCAATTGATTTCAGGTCCCCCTGCTAATCCGGTCGCTCAAAATAACGAAGCTGTTTATGCAACGGTGATTGCTAGCCGAGAGCTTCAGTCATCTGAAAGTGAGCGGAGCACTCGTCATATTGAGATAGCCTTGCCGGAAGGAGTTACTTATCAGGAAGGAGACCACCTTGGAGTGCTGCCAAGTAACAGCTGGAAAAATGTCAACCGAATTTTAAAACGTTTTGGATTAAATGGGAAGGATCAAGTCATTCTGAGTACAAGTGGACGCAGCGTAGTTCATCTTCCTTTGGACCGTCCTGTTAGTTTATTTGACCTTCTTAGCCATAGTGTTGAGGTTCAAGAAGCGGCAACCCGAGCACAAATACGGGAATTGGCAACATTTACAGTTTGTCCTCCTCATAAATATGAATTGGAAGTATTATTGGAAGATGGAGTTTATCAGGACCAAATACTAAAGAAACGTATTTCAATGTTGGATCTTCTTGAAAAGTATGAAGCGTGTGAAATTCCGTTTGAACGCTTTTTAGAACTTCTTCCTGCGCTCAAACCGCGTTACTATTCTATTTCAAGCTCTCCACTCGTTGCACAGGATCATCTAAGTATTACGGTCGGTGTTGTTAGGGAACCTGCATGGAGTGGACAAGGAGAATATAAAGGTGTCGCTTCTAATTATTTAGCTCAGCGTCACAATGAAGATGAGATTACTTGTTTTGTTCGAACTCCAGAATCACGTTTTCAATTACCCGAAGATCCAGCAACACCAATTATCATGGTTGGACCAGGAACTGGAGTTGCACCATTCCGTGGGTTCTTACAAATGCGTCGTGTCCAAAAGCAAAAAGGTGTTAACTTAGGGGAAGCGCATCTGTATTTCGGTTGTCGTCATCCTAAAAAAGATTATCTCTATCGTACAGAACTAGAAAAAGGTGAAAAAGATGGCTTAATATCTTTACACACAGCTTTTTCTCGCTGGGAAGGACATCCAAAAGCATATGTACAGCATTTAATGAAACAAGATGGAGCTAATTTAATTTCGTTGTTAGATAAAGGTGCTCATCTTTATATATGTGGTGATGGAAGTCGAATGGCTCCAGATGTAGAAGATACTCTTTGTCACGCATATCAAGAGGTTCATGGAGTCAGTGAACAAGAGGCAAGAAATTGGTTGGATCAGTTACAGCTTGAAGGACGATATGGAAAAGATGTTTGGGCTGGAAGCTGAATTTATCCCGCTATTTGCGGGCGGTAATACGCCCGCCTCAAAATTCAGCGAAAGCAAAGAAGTTAGGTGGGAGATACACTGCTCGTAAAAGCCCGATTGGTGAGGCCAAATAATCAGTGGGGGATGAAGAAAACCCTACTGATTAAAGTTACACTTTATACCTCCTTTTACAAGTTACAATTTTAGGAGGATTAATCATGACAACTAGAAATACGTACAAATTTTATTTAAACGGAGTATGGAGAGAAAGCTCTTCAGAAGAAACAATCGAAATTTCATCGCCATACTTACACGAAGTAATTGGTCAAGTACAAGCAATTACTCGCGGCGGAGTAGATGAAGCAATTGTATCTGCGAAAGCAGCTCAAAAATCATGGGCTGAAGCTTCTTCTACAAGATCGCGCAAAATATTTATATAAATGGGCTGATGAGCTCGTAAATATGCAAGCTGAAATTGCTGCTATTATTATGAAAGAAGTCGGTAAAGGATATAAAGATGCGAAGAAAGAGGTTGTTCGTACAGCTGACTTCATTCGTTACACTGTTGACGAAGCACTTCACATGCACGGAGAAAGCATGGTGGGTGATAGCTTCCCTGGCGGATCTAAATCTAAACTTGCGATTATCCAACGTGCACCACTTGGTGTTGTATTAGCAATTGCACCATTTAACTACCCATAATAAGAGCTGCTGCAAAACTTGCACCAGCTCTTATTATGGGTAACGCAGTTATCTTTAAACCAGCAACACAAGGCGCAATTAGCGGTATTAAAATGGTTGAATCACTGTATAAAGCTGGCCTTCCCAAAGGTCTTGTAAACGTAGCAACTGGACGCGGTTCTGTTATCGGGGACTACTTAGTAGAGCATGCTTGCACCATATTGATTAATTCCTGAAAATCCACTGTTTATTGAATGATCAAAATCTCTTATTGCGATATAAGAAATTGTTCTTTGAAGGTGGGACTTAATTCACTCCAGACATCAAATTTATTACCATCTAAATCATAAAAAACAAAGTTCTTTCCAGGGTGTCCTCTGTTCTCGATCTCTCCAACTTTTATTTCCTTTTTAATAAAATCACTATGGATTGATTCAAGTACATTTAAACCATTAACTTCAAATGTTAAAGAGAAGTGCTCTTTACCACAAAAATCATAAAAATTTAAGCTTTGATTTGCTTGGGATTTAACCAGAAAAAAACTTTGGTTTGCAAAGTTAAGAATAGCCTTGTCTTCGTCTTTATAGCTTAACTCTGCACCTAATTTGTTTACATACCATTTTGAAGAAAGTTCTACATTGGTAACAGGAATATAAATAGTTCCAACCCTCAATAATTTTTCTTTCATTCCACTCTCTCCTTTCTGTATATTTCTACAAAAAGAATAACGTTTTCTATGAATTATGGATATAAATTCATCTTTGATTGATAGTAGTGTATGGTGGCCCCTTATAGATTATTTTTTCTCACAGCATATGTGATTGCATTTGTTTTTAATAAAACCGACTTTTCATTTCGAAAAATTTTATATTCGAGCGGTTTTACTATGATATTCAATAATTCCCAACCATCATATATTTGTCTTAATTTATTCATCATTTCTTCTGTTGGAATGTTTATCTCCATTAGTGCATCCAATTTCTTATTGGTATCCATATCAATTTCTTCAACTTCAGAATTTACAATGATATAATTTATTCCGTTGTACTTCGTTCCGTCTGCCATTCGTTGAACAACCTTTCCAAATACCTCTTCTGATTGGACATGTTCTAAACTTGAAACTGCAACAATGAAGTCGAAGTTATTAGGCTTAATGTCATAGTTTCCTATATCAGCTTTTTCAGTTTGAATTACTTCTTTAACTTCATATTCCTCACTGTATTGATTTAATTTTTGCAAAGCAGAGTCTAATAAATCAACACACACAACTGTACCGCCATTTTCTTTTATAGCTTGAGCCAATGGGATACTATTTCTACCCACTCCAGAACCTAAATCAAGCACACTAAGATCGTCTTTTCCATCAAATAATGAAATTAGATCTATTACCGTTTTTACAGGTTTATGTAGCCACGAACCTTCTTCAAACAGTTTATAATTATCATAACAATAGTCGTGATATTTTTTCTCCTCTTTTCTTATAAATTCAATTCTGTTCATTGTTTTTCCTCATTTCTCAAATTATGTATTCTATAAATTACTGTAACAGATTTAATATAACTTTTTGAACTACCTTATCTTGTTACTTGAAGAAAGAATGATGAATAATATATACATGTGAGGTTGACATAACCACTCATTATTGGTAGTATCCAAAAAAATGTTACTTCTTATCTGAAAAAAGATAAGAAGTGACATTAGAAGATTTAAAACGAATGAAAAAAGAAATGCTTCGTCTAAAAGAAGAAAATGAAATTTTTAAAAAGGCTATGGCCATATTCGCGAGAAAATAAAAGATACAGAATTACACCAATTTATTGATTGTCACAAAGAAACGGACTCTGTTCATATAGTGTGCCAAACTCTTGGGATAGCAAGAAGTTCTTACTACCAATCTCATCACAAAACAGAGTGTAAGCGTAGTCGTGAAAATAAAAAATTAACCAAAAAAATTAAACAAATCCATCAAGATAGCGAAGAGCGTTACGGCGCACCAAAGATTCATCAAACACTATTGGAACAAGGTGTACAAATAAGTATAAAACGTGTACAACGGCTCATGAAAAAAGAAAATATCCGTTCTATTACCTTAAAAAATACAAACCACATTCATCAAAATCAACTGTAGAGGAGCGGGAAAATCTATTAAAACAAGATTTCTCTACAACTACAATTAATGAAAAGTGGGTAGCAGATATTACTTATATTCACACGCAAAAAGATGGTTGGTGTTACCTTGCATCTGTGATGGATTTGTATTCTAAAAAAATTGTTGGATACTCATTTTCACAAAATATGACAACGAATCTTGTGGTAAAAGCATTAGAAAACGCTTACTATATACAGAAGCCACCAGAAGTTCTTATTCTACATACTGACTTAGGAACTCAATATACAAGTCAGGAATTTCAAATCTTACTCGCGAATTATAAAATCCTCTTTCAGCAAAAAAGGGTGTCCATATGATAATGCTTGCATAGAGTCGTTTCATGCCATTTTAAAGAAAGAAGAAGTATATCGTACAAAATATTCCACATTTGAACAAGCAAACGTAGCACTATTTCAATACATCGAGGGATGGTATAACCGCAAGAGAATTCATAGTAGTATTGGTTATAAAACTCCCCAAGCAATAGAAGATCTAGCTAACAAAGTAGCTTAGATTTAACTTTTTGGTGTCCAAAACATTGACTCAAATCCATATATTTTCCTTTACACTAACATAAAGGTGTAATATAGTTAAGTTAACTAAACTAAACTAAAATATGTGTTGAAACAAAAAACGGCGCACAATGCAATAACAGAATGACTGGAGGAACAATACTATGACCAGATCTTATAAAGAAGTAATTAACGAAATGAATAGAGCCTACAATGAATTCTACATTTTACTATCTCACGAGTTAAAGGATGAGTTCGGTCTTACAGGGCAGCAAGAGAGTATGATATTCTATATTAATTTAAATAAAAATACTACAGCGAACAATATTGCGACCACTTTTAATATATCTAAAAGCGCTGTTAGCCAAGTTTTATCTAAATTGGAAAAGCATAATATGATTTCGAAACAAGTAAATCCTAACAATAAACGTGAGTATTTCCTTACACTTGGTCCTAATGGTAGCGATTATATAGAACGGTTGTCTCAGCTAGATGATTTACTTATTGAGAAGTACTTCTCTAAAATTGATATCGAAGCCTTGCAGCAAATGACTGATACCTTAATTAAAATAAATAAAATTATATTGGAAGAAAAAAAGAAGACACTTGAGCCCAAATAGTAATAAAGTTTCTATGAAGCGATTTTTATTAAAAAAGTTGTATATGTTCACTGAGTTTTAATTAACTTTTTGAAACATTACTTAGTTAATTGAAAGAGGGAAAAGCATGTTATGAGTTATATACCAAGTATTATTACGATAGCAAATTTTATCTGTGGACTTCTGGCTATTTACTCAGTTTTCGTTCACGATATTTATTTTGGAATGATTTTTATTATTACAGGTATGTTATTTGATCTTTTTGATGGCATGATTGCTCGGAAACTTGATTCTATTTCGGAGATAGGTAGAGAACTAGACTCATTTGCGGATTTAGTTACCTTTGGTATAGCTCCGTCTATACTTGCATATAGTGTAGCTTTAAAAGATCTGCAGTCTATTGGGATGCTATGTGCACTGGCTTACAGTATTTGTGGAATGCTTCGGCTTGCTAGATTTAATATTCAACAAAGCAAGCTCCCGACGTTTATCGGAATGCCAATTCCATTTGCGGCAATGTGTCTCGTCATTTTATGCTTTTTGAATAATCCTATTCTTATAGCCCTTGGCACATGTGTACTGTCTTATTTAATGGTGAGCAAAATAAAATTCCCCCATTTAAAAAAACATATGTCAAAAAAATTGGAGTCTGAAAGATGGAATTAGTACAGCAGGTTATAGCAGACTATGGTTACCTCGCTATTTTTTTGATGCTTGTTCTTGGGATTGTAGGAATACCAATCCCTGATGAAGTCATGATGACAGTCGTAGGTTACTTTACGAATATTAATGTCCTGAATTATGGGCTTGCCATTTTAGTCAGTTTTGTAGGAGCGTTGTTGGGTATGTTGATCAGTTATATGATCGGTAAAAAGGCAGGTCGTCCTTTTATTGAGAAGTATGGGAAATGGATCGGTTTGAAGGAAAAGAGAATAATCAAAGTTGAAAAGTGGATGGGGAAATATGGATCCTATTCTCTTATTTTTGGGTATTTCATTCCAGGTGTCAGACATATAACCTGTTACCTTTCGGGGATTAGCAAAATGAAGTTGAAAACTTATATTTTGTTCGCTGCTATCGGCGCATTTTTATGGTGTTTCGTTTTTATTACGTTCGGCAGGGTTATAGGAATTATTCATGAATAAGAATGTATGGAATTATCGAAAAGATTCTAACTGGAAAAGCTAACTCTAAAATCATTCAAGACAGTTATGACGATGTTTTGCGGTTATCTCATTCTAGAGGTCACGTTATCAAAAGTGAAAACTTGTACGTTAAGGGATAACATGTTGTTTTGTACAGAAACCCCATGTTATTGAATATAGATATAAAATAAAAAGCCGACATAAAACCATTCTTTTTTTGTGTGGAAGAGTGTATCCGGCGCTGGATAGAAGCGGCCAGTTCTTTATTTCACGTGACTTATATATTAGAAAAACAATAGGGATATATATGTTTTTGATAGTAGCAGCTGTAGTTGTTGATATGTAAATACAATGAAGCAGGTAAAGGAGCACAGCATGATTCGTATGGCACTAAGAGCATTTAATATACAAATGTATTATTTGCTAGGCGCGATGTTATTAGGATGGGTTATGACGCCTTTCTCGTCCCATTTTTTAGGTGCAAGCATTGGCTTGCTTGTTAGTATGTATTGTGTTTGGATTTTAGGAAGGCGTATTGAAAAGTTTGGAGATAGCATTGTAAAAAAAGTAAAAGCACCGACGCTTGGTATGATGAATCGGTTTGCAGCAGCGATACTCGGTGCGATTATTATGTATGAAATTGAACATCATAGTGTCATGTGGACATTTGCTGCTGGAATTATGGGTGGTTATTTCTTAATTGTGATTAATTTAGGATATTATAGCATGAAAGATGCGAAGAAATAGATTAGCAAAAAACCTTTTTGGGTCCACGCAAAGTAGTCACAATCTTTTCATAAACAGATTGTGGCTATTTTTTATCTAATTTGAAGCGTTTAATCGATTAGGTGAGATGGCGTAATCGCACTGGTACAGTGGTAACTGGACTATTGTTAGAATTAGGTTATGCTTCCAATGTTGGAGATGCAGAACAACAAGTAAAAGAAGTTCGTTCAGTTATTAATATTAAACTGGAAATGAAGTAAGTGTTGAAACATTTATACGTATAATTCATCTAATCCCCAAAAACAAGAACTTTTGGGGATTTTTCTTTAAAGGAGTTATCTTCTTTCAAATTTATTTATTTGATTTAACCTAAGACTACATGGGTAGAATTTTGTAAATCTATAAAATTCTAGTTTAGACTTTCTTGTTCTTGTACAAATGTTAATTAACAAGAATAAACAGATGAAATTTTGTTGATTTTCGTTTAAACTAAGGGTAATACACTTTTTAGGAGTATTGATAAATACCACTTAAGATATGCATCCCATTCAAGTGTTAAGATAGGAGGTCTCCCATGATTGATTTACTAAAAAAAATAGGTTTGTCTGATTTAGAAGCAAGGTGTTATTTGACGTTACATGAAGAGACAGAGTTGTCCGGTTATGAAGTTGCAAAACGGGTATCTGTATCAAGAACAAATGTATATGCTGCATTACGATCATTAACGGACAAAGGAGCTTGCCGTAGTATAGAAGGGGAGACAGTACTTTATAATGCTGTTCCAATTGAGCAATTAATTCGCCTTGTTCAAACTGAATTTGAACAAACTTCGAAGGCTCTTATTAATCAATTAAAAAATCCGCCTAGACCTGCATCTGCTTTTTATAATTGGCAAGGAAGCAATGCGTTAGATAATGCTGCACGTCGCGTTATTGCAAATGCAGAAACATCTATAGTTGTAGATGTTTGGTCAGAAGATTTACACCATATAGAGGAAGCGTTACTTGTAGCTGAATGTAAAGGGGTTAGTGTCATATTAATTACAATGGGAACATGTAAAACACCTCTTAAACATGTATTCCAGCATTATAGGGACGAAGAATGGCCTGTGGATGAAAGGAAGTTTTCTATTCTCTGTGATTCTAGTTCAGCTTTAATTGGTAGTTTCAAAGGAGATATGAAGCCATCTGCATTAGAGACGAGCCATCCAGCAGTAATTGAAGTAATAAAAAACGCTTTTTACCATGATATGATGATGCAACACATTGAAGAAGATTTTGGGAAAGAATTTCAGGAGAAGTATGGTGAGAATTACCGGAAAATGTTAAGTTATTTCAAAGAGAAAGGTTTGCATGTTTAATTGGGGTGCTTTTGGAATTATTGCTGCAAATCAAGATATACATGAAGAAATGGAAAAGGAACTTCAAAATCTTTTCACATATATACAAAAGAGTCCAATACAAGTGGACTCTTTTTCGTTTTTTGATGGTAGGAAGAAGTTGTATTCATTGTTGCTTTGTATCATTATAGAAAAATGAAACGAAATGCACTATTGGTATAAAGTATTACGATGTGAATACAGTTGTCGTACATTGATATATTAGGTGCAATCTACATGTAAACGGTGTATACCGCAGTGTAAACACTTGAAAAGATATCCTTGCAAACTACCTTGATGCCCCAATGAATACTGAAAATCTTGTAAACTAAGTCCATAATACCCCGTAAATTCAACTAAGTCTTGTTGTAATTCATTCTCTAAATGAGCGATTTCTTTCCATTCTACATATCCAATGAATGCACAAAAATCATTGCAATGCCCTAACCAGTATTCCTGTTGCCATCCGCGATATCCAGGTGTTCTATGGATAAGTTCCTTTAATTTTTCTTCATCGTTTACTTCATCACAAGAGTATGAATCTTGAAATTCGCCATCAAATTTTTTAGCTGCATTTCCATTAGCGATACACCAAGGGCAGATGCTTTCTACATTTTCTATGGAATAGAAAGGACCGCTATAAATATATTCACGTTCGTTTTTGCAAACACAACAAGTCGTAAGTTCTTTTTTTATAATCCCTAATTCTAATGAGTTCGGATTATATTTAAAGGTTGGTAATTGCACGTCTAATTCCCCCATAAATGATATTTATCCTGTATGTCTATTGTTAAATTCAGGTTAATTTGAATATAAATAAAGTTTCTTGATATTACAAATATTAACTCTGGATAATTTTAGTAATCTCCTAACAAGAAAAGAGAACTTTCGAAATTTAAATTGTTTCCGAATTAAGACTTGAATTATTTGATTTTTCAGATTACCATGTATGGAATAGTTCATCAGATGAATCATTATAAAACGATCTTAAATTGTATATCAAATCTGTAACAAAATGATGGGAGAGAATAAAATGAAAGCTGAAACTGCAAATTTGATAATTGCCTTAAAAGAGGTACTTCCTGAAACGCAAGTAGTAGTAAATGAAACGGTGAGAGAATTGCACAGTAAAGATGAATCTTATCATGCTAGTAGTTTACCAGATGTTGTTGTATTTCCAACAAAGACAAAAGAGGTTAGTGAAGTAATAAAACTAGCGAACAAGTACCAAGCGCCCGTTGTACCATTTGGAGTAGGATCAAGTTTGGAAGGGCATGTGATTCCATATGAAAACGGGATTACAATAGATTTCTCACTTATGAATCAAGTGCTAGAGGTAAGAGAAAATGATTTTCTCGTTAAAGTTCAACCGGGTGTGACTCGTTCGCAGCTTAATAAAGAATTAAAAAAGCACGGGTTGTTTTTTAGTGTAGACCCAGGAGCCGATGCTACGCTAGGAGGAATGGCTGCTACAAATGCGAGTGGAACGACTTCAGTAAAGTATGGTGTGATGCGTGATCAAGTTCGTGATTTAGAAGTGGTACTGGCAGATGGGACAATTATACACACAGGGACTCTAGCGGCAAAGTCATCATCTGGCTATCATTTAAATGGTATTTTCGTTGGATCAGAAGGAACACTTGGTTGTTTTACGGAATTGACATTAAAAGTGTATGGAATACCTGAGCATACGATGGCAGCAAGAGCATCTTTTCCGGCAGTAAATGATGCTGTAGAAGCTGTGATTGATATTTTACAAGCTGGCATTCCGATCGCACGGATTGAACTTGTTGATGAACTTTCAATGAAACAAGTTAATCTTTATAGTGAAACAAATTATAGAGAAGAGCCAACTTTATTTTTAGAGTTTCATGGGAATGAAGCAGGGTTAAAACAGGATGTTGAATTTACAAAAGAAATTGTGAAAGATCATAAATGTAATGCTATTTCATTTGAAACCGAAACGGCAGCAAGAAATAAATTATGGGAAGCAAGACACAACTTAGCGTATGCATATGTTCATAGCCATCCAGGGAAAAAACTGATGAGTATGGACGTTTGTGTGCCAATTTCAGAGTTAGCAAATGCAATACAATATGCCAAAGAGACTTTAGATGAAATGGGAATTGTTGGGGGGATACTTGGACATGTCGGAGATGGGAATTTTCATGTTCTATTAATGGTGAATCCTAATGATACAGAAGAAGTGCATAAAACAGAAGCGGCAAATGAAAAGATTGTAATGTATGCTCTTGAACGCGGTGGAACATGTACAGGTGAACATGGGGTAGGAATTGGTAAACGAAAATATCAAGAAAAAGAGCATGGGGCAGCACTTCTTGTGATGAAAAATATAAAACAAGCTCTTGATCCGAAAAACATTCTGAATCCGAATAAGATCTTTAAAATGAAAGAATAGGGAATGGTTCTACTAATAACTAGTGGGGAATGAAAAAATAACTGATTAAAGCTTCACTTTATACGAATCATGTGAAAGAAATGCTCCCCCTTCAAGTGAAGGAGGAGCATCATGTTATATAAACAGTAAATCATGAAAAGGTGTTGACTGCATGTTTTCTCACGTACCACAAAAAGTTCGATAAGGACGGGATGAAGGCGCAGGCAATGTAGCGTATTCACATTGTTCAGGTGAATGTGCGTAAGGGGTTGAAAGAACCGCGAGCAGTCGTTCCATCACACTATAATCCCCTTGTTTTACTGCGGCCTCTAGCGCCTCTTCCACACGGTGATTTCGTGGAATTACCGCAGGATTATTGTCTCGCATCAACTGATGTGAAGAAGCTTTTGATTCCTGCTGTTTGCCTAGTCTTGCTTGCCATTTTTTCTTCCAATGAGTAAACTCTGTGCTGTTAAACAAATCGGTATCTTCATTTGTATCAAAAGTTAAAGCAAGGAAGGTATTCGTATAATCTGCGCGATATTTCTCCATCATCTTAAGGAGTTCATCAATAAGGACTTTATCTTCTGCTTCTTCATTACATATACCTATTTTCGCTCTCATTCCAGTTAGCCAATGCTGTTCATATAGAGCACCAAATTTTGAAAGGCTATCTTGAGCTATTTGGGTCGCTTGTTCCAAATTTGTATGTAGGAGTGGTAATAAAGATTCCGCAAATCGGGCAAGATTCCAAACACCTATATAAGGCTGGTTACCATAGGCATATCGGCCTTGTGTATCAATGGAACTAAATACGGTTGCTGGATCATATTCGTCCATAAAGGCACAAGGACCGTAATCGATGGTTTCTCCACTAATGGTCATATTGTCGGTATTCATCACCCCGTGGATAAAACCAACGAGTTGCCATTTTGCAATTAGGCTGGCTTGTTGCTTCAGCACTTCTTCAAGTAGCGCTAAGTATGGATTTTCCTGCGATTGAATAGCTGGAAAGTGACGCTTAATTGTATAATCAGCTAAAGTTTTAAGTTCCTCAACTGAGCAGCTAGCTGCTGCGTATTGAAACGTACCGACGCGTATATGACTGCTAGCTACACGTGTCAAAATTGCACCTGGCAAGGCAGTTTCGCGAATGATTAACTCACCTGTTGAAACTACAGCCAAACTACGGGTAGTAGGAATACCAAGCGCATGCATTGCTTCACTTATGATATATTCACGCAGCATGGGTCCGAGTGCCGCGCGGCCATCCCCTCGGCGGGAGTATGGTGTTCGACCGGAACCTTTTAGCTGAATATCAAACCTCTTACCTGAAGGAGAAATATGCTCGCTAATTAGTAGAGCACGTCCGTCCCCCAGCATATTAAAGTGTCCAAATTGATGCCCAGCATATGCTTGAGCAAGGGGAGAAGCACCTTCGGGAACTTTGTTGCCGGCAAGCATTGCTAAGCCTTCTTCGTTTTTAAGTTCCTCTATGCTTAACCCTAAAGATGTTGCCAAAGAATCATTTAGAATGACTAACTTTGGTGAACGTACGGGTGTTGGAGAGAGATTGGCGAAAAATGGCTCTGGTAGACGAGCATAACTGTTGTCAAAATTCCATCCAGCTTCTTTAAGTTCTTTTTTCTTTTCCATTGTATCTCCTTTTGTTGTTTTATTTTTAAAACTAGTTTTTTACAAACCTTTCTTGAATTCATCTATAATTATGTGCATTTCCTCTATAATCAATGAATAAAAAACGTATCAATCATTGGTTTTATTAAGTCGTTCTGATATCTATAGTAGCACTTTTATGAGTGGAACTAAAACGTATTTCATTATTTAAAATTGTATAAAGTTTTTTTCAGATATTCATTTATGTAGTTCATGGTGAAATGTAAGTGCCTCTAGTTGAGGAATAAGAAAAAAACAAGGTAGTAGAAAAGAACTGTGTCCGATAAAATTTAAGAAAGAATGAAGAGTTAAAAAAAATGTTATAAATAAAAATCCATATAAGGTTAACATAGCGCAATTAGTAGCAAATATAAAAAGCCTAACCTTTCTTACAAAGGATAAGCTTTTTATATGATTTCTAACCAAAAACTAAAAACGAGGAACTATTTTATCAATGTTTGCAATCACAATGAAAACAAATGAAACAACATCTACGACGATGTTCTCTCTTACATCTACAAGAACCACTATCACTATGACGTTTACACTTACAAGAATCACTGTCGTGTTTATCTTTCCACGAATCGCTACGGTGCTCACATTTACAAGAATCATTACGACGCTTCGAACAGTCACTACTCCAACTCATTTTTATACCTCCCTTCGAATAAGAGATATATTATTTTATGTTTTAATAGAAAAAGTGCTTGTTTATTAACCTATATTAACTTTTTTGTACCTCTCGTATATGTTGTATCAGCACTTGATCTCGTTCTTCTAATCTTTGCAAAATACGTTGCTTACTACTAAAAACTCCTGCTTGATTGCCTCTAACAATTCTTTTTTTAATTGTACTTTTCCCATGTTCAAATCTATATCTATGAGTGAAGGGTGTTCTGTGGGGTGAGTGGGACATGCTTTTGCTTGCTCAGCACTTGTTTAATTGCAGTTTCTAGCTATTGGCCCTGACTTTGTAGGTGCTTAATTTTTTCTAATAAGAGTACGTCTCGTTCAAGGAATACAGTAGTCTTTTTAATAGATAGTGAAGAAGACTCATTACATTAGGAAACTGAGGGGGTTTGATTCATTTATCGAGGGGGGACCTGTATCACTTGCTTTATGGTGCATTAGTTAAATAAAATACATTTAATAAATTTCAATTGGGATAAACAAATTTTGAACATTCTTTTCTTGAATGTCCAAAATGGAATGAGTGATGCATGTAATCAGGAATTTTGAAAGATGGCAAAAGATTCATTAGAAGGAAAATAAATTTGAAAAAGCCTCTAGCATGAGAGGCTCTTTTTGTTAAAATGACGAAAATTCTTCAACTAGTTTACTAAAACGATCTAATGCACTTTCAATAGGTTTTGATGTTGTTAAATCGACACCGGCTTGCTTTAAAAGGTTCAGTGGATAATCTGAACTTCCGCCTTTTAAGAAATCGATATAATTTTTCTGAGCGGTAGGATCACCGCTTAAAAGTTGCTCTGCGATTTGAATTGCGGAAGCAAATCCGGTAGCGTATTTATAAACGTAAAATGGTCGGTAAAAATGAGGGATTCTAGACCATCCATATTTTACTTCTTCATCGAATACGAGAGTGTCCCCATTGTATTCTCTAAATAATTTCTCATAAACATCATTGAATGCTTGAGCATTTAGTGGCTTACCTTGTTCTGCCATTTCGTGCGTAATCTTTTCAAATTCAGCAAACATAACTTGTGTAAAGAAAGTTCCTTTAAACTGGTCGATAAAGTGATTGATTAAATGTTTGCGTACGTCTATATCTTTTGCTTCTTTTAATAAATGGTGAATGAGCAGTACTTCATTTACTGTTGAAGCTACCTCGGCTACAAAAATTGAATAGTGAGCGGAAATTCTCGGCTGGAAACTATGTGAATAATATGTATGCATACCATGTCCACATTCATGAGTAAGCGTAAAGAGACTATTTAAGTCATCATTATGATTTAAAAGGATAAACGGATGAACACCATATACACCAAAATTATAGGCACCAGAACGTTTACCAGGTAATTCTCTTACATCTATGTAGCGTTTGTCTTTAAAACCTCGAAGTGTTTGAAGATATTCTTCACCGAGTGGAGAAAGGGAAGTAAGCATCATTTCAAATGCTTCATCATATGGAATATCTTGTTTTACGCCTTTTACTAAATCAACATTTAAGTCATACTGTCTTAATTCATCTAGCTGCAATTTTTCTTTTCGTAAATGATTATACGTATGAAGAGATTTAATATTTCTTTTAGTCGTATCAATTAAAGTATCATATACTTCCTTTGGAACCATATCACCAAATAAAGATTTTTCTAAAGCAGAAGGATAGTTTCTAATTTTTGAAATGGTAACATTGTTTTTTATAGCTGCTGCTAAAGTAGAAGCTATAGAGTTTTTTAGTTGAACGTAGGGTTGATAGTAGGCTTTATAAGCTTCCTTCCTCGTATCTCTATGTTCATCTTTTATTAATTTTGAGTACATCCCGCGAGTTAAGTTCACTTTATCCCCATTTTCAGTTGTAACTTCTCCAAATGTAATGTCTGCGTTATTTATCATTCCATATGTATGTTGAGGAGCAGAGAGGGCTTCACCCATTTGGGATAAAATCTCTTCTTTATCTTTATTTAAGACATGGTTTTTATAGCGATATAATTCAAATAAATCCTCTTTATAATAGTGTAAGCCTTCATTTTCTTCTATATAGGAATGTAATGTTTTCTCATCGATACTAAGTAAGAACGGTGAAAAGAAGGAACGAGTGGCGCTTATTTTAACATGTAATTGTGATGCTTTGTCTATAAGAGACTGAGCTTCCATATCGCGTGTATCAAGGTCAGCTTGAAGCCTTGCATATGCATAAACGAGACTGAACAAACTTGATACTTCTTCACTTTTTGTAAGATAAGTAAGTAAACTTTGGCCATCATGGATATTTCCATTGAATTCTTTTAAGTTCTCTGTTAAAATTTCGATTTTTTCATAGTCGTTTTTCCAGTCTTCAATTGTTTTATAAATGGCTGTTAAATCCCATTTTTCCTGATTAGGTACATCTATTCTATTCTTAAATTCTGTCATAATCATGTCCTCTCTAAATATGTAGTTTGTATATTCTCTATATAACTATGAAATACAACAAATTGCAAAAAATCCCTGCTGCACGATGAAAAGTCTTGTCGGAAACGACAAACTGAGGGGGGAAAAGTGTCTTTTTAATTTCACTTGCCTATAATTTGCTTAAGAATAGCAAATAGATCAAATCGAAAATGGTAGCACGGGTGCTTATGCCTGCGCTACCATTTTTTAGATTAATCATGATTTTAGCTACAAGGGGGCTGTCTCATCCGTGAACTAGCCTGCTTTTCGGACAGTCTCTTTTTGTGCGCTATTTTTTTGTATTAGCCAAATACATTAGCATGTGGAATTTTTCGCCTATTACATGATAATCAAAATAGGGTCCTGGATCTGTACAGTAACCGATATTTTCATTTTGGGTGATTTGAAACTCGTTGACAGATAAATTTTCTTCTAAGTATTTTGGATATAAAATATGCTCGTTAGAATTTGGATATAAGGCTGAAATGTTTTTTAAGGATTTGGCTGAGCTATCATAATAGGAGTACCCGCCAACAATTGTTGAACTGCTATGGAAATAGTTTTTTAGAACGTGAATTGGGAACTGCGGATTGAGCAGTGAAAAATCAGTTGCTGTAAAACTATCCACAAAAATATCGATGCTAAGCGGTTTCAATGGCAAATTTAAATCAGAATTCAAAATATAAAGGACGTTTGGCTTCGGATTCATACGCTCAATTCTTTTTCTAACCTTCTTGAGCATCGCAAGTGAATAGCCACTGAATACATAGGATGCGCTCGTTTCAAGACTATCGATATATTTGGGTAGTGACACAAAAGCGTCAACGTTAGTTTCCACGATTAATTTGTTTTTCAAATCTACATTTTGTAGAACTTTTTGGAACCAAAAATTACTTTTTTCAAATAAGTTAATCATTTTGGGATTGATCTCTTTAATCGTTTCTTTATCGTAAAAATAAGATGGATAAGGAGACGTCTCGTACAAGTTCGAGGTAATGATAATACCTTCCTCGATAGCTGCCTCGTATCCACAAGTACAAGTTAAACTTCCTGTTTGAATGTAGACTTTTTTAATCGTTACATCTTTCATTTCAAGTGGAATGTGACACTTCGGACAATAGAGCAGATTTACAAAGGAAAGCGGGATCCCTGTAAGATTCTCTTCTTTGGATGAAGGTGAGCTAGTTTGAACCGCTTTTTCAATCAATTGGATAGCTTTTGATATGTCTTCTTTTTTCTTGATCAGCTGGCTCTTTTTATCAATGAGCAAGTTGTTGTAGTAGTCGATATCCTCATGGTCCGAGAAGTCTGTGACACGCTGATACGATAAAATTTGTTGAATTTCTAGCAGTGAAAAATGAAATTTTTTCAGCTCAGTAATAAAAGCCATGTCGTCGAGACACAATTGGTTCATTTGATACTGGGTGTTTTTTTTGTCTGGTATTAATAATCCTAGTTCAATGTAATAACGAACGGTATCAGTTGTAACGTGAAATAGATTTGCAAATGTACCAATTTTCATAGATGTCCCCCCAATGAAAAAAGTGGAGTTACTCCACTTTTTTCGCAAAAATGAATTCAAAAAACTCTCAAATTGCTATTGACCTGGAGGAAACTCCACGTCATATGATAGATTCACGAAATGTGAATATTGTGAATAATTTGACTGTATTGTAACATACATGTCACCAAAGGAGAAGAATTAGCTATGGATAAGATGGATCGAATGGATACTCTCTCACTGTGGACAGCGACTGCAACCAGTTATGAAAAAGGAAAAATTCTTGAGGGAAATGAAGAGGCAGATGTTGTCATTATTGGCGCAGGTTTCACAGGTCTTTCTTCTGCATATCATTTGCAAAAATTAGGGAAGAGTGTCGTTGTCCTTGAGCAAGAAACAATCGGATATGGCGCAAGCGGTCGTAACGGCGGGATGGTATTGCCAGGCTATAAGCCAACGATGCAGGAGCTTGCCAAAAAGTATGGTGCCGAGGAAGCAAGACAGCTTAACGATCTCTCCCTGTTTAGTGTTGAATTGGTTAAAAGTATCATCAACGAGCATCAAATCAACTGTAACTTTAGAAAAACAGGTCACATTGTGGCGGCTTACAAAGCCAAGCATTTTGAAGGATTGAAACATGAAAGCGAATACTTAAACAAAACTTTCGGGTACGAATCAAGCGTGCTTGATCGAAATCAGTTGCATCAAGAGATTGATTCCCCACATTATTATGGCTGTTTAGTCGACGACTCGAGTTACTCGTTCCAGCCACTGAACTATGCAATTGGTTTGGGAGAAGCAGCTAAATCGATTGGTGCAAGAATCTTTGAGCATTCGAAAGCACTATCTATTGAGTACGGTCAAAACAGTGTGAAAGTTGTAACAGAAAAAGGTGTTGTTACTGCGAAAGACATTATTGTGGCTACAGATGGTTACTCTGGAAAAATCATGAGTGAACTGAACAAAGGCGTACTGCCAATTTCGGCACGTATTATTGCTACTGAACAGCTTCCAGAATCACTGGTGAGTACCGTCATTCCTAAAGATCGCATGGTTTTTGATACAAGCAGTTTCCTTTACTATTTCCGACGTACACCAGATAATCGGATCGTATTTGGCGGTGGCGATGTTCGTCCAAACTTAGGCGATGCTGTTTACCAAAATGTTTACGATGCCATGGTTAAAATCATGCCAAAACTAGCAGGAAGTAAGATTGATTACCGTTGGGGTGGATTTATCGGGGTTACAATTGATACTTTCCCGGTTATCGGCAGATCCAAAGAAGGCGCATATTTCGCAACGGGTTATACGGGCCACGGCGCTTCTCTCTCGACATTGTTTGGTAAGTTATTGGCACAATGGATTGTTACGGGGAGTGCAGGTGGATATCGATTTGAAAAGGAACGCCTCAAATCATTCCCGTTCTATAATCAGAAAACTATGCTGGTAAATCTAGCACATATTGGTTTCAAACTTTTAGATATTATTGCGTAAAGGAGAGCTATTTATGAAAATTAATATGTTCATTGACGGGAAATGGGTAGAAGCGTTATCCGGCGCTAGACGAAACATTATCAATCCGGCAAACGGAGAGGTCATCGCGTCGTCTGCTTATGGATCAGCAGACGATGCGAAGATAGCAATCAAGGCGGCTCGCAAAGCGTTTGACAGCGGAATCTGGTCGGATTTATCGGCTGATGAAAGAGCTGACTATCTCTATAAGATTGCAGACCGTCTTGAAGAGAAGGCAGCTGAAATTGCAAGTTTGGAAACTGCAAATAACGGTAAGGTGATTCGTGCAACCACTTATGTGGATATTCCGGTATCGATTCAATGCTTCCGCTATTATGCTGACTTGATCAAGGGCATGAAAAAGGAATCTTACACGCGTGCCGATTCTTCAGACACAATTATTATTCATGAACCGATTGGTGTTTGTGGACTTATTGTACCTTGGAACTTCCCGCTTATGTTAGCTGTTTGGCAAATTGCTCCTGCACTTGCCGCAGGGAATACAATTATACTTAAGCCTGCTGAGGTCACTCCTGTAAGCGTATTCAAACTTTTTGAGATTATCGAAGAGATTGGACTTCCAGACGGAGTGGCAAACTTGGTATTGGGACCTGGATCAAAGGTTGGGAATGAGCTTGCCGAGAGTCATGATGTTGACAAGATCGCCTTTACTGGTGGAACAAAAACAGGTCAAAGCATTATGCGCGCAGCTGCGGGCAATATGAAAAAAATCACACTTGAACTGGGTGGTAAATCTCCACTTATTGTGTTCGATGATGTGGATTTTGAAACTGCAGTCGAGAATGCGATGTTTGGTATTTTCCACAATGCTGGGCAAGTTTGTTCAGCTGCATCTCGTTTGCTTGTACAAGAGACCATTTACGATAAGTTTGTTGAAAGATTGGCCGAGCGTGCGAGCAAAATTGTAGTTGGCAACGGGGAAAGCGAGAACATTGAAATGGGAGCCATCACAAACGAGTCTCATATGAATGAAGTTTTACATTACATTAAGAGCGGAATTGAAGAAGGTGCAAAATTAGTTTGTGGCGGTAAGCGCTTAACAGAAAATGGGCTTGATCAAGGATTTTTTATTGCGCCAACGATCTTTGCTGATGTAAATGCGAATATGCGTATTGTTAAGGAAGAGATTTTTGGTCCAGTCCTTGTTGTAGAGAAATTTAAAGATGAGGAAGATGCCATCCAAAAAGCAAATGATTCCATTTATGGATTAGCTGGTGCTGTATTTACTGAAGATATGGATCGAGCAAAACGAGTCATTAGTAAATTGCGTGCGGGAATTACTTGGATTAATAGTTATCATTTCGCCTATGTCGAAGGTCCTTGGGGAGGATATAAGCAAAGTGGAATCGGAAGAGCGTTAGGTACTGTTGGGCTAGAGCACTTTATGGAAACGAAGCAAATCAATATTCATCAGAATGCGAAGCCTGTAGGTTGGTATGCGAATTAATTGAGCTTAACTTGCTATATAAATTATTTATAAGGGGACATGCTCATGAAAATAGTAGACAACCGTCCATCATCGAAGATAGAGCAACTAGAAGTAATGAATAAGCCGGCGAATGATTCAGTGCTGGGAACCAAAAGTATTCCGTTACTATATTTACGGTTTGCTTTGGCTGGAATTATGGCTAACGTGATTCTAGGAGTTGTAGCGGTTGTCGATGGCTATTTCGTCAGTGACTTTCAGGAGCTGGAAGTCGAAGGGATCGGAATTGGATTTACGGTCATGGTTATTACACGTATGCTTGGCGTTCTTTTTGGTATAGGAGCCGGAGCGGTCATTTCACTTCGACTTGGAAAAGGGGAAATTGAAGAAGGTAGGAGTATTATGGGGCAAACTTTATGGTTTACTCTTTTCTTCTCAACATTACTAGCCATACTTGGATTGGTCTTTGAAAATCAAATCATGACTTTATTCGGAGCAAGTCAGGAGGCACTTCCATATGCGGTGAAATACAGCCGACTATTGTGGATTTCATTGCCAATAACGATATTGGCGGTTGTACTAAGTATTTTTACAAATATTGATGAAAAACCTGTATTATCAATGAACAGTTGGTTAATTGCAGCAGTTGTTGCGGGAATTACAGAATGGATTCTGGTAGTGAAATATGACATGGGAATGATGGGATCTTCGTGGGCGAATACAATTTCACAATCGATCCCTGTTTTACTTATCTTTTATTTTTGGTTTGGGAAAACAAAGCTTAAGCCAAAAATAAAAGATATGAGGATTAAGCTTAAGGTAATTGGTGAGGTGGCTTGGACAGGATTTGCATCTTTCTCAAGTCAGTTCATGATGTTTATTGCAATTATCTTCTTCAACAACTTACTGCAAAGCTACGGTGGTGGGCTGCACGTTGCTGCTTTCACGATTCAAAATGGTTACATTACAAATCTGCTCGCCTTAGCAGCGCTCGGTGGGATGACAGGACTGCAACCGATCATTAGTTATAATTACGGTGCGGGCAACCTTGAGCGTGTGAAACAAGCAATTAAGATGGGAATCATTTTTACGGTTGCTTTCTTTGTGATTGTGACAGCCATCCTAATCATTTTTGCAGATCCAATTGTTTCATTTTTTTCCGGTGGTAATCCTGAATTGCAGAAACTGGGCATTTGGACGACAGTTGTATTCAATTCTTTGTTTGTGTTTAATGCAGTTAGCTTGCTTGTATCTGGTTATTTCGAATCCCAAGAGAGAAACTGGACTGCAACGTTTATAAATGTTAGCAAAATGTTGGTTTTTTCATTTCCATTCATGTTTATTTTCCCGAAGTTCTGGGGTGTAGAAGGTATATGGTACGCAGGTCCTGCTGCAGAAATTCCAGGCGTTCTCATTGCCATATATTTTATAAGAAAAGAGTTCAAACGTTTAAAAGATACGAATGTTAAGAACGTACGTTTATAGAATCTATTCCTTCAAAAATACCAATAAGAAAGAGAGAGGATCATCATGTTTTTTGCGAAAAAACTTACAGCAGAAGAAGCACAAAAATTAGGTGTTGACACGTGGGAACCATGGGTAGGCGAACCGAATAAAGGACCGTGGCATGTAGAGGAGCAGGAAGTTTTCTATGTGACAGATGGTGAAGTGTTCATTACTGTTGAGGGGGAAAAATATCATATTACAAAGGATTGGATCGTTTCCTTGGCTAAAGACCTTGTTTGTGAATGGGATTGTCCAGTGTTTTTGAAAAAGAATTATAAAATGAACCATGAGATCAATCTGAAATAATGTGAAATGAGAAGAGGGCCTAAGCAGATGACTGCTCCTATGTATTTCACGGGTAATAAATTCAGAATAGTAAAACAAAATAGAGATAAAGTCTAACGAACCAAAAAGCCGACATTGTACTCTCAAGTTATGTTGACGAAATGTAGTGGGATTTATGCAAATAAGTTTACATACCGCCATATGAATGCGCTTTCTTTTGGGGGTGCAATACATAGGACGGTTATTTGAAAACTAGGAGGTTTCATGATGGTAGTAACGAAAAATGTACAAGCGTTGAAAAATTATATTGGCGGACAATGGATAGAATCCACAAGTAAACAGATTGAAGATGTACCAAATCCAGCAACAGGAGAGATCATTGCTCGTGTGCCACTTTCGACTAAAGAAGATTTAAATAGAGCTGTAACAACTGCTAAAGAAGCATTCAAAACATGGAGAAGAGTCGCTGTGCCTCGGCGTGCTCGTATTCTATTTCGCTATCAACAGCTATTGATTGAAAACTGGGAAGAGTTAGCTAAGCTCGTTACCCTGGAAAACGGAAAAAGTTATAAAGAAGCTTACGGTGAAGTGCAGCGGGGGATTGAATGTGTTGAATTTGCCGCAGGTGCACCCACTTTAATGATGGGAGAGCAACTTCCTGATATTGCTACTGGTGTTGAATCGGGGATGTATCGTTACCCAATCGGAGTAATCGCAGGAATAACGCCATTTAACTTTCCGATGATGGTACCATGCTGGATGTTTCCACTCGCGATTGCATGCGGAAACACGTTTGTATTAAAACCATCTGAAAGAACACCGCTATTGGCTAATCGCTTAGCTGAACTGTTTAAAGAAGCAGGTCTTCCAGATGGAGTACTAAATGTTGTGCATGGTGCACATGACGTCGTTAATGGCATTCTTGATAATGAGGATGTGAAGGCTGTATCTTTCGTTGGTTCTCAACCTGTGGCTGAGTATATATATAAAACCGCAGCAGCTAACGGCAAACGTGTACAAGCTCTTGCAGGTGCAAAAAATCATTCAATCGTATTAAAAGATGCGGACCTTAGTTCTGCAGCGAAAGAAATTACAAATGCTGCCTTCGGTTCAGCCGGTGAACGATGCATGGCGGCGGCTGTTGTGGTTGTAGAAGAAGACGTTGCAGATGAGCTCGTTAATAGACTACTTCAAGAGGCTAACGCTATTACTATTGGTAATGGTCTGGAAGAAGATGTTTTCCTTGGTCCTGTTATTCGTGAAGGACATAAAGAGCGGACACTCGGCTACATTCAATCCGGTGTAGAGCAGGGAGCGACACTTATTCGTGACGGACGTGAAGACGATGCAGCAAACGGTCAAGGTTATTTTGTTGGCCCAACGATTTTTGACAATGTGACACAGGAAATGAAAATCTGGCAGGATGAAATCTTCGCACCGGTTCTTTCTATTGTACGAGTAAAAGACTTGATGGGAGCGATTGATGTTGCTAATGCTTCGCCATTCGCAAATGGTGCATGCCTGTACACCGATAGCGCTAAAGCCATTCGTGAATTCCGTGAAGAAATTGATGCAGGTATGCTAGGGGTCAATCTAGGAGTTCCTGCTCCAATGGCATTCTTCCCATTCTCAGGTTATAAAAAATCCTTCTATGGTGATCTCCATGCAAATGGAAAAGATGGCGTAGAATTCTATACTCGCAAAAAAATGCTTACGGCTCGTTATTGAAAGCGTGATGTAAAATCATAAAAGGATAGAATGGAGTTGGTGATTGTGCAAGCGACAGAACAAACACAAAGTTTGAAAAAAGCAGATGAAAAGTACCTTTGGCATGCAATGAGAGGAGCGGCCCCTAGTCCAACGAATTTAATTATCACAAAAGCAGAAGGGGCATGGGTGACGGATATTGATGGAAACCGTTATTTAGATGGTATGTCCGGTCTTTGGTGCGTGAATGTTGGGTATGGTCGAAAAGAACTTGCAAGAGCGGCTTATGAACAGCTTGAAGAAATGCCGTACTTCCCTCTGACACAAAGTCATGTTCCTGCTATTAAATTAGCAGAAAAATTGAATGAATGGCTTGGTGACGAATACGTCATTTTCTTTTCTAACAGTGGATCGGAAGCGAATGAAACAGCATTTAAAATTGCTCGTCAATATCATCAACAAAAAGGCGATCATGGACGCTATAAGTTTATTTCACGCTATCGCGCTTACCACGGTAATTCAATGGGGGCTCTTGCAGCAACAGGTCAAGCCCAACGAAAGTACAAATATGAACCATTGGGGCAAGGATTTCTGCATGTAGCACCGCCTGATACGTATCGCAATCCAGATGATGTTCATACACTGGCAAGTGCTGATGAAATCGATCGTGTCATGACATGGGAGTTAAGCCAAACAGTAGCCGGCGTGATTATGGAGCCAATTATTACTGGGGGCGGAATTTTAATGCCTCCTGATGGATATATGGCAAAAGTAAAAGAAATTTGCGAGAAGCACGGTGCGTTGCTCATTTGTGATGAAGTTATATGTGGATTTGGCCGGACAGGGAAGCCATTTGGATTTATGAACTATGGCGTCAAACCAGATATCATTACAATGGCAAAAGGTATTACTAGTGCGTATCTTCCTTTGTCAGCAACAGCAGTCAGACGAGAGGTTTATGAGGCATACATAGGCAGTGAAGATTATGATCGCTTCCGCCATGTGAATACGTTTGGAGGCAATCCTGCAGCATGTGCCTTAGCTTTGAAGAATTTAGAAATTATGGAGAATGAGAAACTCATTGAACGTTCGCAAGAATTGGGTGAACGACTGCTATATGAACTAGAGGAGATAAAAGAGCATCCAAACGTAGGAGATGTTCGCGGAAAAGGTCTTCTTTTAGGTATTGAACTAGTGGAAGATAAGCAAATGAAAGAACCGGCTGCTATTGAAAAGGTGAACAAAGTCATCAATGCTTGTAAAGAAAAAGGTCTAATTATTGGTAAAAATGGTGACACTGTTGCAGGTTACAATAATATTTTGCAGCTTGCTCCTCCATTAAGCATCACAGAAGAAGACTTTACTTTTATTGTTAAAACATTAAAAGAATGCTTAGCTCAACTTTAACTAGTTATGAATAAATCTTGTTAAAAAGCAGAATAGCATATCGAGAGAGATAGTTTTAAATACTGAACGAATCACTCTAAAAGAGTAATTCCGAAAGGGCTGAGTTTATGAAAGCTGATGTTGTATTGATAAATGGAGAAGTTATTACAGTAGACCAAAAGAATACAGTAGTCGAAGCTGTAGCAATAAAAGATAATCGTATCGCAGTTGTTGGTTCAAATCAGGAGGTTAAGAGTTTTATAGGAGAAAAAACGGATGTAATTGACCTGCAAGGAAAAACCCTTCTTCCTGGATTCATTGATTCTCATATTCACCTCATTTCTTATGGGGTGAATCAGTTGGCGGTAAGTTGTAAAGCTGAACATATTGATTCTATCGAGGCTTTGTTAAATGACCTGAAAAAGAAAGCTTTAGAAACTCCTAAAGGTGAATGGATACGTGCTTGGGGCTTTAATGAAACTGCTGTGAAGGAAAAGCGTTATCCAACAATCACTGAGCTGGATGAAATTTCAAGTGAACACCCCATTATTGTATCCCGTACTTGCGGCCATATAAGTGTGGTGAACAGTAAAGCGTTAGAAATTGCGGAAATTAACGAGAACACACCGGATTCTAATGGGGGAGTTATTGAAAAGAATCAGGCAGGAAAGCTTACAGGAAAGTTAATTGAAGCAGCAAATATGGAGATGAGCGAGGTTGCAAGTTATACAGAAAGTGAACTGATGAAGGCTATGGAAATTGCATCAGATCATTTCGTAGCAGCGGGCATAACAAGTATACATGAGGCAGGTGGATATGGCCCTGAGAGTTACCGTTTACTACAACAAGCTGTGAAGAGTAAGAATATTCGTGTCCGAATATATGCAATGATATGTCAGTTAAATAACTCCCATGAATTTGTTAATAAAATGGTCGAAGCTGGCGTGGTAACTGGTACTGGAGATGAGAGATTTAGAGTTGGACCAGCCAAATTGTTTACAGATGGAAGTAGCACCGGGCCTACAATTGCAACCCGTGAGTCGTACTCCAGTGACTCTAACAACTATGGCATTCTTTATTATAGTGAGGAAGAAATCTACCGGATTTTAGGTGAAGCACATAAAAAAGGCTATCAAATCACTGTACATGCACAAGGTGATAAAGCCATTGAAATGTATTTAAATTGTGTAGAAAAGGCGTTGGAGGAATCACCAAGAAAAAACCACCGTCATCGGATTGAGCACGCGGGAATTTCTTCACCAGATTTACAAGAAAGAATGAAAAAGCTCGAGGTGGTTCCTATTCCAAATCCTCCATTTCCATATGAATTCGGGCAGATATATGTAGAGCACTATGGTGATCGTGTGAATCACATGTACGCTGTTCGTGATTTTATTGATCATGGCATCATGGCAGCAGGTGGATCGGACGCACCAGTTACTGACTATAATCCTTTATTAGGAATTCATGTTGCTGTCAATAGAGAAAGCCAGTCTGGAATGGAGTTTGGTGCTAAACAATCTATAAGCGTAATGGAGGCTATTAAACTATACACCTGGAATGGCGCTTATGCGAGTTTTGAAGAAGAGATAAAAGGAAGCATAGAGGTTGGAAAGTTGGCGGATTTAGTTATATTAAATGAAAGCATTTTAAGTATCAACCCAAACCAAATTAAAGATTTAAAAGTAGAAACAACTATTATTGATGGTGAAATTATCTATCAAGAAGAACAATCAGTGAAAATTTAATATAGCATAGTTCACTATATCATAGTTTGCATACCACGTAACCCTTGTAATGTTACGTGGTGTTTGTTGGAACTGTAGATGCAAGGATTAGGATTTACAATCGATGAAAAGGTAACTGTTAATGGATCACCACAGTACAAAGTACAAAATAGCAAGGGCCAAACATACTATGTAACTGCAAGTGAAGCTTATGTATATGTGAAGTAAGAGTTGCAAAAGAGCATCCACTTAAATAATAATTTTTAATTTAAATCAACAAAAGAGACCTCGAATGTGAGATCTCTTTTGTTGATTATTCTCCATCTGTACTTTCTCTTCACTTACTCAAGGCCAGGTAACATGGTATACAATCCTAAAGAAGACTTGTTCTTCAAAAAGTTCTTTTCTTGCCCTCAGAATCTAGCAAAATAGCTAGTCAAAAGATAATTGTAATCTATCAACTTGTAAATAGACATATTGCCCCTCTAAATATTTGTAGTCTTCAAGTAAATCACTAGTTATAAAGAAACCAACATCTAAAACATTATTTTCTAACATTTTTCCAAAAAGAATATAACTTCCATTAGCAATATTTTCTATTTTTTTGAATTTATCTTCTTTTTGCGTTTCTACTGTCAAAGCGTCATTCACAAATATATCTATCTCAGCTTCGTATTCTTTATTTACAACAACTTCTTGAGGTGAAGCATTAAAACCTGTTACTTTTTGATTATTTACTAAAAAGTCTATTTCTTCTTCAATAATTGAATCAATTCTACATATCAATATCTTATTTTTCATTTTTTGACCTCTATTCTACTGAATTGATAACAGGGATGTTTTTACTATTATCCACCGTTTTCCAAAAAAAGTTTTTCCGCTTTCTACATGGTATGTTGTAATTTCCCCTAAATTATTAGTTCCTACAAACTCAAATTTAGCATAACTTTAGCTTCTTGCTCTTTAAAGCCATTTCCTTTTCAATTTCAGCTTCACGAGATTTGTCATTATCGTATTTAAAGTATAAATCAAGTAATAAGTTTTTTAGGGACTGCAATTAATCTCGTACGTTTGTTATCTTCGTGGTCTTCTAATTCAAATATCGATTTACATTTCATTTAACTATAAAACTTTTTATAACTATAAAAAACCTTGAAAGACTAAAAGCCAATCAAGGTCAAAGCTTAAATAGCGACTATTATTTATGTATTTCCCTTTCCCATACTCTCTTGCCCTCAGCTAAAAATACTGCACTTGGTGGATCATCATAGAGGGAAATTTCAACCAATGAACCTTTTTCTTGTATTAACCAATTATATACACTGTCTTGGTTAGTAGTAGGATGGGATAAAATACTATTTACTTTAAATGCAGCTGCATCGTATTCTGTATAATTTATATCATCATCTAATCCATTGTCTGTTTCAAAAACTGTATCGAGTTCGCCAATTATCCTCAATCCACTTTTCCATTCTAGTATCATTTCACTATCTTCATATTTTATTAATGTTCCTATTAAAGAATCATATCCCATGTGCATCCTCTTTTCTTATATATTTTATGGTCTTGCTGGTACTATATGAGCACCGTCTTTTCCGTAATGAATCATTCCTCTAGTAGTCTCAAGGTATTGACCAGTATCGCGATCATAGTATTTCCCAATTGGTTTACCAAAGTCTACTCTTTCTTTTTTACCGTCTGGTAGTAGTAGACCTTTCCCGGCAAACTTATCAAGCAATTCTTGTGCTGTTTTATTATCACCATAGAAGATACTTTTGTTTTTTCCATTTGCAACCTCTTGTTTGTAGTTAGGTGCATTAGGAATATGTTTTTCTTGAGCCCCAGCTTTCACTTTTATTGGGTAGCCATTTACTTCACGGTATGGACCTTTAGGTACAGAATTTTTCCCATAAGAAGGTAATAGAAGAAATATAAAAAAGTGCTAACAAGTTTGCATACGAACTTGCTAACACTTATACAAAATAGACATAAAATATCGCTGATATGTCACTTGGTAAATTGATAATAATTAAATAGATAAAACGAATAAACATTCCTTAGAAAGCAAGGCTTAGTATATTCTATATAACTGTGAAATACAACAAATTGCAAAAAAACCTGCTGTACGATAAAAATTCTTGTCAGAAACGACAAGAATTTTTAGTTTGACTATAATTGTATACCAAATATTGCGTGCAATAGGTCTGAATATTGCTCTTTTGTAATCTCTTCTTTCCTCTTTTTTCCTTGCTTTGTTACTGTAAAACTATCTTTTGTTAAGGAAGCATGCCCATCAGGAGTTAGTTTTACAATAAGAGGTACTTTATTAAAAGGAGAGTCTGTATGCTCTACAATTATTTTTTGAGCTTCATTTAATTTTCTTTCATCAACTTCTTCAATATAAAATGCATAGCCTAATGTCCACTCTTCAGATGAAGCGACATCTAGAAATTCAGTATTCTTTTTCATCTCTAAAATATAGTTTCCTTTTGTAGTTGTTTTTTTGCGGATACGATAGTCTCCTGTAACAGAGTGAACAGCTTCACCTGAGAAAGGAACGGGTGAAATGGGCAGATATGAACCGAAACCTACTTCAATTAAATAAAGCTTATTATTATGTTTTAAAACAGTTGCCACATGCCCTGAATCAACAGCCCAAGTATTAGAAGCGGCATGATAAACTGTTCCTGATACTAAGTGAACATCAAAACCGCAATCTTTAAGGAAGTAATACATCGTTGGATTTAATTCGTAACAAAGGCCACCGCGGTTATGAACTAAAATTTTTTCTTGAAGATTTTCTTTTGAAATTTCTTTTACTGTACCGTGAATAATATCTAGATTCTCAAAGGGAATCGCTTGTGCCATTGCATGAAGGATTTCGTTTAAATCTTCAAATGAAATGGACTCTCTTTCTTGTATATTTAATCTGGAAAAGAATTGCTTTTGTAGTTCTGTCACGTGAATCGCTCCTTATCCATTTTACTTATATATAATTGTATCGAATGTCGAATAAGAAAACATCCGTAATACGTTGAATAAATAATCCATATATATACTTACGACTAAAGTATAATAAGAAGAATATTGTAAAGTATGGAACCTTTACTTCTGCCGTAACATATAGTATGATAATTTCAATAAATTAGATTTCAATGAACATAATAATAAATTAATGAGAGGTGCTTTTTGTGAGTGCGGTAGGTTCTAAATAGGAAAAAATTGAATGAAATAAATCTGATGAGAATAGGGGATTTTTATATAATTCATACCCCTAGCTTTGTCGTGGATTTATTTCAAATAACCTATGAAGATACCTACAATACTTTATAAAGCGTGTAATGATGAGATAGCCATGTGTTTTTTAGATGGTTTCTTTCGCTATATCTTACACAGGCCTTGTAAATGTAAAAAGCTGCGGTATCTCCGCAGCTTTTTTGTGTTTATTTTTATCACAGGAAAACTTAATTATTTATATCTCATTGAAATCTAATGGGTAGGTATCTTCATTTATGATGTGAGTAAATCATAGTGAGGAGAATAGAAATTGAATAAAATGACTTTTGAAAAGTTGCAATATAACGAGTTGAAGGAAATCGTTAAATCTTACTGCGTAAGTGGATTAGGAAAGCAGTTGTTAGATAAATTGGAGCCAAGCGCAAGTATCAAAGTAGTGAAAAATCGTTTGAATGAAACAACTGAAGCGCGAGCTATATTAGATGCAGAAGGGCATGTACCTTTTTTCGGAATTTCTAATATCGATAGTACAATTCAAAAGCTAGAAAAGGGAATGATTTTAGATCCAACTGAGCTAGTTAGTGTATCAGACTTTTTAAGAGGGTGTCGAAAGGTTAAAACGTTTATGCTGGATAAAGAATTTTTCGCACCCATACTAGCATCGTATGCGAATTCAATGTCCGAATTCAAAAGTGTGGAAGAAGAAATTAATTTTTCAATTAAAGGAAATAGTATTGATTCTGCCGCAAGTAAAGAATTGAAGCGAATACGAAATAATATCGACTCCGTAGAGGGGAAAATTAAAGAACGTTTAAATAAATTTTTAAATAGCAGTACAAATAAAAAATATATTCAAGAATTCTTTATTAGTAAAAAAGACGATCGATATACGATTCCGGTGAAAGCTTCCTATAAAAATCAAGTTGCAGGAACGATTGTTGAAATTTCTTCTAAAGGTTCAACAGTTTTTATAGAACCAAATACTGTTACAAAATTAAATGTGGAACTAGCGAGCTTAAAGGCTGAAGAAGCGATGGAAGAATATCAAATATTAGCTACTTTATCAGGAATGATCTTAGAGGACATTTATAACATTAAGATTAATATGGAGCTGATTAGTCAATACGATATGGTGTTTGCAAAAGCAAAATGTAGTAAACATATTGGCGGGATAGAGCCGAAATTAAATGATTATGGGTATGTAAAGTTAGTAGGGTGCAGACATCCATTATTAGCAGGAGAAGCTATACCGCTTAATTTTGAAATCGGGCAAAACTATCGGAGCTTAATTATTACAGGACCAAATGCTGGTGGGAAAACGATTGTTTTAAAAACAATTGGGCTATTAACATTGGCGACTATGTCAGGATTTCACATTGCTGGAGACAAGGAAACGGAAATTGCTGTTTTTGAAAATATATTTGTAGACATTGGCGATAATCAAAGTATAGAAAATGCGCTAAGTACATTTTCATCTCATATGAAAAACCTTTCGGAAATTATGAGAGCATCGAATAATAATACGCTTTTATTATTTGATGAAATAGGAAGTGGTACAGAACCGAATGAGGGAGCGGCGCTTGCGATTTCTATTTTAGAAGAGTTCTACCATATGGGGTGTATTACCGTTGCGACTACTCATTATGGTGAGATTAAACGCTTTTCAGAAATGCACAGTGATTTTATGAATGCGGCGATGCAATTTAATAGTGAAACATTGGAACCGATGTATAAGTTAATGATAGGGAAGTCGGGAGAGAGCAACGCCCTATGGATTTCAAGAAAAATGAATATACGAGAAAATGTGCTGCAAAGGGCAAAAGGATATATAGAAAATAAAGAGTATCACTTAGAAAAACTGAATGAAGGGAAAGTAAGAAAGCCTAAGATTGTAAAACAAAAAATAGAAGAGACGAATGAATATACAAAAGGGGATCGCGTGAAATTATTAGACTACGATGAATTTGGGATTGTATACCAAGAGAAAGACAATTTCTCCAATATCGTTGTGTTTTACAATGGACAGTTTATTGAAGTGAATGTTAAGCGAATTTCTTTAGAGGTAAAAGCAAAGGAACTATATCCAGAAGGGTATGATTTAGACACATTGTTTGTGGATTATAAAGAACGGAAAATGCAGCATGATATAGAGCGTGGATCGAAAAAAGCGTTGCGTAAAATTCAAAAAGAAATAAGAAAGAATAGAGGATGAGGGGCTATAAATATAAAGATTAGACAAGAATTTGAGAAAGAATATAAAAGGGCAGAAGAGGTTGTAAAACAAGCATTTTCACATGAAACATTTAGCGAGCAGAAAGAGCACGAACTTGTAAATCGTATTAGAAAATCTGATGCGTTTATTCCAGAGTTATCATTAGTGGCGGTAGATAAAGAAATTATTGGTCACGTCCTTTTATCTAAAATAAAAATCGTCAATGGTGATAAATCTGTAGATTCGTTAGCGCTTGCTCCAGTATCTGTTGCACCAGACTATCAGAAAAAAGGAATTGGAAGCTTATTGATTTCGAATGTATTAAGAGAAGCAAAAGAGCTCGGATATCATTCTATAATTGTTTTAGGGCATAAAGAGTATTATCCGAAATTTGGTTTTAAATCAGCTAGTCTATGGAATATAAGAGCGCCATTTGAGGTGCCAGACGAAGTATTTATGGCAATGGAGTTAACGGAGAATGCTCTTCAAAATGTGCAAGGCGTTGTTCAATATTCGGAAGCTTTTTCTGAGTAGCACAGATAAAGATAGCTAGAAGAAATCTTCTAGCTATCTTTTTGATTTTTAAGTCGAAGTGTTCATGGTATTAATAAAATTTTCCCCGTACTTTTTCGACTTTCCAATAAATGATGTGCCTCAGCACCATCTTCTAAAGAGAAAATAGTTGGATTTTGGATGTTTAATTTTCCAGCAGTAATCCAATCAAATAGTTGATTGGAACGTTGTTTGCGTTCTTCATACGTTGTGAGTACGTTCCAAAGATCGCCGCCAGTTAAAGTTTTCGAAGTATCCATCAGCATTCGTGGATCAACAGGAGCAGGATCACCGCCGGCCATTCCGTAAAATACAACCGTACCACCGGTTTTTGTAGTCTTAAAGCTCTCTTCTAATGTAGAACCTATTGATTCGTATACAACATCTACGCCATGACCTTTTGTAATTTGCAGTACTTTCTCACACCATGATTCTGAATATAAAAATACATAGTCTGCTCCAGCTGAATAAGCTGCTTTTGCTTTTTCTTTAGATGAAGTAAGACCGATTACTTGTGCGCCTTGCATTTTAATCATTTGAATGAGAAGTTGTCCAACCCCTCCGGCAGCTGCATGAACTAAAACAAAATCACTAGCTTTTATTTTGTAGCTGTCTTTTGTTAAGTAATGAGCAGTTAACCCTTGTAATAAGACGGAAGAGGCTGCCTCGAAGGAAATAGAGTCCGGGAGTAGAATCGCTTTTTCTTTTGGAACAGCTACTAACTCCGCATTTGCAAATGGTACATCAGCAAATGCAATGCGATCACCGGCAGAAATGTCCGTAACTTCAGCGCCGATTTTCTCTACAATTCCTGAACCCTCATACCCTAATATATAAGGTGGTTTACCAACAAGATGATAGTTACCTCTACGTCTATATATATCAGCAAAATTTAGGCCAATCGCTTTTGTGCGAACGAGAATCTCATTCGGTTTTATAGTTGGGTCTGAAACTTCTTGATATTTTAATACATCCGCATTTCCGAATTCCTCGAAACAAAGTGCTTTCATATGAAATACCTCCAATTTGTAACATGAATCAATATTGTTTGTTATTGGTTCTTATCATACAATATAAATATTAATAGGAAAAGAAGATTATTCAGATCTAATCAATCGAAAATATTGATTAGAAGGAGGAAAGTGTCTTGGAGATAAAACAATTAATCACATTTAAAACAGCAGCAGAAAACTTGAACTTTACGCAGACAGCTAAAATATTAAATTTTGCTCAATCAAGTGTCACGGCACAAATAAAAGCATTGGAAGCTGAGCTAGGAGCAACATTGTTTGAACGATTAGGAAAACGCCTTTTTTTGACTGAAGCAGGACGGAAGTTTCAACTATATGCCAATAAGATAATAGCGTTAAGTTATGAAGCGAAAATGGTTGTGCAAGATGAGGAAACAACATCTGGTACGCTAGTGATTGGCGCACAAGAAAGTCAATGCACATATCGGCTTCCTTCCATTTTGAAGGAATTTAAGACGAAATTCCCGCAAATAAGACTTATATTCAAACCTGCTCATTCAAATGAGGCTGTAAAAGAGCAACTGATGGAGGGAAAACTTGATTTAGCCTTTATTTTAGATGAATGTAAAATAGAAGATGCTTTGCATGTAGAGTCATTAGTTCGAGAAGAATTGAAAATAGTAGCATTTCCTAATCATCCTTTACTTGAAAAATCTTTAATCTCTACAAAGGATTTAGAAAGTGAAACACTTTTGTTAACAGAATTTGGCTGTTCTTATCGTACTATATTTGAAGAACTATTCCGGGCAGAAGATGTATATCCTGCAAATAAAATTGAGTTTGTTAGTGTAGAAGCAATTAAGCAATGTGTAATTGCGGGCTTAGGTATAGCTATTTTACCAGCAATGGTAGTAGAAAAAGAGATACAACAAGGTACAATGAAGGAGTTAGTTTTAGAGAATACAATCTCTCCTATTTTTACACAGATTGCTTGGCATAGAGATAAGTGGATTACAGCGCCATTACAGCAATTCATAGATGTAACAAGAGTGTCAATTGGAAACATGTATTAAGTGGAGAAATATTTGTTTTGCATGTAAGAAGAAAAGTGAATAATAGATGTTTTGAAAGAAGAGAAAGCCGATATTTGGATGAAGAACAAATATCGTTTTTTTCTATGTTTGTAAGGACAGTCGCTATGCTAGTTTCTATATAAATAAGTTGAATGAATAGTCTGATATAAGTACAATAAATTTATACATATTAAAAGGGGATGAATGATATCGCGTATCGTAAGTATCTCATTGGTAGTGAGGGTTATGGAACAAGGGGATAGAGAGGCCTATTAACTTACAGAGCTATCCCCAGAATTGAAAAGGGGGATTTTTGAAATGAACACGAAATTGAATAATCTTTTTCTAGGTGAAATATTAAGTTATCAGCAATCAGAGCTGAAGATATTGAGCAAATGGCTATTTGGCAAGAAGATAGTGAGTATTTAAGAAATGTAGATACGGACGCTGCAGTTCCACAATCGTTACATGAATTAAAGGAATATGAGTTATTAAAAGGACAAAAATCAAATGGCGTTTCTTTTATGTTAAGAACGATTCAAGATGATATTTTAATTGGTTTTGTGGCACTTCATAGCATAGAGTGGAATAATAGAGCTGGGTTGTTAGCAGTTGGTATAGGTGATAAGAATTATAGAGGTAGGGGATATGGTACGGAAGGATTACGCCTTATTCTGAAATATGCTTTTTATGAATTAAACCTACATCGTGTAGGTCTCGATGTTATTTCATATAATAAATCGGCAATTGAAGTTTATAAAAAGGTTGGATTTAAAGTGGAGGGGTGTATGAGAGAAGCTGTTCAGCGGGATGGGAAGAGTTTTGATCGTATCATAATGGGTATATTGCGAGATGAATGGCTAAAGACTCAAAATTGATTTACATAGAGTGTAATCGCACATAATGTTGTAACATATCAAATTAATCGTAAAAATTTTGCTATATTTATATTTGGTAATACGGATGTAATTGCAGGGAAAAGAATAACGACTGGCGAAATTTTACAACATATGAATTGAAATAAGGAGTCATGTCATATGAATTTAGAAAAAACAAAGCCAGTAAATGAAGAATTAGCAGAGTTAAAAGAACTGGTAAAGGAATTGCATGGTAGTGTGCATCAACTACAAAGTGAAGTTCAACAGCTTAGACATGAAAGGCCGGTTGTAGAAGTTAAAAAAGGTGTTCAATTATCACCAGGAATCGTTGGAGAAATTGGTGGTATAATTTTAGGAGCATTGGTAATTATCGGGATATTTTGGTGATAAAAAGGGTTTGCAGCAATATGCTGCAAACCTTTTTACATTAAATAACGTAAATATATATAAGCATGTGATAATAATAATGCAACGATTGTTAACGGTAAGCCAATTTTTAAGAAATCAAGGTAAGAAAATCCATGTCCTTCGCGCTTAGCAATACCTGCGACAACTACGTTTGCAGAAGCACCAATTAATGTTCCGTTCCCCCCTAAGCAAGCACCAAGTGATAATGCCCACCACAGTACTTCAATTTGAGGAGAGTCAACAGAAAGTCCAAGTCCTGAAGCTAAATCTTGAATCAGCGGAATCATCGTTGCGACAAATGGAATATTATCAATAGTAGCTGATGCTGCCCCTGATACCCATAAAATAAGAATCGCTGCAAAGCCGATATCACCATTTGTTACATCAATCACTTCTTTTGCCAAAGATGAAATAAGTCCGATATCAATTAAACCGCCAACAAGAACAAATAATCCAGCGAAGAAGAAAATCGTTACCCATTCTACATGAGCAAATATATCTTCTAATTCATGTTGTTTTACACCAATTAACATGAGGAGCGTTGCACCGGTCATCGCGATAACTGCCGCATCTACATGAATAATGGAATGAAGAACAAATCCGAGAATTGTCAATCCTAAAATGGAAAGAGATTTTAGGAGCAAGCTTCGGTCACGAATATAGTCTTTTTCATTTAGAGCCATAAGTTTGGCAATTTGTTCAGGTGTTGTTTTTAATTTGTTACGATACATAAGATAAATAATGCCTAATGTAACAATGGAAATAATAAGTACAATTGGTGTTAAATTGAGTAAAAAGGCATTAAAATCTAGGTGTTTATTAGCAGATCCAATCATAATGTTTGGAGGATCACCAATTAGTGTTGCGGTACCACCGATATTTGAAAATAATACTTCAGAAATCAAATAAGGAACAGGTTGTACCTTTAAAATACGCGTGATCGACAGTGTAACAGGAACGATTAATAATACGGTTGTTACATTATCTAAAAATGCAGAGCCAACTGCGGTTAATAGGGATAAAAATAATAAAATTCGAATTGGTTTTCCACCCGCTGCTTTTGCTGCTTTAATGGCTACATATTCAAATACACCAGATTGACTCGTAATATGCACGAGAATCATCATTCCAATTAAAAGAGTAATGGTTTCCCATTGGATATGCGATGTAAAGGCAGTATGTAAGTCTACAATGCCAAAAATAATCATAATTGCAGCACCCAATAGTGCAACTACAGCACGGTTTAATTTCTCAGAAATAATAAATCCGTATGTCACTAAAAATACGGCGATTGCAAAATAATATTGCCAATTTGCTACTTCATGTGCTGAATATTCCAACATGTCACCTTCTTTAAAATATATATTAAATTGTCGAAATATATCCCTCCGCATGAACTCTATTGTAGCAAATTCAAAAAAGAAAGAAAACTATTTACGAGTAGTAGGAGAATAGTGAACTTTTCTATGTGAAAAAATAAAAAACAAAATGCAAATTATTATGCAAAGTGAGTTTTGTCCTCTAATATAGAGATAGCAATTTACATTATTTTTGCGTAAAATGGTTTAAAGAGGTGAAATCCGATGGAAATAGTAAAAGATAGTACTGTTATTCAACATGAAATTGAACGGTTTGTAAATAAAGATGTATATATTCATTTAGAAACAACAAATGGAGCATACGCTTCACATTTTAATGAAAAGATGATGACAGTCGGAGCATTTATTCGAAATGCAATTATTCGTTTTGAACGTGGGAAAATAACAGGAACAAATCCATACCGAGTTGGTCTCAAAATGGATCATGGTTGGGTATATGCTGAAGGTATTACACATTGGGAAGTAGACGAGAACGATCGTTTATTATTAGCAGGGCATGATAATAAAGGTCGTTTAGCAGTAGCGCTTGAATTAAGCTTAACACCATTTAAATAAGAAGGAGGGAAATGTATGGAAAGACATGTGCTTGTTGTATTTCCTCATCCAGACGATGAATCGTTTGCAGCTGGAGGAACAATTAGTTTATTAAGAAAGCAAGGAGTACCTGTGACATATGCGTGCGGAACGCTTGGACAAATGGGACGCAATATGGGAAAGAATGTTTTTGCGAACCGCGAAACGATTCCGAATATCCGTGAAAAGGAATTAAAAGATGCATGTGAAGCGATGGGCATTGAAGATTTAAGAATGCTTGGTTTCCACGATAAAACATTAGAATTTGAAGATGTAGATTTTGTAGCAGATAAAATTGAAACTGTCATTCGGGATGTACAACCATCACGAATTATTACATTCTATCCAGAGCATGGTGTTCATCCAGATCATGATGCATTTGGCCGTGCTACTGTTCGCGCTGTATCACGTATGCCGAAAGAAACACGTCCAGTCATTCATGCAGTTGCGATTACAAAAAATCGTGAGGAAGTATTAGGTGAACCAGATGTTATCAACAACATTAGTGAAGTATTCGAACAAAAATTAGCGGCTTTACGTGCGCATCGTTCACAAACAGAAGCGATGTTAGAAGAAACGGAAGTAAAGTTGCAAAACAAAGATGCTGCAACATTAAAATGGTTACAAATTGAACAATTTTGGACTTATAAATGGGAATAGGCTAGAAGATTTTCTACTAGTCTTCCATACATACAAAAGCGATGTCACATTGTGACATCGCTTTTTCTGTTAAGTATCAGGAATGTGCATTGTGTGGTTTTGGCCAACGCTTTTGTACTTTTCTCCTTCACAAATACTTGTTCAAATGTAATTATACTAATAATTTGAGAAAGCATAAAATATCAACACTATACTTTTAATAGAGCCAAAAATTAAAAAGAATATATATTTATTATAAAAAAATATTGACAAATCAAAAAGAACGCTGTAAATTGAAGTTATATTTGAATAGTCTCTGTTAGGTGAGGCTCCTGTATAGAGAAACGCTGCTGCCCAAAAATGTCGAGAGACGCCAATGGGTCAACAGGAACGGTCGGAGAGAAGGCCCTTCTTAATGTAGCTGGTTTCAAACCTATGCTGTACAGTGCTAAAACTCAACGAGGGAGAGGTACGTGATAATTTGGAGGGATATATCTCTATGATGGTAAAAAGAGATTTCACCCTTTGTTTATTTGTGATTTTTAAAAACCTTTACTCCTTTTTGAGTAAAGGTTTTTTTATGTATACGATCATCGATATCTAATTATTTGTACTATTAAATGACCTAATGGAACTATTTATTAGGAGGAATTATGATGAAAAATAAATTAAAGCAGCTGTTGTTAACAGAAAATATTTTTATGGTAGAAGAATTTTTGAGTGATCCACCATATGATATTGCACAAGAAATTAAAAAATTTCCACTTAAAGATCAAGTATCAGTAATAGATCTGATCCCAATTACAAAAAGCTCTAAAGTCCTTAGACATATGAGTCCAGACGAACAGTATAAGATCCTAATCAATTTACCTAGAGATAAATCTAAAATATTGCTGAATAAGCAACCAGTTGATGAGCTTGTTGATTTGTTTCTAGCTATTCAGCTTAATAAAGATGGACAATTAATGTCGTATTTAAATAAAGAAACGCAACAAAAGGTAAAGGATTTAATGAAATTTAAACCTGAGACAGCAGGTAGTCTTGTAACAAGTGATTATATTTCAGCTAGAGAGGATTGGTCAATAAAAACGACCTTAGAGCATGTTAGAAAAATTGCTACCAATGTAGAATCGGTATCCTATATATATGTTCTAGATAACTACGGACACCTCAAAGGAATCGTTTCCATACGTGAGTTATTATCAGCATTGGATGAGGAAATCTTATCAAACATAATGATTCGAGATATTATCTCAGTATATGCTGAAGCCAATCAACAAGAAGCTGTAAAAAAGTTAACAGATCATGATTTATCTGCTTTACCTGTAACAACAGCTGATAAAAAAATGATTGGTATCATAACATTTGATGATGTAATGGATGTAATGGAAGAAGAGGCAACTGAAGACATCCAGAGGTTAGGTGGTAGCGAACCATTAAATCAATCATATTTTGAAGCTTCTATTTGGAGGATTTTTTCTAAACGGATTCCCTGGTTATTGCTTCTATTCATGGCAGAGGCATATACAGGCACAGTACTTCACCATTTTCAAGATGAACTTGACAAAGTGGTCGCACTTGCGTTCTTTATTCCATTACTAGTAGGTACTGGAGGAAACACAGGTACACAGGTTGTAGCAACAATTATTCGTGCAGTAGGTATCGGGGAAGTGAAGTTTAAAGACATTTTTCGTGTTATAAGAAAAGAGATGTTAATTGGTGTACTCCTTGGTCTTGCGCTTGGTACAGCAGGTCTAATTCGTGCATATATATTAGGAGTTGGAATAGAAGTTGCACAAGTTGTAGCAATTACAATGGTGTTTATTGTTGTTTGGGCTTCTATTGTAGCCGCTGCATTACCATTGATTATCAGAAGATTCAAACTAGACCCTGCCGTTGTTTCCGGACCGTTCATTACAACGTTTGTTGATGGCACTGGACTAATCATTTACTTTATGGTTGCTAAAATGATATTAAATTTATAAATATAAACTATGTATATTTCTGGTGCGAAAAAGATGAGTAGAAGAGGTTATTTCGAAATTTAAAAGAGCAACTTGTTATTGAGTGTTTTGTATAAGGTGATATCATTACTCTTTCTGCTGGCAATGGTTGTTTGATATAATCTGGCATCGTGCTGTAATGCTCTGGGGAATTGTAACTTATAGTGCTGGTAGTTAAATTAGCTTAGGTTATTATATAATCGTTACAATTACGATATGGGGAATGAGTCAGTTGTATACACGTTCACTCATTGTCATGCCTCTATATTTTCTAATACTTGTAATTGTGATGACGGTAGTAAGTCGAAGGTTTATTTATAACTCTAAAGTTATAGAGTCTGTTTAAGTATATAAAATGAAAAACTATTTTTTACTCGTCTAATAGTTTTTTAGAGAAGATAAAGGAGGGCTTTGGAGTCTCCTTTATCTTTACGGATAATGATTATAAATTCAACTGATAAATCAAAAAAAATTGATTAATTAATTGAATTTATAATAAAGTGGTGTATATAATATAATCATAAAAAAATTGATGAAGAGAGTTGAGCGTGTGAAAGAAACCTTCGGACAGTTTGAAAAGAAGTTTAAAGCACTTGCTGATCAAAAAAGATTAGAAATTATGTATGAACTCTGCCAACGCGGACAAACATGTGTGTGTGATTTAACAGAAGTATTTGGAATTTCGCAATCTAAACTTTCGTATCATTTAAAAATATTACTTGATGCAAATTTAATTGTAAAAGAAACAAAGGGAACATGGAGCTATTATGATTTAAATGATGAAGAAGTAAATAATTTGTTGTCGGAAGAACTTTGTTGTGTGTTCCGAAAAACTGGCAGAGGAAGTTGCTGCTAAGTTTTTTGTACTACATAAATCAAAAAAAATTGATTAATAAAGTTGAGGGAGGAATAGAATATGCAATATGTACATGTTGGGATCAATGTGACGAATTTGGAAAAATCAATTGAATTTTACAGTAAGGTATTTGGAGTAACACCAGTGAAAGTAAAAGAAGATTATGCAAAATTTTTATTAGAAAGTCCGGGACTAAATTTCACTTTAAATGTAAGAGATGAAGTAAAAGGAAACCAGGTAAATCATTTCGGTTTCCAAGTGGAAAATCGAGAAGAGATCATCTTGCACAAAGAACGTTTAGAAAAAGAAGGATTCTTTGCCCGTGAGGAAATGGATACGACTTGTTGCTATGCTGTGCAAGATAAGTTTTGGGTGACGGACCCTGATGGGAATGAATGGGAGTTTTTCTATACGAAGGCTGATAGTGAAATTCATAAAGTAGAAACGCCTAGTTGTTGTGTAAGTTCTGATGAAAAGAGTATAAATTCAACTTCGTGTTGTTAAAACAAAAAGGAGAAAAAATGAAACGATTATCGTTTTTAGATCGGTATTTAACCCTTTGGATTTTTGTTGCGATGGTAGTGGGAATTGCAATAGGGTATTTATCACCTGGGTTTGTGGATGGAATAAATCGTTTACAGGTGGGAACGACCTCGATTCCACTTGCAATTGGCTTGATTTTAATGATGTATCCGCCGCTTGCAAAAGTTCGTTATGAAGAGATGGGGCGCGTTTTTACAGATGTAAAAGTATTAATATTATCACTCGTGCAAAACTGGATTATTGGACCTGTTCTTATGTTTGCTTTAGCTATTATATTTTTACAGGATAAGCCAGAATATATGGTAGGACTCATCATGATTGGCTTAGCACGTTGCATTGCAATGGTTATCGTTTGGAATGACTTAGCAAAAGGTGATACAGAGTATGCAGCAGGATTAGTAGCATTTAACTCTGTATTTCAAATGTTATTTTTCTCAGTGTATGCTTATGTGTTTGTGACAGTCATTCCAGAATGGTTAGAAATTGAAGGGGCTGTTGTAGACATTACAATGGTAGAGGTTGCAAAGTCAGTTTTTATTTACTTAGGAATTCCGTTTATCGCTAGCATACTAACACGCTTGATCTTTGTAAAAGCAAAGGGGCGTGAATGGTATGAAAAAGTATTCATCCCAAAGATTAGTCCAATTACGTTAGTCGCACTATTATTTACAATCATTGTGATGTTCTCATTAAAAGGAGATGTCATTGTTAGCGTACCACTGGATGTTATACGTATTGCGATTCCATTACTCATTTATTTTGTATTGATGTTCTTTGTTTCTTTCTTTATGGGCAAGAAGATTGGTGCAAGTTATGGGGTAACAACAACATTAGCTTTTACAGCTGGAAGTAATAACTTTGAGCTAGCAATCGCTGTAGCGGTAGGGGTATTTGGAATTCAATCTGGAGCAGCATTTGCGGCAGTTATTGGGCCTTTAGTAGAGGTGCCGGTTATGATAGCGCTTGTAAATGTAGCACTCTTGTTTCAGAAAAAATACTTTCAAAAACAATCATAATAAAGGTGGAATTCACATGGGAAATAAAAAAACGATTTACTTCTTATGCACGGGTAACTCTTGCCGTAGCCAAATTGCTGAAGGGTTTGGGGAAAAATATTTAGGTGACAAATGGAATGTATATTCTGCAGGAATAGAAGCGCATGGTGTGAATCCAAATGCGATACAAGCAATGAAAGAAGTAGATATCGATATTACAAATCAAACATCTGATATGATTAATCTTGATATTTTAAACAATGCTGATCTGATTGTAACACTTTGCGGTCATGCAAATGATGTATGCCCGACTACACCTTCGCACATAAAACGTGTTCACTGGGGATTTGATGATCCAGCAGGTCAAGAGTGGTCTGTATTCCAAAGAGTACGTGATGAGGTTGGTGAAAGGATTAAGAAGTTCGCTGAAACAGGGGAATAATCTAAATAGAACGAGGCTGTCTTTAAAAGATTTTTTATAGACAGCCTCGTTCTATCTTTGTTGATATTTTGCTACACACTACATTTTGAATGATTTTTTTAATAGAATCATAAACCAAATAAGGGTAAGACCAATGAGAGAGTGAGAGAATCCGATTATATAGGTTAATTCCTTAAAATTAGCTCCATTTAGTTGAAGAAGCCCTCGGGTTGCTAGTGAAGAAAGGGTTAAAATTAATCCAATATTATGGACGATGAACCAACTATTAAAGCCATTCACTTTATGAAATGAAAATGCTTTTGCTAATGCTAGGGCAATTAAGAAAAATAAAAACCCAAGTACGAGCGTATGTGTATGTAAAAGGTTTAGCAGAGTGGATCCTAGAATACCTTTTGATTTTGCATATTCTCTAGCAAATACACCTGATAATAAACCGATTACTAAATATACGAACGATGCATAATATAATTTTTTCATTATATACCTCCTGGTGCAAACTTTATAATGTGGGTTTTCGATTTGTAAATTTCTATTGTATTTTCAAATCATGGTGGTTACATAACAAAGACTCCTAGTGTTCCAGGAGTCATAGTATAACAAGTTTAAAATTATTGTATCATAATTATAGGGTATTCGATTATATGAAATAATTGAACTTTATGTGAACAAAGGGGATTGTAAAGGTTTGGGATTATATTTGGAATAAGAATTGAAAATCCAATTCATTTTCCGGTTTATGGAAAAAGGATATTGTGTTAAAATATCAGAAAAATCAAACGATTAAGGGTGATAAAAAATATGTCTATATTAGAGAAAATTAAAGAAAATGTTTCAAAAGTTATTGTAGGGAAGGAAGAAGTAATTGATTTAGCAATGATCGCGCTAGTTGCCAACGGACATGTCTTACTAGAAGACGTACCAGGAACGGGAAAAACAACATTAGCCAAAACACTTGCGAAAAGTATTGATGGGGCTTTTCAACGTATTCAATTTACATCGGATACGTTGCCGGGTGATGTAGTAGGATTAGAATATTTTGATATGAAGGAGAGTGACTTTAAAACGAGGAAGGGGCCTATTTTTGCGAATCTTGTATTAGTAGATGAAATTAACAGGGCGGTTCCGCGGACGCAATCAGCGTTGTTAGAGGTAATGGAAGAACGTACGGTAACGATTGCGGGCGTAACACATGTATTACCAAGCCCATTTATTGTATTGGCAACGCAGAATCCTTTAGAGTCGGCAGGAACATTTACACTTCCAGATGCGCAATTGGATCGCTTTTTATTAACCATTCGCCAAGGGTATCCAAATCGAAAATATGAGAAGGAAATGTTAAAACGATTTAAAGAAAACAATCCATTTAATGACTTACAAAGCGTTGTAACTCTCTCTGACATATTGGAGTTGCAAGAGCAATCTAAAAAGATTCATATACATGATGAGGTGGAAGAATACTTGCTTGATATTGTAGAAGCGACGCGAAATCATGATTTAGTAGAAATTGGGGTTAGTCCGCGTGGATCTTTAGCTTTTATGAGAGCGGCTCAAGCAAGAGCTTTATTAAAAGGAAGAGATTATGTAACTCCTGATGATTTGAAAGCTTTAGCATCCCCGGTTTGTGCACATCGGTTAACGTTAACGATTGAAGGGGATATGAAAACAACTAAAGTAGATGTGCTGCAAGGGATTTTAGAAAAACTTGCAGTGCCAGTAGAAAGCGTATGAATGAGATTATAAAAAGGAAACATCCGTTGTTGGAACCTCTTTTTATAGGAGGAAGCGGCGTTATTTGTCTTGTTCTCGTTGTTTTTACAAATCAATTTTTCATTGTGGCTATCTTTTTGTTTTATTTGTTGCTAGTTGGATTTTTGTATTTGTATATGAAGGCAGTCATGAAAGTGAAATGGGAAATCTCCCAAAATCAAAAGAGGCTATTTATGAACGAAAGAGGAGAATGTGTGGTGCAGATTATAAATGAAGTACGTTTTCCAATTTTTAAAGCAGCTCTTCAGTTTCGCTCTAATGAACAAATAGAGTGGGAAACGGATCAGAAGATGCAGCGTTCGCATCACTCTTATCAAATTCCTCTCCTATTAGAAGGGCGAGATATGATAACAATTATGTTAGAGGGAAATGCACATGAAAGAGGGAGACAAGGGTGGCAAGCTGCGGAACTCATGATATCAGATCCATTTGGTCTTTTAACGTATTACTTACCTATTGAACAAAAGAAACTCCCTGAATTTCATATTCTTCCGCAAATGTCGAAAGTAACAATACCGGAAATGACAACATGGAAACACGGATTTCGTAGAGCGGCTGTTTCTCCGTTATATGATGAAACGAAAATAGTAGGCGTGAAAGAGTATGAAGGGGAATCCTTTCGTTCGATTCATTGGGGAGCTACTGCGAAAACAGGAGTTATTAGTGCAAAAAAGTATGAATATACGCAAGGCGATCGGTATGCATTATATGTAAATCTATTAGGTAAAACGGGATATACACTTCGCACCGATATGGAATATTTAATTCAAGTTGCTGCTGGTGTATGCCGGGAGTTAATTTCACAAGATTGCTCGTTCGAACTATGGATAAATGGAGTACGGGAACAAGGTGTCATTCATTTAAAGGGCGGAAAGCACCGAAAACAACTTTATAAAGCAATGGATTTGTTGTCTTCATTAACGGAAAAAGATACACCGCTTAATACGCATTTTTTTTATCAAACAGGATTTCGCAGACAAGAAGCAGGATGTATTCCATTAATTATAGGATATCCACCTGAAAAACAAAAAGGATGGATACAAATTGTGAAGTAAAGGGAGGAACGGTGAATACATTGAAATGGGGATCGCGTGTTATATTTTGTTTCCTAGCTATTGGTCTTTGTTTTATATTAGCGATTGGAATAACGGAAGGGGTCTTTTTTGCAAAGGAACAAGTATTAGATTCTTCTCAATCAAAGGTAGGAGAGGATGGTGACTCACAAATGCCCAGAAAATGGGTATTTAAAGGAGCAGGAACGCCGGTGGAACCAGGAGAGGATTCAGGAGGATTATATGAAATGGAAGATTTACCGGATTTTGATAAAGATGGATATTATAAGAAAGAGAATCACAAAGGAATCCCTCGAGATAGAAAGGTGCCAATTGGTGGCATAGAATTTCTAGGCGGTAGCACTGAAAATATATTTATACAAATTGGCATCTTTGTCTTAGTAATGTTAATCATATTTTTCATCTTTCGTCGTATGCGGAATAAGAAGCAGGAGATCCATCTTATTGATACGAAACAAAAAGAAATACGAAAAGTTGAGGGGAATGTAGAACAAGAAGAGCAAGATAGTTTAATGCTTCCAATAGAAGAAGTAAGAGCAATGCTAATAAAATGGGAAATGACATTACCGAAGTTTGAAAAGAGAAGATTACAAGAGACGATGCAGCAATGGTTTTCCCGTATCCATAAAGGCGATACTATTATTCCGATTTATGAGAAAGTAAGATACGGGGAAGGAACTGCTTCAAATGAGGAGTTACAGGTGATGCGGAGATGGATACATGAAAATGTAAAGAAAAGTTTATAGTGAAAAAAGAGATAGAATGAGAAAGTTTGTTTTTAGCGGAAGTATTACTGTATTGTTTCATCCAAACTGATATGAGAAGGTGGATATAGAATGAAGGTTAAAAAACTTTACTTTTTACCAGCTGGCCGCTGCATGTTGGATCATTCTTCTGTTAATAGTACGCTTACTCCGGGTAAACTCTTGAATTTACCAGTTTGGTGCTATCTGTTGGAAACGACAGAAGGTCCAATTTTGATAGATACAGGAATGCCAGAAAGCGCAGTAGATAATGAAGATCTTTTTAAGGGAACGTTTGTTGAAGGACAGATTCTCCCGAAAATGAAACCGGATGATAGAGTTATAAATATTTTAAAGCGGGTAGGTTATGCGCCAGAAGATCTTCTCTGTGTTATTAGTTCTCATTTGCATTTTGACCATGCCGGGGGGAATGGGAACTTCAACCATACACCCATTATTGTGCAACGAACTGAACATGATGCTGCTTTACATAGAGAAGAATATTTAAAGGAATGCATACTACCAAATTTGAACTATCAAATGATTGAGGGAGATTATGAAGTAATGCCAGGTGTTCAGTTGCTTTATACGCCAGGGCATTCCCCGGGGCATCAATCAGTATTCGTTAAAACGGAAAAGTCAGGTTCTGTTTTACTAACGATTGATGCATCTTACACGCAGGAAAACTTTGAGCAGGGCGTCCCATTCGCAGGATTTGATTCAGAAATGGCCTCACAATCTATCAAACGATTAAAAGAAATTGTTTTGGATGAAAAACCTATTGTTTTCTTTGGACATGATATGGAACAAGAAAAAAGTTGTAAAACATTCCCTGAGTATTTATAATGTATCCATTTTGTAGGACGAAAAATAATATAACTACACCTTTTTTCGTATTGATTTATAGATACGATATCCGAATAAAATCTAAAAAGGTGGAAGGTATGAGGAAAATCATAATGCTGTTTAGTGTAATGATATGTTTTTGGACGTTAAGTGGTTGTGATCGCACCTATTCATATGTTGGAGAAAGTAAGCATTGGAAAGGCAAGTATATAATTTCACAGACAGATACGAGTGAATCTGGAGAAGGCACAATTATTTACAAAGGAAAAGATAGAGAAAAAATCAATGACGTAAAATGGAGAGTTGAAGATAATAGTAGTAAACAAGAGGGAACAGGATTTATTGATAGGGGAACGATTCAATTAAAATCGTCATGTTCAGGTTGTGCAGTGCATGATAAGGAAGAAGTGTTTCTTGTGACAATTGAATGGGATGGAAAGAAAGAGAGCTTTGAAATGAGATACAAGTAGTTGATATTCCCTACCTAAAGAGGGAAATATCGGTTTAAAAAAGATGAACCGTGGAATAAAAAGCTTAGAATAGGTTATAGGAAAGAACCTAGAATTTTGGTGATGAGAAATAAGCTCTTTCCTAGTTAGCGAGAGTATTATTTTGTTTCTACTTTAGGTTGAGTAAAAAAGAAGATAAAAATAATTAAAGGAAGAGCTAAAAGAAAGACTCCGTTTTTAGATGGGTGAATAGTGGGAATATCTGTTAAATCCATGTTATCATTCCTTTGTAAGTATTTTTAATAAGTTAGGATTCACATGAAAATGTTTGGACACAACTTTTTGGAAGAACTTATAATCCCTTTTCAAGCAAGGGAGAGTAGGTTCAAGTTTAGGAACACCAAAAATTGGTCCACTCACATTAATAGTAAATCTACCAGGTGCAATAAAACTACCCGTAACTCCAATTTCATCGTTGAGTAATAGTGCGGCGAGGATAACGTCTATTACATCAATAATCATATTCGCAGTTTGTTTTTTGAATTTACCTTCTAGTCGGCTTTCCCCTGTTAATGGTCCTCCTAATGAAACGCGAAAACCTCCTGGTGTCACAAAGACTCCTATAATAGTGATCTGTCCAGTTAGTAATAGTGCGACTGTCACAATATTGAGATCGCGTTGGATAGACCGTATGACTTGTATATCTCTTGTAATTTCAATGTTTTTTTTCAATATTGTCACACCCTCTAGGTACATATTATTCTGAGCGATTGTTAAAGGTGAGTAAGGATAAGTATTAAATATAGGGGTTTATGTAGGAATGGAACCAAATGTAACAATAAGTATTAGCGGATATCAATAATTAATTTTTTATAATGTTTGCTAATACTTGTTGCTCGATATTTCTTCATTACTATATTTGTTTATACCTTCATCCAATCAAAAGATGTGATGAAGGATTTTTTGTCGATATTTAACGAAAAATGTCATATTTTAATTGTTATATTATATAGTGAATGTTAAAATCAAGGTGATAAAAAATTATGAATAAACTAAAAAATGTAGAAGGTGATATTTCTGAATTTTCTGTATAATTAATAATGATTATTTTTTGTATATAAATCCCTTCTACTCAGAAAGAAGGTAACCTGCACTCACCGTCCTTTTTGTTTTCAGCTTGTACAAAGCACGAAGAGGCCCGGACCGAATCCTCCATTTATACTCATGTTTTACATTTCACTAATGTGAAAATGTTTATATAAAACCTATTAATATGTATTGAACTATTAAACTTGTAAAACTACAGAAAGGTTTGTGGTACAGAATGAAAAAAGATACCCAACAAAGGCATCAAGGGGTCGCAATCAAAACATTAATAGCTATGAATGTACTTGCTTCACCATTTATGGGAGGAGTAACAGGAATAACAAAAGTTGCAGCTGAAACACAAGTGTCGGCGGAACATGTTTTTTATGTCGAAGGTAAGGGAGATCCAGAAAAAATTAGAGCAAATGATCGACGACAATTTAAGTTTAGCCCCTATGAACCAACTGGACTATATGCAAGTCCAAACGAAAAAATCACCATTCAAGTTGAAGGATCACAAAATATTCAAGCTTATATAGGAACATTCTCATACGATGGTGCATGGAATCAAGATTCGCTCATAAAGTCGTTCACTTTAAAACCAGGAGAAAATACAATCGAATCTCCAAATGGCGGAATGATTTATTTATATAATCCAGGGCAAGGTGGAACAGTGAAGACGGAGATAAAAACAGGTGGAACAACTAGCCCTCTGTTTGAGTTAGGAAAACATACACAACAAGATTTAGTAGACATGCTAGATAAATATCCTAATGCTCATGCGGTGGAACTAAAAGGAGAGCGTGTACTTATAACCGCAAGTCCTGCAAGAGTGAAAAAATATTTAATAGGTTCTAACACAGATCCTGTACAACTCTTAAAAAAATTAGATGAATCTATTAGAATTCAAGATCGAGTTTCTGGTTTATCTGAAAAGGAAGCGGACAAGCATTATGTACACTTTGTGGAGGATAATCACTCAACTCTTTATATGTATTCGTATTATGGTAGAACTGCGTATGTCGGAGATGCAATTCAGCATGTACTAAATGCGAAAGACTTTACAGAAAATGGATGGGGACCTTGGCATGAAGCTGGTCATCAAAGGCAACAACTTCCTTGGACATGGGATGGATTAGGGGAAGTTACTGTAAATATTTATAGTATGTCCGTACAACGAGCTTTTGGAAATAAATCGAGGTTAGAGAACGGAACATATGACAAAGCATTTACTTATTTAAATAAGCCTCAATCCGAAAAAGACTATAATAAAATTGATGATCTCTTCGTCAAATTAACAATGTTTTGGCAATTAGACTTAGCTTTTGGGGAAGAATTCTATCCGAAATTACATCAATTATACCGTGCAATTCCGAACGAAGAACTTCCTAAAACTAGTGACGAGAAAATACAAGATTTCATTTATAACACTTCTAAGATTACACAGAAAAATTTACTTCCATTCTTTGATAAATGGGGGCTAATTGCTACACTAGAAACAAGACAAAAAATAGAAAATTTGAATTATCCACTTTTAGCCGCTCCTATTTGGGAAGCAACTGATTCTAAACCTGTTATTGTAGAAGAAAACGAAGAAACTCCAGATATGGAACCGAAATTAACAGTACCTGGTGGAACAACAATGAATGTAGGCGATTCATTCGACCCAATGGCAGGAGTATCCGCTACTGATAAAGAAGACGGAGACCTTACTTCTAAAGTAACAGTTGATGGTAAAGTAGATATATTTAAAGCAGGTACTTACGAGTTAACGTACACAGTTAAAGACTCTAAAGGTCATCAAGTAACTGCAAAACAAACAGTAACGGTTAAAGAGAAAGAGGAAACAAAAGATGAAGCACCAGTACTAAAAGTACCTTCAGAAACTACAATTACTGAAGGAGATAAATTCAATCCAATGAACGATGTAAGTGCTACGGATAAAGAAGATGGTGACATTACGCCAGAAGTAAAATATGAAGGTCATATAGATACAAATACACCAGGCACTTACACGATTAAATACACAGTTAAAGATTCTGCAGGTCATTTGGCAACTCAAACACAAACTATAATAGTTAATGAAAAATCTGTTGAAGACAAAGCACCAGAGCTAACAGTACCAAAAGAAACAGTACTAACAATTGATGATAAATTCGACCCAATGAGTGGGGTTAAAGCTATCGATAAAGAAGATGGTGATATTACTGATAAAGTAATACATTTTGGTGAAGTAGATACAGCTAAAACTGGTACTTACGAAGTAAAGTTCCTTGTTCGTGACTCCGGCGGTAATGAGGTAACTACAATACAAAAAGTGGTTGTGAAAGATAAGGACAATGGTAACGGTTCTGATAACGGAAACAATGGTTCAGGCAACAATAACGATTCTGACACTGGTAATACCAATACCAACAACGGTAATGGTTCTGATAATGGTAATACCAATACCAACAACGATAATGGCAGTACTGGTACTAACAACAGCAATGGCTCTGATACTCATAACAGTAATATCTCAAATAATAGTACTTCTGATAAAAAAGAAGATACATATAAAGAGCTTCCAAAAACGGGAGCAAGTACAAATAACAGTGCAGCAGTGGGTATATTGATGGTTCTTGCAGGTATGGTACTTACTTTTAGTCGCAAATTTAGAAAGGTACTAAAATAATTGTAACTCAGTGCATTGTATAAAAAGATATCTTCGAATAATGAAGATATCTTTTTATCAATAAATTACTGATTTGATAAGTACGCATTGAGTGTCTTTTTTTTATTTATTAAAGGACCTGCTCAATTAGTTCGTAACAACATAAAATAAATCGAATCCGTTACATGTGAACTCCTATGTTTTCCCCTCTTACTTAAAGGAGGAACTATTATGGGCTTTGGTGGTAGTTGTGGAGGTTGTGGCTTTGCTGGAGGATTTGCATTACTCGTTGTACTCTTCATATTATTAATCATCGTTGGAGCTGCTTGCTTCTGCTAAAAAACAATGAGAGAAGGCACTCATAAGGGTGTCTTTCTTTATGAAAAAATCCCCACACAATGCACAGGGATCCAATGTAAACCTTTCAGTTGTTGAATATTCAATTAAACTTAAAGAAAGTGTGGTAATGGTCGATTACGTATTGGTGTGACAAGTAATTACTTTATTGAAGAATGCAAAAAGGTGGTGGATCTTCTGATAGAAACTAAAGAAATTTTCAAATTTTAATTATGATATTTACTAACTATTGTTGTGAAAGATGATATACTTATGAAATAAACATAGTCATGGTACTATCAGTAGGAATCTTACTACCATTTACCCTATGCTGATGGAATCTAATTTGAATATAATAATTAAAAGGATGCGGATTATGGAAAATTACGAATGCAAAAACAGAGAAAATATATTGGAACAATTTAGGTTGACGACTCCAATTTTTCAAGCATTAGGTGATGTGAACAGGCAACAAATTATCATAATTTTACTTAAAAATGACAGCTTAAATGTAAACCAAATAACTGAACAAATGAGCATCTCGAGACCTGCTGTATCCCATCATTTAAAAATTTTAAAACAGGCAGAACTAGTTAGGCCAAACAAAAACGGGAAAGAAATTTATTATTCTTTGACAACTAGTAATTTTTTGGAATATATGAAAGGATTAGTATCTGCAATTGAAGCAGGATATTAATTTTTAACTAATGCGTTTATAAGTTCGAACTTATGAACATGTTTTTGTGCATTCAACTAATAGGGGGTACAAAGATGCAAAATCAAAACAATTCAAACAAAATATACTTTTTAATGTTATTAGTTCCTTTGTTTTGGGGTGGTTCATTCTCAACAGCAGAACATGTAGTAACAGAAATTCCGCCTCTTGTAGCAGCTACTCTTCGATTTGGTATAGCGGGAGTCATCCTTATGATTTATTCAACGATAAAATCTGAATGGCATATTGGTTCTTTAAAGAAAAGATGGAAAGGGTTATTACTCGTTTCGTTGACTGGAATCTTCGGATATAATGCACTTTTCTTCTTAGGAGTACAGTATACATCTGCCATTAATGGTTCTTTAATTATTGCAACAATGCCAATCTTTGTCACACTAGGTGCCATTATCTTTTTAAATGAAAAATGGAACAGCAAGGTTGGAATAAGTTTAGTTTTATCTCTAGTTGGTGTTATTATCGTTATTACAAAAGGGTCACTTGATATGTTACTTTCATTAGCATTTAATGTAGGTGATTTATTATTTCTAGCAGCCTTAGCGTGCGGTGTAATATACGGCTTAGTTGGTAAATCTGTAATGAAAGACGTATCACCGTTATTCGCTACAACAATCATGACTGTAATGGGATCTGTCTTCCTAGCGATTACATCATTATTTGAAGGTGGTTGGGACCTTGTACCAAGCATGTCAGCCCAGGGGCTGGTTAGAAATGTTTTATATGGTTGTATGCGGTACTCTTGTTGGTTATATTATATTCAATAAAGGTGTAGAACAAATAGGGGCAAGTAAAGCAAGTATCTATTTAAACCTTACTCCGATTGTAACGACTTTAATTTCTGTATTATTTTATGGTTCAATTATGACTTGGAAACAAGTAATGGGAATGATTTTGGTATTAATCGGTGTATATATCGCAACAGCAAAAACGACTAATCAAAGTAAGAAAGTCGCTCTAAATGATTAAAATTATAATATAATTGAAAAAAGATTTACTGAGTTGGAAAGCCAACTTGCATATAGAATTGGCACTTTTAGAAATATAGAAGGTGATTTAGAAACTATAACTATAATATTAAAATTTTTATTCATTAGGATATATATTTTTTATAATAGTTATTTTTATAAGTTTTAATGGTAGAAATTTCATTGTGAATAAGAGGAGTAATTATGTTGAAAATCATTAAAAATACAATTTTATTTGTTTTATGTCTAGTAGTTCTTAGTGGTTGTTTTACAAGAGAGGGAACTATTGTTGGTGGTAAAGTTCATGGTTCTTCAGATAGTGTATCTGGTAAGTATAAAAAATTCTCTGGTTCAGCAGCTCAAGATATGAAAGTGAAAAAAGGTGAAAATTGGGTATTTTCTTTTGATGAAACAACAAAGAAAGGAACTATAACTGCTTATGTGGTGGATTCAAATGATAATACAATATTAGAATTTAATAATGACAAAGATCAAAAAAATATTAAAGTATCTAAAGATGATACATATAAGGTTAAAATTAAAACGGAAGAACATGGTGGAGAATTTCGAATATCATGGAAAAAAGAAAAGTAGTTTTTTGGAATCAAATAAGAAATGTATCAAGTACATTATCTTTCTCTTTTTTGTTAATTCTAATGTATTTGAGTATAATTTGTGGTGTGCTGTGATTGAGTATTTCTTGTAACATAGCCACATCTTTTGTTTGTTTATGGAACTAATAGGGGATTCGTCCCATGCCCATCAACTTAAAAATATTAACTACCCCCAAGAGTGAAAAACGCTATCCTCACTAAAAGAATAGCGTTTTTTCATTATTTAAATATGATTTCATGTGTAGCTTTGGAATAAAATTTGAGCATTTTCTATCTGTGTTACTCCAGAATCGCGCCCGATTGTAGAATATTGAAAAACACGATGACTGTAAAATAACTCCACAGTCATTTTGCTAAAGCTTCTTTTAATTTAACAAGGAAATTTTAAGAACCAACTTCCTAGTCCCAATCCATATAAAAACTCACCTTTAGCTTTTCTTGCCCACAATCTGGACAATCTAGAACATGACTTTGATTAATATCGAATAAAGGCTTTGACGGCATTTGAGTATTACATCGAGGACAAGTATGAGTGTTCGTGTAAGATTGGGTTCCTGACTTCATATGTAAATGTACTTTATTTAATAGGTAACAACACTTCTGACAAACATATAGACCGTCGTAGCATTCAAAAGACGTTTCCTTGTTATTAATAAATTCTCTGATGTATTGCCGACCTTCTTCTTCCTCATACCATTCTAAAATCGAACTCAAGTGTATATAACTAAATCCAATTCCTAAAAAAACATTTTGATTGTAAGAGCAATGTCCGCAGTTCAAATTACAAGCTATTCCCATAAATCCCAAATACCCCTCTTGTCCAGTTTAGATAGAAAACAATACAGAGAAATTTTAACACAAATATCCAGATTTTAAAGGTGTTATTCCATGAAATGGTCCGATTGTTGAATAACATGACTAGAGTTTTTTGAACGACTTTATTGTAAATTAAATGTAGTGTAGTGCTTTAAAAAAGAAGATGTATTCTTTCATGAAAACAAATCCTAATTTTCTACAAAGGATAGTTGGGACTTGTTGATTTTTAATAGACTTAGGGAAATGAAAAAATACACCCTTCAGTTTATAATTATTGCACTTGTTCTAAAAATTGTTGAACTTCTTTTGGTGATTTTAAGATAATAACTTTTTTATCCCTAGATAATTGATCAAGTCTTTTTAAAATTGCAGGTCTTTTGGTCGTTGGATATTCCCATATCCATTTGAAAAATTCTAAGTCAAATCTTTCTTCGCATCTTTCGCCCATATCTGGTCTTGTTCTATTTCGATATTGTACTATTCTTTTGAAAGCACGATAAACACATATTGTTTTTTGTATATCAAGAAAGATTATTGTATCAGCTGCGTTCAGTCTTATTTCCATTGTCCCACCATAATTTCCATCAATAATCCATTCTTCTTCTTTAATTAAATCATTTTGCACTTTTCTTTGTTCATTCTTTGGAACACCTACCCAATTAGGTTTCCAAAATAATGCATCAAGATGATAAACATTTATTTTTAATTTTTCACCTAAACGTCTTGCTAATGTAGATTTCCCTGAACCGCCCGAACCAATAAGTATAATTTTTTTCATAAATCGCTCCTTATTGTCTCATTAAAAAAATGTTTTAGACTATTTCTTTAAGCACTACAGAAACACCTTTATTGTCATTTAACATGGAACTATCGCCACCATTCTTTAACGGTAATTTCATGTGATTTTTCATTTTTATCTATAATTTCTACAAGACAATCATATTTTTCTAGTTCAGCACCAGAAATACCAATGTGTGAGTTTTCAAGATTAAAAATGATGCTTGCTGTTGCAGAAAAAACATTGTCTAAGGGAATATTTGCATTTTTTAAAAGACGTTCGAAGTCTTTTCCTAAATCATCTAAAGACTCCTTTATTACTGGAATTTCAAAAGCTTTAGGTTTAATATTTCTTCCTAAAATATCTATAACTATGCTATCTATATTTTTCTCTTTAGCAATATTATATAAATGTTTAAAAACAAACCCGTTGTCTCTATAATTCATTAAACTTAAATAGCTATGAACAGTATTATGTCCTATACTCTTTAATAATTTTAACCTAGCCATTTTAGCACCTCCTGTACTATTTTCTTTAAAATATATTATAAGCAACATTCTAAAATTATCCTGCTTCATTCGTTCAATAAAAAAAGGTGAAATCCCTTCTCCACTTAGATAAGTTGTTTCATCGCATCATTTTTAAAAACGTCGCAACTTTCTTCAAAACTTCGCGTCTTTTTTAGAAACATCGTGACTTTATTATAAAACTATATCATCTGAATTTAATGGAGATTTCTCCTAAAAAAGTAGTGGGATTTTTATTTGAATTTGCTACCTCAGTTGGATTTATCATATTTCAACTTCGATATAATAGTAAATAGATATATTGGATATGGAGATACATTACAATGATTATACATACTTCAGATTTAGAATTACAGTAACTACTCAACCCGTAGTTACCAATAAAGAAAGGAATAAGCAGAATGATACAGAACATATACGAAACTCATTTACATGTAAGAGATTTAGAAAAGGCGATAGATTTCTATCAAAATAAGTTAGGGTTAGCATTAGCAAGAAAACTATCCAAAAGAAAAGTGGCTTTTTTTGGGGTAGGAGAGAGTAAAAAGCAAATGCTTGGACTATGGGAAGTACATAATATTGAAGATTTTGAGATGAAACACTTTGCTTTTGGTGTAGATTTAGAATTTCTAAAGACTTCTAAATTGTGGTTAGAGAATCGTGGAATAGAAGTGGTGGGAAGCCAAGGAAAAGGAAATCAAGGGCCAATTGTCCAAAGATGGATGCCAGCTGCAAGTGTATACTTTCTGGATTGTGATGGAAATAAATTAGAGTTTATTTCTATGTTACATGATAATCCAGATGAATTGGAATATGCATCCTATTTAAGTGAATGGGATGCGGAACACCAAGAAAAATAAATGAGATCGTATCTATAAAACGGAAAAAACGTTGATTTTATCACTCTAAGAGATAGTATCGATCTCAAAAACGTTGGTATTTAAATTGAAACGGCAAGCGGTTACACTCCGCTTGCCGATTTTTCATAGCTTCGTATGTATTTGAATTCCTTTTGCTTTTTCTTCTTTACCCTTCACACGTACAATTAAATCATATGATCCGGATTTTGGTGCTTCAAAAGAAAGTAAACCTTCTTTTTGAGAAGTGACTTCTTCTTCATAAATGACCTTGTCGTCTTTTGTGACTTGCAATAAAATCGTACCTTCTTCAACGGCCGCCTCAAAAGGAATTTCCACATTCCCTTTTTCAATTTTAATTGTTTGTACATCATGATACCCTTGCAGGGACCCAATTTTTAAAGTTGTTTCGCCGTTTTCTTGCACCTTTGTGACGTTTGTCGCTGTATTGCATGCGCTTAATAATACAACAAGAGTTAGAATGAGAAATGAACGTAGCAATTTCATAGAGATTCTCCTTTCTTTTTTATCATTATAAAATTTTATCTTATAAAAAATAAAGCTTTAGCTTTTGTGAAAATCTATTTATTTCATAGAATAGAAGGTATTATGGTATTATTTTGTTAATTTACACAAAATATATTTTCATCTAGAGTAAATACGAAAATATATTTTAAATAGGAAGGATGAATTTTGCCATTTATGAAAAACGATCTTTTTAGAGTAAGCTTCGATAGTTTAGAAGAGTTTGCTGATGTAATCAGTGAGATTCTGCAATGCCCAATTACGATTGAAGATGTGAATCACCGCCTTCTCGCATATAGTACCCATGATGAAAGAACAGACTCCGCGAGAATTGCGACTATTATGGGGCGCCGCGTACCTGAAAAAATAATCAATAACTTGTGGAAAGAGGGCATTATTCCCGCTCTTCTAAAAAATCCTGAACCTATTCGTGTAAAAAAGATAGATGATATTGGTCTCGGTGACAGAGTTGCGATTTCTATTTGGAACAAAGAGGACGTCTTAGGATTCATTTGGGCTTTGGAAATCGAGAAAACTTTCAGTGAGCAAGATTACGCATTGCTGAGAAAAGCTGCGGATTCCGTGAAAAGCAAGTTATTACAGCTTCAAATCCACAAAAACAAAAAAAATGAACGATCGCAAGAGTTTTTGTGGAAGTTGCTTACCAATCATATGCAGGTAAACGAAGAAATCATTGAAAATTTTCACCTGCTTCACATTTCTCCAGCTTCCTTATTTACCGTTGCTGTATTCCATTTTGACCAAGAAATTACAAGTGAAAAAGAAAAACAAATTTCTTATTTGTTAAAAACAAGTCAACATTTGAAAGTTTTACTTTATACAATTGATCGTAACCAGTTGATTCTTCTTACCTCATTGGATAATGTAAATCGACCTTTCCATGAAATCAGCGCTTTCATCGAAAAATTTATATACAAAATGGAAAAGAGATTTGGTATAAAATCTATCAAGCCAGCATTCAGCAGTATTTATAGTGATTACCAAAAGATTAGTAAAGCTTACAAAGAAACACTAAAGGTTTTAGCTATAAAGGAAAAGTTCCCTTCTGACACAACTGATATTCACAGTTATCAAGACATGGGGATTTATCAATTAATCGATATTCTACTGGAACAAAGGAAGCATGAAGAGTATGAAAACCAGGCGTTGCAAAAGCTATATGAGTATGACCATAAGCATAATAGCGATCTTGTTGAAACATTGGAAACCTTTCTGAATAAAGATAGCAATGTTGGCGAAGTGGCCCAAGCTTTGAACATTCATGCAAATACACTGAGTTATAGACTGAAACGTATTTGTGAAATCAGTGAAATTGATTTAAAAGATCCAAATCAAAAAATGATTTTGTATTTGGATCTCAAGTTACAAAAATTTATGTAACAGCATCCTTTTGTGGAATTCCACAAAAGGATGCTGTATTTTTCTTTGTTCTCAACGATGAAAAAACATATGTAATCCCCTATACTCGAATTACAACAAAATAACGTAAAGATTAGTTAGGGGAGGCAATCTAATGATTATTGGAGTTCCAAAGGAAATAAAAAATAATGAAAATCGTGTCGCACTTACGCCTTCAGGAGTTATTCCATTTGTGACAGCTGGCCATAAGGTATTAGTTGAAACAAATGCAGGTGTTGGTAGTGGCTTTAGAAATGCAGACTATGTACATGCTGGTGCCGAAATTATTGAAAGTGCTGCTGAAGTATGGAACCAATCAGAAATGATTATGAAGGTAAAAGAACCTCTTGCCAGCGAGTATATGCACTTCCGCCCGGGCTTAATTTTGTTTACATACTTACATTTGGCTGCTGAACCCGCTTTAGCTCAAGCTCTTAAAGATAAAAGCGTAACCGCAATTGCCTACGAAACAGTAGAAGTGAATCATACGCTTCCTCTCCTTACACCAATGAGCGAGGTAGCTGGACGTATGGCTGTGCAAATCGGGGCACAATTCCTACAGAAGTCGAATGGTGGCCAAGGCATTCTCCTTGCAGGGGTTCCTGGTGTAAGCCGAGGTAAAATTGCCATTATCGGCGGTGGTGTTGTAGGAACAAATGCTGCGAAAATGGCGATTAGTCTTGGTGCCGATGTTACGATTATTGACTTAAACGCTGATCGCTTACGCCAACTGGATGATATTTTCGGTACTCAAATCAAAACATTGATGTCCAATCCGTTCAATATCGCGGAAACGGTAAAACAAGCAGATCTTTTGATTAGTGCAGTATTAATTCCTGGCGCGAAAGCTCCTAAGCTTGTAACGGAAGAAATGGTAAAAACAATGAAGCCTGGATCTGTAATCGTGGATGTAGCGATTGACCAAGGGGGCGCTGTGGAAACGTGTGACCATGTAACTACTCATGATAATCCGACATTTGAAAAGTACGGAGTTCTGCACTACTCCGTTGCAAACATGCCAGGTGCCGTTCCGAGAACATCTACTATTGCTTTAACGAATGTCACTGCTCCATATGCATTGCAAATTGCCAACAAGGGCGTGCAAAAAGCTATTTTTGAAAACGATGCGTTAAAACTTGGCGTAAACATGCTCAACGGTGAAATCACATGTGAAGTAATTGCAAAAGAACTTGGATACACTAGTGTGTCTTTAGAAGAGGCTCTCGAAAAGGGGATTATATGTAATTAAGTTTCCTTTCAATAAATTCCTTCATAATGGACTGTTATCGTAGGACATGGGGAGCAGTTTTAATAGACAACGTTTAGTACAATCATTTATTACCTAAAGAACATATAAAGAAACAACAATCATGGTTGCTGCCTATGCGGAAGGTTACGAACATGGGATAGTTAAATGTGCGAAGGTTCTAATCTAATATAAGTAGAATTAAATAAAGCACTGGTATTGTGGGATACAGCTCCTGCTTGTTTCTCCTCCAATCACTTGATTCAAGTAGTTACTGGGGGAGAAATTACACTATCTTATCAAATTCTTGTATGTATAGAAAATTTCAATCTATTTGAAAGTCAATACAAACAAATATGGAATCGTTACCATATCTAGTGTGGAAAATTGGGATTATAGCAAAAAACGTCTTTTCTTCTGGATACCTTGAAAGTATGATTTGTATATTTTACAAGTGTATATCTACACTTTCATGTAGTTTCCATACTGCTAAGAGATAATTTAGTCTTTAGAAATACACGATGTTCATGCATCAATCAAACATTGTTGGAACAGTAACAACGCCTCTATGATGAATTGCCTCAATATTCATGAAGATATTGTACAAATCCCCACCGAATTATATACAAAAGGAAGACGTATTATTAATTTAATACAAGAGGTATGGCAAACAATAATCAATGTAGCCGATAAAGGAATTGAATTTGATATTTTGAAGAAAATGGTTGAGGTACATTGAAGTACGATATGTATCGTCGGTAGAGAAAGGATTGGTACATTTTTTATAAAATAAATGAACGTATATAACATCATAGGAGGAAATGACATTGATTTATAGAAAAGTGGCATTTATAGCAATCTTATTAATTGCGTTGCTAGTAGGGTGTTTGGGTGCAAAACCAGAAGAAGAATTATATGTTGCTTTTGAAAATGCAGCAAATCAAGAAAAAACATTATTTGATAATGTGAAAATATTTGAGCAGTTAGAAACAAAAGCGCAAGAATTGTACAATCAAATTATACAAGAAGGAAAAGAACAAAACGAAGCAGTGATACAACAAATAGAACAGGCTGTTATAAATGTAAATGAACGTGAAAAATTGTTGAAAACTGAACAAGATGTACTAGAAAAAGCGCAAAAAGAAGTAACATCAGTTCATAGTTATATAAATAAAATCGAGGATAAAAAATTACAAAAACAAGCAAAAAAAGTAGCAGAAGTTTATACAAATCGTTATGAAGCTTTTCGGAAAATGAATGAAAGTTACAAAAAATCACTAATACTCGAAAAAGAACTTTATGAAAAGTTAAAAGACAAAGAAACAAAACTAAAAGAGATTAGTGAGAAAGTTAAAGCTATCAATATATTGAATGAAGAAACACTAAAAGAAAAAGAAAAGTTCAATCAATATACCAAAGAGTACAATGAAGGAAAATTAGCATTCTACAAAGCAGCAAAAATTAAAATAAAAGAGAAAAAGCAAGAAAAATAAATATCAATTAAGTATCTTGCCACCTCATTCCTAAAGACAAATCAAAGCTCTAAATAGCTTTTCACTTGAAGGAGGTTTTTTATGAGCTATGATACGGTTGCATCTTTAAAACGCATGCAACGACCACAGCAAGGTGAAGTAGCAACAGGACAAAAAAATGTTTTAAAACGAATAAATTCAAGCTTGGAGATTATAATGTTTATTCCAGGATTATTCTTAGCTTTCTCGACTTTCACATTAACTTTCTGGATATATTTCTTTTATTTTTTAATAAAGGAATATACTGCTAAAACATATCTAGTAAAAAACATGGATACTGGTGAAAAATTTCGAGTTGATAAACAAGAATTTAAACAATATAAAAAAAGCGTTCAGATCGAAAGAGGTCGCAAAGGAATTGATTAGTTAGTCTTAATAAGTAAAATTAATAATAGCAGGGTTTTAAATATAAGAATATTGGGAAAAAATTCTTTTATCGTAGTTATTTCTTGACTTAATTTATGACAATACATTTTGCACATCATATCAAAAAGGAGTCTCTTATGAAATATTTCTCAATAAGTTTAGTAATTTTATTTCTAATTGTGGTATATGGTTGTATTATTTTTGGTTCTCGTGCAAATAGCTGAAAAAAAGGTTCTGATGTTCAACATGGCTGGAATCTTTGTAATCATTGTCTTTTCTTCTAGAAAGTATAAATTTATTGAATTTTATTAAATTCAAAAAAGTATTTACTCTTTTTGGTAAATGCCTTTTTAGTATTTAAAATATAAGTTTCTATTCCTTTTAGGCGATGTAATATATGTGATGAGAAAATGCTTTCACCTCTATATTCTTCATAAACCATAAAGTTTTTATGTATTATATGGGGTGCCCCGCCATGCCCGTTAACTTAAGAGTTCAGAATTACCCCAAAACGAAAAAATGAGCTTTTTTGTTACAAGTTAACATGAAATTTCGTTCTGTGGGTACTATAAAATTTTAGCCTAATAGTGATGGGGTTCCACCACATAGCCATCAAGCTAAGAAAAGCAAACACCTCAAAACGAAAAAACAGGCTAAATTCTCATAAATAATTGTAGAGATATAGAGCATAACTTTTCAAGAAAAGCATTAACGATATGTAAATTGCATTGCTATATCTTTTGCATCTTCTTTATTTAAATAGTAAGAGGTGTCTTTTATAATGTTTTTTTCAATTCAAGATGAACTACAACTGTATTCCCAAGAGTTACAACGTTTAGTTTCTAGAAACAGTGCAGTGTTTTATTAAAAATACTGCACTGTTTACTTAATTTGTATCACGTACAATTTTATATTTTATTATAAAAAGAAAAGAGCAGATAGTTATGAGCAAGCCACAATATAGTAGAATGTCAGATATAGAAGTACCAAATGTTAAGCATATGGATACAAAAGCATATGATAACGGAACTAAACCATTGGAAGAGGCACTTACGAAGCTCATAACTCTCCCTAGCTTATCTGTTTCACTGTTTTCTTGAATAATAGAAACCAGTGGTACATTAATCATAGAAGACATGAAACCCATCATCACAAGTAAAAGGATTCCTTGCCATAAAACATATATTTGACCAAGAAAAGAAAGTGAAATACCAAGAAAAGAAATAAGTATTAGAATAGAAAGCCCTCTTTTTTTTCTAATATTTAAAAGTCCAATTAATAAAGCGCCACCTAGCATTCCTCCTTGATAAGAGCTTTGTAAAAAACTTACCTCTACTGCCTTTCCATGTAATACTTCGTTCGCTACTAATGGAATTCCCATTAGTAAAGGACCAAAGAAGAATACATTAATTGTCATTAAAATGAAAAGTATGGATTTTAAAAAAGGCATATTCCATACATATTGGAAACCTGCTAATAACTCTTGTTTGGCAGATACTTGCCCAGAAGAAAGTGAAAGTTTTTTTTCTTTAATACATAATGTGAAAGTGCATGAAATTACTAAGAAACAAGCGACGGAGAAAAATAAAACTGAGAAAGAACTAACGGTAATAATCCAGCCACCTATCATTGGTCCAGTAAACATTGCAATTTGATTGGAAGTTTGAATAAAAGAATTAGATCGAGTCAACATCTCTTTGGGAACTAGAAGAGGAAGAAGGGATTGATTCGCTGGTGAGAAGAAAGAATCTAGAATTCCAAACAGTAGTGCAAAGACCAGTAATGACCATAAATTTAATAGATGTAAATGTAATAAAGTAATCATAATAAAAATTAGTAAGCAACGTGTGAAGCTAGAAACTAACATAATTTTTGAACGTTTAAAACGATCTGCCCACACTCCTCCAACAGTCATTAGGAGGACGCGTGGGATCATAGTTACCATCATGACAATCCCAAGCGCTGATTCCTGACCTAAAGCTCGAATAACATACCATTGCTCTGCAAATAGGTAGGTTGAAAGAGCAAGAAAAGAAGCGGTACTTGATAACCAAAGAAATAAAAATGCACGGTTTTTAAATAATGAAATACTCGTATACTTAGGTTGAGCTTGTTGTGATATGAAAGGTTCACTCAATGAATATTCCTCCCTGCAAATAATGAATTATGAATCTTGGTTAAAGAGTGGTTGATCAATTTCAAAGCCTGTGATTGTAACATAAAAGTTTTTATTGGCATCAGTTTTTGTGGAATTTTTTAAGGTTTCTTTAACAAGGTATCTATACTGGTTTAAAAACTTTATAAATTGCTCTTTTGTTAATGAAAATTCTGTTTGCATCGAGATACTAGGCCAATCTTCAACATCAGAAGATGTTAAGTTGAATGATGAATCTGGAGCAGTTAATACTCTTGTTTGTGCACGATGTAATACTTCCAAATAAGATTGTCTCGTTGCCTCTTGTGATTCAGAATAATGAAGTAAGTGATTTGCAGGAATAAAACCACGTGAAACGGCTTGATAGTACTTTAAAATATTTCCTCCCTGTTCTTCTTTTTTTACTAATTGAATGATGTTGTGTTTTTCTAGTTCGCGGAGATGATAGTGTACTTTTGCGCGAGAAAGATTTAAAAGTTGGGCAAGTTGGTGACCTGTATATGGCTTTTCGACTAAGTATATAAGCATTTTTGTACGCAATGGATCACTTATTACTTTTAGTTGTTCGTATGTTTCAATAATTGAAATCGCTTTTTGTTTCATTTTGCACCATCCTTTTTTTAACCGGTTAAATTTATTTAACTCGATTGTATTACAATTTTAGATCAAGGGAAATAGATTTCTGAAATTTCTAAATAAAAATTTTTTGATGTAGTTTGTGGAAGTGGATACTCTTTAGAGTACATGGTGCTTGATTAAAAAAATGTTTTAGACGGGGTAGCACCATACGTAAGAGGTATAGGCGAATTAGAAGAAACAGAGTATGCTATTAAATACAACCATATTTCTTATAAATATTGGGGTTCAGCCGCATGCCCATCAACTTAAGATTTTGGTGTCCCCCCCCACAACGATAAAAATAAACTTGGTTGTCATAAAAGACATCACGTTTTCATTCTGAAAGCATTATAGAAGTTTAGCCTAATAGGGATCACCATACATACCCATCACCCTAAACTTCTGAAGCATCCTCAAAACGAAAATTTCATCCTTTCATAGTTGTCCATAGGAGCTCAGCTCGATTTTTCATTTAATATGTCCTTCTATAGGAGGACTGCTGGATCGATATCAAGTTAGCAAAATAAAATTTCCCTAAAATTAAAAAAACGCTATTCTTTCTGTAGAATCATAGGAAAGGATGGCGTTTTTGATATGAACTTATCAATTTTTGATGAACTAGAATTGTTTGCTAAAGAGTTGCAACGGTATATGTCACCGCATGCTCTAGAGAAATTAGCTAGAGAGATAGGGTTTGTTCAACGAAAAAGTAAATATCGAGCACAAGATTTAGTAGCTTTATGTGTGTGGTTAAGCGAAAACATAGCAAACACTTCATTGACACAACTATGTAGTCGATTAGAAGCAAACACAGGTATTTCTATGAGCCCAGAAGGACTCAATCAACGTTTTAATTCAAGAGCTGTACAGTTTTTACAACAAGTATTGGCGTATTTACTTCATCAACAATTTTGTTCTTCTAGTAAAATTTCAACTTTGTATACAAACTATTTTCACCGTATTCGTGTATTGGATTCTACACATTTTCAGATTCCGGATAAATTCACTTCGACATATCAAGGTTCAGGTGGTAGTGGTCAAAATGCTGGCGTGAAAATTCAACTAGAATATGATTTATTAAGTGTTCTGTAAACTAATCTTGTTACATTCATCTCCAAAAGTTAACGGAACTTTAATTCTGTTAACTAAAATAATGAGTGACCTCAAAAAGTAGTGAGCGCTGCTGTACCCCTAATATATTCCAAAAATATCTATTGATCAGAATATATATCAATCTAAAACAAAGGATATTTTCAAAAATATTACAAATAAAGACAATATCTTGCAAATCGATAGAATTTTCTTTATTATCAAAATATTGCTATGTATTTAAGATTGGGGAGGAATAAGGATGAAGAAAAAGCCTTTTAAAGTGCTGTCTACGCTTGCGGCGGCAGCTGTGCTTAGTTGCACATTTGGGTTTGGTAGTCAATCTGTTTATGCGGCAACGCCGTCTAATGTAGAATCTTTAAGTCCAATTGATGAAAATTTAATTCCGGAGGATCGTCTAGCAGACGCGTTGAAGCAGCGTGGTGTAATTAGTAAATCTGCGTCGAAAGAAGACACATTAAAAGCTGTTGAAAAATATGTAGAGAAGAAAAAAGGCAAGAATGCTGGAAAAGAACCAGCAGCGGGGGACAGTGTCTCGAGAGAAGCTTCTGACTTTTTGAAAAAAGTGAAAGATGCAAAAGCAGATATGAAAGAAAAAGCTGATCAACCTATTGGTAGTCCGGTAGCTGGGCAAGAGCAGGTTAAAGGTGGATTAAACGGAAAAGTACCAACTTCTTCAGCGAAGCAAAAACAATATAATGGTGATGTTCGCAAAGATAAAGTACTTGTATTGCTAGTAGAATATGCTGATTTTAAGCATAACAATATTGATCAAGTACCAGGTTATATGTATTCAAACGACTTTACGCCAGAACATTATCAAAACATGTTGTTTGGTGATAAGCCGTTTACGTTATTTGATGGTTCGAAAATCTCGACATTTAAGCAATATTATGAAGAGCAATCAGGCGGTAGCTATACAGTTGATGGAACAGTAACAAAGTGGTTAACGGTTCCAGGTAAAGCAGCGGATTATGGGGCAGATGCTGGCGATGGCGGTCATGATAATAAAGGACCAAAAGGACCTCGTGATCTTGTAAAAGAGTCATTAGATGCAGCTGTAGCAAGCGGTATGGATTTATCTGAATTTGACCAGTATGATCAATATGACTTTGATGGAGACGGAAATAAAAATGAACCAGATGGACTGGTTGATCACTTAATGGTCATTCATGCTGGAGTTGGTCAAGATGGAGGCGGCGGTAGATTAGGTGATGACGCAATTTGGTCACACCGCTGGAATCTTGGAAAGCCATATCCAATTGAAGGAACAAAAGCAAAAGTGGATAACTGGGGCGGTAAAATGGCAGCATACGATTACACAATTGAGCCAGAAGACGGAGCAGTTGGTGTATTCGCACATGAGTTTGGTCATGATTTAGGTCTTCCAGATGAGTATGATACGCAATACTCTGGATCAGGTGAGCCGATTAACTCTTGGTCTGTTATGAGCGGCGGCAGCTGGGCAGGTAAAATTGCAGGTTCAACGCCACCAAGTTTCTCTCCGCAAAACAAAGAGTTCTTTCAAAAGAACATTGGCGGAAACTGGGCGAATATTGTAGAGACTGACTATGATAAATTAAATCGCGGTATCGGTTTTGCGACATACTTAGATCAAAGTGTAACGAAATCAGCTCGTCCTGGTCTGATTCGTGTTAACTTACCAGATAAAGATGTAAAAGGTATTGAGCCTGCATTTGGTAAGAAATATTACTTTAGTACAAAAGGCGATGATCTTCATACGACACTAGAAACGCCAGTGTTTGATTTAACAAATGCAACAAATGCGAAGTTTGATTACAAATCATTGTATGAAATTGAAACTGGTTGGGACTTCCTTGAAGTACATGCAGTGACAGAAGATGGTACGAAAACGTTAGTGGATCGAATTGGTGAAAAGAATGTTAAAAATGGTCTAGACACAACAGAAGGAAAATGGATAGATAAATCATATGACTTAAGCAAATTTAAAGGTCAAAAAGTAAAATTAGTATTCGAATATATTACAGATGGTGCTACAGCACCAAGTGGTTTTACTCTTGATAATGCAACATTAACTGTCGATGGAAAAGTTGTGTTCTCTGATGATGCAGAAGGTGAATCACAATTTAAATTAAACGGTTTCGTTGTATCAGACGGCTTTTATAAGAAGAAACATAACTACTATTTAGAGTGGAGAAACTATGCTGGTGCTGATGAAGCGTTAAAATATAGCAGCGGTGTAGCGTACAATACAGGTCTTGTTGTATGGTATGCAGACTCTAGCTTTACAGATAACTGGGTTGGTATTCATCCGGGCGAAGGTTTCTTAGGAGTTGTTGACTCTCACCCAGAGGCAATTGTTGGAACGTTAAACGGTAAACCAACTGTTAAAAATAGTACACGATATCAAATTGCAGATGCTGCGTTCTCCTTTAACCAAACACCAGCGTGGAAAGTTGTATCTCCATCACGCGGAACATTTGAGTATAACGGATTACCAGGTGTAACGAAGTTTGATGATTCGAAATCTTATATGAACAACTTAATCCCAGATGCAGGGCGTAAAGTACCGAAACTTGGATTAAAATTCGAAGTCGTTGGACAAGCAGATGATAATTCTGCGGGTGCAGTTCGTTTATATCGTTAATAATGGAGAAGCTGTTGAAGGGGATTCCTTTCAACAGCTTTTTTCATAGAAACATATATTTCAAGTTATTAATAAAATAATAGCAACTACTCAGCCATACATTTCATTTAGAAGTTTGGTAAAGGGTATTATTCCAATTAAATTACGCTTACACCGTATTGTTGAGGATGTAGTTTAGCATTTATAGATGGAAACTGTACCATAAATAAAGGCATTTTTTTGAGGGAAATGAAAATATACCAATGTCTTTGGGATGGTGATAGAAACCAGGACTTTTTTCTCTGTTTTTATATTTAGGATTATATCAGACCCACTTATGGGGTACGGCAACGATTCTTTCTTTTTGGAGCCACATACAAACGTAAAGCAAAAGAGAAGGTTATATGAATTGTCCTCCTCTCATGCTTAGATTAACCAGCTGTTTCAATTGGAATCGGTGATACAGGTATATCAAATTCAATATCTGGAGGACGCCGATTAAAATCTGGTCTATATTTTCCAAATTGGTTTACATGAAATGTTAAATAAGGGATATCACCACATCGCTATCAAGTTAAGAAATTATTTGTTCCCCAAAACGAAAAAATGAGCAGGGATGTTATAAATAACTGTGGAAAGATAAAAATTTCGTTTTGGGGTATTCGCTTTTCTTAGCTTGATGGCGATGGGGTGTCAATAACGAAAAAGTTATATCCCAAGCACCTTATGAGGGTATGACCAATGATATCCGTTCAGGAAAAATAACTTTTTAATCGGAACGCTTTATTTTTATTTATCCATGGAAGTCAATCTACTAAAAATAAATCAAAAGGCTATCTTTGCAAGGATAGCCTTTTGATTTATGGTACATGTTGAGGTATCTGGATTATAAAAAAAGCAAGATTGTGAAGATATGTACTGAATGGAAGAGTCTCGCATAAAATATGAAACCTATCCAAAGCATGTTGTTCCTGAGTTTGTTGATATCACATATTTCAAAAATGAGAGAGTCAATAATGAAAAAGTCATATTTCAGGCACCTTATGAGGGTATGACTAATGATATTCGTTTAGGAAAATTAACGTATTAATTAGATTGTATCTATGGAAGTTCATCAACTAAAAATAAACGAAAAGGCAGTCCTTAAAAGGACTGCCTTTTCGTTTATTGAACAGATTGATTGTTTAAAGAATGCAAGAAGTGAAGGAATACACTTAAACAAACGGGGAGAGGGGTACTATAATTGGTCATAGTATCCCAACTGCTCTGAGATTTTTTTAGCACTCCTTTGTAACTCTTTAATTATTTCGTCGTATTCATTTGTCATAACATTTTTTGATTCTCCAATAAGGGCGAGAGAAGAAACGACCTCACCTGTATAATCTCGAATTGGCACCGCTAAACTGATAAACCCGATTGCATACATATCCTTTGTGACAGCGTATTGATTGGAGCGGATTTTTAAAATTTTTTGTTTCAAAAGCACCGGGTCAGTATCTGTGTATTTTGTGTACTTTTTTAAATCCTGTGTGAGGACATTGTTTATAATGTCTTTACTTTTGAACGCTAAAATTACGAGTCCTTCTGCTGTACAGTGTATGTCGTTGTGCCGCCCGCTTTTCGTAATTAATTTCACGGGTTGATTGCCCATTTCACGTATTAAGTAGACAACACGATTGTGTTCCACTACGCAAATATGTGCTAGTAACTGAAAACGATTTGTAAGTTTGGTAAGTATTGGTATAGCGTCTGTGTACATTTCTTTGTTCAATTGGACAATACCGCCTAATGCTAAATTTGATAGGCCAAGGCGATAATAACCATTTGATTTATTTTGGACTAAAAATCCTTCTTGTACTAGTTCTTTCACATAACGATGCACTGTGCTTTTAGATAAATCAAGCTTTTTCGCCATTTCTGTTATTCCTAATTCATTTTGCTTCGGTGTAAAAAGTCTTAAAATGCGCATGGCATTTTTTACAGAGGCAACTAAATATTTTTCATTGAATAAATGTTTCAATGTCAACATCCTTTATGTGGGCTTGAACGTATTTTGTAATATTTTCACTTGTGAAGAGTACGTTTTCGACGATCTTTTGTAAGTTTGGTAGGATTCGTTTCTTTGGACCAGCAACACTAATTGCAGCGAATGCTTGATTCTTTTTATTGTAAATGGGAGCTCCGACTGACACGATATTTTCAATGAATTCACCTTTACTAATAGAATAGCCTTGCTTTCGAATAGTCGCTAATTTTTCTTTTAACATCGGTAAACTTACAATTGAATATTGGGTCGTTTGTTCTAAACCATGTTCGAATAGTTTTTCAATCGTTAGAGGATTAATAAATGCTAAAATGGCTTGACCAGACGCCGTACAGTGTGCAGGGTTACGGCGTCCAATATGTGACAGTAATTGAACGCGGTGCTGGCTATCTTCTTTTTTTAAATATATGACATTAGTGTTTTCTAAAATAGCAATGTGTGAGGATTCACCTGTTTTTATAGTTAATTGTTTTAAAAAATGTGTAGTTTCCTTTAAGTTGGCTATTTGATCGATAACTGTATTCGATAGTGCGAGTATGGAAGATCCTAAACGATACGAATTAAACTTTATATTTCGATAAACAAATCCTTCGCTTTCTAATGTTTGAAGAAGTCTACAAGCCGTACTTTTGGAAACACCAATATGATCTGTAATTTCGTATAATGTGAATTCTGGATGGTCAATAGAAAAGTTCTTTAAAATGCGAAGTGCATTTGTTAATGAGCTGTTTGTCGTGCGAGACATAAATAAATATTCCCCCTATAAATAAACCATAACTCCAAAGAACAAAAGTTTTCTTTTATATATGAATACTACTTCAACCATAAGTAAACCTTCACAATTTATAAAAAAATTTGTTCTCCTTGTTCCACATAGCGGTATAAAAGCATTTTCATAGTGTTAATCTTGTTTTATTATTTTTACAAGGTTTATTGAATTTTTGTAAATTTCAATAAAATAAAAGTGAGGTGGATGTTTAGTGGATCATCAAGTCTACGAGACAAAAGTTGATCTTAAATCTTACCAAATGCAAAAGTTAAATGAGCTATTAGTTTTTGTTAAAGGCTTTAATGAGTTTTATAAGGAAAAACTTAAAGGTATAAACTTACCTATTACTTCACTGAAAGATTTAAGTCATCTACCATTTACAACGAAAAGCGAATTAGCTGAAGATCAAACCATAAATCCTCCATACGGTCGAAATCATTCATATCCAGAAGATAGCTATATTCGCTATCACCAGACATCAGGAACGACAGGACGACCTTTAAAGGTACTCGACACGACGGAAAGTTGGAATTGGTGGTCAGATTGTTGGTTGGTAGTTTTAAAATCTGCAGGTGTAACGAATAATGATCGTGCATATTTAGCATTTTCATTTGGACCTTTTATCGGGTTTTGGGCAGCACATGAAGCTGTTCAAAAACTCGGCAGCATGGCCATTCCAGGTGGGAGCATGTCTTCGGAGGAACGTTTAAACAGTATACTTCAAAACAAAGCAACAGTTCTTTTTTGCACACCAAGCTATGCACTTCATTTAGCAGAGGTGGCCGAAAAGTTGGAGCTAAATATTAAAGACTCAACTATTGAAAAAATCGTTACAGCTGGAGAACCAGGAGGATCGGTTCCTTCTACACGTTCTCAAATTGAACGATTATGGGGAGCTAAGCTATTTGATCATGTTGGAATGACTGAAATGGGTGCATACGGCTATTCTTGCAAAGAACAAAGTGGATTACATGTGAATGAAACACAATTCATTGCTGAGGTTATAAATCCAGATACCTTAGACCATGTGGCACCTGGTGAACGTGGAGAGCTCGTATTAACAAATCTTGGACGTTTCGGTTATCCGATGATTCGCTATCGTACTGGGGATGTTGTTGTATATAAACCGGATGCTTGTACATGTGGAAATCCATTTTTATTTTTACCAGGCGGTTTGTTAGGGCGTACAGATGATATGGTTGTCATACGTGGAGTTAATATTTACCCTTCATCTCTTGAAGCAATTGTTCGTGAATTCGACTCCATTAAGGAATTTCGAATTATTTATTATACAGAACAGGAAATGAATCAAGTAAAAATTCAAATTGAAGGCCCTGAAAAAGTTGTTCCGGCTTTAGCGCAATCGTTAAGAAAACGTGTGGGTCTCAGAATTGATGTTGAGCGAATGGAAGACAATTCCTTAACACGTTTCACGATGAAGGCTCGTCGTGTTATCGACAATCGTACTGCAAAATAGGGAGTACATACCAAAGTACATTAAGGAGACATTTTCCACTGAAGGAATTGTATTATATTCAAGTTTATATTTAGAAAAATAAATCCATTTTAGTAGAGTAAAAGATTCTTTTATTAAATTATAGCTTAGGATAATTGAAACTTTTATAACACTAAAAAATAAATTTACCTGGAGGAACACTCATGAAATTAATTACATTTAGCCGTGAAGGAATTTCACATCGTACCGGAGCTATTCTTAATGATCAAGTTATTGATCTTCATATTGCATATAAGTCTTTACTAACATCAGAAGGAAAAATTCGTGCCCAACAAATTACAGATGCATATGTTCCAGCAGATATGACAGGGTTTTTACAAGGTGGAAATGAAAGCGCTAAACTTGCTAAAAAAGCAATTGAATTTGCTTTAGAAAATAAAACAGTAAATGGTTATAGACTTATATACGATTTAAGTGAAGTAAAAGTTGAAGCTCCGGTTCCAGCACCAGGAAAAATGATTTGTGTCGGTCATAACTATCGTGAACATATTTTGGAAATGAAGCGTGAACTTCCGCCATATCCGGTTGTTTTCGCTAAGTTTGCGAATACTGTCGTTGGACCACAGGATGATATTCCATTCTTTCCAATTTCAGAACAGCTTGATTATGAAGCAGAGTTTGCTTTTGTAATTGGGAAACGTGCAAGAAATGTGCCACAAGCCGAAGCGCTTGATTATGTGGCCGGTTATACCATCGTGAATGACGTGACATACCGCGACTTGCAGCGCCGCACACTTCAATGGCTTCAAGGGAAAACGGTTGAAGGCAGTGCACCTATGGGGCCATGGCTGATTACTTCAGATGAACTTACAAATCCATCTGGTTTAGAAGTAGTACTAACCGTTAATGGTGAAGAACGCCAACGGTCCAATACAGCTAATCTAGTATTCTCTGTTCAGTATTTAATTGAATTTTTATCCAACTTGATGACGCTTGAGCCGGGAGATGTAATTTTAACAGGAACACCAGGAGGAGTCGGTGTTGCCCGTAATCCGCAGGTTTTCTTAAAGGATGGAGATATCGTAAGAATCGAAATTGATCAAATTGGCGTATTGGAAAATAAGGTTACAACTGTTAAAGAACCAGCAGAGGTGAAATAATCATGACGAGTTTAACGATAAATGACTCTATTGAAACTGTTAAGCAGTCATTGGATCAAATTCTTCTGAAAGCGAAAAGACTTTCAGAAGAAGTCATTCGCTGGAATCCTACAGAAGAAGAATGGTCCATTATGCAAATTTTTTGCCATCTTGTGGAAGCTGTCCCTTATTGGCTGGATGAAATTGAACTTCTTTTAGAGACTCCTGGTAAGGAATGGGGACGCGGTCTACAGCAAGAAGATCGTTTGGAGGCAGTAAATAAAGATAAGGTTGATAGCACTTCAGTATCGGATGTTTTGAAACAACTTGAGGAACTTAAGTATCGTGTTGAGCAGACGTTAGGAAAATTAGATGAGGAGAAATTATCGCTTGAAGCACCAAGCCGAAATCCTCGCTTTGGAACAAAACCAATTTCCTTTATCGTCGATCATTTACTCGTAGAACACACAAGTAAGCATTTTGGCCAAATTGAGCGTAATTTATCCAAAGTCAATCAGTAATATTCGGGGGGATATAGAATGGCAGAGCAAAACGAGTTTTTCAAAAGTAAAATTGTCCAAGACTTTACAAAAGATATTCGGCAATACAATCTTGGACCGCTTTGGGAGGCGATTCCAGCCTTAATGCATCACCAGCCTGAGCCGCATGCACAAGCATACCTTTGGAAATGGGAGCTGCTTGAGAAGAAATTAATGGAAGCGGCGCAAATCTTTACGCCAGATCGCGGCGGTGAACGAAGAGCTATTTATTTGCAAAATCCAGGTTTGGACTATCGTCAGCCATGGGGATGGGCTTCGACATCACAAACCCTTTATGCTGCAGTACAACTTCTCCAGCCGGGTGAAGTAGCTCCGTCGCATCGTCATACGCAAAATGCATTACGTTTTATTACAAAAGGTGAAGGCGCTTACTCTATTGTAGAAGGCGAACGAATTTTTATGGAAGAAGGGGATTTTGTCATCACTCCCAAGAATCTATGGCATGGACATGGCCATGAGGGCACAGAGCCTATGATTTGGATGGATGTTCTTGATATCCCAACAATCTATATGATGGGCGGAACTTTCTTTGAGCCATATCCTGAAAGAATTGAACAGCCGAAAGTTCCTGATAATTATACAGCACAGCGCTATGAGGGTGGTATGGTTCGACCGATTTCTGACCGTAATTCTAAGGTAGCGCCACTGGGCAATTATAAATGGAATAAAACATTACAAGCAATTGAAGGGTTATCTCGCTTTGAGCCAGATCCATATGATGGATATGCGGTGGAATATATTAATCCATCAAACGGTGAAACAGCCAATCCAAACATTGGAGCTTGGATGCAAAAGCTTCCAAAAGGGTTCCACTCAAAGGCTCACCGTCATACACATTCAGCGATTTATCAAGTATTTAAAGGTTCTGGTTACAGCATTATTAATGGTGTTCGATTTGATTGGGCAAAAGGGGATTATTTTATCATTCCGAACTGGGCTGTACACGAGCATGTGGCATTAGAGGATACTTTCTTCTTCTCTGTAAATGATTTACCAATCATGGAAAAATTCGATCTTGAACAAGAAAAACCATTTGAGAGTAACAATGGCTATCAAGAAGTAACGGGAGAATTTGAACCTGCTATTTTAGTGTAAAAGTTTTAAAATCAACTGCTGGGGTTACTGGAAAAGAAGGAGATAAATAAATGGATTACAAAGTAAAAGTGCATTGGGGAGACACAGACGCTGCGGGAATAGTATTTTATCCGAATTATTATAAATGGATGGATGAAGCAACACATGAAATTTTCTCCTTAATAGGACATCCGACGGATACTTTATTTAAAGAGAATATTGTTTTACCTTTGATTGAAACACATTGTAATTTTAAACAACCAGTTCTATACAATACAGAACTGATAGTACGTTCGAAAATTAAATTTCTAAAAGAAAAAGTATTTAAATTATCACATCATTTTTATTGTGAAGGTCAACTTGTAGCGGAAGGCTATGAAGTCCGGGCTTGGGCTTCAACAGCAGAAGAGCGTACGAAGGCAGTCGCCATTCCAGAACATGTGAAAAAGAGACTATTAGAGGAGTAGATTAAAATGGCAAACATACGTGAAGTATTGGTGGTTGGTGCAGGTCCAGTTGGTATGACTGCTGCCCTTGCATTACATAATCAAGGTATTCGGGCAACCATTATTGAAGCCGAACCAGAAGGACGCGAGCGTGCAGGCAGTCGCGCCATTTATCTTCATAGAGAGACTTTAAAACTATTAGAAAGTATATCCTCAGGCTTAGGTTTCGAATTAGCGGATATTGGTATTGTTTGGCCAGTAAAGAAAACATACTATCGGGGAGAACCGGTTTACAAACGTGTGTATGAGCCACCGGCTCCAAACACAATTCCAGCGTTCGCAAGTTTACATCAGCACGAAATTGAAAAAGCGTTGTTTAAAGCCTGTCAAGCTGCCAATATTGAATTTATATGGGGAGAACCAGTGAAAGATGTAGTCACTTCAAATGATGGCGTTACGATTGAAACTGAAAAAGATGTTTGGAAAGCAAAATATGTTCTCGCAGCAGATGGTGCACATTCTGCAGTAAGAAAGTCAGTCGGAATCAAATTCGAAGGGCCGCGTACGAGTGATGCGTTTGTGGTAGTTGATGTAAAAGAGGATGAAGAAAATCCACTTCCAATAGAACGTACTTTTCATTATCAACATCCTGATGCTGGGGGACGCAATGTGATGTATGTCCCGTTTACTGGGGGATGGCGAATCGATTTACAGTTATTTGATGAAGATGATAGGGCATATTACGGTTCAGAAGAGGGTGTACGCGAATGGCTTCCAAAAGTACTGAATCCAAAGTATACAGAACGTATTACATGGATATCAACCTATACCTTCTATCAAGTTGTTGCAGAAACCTACACTGATGAAAATCGTCGCATTATTTTAGCTGGTGAAGCTGCCCATTTATTCGCTCCTTTCGGTGCACGCGGATTAAATTCAGGGGTACCGGATGCAATAGTTGGTGTGAAAGGTATTGTATCAGCATTAAAGGCTGATACAATTGAGGAAGCTCGTTCGGCCATTAAAGCTGCAGCAAATGAGCGTTTAAACGCTGGTCTATATAATCGTGAGTGTTCAAACTTAGCTCTTGAACATATTCAAGGTACGAATGAAGAGATTAAACTAAAACGAGAAATCAGCGCTTTCTTAGCACCTCATATTCCGAAATTAGGAAAATGGCTTGACGAAGGCCCATTTGGACCACGTTCTGGTCCACCAGCATTATCAACAAAGTACTAATATAAGTGAATGACCCCTCCTTAACACTCTTACGAGTTGTTTGAAGAAGGGGACTTCTGTTGGAAATACTGTTAAATTTGTTGAAGTAAAAAGCGGATGTTTTTGTTAATCAACATATTGGAAAAAAACATTTCTTATTTTGAGGCCATGGCTGTCTTGGATGAGATATTGATGAAAAATCCATTTCAGGGAAATATAGGCGTTATTTAAGGGTGAAATCGTAATGGTTTCATCCATTTTTATTTGAATTAATAGATTGGATAGATTTGATACGATTAACTAAATGTTATAATTGTATTGAATAAAATTCGAAATAATCTGTAAACTAGCAATAAAAGCAAGCTAGAATCTAACGTAAATATATCCAATCATAATTGAGGTGGAACTATGCAAGCAAAGGATTTATCGGGAGCAGATTTGGTCGCAGATTCATTGCTTTTCCAAAAGGATGAAGGAAAGGTATTTTTCAAGGATCGTAGAACTATTTTTACGGGAGCAGATTCATATGGAACCTTACGAAAAGACCTTATTTCCGTTTTGGGTCATGAACGGGCTAAGGGTTTTTTGCTTCGATATGGGTGGAATTGTGGCGTAAATGATGCAAAATATATAAAAGAAATGCTTCCATGGGAAGAGGAACTGGAATGGCTCCATGCTGCCCCAAAGATTCACTCCATTGAGGGAACTGTTCTAGTTGATTCAATAGAACTTCGAGCTAACAAAGAGAAGGGTGAATTCTATTCAGAAGGATATTGGTATCATTCCTATGAAGCAGAACAGCATATTAAACATTTTGGTCACCACCATGAGCCCGTATGCTCCACGCTGATAGGATATGCTGGGGGCTATGGAAGTTACTATTTAGGACGGAGGGGTGTTTTTAAAGAAGTTGAGTGTGTTGGTAAAGGGGACCCTTATTGTAGATATATTGGAAAACCAATTGAAGACTGGGGTACTGAAATAAATGATATTCTGCATCTTTATGAGGAAGAGAATCTATCAATAGAATTAGATAGGGCTTATCGGAGTATTGAAAAACAAAAAGAGGATTTAAAGAAGACTCTAAACATTATACTGTATTTTCCATATAAATTCCTCCATGTCTAGTCAGAATACAATAGAACAAAATTTGACTACCTAATCCGTCTGGCCCAGAAACATACTCCCCTTAGATTACTTCCTGCATTGATTGTTTTTAATACACTTGTATACTAAGGATTATATGCAATATGATATACACATGTAGATTAAAAGGGGAGAATCAATTTCCATAAGTTGTATAATTAATCTACAAAAAAGGAGAAGTGTAGATGGAAAATAATGAAGAACAGTTGGATTTACGTGTTAGACGTACACATAAATTATTGTAGGAGTCTTTATTTGAATTAATGACGCAGTCAAAACAGAAATATAGTTCTATTACCATCAATCAAATCTGTGATCGTGCGATGGTGCATCGAACAACATTTTATAAACATTTTGAAGATAAAGATGCATTATTGGCAGTTGGAATTAAAAAATTTCAAGAGGAAGTTTTTCAAATAGCACTTTTAGATCGATTAACTAAGCCATTTCAAGTGATGGAACAATTTTTACATCATAAAGAAATTGGTAAAATATTAGAGTCACAAATGGATGATGAACAATTTATTAGCTTTATGCATTATCAAACTCGTGAAATGAAGAAGCAGGAGAATCAAGAATTAAATCGACTTTGTAAAAATCATACAGTACCAATTGAGTTAATTATCGAATTCCATTCTGGTGTAATTACAACATTAAGTGCATGGTGGTTACAAAATAGAAAAAGTGTTTCAGCAGAAGAAATGGATAGATACTTCCGTCAAATGATCAATCAAGATATTTTTCAATTTGAAAGGGAATGAATAAAGGCGTTTTTGGTGTAAGAAATTTATCGTTATATTGGATTTAGAAAAATTGTAGCGAACAAACAAGTTGAAAAATCAAAGTGGATTTATATTAATAGGGAGAATCGAATGGGGAAATATTATATTTATGAATCAAAGGTAAAAGTAATCGGATTATTGTTTTTGATTTTGGCAATTGAAGCGATGTTTCTTTTTATTGCTACGTACGCATTTTTATCTGAGGAGCCTAACTTTGTAATTGGGTTTTTATTTGGAGTTTTTGCGTTAGTTGTCCTAATTGCTCTTTGGAAAGCTATTCAAAAAATTATTGCAAATAATCCAGCCGTCATTTTAGAGCCGGAATATATTACAATTATTAACACCCAAAAATATCCTGTGAAAATTGCTTTGGAGGATGTATACGGTTTGTTACCTTATACAATCGGAGGGCAAAGGTATTTAGGAATTGTGATGGAAGATGATGTTGAAGAGCGCTATATCACCTCTATACCATCAAAAGGACAACGGCTGTATCGAGTTAATAAACGTTCTGGATTTACACCATTTTATATTCATTTGAATTTATTGAAAATCGATACAGATTCATTACTTGAAAAGTTAGGAGAGTATGATATAAGCTTTTTAATTTCTGAAGATGAAGCGAAATAATATAACAGATGAATTGATTTAGGTATTATGAAAAAACATCTCGATAAAAAGAGATGTTTTTTTATTTTGTCCTGCCGCTCGCAATTCTTCCGTTTTCGCCTTTTTCACTTCTATGGATTTCTTAAATCGTATGGCACTTGTGAATTTGAAATAAAGTCACGATGTTTGTAAGAAAGACGCAAAGTTTTAAATAAATTCGTGAAGTTTCTAATAATAGATGCGATTTTTTGTCTCTTCAATCAAAGAATTCCAATTCTCTATCATCAGTTTACTGTTGGTTACCGTAATTCATGGTCTTGTAAATTTGAAATAAAGTTACTACGTTTAAAAAAAGATGCGATGTTTTGAACAAAGTCACGATGTTTCTAAAAAAGATACGATGTTATTGTTAAATGACAATACAGTCTTTAAAAAATAATAAAGTTGTTTATTTCTTATTGGACTAAAGGAGTAGTTATAGTTAATAACCTTAAAAAATAGGGACTGCTTATGTGGTAAAATAATATAAAAATTCAATTTAAAGGAGGTATTAAAGGAAGTGGCTATTAAAAACCTTAAAACCAATGAATATTCCGAATTAGAAGGAGAGGCCTATTTCAAATTATTTGATCAAAATATTCTGGTATACATAGACCAAAATGCAGATATTGAATACGCAGAACTATGTATAACATACTTAAATGCTTTAAGTGAGGAACTGATAAATAAACTTTGTAAAGCATCTATTAGATACTGTAATGAATTTCTTGATAATATAGGTGAAGATATTATAGAATTTTCTAAACCGACAGATGTTCTACTTTATATTACACCAAATACTATATGTATCCCGAACCCTAAAAATAAATCTGAACCTGTCATTGATTTAGAATTAAATTGCACATGGGAAGAAGAACATGGTATGGAATGGGTCATTCGCAGTGGAAAAGTTATGTATGTCGGAGCATTTAATGGAATAAATCCATATGGGGATTGTGATATCGGAAAAGATTGGAATTATGTTTAATGTATGATTTCATAGAAATGTAATCAAAAAATATACGAGCTTTCTTATTAAACTAAAAGATGCTTTTGTTTAATGAATTTAAACATCTTTAATATCTTTTGATGTAAATATATTTATATAGTTCAATATATTATTAAAAAACTTTATTATTTCTACACAGTTTTTATTTGTTGTAGATTTGAAATAAAGTCGTACTGTTTATAAAAAAGATGTACCGTTTTGTTTTTTGCAATATCAAAGTGCAGACAAATGAAGAGAAACATACACAGGCTTGCCAACGTTTATATTCAATTTTATTAAATAGTAGAAAGTGCGTTCTTTAAACGATAACTTTCTCCAGTAAAAGCTAATATGTGTGCGTGATGGACAAGTCTGTCTACTAAGGCTGCTGTTAATTTATTGTCACCAAATACTTTATTCCACTGTCCGAACTCTAAATTCGAGGTCACAATTACACTTTTTTGTTCATAACAGTCTGCAATTATATGAAACAATAATTCTGAACCATCTTTTTGAAATGGTACATATCCTAATTCATCTAAAATTAATACATCAAAGGTTTCAATGCTTCTTTTAATTTTTGTTCCTTTTTCAAATCCATTCTCTAAATGATAAAAAAGGGGAATCTCTATGAAATTGCTACGTTCATTTACTGAGTGTTAAGAAAGGGATATTCCATATACAACACGTTAATAACTTCCACAATCGCTTAAAAGGTTGGTTGGAGCGTTTTCGAGGTGTGGGAACTCAGTATTTGGACAACTTACCTCTATTGGTTCCGTTGGCTCGAATTAGGCAAGGATTTAGCATTTGATAAACGAGTAGAGCAAATGCTCATTTCAGCGTGTCAAAAATATAATCGTATAACAGTCGGTATGCTTAGAAGTGCATAATGGGTCCCACCACATGTCCATCAAGCTAATATTTTGAAGAATCCCCAAAACAAAATTTTTATCTCTCTAGTGAAAAAAAACGTATCTTTTAATAGAAAATTAAGGATGTTATTAACCACTGTAATAATTTAAAAAAACCTATTATTCTCTCTTTCGTCATGTCCACTTATTTTTCCAGTTTCGAAATTATATTCTAACGTTTTAGTTGCATACTCAAATCTCATTAATATTGAAACTTCAGTATTACCTTTCCATGAAATTTTATAGCGATTTGGATGATTAGACTCTAAATAATTAGATATTCTTACCTTTTCGGTTTTTACTACCTTTCCTTTTTCCGTAAAGTAAATTTTCACTTCTGTATCACCCCAAATATGCCCGTGTGCAATCCCTCTAATGTCTAATTGATTTAATTGGTTTGGTGATGCATCCTTTAAAAGGAGTGTCTCAACTTCTTCAAAAAACACCCAATAAACAGCGTATATAATTGATGCAATAACAATGCCTATACTCAATAAGAATGTTAAGAAGCAACCGATACTATTCTTTTTTCTTTCATCATTAATTATCCATTGACTCATATTAATTTCACCACTTCAATTTAATATAATTAAATAGAAAGCTTAAAAATAGATAATAATAGTTTTTATTAAGTAATTTCATTTCTATTCGCATTTTTCAGTCTAATATTTTATTTTAATGAAGGCAAGCTTTAATAGTTCATAAATAAAAACAGATCAAAACAATCAAACTTTATTTCAAAGGTACAGTAGAATCATAGGAAAGGATGGCATATTTTTTTCATTTTAAGGGAATTTCATTTTGTTAGCTTGCTAACGATGGGGCGAGCTCCCGTTAACCAGTTTAATTTATTAAAGGGCAATTTTGTGGAATAAGGATTCCGTTCCAAATAACTGGAATCTTCAATTATCTTTTTGTATATTTAAATTTGGAGGCAATAAACGCTCCAATATTTGAAATTTTCAAGAAAGAAGGATTCAATATGCCATATTGCAAGGTTGGGCAAGCCGACATTTACTATGAAGATATAGGGAAAGGAAAACCAATTTTAATGATACATGGCTATACACCTGATCATCGATTAATGAGTGGTTGTATGGAACCTATATTTACTAAGAGAGAGGGATGGCGACGTATTTATATTGATCTACCTGGAATGGGAGTAACAAAAAACTATGACGAAATAAGTTGCTCTGATGAAATGTTGAATGCTGTTTTAGATTTTATTCAAGCAGTTCTCCCTGATCAAGAATACATAATTGCTGGTGAATCTTACGGCGGCTATATAGCTAGAGGACTTATCGAAAAACAAAAAGAGCGAATACTCGGAGCGGCATTTATATGTCCTGTTATTATTCCTCTGAACGAAAATAGAGCAGTTGAGAAACATAGAATCTTGAAAGCAGATGATAAATTTATTGAAAGTTTATCGAAAGAGGAATTAGAACATTTCAAAAGCAATCAAGTTGTACTTGATGAGTATAATTGGTTGCGTTACAAAAATGAAATTGTTGAAGGTTGTAAAATTGCAGATGAAAAGTTTTTAAATAGAGTAAGGAATAAATATGAGTTTTCATTTAAAGTCGATCAGTCTAATTTTGATAAACCAAGTGTATTTCTTTTAGGAAGACAAGACTCGTCTGTTGGATATAAAGATGCACTTAACATTTTACATAAATATCCGAGAGGAACATTTGCCGTATTGGATACAGCTGGTCATAATTTACAAATAGAGCAACCACAACTTTTTAACAATCTAGTAAATGAATGGTTGGATAGAATTGAAGAGTTTTACAATTGATATTCTTTTATTTTAAAAGCTTTGTCATTTATTTCTTGATAATAAAGGGAATTATTCAATTAATTCCAATTTCTTATTTAAATTAGGGGTCTCGCCCTATCGCCATCAACTTAAGAAATTAATTGATCCCCAAAAAAGTGAGCCGAATTCTCATAAATAACTGTAAAATGGTAAATTTTTCGTTATGGAGAGTATCCTAAAATCTTAACTTGATGGGCATGGGGTACGGCCAGCATTTCGGAAAAACCCCACGCTAAGCAAATTGGGATATTAAAAAGACTGATTAATCCATGTTTAGGTTAATCAGTCTTTTAGTATTTAATAGAGTTAATTTATCCAATCTTCAAGAATTGTTATTGTTTTATTTGCTGCATCCATCTCTATTTGTATACCAATTGGGACAGTTAACATTGGGTGAGTATGGCAACAATCAAATTCTGCAATAAAAGGCAGGTTAATACCATTTAAAACCTCTAATAGAATTTCATATGGTTTTTTATTTGTACCATTATCGTTAAACTGTTCATATTTTCCGAGGATTAAACCAGAAATTTCATCAAATATTCCATTGACCTTAAGTAATGAAAAGCTTCTTTCAATAGTAGCAGCATCTTTTGTTGTATCTTCGATAAGAAGGATATCCCCTTTTTTTATCTCTGGCATATACTCGCTACCCCAAATACCAGTTAAAGTGTCTAAATTCCCTCCAATTAACCTTCCTGTTGCTTTGCCGGTATTTACACAAACCCAATCATTTTTGATAGGGTGTTTTTCCTTAGTTTTTTCTTCCCAGTGGATAAATTCATCTGTCCAATAAGGCGGCTTTTTAATATGGTATGGTAGTTTTTGTTTATCTTCCAACATGTCGCTAAAATATTCGTATGTAAAATTGACAAATGGCTCAAATTCGCCAAATGAAGGAATTAGTGCCGGTCCATAGAATGTACTTATTCCAGTTTTTGCGTATATTCCTAGTAATATCGCAGTAACATCTGAATAACCTATCATTATTTTAGGATTTTTTATAAATGCCTCATAATCAATATAAGGCAATATTGAATTTGAATTCATTCCACCAATGGTTGACATTATACATTTGATGTTAGGATTTCTTATCAATTCATTAAGTTCTTCAGCTCTCTCTTTAATGCTTCCAGCTCGGTAGTTATCATGTTTACCAGTTAAATTTCCTTCTATTATATTAAATCCCTTGCTCATCAGAAATTTTTTTGCTCGATCAAATCTTTTAGGCGCTGTATAAGTTGCTGGTGATGAAGGGGAATAGATTCCAATTAGATCACCTTTTTTTAATTTGCTGAGTTTCATTGCTTTATCTCTCCCTTAAATGGTATCTGTATTAAAATAAAGAACTAATGCAAATAGTCTTACAATTAATTATACCTTATATTAATTATTACTGTTCATGTATGTGGAATTAATACAACACAATGTCATTTGTATTGTATTACGGGAAGAAAAATTATTAAAATCGTTTGATAACGCAACACAATTTACTAAAAGTAATCCATTTTGTACGAAACATAATTTAAAACAGGATTAAAATGACTCGAAAACTCTTAACATGGTTTTTTTCAAAAATGCTGGCGATACACCTGGATGAGCCAAAATGTCGCTACAACTTCTTTAACTCAGTTATTTAGCTGTTTAGAAGCATCAACAGAAGTGCTCATCAGTCCTGAGGGATTGAATCAACGGTTTAATAAAGCGGCGCTCCAATTTTTACAACACATATTAGCGGAACTACTAAACCAAAAATTGGGCTCATCTATACCGATTTCTTCTCCATATACTTCTGTTTTCAAGCGTATTCGTATTTTAGATTCAACTGCATTTCAACTCCCAGATTCCTTTTCATTCGTTTATCCAGATGCAGGAGGCTGCAGCCATACAGCGGGGGTGAAAATTCAGCTTGAATATGATTTATTAAGTGGACGGTTCCTACATATTCATACCGGTCCAGGTAAACAACATGATCGAACCTACGGTTCTCTGTGTGTCCCAACTGTGACAGCGAATGATTTATGTATTCGAGATTTAGGATATTTTCATTTGAAAGATCTTCAACATATACAGGATAAAAAGGCTTACTATATCTCTCGTATCAAGTCGAATACACGTATTTATCAAAAAATCCCGATCCTGATTATTTTCGAGATGGAAGAATCAAAAAAGGTACGGAGTATATACAGATAGATATGGAGGTGTTAATGAACTCTCTTCAGCCAGGACAAACATGTGAAATACCCGACGCTTATGTAGGAATGACTGATAAAGTACCTACTCGTGTGATTGTTCATCGACTAACAAAAGAACAACAAGAAAAACGATTACAAGATCAAACTATAAGAGAAAAAAAGAAAGGAATGAAGTATTCTCCTCGTAGTAAACGACTCAGTGGTATCAATGTATATATGATAAACACTCCTACAGATGTTGTCCCAATAGGACAAGTACATGATTGGTATTCTTTACGTTGGCAAATCGGCGTGTCCAGATAAGGACACATTATCTAGTTGGTGAAAGTCCAATCGGGAGAATAGACTCCACTCCCGTAGCCTGAGAGGCGCCATGAAGTGAAAGCGACATGGCGAAGCCCTCTGACATCACATGCAAAAGGCATGTGGGCAAATCTCCAGGTTGTAACGTACAGTGAACGTAGACGTAGCCTCGTTACACGCAATTCCGGTGGCTGAGACGGTCGATAACGTGCGAAAGCAGCAAGAACTGACCGAAACGAGTCTGGAACGGCAGTTCTCACCGGCGGGGTATCAGCGGCGACATGGAGAGAAAGATAATGTGGAAACTGGAGAAGCCCTCGACACCGGATGAAGAAACCTCATCGAGGAGACCGTCTCTATAACCGCGATCGGGAAGTGAGATCGGTAGGTGTCAGGGTGGCGGAACGGATCGTAGTACCAGAGATCTGCGTGCAGCAAAACGCGCGGGGAGGAAAGGGTCCGAACCTGTAAACATTTCGTATGACTAAAGGAGGCAAGGGTGCCATGACAAAAACACCCATCACTTTGCAGGAACTAAGGCAACGAATCTATCGAAAGGCGAAGTCTGAACCTACGCACCGGTTTTGGGGGCTATTTACCCACATTACCAAAATAACAACCCTTCATGAAGCATATCAACAGGCGAGGAAAAACGGAGGTGCCCCAGGCATCGATGGAGAAAGCTTTGCTGATATAGAACTAGAAGGAGTTATCCCATTCTTAACAGGCATTCAAGAGGAATTGCAAGCCGGAACATACCGACCACAAGCCAATTGGAAAGTAGAAATCCCAAAGGCAAACGGCAAAATGCGAACCCTGCAAATTCCTTGTATACGGGATCGTGTGGTACAAGGAGCACTAAAGCTCATATTGGAAGCAATCTTTGAAGCTGATTTCTGCCCAAACTCGTATGGATTTCGACCGAAACGCTCTCCACATCAGGCATTGGCAGAAGTACGACGTAGTATATTGCGTCGTATGACCATAATAATTGATGTTGATTTATCTCGCTACTTTGATACAATCCGACACAACATACTATTGGAGAAAATCGCGAAACGTGTCCAAGACCCACAGGTTATGCATCTTGTAAAACAGGTAATTAAGGCAACAGGAAAGATCGGTGTCCCGCAAGGGGGACCGTTTTCTCCTCTAGCCGCGAACATTTACCTCAATGAAGTGGATTGGACATTTGATGCCATTCGACGTAAGACAGCAGAAGGCAATTACGAAGCTGTAAACTATCACCGTTTTGCCGACGATATGGTTATCGCTGTAAGCGGACACTCTAGTAAACGAGGATGGGCTGAACTGGCACTACGACGACTACGGGAACAGTTAAAGCCTTTGGGAGTTGAACTGAACCTGGAGAAAACTCGGATGGTCAATGTCCTAAAAGGAGAAACCTTCGGCTTTCTAGGGTTTGATTTGAGACGAATACCGAACCGAAATAAGAATGGATCCTTCATTTTCATGACTCCGAAGAAGAAAGCTCGCACGACAGTGAAGGCGCGAATCCGTAAACTCATTCAAAATGCAGGAGCGAAACCAGCACAAGACTTGATAAAACAAATCAATGCCGTATTGGCTGGATGGGTAAACTACTTCCGGGTTGGGAACTCCAGCCGAGCTTTCAGTGAAGTACGTGACTATACGGAGATGAAAATTCGCACGCTATTAACAAGAAGGAAACGACGACGAAAGCGTAGCATCGGATGGCAGAGATGGAGTAACGAATATCTCTATGGTGTACTGGGGCTCTACTGGGATTGGAAAGTCCTTCCCCTGAAAAGTGCAAAGAGTTACCGATGAAAGTGTCTGCCATTTGATAGGTCTCATAACCCTTTTGATGAAGTTTATGGGGTGAGCTGCTTGAGGGAAAACCTCACGAGCAGTTCTTATGGGGAGAGGCTGGAGACGGGCCACAATTGATACCGCGCCAGTCTTTTACCCGACAAATTTTATTTAAAACGTGGAAATCATTCTTTTGCATTCATCATTGTAAAAAGATAAAACAAGAACGAATGGAATGCCATTTGTATGGGCAACTGATTGCCATTCTACTCTGTTCCTCTATTATGTTTCAAATGCGGAAATTACTTCTGATGAAAAAGAAACAAGAATTGAGTGAATATAAAGCTATTTATATAATTAAAGACTATTTTTTTCTTCTTTTCCAAGCTATACAGAAAGACACCCAAGAGCTATCAAAGATTCTAATTCGCCTGTTCAACCTCCTACAGCAAAACGGGCGAAAATCTCATAGGTATAAGAAGAAAACATATGCCCGAAAGCATAAAGCTAAGGCAAGTTAGATATCTCAATAATATAGTGGAACAAGATCATCGTTTTATTAAGAAATGTGTGCGTTCTATGTTAGGGTTCAAGTCTTTTAGCACAGCTACATCCATTCTTGCAGGAGTAGAAGCCATGGATATGATTAAAAAAGAACAGATTGATTTACAAGATCAGTCTGTTCAGAACCAGAAAGAATTCATCCATCAATTATTCAGACTAACAGCATAAAATACAATTCCGCTAGAAATATATGCGCTATATTCTCTTTTGTTTTATCTTTGCACCAGAACCTAATTTTCCATAATAAAGATGACATAATTCTAAATCCTAAAGGGAAAATTTTATTAATGAATAACTTTATGTAGTAAATTTTATAAAAAAAAGGTGATGGAATGGAATTGTCTAACGAAAGCAAAACTTATCATGCTGGAGATATTGTCTATGTTTTTTATCGCAATCCCCACATTCAGGATGTAGCAAATATACAAGCCGCAGCTGTTGTAAATAACCCTAATACTCCTAATGAATTAGCATTGTTTCTTTATGAAACTTATTATCCACTTTCACATGAAATGGCTGTTTATTCTACAGAAGAAGAGGCAAACCAAGCTTACAACTACTATTATGGAGATGCTTCAGAGGGGAGGCTAGAATGAATAATCCATTCATGCCTAAACTTGTGTACTTTGAACCCAAAGCACTGGATTATCCATTAGGAAGAGAGCTTCATGAAAAATTTGCAAAGATGGATGTTGAGATTCGGCATACTACTTCTCATAATCAAGTGAGAGATCTCCCAGGAGAAAACGATTTTCAAAAGTATCGGGTAGCAAAATCTACTCTTGTCGTGGGCGTTAGAAAAACACTAAAATTTGATACCTCAAAGCCTTCAGCAGAGTATGCTATTCCGTTTGCAACAGGCTGTATGGGCCATTGTCATTATTGCTATTTACAAACAACAATGGGAAGTAAGCCATATATCCGTACCTATGTAAATGTCGACGAAATTTTAGAAGCTGCTGACAAATATATAGAGGCACGTGCACCTGAACTGACAAGGTTTGAAGCCTCCTGTACATCCGATATTGTGGGAATTGATCATTTGACTCATACCCTCAAACGCGCAATTGAGCATTTTGGAGAATCCGACTATGGAAAATTGAGGTTTGTTACAAAATTTCATCATGTAGATCATTTACTTGATGCAAAGCATAATGGAAAAACAAGATTTCGGTTTAGTGTAAACGCTGATTATGTTATTAAAAATTTTGAGCCAGGAACTTCGCCACTAGCTAAAAGGATTGAAGCAGCTGGAAAGGTAGCAAGATCAGGATATCCCCTCGGATTTATTGTTGCTCCTATTTATCTTCATGAAGGTTGGAAAGATGGATACTATCAGATGTTTGAGCGTCTTAATGCTGAATTACCCTCTGATGCACGTGATGATATCACGTTTGAATTTATTCAACACCGTTTTACAAAGCCTGCTAAGAGAGTGATTGAAAAAAATTACCCAATGACAAAATTGGAATTAGATGAAGAGAAAAGAAGATATAAATGGGGAAAATACGGAATTGGAAAATACATTTATCAAAAAGAAGAAGAAGAAGATATAAAAAATTATCTATATTCTTATATGGAGAAGTTCTTTCCCAATGCAAAATTAGAATATTTCACATAGAATGTATACGTACATAAAAAAATTAGAGATTCAGGAATTAATGTACTTAATAATATAGTACACATTTATAGGTATTATAATGAATAAGGAGAAACAACATTTTCAAATATTAAATTTAAAATTAAGAATTTAGAATGTAAATATTTCGGACAGACCAACAGTGACAGGAATTATACAACGGTTATTGCAAAAAGAATTTATTTTCACAACACATAATCCAAACGACAAAAGATCGCACCTAATATTCCTAACAGAGAAAACAAAAAACTTGAGTAGAATTAGCACACGCTCAAGTTTCTTTGTTTTTATTTATTGTGTAAGAATAGTAACACATAAACTCGAGAAATTTATTCCCTAATCCATGATGATATTCTTATTACTGCTTTAACTCTTGCATACATTCTTGTACAAGAGTAACTGCCTGACTTATAGTAGCACCACCACCAAATGCAGCTGTCACTCCCACTGCCTCAAAGATCTCCTGTTCTGAAGCTCCTTGATCTAGACATCCTTTAATGTGATAAATGATACAATATTCATCCTGAGAATAAAGGCTAATACCTAAAGCAATTAGCTGTTTTTGCTTTTTGGATAAGGTGCCTTCTTTAAAGCATTCCTCTGTAAAAGAATTAAATTGTTCAGCTAGCTTAGGCATTTTCTCAGTAAATAAACCCAAACCATACTTATAATGATGAAGTGCAGATTCTGTAGAGTTTCTACCTTCAAATTCCATATTTAATCCAGCCCCATTTCTCATATATTTAAACAAAAGTTAGTATGAACCTAATGCGAATTGATTAAACCAAATGGAGGAATTAATTAAAAGTTTACCGAAATAAATTGTTATCAATTAAAAAGAGAGTATTGTAGAAAAAATAGTTAAGAAGCAATCATAATTACTTACTTAATCCGTTCCAATAAAAATCAACAATTTGTTGTGCTAAATCTTCTATATCAGGGATAAGGGGATTTTGATCAACATCTTTGTAGTCTCCAACGTATAGCAAAGCGACAAAGGCGTGAGCACTTAAAAGCGTGTGCCTTTTAGGAATTTCCCCTTCTTGTATCGCTTTATCTATAGTTTGTGCCAATACTTCATACATTTTATCTTCTGCATCTTGCATTTGTTTTAAGTGCTTATCAGACAAGGAAATCTTTGCATCCCTCATAAAGCTTTTTATATCAATGTCCATTGTAGCGGTTAAATGAATTTTTGCGACATCAAGTAAACGCTCTTTAAGAGGCTTATTTGATGAAAGAATCCTATACATATTTTCTCTAATTCGAACCATCATTTGAACCATTGTATCAGTAAAAAGATCAGCTTTAGTAGCATAATAATAGTAAACGGTTGCCTTTGTCACATCACATTCTTTAGCAACATCATCCATAGAAACAATTTGATATCCTTTATTTAAAAATAATTTTGTAGCAATGTTTACAATTTTATCTTTTGTAGATATAGTATTTTTATTTTGACGTGGTCTTCCCAAGGGACGTTGTTTGTGTTCCAATTCTATTCGCTCCTGACTTTTCAGAGTTAAAAATATTATAGCATATTCATACAATGGTTCTTGATTAATTAACTGACTAGTATATATAATTACTGCAAAAGTTTAGTTAGAAAGGTGGATATTTATGAAAAAACATCCTCTATATACTTGGGGACAATTGGTTGGGGGACCAAAAGCAAGGTGGATTACTCTTTTAGTATGGGTCTTATTAACCCTGGTTTTATCATTTACATGGCCAGCAGTTAATAAAGTTGAAGATGAGACGGCTCCAAACCTTCCTGAAAACACTATGTCACAACAAGCTAATCGTTTAATTAAACAGGAGTTTCCTAATGATGCTGGAAACCCCGCGCTTATCGTTTGGCATAGAGACAAGGGTTTAGAAGCGAATGACTTTAAGACAATTCAAGATACTTACAAACAGCTAAAAAAAACACCATTAAAAGGTCAATCAATGTTACCGCCATTTGATACAATATCACAGCAAACATTAGCAAAGAGTGTTTCAGAAGATGGTACGTCTCTAGTAACTCCTGTATTTTTTAACACAACAGCAGGAACAGATATTCTTCAAGAGAATATGAATGAATTGCAGCGTGTTATAAAGGATACTTTGGCAGATGATCCTTTTAAAAGAAAAATTTCTGATTCTGGTCTGCATGTTCGTCTATCAGGACCAGTTGGTATTCAGACTGATGCAGTAAGCTTATTCAGTCAGGCTGATGTAAAATTACTTATTGCAACAGTGCTACTTGTTTTAGTTTTACTTATTCTTCTGTATCGCTCACCACTTTTAGCAATCTTACCTTTAATTGTAGTTGGGTTTGCTTACGGGGTAATTAGTCCAACTTTAGGATTTTTAGCAGATAAAGGGTGGATTTCTGCTGATGCACAAGGAATTTCAATTATGACTGTACTTTTATTTGGAGCTGGTACTGATTATTGTTTATTTCTTATTTCAAGATATAGAGAGTTTTTATTAGTAGAACAAAATAAATTTAAAGCTCTGCAACTTGCTATCAAAGAATCGGGTGGGGCAATTATCATGAGTGCTCTTACAGTAGTAGTTGGATTAGGTACCCTTTTACTTGCTCATATCGGTTCTTTCCATAGATTTGCAGTACCATTTAGTGTTGCTGTATTCCTAATGGGGGTTGCCTCATTGACACTTTTACCCGCATTACTAGCTATTTTTGGGAGAGTAGCATTTTTCCCATTCATTCCAAGAACAATAGAAATGAATGAAGAATATGCTAAGAAAAAAAAGAAAACAATTAAGTTAAAGGAGTCGAAAGGGGTCTTAAGTAAAAAACTTGGAGATCTTGTTATTCGTAAACCATGGACAATTATCCTGTTAACACTATTCTTATTAGGTGGGTTGGCTTCATTTGTTCCACGTATCCAATTTACGTATGATTTATTAGAATCATTTCCAAAAGATATGCCTTCACGTGAAGGATTTGATTTAATCTCTAATCATTTTTCACCTGGTGAGTTAGCACCTGTACAAATTGTTGTTGATACAAAAGGAAAAGATGTATCTGTTAAAGAAGAATTAACAAAAATTTCTTTTGTAGATCAAGTAACAGAACCAGTAAAAGGAAAACTGAATAATCAATTACAATTATTTGAAGTTTCAATAAAAGATAATCCGTATTCTATTGAGGGGATGAATAAAATCCCTGAGTTAAGAAAAAGTTTAGAACAGGTAATGAAAAGTGCTGAAATAAGTGATGCTAATAATCACATATGGATTGGAGGAGAAACGGCTACATTATACGATACGAAACAGACAACTGAACGTGATCAAAATGTGATTATTCCTGTTATGATTGGTATTATCGCATTATTATTACTTGTATATTTACGTTCTGTTGTGGCGATGATCTACTTAATTGTAACAGTGATATTATCATTCTTCTCTGCATTAGGGGCAGGATGGTTATTACTTCACTATGGTATGGATGCGCCTGCAATACAAGGGGCGATTCCTCTATATGCATTTGTGTTCTTGGTAGCGTTAGGAGAGGACTATAACATATTTATGGTTTCCGAAATATGGAAAAACAAAAGTAACCAGTCACACCTTGAAGCAGTCAAAAACGGGGTGGTTCAAACAGGTAGCGTTATTACGTCTGCTGGTTTAATCTTAGCAGGAACGTTTGCTGTTTTAGCTTCACTACCAATCCAAGTACTTGTTCAATTTGGTATTGTTACAGCAATTGGAGTACTATTAGATACATTCATTGTAAGACCACTTCTTGTCCCTGCCATTACAGTGGTTCTAGGACGATTAGCATTTTGGCCAGGTAAACTTTGGAGAAAAAAAGAAAGAACAAAAGTAGGTGCTTGATAATATTATAAAATTTAAAAAACCAAGGGAAATTAATTTCCCTTGGTTTTTTATTAGAAATAATATATATATAATAAAAGTAGTATCTAAATACTAATTATTTTTTTAAATCTCCGTTTTTTGGTGTTCTTTGTTTTCTATATCAGTTTCAGGCATTCTGTACAAACCATTCATGACTTGTTCAACTGGTTGAAGTCCAGTTTTTGTAGTTTCAGATCTTAAGCTTTTTGAGTTTTTACTATTTTCTTTTTTAGAATGTTGAAAATTCATTTTTATACCTCCAAACACTAAATTTTTTTGAAAATAAAAAGCGTATGAGAGAGTTTGACAGATAAACAAATGGATTATCTGCTAATTGAATGAACAATTATTTAAGCTATTAATGGGGTACCGCCACATGCCCATCAAGCTAAGATTATATAAGTTTAATTTCACTTGAGATTTTCTCTTTTTTCTAAAGCTCCAGTATAAGCTCTTTAAAGTTTTGCATACCAAATAAATGAGCTCTATTTCCAAGTTCACAACACTTATTCCTTCTTAAGTAACTCTTTTTAGAGGTAATTTCGCAACTTGCTTCCGAGTTCTAAACCCTAATGCGATAGCAGCGCCAATACAGCTAGAAAAACAACCAGCAAACAAATACAATGATGGATCTGACTCACCGATTAAAACGGAAGTTATTCCTCCAATTACCGGGAAAAGTGCAACCATATAGCCACTTCGAGCTCCTCCAATTTTTTCTACAAGTTTCAAATAGAATAACCATGCTACAAATGAAGCAACCAGAGTTAAATATAGCAACACAGATAAGTATGAAAACGATGTTGGAAATATAAATTCTTGTCCTTGAAGTAATACAATTACTCCCATCAATATACTGCCCACTGTAAATCCAATGGCATTTGCATAGATAGGATTCACCTTGTGACTTGCATTTCGTGCCGAGCTGGCATCACCTACTGCTGTAAGAAGCGTACCTAAGATTGCAACCATAATTCCTTTTATGTCATTGGACCCTTGAAAGTTGTTCAAATTCGGATAGATGAGAATACATACGCCTAATACACCAAAAATCCCCCCAACCAAAACGCGTGAATGTAACTTCTCTTTTAAAAAAATCCGAAGGGTAATCGGGGTCAAAATCACCTTTAATGAAAAAACCAATGTTACGATTGCTGCAGAACTCAAAATTGTGGCGTAATAAAGGCATAAATAGCTTAATGCAAAGTTACATACACCAAAAACTATTACAAATGGTATATCTTTTCTTGTTGGTATCCCACTTGGTCGAAGGAACCAAACAAGAATCAAAAATAAAAAGGCTGTCATAACTAAACGATAAGTTAAGGATAATTCCAAGCTGACAGGAGTTCCTTGAATTTTTACTGCAATAAAGTTGAGTCCCCATACAATCAAACAAAATATGTACATAAATATCGTCATGAATTTTCTCCCAAATCAAATTTTTTTCTAAATTCATTATTCATTTATACTGTCATTTCTAAAAGGTACAGTTTACAATAAATACAAATGACAGATGGGGTATTTCAATGATGAATGAACTAATATTTAATATCAATCGAGAAGGTAACACTCCTATGTACCAACAAGTTTATCAATACATACGTACTCAGATTTTATCTGGTAAATTAGAAAGGAATACAAAGTTGCCATCGATTAGACAACTTGCTATCCAATTAGAGGTCAGCAGAAACACAACTCAAGTAGCATATGAACAACTGCAATCGGAAGGATATATTCGAAGTGAGAAGAAAAAGGGATTTTTTGTAGAGGCTACTATATCGGATGAGACACTTAATTATGAACCCATTAGAGAACAGCATCATGAAACAAATCATGCTGCCATGAATACTATTGACTTTAAAATTGGGACAGTGGATCAAGAAAACTTCCCTTTGAAAAAATGGAGAATGCTTACAAACAAAATCATTAAAGACTCTAGCATGTTTTCATACGGAGAAAAACAAGGCGACATTAAATTAAGAAATGTACTAGCAGATTACTTGTTTCAATCAAGAGGAGTTAATACTTCTGCAGAACAAATTATTATTGGCAGTAGCACACAGCACTTGTTATTACTTTTGTCGTTGTTGCTAAAGCAAGACTATCATTATCTGGCAGTAGAAGACCCTGGATATAATGTGGCAAGGGAACTTTTTGTTCTTCAATCATTTATCATTGATCCAATCCCGGTAAAAGAACAAGGCATCCAAGTCGATCTCCTTTTAAAATCGCCTTCTAGACTTTTATATGTCACTCCTACTCACCACTTTCCATATGGAGTGACTATCCCCGTCAATGAAAGATTAAAGTTAATTCAATGGGCAAAAAGGGTGGAAGGATATATTATTGAGGATGATTACGATAGTGAATTTCGATACATCCATCAACCTATACCGTCTCTTCAAAGTTTAGATTCTAGTGATAGGGTGGTTTATTTAGGAACTTTTTCAAAAGCACTACTACCCTCTATCCGTGTCAGTTATATGGTTTTGCCTAGGAGGCTAATAAGTGAATATAAAAAGATACTCCCTTTGCTTGAGCAAACATCCTCATCTATTCATCAGCGAACACTGGCGACCTTTATGAATGAAGGATATTGGTACTCACACTTAAGGAGGATGAAAGCTTTGTATAAACGTAAAATGAATCTATTGAATAGGGAATTATTAAAACATTTTAAGAATTATGTTGAAATAAAAGGTGGTAGCTCCGGAATTTTCGTTATTATTGAAGTAAAAACAGAAATGAGTGAAAAAATGCTAATTGAAAGGGCATATGAACACGGAATTGTAGTTTATCCTTGTTCAAAATATTTCTCGAAATATATACCACGATATCCGCATATTCAACTTGGATTGGGTGATTTATGTGAAAAAAAGATAATAGAAGGAGTTTCTCAATTAGCAAAAATTTGGCTGTAATCTTGATTTTTCCCCTAAAAAAATTTTTTCGTTCTTCCTATTAGGGGTCACCATACATGCCCATCAAGCTAAGAAAAACAATTATCCCCAAAAACGAAAATTTTAGAAGTTCTTTACTGGATAAAGCTTAAATTTTTTATTTTGGGGGATATATCGATTGTTAGCTTGACGGCTATGTGGCGCTCCCCCTTATTAACAATTTAATCTTTTATTCTAGAAATTTAAATTATATCAGGATGTTATTATGAATAACCTTTTCCTCTAAAATACTCTACACGCTTATCTACTCGTCGTTTCTTTTTCTATTCCGTAGTCATAAGCAATGCACCCATTACAAACAAACAATTACTCACAATAATCCAAAACATAGATAAATGTTCCGTTGTTAATAAACTAGGAAAAATTGCAACACACATGAAAAAAATCCGATGAAAGAACACTGCTATACAAACAAATAATGTAGTTAATAAAATCAAGAAAAAAGAAATAGATAGTTCCATATTAAAAAAACGCCACTGATATTCTTCATAAAAGTAAGCTATAACTTGTATTCCACATCCTAAAAATCCTAGTATATGACCAAAAACATGAAATTTATATCTATCTTGTTGCCTTCCCAGCTTCACAGCTAAACTTATAAGAGTACCCGTTACAACTCCAATCAATATAAATACTGTTATGTACCATAATGGTCTACCGATAGAAATGTCAACACCATAAAAGCCATAGAGCATAAGGGTTATATATACTCCTATCATTATAGTAGACAAAAAAACATCATATTTTTTATATAAAAATTTCTTTTGTAAAATCAACGAACTCATTAACATACAAGTACATGCTATTAAAGCAATATAAATAAAAACTCTCAAATCTCTCCCTCCTACATAGTGAATTTTACCATAACATTAACCTAAGTCCTATATTCATGGGACCCCTAATAGAGATAATAGTAAGATTTATACCGTAAACAGTGAAATGGCTTCCTCTAACAAGAATTATGTGAACACAAAAGTCCCCTAGTTAAAGAATCTGGAGGACTTTTAATAGTCTTCTAAATACATTGAATCCCGATAATGAGACGTTATGTTAACCAAGCATGAATAGGGTATTCATGCTTTTCCTATGTTAAATTTATATAAAAAGGGGGCATTCATTCATGGAAAAGTTACAAATCTTGTTTAATAGTTCAATCCAATTGATAACAGAATTGCATCCTGGATATGAAAATCACGCCAGTAATGTATTGTTAATTAAGACGGAAACCGAGGAAGTCATTGTACGTTCCTCACAAATGATTCAAGAACCTCATAATGACTTCTGGTGGGGGTGTAAACAGCTATTTGGGATTGATCCTCGAAATGTATTTCATTTAGAAATCATTAATAACTCCTTAGCGGAACTAAGTTCATTTCCTGTGCCAAGGGTTCTACGAAAAATGACTATAGATAATAAGGAATACGTGGTAGTAGAAAAGTTAAATGGGCATACAATACATACTTTTTTGAATCAACCATCTTCCATATTAGAAAGCTTTGGGAAAGGATTAGCACTCATTCATCAAAAAAGCTTTAATTACATAGGTAATCCATTAGGGACTCATCAAACATCTATTTACGATTTTCACAGTACGCTTATAAACATAATGCAACAGCTAACTGAGAGATTTTATAAAAATAACCCAAAAATATTAGAGATTCTTCCTGAAATACAATTGTTATTAAAAAGGATTCCTACTCCAACAGAAAGTAATTTTATTTTAGTCGATATAGATCCCACACAATTTTTAAACAATGGAACTGAAATTACCGGATTAGTAGATACAGAAGCTTATGCAGTAGCACCTAGAGAGTTAGATTTTATTGCCTTAGAATATGTATTGGATAAGAAGAGTGCTGAAGACTTTATTAGAGGATATATATCTGTACGTGATATTCCTGATTTAACTTATGTTAGAAAACCATATAGATATTTATATCGTTTGCTATCAGTTCAAGGTTCTGTTGATATTGAAGAATGGCTAAACCATCCGACATATTTTTAAAAACAACTTCCGGTAACGATAATTATGTAAAAAAGCTAGCATGGATCTAGCTTTTTCTTTTTTGTTCATAGATTTAAACTTCTTTATTTATAGTGTTTTGAATGTATACTTTCGTTAGTGATTTTGGAGAAAATGAGTGATTTGCTATAAAGTAAATAAAATCAAGGAAATGAAAGTAAACTAATATACAAAAGTTTACTTTCGATAAAATAAAAAAGAGCCTTATTAATTTAGGGCTTTTTTTCGTTTTAGGGTAATTTTGAATTTTTAAGTTGATGGGCATGTTATAGTACCCCCAGAACGAAATTTTGTGTTAACTTGTAACAAAAAGCTCATTTTTCGTTTTGGGGTAATTCTGAATTCTTAAGTTGATGGGGATATATGGTGACCCCTATAAGGGGATAACTCTTCTTGATGTTTGTCAGTCTTGGGAGTGGTGTAGTGAACAGTTACAATAAAACAGTACAGCAAGTGAGTTTGATGAAGTAAGATATATCACAATTTTTATTCTTTACACGTTTGAACAGATTGTTGGCTGAAAAATGATTTGAATCTTTTGCACATGAATCTCCAAAATGACAAATACCTGTAACATAAAAATGCTATAACGGTTTTTAAATAGTAGTTTTTTATGATAAATACAGAGGTGACATATGAAAGGTAGTTTAGAATACACCCAGAAAAATGGATTAATAGTAAAGCTAATCCATTCTTTGAAACAATCAAAAAGAGGGATGTCACGATGGAAGTTTAAGCGAGCATGTGTCATTTTCCTTATAATCTTCATTTTCCCCATCGCCATTTATTTATATGCGTTTCAGTTTGAACCGAAATCATTGTCCATTACATGGACTGATATCGAAAGTCCTAATATTCCCAAGGGATTTCAAGGTGTAAAGATTGTACAGTTTTCAGACACACATTTCGGACCTAATTTTTCTCATGAGCAGCAGAAAAAGCTAGTCGATCAAATAAATGAACTGAAACCCGATATTGTAGTATTTACAGGTGATTTAATTGATAAGTTTGAAGAGTATGGTTCCGAAAGAAAAGATACACAAACGATTTTGTCTCAAATTCGCGCTCCTCTTGGAAAATATGCGGTATTCGGCAATCATGACCGCGGGGGAGGCGGAGGGTATTTGTACAAACAGTATATGGAGAAAGCGGGTTTTACTGTTTTGGTCAATGAAACGACAAGAATCAAGGCAAACAATGGTGATTATATTACGATTTCTGGTCTTGATGACTTTTTACTTGGCAAACCCAAAGTGCAACCTACCCTTCAGCATCTACAAGAAAAAGATTTTAACATACTGCTAGTGCATGAACCGGATACGGTAGATGAGGTTCTTGCATATCCAGTTGATCTTCAACTATCTGGTCACAGTCATGGAGGACAAGTTCGACTTCCATTTATTGGTCCTATCGTCACTACTAAATTAGCAGATCAATATGTAGAAGGATTGTATTCATTACAAGGGAAAACGAAACCGTTACAACTGTATGTAAATCGTGGTATTGGAACAACAAGAATGCCCTTGCGCTTTTTGAGTAAACCAGAACTCTCTGTCTTTTCGTTAAGAAATTCATAACGTTAAGTTAAAATGAAAGATTTGTTAGATATGATGAAGTAAATCTTGCTATATTTAAAATTTGGTTGTACCTAGGAAGATCCTGCTGACAAAAATGAATTACCCTATAATAATAAAAATAAGTCTTATTATTATAAAAGACACCAAATTTTCGTTTTGAAGGTGACATAAGATCTTAACTTGCGTGCGACAGGGTTCCTATTAACAATGACACAGAATATGTATTCTACTTCACTTTTTGATTATAATCGATAGAAAGAGAAATCAATATCGGAGAGTTCACGATGAAAAAAAGTGATAGAGAACGCTATGGATTTTAAAATTATCTTTTGGAAAAAGGTAAAAAGAAAACGACTTATATGACTCATTTAGAAAAATGGAGGGTGTGTAGCAACGGAGAAATCTTATATAAGAAGTATTAGCTGGTATAAGAGGTAATAAGAAATGTACTTTTTGGTTCATCACCGTAGCATGGGGTTGATTTTTTTAAAATGACTCATTTTTCATACACGGAACGGAAAGCGTCCACTCGGAGTGGAATGTACATCTATCTATATGTCACCCCTGTCTTTTGGTGATGAACCTACGAAAATCATTTTTTGGAATTCTTAACAAAATCATAAGGATAAATTATTGACGGAGGAAATATGAACGTACTGATTGTAGACGATGAAAAGGATATGCTGCGGATTTTAAAAGCTTATTTTGAGCGAGAAGGTTATCATGTGTTTCTCGCTGAAGATGGAGAGCAGGCCCTCAATATATTTTACGGAACGAAAATTGATTTAGTGATTTTGGATTGGATGATGCCCTATGTTAACGGGCTTAATGTGTGTAAAGAAGTGAAGAAGCACAGCGATGCAAAGGTATTGATGCTGACAGCGAAAAGCGAGCATGAAGACGAGTTGATGGCACTAAACACAGGTGTGGATGATTATGTGAAAAAGCCGTTTCATCCAGGTATTTTGCTAACGAGGGCGAAAAAACTGCTGAAAGAGGATAAGGTCATATATATACACAATATTAAAGTTGATATACAGGCGAAGAAAGTTTATAAAGATGATGAAGATTTAGAAGTGACGAAGAAAGAGTTTGAGCTTATGAGCTGTTTTTTGCGGAATCAAGGCAGTATTCTGTCACGCAAGGATTTACTGGATCTTGTATGGGGGATTGATTATTTCGGTGAAGAACGAACGGTAGATACCCATGTGAGACGATTGAGAGAAAAAATAGGTGCAGATTTAATTAAGACACATAGGGGGATGGGATATAGCATGGAGAAAGGACATGAATAGACTTGGGAGAAAATTTGCCGTTACCATTTCTGTTTGTATTATTTGTATTTTTGCGTTCTCTATGTTGATTACCAACTATTTTCTGCCCCGCTATTATGTACACAGAGTGAAACAGGATTTGAATGCTATTTCAAAAGAAATTACATCAATGGGATACAACGATTTTATAAATTCCGTAGCAGACCTGGAGAAAAAGCATAACTTGACGATTGTATATGAGCCCATCAGCAATGATGAGGCAAGTTTCAATTGGTCGCTGCGTGCACAGCTAGCAAAAAAGGGGCTGACATTGAATAAGTTTTGGGTTACGAAGGAAACATTGCAGGACGTGAAAAACGGAACCCTTGTAAATAAGCTATACGACCAAGGGAAGCTGAAGTCGAGTTTTTTGACAAGCTATACGGTGAAGGATGGCGTGTTTATAATGGTAGGTGAATCTATCGTACATTTTAATGAAACAGCCTATATCATTAATACGTTTAACCTGTATGTCCTCATTTTTGCTATTTTTGTTCTCGTTGTATTGGTATGGATATGGTCGCGGAAAATTACAAGCCCTTTACAGGAGCTAACGGATATTTCTAAAAATATCGCTATGCTGGATTTCAAAAAAACTGATATACGGACAAATGATGAAATCGAAGATCTAGCCAATAGTATTAACGTGATGAGTGATACGCTGAAAGCTGCGCATGAGGATTTAAATAGAAGAAACAAAAACTTAAAACTGTTCATGTCAGATATTACGCATGAGCTAAAAACACCCCTATCTTTGATTAAAGCATATTCCTTAGGCATTCAGGATGGCCTGGATGACGGCACTTATGTTCATACAATATTGAAGCAAACTGATAATATATCTACGTTAATAGACGAATTGCTCGAATTTTCAAGGATAGAGCGGGAAGAATTGCACAAGGAGACATTTGATTTGCTAGCTTTGTTTCAACATTGTTTGGCGAAGCATGAAATTGAAATACAGCTCAAAGAAATTCATCTTTCGATCCAACAGGAAGATAAGCCATTATGGATCATAGCAGACCGCGGCAAGATTGAGAAGGTGCTAAACAATCTGCTTAGTAATGCCATCAAGTACACACAAAATAAGAGAATTGATATACGATTTGAAGAAAAGGAGGATAGAATTCTTTTCATAGTGGAGAACGGTACGAATATGAAGGGGATAGAAGTTAGGGATATTTGGGAACCTTTTTATGTGACTGAATCTTCACGAAGCAAAGATAGATCTGGCACCGGTCTAGGATTAACGATTGTCCAGTCTATTCTGAACCGCCATCAATTTGATTACGGTGTGTCCCTATATGAAGACATCATTCAATTTTATATTCGTTTTCCGAAGAGTGTCTCTTCCGATACAAAAAGCAGCTAGCCATATGTGAATGGATGAAGTGACCCCTAAAAGTTAGACACGGTTATTTCATTAGGCAGCTTGATAAAGGTGAGTCCGGTATTGCACCGGGCTCATTTTTAATTTTGCCTTTATCCGTTTCGTATTATAGTAATCTATATATTTTTCTAATTCTATTTTAAAATGCTCTACACTTTCAAACTCTTTTATGTAGAGGAATTCCGACTTCATGATCCCAAAGAAATTCTCCATTACTGCGTTGTCGTAACAGTTTCCTTTTCGAGACATACTCTGCACAATACCTCTTGATTCAAGTGTACGGACATATTGTTTCATTTGATAATGCCACCCTTGATCTGAATGCATCAGTAGCTGGTGATTTTCAGGTAAACGTTCTAATGCTTTCTCTAACATTTCTGAAACAAGTGAATACGTCGGTCTAGAGCCAATTGTATATGTAATAATTTCACTGTTATACAAGTCTAATACAGGTGATAAATAAAGTTTCTCTCCAAACAATTTAAACTCTGTGATGTCTGTTACCCATTTTTGATTCGGGGCATTTGCATTAAAATTGCGCTCTAAAATATTTGGTGCAATTTTACCGAATTTCCCCTTATAAGACTTATATTTTTTCATACGCACAACACACTTTAATCCAAGCTCTTTCATAATGCGCTGAACCTTCTTGTGATTCACTTTCTGACCACGATTCGTTAACTCATCACGAATGCGACGGTAGCCATAAAGCCCTTCATTTTCCTCATAAATCGCTTTAATCTCAGCTTTCAAATCGGTATCTAGATCCGGACGATTCATTTTCTTCACTAAATCATAATACGTGCTTCGTGGAATATCAGCTAGCTCCACGAGTGCCTTCACCGAATATTTATGCCTTAATTCATAGACTACTTGCGCTTTGTCCTGTTTAGTGACTTTTCCTTGTTTTGAACTAAGGCATTCAACTTTTTTAAGTACTCATTTTCCATTTCAAGCTGTTTAATACGTGCTTCAAGTGCTTCAGCTGATCCTTCAACTGGTGCTTGTCTTGATTGTTTATTTGACACTTTTTTCATGGATGGACGCCCCTTTTTCTTTGATTGAAGGGCATCAATTCCTTGTGTTTCGAGTTGTTTTTTCCAAACAATAATCGTTGAAGGGGCAGGAATGTTAAAGATAGCTGCCGTTTCAATTAAGGACGTACCGTTTTCAATCATAAAATTTAGTACGTCTAGTTTAAATTGTTGTGTGTAATTTGTATACCGTTTTAGGAAAGCTTCCACACCATTCTGCTTATATTGGTTTACCCAATTCAAAATTACTGTGTCTCTTATGCCGATCGCTTTACCAATTTCTCGATAACTTTCATTTCCGTTCAAATAACGTAGAACGATGTGTATTTTTTCATCAGCCGTAAATTTAGCCATAGAAAAACTGCACCTCCAATTGTTAGATTATGTATCTAACAATTGGGGTGCAGTTCAGGATAGCTGCTTTTTTTGTTATTTCACCGAGTTTGTAATATTGGTGTCACAATGTGGACTTATAGTAAGTGGCAGAAGGAGGTTTACAAGGTGAAAAAAACCATTTTTTATGCGATTATTTCTATTTCATTGCTTATTACGCCACTTACTGTGTATTGTGCAAAGGATAAAAATAAGGAGGTAAATGAGAAACATCCCTTTCAATACAGCAATTTTTCATTTGATGTTACACCAGAAACGGGTGAAATTGTTGTGGAGAAAGATGGCGTTAAGGAGAGTGCTTCTCTTCCTTTTTCAAAGAAAAAGGTTGAGGATGTAAAAAGGAAAGACCGTGTTGTATCATGGAGCTATCCGGACGATAAGATGGAGATTAAGGTAGAAAAAAAGAAATATTATTTGGATATTACGCTGAAATCGGATGGGGCAAAGCAATTCGAATGGCCAAAAGTAAGTGCAAATCGTTATACTTTACCCCTATGGGAAGGAAAGCGTATACCAGCCGATGACCCATATTGGAAAGAATTCTTGAAGGATGAAGAGTTTTCATTTATTGAAAGTTTTTCTATGAGATTCTTTGCATTAGATAAGTCTAAATATTCGATTGTATATATTGCGGACAATATGTTTAACGATACTATCCATTTCAATACGGATGATAATATACAATTTAGCTTTACTCATGAGTTCCCGACAATTAATCCAAATAAGGAGTATGGATTCAGATTATATGTGACGGATTCTGACCCTACTCAAATCGCGCAGGTATATAAAAACTATATAAAGGAGAAAGGAGAGTTCAAAACGCTTACGGAGAAAGCGAAGGGAAATCCGAACATCAAAAAGCTGTACGGTGCTCCGCATATGTACTTGTGGAATCAGGATGCAATTACAGTAGAGAATATTCGTTGGAATCAATTGAAGAGTCAGCTGGACGAACCGTTTATCGCTTGGATGGAACAATTGCTGAAGCAAACAGAAGACGGCTCTACAGAGTTTGAAGCAGCTATTAGTGAATTGAATAAACAAGACTATATTGATAAAAATCAAAAAAATGTAATTATTCGTGCGTTTGATAAAGTACTGAAACTAGATCAGTTCTATAATAATGTAATATTCCCGAATACGGACCGCGAATTGAAAAAATTGCTGGAGAAAGGAATTTCTCATTTAAGTGAACAGGAACTGTATACGCTTAATAAACGACTACTAAAAAGTAAGCTTAAGGATACAGCAGACGATATCGAAAAGTGGGGAAAACAGGATTCGACTGATTTGATAGAGGACATGCGTCAGTCGGGAATTAAGCATGCTTGGATCGGATTGCCAAACTGGTCAAACGGTTTAATGAATCCGGGCATGGTGAAAGAAGCAAATGATTTAGGATATCTTATTGGTCCTTATGATTCTTATCACTCCATTCAGGAGAATGCAAGCAAAGATTGGAACACTGCTTCTTTTGTAGATAAAAGTTTATACGAAAACGCGACCATTACAAATAAGAATGGGGAAAAAATAAAAGGTTTCTTAGGAAAAGGAAGAAAACTGAATCCGACTCTATCGTTACCTAGTGTAAAGCAACGTACAGATAGTATTTTACAGAACGGTATTCCATTTAATTCTTGGTTTGTAGATTGTGACGCAACCGGTGAAGTGTATGACGATTATTCTCCAGACCATATTACAACGCAAGCACAGGATTTGAAGGCAAGATTGCAAAGAATGGACTATATTGGAAAAGAAAAGCATATGGTAGTCGGTTCAGAAGGTGGTAATGATTTTGCAAGTGATGTTATTGCTTTCGCGCACGGCATTGAAACACCTGTGATCAAATGGGATGACGAGGACATGAGAAAGAATAAAACGAGTCCATACTATGTAGGAGGCTATTGGTCGTCAAATGGTGCAACACCTGAACGTTACAGCAAGACTGTGCCAATCAAACCGTTGTACCAACACATTTATCTAGATCCAGTATATTCTATCCCTCTTTATAAGCTTGTATACAATGATTCGGTGATTACAACGCATCATTGGGAATGGGGAAGTTTGAAAATTAAAGATGAAATTGGAAACAGAATGCTGTCCGAGATATTATACAATGTTCCACCGTTATACCATATCGACAAGGATATGTGGAATGCCAATAAGGATATGATTGTTTCCTACGTAAACATTTGGTCTGATTTTCATCAAAAAGCAGTGACAAAGCCAATGACAAACTTTAAGATTCTTTCTGAAGATCGTTCGGTTCAATGTACGGAGTTCGGAGAGGATATGAAAGTCATTGTGAATTTTTCAAACAAACCGTTTAAATATGAGAACGAAGAAATAAAAGGAAAAACAGCTGTTATATATGATGGGCATTCGAAAAAAGTATGGGATGCATCGAAATACTAGAATCATATTGTTCTTGTAAGGAGAAAAGAAGGAGAGACCCTTGAAAAAAATTGTGCCTGTTTTGGTCTTGTTTATTGCGGGCATAGTGACTTTTCACACAATTTATATAGAATACCTGCATAAACAGGAAGTGCAGAAAGTAAAAGAAATCATCACTTATGTAGCTAAGCAGTATGATGTACCAGCGTGGATCCCGCTTTCCATTGCTCAGCACGAGAGTCAATTTAAGTCGAATATTGTAGGAGACGGCGGTACATCGTTTGGGGTTCTGTTGCAAAGTTTTCTACATGGAGCTACACTCTAGAAAACAGGATCTAGGAGAATCAGGCATGAGGTATTTTAAAGGAAAACAATTCAAGAAAGAGATTATTTTAGTAGCTGTCGACTACTACTACTGTCGTTTTTCTTTAAGTTATCGCGATGTCTCTGAAATCCTGAAAGAACGTGGCATTTCAGTTCACCCAACAACCATCATGCGATGTTTTGAACAAAGTCACGATGTTTCTAAAAAAGATACGATGTTATTTGGAGTTAGTATAGTCATATGGACACAACTTAGTTAAGTCCTTACAATGGATTTCAAGGAGGAAGTGTCCGTATGACAAACAAGAAATTTAATGAAGAGTTTAAAAAAATGGTGGTTGAACTATATCGTTCGGGACAACCTGTAAAAGCATTAAGTAGCGAGTATAGTGTATCAGAAGTAACCGTTTATAAGTGGATTAAATCATATTCTCCTATCACATCAATTGAGTAAGACGAAATGACTCTAGAAGATCTAAAACGAATGAAAAAAGAAATGCTTCGTCTAAAAGAAGAGAATGAAATTAAAAAAAAGGCTATGGCCATATTCGCGAGAAAATAAATGATACAGAACTACACCAATTTATCGATTTTCAGAAAGAAACGTATTCTATTCATATGATGTGCCAAATTCTTGGAATCGCAAGAAGTTCTTACTATCAATCCCAGCATAAAACAGAGTCGAAGCTTAGTCGTGAAAATAAAGAACTAACCGAAAAAATTATACACATTCATCAAGATAGCGGAAAGCGTTACGGTGCGCCCAAGATTCATCAAATACTGTTGGATCAAGGATTATCAGTAAGTATAAAACGTGTACAACGGCTCATGAAAAAAGAAAATATCTGTTCCATTATCTTAAAAAAATATAAACCACATTCATCAAGATCAACTGTAGAGGAACAACCAAATCTATTAGAACAAGATTTCTCTACAACGACAATTAATGAAAAGTGGGTAGCGGATATTACTTATATTTACACGCAAAAAGATGGCTGGTGTTACCTAGCATCTGTGATGGATTTGTATTCTAAGAAAATTATTGGGTATTCATTTTCACGAAATATGACACCGAATCTTGTGGTAAAAGCGTTAGAAAACGCTTACCATACACAGAAACCATCAGAAGGTCTCATTCTACATACTGACTTAGGGACACAATATACAAGTCAAGAATTCCAAACGATACTCGCGAATTATAAAATCAAACCTTCTTTCAGCAAAAAAGGATGTCCATATGATAATGCTTATATAGAGTCGTTTCATGCCAATTTAAAGAAAGAAGAAGTATATCGTACAAAATATGTGACATTTAAACAAGCAAACCTAGCGCTAGTTCAATACATTGAGGGATGGTATAACCGCAAAAGAATTCATAGTAGTATTGGTTAGAAAACGCCCCAAGCAATAGAAGATCTAGCTAAAGAAGTAGCATAGACTTAACTTTGTTGTGTCCAAAATATTGACTCAAATCCAATATAACAAAATAGGAACCTATTATATTTCCTAATAGGTTCCTTCTTTAAATGCAAAAACTTCAAATGCATCGGGTTATGCTTCGAATCATTTCCGTTTCCATAAAAATCTTATAAAGTTGAATTTCTTGTTATATTTTAGCTTGATGCTGATGAGATACCATCATCCAATTTTGTTATGATTCAATTTAGGATGAATATCTACTGTCGTTTGATAGGCAATGCATAATAGTTAAAAGCTAAATCCAGCAAGGCACTTGCTTCTTGACGCAGTAACAAATCCTTCGGACGGAAGATAAAGGATCCGTCAGCATTGATGGAAGTATCAGGGTCTAGAATTCCTTGGGAGGCAAGTGCTTGAATAGATTGGACTGCCCAGTCATCCGCCGCATCAAGCAATTTAACTTTATTAGCTTGATCAGGTTGAATCTGCTTTAAGTTTTGAATCATGGTTGCTGCGATCTGTCGGGTAATCGGAGCTGTACGGTCAAATCCAGGAATACCTATTATAAATTTTTCTTGAGCCTCTTTGGATTCATCTGGAAAATTACTCCACCCATGTGCACGTAACAAGGAATCAGCAAATTCTCCTTGTGTCATAGTACCCATCGGATCGAATAAGTTACCTTTTTTAGCATCCATGATGTTTAAAGCATAAAGATTATCGATATGGCTTCTATAGTTACTCATTTGCGGGACATCCGCTAAGGACGGTTTGTTGTTAATTTTTTGTGCATCAGCCATAAAATCTAGGCTTTTAGGAGAGCTGTAGTGAAAATATGTGATTTCTCCAGCTGCATTTTTTTTGAAAGCAACTTTGTTGCCTTCCGAATCTTCAAATAACAACGGATGAATCATTTTGAGGACTTGTTTTCCGGATAATCCCCCTTCCATGACCAAATTCCCATCTTCATAGGTAAAGTGGGTGCGAATTGCAGCGAAACGCGTGTTTTGGAATAAGCCCAGGTATTTATGAGCTTCCTTTTCCTCTAATGGGAGATAACTTGTTTTTGCCGCATTCTTCTTAGCAGGGAAATAGTGATCCATGAGAGCTTCATATATGTCTATACTCATCGTTGAATCATTATTGTAAGACATGAAGAATGCTGTTTTTTGTTCAGGCACTAAAATCATCAGTGATTGATGTCCAGGCATACTTCCCCCTTTTATTACAACGTGTTGACCGTTAGCAAATTTATTGAAAGGCGTTTCAAATCCAATTGTCGCAACAGGAATCGTCTTATCATCAAAAACTTGATAGGCATGCATCATATCCATGCTTTTTTTACTTACAATTTCTTTGTCTTTAAATTTTCCTTTCTGTAGTTGCATAATCATGTATTTTGACATGTCTTCCGCAGTAGATAAAATGCCCCCTTGTGGTGCATCCATTAGACCGTGCCCACTTGTTGGGATTGGATCGCCGGTGGGACCATAAGGTGTAGCCATTCTTTCAAGAAGATCAGACGTAAAGCTCATACTTGTAGATTTCATATCTAATGGTTTAAAAATATTCTTTTCCATATATTTTGAGAAAGGGGTGTTAGTAACATTCTCTACTGCTAACCCTGCGAGCGCAAATGAGACGTTGTCATACGTATAAACTTCCCCTGGTGGCCGTACCACCGTTGGCATATGTTTAGAGAAAAATTCCTTCATTGGTATACTATTATGAACGTATTCAGGTCCAGTTATCGTTGGGAGATCGGGAAAATCTACCCCGCTGGTATAAGTGAGCATATCAAACAAGGTAAGAGGTTTTCCTGTTTGATTAGGTATTTTTAATCCACCAAGATATTTTTGTACGTCTTGATCTAGTTTAAGCTTTCCTTTATCGACTTGCTGCATCACAGCCAAGGCAGTAAAAGTTTTCGAGACTGAAGCGATTTGAAAGACCGTGTCCTTAGTGACGGGGATTTTCTTTTCTTTATCAGCATATCCATACCCTTTATTGATAACGACCTTTCCATCATGAACGACGACAAAACTAGAACCGTTCACATTGTACTTCTTCATTTTTTCTTCAAATAACGGATCAGCAAAAGATTCTATTTCTTTTCTATTATTGGGTGCTTTCGTCATTTGGATATCAGTGGTGAATACCGATGGCTTTGATTTTTCAGCTTCTAATGATTGTTGGGAACACGCAGAAATCATGGTTGAAGAAGAAAGAAGAATTGCAACAATCCCCAGTTTGTTAATTGCTTGTTTCATTTTTGTACGCTCCTTTATTTAATTGGAATTTTTTTGTTAGCTCAACGAGTTAGCAACTCGCTAGCGTATGAACAGAGCGTAGCAAGCGGCGAGTCATAGTAGATAGTGAACTTTTGTCATATTTATAAAGGACAACGAAAAATGAGTGAGCTACGGCTGTATTAATAGTTATGTCATACAAACCATGACATTTTGACACTACCGTATGTGACAGAAAAATACTTAGAATCAAAAAGTAGCTTTTAACGTATTAGCAATGAATGAGGAGGAGAGATTTTAATGACGAAAGCATCAGCTCAAAAAACTTTGCAAGATTTCTATTTCTTGTTATTTACCTTTGCATCCGGATTCTTTTACTTTTGTTTCTATCTGGTCAGCATTACATTTGCATTAGTAATGACAGTTATCTTCGTAGGCATTCCCATATTGGCTTGGGTGCTGCAAACCACTCACACGTTTGTTCAGTATGAACGCATTCAGACGAAGGTTTATACGGACATATCGATAGAGCTATTCCAACCAAGGAAAAAAGAGGTAGGAGATAAATGGATTAAAGCGAGAGATACAATTCTTAATAGTAGCAATTGGAGGGCCATTTTTTGGCTTATGCAGAAATTTTTTGTCGGAATAATTAGTCTTATATGTGCCGTTTTACTGTATGTGACGCCGCTAGTATTTATCGTTACACCCTTACTTTTTCGATATTTTAATATATACTTATTGGGAATTGCTATGAATTCATGGACGAAGGCTATTTTTGTCATGATCGTTGGAGGCATTTTCATCTGGATACGTATATGTATTGGGAACTGCTTAGTTCGAATAATTGGAATGTACACACGTACTATGTTTAAAGCTATAAAGGGGTGATAATTTGTTTAAGACTTTGAAAATATGGTTCTGGTATGATTGGGGATTACTTTGTATACGTTTTATCATTTGGCTATCATTGATATCAACGACTATCCAACAACAAGACCATTTGACTGTACCACTTTGGATCATCATTCTTTGGGAAGTCGCTTCATTTTCAGTACCTTGGATTTGTTTAATGTTCAGTTATCGCTATTATTTGTTTACTGAAATAATATTATTTGGCGGAGTTTGTTTCTATTTAACTTTATTATTTCCGTCAGCGTATCTTGCTTTTTTAATGCCAACTTTCATGATTGCGACAAATAGTGTTCATAAATCTTACCGCTGGTCGGGTTCTATCACAATTATTTTGTTTCCGTTGCTCATTGCGATATTTTCCAAAGTAACAGATTTATGGGTAATCATCCTACAAATTGGTTTAGCCTTTGTTATGGGTTCTTTCTTTCGTGTACTGGTTATTAATTACCGTCAAAGTGAAACTATTCGGAACCAGAAACATGTATTGGAACAATACGTATCCCAAGTTGAGCGAATTACTTTACTGGAGGAACGTGATAGGCTCTCAAAAGACTTACACGATACAATGGGGCATTCCTATACCTCAATTATTATGGGTATGGAAACATTACGTACGGAATTAAAGACTAAAGAAGGAGAGCAACAGCTCGATTCATTATTACAATTGGCCCGTAACAGTATGGAAGAAGTAAGACTGTATTTGCATCAAATGGATTTATCACAAGAGTCGCTTCCCTTAGCTATCACATTACAACAATTGACAGAGGAATTTAAGAAACATGCAAAAGTAAATGTACGTACTCGAATAATAGGGGAAGAGCATATGGTCTCCAAACAATCAAAAATGACACTATATCGGAGCTTGCAGGAATCACTAACAAATGCTGTTCGCCATGGGCATTCCACAGAAATCACTGTGTCACTTCACTTTGAACCACAACAGATAAGATTGGATGTACAGGATAATGGATGCGGGGCGGAAGAGTGGAAGGATGGTTTTGGATTAACTGCAATGAAAGAGCGAGTGAGTCAGTCGCAAGGAAGAGTCATTGTTTATTCCAAAAAAGGGGAAGGGACGTTAATTTCATGTGTATTACCGAAACAAGTACAATTGTCTAATGAACAAATCCGCTTGTGTATTGTCGATGATCATTCTTTTATTCGAGAAAGTCTTCATACAATTTTGGATGGTCAGGAGGATTTACAAGTAGTGGGAATGGCTGAAGATGGAGACCGGGCTGTGGAACTGTGTGAAAGATTGAAACCAGATGTAGTATTGATGGATTTAGAGATGCCCAATCTGAATGGAATTAATGCGACAAAAATGATTAAGGAAAAATGGCCGGACATTCGTGTACTCATTCTGTCAACATTTCAGGATACAGAAAAGGTAAAGGAAATCATACGAAATGGTGCGGATGGATATTTGTTGAAATCCATAGATTCGCGTGAACTAGCTGAATCAATTCGCCTGATCTATCGGGGAGGTACGCTGATTAATCATGACTTGTTCCATAGAATGTGGGAAGAAAATAAAGAAACAGGACCTTTTGGATCAAAATCAGATGGAAAAGAGTATGGCTTAACGAAACGCGAACTAGAGATTTTGAAACTATTATCACAAGGCAGCCGTTATAAAACAATAGCTTCGACACTTTACTTGTCAAACGGAACAGTAAGAAATTACGCTTCCAATCTCTATGAGAAGCTAGGAGTCAAAAATCGAGAAGAAGCCGTGCAAAAAGCAAAAGAAACAGGATTACTTTTGTAAGAGGGAATGTAGTCAACTGCTAGGATACGTGAACAATTCTATATTTAAGAGCTACATTTTAAAAAGTGTAATTTGAATGTCTCTATTTGGGATTATTTCGCTTATTAATGAAGGAAATATGGGGAACTATCATTATTTCAATTTGATGCGAAGAAAAGATAGTTGGCATACGAATAAAGTTACAAATATTAGCTTCTAGAATTTTTTACGTAAACATCTGTTCAATGGGATAATGTTTTCTGTCTAACTGATTATCTACGTACAAAGCACCGTTATAACAAAAAACAGATACTATTTCCTGAAGCTCTCTATAAAGAGATTAGTGTGATGGGGCTTTATTTAAAATATATCGTTTTGAGTTGAAGTAAAATGTGTAATCCAATTCTAAAATTCAAATCATATTGGAATGATGCAAAGATAATCCAAAACTGAAGTATCCAAGTAGGTCTGCGCACTCAGCCTGAAGATGATTATCCCATTGTTGGATGTCATAATCCGATATGGGGTCGAATTGGATTCAATATGAGAAAGATAACAGGTTAATATATTCCTAATCATTTAAAGGGAAGGGGATGTGATTGAGATGAATAATACATATAATGAAAAGATACATACATCGATTAAACAATTATTTAAAAAGTTTTCACCACAAGCTCCTGGCTTTGCATATATTGCTAGTTTCGATAGCGGAGTAACTTATAAAGGTGCATTTGGCTTAGCTTCTATAGAGAAAAATCTACCCATAACTACAAAAATTATTTTTAATATTGCTTCAGTTTCAAAACAATTTACAGCGTTTTCTATATTACTCTTAGAACAAGAGGAGAAATTGAGTTTAGATGATTCAATTGTAAAGTTTGTCCCTTCTATAGGAGCATATGCTGAACCTGTAACATTGAGACACCTAATTCATCACACTGGTGGACTAGTTGATTATATGGAATTGGCTGAAGTAGCAAATATTAAATATACTGATACATTAACTGTGGAAGAATCGCTAGAACACCTTAAAAGTCATCAAATTGCAAGGTTCCCAGTTGGAACAAAATTTGAGTATAGCAATACAGGATATTTTTTATTATCACAAGTGATAGAGAAGGTAAGTGGCAAGTCTCTACGTCAGTTTACAAAGGATCGTATTTTTGACCCTTTAAATATGAGGGCCACAACAATTGTGGATTACTACCCAACTACTATATCAATTGCCAGTGGATATTCGAAGAATGAGCAAGGAACATATAAAATCTATGAAAGCCCTTGGGAACATACAGGGGATGGAGCAGTTCATACAACAGTTGAAGACCTGGTAAAATGGGGAGAGAATTTAACTACAGGTACCGTTGGTGGAAAAGACCTTGTTAAAAGAATGAGCGAAATGGGTCCGGAAATTTCTCCAACTGGAGAGGGGATTATTGACAATGAAGATTATGCTTTTGGACTGAAGGTTGCAGAAGGTTTTAACTGTCGATACTTGGAACATTCCGGAGGGTGGGCAGGTTATAGTTCACACTTCATGCGGTTTCCAAAAGAATATTTGTCTGTTGCGGTACTAAGTAACTATGATGAATTTGACTCTAAAAAATATGCTAATGAAATAGCAGAAATTGTTTTAGAAAAGTAAAAAATAGAGCGTAGAATACAGTATTTGGATTTGGTTTACCCCACGTTGTTTTATATTGTTTTAAAAGTATTTACCTTACACTTTCTCAAAATCCAATCAAACAAACGGAAATAACCTTAGAATCAGAGTTGTATTTTTAATTTTCAGAATAATAATTGCGATTGTTGCGGTAATATTACAAATCGAGTATCCCTGCATTCTCATTAAATCAAAATGAGAATGCAGGGATATAATAAATACAAAATTTTTGTTTTGAAGGTAATTGCTTTTCTTAGCTTGATGGGCATGGGGTACCGCCAGCATTTCGGAAAAACCCACGCTAACAGTATTATTCTAAAAAAACTGTTACTTAAGGGCATTCTTTTTGTATAAAAAAGTAGTGTAAGTCAATAATCAGCCTATACTATTAATTTGAATATGTTTAAATCATATGGAACCTCAGCCCACAAAGCGAAGTAACTGACGTAAATAATTTCTTCGAATCAACAAAAAGTAAGTAATTTGTACAAATATAAACCCTGTGAATACGAAAATAGAATTTTGAGCAACTGATAAATCTACGTGTTTATGCTGCGCTATATATTGTAGTGCCATAAATGCTACACCACTATGAACTACTGCTACTACAATTGGTACAAAAAATAACACACTAATTTGTTGTGTTACAACCTTCTTCAATTCTTTTTCCGTTAACCCCACTTTAGAAAGCATTTGATACTGTCTTCTATCTCGATCTAGATCTGTGAATAAACGGAAGTACAAAAAGCTAATGGCAAAAACAAAAAATACAATGCCTATTAATACACTAATAATAGATAATAACCCATTTACTTGTTTTCCTTCCAACCATTTTAACATTAGTGATTCAAATATATACGGAGGGTTTACTTGTGTATTATCATAAGGCATTATACTCATAAGTTTATTTGCAACTGCTTCGGTTTTCGTCCAATTTTGAATTAAAAAACCGTATTGAGTATACTGATTACGTTTATTTTCTTGTAATGGCGTTGTATTTTTTATTTGTTCATAAACTGAATCAGAAACAACAGCAATAAATCCAAACGAAGGACTCAGTATATGATCCATTAATACTTTTTTTCCAGAAACATGAAGATTTACATCCCCTTCTTGCAAGGTAAGTGATGCAACTTCTTTTTTTAATTCCTCTGATGATTGACTTCTTAATCTACTTTTGGACGGAAGAATGAGGCTATCCTTCTCCGTTTGCAAGGTTTCTGTAGGATATCCTAATATTTTTGCTGACTCATTATAATCCGTAAGTTTCATAATATCTACCGTATTTTCTGTTGTGAAAATAGTAGGAGAAATCAATTTGTATGAAAATCCAGCGTCATTCAATTGTTTTTTGATTTGAGAAATATGTGATGTTTCCTCTACGTTTCCTTTATATGATGTATAACTAAATGCATAAGGGCTCTGAGATTCTGCTAAAGCACTACTTCCGATGGAAAGACAAACTCCAATAGACGTAAAAGCGACAGCAGAAAGAATACTAACTAAAAATAGCGTTTTCGCATTATCCGTCATTCGATAAGCCAATTCTGAAATAGTTAACAGATTCGTTTTTTTAAAGAAAGTATGTTCACGCTCTTTTACATATTTGATGAGATAAAAGCTAAGTTGAGTAAATAAAAAATATGTTCCTAACACACTAAAGAAGACGCAAATGAGCATAACATACACAAAACTGTTCCCTCTCCACAATGAAGCATACAAATAAAATGCTTCAGCATATCCAATCGCGATAAAAAGAATAGAGAGTAACGCTAACCACTTAGATGACTTGGGCTCTTGTTTTGGTTTTTCTTCTGATTTCATTAATTCTATTAACTGAGATACCTTCATCATTCTTGCGGTAAAAATAGAAACGAGTACAAATAAGATTAGGAACGAAATACATGTCACTACAATTGCCTTTGTTGGTAGATAAAATAACAAACGACCTTTTAATGCTAAAAGATTTGCACTTGCTAATAAGATTAATTTCCCAAAAATAAGTCCAATTCCAATACCAACAATAATAGAACAACATCCAATTAACATATTTTCGATAAAGATTAATCTCTTTAACTGAGAATTCGTCATACCAAGAAGAATTAAAACTCCAAATTCACGTTTTCTTGTTTTTAAAAACGCATTAACAGAATACAAAATAAAGAAAAAAGAGAAAAACATAATTAAATATTGAGCAATCTTAAATCCTTGCGTCCCTAAAGCTGTCATCGTTGCACTTGTTGATGCAATTTTTCCACTAAAGTAAGGATGAAAAGCAAGTAATTCAAAAGTAAAAAATATCATAACTGCAAATGTGCTACTCAAAAAATGGCCGAGATATAACCGTTTATTACGGATCACATTATTACTAGCGAATTGACGAAAATTCATTGTGATTTCCCCCTAATAATGACAATACATCTATAATTTTTTGATAAAAAGTTGGACGATTCTCGCCATAATAAATTTCATTATAAAATTTTCCATCTTTAATAAAGACAATTCGATCACAATAACTAGCAGCTATTGGATCATGTGTTACTAGCATCATTGTTACTTGTTGTTCCTTATTTAATTTCTTTAATAACTCCATCACATCACTAGCAGCTTTTGAATCTAAATTTCCTGTCGGTTCATCCGCAAGAACTAATTGAGGAGAATGAATAAGTGCACGCGCAATGGCTGTCCGTTGAGCTTGTCCTCCGGAAATTTCATAGGGGCGTTTATGTAAAATCTTTTCAATCCCCAATTGTCTAGAAATAGATTCTACTCGTTTATTCATCTCTTCCAAATTCACATTATCTAACGTAAGTGGCAGAACAATATTTTCTTTCACTGTTAATGTATTCAACAGGTTAAATGACTGAAAAATAAATCCTAATTCACGGCGTCGAAATAACGCCAAATCATTAGTGGCCAAATGATAAGGGTTCTTTCCATTAATCAATACTTCCCCTGATGTTGGAGCGTCAATGGTAGAAACCATATTAAGTAAAGTAGTTTTTCCACTTCCTGATGGTCCCATAATCCCTACAAACTCACCCTTATTGATTGTTAAATTAATATTTGAAAGTGCTTCATACAATACTTTCCCAGTATACGTTTTATTTAATTCACGAACCTTTAATGTTTCCATACAATAAGTCCCCTTTATCTTTGTTCTTTTCGAAATAAGTGTAATGCATATAATTTATTTCTCATATTGAATAGTCTTTCATTTATCTAACAACTTTGTAATGTTTCTGAAAATAAAAAAAAGAAGATGAATCATCTTCTAATAAGCAGTGTGAGAAAAAATAATACGAACTGCAGTACCTACCCCTATTTCAGACTCTATTTCAATATCATGTCCTAGTTTTTTAATAATATTTTGAACAAGGTACAGCCCCATTCCTGTTGATTCTTTAAATTTCCGACCATTTTCTCCTGTATAAAACGGCCGAAATACACGCGGTAAATCTGCTTTTGGAATCCCAACACCACGATCCTGTATTTCAAGAGTTAACGTTCGATTATTAGTAAAAGCAGAAATTGTTATATTTTCTTTACTTCCCATTGAATATTTAATTGCATTAGATACTATCTGATTCAGAATAAACCGAAGCCATTTTTTATCTGTTTCCACTATAAAATCTTGTTCCATTTCTACCTTTGGATACACATAACTTCTAATGAAGAAACGTTTATTTTCATGAATCACTTCATCAATAACTTTTCGTAGTGAGACTTTTTCTACACAAAAATCTTGTTCAAATGTTTCTAAACGCGCCATGTATAAGACCATTTCCAGTCCTGTTCGCATTCGATCTACTTCCTCACTAATACTTTCAAAACGTTCATCATCTGCATCCTGTGTAATTAATTCAATTACCGATAAAGGTGTTTTCATTTGATGAATCCATTGATTTAAAAAGGTGAGGTGTTCTTCTTGCTTATGCTCCCAAGTCTTTAGTGTTTGCTCATAATGACTATATTGCTTTTCTAACACCTGTTGTAATGCAATAGATACTGGAGAAGAATCTAATTCTTTCAGTGATTCATTTAACATTTGGGGAGGATGAGATAATGTCTCATAAAATCTACGATGGTTATAATAACGATATATTAAATATCCCATTACAAAGCATGTCCCTAAAAACACACTATACAAGGCAGTTAATAGATTTGTATACCCATCTAACCAATATACTAACAGCGTGACAAATAACTGAATCACAGAAAAACAAATAAAAGGTATTTGGTCCTTTACAAATAATCGCATCACACTGTCTCCTCATCTTCCCAGGTTATCTTTAGACGATATCCTTTACCACGAACAGTTTCTAACGCACCATCAATCCCAATTTCCTGCAACTTTTTACGAACACGTGTAATATTGACACTTAGTGTATTATCATCAACATAAGAGAAATCATTCCACAATTTTTCTAAGATAGCTTCGCGGCTTACAATACTTGGACAGCGCTGCAATAATATTGTTAACAAGGAATTTTCATTTTTTGTAAGAGGTACTATTTTTCCGTTTAACTCCATTTCGGATCTTTCAGGGTAAAGAATTAAACCAGATTGCTGTATTGCTCTTTCTTCTATTTTTGGAGCATAGTCACCGTATACACGTCGAAGTTGACTTCGTATCTTCGCGATTAAAACTTCATAGTGAAATGGTTTTGTAATATAATCATCCGCTCCATAGTCTAATGCCATGACTTGCTCCATGTCCCCACTACGTGCTGATATAAAAATAATTGGACAAGTAGACAGAGTTCGAATTTGACGACACCAATAATATCCATCAAAACTAGGAAGATTAATATCAAGTAAAACCACATGAGGTTGAACAGTCTGAAATACCTCTAGAATATTTTCAAAATCTGTCGCAATTATTCCCTTATAACCATATTTATTAATGTGTGATTGAAGCAACTCTGCAATTTTAGTATCATCTTCTACAATCATAACTTTATACATAATATTATTTTCCTTTACTTGTATATTTTTAATCTGAATAAAAGTAACATATTCTAAAACACTTTTTGATACTTTATATTGATTTCAAATTCTAATTAAATTGTTGATTTATTTGCTTAGTGTCATTACGACACCTTTCCTTTGACTGATATTTATATTTTACGTATATGCTAAATTAATACAACACAATGTCATTTGTGTTGTATTACGGGAAGAAAAATTATTAAAATCGTTTGATAACGCAACACAATTTACTAAAAGTAATCCATTTTGTACGCAACATAATTTAAAACAGGATTAAAATGACTCGAAAACTCTTAACATGGTTTTTTTCAAAAATGCTGGCGATACACCTGGATGAGCCAAAATGTCGCTACGACTTCTTTAACTCAGTTATTTAGCTGTTTGGAAGCGTCAACAGAAGTGCTTATCAGTCCTGAGGGACTGAATCAACGATTTAATCAAGCGGCTTAATTCAAAAAAATGAAATCCGTTAGGGTTTATTTCGTATGCAAATCTTTAAATTTTCTAGAGGTAGCCTTTAGAAAAAAGAAACAAACTCTCCTATAATTGACGTTACATGAGCCTAGCTTGATAGCGATGGCGAGACTCTTAAAAAAGATGTGCCACAAGAGTATTGTATAACAATCTTGTGTGCACATCTTTTTTTAGCATTTGATAGCATAATTCCCTAAAAATGTCCCTTTATAAACAATAAAATTAAAGTTAGGGCATGTATGGAACACTTAAGTAATGATCGTTCTATTCTTATATGAAATTCTCGCAATTATAATCTTACGAAATATAATTTTGAATAATGCGTCCTTTCCTTGATTACAATTATATAAATGTATATAAATTGTAAGTCATATGTCCAATTATTACTGGGATTATTGAGTTAGTTTTCTTATAAAGTAAACCATAAATTATACCCATTAGAGTTGCAAAAATAATGAATGCAAAGTCATAGTTATGAGCTAAACCAAATAATATACTGGATATAATTAACCCAGTAAAAAAAGAATATTTGATTTCTAAAAATCTAAGAATAATTCCACGATATAGAATTTCCTCTAAAACAGGTCCGATTAATACATGTGTTGATATAGCAATTATGTATATGATAAAAGATTGTTCGGATAATGTGTCAATTCCTAAATCTGTTGCTTGTATATTTGCTGAATCATTCGAGATGATATTTGTTGTTTTACCCGATAAAATAACAAATATATTTGCAATCAATATATATACATATGTCCTACCTCGATTTAGTGATTTAATATTAAGCGTAGATAATATTAGATTATAAAAAGATTTGCGCGTGAAAATGTAATAAATAGCAAATGAAAGTATAGAAAGGGGTAATAAGAAATTTTTTGCTATTTCTAAACTATCATTACTATCAAATAATTGTACGGTAAAATGTAATGAGAATACTATTTTTAATAATAGCCCAAAAAGAAATGGTGCAAACATCGATATTAATAGTGTTCCTAAAATAAATTGTTTCAATGAAATCAGATTTTGATTGTGTATATTAGTCATGATGTTAGATCCTTTATATTTTATTTGAAGCTTCATTATAACTTAAAATAAGATATAGTTGAATTTTAAATATTAATATCTTCTTCCAGGTGCACCATGTTTATATCGAGCATCAACTTGCCCTGCTGAACCAGCGTTTTTGTAAAGACATTTTCCAGCTTCAATGCCGTAATCTAAAATGTCTCCCCAATCTTTACCACCATCAGTGTTTAGCATTTCTCCTTTTTCTAGATAAACTTGTCTAAATTTTCAATTATTAAATCTTATCATAATACAATAAGGTCCTAATGTATATCATATACATGCTCGGTTAATATAACGCATCATTAACGGTAAATAATGTATTATTGTGATCTAGTTTTACACATATCTCGGTTGAACCTTATTAACAGATTTTATAAAACTTAAGAGTTTTTGGAAAGTGAATAAAGAACCACGTAAATTCTTTCGTGGTTCTTTATTTTGTATAACAGCTCTTATTGAATATTAACGAATGTTCTTGAAGTATCTGGTATAGTTATTGAAACATCATTCGTAGTGTCTTTTAAAATAATGTTAGTGTAACTTACAGATGCAAGAACTAATCTTTGACCACTAGTACATGAAAAGCTTCCTGCTGAAGGAGGGCCTGCAGCTGGTAATGTTTCTACTATTCTCCCGTTTTTTGGGGAAAAGTCACCTATTGACGTTACCGCAGCTGAAGCGGTTTGTTTATTTGCTGCACGAGGGTTCTGGCCGCCTCTGTTAATACAAGCATAGACTGCCTGTGAGTCAGCTGTTAGTACATAATTAACATCATCATTTCCAAGTCCTCTTTCATCAAAATTAACCACTAATGCTCCATTATTATTAATGGATCCATTTGCTAAAAAGAAAAATGCCATTAAAATCATCTCCTTTTTCAATTGATAACAGGCTATTGAATCTATATTCATTGCCTGTCCACTATATATTTAATGCTAGATTTATATATTTTGTGTGGGTTAATCTTGTTTTGTAGTGTACATTTATTTATTTTAGATGTCATTTTTGAAGATGAATAAATATTCGTGCGAGGTTAATATAACGCACAATTATCGGTAGCAAGGACAAGGGGGAATCCTTGTATTTACTTGATTTTTTGTTTCTACACTTGTTCAATTGATATGCAGAATTTTATACATGGTTGCTATAGCGGGGATTCTAGGAATCTTTGCTATTCTTTTTTTGCATAAAATCTTGTATAAATAAAAAAGATTTTGATGCTTGTATCGAGATGTAATGTGTTCACGAATAATAAAGTTGTTAAAAAATAATAAAGTCATTTCAAAAATAAAATAGATATTTTGAAAAAAAGTATTAATTAGAATTTATACTTTTTATCCTGTATGATGAAAATGGGATATTCCGGTATTTTTATAGTTAAGAAAGAAGTTATTTTCAAAGGGGTAGTTCAGATGTTTAATAGGAGAAACATTCATATTCGAGTTGTTGACAAAGACGGGGAAGTTTATCATGAATTTGATGTATCAAAGGTAGAGTTAGAAGAAATAAAAGAAAACAAACATCAAGTTCGTATGGTTAAAGAAAATGTATACGAGATAGTAGAAAGTGATGAAAACTTAGAGTCACTAGGTGAAGAACTAGAAGAATTAGAAGAAATAATGCTAGAAATAGAGCAAGAACGGGCAGAAGAGAAAGCGAAACAGAAAGAAAAACAGAAATGGAGTACGAAAAAGAAAGTAATCGTATTTGGACTTATCTTTATCGTGTTTATTGTTTTACCTATCATTGAGGGGTTTCAAAATGCGGTACTGGTAGATGAGGGTAAACCGATGGAAGCACAAATCGTAGGTAGGCATGTAGAGAAAGAGAAAATCATCTTTACACACCCAACACTAGAAATATTCGTAGACGGTAAATACGAAGATGTATGGGTAAGAACAGAGACTTATAATGAAGCAGAATTTGGTAGTAAAGTCCGCGTCGTCAAAAAGAAAGATGGTGACATTGTATTAGACCCTCGATATGACTACGAGGATTTAATTGTAAAGTAGCAATCAAGAAGGGGTATGTTTTTAATATTCGCTTCTCAAATTAAACAACATTATTATTTGCAAAAATCGAAACCATTAAAACAAAAAAAATAAATTTAAAATAACTTTAATAACCTCCTATCATATTGTTGATGGGAGGTTATTGCCTTTCTGAAGATAAAATTAAAGAGCTTTATTATCTCGATACATAATGAGTATTTAATTTTAAAATTGATATGTGTTCCTAAGATTGGGCCTGTAATATGAACTATACAAATTACCCATGTAAAGATTATGGGAGTTAAGAATTTGAAACAAGTGATACGTGAATTATTAGGAAAAAGGGTATATCATTGCTATAGCGAATATATTTTTGAGGTGAAACGCTATGAAGACATTTTATAGTCTTAGTGGCGTGGCGGATCAATTAGGTATCCAATCATCTACATTACGTAAGTATGCAGACGTGTTAGAAAAAGAGGATTACACTTTTATAAAAAACGAGCGTGGGCATAGAAAATATAGAGAAAGTGATGTAATGGTATTTCGTAAGGTTATAAACCTAAAGAACGACACAGATATAACACTAGAAAATGCGACAAAGCAAATTGTATCTTGGTATCAAGGTGTTGAAGTGTTGCCATTGGATCGATATGAAGTTGAGCGCTATGAAGAATCGAATTTCAACGCTACAGACGATGATTCAAGATCAAAGAGAAGTCATTGAAAAACAAAATGAGTTGCTCCAGGAATTAACTAAACGATTAACTGAGCAAGACCAGCGATTCATACAAAGGGAATCAGAGTTATTGATCGCTATACAAACGATACAGGAATCCCAGGCACTTATGGCGACAAATACTAGCGAAGACATGACGAAGAAACAGGGTCGTGATGAAATGCTCATGCAAACAATAAGGGAAGTCCAGGAAGTTAAGAAGATGATTGCGGCAAGTAAAGATAGGAAATGGTATGAATTTTGGAAATGATTTTTTGAATTTTGATTAATCACGGGGTGAATTGAAATGGGAAGATATCCACCAATTACAATAATAAAAGAATTAGATAGTAGCGAATAGGGGTCACCATACATGCCTATCAACTTAAGAATTTTATAACACCCCTAAAACAAAAAATTATACATTTTCACCGGGAGATGCTAATTTTATCGTTTTGGGGTATTTGCTTTTCTTAGCTTGATGGTGATGTGGCGAGACCCCTGTTAATATTAATTGTTGACTTTCGAACAAAAGAAAACCGCCTCTTATAGAGAGCAGTTTTACTTATATTCATTCTTATGCAAATTCTGAAGCATATTCTTCGTATATCTTTAATGTATTAAGCAATCGAGCTGATTCAATCATGATTGCGTTCGATGAATCAGTTACACAAATGACAATAAATCGATTATCATTTCTGTCTCCAAACAATCCTTCTGATTCAAGTTCCATTAACACATTTAACGATTCATTCAACAGTGTATTTACTCGCATGTTAAAGTCATCTTCGACGGTTTCATGATATTTCTTAATAATTTTGTCCACTTCATCAAACATTCCGAAATCGTCCCATTCGCTCCACTCAACAGCTCCATATCTATAATAATTGTATAAAGGGTCCGATTTATTAACTTTGATCAGTCTTTCTTTATTAGCCACTGGTCCAATGCTATTGACACAATCGTCTGTTAATATGGAGTACCCATATATTGTGTCAACACCGCACCTAGTTATAAGTTCGTTATAATGACAACGAATTGCATTTTTCAATTCAACATATAAACTTTCTTGAAGATGCATTTTCACCATATTTCCTCCGTTCTTTTTGTAGCGACATGTTGTTACATACTTCAATCTTAACATGAAAATCAACATTAAACGTTAACTGAGCCTAGATAAAAAAACTTCCGCTAACAAGAATTATGTGAACACAAAAGTCCCCCAGTTAAACAATCTGGAGGACTTTTAATAGTCTTCTAAATACATTGAATCCCGATAATAGGACGTTATGTCAAACTCACATGTATACTACATTTATTTCACATTTTATCTATCTTATATAATGATACAATGAAGATAATATTAGGAAATTGTGAGGGTGATTACGTTGATAAAATTTTTAATTAGTTATGCTGCAAGTCTATTTGCTTTTATTTTCGGATGGTTCTTGATTTCATATATTTTTAATCCTAGCTATATTCACCCGACCGTTTTATTTGGATTCATTAAAATGATCGTCATTTATGGTAGTATACCAGCTCTTATAGCTTGTCTAATTGGGGAAGTCTTATACAGGAAAATCAAACGATGTAGAGAATTACAATTTGGAATCCCTGTATTTATAGGATTATCAGCTATCTATACACTTACACTATTTCTTTTTACTTTTACTTTTTCAAGTTTTTTTTATTTCGTCGCGCCTGTTATTATGGGGTCGTTAGCTTTTTATTTAGTACGTAGAAAAATATAATTAACTTCCGTTAACGGGACTTATGTAAAGAACTAGTATCGATCTAGTTTTTTTTGTTTATGGATGTTCTAACTTCTTTATTTATAGTGTTTTGAATGTATACTTTTCTTGTTAATTTTGATGATATCAATGGATTTGACTTGAGGTCAATGATTTCAAATAGGGGGTAATAAAAAAACAGTAGTGCATAAGTGAAGTGACCCCTAAAAGTTAGACACGGTTATTTCATTAGGCAGCTTGATAAAAGTGAGTCCGGTATTGCACCGGGCTCATTTTTAATTTTGCCTTTATCCGTTTCGTATTATAGTAATCTATATATTTTTCTAATTCTATTTTAAAATGCTCTACACTTTCAAACTCTTTTATGTAGAGGAATTCCGACTTCATGATCCCAAAGAAATTCTCCATTACTGCGTTGTCGTAACAGTTTCCTTTTCGAGACATACTCTGCACAATACCTCTTGATTCAAGTGTACGGACATATTGTTTCATTTGATAATGCCACCCTTGATCTGAATGCATCAGTAGCTGGTGATTTTCAGGTAAACGTTCTAATGCTTTCTCTAACATTTCTGAAACAAGTGAATACGTCGGTCTAGAGCCAATTGTATATGTAATAATTTCACTGTTATACAAGTCTAATACAGGTGATAAATAAAGTTTCTCTCCAAACAATTTAAACTCTGTGATGTCTGTTACCCATTTTTGATTCGGGGCATTTGCATTAAAATTGCGCTCTAAAATATTTGGTGCAATTTTACCGAATTTCCCCTTATAAGACTTATATTTTTTCATACGCACAACACACTTTAATCCAAGCTCTTTCATAATGCGCTGAACCTTCTTGTGATTCACTTTCTGACCACGATTCGTTAACTCATCACGAATGCGACGGTAGCCATAAAGCCCTTCATTTTCCTCATAAATCGCTTTAATCTCAGCTTTCAAATCGGTATCTAGATCCGGACGATTCATTTTCTTCACTAAATCATAATACGTGCTTCGTGGAATATCAGCTAGCTCCACGAGTGCCTTCACCGAATATTTATGCCTTAATTCATAGACTACTTGCGCTTTGTCCTGTTTAGTGACTTTTCCTTGTTTTGAACTAAGGCATTCAACTTTTTAAGTACTCATTTTCCATTTCAAGCTGTTTAATACGTGCTTCAAGTGCTTCAGCTGATCCTTCAACTGGTGCTTGTCTTGATTGTTTATTTGACACTTTTTTCATGGATGGACGCCCCTTTTTCTTTGATTGAAGGGCATCAATTCCTTGTGTTTCGAGTTGTTTTTTCCAAACAATAATCGTTGAAGGGGCAGGAATGTTAAAGATAGCTGCCGTTTCAATTAAGGACGTACCGTTTTCAATCATAAAATTTAGTACGTCTAGTTTAAATTGTTGTGTGTAATTTGTATACCGTTTTAGGAAAGCTTCCACACCATTCTGCTTATATTGGTTTACCCAATTCAAAATTACTGTGTCTCTTATGCCGATCGCTTTACCAATTTCTCGATAACTTTCATTTCCGTTCAAATAACGTAGAACGATGTGTATTTTTTCATCAGCCGTAAATTTAGCCATAGAAAAACTGCACCTCCAATTGTTAGATTATGTGTCTAACAATTGGGGTGCAGTTCATAAGATCACTACTGTTTTTTTATTGCTTTTTGCAAGTAAACTACTTGCATTCTTTTCTATATAATTTAATAGAATAAATAGCTCCAACAAAGAATACCAAGGCTTGAGTTAATATAAAGAATTGACGGAAATACATGTCTTTACTAACTAAAGAAGTAAATATGGAATTCATTAGAATTTGAGTAATAAACATACAATAAGTAATTTTTAAATAAATAGTATTTGTTCTTTCATCTGGTTTACCAATTTTTTTGTAGATAATAAAAAGTACAATTACTGAACCCAACATCAAAAGGCTTGTAAAACCTACAAAGATATTGAAATTATCTGTGCTTTCTGACATCCAGTTGTTTAATAAATCAAGCATTATTATCTTCCTTTCCTACATAAGAGAATATTTCGTTTATATCAACCTCAAAATAATTTGCTATTCGATATGCTAACACTAGTGAAGGAGAGTAATTATTCTTTTCCATAACAAATATCGTTTGTTTAGAAACCCCAACAGCATCAGCTAAATCTTTTGTGACATTCTTTTTAATACCCTATATTCATAGACTTTATTTGTTATAGAGTCTCCATGTTTTTCCTTCATAGGTAACACCTTCCTTTCTTAAGACTTATATTAAACCTGTTTTATAAAAAGTAAAGTTTAATTATACAAAAGATAAAAATTTTTATATAAATTAAAAGAAATACTATATATTCATTGAAGGGTATGAGAAATATTTCAATAAAAAACTGAAAATTAAAATGTTTAAATGTATAATCAAGTAAGAAGATATTGAAGAAATAAATAGAGAAGAGGGAATATCGTATGACTAGTTTAAAAAATGTTCTTGAGCTTGATTTTGCATATCTTGAAACCTTTACTAGCCGAATAGAGAAATCATGGGGATCTATATTTTGTAATGAAAGCAACCCATATTATTATGATGCAAATCATGCACATGTAAGTGTAGTAAGTTTAAATCCACAAATGATAGTAGATGAAGTAGTGGATTTCTATAAAACTAAAAATATCGTACCTAGATTTTATATATACAACTTAGATATGCAAGAAAAACTGATTTCTGAATTACAAATAAAGAATTTTGGATTTGAAGAATTAATAAGTCCAGTCCAATTATGGAACAAGAAATTAACTAAAAAGATAAAAATGAAAAAGTTACTATTGAAAAGGTATCTGAGTTAAATTTTGATGAAGCTTTAGATATTGAATGTAGTATAAAAGAGTTAGGGGGCGAAGTTAGAAAAAAAGTTTTTCAAGATGAATTCCAACATCAAGCATTCACTCACTATCTACTTAGATACAATGGAGTAGCATGTGCCATCGCTTGTATTTTTGAACATGAAAAACAAGCCCGAATGGAAAGTGTAGCTACAATTGAAAAGTTTAGAGGTAAAGGGTTAATAGGTGAACTTATTCACTTTATTCAAAGTGAAGTAATGAATAGAGGACTAGATAATCTTTGGGTGATCCCAATTAACGAAAAAGTAGAAAAAGTGTATGAAAAGTATGGATTTGAAACAGTAGAAAAAATTAAAACGGGACATGCGTTTTTAGAAGGAAAAAGTATTAAAGAAATTCACGAGGGATAGAAAAAATCAATTTATTTTGCTGAAAAAAATATTTAGTTAACAAGTGTATTGAAAGTAAACTAATATTCAAAAGTTTGCATTCAAATATTAAGTAAAAAACCTATTCCAGTATTGGAATAGGTTTAACTATTATAGATAAAAATTTGTTGTTAATTCGATTGTAGCCCAGAACTTTGGTGAATAATTTTATTATTTTTCCAATCAAGTTTATAATTATCTATAGTTCCAAAGTTGCCATGCGTATAATTTTTGTGATTTTCTCCTGTCCAACCTTTTATAGGATTATAACCTAAGATATACACATCGTTTTCTCTAGCATGTTTTACAGATAAATCCGTTGTAGTTGCATTTTTATCTGCAATTATAATTGCCATTGTACTTGGCTGAAAACCATATCTTACTAGAGCTGGAAGTTGACTGTCTGATGTGAAATTATCTACCGCATTAATGAATGGATCGGTACGTGAGTTCATAAATAGTTCATTACCATAAAAACCACCCGAATCTCTATTATAAGGTCCATATCCTTTATTATAAAATTGATTAAATTCTACATTCCAATCTACTTTTTTATCTGTGTTATTTGTTACAAACGTTTTATAGTCTAGTTGTTCATATGATATAGTATTAGACCAAGATGCACCGGCTGATGCAGATGATGATGCAGATGATGATGGACCTTCTGGTTTAATCTCTAAACCTCCACCTACATTGTATGAAACTGTAGAAGCTACTGTTTTTGATTCAATTTCATTTTTAGGTGCAACTTTATAAAATTTTGCATTGTCATTACTTGTAATTTCTATAGGGGTACCGCCACATGCCCATCAACTTAAGGTATATTTTTATACAAAATGCGGTCTTTCCATATAGTTTTTTATTATCTTTTATAGATTTTATAAAAGTAGGCATATCAAATAAACCCTGCCGGGTTTCAATTTTTTTACTATGCTACCTGATGAGTAGAAGTGGTATACTCATAAACAACACCCAAAATATCAAAGACTGTCTTTTTCTCGTATCGATGAGATTTTCGTCCGTTATGCTGTAGGAGGTTAAACAGACGAAGGAGAACCTTTGATAGCTCTTGGGTGTTTTTGTGTAATGCTTGATGAAAAAGTAAAAAATAATCCTTAATTATGTACATCGCTTTATATTCACTTAGCTCTTTCTGTTTCTTACGTAACAGGAGCTCTCGCATTTTAAACATAGTAGAAGAACATAATAGAATACTAATGAGTTGCCCATAAAGATGACATTCTAATCGCTCTTGTTTAATAGATTTACAACGATGAATTTGAAACCAAGATTTCCATATTTTAAATAACAGCTCTATTTGCCAACGTAGTGAATATAAATCATAGATTTTCTCTTTTGGTACCCATTCCGTAGGAATGTTTGTCATGTATACCGTAATACCTTGTAAAAGTTTCGTACGCTCTGTATATGTAATTCCTTTTTTCTTTTCGCGAATAGCTCGGTCACGTAGGCGTTTCTGCTTTTGCTCCTCGGTACACCTATAAACTACAATACGTGTAGGCAGTTTGTCTTTACTCCCTACATATACATCATGTAATTCATACACTTGGCCAGGTTGTAATTGTTTCATGATGTCTTCCAAATGAATTTGTATATATACCGGTCTCAATTGAGCGGGTTTTGTTTTAAATACCACTGTTTCAAATTCTTTTCTATATATTTTAGTTGGTAACTTAAGACGGGATAAATAATATCCCTGCTTATCTTGAATAGACTTAAAGTCTTGTAGACGAAAATATCCTAAATCACGAATATACAATTCATTCTTTTGTGCCATGCCTGTTCGAGTCGCACTATATGCCTGATCACTTCGTTTTCCTGGTTCAATTTCCACATCAGAAAATTCTCCACTCAACAAGTCATACTCTAGTTGAATTTTTACACCAGCTTTATGACTACATCCTCCGGCACCAGGATAAGTAGTTGCGAATTGATCTGGAACTTGGAAGGTTGTAGAATCGAGGACTAGAATCCGCTCAAAATAAGCAGAAAGAGAATGAGAAATCTTAGATACTCCTCCAATTTTAGCTTGTAGAAGTGTAGTAAATACAGTTCGAAAGAAGGCTACAGAAGCCGAATTAAATCGTCGATTAAGTCCCTCTGGACTTAATAAAATTCCTGTTGAAGTTTCTAATTGACTACAAAGTTGAGTAAGAGAGGTAGTAGCGATTTGTTGATTTAACCACACGCACAAAGATAAGAAATGGTGCCCGTGGCACTTACGTTTTCGTTTCATCCCGCCAGCTTCTATAGCTAGTTGATTAAGTGTAGCGGGGGACATATATCGATATAACTCTTCAGCAAATAAAGATAATTCTTGTTTTTGGTGCATATTCATAAAAAGCACGTCACCCTTTCTCATTAACATAAGAAAATAGTAACGTGCTTTTAACTTCAAAAATACTCTAAATCTTTAAGTTGATGGATGTGGGTCTGTACCCCAATTAGAGGTTACTGTATCAGAAGTGGAGAATTAACGAATTTTAAGGATAACCCTCGAAAAATCAGGATTATCCTTTTTACTTATATCGGATTCCATTGGACATTTCTTCTAAATCGCCCCAATTCAATATGCGAATAGAGTTTTTATTTCTTTCAATAATTCTTTTTTCGGATAACGAATGAATAACTCGATTTAGATGTCGATATGTCGTGCCAAGTAAATCTGCAACCTCTTTTATATTGGAAGTCTTTAGCTCCATTCCAAAAATGTTATCGGGATCAGGTGATATCGTGGACATAAGATAGCTCGCAAACTTGTTTTCCACAGATGCTAATAAGTTTACACGAGAAGCTGTTGTACAAGTTTGAAGCTTATAGCTTACATGTTTTAAAAGTGTATGTAAAAATTTCGGATTACTCATTTCATATTGTTTTATATAATCAAAATGCAGTCCAATTAATAAGCATTCATTTACTGCTTTAACTTGTGATTGAACGGGAACATTTCGAATTAATTCAATATCACCAATAATGGAAAAAGGTTGGACAAATCTTAGTAAAAGTGATTTTCCAGTTTCAACACTTGATGTTATTTTTACTTTTCCTTCCACCAAAAATAATAATGATTCTAGTTCAATTCCCTCAAGTAAAATAATTTCATCTTGTTCATATTGTTGCAGTGTAAATGGGAGTTGTTTTTCTCGTCCAAATATTTCTTCAATATGATATTCTCTTAATTTTGCTTCAAGTAGCTTCAAGTCATGAATAAATTTCATATAATGCTCCTTTTGGGACATATGTCCTTTTTATTATAAGATAAACTGATATGATAAGAACAATAAAAAATTTTAGGAGTGGCATAGAATGAAATTTGTGTTCGATTTAGATGGGACAATTTGCTTTAAAGGTCAACCTATTTCCGAAAGACTACTAGTATCATTAGAAAAGCTAGTAGCTCAAGGGCACGAAGTTATTTTTGCATCGGCTCGGCCAATACGTGATTTACTTCCCATCTTACATGAACGTTTTCATCAATACCCAATGATTGGTGGAAATGGATCAATGATTGCAATTAAAGGGAAAATCATATCAACGATTAATTTTGATGAAGAAACGCTTGCAAATATTGTTCAATTACTTAGAACTTATAATGCTGCTTATTTAATAGATGGTGATTGGGATTATGCCTATACAGGGCCAGCCACACATCCGATTTTGAATAATCTTGATCCAGAAGGACGTGCTAAAAACGTTAAATTGGATAAATTACAGTCAATCGTAAAAATTTTAGTGCTTACTTCAGACAATATGGCAGCAGTTGAAGAACGGCTTAGCAATATGAATGTTGTAGTTCACTCTCACGGAAACGAAGGAATCTTAGACATAAGTCCAAACGGAATAGATAAGTGGAGTGGATTGCAACAATTGGGTGTGGAAGAAAAAGAATATATAGCATTCGGTAATGATGCGAATGATATTACAATGTTTCAACATGCAATGTATTCAGTTATGATTGGTGAGAGCTTACAACTAGAACCGTTTTCATCTGAACAATTAGTATTAAGTGAGGATACAGAAAACATCATAGTACAAAGACTTAGCGAATTGGGAGATATAAATATAATTACTAAGTTGGTAAACCTATAATTAAGTAATCTTTGCTTCTATGAAATAATTAAAGCCTAATTTCTTGTTATTGTAGCTTGAAATTAGGCTTTTTCATATGTTGTATTTCCTTAGCGTACGAAATTCGCGTTTTGTTGGTGGGACCCCATGCCTATCAACTTAACGGAACAGGTTACTCCAAAAACTAAATGTAGTTTTAAAATAAAGTTTGATTAAAAATATCTACTCTCAACCTTACTCTACAGAATATAAAAAGAATCTATTTTGAACAAAGATGAACTGTACCCTATAGAGTACTTTACTTGTCATGATGAAGGAATAAAAGCTGGATGAGCCGAATAAGTCATAGTGATCATGGTTTTGTTGTATTCTCAATATAAATGATTGGAGTATTTCATTGAGAATATTTTTTCTTGTCTTTTAACTTTGAAAAATTACACTAAACAGTGAGGAGATTGGTTGTATGCAAGTTGTAACCAAAATGTTTTTAGAACAACTAGACATGCATTGTCATGAGAATGATTGGTTTGCATCCATGGATCAAGCGCTTCATGGAGTCAGCGCAGCTGAGGCAGCATGGACAAGTTCGGGAATCAGCAATTCGATTTGGCAGATTGTCAACCACTTGATATTTTGGAATGAAGACGTAATCCATCGAATTAAGGTCACAGAGAATCCGCATAAGGCAGAAGACAATGAAGAAACCTTTGGAAATCCGGGGGATCCAGAAGACGAAATTGGGTGGGCCCAGACAGTGCAGCGCCTCAATGAAGTCATGAATAAATTAAAAACGGTCATTGCGGACCTTGATGATGAAAAGTTAAAAGTTCCGTATGCAGCTAACAGGTACTCTATTGAGCGTTTACTCAGCAATATCATGATGCACGATACATATCATCTCGGCCAAATTGTTCTGTTGCGAAAATTGCAATCCTCTTGGGATGGCGTTGATTGGTCCTAAAGCACCATAATTCAGCGACCTTCCTCGCCTAGCCGTAAAAGCAGTATTGAAGGTGTGAAACCCCTTTACATGGTTCTGGTGCAAAAATAAAACAAAAAAGAATACAGCACATATATTCCTAACGGAATCATATCTTATGCTGCAAGTCCAAACAATTGATGGATGAATTCTTTCTGATTTTGGACAGACTGATTCCGTAAATCAATCTGTTTTTTTTCATCATATGCATGGCTTCTACTCCAGAAAGAATGGATGTAGCTGAGTCAAAGCATTTGAACCCTAACATAGAACGGATTCGCTTCTTTATAAAGCGATGATCTTGTTCTACTATGTTATTCAAGTACTTTTGTTGTCTAAGTTGCATACTATCAGGTATGCTTTTTTCTTTTTTCAACTGTTCAATTGCTATAGGATAAGCTGGATTCTTATCGACTGTTATAACACGTGGATTTGAAACATGAAAAGACCGCAAAGCTTTCTTGAAAAAGCGTTTTGCAGCCTTCTGATCTCTTGTTTTGCTTAGGCAAAAATCGATTGTGCTTCCTTTCGAATCCACACCACGATACAAGTACATCCATTGACCTTTTACTTTGATATATGTTTCATCGACTCTCCAAGAGTCATTTGTTTGTTTGAGGTAATGTCGGATCCGTTTATCCAATTCAGGACCATACTGATGAACCCAACGCATAATGGTTGTATGAGAAATGGATAAACCTCGTTCCTCCATCATTTCCACTAAATCACGAAAACTAAGATTGTACCGTAGGTACCATCTTACCGTTAATAAGATAATATCAGGCTGATAGTGCTTCCATTTGAACAAATTTTTCTTTTCCATACTAATCACACACCTTTTTAGAGTACTAGTATTAGTATGTCCAAGTTTAGAAGATTACTTGCAAGCGGCTTCGTTTTTTTGCACCAGAACCGCTTGATGGCAATGGGGCGGTACCCCATCACCATCAACCTAAAAATAGCGAGTTATCCCAAAATGATAGAAATAAGATTTGTTACCATACACCTTTTAATCGAAATCAATTTTTATTAAATATGAATTTTTGTTATTATTTTATTATAGGTCAGTGTTTAGAGAACATTATTATATTAACCATTTTGCATAAATCTAAAAGGAGAAGATATGAAAAAATCAATTGAAAAATTAGTTAAATCCATAACAGAATTAACTTCTATAACAGACATATGTGATAATCAAATATGTAACACATTAAGCCCTGTAATAGATTTTGTCATCTTTCCAGAATATCTTATTTTTAATGCGACTACGTATTCCAACAAAATAGTTTCCTTATTAATTTTTTTAGCTATAATTGTTGTATTTGGACTTCTATTTGAATTCATTCTAAAGAAAGCATTTAAACAAGGTGCTCTTTTAGAATTAACGATAAAAATTTTCGGGAAAATAATGACCATTGCAATACTCTTTTATGGTATTAAAATAGTTATATATTTAATACGGTTAAAAAAATACTAAACTAATTTTTTGTTAGAAAGTCGCCCATCACCATTTAACTAAAGCGAAATTGTATCCCTAAAATGAAAAAAACGTTATCCTTTCCTATGATGCTGCAGAACAAATAGTGTATTTTTTCATTTTAGGGGGTATTTTGTTTTATTAGCTTGATAGCGATGGGGCGGTACCCCTATATAATGTTAAATTCGTCTAATCTTATAAAGGGAAGGTGTGTAGCTAATGAAAAGAAAATTTTTCATTGCATTTACAGTTATATTGTTAAGTATTTCACTCGCAGGGTGTGGCAAGGCTGATATGGAAGGTATTATTTTAGAAGTAACAGAAAATGAGATATTACTTTCAGAGAATCTTTCTCTGGACAAGTATGAAGAAATAAAAAATAAATCAATTTCAGAGATACAGGGAGAGGAAAAGGGTATTTCTTTAATTTATTTAGCATATGACAATACAGAGGAATGGTCAAAAGGTGATGAAGTAAAAGTATGGATTGATGGAGATGTACTTGTATCCTATCCTGAGCAAGCTAAGGCTAAAAGAATTCAAATGAAAAAATAAGTTCTCAACAATCGGGAGCAATTGTGAAACAAAATATAACATTTGGAAAGCTCAGGATTCAAATCTGAGCTTTTTTGTGATGGTTATCTATACTGTTAATTCATACTGGGGTAGTACCACATCGCTATCAAGCTAAGAAAATACCACTACCCCCATAACGAAAATTCTATTCATTATTGACTACTGATAATGATGCGTTATGTTAACCAATCATGTATAGAATATACATGGTTCCTTGTTCAACGGTCAGGTTGAACAAAGAACTTTAATTTAGATAATGCTTCTTATTCCTCCATAAAGAATGCTTTTCGCTCTGTAGTAATCCAATTCTCCAAATTGTCTTGGCTACGTTTAACAAGTCGATTCACTAGCACGTCATGCCATACATAATCCTCTAATAAATAAATATGAATAGGGTCATCTGTATAAAAAGCAACACTACGCTCCTCAATTGATGGTCCATAAATCATCTCTTTAGAATCTATGGACAGAATAAACCAATGTTCTGTAGATCGGGTTTCTGTATAAGGTGTTATACGATGGATTTCTAAATTTTTAATGGGATTTTCAACATGTAGCGTAATACCTTGTACCGTGACTTTATTAGCGACCTCAACCAGTTCCTCCTTCAACATCTCATACATATCATCCCACATCGATATGACAATACGCTTTTCGGCTTTTTTTAGTAATGTCTGACAATAACTAATTATCGTCTTATAGTCCTTTAAAGTAATCACTCGATTGTCTGCTTTTTCCTCGGAAGTTTCTAGATTTTTTAATGATTCACTTATTACTTCATAAGTGGATTTCCACTCTGATTGAGCCTTTTGCAAAAAGATTTCAACAGGTAAAGGTGAATATCGAGTGGTATCATTTATTTCTTCCTTCATGACAATTCCTTTTTCAACAAGATTACTTAATACATCATAAATTCGTGCTCTTGGAATACCTGAGTCCTTACTCACTTGGTAGGCTGTAACAGGACCTTGTTTAACAAGAGATACATAAGATTTAGCTTCATATTCATTAAAACCTAATTTTTTGAGCTGTTGCACTATATAGTTCAATTTTTCGTCCCCCAATTGTTCTTTTCTTATATTTCCAACGTTACAGTAATCATTTACATTTAGCAAATTATTAGTTACTATTTTAGTAGTGACTACAGAAAGGTTGATTATATATGGATTTCCAATTAGACCCATCAATATTAATTATTTTAATCGTTTTTGGTTTTTTAGCTTCATTTATTGATTCAGTAGTAGGGGGTGGTGGACTGATTGCTTTACCTGCTTTATTTTTTACAGGACTGAATCCAGCAGGGGCAGTAGCTACGAATAAATTAGCATCGACAATGGGGTGTGTAACTAGTAATATTGTGTTTTATCGTTCTGGTAATCTTGATTTGAAATCAGCGTTTAAATTATTTCCACTCACTTTCATAGGTTCCATAGTAGGTGCATGGACCGTTCATTTAATGAACCCAGAGATACTGAAGCCTTTGATGTTACTAATGCTCGGTGCTGTTGCTATTTATACGATATTCAAAAAGGATTGGGGTAGTATTTCCACTCATAAGAAATTGTCCGTTCGGCACTTCATTATTTTTATTTTTTTTGTTTTTGTTATTGGTTTTTATGATGGATTTCTAGGCCCTGGCACGGGTTCATTTTTAATGTTTTCCTTTTTATTAATTGGGTATGATTTTTTAAAGGCAGCAGGTAATGCGAAGTTTCTTAATTTGGGAAGCAATATTGGTGCATTGTTGATGTTTATGTGTTTAGGACAAGTAAACTACGCGTACGGCTTCATAATGGGAATAGCACAAATTGCTGGTGGGATCATTGGCTCCAAATTTGCTATAAAAAAAGGGAGTGGGTATGTTCGTGCCCTTTTCATTACAGTAACTTGTTTACTATTAGCAAAAAATATTTATGATTATATTCAATAATTTCTAAAATTAACTTCCTATATCGATAATTATGTGGACACTAAAGTCCTTCAATTAAATAATCTGGAGGACTTTTAATAGTCTTCTAAATACATTGAATCCCGATAATGAGACGTTATGTTAACCGATCATGTATAGGGTATACAGGTTTTTAAGGTAGGTTTTCCAATGAACAGTCACGAACTATTAATAATGAAAAGTTCACTTTAAGGAGGATTCATAAAATGAAAAATTTAATGACAAGTGATGGTACTACCTTACATATAAGCAAAAATGGACAAGGCTTACCTTGTATTTTCTTACATGGAGGTCCTGGTTATTGGAGTTACTCTTTTGAACAGACTGGTGGCCCTATTTTAGAAAGTTTTATGGAAATGCATTATCTTGATCAGCGGGGGTGTGGTCGCTCTTCACTCGCTCCAAAAGGAGATTACTCACTAAAAAGATTACTTTTAGATCTTGAGGAAATAAGGCAAGAATTAAAGATAGATAAATGGATTGTAATGGGACACTCATTTGGTGGTATTTTAGCTACTAACTACGCCAAACAACACCCTGACAGTGTCGTAAGGTTAATCTTGCTTAATTGTACACTAAACAAGCGGGAGTCAAACCTGCATCAAATGAATGTAGGAAAAAGCTGGTTAGAAGAAGATAATGTTTTGGATTCTTATGAGTCAATCGAATCTTTCTATAAAGACTTCTTTGCAATGGCTGAAAAACTACTAGAAATGGGAAAGTATTATGATTTACAGTTCATAGATAGAAAAAATCTTAAAATCTTAAAAAGCTTAGACAAAGAACTTGAACATCGCCCTGATTTTCGTAAATATATACACGCTGATCCTGAGTTTTTTCAAGATTATACTCGAATCACAACTGAAATTTCAGTACCAACTCTCGTAATTAGTGGCAAATATGATGATGCTGTTGGACCAGATCACTATAAAAAATTTAAGTTTCCTAATATGTCCGTTACTATTTTAGAAGATAAGCATCATCCTTATTTAGAAAACAAAGAGGAATTCAGGCGCGCAATTCAGGAATTTGTACTAGCTATACCTACTCTAAAAACAACTTGAATTTACTTCCAATAACGGGACTTATGTAAATGAGCTATCCAAATGGATGGCTTATTTTATTTTTTTGCTTAGCGTGGGTTTTTTCCGAAATGCTGGCGATACCCCACATCCATCAACTTAAGAATATTATAACGCTCCCAAAACAAAAAAATTGTACATTTTCATCCGGAGATGTTAATTTTCTCGTTTTGGGGGTATTTTGTTTTGTTAGCTTGATAGCGATGGGGTGGTACCCCCAGGAGGAAAAATATGTTTTTTTCAAAAAAAAGAAATATTATAATTCTAATAATTTTAGCTATTGCCGTTTTAGTCGTAGGTTATACTATATCAAGTATCCAAAATGAAAAACAAACAAAAGAAAAAGCTGCTGAAGTTGCAATACAACATATAAAGAAAGAAGAAAATGTAGATGTTATTGTAACCGAAGTCGAAATTATGCCAGCCTTGAGGGGGGGACTTATTGAAGTCACTGGCCACGTTAAAAATGATAAAGAGAGGACTTTCTTTGTTACAATAAATAACAATCGAGATTATTTAGTCATGGGTTGGAATTTAGATGATCCAAAGTAAAAAAAGAAACATTATAATTTTAATCATTTTAGTAATTATAGCTTTAACTATAGGCTGTACTTCATTAATTATTCACAATAGAAATATAACAAAAGAAAAAGCTGCTAAAGTTTCCATAGAATACATGAAAAAGAAAAAAATATAGACTTTGTAGTAACCGATGTCAAAATCGAAAGTTTAGAACGTGAAGGTGCTATTACTGTCTCAGGATATGATAAAAATAATAAACAAAAAAGATATTACGTTGTAGTAAATAAGATTCAAAATTATACAGTTGATTATTCGGGCGATGATTGGTAAAAAGAATGAAATCATTGTAATTTATAATAAAATCCTAACAACTAAATACATAAAATAACATGATTATAACAAGGGAATGTTTGTATGCTGATCTATACTGTATTCTCTTATTCTATGAGGGGAAATATGGAGAATTTAAAAAGGAAAAGAATTATATTTTTAATCATTTTAGCAATTATAATTTTAGCCATAGGATGTACTTCATTAATTATTCACTATAAAAATATAACAAAAGAAAAAGCTGCTAAAGTTTCCATAGAACATATGAAAAAGGAGAAAAATATAGACTTTGTGGTAACTGATGTTAAAATCGAACATTTAGAACGCGAAGGTTATATTACAGTTAAAGGATATGATAAAAATAATAAACCAAAAAAACATTACGTTGTAGTAAATAAAATTCAAAATTATGAAATCGCGTATTCGGGAGAAAAATAATCACTGTCAACAGAAAACTCTCACCCTCAAATACTATGTTAATATGGCACCTTTCTGGTGTCTTTTCTTTATGAAACAATCCCCACACAATGTGCAGGAATTAAACGTAAACAAGTACTTTGGGAGAACACCATCATAATAATATATATGTCACCCATGAGCAAAACAGGAAAATCATATTTTCCCTCTAGTAAAATATGAACGGTACCCCATAAAATGATGATTATGTGTAAGGAAATAATAATTTAGGTAACTTAGTATAGAATCTCTAATTTAAGGAGCTTTTTCTTTTTTTCTCAATAAACAATATGGATAAATATGGTAAAATGGAAATTGGATGGGAGTCCATATACATATTATTAAAATTAAGATGGTTCAAGTCGAAGGAAGGCACCTTAGGGTGTCTTTTCTTTTTTTTAAAAGGACCTGCTCAATCAAATCGAAACAACATAAAATAAATCTTAACCGTGAAATCACATATATATCCCTATGTTTTCCCTCTTAACTAAAAGGAGGAACTAATATGGGCTTTGGTGGAAGCTGTGGTGGCTTTGGAGGCGGATTCGCTTTACTAATTGTGCTGTTCATCCTGCTAATTATCATTGGTTGCAGCTGTTGGGGTGGCGGATTCGGCGGAGCTTGCTAAAAAACTATTAGAAAAGACACTTGTAAGAGTGTCTTTTCTTTATGGGGTACCGCCACACATCCATCAACCTAATGTTTTAGGGTATCCCCAAAACGAAATTTTTATCTCTTCATAGTTGTCCATGAAAATTCAGTTCATTTTTTTATTTTGGGGAACAATTAATTTCTTAAGTTGATGAGCATGTATAGTGACCCCCTAGTATCTAAACTAGTGGATTTCAATTCATTATTTTTTCCATTCTGTAAGCTTAACATCCCATAGCAATGCATCTGTATCAATAAATTTAATACTAAGTTCATTTGCTTTATTCAGCTCTATCTCAAAAGAACTTGTGAATGTAGATATGCTTTCTTCAGAGAATCGAATGGTTTGTACATCTTGTCCATCAATAGAAATAATTATCTTACCAGAATGTTTGCTAGCACCATCAGGGATACCGAGATATCCCGAAAGTTTTGCATACTTACCTTTTAACAAGTATTTAAATTGCTGAGAATTTGTCCCTTTACTACTATACATATTTAATTTAGGTTCAATTTTTTTATGAGCCACTTCAAAGCTAGTGGAATTGTTAACTTTCGGTACATCTCCAGTACTTTCTGTCAGTTGATTTAGCGCTATAACGGTTCCATTTTTTAGGGATTGTTGTTCCTTTTCTAATGATTTATTAATTTCACCTACAACTACAAGTACTCCTAATGTCGAGATAAATACTGTTACACCTGTAATAATAAAGTTTTTCAAAGTATTATTAGAGCGAAATCCTATTTTATATGCACAAAATCCTATTGTAGCACCCATTGCATTCACAATTACATCATCAATGTCAAAGCCACCAAGAAAAGTAACCATTTGTAGGACTTCTAGTATAAAAATAGAAATACAGAATGAAGTAATAAATCTAATAAAGCTACAACGATATAACATAGGAATTAATACCCCAAAAGGTATGAATGCTGTTAAATTTCCAAAATTAAAAAACCATAGATTAAAATCTTCCCCATCTACCATATTTGGCAAGCCCAAAGGAATACTACTCGGAATTAACTGGAATTCATATTCATGGTTAATATATTTTAATCCCAATCTATCGAAACCAAGAAACATAAAGTAGAGGATCAGAACGGAATATAGTCCTAATATTGCGAGGGTAATGTTACGATGTTTTCCTTTGATAATAAAACCTCCTATTACTAATAATTGTTCTTATTAATACTTTTTCGAATTCGTATATTTTAAATATAACAATAAAACCATGTCGATGTAAGTAGTAATAATCGGTTCTGTTGCAAAGATAAAATGAAAACCAGTAAAACGCATATAGGGGTACGGAAACGATTCAGGGTATGAGGGGCCACTCTGGGATTTAATTACAAATAGGGGTCTCGCCACATGCCTATCAAGTTAATAGAACTGAGTTTTCTTAAAATAAAAGCCACCGAATTATAGAAGTGGTTTTGAGCGTAAGGAATTTGTAAGAAAGGAGTAAGAGAAAAGAGATTTTCATTGTGTATGATCAAAATGTAGGGAAGAACGAGAGGGGGAATAGATACTATATATTTATATAAAAACAAATTCATTAACAAAACTCTATGGAAGAAAAGAAGAAATTACAGAGGTTAACATACATCTGAAAAAGAGGGATTAATCATTTATTAGGTCAGAAAGTTGTTTGTAGAAATAATTGGTGCACAGATGATTGCAAATTCAAAATTATCCTTTTGTCTTTGGCTAAGAGGTAAGCTGTATGGTTAGTATGAGACAGCAAATAACCATCTATACAATAATGTGAATAGAGGAGTAGAATACCATTATGAAAAAGCAATTTCAAATTACATTTAGAGGTTTAGTCCTTTTAATAACAGGAGGTTCCTTGTTATACACAGCACCAACCTCAATTGTAAAAGCGGAGTCCATTCAAAATGTATCTAGTTCGTTACAAACAAGCACTCAAAGAGAACGCAATTCCGTCAAAGAGGCAATGCGGGATACATTGCAACTTGGATATCCTGGGATACTTGCTAAAACTTCTCAAGGTGGAAAAACATGGAGTTATGCCGCTGGGTTAGCGGACCTGAGCACCAAGAAACCAATGAAAACAGATTTTCGCTTTCGCATTGGTAGTGTAACGAAGACGTTCATTGCAACAGTTCTACTTCAATTATCTGGAGAAAACCGTTTGAATCTAGACGACTCCATTGAAAAATGGTTGCCTGGTGTCATTCAAGGAAACGGATATGATGGTAACCAGATTACGATCCGGCAGATATTGAATCATACAAGTGGTATCGCTGACTATGTAAATTCAAAAGACTTTGATATTACGGATATAAAAAAATCGTATACGGCTGAAGAATTTGTAAAGATGGGGATTTCTCTTCCTCCAGACTTTGCTCCAGGAAAGGGTTGGTCTTATTCAAACACAGGATACGTAGTACTGGGGATCCTTATTGAAAAAGTAACTGGAAACAGCTATGCGGAAGAGGTTGAAAATCGGATTATTGAACCGCTTGATTTGTTAAATACATTCCTACCTGGCAATTCAAGCGTGATTCCAGGTACCAAGCATGCCCGTGGCTATTTCCAACTAGACGGAGCAAGTGAGCTAAAAGACGTTACTTATATTAACCCAGGTAGCTCGGATGGAGATATGATTTCTACTGCTGACGATTTAAACAATTTTTTCTCTTACTTACTCAGTGGTAAATTACTGAAGGAACAGCAACTAAAACAAATGCTTACTACAGTTCCTACAGATAGAGAAGGAACCGGATATGGTCTTGGGATCTATGAAACTAAGCTTCCAAACGGTGTCTCGATATGGGGACACCAGGGTAAAGTTCTAGGGTTTACCACTTTTGCTGGTGGCACACTTGGAGGCAAGCATACATTGGCCGTCAATTTGAACAGTCTTAAAGCTGATAGTCCTGATCCATTTAAAAATATTTTACTTGCTGAATTTAGCAAATAGGTAAAAAGGAAAACCGGATAAATTTTGTCATAGTTTTTATAGTTAAAAATATGCCTTTCTGGTTCAAAAACAACTTACTCTAAAAATTTTTTTAGAATAAAGAAAGTTCTTAAGTTGATAGGCATGTGGCGAGACCCCTCATATATTAAAATGAAAATACCCTTTCAATGTATTGTAACTCCTTTCACCAATAATGGAAGGAGTTTTTTTATATTCGCAAAGGAATTCCAACAGGTATGAAAATAATTTTAGGTTTATACCGAAAACAAAACACACCTTTAGGTACAAATTAGCTTATTCAAGTAATTAGTGGGCGATATCATAGGCTAAAGATTGTTCCAAATATTCACCTGTAAATTTCTGATAAGTTAAAAAATATAACAACAAAACGTTTAAAATATGATAAAATACAATTATATTTGAAAAAGAGTAGTGGATTCAAGTTGTTACTTACATGAACTCCAAAGAAAAAGCCAAATTCTAGATAGATTTGGCTTTTTTCTTTTTACGCATTTTTAGCTAAAATAGCATGGTCTTTAAATCCTTGTTAGGGGCAAGAATTTAAAGAAGAGTTTAGCTTAATTATGATTTTACATAAATTGCATATTTTAGTAAATTGATATTATCTATACTAAATATTGTAAATCTTTAGAAATTTAATCCTTACATTAGTTATGCACAAAGTTAGAATTAGTGAGTCTTTAAAAAAGATACAAAATGTTAAACTCATAAACCCCAGTGATATCAGTACATGTCCATGATATCACTGGGTTTTTATTTGGATATTTAACGGTGGGTTTTACTTTTTAAATATGAACTGTCCTAAAAAGTGAACACTGTTTACAAAGGTATACCTTTATAAACAAGTAAAGAACATCTATGAAACATTGAAACATCAAGTTTATAAAGGTAATTTGAATTATTTTACAAACGTTTATTTTTAATGAATACCTTTATAAACGAAAATGGTATAATTGTGATAACAAATGTAAGGAGAATCTCAAACGTGGCAAATATTTATGGATATATACGTGTAAGTACAAAAGATCAAAATGAACAACGCCAATTACATAAGATGATGGAACGTGGAGTGGAAGCTCGACGTATTTTTGTCGATAAAGCAAGTGGACGACATTTTGATCGTCCTCAGTATCAATTATTACGAAAAATATTAAGTACAGGTGATATTGTTTACATAGATGCTTTAGATCGTATGGGGCGTAACTATGATGAAGTAATTTCGGAGTGGAAATACATAACAAGAGAATTACAAGCTGATATTGTTGTTTTAGAAAACGAAACTTTGTTTGATAGTCGTAAATTTCGTGAGATGGGTGATATGGGAAGATTAATGGAAGACCAATTCTTATCTTTACTTTCCTATGTTGCAGATCAAGAGCGTAAAAAAATTCATCAGCGTCAAGCGGAAGGGATTGCTGTAGCTAAATCTCAGGGGAAACATTTAGGACGTCCTCAGGTAAACCTTTCAACCCTAAGCAAACAACAAATGCATATAATAGAAGAAACTTATTCTAAATGGAAAAGTGGAGAAATAACAGCTATCATGTTTATGCAAATGTTGGAGCTAAAGAAAAACACGTTTTATAAAATAATGAAGGAATATGAGGAAATAAAGTAGCATCTTTACTATGAGAAATCCTACTTTTTCTCTGGTTGTAAGAATCTTGAAGTCTTTGCATCAGAATAGTATTATGTATATCAAAAAAAATAAAAGAAAACTCCAATTAAGAGTTGTCTTTTTGTGTAATAAAATTCTCAAAATATGAAGATATACAAACGAATATAATACGCTATGGTTGATATTATAACAAAAATGAATAGTATTGCGAATAAAAAGAATATTACAATGAGTTTTGGGGATTTTAGTTAAAAATCTTCGAAAATAAACCTTTTATAAAGATTTATTTTAAATATGATTATTGTATTTCGAAGGGCTCCTTATAAATCTTAGCTATATATTTTACAAAATCAATGACGGGATAGTGTATGAGTGAACGATGCTGCGTAAAACGAACCCCTGCTTTTTCCATTATCGAAATGAGTTGTTCAACTTCCAACTCTTTTTGCTGTATTCTATTATAATTTTGATATACAATGTTTTTCCATTGATAGGAAGAGCCGTGAAAATAACTCTCTCCTTTTACCATGTGACTAAATATAATTTCTATTTTTTCTCTACGTTGTTTTTCCTTCATATGCGCTTCCGTTGACTGCATGTTTATCGCCTCTTCCCTTTGTGTTGTATACCGTTTCACAAAAATTGGTCTAACTCATCCATAGCCAATGTACATTGATCTTGTTGGGGTTTGTCGTTTAAGGCTATCTAATCAACTATATTTGTTTTTCAAGCGTTTAATCTTTATATCTGAATAAACTGATAGTGTGTAAAAAACACTATCAAACTTTATTATAAAACGATTCTTTATAGGCATGCACCTTTTTACACTCACCAAGATTTACAACATGACGAGAATCTTCATCCATGAATGTTATTCTGTATTTACTGAGGTTAGTTTTTTTATTTAGGCTAACTAGCATATTGTATGCCTCAGTATCTATTTTATAAAAAAGAAAATAGATGTAACGGTCCCCCTTTTGATATAAAAAAATCTATAAAAATATAGCGCTCTTAAAGAGTTTTGTTACAAATTCGTTATGTTTGACTTAAAAAAAGGAAAGTAATATTTATTTGTAGAAAATTTTTAAGGATAAAAATAGGATGAATATCCATGGTAAGAAAAGGGGGCACTTATATGCTAACAAATGATTTAGATTTCCGATTAGAACCACGTTTAAAAGAACTGTATGAACAACATAAAATAAGAGCTCAGAAGATAGACTGGGGTTATCATGAGTTTTTACCATGGGATAAGGGAATGGACTTTAAAAGAGTTCCTTGGGATGAAAGTCAAGTTACTCTTCCTTCTGGTGTAATTACGGCCATTGAAACAGCTTTATTAACAGAAGTGAATTTACCATGGTTTACAACGTATTTATCTGCGACTTTTAAAGGTTCCCTTTGTGTTATTACAGACTTTATTCATACTTGGACCTCAGAAGAGGATCAACATTCGAATTTATTGGAGACATATTTACTACTCACTCGAAGTGTGAACCCAAAACGGATACATGAATTAAGAAAATCAGTCGTTGAGGGTGGATTTGAGCCTGATTTTCATACACCAATCGAAGCCATGACGTATACGACGCTACAAGAACTTGCAACGATGGTGTTTTACAATAATGTTGCTAAGGTTGCAAGTAAGCATGATCCAGATCTTGCTACATTATTACGCCGTCTTGCAAAAGATGAAACTCTTCATTATGCGTTTTATCGAGACGTGATTCGAACACATTTAGAATTGGAACCTAATTATTGCTATCATATTGCCAATGTGATTAAGAATTTTAAAATGCCAGGTGCCATCATGCCTGATTTTGAAAATAGAATGGCTGTAATTGCAAAAGAAGCTAACTATGGGCCACTACAATATTTTGATCAAGTACTTGATGTAGTGGTTGATTATTGGGGGTTACAAGACTTACGACCAATTGCACCTCTAGCCGAAAAAGCAAGAATTGAGATTTTGGAGTACCACACAAGATTGAAAAAAATACGGGATCGATTTGGTCGTTTTCAAGGGAAAACTGATCTACGTTAATGAGTAGAGGTTTCAGAATATACGCGAGGAAATTCCCCTTCCCTTCAAGGGAAAACTGGGACGCTCCCTATTATTTTTTAGCTGTTTTACTTAATTTGATTTTTAGAGGAAAAGTTATTGACACTAAAAATACTTTTGTGATATTATAAAATTTTGATAAAAAAACACATATATGTTATGATTAAGAAGGTTACCATATATGGAGGTGGATTATATGTTTCAAATTGGCGATAACATTGTTTATCCAATGCACGGAGCAGGTATAATTGAAGCCATAGAAGAAAAAGAATTCTTAGGGAAAAAACAACAGTATTATGTTATAAAAATGTCAATCAGTAATATGCAAGTCCTGATTCCTATGGGCAAAATACTAAGTTCGAGTATACGCCCAGTTACTGATATACTTGCATTAAAACACATTATACACATTTTTCAGCATGGAGAATCAGATAAATCATTGCCGTGGAAACAAAGGTATAAAGTGAATACTGACAAAATAAAAACGGGTGAAATACAAGAAGGTGCTGAAGTTGTACGTGATTTAATGCGTATGGAGAAAGAAAAAGCACTGAATACAAGCGAAAAAAAATTGTTGGATGATGCATATAAATTTTTGGTTAGTGAACTAGAATTAATTAAAGGAATCACTGAAAATCAAATAAAAAGTTTCTGTTAAGGTTCATTATAGATAATGTATAATATCCCCCGAAAATATCCTGAATTTTTCGGGAATATGATGAGTATTCAAAGCAAATCATTTCAAAGACATTCAATTTCTTCAACTCACTTTTAGAGTAGGAACCTCTTTTATTATTACTTCAACCTTATCCATTTTTATTTTTAAATTTCTTTTACGAACGTTCAAAGTTTCATCAAATAACTCGATTAAATAGTCACTTGATTTTTGCAATCCTGATTCACACTGGCACGGACAAGGATCCGTAAGGATGAAAGAGAGGTAGGGCTTTCATTGTTTTAGGTAATATATTATCTAAGTCATTATTTCTAGAAGAAAAAACAATCAATCTCACCGCTATCTCTTTAAGAGTTCCTTACATCTACTGAGACAGTGAATAGTAATTGTTTATCTTCTTTACGTAAAATTGATAAACGAACTGGTAACACCATATGGTCAACTACAAAAAATGGTTTCCAGACCAGGAAACCATTTTTAATCTTATTTACATAACAATAGTAAATGAAGCAGTAAGAAGGAGTGCACACATGAAAAAAATGTTAACAAAAGAATTAAGTAATGAATTAAAGAAGCGAGAAGGGATTATTTCTATTACAGTTGAGCCTTATGAAAAAATCGAAGTTGGTGGAATTCGTGTAGATGGACCAGCTGTGATTCTAATTAATCAAGAATAGCTAAAAATAGTTGAATGAACGAAGAAAAGGATCAGCCTTTAAAAGAAGGGAGGATCCTTTTTGTTTGCTGCAGCTAATATAGAATATACATAACTTTCATCTGATGTGTTGGGGGGTAAAAGGAAGGAGAGAGTCGGGATTATCATAATGGAAAGCTTAATATTGGTAGGGTTTCTTTTTACGTTATATAAATTAGTTAATAAAAAAACAAACTAATTATTTAAAGCGATATATTGTTTCCTTTTTAAGAGCAAGATTTATTTGAGAGTGAAATGGATAATGTAAAGGAGGAATTTAGATGGATGCAAGGAAAGAACGCATAAAATACGAGAAGATCTCAAAGAATTATAATCGTATTTATTTCGTTTATCCTATTAATTGTACTTGTTTGTAGTAGTGTGATTATCATAGGAGCTACAGGGAGGAAATATGGACTGTTTTTATTGTTAGCAATTTTACTTAACGCACGTATTACGAAAAAATCTCAAAAAAAGTATGAGCACTATTTTAATAAAGGGCGTATTTAAAATGATACATATCCTAAAAGGAACAACTTAGATGTACATTCAAAATATCCATCTATCATCACCTATTACCTCGTAAAAGTAACTTTCTATAAATCATTTTTTAGCAATTTAGAAATAGAAACCATACCTTATTAAAATGTTATTTCCGTTCCTATAATGAATTATCCTTCTAGCATATTTATAAGATTTATATCATATATTAGGAGAAAGAATGCAAGTTAGAAAGGAGTCTTATAGAATGAGTTATTCGGAAGGAAATGACTTGAGTGAACAACATATGGTAAGTGCACCCAATCCCTACGTATTTCAGACATTACAATCAGTAATTGGTAAACATGTGGTTATTGAAACTGTAAGAGGTAATGTAAGAGGAAAGTTAAAAGATGTGAAACCAGATCATTTGCTTATTGAAGATACGGTGCCATATATTGTACGCATTCAACAAATTGTATGGATTATGCCAAAATAATAATCAGACTCATAAAAAATTAATGTCATCGACGACCAAATAAAACACAGGGTTTTAACTCTGTGTTTCTTCAAATTTCCGTTTTTGAATATATGCTTGAGCATGAATAAGTTCTTCCTGAAGCTCTTTTAATTCTTTTGTAGATTCTGATTCAATAGTCATGTAAGTAGCAACTAAACTGATCATCATATCCATCTTCTCTACTATATTTTGAATGACTTGTTCAGATTGCTCTTTTTTAGGGTGTTGTATTGCTATTAATACATCTTCCATATAATTGTTCTTTCTTTGCTGGATATCATAAATAAACTGTTTTGTGTTTGAGTTCATTTGTTGTTCCTCCATTTTGGGTATATTTCCATTCTATCATACTTGAATAGAAAATATTGGATCCCTCCTAAATTCACACCTGTCTCGCACATCTCCTCAAATATACAAACTTATACACATGTTTTAATTCAAATGTTTCTCCAGGCTGTAGTTGTTTCAAAATCTGTTTCACATCGATTTGTATGTATTCCGATTGTTTCTTTATTGCACCGTTTTTAAAGTATTCGGGGTTTGGATTTTTCACATATACATTCGTATTTAGTTTTAAACGAGAAATATAGTATGTACCTCGTTGATCCATTTGATCTAAGTCCTCCAATGAAAAATAACCCAAATCAAGAATACATAAATCTCCTAGTCGTAAGGTATCTAAACACTCCGTACCAAATTTTTTATCATTATTTTTTCCGGGTCCCACTTGGAAATTAAGAAATTGCCCACTATGTAAATCATATTCTAATTGAATTTTGATTCCAGCTTTTTGGGCGCAGCCTCCAGAGCCTGGATATACATTCTCTAAAACATTTGATACTTGAAATACAGTGGCATCTAGAATACGAATTCGCTCAAAATACGAGAAAAGTTGGTTAGAGATTTGTGTTTGTTCACATATTTTTTGTTGTAACAGTAAAGAGAAAATATGCTGTAAAAACAAAACTGCTTTTCGATTTAGCCGTTTGTTTAAGCCCTCAGGGCTGAGTAAAGTGCCTGCGGTTGCATGAAGTCTACTGCATAATCGGACTAAAGGATCGCTTGCCACTCTTTGACTGATCCAAATACAAATGGTAGCTAAGTCTGAACCAGAAAACTTGCGTTTTCGCTTTATAAAGCCAATTTCTCTTGCCAGTTCTTCTAAAAATACAGGTGTAACATATCGCTGTAATTCTTCCACAAATGATTGTAGTTCATCTTTAATCGAAAGATTCATAAAAAAACGTCATCCTTTCTAATCTAGCTTGTTTAGAAAGAATAACGTTTTTTTGTAATTAGGGGTATTTGTATTTCTTAGCTTGATAGCGATGGAGCGGTACCCCTATATGTTAAGAGAGCAGACACTACTAGATAGCGGCCTAGGTCTTTTAACAAGTTCTCCTTGACAATTAGGACAAACATAATTCATTAATTTTGTACAATCCTCACAAAATGTACATTCATGTGTACAAATAAACGCCAAAGAGTGCCCTTCAATCTTATTACTACATTTCTCACAACACTTTCTCATCTCAAGTCCCATTTTTATTCCTCCAATAACATTTTTTTAATCATATACACAAAATTATAAATATAATATAATTTTGTTTAAATACAAATTATTAGCTATTTCATCTAAAAGACTTAAAAAATTTATTCATTATAAATGTTTTGCTTTAAATAAAAAGGGAGTGTTTAGAATGGACCATATTGATCGAAAAATTTTACATATTCTTCAAGGAAATGGACGTATATCTATGACTGAACTAGGGAAAATGGTAAACCTATCAACACCTGCTGTAAAAGAAAGAGTAAAAAAATTAGAGGATAAAAATATTATTACAGCCTATAGGGCAGTTATAGACCTAGAGAAATTAAATAAGAATGTAACGGCCTTTGTTTTGTTTGAATCAAAAAAATGTCAACAATTCAGAAATTTTTGCAAAGAAAATCCCATGGTCTTTGAGTGCCACAGATTAGCCGGACAATATAGTTATTTGGTGAAAATAGTCACTGAATCGGTGCAACATTTAGAAGAATTTATAGATGCTTCAATGGAGTTTGGCTATCCATCAACTTTAATTAACTTATCATCACCAGTAAAATATAGATGTATTTTTTAGGTTAGTTATCCCGCCACATTGATAACAAGCTAAAATTTTATAGTACCCTCAAAATGAAATTTTGTGCTAACTTTTAACAAAAAAGCTCATTTTTTCGTTTGGGGTAATTCTGAATTCTTAAATTGATGGATGTATGGTGCTACTCCTTATAAAGGTAAATACGCAATGGCAACTGCTATCTTAGCTTGGTTAAGAATAAAATCTTGCCGTTAATAAGAACATGGAGTAGGGCATTTAGAATCAATGCTCTACTTCTGTTATCTTTTAACAGCCCTTTTTCTAATTACTTGGAGCAGCATTATTGAATAATTTAAATACTAAAATTAAAAATAGATTTGCTAATGCTATACCGCATAAAAAGAGAGCGGACATGAACTCACCTATTCCATTATTATATAAAAACAAGGAATAGAAGAAAACCGCTAATATTACTGAAACAGCAGCTGGAATGAATTTGAAGATTGATTTTAGATGTGACTTTTTAGAAAGAAAAACAGTAGCTAACAATGTTACCGGGAAGAAAAAATACAATATTATCTGCATTATCATCATATTCACCTCCTTTCTAACAGCGAATATCACAATATAAATTTACCATATTTATACATAATTTAATTGGATAAAATACCCTATTTATTAATTAATCTATAGGGGGTCCTGCCCCATCTCTATCAACCTAACAAAACAAAATTCTCCCTAAAATGAAAATATACGCTATTCTTTCTGTAGAATTTTAAAATACTCCAAAACGAAAAAATAAGCCGTTTTCTGTCAAAAATACACGGAATTTTCATCCTGGGGGTGTTATAAAATTCTTAAGTTGATGGGCATGGGGTAGCACCACATCGCTATCAAGCTAAGAAATACAAATACCCCCAAAACGAGAAAATTGACATCTCCAGATGAAAATGTACAAACTTTTTATTTTTGGGACACTTCAAGCTACACCAAAAACAAATTATTAAAACTGTAACAAGGTTTCTAGCCAAAATAATCTTTAGTACAAAGAATTCATGGTTTTTATCCCAAATAAATGTAATAACGTATAATTTTCACGTTTTTTCAGTTAAACATATAATGTGTTATTCGGTTTACAGTAATATATTCTTTACTTTTTGTAAAAAATATATTACTATCAAGTTGAGATAACTGTGTAATAGAAGAGAGGAATAACATGCTCGAAAATAATATAACGGTAGGAAGAGCTGAAAAAAGATGGACGCAACAACAATTAGCAGATGCAGTTGGTGTCAGTCGACAAACTATAGTAGCTTTAGAAAAAAATAAATATAACCCTTCTTTGATTTTAGCTTTCAAAATTGCTAATTCGCTTGAGAAAGAGATAACTGATGTATTTAAATATGAGGAGGATGAATAATGGTTAATATTGCTACGATTGTTATTTGTGTGTTGGTAGTATTAGTGTTCATTGCAGAAATTTACAAAATTACTTTTGAACGTCGGATGGAGTCACAAGATGAGAGAGGACAAATGTTCATCTTTAAAATTAAGTCACTATCTTATACTGTTCTAACGGTTGGTATATTAATTGGAGTAGCATTAGTAGCAATATTTAAGTTAATAGATAAGGAATATTTTATTTATTATGTAATGCTTGTGTTTTTTATTCAAAGTATAGCATCATCCATTTATTTGGCTATTGTTCGGAAAGTATAAAAACGGTTCACTAGATATAGGAATTACGCCCCATCGCTATCAAGCACACAAACCAAAATTTCCCTAAAATAAAAAATACGCTATTCTTTCTGTAGAATCATAGTGGTCTGACCCCATTTGGTGAGACAAAGAAAAAACACCTAGACAACATGTTTCCTATAAGCTATAGGTGACATATTATCTAATTTTCTCTGAATCCGTTCATTATTATAGTAGTGGATATATTCATCCACAGTTTGTATTATACTAGCATTATTCGATTGTTTTATATTTTGCGCATAGAATCCTTCGGATTTCAAATGAGAATGAAAGGATTCTATGAGGGCATTATCATGGCAGTTTCCTGTACGAGACATGCTTGTGATAATGCCTTTTTCTTTGGCATATGTTTGAAATTGTTTTGATGTATACACTTTTCCTTGATCCGAATGCAAAATCGTATCAATCACATTTCGCTTTCTTAAAGCCTCTTTTAGAGTATCTAATACAAGAGAAACATCCTGTGTCTCACCTATTTTATAACTTACAATTTCATTGTTAAACCCATCTATAATAGATGAAAAATAAAGAGTCTTATTGCCGAACATCAAATACGTGATATCAGTGAACCATTTTTCATTAGGCTTGGTAGCTTTAAATCTCCGTTGTATTCTATTTTTAGCTACCACTGGTTCATGACCGAGCACAAATATCTTTTTCTTTTTTCTAACTCGAGATAATACGTTGTATTTTCTCATGATACGTAATACTCTTTTATGATTCATTACGATGTTAAATTGATCACGTAGACAAGCTGTAACCCGACGATATCCATACCGATATTTATGATGTTGACATATTTCTATTACGGTTTTTTCTTCATGATTAGTTACTGTTTTCTCGTGCTTTTTCCAACGATAATAAGTAGCACGTGAAATATTAAATATGGAACACAGTTCTGCAATTGTGAAAGTTGATTGCCATTCCTTTATCATTTTCATTATTTCTTCTTTTCCTCCCACCTCCTTAAAATTTCTTGGCACTTTTCCAGCAATATAATCTTTGCCTTTAAATAACGTATTTCTAATTCTTTTTGTTCAAGTTCTGTTAACTTTTTTAAACCTTTTCCATGTGCAGATTGTCTTCCAATAGATTGTTCAAACCGATAGGTTTCGCCTTCACGATACCATTTCATCCAAGTTTTAATTTGAGCCACATGTTTAATTCCTAAGGCATCCATAATTTCTTTATTTTTGAATCCTTGGTGTTTCATTTCAACTACTTTCCACTTTATTTCGGCGGGATAATGATTCTTTTTCCCCATGCGAAAAACACCTCCATTAAAATCATAACTGATACTTACGATTTAGAGAGGTGTTTTTTATCGTCTCATTCTCAGGGTTCACTCCAAATGGGAAAGGATAGCGTTTTTAATATGAATCTATCGATTTTTGATGAACTAGAATTATTTTCTAAAGAGTTGCAACGATATATGTCACCTGATGCTTTAGAGCAATTAGCTAAAAATATAGGATTTATGAAACGAAAAGTAATTACTGCGCACAAGATTTAGTGGCTCTATGAATTTGGTTAAGTCAAAACATAGCTCATATTTCATTGACACAATTATGTAGTCGATTAGAAGCTAACAAAATAAACCAATTTTTTTATGTGTTATATAACTAAAAAACAGTACTAAAGGTACGATGGAGTAAATAGAAATGAGCAAGTAAGTAATTAATCAATAATAAATTTGAAGGGGTTGACATATAATAAACTTGAGAAGGGAAAATCGAAAGAAATCCTTGAAACGTTGAATCTTAAATAGGAATAAGTTATTATGGAAGTAAGTGATTCATCAATAACAAATTTGAAGGAGTTGACATATAATGAATCAGAGAAAGGAAAATCGAAAGGAAGAAATCCTTGAAGCTGGATTAGAGGTTTTTGCAGAAAAAGGTTATTATACTACTACTACAGCATTAATTGCAGAAAAAGTTGGGATTTCTCAACCTTATATATTTAGATTTTTCAGAACAAAAGAAGAGTTATTTGTCGCAGCTTTGGAAAGAGCATTCGAAAGAATACTTCAAACATTTAAAAATGTGGAATCAAGTCCTGAGCAAATTGTAACAAAAATGGTTGAGGCATATGAAGAGTTGTCTGTATCATACCCTAATGAAATTGCTTTGCAGGTGATAGGACTTTCAGTTACAGAAGATGCAATAAGAAACTGTACAAAAATTGGTTTGTCTCGTATTAGAAGCTACATTTTGGAGAGGTTCCAATTAGCGAATGTTCCAAATGCAGAGAGGGAAGTAACAACTTTCTTAGCTAGAGGAATACTTTGTAACATTTCCTACTACTTAGATTTACCCGAACTCATTCATAATTAAAGAAAATAAGATAACCGATTCTTTTCGGTTTTTTATTTCAACATTAGTTATTGATTGATAAATAACTAACTAATTAATTAATTTAAAGGGGGATTTATTATATGAAAAAAGCGGTTGTTTTAGGGGCAACAGGTGGATCGGGGCAAGCGATTGTATCAGAACTATTATTTAGGGGGATAGAAGTTATTGCATTCGGACGTTCAGAAAATAAATTGAAAGAATTAATGAAAGAGCATGGTTTTACATCACTGTTAACTTATAGGTTAGGTGATATCTTCGATTATAGGACTATCGTAGAAGCAGCAAAAGATGTAGATGTTATATTTCAATGTGCGAATGTTCAATATCATGAAATGGCAGATAAGCTTCTTTTACTTGGAGAAAACGTAATGAAGGCAGCAGATATTTTAGGTAAGAAAATAGTTATTGTAGATGGAATTTATGTTTATGGTCATCAAGTAGCTAAGGGAGATGAAGATCATCCAAAACAACCTCATACAAAAAAAGGGAAGATTAGGGTAGAATTTGAAAATTTAATATTTGATAGGAAATGGCAAAGTGCAAAAGCATTAATTGTTAGGTTACCGGACTATTATGGTATAACTTCACAGAATTCATATTTACAACCAACATTGAATGGATTTGCAGAAAATAAAATTTCTGTTTTTATTGGTAATTTAAAAACACCAAGAGAATATGTGTATTTACCAGATGCTGCAAAGATGATCGTGGAGATAGCAAACAAAGATGACTCTTATGGGGAAAATTGGAATATACCTGGTGCTGGATTGATTTCAGGGAAAGAAATAATAAAACTTGCACGTGAAATTACTGGGAATAAAAAATTAGTTATTCCATTAAATAAAAATGTAATTCGTATAAGTGGATTGTTTAATCCATTTATGAAGGAAGTAGTAGAAATAATGTATCTTACAGAAGAAGGATTTACTCTAAGCGGAGAAAAATATGAAAATAGAATAGGTGAAATTATAGCTACACCGTATAAGGATGGGTTAAAAGAAACGTTAACCTCCTTAATGGGCAAAATAAAAAAGTAGAGGATGAAAATCTAGACTAAAACTATGAGTAGAGAATTATAATTTTTTTAAAATTGATTATCAGTTATTGATTAATCACTAACTTTTATACTATCAAATGTAAACCTTTAAATATTAGTTATTTTGAGAAGGCAGTGTATTTTGTCGTTTTGGGGGTGTCTACTTTTCTTAAGTTGATGGATGTGTGGCGATACCCCAACAAGAGCCTCATCACTAACTGAACTACTCATAGTTTCCCTCTCCCTAAAAAAGATTTATAGTATAAATTATAAAACAATTTCAGGAGGAAAAATATGGGTAAATTAAGAAGGGGAAATATTATAATTTTAATCATTTTAGCAATTATAATTTTAGCCATAGGCTGTACGTCATTAATTATTCACAATAGAAACATAACAAAAGAAAAAGCTGCTAAAGTTTCCATAGAACACATGAAAAAGAAAAAAAATATAGACTTTGTGGTAACCGATGTCAAAATCGAACATTTAGAACGTGAAGGACGTAACCAGTGAGTAGGTGGGGGCTGAATTGGTTTCGGACAAGGGATGGCATTAAGCCATCTCGATTGTCCGACATATGTAAAATGTTGTTGGATAAGTTGTCAGCCAACAAATCGTCTATAGAATAAAACACATCATATCTAATTAAGGTAGTTATATGATTATTTTATGTTGGTTCTTATTTTTCACGTAAACCAATACTTACATGAAACATGAGAATGAAAGCTTAGCATTGCTTTACAAAAAAGATTGATAAAATTATATAAGTAATATGTCTCCGCTATTTAGAGTTCGACCGAAAAAAGCGACTTGGAAAAATTCCAAATCGCTTTTTTTATATTATTGCTTTTTAGGTTTCTTATCTAAAATAAGGCGTAGTTCGTTAATATCATCATCAGATAGGGTATCTTCCTGAATGAATTGGGCAAGCATGGATTTTAAAGTACCTCCATAGATACGCTTGATAAATGATTCGGCTTCGGCACGCTGGCACTCTTCCTGTATATAAAGCGGGTAAAAGGTGTAAACTCTTAGATCTTTATTAACACCTACTACATCTTTTTGAACCAACCGATCGAGAAGAGTACGTATAGTTGTCGGCTTCCAATCAGTACGCTCCTGTAAGGAGCGTATGATGTCATTTGCTGTTTGAGGAGCTTCATCCCAAAGCACGTTCATGATTTCCCACTCTGATTCTGATATACTAGGAATATTTTTCTCCATATTTATCTCCTCCATTTTCTTTAATAGATTCCTAAATCTTTTAAAATTGATAAAGTAATTTCTACAGCCTTGCTTCCAGATGCATCATCTTCATTTTGTATATTGGTAGCGAAGAAATAAGTATTGTTCTTCGTCTCAACATATCCGATAAACCAACCATTGATGTTTTTTCCATTCACTGTTCCTGTACCTGTTTTTCCTGATAGGCGAGCTTCTTCATTCTTTTCTAAGAGCAGTGCTTCCTTTAAAGCTTGGATATGAGTTTCCTTATATCCTAATTGATTGTTATAAAAAGCCTGCAACAGTTGCACTTGCTCAACTGGAGAAATTTTTAATGAGGATTCGTGCCAAAATTCACCTAATCCCCCGGATACATTTGAGTTTCCATAGTGTATATCTTGTAGATTGGCTTGGATTGTTTCAAACCCTGTTCTACGATCTAGTTCTTGGAAATACCAGTTTACAGATTTTTTTAAAGCAGATGAGACATCTTGATCCATATTCCAAGCGTCATAGGATTGCACTATCCCATTCCATGGAATAGTGGATTCTTCTGATGATATCACATTTGATTCTAGTGCAAATAAGGCACTATAGATTTTGTATGTGGAATCAGGTGATACCCGCAACGTACTTTTCTCTTCATTATAAATGCGATATTGTTTTGCACTCTGATCATATAAAACAAAACTTCCTTCATACCCTTTAAAGAATTGATGTAAATCCTCATAAACTGTTCCGTCATTATTAAAATAGTATCGGTCGTTCTCCGTCGCAAATACGGAAATGACAGGTAATTGGACTGTCAAAATGATACTAGCCAATACATAAATAAAGACGCTTTTTCTTATTGATTTCTTTGCGCCAGGCTTATAGGTAGCGATTTGTTCAATTCGTTTTTTGATTTGACTCTTCGAACCGTTTATTTGTGTTACTAATGGTAGCTTACTTGATCGTTTTGAAAGATCCACAAAATTAATGATTGTATGTCCATACTCACTAAATGAATTATCATCTAGCAAATGTAAAACAGATGTATCACATACGATTTCCCGATCTAATCTCATTTCTCTAAAAGCAAGCCAGACAAGGGGATTAAACCAATAAATGATTTGATAGAACAATATCACGTAATTTGTCAGCAAATCCTTGTTTTTATAGTGATTCAGTTCATGAAGAAAGATGTACTCGTAATGTTTTAAGCTGAGCCAGTTTTCATGCTGAGAAGGTAAGACGATATATGTTTGAAAAAGTCCGAATATCATTGGAGATTGGACTCTTTTGGAAATAACAATTTTTATTGATTTTTTAATCTGTAGTCTTTTCTTGCATTCTTCGAAAAGCACGAGAACTTCTTGATTAGAAAACGTAGAAGAATAATTCTTTATCCTTCTAAGTTTTATCCATCCACGAACCGTGGTAAAAGTAAATAATAGCACCCCTGACATCCATACTCCCATTACTCCCACATTAAGTAAGGATAGATCTGGCCGATTGACAGATACAGAAAAGTCTTGTATTAGGTTTAATCCCTGTATCATATTAGTTCCATTTATCCCCATATCAGTACTGAGCACATTAGTCTGATATGTATCCCCATCGCTAAAGAGAAAACTAAAATTATATAAATGAGTAGGTATGAATGGAAGTGCTAAAGCGATAAAAAGAAACATCCATAAATGATAATGCCATTTTTCTGTCAGTTGTCTGCCAAACCATTTTCTTATAAGTAGAATAACAGTAATGGAAAATGAAGACACCAATAAACCAATTATAAAATGCGTTAAAAACATGTCCTTCAACACCAACTCTCTTGGATTTTAAAATTTTTTAAAACAGGTATATAGCATATTTATAGTAGCTTGATGGGGAAAAATAAAAAGTTGACTCAATCCAATTACATATGTAATACTATACTACAGATGTGGCATTACTACAAATGTAGTAAAGAACTACATCTGTAGTATTGATACATCTGTAATCTTTTGAAACGCCTTAAATACGGTTGTTTTTTCAATTCGTACATAAGAGTCTAATCAAGTAATGGGGGGATATGTAATGGTGAAAACTGTTATTTAAATTGTGTACATTGTATCTAATTTAACATTTGTTTTAAGTATTAAAAGTCTGAAAGGAATGATCATTTTGAAAAGTACAAGGATGCTAAAAATAGGGATGTGTGTTGGTATACTAAGTTTAAGTCTTGTAAGTGTAAAACTCTTTACAGGTGAACCATTGCAAGTGGAAGCAAAAGAAAAAACAAAGCATACAAATCATGCGACTCATCAAAAGTACGCTCAACTTGAGAAAAAGTTCGATGCTCGACTAGGTATCTATGCAATTGATACTGGTACAAATCGAACAGTTTCTTATAAACAAAATGAACGGTTTGCTTTCGCATCAACATATAAGGCATTAGCTGCAGGAGCATTGCTAATGCAAAATCCAATTGACAAATTAAACGAAGTTATCACTTATACAAAAGATGATTTAGTTGAATATTCACCCATTACAGAGAAATATGTAGATACTGGTATGACACTTGGAGAGATTGCAGAAGCTGCCGTTCGTTACAGTGATAATACCGCAGGGAACCTTTTATTTAAGGAACTAGGCGGGCCTGAAGGATTTGAAACAGCGCTCAAACAGATTGGTGATAGAGTTACCCAGGCAGATCGCTTTGAGACAGATTTAAATGAAGCTATTCCTGGTGACATCCGTGATACAAGTACAGCTAAAGCACTTGCTACCGATCTTAAGGCTTTCACAGTTGGAAATGTACTCCCAGCTGACAAACGTAAAATTCTTACGGATTGGATGCACGGAAACGCTACAGGAGACAAACTCATCCGCGCTGGCGTACCAAAAGACTGGGAAGTCGCTGATAAATCAGGAGCCGGAAGCTACGGAACACGAAATGATATTGCAATCGTTTGGCCACCGAATAGAGAACCCATTATCATTGCAATTCTGTCCAGTCGTGATACAAAGGATGCTACCTATGATAATGAACTGATCGCGCAGGCTGCCACGATTACAATTAATGCTCTCAAGTAATAATATCCCAGTTTCAGCATTCATTAGTCCAATATTATCTAGAGGATAAAAATAGAAACCGATTCTTTTTATTGTAAAGAGAATCGGTTTTTTGCATGATTATCATTTCCATTATAAAAATAATAATCCATTATATTAGATAGGAGTCTCGCCACATCGTTATCAAGATCTCGTAAGATATTTGGAGATAAAAAGCTTTGAATCTCTTGAGCAAATAGTTGTAATTCATCAGATACAGAAATAGGCATACAAAAACCCCATCCTTTCCTATGATTCTACAGAAAGAATAGCGTATTTTTTCATTTTAAGGGGGATTTTGTTCTGTTAGGCGATTGAACAAAATGTTTCTTTTTTTAAAAGTGAAATTTATATGCTATATCATGAAGGAATATAATTAAACTGACAACTGCATTTATTTAGGGAGGCCACATAAAATGTTCAATCTTTTTTATAAAAACTTAAGGAATCCAAAATTAAAACCCACACATTTTGATCAAACTTTTTCAAATTGTGTGGGTTTCTTCTATTTATAAAATCAATATTTGTAGCAATACTTTGATCAAACTTTAATTTAAATCAACAACAGGGAAAATCATTTCTCCTGTGTTTTTATTTCTTAACGATATGTAAAAATATTCCTCAACGTACAATTTTCTTTTTTGGGCCGTGTGACCCCTTAAAAGTTATGCCACCGTTCGTTATAAAAAATCAAAAAAGCCGCCTTCCAAATTTGGAAACCGACCTTAAGATATGTTGTACAACTATCGCATGCTTTAGTTGTACAAGGAATTTTAAAATTTTAATCTAATTTACCTTTGCATAGATGCAGGTATCAGTTAGTTTTTTACCGTCAGCTGAAAGATCGTCATTACGTAATATCCCTTCAAGCTCAAAACCTAGTTTTTCAGGGATCGTACGACTTTTAGTGTTATTAGATTCACATCGTATTTCAATCCTTCTAAATTTGAGTAACTGAAATCCAAGGTTTGTTAACTCACTTACTACTTCTGTCATATATCCATTGCCACTAAATTGTGTGTTAATCCAGTATCCAATTTCACATTTAGAAATCTTCCAATTAATTCCGTGAAGGCTAGCAGTTCCAATAAAATCATTAGTACCCTTATGATAGATAAGATAGCGAAAGCTTTCTCTTTTCAAAAAATCTATATGGGCATTTCTCAGGAGAATTTCCGTTTCTTCAACAGTAGGAATTGACTGGAATAAAAGCAACCATTGCTTTAACTCACTAATTGAATCCTTAATAGCTTGGTTTACGACATTCCCGTCACCAGCTTGAAGTGGTGCTCGAAGAATTAGTCTGTCTGTTTCTATTTGTAACGGAACATCTAATAAAATAGGATTCATATAATTTCTCCTCTCGAAAACTTTAAATTATGACATAATGAAACTTATATAATAAAAAACTTTCACCCCAAAGAAATAATTCTTGAGGACGAGAGTTGCAATTTCGTGGTACCATCTCAGTTTGTTGATATGTCACCATATCAACAAACTGAGATGGTACGTTACTATAATAAATAAATTAAAAAATACCCTATCACACTAACAGGAGATCACGTCACAGCATCACTATAAGTTATTATAGAACCGTGCGAAGCTCCTAGTCTTTCTTCATTAAGAACTTGATATACAGCAATACAGTAAAGCTTATCTCCCATAAAGGGACCTCCCAAAAATTAGTAAACAATAAATATATATTCAATTAATCACTTAGAAATCCCTTTTCACATATTGAAAACTAAACTGCCAGTTGGTACAAAAAAATGGTTACCGAAGCAGCCTTAGGTTGTTCAACTAATGCATGCGTTAGTTGAATAAGGAATTATTATTTTTCATCTATTGGCTTCCAATTTTTATCTTTTGCATAATGGGGTAGCGTCACATGCCCATCAAGCTAAAGTTTTATTACACCCCAGAACGAAATTTTTGGGCTTTCTTGTGAAAAAGAGCTTATTTATCGTTTTGGGGGTAACCTGTTTTCTTAGGTTGATGGCAATGTGGCTGTTCCCCATAAAGAAAAGGCACTCTTATGAGCACCTTTTCTAATTGTTTTTAGCAGAAGCAAGTAGCTCCAACGATGATTAATAATATGAAGAGTACAACGAGTAATGCAAATCCTCCAGCAAAGCCACAACCTCCACAACTACCACCAAAGCCCATAATAGTTCCTCCTTTAAGTAAGAGGGGAAAACATAGGAGTTCACATGTAACGGATTCGGTTTATTTTATGCTGTTACGAACTAATTGAGCAGGTCCTTTAATAAATAAAGAAAAGACACCATTAAGGTACCCTATTAACATAGTATTTGAAGGTGAGAGTTTTCTGTTGGAAAATGATTATTACTCTCCTAAAGAAGTGACTGTATAATTTTGAATTTTATTTATTTCAACGTAAAATCTTTTTTGTTTATTATTTTTATCATATCCTCTAACTGTAATAAAACCTCTGAGTTCTAACTGATGGATTTTGATATTAGTTACCACAGAATCTATATTTTCTTTTTTCTTAATATGTTCTATGGCAGCTTTAGCAGCTTGTTCTTTTTTAAATTACTCATATTTTTCCTCATAGAATAAGGGAATGCATTACAAATCAGCACACAAGCAGCCCCTTGCTATAATTATGTTATTTTATGTATTTAGTTGTTGGGAGTTTATTATATTACCTTATTCTTTTCCCCAATGATCGATGATATAATTTTGAGTCTTATTTATTACAACATAATGTCTTTGTTGTTTATTATTTTTATCATATCCTGAGACTGTAATAAATCCTGCGAGGTCTAAATGTTCAATTTTGACATCAGTTACCACAAAATCTATATTCTCTTCTTTTTTTATGTGCTCTTTCGCAACTTCAGCAGCTTTTTCTTTCGTTGTATTTCTGTCTTGGATAGTGGATATAGTATAACCTGTTATTAAAACTATGAGTGCTAAAATGATTAAGATTATAATGTTTTTCTTTTTTGATTTATCCATATTTCACCTCCTGGAATTGCTTTATAATAATAACTATAAATCTTTTTTGGGGGGAAAGAAATTATGAGTACTTCGGTTAGTGATAAAATTTTGCGAAAATTAGCAGATGGTAGTTATATAGATGTCCCTACAGTTAGGGTGGGAATTGGAGAAGAATTTTTTCTTGTTTCGCAATCGGGCTAGATTGTGGAACAACATCGTAGAGAATGTGAAGGTTTATACTTTAGCTAAAGGGAGTTTAGTTGAGTAAAAGGAATAGATAAAGAGATGTCGAATTCATATACTTGTTGAAATTAAGGACTTGGAGGATACATTTTGAAGAAATATGAGTTTAAAAATAACATCCCAACATTGGAAGAATACAAGTATTTGTGCGATTCTGTGGGATGGACTAATTATATGAATTTTGAAGTGGTGGAAACATCACTGAAGAATTCGATTCACTGCATCACTGTCAATGATAATGAACAAATTGTAGGAATGGGGAGAATTGTTGGTGATGGGGCTATCTATTTCTATATTCAAGATATAGTGGTTCATCCAGATTATCAGAAAAATGGTATTGGGAAAGAAATAATGAATATTTTGGTTGAGTACTTAAATCGAAATGCGCCTGATAAGGCGTTTGTCGGTTTGTTTGCATCACAAGGTAAAGAATCGTTCTATGAAAAGTATGATTTTAAAGATTACTCACCAAACATGACGGGTATGTTTACTGTAATTTCAAAAAAATAAACATAATAGATTTTTAATTGTAGGAGAAGGCATCAATTAATAGTAAGAAATTGTCTTTTCATTATTAAGCTAAAGGGATGCTTATCTTCAATAAAATCTTCCACAATCGGGCGCTATTGTTGAATAAAGCTTAAATTTATATATGACTTTATTGTTATGTTTTTTAGTGTAGTGAAGTATCTTACATCAAAAATAAAGCAACTATATTTTTAACCCCGTCCTAAATTTAGAACGGGGTTATGCTTGTTTGAGATTTTTAAATCTTTTGCGATACGTTGGTTTTATCTTAACAAAAGGTGCTTTCATGTACAGAAAATAATTTTTCAGTCTGCAACTATATTTTGACAGTCTAATACTTTTCTCTATAGTCTAAAACATTTTTTAATCAAACACTAATTTCATGTAAGTCGTTTAAAAGATACAAAACAACTGGTTACGGTATAAAAATAGTACTCTTACCAAGAGGGATTTTTTACTTCCACTTAGGAAAGCACTACACTACATTTGTAAAAAGATGTATGAATGGTTTTTTAAACCATACCACTAGTTAAAGAAAATACATATGTGGTGGACCTTTTGAGATAGATAAAATTATGTAAAAATGATAATAAGGAGGGCAAGAAAGTGTTTAATGATTTTAAGTTTGTAGAAAATCGTCCGGTTTATATCCAATTAAAGGATCATTTGAAAAAAATGATTATGAAAGGACAGCTATTGGAGCATCAGAAACTCCCATCTACCCGAGAGCTCAGTAAATTATTATCGGTTAGCAGAACGACTGTTCTCACTACTTATGCAGATTTAGAACAAGAAGGTCTAATCTATGCAATAAAGGGAAAAGGGAATTTTGTAGGGAAAGTCGATGCATCCCAGACACCATCTATCGAAATCAACTGGAAAGAAAAGCTCGGTGAAGTTACGTTGCAAGCGGATGAATTAGATTTAATGAAGCACGGTGTTCGCTGGGAAAAAGGTATGATTTCATTTAATAGTATTGCCCCGGATGAAAAGCTTTTTGATGTCGAAAATTTTAAAAGGGCTTTTTTGACCAGGTTATCCGATGAAGGAGATATCATTTTGAACTACGGATATGCCAAAGGTTATAGACCCTTAATTCATTACCTTCTTCACTATATGGAAATGAAAGGTGTAGACATTTCCAACAAAGATATCCTCATTACGAATGGCTTCACTGAGGGTCTGGATATTTTATTGTCTTCCTTAGCTAAAAAATCCGGGCGTATTATTTGCGAAAACCCTACCCATCATACTGCATTAAAGCTTTTTCGATTACATGGATATGAAATCCACGGGATGGAGATGCAGGATGATGGTATCGATATTTGTCAAGTTGAGAAAAGTTTGTCCGAAACAGATTTTGATTTTGCATATCTAATTCCGTCCTACCATAACCCTACTGGGATTGTCACCTCCTCTGAAAAAAGGTCTAAAATCATGAACCTTTTTTCAAAATATCAAATTCCAATTGTAGAGGATGGATTTAATGAGGAGTTACGTTATTCAGGTTCACATTTAGCTCCGTTATTGACCTTTTCTGGACCCGGGAACAATGTTATCTATATTAGCAGTTTTTCAAAAGTTCTTTTTCCGGGCTTACGTGTTGGATGGATATTAGCGGATAAGAAATTAATCCACTACTTAGAAAGTATGAAAAGGGCACGCAATATTCATACGTCCACATTGGATCAGGCAGTGCTTTATCAATATTTACATGATGGTTATTTCGAAAAATATTTAAAAAAGGCCAAGTCAATTTATAAGAAAAAATATGAACTAGCCCTTCATTCTTGTAATCAATACATTCCATTTAAAAGAATGACTGGAGATGGCGGACTTCATCTTTTTATAGAGTTAGAAAAAGAAATAAATGCTCGTATACTTTTGAAAAAGTGCTATCAAAAGGGAGTTGTTTTTTCTCCTGGAGATGTCTTTTATACAGATGGAGGCGGAAGTAATACGTTTCGATTAGGATTCTCTCGCTTAAAAGAAGAGGATATTTTCAATGGGATTAAGATAATTGGCGATACCTTGAAAAATGAAAATTAGGAGTTGGGAAAATGAGAGTTGGCGTTATTATGGGAGGAGTGTCCTCTGAAAAACAAGTGTCCCTTATGACAGGGGAAGAAATGATTGCACATTTGGATAAGAGTAAGTATGAAATAGTGCCTATTAAACTAAATGATAAAATAGAGCTTGTTGAAAAGGGAAGAGATCTTGATATTGCATTGTTAGCACTTCATGGAGAATATGGGGAGGACGGTACGATTCAAGGTACATTGGAAACCCTTGGCGTTCCCTATACAGGAAGCGGCATGCTATCAAGTAGTATTTGTATGGATAAAAATATATCAAAAAAAATGATTCGTTATGAGGGCATTCAAACACCAGATTGGATTCATCTTTCAAATATGGAAGATCTGCAGCTTGATGAAATAGATAGAATGGGATATCCGTTAGTGGTCAAACCAAATTCAGGTGGTTCCAGTGTAGGAGTAAAGATTGTCTACGATAAGGATTCTTTACTTTCCACTCTTGAGGATGTATTCAAATGGGATTCTGAAATAGTGATTGAAAAATATATAAAGGGCGAAGAAATTACATGTTCTATTTTGGACGGAAAGCTTTTACCAATCATTTCGATTCAACATACGGCTGAATTTTTTGATTATCATGCGAAATACGATGATATCGCTACGATTGAAGAGGTTGTAGAGCTTCCACTTGCAACATATGAACGTGTCGCTGTAGCTGCAATGACCTGCTATAGAGCATTAAAATGCAGTGTTTATGCTAGAGTGGATATGATGATAAAAGATGGAATCCCGTACGTTATGGAAGTGAATACATTGCCAGGGATGACCAAAAATAGCTTACTGCCTAAAAGCGCTCATGCGGCGGGAATATCCTATAACAAGCTATTGGATATAATTATCGAAACCTCCTTACAGGTTAGAAGGAGCGAAGGATTCTAATGATATTTTTTGTAAAAAAGATGATGGTACAGTCAATTCACAAGTTGTACCAAAAATTCGTGTGAGAACATGTGAAATAATGTAAAGTTAATGTGTTTACACCTAGGAGGAATCATTCATGACCAATTGGTCTCAATTAGATAAAGAATATGTAATGTCTACGTATCCCCGTACGCCGGTTGCTATAGAAAAGGGAGAAGGTTGTAAGCTTTATGATGTGAATGGTAAAGAATATCTTGATTTATTTTCTGGTGTGGGAGTGAATATATTAGGATACAATCATCCTAATATTATAAATGCCACCTTTGAACAAGTTACAAAATGCTTACATCTTCCCTTTCATTTCTTAAACCCAGTGGCTATTGAATATGCAAAAAAATTAGTCGATTATTCTTTAAAGGATGGGAAAGTTTTTTATACAAACTCGGGTTCGGAGGCCACTGAGGCAACCTTAAAACTAATCCACAAGTACAGACATATAACGAATCAAAAACGTGATGGAGTGATTGTACTCAAAGAAAGTTTTCATGGACGTACATTAGGCGCTCTGCACTTTACAAGACAAGAAAGTATATATCAGAATTTTCCTCGTACGTCTATTCCTGTATATGAAGTGGAACGAGAGAATTTAGAGGAACTTGAAAGAACCATACTCAAAGAAAACCCGATTGCTATTATGGTAGAACCAGTATTAGGAAGTGGTGGGATATACCCTTTGTCGGGGGGATATTTAAAAGGTGTTGAAGAGCTTTGTAGACAATATAATATGTTATTTATTGTTGACGAGGTGCAAAGTGGAATAGGGAGAACTGGGAAATTGTTTGCTTATCAACATTTTGATATTACACCTGATATTATTCAATTTGGTAAAGGAGCGGGAGGCGGTACACCATTAGGAGGGATAATAGTAGGTCCACGACTTTATGATATATTCTCACCAGGTGATCATGGAACAACATTCGCACATTCACCAATTGGTACGGCTTTAGGATTGGCTGTATTAAAAACATTAATTGATGATGGTTTAATGCAAAAGTCTTATGAAACGTCCTTATATTTAAATGAAAAACTTCAAAAAATCCAGAAGGAAAACTCTTCTTTTATTGAAGAAGTGCGTCACTCTGGAATGATGTTTGGAATTAGTATTCAGGATACGAATGAAAATGTAAAAAAACTACAGTTAGAATTACTGAATAAAGGTATGCTTGTGGACGTTACAAATGGAAATACGATTCGTTTACTCCCTCCTTATATTATTACTAAGGCAGAAATCGATGAATTTATTAATCAGTTTATTTCTTGTATCCCAAAATCAGTCGCGTTGACAAGCGGGGTTTGATATACGATTATTCTTTTTGCTATTTACTTTTGTGGAGTTAGAATAAAGTCGTGCCGCTATATCCCTTTAGCTCTACTTGTTTTCCCTGGAAAATAGAATAGGTCGTCTGTCTTACAAGGGGACACTACAGAGCTTCTATATCGTTGTATCCTTTTTGTTTAACGAGAGGAACTATTTTTGTCCTAGCAGAAACAGAAGAATCCCCCAGCTCAAGCTCGTGTAGAGGTAGGTGGGGGGAATTTAACACACCCATTTTTAAATTGTTTAGGTGAAACACCAGTATGTTTTTTAAATACTTTCGTAAAATGACTTTGATCATGAAAGTTTAATAGTGTGGAAATTTCGGATAAAGAATGTCTCGTATAGGTCATTAAACTTTTTGCCTCATCTATCTTAGCACGCTGAATATATTCGCTTACTGAAATTCCTACTTCTTTTTTGAAAAGGAAAGACAAATAACTAGAATTTAGTGCGGCTATTTTCGCTAAATGAGAAAGTCTAATATCTTCGTAAAGATGAGTGAATATATAATTTTGACATGCGTTGATGGGTTTTGAATACTTTTGCAACTTCCCATTTTTTACTCGTTCCGAAAACTCAAGTAAAGCATTCTCCAAAAATGGAATAATAGCTTTACTTTCTTTTATTTCTTCTAGGTTTTGGATGAGTAAGTCACTAAGGGTATATGCGATTTCAGGGAATAGTCCACCATCTACGGCAGCTCTAGTCGCAAGTGTGATGGCTGCGATGGCGGAATTTTTTTGGCTACGCAGGTGACTCGTTTTCGATAACACCCCCAGATTCCCTTCTTCAGATAATCCCCTTAGGCTTTGAATTAAATCCTCTTTTTTCCCTTCCTTAATACATGCAAAGATTTTCTTCTCAGCCAGTGGATCGACATGAGTCAGTAAATTTTGACGGTGTTCCGATATACATATATCGGGCTGTTCCACTTCAAATTTTTCCTTTTCTAACAGCATATTTTTTTGCAGGATATCAACCATATCTAATTTTTGTTGATACAGCATGTAATAAAGGACCATGCTCAAATTTAAAAAATTCAAATTGCTTAAAACAGGGAGAGAATGATAATATCGAACCATTTCATCTTTGTTTATTTTTAGATGAAGGTCATTGATGATTCCTTTAATTGATACTTCTGATAGCCTCGAATAAAGGACAGGACCGACAATGATGTTCCCGCTAAGTTGGTCATTTGAACGCAGGTTAATTGAGAAATAGTTTTCAAGGCAGGAGGTCTCCCTTAGTACTGGAAAACGATAGAAGTTTTCCTCCTTAAATAGTTGACGAAATATCTCCTCTTTTGAAGTATACAATGGGTTATGCTGAAAGTTGCGAGAGAGTTCAAATGCTACATCTCCCTTTTTATCAAGAAAAAAGATAGGTATTTTATACATGTCAAAGACCAGCTTACAAATATAATATAAATCCTCTAGTTTGGAGAAATTCATTAGTTTAACCTCCATTCATTAAAACTCAGTATAACATCAGCTAAAAATTTTACAATTTTTCTAAAAACAATACCATAATATCCGAAAAATAAAAACTATAATAGGTTTAAGAAAGCGCTTACTCAATAATCTTTTGATTAGGAGGACTATTATGAAAAGGGATATAAAGCAAATTATTTCACAAATGACACTAGAAGAAAAGGCAAGTCTATGTTCTGGATTAGATTTTTGGAATACAAAAGGGATTGAGCGATTGGAAATTCCTTCAATTATGGTAACTGATGGACCGCATGGACTTAGGAAACAGGCAGAGGGAGCAGATCATTTAGGGATTTATAATAGTGTCCCAGCTACTTGTTTCCCATCAGCGGTAGGATTAGCGAGTACATGGAATAAAGAATTAATAAAACAAGTAGGAGTTGCATTAGGAGAGGAATGTCAGGCTGAACATGTCGGTGTTCTTCTTGGGCCTGGGGCAAACATTAAGCGTTCGCCGCTGTGCGGAAGAAATTTTGAATATTTTTCAGAGGACCCTTATTTATCATCTCAAATGGCTGCAAATCATATTAACGGCGTACAAAGTCAAGGGGTTGGAACATCATTAAAACATTTCACGGCTAATAATCAGGAACATCGTAGAATGTCGACGGATGCTATTGTTGATGAGAGAACACTGCGTGAAATTTATCTTGCTAGTTTTGAAGGTGCTGTTAAGGAAGCACAGCCATGGACAGTAATGAGTGCTTACAACAAGGTGAATGGTGAATATGCTTCGGAAAATAACTATTTGTTAAATGATATTTTGAAGGATGAATGGGGATTTGAAGGTTTTGTCGTTTCTGATTGGGGTGCAGTAAATGAGCGTGTTGCAGGTTTAGCGAACGGTTTGGAACTAGAAATGCCTGCAAGCTTTGGAATTGGTGAGAAGAAGATTATTGATGCAGTTAATGGTGGTCAGCTATCTGTAGAAAAGCTTGATCAAGCAGTAGAACGTCTTCTTAACATTATTTTTAAAGCAGCTGATAACAAGCGGGAACACGCTGTGTATAGTAAGGATGCGCACCATCAGCTTGCAAGAGAAGTTGCACGCGAAAGTATGGTTTTGTTAAAAAATGAAGATGACATTCTTCCATTGAAAAAGGCAGGAACGGTAGCTGTAATTGGAGGATTTGCAAAGGCACCTCGCTATCAAGGCGGCGGAAGCTCTCATATTAATCCAACAAAACTGGAAAGCATTCTCGAAGAAATTGAAACTGTATCTGGTAAAAATACGAACGTATTATTTGCCGAGGGCTATGATCTTGCCGATGATGCTTTGGATGAAAACATGATTAATGAAGCAAAAGAAGTAGCAACTGGAGCAGATACAGTGGTTCTTTTCGTTGGACTTCCAGATCGCTATGAATCAGAAGGGTATGACCGAAAGCATTTACAGATGCCAGAAAATCACGTGCAATTAATTGAAGCCGTTGCAGAAGTTCAAAGTAATATCGTTGTAGTTTTAAGTAACGGTGCTCCAATTGAAATGCCATGGATAGGTAAAGTGAAAGGAATACTTGAAGGCTATTTGGGTGGACAGGCATTAGGAGGAGCGATTGCTGATTTATTATTTGGTGATGCGAATCCAAGCGGAAAATTAGCGGAAACATTCCCGAAAGTTTTAAGCGATAATCCTTCTTACTTAAACTTCCCTGGTGAAGGTGACATAGTGGAATATAAAGAAGGTGTGTTCGTCGGATACCGTTATTACGATACGAAAAATATTGAGCCATTGTTCCCATTTGGTTTTGGGTTAAGCTATACAAAATTTGAGTATAGTAATCTTTCAATTAATAAGAAAGAAATAAAAGATATGGAGACTGTTTCTGTCAGTGTAAATGTGAAAAATACTGGCAATGCAGCAGGTAAAGAAATTGTTCAGCTTTATATAAAAGATGTGGAAAGCAGTGTGATCCGTCCTGAGAAAGAGCTAAAAGGATTTGAAAAAGTGGAATTACAGCCAGGCGAAGAAAAAACGGTTACCTTTACGTTAGCTAAAAGAGCATTTGCTTATTATAACGTTGAATTGAAGGACTGGTATGTTGAAACAGGTGAGTTTGAAATTTTGGTAGGAAAGTCTTCAAAAGAGATTGTTTTACATGACAGCATTTATGTTCAATCAACAGTGTGCATTCGAAAACCAGTGCACCGTAATACGCTGCTTGGGGATCTATTTACGGACCCAGTTCTAGCACCAATTGCAAAAGAGCTTATGGCAAAGGCGCTAGAAGGTAGTCCGCTTGCTAGCATGTCTGAAGGAGATAGTGACACTTCCGAATTGATGGATGCTATGCTGGGCTATATGCCATTACGGGCACTCGTGAACTTTAGCGCAGGTGCTTTTACAGAGGAAATGTTGAGTGAAATAATTGAGCTATTAAACAATGAGAAAGTGAATCGTTAAGCAGTGAGAATGAGGATTCTCGTACAGCAACATACTGAAGAACTCGGTAATAAAGTTTTCCGAAATTAAAATTATCAAAAAAGGAGACGGTAATGATGAGTAATACAACTTCTTACGTTAATCTAGTTTCTAAACTGAGCGAGGAGATACCAGTTGTCAAAAAAAGAGGATTCGATTTTATTGCTAAACCGATTCCTGATTCTGATGCGATTGGTGAATTAGATCCTCGAGTCCTCCAAGTGACTTTACAAACGGCAGAAAAAATGGCTGCGATGGAAAACCAGCCATTTGACCCTTCAGATACTATGGGCTTTGTTAAAGGAATGCGAGCTATGTTTGGTTGGAACAATGACGATGTTACGAAAAGTAAAGTCGAAACCACTTATAAAACAATTGATGGCACAAATGGGCCGATTCCTCTGCGGATCTATACGCCTTCTAATGAAGGGATTCTGCCTGCTGTTGTCTTCATTCACGGCGGAGGATTCATAGCTGGAAGTGTTGACGTCGTGGAAAATCCGTGTAAAGCATTGGCAGAAAAGGCAGGTGCCGTTGTTATTTCCGTTGATTATCGCTTAGCCCCTGAGCATCCATATCCAGCAGGTCTAACAGATTGTTTCGAATCCGTAACATGGGTGTATGAGCACGCTGAAGAAATTCGTGTGAATCCACAGCAAATTGCCATATCTGGAGACAGTGCGGGGGGGAATTTGTCTACAGTCTGTGCGTTAATGGATCGTGAGAATGGGACGGAAATGATTAAATTTCAGGCGCTTATTTATCCGTCAGTAAATATGGCCGGCGTCCAAACCGAGGATTTCAACTGGAGCATTGATCAGTATGAGATTCGTAACCATGCAGAGATAATCACGCCACTGGTTACAGCATTGGGTGAAAGTAGTAGGGGGATTTTCCAAATCTATTTGCAAAATAATGCGGAAATCACAGATCCCCATGTTTCTCCACTGTTGTCGGATCAATTAAGCGGAATGCCGGAGACGCTAATTGTAACTGCCGAATTTGATTATTTAAAAGTAGAGTGTGAAGCTTACGCGGCAAAACTAGTACGTGGCGGGGTTCCTACGAAGCTGATTCAGTACAATGGTACAGATCATGCTTTTATGGATAAAAGTGGTTTATATCCGCAAGCAGAAGATTTAATGAATGAAATTGCAAAAGAGATCAAGCGAGTGTTTGTTTAATATTATTCCGCGATTCGCGGGCATATGCTCGATTGGTGAGAACTTTCCATCAGTGAGGGATGAAGAAAATTCCTCACTGATGGAATTTTTACTCTATCGAAAAAGCGGATTGTCAAGATGAAGAAACAAGTAGGCTGGGGAGAACGGTTCAGCTATGTCCTTTCAGACACGGTTTCCAATTTAATTTTTCAAATGATTACAAGAGCTTGCGGCAGATGTTTATAAATAAAGAGAATGTAAAAGCATAAGTCTAGTGGTATTTCAAAAAGAGAGTAAAAAATGAGTTACTTAAAGTGTTACTTTTATCAAATTTTAAAGCACAATATTGGTGAAAAATTTCTTATCACCAATATTGTGTTTTTTTAGATTTACAGGTTGAGCAGAAAAAGAATTATTTTCCTTGATTAGTAAAAAGAAAATGTATATGATGAAATCAAACATATGAATATATGAACAAATGTTCATATGTTTTGTGACATGAAACGAGGGGATAAAAAGTGTTAGATGTAATTATAGTAGGAGCTGGTCAAGCAGGTTTGGTTATGGGGTATTACTTGCGGCAAGGAAACTATAATTTTGTATTATTAGATGGAGAAAAAAGAATTGGTGATTCATGGAGAAAGCGATACGATTCTTTACAATTGTTTACACCAAGAGCTTATTGTACACTACCGGGTATGAAGCTAGAGGGAAATGAAAATGAATTTCCTACTAAAGATGAAATCTCCAATTATTTAGAAGCGTATGCACAGCGTTTTTCTTTACCAGTGAGGCTACAAACAAATGTTTTTAAAGTAAGAAAGAGAGAGGATGAATTTGAGGTTTATACGCCTAAAGAAGTACTACGATCCAAACGTGTTATTATCGCATCAGGCGCTTTTGATCAACCTTTCATTCCTTCCATTTCTCAAAATCTTTCAAATGATATCTTTCAAATTCATTCTTCACAATATCAATCACCAAAGCAAATTCCAGAAGGAGCAGTTCTTGTAGTTGGGGGAGGAAACTCAGGTGCACAAATTGCAGTAGAACTTGCGAAATCTCGTGATGTTACGATTGCGGTAAGTCATCCGCTTTCTTTTTTACCACTAAAAATAATGGGAAGGAGTATTTTTTCCTGGCTTAAGAAAATAGGATTATTATATGCAGGAACCCATACAAGGCGGGGAAGGTGGTTTCAGAAGCAGAGAGATCCTATATTTGGTTATGAATGTAGAGAGCTTATTCGTAATGGAACAATAACAGTGAAGCCTAAGGTCGTAAATGCATTGCGGAACAAAGTAGTGTTTTCAGATGATAACACATGCCAGGTTCAGAATGTAGTATGGTCTACAGGATTTATACCAAATTATCATTGGATTGACGTAGAAGGTGCAGTGAATCAAGCAGGATTACCCGTTCATACAAGAGGCGTTAGCGGGATGCAAGGGTTATACTATATTGGATTGCCTTGGCAACATCAAAGAGGGTCCGCACTTCTTTGTGGTGTGGGCCGAGATGCAGAGTTTTTATTTTCAATTATTCGAAAAGAAGATTCAATGTTAATAAAAAATAGATCGGTAGCAATTCCTACCGATCAGCAATATGTACATAATTAGGAGAGGTCAAACTTTTATTAAATTTATTATAATATATTCTGATAATTTAGAAAACTAAAAAATGATTTTTATATGTTGAGAAAGTTTTTTTACACCGTAATATATGGAGTATTAAGAATCTTGCATATAAAAAGTGTAGTGTCGGTTGCATGTATAAAGACAATAATACCAATTTTTGTGTTATTTAGATATATATTCTGTTAAAGTTATAATATGGATATTGATTTGTGTATAAATAATATTAAAGTATGTTTATCAATGGAGAGAGGTATATAGTATGAAATTTGATGATCAACGTTTACTCGGAATTCGATTAGGTTCTTTACTTGTAACGGAAGAGAATCAGTATATGGTAATAAAGAAAAAAGAACATTATTCCCTATTAAACATTGAAACACTAGAGTGTACACCTCTTGAAGTATCATTGGAGTATCTTGAAGACATGCTACACGAGGATCTTCAAGAAAATATAAAGGAAATCATCGCCCCTGAGCATCTCAAGATTGTAGCTAAAAATATTATATAAAGAAAAAAGAGGAATCATAATGTAATGAAAAATCTATTGTTAGGTAGGGATACAGATGAAAATAAGTATTCATGAAAAAGATAATTCTAAAGTTGCCATTATAGAAAGTACTGATATCGTAATAGGTGATGTACAAGGAGCATTAGACTTAATGGCATCTATCAATTATGAGCATGATTGCCAAAAAATATTGATGAAAAAAATGAATATTACAGAGGGATTTTTCAACTTAAGAACTCGTCTAGCGGGTGAAATTTTACAAAAGTATATGAACTACGGCGTAAAATTAGCTATTGTCGGAGATTTCAGTGTATATAATAGTAAAAGTCTTGCGGATTTTATATACGAATGTAATAAAGGGAAGGCAGTATTCTTTTTAGCAGATGAAGAATCGGCTTTAAGTGCTCTACACTCTGTGTAGTATTGGATCTTTCTATGCTTGTCAGAACGAAAAAAGCTAGCTTTTTGCTAGCTTTTTTATTATAGCCCTGTTACTAAAGCTTCCTATAGTTTTAATAAGTTAACAATCTCTCCAATAATCCCCTCGTTTTGATGAACACCTAAATCCGAGTTTGTCATAATGACAGCGCCAGTACCTCTATAAGGATATGCAAGCATTAAACATTGAAACCCAACGCCCCAACCAAGTGAGGAAATTTCTATTTCTTCATCTGATTTATCGAGAAATACACCTAGACCAGTCCACTTTGAACAACCTTGTGGAGAAATCATTTCTTCCATTATTTTTGAGGAAAGACCAAGTTTACTATTTCCTTGTAAAGACTGGATGACTTCTATTACTGAAGTGGATAAATCTGTCGGAGTTGACCAAACTCCTGCAGCAGCTGAATATGGATAGGATGGATACTTTCCATCTACCACATGTCCGTTTTTATCGTGACCACAAGCGAAAGGATTATTTGTCGTATCTTGCGTTGGGTGCAGGAGTGTACTGTTATTCATATGTAAAGGATCAAATATGAATTTTTGTAATAAAAGATTAAAAGGTTCCCCAGTAACGTCTTCTATGAGTTGTTCTATTATACAAAATCCTGCATCTGAATAGTGAAAGGTACTTTCCGGTTCATATTGCACTTCAATTGGGACTGGGCAATAAAATGTTTGACCTTGAAGAATTTGAAGAATGGTAGGTTTTCCTTTTGTAGAATGATATATATCAAAGCTTTCAGGTGGATCAATGATTCCTGATTGATGACTTAATAGATTTCGTAAGGTAACTTTTTTGCTACTAGTAAACTTATTCTCAGGAACTTTCCAAGATACAAGTTTATTATTCACATCTTCATCTAAGTTCAGTATCCCTTGATTTGCTAATTTCAATACGAGCATCGCTGTGAGGAATTTACTTATAGAACAAGCGCTAAAAATAGAATTTACGTTAACCTTCCTAGCTGTACCCAACTCAAGTGAGCCAAAACCTTCAGTATGTTCTAATTTTCCGTTACGAATAATAGCTAAGCTTAGTCCGGATACCGAATAGTGATTCATTTTTTCATATATATGTAGTGTTTTGAGTACCATATGATTATTCTTCCTCCCTACTATTATAATCACTATATTATAAACTGGATGTAAAATAAAGGGAAATATAGAGGTGTAGGGGGTAGCGTCTTTAACTAGATTAGGAGTAGAATTTCATTGGTGACTTTGATGTTTAAAAATTTTAAAAAATAAAATGATTCTATTTTTATATTGTGATAGCATTTGAAATGTAGTAAATATTGATGCAGAAAGGAAATAAAAAATATGAATATTAAGGTCGAAACTCTTCCAAAATATCGCATCGCATATGTACGACAAGTTGGTCCATATGGTCCTGCTAATGTTCAAGCGATGCAAAAATTAAAGCAATGGGCTGCGGAAAAAAATCTTTTCTCTAGCACATCAATAATTCTTGGGATTTCACATGACACCCCTGAAACAACACTGCCTGAAAACTGCCGATACGATGCCGGTATCGTTATTTCAGACGATTATCAAATTGATGATCTCGTCGGTGAAAGCAAACTTTTTGGTGGGAAATATGCGATTTTCAAAGTCAAACACACAGCTGAAGATATTCAAAAAGCGTGGAGAGAAATTTTTTCCGCGTTGTCAAACTATGGTTATCAGATTGACGCTCGGCCAATTTTCGAAAGATACATTGGAGAGATGGTTCGCGATCATTATTGCGAAATCTGCGTGCCTATAAAATCATGACTTTCTGCACATCTAAAGTAAAACTAAAAAAGAAACCAGAAATTAGACATATCTAATTTCTGGTTTCTTTTTATTTCTAAATTTAAAATATTTCTCTCACAACAATAGTGTATGTTGCATAGCATAAATTAAATACTGTATGACATATAGTAATAAAAATGAGGTGGGTGAATGAGTAATTTATTGAATTCGTTAACGACAGAGCTTAGGAGAGGAACATTGACATTAGCCGTTTTAAGTCAATTACGAACACCACAGTATGGATATTCACTTGTTCAGTTATTGGAGGAATCGGGTATTACGATTGATCAAAGTACTTTATATCCATTGCTTCGCCGATTAGAGAAACAGGATTTGGTGACGAGTAGTTGGGATACATCTGAAAGTAGACCTCGTAAATATTATGTTCTAAGTGAATATGGGCTAGATATCTTTTTACAGTTAAGAAGGGAATGGATGGAGAATTCAAAAAAGCTCTATAACTTATTAGAAGGGGAAGAAGATGATGAATCTAATTGAGATTTATATTCAGGAAGTTACAAGAAGGCTACCTGAAAAAAATCGTGAAGATATTACACTTGAGTTACGATCAACCATAGAGGATATGCTTCCTGATGATTACAGTGAAGAAGATGTAGAGGCGGTTCTTGAAAAATTAGGGAGTCCAGTCACATTGGCTAGTGGTTATCGAGATCGGCCAATGCACTTAATTGGTCCACGTTATTTTGATGTATATGTGGCGCTATTAAAAATGATTTTACCGATTGCCGCTGTCGTTTCGTTAATTTCGATGATTGCCGTATATTTTATTGGATATAGTGGAGAACAAGCGGTTATAAATATTGTTTTGAGTCTTATGGGCAAAGGAGTATGGACCATCATTGAAGTAGGGATCCAAGTATTCTTTTGGTTAACACTTGTGTTTGCTATTTTAGAAAGAACAGATAATGGAAGAGATGAGCAGCCATTAACAGCAAGACTTAAAAAATGGACTCCTGATGATTTGAAAAATATCCCTAATGTCCCTAAGAAAAAAACAATTTCAAAGGGCGAGGTATTTGGAAGTTTATTGTGGACTGCAATTTGGTCAACTCTTTATTTTTATGCGAATCATCTTGTAGGTGTATATGAAGGAGGTAGAAACGGACTTGAATTTGTAGCGCCAACTTTCAGTCAAGATGTTTTGCTTCGATATTGGCCAATCGTTGTTATAATGCTCGGTTTAGAAATAGCATTGTCTCTTTATAAATTAGTAAAGGGACAATGGACGCAAAGAATGGCAATATGCAATGCGGTTCTTCAGCTAATTGGAACCGTTGTATTCATTGTAATATTATTAAATCCTAATTTATTAAACAAAGATTTCATTATGTATATGGCGGATGTATTTACTATTACTACTAATCAATTTAAAACATGGATAGTTGGCGGTGGTATTTTCATCTTTACAATATCTGCAGTAATCAGTGCATTTGATGGTTTCCGCAAGGCTAAAATTCGTTAATCCGTATTTCTTTTTCAATTAATCATTGTTTTTCTTGAATAAGCAAAAATAGTTTATTCATTTCACTAAGGCTATTAAAATACCAAAACCCCCTGCTTTTTAATTGAAATTAGGGGGGGGCTTTACTTAATGATTATAAGTTATGTCTGGAATCACGAAGATGATAGTTGTACTTAGGTTGTTCCTTCTTTAAAGCAATTCATTGAATGGTGGAGTGACGGAACAATTAGTATTTAAAGTATTACACCTGAAAAGTTGCCTTTTAATACTACTTTTTCATTTTGATTTTCACATGAAAAGGATGTAATAATAGCTGTTCTATTATTTTCTTGCCTTTCGTACTTTTCAATTTTAGCTTCGCAAATTATCGTATCCCCTGTAAATACAGGTCTTAAAAACTCAAAATTCATAGTACGAGCCAGTACGTTATTATCTCCACCTATTTTCGTTGGTAGAGTTGCCGTTAGTAATCCTTGAATTACAAGTCTTCCCTGTTCATCTGGTGTTATATGGTGAATCCCTTCATCACCTGAAACCTCTGTGAATAATTCAACGTCCCTTACTGAAAAAGTTCGTTCAAACGTAATGATATCTCCTGCTTTTAAAGACATATAAATCTCCCCCTAAAGTTTAAATACTGTTATGGCTTATTATAGTTTGAATATTATAACATTTAAGGGAGGTGTTCAACTATTCTGACCATTAGTTCAATAAGGTACACATATAGATTAAAATAAGTTGAGTGAAAAAATAAATACGTTATATAGTAAAATATAGTTTGATAGGAAATAATTTGAAAATAAAGGCTGGGATCGTACATGTATACAGTTGGACAGTTTTCAACAATATGTGGTGTATCTATAAAAACGTTACATCACTATGATGCAATTCATCTTGTAAAACCTTTGCATACTGATTCTGTAACAGGATATCGGTATTATGATTATGGACAAATCAAAACGTTACAATATATAAAAAAGCTAAAGAGTTTCGGTTTTTCATTACAAGAAATACAGGAAGTCATAGAAAGTCATAATGACACCGGATTAGTGAATCATTTGCAAGAAAAGGCTCTACAGTTAGAGGGGAAAATGATAAAAATACAGCAAACTTTGGAGGGGATTCATCAATCTATTAATGATTTGAAAAGAAATGAGCCGTTTGTAACTGTTTCAAATGTAACAGAATGCTTTGAAGAAATACGGGAAAGACAATGGATTTATGGCGTTCGTGAAAAAGTATGTATGCGAGAAATCGATTTTACTGTGAAAAAATTGTTTGAAAGGTTATACGCATATGGGCTAGAAGTAGATGGGAAAATGATGACAGTTTTTCATCAATTTGATAAAGGGAATGCACCGATAGATTTAGAAGTTTGTGTACCTATAAAAGAGTACGATCGTGCACTTTCAAATGTTCGTTGTTTAGAGGGGGGAAAACATATTTGCGCGATTGTAAAAGGACCGTATTCGGAATTAGAAATTGCATATGAAAAAATAATGGATTTCATTGAGGAAAAGGGATATGTAGTAAGGGATTCACCTTTTGAAGTGTATGAACAGGGAGTGTTTACTGAACAAATCGATTATAAAAACATTCGGCCGGCATCCAAACATAATCCGTTACAATTTATAACGAAAGTGTGTGTTCCGGTCTATTCTTAATTGACCCTCCTGTTACAGGAGGATATACCTTATCCTTAGGAAGAGAAAAGGAGAGGGTTATATGTATCACCCAAGGCTACGGGGAACACATTATGAGATGGGAAAACATTACGGAAGCATTTTATATAAAAATGGTTTTCGATTCCCAAAAGTTTCAGAAGAAAAATTAATATTTGGGAGACAAAGTCATGGTTTATTAAAAGACTTTTACCCAGAACTTATAGAAGAAATGAAAGGGTTTGCTGAAGGTTGTCATGTAACGTATGAAGAGGTCAGTTCTTTTATATTGAGTATAGGCGTATTCGAACCAGAAGCGCAATGCAGTATATTTGCATGTTATAACGGTTCAGAAGTGATTATGGGAAGAAACTATGATTTGATTTTAGATATGAAAAAATATACGGAGAGTTCACTCGTTTGTCCTAACGAGAAATATTCGTACGTTGGACATTCTGATGTGTTTTTAGGGAAAGTAGATGGGATGAATGAACAAGGATTAGCAGTGGCGATTACGCTTGTACAAAGTGAATATAAAGAAGTGGGATTAAATTTTTATGTGGCAGTTCGCAAAATATTAGAAAATGCAAGTACGGTAGAAGAGGCGATACATATTATAAGTGAATTCCCGTCTTCAATTTGTAATAATTACTTATTAGCAGACGGGTCAGGAAATATGGCAGTAGTAGAAAAAGCGCCACATAACATGTTTGTACGGAGACCAAGAGAGGATGAAAATTTTATCATTTGTACAAATCATTTTGTAAGTAAAGAAATGATAGGTTTACAACAAAATGTTAATAATGATTGGAGTAAATCTCAAGATAGATATATCTATATGGAGGAACAGTTAAGAAAAAATGCGCAGTTAAATCGAGAAAGTGTACAGGGTATCTTATCGAATAGTAAAGAACATGTCTGTTTAAATCTAAAAAAATATAATTTTGGGACGTTATATTCAGTTGTATATGAGTTAAATAGCTTAAGAATACATCGTGCAGAAGGGCAGCCAAATCGCTGCAAATATAAAGAAGATAGTAGATTGATAGAAGAAATTCATAAAAAGGGAAGAGGGATATAAAATGAAGCTTTCTGAATTTCAGCAGTATGTAGCAAACTTCAGTGAAGAAAAAGGATTTCAGAATACAACGATTGAAATACGTACAATGTATTTAATGGCGGAATTAGGGGAACTAGCAGAAGCAATCGTAAAGCGAAATGAGGATAAGAATACGAATAGAGAAATAGGCTTAGAGATGTTCGATGTAATTTGGAATGTGTGCGATTTAGCGAATAAATTAGAAATTGATTTAGAGGAAGCATTTCAGGAAAAGATGAAAATCAATCGAGATAGAGAGTGGTAAAGATATAAAATTGGATGATATGACGCTAACATGAAATAATAGTGAAAGGAATGCAATAGGTAGGAATCTACGTGAAGATGAAGTTAACGTATTAGAGGACTTAAAACCTGCACTAGAAATAGCAAAAAGCTGTAACGTTACATTTGCCGCAGCTGGTTGGTCCCATCATATTCCGGAAATTAAAAAGAAAAGGGAAAAGGAATCAGATTATTATTTTGAGACTGTAGAGAAGTTTAAAAAGTTATCTTTAATGAATAAAGAGGAGAAAGAACTTGGGATACACCAAGTTCTTTTTTTATGCTACATCGCAGATATTAAAATAATCGTAGATGTTCTATTGGACAAATAGCGCATTTCAAGAGGGAATAGAGTATGTAATTGTACAATTAGAAAAGCATGAATGATAAGAAGATTATGTTAGTTTTTGTTAATTTTTGTATGTATAATGAATATGGAGGGGGAAATGACATGAAATTTAGACGGTTACTAGATCTATTAACAATTGTTACATTATTAACATTGTCTGCTTGTGCTGAAAAAGAAGCAGTAAAGCCAGCAGAGGAGAAAAAAGAAAATACGGCATTGAATCAAGAAGGAAAAAATTCTGCAGAGAAAAAAGAAGAAGTACAAAAGAAAGAAGAGGGACAAATTGGAATTGCAACAACAGTAGAGGAATTAAAGCAACATATTGATAAACGTGGATACATACTTTACACAGATCATCCGATTCGCCGTGTTACGAGTGAAGATGGTCGAAGAACTGATATATCTAATTATGGGGATTTAATTGTAAATGTTCATACAGGGGAGCCGCTGGAAAATGCACCAACTGATTTGATTAAAGAAGGGTTTACATTTATGACTAGCGGACAGGATCCTTCTTTTCAGTATAAATCATGGGATGAAATATCGAATTTAGAAAGAGCACTTGTAAAGGCTGTATACGTATCTGTTCGGTCACTTCGTGTATTAGAAGCACCCGCAAGACAAGGTGATTTTTCAAATGATGAGATTACAGGGGCACTTGCATATCTTCGAAAAGGTGGAGAATCTGATTATATGGCCCCAGTAGCACAATCTGAAACAGATTCCGGGTTATATGCAAAATATGAAATGATGAAGAAAAGTTGGCGTGAATTGGCAAACATTGAAAAACCAAAGGAAAATAAAGTGGCCTTTTCAGAAGCATATGAAAAAGCACGACAAGAAACAAATAATATGATAGGTGTGCTAAATATTTTATTATCTAAAAATTATAAGGAGCGTCTATCAAAGCTTCCTAGTAAATAAAAATGTGCAGAAAAAACGAGGGGAAGTAATGATTATGAGAAAAGAACAAGCGTTAAAAGTAGGGGTATGCATAGCCTTATTAGGGGGATGACAGTTTGCTAGTTTTATAAAGCGAGTGCATGCGGTAGTAAAAGAAGAACAAAGCGTAATTAAAAATCAGGAGAGGACTATTTCAATTTCTCAGATAAACTCAAAAGTATGGGTTCATACAGAACTTGGTTACTTTAATGGGGAAGCAGTCTCTTCAAATGGCTTAATATTAAATATCTCTAAAGGGTTGGTACTTATTGATTCTTCCTGGGATGATAAATTTACAAAGGAATTAATAGAGATGACTGAAAAGAAATTTCAAGAGTGATATATAAAGAACCCATTTAAGGGTTCTTTTGTTTTGTTGATTTTTTGACTTGATGATCTTTTCCACATTCACACATTTCATTCATAATTTGAATTAAAGATTTTCCATATTCACTTATTGTATATTCAACTCTTGGTGGAACTTCTTTATATACAGTACGATGGATGATTCCATCAGCTTCAAGTTGTCGCAATTGTTGCGTCAGAACTTTTTGTGTAATATCTGGGATTGCACGTTTCAGTTCGTGTGTCCGTTTCTTTCCGCTCATGAGAATACATAAAATACTACTCTTCCATTTTCCTCCGATGACTTCAAGGGTGGTAGCGATAGGAAAGTTATGATTCTGATTCATCTATATATTACACCTCCATAGGTACTTTGAGGTTCCTATAGTACCTGAAAGTACGTACTTTTCAATTATATGTAACTAACACATACTAATACTTAAGGATTTCATTTTTTTATAAGGAGGAAAATAATCGATGAAAACACTTGTAATTGTAGCACATCCTAATATTGAAGAGTCGCGGATTAATAAAAGATGGAAAGAAGAATTGGAAAAGTATTCTAATGAGATAACAGTGCATGAATTATATAAAACAGCTCCTAATTGGGAATTCGATGTTGATTATGAACAGAGGTTATTATTAGAACACGATCGTTACATATTTCAATTTCCGTTCTATTGGTATAGTTCACCACCATTATTAAAGAAGTGGTTTGATGATGTGCTGACGTACGGCTTTGCATATGGTTCTACAGGGGATAAAGTACGTAATAAAGAGTTGGGTTTGGCGATTTCTATAGGGGGATTAGAGACGCAGTATAAAGATGGGTTTACAATGAACGAACTAACAAAACCATTCCAGGCGACTTGTCTATATACGGGGATGAAATTTATACCAACATTTACGTTGTATGGAGCGGAATATCAACTAAAGGATGAAGATATTGAGAGCAGTGCAGCTAAGTATATTAACTATATTATGAATAAACGTAATCTTTATATATGATTTAAAAATATTCCGGTCCTTTTATAGGTATCGGGATATTTTTTATGTAAGTAAACGTAATAATAAAACAGTAAGTCGAAAAAGATGTAATATTCATGAAACAAACTCCTTTTCAAGTTGATTCATACATGTAAACGCCGCAATAATTTTTGTGCGATTTTTTCATCCAGTTCAAATTGTTTAATAGTTACGTCACAACGGATGGTACCATCACTAAAAACTGGGCGTAAGAATATTTCGATATTTATTTAGTTAATACAACTGAAAGCTGATGGGCAAGTCTCTGCGATTGATGAACCGTTTTTTGAGAAACAAGTCAATCATTCTCGCCACTCCACGTAAAGACTTTCTATATCATTTTTCCTAATAGCTAATTACTCAAAATTATTTATATTTCCTTTTTATTTGAACTCATTTAAGGTGCAATTCGAAGGAATTCATCTATAAATTCCATAATTAGAGCATAAACAAAAAGAGTGATTGGCAGTGAATTTACAATTAAAGCAAAACTTCTTTTAGCTAAATTTTCTTTACTGAACATTGAAACGATGCTCAAGGGAATGCCAAATAAGGAAGCAAAAAACGCAAGTGATATAAAGACACTTAGGATAGATTCCACACTCTCGTCCAAAGTTATAGATGAAATGAATAAGGAGGTTGGTATAACAATAATCGTAGTCAGTGCTGTAAAGAACGAGATTTTAGAGAACATCTTCAGATTTTTCCTTTCCAAAAAATTCACCTCTCTTTACAAAAATTATATCATAATGGGCTTAAATTGGTAATGTATGAATAGACCGCAAAGCTATCGGAGGAATATATTTTGCCGCCTTTGGGTCAAAATCTCTTATTAACTTGGTTCTGTTGCAAGGTTTTTTAAACTAAACTTCCCATTCTTTTTCTAATAGGTGTTTTTCCATAACAAAACCTCCACATGTAGTGTGTAAAGAGATTATCTCATGGGTTATATACAAATGGCTGGTGGGAAATATTTGACGCTTACTTATGTAATGGATTGGTTTGGAATAAGGTTTGAACAAATGGATTCTTTTTGTCTGGATGAACATTTCATTTTATAAAAAAGTTTGCTTAAAACTTATGTAGAAGCCTCATTTTTATGTACGTAAGGTATTTTATATTCTTGATCGCTACTCAATATAAAAGGCCCCTGAATAGAAAAAAGGGACCTTTTTCGTAACTAATTTATATGAGATATGACTTGTTCGGTTGAAAGTTGTTATGTAAGGGATATGTCATTGGCTTTTGAAACTTTCTTACCATCTTTATAGTCAAGGCAAGAAACTTCAATTAATAAACCATTAAATACTGTAAAGTAAAACCCGTAACTACTACCTCTCATTGTATAAGGTTCCTTATCTATTTCGATGCCTCCAGCAACTAAACGATTATATGCTTGATCAACTTCACTTGAAGTTTCCACCAAAAAACCAATGTGAAAAGCTTCAGGATATGTAACAGCCTTGTTTCCCTTGAATGCTTTTGGATCACTTAACACGAGAATAAATCCATTTTCATCACTCATGACTACAAGAGCTTTTCCTTTTTGCTCTAAAAATTGGAAATCAAAAAATGTTTCAAAGAAATGCCTAGCTTCTGATAAATCATCAACACATAGATTCAAATGATTTAACTTCATTCAATCATCTCCTTTTAAACAGGAATTAAGCAGAAATATATTGCCTTATACGAGTAACACCTGAATGGTAAAAGAAAAGTATTAGAGTGTTACTGATATGATTTTTTTATGATTTATAGTTCAGGCCACTAGACTATATATATGCTACATAACATCATAATTATTCTGTAGTTATCTTTACTATCAATATGAAATTGCTTTTTCCTATACGGGTACAGCAAAAGAGACCAAATAATGAACTTTTTATTCAATAAGATGCAGTTGTGGATTTGAAATAAAGTCGCGATGTTTTGAATAAAGTCACGACGTTTCTAAAAATGTTACGGTATTTTTTCCCTTAGATAATTTTTGTCTAAGGGTAGGTTTCTTTTTTAACTATAGGAACAGATTTGCTTAATAAGAAAATAATAACGGACTGAATCTACACCTGAAGTTGCATGGAAATTTTATCCTTAAATTGTTATATTTAATGGGGATGGTTCTTATTATTTGGCAATAGATGAACAGATTAAGTTAAGAGCCTACTGAAATATTAATCCTAATAGATTTTAGATATAAGGAGGGGGAGTTTATTTTAAAAAAATTACTGCGAAAGATTGGTTATCCCAATTGTGTGTTAATAGGGCTCATTTTACTATTATGGATCAGTTCTTTTTTTATTGGTGGTATATTTGGTGCGTATTCATGGGCAATACTCAAATTAGTTTTACCTATCATAGGAGCACTAGGATTATTAATTAATTTTGTCATGTTTATCATTTTAATTGTTAAAAAGAAAAAAAGTTTAAAGTTGTTTATCAATGTAATGATAAACATAGTATTAATCTTTCCAATTTTAATGACCATGAATATTATTCCCTGTGCTTATCCAAACAATATTAAGCGTGCACAACCATCTATAACGGTAAGTTGGCCTTTAGCTGAAAAAACTGTAGTTGGTTGGGGGGGGGATAGTGTCAAAGATAATTTACCTCATGCAACATGGGCATCAGAGAGATGGGCATATGATTTAGTAATGGAACCATATAATATTAAAAGTGATAGGAATGAAGATTACGGAATATGGAATAAAGAAATTCATACGCCGGTTTCTGGAATAGTAGTTGCTGTTTCAGATGATGAAGCTGACATTAAACCAGGATCAGAAAATTTTAATTCAATGGAAGGAAATCATGTGTACATAAAAATAAAAGAAACAGGTACTTATCTTTTACTTAACCATTTTAAAAAAGATAGTATCTCTGTTCAAGTAGGAGATCATGTAAAACTAGGGGATGTAATAGGACGTGTTGGGAATAGCGGTTCATCTTCAGAACCTCATTTACATATTCATCATCAAAGACAAGATCCAACTAAAGTTATACACCCTGTCTTAGCAGAAGGATTACCTCTCTTTTTTAAAGGTATAAACGGTGACTTAATGCCGAAAAAAGATGCTGTTATAAAACCCCAAAATACTCCATTGAAGTAACCATTTTTTATTTCGGAAAAATTACATCTGAAAGATTAATCGATTTGATTCAGTTAACGAGCACTAATATTCAACAAAACGAACCTAAAAATGATCAAACATTTTTATAAACAATAATCATCAAATAACAAATCGAACTCATATTTTGATCAATCTTTTTTCAAAATGTGAGTTTTTCTTATGTTATAAATCCAGCGTTTGTAGTTCCATTTTAATCAAACACTATTTCAAACCGACAGCAGTTCTTTATTTGGATCGTTTTTCTAGGATTGATTTGTAAAATTAGAAAGCACCGTGAAGAGATTAATAAATCTGTTAAAATCCAGCCTTTGATGCATAATGCACATAATGGTTATATAGATTGCAAGAATGCAAGTAGTGTGATCTAGCAAAGTGTTTCGAGAAATGCTATGGATTTCCGCCTCCATCTTAAAATGAATCAGGAAATTCTCAAAAAAAATGGGTATTCAACCTAATGAAATTAAATGCTACAAAAACAAAAAAGTTGAACTTAATTACCGCAAATAAATTTGGTGAGAAAAATTTCGTTTTGGGGGTAATTCAACATCTTAGCTTGATGGAGATAGGCGGCATCCTTATATGCAAAAACAGAGGGGGATATGCATCCCCCTCTTGTGTCCAACCAATATTATTCATGCTCTTCCATCATTTTCTCAAACGCAGCAGATACTTTTTCAAATTCCTCATCACTCTCAATGTATGAGAATTCACTATCTTCTTCTACTTTTAAAAAGAAGATATCAATGTCTTCCTCTGTTTCCGTTTCAATGTCTTCTACAAAGCCAACAGCAATGTATTCTGCTCCTTCGACATTCATCGTTCCAAGCACTTCAACTTCCTGCTCCTCATTACTCTCATCGCTAAGGGTAAAAATTTCGCCTACTTCAATTTCAGACATATTTATTCTCCTCCTGTTATACTCTAAAAAATAGAATGTTCAAATCGTATACTTACTAGTATATCTTTCCATAAAATATCAAATTAATGCGCAAAGTACAACAATTTCTTGCTGCTTCAGCATAAGAAGTAAACTAAAAAGATATCATCTGTGAATATGAATGAATACATTTTGGGTTCTCGTCATATGCCCACGAACTTTAGAAATGGGTTGCGCCAAAAACGAAAAAAATGAGTCGAATTCTCATAAATAACTGTAAAATAATAAATTTTTCGTTTTGGGGACATTTCAAATGCTTGAGGTTAAAAGTGCATTACTGTTCTCTTATGTTAATGAGAAAGGGTGTCGTGCTTTTTATGAATAGGCATAAAAACAAGAGTTGTTTGTATTTACCGAAGCGTTATATAGATGTATGTCTCACGCTACACTTAATTAATTCGCTATAGAAGTAGGCGGAATGAAACGGAAATGTAAATGCTAGGAGCACCATTTTTTATCTGTATGTTTACGGTTAAATTTTCATTAAACTGAAAACATTTTATTCTAGAACTGAAAGGGATTTAATGGGGGTAACCCGAATAGTATAATTTCAGATGTTTGTACTCTATGATTGGTAGTTTTAACTTTTGCATAGAAAGGCGAACACAATGTGTAATCTTACAACGGTTCAAAACATATTTGGTTCCTCCAAAAAAGTATTAAATGGGTTACCAAATGCAGTAACAATTGAAGAAATTGAAGAAGATGTGCTGTATGATCTTCAAAATTATAAAGAGAAGATAAAAAGATTTGTAGAGGTTTGCTCAAGTTGGAAGGTAAAAAGAGCGAGTATTTTACTAGATAAAAATTTTAACAGTTATACTCCGAGTGCAAAAATATTACGTGAATTTGGTTTTCAGCTTTATGCAGCAAAAATAGAAGTGTTTCGCAAACTTTCGTGTATCGTAGTTCCAGAGAAACAGTATAATTTTCGCTCTATAGATGAAGGGACATTGTCTGGAGAAGAATTTAAATCACTTTGGGAGCGATGTACGCTAGGGTCAGATAATAAATCATCCATTCTTAATATCAATGAACATTTTTACGCTATACAAGCAGAATTAGGCCAGGGTTGGGAAAAATCATGTATTGCCTTTTATGATAAAGAGCAACCGATTGGAATATCTATTCCTCATATTGAACCTGGTACGAAGGAGGAAGGACGATTATTTTATTTCGGATTATTGCCAGAGGAACGTGGAAAAGGACTTAGTGCTCATATTCATCTTCAATCTTTACGTTTGTTAAAGCAAATGGGAGCTACCTATTATATAGGAAGTACCCATATGACAAATGAAAAAATGCAAAAGGTTTTTTTGAAAAACGGATGCTCTATAAAGGCAGAAACGGAATTGTATTGCAAAACTTTTAAATAGGTTTAGGGGCTGAGAGGATAAAAAAAGTTCGGTATATGACCGAACTTTTTTTATCTGTTTACTACTTCAATAAAAGATGTATTCCCATTTTTCCTCATAACGGAATGGAAATTGTTATTTTCTAACGTTTCAGCAACTTGTTTCAATTGCCTTACATCATCGTGATGAATCAGTAGGCTGTCCGCGCCACTTTCTTCAATATGAATATGTTCAACCTTACCGATAGCTTGATTTACGGCTTGTAAAAAATCGTGTTTCATATATAAAACCTCCTATTATACGGGTGTTTTTATAGCATTCCCTTATTTATAAAAATTAAAAGAGAATACAAGTAAGGTTCATTTTATATAACCTCCAATTTGTAGCAGGTTTTTGTTGTGTGAAAATAAAATATGTATTAGGAAGAAGGATATGTAAAAGGAGGATGTATTTTACTTGGATATATTGCTGTAGACCATAGTGAAAACCCGAATTGGAATGCCAATGATCCATAGCCTAAGGTAGGATATCAACCGTTTTACCGGATGGATATTACAGAAGTGTATGATTTTAGCGGTGAGTACGAATCGAGTAGTATGGTATTTGTGCAGAGATATTAGTTTCAGCATTATCGGTGTCGGAGAAATAAGGATTGCTTTTTTATAATATAAAAATTAAAGGAGTTTCCTTATGTTTGTCAAATAATATTAACGTTGTCTTATTTATAGAAATCTCAAATACATTTGCAGAGTGGGAATAGGAAAAGTGGATATTTCAGAAATTATTGAACAATTAATTGTTAATGAAGTCATTGATCATTATCCAAAAGGGTGCAAGAGATTAACCGGCGGTACTACAAGTAGACTGTACCTTATAGAAGGAAATGAGCCGTGCGTTGTAAAGTTGAATGAACCGAAAGTAATTGGAGAAGAGGCTTATTTCCTTAAATTTTATGAAGACAAAAGTGTATTTCCTAAGCTTTTGTATGTAGATTCACTCAATAGATATATGGTCTATTCATTTATCCCTGGTTCCACAAGTTATGATGTTGAGAATAAAAAAGATATTCTTTTTACACTTGTACAGAAAGTGATTCATACATATAAACCAGCTATGAAAATGGATCAGTGGGGATGGAAAGAAGAACCGGTAGACTCTTGGCAGGTCTTTCTTTTAGAGAGGGTGATGGAAGCTAATGAAACTGTAAAATCCTATATAACAGAAGAAGATTTTCATACTGTTCTTAATTTAGTACACAGTCCAAATAGAACGAGATATAGTAATCAACCATATTTATTACATGGGGATTGTGGATTTCATAATTTTATATTTAATGAGCATAAACTATATGGTGTGATTGACCCTCTGCCAGTTTTGGGAGATCCAATATATGATTTCATTTATGCATTTTGTTCGACGCCGGAAGATCTAACGAAGGAAACAATAGGCGAGGTAGTAGAAAAGAGTGTATTTCATAATAGAACGAGAAAAGTTTTATATGAAGAAGTTGTAATCGTTTTATATTGCAGATTAGACACTTGTATGAGACATCATCCTGAAGATTTAGAAGCTTATTTACAAGCTTGGCATTATTGGATGGATCAAATTCATTAACAATGAAAGATTGATAGATAAAAAAATAAATAGGGACAGGAGAATTTTTATGAAGAATTTTGTGTGTACAACGTGCGGCGTGCAATATGCAGCGAGTACAGAAGAACCAGTGAATTGTATGATTTGTAATGAGGAGAGGCAATATGTGAATCCGAAAGGGCAATCTTGGACAACACTTGATGATTTACAAGCGAGCCATACATATCAAAATGAAATCATTGAAGAAGAAACAGGGTTATATAGCATGACAACAAAACCAGAATTTGCGATTGGTCAAACAACTTATTTGGTAAAAACAGAATCGTATAATTTGTTATGGGACTGTATTACATACTTCGATGAAACTACGATTGAGAAGGTGAAAGAATTAGGGGGATTAGATGCAATTGCGTTATCCCATCCGCACTATTATTCTACTCAAGTAGAATGGGCGGAAAGATTCGATGTACCAATCTATATTCATGAAGATGATAAACAGTGGGTCATGCGTCCAAGTAAACATATTGTTTTTTGGTCAGGAGAATCATTGCAATTATCTGATGAACTCACTGTGCATCGTCTAGGCGGACATTTTAAAGGTGGTTCTGTTTTACACTGGTCACAGGGGAATGAAGGGAAAGGGATTTTATTAACAGGGGACATTATTCAAGTTGTAGCGGATCAAGAGTGGGTGAGCTTTATGTATAGCTATCCAAATTTAATTCCGTTACCTGCAAATAAAGTAGAAGAAATGACCAAAAGGGTAAAGTCACTTCCTTTTAATCGTTTATACAACGCTTTTCACCGGGTAGTAAAAGAGAATGCAAATGAAGCTGTAGAACGTTCGGCACAGCGCTATATTTCAGCATTAGAAGGGAAATTATTTCATACATAAGAGGGGAAACGGAAATGAAAACATTAGTATGTTTTGGTGATAGTATTACAGATGGTGAAACATTCTGGAATGGCGAACCTAGATTAACACCGCGTTTACAAAGTCTGTTTCCTGAGTGGAAAGTGGTAAATGCAGGGGTTTCTGGTGACAATACGTTTGACGCATTAAAACGAATAGAAGAGGATGTCTTATGTTACGAGCCAACATTTGTAACAGTCTTTTTCGGTGCGAATGATGCAGCATTTCATAAACAAGTATCACTACAAGAATATGAAGAAAATTTAATTGCGATTGTGAAAAGAATTTCACCAGAAAAAGTGCTTCTCATAAGTCCAGCACCAGTGGATGAGGAAAGGCAGTACGCAAGAACAAATGAAGTATTATTACAGTATGCGGAAGTAGTAAGAGAAGTGGCAGAACAAACAGGAGTTCATTTTCTTAATCTACATTCTCACATGATTGAAGAATTAGATTATAAGAAATTCCTAGAAAATGAAGAGCGTGACGGCTTACATTTTAATGCTGTTGGTTATGAATATTTATCTGAGTTAATTGGAAGTGAATTGAAAGAGATTTTTAAATAAGTGTTCAAATGAAAAGCAAAGCTATGAGTAGCTTTGCTTTTATGATTTTCTTTTGGGTCTACGCACTAATTCACCACCACAGTTTGGACAAACATGATTTGTTTTTTCCGTGCACGGTGCACAAAATGTACATTCGTAAGTGCAAATATAAGCTTCCGAATCCGTTTGAAGTGAAGCATTGCAAGTTTGGCAGTTTGTTTTCATTTCTAATGCCATATGATTCCCTCCTGATTGTATGAATCTTTATAATTTAATGATAATATAGGTTGGAGAATATGTCCTTTTCATATGAAATTATATTTGGAGGTTAGCCTAGCGTTTGAAATGAAATATGATATTTGATTTACGAATTAATTATGTATTTAAAATGAAATAAGAGGTAGAACAACAGGGGGTACATGTTTTGTTAGAGAATAATAATTTTTTGGATACAAAAACTGATGTGAGTTTTAATAGTTTACGAGCTGACTGTGAGAATTGCTTCAGTTTGTGCTGCGTTGCATTACCTTTCGCAGCTTCGGCAGATTTTGCAGTTAATAAGGATGCTGGTAAGCCTTGCTCTAATCTGCAATCAAACTTTCGTTGTAGCATTCATAAAAATCTAAGGCAGAAAGGTTTTAAAGGATGTACTGTGTTTGAGTGTTTTGGTGCAGGACAAAAAGTTTCACAGGTTACTTTTGAGGGAGTTGACTGGCGGAAAGATTCAAAACATGCCAAGAAAATGTATGACGTTTTCCCAATTATGCACCAACTTCATGAGATGCTGTGGTATTTGAATGAATCTTTAGCGTTAAAAGCGACACGTACGATTCATAAGGAAATTTGTGACGCAATTGCAGAGACAGAACGACTTTCTCAGCTTAGTCCAGAATTGCTGATGGATTTAAACATTCCATCACACCGAGCGTATGTAAATGAACTTCTATTAAAGACAAGCGAATTAGTATGGACGGAGTCATGTTACAAGTATAAGAGTTCGAAAAAAAATAAAAGGATTAATCATCGAGGAGCAAACCTTATGGGGGCAAAGCTTAGAAAGGCAGATCTTAAGGGAGCAAATTTACGAGGAGCATACTTAATTGCAGCTGATCTTCGAGGAGCAGATTTAAGAATGGCTGACTTTATTGGTGCCGATTTACGAGACGCTGATCTTCGTGGGGCAGATCTTACTGAGAGTGTTTTTCTGACTCAAGTTCAGGTTAACGCAGCGAAAGGGGATGTCAACACGAAATTACCAAGGTTGCTTTCTCGTCCGGCACACTGGTCTGCTTGAGGAAAAGATAATATGTAAATGTTTCATAACAATTACCACTTAGGATAAACCTAGATTATTCATTTAGCGTAATTTCTAATTGAGGGGTGTTAAATAGAGTGAATTTGAATTCTTGGAAATATAAAACCACAAATCATTATTTTGACTACTTAGATTTTCACGATTGCTGTGTTGAAGAAATAAAGATTGAAAAAGATATGGCTATTTTTGAATTTGAATTTGTTTATATTTCCAAAATTCATCCTCTCAATCCTTATAAAGTTGCAAAGGCAACGGATAGATGCAAACTTACTTTTAAAGGTGTAACAATGATTAAACCCATTATCCATTTTGATGATGGAATTGATAAGGAAGTCCCAATAGTTGAATTGGAAGAAATGGAGTTTTTGACTTTTAGCCAAAGTTCAATTAGAAATAATTTTATTTTTGAAATGTTCGGCACCGATTGGAAAACAAAACAATTTTGCAGTATCAAACTTAAAGCAAACAACTTTACATTAGAATGGAATAGATTCACTGAGGATGCTTGGTATGTTTGACATTTGTAAATAAGGATTTAAAGAAGTGGATATAAAAACAGGCCCAATATACTTCTGATTATTGTCAACATCAATATTTAACAGTGTATAACAGAAATTAAAAACACAGGCTGGAGTATTATACAGCCTGTGTTTTTTACTATTGTTAGCCCTTCTTTTCAAGTGTAGTAATCACTACACTAAATATAATCAGGGCACCACCAATAAAGAAGTTGCTGTTTAATGTTTCATTCAATAATAGCCACCCTAGTAATGAACCAACGATGGGCTGAAAAAAGAAAAATAATGAACCAATGCTGGCATCCATTAACTCAAGTCCTTTATTCCAAAGAAAAAAGGCACCTGCAGTGGAGATGATTCCTAAATATAGAATACCTAAAATGATTGTGGGATTTAAGTTTTCAATTGGATTTGATTGTAACTCCCAAATCATGCACGGTGTAATGAAAAATAACGAAAAGAATATTGCATACGTTGTAATGACCAAGGATGAAAAACGGCTAGAAGCAATTTTTACATAAATAGATAGTAAAGCCCATGTAATCGCAGCTCCAACTAAAATGATTGTGCCAATAAAATAAGAACCCATCTCTATATCCCATCCGATGACAATTATGACGCCTATTGTAGCTAAGATGGTAGAGAGTATTCTACGTGCAGTTAGTTTTTCTTTCAAAATCAAAGCAGCAAATACAACCATAAATGCTGGAGTGGCTGATGTAACTAAAGAACCTGTGTGAGCATCTGATAATTTTGTTCCAACAAATTGGCATGTAATTGAAATAAAATAGCCAATGAAACCGATCCAAGCAAAAAGTAACCAGTCTCGTTTATGAATAAGGAGTTTCTTTTTATTTTTTCGTTCTGTTATTTTCAAAATAATATATAGAACGAAAAAAGCGATGATAAAGCGAAGCCAGACGAGTGTAAGAGGGGGAACAAAGTCTAGTACATATTTACTGACAACGTACATACCACCCCAAATACTTGCTGCAAGTGATAAACATATGGCACCTAAAATTGTTTGTTTCATTGTGAAATACCTCCGTCTATTTGTAGGATTCTTACAAGTCCTAAGACGAGGCGTATTTTTTATAAAAATATAAGCATGCCCGCCTTAGATTATAGACGGATTACAGGTTGATCATTTTCGAAAAGGTTGCTGTAGTACATAAGAATTTCTCCTCTCAATATTTTGAATTTGTTTATCGTAAATAAGTTTTATAATACAATTATAACTTAATTTTCAGAATATAGGAGAGGTAAAATGAAATATGTTGTGATTCAGTCTCACATTAGTAATTATCCAAAGTCAATTAGTTTAGAGAAGGGAGATCAAGTGCGAATTGGTCATTCATATTCAGAGCTAGAAAACTGTCACGTTTGACTGTACAGTTTATGTATTGTATGATGTTCTTAACATAAATGGGGAGGGAAAAATCGTTGGGAAGGTGTATCGAATCGGACAGTTGGCTCACTTGGCTCACGTATCGAAACGAACGATTGATTATTATACGAATCTAGGTATCTTAAAAGCGGAGCGATCTCAATCTAATTATCGCTATTATGATGAAACAGCATTTGAGACATTACAATTTATTGAGAAATGCAAGGAAATGCATATGCCGCTTTGTGAGATTAAAGAGAGGATCGAGGAGAGAAAGAAGCTGCTCGGTATCAATGAACACGTTTCGAAACAAGTGAATGAAGTGACAAACCATATCCATCAATTAGAAGCAGAACTAACACAGTTGAAACCTCTATTAGATGGGTTAACAGATTCACAACGTGAAAAAATATCGAAGTCTTTATCTGGTCAAACGACGACTTTAATACAAACATTGATACTATTTTTATAGTTGAAGTTGGATCCGACTCTTTTAATTTCTGTATAGCGCTATGTTTTCTAAAGAAATAGAGAATCAGAAAACATTATAAGTATACAGGAGGTGAACACCTTAGTTTTTTTTTACTAAGGGGATTCATTGGGAATATTTAATTTAGTCATGGTTGCGATTTTAATCGCATTTACTGGATTTTTCGTAGCAGCAGAATTTGCGATTGTTAAGGTACGTTCAAGTCGTATAGATCAGCTTGTTGCGGAAGGAAAACGCGGTGCGTTAGCAGCAAAAAAGGTAACAACAAATTTAGATGAATATTTATCTGCTTGCCAGTTAGGAATTACAGTTACGGCAATGGGACTGGGTTGGTTAGGTGAACCGACAATAGAGAAGCTTTTGCGTCCGCTATTTGAGAAATGGAATATAACTCCTTCTATATCTCATGTATTAACTTTTGGTCTTGCTTTTATGATTATGACATATTTACATGTTGTGGTAGGTGAATTAGCACCAAAAACAATGGCAATTCAAAAGGCGGAAAGAGTAACTTTATTATTTGCTGGACCGCTCATGATGTTCTATAAAGTAATGTATCCTTTTATTTGGATGCTAAATAGTTCAGCACGTGTTATAACTGGTTTGTTCGGCTTGAAACCGGCTTCTGAACATGAAGTAGCCCATTCTGAAGAGGAATTACGATTAATTCTTTCAGAGAGCTATGAAAGTGGAGAAATTAATCAAGCAGAATATAAGTATGTAAATAATATCTTTGAATTTGATAACCGCATTGCAAAGGAGATTATGGTACCACGGACGGAAATTGTCGGTTTCTATCTCGAAGATTCAGTAGAAGAGCACATGAACATCATCCAAAGTGAACGATACACGCGTTATCCAATCTTTGGAGAAGATAAAGATGATATTATTGGTATGGTTAACGTAAAAGACTTCTTTATTCGATATATGAAAGGCGATACAAAAGATTTATCATCTATTCGTACGTATATGCGTCCGATTATTGAAGTTATGGAAACAACTCCAATTCACGATTTACTTCTGCAAATGCAGAAAAAGCGAATTCCAATGGCTGTTTTATATGATGAATACGGAGGCACGGCCGGAATTGTAACGCTTGAAGATATATTGGAGGAAATCGTCGGCGAAATTCGTGATGAATACGATGAAGATGAACATCCACCAATTCAACACATAAATGATCATCACAAAATTGTGGATGGAAAAGTGTTGATTACAGAAGTTAAAGATTTATTTGGTTTACACATCGAAGAAGAAGATGTGGATACAATTGGTGGATGGATTATGATGCAGAACCATGAAATTGAAGAAGGACAATGTGTCGAAGCAGAAGGATATGAGTTTAAAGTTCTTGAAAAAGATGCATATCAAATTAAACGCGTTGAAATTCGAAAAATTGATCATCAACAAGAGAAAGCAGCAACTGTTTAGGTTGCTGCTTTTTTTTCACCTATTGCAAAACTTGAAACAAGGAGCGGATATTTTGATTGAAGTTGCGTTACGAGTATACAAACTACAGTTATATATGATTTTTAGTGGTTTACTACTTTTATGGACGATAACGCCTTTTTCAAAGCAAGTTACTGGCTTTGGGATCGGATTAGCAGTCAGCGCATACTGTCTTTGGTTGCTAGCAAGACGAGTTGAAAAGATCGGGAAAAGCATTGTATTAAAACAACGAGCGCCAGGATTAGGGATTTTAAATCGTTTTGCAGCTGCTATATTGGGTGCAATCATTATGTATGAAATTGAACATGAAATGGAAATGTGGGCATTTGGTACTGGCATTTTAGGCGGGCACTTTTTAATGATTGTGAATTTAGCCTATGCGAATATGCAATTAGCTAAAGAAGAAGAGAAACAAAGAGGGAAAAATGAAAGGAATTTGAAATAAGTGTAAAAAGACCGACATAAAGTTCTTTTTCTATCATATCTTTCGAGAGGACTCCCACCTCTAAATATATGAAGATGAAGAAAAAACACGGAGAATAAAGTTTTACATTATTTTTCATGTGAAATCTTAAAGAATTTTATGAAAACCCATCGCTTTCTAAAGGTTATATATGTTATTATGACAAAAGACTTTTTGAAAGAGGTGGATGCAAATGTTACAAGCGCTACTTATTTTTGTACTTCAAATTATTTATGTTCCTGTTTTAACAATCCGGACGATTTTGCTTGTAAAGAATCAAACAAGATCCGCTGCTGGTGTTGGACTATTAGAAGGTGCAATCTATATTGTAAGTTTAGGGATTGTATTCCAAGATTTATCAAATTGGATGAATATTGTAGCCTATGTCATTGGCTTTAGTGCCGGACTTTTATTAGGTGGTTATATAGAAAATAAATTGGCAATTGGGTATATTACATACCAAGTTAGTTTACTAGACCGTTGCAATGAGTTAGTTGATGAGTTAAGACATTCAGGATTTGGTGTAACTGTATTTGAAGGGGAAGGGATAAATTCGATTCGTTACCGTTTAGATATTGTTGCAAAGCGTTCACGTGAGAAAGAGCTTTTAGAAATTATTAATCGAATCGCACCGAAGGCATTTATGTCTTCATATGAGATTCGTTCTTTCAAAGGTGGCTACTTAACAAAAGCTATGAAAAAAAGAGCATTAATGAAGAAGAAGGAGCACGCATCGTAAAGAAGGGAGAAGCGAAAAGCTTCTCCTTTTTATTGATGATATGGATATTTTTGAGAGAAAGTGACGTAATATACATTGTAAATTAATTAATTTTTCCTTTTTAATCTCTATTAAGTGCGGGGAAACATATTATAAGTAACGGTAAAAAATTTAGAGGGTTTCGGTTCACAGGTAAAGGCGAACCAAAGCCTTTATCTTAAGGTTTAGACATTGGTTATTTGGTGTTTTTAGGCCATTGTGTATGAACTTCTTACTTGTTTACCGGATTAAATGGTTTATAATTATCAGATAATACTAGATATTTTAGTCGATTAATAGTTATAATAGAATATGATATGGCTATAATTGAGGCAGAAAAGATATGTTTCTAGGTTGGGGCCTAGGCGTGCGACATCTGAGAAGATGCGCCTACACTTTTTTGCTAATATAGGGGATGGAGAGATTATCATGAGCAACATGCAGCAGAAAACAGACGTTATCTTAATTGGTGCCGGAATCATGAGCGCGACTTTGGGATCATTATTGAAAGAGTTAGCACCTGAATGGGAAATCAAAGTGTTCGAGAAACTTACAAACGCAGGAGAAGAAAGTTCTAACGAATGGAATAATGCTGGGACGGGCCACGCTGCACTGTGTGAACTGAACTATACATCCGAAAAACCTGACGGATCTATAGATATTGGCAAAGCTATCAAAATTAATGAACAGTTTCAGCTTTCAAGACAGTTTTGGTCTTATCTTGTAAACAGTAATCTGATTCGTAATCCACAGGACTTTATTATGCCAATACCTCATATGAGTATGGTACAAGGGGAAACAAATGTAACGTTTTTGAAAAAACGTTTTGAAGCGCTTTCAAATAATCCGATGTTTCAAGGGATGGAATTTTCTGATGACCCTGAAAAACTGAAGGAGTGGATGCCGCTTATCATGGAAGGTCGTACATCGAATGAGTCAATAGCGGCAACAAAAATCGACTCTGGAACGGATGTCAACTTTGGGGCTTTAACACGTATGTTGTTTGACCACTTACAGAGTAAAAATGTCGAGATAAACTACAAGCATAGTGTTCAGGATATTAAACGTACTAGCGACGGATCCTGGGAAGTGAAAGTGCATGATATTGATAACGGTAAAATTGAATATCATACTGCAAAATTCGTCTTTATCGGTGGTGGGGGAGGAAGTCTACCTTTACTACAAAAAACCGGTATTCCTGAGTCAAAACATATTGGAGGTTTCCCGGTAAGCGGATTATTTATGGTATGTAACAATCCGGAAGTTGTAGAACAGCATCATGCAAAAGTATATGGTAAAGCTAAGGTTGGTGCTCCACCAATGTCTGTTCCACATCTTGATACAAGATATATAGATAACAAGAAAACATTGCTGTTTGGGCCGTTTGCTGGCTTTTCACCAAAGTTTTTAAAAACTGGTTCGAATTTTGATTTGATAGGTTCCGTAAAACCAAATAATGTCCTCACTATGTTGGCGGCAGGTGTAAAAGAGATGGCATTGACGAAATATCTGATTCAGCAAGTTATGTTATCGAGTGAAAAGCGTATGGAAGAATTACGTGAGTTTATTCCAAATGCCAAAAGCGGGGATTGGGACATAGTGGTGGCAGGCCAACGTGTGCAAGTTATTAAAGATACTGATGCCGGTGGTAAAGGAACACTTCAATTTGGTACGGAAGTGGTTAGTGCTTCTGATGGCTCGGTAGCTGCATTGCTCGGTGCTTCTCCGGGTGCTTCTACTGCCGTTAACGTTATGCTCGAAGTATTAGAAAAGTGCTTCCCACAACATATGAACGGATGGGAATCGAAAATAAAAGAAATGATTCCTTCTTATGGTGTGTCACTAGTAGAAAATCCAGAGCTTTTCCAAGAAATTCATACTTCAACAGCAGAGGTGCTTGGTTTAAGCAAAAAAGAACTAGTTTATAGTTAATTCTTTGGATGTAAAAACAAAGATGTTTAAAGAGACTATAAGTAATTTGTAAACAAATATTTGATAAGAGTTAGTCTTAAAGATTGTATATTATAAAAAATGAAAGCCCCATGTATGAATTACATGGGGCTTTCATATTTAAGGGGAAATAATATACTAATTTTATAACAATTTTGTTAATTAACAATAAAGCTGTTTAACCATTAATATTATGGTGGTAATGTGTTAAAATAGTTATTAGGAGTGAGTCTGGTAAATTAAACATGTGTAGTAATGAAAAGAGAAAAAAGTTTGAAACGAGGAAATGATATGAGTAAAATCAAAAAGCACAAGCCCAATAAACTAAAGATCGCTTTACGAGTATTAGCGATTATTATAGGGGCATTTATAACAGCATATGGACTAGAATCGGTATTAATTCCAAACAATGTATCAGATGGTGGTGTGACGGGTTTAAGTATCGTAAGCTCAGAACTATTTGGATTACCATTAGGAATTCTAATTGCAGTCATTAATATTCCTTTTGTTTGGTTAGGGTATAAGCAAATTGGTAAAAATTTCGCTATTTATTCGGTTATCGGTATTGCTTCACTAGCAATCGGTACGGTTCTTATGCACGACATACCAACTATTATTCACGGTGATACATTGTTAATTACTGTTGTTGGGGGGATTATCATCGGTTTTGGTATGGGGTTAGCATTGCGTAATGGTGGCGCATTAGATGGAATCGATATGTTAGCTGTATTACTTTCTCGAAAATTACCTTTTGGGACAAGTGACCTCATCTTATTTTTAAACATGTTTGTCTTTATTGTTGTTTCAACGGTATTTGGTCTGCAAGGGGCTATCCTTTCAGCAATTGCTTACTTTATTGCTTCTAAAGTAATTCATATCGTTGAAGTAGGTTTAAGTGGTTCTAAAACATTTAAAATTATCACAAAGGAACCTGATTTAATGGTAGAAACAATTCGAGAGCGCTTAGGTCGAAGTGCAACGTATAATGAAGTGTACGGCGGTTATTCAAAGGAACAATTTAAAGAAATTACTTGTGTTATTAACCGTTTAGAAGAAAGTAAAATAAAAGAAATCATTCATGAAATTGATGAAAGTGCCTTTGTTACGGTATATGACGTAGCAGAAGTGAAGGGCGGAAATTTCAAAAAACATGATATTCATTAATGATTTCGCAAAAAACACATTTTCGTTTTCTGCCTGTTAATGCGGGATGAAAAAATTATAATTATTTTATGAAAAGCACCGTTCAATAATAGACTGGACGGTGCTTTTTTGACGTTATATATGATTATAATCCTGTATGAATCGTTTCTTTTTCTTGTTTTTGTTCCATATTTTTTAAAATATGAAGCAAAATAAAACCTGTAACCCCCATTGTGCCAAAAATCAACCAAGGTGTATACATTCCTTGTAACTGTGATGTAAACCATGTTCCTGTGTAGTTTCCAATAATAAATCCAATAGCGAGTGAGAGCTGATAAGCCCCGAAATATGTGGCCGTATAGGATTCATTACTATAATTTGCAATTGTAATGTCAGCATTAGGTAATACAAGTGTTTCGCCAATTGTAAATAAAATGACACAGCCAAACAGCCAATAAGGATGTGGAAACAAAGGAATAAGTAAAAAAGAAAGCCCCATAAATAGCACACCGCATTTTACAATCGAAAGTGTATTGTATTTGTGAAATATTTTTCGAAATACAATCATAAACAAAACGCCTGTAATTGCATTTACTGTAATGACAAGTCCACCTAACTTTACGCTATGACTGATATTGGTCATATAAAGGGGGAGCGCGACAGTAAGCTGAGTAAACATAATGTAAAAGAAAATCATGATAAATGAGAATAACAGAAAATGTTTATTTTCAAAAACGGCTTTTAATCCAGATAAGAGCTGTACATTTTCAGTAGAAACTTGGAAGTGGGATCTAAGAAGATAAAAAATGATAGCAAATAATAACATGAGAAATCCAGTAAGGATAAATGGATACAAAGGGTTCCATACGAGTAATAGGCTACCAGCAATTGGACCGATAATTGCACCGCTGTTAAAAGCAAGGTTTAAGTATGTAAATAAATCTTTTCGGATGTTAGCTGGCTGTGAGCCGAATACAGCACGAGCAGCTGGTTCGTAAAATGCAGTTCCAAATCCAATCAGGGAGGCGGAAATTGAAATAGTATGAAACTCTGAAAATATTCCTAAACAAATAAAGCCAATGCCTCTTAATAGTAAACCAGATATCATCATAATCATGTAGCCTACTTTATCGGCGATGATACCAGAAAATAAAGGAATAACTCGTGAAGTAATCGTCATAATGGTTAAAATGGTTCCTACTTGTATGCCAGGAAAGTTTAAAAAACTCGATAAATAGATGGCGAGAAATGCATATACAGCAAAGTATCCAAATGCCATAAAAAATGATGAAATAAGTATAACGCGTATTGGTATAGAAAAGTTTTTCATAGAGACTCCTTTCAATAATGTAACCATTAAAAAGTTTTAATGGTTAACTGTTTTATACTATAATTATACATAAAGTCAGAAAAAAGTAAAATTTAGAAAGATGGTGAATGAATTTGAAACATGGTCAAGAGGCGCCAGGACAATTAGAAACCGTAAGGGACTTTTTAAATACATGGAGAATTCCGAATGATTCAAGAATGTGCGTAGACGAGCTTCATACTATAGATGATGTACTTCAATTTATGAGGATCCATTTTAATGAAGAATTATCTTTTGGTACAGTTGATGAACTGAAACGATTTCGAGATGAAATTCGTTTCGCAGTTGAGGGGAAAGGAGCACTACAACAGTGGTTTGAAAAATATCTATTTCGCGTGTGTGTGACAGAAAACATGGATTCTGTCACATATGAACCAATAGGAGAACGAAATATTTATACAACCATATTGCAAATTATTCTGATTGATATTGAGCAGGGAAAGTGGAAACGATTAAAGGCATGTCCAGATTGCCGCTGGGTCTTTTATGATCATTCTCGTAATGGAAGTAAGCGTTGGTGCGGAATGTATGCGGGGAGTAAAGAGGGGAGAGCTTGTGGTACAATCGCGAAAGTGAAAAATTATCGGGCGAAGAGAAAAGGGAGATCTGGCTATAATGCTTAAATATATAGACAGAAGTTAGCTAATGGGATTTCGTGTAAAGTAACGAGTACTAAGAAAGAAGAATTTGTATGAATGCACGGTGACTATAATAGAGAGGGGATTTGACAAATGGAACAAGCAAAAATGTTAGAGCTCAATAAAAAGTGCTGGGATATAGTAGCGCCTTACTTTTTTCAGGTAGATTCTTTGCCAAGGTACGGGCCGTATACTGCTTCTGAAGATGAAATTCAGTTGTTTGATATGATTAAGCATAAAAAGGTTCTTGATATAGGTTGCGGTAGTGGACATTCTTTGGAGTATATGGCGAAGCATGGAGCAGAAGAATTATGGGGCGTTGATCTTTCTACAATACAAATTGATACAGCGAAGCAGACATTAATAGAGTGGAATCCACACTTGATATGTGCTGCGATGGAGGATGAAACAGATATTCCGAAAGAACATTTTGATATTGTATATTCCATTTATGCGCTAGGATGGACATCTGATTTACCAAAAACATTGCAGCTTATTTATTCTTATTTAAAAAAAGGGGGAAGCTTTGTTTTTAGTTGGGAGCATCCGATTTATTCAAACTTGAAGTATGGAACGCCTGAAATTGTTTTGGAATCTTCATATCATGAAGAGGTACCTATTACATTTGAAACATTTAAAGGGGAAGATGTACAAGCTGTATTATATAAAAGAAAATTGAGTACATACATAAATGAGCTCATTAAGGTAGGATTTACAATTGAAAAAATAGTTGAAGGTGAACCATCAAGTGATTTTGAGGAACAAGCAGTTGAACCGTCTGTGAAATATTATTCGTTATATAAAGCGAGAGCGTTACCAACAACTTTAATTGTGAAAGCAAGAAAATAAGCTATTGTATCAAAATGAAGGTGTAAATAATGTGTAATATTCATAGGGTGATAATTGGCAGGGGATTATCTCTAATATTCTGATATATTCAGGGTATGTTGAAGGATTGATAGGCCTTGAAGAATACTCTCATGCCACTATTATTTTTTAAATAAATGATTTTAAGGAAGAAAACAACAAATCATGGGTTAGAAAATCTAGTGAGTTAAGTGATTTTGATGAAAAAAAGGCTGTTTTGCGCAATTCGATGTGAGAGAGAATACTCATGCTCCACATTGGATAAGTAAATTAATGAAGAATTACTTTTAATGTTAGGAAGGAAAAAGTAACAGAAAAAAGCTTTGCTGTAGTAGCAAAGCTTTTTTCATGTTTAGTTATACTGTACGTATAAATCATTTTATATGCGCAAGAATTTCACTTCATCTTTTCGGCTGGAAAATATGTTGAAAAAAATATTTGTGATGTAAACTATCCACAACTTTGTTTGCTTGATACGTACGTTGCTGCTCTAATCGCATACGCTGTTCCATCATTTTCATCTCATGATCTGATAAACGTAACATTGTACAAGTCTCCTTTGCTATAAATATAGGTTTCTAATGATATCGATACCATAAACTTTATAGCTAAGGAGGGATACTGTGTAACATAAGTAAAAAGCACCCTCTCTCTCCCATTACGCTTACGAGGTTAGCTGTCGGACTCGGGAAGTGAGAGTATCCCTACTTAAAAAAGATTCGCCCCAAGTAGCATCGGCTACATAGATGGTTCCCCCGTTCCAAAAATTGGATTCAGCAAAAGGTTTTATAAAAAATAAAATAACATAACTCGTAAATAAAGTCAAATTATTTAGGTTTTTCTGATTTTTCTAATTTCGTAAGAACGAGTCCGTCAGGTAAAACAATATCTGTTATTTCAATGAATCCGTGTTTTTTATATAAAGAAAGCGCAGGGATGTTTGCTTTCCCTGTTTGTACAATATATTTACTTGTTTCAGAGCATATGCTAAATAAATGAAGGAGTAACTTTGTTGCGATTCCTCTATGAAAATAGTCAGGTGATATAACTAGACGATGGATATCAATAATTGTCCCTTTATTTACAAAAGAAATAAAGCCTATTAGTTTATTTTCTAAGGTGTATCCATAAAATGTTTCGTTACAATTTTGGATATCTTCTACAGTATCGTATAAACGCGGGATTGCCGTGCTGTTTATGTACGTTGCTTCAATTTCATATGCAGGAATTTGAATTGCTAAAATAGCTGAAGCCACATCAAAAGAAGTGATAAGTAATTTATTAATCATGAATAAACCTCCCATTTTAACAGTTAGTAATCTATTACCTTAGTGATCTTAAAAGTATTTGCTACGCATTGCTATAGATTTATTAAATTGAACACGTAAAGAGGAGAGCTAAAGCAGAATGTGTCTGTTTTAGCTCTTTTTTTCATTTTCCAATTAATAATTCGTTTGCATATTCACGAGCCCAACGATCGGCTTCTAGTACAGCCTCTAAAGATGGGTTTATGATATTATGATGAGCTTCAAGTGTAGAGTAAATTGTTTTTTCTATATCAAAGAATGAAATTTCATTTTGTAAATATAGCGCATTTGCAATTTCATTCGCGGCATTTAAGACTGCAGGTGCGGTTCCGCCAATCTTTCCAGATTCGTAGGCATAATGTAGACAAGGAAATTTCTTTAAATCTGGTTTTTCAAAATGTAAGCTACCGACTTCTAATAAATTTAACTTTTTATAAGAGGACGGTAATCTAGTTGGATAATGGAACGCATATTGAATAGGCATCCTCATGTCAGGAGCACCGAGCTGTGCCATCATAGATCCATCTATAAATTCAACTAAAGAATGAATAATACTTTCTTTATGAATTAAAACATCAATTTTTTCATAAGAAATATCAAATAACCAACGTGCTTCCATAACTTCGAAACCTTTGTTCATTAATGTAGCGGAATCAATTGTTAGTTTTGCTCCCATCAACCAATTTGGGTGCTTTAAAGCATCTTTAGCTTGTAAAGTTTCCATCTCATTACGTGTTTTATCTCGAAATGCACCGCCGGAAGCTGTAACAATTAGTTTTTCGATTTCTTTGTTATTCTCACCATTTAAACATTGAAAAATAGCAGAGTGTTCACTATCTACGGGGATTAAACGGCAGTTATTTTGTTTAGCTAACTCTGTCACGATATGCCCAGCTGCAACTAATGTTTCTTTGTTAGCAATGGCAATATCTTTTTTTGCTTTTAATGCTTCAATAGTTGGAAGCAGTCCAGAGACGCCGACAACGGAAGTTAATACAAGATTAGAATCAGGATGAGTTGCAACTTCAATTAATCCGTCTTCTCCATAAGTAATTTTCGTATCAGCAGAAATTCGTTTGCGAAGTGTATCTGCTAATTCTTTTGTACCCACGCTAACAATACGAGGATGGAATGTATGTATTTGTTTCTCAAGAATATCAATATTGTGATCTGCTGTTAAACCAATAATTTTAAAGTGTTCAGGATGTGCAGCGACTACATCTAATGCAGACGTACCAATTGAACCAGTTGAACCAAGAATCGAAATATATTTTACCATGATAACTCCTCCAAAGTTGTAGAATCATTTTCCGCAAACCTATATATAATTAGATAAAAAAAGTGAAAGTCCTGCTGCGTAAAACGGAATATTTATGTTTATCAGAAAAATACATGTAGTAAAATGTGAAAAATAAACAAAAGCAATGATAGAGAAGAGTACATATTTAGAACTTCACAGAGAGACGGTATTTGGTGAAAATCAGTAAGGGATGAATATGGAATGGACTTTGGACCTTCTGGCTGAAATAAGTAAGCTAGGGCGATTCGCTTCACGTTAAAGAAGCATCAAGTGAGCTATAACTGTAGCTAATAAAGGTGGTACCGCGGGAGTCCCTCGTCCTTTTCTAGGATGAGGGGATCTTTTCATTTTGGAAAGGGGGAGTCAGAATGGGAAGAAAATAATGTTAACAGAAATTAAGCTAACTGGTTACCCGCATTTCGGAACGCCTTTTGGCAACTATTTACTTGTTTTTATTGCAAACGATTGTTGAAATTGCTCAATAATCATTTTTGGTACAGTGCCTATATTATGTGGTAGTGTATGAAATGGAAAGGAACGCAATTCTTTTGACTCGTTAGGAGCGCATTGTAAATCACCTTCATAATTTCGGCAAACATAAACAACCATGACACCATATACTTGATCGCCGTTTGGGTATGTTTGAAATAATTCAGATCCCGAAAAAGTATGAAAGAGTTCTAAATCTTTTATAATAAGTCCAGTTTCCTCATATACTTCTCTTTTGGCAGCTTCTTCTAATGTTTCTCCATATTCAAGAGCTCCACCAACAATGCCCCACATCTTAAAATCGGTGCGAAGTTGAAGCAAGATTTCATGTTGTTCATTTAAAATCATAACGTGTGAACCAGTTATGATAAGCGGATGATTCCCTACGAGTTTTCGTATGTCTTCAATGTATCCCATTTTTTTACTCCTTATAAATTTAGATTTTTTGCGAATTGTAAATACGTTTCATATTCTGTAAAGCCAAGTTTTTTCAAAATAGGTGCAGAATGTTCTCTTCTTGCTTGGTATGTAGCAAGTAATCGTTTTGATTTGACAATCCTAATGATGAGATTTAATGGCTTTTGTATAGATTGCATGTACATTATGTATGCTCCTGTATCATTAACAATATTTCGGTAATTCTCTCAACATTTTTTCGGCTTGATTGGCTACAGAAGTAAGGTTCGAATCTATTTTTGTTCTGAAAAACAAGGTGCGTAAAAAAGTTTTTATATTTGCACATAATATGAAGTATTCATGACAAGAAAGTCTGACTTTGAATTGTGGTAACCGTTTTATTTTTTTATAGATAATCGAAAAAAGTTGATCTCTTGGAAAGTCATAATAAAGCATAGATAGGAGGGGAGTTACAATTCTTTCATCTTCATTATTATGATATACAGTAGAATAAATGAAAATTTTATTTAATATACAATGAGCAATCTCTTCATAGCAAGAACAGGTAATATGTGAACTGTGTACGAGTTCGTTAAAGGCATCAGATGCATGGGCAATGCTATGAGCCCAGCCTTTATCTTGTACACATCCACGGTAATCTATTTCGAGATTCATATACGTAATGAGCTTTTCTTTTACTTCTTGCACTGTTTCTTGTAATAAAAATGAATGAGAATTATCGAACTGTATAATTAAACCAATTAATAAAGTGGTATAAGAACGTGTGAAAACTCCATCTGTATTTGGAGAGGCAATGTCTTTGTATAAGTAATCGTTACTTAGACAGGTTGTTAATAAAGTCTCCAATTGATCATGGGATAGGAATTCATTTTGAATAAAATGTGCAAAACATTTATATATTAATTGATCACGCACGTAGCTATCAGTGGTTCCGATGTTTTGAATCATATGGGAACTTAACTCATCAAGGTCGATACTCTGTATCTGTATATAGTCATTTAGCTGAATGAGTTCCAACTGTTGTTGCAGTGTAATGATATCCAAAGCTGTTCCTCCTCTATGCTTTCGTAATGCATCGTTTCCTAATATTCTATATATTCGAAGACAATCCTGCTCGTGCAAGGATAAAGAATAACTTCTCCCGAAGTAGTTAATAAGGAGGGAGTTTATTATGCTAAAACAAAAACTGGAACATATGGTTGCGCTATACCCAGTCGTATTATTTGATGGGTGGCATATTAAAAATGTATCGGAGCGGAGTGAAGGAGAGAAATGGGAAACACTTTGGTTTCAAGTTTTTACACCAACAGGAGTGTTTCGCGTAAAAGAATTTTTTCTTGATATAATGGAGCCGACATTTCCGGATAGTTGTATGTATCAAGCACAAGGTGAATGTTTTCAGTATAATGCCCTCGTATATTGGAGAGGTGTGAATTATAAAGGTAAAGTTAGTTATGTCATTTCTAAATGGAAAACGCAGATTGAAATTTCAATTGATGAAGGCTTTATAGAGCAACAAGAAATGGAAAAGTTCTTGGAAGGTTTACAACCATTAGAATTAGAGAAAGCAAAAAAACAAGTAAATAAACCATTTCACCAATTAAGTTTTCAGGCAAGAGCACAAATTTGTGGTGAAATAAGTAGATGTAGTAAGTGGCATTTACCAAATGAAGTGCAATTTGACTCTTTACCAATTACAACCCCAGATGAATGGAAACTCGAATCAGTTGGTTTTGGGGATGATGAAATACAATATGTATACTGGGATGTAAAGGAACAACTATATGCTCTTTGGGCGTGTCGTCATTCACAGCACAATTATTATCCAGTATTGTCGTGGATTCAAAATTATAGCCGAATGAAAATGATCAATGGGTTAGAATTCTACTCCCATCCTCAGCGTGGTACAGTTGTATATCAAAATTTAGGTGACGAGCAGATTGCATACGTATTTCGTGGTATTCCATCTACAACACTCATAAAAGTAAAAGAAATCTTTTCTTAATCTTAAAGAAAGGCAAGGGAATGTCATAAATATAGTCAGAACAGAGCTATTATATTTACATTACAATACAATATAATATAATAGATTATTGCTTCATATAACGGATTATATAAAGAAAGTATTGGTGACAATATGGAACAACAAAAAGATTGGTTACAAGCAAGTGTAGAACGGAATCTAGAGAATACCTTACATATTGAATGGGAAGATGGAGTAGGAGAAGTGACTATTTATTGGAGTACTTCATCAGAACATATTGAGGAAAATGGACAATTGTTATTACATGTCACTGGAGCAGCTTCATGTACAATAGCAGATCCGAGTCCAAACATGCGTCCGTATTTCCGGTTAGTAGCAAGTAATGGACAAACAGTTACCGTAGCTGAGCGCCGTTTACCATTACAAGGAGCGTTTAATTTCCGTGATTTAGGTGGCTATGATACAAGTGACGGTCGCAAAGTAAAGTGGGGGAAATTATATCGTTCCGAAGAATTAGCAGGGTTAACAGAATCGGATATTGCTTATTTACAACAGTCTAGTTTAAAACTAATCTGTGATTATCGAACAGATTTTGAAGTGACGCATAAACCAAATCCGAGCATTGCTGGTGTTCGTCAAGTTTGTTTACCGGTCATGCAAGATATAGCAAAAGATTTAAATATTAATGAATTTTTCCAAGTGGGAGATTTATCAATGCTTGGAAAACCAGGTGAATATTTAGTGAAAATGAATAAGGGCTTTGTAGAAGGTAATGAAGCATTTATTGGTTTTCTACAGCTTGCTCAAGATCAAGAAAATTTACCACTAGTTAACCATTGTACTGCTGGGAAAGATCGAACTGGATTTGGTTCGGCACTATTATTACTTCTTCTTGGTGTCTCAGAAGAAACGGTAATGCAAGACTATTTATTAAGTAATGGATTCCGTGAAAAGTTAAATCAAAAAATGATGGAATTTTTAGGCGCGAAGCTACAAAATGAGGAAAGTAAAGAAATATTAGGAGCTATGTTTGAAGCTCGTGCTGATTATTTACAGGCAGCAATTGATGAGATTGCTCGTAAGTTTGGCAGTGTTGAAATATATGCTGAAAAAGGACTTGGTTTTTCAAAAGAACAATTAGAAAATATGAAAACATTGTTACTAGAAGAGAAGTAAACTGTAATTAGTTTTGGTAGGAAATCCTGTTACATCAGCTTTAAAAGGTCATCAAAATAGGCCTAGTGACAGGGTTGCTGTCATAGAGTGTAAAGTAGTGGATTATTCCAGCAACCATACTTTTGTCACCACTTTTTCAGTGTATTAGTGAAAATGGCCTTCTGATGCTTTAGAAACAACCCGAATATCAGAGATGATCATTTTAACGGTTTCTTCTACTGACATGGTTTCGGAAATGATTTTCTCGTTTGGTGAGTCTAGAAAATCCTTATCAGTGTACCAAGCTGTTAGTTCAGCTTCGCCAAAATCAGCAGCGTTGGGTTTGGTTTTATGCCGAGTTATTGTTTCTTTGAGAGAAATGTCATAGTAATAGATATAACTTTCTTCAAATGTATCAATTAGTTCTGTAAGCATAGTTTTGTACTTATGAGTGCTTAGAATACCTTCTACAATTACATAGTTCACTTTACCGATACCGTACAGTGCGGTTTGTTTGATGAGTTCAACAGACAAGTTCCCGACAGTATCTTTCACACGAAGCATATCTCTACGAACTACATCTTGTGGAACTAATAAAGTGCCTTCTAGGAGTAATTGTAGTTGCCGTGCTACTGTGCTTTTTCCTGAACCTGAGTTTCCGCGAATAATTACTAACGTTGTTTTCATACGAACCTCCTTAAAACGAATAGTTTAAGTAAATTTTAACAGGCCTAGTCACAGGGTATCTACTTTTAGTCTGTTAGATAACTTAAAAAATTGTAAAAATAACATACAGAAGCTTTAATAACGTATTATCAAAAAAATATCTGCTTAAAATTGAAAAAATAGAGGGGCAGACCTCTTATTAACCTCTGTCGTTGTTTCTCTTTTTGTATAACTATTTTTAAGATTCGAATGAAACTAGAGAAGAGAGAGCTGCCTTCTACACAGACCAAAATAAACAAAAACAGCAAGCCAATTCACTTTCCATGATGAATGGCAAGGGATTGCTCACATGATCAAATGCGTATATTTGAACGTTTTTTCAGAATGGATCCATCAAGAAGTTCACAATCAGAAGGGTCTGGACTCGAAATAGTGATTGCAAAATCGCTAACTGAAATACATAAGGGAGAAATTGGTGTTCGGGATCTTCCGGATGTGAATTTCGGTTTACGCTTCCCGTTATGTCAGAAAAAAGAGCTGATTGAAAGACTTTTGTAATAGTTATGATATAGAAATGATAGACCTTCTTGTTAACATACATACAAGCACTATGTTACAGGAGGGTTTTTATTTTATGAAAACAAAACATGTATTGTTTATTGGAGGAATAATAATAGTTGGGGGATTTTTATGGTTTTTATTCCGTCCTGAAAAATTATTTATTGATAAGCAAATTAACGAAGTATTTCCACAAGCAGAAATAAAATCAAAAGAAGATCAACAACAACGTGTAATAAGTAAAGGGCAGTTTCAGAATGGTGTTCATAAAACGAATGGAGTAGCAACAATTTATCAACTACCAGATGGAAAGCGTGTTCTAAGACTGACTGATTTTGAAACTTCTAATGGTCCAGATGTTCGAGTGGTATTGGTTCCTACGAAAAGTTTAAAGAATAATGAAGATGTTAAAAACTATCAGTATATTGAATTAGGTAATTTAAAGGGGAATAAAGGATCTCAAAACTATGAAATTCCTGAAGGTTTAGATATCAATGCATATGGTTTAGTTTCTATATGGTGTAAGAGATTTAATGAAAATTTTGGTATGGCTCATTTTGAGAAGCAAAAAGAGATATAGGATGATATTAATATAAATATAGCCTACAAGGAAATGTATAAGAGTATGTTAATGATGTTGTAAACTGTACGAATAGTTATTGCTAAAGTACCTTATTTAGAATCAAGGTTTATAAAACATTTGTAATCAAACTTTATTCTAAAATATGTAGCTTGAAATTCAGTGAAATCAAATAATTTCTTGCTATTGGAGGGATTTCCTAATGGTTGATAATATTCCACAACTAATTCAAGAGCATAAACAATTTTTTCATAATGATTATACAAGAAGTCTTCAATTTCGTCTTGAACAATTAGAAAAATTAAAAAAATCTATTCAAAAATATGAAAATGAAGTGCTGAGTGCATTATATCAAGATTTACACAAAAGCGAATTTGAAGCGTATGCTGCAGAAATTGGTTTCGTCTTTAACAGTATCAATTTTATAATGAAATATCTAAAACGGTGGATGAAGCCTCAAAAAGTAAAAACACCTATGCATTTTTTACCTTCCAAAAGCTACATAATAAAAGAGCCATATGGTACAGTACTAATTATTGGACCTTTTAATTATCCATTCCAATCATTAATTGAACCTCTTATCGGGGCAATTGCGGGAGGAAATTGTGTAGTTCTCAAACCTTCAGAAAATGCTCCAAACGTTGCAGCTGTAATTAACAAAATAATAAGTGAAACGTTTGATAAGCAATATATTCGTGTAATTGAAGGGGACAGAGAAACAACTTCTTTATTGATTCATGCACCATTTGACTATATTTTTTTTACTGGTAGCGTTCAAGTCGGAAAAATTGTCATGGAAGCTGCGGCGAAAAATCTTGTACCAGTAACATTAGAACTTGGTGGAAAAGCACCAGCTATTGTCGATGAAACAGCTAACCTGGATATAGCAGCCAAACGTATTATCTGGGGGAAATTCATAAATGCTGGGCAATCTTGTATTGCACCTGATTATGTTATTGTACACAAATCTGTCAAGGGAAAACTGATTTCGAAAATGAAAGAAATCATCACAAGCTTTTATGGATCAGATGTATTAAAAAGCAATGATTACGGTCGAATTATTAATGAGAGACAATTCGATAGACTTATTTCTATATTAGAACAAGATCGAAATTATATAGTATTTGGTGGAAATTCATCTAGAAGTCATTTATATATTGAACCAACAATTCTTGAGGTAAATTCATGGGATGCTGCAGCTATGAAAGAAGAAATTTTCGGACCGATTTTACCAATTATGGATTACAATGATTTAGATGAAGTCATTCATATGGTTAACAACCAACCGAAACCGTTAGCTTTGTATGTGTTTACTGAAAATAAAAATGTTGAAAAACAGGTATTAGGGCGAATCTCTTTTGGAGGAGGGTGCGTCAACGATACAATGTCACATATGGCCAATCTACACTTACCTTTTGGTGGAGTAGGAAATGCAGGGTTCGGTGCCTATCATGGGAAACATAGTTTTGATGCTTTTACTCATCATAAAAGCATTTTAAAGAAAAGTTCAAGGGTAGAGTTAGGATTGGTATTTCCGCCCTATAGGAACAAAATTGAAATTTTGCGAAAGATTTTTAAGTAATACGCTCTGTTAAACATTACTGTTGATAGTAAAGAAGAAATCATAAAGGGAATCCAGGAGAATGGATTCCCTTTATCTTGTCAACCTAATCCATTGTATCCATGAGTGTATTGTACAAATAAAGAATCTAACGTAAGAACAAGTAGGTAAATGTAAATGAAGAGTAGGAAAAATATTAAAGTTCAGAAAAATGATAATATTTTCAAGTTATAGACAGTAAAAATATCGTAAAATGGTTGCAAGAGGAAGGGAGGGAGAAACGTATGATTAAGTGGATGCTAATTATGTTAATGATAGTGGCAGTAATAGTTGTTGGAACGATAGTGGTTGGAAAAAATGGGGATGAAAATTATGGTAAATCAACGAAAGGAAATATTACGAGACTTACAATGATTTACCTTTTGTTAGCAGTTGTTTTAATTGTTGGTCTAGGTTTATATATATATTTTAATGGATAAAGAATATGAAACACTGATATAAAACTTTCCTTTTAGGTGGAGAGAACATCTGTGGTCAGTGTTTCTTATACTCTTATCCCCTTATGCTATGTGCGCCCAAATGGAGGAAACGAGTGGGATTCTTTTTTTATTTTCATAGCCGTAGTTTACATATTGAAAAATCAAAATGAATATGTATATTTACTATAGAAATAATAGTGAATTGTTTTTTCTGAATACACCGATAAATTATAAAGGTATTTCATGGAGGTTTATGCGATTCTGAAAAATACAAAATCTTAAAATGTAAGTATGCTATAATAGAGATATAGTTTATTGGTAAATGAGGAAAGGATTGGATAAAATGATTGAAATTGTAAATGTATCAAAAAGTTACAATGGTTCTTCCTATGCTGTGAAAGATTTAAGTTTAACAGTACCGAGTGGAGAAATTTTTGGATTTTTAGGGCCGAATGGTGCTGGAAAATCAACAACAATTAAGATGGTAACAGGTATTCATGCAATAGATAAAGGAACAATTTTGGTCAACGGAAAAGATGTGACAAAAGAGCCTATGGAGGCAAAGCGAACATTTGGCTATGTTCCGGATAGTCCAGATATGTTTCTGCGATTAAAAGGGATAGAATATTTAAACTTTATGGCTGATATGTATGAGGTGCCAAATGCAATTAGGCAGGAAAAAATTCAATTTTTAGCAGAGAGATTCGATCTTTATAATGCTTTGTCAGATCAAATTCAAAGTTATTCACACGGAATGAGACAGAAGATTATTATTATTGGCGTACTTTTGCATGATCCGGATGTATGGATTTTAGATGAGCCAATGACAGGGCTTGATCCAAAATCAGCGTTTATTTTAAAACAGATGATGAGGGAGCATGCAGATAAAGGGAAAACAGTGTTTTTCTCAACACACGTGCTAGAAGTAGCCGAGAAATTATGTGATCGAGTAGCGATTATTAATAAGGGGAATTTGCAGTTCCAAGGTAATTTAAATGAAATGAGAGATCATTTTAAATCCAATGAATCACTTGAGAAAATGTTCTTGGAGATGACTGGAAATGAATAAAATTTGGACATTAACAAAAGTATTATTGAAATTAAATTATGCAGATGTCATAACGGATAAAAAGAAACGGTTGGCGTATGCATTTTCATTTTTAGCATTATTATTCGCTGGCTTTATATTTATCGGCCCACTTACATATGGGATGTATGTAGGAATGAAATCAATCGGACAAGAAACATCGATAATTGGAATGGGATTAGCTGTTGCGAGCATATGGGTATTTGTAATTAGTATTACGAACATTTTAACGGTATTTTATTATAATAATGATGTTGAAACTTTACTACCTTTACCACTACAACCATCACAAATTATTACGGCTAAATTTATTACTGTATTAATCACACAATATATAATGGGATCTTTCATTTTATTTCCAATCTTTATTGTATATGGTTTGCAAAGTGGCGCGCTTATTACATATTACTTATATGCACTATTAATTTACATATTTTTCCCTATTATTCCGTTAGTACTTGCATCACTCTTAATGACGGTTATTATGCGTTATACAAATATAGCTAAGAATAAAGATCGTAGCAATATGTTCATTGGGCTGTTAACTCTATTATTTATTGTAGGCATTAACGTGTTTATGCAATGGAGAAACAGAAGTGCAGTATCAGGAGATGCACTTGCAAATTACTTTGCTGATCATCAATCTTCCTTACTGGTTCAGATGACAAATTATTTTCCAACTACATACTTTGGTGCAATGGGGTTAATAGAGAATGCTTCTTGGAAAGGGATTATATACGTTGTGATTTTTGCAGCGATTTCTTTAGCGTTTTTCGGATTGTTTTTCTATGTTGCACAGCGTACGTATTTAAAAGGAGTTATTGGACTGTCAACGAGTACCGCAAAAAAAGAGGCCATCTCGGCAGAAAACTTAAAAAAATCAACTGTACAAAGCTCACACATAAAAGCTTATGTTAAAAAAGAGTTTAAAATTTTATTCCGTACACCACAATTTTTTATAAATTGTATTGTGCAAACTTTTGTTATGCCAATTATGCTATTCTTTATAATTTTCGTACAGGAGGGGAGCTTAAAATGGTTAACTAAGTTTATAGAAGAACCAAAATGGTCTGGGCTAGCTCTTGGCATAGGTTTCTGTGCAGGTTTATTCTTAATGGGAAGTAATGTTATTGCAACAACATCTTTTTCTAGGGATGGGAGTTCGTGGTTTGTCAATCGTTATTTACCAGTAAAGGCATCAGATATATTTTTTGCGAAAGTTTTTACAGCATGGCTTATAAATGTAACAATTTTAGCTGTGTTTGGTCTTATCATGACAATTGTTGCCGGTGTTTCACCACTCTTTATGTTGTTATGGTTTTTACTAAGTGCAAATGGTCTTTGGTTAACGAATTTAATCGGTACACGTTGGGACGCTCAAACGGCGGATATACATTGGGATTCAGAGCAGAAGTTATTTAAAAGCAGGTATACAACTCTATGGAATTTCCTTGCAAATATCGCGATGGATCTAGTAATCGTCGGTGGGGTTGTTGGATTATACTACTTCTTTGGAATCGGTATATGGGGCATGTTTAGTATTCTATTGATTGCGTTTATTATTATAAATGTAATAGTAACACGTAGTTTACAGTTAAGTGCAGAACGTATTCTAGCAAATATTAAATAAAAAAATGATAAATCCTCTGTATTCATGCAGGGGATTTATTTGTCAGAAATGCTATTTATGTTTTGAAATTATGAGAAGGCAAAATAGGGGGAGAAACAAGTGACGAAAATAGCAATTGTTACAGGAGCGACACGTTTAAATGGAATTGGAGCAGCGATTTGCACAGCACTTGCGCAAAAAGGTATCGATATATTTTTCACGTACTGGCCTAGGTATGATAAGGCAATGCCATGGAGCATGAATGATGAAGAACCATTTTTATTGAAAAGAGAAGTTGAAAATTATGGCGTTCGATGTGAAATGGCTGAGGTGAATTTAGCGCAGTCTTATTCCCCTAACCGTTTATTATATATGGTATCAGAACGATTAGGAGAGCCGTCTATTTTGATTAACAATGCTGCATATTCTACGGATACAAATGTTGAAGAGTTAGATGTAGAACAATTAGATAGACATTATACGGTAAATGTACGCGCTACGATGCTATTAAGTTCATTATTTATTAAAAATTATACGTTTGAAACGAGTGGAAATATTGTCAATCTTACATCTGGACAATCGCTAGGGCCAATGCCGAATGAGCTTGCTTATATAGCAACGAAAGGAGCGATTGAAGCTTTTACTACCTCAGTAGCACCAGTTGCGATGAAAAAGGGGATTACTGTGAATGCTGTTGATCCAGGACCGACCAATACAGGGTGGATGACTGAAGAAGTGCAAGCATATTTAGTAAACAAATTTCCGGCAGGTAGAATAGGGGAGCCAGTAGATGTAGCACGTTTAATAGCATTTTTAGTAAGTGAAGAAGCAAAATGGGTGACAGGACAAGTAATTCATTCAAATGGTGGGTTTTATTAATAAGAGAAGGTAGGTCGTTTTGGAATGTAGTTACTTTTATTGTATGTATCCGAAATATATATTCGAAAGTTATGGCTGATCAATATATCGAGGATTAATTTAAAAATAAAAACGATACTAAGAGATTTAGTGTCGTTTTTTAAAAATATCGTTTATAAGTAGGTGCCAAATGTTCCTATCTATTTGTAAATAACCCATGAGATAATCGCCTTACATGCTACATATAGTAACTCATTTTTTTATGAAGGTAATTATGAGGGATCTTATGCGGAAAATAAGGGGGGGCTTTGTAAGACTAGAGGCACCAAACAGGACATAAAAATAGGATTGCATAAAATTATCTTAAAATAATTAAAGAGCAAAACGGACAAACTCAAGTAGGTATGAATTTGTCCATTTATACCTTAATCAGTTTCCTTTAAACTTAGTTTTTACTCTTTGGTTGAACTGGATAATTCAACAGATTTTTGAGTGCAACGTTTCATAGCTGAGATGATGGCCGTTCTTAAGCCTTTTTCCTCTAATGTTGCTACAGCCTCTATTGTCGTTCCACCTGGAGAACAAACCATATCTTTCAATGTGCCTGGATGTATTCCTGTCTCCAGTACCATTTTTGCAGAACCTAATACAGCTTGTGCTGCAAATTTATACGCTTGAGCTCTTGGCATACCATCTAGTACAGCAGCATCCGCCATGGCTTCTATAAACATATACACATATGCAGGAGAAGAGCCACTTACAGATGTTACAACATCCATTAATTTTTCATTTACTATCTCTGTTTGACCAAAACTATTAAATATCTCTAGTATATCTTCTAAATCTTTTTCTGTAACCATTTCATTAGAACATAACGCAGACATGCCTTCTCCAACAAGGGCTGGTGTATTAGGCATTACTCTAACAACCTTTAACTTTCTGCCGAAAGCATCCTCAGTACTCTTAATACTTTTTCCTGCAGCAATAGTTACGATTATTACATCGTTTTTTATCTTCTCTTTTATTTGGTTAATTACTGATGAGTATAGGTCTGGTTTGATTGATAAAATTAAAATATCAGCATTGTTAGCTACTTCATTGTTGTCAGTAGTTGTAGTTATGCCATATTTATCACTAGTATTTTTTAAATTAATGACATTTAAATCTGAACAAATTATTTTATCTGAAGAAACTATATTTTTGTTAATCATGCCACCTATCATAGCGATACCCATGCTTCCGCATCCGATGAATCCTATTTGTTTGTTCATAATAACTCGCTCTTGCTCCTTTTATTATAAATTTTATTGGTTTAAAAATATTATTCTGAAAAAATAATGATATTCTGTGTAGAAGAAATAAACCGTATAAACTATATAGAGATTAGTATAAAAACACATTTTAAGAGAGTACACTATTTTTTGCAATACAAAAATATATAGAAATCACTCTTACTCTGCACTAAACAAGTACATTCTCTATAACTTAAATTTTTTTGTTATAAACTACTCCAAAACATTTTAAATCATTTTGGAGAATAGGGACGTATCACTATCTGTATGTTTAGACACGAATTACTCCTTTTGGTGTACGCTAAGAGATGTATGTTTAGAAAACTTTATGTTTATGAACAAGAGATAAAGTATAGTTATATCAACATTTTCTAGATATTGTGATGTTAATACAGTATGTACATAATTCAATGCTTAAAACTTGTTGCCTTCTTAATTTTCTAAAATATCTCTTGACACAAAAATACATTATATCGCATAATGTATAAAAAATTAAATTGAAAATCGTTGAAGGGAACTAGTACATATGTCTTCTGACGCAAGAGAGTGGAATTCGCTGGCTGAAAGATTCCTCGTATAGAAAGTATCGAACCTATCCCTGAGTCTTAAACGAAAGTTTAGGCGTACGCCTGCGTTACAGGCGCCAAGCGGATATATATTTTATATCAATGAAGGTGGTACCGCGGAACAATGACCGTTTCGTCCTTTTTTAAGGGCGGAACGGTCATTTTTATTTTGCTCTTTATTGCTAGATAGGCATCATTGGTGAAGGATTCTTTGCTGAAAATTGCATGTTATAGAAGCATATTTTGTTTTCATTTGAAAAAAAAGAGACGCACTTTACAAAAAAACTTTGATTTTAGACTAGGGGGTACAAAAGTGAAAAAACAACGAATTGTCGTAAAAATCGGAAGCAGTTCCTTGGCAGCTAATCATGGAGGCATCTCTAAAGAACAGCTTTCAGATCACGTTGCCGCCTTGGCGCGACTGAAGCAGGAAGGACATGAAATCTTGCTGGTTACATCTGGTGCCGTCGCTGCAGGTTTTTCCGCTCTCGGGTATCCCGGCCGACCTGTGACAATTAAAGGGAAACAGGCTGCCGCGGCTGTAGGGCAAAGTCTGTTAATGCAGGCGTATACGGAGGAATTCTGCAAATATGGGATCGTTACCTCGCAACTTTTGCTGACGAGAAGCGATTTTTCCAGAAAAGAACAATACAGCAATGCCTACGCCACTTTAGTGGAGTTACTAAATCGCTCCGCTCTTCCTATAATCAATGAAAACGATTCTATTTCTTTGGAGGAGCTAACGTTTGGTGATAATGACATGTTGTCAGCTTTAGTAAGTGGACTTGTTTCGGCGGATATGCTCATGATTTTTACGGATGTGAACGGTTTGTATGACCAGAACCCCCAGAAACATCCGGACGCGAAAAAATATTACTTTCTCCCTGAAGTTACGGAAGAAATCGCCACTCTTGCTGGAGATGCTGGCTCAAAACTTGGAACGGGCGGCATGAAATCGAAAATCGATGCAGCAAAGACGGCACTATCTCTCGGAGCGAGTGTATTCATCGGAACAGGACGTGGACGGGAGAAGTTTTTAGATGTTTTGAAGGGGAAAGGAGATGGAACGTATATCGGTAACGCTACTCCAAAAGTAATCAAGGTGAACAAGCAATGGATCGCATTACATTCGCTTGTCAGCGGACAAATCGAAGTGGATGCCGGAGCAGCCGCTGCCATCATACAGCATGGAAAAAGTCTTCTTCCTGCCGGTGTTACCAGTGTGTCAGGGTTCTTTCAAGCAGGCGAGGTCGTGGAGGTCATCACAGAGCAAGGACGCGTGATAGGAAAAGGACAGTGTAGATATAGTGCAGAGGAATTGCGGGATCTAAAAGGTATGCAGAGCCATGACATTCAAGCGCGAGGCGAAAGGCATAGCTATGAAGTTATTCATAGAGATAATTGGGTTTCACTTTAAGATCCCGAGAGGGATCTTAAAGTGAAGAACACAAGGTTTTCCGTCTTAAAAGGCGTTGTTTGTCTTTACTCGCTCTAAACTTCCGATTGATTCAACTAATATCTATGCAGAAGAGTCTTGGATGGTAGTGACAAGTTGGAGTAGTTAAACACGCCTCAAATTTTATACTTTTTAATTTTGAAAAGGAGGAAACGAAAATGAATGAAGTGTTGACAAAGGGACAAAAAGCAAAAGAGATTGCTGGAGAGCTTGTGACCAAATCGACTGATCAAAAAAATAAAGCACTGGCGGCTATCGCTGAGCAATTGATAGAAGAGACATCCTACATTTTGGAGGAGAACAAACGAGATATCGAACAAGGCAAAGCGAAAGGAATGTCTGCCTCTCTCCTCGATCGTCTTATGCTGAACGAACAGCGCATCATTGATATGACAGCGGGAATCAGACAGCTGATTGATTTGCGCGATCCTGTCGGAGAATGTGTAGCTACATGGGAACGGCCGAATGGATTGTCTATTCGGGAGATGCGCGTGCCACTCGGTGTTGTGGGGATGATTTACGAGGCGCGGCCGAACGTGACGGTGGATGCGGCTACAATTTGCTTGAAAACAGGCAACGCAGTGATCTTGAGAGGTAGTTCTTCCGCCGCTTATTCCAATAAAGCAATTGTTGCTGTGATTCACCGGGCGCTCAAACAAACGAGCTTGCCTCCAGAGAGTGTACAGCTCATTGAAGACACGTCACGAGATAGCGCAAAACAGTTATTTACATTGAACGAATACTTGGATGTTCTTATTCCAAGAGGTGGCAAGCAGTTGATAGATACTGTAGTGAGAGAAGCATCTGTTCCTGTATTGGAAACAGGTGCGGGAAATTGTCACATTTTCATTGATGAAACAGCGAATAAACAGATGGCATTCGATATTATCGTAAACGCCAAAACACAGCGTCCGTCTGTATGCAATGCTATTGAAACAATTATACTTCATGAGAATTGGGCGCAGCGATTTGGTACCGAGCTGTTTTCTTTCTTGAAGGAAAGAGGAGTGGAGCTACGTGGGGATAAGGAAGTGTTAGAAATTGATTCTTCTCTTGTACCCGCTTCAGAAGAAGACTGGGAAACAGAATTTTTGTCTCTCACGTTGGCAGTCAAAATGGTTTCCTCTGTTGAAGAAGCGATTACCCACATCAATACTTATGGATCCATGCATTCCGAAGCGATCATTACAGAGAACGAGGAAAACGTCAGCAAGTTTTTCACGTCCGTCGATGCCGCGGCGCTCTATCATAATGCCTCGACCCGCTTTACTGACGGCTTTGAATTTGGCTTCGGTGCGGAAATCGGCATCAGCACGCAAAAGCTGCATGTTAGGGGACCGATGGGTCTGTCTGCATTGACTTCTACAAAATATGTGATTCGTGGGAATGGACAGATTCGGAGGTAAGAAGTATTTCATCTATGAATGTAACAAGGGAAACGATTTCTTTTTCTTACCAACCGAGCAACAGGCAATTGAAAAATTAAGCGCGTTGAAGTAGAAGATGGAAAGGTTATACTAAGCTCCGTAGATGCAGAGTAAAGTAAGTAGTATTCTAGGCTAATCATTTAATAAATAGTCTTCTCTATTTATCTATATTTACATTTTTTGTAATCTCTTATTATGTATATATTGATTTAAGTGGATTTTCCAAGGGATAATAACACAATAAATTGGCCTAATTTCTTAATTCGCATAATTTTCAAATATGTAATCTTAGAATGTTAATATTTGTTATATAATGAACTTGTCAAACCATTATCTCAATAGTTTTCCTGCTATGTCTGTTAAGATAGTTTGCTGTAGCCATATTAAAATTATCTCAAAAAGAACTTGTAGATTCCTACGAGTTCTTTTTGTTTTTCTATTTTGATCACACTCTTTTTTTAGAGTCATAGTATCAGTATGTCCAAGATTTAGAAATTACACGTAACTATCTTAAAGTTTTTGCGTCTATATGAATTTTTAAATATTTAAAAAATTATTTTATAAGAAACTGTACTTTTTAGTGAGTTTCTGTACTTTTGATTATAAATTAAAGATACGTTTCTGTTAGTTTAGATTTGAAAGCGCTTCAAAGGGTGGTTTTTGAAATTTTTACTTAGCCTAGATTCTTTTACTTACAGGCCATTTATATAGATTATTAGTGAAAAAGGGGGTAAATCCATGTTATTAAGAAAATTAGCAAAAAATCATTTAATCACTATCGATTACTATCAGAGTGGATTTTTACAAACATGTAAGGGACAAGTTTGTAACCTTGATTTGCACCAACAAACACTTGTTTTAATAAATGAACAGCAAAAGGTCTTCTCTATATGTTTATCTGATATTAAGGAAATCTATTAATGATTTTCTTTATCCATAGAGGAAAATAGAAATGAAGATTCCTGAGATACTGTAAAATTGGCAATATATTTTTTATGTAAACAAAGTATTTAAATGAAGGTTCTGTAGCAAAAATTTGAAGACAAGTGAAGGGCAGTATATCTACTGATATTATGCGCTGATTTAGAGGGGAATACCAGGGCAGTCGAGTGCTTTTCAAAGAAGCGTTAATTATAAATTAAAGACTATATACTGGAACAAACACGAAAGTGTTTATAATCGTTTGAGTTTTCTGGTAATTTTGTTTATATTTCTGTGCAAATAATAAAAAGAGACAAAAAGGATCTATATAAGTCCAATTTAAAAACCTGGCATATGAAACAAGCATGATGGTGCAGCCACATTTCTGGATAAAAACTATTTTTTTGCGGGAGGAGCTAGAGCATCCACGTGTAAAAGCATTAGGTCTTTCAAGATGTCAGCTATGCAGTTATATATTATGAATATTCGTATAAACGAGGAAATACCATTTTTATAGAAAACTTTTGTCTTTGCTGCATGTGAATATGAAACGAGGTTATTTATGTCAGAAAATAAAGGTGATTTTACATAGATTAGGGGATATGGAATTTTGATATGAGGTGATGATATGGAACAATTGTTGGTGGATTTAGTCGGATCAACGAATGATTTTTTATGGTCTAAATTGTTAATTATTATGCTTGTTGTTTGCGGAATTTATTTCACATTTAAATCGAAATTTGTACAGTTTCGGATGCTAAAGGAAATGGTCCGTGTGTTAATGGAAGGGAAGAATGGTTCTAAAGACGAAATTTCACCGTTTCAGGCGTTCTGTATTGGTATGGCTGCTCGCGTTGGAACAGGAAATATCACAGGAATTGCGATTGCGATTGCACTAGGCGGTCCTGGAGCGGTATTTTGGATGTGGGTTATTTCTATTGTTAGCTCAGCATCTAGCTTTGTTGAAAGTACATTAGCACAAATATATAAAGTAAAAGATAAAGCGGGTTTCCGCGGCGGTCCATCTTATTATATGGAAAAAGGATTAAACAAACGTTGGATGGGAATAATATTCTCTATTTTAATTACGATTACTTTCGGTTTTGTATTTAATTCTGTCCAATCAAATACTGTTACAATTGCTTTTGAGAATGCATTTGGTACAGATCGTTTAACTTTAGGAATTATTATGGCAATTGCTTTCGCTGGGATTATCTTTGGCGGTGTGCAGCGTATTGCAAAAATGGCTGAATACAAAGTAATGTTTCTAGCAGTGTTATACATTGGTATTGCATTATTTGTTATCATTACAAATATCACAAAAATGCCGGAAGTTCTTTCTCTTATTGTTCAAAACGCATTTGGCTTTAAACAAATAGCAGGCGGTTCAATCGGAGCAGCGCTCATGCATGGGGTTAAACGTGGTTTATTCTCGAATGAAGCTGGTATGGGAAGTGCGCCAAACGTTGCCGCAACTGCAACAACAAGTCATCCGGTGAAACAAGGACTTATTCAAGCACTTGGCGTATTAACGGATACACTGATTGTTTGTACAAGCACAGCATTTATTATTTTACTTTCTGATGCATACAAACAACCAGAGTTAAATGGTATTGCACTTACACAAGCAGCATTAAGTGAACATGTCGGCTCTTGGGCATCAGGGTGTCTTGCTATCTTTATTTTCCTATTTGGATTCGGTGCGTTAATTGGTAACTATTATTACGGAGAAACAAATATTCGATTCTTAAAAAATAGTAAAGTATGGTTGATGGTATACCGAATCGGCGTGTTAGCGATGATTGTATTCGGTTCTGTTGCAAAGATCCAACTTGTATGGGATTTAGCGGATTTATTTATGGGCTTTATGGTTATTATAAATTTAATTGCTATTACTTTACTTTCAAAAGTGACCTTTGCTGCGTTACAGGATTACATGAAACAGAAAAAAGCTGGTAAAGATCCTATTTTTTATAAAGACAGCATTAAAGGGCTTGAAAACATTGAATGTTGGGAGCATTATCAGGACACTTCAACTTCAAAAAAGAAAAGTATGTAACAAAAAAGATATTCGGACTGTAATATGTCTGAATATCTTTCTTGGTTCTTATGCAAATAGTATTGATTATAATAAAGAAAAAATTATTCTATATAAAGTTAATAAGACGGAGGAATATGGTTAAATGATAAAGGAGTATAGCGTTCAGGTTGAGAGTCAAGAAAAAGCTTACTTAGATCAATGGGTAACTCATTATCGATCCTATGCTACTAAAGGACAAAGCGCCAGTTATATTCCAGCTTTGGGAAAGGTAAATTTATCGCAATTAGGTATTTGTATAGTAGAGCCAGATGGAACAATGATAAAGTCAGGGGATTGGGAGGTACCTTTCACCTTGCAAAGTATATCAAAAGTAATCGCCTTTATAGCTGCTTGTTTAAGTCGCGGTATTTCTTATGTATTAGAGCGGGTTGATGTAGAGCCAACTGGAGATGCCTTCAATTCGATTATTCGTTTAGAAATGCATAAACCAGGAAAGCCCTTTAATCCTATGATTAATGCTGGAGCGATTACGGTAGCCTCGCTTCTGTCAGGAACATCGGCGCAAGAAAAATTAGAATCTCTATACGCATTAATCGAAAAAATGATAGGGAAGCGTCCCGCCATTAATGAAAAAGTGTTTCAATCAGAATGGCAAACAGCCCATCGAAATAGAGCTTTAGCATACTATTTAAAGGAGAATGGTTTTTTAGAATCAGATGTGGAGGAGGCACTAGAGGTTTACTTGAAACAATGTTCGATAGAAATAAATACAGAGGATATTGCTTTAATAGGGCTTATACTTGCACATGATGGATATCATCCTATACGTAAAGAACAAGTCATCCCAAAAGAGGTTGCTAGATTAACAAAAGCTTTAATGCTTACTTGTGGAATGTACAATGCTTCTGGCAAATTTGCTGCTTTCATTGGGCTACCAGCTAAAAGTGGGGTGTCTGGAGGGATTATGGCACTCGTCCCCTCAAGGGCCAGGAGGGAGCTACCGTTTCAAGATGGATGTGGCATTGGTATTTATGGACCAGCTATTGATGACTATGGGAATAGTTTACCAGGGGTTATGTTATTGGAACATATTGCACAAGAATGGGATTTAGGTATATTCTAAAAAGTATCATGGATGTTTTGATGTCAGAGCGAATACAAAAATGTTCAGACCGTATAATGTGTCTGAACATTTTTGTGTTACATAGCATCTTCCTGTTTTAAAGTAGAAGAATATCAAGAGCACTCGCAATGTGCAATACTTTCGTTTATATCTTATTAATAGTTTTTTTTGAAAAATAGAGTAAGTGTTGTATTAATGGTAATAGATTTGTATACTGACTGTTAGGCGAAAGTGAGAAGTGATTATTTTGAATCTTAGTAATTTAGTAAAAAAAGACATCTATATTCTGGTTTTGATGGTATTTACAGTACCCTTAGTAGGTGAAATAAAGTCTTTTCCCCTAAATGAGACATTTCGAATGAGCTTTGGTGCACCAACATTTTTCTTTTTTTTGTTATTATTTCGGCGAGTGCCAGCATTTTTTCCGGGTTTTTTAACAGCAATAGTGGTTGTAGCATTTCGGATCTTGATGGACGTCATCACAAAGGGGAATATGGATTGGATAGATTCTTTTCATATCCAGTATCCTAGTTTTTTCTTTTACTTTACTTATTCTTGTCTCTTTTACTTAGCGAAAGTAGAACGCTTTCATCATCAACCATTGATGATTGGATTTATTGGCTGCATTATTGAAATATTATCAGACTGTGTGGAATTAATGATTCAATATTTCGTATTAAAAACAACTATAACGCCAGAGGCAATAAATGAGATAATCGTTATCGCATTTTCCCACAGTTTTATAGTTTTAAGCTTTTTCAATATGATGAAACTGTATGAAGCGCAGTCAAGGGAGAGACACATAAAAAAACAAAATGAACACATGCTTATGCTCATCTCCAATTTATATGAAGATGCTGTTCATTTAAAAAAAACGTTGCAAGATGCTGAAAATATAACGAAGAAATCCTATGATTTGTACAAAAATTTAGATTCTTTAGATAACGAGAGGGTGGGCTTTCAGATTGAGGATTTACGGCAGCAGGCATTGAAAATTGCTGGTGAAGTCCATGACGTTAAAAAGGATAACCAACGCATTTTTGCTGGACTTTCAAAGCTGATTTCTGATGAAAGTTTTACAGATTATATGTCCGTATATGAACTGGTAAACATCATTGTACGAGCAAACGAGAAATACGCCCGGTTACTAAAGAAAGACATCCAATTTGTGTATAAGATTGACGGTGTGCATCCTCACTATCATGTTTACGTAATTTTATCAATTATAAACAATGTCGTTGCAAACGCTGTAGAAGCTATTCAAGATATGGGAACCATCACAATTGACATTAACAAAGACTACCATTTCGTTGAATTTCGAATAGGGGATAATGGTCCCGGTATTTCTTCAAAGTATAAAGATTCAATTTTTGAACCTGGGTTTACTTCTAAATATGATGATGCAGGTAACCCATCAACAGGTATCGGATTATCGTATGTCAAAGAAATGGTCGAACAACTTGAAGGTGTTGTTACATTTGAGGACAGAACCGAAGAAAAAGGATCGATTTTTAAAATTAGATTAGGGATTGATCATATAGTTGCGAAAGGGTGATTCTATGTATTTTTATATAGTAGATGATGAGAAAGCGGTTCGCTCAATGTTGGCTCAAATTATCGAGGAAGCGGATCTTGGGGAGGTTGTAGGAGAAGCTGAGGATGGCTCATTGTTAGATCAACAAACGCTAATCTTGAAAAATATAGACATTTTATTTATCGATTTGTTAATGCCGATTCAAGATGGAATAAAAACAATTCGTCAAATAAAACCGTTGTTTAAAGGGAAAATCATCATGGTTTCTCAAGTAGAGTCAAAAGAATTGATTGCTGAAGCATATTCGCTTGGTGTTGAGTACTATATTATTAAACCGATTAACCGGATTGAAGTATTAACAGTCGTTCAGAAAGTCATTGAACGAATCCGATTGGAAAAATCGATAAAAAATATTCAAGAATCGCTCAATATGGTACTTAAATTGGATAGTGATCAAAGTACACAGGAAAAATACCGTAATGAAAAGCATATAAGTACTTCAAATCATTTTCGAAACTCCATACATTTTCTTCTATCCGAATTAGGGATAGCTAGTGAAAGCGGAAGTAAAGATTTAATGGATATGCTGGATTATTTATATAAATATGAACAAGATAAAACGCTGGAACAAGGGTTTCCCTCTCTAAAAGAGGTTTTTTTGAATTTAGCCCAAAAAAGACTTGGAGAATTAGCTGAAGAGGCCGAATTAAAAAGGTCGATTGAAGCCTCCAAACAACGGATCCGGAGGGCAATTTACCAATCACTAAACCACTTAGCATCCCTTGGACTTGCTGATTTTTTAAACCCGAAGTTCGAAAATTACGCTTCTAGGTTTTTTGATTTTACAACTGTAAGGAGAAAGATGACAGAGTTGAATAATGAGCAAACATTACCTACTCGTATCGATACGAAAAAGTTTATTCAGGTTCTGTATTTTGAAGCAAAACGGATACATTTGGAACTGAAATGACGAACTCTTGCTAATTCTTAAACTCGAATGCTGGATTTATCATTGTTTTTTATCGTTTTCCGACATTCATCTCTCTCCTCAAAAATGTGCATCAATTTTAGGTGGGAGATAAATATCGCGGTAAGCGTGAGCCTACGCATGTTCGTATACTAGGCATTATTTACTAATTCATTTGGAATATTGTAAAAGGTGTTAAGTTGTTAAAGAGTGCTTAATATAAAAAGGGCAGCCGAAATTTGCGACTGCCCTTTTTATTAAAAATCTTTATTTATGGTTATCTTCAAGAGGTTCCAGAACGTTCGATGGCAGCTGATTAGTTGGAGCTAATCCAGATCCTTCACTTGCTGTTTGAAGTGATTGTAATTTTAGAATTACACCTGCCTCTGTAGCAATTTCGTCCTCTTTTACTCGATGGCTTGATTTAGATGCATTTTCATTCGCTTTCTCCATTTTACATCCCTCCTTATTACATGTAGATATACAAGCAACATAATTACAAAAGTGTTTTTCAGTATAGTACTTATTATTCATTTGTAACATTGAATAATATACATGTAGTAGCTATTTGATTTTTTGAATTTATTGTTTCTACTGCGAAATGATGAAAAATGTCTTGATCCCCTTTAAAATTCCACTTAAATACAAACTCACCATTGAAATGTAGAAGTAAAAACGCACCCGATAATAGAATTATTTTCTTCTAATATCCCATTAATAATTCATAATTTTATTATGTTAACAAAAATGTTGAGAAATAATAGGAAGCGTGAAATATTTTATGAATTTATTTTTTGTGCAAAATAAATGGATTGTCAGAAAAAGGGGACTTTTGGTAGTGGAATTATTATTGTAAAGCTATAAGTAATTTTCCCATTACTCCGTATAGGGCAATATATTCCTCTGTGTTTCCTGGGAATAACTGTATACAAAATGCGTTATACAGAGTAAAAAAGCTCGAATTTTAAAGTTTAATGCATAATCGCTTGTCGTATAAATATAAGGATTTCTGTCGGAAAGATGATAGTTAGAACAAAAAGGGATTTTTATAGATAAATAGAATCGTAAAGAGGAGGATAAAAATGTAAATATAGGAGGCTTTATTATGAAAATAAAAAAAATAACCATTGCATCACTAGCAATTGGTACAATGCTCTCCATTACAGCTTGTAGTCCCTCTGCAGAAAAAGATCAAGTGAAAAAGGAACAAACGAACGCACAAGAAGAAGCAAAAACAACGAATGCTGATGAAACTTCTGCAACGAAAAATGATGAGAAAGAAACAAACACATCTACTAATGAAAAAACAGAGAAAGATCAAAAGAATTCCAAAGAATCGTCTGGAACGGAGAATAACGCTAAATCTACGAACCAAACTTCAAATGGGAAAACGACAGAAAAAGAAACAAATACTAAAACAAACGAGCAAACGACAAGTGGAAAAACTGCAACGAAAGATACAAATAAAAGTGTAGCTGTGAAAGCAAATGTAAAAGCAGTTGCGCAGCTTATCGACAGCTTGGATAAACAATTAGCTGCAAACCCTAAGTTAGATACAGTGAATCAACTAGGGAAGCAAATAAATGAAAAATGGGATGTAATTGAAAAAGAGTTAGAAGCAACACATCCAACTGATTATAAAACGATTGGACAAAGTATGTATCCTTTAATTGTTGCGACTGAAAAAGAGAAAATAGATGTGAAACGAATCAAATCATTAACGACGAAAACAAAGCAAGATTTAAATCAGCTTTTAAATAAACTTTCATAAATTATGAAATAGTGATTTCTGTGCAAAAGGAGAAACAATATCGGTTTCTTCTTTTATTTAGTAAGTGTCAAATATTCCTCACCCACAATTTGTAAATAACCCATGAGATAATCTCCTTACATACTACAACTGAAAATGGAGTGGAAGCTCTTAACTATGCTATTAAAGCTGGTTTCATTTGGGCAGCTAATGAGGTGAATTATAAAATGACTAGCAAAGGGACTAGAGTTTATATAGGAAACTGGAATATGGTTAGACCCATTCAAATATACGGTAGATAAATTTAATATTTTACAGAAAAATCTCACCCTCAAATCCTATGTTAATAGGGCACCTTAATGGTGTCTTTTCTTTATTTATTAAAGGACCTGCTCAATTAGTTCGTAACAACATAAAATAAACCGAATCCGTTACATGTGAACCCCTATGTTTTTTCCCTCTTACTTAAAGGAGGAACTATTATGGGCTTTGGTGGTAGTTGTGGAGGTTGCGGCTTTGCTGGAGGATTTGCATTACTCGTTGTACTCTTCATATTATTAATCATTGTTGGAGCGGCTTGCTTCTGCTAAAAAACAATTAGAAAAGGCACTCATGAGAGTGTCTTTTCTTTATTGAGTACCGCTACCCATCAATTTAAGAAATTGGTTGTTTCCCAAAACGAAAAAAGTGAGCTGAATTCTGATAAATAACTGTAGAGATATAGAATTTTTGTTTTGGAGCTATTTCAAAATCTTAGCTTGATGGCGATGAGGCGGGGCACCTTAGAGCGGTAAATAGATCTAGTGATTATACTATTCAAAAAATGTAAAAAAAGTAAATCCTAAAACAAGGAGAAAATCAAAACTGATAAAATAAAATTATTGTGGTTGTCCGAATTACCATTTTTCGGATAATGATGTGTTGTTGTATATTCATAATTAATAAAATAATAAGAAATAAGGGGTTGTTATGGAAACAAAGATTATGAAGTCAAAGAAAAAAATTGATTCAAAATCTCTTTTGGCTTTGGGATTATTGATTATTTCCGGGATTATGTATCAATTTATAGGGGTTGTTTTAGGGGATAATATACCTAAACTATTAGGAATGATTCTTGAGGCTTTATGGAATCTCATATTATGTGGAATTATAGGATACTATTTTTTAGGTAAAATATCGTTAGAGCAATTTAAACATTTTAATTTTAAGACATTAATATTTTTTTTAAAACAAGAGTAACGTCAAGAAAATACTGACTTGATACGCACTCTTTATTTATTTCTATCCCGAGTATAGTTTGAAAGGTCTTCAAGAAGATCAATTGTTAGTAGAAAGTCAGCATCTAAGACTAGTTTTGGATGCCTAGAAGATGGAGTACATGTATATGCAGATGTAGTAAAAATTAAGTTTAGGCAGAGCTGGTTTTAATTTTCAACAAGTGAAGAACGAAATTTTATGTAGACAAAAAGGTATACCATAAATATATTATGTAAACCAAATCGTACTTATAGGTAAAAGACTATTTATAAATAGTGGCCCACCTTTTGGTAAGCTGTTCTCTTTTGAGGTACCCGCATTGAAAAAAGCTTATACTCGTTGAAGAGTGAACCATTGTTCTATCTATTCATATTATTCGTATGATATTAATAAATAGAACGAATTGGAGGAAGTTTAATGAAAGCAATTGTGTACACAAAGTACGGTCCCCCCGATGTTCTTCAACTGAAAGAGGTAGAGAAACCTGTTCCTGAGAAAAATGAAATACTGATCAAAATAAAAGCGACAACTGTAACAGCAGGAGATATTCGATCACGGAGTTTTACGGTTCCTCGTTCTGTTTGGTTACCTGCTCGAATCACGCTCGGTTTTAGTCAACCTAAAAAACAAATATTAGGAATGGAGTTAGCTGGAGAAGTTGAGTTAGTAGGGAAAGAGGTCAAGCGGTTTAAGGAAGGAGACCAAGTTTTTGCGGCCACCCAAGTGGGTTTTGGTTCTTATGCCGAGTATATTTGTCTACCTGAAGATGGGCCGGTATCTATTAAGCCCTCCAATATAACATATGAGGAAGCTGCTGCTATTCCAATTGGGGCACGTACAGCCTTGTTTTTTCTTAGAAAAGCTAACGTTCAGAGTGGTCAAAATGTTCTTGTATATGGAGCTTCGGGGAGTGTAGGAAGTTATGCTGTACAGCTTTCAAAATATTTCGGAGCAAAAGTTACAGGAGTGTGCAGTAACGCAAATTTAGAATTGGTAAAATCTCTTGGAGCCGACAAGGTAATTGATTACACTGCAAAAGATTTTTCTACTACAGACGAGACTTATGATGTGATTTTTGAAGCGGTAAACAAGAGCTTGTTTTCAGATTGTATCAAGTTGTTAAAGCAGGACGGTACCTATATAAATGTCGTTGAACCGTTGCCAAGTGTTCGAATGCTATGGACTAAATTGACAAGCAACAAGAAGCTAATATTAGGTCAAAATTCACCTGAAACTTTCGAAGCATTAGAATTCCTGAAAGAACTTGTTGAGATGGGTAGGATAAAAGCGGTCATTGACAAGTACTATGCGTTTGAAGAGATTGTGGAAGCTCATAGATATGTTGAGAAAGGGCATAAGAAGGGAAATGTAGTTATAAATATGGAACAAAACAACAAATCCTAATTAATGAAGAACGCTCCGAGCTGAATAACAATTTTTTGTATAAGAAAAAGGCATAAGTTGATAGAATTAACAAAGATGTAAGCAGAGGGAGAGGCTTGCATCTTTTTTTTATTTTGTATCAAACCAATCAAACCTTTCTATCGTTACCTTAAATATAAATAAAAAATTGAAGGAGGAGTCAGTATGAAAGCATGGCAATGTATTGTGTCCATATTAGTGAGCTTTTTTTTATTAACAGCGTGTAATAGCGATAAGAAAGAAGATGTTCAAAGTAAGAAAACGAGTGGAGAAAACGTGAGTGAAGTTAGTAGTAATAAAAACGAATCTCCTAGTTTACAATTATTAGAGAACGATAAGGTTGGAAAATACTTAGCAGATTCAAACGGAAAAACACTCTATTATTTTGCAAAAGACACATCTAAGGTAAGTAATTGTAGTGGTGACTGTGTAAAACTTTGGCCGCCATTTGTTGCGAAAGATTTTGAAGTGCCAAAAGGATTTGATAGAAAAGACTTTGCTACGATAACAAGAGAGGATACGAAGGAACAACAAGTAACGTATAAAGGCTACCCCCTCTATTATTTTGCTAATGATAAATCAAAAGGAGATATAAATGGACAAGGGGTTAAAGATATATGGTTTGTACTGAATGGTGAAACTACATTTAAACAGTAATAGAAAGCACGCCGAATAGGGCGCATGCCAGCGAATAGTGAGATAAATATTCTGTTAAAAGGAGCGACCAATGTTGTTGGTGGTTCCTATTTTTCTATTTGAATTATATAATTAATTTAGAATTATCAGAAAAAGAAAAACAATAGGGAGTGCAGGTGAGAATGAAAGAAAAAAATGATTATGAGTTAATGCAATTAGTACAAAGAAACTATCGTCCTGCATTAGAAGAACTATATGAACGATATATTAAGTTGATATATAGCTTCACTTTTAAATTTTTCCAAGGGAATGAGGACAAAACAAAAGAAGTTGTTCAATTAATTTTCTTGAAACTTTGGACAACTAAAAGTATGTATAATCCTTCAAAAGGTGATTTCGTAAATTGGATACTTACTATTACAAGGAATATATGTATTGATTATGTCCGAAAAGAAAATAAAGAACTTATGTATAGAAACTTTAATAATCTTTATGATTCTGAAAAACATATGCATATAGCAGATTCAGAAAATCAAATCGAGAAAAGGATGCACAGTGTTGAAATTCAAAAGGCAAAGCAGAATTTGTCTACGTCTCAAAAAAGATTAATCGACTTGCTATATTGGAAAGGTTATTCCCTTAGTGAGATTGCTAAAATGGAAGATGAACCATTGGGAACCACTAAAAGTCGTCTTCATCAATCTTTAAAGCAATTAAAAAAATATCTAGAATAGAGGGGATAGTATGGAGAGAGAATGTGAGCATTTATTATCCTATGTTACGAATACATTTGATGATAGAGAACAAAGAGCGTTTCAAGAACATTTAAAGACATGCCCCAAATGTCAAACTGAGTATCCAGCAATGCAGGTAGCTTGGGAAGCAATGCATTTCGATTTTGAAGAGAGAGAAGTACCAGAAACATTAAAAGCTGAAGTGTTTGATTTTATATTTGTTCGCGAACAAACGAATAGAGATAACAGAGTAACAGCGAAATTGAAAGAATGGACGGTTTTGCTAAAAAAACAATTTACACCGTTGGCAACAGTATTACTAGGAACAATGTTAGTGACTACAGTAGCAGTAACAATCGAAAATTCGCAATTAAAAATACAATCTTTAGCTAAGGATGAATTAAGCAGTGATCCAATGAAAGTAATCTCTACTCGTCCATTAGTATCAATCGATCAAAATCATGAAAATACAAAAGGGTATGTATTTGTTATGCAACAAGGAGATAAGAAAAAATTAGTTGTACAAGCTGATCATTTGCCACAAGTAAACAAATCAGAAGTGTATCAAGTTTGGTTATTAAAAGATGGAGAAAGAAAAAACGCTGGAATATTTAAACCGGATGAAACTGGATCAGGACTTCTGACATATGAAATTGCACAAAAACAGTCCTTTGATAACATTGGTATTACACTTGAACCAGATTCGAATAGTACGAAACCACTTGGTAAAAAAGTACTAGGAACTTAAAATATTGATATGACAATAAAAAGCAGAGCGAATTCATGTGCGAATTGTTCTGCTTTTATATGTGTTTGTATAGTTGCGGGTATTTCGAAAGAGAACGGCTTAACCTTTTAATTGGCTGCTTTTTTATAAATAATCCTTTAATGTTCCATCTTCAATACAAGATAGGGGGAGGTTTATTTCGGTACCTTCCTTCATATTACGTAAAACAATGGTTTCCGTAGAAATTTCAGTTTCACCAATAATAAGCACGTAAGGAATATTCTCTTTATTTGCGTAATTAAGAGCTCGCTTTAATTTACGGCCGGCAAGTTCCAGTTCAACTTTGAAGGTACTTTTAGAACGCAAAAGTTGTGTGATTCGTAAACATTCTACTTCGGTGTTAATAGGAATAATGAAAATATCGACAGAAGCAGATTCCGTTTCTTTTTGCGTAAGAGCTGTATAAATAACATCCAAGCCAAAGGAAATCCCTACTGTTGGATAGGATGTATTATCGTTACGAAAAGCCCCAATTATATTATCATAACGTCCGCCACTACCAATGCTCGAAGTAATGCTTCCATCTGCTAAAAAGATTTCATAAACTGTGCCTGTATACATAGTAAGTCCTCTTGCTAAGAATGGATTAAACACAGCATTGTCTTGGATATCAAGTGCGAGTAAATATTGCTGTAATTGCTTTAGTTCATTGATTCCCTCTATAACAAGTGAGTTTAAGAAAGTTTGGTTAAATTCATCAATTTCTAATGTCATACAAGATTCAACAGTATGACAAACTACCTCTACAGTATCATTTGTTATCCCACGGCTTTGTAAATCCTTTCGTACGCCATCAACCCCAATTTTCTCAAGTTTATCTAATGATAAAATAACATCGTTTGTTTGTTCGTCTGGAATTTCAATCGATTGAAGGATACCTGTTAATAACTTACGATTATTATATTGAATGGTAACATCTAAGTTTAAAGTTTTGAAAAGATCAAATGCCATGGCCATTAATTCAGCTTCAGCAATAACAGATTCTACGCCGACTATATCAACGTCACACTGAATAAATTCACGAAACCTTCCTTGTTTTATCGGTCCATCACGAAAGACCTTTCCAATTTCATAGCGTTTAAAGGGAAGCCTGATATCTGGGTTCATTGCTACTACTTTTGCAAATGGAATCGTTAAATCATACCGAAGTGCGAGTTCACGATTTCCTTGATCACGTAGTGTGTACATCTCTTTTAAAATTTCAGCACCGCCTCCATATTTATAAGCCATCAGTTCATACATATTTAATGTAGGTGTTTCAAGTGGTTTACAGCCATATCGTTCAAAAGTCTCTTCACAAGCGCATTTAATTTTGTTTCTAAGCAACTGTTCCGCGGGTAAATAATCTTTTGTTCCTTTTACATTTCTTACATCCATTTAAATCACTCCTTTTATAAAATAAAAAAAGCTATGCAGGTATAAAAATACCCACATAGCTTTATGAACGCTTCGTGGGTAACAGGAAAAGCCCTGTACCCACGAAGAAAAAATTCTTCGGATACACGGCGTTATATATGATGATGAAGTTGGAAAGAAGTACAATTCAACATATTGGGTCTCTCCTTAAGTTTTTTCAAAATTATAACAAATGATTTTTGAGATAGCAATGCTTTTTGAAAACAAAAATGAGATTAACGAATGAATTAATCTTATATAAACAGTGTGAGTGATATGTTTGTCATTCCTTGTTAGAGAATAGTAAAGTAAGTTACAATATTTATGTAGTGGAAATTATATTTCCACCGTCTACATCTCAATTTATATATTACATAGTACATATAGATTTATTACAGGAGGGTTTTAGCACAATGGAATACAAAACGAATGTAATGCGGTTGTTAGATAAGAAGAAAGTTAATTATAAACATTATAGCTATGCGGATACTGATGCTATTAGTGGAATAGATGTTGCCTTGGTATTAGGACAATCTCCCAATCAAGTATTTAAAACGCTAGTTACTATAGGGAAATCAGGAAAACACTATGTTTTTGTTGTACCTGTCAGTGAAGAGTTGGATTTGAAAAAAGCTGCTGCAAGCATTCGTGAAAAATCAATAAGCATGTTGAAATCAAAAGATTTACTCTCGCTTACTGGTTATATTCATGGGGGTTGTTCACCGATTGGGATGAAAAAATATTTTCCTACCGTTATTGATAATAGTGCTATGGAGCTAGATACAATAATCTTTAGTGCTGGGAAGATAGGATATCAAGTTGAAATAGAACTAGATGAATTGAAAAAAATGATTCGTTTTGAACTACACGACATTGTAGTTAAGTAGTATATTACTAATTCCGGTGATCGAGTTGGAGACATAATAGATCCGTGTATTGAAATGTAATAAAAAAGAGCCATTTGGCTCTTTTTTATTATTTTATTGAGAAGGTCTGTTCTTCTTAACGAAGTAAAGGTAGTGGGGCTAGGTACTAGGATTTAATTCGTATTATTTTTGAATTTCGGTATCTTTTTAATACTTTCGGTTCCCATAAGACTGCCAATAAATGCAATTAATGCACTTGAAGAAATAAATTTAACTATATAAAAAATTCCTGTTCCAGTAACTAAATCTAAGATTAAAAACCTTTTTATAGTTGAGCCTTTTATTATATGAATAACAATTTGATCGTTTTTCCTATTCAACATTGTCACACCCTTATCCTTTTATAAAAGAATATTACAAGAAAAGGTTGTCCTATTCACTCATGAGTACATACTAGTTGTCTGATTTTAGTGATGATAATTAAAAAGAGGCTTTTAACAAAAATATAAAAACAAAAGAGCAGCTAGTAAAAACTAACTGCTCAGCCCCAGGGAAAGGGAGAAAAGATTGTAGGTACTACAAAATTGGACTCAAGCTGTTCACCAGCCTTTATATAGTATGTACGGGATTTGAAATATTATGCAGTTTGGAAAAAAGTTATAGTATACAAAATTTTGCAATATTAGACAGGTGAAAAATAAAACGACAAGAATATGTAACATATACTAAAAAGAAGGGAGGGAGAAAGATGTGGAGAACAACAGATCTGTGTGATGCTTTTGAAGGAGACGTACAAGTATGTAAGCCTATATTTCAATCATATGGAAAGAAAGAACAATTTCATGGAAGAATTGCAACGGTTAAAGTGGAGGATGATAATGTAATAGTAAAGGAAGCTCTACAAACTTTACCGGAGGGAACAGTGTTAGTAGTTGATGGAGAGGCTTCTACAAATTGTGCGTTACTTGGAGATAATTTGGCAAATATAGCAAGTCAACGAAATTTAGCAGGGATTATTGTATATGGATATGTTCGTGATTCTAAAGAATTACGAAATATTAACATTGGTATTTTAGCGTTAGGTACAATACCGAAGAGAAGTAGAAAAGAAGGAAAAGGAGAAAAAGAAATTCCTTTACAGTTTGGAGCAATTGAGTGGATTCCAAATCATTATGTGTATATCGATGAAGATGGTGTTATTGTATGTAAACAACCACTTCATAGTAAGTTATAGTGACTATATATAGGCTTTATAGTTTCACGTAACAGACTAGTATTCATAGGAAATAAATCAGAGAAAGCATAGACAAAATTTCGTGTCAATAGTAAAATAATACAGATATTTATAATTTAATGAATGTATAGGTATGTCGTTTATACGATAACTTTTAAAGAAAATAGGTGGAAATGAAATGGGTTCGCCGCTAAAAGTGAATGTTATCACAATAATACATTCATAAGCTACACTGTCTTTCCTATACAAATACAACCGCTATCTATGCGGATAGGAGGTGTTGTGCAATTTTGTTTAGCACTCACAGTAGAGTGTTATTGCACGCCCTTGAAGGGTCTTTTTTTATGCATATGTAAGCAAAGGGAGGAATAAGCAAGGATGGCAATGATGAAAAAATGGCTGCTTACATCGATTATGGCAGTTGCATTAGTGTTTGTTTCATTCACAAATACTGTACATATTACGTTTGCTGAAGGAAAAACAGCAACACTTGCGATTATTGGGGAATCGCAAAGAGGAGTTATTCTTTGTCCGAAAGAAGTAGCTATTGAAGATGGAGAAACAGCCTATAGTTTGTTACAAAAAGTAATGGGGACTAAAGTAACAGCTGAGAATACGCAATATGGTATGTATGTTAAAGGTATTGACGGTTTAATGGCTGGTGAGACAAGTGGATGGGCATATGATGTAAATGATAAAGCTGCCATGGTAGGGGCGGATAGTTATAAATTAGAATCTGAAGATGTTGTTACATTTCGTTTTGTTGTAGATTGGAACAATATGAACACAGAAACATTGCAACAAGTTCTTGATAAGATGGGAACTTGCAAAAAGAATCCAGATGCGGAAAAACCGGGAGAACAAAATCCAGATGGTCAAAAGCCTGAGGAACAAAAACCGGAAGAGCAAAATCCAGATGGTCAAAAGCCTGAGGAACAAAAACCAGAAGAACAGAAGAAGCCAGAAGAACAAAAGCCTAATGAGTCGAAAGAACCAATCACAAATGAATTATTAATGAAGCAATTAGATCAAGCGATTGCTAAAACATCAAAAAAAATGATCGAAGACGGAATTGATAGTGATTGGGTAGCAATTGCACTTGCTCGTTCAGGAAATAATATTCCAGTAGAAACAAAGATTAGTTATTTACAATCTTTAACACAAAAAGTAGAAAAACGAGTGGAACGATTTACCGCTACAGATATAGCAAGAACTGTTTTAGCAGTAACAGCGGTAAATGGGAATCCAACGAATGTTGCAGGGAAGAATTTAGTTCAAAAACTATATCAATCTGAAAAACTAAATTCTATTACTGGCTATACATTCGCTTTACTTGCACTGGATTCAAAAAAATATGAAGTACCGGCTAAAGCAAAGTGGAATCGTGCTACTTTAGTAAAAGAGATTTTAAATGCACAGCATACAGACGGTGGCTGGACATACCATGTGGAAAGTAGTAAGGACGAGGCTAGTAATATTGATGTAACAGGTATGGTTTTATCGGCACTAGCACCGTATCAGAAACAACCAGAGGTAAAGCATGCTGTAGATAAAGCTGTGCAATATTTAACAAATAAACAATTGAACACTGGTGGATTTGAAGCTGACGGTCAAGAAAATTCAAATAGTGTTGCACAAGCAATTATTGGACTTGCTATTGCAGGGGTTGATCCAACTAGTGAAGCATTTACTAAAAATAATGTAAGTGCAGTTCAAAATTTAATATCATACCAACTTGCAAATGGTGAATTTAAATGGTTGCCAAATGACCAAGAGGGCAATGGTATGGCGACTGAACAAGCACTTCTAGCGCTTGTTCAATATAAATCGTTTGTAACGGGTCAAGGTTCTTTATATGATTGGACAAATTTATCAACTGAGGGCGACGAGAACGCAGTTGAAGAGCCGAAGGAACCGGTAGTGGAAGAGAGCAAGGAGATTGAAAAGCAAGAAGTAATTCAAAAAACACAAGAACAAACAAACGATAAGAACTCTCGTGTTGTTACAGAAGAGAAAACATTAAATAATGAAAAAACTGCGAAAAACCATCAATTACCGAAAACAGGAGCATCTGCTTGGGACACTGCAATGCCAGTAGGAATGGGTGTATTGTGTATTGCTTCAGCATATGTTTTATGGAGACGAAAAGCAGCTTAACAAAAAATTAGGAGCAATGATTTGCTCCTAATTTTATTAGGAAAGGTGAGAAAAACATGAGTATGATGAAATGGTTACTCTCAGTTGTCCTTTCATTTGGATTGCTTGTTGGATGTAGTCAAAATGAGTCAAAATCTGAACAAAAAGCAATTTCAAAAACAGAACAAAAAGAGGAACTGAAACAAGTAGAGAAAAAGGAAGAAAGTAAACCGGAAAAGCAGCAAGAATCAGTAGAGAAAAAGCAACAAGAAGAGCAGCAAAAGTGGAATCAGGAACAAGAGCAACAAAAACAACCTGAAATTAAGAAAGAAGAGAAACAAGAGAAAAAAGAGCAAGAATCAGTTGCGCAACAAGAACAACCAAAAGCGCAGCAAGCAAACACTGAGCCTAAGAAAGTGCCAGAAGCAAAATCAGAAGTAAAAGAAGAGGCAAAAGTAGTTAATCAGCCGAAAGAAACACCAAAGCAGGAACAGTCGAAAGACCCAGAACCTAAAGTAGTACCAAAGCCAGAACCGCAACCTCAACCCGAACCAAAGCCAGAACCACAAGCGCAGCAAGTTACCATTTCTGTACGTGGAAATGAAGGTTATTTATTAGGAGCAAAAAAAGTTGACGTACAAGAGGGAGATACGGTTTATAAAGTATTGCAGCGTACAGGATTAGATGTAGATGCAACGGGATCCAGAGATAGTATTTATGTAAAGGGCATTAAGGATTTATACGAAAAAGACATAACGAGCACAAGCGGATGGAAGTACCGTGTAAATGGTGCTTTTCCAAATCGAAGTGCAGGTGCATATACAGTCAAGCCAGGAGATAAAATCGAATGGGTATATGTGCTAAAATAGGAAAGGATTCTTGGTAAAGGACTATGAAAATTATCTTTTCTTCTTTACATCCTTTTGTGAATTTTATCTACTATATTGGGGTGATGATACTATGTATGGTGTGTCTTCACCCTCTTTTTTTAATGGGTGCGATTATTATGATCGTACTGTTAAACATCATGCAAGGAAATGGCGAGAAACTAAGAAAAATGATACCAAGCACGCTTATTTTCTTCGTAATGATTATTGTGTTGAACCCTTTGTTAACACATAGAGGAGCGACTACATTATTTCGTTTAGGGGATAATCGAATTACATTAGAGGCATGTATGTATGGATTCATAATGGGATTATTGTTACTTGCTATTATGTTCACATTTACTTCTTATAATGATGTGATTTCAAGTCATAAATTTTTGTACTTGTTTTCACGGATTTCACCGAAAGTTGCGTTACTAACAATGATCACAGTGCGTTTCGTTCCTTTATTTATCCGGCGTTTAAGGCAAATTACACTTGTTCAAAAGACAAAAGGAGTGCAATTAGATTCAGGCCCATTCATAGGGAGAATCAAAAATGGAATGAAGCTCTTGCAGGTGTTGCTTGTTTGTTCTTTAGAAGATGCATTACAAACGGCGGATTCCATGCAAGCACGTGGATTTGGAGTAACAAAGCGTAGTACATATATTCAATATCGCATGGGAAGGCAAGATTGGTACATACTTGCGTGCTTAGCAATTTTATTACTAAGCTGTTTTCTGTTCAGTTTTTACGGTGCTGGCAAACTATTAATCTATCCAAGAGTGGAATCACTTGTATTTCAGCAATATGATGGAATCTTATTCGTTTTATTTTTACTATTTATTAGTTTACCAATCATAATGGAAGGGAGGGAATGGTTATGGTGGCGCATGCGGAAATAAAAGACTTAGCTTTTACGTATGCAGATGAAAAGGTACAAGCATTAACGGGCGTTTCCTTGAGGGTTTCTCAAGGGGAATTTATTGTGTTGGCTGGCCGTTCAGGCTGTGGTAAGACGACACTTTTGAAACATTTCAAGAAAGAGTTACTTCCAGTTGGAAAACGCATAGGTAATATGTATTATAATGGAACTTCTTTACTTGAGATGCCAGATTTATTATCAGCGCAAGAAGTAGGAATGGTATTTCAAAATCCAGAAAATCAACTTGTTATGGATACGGTTATTCAAGAATTGGCATTTTCTCTTGAGAATGTTGGCCTAGAGACCAATATAATCCAAAAGAGAATTGCTGAATTAATTAGTTTTTTAGGTTTTCAAGATTTATTACACCAGTCTGTTCATACATTATCGGGGGGACAAAAACAACTGGTTAATTTAGCGGCAGTTCTTGTTTTACAGCCTAAATTATTATTACTTGATGAACCGACAGCACAGCTTGATCCAATTGCAGCAAAAGATTTTTTAGGGTTATTAAAACGAATTAACGAAGAGCTCGGAATTACCATTATCATGAGTGAACATCGTTTAGACGAAGTCATTCCACTAGCAACTCGAGTTGTGTTTATGGATGCTGGGGAAATAATGTATGATGGGACGCCGCAACATGTTATATCAAAAATGTGGGCATTAGAAGAGTTTCGCCCGTTTATCCCTCAAATTCCAAGGTTGTTTTTAGAATGGAATGTAGAGAAAATCCCATTTACGGTAAGGAAGGCACAAACACAAATACATTCTGAGTTACCTATGGAATATGAAATACCGGTTATATCACAGGCAGAAACAAAAGAAGTGGTTTTACAAGCAAATCATATATCATTTCAATATGAAAAAAATAGCCCTTTTATTTTACAGGATTTAATGCTATCGATTGAACGTGGGAAGTGGACTGCGCTTGTTGGGAAAAATGGTACTGGAAAATCAACACTTTTAACTATATTAGCAGGATTAAACAAAGCTAGAAGAGGAAAAGTACAGTGGAACGGAACGGAGATTCATAAAATTGATTCAAAGGAACGGTTTAAAAGAATCGGATTTGTATCGCAACATCCGTATTATCATTTTACATTTGAGACGGTGTGGGATGAAGTTTTTGAAAGAGCAAATGAATTATATGATGATAAAGGGAAAGAAATTGCAGAAGATATGTTAAAACGATTTTGGCTGCAGTCCATTCGCGATCGTCATCCGCATGATTGTAGCGGGGGAGAACAACAGTTAATCGCATTATGTACAGCCTTGTTATCAAAACCAAGCTTATTATTACTAGACGAACCGACAAAAGGGCTGGATCCAGAGAAAAAGGAAAGATTAGGCGGATTGTTTCAAGAGTTACAAAAGAAAGGAACAACGATTGTGATGGCAACACATGACATTGAATTTGCAGCTAAATATGTTGATCATTGTATGATGCTATTTGACGGGAAAGTAATTATGGATGATACGCCAAAGAAATTCTTTAGTGATAATTTCTTTTATACAACATCTATTAATCGTTTTATTCGCAAGCAGTTACCTTATGCATTAACGTGGGAGGATGTGTATAAAGCGTGTCCAAACGATATTTTGCTCTCATAATGCTTATTTTCATTATTGTCATAAGTACTCTTCTGTTTACTTCTTTTGTAACAGATGAATATTTTATGTGGTGTAGTTTATTCTTATTAGCTGTTATTATGTTACCTTTTTATATACGATTTGAGAGGAAAGCATTTGTTTCACGTGAAATCGTCATTGTCGCTGTTTTAGCAGCCATAGCAGCAGTGAGTCGTGTACCATTTTCCATTATGCCGAGTGTACAACCAACTTCTTTTGTTATTATTGTATCTGCAATTGTTTTTGGAAGTGAGACAGGCTTTATGATTGGGGCAACGGCAGCATTGGTATCTAATATATTTTTAGGGCAAGGACCTTGGACACCTTGGCAAATGTTTTCTTGGGGAATGATAGGCTTTATAGCGGGTCTACTTCGAAACACATTTATAATGAGAACGTTATGGGGGAGAGTCATCTATGGATTCATAGCTGGCTTTGTTTTTGGCTGGATTATGAATTTGTGGGGGATACTCGGTTTTTTAGAAGGATTAACATGGAAAGCCTTTATAGCATATTATGCTGCAAGCTTTTACTTTGATTTAGCGCATGCACTCTCAAATGTAATTTTTCTTGTCTTGTTTAGCTCATCGTGGATTAGAATTATTACGAGATTTAAAAAGAAATATGGAATTTTAGATAAAGATAAAGGGCTATTCTCTCAGGAAAACAAGGCATAAGCATATGTTACAAAGCATAAGAATGTAAAGTAGGGTCGCGACTTACATATTCGTTTGCCTCTTTCATGCTTCTTACCATTGGTAGGAAGCATTTTTTTATACATGTTGATTATTATTTTGAAATGTGTCAAAAAATTGTTTTAATGTAGTCCGATTTTTAGATGAGACTTTTTATATAATAGAAAATGAGACATATTTTCAAAGAGGAGATGCCATATTCATGAAGCTAGTTGTTCCAAAGCAGCACGGTGCCTGGGGGATGCTGCTGATTCCGTTTATACTTAGTGTAATACTTGGTAAAGCTACTTTATATCATATTCCACTTTTTATCGCTTGGTTATTTATCTATTTAGCAACGTATCCATTTTTAATGTACATAAAGCAACCTCGAAAGAAAGAATTTATACATGCGGCACTTATTTACTTTACAATCGCATGTGTTTTCGGGAGCGTATCTTTACTGTATGAATGGAAAATACTTCTGTTTGGTGTTACGATGATTCCGCTCTTTATCGTAAATATATACTTTGCTCGACAAAAAAATGAACGAGCCTTAGTAAATGATATTTGTGCAATACTTGCTTTCTGCATAGGCGGTTTACTTAGTTATTATTTTTCGATGAAAACAGTCGATGAAACGGCTTTTGCAATTGCTGGTATTTCTTTTCTATACTTTATAGGTAGTACATTTTATGTGAAAACAATGATTCGTGAAAAGAATAATCCTACTTATCGCTATGTTTCATGGGGCTATCATATTTTCTTAATCATTGCCTCTTTATTGGTAAATCCATGGCTTTCTCTTATATTTATACCGAGCCTAATTCGCGCAATCGTATTGTATGGTAAAAAGATATCTATCTTAAAAGTTGGAGTTTTAGAAATCGTGAATTCTGTATACTTTTTAATTACGACGGCAATACTGTTACAGTATGCCATTTGAGAAATTGCCCATCTAGTAAAGAGATGGGCAATTTTCATTCTTGTTCTAAAACATGAACCGTATGATCACATTTTTGTAATGCATGTTCCACAGCTTGTAAAGACTGTTCGATTCGCTCCCTATTATCGCTCTTTTCAACTGTTTGTATTGCATGTTCCAAACAATTTTTTGCTTCTTGCAACGAATGAAACGAATCTTGAACATATCCACGAGCATTTTTATCCATTATAAATCCCTCCTTTTGTACATACAATTTTAGTATGAGCGCTAGAAAAGAAAATATAACTTCAATGTGGTTACTTTATATGATTTGACAATGAAAATAGAAGTGGCTATTATAAGATATAAAGTGAATATTTTCTTATCCAGAGAGGTGGAGGGACTGGCCCGATGAAACCCAGCAACCGCGATGCAGGTGCTAATTCCAGCAGAACATGATTTGTTCTGGAAGATAAGACGAAGATATATACGTAACTTCTTCTTATCGGAGAGGTTTTTTTATTGCAAAAAAACCGATTCCAAAAATAACAGCATGAGAAGAAAGGGGTTGCAATTGTACTGTGACACTTGAGAAATACGTAAAGCTGCGTAAAGCAGTATATGAATATATGATGGAGCAAGATAAACCAATATCACTATTAGATATTCAAGAGCATATCATCTCGCATCATGAAGGAAAATTCACGAAAAAAATGCTACATCAATTTTATTTATCAAGGCTATTAGACGAGTTGAAACTGGATGGGAAAATTACTTTAGCTGATGATGAATATTCCTATACGAATAAAGGAGTATATTATAAGGCAAGAAAAGGGAGCTAGGCTCTCTTTTTTTATGTTATAATTTATCTGAATTTTTCGACTATGTAGAGTAAAAGACTGCAAAAGCAGTCTGATACAAGGGAATGGTGTTGAGTGTGTAGTGTCAAAAGTTGAATATGCCCTGAAAGAGGCATTTCATTCGGCTAAAAATAAAAAATAGACACCTTCGCCGAGTAGGTGTCAGTCGTTTTGTCATATAGGCTTGCTACTTGACAAGTAATAGAATATCACGCAAACATTTGGAAGTCAAAAGGGAATTTAAGGAAAGGTGTTGTTGAAAGGTGAACATCCTCATCTTATATGCACATCCGAATCCATCTAGTTTCAATGCATCCATTTTAGAACATGTGCAAAAAGGACTGCAAGGAACGAACCATTCTGCTACATTACTTGATCTTTATAAGGAAGCATTTAACCCAGTTCTAACTTTTAATGAAGATAAGAGAAGGCGTGATTTAGTATATGAAGAAGAAACAGAGAAATACAGAAAATTGGTCAAAGAGGCAGATTCTTTTATTTTTATTTATCCAATATGGTGGTGGGGAATGCCCGCTATTATAAAGGGTTTTATTGATCGTGTTTTTGTTGCTGGGTTTGCATATAGATATGAAGATGTAATGCCGAAAGGATTACTTACAGGAAAAACGGCGTGGGTTATTAATACGTTAGATTCGCCCTTATGGTACGTGGCACTCTTATATCGATCGGCTGATTGGGTGATTATGAAAAAAGGTATTTTGCAATTTTGTGGTATACGCCAAATAAAACGTTCTGCCTTTCAATCTGTAAAAACAAGTAAAGCAGCAAAGCGTGAAAAGTGGCTTTTAGAAATACAAGAAAAGGCAAAAAATTTATGATGAAAAAAATAGAAAATATAATGAGATGCTGTAATCGGAATGATGAATTGTTTCGTACGTATGTAACATGTTTACTTCAATTGAAACATCATAATGAAAATTTTAAAAAGGTGTGCCAAGAATTAAGAGCAGATTATTTAGTAAGGGGAATTTGTGAACGGGAAGTTGATGGAATTATTAAGGAAAGTAAAGAATATAAGATGTATGAACTACCTAAAGTATTGAGATGGGATTTTCTACGGAAAAACCCTTCAATGATTGAAAGTGTTTGTACGACGTTCTTTACATATAGAAGATTAAATCTTTCATGTGGAGAATGGATAAATGTAATAAGGTGTATAGAAAACAATTGATTTATATAAAATTTATTATGTGAAAAAGCTAGTATAAAACTAGCTTTTTTCTAAGTGTTTTGCGATATCTACATACATATTTGAATAAGTTGTATGAACATCATTGCTTGGCTCAGCATTGGATGAAAAATGTACAATGACCATATTCGCTTTTGGATCTATATAGAGGCATTGTCCATAACTTCCTAACACTTCAAATGCACCGTGTTCATTATGAGGAATCCACCATTGATTATGATACGAAATGGATGTACCTTGTCCGATTGCAAATTCTCCTTCTTGCACGCTCTTTACATTTTCTGAAATAGAGGAAGGGAGAATTTGCACGCCATTGTAGCGACCGTTATTTAAAATCAATTGCCCAAATCTGGCCAAATCTCTTGCAGTCGCATTTAAACCAGCACTTGCTTGTTCAACTCCTGTTTCATCTGTAACATAATACGCATTTTCTTCCATACCTATTTTGGACCAAATTCTCTCACTTACATTTTCAGTTAACGATTTTCCAGTTATGGTCCGTATAATCCAGCCGAGTGTTTCAGATGAACCGTTATTATACGAAAACGCAGTTCCAGGTGGTGCCGTTTCTTTTGCTTCTTGTAGCATATCATAAATTTTTATTGGGCCATCATAGTTTTTACCACGAGGAAGAATATTGCTGGCTAAATATAATTGAGCATCTTGATTTTCTAAACCCGGCTGTATATATCCATGTGTAGGGTATTCAGCAGAAACCTGCATGTCCATTAATTGTTGAATTGTTGCTTTTCCGAATGGGGTGTTTCGTAATTCTTTGACATATGTTTCAGCAGTCTTATTTACATTGATGAGTCCTTCTTCGGTTAATGATTGTACAAGTGCACCAGTAAATACTTTTGCTAAAGAGGCCATTCCATGCTGCTCATTTTGTTTAAACCCGTTGAAATAATGCTCGTAAACAAGTTTTCCGTTATGTACAACAACAAAGGCGTCTGTTTTATTCTCATCTAATAGTTTCTTTAAAGGGATATTTCCTCCATTCACTTTTTTAACTGAGAAATCGTCTAAGTTTTGTAATGCAGTAGGAAATGATGATATTTGCTCGGGATTATTTTTTACTTCGCTTGTTAACGCTAGTTCTTTCATATGTGTATATGACCAACGTAAGTAGGGATCTTGTAACCAATTTTCTTTTGTCACGTTCTCTTTAGAAGGGGAGACTTTGTTTTGTTTAAAAAAAGTAAATCCAAGCCCAGTTACGATAAACACTAGTGTAAGTATGAGTAACAAAAGGGGAGATTTTTTAAAATTCATATATATACCTCCTTGTTAATTCTACAATAAGTATACGCTCGTTTTCTTAGAAATACAAAATAAGGAAAGTAAACAGGGGTGTTTACTTTCCTTATTAACATTAAGCTGATAATTCTTCATCTGTACGTTGCTTTTTGAACTGTTGTTTTCTGCCATGTAGAAAGTAATAAATAAGTAATGTAAATGCAACGATAATGGCAGCGATGAAATACATATTATGATAGCTTGAGTGTGCTGCTACGATACCTAGTACAAAGGAACCGAGCCCCATACCGCTATCAAAGAATGAGAAATAAGTAGCTGTTGCTGAGCCGCGTCGATGGTTTGGAGCCGCGGAAATAGCAATGGTTTGGAAACTTGGGATTAACGTCCCATAGCCTAAACCAATTAATATACCTGCACCAAGGAACCAAAATGGCGTTTGTGCTTGGCTTAAGATGAACATTCCAATTGTAAAAATAATAATGGAAGGATAAACAAGTATATTTTCACCGAAACGATCAAATATCTTTCCTGTGAATGGACGAGAAAGAACAACAACAAGTGCATATACAATAAAGAAGTAACTAGCAACTTCTCCTAAACCAATTTCTTTTGCGTAAATAGGAATAAAAGATAATATGCCACTATAAGAAAAAGCAAGAACAAACCCTGTAAGGGCAATTGGAACAGAAGAAGGTTCAATTAAATCTTTCCATTTCATTCGCTCGCGTTTTTGTTTACTTACTGGCTTTTCATGTGGGATATTTACAAGTAAACCTAATAGAAATGCTAGTAATGAAAAGATAGAACAAACGATAAACAGAACTGTAAATGAAGAATGTGAAATAATCGTTAAACCTAAAAAAGGACCGATTACCATCGGCAAACTCATAAATACACCGAAATAGGCAAGTGCTTCACCGCGGCGATGAGCCGGTGCGACGTCTGTGACAATTGTACCTGTAGCTGTCGTTGCCATTCCAAACCCAATGCCGTGAAGGAAGCGAAGGGCAAGTAATAAAAATAAACTTTGTGCACCGAAATACATTACGGTAGCAGCTAAAAATAAGGAAAGAGAAATAAATAAGATTTTCTTTCTTCCTAAATCGTCAAGCCACTTTCCGGTAAACGGGCGGCATAGGACAGAAGAAATAAGAAATACTGTTGCGACTAAACCAATTTCTTCAGGTTTTCCTTTCAACCCCTCTATTACATAGACGGGTAAAGTAGTCATAAGCATGTAAAACGTTAAAAAGAGAAACAGACTACTAAAACAAGTTCCAAGGAAGTCCTTCGTCCAAAGTCTCTCACTTTGCATCGTCATCCCTCCAATTAATCATCTAAATTTTTAATAATGGTTTGCAGTACTTGAAATGCTTGTTGTAAATCTACTTCATTAATATTTTGTAGCGCTTTTTCTTCGAAAGTATCAACTTCTTCTTGCCATATTGGAATCATTTTTAGTGCTGTTTCAGATAATGAAATGAGCTTTTCGCGACGATCTTTTCCCTCGGTTCGAATAATCCATCCCATTGTTTCCATACGTGTTAAAGTACGAGTCATCGTTGGCGATTCAACGTTTAAATATTGACATAACTCAGTTTGTGTACAAGGTCCGGTTTGATTAATTCGGAAAATGACAGCCCATTGTGCACTAAATAAACCTGTTGGTGATACACGTTCATTAAATTTCTTCGTAAACTTTCGAGAAGTTTGACTGACAATGTGAAAAAAATGCTGTTTTTCGTCCATTTGTTTAATCCTTTCAAATTAGTTGCCTAGCTAACTATATAATCTTTTACCAGAATTGTCTAGTGATAGGTATGTTGTTGTAAGTATTTTGTATCGTTTTTGTGTTGAGAACATATATTCTACATGATATGCTAGAGGTAAGTTTAGAATTTTCTATCTATTAAAAATGAATGGGGGAGCGTGTGATGATTAAGCCTGCAACACTGGAGTTTGTTTCGTTATCAAATGGAGAAACGATTGCATATCAAGAAGTTGGGAGACAAAATAAAGAAAAACTTATCCTAATTCATGGGAATATGACATCCTCACAGCACTGGGATTTAGTCATTGGGAAATTACAAGATGAATATCACATTTACGCCATTGATTTAAGAGGATTTGGAAAATCAACTTACCATAAGCCAATAGATTCGTTGCAAGACTTTGCAGGTGATGTAAAGCTATTTATAGATGATCTACAATTGAAGAAGTTTTCACTGATGGGATGGTCAATGGGTGGTGGTGTTGCGATGGAGTTTGCAGCTTGTCATCCGGAGTGCGTAGAAAAATTGATTTTGGTTGAATCAGTTGGAATGAAAGGATATCCTATTTTCAAAAAAGATATAAACGGTCAACCCATCACATCCACGTTGCTAAAAACAAAAGAAGAAATTGCGCAAGATCCCGTTCAAATTGCTCCAGTACTAGATGCAATTAAAAATATGAACAAGATATATTATCGTACGGTTTGGGATTTACTGATTTATACACACAATAAACCAGATCCAGAGCGTTATGAAAAGTATTTAGATGATATGTTAACGCAGCGTAATTTTGTAGATGTGAACTATGCTTTAATTACGTTTAATATTTCAGATGAACATAATGGAGTTGTACCAGGGAATGGACATATTCATCGCCTGCAAGTACCGACTCTTGTCATACAAGGAGACCGGGATTACGTTGTCCCGCAAGTGGTCGGAGAAGAATTAGCAAAACATCTTCGGAATGCAAAACTAGTCATATTAGAGGATTGTGGGCACTCGCCGTTTATTGACTGTTTAGATGAATTTACTCAGCACGTTACAAATTGGCTGGAAAATAAATAAGCAGAACATATAAAAAGAAGTTAGATAAGATTCGTCTAACTTCTTTTTATATGCTTACACATTATTGTTCAAAAAGTTTATAATGAAGGCTGGTGAACATGTAAAGGGAGAGAGAAGAGGATGTCAATACGATTTACATTTTGGATTATGGTTGGAATTGTTGCAATTTCTGGATTATCACAAGGAATGCTTCTACCGGCGATCGCAATGATTTTTGAGCAAGAAGGGATTCGTTCTAGTATTAATGGTATTCATGCAACTGCGTTATATATTGGGATTTTATTTATTTCACCGTGGCTTGAGAAACCGATGCAGCGTTTTGGAATGAAACCAATTATCGTAATCGGCGGATTTCTCGTTATTATTTCATTATTCTTTTTTACACAAACATTTTCATTTTGGGCATGGTTTATTCTGCGCTTTTTAGTTGGAGTAGGCGATCACATGTTACACGTCGGAACGCAAACATGGATTACGACGACATCTGATCCTAGTAAAATAGGAAGACAAGTCTCTATATATGGGGTCTTTTTTGGGATTGGTTTTGCAGTAGGCCCATACTTAGCTAGCACTGTCCAATATGGGCTTGCAACGCCATTTATCGTATCTACGATTCTTTGTTTAATTGGATGGCTATTATTACTTCCAACCAAAAATGCTTTTCCAGAGCAAGATGACACAGGAAAGAAAAATGAATCATCACTTTCTCGTTATAAACAAGTATTTGTTCTTGCGTGGATTGCACTAATGGGGCCTTTAGCATACGGCGTTTTGGAAGCGATGTTAAATAGTAATTTACCTGTGTATGCACTCCGAAAAGGGTGGTCTGTCGCTGATGTATCCTTCTTATTACCTGCATTCGCAATCGGGGGAATTGTTACGCAAATTCCGCTTGGTATATTAAGTGATAAATATGGAAGAGATCGCATTTTAACATGGACATTCAGCATAAGTGCAATCATTTTCTTACTTGCTGCAGTGTTTGACGGGTATTATTGGATTGTATTTGGGTGTATGCTGTTAGCTGGTATGGTGATTGGTTCATGTTTCTCTTTAGGGCTTGGCTTTATGACGGATTTATTACCAAGACACTTACTGCCAGCAGGAAATATATTATCCGGAATTGCCTTTAGTATAGGAAGTATTATGGGACCTGTATTAGGAGGCATATTTATAGAGAAAATACAGTATACAAGCTTTTTTATAGCGGTTATGATAATAATGGTAATTATTGCACTTCTATATATCACATATATGAAAAGCCAATCCGCATCAAGAAAAATGGAAAGTAGGTTAGGGCATGACAAAACAACCTAAAAAGAAAAAATTTGAAGTACAGGATAACGAAACAATTACAGATTGCTTAGCGCGTATGGAAAAAGAAGGGTATGCACCTTCACGCCGCATGGAAGAGCCCATCTTTCATGAAGTGAAGAAAGATGGGAAAACAGTTGTAGAACCGTGCGGAAGAAGAATTGTTTTTGAGGGAAAGTTGAAATAAGGAGAGGGGTCCTTGTACTGAACCTCAAAAGTTAGACTTTAATCGGAGTGAGAAATCACTCCGATTTTTTCTTTTCGCTATGATATAGTTTCGATACGATATCAAGTATGACTCTTGAAAAATTATGAAATCATAGTTCGATCCAGTAACGCTGAACAATCTCGCCAGTATTCGGGGAAATTACTTCATTTTCAAAGGTACCCCCAACTTTTTGAATGGTTTTGGCAGAGGCAATATTTGCTTTGTCACAAGTTATTAATACTTTGTCTAATCCTAATTTTTTCGCTTCAAATAAGGAAAGACGAAGTTGCTCAGTAGCGTAACCATTTCGGCGTTCGTCCGGGTGCACGCTATAACCTATATGTCCGCTCTCTATGAGTAATTGTGGCGTTAATCGATGACGGATATTGATGAAACCGACTAGTTTTCCCTTATCAAAGCTCAAAAACTGAGTGGATGGAACTCGATTTAGTGGTAGGTTTTCTCCTTTTTCTTGTATTTTGACTTTATTAAGCCATTCGTCAAAGGAATCAAATTGTTGTAAGGAACAACTACCATATGGTTGTTCCCTTGTACTTAGGAATGCTTGCCGATAAGCCATAATTTGTTTGCTGTGCTGGTGAGTTGGTTTTACTAATTGCATTGTTATCATCTGTCTCCCATATCATATTTTACATTGCACTGTCTTAATCACTTCTCTTAATTCATTCCAGTTTATAACATTTAGAATAAAATGAATAGTGTAATTTCAATGCAAATAAGATGAACAGGATAAAAATTACTATGTGCAATTGTACTTTCAGTGTAGACGAGCGTTCTAAGATTAACAAAAAGATGACTGATTTAGGTATTACTTCAGAGCATTATGAAGCGCTACTAAAAATTGATTTTGGTAAGTATCTTAGAGGAGTAACAGATGCCACATCTGTTGCTATGATAAATTCACATGCCTTATGAATGGTACTCAAGGTGAGGTTATTTTGAATCTATGTACAAGACTTTTTTTCTTAGTAGCTACTCATGATGACTTATTAGAAACAAATATCTAAAATGAATAAGATAGACAGAAGCATTTATTATAGTGATAAGAAATTTGGGATATACGAAGTTGAAGTTGAGCTAATATTTTGTATAGAAAAAAAATTAAAGCCATGCTACTTCTTTAGCTAGATTTTCTAGTGTTTGGAAAGTTTATAGCCAATGTGACATAAACGTAGTAGCCTTTGACCTGGAGGATTTGCAAATAAATAATAAGGAGATTTTAAAATGACAATAAAGGATAAAATTTTTGGAGAACTTGATTATCAGTATAAATGGGTAGGATACGGAACCATGAAGTTTTTAGGAAAGGACACAGAGATAGCATTATTGGTAGGAGGTACTGAAGATGGGAATTTTGATCAAGGACAATATGTGTCATACAACTCATTAATGGATAATTGGGAACAAATCCAACATAGCATATTACAACCAATTTTAGATTATTATAAACAAAAACGGCAGGGGCTCGGTTATGATGCTTCAATTAATGAAGACTATCCATTAATTGAAACAGTTGATCAATTAACAGAACATATAACATTAGTAGGTATTTCTGTTCCGTATGATTTCCTTCGCGAAGGACGTGATATAGGAGTGTCATTTGATTGTTCGTGGGATGAAGAAAATGGTTTAGGGGTTCGTCTCATAAATGAAAAGGTAGATGAAGTAGGCTATCAAGATGTTGCAATTTAAATATCACTATTTGCTAGGAATACACATAAAAAGGTTGTTTGTTTTGGAGGTTAATAGAAAAAAGCAGGGATAAGTAATAGAAATCTTTACTTTTTATGTTGTAGACCTATAAGGAAACCTCATATTTGAATCAAAAGCTTACTTTATAGAAGGGCTCGATGTAGTATTACAAAAGCTAATGAAGAATGGTGTTGAAGCGGTATTTAATTTGAATAGAGAGAATACGTGTAAATCAGATTGAAGGGCACCTAAACGATTGAAATGGTTTAGGTGTTTTACTTTTGAATAGAAATGAGAGTAAATGAAAGAAGAGTATTTTAAATAGGGGGATGCATATGAGCAAGAATTTAAATTTAATGAATGATATTTGGTATGGGGATGTGTTAGATGAAAATGAAATTGTCAAAGCAAAGGAATTATTAACACAAGTAACCTCTGAAAAAGATTGTGTGCTATTGATTAATGAGTTGCTAAAAGTTGGTGATTTTTCAGTTAAAAAACTTTTAATAGAGCTGCTTAACTTTACTGATGAAGAGAATGTTTTGAATTTATGTATCAGATTATTTTGTTCTATTGCAACTCATAAAGACTTATTGGAAGTTAATAATTTTAATTTCTTATCTGATGCATCAGAAGATACTGTTTGGACTTTCGCTTCTTGCTCCTTAGATGTCATGTCATATAATGTTATACCTTTTTTATTAGCTTTATTAGAAGAGTGGGAAGATACAAATGTAGGAGAAGTTATTAGAAATTCTCTTGAAATATACCTAAAATACGAGAGACTATTAGGTGAAAACGCTTCGGTTGAAGAAATTGGAGAGCACTATATTAAAGTAATTGAAGAAATAAATCCCAAAGACTATTATTACTTTAGAAAACTTGTTTTTCCAGGGGATTTAGCAAAGGAATTAATTGAGGCAGCTATTATTTCTTTAAATACTGGAAAAGTGTTAGGGATTGATATGTCGCCAACATTATTATCAACATGGAGTGGTATAAAGTGTCCAGTAAGCTATAAAGATGTTGTAGATGAAACAAAATATCAAAAAATTATAGCTTATGTTAAAACTTTATCTGATATGGAATGGCAAGCAGGAAGAAAATATTTTTATGGAATGTTAATTGATTAATTTTATCTATTTTGTTGTTAGATCTTGAATAGAAAAGAATGTTTTTATAACTATAAAATTAAAATAAGTGACGTGCATGAGTCAGCACGTCATTTAGGCGGTAAAAAATATATGGGGGTAAACGGTAATGAGGAATGACTTGAAATGGTTGTATCCAGATAAAGAAGTTAGTGAAGAGATTATTCAAAAATTCGCCAAAAGTTTTAAAATTGTATATCCTAATGATTACATTCAGTGTGTAAAAAAATATGGAGGAGCTATTGTCGAACCTTCGTCTTTTGATGTGAAAAATAATGAAGAAGGTCGAGTATTCGGTTCACTATGTAGTTTCGATAAAAATGCTACATCGAATATTTATAAAACATATAGTAACTTGAAATCTAGTTTACCTGATCAAATAATTCCTTTTGCAGATGATCCTGCTGGAAATAAAATCTGCTTTGATTATAAGGATCATAAAGATAACCCAATTGTTGTCTTTTGGGATCATGAAGAATGTGAGGATAGGGAGACACTTATCGAAGAAGGATTATCAGCTCAAGAAGCAGATGAGGTTATGAGAGAGAGTATTTATTATATTGCTGATAGTTTTACGAATTTTTTAGATATGCTTTATAAAGAAGAATAAAATATTACTAAGATATTCGAATGATAAAATTTTATTACCTGATTTTATGGATATCTATTAAATTCTGTATTTGTTAGTGAAGGATTTGCCAATAAAAAAGGAGATTTTAAAATGATAATAAATGATGTGGTTTTTGGAGAGCTTGAATATAATTATGGGTGGTCTAAGGATACTACAATTAATTTTTTTGGAAATGAAGTCGAAATAGCATTGATGGTCGATGGTGATGAGGATGGTAAATTTGATGAAGAGCAATATACAGCATATACCTCACTGATGCAAAATTGGGAACACTTACAAAAAAGTTTTTTGCAACCAATATTAGACTATTACAAACAAACACGACATGAACTAGGTTATGATATTGAAGTAAATGAGAATTATCCATTAGTTGAAACAACTGATCAAATACTAGAAATGATAAGTTTAGATGGAATTGTTGTTTCATATGCGGATATTTTTGAAGGTCGAGATATCGGAATTACATTTAATTGTACATGGGACACAGAAAATGGACTAGGGCTTCGTCTATTAAATGAAAAAGTAACGGAAGTGGGTTACCAAGATGTTGCAATTTGAATATGGAATTTGTTAATAGGGACTAATAGAGAAAGACTAATGAATTATGAACACTGGAGAACAATCTACATATAGCTTAGAGATTCTTTTCAAATATAAACCTGAAGAAAAAGATGGTACCTATATAAATTGAGCAAGAATCTAAGAGATGTTTTTAAAGGTAACTGACAAACATGTTTAATAAATTTACAAGGTTTATTCCAACTTGAATGATGAGGAGGAACGAGCCTTTTTTTATGACAAAAAACAAAGGAGGAAAAGGAAAATTTGACAGCTGAAACTGATGGGGATTTGAAATAAAGTTTAACAGTACTCCAACAGAAGTCCCCTTCCTCAAGCGCGTGCAGGACATAGTCCGGTGGTAGGGAGGAGATGAATGTTGGTCGTGCACAGCACGAAGTTTTTGTTTCCTTTTTTTGTAACTTCATGTATACTAGTATCAATACGAACGTATATTCGTTTTTATTTTAGGGATTTGAACCACTACAATGAAAAAAGAGGAAGGTGATGACAATTTTGCTGAGCCAAAAATATAAAATTTTCCCAACGAAAGCACAGAAAGAAATGTTAGAACGTTGGCTACAATATTGTCGTCAAACCTATAACTCTGCTCTTTTAGATAAACAGAGAAAATATAAAGAAAATAAGCAATTGTATACACGTTCTGACATGCAAAAGCAACAAGTAATCGATAAGAAGAGATATCCTTTTCTGAAAGAAGTGCCATCACAGCCCTTACAAGAAGTATTTTTACGACTCAAAAAGGCATATGATGGCTTTTTTCGTGACTGTTTATTGTGGAGGGGATTTTTTTGGGGGAAAAGAAGATCTTCTTCGATTGACTTTAAAATGAAGGCTATTGATTTCGTAGAACATTATAATTTGTCATTTTATGTGCCTTATGTTTTTCAATAATATCTGATTTCGTTAATTTTTTTAAAGGGGGAGTTTATATGGATAGTAGATCTGAGATCAAGAGATTATATAATTGTAGATTTTTAAAAAATCAATCAGAATGTGAAGAGTTTGACGATGCATTAGAAAGCTTAGCAGATTGTGATGATGAAAAGTTTATTAAAGATCTGTGTATGATATTTGATGATGAGACACAAGAGGAAGAAGTTATGTTTGGCCTAGTTCACTTAATTGAAAGTTTTGAAATGGAAAAATATCTAACAGAGATGCCTAAAGCATTGCCAAAAATGATTGGGAATGCAAAAGAATGGGCCATGCTATTAAATAAAAGAATTTTAAATAATGACTTATATAGAATGGAGTATGCTAAAACCCTTGTAGGAATGAATAATGATATAAAATCAACGGTAATCGATTTGCTCGATGAAATTATTTCTGACAATCCTAAAAGATTTGAGAGCGTCGCTAATGAAATTCTTAGTAAATTAAAAGAGGCTGATAGAAATTCTTTCATATAGAATAAAAACCGATTTGATAAATTAGTGTCATTTCGGTTTTTTGTTGTCTTTTTTGACACGCGATATCCGTATCAAACGTGTTTGTACCGCCACTGAAGAAATCAACTTTAAAATGGTATGAAACGACTCAATACCATCATTGCGAGCATTATAAGATGAAAGATAGCGCAGCAGGTGTAACTGGATGAAGTAGAAAGTGAGGGAGATAGAATGTATATAAGTAAATTGAAAAATATAATTAAACCCAATAATGAATTATTAGATACATACACTAAAGAAAAATGGGATGAGATTGAATTCATATTAGGAATCAAGCTACCAACAGATTATAAAAAATTTATAAATACATATGGAGTTGGAAGTATAGGTGAATTTTTATTGGTTCTAAATCCATTTACCCAAAATATGAATTTAAATCTAATTGAAAAAGGTAAAGAAATTAGAGAAGCATATATTGTATCAAAGAATGCGTTTCCAGAAGATTTTACGCATAATGTTTTTCCAACTGATGGTGGATTATTGCCATGTGCAATAACAGATAATGGGGACGAAATTTACTGGTTAACATCTAATATAGGTGATGAATGGCATATAGTTGTATATGAATCAAGGTCAGCAAGCTATTATGAATATAATATGGGCTTAGCTGAGTTTCTATATAAAATTCTAACAAAGGAAGTAGAATGTTTCGCTTTCCCAGATGATTTTCCAGGAGATGAGTGTGAGTTCATAGTATAAATTATTTAGGTGGTATTAGATGGAGAATTTAGAATGGAAGTATGCGGATGATCCGATTACTGAAGAAATTGTTGGGAAAATAGGTCAAGCAATGGGGATTAAATTTCCGAAAAATTATATCGAGTGTGTAAAGGTGAATCATGGGGCTAATGTAGTACCGTATTGTTTTGATGTTGAAGGAATAGAAAGAGTCTTTGGTTCATTACTTTCGTTTGATGAGGGAAGTAGTGATTACATCGTAACAGATTATGATAACTATCGTGCTACTTTATCTAATGGTGTAATTCCTTTTGGCATTGATCCAGCGGGGAATTTAATATGTTTTGATTATAAAAATCATAACGAAAATCTCATTGTTATCTTTTGGGAGCATGAAGGTGTATGGGAAAAAGAAGAACTGATGGAAAGTGAAGGGATTACAGTAGAAGAAGCAGAGGAAGTAGCAAGAGGAAATGTATTTTATGTGGCAAGTACTTTCACTGAGTTTTTAAAAAAATTGTATGATTCATGATAGTTAAAATAAAAGATGACAGATACTTATGATCGTTTTCATTTGTCAAAAATAAATATGTAAGTGTTTCTACAATTGTTAAGGGATGTGTGTGAATGGAAGAGTTTTATTACTCTAAAAAGAAGAAAATACGAGGATGGAAACGACATAAGAGAAAGATAGAAAGATGGAAGCAAAATGTAATCGAGATAGATATGAATTACATTCGTGAGCATCAAAGAGATTATGCAAAGTTGTGGATTCATCCCTTTTATTCTTTAGTCCGTAGAAATCCTCCTAATTGGTATAACCGTTTATTATTAAATGAAATGATAGATGTATATCTAAACTGGTATGAAAAAATGACAATGGAAGATGAAAACTTTTACCTGAAAATTTGGTTATATGAACCAGATTTTATAAGTTCTCAAATTGTCGTTTCTTACAAAGATTGTATAAATACTTACAATGATACCTTTGACAAAAACCTTACTGTAAAGAAATTTCCATTTTATAAGTATGAATCATTAAAGGATAAATTAGCTTTGTTTGATTGGGAAGCTCACATTGATACCGAAATGTATTGGGATGAGGAACTAAAAGAAGATATAGTAACAGGGTTTAGAACAAAAGACGAGATAAATGAAATAATAAATAAGGCCTATAAAATCCAGAAGATTAAGCTCAGTGATGGAGATGACGTTCTTTATAAGGTTAATGTTGGGGAAGTTTGGTTGGGAACACTAAAAAAAGGGTTTTATAAATCGTTGGAAAATCAAATGGGAAGAAGCATTAGGAGGGAATGAAAGTGAATGTTTTGCCTGATAAATTAGACCAAGTTCTTGGAGAATACATTTATAAACGTGAAGATAAGAAAAATGTGAAAGAGGCCTTAATTAGCTTAGGTGTAGAAGTATCTGATACATTCCTTGCAATTGACTTGAAGTTTTCCGGATAATAAGTTACATTTTTAAAGTTCAAGACACTATATGACAGTACAAAAAGGGGAGAAACATTGTTATTATGTCAAAAATGAGATGGAAGAGCCGTGTATGTTATTTTGTTATTTTTATACTGCTTGGAGCAGCAATAACAATCAAACCAGTTATCTCTAAAGCAGAGGAATCTGATGTTAATATTACATTATTAGGTACTGCAGATATTCATGGTAGGTTTATGCCTTGGGATTATGCACTTGATGGTGCTAATATGAGTGGAAGTTTAACGCAGCTTTATACGGTTATAAAGAAGGTACGTCAAGAAAATCCAAATACCATATTATTAGATGCCGGAGATACAATTCAAGGGAATTCAGTAGAATTATTCAATGATAAGCCACAGTCTCCGATGATGGTAGCAATGAACGAAATGGGATATGATGCTTGGGCATTTGGAAATCATGAATTCAATTTTGGATTAGATACATTGAAAAAAGTTAGTGAGCAATATAAAGGAAAGACATTAGCAGGAAATATTTACAAGGAGAATGGAGAGCGTTTTCTTCCGGCATATACGATAGTTGAAAAAGGTGGCATCAAAGTTGGGGTTATTGGCATGAATACACCAATGATTAGTGATTTTGAAAAAGGGACAGATCATTTGGCTGGTTTAGTGGTGAAAAATCCAGTAGAAGAGACAAAAAGGGTAATTAAAGAATTAGAAGGCAAAGTAGATGTAATGGTAGGGGTTATGCATATGGGACTAGAAAATGAGAATGGCATCCCTGGTACTGGGGTTCAAGATATTGCAAATGCCTGTCCAGAACTAAGCGCTATTTTTGCAGCTCATATGCATAAACTTGTTAAAAAAGAAGTTGTAAATGGTGTTATTATTACAGAACCAGATAAATATGGTACGCATATCTCACGTATTGACCTTACTTTTACAAAGCAAGATGGGAAGCTGGTTTTAAAAGATAAAACAGCTACCACTTTACCTGTAAAAAATGCTGATGGAACAACGGTATTATCCGATCCTGCACTTGAAGAAACATTAACACCTTTTCACGAGTATGCGAGAGGAGATGCAAATGTTGTAGTCGCTCAATTAAAGGGGAGAAATCTTGTTCCTGAAAATGAAATAAAGGGTATTCCAAGTGTGCAAATTCAAGAGACACCTTTATCAGATTTTTTTCATGAGGTTATGCTTTATTACAGCAAAGCAGATGTAGTAGCCCACCAAATTGATAACGATTATGCTCGTTTAGATGTAGGTCCTATTAAGAAGAAAGATATTGCGTATAATTACCAATATGCCTTGGGAGAAATTACAGTATATAAGATAACTGGAAAAGATTTAAAAGATTATATGGAGTGGGCGGCGGGGTATTTTAACACATCCCGTGCCGGAGATGTAACAGTTAGCTTTGATAAAACACGCCGTGCGTCTAAATACAGTACGAACGACTTCTTCGGAGGCGTGAAATACGAAATTGACTTAACAAAACCATATGGAAGCCGAATTACAAATTTGCGATCTATTCGTACAAATAAACCAATCAAAATGAGCGATGTTATGACTCTGGGAATGAATGCATATAGAATGGAGGCTCTTCAAGCGAAAGGAGGGGCTTTAGAGGGACGTAAGTTTGAACAGATTTGGTCATCTAAACAAGAGAATGCCTTTGGCGAAACAGGTGGAACCATTCGTAATCTTGCTATTACATATTTAAAAGAGGTAAAGAATGGTGTATACACGCCAAAAGTTATGCATAATTGGAAAATTACCGGTGTAGACACACATTCTTCAGAGCATAAGGCTGTAGTGAATCTCGTAAATAAAGGGATTTTAGAAATTCCAAAAACAGAAGATGGAAAATATACAAATATAGCATCTATAAATACTAAAGATTCAATTACAAAAGAAGAGATTGTAGCACTCTCTCAAAAGGCTCATATTAATCCAGATCAGTTTAAACATGTAAAAACAAAAGGTGAATTTTATAAAAAACTAAATAGGGTTATTGAAAATATAGTGGAAATCTAATACTTAGATTGTTTTAGGGAAAGGGAAGAAGTAATAATTGATTTTGAAAGTACATTCCCTATTATATTTTAAGGAAGAATTGACTGGCCCAGTATTCAAAAGTACGGCTATATAAGGTAAGTAAACTAAAATATTGTTTATATAAATGTTTGGATTTGTATTCTAATAGGGATGTTACAGTTGTAAGTTTTAGTGCTGAGCAAGGGGTATACGCCATTGAAGTACCATCGATTAATTGATATCAATGCGGGAATCAACAAAGCTAAAGGTGTTTTCATATAAGTAAATAAAAAGCACTTGATTGTCTTTTATAGGTAACAAGTGTTTTTTATTTTAAGATTACAATAAGGGATTAAGCCATAATATTTTTGGATGGAGGGAGATTTAGTGAAATACTGGGGATACAACGAATTATTTGAAGCGATCAAAGAGGACTATAATGATTTTTTTAGTTTAAATAGAGGATATAGAGATGCAATAGCAAGACTAGTCGATGAATACTGGAATTTAGGTGAGATAGAAGATGTTGTGAGGGATACTGCTATAGGAGAAATTTTAATTACTCATGGCAAAGTTTTCGTTGGTACTGTTGAAAGGATAACAAGGTGTTTAAGTATGTTTAACCCGTTAGATGCGGAAGAGGAGTTAACTAAAGAGGAAATCGCGGATTTATCTAATAGAATAAAAAAAGTATTGGAAGGTTTAAAAAAAGTAGAAATTGATTATAATCCATATGCTGGATAGTTTGGAGAAACGGCTTCTCAAAAGTAGAAATACAGTATAGGATTTGGGATAAAAATGATCACATTGTTGAAGAAAAAAGAGCTAACTATTAGATTTGGACTATGTGAAAAATTCGGGTGAAAAATTATGAAAAAACACGATATAAATGAGTTAGAGAAACTGCAAAAACAATTATCAGGTAACATTTCTTTAAAAAATATATTTGAACTAGAAGATATAAAATTAGTAGCGGGAATAGATATTGCTTATTGGTCTAATGAGGGAATTGACTATGGAGTCTGCTGTATTGTTGTGTTCGATTATCTTACAAAGGCAATTATTGAAGAAGTTCATCATATAGATAAAATTGAGTTTCCTTATATTTCTGGTTATCTAGCATTTAGAGAATTACCATTAGTGCTTGATACAGTTAAAAAATTAAAAAGTTTTCCAGACTTATATATGTTTGATGGAAATGGTTATTTGCATAATCGTCATATGGGGATTGCAACGCATGCATCTTTCTATTTAAAAAAGCCAACTATTGGAGTAGCCAAAACGTACTTAAAAATAAATAATGTTGATTTTACTGAACCTGAAAACGAAGTAGGTTCGTATACTGAGATCGTTGTAAATGAAGAAGTTTATGGAAGAACGCTAAGAACTAGAGAAAATGTAAAACCAATTTTTGTTTCTTGTGGTAATTGGATCGATTTAGATACTGCTACCCATGTTGTTTTGCATTTTGTAGAAAATAATAGTCGTTTACCTATTACAACAAGATACGCAGATTTAGCTACTCATGAAGCGAGGAGAGAGGAACTTTCAAAGATAGAAAAGTAAATATAGTTTCAAAATCTAATAAAGAAAGACACTTCTTTAGATGAACATATATTATGACAATGATTGAGCAAATGTTTCGAATAAGAAACATTTGCTCTTTTTTTGATGCAAAGAAATTGAAGGTAAGTATCAAACACTAAGTACTTTGGTTAATGATGATACTTGTAAAGGGGTATGATGTACAGGGACTTCGAGGAACTTAATTGATTCACTATCATATTAGTAGTAGAAAACTAGCAGCTGGAATACCCAAGCCTCGACATCCTGACCCGAAAGTCCTTTAGGATAGGAATCTGTTGCTTTTTTATATAACCTATTTTTAAGTTGTTGTAAACCAATAAACGGCAAAATAACTTTCTTCCGTTTCCATAACAAAAAATTCATCATTCCATTCTGGTTCATAAGCATAAGCGCTTCTGATTCCTTCAATAGGGAACTCGATAGGTTTAATAAGAGGAGCATATCTGTTTCTTAATTTTGTGAATTCTTCTGGGGATATTGCTTTCAGTTCTTCTTGTTCGGCTCTAAATTTTTTTTCAAATTCCCACATAGGCATATCTTCAATGTGTTTTCCTTTATACCAAAACCAATGCATATTTCTTCGTTCAATGAATTGGCACCTTGCTGCAAAATCTTCCAAGGTTTTAATCGTATCGTAACTTCTTTTTCCTTTACTATGTTCAAAAATATATATTGTTTCTTCACCGCATTCTGATAATTCATCATCTTCTATTACAAAATATTTCATATCTAACATCTCCTAGCTTCTTGTCTTAGGAATAATTAATATCTTTTGAAAGAAAAATAATACATACCATATTTAGCAAGGATGAAAACTTTTTCTTTTTTAAAATCTTTATGCAAGGATGGATACATTTTTGTTTTATTAGGTATATCTCATTGGTGTTTTATGTAAAATTTGTATATCTGCTAGTTAGTCTAGCACATTATTTTCATATAATCTAATTCACTTAAATTGTGAAATACAGAAACTTTAAGATTTATAGATAAAAAAGATAAAATTTTTCAAAAGTACTAATAATTGCCAAATATTTAATTAACGAGTATAATGAAGTTAATAAGTAGCAAAAAGAAAAGGGCAGTGTAGGAAAGAATTTCTTCGCCTGTCACGCGGTAGGTCGCAGGTTCGAATCCTTGCCTTCCCTGATGTTTTCTAAACATCAGGGAAGTAGCTCAGTTTGGTAGAGCAACATATTGAGTCTTTCCGCCTATCTCCCTTTTTAATACTTCATATTTAATCGATTTGGGCAGTGTAGAGAAGGATTTCTTCGCCTGATAAGCCGTAGGTCGTGGGTTCGAATCCCATCCTTCCAATTTTGGGAGGTAGCTCAGTGGTAGAGCGACGTAATGAGCCTTTTCGCTTATCTCCCAAATCTTTAAACATTATATATAACAGGAACAGTGTAGATAGCTCATATTTCGTTTACTAATATTAAATGTTATAGATTCGATCCTAATCGATGCGGGGAGGTCCGCATCGAGTTCGTACTTTTCTTTGATTCATAACACTAAGGTAGGAGTTACTACATCATATAGGGATTGTGTTTGTGGGATTCGATTCCTGTTTTGAATATTTCTTAAGTGTTAGGAATGAGTGAAAAGAGCAACGTATATACGTTGCCTTTTTTATTTGTATTTCAACCAGTCGTGTCAAAAAAACATCTGGGGGTAGATAATAATGTCAAAGTTTAATCATTCTTCTCAAGGAAGCCGTCAAACGTATACAAAAGAGGGCGGAACAGCTTATAAAATGTATGATAAAGATAAATTAGTAACGATGGTATTAACATCTTTTTTTATTGAACCTAAATTTTATGGAGACAACAGTGAAGAATTAGTTACTATTGCAAAACAAATCATGGACAGAGACCCTAGATTTGTTGCGAGTTTAGCAGTCTATGCACGTGAAGTGTTTTATATGCGCTCTGTTACACATGTATTAGCAGTGGAACTCGCAAACCACCCTGAAGGTCGTAAATATGCTCGTCAAACAATTTCTCGTATTGCACAGCGTCCTGATGATGTAACAGAAATGATGGCATATCAATTAGGGGTATATGGTCGGAAAAATCCAATCCCAAACTCTTTGAAAAAAGGATTAGCAGATGCCTTTTCTACATTTGATGAATATCAATTAGCAAAATACAACCGCACAGGGAAAGATGTTACATTGAAAGATGTATTCCGTTTAGTTAGCCCATCTGCAAAAAAAGGAACAGAACGTTACGAACTTTATAAACGTTTATTAGAAAATACACTACAAGTACCATTCACATGGGAAACACAGCTTTCTCAAAAGGGAAACAAAAAAGAAGTATGGGAAGAATTAATTGATAGCGGTAAAGTGGGGTATATGGCCTTACTTCGTAACCTTCGCAATATCGTAAATTCAGGTGCATCAAATATTGATACAGTATATAACATTCTTCGCGATCCTGAGCGAGTAAAAAAATCAAAACAATTACCATTTCGCTTTTTTTCAGCCTATCGTGTTGTACAAGAAAAATTACCACAAGCAGGAAGCGGATTATTAGATGTATTGAATGACGCCATTGAAGCATCTGTTACAAATATGCCGAGGTTATCAGGAACAACATTTATGACAGCAGATATCTCAGGCTCTATGACATGTTATCCTGTTTCGAAAGATGGGACCGTTAAATGTGCAGATATTGCTACACTCATGATGGCAATGGCACACTCCTTCTGTAATAATTCGATTACATCTGTATTCGCAACTGATTTCAAAGCGATAAATGTTTCTACCCGTTCTGCTATTTTAGAGAACATGAACACATTTTTATCAGAAGTTAATAAACATGGATATGGAACAAACTTACATCTTTCTATCCAATATTTATTAGATAACAAAATCAAAGTTGACCGCATTCTTGTCTTCTCGGATGAGCAAGTGTACGGAGATAGGTATGGAGACAATTCTTCACAAATTCTTCTTGAAACATATCGTCGTGAAATGAATCCTGATGTTTGGGTTCACTCTTTCAATTTGAATAGTTACGGTAACCAACAATTCGTAGGAGAGAAAACAAATTTAATCGGTGGCTGGAGTGAAAAATGTTTGGACTTTATTCATTATGCAGAAGAAGGAACAGGTTCTCTTATTTCAGCTATCGAAAATTATCAATAATTTTTGTTACATTCTTTTCGTTTAGAAGACGGAATAATAGCAGGTCCAGTTAACGATGATGCAATAAAAAGAAATTCATAATCTTTATCTTAAGGAACCGATGAGTTTCTAAATTAAAGCAGGTTTACCTGGAGCTGCTTCTCTATTTTTATGATTTGAGCCGTTAGCTAATCTTGGTGAGGATAGATTAACTACAAAAGTAACTGGATAGTAACAAACAATGAATGGCCTACTGATAAGATGAAACTAGTTTATGAAATTCTATTAAAACATGCTGTCAATTCCAGTATTAAGGAGTTTGAAAATGAAAATAAGTAACAGTGAGTATGGTGGTTTTGTCGTTTCAAAAAATATTCTTGCTGGAAAACCAGTTAGATATTCATTTAGAGAAAAAGGTTCTATCCCGCAATTAAATGGCTGGAATTTGTATTCTATAGATGATACCGATGAATATGTGAATCATGCGGAAAATTTTATCATCTTAAATGCGGAATCTATTTTTAAAATTGCTCCTGTAATGTTTGAGATTTTTGCAGCTCCTTATGGAACGGATCTATGCTGGTTATATGAAGAAGGAGTTCATATAGGATTTTATGATTTAGTCACTGATAAAGAAGTGACAATTAATGAAGTTATCAAACAAAATTAATTTTTTTATGCAGTACTATTTTAGAAGTTCTTCAGCAGATGACAATAAAAGAAGCCCCTTATAAGCCCCTAATAACCCCCTGCCAAGTAATAAATCATTAAATAAACAAAAGAAAAAACAACTACAAGAACTACTACAAAAAATAAAAAAGTAACATTCTAGTACTAGTGAAAATTATAAAATAAATTCACCAAATTCCTGCCTGCAATCCTATATATAGAAGGAGTAACCAATTCTATATTTACCATTAAAGGATGGGAGGAAGAAATATGGGAGTATACCGGAGTGTACAGGTGAATTTTTGGCAAGATGAGTTTGTGCTGGATTTAACGCCAGAGGAGCGCTATTTTTATATGTATTTGCTGACATGTTCGAAAACGAGACAATGCGGAATTTACCCACTGCCACTCCGTTTGGTAGAGATGGAAACGGGGTATAATCGTGAAACGGTTGAGAAGTTGTTGCAGCGGTTTATTGCGTATGGAAAGATCTTATTTGATGCGAAAACGAAGGAATTATATATTTTGAACTGGTTACGTTATAACCCAATTACGAATACAAACATAGAAAAGTGTGTGTTACGTGAGTTAAAGACTGTGAAAAATAAAGAGTTTGTACATATGTTTCTTCAAAGATGCCTCAAGGAAGAGTTGAATATTCCGTTATTGCTAGAGCATTTCGGAATGCCTGTTGAAGCATCTGATATGATTCCGCAAGAAGTTGTTCAAGAATGTGAAGTGAATGAGGTAGAAGAAGAAATAGAAGTAGACGTAGAAGTAGAAGAAGTGAATCCAGGTAGCAGTGTATACACATTTTATGAACAAAATTTCGGTAGTTTGTCATCATATGCAGCGAAGGAATTAAGTGAATGGATTACAGATTTGTCGGAGGAGCTTGTACTAAATGCACTTCAGATTGCCTATGAAAATAATAAGCGGACGCTTGCTTATGTGAAGGGGATTTTACGAGATTGGCATAGGAAAGGATATACGAAGCTCAGTGAAGTAGAGGGAGCGGCAGTTAAGTTTCGAAAGAAAGAGCCGTCGCTTCTTTATGAAACGGAGAAGTTTTTGGAGGAATGTGAAGAGTGGAAGAAGAATGTACCGTCTGAGGAAGAATTACAGAAGTTCTTGCAGGAGGATGGATGGCAGCCGTGAGTGTTCAACATATCGAGGCGGAACAAATGGTATTAGAATATTTGCTTTTTGATAGCGAACTGATTGTGGTTTTCATGATGCTTATCAATCATTTGACTTACAGAAAAATATATGGGTTTCTGATGAGGAAAAGTGGTGGGATTAAAAATCAGAAGATAATTACATGTTTTTTACTAACCAGTGTACGAAGGGAGTAAGGAAATAAAAAGAACACTTAAATTTTCAAAAAGTCCTGTTAAGGTAAATTATTAACATATTACCTTAACAGATATCAATTAAAAAGGTATTAGAAATTATACGTGTATTAAAAAAGTGGATATAGCTAATTCTGAAATAGTTTTATGAGCTATGATTGATTTTCAAATTTAAAGTTTTAGTAAGAGGCGATAACTTGAGTCGGAAATTGAAATTTGAAACTTTTAAATATTTTCTTGAATGCTATTTTAATGTAAGTGCGGATTATGATGAATTGGATAAAATTATTAAAGATTTTAACTTGGTTGAAAATATGGAGTATCGTAAAAAACTTCGGACAGAGTTAAAGCAAATTTTGCGCCTAGAGAATTGGGATATGGTTCAGGGATTCGTTAAAAAATATGGTATGAGAAAGATGAATGAAGAGAAACTAAAATGGTTAATTCAGAGCGTTTTGGATAATTTAGAATTGAATTAAATATATTATAAAGTGACCAAAATTTGGCATCATCTTTTGCTAGCCTTTTTTATTTCGGAGTCAGAATATGAATATTTTCTAAAATACGAAACAGAGAAATTTGAGGAATTATTAGAAGAGAATCATGTGGATCCTTTTCATGTTAGCAGGGAACCTATAAATTGAGAGTTAGCTAGTTTCGATAAAAGTCTATTATGGTTTAAGCGAAATAGTACATTTCATAGAAAAGATAAATTAAAGAACCGAAAAAGCACTTTTCCAAGAGAATGAAAGGGGGGATAAGATGAATGAAAAAGTAACAGTATGGATTGGGAATTTTGAGAGTAACGATGAGCTTATAAACTATACGAATATTAAATATACGGAAGATGGAGATAGTATACCCTCTATATTCGAACAACATTTTAACTTAGGTTATTATGATCGTGATTTAGTTGAAAAGAAATGGTTTGGCCAATCACCGGTAAATAATATTCAAGATTTATTGAGGGGCTTTTCATATTATGAACAATTTACTGAACAATTTGAGAACAGAAATTTTAATAAAGAATGTAATACAGCAATTCTAGTTTATAATTTTGAATATAACGCCAGAAAAACAAAGATTACATATAAAAATAATGAATTGGAGTGTATTGGTGTTGCTCAATATACTGTAATTTTTGATGATAGGTGGTAAAGACATTAGATTCAATGGAAGAATCGGAATATAATAAACACGAACAAGGACGGAAAGGGATAACTGAATGGAAATAATAAAAGAGTTGGAATTAACGAAATTCATGCAACGAGACAAAGTAGAAAAGGTGCCTAGTAAGATGTTTAGTGATGAGAGATTAAAAGAGTTTTGGAGTTATTATGATTTTTTAAGGCATACTACAATGAATTTAAATGGAAAAGAAGCGAAACATTCGATCATATATAGTACATCATATTATTGGTATACAAAATATAAGAAAAGATATTTTGAGATTTATGGATATGACGCGGGTATTGAACAAGAAGGGATTTGCTTATTAGAAGAACTTGAAAATGAGTTAGAAGACGGCGTAGATTGGAGCATTATACAGGGAATTGAAGAGAATCTCATATTTTAGATCCTCTTTGTTCTTGAGTAAATTTAATTTTATGTGTGACTTAACTCATAAAATTGCATACCAATAACCCATAACTTTGCATCAAAATATCGTTTGTAAGGTCTAACATTACAAAATTCCCCTTCAAAATAACCCATAAACTTGCAGAAAGTTTATTTTGTAGTCATTCATTTTGGGGTTTTCATGATAAAATTTACATATATATGGAAGGTGGAAGGCTATGAAAAAATTTTCTCGAACAGGAAAAATATTATTAGGTTTTGGAGCAATTCAAGTGTTTTGGGGACTTGTAATGCTTAATGTAATTAATGGAATTAATTTATTTGAGCATACAAGTGAAATGGTAAAATATAGTATTCTAATTACTGGAATAGTTTGTTGCATTGCATCTAACTTTTTTAAAGAACCTAAGAATTGTACTAATAAGTGAGTTAATGTTAACTTATTGGAAGCATAAACCTGCATTTTATGCAAAGTTATGCTTCCTGTTATATTATGCGTTAATTTGAATGAAAGTCAAAATGCTTGCAAAAAAAGATACAATGCTTCACTCATTCGATATATTTTTTGAATTATTATATAATAATGACAACTTTAAGTCGTTAGGCTTATTTCAACTGCTAGCAGTAGCGAGCATTGGAACTTGTTGTTTATATAAACTAGCTCAATCACGTTAAAGTAGGAGGAGATTAAGTGATTACATTAAAACCGATGAATAAAGAAGAATTTCAACTATACATTTCTGGTGCAATTGAGAACTATGCAAAAAACAAAGTTACTTCAGGAAACTGGAGTGAAGATGAGGCAATCAATCTATCTAAAAAAGAATTTTCTAGACTGTTACCTAAAGATGAGAAATCTGAGCTGAATTACTTGTACTCTATTTTTCAAGACCAACAACTAGTCGGAATGATTTGGATTGCAAAAACATCAACTACAAATCCAGATCAAGGCTATATTTTTGATTTTATAATCTATGAGCCACACCGAGGAAAAGGGTATGGTAAGCAAGCAATGAAAGAAATTGAAATTATTGCTAAAGAATTAGGAATGAATAAAATTGGTCTTCATGTTTTTGGTCATAACACAATTGCACGTGGGTTATATGAAAAGTTGGGTTATGAAATTACAAATATAAATATGATGAAGGTCATTTAAGAAAGATACTGGATAGTGTGTCAAAGTAACTTTATATACAATAGGTAGCTTGCATTGAATAATTTGAATCTGAAAATAATCAATCTTTTTTATAAAAACTTCTATCTAACTGAAATACAAAATGATCATTACACGGAGGGTAGTAGAGTTGGTTACCGTGAGTCTAGTAGTGCGTCATAATTCGAATTCTAATAGGTATCTCTCTTTGATTAGAAAAAAAACATCTAAATCGATAAGTGAAATCAAACAAAAGATGAAAATAGAAAAGCCTGTAATGGAATGTAACTACAGTGATGCAGATCAATTGAAATCTTTGGTGGGATTTGCTGAGGAATTACTTTCAATGGGAGCAAGTATAAAAATTTATGAGGAGGAAGAATCGATTACACTTGAGATGGTAAGAAATTTAATTGGGACTATAGACGGGATTGCAAAAGACAGGGAAGCAATCGACAATGTAAAGTTTGGGGATGATTCTGATGAATAGTAGTCCCGAAATAAATAAAAACTAGCAAATTTCATTTGAAGTGACCCCTAAAAGTTAGACACGGTTATTTCATTAGGCAGCTTGATAAAAGTGAGTCCGGTATTGCACCGGGCTCATTTTTAATTTTGCCTTTATCCGTTTCGTATTATAGTAATCTATATATTTTTCTAATTCTATTTTAAAATGCTCTACACTTTCAAACTCTTTTATGTAGAGGAATTCCGACTTCATGATCCCAAAGAAATTCTCCATTACTGCGTTGTCGTAACAGTTTCCTTTTCGAGACATACTCTGCACAATACCTCTTGATTCAAGTGTACGGACATATTGTTTCATTTGATAATGCCACCCTTGATCTGAATGCATCAGTAGCTGGTGATTTTCAGGTAAACGTTCTAATGCTTTCTCTAACATTTCTGAAACAAGTGAATACGTCGGTCTAGAGCCAATTGTATATGTAATAATTTCACTGTTATACAAGTCTAATACAGGTGATAAATAAAGTTTCTCTCCAAACAATTTAAACTCTGTGATGTCTGTTACCCATTTTTGATTCGGGGCATTTGCATTAAAATTGCGCTCTAAAATATTTGGTGCAATTTTACCGGATTTCCCCTTATAAGACTTATATTTTTTCATACGCACAACACACTTTAATCCAAGCTCTTTCATAATGCGCTGAACCTTCTTGTGATTCACTTTCTGACCACGATTCGTTAACTCATCACGAATGCGACGGTAGCCATAAAGCCCTTCATTTTCCTCATAAATCGCTTTAATCTCAGCTTTCAAATCGGTATCTAGATCCGGACGATTCATTTTCTTCACTAAATCATAATACGTGCTTCGTGGAATATCAGCTAGCTCCACGAGTGCCTTCACCGAATATTTATGCCTTAATTCATAGACTACTTGCGCTTTGTCCTGTTTAGTGACTTTTCCTTGTTTTGAACTAAGGCATTCAACTTTTTTAAGTACTCATTTTCCATTTCAAGCTGTTTAATACGTGCTTCAAGTGCTTCGACTGATCCTTCAACTGGTGCTTGTCTTGATTGTTTATTCGACACTTTTTTCATGGATGGACGCCCCTTTTTCTTTGATTGAAGGGCACCAATTCCTTGTGTTTCGAGTTGTTTTTTCCAAACAATAATCGTTGAAGGGGCAGGAATGTTAAAGATAGCTGCCGTTTCAATTAAGGACGTACCGTTTTCAATCATAAAATTTAGTACGTCTAGTTTAAATTGTTGTGTGTAATTTGTATACCGTTTTAGGAAAGCTTCCACACCATTCTGCTTATATTGGTTTACCCAATTCAAAATTACTGTGTCTCTTATGCCGATCGCTTTACCAATTTCTCGATAACTTTCATTTCCGTTCAAATAACGTAGAACGATGTGTATTTTTTCATCAGCCGTAAATTTAGCCATAGAAAAACTGCACCTCCAATTGTTAGATTATGTGTCTAACAATTGGGGTGCAGTTCAATTTTGCTAGTTTTTATTTGTCTTTATTAATGTGAACGAAAAATCGCGTGTAATTTCTCAGCAAATTCTTTATGATGACTTGTGTTATAGCCTCCATGATGCCCTGGAAACTCTACAATTTCTGTTTCTAATTGTTCTGTTAATGCGACCGCGCAGCGATAAGCGAAAAAATCTCGTGAATCACTTCCACCGGCTGGAAGTACCCGCATCGATGAAGATTTTAATGCAGTTTGCAATGCATCGATATCTAGTGAATAATTGAGGATGCCAGGGATTTCATACTCAACGAAATACGTTGAATTACTAAGCATTCTTTTTTCTTGCACATCATTCAGTTGTTTTAGATTGCTAGTTTCTGCTCCTAACTTCGATAATAACTTTATGACCTCACTTTTATGATTTTTCTTAAGGTCTTCCATGAATTTTCTAGCCTGCACCTGCTCATCACCGAATAAAATTTGCAATAAGACGGGTTCGTGAGGGATTAGTAGCTTTATCTGCCTTGGGTGGCGTATGCACAGATCAAGTCCGATAACAGCACCAGAGCTGCTTCCAAATACGTATGCCGGTTCATCGGTCAGTTTAGTTAGCAGGCGGTGAGCATCGTCGCTATGTGTTTCCACGCAGTAATCTTCAGTTTGATTGGTAAGCTTACTGCGGGAATGGCCACGGCGGTCGTAGGTAACAACTGTATACCAATCAGCAAGATGATTAGCGACCTTAAGAAATTTATCAGCGTCACCACCACCGCCATGGATCATTAGAAGTACAGGTCCTTTTCCTCTGATTTCATAGTAAAGACTCGCTCCAGGTACTTGCAATGTTCCGTTCTTCACTACAGTCATTTGTAAAATCTCTCCTTTTTCTCATTTATTATACAAAATGAATAAGCGATTTATAATTGGTAGTCACCTTTACTGTATATGATTGGCGAATGATATAAAACGCAGAAATTAACTAAGAAACAAAGTCACCATAGTTTACAGTTACGCTCAAATTGTTGTTTTGAAATCATGTGGGATTAAAAATACCCCAAAACTAAAATTTTATCTCTCCACAGTTATTTATGAGCATTTAATGTATGTTTCGCTTTTGTGACAACGAATTTCTTATATGAGATTTTTATTATAGTTGTATGTTTTGAAGATTAGTTATGGTGATATAGATATATTTTCCTATTCATACCTTATTTTTGGTAGAATAGAAAAAATAGGGTATGAAATGGAGTTGGGCATCGTGATTTATGATAAAGCAAAGTACTATTTTGATGATCTTCCAGAGGATTTGCCAATTGAACAAGCATATGTACATACTGGTATGTTTCTTGGATGGATTATTGAAAATCATTTATTTAGTAAAGCGTTTGAAGAAAAATCTCGAGATGACATTAATAAATTTAATCTTAGACAAATGACTGGCACGCAAATCTATATAAAATGGGGTGGTGTGCTTGCAGATGACATGTTAAATGATGAGGGTAATCAATTTGCAATGTATTACTTTAATAGTGATAATGACTGGAAATATCTATATGACTATAGGGATGTTTTTGTAGGTGCAGGCGAGACACTTTATCATGCACAAGATACTTGGGAAAACTATTTTGAATTAAAAGAAGAGGTTGATTATAGCTATCTCAATTGGAAAAATAACATACGGAAACTGTAACAACTTATTATCGAAAAAATTTACCGCTTAAAGTTAAAGAAATAGAGGGACATAACGATCTTTAAGATTAGTCGTTGTTTCCCTTATGGATGGGATGGCGTGTACCCTGGCGATGGAAGAATTATCGCTTATTTTGAAAAGAAATAATTAATACAAGCGAGTTATAAAGAAAGAGGATTCAATACATGAAGCTTGTAAAATAATGTAATTCCAAGCTCTCCTAAATACGTGAATGTATTTAGGAGAGCTTTTATTATGTAAAGTGGGAGAAATTTATTATGTGTTGACGCTGAGATGAAGTTTCAAAGTCAAAATATTCCCATGCTTACTATCTTCAATGGGTTACAACTTTACATGTTAACAATATGTACATAGGGTAAAAACAGAAAATTAATAATATATTGACCTCTTTATAGTTCGTGCTATAAAATTGAAAGCGATAACAAACGTTTTCTTTAGAATGTTTTCCATGATTTTTTGATATCTAGAGATATAAGGAGGAATAAGTAAGTCTTTTTTTTGACATTTAATGCAAACGTTTTCGTTGATTTCTTATTCCTTTCTACCTTTGATTTTTCTATCAAAAGATCATTGGAAATAAGTATAAACATTCAATACGGAGGTGGTATAAAAGCGATTTCTAGATTAACTTATGCAGTGTTACTCATAATGAATGGTTCATAATATTGTAGGAAAGGGTGAATGGAGTGTATATGACAAAAAGATTAATAAACAAGACGTTTTTATTACTTACTGTAATTGCTATGCTATTACCTGGTTTTTCTTTTCAGAGTGTACAAGCAGAATCAAATGCGAAAACAACGGAAATTATCATTCATTATAAGGAGAAGGTTGGAAATGCAAAGGATTGGAACCTTTGGATGTGGACCGAAAATGCGAGTGGCAGGTTCTATGAATTTACTGGGGAAGATGAGTTTGGTAAGTATGCTAAAGTAAAAATAGATGGTGATTATAATCGTGTTGGATTTATAGTTCGTACGAATGAATGGGAAAAAGACGGTGGTGATCGTTGGATTGAAAATATTAAGGATGGTCGTGCTGAAGTATGGGTTCTTTCGGGCGATGATAAAGTATATGATTCTAAGCCATCTTCTGAACTTGCTATTCAGAAAGCGACCATTGATAGCTTCAATGAAATCACTATGACTACTAATGTTCCATTCAATATTAAGGAGCATAAAATTGAAATTGACGGCGTTAACATTGAGAAAGTTAATCCTTATGACACAAATAATGGAGATATTACCAATAAGGTTAAAATCATTACAGAAAAGAATCTTGACTTGAAAAAAACATACAAAATCAAAATGGGAAATTCCATTGAAGCTAATACTGAAATTGGTAAAGTAATCCGTAGCGAGGAATTTGATCATTTATTTTATTATGATGGCAATGATTTAGGGAATATTTATACGCCACAGGAAACCAAGTTTCGTTTGTGGGCTCCCACTGCGAGCGAGGCAAAGTTGGTTACTTATAAAAAATGGAATGATGAAAAAGGTACTGAAATAAGCATGGATCAAGGTGAAAAAGGAACTTGGACTGCAAAACTTACAGGTGATCAAAAAGGTCTTTTTTATACATATAAGGTGAAGATTGGGGACAAATGGACTGAGGCCGTTGATCCATATGTGCGTGCTGCTTCTGTGAATGGTGATAAAGGTGCAGTCGTTGATTTAAAAGAAACAAATCCGAAAAATTGGAAGGGGAATAAAAAGCCGAAATTTAAAAACCCGGAAGATGCTATTATTTATGAGTTGCAAGTGCGTGATCTTTCCATTCAACCTGAAAGTGGTATTAAAAATAAAGGGAAATATCTTGGTGTAACAGAAAAAGGAACGAGGGGACCAGAAGGCGTAAAAACAGGTCTTGATCATATTAAAGATCTTGGTGTTACTCATGTTCAGTTTTTACCGATATTTGATTATGCTTCAGTAAATGAAGAAAAATTAAACGAACCACAATATAACTGGGGATATGATCCGAAAAATTACAACGTACCAGAAGGCTCATACTCTACTAATCCTTATGAGCCGACTGTTCGAATTACTGAATTAAAGCAGATGATTCAAACACTTCATGATAATAATCTTCGTGTTGTAATGGACGTTGTATATAATCATATGTACAGTGCGGCTGAATCTAATTTCCACAAGTTAGTTCCAGGGTATTATTATCGTTACAATGAGGATGGCTCACTCGCAAATGGAACAGGTGTAGGGAATGATACAGCTTCTGAACGAAAGATGATGAGGAAATTTATGATAGATTCCGTCGTGTACTGGGCGAAAGAGTATAATTTAGATGGTTTCCGTTTTGATTTGATGGGTATTCATGATGTTGAAATAATGAATGCGATACGTAAAGCGGTTCATCAAATTGATCCTTCTATTATTCTTCATGGAGAAGGTTGGGATTTAAATACGCCTCTTGCGCCTGAGTTAAAAGCAAATCAAAAAAATGCGGAGAAAATGAACGGAATCGCTCATTTTAATGACGATATTCGTGACGGATTGAAAGGAAGCGTATTTGGAGATAAGGATAATGGTTTTGTGAACGGAATGCAAAACATGGAAGAACGCATAAAAAAAGGAATTACGGCTGGTCTTGATTATGATAAAAAGGTGTCTACTTATCAGGATCCTGAACAAGTACTGACATATGTTGAAGCACATGATAACCATACATTATGGGATAAGCTTGAGTTGACGAATCCTGGCGATAGTGAAGAAGTACGTAAACAAATGCATAAGTTGTCTTCTTCTATCATATTAACATCGCAAGGGGTTCCATTCTTGCATGCAGGGCAAGAGTTCATGCGTACAAAATATGGTGACCATAATAGCTACAAATCTCCTGATTCGATTAACCAGATGGATTGGGTGCGCCGTGCAGCATTTGATAAAGAAGTAGAGTATATGAAAGGGTTAATTGAGCTGCGTAACAAGTATTCAGCTTTTCGCATGACAACTGCTGAACAAATTAAAAAACATGTAACGTTCATGGATGCGCCAAAAAATGTTGTAGCTTACACAATTGATAGCAAAGCAAATGGAAATAAAAATGAATATTTTGTTGTAGCTCACAATGCAAATAGAGAAGCTATGGAAATAAATCTTCCATCAAAAGGTCCTTGGAAAGTGCTAGTAGATGGTGAACATGCAGGAAGTAAAGTGCTGTATGTATTCCATGATAATAAGATGAAGGTTCCTGCATTAAGTTCATTTATTTTAAAAACAGAGAAACCGATTAAATAAGAATAGAGGATGTAAAAGGAAATCTTGCTTGAAACTAACATTACCTACATCACAGGAGTGCAAAAGGTTATTTAGTTATAGGCTATAAAGTAAAAGGTAGAAACACTCATACTCCTATTAATAAATTAAATCCAAATATGATAATATAAATCATGGAAAAAAGATGAAAAATTGTAGAAAATATACTAAACTGAAGAGTGGGAAGGTTTTTATTAAACGGACAACATTTTAAGGGGAGTTTGAGATGAGTATAAAAGTAATAAGGGCAACAGGAATGATGGGCGGAGCTACAAGAGTAGCTTTAAAAGTAGATAATGAAGTGGTAATGAAATTAGAAAATAATGAAGAGTATACGCTTCCTTCTGATGTAAAAGAAGCAAAGCTAAAAGCAAATCAATTGTTTTTTGGAAGTAAAGAAAAGCAAGTGAAAAGTGGCGATATAGTCGAAATTAAGATTAATGGTCTAGCGATGCTATTGTTTATGGTATCGTTAATAGCAGTATTATTTGGTTCAAAGATTGATCCTAATGTTATTTGGTTTGGTGTAATTGGCTGTTTGGTAACGCTTGTCTATTCATTAAATAATTGGTTCACGTTAGAAGTTAAATAATAGGAAACAGCAGAGATATTATAAACTCTGCTGTTTTTTTACATCATAATAGTTTAAATGGTGTTTTGTGTTCTAATAAATAGTATCCATGATAATGAATACCTAATGGAGGAATGTGAAATGGAAAACTGGGAATACAATGAATTGTTTGAAGGTATCAATGAAGTCTATAATGATTTTTTAGCTTTAAATAGAGGATATAGATATGCAATAGCAAGGGCCGCTGATGAATATATAAATCTAGGGAAAATAGAAGACGTTATTGCCGATGTAGTTATAGGTGAAATATTGTTAACTCATGATAAAGTTTTTATTGGATATATAAAAGGTATAACAAAGAGATTAAGCAAGTTTAATCCACTAGATGCAATGGAGGAATTAACTCAAGAAGAAATAAGAGATTTATCTAACAGAATACATAAAGTATTGGAAGGTTTTGGAAAAGTAGAGATTGATTATAATCCTTCAGCAGAATAATACGATTTATTCTCTTTCTTGCTGAAGAAAAAGTATTTGAAGGTAAATGATTAGGAGAGAAGCTTTATCTTTGTTTTGCTAAAAATAAACTAGAAAGCGGGAATTTGAATGGAGAGCTATTTTATTAAGATAGAGGGGTTTGAATATCCACAATCATATAAAAAGGCAATTGAATTATATTTAGTTGATTTTGATTTATGGTATATGATGGAATCAGTACAGGCAACTAGACGCTTTCTTGATTTGAAAAAAAGGTATCCAAATAGAAAATTAGTTCCTTTTGCTAGAAGAGATGATAATGATGACATTGCCTGCTTTGAATTTGGAAAAGGACAAAAGGTTCAAGTGATTCATGACTTCGCTACAGCAGGATATGAACAGAGAAAGGAATTCGGTGATTTTTGGGAATGGCTTGAGTTCGCGATTAGGGAAATGATTGATTTCAATAGAATGGAAGAGGCATATGATTGCTAGACGAAAAGCTATATTTGCATGGAAGGAAGGGGGTATTTAGATGATTTCACCTAAAGAATTTTGTGATCGATGGAATGAAAAAAGACACGGGCCATTAAAGAAATTAGATCGAGATATGTTACGGCATACAAATTTATCTATTGATACAAGAAGGTTTTTAAGCGAAGCGGGTCTTCCGGCATCGGCTGCTCCATTTATAGAGTTTGATTATGCAACTGAACCAATGCAGAATATAACTCGAAAATTTGGTATGCCAAAAGACTTTGAGTTTTATTGGTTGATAGGTACGACTGGTTCTGGAGATCCTCTTTGTATTAATGAAAGAACAAATAAGGTAGTTTATTTACATCACGACAACAACTATGAAGAAATCTTCATGAACTCTTCCATTCATCAATTTGCAGAAAGCCTTCTATTGTTTTCTAAGTTAATTGATGAAGCGATTTATTTAAATGGTGAATTTGCTTTTTTAGATAATGAAATTCCAGAATCAGTGCGTATCTGGTTTGAAAATGAAGTAAGGCGTATCGATCCCAAGGCTGTAGAGGAGAATGCGTTTTGGTTTGAGGAACTTGAAAATCTAACTGAATAACGGAGGAATCTCATTGTTAAATCGTTTTAAAAATTTAAACGCTGATAACCAAGCAGGTTTCCTATTAGGATTAAGTGAAACAGTAATCGATTTACTATCACACTCTTCTGGATATGAAGAAGCGAAAGAAGCGTTGATGATTTGTTGGGAGTGGCTTGTATATAAACAAAAGCCTGGAGATGAAATCTATTACTTACTAGATGATGGAACAGAGTTCTCAGGATTATTTATACATATGCAAATGGATGAGGAAAATTCGCAAGAGGCTGTTTGGAATTGTATTGTTGATGCAGTAGCTTATACGGATTGGCAAGCATATTTACATCAAAAAGAAAAGTACTTACCTTCTCCAATCGAGAATGTAGATGGAGATTTAGTACAACATTTTTCAGATAATTTTTATGAAATTAAAAGTACAAACAAAGAATTAGTAGAGAAGTTTATTATGTATTGTGAAAAGGTTGAACGAGTAGACAAAGAAAGTCTTATGAAATATCTAAAAAGCTTTTTATGAAATGTGAAATTTTAAAAGTTTGAGGGGGGCTTAATATCGAAAATCCAGGTGTCATGTCTCTATGGCTAGGGAATTTCAAGAGTAAAGAAATGTTGCAAAAGTATGTGGAAATAAAATTTGATGAACAGGGAGATAGAATCCCATCACAATTTATGAGAGATTTTCAAATTGATTTTATAGATTACAATGAAGACTTATTAGAAATCACATTTATTGATATTTCAACTACCTCTATACAGTTGTTATTAGAAGGCGCATCTTATTATGAAAAGATTATATCTCAATTCACAGATTATTATGGGGAACATATGTTAGAGAGTTATAACACAGTGATTAGAGTTTATGATTTTGAATATAACGAAGCGAATGAAAAAGCGAACGCTATTGAAAATAGACATCTTGTTTTTGCTGGCGCAGTTGTTTATGAAGAGTGGGAAGAATAATATTGGTTAAGACATTTATAATCAAAGTATTTGCTGCTTATAATGTGGTGAAACGCTCAAAGCATAATAAGTGTGTTTTAAATTTTTCGTTTAATCTTTAATGAAAAATTTAAGGCTACTAGAAATATTCGGAGAGTATGAACGCATGAAAACCTCCCCTATTTAATTTTTGAAAAGGATATATTTTCCTAGATATCATAATACATTATAGAAAAATGCTGAGAGGGGTGTATGTGATGGGTTTCCCGCCTCAACAACAAAGTAGACCTGGCATTGAATCATTAATGATACCCAGACCTATATTTGATAATCCAAAATACAAACCAGCCGGTAAGCTTATAAATAAGGTAGCGCTTATAACTGGTGGGGATAGTGGAATTGGGAGAGCTGTCGCTGTAGCCTTCGCGAAAGAGGGTGCAGACATAGCAATCTCATACCTAAATGAACACAGTGATGCCAAAGAAACGGAGTGCTATGTCAAAAAGTACGGGCGTAGTTGCATTACCATTCCAGGTGATATTAGGTATGAGCAGCATTGCCAACAAGTAGTAATGCAAACAATTCACCAATTTGGCCGTATTGACATTTTGGTGAATAATGCTGGTGTACTATACATAAGGAACAGTCTACTTGATGTAGATTCGAATCAACGAGCAAGTACCTTTCACACAAATGTTTTTTCTCAGTTTATACTTACGAAAGCTGCTTTGCCATACATGAATTCAGGGAGCTCCATAATAAATACAACATCCCTTAGTGCCTATCATGGAGATCAAGATGCAATTGACTACGCGGCATCTAAAGGGGCTATTGTTTCATTTACACGTTCGCTGTCATTGTCACTGGCATCGCAAGGGATTCGAGTGAATGGTGTGGCCCCTGGACCAATTTGGACTCCATTAATTCCATCTTCCTTACCCCCAGAATGGCTTGCCACATTTGGAGATCATGTTCCTATGAAGCGAGCCGGTCAACCGTTTGAAGTGGCACCTGCTTATGTATTCTTGGCCTCCGACGATGCATCATACATATCAGGGCAAATTCTGCACGTGAATGGTGGGGAAATTGTAAATGGCTAAATACTTACAAAACTAATATTAATTGTTATTGTTCTTTGTTGTAAGTTGGCTTGAGTCAAGTTTGAAGTATACAATTTAAACAGGGAGGAGGAAAAATTGACAGAAATGGACAAGTAATTCAAGAATGGGGTCCAATTGATTATGGTTTCAAATCTCAATTGAGTAAAGTGGAAGTCCTTCAATTTTACAATGTAGATAAAGATGAATAAGTTGGGACAAATGAGAAAGATATACTATTGAAAGATTAGTGGTTCACTACAATTTAAAGCTGAGAACGAGCATGGTTTATATTTTTCACAAGGGAATGTTCAAGCGGAAGATTGTTTGTTTCAGATGGATTTAAGTAGAAGATTAGTATCCGGTGTTAAGTGACAAAAAAGTTGTTTAATTTACAGTAAAGTCGTTTTTATAGTGCTTTAAGAAAAGAATGTACTTTTTAATAGACTACATGCTACTAATTTAAGTCTTTAATTTATAGCTGTAGAATAAATAATAATGAATAAAGAGAATGATCAATATATAATTTAAGGAGAACTAATGTACATTTATTTTTAAATGTGAGTTCTGAAAAATAAAAGCCTTTTCTCAATACCGAGAAAGTAGGCTTTTTAGCATACACTTCATTTTGCACATTCGCAATCATCTAAATAATATACAACAAATATTTCCCGATCTTCATCTATTTCTGATGCACATCTTTTTAATGGCTTCCCTTGTAGAGCAGGATTAAAAATTAAAAGATGAGGTAGTAAATCAGAAGTACTTTCTTTCTCAAGAACATGAAGCACCTCTCTTTGCGATGGATCATATTCATATTTTCGGTATTCAACACATCTAAAGTTGTATTTCTTTGATTGAGTTAGGTAAGTTGTTTCTTCCTCCAACTTTTTAAGTTTAATTCTCACTACATCATCAACCCAAGAGCCTATATTCTCGTAAACTACACCATTACTTACAATGTAATCGGTTATTAATCTCGCAGATAGCTCTTCATTTTTTAAGTTTTTACGTGAAAATAAAACTTCTTTCGCTTCAGTAATATATTCGATGGTATTCATTTTTGTATTAGCCTCCTTCACTAGGTTTAAAATTAGCTTATACTATAAATAAGACAGATTTTGTCATATTTTTTGAAAAAGGTGATTAAATGTCTAAGACTAAACGTATCATTAGAATCATGCTGGCATTAAACAATAATAATTCCATCACTGCAAAGGAACTTGCTAAATCCGAAGGAGTCTCAGAGAGAACAATCCTCCGAGATATACAGGAGCTAAGTGAAATTTACTTTCCAGTCTATTCAGAAAGAGGTAGAAATGGAGGATTTAGTACACTAAAAAATAAAATGATCCCTCCCATTTGGTTTAGTGAGGATGAAATAATAGCTTTATTTTTTGCAATAGATGCCATGCAATATGTTGGCTCCACTCCTTTTTCTTCTTCATATGAAGTAATTTTAAATAAACTATTCAATATGATTCCTCAGGAAACTTCCGATGCAATTGAGAATACTAGAGACAAAATCTTGATGTGGCAACCAAATATTAAAGTGGATAAAAAGACGCTAAGAAACCTTTATGATGCATCTATAGAAGAAAAAACTGTAAATATCTTATATGAAACAACAGAAGATGAAATCTATAGAGAGATAGAACCTACGGGCTTATATGTATATAACGGGCATTGGTATTGTCCTGCTTACTGTAGAATGAGAAGAGGCATAAGGCTTTTCAGAGTAGATCGAATAAAAAAAACAATTATTAATTCTGACTCTCATTCCACTAATATCCATTTGAATGTTAAAGAATGGTTGTATTTTGGGTATGAATCTAATCCCATAAAGCTCGAAGTGAGTTTAAGCAAAGAGGGAAAAAGAAAAGCTGAGAGTATATCATGGTTAAGAGATAATATGGAATATAATTCAGATGGAACTGCGAAAATAACAAAGAATATTAACCCTTCAGAAGAGTGGTTTTATGTTGAATTACTTTGGAGTATTGGACCTGAAGCAGAAATAATAGAACCTGATTTCATAAAAAATAGGCTTATTGAAAGGGCTAAATCAGTGATAACAAAATATAATAACTTGTAGCTTAATTTGCATTTAATTTTATACTACTAGGATGGATCGCTTAGATAATTGTTCCTTTATTCAACTAAGGAGTGCGATTGTAGCATAAAATAGATAAAAAATAATCAAACTTATTTCAAACCCACAACGAATGATGTTCTTATTAGCAACGAATTGTATTTATCTTCCTAAGTCTATTAAAACGCCATAATCCCCTACTCTTGGTTTAGAAATTAGGGGATATTTTTTGTAAAAGATTTATCCTTTTTTTCTCAAAGCACTACACTACATTTAATTAAACAACTTTATTATTGATTTTTGAGTACCAATACATTTAAATGGATAGAAATTAAACAACTTTAAAGAGCCTTACTACAAAAAAATGTAGCAAGGCTCTTATATATTTATATCGAAATTAAATAACTTTATTATCACTTTACATCCGGAATGTTAAGAATTATTAAAACGGAAATATTTGTTAGGTAAGTTACATTAAAATCTTAGTTACCAACCAGGTGACTCCTATAAGAACTAAAAGTTCAAAGGATATTAAAGATATGTTTTTCTGTGGCTTTTTAAATTCTCGTACCAATGCAAAGGTTGCACTAAATCCTGCCAGGACAAAAATAATAAGTTTCAATGTATCAGGCATGTTCAACACTCCTATAATTTAACTGATTAAATTATACAGTAATTTCTTTTTATTCTAAAAAAAGTTAATTTAAATTAAGTGAAATTTAAGCAGAATTTAAACAAAATAATCCTTTGAAATAAAAAGCATGAACGGAGGGAAAGCGTATCATATGAGCCTATGGTAATTCTATTAAAACAACGATGAAAAAGCTGAAAAACTACAAAGCATTACGTGCATAGATAAAAATCAAAAAGAACAAATTCAAGCAGGGACAAAATGAAGGATGCTAAGAAGTGTGAAATGCGTTTTAAGCAGATTAAACGGAGTCGAAAGAACATTTAGTGTAGAGTGACACACTTATCCTTACTTTGTATATTTTTAATTTAAATGGATATTATTGTGTCACTCTACAGATTTGAAACATAAATCTTCCAGAACAGAAGACTTATGCTTCTTTTTATTTCTGATAGATTTTATGTTTCCTAAGTATATGAAGAAATATATCGAATACTAATATTTTATCTTATATCTTCAAATACTTCCGCGACTCATTCTCCTTTAAGAGCATCTAGAATTAAGTCATAGTCGTTAAAGAAGTGAAGAATTAACTTGCCTCAATCTTTTACACTTATAGACAAAATGTAATTTATGTCAGAGACGCGTATACATACTTTCTTGATAAAATTATATAATGAATTGGAATCCCTAGTGAATGGAATGTACCTAGGGATTTCGTAGTTTTTAGCAATAATATAACTATCAAACGTAAAAATATGAAATGGAAATATAGTACAATAAATATAAAGTTTAATCGAAATAGAAAGAACAATGGAGTGATTTATGCAATTTGAAAGGTTGAATGATATGAAAAGCCAAATGAACAGAGAGGAACTTATTGAACTTGTAAAAAAGATTTATAATCTTGATTTACCAGAAACAGAACATAGTGAATATGTGAATCAATTCAATAATAGCGGTGTTCTACATCCGGCACCTAGTGATTTAATATTTTGGAATGATATAGAATTAATACCTGAATAAGTAGTTGAGATTGCATTAAGCTATAAGAAAGAAAAAGAATAACTGAAACAAATAGATAAGAAATTGTACTTGTCTTTATATAAAGCTGTGGTAGGGGGAGAATGAGATGGAAAGCTCAAAAGTTGTATTATGTATACCTGGTTTATGGAAGGATAGAAGTGAACTTATTGAAGCGATTGTAAGAAAAAGTGAGGGATATATGTTTGCTGGGAATTATATTAGTAAACTAGAGGACCCGAGTATTTTTTTTGAAGTTGATATATATGAACATGACGAGCGAGTAGCAGAAGCTTTTGAAATTGCTGGATACAATTCATTTACTGAGGAAGACCTTGATCTTATTAGAGAGCATTCCTTAACTTTGTATTTAATTGGGGACGGAGGTTCCATTGAAAAGATAAGGAAGTTAGTTGATACTGCAACTGCACTTGTAAAAGCTGGAGGACTTGGCGTGAAAGTTGAATCTTCAGGTACAGCAAATACAATTGGAAGCTGGAATGATATGGATCATACAGTTGATGAAGTCCAATTATTCAAAGCTTTTGTAACAGTAGTCGCAGAAGATGATTTTTACTATACGTGTGGTATGCATTGCTTTGGGCTGCCGGATGTAATTACTTTTAAAGATCAAGTAACTCCGCAATATGCTCAAGAATTAATGAACGTTTTTTGTTTGTATAATCTCATTGAAAATCCTAGCTTAACGGACTATTCTACATTCAGCTTAGATGAAGGAAATCCTCATTTCATATTACAACATACGGAGTGTAAACATTTTTCAGAAGATGAATTGTTTTATAATCAATATGGTATTTGGGCATTAGTAAAGAAGGAGTAGTGTAAAATTGTTGTGATAGGAATAGATGGTGCAGGAAATCCGATTTGTTGTAAATAACTAACTATAGAAATGATGAGAGTTGAACATGGATACAGGTGAATAAGAATGGAGTGCTTCTAATTTAGAGACATATTTACATAGGCATTTACTAAAGAGATACCAATCCATTTTTGATGATAGATTTGTAGGGGGAAAATTAAGTGAAGTAAAGGGGAATATGTGTGTCTATTAAGATTGTAATGCAACAATACTTTAGGTTAAGAATAAAATTAGCGCACGAAGGTTTAGATTTTCTATTAAAAACACCAGTTCTTGAAGAAGTGAATCCTATTCTTTATGATGGGGAAATAGATGCGGAAGGTTATATTTTATGGAAACCAGTAGAAAAAAATATCGTACACGACTTTATTCATTTAGAACAAGAAATGGGAGTTCAGTTTCATCAAACTGTTATTATGTATTTTAATTCCTATTGGTTTGCTGAATTAAATGGCTTTTATAAAAATTATTATATTGAATTAGAAGCGGTATTGCCGAATATTGAATTAAATTCATTTGAAGAACAGTTAAAGGGCTACAAGGAAAACCACCAAGAGAGATTAAAACATATTCCAATAGGTATTGAAGGCAACGGAATGCTAGTTGTGATTGACAATGAAAATGGGAAAATTAAATTAGAAGATTTTGAGAGAGATTCATTTGAAACGATTTCAGAAAATATACAAGAATTAATTTCAAATTTGCGTTTGAAGAGGTGATCAGCATTGAAAGCGATCATGCAGCGTTACTTTGAAAGTTACTTATTGAAATGGAGCGATTGGAACGGAACACACCCGCAGATTCCATTTAATGTAGAGATTGATCATCGCTTATATATTGGTAAAAAGGATGAGGATGACTATATATTTTGGAAGCCAAAGGAGAAAGATGAATATGATGATTTTCAAAAAATTGAAAAAGAACTAAATGCTACCCTTCATTCTGATATAAAAGAATATTATAATTCTTATTGGTTTCTCGAGATGATTGGTTGGATTGATAATTACAATATTAGTTTATTCCCTGTAACACCAGGTGTTGAACCATTTTTATTTATAGAGCGTATTCAAGATTATTTATTTCTTAGACAAGGAGATGAAATATATTTTCCTATAGGATTTGAAAGTAGTGGGATGTTAATTCTTTTGAACAATCGTACTGGAGAAATTGTTATGGAAGATTTTGAAACGGAAGAGTACCGGCATCTTAGTAAAAGTTTAAAGGTACTCATTTCTCGATTAAGCTTCCAATGAATTTAGTAGTGTTTTGCTGGCTTTATATCTGTTAGTTGGTGTGTATTGTTATAGAATTTAAAGGGGCGTATTTATATGACAATCCAGTTTTGTAAGGAAGCGGTTGCATACTTGAAACCAGTAGTAAAAGAGAATCTAGATGAAAAGTGTTTTACCCTATCTGAAGAAAATAGTTTTGTCCATACATTTTTTAATGAAGATTTAATACTTACCTTTTTAGTTGAGGATGATCAAAACGCTTATTTTCAATATGTTCAAAATAAGCATATATCAGGAGAAGGATTGGATGAGAAGCAGTTATTAGAAATCGGGATCAATAATCTATATAAATTAGCAGATGAAAAAGAATTACGGGTTCACACGCTATCGGAAGGGTGTATTGCTTTAATTCTTGACGGGAATTTCGAAGCTAGCTTAATTGTTTTAGACGACTTATGGGATCACTCATTAAAAAAATTCGTATCAAATGGGTATGCGGTTGCAATACCAGCGAGAGATATTCTTGTTTTTTGTGATTGTAATGCTGGGAATGGAATTGAAAAAATGAAAAGTATAATAGAAAAGGTTTGGGAAGACGGAGATCATTTATTAATTGATAAAATTTTGGTGAGAAGTGAGGGGAAATGGGGGTATTTATAGTCGTCCAAAATAGTACTTTTTGTAATAGAGTGAGTATTTAGAATGAAAATGAAGTGCTTGTGAAAAGAGGGGGAAAATAAGTGAAAAAGTTTATTAGGAATATCGGAGATAAAACCTTCATTGCTCAGGCGGATGAGTGCTTTGCGATGCAGGTAGAAGGTTTATTTCATTTTCTAACTGAGGTAGAAAACGATCGATTAATAAATGGTTTTTCTATACAAGTTGGTTGGTCAATTTACTTCCTTGATGAAAGGGAAGATGGCTATCATATTATCGTACATGATTATACGAAGAATCCATTTCAAGATATGACAGATGATTTGACGATTTCTTTATGGATACTATTAACACAAGTGAGTTTTTTAAAACTATTAACAATTGAAGGGGAATTGCTGCGCTTTTGTGACAAAATTGTGGTCGCCAAAAATGTAATGGAATTAGATGATATTTATTTAGAAAGAACAAAAGATTGTGAAGAAGGTGACTCCGGTTGGTATATAGGCCCTATTAATGATGAGGATGATACAGAAGAGTACGAAGTGTTTTATGCATACGAATTACTAAAATTGAAACCTTCTCTTATTCAAGTATTAACATTGCCTTCTGGATATCTTGTAATCTTTGAAAAAGATGTTGTGAAAGCAGTGGTAGATGAAAATAATGTAAACATTTTGGGTAGGGTCAATAATAGATGATTAAGTATAGAAAAAAGAGCGAGTCATTTGTTGATGTCAGTATCTCAATAAAGTGTAAAGTCGAATCGAGCAGGATGAGCCTAATTAAATAATGGAGCAATTACTTAGGGAGGAACATTCGTGGCTTATAAAGACAATTTATTTCATGTAGTTAAGGATAAAGTTATCTTAACCCTGTTTATTTTACTTACTGTTTTCCATATGATAAATTTTGCGTTTTTTTTCTTTTTTGCTGTTACGGTAGCTTTATTTTGGGACGATCCGAATGCTGATATGAGTACGGAATATTTTCCAATAGTTATGCCACATTTATATCCAGTTCTCATCGGGATGATATTCATATTTCTGGCTTTTTTCAGTTGTTATTTCTATCAAAAGTATGTACCGAATTCTAAGTGGAAAAAGATAGCTGTGGAAGTGCTTTTTCTTATTGTCGCATTTGTCATTCCGAGATTTTTTGATGCGTTTAAAATTCCTTTGTTGGACATGCTTTTCAAATAAAGAGTTTGCTAATAAGCATGAATAACCTCAGTAAATTTCAATTTACTGGGGTTATTCATCGTTATCTTTTGGGTAAGATAGCTGACGATAAGGATGATAAAAAATAAATAGTGCTCTACATATCAAAGTGTAAAGGTTCTCTATAATTTGAAAGAATACGTACAGATCGAATAGGTGGTAAAACATTAACCTTAAAACCATAATAGGCGTTATAAGCAAACGTTGGAATGTTATAATTTAGGGAAATATAGTTTCATAAGTTATACACATATAGAGGTGAGTATATGACGAATTGTTATTTTGAGTTTGTAATACATAAAGAGTCTCGTTTTCATAGACTAAGAGAATTTTTTTACAAGCTTAAGGAAGAGAAAGAAAAAGAGATGATAGATTGTAGTGATTCTATGTGGATAGCGTATTTTGAGGAAGAAGTATTAAAACAGTTTTGGTGGCCGACGGAAGAAGAATTACATCATTACCAAATTTTATGGGAACAAACTCCTGTAGAAAAACGTTTAACAGACCTTAAATTGAGAACTCCATGGGACTTTGAATCTATGATTGATGCATTTGCTTCTGGGGAATATGAATTAGTCTCTTGTGAAAAGGCAACAAACAATATTGGAAGGATTGAATTTTATCCTTATGGATGGCCATATGGAGGGAGCGATGTGTTTAGAGCTTTAATTGAGTATAGTGGGTTCAAAATTATTGATGAGAGTGTATAAGGCGTACAATCGTTAACAATTATAGAAGGAAATAACGGAAAAGGTGAGAGAATATGTCTAATTACGTGAAGGCAGAATGTATCAAAATGTGAATTTGAAATAGGGCCACGATGCTTGTAAAAAAGACGAGGCGTTTTGAATAAAGTTGCGACGTTTCTATAATTCGTTTATGACATGAATTCTTTCCCTTTTTCATAGTTTTCACTTCTCAAACAAAATGAAAATCCATAGCGGTATGATATCCCTTTTTTTATGAAAACATGAAAAACATTCAGCTATATGATGTCCGTTTTGTAATTAGTAATCAGAGGGTAATTCTCTTAACATCAATGTTTCAAAGTTTTTACATGATTTATCTAGTTGTTAAAAACATGAAAATTCATAGGTGTATACGCTTCCATTCCTTTTCACTAAATTTCATTTTTTCTACAAATATGAAAATTAATAGCTGTATGATGTTCGTAAAAGAATATATAAATCCTGAAACCCATTGATACACAAGGGATTAAAACGCATTTCATCTTAAGATTTTTCTCTTAAAGGAACATATTTCATCAAATTTCGATTTGTTATAATCAAAATTGTTATATTTTTAAGTGTTTTGTCATATTTTGTTGTATTTAAAGGTAAGAGGTGAAAAAAGATGAGGAAACCCTTTATTATCCGCAACCAACTTGCTTTAAATGACCAATCTATAAATGCAGTTCTAGTAATACTGAATTTTTGGAAAAAACCAGTTGAAACTTTCGAAGAGAAATAATACATATAGCTACAAAGATACATATGTTGAGGATATTCGCGATCATATGACATTTGAGGACTGTGTTTTGGATGTAGATGGCTTTGTTTAAAATGCATTGTAAGGAACTTTCGCAAGTATGATATAAGCCTCCCTGAATAAAATGTCGAAATTAAGAGAAAATTGAATAATTTTGTCTTGTTATACGTTATGTTTAGTGTTAAACTCATAATACAAAGAAAGAGTAGCTGAAAATATCCTCCTTTAAATATAAAAAAGACTGAAAATTTAGTTTTTTTGTCTGATTGACATTACGCTTACTACTCTTTCTTTGTTTTATATAATATCTAGCATTATATACAAATAGTGAGGTGACTAAAATGTAATTATTAATTATTTGGTAGAAGTAGAGCACGTGTATTTTGTTATTCTGATGACACCTTTATTGCTTAAGTGCACATGCATTACAGCTATTTATAAATGGCCTATATGCCATTGTACCGACCAAGCAATGTGAAATCTGGTTTTATGGAAATAAAGAAATAAGCAACTACAATTAATTATGAATCTTGTCGTCATGCTGAGAATTTAATTGAAGATCTGGTATAGCGAGATTTAACCAAGAAGTTTATACGTCATGTAAGTTGTGAATAAAATACTAAATTCATAAGCTGAGACAGATTGAGGATGTTACCGTTCATTTTCTTAAAAAGCATAAGCCAACGTAATTACAACCTGGAGAATGATTTGAAAGATTTACATGAGTAAACAAAGTTACTAGGGATTTGTAATTTTCACTATGTGAATCAAGGGTTCGGTAGGGGGGATGGCGCAAGTATTTAAGAATGATATTTCAGTGTATGTAGGAAGGAGTATAAAATAAGAAGTATATTCAAAATATCGTATTTATGTTTGGTTTCTTTAATTACAAAATCAGTTATAAAAGTTACAAAATCTATTTTTATTTTCAAAGTAGTCATATATTACGGAGGAGAGCATAAAAAATGCCTTTAGGAGGGGGCAAAAGGTTCTGGTAAATAAAATTGTGAATCATTAAAAAGGTGCTATCAAACTTGGACATACTGATGTTATGAATCTGAAAACAATGGAAAGTAGTATGAATAAACCAATAGCATTGGGATGAAAACATTATTAATCAGGAATTTATGCTCACCATGAGATGGTAGATATGATACAACATAAGATTCCGAGACTTGATAAGGATGATGAAAAAATGTAATTTAGCCAGTTACAATAATATCAACAATTGTTAAATTTGTAAATAGTAAACTTAGTGTAATTAGTGTTGCATTAGAAAAAATGAAGGTTAATGGAGAGTAGAGGAATCGTTTTAGAAACCTGTTTTCAAGTTTTTAAGTTTATAACAGTTAAAAGAGAAGAAATGTCATCATCCTATTGAGTCATTGTCATTACATATTCATATTAGAAGCCATCTAATAATAATTGATAGGAGAATGACATGATAAAAAGAGTAACTTCGATTTTTTCGATTTTAATGATTTTTATGTTTACTATAGGCCAGAGTTATATACCTATAATAGCAAGTGCACAAGAATTAAATAAAACAGGACTAGTTGATAGTTTTACACTCGATAAAACGGAATTAGGTTACGGAGAACGAACAGGAATAAAAGTTAATTTTAGTGACAAATCTGGAAATCAAATGAAAACTGGAGACACATTAACATTAACGTTACCTCCAGAATTACAAGGATATAGTCGAACGATTCCATTGAAAAATGAGGCAGGGACTGATTTTGGTACTTGTCAAATCACGTCAACGAATGTCGTATGTACATTTAGTGATGTCGTTGAGAAACTTCAAAATATTAGAGGGTTTTTTAAATTTGAAGTTCAAGCAACTAAGGATGTAGCGACGGGACAAACACTAACAGTTGACACAAATTTAGGAACAAATTTACAAACACAAAGAATCACAATTAAGGGTCCAACTGAGGGTGGTGGAGGTACAGCGCCATTTTCCTACAAAGCAGGTAGAATGGATGCGGATGCTCCGACTGAAGTGAAGTGGGAGATACCTATAAACAATAACAAGCAACAGCTAGGTGCTGACATTGTTTTGTCTGATACAGCACAATCAGGTCAAACATTAAATCTAGATAGTTTTGTTTTGGGAAATGAAAATTTAACACCTCAACAGTTTATGGATCGGGGTTATGGAACGATTACTTTTAACGGTAACTCTTTTGAAATTAGAATTTATAAGGATTATGTAAGTGGTCAATCTTTCAATATTAGATATAGAACTAATATAACTGAAAGTGGAATGAAACAAAAAACTTTTGTCAATAAGTATACGATTAATTACCAAATTTTAAATGAGCAACCGGTATCGTTTTCAGGGGAGGCCTGGACTGATAACATAAACTCAGATGGCGGTGCTGACGGTGATTTACCACCAAAAGGAACGTTAAGAATTGTTAAGCATATTGAAGGGAATACGGAAAAATTCATACCTGATGTCTCTTTTAAATTGTATACGGAATCAGGTCAGCAAATTGGAAATACTTATAAAACCGATGAAAAAGGTATTGTTGAGGTTCCTGATTTAAATCCAGGAAATTACTATGTGCAAGAGATTTCAGCTCCAAACTATCTAGATTTTGATCCTCAAGCGAAAGTAAACTTTACAATTGATAGAAATGCTGAAAAAGGTGTAAAGCTTATGATTCCGAATAAGGTGAAAACTACATCTGTTTCAGGAACGAAGATATGGGATGACTACAACAATAAGTTTGGTAAACGCCCAGAAAGTATCACGGTTCAATTGCTTCAAAATGGTACAGAATTGAAAACACAAGAAGTGAAAGCTGACCAAGCTGGCAACTGGAACTTCGATTTCAAAGATCTACCAAAGTATGATGAACAAGGAAACGAGTACAAGTACACAGTAAGTGAAGTAAAAGTAAACGACTACGAAACAAAAGTAGAAGGAACAACGATTACAAACACTTACAAAAACACAGACAAAACAGAACTAAGTGGCAAAAAAGTATGGGATGACTACAACAATAAGTTTGGCAAACGTCCAGAAAGCATCACGGTTCAACTACTTCAAAATGGTACAGAGTTCAAAAACCAAGAAGTGAAAGCTGACCAAGCTGGTAACTGGAATTTCAGTTTCACGGATCTTCCAAAGTACGATGAACAAGGAAACGAGTACAAGTACACAGTAAGTGAAGTAAAAGTAGACGGCTACGAAACAAAAGTGGATGGCACAACGATTACGAACACTTACAAAAATACGGAAGTGACAGAAGTTAGTGGTAAAAAAGTATGGGATGACTACAACAATAAGTTTGGTAAACGCCCAGAAAGTATCACAGTTCAACTACTTCAAAATGGTACAGAGTTGAAAACACAAGAAGTGAAAGCTGACCAAGCTGGTAACTGGAACTTCGATTTCAAAGATCTACCAAAGTACGATGAACAAGGAAACGAGTACAAGTACACAGTAAGTGAAGTGAAAGTAAACGACTACGAAACAAAAGTAGAAGGAACAACAATTACGAACACTTACAAGAATACAGAAACAACAGAAGTTAGTGGTAAGAAAGTATGGGATGACTACAACAACAAGTTCAACAAACGTCCAGAAAGCATCACGGTTCAATTGCTTCAAAATGGTACAGAGTTGAAAACACAAGAAGTGAAAGCTGACCAAGCTGGCAACTGGAACTTCGATTTCAAAGATCTACCAAAGTACGATGGACAAGGAAATGAGTACACGTACACAGTAGGTGAAGTAAAAGTAGACGGCTACGAAACAAAAGTAGAAGGAACAACGATTACGAACACTTACAAGAATACAGAAACAACAGAACTAAATGGTAAAAAAGTATGGGATGACTACAACAATAAGTTTGGTAAGCGTCCAGAAAGCATCACGGTTCAACTACTTCAAAATGGAACAGAGTTGAAAACACAAGAAGTGAAATCTGATAAGGATGGCAACTGGAATTTCGATTTCAAAGATCTACCAAAGTACGATGAACAAGGAAACGAGTACATGTACACAGTAGGTGAAGTAAAAGTAGACGGCTACGAAACAAAGGTAGAAGGAACAACGATTACGAACACTTACAAAAATACAGACAAAACAGAACTAAATGGTAAGAAAGTATGGGACGACTACAACAACAAGTTCAACACACGCCCAGAAAGCATCACGGTTCAATTGCTCCAAAATGGAACAGAGTTGAAAACACAAGAAGTGAAAGCTGACCAAGCTGGTAACTGGAACTTCGATTTCAAAGATCTACCAAAGTACGATGAACAAGGAAACGAGTACAAGTACACAGTAGGTGAAGTAAAAGTAGACGGTTACGAAACAAAGGTAGAAGGAACAACGATTACGAACACTTACAAAAATACAGACAAAACAGAACTAAATGGTAAGAAAGTATGGGACGATTATAACAACAAGTTTGGCAAACGCCCAGAAAGCATCACAGTTCAATTGCTTCAAAATGGAACAGAGTTGAAAACACAAGAAGTGAAAGCTGATCAAGCTGGTAACTGGAACTTCGATTTCAAAGATCTACCAAAGTACGATGAGCAAGGAAACGAGTACAAGTACACAGTAGGTGAAGTAAAAGTAGACGGCTACGAAACAAAGGTAGAAGGAACAACAATTACGAACACTTACAAAAATACGGAAACAACAGAGCTAAGTGGTAAGAAAGTATGGGATGATTACAACAATAAGTTCGGTAAACGCCCAGAAAGCATCACGGTTCAACTACTTCAAAATGGTACAGAGTTCAAAAACCAAGAAGTGAAAGCTGACCAAGCTGGTAACTGGAATTTCAGTTTCACGGATCTATCAAAGTACGATGAACAAGGAAATGAGTACAAGTACACAGTAAATGAAGTGAAAGTAAACGACTACGAAACAAAAGTAGAAGGAACAACAATTACGAACACTTACAAAAATACGGAAGTGACAGAACTAAGTGGTAAAAAGTATGGGACGATTACAACAATAAGTTCAACAAACGTCCAGAAAGCATCACAGTTCAATTGCTTCAAAATGAAAAAGAATTAAAAACACAAGAAGTAAAAGCCGACCAAACTGGTAACTGGAATTTCAACTTCAAAGACCTTCCAAAGTACGATGAACAAGGAAACGAGTACACGTACACAGTAGGTGAAGTAAAAGTAGACGGCTACGAAACAAAAGTAGAAGGAACAACGATTACGAACACTTACAAAAATACGGAAACAACAGAAGTTAGTGGTAAAAAATATGGGATGACTACAACAATAAGTTTGGTAAACGCCCAGAAAGCATCACGGTTCAACTACTTCAAAATGGTACAGAGTTCAAAAACCAAGAAGTGAAAGCTGACCAAGCTGGTAACTGGAATTTCAGTTTCACGGATCTATCAAAGTACGATGAACAAGGAAATGAGTACAAGTACACAGTAAATGAAGTGAAAGTAAACGACTACGAAACAAAAGTAGAAGGAACAACAATTACGAACACTTACAAAAATACGGAAGTGACAGAACTAAGTGGTAAAAAAGTATGGGACGATTACAACAATAAGTTCAACAAACGTCCAGAAAGCATCACAGTTCAATTGCTTCAAAATGAAAAAGAATTAAAAACACAAGAAGTAAAAGCCGACCAAACTGGTAACTGGAATTTCAACTTCAAAGACCTTCCAAAGTACGATGAACAAGGAAACGAGTACAAGTACACAGTAGGTGAAGTAAAAGTAGACGGCTACGAAACAAAAGTAGAAGGAACAACGATTACGAACACTTACAAAAATACGGAAACAACAGAAGTTAGTGGTAAGAAAACATGGAAAGACGATAACGCAAAAGATCGTCCAGAAATGATCAAAGTAGACCTACTACAAAATGGTAAAGTAATCGCAACACAAGAAGTAAGCGCAGCAAGCGAATGGAAATATGCGTTTAAAGATTTAGCGGCATATGATGAGAATGGTGTAGCTTACAAGTATGAAGTGAAAGAACAACCGGTAGACGGATACAAATCCGAAGTAAAAGGAAATGACATCACGAATACAAAGGTTGGCAAAACAAAAGTAGAAGGAACAAAGACGTGGAATGACGGAAATGCGACAAATCGACCGAAAACAATTAAAGTAGATTTACTACAAAACGGTCAGGTTATCGCAACGCAAGAAGTAAGTGAAGCAACGGGTTGGAAATATACATTTAAAGAATTAGCGGCATATGATGCGAATGGTGCAGCGTACAAATATGAAGTAAAAGAACAACCAGTAGAGGGATATCAATCCGAAGTAAACGGTTTTGATATCACGAATACAAAAATCAAGGACAATCCAAGTACAGAACCAAAAGATCCAAGTACAGATCCAAACGCAAATACAGACACAAATAGCGATTCTAAAGTTCCACCTACTAAAGAAAATGCTAAAACGTCAGTAGAGCTTCCTAAAACAGGCGGAACATCGATGGATATAATTTCATACATTGGAGGTATGTTGTTGGTGGCTTTAGGTGGATTCATATTTGCTCGTCAACGAATGAGATAAAAAAATGGATTTGGTGCAAGAAACCTATCAAACTTGGACATACGGATACTATTAAATTAGAAAGACTAGAGATTATATATGTCTAAGCCAAGTGATTTCAAAGAAAAACTATTATCAACTAGGGATGCACTTAATAATAAGTGACTTAGTGGAAAAAGTAGATCATCTATTGCTTATGTAGTGATTATAACCTGGGTTCATCATTATGATTCAAAATTAAATCATCTATATGAAAGTAAATGAGTAATAGATGTAGTAATAGCGTACCGTTGATTCAAGAGAAAATACAATTAATTTTTATTTAGGTAGAATAAGGAATAAAAAGGTCGCAGAGCGTTTTTGAAGAAAAGCTTTGCGGCCTTTTTATATTTAAAATCCTTGTGCTATTAACCTAGACAAGTACACGGTCGATTTTATGGCATAGTATATAGGATGGTAGGGGGATATAAAAGTATTTTAGTGAAAGAAGGACTGCCCTAAAATACCATTAGGTTAAGTAGCATGTATATATCTTAAAAGCAAAAAAGTTTCTTTATTCTAAACTATAGAAAAGAAACTTTTTGCTTCTGAGATATTTTATTTTTAACTTCGCGTGATAGATTGTATCTAAAAAGATGAATAAGTGCTTTAATTTTCGAGAGTAGATATAGGAAGATTAATATTAACTGTCGTTCCTTTGCCTACTTCACTTTCAATAAGTATCTTTCCTTGGTGCTTTTCGATAATTTTATAACAGATCATTAATCCTAAACCGATACCATTTTCTTTGATACTATAAAATGGTTCTCCTAGATAAGGTATACGATCTTTTCAATTCCACACCCGTAATCAGTAAATCGAATGTTTACCTGGTTTTTATCAGGTACATCTTCGATTTGAATCAAGATTTCCTTCCCATCGGAGTTGCTTCAATCGCATTTTTTAAGATGTTTATAAAAACTTGCTTTAATTGATTCCCTTCACAAAGGATGAATGAAGTATCAGATGTAAACTCAGTTGTAATTTGTATGTTGTTCATCATTGCTTGAGGCTGAAGTATCATTACAACTTGTTTCATTAATACATTTAGGTCATTTGTTTTAATTTCTAACGCCTGAGGTTTTGCTAACGCCATAAATTCATTAGTAATACTACCTATTCGCTCAATCTCTGATAACACGATATCTATATAATGCTCACTGCCCTTATTTTCCGTTGTTTTTAGCAAATACATGAATCCTTTCATTGCTGTTAAAGGATTATTAATTTCATGGGCAATGGCAGTGGCTAATTGACCAACTACAGCAAGTTTCTCCGATTTTCGTAATAACTCCTCAGTTTTTAACCGTTCAGTGATATCTCGAGACATACTCAAGAAAACGTTTTTGCCGTTCAAATTAAAAACACGGACACCAAACTCAGTTGTCATTCTTTTTCCTGTCGGAAACACAAATTCATCTTGTAAAGTGAAAGAAGTATGTCCTTCTCTAATTTTTTCTAAAAATCTTTTGATCAATGGAGAATCTTGCGGAACAGTACTAGAAAATGGCATCGAGAGAAGCTCTTCTCTACTATATCCAAATCTTTTACACCCAACAGGATTTACCTCAATATATCGAGTTGGAACTTGATCTTCATTCAGTTCTACTACGTATACCGCATCCGTTGCTTGATCGATGAGTGCGCGGTATTTCATTTCACTGTCTCTTAATTGTTGATGTAATTGATGTAGTTCTCTTTCTGCTTGTTTTCTGTCAGAGATGTCCCTACAAATTCCTGATAAAGCAATTACATTGCCCCTTAAATCTAGAATAGGTGAAACCGTCAAGCTTACATCAATGAGAGTTTTGTCCTTGCGTTGTCGCACTGTTTCTAACTTAGTAATAACAGGATCTTTTGCGGTAATGTTTTTAATAGTTTCTAAAGTTTGATCCATTAAAAAATCTGGTACGCAAGGTAATTTTTTTCCCAAGATTTCTTTTTCTGACCAACCAAATATCTTTTCGTAAGCTTTATTGGCTTGTATCATGTGTCCGTCTAAATCAAATATAGTGATAGCATCTACATTATGATTAATAAATGATTCTAGCCGTTCTTTCGTTACCTTTAGTTCATTTTCTGCATTTTTTCTTTTCGTAATATCAACGGTAGAACCAACCACCTCAATCACAGTTCCCTCTCTTTTCACAGGCCTAAGAGAGAGTAGCATAATAGTATCATCATTTGGCCAAGGTAATTCGAACGTGACTTCATTACCATCCCATGCTTGTTGATAATATTTTAGTAGTCGAGGTACTAAATGGAATGGAACAATGGAGCGATCTATGGTAAGTAAACTCTTACCTACCACTTGTTCAGAGTAAAATCCATGTTGATAAAATAACTGTCCATCACATAAAGTATGAATAAAATTCCCATTCACTTTTTTAAATTTAAAAATACCTCCTTGCAGTTCATGGACGGTATCCCTTAATTCTTGCTTTGATTCTTGTAATGTTTCATTCGCTTTAGCTAAACTCTGTGTTAAACTATATAATTTTTGATGGGACTCCATAAGAAAAATACCAATTAATAGTCCTGAAGATATAAATAATGTACCCTGAATGTCAAGAAGGATAAGTGATATAGATGGAAAAAAGAATTCAACTGCTAAATGGATTATAGTTAGATAAACAGCAAGATAAAGAAAGACGCTTTTAAAAGGATGGATATTTTTAAAATATATTTTAAATATAGTATATATAATACCTATTACTAGGGAGGTTATCAAAGCTGGTCCCCAATCGCCACCTAAGTAGAAGATACGCATAAATAAAATAAACATTAATGTGATCCAGCCGGCTGTACGGCCAAAATAAATAAACGAAATTATAAGAGGGACTACTCGAAGGTCATAAAACCATCCCATGTGCTTAAAACTGAAAATCATCAAAATAGCAGCTATAATACCTGCATATATGCCTCCGAATAACTGAATTGATTTAGAATCCATTTTCCCAATAAATACATGGATAAAAAAAGTTAAACTAACTAGGAAAGCAAAAATAGATAGATTAATGAAGAATCCTGTGAAAAGCATGCAATTTCCCTCCTCCCATTGAATATATTCGACAAAAAATAAGAAAATCCTACAAATTATATGAGTATCAGATTGATTATTTAGAATGATAAGATTGTTTTAGAGGGAGATGCAAGAAATTGATAGGACCTAGATATACGTAGATTATAATTTGAAAAAGATGATCAATTTGTAGGGAAAATGCAATTTAAAAAAACGTTTGAATTTGGATAATTATTAGATGGAATACTGTGTTTAAATGAGTGGTGATGAAATTCTAACTCTTTTTTACTTCAAAAAATTATATGTTCATTAAAAATGACTTCTCAGATTCGTTTATTTTTTTGTTTTAATCAATTTGATAATAGGATAGGTATTGAGGAAGGAAAAACTCGTTATAGCGAATAATAGAATCCTTAAATTTGATTTGATGAATTTCAAAGGAGAATGAGGAGGTTTTTTTCTTTATTCTCAGATGAATATTGTTATAGTAACAAAAAAAGCGTATAGGAATAATGTATTATAAAAAAAAGGGAGTAGATAAAATAAAAACAACAGGAATGAATCGAAAAGTTGATGAAGTATGTTTATCAAGACCTAAATCCAAAAAATATTTAAAATATCAAGCTCCTAACATATTGTATATGACTAATATGTTAGGAGCTTTTATTTTTGGTAATGAGTTTTGAGACTGAATTTGAATAGAAATAAGTAAAGTCCCATAAACAGTCGTTTTCAGTTCTTTCTTAATAGGAGGGGGTGGATATTTATGTTAAATAGAAGTGAAGTTTTGAAGATTTACACTTGAACTAAAGGGCAGTTTAGTCTAAGAAGGAATATGTGGTTGGGATGAAGAATATTGACCATAAATAGGTGTAATAAAGGGTAGGAGTTCATAATGGGGATGGCTTTGATAGTCCCTATACTTATTGTGGAGCAGGGAAGCTGTGAAATTTTATGGTAGCACTTGGATACATAGTACCAACTATAATAGCGATTTTTTTCGTTTGATTTTACGCACCATTAGTAGGAATTGTTGTTGGTTTTTTCTTCATATTATCGTTTTTCTTGTGGGAATTTCAAAAAATTGAACAAACTTTTGGATAGATTAGAAGATAGTGGTAATTGAATATATAAGTTCTTGAAATGCTGTACTTAAATTATAATGTTCGAACTAGGGATTATTTATATCATGTGAGAAAGGCTGTGAAGTTAATTGATAGGTTATAAAGCAATGCTATTTGATTTAGATGATACCTTACTTAATAGGGATAAGGCAGTAGAAAAAATGTTTTTAATTATTTTAGAAAAATGTTATGAGGGTGTTGAACGCTCGATTAAAAACAAAATGTTACGAAAATTCAAAGAGTATGATAACAGAGCTTATGGCTATAGTGATAAAACAGAAGTTTTGGAATCATTTTTTGATGAATTTCCACCAAAATATAGATTGCCACGCAATTACATTCAAGATTTTTGGAATAATAATTTTCCTCATTGTTTTTCTATAAACCAAAATACTATAAATTTCGTGAATACCATAAAGATGCAAGTTAAAGTTGCAATTATAACAAACGGCTCAACTCAGAGACAAAAAGCTAAAATAATTAACACTAATTTAAATAGTTGTTTTGATATAATAATTATTTCTGAAGAAGTGGGGATTAGTAAACCTGACAAACGCATATTTGAATTAGCATTAAATAAGCTTAATGTGCAACCGGAAGCCGCATTATTCGTTGGGGATGACATAGAAAAGGATATTGGTGGTTGTCAAAATGCAAATATAAAGGGCATATGGTTCAATCCTCATATGATCAAGAATGATACCGAAATAAAACCATATGCCGAAATCAATTCTTTTGATAGATTATTAAGTTATTTTACATGATAAACATAATCAGAAGTTGTTTTACTTCACATAGTTCATATTAGATGGTTTAAAGAATTTTTTAACCTGCAGTTTCTGTAGTAATTTCCATCCCATAAACCCAACTAAGAGGCCGACCAAATGAAAAAAATACTAGTAGTGTCAAAAGTACCTACTAACATGACAATATACAATAACTCAATGCTTAAAGTTAACTTAATAAAGAGCATAAAAGCTTTATTTTAATCGTTTTGGGTATACGGTGCTCCCCCTATAAAGAGAAGACACCATTAAGGTACCCTATTAACATAGTGTTTGAAGATGAGAGTTTTCTGTTGGAAATAGATTATTCTTCTCCCGAATACGCGACTTCATAATTTTGAATTTTATTTACTACAACGTAATGTTTTTTTTGTTTATTATTTTTATCATATCCTCTAACTCTAATAAACCCCTCGAGTTCTAAGTGTTGAATTTTGACATCAGTTACCACAAAATCTATATTTTTTTCTCTTTTCATAATTTCTATTGCAACTTCAGCAGCTTTTTCTTTTGCAGCTTTTTCAGTATTTTTGTCATGAATAAATTTTGCCATACATCCTATAGTCAAAACTATAATTGCTAAAATGATTAAAAGTATAATATTTTTCTTTTTTAAATTAATCATATTTTCCCCCATAGAATAAGAGAATGCAGTACAGATCCGCATACAAGCATTCCCTTGCTATAATCATGTTATTTTATTCATTGACTAGTTAGGATTTAATTTCCCAAAAAATTCGATTGTATAATTTTGGGTCTTATTTATCATAACGTGATATCTTTCTTGTTTATCTTTTTTATCATATCCTGATACTGTAATAAAACCTTTGAGTTCTAAGTGTTCGATTTTGACATCGGTTACCACAAAATCTATATTCTCTTCTTTTATCATGTGCTGTATTGCGACTTTAGTAGCTTTTTCTTTTGCGATATTTCTATTATGAATAAATGATACAGTACAACTTATTATTAAAACTATAATTGCTAAAATGGTTAAAATTATAACATTTTTCTTTTTGGATCTATCCATATTTTCTCTCCTAAAAATGTTTATTAATATTATAAATCTTTTTTAGGGAGAGAGAAACTATGAGTAATCCGGTTAGTGATGAAGTACTTGCTCGTTTATCAGTGGAAGAGGTAAAACAAATTGCGTCGGGCTTAAAAAGGGAAATAGAAGATATAAATCAAAAGTTTACTGGATCAAGCAATAAAATAATTAATGTATTAAACCAATCGTCAGCTAGTGTAGATGGGAATTTAATTAACACGATAACTTATGCTGTTTATGGATTTCAGAGAAGTTATATGGGGCCAGTTCGTTTAGCAGCGGACTTTATAGAACAACAAGCGGATAAATTCAAACAAGAAGATACTAAGAGTTAACACATGGGGAGGATTGTATGAAGAATTATGATGTTATTAATCACGCTGTAGATGTATTAGGCGCGTAAAATGATTTAGTGAAGTGTATAGCCAAATCTGATTGCACTGGTTACTGAATATGCACCTAAAAAATTGCGCAATACACTCGTAGCTATCATGTTTAGCGGACATGCATTTGGTGGGATTCTTGCTTCACTGGGTGCTTTAGCGCTATTACCACTCTTTGGTTGGCGGGCAGTTGTCTGGGTTGCAGGTGTTCCTTTATTGGTTTTGCCTTTTCTTTATAAAGTTTTACCAGAATCGTATAGTTATTATGTAAAAGAAAATAAAAAAGATAGGCTTATCTCTACACTTAACAAAATAAGCCCAAAAGATCAGTTCAGTAAAAAAGACGAATTTTTCATGAATGTCACAGATAACACAGATACTTCGATTAAAAAGCTATTTACTGAAAAACGTGCATTAAGTACTTTGATGTTTTGGGTGGCAGCGTTTATGTGTCTATTAGTCATGTATGGTTTAAGTACTTGGCTGCCTAAAATCATGCAATCTTCCGGATATCCTGTTGGTTCCAGCTTACTGTTTTTAATTACGCTTAATTTAGGTGCGGTAGTAGGGGCTATATTTGGAGGTAAGATGGCAGACCGATTCGGATCACGTAAAATTTTAATTACCTTCTTTGTACTTGGCTTTTTGTCCCTTACTGCTTTAAGTCTTAGACCCAATGCTGTTTTACTGTATGTATTACTCTTTATTGCTGGCGGAACAACAACAGGTACACAAATTAATACTAATTCATATGTCTCACAGTTTTATCCGTCTGGTATCCGTTCAACAGGAGTAGGCTGGGAATTGGGAGTAGGAAGAATTGGTGGTATTCTCGGTCCTACCCTTGGTGGATTTTTATTAAGCTCGCAGCTTCCACTTCAATTTAATTTTATGGCATTTGCAATTCCGTGTATTATCGGTGCGATAGCCATCTGGTTAGTTCAAGAGAAATACGGCCAAACGACAGTAAGAATCACAAATGAAAGTTTCAATACTGGAGGGCTGGCAGCAAATCCAAATAAAAACTCAAATTAATAAAGAAGGAGAGAGTTTTGCCCGAAATAAGCAATTCGCTCTCCTTTTTTCTCTATCAAATTATATATCAAAGGAATTTCCTCCAGAATTTATTTGGTCGAGTACTCTATTGAGAGAGACTCAATCTACTGAAATTTTGAGTAATGCTGCTAAATGCCCTGTAGAGTATTTAATTGAGTTATGTGAAATGCAGAAGAGGGAGAGTGAACTAGACTTTAGATTACGTGCTGAGAACATCCTTGCAGCTGTTAGAGAAAGGAGTAAACAGTACAAACGAATTGCGATTGTTTCCCATGGAGGAGTGATTACAAAAATTATAGATAGCTTCCTTCAATTACCGAAAGAGCATGATGTATGGTTCCATACTGACAACACAGGCATATATCTACTTGAATACAAGTCTAGTGTCTGTATTATTAGGTTTAGTAACAATACCACTCATTTAAACTAGGACAAAAGTTAACTTCCACAACCGAAAATTATGTAAATACGAAATCCCTTCAGCAAGTAAATTGAAGGGGTTTTTTCTAGATACAGTGACTACTGATAAGTGGGGTTATGTAAACTTCTCTTGAATACAGTATACATTTTGAAGTTTTGTAGGAAATGCTGGACAAGCATACAGGCACAACTATTAAAATCTTAATAGTATTTATTATAATGTTGAAAAGGAGATAGAATATGGGAGACCACTATAATAAATACTGCAAGCATTACAAAAATAGGTACGACGATCACTGCAAAGATAAGTACTACAAGCATTGCAAAAATGAATGCGACGATCATTCTATTGAAATAAATGTAAATTGTTGTGATCATAAGAAAGGACCAACAGGGCCAACAGGGCCAACAGGACCAACAGGGCCAACAGGACCAACAGGGCCAACAGGACCAACAGGGCCAACAGGACCAACAGGACCAACAGGGCCAAAAGGACCAACAGGGCCAACAGGACCAACAGGGCCAACAGGGCCAACAGGACCAACAGGACCAACAGGACCAACAGGACCAACAGGACCAACAGGACCAACAGGGCCAACAGGACCAACAGGACCAACAGGACCAACAGGACCATCAGAACCATCAGGTATAGCTAGTGTTTCTTTCACAGGTAGTAATGAAATAAGACCTGCGCTCACGCTAACTTTAACACTTCCACCTATAACGGTATTACCAGGTCAAGCAGTTGATTTGGATGCCTTTGCTACAGCCCATTATGTTCCATTTGAGGGTTTAACTATTTATGGTGCAGGCGTTGTAATCCAGCTATTTAGGGATAGAAATCTTCTTACACAGGCAGCTGAACGTGTTTTTTCAATACCAATAACAACTTCTAGCCAGCTTGATTTTAACCCCTCCGTTACGTGGATAGATTTTCCTTCACCAGGCACTTATCAGTATAGACTTGAGATAATCAGTGAGCGTTTTGGTATAAATGATAATGAAAGTAATTTTCGAGCTCGAGCTCTTAAAGCAAAAGTTTTGAATATAACATAACACTTGTATTCTATCAATGATATTTCATTTAATAGTTACTACTCACGTACAATTTATAAAGTTATATACAAATTTCCTGTTTTTCACCCTTTTTGGGATTCCGTCCTATGCTTTTTATTCCACGAGTCACTTGACCACGAGCCTCTACACCCTCATGGTCAAGTGACTTTCGCGGCATAAACGCATAGAACACCCAATAAAAGCTGTTATACAAAAATAAAGAACCGTGGAGAAATCTCCACGGTTCTTTATTTATTTTCCAAAAAGTCTACTCCAAAAACTTTTTTGTTTACTAGATGCTGTTCATGATTTCGTTTCTTGTAATTCTTTTAAAACGGGGTAGCACGACATGGCTATCAATTTAAGAATATTATAACGCTCCCAAAACAAAAAAATTGTACATTTTCACCCAGAGATGTTAATTCTCTCGTTTTAGGGGGGATTTTGTTTTGTTAGCTTGATAGTGATGTGGTGATACCACATACCCATCAAGCTAAGCTTATATAAGTTTAGCGACATGTATCGTTGCAACTCTTTAGAAAATAATTCTAGTTCATCAGAAGTCGATAAATTCATACCAAAAACGCCACCTTTTCTGTATGGAGTGAACCCTGAGAATGAGACGATAAAAAACACCTCTCTAAATCGTAAGTATCAGTTATGATTTTAATGGAGGTGTTTTTCGCATGGGGAAAAAGAATCATTATCCCGCCGAAATAAAGTGGAAAGTAGTTGAAATGAAACACCAAGGATTCAAAAATAAAGAAATTATGGATGCCTTAGGAATTAAACATGTGGCTCAAATTAAAACTTGGATGAAATGGTATCGTGAAGGCGAAACCTATCGGTTTGAACAATCTATTGGAAGACAATCTGCACATGGAAAAGGTTTAAAAAAGTTAACAGAACTTGAACAAAAAGAATTAGAAATACGTTATTTAAAGGCAAAGATTATATTGCTGGAAAAGTGCCAAGAAATTTTAAGGAGGTGGGAGGAAAAGAAGAAATAATGAAAATGATAAAGGAATGGCAATCAACTTTCACAATTGCAGAACTGTGTTCCATATTTAATATTTCACGTGCTACTTATTATCGTTGGAAAAAGCACGAGAAAACAGTAACTAATCATGAAGAAAAAACCGTAATAGAAATATGTCAACATCATAAATATCGGTATGGATATCGTCGGGTTACAGCTTGTCTACGTGATCAATTTAACATCGTAATGAATCATAAAAGAGTATTACGTATCATGAGAAAATACAACGTATTATCTCGAGTTAGAAAAAAGAAAAAGATATTTGTGCTCGGTCATGAACCAGTGGTAGCTAAAAATAGAATACAACGGAGATTTAAAGCTACCAAGCCTAATGAAAAATGGTTCACTGATATCACGTATTTGATGTTCGGCAATAAGACTCTTTATTTTTCATCTATTATAGATGGGTTTAACAATGAAATTGTAAGTTATAAAATAGGTGAGACACAGGATGTTTCTCTTGTATTAGATACTCTAAAAGAGGCTTTAAGAAAGCGAAATGTGATTGATACGATTTTGCATTCGGATCAAGGAAAAGTGTATACATCAAAACAATTTCAAACATATGCCAAAGAAAAAGGCATTATCACAAGCATGTCTCGTACAGGAAACTGCCATGATAATGCCCTCATAGAATCCTTTCATTCTCATTTGAAATCCGAAGGATTCTATGCGCAAAATATAAAACAATCGAATAATGCTAGTATAATACAAACTGTGGATGAATATATCCACTACTATAATAATGAACGGATTCAGAGAAAATTAGATAATATGTCACCTATAGCTTATAGGAAACATGTTGTCTAGGTGTTTTTTCTTTGTCTCACCAAATGGGGTCAGACCACTGTATATTTCTACAAAAAGAATAGCGTTTTTTCATTTTATGAATATAAATTTACTCTATCTTGATAAAAAGTGTATTTAAAATAAGTATTTTTTTAAAGAATCTATGCAATAATGAATAGCCTCGTTATTAAGTGCGGTTGACTTCGCAATGAGATACACTTTCTGAGGATATAACAGATTTAAAGACTCATATGCAAGTTTATGAACTTTCTCCAAACCATCTGATGATTCAACGATTCGATCCGGAATAAATGCAATTCCTTGTCCGGATTTTACAAAATCCAGTAAAGTTTTACTGTGGCCGACTTGCACAAAGGGTGTAAACGATTCACCGAATTCTCTAAAAAACCAATCATCAAAAGTTCTTCCCCAATCTAGATATATGATTGGATAGTTTATAATGTTATTCCAAGTAAGTCTTTCATTAATATGAAAAGAAGAGGCACCATATAAGGAAAAACAATCATACCCCACTACTTCAATTTTAATATTATCATTTAATGGAGCATGATAAACTATTCCAATATCTATAGAACCATCTTTAACGCCCTCCATTATTTGTGAAGAGTGGTCTGTTACAAATTTAAAATGTATATTTTTAAAAGCAGTATGTATATGTTCAACCCACTTCACTAATACAGGATTCCATAAAGAATATGTTAATCCTAGACAAATTATCTTTTCTTTCGTTTTGTACTCTTTAGCAATGTCTTTTGTTTTCTCCATTATTTCTAACTGTCTCTCTAGCAACGGTAATATTTCTTTGCCAAAATCAGAAAGTTCAACCTTTTTGTTTGAACGATAAAACAAAGGTTGTTCATAATAGCTCTCTAAATTTTTAATTCTAGTAGTAATTGTTGATTGAGTTACATGTAGTTCGTCAGCAGCTTTTGTAAAATGTCGATGATTTGCTACAGAAAGGAATGATTTAATTTGTTCATAGTCCAAAAATATCACCTCTTTATTTGAAAAATCAATTATCAGCATAGAATAATTCAATTAGACAATAATCAATAATCATTTTACACTAATTAACGAATAAGGAAATATAAACGCAGCAAAACGAAATAAAATATTAATTATATTATTTGAAATTAGGAGATGGTTTACATTGAAATTAACTATTAAAAAAAATCCTAAAATAAATTATTTGCAATGCTTACGTTGCTATAACAACTATGATTTTGCTGATTTTTTTGAAGGTTGCCCAAGATGTTTGGTTGAAAATATGCCGTCAAGTTTAAAAGTAATATATAAACAGGATGATACTACTTGTGCATTACCTTATAAATCTTACTTTTCTATGGGGGAAGGAAATACCCCATTGATTCCTATATCAATTGGTAAAGAAGAACTTGGGGAAATTTACATAAAATACGAAGGTCAAAACCCAACAGGCTCACATAAAGATAGAATGAGTTCTTTAATTGTAACAAGAGCTATTGAAACAGGATCCGAAGGTGTAGTTGTAGCATCTAGTGGAAACGCAGGGATTTCATTGGCAGCCTATGCGGCTTTCGGAGGTATAAAATGTGTTGTAATTGCTTCGAAAAACTTAAATAATCGTATTCAATCAATACTTAAAGGTTATGGAGCAAACTTAATATTAACTGATACATCTGAAGAAAGATGGGTTAAATTGAAGGGATATTCAGATAACGGGTTTTACCCTGCCAGCAACTATTTAACACCTCCCGTTGGAAGTAATTTTATTGGAGTTCAAGGTTATAAAACTATTGCCTATGAAATTTTGCAACAATTGCAAGGAAGAGTGCCTAATAAAATCATTGTTCCAGTTTCCAGGGGAGACCTATTGTGGGGAATTTGGCAAGGTTTTAAAGAAATTACCCTAAATAAAAATACAATAAAACTTCCCCAAATGATAGCAGTTGAGCCATTTCCACGTTTAACAAATGTATTAAATGGAGTTCACTATATAGAAGAGTTTATTGGAGAAACTGAGCTGAAATCATTAGACGGAACAACGGTGACTTTCCAAGCTTTAAGTGCATTACAAGAATCTAATGGATTAGCAGTAGTAGTTACTGAAGAACAGGCAAAACAAGATCAACAATTCCTGTTAACAAAGGGTCTTTTTCTTGAAAACTCTTCTGCCACAGTAATCCATACGATAAATCAATTAAAGAATCAAAACCTCTTAAAGAAAGAAGACATCGTAATTGCTATGGGGACATCTTCAGGTTTTTTAGAGGTTTAAATTCATCCCATCTCCATCAAGCTAAAGTTTTATTACACCCCCAAAACGAAATTTTTGGGCTTTCTTGTGAAAAAAGCTTATTTATCGTTTTGGGGATAACCTGTTTTCTTAGGTTGATAGTGATATGGCAGTACCCCTAAAATGATTATCCCCATCTTACTAAATATCGTTCTTCTTAATATATTCATATTTAAAAGACCTCTCCCGCGAAATTATTGATAGTAAAAATTTTAACATAAAAATCCGTTTGTTCTTAAAAGACACTTCTTTTCTCAAAGGGGTGTCTTCATTTGAAATATATAATATTGTTTAACGTAAATTCCCCTTATAAAATATGCAACATTTTATACAAGTTTCTGTACCAAAACAGCCAAAATCAAACACAATAAACTGCATTAAATCAGTATTGTATAAAATCATGTCTAGGATGATAAAGAGAGAAAACGGAAAAACCTACTGACATCAAAGGATTCTCCGTTGTCCTTGCTACTGATAATGATGCGTTATGTTATATACTATATACATTCAAAATTGAATTTAGGTAGGCTACTAGGTATACATCCAATCTAAGCTTTGCCCCTGAGCATAAACTAGTTATAAGTCTAATTTTAAAAATAAGGAGTGAACTTCGAATCATGGTATATATACGACAAATGCCACCTTATACCCTGAATCCTTGGGGTCTTCAAAATTGTTTGTATCGGTTCACGTATTTGCGGCTTAGAAACGGAGACAATTTCTGGTTTTTTTTAACGACTGTCGGGGAATCAAGAATTTATGGCTATAGGTTTTTCGGCGGAAGATGGAATCATTATTCGGTTGCTTTAAGAGATATTGTTTCCTTCCATTGTTCTCCTCCGACTCCAACTCTATATTAAAACACTGCGCCTGACCTTCGTAATCTGAACTAACTCATTTTGAAGTAGCTAGATTTCGATCCCAAGCATAAAGTGTAGAACTTCCGAGAACGAAATTTACGTCAACTAGCACCTCTTACGGGGGAGCTAGTTGTTTTTTTACAGTAGCAAAGCTGAAAATTTCATTGTTAGGAAATGTCTTATCTTATAAAATCCGCGTTTTTCCGTCAGTACCCCATCTCCATCAACTTAAGAATTCAGAATTACCCCAAAACGACAAAGCTAGCTTTCTTGGATACTATCAATAATGTGCGTTATGTAAACTTCATATGTATATTGTATACGATCTTTTTATTTAAATATAAGGCAGTTGAAACAGGGGTTCTCCAACCTTTAGAGAATTATTAATAATAAACTTAAAAAGGTATCAAGAGTGGTGAATGAATGGGAAAGAAATTCGATTTTTATATAGACGCGGAAACAGAAAAATGTATAATAACCAGGCTTCGGACTGCCGGTTGTGTTTTTGCAGAAGATGAGGCGCAATTGCTTATCTCAGAGGCACAAACACAGGAAATACTCACCGACATGGTGGAACGACGAGTAGCTGGTTTTCCATTGGAACACATCATTGGTTGGGTAGATTTCTGTGGTACTCGGATAGCTGTGGAACCAGGAGTTTTCGTTCCTCGCCGCCGTACCGAGTTTCTTGTCCAACAGGCAGCTTACCTTGCTATGCCAGGAGCTATCATAGTTGATTTATGCTGTGGTACAGGTGCGGTGGGCGCTGCACTGGCTAGAGTTCTAGGTGAGGTCGAGTTGTATGCAGTCGACATAGATTCAGCCTCAGTGAGATGTGCTCGTAACAATATTAATTGGGTAAACGGTAATGTGTACGAAGGTGATCTCTACCATCCACTTCCAACTAAACTGCGTGGGTGCGTCCATATTTTGGTCGCAAACGCACCCTACGTACCTACAGAGGCAATTAAGCTGTTACCTCGAGAGGCCCGGAGATATGAGGCAAGGGTGGCACTCGACGGTGGAGCGGAAGGACTAGATGTCCAGCGACGGGTAGCTGCTGAGGCATCACTCTGGCTGGCACCCGATAGCCATCTACTTGTTGAGACTAGCCAACAACAGGCATTGCAAACTGTTGAGATATTTGCTCAAAACGGGCTAATCCCACAGGTGAAAAATTGTGACGAACTGGATGCTACTGTTGTAATCGGAACTCGGCCATCTCTTTAGAGTGAATACGGATAGCTAGACATTACCACAAATAAAGGCCCAAGAATCTATAAATTCTTGGGCCTTTATTTGTACTTCAGATATCGGGATCTGGCTTATTTTCTTCTTGATGGAGTGAATACTTTAGTTGAATAAAATTCACTACTAAAAGAAACTTTGTTATGACCTATTTAGTTGCAGGGGTAGCTTGTGTAGTTATAGGAACACACTTTTTATTTTCACAGTTGAGTGTGTATGAAATTCGTATGTTAAAAAAAAGAAGTTGTATTTTTAAAAGTAAACAAAGCTATACTACACTTAACTTTTCCTATTAAGAATAGTGCTACGATTGTGGCTTCTGATTCGTTATACGATAAATTTCCGGATATAAGAACGTAAGATGATCCTATGGTAGTTAAAAAGATCTACGGATTTTTAGTGAATAATTGGGAAGGAATAAAAGGAGTTACAAAAAAGGTAGGAGATAACAATGGGGATAGTTGTTTTTAAAAATATTTAGAAAATCCAGTTGACACCCACGCTACTCGGTGATACAATGTACTTGTAATAAGTGATGCTGAATAGTGTATTTTCTCAAAAGCTATTCAGTAAAAAATTCGCCTTGGTACTCTGTAATACTGAATATAAGTCAGACGGAATAGAGGAGGTAGAGGAGGAACTTAACATGGAAAATTTAACTGAAATGCTGAAAGGTTCACTGGAAGGTTGTGTGCTGGAAATCATCAGCCGTCATGAAACCTATGGCTACGAGATTACCCGCCACCTGAACGAGCTTGGGTTTACCGAAGTCGTGGAAGGGACGGTCTATACTATCCTTGTGCGATTAGAAAAGAAAAAACTTGTGAATATAGAAAAGAAACCGTCAGATATGGGGCCGCCCCGCAAGTTTTACTCACTTAATGAGGCTGGTCGCCAGGAACTTGAATTGTTTTGGAAAAAATGGGATTTTGTATCATCAAAAATAAACGTCTTGAAGTCAATCTAGCTTCATAAGATATTCCATCCGATATTTTTGGAGGGGCTTATTCAGCTTTATAAAAAAGGAGGAAAATAACATGATGGAAATGTTCAAAAAAATGGTTGGTGATAAAAAAGAGTACAAAATGATGATGGCACGGGTTGGAGCCCTGCCAGAGGACTACCAGTTTGTATTTAAGAAAATTCAAAACTACATGTGGAATTTCTCAGCGGGCAACGGGATGGATATGCTACACATACAGTATGAATTAATCGATTTGTTCGAAGCCGGTGCGGCGGAAGGGAGACAAGTGCTGGAAATCACTGGGGACGACGTGGCGTCCTTTGCTGACGAATTAGTGGCAAATGCTAAAACATATGTCTCCAAGTATCGTGAAGATTTGAATCAAAGTATCATGAAGCGGTTGAGAAAAAAATAAATTTAATAAATAGTACCGACTGATTAGCTGGTTACAAATGTGAATTACTGCCATCGCTATTCAGTTATACTTTTAACACGGTACTAAGTAATACAGATTATCAGTCAGACTAGATAGAAGAGTATAGGCAACCTGCTCCGCAAAGCGCTTTTTATAAGGAGGAAAAAAGTATGAGCAATGCAGCGATTTCTGTAAAAGGGTTAAAAAAATCCTTTAAAGACAAGGAAGTCTTAAAGGGGGTGGATTTTGAGGTGCAGCGTGGCGAAATTTTCGCACTGCTGGGCTCAAATGGAGCGGGCAAGACGACGACGGTCAACATCCTCTCGACACTGATGAAGCCCGATGACGGCGAAGTAGGTATTTGTGGCTTTAACGTCCAGCGCCAGCCAGATCATGTTCGCCAAAGCATCAGCCTAACAGGGCAGTTTGCAGCTTTAGACGGCATGCTCACCGGGCGGGAAAACCTAATGATGATCGCCAAGTTGCGTGGAGTCTCCAATCCCGCTCAAGTCGCCGATAATCTGCTTGCAAGATTCAGCCTAACCGATGCGGCCAATCGCCGGGCAGATACGTATTCCGGCGGGATGAAGCGCCGGCTTGACATTGCCATGAGCCTGATCGGGACACCAGCAGTCATTTTTCTCGACGAACCGACGACAGGGCTTGATCCCGAAGCGCGAATTGAAGTGTGGGATATTGTCAAGAAGCTGGCCGACGGCGGCACAACCATCTTGCTTACAACCCAGTACCTGGAGGAAGCTGAACAACTGGCGGACCGTATTGCCATCCTACATGGTGGGAAAATCATCACGACCGGTACCCTTATCGAACTCAAAGAGATGTTCCCGCCAGCGAAAGTGGAGTACATCGAGAAGCAACCGACATTGGAGGAAATTTTCCTCGAGATTATCAGCAAAAAGGAGGAGAGGTAAATGAAAAGTAAAACAGGGGTATTACTAGGGCGTTTAATGCGCAACATCATGCGCAGTCCGGATACGATTATCACGGTGGCGATTACGCCGATTATGATGCTGCTGCTGTTTGTCTACGTATTTGGCGGGGCCATAGAGACAGGGACGGACAACTACGTCAATTATTTATTGCCGGGAATCTTGCTGATGGCTATCGCATCCGGCGTTGCTTACACTTCCGTCCGGCTGTTTACGGATGTAAAGAGCGGGCTGATGGCGCGTTTCATTACCATGCCCATCAAGCGCTCGTCGGTATTGTGGGCTCACGTATTGACCTCGCTTGTTTCCAATCTGCTTACTATCGTGGTGGTTATCCTCGTCGCGCTCTTGATGGGCTTCCGTTCCAGCGCGGATATCCTGGATTGGCTCGCGGTAGCTGGGATACTCGGGCTGTTTACGCTGGCGCTGACATGGCTGGCGGTCATTCCCGGATTGACCGCGAGATCTATGGAGGGGGCGACAGCCTACTCGTACCCACTGATTTTCCTGCCGTTTATCAGTTCGGCCTTTGTCCCCACCGAAACCATGCCTAGAATTGTCCGTGCGTTCGCTGAGAACCAGCCCGTGACTTCAATCGTGAATGCGATTCGTGCCCTCTTGTATGAAGGGCCTGTTGGCAACGATATTTGGCTCGCGCTTGCTTGGTGCGTAGGCATTATGGTCCTCGCTTACTTCTTTGCCAATAAAGCATTTAAACGCCAGTTAGGATAAGTACACCATCGGTTCGGTGTCTCGTGGCAACTAAATCTTCCGAAATAAAATATGTGTTTAGAAAAGCGCGGAAAAATTGTCCGTGCTTTAATTATTTGTCATGTTTTCAAGATAACTTAACTGGTACTGTGATATTGTTTCTTGATTAAACAAATCAGCATCGAAAACACTTTATATAAAACTTCAAATATTGTTCACTATTTCACGAAATTTCTTCCAAATTTTATGTTATGATTAACCAGTAATGATGATTAAACACTTGAATTTGGTACAATAATTGGCCATAACAGTGAGAACAAAAGTTGTGAGATGAACGCATTAAAATTCTAAAACACTAAAGGGGAGATCACATATGAAAGCAGTAGTGGTTAATAAAAACAGCAAAGCAAACATTGATGTTATTGACAAAGAATTGCGTCCGTTACGCTCAGGCGAAGCATTAGTAGATGTAGAGTATTGTGGAGTTTGTCATACTGACTTGCACGTTGCGAATCATGATTTTGGTAACACAGATGGCCGTACCCTTGGTCACGAGGGTGTAGGTATTGTAACTAAAATTGCTGATGATGTTACTTCACTTAAAATTGGGGATCGTGTAAGTATTGCATGGATGTTCCAATCTTGTGGACGTTGTGAATATTGCGTAACTGGTAGAGAAACATTCTGTCGTGAAGTTAAGAATGCTGGTTATACAGTAGATGGCGGCATGGCTGAACAATGTATCGTTACTGCTGATTATGCGGTAAAAGTACCAGAAGGATTAGATCCTGCCGGGGCATCATCAATCACATGTGCGGGCGTAACTACATACAAAGCTATTAAAGTATCAAACATTAAACCTGGTCAACCTATCGTAATCTACGGTTGTGGTGGATTAGGTAACCTCGCTATTCAATATGCTAAGAATGTATTTGGTGCAAAAGTAATTGCAGTAGATATCAATGATGACAAATTAGCATTAGCTAAAGAGGTTGGTGCCGATATGACTATCAATCCAATTACTCAAGGTCCTGCTGATAAGATTATTCAAGAGACGATTGGTGGCGCTTATGCTGCTGTAGTAACAGCGGTTTCTAAAGTAGCCTTCAACTCAGCAGTTGATGCAGTACGTGCTTGCGGAAAAGTAGTTGCGGTAGGTTTACCAGTAGAAACTATGGACTTAAACATTCCACGACTTGTACTAGACGGAATTGAAGTAGTTGGTTCTCTAGTTGGTACTCGTAAGGACTTAGAAGAGGCATTTATGTTCGGTGCAGAAGGAAAAGTAGTGCCGGTTGTTCAAACTTGCCCATTAGATGATGTACAAGATGTATTCGAAGAAATGGAACAAGGTAAGATTCAAGGTCGTATGGTAATCGATTTTAAACAGCATAAGTGTAATTGCGAGTGTAAATAATTTATTTTGTTTCAACTATCGTTGGTACGATTCTCTTAGTAAATATTAAAAAGGTAGCTTCTTGGGCATAAGTTCGGTATTGAACCGGATTTATGCCTTTTAATTTTGTCTAGTTCTGTTTGGATTTGAATCAATATTGCGGACACAAAGAAGTTAAATCTAAGTTACATTTTTAGCTAGATCTTCTATTGCTTGGTAAGTTTCATAGTACTTCAACAAAGGAGGAAGTTGTTACAGAAGCAATGTGCATTTAATTATGCTTGTAAAAAAAATAAGACAAATAATTTTCTAGTTATTTAAGTTAGTATAAATATGTAAAAATTATATATCGATACATGTATATAATCTAGTATGATTCATATCGAGGTTTTTAACATGCTTCAGCATATTAGCTTTATACCTTAAAGATGAAAAAAGAAATCTTTTATTTCTATAAGATCTCTTTTTTAATGCAATCCATATAAATGACTCATATACCGAACATAATTCCAATACATGAATCATTTGTATAAATTGCATTGAGCATGACTCCTAAAAAAATTATAGGACATACCTCTTAAGTAGATTAAGAAACTAAGTACTTGATACATTTCATATTTCATTTAAATATAGCTAAATCTTTTGAATGAAATTTGTAGAATAACTTTTCCATAAATTATCTTCATCGTTTTAAAAATACTCGATTAGATAATCATAGAAGAAAACAATTTGGATAGGAACAAATTGTTTTCTTCTGGAGGGTACAACAAAGAAAGAGTAGGAAAGTAATACACAAACATGCTAATCAAAAGGAATGGAGCAAACTGACAAAAAACAAAAACAAAAACTGAAAAATCAGAAAATTAAATCACTAAGGGTGCCTATTTACTCTCTCTTTGTGAGTATAAGTTTAACATTAATAATAAAATAAAAAAACAAAAAAATACAAAATTCTGATAAAATCGACATTTTTCTAACCGATAATTGTGTAATGTGTTTTTTTGTGAGCAGTGTTTTATTTAAAATCGTTTTAAATCTGTTATAAAGGTATTAACTAAAAGTGCCTATTTCCATGTAATTCTGCATATCCAAATAAAGGATAATAGTGTGAGGCATGGTGTTAAATTATACTATAAATATTTTCTTTATAATAAACTTAATCTAGTTAAATTTAAAAAATTCATTTCGATATAGAAATATCAAGTTGTAATTGTCTTGATTACTTAAATGATGTTTAATAATAGTTTTTTAGTATAATAATTCTTTTTTATTCAAATAAATAAACTTTAAGGTGATTAAGTATTATTATGTAATTCTATGATTTACTTATAAAAAACTTAGTGTTTTAATAAGGGTGTAAGGTCCTTACAACTCATAAGATGCAAGAAAGAGATCAAAATTTTTATTTATCTTTGATGAAAGTTCCAAGAGGGATAGTTTTATAGAGAAGTAATATGTACAGATAGTTATAATCTATAATTACATTCTCGTAATTAACATCAAAATAACCATTTATATAGATAATTGGTTATAAAGTCGTTTTTCCAAAAATAGAATAAAACACTTAGAGTTTAATCTAAATGTTTTATCAAGAGATATTAACCAATAGGAGGAATTAACATGAAAAAAACGTTAGTCGCAGGTTTATTGGCTACAGCAGTATCCACAAGCTGTTTCACACCTGTAAATGCTTATGCTGCAGAAAGTAAGCAACCTCAATTTAAACAAACAAGTGTTCAGAACTTTCTTGCTGTGAATACACTATCAAATTCAATCAGATCACTGGGCTCAAACACTCCTTTAATACAAGGATATGGATTAGTTATCTTAAAACAACCAGACTTTAAAGTAAATGCTATGAGTAGTTTAAACACTGATCAAAAAATTGCAAGAAAACATGTTCAAGATTGGATGGATGAATATAATCCTAAAATCTTCAACTTAAATCAAGAAATGATGTCATTTAGTACAATGTTTAATAACTATTATAGTAAATTAAATGAATTAGCTGGAAAAGTGAATGAAGATCAGAAAGCAAAAGAAGAATTTGTAAGTGCTTTCAATGCACTTCAAGAAGAAGTGCAAACGATTCAAGATGATATGGGACAAACTTCAGTAGACTTAAACTGGTATAAAGATGAATTGGTTCAAGATAGCGAAAGTCTTACTAAAAGAGCTAACACAGCTATTGAATCTTTAAATGGTTCAAATGGAGAGATTGCACAACTAAGAGCACAAATTAAACAAATTCAAGAAGAGATTCAAAATGAACTTACAAAAATTTTAAATCGAGCAAAAGAAATTAGAGGAACTTCTTTGAGCGTTGGAAAGCAGGCTGTTGAGATTAGTAAAACAGCACTTGAAACTAAAACAATAGAATTTAGTTCTATTGAAAGCCTTGGTGACACAATTGAAAATTCATCAGATGCTCATATACGAGAAGCTAGTAATAATATTAAACAAAAAAGACAACAATTAATCCCATTAATACAAAAGTTATCACAAAATGAAATTCAAGCAACTCAAATTACTCTTATTGAAGATCAAGTAGGTAGCTTTACAAGTTTAATTAAGAGACAACTTAAGACTTTTGACGTTTTAGTGAAAGATTGGAAAGCGTTAAATGAAACAATGACTCAAATGAAGATTAATTCGGATGCAGATGCAAAGATTGATTCAATGGCATTACAAACACAATTAACACAGCTTAAAAAATTGAATGATGAATTGAATAAGCAAACAACTCAATATGAAGAATTCGTTACAAAAGTAAAAGTAAACTAAGCTTCATTTTAGAATGAAGACTAACTTGAATCATATAAGGAGAGAAAAACATGGCAAAAAAACCTTATAAAGTAATGGCTTTATCCACATTAATAGCAACAATGGCAGCAGCTAATATCATGCCGACATATGCTTCTGCAGCGGAAAATACAGCAAAACCAGCTGCTGTTCATGCTAAGGCAATTGATGCAACAGGCACGCATGCTGAGTATTCATTAGGACCAGATGGTCTTAGAGAAGCATTAGAAAAAACAGGGTCAAATGTTTTGACAATGGATTTGTATGCTTTAACAATTCTTAAGCAAGCTAATGCTAATTTTAATGATATAACTACAATTGACGATGCTTTAAAAGCAAAAATCATTGAACATCAAAAACTTGCTAGAGGAAATGCGAATGAATGGTTAGATACTCTAAAACCACAACTAATTTCTACAAACGAGAATATCATCAATTACAGTGACCAATTTAAAAATTATTATAAGACTTTACAAAATGCTGTAGATATAGCTGTAGAAAAAGGGGACACAGAAAAACTAACGGCTGGACTTACACAATTAACTGAAAGTATTTCAGCTAATAAAAAAGAAGTAGACGATCTAGTGAAACAGCTGAAAAGTTTCCGTAGCAAAATGGCATCTGATACACAAAGCTTTAAAGACGATGCCAACCAAATCACGTCTGTTTTAGCTAGTCAAGATGCTGGAATACCTCTGCTAGAAAAACAAATCTCGGCAAATATGGAGAGCATTAATAAAAATAATGCAATTCTTATTTCAGCATCTGTATCAACAGCTCTAGGCCCAATGGCTATTATAGGTGGTGTAGCATTAATTGCTACTGGTGTAGGAGCTAAAGCGGGCGCTGTACTTATTACAGTCGGTGTAGGCGCTACGGCACTGGGTGTAACAGGAGTTGTGTTAGCAAAACAAGAAATTGATAGAGCGCAGGGAGATATTCAAAAACTCACTGGGGATATTTCAAACATAAAATTACAGGTAGTTGGATTAACAAATCTTAAAAAGCAAACTGAAAGTTTATCAGAGACTATTGATATTGCTATTGATTCACTTCAAAATATTTCAAACCAGTGGCAAACAATGGGATCAAAATATAATTCTTTACTTAAAAACGTTAACAAAGTTAAACCAAACCAGCTTGGATTTATAAAAGAAAATCTCCAGACAGCAAACGATAGCTGGGAAAAAATTCAAAAGTATGCTGAAGATATTCAAAATAGTGAAATTAAAGTAGCAGAGAATAACTAGTAATATTTACTCAAAAAGGTTAGAAAATAAAATTATTCGAAATAAAAGAATCTATCAGCGTAAAAGATAAGTGATGCGAGTCTCCTGTTCAATCTTGAGCAGGAGATTTCCTATATAGAGATTTAACTAGATACGAATTATAGAAGAGCCCTTATAAACTTTATTTAAATCTATATAGATTCAAAAGGTACTTTTTTCACAAGAATTATAACGTGTTTGTAGTAAGTGATAAAACCTTATGAATTCCATAAAATCCGTGATACATATGAAAGAGAAGGTGAGAAATGATGAATAAAAAATTATATAAGAAAATTGCTTTATCTATGGCTATTACCGGAATGGCAACAAGTAGTGTAATGCCACTTCATACTTTAGCAGCAGAACAAACCGGACAATCACAACAGCAAGAAAGTAATAGTGAAACTTCTCTTGTTCCTGAGGGATTTAAAGAAGCAATAGGCCAAATGGCAGCTAATACATTTGTTATGGATTCATATGCCCAAACACTTCTTAAGCAACAACAAACGGACCTGAGTGGAATCAGCTCTATAAATGGTGATTTGCGAGCAAACATGATCAAACATCAAAAAGATGCACAAACGAATGCAACATATTGGTTAGAAGACTTAAACCCTCATATTATGAAAAACGCTCAACATATTGTGGATTATAATAAAGCATTTCAAATACATTATAAGAATTTACTAGCTGCTATAAATCAACAGGACACAGTAGGCTTTAAAAATGAATTAGAAACATTACATCATAGTATTTTGAATAACACCAATGAAGTGGATGAATTACTAAAAAAACTGAAGGCATTTCGAAATAAAATGTTAGAAGATACAAGAAGTTTCAAAGATGACTCAAACCAATTGACATCTATTTTAGAAAGTACAAATGCTGGCATTCCGTATTTACAGCATCAAATTAATAGTTATAACGATCTCATTAAGAAAAGTAATGATATGATTATTGCTGGAGGAGTCTTGGTATTATTCACTTTTGGAGCTAGTATAGCAATGATTGCTACCGCTAAAAGCAATATTTCATCTGCAGAGCAAGAAATACAAAAATTACAGTCTAGGATTTCTGGAGCACAGCAAGAAGTGGCTATTTTAACAGATGCCAAAAATAAAACTGTACATATGTCTGATACAATTGATACAGCAATTACTGCTCTTCAGAATATATCGAATCAGTGGCATACAATAGGAAGTAAATATAGTAAATTGTTGACTAGAGTTGAAAAAATGAACCGTGATGATTTTACATTTATGGAAGAGGATTTGAATACAGCTAGTGATAAATGGGAAGATATTAATAATTATGTGAATAAATTATTTGCAGGTGCAGAAAAAATGAAACAATAGCAGTAACAACGGGAGAAAAAAATAAGCAAGTGCGTGGCTATAACAGTTAGGAAATTATCATTAGAATTATTGGGAAAGTAATAATTGCTCATCGAAAATTGATACATTTATTTCAAAGAGGTCCTTTAAAATAAAAGAACCTCTTTTTTCAGTTTAGGGGTATATCCCAATTGGCATATGCTTAGATGATGAAGTATGTTAGAAACTTAATTGTGAATTATAGTATATATGCGTTTTATTATTAGTAATTAGGAAATCCTTTACAATGTAAGCGTTTTCTTTTATAATGATAATGGGTTGGATGGCGCGCGTGGCTGTCAAGGTATTTAGCGTAGGTGGGGCTAATACTATAAATAAAATATGATTTTTTCACTATTATTGATTTTTACATATATTAGTTTTTACTTTAAATAGGTATGTATTGTATGAAAGAAGAATCTCTTCATAGGATGAACTGTACCCCGAATCGTGGACACTTAAAAGAGTCCATGATTCGGGGGTTTTTGTGTTTTTACACCTATTCCTCGTTATAATGAAAACAATGATAAAAGTAAGGTACGGGAAATGAGTAAAATTATTTTTAGTGAAACAATTGGATGAATCTTTAATATAAAATAAAAACGGCCATATCACTATGACCGTTAATTATTACTATTCGATTGTAATACTCCAATCCCCATCTGCTTGCACTCCAAAGCTGTACATTCTTGTGTCTTTGAAGACCTTAGAAGTTAAACCTTCATATCTGCCTATTTTGTTAACTATTAAGCCTGTATCATTTACTTTGATGATGAAGTTTCTGGAACCGTTATGATTTAGTTTAACAACATGATTTCCGCTTGGAATTGTTACAAACACCACATCATCTCCATGACCAGTAATTGTACCAGGTGCTTTTTAGTATTTGGGCATAGGAATACGCCTCATCAAAAATAGAGATTTACAGTGTTTTGAATGTATATTTTTATTGTGTATTTTGAGGACATCAGTGGATTTGTTGTGAAGTTAATGATTAAGGTGAAATGGTAGTAAACTAATAGTTGAAAGTTTACTTTCAGTGATGATAAAAAAATCTAATTATTTAAGGTGAATTTAAGGTTGATTTAAGGATGATTTTATAGATATTTCCAGTTTGTGTATTATAATATTAAGTTATAAAGACAAGTGTAAAAAATGTATCTTGATAGGCTTAGTTACGATGTTTGAATTAATAGATTGGATGCAAAATTTGTTGTTTAAATAAATTAAATATACAAAAGGAGATGAGATAAATGAAAGCACATGAATTAATTACTGAGATACAAGATAGTTATGATGGCAATCCTAGTCAAGATGCTCAAGTTTTTATTTTATTTAGCTTTTTATTATTAGTATTTAAGTTTATAAAACCAACAAATTAGTGGAATTTAGATGAGATGAAAAAGATAGCTTCAGCTAAAGCTATCTTTTTTGGTATTTGTAAGTAAATTTCTATTTAGAAGTTTACATTCATATTTATAGTTGTTGTATACAAAAAAGAATTGGATATTTAGATTCTTTTTTGTATACAATGTGATATATTTATAACGTGAAGTGCGAAAAATATAACTTTTTGTTATAAATATATCATTTAGGGGGATTCAAAGTGAAAACAACTTGGGTAAGATATTTAGGTTTTGTTGGTATATTAGGTTTATTAGGGTTTTATGAAACTCAATTGTTTAACATGTTTTGGTTTTTCTTATGTTTTAGAAATTATCGAATGGTAAGACATGATGAAATGTTTGAGAATATTGTTAATAAGTCTTGTAGAAATGCTTTTGTTGTGACTTTATTATTATTAGTGGTGTTTATTCCTATTGAAATTTTATTTTCAAATCATTGGTTAAAAGAATTAGATGTTGCAATTCTATTTGGATGTTTATTTTTAACGTTCCAATTCTCTTTATATTATTACGATAAAAATATAGAGGAGGAGATTTAAACGAATGGCATTTAAAACACGAATTAAGGAGTTTCGAGCTAAAATAGATATGAAACAAAGCGATCTGGCGGATGCTGTAGGGGTTCGACGTGAAACGATAAGTCATTTAGAAAAGGGAAGGTATAATCCTTCCTTACAATTAGCTCATGATATAGCAAAAGTATTAGGAACAACTATTGATGAATTATTTATATTTGAAGATTAGATGAACTAAAAGAGACAGCCTATTCAGTTAATGCGGGCTGTTTTAGTTGTACTTGGAAATAAACTTCTAAATAAACGTTTACATTCAAAAATAAAGAAATCCCGAGATTCTTTTTTATAGATCAATAATATATATTATTCAATTATTGAAAAGGAACGTCGTATATAAACCATGTTCCATTTTTTTGATACATATGGAATTGAATGTCTGTACCTATCCATGGGGGCATATTAATAACGGCGGAATCCTTATAATCTTTGTCTATTATTATGGATGATCTTGCAAATTTAAAAGATGATAGAATTGTTTCATGAAATTTAGGTGCCTCTTTTAAAAATTGTTTCTTTTCTCCGGTCATTTTTTTGTCATTTTTATAGAAAAGATAAGTTGTTTCATAATTTTTTTCTTGTATCGAATGTAAATATAATCTTACTACTGTTTTAGGTTCTTGCTCTTTTAGTGTATAAATATCTTGGGATTTTTGTAATTCATTATATAACTTTTGTTCTGTATGATTTAAATCTGTTAAATAAGGTGAAAGAGGAAATACAAACCCAAGAATAATGATTACTAAAATTAATAAACCTAGCTTTTTCTTGTTCATTTAAAAGCTCCCTATCTTGTTATTTACAATATATAGATATTTTAATTTATATAATGGGGTTTTGCTAGGCTTTTTATTAAAAATAGATTTTCTTTGTTTGCCTTTTATTATTTACAACTTTGAATAAAATAAAAATTACATGGAAGTTTCTCGAGTTAAATAGAAACATTACGTACGTTTGAAGAGAAATTACAGGAAAGAATGAATATGCTGATGTAGCAGGAGTAGATATTTACGGGTATCAATCTCTTGTTTAATATGTTTAATTCATTTTTTTAACACATAATATAGATAAATATGGTAAAATGGTAATTGGATGGGAGTCCAGCACTTATATTATTAAAATTAAAGTGGTTACCAAGTCAGAAAAAGGCACCTTTAAGGTGCCTTTTTCATTTCAGTGGTGAAATAATAAATAAAAATGAAAATCTTTATGAATGGGGTATCTTCTTAGTAATCATTTTTTCTGTTCCCCTTATTTATCGTGCTGAGAAGTTGTACAACCTGTATCAGAGGGGAACTGGAAATGCAACGCCAGATTGTTGAAAATCCTCATTTAAATCTTATTCAAGATAAGCACTCAATTAGTGCAATAATATTTTTTGTTACTGCTTCAGCTGGAGTAAATGCTTCGGTTATAGTTTGTCACTATTTGGGTTATAAATCAGTCCATTTATCTTTATCTGGATTCTCCCCTAAACTAATGACCTTTTCTCTTTTTCATAGTTTCGAATTAGGTCGGGATCTCTAAAAATCGCGTACGTTCCAAACAATCTCACCGCGCTCGTCCCACGTACTGTGATGTCGATTAAATCCTATTTTTTCCAGAACTCGAAGGGACGCAACATTCCAAGCGCCCACAGTCGACCAAAGTCTGTGACGCCCGGTAGCAATCGCAGCGTCCAGCACAACGGATGCTGCCTCGGTCGCATATCCTTTACCATGAACACGGCGGAACAACTCGTATGCGATCTCAGGCTCTTCAAGGGTGGAACGGCCGATAATCAAGCCACAGTATCCGATGAAATCGCCTTCTTCTCGCCTACGGATAGTGAGAAGAGAAATGCCATTTTCAGCCGCTTTCTTGCGCATCTCAATAAGATAGCTACGAACGGAGTCAAGGGTTGGCATGTCCACACCACGTTCGCCAATTAATTTTCTAAACCAGGCTGAATCGGATTCCTCCCACATACTCAGTTCAAGTCGTTCAGTTTTCAGATGGAACGCCATAGGTTTAAATAAAGCTGTCATAGTGGAAACCTCCTAATTATGTCACTGCACTCATAATAGCTTCGCAGCTCATCACCACATCAGGTTGGAAACCTGGTTGATTCGCGAATCTATTTTCCAAATCTCGAGAGAGTTTATAGCTACTGTATACAAAAAATTAGTTTTATTTTATGCATAAGCAATTTCCCTACAAAATAGACCTCTTTATCAATCTTTATTATAAATTATCAAACTTTATTTTAAATCTACAGTATAAACATTGTATGAAAGTTTGTTATCCCTATTAAATAGAAACTTGCTTTATAGAATAATTTTTTTATATGATAAAGTGGGCTTATGCTTAAATGAAAAAAGGAGAGTGACCCAGATGACAAACCAAAATGAAACGAACGCTTTACCGCCAAAAACATGTACGATTGAACGTCTCATCACGATTCAGGAGGACATTGAAAAAGTGCTTGCAGGACAGAAAACGGCTACTCGCCGCAACGGGAGATATGCGGATGTCGGGGAAGTGATGGAGCTTCAAGGTCGCCGGTATGTTGTGGAGAAGGTCTATTCGCAGTCACTTGGCGAATTGACTGATGAGCATGCCAGTCAAGAAGGCTATGCGAATGTGGAGGAATATAAGCAATCTATTCTGTCTCTTCACCCTGGCATGCCGTGGCTGCCAAATATGAGAGTTTGGGTTCATGAGTTCCGTCCCATCGAAGGTTAATGTGATATAAGGATGGACATGTTGTATCGACTGCTTCTGTATATACATATTTTCAGTGCAATCTTATCCATCGGCCCATTTTTTGTATTGCTTCCGCTCATCAAAAAACTGCGGGCTTCAGAGGACCAAGCACAGCAGGCTTATCTGGATGTATTCCGATTTTCGGTCAGGCTGGCCAAGCATGCCGGGCATGTGCTGGTTACATCCGGGGTTCTGCTTGTACTGGCGGGCCCTTGGACTTGGAGGACCCCTTGGATAGTGATGACCCTTATTCTCATGGCGAGTTCATTATTTTTCCTGGCCCGCGCCTTTTCGCCGACCATTCGGAAATTCAGCGAAACGGGCCAAGACAAGGACGCCTTGATTCAATTGTTGCGGCGTTCTGTTTGGATTTACATTGTTCTTTTAATGGCGATGTTATGGTTCATGGTGACAAAGCCTGCGTTGTGGCAGGGGTGATAGGTCTAGGGCGAATAGCGGCTTTGTGTGATTGCCGTTTGAATTCGCTGGGCGGCATGGAACAAGGACAAGCCAAAACTGGCTTGTCCTTGTTGTAGTTACGCTTTAAAGAGGTGAGGGAATAGCCTTTTACGATCTGGGCCTATTACCCCAAAGCAAGGTTTTTGCCTGAGTTGCGCAGTTTTATCATTTTGAGGTAGTATTACTTTGTTTTTGTTGAACATTTAGATAGGGTATTCTTACTTGTGAATGCGTGAAAAATTTAATTAAAAAATATGAAAGTTTTTTGATTTGTTACATATATTTTAGTGAAAGGCCTTTCACCATTTTATCACCTAGGGGGCAATCATAATGAAATTTTTGTCGTACCTTACAGTAATTCTGGTGATTCTTGGCGGTTTGAATTGGTTGTTTGTTGCATTGGATTATAATGTAGTTGAGAAATGGTTTGGTTCTACACCAGTTCTTGTTGATACCATTTATTGGATTTTTGGTCTTTCTGCTCTTTATCAAATTTATGATCGGTTCTTTACGGATAATTAGCTCTTATAAATTTATGAATGGAGTGTTAAGCGAAAGGCTTAACACTTTTTTGTATTTTTATGAATACAAATGTATCTGCAAACGGTTCCATCGCGTCTTGCACCTTAATAAGGCAAAACAAATTGACCGTATATTTTATATAGGTTATAATTCAGAAAGTTTAAAAAATAATAAATATAGAAACAGGGAGGTTATACAGTTGATGGAGAGAGTTTACAATTTTTCAGCAGGACCATCTATACTCCCTTTGCCAGTTTTAGAAAAAGTGCAAAAGGAGCTTTTGAATTATAAACGGACAGGCATGTCTATTATGGAAATGAGTCACCGATCTTCAGAGTTTCAAAATATTATAGATGAAGCAAGTAGCTTGCTTCGTGAATTGATGTACATTCCTGAGAATTACGACGTTCTATTTTTACAAGGAGGGGCATCCCTACAGTTTTCAATGGTTCCATTAAATTTAATGAATGAACATAAAAGAGCTGGATATGTCCTTACAGGGTCATGGTCTAAGAAAGCCTTACAGGAGGCTCAGAAAACTGGAGAAGTAGAAGTTATTGCTTCATCGGAAGAAAATCAATTTTCAACGATCCCACATGTTGATGTTTCAATGATTACGAAAGAACTAGATTATGTTCATATAACAACGAATAATACGATTGAAGGAACCAAATATGTTGAATTACCAAAATTAGAGAATATTCCACTTATTGCTGATATGTCTTCAAATATTTTATCTGAAGAATACGATGTAGAGAAATTCGGTTTCATCTATGCAGGAGCACAAAAGAATTTAGGACCAGCAGGATTAACAATTGCAATTATTAGAAAAGACTTAATTGGTAAAGTGGATACCTCTTGTCCGACAATGTTAAACTATGAAACTTACAGTAAAAATAATTCCTTATATAATACACCACCATCCTTTAGTATTTATGTGACGAAGCTAGTATTAGAATGGTTAAAGGAGCAGGGAGGGGTATCTGCGATTGAAGAACAAAATAGAAAAAAAGCAACGATTCTATACGATTTCCTAGATGAATCGAAATTATTTACTTCACCGGTTGATCCTGTATATCGTTCGCTTATGAATATTCCATTTACAACACCATCCAATGATTTAAATAAGCAATTTTTACAAAAAGCTAATACGTTAGGGCTTGTTACATTGAAAGGTCATCGCTCAGTTGGTGGCATGCGGGCTAGTATTTATAATGCGATGCCAGTAGAAGGCGTTCAACAATTAGTAGATTACATGAAGGGTTTTGAGCTAGAGAATAGATAGGGAGATGGGGAAATGTTTCGCGTTCAAACATTAAATCAGATTGCTGAAAAAGGTTTGCAAATTTTTGACGGAGAGCGATATGAAGTTGGAGAAGGATTAGAACATCCCGATGGTATATTACTACGGAGTTTTTCCTTACATCAAGAAGGTTTTTCAAAGGATTTAAAGGCGATTGCAAGAGCGGGGGCTGGTGTAAATAACATTCCTGTAGAACGTTGTACAGAAAGAGGGATTGTTGTTTTCAATACACCTGGGGCAAATGCGAATGCAGTAAAAGAGCTTATTCTTGCAAGTCTTATTATGTCATCACGTAATATCATAAGTGGGGTTAGTTGGACAGCTGGGTTAGAAGGTCAAGAAGTTCCGCAGCTTGTAGAAGCAGGGAAAAAACAATTTGTGGGATCAGAGATTGCAGGAAAACGACTTGGTGTTATCGGACTTGGTGCGATTGGAGCTCTTGTCGCAAATGATGCATTATCTCTTGGTATGGATGTTGTAGGGTATGATCCATATATATCTGTTGAAACAGCATGGCGCTTATCAACACAAGTACAACGTGCATTTAGTTTAGATGAAATCTTTTCGACATGTGACTACATTACATTGCATATTCCACTGACAGATCAAACGAGAGGGATAATTGGAGAACATGCTGTGCAAACAATGAAAAAGGGTGTCCGTCTCTTTAACTTCTCAAGAGGAGAACTTGTGGATGAAGTTACGTTAGCAAAAGCTTTAGAAGAAGGGATCATTAATCATTACGTAACTGATTTTCCAAATGAAAATGTAATAAAAATGAAAAATGTAACGGCAACTCCACATCTTGGAGCCTCCACATATGAGTCTGAAGAGAATTGTGCGATTATGGCAGCTCGCCAGTTACGTGATTATTTGGAAACAGGAAACATCCATAACTCAGTAAACTATCCAAATGTGGAACTGCCTTATGTCGGAAAGAAACGAATTACAATTATGCATCAAAACGTTCCAAACATGGTGGGGCAAATTACAGGATGTTTAGCGGAACATCATATTAATATAGCTGATATGATAAACCGTAGTAAAGGCTCTTTTGCATATACAATGATTGATATTGATAATGGAATTGATGATATAATTAAAGAAAATGTAGTTGGAAATATAAAGGGGATTACAGGTGTAGTAGCTGTTCGAATGATTGTATAAAGGAGAGAGAGATTTGGCGACAATTCGACCGTTCAGGGCAATTCGTCCAGTATCTGATAAGGCTGCACAAGTTGCAGCACTGCCGTATGATGTGTTAAATAGTAAAGAAGCAAGAGAAATTGTAAAGGGAAATCCATATTCCTTTTTACATATCGATAAAGCTGAAATAGATTTAGACCCAGCCGTTTCACCATATGAAAACAGCGTATATGAAAAGGCAAGTGAAAATCTACAACGTTTAATCCAAGAAGAAGTATTGATTCAAGATGAAGAGCCATGTCTTTATATTTATCAATTAACAATGCAAGGGCGAACGCAGTCTGGACTTGTCGTTTGTACATCAATTGATGAGTATACTGATAATACAATAAAAAAACATGAGCGGACTCGTCACGAAAAAGAACAAGATCGTATTCGTCATGTAGATGTATGTAATGCGAATACTGGTCCTATTTTTTTAACATACCGCACAAAAGAAGCTGTAACAAAGTTAATTGCAAATTGGCAAGAAAATCATACGCCAATTTATCAATTTACTGCCGATGATGGTGTGGAGCATGTAATATGGAAAATCGCAGAAAATGATGCGATTTCGGCATTGGTAGAATTATTTGAAGAGATTCCATCCCTATATATTGCAGATGGGCATCATCGCTCAGCATCTGCTGTGAAAGTAGGGCTTATGCGTAGGGAACAATATCCGAACTATACAGGTGAAGAAGAATTTAATTTCTTTTTATCTGTTTTATTCCCTCATGATGAACTGTCGATTTGGGATTACAATCGTGTCGTGAAAGATTTAAAGGGTTTATCTGAGGAACAATTTTTACAGCAAATTTCACAATACTTTTATGTGGAAAAAGCAAGTGTATCCCCATATAAACCAACTGAACCAAAATCATTTGGTATGTATTTAGATCAGTGGTGGTATAAACTCACTGTAAAAGTAGAAACATTTGATTCCCATGATGTTGTAAAACGTTTAGATGTTTCTATTTTACAAGATCATTTATTGAGTCAAGTATTACAAATTCACGACCCACGTGCAGATAGCCGCATTGATTTTGTTGGTGGTATTCGAGGTTTAGAGGAGCTAGAGCGCCTAGTAAATCGTGGTGATTATAAAGTAGCGTTTGCTTTATATCCGACATCAATGGAGGATTTATTAGCAATTGCAGATGCGGGAGAAGTTATGCCGCCAAAGTCCACTTGGTTTGAACCGAAGCTTCGTAGTGGACTTTGCATACATTCTTTAGAATAGAGAACAGACAGTATATCAAATTCAAGGCATATAAATAGTAAGAGTAAAGATAGTATGAATATCTTTTACTGAAAGACATGGGAAATGCAGATTGATTTCCAAATAAAGACGTGTTGTTTAACGAATATGAGAAAAAAGAAGAGGAGTGGGGAATACCACTCCTTTTATCACGACATACTTTCGTTGCTTTATTAAAAAATGTTTTAGACTATAGAAAAAAGGTCTTCCTTTTGTCCCTACATAATAGAGTTGTTAAAAATAGTAAAGTCGTTTAAAAGATAATGAATTTCTTTAAAAAGGTGGTGTGAAACTCAATTTTCATACCATCTTTTCTAATTTCTTTGTATAATTAAAAGAAAGAATATTCCGATATTAATCCCGTTAAGAAAAGGGCGATTCATGATTGGAGATGTTATACTGTGGAAATTTTTGACATAGTTAGTGTAGACGAAACAAACTTAGAAAGAGAAGGATGCTATTGTCTTCGTAGCAAACCAAATTCAACAGGATATATAAATAAAAATAGATGGTTAATGGAAAGGTTTAAAGAAGGTTTAAAGTATATAAAAATAATGGAAGATAGCAAACTAGCAGGATTTATTGAATATGCACCGATTGAATACTCTTCAAGAGTGGTTTATGGCGAAAATTATATTGTTATTCATTGTCTTTGGGTACATATAACAGGTAAGGGTTATGCGTCGAAGTTGATTCAGCAGTGTATGAAAGAAGCAAAAAAACAAAATAAGAATGGTGTTATCGTTGTAACGAATTCGAATACTTCTTGGACACCAAGTAAAGATATTTTTATTAAAAATGAATTTATTGAAATCGCACAAGCACCTTATGGGTTTGAATTGCTAGTTTATAAATTTGATGATTCTCCTAATCCATATTTTCCGAGCGACTGGAATGAAAGACTTCAAACTTTTCATGAATTAACGATTGTAAGAACACAACAATGTCCATTTATCGAGGTTGCTTCTGATAACGTTTTAGAAGCAGTAAATAAGTTGGGGATAAAAACTATAATTATTGATATTCAAAGCAGAGAAGAGTTATTAAAACTGTCACCAACACCATACGGCATATACGGGGTAATCTTTAAAAATGAATTAATTACATATCATCGACTAACGATACATTCGGCAATGAAACGATTGAAAGAGTTAGGTTGATTCAAAATCGGGAGCAAATAGTTCCATAAAAAATGTATGAGACTGAAATGTATTGATACAATTATATTCTTCTTACTATCCCCACCTTATCATATAAAATAAAGTATGCTATGCAATTCTTAGACAAGAAATAAGAACGATTGTAAGAAAATATACGTAAAAAAAGAAAATGTATTAATTCTTGTATAAAGCTTTTAAAAGGGAAAAAGGTTTCATTCTGATGAATATAGAATTAGTCTCTGTGTTTATTGTGTATAACGGGGATTATGGTAAATAAAAGAGGAGTGATATTGAATGTTAGATGTTTTAAAGCAACAATACAACTTTATTAGCTCTACCAGAGAAAATTTATTTGCATTTTTGGAAGAAATCCCGCCGCAAAAGTTGCACAGCACAGTTCCGAATTTCGGAAGCGGTAGCATTATAAAGACCCATATTCATGTAGCCGATTGCTATCGATACTGGCTTGGATCATTCGCATGTAACAAAAAACGATCAGACTTTTCGTTTGCTACTGATTATGAAATTGAGCATTCAGATGTCGAGTTGGTTCGTGAAAGGTTTGAGTTAGTAGATGAGATTGTACAACGTTTTTTTGATGAATTCAATACGCGCTGGTTCGAAAATATAGAAAATGAAGTGAAATGGCAAAAAGAACCGTGGAGTACGACTCCGCTATGGCTTTTAACCCATACTGAGACACATGAGTTTCATCACAAAGGACAAATCGTATCAATGGCACGTCACCTCGGATACAATCCACCTAACACAGACCTTGATTAATTCAAATGTATTAAAAAATAATCTACTATAACTGCCGAGAACAGAAAGTATGTGAAGGATTGGTTTTTCTGTTTAAATGCAAATCTTATATTGTTATAGCCTACATTAGTATAGGTATTTTTGTTACAGATATCATTAGATGGAACGGAAAAATTGAAGCTATACAAGATAATAAAAATACATCATCCTTTGGAGTTAAAGGATATCACCAAAAAACAACGTAACTTTTGTATCGATCTAATGGTTCTAAATGTAATGAAATTCACGGCATTAAGATCGTTAGGAGGAAGTAAAGTGTTAAATAAAATAATGAGTTACATTGACAACCAGATGGTAAAAATTCCAGAAGGAGAAGTGGAGCTAAGGGACGATAGAATAAAAAGTAAATGGAAAGTGGCAATAAGGCCATTTCTTCTTGCACAGTATCCTGTAACTGCGGATCTGTACTATGCGATTACAAATCAGTCACCTAATTCTTTTGATAAAGATCTAAAACCAGTTGTAAATATTTCTTGGAATGATGCCATTTCTTTTTGCAATCTACTTTCACAGAAAGCTGGACTGAAAGAGTGTTATTCTATAAGTGATAATGGTGAAAATATTATTTGTAATGGGGAATCTGATGGCTATCGACTTCCTACAGAAGCAGAGTGGCAATATGCATGTAAAGCGGGGACTACTGGTTATAGATATGGAGAGATTGATAAGATTGCTTGGTATGATGGAAATTCAGGTGGCAAAATCCATGAAGTAGGAAGAAAGGAACCGAATGCATGGGGTCTGTATGATATGTTAGGGAATGTTTGGGAGTGGTGCTTTGATTTATATGATGAACAAGTGTACGGCTCCTACCGAATTTTTCGAGGAGGTAGCTGGGCTGAAGAGGCCAGGGGGTGCGGAGCTTCATGTCGTCGTCGTAGCCATCCGACATTTTACATTGATGACCTTGGGTTCCGGCTTGCACGGTCATTTTAACTTCCTCAAACGAGTGCACTTTCAGGGAAGTACAGCTCAACTAATAGAGAGTGAAAGTAAAATAAAAAAGAACCTGTATCTTTAATTGCTGGGTAATCAAAGATACAGGTTTTCATTTTTATACTGTCTTTTTCTTGCAAAAAACACAATTGTTTCTTAATGTAATGTTGTAGAGAGATAAACAAGGAAGGGTTTAACGAATATGATACATATTTTATTAGCAGATGATGATAAGCACATTAGAGAATTATTACATTACCACTTACAAAAGGAAGGGTTTAAAATTTTTGAAGCTGAGGATGGAAAAGTAGCGCAATCTATATTAGAAAGGGAAAATATTCACCTTGCTCTTGTCGATATTATGATGCCGTTTGTGGATGGTTATACTTTATGTGAAGAAATTAGAAAGTATCATGATATACCTGTTATTTTATTAACTGCAAAAGACCAACTAGTGGATAAAGAGAAAGGATTTGTTTCTGGAACAGATGATTATATTGTAAAACCATTTGAACCAGCAGAAGTAATTTTTCGTATGAAAGCTTTGCTTCGTCGTTATCAAATGTTGAGTGCGGACGTTATCACGCTTCATGGGACAACGATTGATAGAAAAAGTTTTGAGGTGAAATGTAATAATCAAACCATCTTATTGCCATTAAAGGAATTTGAATTATTGTCACAACTTGCTGGGTATCCCGGTAGAACATTTTCAAGAGAAGAGTTGATTGAACTTGTTTGGGGAATGGATTTTGAAGGGGATGAACGGACAGTTGATGTTCATATTAAACGTCTTCGAGATCGTTTTTCAAAACGAACAGATGATTTTCAAATTAAAACAGTACGTGGACTTGGTTATAAGTTGGAGCTGAAATAAGATGAAGTCACTTTATTCTAGATTTGCATTGATTACGATTGGGATTATGCTTCTTAGTAGCATCATTGGTTTTTTATTAACCAATGTGTATTATCAAGTGAAATTAAAACCATATAATAGTGAAAAGATTTTACGTTATGCTGAAGAAATAAAGCGCTTGTATGAAAAACAAACGGAAGAAAATAAGGATGAGTATTTGCATTCAATTGCAAAATTAGGGTATGAGATTTATGTAGTAGATGATCAAAAACAGGGGAAACGTATTGGAAATGCTTTTCGAAAGACAAAAATTAGCGATGAAACAATTAATGAAGTCTTACAAGGGAAAACATACAATGGTGTTTCTACTTATCCAACTCGACTATTTATAACAGGCTTTTTTGATAATGAATTAATTAATAGCGTTGGGGTTCCACTGAAACATGGTGATAAGCAGTATGCTTTATTTATTCGTCCTGATATTCAGCAGCAGTTTGGTGAAATGAGGATTTTCTTAGCAGTGTTGCTAGGGTTTATTGTTGTATTAAGTATCATTTTTATTGCAATTGCAGCTCGTTATATCGTTCGTCCAATTCAAACATTTACTAAAGCGACGCAGAAAATTGCGAGTGGTGAATATGATATTGAATTAGAAGAAGGACGAAAAGATGAAATTGGGACATTATCTACAAGTTTTAAAAAGATGACAAAAAGTATAAAAGAGTTAGATCAAATGAGACAAGAGTTTGTTTCCAACGTGTCTCATGAATTTCAATCTCCGCTATCTTCCATTCAAGGTTTTTCGAAGACATTACAGTCAGAAAAGATGACAGAAGAGGAACGGAAACATTATTTGCAAATTATTGAGACTGAAAGTAAACGAATGTCTAGTTTATGTAAACAGTTACTCACGCTTGCTTCTTTAGATAAAGAGGAAAAGGTTCTTCAAATAAAAGAGTTTGATTTGCAAAAACAAATGAAAGACGTCATTTTTATGTTGGAATGGAAATGGCGTGAAAAAGATATTGCGGTTGAATTTGATGTTCCTAACGTGAATATAAAGGGTGATGAGAATTTACTTCATCAAGTCTGGACAAATATATTTACAAATAGTATTAAGTTTACAGATAGTGGTGGAACCATCGCATTTGCTGCCCGAGAATTAGAAAAGAGTGTAGTAATTTCAATCTCAGATAGCGGGATTGGTATGGGGAAAGAAGAAGTGGATCGGATTTTTGATCGATTTTATAAGGTGGATACAGCGAGGGCTCGTAATGTAGAGGGAAGTGGCTTAGGATTATCCATTGTGAAGAAGATTGTTGAATTGCATCATGGAGAAATCTCAGTGGAGAGTGTAAAAGGAGAAGGTACGACGTTTCAGATTGAATTACCGAAATAATGAGAAGGGCTGATTTGAAGAGGGAATCTTTAAATCAGCCCTTTTTTATAGGATCCTATATAGGATTAAGTGATAAAAATGTTAAAAGGAAATATGTAAATCGAACGAGGTAGATTATTGGAGTTAGCCATTTGAAAATGGGTAATTCATAGTTGGATTACAATGGGAATGCAACACAAATCGTATAGAAAAAATTGAAGGGCAACTTTTTAAAAGTGCTCATTATGTAACTGACAGCTAAACGGAGGGGGTGTTTACAAATAGAGTAAATTTGTAATGTAAGTAGAAGATTGCGTTTTTTACTCATGCTTCTTTATATATTGAAGAATAAAATTAACATATCAATGAATTGAAAGGAGCAAATAAGGTGAATACATTATTATCTGCAAAGGATGTTACAAAAATTTACAATAAGACGCAATTGCCTGGATTAAATAAAGTATCTTTTGATATTGAATCAGGTGAATTTATTGGCATTATGGGTGCTTCAGGATCTGGAAAGACAACTTTATTAAATATACTATCAACTATTGATACACCGACAGATGGAGATGTTTTGATAAATGGCGTCAATATTAAAACACTTAATAATAACAAATCTGCAGATTTTAGGAAGGATCATTTAGGCTTTATTTTTCAAGAGTATTTTTTACTTGATAGTTTAACGGTGCAAGAAAATATTGCTGTACCACTTACTTTGTTAAACAAATCCCCAAATGAAATTGAATCGACTATAGAAAGTTTAGCAAAGCGCTTTGGCATATTCGAACAATTATCAAAGTACCCTAGTCAACTTTCTGGAGGACAAAAGCAGAGGGTTGCGGCAGCAAGAGCGATTGCGAAGCAGCCAAGTATATTATTTGCAGATGAACCAACCGGCGCGTTAGATTCAAACTCTGCAACAGAGCTACTTCAAAAGTTAAGAGAGGTTAATGAGGATCTTCATACAACAATTTTGATGGTAACCCATGACGCTTATGCAGCAAGTTTTTCAAGTAGAATCTTAATATTCAAGGATGGGAATATTTTGAAAGAATTAAAAAGAAACGAAAAGGGTAGAAAAGAATTTTTTGAAGAGATATTAAAGGAAATCTCAAAAATTGATGAAAATTGATATAACTAAGAGTGTGAAAGGAAGGCATGACTGTGGGATTATTAACAATAGCAAAAAAGAATCTGAAGAATAACTTTTCCTTCTATGCGTTCTATTTCGTTTCAGTGGCTTTTGTTTTGATGGTGTTTTTCGCCTTTATTTCTTTTTCCATGAACGATATTATCATGGAAAAGATCTCGTCTGATGGTAGAGTAGAAACAATGTCGAGAACGGTGGCAATCTTCGTTATGGCATTTGTACTGTTCTATATGTCATACTCCAATACTTTCTTTATGAAAAAAAGAATGAAAGAGCTGGGAATTTATTCGCTCTTGGGGTATCGAAAGTCAACTATGGTAAAATTATTAACCTTTGAAAATATTATCATTTGTTTTACTGCTCTAATTGTAGGCGTAGTACTGGGGGCTATTGCTCATAAGGGAATTATCGAGATGATAGTCAGAGTACTCAACTTACAAATTAATACTTCTGAAGTGCCGCTAATTAATCTCAATTCGGTACTATTCACTTTTATTTTTATATTTGCTGTTTTGATAGTCTTATTTTTATCAAACTGGATAATCCTTCGGAAAAGTTCCTTACTTACTTTGGTACGCTTGGAGAAAAAGGAAGAAAAGCAGGTGAAAGTTAATACAGCTTTATCGCTATTAGGACTATTCTTGATTTTGGCAGGCTATTTCTTAGCTATTGATATTGTAAGAGGAACCGAATCGCTGTGGAAAGCGATAGGATTTTCACCAATCGCGCTTGTAACAATGTTAAGCGTGGTACTAGGGACAATCTTCTTTATTCACTCCTTTTTACCTTTTGCTATTCAAAAATTGAAGAAAAAGAAAAAATGGTTTTATAAGGAATCGAATATTATTATCATTCCAAACTTTATATTTAAAATCCGTTCGAAGGCAAAGACTTTAATTTTGTTAACTTTATTAGCTGCAGGAACTTTAGCTATATTTGGTTCCACTATACTGACGCTTTACTATCCGGTTGCTGCTACAGAACGTATCGTACCGTCAGCTATTGAGTTCCCGTTGGAAGATAAAGAACTGGCTAATAAAGCAATTAAAGCTGTGCAAGATACTGTCGGAAAAGAAAACATGAAATACAAAGAAACGACTATTATTCAAGGAACATCCGCTTCTGAAAATTTACCTAAAGAATATAGTATGAAGAAAGAACATGGATTTGATCTGATCTCTGAGTCAGATTACAGGGAGTTAATAAATTTTCAGGGAAAAAATGTAGAGTTTGAGAATTTAGGTGAAAATGAAAGCATCTTAGTAAAATATAGGCCTGAAAAAGAAAAGTTAGATAAAGAGAATACATATACTTTAAACTTAACATCTACAAATAGCGTGGATGTAAAAGTGAAAGAGACTACATTACTTACCCCAATCGGATTTGCCAATAGTGTAGGGACTCTTATTATTTCTGACAAACTTTATAAAGAAATAAAAGCATTAGGGCCTCCAGAAAAGACTATGATAAGCATTAACGGAACAGATATGAGAGATAACAAACAAGTCTATGAAAACTTAGCGCCACTATTTAAAGATAACATATATTTTACAAGTAGTTATCAAAAAAATGATTACATTATCCAGCAGAATGGTTCAACATTTCTGCTCATTAGTTTTGTTACTATCATCTTTTTTATTGCAACAGGTAGCATACTCTATTTTCATAATCTTTCGAGTATGATGTCAAACAAAAATGAATTTATAATTTTACAAAGAATGGGATATAACAAGAAAAAAATAAAAAGGATAATTAAAAAAGAAATCTTTACGTTATTTAGCATCCCTTACATATTAGGGTTAGCGCATAGTATTTTTGCATTGGTGGCATACAAAACTGCTTTAATGGACGATTTATTAGGAAAAAGCAGCGCCTTTATATTACCAATTCTTTTTACGGTAATTATTTTTACAGCGGTTTATATCATTTATTATTTGTTAACAAAAAGAGCATGCTATAAAATTATATTTAGCGATAAAAAGTAAAAATTTACAGATAAAGCTGATGATAATAAACAAACATCAGCTTTATCTGTATGTAATCTAGTAAAGGTAAGTGAGTCTATGAAAAAGTACTATGAGCAAAAACAAATATTTATTTTAATGAATCAACTTTGCATGATTATTTTTTTATGCTATGAATTTTTGCAAGGTAAGATTGCAGGAACAGCAAAGTTACTTCCACTAACGTTTATAACAATAATGGTCATATATGGGGCATATATTAGTTTTGTAAACATAAAAGAAAATAACACGTTATCAAAATTTTCCAAATTGCTACTTTTTGCTGCATGGCAATTTTTACTGACACTTAATGGAAGTCAAATTTCTTATACAGTAAGTATACTATTTAGTGTAGTAATTCTATATAAGACAGTACAATTTTTGCTTTTGTTCTTTTTCCAAGATTCTATTTATGCTTATAAAAAAGAAACAGACTGGATTTTAAAGATTACATACGTATTAACATTGGTTGCGAAATTGATAAACGATAAAATATTTGCTGTTCTATTTTCATGTCAATGGATTTTTAGTTTTATTTGTATCATTTTTTTATTTTTGAAACATCGAAAACGAATTAAATTTATCTTCACAAGCGAAAAAAAACATTTACTTAAATCTGTTACTATTCTTATCGCTCTCTTTATTGTGTATGCTGTGTTGTTTGCAGAAAGCCCTGAATATTTAAGTAATTTAGGGTGGTATATCGTGATCCTGTTGCCCTTATTCAGTATTCATGCCATTGCCTTTAAAAGCCATATATTTCTGAAGCAATATTTTCTTTTAAAGGAAGGTAAAATGGTATTCATGCTTTTATGTTGTATTGTTTTTATTAGTTCGCTTGGGCTGTTGTTTAGATTTAATATGATTACCTATTTTATCATTATACATACGATTTTTTGGTTTGTTCTTCTTTATTTTATCCTATTATTTCAAGACATAAAAAATACGATCTTAAAGGTGGATACAGAAGAACCAAAAACTTTGCCAGAAAGTTCTTACGTTCACAATCTCTTGCAAATAGCTAAAGAGGAGAAGTTGAAAAGTGAGTTTTCTAATTATCTGCATGATGAAATATTGCAAGATATATTAGCAGTTAAAAATATGATGAATAAATCTAATAAAGAAGAAATTCATAAAATGATAGTAAAAACGTTGGACAACTTAAACCAGTCAATACGTGTACAAATGCAAGAGTACCAACCAACATTATTAAAGACACTCACATTAAAAAAGAATTATAGCAATTTGCTTGAGGTGATACAGCAAAAATACGGAATGAAAAATATTGATATATCTTTTAATTGTAATGACAATTTATTCTTAGTTGAACCTTATAATCTTGTTATATACCGAATTTTAAAAGAATTAGTAACAAATGCATTCAAACATTCTAAATGTTCCAAGTTAGTTTTGAGTTTGGTACAAGAAAATAACAAAATAGAGCTTATAGTAAAAGATAATGGGATAGGTATGGGAAATGAGAAGCATATTCCTAATGAACATAGAGGGTTGAATTCTATTAAAGAACAACTGTTTTTGTTAAACGGTAACATGACTATCTCAGAATGCAAGCCTTCTGGTTTATGTATTATTATTTTTATTCCTATGAAAGGAGATGATTCCTATCAATATTTTATTAATAGATGACCATGCTTTGTTTTCAAAAAGTTTGGAGATAGCTTTGGAAGATTACCCTGAGATAGATGAATTCTATTCATTACAAAATGTTGAAAATGTTATCACAATCATTAAAGAGTTTAAGCCAGACATTATTTTAGTAGATATAAATTTAAACAATATCAGTAGCGAGGATGGTTTAGAAATAGCAAAAAGTATTTTAGATAGTAAATATGATACGAAAATAGCTATATTAACAGGTTATGATTTGCCTGTTTATCGATATGAAGCTCAAAAAATTGGTGTAAGTGGCTTTATTAATAAAAATATCATGCCAGATAAGTTGTTAGAAATTTTAATTAAGATTAACGAAGGTAGTTGTTATTTTCCAATATCCACGGACTATGTTGAAGAATTAACTGATAGTGAAAAACAAATTTTACAGTTACTATGTGAAGGATATAAGCGTAAAGAAATTGCTACCATGTTGTATGCTAGTGAACGCACAATATCAAACCACATTCAACATATATTTGATAAATTGGATGTTTCATCCTCATTAGAAGCTGTAACAAAAGGAATACAATTAGGGTATATTCAACCTCATTATAGAAATTGTTAATGAAGCTAAGGCTTGAATTCAATGGGGAATTTTTGATCGATTTTATAAGGTGGATACAGCGAGGGCCGTAATGTAGAGGGAAGTGGCTTAGGATTATCCATTGTGAAGAAGATTGTTGAATTGCATCATGGAGAAATCTCAGTGGAGAATGTAAAAGGAGAAGGTACGACGTTTCGAATTGAAATTCCTAAATGATGAGAAGGGCTATTTGAAATAAGTAGTTCCGTTTTCAGGGAGAAACATTTTAAATATCATACAAAAAACATATCAATTCACATATGAATTGATATGTTTTTTTGTTGATGTAACAATATTTCCGGATTATTTTAAAAAAGAGGAAAAATTGCTATAGTTGTATGTTAAAGTTCCAATTCTCTTTATATTATTACGATAAAAATATAGAGGAGGAAATTTAAACAAATGCGTTTAAAACACGAATAAAGGAGTTTCGAGCTAAAATAGATATGAAACAAAGCAATCTGGCGGATGCTGTAGGAGTTCGACGTGAAACGATAAGTCATTTAGAAAAGGGAAGGTATAATCCTTCTTTACAATTAGCTCATGATATAGCAAAAGTATTATGAACAACTATTGATGAATTATTTATATTTGAAGATTAGATGAACTAAAAAAAGATCCTAATTAATGATCTTTTTTAGTCTATTATAAATTATTTAATTATAAAGTTTAAAATCCCTATAATTATACATGTAATTCCGGCTAAAAGTTGTCCTATTCCAGTGATTTTGTCTAAAAATGTTTCATGTTTTTTAGTACTATATACACCCCATAATACTAAGAGTACTCCAAAAAGTATAAATGATAGTTTTAAAATCATCTTCTAATTACCTCTGTCTATTATATTTTTTCTATATATGTATTTCCTACGCTTTTATTATTACATTGAAATCATAGTTGAACTATCTAATAACCTTACATAAAGATGACAGTTTTGTAAGATTTCTTTCATAAGTAAAAAATAAATAGATCTTTTTTATATGCGGAAGTTATTTAAGATTCTAACCTTTTCTTTCTTGGATGTAATTAAGTAATATATCTCGCTCTTTTTCAAATAGCATTTTAAGTTTACTAATTTTAGATATTGTGGAGTTAGTATAGTCATATGGACACAACTTAGTTAAGTCCTTACAATGAATTTCAAGGAGGAAGTGTCCGTATGACAAACAAGAAATTTAATGAAGAGTTAAAAAAAATGGTGGTTGAACTATATCGTTCGGGACAACCTGTAAAAGCATTAAGTAGCGAGTATGGCGTATCAGAAGTAACCGTTTATAAATGGATTAAATCATATTCTCCTATCACATCAGTTGAGGAAGACGAAATGACGCTAGAAGATCTAAAATGAATGAAAAAAGAAATGCTTCGTCTAAAAGAAGAGAATGAAATTTTAAAAAAGGCTATGGCCATATTCACGAGAAAATAAACGATACAGAACTACACCAATTTACCGATTGTCAGAAAGAAACGTATTCTATTCATATGATGTGCCAAACTCTTGGAATCGCAAGAAGTTCTTACTATCAATCCCAGCATAAAACAGAGTCGAAGCATAGTCGTGAAAATAAAGAACTAACCGAAAAATTTATACACATTCATCAAGATAGCGGAAAGCGTTGCGGTGCGCCCAAAATTCATTAAATACTGTTGGATCAAGGATTATCAGTAAGTATAAAACGTGTACAACGGCTCATGAAAAAAGAAAATATTTGTTCCATTATCTAAAAAAATATAAACCACATTCATCAAGATCAACTGTAGAGGAACAACCAAATCTATTAGAACAAGATTTCTCTACGACGACAATTAATGAAAAGGGGGTAGCGGATATTACTTATATTCACACGCAAAAAGATGGCTGGTGTTACCTAGCATCTGTGATGGATCTGTATTCTAAGAAAATTATTGGGTATTCATTTTCACGAAACATGACACCGAATCTTGTGGTAAAAGCGTTAGAAAACGCTTACCATACACAGAAACCATCAGAAGGTCTCATTCTACATACTGACTTAGGGACACAATATACAAGTCAAGAATTCCAAACGATACTCGCGAATTATAAAATCAAACCTTCTTTCGGCAAAAAAGGATGTCCATATGATAATGCTTGTATAGAGTCGTTTCATGCCAATTTAAAGAAAGAAGAAGTATATCGTACAAAATATGTGACATTTAAACAAGCAAACCTAGCGCTAGTTCAATACATTGAGGGATGGTATAACCGCAAAAGAAAAATGCCCCAAGCAATAGAAGATCTAGCTAAAGAAGTAGCATAGACTTAACTTTGTTGTGTCCAAAATATTGACTCAAATCCAATATTTTAGATTCTGATATTATTTTATCTTTTTATATTAAATGAGTACTTAGCGTTATTTCAATACATCGAGAGTTGGAATAACCGCAAACAAATACGTAGTAGTATTTGTTATAAAATATCTCAAGTAATAATTGCTAATTGTATATTCTTAAGGGGGATTTATATGTATAAACAAACTTTATGTTTTATCAAAAAAAACAATGAATTACTTATGTTAAATCGTGAAAACTCTCCTATAAAAGGGTTGTGGAATGGGGTTGGAGGAAAAATAGAAGATGGAGAGACTCCTTCGGAATGTATAATTCGAGAAATAAAAGAAGAGACCGGTATTAATCTAGATACGGTCGAATATAAAGGGACTATTACATGGAACGTTAATAATTCCTACTCAGGTGGTTTATTTGTTTTTCTTGCTGAAGTACCTAATACATATTTATATAATACCCCTAGAAAAACAGAAGAAGGCATTCTAGACTGGAAAAAGATTTCTTGGACGATAGATAATATGAACTTAGGAGTTGGCGAGATGATCCCAGCATACTTACCAATCTTGCTAAACGATCAAAATAAATATGAGCATGCATGTATAATTTCTAATGGTAAATTAGTAGGGTACACATATAAAAAATTAGATTCCATTTTATTAACCGTATGAAAATCTATTTTTAAATAAACAAAAACCGTGGATATAATTCTGTCAATCTACATCACTCATAAAAAACAGATCAAATATCATTTTGAATTTGATCTGTTTTTTGTTTACAGAAGATGTCTTCCGTTAACTTATTAAACTTAATATAATAGATATTATTTACGGAACACATTTAAAATCGACAATAAATTAAGTTTACGGAACACAATTGAAGAAAGAAGGATCCGTGATACATTAAAAGGTCTTGAAGAGAGGTTAATAAATTTAACTTTTTCAGATTTGAAAAAAATAAGAGGCTTTGCTGGCGATATATGTACAACTAGAGACTATTATACTCACTTTGGAGAAAAGCCAAGTTACTATTTTAAAGATCTGGATTTATTTTTTGCAAATATTCGAATGAAAATGATTCTTTTCTATTATTTCTGTACAAGATTAGAAATCAGCAGTGAGACTATAGTTTCAATTATTACAAAAGATCATAATTTAGTTTATCGTTTGAAAACCGCTCAACAAAGATTGCCAAATTAAACAAATCTAATCTAAAGTTAAGTAGTTCAAGTCGAAGAAAGGGAAATCTGTAATTTTATAGATTTCTCTTTTTTATATGCAATTTATCATTTAAAAACTACGCAAATCATCTCCTAAAGTGACAGCTTTTGTTTAAAAACAAACAAGTTCCATAAACGGTCGTTTTTGGAACTATTAATAGTGTTTAATACATAATCAATATGGATATTTATGGTGCAGTGATAGGGAGAGTGAAAAGAAATGTACTTAAAGCATTTGAGTAAAATAATGAAATAACACTCTAGGATATGATAAAATCAAGAATATACGTTCGGTCATTGTGGGGTTATTATAATTTAAGGGGGGGAATAATTGGAAGAAACAAAATATTTACAAGTTTGGAACTTAGATAATCTATTCCCAGGTGGAAGTGAATCATCTCAATTAAGTGAACATATAAAAGATTTAGATGTTAAGGTCAATAAATTTGAAGACAAACTAAATTTTTTTAATACCCCGCGAAACATAAATGAATCAGAAAAAGTTGCAGATTTACTTGATTACATAGGAGACATTCAAATTTATATATCACAAGCTAATTCTTTTATAACCTGTCTTCTTGCTCAAAATCCTAAGGATCAACATGCTATAACATTAAAAGGAAAAATAACAACAATACATACTCGTTTTGAATCTGCATTGAAAAAAGTGAAAAATACTTTAATAAAAACGAATCAATATTTGTGGGCGAACTTACTTAATACTGATGTTTTAGCAAATTACAAGTTCATACTAAATGAATGGCGTAAAGGTACTAAAATGAAACTTTCAGATGAAGAACAAGATTTAGTGTCAGACCTTATGGTAGATGGGTATCATGCTTGGGGGGAATTTTATAATTCGTTTATGAGCAATATTAGAATTAAAGTTCAAATAAATGGTCAACAAAACGAATTATCAGTGGGGCAAGCTATAAATTTACGTTCACACCCTAGCGAAGAAGTTCGTAAAGAATCTCATACCGCTTTAGAAAATAAGTGGAGAGAAAACGAAGAATTATTTGCGAAAATATTAAATCATATTGCAGGATTTCGATTACAAGTTTACAAAAATTGTGGCTTAGATAATGTAATAGAAGAACCCTTAATGAAAAATCGTATGAAAAAAGAAACGCTAAATGCAATGTGGTCTGCGGTTAATAAATTCAAAACCCCCTTCACTAACTACTTAAATCAAAAAGCAAAAATGAATGGTCATGAAAAAATGAAATCATTTAACTTTTGGGCACCTGTTACAAAGAGTGATCAAAAAATAGAATACGAAGATGCTGTTGATTTCATATTGGAGCATTTTAGTCAGTTTGGAACAGAACTAGAGCAATTTGCTAAACAGGCTTTCAATAAAGGTTGGATAGAATCAGAAAATCGCTCTAATAAGTCAGCTGTTGCTTTTTGTGCGGGGTTTCCACTTTCGAAGGAATCAAGAGTTTTTATGACATATGACGGTACGTTTACAAATCTATTAACATTAGTTCATGAGTTAGGTCATGCCTTTCATAACCATGCAATGAAACCTATTAATGGAATAAATAAACAGTATCCAATGAGTATTGCCGAAACTGCTTCAACATTTTCTGAGATGATTATTTTAGATGCTGCAATGAAAAAAGCGGGATCTATTAATGAAAAATTGTTTTTACTTGATGAGAAATTAAAGCGTAGCGTCATGAATTTTATGAATATTCATTCTAGGTTTTTGTTTGAAAAGAAATTTTATGAGGAACGTAAAAAGGGAATTGTTTCATCATCACGCTTAAATGAAATAATGCAAGAAGCAATAGATATAGGGTATGATGGTTCCCTTGATAATGCTTCACTCCATTCATGGATATGGACACCACATTATTATATTACACAATCTCCTTTTTACAATTTCCCATATACATTTGGATATTTATTTGCATTAAGTATGTTTGCAAACGCAAAAGAAAAAGGGAAAGAATTTGAAAAAGACTATTTAAAATTGCTTCGTGATTCAGGAAGTATGTCAGCAGAAGATTTAGTAATGAAACACTTAGGAGAAGATATCACATTAGAAACTTTTTGGGAAAAAGGGATAAAATTATGTGTTAAAGATGTTAATGAGTTCATAAAATTAACTTCTTCACAAAATAAAGTGTTTCAATAGGTATAAAATACTGGAGGAAATAAAATGACTCAAAATGGGATTGTTTTAGTAGTTAGTATATCAGTATTTAAAGATGATAAAGTCTTAATAATAAAAGAAAATAAACCAACTGCCATTGAGAAGTGGAACTTTCCAAGTGGACGTATTGAATATGGTGAAGACATTTTCCATTCAGCTTGCAGGGAAGTAAAAGAGGAAACAGGCTTTGATGTAAAACTTAATAGCACAACTGGTGTATATAATTTTATCAGCAGTACAAACACTCAAGTTGTCCTATTTCATTTTAATGCCGAAGTTACTGGTGGTTCATTGTACCTTGAAGAAGAAGAGATCTTAGATAGTAAGTGGATTAATATAAATGAGCTAGTGAAATTTGATAATAAAGAACTACGCGAGCCAAGGGTATTAAAGCAAATAATAGATAATTTATTAGCAGAAAAGGTACATTCAATTAATATTTATAATAAACAATTGGGTAAATAATGATTATTTTGCTAATTGTAGAATTCTAATTTAATAGAAATCCCAAAAGTCAATTTCTTAACGTATAGGAAATCGGCTTCTTCTTTATAAAATTTTGCGTAGCGTACGAAATTCGCGTTTTGTTGGTGCTACCCCATCGCTATCAAGCTAAGCTTATACAACGTCAATTATAGTAGAGGTTGTTTCTTTTTTCTAAAGGATACGTGTAGGGAATTTAAAGATTTGCATACGAAATAAACCCTAATGGGTTTCATTTTTTGATTTAAGCCGCTTGATTATCAGACATGGTACAATTGTAAATGACACCTAATATATCAAAGACTGTTTTTTTATCGTATCGATGGGATTTCCGTCCGTTTTTCTGTAAGAGGTTAAACAGACGAAGAAGAATCTTTGATAATTCTTGGGTGTCTTTTTGTATGGCTTGAAACAGAAGAGAAAAATAATCTTTAATCATATATACGGCTTTATATTCACTCAGTTCTTGTTTCTTCTTCATAAGAAGTAACTTCCGCATTTGAAACATAATAGAGGAACAGAGTAGAATGGCGATCAATTGCCCATACAAATGGCATTCCAATCGTTCTCGTTTTATCTTTTTACAATGATGAATGTGAAAGAATGATTTCCACGTTTTAAATAAAATTTCGATCTGCCAACGTAAAGAATACCAATCATGTACTTGTCCCATTGGGACAATATCTGTAGGGGTATTTGTCATATATACATTGATACCACTGAGTCGTTTACTACGAGGAGAATACTTCATTCCTTTCTTTTTTTCTCTTACAATTTGATCTTGTAATCGTTTTTGTTGTTGTTCTTTTGTTAATCGATGAACAATCACACGAGTTGGTACTTTATCAATCATTCCCACATAAGCATCGGAGATTTCACATGTTTGTCCTGGCTGAAGAGAATTCATTAAGACCTCCATATCTATTTGTATATACTCTGTACCTTTCTTGATTCTTCCATCTTGAAAATAATCAGGGATGGGATTTTTTTGATAAATACGTGTATTAGATTTAATACGAGAGATATAGTAAGCCTTTTTATCGTGTATATGTTGTAGATCTTTCAAATGAAAATAACCTAAGTCTCGAATACATAAATCATTCGCTGTCACTGTCGGAACACACAAAGAACCGTAGGTTCGATCATGTTGTTTACCTGGGCCTGTATGAATATGTAGGAACTGCCCACTTAATAGATCATATTCAAGTTGAATCTTTACCCCCGCTGTATGACTGCATCCTCCAGCACCCGGATAAATGAATGAAAATACATCCGGGAGTTGAAATGCAGTTGAATCTAAAATACGAATACGCTTGAAAACAGAAGTATATGGAGAAGAAATCGGCATAGATGAGGCTAATTTTTGATTTAGTAGTTCAGCTAATATGCGTTGTAAAAATTGGACAGCCGCGCTATTAAATCTTTGATTCAGTCCCTCGGGGCTGATGAGCACTTCTGTTGATGCTTCCAAACGGCTAGATAATTGAGTTAAAGAAGTCGTAGCAATACTTTGACTCATCCATACACATAAAGCGACTAAATCTTTTGCTTGGTACTTACTGGTTCTTTGCACAAAGCCAACATCTCTAGCAAGATCGCGTAAGATATGTGGGGATAAAAAGCTTTGAATCTCTTGAGCAAATAGTTGTAATTCATCAGATACAGAAATAGACATACAAAAAAGCCATCCTTTCCTATAATTCTAGAAACAGGATAACGGTTTTTTATTTTTTTAGAAAATATTTTGTTTCTTTATTGACAATAATCAGAAAAAACAGTTATATTTATGTCAATAAAAGCTGACTAGTCAGATGAAAGGAACATGTTAAATGACACAAAAAGATATATTAATTCTAAATGAGTATGAACAATTAAAATCATTAAGTGATCCTTTAAGAGTTCAAATCCTTTCTTTTTTGATTGAAGAACCTCGTTCAGGGCAACAGTTGTCACAAATTATTGGTTTGTCTCGTTCGAAAATTCACTATCACTTACGTGATCTAGAAAAAAATGGTTTAGTCCAAATAGTAGAGGAAAATAAAAAAAGAAATATGACTCAAAAACTATATCAAGCGGTTGCTAAAAGTTTTATCCCCTCTAATAACTTATTACCTTTTCATTCGGAATATGGAGAGAGTCGTAGGTTATTAACCATTGCAACCTTGGAGAGAGCAAAGAGTCGTGCTTTATCAGCTCCTGAAAATGCTTTTTTAACACAGTCTGAAAAGCCAGAAGAATGGGCTAGAATATCAAGTCAAATAGAAATTCGCACAACAAAAAAGCGATTTGAAGAATGGGTTGCTAAGTATCATGATCTTTTAAAAGAACTCTATGATATTGATGAAATTGAGAATAGTGATGCGGAATGGTTTTATTTAGCCACAGTTGGATTCCAAGTAGATGAGCCTCATTTTAAGGAAGGGGATAAAGATGAGTGAACCTGTTTTACAAAAAACTGCAGTCACGACAAAAGTAAAATCTTTATTCAAACAAAAATCTTTTATATTACTTTGGATTAGTACCATCTTCTCTGGGCTGAGTTTCAGTATGTTTTATTTTGCTGAAGCATGGTATGTTGTTCAGGAGTTAAATTTAGAAGCTTCCTTAGGGATTATTTATATTATTGGAGCAATTCCTCGGATCTTATTTATGTTGTTAGGCGGCGTGTTAGCTGATAGACTAAGTCAATCGAAAATAATGTTTTTTTCAGACTTAACAAAAGCCATATTAATTGGAGGATTAGTTTTATTGTTATTATTTACAGGTGAGATACATCTCTGGACATTAATTATTTTTGCGTTATTTTTTGGTGTTTTGGATGCGTTTTTCTGGCCTGCATCTAGTTCTATTACTCCCGTTATTGTTCCAAAAGAATTTCTAACAAGAGCGAATTCAATTATTCAGACTACAAGTCAATCTACTTCAATTTTGGGTCCAATGATAAGCGGATTTATAATTGTTGGATTTGATTATACAGGGATTTTTAGTTTGATTACAATCCTGCTGATTTTAGGTAGTTGCTTTATATTTTTTATTAAAGTTAATAAAAAAATTGTTAACACTCAAGAAAATAAGCATCATTTGCTTATAAGTTTAAAAGAGGGAATTAGCTATGTTAAGAAGGCACCAATATTAATGGCTTTCATTTTAAAAACATTATTTTTGAATCTTTTTTTCGTAGGTCCATTAACTATAGGATTACCGATTTTTGTTAAAAATATATTGGAAGGAGAAACAATAGACTATAGTTTTATAATGTCATTTTTAGCTATCGGGATGGTACTAGGCTCTATTATCCTTGGTATTATAAATCTCAAAAGAAAGAGAGGAATTCTTAGCCTAACATCACAAATGTTTGTAGGACTTTGTTTCTTGATATTAAGTTTTAGTAATGAACTATGGCAAAGTGTTGTTATTGTTGTTTTTTTGGGGATATCAATGACAATTTCTAATATATGTGCTGTTTCTGTTGTGCAAAATGAAGCTGAACCAGAAATGATTGGGAGAGTAATGAGTATTCAAACAGTCTCTTCCATGGGATTAACACCCATTTCCTATGGATTGACTTCATTAAGTCTTTCACTTGAGATAAATATAAAATTTATTATTATGGTTGGTGCCTTATCTTTAATAGCATTTACCTTATATATATACTTTAAAATTCCAGCATTACGAACTGTCGATTAAATCATTAATTATAAAATATCTTTAGGAAATGAATACACTACTGAATATCTAAAGCACTAGGGTTGTAATTGACTATAGAGATACAAAATTTCATTTGGGGGGCATTATAAAATTTTAACTTGATAGCAATGTGGTGCTACCCCATCGCTATCAAGCTAACAAAACAAAATACCCCCCTAAAATAAAAAATACGCTATTCTTTCTGTAGAATCATAGGAAAGGATAACGTATTTTTTGATTTCTTCTATTCAATGTGTACGTTAATATTTACGCATGATGTGATGACTTATATTAACCCTTTATTGCTACTAAGGTAGGAGATATACCCAAAATAGGATTATAAAGTACATTTTTCTTGAGTGGCTCCAAAAGTAAAGAATCGTTGCCGTCCTCCTTAAACGGTTAACTAACCCCAATTTTTTTCAATTTTGACGACATGCTCAACGCTGTGGAAAAATAAGTTTATTTTCTGTTCCTAAAAGCAGCCTTTGTATATTTTCCATATGCCTGAAAATAACCATAAACGCCATTAGGAATGCAAATATATAAAAATATAAGGTATTCCCAAAAACAGGAATAAATGAAATGACCGCAACAAGCAATGTAGCACATATTGTACCTAAAGAGACATAACGGGTTAAAGCTACTATTATCACAAAAAAGCCAAGGCATAAAAGGGCCATAACCCAGTCAACCATAAACAGTACAGCCACTGCTGTAAGTGCTCCCTTGCCTCCTTTAAACCCAAAATATACCGGCCAGTTATGCCCTATAACCGCCCCTGCGCCCGCCGCTAAAAGGCTTACGCAATCTTTAGCCTCTCCCGAATAAAAGTAAACGCTAAGGAACAAGCCTATATAACAGGCAATTACCCCTTTTAATATATCTCCCGCAAGAACAAACACCGCAGCAGATTTCCCAAGTACCCTCAGAGTATTGGTAAGCCCGGCGCTTTTGCTTCCATGGCTTCTTATGTCCTTGCCGTATATTTTCCCTACAATCACCGCTGTATTAAGGCTTCCTAAAAGGTATCCCAAAACTAAGGCCGCAAAAATCTTTAAAATATCAATCATCACTCTTCTCCCTTTACATTATTCTGAATTTCTTTTTTCTACATCAACACAGGGTTTTAGCATTGTTCTTCTCCAGAAAATTTTTCAATAAACTTCTACTTATTTATTCATGTTAAAAGGGCATCTACAATAAGGATGTTGGACATGATTGAATAGTCAGAAAAATTACCGGTAAAAAATCCTTCATTAGTTACAACATTTTGGATCTAAACTGCACGCTTTCCTTCTTCTACTTCAATGATCCGATCAATTAATAAAAGGGGATAACGATGGGGAATAATTTCTTCAATTTGTTGAATATTGAGCATGAATGTCTCTCCTTTATACCATAGATAGATATTTTAGTTAGTTTAATTTCCAGGAATAAAATGTTCGAATATTGACAATAATTAGTACCTAGTACTATTATTTGATTATATAACTAAGTGTGAAAATAGTAAAGGGGGATAAATGTATGCAATCAAAAGCAAGAATTACAGCTATTGGTACCTATGTACCTGAAAAAAAGCTGACCAATGATGATTTAGAAAAATTAGTAGATACAAATGATGCATGGATTGTACAAAGAACTGGGATGAAGGAAAGAAGAATTACTGGTGATAACGAATATGCTTCTACATTAGCTTTTAAAGCTATTGAAAACTTAGTGGAACGTTATCATAAAAGTCTTGTCGACGTGGATTGTATTCTCGTTTCAACAACTACGCCTGACTACACTTTTCCAAGTGTAGCCTGCCAAATACAAGAGTATTTTAATATTCAACATACAGGTGCTGTTGATTTCAATGCGACTTGTGCTGGTTTTACATACGGATTACATCTGGCGAATGGTTTAATTACATCTGGCCTTCATCGCAAGATTTTAATTGTAACGACAGAAACCTTATCTAAGATTACAGACTATACAGATCGAACTACATGTATCTTATTTGGAGATGGAGCCGCAGCTGTTTTAGTAGAGAAAGATGAAGAAGAGTCTAGCTTTATAGCTACCCATATTGGGACAAATGGGGAAGGAGGCATGCATGTATATCGTAAAAATTTATCTACTACCATGTTTGGAAATCCTTTAAGAACACATGGGAAGATAGTTCAAAATGGAAGAGAAGTATATAAGTGGGCAGCACGGACACTACCAATTGGTATTAAAGAATTGTTATGTCAAGCAGAGTTACAACTGGAAGAGGTGAACTGGTTTGTTCCACATAGTGCTAATTTACGAATGATTGAATCTATATGTGAAAAATCAGGTTTCCCACTGGATAAAACGTTAACAAGTGTAACATACATGGGAAATACTTCTTCTGTCTCCATTCCATTAGCATTAGACATAGGTATGAATGAAGGAAAGGTGAAAAAAGGGGACACTCTTTTACTCTATGGGTTTGGAGGAGGTCTTACACACGCTGGACATATCATTAAATGGCATTTAGCAAAGGAATAGGAGATGAAATATCCAGTAGTAACATAAACGTATTTTATTACATTAAAAATCTTTATAGGGATTCTGTTCCATCGCTATAAAGCTAAGTTTTTGCACTACCTCTAAAGCAAAAAAGGCGTTATCCTTTCTGTAGAATCATAGGAAAGGATGGCGTTTTTGTATGTCTATTTCTGTATCCGATGAATTACAACTATTTGCTCAAGAAATTCAAAGTTTTTTATCCCAAAATACCTTACGAAATCTTGCTATAAATATCCGTTTCTCATTTTACAGACATCTGTTTATTCTATACACCTTTATAGACATAATTGTTATAATTATCAATGAGGTGTAGCATATGAAACATAAAAAATTTGGATATGTGCGAGTTTCGAGTAAAGATCAAAACGAAGAACGGCAAATTCAGAATATGAAGAATTTAGGGATAGAAGAACGGGATATTTTCATAGATGAAGAATCTGGAAAAATATGGAATGAGAGAATTATCAAATGCTAAAACGTCTTGTTCGTACAGAAGATACCATTGTGTTTGATTCCTTGACAAGACTTGGAAGAAATATGAATGATACATTAGAAGAATTTAGATATTACGAAAAAAATAAAGTAAATTTACAATTTATAAAGGAACCATACATTAACGTCAATTACACTGGAGAAAGTGCAAATGATGTTATTCAGAGCGCAATTCAAAAAGCAACACTGACAATATTATCTGCCTTTGCAGAAAAAGAGCGCATTGATATTAAACAACGTCAAGTTGAAGGAATTGCTCTTGCCAGAAAACAAGGTAGACGTTTAGGACGTCCGCCTGTCGAAATAACAGAAGAATTTACGGATGCTTACAAGGAATGGAAATCTGGTTCAATTACAGCAGTAGGAGCCATGAAAAAGTATGGCATCAAACGTTCTTATTTTTATAAGCTTGCTAAACAGTATGAGGATAGAATGAAAGAATAGAGAGACAAAATTTTAATTTGTTAAGATAGTAATTGAGGTAGCACCAACATTCGTTAAAATGTGGGTGGGACCCCTTTTAGCAAAACCGGAGTGGAAATGATGAGTATAAATAGTTTTGTGGGATTGATAGAGGATGAATTATTAAAAGAGGTAAGCATAAGAAGTGAGGATGAATTCGAGCCTGTAGTAGTTAAAGGTATTCCTAGACTTTGGAAGTGTTTAGGGACAGGTAATTATGCTGCAGTATTTATGCACAAAGAATACAAAGATTGGGTAGTGAAAGTTTACGCGCGAGAAGGAGAAGGAATTGAAAAAGAGTCAGAAGTATACCGAAGAATCGGAAATCATCCTTCTTATTCGAAGCTTATATATAAAGGAGAAAATTTCATAGTATTGAAACGTTTAAAAGAAATTACCTTATACGATGCTATTCATAAGGGGATTAAAATTCCTAAGCAGGTAATCCTTGATATCAATGAAGCTTTAGAGTATGCAAGGGAACAAGGATTAACTCCTTGTGATGTTCACGGGAAAAATGTGATGATGGAAAACGGAAGGGGATATGTAGTCGATGTATCTGATTTCTTAAAAACGAAAGAAGATAGTAAGTGGAGAGACCTAGAAAAGGCATATTTTACATTTTACTTGCCTTTCATTTATAAATTGCCTTTCCCTGTTAAAATACCGTATTTCATGTTAAACATTGTTAGACGTTCATATAGAAAATATAAGAAGCTTAAAAAGAAATTCAAATTGTAAAAGGACCACATACTTATCTTTAGGTTAGATAAGTGAACCACTAGTAAACAAAAGGACTGTACATTTTAGATATGTCTAATATGTACGGTCCTAATTTTATAACTTCATGAAGTAATCATTTTCATTTTCTTTTTCACGCTTTTGTCAGTATATTTACGTTCGAACTCATCCACAAAATTAAGCTGTTTACGACAATTTTCATCAATGCAGTATAAATCTGTTTGTAAGGCTTCATTTTCTTGAATTTCATCAATTCCGACAATTCTATTTAAAAAGGGATGATAAGCACTAGACATTTTAATTCCCATTTTAAACCCTCCTACATAAATTGAATGCTCTTTATTTTATAGTATCAAATATTTTAAGGAAGATAATGGGTTGTTTTTTAAAACATCTATTTTAAATGTTGTTTAAGGGGTACCGTACATGCCCATCAAGCTAAGATTTTGTGGTACCTCCAAAATGAAAATTTTCTTGCTCTGTAGTTAGTTATTTGGAAAAGTTAGCTCTTTTTTTTTCGTTTTTGGGGTGTTTACTTTTCTTAGTTTGATGGCGATGGGGCACTTCAAAATTTTAAGTTGATGGGCATGGGGTGGGGGCAGGGAAATACGGATTTATAACGTTAAGACCTTTTTTCTGACGCTCGCTGTCAGGAGGATTTTATTATAATAGGCTATATCAATTGTGATTGGAGTGTTAATAGATGCAAACAAAAAATGTTTATCTTTATGTATTTAATACAATGTCAGATTGGGAATATGGATATTTAATTGCTGAACTAAATTCAGGAAGATATTTCAAAAAAGATGTAGCACCTTTAAAAGTAGTTTCAGTAGGAGCAAATAAAGAAATTATTACTACGATGGGAGGACTGAGCATAAAACCAGATATTTCCCTTGATGAATGTACTCTTAGGAGTAAAGATCTTTTAATTTTACCTGGAGGGAATACTTGGAGAGAAGATATTCATCAACCTATCTTGAAAAAAATTGGCGAAGCTTTAAAGTTTGGCACTATTGTTGCTGCAATTTGTGGTGCAACTGAGGCCCTCGCGAATATGGGATACTTAGATTCTAGAAAGCACACAAGCAATGACTTAGAGTATATTAAAATGGTCTGTCCTAATTATAAAGGAGAAAAATTTTATGAGATGAGACCCGCGGTATCTGGTGAGAATTTGGTTACTGCATCAGGAGTAGCTCCTCTGGAATTTACAATGGAAGTACTGAAAAAATTAGATGTATTTGCACCAGATACATTACATGCATGGTATAACCTAAATAAGACTCATAAACCTGAATACTTTTTCCAGTTAATGAATTCAATAAATAGATGAGTTGAAAAAATCAACTGAGCAGTTTTATATTCGTTTAAATAATTAACATGCTTTAGACGATGTCAAAGCATGTTTTTGTATATAACCTAAAAATATTTATGGAAGTAAAAAACTCACAAAGCACTCCTGCAGTTGCTAGAAATAGAATTGGTAACTTAAGCGATGAACGTTTTTTTGAACATATGGGATTTGAAATTGTGGATCAAGCATTCCCTTTTTCAATTAGCTATGTTGTAGTAGTAACTGAGGCCATTTATAGTACAAGAAGGACAGACAATACAGACTTGCTCTGTATTGTCTGTCCTTTTTTTTCCTCTATATAATGTTACACATTATATTTTATTTCGTACTTGTAATAAAACAAAGGGTCCTTCTTTTTATTAAATTGTTCATGGACAATTGTTATAGAGCTGTTTCTCTTTTTTGTATTACTCTTTAAAATGCAATTGAAATGTTACAGAAGAGGTAAATCTCTTGTTTATTTGGCACATTTTTCTGTAATCTTTTGTTCATATTCCGTTCATATTTCTTTTTTAAGATGAGTACATGGAAAGAAAGAGGAAGGAGCGAGTGAAATGTTTTTAGCTCTACGTGAATTAAAACAATCAAAATTAAGATACGGATTAATTGGGCTTATTATGATTTTATTATCATTCTTAGTCCTTGTGATTTCTGGATTAGCAAATGGTTTATCCTATGATAATGCATCATCGATTCAAAATATGGATGCAACAAAATTTGTATTAGCAGATGATGCGGAAAATAAATTGCTCCGTTCACAAATTAAAAAAGAAGATGTGGATGATGTAGTAGGGCAAGTAGATGCAAACGATGCTGTACCATTTCATGTGAAAATTTCTACGTATGAAAAAAAGGATAGTTCAAAAAAGGTTGATATTGCGATTTTTGCAAGCGAACGTGACACGTTCTTGGAACCAAAGATTGTGCAAGGGAATGCATTAGGAACAGCACAAGATGAAATGGTTGCTGACGAATCAATTAAAGAAAAAGGTGTAGATATTGGTGATACAATTATCGATCCGGTTTCTAAAAAAGAATTCAAAATCGTTGGCTTTACGAAAGATCAGATGTTTAGTCACACACCTGTTGTGTATGTGAATCAAGATGTATGGGGACAAATTGCTCAGCCAAACCAAAAGGATTATAGTGCAATTGCACTTCGTACGGATAAAGAAGTGAAAAATGCACATGTAATTGAGAAAAAAGAAGTTCTTCAAAGTATTCCAGGGTATAAAGAAGAGCAAGGAACATTAACAATGATTATTGCATTCTTGCTTGTGATCGCAGCTTTATTAATCGGTGTGTTCTTCTATGTCATTACACTACAAAAAACGCAGCAATTAGGTGTATTAAAAGCAATCGGAACAAAAAATTCGTATTTAGCAAATAGTTTAGTTATGCAAGCGTTATTCTTATCTGTTGTGGCAATGGGGATAAGTATTGTATTGGTAGAAGGATTGCAAAAGATTTTGCCAGAAAGTATGCCGTTCTTATTAACGACGGCAATGATTGGTCAATATGCGGGAATCTTTATTGTAATTAGTATTCTTGGAACGCTTATTTCCTTATATCAAGTATTAAAGGTTGATGCATTAGAAGCAATTGGAGGTGGTATGTAATGACTTCATTATTAAAATTAGAAGAAGTAAGTAAAGTATATGGTGAGGGAAATACAGAAGTAACCGCCCTTCATCCGATTTCACTTGATGTAAAAGCTGGAGAATTTATCGGTATTGTTGGTCCCTCTGGATCAGGGAAAAGTACTTTATTATCGATCGCCGGTGCGTTATTATCACCATCAAAGGGGAATATTTACATTCGTGAACAAAATATTACCCGTTTATCAGAAAAGGAAATGACAGATATTCGTTTAAGAAAGATCGGGTTCATTTTTCAATTCGCAAATCTTGTTCCATATTTAAATGTAAAAGAACAATTACTCTATATTGCAAAATTGAAGAAAGAAGACCGGAAAGATTCTGAAAAGCGTGTGGATCATTTGCTAGCTGCATTTGGGCTATCTCAAAGAAAAAAACATTACCCAAATCAATTATCTGGTGGAGAAAAACAAAGGGTTGCGATTGCTCGTGCTTTTATGAATAATCCGGATTTAATCTTAGCTGATGAACCAACTGCAAGCCTCGATTCAAAACGTGGACGTGAAGTTGTCGAAATGATGAAGCGGGAAGTGAAAGAAAGTCAAAAAGCAGCGGTTATGATTACGCATGATGAGAGAATACTCGATGTATGTGATCGTGTTTTAACATTACGTGATGGAAAGTTAGTATAGGTATGGTAAGAAAAAGCGCAGGAGGGATTCCTGTGCTTTTTTTGTGTATGATAATTCGTTGCGTTTAGTTTCAGATTTAAATGTTACAATAGTATCATTATTCTGTTAGTTGTAAGGGGGAGGGTGAACTGTGGAGAAGAAAATCATACATATGGAAGGGCTTATTGTTTTAGTCGCAAGCATATATATGTATTCATTATGTGATTTTAGTTGGTTTATATTTTTCTTACTGCTTTTAGCGCCTGATGTTTCAATGCTAGCATATCTTATCAATAATCGTATTGGTGCGCAGATTTATAACCTATTTCATACTTACATAATATCCATATTACTTATTTTGATAGGGGTATTTCTAAAATTAGATGTTCTCCTTATGATTGGTTTAATTTGGACAGCTCATATCGGGATGGATCGTCTGTTCGGATATGGTCTTAAATATCAAACGGATTTTAAAGATACTCATATCCAAAAGTTATAAAAGGAAGTAGGGGATGTATGAACTTTAAAAAAATGACTGAAATGTTAGGAGAAATCATGTTTTTAAATCGTTAAAGTCGCTTTACTGCGATGAATCAAGTATACTGAAAAATGTTTCCTGAAAATAATCTATTTCGAAAAAACATTGAAGTTGTTTTTACTACATATAGTTTCTTTAATTGAAAGTGTAAGGGTTATATTGCAGTAAGCAAAGCATGTTAGGCTACGTTAATTATATGTATAAAGCTTGAATGGGGATACAGAAGGAGAATGAATGAGCATGAATTTAGCAAAATTCCCTAGAAGGAAATACACAGAATCATATACGCCAATTGAAAAATTAGATCATTTTTCTGAAGTGCTTGGTGGGCCTTCTATTTATTTTAAACGAGATGATTTACTTGGTTTAACAGCTGGCGGAAATAAAACGAGAAAATTAGAGTTCCTTGTAGCGGCTGCACAAGCGAAAGGTGCGGATACGTTAATTACATGCGGAGGTATTCAATCTAATCATTGTCGTTTAACATTAGCAGCTGCGGTAAAAGAGAAAATGAAGTGTACCCTTGTGTTAGAAGAGGGACTTGAAGAAGATTCTAAACCGGATTTCAATGGTAACTACTTTTTATACCACTTACTAGGTGCTGAGAACGTAATTGTTGTGCCGAACGGGACGGATCTTATGGATGAGATGCAAAAAGTAGCGAAAGAGGTAACGGAAAAAGGACATACCCCTTACATCATTCCAGTTGGAGGGTCTAACCCTACCGGTGCGATGGGATACATTGCTTGTGCACAGGAAATTATGACCCAATCATTTGAACAGGGAATTGATTTCAATGCAGTTGTTTGTGTAAGTGGTAGCGGGGGCATGCATTCGGGTTTGATTACTGGATTTTATGGAAATCAAACAGGGGTACCGGTAATTGGAATTAATGTTAGTCGCGGAAAAGCTGAACAAGAAGAAAAAGTATTTAAGCTGGTGCAAGAAACTTCAGCACACGTTGGGATTCCAAATTTTATTCCGCGTGAGGCAGTGACATGTTTCGATGAGTACGTTGGGCCAGGATACGCTTTACCCACACCTGAGATGGTAGAAGCTGTTCAGCTTTTAGCAAAAACAGAAGGGATTTTATTGGATCCAGTATATACAGGTAAAGCGGTAGCTGGACTTATCGACCTAATCCGAAAAGGTACATTTAAGAAGGAAGATAATATTTTATTTGTACATTCGGGCGGTTCACCGGCGTTATATGCGAATACATCGCTATTTTCCTAATATGTAAGAAAATCGGCACCAAAATAAGTGGTGCTGATTTTTTATGTAAGCTTTGCTAGTCTGTCTTAATTAGCTATAAAGAACAAATTGCTCATCTAACCAATTTACAACTTTTTCAATCATTGAAATACTTATTGAATGATTGATATTTTGGTATAGCATAAATGTAATGTTAGAGGGTGTGTTTTGATAATGTGATTGCACTTTTTCATAAAATGTTTGTTGTCCAAGAGGTGAAATAACAGCATCGCTTGCCCCATGTAATAACAGCATAGGTCTATTATGAATGCGTTCAATAAACTGAATAGGATCCATTTTTCTAATCATATGAATTTCATTGGAGGCATTTGAACCGTACTTTTGAAAAATCTCTTCAGAAGTTATCCAAGCTCCTGAACCGTTTATATTAATAAGCGCATCAATTTTTGAGTCCTCCATAAAAGCTCCGGAAGATATAAATCCACCCATTGAACTTCCGAGGACTACAATTTTATGTCCTAAGCAGTATTCACTCTCATAGATACTAGTAAATAAATCATTTATATCATGTTTAATGGTATGTAAAATGGTTTTCCAGAAATATTGTTCCATTATCGATTTAGAAAAATAATCTATCAAGGGTTCACGTGAATCATGATAGATAATCTCTGGCACAATTACGGTATATCCTAAGTTTGCTAAAATAGTACCTAAAAATGTTTGATTATAAATGCTAGAACCCCATCCATGATAGAAAACAATTGTTATTTTTTTATCTTGTTGCGTGGGTTGTAACAATAGACAATTGATATGCCCTAGTTGGATTTCTACTTGATTCATTGTATATGTTCCTTTCTATGAACGCTCTGTCTCAAAAAACTCGATCCACTCTCCATCAGGACCAGAGAAGAAAAAATAACGTGTTCCATCTGGTAGCGTTTCAATTTCTTCACTTAATAAAAAAGTGATCCCTAATTTTTTCAGCCTTTCCATTTCATCTTCTAATGAATCTACTTTGAAGCAAATATGATGTATTTTACCTTCTGTTGGAAGAGAAGAATTATAACCTTCAATGAATTCAACAATAGTTTCTTGGGCGCCATCTACACCTAAAAAAGCGAGTTTTAAGTTTGGATCTGGATGTCCCATACGTTTGATAAGTTTTAACCCAACTACTTCTTCATAAAATGAGATCGATGTTTCTAAGTTTGCAACCATGATTCCAACATGTTCGATTCTTTGTACCGGCATATCGATTCCTTCTTTCCATAATTTTAATATGTATCATAATATTGAAAATTAAGAAAATAAGCAAGATAAAAACCTTACAAATTTTATGATGTTTCATGATATAGTGAGAAAGTATGTTTGGAAAGAAGGAAGGAGACAACGCAATGAACACAACTTTACAAACTCCTTCATTAACGGAAACGATGAAAGAGTGGCATCAAGCATTAGCATATGAAATTAAACATTGGAAAACGATAGGCGGTAGTAAGCTATCGATTATAAATGGTCGTTTTTTATATACAGATTATGAAAGTACAGTTTATGTATTTCAGCTTATCTCAGAAGTAAGCTTACCAGAGGGTACACCCATTCGAATTGAATTTGATGGTGAGGAAACAACAGGAGAAGTATTATCAGTACATGGATTAGAAATCGAGCTGAAATTGAATGATTATATACAAGGTGAAATAAGAGAAGCTAGTTTATACAGTGAACCATGGCAGTTGTTAGAACAACTGCAAGAGCGGTTGAAAGATATACGAAAAGATAAACAAAAGCGTCAGCGGGTAAAACGCCTTTTGGATGGAAAGAGCACGCCAAGGCATATAGAAAAGATGAAAAATCCGAAGAATGAACTTGCATATCGTTCTTTTTATAATAGGGCGACATATGTGTGGGGACCACCTGGAACAGGAAAGTCTTATAACTTATCACGCATTATTTCGGCGCATTATCAAAAAGGAAAATCAGTACTTGTACTAGCTCATAGTAATGCAGCAGTGGATGTATTAATGAGTGAAGTCACAAAGCAAATAGAGAAGAAAGAAAAATGGACACCAGGAGAAATCGTCCGGTATGGATTTAGTCAACATGAACATATACGTAATCATGAAACGTTGCTTGCTTCTAGATTAGTCGAAACAACGAATGGATCATGGGGAGAAGAAAAGCTTTATTTAGAGGAAATGCGCCAAGATCTTCGCCAAAAAATCTTATCGTATAAAGCAACTGCTTCTGATAAGAAGCGGATGCAAGAAATTGAAGGAGATCTTAGAAAACAAAGAGCGAAAATTAAAGAAGTAGAAAGAGAATATATTGAAAATGCAAAAGTAATTGGTGCAACGCTATCTAAGTGTGCAATTGATTCTCTTATTTACGAACGAACATTTGACTTAATTGTCGTGGACGAAGTAAGTATGGCTTATGTACCACAAATTGCTTTAGCAGCTTCTCTTGGAAAAAGAATTGTCGTTTGCGGTGATTTTTTACAGTTGCCACCAATTGCGATGGCAAATCATGAGCTCGTTAGAAAGTGGCTAGGGGAAGATATGTTTTATCATGCTGGTATTGTCCAATCTGTAAATAGTTATGAAACGCATCCAAATTTATTTATGCTAGAGGAACAAAGACGAATGCATGCGGATATATCTAAGTTTACAAACTCATTTATTTATAAGAATAGAGTGTTCGATCATCCTTCTGTTTCGGCAAGACAAGAATTAGCGAAATTACAGCCATTTGCTAATGAAGCAATTGCTTTGTTTGATACAAGTTTGATGGGCGCTTATTCTTTAAAAGATGCAGCCTCTGGTTCACGTTTTAATATTATGTCCGGTTTCGTTGCGATGCAGCTGATTTTAATTGGATTATTAGATGGTGTTCAATCGATTGGAGTTGTCACGCCATATCGCGCGCAGTCCCGTTTCTTATCAACATGTATAAGGGAGATTTTGCAAAAAACAAAGTATCGAAATACGCCTATATTAGCGGCAACAGTTCATAAATTTCAAGGGTCTGAACGAGATATGATGATATTTGATACAGTAGATAGTTATCCGCAGGAGAGACCCGGCGTATTATTTTTTGATCATAAAAATCATCGTTTAGTAAACGTTGCGATAACGAGAGCAAGAGGGAAGTTTATTCAGTTATCGGACTGTAAGTATATGCGGAAAAACCTTTCTCGAAAACAAGCGTTATCTCACTTAACTTCTCACATAGAAAGACACGGAAATGTATATGATCGTACTACTTCGCGCCCATTGCTAGAACGAAAAATTACAAAACGTTTGAGATGGTTTATGCAAATGAATTTGGAAGAACCGAAAGGATTATTAAAAGATATTCTATCGGCAAAACAAAAAATTATTATTTCGCTTCCAAGTACAAGACAGGTAGACAAAAGAGTATGGCAGGCATTAATGCGTACAGCAGCGCAGGTCACGATATATAGTGATGGACCAATTCCATTAAAAAACGTGAGAATACAAAGACAAAATAAGTCACTCCCATTTTTATTAATTGATGATGAAATCTTTTGGGCAGGAGCGCCTTTAACATCTCACATGACGTTTGAAGGAAGTCCAGAATTCCCTTATATATGTGCAAGATTACATGCACCTGAAACGATTGGCGTTTTAAAAGGGTTTTTAGATATTCGTTAAAATCAGATCGGAATTCCTTGACATTTACTCGGAATAACACTAGAATGAAAATAATTTAATATAATTTTATGAAAATAAAAACAATTTTCTTATCACGAGAGGTGGAGGGACTGGCCCTATGAAACCTCGGCAGCGGATTCAATATGAATACTGTGCCAATTCCAGCAAGTGAAAGACTTGAAAGATAAGAAAGAAGGCTATTTTGAATTTGTATTTTCAAGCCTCTTTCTATTTTTTAGAAAGAGGCTTTTTTATGTGTAAATTTAAAGGAGGAATGGGGAAAATGACAACAAAACAAGTAACGTCACACCGAAATATTATTACGGAAAGTATAGAAGGAAATAAAGAAAAATACATAAAAACAAGTCATGATATACATGCGAATCCTGAAATCGGTAATCAAGAATTCTTTGCATCCAGAACATTAAGTTTACTTTTAGGGAGTGCAGGATTTCAATTGCAGCATAATATAGCAGGACATGAAACAGGTTTTATCGCACGGAAAAGCTCAGGAAAACAAGGACCTACAATTGCTTTTTTAGCAGAGTATGATGCTTTGCCTGGATTAGGCCATGCGTGTGGTCATAATTTAATTGGTACAATTAGCGTTGCAGCAGCGATTGCATTATCGGAAACAATTGAAGAAATCGGCGGTGAAATCGTTGTATTTGGAACACCAGCAGAAGAAGGTGGTCCAAATGGAAGTGCAAAAGCAAGTTATGTGAAAGCAGGATTGTTTAACAAGATGGATGCGGCACTTATGATTCACCCTAGCGGAAAAACAGCAACAACAAGTCCGTCACTCGCAGTTGATCCACTTGATTTTTATTTCTATGGAAAATCAGCACATGCAGCAGCGTCACCAGAAGAAGGAATTAATGCATTAGATGCGGTTATTCAACTTTACAATGGGATTAATGCACTACGTCAACAGCTACCGTCAGATGTGAAAATTCATGGTGTCATTACTGAAGGTGGAAAGGCGCCGAATATTATTCCAGATTACGCATCAGCCCGTTTCTTTATTCGCGCAGCAACACGTAAGAGATGTGCGGAAGTAACAGAAAAAGTACGAAACATTGCGCAGGGTGCAGCACTGGCGACAGGAACAACAGTAAAAATCAATCGGTTTCAGAATGAAATTGATGAATTATTAGTGACAAAAACATTTAATGAAGTGATTGCTGAGGAATTAGAAAACCTTGGTGAAGAAGTAAATCGTAAAGAGAGACTTGGAATCGGTTCAACAGATGCGGGAAATGTGAGTCAAGTTGTACCAACGATTCATCCTTATATCAAAATTGGTCCAGACCATTTAATTGCGCATACGAATGAATTTAGAGAAGCAGCTTGTTCGGAACTTGGCGATAAAGCCTTAGTTACATCCGCAAAAGCATTAGCGTATGCAGCATACCGATTAATTACAGAAGAAGGAACGCTTAATCAAATTAAGGAGGAGTTTAAAAAAGCGCAGCGAAATCAATAATGTGATAAGTACTCAAGAAGTGGTTTTCTAAAATTTTATTTGGATAAAAAAGGTTTGGAGAAATCTCTAAGCCTTTTTGGGTTATAAAAGGTAATAAAAAGAGAGCTTACTACCCACAAATAGCAAGATAAATAGCTGAAGTATTAAAAAGGAGGAGGAAAAGTGAATCAGAATACTCTTGAAGGCTATCAAATTAGAACTGCACATAATAATGAAAGTACTCTTATTATTAATATGCTAAAAGAAATCGCTCAATGGTTAAAAGATAAAGAAATCAATCAGTGGCAGTACCTCTTAGAAGGTAGAGATGACGAAGAGATAGCACAAGCTGTAACGAACAACAACACTTACATCGTTTTAAAAGAAAATGAAATGATAGGTACTTTTACAGTTTCTTCCACGCAAAGTGAGTGGGATCGCCATATTTTTGGTGAAGATGTTTTTTTTGATTCACTATATTTACATAGACTGGCGATTATCCCTAAGTATATGAAAAGGAGAATAGGTGAAAGGATTTTGATGTGGATTCAAGATAATATGCACACTGACAAAAAGTTCTTAAAGTTAGATTGTGTTGCAAATAATACTAAACTAAACAAATTCTATAAAAACAATGGCTTTGAGTATTTTGGCGTGGCAGATGGTCATAATAAATATCGAAAAAGGATAAAAAAATAGTTTTCATTACTTGTCGTTAGTGCGCCGCTTGTAACTAAGATTGTGATTGCGGTTGTATCCGTATCATTTGTTTTGCTTTTTTCGACGTCTATCCCATGTATTTTATCTATGGATATACCATGAAAAGTTTCAGAACTTATTAATTTTGTATATTGAAAGAACGATTTTAACATTAGTGATTAGTGGGCCAATTGCATATGTTTTACTGTAAGAGATGAAAAGACACACTTATGTTCTTAAAGTAAGTCCTTTTTCCGTATTATTAGATTTTAATCGATAGAAAATGAAATTTTGAATATTTTGATATGTGTTATGTTGCAAACTATAATATAGCTAGATACATAGAAAAGGGGATGTATTTATGGAAATAGTAAACAAAAGAGCGATGTTGCGATTAATGGATGCAAATGATGTAGAAAAATTATTTGCAATTGTGGAAGGGAATAAAGAAGTTTGGACGTATTTAATAGCTAAAATGGAAAGTTATCAAGATATGGAGCGATATGTTGAAACGGCAGTAAAACGATATGAGAAGGGAACGGATTTACCATTTGTTGTTATAGATCAAAAAACGAATGAAGTTGTAGGCAGTACACGTTTGTATAGTATTTCAAATGATAACAAAACGGTTGAACTTGGCCAAACATGGTATCATCCGAGTGTACAACGAACAAGTGTGAATACGGAATGTAAGTACATGTTATTGCAATATGCGTTTGAAGAATTACACATGCTGCGTGTGCAAATAAAAACAGACTTGCGAAATGAAAAAGCACAACGAGCGATTGAACGACTAGGCGCAGTAAAAGAAGGGATATTACGAAATGAGAGAAGGTTACCAAGCGGTTATGTAAGAGATGCGGTAGTATATAGCATTATTGCAAGTGAGTGGCCAATCGTGAAAGATCGATTACTACACAAAATGGACATGTATAAATAGGAGGCAAATATGACAAATTTAGAAACAAAGAGACTAAAGATGATCCCCTTTACATTAGAACTTGTCGAGGCAATGATAAAAGGGAGAGAAGAGCTACAGGAAATCATATCGTATAAAATATCTTTAGAATGGCCAATGCCAGATTATAAAGATATTTTGCCGTGGATTGCTGAAAGTTTACGAAAAAGCCCGAAACAAAGTAAATGGAGCGGACTTATTATTCATAAGGAAGATAATGTTATTATTGGTGATATGGGTTGTAAAGGTGCTCCTGATTCAACTGGTACAGTAGAGATTGGATATAGCATTGTACCAGAATATCAAGGGAAAGGCTATGCAACTGAAATGGCAAAGGCCTTTGTTAAGTGGCTGGAGCAGAATGAAGAAGTGCAAACGATTAAGGCAGATTGTTTAACGAGTAATGTCGCTTCGAGTAGAGTGTTAGAAAAGATAGGCTTTACATGTGTACTTGAGGAACAACATATGAAATATTGGATTGTAAAGTGAAACGGAAGAGGTATATGCTCTTAAGAGAGGAAAATATACCTTTTTTTCTTACAAAATGATTACTTCTTTTATATACTTTTGTTTCATCATTCCCTTCCGTGAAAAAATTCGTTACAATGGAGTTGTATGAGGAAATTTGTACATAAATCAAGCTCATATAGTATGAACCACAAATAATAGTAAATTAAAAATCCTCTATTTGAATGAAAATCCTTTATAATACGAATTGATTGTTTAGAAAAGTTCCTTCTTTTAAATAAACTCAAATGTAATGATTCGAAAAAGGTCATTTTAAATTAATAGAAGTATGGATGATGCGCGGAGGCTAGTACAAATGAAACAAAATAAGAAAAGTAAGAAAAGACGAGTTCTGCAAGTGTTCTTGCTTATGATTAGTTCTATAATTCTATTTATTAGTTATGCAGCTTACGATATTTGGAGTAATCGCTTTAAAACAGATGAGGTACCTACAGATGCTGCTGTTGTACTAGGAGCGGCTTCTTGGAATGGAAAACCGTCTCCTGTATTCCGCGAACGAATCAATCATGCAATCTCCTTGTATAAAAATGGAAGTATTAAGAAAATTATTTTTACAGGTGGTACTAAATTTGAATCAGAGCTGGAAGAAGCACGGACTGCGAAAGCGTATGCATTAAAGCATGACGTAAAGGATGAAGATATATTAATTGAAACACAGTCGCGTTTTACAGAAGATAATTTGAAGAATGCTAAGCAAGTTGGAATTGACAATGGCTTACATACTTATACAATCGTAAGCGATCCTCTTCATATGAAGCGAGCGATGAGAATAGCGAAGCATATTGGGATGGATGCATACGCATCGCCGACTCCCACATCAGCATATAAAACATTAGATACAGAAATTCCGTTCTTTTTTAAAGAATTGTGCTCTTATATTGGGTATGTTGCATCGTTACCTATACGTACTTTGAAAGGTGATTAAGAAAGTAAGAAAAAGGATAGACAAAGGTAGAATAGTTCTGCTGAGTCTGTCTTTTTTTCTATAACTTTACAAATTATAGAAAAAATTCCGATAAAAACCTTGTATTTTTATCGGAATAGTGACACAATAAAATGCATAATCAAATATAATCTTATCGAGAGAAGTGGAGGGAACGGCCCAATGAAACTTCAGCAACCTATCATGTGATAAAAAGGTGCTAATTCCGAGTAGATAAGAAGGAAAAGAAATGACAACCTTCTTATATGTAAGGTTGTTTTTTTAGTAGGAGGAGAGAAAAGATGAAGCGTTTATTTTTTACACTAGTAAGTATCGTATGCAGTTTATTTGTAATTTCTGGTTGCGCAAAATCATCTGCAGGTGACCAAAAAGAAATTCGTTTAGGGTTTACCCCAGGACCATACAGTGATCAAGTGAAAAAGGCAGTTCAACCATATTTAGAGAAAAAGGGCTATAAAATTAAAATTGTTGAGTTTAATTCACCAAACGAAACAAATCCAGCCCTAACAAATAAGGATATTGATGCAAATATATTTCAAAGTACTGCTTTTATGGAATCGTACGCAAAAGAAAATAATGCAAAAATTTCGAGCGTTATTCAGGTTCCATCAGCACCTCAAGGTGTATACTCTGAAAAACATAAGTCATTAGATGATTTGAAGGATGGAATGAAGATTGGGGTACCAAATGATCCAGTTAATTTAGAACGTGCATTACGTATTTTAGAAGAGATTGGCTGGGTGAAATTAAAAGACAATGTAAATATTTTAACAATCTCTGAAAAAGATATAACGTTTAAAAAGAAAGATTTCAAATTGGTACCGCTTGAATCACCACAAATTCCAAGAGCTATGAAAGATTTAGATTACGGTATTATTAACGGAAACCTTGTTATTTCATCTGGACATAAGTTAAAAGAAGCGCTGGAATTAGAAAAAACACCATCACAACATAGAATTATTGTTACTGTTCGCGATGAAGATAAAGAAAAACCATTTGTGAAAGATTTAATTGAAGCATATCATTCACCAGAGTTTAAAAAGATGATTCAATCTGAAGAACAATTTGAGGGGTTTGTGCTCCCTGACTACTTAAAGTAAAGGAGATCTTGATATGACATTATCATTTATAGAAACAGAAGAACAAGTTCTCGTATTGGAGAAAATAAAAGAATTCATTCCGCGATTTGCAGAAAGGGAACATCAACTGAGTGAACTCGGATCTTTTCCTTTTGAAAATATTAAAGATTTACAAAATATTGGTTATACGAAGCTAACATTACCAAAAGATGTCGGTGGAAAGGCCATTTCATTGTATGATTTTGTTTTATTTCAAGAAAAAATTGCAGAGGGAGATGGAGCAACCGCTTTATCAATTGGTTGGCACCTTGGAATTGTGAAAGAACTTGCGGAAAATCGCTCATGGCAACCTGATATGTTTTCTTGGTTTTGTGAAGAAGTAAAAAAAGGTGCTCTTTTTAACCGAGCAGCAACAGAACCGAAGACAGGGAGTCCAACAAGGGGCGGGAAACCAGAAACATTAGCTGTGAAAAAAGGTGATAAATGGGTTATAAACGGCAGAAAGACTTTTACAACGATGGCACCTGTACTTGATTATTTCATCATCTCAGCAAGTATTGAAGGACGAGAAGAGATAGGAGAATTTGTGATTCCAAGGCACGAAAAAGGTGTCTATATAGAGGAGACATGGGATAGTGTTGCGATGCGTGGAACGGCTAGCCATGATCTTGTATTACAGAATGTTGAAATCCAAAATAAATTTTTTACAGATGTAAAAGGTGCACAGGTGAAACCAAAAGGAATTGGATGGTTACTGCATATACCAGCATGTTATTTAGGGATTGCGCAGGCTGCAAGAAATTATGCGATTGATTTTGCCAAGTCATATCAACCGAATAGTTTAAATCATCCAATCAGTTTACTGCCGAATATTAGAAGATTAGTAGGTGAATTAGAGCTAGAACTTATGCAGGCACGCACGTTTTTATATCAAGTTGCAAAAAAATATGATGAGGCAGAAGATAAACAATCTTTGCAAGCCGAATTAGCAGCTGCAAAATATATTGCGACGAATGTAGCCATATCGGTTGTAGATAAAGCAATGCGAATTGTTGGAGCGAAAAGCTTATCTGAAAAAAATCCACTACACCGTTATTATTTAAATGTTCGAGCTGGTTTACACAATCCGCCAATGGATGATGTAACACTCTCGCTAATAGCAGACGATGTTTTTAAATCAAATGAAAAGGAGTGAATGAAAATGATAACGTTACGCGATATCAATAAAACGTTCCAGACGAAAGAAGGTTTATTTCATGGTGTAAAATCAGTCTCATTACAAATTGAAGAACATGATATATTCGGAATTGCTGGATTGAGCGGTGCAGGAAAGTCTACGTTATTACGTACAATGAATTTACTAGAAAAGCCGGATTCAGGTGTGGTGATTGTAAATGGAGAAGATTTAACAAAGTTATCGAAGAAAGATTTACGAACGGCAAGACAGTCGATTGGTATGATTTTTCAACACTTTCATCTTCTTCATAATAAAAATGTATCGGATAATATTGCTTTGCCGTTAGAATTGAAGTCAGTTTCAAAAGAAGAAAAAGAAAAACGAGTGCGAGAATGCTTAGAAATTGTTGGCTTAAGCGATAAAGCATATCATTTTCCTTCACAACTAAGCGGTGGGCAAAAACAACGTGTTGCGATTGCACGTGCATTAGCAAATGATCCCAAAGTATTACTTTGTGACGAGCCGACATCGGCACTCGATCCGAAAACGACACGATCTATTTTGCAATTTCTACAAAAGATAAATAAAGAGCTAGGGGTTACAATCGTAATTGTAACGCATGAAATGAATGTCATTAAACAAATTTGTAATAAAGTAGCAGTGATGGAAGAAGGAGAAGTTGTTGAATCCTTCCATTTACGTGACCAACATCTAAAACCAACAACAGAAATCGCAAAACTTCTATTAGGTGTTGAAGGAGAGAGGGGCATTGCACATGTTCAATAATGTTATTCCACTGCTTCCAGAAATTTGGACATCGCTTTTGCAAACATTTTTAATGGTTGGACTTTCAGTTGGAGCGGCAATTATTTTAGGAATTCCTTTAGGTGTAATTTTATATTTTACTAGCAAAGGACAAATTTTGGAACAAAATATTGTCCATCGTACATTAAACGGCATCGTAAATATTATTCGCTCATTTCCATTTATCATTTTGTTAGTAGCTCTTGTACCATTTACAAGAACCTTATTAGGAACTACAATTGGTCCAATCGCTGCAACGATTCCTTTATCAGTAGCAGCCATTCCTTATTTTGCAAGACTTGTAGAGCAAGCGCTGCGCGAAGTTCCAAAAGGGGTAATTGAAGCTGCTGAGGCAATGGGAGCGTCGCCACTGCAAATTGTTTGGAAAGTACTGCTTGTTGAGGCGCGTTCAGGTCTTGTATTAAGCTTAACAGTTTTAACAGTAAGCTTTATTTCCTACTCAGCTATGGCAGGTGTTGTCGGCGGTGGTGGTGTCGGTGACTTAGCGATTCGTTTCGGTTATTATCGTTTCCAAACAGATGTTATGGTTGTTACGGTACTTATGCTTGTGATTCTCGTTCAATCTGTACAATTTATTGGAAATAGAATTGCGGCGAAACTTGATAAAAGATAATGATAAAAAGAACTTTGGTATACACCAAAGTTCTTTTTATTGTAGGGGATGAACAGTGAAAGGTGTTCAATGATCGACGTGCGGAAAATTAGCACTATCGATATAACATATGAGAGAATGTAGGAGAGAAGATAAGGGAATATATATGTGAAAGGGGGAAAAACAGTGGCAGAAATCAAATTTGATATTAAAGAAACTTTTGGAGTTATATCACAGTCACCTAAAGGCTGGAACAAAGAACTCAATCTAATTAGCTGGAACGGCAAAGAGCCAAAGTATGATTTGCGTGATTGGGCACCGGAACATGATAAAATGGGAAAAGGTATCACATTGACAATCGAAGAGTTAAAAACATTAAAAGATATTTTAAACCGTATGGAGTTATAAAAACAAAGTGTTTTGTGCAGAAAAAACCACTTTTGAATTGTTATTTCAAGAGTGGTTTTTTTGTATGGACGTATATGTCAGAAGAGACTATACAATCTTTTCTTCTCTATCTTCTTTTTTGTGATGTTCAGGCACGTAGATATATTGAGATACAATAAGAAGAACGCTTATAAAAAATACAGGGAACATACTCGATAGAAATAGACCATCAATCATAAAATTAGTGATTAAACAAACGATAATAATGAGTGATGTAAATAGATGAGAAATGTGTTTTTTTAATCGTATTTTATATAATTCTCGCAATATTTCACAGCATACAAATAAGATGAGTATGCTTAAAAAATATATATTTGTATCATAAATAACAAAACAACAGATTAGACCGAAGAAAGCTAGATACTCAATAAGTAACGGAATATTACGTAGCATAAGATGTTACCGTACTAAGTAAGGAAGTGGATCAACGGCATTTGTTTTCTCGAAATTCCATTCCCCATTATGTAATTCAAAGTGAAGATGTTGTCCTGTTGAATGTCCAGTGCTCCCCATCTGCCCTAACTCTTGACCAACTTGAACGCGATCTCCGGCTTGTACAAATCTGTTTTTCATATGTGCATAAACAGTCGTATATAATTTTCCTTTTATGTAATGAGTGACAAATACAACATTACCATAGCTACTAGAATAGTAGGATTTGATAACTTTCCCAGCAGCTGCAGCATGGATAGAAATATCTCCAGTTGCCACAAAGTCAACACCATAATGCATTTGTCCCCATCTCACTTCAAATGGTGAGCTAACTTGTCCTTGTGTTGGAAATTTAAAAACAGCAGGTATGGAAGGTGATGTAGATTTCTCTTGTGGTTTATTTTGTAATACATAATGTTTTGCAACATACCCATATCCAGAGCCAAAACGAATTTTATACCATGTACCTACAGTATCAACGACTTGAAGTTGCGTTCCGTTTTGTAAAGAGCCAATAACAGCAGTGTTTGTCCCTGCACCGCTGCGTACTTTTAAGTTAGGAGTTGCAACGTAGTAAGCATTGTTTTGTATTGTAATCCCATTAACGAATGAGTGTGAACGATTGGATACAAATTCTTTTTTTACGTATCCTTTTTGTCCGTTGTGAGAGATGAGATACCAGTCGTGATGTGTTTCTTGGACAGAGATAAATGCTCCGTTTGGTAATACGTCAATAATGGATGATTGTATACTTGGTTTTGAACGAATATTTAAGGCGTCTGCAGTTACGATGTGTTGGGTTTGTTGTGGATGTAGCTTTTTCAAAGATAAATTGGACTTTTGGATGTAGCCAATTTTGTTTTGGGAGTTTACTTTATACCAGTTACGTGTAGTTTCGAGAATAATCACAGGTGTGTTATATGAAATACTTCCAAGGGAATCACTATTTGTTGTGCTTTCTTGATAGAGTTGAACGTTATCAAGTTTTACGTATCCGATTCCTGCGTTGCTCTTTGGTTGTACAGCTGTTGTTTGCGTATCTGCTTCAGTAGTGGATGGTAAAAGAGAAGCGATTACAATAGTTGTTGCTGTCAATGTTGTAGCTTTCATATTCATCGTATAATGAGCCTCCTTGTATTGTTTGTGACAAAATTTAGAAATATATTAAAAGAATAACAGAAATATAGTAATTATGGAAATAAAGAAAGAGAATTCAGTTGTTTCTCAAGTACGCAACTTTAGGGTAATGAACTTGTTTTTCTAAACTTTACAGGAGTTTGAAAAATCTTTCATTTTCTTTGCTTTTTTCAAGTTTTATATGAGAAACCTATGTTTCGGATTTATACTACGGTATAATAATGTGGAAAAAGTACGAAAAGAGGTAAGTTTCATGCTAGAGGTTATTGCAACTTGTTTAGAAGATGTGAAGCAAATTGAAAAAGCTGGTGGAAATCGAATTGAACTCATTTCAGCATACACAGAAGGTGGATTAACACCAAGTTATGCTTTTATAAAAAAAGCGGTGAAAGCTGTAAACATACCTATTCATGTTATGATTCGTCCTCATGCTAAGTCATTTATATATACAGCAGAAGAAATCGAAATGATGAAAGAAGATATTCGAGTCGCGCAAGAACTTGGTGCAGCCGGTGTTGTATTAGGTGTATTGAATGAACAAAATCAAATTGATGAAGAAAAATTAGCTGATTTATTATCTGTTGTAGATGGAATGAATGTCACATTTCATCGTGCAATAGATGAAATGGCTGATCTTGTTGGTGCAGTTCAAACATTGCGTAATTTTGAAAAGATCACTCATATTTTAACTTCTGGTGGACAAGGAGGCATAGTGGAAAATATTCCTGTACTCCATGAAATGCAAAGAGTAAGTCAAGGTGATGTACAGCTCATTGCTGGAAGTGGTGTGACAAAGGAAAATATACAACGAGTATTGAATGAAACAGGAATTTCAGAAGCGCATATTGGTACTGCAGTCCGAGAAGGTAAATCTTGTTTTGCTGAAATAAATCAAAAATCTGTACAAGATCTAGTGGGATTGACAAAATCATTATAATGCTAGAGAAGAGGGGAAAAAATGGAGAAAAGCAAGAAAAAAGAAATTATTTCATGGATTAAAACAATAGGAATTACAATAGGAATCGCTTTAATTGTACGTGGTATTTTATTTACTCCTTCTCTCGTACAAGGTGAGTCTATGATGCCTACATTAGAAAATAATGAGCGTGTCCTTGTCAATAAAATTGGTTATAATATACAAGGTTTAAATCGCTTTGATATTATCGTGTTTCATGGAAAAGAAGGATATGATTTAGTGAAGCGAGTAATTGGCTTACCGGGGGATACGATTGAGTATAAAAACGACGTATTATATGTGAATGGAAAAGCGGTAGATGAACCATATCTAGCAGAGTATAAGGAACAGGTAGGTAAAGGGAAGCTAACTCCTGATTTCACGTTAGAGCAAAAAACTGGAAAAGAAAAAGTTCCAGAAGGACAAGTATTTGTACTGGGAGATAATCGTCAAGTTTCAAAAGATAGCCGCATGTTTGGATTTGTTTCTGAAGATCAAATTGTCGGAAAAGGTGAAGTAGTATTTTGGCCGTTGCAACAAGTAAGAGCGTTGCATTAAAGATAAGGTTTTGATATATGTGTTAAAAAGCATTGAATGTTCATTTCAATGCTTTTTTTTATTTTAGAAAAATATTGTCTAAAAAGAAAGAATATTTTATAATTTTAAATTATATATTTGTTTCGAAAAACGGAATTATTGTTCCGAATTACGGAACTTAGGGGAGCTAGGATGAGTATAAATAAAACAGCTGTAAAGACGATGGATATTTTAGAACTATTTTATGAACATGAAGAGTTAACGTTAACGGAAATGGTTCATCATACGGGGATGCCTAAAACATCTGTATACCGTTTAATTGGTTCGCTTGAGGAAATGGGTTTTTTACAAAAGACAACAAAGGGAGCCTATAGACTGGGATTAATATTTTTAAGGTTTGGTCAACTTGTTTCGAAGCGATTATCGGTACGAAATATTGCAAAACCATATATGAAAAAGCTTAGTGATTCTCTTGGTCAAGCTGTCAATTTAATTATTCAAGATGATAATGAGGCAATTTATATTGAAAAAATGGATGGAGATCAACCAGTAAGAGTATACACAGAGATTGGAAGACGAGCACCTTTATATGCAGGAGCATGTCCGCGTATTTTACTTTCGTATTTTGGAGAAGCCGATCAAATGCGGTATGTAGAGAAAGTACAATTACAACGATTTGCGGATGGAACGATAGTGGATAAAGAAGAGTTACAAAACCAGTTACGTAAGGCAAAAAGAGAAGGATATACGATAAGTTATTCGGAACTTGAGAACCATACAGCTGCCATTGCAGCACCTATTTTTGCAAGCGATGGTCATGTAATAGCTGGTATTAGTATTTCAGGATTAGAAATTGAGTATAATGAATCGACAATTCCAACCTTTATTAAAAAAGTGAAAGAAACAGCGCATCAAATTTCGAAAGAACTTGGCTGGATGGGTGAAAAGGAAGGGATATGATGAAATTTTCAGCACTAGGGGATCAAGCAGTTGTTGTTACATTTGGAGAAAAAATTGATTTGGCTATATATGAAAATGTGCAAAATTTATGCAGTCTATTAAAGCAAAATCCTTTTCATGGAATGATTGAGTGTGTACCTTCATTTGCTTCTTTAACAGTATACTATGATGTATATAAATTATGGGAGAAAAATGAAAGAAAGATAGTGCCTTATGATTTTGTATGTGAATACGTAAATCGATTGCTTAGTCATACTCAAAATAAAACGCAAAAACAATATGATTGTATTTCAATCTCAGTTTGCTACGGCGGTAAATATGGACCTGATTTAGAAGAAGTTGCAGCATACCATGAGTTATGTGCAAGTGATGTAATTCGTCTTCATAGTGAAGCGACGTATTTTGTTTATATGTTAGGGTTTACACCAGGTTTCCCATATTTAGGTGGGATGCCCAAAGAGCTCGAAACACCTAGAAAACAAACACCGCGTTTACAAATAGCGCCTGGTTCAGTTGGAATTGGCGGAAGTCAAACAGGAATATATCCATTAGAAACACCAGGTGGCTGGAATATTATTGGCCGGACACCTATTGCATTGTTTCAGCCAGATGAAGAAAAGCCTACATATGTCCAAAGCGGAATGTATTTACGTTTTATCCCAATAACAGAGGAAGAGTTTCTGGTTATGGAGGGAGCTAAGAAATGAATGTTGAGATTTTACATGCGGGGATGTTTACAACGGTTCAAGATTTAGGAAGATATCATTATCAACAATATGGTGTACCTGTTGGCGGTGCTATGGACCAGGCAGCATTAAGAATGATAAATATGTTAGTAGGAAATGAAGGGAATGAAGCTGGATTAGAAATTACAATGATGGGACCGAAACTACTTATAAAGAAAACAACATTGCTGGCAATTGGTGGTGCGAATACGGAGCCTCTGTTAAACGGGGAGCCAATTCCATTATGGCGACCAGTTCTGGCGAAAGAAGGGAGCATGCTTTGTTTCGGGAAGGTGCAATTTGGGTGTAGAACATATGTGACCTTTGCAGGTGGAATTGATGTTGCAAGTAGTATGGGAAGTAAAAGTACATATGTAAGAGGGAGTATAGGTGGAATGGAAGGACGGGCATTGAAAAAGGGAGATCTTTTTCAAATTGGTACACCGTCAAAATTTGCTACTTGCTTGATAAAGAACTTGATGGATGAAGAAAGAATGGCAACAAGTTGGGGGATATGTAGTCATGTTTTACCTAAATATAGTCGTAGCCCAACTATTCGTGTCATTCCAGATTTTGAATGGGATCAATTTAAGAATGAGAGTTTAGATGCGTTTTTTACAAAAGAATATAAAGTATCTAATTATGCTGATCGTATGGGATATCGGTTTGAAGGTGAAGAACTAAAAAGAATAGAACAATCTGAGATTTTATCAAGTGCAGTTACCTTTGGAACAATTCAGGTGCCGCCTGGTGGCAATCCAATTATCTTAATGGCAGATAGACAAACGACAGGTGGATATCCGCGAATTGGTAATGTCATATCAGTTGATTTACCTATCCTTGCACAATTGAAACCAGGTGATTATGTTACGTTTGCAAAGACTTCTATAACAGAAGCGACAGAACTTTACATAGAGCAAGAACAAAATATGAATTTATTAAAGAAATTTATCGCTTTACAAGCTTAAAGTAGGGGGGGAATAGAACATGGTTACGATTGATTTGAATTGTGATTTAGGAGAAGGATTTGGTGCATATCAAATAGGAAACGACGATAAAATTCTTCCGTTTGTTTCGTCAGTAAATATTGCATGTGGTTTTCATGCTGGTGATCCAACTGTTATGCGCCAGACTGTTGAAAAATCGCTAAGAAATAATGTGGAAATAGGTGCGCATCCAGGTTTTCCAGATTTAATTGGGTTTGGGAGAAGGATGATGCGCGTTTCCCCAGATGAAGTATATGATTATGTTTTATATCAAATCGGAGCATTAGATGGATTTATAAGAGCGGCAGGAGGGAGGATGCATCATGTAAAACCACACGGTGCACTTTATAATATGGCAGCTACTGATCAAGAAATTGGGGATGCGATTGCAAAAGCAATCTATCAAATAAATCCAGAGTTATTCCTGTATGGATTAGCAAATAGTAAATTTATACAAGCAGCCGAAAAATATGAACTGAAGCTTGTGCAAGAGGCGTTTGCCGATCGTACGTATCAATTAGATGGAACATTAACAAGCCGAACAGAAGAAAATGCAATCATAAAAAATGAAGATATAGCAATTGAACAAGTAGTGCAGATGGTTAAGGAAGGAAATGTAAAAACAGTCGGTGGAAAGATAATCAATATTGATGCGCAAACAATTTGCATACATGGTGATGGTGAGCACGCAGTTCAATTTGCAGAAAAAATATACAGAACATTTCGATTAAACGATATTTCTATTTGTGCACCAAAGTAGAATAAGGGGGAGATACATAAATGCTGAAATTAATTGGAATATTGCTTGTAGCTGTTGGATTTTTATTTCGTCTTAATACGTTATTAGTTGTAATGGTTGCAGGAATTGCAACGGGTATGATTTCAGGGATGAGTTTTTATGATGTGATTAGTATGTTTGGAAAGTTTTTCATAGAAAACAGATATATGTCGATGCCAATTTTATTAACACTCCCTGTCATTGGGATACTAGAAAGATATGGACTAAAAGAAAGAGCAGAAGCATTAATAACGAAATCTAAAGGAGCTACAACAGGAAGAGTACTCATGTCATATTTTGCGATTCGCGAAGGATCAGCTGCAGTAGGACTTAATATTGGTGGGCATGCTCAAACAGTAAGACCATTAGTTGCACCAATGGCAGAAGGGGCAGCACAAGGGCGTTACGGAAAACTTCCAGAAAAACTGAAAGAAAAGATTAAAGCGAATGCAGCGGCAGCTGAAAATACAGCATGGTTTTTTGGGGAAGATATTTTTATCGCAACAGGAGCAATTCTATTAATGAAGGGATTTTTTGATTCGGTAGGAATGCATGTTGGTGTGTGGGATATGGCGCTTTGGGGAATTCCTACGGCAATCTCAGCTTTTATTGTCAGTTGGATTCGTTTTAAACGATTCGATAAGTATATTGAAAAAACGATGAAAAAAGAAGAAAGCAAACAAAAGGAGGCGATATAAGATGAATATTATTACACTTGATACAATCTATTATTTATTAGGTATTATTGTTGCCTTTGTCGCGATTCGTATTGCTTTTGATCGTCAGCATCCAAATCGCCTTGGTTCTAGTTTATTTTGGGCATTATTTTCTATTACATTTTTATTTGGGAATATGATTCCGTCATTTTATATCGGTTGTATTGTATTAGCAATGGTCGTTTTAGCATCATTAAATAAAGTAACGAAGTCCAATGAAAAAGAAGCACCTACAGAAGAGCGAGTGAAACATGCAGAAAAATTGAGAAATAAAATTTTTATGCCCGCTATTTTAATTCCCATTTTTACAATCATTGGTACGTTAACGTTAGGAAAGCTAAAGTTTGGAAATGTATTTCTCGTTGATCCTGAGAAGGTCACATTAATCGCATTAGCTCTTGGGGCATTGCTTGCTTTCGTAGCGGCAATGGGAATCACAAAGGCAAAAATAACAGCCCCTGTACAAGAGGGAAGCAGATTATTACAAGCTGTCGGATGGGCCGTTATTTTACCACAAATGTTAGCAGCGCTTGGTGGTATTTTTGCAAAATCTGGTGTGGGGCAAGTTGTCTCAGATTTAGTAGGACAAGTATTGCCGACAGAATATCCATTTGTCGCTGTTATGGCATATTGTTTAGGGATGATGTTGTTTACAGTTGTAATGGGGAATGCCTTTGCCGCATTTGCTGTTATAACAGGAGGAATTGGTCTACCGCTTATCGTTCAAATGCATGGAGGTAACCCAGCGATCATGGCTGCGCTTGGAATGTTTGCAGGGTACTGTGGTACATTGATAACGCCGATGGCAGCAAACTTTAATATTGTACCAGCGATGCTATTAGAATTAAAAGATAAAAACGCGGTAATAAAGGCTCAAGCACCAATTGCGATTACTATTTTTGTGATTAATATGTTCATCATGTATGGACTTGCGTACAGGTTTTAGAAGGGAGTGGGGATGATGAAGGCAGTATTGTTAACAGGGTTTGAGCCTTTTGGTGGAGAAGAAATGAATCCTGCCTGGGAAGTTGCAAAGGAACTAGATGGCCAAGTGATGGGAGATTACAAGATTATTAGTAAAAAAGTCCCCACTGTGTTTCATAAATCACTACAAGTGTTACAGACTTATATGGAGGAAATAGAACCAGAGCTTGTTATATGTATAGGACAAGCAGGAGGACGCCCAGATATTACAGTGGAACGAATTGCAATTAATGTTGATGATGCAAGGATTCCTGATAATGAGGGGAATCAGCCGGTTGATGTACCTATTATAGAAGAAGGACCAGTCGCATATTGGTCTACGCTTCCAATGAAAGCGATTGTAAAGAAACTTCGTGAAGAAGGAATACCAGCTTCTGTTTCGCAAACTGCAGGTACATTTGTTTGTAATCATCTCTTTTATGGACTTATGCATATGTTAGGTAAGAATGGAAATAGGATCCGAGGTGGTTTTATACATATTCCGTTTTTGCCAAAGCAAGCAAGTAATCATCCTGGGCAATCAAGTATGTCACTGCCTGTTATTACAAAAGGAATTGAATTGTTAATACAGGTCGCATTAGAGGTAGAAACAGATATTGTAGAATGCGGCGGGGCAACACACTAAGCAAAAATGCAACGCCTACTATGGACAAATGTTATAATAATAGGAAGAAGTATACATAGAGGTGAGAGTCATGCAGCAATATGAAGAAGTACGTTCTATTATAGAAAAAGCAAATAAGATTACGGTATTAACGGGTGCTGGTGCGAGTACTGAAAGTGGTATTCCGGATTTTCGATCAGCGAATGGTTTATATGCAGATGCAAAAGTAGAAATGTACTTATCGAGAGGGTATTATAACCGTAACCCAAAAGAGTTTTGGAAACATTATAAAGAAATATTTCAAATTAATACGTTTCATCAATATAAACCAAATCGTGGGCATGAATTTTTAGCTGATTTAGAAAGAAAAGGAAAAGATATCACGGTGTTAACACAAAATATCGATGGTTTACATCAATTAGGTGGTAGTAAGCACGTTATTGATTTACATGGCACACTCCAAACAGCCCACTGTCCAAAATGTAAAACGAAATATGATTTGCAATATATGATAGATCATGAACTGCCACGATGTGAAATATGTAATTTTATCTTAAATCCAGATGTCGTTTTATACGGTGATACATTACCGCAATATCAAAATGCAATACAGCGTTTATATGAAACGGATGTATTACTAGTGATGGGAACGTCTTTAAAAGTGCAGCCGGTTGCATCATTCCCGCAAATTGCAAAAAGAGAAGTAGGGGCAACAACAATTTTAGTAAATGAAGAATTAATGGGGAAAGAGAATCATTTTGATTATGTATTTCAGCAGAAGATTGGGCAGTTTGTAGATCAATTTTAAATGGTGTAGGAGAACCGAGATAAGAGGTATTTTTATCTCGGTTTTTTCGAGTTTTAATTCTCTTAATTTTCCATAAAATACTATAAATTATATTATCTATGTGCTTTAATATTATTAATAGAGAAAATTTTTATATCAGGATGAGTATGTATGGTTTTGTTTCTGGTTACTTATTTTGCGAATTGTGTGAGGGAAAGGGACTTTAAACAATAGAGAGAGGAGAGCCTAATGGAAAAGAAGAAAGAGAAAACGAAACGGAAAAAGAAAAACCACATTCCTTTTCGGTTAAATGTGCTGTTTTTCTTTGTATTTCTTATGTTTTCAACTGTTATTATTCAATTAGGTAAGGTCCAAATTATAGATGGCAAGACGTATACAAATAAGGTGGAAAAGAAGGAGGATCTAACGGTTAGTACTCCTGTTCCGCGTGGTAAAATTTTTGACCGAGAAGGCCATTCGATTGTTGATAATAAACCATTACGGACTATTACATATACAAAAATGACAGGCGTTAATCCAGAAGAAATGTTAAATACGGCAAAACTACTTGCGAAAATCATTGAAATGCCGCAGGAAGCTATGGATAAATTAACAGAGGTAGATAAGAAAGATTTTTGGATGCAATTACATAAGAAGCGTGCAGCAGAAAAGGTGACAAAGGAGGATGAAAAGAAACTAAGAGCAAAAAAAATAGAGGGAAAAGAATTAGATAAAAAGATGGAAGAATTGAGACGTGAGCGGATTACAGCAGAGGAATTAAAGGAACTTACTGTCCAAGATATAGAAGTATTAGCAATTAAAAGTAAAATGAGCGCTGGTTATAAAATGATTCCTCAAATTATTAAGAAGGATGTAAAACAAGGCGAATATGCCGTGGTTAGTGAAAAGTTAGCGGATCTTCCAGGTGTAGATACAACTGTAGATTGGGAACGTATATATCCATATGATAAGATACTTCGTTCTATACTTGGTAACGTTTCAAGCGCTGATGAAGGACTTCCAAAGGAACAACTAGACTATTATTTAGTTCGAGAGTATAACCGTAATGATCGTGTTGGAAAGAGTTATATTGAAAAGCAATATGAAGATGCGTTACATGGTACGAAAGCGCAATCAAAAAACATTACAGATAAGGAGGGAAAGATACTTCGAACCGAACAAATTAAAAAAGGAAAAAGTGGCAATAATTTAATGTTAACGATTGATATGGAATTACAAAAGCAAGTTGAGGAAAGCATTGAAAGAAATTTAATGGCATTCAAAGGCATAGAACCGTTGCTTGATCGGGCCTTTGTGGTAATGATGAACCCTAAAAATGGACAGCTGTTATCAATTTCAGGAAAAAAACTAGTAAATAAAGATGGAAATATGCAAGTAGAAGATTTTGCACTTGGTACAATGACGAGCTCTTATGAATTAGGTTCAACAGTAAAGGGAGCAACTTTACTAACAGGTTATCAAACGGGTGCTATTAAGCCATTTACTCATTTTTTCGATGCGCCGATGACATTTAAAGGAACAACAAAAGAAAAGAGATCATGGAAAGATTTTGGTGATGTTGATGATGTAAGAGCTTTACAAGTATCTTCTAACGTATATATGTTTCATACCGCTTTAAAGATTGCTGGAATTGATTATGTACCGAATAGTCCGTTAAATATAAAACAAGAAGTATTTGATAAAATGCGCTATCATTTTGGGCAATTTGGTTTAGGCGTTCTAACGGGGATTGAGTTACCAAATGAGACTGCGGGACAACGGGGAAGAAAAGATAATACACCGGGATTCTTACTTGATTATTCAATCGGTCAATATGATACGTATACACCACTTCAGCTTGTGCAATATATTTCAACGATTGCGAATGGTGGTTATCGTATGAAACCACAAATTGTACAAGAGATTAGAGAGCAACCAGATAAAGCAGAGGATATTGGTAAGGTTGTTCAATCAATGGAACCAGTCATTTTAAATCGTGTAGATATGGATATTTCGTATATAAATCAAGTGAAAGAGGGATTTAGAAAGGTATTTCAAGAAACTGACGGAACTGGTGTAGCCCACTTTCAAAATCTTCCTTATAAGCCTGCTGGAAAAACAGGAACAGCAGAAGCGATATATGGTGGTGATAGCGATACAGGTAAAGACGAAAATGGAGATAGAAAAAAATGTTATAATTTAACCCTAGCTGGCTACGCCCCTTATGACGCGGAACCGGAAGTTGCATTTTCTGTAGTTGTACCATGGGTAAACGATGATAAATCAGGGATTAATTCTAAAATTGGAAGAGAAGTTTTAGATGCCTATTTTGAATTGAAAGCGAAACGAGTGGGAGGAAATCCAGTTCCTGTAGAACAGCTGAATAAACCGCAGTAAAATGATTTTTAAGGATAGAATAAGTAATGTATTCAAAAAAGAGACCTAAAAGGTAATGAGGCATACCTTTTAGGTCTCTCTTCGAATTAGCCCGCAGTAACAGCCTGATTCATTTAACAAGAAGAAACGTCCACTGATTAAAGATTTTGAGCTTTAATCATAAAACGATGTTGTTTCACATCGAAATACCCTTTTTGTAGAATAATTTGGTGTATTTTGTATAGCTCATTTATATATGTTTCAGTTTCGAAGTTAGGTACTTGCCAAGGAATGGCTTTTAAATAATAGACGAAAGCACCGATATCATAAAATCTTTGAACGGGAAATTCTTCTTTATATTGTAAAACTTTATAACCACTTTGTTGTATTTCCTCTAGAGCTGTTTCTAACTGCCAATTTGTAAATTCTAGATTGAGTGGTACGCCGAGCGTTTCATTGATTTCCGCACAATCTAAGCCACCTACTTGCTGCGTAAGGAAGATGCCATTTGGAGAAAGGATTCTTTTTACTTCAGAAGCAGAGTATGATTCATGTTGATTTAAAATTAAATCGAATTGCCTGTCATCAAACGGTAAGGTGTTGTCATCCGTTACTTTTACTACTTTTACACCTAAAGGTTCTAATTTCTTTTTTGCTATAGGGATATTGGGTGTATAACCTTCAGTCGCATAAATAGTTGAAGGGAAAGGTCTTAACAGGGATAAAAATTCACCGCCACCTGTTCCCATATCAAGCATAGCATGAGCGTTTTGTATAAGCTGAAAGGCCATGCTGCCATATGACCAAGAAAGTAATTCACTTTTCATGCGACCAGTTTCTGTAATAAAAGAGAAATCCCATCCACTAAAGCTCGTATTTGCATTTTCTAAAAGTGTTAAAAATAATTTATCATTTTTCATGTTCGATCCTCCTGTTTATTATAAGAAAAATAAAGTGAATAAACAGAGGAGGAGGGCCTCTAATTGAGATATACGGTTGTTACGTTTCATGTTCTAGCATTTTCATATGGAATCACTCCAGGCAAAAAAAGTATGTTGTTTTACCTTCTAGATTTATAGATATAATACCTTCTCGAAGTAAAAAATAAAATAGATGTAGCTGTATAGCGGTAATAAAGGTAGTTATTTATGTAACAAAATTCCCTATTCGTTCTTAACTAAAGCTTGTTGTTTTGTCTTTTGATGAGTCTATCTTCATTTCTGTTAGAAAGCCTTGGATCTGATTCTTGCATTTGTTCTTGGTCCTTACTCGGAGTATTCAGTGCATCTAAAGGCATGTTGTTGATTTGATGATTTCGTAAATCTTTTTTATCCATGATATATAGCTCCTTCTGTGGTTTGAATTTACATACAATGTAGTTATTAATGGATATTTTACATCTTAAGATCAATTAATATACAAGGGATATATGGAAAAATCATTTAACTATAGTGGGTCTTTAAACAGAATAAAAATGAAATAAATGGTTAGGTTTTCTTAATTCACATAATTTTCAAAAATATAGTCTCTAAATGTTAATATTTGTTATATAATAAACTTATCAAGCATCATCCCTATGTTTTTCTAATATGCCTGTTAAGATAGTTTGTGTTCCCTTTTTATCACCTTACCTTAAAAAGAACTTGTAGTAATTGCTACAAGTTCTTTTTGTTTTTCTGATTGAACATGAACGGAAACTTTTAAATATTAATTACCATAAAAAGGAATAAATATTTTTCCGTGATTCGTAGCATGTTAAAAACGTAGGAGGTGATACATATGGCAAATAAAAATAACAGAAATAATAATGTAGTGATTCAAGGTGCTGAGAACGCAATTAATCAAATGAAGTATGAGATTGCACAAGAATTTGGCGTACAGCTTGGTCCAGACACAACATCTCGTGCAAATGGTTCAGTTGGTGGTGAGATTACAAAACGTTTAGTAGCTATGGCTGAACAACAGCTTAGCGGTAGATTCACTCATTAATTTCACTTGAAGACATAAAAGGTTATAGTACGTCGTAGTACATATCTTTTTGCTTGTATATAATTTATGAATAAGCTTTGATCTCAATAGAGATTCATACGATAAGCATCCAAATAGGGTGCTTTTTTCTTTGTTACATAGAAATTACACACTAACCATGAAATAGAACACTTTAATAAGGTAGCACCGCGCTCAGGTTAACAGTGTCTTATTTGTATCGTTTTTGTGGAAACCTATCATGTTAACTTGATAGGTATGTGTTGTTACGCATAATATGGGAATGGGTAATGGAAGCTTTAAAAATCGTAGATGGAACATTAGCGTTAATATCCGAATTCTGAATGTTGCAAAAATAAATTGATAAATTTCAATCCCTCTTTTTTTCGACACTATTAGACAATTATAATGTATTTAAGATTGGTAAATCGAGAAATCAAGTGTGGTGAAAAACATAAATAGGAAAAATTTGTATATAATGTTTTGTTAACAGCAGAATTAGTTTTACTAGTTATGGAACATGTGAAAAATACCATAAAAAGGAAAGGTTATAGCTGATTTTAATTTACCATTTGAGCACGAATGTAACAGAAACAAACGTCAGTAAACACGGTCGCTTCTTTTTTGAAAAACTCTTCTAGTTCATCAATGACACACATCACCTGTCGTAAATAACAAGCAATAGACTGTTCATTAAAATTTTATAAAAAATGCATTTCACTATTATTTTGATGCGATATATAAAATATTTAATCTTAATATGGTATTATATAAATTATACGAGGTGAAAACATGCAAAGTAAAGAAGAAATGATAACGTTCGCATTGGCAACGGGATTAATTATACCAACAGTGGCATTATGTGGTGAAGGTCATGAAGAGGAAGAAGAGAAGGTTATGTCTGATCTACCATTTGAACATTAATAGGGTATATTCCTAGTGCTATCAAACTAACGAAAATAAGAGAATTTCCAATTACATCAAAAAGAGAATATTTCGGATTTGTAGCATAGTTTTTAAACGAAAAGAACCGCATTCAGAATTGTTGAATAATATAAAAGTGTTAATAATTTCTGTAATTCATTATGCACTGTAAAAAACGAAGTCCTCCACAAGACTTCGTTTTTGTTTGTATAAACTATGAATAGTATCTATTTCTTGTATTACTTTTGCTTTAAATTAAAAAGGAGTTTAATAGATACGTATGAATATGACCAAGACAGAAACATGGAAGTACAAACAGAGTTTGTTAATAAATATATTAAAATTGCTAAAACAGAATTTGAAAACAAATTCAATCCATGCTGAGGTTTTATTTCTATTTAAACTGTATTATCAAAATCACATACTTATTTTGAAGACATAGCTTCATTTTGATCAAATTTTTTCAAAATGAAGTTTTTAATGTTTGTTCTTAAATAAGGATTAGTTAGATCCATATAAACATTAATTTTTTCTAGAATAATTGAATGTAATTAACTAATTATCGACATTAAAATATGAAATTTTGCATAATGTTACATAAATTCTGCATTTTCTCTTTTTTTTGACAAGAATAGACAGTATACTTTTTTACAAGTTCAATATTTCAGAAAATTATACGAGGTGAATATGATGAAGAATAAAAAAACATTAGCTACAGTCGCGTTAACAACAGGATTAGCTTTAACAGCCGTAGCACCATATGGAGTAGGTCATGCAGAGGAAACAGATCAACTACAAGTTCAAATTCAAGAGGATTCGTTTCGTACAGGTGAACTTACACAACCATCACAAAAGGAGCCAGAGAATGTAGTAAAAGATGCTCTTAAAGAGAAAACAGAGCAAGCGTTGTCTCCAAAACAAGTGAATGGAGAAACAGGAGTAGATTATAAGGTTCTTCAAAAGCGAGGTTCTTATGATGGGACGACACTTGTGCGTATGCAACAAACATACGAAGGAAAAGAAGTATATGGCCATCAATTGACTGCACACGTAGATAAAAAGGGTGTTCTTAAAAGTGTTTCAGGGGATAGCGCGCAAAATTTAAAACAAGAAGATTTAAAGAAGCCTATTAATCTATCACAAGAAGAAGCGAAACAATATATTTATACGAAATACGGGAATGATATCAATTTTATTTCTGAACCAGAAGTAAAGGAAGTTATTTTTGTTGATGAAAATAATGGACAAGCCAGCAATGCATACCAAGTTACATTTGCTGCTGCAACACCAAAATATGTATCTGGAACATATTTAGTGAATGCACATAATGGGGATATGTTGAAAAATATGGTGCAGGAATCTAACTTAAAAGCTAGTGAAAAGCTTGTTGGGGCCTTAAAGGAAAGTAGAAAAAGCAATCTTACATCATTAACTGGAACAGGAAAAGATGATTTAGGTATCTCTCGTACATTTGGTATCTCTAAACAAAGTAATGGAAAATATGCGCTTGCTGATTACACTAGAGGGCAAGGAATTGAAACGTATGATGTAAATTATAGAGATATTACTAAAGAAGAAAGATATTACCCTGGTACTCTAGCAACTAGCACTTCAACAACATTTAATGATCCAAAGGCGATAAGCGCTCATTACTTAGCAACAAAAGTATATGATTTTTATAAGGATAAATATAAGCGTAATAGTTTTGATAATAAGGGACAAAAAGTAGTATCAGTTGTACATGCTTGGGATTCTGCAGATACAAATGATCCGAAAAATTGGCAGAATGCAGCAAGTTATAATAATGGTAGCATGCTTGTATACGGAGATCCTATTGTAAAGGCGTTTGACGTAGCGGGACATGAATTTACACATGCGGTTACATCTAGTGAATCCGATTTGGAATATTCCGGAGAATCTGGTGCGATTAACGAGGCGTTATCTGATATTATGGGAACAGCCATTGAGAAATACGTAAATAATGGAGCATTTAACTGGACAATGGGAGAGCAAACGGGAGCGGTGTTCCGTGATATGGCAAATCCATCTTCAATTAAATCTTCAGCTGGAGTGCCTTATCCAGATGATTATAGTGAATTTAACGATTTTAATGGATGGGATAATGGTGGCGTTCATTTCAACTCTAGTATTATCAATAAAGTTGCGTATTTAATTGCAAAAGGTGGCACTCATAACGGTGTAATTGTAAAAGGTATTGGCGAGGATAAAATGTTTGATATCTTCCATTATGCAAACACTGATGAGTTAAACATGACTTCTGATTTCTCTGAATTGAGAGCGGGTTGCATTCGAGTTGCAACAAATAAATATGGGGCTAACTCAGCTGAAGTTCAAGCAGTTCAAAAAGCGTTTGATGCAGCGAAAATTAAGTAAGCGAGAAATATAGCTCTTATCCGTATTGATGGACTCAGCACATAATCGCTGCATAAGCAAGGGATTGGACATGTTCTGCTATTGTTTCGACTATGGAAAGTTAAATGTCGGAAAATTTGTTTTTTATGATGATATTACTATAATAGGATGAGGAATATTATGGATACACATATAATAGCAAAAGAAGAAATAATAACATTATTAAGTGGTTGGTATAATGCAATTATTTCTCAACATATAATAAAAGCTAAGCACTTAAAGGAAGAGATTGATAGAAATATTCATAGTATGGAGGAAGACTCTAATATCTCTATCTATTATTCTCTACTTAACTTTAGATATAATTTACTGGTTTGTGATACAGATGGTTCTAAAGACTGTCTAGAAAAGATTGCTCCATTTCCAGAGCAAACCGAAACATTTTTGAAATATTATTATCATTTCTTCAAAGCTATTTATGCAATTTCGGTTGGAAATCATAATGAAGCAAAAGAACAATATGAGAAGGCTGAAAAACTCTTAGCAACGATTCCAGATGAATTAGAAAAGGCTGAATTTGATTACATGTTTGCAGTATTCCATTATCAATCCTTAAACCCGTTGTTGGCTGCAAAATATGCTAATAAGGCAAAAGAGGTATTTTCGAAACATACAGGATATGAAATGAAAGTTGCTTCCTGTCAAAATACCATAGGACTTGCTTGTACGAAACTTAGACTGTTTGAAATTGCGGAGGAAAATTTCATTTCGGCTCTTAGAATATTTGAAAAATATGGCGAAGAACAACTAATAGGTAAAGTGAAACATAATTTAGGATTATTATATGCTGATCAAAACCTTTCAGAGTTAGCTATTAAATATTTAAAGGATTCTTTAAAAAATAACCCTAGAACTATGTTCTTATTAGCTAGGGAATATTATAAGTTAGGAGAAAATTTTCTTGCTGCAGATCTAATTGAGGTAGGATATAACCTTACAAAACTTAAAGAATATAAGTGCCATTTCGCTATCTTAAGAGAACTCAATAAGGGGGCAGAGGTTGGGGAACTAGAGAAAGTTATTATGACGGGAATATATTATTTCAAGAAAGAAAACCTATGGGGTCATGTAAAAGAATATGCTTCAATTCTCGGAAACAAATTCTATGACCTAAACAATTATGAAAAAGCTAGTAGATTCTTTCACATTGCCCTAGATGCTGACAAAAAAGATTTAGAGAAGGGAGCATAAAAATAATGAAAAAACTAATTTTAACTGTAATGATTTTTACGGGGATTTTATCTGTTGGTGTTGCTAATCAATCTATTGAAGAGCCATCAGCTAAAGCTAATCTACTTTGTTTAGATCATGGAGAAACTATCTAATTGAAAAAAGAGAGTGCCTTTGGTCATATCCCCGTCAAGTAGACAATAATAAAAAGAGTTTTATGCCACGGCCTTTTCCCGATATTCTATCGGGGAAAGGCCGTGAAGTTTTTCTTGGAATCGCTCTTGATTGTAAAATGTGATATATTCTTGGATTGCTCGATAAGCTGTTTCATATGTTTTTGGACGCACTAAATACAACTTCTCTGTTTTTAAATGAGAGAAGAACGATTCAATACATGCATTGTCAAAACAGTTCCCTCGTCTAGAATGACTTCCCTTTATCTTTAATCGTTCTAACTGTTTTGCGTAACTTTTTGATGTATATTGAAATCCTTGATCAGAATGTAGAAGGGTTTTAGTAGTACGCTTGATTCCTTCTAACTGTTCTAATGTAGATAGTACAAGCGCTAAATCGTTTCGATGTGATAACTTCCATGCCACGATTTCATTGTTATACAAATCTAAGACAGCTGACAAATAAGCAAATTCTTCTCCAATTCTTATGTATGTAATATCTGTTACTAATTTTACATGTCTCTTATCCGCATAAAATTCTCGATTCAGATGGTTTTGAAACACAATCGATGCTTTCCTTCCGTAAAAAGGACGTTTTTTCCGAATCATAGAACGGATTCCTAATTCATGCATCAAACGTCTAACGCGTTTGTGATTCATATACATTCCTTCACGAATCAAAGCGCGGGTCATACGTTTGTATCCATAATACGGGTGTTTCCGATGGATAGATAAAATATGCTCTTTATGCCATGTATCTTTTTGACGGCGCAACGCTACATGGGAGCGGTTTTTTCGCCATTTGTAGTAGCCAGCTTTCGATACCTCGGCAATTTGTAATAACCAACGAAGAGGATATAATGTGCGTAGTCTATCGATAATCGAAAAACGTTCTTTCTTTAAGACCATTCCTTCCCGTGTAGATTTGGATTGCGCTTTTTTAAATATTCCACCTGTGCTTTCAAATAAGCATTTTCTTCTTCTATACTATTAAAATGCTTTCGCTTCCATATGCCACGTTGATCTTCAAACGATTGTCCTTTTTCGTAACGTTTCACCCATTCAACAATTTGAGCGTCACTTTTAATTCCTAACTGTGCTCGAATGAATTGTAATGTTTTTCCTTCCTCTAATCGAAGTCGAACGGCTTCTTGTTTTACTTCTTCTGTATATGTTTGAAATGATTGTCCTTTTTTCGCCATAAAAAAATCCCCTCCAGATAAACAGTATTGAGTCCATCATACCAGATGGACTCTTTTTTACTGTCTACCTAAATGGGATAATACCATTTTTTGGGAAAAGGGACTCTCTTTTCTTATTTATGATTCACATACGTATCAAATCATAAGTGGATATATCCAGCTGTAATACATATTAAACATTTTTCAGTCATCGGTGTTACCACAGCACACCAGTTATCAGCAGCATCTAGAAACGACTTTTTCGTTTTGTTGTTAACAATTAATGGAGAATTTATATATTTAGAAAGATAAAAAGAAATGAAATATTACATATTACATTATTTTATACAAATAATATGTTATTATTTTAAATGGAATATATAAATGGAGGAAATATGATGAACAAGAAATCAAAATTTACCCAAATGATGCTCGGTATTAGTACTGTGGCCTTATCGTTTGGAAGTATTCAAACGCAAGTATCAGCGGAAGAAAAAACACCTTACAATGTGTTGCAAGTGAAACCAACTGGGATCGGAACTTCAAAAGATGAACTTGCACACTCTACAAAGGCAGACGAAACATTGTCTTATGAAGAACGTTTAAAAGTGAACGATTTTTCACAACGTCCAGCTCCGGCAGTGAAACAAGCGGCGGCAAAACAATCTCAGCAAAAGTATTCTTTAGCAGAGCTAAATAGAATGAGTAATGACGAATTCATTGATACATTGGGGAAAATTGGATGGGATCAAATTACAGATTTAGATCAATTCAATCAAGAAACAAAAGCGTTTTATCAAAATAAAGAGCGAATACAGCTTATTATTGATGAATTAGGTCGTCGTGGAAGCGCATTTACAAAAGATGATACAAAAGGGATTGAGACGTTTGCTGAAATATTACGTTCCGTATCTTATGTAGGTTTTAATAATAAAGAGGTAAGCTATTTAAATGAGCGAAGCTTCCACGATAAATGTTTACCTGCATTAAAAGAAATTGGAAGAAATCCGAATTTTAAACTTGGTACAGATAAACAGGATAAAGTGGTATCTGCATACGGTAAATTAATTAGAAATGCTTCTTGTGATGCTGAAACAGTTCAATATGCAGGGAATATATTAAAACAGTATAACGATAATATTTCTACATATGTAAGTGACAGGAAGAAAGGGGACGCCGTGTATGAGATCATGCAAGGAATTGATAATGATATACAGTCCTACTTGCTTGATACACGTAAAAAAGCGGATGAAACAATATGGTACGGAAAAATTGATGGTTACATAAATGAAGTTGGTCGAATGGCTCTTTTGAACCAGGTAACAACAGAAAATACATGGTTAATTAATAATGGTATTTATTATACTGGTCGTTTAGGGAAATTTCATAGTAATCCAAATAAACCTTTAGAAGTACTTACACAAGCAATGCATATGTACCCTCGTTTAAGTGAAGCTTATTTTAATGCGGCAGAGCAAATTTCAACAAACTATGGTGGAAAAGATTATTACGGAAATACAGTAGATTTAAAGAAAATCCGTGAAGAAGGTCAACAGCAGTACTTACCAAAAACGTATACATTCGATGACGGTGCTATTGTCTTTAAAACAGGAGATAAAGTAACGGAAGAAAAGGTTAAGAGACTATATTGGGCTGCTAAAGAAGTAAAGGCGCAATATCATCGTGTAATTGGAAAAGATGGAGCGTTAGAAGCAGGAAAAGCTGATGATGTACTGACAATAGTCATTTATAATAATCCAGATGAATATAAAAAAAATAGCCAACTATATGGATATGACACGAATAATGGCGGAATTTATATTGAAGGAATCGGAACGTTCTTTACATTTGAGCGTACACCACAGCAAAGTCGTTATAGTTTGGAAGAATTGTTTCGTCATGAGTTTACACACTATTTACAGGGAAGATACGAAGTTCCAGGATCATGGGGACAAGGGGAAATGTATCAAAATCAACGTTTGACTTGGTTTGAAGAAGGAAATGCCGAATTTTTTGCGGGATCTACTCGTACGAATAATGTTGTTCCACGCAAAAGTATAATTAGTGGATTATCATCTGATCCTGCGAAGCGTTATACAGCAGAACGAACATTGTTTTCGAAATATGGAGAAGGACCAGAGCAGTGGGATTTTTATAATTATTCTTTTGCGCTGCAGTCTTACTTATATACTCATCAATTTGAAACTTTCGATAAGATTCAAGATTTCATTCGTGCAAATGATGTGAATGGCTATGATGCATATCGTGAAGCTTTAAGTAAGGATCCAAATTTAAATAAAGAATACCAAGACTATATGAAGCAATTGATTGATAATCGAGATACATATAATGTCCCACAAGTATCAGATGATTATTTAGCTGAACATGCACCAAAACCACTAGCTGATGTAAAGAAAGAAATTACAGGTGTAGCAAAGATAAAAGATGCAACAATTACAAAGCATAAGTCTCAATTTTTTGATACGTTCACATTAGAAGGAACATATACAGGTGGCGTAACAAAAGGAGAATCTGAGGATTGGAAAGCGATGAGCAAGCAAATCAATCAATCTTTAGAAAAGTTAGCGCAAAAAGAATGGAGCGGCTACAAAACAGTTACAGCATATTTTGTCAATTATCGTGTGAATGCGAACAATCAATTTGAATACGATGTTGTATTCCATGGCGTTGCAACGGGAGAAGAAGAAAAACAGACGATTAAAGTAAACATGAATGGACCATACAATGAGATAGTAAATGAAAAAGTTGAGTTTCATAGTGATGGCACAGAAAGCACAGGCGGAAAAATTGTTTCTTATCTTTGGGATTTTGGGGATGGTACAACAAGTACAGAAGCAAATCCTACCCATGTATATGGGAGAGAGGGAACATATACTGCAAAGTTAACAGTGAAAGATAATAAAGGAAAAGTAGGCCGAGGACAAACAACGGTTACCGTAAAAAAAGATGAGCCAGCAGGTCATAACTATCAAGATGCAAAGGTACTTAGTTTTAATAAGCTTTCAAAAGGAAATATGGATAGACCTAATATGGCGTATATGTACACATTCAATGTCACATCTCCAAAAAAAGTAGATATTTCCTTTATAGATGAACAGGGGATTGGGATACAATGGGATGTATATCACGAATCAGATCTAGGAAATCCTGTCATTACGGGCCGAGCGGATGGAAATAATATAAAAGGGGAATTTGAAGCGAAACCTGGAAAGTACTACGTAGTTGCATTTTTTGAAAAGGAAAACGGAAAGGGAACATATTCATTATTAGTAAAATAAATCTTGTAACTTTAATTTTTAAGAGGAGCCTATCACTATGGGCTCCTTCTGTTCTTTTTTGGAGGGTCTGTCTAGGAGTTTTTTCTCAAGATAAAACAAATGAAAATTGCGAATAAATAATCCTTGAAAGCGGTGAAACATACATACAAAGAGTCTATCGCATCGCCATTAAACCAAGAAATTCATTGTTCCTCAAAATGAAAATGAATTAAATTTTTATAAATAACTGTAGAATGATAAAATTTTCGTTTTGGGGGTACTTCAAAATCTTAGCTTAATGGTGATGTGGTGCTACCCAAAATATATCTTGCACAAGGGGCAACAAATTTACTTTCTAGATGCAGAGTGCCGAAAAAAGTGAAGTACACAAAAAATAACTCCAAAATCAACTTTTATTGTATATTTTGGAGTTGCTTTACGTTTACCGTCTACAGATAGCGCTGTTCTTTTTTGTATGAATTTTATAATTAAATGCCCCGAATTTTCTGTGTAAATTTTCTAAAACTTCAGATAGAAGGTTGTGTACTATTATCACTAGAATTATATAAAAGTGTTAAAAAATATAGAGATGGGGAGTGGTATTTTTGAAAAAGAAGATTTTATCTTCAACATTGGCTTTATCTATGGCTTTAGGGGCATTTGCGACATTAGGCACGTCACGTACCTATGCAGCAGAGCAAAAAATTCAATACAACCAAGAATTTCAGACACCATCTTATATTGGGGAAGAGTGGAAAGCACCGGAAGGACTAGATAAAAAAGAAACGGTGTTCGAGTATTTAAAGAGTAAGAAAGACATGTTTCAATTAGCAGGAAATATGGAGAAACATTTTGAAATCGTTAGAGAAGAAAAAGACGCAGAAGCAGGAACAACGCATGTGAGGCTTATTGAAAAATATAATGGTGTTCCTGTATATGGCTCTGATCAAACAGTAGCACTTGATAAAAATAATAATGTGAAAGCATTTTTTGGACAAGTTATCCCGAATTTAGAAAATAAAAATATCTCATCAACTGCAAGTATTTCAGAAGATGAGGCTGTAAATATTGCGAAAGCTGGTATTGAGAAAGAGATTGGAAAAGTAGATCACTATGATGGTATTAAGAAAGATTTATACGTATATGAAAAAGATGGACAATATTATCTTTCCTATCTTGTAAAGGCATCTGTTTCAAAACCAGCACCAGGCTACTGGCATTATTTTATTGATGCAACAAATGGAAATGTGATCAATAAATATAATGCAGTCGATCATATTACTGGTTTTGGATATGGTGTTTTAGGAAACAGACAATCATTTGAAATTGTTCAAAATGAAAAAACAAGTGCATTCCATTTATTTGATGGTAAACGTGGAAACGGTGTTTATACGTTTGATTGGAGAAATTTGAATAAACAATTTTATGATTCAACATCAAAAGGACTGGGATATACGGGTTATGAAATTGAAAGTAAGTTCAAGTTCTTTGAAGATAAAGCAGGTGTTGATGCACATGTAAATGCAGAAAAAGTATACGACTATTATAAGAAAACATTTAATCGTAATTCCTATGACAACAAAGGAGCAAAGTTACGTTCTGTTGTTCATGTAGGAGAAAACTGGAATAACGCTAGTTGGAACGGTGTGTATATGTCGTATGGTGATGGAGATGGAAAATTATTTATTCCATTTTCTGCGAGCTTAGATGTTGTTGCCCATGAGTTAACACATGCTGTAACAGAGCATACAGCAAATTTAGAGTATCAAGATGAGTCTGGTGCATTAAACGAGTCATTTTCGGATATTTTCGGTGCGATGGTAGACCGTGATGATTGGGAGGCGGGAGAAGATATTTATACACCGGATATAGCAGGAGATGCGATGCGTTCCTTAAGTAATCCTGCTTCTATTCCCAATCCATTAGAACCAACTCAAGGTTATCCAGATCATTATAGAAAATATTATCCTGGCCCATATGATAATGGCGGTGTTCATATTAACAGTAGTATTAATAATAAAGCAGCATATTTATTGTCAGAAGGTGGCTGGCATTATGGTGTGGAAGTAAATGGCGTTGGCCGCGAAGCTACAGAAAAAATTTACTATCGTGCCCTTACCAAATATTTAACTGCAAAATCTAATTTTAAAATGATGCGCCAAGCTGCACTTCAAGCCGCAGAAGATTTATATGGTAAAAACTCTAAAGAAGTACAAGCTGTAGCGAAGGCTTATGATGCAGTTGGTATAGAATAAGACATGAAAAAAGACCTGATATATAATGTCAGGTCTTTTCTTGCTGATCAATCGCGAATGCCCAGTGCAATTTTCGCTACGCCTTTATAAACTTATAAAGTATTCATTAAACGATAGTGTAAATCTAGGCATTACCATCATGTTTTAATCAAACTTTTTTATAAACACTATGGCTTTATTTTTTAATTGATAATCCATATACAAGTGTTTCGCTAGGAGTCGTAATACTAAAACCTGTCGTTTTATAATCAAGTTTTAATGTATTTCCTATATAGTCTTTTGTAAAATCATCCATTTGAATAATAAGGCTTTCATCTTCATAAGCGATTTCATTTGGATTATATGCATCAAAAATTAAGTCAACATCAACAAATATACTACAAGAATTTGTCATTGTACCTCTAATCCGTATGATGTTTTTGTTATTTGTGTTTGATTTATGTAATACGGCTTTTGCCTCATCAGTTACGCGAATGTTCATAGAATCCCTACCTTTGTTTATAGTTCTTATTCTATTATTGCAAAAACATGAGAAATAGGGAAGTAAAGGGTTTCAATGAATGATAAGCGTATAGGGATTACGACTTGAAAAGTAAGGATGGAACTATAAATGTTTGTGTTAAGCATAGATCGTCATCACTTATTTTCTCAACTTCTTGATACTTTATCTCATTCTTTTGGTAGAACTTTTTCCAGAAGTTCACCGCTGTTTTATTGTTCTTTAATTGCATTACATAATAGGTTCCTTTGTGCTGATTTAAAAGTTCTAAAATTGCTAACTCTGCTATCTTATTTCCACGATAGGCTTTTAATAAGAAAAGGTCGTTAATACAGTAGTCTGTCTCAGGTGCGGTAAATGGCGATTTTGTAAACAAGAGAAACCCGACATATTTTTCTTCATATGTAATGAAGTATGGAGAAAGCTCATCTCGGTTACAAATAAGTTCAAAAGCATCAAATTCAAAAAATCCATTCTCATTTGGATGAAGGGTTGGGGAGAATTCGGATAAATCATGTAAATATAGAGCGTAGAAATTTTTTAATATTTTTAGATGTTCTGTAGAAACGGTTTCTAATGTAACTTTCATTTTAATCCCACCTTTTGTAGAAATAACTTCTTTGTAATGTAGAAGTTTTTGGAATTTTTCTTATTTATTTCGATGCTCCAGCGGATAATATCTTCTATTTAAGGGAATAAACGGGTTCTGAAATATAGAAGTTTACTTCAGATTGTTTTTGTAATTTGTATAAGGCGGATGCATCATGGATCCTATAAGAACATGTAGTCTTTCTGTTTCAAATTGAGAATTTACAAATATGTCGAATGTTGAATTTCTTACATGTAATACACCATTCGACATAATATGAATATATCCTTTGAATATGAAGGATTCATTCCAATAAAAAAAGCTCAGCAAACATTGTATGTTTGCTGAGCTTTATAACTTAAAGTTCACATTTATCAAGAGGAATTACTTTTGTTTTCTTAGTAAATTTATATCCTAACCACATCGCAAGGAAGAGAGGTAAACCGATGTAAGAAACGAGTACACCATTCCAATCGATAGATTCTCCCATAAATGCACCGTAGTTTTGTCCAAGAATAACAATTACGCAAAGTGCAAATGCGAAGATTGGGCCGAATGGGAACCATTTTGCTTTATAAGGAAGGTCATTTAAATCTTTACCTTGGGCGATGTATGCTTTACGGAAACGATAATGACTGACCGCAATTCCAACCCATGCGATAAAGCCAGACATCCCAGAAGCATTTAATAGCCAAACATATACAACGCCATCACCATATAAAGAGGCTAAGAAAGCTGCGCTTCCAACTAATGAAGTGGCAATCAAGGCGTTTACTGGTACACCACGGCTATCTAGTTTACCTAAAAATTTCGGTGCTTTCCCTTGACGTGCTAAGTCCCAAAGCATACGAGTACAAGCATACATACCAGAGTTACCAGCGGATAAAACTGCAGTTAAAATAACAGCGTTCATAACAGAAGCGGCAAATGCAATTCCTGCTTTTTCAAAAACAAGTGTAAAGGGACTTACTGTTACATCACTAGCTGCAAGACTATCAGTTGTATAAGGGATTAATAGACCGATAACAAGAATTGCTAAGATGTAGAATAATAGTATGCGCCAAAAGATGGAGCGAATTGCTTTTGGAATACTACGTTCTGGATCAGCTGTTTCACCAGCAGCTACACCTAATAATTCAGTTCCTTGGAATGAGAAACCAGCGGCCATAAATACACCGATGATTGCCATGATGCCACCATTAAATGGTGCATCTGCAACCGTGAAGTTTTTAAAACCTACCGCTTCACCACCCATGATGCCGAAAATCATCATAAATCCAACGATTAAAAAGATAATAACAGTTACTACTTTAATAAGAGCGAACCAATACTCGGCTTCACCAAATCCTTTAACAGATAAATAATTTATAAGAAACATAAGAACTAAACAAAGGCCACTCCAAATTAAAGATGGGGTATTTGGAAACCAAAACTTCATAATTAATGTAACTGCTGCTAGTTCAGCTGCAATAGTAATTGCCCAGTTATACCAATAATTCCAGCCGAGTGCAAATCCAAGTGATGGATCGACAAATTTTGTTGCGTATGTGCTAAATGAGCCGGTGACAGGCATATACGCTGCTAATTCAGCTAAACTTGTCATTAAAAAGTAAACCATAATGCCGATTGCTGCGTATGCTAAGAGAGCTCCGCCAGGTCCTGCCGCGTGAATGACACCACCACTAGCAAGAAAGAGCCCGGTACCAATTGTACCGCCGAGAGAAATCATTGTAAGGTGGCGAGATTTTAATCCGCGCCTTAGTTCACCTTTTTCTTGTGTAGATTGTGTTTTAGAGGTAGCTTGATCCGCTATGCTATTCATGTTCAACACTCCTTTTCTTGTAAGATCAGGAAGGAACGGGGGGAAGAAAAATACAAAAAACCGCCAAAGGAATTTGGCGGAACGTTTCACAAATAACCACCCCATCATACCCTTCCGTTAAGATAGCACCCCACGTTTACACGGTATTTTGTAAACGTGACAGTTCTGTTCCTATTCGGAGACAGCCCCAGCTCATACTTCCAGAGAAGAAATACAAACTTCGGCAGCATTTCCTTTTAAACGGAGTCATTAACATTCTCTGTGTCTTATCCGTTTTACTAATAAATGCCGCAACCTCTACCTCATCGGATTGATGAGGATTTATTCATTGCATTGATTTTTAATATATGGCAATTGTAATTAGTTTCTGAAAATATTGCAAGGAATTTTTGTAGGAATATATCAAAAACAATCGGTTATTGTATAGGAAACGTTTTCAAAACTCCGCCCGAACCAACCTACTGAATATGTAAAAAAATGAAGAAAAAATTGTTATACAAATGTTTCGCAAAAAGATATGAAAAATCCTCTAAATATTGAAAGAAAATTCAGAAAAATAAATTCGACATTATTTACGTAAAAGCAATGAGACATGAATGCATGAAGTTTAGAAGCCAAAAAGAAAGTTATGCGAGATACGGTTAAAGCTGTAAGGAAAAGGATTTAAAGAACATAAAAGAAATGAAAAAGGTAAGCAAATTTATTCATTTGCTTACCTTTTTCATTTCATACCATATATCCATTTTGATTTTCTAACATATTCTCTTTTTGTTTTCATTTGGCATAGGGAAGGAAGAGGATCTGACCGCTTCTATCTAAGAGGAAAGGTTTTATGCCGTTTTTTTAAGTTGTATTTTTATTATTTCTGTTTCAAGGTAAAACTCGTTTTGGATCAGCTGAATATCCAGCATTTTGTTTTGCAGATTCAGAATGATTTCGAATTGAAATGAAAAGTGCAATGATAATGACAAGACCTACCGCAATATAGGAAAGAGTAATAATTGTTGGATCTACTTTAAATGACGTAAGCAGCGTCCGGATATTTGTGAAAATAATGAGTCCACCAACGAGTACACCAAGTAAATGTGAAGGAACAATTCGCACTAACCATGCAGCGATTGGAGCTGCGAGAATGCCGCCAAGCATAAGGGCAAATACCCAAAACCAGCTTACTTGTTCCCAGCCTAATGAGATGAAAAATCCAATAGTAGCAGCTAATGATACTGGAAATTCACTTGTATCTACAGAGCCAATGACTTTTCGTGCTTCATTTCCTCGTGCGAGAAGTACTGGTGTAGTGATAGGTCCCCAGCCACCTCCACCAGTTGAATCAACAAAACCAGCAAACAATCCGAGCGGAATAAGTTGCTTAGCAGACATACGTTTATTTGATCGGACAATTTGTTTTTGAATAATAAATCGTAATAAAATATAGATACCTAAAGTAAATAAAAAGAGTGAAATGTAAGGTTTAATTAAATCACCTGGTAAATTGCTTAAAAAACAAGCACCGACAAAAGCGCCAATTGCACCTGGTAATGTGAGTCTGGAAACGGTATATTTATCAACATTTCCAAATCGGATGTGAGATACGCCAGAAGCCGCGGTTGTAACAACTTCCGCTAAATGAACGGATGCGGAAGCAACAGCAGGTGCAATTCCGAACATTAATAATAATGAAGAAGATGTTACCCCATATGCCATCCCAAGTGCTCCGTCAATCAGTTGAGCAAAAAAACCAATAATAGCAAAGACAATTAATTTCTGCATGTATAATCCCCCTGTAAAATAATAAATAAAAAGGCTCTTTTCCCTAATGAGAAAAGAGCCTTTGGTTTTTCCAATCAGCTTAATGTTAATTTTTTATTATTATAATGCATATTAATCTTATAAAGCAACTAGGTTTTAAAAAGTTTTTTAAATTGAACGAAATAACAGAATTATTATATAATTAAAAGATGTAAATAAGAGGAGGAAGAAATCATGTTAGCATTTGATCATCTTGTTCATATTGTTGGCTGTACACCAAAAGAAGCTGAAAAACAAATGAAGGAACGCGGTTTCCATACGGTGCAAGGCGGAGAACATACGAACTGGGGAACATGGAATAGTTTAAGTTATTTTGACTTATCTTATATTGAATTTTTAGCAGTGCAACATGAAGATAAAGCGAAGCAAGCGGACAATCCACTCGTTCAGGAAACTGTAGAGAAATTACAAGATAGAGAAGGAATGCTGCAAATTGCTCTTCGTACCAATCATATCGAAGCACTAGCTGTACAGCTAGCCGAAAAAGGTTTGCAAGTAAAAGGACCATTTGAAGGAAAGCGAATGAGAAATGACGGTCATCTTATAGAATGGAAAATGTTATTTGTGGAACAGGAAGAGAGCAGTCCGAAATTACCTTTCTTTATACAGTGGGAAGAATCTGATGAGAATAGAAGGTTAGATTTACAAGAAGTAGGTGTCATTGCCTCACATAGCAACGAGGTAAAAGAAATTCAGACAATATACTATGCAGTGAAAAACGTACGTGAAACAGTAGATAGATGGAAAGAGATACTCGAAGTACAAGTAACTTTGCCAGAAAATCATAAGGATTGGAATGCACTTTGTCAGAGCATTTTACTTGGAAATGTAAATGTGCAGTTTTGTGAACCTATTGGTGAAGGATTTGTACAAGAACAGTTATTCAAACATGGAGAATATCCTTTTGCGGTTGAATTTCAAGGGACGAATAAGCAGAAGAACAGAACAGATGTGTTAGGTAGTTCATACATATATTAATTGGGAGAATCTATATGAAAGAAGTGTTAATGGAATTAGAAAAACAATTAAATTGGCCTCGCGCAGTAAAGTGTACTGCTATTTCAAAAGGTTTTTCGCAAGATCAAAAGTATAAAATTGAATTAGCCAATCATGAACGCTATTTTATAAAAGTGTGTGATATTTCAACTCGTGAACGTAGGCTTGAAGAATATGAATATATGAGCCGTTTTGAATTATTAGGGCTGCCAATGCCTAAATTACTTCATTTCGTAAATCTTATTCCATTCAATCAATGTGTACAAGTATTTGAATGGATTGAAGGAGACGACGGGAAAGATATACTTGGTAAATTGACTGAGAAAGAGCAATATTTAGCTGGAAAACGGGCGGGAGAAGTATTAAAAACAATTCATACAGTGAAGAAAAAGAAAGTAGAAGAATCTTGGGAAATGTTAAGGTGGAATAAATATGAGAGATACTTGCAAGCATTAGAAGAATATGAGACGGATTTTATTGACATAAAACCAGTGTTAAGCTTTGTGGAAAATCATAAAAATTTATTACATGCTCGTCCTATCGTATTTTTACATGATGATTTTCATCCAGCGAATCTCATGCTTCATCATAAAGAATTTCGTGCTGTTATCGACTTTGCAAGGTTTGATTTTGGAGATCCTATTCATGATTTTTACAAGATGCCTTTGTTTACAGTCGATATCAGTATACCGTTTGCGGTTGGACAAGTTCATGGGTATTGTGATGGTGAGCCATCACTTCATTTTTGGAAACTATATGCATTGTATGCAGCAATGATTTTTCCAGCGGATATTGTGTGGACAAATCGAATCACACCTAATTTGCTAGAAGAAATGAAAATGAGGTTAAGAAGGATTTTAGAAGAACATAATGGTTTTACATCCTATACCCCAAATTGGTATAAATCTTTTGATAAAAATATAATAAATATAGAATAATTGGAGGTACTCATATGGATAAAATAGCAGTTATTTCAGATATTCATGGTAATATTCCTGCGCTAGATGCAGTTCTTAAAGATATCAAATTAAGAGGGATAGAACGTATTATGTGCTTAGGTGATCTGGTAGGGAAAGGGCCACATTCTAGTGAAGCAATTGAGATTATTCGGAAAGAATGTGAACATGTTGTGATGGGAAACTGGGATGATTTTATAACAAAACCTACTGAGTCTGAGACATTAGAGTGGCATCAAAAGCAATTATCAGAACAGCAGCGGAATTATTTAAGGGAATTGCCATTTTCAATTGAATTTATCATGAGTGGGAAGCTAATTAGAATGTTCCATGCATCACCTAGAAGTCTATATGAAAGAGTTCAGCCCGGAGCTCCAATAGAACAACGTGTTAGTTTATTTGAAAATAGTAATCTTACCGAAAACATTGAAGGTGAAAGGAAACCGGATGTCGTTTGCTACGGAGATATACATCAAGCTTATGTGCAAAATTTTCGTGGGAAAACGTTGTGTAATGCAGGAAGTGTGGGTAACCCGCTTGAGATTACACAAGCCTCTTATTTGATTTTTGAAGGTGTATATGGCCAAAAAGAGGCAGCAAGTTTTTCAATTCAACTTGTGCGAGTTCCTTATGATATAGAGCTTGCAATCCGATTGGCTAGGGAAGAAGAAATGCCAGAGATTGATGCGTACATACAAGAATTGACAACAGCTAAGTATCGGGGATTAAAGTGAAATTAGACAAAACATATTCGATACATCAATATACAGTTCTGTATACATGCTTAAAAATATTAACAGGGAGGGGTATTCCAAAATAATTATTTTGAATATTTAAAATAAAAAAATAGATGAATGATAGGAGAGTAATTATAACTTATAAATAGAGAGAATTGGAAATAGCGAAATCAATTAGATACAATGATTTTGCTCCTAATAGGCAGGATTAAAATCATTAGGTTAGGTTGAAAGCTTATGTCAAGGTGATAGTTACTCTAATAAATGATGAAATATACTAAAAACTAACGAGGGAATAGGGATGAAAATACAATTAAAGGCGGATTTAATGTTACTATTGGTTACATTTTTTTGGGGGGCATCCATCTTACTTACAAAAGTTGGCCTTAATTACATGCAGGAATATAATTTAATCGCATTACGTTTTATTATTGCTTTTCTTTTGTCAGGTATAGTGTTTTATAAGCATTTAATCAAAATTGATTTTAGAACTATTAAATATGCTTGTCTATTAGCTGCTATCTTATTTATAGTTTATATTTTTGCGACTTTTGGTACAAAGTATACATCGGTTTCTAATGCTGGTTTTTTAATGAGTCTTACAGTGATATTTATTCCAGTATTATCATCTATCTTTTTAAAACAAAGGCCTGATAAAAAAGTTATGTTGGGAGTTGTTTTCACAATAATAGGGATAGGGTTATTAACGTTAAATAGCCAATTAAAAATAGGTTATGGCGATATATTATGTATTTTATGTGCTCTATTTTATGCAGTCCATATCATCATTACTGGAACAATAACGAAGCAGGTTAATTCAATTAGCCTTGGAGTTTTACAACTGGGCTTTGTCGGTCTATTTAGTATTATTTTCTCAATGTTTATGGAAAATCCTAAACTTCCTAGTACTGTTGAATCATGGTTTTCAATTTTAGTATTAAGTATATTCTGTACAGGAATGGCTTTTATTGTTCAAATCATTGCACAGCAATATACGAGTCCTACACATACAGGCCTTATTTTTTCATTAGAACCTGTTTTTTCAGCAGGTTTTGCTTTCTTTTTCACAGGTGAAACTCTCACAGCTAAAGGTTATTTAGGTGCAACTCTTATATTATTAAGTGTAGTAATCGCTGAACTAGATTTTAAAAGTTTATTAAAAACAAATTCTAAAAAAGTATAGGATAGATGTTTTTTAGAATACGTTCAAGTTGAGAATATTCATTTATATCATTTTGATTATAGTAACAAAAAGGTGTTTTCGCGTCTAGAAAGCACCTTTTTAGTCTAAAGTATTTTTTTATGAAGCATCCATACTGAATACGTTGTTTTTTATTTTTGACAAAACTTGATAGCGGCATGTAAACGAGAAATTCCATCCTCTATTTGATTGGTATTTACTTTTCCATATGATAAACGAATATATCCGTCTTTGGCACCAAAAATACTGCCAGGCATAAAGGCTACTTGTTGTTTTAAACTTTGCATAATAAGCTGTTTTTCGTTAATAGGCTCCTTTAAATTTCCCCAAATGTAAATCCCGCCACTTGGGATTGAAAAAGAAATTTTATCTTGAAGATAGTAGTTTAAGGAATCGACAAGGGTATCTCTTTTTTGTACGAGCTGTCTTCGTAATTGTTCCATATGCGTATCAAAAGGAACGGTCTCAAAAAATTGTTGCATGAGCCACTGAGGGAAAATGCTCAGTCCTAATTCCATTTGATGCCGTGCATCTGCTAATCTTTCCACTACTGACTGCGGAGCAACAAGCCACCCAACGCGAAGGCCGGGCGCGATCATTTTTGATAGTGAATGGACATAAATGACGGTGCCATTTTCATCAATTGATTTTAATGTTGGACAAGGTTTTTTATTTTCTAACGTTAGTAAACTAGATGGATCATCTTCAACAATTGGGATACGTAAGTCTGCACATAAAGATAAAAGTTTTTTTCTCCGATTTGGATGAAGCATTGTTCCTGTTGGGTTCTGGAAATTTGGATTTAAAAAAATCATTTTAATCCGGTGCTTTCGATATAGCTCATGCACATCTTCCGGATTCACTCCATATTCATCAACAGGTAACGGGAAAATACGAATCCCGGCTGATTGAAAGAGAGGTAATGAATAACAATGAGATGGGCTTTCAAATGCTACCGCATCACCGGGATTTAATAAACATTGCACAATGAGATGAAGTGCTTGTTGGGCCCCAGATGTAATCATAATTGATTGTTCTGTTGCATCAATTTTTAGATAATCTCTCATATATTTCGCTGCTGCTTGTCTTAATGGTAGATAGCCTTGTGGATGATCATAGCTAAGTGATTGCGTTAAAGGCTGCTCACGTAATATACTTTGTAACTGTTCATGGGGAAACAAGTTACAACCAAGTTCTCCATTCGCGAAATCAATGATATTTTCATTTTGCTGGACTTGTTCTCGAATATGTCGAAGTAGGGGTAAATTAGGTAAAAAAGTACCACCTTCTACGAATCCTCTCCAGTTTGGTGTTAGTGTTGGAGAAACGCCCCACATATGTGTACTTACACGTGTACCTCTTCCAGTTGTGCTGTCCACAATTCCCATAGCACGCAGTTCATTATAAGCAGTTGTAACAGTACTTCGGTTTACATTTAGTTGGATTGCTAATTTTCGTTCCGAAGGGAGAAAGCTACCAGGAGGAAGCTCTCCATACATAATACGTCTTTCAATAAAATCAACAACTTGTTGATAAATTGGGATCTTGCTGTCGGTATCTAACTTCCACTCCATTTATAACGTCCCCTTATTCTTTATCTAGTTTCATTATAACAAATTGGCTGGGTGAAAAAACAGCCAATTGGACGGTGTGATATCCAGCCAATTTTACTATGCTAGGGTAGTGGAAGGGGAGATTCAAATGAAACGATGGCAAATGGAATGGCTCCTAATAGCTGTTGCTTTAGTATGGGGAGCAAATTATACAATTGGTAAATATGGAGTGGCTTATATGTCATCCATTCAATTTAATAGCTTACGATTTTTAATAGCATCTCCAGTATTATTATTAATTACATTTTTTATGGAAAGATCGTTACGTATTGAGAAGAAAGATTGGTTAAGGTTACTAGTCGTGGGGATAGTTGGTACTACACTTTATCAAACATTATTTATGTTATCTGTAAAATATACATCAGCAACAAATGCGTCACTATTAATTGCGATGTCACCTATATTTACAGGGATTTTAGCAGTGTTGCACAAACAAGAACGTTTTTCGATGAAAATTCAGATCGGTTCCTTATTATCATTTAGTGGGGCAGCACTTGTTTTATTAACAGGGCATACGAATCAATCTACATATGAGTATGCTTGGCTTGGAAATCTAATTGGATTAGTTGCTGCGATTGCTTGGGGATGGTATCCAATTCTTGCACAACCACTTATTACAAAATATTCGGCAATGCGAGTAACATCTTGGTCTACATTAATTGGAATCGTACCGCTCGTTATATATTGTTTATTCAATATCAATACATTATCATGGCCAACAGATACATTAAGCTGGGGATCATTAGGTTATTCGATTGTATTTGCAACAGTCTTTGGACTAGCGATGTGGTATGTTGGTATTAGTAAAATTGGTTCAACAAAAGTAATGGTATATATGTATCTCGTGCCATTGTTTGCAGTGATTTTCGCTGCAGTAACAATTGGAGAAAGAATGAATATGATGCAATTGCTCGGCGGATTCGTTATATTTATCGGCCTGTACGTAGTGAAAAAAGGAACGGTAAAAAAGCCAGCTTTCGATTTAAAAAAAGTGAGTTAATGATAAAAACGTCCTCTTTCTGTAGAAAGGGGACGTTTTTATTTTATGAATGATAAGGCTTGTTGCACAGCCCACTGCTGATGTTCGTGTATAAGTAAATTTTGTGCTTGATAAGGAGAAAGCCAATGTAAAATATGATCCTGTTCAGAAATAGTATTTTCTGTTTTTAACTTTTTACAAATGTAAAAATATCCATTGTTTAAATAGTATGTATTTTCATTTTCAGCATAAAAATATCGCTCAGCATTGCCAATATAGTGCTGAATTTCAATATCCCATCCTAGCTCTTCTACAAGTTCACGACGTAAACATAATTCTTTTGTTTCGCCTTGCTCCTTGCCACCCCCAGGTAAAAAATATCGAGTTCCTTTTTTGATAATTGCTATTTTCGTATAATGGCTATTGAAGATAACAGCATAGCAACTAGGACGTAATATATAGTTGTGGTTCTCCTTTGTATAACCAAAAGTATGCTTTCGCTCCATATAGAAATCCCCCATTACATAATAAATATATATTGTAAAAAATATCCCAATTAAAAGGCGTTATAGTAAGTATAAATGGCATATATAGGAGAGAGCAACAGGTATGTACAATCGAAAGTGTTCACGTTGTAAGGAGGTTACCGGAACAGCGTATAGTGGCAAAAAAATTCAAGATCTAGTAGTAAAGCCCACCTTTTTAGAAATGAACCAATGGTAATGATGTTCCAATCAAAATGTTTCATTCCTTTTGTACGTAAGCATACTTTAAAAGCTATATAAACAAAACAACGCCATTTTATAGATGATGTTTTTAGAGCAATTATTTATTGCAAAATGCAAACGATCATTTACATTTTATTGTCAATCATTTACAATGGTGGTAGAAAATGAAGAAAGGGAAATTGTGATGCTTGAAAACAGAGTTAGAGAATTACGGGCACGATTTAGGTGGACTCAGCAAGATTTGGCCGATGCAGTTGGAGTGACAAGGCAGACAATCGGATTAATTGAAAAAGGTGATTATTCTCCATCTGTCACTATGGCGTTAAAAATAGCTGCTGCGTTTCAGGTTACTGTAGAAGATGTTTTTTATTTAAATGGAGAGGAATGATTATGATGAAACATATTTTAAAATCTCCGCTTCTAGGCGCGAGTTTATTTGTATTAATCATTGCATTTTTACTGCTTTCTCTTATGAACACACAGGTCGTTCTCGCTAGATTGTGTTTTGGTATTTTGGTAATGTTTACCTTTTTGTGGTTCATTCTTACAAAGTATTATAATCGAAAGAATTCTGATGATAGGATTAGACTATTTGGATTTACACCGTCCGAATTTCGTGAAATAGATGAAGGTCAACAATGGGTAACCTATAAGGCTTGCAGGAATGTGTATATTTACTATAGCTTTGCACTTCCAGTAATGGCGGGAATTTGCTTCCTCTTTTCTCATCATATTCTTGTTCCATTAATGTGTATTGGTGTACTGGGTGTAGGGCAATACATTGTCTATTGGTTAACTATCATTCGTGTTTTAAATCGTATTTAATCTGAACGAAAAAGGAGGGGGAACAGGTATGTTGGAGTGGGCTCAAAATGCAGGTGAATTATGGCAATATTTAGTTGTATTTTTATTAGCTTTTGCACCATGGATGGATGTGTCAATCGTTGTACCACTCGGTATCGCATGGGGATTACAACCATTTGCAGTAGGACTTATGGCGTTTACAGGGAATCTTATCTTGGTTCTATTACTAGGCTTTTTCTTTAAGCAGTATGCAAAATGGCAAGCAGCAAGAAAGTTAAAAAAAGGTATAACAACACCTTCTAAAAAAGAAACTAGATCAAGACGAATATGGGAACGATATGGTATTCCAGGTTTGGCTCTGCTAGCTCCAATTCTCGTAGGAACAGATATTGCAGCTGTATTAGCTTTAACATTTGGATCTAATCGGACACACGTCATAAGTTGGATGACGATTAGTCTAGCTGTATGGACAGTCATTTTTGTAGTAGCTTCGATGTATGGATTTAGCTTGTTAAATATTATTTAGGATAATATAAAAATTTTATGTAATGTACATCTTTTCGCTTTCGTACAGAAGTGACTTTTACGGTGCTTTTTCCGCATAAAACATTCGTGTACATAGTCGTAATAATAATTGGAGAAATCCATGTTTAAAAAACGCCTCCTTATCGTAAATGTCTAATCGTCAATACATGCTATTCGTTGAGTAAAAAGTACGTTTGGACATTACGTAAAAGGGGATGTTTTTGTGTTTAAACTATAATTATACAGATTTAAAGAATTATAATACTTTTATAAGTGTTGCTTCAACTTATCGACATCATTCATAAACTCAATAATCTCATCCTTTAACTCAGTTCGATAAACCTCCATATTTTTGTTGTTCAGAAACTCATTTAAACGAGTTTCTATAAAATCAATACTTATATTTTTTTCAATCAGTAACAATGCGAAGCTAATATAAATATAACATTCCTCTGAGGATTCATGATCATGTAGTAATGCATAAAAAGTATCTCGTATTTCATATTTTGCTCCAATATGAAGGCTGTCATATGTATCCATAACTGCTTCCTTTATTTCATCGTATCTTAAATCCATTTTCTCTCCTCGAAATTTCGTTATTTTGTATATATACTAAGCTGAATGTTAGGGTGTTTTCTAAATTCTAAAATAATATTACTACAACTTTGGCAAGCATCTAGCTCTGTATATAAATCTATTATCCCGAAAATATTTGGATCCTTAATTTGAGAAGCTATATCTTCTAGTATTTTTGCCTCTGTATCATAAAATCTATCAAATTTAGCAGTATCCAGTTTAGAGGCATATGGCTCCTGGTTTTTAAAAATACGTTCTGGCCTATGTATTTGTATTACTCTGCAAACATACCGCTAAATTCCGCTGATAATAACAAGAATAATACGATTTTTATATTATGGATAATGTAATTGGATTAAGAAGGGCTATATCATAGCATACTGCGTAAAGATAAAAAGAGAATACTTAACAGTTACTGTATATTCAAAAACAATATGCTAGTAAAATTAATGAGAATAGCGGAAATGGAAAAACAAAAGGTGACTTGTGGTGATCAAAATAAATGAGCGTAATTATATACGCTCATTTACATTGTTATATTCACTATAAACGTTGGAATATCGTACTTGTGACGGATATTTATAAATGTTACGTTATGCTGACGAGTCACTTTTCGAATCACTTTACAAACAACTTTTCCGCATATTTTTGATAGATCGAACTAGCCACCACTGTATCCAAGAAGGCAACCCCAACAGATTTAAATAAAGTAATTTCATCAGAGTTTGTCCGTCCTTGTTTATGCCCTAAAATAATATCCCCAAGTTCACTATATATATTTGAAAAGTTCCATTCATTTTTTTCGCTCGCAATCAAGAAATCACCAGCTTCATGCTGTACACCTTCCAATGTATCTACAATAATTTTATCACTGCGCTGTAATGTAGTGAAATCGAGTTCTTGCATATGAGGTTGGTAAGAACCGATTCCATTAATATGAGTACCAGGTTTAATGTATTTTCCATCAAACACAGGAGTAGTGGAAGTGGTACTACAAATGACAATATCAGCCATTGCGACAGCATCATCAGCTGATTCTATAATTTCAATGGTTCCGTTCCAATTTGGATATAAGGAGAGTAAATGATTCTTAAACTCAATTGCTTTTTGTATTGTACGATTCACGAGAAGAATACGATTTAAAGATCGAACTTCCATAACAGCTTGTATTTGTCCGAGTGCTTGAGCGCCGCAGCCAATGACAACGCATACACGAGCATCTTGACGAGCGAAATGTTCGGTTGCAATACCGCTCATTGCTCCTGTACGAAGTGTTGTTAAATAGGAGGCCTCAATTGTTGCGACATGATTACCAGTATTTGTTTCTGTTAAAACAATCAAGCTTTGCAGTGCTTTTTTTCCTTTCTGCGTATTTTGAGGAAAGATACTAACAATTTTTGTAGATGCAAATTCGATTGGAGCTACGTAAGAGGGCATATAAAGGGAGTTCGCCTCTTCTTGAGAATGCTGTATATTCAACCTTACTGGTGTTGTAATTTCATTGTTCAAATAATACTGGAATGCCTTTTCTACATCTTGTAAGCAATCTTTCATTTTATAAATGTCTTTAACCATTTCTTCTGTAATATGAATCATTTAAATCATCCTCCTTTTTAATAGAAAAGGGGGAGTTGAGAATCCCCCGACTGACTATGCTTGTATATCTTGATTTTGTATGTTCTCTGCGACCTGCTTCGTTGAAACGGCAGCGATGGCAATTAAAGAAATACAGCAAGTAAGCACAATATATAAAGCGACTGGAATCCAAGAATTGTTGTACACATTCATTAAATAAGCAGCAATCATTGGAGCTGTGCCGCCAGCAAGTGCAGCGCCTAATTGATAACCTAACGTAACACCCGTATAGCGTACTTGAGTGGAGAAAATTTCAGAGAATAATGTACCTAATACAGCTGTTACAGGTGCCCATAAAATACCTAAGCCAATAACAGTTGCGATAATGATAGAAAAAGTAGTTCCTTGGTTTAATAGTATGAAATATGGAAAAGCATATAAGAGAATCGCAATGGTACCCCATATGTACATTTTCTTTCTTCCAATGGAATCTGAAAGTTTTCCCATAATCGGAATCATAATAGTAGTAATGAGCATAGCGATGGTAACAGCGTTTAAAACAGTTGTATTCAGTAATTTCAGCTGTGATGTACCATAGGAAACAATGAATGTTGAGAAAATATAGAAGGGAGCTGTTTCAGCTACCTTTGTTCCTGTAGCGATTAGTACGGATTTCCAGTGATGACGTAATGTGTCGGCAATAGGTAGTTTTGAAATATTTCCACTTTCTTTTGCCTTTTTGAAATCGGGTGTTTCATCTAATCCATTTCGAATCCATAATCCTATGAATACTAATATTGCACTTAAAATAAATGGAATTCGCCATCCCCACGTCACAAAATTATCACCAGAAATCATTGTCATAAAGGAGATTGCAGCAGTTCCGAGTAACATTCCAATTGTTACACCTGTTTGTGGAATGCTACCGAAAAGTCCCTTTTTATCCTTCGGTGCATATTCGACTGCTAATAGTAAAGCGCCGCCCCATTCGCCGCCAATTCCTAATCCTTGAATAATTCTTAGTAATATTAAAAGAATAGGAGCTAGTATACCGATAGTTTCATATGAAGGAAGCAAGCCAATACATACTGTCGCTCCTCCCATAAGAGAGAGAGTTAACACAAGTGTCTTCTTTCTTCCAATTTTATCACCAATATGACTGAAAATAATGCCTCCAAGCGGACGAATGAAAAAAGGAATACCAAACGAAAGATAGGAAAGCATGAGTGCGACAAGGGGATCCTCGTTTACAAAAAATAATTTGTTAAATACAAGTGCGGCGGCAGTTCCGTATAAGAAGAAATCAAACCATTCGATTGAACTACCAATTAAACTAGCTATGAGTGCTTTTTTCTGAATAGAGCTTTGTTGGTTCATTTGTTCACCTCTTTTGTAATTTTAATATTCTAATTATTAAAAATATTTTATATAAAATATTTTTATATGTCAAAATTTTAGGAGGAAGAGGAGTTGTTGTTATAAGTAGCAAATATTATAAAGTGATGTTTTTCATTAGAATGGAAAGGGCCAATGTAACAGTAGATATTTGTATTTACCTAATAATCAGAAGTATAAATAAGACGGAAACTAATAGGATGAGAGGAAGAGCGAAATGAAAGTCAGACACATTCGAGAGGGAGATTATGTAACGATTCATTCCGTCCTTAATGAGTGGTGGGGCGGAAGAAATATGGCTGATATGTTACCAAAACTTTTCTTTGTTCATTTTCGAGAAACGAGTTTTATTATTGAACAGGACGGAGAGACACTAGGATTTTTATGTGGATTTTTCTCACAAACATATACCGCTGAAGCATATGTTCATTTTATTGGAGTAAATCCAAAGCATCGAAGAAAGGGCATAGCTTCTACACTATACTCATATTTTTTCGATGCAGCTCGCGCAAATAATCGTCATATCGCAAAAGCGGTAACTTCTCCAGTAAATAAAAAATCAATTCAATTTCATCAGGATATTGGATTTGAAATTGAAACAGGTGATGGAGAAGTGGATGGGGTATCTGTACATATAAATTATGATGGGAATGGAGGGAGTAGGGTATTGTTTGTGAAGAGGCTATAAAGTGAAACTTTAATCAGTGGAGGTCTTACTGTCCGCGAATAGCGGGATAAATAACGAAAAACTATGTAAAGGAGGAGTATTATGAAGACTTTCATTTACATGGTGAGACATGGCGAATCACCAAAAACAGAAGAAAATGAAAGAACAAGAGGCTTAACTGAAAAAGGGAAATTAGATACTTATCGAATAACTGATATATTACAAGGGGAGGGTATTGAAGTATTTGTTTCAAGCCCATACCATCGATCCGTCCTAACGATTCAGGGATTAGCTAAACACTTAGGGCAAGAAGTTTTCGTATTTGAAGACTTAAAAGAGAGAATTTTTTCTGCGGAAGATAAGCGAATGCCTGATAAGGAATTATTTTCTTTGTTAAAAAAGTCATTTTCTGATCCAAACTTCGCTTTAAAGGGAGGGGAGTCTAATGCGGCTTGTCAGAAACGAGCTATAAAAGTTTTAAAAGAATTATTAAAGACTTATCAAGGGCAAAAAATAGTATTAGGCACTCATGGAGCTGTTATGGCTTTAATGATGGGGTATTATGACAGTCAGTACGATTTAGATTTTTTACTACAAACATCAAAACCAGATATATATAGAATGGAATTCAATGGTGAGGAATTGGTGGGGGTTAAAAGGTTGTGGAAATAAAGTGAAACGTAAAGGTCTCCCCTTACCAAGGGGGGCTTTTTAGGATGAAGTTTATAAGTAATGTTGTCCTCAAAAAAGCACTTAGCTGAACAAAAGTAACAACCTTTGTTTACAGTGCATAAAAAAATATTATTAATTTTTCGTCATCCCCGTAACTTTTTAAGTAGGAAAATCGTTAAATTAAATGAATGCTAATTTTATAGATTATAAAAATGGATGGGGGGAAATTATGAAGGTCCTTATATTAGGAGGTACTCGTTTTTTAGGAAGAGCGTTAGTAGAAGAAGCATTGAAAAGAGGGCATGAGGTCACCTTATTTAATCGTGGTACGAATCAGGATGTATTTCCTGAAGTCGAGCAACTAATCGGTAATAGAGACAGTGATGTATCAGTCTTAGAAAATCGAAAATGGGATGTTGTAATGGATACATGTGGATTTGCTCCTCATCAAATTAAAAAAATCGCTTCTGTACTTGGAGACAACATCGAACATTATACTTTTGTATCAAGTATCTCTACTTATAAAGATTGGATTCCATTTCATATTAAGGAATGCTATCATTTACAGTCTATTCCGCCTACTGAAAAGTTGAAAGCGGTTGAGAATGGGGAAATATCACCTTATGAGTATTATGGAGCATTGAAAGTTTTATGTGAGGAAGAAGCAGAAAAACATTGGCCTGGGCGAGTTTTGCATATAAGAGCAGGGCTTCTTGTTGGACCATTTGACTATTCAGATCGACTCCCGTACTGGGTTCAGCGTGTAGCACAAGGTGGAAAAGTAATGGTGCCGGGGCGTTCAGACCGTCCTGTTCAATTGATTGACGTAAAAGATGTAGCAACGTGGGCGTTCGATATGACAGAAAACAGAAAAGTAGGCAAGTTTAATGTAACAGGACCGAATGATGAATTGACGATTGAAGACCTATTAAATACTTGTAAAGCAGTAACAAACAGCGATGCTGAATTTGTATGGGTAGAAGAGCAATTTCTATTGGAAAGTCAAGTGCAGCCTTGGACGGAGATGCCTTTATGGATTCCTGAATCTTTCCCGTTAGAAGGAGAAACAGAACCGTGGAAAGGTGGCTTTTTCATTAGTATAGAAAAAGCTGTTAACGCTGGTCTTTCTTTTAGACCTATTGAAGAGACCATATATGATGTGTATCAATGGGAGAAATCGAGAGAAGATATAGAGCGAAAAGCAGGTATATTAAGAGGAAGAGAGCAGGAATTGCTAGAAGCTTGGTTTCAAAAAGAGAAATTGTGATGAGGGAATATGTATCAAACAGAGGAGAGTGAATTTAGGTAATCGTCATTCCTAAAATTAGGAGTTCTAAAAATTCAAAATCCTCGTGTAATGAAAATTAGATTTAAAAAATTCACTTTTGCCCCGTCCTAAAATTAGGCGGGGTTTTACATGTTTCGGGGAATATAATTTTGATTGGATATTAATTGTAAATGCTTTACGATCTCCCCTAAAGAGAGAGTCAACGATAATGTAAGAAAAAATATAAAGGGAGTGATTAGGGTGGAAAACTTATTTTCCATTGGGGAAGTAGCTAAAATAAAGGACATTACAATCAAAGCGTTAAGATATTATCATAAAATGGGAATTCTCATTCCGAAATATATTGATGAATCGACAGGTTATAGATAGTATTCCATAGATCAATTTATTCATATAGACATTATAAAAAGCTGTAGAGAGTTACACACAAGTATAGTAGAACTTCAAGAGATTTTTAAGGACTGTGATACTGATACACTACTACAATTTTTACAATTAAAAAGAAATGGAGCAGAAGACAATATAAATAAAATGCAAGAAATTATCAAAACCATTGATAGCTTAAATATGAAGGTAAAGAATTCTAAGGATATATTACATGATGATGAAATATCCATTAAGTTCTTTGAAGAGCGTCGCATAATTGTAGCACCATGTAAAGAAGTAGGAAGTTTAAAGGAGTTACTTTCTTATTCAGACTTAGAAAAAATCATTCATGATACAGAAGAGAAAATGTCAATGGAAAGAGGAATCATATATAAGGTTAATTCAGAGTGGACTGTAGAGCCAAGGTATGTTTTTAGTAGATTTCAAGGGAATTCCAATATAGAAGCTGGACAAAATATAAAAATATTACCAAAGGGAAAGTATTTAACATTCGCTTATAGCAAGGAAAATGAAGAGGAACGGAGAAATAAAATCATTAAATATGTAAAAGAAAATAATTTGAAAGTTAAAAGTTTTGTAGAAGTGGAGTTACTTAATGATGTCTTTAATAAAGAATCTTATAGTTGTCAAATTCAAATCTTTATAGAAAATGATGAATTAGTTGACTATTAGGATAGTCGAGATGAACCGTATCATAAGTAAATTGGAAGGATTCTTATGAAAATTTTATACTTAGTTAGCAAGATTAACTCCATTTTAATCAAACTTTATTTAAAATGGAGTTTTTGTGTTGGTTAATAAAGAAGGGGATGGGACTTCATTTTAATCAAGTTTTAATTCAATATTATATAAAGAAAAGTAAAAAATTCTAAATATATACTTGAATGAAGTATATATTTTTGTTAAATTTATCCTATGGATAGAACAAGTTTAATTAAAGGTCATTTAGAGATGTGTGTGTTATCTATTTTGTCAAAGGGAAAAAGCTATGGATATGAAATTATGAAGGAGTTAGAAAAACACAATTTAAAACTGAAAGGAGTAGGAAGCATTTATCCGATTTTGACTAAGCTTAAAGATCAAGAATGGGTTCATACTTACCGTGAAATGACAGAAAGTGGTAAGGTTAGGGTTTATTATGAAATCAATGAAAAGGGGAAAGTGTATCTTCAGAAAAAAATCAACGAGTGGTTGGAATTACAACAGGATATAAAATCCCTACTGCAAAGTGATTTGAAGGGAGAGCATTTGGAATGAACATAAATTTGACCAAGGAAGAAAAACAGTTTGTAAAAGAAGTTTTGGAAGAATTAAAACAATATCAAGTCAGTTCAAAGAACAGAAGAATCATTAGGCAGCAGCTTTTAGAGCATATACAAGAATGTCGTGAACACGGTCAAGATAGTCTAAAAGATTTAGTAGATACAACAACATTTGTTAAAGACTTTTTAGAAATGAACGGAATAGATCTTCATTCTGAAATCAAACAGATACGAAAATCCAAAAATAGAACAGGAATTGTATTTGTGATAGGATTCCTTACTTCAATTGTTACTTACCTCATCTCACAACTCATACTATCTATGTTTTTAACAGAATCATTTAACCCACTGCATACTAATAATGCGTTTGACTATAATATTTTGTATCACATAGCAGATAATTCTTGGTGGAATTCCTTACTAATGATTACTAGCATTTCAATTTCCTTACTAATCTCTACGTTGGTAGTGTTTCCTATCCGAAAAATAAATGTTAGTAGGCGAAACTTTATATGAACCTACTAAAATTCATTATAATTTTAATTTGTTTAGTATTTAATGCATGCACTTTATTCCTATCAGCCTCAAAAGTCTCCGCAGAACAAGATATGAAAGATACTATAGACAACTATGTAGCAGCTTTTTTAAAAGAACATCGAATTCCAGGTGCTTCAATCGCTATTGTTCATGAAAATGATTTGTTTTATTCTAAAGCATGGGGAGTAACGGGAGAAACTGAGGAAACAGTGACGACTACAACTCCCTTTACTATAGGATCGATAAGTAAATCATTAACAGGTTTAGCCATAATGAAATTAATTGAAGAAGGTACCGTTAACCTAGAAGATCCAGTCAAAAAATATATTCCGTGGTTTACACTGAAAGATAAAGAAGCATCTTCTAAAATAACAATTAAACATTTACTTACCCATTCAAGTGGGATTAGTACTTATTCGGGTTTAGCAATATCAGACAAAGAATTTGATGGGCTCAACGCTATAAATGATAATGTGGAAAGTCTATCAAATGTTGCGCTTACCGCTCTACCTGGAGAAAAGCATCAATATAGTGATGCGAATTTCTTAATTCTTGGTGCTCTTATTGAAGAAGTTACCAATCAAACGTATTCTGACTACATGAAGCAGGAGATTTTTTTACCATTAGGTATGAAGAATGCAGCAGCTGATAATGATACTGCATATAAAAAAGGATATCTTGCTGGTTATCAATCATGGTTTGGGATTCCTAGAAAAAGTTCGGTAACATATGATAATGGGGGAGTACCGTATGGGTACATAACAGCAAGTGCAGAAGATATGGTTCAATACATCAAATTCCTTAGTCGAAAAGAGAATGACAATTTTTTAACTGAAAATACTATGAATCTTTATGTATCACCTCATATTCAAACTGGTGAAAACCGTTTCTATAGCCTAGGACTAAGAATTACAAATCCAGATTCTGAGGAGAAAATGATATGGCATTCAGGCTCAACCCCTGATTCGCATGCTGAAATGTTTTTTATACCGAAAATAGGTTGGGGCGGCGTGATTCTTACCAATAAAAATCATATTCTGGAAGAAGAGGCGCTTTTCTATTTGAAGCAAGGTATTATAAATATAATAAATGGAGATGAACCTGTTGATATTCCTTCAAATACTCCTATTGTTCAATTAATTACAATTGGGGTAATATGTTTACTTTTTCTAATGCTTGTTTATCTGTTCGTAAAGATGAGATCAAAAAAAGTTCGTAAAAGAAGCATATGGTACATTTACGGTATCATTTTCTTGGTGCTATCTATTGCGATAATCCCGGGATTAACCTATATTACGGATTCTCCATGGCATGCGATTTATGTGTTTTCTCCAGATTTAGCTTATTTATCAATTGGAGTAGTTATCTTGTTTGCTCTTAATGGATTGTTTTCTATCATGATCGCTTATAAACAAAATTTGCAAGTGAAGTATTTTAGCGGTTAAATATTAAATCATATAAAGGGGATACAGAATAATGGATCTTACATTCAAACTAGAAAAATCGTGTTTCAACTATCGAGTCGGTGCGATATGTAAACATAATAATAAAATGTTAATGATTCAAAATGAAGGAGAAGATTTCTGGTATGTACCGGGTGGACGTGTACAGATGCTAGAAAGCAGTGAATTGGCAGTGAAAAGAGAGCTTAGAGAAGAATTAGGAGTAGATGTTGATGTGAAGAGTCTGCTATGGATGGCTGAAAACTTCTTTACATATGATAAGCATCAGTACCATGAAATTAGTTTTTATTATGAAGTGAATTTGCTTGAGTTGCCTGCAAAGGGAGAGGATACTTTTGTTCTTGAAGAAGACGGCAAAAGGTATGTATTTCAATGGGTACCTTTAGAGCATATAAATGAATATAACTTAAAACCAGGTTTTCTAAAGGATAAAGTGAATGATTTGCCTATTCATATGGAACATATTGTTAGGAATGAATAAAAAGAGATAGGAAGATGGGAATTGGGACTTTATTTTTAACTAATAGGGGATTATAGAAAATATACTAAGGAAAGTATAAGGTTCCAAAATATGTATTGGAAATGATATTCCTAAATATAGAGTTATAGTATGATAGAAGAGAAGCACAAAAGGAACATAGGGGGATTGCTATGATCACATTACAGCAGAAACTGGAGCAATACACACATATATATGCACAGTTAAAAGGGGAACTAAAGTGGAAAACGAGTGATTCTCGGACAGGAATGATGATTGCCGCTATGTATACAGGTAGCGATAAACCGTTTGATCTTGGACGTTTTTTAGAAATTAGTAGCTATATTAAGGATCAGGTAGGGATGTTTTCATACTTAAAGTCTTATCATCGTTTTGTAGTTGCAGCAACATTAGATATTCACTTTACGCATTACAAAAAAGCCTTTCAGCAGTTTCTAGACATATATGAACGTTTGGTTGCTGGCGGCTTTAGCCGGAGTATATTTACTTATCTCGCAGCAGCAGCGCTTTTACCAGAAGAAAGTGGGCAGCATGACACACGCATTCAGCGGTCGATGCAAGTATATAAACGCATGAAAGAGGATCATTTCTTTCTTACAAGTGCAAATGATTATCCGCTCGCTGTTTTGCTAGCAGGGCAACAAGAGAAAGTAGAGACGCTCATGGACCGGGTGGAACGTTTCTATCAGAAGTTGGCGGCAGCTGGCATGCGCAAAGGAAACGATCTTCAATTTTTAAGCCATATTCTTTCGTTAAAGAAAGATGTAAGTGAAGATGTTTTGGTAGCACGCTACATAAACATATGGAACATGATGAAGCAAGAAAAAGTAAAAGTGAAACAGATGCATTATCCGGCTATCGGGCTACTAGCGTTGCTTGAGGATGGAGAGAAAGAGGTTCATTCTATTCGAGCATTCATTGGAAAATTGCAGGGGGACAAATTATTCCGCTGGCATACGGATGCAAATATTCTTATTGCGATCCAACTGTTCGTAAGTCAGAAAGGTGCGGAAAGTCAGGCTGCCAGCACAGGCTTGCAAACAATGGTAGAGGTTCTTATTCAGGCGCAGCAGGCAGCTATGCTAGCAGCAATTACTGCTTCCTCTGCAGCAACCTCTGCTAGCAGTGGTTCATAACATGCAATGTGCGGCATGAACTTTTTCAAAAAGGGTTACATAGATTAATATTTAATTCAAAAGTCGCTTGTCTGCTGACGAGCGACTTCTTAGTCTATGTTAAATTAATGAGGTAAGCGTCAAATATTCCCCACTTACTATTTGTAAATAGCCAATTTTATGCCGCATTAACGGATAGTAACACTCCCACCTCAAAATTCAGCGAAAGCATTGTCCAGTTCCAGTGGCTAGAATGTTCGGTGGCTTCGCTTCTTCCTGCGAGGTAAAAAACACCTCTACGTCAGAAGCTCCATCCCCCTCACATTCTAGACGAGCCACTTCCACTTTTCTTTAAGAAGTTAGGTGGGAGATGAACTGTCCGTAAAAGCCCGATTGGTGAGGGCTAATAATCAGTGGGGGATGAAGAACCCCCCACTGATTAAAGTTTCACTTTATCGAAAGATGTTAAATCAATAAAAAATATTTGCATTTTTAGGAAGTTGTATGTCGGTTTCATATAAGTGCAGTAAGTATAAGAAATGCTATTCAATAACTTTTTCTAGTATCCCTCTATCATTTAAATCTTCTGTTAATGATAAAATCTTTTAATCTTAAAAAAACATAAACTTCAATAATACGAAAGAAAACAAATGAACATATATTTAGAAAATTATAATATATTATATGGTGTTTTTTTCTATACTGTATACAAGAAACATTACAATTATCAATTTTATTACAATCATCAGTTTTCGGTCGTTAGCACATTACAAAATGGAGGTTGTTAAAATGAGTGTAAACGTAGAACAAGTTAGATTGGCAAATGATGAGGAAACTTATAGAAAATTAAATATTCATCCTACAGAACCGCAGCCAAAAGAGGATGGCATGCGCACAGATGGAAGGGAGGGTTCTTTTGAGTGGTGGTATACTGATGCCGAATTTGAGGACGGAACAACTGTGGTGACTACCTTTTACACAAAAAACCACTTTGATGTTCTTGGACCAGCATGGCCTACAGTCCAAATTGATATTACATATCCTGATGGCACCAAAATCCTTATGTCTTCTCAAGAGGCTAAAGGTAGCAGGCTTAACGCTAAAAAAGATATTTGTGATGTCAATATCAACAAATCCTACCTCAAATATCAAGATGGACAATATGTCCTTCATTTTGAAGAAGGGTATATTAAATATCATGCTGTAATGACGTCAAAATTACCGATGTGGCGTCCAAACACCGGTCATTGGTTCTACGGAGACCGAGATGAGCACTTCTTTGCATGGTTTATTGCTCAACCATCCGCGACAATCGAAGCTACTTTGACTATTGGTGATAAAATGATTCAATTAAATGGGACTGGTTACCATGATCATAACTGGGGCAATATTGGCATGGAGAAATTGATGAATCATTGGTATTGGGGAAGAGCTAAAGTTGATGGTTTTGACATCATTGCTTGCGACATTATTGCTGAGAAGAATTATAACTACAAAAGGTTGCCTGTGTTTATGTTAGCCAAAGATGGAAAAATAATATCGGACGATCAATCTCTTACTAAAATTCAGAGGGAAGATATTATAGAACATCCCGAAACTAAAAAGTTTATGGATAACCATTTAATATACCTTCAACCTATTTCAAGTTTTGAGTCTTATACAGTAGAATTTATTAGAAATAGGGATATTGTTTCAATAAGTTTATTAGACAATTTGGATTCTACTCAGGCTTTGATAGCCAAAAAGTCAGGAGCTAACCCTACCTATACTCGTATCTTAGGGGATGTTCAACTAACTCATGAATTGAATGGTGTGAAAAAAATTTATAAAGCTGAGGGTTTATGGGATCAAATGTTCTTCGGGAATAATAAATATGCTATCATCAACAATTAGCTAAGAGACAATTAATAGCTTCACTTTTCACTCATAATGTGTGAAAGATCAGATTGTTTACAAAACCTTGTTTTTCGAGCTTATCTGGATAGAGCGCTCTTTTTATTTCCTGTTTGTGAAGTTTCGGAATACGAGTTGAAAGCATATTGGTGTCTACTATTATGCCAGTCATACTATGGGGATAGTTCCCGAAGATGAAGTATTAAATTTCTGTGATGTTGTCGATGAATGGATAGTAATTGGTTTTCAAGTATAATTTGATAATAAATTCTCTACTTAGTTACGATACTTTAAACGTCCCGATAAAAGTGTCATATTGCTCGTGAAATACTAGAGAAAAAGAGAATCTAAGGAATTGAACTTTCTTTAGATTCTCTTTTTTTATTTTCTATGCTCAAGTTGATAAATTTATTTTCTTTTAACAAATCAATATAAAAGGAGGTTGATTATGGGAACAACAGAGCATGCTAGTATTTTCACTTAATAAGCACGAAGCACATGCAATAAATAATCATTTCGATTCAGTGGATTATAGTCTACTCGTTTTCGCGACGGGAATTTTGAGTCGATTTTACTATATCCACAAGATCTAGAGATAAAGACACCTTCACCTTCCGTAAAAGAATGCAGTATGCGCTTAAAATTCTCCGTTTGGGCCATCGGCAGAGTTCCTGTTAAACAAAAGGATTCGTTATGAAGTACAGGTTCTGTAAAAGCTGCATGTATAGCTGATAATTTATACATTGCTGTGCTAATTGAATGCGTTGGTACCGTTAATTCAAACTCATTTACTGGTTCATATACATTGGTCCCGGCTTGCTTTAAAGCATCCATTAAGACAAGTGGTGTTAGTTTTCTAAAATCACCAGCTGTCGTTACAGGACTTGCATAGCCGGTATGCGTTAATGTTACGACGATATCAGTGACTTCCCATCCATATAAGCCTTGTTTTAACGTTTGGAATACAGTGTCTTCAATGGCTTTATGAAATGCTAAAGGCAATGAGCCAAGCTCGACTTCTAAGTTATAAGTGATACCAGAACCTGGTGCACCACGTTTAATGTGAAAGCCAATCGTTGCATAGAATGGGTTATTGTTTTCACCCATGATTTCTACAGCATTTCCGGCTCCAATTGGTTTTTCTATACATACAATTCTTGTATTTGAAAAAGAAACCTCTAAATTATATTTTTCCTGTAAAGTTGTTTCAATCACTTCTTTTTGAACTTCACCAAACAGCCGAATATAGATTTGATTGTGAATGTCATCTTTCATTACTTTTATAAGTGGATCTTCTTCGGATAGTTCTACGAGTGCTTGATATAGGTTATGTTTTTTCTCTTTTGGCCGCGCTTCAATTGCAGCTTCCATTTGAGGTTCTGCAAAGTGAATGTCTTTCACTTTATCTGACCATTCACCTATTACATCACCGATTCTAATGTTGCAAAGCCCCCATACCTTACAAAATTCTCCTGTGCCAACAATAGGGGATTGAACAGCATTTCCATTATGAAATATATGAAGCTTTTTTATTTTTTCTTTGTGTGAAGTGGTGTTTACGTCACTTTGTTTTCGATTGATATTAATATATTTTCTTACTTGTAAACAGCCGGAGAATATCCGAACGTATGCAATTTTTTCTCCAGAAGGTTCCCTTTCAATTTTAAAAACAACTCCTGATAAAATTTCATCTCGGTTATTGTTTGAAACATTCTGTGGAATCATTTTTGAAACACCTTCAAGTAATTCGGGGACACCCATACCCGTCATCGCTGAACCGAAAAAGATTGGATATACATTTGCATGCTGAATCTGATCCCAAAATTCATCTCGTAAAGTGTCTTCATGTAATACTTCACCATTTACATAGGATTCAAGTAACGATTCATTATGTGATGCTAGAAGTTCAATATACTCATCATATACAGCAGCATGTACTTCGTTTTGAATGATACACGCATCTTTTGTCCCCTCATTTTTCACTTTATATAGTGGGAGTACTTGATTAGTAAGCATATCCCGTATTTGTTGGATTACTTTAGTAGTTTGAGCACCACTCCGATCAATTTTATTGACGAATAGTATGGTCGGAATGCCTAGTTTCTGCAGAGTTTTCATTAAAATTTTGGTTTGTGCTTGAATACCTTCTACCGCAGATATTACTAAGATCGCTCTACTTCAGCAATAAAATCAGCATGACCTGGTGTGTCAATTACATTTACTTTGAGATCATTTATAAAAAATGAAACGACAGCCGCTTTAATAGTAATTCCACGTTGTTTTTCTAACTCCATCGAATCTGTTAGTGTACTTCCTTTATCTACTTGACCCATTTCCTGAATTACATTGGTATTATAAAGAATACGCTCAGTCAAACTCGTCTTTCCAGCGTCTACATGCGCTACAATTCCTATATTTATTGTTTTCATATGTTAAAATCCTCATTTCGTTTTTCATGTTCATGTTCATGTTCATGTTCATGTCCTCATTTCTTTTAGTAATAAATTGCCGCATTACAATCACTCTCCAGTCTTGTATGATATTTCTATTATAAGGAATTTTTTGTAATTTGTAACATGATGAAGTATTAAATTTTGGGAGAAAACAGGTGGTAAGAAAATTGACTCAAGGTTTAGGGAACATCAATACCAAGTAAAAGCTAGATTGTTGAAGGATGATAATTAGTAGGAGATGAAGAGGTGCGATATGCGGTAGATTATTTAACAACTCTTTTGTTTGTACTGGTAGCTATACTGTGGCTGCACTCCAAACGGAACGTCGCATAAAAGCAGTAGCGAAGTTAACAGAGTTCTTTGGTGAAAATCTGTAATAAGTAAGAAAGTTGCAGTCGTTTTCCAATTTTATTATAGGGAAACGGCTTTATATTGTTCATGGAGGTTATGGTAAAAGGGAAGAGGTTTTATTTTTTTATGTCAGCCAAAAATAAAAAAACAAAATAGTTGCTTAAAATTTTAATTGGGTATATTATTTGATGTATCAATTATTGATGTATCAAATAATTATATGTTGCCTTTGCAAAGGAGGAGTAAATTGACCAATTCATGTTCAAAGGAAGCGATTATTTTATATAAAATACACTTTCTTAATAAAGAAGTAAGTTCGAAGTTTGAAGGTTGTACAGGTATGAGTCAATCTAGGCTGGAGCTTATACTTCAGTTATATGAGGTTGATGAAATTAGTCAAAAAGAACTTCAACAAGAAGTGAATATTGATCATGCTGCAATTACAAGGCATTTAAAACAGCTTGAAGCAAATGGAATGATTACAAGACGTAAAAATCCAGATGATAATAGGATTACTTTAGTTTCTCTTACGAAAGATGGACGAAATAAAATTCATGCCTTTCAAGAAGAGAAAGAGCGTTTTGCAGCGACTGCGCTAAAAGGGTTAAGTGAAGAAGAGCGCGATAACCTTTTAAATATGCTAAATCGCATTGAAGAAAACATACAAGAAGTCTAAATATAAAATGGAAAAAGGGAGATTACATCTATGAGTAACGTAACAAAAACAAATGATTTTACAGAAATTTTAACAGGACGTCGTTCGATTCGTAAGTATGATACAACTGTGAAAATCAGTAAAGAAGAAATGACAGAAATTTTAACAGAGGCAACGCTTGCTCCATCTTCAGTTAATATGCAGCCTTGGCGTTTTCTTGTGATTGATAGTGAAGAAGGGAAAGCAACACTTGCGCCGCTTGCGAAATTTAATCAACTTCAAGTAGAAACTTCATCAGCAATGATCGCTGTATTTGGTGATTTACAAAACTTTGATAATGCGGAAGAGATTTATGGTACAGCAGTAGAACGTGGGCTTATGCCAGCTGAAGTAAAAGAAGATCAAATGCAAAAGCTTTCTGCGTATTTCTCTACAGTTTCACCAGAAGTAATGAAAGATACAGTATTAATTGACGGTGGTCTTGTTTCAATGCAACTTATGTTGACTGCACGTGCATATGGATATGACACATGTCCAATTGGCGGTTTTGAAAAAGACAAAATTGCAGAAGCTTTCGGATTAGATAAAGACCGTTATGTACCAGTTATGCTAATTTCAATTGGGAAAGCAGCCGATAGTGGATATCAATCAGTTCGTCTGTCAATCGATAAAGTTGCCCAGTGGAAGTAATTTTGAAAAAGTTCGTAGAAAATGAAAGGGGAAGCACTTTGATTATCATTCACGCAGTATTTCAAGTAGATTCAGCAAAACAACAAGCATTTGTAGAAGAAATTAGGCCGCTCATTCATGCTTCAAGAGAAGAAAGTGGTAACGTATCATATGATTTATATAAAGATACTGAAAAAGAAAGTGCATATACTATGGTAGAAGTTTGGCAAGATGCAGAAGCAGTCGCTAGCCATAATGCAAGTGGACACTTTACTTCTTTTGTTAAAAAGGCGAATCAGTTTTTAACTGCTCCGTTAGATATTCAGGTTTATGATGGACAACGAGTAAAATAAGAAACACCCCCTCGATTACTCTAAAATAGAGTTGTCGAGGAGGTGTTTTATTTTTTCTTCTTTTTTAACGTCTTTTGATAGGCGTAAAGTTTATTTACTTCTTCTTTAAATTGCCGGAAGAGTTCAGTGTTTTCCTGGTCAGCATACCGTACAGCATTGTATGTCTCTATAATTATATCGAATTGAATAGAGGCACCTTCTTCTCTTTGAATTCGCTCCATCCATGCGTCAATCGTTTCACCACGATTTCTATTTAAAGGTGGTTTTAATTTCTTTTCTAGTTTGAATATTTCTTTGCGAATGGCGTTCGTTGGTGGGCGCGTCATTCGGGTTGTTTTTTGCAATATACCTTCTTCTTGAATAACTGTACCAGAGTTATAAAAGGATATATTCCCAAGGTGAAAGGATTTTCTCTTTTTGTACAGCTTCCAAATTACAAATGCAGCAATGATTCCAATGATCGAAGCAGTAACGGATTGAGCAACAAAGGCATCGTATGGGTGATCGGATTCTGGAAGTTCTGGACTCGTTCCACCTAACTTTTCTATTGCTTCTGTAGCATCATTTGGATTTGTAATAGATAATAATGCTTCGATACCATAGCCAAAACCAAGTGCTACCCAGTAGAAAAGATACGAGAGTACGATACGTATATACGGAATAAATAAGAAGAATAGAAGACTGACTATTCCAATTGCTGTGATAGATACAAAACGAATTGTTTTTTGATCTTTATTATAACTAGTAATCCAAAGTGACAGTAGAATAAATAAAGCGAATAAGCCTAGTACCCATAGAGAAGGTAACTTCATTAAATGAAGAAAATAAGAAACAATGAACCATAAAAAGGCACCTAGCATTTTATGGTATGCTGTTATGTCATCCCGTGCATGGACGATGTAAAAGAAGAACGGGAGTAAGATAGAGCTAACGATAGAAAAGATAGAAAATACGTAACAAAGTATAACTTGTAGAATAAATAGTAAAATGAAAGCTCTTCGCTTATTGGTCTTCATTTTATGAATGGGAATCGTACAAAGAAAGCTAATGATTAAAAATAGGATGATGGGAATTGTTCTTTCTTGCTCCGTCAATAGAGAAAGAAGGAGTAGAAGAAGAAAATCATTAACGTAATGGAGCCATGTTTTCAAGTTGTTCCACCATCCCTTCATCCGTAATTAGATACGTTTGTTGTTTCATATTTGGTACATCTTCTTTTCGTATTCCTATAAAGAATAGGATGGAAGAACGTTCTTTTTTTCTATCTAAATAGTGAAGGAAGCCTTCACGTGAAAGTAATGTACTGTCCTCGGAAATACGGGCCAGCTCTTCTAACGCTTTTGCATAGTGTAAGTGCCCCTCATTTAATGAAAGGTATAAAGGGCCATCTTCCGTAAAGATACTAACAAACAATTCAAAAGGAATCTGTTTCTCTGTTGCAAACTGACACAAATAAGAGGTGTAAGAAATTAAATCTTCAATGTTTTCTCTCCAGCCAATTCCACGATCTGCTCCTAAGTAAAGGGAGATTGTCCAACTATAGTTTTTGACTGCTTCATATTGTTTTGCTTGTAAAGATTGCATTTTAGCAGACGCTTTCCAATGAATACTTCGAAAAGATTCTCTCTCATATTTCTTTATCCCAATAATGGAAGATTCATCATGGAAATAAGAAAAATTTGTTTTATAAGTACCTATTGCTAATTGATGTATCTCTTGTAACCCTGCAACACGTTTTAAAGTAGGATAAACGATAATTTCAGTCTTCAATTTATCTACAATAGGCAGATGAACTTGAATGATATGAAATGGATCACCTATAATACATTCAAATTGCTCAATTTTAAAAACCCCTCGCTTTGTAGCTGTAAACGGTAATTCCCATCTCTGTTCCGACTTTGCAGGCTGTGAAAAGCGAAAAGAAAATAACGTTTTAGATATTTGCTCAACGCCAGTTGTCTGATTTGGTATTAAGGTTGGATTGATATGTAAAAAGCAAGTGCCATTCACTAAAGGAAGTTTAGCTTTGTTTTGTAAATGAATTGATAAACTGCCTGTTTCATCAGGAAATAAGCGTGTTGTTTGTTTTTTATCGATAATTTGAAAATGCTTATCTATGTATGCTGTATAACGATAAATAAAATAAGCAAATAAATAATAAAACAAAAATGGGACAACTAAATATGAATTTGTTACATAGAACGCTAAAAACAAAGCAACCGGAATTGTTAGTTTTATAATGTGATGCTGGAAAAATAATGGAACGGTTACAATACGTGTATAATTCATGATTGCTCAATCTCCACAGGAACGTCTACTTCCGTTAAAATAATTTCAATTAACTTCTGTTTCGCCGTGCGCAGAGCACCCTCCATTGATAAAATAAGACGATGTTTCCATACGTAAGGAAGTAAGAATTGTATATCTTCAGGCGTACAGTATTCACGACCATGTAAATAGGCTAGTGCTTGTATCGTCCTAACTAAGGCAAGTGTTGCACGTGGACTCACACCGTTGGCGATATAATCATGATTTCGTGTAGCATTAGCAAGTTGAATGATATAGTGTTCTAACGATTCGGATACGTATATTTCTTTTACTTTTTGTTGCATTTGTAAAATATCTTCTAAAGTGATAACAGAACGAATGTTATCTAAAGGTCTGTCATTTCGAAAACGGCGCATCATTTTTAGTTCGTCTTCTGGGGAAGGATAGCCAATTGAAATGGTCATTAAAAAACGATCTAGCTGTGCATCAGGAAGCGGGAAAGTCCCTTGTGATTCAATAGGATTTTGCGTCGCAATAACAAAGAACGGTTTAGGGAGAGGCGTAGACTGCTTTTCGAGTGTGACTTGGCGCTCTTCCATTGCTTCTAATAAACTAGATTGTGTTCTAGGCATAGCTCGGTTTATTTCATCTGCTAGCAATATATTTGTCATGACTGGCCCGAACCTTAATTCAAATTCACTCGTTTTAGGATTAAAGTATTCAATTCCTGTTACGTCGCTCGGAAGCACATCAGGAGTGAACTGAACACGAGAAAAATCGCCACCAATACTTTTTGCAATTGTTTTCGCTAGTAATGTCTTTCCTGTTCCAGGTACATCTTCAAGTAATATATGACCATCCGCAAGTAATGAAACCAGGAGTAAATCAACCACGTTTTCTTTTCCGACAAAAACAGAACTTATATTTTCTTTTAATTTATTTATCATATGTATCACCCTTTCAAAAAGTAGACAAGTGTATTTGTTATATTTTAACAAATTTTTCTGAAAATTAATATAATAATATTTTTGTATAGAATAAATATAAAATTTTAAAAATCCCATCGTTTTTAGTTGTATTTATTTGGAATACGATATACAATATCGATATACGATGTATCGTGTGTCGATATATCATGTGACGATGTATCGGAGGTAGGTATAATGAGTGTGAAAGCGCAGAAATATGTTCCATTAACAGAGGCAACGTATTATATTTTGTTGTCACTAGTAGAGCCTATGCATGGCTATGGGATTATGCAAATGGTGGAAGAAATGACGAATGGGGAAGTAAAACTTGGACCTGGTACGTTATATGGAAACACGACAAAGCTTTTGAAAGAAAAACTAATTGTTGAAGTAGCATCTACAGATAGAAAGAAATGTTACGTGTTAACCCCATTTGGTAGAGAAGTGTTAGAACTTGAATTTAAAAGGTTACAACGTTCTGTTCAAAATGGGGAAAATATTCTAGGGGAGTGAAGACAGTATGGAGATTAAGAAGACATTAAAATTTTTTGCGGCGTGGAACCTAGAAAAAGAAGAGGCGTATTTAAGAAAAATGCACCAAAAGGGCTGGGCATTCCAAAACTACAATTTTATGTATACATTTAAGAAAACGGAGCCGAAAGATGTTGTTTATAAAGCCGATTTCAAACTAGACAATCGAAACTCACAAATGAATCAAAAAGAATACATTGAAATCTATGAGATGTCTGGCTGGAAGCATGTCACAAGCTTTACGAAATGGCACTATTTTTCTAAAGAAGTAACGGATGATAATGAATTACCTGATATTTATTCTGAGAAAGAAACAAAGATTGAAAAACTTATGGATTTAATGAGATTTTTTGCACCTATCTTGGTCATTATGATACTAGGGGTGTATTTGAATTACTTAGGGCCTTCGGTCAATAGTCCTATTTGGATAAAACTTATTCTAGGGATTTGCGTGTGTATAGATGTATATGTATTAATAAGGTTATTTTGGAAGATACGAGAATTAAAAAAGGAAGTTTTGTAGAACTGTAATAAGGAGGCTGTTGAGATGGTTATTTTAACCGCCCTATTTGTATATTTAGTTTTAGGAGAAGGGATAATTGGTAAGCGCTGGTATAATAAGTTGCAAGAAGATATAAAAAGGAATCAAAATGCGCGAGTTTTATTTTATATAAGAACAATGAGTACTATGTGGGGATTAACTGCTATTATGCTAGTAACATCGTACTTTATTGATATTCCTTTTGAAACGTATGGGTTCAAACTAACGTCTATAGATTCTATTCGTATCCATCATGTAGAAAATGTAAACATTTCAATGCTTGTAGGAGCGTTTATTGGTATGATCATCTCAGTTATTGCGATCAAGAAAAGCAAGGTTTTTCAAAGACATACTGAAAAGCAAATGAGCAATTTTTCAGAAATGCTTCCTACTAACTATCGAGAATCTGTGATTTGGATTCTAATTTGTATTACAGCAGGTATTACAGAAGAGTTATTATTCCGGTCATTCATGATGAATTACTTAACACAATTGCTTCCGTGGCTATCGACAACGGGAGTGGTGATTGTTTCTTCCATTATTTTTGGTTTGGCTCACATTTATCAAGGTTGGAAAGGTATAGTCGGGACAATGATTCTAGGCTTCCTATTTGGAAGGTTGTATGTGACAACAGGTTCCATTTATCCGTCTATACTATTACATATAATAATTGATTTACTTGTACTTGTTCGATTATTTGTGTTAAAAGGAAAAGTAATTTTAAAGTAAGCTTTAATAATATATGGAGAATGAAAAAACGTTACTTGGAAAACAAGTGGCGTTTTTTAGGTTTAAGAGTTTATAGGAGTATATGTAATTTTTTTGTTTATTTTTCTGAAAGATAAGATTATTCTGTTATAATTATTCGTAAATGGGATTAATTGTATATGGATATAGTTAGGGGGAAGAAATGTGCAAAGGGTATATAAACTAACACTGATATGTATCATTTTTATTTTTTGTAATGCTTGTAGTACGCAAACAGAAACAACGAAAACAGAGAACAAGAATGTAAGTAAGAAAATAGATAATGAAAAACAAGTTGTTCATTCTATTCCTGTTACATTTGAAGAAATGACGAAATATCCGAATGGAAAATATAACGGAAAGTATAAAGTGGGGCTATTAGACATATCGAAAGAATCGGAACCGATTATGAAAGAGGCGGCTCGTGATACAGAATCGAATATAAAATCTGCCGATTTGAAGAATAAATCTAATAGTGAGCAAGCAGAATTATATGTACATACGATGTATAGTTTGTTAAAGCAGGATATTACGCCGTTTGATAAAATACCGTTACAGATTTTAGAGATAGGAGGATTTGAGGAGAAAGAAAAGAGCAGCATTGGTACGAAGGGGGGGCAAAAAAATAAAGAGGATAGTGGAAACTATAACATTGAAATATTATTAGATGCGAGTGGTAGTATGGCTGGTAAAATTGATGGGGAAATGAAGATGGAGATTGCAAAAGAGGCAATTCAGCAGTTTGTTTCCGGTTTACCAGAGAGTGTTCATGTTTCATTGCGAGTATACGGACATAAAGGATCAAATGATGAAAAGGATAAGGCGGCTTCATGCGGAGCAATTGAAAATGTATACACATTACAAAAGTATGATCAAACAACGTTCCGTCAATCATTAGATGGGTTTCAGCCTGTAGGTTGGACACCGCTCGCTGAAGCAATTAAAAAATCGACAGAAACGTTCCAATCTGCAAAAACAGACGACAAGAATATTATTTATGTAGTAAGTGATGGAGTGGAAACGTGTGGAGGAAATCCGGTTGAAGAGGCTCAAAAAATTTCACACTCAAACATCAAGCCTATTATGAATATTATTGGATTTCAAGTAGATAACGAAGCGAACAAACAGCTGAAGGAGATCGCAGAAGCAAGTAAGGGTAAGTACGTACTAGCAAATAATGCAAAAGAATTACAAAATCAATTTAAAGAAACAGGAAAAGATATTACGAGTCGAAAGTTGAAAGCTGCTGGAGCTCAAGTAGATTTAAATATGGCTAGTGTAAGTGATAAAATGAAACTTGATGAATATGAGCGGAAAACGCAAGAAAATGTAAGAAGTGTTCAGATTGCTATGAAACACACAGTTACAACCTTATATAAAGATAAGAAAATCAGTCAAGAATTAGCAGAAGAAATAGAGAAAAGGATAAACGAGTTAGTTGAGGAACAGGAAAAACAAGTGAAAGTGGCATATAGTCAATTTCAAGAGAAGGTAAAAAAGCATTATGAAGAGATGAGTGGAACGGTTAAAAGCGAGTAATTGATAGATAATCCAAAAGGTAATGAGATTTTTAGGTTACCTTTTGGATCGTTAAGGACGAATCAAGTTTTCAAGTGTTAAAATGATTGGTTTTGCGCAGGTTTGATAAACTGTTCCGGGTTCTCCACAAGCCCACATACTGCACATTGGACACGATATGAAGGTCCTTGATATGCCATATGAAAAGCATTCATTGTTTCGTTTGTGTATTCTTCTTCAACTTGTCCTGTTTGTGGATTTAATTTTACTGGTTTTACTTGTTGCTCAAGAATATTAAAGCGAGTGCGGTTTGTTTTACAACTTGGGCAAAGCATTGGTTCCATATGTATACACCTCCATTTGTAGCATTTCTTTATATGGGAAAATTTATTCAAAAGCAGCTATGTTTCATGATTTCTGTCAAAAAGTTTCTCAATATGAATTGTTGAATATTATATTTAAAATTCAGAAAATATAAAATATAATAAATGTATGAACTGGTTATGTCCAAACCAATCTCCTGTTTTATGCCAATATGTTTGAGACCGAGAAATCGGTCTTCTTTTTTTTTGCTTATTATTATGAATACTGGAATGTAAACAAGGTTTTCTACATCCTTTGTCGAATTTTTAGAAGAGAATTTGAAAGGGAGATTACAATGAATTTAAAAATGAAATATGTCATTTTGTATGTAGAGCGATATGAAGAGTGTCTTCGATTTTATAAAGATATTTTAACCTTACCAATAAAGGGTGAACATGATACATACATTGAATTTGATACTGGAACGACGATTTTAGCGTTGAATAGTAGAGAGGATGTACGGGAGTTAACTGGGTTATCGATTCCAAATGGTGCATTAGAATCTTCTAATTTTGAACTTGGATTTGTTGTGGAGGATGTGAAAGAAACAATTTCGGAATTAAGAGAACAAGGTGTAAAAGTATTGGTGGAGCCAATCACGAAACCATGGGGACAAACGATTGCTTATGTGTCAGACCCAGATGGTAATTACATCGAAATTTGCAGCTCATTAGAGTAGAGGGAGAAAAGGGAATGGGGTTTCCAATTTTAGAAACAGAACGTTTAAAATTACGAGAACTCACATTGTTAGACACTGAAACAATGTTTGATTACTTTGAAAAAGAATCTGTTATCCGTTATTTTGGAATGGAGTCTTTTCAAACTATGGAACAAGTGAAAAATATGATTCAGACATTTAGAAAAAGATATGAAGAAGGGAATGTCATTCGTTGGGGGATTGAATTAAAAGGAACGAATCAATTAATTGGCACATGCGGATTTCATTTAATCAATCCAAATCATAAAAGAGCTGAAATTGGCTATGAATTAGATGATACATATTGGGGAAAAGGCTATGCATCTGAGGCAATACAAGCAATTCTTACATATGGATTTGAAACACTGCAGCTAATAAGGATTGCAGCAGTTGTTTATACAGAAAATGAAGCTTCACATCGATTACTGAAAAGAGCTGGTTTTCAGGAAGAAGGATTACTTCGAAAATATATGATTCAAAGTGGTGTTGCTCATGATACTATAATCTATTCGTTACTAAAAGAAGAGTGGCGAGGATAGTATTTTGAAAAAATTAATAGAACTCATTTCAAAAAATATAAGTAATCGATTTATCTTAGGAATAGATGGCTTAAGTCGTTCGGGGAAAACAACATTGGTAAAGCAGCTAGAAGGAGATATGAAACAAAAAGGTATTCCGTTTCATATTTTTCATATCGATGATCATATTGTAGAGCGTAGTAAGCGCTATGATACTGGATATGAAGAGTGGTATGAGTATTATCAATTACAATGGGATGTTCAATGGTTGCAAGAGCAGTTGTTTCAAAAAATAAAGATGGAAAATCAGCTAAACCTTCCGTTCTATAATCATCAAACGGATTCGTGTGAAATGAGAGAGGTAATCATGCCGAATCCTTGTGTGATCGTAATTGAAGGAGTCTTTCTTCAGCGGAAAGAGTGGCGAGAATACTTTGATTATATAGTGTATTTAGATTGCTCGCGGGAACAAAGATTTCTTCGCGAGCATGAAGAAACACAAAAGAATCTTCTAAAGTTTGAACATAGATATTGGAAAGCAGAGGATTTTTATTTGAAAGTGGAAAGGCCGCAGCAAAATGTTGATTTAATTTTAAAAGGATAGAGCTAATGCTTGTCAATGTAGGAATGAGAATTTTAGTACATTTTTAGCTTAATAATGCTAGTTCTTTCGTTTTAGAGGACAAGAATTTTCAAAGTCCTTAATTTAAAGAAGCTGATTTACATATGTCGAATTATTTATTGTTATGGCAAATTAGTTTAAGTGAGGTTATATTCCATGATTCGACTCATTATGGAAAGAGATGCAGAACCCTTTTTAAAATTGTGCAGAAAGATTGATGAAGAAACGGAATTCATGTTATTTGAGGAAGGGGAAAGAGCTACTACAATTGAACAGCAACAAAATATTATCAAAAAAATATCTCAATCTTCTAATTCAGCTATTTTTGTTGCTGAGATTGGAAATAAATTAGTAGGATATTTGATGGCAATTGGTAGTAAACCTAAAAGAATTAGACATAGTGTTTATATTGTTGCTGGTCTAACACGTGAAAATAGCGGAAAAGGAATTGGAACCCAATTATTTAAAGAACTTGAAAATTGGGCAAAAACGATTGGTGTAATTAGATTAGAATTGACGGTAAGGATAAATAATACATCAGCAATTTCTTTATATAAGAAATTAGGTTATGAGATTGAGGGAATAAAAAGAGCCGCTTGTATCATGGATGGAAACTTAGTTGATAGTTATTACATGTCTAAGATTTTGAAATACACGTAAGACGAAACTTTTCTTAACATTTATTTTTTGTTTTGAAGAACCTCTCACTTTTTATTGATGGTGATGAGATAAAGTTAAATAACCGACATCATTATTTACGAATCATAAAGTTGTTTCTGTAATGCTTAAAGAAAAGAATGTTCTATTTCACTGGACTACATGTTAGTAGAAAAACAAGAAACTGTGTTATTAAACTAACGATGCAGGTTAGTAAATGAAGAGACAAAGAAATTACTATGCTACTGTTTAAATACAAGCGTTCTTGTAAATTGAGAGTTTAAGGGGAAAACAGGATGTTAGAAAATCGTGTTAGGTTGAATGGAGGATTTAATAACGACGTATTTTATATTAAAGAGAAAGAAAGGGTAGTTAGAATTTCTGAAAAGGGTAAAACAAAGGAGATGATTTTACAAGAAATAGAGTGGATGAATTTTTTATATGAAAAAGGTGTACTTGTACCTAAGCCAGTAATTCCTTTAGGGTATGAGGAAGAACGAGTTAAAACATATTTTGAATTTATTAAGGGTGATCAAATTGATGTTACGAACAAATCCCACTGGAATGAAAAGGTTTTTAAAAAACTCGGTAAAAATTTAGGAAGAATGCATGCACTATCCAAAGATTTTAAATTAAAAGCAATACAACGTCCAGAATGGAAAGTTGAAAATCCTGATGTCTTTAATCTTGGAAGAAAGTTAGATCCATGGATTAAAGAGAAATATGAAGAGTTGGTGCATAGTCTAACTTCATATACTATTACTCCTGATACTTTCGGACTTATTCATAATGACTACCATCAAGGAAACTTAATTATTGATGAGGAAGGTCGTATAACTACAATTGATTTTGATGAATGCTCATTTAATTGGTATGCTCAAGATATTGCAGTAGCTTTCTATCATGCTTATTGGCAACATAGCTTCTTCAATGGCAATACACATTCTTTTTGTGATATATTTATGAGTAATTTTTTTGCAGGATATAAAACAGAAAATACGCTTCATAAGGATATAATGATACAAATTCCTATTTTCTTAAAAATAAGAGAGATTTATTTGTATCAATTATTTATACAAAAATGGGATATGAATAATTTAGAAGAATGGCAAGCATACACCTTACATAGCTTAAAAAATAAAATCAAGAATCAAGTACCATATGCAGGTATTAATGATTTTTCTATTTTTTTATAGGATGTCTCGACATGTACAGTACATTTTATTAATGCACTAACGGGTGCTTTTATTAAACGAGCAACCACTACACTAAATTAAAGAATATTTCAATATTTGATTAATTAATAAAAAGGAAGTGTTAGGGAGGAGCTGGAAATATATAATATCCAAGTAAAGTGTTCGATACTTTTCGAATGCGTTCTTGGAATTGCAGCCATTACGAATACTAGATTGATGGATACGTTAGAAAAATCTCAAGTTGAATGAGGAGAGATTGGGTAATCAGTAATAGGGAAATTTATATTATGGTATTATAAAAATTTCGGAGGGGAAAATGATGAAAGGAAAGAAAAAGGAGATACAAACAAACGACAAGGTGATTCGTTATACACATATAGAAATGGGTTCCAAAACGATTTGCTTTATGTTTTCAGGTTCAGGTTACAATTACGATAAACCCTTGTTCTATTATTCGACGATGTTAATGCTCCAAAATAAAATCGATATTGTCCATATTCATTACTCTTATGATGAGCAAACAATGAAAAAAACGATTGAAGAAATAACAAAAATAATGATGGATGATATTAACCCTGTGATTTTTGATGTTTTAAAAAATGGGCAATACAACAATTCGATTTTTTTAGGAAAATCACTTGGAACAATTCCAATTGCGAATGACCTAATGAAGAGAGATGAATTCTTAAAGTCAAAAATGATTTTATTCACTCCTCTAATAAATTTTGATTCGGTTTTTGACTCAATCTTGAATAGCCAACATGAAGGGCTTTTAGTGATCGGGGATAAAGACCATTATTACAATGCGAATCAAATTGACCAATTAAGTAAATCAAATGTAACGATTGATGTTATCCAAAATGTAAACCATTCCCTAAATGTTGGAGAATTTGAAACAACAAATTCAATTTTAGCTTTATCAAGGGTAATGGAAAAACTCCAAGAAACTGTTAGGACAAATTCGTGACAAAATGATATTCATGTGGGTGTTAATTTAAGTGCTAAAATAAGTTTAAAAAGAGGTGCTAATTGGTATTATCCCATTTAGGTAGACAGTAAAAAAGAGTCCATCTGGTATGATGGACTCAATACTGTTTATCTGGAGGGGATTTTTTTATGGCGAAAAAAGGACAATCATTTCAAACATATACAGAAGAAGTAAAACAAGAAGCCGTTCGACTTCGATTAGAGGAAGGAAAAACATTACAATTCATTCGAGCACAGTTAGGAATTAAAAGTGACGCTCAAATTGTTGAATGGGTGAAACGTTACGAAAAAGGACAATCGTTTGAAGATCAACGTGGCATATGGAAGCGAAAGCATTTTAATAGTATAGAAGAAGAAAATGCTTATTTGAAAGCACAGGTGGAATATTTAAAAAAGCGCAATCCAAATCTACACGGGAAGGAATGGTCTTAAAGAAAGAACGTTTTTCGATTATCGATAGACTACGCACATTATATCCTCTTCGTTGGTTATTACAAATTGCCGAGGTATCGAAAGCTGGCTACTACAAATGGCGAAAAAACCGCTCCCATGTAGCGTTGCGCCGTCAAAAAGATACATGGCATAAAGAGCATATTTTATCTATCCATCGGAAACACCCGTATTATGGATACAAACGTATGACCCGCGCTTTGATTCGTGAAGGAATGTATATGAATCACAAACGCGTTAGACGTTTGATGCATGAATTAGGAATCCGTTCTATGATTCGGAAAAAACGTCCTTTTTACGGAAGGAAAGCATCGATTGTGTTTCAAAACCATCTGAATCGAGAATTTTATGCGGATAAGAGACATGTAAAATTAGTAACAGATATTACATACATAAGAATTGGAGAAGAATTTGCTTATTTGTCAGCTGTCTTAGATTTGTATAACAATGAAATCGTGGCATGGAAGTTATCACATCGAAACGATTTAGCGCTTGTACTATCTACATTAGAACAGTTAGAAGGAATCAAGCGTACTACTAAAACCCTTCTACATTCTGATCAAGGATTTCAATATACATCAAAAAGTTACGCAAAACAGTTAGAACGATTAAAGATAAAAGGAAGTCATTCTAGACGAGGGAACTGTTTTGACAATGCATGTATTGAATCGTTCTTCTCTCATTTAAAAACAGAGAAGTTGTATTTAGTGCGTCCAAAAACATATGAAACAGCTTATCGAGCAATCCAAGAATATATCACATTTTACAATCAAGAGCGATTCCAAGAAAAACTTCACGGCCTTTCCCCGATAGAATATCGGGAAAAGGCCGTGGCATAAAACTCTTTTTATTATTGTCTACTTGACGGGGATGTGACCAATTAGCACCTCTTTTTTTATGGTTATTTTTAATTTTGTACCAATGATATATGCGTCTTTTTTTTAGGTTTTTTAAAATTCTAAAATTATAGAAGGTTAAATTCGATATTTATAGAATTTAATACATAACAAAATAAGGAGGGATACAATGGAAGTTTTACATGTAACGAGTAGAAAAAGGGAAACATATGACGTTCAAGTAAAGTATTCGATACTTTTCGAATGTGCTCTTGGGATTGCAGCCATTACGAATACTAGGCTGATTGATACGTTAGAAAAATCTCGAAATGAATGGGAGGAGATTAGACAAACATTATCGGTGGAAATGCAAGAGCATTTACATTTCGTAGAGAAACATAATACGTGGAAAGCATTACTGCAACTATTATATCAAGAAGATTTTCAGGATTTATATGAGTTTACTCAGTATATCAATTCGTTGTCAGAATCTGAATTAAAGTATATATGTATTCCATTTGTCGGCTATAAATATGAAGAAATGAGAAAGAATGCAGCCAATGGGGAGAAGGAAGCAGTTCAAGAACTACAAGAAATCACAAATAGCAATCCATTTTTCCCTGCTTACATCGATTTTATTTGCAAAGTGGATATAAAAAAGCTGACAGAGCACCTCACTGCAGTGATGACAGGATGGTATGAAGCTGTTATAGAACCTAAAGCGGAAAAACTGTCACGCATACTAAAACAAGACTATGAAACGAAACGTCAAATGAATGAAAAAATGCAACCAGAAGAATTTGTTGAATGGGCAACAGGCGGTGTTACTTATTCTCCAGAGCCCAGTGTACATCATGTTCTTCTTATCCCGCAATATACGTATCGACCATGGAATATCGAAGCTGATATAGAAAATATAAAAATATTTCATTATCCAATTGCAAATGAAAGTATATATCCAGAAGATCCATATGAGCCAAGTTATTTTTTAGTGCATAAACATAAAGCATTGGGTGATGAAGCGAGGTTACGCATTGTAAAATTATTGTTTGAACAAGATCGTACATTGCAGGAGATAACGGAGCAGTTGAATATTGGAAAATCAACAATTCATCATCATTTAAAAATTTTAAGATCTGCGAAGTTAGTTGATATTCTAGATGCTAAGTATAGTTTAAAAAAGAAAGCATTAGAGGCTATATCAAAAGAGTTGGAATTTTATTTAAATCGTTAATTATGCATTTGTACATCAAAAGGTATAATGATTTTACCTTTATAGAATATGCACAATAGGAGGAGAATGAAAAAGAAAAGTTGGTGCAAAATGGGGAAAAATATTTTAAAAAATCGATCGTTTTTCTTTATGTGGATTGGCAGCGCGATTTCCGAATTAGGTGGTGCATTTGGTACGCTATGTAATTCTGTTCTTATTTATCAATTAACAGGTTCAAAAATGGCCTTAGGAAGTATGTGGCTACTTTACTTTATCCCGTCGCTTCTTTTACAACTTGTCATTGGTCCTTTCATTGATAAATGGAGCAGGAAATGGATTATGATTGTATCTCAGTGGACACGTGGACTAGCTTTTTCACTTCCTTTATTTATGATAATCATTGGGAATGTAGAGACATGGCATATTTTTGTTGTACAAATGATAGTGGGTCTCATCACTCCATTTTACGTACCAGCCAATCAAGCGATTACGCCAACAATTGTATCAAAAGAAGAGCTGCAATCAGCGAATGCGTATATTGATGGAATGGTTCGCCTTATGATGTTTTTAGCCCCTGTATTAGGGGGAATTGTTATTGAGTTTATAGGAGTAAAGCTAACTTTATTTTTCGTTTGTTTGTTTCTATTTGTAAGTGGTGCTTTACTGCTATTTATACAAGAGCATAGAGTAGCTCAAACAGTTCGTAAAAGTTGGTTAAAGCAATCTATTGGAGGATTTACATATTATTTCAAACAACCCATTATTGTCTGGTTAGGTGTTTTTCTCACATTTGTTCAATTTGGAGTCGGCGTAACGATGGTTATCAATCTTCCGTATATAATAGATGACCTCTCAGCAAGCTATGCTAATTACGGATATTTTATGGCAGGTTTTCCTCTAGGATACGTAATTGGCTCTATATTTGTTGGGAAAGTGCAGCGTCGTAGTCGGCGTCTTCTCATGCTTGGAGCGTTATTAATAGGAGGGCTCACATATATTTCGCTAGGATTCAATCACAGTATCTCTTTAGCAATTTTTATTGAAGTTATAGCGGGTGTATGCATGGCATTTTTTAATGTTCATAACACGACAATATGCCAGCAAGTTGTGCCAAATGATATGATGGGAAAAGTATTTTCGGTGCGCTTATTTTTAATAAGAGGTGCGATGCCACTAGGTGTTTTAGTTGGAGGAACATTGAGTGAAATATGGGGAGTAAGGGCGTTATATGTATTAATTGGATCTATCATATGTGTAACTTCTTTAGCTGGAATACTACTTCCGTACTTTAAATTTCTTGATGAAGCTGTTCAAGAAAAATCAGCTTAAACATTTTAATTGAAAATAATTATCATAATCAATTATAATGGAAGAATACTAGAAATATTTACATACAAAGGGAGTGGGATACATGTTTATTGAAACGAAAACGATTACAGTAAAAGAAGGAACTTCAGATCTTGTTGTTCAACATTTTACTGGAGAAGGCATCATTGAAAAATTTGAAGGATTTATCGACTTAAGTGTTCTCGTTAAAAAGGTGAGAAGAGGAGACGAAGAAGTCGTTGTACTGATTCGCTGGGAATCTGAAGATGCGTGGAAAAACTGGGAGACAAGCGAAGAACATATAGCTGGACATAGAGAAAGTCGCGGGAAACCAAAACCGGATCATATTATTAAAGCAGAGCATGCTGTGTATTATGTGAAATCATCGAAGGGTGCTTATCAACAGTCTTAAATTATAAAAACATCGTATGTAAAAGACTACATCTATATATGGATGTAGTCTTTCTTAAAGAACTTTGATTATTTGTTTTTAGGTGCATTGATTCTTTCGGAGTATAAAAGTTTTTCAACGTAATGTTTTGAAATAACCAAAGGTTGTGTGTTTGTATTATTTTTAAATTTTGTGTAATTTGGTTTTTTAACTGGTGTTGTTATAGTTTCTGCAAATTCATATGGGTAATTAACTTTAGATTTGTCTTCAAACATATAGATAGCTCCTTTCTTAGAGTATTTGTTAGAGAGTTGTAATATAATATGTTCATGTTTTTTTTTTGGACTAGATATGTATTAATCAATTTATATTTGGGTAAAACAGTTCTTATTTAGTGTCCTATTTAAATATAAATAAAGCAATTAGGGGTATTCAAATCAATAGCATTGGACTGGATCTTAAAAAAGGGGAAAAACAAGGTTTTCCTTTAGAATAAACATCAAAATATAATGATGGATAAATGATTATGTAAGGTTATAATATTTAACCTCTTTGGTAGTAAATAAATAGTCCAAACCTTTTTCGGACAGTATGCATTCTTGTATCATAATTTTTATTTCTTTTCTGGCGTAGGTTATGCCATAGGTTATTATGCTGTACAATCTTTTATGAAAAAGAATAACATCACAATTCAAGAAGCAACCTTGCTAAATGAAGAAGAAATTATTGCAGGGTGTGGAGTTTTTTTAGGAGATCATCTGAAGTTTGAAGTAAAACGACGCAGAAAATACGTTCTGCGTCGTTTAATTTTATAAAAATAAGTTAAATTCAAAACAGAAGGAACACTTACGGCGCCCTTAAAAAATAAACTTTTCATTTTGGGGATATTTCAAAAACAGTTTTACTTTTTAGGGATAGTGCAATTTTTTTCTTCTGGATAATTTTAATAATACACGTAACACTCTGCCCACAATAACACCTGTGATTTTTTCTCCAAAAATTTACAATAAATACATAAATAATTAAAAATTAATAGATAAAATAATACAAGAAAAGTGTACCTGTCCAAGTTAACAGGATGAAGAAAACTATTTTTTTCAAGGAGGGAATACAAATGTTAAAGGAAATATCAACAGTTGCTTTAATGACGAGTGTATTATTTTCAACAGTACATTCTACACCGGATTTGGTTGAAAAATCTCTAAGTCCTAGTGTACAAGAGAAACAAAAGCATTCAAAACTTGTTAAAGTGGAAGCAAAAGAGGAAACAGATGCAGTTGCCAATACGGGTGATGCAGCTGATGATCCAGCAATTTGGGTTCATCCTCATGATCCTGAAAAGAGTAAAATTATTGGAACGAATAAGGAGGAGGGGATTTCTGTCTATAATTTAAAAGGAAAACAACTATATTCATATAACTTCGGGAAACTAAATAATGTTGATGTACGATATGGATTTCTCATTGGAGGTAAAAAAATTGACATTGCGGCAGCTTCAAATCGTTCTACAAATACAATTGATATATTTACGATAGACTCTAAAACAGGAGAATTAGAAAATATTACGGGATCTACCATTCAATCAAGCATGAAAGAAGTATATGGATTTAGTCTCTATCATAGTCAAAAAACGGGTGTTTTTTATGCATTAGTTGTAGGAAAGGATGGAACTTTTGAACAATATGAGTTATTTGACAATGGAAAAGGGAAAATAGACGGAAAGAAAGTACGTGAATTAAAGCTAAGTTCTCAATCAGAAGGAATTGTAGCAGATGATGAGTATGGAACAATATATATTGGTGAAGAAGATGTGGCAATTTGGAAATTTAATGCGGAACCAGATGGAGGAAACCAACCGATTGCAAAAGTAGATAGTGCTGATGGAACCCATTTAACTGCAGATATTGAGGGTTTGACGATATATTATGGGAAAAATGGGACAGGATATTTAATTGCTTCTAGTCAGGGGAATAATACTTATGCAGTGTATGACCGTAAAGGAAACAATGAGTATATTGGTAATTTTGCTATTGTTGATGGTAAAAATACTGATGGAACAAGTGATACAGACGGTATTGATGTAATGAGTTTTGGATTAGGAGAAAAATATCCAAACGGCATTTTTCTAGCGCAGGATGGAGAGAATATAGAACATGGGAAAATAGTAAATCAGAATTTCAAAATGGTAGATTGGAAAAGGATTGCAAAAGGATTCGACTCAAGATTACAAATAGAAAATAATGTAGAACCTCGTAAACTAAAATATAGAGAAACATATAGCAAATAGTTAAGGTAAATAAAAGAACATTTCATGGTATATTGAGATGTTCTTTTATAAAATTTTATAATTTTTTCAGTTGATGGATGTGGGGGAGAACCCTTACCCATCAAGCTAAAATTTTAAAGTATCCCCCAAACGAAAATTTTATATCTCTACAGTTATTAATAAGAATTCAACTCATTTTTTTCGTTTTTAGGGACACGAAATTCATATGCTAAACGATGTTTCACTTACATGCAGGAATTACATACTTACCAAATAAATCTAAAGATGAAAGCACTTCATGATGTTCTAATCCACCGAAATTCATTACTGCCATAAAATTCGTAACGCCTATTTCTCTGTAGGATTGAATTTGTTTGATAATGTCATCAGGACTGCCTATTACTGGATTGAATTTCTGTTTAAGGACTTCATATGAGATATTCGTCCCATTCGGAGTATTCATAAATAATTGATAAGGACCTTTTGCATTCGATTCAGCATCTGCGTATGTTTCAGCAACATGAACATGAAATGCAACAGGAATTTCTAACTGTTCTGGATCACCGAATCCTGACTTCAGATACATATTCTTGTATGTATCAATCAGCTTTGCTAATTCATCTCGTGATTTGCTAAATCCAAGTCCCATGAAATTGTTTCCCATACTGGCAACATGAGTAGCACCTTTTTCACTAGAAGTTGCAATCCAGTGAGGGGGAAAGGGAGATTGAATTGGCTGGACACTAAGTTTGATTTCTTTGTATTGGAAAAATTCACCTTGATGAGAAAAAGGTTTACCTGACCATGCTTTCTGTAATACTTCTAGAGACTCGTTAAATCGCTCAGTTTTCTCCTCTAATGAAATATTATAACCATCAAATTCCTTCTGATTATATCCACTACCTAATCCCAAATCTAATCTTCCGTTTGATAAAAGATCGACAACCGCATAATCCTCAGCAATTCGTAAAGGGTTATGTAATGGAAGTACTGAAACACCCACACCAAGACGAATTCTGTTCGTCCTTTGGGATAACGCAGCGAGGAGAACTGCTGGAGAGGGATTGATTCCAAAATTTGAGAAATGATGCTCTGTAAACCAAACCCCATCAAAATTCATTTCTTCAGCCCGAACAGCTTGTTCCAATACCTCGTTGTAGAATTGTCGAGGTGTTCGGGCTGATTGATTTGGGTAATGGTCAAATATTGTTAATGTACTAAATTTCATTTCATATCGCTCCTGATAATTTTATTTAACTTCTTTACTTCACTGATAGATTACAAAGGCTCAAGATGATACTGTACTCAAAGGTAATCACTCTAGTTTTCTGAATCATTCCACCGACGGCTCATTTCTAAACCATAATCCATTTCGTAAACGTCTTTTATAGCTTTAACCTTTTCAAGACTCTCTTGGTTAAATACGGGTTTGTTTTCAAAAGCATGAAGAACAATTCTTTCAAGAAGCACGCCTAGTGAAATATCGTGATACTCTGCCATTGCTTTTAAAACTTTTACCATTCTTTTTTCCATCCTAATTCCAGTTTGTACACGTTCTACTTTAATTTTTTGTTCTTTTCTACTTATTTGTTCCTTATGTTGTGCCATAATTCCACATCCTTCTCACTAAAAAAAGATATTTTGTTACCTATATAACAATGTACAATTATAACAACACTATGTGTTTTGTCAATTGTGTCATTATATTATCGATTTAACATGATGGAATCCCGCCTCAAACACTATCATGCTAATATAAATTAGTATCCACAAACGGGATTTTTATTTTTTTAGAGATCCCAGGTCCATCTCCATCAACTTAAGAATTTTATAACGCTCTCAAAATAAAAAATTGTACATTTTCACCTAGAGATGTCAATTTTCTCGTTTTGGGGTATTTGCTTTTCTTAGCTTGATGGGTATGCGGCGAGATCCCCTTTAAGAAAAAGGTATATTTTATTAAAATGCCATAAATCCCTACTTTTTTTAATTGAAAGTAGGGATTATTTTATGCTTGGAGCTGTTATCTAAGTGTTTTTTTAATCCTAATCAATATTTCGGTGAATAAGATTATGAGTAAACCATTTTTTATAATGCAAATACTCATGCTCAATCTATGTAAATAATCATCCTCATTTGTTATAAATAATCCATAATAAGTCGTAGCGAAGCATCATGATGTTTCTAACTAATATATTAAAGTAGGATTTATAATAAAAAAAGAAAGTTCAAAGGTATGATTGAATAGGTTCTTGCTAAGAAGTTTTGTAATACAAAGATGATGTTGATCATAATGACTTAATCAGAGGAGTTGAATGGAGAGGGAAATGAAAAAAATATTAATGAAGTATATGACTAGATTTACAACACTAAACGAAGAAGAACAACAGGCAATCGTTGAAGATGTACAAATTGAGGAATATAAAAAAGGAACAATACTCCTTAGACAAGGAGATGTTCCAACTAAGTGTTATTTTGTATTGAAGGGATGTGTTAGACAGTATTCAATAGATGAAACAGGAAAAGAGGTTACATCCAATTTCTATACAGAAGAACAAGCCATTTCGAATTTCAATCATCATAGACAAGATAAGTCATCCGCGTACTCTTTAATTTGTCTAGAAGACTGTATATTGGTTGTTGGTAATCTTGACTCCGAAAAGGACATGTATAACAAATACTCACAATTGGAAACAATGACACGCAAGATGATCGAGCACAAATTTGGTGAGGTACAAGATGAGTTGGCTTCATTTATTGCATCTACTCCAGAAGAACGCTACAAAGCACTATTACGAAAACGACCTCATTTAGTCGATCGTGTACCCCAACATCAATTGGCGAGTTATCTTGGGATTACCCCAGAATCATTAAGTAGAATCAAGAAGCGAATCAATAAAGATAAATTTTAGGGAATTGTCATACACCTTTATGGACTTTTCCTCCCCTGAATAGCAGCCATATACCAAATCCCAATTCTCCTACAATCATTGGTACATTAAATACAATTTTAAGATTTGAAATTACCGCATCATATTGTGAAAGAGTTGTGTTAAATAAGTTAATGACAATATAGCCTATTGAAGCAAGCAACAATAAGGCACTAATGATTTTAGGTATTCTGTCGGATTTGAAAACCAAATAGCCTACAATCATGAGGTGTCCGCCAAAAATGATCAATCCTATAGACCAAATAGATTCAAATGCTTCAAGAAACAGCATCATATGTGCCTGAAGTTGATCCATTTTAAATAATGATAAATAGTCTGTACTTTTCGAGAGAAGCAATACAAAGATTAAATTCAGTATGGCAATTCCCAATATAGTTGCATAAATAAGACGAAACCATGCACCGAGTAATGAAAGATTTTTATTAATTGGCTTCAGAAACATGTAGAAAGCCCAGGCGATCACAATGTCAGTGATCAGGATGATGACCCAACCGAAGATTTCAGCTTTGAAAAGCATATTTGATGACTTAATGTTATTAAAAGTGGCGCTGGCATACCCTTGCACCACAAGACTTCCATGGGCAAAGCCATAGGAAAAAAATGCAGCAAGTGCCATGATGATAAGTGATATGCCAGCAACCAGAGCAGATTTTCTTTGATATGATTGTTCTTTTACTGAAGTAGCCATAATATACCCTCCTATATTACTAAGTTGGTTTCATTTTAATAGGAAGATAATGACTGGTCATTGACTTAAATCAAGAGTCCGAATTATTTTTGATACAGTATTTTGTCACAGGTAGCTTAACAGTTAGGGTATTTTATCTTTTCAAACATAAACAGAGAAATATAACATAGCTTAACGGTAAAATGACAGACCTAAATATTGGGTCTGTCATTTTACTATTTCTTTTCTCTCTTACTTAAAGGAGAAATCGTTATGGCTCTTTCTCATTCATTATTCTAGTTTTTCACTTCATTATATAATTCAAGTGCTTCTTTTACATGCAAGCCGTTTTTGACAATACCGTGTATCGCTTGAATCATTGCAGCTGGGTGTTCGGATTGCCAAATGTTCCGTCCCATGTCAACCCCAATGGCACCTTCTTGCAATGCTTGGTATGTAATTGTTAAAGCGTCTTCGATTGAGTCTAATTTTGGGCCACCTGCAATGACGACTGGGGCAGGGCATGTGCTCGTAATTTTTTCAAATCCTTCGCAGTAATACGTTTTAATAATATCAGCACCCATTTCCACACATACACGTGATGCGAGTGCTAAAAATCGTGCTTCTCGTTTTTGGAGTTCTTTTGCAACTGCTGTAATACCGAGAACGGGTAAGCCGTAATCATGTGCTTCAGAAACAACATTAGCTAAATTGGTAACAGTTTGTGTTTCAAATTCTGAACCGACAAAAACAGATACACCAACCCCAACCACATTTTGCCGCAGTGCTTCTTTAATTGGTGTAACAATGGTCTCATTTGCTAAATCTTTACCGACTACAGTTGGACCACCTGAAACACGCATTACCATTGGTGTTTTGCAGTCTTCAGGAATGCAGGAATTGAGTACGCCCCTTGTTAAGAAGAGAGAATCTGTATAGGGAAGTAAATTCTTTACTGTTTCTAAAGGTTGTTCTAATCCGTGGATAGGGCCTAAAAAGTAACCATGATCTATCGCTAACATAACTGCTTTTCCATCAGGTAATATCGTATTCAATCGATTTTGAAATCCCCAAGTCATTGTCAATCACTCCTTTATTAATTTTGGATTTTCTGTTTGTACAGTATCTTTTTCTTGTAAATGTGGTGACTTAATAAAAACAGCTTTAAAGATTTGATCTGAGTGGTTAATAAGATAGTGAGATTCGTGAGGGCGAACTTGTAAGACGTCACCTTGTTTTACAGGGACCCTTTCATTATCAATATAGAAATCAATTTCGCCTTCTAAGGCATAAAAAACTTCTTCACATGTGGTGTGATAATGATTTTGAAATTCCTCCCCAGGCTGAATAACTACAACACCAAGGTCAATATTAGGGCCCTTTATTAAATACTTTGGACCGTGGTTACCAAAGCGATAGGCGAAATCATTTTCATTTACTTTGAGCATACTGTTCACTCCTTTATGTAATGTGTTACAGTGCACCTGGAGCAATCCACATATGTGATGTGAATCCTTCATCCGCTAGTGGGAGTTGTTTTTCATAAACTGATTTCCATGTTTGATAGAATTGTTGATATAGTTTGTGATGTTCAGCATTTGGTTCATATGAGCTCTCCCATTTTACAAATTTCTGAGAAGTAGCCTCCATAGAGTCATATATGCCAGCGCCGACTCCAGCGGCAATTGCTGTCCCTAAAGCGGCAGCTTCCTTCACAACGGGTACTTTGACAGGAATTCCGAGAACATCCGCAACAATTTGAGGCCAGAGCTTGCCTTTTGCAGCACCGCCTGCAAAAATAACTTCAGAAGGGAATTTTCCAGTTAATGATTCTATTAATTTTAAATTTCCAAGTGTTACAAATGCAGCGTTTTCTTCGATTGCACGGAACAGTTCTTTCTTTCCGCATTTATCAGCATCTAAGCTTAAATTAATGAAAGAAGGTGCGGCGTGGCGCCATGAAATATAATTCATTACATTTGAAAAGGTGGGAATAATACCATATGATCCGACTGGAACATGTTTTGCTTGTTCTTCTAATAGTTCGTAAGCATCTACACCTAGTTTAGTAGCAAGTGCCTTTTCATCTTGGCAAAAAGCATCTCGAAACCATCGCATAACAAGACCTGGGAAGAAAGCGATTGTTTCATATTGCCAAAGTGTAGGGATAGCGTGGCAATTGACGCGAATTTGAGCGTTTGGATCGATTTTTGGGCTTGTTATATTTACTTCTTGTTGCCAAAAGCTACCTCCGCAAATAAAGGTTTGTTCAGGGTTTACAACTCCTGAACCGAGTGAGGCCATCTGAGCATCGCCACCTCCAGTAACTACCGGTGTTCCTGCGTGTAATCCTGTCATCTCTGCACTTTGTTTTGTTACATGACCAATAACTGTCCCTGCTTCATTTACTTTTGGGGCAAATGTTAAAGTTAGGCCGCATTGCTCAGCAATGGAATTATCCCAAGTTCTATTTTGTAAATGAAATATACCAGACGTACATCCGTTTGAAGGGTCTATTTGTAACACACCACATAACTTATAGAGAATCCAATCATTTAACATTGTAAAAGAATGGACTGTATCGTATATATCGGGTTGATGTTTTTTGAGCCAAAGTAATCTAGGTAAGGCACCTAGTGCAAAAGTTTGCCCTGACTTCTCATATAATTCTACTTCGAGGTTTGAACGAATCTGTTTTAACTCACTTACTTCAAAAGAAGCACGGCCATCAACGTTCGCACATGCCCATATGTCTTGACCATCTTTATCATATAGAACAAATCCTTCGCGCATACTTGTTGCACTAATTCCTTTAATAGAAGAAGGGGATATATTGCTTTTTTTGAGTACATCTTTCGTACACTCTTGAACGAGTTTCCAGTTTTCTATCACATCAAAATTCATAGAACCAGGATAACGAGAGTCGGGTTTATGAACCCACTCTTTTTGACTTACAGCCAGCTGATTTCCTTGTAAATCGAAAAGAACAGCTCTGATACTACCAGTTCCTGCGTCGTAAGCTAATAGAGCAGACATTATGATTCACCTTCCTTTCTTAATAGGGAGAGTGCAGTGTCCTCATCGGTAATTAATGTATGAATGAATTTACCTTTTAAAGCCCCGTAAATTGCATCTATTTTGTCTTCACCCCCAGCTACACCAACTACATGTTTCATCTTTCGAAGAACAGGAAGAGGTGTACCAATTAAACGAGCGTGATGCGGAAGTTCTAGTAATTCTCCATGTGTATTGTAAAATTGCCCTAGAATATCTCCAGCACCATTTTGATTACGTATATAGGTCATTTCACGAAGCGTTAATTTTTCTTCTTTTACAATTGTTGCATCATGAGATAAACCACCGATACCGACTATTGCTGTATTAGCAAGTGAAGCGACATGTAGCATATCTTTAACGGCTGGTTCTGAAAGAATGCTTTGTGCCATTTCAGTTGTAGATGCTAAAAATGGTGTGGGAATGATATGAAGTTCTCCTTGCATGTGATTGAGATAGTTCTGCTTTTTAGGAAGGTAGTGATTTACACCACCTGTAAGAGTAACGATCGAAGGTTGTATAGATATGTCAAAATGGATGTTTTCTAGCATTTTTGATATAGTTTCTCCCCAACCAATGCCAAGTAAATCTCCTTGCTGTAAATGAGTCTCTAAATATTGCGCTGCAGCTTTTCCTAAAGAATAAGGTGGATTTTCCATTGGCGTAGGGATCACAAAAGAGTCTTTTAAATGAAATCTTTTAATCAGTTCACGTTCAATGCTTAGGCAATGTAAACCTGTACCTTTTACATGAAATGTAACGATACCTTCAGCTCGTGCTTTATCTAATAACCGAACGACTTTGTTTCGTGAGATGTGAAGCAATGAAGCGATCTCTTGCTGCGTTAAATGATCTTTATAGTAATACCAGGCTACTTTTGTTAACAAATTTTCTTCAAAACTCAGCTGTGACATTCTCTTCATCCCTTTCAACAATTGACCGATGCTTAAACATATGTGTTATGTATTTTGTTTATACCGATAGAAATAGCCATTATGCTGAAGAAAAATTTGTTCTAGATATGAAAAAAGGGATATACAATGCTACAAAACAAGTAGAACAAAAAATCATTTTCTCAAAAATTGTTCCGCATAAAGGAGGATGACAAGATGTGAAGAACGTGCCCTTATTAGAGGTGAAACAAATTAGTAAATCATTCTCAAACCAACTTGTATTAAAAGAGGTTACATTGGAATTAGAACGCGGAGATGTATACGCTCTAGTAGGAGGAAATGGTGCTGGGAAATCAACATTGATGAAGATATTAACAGGTTTATACTCTTATGATGCCGGGGAGATGTATGTAAAAGGAAGAGAGCAAAGTTTTTCTAATCCAGCAGAAGCACATTCAAATGGTATTTATTTAATCCCACAAGAACCGTTAATTTTTCCTCATATGACAATTGAAGAAAATATATGCATCGGAATAAAAGCAAAGAAGAAGGAACTTCGTAAAAAGGTAAAAGATTTGATAAAAAGTTTAGGATGGAACATAGAGCTAAGTGCAATCGGAAGTTCATTATCAATTGCGCAGCAACAATTAGTAGAAATATTAAGGGGATTAATAAGAGAAGCAGAGATTCTTATTTTAGATGAGCCAACATCGACATTAACAACTCATGAAATAAAGAGTCTTTTTGTGTTAATGAAAAGCTTAAAGGAAAAGGGAATTGGGATGATTTATATTACGCATCGTTTTCCGGAAATCTTTGAAATTGCGAATAAAGTAGCTATTTTACGAGATGGAATAATTGTGAATCAAGGGAATGTATCAGACTATACATATGACATGTTAATGGAGGGGTTATTGCCAAAAGATTATAAACAAGAGAAGAAGAAAGAGGCGCTTCAAGAAACGATAAAACATTTTCAACGAGTATTAGAGGTAACAAATCTGTCGAGTGATATATTTCAGAATATATCATTAACCGTACATGCTGGAGAGATTGTAGGAATTGCTGGTGTTGTTGGATCAGGTAGAACGGAATTAGCAGAAGCATTATATGGGCTAAGACCTGTGCTGTCGGGAGCTATTTTATTAGAAGGAAAGTCAATTGCAAAGTATTCGACGAGTAGACGACTAGATGAAGGGTTGGTATATGTTCCTGAGGATAGGGCTGGTAATGGTATCTTTTCAATTGCATCTGTTAAAGAAAATATAACGTCAGCGTCTTTACACCGGCTCAGTTTTTTTTTCTTAAACCACAAAAAAGAAAGCGCTTTAACTAAAGTGTATATTAGTAAGTTTCGGATAGCCGTACCCAGTAAAGATGAAAAAATGACATCTTTATCAGGTGGAAACCAACAAAAAGTTGTATTAGCTAAATATCTTGCCTGTGAACCTACATTAATCATTCTTGATGAACCGACGCGCGGGATTGATGCGAAAGCAAGATTAGAAGTGTACGAGGCAATTCAAAGTTTAAAACAATCCGGACTTGCAATTTTATTGATTTCTTCTGATGTAGAAGAAATTGTTCAATTGGCAAACAGGGTATATGTGATGAGAAATGGAGAATTTGTTTCTCACTTGGGGAAAGAAGAAATTTGTATAGATGAAGTTACACGTCTCGCTTATGGAGGAAGGGAAGGTGTAACGGAATGAAACGTTTTTCAAATCTATTTAAAATGCATGAAACATCCATTATCATTTTATTACTTATTTACATAGCACTTGTAGGAATGATTAATCCTAGTTTTGTTCAGTTTAGTTCGCTTTCTTTAATTATGAAATCAAGTCTTATCTTAGTCACACTAGCTATAGGTCAATCATTCGTATTATTTACTAAAAATATCGATGTTTCAGTGGGCTCTATTATGGGGTTAAGTGCAGCGGTTTGTGGGATGTTTTTGACAAATGGTAATAGCATTTTAATTTCCATTATTGCTGCAATCTTGCTTGGAGCTGTCATTGGAATGATAAATGGCATTGGGGTTACGATGTTTCGTGTGCCGGCAATTATTATGACATTAGGAATGTTAGGAATTATTAGAGGAACAATGTTGATCTATACAGGTGGCAAATGGATTGAAGATATTCCTAAGTCTTATAAACAGATGTCTTCTGTTATGATACTAGGGCTACCTATTTCAGTATGGATCATCTTGGCTATTTTACTATTATTATATATTTTTTTAACGAAAGCACCTTTTGGAAGATATTTTTATGCTACTGGAGATAATGAAGATGGAGCACGTCTCATTGGAATACCGATAAATAGGGTGAAAATATATGCATTTATTATTTCGGGAATAAGCGCCGGGATTGCAGGATGCATATTTGTTATGAATATCGGCTTTGTGCCAAATCAAACTGGTACAGGAATTGAGCTGCAAGTAATTGCTGCAGCTGTTCTCGGGGGGATACATTTAAAAGGTGGAACAGGTTCTATATTTGGAGCAGCACTAGGGGGGATTTTTTTAGAAGTTATTAGTAGTTCACTAGTCTTCTTAAAAATACCTGCTTTTTGGAATAGTACTATATCAGGATTTTTACTGTTACTTATTATTATATTAGACAGTACTTTGAAAAAATGGAAGGGAATAAGACAGCTGGAAGAAAGAAGGATGAATCAATGAAGTATGCACGTGGATTTCTCAGATGGGAAGGGGTTCTGATTGTATTACTTATTATTGAGTTCATACTTTTTGGCTTATTTAACAATGATTTTTTTAATATTAGTAATTTACTTTTCAGTATGAATGACTTCGTTTTTATTACGATTGCCGCAATTCCGATGACATTTGTAATTGTTACAGGTGGAATCGATGTATCTGTAGGGTCCATTATGGGGCTTACTTCAATTCTTATTGGTGTGCTCTGGATGAATGGACTTCCGGTTATTGTAGCTACGATTATTGCCTTGTTTATTAGTTGTCTAGCCGGTTGTATCAATGGGCTAATTATTAAAATGACAGGTGTGGAACCTCTTGTTGTTACACTTGGAACGATGTTTTTATATGCAGGAATTGCACTTGTTATCTCGGGTGGCTCAAATGCCAGTGGCTATGAGGGAATAAGCGGGTTACCAGATTCTTACGTGCAACTTGCAAATGGCAGTTTTATAGGAATTCCTAATTTACTATGGTTACTTTTCATTTTGACTGTTTTGTTTGCACTCTTACTTCATCGTACAAGGTATGGCCGTTATGTTACGCTGACCGGTACGAATGAAAAAGCTGCGGAATATTCCGGCATTCGTACAAAAAAGGTAGTCATTATCGCGTATATTCTTTCTGGGTTAGGAGGTGGATTAGGAGGCACTTTTTTAACAGCATATTTCGGTTCAGCACGAGCTGATATTGGAACCGAGACAATTCTGCCGGTTATTACGGCAGTTGTATTAGGTGGGACACTCATCACTGGAGGAAAAGGAAGTATTCTCGGAACGGTACTAGCAAGTATATTTATTGGCATGATGCAGTACGGTTTACAAATGACAGGTTTAACGAACGAACAGTCAAATGTAGTTATTGGCATTATACTTATCCTCTCGGTTATTATTAGGCATTTCAAATTACAGCAACTCACTATGAGGAAAAGAAGAAATTTGCATAAGGGGGAAATGTCATGAAAAGAAAACTGGGACTTCTTATTATTATGTGTATTTGTATCATCGCTTTAATCGCATGTTCTAGCAAAACAGCAGACAAGAAAAAAGCAGATGATGTAAAATTTGCTTTCATTCCGAAATTAACAGGAGTCGGTTTCTTTACATCGGGTGGTGAAGGGGCAAAAGAAATGGGAGATAAGTTAGGTGTGCAAGTGAAATATGATGGACCATCAGAGGCGAGTGTATCAGGCCAAGTGAAGTATATAAATAATTTTATTAATCAAAACTATGATGCATTAATGGTTTCCTCTACATCAGTTGATGGACTTTCACAATCATTACAGAGAGCAAAGAAAAAAGGAATGACCGTTTTAACGTGGGATTCTGATGTGAATCCAAAAGATCGTTCATTTTATATAAGCCAAGGAACGCCGGAGCAACTTGCAAATCTAATAATTCAAATGACTTCATCACAAATTGGAGATAAAGGGAAAGTAGCATTCTTCTATTCAAGTCCGACCGTAACAGATCAGAACCAGTGGGTAACAAAAGCAAAAGAGATTATAAAAGAAAAATATCCAAATTGGGAAATTGTAACGACGCAGTACGGGGAAAATAACGCACAAAAATCATTATCGGTTGGCGAAAGTATTTTAAAAACGTATCCCGATATTAATGCAGTAATTTGCCCTGATGCAACGGCACTTCCAGCAATGGCGCAGGCTGCTGAAAACTTAAAAATGGATAAAAAAGTAGTTGTGACAGGATTTTCAACTCCAAATGTAATGCGTGATTATGTAAAACGAGGAACAGTTCAGCAATTTGGATTATGGGATGTAAAACAACAAGGAGCACTTGCAACTTATGTTGCAAATGAAATTGTGGTAAAAGGGAAGAAATTAAAAGTTGGGGATAGTTTTGAAGTTCCAAATATAGGTAAAGTAAAGGTGGAACCGAATTCTATTCAAGGTTATGACTACGAAGCAGATGGAAACGGAATTATCGTACTGCCGGAACGAGTTGTGTTCACGAAGGATAATATTGATAAGTATAATTTTTAAAGTAAAAAGTTCATTCCTGTATAGAAAGGAATGAACTTTTTATTGTTTTTGATGGAATTTATCCCTCAAAAGTATGAAGAAAAATTAATAGAATTCCCGCTTCTGGTAGAGGTGATTATAACGCCATGTTTATACAATTATATTAAATATATAGAATACAGAGGAGAGATTTGAATGTTATTTCATTATCATTTTTGGACGCCTTATTTAGAAGAAATGGAGAATTTTTATAAAAAGTATGGGTTTCGCATTTCTAACAGGATTGGAAAGTATAATGGAGAATTTCAACAATTTAATTCGCCATTAACGTGGGATGATTTTCGTGATAAACAGGTACTTTTTCGGATTATTGAGGCTAGAAAGGGTAAGATTAATATAACTTTTGGCTATGGAAAAAGTATTAAATTTGATCATATTGGTTTTCTAACGTCAAAAGAAGAAAGTGAATCAATTTGTGCACAAGCTGAAAAATTAAAGTGGAAAGTAAGTATAGGAGAAAAGAGAAGCTTCATTTCAACACCATATGGTCTTCGAATTGAATTACAAACAAATTTGGATGCAATAGATGATAGTCAGGCTAAAGAAGAAGTACAGAAAATTGTAATGACAACAAAAAAAACGGGATTAGAACAGGACCTTTCATTTCTATTTCAAAAAAAAATAAATCATATTGAAACTATTCTTGATAGTAAAACGGCATTGAAATATGTATATTTTAATCCTTTATATCAAAAGAAACAAAAAGATCCTAATGGTGTGGAGATATATTTTTAAACTTCATTTGTGATTTTAAGTAAATGAAAAGGTTATTTGTAAAAATATGCTATTTCAACCATTTGTGTTATAATTATTCCGAATATTCGAACTTGTGGTCAGGAGGAATATAAATGCTTTCACCAAAACAAATCTCCAACATATTTAGAAATTTTTCTATAAAGGAAAGTAAAGGGTCGAGCGCTTTATACGAACATTTATCATTGGAAATTTCAGAAGATGAGGAAATTCTTGCATTAGCGTCACACGCACAACTTGGTCAGCCAACTCCTAATTTATTACTTGGTGCCGTTCACTATTTATTATTGAAAGGGAATAGTCATGTATTAAAACAATATTATAGTAGTCTTGTTGCGAATCCAGAAAAAAATCTGGAACATGCTTTTCACCATTTTAAAGATTTTTGTAAGCTTCATCGAGAAGAGATAATCGATATTTTAAAAACAAAGCTAGTACAAACAAACGAAGTAAGAAGGTGTACATATTTATATCCGAGTTTTTGTTATATGTTTCATAAAGTTAATAAACCATTAGCTTTAATTGAAATTGGGACAAGTGCGGGTCTACAATTGTTCTGGGATCAATATAGTTATTCATATGGAACAGGAGGAGTATATGGAAATATACATTCCAACGTCCAATTGAAATCAGAAATAAAAGGGGACAATCAGCCATTTTTCTTACCACAAAGTCCACCTGTCATAGAAAGAATCGGACTTGATTTACATATAAATGATTTAAAGAATGAAGAAGATTATTTATGGTTACGCTCACTTATTTGGCCTGAGCATAAAGAACGACTTGAAATGTTTGATCACGCAGCAGCTTGCTTAAAAGAACAATCTGTGAAACTGATAGAAGGGGATGGAGTAGCTCTTCTTTCAGAAGTTGTGGAACAAATTCCAGATGATGCAGTAATTTGCATTTTTCACACACATGTGGCGAATCAAATACCAGAGAGTATAAAACATAACTTAGTAGATAAAGTGAAAGAAATCGGAGCGAAACGCGATGTTTTCCATCTTTATAACAACATGTGGGATAGAGATCTTCATCTTGATTATTTTATAAATGGAAAAGAATATCGTGAAACGGTTGGGGAAACAGATGGTCATGCGCGGTGGTTTAGTTGGAGATTGGAAGATAAGTCGTTATGCTAAAAGTAAAAGACAACTATCATCAGTTGTCTTTTTATTTTCGAATTATAATTCCTCGCTTACTTATTATAACTTATATTTTCAAATCAAAAAAATTACAGAGAGATGCAGCAGAATGGACTATTACTATATTAAGAAAAAGATACAATAGATATCTAAAATGAAACTCAAGTGATGATAACAAATAAATTGTATCTTCATCTGAGTCCTATATTTTCCTCTTAATAAAGCAGTGCTTTTAATTCTAAATAAACATAATGTATTTAAAATTATTTATTCAGGATAATTAGTCAACCGAACTTTCAACTTTATAATAATTTTTATATTCCACATTTGCATATACTTTTTTCTTCTTGTCTTCAGTCACATAGCCATAAACATCAATCCACCCTCTAGAAATATCTGCTGAAAATTCTACTTTCGTCACTGTAATATTCAAATCCCTCTCTTTCTTAAAATGTTCGACAGCTGCTCTTGAAGCTTTTTCTTGCATCTCTTTTTCTTCTTGCCAACTATAGGGATGTGTAACTTTATAAAATTTATAGACGGTGCACGAACCGATCCCTAAAATTAACAAAAATATAATTAATAGTATTTTTTTCATTTTTCACCTCTCTCACAATTATAATGTAAAAATCCATATTGGCATAAATTCTATCCTTTTTTTCATTAATTATTGTGTGAAGCAGCTTTATCAATTTCCGTAACCTTCTTCATATAAAATGGCAAGTGTAGAATGGGGGAATATGGAATAACAATCGTTATTAGGCCAATAATTGTGAAGGAAATTGCAGATTTTTACTTTCTTTTCTTTCCTTAGCTAATGCAGTCTTTTGTGGTTTTTTCATCGGAAAATAATATGTCGTAAAACTTTTTAAATTCTAGTTTGAGGTAGTCCATTTCTCGTTGCGTTAGTTTGAAATTATATAAAACAGGTACATTACTTTCCTATACTGTGAGGTCTCGATACATAGCAATATACATTTGATCATCGTATCCTATTTTACTTAAGGAATCTACCTCTTATATATAAACGCATTATACATATATTGGATATAACGTGTTATAATTATATTGAAATTTCGAAATATAATAACAGTTCGAAAAACGGAAGGGGATTCTAGGTGAGCAATAAGACAAGTAAATCTAAAAAACTAGTAGGATTTGTAGCAACAGCAACATTAGCCACATCAATGATGGCGGGGGCGAGCAACGTAAACGCTCAGACAACAGATTCATTGAAAATGAATGAACCAATACAAGCAACAGCAGAAAATAAGAAAGAAAAACTTCCGGAAAACCAAGCGCCGGTATTAACTGGAATTTATGACATTACAAAACATGTAGGAGATATATTTATTCCAATGTTGGGAGTGTCAGCTATTGATCCAGAAGATGGCGACATTACTTCTAAAGTAAAAGTAGACGGTAAAGTAGATATTTTTAAACCAGGCACTTATGAGTTAACTTACACGGTTACAGACTCTCAGGGTCTTAAAGTAACTAAGAAACAAACAGTAACGGTTAAAGAGAATATGAAACCTACATTAACAGTGCCTTATAAAGCAACGATTAATGTAGGAGATTCATTCGATCCAATGGCAGGGGTGTCGGCTATTGATCCAGAAGATGGCGACATTACTTCTAAAGTAAAAGTAGACGGTAAAGTAGATACTTCTAAAGCTGGTACTTATGAGTTAACTTACACAGTTACAAACTCTAATGGTCTTAAAGTAACTGAGAAACAGACAGTAACGGTTAAAGAGAAGGAAGGAACAAAAAATGAAGCACCAGTATTAACGATACCGAATTTTACAACACTACATGTAGGTGATACATTTGACCCAATGTTGGGAGTGTCAGCTTTTGATCTAGAAGATGGTGATTTAACAAGTAAAGTAAGTTATGCAGGTGCAGAAGATGTAGATACTTCTAAACCGGGTAAATACATTATAGTGTACGGTGTTACCGATTCCCAAGGGGAGAACACAATAAATATACGAAATGTATATGTAATGGATTCAGCAGATATGGAACCTACATTAACAGTGCCTGTAAAAACAACGATTAATGTAGGAGATTCATTCGATCCAATGAAAGAGGTATCGGCTATTGATCCAGAAGATGGCGACATTACTTCTAAAGTAAAAGTAGACGGTAAAGTAGACACTTCTAAAGCTGGTACTTACGTATTAACTTATACGATTACAGACTCTATAGGTCATAAAGTAACTGCGAAACAAACAGTAACGGTTAAAGAGAAAGAAGAAACAAAAAATGAAGCACCAATGTTAACTGTACCGTTTACAACAACACTACATATAGGTGATACGTTTGACCCAATGAAAGGTGTTACGGCAGTTGATAAAGAAGATGGTGATTTAACGAGCAAAGTTAAATATAAAGGTAAAGTAGATACTTCTAAACCAGGTAAATACATTGTAGAGTATGCAATTGTCGATTCTCAAGGAGTTAATGCAACTGCGACACAGTCTGTAATTGTAGAGGAAAATGGAGAAACTCCAGATATGGAACCGAAGTTAACAGTACCTACTGAAGCAACGATTAATGTAGGAGATCCATTCGACCCAATGAAAGGGGTATCGGCTACTGATAAAGAAGACGGCGACATTACTTCTAAAGTAAAAGTAGACGGTAAAGTAGATACTTCTAAAGCTGGTACTTATGAGTTAACTTACACGGTTACAGACTCTCAGGGTCATAAAGTAACTGCGAAACAAACAGTAACGGTTAAAGAGAAAGAAGAGTCAAAAGGTGAAGCACCAGTATTAACTGTACCTGCTGAAGTGACTATTAATGTAGGAGATAAATTTAATTCAATGTCTGGGGTTAAAGCTATTGATAAAGAAGATGGCGATATTACTGATAAAGTAATACATTTTGGTGAAGTAGATACAACTAAAGTTGGTACGTATGAAGTGAAATTTCTTGTTCGTGACTCAGACGGTAATGAATCAACTATGACACAAAAAGTGGTTGTTAAAGATAAGGCCAATGGTAACGGTTCTGATAACGAAAATAATGGTTCTGATAATGGCAATAGCTCTGATAATGGTAACAGTAATAGCTCAAACAATAGTACTTCTGATAAAAAAGAAGATACATATAAAGAGCTTCCAAAAACGGGTGCAAGTACAAATAATAGTGCAGCAATGGGTGTATTGATGGTTCTTGCAGGTATGGTACTTACTTTTGGTCGCAAATTTAGAAAGGTATTAAAATAATAGCTACACTGTGTAGTGAATAAAAAGACATCTTCGAAAATATTGAAGATGTCTTTTTATCAAATTCCCGGGATAGGTAATAGCATTCATTTGAACAAACAGTATTTCAAATTAGTGATTATAGTTTATTTTGCAAACACTACAATACATTAAAAAACGTCAGTCATGTTAGTTTATTAAAGGGCCAGATTGTTAGGGGAAAGAGGAAATTGAAGGTTCATCTTGAATTTGTAAGTTATACTGGGAGAAAAGGGTTTAATAGAACTAGATTATTCAAATAGTTGAAGTGAAAAAAATACAAGGGGAAAGGTTATGAAACATAAAACACCAGAAAAATTATTTAGGATAGATTGTAGAGATATTTATCTTCAAGAGTTTTCAATTGAAGATGCAGATAGTATTCACAGAATATCAAACCAACCAGAAATATTTAATTTTTTGCCAGACTGGAAATCAACAAAAGAACAGCGGGTTGATTGGGTTACCAATTACGAAATACCAGCAAATAAAGCGTTTCTTGATGCCGCTGTAAATACATCAAACATAGATGGTCATTTTTTAAAACTAGGGGTATTTATTAAGGAAACAGATGAATTTATTGGTTGGTGCTGTACGGGCATAAAAGATGAGCTTCCTTTACCGAATAGAGAGATTATGTATGCCATTTCAAGTGAATATCAAAAGAAAGGCTACGCTACTAAAGCGTCTAAAAGATTGATTGACTATTTGTTTACAAATACAAATTTGGAAGTCATTAACGCAGTAGCTTTAATTAACAACATTTCATCAAATAAAGTAATTGAAAAATGTGGATTTACTTATCTGAGTCAACAGACGATAGAAAACGAACTATATAATCATTATATATTGAATAAGTCAGAGTGGATGAAAAATCATTAAAAGAAAATGTTGTTGTTCCAGAAAAGGGCGCGATTCTGGAATAAGAAAGGACATTACTATTAGTCATATAAAATATGTAATGTCCTTAAAATTATTTATCATATTTAGCGAGAAGACCCCTACCTCAAGCACGTAACGGTAGGTGGGGGTGGTTCAATTAGGTATTGATAAACTCTTCATCAAAATGGTTTCATTTCTTTTTGGATCAACTTTCCGTTTTATAAAAAAGTTGGATTGTTTCGATGAACTCCATTCCACAAACAACCCTGTTAATGAAGGGGGGGATCTCAACATCGTTTTAGAATTTAAGATGAGAATTTTTTGTTTTTCCCGATAGGCTGAACAATGTTCATTGGAAATACGATAATTTTCCCTGCCAGTTAAAACTGCTACTTCCACTAATTTATGAACGAGACTGTCCCATACCGCAACTTTATTTCAAGTTTACATTTAATCTTTGCAATCACAATCAAAATCTGAACAATCGGCACAATCTAAAGTGCCACAATCCAAATTTCTCTTTTTGGGGTTTCTCTTAAGATGAAAATTTAGCAATCCGATAAATAGTAAACAAATAACAAAAGCTATTATTGCTTCTGTATACTTTTCATGAAAGATAAAACCAATTCCACTGCCACCGGAAATGAGAATTAGAATTGAATAGATCCAGAACATGTAAATACCTCCGTCGATGTAAAATAGATTTAGGATAGAATCCATATGATACTAGATGAGATAAGTAGTCCCATACCATTACCGCTTAAGATACCAGTAGTTACTCTTAGTAAATTTGTGCTACTTCTCCATTTCCACTTTTGGGTAAATCCATCGATGAATAATGGAATTTGAGCAGAGAAGGATAGTGCTAATGATAGCGTATACGAAGGTGTTATTAAAAAATAAATTGGAAACATAAGGAAACCGATCAATATACCTGTGCATCGTGCACATAAAGGTATGTATTTTTGTAGTTTAAGAAAACTCCTTTCAGATTTTCTGTGACAAGGGATATGTAAAATGATACCTCGAATCAATACGGTTCACCCTTTCTAGTAGTATTTTAAATGATTTGGTAACTAAATTATAGAATTCTTAAACTTCGTAGCATAATTCGTTCCTACTAACTCATCAACCTTCATGAAAAAGGTAAGTATTTTAGGGAGGCTTTACTCATTTTCGAGTAAAGCCTCACTGAATTTTTAGAGTTCAAAAGATAAATTTCGCCAGTTGTTCACCCCAAGATGATAATTCAGTTTCAATAAATCCAGCCTTCTTATAAGCTAGTTTCGCCGAAAGATTATTAGGATTATAGCCAATCATAATTAGAGGAATATTTTTATTATTAATGCTTCTTATCTTTTCAATAATGAGAAATATAGCCTGTATACCTAACCCTTTTCCTTGATATTCTTTATCAATCATAAGCCTATAAATCCAAAAATTGTTATCATCAGCGTCTATACCAAACATTGTAAACCCTATTAATTTATTATCAAGATATATACCATTTGCGTAGAAGTTATCTAAAAATTGAACCTGTGCGATAGAATAAAGATTAGAGGCAAGAAATGTACTTTGTTCTTCTTTCACTGATAATCTAGTAGCTTCCTCCCAATTACTTTTATCAATGGGTTTTAAAGTTATTTTGTTCAATATGATACCCCTTTCGAGTGATAGAACCACGCAGTTTTTAGGCTAGTGAAGCGTTATTCCCTCATATTTAAGTCCAAAGAATACTATTTTCTTTTGCATCGACAACGCCTCCTTAAAATTAAGATTTAAACTTCGTAATAATATATTCAATATTATAATATGATTTCTTTTTTATTAGTTATGTTAATGTAGTATAGTGCTATCCTAAGGGGAAGTAAAAAATTACTCTTGATACTAGCACTATTTGTATACTGTAAACGGTTGTTTTTTATCTTTTAAAATATTTACAGTTGTTAAAATTGTTTACATACAAATAAAATCGTTACATTTACAATACAGATGTTTAAAAACATCAGTCATGTTATTCCATAAGAGGGTTATATATTTGAAGATGAACTGGGAATGAAAAGCAGAATACATAGTTAAGGAAACAATATCTAAATGATTAAAGGGAGGAAGAATTATGTCCAATAACGTAAGGCTAAGAAGAGTCATTTTAGATTTAGCAGTTACTTTAGATGGTTTTATTGAAGGGAAAAATGGGGAAGTTGATTGGTGTATCATGGACTCTGATATGGAGTTTATTAATTTCTTAAATCAAATTGATACTATTTTATATGGAAGAAAAAGCTACGATTTATGGGGACAATTTACTCCAGAAATTGAAGATACTGATACTGAAAAAGAAATTTGGGAATTAGTTCATAGTAAAGAAAAATATGTGTTTTCTAGAACGCAAAAAGGGACCGATCATAAAGTAATATTCATAAATGATAATATTATTGAAGAAGTAAATAAATTAAAGAATAAGCCTGGTAAAGACATCTGGCTATATGGTGGAGCAAGTCTTATTACAACTTTTATCAATTTAGGGCTTGTTGATGAATTTAGATTATCCGTTCACCCTGTTATTTTGGGAGAAGGAAAACCGTTGTTTATTGATATAAAACAGAGATTGAATTTAAAGATGGTTCATACAAGAACGTTCTCCTCGGGCGTTGTGCAACTAATCTATCGTTTGAATGGGAATTCATAATATTGCACATTCCAAAGATAAAATACAATAAATATCAATAGGAAATACTCGTTGTACCATTTAGTTAAAAAGGTAACTAGATGAAAGAGATGATAAAAAATATTTTTTTTGAATATGAAGTATTACACTTAAACTAATGGTGCAGGTTAAGTGAAGAGGAATGGATTGTAGAAGGTTGTTATAAGAGTTGATTTTTTTCTTTGTCACTGTTTCAGATGAAAGAGTTACTATTTGAAGCACGTTGTACCTCATTTATAGTAATAATATTTTATGAATTGGAAAACAATAGTGCTTAGGAAAGGGAGGATTGCGAATGTCTGTGAAAAAGTGGTTAACTGGATTGGTCATTTTGCTTGCGATATTTATAGTTGTGACAAATACAGGCTCACTCAGTGTATTTGCCGAATCCAGCGTCGTAACACAGCCTGTTGAGTCAGTGGAAATGATTGAGGTCGAGTTGAACGATGATTACTTTAATCCGAATGTCATCACTATTCCGATTGGAAGAACGACAACGTTGATATTGAAAAACAAAGGTAAAAAAGAGCACACCTTCACTGTAGAGAAGCTCAAAATTGACGCTGAAATTCAACCGGGAAAAGAAAAAACAATTACCGTGAAACCGAATGAAACCGGCACATACGAACTGATATGTCGGTACCATTTCCAGAAAGGAATGGATGGAAAAGTAATAGTCAAATAACAAGCAGGGCCAATCGGGCCTTGCTTTTTTAATAAGCAACGATAACCTACTTATTATTACCCAGACATTATTATAATAGCTAACGTTCCTCTGCATATGGGCAGGATTGTGGAGAAATGGATTTACTAAATCCTATAATCCATTGTAAACTGAATTCACACAATCATTTAAATGATTTATTATAAAATGATTATTTATATATACTGAAATTAATATGAGTATAAATAATAAGGGGGGGACCTAACATGACAAAGGGAAATGAAATTAACAATAAAAAGGAATTGTCACTAGAACAATGTGAAGAATTACTTGAAGTATTGAAAGTTCGTTTTGAGAAAAACATGAATCGCCATAAAGGTCTTGAATGGGCTAAAGTCCAAGCAAAGCTGGATGCTAATACTGAAAAACTGTGGTCGCTCAATGAAATGGAAAGAACTGGCGGCGAACCGGATGTTGTTGGGTATGATATAGAGAAGGGCGAATACATTTTTTATGATTGTTCAGCGGAAAGTCCTAAAGGCCGTAGAAGTGTTTGTTACGATCTTGAGGGGCTAGAGTCAAGAAAAAAACATAAACCAGAAAATAACGCTATTGATATGGCAAGTGCCATGGGCATTGAACTATTAACGGAAGAACAATATCGGGCGTTGCAGAATCTTGAAAATTTCGATAAGAAAACGTCAAGTTGGGTGCAAACACCTTCTGATATTAGAGAACTCGGCGGTGCCCTTTTTTGCGATTATCGCTTTGGGCACGTCTTCGTGTATCACAATGGAGCAGAATCTTACTATGCCGCTAGGGGTTTTCGTGGCTCGCTAAGGGTCTAAACTTTGCACAGACAGCTAAATTTGAATTTGGGAATGGATCACTTAGGGAAACGTTTTAATTTCATTCTTCAACCATCGGGCGCAGTTCTATAGCAAAAATTGTGTTCGATTTGAATACGAGCTGAAAAAGTGGAATAGGTTCGCATTTATAGAATGGAAATGTAAAAAACTGTAAAAGAATCATTTTCTTAAGGATCACAGTACATAAAACTAATAGCATCCGAACATATTAATAAAATGTTTGGAGGTGGGTTTTATGGATAAAGAAGACTTTCAAAAAATTTATAATGATTACTTACAACAAGGGGAAGACCAAGCTCAATTGGAAGTAGTTGAGGAAGTCGATTCAGGAGTAGAACAAATTGTTGCAGTTCGTAAAAATGATGAGGATGATATTATTGCTTTTAAAACAAGTAGTGGAAGAGAATTAGATTATATTACTGCTCTTGATGAAGCAAAATCAGGGAAGTTAGCTCATGTGGACGTATTTCATAAGTATGGCAGGGATATTATACGTAGTGAACCTGACGGTATTAAAGAAAATAACTTAGATAACTTGCCTTCTTTTTAAACGGATAAACCTAAAGAAGAGAATATTAATTTGGATATTCTCTTCTTTACTTTACTAATTTACTATGAATTTCGTAAACTTTCTGTAAGAAAACCATCAGTTATTCAATTATAGGACGCTTTAATGAGGTAACAAAAAAAGCCCAATTTCTTAATATTTAGACTGTACCTCGAATCGTGGACAATTAAAAAAACTCATGATTTAAAGTGAATCCAAAAAGTTAGACAAATATTCTAAGCAGCTAATAAGGATTGGATCCTGTATTGTACAGGACTCAATCCTTTTTTGTACTCTCCTTAATTTCTTTTAAAAGTTCAAGTATTTGTTTTTCGTATTTAGATTTTCGTTTTAAATATTGTATAAGGTGTAGAGCGGATAATATCCCTATGAAATATAAAGAAAATTTAGTGATCATATTAATAAATACTATAACTAACGAAGTAATGCCGAGATGCCAATTAAACGGCACAACTACCAGTAAACTTAAAATCAATGCCAACCATATAAGGTTTCTGTTCATTCTTGTTCACCTTCCTTTTTTTTTGAAAAATCATGCCGTTGTTTTTGATTTTAACACATCTAATATATATACATATTGAGAAAGCAAGCAATTATAATAAAAAGGTTTTGTTAAAGAATTCTGTAGATATTTGATTGAATCAAACGAATGTTCTGAAATGTGCGAACGATTGTTTGGAGGGTTTTTCCCTGCGTAAATCGGCAGGTTTAATTGGTGATGTTCATTTCGGTACTCTATTCTATTGGAGACATAATTATTACCTACTAATGGTTTCAATAATATAATTTAACAAAGCAATTTTTTTAAAGGAGTGTTTGATATGAATATAGAACTTCATCAGGAGCAAGAACGAGTGGACAGCGTAATTAGTTGATCAGATGAACAATTTTTTCATATAATTCGTCTTGGTATTGAGCGATAGATGGGAGGGAAGGAAATGAAACCCTATGTACTAGAGTTTCGGGAGATCGATAAAACGAGACAAATCTTGGTCGGTGGCAAAGGAATGAATTTGGCGGAACTATCGAAGATTCATGGAATACAAGTGCCAGAAGGATTTTGTGTTACGACAGAAGCCTATCAAAAAGCCCTCGAACAAAACGAAGCGTTCCACGCATTGTTGGATCAACTAATACTACTAAAAGTAGAGGATCGAAATCAAATTGGTGAAATCAGCAGGGAAATTCGGAAAATCATTATGGAAGTAGAGATTCCTTTCGATGTTGTGAAAGCTGTTACTTACTATCTCTCCCAGTTTGGCGATGAACATGCTTATGCAGTGCGTTCCAGTGCAACTGCTGAAGATTTACCACATGCCTCATTTGCCGGCCAGCAAGACACCTATTTAAATATCATCGGAAAAGAAGCCATTTTACAGCACATCAGCAAATGTTGGGCTTCCCTATTTACAGATCGTGCCGTGATTTACCGTATGCAAAACGGATTTGACCACAGTCAAGTGTATATATCCGTTATCATTCAACGGATGGTGTTCCCGCAGGCTTCAGGAATTTTATTTACTGCTGATCCGATTACTTCCAATCGAAAGCTACTATCTATCGATGCTAGCTTTGGACTAGGAGAGGCCCTTGTCTCCGGCTTGGTATCTGCCGATTGCTATAAGGTGCAAGAAGAAAAGATTATCGATAAAATGATTGCAACCAAAAAACTAGCAATCTACGCCTTAAAAGAAGGAGGCACAGAAACACAGCAAATAGAACCCAATCAGCAAAAAAGCCAAACACTTACTGAACAACAAATATTACAACTAGCACGCATAGGAAGCCAGATCGAAGCTTATTTTGGTTGCCCACAAGATATCGAATGGTGTTTGGTTGATGATACATTATATATTGTTCAGAGCCGGCCAATCACTACTTTATACCCCATCCCTGAAGCGAGTGATCAAGAAAATCACGTCTATGTATCTGTCGGTCATCAACAAATGATGACTGACCCCATGAAACCATTGGGGATGTCTTTATTCCAGTTAACAGCTCATCCACCCATGCATGCAGCTGGTGGAAGGTTATTTGTTGATGTCACACATAATCTGGCTTCGCCTGTCAGTAGAAAAAAATTATTAAATGTCATGGGACAATCCAATCCGCTCATCAAAGACGCACTTATGACCGTAGTCAAGCGAAAAAAATTTATAAAATCGTTACCAGATGATGAAAAAATACAAAGTTCCAGTCAAAGTAATAATGGTAAATCTGTGGATTTTCTAACACAAATCGAAAACAATCCGACGATCGTTACTGATTTGATTAAGAGTAGTCAAACATCGATAGAAGAGTTAAAACAAAACATTCAAACGAAATCAGGATCAAATTTATTTAATTTTATTCTAGAAGATATCCAGCAATTAAAGAAGATATTATTTAACCCGCAGAGTTTGGGTGTAATTATGGCAGCTATGGATGCTTCATCATGGATCAATAAAAAAATGGAGAAGTGGTTAGGTGAAAAAAACGTAGCAGACACGCTTTCTCAATCTGTACCAAACAATATTACTTCGGAAATGGGTCTAGCATTATTGGATGTCGCAGATGTGATTCGTCCTTATCCAGAAGTAATTGCTTATTTACAACATGTAAAAGATGATAACTTTTTGGATGAACTGGTTAAGTTTGAAGGAGGACAAAAAACCAGAGACGCTATCTATTCTTATCTCAATAAATACGGAATGCGATGTAGTGGAGAAATTGATATTACTAAAACTCGTTGGAGTGAAAAACCAACTACACTTGTCCCCATGATTCTCGGTAACATTAAAAACTTTGAGCCGAATGCTAGCAATTGGAAATTCGAGCAAGGGCGACAGGAAGCTTTGAAAAAGGAACAAGAGTTATTAGATCAATTGAAAGAATTACCGGGTGGTAAACAAAAAGCTAAAAAGACAAAACGAATGATCAGCCTAATCCGGGATTTCATCGGTTATCGTGAATATCCAAAATACGCCATGATTAATCGCTACTTCGCTTATAAGCAGGCTTTACTGAAAGAAGCCGAACAACTCGTGCAAGTCAATGTTATTCATGAAAAAGAAGATATATACTATCTCACTTTTGAAGAACTTCGCGAAGTTGTACGCACAAATAAACTAGATTACCAGATCATCAGCAAAAGAAAAGACGAGTACAAATTATATGAAAAACTAACTCCCCCATGTGTTATCACCTCTGATGGTGAAATCATTGCAGGTGAGTACAAACGGGAATATATTCCACCTAATGCTATTGCAGGCCTACCTGTTTCTTCCGGTATTATCGAAGGAAGAGCACGTGTCATCTTAAATATGGAAAATGCGAATTTAGAAGAGGGAGATATATTGGTTACCGCCTTTACTGACCCTAGCTGGACACCGCTGTTTGTATCTATCAAGGGTTTGGTTACGGAAGTAGGTGGTTTGATGACCCATGGTTCTGTCATTGCCAGAGAATACGGTCTTCCAGCAGTTGTAGGTGTGGAGAATGCTACGAAGTTGATCAAGGATGGACAAAGGATCAGGGTGAATGGAGCAGAAGGGTATATAGAAATACTATAATTCATTACATTTAAATCATAAAAGAAGAGCATTCGAATTAAGAGAATCATTGATAACACGGTGCTTTGCGGTCTATGGTAATCTCCTCAGTCACTAGGACAAATGGGGGGCAGTAACGGAAGAACAATATTAATGTCTGTTAAGATTATGTTGAAATCGGGTCTTCTGTTAAAGTAAGCTATTGTTGAATAAAACTTAGAATTTCAAACGACTTTATTGTTATATTTTTAGTGTAGTAAATTATATTACGTCAAAAATCAAACAAGCATAACCCCGTCCTAAATTTAGAACGGGGTTATGCTTGTTTGAACTTGTAAAATTAAATAACTGTATTGTCATTTTACACTAACAACAGAGGAGAAAGGGAAAAGTAGAAGCCAATCCATCCAAAAGGAGCAACATTTCATGCCCCTGTAACAAGTTAAGATATATAGGTTAAAGTGAAGAGAGAATATAACAATATAGTTTACATAATATTATTATGTTAAGGGATAGTAGGTTGGCTATTATTTAAATACTAAAACTCATCTCAAAATATGAAGAGAGCGAGAAAATCAGTGTGTAAAAATGTGTGAAGTGAAAGTTTAGCATAAAAGTACTTCAAAAAGAACGCTAGTTCGTATATACTGAATACAACTGAAGTAGAAGAAGGGAAGAGAAGTTGATGATTCATAAAGTCGGTCAAATTATGTTATATGTAAATAATCAAGATGAGGCTGTGCAATTTTGGACAGAAAAAGTAGGTTTCCACTTAGTTGCTGATGAAAATAATGGTCAAGGATTTAGATGGATTGAAATTGCGCCAACGGAGAAAGCGGAAACGAGTATTATTCTACATAATAAAGAATTAATTGCGAAGATGCAGCCTGAATTAAATTTAAGTACGCCATCCATGTTATTTTTCACTGAAGATATCGATAAGTTATATAAAGAGTTTGTAGAGAAAGAAATTACAGTCGGAGAAATTGTAAATATGCCGTCTGGAAGAGCATTTAATTTTGCTGATCACGAGAAAAATTATTTTGCAATTATGGAGAAAAAATAATTAAGAGCATAAATCGATTTGAAATATTGACACGATGTTTTAAAGTTTATTTAGATCCTGTTTTACAGGGTCTTTTTTATTGGTCTCTGATCGATAGGAAAAAATAAAAGAACCAAGATTTGATCCTTCTACTGTATGTATTGTTAATCGATCACCTGTTTCGCTAACGAAATATGGGTATTAAAAAATTCTGAGTTTAATATAAGAGGGGAGGCTTTCAATATAATTACATCGAATATATTAGATGAAGTGTAAGGCATTATTGTAATTTATCTTAAGGAGAGAAAATAATTGAACCTAGGTAAGCCAATAGCTATTGGGAATACAGCAAAGATATATCTTTGTGATCATAAAATTGTAAAAGTGTTTAAAAAACACTTTCCAAATACAGAATCTTTATACGAGGCAAAGAAACAAGATTACGCTTATTCATGTGGACTTAACGTCCCTCAGGTATTTGAAGTTACAGAAATAAAGGATAGGCAAGCAATTATAATGGAATATGTAAAAGGGCAAACAGTTGGTGAACTTTTGATAAATCATATGGAACGGGCGGAGCATTACATAAGTATTTGTGTCGATATACAACAAAAGATGCATGCTGTTGTTGTTAATTCGGATATACTTGAACCGATGTCAGCAAAGCTACATCGCCAGATTGAATCAGTATACAATCTAGATGAGGAACAAAAGGATAAATTGTTAATAAAATTGGATTCAATGGTAATTGAACCTAGGCTATGTCATGGAGATTTTCATCCATTTAATTTGATCATGAGTCATGATAACCTGAAAATTATTGATTGGGTAGATGCTAGCGCGGGAGATATTCGTGCAGATGTATACAGAACATATTTATTGTATGCGCAGTCTTCAGTCGAGTTAGCTGAAATGTATTTACGTATATATTGCAATAATACTGGCTTATCAAGGAATGAAGTTTTGGAGTGGGCTCCTATTATTGCTGGGGCTAGATTATCAGAAAATTCATCTTCAGAAAACATAGAACATCTAAAGGGGTTAGTAGACCGGTATTGTCATTAAGGAAAACGACAGAACCAGCATGGCTGTAATGATCAAACTTTTTTAAAGAATGAGATAGTAAGACCGTTCAAAATTATTGAACGGTTTTTATTTCATTTCATAATTTAAATATCTAATAATATAAGTATGATGCTAGAGGGTTATCTCGATATGATTTCCTTCCAGATCACTTATTATGCTCTCGTAATAGCCATCTCCAGTGAAACGTGGTCCATTTAATACAGGATATCCAGCTTCTTTTAATGTTTTGATTAGTTGATTCACATTTTCTTCACTACCAACAGAAAAAAACAAATGAGCATATCCAGTTATATTGGGATTAGGTTTATCTTCTATTCCTTTCTTCCGCATAATTTCAAGACGTGCTTCAGATTCAAAAGTAATAAAATAAGATTCAAAGTGTTTAGCTTTATTGTGATATAAAGGATTTGCCTCTCCATCAACTTAAGAATTTTATAACACACTTAAAACGAAAAAATGTACATCTCCAGATGAAAATGTACATTTTTTTGTTTTGGGATACTTCCTTTTCTTATCTTGATTTTAATTGTAATCATCATTTTAATAATCGTTATATCTAAGCTGAGCACGCTTCCATGTGGAAGATATTCTATGTGAAAGGTATTACGTTATTACTTGTACTGAGGCTCTTCTTGTTCAATTTGCTGAAGACGAGGGTTTAAAGATTCAATAATCTCTTGAGTTTGTTGTGCTGCACCTTTATATAATTGTTTTGCTTGCTGGTTATCAGTATCAAGAACAAATCCTTCTAGGCATGCTTGAGCACTCTTTAATCCAGCGATAGTTTGTTTAAGTTTAGTGCTAACTGTCATGTAGTATTTCCTCCTTGTAAATGTGCTTCAAAATATAGAATGCCTATTTTGTTATTATAGTACGATTTCCAATTTTAGGGTTATGTGAATGAGAAATTTTACAGTTAATTATTCGAGGAAGGATTTTTTTAGCTAATAGCTACATGGAATACCGTTAAGTGGTGTTATGTTAACTTAACGTGAATAGAATATTCATAAGAAAAATCTACCATGTAAGAACGTAATTTATTTATATATTCTATGGTGAAGATTAGATTCATGGATGGGTATGGAATAGTTTTGTACCGATAACAAAAACTAACAGAAAGAAAACGATAAGATATAAAGGAGATTAAATATGTTGAAAAAGATAGGGAAAACTTTCCTGGTACTCCTCTTTGTATTTATCGGCGTATGTTTTGTTTTGCTTGTGTGGGATGAAATTGACAGAACAGCAGCTGAAAAAAGTAGGAGATTTGGCCAGCAGCCTAGCCAATACCCTATTCGTCAAAGTGATATTACTATGTATACAGACGGGAAACAGTTAAACAATCAATTATTCTCAGATATAAAAAAAGCAAAACATTACGTGCATATTAACTTTTTCTCTATTGCTGATGATAAAGTAAGTCATCAGTTTCTAGAGTTATTGAGGCAAAAAAGTCAGGAAGGTGTAGAAGTATACTATGCGTTGGACAGGCTAGGTGGAATTTTACTAAAGAAAAAGGAAAGAGAATTATTAGTTAAACAAGGAGTGCATTTTACATATTACAATAAGCCTGCTTTCCCTTATCTTTCTTCTTCTTTGGATCATCGGAATCATCGTCGTATTTCAGTTATTGATGGAAAGATAGGGTACATTGGCGGATTTAACATTGGCAAGAAGTATTTGGGGGAAAAAGAAAAACTTGGTTACTGGAGAGATTATCACCTTCAAATACGAGGAGAAGGCGTTCAAGATCTAGAAAACCAATTTGTGTTAGACTGGAAGAAAAACTCAGAGAAACCGATTCCGAAACACAGCGCGATAAAGGAAAAGGGAGCAACCTCGCATCGATTTACTGCATATTATAGCGGAGAAAAACTTGGACAAGATTATGCAATGCTGTTTCAACAAGCAAAAAAGTCCATCATTATATTAACACCTTATTTTATACCAAAAGACAAAACGATTTGGAACGCATTAGTAGATGCAAGAAAGAGGGGAGTCCGTGTCAAAATTCTGTTCTCACCTCATTCGGATGCACTGTTAGTGAAAGAAGCAGCGTATCCATATATCCGAAAAGCATTAAAACAGGGAATGGAAGTATATGGTTATAAAAAGGGAGTGTTACACGGTAAAGTATTTTTGATTGATGAAAAAGTATTGATGGTTGGGACCGTGAATTTTGATTCGCGCTCGTTTCATTTAAATGAAGAAATGAACTGTTATATCCATGACCCTGTCTATATTTCGAAAATAAAGCCAGTCATTCATGCAGATTTACAAAATTCAAAGCGAGTAACATCCTCTGACGTCAATCAATTATCGATAAAAGAAAAAATGAAAGAAAAGGTTGCAAAAATGTTTGCGTATTATTTGTAAAAACAAAGTATTTTATATAAAGGAGTAGTAAACGGCATTTATTTAGAATAAATTAAATTACTGACACATGGGTGAAGCTTAGTAACGCAATTAATCAGAATCAAAAAATTGTTAACCAATGCGAGCAGAATAGATGGATACACCGAGAAAACTTTATTTTAAAGGAACTGAAAAAATTATGAATGAGAATGGATATGATTTGACTTCTGCAATCAGTAGCTTTAAGGAAGTTTCTCATGCAGAATTCTTTAATCATTTATAAAAATATGTAGCATAGCTTTTAACAGCGTTAAAAAATCAAATAAGATAGATGTGCAATTTTGTACTATAGGGACTTAAACAATCGATGTAATAATTCAATGAGAGAAGCTTGAAAAGGAGTTTGTTTCATGAGTATTACATCTTTTTTGATTTACTGTTTTATTATTACGTTTACTTAACATTAGTCTTTATCTGTTCACAAAAACAGTTGGTGCTTTTGTGTCGCTAGACAGTTCTTAGGTGGTTTCTATTTACATTTATAGATTGGGTTATACTTTGCCAGATTAATCTGAGGTTTGTTGTTATTTCAAGTACTGAAGGAATGAAGGGGTATAACAATGATAAGATGCATCTAAGAGGTGCAATGATTGGTCCGCCTTTCCTCATAATTGTTAGTTTATACATTGCAGGAATCGCTATAAATATTTAGTATGGGGAATATATTATATTTTACTTAGAGGAGAGAAAGATGGACATTGTTATTAGGAAACTAGAATTAGAAGATTTGAATGAATTTCCTGAAATTGATGATAGTTTTACGGTTGACTCTAAGCTAGTTCTTTCATTAGGAGCTATAAATCAACAAATAGAATACACAGTGCAAGAAATACCAAGCTATGAGAAAAATTATTCAGACGATATATATAAAGAGGATGAGATAGACTATAGTGAATATGTTAATAATCCAGATCAAATAATCTTTTTGGCGGTTATGAATCACCAAATAATTGGAATGATTATATTAAAGAGGAATTGGAATGGTTTTGCTTACGTGGAAGATATAACAGTAGATAAGCAGTTTAGACAGCTTGGAGTAGGTAGAAAATTAATTGAGCGAGCAAAGCAATGGGCGCAAGCTTGTGAAATGCCAGGAATCATGCTGGAGACACAATGCAATAACGTTAGAGCATGCAACTTTTATGAGAGTTGTGGATTTGTTATAGGGGGCTTTGATTTTCTTGTATATAAAGGGATAAATGAGCAAAGTGATGAAGTTGCAATATATTGGTATTTGAGATTTTAAGACAGTCCGATATAACCTATAGTACTTCACACGAACAAAGAGTGTCTTTAGAACTTTTCATGGCACTCTTTGTTCGTTATCATGCTAAGATAAAAAAATTCTAGAGGTACAAGGAATAGGTTTGTTCACCGTATGTGAGAATTTCATCATCGGTAAACCCAAGATTTGAATAGAATTTTTGACCCGAATCATTTTCAGGGTGCACAGTTAAGCGAATGCGATGGCAAGATGGATGAATGGTTTTTATATGGTTAATTAATACTTTCATTGCCGCGCCCCCAAACCCTTTTCTTTGATATCTTTTGTCGATAAAAAAATGAAATAGCCAAAAGTCCTTTTGATAATCCGGTTCGTAATGTAGATTAAAGAAACCAACTATTTTCTCGTTATGATAAATTCCAAAAGGTTCAATCATTCTATCATCCGGCTTAATATACGCTTTTGCAAGTGCAATAGCAACAGGTGGTGTAACTTCAGAAACGAATTTTTGTTGCTTAATATTTACAGAAAGGTTTAGAGCTTCTCGCCAGTTTGTAGAAGTTATTTTTTTCAGATTTACGTGCGACATGAGTTGTAACCTCCAGTTCAAATAGGGGATATGTGAAGTATTATTGAATGAGCGTATTTTGCCCGGCAGCAATTTTCCACGCTTCCTTTTCTTTGACCATCACATAAACAGCAAGACTGCCTTGCTCATTTTCTATTATTGTCCCGTCAGAGGTTGTTGGATATTGTCTAATATGTGTGATAGCTACGTCGGAACGTATGAAATTAATGCTTTCAATTGTATAACGAGCGTATGAATTACGAAGAGGTCCTGGTAAAAGAACTTTGTGCGTCTCATTGATTTGCTTCCAACCTGAAAGCCGCTTGCCAAGCACATTGACCCATGTGGCATTTAAGGTGAAGTGTCGATCTAATTCATTCGCATCATGTGTATTAAATGCAATTTCCATTTCGGTGATCGTTTGCCGGATTGCATGTATTTCTTCTTGTTGCTGCTCTTTTGAATCATAACCTTTAGACATTTTTATTCCTCCTATGTTGGTTTGATATCTATAGATTACTAAAGTAAAGGTTTTATAACATCCAGAAATAGTAGTATTTTTTGAGGTGAAACTTATACGAAGGTATGATGGCAAGGCGGTGTATCGTATTCACTGTCTAATAAGAGGACTTAATTCAATGAGTATAGAATATTATAAGGTTATGAATAAAGAGGTGAAATATGTTATTTCAAAAAGGGGATGTATCGATTAGATATGTTATAGAAGAAGATGTGAATACAATTTCAAAATGGTTAACAAATCCTGAAGTTTTACAGTATTACGAAGGCAGAGATAATCCGCAATCTCCAGAAAAAGTACGTATGCATTTTATCCAAAATCCAAAGAGTGATGAAAAAAGGTGTCTAGTAGAATACGCTGGAGAACAAATTGGTTATGTGCAAATGTACCCGATAGAATCAGAATGGAACAAGTTATATGGATATAGAGAAAATCAGGATATATGGGGCATGGACCAATTTATTGGTGAACCAACATATTGGAATAGAGGAATTGGTACAGAACTCGTACAAGCTACAATTACATATATCATCAACGAATTAGGGGCAGAAGCAATTGCAATGGATCCAAGAGTAAGTAACGAACGTGCCATTCGGTGTTATGAAAAATGTGGATTTCAAAAGGTGAAAAGATTAAAAGCACATGAGTTACACGAAGGGAAATTAGAAGATTGCTGGATGATGGAGTATAGAAAAAAAGGGAGCGATGTGTGATGAAGAAAGCTTTGGTAGTAATAGATGTTCAAGAAGGTATGTATACGGCAAATGGACCAGTACATAATGGACAGAAATTATTAGAAACCTTACAAGAATTAATTCAAAAATGTCGTTCAAATGAGATTCCTGTTATATATGTACAGCATAATGGGCCTAAAGGTCATCCTTTAGAAAAAGGAAAACCGGCCTGGAATATTCATTCTGACATTGCACCGAAAGATGGTGATACCATTATCGAAAAAGAAACACCAGATTCTTTCCATAAAACAAATCTTCGTAAAGTATTAGAAGATAAGGAAATCGAACATGTAATTATATCAGGAATGCAAACAGAATATTGTGTGGATACAACAACTCGCAGAGCTTTTAGTGAAGGATATAAAGTAACTTTGATTCGCGATGCACATAGTACATTTGACTCGGAGCAATTGAGCGCGGAAGAAATTGTTAAGCATCATAATGCAGTACTGGGTGCATTTGCTGATGTTGTGGATTTCAAAAATATAAAGATAGAAGTATAAAATCGAATTGAAAGGAAGTAGTGACAGCAGGTAGCGGAATGGTTCCGCAATCTGTTATGGAGCAATATTATCAAAAGAAAAGTTTATGAAAAAGAAGGATGTCATGATATAGATTGTGACATCCTTCTTTTCTTATTTTTTCTTATCTTTATCTAAGATGTTTTGTTCTTCAGCAAACTCAGTTCCATACGCGAATCGACCATTCATATTAATTCGTTCATTTTTATGTCTTTCATGCGTATGAGAGGCGCGATGCACAAATACTTCAGATAACGTAAAGAGAATAGCGGACAGAATACTACCCCATGCGATCTGCATATAATTGTCCAATAAAATATTACCGAAAATCCATACGCTTAAATATGTCAACAAAAAGTCGGCCATAATAGCGGCGGAATTGCCGATGTGCTCCAATAGAATCTTATCAACAAACATATAGGAAACGATTGTTACAAACAGGCTAAAGGAAATAACATCAACAATTGTTGCATCAAAAAACAAATCAAGTCCGATAGCAAAAGCAATGATACACGATATAAATTTGATAAGCACATTAGTAAAATTGCTCACAGTGCACACCTCCTGTTTTTACATAGTTTTGGTATAAAACAAGAAGTTCATACATTACTTATGTATGTACATGAGTGTAAAAAATTTTTTTATGTTAAACATCTTGTCGAAATATTAAAAAAATAAACAAAAAATGTTATAGTAAAATGAGAGTATATGACATTTTTAGGTAAGGGGGGATCCAGATGTGGATTACTTCAGAAGTAGAAATTCCAGATGAACTATTTGATAATCTTGAGCAAGGAAGGCTTGTATTATTTGTCGGAGCAGGGGTTTCTATGAAAGGGAAATCAAACTTACCAAATTTCGATGATTTAGTTGATGAAATTGCGGAAACTTTATACGTTGAAAAGCGTGAAAAAAACGAACCGCATGATTATTATCTTGGAAAAGTTGCGAAGACGAAAGATGTACATCAAGTTGCACAAGATCTTGTTGATGTGAAAGATTCAAAGCCGAATCCATTACACTATGCGATTCCGCGGCTTTTCTCAGATGACATTGATGTTCGCATCGTCACTACAAATTTTGATCAACATTTTACAAGTGTAATTAGACAAATGAATCGAGATATTAATATATATTACGCACCTGCACTTCCAACAGGTAGAGCGTTCAAAGGTTTAGCATATATACATGGCAATATAGAGCAGGAGAAAGAAAATTTAATATTAACGGACGGTGATTTTGGAAGGGCTTACTTAACAGAGGGATGGGCAAGAAGATTTTTAGTTGATTTATTTTCGAATTATACGGTACTATTCATCGGATATAGCCATAATGATCCTGTTATGAAATATTTAGCAACAGGTTTACCACCGAGTACAAGACGTTATGCATTTGTTGCTCAAGGAGATAATACATATCATTGGGAGCATTTGGGAGTACGCCCCATTGTTTATCCAAATAAGGTGAACAATCATCAGGCACTTGTGCAAGCTGTGAGGCGCTGGGCTGAATTAATGGGGGATAACTATATTACAAAAAGAATGCGGATTCGTGATATTGTGACAGTTCCACCATCAGTTGAACAAGAGCAATTATCATATATAAAGCAATCAGTAAAAAAGATTGAAACACTCCGGTATTTTATAGAATTTGCTCGTGATTACGAGTGGGTAGAATGGTTAGAGGCAGAAGGGAAACTCCAAAATTTATTTTTACTTTCCACCATTCATAATGAAGAGGATGAATTGCTGGCCGATTGGCTTGTCAAACAATTTCTTTTTAGTCATCAAAAAGAATTATTTCAGCTTATTTATAAAAATCACTCAAAAATTTCTCCTTTGTTATGGCGGGCCATTTGTACGTATTTAAACGAAACAAAAGAGCAGGTTGAACCGCTATTATTTGCAAAATGGACATTACTTTTACTAGAAACAGCAGAAAAAAATAGCAGTTCTATAGAACTTGTTTCACATTTGTTACATAGATGTTCTTTCCCTGAACATAAAGAAATTTTCATCTTATTGTTGGCGTTTATTTTGGATGGAAAGATTAAATTAAAACGTGTCAGAAGATGGGAACACGATATGCAGGATTCGATTGAATTAGAGGAAACAAGTCGTTTACCAGTTCCTGTATTTTCATTTGTACAACAGATTTGGGATGAAAGAATGAAACCGCATATCGCATATTTTGCTGACCAAATTATGGTTATGGGATTAGAAAAAATCCAAATGTTATTTTTAAGACAGGCTGCATTAGAAAAAAAGGACGGTGTGACATATAATAGAGTCGAGTTTTCTGAACATGATTTACAGCCAAAAGATTTTACATTTTTAATTCGTATTGTAAAAGAATCCCTCGCATATTTATGTGCGAATCATAAGAGAAAGGCAAACTACTATATCGCTCAAATGATTGAAACAGATAGTATATTACAAAAACGAATTGCGGTAGAGGCAATGAGTGGAAATTCATTTGCAACTGACGATGAAAAAGTCAAATGGTTGCTAGAACAAAATTTACTTTTACATGTTACATATAGGCATGAAGTATTTAATTTTTTAAAGAAGCATTATTCCTGTGCCTCGGAACAAAGTAAACAAGAGGTGTTACAAAGGGTGATGAAACACCTTGTTAATGAGAGAGCTTTTGATGCTTGTCTTGTTATGGATTTACTATACACATGTGATCCGAATGGTAATTGTACAGTACAAGCATATAAAAAAATGAAACAAAAACATCCGCATTTTTCCCCAGAGAGTTATGGTGAAAAGCGAGTAGAGGATGCTGTACAAAGCATTACATGTAACGTAACTGCTGATGGGTTATTGCAATTGAAAGAGCATGAAATGATGAAACAAGTTAAGCTCTTTTCTCATGACGGTATTTTTGAGCAGCGTCATTTTTTAGAAATGTTATCAAAAGCATGTAAATTGAATACAGAGTGGAGTATTTCGCTTGCTTATCAATTAGTAGGGGAAAGTATGGTAAGTAATGAAGTATGGTTTGTCTGTATTAGGGCATGGGGGAATAATCGAAAGCTTACTAATCAACAGATACAAAAAATTATTCCACTCTTACAACAATTTGTAAGGAATACATCTTTTCATTGGTTAATTAGTAGTTTTCTTTATGAAATCAGCAATCGATTAGAAGAATTTCAAGAGGATAGTATACGTGTTGTGAAACGTTTTGCCTTTTCTTTATTTCCCCAAGTAATGAAAAGTGATCCGAATTTCAAGATAGGGGAACATGACTTTTATAATGAGTCTATTCAACATCCTATTGGAAAGATGACGTCAGTATTATTAAAGCTGCTAGCATATGATCACTTATACGATCGGAACATTCACGAATACTTGTTTTTATTTGAAGAACAAATGCGAACGTTGTCACAAAGTACACATTTCATGCTTGCACGATTAACGGCAGACATAACATTTTTGTACCATATTGAGAAACAATGGTGTAGAAAAAATTTGCTACCTTATCTCGACTTAAAAAAACAAGACAAGGTAATAAAATATGCATGGTCAGGCCTTTGCTATACACAAATAAATTTACCGCTATTTACAGAGATAAAGCGATATATTAAATATGCAGTCGAACATTTATATGTATTACATCCACATACAAAGAAAGTATTTTTAAAGTGGCTCAGCTTTGTTTTTATTAAATGTGTATTATATTGGGATCAACGAGCCGATTGGTTATATCCACTTTTTATACAGGAAACGGAAAATGACAAAATTAAGTTTATGGAATACTTATGTTATTATGTGAAAACATTAAGCGTAAGAGAACAACAAAAATTTTGGGAGGCTTGGTTAGCTGGCTTTTTAATGGAACGTCCAAAAATGAGTTCTGTAACTGGTAGAGAATATGTCATGTTTTTACGTTTTGTATTATGTATGGATGAAGTTGCAGAAAACGGAATACAAACAATTCTTACTCGTTTCTCCCCCATATCAGAACGTTACGACCAAGCGGAAATGAAACAACTATTTTTGGCTATTTTGGAAAAGAAAAATAACATGAAATATCATGTGGAAACCTATGGTGAATTGTTTTTTTCGCTACTGCAAAACCTTCATGAGGCAAATTCTTTTGAAAATGAAATCATTGAGATTAAACAATTGTTAACAGATTACCAAGTGGAGAAACAATTATTAATATCTATTCAAAACGAAATGATTCGTATTGGACTTGTGATGACAAATTTACAAGATTGATAATGGGGAAAGAGTGGAATTTTAAAAAATAACTAAAAAAGTATTGACAGTATTTTAAAAAGCATTCTATAATACGAATCATACTTATTCAATTTCACAAACATTTGAATAAACAAAGTGCAATGAAGAGATCACAGTAGTGAAGATCTTACTGTAACAGAGAGCTGATGGTTGGTGTGAATCAGTACAGGGATACTCATGAATTACAGTCTTGGAGCATCTTTTTCGTAGTAAAGATGATAGTCTTTATGAAGGGAAAGACGGTCAAATGATCGTTAACAGTGAAGAGAGGTAGATGAAAGTAGTCTACAACTAGGGTGGTACCGCGATAAATATCGTCCCTACTGATTGGATCAGTAGGGACTTTTTGTATTTTTGTGGTCCAACTTGAAAATTGAATATTACATGCAGTGAAAGGAAAAGAAGTAGTAGTTGTTTCCCTGTAACAGAGAGCTGGTGGTTGGTGTGAACCAGTACAAAAACAAGTGCGAATTACATTCCTGGAGCATCTTTTTCGTAGTAAAGATGATAGTCTTTATGAAGGGAAAGACGGTCAAATGATCGTTAACAGTGAAGAGAGGTAGACGAAAGTAGTCTACAACTAGGGTGGTACCGCGATAAATATCGTCCCTACTGAGTAGATCAGTAGGGATTTTTTGTACACAAAAAAGGCGGAATCGATCTCACAATAAGTTTTTATAGAATTTTAATTCAGAAAATAGGGAATTTTTATTCTCTTCAAATAGTTTTAAACATTAAAAGGAGGATTTTAAAATGGCAAATCATGAGTTAGAACAATTACGTAAACAGGTGGATGAAATCAATTTACAATTATTACAACTGTTAAATAAACGTGGAGAAATCGTTCAAAAGATTGGAAAACAAAAACAAGTGCAAGGTACGAAACGTTTTGATCCAGTTCGTGAGCGTGAAGTACTGGATATGATTGCGGAACATAATGAAGGTCCATTCGAAACTTCAACAGTTCAACACATTTTCAAAACAATTTTCAAAGCAAGCTTAGAATTGCAGGAGGATGACAATCGTAAAGCGTTACTTGTTTCACGTAAAAAGAAAAAAGAAAATACAATTGTTGATGTAAAAGGTGAATTATTAGGAAATGGAAAGCAAACGTTCATTATGGGGCCTTGTGCTGTAGAAAGCTTAGAGCAAGTTCGCCAAGTAGGGCAAGCGATGAAAGAACAAGGATTAAAATTAATGCGCGGCGGTGCTTTCAAACCGAGAACATCACCATACGACTTCCAAGGATTAGGGATTGAAGGCTTACAAATTTTACGTCAAGTAGCTGATGAATTCGATTTAGCGATTATTAGTGAAATTTTAAATCCAAACGATGTAGAGATGGCTCTTGATTACGTTGATGTCATTCAAGTTGGAGCACGAAACATGCAAAACTTCGATTTACTAAGAGCTGTAGGTAAAGTAAATAAACCAGTGTTATTAAAACGTGGTTTAGCAGCAACAATTGACGAATTCATTCATGCAGCTGAATACATTATCGCGCAAGGGAATGATCAAATTATTCTATGTGAGCGTGGTATCCGCACATACGAAAGAGCGACGCGTAATACGTTAGATATTTCAGCAGTGCCAATTTTAAAGAAAGAAACACATTTACCAGTTGTCGTAGATGTAACACATTCTACAGGACGCAGAGATTTATTATTACCTACTGCAAAAGCGGCACTGGCAATTGGAGCAGACGCAGTAATGGCTGAAGTACATCCGGATCCAGCAGTTGCATTATCTGATTCTGCACAACAAATGGATATTCCAGAGTTCCATAAATTCATGGAAGAGTTAAAAGGTTTCAAAAATAAATTATCTTAATTTCATATTGAATATGCGTTGAAAGGGAAACAGTAGTGCTTATCTCCCTGTTTATAGAGAGCTGATGGACGCTGAGAATCAGTACAAAGATAAGCATGAATTACAGCCCTAGAGCATCTTTTTCGTAGTAAAGATCATGGTCTTTACGAAGGGAAAGACGGTCTTATAGATCGTTAAAAATGATAAGAGGTAGACGAAAGTAGTCTACAATTAGGGTGGTACCGCGATAATAATCGTCCCTACTGATTGCTCAGTAGGGACTTTTTTGTACAAAAAAATAATAAAGGGGTAAGAGAAATGAGATACATTACAGCTGGAGAATCACATGGTCCACAGTTAACTGTTATTTTAGAAGGTGTACCTGCAGGGTTATCGTTACAAGCAGAACATATTAATAAGGAATTATTAAGAAGACAAAAAGGGCATGGTCGCGGGAGACGCATGCAAATTGAAACAGATACAGTAGAGATTGTAAGTGGTGTACGCCACGGAGTGACACTTGGTTCCCCAATTACATTAATCGTAAAAAATGATGACTTCAAACATTGGACGAAAGTAATGGGAGCTGAACCGATTTCTGAGCAAGAAAGTAAAGAAATGAAACGCACGATTACAAAACCACGTCCGGGACATGCAGATTTAAACGGTGCAATTAAGTATGGGCACCGTGATATACGAAATGTTCTAGAGCGCTCTTCTGCAAGGGAAACAACCGTAAGAGTAGCAGCTGGTGCAGTTGCAAAGCAAGTTTTAAAAGAATTAGATGTACAGATCGCTGGGCATGTTCTTGAAATTGGCGGTGTCAAAGCAAGTCATGTAGGGCAGTTATCAATAGAAGAAATTCAAACAATCACAGAGAATTCGTCTGTTCGTTGTTTAGATAAAGAGGTAGAACAAACAATGATGGATGCGATTGATACTGCGAAAGCAAACGGTGATTCAATTGGCGGAATTGTAGAAGTCATTGCGGAAGGAATGCCAATTGGCGTTGGAAGTTACGTCCATTATGATCGAAAATTAGATGCAAAGCTTGCAGGAGCAATTATGAGTATTAATGCTTTTAAAGGTGCTGAAATCGGGATTGGATTTGAGGCGGCAAGGCAGCCAGGAAGTTCTGTACATGATGAAATTCTATGGGACGAAGAAAGAGGATATACGAGAAAAACGAATCATGCAGGTGGATTAGAAGGTGGTATGACTACAGGAATGCCAATTGTAGTAAGAGGTGTAATGAAGCCGATTCCTACATTATATAAACCACTGGCGAGTGTAGATATTGATACGAAAGAAACATTCCAAGCAAGTATTGAACGATCTGACAGCTGTGCAGTACCAGCTGCAAGTGTTGTTGCAGAGGCTGTTGTTGCATGGGAACTTGCGGATGCATTAGTTGAACAATTCGGAAAAGATCGCATGGAATTAATCAAGCAAAATATAACACAGCATAACAAATATGCAAAAGAATTTTAAAAAGGATGGATTACAAATGAAGATGAAAGAGCAATTATCATCATTACAGCCATATAAGCCAGGCAAATCAGCGGAGCAAATGAAAGAAGTATATGGGGATCATTCATTTGTAAAATTAGCATCAAATGAAAATCCATTTGGTTGTTCACCACGTGTTAAAGAAGAATTACAAAAAATATGGCATGACCATGCTTTATATCCCGATGGAGGGGCATTAGAGCTTCGTCAAACAATCGCAGAAAAACTGCAAGTTCAAAAGGAACAAATTTTATGCGGAAGTGGACTTGATGAAGTTATTCAAATTATAAGTCGTGCGGTACTTTGTAAGGGAGATAATGTAGTAACAGCAGGAGAAACTTTTCCGCAATATCGTCATCATGCAGTGATTGAAGGTTGTGAAGTAAGAGAAGTTCCATTAAAGAAAGGGATTTATGACTTAGAGGAAATTGTTTTAACTGTAGATGAAAAGACAAAAATAATTTGGATTTGTAATCCAAATAATCCAACGGGCACATATATTGATGACCGAAAATTAAATAAATTTATAAATAGTGTACATGATGATGCGCTAATTGTAATTGATGAAGCGTACTATGAGTATGTAACAGCGAAAGATTTTCCAAAAACAATACCATTATTGAAAAAACATAAAAACCTTCTTGTATTACGAACATTTTCCAAAGCATATGGTTTAGCATCATTTCGCATAGGGTATGCAATTGGACAGGCAGAATTGATTGAGAAATTAAATGTTGTTCGTTTGCCATTTAATGTTTCTTTATTTGCGCAAAGAGCGGCAACAATTGCTTGTAATGATGATGGATTTATAAAGGAGATCGCTCGTGTAAATCGAGAAGGATTAGAGCGATATGAGAGTTTTTGTACCGAGAATGGGATTCCGTTTTATCCATCTCAAACAAACTTTATCTTTTTACCAATAGACGATGCAGAGGAAATCTATGAACGATGTGCACACGCAGGTTTTATTATTCGTCCGTTTTCAAATGGTGTCCGGATTACGATTGGAACGAGTGAACAGAATGAAGGAGTGATTTCAGTGTTAAAACAGCACTTTATAAATAGAAAGAATAAGTTTCGAGATGAGGCAAATGTGTAAAAAAGTTGTATTAATTGGGACAGGTTTAATAGGTGGTTCTCTTGCATTAGCAATAAAGAGGGAACATGAAGTGATGATTACAGGTTATGATATTCATAGTGAACAAATGGAGCGCGCGAAAGAATTTCATGTAATTGATAAAGTTGCAGGAGATTTACAGGCTGCTTGTGAAGAGGCAAATTTAATTATTTTTGCTTCTCCAGTTGAAGAAACAATAAAGTTATTACGTCAGCTTGCATTATATGATTTACGTAAAGATGTAATTGTTACAGATGTAGGTAGTACAAAGGGCGAGATTATGAATGAAGCTGAAGATCTATTACCTGCAGGAGTGGCTTTTATTGGGGGACATCCGATGGCAGGTTCGCATAAAACGGGTGTTGAAAGTGCAAAGGCTCACTTGTTTGAAAATGCATTTTATATTTTAACACCAAGGAGTCATGTGTCAGATCATCGAGTAGAAGAATTAAAAGATTGGTTAAAAGGAACAAGATCTCATTTTCTTGTATTAAATACAGAAGAGCATGATTATGTAACCGGAATTGTGAGTCATTTTCCACATCTAATTGCGGCGGGGCTGGTGAAACAAGTTGAAAAACATGGAGGGGACAATCCGCTTATCCATCAACTTGCGGCAGGTGGGTTTAAGGATATTACGCGTATTGCCTCGAGCAGTCCGAAAATGTGGAGTGATATCGTAAAACAGAATCAAAGTCATTTATTACAATTACTAGAAGAGTGGATTAGTGAGATGAAAGAGCTGTACAAGACGGTTTCTGTAGGTGATTCTGTTGAATTACAAAACTACTTTGAAAATGCGAAACAGTACCGTGATTCTTTACCCGTTCGAAAAAGCGGTGCGATTCCAGCTTTCCATGACTTATATGTTGATGTTTTAGATAAAGTAGGGGCATTAGCTCATATTACAAGTATTTTAGCTTATGAAGAAATTAGTATTACAAATCTGCAAATTATAGAAGCGCGAGAAGGATTACTTGGTGTGCTTCGTATTAGTTTCCAAAGAGAAGAAGATCGCTTAAAAGCGACGATAGCACTTCAGAAAGAACAGTACCAAACGTATGAAACAATATGATAGGGAGAGGGTGACACTGTGAAAGAAGTAATGATACAAACTGTAAAAAGTGGATTAAGAGGGACAATTACAATTCCTGGTGATAAATCTATCTCACACCGTGCGGTTATGTTCGGAGCAATTGCACAAGGGAAAACAACAATTAAGGGTTTTTTACCTGGTGGAGATTGTTTAAGTACAATTTCTTGTTTTAGAGAAATGGGAGTAGAAATTTCGCAAAATGGTGATGAAGTGGTTGTAATTGGAAAAGGAATAGAAGGATTACAAGAACCGAAGAATGTTTTAGATGTTGGTAATTCAGGTACAACGATACGGTTAATGTCTGGGATACTTGCAAATACGCCTTTCCACTCCTGTATTCAAGGGGATTCATCAATTGGAAAAAGGCCAATGAAACGCGTAACGAATCCGCTTAGGCTTATGGGAGCAAAAATTGGCGGTAGAGAAGAAGGAACATTTACCCCACTTACAATAAGGGGTGGAAATTTAAAAGCAATTGACTACACTTCACCTGTAGCAAGCGCGCAAGTGAAATCAGCCATTCTACTCGCGGGGCTGACGGCTGAAGGTGTAACAACTGTTACAGAACCTCATATTTCACGAGACCATACGGAAAAAATGCTTGAAGCGTTTGGTGTTACAGTAATTCGTGAGGACAAAACTGTAAAAATTGCGGGTGGGCAACATTTAATCGGGACGGATATCCAAGTTCCAGGTGATGTCTCTTCAGCAGCATTTTTCTTAGTTGCGGGTGCGATTGTTCCAAATAGTAAACTTGTATTAAAAAATGTTGGAATGAATCCAACTCGTACAGGGGTTATTGATGTTCTTACGAAAATGGGTGCTAATTTAGAAATACATCCTATTCATAATGATGCGTCAGAACCAGCTGCGAATATTACAATTGAAACATCATCACTTCAAGGGATTGAAATCGGTGGAGATATTATCCCAAGACTTATTGATGAAATCCCAATCATTGCGCTGGCGGCAACACAAGCAGAAGGGAATACAGTTATTAAGGATGCACATGAATTGAAAGTAAAAGAAACAAACCGAATAGATACAGTTGTAGCTGAATTAACTAAATTAGGAGCACATATTGAAGCGACGGATGATGGAATGATTATTTACGGTAAGTCCTCGTTAAAGGGGAATAAAGTAAATAGTCATAGTGATCACCGAATCGGTATGATGCTTGGGATTGCGGGCGCTATAGCAGATGGTAACACAATACTAGAAGATGCAGAAGCTGTTGGAGTTTCGTATCCTACATTCTTTAAAGAACTAAACAAACTACAAACTGAATTGGAGAAGTCATAAAATAAACGTCTATAACATTAGTGAAACATTTGTTATAGACGTTTTAGATTAGGTTGCTGGAGAGGGAAATCTAGCTCCTTCAAAACGTGAAATGCTATTAAATATATTAATTGTACCAGCTACGTTAGAGAGAAAAAATACCTCAACAATATCTTCGCATTTTAATTGAGCAATGGTAGAAACGGATATAATATTTTTAATTTGGATATTTGCTCCAAAGAAATCATTATCAGCAGCTATTTCATGACCATTTACTTGAATGTTTATTCTTCCTCTGTAAGATGAATTACAATTATTAGGTGAAAAAAGAAGGCTGGCAATCAATGAGTATACACCCCTTGTGTTAGGGATGAACATGGAGGCAGCTGAATTGAATTCATTGGCCAAATCAAATTGAATGTTAGGATATAAAACTTTAACAGTAGTATTAGCAGGTATTTGTTGAAGCGAAGATATGTTGACTGCTCTAAATGCTGATGGCCTTGTAGATTCACAACTCTCTCCTCTAAGGTCGCCATTTGTTCTTTGAGAAAGGGAATCTCGATTTCCATTCAATCTATTTAATTTGTCATAATAAGAACTCATAATTATTTATTCTTCCCTTCTTTATTTATTAGTTAAGAATAGAGGAGTAATTGGATAATTTATGCATCTGGTTATTCAAATTATCTAAACGAACGATTTGTAAGATCGAACAAGGACATTATTTGCTTTGCATATTTTATCTTGCATGAACTGCCCGTAAAAGTCTAATCGGTGGAGCTAATAATCCGTAGGGATGAGGGAAAATCCCACTGACTAAAGTTTCACTTTATATGATATACAAAGGACATGCTGAAAGTGATTAGTACAAAGAACCTTTTGTTTTATGGGAAATCTTTATCTCATATCAACGAGCAGTAACACTCCTACCTCAAAATTCAGCGAAAGCATTGTCTAGCTCTAGCGGCTAGAATCTCCGGCCGTTTCGCCCCCCTCGGACGAGGCGAAAAGCGCCTCTCTGTCGGGTGTTTGGGCGTCCTGCGATTCTGTGCGAGCCGCTTCCGCTTTTCTTTAAGAAGTTAGGTGGGAGATAAACTGCCCGTAAAAGCCCAATTGGTGAGGGCTAATAATCAGTGGGGGATGAAGAAAACCCCACTGATTAAAGTTTCACTTTATGTGGAAGATGTTTTTTGTTACACCAATATATATAACGATTTTAGAAAGGGCGATGTATATTTCATCGCCCTTTCTCATTTTTGCATAGGATTTTATCCGCATGAGTACGAATGTATTAAGGGAATAGGAGGAGAAAAGTCATGAAAGTAGTTGAATTAGCAGGGCAACAATATAGAGAAGCAATTACATTATCCGAATATGCTTTCCAATATAAAGTACCAGAAGGTCAGATTGAAAAGCGTCTAACATTAATGAAAAAGCACCATCAATTGTTTGGGATATTAGAAGGAGATCAACTCGCAGCAAAACTGCATCTTCTTCCGTTAGAAATAAATATTGGTGATGAGGTATTTAAAATGGGGGGAATTGCAGGGGTGGCAACATACCCAGAGTATAGACGGAGTGGATATGTAAAAGAACTATTGAACCATGTACTGCAAAAAATGAAACAAGACGGATTTAGTGTATCAATGTTACATCCATTCGCAGTTTCATTTTACAGAAAGTTTGGATGGGAACTATTTGCCAATCGTTTCATATGTTCAATGACGAAGAGTGATTTAGTGATGCAAAAGCATGTGAAAGGGAATGTGAGACGTTTTAATAAAGATTCACATCCAAAAGAAATAGAAGCAGTATATGAGCAATTTGCGAGGCGATTCGCTGGTATGCTAGTTCGAAGTACAGATTGGTGGGGGCAAGCAGTTTATCATGACAAGGCGGCAGCAGTCTATTACAATGAAGAAAATGAAGCTACTGGTTACATACTGTACAAAATAAATGATTCAAAAATGACAGTAGAAGAATTTGTACCGCTAAATAATGAAGCTAGAAGGGGACTTTGGAATTTTATTTGCCAACATGATTCTATGATAAAAGAACTTAAGATGATACTAAGTGAAACAGAGCCATTACTTTATACTCTGCAAGAGCCTCGAGTTAAGGCTGAAATTACTCCTTATTTTATGGTTCGAATTGTAGACGTGGAGCAGTTTTTAAATCAATATTCATTTGTTTGGAGTAATCAACAAAACGAAGTGATTTTGCATATTTCAGATTCATTTGCCCCATGGAATAATGTGACGGTTAAATTACAAAGTAAAAAAGTAGTAATTATTAGTAAAGAAGAAACAGAAAAATGGAACAGTGGAGGAATTCATTTAAATATAAATGATTTATCAGCAATGTTATTCGGATATAAACGTCCGCTAGAGTTATACGAAATTGGCTCTGTTTCAGGAACTGAGGAAGAAGTGAAAGAGTTAGAACATTTGATTCCATTACATAAGCCGTTTATTTATGATTTCTTTTAAGTGATTTCATTTTTGGTTTTGAATAGAAAATTGCGGTTGCTGAAATAGAAAGATGATTAGATATACCTTTAGATGGCTAAATATGTTATAGTTAGTGAGGTATATATATAAAAGTATTAAAATTGGAGGAACCACATGATTACAGTTAGTAACGTAGGATTGCGCTTTGCGGACAGAAAATTATTTGAAGATGTTAACATAAAATTCACACCAGGTAACTGCTACGGTTTAATCGGAGCAAACGGTGCTGGTAAATCAACATTTCTAAAGATTTTATCTGGAGAAATTGACCCATCAACAGGCGATGTAAATATTACGCCTGGTGAGCGTTTAGCAGTGTTAAAACAGAACCACTTCGAATATGAAGAGTTTCCTGTATTAGAAACAGTAATAATGGGTCACACACGTCTTTATAAAGTAATGCAAGAAAAAAATGCAATTTACATGAAAGAAGATTTCAGTGATGAAGACGGTATGCGCGCGGCAGAACTTGAAGGTGAGTTTGCTGAGCTAAACGGTTGGGAAGCTGAATCTGAAGCGGCTATCCTTTTAAAAGGACTAGGCATTGGAGAAGACCTTCATGATAAAAAGATGTCTGAGTTAACAGGGGCAGAGAAAGTAAAAGTATTACTTGCTCAAGCTTTATTTGGTCAACCTGACATTTTATTACTTGATGAGCCTACCAACCATTTAGACTTAAAAGCAATTCAATGGTTAGAGAACTTCTTAATGAACTTTGAAAATACAGTTATCGTTGTATCCCATGACCGTCACTTCTTAAATAAAGTATGTACGCACATGGCGGATCTTGATTTCGGTAAAATTCAATTATATGTTGGTAACTATGACTTCTGGTATGAATCAAGCCAGTTAGCATTGAAACTAACACAAGATGCAAATAAGAAAAAAGAAGAGAAAGTAAAAGAGTTACAAAACTTCATCGCACGCTTTAGTTCAAACGCATCTAAAGCGAAGCAAGCGACTTCTCGTAAAAAGTTATTAGATAAAATTACATTAGATGATATTAAACCATCATCACGCCGTTATCCATTCGTTGGCTTCACACCAGAGCGTGAAGTAGGAAATGACTTATTAACTGTAGAAGGTCTTTCAAAAACGATTGATGGAGAAAAAGTGTTAGATAATGTGTACTTCACATTAAATAAAGGTGATAAAGTTGCATTTATCGGACGTAATGATATTGCAATGACAACATTATTTAAAATTCTTATGGGTGAAATGGAGCCAGATAGCGGTTCATTTAAGTGGGGCGTTACAACATCTCAAGCTTACTTCCCAAGAGATAACTCTAAGTATTTCGAGAACAGTGAATATAACTTAGTTGAATGGTTACGTCAGTTCTCTCCACAAGATGAAACAGAAAGTTTCTTACGTGGTTTCTTAGGTCGTATGCTATTCTCTGGTGAAGAAGTAAAGAAAAATGTTTCTGTATTGTCAGGTGGAGAAAAAGTTCGTTGTATGCTTTCTAAAATGATGTTAAGTGGAGCGAACGTATTAACACTTGATGATCCAACGAACCACTTAGACCTTGAGTCTATCACAGCATTAAACAACGGTTTAATCGCATTTAAAGGAACATTACTATTTACATCTCATGACCATCAGTTCGTACAAACAATTGCAAACCGTATTATTGAAGTAACGCCAAACGGTGTAATCGATAAAGAAGCAACATACGATGAGTTCTTAGAAAATGAAGAACTTCAAAAGCAAATAAATGCAATGTATAACCAAAAATAATCTGCAGTATGAAACCCTCAATCTTATTATAAGATTGAGGGTTTTTATTTTTTAATGAGCATTTTATAAAGAATAATAAGGAAAAGATTGGATGTAAATTATATTATTTCTTTATAACTATGAATAATTATAGGGAATAAAAAGTAGTCGAGACCTCTTAATACATGAATAATTTAGTAACAACAAATCCAATTGGTAATTTTGGAAATAAGAATGTTTGCGAAGTAGTGCATAAAGGTTTATAGTAGGTGAGTCTTGTTAAACGGATGGTCTTTAGATTTTAGTCATAAAAAATGTTACAAATGTATTTCATTAAATATATATCTAGGTCAACATGTTTCGTAAGAAATAGTTGAATAAATACAACCTTAAACTTATAATTACTAATATTCTTCATAAGGTTAAAGAAAAGAGAGGGTTGTTTGGGGAAGTAAATTAAAAACAGAGATAGACTTATAAAAAAATAAGCCTTGGATGGTTAAAAAGAGGTGGAGAGATGAAACAATTATTGTTAAAGAGCAAACGTGTGTTAAGTAACCATTTTGGATTTTTCATTTTTGCAGTTGTTTTATTCTGGTTAAAAACATATGCAGCATATGTTACAGAATTTGACCTAGGGATATCAAACACAATTCAAAAATTCTTGCTATTTTTCAACCCGTTAAGCTCAGCTGTCCTATTTTTAGGACTTGCATTATTTGCAAAAGGGAAACGATCTTATATCTGGTTAATTATTATTAATTTGTTATTGTCAATTCTTTTATACTCAAACGTGGTATATTACCGCTTTTTCAGCGATTTTATTACGTTCCCGACATTAACACAAACAAATAACTTTGGAGATTTAGGTGGTAGTATTTTAGCGTTATTACACCTATATGACCCATTATATTTCTTAGATACAATTATTCTGCTTGTGTTAGTCATAACAAAATTTGCAAATCCAAAACCAATTCGTGTTGCTAAACATAAATTGTCACTTGTATTTATTACAGGGATTTTGTTGTTTAGCATCAACTTAGGTTTAGCAGAATCTGATCGTCCGGAATTACTGACAAGAACATTTGACAGAAACTACATTGTAAAATATTTAGGTGCATATAATTATACGATTTATGATGGGATTCAAAGCATGAAAGCATCAACAGAACGAGCTTTAGCAGATGGAGATAGTATGACAGGTGTAAGAAATTATATTGCATCGAACTATGCAAGCCCTAACCCAGAGTATTTTGGTAAGGGGAAAGGTATGAATGTTATCTATATTCATTTAGAGTCGTTCCAAAACTTTTTAATTAATTACAAGTTGAACGGACAAGAAGTTACACCATTTTTAAATTCATTTACGCATGATGCAAATACATTGTATTTTGATAACTTCTTCCATCAAACAGGACAAGGTAAAACATCTGATGCGGAGTTTATGTTAGAAAACTCAATATTTGGATTGCCACAAGGATCTGTATTTACAAACAAAGCTCATAACACGTATCAAGCAGCACCAGCTATTTTAGGGCAGCAGGGCTATACATCTGCAGTATTCCATGGTAATTATAAAACATTCTGGAATCGCGATGATATTTATAAATCATTTGGATTTAATAAATTCTTTGATGCAACATACTATGATATGAATGAAAAAGATGTTGTAAACTATGGACTAAAAGATAAGCCATTCTTTAATGAGTCTATTCCATTGTTACAAACATTAAAACAACCGTTCTATGCGAAATTTATTACATTGTCAAACCACTTCCCTTATCCGATTAATAAGGAAGAAGCGACAATTGAACCAGCAAAAACAGGTGATACATCTGTAGATACGTATTTCCAAACAGCACATTATTTAGATGAATCTGTAAAAGGCTTTATGGATTACTTGAAGCAATCTGGTTTATATGACAATTCAATCATTGTGATGTATGGAGATCATTACGGTATTTCAGATAATCATAACGCAGCAATGTCACAAATTATGGGTAAAGAAATTAATTCATTTGAAAATGCACAACTGCAACGTGTACCTTTAATCATTCATGTTCCAGGAATGAAAGGCGGAGTTCAACACCAATATGGTGGAGAAATCGATGTGCTCCCAACACTGTTACACTTATTAGGTACAGATACAAAGAATTATATCCAATTTGGTACAGATTTATTATCAACACAGCATCAACAAGTTGTTCCTTTCCGTAATGGTAACTATGTAAGTCCGGCCGTTACTGCGCTTAATGGAAAGTATTATGATACAACCACTGGAAAAACAATAGAAGCAACGGATGAAATCAAACAAAATGAAAAAATGGTTCAGCAGAAACTTAAGCTTTCTGACGAAGTTGTAAATGGTGATTTACTCCGATTCTACACACCAGAAGGATTTACACCTGTAGATCGTTCGAAATATAATTATAATCATCGTGATAAAAATAAAACGCAGGTAAAAACAACAAAGCAAGAACAAGAAGGTTAAACGTAAAAAAATAAATCAATGCCGGCCTCCATATAAGGATAAATATCCTTGTAAGGAGGCCTTTTTATTTAGGAGACTCAAGGTAATTTCACATACCGTATGAATAGAGTATAGTGAATGTATGAAAAATGTATAATTATTGCATACTACAGAAACGAAATGATTTTACCTCGTATTAATGGGCAGTAATACTCCCATCTTTTCAAAAAGAAGTACTCATTGCAAGCATACATCGAAATCATGAATGATAATCAACTTCGCGTATACGAAAAACGTCTTTAGAAACAAAAAAAGACTTGATTTTTCTAAAGAGAAAATCAAGTCTTTTTAAATTAAATACGTTTGTCATGCCAGAAATTTAATGGGAAGTGTTCATCCTCATGATAGCTTTCTAGTTCATAGCCTTTTTCCTTCAGACCTTTAATGATGGCAGGTACTGCTTTTACTGATTGTGGGTGAATATCATGCATAAGTACAACTTCTGTTGGGTCTGTTGCACCAGCAAGCACATTTTGTGCAATTTGTGCTGAGGCAGCATCGACTGGCATCTTATTATATTTCCAGTCTAAAGAGTCAATTGTCCAGTCCCAAACTTTCAAGCCGTTTTCTACAACCTTGTTACGAAGGGCTTCGTTTAAACCTGGCATTGATCCGTAAGACGGGCGGGTTAATATTGGTGATTTTCCAATAACCCCAGCGATTAAGCCTTGGTCTTCTTTCATTTCATCTACATAATGACCTTCTGTATAAAGCTTTTTGTAGTTATGTGTCATACTATGCATACCAACATAATGTCCTTCTGCAACTTCGCGTTTTACAAGATCAGGGAATGCTTTAACATTTGCTCCAATTAGGAAAAATGTAGCTTTTGCATCTTCTTTTTTTAACATGTCTAACAGCTCAGCAGTATATTTTCCAGGCCCATCGTCAAATGTTAAGTAAGCAACTTTTCTGACTTGCCCGTTATATTGCTTTGGAGCTTCTTTGGGGGCAAGAGCAGTTTGAATTTCACTTACAAGTTGAACGGACTTCGTTTCATCTTCCGTACTTGCTAAAGCAATATGAGTTGATCCATAAACTGCTTCGTACAAAAATAATACCCCGACGCAAATCAACAATGCTCTCTTTACTAAAGTTGTCATTCGAATTCTATTGTGCATAATTTTCCTTCTCTCTATAATAGTTCTACTCTATTATATTAGCAATTTTAGGTAGAGAAATGCAAAAAAAGATTTTTACAAGTACAAAAAAAATTGTGGGAAAGTATGCAAGATATTGTTGTTTTACTGAGGGGATTACTCTTGTTTAGCAGGTTTTTAAAAATAAAAAAAGAAGTGGATAAAAAACAAAAATTTACATATTTAAAGAATTTATATTCTATTACAAAACCTATATTGAAAATTGATGAACCATTCTTTAGTGAGATAAGGTGTTTATTTCGTACATCTTTTTTATTAAAAATGGCCGGTAAAAGCTTGAGTGGTCAGGATAACAACAGCAGAGGATGGAGAAAACGGCACATGGAGGGGGTATATATAAAATGATTCTGATTTTAAATGTCGTAAATTTCACATACCGTATTTGAAGAAAAAACTAGGAAAATAAGAAATAGTGTCGAATATATCGTAAGTACATGTATAAAGTAAAGAAAATTATGAACAAGAGGTTGATAATTATTGTTTACTGGATGTACTTATGTCATCTGTATCGTTGTCTTCGATTGCAATAGGCAAATTGAAGGAATGGACAATCTATCAGGATGAATGGATTGCTAGAGCAGGTTGGTCATTACTCGCTAATATTGCTATAAAGGATAAAGTGTTAGAAGATGAATTTTTTCTTCCATTTTTAAAAGAGGTTCAGATGCATATACATACGAAAAAAATGGAAAAAGGAAGCGATACATAGTGCACTTATTACGATTGGAATTCGAAATGATGACTTTGAGCAAAAAGCAATCACAATTGTACGCGAAATTGGAAAAGCTGATGTTGATCATGGTGTCACTTCATGTAAGACATCTGAGGCAGAAGCGTATATAAAAAAAGCCCGAGATAGAGAAAGAAATAAAAAGTGTAAATGAAAGAAGGAGAACGGCATGAAAGCAATTGACGCTGCACACAAATTTATTGAATCGCAATTTCCACATTGTAATGCCGCTTTATTAGGAGGAAGTGTTGCAAGAGGAGAAGCGACAAAAACATCTGACCTTGATATTGTAATATGGGATGATAGTCTATCTCATTGTTATCGTGAATCTTTTTTTAGCAATGGTTGGCCTGTTGAAGTGTTTGTACATAATTTTAAAACATATAAAGAATATTTTAAAAGTGACTGCAAGCGCGGGAGACCTAGTTTACCACAATTAGTTTCGGAAGGGATTATTTTAAAAGGGAAGGAAGAAATAATAACTAGTTTAAAACAGGAAGCACGGCAATTATTAGATAAAGGTCCTGAAAAGTGGACAGAAGAATTGACTAGACAGAAACGTTACTTTATTACGGATGTATTAGATGATTTTATTGGTGCAACAAAGAGAGAAGAAGAATTGTTTATTGCTAATCTTTTGGCTGAGTTAGTTCATGAATTTGTACTTAGAGTAAATGGGAAATGGGTTGGAAATTCAAAATGGTTTATTAGAGTTTTAAGAAAATACGATGAATTATTTGCAGAAGAGTTTGTTGCAGCTTTTGATCATTTTTATAAAACTGGAGAGAAAAAGAAACTGATTATTTTTGTCGAGAAAACTTTAGAAAACTATGGTGGCAGGTTATTTGAAGGCTTTTCTATAGGGAAATAAAAGGGAGATGAAAAAATGAGTGTACCAATTATTGTATTAAGAGAACTTACATTAGACGACGTAGAAGATCGATATCAATGGTCATTGGATACAAAAGTAACAAAGCACTTAGTGGTACCAGATCAATACCCACCATTTACACGTGATGAGACAAAAAGGTGGATTGAAATGTGTATGAACCGGGAAAATGGGTATGAACAACGAGCTATCGTTTCTGAGGATGGTGTGCATATCGGTTGGGTCGATCTAAAAAACTTTGATAAAACGAATAAAAATGCTGAATTAGGAATTGCAATTGGAAATAAAGAATATTGGGGGCGCGGATATGGTATCGCAGCGTTATACAGCATGTTACAAATTGGATTTTATGAATTTGGTCTGGAGAAAGTGTGGCTACGTGTAGACGTGGATAACATAAAAGCAATAAAAAGTTATGAAAATGCTGGATTTGTTTGTGAAGGAATTATGAGGAGAGATAGAGTACGAAATGGAATGTTTATTGATAGATATCGATTTAGTATATTAAGAGATGAATATAAAAATAATGTAAATTTAAAATTTTAGCTACACAAATTGTCGTATTATTGTATATAATTAAGATTAGTTAATGAATTGTTTTTATTTTACAAAGGGGAGTGGCATAGTTGATTAACAAGAAAGTCATGTCTATTTGCTTTGCAACTATTTTAGCAGCAGGTATTCTAAGTGGTTGTAACTCAAAGAAGACAGAATCTAAACCAGAGGAAACAAAAGTAAGTGAAGTAGGGGACACAAGCAAATTAAAAGATGTCGAGATGACATTAGAAAGTGCTGAGTTTGTCTTACCTGATCAATACGCTAAACTAGAAAATGAGCAGGTATTAAAAGTAGAAGTGACAATGAAAAATAAAGGTGATAAATCATTAAATATTCTTCCAAATGATTTCGCTCTATATCTTGATGATAAGAAAATGAAAACCTATTTTGGATCAGAAGGAAACTTAAATCCGGGAGAGTTGGATAAGGGTAAGTCAATTACTGGTAATATATTTTTTGATGTAGAAGCTGGAGAAAAGTATGAACTAGTGTATACAAAGTTTATTTCAGATCCGAAAAAAGATAAAGATGAAAAAGTAAGATATAAGATTGATGGCAAAAAATTAGCTGAAAAGGCGAAGGATTTACAAAAGCCAGCAGAAGCGTTAAATGCCTACATAAATGCAGCGTTTTATGACAAAGATGCGGGAAAATTAAAAACTTTAACTGGTGAAGATAGTACTCAATTTTTAAATGATTTTGAAGCAGCATTTAAGCAAACGATGGAAAGAGAAATCGGTCAAAAGGTGAATGACGATTTATTAAAAAGTTTATTAGGAAAAATAAAGTTAGCTATTCAAAAAAATGTAAAGTATGAAACGAAAGTAATTTCAAATAAAAATGGAAAAGCAAAGGTTGAAATTAAAGGGAAACCAATTGATAATAGTGCATTAGAATCTAAAATGCAAAGTGAAATGATGAACTTTGCTTCAACAAATCCAAATGCCACAGATGAACAAATTGTTAATCAGGTATTTGCTGTTTATGAGAAATTGTTACAAGAGGTAACAACTTCTAGCATTGAAGAAAAGGCTGAAGTTGAGATGGAGAAACATGGTAAAAATCAATGGAAATTAAATTCTACATCAGCTGGAAGTATGAATCGTATTTTTATGAAATGATGTATGAATCAATTAATTAAACATATTATTTAGAACACGGTAATTTATTAAAGACGATATAGAGAGAAAATAAAAATATGAGTTAAACCTGCTAAAAGAGCAGGTTTTTCTTTTTAATTATGAAAGGGTGTATAAAAATGATTCGAATTTTATCTGACCTTAATGCAGTGCAATATTGGGATTTACGTTTGCAGGCATTACGAGTAAATCCAGATGCATTTGTGACAACGTATGAAGAAGCGATGCAAAAAGAAAATCCTGTAGAGGAAGTTGCTCAAAATTTAAATTCAAAAACTAGTTACACATTTGGAGCTTTTAATAACGAAAATCGACTGCTAGGTGTAGTAACATTACTGACAGAGCAAAAGGCAGCCTTTAAGCATAAAGGACATCTTGTTGCTATGTATGTAGATGCTCAAAGTAGAGGGAAAGGATTCGCAAAATGTTTAATTGGAGCAGTAATTGAAAAAGCAAGAGAGCTGAAAATTGAGCAAATTAATTTAGGAGTTGTTTCAGATAATGAAGCAGCAAAAACATTGTATCAATCAATGGGTTTTACAACGTATGGTGTAGAAAGAAGAGCGTTGAAAATGAATGATGTATATCGTAATGAGGAGCATATGGTTTTATTTCTCTAAGAGAATGTTTCAAAGGGGTTGAAGATGTTTAAAAACAAGAGGCGTATTCATTATAATCATCATGAACAGGCAACTGAGATCAATGAAAAGATAAAGAGTTAGATGGGAGAATTACAGTGAAAGATTTATATTTAGAAAGGGACATGAACCCTCATGTTGCAATATTATATGCTACTGTAAGTGACACATTCAAAAGATTAAGAGATCTAGTTGAAGGTGTAGGAAAAGAAGAATTGTATTACAAAGGTCCTTCTAATGATGAAAATAGCATCGGACAGCTTCTTCAGCATTTAGCAGTTGTAGATTTACATTGGGTGTATCGTTTGAAAGGTGTGCAGGCTCCATTAGTATTACAAGAAAAATATGGTCCTATGCTTGATGAAAAAGGAGAATTGCCCAATATAACAAAAGGTTCTTTGCAAGAACTCATGCACGATTATCAAGATGTTCATAATATGTTTTATAATGAATGTATAAAACTAATAGAAACCGACTTAACCCGCGAGGTCTATTATGAAAAAGCTGAAACAGCTACGATTAGGTGGGGGATATGGCATATAGCTGATCATAGCCGCTATCATCAAGCTCACATAAGCCGATTACGGAAATTGTATCGACAAGAAATAAACATATAAAAGCACTAATTCAAGCATGAAATTTCCGGATTTTATTTCAAATTGATTATATTTTGTTATATAGTAGAGGGAAAACGGTATAAGGAGTTTTAGGATGAAAGCAATTGCAGCGGGAGTTTTGGCATCGTTTTTCTTTGCCTTTACATTTATTTTAAACCGTGCGATGGACTTACAAGGGGGAAGCTGGATTTGGAGTGCATCGTTACGATATTACTTTATGGTTCCGCTACTTGTCATGATAGTCATGTATAGAGGAAACTTAAAGCAACTCTTTCAATATATGAAAAATAATCCGAAAGAGTGGTTGTTATGGAGTATTGTGGGCTTCGGTCTTTTTTATGCACCACTTAGTTTCGCAGGTGCATTTGGACCAGGGTGGCTCGTTGCCTCAACATGGCAAATTACGATTATAGCAGGAATTTTATTAACACCATTCTTTGCAACGAATTCGCTACATAAAAAAATTCCAATGAAAGAATTGATGATGTCTGCTGTCATATTATTAGGTGTTCTTCTCATGCAAGTAGAGCAAGCTTCTTCTTTAGGGATTCGTGAAACTGTTTTATGTGTAGTTCCTGTAATAGTTGCAGCATTTGCTTATCCACTTGGTAATCGGAAAATGATGCAAATATGTAAAGGTGAGATAGATGTTTTTCAGCGAGTTCTTGGAATGACACTCGCAAGTTTACCATTTTGGTTTTTGTTATCAGGTTATGAGGTTTCTACAAATGGCTTGCCATCAAGTGACCAAGTCTTCCAATGCTTCATCGTAGCAATTAGTTCTGGTTTAATTGCTACTGTATTATTTTTCTTTGCAACTGACCTTGTAAAGGATGATCCGCAGAAATTAGCTACTGTAGAAGCGACGCAATCTGGTGAGGTTTTATTTGCGCTATTAGGGGAGTTGCTATGGTTATCTGCTCCGTTTCCATCATCGCTATCATGGATTGGAATGAGTTTAGTTGTGGTTGGAATGATTTTGCATAGCTATGTTGCAGTTGTCGTGAAAAAGGAAGAAAAAATAACGGCGTGAATGAATATTAGCTCTTTGAAAATAAGGAGCTAATATTTTTTTATATGTAGAAATTTACATGGAATTAAAAGGATTCAATCATTTTCTAAATAGAGTAGAAGACAATCATATATTCTATAAGATAAGTACAGTGCGAAGGGAAAGCATCATGGTGGAAGTGACTGTACCAGGTCAACGATGGGAGATTGAATTCCTGTTTGGGGATTTTAGTGCATAAGTAAAGAGAAAGGAACGGATGCATAATTATAGGGGGCTGTTCCTTTTTGGTTTTAATCATATGAATTGATGTAAACTAACTTTATATGTAACATATAATTTAGAGTATGTTTTATCAATGTGTGAAGGTATTTTGATAACATATATAATAAAGGTGAGAGTTCCTGTTTACTGAGACGTGTTTTCGCATAGTAAGGATAAAACAAATAGATTAGGCTAAAGGGAGAGAAAGATATGAATAATATGGAAAAAGATATAAATATAACAGATAAAAACATGGATAATATCGTTACGTTATATATTACTAGACATGGCAAAACAATATTAAACACAAATGAACGTGTACAAGGCTGGGCTGATTCTCCATTAGTGGAGAAAGGCATTGAAGTAGCTAAAGGTTTAGGGAATGGATTACAAGATATTCTTTTTGTTGATGCTTATAGTAGTGATAGTGGGCGTGCAATTGAAACTGCTAACTTAGTATTAAAGTATAGTGGACAATCAAATTTAAAACTTGAACAAAGGAAAGATTTACGTGAATTAAATTTTGGGGTTTATGAAGGTGAAAAGATTGAAAATATGTGGGAGGCTATTAAAAACCTTGCTGGTGTGAAATCAGCGACTGAATTAATGAAGTTCTCTATTAAAGAGATTACCAATTTCATTGTAGAAGCAGACTCTACAAAACAAGCTGAAAATTGGGAAGTATTTTCAGCTCGTATCAAAAAAGAAATCGATAAAATTAGTGAAGACACCGCCAAAAATGGAGGAGGTAACGTTTTAATCGTATCTCATGGACTGATGATCACTTCATTAGTAGAAATGCTTGATAGTAGTAAAACAAAAATGGGGGTAGAAAATGCAAGTGTAACTAAAATCCTCTATCAAGATGGGACGTATAAAATTGAGTCTGTTGGCGATATGAGTTATGCTGAAAAAGGTAGCGAGATTGTAAAATCGTGATAGTTTGTATAAAGTAATAGAATGAAAAAGACGGATTTCTTATGAAGATAAGGACGTCTTTTTCTTTGGTTTTTTTAGTTATGAAGTATTGTGTTTTTATTGTTGTGACGTAAATCCTTCATTCTGTTTTATCTCAAAAATTTTTTTACCATCTTCATTTACAATGTTTACAGAGTCTCTTAATTTATTTACGCCAATATACATAACAGGGTTTTTATCTCTACCTTTATCTTTTTCCACATGTAATACAATAACTGATTTATCTTTTTTATCTTTCACTTCTTTTACTGTAATTTTATCATTCTGATATTTTTCGCCAAATGCTAAAAATATCATCATTTTTCCTTCGCTAATTCTTTCGATTGAGTGATGAACAAGTGTTGGATCTTCTTGTGCTTTTTCATACAGATTAATTGGTCCGAATTCACCTTCATTATATCTAGATTTTTCTAGAACCCAATAGCTTTCATAATCGCTTGTAAATAGAGTACATCCACTTAATCCGATCATACACAGTACTCCAAAAATGAATATGAATTTTTTCATATTATCCACCCTTAAAAAGAATTTGATTTATATAATTATACCGTAAATTTACTATTTTGGATTTTTAATCTTATATTTATAGATTTAGTACTTAACGTATTCATTTAGATTAAAAATTGAGAAAAATATGATAAAATATTGAGAGTGAATTCAAAGTGAAAATTGATAGTTTATAAAATCTTAACACAGAACAAACGGGGGAGTAATCATGAAAATAAACGACATAGTAGCGGAAACGCAATTACCAAATACAATTGAAACGATATCGAATGATTTACAGGCATTAGGACTTAAAAAAGGAATGACAGTGATTGTTCATTCTTCTCTTAGTTCAATTGGTTGGGTATCTGGTGGGGCAGTCGCGGTTGTAGAAGCGTTAATGAATGTAATTACTGAAGAAGGCACGATCATTATGCCGACACAAACGTCTGATTTATCGGATCCAAAAAATTGGGCAAGACCTCCTGTCCCAGAAAGCTGGTGGCAAATTATTCGAGACAACGTTCCAGCATTTCATCCAGATATAACCCCAACACTCGCGATGGGAAAAGTTGTAGAATGTTTTCGTACATATCCGAATGTAAAACGGAGTAATCATCCATTAAATAGCTTCGCAGTATGGGGGAAACATGCAGAGACTATTATAGCTGAGCATTCACTTTCCATTAGTTTTGGAGAACACTCACCTTTAAAGAAAATATATGATTTAGATGGATATGTATTGTTGATAGGTGTAGGCTATGATTCTAATACATCGATTCACCTATCTGAAATACGTACAGGAGCACGTGAATTAATTAAAGTTGGAGCACCCGTTTTAGAAAATAACATACGGGTGTGGAAAGAGTTCGATGAAATGGATTATGATTCTGACTTGTTTGTTGAGATTGGAAAAGAGTTTGAACGTATAAATGCTGTAACAATTAATAAAGTAGGAAATGCAACGTGTAGATTAATGAAACAAAAAGAAATTGTTGACTTTGGTGTACAATGGTTTCGTTCGAAAAATAAGTAAGGGATGGTTATGATGAAGGGGAAAAAGATTTTAATTACAAGTGGTGGCTGTTTAGAGAAATGGGATCAAGTACGTGGTCATACAAATTTAGCAAAAGGTATAATCGGAAGAATGCTTGCTGAAGAAGCGATGACAAAGGGAGCACACGTTATATATTTACATGGTTATTTCGCTGAAAAGCCGAATACTACCAATGATCAATTAGAATTACATCCATTCGAAGGTATTGTTGATTTACAAGATAAGATGAAAAGTATCATTACACACGAGAAAATTGATGCAGTAATTATGGCGGCAGCTGGATCGGATTGGATCGTTAATAAAATTTGTGATCAAGATGGAAATATACTTGATAAGAATGGGAAGATTTCAAGTGATATAGCACCAATTATTCATTTTCAAAAAGCACCAAAAATATTAAAACAAATTAAACAATGGGATTCAGAAACGGTTTTAGTTGGATTTAAACTTGAAAGCGATGTCAATGAAGTAGAATTAATTCAACGTGCGAGTGAAAGAATGAGGCAGGCGAAAGCAAATCTTATGGTAGCAAATTCTCCGCATTCATTATATTCAAATGCAGCCATCCATCATGTAATCGGAGAAAATGGTAATGTTTGTATTTGTGAAGGGAAAGATGAAACAGCAAAAGAGATTGTAACCAAGTTAGAACAGTTATGCAATCGTGTAGAAGAGGGGAGTTTGGGTCGTTTATAAAAAGGGAGAGGTGTTCATGCTTTTTCAAAATATCAAAGTCATTGTATTAGATTTAGATGGTACATTGTTAAATAATGAAAAGAAGGTATCAGAGAGAAATATAAAAGCAGTTTTGGATTGTCATAGAAAAGGAATACATATTATTTTTGCGACAGCAAGAGCTCCTCGTTCTGTAAAACAGTTTCTTCCAAAGGAATTACAGAGTATGGGAATGATGGTGTATTACAATGGCGCTCTATTACGGGATCAAATAACAAAAACGAATTACCATTACCCAATTGATGCTGTTCACACAGCGGAAATTATCAATTTTGTTATGCAAACGCAACCTGCTTCTTTCATTGCAATTGAGGTACAAGATACATGTTACATTAATCAAAATATAAAAACAAATTTTATAACAGCGACGAAGCCGATTGTTATGACAAATGAAGAAATGAAACAACGTTCTGTATCTAAAATACTGTTACACTCGTTTTCTCACTATGAAAAATTAGAAGAACAATTTCGGCATAAAGTAAACGTAATTTGTACAGATCAAAATCAGCTCGTCCAAATAATGGGGCGTAATGTTTCGAAAGAAAATGCTGTGTTGAATTGGTGCCAAAAGCACGAGATAAGTGCAAAACAAGTAATGGCATTTGGTGATGATTGGAATGATATCGGCTTGTTCAAAGAATGTGGTTATCCAATTGCGATGGAAAATGCAATTTCGGAGTTAAAAGAATTAGCATATTGCATAACAGATAGCAATGAAGAGGATGGTATAGCATGTATTCTGGAGCAGATAAGGAGTGATGTAGGTGAAACACATATTGGAGCAAGCGATTCAATTTCGGAATGAAAAAATATGTACAAGCAAGGGATATACTCATTGGGTTAACTAATTTTACCCAGCATCCAGAAGTTCTCTATGAATGCGCTTATATACATGATGTAATGGGACTTAAAACAGAAGCTGTTCCATTTTACGAAAAAGCAATTGTAAATGGACTTAAAGGAGAAGCATTATCTAGGGCATATATTGGACTCGGAAGTACATATCGATGCATCGGTGAATACGATAAAGCGATTGTTACATTAGAAGCTGGGCTCAAAAAGTTTCCGGACAATGAAACCATGAAAGTAGTTCTTTCCATTGCAAAATATAATATTAAAGAATATGAAGAAGCAATGAAATTATTGCTTAAAACTGTTGTGAAACTAGAAGGTGTAAACGAATATGAAAGAGCTATTTTGTTCTATAAAAACCATCTTAATAAGATTTTTAAATAAAAAGGAGAGAGTGCATGAGTGATTCAATTTCACATAAAAGAAGAAATGTTTCGATTGGTCTTATTGCTTTAATTGTAATATCAAATTATCTAGCATATACACTTCCTATTGTACCCGCTGTACCGAAGGAAATGGTGCTAGGGTCCTTGTTTGATTTTCTTATTGTAATTCCAGTTATTACGTATTTCTTTATCATACGAAAACGCTATTCGTTAACTTATATATTTCCAGTTGTAATAGCAGGCTATATTGCCGCAAGATTCATAATTCCAAGCGATTATTTACAGTCGTTTTCATTTGTTTCTTATATTTTAGTTGCAGGAGAAATTGTGTTTATCGGTTTAGAGTTATTTATTCTATATAAGACTGCTAGAGCATTACCGAAGATTATACAATGTTATAAGCAATATAAGAATGAATATCCATCATTTTCTTTTGCAATTGATAAAGCATTTGATAACACATTCACAAGAAATACTGTAGTAAATGTAATCGTTACAGAATGTAAGTTATTTTACTATGCTTTATTTTCTTGGCGTACAAAGATGCCAGAAAGTCAGCATGTTTTTTCATATCATAAAAAGACTGGAGCAATTCCATTTTATATTATGCTGATTCACGCAACATTAATTGAATCAATTGGGTTTCATTATTTACTTCATCAATGGAATCCAGTGTTAGCTTGGATTTTACTCATTTTAAATATATATGGAATCCTTTATTTTTTAGCTGAGATACAAGCAGTCCGTAAAAATCCATATATTATGACAGAAACCGAAATGATCATTCAAGTCGGATTTGGTAAGAAAATTGTTGTGCCATTTCTTCAAATAGAAGAAATTTCCTTTTACAAAGGTGAAGTATTAACTAAGGAAGAAGAAAAAGAAATATTCGAAGCAACGGTAATGGAATTTATAAAAGAACCAGCTACCTTTGAAATCAAATTAAAAGAGCCGTTAACAGCGCAGTTCCACTATGGATTTACGAAAAAGGTGAATCGTGTACATGTGAATGTGGATGATGATCGGAGATTTTATGAAGCGATTGTTGAAAAACTAGAGAAAGATGAGGAATAAAAGAATAGGAATCAATAAAACCGGCAAGCGAGAGACTTGCCGGTTTTCATCGTAAAAAATTAGAAAATATGATAAAATTAAGAGGTAACTTATGGTACGGTTGGTTGTTCAATTATCACTTCTCCAGGCTTGAAGGGAGGTGATAATAAATGAGTGAAATTTCGTTATTGTTGCAAGGTGGATTATTTCTCGTTGCACTGTTAACGTTTGTTGTCGTTTTAATCGATAAGCTCAAAAAATAACAACCCACCTACGCCAATAGAATGTGGGTTGTCTCGTTTGTAAGAAACAAATAGGATAAATGAACAATCCAATCTGCTAAGTTACATGGACTGGTGTGTAGCCGCACACTAGTCTTTTTTATTTATATACAATTTATAATTGTTTTATGTGATTGTATTGTTCTTTTCATACTCATTATAACATAGTGTCTTTTCAACAAGAAAGGAGACCGTATGTTCTTGTTACGAATTCTTGTTATTTAACTATGATTCAATCTGTAAAAATAACTTTGTTATCCAAAGATTATTAAACGCGAGTCGTTTGTGTACTCTTTTGTTTAAATAATTGATCCATGTATTGTTTTAAATTCTCAATATAGAATTCTTGCTTTTCTACATCATTCACTCCAACAATTGGAGATGGAAGTTGATATTTTTTTCGAGAAAGATGGACAACAACATCGAAAATATCAAATAGACGAATAAAGCAGAATAGACCATCTTTATCACTTAATAAAATAAAGTAGTGGTTATCGCTAGTCGTATTGAGGGTATTCCACAATGAGCTTTTACTTAAATCACGAACAATGCTTCGTTCTTTTAATTCGATAAAGTCAACATTAGATATAATAGTAGAAATATCAATCGCATCAGGATCATTAAAATAACCGTCAATTGTATGTACTGCGAATATATAAGCCATTTTTAAGATACTCATTTTATATTTACGGTTATCTAAAAGTAATTCACGTTGAATGGAGCTTGCTACTTTCGTTACACGTTCTTCTTTCCAAATTTCATTATGTAGTGAAATATCATGTTTTTTACATAGTTTCATAATTAACGCATTAGAATAATATACTTCGTCGTTCGTTTCAACTTCTTCCGTTTCCGCTGCCGCTAATTCTTGACCATATTCATTCGTATAAAGAGGAGAATCAATTTGTTGCTTCATTTGTTCGATTTTGTATTGGATTAGTTTATGCCTAATTAATGGTCTATCTACGTTTGTTGTGAGATGCTCATAACAAGTATCACAAATTAAATTTGTAAAATAATATCCACATAAAATCTCTGGGACAACATGTTGTTCACTAAGTTCTTTCGTTTCTTTTCTGCAAATGATACATTGCGTCATATTTATCACCTTTTACCCTGAAAATTTGTATGTATTCTTATTGTAGTGTATTTATTAGTATTTTGGAACATTGAAGATGAAAATAGAGTATAAAATTCATGAGTGTTTTGATACAATAAAGTGAAGTGCTAATTTAAAGGAGGCTGTTTTTTTGAAATCGAAAGTGCACTTTTGGACATTGGAAGTGCTAATGGTTGTAGGGATTATATTTATTTGCACAAAAATATCATTTTTATTTCAACCCATTGGTATATTCATTTCAACTTTATTTTTCCCAATTTTAATCGCTTTGTTTTTATACTTTATATTTAATCCCATTTTAGTGTTTTTAGAAGGGAAAAAGGTTCCTAGAAATTTAGCGATATTGTTGTTATATGTTTTTATCATTACACTAACTGCAGTCTCAATTGGTGTAGTCGTTCCGACGATTTCACAGCAGTTGATGGATTTAGTGAAAAATATGCCAACATATATCAAAGAGGGAAAAGTATACATACAAGAATTATCTCATCATAGGCTATTTGAATGGTTAGCTACACAAAATTATGTATCAATTGAAACGATTGAAAAAAATGTAATGGAGTATTTGAAAGAAATACCAAATACAATCACGTCGAGTGCAACGGCTTTGTTTGGTATTATTACAAACGTTGCATTAGTAATTTTTACAGTACCGTTTATTTTGTTTTATATGTTTAAAGATGGTCATGCATTCCCAAGGAAAGCTGTTGGTTTTTTACCAGAATCGTATCGTGAAGAAGGACTTCATATTATAAAAGAAACAGGCGAAACGTTGTCTGCCTATATCCAGGGACAAGCGCTCGTTTGTTTATTTGTCGGTGCATTTACATTTGTAGGATATATAATTATTGATTTGCCATATGCTTTCGTTTTAGGGATTATAGCGGCATTTACTAATATTATTCCGAACTTAGGGCCATTTATTGGAGCGGCACCAGCTGTAATTGTTGGATTATTTGTATCGCCCATGCAAGCTGTTTGGGTAATTGGTATCGTAACAATTGTACAGCAATTTGAAAGTAATATTATTTCACCGCGTATTATGAGTTCGAAATTAAATATACACCCTTTAACAATCATTGTGTTAATCCTTGGTGTAGGTAATTTCGCTGGTATTATTGGAATGATTTTAGCAGTACCAGTTTACGCTGTGACGAAAACGATTGTTTCAAACTTGGTGAGATTGATTAAGATGAAAAGAAATAATCGGAAATAAAAAGAATTTATAAGAATCAAGAAAGATACATTGCTTTTTAGCAATGTATCTTTTTTTTGATTGTGATTTAAAAAGATTTGAAGAAGGGGGATTGCTGCCTTGTTATATATAACGATTAAAGTTAATTTAAATACTAAGTTTTTCAAGGTGTAATTAGGCGTTTTTATTGTGTGATTTTTGCATACTTATTTGAAGTATATGGCCTTTTAAAAGTTAACGAACTATGTGGAATCCCTCTCAATAATCCAAATCATTTTTTTACAACGCGCCATTAACATCTTAATTCACTCCTTTCATAATATTTAAATTTGCATCATTATAGATGTGTATAATACTTGCTTCTACGATCTCGAATTTCATCAGAAACTTTTTTATATTGCTCTTTTTGTACAATTTCAGCTTCAGTTAATCGCTTCTTTTGAATCGTAATCGTTAAAAAGAATACATGAAATTTCATAAATAAATTCCTCCTTTCGTAAAGGAATTATAGGTGACTGCAATAAGGAAGTTGACGTTCTTTCACTTCATTCATAGCGTGTTGAATTTGTTGTTCGTGTAACATTTCGAACTCAGAAACTTTGTTTTTGTGAATTGTGATAGTTAAAAAGAATACTTGGAATTTCATCAGGTAAATCCTCCTATTTATATGAGTTTTTAGTACATATGATTGTAATAAGAAACTTGACGTTCTTTTGTTTCGTTTATCATTTTTTGAATCTGCTGTTCATGTGAAATCTCAGTTTCAGAAAATTGATTTTTATGAATGGTAATGGTTAAAAAGAATACACGAAATTTCATAAGATGATTGCTCCTTTTGAAAATTATTTTTTAATACATTTGATTATAATAAGAACTCTTGCGATCTTTTACTTCGTCCATAATCTCTTTTAATTGTTGTTTACGTAAAATATCAGTTTCAGATAAAGATTTTTTTTGAAGAGTAATCGTAAAAAAGAAAATGTGAACAGTCATTAACGAATTCCTCCTTTCGTAAAGGAATTACAAGTGACTACTGTAAGGACTTTGACGCTCCTTTATATCACTCATAGCTTTTTGAATGTGTTGATCATGCACAATTTCGACTTCAGATAATTGCTTTCGTTGAATTGTAATACTGAAAAACAGTACGTGAAAAGTCATTGAATATTTGCTCCTTTCTTAAAGAAATGGTGTCAGAGATTTAAAAAAATCGCACAAAAAAGCCACAGAAGGATACGGTTCTCCTGTGGCAGGGCATGAAAAAGCCACAGGTAAGCATACGACCTCCTGTGGCGAATGTGTTAATTAAAGAAAATACCGAACGATTTTCAATTCTCCATTAGGGTGGTCGAACTAATATTTAATTGTAAAACAGGTGCAACATGTAATTTTAATTTCATCATTTCATTCGACCTCCTTTTAGAATTTTTTTCTTACGTTAGTAAGTATATACAATTAATGGATAATTGTAAACATAAAAAATGAAAATTTTTAATTTTGATTAAAGTGCGTATATTTTCGAAAGGAATTGTATGATTCATGATAGGATTTAGAGATGAGATAAATCAGTCAATTTTAGAGGATCATATCTTTTTCATCAAGAGACAGGAGGGAGAGAAAGATGGAGCTGTTTTATAAGATTGCCTATCATCGAATGTACGACCATTATTTATCTAAACTAATGCAAACAATTGGGCACTTACATGCAGAAGAATTATGGAAGCAAGGGGATTCAGTGAATTCAATTGGTGGCATCGTATTACATATTTGTGAGCATATAAAAAGGAATAGTAGCCGTTATTCGAATCCAAATATACATTTTGAAAATGGGATTGAAGAATACTTTCCGATTGTGCAATTGAGTCCAGAAATGTTATGTGAAACTGTACAGAGGACATTTGATGAATGGGAAAAAAGTTATGTTAAAGCTTGTAAGGAAAAGAGTAGGATAGACATGCATGATCTGTTTCATTTAGTGGAACATACAGGTTATCATTTAGGACAAGTGGTAGATCGTACAAAATTATTAAAGGGAATGAAGTTGAATTTCTGTCAAAATGGTTTAAATGAAAAGAACTTGAAAGTATGTATAGAAAATACAACCGTTTTATAAATAGTTTTTAGAGAAGTATCATCCTGTAAGGTGTGATACTTCTTTTTTTGAAATAAATTATGGGAAAATATTGAATGAATCTATATTCTTGTGATATGGTTAATTGCATAAGTAATGAACCTATGAACCTAAGGTGGTGAAAACGTGAAACCAACACTTGAGCAGAACAAGTTAATATACATACAAATTGCAGAAACAATTGAGGCTGATATTTTAAAGGGGATATTGCTTGAAGAAGAACAAGTCCCATCGACAAATCAATTTGCTAAGATGTTACAAATCAATCCAGCTACAGCAGCGAAAGGGGTAAATTTACTAGTGGATGAAGGGATCTTATATAAAAAAAGAGGGATTGGAATGTTTGTTACAAAGGGAGCAAAAGAAGTTGTATTAAAAAAACGGCAAAATGCTTTTATGACTGAATTTTTACCTAAAGTGTGGGAAGAAGCAAAAGTTCTTGAAATTTCAAAAGAAGAATTAATGAATATGATTCGAAAAATTACGAAGGAGGGGGAATGACTATGATTGCATTCGAAACAAAAGACTTATCGAAAAAATATAGGGGAAAAGCGGCTGTAAATGCAGTAACGATTTCGATGGAAAAACATAAAATATACGGTTTGCTCGGTAGAAATGGGGCAGGGAAAACGACATTATTACATCTTCTTTCTGGACAGATCGTTTCAAGTAGTGGAAGTGTATCCGTATTTGATGAAAATGTTTTTGAAAATAGGAAAGCGCTGCAAAATATTTGTTTTGTAAAAGTGAAAGAAGAAGTTTATTTAAACTATAAGGTGAAAGAGATTTTTAATCTATGTAACATGTTTTATAAAAATTGGGACCAAGCCTATGCTGAAGAACTTACGAGGAAATTTGGGCTTAATGTACAAGAAAAATATCATAAATTATCGCATGGTATGCAGAATGTTGTTGGAATTATTAAGGGATTAGTAAGTAGGGCACCTATTACAATTTTTGATGAGCCGACTACCGGTTTAGATGCGGCGCACCGAGAATTATTTTACAATATGTTGTTAGAAGATTATGGTAAGCACCCTCGAACAATTATTTTATCAACGCACTTAGTAGAAGAAGTAGCGCATATTGTGGAAGATGTGCTGATTTTGAAAGGAGGAGAAGTAGTTGTTCAATCAGCCGTTGAAGATTTATTACAGGAAGCCTATTGCATATCAGGCCGAAAAGATAAAGTGGATGAATTTCTAATAAATAAAAACGTTGTACATCGAGAGGTATATGGAAATAAGGAAATTGCTGTTATATGGGAGGGTTTTTCTACTAAAGATTATCAATTTATTGAAAAAGAAGGATTAGAAATTGATAGCGTAACACTACAAAAACTATTTATTTATATAACAGATGATGAGGTGAAATGATGATGCTAATGAAACAATTAAAGTTACATATGAAATTTCATTACAAAGCGATTCTTATATTTTGGATTGTGGCGTTACTTATAAAAGGAACAACGAGTGCAGCGGATTTAAACGGAATAAAAGTAGGATTTTTACAGGATATTTTAAATAATCCTTCGATTGCAATTACATTTTTTATAGTAGTAAGCACTTTTATAATACAGGATGAAGTATTTCGTTTAGTTGTTTCGTTTGGGGTAACAAGACTACAATTTTTTGTTGGGGCAGTTTGTTATATAACATTACAAGCCGCGGTATTTTCATCTCTTCAATTGATTTTTTTACAGAATATAGTATATAGTTCAGAAAGCACGCGTATAGGGGGACATTCAGTAGGGGGATTTTTTGCACAGTTTTTATTCTACGTTACAATAGCGAGCTTTTTTCAAGTAGTAGTTATTTTTAAACAACGATTTCAGTGGATTGGTCTTGCTGTAGGGGGGACGATTTTCTTAGGGGTAACGAGTGTGCTCTATGGAGAAGTAGGGATAAGAAGTTTCATGTTTATAAATAGTGAAACCTTAATAGACGTACCATATTTTATTATGATTTCAATGGGATTAACTGTAGTCTATATCATAGTTAGTAGTATACTTATTCGTAAAGTTTCCTTTGAGCAAATGATATAAATGATTGTTAGATAAATATTTTAGGAGAGAAGGGACAATGTGTGGAGGATACTTCTTCACTATTAATCTCATTTTTATGTATTGCAATGTTAATTTTATGGAGACGTTATCGATCAATGCATAAACCGATAAAGGGAAATGGAAAACGAATTTTATTACCACTACTTTTTTTATCACCAGGAATTTTAATGTTTTTTGGTCCTATTCATCCGGCTGTATTATAATTTAGTTTTGCGATATTATTTGGGATTCTTTTTGCGCTTCCGCTTATTATACTTACAAACTATGAGAGAAGATGGGAATATATATACGAAAAAAGTGTAGCATTTCTCATTACTTTTATAGGGAGTGTAGTTTTAAGGTATGTTTTTAGGAAATATATAATCGATTTGGATCAGCGAACAATAGGCTTATTGTTTTATGGTGTTGCTGCTTCTTATATCATCCCTTGGAGAATTGCTTGTTATATAAAGTTTAGAAAAGTATTTCGTGCAGTTTCATAAAATTGCTGTTTTTGGTTTTGTTGAAGGAGGAATAGAAAATGCGTACCATTTTACTTTTTCTAAATGAGGCGCAAATAGATGAAATTGAAGTGGTTAGAAAAAAACATGATCCTTTATTCGGACTGATTAATCCTCATATTACACTTGTATTCCCTTTTGAAAGCATGATTACTAACGATGAACTTAAAAAGCACATTATTGAAAGTCTAGAAGGGGTTGATCCGATAGCAATCGAGTTTACAGATCAAATTAGTAATGAAGGAGAGTACTTGTTTTTACTTACTGAAAAGGGAAGTGAAAAAGTAAGTACATTACATGAAAAGTTATATAAAGGGCCTTTAGCGACATTTTTCCGAAGCGATATTTCTTATATACCGCATGTGACGGTCGGGAGAAAAGAAAATGAAAAAATAGCAAAAGAAATAGCAGAGGAGCTACCGGATTTAAGTATCAACTTAAAATGTGTAATTGAAAAAGTAAGTGTTGAAAGTATTGGGGAAGACGGAGAATCAATAATAGAATTTGAAGTGGAACCTCCAAAATAAAAAGGAGATACAAATTTGTATCTCCTTTTTATTGATTTTTCATATATATGTGTTAAAATGGAAAAACGCTCATTGTTTATTTTTATATAAAACTCAATAATTATCCAATTTAATTATAACAAATCGATTACTTGTTTGTCAAACTTTTTATTGAATTTGTTATAGCATCAAACAATGAGCTTCAGAACGATTAGTTGATAAGGAGTGGCGATATGGAAAAAACAAATCAAGAATGGAAACAGGAACAACATCGTGTGAAAGAAGTAGTTGGAAAGATAAAAAATCATATTGATACATTAGAGCGATATACGAGTGCAGCAATGAAAGATGTTGTCCAGATTCGAAAACATTTTTGGGACGATGTAACAGTGAATGTTGATAATACAGAAGAGGCTATTGAAACGGCAGCGAGTATTAAACAACAAGCAGAGTTATTATCCGAACGAGAGCAAAGTCATCGCCATGCTTATCAAAAACTAAAAGGACTACAAAGATTACAACAGTCCCCATACTTTGGAAGGATAGATTTCTTAGAAGATGGTGAAAAAAGTGAAGATGCTATTTATCTTGGTATTCACTCATTCTACGATGAAAATACAGAACAATTTCTTGTATACGATTGGCGAGCCCCTATATCAAGTTTGTATTATGACTATTCTGTAGGAAGAGCAAAATACGAAGCACCTAATGATGTGATTTCGGGTGAAATGACATTAAAAAGACAATATGTTATTCGAAATGGCCAAATTGTAAGTATGTTTGATACAGGTGTTACGATTGGTGATAAATTACTGCAAGAAGTATTAGGGAATAACGCTAATACACAAATGAAAAGCATTGTTTCAACAATTCAAAAGGAACAAAACCAAATTATCCGGAATGAAAAAAGTCGTTTGCTTGTTGTGCAAGGAGCTGCGGGAAGCGGTAAAACATCGGCAGCGCTTCAGCGTGTCGCGTATTTATTATATCGATATCGGGATTCTCTACACGCTGATCAAATCGTTCTTTTTTCTCCCAACTCGATGTTTAATAGTTATGTTTCCACAGTGCTACCGGAACTTGGTGAGGACAATATGAAACAAACGACATTCCAAGAATACTTAGAGCGTCATATTGATAAGAAGTTTGAATTGGAAGATCCATTTACACAAATGGAATATGCATTGACAAGAATGGAAGAAAAGAGTTATGAAACACGATTAGAAGGAATTAGATATAAAGCAAGTTCTGATTTTATTGAAGTAGTAGATCGGTATGTATCTTACTTAAAACGAGAAGGTATGTTATTTAAAGATATTAAATTTAGAGGAGAAGTATTAATCTCCGAAGAACAAATAAAAGAACGATTTTATGAATTTGATTCTTCGATACGGATTCCAAATCGAATAAAATTAATTTCTGAATGGCTACTAAAAGAGCTGAAAGAACAAGAAAAAATAGAGAGAAAAAAACTTTGGGTGGAAGAAGAAGTACAGTTATTAGATAAGGAAACGTATGCAAAAGTTCATCAGAAATTACAGCAAAGGCAAGAATATTCCCAGGATGCGTTTGATGAATTTGAACGAGAACAAAATATGTTGGCGGCTATCGTTGTGAAAGAACATTTTAAACCACTCCGAAGACGTGTGAAAAAATTACAATTTATTCATACACCAGCAATTTATATACAAATATTTAAAGATCCGCAGTTTGCTAAGCAACTTGTAGAGGAAAGTAAATTACCGCAAAGATGGAATGAAATATGTAAAGAAACAATAGAAAAAATACAAGATTTTTATATGTCATATGAAGATGCAACACCTTATTTATATTTAAAAGATCAACTGGAAGAGTTGCAAAGAAATACATCTGTGCAGCACATATTTATTGATGAAGCGCAGGATTATTCTGCATTTCAATATGCATTCTTAAAACGAATATTCCCTCATACAAAAATGACAATACTAGGTGATTTTAATCAGACCATTTATGAACATGCATCAGAGAATGAATTTTCACAGTTAAGTACGTTGTATGGAGAAGAGCTGAGTGAAAGAATCGTACTTACGCGTAGTTATCGCTCTACAAAACAAATCATTGAATTTACAAGGCAGTTAATTACAGATGGGCATGAAATTGAACCGTTTCAGCGTGACGGTAAACAACCAAGTATAACGGAAGTGAAAGAAGGAAAAGCGCATCATAAAAAGATTGTGGATCAAATCGAGCAGTTGAAGCAAAGAGGTCATAAGACAATTGCGGTTATTTGTAAAACAGCTGAGGAAAGTAAAGAAGCTTATCTTGCACTTCAAACATCATTACAAGTTCGTCTCATTAAGAAAGAAACGAGTTCGTTTGATACAGGTATTTTGATTATCCCATCGTATTTATCGAAAGGGGTAGAGTTTGATGCGGTTATCATCTATGATGCATCAAAGAAAAAATATAGCCGAGAAAGTGAACGGAAATTATTTTATACTGCTTGTACACGTGCAATGCATGAGTTATATATTTATTCTGTAGGGGAAATGAATACGTTCTTGCAGTCGGTATCCACAGATACGTATATGTTAGAAAATGAAAAGGTTCAATAAAAAACAGGCTACTCTGTAACATTATATAATTGTTAGTACATCACTTATTAGAGAGTGGTGTACTTTTTGTCATATTTAGCGAGAAGACCTCTACCTCAAGCGCGTAACGGTAGGTGGGGATAGTTCAATTTAGAAGAACTCTATATGACCTTATGTACTATCACATCAAAAATAGTTTTACTACAACACTCGTTTTACTTTAGATAGTATATAATATTACGAAAATAAAGGCTTTTATATCGGGGGTATTTATGAAAATATCCATATTAAACAAAACGTTCCCACACAAGAAGAACCACTACAAGAATCTCACTCAAAGCCTTTTATTAACGAAGAAGATGTATGAGTGAAATTGGCATGCGAAGTAGTTACGCTAATCTCACCTACAAACGATAATCATTTTATTCTCTCTGTTGTCGGGATTAAGCGCACTTTAGAAATACTGCTTATTATGCAGTATTTAATTTATAAACCTCAAGTTTGTAACCTTCTTGGATACTTTTCTCTTGTCGAAATTTACTTAGCGTACAGTAGTCATGTATTTTAAAGAATAACAGAAGAATATATAGAAAATGCTACATATATGGGAAGTTTGATCAACTTAGGGGGGACAACCTTGTTCAATCACATAGTAAAAGCTATACCCAATTTATTTACGATCGGAAATTTATTGTGTGGTGTTTTTTCAATTACCTTGAATATGAGTGGCCTTTTAGAAGCAGCCTCTATTTTTATTTTCTTTTCTGCTGTTTTAGACCTTCTTGATGGAAGGATTGCAAGAAAATTGAAAGTGAACAGTGAATTCGGCGTAGAATTGGATTCCTTAGCTGACATTGTTAGTTTCGGAGTTGCTCCTGCACTTCTATTTCATTCGATAGCGGCACCATCTATTTTAACTTCTTTGGCATTTATCCTTTTCCCAACGATGGGTGCCTTAAGATTAGCTAAATTTAGCGTTAAACCAACCATTGGATATTTTAAGGGATTACCTATCCCAGCCGCTGGATTGCCATTAGCTGGAATGGGGTTGTTTTTATATAGCAATGCATGGATTACTTTAATCCTCGCTCTCTTAATGGTAAGTCCAATTAGGTTTAAAAAACTTTAAAAGCCCTTTCAGAAGTACTGAAGGGGCACATATTCAGTGTTACCGTAAGTCAATATTGTCGTTCGTTTGGATTCGACTTTTGTATAATTGACGAAATTTGATGAAAGAGATAATTCTCCAAGGTAAGATATATCCCAGTGCTACAGTCATAAATAGTGATGCTTTTGTTTCTGGACCTAGCCATTTTAAATAATCACGAAGTAAAAACCGGATAATAAGTACGATGAGAAAGGTAATAATAAAGCTCTTGTTTCTTACAGCATAAATATGCTGATCGGATCGAATTTCATAGTTAGTGGTCCAAATAAGTGGAATTGACAAAAGGAACCCAAAGATAACTGCACAAATCAATTCCCAACCTGAGGCATGTGCTTTTGGATTTAAGATGATGGGAACGCAGGGTAATAATAAAAATAGTATGGGTAAGAGAATGCGGATTCCGTTTCCTTTAATAGGACGATACATTGCTCTAGTTCTACGCCATAAGACCAACGCAGCAATTATGATCACAATAGAGTAAAACGCAGAAGTATCCATAATTTCACCCCCTTACATAATGTATTTCAATTATATGGGAAATACCATGTCATCCACAATATTAATGGATGACATGGTATTTATTCAGGGCCCTTTTTATTATGTAGGTTACATTAATGTCGAAATTAGGCCGTGAAGTCGATCGCTAGCTCTTCCTAAGTTAATAATAAATTTATTTTGTTGTACGCAATAAGGCCCCAATAGCCCCGCAAAAACCGTGATCTTGCAAGAAGATAGGTTTTTTATTTTGATACACGGTATAATTACTTATAATCTCTTGTAGTTTTTTATTGTTTGAAAGGGTAGATCCAATATAAATGATATGAGCTACATCTTTCGCTTCTGCAAATTGAAGGCTTAATGCAGTAACTACTTCACCGACAAGACCTTGAAGAGTTGCAAGTAAATCAGATTTGTTATAATCCACTTCACTGCTAGCAGCTTTTCCAAAATTGCTGGCTGTTAAATTACTATCAATAGGGGAAAGAATGCCGTTATAAATATCTCCAACTGTAATATCGAGATTCCGCCTAGATCCTAGTTTTGTATGTTGAATGACTTCTTCAAAACAATCTATATCTGTTAATAGTTTTGATAGCCCCATGATAGTTCCTCCGCCAATCCCTGTTCCACCAGTGCGAATATATTTGTTGTTATAGACATAATGAATGGACGTACCGGTGCCGATATTCGTTAAAATAAAGTTTTTTATGGAATGCTTTTCTTGGTCAATGAGATAATGAACACCAGCAAGTGTGGCATCGAATTCTGCAACATACTCTATATTGTATTTTTCTGAAAATATTGTTTGTAACTGTTCAGCTTTACCACCAGTCAGAGACAATCTATTTATATATTTATTTTTATTGAACCAATCTTTAATTTTGTTTTGTTCATGTGAGTAAAATTTTTCGAAATGCAATTCATTGTCATTATCAAAATAAGCGATTTTTGTTAGTGTTCCTCCAGCATCAATACCGACGGCGCTCTTCATTTTTGCACCCCTTATCATTGTGTAATAATAATGAACATCTATCATTGACTCTTTATGAAGAAATGTAAACTAATAATTTTTCAACTGTAACAATTGGTTTACCGTTTACAGAAGCAATTCCTTTTCCAAGAATAAATCCTCGTTTGTTTCGCAGAACTTCATATTGCAAATCTAGTTTGTCACCAGGTGTAGCGGTTCCATTAAATGTTACACCGTCTAATGAAGAGAGAAACCCTAATCCAGTAGAATTGTCTGTTCCTACGAACGCTCCAAGCTGTGCAAGTGCTTCGACAATTAGCATGTGAGGCATGTTATTTTGCGACTCGGTTATAAACCATTCATTATTTGTTATCAACTTATATCCTTTAACGGATTTTCCATCTTCAATGTCTGTGATTCTATCAATCATTAAAAATGGGTAGCGATGAGGGAGTATATCGTTAATATTCTTGATATTCATAAAGGTCTCCGTTCTTTAATCTTTAAATGGGAAAATAATAATCCCTGCTAAAAGCAAGCAGGGGATTTGTAATTAATTTTTGACTAATACATCTGCTTTTTCAAGAGAAAAAATACCACTCTTTTTAATATTTTCAACAACTTGTTGTAACACTTCTTTATCTTGGACAAGTGCGATACGCACAAAACCTTCACCATGTGGTCCGAAAGCATGACCAGGAGTTACAACAACATGCGCACGATCCATCAATGCATAAGCAAATTCTAATGAAGTCCAGCCTTTTGGTATTTCCGCCCATACGAACATACTACCAATGGGTTTATCAACATGCCATCCGAAAGAAGCAAAACCATCGACTAAAGTATCTCTGCGTTCTTGATAGATGATACGATTTTTGGCGCAGAAGTCGGCACCGTGACGTAAGGCAACTGATGCTGCCTTTTGAATTGGCAAGAACACACCGTAGTCTGTATTTGATTTAAATTGCGCTAGTGCACCTACAATTTCTTTATTTCCAATCATATAACCAATGCGACTACCAGCTAAGCTATAGCTTTTGGATAAGGAATTAATTTCAACACCAACTTCTTTGGCACCAGGAACAGATAAGAAACTGATTGGTTTCTTTCCATCGTAATAAAATTCTGCATAGGCAAAATCATGTACCACAATAATTTTGTGTTGTTTCGCGAAGGTAATAACTTCTTTGAAGAAATCTTCATGTGCCATTGCTGGAACTGGATTTCCAGGGAAGTTCAATATCATCATTTTTGCTTGTTTAGCAATTTCCTCAGGAATGTCTTGTAAATTAGGTAAAAAGTCATTTTCCTTTTTTAAAGGCATGAAGTAAGGTTTTGCACCTGCCATTTGAATACCCGTTTCATATGCTGTATATCCAGGATCAGGTACTAAAATAAGATCACCTGGATTTGCAAAAACCATCGGCAAGTGAACGAGCCCATCTTGGGAACCCATCAATAATAAAACTTCATTGTTTGGATCTAATTTAACATGGTGATTGTTATCGTAATATTCAGTTACTGATTCGTGAAATTCTTGAATACCTGATAAAGTATAACCGTAATTTTCTTTTCCACTTGCTGTATGTACCATAGCTTCTCTTACAATATCAGCAGGAGGCATATCTGGATTGCCGATACTTAAATCAATCATTTTGTGACCTGCTGCAATTTTTTCTTTTTTATAAGCTGCTAGTTCACTAAATATAGAAGATTGGAATGCTTTCATTCTAGTTGCTAACGTATAAGTCATCAAAACCCCTCCTAAAAAACTGTGTTTTCAATGATCTACTTTTTATATTCTTTTATTATTCTGAAAACACATAATTATATTTTAACACTTTTGAGCCAGAATTCAAAATGTAGTTGTGTAAAAAGAAAAAGAAGGAAAGACTAAAGAGTATGAATGCTACTATATAATGAAGAGGTGTTTCAGGTGAAACAAATTCCAATCGGCGTATCAAATCGGCATATCCATCTGACAAACGAAGATTTAGAAAAACTTTTTGGGGAAGGATATGAGCTAGTGGTTGCAAAAGAACTCTCACAACCAGGAGAATTTGCAGCAAAAGAAACAGTAACGATTAAGACTGAAAAGGCAGAAATCTCAAAAGTCCGTATTCTTGGTCCTATCCGAAAGTTTACACAGGTTGAAATTTCAAAAACAGATGCACGTAAGTTAGGAGTAGATGCTCCGATTCGAGCGTCAGGTAATATTGATGGAACGCCAGGAATTACTCTTATTGGTCCAAAGGGCTCTTTAGAAATTGAAAAAGGCGTAATCATCGCTGAGCGTCATATACATATGACACCTCAAGATGCTGATACCTTTCAAGTGAAAGATGGACAATATGTAAGTGTTAAAGTAGAAGGAAACAGAGGATTGGTTTTTAATCAAGTACTAATTCGTGTAAAAGATACTTACGCATTAGATATGCATATCGATACAGATGAAGCAAATAGTGGGAGTGTAACAACCGGAGACTTTGGACAACTCTTACAATAAGAAAAAATCCATCTCAATGTTGAGATGGATTTTACATGTTTGATACTTTGGAAGTATTTTTAGTTGTTTGCTTTTGTTTTGATAACGACATAAGGATAATGAATAATGAAATGACACCGAAAATAAGCACCATATACTGCAATCCAATTGTATCTAAGAAAAATCCCGTTCCAAGTAAGACAATTTGGAACATGACCCTTTCAAACATATTACGGAATGAGAAAAGACGTCCGTGATAGCTTTTTTCAACTTTCGTTTGAAAAACTGTCGACATGATAGGAAAGAAGCAACCGACACTAAATCCGAATAGCCCGAATGATACAAGTGCCATCCATTTTACATCACTAAAGAACAGTGAAAGATGTGCAAAAGCAGTACAGAACGCAAAGAAGTATAGCAATTTTTCTGGTGGGAAATACTCGGACAGACGTTTAATAACGAAGGCTCCTAACATAAATGCGATCCCTTCAATCGTATAAATAAATCCTTTTATTGTTGTATCATGTTGCATCTCACTAATATTAATTACCATCAAGTTAAAACCGCCAATGAATAAAAGGGGAATGACGCTTAAAATAAGTGCACAAAATGCGATTGGAATTCCTTTTAAAATACGGAATACTTCCATAAAACTGTTGTCTTTTTCTGTTTTTTTATTTGGGGTATTGTTTTTTTGATCTTCAAATTGTAATAGAAATGTTGATAAAAATAATAGTGCATATGCAATCATTGAAAAAGCGTATATATATTGCAAACTCATCATAACAAGCAAAACGCCACCTAAGGATGTACCAACGATACGAGCAATTGTCCCGATATTCATATGAACACCATTCATCTGTAATAGCTCATGTTCACGAACGATAAGTGGAATAACTGATTGTAATGCAGGAAAATAAAACGCAGCTGAAATTTGAATGGCAATCATAAAGGCAATCATAAAAGCAATACTTTCATATTGAATAGCAAAAAACATAAAAACAACGCTTATAACGCGACCAAACCCTGCATATAGAAGGATTTTTTTCTTTTCATATTGATCAATCATTCGGCCAGCCATTGGTCCAACAAGAACACCTGCTAATAGTCCAATAAACATAATCATTGATTTCATAAAATCGGATGGTATATGTTTTTGCATGAACTCTAGATTACCAAGAATACCGAGCCATAAACCGAGTCCTGCAACAAACTCACCGCTTAGAACAATCCAGACGTTTTTATTACGCCACATAACAAAACCTCTCAGTCTTATAAAATGGGAAAAATTGTATATAAACCCTCCTTTTATTCATATATTTCAATCGTTCTTTTTTGAATCAGAGTCTATATTACGTGTTTGATAACGGAAATTCAATCTTTTTGTTTGGGATGAAAAATTGAATTTATAAAGCTAAAAAATCAAATTTACATATTAGAAAATACATTGGAATAAATTTAAAATGTATGAGGGAGGGATACTTATGATTCAACAATTTTTCAAAAAATTGTTCGACGAGTTTTTGCAGGAGCAGAAAGAGGAGATAATAGCAAAGCTTTGTTTTTGGATTGCATATTATTACATATCAGTCCCAAAATATATGGTGAACTCTAGTGGTATTCTAGTACATATGAATCAAACACACGAAGGCTATACATATGATACAATTGAAGATTTTTTACGGGAGTATAGTGGGAAAACAAGAGGATCGCTCAATTTTGAAAGTAGAATATACTATATTAAATTTGAGGAAATAATTAGGGAGAAGTGCCGTGAAATGATTTATGCTTATTACTTTCCGCGTTTTATTGATAGACATTCGTTATTATGTAAAGAGTTATTAAGAGAAATGGGTGTAGGTAAAACAGAAATTGAATGCGGAAGTTTCTATACGTTGATTTTTAATTTTTGCGTAGAAACAAAGGATTGGGTCGATGAGTACGAAGAGAATGTGTTAAAAGAACTATTTGTATTGTCACTTTCCTTCGTCGTACAAGCATATGGTTTAAATGTATATAAATATATAAAACAAGAAGATCGGAAGGAAATAGAGTGTTTAGTTCATTGAATAGAGAGGACTTACTTGGTTCTTTACGTTTAGAAAGACGAAACTGTAGTTTATTAGGCTGACTTTCGATAACACGAATATGCGTTCAACATTCGTATATGGAGGAGTAGTTACACGTAACAAGATTGTGTTTAACTAAGCTAATATAATGTTTTATCCCTTTGAATTCCCTTGTTTTTACATACTTTTCCTAATTCTAATGATATAGTAAAATATAGTAAAAAAGAGAGGGGATTAGTATGGCAACAATTGGAATTGATTTAGGAACAACGAATAGTTTAGTAGCCTCTTGGTCGGAGGATGGTGCGATCCTTATTCCGAATGTTCTTGGCGAATTTCTTACACCATCGGTAGTCAGTGTTGATGAGAGTGGTGAAATTTTAGTAGGGCGTATTGCAAAAGAACGATTAATTACTCATCCACAACTGACAGCATCAACTTTTAAACGTTTCATAGGAACAGAGAAAAAATATGAACTAGGTACATATACTTTTTCTTCTGAAGAACTCTCATCTTTTGTTATTAAATCCTTGAAACAAGATGCAGAGGATTATTTAAATGAAGTTGTTACGGGTGCTGTGATTAGTGTACCTGCATATTTTAATGATGCACAGCGTAAAGCTACAAAGCGAGCTGCAGAAATTGCCGGATTAAAGGTTGAGCGCCTTATTAGTGAACCAACAGCAGCTGCAATTGCATATGGATTATATCAAGAAGAGTCAGAAACAAAATTTCTTGTATTTGATTTGGGTGGGGGTACTTTCGATGTCTCCATTTTGGAATTGTTTGAAGGAATAATGGATGTGAAATCAATCGCTGGTGATAATTATCTTGGAGGCGAAGATTTCACAAGAAGTTTAATGAATTTTTTTCTTGAGTCACATCAACTTGATTCCGATTCTCTTGATTCGAAAACGTTATCATTAATTTATACACAGGCAGAACGTTGTAAGCTTACTTTATGTGATGAACATGCTGCAAATATGAAGGTTATGATAAATAATAAGACATACGAAACTCGTATTAACAGAGGCGAATTTGAAAAAATCGTAACACCACTTCTTTTACGACTTCGTTATCCTATAGAACGTGCACTGCGTGATGCCTCACTGGACCCGAAGGATTTAGATGCTGTTATTTTAATTGGTGGGGCGACGAGAATGCCGCTTATCAAATCTGTTATTTCTAAAATGTTTGGACGTATGCCGTATGCGAATATAAATCCCGATGAAACGGTTGCCTTAGGTGCTGCAATTCAAGTTGCTCTAAAAGAACGAAATAAGGCGTTAGAAGAAGTTATCTTAACCGATGTTTGTCCATATTCCTTAGGAACAAGTGTTGTTCAAGAATTAGGTGATGGAAAGAAAGAGTCTGGGTATTTCCTCCCAATAATTGAGCGGAATACACCGATTCCTGTAAGTAGAGTGGAAAGACTTTATACTATTATGGATAAGCAACAATATATACTTGTAGATGTGTATCAGGGAGAAAACCGTATGGTAGTAAACAATTTAAAACTTGGGGAACTCAAAATTAAAGTACCCCCAGCTCCTGCAGGGAAAGAGTCTATTGATGTCCGATATACATACGATATTAACGGTATTCTTGAAGTTGAAGTAATAAGTACAACAACTGGAGAGAAGAAAAGAGTCGTTATTCAACAAAATGCTGGGAATCTTACAGATGAAGAAATTGAGTCTAGACTTTTAGAATTGAGAGACATTAAAATTCATCCACGAGATCGAGAAGAAAATCGATTGCTTCTAGCAAAAGGTGAACGACTTTATGAAGAATTTCTTGGTGATGAACGGAAAAAAATTGCTATATTGCTACAACAATTTGAAAGTGTACTTATGACACAAAATGATAAAAAGATTAAAGAAGCCGCTAGTATTCTAAAAGAACATATCGAGAGTATAGAAAGGTGGATCAATCGTTAATGAGTATTTGGAGTACGTTAGAGATTGAACCTACCGATGATATTTCAGCTATAAAAAAAGCTTATGCAAAACGTCTAAAAATACATCATCCAGAAGATGATCCAGAAGGGTATCAACGGTTGAGAGAGGCATACGATCAAGCGATTAAAAGTGCGAAGCAAATGAAAGACAAGCCACTTGTTCAACTAGAAGAAACGGATGGACATGATAGAGAGCTTATAATCTCTCCATGGATTGACAGCAACGCTGAAATTGCTACTACCGTTATTGCAGAGCATCCAGTCTATTCATTTATGGAAAGAATTGAGGCACTTTATGATGATTTCTTTGCACGAATGGAATCGGAAAACTGGGAAGAATTATTGCGTTCTGATGTGATATGGGATGTTCAATATGCAGCAGCACTTCAAGATCAATTAATAGAGTTCTTCTTATATCATTATTATTTTCCGCATTCAATTTGGGTGTTGCTCGACGATGTTTTTCGTTTTAGTGAGCAAAAAGAGGATTTGGAAAGTGAATATGGTGAAGAAAATGTGCAGTTTTTATTAGAGAGAATTAGCGGATTAAAGGGGATGCGTTATGACGTTTTCGAGAAGGACAATCATTTCGATTTCGAAACGTATTTTTATTTACGAGAAGAAGTACAAAGGAAACTTATAGCGAATGAACTAGAAGCCGTAAATGAATTGTTAACTCGTGCATATTCAATGTATCAAAAGGATCCCGAGTTGTTACGTATGCAAGGTGTTTATTATTTACGTACAGAAAATCAGGAACGGGCACTGCAATCATTTAGCGACGTATTGTTAATTGATGCGGATGATCCAGATGCTTTATTGTATCGCGCTCGTATAAATTATAACCGTAGCCAATTTGACACTGCCATTAAGGATTGTGAACATCTGCTTTCGATTCAACCGGAGCATATGGACGCTATGTTAATGATGACGAAATGTTTAGTTAAGATAGGGGAGTTAGAAAAAGCCGAAGATAAGGCGAAAGAGGCGCGAGAAATCGATTTGAACCGCGTGGAATTTGCTTCATATATCAATGAATTGTTTGTTAGAAATGGAAGAAAAGAAGAGAAGCAGAAGTTAACAAAGAAACATATAATGAGTTATATTTTGTATTATACTTTCATGTTTTTAAGACGTACTTGGATTTATGTTGTATTATTCATTATTACAATGGTAACCCGGTTGCCGCTTCAATATTTCTTTCTCCTTCCAATTGTTTGGGAATTATGGAAATTTTACAGACTGAAAATTAAAGCATAAGGAGGAGACAGGGTGCTAGTTCTAGGGAAAAGAAAGCAGATTGATCAATATTTTCGCTGCTTGTCCACAGTATGTTTGGATACTCATTTTCTTATGAATTATTATACTGAATATGAATTTACTTTCATAAGAGACCGTATACTTGGTAAAAAGCATTTAAAAAAAGCGCTGAGAAAATGTGGTTGTCAAGAACCAGCAGCGTTAAAAGAGAGAATTGAGTGGTTTTTAGAAGAGGGGTCGCGTTACGAATTTAATTCTATGCGCAATCAATTAAGCCCTCTTTCAGAAGCGAGGAGGAAACAGTTACCTAAAGATCAACCCGACTATGAAAAACTTTATGTCGCTAATCATGGGTTACATATGTTACCGGATTCTGGGATTGCTGCATTTGATTATGCATGGTGTATTTGTTTGAGCCGGATTGGTAGGAGATTGGGTTATTTATCCAAAAAGGAAGCGAATCATTACATGGTGCAAGCAGCAAAACTTGCCCAAAACTCCTATTCGGATTGGAACGAGTATTTTCTTGCTTTTCATATCGGTAGTCATTTTAATAAATTGGACATAGAATTTATAAATCAGGACAAGTACAATCTTAATTATACGCTTAGAATGTTTAGAAGTAAGGACTCATACGTGAATACAATTGCATGGGAAAACGAACTGCTTACAGATTTGAATTAAGAATATTTTTAAAGTAAAAATTCTGAGAATCGTTATTTCTCAGGATTTTTTTATTATTCAAACGGTGTTTCGTTGCGTAAAGAGTGTATGCTTAGCGTGATAAAAATATAGAGGGAATTTTGGCGAAGTTAAATAGAGAAGGTACAAATAAACTTCTATACTACGATGAAAAGAGGACATTTATATATTCTTGCTGAAAAAGAATATGTAAATATATGTTGAAAGAAGTTGATCCAGAATGAATAATGAAGAACTTATAAAGACTCAATTTGGTAGTAACGCTGAAAAGTATGTCAAAAGTCAAATTCATACAAAAGGGTCAGATTTGCAATACTTAATGCAGCAAGTTCAAGATCATAAAAATGCTCGTCTTCTTGATATTGCTACAGGAGGTGGACATGTAGCAAATACATTAGCACCATTATTCAAAAGTGTAGTTGCTCTTGATTTAACGGAACAAATGTTGGAAAAAGCAAAAGAATTTATTCATTCTAATGGACATGATAACGTTTCATTTGTAGCTGGAAATGCTGAGAATTTACCATTCTCTAATGCGTCATTTGATACAGTAGTATGTCGTATTGCAGCACATCATTTCCAAAATCCATCTCAGTTCATTCAGGAAGTACATCGAGTTTTAGAAGAAATGGGTTTTTTCGTTTTAATTGATAATGTGTCTCCAGAAAATCCAGAGTATGATACATTTTATAATTTTATTGAGAAGAAACGTGATCCGAGTCACGAGCGGGCTTTGACAAAAACAGAATGGATTTCATTATTAGAAAAAAACGGTTTGCAAATGCGATCATGTATTACATTTGAGAAACAATTTAATTTTGATTGGTGGTGCGACATGATGGATGTGCCACAGCAAACGCGCTCAAAGTTAACAGATTGTATGATGAAAACTTCAAATGAAATGAAGGAGTTTTTCAAAATTTGTTTTGAAAATAATAAAGTAGAATCGTTTTATACTGAGATGGCGCTCTTTGTATGTCAAAAAAGCTCAACTTTAAAAAGATAATTATCTTGCAGCCTTTTCCAGATACGTTATACTTAAATATAGAGAAAAACAAGATTGAGGAGTAGTAAAAATGATTCGTGTACGTATTGAGGGAACTGAAAAAGAAATTGTCGAATTTTTGGAAAGCATGCCTGAAATTCCTGGATTTGAGAAGACACATGTTAGGGAGCCAAGAAAAGGAAATAATCCCAAATATGATGCAAGTAAGAATGTATTAGCATATTTGTCTTATAAAAAGAGGGAAACTGCTGTTAATAATAAAGTCCTTTAACATTGAACTCCCCCCCACCTACCGTTACGCGCTTGAGGTAGAGGTCTTCTCGCTAAATATGATAAACTTGTTTCATTTACACATGGTTAAGTGGCACTTGGTTCAAGTTAGATATGATGGGTGGTACAATTAAAACAATCGGTTACGCATTGCCATTTGCTCATGCGGTTGATGCTACACGATTTGCTTTATCTGGTGAATACCGTGATCTGGTTGTACATTTATTATGGATAGTTGGCAATACGATTATTATCTTTGTAATTGCTGTTTTAGGTTTTAAGAGGAAAATGAAAGCTAACTAAGTTGTATTCATATTTAAAAAATGAACGTTAGTTGAATATAAGGAAAACAATTGTATTATCTCTTTATAGCTGCCAGCAAATAGGCGGCTTTTTTATTTTTTTATTGTTTCACCGCCTTGTCTTTTTCACATACTAATAATAGTAGAATATGATAAGGAGGGGGAAGAGAGTTAATAAAAAACAATCTTTTTTTGGAGGTTTTGGTATCAATGAAGCGGCTGCTTTAATTTGTGCTGATAAAACATGTAATATTGATATCCTTGAGATTGTAACTGACTATGGTAACATTTGAAAAGAGATTGTAACTGAAATGTTTATGTTACGAAGGTAAAAAATAATGAAAGGAGCGAGCCGACCAATGACGGCGGAAGATCCTTTGTTTTTTCCGGAAATCCATGGAAATCACGGCCTAGGACCAATTATTCCGCCGAATAGAGAATTATTCTCTTCAATGTGTAAATATCAAGAACCTTAGTCCCAAATATCTGGTCGATCTATCTGCATCGTTCTCATATAATCTAATATTTGTCCTGTATGAACACTTTCATGATACGCGATTCGTAGTAGCATATCACCTAAAGAGCGAATATATCCCGTGTATCCAAGTTCAGTTAGGTTTGAACGATCTATTTTTATATTTTCTAATTCTTCATTTGATAAAGATTTTATAAAATCAATAAACAGTTCATGGTATGGTTGTGCAAAATGGAGTTCGTCCGAAACAGATGTAAATGCTCTTGTCTCATAAGGTGACGTTACATTTTGTGCATCACCTTGATTTTTTAATATTTGCAGATAAATGTATTCAGCTTCTAAAACATGTCTTATCATCTCTTTACAACTTAATGCCTCAGCATCTGGTCTCCAATCTAATGTATCCTCAGGAATAGTTGTCCAAACTTTTATGCTTCGTCTTCTTACTTCTGATAGGTTTAATAATAGTAAATCGACATTGTTCAATTTATGCTCCCCCTTTCATATGTTCATTTTACTGAATTTTAAGAAAAATATTAAAACATTTGTTCTGTTTGTGGAGCCTTTAGGGGGATTATACATGCACCTATTAAACCCAATCTTGAATAATTAGATCAAAGAATAAAGATATAGATTATGTCTCCCGTAAAATCCTTGTTGACGATGGCAGTGTTCCTTTAAATCGTTTGGGTTAATCGTATTTCTACAACACGCAAGTTAAAAGTATAACTTAATAAAAAAAGTAACATAACTAATGGTAAGCGATGATTTAGGAATATTTTTTTATGATATGAAGGAGGAAATAATATGGCATTCATATGGTCATTAATTGTTGGTGGTATTTTAGGGTGGCTAGCAAGTTTAATCGTTGGTAAAGATGTACCTGGTGGTGTAATTGGAAATATTATTGCTGGGATTATTGGTTCTTGGCTTGGAACATTATTATTGGGTACGTTTGGACCGGTTATCGGAGGTTATGCAATTATTCCAGCATTAATTGGTGCAATCGTTTTAATATTTATTGTTAGCTTATTACTGCGTGCATTGCGAAAGTGAATTAAGTGGATTGCTGTCAATTGTCAGCAATCCATTTTTGTATTATTTGTCCTAATCTGTTATGCTACTGTTATACAATCAGGAGGTGTCAGCATTGAAATCATTTACAGTAAACTTTCATCAAGAAGACAATGCAAAAGCAACAACAGTACATAAGTTAAGTGAAGAGGACTTCAATAAAGTAACAGAAAACGGTACTCGCCATCTATTTGATTTAGATACAAATGTAGGATTCTTTGTATTCTTTGATGCGGAAGATGCAGAAGGAAACGAGCAATACTTAATGTTACAATATGAAGGAGATCACGAAGAACCAAGTGCTTGCTATGGATTTGATTTGAAATTATTCTATCAATTTTTAGCATTATACTTAAATGATCTTGAGTTCCAAGGTGAAACAGATGAAGAAGAGGAAGAGTATGGTCCGATTCATCATTTGGCTCATTTACTGTACCATATTGTTGAAGATGGCAAAGATATTGAGGTATAAATACATATTTAGGGCTGCTCTTTAATGGGCAGCTTTTTTTATGATTTATTTTTTCAAAACAGTACTTATATCTAATTTTTTCTCATAAGTGCCTGTAATATTACGATCGGTATAAACGAATAACCGGCAGGGATACAACAAATTGAATTAAAAGTAATTATCCAAGGATCGTATCTCTGTATTTTCTCTAGAAGATAACATGAATAATGGTGCTGGTTAGTAAAGAGAAGAAAAAAAGCTGTTCTTTTATAAAGACAGCTCTTTTGATTTGTTGCGCTCTACGGAAGAAACAAAATAGGTTTGAATGATTCCACCAATTATTAATAAGCAGGCACAAATATAAAATAGGGTACTGCCGTTTACATGGCCTAATACCATTGCTCCAATAACGGGACCGCATGTTCGAGAAATGTCCCAGTGTATGCCGTAAATGGAAAAATATAATCCGCGCATGTGACTTGGTGCGATTCCCGAAACAAAGCGGAGTAAGTGATTTAAAGCAATGCTTTCACCAATTGTAAGGAAAAGCAATGTAAAGAAGAGTGACCATAATGTTGTAGAATAACCATAACCGATGGCTGCCAATGTATAAAAAACATATGAAATCATGATGATTTTGGGCATTGAAAATCGTTCAGACCATTTGACAAGACCAACTTGTAGTATGATTTCCATAATTGCCCTACAAGTTGAAATGAATGCGAGAACGAATAAGAAATTTGGAAAGATATTCTCTGCGAATACACGATAATTTGTTTCAGTTTGAGCATAGAAAAAGCTAATCGGAAGAGTAGATATCATAAGTCCGAATACGGCATAATGCTTAAAAATAAATTCTTTCTTTGTTGTGACTTGTGTTGATTTTTGAGCTGTTTGAATGATTGGCGCTGTTTCGGGAAGCTGCGTCCATACGAGAATGGCATATAGCAGGAGGGCCATAGCTTGAATTATAAATAAGTATTCAGGATGACTATTATAAATAAAGGCACTAATGAACGGGCCAATTACAGCTCCGACTGCTCCCACTGATTGAAGAACAGCAAATATTTCCGCTTGTTGTTCTGGCGCAGTTAAATCTGCAATTTGAGCACGCTGAGCAGGAATGTATAGGGAGCGGCCAACACCATTCATTACATATAACAAAGCAAAGAACGGGACTGATGCAGCGAAAACAAATCCACCGATTGCAATTGCCTGTATGAATAATCCAAGTAACATAATTTTCTTTCTACCGTACTTATCTGTTACGCCTCCAGCAATGATTGTGAATATGATATCAGAAAGTGGTTGCAAGCCAAAGAGAAGCATCGTCAAGACGACATTTCCTTCTAAAGCTTTATTGACATGTACAATAAAAATTATCGCTAACATCGCCTCAGTTGTTCTTGTTAACAATTCACCTAGTAGTCGAATCCAAATCGGTTTACTATAACGTTTTATAAGAGTTTTCATTCTTTATTTCCTCCTTTCTATATGGAAATCTTAAGATAGAAGCAAGGAATGAAAAAGGGTAGAATGAAAGAGTGGGATTTTTCACCTTTTAGGGGGATGAATATGGTTATTTTAGATCAGTACGTTCAGCTTTGGATCCGGTATGGAAAAGGGAGACCAGAGGGAGAAAAAATAGAAATAACATTACAAAATATATCTGAAACATTGTTTTGTACTGATAGAAACAGTAAATTTATTATAAAAAAATTAGAAGAGCTAGGATGGGTTGGTTGGTCTCCAGGACGCGGGAGAGGGAATCGATCAAAGGTATCGTTTCAAAAAGATCCCGCTGTATTAATTTTAGAAAAGGGGAAAGAAATAACGAAACAGGGAGATGTAAAAGGCGGAAAAGAATTTGTTGAACAATATATGGAGTATTTTCCAATGCTGCAAAAACAATTCCAAACTTGGATAAATTCAATATTTGGTTATCAAATTGAAATGACGACTCAAGGTAGACAAGATGTACTTCGTTTACAAGTTGAAATGCGTCCGAAGATTCTATTGGATCCTGTATATGCTACAATGCGTTCAGAATGTCATATGGTGAAACATGTTTACGACACGCTTGTATATGTGAACGAGAGTACCAATGTAATAGAGCCGAGACTTGCGTTTCATTGGGAGTATAATGACGACCAAAAAGTGTGGACTTTTTATTTGCGTAAAGGTGTGCAATTTCATAATGGTAAACGTTTCACAGCTCATGATGTTGTCTACTCATTCGATAGATTTATGAATAGGGAGGATAATCCGTACTTGTGGATGTTGCAGCATGTTGAAAGAATCCATATTGTAAATGAACATATTGTGGAGATATACTTGCATACAGAAAATAAGTTGCTATTACATATTTTAGGTACAGAACAGTGTTCTATTGTAACAGAAGATGAAGAAGGGAATGTAAGTGGAACAGGGCCATTTAAATTACGAGAAAATAATGATTCTATCTTTGTATTAGAAGTACATAATTCATACTTTCGTGAACGACCATTTCTTGATCGAATTGAACTTTGGAATGTGCCGAAAAGTACGGATGAATATGACGTTTCGATGAAAGCTGAGCATAAAGAGATAGAGAACCCTCATAAAGAACTTTCTAAAATGGAATCTAACGTAACGTATGTTACGTTAAATACTAAAAAACAAGGACTTTTGCAAAATAGTACATTTAGGCAAGCATTATATGGAATAATTCATAGTAATAAAATAATAGATGAGTTAGAGGGAGAACGCGGTGAGGGAGCAGATGAATTATTACTAGCAAATCGTGCAACTTGGAGCATAAATGAGGGTGTGAACACTCTTCTACAAAAGAGCGAATATAGTGGCGAAGTATTATACTTATATACGTTTAAAGAACAAGATCATGTGGAAGATTCTAAGTGGATTCAAAAAGAATGTGCAAAGTACGGAATTACAATTGAAATACATTTTCTCGATGCACTGGAATTATTACGAGCGGAAACAATGGAACAAGCGGATTTGATTCATGATAGCGCGACAATTAGTGAGAAAATAGAGCTAAGTTTTTTACAAATGTTTCTTGCGAAAAATAGTTTTATAAATCAACATAGCTCTCTAGACTTTAATAAACAATTACATGCGTACTTTAATGAACCGAATGTAGAAAAGCGAATGACATTGTTACGCGATGTGGAGGACACATTGTTACGTAACATTCATATTATTCCTTTATATCGTAATAAACAGCACATAAGTACACATGAAAAAGTACAAAATATAAGAATTAATTCTCAAGGATGGATTGATTTTTACCATATATGGTTTAAACCTTGATATAAAGGGACTCTTTCGAAATGAAATGGCATACGAAAGGGTCTTTTTTATGTGGAATAAACATCTGGTTGTGAACATGATTATGCATATTTATGGAAAACACTCATTTACAATGTAACAGTGTTATGTTACATTGTTATCAGGAAGGAGTGTTATACAGTTGAGTACAGATTTAATTTCAAAAAAAGATTTATTGGAACTGACTGGTATTTCATACGGGCAACTATATAGGTGGAAACGAAAGAATTTAATACCAGAAGATTGGTTTATCAGGAAATCGACTTTTACAGGGCAAGAAACATTTTTTCCGAAAGAAAAGATATTAGAGCGTATTGATAAAATTCAAACGATGAAAGAAGACCTATCGCTTGATGAACTAGCAAATATGTTTTCACCAAGTGTATCTGAGATTTCTTTTATGAAAGAAGACATCATCCGAAAGGGTATTGCTTCAGAACCGGTTGTACAATTTTTTATAGAACAAATGAATAAACAGGCAGAATTTCAGTTTGTAGATATTCTTTATGTATTTATTTTAGAGGAATTGCTTCAATCTGGAGAAATTAGCTTGGAAGAAGGCAAGATGATACTGCAAGTACTTCACGAACATTATGAAATCATGAAACAAAAGAATAGTGAATTAGTTGTGGCTCGTAAACTCGGTATTTCTACATGCTTCTTAGTATCAAATGTAGATGATTTATTTTTCGAGAAAGGTACGAAGGTAATTGTACGTTTAACAATTATGCAATATACAGAAGCGTTAAAATCAAAACTATTATAGTGGAGGAGAAATAGTGCGTACAGAAAATTTAATTATAAATGGTTATGGTTCTTCTAATGGTGGGGAGTTTCATAAAGTACAATTAAACGGAAAAGGAACTGTGAACGGGAATGTTGAATGTGACAACTTCGAATGTAACGGTTCTGGTAGTGTAAATGGTGATTTAAAAAGCAAGAGCGCAAAAATTAGTGGGTCTGGTAAAGTTGACGGTACAGTAAGCACTGAAAATATGCGAATTGATGGAAAAGCAACGATTACAAAAGATGTAACAGCTAACGATTTGAAAATTGCTGGAAAAGGAGCAATTGGTGGTACTTTGAAAGGTGAAGAGCTTAAAATCCGCGGGCAAGCGACTATTGACGGTAATTGTGAAGTAGATATCTTTTCGTCAGAAGGACAGTTTACAATTGGAGGTCTACTAAGCGCCGATGAAATTGACATCGATATTCACGGTACATGTAGAGCAAAAGAAATAGGTGGTCAAACAATTAAAGTAAGGCATAGAGAAACAGCATTTAGTAGACTTTTTAAAACAGTGTTTGGGTCGCACTTAGAAGCTGAATTGTTAGAAGGTGACAATATAGATATTGATCACGTACAAATCAAAACAGTAAGAGGGAACAATGTTACGGTAGGACCAAATTGTGAGATTGGACTGATTGAATATACAGGAGTTCTTCATGTGGATAAAAATGCGAAAGTAAAAGAAATTCAGCAAGTTTAATTTTAGGAGGAAGTGAGGAATAGATATGGGAAATCAGCATAGTCTCACTGTGAACGGATCAGGTAGTTCGGCAGGTGGAGCTTATAATAAAGTGAAAATCCGTGGTGAAGGAACAATTTCTAACCATGTTAGTTGTAATGAATTTAAGACGTATGGAACGAGTGATGTTTCTGGTGATATGAAGGCAAAAAATTATGTCGTCTATGGAGAAAGTGAAGTTCAAGGAAATATACAGGCAGAATATGTGAAAGTGTATGGAAATACACAAGTACAAGGTAATGGCCACGTTGAGAAGATGAAAGTGAGAGGTATGTTTGAAGTCAAAGGCAAATTATCTGGAAATGTTGTAGATATTAAAGGAGGTTTACATGTTAAGGAGGATATTGAAGTAGAAGAGCTATTATTAACAGGTGGACTTGAAAGTGAAGGTCTATTAAATGCTGAAAATATTCATATTACACTCCGTTATGAAGGAAGCAAAGTACAAGAAATAGGTGGCAAAAAGATTACGGTACAAAAAAAATCTAGATTTATGCCTTTTACACCCCATACTGGTACCCTTCAAACAAGCCTTATTGAAGGGGATGATATTTATTTAGAACATACAATAGCTGAAGTAGTAAGGGGAAACAATGTTACCATTGGTCCTGGGTGTGAAATTGGTGCTGTAGAATATCATACTAGTTTTAATCAAAAAGGAAAATCAGTTGTAAAAGATCATAAACAAATATAGGTATTAAGAGGGAGAGTAAGACACATGGTTGCAAAGGATAGTAAACTCGGCTTTGTAGTTACCGGTTTATTGCTAGGGATTTTAATGGCATCAATGGATAATACCATTGTTGTGACAGCAATGGGAACGATTGTTGGTGATTTAGGCGGATTAGAAAACTTTGTCTGGGTCGTATCCGCCTATATGGTAGCGGAAATGGCAGGGATGCCGATTTTTGGAAAGTTATCAGATATGTATGGGAGAAAGAAATTCTTTATTTTCGGTTTAATTGTTTTTATGATTGGTTCTGCACTTTGTGGTACAGCAGAAAATATTACGCAGTTAGGTATTTATCGTGCGATTCAAGGTATTGGCGGGGGAGCGCTTGTTCCGATTGCATTTACGATTGTATTTGATATCTTTCCGCCCGAAAAACGCGGGAAAATGGGCGGATTGTTTGGTGCGGTGTTTGGATTGTCTAGTATTTTCGGTCCGTTACTTGGTGCATATATTACGGACTATATTAGCTGGCACTGGGTGTTTTATATTAACTTGCCGCTAGGGGTTCTATCACTTATTTTTATTATATTCTTTTATAAAGAATCACGCGTTCATCAAAAACAAAAGATCGATTGGTTTGGTGCAATTACACTTGTTGGTGCAGTCGTTTGCTTAATGTTTGCATTAGAACTTGGCGGACAGAAGTATGATTGGGATTCTACTTTTATTTTAAGTTTATTTACAGCATTCGCTATTTTAATGATTATGTTTATTTTCATCGAAAGAAAAGTGGAAGAACCTATCATATCGTTTGAAATGTTTAAACAGCGTTTATTTGGGATGAGTACAATTATCGCTTTATTTTACGGGGCTGCTTTTATGTCAGCAACTGTCTATATTCCTTTATTCATTCAAGGAGTATATGGCGGGTCCGCAACGAATTCCGGTCTATTACTATTACCAATGATGTTAGGCTCAGTCGTTACAGCACAGTTAGGTGGATTTTTAACATCAAAGCTAAGTTACCGTAATATCATGATTATTTCAGCTGTTATTATGCTTGGTGGATTGTTCTTACTAAGCACATTAACACCAGAAACAAGTCGTGTATGGTTAACGATTTATATGATTATTATCGGTTTTGGCGTAGGTTTCTCATTCTCGGTATTAAGTATGGCTGCAATCCATAATTTCGGTATGAATCAAAGAGGATCGGCAACTTCAACTAGTAACTTTGTTCGTTCACTAGGGATGACACTTGGAATTACTATCTTTGGTATGATTCAAAGAACAGGTTTTCAAGATCAATTAGAAGAAGCATTTAAAGGCATGGACGGTGGAATCAATAGTAATGCGCTAGGGGATGCAAGAGCAATCCTTTCAGAAGGCGCAAGATCTCAAATTCCACCGCAAATATTAGATAAAATTATTGATGCACTTTCGAGTTCTATCGTTCAGACATTTATGTGGGCATTAGTTCCAGCAGGTTTAGCATTCGTGTTTATCTTCTTTATGGGGAATGAGCGAATGGTATATAAGAAGGAACAAAAAGATATAAAAGCAGAGACATCAAAAGCATAGAAAACGAAAAACTCCTTTCTAGATTAGAAAGGAGTTTTTCGTATGTAACGTAACCAATTAGCCTTCAATTATTTCGTATTCTTCGTCTGCTAATAATAAAATTTGTGTTTTTTTGCCTTTGTTTTGTACTTCAATTACATCGTATGTGCCTAGGTCTCTTAATTTATTTTGAGACACATTTACCATTACTTCAATAGAATCGATTAAAATATCTTCTTCGATATATGATTCAGGCAATGCCATATCCTCTGTATCTAATACACATGTGTATAGCATTTGTAAATGTTCAGCAGTTGGGTTTTCTTCTTGAACATCAATAATGTCTTTTACTGTTTCCATGTGTTCTTCTTTTGCTTGGTATACTTTAATTTTAGCCATTATTTCATTCTCCTTTATAACATAGTCGTAGAGGCTACAATCTATTATAACGTTTTTTGATGAAAACATGAAATTGTTTCCTTATTTTTAGATCGGATTTTATACTATCATTGTGTATTATTTTATAAGGAGTAAAGAATTTACTTTTCAGTTCATAACAAGAACCATGTGATTCCCACTATTAAGGATGTAAGGAGATAATTAGTATGAATAAGAAAGTGAAAGTTTTAAAATGTACGATGGTAATGTTAGCGTGTACTGCAAATTTTGGTACAATTTCACCTCATGTTTTAGATCCAAATGAAACAATGGCAGGTAAAATTTCAATCGCGATTGTTGGTATAGTAGGTACATATTTACTATTTTCTATCATGTATTTTATTGTAAAAAAAGCTATTTTAAGAGGGGAGCTGTTGCATTTTTAATAAAAAGGGAGAGAGTTTTTTTGAAAGCTTTATATTCGGATTTTATTAATCTGATCATCCTGATTGTAGTTATTTTCGTTCTATGGAGGTTAAAAATGTGGTCTAACAAGAAATATAATGTTCCTAAAGTATTTCAATGGTTTCCTAAAAAGTGGGCGAAAGAAAAGTGTTGGAACAATTTTTTCAATCAAAACTGGATGCTGAAGGAAAAGGAATTTGGATTACTTATTATGTGGTTGATTTATATGTAGTTACCATTCCGTTACAAGTGAAAAAGTATAATACACTTTAACTGCATTCAAACAGAAGTCTCCTTTCTCAAGGCACGTGTTAGGGAGGAGACTTCTGTCAGTCGTAATTGATTAAAATTTTATAGTGCAAACAATAAAACATTCTTATCGTATTCTTGTAAACACCACTTATATTTAGCTATGATAATAGGATGAACAGCTTTTTGATCTGTATCAACTTTTTTATAACCATATTTTTTATAAAAATCCGCAAGTTCCTCAAAAGGAATACAATAGACATGAGATGCATCTGATTGTTTGGCTTCTTGCACTAAAAAAGAAACGAGATCTCCAGCTAATTTATAACCTCTGTATTTGGGAAGGATGTAAATACCGCCCATCTCTATCGTATTTTGATCAATATATACTAAACGTCCTAACCCTGCATATTCTCCGTTGTACGTTATAATCGCAACTTTATCCTTTTTTAAGTCACTTGGCACAAATCCCGCGTCTTCATATTGATAATTAATCCATTCTAAATCTTCTAATGAAGCAAACTTGATTCCCATAAAAATACACCCCTTGAAAAGTTTTTATATTTCTATTATATAGGTGATAACGTGATTTGTAATAAAATAATAGTTTCGTATCTCCATATAAATCATGTTGAAAAGAAGTTCATTTCTTGCTATCTCATGCATAAAATAGTCTAATAATACTTTTTCTTTCTTCACAAGTGTTTTACGTATATAATTTAAAGGTAATTATTCTTTTTTCGTATACTTATAATAGAATAGAGGTTTAAAAAATGAGCGTCAAAATCATTACGGATAGTGCGGCGGATTTACCAAAAGAATTGCTGCAAACTTACGATATTGATTTGATTCCACTTCGTGTATATGATGAAGCGGAAACTGAGTATTTAGACGGGGTAACGTTAGAATCGACTCAATTGTTACAAAAGATGAGAGAGGGCGAAGTGTACAAAACGTCGTTACCATCATTAGAAACATTCCAAGAAAAATTTGTTACATATGCAAAGCTAGGTACACCTTGTATATATGTAGCTTTTTCATCTGAACTTTCTGGTACATATCAATCTTCAGTAGTAATTAAAGAAGAAGTAAAAGAAACATATGCGGATTTAGATTTAGAGATTATTAATACAAAGTGCGCTTCACTTGGTCAAGGGCTTGTTGTATTAGAGGCTGCGAAAATGGCTAAAGAGGGTGCTTCAAAGGAAGAAATTTTGAACCGAATTGCTTTTCTAACAAAACATATGGAGCATATCTTTACTGTAGCTGACCTGCAGTATCTTGTTAGAGGTGGGCGTTTAAGTAAGGTAGCTGGATTTATTGGTGGCCTATTAAACATTAAGCCAATTTTAAACGTTGAAGAAGGAAAGCTTGTACCGCTTGAAAAAATAAGAGGAAGAAAGAAAGTTTTAGGCCGAATGGTTGATATCATGGAAGATCGAGGAAAGAACCTGAAAGATCAAACAATCGGAATCACACATGGTGATGATTTAGAAACTGCCAATGCATTAAAAGCATTAATTACTGAAAAATTTGGCTGTGAAGTATTTATTGTAAATACAATTGGTGCAGCAATCGGTGCGCATACAGGACCAGGCGTTTTAACACTGTTTTTCTTAAATGAAGTAGAGTAAAGGATTGATCTTTTGATCAATCCTTTTTGTTATACAATTAAGAATACAGCTAACATAATTAGACATAACATGTTATCTTGCAAAAAAAGTACCTGAGGTCTATCCTCAAGTACTTTTTTATTATTCATTGATTTGTTTTTTTACGGGTAAAAAACTGCAAAGGAAAGTAGTGAGAACTAGTCCGAAAGAAACTCTCTCAGTCGTATCAATGTTTAAACCGTTATTCCATTGATAAATAAAGGATACTAGTATTAAAAGTGTAGTAAATCCTGCAACATATCTTACTATTTTTCGCGCCCTTTTGTCATGTGTTCTCCAAACCATATTCATTTCTCTTTCTTATTTAATAAATATTTTTGATTGTAATAATCGATAAACAATAACTCCTTGTAGCTCATTTAACAACCGTTATTTTGTCTATTTGGATTGAAATTGTTTTTAATCTTCGTTTTTCTATTTCATTGCATAGAGAATTTTTATGTGTACCGTTTCTTTTTTTAGCTAGTAATCAAATATGTATAATTGCATAAATAAATTGAAATATATAAGTTATGATTAAACTACATTTTAATGTAGAAGGGTATCTTTGCTTAAAGTGAAACCGTTTACGTTATAGATGAAATAAGGTTTAGGAGATTCGTATGAAAAAGAAATTATGTACAATGGCTCTTGTCACAGCGATAGCTTCTGGTACAGTGGTAATCCCAGCAGAAGTACAAGCTTGTGGAATAGGAGAAGTAATGAAACAAGAAAACCAAGAACAACAAGAACACAAACGTGTGAAAAGATGGTCTGCAGAGCATCCGCATCATTCAAATGAAAGTACACATTTATGGATTGCACAAAATGCAATTCAAATTATGAGTCGCAATCAAGATAAGACAGTTCAAGAAAATGAATTGCAATTTTTAAATACGCCTGAATATAAGGAGTTATTTGAAAGAGGTCTTTATGATGCTGATTACCTGGATGAATTTAACGATGGAGGTACAGGTACAATCGGCATCGATGGGCTAATTAAGGGAGGATGGAAATCTCATTTCTATGATCCTGATACGGGAAAGAACTATAAAGGGGAAGAAGAACCAACAGCTCTCTCGCAAGGAGATAAATATTTTAAATTAGCAGGTGAATACTTTAAGAAGGATGACCGAAAACAAGCTTTCTATTATTTAGGTGTTGCGACGCATTACTTTACAGATGCAACCCAACCAATGCATGCCGCTAATTTTACAGCTGTCGATATGAGTGCTTTAAAGTTTCATAGTGCTTTTGAAAATTACGTGACGACAATTCAGGATCAGTATAAAGTATCTGATGGTGAGGGCGTATATAATTTAGTGAATTCTAATGATCCAAAACAGTGGATCCATGAAACAGCGAGACTCGCAAAAGTGGAAATCGGAAACATTACCAATGACGAGATTAAATCTCACTATAATAAAGGAAACAATGCTCTTTGGCAGCAAGAAGTTATGCCAGCTGTTCAGAGAAGCTTGCAAACAGCCCAAAGAAATACAGCGGGATTTATCCATTTATGGTTTAAAACATATGTTGGCAAAACTGCTGCTGAAGATATTGAAAATACGATAGTGAAAGATTCTAAGGGAGAAGCAATACAAGAAAATAAAAAATACTTCGTCGTACCGAGTGAGTTTCTAAATAGAGGCTTAACATTTGAAGTATATGCTTCTAATGACTACGCATTATTATCGAATCACGTAGATGATAATAAAGTTCATGGCACACCAGTTCAGTTTGTATTTGATAAAGATAATAACGGAATCCTTCATCGAGGAGAAAGTGTACTGCTGAAAATGACACAATCCAACTATGATAATTATGTGTTCCTAAATTACTCTAACATGACAAATTGGGTACACCTTGCGAAACGAAAAACAAATACTGCACAGTTTAAAGTGTATCCAAATCCGAATAATCCAACTGAATATTTCTTATATACAGATGGCTATCCAATCAATTATCAAGAAAATGGAAAAGAAAAAAGCTGGATTGTTTTAGGGAAAAAAACGGATAAACCAAAAGCATGGAAACTTATACAGGCTGAATAGGATTTTCTATAATATTAAAAGAAAATGTGTATGTAGTTTTGAAATATTTCATGTATTTAGAAAGAGTTGTTTTCGTTCATTAGTTAAAATTAAATTTTAAAGGGGATATGTGTATATGGTGTTCCGAAATACAAAACTTGCTATTTTTACTATTTCTTCATTATTTATTCTAGGTTCTTCATCTTTATCGTTTACAGATACCGTATATGGTGAAGGCACTTCTTCGACTTCAAAAGTAAATCAAGGTGTAGCGGCAGCGAATTATGATGATACATATTATAATAGCGCGAAGGGGAAAACGGGAGTAGAATTGAAAAAGGAACTTCATAATATTATTGATAATCATACAAAGATATCCTACAGTGCAGTTTGGGATGCACTAAGAGATACTGATGAAGATCCAAATAATAAAAATAATGTGCTCCTTTTATATACAGGACGTTCACAAGGGAAATTCACGAATGGTTCAGGGGTTGATAATTGGAACCGAGAGCATGTTTGGGCAAAATCTCACGGTGATTTTGGAACGGCTGCAGGTCCTGGAACTGACCTTCATCACTTAAGAGCTACGGATGTATCAGTCAATAGTTCACGTGGGAATTTGGATTTTGATAATGGCGGTGTGAATCATTCAGAAGCGACAGAATGTAAATACGATAAAGATTCTTGGGAACCTCGTGATAGTGTGAAAGGCGATATTGCTAGAATGTTATTTTACATGGCTGTTCGTTATGAAGGAGATAGCGGTGAAGTAGATTTAGAACTTAATGAAAAAGTAAATAACAATAAAGATCCATATATGGGGAAATTATCAGTCTTACTAAAATGGAATGAACAAGACCCTGTTGATGATTTTGAGCGAAAACGTAATGAAATAATCTATACAAAGTATCAACATAACCGAAATCCATTTGTAGATCATCCTGAATGGGTAAATGAAATTTGGAAATAAATCAATTTTTTGTATAAATATCTTTGTCAAAGTAAGGGGATTGATTGTATGATCAATCCCTTTTTATGTTACAACAATTGACATGTACAAGGTTGGTATGGAGGGATTTGTAAGATTACTGGCGGAGTCTCCTTTGAAAAGTTGGAATATTGAAAGATATGAAAATTATATTAATTCATATATAATTAGCTAATGAAGGCAGTATTGTAACTATTTGTAAAAGCGGGAGGCTATAACATGAATCAAATAATTGATCACCCAACGAATTGGGATTTGAAAAGGCTATATCCTGAAGAACAAGACCCTATGTTATCTACAGAAATAGAGAAAATAGAGCAATTAATAGAAACATATAAAGAAAATCGAGACCCAGCAATTCTTTCGAAAATTATACAAAATATCGAAAAGGCAGAGTATTACTTTTATTGCCTTTCTACTGAACAAACAGATGAAAAGACTACTGCTTTCCCCCACACAAAAATAAATACTTTGAAAACAGAAGTTCATATATTACTACAAGAATCGAATCATGAAAAAAGTAACTTCCCCGAAAATCAAAATATCAACTTTATAGAAAATGAATTAAAAGCTTGGGAAGATATGTACATACAATTACGAAATAAATTAGAAATACATAATAATAATGAAATATTCTCATTTGGAAAAGCAAACTATCTTGCGATGAATGCTGAAACTCATCATGAAAGATTATCGGTATTTTTTTCTCTTACAGAGGCTTTGGAAAAGGAGAAAGTGGTATTTGCTAGCGTGCTAAATCATATGGGCAGATTGCGTAATCTAAAAAGTAACCTCTTACAAGAAAAAGAGGTATTGTCACAATCCCTTCAATCAAACGGGATTTCTAAAAATGCATTATTAGAAATGTGGAATGCCATTGAAGGGAATCTTGAAAAGTTATCGAGTGTTTTAGATTTTTATAGAAATAGTAAAGAAACACTTACATGGCATAAACTTATGACATCAGAAGAAACTGAACAGATTGAAATTCCTTTTTCAACAGCGGTCGAGAATATTTATGATGCCTTAAAGGATATTGATGAAGAACTAGCACAATTTGCAAAGTGCGCTATTATGAATGGATGGGTAGATGCTGAGCCACGAGATAATAAGCCTCCTAGTGGATTTTGCGCTCCTTTCTTAAGTGAAGGAGAGTCTCGAATTTCATTACGATATGATGGAACAATTGATAGCGTAAGAATATTAGCACATGAATTAGGACATGCATGGCATTTTTATGTAATGAGCGATGAGCAGTCTACCGCATTTTTGGATGATTACCTTCCAATGAGTATGGCGGAATCAGCATCCATATTCTTTGAAATGGTACTTGTAGATTATTTAGTTAAAACAGCAGAAAGTGAAGAACTGAGAAAATCATTGCTTAGCTGGAAAATCAGAAACAGCTTTAATTATGTAATGGCAATTCGAGCTTCTTTTCAATTTGAGCAAACATTTTATGAAGAAAGTCAAAAGGGACCTTTAAGTGCGGATGAATTAGAGAGATTATCTGTACGCTCACAAAAAGCAGCTTATGGAAATTCTCTAACTCAATATCAACCTTTTGTTTGGATGAAATATGGCCAATTCTATTCAGCAAATGTTCCTTTTTACAACTATCCATATACATTTGGTTATCTACTAAGTTTAGGATTATTAGAAATGGCAAAACAAGATGGTGGTGAGTTTCATTCCAAATATAAAAAATTCTTGTGTGAGACTGGAAAGCGCCCAGTCGAAGAGTTGGTGAAACAATACTTTGACATTGACCTTGCGGATAATGAGTTTTGGGAGAAATCATTGCTTCAAATAAATAAGGATATTGATGAGTATTTACAGCTTGTAAAAGAGAAAGTTTAAGCCATTTATTATAAGAGAACACGTAGGGGAAGTGTATGTAAGAAATGGAACAACAGTACATAAAAGGTATACCATTTTGTAGCTTAGAGTATAAGAGAGTAATAGACTTATTAAAAAATTGGTTATCTGAAAAGGAAAATAAACCAAAGTTTATTGTTACAGCGAATCCTGAAATTGTGATGTCGGCCAAACAAACTTCAGCGGAATCTGTACATTTCAAAAACATTTTACTATCTGCGGATTTAATAACAGCAGATGGAATAGGTGTGATACTCGGTTCGAAAATTTTAAAAGGAACATTGAAAGAGCGTGTTACAGGTGCAGATCTAACACATGACTTAATAGAGTATTGTAATCAAAGAGGATACCGTGTGTTTCTTTTTGGTGCTGCACCAGAAAGTAATGAGAAAGCGTTAGAAAATTTAAAAATGCGCTTTCCACATGCTATTTTTGAAGGACAACATGGCTTTGTCAAAAATGAGCAGATAGAAGAAGTCAAACTTCGAATTCAAAAATTTGACCCACACTTACTATTGGTAGGGTTAGGATCTCCTAAGCAAGAAGTATTCATTTATGAAAATCTTCAAAAATTAAACGTACCTTTATCTATTGGTATTGGAGGTATGATTGATATTTTATCCGGCACGGTAAAACGAGCTCCAAAACTAATGAGGGATACTGGTACAGAATGGTTATATAGATTAGTAACACAGCCTAAAAGAATAAAACGACAGTTGATCCTTCCGAAATTTTTAGTATCAGTTATGGCTGAGAGAGTCCGGAAAAGTGTTCATTAACTTAAAGTTTATATGTAATCGAGAAGAGGTAAATGACAAATGAAAAAAATCGGTATTATTGGAGCAATGTAAATTGAAATATACAGATTAAGAATATGTAAAGGAGCTCGACTCTCAATGGCAAGAAAATTATTAACGCAAAGATTTCCTTTTTTAATTCCTATTAGAATTAGACAACGTAGGCTATTTAAAAAAATAAGTGACCATCTTGAAGGTCATAAATTTTCAAAAACATTTGAGCGAAATCCATTACCTTACAGGATTTATAAACATAAATCTTTGCTTATTAGAAAGTTAGGTGATACGGATATACAGCTGCAATATAACAAAATCACCAATTTAAGGTTAGCTATCTGTAAAATAAACCAGGTAGTAATTAGACCGGGAGAAACATTTTCATTTTGGCATCTTGTTGGTAATTCTAATGAAAAGGCTGGATATAAAGAAGGAATTATTCTAATGAATGGCGAAGCGATAAAGGGAATAGGCGGTGGTCTCTGTCAGTTAGGGAATCTTCTCTACTGGATGTTTCTTCATTCAGAGTTGGAAACAGTGGAAAGATATCGTCATAGTTTCGACCCATTCCCTGACTACGGGCGTGTAATTCCATTTGGAACAGGTGCCACTTTGATGAATGGTATTATTGATCTCAAATTGAGAAACAATTCAAATATTACCTATCAAGTCAATCTACATCTTGACGAAGAATATATATACGGAGAAATTAGGGCATCTCAGTATCCTCCATATAAGTATTCTATCGTTGAAGAAGATCATTGTTTTGTAAAAAAAATAGATGGTCAAGTATACAGACAAAATAAAGTTTATAAAAAAATAGTTGATCGTGTCACAGGTAACTTAGTTGACAAAGAACTAGTCTTGGAAAATGATTGTTTAGTAAAATATGAAGTAGATGATGAGAAAGTTGTAGGTTCTGTATAGACAAAGATTTTCACTCATCTAAAGATATTTGAAAAAACGGCGTAGATAATTTTAAAATAAAATCTTTCAAGGTAAAAAAAATAAAGAAAAAGATTCCATAAGACATTGTCTTATGGAATCTTTTTCTTTATAAGTAATTATGATTTTACTTTTAAATGCTTCAATAAATGTTCAGGGTGACCTTGCACATAATAAAAGTGTGGATTATTTTCATCATCATAAATCATGATATAAGGTTTTTCGTTAAGTGGAAGGAGTACAAGAACTTCATCGATCGTTGTATGAATCCATTGATTTGTAATGGTAACCGGTTTAGATAAAGGGATTTTTATCATATGGCCAGTTTTAGGGACAACGTTTAGGTTTTTAAATGCTCCAGTAATGGATTTTGCATACTGTATTGCCTCTTTTTGAATTTCTGTATCTAGAGATTGTTTTTGCACGACCATCTCCTTTTGACAATCAAAAACTTCAATTTGTTTATTTGTTTCTGCGAAAACATTTGCTGATAATAATAATGAAAACAGAAAAATGAACCCTATTTTTTTAAACATGGAACAACACCTCATATTTACTATACCCTCAAATCCTATAAATATTTTTTGTCACATTCATGTAACAAAAAAATTGTATGATAACGTCATAAAAATGAGTTTCTCATTTTACGTTGATATGATAATGTTTACAATTAATTCGATAGATCGTTAATGGAGGAAGATACGAGAGAGAGTATTAATCGCATATGGTGAATTCCTATAAACGCGGAGTAAACAAAGGGTTAACAGAATTAGCACTTTTGAAATATGTCGCCAATACATCAGGGTGGCCTGGAAATTTAGGAGAAGATTGGACAGATAATAACACGCAATATAATGTTGGGTTAGAGAAATCATATAAGCTATATAAGAAAGATTGAAATATTACAAATTTCTCAAGTTTTCGCTCTTTTGTAAACTTAATTTTCTGTCATTTTGTTGTATAGTGAAGGGATAGAAGAATATAAAGGGGGAAGGGATTTGAAGAAAAAACAGTTTATAATTGCGCTTTCGACAATGTTTTCTTTAACACTTACATCAGGTATTTCTAGTATTACAGTACATGCAGAAAAGAACGAAGAGAGTTCGATAAAATTTGCTTCGCTACCGTTAAATGGTAAAGTGCCAGAAACAATAGCCCAGTCGACCAGAATTGAGTTGGAAAATGGAATGACGAAACCTATTTATTCAATTGATGAGGCGATTGTAGAAAATTTATTTGTAGAAACTGAGATTGATAGTGACCGAGATGGGAAACAGGATCGTGTGTCGATAAAAGTAATGCGACCGAAAACAGAACTAGATGTGAAAGTTCCCGTTATTTATGAAATGAGTCCTTACCGGTCGGGAATAAATGATGTACCGGTTTATAATGTTGATGAAGAATTACATCCTACTGGAGGCAAACCTTATGCAGGACCAGCCAATCTCGGTTCATATGGAAATTACTATGTTCCTCGTGGATATGCGGTTATTTTAGGAGAAAGTATTGGTACTGGAAAATCAGACGGATGCCCAACAACTGGTGACGAACAAGAAATACTTGGCACAAAATCTGTCATTGATTGGGTAAATGGAAGAGCAAAAGCATTCACAGAAGATGGTAAGGAAATAAAAGCAGATTGGTCTACAGGAAATGTTGGAATGACAGGTGCATCTTATAATGGAACATTGCCGAATGCTGTTGCAACAACAGGGGTTGAAGGGTTAAAAACAATTATTCCAATCGCGGCAATTAGTAGCTGGTATGATTATTACCGTGCAAATGGGGCAGTTGTTGCACCAGGTGGTTACCAAGGTGAAGATACAGATAATATGGCAGAAGCAGTGCTATCACGAGAGAATCCTGAAGTTTGTCAAAAAATCACGAAAGAGCTAACTGATGGACAAGACCGAAAAACGGGAGATTATAATGATTTTTGGGACAAGCGTAACTACGTGAAGGATGCTAAAAATGTAAAGGCAAGTGTATTTATTGTACATGGTTTAAATGATTGGAATGTAAAGACAAAACAGTTTTCAGGGTGGTGGGAAGCTCTTGGAGAAAATAATGTTCCTCGCAAAATGTGGTTACATCAAGGGGGACATGGTGGAACATCAAGTAATAACTGGCAGCAAACACAAAATAAATGGTTCGATTATTGGTTATACGGAATTGAAAATGGAATTATGAACGAACCGATGGTAGATGTACAACGAGAAAATAAAACGTGGCAAAAACTAGAAAATTGGCCAGACCCTGCAGCGGCTCCATCTAAAATACGTATGCTTTTAAGTAATAAAGCAGTAGATTTACCGCTTCGAATGGGGGCGGTACAACAAGTGTCCTCATTATTAGATGATGCAAAAATAAAATCGAATCAATTAGTAGCAAATCCAGAATTAGAATCACCAAATCGGTTAGTATATGTAATGCCTAAGCTTGAAAAAGAAATGAGAATAAGTGGTACACCAAAAATTTCATTTAAGGGTAGTATTGATCGCCCCGTATCAAACTTAACTGCATTGCTTGTTGATTATGGTGGTGTAAAACCTGAAATTGTGACGAGAGGATGGATGGATCCACAAAACTTAAATGGAATAAACTCCTCAGAACCAATTATACCAGGAAAAGATTACTCATTTACATGGGACATGCAGCCGGATGATTATGTATTCCAAGCTGGGCATCAAATAGGAGTCGTATTAATTGCAAGTGACTATGACTATACAATTCGTCCAAAAGCAGGGACGAAACTTACGGTGAAATTAAGTGAATTAACATTGCCAATCGTAAAATAGAAGGAAGCCTCCGAATGTGGAGGCTTTTTTGTATTAGAAAAGGAAGGGATCTTAACATGAAATTGCCAAAAGGGTGTTATAAAGGGAATGGAAGAAGCGAAGGGAGTAGCTTTAACTAAAACATGCATGCCTTAGTTATATACTATGCTATTTTGAAATAATAACAGATTTATTATATAATATTTTCGTATTAATAATCGATAATTGTAATTTTAAAAATAAGGAGAATGTAATATCCCTATGAAAGATGTAGATTTTATACTAGAAAGTGATGAAACATTAAAACCATCTGAACGATTAGTATTATTACTATTGGAAAAACATAGGATTTTATATACAAATGATCTGCTAGCACTATCTAATTTATCATATAAAACATTAACAGATTCATTAACCGAGCTCGTAGTAAAATCATATGTATTAAAAGAGACAGGAAAGGGAAGAAGGCAAAATTGCTATAGGTTAATGTAAAGCTTATTACATTTATAAAAAAATATAAAACTAATGATTTTTCAAGTGAAATATAAAAATGATTTTTATATTTCACTTGAAAATATAATTCGAATAGAAAAATATCAATGGTGTTTTTATAGTAAACCCATTAACTATTTTCGTATTTGTAAAAATATATTCGAATTTTAAAAATGAAATAAATGCACTAAAACACGGGTATTTTTGTATTTTTTTATATAAACACGTTAAATTATTTTATGTAAAAATAAAAAGATAATTTAATTAAATCCTGAACGGTTCATTCTAAAGATGGGCCGTTTTTTATTGCAAAAATATTTTTAAATACGATAATTTGAAAATCAAATTAACATTTATAATATTATTATGTAAACTAATCGAGAGTAAAAAGGAATTCTCCATGTTCAATAGAATTATTTCATAGTTAGGAAATAAAATGAATCTATGTAAGGGGAAGATAACGATGAATCCAATTGTAGCAATTACAAATGCTGTAATGAATGGAGAACTAGAGAAGGTAGTGGAATTAATAAATGAAGATCAAAATCTGGTGCATGTTTATAGTGAAGATGGCTGGACACCACTGCATTTAGCAGCTTATTTTGGTCATAAGGAAATTGCGAGTTTTCTCTTGAAAAAGGGCGCTAATTTACATGTGAAAGCGAAGAATCAAAATGAAAATACATCTTTGCAAGCAGCGATTGCAAACAAGAAAATCGAAATGGCTACATTTTTAATTAAGCAGGGGGCAGATGTTAACGCTGTACAAAGTGGCGGTTGGACAGGACTTCATGAAGCGGCTTTATTAGGCGATGAAAAAATAGTAGCATTACTTATTGAAAATGGAGCAGATAAAAGTATTAAGAAAAATGATGGTAAAACAGCATATGATATCGCATTAGAAAAGGGATATCAGCATCTTCTACATCTTGTATAAAGAAAATTGAAAAAATACATATAAAAAAGGAAGAGATTATATGATAAACCACTGGCATGTGGGAATTTTTTTATTTGATGAAGTAGAAGTATTGGATTTTACGGGACCATTTGAAGTTTTTTCGGTTACAACAGAAGCAAATGGAGTTCATCCGTTCACTGTTCATACCGTCAGCCAAGAGGGCCAAATAATAACAGCAAGAAATGGCTTGAAAGTACAACCAGATTTTAGTATTAAAAATTTACCACCAGTTGATATTTTAATCATTCCGGGTGGATTAGGCGTTAGGGAATATGAAATGAAAAATGAGATTATTATAAGTTGGATCAGGCAGCAAATGAAAGAGGTAAAGTTAATGGCTTCTGTATGTACAGGGGCACTACTTCTTGCGAAAGCAGGTTTACTTGATTCAAGGAAGGCGACTACACATTGGGCGAGTATTGAAAGATTTAGAAATGAATTTCCAACTGTAGAAGTATTAGAGAATGTAAAGTTTGTTGATGAAGGACACATTATTACTTCTGGAGGAATTTCGGCCGGAATTAATATGTCATTTCATATAGTAAAAAATTTATTAGGGGTAGAAATTGCAGAAGCAACAGCAAAAAGAATGGAATATGATATTGAGCTGCGCAATTAGCTGAATATGAAAATCTTATGGATGTAATAGGATAAAAAAGATCAGTAACAATGAATTGCTACTGATTTTTTTGTTTAAAGCTCTAGTATATATGCTAACTCTTCTTCTAATAGAAGTGGTCGTACAGAAGCAGCTACATTTTCGGTGGCTTGATGAGCGGTTTTTGCTCCTGGAATAGCAACAGATACTGCAGGGTGTGATAGTACATAACGAAGAGCCACCTGTCCTAAAGTTCGGTTAGGATTTGAAAGAGATCTCAATTGTTCAACTTTTTGTAAATCATCTTGAAACCATGTTTCTTTTGGCCAATCTTGTCGTAAATCACCATCAGGAAATGTTGTTTGGTCAGTAAACTTTCCAGTTAATATCCCCATTTTTAATGGTCCACGAATGACAGCTCCTAAATTTTTCTCTTGTAAGTAAGGTAAAATATCATTTTCAGGTGCTCGGTTAAGTATGCTGTAGTCAAGTTGTACAACATCAATTTCACCGTATTGATTAAAATTTTTTATATATTGTAAATCATGGGTTGAAACACCAACAGCTCTTACTTTGCCATCACGCTTTAAAATTTCAAATGCGCGAAGAAATGCTTCTGTTTCTTCTTTTTTATCCCACCAAATATGACAAAAATAAACATCAATGTAATCTGTTTGCAGGCGAAGTAAGCTAGTTTCGAATACTGCAATTATTTTTTCTGCTGTATCATAGACAGGTTCTCTATCAGGATCATAGTGATGACCAATTAAACCGCCCTTTGTGGAAAGGATAATTTCATTTCGATGTTTTTTTATTACTTGTGCCACTAATTTTTCACTATGTCCTAATCCATACACATCAGCAGTATCGATAAAATTTACTCCATGCTCTATTGCTGTTTTCATAGCAGCAATAGAATGTTCATCATTGACAGGTCCCCATTCATCACCGCCGATTGCCCATGCTCCAAATCCAATTTCAGAAACAGTTAAACCTGTTTTTCCTAAGTCGCGGTATTTCATTTGTTTACCTCCTTAATAAAAGGAATTACTAATAAATTATTCACTGAAAAAGCAAATGTGTTTATGAGATCTTTTTGCCTAGCTTAAAAACATAAAACACCAATATATAGCACAAAATATAAAATTTTCATCTGAAATATAGAGATGTCGTCGAAAGGTATCTCTAATTGGTTAATTTATGAGATTTTTTTATGGAGGAGCTTATTTTACGTGAAGAGAATTTAGGTTAGTAAGAAAGTATGCCTGTGGTAGTGAAATAAAATGAGTTAGGGGGATTTAAAAAATGAGGAAACTCAAGAAAGTAAATGTTCCTAATACACTACAACAAACACAGTATAATGAATACCGAGTTATGAATAAGAGAAAATTGCGTCGGTTTATTTTAGCTTTTATTTTTATTTTTTCAGCAACTTTTTATGTTCAATATATTCTTACTAAGCAAGAAGAAATGATTGTAGAAAAGCGAGCTACAATCAAAAATCAACAAAAGCAATTAATTTCTATAAAAAAAGATTCCCGTTATTTAAAGAGTGAGGTTGCAAATTTGACTGATAATGAAGAAGAGATTTTAAAGTTTGCGAGAAAAGAGTATCAATTTTCTAAGCCGAATGAAACTATATTTGTATTACCTGAGTAGATAGCGTGTGTTAAAAACAGTTAGCAAAGAGCTAACTGTTTTTTTACACGCGCTTTGAATGAGTTGAGAGAAGAAAGCATAATGTCACTGATTTATGCCCTTTATAAAAAGATATGGATATATCGATAACTGCGAACAGTTTTTGTTGTTATAATTTTCAAAAAGGAGAGGGGAATATGAAAAAAACAGACTTTATATATGAATTAGAGAAACAAATTAAAAGTATAAATGGAGATGTAAGTGTCATGGTACAAGGGGAAATTATGTATCGGTACAATGAACAATTGATTCATCCGTCAGCTAGCCTTATTAAGTTACCTATTCTTTCATATGCTATAGAAACGATGAAGGAGGGTATTTTAAATTCATATGAGTTAATTTCTATTGCATCTCTTGAAAAAACTGGAGGAAGCGGTATAGTTGCTTCATTACGTACACCAAATATAACGATACAAGATCTTATTACATTGATGATTACAGTTTCTGATAACACTGCGACGAATTGGCTTATAAATAAGTTGAAAATGAATCATATTCAAAGACATATTGATTCACTACGGTTAAATGGGACGAAACTACAACGATATATGATGCAAGCACCTAAGGAACCGGGAAAGGATAATGTCACAACAGCTGAAGATATTGTATCTTTACTAAAGTACTATGAAAACGAAGAACAGTTTTATAAACCACTTCAAAATCAACAATTTACCTATAAATTATGTGGGAAGTTAGAGAGGGTTAAAGGGCTTTTAACAGCGAACAAAACGGGAGAACTGCAAACTGTTACACATGATGCTGCAAGACTGGACATAAATAACCGAATAGTATATGTAGCTGTTTTAAGTTCAAATGTTGAATGTGTACATCATACGAATTATATATTTTCAGAGATTGGAAGTTTAATTGTACAATATTTACTAAAATAAATATTGTTAAGATTCTGTAAATTGTATATAATATACAGTAAACGGATACATTTCTTAATTAACGATGAGTCTTTAGCTTATTCGACTGTTAAGAAAACCGTTATCCTCGTATAGGAAAGGAAGATATATGTGTATGCTTCTAATACGATTTACATCGAAGGGGACGCTAAAGCACCTCAAAATAATCCTATTACAGAAAAGTTTAAAAGCTACTTTGTTGCGTTTGTTGTAGAAAAAGATACAGGGAAAATTGTGGATGCGGATTGTTCAGCAACCATTGCATTAACGAGCCAATTTGTAAAACATTTATTTTTACATAGAAATATGAATGACCCACAATTAGTAGAAGAGATTAGAAATCGGTATTTCGGATCTTCTCAAAAAGCATTGCTTGTAGCATTAAAAGATGCACAAAAAAAATATAATCAAATCGCTGCTTTGTCTACACATTCATAGACAAAATCCAGCCATAAGAGTCGTTCTTATGGCTGGATTTTTTTATTGGACAGAAAGGATGAATGAAAATGAAAATCATGGATCTAACGTTAAAACGGCGCTATATCAAGCTTCATACACCGTTTAAAACAGCATTGCGCACTGTAACTGAAATTGAAAGTATTGATGTTTTTATTCACACAGATAAAGGTATTGTAGGAAAAGGAGCTGGAGCTGCGACTCCAGTTATTACTGGGGACTTTGCGAGTGGAATGGAAGAGGCTATTTTAGGACCGATTCGCTCTGTATTAATCGGGAAAGAATTGCAGCAATTTCAAACATTACTGTTACAAATTCAAATGAGCTGTGTAGGAAATACGAGTGCGAAGGCAGCGGTAGATATGGCGTTATATGATGTATATTGTCAACTTCATAATATGCCATTATATGCGTTACTTGGTGGAAAGAAAGAGATTCGAACAGACATTACAGTAAGTGTTGATGAGCCTTTATTAATGGTCAAAGAAGCAAAAAATCATGTAGAAAAAGGATTTCACATATTGAAAATTAAAGTTGGTAAATCAGCCGATCTGGATTTAGAGCGTATTGAAGCAATTAGAAATAGTGTACCGAAGGATGTTACTTTGCGCTTAGATGCAAATCAAGGTTGGAGTCCAAAAGAAGCTGTCGCGATTATTCGGGAAATGGAAAATAGAAAATTAAATATAGAATTTGTAGAGCAACCCGTTCATGCGAAAGATTGGGAAGGAATGAAATATGTAAAAGATCATGTACAAACACCAATTATGGCTGATGAAAGTGTTTTCTCAGCGCAGGACGCTTTAAAGCTTGTTCAAGGACAGTATGCTGATCTATTAAATATTAAATTAATGAAATGCGGCGGGATACGGGAAGCGTGGAAGATTGCTGATATCGCCGGCGCTGCCGGTGTAAAATGTATGGTTGGCAGCATGATGGAATCATCGCTTTCCGTAACAGCAATTGCACATGTAGCAGCCGCTCATCCAAATATTCATTACTTTGATCTTGATGCTCCTTTATGGTTAATGGAAGAGCCGAGCGGAATCACATATAACGGACCAAAGGTAAACCTGTATCATGCAGTGAATATAAAATAAAATTCCAGCAGAAGGGTTTTCTTTGAAGTCACGATTTTTTTGAACAGGGAGAAATATTAATAAAAGGGGGATGTGTTTATGAGGAAAGTCATTACTATGTTTTTTAGTTGCTTGTTAGTATTTTCATCTTTTTCTGTAGCGAATGCTGAAGAGGTAAAAGGTAATCAAGCATATGTAGATGTAGCGGCTGCAACATTATGGACTGGGCCCAATTTGCTTCGTCCTATTGACGAGCCAAGTGCAACGAATCCTGTTGATTTATGGAAATGGACGAAATCAATGACGCTTGATGAAAAGCTTTGGTTAACAAGTACAAATAAATTAGAAACACAAGCTTTATTGGGGCAGGAAGTAACAATCATTGATCGGCAAGGTGAGTGGGCAAAAGTAGTTGTTCATGGTCAGCCAACGCCAAGAAATGAGGCTGGTTATCCAGGATGGGTTCCAGTAAAACAGCTAACCTACAATCAAGAATTTGCAGAAAAAAAGGAGCAACCATTCGTTCTAATTACAAAGCCGACAGCTATTTTATACATTAATCCATCTGATAAATATAAATCTTTAGAGGTTAGTTATAACACACGTTTACCACTAATAAGTGAAGATAATATGTCGTATCGAGTATTATTACCAAACGGACAAAAAGCATGGTTACGGAAAAATGACGGAAAAGTATATAAATCACAAAATGATATTCCTATTCCAACGGGTGATGATTTAGTGAATACAGGGAAACTATTTTTAGGGTTACCGTATATATGGGCTGGAACAAGTGGTTTTGGATTTGATTGTTCGGGCTTCACACATACGATTTACAAATCACATGGTATCACAATTCCGCGGGATTCAGGTCCACAATCAAAAGCGGGGATTGCTGTTGAAAGAGAAAACTTGCAAAAAGGTGATTTAATATTCTTTGCGTACAATCAAGGAAAAGGGAGTGTTCATCACGTGGGCATGTATATTGGAGATGGAAAAATGATTCATTCTCCAAATGCAGCAAAAACAGTTGAAATTATTCCTGTAAACACCCCGGGTTACATTGAAGAATATGCAGGAGCACGTCGTTATTTACCTTAATAAGAGAGTAATAGAACAATAATACAAGGGGGTTTTCGAATGAACAAAGTTGTTCGTTTTTCATTTGTTAGTACGTTACTACTTTCTTCATTTTTAGCTGGTTGTGGAAAAGAAAAAACGACTACAAAACCAAAAGAAGAGAAGAAAATATTGCAGTTAACTGAGACAGGAGAAATTCCATCATTAAATTCCTTAAAAGTAACGGACGCTGTTGCATTTAATGTATTAAATAATGTAATGGAAGGATTGTTTAGACTTTCAAAAAACGATGAGGTCATTTCTGGTATTGCACAAAAGTATGAGGTTAGTAAAGATGGAAAAACATATACATTTCATTTACGTGATGCGAAATGGTCTAATGGTGATTCTGTAACAGCACATGATTTTGTATATGCTTGGAAACAGCTTGTTAATCCCGAAACTGGCTCTGAATATGCATATATCATGTATGACGTGAAAAATGCAGAAAAGATAAACAAGAAGCAAATGGGGCTGGATGAATTAGGGATAAAAGCTCAAGATGATAAAACGTTTACTGTAGAGTTAGAACATGCTGTCCCGTATTTTACAAAATTACTTTGTTTACCATCCTTTTATCCAATTAACGAAAAGTACGCAAAAAAACAAGGAGATAAATATGGTTTGGAAGCGAATACAACTCTATATAACGGGCCATTTACATTGTCAGAATGGAAGCATGAAGCAAGTTTCACTATGAAGAAAAACAATCAATATTGGGATAAAAAAGAAGTGAAATTAGATGAAGTAAATTACCAAATTGTTAAAGAAATTTCGACGGTAGTAAATCTATATCAAACAGATAAAATTGACCGTGCAGTTATTTCGACAGAATTTGTTGATAAATATAAAAATGATAAAGAATTAAAACAATATACAGATCCGGTTATGTATTTCTTTCGTTTTAATGAAAACGTGCCAATTCTAAAAAATAAAAATGCTCGTCTTGCACTTAGTATGGCTTTTGATAAAAAGGGACTTGCGACTTCATTTTTAAACGATGGATCAGTACCTGCCAACTACTACGTTCCAAATGGCTTCTTGAAAGGGCCGGATAAAAAAGATTTCAGGGAAACAACGACAGAGTTTAATAAAACGAATGTAAAACAGGCAAAGGAATATTGGGAAAAGGCGAAGCAAGAAACAGGAATGAATGAAGTTACGTTAGAAATGCTAAACTATGATTTAGATAACTTTAAAAAAGTAGGAGAATTTATTAAAGAAGAATTGGAGAAAAACTTACCAGGATTAACCGTGAAAGTGAAGTTACAACCACACGCTCAGAAACTAGCATTAGAGAAAAAGAAAGAATATGAAATGTCATTATCACGTTGGTTACCGGATTATCCAGATCCAATGACGTACTTAGAAGTATTTATTTCAGAAAGTGGCGTCAATAATACAGGCTATGCCAATCCAGAATATGATGCATTAATTAAAAAGATAAAAATGGAATTAGGAAATGACGAAAAGGCACGTTGGAAAGCGATGCAAGATGCAGAAAAAATGCTACTTGATGAAGCGGTAATTGCACCGGTGTTCCAGCGAGGATTATCTTATTTACAAAAGCCATATGTAAAAGATTTATATGTACATCAATTTGGGCCAGCAACTAGCTTGAAATGGGCAGATGTGAAAAAATAAAAATGAAGTATAGAAAAAACAGACTTCGGTTGAACGATAGTCTGTTTTTTCTATAAATATATATCGTTGTTTTAGGATTTATAATATAAAATGAAAGAAAATTCATGATATAATTTAACGAAGTAAACTTATTATGAAGGGGAAGAGAATATGTCAATCCAGGTCAATGACAAATCAATTCGTACAGAAAGACTTTTAATGAGAAGACCTACTTTAGAAGATATTGATGCATTCCATCAAATTGTGAAAAACGATGAAGTTGGTAGATGGCTTGCAGTATCTAGAGGGATGTTAAGGGAAGAAGCCAAGCAGTATGTTGGAAAAATCATAGAACATTGGACTGAAAATGGTTTTGGTGTGTGGTTCCTATTTCATAAAACAACGGGAGAACTAGTGGGGCATTGTGGTTTAAGATATATCGATGAAACAAGAGATGTGGAGATTATGTACCTTCTTGATCCGAAGTTTTGGGGAAACGGGTTTGCTACAGAGGCTGCTCATGCATCGATTCAATATGTATTTCATGATTTGAAGGTTCAAAAATTAATCGCCAGAATTAAAAGTACAAATGAGAAATCGAAGAATGTTTTAGAAAAGATTGGATTTACATACACGCACGATGTAGATTATGATGGACGTCAATTATCATATTATGAATTTAAGAATGTATTTCAATAAAAATTGATTAGTATGTAGGACAAACATAAAAACAGGAACAGCTTTTTGAAGCTGCTCCTATTTTTAATATAAAGGGTTTTGTTGTGGACAATTTGGAAAAGGATGTATATCTTGAATTTGTCTAAAATCATAATGTTTCATTGCAAATTGCGCTTGATATAAGTATTCATACAAATAAATATGTCCACCGTGTACACCACATAAGACTCCAGATGTTCCTTGACCGTTTACTAAAGAAACTCCGACAGGCTTACCGATTAAATATTGAACTTTTTGTTGCCAATGCATGTGTAAATTCCTCCTTTTACGATAATATACGAACTTAGGAAAGGAATGGTTGCTTATCCGTTTGCTTTTACTTAATGCAGGAGGATTTTCTTATACGGTCTAGAATAAGTCGATGTGAATGACATATGGTAATGAAAATTAAAGAACAAGGAGAGGCTCATGAGTAAAGAATCTATTTTGAAGGAAAAGTTAAGTTTAATAGAATGGTGCAAGGGATTAAAGAGTTTACCTGATGATATATGGTTTAAAGCATTTCGAAATGGTTCCTGGGGAATTGCAGATGTTATTTCGCATTTTATAATTTGGGACGAGTTTTTAATTCAACATAGGGTATCTTATTTCATACATTTAGAAAGCCTACCGAATGTTTCAAATGATGTCGAGAAAATGAATAATAGTGCTATTCAATATGCAAGATCTGGTATTTCAAAAGTTGGGATAATTAATCAATTTGCTCTTACAAGAGAGCGTTTAGTCAGTCTTATAAAAGAGATTCCTGGTCAAAATTTTAATAATGATTATCAATTCGGAAAAGAAAGTATGAAGTTAAATGATTATTTTTTGATTCTTGTTCAACATGATTTGAAGCATAAAAAAGAAATCATTGATTTTTTAGAAAGTAACCAGATTCAATTATAAAAGTATAGCGACTTAAAAACACCATCAATTCAGTTGATGGTGTTTTTTAAGTCGTTATCTTAAGTGATTCATTTAACCAAGTTTTCTTCGTTTTTTAAACCATATTTTTAAAGTGAAATATAAAACAATTAATATGACTCCACCAATAGCGAACGATGTCACATATGGTCCAGCTACTTCGTTAATATTACCCCAATTTTCTCCTAGCTTTTCGCCTAAATAGATAAAGATGATAGACCATGGAATAATTGCAAGAGCTGTAAGTGTAATAAAGCGTATAGGTGACATTTTAGTAATTCCGGCAGGGATCGAAATGGCATGGCGAACGACTGGAATGAATCGTGCTGTGAAAATAACACCGGTTCCATAGCGGTTAAACCATGCTTCTGCGGCATCAATTTGTTTTTTATGGATGAAAATGTATTTACCATAGCGCTCTAGTACAGGTCTTCCCCCGTAACGCCCGATCCAATAAATAAAGATTTGGGCGATAACACCACCAATCGTACCAAATACAACGGCTCCTACAAATGAGATGTTTCCTGAGAATACTAAATAACCTGCATAGGCGAGAACGATTTCGCTTGGGATAATCTCAATCATAAGTCCAAGCATAACGCCCCAATAACCAAGGCCTTCTAAAAATGATAATACGGAATGAATAAAACTACCTAACATGTTGCACCTTCTAGTCCATAAATTTTTAAAAATTGTAAGAGGTGAAATGCCACTTACTGTTTAGGGAAATAATATATAATTGATTTCTCATATATAAATTATACATCAAACGTTTACCGTATAGCTATTTTAAGGTTTTTACGTATTTGTGAAAGATAGTGTTAGTACGATCCTGTTTCTAATCTTTATAGTAAGGTATACAAATTGGAATTTCATGAAGAGACAATAAAAAGTATATTAAAAATTTCTCATACTTGAAGGAGAATGAAGTTTTAAATAAACAGAAAATTCGATATAATATAATAGAAATTTTATTATTTGAGGAGGGGGAAACTGTGCAGATTACAGATTCAATTTATGGAAGGGTTTCGATTCAAGATAGAGATATCATTGAATTAATAAAGACAAAAGCATTTCAAAGATTGGCTCATATTAAACAGCAAGGACATACATATTATTTACATCTGAATGCAACACATACAAGGATAGAACATTCTATAGGGGTATATGTACTTGTAAATAAAGTTATAACGCATCTTACTACAATCAGTGACATTGATTTGACAGAATATGAGCAGAAAGTTGTTTCTATAGTAGCTCTTCTTCATGATATTGGGCATGGTCCATATTCACATTGCTTCCAACGAATATCTGGTCAAGATCATGGTGAGTGGACGATACAGATTATTCAAGAAGATAGAGATGTACGTACTATCTTAGAACGGACACCTAATTTATTAGAAGATGTAATCAAAGCCTTGTCAGAAGAAAATAGTTTTCCAATTATCGATGAACTCTTGTTTTGTTCATTGGGTATGGATCAGCTTGATTTTTGGAATCGTGATTTATATTATTCATCACTACAAGTAGAAAGAATTCCAATTGAGAAACTCATTTCTACTATGCGTATGGTGAATCAAAAGCTTGTCATTGAAGAATCTGGAGTACCGTATATAGAGCATTTAGTAAAGGTGAAAAGCGCTCTTTATCATAATGGATTTGGTCATCCATTTGTAGTGGGAAAAGATTTATTATTTCAACTTATTTTTCAGAAGATAAAAGAAGATAACATTTCATTTTATAGCCCACTATTACAAAACTTTTTTCAAAAAAGAGAAAAAGAATTAGAAGTAAAAGATTTTGTCCCTTTAGTTGATGAGGTTATTTTAAATGAAATGAAGTATTTTGCAGTATCGGAACATGAGCAATTAGCAGAGTTATCTCAATTATATCTTTCAAAATCACGAAGTTTAGATTGGGAATCGGGATTAGAAGGTGATTTTGCATGTTATAAAAAAGAAGTTCGATATATATCGGAAGTTATGAAGGAAAAGAAAGGGTATAGTTCATACATAGGTGGTATTTATATAAATAAAAATTCGCATTCCATGGATATTTTAGAGCTATCCAAATACATTCAAGAAATGGTCGCTTTGCCAAAAAGAGAGTATATGTACTATTTATAATAAGAAAGAAAAAAAGAGAAGCGAATTTCGCTCCTCTTTTTTATGGTTTCACATCTAAATTTTGTAGAAATAATGTTGCCGATACATAGCGTTTTGCCAACATTTGTACATATGCGGTATGTACAGAGAGCGTTGCGATAATAATCGCATTACGAATGGCTTCCCGTTGTTCATTGTTGATTTGGTCAAATTTACTTGCGATTTTATCTGCTTTTTCTTTTACAATATTTTCAATTGTACGAATGGTATCAGTCGCGTTTAATTGTAAACAACCACCCTGATTCAACTCTTCAAATAAAGAGGAGTAAGCAACGTATAGATGAACAGGATTAATTAAATCATCACTTCGATCGGCTGGATCATTTACAATAAGTCTTAATAACTTACGTATAGATTCAAAGTCTAGTGCAGTTTTCAAATCTTCTACAATAAATAATAATGCTGCTTGTTCAATTGAATATTTTTTTCCTTTTTGTGGTGAACCGATCATTTCTTTTATATCTCGTTTTACCCAGTTTTGCATAGCTGTTACCGAAAAACTGGTGTTTTCAATTTGATTACCAAGCGCAACAATCTCATTTAATGAAAAACCAATATCTGTATCTTCAATTTTAATTAGTTTTTCAAAAATAGGTGAAAGAGCGGTTGTAATAAAAGCTGTAACACTTTGACCACACTCAATATCTTTTTTATGTGACTTTGCCCAAGCTTCTTGCAAAATAACGAGAGGCCTTTTTGTATTCCATCCTCTAAGAGAAAGAAGGAGCGTCGCCATTTCGTTTCGTGTGAGATGAAATGTTTCCATCTTTTCACCTCCAAAATTATAAAAGTTCTTATGAACTTATATTATGTTTAGTTGCTTGTAAAGTCAATTCTGTTTTTCTTTATTTTTCCTGTTAACTTAAGTTTTTTTAAATTATTAATAAAGTTAAGTAAATAACGCTTGCTTATTTCAACAAAAGTTCATATAATAAGTTCATAAGAACTTTTTATTTAACTTTAAAATAAATCTATCATTCTTATTTTAGAGAAAGATAGATTTCACATATATCTATAGTAAAAGGAGACTGGATATACTATGTTGAAAAAACTCGTTACAGTAATGACTGCATTTATGGTTGTTTTTGGAGCTAGCAGTTTTGTTTTCGTAGATCATGCAGCAGCGAAGAGTTACAAATCAGGTAAAAAATCATTTACACCAAGTTCAGGACAGAATTCGAAAGTGGATTTAAACAAAAAAGATTCTAATGTGAATGCACAGAAAACAAACCCTGATTCAAAAACAAAAGCATCAAACACAGCACCAAAGAGTAATAAAGGAAGCTTTATGAAAGGTTTATTACTAGGTGGTCTTGGTGGTTTATTAATGGGAAGCTTATTTGCAAACATGGGAGCACTTGGTTCTGTGTTAGCGTTCATGGTAAATATGTTAGTAATGGCTGGTATCGTCATGTTAGCGATTCGAGCATTTAAATATTTCAAAAATCAACGTAAGAAACAGGCGGAAGAAGCAGTATGGAAACGATAAAAATCTCTGAACAAGAGCTTATAAATGCACTATGTGTATATATTGCAGAAAAGCGTCAAGTTGGTCCAGAAGCAGTTTTAGTTGAATTGATGTATGATGATGACTATGGTTTTTCTGCTGAAGTAGAAGTAAATGGTCGCCAGCAAATTTTAATTCAAGCAAACTTAATTGAAGCACTTCGCTTATGGCTTGATAGGGAATACAATATCAATCCATTTGCAGCAAGATTACAACTTGAATTAGATGATGATGAAGGTATTTTCGCATTAGCGACTTTAAATAACTCGGATGAGTAATAAAGAGGGCTGTTGAGAGTAATCTCGCCAGCTCTTTTTTAGTATGTATATTTTAAAATGAAATAAACCTGGAACTTGAAAGCGGAGAGGATCGAATTCATTTTTTATGCTTATGAACCTTTAGGTATGTTGCAATTACAGATGGGTATTATACTGAGATCCAATGGGGAAGGCTACAAATAATTATTTAGAGCATCTATAAGGAAGGAAAAGAAAGCAAAGGTGAATGCCTTTGCTTTTTTGATGGAATCTTGGTGATTGAAGGATAGGAAGTATGGCTTAACTTAACTTTCTTGCAAATTTACTTTTAATAAAATCTGCTTAAAAAATGTTGAAGGATTATGAAAGTCAGAAAAAAGCAGGATGTGAAGGCATTGAATTTTGGGAAGAAAAATGTAAAGAACTAGAAAGAAATAGTGCTAAGGAAAAAGTTACGATTGATCAAAGTGTAAAGTTTTGATTCTGAAAATCCCTTCTGTTTTAAAATATATGATTATAAAAGTGATTGGAAGAAAGAATGAAGCACATTGTTAAAATGATCAGTTTCTTCTAGAAATGGACAATGACAGCTGTTTTCGAAAATAACAAGCTTAGAATTATGGATATGTTCATGCAGATGTTCGCCCGCAGCTACTGGAATTAATTTTTCTTCTCTACCAAAGCAAAGTAAAGTTGGTTTGGTAATTGACTTTAATTCTTCACGGTAATCAACAACAGATTGATCAAACAAAATAGCACTCGCAATAGAAGCTGGAACTTTTGTTACTTCTTCAAGCATCCAAGTTGCATCTTCTGTAGAAAGAGGATTTTTAAACATGAGAGGGATAAACCCCTTTAGAAACTCCGCTTGATTTGTTTGAACTTCTCTCATGAAGTGAATGAGTGTTGCGAAATCAAAGGCACCAATAGGGAAATCAGGCCATTTAAAATCAGACGCTAATTCATCTATAATAACAGAACCTTTAATATTTTGTTCTCCAAATTGCTTTATATATTCCCATACAACAAATGCTCCCATCGACCAACCTACTAAGATAACATCTTTTAATGATAAGCTTTCTATAAAAGCGTGTACATCATGGGCATAGTTTGCAATTGTATGTCCAGTTTCAATATGAGGAGAGCGCCCATGACTTCGTAGATCAATCGAGATCGCACGATATTTTTCACTGAAATAAGGAATTTGTTTATGAAAAAAACGGCTGCTCATCCAAACACCGTGGAGAAAAAGAATAGGTGTACCTTTTCCTTGTTCTTCGTAATATAATTCAACACCATTTTCAAGCTTTATAATAGGCATAATAATAAACCTCCTTTTCATGATTTTATTCGTTTTTCCAAATTTTTTTCCTTTTAATATAGGAGAAGAGGGATGTTTTTTGTGAATATGATAAAAACTTGATTTTATTTATAAAAAATGTGTTTAAAATATTGTCATATTTGCTTCTTTAAGATATCCTTTTCATGAAGAGGTGGAAATCATGGAAAAAGTACTAGTTTTCGGGCATAAAAACCCAGACACAGATGCAATTTGTTCTGCAATTGCTTATGCAGAGCTAAAAAAAGAATTAGGAATGAATGCTGAGCCTGTACGTTTAGGTGAAATCAGCGGTGAAACTCAATTTGCGTTAGATCATTTTAAAGTAGAAGGGCCGCGTTTTGTTGAGACAGTAGCAAACGAAGTGGACAACGTTATTTTAGTTGACCATAATGAACGTCAACAAAGTGCTAACGATATCGAATCTGTTCGTGTGTTAGAAGTTATCGATCATCACCGTATTGCAAACTTTGAGACAAGCGATCCTTTATACTATCGTTGTGAGCCAGTTGGTTGTACAGCTACAATCTTAAACAAAATGTACAAAGAAAATGGCGTTGCAATTCGTAAAGAGGTTGCAGGTTTAATGTTATCTGCAATTATCTCAGATTCTTTACTATTTAAATCTCCAACTTGCACAAAACAGGACGTAGCGGCAGCTCGTGAATTAGCGGAAATCGCTGGTGTTGACGCAGAAAGCTATGGCTTAGAAATGTTAAAAGCTGGTGCAGATTTAAGCGGTAAAACAATGGAGCAATTAATCTCACTTGACGCAAAAGAATTCCAAATGGGCGATGCAAAAGTTGAAATTGCACAAGTAAACGCTGTTGATACAAACGACGTTCTTGTACACCAAGCGGAATTAGAAAAGGTAATTTCTGCAGTAGTAGAAGAAAAAGGGTTAGACCTATTCTTATTCGTTGTAACTGATATCTTAACGAACGATTCAGTTGGTCTTGCAATCGGTAAAGCAGTGAATGTTGTTGAGAAAGCATACAACGTAACGTTAGAAAACAATACAGCAACTTTAAAAGGTGTTGTGTCTCGTAAAAAACAAATCGTTCCTGTATTAACAGAAACGTTCCAAGCTCTATAAGAGTACTTTGGATGTAAAAGAACAAGCAGATATACAGTCTGCTTGTTCTTTTTTGTTTTTAGGAAGGATAAAATTTCGGATATCAAGGTCTGTTCTTTTCCTATTTCATTTAGAAAAAATAGAACTTGGTTAGGTAGAAAAGAAAAACTGACTATTTTTATCCGTGAATGAAAAATGCTATGATTTTATTATGAAGTAGATTTTATGGGATTGAAAGAGAAGAGGGGAAAGAACGTAATAATGACAAGACTATGCATAATTCCATGTGGGAAAAAGAAGATTTGGGATAAGTACCCTGATAAGGGACCAACAGAAGCGAAGGGTGTATACATTAGTCCATTCGGAAAAGCATGCCAAGCATATGCTTCTCAATTTTTTACACACTGGGTTATTTTATCAGCTAAACATGGATTTTTATTACCAACTGATATAATAGAAAAAAACTATGATCTTGCTTTTGATTCAAATAGTGATGAAATTATTCGTATAGAACAATTAAAAAAACAGATGATTGATAAAGAGCTGCTAAATTTTGATGAAATTGTCCTGCTTGCAGGAAAGAAACATAAAAAAGTAGTAACAAAATTATATCCAGAAGAGATTATTTCTTACCCGCTAGAGGGATGTAAAGGGATTGGATATATGTTGCAGAGGTTGAAATGTGCGGTTGAAAATCATAACGAGATTTAGTAAAAGTTAAAGAAATCGATTGATACTGTATAAAAAAGTGTTGTGTATCTTTAGAAATATAGGCTTATAAGATGAGAAGCTGGATGGGGAGATGTTAAAATGTCCTACAAGAATGAAATTGATAAGTTGCTATGTATGCTCGATCGGTTAGAAAATCAAGAGGTAGAAATTTTAGATATTACAGAAGAAATGTTGCCTGTTTATCTATTTTCTAGAGCTGATTTTGAAGAAGGACAATTAGGTTATCGTGTAGGAGGGTTAGAAAATGAATCTCTTATTGGAAACGAAAAAGGGGATTGGAAAGAAAGCTGGTTTGTTATTGGATATGAGGAATTAATGGGTGATCCATTTTTTGTTGATGTAAAAGATATTAATTTTCCAGTGTATACAGCTGAACATGGCATGGGTGAGTGGGAGCCACTTTTACATAGTGATTCACTAAAAGAATTTTTATCTGTACTAACATATCGAGCTGAAGATTAATCATTCATAGAAAAAAGGGATGTAGAAATCCCCTTTATCATATTTAGCGGGAAGACCCCTACCTCAAGCGTGTAACGGTAGGTGGGGGTAGTTCAATTGTAATTGATTACTTCCTCCATAAGGCTTCTTATTTCTTTAACTGGTGGTTTTTTATCATACACATCAACATATGAAAAATAATAATTTAAATTTCTAACAAGACCTTTTCCTATTTTTGAACTAAGGAAAGGAAATACTTGTCCAGTGTAGTCTTCGAGAGATTTACAATAGTATTTTTCATCCAAATAAATACTGTATTTACATGTTAGCTCTACTAGTGGGATGCCTTCAGAATCATACACATCTTTAGATTCAAAAATGTCTATTAGTGCAAATCTATCATTAAGATAAACTTTTTTCTTCTTTTCAGGCTTATTAGAAAGAATAAAAGCGATACCTACTGCGTTAATCAATATTTTTCCTCCTATAAATATAAATAAGGATATTAATAAAATATCTCTATACATGTTAAATGTAAAGAGATAAGGTGGTTGGTAATAATTATGTAAAGGAATTTACGAGTTGATAGGGAGAAAAAGTTTAATAGATACCGATTCAAAAATGAATCGATATCTTCTGTTATTGAAAAACTTGAGGGAATTGTTTTACGATCGCTGCTGTAATAGCGTCAGCCATTTCTAAAGCTCCTTTCTCTATTTTGTCATACAATTTAACACTGGATTGATAATCTTTATTTAAAATAGATACAGCCTCTGATTTTGTTAGTGCTAGATGTTCATAAAACATTTTTCTAAATTCTTCTTTTGGTAGATATGGATTTATACTACTTAAGAATTCTACAATTTCATCTCCATTTCTATACCATTTCTTCTCTGCGTTTAATGCGGCATTTTGATCACCAGCTTTTGCTGCTTTGACAAGATCCGCAGCAATTACTAAGTGATCTTTTATCAAATCACTATATTTTTTTGCGGCCTTTTTACCGTAAAAAGGTTGAAGTGAATTCCCCATATCTGGAGCATTTTGTAGGAGTCTTGCAACTGTGACATTCAAATCTGGTAAGTTGAAAATGATGCTTATGATGGCAAGGCTTGTCCAAGCGACATGTTGTTCCCATAGAGAGCGCATGTAATTTTGTAACATCATTTCATTCTTACTGATGCGGTAATCTCGTACCGGTGAATCCCAATTTTTATACGGTGTATCGTATGTGTAATAATATGGCTGCCAATAAGGTTACATAATGTTTACACTCCTTTGAATACATATACCTTACGATATGATAAAGTGCATTCCTAAGTTACGTGTCCCCAAAAAATTATGCCGCATTAACGGACAGTAAGACTCCCGCCTCAAAATTCGGCCAAAGCATTGTCCAGCTCAAGCGGCTAGAATCTCCGGTCATTTCGCCCCCTCGGACGAGGGAAAAAGCGCCTTTCGCGGGCATCCTGTTGTTGCTTTTAAATAAAGTCACGGTGTTTTAAAAAAAGACGCGATGTTCATAAAAAAGTTGCGATGTTTTGTCCCTTTGGATCTGTTTATTTAAAGGGGTGTTTTTATAATGAAAAGTGAAAAGAAGATCTGAACTGAAAGGCGGATTAAGGAAATGTTGAGTAGCAATAAAATTACTCAACTAAAGGGCCAGTTTAATTCAGTAAGAAGGAAAATTTATTAGGCAAAGAGAAATACAAGTTGATTGGCAATTGAGTAAGTTAAGGAGATCATATTTATAATGAATACTACAAAAACCACAGGGTGCTTTACTATTGTTGATAATAATGAAGGCAAAATATTGCTAGTTAAACGAAATGATTATCCTATCTGGGATTTGCCTGGGGGAAGACTAGAAGAGAATGAACAGTTAGATAAGTGTGCTATAAGAGAAACTAAAGAAGAAACGGGCTATATAATTGCTATTGATCGTAAAATAGGAGAATATCACCAACCTCAATACGATGATATGCAACATATATTTTTAGGAAAATTACTAGGGGGAGAACCAATAAATAATGGACCTGAAACTGCAAAAATTGGGTGGTTTAATCCTGGTAGATTACCTTTGTTAATGGTTCCAAATAGACGAAAACAGATCAATAATTTTATGAAACACCAAAATTCACTAATAAAAGAGACATTAAAGACACCATTTATGGTAAGGTTATTGAAAAAAATTATGTGAGATGGTTATTGAATTAACGGGTGCTTTAGTTGAGGAAGGCCCATTGAAACGATCAAACTTTTTTATAAAACATTTGAGCAATTAGATGAAATAAGAGTATGTTTTGATTAATCTTTTTTTATACATGCTCTTTCTATTTGTCTTTTATCAGCGTCATTCTCATTAATTTGATCAAACTTTATTTTAAAGCTACACCTGTGATTCCGATCGAGCTGCTTCCGCTTTTCTAAAGAAGTTAGGCGGGAGATTAACTGTCCGTAAAAGCTCGATTGGTGAGGGCTAATAATCAGTTTCACTTTATAAAGAGATGTGGGAATTTATATGGATCTTAAAGGGGATTTTTTAAGTCAATTGTAGGAAATGAAATTGAAATAGATGTTAATAAGGGGGATATAAAAGAAATGAAGCCCTGCAAGGGAAGTTACAGGGCTTCGTAAGGGTATATTGTCGAGAATGTCGGGCTCGACAAAGTAAGCATAACATGAATTTCTTGGAAATAATGCTGGTAAATGTGTCCAAATGAAGAGAGGCCTAGTGAGGAGGCTATAAGAATCTTTCAAACAAAGTCAAAGAGACCTACTTCCCGCGGGCAGGTCTCTTTGGCTAGATAATGTTGATGAGTAATAACCCATCTGGAGTAACTTTATAGTAACAAACTGAATGGGGTTTGTGTATTGAGAAAAAAATTTAGCGGTCATCAATTGTTGCTTTATTACGTGTCACAATTTCACGCTTTTGTTACATTTATAGGGTCATGAGGGAATAAAAAAGGCCTGCAAATAAAAGGCAGGTCGTAAGAAGGGACTTTAATCCAATAGATTCATTAAATATTAACAATTAGGATGAATGAAGTCCATGGGTCGCGCATTGAGAAATGTTGTATGAATGCTATTCATGTTTTTTCTCATTAAAAAAGATGTTAAAAAGCTTTTTGTAGGAAAATAAAGGTCGATATTTATAAATAGATTCATATTTCCAGGCATCATTATTAGAGACTTTGAGTTGTTTATCCGAAGAGCGAAAGGCAATTAGATTATTGTTGCGTTTCATAAATAAACCTCCTTTAATTTGATGCGGTTATATTATGGAAATGAATGTGTGATTTGTGTGAGAAATAGTTCAAATGAGAATCTTTTCTTTTCATTATCTTATTGAAATTTTCTTTTCATAAGGTTTTGGTCTGTTTTTGAAGTACTGTAATCCATAGAAAGCAATTAGTATTCCGATACTCATTAAAATCCAGATGGAAGAGAAAGAGAGAATGATAAAGAAACAGACAATTAAACTTAAAGAGAGAATTTTGTTAAATAAACCTGGTAATAATTTATATGCTGCAAAGATTCCGCATATGGTATTACAGATAAAGAAAGCATTTGCAATGGCTACGATTTGTTCAACTGTAATGAGATGGTTATATAGGCAGATAAATACGGCAGTATGTATACTTACTAATAACAGTAAAGAAAAGCTTGGTACATTCGATTTCGTACGATAGGAAAGTTTAGATAATTTCTTTATATATTTCGCCTCAGAAGCGATAAGACGTGAGACACCGCCAACAACCAATAAATATGTACTCATGCAAAGAACAGTAGCAATAAAGGCAATAAGAGGAATAGCAAACTCACCAAATAAAGTAGCTAGTATGACTGTTATTCGTAAATTTTCTTGATTTGAATTTGGAATTTCAATCCATTGTGTAGCGCCTGCTACGACAAGACAAACAACCGTTACAGTAAATGTGCTTATCGCAATTGCTTGCGGAATCGTTTTCTTTCGATTTTTGACCTCCATACTGTAATTCCCAATAATCTCCCAACCTACTAAAGCCCAAAAGAGCAGTAAAATACTATATCCAAAATTACCAAAAGAAAAAGATGTTTGAAATAGATGTTCTGATCGAAGATGAGGAATAGAACTGATTCCTCCACTTAATAAAAGAACGGTTGCAGCTGTTGAAAATACAAATGATATTTTTCCAATAGATGATATATCTAATAATAAAATGAATATACAAACGCTCATTAAAAGAAAACCAATTCCCTCTAACGGAAATTTAAAGTTTGAAAATAAAGCTGCTATATATTGACTGGCTGTCATCAGAACAGCTGTTGGTCCTAGACAACCTGCTATGATAAAGAGAATAGAAGTTAATTGTTTCATAGAAGGTCCAAAAGCTTGATCGACTGCATGTGCAATTCCAGATTCACTGGGGAAGCGAATGCTTAACTTACCAAACAATGAAGCAAAAAGAAATCCAACTCCCATAATAAATAGCCAAGCAATAATGGCATAATCTCCAGTTGTTTTGTAAATAAGTGGGGGAAGTAAAATGATTCCCGATCCTAAAATGGGACCAATAATTAAGCCGCTGAGAAGTAATGGCCCTAATTTTTTCTTTCTCATATGTACATACATCTCCTTTTGAAAAGTTAAAAAAATTTGTTTCTTTTATTGTAAATCGGGTTTATTTATCAGTAAAATAGATATATATGAAGTTAATTATCGGAAATTATGATGTTAGAATGGGGATATTGAAGTGGAGATTCGGCATTTAAAAACATTTAAAACAATTGTTGAGTTAGGAGGATACACACGGGCAGCAGACTATTTAGGGTATGCGCAATCTACTGTAACAGGACATATTCAAGCAATTGAACAAGAAATGGGACAGCCTTTATTCAATCGGTTAGGGAAAAAAATGGTGTTAACAGATGTAGGGAAGCATTTACTGCCTTATGCCAATGAAATGATTGCTTTGTCCGAGAAAGTAAAACAAATCCCAAGCATGGATAATGAGATTACTGGAAAAATTGTAATTGGTGCTCCAGAATCATTAACAATTTACCGATTGCCCTCTATTCTTCACGAATATAAAAAGAAGTATCCAAAAGTGAAAATTACATTAAAAGCTTCGACGTGTTTGGAATTGAGAAATGATTTAAAGAGCGGGAATATAGATATTGCTTTTCTCTTAGACACCGAGCGTCATGAAGAGGATTTACATATCGAGCAACTTGTCATGGAGCAAATGGTGTTTGTTTTCCCAAAAGATTACACTGTAACAAAAACAGATTCGCAAGACGTTCAATTTTCTCAAGAGGAAACCTTTTTGTATACGGAACGTGGTTGCAGTTACCGAGCGTTTTTTGAACATTATTTACAAAGGCAAGGAATTCAGCATGAAAGTACATTTGAATTTTGGAGTATTGAGGCGATAAAACAATGTGTAATGTGCGGATTAGGGATTTCTTTATTACCAATTATTACGGCCCAGCAAGAGTGGAAAGATAAGAGATTACACGCTGTTATTGCAAATGAAACAAAGTTTGCGACACAACTTGCGTATCATAAAAATAAATGGTTTTCTCCAGCTTTGCATGAGTTTGTAACGATTATACGTAAGCATGCGAAGGGATGGAGAGAAGTAGAGAGTACAATGATTTTCGAGTAATGATATAATATTACAAGATGAAAGACTAAGAAAAGCAGGTGAATCTTTTTTGTTTACAAAAGCACAAGAACTTTTAGCGTCCTATTTTGGTTACACGTCATTCCGCAGAGGGCAAGATGAGACAATTAAAAATGTATTGGATGGAAAAGATACCGTTTGTATTATGCCAACAGGCGGTGGTAAATCGATTTGTTATCAAATTCCGGCATTAGTATTTGAGGGGACGACATTAGTTATATCGCCGCTTATTTCACTTATGAAGGACCAAGTAGATACGTTAGTACAAAATGGAATTTCAGCTACATACATTAATAGTTCTATTTCAATTACAGAAGCAAACCAACGAATCCAATTAGCGAAACAAGGTCATTATAAGTTGCTATATGTGGCGCCAGAGCGTCTAGATTCAATGGAATTTGTGGATCAATTAATTGATATGAAGATACCGATGATTGCAATTGACGAAGCACACTGTATTTCGCAGTGGGGACATGATTTCCGCCCAAGTTATTTACATATACATCGTATATTAGACTATCTTCCAGAAAAGCCGCTTGTATTAGCGTTAACTGCGACTGCAACACCGCAAGTGCGAGAAGATATTTGTCGCGCGCTAGAAATTGATCAAAAAAATACAATTATGACAACGTTTGAACGGGAAAATTTATCGTTCTCAGTAATCAAGGGACAGGATCGAAATGCATATTTAGCGGACTATATTCGTCAAAATAAAAAGGAATCTGGAATTATTTATGCAGCGACAAGAAAAGTTGTTGATCAGTTGTATGAAGATTTATATAAAGCAGGGGTTTCAGTTGCTCGTTATCATGCCGGAATGAATGATCATGATCGTAACGGACAGCAAGAGCGATTTTTACGTGATGAAGTGAGCGTAATGGTAGCGACATCTGCATTTGGTATGGGGATCGATAAATCAAACATTCGTTATGTTATTCATTATCAACTCCCGAAGAATATGGAAAGTTATTATCAAGAAGCAGGACGTGCTGGCCGTGACGGATTAGATAGTGAATGTATTTTGTTATATTCTTCTCAGGATGTACAAGTACAGCGCTTTTTAATTGATCAATCCACTGGAGAATCACGTTTCTCAAATGAACTTGAAAAATTGCAGTATATGACAGATTACTGCCATACAGAACAATGTTTACAATCATTTATTCTAGAGTACTTTGGTGAAGAACCAAAAGAAGATTGTGGACGCTGTGGGAATTGTACAGATGAACGTGAGAGCGTCGACGTTACGAGAGAATCACAAATGGTTTTATCATGTATGATTCGAACAAACCAGCGATTTGGAAAGCAAATGATTGCACAAGTACTGACCGGATCAAAAAATAAAAAAGTAGTTGAATTCAATTTCCATACATTACCTACTTATGGTCTTTTATCGAATCGTAGCGTAAAAGAAGTAAGTGAGTTTATTGAGTTTTTAATTTCAGAAGAATTAATTGCGGTGGAACACGGGACGTATCCAACCTTAAAGGTAACAGAAAAAGGGAAAGAAGTATTGCTTGGGAATGAAAATGTGTTACGTAAAGAAAGAGTGGCAACAAGACAAATTGTACAGGATCATCCATTGTTTGAGATATTACGTGAAGTTCGGAAAGAAATCGCGCAAGGGGAAGGCGTACCACCATTTGTTATCTTCTCTGATCAAACGCTAAAAGATATGTGTGCGAAAATGCCACAAAGCGATCCAGAACTTTTACAAGTTAAAGGGATTGGAGAACATAAACTTGCGAAGTATGGTTCGCACTTTTTACAAGCAGTCATTCATTTTATTGAAGAAAATCCAGATTACGCGGATACGATTAAGACAGAAGTTGTTACGGAACGCAAGAAACCTGGAAAATCATCGACAAATTCTCACTTAGAAACGTATGAAATGTATAAACAAGGAACGGAGTTAAGTATAATCGCAAAAGAACGAGGCTTATCAAGTCAAACTGTCGAAAATCACTTAATTCGCTGTTATGAAGAAGGAATGGAAGTGGATTGGCATAGTTTCGTTCCAGCAGAATATGAATCTCTTATTGAAACAGCAATGCAACATGCAGAAGGCGGATTAAAGTCGATTAAAGAACTGCTTCCTGCTGAAGTGAGTTACTTTATGATTCGTGCTTATTTACAAATAAGAAAATAGAGAAGTACAAAGGGGATAAGGAAATGCATTATGTTTTTGTTTACGGCACTTTAAGAAAACAACAATCAAATGCTCATTACTTACATAGGGCGACGTGTATAGCTGAAGAAGCATGGACTCATGGGAAACTTTTTGATACAAATGAAGGCTATCCTGCAATGATTCGATCGAAAGAGGATAAAGTGTATGGCGAAGTATATGAAGTAGATGATGAGATTTTAAAAAAGTTAGATGAACTGGAAGTGTATACAGGTAATCCAGAACAAGATTTATATGATCATATTATACAGACTATCTATTTTGGAGATTATAATAGGGATGCATATGTTTATGTTGCGCAGAATGACGAAATGTTACAAAAACTCATTTCTTCTGGCGATTGGACACGTTACCAAAAAATATAGCAAGGACTAATTAAGTTTTTTAGGAATTATGCAACATGTCCTTTGCTCAAGTTCTAGAGAATTGGTCAAAATTGCAGATTTACAGATAAACTATTTGGGAAATCAATTTAGAATGTTACTTATCTATTTAATTTAATAGAGCAGGCAAACAAAAAGGCGGAGGGCGTAAACCCTTTGTCTTTTTTATTTTTTGGAAAATTCTTACTCGATCTATTGACTTTGTAAACGTATTTTTTATACAATTGTATTTCGACTGAAATTTTCGAACGGACAGGAGGGAATCATCACAATGAGTACTATATTTGAAGAAGAATTCCAGCGGATGAAAGAGACTTTAGCTACAATGGATGAGCAATTAGAGAAGTTGGAAAAGATCCCAGTTTATTATGGAGAAGATTTTAAAGAGCAAATCCTTGAAAGTATGAGGGAATCAAGTCGGAGAAACTTACGTGTTGGTGTACAAGAACCATACTTTGGACGACTAGATTTTCAGGAGGATGGACAATTAGAACCAAATCCAATTTATATTGGTAAAGTAGGTGTTTCAGATGAAGAAACGATGAAACCAATTGTTATTGACTGGCGTGCACCTGTTGCGAGCATGTTTTATTCATTTACTGGTGGTGAAGAATCGGCTTTTTATCATTCACCAGACGGACTAGTAGAAGGAGATGTGTATTTAAAAAGAAATATCGCCATTCGCAAAAGAGAACTAGAACGTGTGGTTGATACATATACAAAAGGAAGTGAAGATGTATCTCTTGCGGATGATTTTCTTCTATATCGATTAGGTGAAAATAAAGATAATAAATTAAAAGATATCGTTTCGACGATACAATCCGAACAAAATGATATTATTCGTGCAGAGAAAAACATGCCACTATTGATTCAAGGGGTTGCAGGAAGCGGAAAAACAACAATCGCTTTACATCGCCTTGCTTTTTTAATTTATGAATATCGTGAACAGCTAGAGGCAGAGAGAATGATTGTATTTGCACCAAACAGTTTGTTTTTAGATTATATTTCTAGTGTACTTCCTGAGCTTGGCGTCGGAAATATTAGGCAAACAACATTTCAAGATTGGGCGCTGCGTACGTTAGATGATGCGGTGAAAGTAAAAAATACAGAAGAAAAACTGAAACAAGCTTTTGCAATAAATCGTGATGATAGCAAGGTTATGCTTGGTAAATTAAAAGGAACGCTGAAGTTTAAGTCATTTATTGAAAAAAGTATTGCTCAATTTGAAGAGAATTTAGTACCAGTAAAAGATTTTGAAGCGTGGGATAAAGCTGCTATTACAGTAGAAGAGGTTAAAAAATGGATGCAAGTGGAATATAAACACTATCCATTAATGAAGCGTAGAGAAAGATTGGTTGGCCGAATAAAACGCTGGATCGAGATTGAACTTAAAAAGTTTGAAGGAACAAATGAGAAAAAAGTATTAAAAAAAGAAGCTACAAAGAGATTAAATGCCTATATGAAATTTTGGCCTAAAATGAGCCCGTTATCATTTTATAGTTCGATGATGCAGCGAAAAGAAATATTGGAACTTTTGCCTGAAGAACTTGTTCAAGATACAGAAAAAAGTTGCCGTAAAAAAGAAGTGTATGTAGAAGATTTAGCACCTCTTATTCATATTCACCATAGATTAGCGGGTATTGAAATCGGGCAAAAATTCCACCATGTTGTTATAGATGAAGCGCAAGACTTTTCACCATTCCAAATATATATATTAAAAGAAATTACAATGGGTAATTCCTTTACGATTTTAGGTGATCTATCGCAAGCTATATATGATTATCAAGGAATTGAAGACTGGAATGACTTCAAAGAAGTGTTTCAAGAAACGGGTTATTTTGAACTGACGAGAAGTTATCGTTCTACAAAAGAAATTATTGAGTTTGCAAATGAAGTGATTAAAAATGCTGAAGTTCCAGTAGGATTCGCAACCCCTGTTTTCCGCAGTGGTGAGAAAGTAAAAGTTATTTCGACTGACGACCAATTTGCCGCAATTGTAAAGACTCTACAACATATGCAGAATGAAAATGTGAAAACGATCGCTGTTATAGGAAGAACAGATGAGGAATGCCGCGATTTATATGAGAAGTTAACAGCTGAAGGAATCACTGTTAATGTCATCGAAGCAAACCAAAATAAATATGAAGGCGGCATTTCAGTTGTGCCTGTGTATTTAGCAAAAGGATTAGAATTTGATGCGGTACTTCTTATCGATGTTGATGAAGTACATTATAAAGGTACAAAGCATGATGCAAAATTATTATATGTTGGATGTACAAGAGCTCTCCATGACTTACGAATCTTCTATTCTGGAGAAGCATCACCTTTAATTCGAGGAATACAAGAAGAGTTATATGAAAGTAAATAATAGATGTTTAAAGAGGATTTTCAAGTGACTAGCGGGAAAATCCTCTTGTTTTTTCTATAACTAAGAAGGGAAGAAGGAAAATGACTATGATTACAAAGATAATGAAAAAAAGAGAATGGGAAGTAGCAAAAGCAAAAGGAAATATAATTGAAGCTTCACTAATGCAAGAAGGATTTATTCATTGTTCTTTTTTAGAACAATCTCTTCAAGTGGCAGAAAAACATTTTAGCAGGGAAATGGAGTTAGTACTACTTGTAATTGATTCGTCATTAGTTGATGCGGAGATAAAATACGAATTGGCTTCTAATGGTCAAAACTATCCACATATATACGGAACTGTAAATACTAATGCTGTTGTGAAAGTAGTAGAACTTCAGAAAGAAAATGGCGTCTATGTTTTACCAGTAGAGTTGGAACAAAAATAGTAGAATACCTATTTGTTAACCTCATAAAAGGATTTTTGATTTGTATTATCGAAATACTGAAAGGGATAAAAACGAAATCGAGAAGAGGCGTACAAATGGAGGAAGTAATCAAGAAAATAAAAGAAATAAAATCGGGTCAGGTAGGTATCGTTGTTTATTCACCAGAAAGCCAAAATATTATCGCTTTATATAATGATCATATATTGGTTCCACTAGCGTCTGCCGCAAAAGTGGCAATTTGATTTGTGGTAGCTAAAATGGTTGAAGAGAATCAAGTTCGCTGGAGTGATGAAATCGCAAATATCGTATTTAATCCGAAAGAAGATAGTAAAGAAATATATCCACATCTACAAAAAAGAACTGTATTAACATTAAGAAATGCTGTGGAAGTAATGATTGCATGTCATGACAATTGTATTGCACAATCTGTTGTGAACTTTTGCGGTGGATGGGAAGAAGTAAATAAGAGAATTCAATGTTCCTTTTCAAAGATTAATGTTACGAAAGACCCAAGGGATGTGAAAAACGTTGGGAAATTAAAACAAGTTCTTAAACTTTTAATTCATATATTCCAAGGATATGAATCGGATCCAGTGTTATGGGAACCCATTATAAATGGAATGGTAAGACAACAAGGGGAATATGAGGGAATACGAAGTTACCACTTGGCACATATGACAGTTGGATTGTCTACAGCTGTTATAAATATTGGTATACTAGGAACATTTCATGAAAATCCATTGCTTTATGTAATTGGTGGAATGGAGTTACCAAATCGGTATGAGAATCAAGAAGCTGATATGAAAATAATAGAAACATTGCAATGTTTGTATAAAGAGTATACAGGATGCTATCTATAATGAAGAGAAAGGAGAATAGACTTGGAAATTACACAACAAAACAATTCAAAAGACAGCGAGTACATTAAAAATAAAGTAATCCAATACAATATGTCTGTACTACCAGATGAAGTAAAAAGCCCACTAGAACATGTAAGTTTTCTATTAAAAGACAATGCTGGCAAAATATTTGGAGGCATAACAGGCACAATATATTTTTATCACCTCCATATCGATTTTTTATGGGTGGATGAGTCAGTACGTCATGGAGGATATGGTAGTCAACTATTAAATAAAATCGAAGAAATTGCCAAAGAGAAAAACTGTAGGCTTATACTACTTGATTCATTTAGTTTTCAAGCACCTGAATTTTATAAGAAACATGGTTACAGGGAGTTTGGCGTAGTGGAAGATCATCCTAAAGGGTATAGTCAACATTTTTTAGAAAAGCGATTAAAATTGTGAAATAATTATATTATGTAAATTGAATATTGGGAGGTAAATAGAATGTACAATTATACATTTCATCATAAACAACCTATTACTGCAAAAAAAGTGAAGCTACTGTACAATTCTGTTGGTTGGTGGCCTGAAAGAGATGAAGAAGATATTTCTAAAATGTTAGAGAATAGTATAGCGATTGGTGTATGGAAAGAGAAGCAATTAATAGGATTTGCAAGAGCAGTAACTGATGGTGTGTTTCGAGCGTATATTGAAGATGTTGTAGTACATAATAGTGTAAGGAATAAGGGAATTGGTGAGAAAATGATGACAATCTTGCTTCATGAGCTTGCTCATATAGATATTGTAAGTCTATTTTGTGAAGAAAAATTAATAAAATTCTATGGAAAACAACAATTCAAAGCAACGAGGCAAATAGTCATGCATCGTAATCAGCTTACAAGATAAGAGAATACGAGGTGGGAAGGGATCAAAGGAAGCAACACGTACATACTGCTTTTCAAAAAGAAAAGTAACGAAGGTTCTCTAGACGGATGGAATGCTACATGTATGAGAATTCATAATAAAATATTTGTAATTGATACACTGATGAATCAAGTACCTGAAACGAATTATTCTTTGCGGACAAGAGTGATGGAAATTATATAATATAGTCTGATGAAGACCAATAGGAGACAGGCCATGAAAGAGAACGAATTGTATGTTTATCACATCGTTACTAGGAAGAAAATGATTCTTGGGCAGATAATTACCTTTGACAAGAACCAAAATAATACCTTATATCGCTTCTTTTTTGAGAGAGAACAATTGAATTCAAAAGGTGAAGACTTTATTCAGATTGTACAAGATCATTATACAAATACAGGATTGAACATGAATAAAGAAAATGCCGAAGTAGCGATTAAGTATGTAGACCAAACAATCAGAGCAATTAGAGAAGTGATAGTAGAAATGGTTAGACTACAAGAATATCCTGAATATCCTTCAAGATTGTCTTGCTTATACGCTGCGAAAAGTTATGAAGATGCTTTGAAATGGAAAAAATTATTTGATTCTTATAGTCGGAAAGTTTTGCAGATTGTTAAGCTTCGAGTTATGGGGAATTCTTTTGAGGGTGATGGAAACCTTTTACCAAAGGAAGATGGTGTTCCTTTCTCTCGAAAAATTGAACAAGCTAAAGAATATTGGAAGGGTAATGTAAAAAATGAGCTTCCAGAGCTTTTAATTAATGGGAAAATTGAAGTGGTGGAAATTATTGATGATTTCTCAGCTTAAATTCTAGGAAAGTCTATGAATAAATGAACGAGAGGAAGAAAAATAGTATGTCAAAGTTATTACATGAATTATCTAAATTGAATAGTGAAATACTACGTCCTGAAGTATTAGATCATTTAAAAGTTACTTCAGGAAAATTGGTTGCTTGTGATCCTCTTATTTTTAATAAAAATCACTTCGAACAAACAATTAAGCTAGGTACATATCCAATTATTGCTTGGTGGAACGAGGAAGATGGTGTAATTGCTGGTGCTGAATTGAAAGTATCGGAATCAAAAGCGGTAGAGTGGAAGATGGCAACAAAGCCAGGACAGAATGTAAGTGAACTAGAGGAAGGCTACATTTTTGGCTATCCAGTTGATACGGGACTAGGGTGTTTTGCAGATGTAGAAGCAATTAATAAGTTAGAAGAAGTAGAAGATAGACTACAACAAGAACTAGGAGACGAATTTATTAGTTTGTATGATGATCTAATAGATGACGTACTAACAGAACATGATGATGAGTGGGGAAATTGTGTAGTGTGTGAGGAAACGGGGAGTAATATTATTATGTTCCGTTCGGGTTATGGTGATGGTTTTTATCCTTCCTATTGGGGGATTGATGAGAAGGGAAATATAGTTTCACTGGTAACTGATTTTCAAGTATTGCATGAGGAATAAATGAATAATGGTATAGGGGCTTTGAACAGTAGAGTAGAATGAGATGTGGAAATCAGAAATACACGCTTAGACGCTGTACATAGATGGAACAATGAGGAGTTTCAATTAGATTACATATCGGAAATCGTGCTGAAAGGGAACATGCACATCACTTTTATAAAAATATGGGGTACAGGTTTTGTGAAAGGTTTGGTGTGATGAGAGAGGATTTAAGGATGGAATATAAACGAAATAGGGTACTGTATACGGCACTAACCATAATAGTAATTATCTTTGGATTGGGATCAAGAAAGTTCGCGTATGTTTTACCAGATTTATTAAATGCCTATTTAGGAGATGCACTATGGGCGCTGATGATTTTCATTGGATTTGGATTTCTTTTTCATAAAATGGAGACTAAAAAGATTGCATTTTTAAGTTTACTATTTTGCTATGGGATTGAAATGAGTCAATTATATCATGCGGAATGGATAGATAGTATACGGGCAACGACATTAGGTGGGCTTGTATTAGGATATGGTTTTTTGTGGAGTGATTTATTAGCTTATACAATTGGAGTTGGAATAGGTATGCTTTTTGAATTCATGTTTCGAAAAGTATAAAAGGTTTCGGATTTCATAAAGGAGTATATGTACAATGGAACACATATTAAATATTACAAATTTTTGGTTTCAAGACGAGCAAGTAACAGCAGAAGCAATCCAACCGAAAGTAACGAAGATTATAAGGAATAAGCAAAATTATATATTAAAAGAAAAAGGTTCGATAAAGCAGTTGATGGCTGAAACAAATGTATTAAATCAACTTGTACAAAAAGGAATTAGAAAACAAAGGCTTTTGAAGACGAGAGGTAACGAAAGCTATATTTTACAAGATGATAAATATTATTGTATGTATGAGTATGTAGAGGGAAATGTTGTAGAAGTAAAACGCGTTGAAAATCTTAAAGTGTTAAGTAGTACTATTGGAAGTGAAGTTGCTAAGTTACATCAGGCACTTTGTTCCATAAATCATGTAGACGAATTTGTGGAACGTAATTTGTACAATGTAATTTATGATTGGGCTACACCTATTTTGAAAAGTAGTGAGCAAGTTCATCCTGAGCTCATTCAAACTATGTACCAGCTACAAAAAGACTTTAAAGACGCCATTACGTTGTTACCAATGCAACTCATTCATCGAGATATGCATTTATCTAACCTTATTTTTAAGGGAGAGGAATTTCAAGGATTTATAGATTTCGAGCTTATGGAAGTCAATGTGAAAATATTTGATTTGTGTTATTGTTTCACCAGTATTTTAAGCGAATTATTTTCTGATGAACAATTAAGAAGTAACTGGTTATATATTGTTCGAAATATTTTTAAGGGATACCATAAACAGAATCCTTTAACAGAAGAAGAGATTCAGGCGATTTGGTATGTAATGCTAGGTATTCAAGCCATCTTCATTACTTACTTTGTTCAATCGACAGAATTATTAAAATTAAATGAAGAGATGTTCTTTTGGATTTTATCAAATAAAGAGGCGATTGAAGAAACAATAAAGGGAGTAGAGATAGTTTAAGAGACAACAGTGTATAGATGAGAGAATTGATAGAGTATATTATGAATGAATCGTTTTAAAATCCCCTTTACATAGTGCAGAAAGGGGATTTTACTTTATTATTTACTAACTTCTTTAATCGTTAAATCCTTTGTCATAAGAATATGCGGAATACCGTCTTCCATAAATACGTCTGAAGAAGTATGATAGCCTAATTTTTTATAAAAGCCTTCTGCATGTGTTTGACCGTGTAATTTGACTTTAGAGATTTCTTTTTCTATAGCAATTTCTTCTAATGTTTGGATAATCACTTTTCCTAAACCATATTTGCGATAAGGTTGTAAAATGCAGATTCTTTCTAGTTTACCGGTGTTATCAACGAATCTAATGCGTCCAGTTCCTACAGGTACCTCATTAAAATAAACCAAAATATGATGACATACATCACTTAAATTATCGAATGTATCAAATTCATCTTCCAGAGGAACACCTTGTTCTTTGACAAATACTTCTTTTCGAATTTGAAAGGCAGTTTCTAAGTCAGTTATTTCTTTTATTTGTTTTGATTGCAATTTATTCAGTCCTTTCTTATATGATGGGAATATAAGGATACTGTTTTAAATCGAGAAGACCATTTTGGGGTTCTTTTTCCTGTCTTTGGACCTGACTCAATATCGATAATAATACACCACTTGAAACTCTTTATCGAATTGTATGCACTTGCTTCATCTAATTTTGAATGATGTTGTAAGCCTAGTCTTAACTTTAATGCTATGAAAATTACATGTTTGGACATATTAGAGACTGAATTAATTTTATCATATATGAATCCGGAGAACGAACAGAGGGCGGTAAGAAACTGCATTAGGACAAAAAGGCCAATAGAATTCATATAGACGGTCAACGGTGTATTAGCGTCGTAAGGTCTTTATAAAACAAGCATAGAGGACATAATGTCTCATATGTTGCATATATTACAATGAAAACAGTACAAGAACATTTTGTTCCTTGGTTAGCTTTATAAACTGATTTGTTTGCAGATGATTGGGAGGTTATGGAGTAATGGATAATACGGTAACTCAACAGAATATTGATAATATTTTAGAAAAAACTCAATGGACAGTGGAAGAATTTCATGGTAAATGTACAGTCGTGGTTGCGAAATTGCCAAATGGATTTATTTTAACCGAATCCAGCGCATGTGCTGATCCTGCTGATTATGATGTGAATATTGGAATTGAATGTTGTAAAGAACGGATCGTAAATAAGATTTGGGAATTAGAAGGATATAGATTGCAATCTGAATTAGCTAAATTCGTTTAGTAAGCTGCTATTAGTGAAGTGTCCCTAAAAAGTTAGACAGTTCCTTCGTTAGGTAACTTCTTGGGCATGAACTCGGTAATGTACGAGGGATCATGCCCTTTAGTTTTGTCATAATTCTTTAATTCCTTTTTCAGTTGCAATAATTGCTTTATCTACCATATTAATAAATAAACCTGTTTCAATTACACCAGTTATCATTTTTAATTGCTGATGAGTTTCAAGTGGCTTGGTTATTTGGTTTGGAAAAACACAATCTAAGATCATATTGCCATTGTCTGTTATAAATGGTTGATTGTTTTGGATACGTAAAATTGTCTGGCAACCAAAGGATTGAATTCGTTTTGCAGTTTGCTCCCAAGCGAAAGGTACTATTTCAATAGGAAGAGGAAAAATACCTAAATTCGTTACAAGTTTCGATTCATCAGCGACTATGATAAGTTTCTGGGAAGACACAGCAACTATTTTTTCGCGAAGAAGTGCACCACCGCCCCCTTTAATTAACTGTAAATCCGGGTTAATCTCATCTGCACCATCAATGGTGAGATCAAGATAATCTACGTCATTTAAAGAGATTAAGGGGATAGACAGTTGCTCTGCTAATTTCTGAGTTTCGATTGATGTTGGTACAGCTTGAATCGTTAAACCTTCGCTGACTAGCTGTCCTAATTTTTGTATCGTCCAATATACAGTGGAACCAGTACCAAGGCCGATTTTCATCCCATCTTTTATAAAATCAGCAGCATATTCACCAACTAAGCGTTTTAAATTCGTCATCGTTTTTCCTCATCATTCTGCTGGTCGTGGTCCCGCGTCTAATCCAGAATTTTCAACTGTTAATATAGGACGAACAGTAAGGTCTGTATGTACGTGCATTTGACACGACAATCGCAAATGATCTTCAATTCCTTTTTCGGTAATAGTATTCTTCTCAATATGTGTAGGCTCGCAGAAGTCTCCAGATACGATTTCTACACGGCAAGTCGTACAACGTGCTTTCCCGCCGCAGCGATGAAGAATATGGATACCATTATCTTCGAGTGCTAGTACTAACTTTGTTCCTTCTTTTACATCAAATGTGCCATTACCTACAACAGTTAATTTTGGCATATTCCAGCCTCCTCGTGTAAAATTCTACATAACATATTTATGACCGCACAATTACAAACATAAACATGATTTTTTTATTTGACCCGTAACTTTTTCATTTGTTCAATCGTTAATTAAGTAAGCGCTGAAAAGGAGTGGTTATTTTGTGCACAAAAGTAACTCAGATGTTAAGAAATTCTATCGATATGAATCATTCAAATATAAACTTTTTAATTGAAAATTACGCAGAGTTAAAAAGGTACTGTACATTTTTAACCAAAAGTAAATGGGATGGAGAAGATCTTGCCCAAGAAACGGTTTGTAAAGTACTTCAAAAATATGTGGAGAAAGATATTTGTATTACGCTTCTATATAAAATTGCTCGAAATAAATGGCTAGATCAACTAAAAACAAAATCAGTTCAAGAGAAATTAGAGCAGGAGATTCCATTTGAAGAACCGCATGGTAAAATTGCTGATTTGCATGAGATGGCAGAGAAAGTCTTGTCTTTATTAAATGTACAGCAATCCGTTATCTTCTTGTTAAAAGATGTTTTTCAATACAGCTTATCAGATATTGCGGAAATATGTTCAATCTCAGAAGGCGCAGTGAAGGCTTCCTTATTTCGTAGTAGAAATAGATTGAAAACGGTAAGTGAAGAAGAGAAGATTGAATTAGCCGGGCAGGATGATGACGTTGAAGTAATTGTAACAGCTATTCGTGAACAAAAACCACAATTGTTAACAAAACTTCTTCCGACAATACAGTTTGAACACGTATCACCTAAGCAGCCTGTACTATTATTCAATACAAAAGCACCTTCTTCTTACGGTTATATGCTATGTGCAGCTTAAAAAGTAGATGGAGGGATTATAATGAATGCAATTCCGTATGTTGTAGAACAAACAAAATTAGGAGAACGCTCCTATGATATATATTCAAGGTTGTTAAAAGACCGTATTGTCATGATCGGATCAGAAATTAATGATCAAGTAGCAAGCAGTATCGTGGCACAGTTATTATTTTTAGAGGCAGAAGATGCGGAGAAGGATATTTTTCTTTATATCAATAGTCCAGGAGGCTCAACTACAGCGGGATTTGCGATATTAGATACAATGAATTTGATTAAACCCGATGTTCAAACACTTTGTATGGGATTCGCAGCGTCATTTGGAGCCTTATTGTTACTCGCTGGAGCAAAAGGAAAAAGGTTTGCGCTTCCAAATAGTGAAATTATGATTCATCAGCCACTTGGCGGAGTAAAAGGGCAAGCGACGGAGATTGAAATAACTGCAAAACGAATATTAAAGTTAAAACATGATATTAATAAAATTATATCGGATCGAACAGGTCAACCAGTTGAAAAGGTAGCAGAGGATACAGAAAGAGATTACTTTATGACTGCAGAAGAAGCGAAAGCATATGGTATTGTTGACGCTGTTATTGAAAAAAAATAACTTAAAATAGGCCAGAGAATATACGATTCTCCGGCCTATTTTTATGCCATAAATCAATCCTTTGTCCATTCATCAACTAATGCTACATTCTGTTTAATCCATTTTCGTGCTGCTTCTTCAGGGTCCTTTGTTTTATTTAACATCACCATTAAAGTACCAAGTTGTTCATCATTCATTTTCCATCTATCGAAATATTTCACAATCTCTGGATAATCTTTTTCAAAACCTTTTCGTACAGAGTAATAAATGTCGTCTTTTTCACCATATACTTTTTTAGGGTCTTTTAAATATTTCAAATCAAATTCTGAAAAGCCCCAGTGTGGATTCCAAAGCGTTACAGCGATTGGTTTCTTTTGCGTATAAGCCTTTTTTAGCTCACTCATCATTGCCGCTTCCGAAGATTGGACAAGTTTTAGCTTGATATCATATTCTTTCATTGCTTTATCCGTTAAGTTCATAAGGCTACTACCGGGTTCAATCCCTACAATTTTGTTGTTCAATTCATCCTTATGGACGTTTAAATCTTCGATGCTGTTAATATCTTTCATATAAGAAGGAACAACTAATCCAAGTCCAGTGCCCTCATACCATTTCGATTTTAAGACAATGTCATTTTTATACCGATCATTTAAGGGTTTATCAGTAACCGGAAGCCATACTTCTAAATTTGCATCAACATCGCCGCGAGCGACACCAGTCCAAATGGCTGCTTTTTCCAAATACATGAGTTCAACTTTATAGCCTTTTTGTTCTAATAAAACTTTCCACATATTTGCAGCCGCAATATTTTCCTTCCAACTTGTTACACCAAGTTTAATTTTCCCTTTCGTATTTGCATTTGTAGCATTACAAGAGGCAATAATCATACTGATAAATAACAAAATGCTTATAAGCCATATTTTCCGTTTCATTGAATCCTCCCGTTTCATAAATAGAAATTTTCATTTCGTTTTGGATCGCGTTGTTAGTAGGAATAAATCTATAAGTGAACCTTCTTATTATGAACGGAAACAAGAATTTTAAAAAAATCCTCTTTATGTAATATTTCTGTTTAAAATCGTTACACTATGTGAATAGATAGGCAGAAAAGGAGTCGTTTTATGGAAAATACAAAAGTACGTGTAGAAAACGTAACAAAAGTATTTGGAAAAAATCCTCAAAGAGCAGTCGCCTTATTAAAAGAAGGAAAAAGTAAATCAGAAATATTGAAAGAAACAGGAATGAACGTTGGGGTGAAAAAGGCAACGTTTGAAGTATATACCGGAGAAATTTTTGTCATTATGGGGCTATCTGGGAGCGGAAAATCAACTCTTGTTCGTATGCTCAATCAGCTTATAAAGCCAACAGCAGGCCACATATACATAGACGGGGAAGATATCGCAACAATGGGGAAAGAGGCGCTTAGGAAAGTCAGAAGAACGAAAATGAGTATGGTTTTTCAAAAGTTTGCACTGTTCCCACATCGTACCGTCTTACAAAATGTTGCCTATGGATTAGAAATACAAGGGGTTCCAGTAGAAGAAAGAGAAGCAAAGGCACTAGAATCACTTAAATTAGTAGGATTAGATCATCATAAAAATAGTTATCCAGGGCAACTAAGTGGTGGAATGCAGCAGCGCGTTGGAATTGCCAGAGCTCTTACAAATGATCCAGATGTTCTACTTATGGACGAGTCATTTAGCGCATTAGACCCACTCATTCGAAAAGAGATGCAAGATGAATTGTTAGAGCTGCAAGATAAGATGGAAAAAACGATTATTTTTATTACACATGATTTAGATGAAGCGCTACGAATTGGGGATCGTATCGCATTAATGAAAGACGGAGAAATTGTGCAAATTGGTACTCCAGAAGAAATTATGATAAGCCCAGCCAATGAATTCGTAGAGAAATTCGTTGCTGATGTGAATTTAGGGAAAGTGATTACTGCTGAATCTATTTTGAAAAGACCAGAAACATTACTAATTGACCGCGGACCACGTGTAGCACTACAAATTATGAGAAATGCAGGTGTGTCCACTGTATATGTTGTAAATAAAAAACATGAATTTTTAGGTATTTTAACGGCTGATGATGCCAGTAAAGCTGTTCAAAAACAATGGCCAATCGCAGATTTACTCTTGAAGGATATTCCGCATGTTTATTCAGATACATTATTGGAAGAAACATATGCAAAAATGGCGGAAATGAAGCTGCCGTTACCAGTAATTGATGAAAAGAAAAGGTTAAGAGGCATAATAAAACGGGAAAGTGTCATTCAAGCCCTCGCAGGAAATATTGAAGAAGAGGTGAATGACGGTGAATAGTATTCCGCGTATTCCTTTAGGTGAATGGGTTGATGCATTCGTTGCTAGTTTATATGCGAATTTTGAAGGACTGTTTAGAGGGTTTTCATATGTCATTGGTGGTTTTGTTGATTTACTTACAAATTTCTTAACATTGATTCCAGCATTTTTAATGATTATAATCGTATGTTTTCTCGTTTGGTATACAACAAGGAAAATATCTTTAGTGGTATTTGCGTTAATCGGCTTATTATTTATTCTAAACATTAACTATTGGGGACAAACGATGCAAACATTGGCGCTTGTTCTCACATCAGTCATTATTTCCATTATTGTCGGGATTCCAATAGGTGTGTTAGCATCCCAAAATGAACGGTTTTCAAAAATATTAAAACCAACATTAGACTTTATGCAAACAATGCCGGCGTTCGTATACTTGATTCCAGCGATTACATTTTTCGGAGTAGGCGTTGTTCCTGGTATTATCGCTTCTGTTATTTTTGCAATGCCACCGACAATTCGTTTTACGGATTTAGGAATTAGACAAGTACCAGAAGATTTAATTGAAGCTGCAAATGCATTTGGTTCAACTACATCGCAAAAGTTATTTAAAGTTCAGTTACCTCTCGCAACGGGAACTATAATGGCTGGTGTAAACCAAAGTATCATGCTGTCCTTATCAATGGTTGTTACAGCTTCACTTGTAGGAGCACCAGGGCTTGGTGTAGATGTATATCGTTCTGTAACGCAAGTTAACATTGGAATGGGGTTTGAAGCTGGACTAGCTATTGTAGTCATTGCGATTGTATTAGATCGGATTACGCAAGGGTTTCACCGGAAAAGAAAAGGTTAAATAAAAACACGCATCATAATGGATCTTCTCATATACGATGCGTGCTTTTTATTGTGATGAAAGATCGGAAAAGATTACATACGAACAATTACCGGGCCTCCACCCGGGGCGCAAACTTGATTTTGTTGTTGTTCCATCGATTTGATTAATTGGTTGTTTTCTTCCATTAACGCGATTAATTTTGCTAATTGATTTTCAAGATTCGTCATTCGCTGCATCATATAATAAGAATCGTTAGGAAGCGGCGGTGTAGTTCGTACAGCTTGGTTTTGATGGGGGATGGGTGGGTGATTGAAATGTGAATTCATAAAGGGGTGCATGGGGTTTCTTCCTCCTTCAGTAAAAGATGGCTTTCTATAGTAAATGCCTATATAAGTGTAAAGGTGACTTATGAAAAATAAGGTAATAAGTGCGAAATACGAGATCATTTTGATTTTCATTTCTGTAAATGAATAACCAAAAATAAATTCTGATATTTAAGAAAAATCTAACTTACATTCCGTTTTTATGATATTATTAAATGTAAATTTAAGGAATGTGAGGGCTGCATATGTCTATTCAAAACTTCTCTGAAGAAAGCTGTTTTATTTGTCAAAAACATAACGGAAATATTCAAGTACCTGGTGGGACAATTTATGAAGATAACCTTGTATATGTAGGACATGTCTATTGGGAAGAGGACAAGACGTATCTCGGATATGTAATGATTGATATAAAAAGACATACGCCAGGATTAGCTGAATTAACAGAAGAAGAAGCGAAAGCTTTTGGTTTAATTACGAGCAGAGTAAGCCGTGCATTAAAAGAATGCGAGGGTGCAGAACATATTTATGCTTTCGTTTCTGGTAATGGAGTAAATCATATGCACATGCATATAATTCCACGTTATCCAAATACACCGAAGGAATTTTGGTCACCAACTAAGGTAGCAAATTGGGAAGGTGCACCATATGGACAAGAAGAACAAATACAAAAACTATGTGAAAGAATACGAACATATATGGTGAATGAGTATGCATACAACAAATAATACACAATATTCATGGGTTGGTAGTGACGAAATGTATTTAGGGGAAATTTCAGTTCAGCAACATGGTGAGATAGTGCTTGGCAGATATGGTGGGAATAAGAGTGCAGGCGCAAAGAAGAATGAAGACGGTGCTTTCGTTTGGTCAAATGGAAACTGGGAATTTGCAATGATATTAGATGGACACAATAGTGCAGAAAGTGTTGCTTTAGTAGTACATACAATAAAAAATGAATATGAAAATATAAAAGCTTTATTAGAAGAGCCTGTTGAAACGGTATTTCGATCTGTTGAAAATCATTTACTCGCACTTTTTCAATCAAATTCATTCAAACAGTCGTGCCAGCAAGTAAAAGGTGAGACAGCTTGCTTAATATGTATAAGAAAAGAAAATTATATTTGGTGGTTTTCTATAGGAGACTGCCTCGTTTATGTATTTCATGAAGAGTTACATAAGTTAGGACAGTATATGCTGAACCAACGTCATTTTTATGAATGGATTGGGCATGTGAATACATTTTCTTTACCAGTCCCGTGTTATTCTTCTGGTGTTCGAGAGTTACGTGCAGGAAGAAATAGAATCATAATGGTAACAGATGGTGTACTAGAATGCGGAGAACGCCGTTATGAAAATCCATTTTATTTGTATAAAGACATGTATGAAAATAAACCAGAATTAACAAAATGTGTTCAAGATGTCTTAGAACATGTTCATCATCAACTTGGACGAGATAGTGCCACGATAATGAGTTGGGATTATGATAATCGTGTGTATGCTACTTATCCGAGCGATCAACCGGAGAAAATCCGATCTTCAAATTAGTAAAATAGGGGGGGAGGAAATGAAAAGGCCCTTATTGCGTGTGGAAGCTATTATTATAGATGAGGAGCATTCTAAAGTTCTTGTTCAATGTGACGACAAAGAAACATTTTATCGTTTTCCAGGTGGAGCGATTGAATTTGGTGAGACAGCATATGAAGCAATTATTCGGGAACTACTTGAGGAATATGAATTACAAGTTCAAGTGGAAACATTAGTGATTGTAAATGAACATATATTCGAAGTAGAGGGCGAGTCATATCACTACTGTACGTTATTTCATTGGTGTAAGCCGATAACAAAGATAAATGAAGCGTTATTTCATAAAGAACATGAAAAAATTATTCTTACGTGGAAAGGTATACAAGAGTTGAAAGATAAACCGACGTATCCTGAGGGAATTGTTTCTTTAATAGAATCAAAATGCAATAATGTGTCGCATTTACTTACACAAAAGAATATGTAATTTTTTTCTTGTATATTTTGTTTTACCTCATGTGCGTTTTTGTTCTATATTTTTTACCTTAATATATCCGTACGGTGCTGAACGTGATCAAGAGATGGGGGGGATTTCGTGTTGTGGAAACTTTCAATAGTTGTAGTAATCATTGTCATACTTTTTCTTTTAGAGAATGTGTTAAGAAAAAAATTACATATACCTAGGAAAAATAGCATTATATATAAACCTGTAAATAATGCACATAAATGGGGAGAAATTAGTATTTTTACTATTTATCTAATTACTAGCTTCATTTTGATAGTGAGTTTCGATTATATTAATATGGGTTACTTAATCTTTATATTTTTAGTCGTATTACATATTTTTCGAACATTTATGGAATGGAAATATGATAAAGAGTCAAAGGAATATGTAATATCTTTTATAGGGGTTATATGTATAACGATTTCATTCAGTGTTGTAATTTATTTGTTTTAGACTCAAAACAAGAGTAGTATTCTGATATTTGAATGTGTGAAACTACTCTTGTTTTTTACTTGTCATTACATCTTTTTAAAACTTCTAAGTACAAGAAACTCCCACACTCTCCACGGAAGAATTTTTTTCGCAACCATCATCAATTTTACACCTTTTCCAATTGGATATCGTAATGTTGCCGTTTTTGTTTCAGCAATTGCTACAATCTTTTGAGCAACATCTATCGGATCGCCAAATGTTTCACTGCTACTATTCATATGATTCTGTATTTTATCCATATATTCTTTATAGGGAGAGGTTGTTTCTACATAATTTTCTGCAAGTTCTTTACCAACTTCCCATATGTTTGTGTTATAGGAACCGGGTTCGATTAATGAAACATCTATTCCATACGGTTTTACCTCTAGGCGCAGGGATTCACTCCAACCTTCTAATGCATATTTGGAGGAAACGTAAGGAGATAAACCAGGAAACCCAACTTGGCCACTAATACTACTTACATTAATAATCTTTCCACTTTGTTGTTTTCGCATATAAGGTAATACAAGTTGAGTTATAGAGATTGCTCCAAACACATTTGTCTCAAATTGTTTCCGATACTCTTCTACTGGAGTCTCCTCAACAAACCCACCGCTTGCGTATCCTGCGTTGTTGATTAAAAGATCTACTTGGTTTAACTCTTTTAAAAATAGTTGAAATGTATGTATAGATTTTTGATCTGTTACATCTAACTGGTGGATTTTGATATTTTTCTGTAGGTGTAATGCAGTAGCTTGAGATAATAATTCTGCTCGTTTATCAAGGTTACGCATTGTAGCGATGACGAAATAGTCTTTCTTTGCAAGTTCAAGGGTAGTTAAAAGGCCAAATCCACTGGATGCACCTGTAATAATCGCGATTTTACTCATTTTTCGCTCACTTTCTTTTTTCTTACATCATAACGATTTACGTGTAGAAAATCTATCATTCTCTTACATCACATCGTCAAGCATAGATATTGTTTCTTTAGATACATTTGTTATGGATTACTATATAGCTTGCCAGTCCTTTATTTGTCCGCAAATTGAAACTCAAACGTCCCCAAAAGGAATGCTTCAAAGATATATTGAATCCAATCTGAAATTTATAGATGAAAATTGAAAACGTATATTCGCTGTTATAGAAATTGTTTCGAATGAAAGAACAGATGAAGGGAAACTTCGGTTTGCAGCAGACCATACTAAAACTATTTTTCTTCCTATTGGAAATATTCTACGTTTTGGCATGCAGAAGGAGGGTTTCGAGAGTTTTTCACATCGTCCTTAAGGGTGATGGCGTTAGCCTAGAGCTAATGAGAAATTTCGATCTTAACGTTAAAGATTACACGAAAGAACTTATCAAGATCTTTGAGCGGGCAATTCAAAAGTAACGTATTACCTTAAGGAGGGGGAAGGACATGATATTTTATGAGGTTATTTGTTTTTGTTGTAAAAATGTATTTCGGGTATATGAAGGAACTGAAAAATATAAGAAATTCAAGGAAGATCAGAAAGGTAAATATTGCTGTGACGAATGTAATCATAAAATACAGCTTGAAGCAATAAAACATTTTTTTAGATAGTGGTAATAGCTACTTATTCTTAACTGATGGAACCTATGATAAACTGAGATTATCAAGATTTACCATTTAGGACAATATCTTATCGAACAAATTGGTGGAGGGTATTTAGCTAGAATTGCAGTAAATTATTAAGGGCTTTAGCAGTTTTATTTTTCTAAATCAATTTAATGTAAAAGGGGTATATTATGATTATTAACAAACAAGAGTTTGACGTAAATGGGGTAATGTATACTATTAGATCTGCAATGGATAAAGATGCAAAAGACTTATCAGAGTTAAGATTACAGATTGATGGAGAGACTGAAAATTTGGATAGAGAAAAAGGAGAGGGATTCATAGATACAAAGGGGTTTGAAGAGATTATACAAACAGACACTGAAAGTCCAAGAAACCTATTTTTAGTTGCTGTAGTGAATAACAGGATTGTTGGTTTTTCAAGGTGTGAGGGAGTGAATTTAAAGCGATTCTCGCATAAGGTAGAATTTGGAGTATGTGTATTAAAAGAGTTTTGGGGATATGGTATCGGTAAAAAACTTTTAAAAGAATCTATCTCTTGGGCTGACAGCAACGGGATCAAAAAGATTGCTTTGAATGTTTTAGAAACAAACGGTAAAGCAATTAAATTGTATGAAAAACTTGGTTTTGAAATAGAAGGAATATTAAAAAATGATAAAAGGCTTGCTGATAGTAAATACTATAATACTATTATTATGGGAAGATTTAATGGAGAATAGCTTATGGAATTACATATAGACGTTTCTAAGCGAGTAAAATAAAGTAGAAACATAGGCGAAAAGGAGTGAGAATCTTGCAACTAGGAACAAAATTATGCATTAGTATCGTGTCCACTGTTTTGTTCATTATAGCAAGCACAATATTTTTTCTAAATAATCATCCGATGAAATGGTTATGGATTTTTATTACAGTGAGTTCTATTGCGCAAAATGTAGTGATATATAGAAAATACAAAAGTGTTCATTAAAATATTCGAATTGTTAACATGTTTGTGTCATCTTCCTGATTTTATTGGAAACGTTTTTATGGGGTTTTATAATAAAATTATATTTCCTCGCACGAGCTCCTAAAAATGAATCTCCAACAATGAAGAAAAGGGAGATGATTTATTGTAGTACGGATTTAGAGGCCAGATGGAGGTACCTAGATATAATTAGGATGGATGCTGGGGAAATGTATCACCTGTGGCAAAGTTATTAGATGTTCCGTGTAGTACGTTTTATAAACGAATGCAACGGTTCCAATTGTAAAGAAGTAGATGTCGGTAAATCTACTTCTTTTGTATGTAGATGCATGTTCTGTCGGAATATGCGCTTACCGGGGAAATAGTAGAATGAAATGATTTCTATAGAGAGGGGAAATCTTTTAAGTTGGTCAACGCGATAAAGTCTACTACTTTACGGTTTAATGATAGTTTTCTTTAAGAAACTTTGAAATCATATGGTATTCATTCCATACTCGTTTCCTACCGATATCTGTTAAGTACCATGTTTCTTTCGTAAGGTTTCTATGATCTTGTAAAGGAAGAACATCGATAGTCATGTCATTTGTAGCAAACGCGGTCGCTATAAGCAAGAATCTTTTCATAAAAAAAGTTTTTCCCGCTAATAAAATATTTTTGTTTTCGGTTGTTTTTGATAGAAGAAGCATTGCGTTTTTTATAACATCATTAGCAGTATTAGCTTCTCCTGTTATAGGAATAACGAGTTCTTCAGGAATTCCTGATTGAACTAGGACTTCTTTATGAAAAGTAAACTCATTTGCATTTAAAAATGTATTATGTACACTGGGAATCATAATGGTTTTAAAGCTTTCCTCATGAAATAATGTGATAATTTGTTCATTTAATTCAGTGTAATGACCAGGATGATAGAGAACAGCATCTGGATTAGGAAATTTATATTGTCTTTCTATAAAAATCATTTCACTTAATAGAGTAGTAAATTGGTTATTCATAATATACATACCTTTCTTAAGAAATATTTATATACCTTTGAGTTATTCGGTGCCATAAATATTTTTCCTTTAGCTCACATAAATAAAGAAAAAATAAAGGAGAATCTGTCAAAACGTGCGCTTACCAGGGAAATAGTAGAAGTGTTTATAATGAAATTTCCTAGAAGTAATGCGAAAGGAGCGTTATAAATGAAGTATATAGAGGTTGGAATCGGAAATAGATGGTTTATTCGAACAGAAATAGAACGAGAAGATGGGACTGAATTTGAGCAAAAAGGAGTTGTGAAACCTATTTGTTTTGAATCATGCTATTTACGAGTTTGGTTTCGAAAAACTTGTTTTATATTAGACTCAAAAGAAGGGTTTAAGAAAGCAAAAAAGAAGCGGGATGAATATAAGTTTATTTTGGGAATTGTGAGTAGGATATAATAAAAAAGATGTCTAATTGAAGTTTCTTTTTCGAAATAGGAGGTTAAGATGCAAATAATTCATAGAATCCTTGTAAATTAAGGGTTCTTTTTTAATAGATAGGGAATATCTCAAGCTTCCATACTTTAAAATAAATGAAATACCACAGTTAGCTTTGTTATATCTTGAAAAATATCTTATGATTATAATTGAAGTTAAAAATAACTAAGATTTACAATTTAGGGAGAATTAATATGATTATATGGAAAATGATAGAACAATTTGCTTTACATGATTTACACAAGAAAAAAAGTAAGGATTTACAATTTAATCGAAATTTTCCTAAACTAGAAGGTGAAAAGAGGATAGAGGAGTTTTATAAATTATATCCAGCTGCTATTGCCTTTAATCCGCATAGATTACAGGAAGGAAAATATGAAATAGGGGAATTTAAATATGAAAGTGCTATTCAATCTGACCATTTAAATAATGATATTGTAAAGGGAGAGGCCTATTTATATACAAATAAAGAAGTTCCTAATGTTATTTTTGTTCATGGTTGGCGAATGGAATCAAATGATCGAGTTAAAAATATTTTTCATAAACGAATTATGGATTTAGGATGGAATATGTATTATTTTACACTTCCATATCACTTTGAAAGAAAACCCGAGGAATCTCTATACAGTGGCGAATATATGATTAGCGCAAATATTCAACGAACCATTCAATCGGTCCAACAAGCTGTAGTTGATTTAAGAGCATTAATCGACTGGATAAAAAGGAATAAGAAAGGACAAATAGTATTAATAGGTATAAGTTTAGGTGGGTTTATAACAAATTTAACGGCTCTTGTTGAGAGTAACATTGATGTATTAGCTTCTATATTCTATGCTAACCAATTGTCCTATTCAATATGGAATACAAGTCCTGGAAAGTTCATTAAAGCTGATTTACAACATCATGGTGTCACATACGAACAATTAAGCCAATATTGGAAGATTACGGAGCCTAGTCAAGCGCTACCAAAGGTGAATAAAGAAAACATTCTATTACTATCAGCAAAATATGATCAATATGTACATTTTCAGGATACTGAGTATTTATGGACTTCTTGGGATAAGCCAACTAGATATATTTATAATTCTGGTCACGCAGGAATTGTACTTAAGCGTAATAAAATTGCTACTGATACACTGGGATTTATTTGTAGTCGAATAATGAGAAAGTAGTGCGATCGTATTTGTAACATTAAGATGGATAATGATTCATTCATTATAAACAAAAAAATGCGCGCTTACTCTTAATATGAGAAAAATTAAGATTTCTTATATAGTCCTGAGGTATACATCTCTGTTAGTGTAAATACAATTTCCTCTACATCTATTTCCTTCTCATTTCGAACAATTTCCCATAGAAACATTTCGTTCATAGAGAACCAACCACGTGCTACTATTGCTTTATTTAATTCATTTCGTGCCAATCCATTTTCCTGAGAATAGGTGATATCTTGCATAATTCGATTTATAAAACGTTCTTGAATATCATTCCACTTTCGTCGAACTTCTTTTGACGCACCGATAGCCTCTTCAACGACGTGTAATATATTTCTTTCTTCTTCAGTTATTTGTAAAAAAGCTCGCGTTTGATTTTGTATCATACTGTGAGCTTCTTTTTTTGTTTTAGGCGAAAAGGAACGTTCGGCAATTTGATAAAAGCGGTTCATAATATCTTCCATAAGGATAATAAGGAGCTCATCTTTATTTTTAAAATATACATATGCCGTACCATAACCAGTTTCAGCATGTTTAATAATTTGAGAGATTGTTGTTTTGTGAAATCCGTTTTCTAAAAAAACATTGCGGGCAGATTTTAATAATTTATTTCTCGTTTCTATAGATCGCTGTTGTCTTGTTGAAAGAAGACCTTTTTCCAAACTGGACACTCCTTTATACTGAAATATCTGAAAATATATTTTTATTCTAGTTGAATCGAATACAAAAAGTCAACTGACATAATATCATTGACGTTATGTCAATTTTGATGTTATATTTCAATTAGTTGGAATAAAAAGAAAATTAAGAGAAGGTGAAAGAATGTATCGAGAGCCATTTGAACCATCTTGCGACTATGCGATTGAATGTGATAAATATGATGAACTTGCTGATTTTCAAAAAGAATTTTATAAGAAAGTAGATACAATATATTTAGATGGTAATTCATTAGGATTACTTTCAAAAAGAGCGGAAAAATCTTTACTTACTATGCTAGATTCATGGAAAGAGTATGGTATTGACGGGTGGACAGAAGGAGAACATCCTTGGTTTTTTCTCTCTGAACAATTAGGTGAATTAACTGCTCCTCTTGTTGGTGCTTTACCTGAAGAGGTAATTGTAACCGGTTCCACGACAACGAATATTCATCAAGTCATTGCGACGTTTTATGAACCGAAAGGAATTCGCACAAAAATTCTTGCAGATGAATTAACATTCCCGTCAGATATTTATGCGTTGCAAAGCCAAATCCGTTTAAAAGGACTAGATCCAGATGAACATCTTGTACGAGTGAAGAGCAGGGATGGTAGAATGCTTCAAGAGGAAGATATTATTGAGGCGATGAAGGATGATATTGCGTTAATTTTATTGCCTGCCGTGCTATATCGAAGTGGGCAAATTCTTGATATGAAGCGATTAACAGCTGAAGCGCACAAACGTGGTATCCATATTGGTTTTGATTTATGCCATTCCATCGGTTCAATCCCGCATGACTTTAAGGGGTGGGATGTTGATTTCGCAGTATGGTGTAATTATAAATATTTAAATGCAGGGCCTGGTGGTGTTGCTGGATTATATGTAAACAAGAAACATTTTGATCGTCTTCCTGGGCTTTCTGGCTGGTTTAGTTCGAGAAAAGATAAGCAATTCGATATGGAACATACATTAATGGCAGCTGAACATGCCGGGGCATATCAAATTGGTACACCTCATGTGTTAAGTACAGCGCCACTAATTGGTTCTCTTGAGATTTTCAAAGAAGCTGGCATTGAAAGATTACGAGAAAAATCATTACACATTACTCGTTATATGCTAGATTTAATCAACCATGAACTGAATGGGCTCGGATTTACAATTGGAAATCCATTAGAGGACGAGAAACGCGGGGGACATATTTATTTAGAGCATCCCGAAGCTGCGCGTATATGTAAAGCATTAAAAGCAAATGGAGTTATTCCTGATTTTCGTGCACCAAATGGAGTTCGCCTTGCGCCAGTTGCTTTATATAACACGTATGAAGAAGTGTGGAAGTCTGTGCAAATTTTGAAGAAAATCATGAAAGATGAAGAATATAAAAAATTTGAAAATAAGCGAGAGGTTGTGGCATAAGCGATGAAAGAATCTGATTGGATTGATATTTCACAACCATTAAATAATGATATCGCGACATGGCCAGGAGATACGCCATTTTCATACGAAGTCTCATGGTCAAAAGAACAAAGCGGATCTGTTAATGTTGGAAAATTAACGATGAGTATTCATACAGGTACGCATATTGATGCGCCATTTCATTTTGATAATAACGGGAAAAGAGTACTAGATTTAGATGTTAACGTCTATGTTGGTAAAGCTCGAATTATAGATGTATCAGGTATCGAAAGTATTGGCGCAAAAGAATTAGAAAAATTCCCTTTAGATGGAATAGAGAGGTTATTACTTCGGACTTCTTCACATGGAAATGCACAGGAGTTCCCGCAAGTAATTCCGTATTTACGTGCTGATATTGCACCATTTCTTTCGAAAAAAGGCATTCGATTAATCGGGGTAGATGTACCTTCTGTGGACCCATTAGATGATAAAGAATTAGCAACCCATCATCAATTATTTAAACACGGTATTCATATCTTAGAAAATGTTGTATTAGACCATGTACAAGACGGAGATTATGAACTGATTGCCTTGCCACTTGCATTGACAGATGCGGATGGTAGTCCGGTTCGTGCAGTCTTAAGACCACTATAAGAGCAAGCAGATGATGCATAGAAGGGGTGTTCATTTTTATGAAAGAAAATGAAAAAGTAATTATGGAAAAGGGAATTCATACGGATTTTAAAGAAAATATGACATACGGAGAGTATTTACAATTAGATAGTTTGTTAGGAAGTCAAAAAAGATTATCTGATCACCATGATGAAATGTTGTTTATTATTATTCACCAAGCAAGTGAACTGTGGATGAAACTCATTTTACATGAACTTAACGCAGCGATTGAATCGATTCAAAATGAAAGGTTAGCACCGGCATTTAAAATGCTTGCACGCGTTTCAAAAATTCAATCGCAAATTATTCAATCTTGGGATATTCTTGCAACGCTTACGCCATCTGAATATATTGAGTTTCGTGATTCACTCGGTCAAGCATCGGGATTTCAGTCCTATCAATACCGTATGATTGAATATGCACTTGGTTATAAAACGCCTCATGCATTAAAAATTTATGAAAAAGATCCAGAGTTACATGCTCGTTTGCATAAAGCGCTTCATTCAGCAAGTCTTTACGATGTTGCAATTCAGGCGCTTGTAAAAGAGGGATTCCCAATCAATCCAAATGTTTTAAATCGTGATATTACACAGCCTTATGAAGAAGATGCGACAGTTGAAGCTGCATGGTTAGAAGTGTATGCAGATGTAAAAAAATATTGGGATTTATATCAACTGGCTGAAAAGTTAATCGACATTGAAGATTGGTTACAGCAGTGGCGATTCCGCCATATGAAAACAGTAGAACGTATTATTGGACATAAAATGGGAACAGGTGGATCATCTGGTGTTTCTTATTTAAAACGTGTTCTTGATCAACGCTTTTTCCCAGAGCTTTGGAATGTGAGAACGAAATTGTAAAAAAGTAGCAAAAAGATGATCGAAAGAACATAATCATTAAGTTAACAAAAATAAGCCCGATACTGAAAGCATCGGGCTTATTTTTGTTAGATATAGAATACAAGCTTTTACATTTGGTATACTCAAATAAGACTTTAATTTATGTGATTTTTTAAGGGTTGTATGGAAGTGAATTTTGATATTTTTGAGTGATATCAAATGGTAACTATTTGGTATATAGGTGTGTTTTTTCCCATTTTGTGATAGGTCTTGAACAATCTTACAAAAATAAAAATCATATTTCTGCATGATGCAAACAATGTGTTGTATATATTTGGAAAATAAATATATGTGATACACGTTGCAATTAATTCATGCTATAATCTGTTACACATCTCACAATTAAAGGAGTATTCTATGAATAATTTCCCTAAAAGTTTATTGGTTTTATTTCTAATCGTAATATGTAGTTGTATTCTTTTAGGTATGTAAACATAGAAAAAAGGAAGTAAATTTTAATCATTTACTTCCTTTTTTCTGTAGGGAAACTATCGTGTTCATAAGCTGTTTAGTACATCAAAAAATACTATAGCATTCATCTTTTTTATTACATCCCTAGAGCAAAGCAATTAGTAACGTTAAATTAATCAACAAAAAAATTAAAAAATACCATTAAAGAAAAAAAGTTTCACTATATCACAGTAGAATAGTAAAGACTATTAGAAGAAAGCAAGTGTTTGGAGGAACGAGTATTGGATTTTTATATGCTAGAAAATATGTTTAAAATGAAGAAAGTAAATACATTTCTCGTTTATCAACAAGGTGAGTTAACAACCAAATATTATAAAACAAAAGAATGTGCAAACAATTTATATAAAATTAATTCTATTACTAAAAGTATCGTGTCGATTTTAATCGGTATAGCAATAGATAAAGGATACATAAGTGATATACATACTCCTATAGCAAAGTGGATTCCGCATGTACCGAAAGAAAAGAAGGGATTAACCATCTATCACTTGCTGACAATGACAACTGGTGAAGAATGGAAGGAGTTTGGTAATGGAGTTGTATTTCCGAACGATTTTGTGGAATCAGACAATTGGATAAAATACATTTTACAGAAACCATTAATAGAAGAGATAGGAACGAAAATGAATTATAATTCAGGTTCTTCACATTTGTTAAGTTATATCCTACAAGTTGCAACTGGAAAGACAACGGAGCTGTTTGCAAAGGAATATCTATTTAATCCTTTACAAATTACCGAATATGAGTGGCAACAAGATCCACAAAATATTTATGTTGGTGGATTTGGTGTGAAAATGAAAGGGGAGGATTTGTTAAAAATAGGATTATTATGTCTACAGAATGGATTTTGGAGCGGAGAAAAGATTGTATCCTCAAGTTGGATTGAACAATCGAGTAAGCCGCGTTTTTTAACATACGAGCATGTTGGGGCATATGGCTATCACTGGTGGATATTAGACAATGAAAGATTTCACATACCGTATTATATATATTTTGCAATGGGATATGGTGGGCAATATATTATCATTGTTCCGCAGTTAGAACTTGTGGCAGTAATAAGTAGTCAAATGCCAAAGCGTGGATTAGTACCACTTAAATTATTTATCGAGTATTTAGAAGAGATACATAAACATACATAAATTTTAGATTGGGCTCTAAATCCCATACCCATCAAGTTAACGGTGAGTTTGAAATTTATGGCTCAAATCTTCGGTCTTTCTCATTTAGTTGGTGCTGTAATACTGTTTGTTTTATATAACTAACAAGAATTCTATGATACGAGTAGAATTCGTACTAGGCTATGTAATGGTAGTTGTTTTCTTTACTATGATGTTTGGCTTGAGAATCGTAAAGAGATTTGATCAGTAATTGGGGTACAGCCGAGATATGTGTAAAAATAAGTCATAGACTTACTTTTATTTCTAATTTCATTTGAAATCGGATTTTTTGTTTTTTATAAAAAGGAGTAAAGTGGTGAAGGTTAAAGAGAATAGAAAATTTAGGCGATCTTTTAAAACAATGTTGAAATTATATAACTTTTAAGGGAAGACATTTTGACTTCCCTTAATTCGCTTTTAAAGAAGATTATACATCAATCATTTTTTATTTTATTATCATTTAACGTATATATGATTTTTCAGCCATTGTCTGAAATACTGCAACTGTTCCTCAGTATGGAAATAGTGTTCTCCATTCTCCATTACTTGCAAATTACAGTTAAAACGTTTATTAAATTCAGATACAACGTCAAACTCACATAAGTTATCTTCTGAACCATAGAGAATTGAAGTTGGATTATTCCAAGCAACAATAGGATGTTCTTTCACATAACAGTAGTAATCCCAATAGAGAGTTTGTCCAATAGGTGTAGAAATTTCTTTCTCTATTTTTAGTCTACTCTCACTTACGTTAAACCACGTCATCATATTATTTATGATACGTTCCATATTTACCACAGGAGAGAGAAACAAGCACTGCTTCAACGGCTCATGGCTATATTCTAATAGACTAAAATACGCTCCCATGCTACAAGCAAAAATGCTTATATTATTTGATAACGATTTTGCATAGGTCATAATTGTATTAAGGTCTTGGACACAGTTTTGAACTTTGTAAAGATAAGTATCATCCTTACGGTCACCATGTTGAGGTAAATCAAAACTAAGCACTTGATAACCTACTGCTGTTGCTTCTTCTGCAAATACAATAATTGAGTCATCTGCCTTGTTTGACATGTTACCATGCACCACCACAAATAACTTATCTGATTTGTCACCCCACAAAACCGCTGGAATATTTTCTATTTTAAAATTATTTTTCATCATTACAATTTATCCTCCATGAAATACAAATAATTCGTCATCCCTAATATTACAAATGTATATACCTAAATAAATATTGGCTCTCTTTCTTTAAAATCTGTTATTCTTGTATAAGCATGGGCTACATTGCATTGAACCATAAAGTTCCTGATTTTAACAACTTCTTTGTCAGTTTCAAATAAGTGTAGCCATTTAAACCAATACAAATAATTGCTGATATATTTAGTTGCAACACCATTAAACTTATTCATCCACTTTTTTAATTTGCTGTGTACAGCATTAATGTGTTGAATATGGTAAATTCCTTCTTTATGTTTTCCTCTTTGTATACGCTTATGTTCCAATGAAAAATCTTTGGCAAACTGATCATAACTCTTATGACTGTCAGTACAAAAGATAGAGTTATCCCCTACACGACCGTCATAGAGTCTTTCTAATTCTTGGTGTGTCATTCTACCTCTACATAGTAACTCCCCCTGTCTATCAATAGCAGTAGCAATACAAACATGTTCGTTAGATATGCCTCTCTTTTTAATCTGTTTTCCTCTTTTACGAGATTTTCTCGGCGTTTTAGAAGGTTTTGTACCTTTGAAACTCTCTGCAAAGAATACTTCATCAGCCTCAATTACACCCTCAACAGAGCCTACACCAAAAAATGACCTTATACAATCAAGTATTTTGTGTCTCCAAAAGAAACTTGTTGCAATATTAATCTCTACAATTGTAGCACTCTTTCTAATGGAAAAACCTGCAATCATACATTTAGCGTATTTAAGCCAATTATCTAATGTTTTCTTGCTTTTGTAAGTGGCAGAGTTTGTGAAAGTCTTATTGCAGGATTTATAAATATATCGTTGCTTCCCTTTATACTTGCCGTTTCTTGATACAGTTTCAGCACTACAATGTGGGAAGATTTTTCCCTTGGCAAATCTAAATCCCTTGACTTCTTGTGTTACTTGATCAACTTGTGTACCTAATACAAGTAGGTCTTCTAAATAGGAAAGTAACTGTTCTTGTTGAGATACTGATAGTTTTTGAATATCTGAAATCAAAGAATTAACACTTGCCGTAATAATACCTCCAAACCTGTATGTATATGGCTTAATTATAGTATATCTACTATTAATATATTAATTTTCAACATCAATTTAAAACATAGCCAAAATTTAAAAAGTACTGCCTTCTTTCAGGAGACAGTACTTTTTTCCTGACTTATTATTAAAACGCCCAGTTTCCTTTACAGAAAATTGGTTCATGTGTGCCATCTGCTGTAATGCCGTCAATATTAAGCTTGGCAGAACCAATCATAAAGTCTTCGTGTATAATACTAGAGTTTGCCCCATTTTCTGCAAGTTCTTCTTTTGTCATTGTCTTACTACCGATTAAGTTAGTTGCATGGGCATGCCCAATTGCTAAATGGCAAGATGCATTTTCATCAAATAACATATTATAGAATAAAATATTTGTATTAGAAATTGGTGAATCATGAGGTACTAATGCAACCTCTCCTAAGAAATGAGAACCCTCATCTGTCTCAACTAAATGTTTTAATGCTTCTTCACCAATATCAGCTTTATATTCTACAATGCGTCCATTTTCAAATGTAAGTGTAAAGTTATCGATAATGTTACCTGCAAATGCTAATGGTTTTGTACTTGATACTTGCCCATTTACACCTGTTTTTAATGGCAATGTAAATACTTCTTCTGTTGGAATGTTAGCCATAAATGGTACATTTTTTTCATTTAAGCTACTAGCTCCAGCCCATACATGCTTTTCTGGAAGTTCAATTGTTAAATCTGTTCCAGGACCTGTATAATGAAGCGCCTTATAATGTTTTTCATTTAAATAATCTACTTTTTTATGTAATGTTTCATCATGTTTTTTCCATGATTCCACAGGATTCTCTAGATTTGCACGAGTTGCTTGGAAAATTGCATCCCATAGCTTTTCTTCTTGCTTTTCTAATGTAACATCAGGGAATACCTTTGCAGCCCATTCTTTCGTAGGAACAGAGATCACGCACCAACTTACTTTATCTGCTTGTAAATAACCGCGGTATACTTCCATTGCTTCGCCAGCAACCTTATGAGAACTTGCAATTCGCTTTGCATCTACACCTTTTAATAGATCTGGATTCTCTGCATAGATAGACATAAATGCAGCGCCTTCTTTTGCAAGCTCTTCACGTGCATGCGCCTTCCAAGCAGGAAATTCTGAGAATGCTTCTTCAGGAGCTAAGTCAAATTTTAAACGTGTTAATACTTCATCGTTCCAATCTACATATACATGCTTTGCCCCTGATTTATATGCTTTTTCTGTAACAAGGCGGACAAATGGAGCTGCCTCAAGTGGCGCATTAATAGATAATATTTGTCCAGGCTGAATATTAACACCGACATTTACTGCAAGAGCAGCATACTTTTCTAATGTTTGTTCAAATGACATAGGTATAATCTCCTTTGTGTGAAAGAATTTATTATAAACATAATACACAAAATATTCAAAAATACACCCTGTAATCTCTAATCTTACAAAAATGTAAGATTTCTGGTTAGCTTGATGGGTATGCGGTAATCTATTTTCTTAACTTGATGGGCATGGCTCTAAATCCCCAAACGAAAGAAATTAAACGGAAATATGCGGTAAGCTGGCTATTATTTCCGCTATTATATGTAATTTATAGTTTAATACGAGGAGCTCTTATTAATTGGCACTCTGGATCCAAGAATAAATGGTTACGGAAGTGTCTTTTTATATAGTGTAGGAATCGGGATCGCAATTGGATTCATTTGTGTACTTGTAAAAACCCTAGGAAATCGATCTTTAAGATTCCAAAAAATTTAATATGTCTATTCTAAAAGTAAAAACCCCTCTGTTTAACATTTGTCAACAGAGGGGTTTTTACTTTTGATTGAAAGCCAATGCATGTTATCTACTGGTTTTCTGAAATATAATCTTCAAAAATTTCTCTGTTTTTGTATCAAACTCTACATCAACAAAAACGCCATATTCCTTTCCAGCTTCACGCAGCCATAATTTAAATTTTTCTGTTGTTACATTTACTGTCTTTGGTTTTCTTCCAATATGAAGGTAATCAATAATTTGCGCTTTTGGATATTTTTCTTTCGTTTTTTCTACCGCAAGTTTACCCCATTTTGCATATGGTGGTTGAGCGTGAACAACTGATGAGTGCATATATATATTGCAATATGTTGTAGCAAATACAATTCCTAATACGAAACATGTAAAAATACGCTTCATAATAAACTCCTTTTAGCCGTTTTTCTTATTGTGTACATGCTGTCTAAATCATATAAGTTTGGATTTTTTTGTCTTCATTACATAAAAGAGTTTTATTTACAAAACATAACCATGAAATCATCACTGCAAATAAGGAGGGAATTATATGCGTTCTACCGCAATTTTTAAAATACTGATTTTATTTGTATTAATCGGTATATCTGTAATTGTAAGTAGTGGGCAAACAAGAAATGTGCAAGCTTTTTCTAATCAAGTAATTCAAAGAGGTGCCTCTGGAGAAGATGTCATTGAATTACAGTCGCGATTAAAATATAACGGGTTTTATAAAGGAAAAGTAGATGGTGTGTTTGGCTGGGGTACATATTGGGCACTACGAAATTTCCAGCAAAAGTTTGGTTTACCTGTAGATGGCTTAGCGGGAGCGAAGACGAAGCAACTGCTTGCGAAAGCAACAAAGTACGAGAAATCGACTGCTAATAAAGGAAACACAGGTGGTGGACAAGGTAGCAAGCCAACTCAAAATAAAGGTACAAATGTGCCAAATGGTTACTCACAAAATGATATTCAATTAATGGCGAACGCAGTATATGGTGAATCTCGTGGTGAACCATATTTAGGACAAGTTGCAGTAGCGGCAGTTATTTTGAATCGTGTAACGAGTCCATCATTCCCAAATACAGTATCTGGGGTGATTTTTGAACCACGTGCCTTTACAGCAGTTGCTGATGGTCAAATTTATTTAACACCGAATGAAACTGCGAAAAAAGCTGTATTAGATGCGATTAATGGCTGGGATCCTACTGGAAATGCACTTTATTATTTCAATCCAGATACTGCAACGAGTAAATGGATTTGGAGTCGACCACAAATTAAAAAAATCGGCAAACATATTTTCTGTAAATAGAGTGGAGGTGAAGAAATGTTAAGAGGTATCATAATTGTATTGTTAACAATCGGCGTAGTTGGAACAGGGTATTGGGGCTATAAAGAACACCAAGAAAAGAATGCGGTTTTAATCCGGGCAGAAAACAGCTATCAGCGTGCTTTCCATGATCTAGCATATGAGGTTGATTTATTACACGATAAAATTGGAACAACACTCGCAATGAATTCGCGAACATCGTTATCACCGGCATTAGCTGATGTATGGCGTTTAACATCAGAAGCCCGTTCTGATGTAGGACAACTCCCTTTAACATTAATGCCGTTTAATAAAACAGAAGAATTTCTCGCGAATATTGGTGATTTTAGTTATCGTACTGCAATTCGTGATTTAGAGAAAGAGCCTTTAAACGATCAAGAATATAAAGCATTGCAAGGTTTATATTCTAATGCAGCTGATATTCAAGACGAACTTCGGAAAGTACAACATCTTGTCTTAAAAAATAATTTACGTTGGATGGATGTAGAACTTGCGCTTGCTTCAGATAAAGATCCAGCGGATAACACGATTATTGACGGGCTTAAGACGGTTGAGAAAAATGTAACATCCTATTCTTCAGATAATTTTGGTCCAACTTTCACAAGTATGCAAAAGGCGAAAAAAGGCGGCTTTGAAGCAACAGGCAAAGCGATTTCAAAAGATGAAGCGGCAAAAATTGCAAAATCATTTTTAAATTTAAAAGGCGATGAAAAAGTAGAAGTTGAGAAAAGTGGTAAAGGTGCGAAAGAATCATTTTATAGTGTAAAGATTCAAGATCCTAAAACAAAGAATGAATTTTATATGGATATTACCGAAAAAGGTGGATATCCAATATGGGTAATGAATAACCGTGAAATTAAGGAACAAAAAATCAGTTTAAATGACGCAGGAAGTAAAGGATTAACCTTTTTAAAGGACCATAAGTTTACTAATATGGAGCTCTTCGATAGTTCACAATATGATAATATTGGTGTGTTTACGTACGTTGTGAATGAGAATGATGTGCGTATTTATCCAGAAGCGATTCAAATGAAAATTGCCTTAGATGATGGATCGATTGTTGGTTTTTCGGCAAAAGAATATTTAGCATCTCATCAAAAACGGACCATTCCAGCTGCAAAATTAACAGCTGCTGATGCGAGAAAGAAAATCAATCCAGATGTGAAAGTAATGGAAGAACGTAAAGCGATTATTGTGAATGCTACTCATAAAGAAGTTTTATGTTATGAGTTTGTTGGAACATTAGGAAAAGATACGTATCAAATTTTTATTAATGCAAATGACGGAACGGAAGAAAAAGTGAAAAAGATGCAGGCTGTAGAAAAAGTTTATGACTAAACATCAATGATAAAGTGGTGAAAATAATGAAAATTCTTATATACATGCTTATGATTTGTCTAGCTGTTACAGGATGTAGCATCGGGAAGCAAAATAATGCTCAAGAAAAACCAGAGCAAAAAAATATTTCCATGAGAAATGTTAATTATCAGGCAAATAATAATAAACCCAATGAAAAGGTTGCAGATCATTTAGCATCTTTAGCCTCTAGTATACCAGGGGTGAAAGATGCAACTGCGGTAGTTATAGGGAAATACGCTGTTGTTGGTATAGATGTAAAAGCGAAATTGGATCGTTCTCGCGTAGAGTCCATCAAATATTCTGTAGCTGAAAGCTTAAAACATGATCCAAACGGTGCAAATGCAGTTGTTGTGGCTGATATTGATACGTATGAACGATTAAAGCAAATGGGGAATCAAATTAAGCGTGGAAATACTGGCGAAGGAATTCTTGAAGAACTTGCTGCAATTGTTGGACGTGTTATGCCACAAGTACCAAATGATTTGATAGAAAATAAGGAAACAAATCCGATTAAAGCTAATGATAAACAATTACCGAAAGATGAAGAAAATGAATTAAGAAAGGAACAAGAGGATCAATCGAATAATCATCTGAAAAGGTAAGAAACACCCCGTGTTATAGGAACACGGGGTGTTTTTGTTGATTGTTAATATTCAGCTTATTGAAAGTGGAATATATGATGTAATAATATTTAAGAGGGGATAGTTGCAATTATGAAAAAGAAAATCGTATGTATAGTCATAGTCTTTGCTTAGGCTTAATCGTTGGCTGTGAACAAAAGAAAGAAGAAAAAACGCCTTCTCTTTTTATTTACATTTATTGATATCGTTTTGAAACAATAAATTCTACTAGTGGAATAACAATGAATGAAGAACAAAGTGCAATAAATAAAGGGAGATTTTGAATATTATCAAGTGAATATAAGGTCGAAAATCCTTCTGAATAAATCAATAAAATAAACATAATAATGACTAATACAAAATATCCAATTTTGAAACTTTTATATGTAATTTGTTGTCCCATTTCATCTTTACTTTCTTTTGAAACGCCGTTTGGATCGCCCCATGTAATATGATTGATTAAATAACTAAGTATTAAAGAAGCTCCCCAAATCGTTCCTCCTAAAATCGCTCCCTCAGTTATATATTTATATGTACCATGTATGAATACCCCAAGCAATGATAGTACAGAAATTAGAAAAATAAACTTCTTCTGATTCAATATAGTCCCTCCTTACTCACTAACTGTAAAAAACTCTTTACAAATTAATAGTATAAAATTGGTAGAGGATAATGTCAAATACATTTTACACAAAGGTGGAATTTATGGTGATTTTTTATATTAGAATTTAGTAATGTATTAGAAGCTAAAAAAGATTTTACTCTAATTTGAATGTAAAAGTTAATGTTCGCATATATTTGGAAGGGATGTCAGATAAAATCAGGGGGTATATATGTCCACACTGTTAAAAGCTGGTGCAGATGCTGGAAATAACGGATTGAAACTAATGGTGAAAGGGCAACAGCCGATTTATATTCCAAGTATTTATTCACTATATATTGGGGAGCCTACAGGTTTATTAGACGAAGAGGATGTATCGATTTCTGAAATTGAAAAACATATTGATGTAACAATTTGTTCTCCATCCCTTATGTTAAACAACGTGCGTTATATTGTGGGGCAGAAAGTGATTAATGATCAGCTAAAAGGAACAGAGATTGAGAAAAAATCTGATAAATCTACAGATGAATTAATGGTATTAACGATTTTATCAGGTTTAGCAATTAGTGCTATGCGTCATAGTCCCAAGTTGGATCATATTAATATTCGTTACGATTTATCAGTTGCTCTTCCGATGCAAATTATTACACAAGAAATTGCATCGGAAAACGCTAACCGTTATATGGGAAATCATAAAGTTATTTTTCATTATCCGAACGGAAGAGATGTAACGGTAAATGTCTCCATTGAGTTTTGCAAATGTTTACCTGAAGGTGCATCTGGTACTTGGGGGATTATATACGATGAAGATGGAAATGTCTTAAAACATAAAGTGGAAGGTGAAAAAAATTCAACGACTGAGATAGATTTCGTTGACAAAACATTATTATCATTTGATATAGGAGCGGGGACAACCGAAGAAGTCGTTTCGTTTGGAGTGAATTTTAGACCACAATTAAGTAAAGGGCTGTCCTACGGTGTGAAAGAAACCTTATTACAAATAATTACGAGATGGAATCGGAAGTATCCAACAAAAACAATAGATAGTATTACAGAGTTCAATCAAATTTATTTATATGAGAAACACCCAAGGCATGCACTACTAGTAGCAGAATCCCAACAAGCACTTCTAGGCTTAGCTGCACGGGTTGCGACAGATATTATTAATAAAATTGATGATATGAAAGATGATCCATATGTATTTATCTATGGTGGAGGCGCGGTTATCATTAAAAATAGTTTGGAACTTATTTTAAAACAAAAAGGCCGTTTAAAAAATGTGATATTTGTAGATAATCCTCTTTTTACAAATGCACGCGGATTATTAGTTTATACATGTTCACCGCGATATAGAGAACATAAACAAAAAGAATTAGGATTTACAAACTTAACAATTAGTTAGCTGGTGTGAGTATGCGGTGTAAGAGGTATAAATGTGGCGATCGGGTAAAAGTATATTTAAATAAATCTGTATCTCCTGAAATGCTAGCTTGGATTAATAAGCAATCTGATATAACGAGATTTTTTTTATATGGCGCCGAGCAATTGTTTAAACAAGTAGGAGATATTGATGTATCTAAAACTTTACCAAGTGATCATGTTTTTTTTACGTATGTTGAACCTACTTCTGTGTTTAAAATCGAAGTAAATCCTTTAAGAAACGTAACCAGGAGAAAGAACAAAAATACCGAATGTGTAGAAAATACACCTTGGGAGTCAATTAATGAGTTGGATTGTCCATACTTTTAAAGTAAATCAAAATAGATTGCCCACCACTGTACATATGAAATTAGGGGTGGGCTTTTTTGTTGATTACAGTTTTGAACAATAAGGGGGTATAGCAACGATCCATTCTTTTGGGGTCACTAAAAATAGCCACAATCTGTTTTAGAAAAGATTGTGGCTATTTTTAATCTAATTTGCAGCTTTTAATCGCAATAAGGGTTGAAAATTTTTAATTTTTTTTACAAATAACTCACAAAAGCAACATATTTTTATCTTACTTTATATATAAGGATTATTTGGTAAGTATTATTACTCAAAATAGTTACTACATATAAGGGAGACTACAAAATGGATATGGATTCATATTATTGGGAAATGGTCAAGAAGAATATTGGTGTATATTCTGAACAGGAACAAGAATGTCTTCGAAATAAGAAGGTCATTATTTTTGGATTAGGTGGGGTAGGAGGATATGAAGCAATTCTCTTCTCTCGGATGGGGGTTGGACATATTACTGGTGTTGATCCAGATGAATTTGAAGTCTCTAATATTAACAGACAAATGTTGGCGCTTTCTAGTGTTGTAGGTGAACCAAAAGCAAAAGTTGCAGAACAGGTAGTGAAAGATATACATCCCTATATATCAACAAACTTCTTACAAACAAAAGTAGATGAAGATAATGTAACCGAACTTATAAAAGGGCACGATATTGTAGTAGAAGCTGTTGATGATATGCCTTCAAGAGTTATTATTCATAGAACTGCTAGAGAATTAGGTATACCAAGTGTAGGGATGTCAGGTAGTCCTCCTACAAGAGGGTTTGTTTCTACATTCTTCCCAACAGGAGTTCCTTATGAAGAAGCATTGAATGTATCAATTGTAGGACATAAATTAACAAATCCAGAATTAAGACAACAAGTTGCGGATATAAAGAAAAGTCGTGCTTGGTATTCTGTAGAAAAAGGGGCACCAAAAAAGTGGGCACAAGATTTTTGTGATGGAAAAGTGGGATGGATCATTACACCAATGCGTGCTCATCTATTATCCCTATTTAGTTTTCATGAAGCAATACAAGTATTAACTGGTCGTGAACCTCTAGCTAGAGCCCCTAAAGGAATTGTTATTGATATGGATAGTCATATCCCTGTTCAAGTAAAAGAAGCCCCAAAGGATGGTTGGGATTATAAAACGCTGTAGGAGGAAAATAATATGTTAACCAAAAATAAAGATACGCAAAAGATGTATGAAGAAAGTTTCACGCGAAATATTGGTGTTATTTCTGTAGAAGAGCAAGAAAAATTAAAAAATGCTCGCGTTACTGTAGTTGGAGCAGGTGGGGTAGGAGGAATTACACTCATTCAACTGGCAAGAATGGGCGTAAGTTCTCTACATGTAATTGACCAAGATGTATTTGAAACAAGCAATATCAATCGACAAATGCTAAGTTCTATTAGTAGATTAGGAAAATCTAAAGCAGACGTCGCTTTAGAAGTTTTAAAAGACATTAATCCCTTATTACAAGTAGACGTAACAAAAGAATTTGTTACCGAAGAGAATGCGTTAGAGCTTCTGAAAAATACAGATCTCATTATAGATGCAACTGATAATTTAGTAGCGAGAGTCATTATCCATCGTACAGCCAGGATGTTAGGGATTCCTTCTATATGGATTGCAGTTACACCTCCTTTTAGAGGTGGCGTGATGTCTTTAACTCCTGACTCTGTACCCTATGAAATTGCATTAGGATATCCATCTTATCAGCAAGAACTAACACCAGAAATGAAAAATATAATTCATGAATTAAAAGATGGACGTGCTCTTCATTCTGTCAAGCATGGTGCGGATGAGAAATGGGCAAATAATTATGTACAAAAAGATCTTCCATGGACTGTACTGTCTCCTGTTGCAAATATTGTAGGTATTCTAGCAAGCTTTGAAGCATTTAAATTTATAATAAATCGAGAAGATTTAAAACCTGTCATAAGTCCAAATCTAATACAAATTAATCTTTCCAATCAAAATATGGTACATGTATCTGCACCTGAAAATGATAGTTGGGATTATACAACATTATAGATGAGGTAAGAGAATATGCTTCCTTTTTTGTTACTTGGAATTATTGTTATACTTTCTCTGCTTGTAAAGGATTATGTGCTAGCTGGTGTGGCTTGTTTATTAGGCGTTTTACTTGCTGTTGGACAAAGAACTTTATTACATCTTATTCAACAATATTCTTTTCCAATTGGTATTTTCTTTCTCATGCTCTTCCTTTTAGTGCCAATTACATCTGGAAAGATTACAAGTGAAAGCGTAATAAAATTAATTACTTCTCCTATCGGCTTAGGTTCCATTCTAGCAGGTTTTACTGTGTCATACATAGGAGGAAAAGGAGTAGGAGTTTTAACTATGAACCCTACGATTTTGTTAGGTGTCTTAGTAGGGACTCTTGTTGCCGTATTATTTACAAAAGGATTACCGGCAGGATTAATTATTGCTGCTGGAATAATAGCTATCGTTTCTATGAAATGAAAGGAACATTCTAAATGAAGATAAAATGGACACATATTAGTTTAGTAGGTTTATTTTTGATAATTCTTATGTCGGGTTGCTCTAATAGTACAGAAACTTCTCAAAACGCTCAAACTTCTAAAGTGGTAAAAGAAAAATTAGAAATTCAGCAAGGAGAAGAAAAATTACATTTACTTCATAAAAACTTAAATAATAAAAAACAGTATACATCCGATGAAGTAATCTTATTTTTAGAACCATTTAGTGTACCGACTGCTCAAGCATTTGATGTACCAAAATATTCGTGGATGGATGAGTATGCTAGAAAAGGGTATGATACTTGGGCTATGGATTTCAGAGGGTTTGGTCATTCTTCTCACCCTCAAGAAATGTCAGAACCTCCTTCCAAAAATCGCCCGGTTATTCATTTGAATGATGCGACAAAGGATCTAGAAACAGTCGTAACTTGGATCAAAAAGAAGAGAAATGTGAAAAAAATTCATATCGTTGGATGGTCATATGGAGGCGTTGTTGCTGGTAATTATGCGATAACCCATCCTCAAGATATTAACAAAATCATTCTATATGGATATATGCATGGATTCGAGCTACCTATGATGACAAAACCTCTTGAAAATCCATTACAACCTAATCAATTTAATCCTGAGGCATCAGCCTATCAAATGGTGGACTTTGATAAAGGAATGCATCATTGGCATATGATGATGGGAAATAAAAAAATCGTTACAAATGAAGCAATGGATGCCGTAAAACAAGTATTTATCAATTCGGATCCTATGAGTGAGAAAAACAATCAAATGATCCGTCGACCAGTTGGTCCACTAGAAGATTTATATTCTATTTGGAATAATCGTCCTTTATATGATGTATCTAAGATTACTGCTCCAGTACTTGTCATTTATGGAGAAGATGATCTATTTGCAGATCGAAATATGATGTCAAAATTAACAGGCGCAAAACAAAAAAAAGAAGTTGTCATCCCTGATGCAACACACTGGGCTGTTTATGAAAAAAATCATTCCATCCTATTTGAACAAGTATTAAACTTTATAGAAATGAAAGAAGGAAAAAAGAAATGAACAAGCACATAACAATATTAGATGCAACTTTACGTGAAGGGGAACAACAATGTGGTGTTCGTTTTTCTAAGGAAGACAAAATTACACTACTTCATATGTTGGAAAATTTCGGAGTACCCCTTATTGAGGTTGGACATCCAGGCATTTCTAAAGAAGAAGAAGAAATTTGCAGAGAAGTTGCCGCCTCTGCAAAGCAAGCTGACATATTGATGCATGCTCGTGCGAAAAAAGAAGAAGTTCATGCGGTTTATCGTGCTGGGGCTGATTGGGTAGGAATTTGGGCGTCTATTAATCCTATTTCTTTACAAACAAAGTATACGAATCGATCAAAAGATTACGTTGTAAATCAAGTGAAACAAGCGATTGAAGAGGCTAAATCTTTAGGAATGAAAATCCGATTTACGATTGAAGATGCCTCACGAACTGCATGGGAGGATATCTCCCACCTTGGAGAAGTTGCGTATGAAGCTGGAGCAAATCGAATTAGTTTAGCAGACACTGTAGGAATTTGGGAGCCGAGTCATTGTGCGGAAATCGTGAAAAAGGCTGTTGAGGCATTCCCTTGTGAAATTGAAGTTCATCTTCATAATGATTTAGGGCTAGCAATGGCAAATGCTCTTGCTGCTATTGATGCCGGAGCATCTGTCATTGATGCGACTTTGTGTGGAATAGGTGAAAGAGCCGGGATTGTTGATTTACTAAATTTATCAGTACTGTTATCTCAAAAATATAATCAATACTTTCAACTAAAAATGATTCCCGAATTAACCCAATCTCTTCAATTGGCAACCGGTTGTAAGGTAGATCATTGGAGACCGATTATTGGAAAAAATGTATTTACCCATACCGCACCATATCATAAAAAAGCTGTTAAGCAAAATTTTTCAGCATATGAAGGTGTTCAACCTGAAATGATAGGAAGAGTACGTAGGATGCAACAAAAAAACATAGAAAGAAAAGGACCTCAGCTTACAAAGTCTTTCCGAATTAGTAAACCATTTGTAAAGGGTGCATCTGAACTTTTATATCATCGCGATGGTCCAGGAGAACGTTGGGTACAGATGGATTATAGAACTGATGAACGTGCTTCATTTTATGTCATACAACGTGTATTTTATGACAACCATATAGATGAGAACTTAGCGGGACATGTAGATACTCACGCACATCATTGTGATAGTGCTTTTATTTTCTGGGGGAATAGAGTAGATGGTACAGGTCTTATATGTGAGGTGGAAATTGAAGAAGAATTACAAATCATTGAGAGTCCTGCATCTGTTTTTATTCCAGCAGGGTTAAAACATAGGTACAAGTACCTTTCAGGTACAGGAACGTATACAAATATTGTACTAGCGCCTAATTATAATTCTAGTTTGTTAGAGGAAAACTCGTCAAAAGCATTTGTATATTGATTAAATATAGGACAATTTTTTGTCTGTTACTCGATTCATTTTTTTCTGCGATTTCTTATAATTAAACTGATAAGTAGGACAGCCTTTCACTTGTGTTTTTCTCCTTTCCATAAAGCGAACCTATATACATTCAATGAAAACAGCAGAAATCCTTTTAGTTCAGAAAAATTTGACAATAAAAGTGTAGTAAATTATTATATGTAAAAATAACTTATAACAAAAATAGCAATGAAGAGAAGAGTAGTTAAGAATGATTGCATACAGAGAACTCCGGTAGCTGAGAAGGAGGAGTAAGAATCTTAATGAAAAAAGACTTGGAGCTTCGCAAGGAACTAATTAATTTAGGGATGATGCGGCGGGTTCTCCCGTTATAGAGATAGGGTATAAGCGAATTGAGCCGTACCTGAAGAGGTTAATATGGTGACATATTAATAAACTGAGGTGGTACCACGAAGTAAACAACTCTCGTCCTCAAGATGAATAATCTTGGGGGTGGGAGTTTTTTTATTTTGAAAAAGAAGGTAGAAAATAAATATTAAATTTCATAGGGGTGAATTGTATATGCATTGGGCTTATCAAATAGCACATGAACTGATTCGAAAACATCCAAATAAAGAAACATTTGTATGCGCATCTGGAATTAGTCCTTCCGGTTCTGTTCATATAGGTAATTTTCGAGAAAACATTACGACTTACTTTGTTGTAAAAGCACTTCAAGATCTAGGAAAAAAGACACGATTTATATTTTCATGGGATGATTATGACCGCGGTTTAGAAAAGTTCCGAAAAACATTGATCCATCATTTAAGAAGTATATAGGTATGCCATACTGTGATATTCCAGATCCATATGGTTGTCATAAATCGTATGCAGAGCATTTTGAAAAAGAATTTGAAAAATCGTTGGAGGCTTTTGGAATTGAAGTAGAGTTTATTTATCAACATGAAGAATATAGAACTGGGAGATATAATCAACATATACTACACTCATTAAAAAGAAGAAAAGAAATCTACGATATATTAATGAAATTTAAAACGAGCGAATCGTCCGAAGATGAGCGAGAAACTTTTTATCCAATTACACTATATTGTAAGCAATGCTGCAAAGATTCAACAAAAATAACAAATTTTGATGAAACATTGGAAACAATCCAATATGAATGTGAGTGTGGGAATCGCAATGTATTATCAATAATGCAAACGAGTCATATAAAATTAAATTGGAAAATTGATTGGCCGATGAGATGGATGATGGAAGATGTGATTTTTGAACCAGGAGGTAGAGATCATTCAGCTGAAACAGGTAGTTATAATGTTTCAAAGGAGATAGTTAGAAAAATCTTTCATTATGAGGCACCAGATTATGTTGCCTATGATTTTATCGGAATAAAAGGTGACAATCAAAAAATGTCTAGTTCTGCTGGGAATATAATTACTCCAAGTGAGTTATTGAATGTGTATGTGCCAGAAGTCATTCTATTTATGTTTTCAAAATATAAACCAAATGCTACATTCCATATTGGTATGGATGAGGATGTACTTCGCAATTATACAGAGTATGAAAGGTACACGGAATGTTATCAAAATAAAATGTTAAATAATGAAGATTTATGTGGTGCATTGAAGCTTTCAAGAACGAATACTGAAAAAACTAGACTACCAAAGTTTAATCAAGTAGCAGGTATCTTACCATTAGTGAATTTTGATAATCAAATTTTACAGGAAGTATTAGCAAAAACGGATGCAGACTATAGCTTGATTGACATCATGAAAATAAGTAACCGTGTAGAACACTGGATTCGAAATTTACAGCCTCAAAAAATGATTGAAGTGAACCAAGAGAAAGATTGGGATTTTTACGAAATATTAGAAGACATACAGAAAAAATGGGTCTTGGAAGTTTGTGAAATAGTTCGTACGAATGTAAATAATCCCAATTTAATGGAACATATTTATGCAATTTGTCACAATGAAAATAAAAAGGTAATGAAAGAGAATCAAAAATTACTTTTTAAAATCATTTATAGGCTTGTTCTCAATCAACCGAGTGGTCCGCGAATCCCGCTACTTATACATGTAATTGGCGCTGGAAAGATGGTGTCATTATTAGATTTTCAAGACTAAGTAGAATGGAAAATAAATAGATTACAGTTAAAAAATGAAAGTGGAAAAGGGATGTAATAGCATCCCTTTTTCTACACCGCATCTTACATCATATCCAACCTTTTTCATCAGCAATACGAATGGCTTGAAATCTTGATTCAGCTTCAAGTTTTTGAATGGAGGATGATAAATAATTTCTAACCGTTCCGTTTGTTAAATACAATGTTTTACCGATTTCTCTCGTTGTCATTCCGGTTTTAACCATACGGAGTATTTCTGCTTCACGGTCAGTTAGTGGGTTATCTTCTTTTAAAAACAGCGTAGCAGCTAGATCTGTACTTACTATACGTTCACCATTCATTACTTTATGAATCGCTTCAATAAGAAATTCAATTGGTTCGTCCTTTAGTAAATATGCTTCCACTTTTGCGTCCATCGCTTTTTGTAAGTATCCTGGACGAGCAAAAGTTGTAACAATCATTATTTTACAGGGATGTCCAATAGTTCTTAATTTTTCTGCGATTTCAAGTCCAGTAATGTCGGGGATCTCGATATCGAGAAGACACACATCGGGTCGATGTTTTGTAATAATGTTCCAAGCATCTAGCCCATTTGAAACTTCTGCAATCACTTCAATGTCATCTTCTAGTTTTAATAGAGAAACGAGGGCTCCGCGAAGCATCTTTTGATCTTCCGCAATTACGATACGAATCATTTTACTGCCGCCTTTCTTGTATCGTTTTACAAGACTAATTTGATTTTACTAGGTTTGTTGAAATAGGTATCTTTAAAATTATCGTTGTGCCGTTGTTTCTTAATGTATGTATATCTACTGTGCCATGTATCATCTTCATTCGTTCCCGAATTGATTGAACTCCAAATCCAAGTGAATCATGTTGAAAGCCAATTCCATCATCGTGTATTTTTATTTGAAACCATTTTGTATCCATTTTTTGAACGATTGTACAATGGTTTGCTTGGCTATGCCTTAGAATATTTGTAATGGTTTCTCTTATAGAGAGGGCAACCATTGTTTCCGCAACATTTGTTAGCAAAGGTGCGTTTCCGGTTGCATGAATTGTGAATTGGATACCGGCTGTTCGTAATAACTCACGTAGGTGATTTAATTCACTTTCAATTGATATATATTTCATATCAGTAACAAGTTCACGTACTTGTTTTAATGCAAAACGTGATGTGTCTAAAATATCATTTAATTCCTGTTTCGCCTGTGTTGTGTCCTTTTCTATTAATCGTATTGTCAGTTCACTTTTCAGTTTAATCATTGTTAATGTTTGTCCGAGTGTATCATGAAGGTCTCTGGCAATGCGGTGTCTTTCTTCTTCTTGGATATATCTTTCAATTTGAGAGTTTGCGGCGCTTAGCTCTTTTTGTAAAGATTTTGCTTTTTCCCGGACGTGGATGACAAATGGCTGTATAAGTTGAAGAATAAAGACAAGAAGAAAAGAAGTTTTTAATATGGAAAAAGGCTGACCAAAGGTATACCAACTAACTAGAAAAAACATCATTGCGATGCCTGCTGTACCGATGCCGATATACAATTTAGATTGGGCTCTTCCTAATAAATTCCCGATGACAAAACCATACAGAAGTAGCCGTGATTCGATGAATATTGCAAGTAGTGCAAATAATACGCAGCTAAATAAACTAGAAAAGAGAAGGCGCCAATCTCTATACCACAATGCGAAGTAAAAAGACAACAAAACGAGCAGTAAAAGAACAATTTTTAAGAATAAGTTAATGGTTGTTTCTGCTCGAATTACATTGTAAATCAAAAGGACAATAAAAATAATATCTAAGTATAAGTACTTTTCAATTTGATCGTGGGGATAAATTTTTTTAAACATTTTACTATCCTCCTACTAAGATGGAATAAGACTTTATAATAAGTTCTATTTCATGGTAAAGTACACAAAATCTTAAAAAGAGCGATTCTTAGTGAGAATGGTGAAATCCCACTAAGAATCATTTTTACTTAATGAAACCAGATGTGTATCTTCGTGCGGCCTCCATTGGACCAAATTTAAATCTTGCTAGCCAAAATGTTGCGAAATACATTTCAAAGAAGCAGATACAAAGCCAAATAAAGACAATCGATAATGAGTTCATTTTCCCGCCAAGGCTAAAGCCCCAACCGTAAAAGAGAATGGAAGAAAGAATATTTTGAAGAACATAACAGCTAAGAGACATTTTTCCTACATTTTCAAGGCGCTGCCATAACCAAAAGTGTTCAAATCTTTCTATCATTTTAGCAATCAATGCAATATACAAAATAGAAAGGAAAGGTGCAAATAAATAGCGAGCTGGTAAATCAAAGATACCGCCTGGAATAAAGATTAACAGATTGAGAGGGACACCAATCATAATGCCGATGTTAAGCATTTTTGTACGAATTCTTTTCCCGTTTTCATCAGGGGAGAAGGCGCCAGCGCGCATAAGACGTATTCCTAATAGGAAAAGGACAATATTCATTGGGATAACAAAAATTACTTCTAGTCGATTTGCGATAAAGTTTGTTAGGCGATAATGGATTTGTTCAAACCAAGTTCCATCACTATAAGGGGTTATAATTTCATTAGCGTTACCTAGCGAAATGTTACTTCCTATGAATTTTAAATACATAAATATAGCAAGAATGAAAAGTATAGCAGCCCCATGAAAGATACCTATCATTTTCATAGCTCGATTAATCCATTTGTCACCAAGCTTAATAATAAAAGCAACAATTATTGCGGTTATTCCGTAACTCATTAAAATATCATATTCCATAACCAAGGTGAAATGAATGAAACCTTCTAATAAAAGTACAAAAGAAGTCCATAGGTAAACGCCAGGCCATGTATTGCCTTTGCGTAAAGATTGTTGGTATTTGAGTTCAAGTCCTATACCAAACATAATTGTTAATAAACCGAGAAGTTTTCCGTTCACAAAAAATAGAACGAATAGACGAATGAAATCATTAACTGACATCCACCAAATTGCATGATCAAACGTAAAGATATAAGAAACATCCCCTAGATATGCAAAAATCCAAATGTTTGTACCAAGTGTTCCTAATACAGCAAAGCCCCTTAATATATCAAGCAAACGAATTCTTTTGTTGTTATTACTCATTATTTTCCTCTTTTCTTATGATTTTGTCATTATTTTATCTTTTAAAAGGAATATTTTGTATGCACAGGTGTCAGTTAAAGCAAATGACACCTGTCATATAGGAAAAGAGATGAAGTATTAAAATAGTCATGCAATGATTTCTTAAAAATAAGTAAGAAAAAATATGGTAGTATATGTTTACGTAGAGGTTATAAGAAAGAAATGAAAAAATGGTTAAAAAATCGTAACAAGCCTAAGTGCCTGTTCTGCCTCTGAAGAAAATAAACGGCCTGCGAACGGCATGGTAATGATTGGGGACGAACAATTTACTTTACCTGTTTTTGAACGTTACAAAGATTTACCAAAATAACTGGATCCATATTTATATTGAAATGTAACAGCTCCTTCAAATTCTTTTGAGGGAGCTTTACTTCGTGAATCACAGCGTACTTTCAGAGTATAATGAAGTTAACTTTAAAAATAGCATAATAGCCTGAGGTGATAATATGAGGATAAATATAGTGATATCTGGATATGGAACTGTTGGAAAAGAGTTTGTAAGATTGGTATTTGAGAAAGCTTCATATATAAAAGAGATGTACAGCATAGAACTTGTTTGTACTGGAGTTATTGGAAGTACAGTCAATCTCTATAACGTCAACGGTTTACATATTAAAGAATTATTAACGTATGGTACAGGTTCTTATGCGTTGGGGAAATATCTCAGCCGCTATCCACTTGATAAAAGTGAAAAAGTTCCTGTTGGTCATGTATTAATAGAATCAACACCAACTAATTTTCAAACTGGTGAACCTGGAAGAACGTATATCGAAACAGCGATTGAAAACCATATGGATGTAGTAGCTATTTCGAAAGGAGCACTTGTTACCGCGTGGAAAGAAATAAAGGAAAAAGCAACACAAGCAAACGCAAGCATTCGTTACAGTGGGGCAACTGCAGCTGCACTCCCCACGTTAGATATTGGACAATTTAGTTTAGCTGGATGTCAAATTGAGAGTATAGAAGGTATTTTAAATGGGACGACAAATTATATTCTTACAACGATGTACGAAGAAGATATAACATTTGAGGAAGCATTGCATCAAGCTCAACAAAAAGGAATCGCTGAAACAAACTCATCATTAGACATAAGTGGAATGGATAGTGCTTGTAAACTCTTATTATTGGCAAATAGTCTGCTGCAAGCAGAGTGTTCATTAAATTCTATATCTATAAAAGGAATAGAGAGCATTACGAAACAAGATATACTGAAAGCAAAAGAACAAGGTAAATCTTTGAAACTAATTGGATCGGTATATAAAGATCACTCAGGAAATCTGAAACTTGAAGTATGCCCGCGTGAAATAGAGAAAGGACATCCATTGGCTTATGTAAATGGAACGGAAAAAGGAATTACTTTTCATACTGATACGATGGGGAAAGTTACTTCAATCGGGGGAGCCTCGAGTCCAAGAGGAGCAGCAGCGGCAGCTCTAAAGGACTTAATTAATTTGTATCGAAAAGATGTGTGATAAAAAAATCTAGTTTTAGATTAAAATACATTGACAAATAAATATTTTTATGTTATTATTATTTATTTAACAATTGATTAAAAAGCCTTAGCGTGATACATTTTAGTAAGTGAAATAACTTCACTAATTTATGTACCGAGGGGGACTTGTAATATGAAAATAGAAAACGGTCTAGCTGTGTTGAAATTAAAAATTCAAGAATTTGAATTAAATCCAACATTACTTTGGGATGGAAAAAAAGCTATATTAGTCGATACTGGTATGCCGGGCCAATTAGAAGCGATTCGCGATACGATGATTAGTATTGGAGTGCCTTTTGAACAATTACAAGCAGTGATTTTAACCCATCAAGATATAGACCATATTGGAAGTCTTCCTGAATTACAGCAGAAAGCAGATCATTTTATTGAAGTGTACGCCCATGAATTAGACAAACCTTACATTGAAGGACAGCTGCCCCTTATTAAAGGAGATCCAAATAAAATGAGTGAAGAGAAATGGGCGGCACTTCCAGATGTTGTGCAAGCACTATATAAAAATCCGCCGACAGCTAAAGTAAATTGGACATTAGAAGATGGACAAAGACTACCATTTTTAGAGGGTATCGAAGTGATTCATACTCCAGGCCATACTCCAGGACATATTAGTTTATATAGTGAAAAATATAAAACATTAATTGTGGGTGACGCGATGGTATGCATTGATGGAAACTTAAAAGGACCTGTTCCGCACACAACGCCAGACATGAAAAAAGCTACAGAATCACTTAGAAGATTTTTAGAATTTGATATAGAGACGGTAATTTGTTATCACGGTGGTATTTGTAATTCGAATGTGAAGGAGCAGATTGAGAGATTAGTAGAAGATAGATAACATTTGTGCACTTATATATTATAAGTGTTAAATTTATGAATCATATTTGATAGTATTCCAGAATATGTTATGATAAATATCGAGTTAAATAGTTTATATGTAATCCACTAGGGGTGCCTCTATATAGGCTGAGATCAAAAATATATTTTTGAGACCCTTAGGACCTGATCTGGGTAATACTGGCGTAGGGAAGTGGAAGTGACAGAAGAGGATATTTATTAAAATATTGATGATGTCCAAACCACTTTCTTTACGTGTGTAAAGAAAGTTTTTTTATTTTGTACATCTATTTGAAGTAGGTGCAAGTTTTAATCAAAACGTTTATGGGAGGGTTTATCATGTCATTTTCACAGTTATTACGTAATGAAGTTAATCCGATTTGGGAAGCAAGTTTTAATCATCCATTTGTTACAAAACTAGGAGATGGAACATTAGATGTAGCTAGTTTCCGCTATTATGTTCTGCAAGATTCATATTATCTAAGTCATTTCGCAAGAGTCCAATCGTTAGGAGCAGCGAAAGCTATTGAATTAGAAACAACGGCTCGTATGGCACACCATGCACAAAATACATATCAGGCTGAATTATCACTACATGAGAATTTTGCGAAAAAACTAGGTATTACGGCGGAAGAAAAAGAATCATTCGTTCCTGCTCCAACTGCTTATGCATATACATCACATATGTATCGTGCTGCATATGAAGGACATTTAGGGGATATTATCGCAGCAATTTTGCCGTGCTATTGGCTTTATTATGAAATTGGTGAACGTTTAAAAGAGTGTCAACCTAAAGAACCGATTTATCAAGAATGGATTTCCGCATATGGCTCTGACTGGTTCCGTACTTTAGTAGAAGAGCAAATTGCTAGATTAGATGCGATTGCGGAAACAGTAACAGAAGCTGATCGTAAGCGAATGAAACAACACTTTGTAATTAGCAGTCAATATGAATATTCATTTTGGGAGATGGCTTACACATTAGAAAAGTGGCCAGTGGAAGAACAAGTAGAAGATGTAGGTGTATAAGGAAAAGATAGATGCAAGGGTATAGAAAATGACTAACTTAGTTTAGTCATTTTTTTGTATGGATTTATCCATGTAATCAATTGATTTTAGTAATTAATTGATTACATATTATAAAAAAATTACACAATAAAAAAGAGGTGGAAGGTAGTTTATATTGAATGTTAGGGAGGAGAGATTATTAATCTCTTTAACACTTTTTATTTCCTTACAATACTAAATGTTGTATTAAAAAATTTAATTTTGAAAGGAGTCAATAAATATGAGAATGAGAAAACGAATAGGGAATAAGTTTTTACTCGTTAGTACAATTTGTATGATAAGTGTTCCTTTTGTTTCACATGCTGAGGAAGAAATTTCACCTACAAATTTCGCTATTTCTTCAAGTCTGTATGAGGGGGGGAATACAGATGTATTGAAAACAAGTTTTTATCCCAATACATATAATAATCCGTTTAACCATCCATTCACCTCAATGTTAAAAGAGTCAAACTCAAATATGAAAGAAATAGACAATGCGGATGATGAAAATCCTGTTATATCTACTACTCTTAAATTTATCCGTTATATGCATACTGAAAATTATAAATCTGCATTTGATTTAACTTCTCGCTCTTTACAGAAGATAATATCTGAAGAATGGCTGGAGAGTTATTGGAAGGGACTCCCGGTACAATTACAAGCAGGTTCTTTTATTGGCATTGGAGAGGTAAAACAAAAAGAGACAAATTCCGTTCATACAAATGTAGAGATTGGATTGGTTTTTGAAAAATTTACTGTGCCTTTACTAATTAAATTAGATCCATCTGGAAAAATAGATGACTTTCAACTTAGTATGTCGTATCGTACTGTTGCAGAGCGACCATCATATAGTAAGCCGGAATCATTTGTTGAAAAAGAAGTAGTAGTCGGAAGTGGCGCGTTTCCATTACCAGGAACATTGTCTGTCCCAAAGGGAGAGGGGCCGTTCCCAGCGGTAATTCTTGTTCAAGGATCTGGAGCAAGCGATCAGGATGAAACTGCGTTTGCTTTAAAACCATTTCGCGATTTAGCTGAAGGTCTTGCTTCGAAGGGAATTGCTGTTCTTCGTTATAATAAAAGAACATATGAACATGGATTGAAGACACAATTTAGTCCTTTTTATACAGTTGATAAAGAGACAACGGATGATGCACTTCTTGCAACTCGTTTTCTTCAAAATGAATCTATGATAGATAAGAATCAAATTTATATTCTTGGCCATAGTCAAGGTGGAATGATGGTTCCGAAAATGATCGAAAAAGACCAAAATCAAAATATTGCTGGAGCAATTGTGATGGGAGGACCAGCTCGTACGATCCAAGATGTTGTTTTGGATCAGCTTGAGTATCTTTTTTCTATTGGAGGAATGAAACTTGAAGAATATAAATTTTACAAATCGCAATTTGAATTATTAAATGATCCTAATTTTTCTAGCAAAAACCCTCCAAAAGATTTTTATTTAGGATCACCAGTATTTTGGGATTCTATCCGTAAAACTAAAGCAGCAGAAATGTCCAAAGAACAAAAGACACCTCTTCTTATTATTCAAGGAGAAAGAGACTATCAAGTTCAATCAAAAATCGAAATTCCTCTTTGGAAAGAACAATTAAAAGAACGAGATAACGTAGATTATCGACTGTATCCGAAGTTAAATCACTTCTTTACAGAAGGTGATGGGGAATTAAGTAGACCGGATGAATATTATAGTCCTGCCAATATCCCTGAGTATGTTATTAATGATATCGCTACTTGGGTGAAAGAAAGATCGAAATAAGAATAGGGACAGTATCATTTAATTACGATTTTCTACATGTAAGATAAAATTATTTTTAAAATACCAACTTTTGGATAGGAAAAGAACAAGAAGTAGTACAATAGGCTAATTTGAAAATCCCGCTAATTTACAAATAGCGGGATTTGTCATTTCTTTATACAAATCTAGATCTCTATTGTCAATTATAGCTTTGTTTTTTTGTTTACTTTTTAGTACTAGTAGGATTAAGATGTTTTTTAGGAATGTTATTATTTGCATGCATATATACGATAATTTGCTGGAAGTGAGAAACATGCTAAAAAACAAGAAAATTTGCTTAGTAATATAGAAGAAAGATAGAAAAAAGAAAGGGATGAGAGTTTTGAAGAAACTTGATGTGCTTTTAATGGTACTCAGCTTCCTGTTCCCAATTGCAGGTATTATGAAAAAAATTCCTCTTGAATTGTCATTTTATTTAGGAGGACTGTTGTTTTTCACGAGCTTTGGAAGCTATTATGCAAAACGAATGTATTCACGAATATGTAGTTGGCTCGCTTACACTATATTTATCACATTCTTGCTCTCAATTTGGAACCAATACGTAACAACTAGCTCGTTACTAGCAAACGCAAAAATCGCTGCATGTATTGCGATAATTCCACTTATACTCCGATTCCGTACCTATGCAATTACTTTAGGATTACTGACATTATGGGGTGGTTTATTGTGGGATATAAAACAAACCCAATCATTAGCTGTTCTTGGACGTGTTCTGAACTTATTAACTTCAGAACGACTGTATCTACTCTTACTAGTAGTCGGATTTATACTTGGTGGGTTGTTTGCCAACATGCTAAAGCGTGGTAGTATCAATGAAAAACAAGAAACAACAAATTTATTCAAACAAAAAAAGAAACGAATTAAACCGAATTTTAAAATTCGCATTCCGAGTTTACCAAGATTGAAAGTGAAGATACTAAAGTTCAGTAGAAAATCTTCTAACCCAAAAGAAAAACGTACGTATGAACCAAATCGTGAAGAAAGAGTGCCAATGTATCATACAACGCAAACGGAGCATCAACATCATGAAATAGAAACAACGCAAGGTCAAACAAGAATGGAACGAAGAAGAAATCGTTATAATGCGTAGAGGAGATTCCTAGACAAATATTTAAAAACGCAATGCCCTATTGTATGATGAAAGGGTACTGCGTTTTTTTAATTACGTATATTAGATATTCCTTCTTGCTTCTGGTAAAAAAGTGATTGAATTTTCAAATTTTATTGACAAAACATAAACAATCCGATAATATCATATTTAAATTTAAATAATAAAAATCGTTGACTAAGAAAAGTACGTTTAATTGATGCGTTACAGAGAGCTGGAGATGGTGCAATCCAGTACGATAGATTATACTGAATGGGCTTAGGAGAGGTACGCTGAAACGTTAGGAGTATGCGACCCGGGTTCCGCCGTTATAAGGATGAGGATATCGAATTTGTTTTTCCGTATCCAAAAACGAGAGGGTTCTTAGTCTATGTGACAAAGAATCAAAAGAGGTGGCACCACGGTATAATCGTATATATCGCCCTCTACATGCTTTAATGCATGTAGGGGGCTTTTTGCGTTCACACGTTTTTTTTATTCAACAATTAATAACTAAAGGGAGGAAGTAACATGAATTTATTACATGCGGAAAATGGATATTTTGGAAAATTCGGAGGTAGTTTTGTACCAGAACAACTACAAGAGGCTTTAATTCATCTAGAGGATGCATTTAATCAATATAAAGATGATCCAGAGTTTATAAAAGAATATGAATACTATCTCAAAGAATATGTAGGACGGCCTAATCCACTTTACTATGCAAAGCGTTTGAGTGAAGAAATTGGTGGTGCAAAAATCTATTTGAAAAGAGAAGATCTGAATCATACTGGAGCACATAAAATTAACAATGTATTAGGACAAATTTTACTCGCAAAGAGAATGGGAGCAAAACGTATCATTGCAGAGACTGGAGCGGGACAGCATGGAGTGGCTACAGCTACTGCATGCGCTATGTTCGGAATAGATTGCACGATTTATATGGGAGGAATGGATACAGAACGTCAACAATTAAATGTATTTCGTATGGAATTATTAGGGGCAAAGGTAATTGCTGTACAAGAAGGGGGACGCACTCTGAAAGAAGCAGTAGATGCGGCGCTTGAAGATTACGCTCAAAACTATGAAAGTACATTTTATTTATTAGGTTCTGCACTGGGACCACATCCGTATCCAACAATTGTTCGTCATTTCCAAGCTGTAATTGGAAGAGAAGCAAGAGCACAGCACATTGAAAAAGAACAACGTCTACCTGATTATTTGGTTGCTTGTGTAGGTGGTGGAAGTAATGCGATTGGTTTATTTGCCCCATTTTATAATGATAAAGAAGTAAATATGGTAGGTGTTGAACCAGGTGGTAAAGGGATTGAAACAGGTATGCATGCAGCACCACTTACAGCAGGAGAGCCTGGTATTATCCACGGATTTAAGTGTTATATGATGAAAGACGAGAATGGAGAAATTGCAGATGCACACTCCATTGCCGCAGGATTGGACTATCAAGGTGTTGGACCAGAGCATAGTTATTATAAAGAAACAGGTCGTGCAGAATATGTAGCAATTAATGATAACGAAGCGATAGAAGCGTTTCATAAATTGTCTCGTGTGGAAGGTATTATTCCTGCATTAGAAAGTTCCCATGCAGTGGCGTATGCAATGAATTTAGCAGCAACTTTACGAAACGATCAAAGTATTATTGTTAATTTATCGGGACGCGGTGATAAAGATGTACAACAAGTGTTTGAAATGAATAATCGAAAATAAATGTATGTCGAAGGATTTAAAAAGCGATTTTCGGTTCAGTTTTGGGCAGAAAATCGCTTTTCTATGTGTTTTTTTCTTGTGAATTTAGCATAATTACATTTATCCCGCATTAACGAGCATTTGGTTCAACTAATAATTAAGGTCCCTCTCTGATTAAAGTTTCACTTTATTGCACGGCCTCAAAATAGGTTGCTAAGTATTATTTTATTTAATATTCTTAAGTGGGGAAGAGAATACATTGTTGGAGGTGTTAATATTGCTTATTATCATCGCTATATCAGCATGTCTTTTAATGTGTATTAGTATATTGCATGTTTACTGGGCATTTGGCGGAAAATGGGGGATAAATGCAGTGATTCCAACTGAGTCAGGAGAAAAAACTTTCACTCCTGGAATGGGTATGACATTATTAGTTGCGCTCTTATTAAGCATTGCGGCTTTATTTTTACTATGGGAGATAGAAATAATTCCTTCATTTATCCCTCAAATGATCATTCGAAGTGGTTCTTGGATTTGTATGTTGGTGTTTGGATTAAGAGTGTTTGGAGAATTTAATTATTTTGGCATCTTTAAAAAGAAAAAAGATACGTATTTTGCTAAAATGGACAGCATGTTGTTTATTCCACTATGTGCTTTTTTATCTTTTTCATTCTTATTAGCTATTATTTCATAAAAAAACAAAGAGGTTATTTTATATATGTTACACTAAACATTATAGCATTTTATGAATAGAGGGAAATAAATGATAGAAACAATAGAAAAAATAAAAAAAGTCGTCAATGAAATGCAAGAAGATGAAGCGAAAGAGTTACTTCAAGGTATTTTAGTGCAATTAGATTTGTTAAAAAATAATTACAACGAAGACTCATTTACATATTTAACGAGCATTCCGAACGAATTGATAGATGGTAAATTGCATAAGAAAAATATATCCGAGAGCACGCACATTCATATTACTTTTGGGGAATCTAGTGCAGGTTGTTTAAAGTACATGTTAAAGAAAAAGAAATTGCAGCAAGAGTATGTTATTTCATTTTCAGAGTTTTTTTCGATTGGTCCAATCAATCAGCTGGAGACAATCGCTGGACAACATTTGAGACAGCAATGGTTATCGAAAAACTTAAATTTAGAAGATTTATATTTTGAAGAAGAATATTTACCAAAGTTTATTCAATCATTAAAAGAACTACAGTCTATTCCAAGGGATACGCCAATTACGATTTGGAGTGGAGAGAATGCAAATGAACATATTGGACTATGTTTTGCAATTGTTCATTTGAGAAATAAGAAAAATATTCGAATCATTAATACAGCAGAGGCTCATAAAGGGTTGTTTCAAAAAGAGAATGAAATTTATGAGATTCACGGGACGAGTGCGTTAACGCCCGAGCAGCTAGCAACAATTTATGAGACGTATGAGAAGGGTACAGTACTTACTGAAAAATCGCGACAACAATTTGAACAAGAATGGCAGCGGTTTTCTGAAACGAAAAATTTATTACGAATTTGGGAAAATCATAAAGTTTCATCTGTGCAAGAAACTTACTTCGATTCTTTTATCATTGAATGTGCAAAGAACCTGGAGAAAGAAAGAGCAGAAGAACAATTTTATAAATCAACGAGGCTTATTGGAGAAGTTCTTGGTCAGATAGAACAGTCAGTTGGCGATGTTTTTCTTGAATATCGTTTGCGTACGTTAATTAAACAAGGTGTATTCGAAATGGAAGGGACTTTGGAAGCGATGCGCTATTATAGTGTTCGGTTAAAAAAGTGACAAACATTAGGTGCTGTTTCGAATGTAGTGTAGGTAATGTATACTGGTTAATTAATAGCAAAAAAGTGCTTATGTCATGTCACATAGGCACTTTTTTGCATACAGAAGTTTTTATATTAGATATCGTATTGACGTTTGAATTTAAAAATCTCTGTGTTTTATAAAAAGTTTAATCAAAACTCATTTCGACCTCTTTGATTTAAGAGATAAAGTTTTACATCTTTTTTACTTCAAGAAGAGAAGAGTGGTTGATTGAATCCTTAAATCTCTCCGCGTTATTTTGGGCTACATAAATAAGCTACATATAAAAGCAATCCAACATATGTTGGATAAAGTAATAAATCATAGGAGGTGATTTTGTTATGTATAATCAACAAACTTATTTTCCATATGTAGACTATAATCAAACAGCATACTATAATCCGCAAATTTCTGGCTATGAAACATCTGATGAAATGAGGGATGTGGAACTTGAGGAATATCGACCTGATGATGCAGAAGATGCACCCACGTCACCACCACCATCTCAAGCTCCTTCTGTACCATCAACGTTCGCCGCTCCTGCACAAAGCGGTAATATAAAATCATGGATGTGTAATTGTTTAGGGAGATGGGGATACTTACGTTTACACCGACCAGGTCCGTTTGGAAGAGATTTATGGTTTTTCCCAACTGAGGTAAGAAGAAATGGAGTATCAGGTTACACATGGCGAGCTGGTCGTCGCCAAAAAGTTAGTTATCGATATCAACAAATTAGTAACTTCATGTGCTTTGCTTAGCAAAAAATAAACTAAGAAAAAAGAATTTTAGCAGGCGGGAGGAAAATACTTTCTTCTTGCCTGCTTTTTTTGAAAATGCCATTATTTAATTGTTTTTCAATATATAAAGTAAGATCATAACAAAAATTTACAATTTTCTTATTTTTGTTAAGTTATAATTTATATTGAATTGATTTTTACAAATACATGAAAGTGGGGGAGTGCAATGTCTTTAAAAAACAAGGTTGGTAGAAAAATAGAAGATGGTATTCATTTAGCTTCTGCAGATTTTAAAGAAGATGCTTATGAGATTTATAAAGAATCACGTAAATTACAACCTATTTTATTCGTATGTAAGAGTGAATTGTGGACAGAATGGCTTATTACAAGATATGAAGATGCATTACCACTTTTAAAGGATTCTCGCTTGAAAAAAAATCCCGAAAATGTATTTTCTCAAGAGGGGTTAAAACCATTTCATTCTCTTGAGAATAGTGACTATTTAACGAAGCATATGTTAAATTCAGATTCACCTGATCATAGTCGTTTGCGAGCACTTGTTCAAAAAGCGTTTACTCCTAAAATGATTTCACAATTAGATGAACGTATTCAGAATATCGCAGATACTTTATTAGACCAAGTAGAACATACAAATTCTCTGAACCTTGTGAATGATTATGCATTCCCATTACCAATCAATGTAATTAGTGAAATGCTCGGTATTCCAAAAGAAGATCAAGAAAAGTTTAGAGTGTGGTCACATGAGGTAATTGCTTCACCTGAAACGCCAGAAGAGATAAAGGATAATGAAATAAAATTATCTGAGTTTATTACATATCTTCAATATTTGGTTGATGTGAAAAGAAAAGAGCCGAAAGAAGATTTAGTTAGTGCATTAATTCAAGCTGAAAGTGAAGGAAGTAAGTTAAGTGCACCAGAGCTTTATTCAATGATTATGTTACTTATTGTAGCCGGGCATGAAACAACTGTGAATCTAATTACAAATACTGTATTAGCTTTACTAGAGAATACAGATCAACTACAGTTATTAAAAGCAAAGCCAGAGTTTATTGATTCAGCAATTGAAGAAGGATTACGTTATTATTCTCCAGTTGAAATTACGACGGCACGTTGGGCATCTGAACCTTTTGTAATTCATGATCAAGAGATTCAAAAGGGGGATATGGTAATCATTTCACTAGCATCTGCAAATCGTGATGAGAATGTCTTTATGAATCCGGACGTATTTGATATTACGAGGGAAAATAACCGCCACATTGCATTTGGACATGGAAGTCATTTTTGTTTAGGAGCACCGCTTGCTCGTTTAGAAGCAAAAATTGCAATTGCTACATTGCTAAAACGTATGCCAAATATACAAATAAAAGGTGAGCGAGAAAAAATTAAGTGGCAGGGGAATTATTTAATGCGATCTTTAGAGGAATTACCATTATCTTTCTAGAATAGGTATTTGAGACATGCATATATTTAAAATTATTCACATAGAGTATGTATGTGTAATTTTAAATCGAAACGGAAGGGTGAAGACATCCCAATGATCAACTAATTCTATTTTTCAAGAAATCTTCGTTAAAAAACGAAATATTCTTCTGAATAGGATTAGTATGTACATTTTTATATGTAAAAGGGATGTATTTTCGCGCTGCGAATAGACCTGTCTTTTATAATATGATTGTGCTGCCTCCTATTTAGAATGTGGAATAGGAGGCTTTTTTATGTCAATGGATGTAGAAACAAAACAAAAGGCTAGTGTATCTGTAGTATTAAAAAATCGATTTGTGCAAGCAATTATTGCTTCAGCATTATTTCTCCAGATAGGAATTTGGATCCGAAACTTTGCGGTACTGCTGTATGTAATGGATATGACGAATGGTGATGCGTTTGCCATTTCAATGATTTCAGTTGCAGAATTTGCACCAATTTTTATTTTTTCATTTATAGGAGGCACATTCGCGGATAGGTGGAAACCAAAAAGAACGATGATTTGGTGCGAAGCTTTAAGTTCTTTATCAGTATTTGCAGTATTGCTTACGCTGATCTTTGGAAGTTGGAAAGTTGTATTTTTCGTCACGCTTATCTCTGCAATTCTTTCGCAATTTTCACAGCCTTCAGGTATGAAATTATTTAAACAACATCTATCTACAGAAGAAGTACAGTTGGCTATGTCATTATATCAAACCATTTTTGCGATTTTCATGGTATTAGGTCCTATACTTGGAACGTTTATATTTCAAGCCTTCGGAATTTACACTTCTATTATTGTGACAGGTATTGCTTTTTTATTTGCGGCTTTAGTTTTGTTATTTCTGCCAAAAGATGTTGAAGAACAAGAAGAAAAGAAAAAAATGAGTTTGCTGCAAGAAATGGTGGATGGAATTAAATATGTAAAAGCAAAGAAAGCATTAACATTACTCGGTATTTGTTTTATGGCAGCAGGATTAGGGATTGGGCTGATTCAGCCACTCGGTATTTTTATCGTGACAGAACAATTAGATCTATCAAAAGAAAGCTTACAATGGCTATTAACTGTAAATGGTGCTGGAATGATTATTGGCGGAGCTTTAGCGATGGTATTTGCGAAAAATATTGCGCCGCAAAAGATGTTAATTTTAGGAATGTTAGCACAGGCAATTGGCATCGGTATCATTGGATTTTCTACAAATTTATGGATCACACTTATCGCTCAGTTTTTCAGTGGTTTAGCTCTTCCTTGTATCCAAATTGGGATAAACACACTTATTATTCAAAATTCGGATACAGACTTTATTGGACGGGTAAATGGAATTTTGAGTCCTTTATTTACAGGTTCAATGGTATTAACGATGAGCATTGCTGGTTCATTAAAAGAAGTATTTTCACTAAGTACAATGTATGAAGGAACAGCATTACTATTTATTATTGGTTCATTATTTATTTTGCCAATATATAATTTGAAACCAGTAGTAGGAACTTCAAATGAGGAGGGTGTCGTCCAACATGAATCCTAATCCGAATGTGAAATATCCTATCGAAAGTAACAAGAGTGTTTATTTTATTAAAAATACAATAACAAAACCAAATATTTATTGTTGGAGATTATTCTTATTATGATTCGAAAGACGGGGAAACATTTGAAGATCAAGTACTATATCATTATGAAATTTTTGGAGACCGATTGGTTATGGGGAAATTTTGCTGCATAGCACCCGGTGTTACATTTATAATGAATGGCGCAAATCATAGAATGGATGGATTTTCAGCGTATCCATTTAATATTTTCGGTCATGGCTGGGAAAGATTCACACCAGAACTTTCTGACTTACCATTTAAAGGAGATATGGTTATTGGAAATGATGTATGGATTGGTATGGATGCGACAATTATGCCTGGAGTGAAGATAGGGGACGGAGCAATTATTGCTACAAAATCTGTTGTCATTAAAGATATTCCACCGTATACAATTGTCGGTGGCAATCCTGCCATTGAAATTAAAAAGAGATTTTCAGACGAAATCATAAATGGACTATTAGAAATAAAGTGGTGGCACTTGGATATAAAAATTATTTCTGAAAATATTAATGCGATTGTAAGTGGGGATATGGAAGCGTTGAAAAAATTATCAGACGCTTAAGTGTGAAAAATATGCAAAAAAGGAGGGCTCCATGATTAAAGATGAGTCCTCCTTTTTTCATTCATTTTATCAATTTTATAAATAAAACCACCATCACACCATAAGTCGTAACAAAATGTTTCTGGTTTAGATAGAAGGGTTTGGGAGCGCTCAACCCACCTTAAAATATCTGTATTCGTTGAATTTGCAGCACTTTGTAAGATATTTTGAAGTGATTCTATATTATATGTATTTCCGCTAGTCCGAATAGCATCTCCAACTAATAGATATAAACAATGAAGAAAAAAAACTTGGTTGGGGCAATTTATATCACTTGCAATATTCAGTATCATTTCCGCGACATTAGTGATATTGCATACCGATAAGTCCCAGTCTTGTTCAGGGAAAATAGCATCTTCGGTATAAGCCCATTCAATAATTTCTTTCGTTGTTGGATTCCACGGATCTTTCATTATGCAATCTCCTTTATCATTTATAAAATAATAAATCAATTATATAACAGAAAAAAAGTTTGAGGAAAATGTTTCTCTTGTCTAATTCTACATGATCATTCTTAAGCGTAGTATCAATACAAATAAAAAATAGAAGTATCACACCTCTCAAATTTGTTAATGATAAAAGAATAAGGAGGTGTGATACTTATGGCACAAGATGTTTTATGTGAAGTAAACAACTGTCAATTTTGGGGTAACGGAAACAAATGTAATGCAGAGGCAATTTATGTAGTGAGCCATAAAGGTAACAAAGCATCTACAACGGAAGAAACTGATTGCAAAACCTTCATTCCTGAAGCTTAAATGATAAGGGGTAACCGAAGGTGGTTGCCCTTTTAATAATTATAGTATTGATAATAAATTTCATTTTCATTCACTGTATTTTCTTTTTTTTGTGGTTTTCTATATTTTTTCATGAGAGAAGTAATTACATTAGCCCGTACTATAACAGAAGATACAACAATATTTGGACCAAAAATGAAAAAAGGACAAATGATTGTTACGTGGATAAGTGCTGCCAATCTAGATGAGAATAAATTTCCGCAAGCAGATCGCTTTGATTTACATCGATTTGGAAATGAAAAAACATTTAACATTTGGCAAAGGACCACACTTTTGTTTAGGGGCACCACTCGCTCGTTTAGAAGCTGAAGTTGCATTAACTACGTTTATTAGCAATTTTAAAAAGCTAGAGCTTTCACCATCCTTTCATTTAGCGAACTGTGTATTAGAGAATGAACAAACGTTAAAACAACTTCCTATTCTTTTGAAGGAATAAAGCGTATTAAAAAATGAAAACCCCTATTTTATGTAGGTGTTTTCATTTTTTTAATATGTTTTTTATAATATCTAAGATTTTTTCAAACGAATTAAAAAATATCCCTTGACATGAAACGCTTTTCATAAATTATAACTAAGTTGGGTTTGACAAAGTAAATACGGAAACGATACCTGATTTATCTGTTTATCCCACTATTTACGAACAAGAAGCCATCCGATTTCAGTGGAAGGAAATAGAGGAATCAACTGCCCATATAATCCTGATTCGTGAAGGCTACTAATTAGTGGTTTCACTTTATATGAGCATGTTTATTTATAGAAAGTGGTGACGAAACAATGAAACTAATTGCGATTGATTTAGATGGAACTCTTCTTTCAAGAAATAAAATGATTAGTAAAGAAAATGCAGAAGCGATTCAAAAATGTCAGGAGCAGGGGCATGTGATAGCGATTTGTACAGGACGTTCTATTGTCGATATTGAACGACTTTTACTGGAAGCGAATTTACAGTGTCCAATTATTGCAGAAAACGGAGCTCTTATTTATACGAATCAAAAAATGATGAAAAGATATCCAATTCAAAATAAACAAGCCTTTGAAATTGTCGAGTATCTTGAACAAAATCGTATGTATTATCAACTGTATACAGATCGAGGTGTATACGTTCCGGCGTATGGTGAAGAAAGTGTAAATCATGAAATAGAATGGATAAAAAGATCAAATAAAGATATGGTTCAGCAAGAGCTTGAGGTCATCGCAGCACTGTATCTTGAACATACAGCATTTCATATCACAGAAAGCTGTAAATCAATATTAGCAGAAGAGATTTATGTGCATAAGCTTTTACCATTTTCCTATAACATAGAGAAATTACAAAAATTAAAAAGGCATTTTCAACATAATACAGAGCTAGCAATTACTGCTTCATATTGGCATAATTTAGAGATTAACCATCGTGACGCTCAAAAGGGTAATGGTTTATATACTTTAGCTGAACATCTTAATATTCCGGTAGAGAATACCGTTGCGATAGGCGATGGTCTTAACGATATTTCAATGATGGAAAAAGCACATATGTCTATCGCGATGGGAAATGCAGTAGACGAAATTAAAAAGATTTGTCACTATGAAACACGATCGAATGAAGAACATGGTGTTGCACATGCTCTTTATCAATATGTCATAGAAAAAAAGTAAAAAAGAATCCACAAAGGATTCTTTTTTACTTTTATTAGGGGTAAGGTATTCTATGAGATTCATAGAAGCCTTATTACAGCTCATTATATAGAATATATTGGTAGTATTGTATATATTTTTAAATTATTTTGTGAATAATTTGTGAATTTTTTAATTCTATCACACGTATGGAAAGGCAGTTATATACCATTTTGAACACTTTTTAATTGAAAAATAAAATTTATTTGAATAATTATGCTCTTGCTATATACCTATGAGAACATTATTCGTATAATGGAGAAGCGTGATTAAAAATTGGTATTAAATTTACATATAGAGGTGGAAAGAGAATGAATGCTCGGCTATTGGAACTCATTGATGTGAACACAATAGAAACCATGGCAGAACAATTTTATAAATTAACAAACATTTCACATCAACTTCTTGATCAAAATATGGCATGTGTTTTTTCATTTGGTATGAATCGAGAAGAAAATAAACAACTTACAAAGATTGAAATTCCGTTTTTTTTTCATGAGCAACATCTTGGTTCATTTGTTGCCTGTTCAATAAAAAATGACATTCTTACTTGTCAAAAATACTTCGAAATGCTTTCAAAACTCATTGTAGATAGTGCAATGAATAAACTTCAAAACCAAACAAAAAATATACATTTACTTTCTCAAAAAGAAGAACAGCTACACACAATCTTACAAAATATGCCCATTATGGTTGATGCTCTTGATAAAAATGGGAAATTTATATTATGGAACCGGGAATGTGAGCTTGTAACAGGTTATGCTGCAGAAGAAATCGTTGGGAATCCAAAAGCGCTTGAACTGCTATACCCTGATGAAAGTTATCGCAAGCAAATGCAAAAGAAATTTTCGGTTCGTGGAAAAAGTTTTCGAGATTGGGAAATGAATTTAACATGCAAAAATGGAGAAATAAAAACAATCATGTGGTCAAATATTTCAGAACAATTCCCAGTACCTGGCTATAGCTATTGGGCAGTTGGAGTTGATATTACTCATCGAAAAGGAATTGAAGAGCAATTAAAGCAACAAACATCTGAACTAGAGCTTATTTTCAAAGCATTACCTGATTTGTGCTTTTTAACCGAGGCTGATGGAACAATTATAGATTATAAAGCCGGTTCGCCAGCTAAGTTTTACGTACCGGCAGAATCTTTTATGGGGAAAAAGTTTTATGAGGTCTTGCCTTCACCCGTTGCACAGCAATTTCGTGAAGCAATTCACCAAGTGCAGTATAAAGAATCAACTGTTATTGTTGAATACCCACTCACACTTAAGGGCAGTATTAGTTTCTTTGAAGCTAGATGTTTACCATTGTTAAAAGATAAGGTCATGATTATTGTCCGTGATATTACGGAACGTAAAAAGACTGAAGAGTTATTGAATAAATCAGATACACTTGCGGCAATTGGACAATTAGCTGCAGGGGTAGCCCATGAAGTCCGAAATCCATTGACTGTGATTAAAGGATTTATTCAATTATTTCAAATTAATCAAGAAGACCAAGATAAATATTTTGAACTTATGCTATCAGAAATTGAAAGAATTGAAGCTATACTTCATGAGTTTTTATCGATTGCAAAAACTGATGTTATTCCAATTGAAAAGAAGAATCTCTGTTTCATATTAAAAAATGTCGTTTCGTTAATCAATACGAAGGCAATCATGACAAATATCCAAATTAATCTTCATATAGAATCAAAAGAATTAATCATTGATTGTTGTGAAAATCAATTAAAACAAGTCTTTATTAATATTTTACAAAACTCAATTGAAGCAATGCCAGATGGAGGAGAAATCTCTATTTACGTGAAAAAATCAGAGCGTGAGGAGGTTATTATTAATATAGTTGATGAGGGCTTAGGAATTCCTGAAGAAAGAATAAAAAGACTTGGTGAACCTTTTTATAGTACGAAAGAAAAAGGAACTGGCATTGGGCTAATGCTCAGTTATAAAATTATTGAAAGTCATCAAGGAAGAATTAGCATAATGAGTGAGGTAGGAGTAGGAACATCAGTTACAATTTATTTACCTATGTTTCAAAGTGAGCAGGTTACTTCTCATTCAGCGATGCCATCTATAACAAAGGCTTTGTAATCGAGATTAATTTCCATTGACGATAAAGAAAAGAGGTCATCTTATCACCCTATAAGATAGCCTCTTTTCTTTGTTATCCAGCGAATTGTACTGCAGTTTTAGCATGTAAAAAAGCAGTATCAAATACAGGAATAGAAAGATCTTTTTGTGAAATGAGTAACGGAATTTCAGTACAACCTAATAAAATTCCTTCTGCACCATTTTCAATAAGTTTTTGAATGATTTGTAAGAAACGTACTTTGGACTGCTTTGAAATAATTCCTTTACTTAATTCATAGAGAATGACATTATGAATGAAATTTCGGTCATCTTCTTTCGGAATCATTGTTTCAATTCCATAATTAGCTAATCTTGTTTTATAAAATTCCTGTTCCATTGTTTGTTTTGTTCCAAGTAAACCAATTCGTTTCACATCGTGTTCAACAATTTCTTCAGCACTTACATCACCAATGTGGAGAAGGGGAATAGAGATTGCTTGTTCTACTTCTTCCGCAAATTGATGTACTGTATTTGAGCACATAAGTATACAATCTGCACCAGAATTCTCTATTTTTTTTGCTACTTGGACGAGTTGTTTTTGCACTTCCTCATATTGATGATTTTGTAATAAATTCGTCACTTCGCCAAAATCCATGCTATAAAGGACAAGCTTTGCATTTTGATTATACTGAGATAGAGTTAGTGTATTAATATGTTTATAATAAAGAGACGTTGATTCCCAGCTTAATCCACCAATTAATCCGATTACTTTCATGTCAAATTCCTCCCGTAAACATGCTTTATTTAATTTATTATTCCATAATTCCGATAAGAATACAATGTTTTAATCATCTGTTTTGCGAAAAATAAAAATAGTAAGAAAAGTATTGAAATTAATTTGCGTTAGTGCAATAATACAAGTTACAAACGAATACTTATCTAGAGAGGTGGAGGGAACGGCCCTATGAAACCTCAGCAACCCTTATTTACTACATAATAGGAAGGTGCTAATTCCGCAAAGGACATATTGTCTTTTGAAAGATAAGAGGATCATATATTCATATGCAAATGGCCTCTTATAGCAGAGGTCATTTTTTATTGGGAAGAAAGGAAGTGAAGGCTCATAATTCAATGTTTTTTTACATAGGACTAATAGAAACTCACTAAAATGAGAGGAGAATTCATATGAACAAATTATCTACAAAATTAGTCGTAGCAATTGGAATCGGTTCTGCAATATATGGTGTATTAGGTCTATGGGGATTTTCAATTGCACCAAACACATTTATCAAGCCTGCTTTGGCTATATTAACAATATTTGGTGCGATTTTCGGACCATTTGCAGGACTTTTGATTGGTCTTATCGGTCATACGGTGACAGATACCATCGCTGGATGGGGAGTATGGTGGGGATGGGTACTTAGCTCAGGTATTATTGGATTTACGATGGGACTTGTACAAAAACGAGCAAGTTTCAGTGTGAAAAATGGAACATTTCGTAATAGAGATATTTCATATTTTGCTATAACAGGTTTAATTGGGATTGTCGTTGCAATCATATTTGCTGGTGCTTTTGATATTATCATTATGGGTGAACCTTTGGATAAAATTGTTATTCAAGTACTTGGTGCAACGATTGCAGATGTCCTTGTATTCTTAATTCTAGGTTTACCAATCACACTGGGATTAGCGAAAGCAAATAAAAAACATACACATTTGAAGATTGAAAAGTAGGGAGATTATTATGAAGCCGATTATTTCCTTTGAACAATTTACATTTCAATATAAACAAGTGACAGAACCTACTTTAAAGGATGTTACATTCCGTATTTACCCAGGCGAAAAAGTATTGATTGCCGGTCGAAGTGGATCAGGAAAGTCAACATTGGCCCATTGTATAAATGGGCTTATCCCTTTTTCATATGAGGGATCAAGTACTGGGAACATTTCAATATGTGGTAAGGATCCGCGAAAAGGTAGTATTTTTGAACAAAGCAAGCAGGTAGGAACTATTTTACAAGATCAAGATTCTCAGTTTATTGGTTTAACCGTAGGAGAAGATGTTGCTTTTTCATTAGAAAACGATTGTGTAGAACAGGAGAAGATGAAGGCCGTTGTTATGGACTCACTACAGAAAGTACAGATGCATACGTTTCATTCACGAAGCCCACATGAATTATCTGGTGGTCAAAAACAAACTGTTTCTCTTGCAGGACTGTTAACAACACATGCTGACATATTACTATTTGATGAGCCATTAGCAAACTTAGACCCCATGAGTAGTTTGAAAACAGTAGAACTTATACGAAAGGTGCATCAACAATTTAATAAAACAGTTGTTATTATTGAGCATAGAATAGAAGAAATACTAAAGTTAGACCTTGATAAAATCATATTAATAGAAGAAGGAAAAATTGTAGCAATTGATTCGCCAGAAAAAATTTTACAAACAAACATGCTACAAAAAATAGGGTTAAGAGAGCCTGTATATATTGAAGCATTAAAAAATATAAAAATGAATACTTTAAATGAAGAATTATATCCAATTGAAACGCTAGATCATGAGAAAGTGAATAAGGCGATTAAGCAATGGATGTTACATTCTACTATGTCTAAAAAACAACCTAAAAAAGAAATCTTATGCGAAATAGAAAATATATCATTTTCATATTCGCACAAAGATTTTACATTAAGGGACATATCACTCTCTATACAAAGAGGAGAAATTGTAGCGTTATTAGGCCATAATGGTGCAGGTAAATCTACATTTGCACATACATTAACGGGAATGAACAAAACGAAGGAAGGGGAGATTGTATTTGATAATGAAAATATAAGTTCATGGTCTATCCGAAAGCGTGGAGAAGTGATCTCCTATGTCATGCAAAATCCTAATCAAATGATTACACAGTCTACTGTTTGGGATGAAGTTGCTTTCTCATTAAAATTAAAGAAAGTTTCTAGCGCAGAAATAAATAAACGAGTGGAAGAGGTATTGCGAATTTGTGGATTATATCCATTTCGAAATTGGCCAATTCAAGCGTTAAGTTACGGACAAAAAAAGAGGCTTACTATTGCATCGGTTTTAACAAGAGATCCGAAGCTTATCATCTTAGACGAGCCAACAGCAGGACAAGATTATTTTCATTATCAACAATTTATGTCCTGTATAAGTCTATTAGCGACACAAGGAATATCATTCATCTTTATTACACATGATATGAACCTAGCTTTAGAATATGCAGACCGTGCAGTTGTCCTCCATAAAGGGAAAATACTTGCTGATGGTACTGTTCCAAATGTATTAACAAATAGCGAAGTATTACAACAATCTAATTTAGAGGAAAGTTCGCTAATAACATTAGTAAAATTGAGTAAAGTCCCTTATCCAGAAGTTTTTGTACAAATGTATATGGAGGCAAAAAGGAGGGGAGATTATGAATAAATCGGATTTATTTTATATAGATAATTATACATATTTTCATCGTATGGACGGCACAATTAAATTGTTGTTATTTATAATTTGGATGACTCTTACATTTATATTTTTTGATTTTCGTATTTTATTATGCTTGTTTTTCATTGGTTGTTTAGGGTTAGTGATTGCTAAAATCCCTTTAAAAAAAATTGTAATTATATTTAGTGTTATTTTCACATTTAGTATGCTAAATTCATTGATGATTTTATTGATTACACCAACCCATGGATCTGAGTTAACTGGTACAAGTACAGCATTTTTGTATATTGGATATGCTACTATCACGTTTGAAACACTCTTTTATGCTCTTACGCTCTCATTAAAGTATTTTACATTATTACCATTTACACTTATTTTCATATACACAACGCATCCAAGTGAGTTCGCTAGCAGTCTATATAAAATTGGATTACCGTATAAGATTGCCTACGCGATAAATATCGCGCTTCGCTACATACCGAATATACAAGCGGAATATAAATTGATTAAGCACGCTCAAGAAGCAAGAGGTGTACCATTTGAAAGAGGAGAAGCGGATTTTTGGGAACGTATTAAAAACCGGATACTCATCTTTTGGCCACTTGTTATTCACTCTTTAGAGCGAATTGATACTGTTTCAAATGCAATGGATTTACGCGGATTCGGAAAAAAAGAGAAACGAACATGGTATTTTACAACAAAAGCAAAACAAGAGGATTATATAGGATTCGTTATCGGCATTATCATTTTAGTATTTGCCATTTACCTAAAGTTTAATATTTTTAAAGGGTTTTGGTATCCACTTTAAGTTTCTCGATGTTATACAGATAAAATTTAGGCACTCGCGGAGTGTCTTTTTAAATTTAGCCAAGACATGCTCAAAAATCATATAGAAACATACTGTATAATACCAACCCGTTAATAAACAATCAATTTATCCATTAGTTTTATACTAAAAGGAGGAGAAAACATGAGTTTCGGTGGTTCTTGTGGTTTTGGTGGAGGTTTTGCATTATTAGTTGTGCTATTCATTTTATTAATTATTGTTGGATGCAGCTGCTGGGGTTGAGGGTATTAAAAACTATCCATTTATTTAATCATTCGTCACAGAATTATGTAATTAGAAAAACTATTAAAGGTACTTTTTAGTATCAATACAAGATTCAATCCGAAAAAGGAGCTATCATGCTCCTTTTTATATTGAAATTTTACCGAAATAACAAAGTGAACCTTCAAAAAAATTGTTGAATTTACATACTTTTTTATTGTAAATATTTGTGATTAAAAGGCGAGTTTTTATTATTCACGATAGTTATTGGTTTTGGTTCCCTGGTTTCTTTTGACTGTTAGGCATAATTTCATCGGCAAACTCTACAGTTGTCAAATTTACTTTGGATGGAATAAATGTTTTTGTCGTATTTTGAACACCTTGGAATAAACGTTGAATAGGGTTCATCATATTTGAATTACGTGTTGCTACTACACTAAAAACTGTTCCTAATCCTAGTAAAGAGAACCAGATCCAGCTTCTATTGTTATTCCGTCTATTTCTAAATAATTTAAACATTTGCTGAGTTCTTCTTCCAGAATTGAATAGTGACATCAAGAAGTTAAGAGTATTCATTTTTTACCCCCTGTAAAAATAATTAGGAAAAAGAAACACTAAGTTTAATTCCATATAATTTATGTTGCAATATTTTATAGAAATTTATGATGCTAATTTATGCTAATATTTCTTAATTCTTTTTTCCTAAAAACCCTAAGTGTACTTGCAGGCTCCCTCATTCCAAAGGAAAACATGTACAGGTCAATCGGGGTTTTTAGGATTTAAAGTTCATTTGTTTACATAATGTTTTTTAATCAATGAGATGAAGTATATTGAAAATGAGTTAAAAAGGAATGATATTCATTTTCTATGTCATTTATGGAACAAAATGCATTGTAATTTATTCTAAATAGTTGCCGGAATAGAAAAAAAGAAGTACCGCATAATAACAGAAATGAGTGAAGAGACACATCGTCAAGTGTACTACACGAGGTTATTTATTGCATAACATATCATCTGTTTTTTTAACTAAATAAAAAGAAAAACTTGAGAAGCGACTAAATTCATTTTTTAAACGAGAATCGGCTTTAACGTTATCAGGAACGTATAACAAAATAATATTGACGCTTATAGCTAACAAATGGAAATACTCATGTACTAAAATGAATTTTAGTATGCATTATTTTTGGAGATACCTTTTTCTAGAAAAAGAGTTGGAAATGATTTTAGATTGTTGAGGTGATTACATATATGCCAATGTTGAATGTGGACGGTAGTAGTCTGTATTATATCGTTAAGGGAAAAGGGATTCCTATTGTTTTTATTCATCCTCCTGTACTTACTTGTGTGAATTTTGAGTATCAAATAGAGGAATTATCTCGAAATTTTAAGGTGATTGCTTTTGATATTAGAGGGCACGGAAGAAGTCAGTATTCAGAACAACCGATTACCTATCCACTGATTGCTGAAGACATTAGATGTTTGTTGGATCATTTGGAAATTAAAAAAGCATTTGTATGTGGATATTCGACTGGAAGCTCTATCGCATTAGAATTTTTATTGGCTTTTGCTGAAAAAGTGTTAGGGGCTATTCTAATTGGGGGAATGTCAGAAGTGAGGGATGGGTATCTAAAGAATAAGATTTCACTTGGCATGAAACTGGCAAAAGCGGGGGCAGTTTCATTTTTAGCATGGTCTATTTCATGGAGTAACTCAAATACACATAAATTGTTCATACAGATGTTTAAAGAAGCGCGAAAAGGGAATGCCAAAAATATCTGGCAGTATTATCGTTATAGTTTGCATTATAATTGTACGAATCAGCTTAGAAATATTCAGCATCCGGTTTTATTGGTTTATGGTAAGAAAGATAAAGTATTTTATAGTCATGCTAAATTATTGCATGAAAAATTGCCATGTAATGAATTAAAATTCATTGATCACGTAAAGCATCAAATTCCTACAAAAGCAGCGAAGTGCCTAAATGAAATGATTCAGCAGTTTGCTTTTATTCATACTGATATGAATCTTTTTATTTATCCATAAAAAAACATATTGATTTCGAAGTTATATGTGTTTATTGCTTCAAAGATTTAATGAGAAAGGAGCTATCATGCTCCTTTTTATAATTGATATGTTAAAGGGTAGGGAGCATTCAAGAGTTATCTCTCCTAAATATGTTGAATTATTTTTGTATACTGGTGATTGATGCTGATTGAGTCTTTTGAATGTAAAACCTAATCAGTACATATGTGGGTAGTGATACAACTATGTTAGGTAATAAAAAATGGAGTAAAGAAGGAATATCTACAAGATGGGGATAGTCAAGACCTTTTACAGGGATGAAAAACTGCTATCTTAATGGATCTTTTGGAAAAAAATTGATTGAGCGTGAAATTCCATCCAAAATGAAGTCAAATAGGTAGTAGAGCATCGATTTTATTTTTTGAAAAGCATATGCTTATACAAAGCCAGAGAATGCTGTTGTTAAAAAGATAAGGATTATTGGTGCAAAACTTTCAAATAAACCGTAAGAAAACCAGTGATATACACCAAAATAAATTGAGGAAAGAGTAAGGCTCATCTGAAAAATGAATCCCTCGAACATTGTATATCCCATCAAAAACCAGTATGTCTCCTTTATATAGTCAAAAATAAAAAGGAGCATAGGAGCCCCTTTTAAATCAACATGTTAGTGTTTTTAGTAATCTCATTACTTTGTGGAAATGTAATCGTTAAAGTGGTTCCTTTATTAACAACACTATTTATATCTAAAGTACCATTCATCGTTTCAATAATTTTCAATGCAACCATCGTACCTAAACCTGTTCCTTTTGTTTTTGTACTAAAATAAGGTTCCCCAAATCGGTTGATTTGCTCTTGTGTCATACCAATTCCACTATCTTTAATGACAATAGTAATTTTGTTTTCACAAACAGATGATTTGAAACTTAGTTTTCCGCCGTTTGGCATCGCTTCTATACTGTTCTTTATTAAGTTTAAAAAGCATTGCTGAAAATGTTGTGTATTCCCGGTGATGGAGCCTGTTTCTAATTTCTCAGAAACATTTATAGAATTCATATTACATAATGGCATCATCATACTTATTACTCTTTTTAATTCTTGATCTATTACAATGTTATCAATTTTTTGTGATGCCGGCTTAGCAAATGTTAAGTAGTCATCAATGATAACTTGCGCGCGGTTTAGTTCTCCAAGAATATGTTCAATATATTGTTCTCGCGATTCTTGTGATAAATTTGGAGTTTTAAGGAGTTGAGTAAAGCCTTTTACTACGGTAAGAGGATTTCTTACTTCATGTGAAATACTTGCAGCAAGTTGACTCACAATCTCCATCTTCTCCATTTTCACTAGTTTTGACCGCATAATAACGGCATCTCTTAAAACTTCATTTATATACACAACAAATAACATGATAATAGGAGGCAGTATAATAAAATAAGCGATATATAATTTTGTAATTGGGAAATCCGATAAAACTACAGCGATAAAGGTTGTAAGTAAAGCAAGGAAAAAAGGTAGAATCATTGATATAATAAGCTTTTTTCTTCTGTTTAATTGATTGAATTTAGAAGAATAATAGGCAGTAAAAATAAGCATGGTAATATAAACAATAACTGTTAAAAAGTTAACACCGTAAAAAACAAACCGAATCAATAGCATGATAGATAATAAAGCAATTCCAACTGGTAAACCGCCATAAAGTGTACCTATTAAAAATGGGATTTGTCTCAAATCATGAACACAATTTTCATCGATGTATATAGGGAATTTCATGCATAAAATTAATGGTACACTAGTGCAAATAACAATAAGTGTTTTTTTATATTTTTTGAAAAATATTCTATTATTATATAGAAAGTAAAAAACAAAGACGCTAATTAAAATGTAAAGCAAATTATTTAATACGTTTTGATTGATATATATAAAATCCATCTAGCATGCCTCATTATTGTAGTTTTCGATACTATAAGTTATTATACAAAAAAAACATAACTTCTTCATGTATTAATTATTTTACTACAATGAAGGAGGATTACTTTTTCATACTCATTTTGTTACGCGCAAATTCCCATTCTAAATAAAACGCTTCAACTGATGTATAGCGTTGATTTCTATTTTTGTCTACCGCACGCGATACTACGTCATACAATTCTTTTCCTGCTTCCCATTTAGCGAAAGTGTGATTGCGTCCGCCTCCTAATAACACAAAAGCGGTTGCCCCCATATTAAATACATTTGTTTTCTCATCAATTACTGCGCCAAGCTCGAATTCCTCTGGTGACATAAATCGTGATGATCCCCAAAGTCTTCCCATTGTATTGATATAGGGTTTCTTTTTATATAAGTCGATATCACAAATTTTTATTTTATTTGTTTTAAAATCATATAAAATACTTCCGTCATAAAAATCTATTGCTACATAGTTTTTTCTTTCAACATGTACATGGAAAGAAAAAATATGATCGAGTGAAGTAAGACGCTCTTCAATTGATAATTGTTTATAGCGATAAAATGGAGAATTTGGATCACTGTAATTTGTTGGTGTTGGAAATGAACAATGTGAATGAAGGCATTCTCCGTTAAACCAATTAAAGATTGCTACATAACCATTCTGTACTTCAAAATGGTCTATCAATTCAACTAAATAGTTATGTTTTAACTCTTCATAAAGTAACATAGCTTGTTTAAGAGTTACTATTGCATCTGCTGGATTACCTGCATAATTCATTGTTTTTGCTCCAGCAAATTTAACAAGCATTTTCTTTCCATTTTTTTCGATACCAAAGCAAATATTCCCTGAATCTTGTTGATCAAAGACTGCAAATATTTTTCCAAGACTGGCAAGCCAATTGAAGTCGTGTTGCTCTTTTAATTGAAAAGTAACATCATTTAAATGAATTGTAATCGGAATTCCGTTCATTTTGCACCTCGTATTCTATATAATTAGATTAAATATTATTATATTCAAGAAAGATAATGAAAAACCCTGTTTTACTTAGTTAGAAGGCTAAGTAATTCAAATGGAAGGTGAAAAATGGATAAACAAATAACCATTGAACCATATAATATAAATTGGCATAAGGAATTTGTAGAAGAGAAAAAGAAATTTGTTGCACTACTAAAAAAAGAAACTATAGCAATCGAACATATTGGAAGTACGTCAATAAAAGGTTTAGATGCTAAACCCATCATTGATATGATGATAGGTGTTAAAAATTTAAATTTGGTTGATCGTTGGATAGAACCATTGCAAACAATAGGATATGAATATGTATTTCATAAGCACTTTCCACAGAGACGTTTTTTTAGAAAAGGGAAATGGAGAGCAGGGACACATCATTTACACGTCTATACGTACGGTGGTCAAGAGTGGAAGAACAATTTGTTATTTCGCGATTTTATGAGAAATCATGAATGGGCACATATTGAATACAGCCAATTAAAACAAGAGCTTGCCATGAAGTATCCATTTGATCGAGTGTCATATACTAATGCCAAAGAACCTTTTATTCAAAAGATCATTGCACTGGCGAAAGAAAATCTATACATATAAAAATTAAGGTGGGAAATTTGATTTTTAGTTCACATAAAGTATTTCTCATCTTATTCTAATCTTTCTTTCATTCTTTTTTCTTTTTTGATTGCTACAATTTGGAATGTAGTGATGTTTTGAAATTGAAAGAGGGATGCAAAATGAAGAAAATGTTCGGAAGTCAAATTTTTCATTTGTTTATAAAAGTTATAGGAGTTTGTGTTATTGCATTTAGTGTTATGGTATATATCGCAAATTTTATGCTAGGAGATCAAATAGAATTAAAAAGTGTAAATAAAACTCTTGGATCTCTTGGTGAATATGGCACGATTGCAGCTATATCGCTTTGGTTTTTACATCATATTTGGTTATTTTTGCACAAAAATAAAATATCCGAATTTAAGTATATGAAAGAGTTATATATGTTAGCAAAGAAATATCATATGTTTATTGGTTATGCTGTATTAGCTGTTGCAACAACACATGGAGTTTATTTTTTTATAAAGGGAAGTCACCACATGATACAGATTTACAGTGGTATATTTGCTTTTTGCATTTTAGTATTACTGAGCTCTGTTGGAATTCTTTTGAATAGGAGTAAAAACAGAAATAAATCGGTATTATATCGAAACTTACATCAAATGATTGCGATTTTATTTGGATTAGGATTGATAATTCATTTAATGCTATAGGAGGAATTAAAATTGCATCACATATTAATAATTGAAGATGAAGAAAGTTTAGCTGAATTTTTAGAATTAGAATTAAAATATGAAGGATATGCAGTAGAGGTACAATATGATGGGCGAAAAGGATTGGAAGCAGCCCTAGAGAAGAACTATGATATTATACTTCTTGATTTGATGTTACCGGGACTGAGTGGAATTGAAGTATGTCGCAGACTGCGTGCGACAAAGAATACTCCCATTATTATGTTAACAGCGCGTGATAGTATTATGGATCGCGTTACAGGATTAGATAGCGGTGCTGATGATTACTTACCGAAACCATTTGCAATTGAAGAACTCCTGGCAAGAATACGAGTTATATTTAGACGCGAACAAAAAGAAGAAAGTAAGTCAACACTATTGCTTGTTTTTAAAGATTTACAGTTACATGTAGAATCAAGAACGCTAAGAAAAAATGATGAGATCATTGAATTAACGAACAAAGAATTTGAGTTATTACTCACGTTTATGAAGAATATTAACAGAGTGCTTACACGAGATATACTTTTAGAGCAAGTGTGGGGTTACGATGCGATTGTGGAAACAAATATTGTTGATGTATATGTTCGCTATTTACGAAACAAATTACATGGGATAGATAAGGAGGAGTATATCCAGACTGTTAGAGGAGCTGGGTATGTGATGAGATGATTAAAGATTTTGTACAGCGTATTCGACACCTTCCGATAAAATGGAAACTAACTCTTTGGTCAACCACGTTATTATTTATCTTATTCGCTTTATATAATATTTTGCAGTTTATTGTGATTAATCAGTGGTCAGTAGAATATGAAAAGAAACAAATGAACAGGCAAGTAAAAGAAATAGCAGCATATTTTACTGATAAAAAAGAAACACTTTCTAACCAAACAATTGAAAACAGTAAGGACTTTCTTAATAATATGAATGATAAGCATCAGATTATTCGAATTTTAGATAAAGATGGACAACCAGTTGTCTCAGTTTCTCGTGATTTTAATCCGAAGTGGGCTTCTCCTAAAGCGGTTACTCAGCCTGAAACTTATATAAAGAGACACTTAGAAGATAGGATATTAATAGAACGGATGCCAATTCAAACAGCGACATTTAAGGGGACAATTGAGGTTGGAAAAAATTTAGAGGCCTTCGATCACTTGTTAAAAATTATTTTCGTTGTAATGGTTGCAGCTGGTATTGGTGGACTTATACTTAGTTTTTTAGGTGGGAGGATTATTGCTAAACAACTTTTATTAAGTGTTCAGAATATAACTGATACGATGAATCGAATTAAAACAAACGGATTAAAAGAAAGAGTTCCCGTACGAGAAAATAATGATGAACTTGCGAAGTTAGGCTTTCTATTTAATGAACTAATGGATGATGTAGAAAGGTCTTTTTTACAACAAAAGCGGTTTGTTGAAGATGCTTCACATGAACTTCGAACACCTCTTACAATTATTCAAGGACATTTATCCATGTTAAACCGTTGGGGAAAGGATGATCCTGTTATTTTACAAAAATCACTTCAATCTAGTTTGAAAGAAGTGGATCGATTGAATAAGTTAGTTTCAGAATTATTAGAGTTATCCAGAACAGAATCGGAGCAAATTCCTGCATCATCAGTCGAGCTTGTACATGTAAATACTGTGTTAAAACAAGTAATCCAAAATTTTGAAGTTCTTCAAACCGAATTTGAATTTGATATACAATTATATGCCGAAGAGGCTTACGCGGCTATACCAGCACCTTACTTAGAGCAAATAATAATTATCATACTAGATAACGCAATTAAATATACCAAAACAAATGAGAAATACATTTGTATTCAAACGAATATACAAACTGAAAATATTATCATACGTATTATAGATCATGGCGTCGGAATACCCGAATCAGATTTACCATATGTACTTAATCGTTTTTATAGAGTAGATAAAGCAAGGAGTCGTAAGGAGGGGGGAAATGGCCTAGGGCTTTCCATCGCAAAACGACTTATAGAAAAATATAATGGAAATATTATATTAGAAAGTAAGGAAAAAGAAGGTACATCAGTTACAATTTCGTTTCCTTATGTCGCCCATAAAAATGAGAAATAGATGAGAAAAGTTTTAAGGTATTTTCATATTGCTGTTGTATACTGTGTAAAGCGATAAAACTTGTACTTCTTTAAAGTACGAATGTAATGAAAATAAGGAGAGAGCGGGTATGAACTACACAGTATTTCAATGGATTAATAATTTAGCAGGAACCTCAAGCATTTTAGATAAGTTCATGATTATGATTACAAATAGCGCGCTTTATGTGGCAGCTCTTTTTATGCTTATTTTATGGTTTAGTAATGCAAAAAAAGAAATGGCAATTCAAAAACAATATACTGTTGTATATGCTGTTCTTACAGTTGGAGTTTCATTATTATTAAATGTTTTTATTCATACAGTATATTATCATGCAAGACCTTTTGTAACTTATCACGTTCATCAATTAGTACCACATGCAGTAGATTCATCATTTGTAAGTGATCATTCTGTACTCGTATTCTCAATAGCATTTACAATGTTATTGAGAGGAGAAAGGTTAAAATATATCGCATTAATTTGGGCAGTACTAGTTGGAGTTTCACGTATTTACGTTGGTGTCCATTATCCAGCAGATATAATTGGTGGAGCATTCCTATCATTTATAACTTGTGGCATAGTAATGCAAAGTACACGAAAATTAGAGCCATTCATACAAATGGTATTTAGAATCTATGGATCCGTTTCGAAACGAATTCCATTATTATCGAAATATAACCATACACTTTAATCCTAGAAGTCACTAGAAAAGAACCTAATCATAAATGATAGGTTCTTTTTCATGCACATAAATGTTAATTTCACGCACTGTATTTAATTGGAAAATAAAGAATCAAATAGGATAAAAAAACATATTGGCTTATTGGGGGGCGAAAGTATCTGAACCTTATCTTTAGTAATGCATTTTTTGTAAAGCGTTTTCTGTAAAGCGTTTTCTACGCGAAGTTTAGGATATCTATTATGTACTAATCAACCATTCCGTTTCATGAAATTCCATCCCTAAGTAAGAGATTCCCATGGGAGATCTCTTACTTCAAAACGGAATCGTTCAATCCTCTGTATATCTCATCCATCCACTTTCTGATCGCTTTGCTTTAAATTTACCGTAAGATAAAAGCTTCATTGCTGAGCGTATAGCCGTGTAGAAGACTAAGATTCCGATCCATTCATCTTCCATTTCACTAGGATAATGAGTGGACTGGTGAGCATAATAAGCAGCCATGATACAAGGGACTACTTGCTCCGGATCAAGTCCATATGCAGTTGCATCATCGATAATTAATTCAATAATGCTTCGGTTGCTATCTTTAACTTTCTTCTGGATTAACTTTTTTACCGATTCTGGAACTAACTTTAATATTTCATTTTTCATAACTGTCACCTCATTCTTTAACATGTCCAAATAGCTTGGAAAAGCATTGAACGAATTGTATTAAATTGGGGGATTTTGAATCTTACTTACGCAGGGTGTAAACACAATGTGAAATCTTCTGGTATTAATTTTATTACGGTTTCTAGTAGCAAAAATGACTTCTTTCATCTGTAATTGATACTCGAGCATTCATTGTTGATGCAAGAGAGGGATGACCACATAGAATCAGGGGTAACAGTATTCTTGATAGACCAGTAAAAAAGGAATGCCACTTACTTGTTATTTATGACAAACAATATCAATAATTTTTAGAAATGAAAAAGCCCAGGAGAAAATCCAGGGCTTCTTTCATTTGTTCTTCGATCTTTCAGTGCGAAGAACAGCGTCATTCGTTGGAGTATTAGGTACAAAGTTACCGTGGCTGTCGATGCTGTGTGCTTCTTTATCGTATTGCCCGTTGGCAGTACGCTTTTTTGTTGTAAACGGGTTTTGATTGTGTCCCATGATTGTCACCTCCAATAAACGTAGTATGCGCCAACAAGTAAGTGTTTTTTCAAAAAGAAAGTTTACAAAAAGTGGTAAAGTAGTTGTTAATATCAACGAATCATATTGTATTAAATCAGTCCTTTTGTACAAAATAGGTACGAATGTTCATAAGAGGGAGGATCAATGATGACGAATCGAAATGATAATCGAAAACGCAAAAACAAATATCCAAATAACCTAAAAAACGATACTGAATTCTCAACAGATGTGAATGTTAGAAGTGAAGTAACGAAAAAAGATTTAAACAAATAGTGGTTTGACTAAGGATAATTATAGAAATTGATCCAGGATTTTATTAGTCTGAAACATAAGAAAAGAAAAGATGTACAAGTTCTTGTTAGCTTACACATCTTTTCTTTTTTTAATGGATTTAATTTCAAATTTCATTTACCGTATTTTTACAATGAATTGTATATCCATACTGATTAGTTACCATCAATAGGTTGTCGTTTATTACAAGTAATTCTACTTCAAAAGAAGATGTATGAAAAAATTGTAGAATGGAACTATATTTCATAAAGGGTTTCTAAAACATTATTGAGCAGAAAAAAGAATGGGGAATTTTATTATGAAACTAACACCAGAACAACGGATTCAATTACATGGATTTAATAACCTAACAAAATCATTAAGTTTTAACATGTATGATATTTGCTATACAAAAACAAAAGAAGAACGAGAAGCTTATATAGAATACATAGATGAACAGTATAATGCAGACAGATTAACTAAAATTTTGGAAAATGTCTCGGACATCATAGGAGCACATGTACTAAATATCGCTAAACAGGACTATGTACCACAAGGAGCAAGCGTGACTATATTAGTATCAGAAGGACCAGTGGTAGAAGTACCTACAGAATCATTCACTGAATCTCCGGGACCTCTTCCTGATTCAGTTGTTATGCAGTTAGATAAAAGTCATATCACAGTTCATACGTATCCTGAATATCATCCGGATGAGGGGATCAGCACTTTTAGAGCAGATATTGATGTGGCTACATGCGGTGAAATCTCCCCCCTTAAAGCATTAAATTATCTTATTCACTCATTTGATACTGATATTATGACCATTGATTACCGCGTTAGAGGATTTACAAGAGATATAACAGGTAACAAGTTATTTATTGATCACGAAATAAGTTCTATTCAAAATTACATTCCAAATAACGTGAAAAGTCTCTATGACATGATTGATGTCAATGTATATCAAGAGCATATCTTTCACACAAAATGTAAACTGAAAGAATTTGACCTAAACAACTATCTATTTGGCTATACACAAGAGAAGTTATCAGTAAAAGAACGAGAGGAAATTACAAAAAAATTAAAAACAGAAATGGATGAAATATTTTACGGGAAAAACATGAATCATGGATCAATTGAAGAGGATTTGGATGATAACTCGTTTCAGAGGACTACAAATAATTCATAAGCGTATTTAACAATTCATTAGAGAAATACCAATGGAAAAAGCCTTGCTAGTATATGAAACATAGCCAAGGCTTTTTCTTAACTTTTGAAAGGGAGAATGAATTGTAAAAAGGGTTTAAAGCCATATCAAATAAGCGTTATTTTCCAGAATATACTTTGGGGCAATCAATGCTCTTTGGTTTGTAGAAACAATGTTCTTTGTATTGCCCAGCTAATGTTTGATCCCACCAAACAGGAGGACAATTTCCTACGGGATTAAAAAACCAAAGAGAATTGGTTGCGGGATGCCCTCTCCAATACTCTAGGCATTTCCTTGCCAGTTCTTTGTCAGTTTCTCTTGCACGTTGATAAAAATATCCTTTTGTTACAGCTTCGAATGAATAATTTCCACCTTGCTGTTGGTACACCATTTGTTGAATATTTGTAATTCCTTTAAAATCTAGACAATCACACATGACTCTGTTCACACCGACATTTCCAACATCCAACATACCTTGTTGTCCTTCTCCTTCAGCTTCTGCTCTCATTAGACGAGCTAATAAGTCCACATCACTTTCTGTATATGCAATTCTCATTTCTGTCCCTCCATTCTCTTTATAAATATATGTAAAGAGGATAAAAAACACGAATTAAAAAAATGAATTGCATTCCTATAAGTAATTTCATGCACCGTATTTATAAGAAAAATAAAAAACAAAACAGTTGCTAAATATAGAAAATTTACATAGACTAGATTGAGAACTAACGTTCGTAATTCGAAGATGCAAATGAAAGGAGAAAAGTGTTGAATAAAAGACGTTATAACAGTGAACAAGAAAAATAAGTGATAGCTGAAAAAGTAACCGAACTATTTTCTTATGCAAAGACTTCTGTTAAAGATATTGCGAAGTCCTCTGGTTATAGAAAAGGACATATTTATTACCATTATCAAAATAAAGTTACAATTAGAAGGGTCTTAATATAAAGGAAGGAAGTGCAAAACTATGGATTTCGAAAAAGTTATGCAGGAGCTTGAAGCCCTCGGTAAGGAACGAACGAAAAAAATGTACATATCCAATGGTGCGCAAGAGCCGCTTTTTGGGGTAGCTACAGGTGCTATGAAACCAATCGCAAAGAAATTAAAAATGAATCAACGTTTAGCTGAAGAGCTTTATTCCACAGGTAACTACGATGCAATGTACTTTGCGGGCATTATTGCAAACCCAAAAGCTATGAGTGAGTCGGATTTTGATCGTTGGATGGATGGGGCGTATTTTTATATGCTGTCTGATTTTGTGGTGGCAGTAACTTTATCAGAGTCAGATTTTGCACAAGACGTTGCTGATAAATGGATTGCAAGCGGTGACGAACTGAGAATGTCAGCGGGCTGGAGTTGCTACTGCTGGCTTTTAGGGAATCGCTTAGACAATGAATTTTCCGAAAGTAAGATTTCCAATATGCTTGAAATTGTGAAAAATACGATTCATGATTCGCCAGAACGAACGAAATCCGCTATGAATAATTTTCTATACACCGTGGGGATTTCATATTTGCCGTTACATGAAAAAGCAGTCGAGACCGCAAAGGAAATAGGTACAGTAGAAGTAAAACGGGACAAGAAAAAAAGCAGTTTCCTAAATGCTTACGAAAGTATTCATAAAGAAATTGATAGAGGGAGGCTTGGTTTCAAACGTAAATATGTAAGATGTTAAAAATTAGCTTAGTATTGGGGGGGGAATCCAAGAAGGATTGACACTCTTTTTTATGATTTAGAGTGCGCTATTTTATTTCTATAGCGCATATTTTCTCTTTTAGTCAAAATCCAACTAAACAATTCGTCTCAAATCCAAAGTCAATATACTTCTTATTTTTAACGTATACGTATTTTAGATGCTACTATTTTTCAAGTTCCTAATCATTTTTCCCCCATTTTTCGTTTTTAAATTCCCAAGTATTTCATAAAAATAAATGAATTGTTAAAGCAATCGAAACTTGTATTAAAAATAGTAGAAATATTCTAGCTTAATATGAATTTTATTGTTGAAATTCTGAATATTAAAATGTAATATAGAAAAGCGTGTGTAATAATGTACGAATTAAAAAATGAATTTACAATAGATGTTTGTGTAAGTGATAAGGGGGAAAACGAGAAAGACTATACATATGGAATTTTAAAGTTTATCAACATCAAAAATATGAAAATAAACTTACTAGAGTCTAAAGTAAAGAAAACAACATACAGGTATACTGTAAAAGTCATATGGAGGTTTCAGGAATGGGAAATGAAAGTAGGTTTCAAGAAAAACAACAAACCCGTCGACAGCGAGGTGTTGTTAATATTGGATTAAGTTTGGTATTACTGACAGTCAGCGTGGTATCTTATCAGTTATTTTTTACTGATCAAACAAAAGGAAAAGAGCGTCTAGAAGAAAAGAAGGTAGATCAATTAGCATCTAAAGAAGCGAAAAAAAATAAATTAGAGGAACAAAACGCAAAACAATCAGAAGAAGACGCATCAAAAGAACAATTAAACAAAGAAGTTGAAAAACAAACATTAGCAGAGCAACAAAATCAAGTGAAAGAAACCTCAAAATTACCGGAAAAAGAAAAGCAGCTTAATGAAAATCAAGTGAAAAAACAAGAAGAACAAAAGAATACAAACATGGAAAAGCAGAAGGTGAATGAAGAGGGAACAACTAAAAACCAAACTGAACAAAATAATCAATGGAAGCCAGTTGGTACAGAACAAGGAACAAAACCTGCCATGCAATTTAAAGAGGGAACGACAGATTGGAATGAGATGAAAAAGGCAATTTCCTCCGCTGTTGATGTTCCTGAATCACAAATCATTTATGATTTTATCGGAAATAATGGAACGAATAAAGCATATGGTAATGTGCGAGATAAGCAAAGCAATAAAAAATATAAAGTATACATTGATTGGGTTGAAAATAAGGGATGGAAGCCAGTATCTGTACAGGCTATAAAATAGTTATACCGACAAATGATCTATCAAAATTCAGTATATAAGACAAAGACTCTCCGATTGGAGAGTCTTTTACATGAGTTCCTATTTTTAATATGTTTGCTATTTGTTGATATGGTTATCTTTTCGTTTATCGAATACAAACAGACTAAGTTCTTCAGCATCATTAGCTAACTGAATTAATCGTTCAAACTGTAATCCTATTTTCTTTAATAGCTTAGCTGAAGCGTGATTCTCTTGAGTAGTAATCCCCACAATACGATTTAGCCCCAATTTATCTTTTCCATATGCCATCACCGCAGAAGCTGCTTCATAGGCATATCCTTTGGCCCAATACTTGGGAAGAAAGGCGAAGCCAATATCTACATCTTCCAGTGAATCTCTTTTTACTAGACCACAAATTCCAATTGGAACATGATCCTCCTTTCGTTCTACTAAAAAAAGACAGAAACCATATTGCTCATACATACGAACCGTTCCATTCAAAATATAGGCTTTTGCATCTTCTATCGTTCTCACACCGCGATCACCTATAAATTGTAACCAAGAAGGATCATTCAAAAGCTCCAGGATAAATGATGCATCGTCGGTTGTTTGTAGGCGAAGGATAAGACGTTCTGTTTCAAGGATATTCAAAGAGAATACACCATCCTTTCAGTATTATATTCTATCTAGATATCATAATCGTATTGTTACTTAAAACTCAAGTATATTTCTTTGTGAGGTACACATTATATGTTAATCGTTATACAAACGCTTTTTCTGTACGCCACTTGTTACAGTAATAAGTAGAAGATATTATTTTTGAAAGAAATATATCAAATTAATCAAATAAGTTATAAAATCCCCACATTATTTGATTAGTAAATATTGAAATGGTGATACTAATAAACATTGAACACTTATGATAAGGAATGATACCATGATCTTTATTTACACTGATTTTGGCGGAACGCATACAACCTCACTTGCGGCAGCATATCATTTAAACAAATTACCAACCGATCGAAGACTGACCAAAGAAGAAATTTTAAATGTGGATTATTTCAATAAACTCAAAACTTCTGATATGGGAAAAATAATTTTTCATGGGCGAGACGAGAAAGGGAACCCAGTTTACACAATAGGGCACGGAACATCAAAGTTAGTTGTTCCAGCTATGAAGAATTTAGGAGAAATTCTTCAACATCAATATCAAAACAACGAAAAAATCATTTTTTCAAATACATCTCCAACAGTGCCACTTCCTATGACGTTTGGAGGCTTGTTTTCAAGAAGGTTCCATATTGATTTTATTGGTGTTCCATTACTTGTATGGGGAGCAAAGTTGTGTTGTGACAATATACAACGACTTGTAAGTTATACAAAAGAGGCTGGGAGAATGACAAATGATTCTGTCGTTATTTTAGAAAATGAAGTCTTTAAATAAAAAATGCAGGATATATTGTAATCCTGCATTTTTTCTATATGAATTCAACTTTTTTTCGAATAACAATCTTATCAATGTCCTCTTCTTCATCACCAATATATAAGCCACGTTCTTTTAAATATGTTTCAAAATATAAATCCGCTTCTGCACGTTCATCATAAGGTTTTATAGATAAAACAAATCCTAATTTATTTTGTTCCTCTAAATGAGAAGTAGAGATATAAGCAGGGGTATTATGACGTAAAAATAGCTCCTTAACAGGAATAATCATATCCTTCATTAATTTTGATAGCATACTCATTTCAAAATCAAAGTTAAAGCGGTCAATGCTAGATAAATCAGCAAATACAACCCCAATAAATCCTGTATTAAATACCTCTTGAAATTCAGCATCTTGAGAATCGTAAAAATTCTTTTCAATTAAGTAATTTTTAAAATAAGCAACACCATCAGCTTGTTCAAAAGGTTTTGTGGAAAGAACAAAACCGATTTTCTTTTGTTTATGTAAATACACACAAGATATATATGCAGAAATATTATGTTCTTTAAATAGAGAGCTTGTTGCTCCTGCAAGACCATCTAACACATGATGGACGATTTGAAGTTTCTTTCGGGCAAAGTAATAGGATTTTTTTTGTAGTTCCAATGTATCAATAAACACAGAACCGATAAAGCCTGTATTTGAGATAGTCGGTGTATGCTTTTTTCTTCCTCTGCGCTTGTTTTGAGCCATTGTAAAAATCATCCCTTCAAGTACGATTGAAATAGAAAAAGAACGTTTGTTCGTATATTTATATTTTACTATTTAATCACTACAAAGTAAAGGGATTTTCATCAAAAAACAATAAAAAAGACACCTTTTAAAAGGTGTCTTGAACGTAAGTGGGAAGAGGATTCAACCCATATTATTTGTAATTTATATTATGAAACAGAAACAAGCTCTTCTGCATCGTCTACATCTAAATGACAATCCATTGTACGTACATCTTGATCTTCATGACTTCCGAAATAAATAGTAATTTTCATATGTATCGCTCCTTTATTCTAGGAATACCTAAAATAATTACTAGTAATGTTACTGCCTATTATATACCACTTTTTTCATTTCGACAATCTTATCCAGTTTATATTTTCGTTTTGTAAATATTTAGATTTTTTGTTACGATACATATAATTAAACGTAAGGAGGAATTCGCATGTTAAAAAATTTAAAACGAATCTCAATTAAAGGAAGAGGAGTGAATAGCATTTAAGCTAACTTAGCACTCCTATTTCCGCAAAGAATATAAATATCGGAAAGTAGGAGAAAGTTTGAAAAAATATACGCTGGCAAATCATAATATTTCTATTTTATTTTGGGTTCATTTTTTTGGAACAATTAGTTTTTTACAAGCAGTTATGACGTTGTTTTATGTTGAAAGAGGACTCACTCCTTCCAATATTCTCATTGTATTAATGTGCTGGAGTGGAGCGGTTTTAATTGGAGAAGTACCGGCAGGCGTTTTTGCAGATCGCTTCGGCTTAAAACTCTCGTTTATAACAGGCGCTTGCATCAAAATTATAAGTATCTCTATTTTGTTCTTTGCTGATAATATATGGTTATTTTGTTTATATAGCTTGTTGAATGGTTTATCAGTCACTTTCTTCTCAGGTGCTGACGAAGCCTTAATATATGAATCGTTAAAAGAAACGAATGAACAACATCTTATGGATAAAGCGATGGGAAAAATTCAATCGGCTAGCTTTATTTCAATGATGATTGCTGTTATTTTTGGATCTTATTTTGCGAAAGATTTAAAAGAAGAGCAATTTCTTATTTTAATTACACTCGGGCTTTTTTTTCATTTCGTAGAATTATTTTTACTTTTATTTATAAAAAATCCAGCAGCGGGATTTGAATATATTGAGTCACCGTATTCACAAGTAGTCGAAGGAATACAAGTGATTCGAAAAGCACCTCAATTACTCATCATGTTCTTGAATATATCACTTGTATTTATTTCAGCGAGTGCGGTTTTTGATAACTACGATCAACTACTTTTGAAAAATGCAGGAGTTCCTGTATTTGCAATTGGTATATTATATGCAGTCGCTGCAATAGGCGGATATTTTGCATCCATTTCAATAGGATGGTTAACCAAAAAATTCTCTCGTATATTTTTATTAAATCTTTCAGGTACATTAGCTGTCTGTGGATTACTATTAGCAGCGTGCTTTGGAAATACGTTATGGGTCGTTTTAGGAGCATTTATTATATTACGATTTGTAAGAGCAATAAGATACCCGATTTATTCACAACTGAGTAATGATATAATTCCATCACATGTACGTGCAACAACAATTTCATTGTTATCAGTGCTCGATTCAGTGCTGGATTTAATTATTTTTGGTACGCTTTCTTTACTTGCTGTATATGGATTATCTGTTATGTTTATCGGATGTGCTATCATTGCACTAATAGGCTCTTGCTTACCGATTAAAGGTAAAAAGGAAGTACCTAAAAATATTGAATTGTAACTCATAGTAAATAGACCATGCTTTAGGATAGATTCAATCCTTAAAGCATGGTTTGTTTTTTATCAAAATATTGGTTATGCAATTATCCGTTATACAGACTGCATAACTTTGTTACAAAACCTTAATAACATATTTAAGCCTACTTAAATTTTAACGTGTATTATAGATAAATAGAGTAAAAGACTAGGAGTTAAAATATTACTATGAAAAAACCACTTATCACTACAATTATTTTCCTTTGGATAGGAATAAGCATCGTCATTCTACAGCAAACAAAAGAAAAGAATTACATAAAAGCTAAGAACCAATCAGATAACGTAATAACGATTGCTCATAGAGGTGCATCCGCATATGCTCCAGAACATACAATACCAGCTTACAAATTAGGTCAACAATTTAAAAGCGATTATATAGAAATAGATCTTCAAATGACAAAAGATGGGCACTTAATTGCCATGCATGATGATACATTAAATCGAACAACAAATGGATCAGGACTTGTTAAAGATCATACATTAGAAGAAATAAAAAGACTTGATGCTGGTAGTTTCTTTAACAAAAAACATCCCAATCTAGTAAAAGAAGAATTTCAGGATGTAAAAGTACCAACACTTGCAGAAATTATTGAAACATTTGGACATGATGCTCGATATTATATCGAAACAAAATCACCAGAAGACTATCCTGGAATGGAGGAAAAACTATTAGAAATACTGAATCAATACAAATTAACTGATCCAAGTATTGTAAAGGAAAAAATAATCATCCAATCATTTAGTAAAGAAAGTTTAAAAAAAGTTCATAGTCTAAATTCAGGCATTCCTCTAGTGCAATTATTAACACATAAGGAAGCAACGAGATTAACTAATGAAGACTTAAAGGAGTACAAAACTTATTGTTTGGGCTTGGGCATGAATTATACATCTATGAATGCTACCTATGTTAAAAAAATACAAAAACACGGCTTAGAAATTCATCCATTTACAGTGGATAAAGAGGAAGATATGAAAAAATTGATTGTATGGGGTGTAAACGGCATGTTCACGAATTATCCGGATCGTTTGCAGCACGTAAAAAGCTAAAATAAAACATCTATATTATGATATGAATGTTTTATTTATCAATATTCATTAGTAGTAAAATAGATTAACTACGCTACCAAAACATATTATAATAAATAGTGGGCTAAAGCCTCTTATTCATCTCTTATAAGGAGAGTGTTTAGCATGATTATAAAGTTCAATCGTTTCCGTTAATTTCAGGTACATTTCTATTCGTGCATTTTTCTAAAGTGAATTTTGGGCTGTTTTGATGTGCTTTTTTCCCAACGACCAAATTCGAATGAAATGAGGAATGAATTATGAAAGAAAAAATAAATAAAATTAATGGAATTGATATATGCACAGAGAGTTTTGGAGATCCTAATCATCCAGCTACTTTATTGATTATGGGAGCAATGTGTTCAATGGTTTACTGGGATGAAGAGTTTTGCCAAAGATTAGCGGATACAGGGCGATACGTTATTCGATACGATCATCGAGATGTTGGACGTTCCGTTGTCTACGAGCCAGGAAGTTCTCAATATACTGTAGAAGACATGGCGGATGATGCTGTTGGAGTACTGGATACATACGATATTAATCAAGCGCATATTGTTGGAATGTCCTTGGGAGGTATGATTGCTCAAGTTATCGCAGTAAGACATCCTCAAAGAGTTCTAACAATGACTTTGATTGCATCAAGTATTTATGGGTCTGATGAAAATGATCGAAATTTACCTCCAATGGATGAAAAAATTCTTGCTAATCATGCGAATGGAAGTAAATTGGACTGGACGGATAACGAATCTGTAGTGAATTATTTGGTTAGAGGATCAGCATTACTCTGTGGACCAAAGCATAAATTTGATGAACAAAGAGTTACAAAGCAGGTAACAAAAGAAATAAAAAGAGCAAACAATCTACTCAGTATGTTTAATCATGCACTGCTTAAAGGTGATGATTACTATGAGGGGAAATTAAAAGAACTATATATACCTACTTTGGTTATTCACGGTACCGAAGACACGGCGCTTCCATATGAACATGGCTTAGCTCTAGCTAATGAAATTCCTAATGCATCGTTACTACCACTAGAGGGAACGGGGCATGAAATTCACTTTGATGATTGGGGTAATATAATTAACGCTATTTCGAAACATACTTCAAGAGTGTAAGTGTAGGAAGTTACACAGCTAAAATAGACGATTTAAGGATTTTTCTAATCCGTAGATCGTCTATTTTATTTTAATAATTAATTGACAATGATACAGAAATAGATTTAACATGACGAGTCTAAAGTAAAAAAGAACCCAGTAAAATCTGGATTCTTTTTCTTTGAACTAAAATGATTGCGTCATAATATAAATCATTGAATTTAATTATCGAAGCAGAATATTTACTGCATGATTAATGGTGCTTTTATTGTTTTCCAAGAGAGATAGAACTTTTTACTTGTTTGTATGTTTTTTGTATTTTTTTACAACCATTATTGCAAGTGGGGTACCAATCAATGTAGGTAAAAACCAAAACGATAGTTTAGGAAGTAAATTTAATATTGGAATATAGCTCCCGATGTTCACTAAAAGGGCCGTTACAGCACCTATATATGAACCTAGCATACCTCTAATATGATGGTGAAGCCAATTTTTCCAACGTCTTTTTCTTGCAAGATAGCCATAAATAGCAAATGAATAAGAAAAAAGTGCGACATAAAACAAATAAGCAATCTCATTCCAATGTAAAATAGATAATATAATTGCAGTGATGAAAACTACAACGTAAGATGCATGGTAAACTTCACCCCATTCTGTATGAGTTCCTTTTCTCTTTTTTGCAGACATTGCAACCGCCCCTGAAATTAAACATATGGCCCCAAATACAATATGAATGATTAAAAGGATGTGAAAGATATCCAATAAACTTCCTCCTTTGCTACTTTAATATTTTTGGTTTGTTAACGAAGAGATGAAATACATCTTCGGTTCAATTTAATATATTGAAATAAAGGTGCTTCTAGAACATTCTCTATCTTTAATATTTTTCATCATATTTTATTAGCTAATTTAGAATATATATTGTAATTTTAAGTAACTACCTCATATTTGGGGAGATATTACAGTTCTGAAAAAAAGAGAAAACAGAACCTGCTTTTGCAAAAGTTCTAGGTCTTATTAAGGAGGAACAGACTAATGGCTGAAAAAACAAGAGTAATAGAAATTATGCCTTATAATCCTGAATGGAAAATGGAATTTAAGAAAATCAAAATGATGATTGAAAGTTATATTGGAGATTTGACTTTAAGAATTGAACATGTAGGGAGCACTTCTATTGAAGGATTAGCAGCGAAACCGATTATTGATATTGATGTCGTTATAGATAGTTACGATATTTTGCCTGATATTATAAAACGATTAGAAAAAGAAGGTTATCAATATCAAGGAGATCTAGGTGTTGAAGGTCGTGAAGCTTTTCAACGGAATAAAGAAGATCATTTTATGAAATACCATCTCTATGTTTGTCCAAAGGACGGGAAAGGTTATTTAGAGCATATCGCTTTACGTGATTATTTATCGTCGAATAAAGCTGCACGTAAAGAATATGAGGAATTGAAATACAAACTAGCTGAAAATTATCGGAAAGATATTGATCGTTATTGTAAGGCGAAAACAGATTTTATAAAAGGAGTTTTGGAGAAAACTCTTTATAAAAACTAGAAAGGAATAAAAATGCGAATTGCTACCTGTAATATTTAGAACAAGCAAATAGGCTATTTGTGGAGAGATAAATTAATGCAAATATTCTTGCCTTATAAGAAATTAGAACCATAATGAATGAATAAAAAAATATAAATCCCTATTGGTTGTGTTAACCATCAGTGGGGAACTAAACACCCTGCCAATAGAAGTTTCACTTTATTTCAATAAAAGGATTAATAAATTTACAAAAAAGCCTGTTTCTTAAAGGAACAGACTTTTTTACTATGAGTTTATCAACTCTCGAACAATTTCGCTTAATTGATAGATTCCTTTTGTTAGATCTTCCACAGATGCATAGGCATACGAAAGTCGAATATGCTGATTAGACTCTTCTCCATAAATACGCCCTAGGTTAAGAAGTATCCCGCTAGATAACGCTTTTGAGTATAGTTTTTTCATTGGAATTTTCGGTTTTATTTTTAACCATATAAAAAAACCACCACTAGGAACATTCCATTCGGCAATATTTTTGCAATACATATCCAATGCTTGAATCATTATGGTTCTTCGTATCTTTAGCTGCTCTCTCACAAATTCTACATGCTCTTGATACAAACCGCTAGAAAGCCACTTTTCAGCAACTCTTTGTGATAAAGAACTAGAACCATAGTCTGTTTGCATTTTTATATCTGATAATCGTTCAATTACAGGTTCAGGGCCGATAATCCATCCGATCCTTAAACCTGGACTTAGTGTCTTTGATAAACTACCGATATGTAATACATGTCCGTGTTTATCCATTGCCTTTAACGGGAGAGGAGGTGGCTCATCAATCCATAATTCACGGTAAATATCATCTTCAATAACAGGAAGTTGTTCTTTCTCACATACTTTTATAAGTTCTTTTCGCCGAGTTTTTGACATTAAAGTTCCTGTGGGATTATGAAAGCTAGGAATAGAATATAAAACAGTTTTTTCACCAGTGTATTTATTCAGTCTAGATAACTCACTTGGTATAACCCCTTGGCAATCCAAGGATACTCCTGATAAATGCATTCCTGCTGATTGGAATACATGAAGCGAATAGAGATAAGATGGTTGTTCAAGTAGAACTGGAGATCCCTTATGTAGAAGACCAACAGCTATCAACTGTAATGCTTGTAAAGCTCCAGAGACGATTAATATGGAAGATGGTGAGACATGAATACCAAATGAACTTACATAATTACTGATGGCTTCACGTAAAGGGAGAAACCCCTTTGGTTCTTCATATCCGAAAGCAGTGAGGTTTTTACAAACTTCTTGCATGACTAATTGCATTGTTTCTAATGGGAAAATATTAGAAGCAAGTTCGCCTTTACTAAGGTGAATGAATTGTTTATTTGATTCTACTGTATTAATTTCTTGAACCATTTCTTTGCTCGGTTTATGCAAACCCGCTTTCACATACTCATTCCAATTAGGCGGTGGATCAGTAGCTAATAGGGTCCATGTATTATTGACCACAATTGTACCCATACCCATTTTCCCTTGGATTAAACCATCTGCAGTTAGCTCCTCTAATGCTGTAATAACCGTACTTCGATTTACATCAAATATCTGTGCCAATTTTCGTTGACTTGGGATTTTACTACCTATCGGCCATTCGCCATTTGTAATCTTTACTTTCATATACTCCATAATCTGTTGGTACTTAGGGGATTGTTTATTCGACTTTCGATTATATGTATTCATAAAAAGCCCCCTTTTTTCTACTAATGAACCGTAAAGTGGTTGGTTTTTTTATTAAAGAACTGGTTGAAGACATTTTATCAACGATTGAATATTATGAAAAGAAATAATTGGAAAAGGAAAAGTGGCTGGCTTTTTCTATATGAAAGGAAGAGATGATATGAAATATAGTGAATGGAATTTCCGTGTTTTATTCTCACACTGTATTACGATTGTTCTTTGGGGTTCTGCATTTCCTGGAATTCGCGTTGGGCTTGAAGCATATACGCCGGAACATCTTACGTTATTACGTTTATTAATAGCCTCATTCGCTTTAGTTATTTTATCGGTCATACGTAGAATGCGTTTACCAGAATTAAAAGACATACCGGTAATATTCATTCTAGGCGGTTTAGGTTTTACCGTTTATCACATCACCTTAAATTATGGAGAGAAAAGTGTGAGCGCAGGGCCTGCAAGTTTGATTGTATCAGTTACCCCTATCATAACTGCAGTACTTGCTCTTATATTTTTCCGTGAAAAATTTAAATTATGGGGATGGATAGGAGGAGCAGTTAGTTTTATAGGAGTAGCACTCATATCAATTAGTACTGGAGATGAACTCGGATTCAACACTGGCATACTACTTATACTTATTGCTGCAATTTCAGAAAGTTTATTCTTTGTTTTTCAAAAACCATTCCTCAAAAAATATGGAAGTTTACCGTTTACTGTATATACGATATGGGCAGGGACTGTATTAATGCTAATCTTTTTACCAGGGCTTGGCTCTGAAATAGTAAAAGCTCCTATAGAAGTTACTCTTAGCGCTGTGTATTTAGGTCTTTTTCCAACGGTACTTCCGTATATAGCTTTGGCTTATATAACTTCTCATGCTGGAGCCTCTGAAGCAACGAGCTCACTTTATTTAACACCAGCGTTTGCTTGCTTTATTAGTTGGATATGGTTAGGAGAGGTTCCTACTATGTTATCAATACTTGGTGGTGTCATAACAATATTTGGCGTTGTACTTGCACATATAAAAAACGAAAAAGATCACTACATACGAATTGAAAGAACAAACGATGTAAATAAATCACATTCGATGTTTTAAAATCTATATGAGAAAAAGGAGATTAATGGAATGAAACGAATATAAAAGAAGAATTAAAATTAAGGAAGTTTTTTTCTTACCAATTATTTGTGTTGTTTCAATTCATATAAGGATTTTTCAATAATTTCATAATCCATTATTCCAAAGGAGTTTGATATGGTAAACCTACAATTGAAAGTCGTGACAAGAGAAAACTGGGAAGACGCACTAAAATTACAAGTATCCAAGGAACAAAATCAATTTGTACCGTCTGTAGCTGTATCACTTGCAAAAGTATATATAAAACCAGATGGTGACAACGTAGAATATATACCATTTGCTATATACGATAACGATGTTATGGTTGGGTTTATTATGCATGCCTTCGATAGAAATACAGTCGACATGTATTGGATTAATGGGTTTTTGATTGATGAAAAATATCAAGGGAAAGGATACGGAAAATCTGCTTTAATAGTGATGATTAAATGGATTACCAACCATTTTTCTCAGTGCAAAGAAATTCGCCTAACTGTTCATAAAGAGAACATTCCGGCAAAAAAGTTATATGAAAAATATAGTTTCATAGATCTTGGCCATGTTTATGATGGAGAACAAGTATATCGTTTATTTGTTTAACTTTAATTAAGAAAAGGCGTGAAACAAAGTATGCAATTTAACGAAGTAAAAATCGAAATATTTATTCCGGATGAATTTATTGAAGACTTACGAGATGCATTAAATAAAGTTCAGGCTTGTAAAGTGGGGAATTATGATAACTGCCTGTCTTATAGCGCAGTTAAAGGGTACTGGAGACCGCTAAATAACTCAGAACCTTATAATGGAGAAATTGGTCAAATATGCGAAGGACAAGAATGTAAGGTGGAAATACGGTGCAAACGAGAAATAGTAAAAGATGCACTTGCGGTTATTCATCGCATTCATCCCTACGAAACACCTATGATTTATATTATTCCACTACTAAATGAGTATTTTGGACAAATGTAATATTCTTTATGAACATAAATACTATAAAGTAGTTGCTGCATAAAGAGGGGGAACCTAATTGAAAACAAAATTTCATCATATTGTAAGAGGAATCATTATAAAAGATAACAAACTTTTAATAGCAAACTACAAAGGGCATCACTCTTTTCTACCAGGTGGTCATGTTGAGTTAGGAGAATCTGCAGAATGCGCATTAATTCGCGAACTTAAAGAAGAAATAGGGATCGATTGTGAAATTAAGCGCTTTTTAGGAGTGATTGAAAACCAGTGGCAAGATAGTGAAATATTTCATTATGAAATTAATCATGTTTTCGAAGTTGATAGTAACGACTTACATAGTGATATAGAACCAATTTCTAAAGAGTCTCACCTGGATTTTAGTTGGATTATTCCTAATAATAAAAATCTAATTGTATATAAAATAATGCCTGAACCTTCAGTCCGAGGATTAATAGAAAAGGTGCAAAAAGAGGAATTATCAAGTTGTTGGCTTAGCAATTTATAAAATAACATGTAAGAGTACTACGTTGTAAAAAAAACATGATATAAGTACCCTTTCTGGAAAAACTAATATACTCTTAGTTCATCTTTTTAAAAATTTAATATCTGTGTTTTTTATGACTAAAAGATATCACGCAAAAAATTACCACGCTTAAGCTATAGAACTAGAAAATGATGACATAAAGCTAAATATTATTGTTTAAATTCATATTTTTATAATTTCCATTTATAAAAATGAGCCCATAGTAAAAACAACCTAAAAATAGGCATATGAACAAGGTGCATCATCAAGTGATAGGTCATATTTTGTTGGTGTACGTATTGAGCTTAGTTTATAGCGCTATTTCTACTTAGATTTAACGAACAGAAATCTAAGAAAGCATCGATGGGGTTTTAATTTATAAACGGAGGTCATGAAAATGAATGAGTTTCAACAAGAACTACAAGCGTTAAGTCTTAATGATTATCAGTCTGGAAATGTTATGTATTGGGACCAGCAAAACCAATATCCATATTACTATATTGAAGATGATGCTCGTCGCTGTGGCGGTTGTGGTCGTTGCGGTGGTTGCGGTGGCCGTTGCGGTGGATTTCGTTGTGGTGGATTCCGTTGTGTTGGTTGCTTCGGTTGTTTTGGCTGCGGTGGTTGTGGTGGTTGTGGTGGTTGTGGTGGTTGCTCTAATTGTTTTGACGGTTTTAATGGTGTTACCTGGTGGGTCATTTAAATTCGTGACATAAATAAAAATATTTTTGAAAGAAAAGTGTATATACAAGTATGAACTGTAGAGACACTTTTCTTTCATTTTTTGAATTTAACAAATAAAAGGGCATCTTCTATTTTCGTCGAAATTAATATTTGACATAGCATTTCATATAGAGATGAATGGTACATTGGATACATATCAAAAAATAGTTTCATGGGTAGAAGAAATACAGGTGCGGAATAAGAGATTCGTCTATCTATACACAAAAAGAACACTCGGGCAAAAAGATTTTATGAAAGCTATCGTTTTGTAAATCTTGGTCATGTTTATGATGGGGAAGAAGTATATCGTTTACTTGTTTAACTTTAATTAAGAAAATGGATAAAGAGGAGAAACCTAATCGAAAACAAAATTTCATCATATTGTAAGAGGAATCATTATTAAAGATAACAAACTTTTAATAGCAAATTATAAAAGGCATCATTCTTTTCTACCAGGTGGTCATGTAGAATTAGGAGAACCTGCAGAATGCGCATTAATTCGTGAATTTAAAGAAGAAATAGGGATCGATTGTGAAATTAAGCGCTTTTTTAGGTGTTATTGAAAACGATTGGCAAGATAGTGAGACTCTCCATTATGAAATTAATCATGTTTTCGAGGTTTATAGTAAAGACTTACATAGTGATATAGCGCCGATTTCGAAAGAGTCTCACTTGGCTTTTCATTGGATCATCCCTAGTAATGAAAATTTCATTACATATAAAATAATGCCCGAACCCTCTGTTCAAAGATTAATAGAAAAGATGCAGAAAGATAATGTATCAAATTGTTAGATTAGCAACTTATAAAATGTTGATAAAGGGTATGGGGTGCTTAAATGTAAATATTACTGTATAAGTACCCAACTTATTCTTTCCACCTCGATTGTAACCCCCCATATCATATTGCGAGATTCCCCCATTAAATTTACAAATGAGAAATTCATGTAAAATTATATTCATTGTCCAATTTCATATTTTGAAAATGTTTATAATAATGAATCCATCATATAAGCTATTTAAAAATAGGCAACCGAACAAGGTACATCACCCAGTAAAAACTCATATTTTGTTGTTGTACGTATTGAAATTAGTTTATAGTTTCTATATTTATCACTGCTTATTACAGAGATTAAACAAGCAAAAAAATATAGAAAAGCACCAATGAATTATGTTAGATGGAAGATTAATTTTATAAACGGAGGTCATAAAAATGAATGAGTTTCAACAAGAACTGCACTCATTGAATTTAAATGATTATCAGTCTGGAAATGTTGTGTACTGGGATAATCAAAACCAATATCCATACTATTATGCACAAGAAGATGCTCGTCGCTGCGGCGGATGCGGACGTTGTGGCGGATGTGGTGGACGTTGCTTCGGATGCGGCGGTTGTGGCGGATGCTTTGGCTGCTTTAGCTGCTGGAGCTGGTGGTTCATTTAACTTTGTAGCATAAATAAAGTTATTATATGAAAGAAGAGTGTATGTACATGTTCAAATTGTAGAGACACTTTTCTTTCATTTTGTAGAGTAAATAATTTTAAGGGCATTTTCTATTTTTGTCGAATTTAATATCTGATATAGCATTTTATTTAGAGGTGAATGATACATTGAATACATTTCAAAAATTAGTTTCATGGGTAGAAGAAATAAAAGAACAGAATCATAGTACTGCAGCAGCACTTTTTATTATGAAAGATAATGAAGTGGTGCTTGAACATTATAGTGGAAAACATTCTAATACTGAAAACAGTGCACCAATAACAGCTTCTTCACAATTTAATGTCGCTTCGGCTAGAAAGAGTTACTTAGGTCTAGCAGTCGCTTATGCCCTGTATGAAGGGAAAATAAAGAATCTCGATGATTACGCAGCTGATTATTTTAAAGACTATGATAAAGATTTACTTGGTAAAACAACATTAAGACATTTAGTAACCCATTCACACGGTTTAAATGAAAAAGTAGACGGAACCATTTATCGAGAGTTTGAACCTGGAAAAGGATGGGCATATAGAGACATTAATGTACGTATGATGACGCACCTTATTAATCAGCTATATAATACAAGTTTTCCAACGCTATTAAAGAAACGTATCTTTATACCTGCAGGTTTTAAAGAAACAGGATGGCGAAAAAAGCATCATGAGAATTTGGTAAAGGTAATAGTAAATCCTCATGAAGAAGCGATATGCAGTACTGGAATATTAGATGATGGAACAGAAAAGAATCTTTTCGTTTCTGCTAGAGAATTCGCCTATTGGGGAAATTTACATCTAAATGAAGGGTATTTAAACGGAAAACAAATTGTACCGAAAGAGGTCATTAAAATTGCAACAAGTCTTCAAAGCCCAAAATATGAAAACATGGACCTACCACAAAATGGATGTTTTTGGTTCGTTCAAAACACACCGGCTTTACAAAGTGAACTTGGAGAAAGAGTGCCTAAAGGCTCGTATCAAATATTAGGCATTACAGGACCCACCATTTTAGTTATTCCCGAATATAATGTTGTCGTTGCCAAAATGTATAATAAAAGATATAACTATGGGGGAGACAATTATCTGTATTATTTACGAGAATTTAGCAATTTAGTCGCTGATACATTCTCGAAATCATCTTTTACATACCAGTAAAAATATTTAAATTAGGGTATAACTACTTTTATACAGAAAAGGAGTGAGCCCTTATGAAAAAACAAACCAATAGAACTACAAAACAAAATATCAAAGACACAAGCATTGAGCAAAATGCTATATATAGCGATCCAAAAGATGCAGCAAATATGCAAACTGTTCCACAACCAAAAGATTATGAGGAAATCGAATATTAATTTTTATTTTTATAAGACTTTTTTATGAAAGAAAAATACATCTTAGGCCCTATAAAAATAAGGGCATCATTTGGTACTATATGTATATAAGCATTTGAAAATGTCTTATCTTAACACAGCTTTTTTACAATAAATCCGTATATAATCTAATCAACAAAAAGGCGCTTCTTACTGAAGTGCCTTTTTGTTGATTTTATACAATCACTCTAATTTAATTTCCAGTTTTAAATTCGTATCTCGTCTTTTAACACGGATATACTAAATTGTGATAAATCATGTCATGATAAGAAAGGGACAGTTCGCATGAAACAAGCATCTATAAACCCATGGCTTATTGTCCTAGGCACAATCATCGTGCAAATTGGGCTGGGAACTATTTATACATGGAGTTTGTTTAATCAACCTTTAGTAAATAAATTTGGCTGGGAACTTCATACTGTGGCAATAACTTTTTCAATTACCAGCTTTTCTTTATCGTTTTCAACTTTGTTTGCAGGTAAATTACAACAAAAAATGGGACTTCGTAAACTTATTGCAACTGCAGGAATTATTCTTGGGTTTGGATTAATTCTTAGCTCACAAGTCTCTTCATTAGCGTTACTTTATTTACTAGCTGGTGTCGTCGTAGGGTATGCAGATGGAACAGCTTATATCACATCATTGTCTAATTTAATTAAATGGTTTCCAAATCGTAAAGGCTTAATTTCTGGTATTTCAGTCTCAGCATATGGAATGGGAAGCTTAATTTTTAAATACGTGAATGGAAAGCTAATTGATACAGTTGGTGTATCGGAAGCTTTTTTATATTGGGGCATAATCGTTTTGATTGTAATACTCGTGGGATCTTTCTTCTTACGTGAGGCTCCTACAAATGAAACAGTATCTGAAACTGTAAGTAGTGATTATTCACCGAAAGAAATGTTACGTACAAAACAAGCTTATTTATTATTTTTTATGTTATTTACATCGTGCATGAGCGGCCTATATTTAATCGGTATGGTAAAAGATATCGGGGTTCAACTCGTAGGACTGAGTGCAGCAACCGCAGCAAATGCCGTTGCAATGATTGCAATCTTTAATACTGCAGGCCGCATTATTCTCGGGACATTGTCGGATAAAATAGGTCGATTAAAAATTGTATCCGCAACTTTTGTCGTAATCGGTTTATCTGTGTTTACACTCAGTTTTATGAATTTAAACTACGCTATTTATTTTACTTGTGTTGCAAGTGTTGCATTTTGTTTCGGAGGTAATATCACCATATTTCCGGCAATTGTGGGGGATTTCTTCGGTCTCAAAAATCATAGTACAAATTATGGAATCGTATATCAAGGTTTTGGCTTTGGAGCACTCGCGGGGGCATTTATCGGCGCTTTGTTAGGTGGATTTCAGCCTACTTTTATTACAATCGGTATACTGTGTATTATATCCTTTGTTATTGCCATTTTAATTCGACCACCGAGTAATCAGAAAAAGAAGGAAAAACAAAAGCTATATCAAAAAATAGCTTAAGGAAAGAGCCCTAAATGAATACTAGGGCTCTTTTGAAAAGGAACTAAATTTTTTATTTCCAGTTATTTTATAAACGATGTAGTTCATACCAAATAATAATAAAAATGATAGAAATAAAATAAGAGTTAGTAAAACAACCTCCGATATCTCCATCAAAGTTTGCATCTGCATTTGAAAAATTCCAGTCCTTAACTTTACTGATAATATGCCCTAGAATATAGGACAACACAAAGCAAATTATAAAAGCCAAAGCAAGGTACACTGTAAATTCTCGATGCGATATTGAATCCACTATGTAAAAACCAAATCCCACAAATGCACCTAAAAGTCCTAAAATAAATAACATTTTTAAAAAAATTTTTATATTAACCCAACATTGACTTAAGAATTGCCCATACGTTCTCCGGTTATGTCGTTTCTTTTTATGAGGTATCATTCCAACCACAATCATTTTTTCTACTATTTCTTTAAATAAAAACAAATAACATCCTTAATATTCCATATGATAATATTTAAAATTTATTAACAAGGGGATACAACACCTTATATAGAACTGTATATTAGAAATTTACTAAGGAGGTTCTTATGAAAAAAGTTACTGTAACATACGTACTACTTTTTGATGAGTTTCAAGAAAAAGTATTGATGGTTAAAAATACAGGCACAAATGGTTCTTATTTTACTTTACCGGGTGGTGCAGCCGAGTTTGGTGAAACGTTAGAAGAAGCAGCAATTCGTGAAGTAAAAGAAGAAACAGGATTAGATATAGAGGTAGATGGGATTTTTTCAATAAGTGAAGCATTTTTTGAAGAAAAAGGGCACCATGCTATTTTTATTAACTTTGCAGGGAAAATCACAGGTGGAGCAATACACATATCAAGGCCCGAAGAAATCGAGGAAATTAAATGGATGGAGTTACAAACCGCTGAAACATATTTACGACTTCCCGAACATGTGAAAGGTCTATTACAACGAAAAGTAACTGTACCATATATTTTTAATGGGACAATCATTCACAAATAATACAACTAATATTTTAAGGTGAAACAAATACAAGGGGAAAGATACTTGATAACTAAGAATATCCCATGAAAAGAAATTAGAGTAATTGATTCAATACATGGATGAAAAAGGTTTATTAAAAAACAAATCGTTACCATTTAAATTATTATGCACAGAAATAATAAGGGCTTAGGAGAAATAACTATGCGAATATATAACGAAATACTTTCAAACGAAAAACTTGAGGAACTTATACTGAATGAAAGTGGAGAAATACTAGAAAATTTGAATAACAAAGAAATGTTTATTAGTAGTTTCATTGATTATTTTACAAAAGAATACGGAAATTCGGAATGTAATTACGTTGAGCTATTTGATATTGACAGTCCAGACTATATTAAACTTGAATTAATAGATAACAAAATGTTTGTTACTGCTTCTTTGTTTGCAGGACTATCTATATGGTTGGATAAAAAAGCGTTAGGAAAAGTAACAGCTACTATAGAGGGCGTTTATTCGTTCATAATGCTTGATAAAGACGGCAACATTATTACCTTAGATGAAACGTTACATTTACATAAGAGTTCTTTTGCTATTACAAATTTTAAAGTAGAAAAACTACAAAGCATCGATCAATATTTTGATGACTATACGATTATATAAGTAATAGCTGCTTTACATTATTAGATAATAACGAATATCAAAATACAAACAAATAATACGTAAAAACAAAGAAAAAAGGGATTATACCGAGCTACTAAAGCGAGTAATTAATGGAGATTGGAAGTCAAATCAAAAAGGTTTTGTTACTTATACTCCTGAAAAAACCATTGAATATTTTGAAGATATATCAAATGAAAAAGATATATTGTTAGCGGATTTTAGATATGTTGAGGATCTATTTTTTGAAGCCAGTTCTAAAGTCATCGAAAATAATAAAGATGTGTTTGTACTCGCATTGTATGTTGGTACTGAGGGAGGCTATTGCGGTATATCAATAAATACAGAACATGCATACCGAAAGATAGTTGATAAATGGTATTCTGATGAATCAGAAGAAGAGCTTAATAGCTTAAATGGTGTTGGGATATTTATATCGAATCCCGTTAAAATAAGGGGTGTTCCTTTTTCTTTTTGCTCTTTTATGTATTGAAATAATTCTTCTACATCTTCTGTATGCCATACTCCATAAATAGCTTTTTTCATAGCTTGCTCAGCTGTTAAATCATCTATGTTTTGATATACAGCATTCGCTTCCGCAAAGCCTGATTCAAACGCAAGTACATCATAACCCATTTCTGCCATTTTTGTTGATCTGTAGGCAGTTCTTCAGCAGATGCTACTGTCGAAAACGTTGTTAGTGCAAATAAAGTAGTTACTAATCCTTTTTTCCATTTCGAAAACACACATATCCCTCCTGATTTTTTATAAACTTTATCACCTAAATCTAATCATTTATGATTCATTTAAACAAAATAGGAACATTTAAGTTTGTATATTCATATTAAAGGATGGAGTTTATACAAATCAAGAAGAAAAGAGTGATAATTCTATTAAATTTAAAAATTCTATAAATTAAAGAGTGTAAAAAGAACCGACGGAAGATAACTCGAGGAAACATGCTACATAGCTACCACAAAAATTGAACAAACGTACAGTACAGGAAGAGCAAATAACAGCAGAAAGAAGGGAAGATACGAAGAATGACGTACAATTTCCATATGTCCCAAAAGATTATCTGCATCACTTTATTAGAGGTTATTTTGATGGAGATGGTCACGTAAATCCTCAAAGACACTTTGTAAGTTTTGTTGGTGGTTCATATAACTTTATGAATACTTTAAAACAAATTCTTATTGCGTACAATTACCAGCCAAAGTTTATTGATAAAGAAAAACAATATCGAATATATTTAAGTGGTAAAAACACGATTGAAAAATTCTCAGAATAGATCTATAAAGATAAAGAATTATTTTTACAAAGAAAACATGGAATTTTTCAACTAAAAAAATAGTTTTTGTGCACATACTAGAACAAACTCGATCACCAGTACGAATGTTAAACAACTAGTCGTGCATACGTACTGGTTGTTTAGCGTTCGTACATTATATTCACTTAATCTAAAGTAACTGCAACATGCGAAACTAACAGTGACTAAAATGAAAATCCACACTGCGAAAGGAAAGGGCATAAAAATACTTTCAGTAAGTTTATTGCTTTTTCTAGTTAACATAATATAAATTATAGGTAGTTATGAAAATAAAAGGTGTTTCATCTCAAAATCTAAGTAAACTATACTTTTTGAGATGAAACAAGGATTTTTCAAGGAAACTCACTATATATCTTTATATAGATTTAAGATCAAATTTGTCACAGCAAATTTATTCTAAAACTTTCTCTGATTAATTATTGATACTGTGACGACTATAACTTAATAAAACGAGCGATTAAATTATTTGTTATTAGCAGTTATTTTGATTCATAAATTCATCGTTAATTTTTTCGTTCTTTATAATACTTAAACATCTTGTTTATTGAATATATATAATTCCGGTGTTTATTCACTTAACCTTTTTGTATACGCTCTGTATTTCCGATGTCCATCTAGTTAACATAATATATTTTGGATTACTAAAAAAATCTCCTCTCATTTCAAAAAGGAATCTCTAATAAATGTAATTCACATTTCTTTCGGTGTGACTTTCATCAAAACCCGCGCATGCAATATATAATTTCTTAAAATATTTCTTTTCAAGCAAAAACAAAGCCACTCTCTAAATATCTATATAGAAAGTGGCTTTAAATTCCCTTAGCAGCAGTCCCAATTATAAAGTACATTAGTAGAATCTAAATTGATCAAGTCTTCTTTGTTTATAAAGAAATTCGCAACGCCGCAATCTCCCCACATAATACCTAGAGAATCATCTGTATCAATTTGTAGCAGTAAAATATTGTGCTTTTGATATGATTCGTCCCATTCCCTTGGATCGCTTTGTGTAAAGAACGGATATCCACCAATTTTGTGTCCTAGACTCTCAAAAGACTCCTCATACAATTCACCAAACTCTATTTCTTCTTCTTTATCAACGATATCTTCTAAATCAACTGTATCTTTAAAAAATGATTCAAAACGATAATCTCCTATTGTTACAGGTTGATAAGTTTGTTCGAATGATAACTTAGCTGCTTCGGGTATAACAAAATGCTCTAAATCAAGATTATTTAAATAACTAAAATCCGTTACAAGCTGTGATTCGTCATAATTTACATCAGAATGATAAATAATCCGAAAGTCTTTTTGTGTTGTTGGATGATCAAAATCAGCACCAACAAGATCATCTTCTCCATTTACAAAAAACTGTAGCAAACCCTTTGTTGGCATAGGTTCGATATGAGGAAGTTCTTCAAAATTTAATTGTGCAAGTAGTACCATCGGCTTTCCGTTTGAATCTTTAGGGTGCTCATGGTTAATTGGTAAATATGGATAACCACCAAATTTGCTTTGAAATAATGTTGTTTCCCCTATCTTACCAGTAATTTTAATATAAGGTTTTACACTTTTTTCTAAAATATCCCTATACTGTTCTAATTGCTTTGGTATTTGTAATTGATATGTATTTGTCATTCTCCATTTCTCCCTTACATGATATATAAAATAAGCCTATCTCGATTATATAACGAGTGGTAGGTTTATGGAAAAACACTAAAATTCTGTTTTCACCCTCATTTTTTGTGCACTTGCAGGATAAATTAAGTGATATTCTAAACCCTTTTTATTAATTGTCCGAACTATTTTTGCTGCTTCTTCAGAATCCTCAATAAGTTCATTTTATTGTTGTAAATAAGCTCAGTTAATCGATCTACAATACAAGAAGGGATTTCAAGTTTATAAATGTTGTATTATTTATGAACAAAAAACACACAAACAAGTTTAGTCCGTGTGTTGGGTCTTTTCATAAGTCAGATAATAAAGTAATAATTTACGTGCTCTTTCATAATACATATAGTCTCTATAGAATATGTAGTAATCTTCAATATGCTTTTCTAAAAAGCGAAATTGTTTAAAGCGATCAAAAAATGATACGCGAAGTAATTTTATTTGCTTAAATGGAATTTTTTCTATCCTTCCATTTAACACATAACTTAATGTTCCTGAGATATTCATCCAATATAGATCTAAATCAGCATTTATACAATCATCCTCAGAAAACATCTTCTTAAAATCTCGATACATGTTACGCGTATCACGATGTGGGAATGGTTTATATAAATGGCTATATAGTTTCATTAACTCTTCAAAAATCACCTTTTTTCCTAGTATCAATGGCTCTCCTCAATTTTCTTAGTTATTTATCCATCGTAATAAGTTATCGTACTGTTCTTTTGCATCGTTATACCCTAAGTTATATAAGTTAACGAGTCTTTCTTTATTCCTTTCAATCCCGCTAACAGGAAGTTGCGTACTTGGTTGAATCACAAAAAAATTATCTTTTTGTAATTCCGAAGACATATACATAATTGTTTCATTATAAAAACGATAATGTTCTACTAAAAGCTCAGAGACTTTCGGATATCGTCTATATAAATATTTTGCTATAGGCGAAAACTTATTACGCTTTTTCTCATATCCTTCTGGCTTCGTCATAATAACAACATTTTTTTGAAATCCATCTTTTTGCGCTTTTCGAACAGGGATTGGATCAATAATCCCTCCGTCTAAAAGCTTTTTACCATCATAGTCCACAGCAGGAGCGATAAATGGTACAGAACTTGATGCACGAATAATTTTCAATATATCATTCCCGTGCTCTTGCTTATTATAATAGACAGCCTCCCCTGCCTCGCAATCTGTTGTGCCGATTACAAACTGCTCATTTGTATTTAAAAAGGTTTGAAAATCAAATGGTACAATTTGATTAGGCACCTCATCGAAAAGAAAATCCATACCGAATAATTCTCGTTTTCGAATTAAATTTCGATAAGATATATACCGATGATCAGATACTAACTCTGTATTTACTTTTTTATTTCTCCCTTTTTGACGGGATAAATAGGTTGCTCCCATACATGCTCCCGCGGATACTCCAACTACATATGGAAAAAACATATCATTTTCCATGAAGTATTCAAGCACCCCCGCTGTATATAACCCTTTCATGCCTCCACCTTCTAATACTAAACCAATATTTTTCATGTATACTCCCTCTGCATTTGTTTCTTAAACTTATAAATACTTATATTTTAGCACAAGATATTATGATGAAGTATCAATAAATTCATTGCATTCTCTTTCAAAAGCTCTTGCTGCATTGTAAGAATCTCTTAGTCTATAACGTGATACAATAAAAGAAACTCATTCCACAGATTATAAAGGAGGAATTTTATATGGGTTTATTTAGTGGTATTTTAGGAAATGCATCTGATACGAGTACAGAAAATGTTGAGCGTGACTTACAAAAAATTATGCTTGATGATGAACAAGTTGAGTATGCATATAAATTGATTCGAGATTTAATTGTATTTACAAATCGACGAATGATTTTAGTAGATAAACAAGGAGTAACTGGTAAGAAAACAGAATATCATTCTATTCCATATAAAAGCATTACACAATTTAGTATCGAAACAGCAGGACATTTTGATTTAGATGCAGAACTGAAAATTTGGATATCTAGTATGCACGATCCAATCACAAAAGAATTAAAAGGTGATGACAGTATTTTAAACGTCCAAAAAGCTTTAGTAAAATATACAACAAAATAACCCTTTTGCATTTTTATGCAAAAACAAAAGTTATAACCCCGTATTTTTTGGAACAACATACATTATTTTGTTTTAAAAATACAAAATAACAGGGATAGATAACACAGGTTTATTCTGTTTTATCTATCCCTTTAAAAAATTATGATACTACTTTTTTATAATAAACAAGTGTTGTATGATCATTCAACTTCTTTTTTACTCCCGTCTGAATGTAACCCATTTTCTCGTATAGATGACAATTACGTTCTTCTTCTAAAATTGTAGCTAATTCCCAACTAGCTGCTTTTGGAAACATCTTTTCTACTAAAACGAGTGCTTTCTGGGCTACCCCTTTTCCTTGATAATTAGGTAGAATAAACATAGGACTAATCCAGAACTGGGTCGTCGTATGTTTCCAAAATGCACAAATAGCCCCAGCAAGAGTATTATTAACTACTATTTTATAAAATCCTCCATTAGGATTGTTTATTCTCGTAATTATTTTATCAATCGTTTCATTAGCTGGATTCGTTTTATAGTCTTTGTATTTTTCTAATAACGGTTTAAACGCTTGTATTTGAATAGCAAAAATAGATTCTGCATCAAAATTTACTGCCCTTTCTAATGTTACTTCCATAGCACTTACCAACTTAACCGTTCTCGTAAAGAAGTAATATGTGCCGTATGATGACGACCGTGCCATGCATATAATCCAATTGCTACTTCTAGTTTTGTTTCACCTGATTCTGGATGATTAAAAGTTTTTTCAAGATCTGCCTGTTCTAAAGAATTTAATAAATTTACCCATCTTTTATGTAATGAATCTAATAATACAAGAGAAACATCTACAGGTAATTTTGAGTCAGGGAGTTCTGCCCACTTTTCTTCCCTATACGGCTTAATTGTCGGGTTATTTTCTGTAAGAGCTAATTTAAAACGGATGTAACTATTCATATGACTATCAACAATATGATGAACAACTTGCCGTACTGTCCATCCACCCTTTCGATATGGTGTATCTAATTGATCCTTATCTAGATCTCTAATTGCTTTTGTTAATTCTTTAGGAAGATTGGCAATTTCTTGAATCCATTTCTCTACCGTTTCTTCTGTAATATTTCCTTCATGAGTAAACTGTCCAATTGGATAACGTAAGTCCTTCATTGCATTGTTCCCCTTTTGTTTTTAAATTTCTTTTATAGTATTTTAGTTTGTTTCCAAACGTAATGAATGAAATCATTTAACTCTGTAGCTTTTTTATCAATTGCAGTACGTGAAAAGCCGCTTTTTTCTAATACGATTTGTGAAGCAATGTTGGTATTTGTTGTCTTTGCATGAATTTCAGTAATTTGCTCGTTTACTGCTTGATTTTGGAGTAATTGAACGGCCTTAGTTGCAATTCCATTTCCGATAAAATCTTTTCCTACACGATAACCAAGATATCCTAATTGTCTATCTTTCTCTATGTCTACTAAGTTTATTCGACCTACAATTGCTTTCTTCTTATTTCGTATGAGATAAAAATAGGAAATGCCTTCTTTTTGTTCCTTTAACAATTCATCATGTTTATATTGAAACATTTCATAAACATAGTAATCATCTCCACGACTCGGTACCATCTTTTCAAAAAAAGTTCTGTTATAACACTCAAAAGCAAATAATTCTTCTGCATCTTGTTTCTTTAATTTTTCTATGTATATTTCCATTTATGAATCATTCCTTTTTAATCGATTAACTATTATTAATTCGCCATTTAATAGTTAATTTCCTACTGCTTGAAGTAAGGTTAACTCCCTCTATTTCTGCCGAGCTGTAAGAATGGCAAACCATACCTTAGGATGAAAAAGATGTAGAGGACTACGAATAAGGTTCATTACCCTAACCAGACGAATATAAATATCTGTATTATTCGCAGAAAGCCGATATACTTTTTTCGTATACCATTGTTGAAATGGTTGGATAAAAGACTTCTCTCCTTTTATTTTAGGGTGACGGAATGCTTCTGTAGTAACCATTTCCCATGGCGTTGCAATCACCTTAGAAATACGTTTGTAAAATTCTCGAGTAAAACCATTCTGCAGCGATGTTCTTTTCTTTAAACTCATTTGTAGCGCGACAGCTTCCATGGCAGCAACAGAAATTCCTTGTCCAAAAACTGGATCAAAGCGACAATGAGCATCTCCAATTACTAAAAACCCTTCTGGCATATTTTTCACTAAATCGAATCGGCGACGAACTTGATAAGGAATCTTGTGTATTTTTATATCTGTAATTGGTTCAGCTTGTTCAAGAAAATGCATAACATCTGGTGCAGGTAACTTCTGAGCAAATGCAAGGAACTCTTCATCTGTTTTTGGTGCATTCTCATTGGCATATCCGCTAAAAGTTACGAAATAGCGATTGTCTTCAATAGTTTGAATAAAGGCGCCATAAGGATTTTCAGGAAAGCTAGGAGAAATAAGTAAATTGCACCAATCAGGATTTTTATGTTGTTTTAAACGGAATACCCTAGTTGCGTAAAATAATTGAATCCATACTTTTTCTTCTTTTACCTTTATGCCACATGTTTTTAACCACTCTATATTTTTCGAACCAAATCCGCTTGCATCTACAACTAGATCTGCATGGAGATTTTCTTTATTTCCTGTCTTCATACACTGCACTTTTACTCCAGAGATTTTGTGATGTTGTTGATCTATTATCAATTGTTCAACCATTGTTTCATATTTTGTTGTAATATTATTTACTTCACTCATTCTTTTTTGTATATGCCACTCAAGCATAGGACGACTTTGTTGAACCGCATTCAACTCTCCAATAAATGATTGTTTCCATAAACCAAAATGATGCCATTTCAAATCTCCCGTAAAATTATTTATGATACCACCATCTTCTTTTAATTGGGTCATAATTGCCGGGAATAATTTCTCAATAGCCTCTTCACCACCCTTTAATAACACATGAGGATGATGGGTTTGAGGTACTCTTTTTCGGGGGCTTTTTTCATTCCATTCTGTGCCCACTTCTAAAATCATTACTTCTTGAAAAAAATCAGACAAAGCTTTTGCTGCTAATTTCCCAGCTATACTTCCACCAATAACGATTGCTTTTCCTAACATTTTCTACCTCCCGAAAGATATTTCCGCTTCTTTTATCATGCTAAACTATAATTTTTCATTTCCCACTTTCTTCTCCTAGCATATTAATAGAATCATAAAATAAAAAATCCTGCTATAAATTTACATGACAGGATTTTTTTATCAACATTTATTCATCTTTTCCTTTCATTACAAATACTAAGTGAGTAAGTTAGGTTAATCTAATCATCTTCACCAGCAAGAGCTAGTTTAATATATGCTTACTGCTTAACTGTATATTTCCAAGGGTTCTCTTTAAAATATGCCAGTGAACTGTAAAGTTAATATTAATATGCCAAGAGCCCAAACATAATAGGCGAACACTTTAAGAGAATGCTGTTTTAAATATTGAATCATCCAAGATACTGCGATATATCCGAAAAATGCCGCAGATAAAGTACCAACAATTAACGATGTACTTGAAATTGTTTCTGCTTTACCTTGAAAAACGTCCACAGACTGTAAGATGATTGCTCCAACAATTGCAGGTGTTGACAATAAGAATGAAAAATACGCTGCGGTTTCACGGTCTAGTTTCCTCCAAAGTGCAGCGACAATTGTCATACCAGAACGAGAGATTGCTGGAAAAATAGCAAATGCTTGAAAGGAGCCAATGATAAAAGCATCTTTATATGTAATGTCATTCATTTTCTTACGCCCATTTTTTTGTTTCTCTGCCATATACAAAAACAAACCTGTCACTAAAAACTCCCATCCGATAGTTATGCCCGTTTTTGAAATCTCTTCAAAGAAATCTTTAAATAGTAGACCGATAATAACGGCCGGGATTGTTCCTACAATGAGTAAAAATGTAAGTTTTGAAAATGGGTTTTTAACCAAATAGATAAACTCTTTTTTATAATAAATAAACACCGCTAGCAGGGTACCAATATGCAGCATCGTGTCTAAAAAAAGCCCAGCTTCATCTAAATGAAACAAATGTCTTCCTAAATACAAGTGACCGGTACTGCTTATAGGTAAAAATTCCGTTAACCCCTGAATAATTCCTAATATAAAAGCTTCCAACCAGTTCATGATTGTCTCCTTTCTTGTTTGCTTGTACCAGTATATGTTTATTTTTACCTGTTATGAAAGAAAGGGAAACGAATTCAAAATGTAAGGACTTTTCCAGACAAAAAAAAGAGGGAAAATCCCCTCTTAGTATAAACTTTATTTAATTTGTTCTTTATGTTCATGATTAACAAGAACATACCATTTACCTGTGTCAAACCTCTCTTTATTAATCACATAAACTCTATTATCTTTCTTTATTTCCCCAGGTTTTAATTCTGTATTAAGATTAGGAGTTACGCCTTTTTCAACTGCATAACTACTAGCTGCCCATACATTCATTTCGTAAGCATTATCATTTTCATCCACTAAATCAACTGATGGCAAAACTGCTAATTTCATCGATTCGTTTGTTATATTTTTCCCTTCAACTTCTATAACAATAAAGACATTTCCATTATCAGCTTCTTGGATCCCTATGCTTTCTTTACCCACCTTATCTCTTTCTACAACCCTTTTCACAGTTACATCAAATTTTGACGTATTAAAAGTTTTGTTTAATGGATATTCTTTTTCTTTTATTGTTGTCTTTGCTTTTGTTTGTTCCTTATTTTTCGAATCTGTATTCTCTTTTGTTTTCATATTCTTTTCTTCTTGCTTAGAAATTGTTTCTTTCGATTCAGAAGAAGTTTTATCTGATGTACTTTCACAGCCAGATAAGTTAAATACTAAAGCTCCACCCAAAATACATGTAGTAAATTTTTTCAACATACTTTTTATCCCCCAATAAACACAATATATAAATTTCCTACTTATCATAGCAAAAAACAATCTTTTGCATTGTCATATTTTGTCGAATAATCAAAGGGGACTCAATGTTTTTTTGTTAAATAAAAAAACATGACCTTACTATATTACTAAGATCATGTTGTACATTGCTTTTATTTTATTTATAAAATACCTTATCAACATTATACTTCGCTTGAAACTCATTAATAATATATGTTTCGTAAATTTCTCTTTCCATTGGATCTTCTACAATACATGCATCAATGCGGTATACTTCATCACGATTTGCTTTAATTGGTGAAACATTGTCTTCAAAATGCTTTTTAATACGCTGTCTTATTTTACGTGCTTTCCCTACAAAGAGAAGTTCGTCATTAATGTTATAAAACATAAAAATGCCGCCTTTATCTCTTGGGAATAGGTGGAAATCAATGAACCCATGAATTGGAGTGATTCTTGGCTCATCGCCTTTTATTACTTGTTTTCTTTCTGTTATAGAAACATCAACTGCAGGTAAATCAATTTTAATCAAGTTGCTTCACGTCCTCTTTTATTATAAAGGTAAATAATAGCACATGTATGCAAGAAAAGCTATTCGTGTTGAGTAAAAATACCGTTTTTTCACTACCTCCTAAATATTATAGGTATATCATGTATGTATTTTCTCCAAATCATATGATCACACGCCTCGCCCCAATAATCTTTTAACAAAAAGTTAGGCTCTCCAAATCTTTTCTTCCATATTTTTTGTGCGTTAGTATATCCGCTATCCAAACAGAATTCTTTTATGCCTTTACCTAATAAGGTAAGAAAAATCGCATTTAAGAGTAAATTTCCTATGCCGCATCTTTGATAATTCGGGAGTACAAATACAGTCCCCACCTCATTCAAGTCTTTTAATGCGTCATCTGTGCAACTATTAATAATTTCACTTGATGGACCGAATTCAATTGTGCCGATAATTTTATTACAACGTTTATCTACAGCTATCAAAAAATATCGATTTTTCCCATTGCTCTCAAAGTCATATTTCAAGTACTGCTTTTTCGTTTCAATTTCATTTTCTATGTCATCAGCCAATTCCGATAGACCTTCTCTAGCAAACGTATCGATAATGACTGTTCGAAACAATTGATTTAATTCTTCAAAATCATCGATGATTGGTCTTCTTATCTCAACATGATCCACCGAAGACAACTCCTTAATCTCCTAAATTTCAAAATTACAATCCATATAGCTTTTCTCCAAAATACTCAAAATTCCCTCTACACATATAAAATTTACTGCGAGCAATGTGAAACAAACAAAAAAGATTAGGTAGCTATGCCTAATCTTTTTTGTTTTTGTAATTATTCGATTGCTCCTGCTACGTCATAATCATTTAAGTCTAATTCTACCGGTTGTCCTAAAGCAAGTTTCGCAAGCTCAGAACCTAAGTATGGACCTGCTGTTAATCCCGAAGCGCCTAAACCATTCGCAACCAGTATACCTTTAAAATTAGGTAATGGACCAATAACTGGGAGAAAACCTGGTGTAAATGGTCTAAAGCCAACTCTCGTTTCCAGCATTGTACTATTTTCTAATCCTGGTGCCACAGACAATGCCTTATCAAACACTTCATGTAAACCACCTGCTGTAACACGATAATCAAGACCAGTATCATTTTCATGCGTTGCCCCTACAACTACACGGCCATCTTCAAAAGTTAAAATATACTGATCGTTTGGCGGCATCACAACTGGCCAGTTTTCAGTATTAGTATCCGGCATATGTAAATGAACAATTTGTGCTTTTTGGAAAGTCACAAGAAAATTTACCCCAAGTGGTTTTAGTAATTCGTTTGCCCAAGCTCCTGCAGTGACAATTACTTGATCCGCCGTTAATGTTTCGCCATTTACATGAATTCCTTTAACATAATTATTCTCATGAATTAAAACAGCATCTCCTTTTATAAAGGTAGCACCATGTTTCTTCGCAGCATTTACAAGAGATTGACGAAGCGCTCGTCCATTTACCCGAGCTGCGCCACTTATATGTACAGATCCATATTCCTCTGATAACGGCGGGAATAGTTTTTTTGTTTCCTCTGGCGATAGGCGAGTGATTTCGCCAATTTCAGGAGCACCTTCACGTCGCTTATATGCTCGCTCCTCCATTTGATCTAACTTTTTATCATCCGTATGTAAGCTAATCGCACCCACTCGGTTATAACCTGTATCTGTTTCACCATCTTCTTCTAATTGTTGAATTAAAGAAGTATAGTAATGCGCTCCGCCTTTTGCGATTTTATACCAAGCCTGATTACGCCGCTGTGAAAGCCAAGGACATACAATTCCTGCTGCTGCATCCGTTGCTTGTCCTAAATCCTGGCGATCAACTAGAGTAACGTGAGCTCCTTCTTTAGCGAGATGATAAGCAGTAGACGCTCCTAAAATTCCAGCTCCAACTACAATATACGATTTCATTCAAAACACCTTTTCTTATTCATTCTTTTATATCTTATTATTTAACATTTGTTTCCTAATTTAAAAATATCACGCTCTACTATTAAATTTTCTTTATTTCTTCTTTCTGCGGAATAAATCCATTGATTTATAACCTTGTGAAAGAATTTCAATCATTTGCTGCACACGTTTTTCGCGTGTTTGTTGTTGTTTTGCTGAAAATATATGGCGCGCCCAATCTTTTTGATATCCTGGTGTTAAACCTTGATAAAACTGAAGTTCATTTGGGTGATTAGCTAAAAATGCTTCTACATCTTTAATATTCTCTATATAATCAGAAACACATTGACTAGCAGCAGATGTTTTCTTTGGTTTCTTTTTTTCACGTTTTAAGCCAATAACAGTAAAGACGTCATCCATGCTAACCATCCGCGCGAATTTGATATCACTATTACCTACATATCCATCCTCTCCAACTTTCATCGCTGGAAATATTTCATCTCTGTGAATAAAAGTTCCATAACGCGTATTACCTTTTTTCGGATAGGCGAAAAATAAATAGCCTTTTTCGAGTAATAATTGTTTATTAATAATAAGTTGCGTGTGTTTAACCATCTCATCAAGTGTTTCTACAAAAATGAAGATAGCATCATGATCTTTAGATAACTTAATTGCTTGTTCAGCAAATAGGGCATAATCGTTTGGTTGATTCATTACTGCCATATTACTATATTTACTAAGGTTCAATTTATCGATAACTGACATAGTAGACTCCTTTTCTATTCATTGTTACTTTTATCGTACCTATATTACTATAAAAGAGAATGGCCTTGCTGTGCAAATAAACCCTCTATTTCCCATGATGCTTTTACATTAAGATTCATACTACTTCGGTTTACATTTCTATGTTAAATCTATCATGTAAGAGCTTTTCGTAGTGACTCTCTGTAATTACACTTTTACTTTTTTGACCATTTATTACTTGAGTCAAGCTATCTTTCGTCAAAGAGACATATCCAGAATGCGTAAGTTTTACTGCAATTGCCCCCTTATTAAAACTAGAATTCTCATCTTCTATAACTTTTCTTTGAACTTCATTTAAAGTTGTTTCATCAATGGGATCTGTACGAAAAGCGTGACACACCTTCCATTCTATATTTTCTTGTGAGGTGTGCCGCGAGTGAATGTCTTGTCTTTCTAAAATATACGTTCCTTTATCTGTATCTTTTCTTCTAACGCGATATTCGCCATTTTTTGAAGTAACAACCTCACCAGTAAACGGTACAAGTGTGAGAGGTACAAATGAAGCAATTCCTACATCAGCTAAATACAACGCGGAATCATAATTTAAAATGATTGTAATATGACTATCTTCAATAGACCATACATTTAAATCACTTTTATAAACTGTGCCTAATGCCAACTGCACATCAAATCCACAATCTTGTAAAAAATAATATAGAATAGAATTCATTTCATAGCAAAGCCCACCTCGTGAACTCATTAATATTTTCTTTTGTAAATTCTCTTTAGAAATTTCTTTCGTATTACCTATTACGATATCTAAATTCTCAAACGGAATTTCATACGCAATTGCGCTCATTATTTTGTTCAAGTCCTCAAATTTCACAGTCTGTTGTTTCTTAAGGTTCAATCTTTCAAAAAACTGATCTTGTAACTCTGTCATATAAAGCACCCCTTCAATATTTAGAGTGAATGTATTATATGCAAATTTTAAAAGTTATGATGAGTATCAACAATGTTCATTTACAATAACTGTACCGGTACAATAGTGCCATACCCATTCGCACATTTAGTGAATATAATTTTTCAAAATCCATTCGTGTCTCTTGTATATAATCCATAAACGATGCGACCATTATGGATAATTCTCTACTTATGTATAGATAACAATTACAAACTTATGTAATCAACTCTTCATATAACAATTGTAAAGAAGTACCCTTTTTATTCATTTTTCATGCACATCTATGTACATTTTTTGATTTATTAGTTATATTATGGTTATTGAATGATTACGAAAATAACTCTATCGTCTATACAAATACTTGTATTTCTTAAATCCATGAAAAAACTACAAAATGTACGAAAATCCATTTGTCAAATGAATTTTAAACGGAAGGAGGTTTGTGGTTTATTCATCGGGATATAACAATCAGTTTTATGTAACTGATAAAAATACAGGAGGCGACATGATGTTTCGTACAATTTCAAACTTTATGAGAGTAGCTGAGATAAGAAGGAAAATCCTTTTTACACTTGCGATGTTAATTGTTTTTCGAATTGGCACGTTTATACCAGTTCCTCATACTAACGCAGAGGTATTAAAGGTACAAGATCAAGCCAATGTTTTAGGTATGCTAAATGTATTTGGCGGAGGGGCTTTACAACACTTCTCAATCTTTGCTGTTGGTATCACACCCTATATTACAGCCTCCATTATTGTACAGTTGTTACAGATGGATGTTGTACCTAAATTTACAGAGTGGGCAAAGCAAGGTGAAATGGGCCGTAAAAAATCAGCTCAGTTTACCCGATACTTTACAATCATTCTCGCATTTATTCAAGCCATTGGAATGTCTATTGGCTTTAACAATATAGCAGGCGGGCAACTAATTTCTAATCCAGGATGGACTACTTATTTATTTATCGCTACAGTGCTAACTGCCGGTACTGCATTTTTACTTTGGTTAGGTGAACAAATTACTGCAAACGGCGTAGGAAACGGAATTTCAATGCTTATCTTTGCAGGGCTTGTTGCAGCAATTCCAAACGTGGTAAATCAGATTTATTTACAGCAATTCCAAAATGCTGGAGATCAACTCTTTATGCATATTGTCAAAATCATATTGATTGGATTAGTTATTTTAGCAATCGTTGTCGGTGTTATTTATATCCAACAAGCAGTTCGTAAAATACCTATTCAATATGCAAAAGCTGTTTCAGGTAAGAATCAATATCAAGGAGCAAAAAATACTCATTTACCTTTAAAGGTAAATAGTGCAGGTGTAATCCCTGTTATCTTTGCTTCTGCATTTCTCATGACACCGCGGACAATTGCGCAGCTATTTCCTGACTCTAATGTATCGAAATGGTTAAGCACGAACTTGGACTTCGCGCATCCGATCGGAATGACTCTTTATGTTGGACTCATCATTGCTTTTACATACTTCTATGCATTTATTCAAGTAAACCCTGAACAAATGGCAGAGAACCTGAAAAAGCAAAATGGATATGTTCCAGGTATTCGTCCGGGTAAATCGACAGAGCAATATGTAACAAAAATTTTGTATCGTTTAACATTTATTGGTGCTATTTTCTTAGGCGCTATCTCAATTTTACCACTCGTATTCACAAAGATTGCTACTTTACCACCTTCTGCTCAAATTGGTGGTACAAGCTTACTCATCATTGTTGGGGTAGCGTTAGAAACGATGAAAACGTTAGAAAGTCAGCTCGTAAAACGTCATTACAAAGGATTTATAAAGAAAGTAAACTAATGCTTTGTACATATGAACTAAACATAATGAAACCCTCTCGTATATAAAACGAGAGGGTTTCACTATGTTACTTAAAAGAATGTTGAGTTATCAGAAAGACTTTGTTTTCTTTTTTGAAAAAAATATTTCTTCCGCTGATATTACTTTATATTCACTTAATTCTTTTTACTCATAAATAAAGCTGTCCACAGTCCAGAGACACCAAAAACTGGATTTGATTGATTTATCTCCTTCATTCTACGTATTTCTACTTCAGAAAAGTCTCTAAAAATGGCTCTAAGTTTTTCAGCTGTAAATCCTAATCCACCTTTAAGACTTTGTAGTTTGTATACTTCCCAATCCGTTATGTCTGCCCCACCTAATTCTCCGCCTTGAACAAAACAAGTGATTGCAAAATAACCATCTGGTTTTAAAGCCTTTTTCACCAAATTTATATAATTCATTCTTCTGTGTGGTGCAATATGATGAAAGCATCCTGAATCGTACACAATATCGTATGTATTCTCTTTGATTTCTAAGTCAAAGATATTGTTATAAATAAAATTTACATTTACATTTTTCTCCTTTGCACGTTCGGTTGCCCATTGAATGGATTTCTGTGATAAATCTACTGCATCAACTAAGCATCCTTTTTCAGCAAAGTAAATTGCATTTCTGCCTGGACCACATCCAAGTTCAAGAACTTTTCCTGGACTAAGTAATTTTTTTTCGAAATAATTAACGAGATTCTCATCTGGTTTATTAGTAAAAAAGGGAACTTCTTTTTCACGATTTGAATAAAAACCATCCCAAAATTGAGTTGGTTCACGTAATAATGAATCTAACATATTCAATACATCTTCATAACTACTAATCATTTCTTTCACAGTAACCCCTTCTTTCCGATTAACTCTTACAATCTAATTATATAAGCGATTAGATTGATTCGTGTTTCATTAGGGTTAACAACACTTTAAATCCAAATAAATTTGAACTCTCTACTTATTCCTATTTATGCTAATTTAACGCGCAGAAAGATACCTAATTTTCTTTTTATATTGCTTTAAAAGTATTTACCTCACTCTTCCTTAAAATCCAACAAAACAATTAGAAAGGCCCTTAGAACCAGAATGTAATTCTGTTTTTTCAGAATTATCATTACGATTATTACGACAATATTACAAATAAAGGAGATATACATTCTCATTAAATACAGATATTTCTTTGGTTATTTACATCATTTACATAAATTTCATTTCCATAAACACACTATTTGGATCCGCTATATATTTCGAGAACGGTTTACTATATTGAAATCCCATACTTGTATACAAACTTCTAGCCGGTTTGAAGACATCCATAGATCCTGTTTCCAAACTCAATCTCTGGTAACCACGTCGCTTTGCTTCCTCAATTATATGTTGAAGAAGTTGCTTGGCAATACCTTTTCTTAAATGCAATGAAGATGTTTTCATTGATTTTATTTCCCCATGTTGACTATTGAGTTCTTTAAGTGCGCAGCATCCAACTAAATCATTACCTTCCCATGCACTCCAAAATGTAATATCTTCTTTCCGCAATCCGTCTAAATCTAGAGCATGCCTACTTTCTGGGGGTGAATGTAGTGCCATGCTTTGTAGATGATCCATCAATAATTTTTTTACTGCAGTACCGGTTAAATCATCTATTTTTATCTCCATAAGACTTCCCCTCCTATTAATATTTTCCTCGTACTTGTTTTAAAGCTCAAAAACATACTGACTTTTTTCAATGACGCTTGCCCTTTAATTTCAAGAGGAGCAATTGCATTCTCTAGCGGTTCTTCTTTAATACCGGAAATCATAACATCTAGCATTTCCCTATTTTATTCAAGTTGTTTAATAGGATTGGAAAAGCTTCATGATTTCTCTCATCACTTATATAAATCAAGCGGCTGCATTTGCACAAAACGGTTATTCCATACAGACTCATGATGGTCAATAATTTGCTTGGCGCTAAGTTGATTGCTATTTAACGTACTATGCGCACTCTTTACTAGCAAATTATGTTGATATCCCTTACTATAGGCAATTCGTATAGTCGTATCTAAACAAAATTCAGTTTGAGCACCCACAAAAATTAATTGCTCTATACCTAATTTTTTTAAAGTTTCCTCTAAAGTAGTTTGATAGAAGGCGTCCCATGTGATTTTTTCTATAACAATATCATTACTTTCTCGGCGCAACCCTTTATGTAATTCCCAGGCATACTTCCCCTTCGCCATTTCATCTGATGGATTTTGATCTGTATGCTGAATGAAAATTACTGGTATCTCCTTTACTTTTGCCCAGTTAATGGCTGTGTTCACATTTGCAAGTAATTGTTCATGCTGATATAAGTGGTTTTTTTCTTCTGAAAAAAAGATTTCTTGCAAATCGATAACAATTAATGCTTGTTTCACATGTATCTCTCCTATCCCTTTGTTGAATAATAATTTTTCCCCTTATCACTTTACAACTCAAAAAAGCCCTATCATATACAGGGCCATTTTATAAAAACAATATATAATTATAACATATAAAAAGTTCTAACTCTATCTAATAATTTGTTTTTTCTGTCATTTTTAGGCGCATTAAGATAAAATATTCTTTTATTTCACAACCAAAATATAATTTTACATTTCTTTTTTAAATAATCTTCCCTGTTTAAAATACACTTCAAGTGTAGAGCGATTTGCTAAAAATACACCAATCAAGATGAGACATGCTCCGATTCCCATTAACGGATTAATTGGTTCCCCTAAAAATACGTATCCTGTAATAACAGCAATTAATGGGGATACATACAGCCAAGTTGATGGGAAAACTGGATTTGTTTTCGATAAGAGCCAATAATAGAGTCCATGGCCACCAATTGATCCAATAAATATGAGATACAAAATGGGCCATTGTACACTCCAAGTTGTTAACATAGCTAGATTTGGCTGTTCTGTAAAAATAGAAGTAATCAACAGAAAAACTCCACCGTAAAACATTTGGATTCCGTTAATAAGAAATGGCGATACTTTTGGCAAATCTGAAAGTATTTCTTTTGAATAAATGGAGCCTATTGCATAAAACAATTCTCCTATTAATATAACAAAACAAGCAATACTCCATATAAAAGTGAAATGTTGATGCATACCTGGTAAGGAAATACAAACAACTCCACTAATCGCTATGATTAGTGCAAGAAGTTGTTCCCTTTGTAATTTTGTTTTATTTCTTTTCACTTGTAATAACAAAATCATCATTGGCCCTGTCGCAGAAAGAATAGCTGCTAATCCAGAAGAAATATACTGTTCTGCCCAGTATAACGTTGCAAATGTCATAAAGGTTAAACAAAAACCAGCGTACATAATTTTTTTTGATAACAAGTATGGCATGACATGTTTCCGTTTTAAGGAAAATATGATAATGAGAATAACGCCTGCCAAAAAGAAACGAATTCCCGCCGAGAATAATGGTGGCGTCCCCGCTTCAATCCCAATTTTAATTGTTAAAAATGTTGTCCCAAAAATTATACAAATTAAAATATAATTAAAAATGACCATTTCATTTCCTCCTTTGTATTCTTGAAATGAGTATAGAGGAAACAGTGTATAACAGTATATCAAGGCGTATAACAGTTTGATAAATCTATAGTTGCTTCTGCATATGTTTTTAGATTTAATTAAATTAAAAAGAAACTTAGGTGAGCTGATGAAGATTATACTGCAGAAAGAATCTAACATACCATTCTATCAACAAATTTATATGCAAATCGTTGAGCGGATTCAAAGTGGAATGCTATCAAATGGGGATTTTTTACCTTCATTACGCTCTATGGCGGATGATTTACAGATAAGCATATTAACCGTTCGTAAAGCCTATAAAAAGTTAGAAACGAAAGGATATGTATATATTCAGCAAGGAAAAGGTGTGTATATACATAAACCGATAAATCGGAAAAATCAGCCGAAGCCATATGATTGGCAGCATAGAAAATCAATCAATGTCATGCGATCTCAATATGGAATGAATCAACATAGAAAGCATTATGATTTTTCACAAGCTATTCTTTATCCTCGGCTTTTACCTAATCCTTTTCTTTCGGGTGAAATGCAAAAAATAATAGCGGACAATCAAATGATATTGGCAACTTATGGATCAGTTCAAGGAGATGAAGAGCTTCGAATAGAAATTGCAAGATATTTAAAGGATTATCAAAAACTATCTGTAGACCCTTCTACTTTATTAATTACAAGTGGTGCTCAGCAAGGAATTGATTTAATTGCTCAAACATTATTAAAACCAGGTGACACAGTTATAATAGAGAGCCCGTGCTATGGTGCAGCAATCGATGTATTTATAAATAAAGGGGTTCAAATCATCCCAATTGAGCTTGATGAACAAGGGATTAGTTCTGATTTAATCGATGAAGTTTGTCAAAAAAAGAAGCCGACTTTAATTTATGTAAATCCTACTTTTCAAAACCCTACAGGTACTGTTATGAGTAAAAGAAGACGAATGGAACTTGTAGAACTAGCGGAGCTATATCATTTCTTTATAATTGAAGATGATTCTTTTGGAGAAATATATTTTGAGGGTGCTAAAATTCCAGCTCCACTTAAAACCTTTGATGCAAACGGACATGTTATATACTTAAAAGGATTCAGTAAAACATTAGCACCAGGCCTTCGTATTGCAGCATTAGCTGCAGAAGGTCCTATTTTCGAATGGTTATATGCTGTGAAAGCTTCGATGGATATAGGCAGTCCATTATTGACACAAAAAGCACTTCTTCCATTTTTACGAGCAGAAAGAATGAAAAACCATTTAGAAAAATTGCGTACTGCTTTACAAGTAAGACGTGATACAACACTAGAAATATTAACTTTTCAAACAGGAGAAGTTTATTTTCAACAACCTCTAGGTGGCTTTAATTTATGGGGAGCACTTCCGAATTCAATTGATATTTTTATGCTACTGAAAAAAGCAAATGAAGTGAATGTTTCATTCCTACCAGGAACGGCCTGTATTTTGAATCATGAATCAAACTATAACTATTTACGAATTAGTTACTCCATGTTGAATGAAAAAGACATGTTGATTGGGTTAAAAAGACTTCATAACGTATTACTACATTCCTTAAAATAATAAAAAATAGTTAATATACCCCATATTAACTATTTTTTCAGGTTGTATTGATGCAACATCTTTTCTAACATTTCACATGTAACCGGCTGCGCACCAGCTGTTAATTGATATCCGATGCGACCGTTCGGTTCTGCTGTTGCTTGCTGTAATGTTGTTATATCATGAATTCCCTGTTCTCTTAAATACATAAGTAATTGCTGTTCTGTTATTTTCGTACGTCTCAAATTATTTTTCAAAATTTCTCCATCCTCAACAATAACAATGCTATTACCATTTAAAAATTTTTCCATCCCCCTTGATTTCACTTCTACATAATGAATAACAAGTAAAATGCCTGAAAATATACAAGCAGCAAGGATTGATGGCCCTACTTTCCTACTTAATACCGGCTCTACAATAATACGCGCAATGGAGACAACAATAATAATCTCAGCCCGTGTCATCTGACTAACAGATTTACTTCCGGTTAATTTTAACGCAAGGATACCCGTAACAATTAAAATTGTGCTTTCAAAAAAAATATTCATCAACAATCCATTCCTTTAATGGTAATTAATAAATAGCATTACCATTGATCCAGTTCTTTATTGTTCACACAGCACATAAAAACTAAAAACAAGTATATACTAGCCGTGCCTAGTTTTTAGTTATCCTAGTCAATTCCTATTTCTCCTCATCTATTTACTAGATTGTTTCAAATTTCACAAAAAGAAGTGGATGTTCTCTTTATATCGGGTATAATTTTTGAGAATAATAAAGGAGAGTTGCTGCTTCTTTTCATTTAAATAATTTTGTAAACGATGAATACATCTTTATAATCCAAGTAATAAAAGATTGAAACGTATATGTATTTTTATCAATAACAATGCTTGTTAGACTACCTATAACAGCACTACCAATTATGTCAAATGGATAATGATGCCCTACCCAAACACGTGAAAAACCTGTCAAAACTGCTAATAACCACATAATAGAGCCCATGCAACGTTCATGAAGTAAAACGGAAGTTGCTACAGCAGAAGCTAAAGCAGTATGTTTACTTGGGAATGAAGAATTATTTTTTGATGGAATAAGCAAACGAATTCGATGAACAATAAAAGGACGAGGTTTAAAATAAAAAATTTGGATGATACGGTTTATAATTAAAGTGACTCCTGCTGAAATTCCTGCATACAAAATAATTTTTTTGTAGAAATTGTTTCTAAACCACATACATATTAATATGAAAAGGTATAAATATCGAGTCTTCTGTGAGATAAAAATCATTATCGTATCCATAGTAGTTCCTCGTCTAGCAAGACCATTTATCGCTTTAAATAGTATATAATTCATTGCTAATGTTCTCCTTTATGTTCGAAATATATAACTTAACCTAACTAATAAAAAGGAATTTATGACTGGATTACCCAGGGTCAGTTAGTCACGAACAAATTTAAAATGGTCCCCACAAGCTATAAACCATACCTCCAACAAAAAACACTAAACCTAAAACTAACACGATAAAAGCAAGGATCGATTTTTTATTATCTTCCATGAACTTAACCTCCTTTAAAATTGTTGGTCCTGTATACATTTCCCCACATTAAAAACCTTTAGTCATAATTATGTCTAAAGGTTTTTGTCATCATACTTATAAGAAAAAATAGGGAATTATATTCTGCACTAACAATATACAGTTAAGAAATTTTAAAATCTTTTTATCTGTCCTCTAATTTCTCCATTTGGATGTTTTTCCGTATGAACGTTTACATAAGTATTACCAGCACCCATCTTTCTTACGAGATCCAGTAATGATATTCCCTGTAAAGGACCCACAAGATCAGATTCTGTAATCGTTCCTGTTACCACTCCTCTATCTACACTAATTCCTCGTGTAACCGGACCAAATAGAAAAACAACAACTGGACCATTTTCTACTCTCTCTCCTAAATGAATATGAGCAGCAGTCACTCGTTCTATATCATGCACTACCAGTTTGAATGGAAGTATCGTAAAATCATCATTAATTCTAAATTGTGCTATTCCAAAAGCATTTGTACAAACAGAGGGCACTTCCTCCCGGCCTCCTAATTTAGCAATAAAACATTGGGACAATGTGTGATTCACTTCCTTATTTATTTGATGCCATATATTATTCATTAGACAAAAAAATAGCTTGTTCGTTTTAACTATAAAAGGAATGTGAACATAAAAAAGGAAGCTATTTAATCAGCAAGGATTGTAGTAACAAAAAAGAAGACTTAAAACCGATTTATAAAGGGTTCTTAGCCTTCTTTTAATTTTATATAATACTCATTGTTCTTTTAACACATTCTCTTCGAAATATTTTCCCCAATCAGGTTGTCTTCCGTCAATATCTTTAAACCCATATTCCCTCGCCAACTCCCATGAACTAAGCGCTTTCCCTGTTTTATTATGAACGTTTGAATCACTTGCTAAAGCAGCAATTGCTCTTCCTACAAAGAAAGGTGTTTCAGATGCGATAAAGTGAGGATCTTCCTTTACACCTTCTTGCCAATTTTCCTCAGTCACACCAAATAAATCTAACATTGCTTCAGAACGGAGAAAGCCAGGACTTACCGCAACTGCAGTAATACCATGTTTCTCTAAATCTTTTGCCATCGCTTCTGCTAAGTGAATTGTTGAGATTTTCGCTAAGCTATAATATAAATTACCGCGGTATTGATAATCAATCCCATCTGTAATTTCAATAACAAGTCCTTTCTTATTTTTCACCATAAGCGGAACACCATAATAACTTGTCATCATATGTGAATGGACAGCACGTTGTTGCATAAGCAAGCCGTTATGTAAATCATGCTCCCAAAAATCTTTTTCCCATTCAGTAAGCGGATCGCCGCCCCAAACATCATTTACTAAAATATCAAGTTTTCCGTTTTGTTCTTCTTGGATTCTATTAAATAGTGCTTTAATATCTGCTTCTACTGTATGATCCACACGAACGGCAATTCCTTTTCCGCCTTGTTTTGTAACGAGTTCTGCTGTTTCTTCAATTGTTTCCGTTCTTCCCATTGATGATAAATTTCCCCTTGTACTTCTCCCTGTTACATATACAGTCGCTCCGGCTTCACCTAGCATCATCGCTATTCCTCTTCCAGCACCACGTGTTGCTCCTGCAACTACTGCCACTTTTCCTTGTAATGGTTTCATATTATTCTCCTCAATGTTCATTTTCCAATTGAATTAATTTAGGTACATTTTCTCTATCATATTTTTGCGTATAGCTCTCTCCATCTGGAGTAACCAATTGTAAAGTAACCTTACCACAAACACCAGAATAAAAATCAAATTCACCTTGTGAATTTGAAATAGCACGTTCCTTATTTGTAATTGAACCCTCATAAACTTTAACATTTGCTAAAGGCATGTTGTTATGATCTACAACAACGGATTTTATTTGAATAGCAACTGCTATACATTGTTCACTTTTCTTATTATATATCACAATTGCTATCGTTCCGATTCCTACGACCATACATATCAACAAGACTATTACGTTTTTCTTCATACTAAGCCTCCTATATAAAGAATTAGCCTTTCTTAAAATGGAAATCTACACGACTTACTCGTTTCATCTCCTCGATTACTCTATGAATTCCTACCGCGATTTTATCTTCTTTCACATTTGATACATTTAGTTTTAAAAGTGTTTCCTTATGGAAAGAAGACAAATAATTTTTATCAATAGCATCAATAAATATTTGATTTTGTCTTAGGCTTTTAATAAGTGTTTCCTTAGCAATACCTTTATGTAATGATAAGCACGTATGTATTCCTATATTGTTTTCACCTTTATATGTAAACAAATGTTGATTTTCTTTATAAACTTCTTCTAATGTTTCTGATAGCACTTTAGATCTAGCATAGTAAGATGATTGAATTTTTTGCTTGTGTCGTTCAAACATCCCACTTTTTATGTAAATTTCTAACGCAGCTTGGGAAATCATCGAACTATCAATATCTAATAGCTTTTTATATTTATGAAACAACGCTGCAATAGAAGGAGGAATAACTGCCACGCCTACACGTAATCCAGGGAAAACAATCTTTGAATAACTTTTTAGATAGATTACATGTGAAGAATTATCGTAACTATATAGTGGGCCTGTCTTCGAATTTTGTTCTAAATCTGCTAAATAATCATCTTCTACTATAAATACATTGTATTTTCTTGCGAGAGAAATAATCTTTTCTTTTTCTTTCTTAGAATATGAAGTGCCAAGTGGATTGTGAAACCTTGGAATTGTATAAAAAAATTTAATTTTTCCCGTTCGGAATATTCTTTCTAACTCAATTAAATCAATACCTTCAGCAGTACGTTTTATACCAATTACAGGGGTTCGATTTGTTTCTAAGTATTCAATGTATAAATGATAACTTGGCTGTTCAATAAGTACTGTTTCATTTTGATTTGGAAAGGGTATAGAAGTTAATATAGCGAGAGCTTGCTGAACTCCCGAAGTAATAAAGATGTTTTCTTCTTTTGTGAAAATTTGATAGTTTACTAATTGTTTTTGCACAACTGAAATTAACGATGGTAACCCTTTGGGTGTACCGTATATAAACAAATGATTCTTATACGTATCAATCGCTTTATTAATACAATGTTGAAAATCTAAATAAGGAAATACATCAGGGTCTGGAGCTGAAGATGCAAAATCAATATTCTCCGTTTCATCCTCCTCATAAATCCCCATTCTCTTCACTACATAATATCCACTTTGAGGTACGGAATAAATAATATGACGCTTCTCTAATTCATGAAGCGCACGTATGATTGTTGCTTTGTTACATCCATATTGCGTCACAAGTGAACGTATAGATGGTAGTTTCTTCCCTTCTTGTATTTCTTCCTTTTGAATCATATTTTCTAAATCATTTAGTACCTTTAAATATTTATACATGATTACACCTCTTGTTTATTGCGTACCGGTACAGTCTGTATTTGTTCACATTGTAGCATCGACTCAGAAAGATTACCATATGCATATGGCCGGTAATAAATTGATTAAATGGGGTGAAATAATGAAAAATACAACTAAAGCGTAGATAGCTGTATCATTATATACATTAATTACCGAATTTTCATTTATATTTGTGAAATTAGCTTTAACAGTTACAAGCGGAATATTTCTTATATTAAAGTAGCTGAAATAAGTGTCTTTAACAATCTATCTACATTAATTACAATTACTACAGGAGTATTATTCTTGGTGTAGTAAGTATGAACTTCCTGGTTAAAAAGGAATTCGTATAAAAGAATAGAATACCTCTATTAGTAAATAAAAAAGTGAGGGATATTTCATGCAGCAGGCAATACCTATCAATATTAGTAATATAGATGAATTAATAAAAGAATTGGATATACTAGTAAACGTCTCAATATCTTCTAGTCAAGAACTTGAGAATTGGTTAATACAACAATCACAGACTTTAAATTCTATCAATGAACAATTCATGCAACATTATATTGCCTTTCAACAAAATACGAATAATATAGAGGCAAAAGAAACTTTTGACTTTGATCAAAAACACGTACAGCCTATATTAAAACGTTATAAAAGTCTATTAGATCAAAAATATTATGAATCACCCTACCGTTTACAATTAAATTCTTCTCAGTTTGGATTCTTAGATACAAAGATTAAAAATACGATAGAACTCTTTAACGAAGAAAATATTAGTCTAGAAGTTACTGAAGATGAGTTAATCACAAAATATTTTGAAATCACAGGCAACCTCACTTCTATATGGAATGGTGAAGAAGTAAACATTTCTGAATTAAGGGTATATCTAAAAGACCCAGATCGAAATGTTCGTCAAAAAGCGATGACTGCTATCTCTGAAAAATTTCTATCCGTAGAGAATGAAATTCAAGAAATCTTAAACCAGTTAATTATACTTCGAACAAAAAAAGCTAGGAATGTTGGTTTAACGAATTATCGTGACTACATGTTTAAAAAATACGAGCGTTTTGATTACACTGTCGAGCAATGCAATGCGTTCGCTGAATCTATTCGTAAATACGTTGTGCCGTTGCAAGAAAAAATACATAAGGAACTACAAGGAAAGCTTCAAGTAGATACATTACGTCCGTGGGATATACATGCTGTACCTATAGAGCATAAGCCTTTACAGCCTGTAAAAAGTGAAAATGAATTAATAGAAAAAAGTAAAACAATTTTTACGAAAATTGATTCGAGTTTTTCAGCTCTTCTAGAAAAAATGCATACCAATCTAGATTTGGAAAGCAGAAAAGGAAAAGCACCAGGTGGATTTTGTGAATATTTACCTTCATCTAAGTTATCGTTTATTTTTATGAATTTAACAACAACACAAGATGATGTTGTTGTTTTCTTACATGAGATGGGTCACTGTATTCATCACGATTTAATGAAAGATATTTTAATACACCAATATCAGCATTTACCAATGGAAACTGCTGAATTAGCGAGTATGACAATGGAACTATTTACAATGGATAAATGGGATGTTTTTTATAGTAATAAAGAAGAACTCAAACAAGCTAAACAAGAGCAATTAACACAAATTATAGAGTATATACCCATTACGCTTATCATCGATCAATTTCAACACTGGTTGTATGAGAATCCAAATCATACCGCTGAAGAAAGAAATGCTAAGTTTTTAGAGCTCTCTACAACATATAATTCAAGCGTAGTAAATATAAATGGGCATGAAAGTTGGATCGTCGCACAATGGTTATCTGTCCTACATATTTTTGAGGTGCCCTTCTATTATATCGAATATGCAATCGCACAAATCGGCGCCTTACAAATGTATAAACAGTATAAAGAAAACCCTCAGCAAACATTGCAAAACTATAAAAAGGCATTATCTTTAGGTAGTTCTAAATCTGTAAAAGAAATATATGAAGCCGCTGGAATCCAATTTGATTTTTCTAGTAAAACAATAAAAGAAGTAATAGATTTTGTAGAAGAGGAATTAAAGTTACTAGAGATACTGTAAATAATTAAGAAAACCTTGTACGGCATTAACTTATCTCTACTAAATAAAAGACTCTAATTTTGAAAAAGTAATTTCAAAATCAGAGTCTTATTTAATCCGTTATATGTTTACATAATAAAATTATAGTGATCTTATTATTTTTAAGCTATGCTAATCCAACTGAATAATTTCAGGTATATTATTTCTATCATATTTCTTTGTAAATATATCTCCATTTTGGGTAATAAATATTAAAGTAACTTTACTACAAACACCGGTCGTAAATTTCAACTCTCCTTTTGAATTTGTAACTGCAAGCTCTTTTTCACTAATAGCCTCTTCATAAACTTTAATATTTGGTAGAGGCTGCTTATCTTGAGATAGTACCACTGAATTTATGTACTTAGCACTCTCTATACACAGTAGAGATGGATTCGTATCGTTTTTCTTCTTATTATTCCCTTTAATATTTATAATAATGATAACAAAGATACATAGGATAAAAAATATCGGTATACTCTTCGTCAATATTATCCTCCTACTATATTCTCAAACTGCACATTATCCCCTACTCAAATATCAATATTAGCACAATGTTCTTTCTGTCGTATATGCGCTTTTTTAATATGAAATTATTATATAATAATACAATTAATTTACTCTCTCATTTTTGATTTTATCCATTACTAATTCATATCTCTTATACCATCTTTCCCACTCTTCTTTTGGAAACTCCATTTCACGATCATCTAATACAGAAGAAAAAATTTCTAAGCATACATGCCACCCAGATAAATCTTTTGGTGTATGATCATTTATTTCTTGGATAAACTCTTTTAATATTAATAAACAATTTTCTTGATCTTTATGTATCTCAAATCGAACTCGATCTTCCCCCCATGTGAACTCTAATACAGAATTTATTTGACATCGCAAAATATCAATATTAATAAATTCTCCAGAACCATCCATCATATCAAATTTTATCTTACCTCCTTGTCGCAAATCTTCTATGTAAAGATTCGGCATCCATCTTTTTAACTTTTCATTTTCTGTTAATACAGCCCAAACTTGCTCTACTGAATAATGTAACGGACGATTAAATTGAGCTACATATCCATTATCTACTTTTTCTATTAAAGCTAACATTGTCATACCTCCATTTAAAATCACAGATTTTCTCTATTTCCACTCTATCGGTTATAATGTATAATACATTTCATACTGAGCCAACGAACTTTTCTCGAATCCACACTTTTTTACAAATCCTTCAAGTAAAGCATTATTAGGGAATCCAATAGAAAGACTGGAAAGCTGTAATTCTTTGCTTACAGTTTGTAATAGACTTGTAGCGACTCTAATTCTTCTATATTTTTTATCAACAAATAATAAACTTATCTTACCATTGTCACCAACACATATACATCCTTTTAAATCATCGTTAATATAAGCTCCATAATACGTATTATTTTCAGTTTTCTCCATATACTCGATATCATTTTGCCAATTTATATGGAAGTTTAACCATTTTTGTATACCGTTTTGAAATTCGCCAAACTTAATTTGCTTTATTTCTATATTTTGGACACTCTTACTTGTCAAAATAGAAGTGTCCCTCAAATTATAGTAAGACAGATCATATACTTTTTCATACCCTAACTTCGTATAAAATTGAATCGCTCTATCATTACCGACAATGACTTCAAGAAAAAGTTGCTGACATCCATTTTTTATCGCTTTTTCTTTATGAAATTCAAATAATTTATGACTAACGCCAACCCCACGATAGTCCGGATGAACCGCTAATGCGCCACATCGCATTGTTTTCATACTTTCATATTCTTTAATTCCACCAAGTATAACTCCAATTGGTTTATTTTCATCCAACGCTATATAAGAATACTCAAGTTTATTTCCTTCCGGACCGAAGAATCTTTTTATAAAATCTTCTTTTGAAACTTCCATCTTTATGATGTAATCAGAAAAACCATCTCGAAAAGCTTCGTACACGAAATCTATATTCACTTCGCTACATTTTTTATAATGAACCATCATAACAATTTCATCCACCTTTCCAACTAGTTTGAAATAAATGGGCATTTCCAACTATACATTTCATCCTGAATTTGCTTTATAACAAACGGCGCAATATCTCCATTTTGAATCTTAATTCCTGGTAAATCTATAAGACTCTCTTTTATTTTACCGGTCCCTTCTCCGTCTACAACAAAAGGTAATCTTACAATAGTCCAATTCACATTACTATCTCGCACTAGTTGTAATTCCTTGTATTTATCTTTCATCATACTCGAAAGAAACAAACGAAATAACTTTGCCCCTATTTTATTTAATAAACTTTTAGTATCTTCTTGTACATCCATTGATCCTCCAGAAATAAGAATATATCGCTTGATCCCGTATTCTTTCATTACTTCTAAAATATGATTCGTAACTGTGCTAAATATATATGACTCTTTTTTAGGTTGCCCCACTGCATTAATAACAGCATTGCAACCTTGCAGTAATCGACGTATTGCAGAAATATCGCGGGCATCTCCTTTTACAACTTCCAAATGTTTATGCGATATTTTAAACTTTTGTGGATCTCGTGTGAGAATACGGACAAAGTATCCTTCTAGTAGTGCTTGAGTTATAAGGTATTTACCAGCCTTTCCGTTTGCACCGATAATTGCTACTTTATTTATTATTTTCATGACTAAAGTTAGGCTCCTTTTAAAGGATATAGATTTATACATCGTATTATTGATGAGATGTAGTTAATTCGTAAACGCGTAAAAACGCAATTAAATATTCACATGCTTTCTCACATGCCAACATTTTAAATACTTTTTGTTCTTCCACTGTTTTATCGTTCGCTTGATCTGAAGCTGCTTTCAAACAAAGAAAAGGTTTTTTATTCACATGACACACATACGCAAAAGCTGCTATTTCTTGATCAACAGCTATTGCACCGTAAACAGTATGTAGTAAATATCTCATTTCCGTACTGCGAATACGCTGATCTCCGGATATGAAAGTCCCAAAATGCACTGAATCATAAGCACGCATTTTTTTTATTTGCCTTACAAGATATTCTGTTGTTTCAATAGGAGCTGCTCTACCAGTATATAAATTGAAACTATCTGTTCCTGTTCCTGCAGCCGTTACATCATGCTGTAGTGTGTTAAGTGCAACAACAATATGACCATTTTTTACTTTCTCAGATAAACTTCCACAAATGCCTGTCATAAATAACTGTTCAGGCTTAAATTCGCTTATTAATAACTGTACGCAACTAGCACAGCTTACTTTTCCAACGCCAGTAATTACCGATATTACTTCTAAGTCATTTATAGAATGAAAATGAAAGTCCCAAGCTGCTCGTTTTTCTACACGATGACTTGGATGATGCTGATGCAAGTATGTAAGCTCAGGCTCCCATGCTGATACAATTGCAATACGTTTCATTACACTTTTCACTTCCTCCTATTTTCATTTGAATAATTCATCATTACTTTCTCGCTCATAACAGGAAATCAAATCTTTATATTTCTTATATAAATCTCGTATCATTTCTTTATTCTTCGCAATTACCTCACATCCTCTATCATCGAAAATAAACATACATTCTAATAAAAAAGTTTTTTATATCTTTTTCCCAATCTTCACTCGATTCTAATGTAGCTAGTTCTTTATGTAACACGTTACTCTCTTCTAACAAAACTTACATTCTATTTATCATAAGTAACAAAGCATCCTCTTATTTTTATTCGTGATGTGTTTTTTAAATCCTTTCAATACGTTACATGAAATTATGTATATAATCTTAGCTCCCAAACACATAAATGTTTGTTATTATATTAATGATGATGAAATGTAGAGAGAGGAATTAAATATACGATGGAAAGAAATATTTTAATTATTGATGATGATAAAGAGATTGTAGAATTGCTTGCCGTTTATTTACGAAATGAAGGTTACAACATTTATAAAGCATATGATGGTGAGGAAGCGTTACATATGCTCTCACTTTATCAAATTGATCTTATGATTTTAGATATCATGATGCCAAAGCGTAATGGATTAGAAGTTTGTCAGCAAGTTAGAGAAAAAAATACGGTTCCTATTCTTATGTTAAGTGCAAAAGCCGAAGATATGGATAAAATTCTAGGTCTTATGACAGGTGCTGATGATTATATGATTAAGCCTTTTAATCCACTTGAATTAATTGCGAGAGTTAAAGCGTTATTGCGCAGATCCTCCTTCCAGTATACTGCCTCGCAAATAAAGGAAGACGGAATTATTCGGATTCGTTCTGTAGAGATACATAAGCATAATCATACTGTGAAAGTGAATGGAGAATATATTAAGCTTACATCTATTGAATTTGATATCCTATACCTACTTGCTAGCAATACTGGGAGAGTATTTAGTTCAGAAGAAATATTTGAACGTGTTTGGAATGAAGATGGTTACGGTTCTAATAAAACTGTAATGGTTCATATTAGCAACTTAAGGGATAAACTTGAAACAAGAACGAATGGTGAAAAACTCATCCATACTGTTTGGGGAGTAGGTTATAAAATTGAGAAATGAGATATTTGCTATATTAAAAGTCCTTCCGAAGTGGAAAATTGTTTTTTGGCTTTTATTAGCTATTTTACTTACACCTATTTCTGAAATTGTTATATATCGACTCGTTACAAGCGTGATTGATAGTTCACTTACATTGACAGCGTTAAGTAAAGAGTTTGTTAGAATCATTGGCTATGAAAAATATAGGGGACTTAAAGAATCTTTTTGGACAATAATGGTGTCTTATGTATTTTTGTTTTCTATTTTCTCCTCCTACGTGTATCTTTTTTATCGCCATGAGAAGAAATTATACTATGAAGCTTGTATAAAAAACATGATTGAGGAGATTCGCTACATTGCAAACGGAAACTTTAATCATAAAGTATCCATTTTACAGCATGATTACTTAGAAGACTTAGCGAATGGGGTTAATCGAATTGTTGAACAATTAAAGGTTTCTATTGATGAGGAACGTCAAACCGAACAAGCAAAAAGTGAACTCATTACAAATGTATCACATGACTTACGAACTCCTTTAACATCTATAGTTGGCTATGTAACTCTCATTCATCATGATAATTACAGAGATGAAGTAGAATTACGCCACTATATTCAAGTTATTTATGACAAAGTAAATCGATTAAACATGCTAATGAATGACTTATTTGAGTATACGCGTGTTCAAAATAAAGAGTTACAACTAAACACTGTACCTATTGATATAATTGAACTGCTTGGTCAACTATCTGTCCAATTTCGTATACAATTCCAGGAAGCCAATATTGAGTGTAGACCTTCGTTTCCATCAGAAAAGCTTATGGTACTCGCTGATGGAGATAAATTAGTACGTGTATTTGAAAACTTAATTATGAATGCGATGACATATGGAAATGAAGGGAAATTTATTGACTTAACAGCGTATCAAGACGGAAACATGATTGCAATCGATATTACAAATTACGGACAACCTATTCCAAGTACAGATTTACCACATATTTTTGAACGCTTCTATCGTGTCGAAAAATCCCGTTCCACATACACGGGAGGGTCAGGGCTTGGTTTGGCCATTGCCAAAAGCATTGTGGAGATTCATAGTGGAACAATTGAGGTATACAGCGATGCTGAAAAAACAACATTTACAGTAAAACTTCTTCCATATAAACAATAAATTTTTTCACCTAACAACAATAAATTCACTTTCTCAAACAAGCATACCTCCGTTCTAAATCTAGGACGGGGGTATGCTTGTTTGCGCTTGATGTAAGATACTTTACTATACTAAAAAATATAACAATAAGATCGTTTGAAAAACTACTGTTATTTTTTTCATGACATTATAAATTCCCCACCATGTTCTTCTGTTTTAATTTTAACTTTATATGTATCATCTTTAGTTACTTTAATATTTTTTTCCTCTTTCCCATTATTAAATTCTAGTATTGTATTATCATTTGAATCCACAACATAGGCAGTTATTGTTCCTTTCTTTGTTGTTTCATCAAAAGAAAATACCCAATTCTCACCCTTTTTAACTTCCATATCTCGACTTGCAGAACCGGTAAACTTTCTATAGTCTCCCAATATTCTATTTGAAGAACTTTTTACTTTCCCCCCAACAACTTTTCCCTCTATAGTAAAACAACCACTAAGAACTACTAAACATAGAACAAATAAAATTGTACTTTTAATGATTTTCAACATAATTACTCCTTTTATCCACAATGAAATTTCTACCATTAAAAATATCGTGTTAACCCGTATTCTATGATAGATAAAATGAATCCATTTTGAAAAAAATTGTTCAAAATGGATTCCTATTCAACAAGTTTATGTTTCGGTTTTATAAAAAAGTTTGATTATTTTCTGCCTGTGTTACTCCACAATCACACCCAATTGCGGAAAATCGTTTTCTAGTTAGGTTCTTTTCATGCATTAGTGGAAAAACAATCCTTTAATAAGAAACAGGTACTTTTCCTTCATTATTTTCACTAACTTTAGAGTCTAACGTTTTTGTTATTATGTAGTACAAAGATGTACCAGTTAATCCTAGAATAAGAAGCAATCCCCCCATATATATGGGGCGAATCCACTCTCCAACGATGATTAACAATGAAGATACAATCATTGCTCCGTAGAAGGTCAAGCTATTAAAAGCCATATAGGTACTACGAGCGTTAGGTGGTGCAAGTTCCCCTATCATCGCCTGTTTAATAGGAACATACATCAGTTCACCAATTGTCCCAATAAACATGGCAATAAAAAGAAATACTACGCTATTTGTAAAAGCAAAAACACTAAAACATATAGAAAAAATCAACATCCCTGTAACTAGAGTCCAGCGATCACTCCACTTTTTAAATAAGAATAATACAACACTTGATAAGAGAACTACAAGAATTGTATTCTCTGTTCGGAGAAAACCCAGTATTTTCGTGCCATCAAGCACGAAGTCTATTCCAAACAATGAAGCTGAATGCTGGGATATATCTTTTTCAAGACGAATCCCAATATAGTTTGTTAAAGACTGTTCCAAGGAAAAGATTAAGATCGCTCCGAAAATATAAAACATAAACAGCTTATCTTTTAAAACGATTAAATAGGTTTGAAGCATCTCTATTGATGAAAATTTTTTCTTATAATTAGAAGACTTAGATGAAGGTTCCGGTGTATAGGTTTCTGTGATGAAGAATACGGTCATGAAGACAGATAACAAAGAGATGAGTGAAATCCCAATAAATAACTCAAACAAGTGGTTTTTAAAAAGAAAAGCCCCAATGATTCCTCCAATAGCAGTTGATAAATTCCCCAACCAGTAGCTAATTGTAAATACAAGCTTTCTCGATTCAGAATTAGTAACATCAATGATCATAGCTTGTGCTGCTGGCTGAAACATTCCTCCGCAAAACATATTGATAATAAAGAATGCTGCGGAAATATAAGGAAGGTTAAACCAGGGGGAATTACAAAGTGCTATAAACAGATACGAAAGCAATATACCAATTTCAGAATAAATCATTATTTTTCTCCGACCTATTTTGTCTGAGACATGCCCCCCGATAAAGCCTCCAATGACTCCACTAATCACAATTATTATAAGAATAATACCCGTTTCAATGGCTCCGATTTTCTGAGAAAAATAGATTGCCAGAAAAGGTATAACGGCCATAGAAATCAGGCTGCCTAGAAATTGCATGGCTAGGCGAAGTTTGATGTTGGGATGGATATCCCTCAATTTCATATAAGTCACTCCTTATTTATTCGAGATAGGTCCAAATAATCTCAGGGCTTGTATCGTTATATCCTTCCACATCATGTTTGCATATTCATCAATAAACGTTAAACGCATTCCGTTTAAGATGGATAAGTACGACCTAGCAATTAATGAAGGTGATTCTTCATAAAAGTAATCTAGCCTTTGGCCTGCTTCAATAACTGGATGAATACAGTCTATAAATACATTTACGAAATCGTCTAGTTCTTTAAAAAGCTTTGGAAAACGATCAGGTCTCGCAAGAACCTGCTGAATTAGACGTAGGTATTCACTTCTCATTGAAAAAAGTTGTACATGGCAATCTATCATTTCCCTCACAACTTCAAAAGGTTCACCTTTAAAGTGTTCTTCTATCTCAGTAAAATATGGTCTAATTTCCTCCAATGGCTCTAAAATCGCTGATTCATAAAGTGATTCTTTTGAATCAAAATACGTAAATACAGTACCAAAGCTAACTCCTGCTTCTTTTGCTATTTCGGCAACTTTTGTCTCTGCAAAACCATTCTCACTAAATAATTTAATTGCGGCGTTTAAGATAGTAGATCTTTTTCTTTTCATTTTTTCATCTTTAGTAAGTCCAGGTGCCATTTAGATACCCCTTTCATAATAAATGATTGATTAATCAATCAAATTATATTGCTATTTATTTCCATTGTCAATATAATGAAAAAACTTATTTTCATATTTTTACAATTAGTTATATTCGAACTCCGTAAACGAATAAATTTATTTCAAAAGTTGTTTTTAGCTTAGGCCTCTTATTGATCTTCATTTTATTTTCCTTCACTTCCGGTATATCACCAACCGCTTGTTTCTTAATTTCTTGCTCTAATACCCTTGTTGTTCTAACAATTCCTTTTCCAATCTATCGTGCTCTTCTTTTCGTTTTGTAGCTATTGGGCCTATAACAAAAAGAGCCAAAAATAATGTGATTGTAACAATGAACGTTGTCACTGAATTAAAAACAAAAAAGGAACTGTAAATTTACCATTACAGCTCCTACATCAAACAATTCATGAGATTATCTATTTCATTTTAATTCAACTAACTCTTTTGTTAAATATCGATAAGCAATGTCAAAATACTCTTGTTTCCCCCAACTTTCTGCATTCCCGATCACTACGAATACCTCTTTTGCTCTACTTGCTGCAACATTGAGTAAATTTGGCGTACTAGAAGCCCATTTTAGTGGACCTTGTTTTTGATCATCTACCCCTAATACAAAAATAACCATTGGTGCCTCTTTCCCTTGAAAGGTGTGCACGGTCCCAATTTCAATATTTCCATACTCTTTCCCAGGTAGTTTTTGTTGTTTGAGTTGCTTTAATTTTTGAACAACACTTACAAAAGGTGAAATAATATAGCAAGATTTATCTGGGTTATCTTGCGAGAATTTTTTTGCAATTTCAATTGCTTTTTCACCTTGCTCGGGAATAAAGTGATTTCCTGTCCCATATGTTTTCCCACCTATATCTAACCATTGGCTAACATATTGAGGCTTACTTTCTTTACTCTTAGTATCCGTTAATCCGTAGAACATTTTACCTTGATACGTTGTTTCATTACATATTGAAAACATTGGATTTTTACATCTTCTATGAACACGCAGAGGTGACCCTAGCCATGTTTTATTCTGATTTGAGTCAATCATCTCGCCTCCATATCTATTATTAAGATCAGCAAACTCTTGAACACTCACTTCATTTCTAGTTAAACGATAAAAGAAATTATATTGCTCATTTATTCCAGCACTGTCATTTGCAATTAGTTTAAGTTGGTCATCACTTAATGTAACGACAGGAGGAATTTGCAATGGATCTCCTACAACAACAACATTCCTTGAACGCCAAATCGCACCTATTGCAGATTGGGGCGTAGCTTGGCCTGCTTCATCAATAAACAACCAACCTATATCCTCCGTCTTTAAATCTTTTAAAAACCTTGCAATGGAAGCAAATGTTGAAGAGATAATTGGAGTGAGTAAAAACACAGTATCAAACATAGCTTGAATGAAATTGTCTCTTTTGGCTTCGTTAATTTGGGAATCAAGATTTCCTTTTTCTTTACCGCCTAAAAAATAGGTTTTTGCTAAAGATAAGTTCTTTTCAATCTTGTCCTGATTTGCAATTAAAAAATCATTATACTCACTCATTAACTTTGCAAAAAGTTTGCTCCGCTCGCAATTCATCTGCTCATCTTTGTTTTCACCGTCGATATTCACAAATTGTTCCTCAGATGTTTGCCATTTCTTTTCATTAACATTATGAAAGACATCATTCTCTTCTGCCGTAGCTATCTTTTTCAGCACATTTTGTTCTAATTGTGTAAATGAATATACGTTTTCATGCTCTAAATCACCAACACGCTGTAAATCTTCTGTAATTGTAGTGAAGTATTCCTTTATATTTGCAGTTTTCCCCATTGCCGCAGAAATTTTCCCCCAACATTTTTTCTCTTTGTCGAATCCTAAAAATTGATAACCGTTCTTCAGTAAATCCTTATCCTTTGGTAAATCTACACTTATATTTTCAACTGCAGAATTATTATTAGATGTTACTAAAATACGATATTCCTTAAGTTTAGGGTGAAAGGAATAATAATAATCTTCTTGCCCCTCCGCAAATTGCACTTTTGAGAATACATCTGTGGCTTCTTTTAGAAACTTTACTTTTTCAAATATAATATTTGCAAATACATCTTTTAACAACGTCGTTTTACCTGTTCCCGGTGGCCCATTAACAGAAAAAATAAAGCCATTCTCTTCTTTTGATTTTGCAATAATAAGATTTAAAGCAACCTGCTGCATAAGTCCTAATGGAAATTCCGAGGGCCATCTCGTAATAGGTATTTTTCGTAATACGTTCTTCATTTCACTTATACTTTCATTCTTAAATAAATCTACTCTTTCCCCTGAGTTTTTTAATACCTCCCAGTTACTTAAAGATAAATAGGTTTCTAAAGCTTTACCAACGGAGCTATCTTTAATTTCATATTTTACTTTTTCTAAATCATTTATATAAAAGCTGTTTACGCCTACATGTTCTTTATATGTTAAACGTACATATTTCTCATATTCTTTTTCACTGCAAAACCGAAATACACCATCTTTATCGAAATGTCTCTTTGAAATATATGATTGTAATGTACTTTGAATATTTTTGGTCAGCTCTTCCCAATTTTTAAATCTGATATGTATGTAATTGATGTCTTTTTCTAAAGAATCTTGTTCTTTTGACCCGATAAATTCAAGCGTTTTGTCTTTTTTTCCATAATTATCACTTTCAATTACAGATGCAATCGTATTAATTAAATCTGATTCTAGCTCCTTCAGACTCTTACCTGTACGTAGAAAGTACTTCACAATCGGACTAACCACCACACTAGATTCGAGCGGGGTATCAGGGATTAGCTTAAGCATCTGATTTAGTTGAATATGAATCAAAAAACTATTCGGGTCCTTTTGGAAATCAGTAAAACTTGTTTTTTGCTTTGATTCATTCGAGAAATGCCTTAATACTTCATTTTTTGCTACTGGTAAATAAAATAATGATGCATTATTATCTGCAAGATATTTTCCTTTTGCGCTATTTCCTTTTTTTTGAAGGAATATTTGCATATCCTGATGTGGAGTTCCATTAGGATTGATAAAATCCGGTATATGAATATTAGGTTCTTTGTGAAAAAAACTTTTAAATGAATGCAAAGTTATAGACTCTTTATCGCAATTCATGAAATTGAAATGCTCTAATTCAATAAAATAGTTAAGTGTTTTTGTTGCCGTCTCTTTATAATTCGTATTCTCTTTATCTGTATCTTTCCTTTTGTTTTGAAAAAAGAACGGTAATATTTTCTTTAACCCTTTCATTATTGGCCCCCTAGCAGCTGGATTTACCTAAATTATACCAAATTATAATTAAATTATTTAATACAATTCTTTTTCTTTCAATTATTTTGTAACAAGAAGCATAAGATGGCCGTTTTGCCCAACTTATGCTTCCAAATATATATCTAGGGTTCCCTATTGAACTCAGCGCGGATAATGAAGAGAACTTTTTTGTTCAGCATTAAGGCTACAAAATTGAAAAAACATTTTAAGAAAATACGATATCACTTCTATTTCTAGTTTATTAAAATAGGCTTTATAGTAAGAATTTCTAAAAATATAAAGGAGGGATATGCTTTGTTTCCAGGTACTTTATATGAAACACATGTTAAAACAAAAAATTTAGAAGTAGCAAAAGAATTTTATACTAAACTTGGATTATTTCATGCTCGCACTATTGAAGAACGTCGTGTAGCATTCTTTTGGTTTGATAAAGAAAATAAGAAGGAACAAATGCTGGGCGTTTGGGAGGTATCAGAAGAAGCATTCCATACAAGTCACTTTGCATTCAAGGTTAACTATGAAGAAATCATTCATGCAAGAGAATGGCTTCTTAATAAAGGAATAAATCCAATGGCCGCTTTTGGTCTTGAACCTTCCGAGCCTATGGTTCATACCTGGACACCTACTGCAAATCTTTATTTTTATGATCCTGATGGCAATTCTTTAGAATTTCTGTGTTTACTTCCCGAAAAGAAAAAAGTAAAACAAGAAGTCATGTATTTAAGTGAGTGGGAAAGTTTGGTGAGTGAAGAATAAATTTGATTTTTGACTCAAATCCCGCAAAATAATTTTAAAAGGAACCATAACCTTGCCCAAGTGGCGAAGTTATGGTTTAAATCACAAAGATTCTAGTGAAAAAGCTAATCATTTCGAATATCCTACACTGATAATAAGTACTTTTTATTTATTGTAAATTTCACGGCCAACTTATATTTCAAGCCTGATGGGGATTCTACGTAAATCTAACATAAGCTCTTTTCGAACATGTTCTGCTAAAGCAAGATTTGATATGGATAAAATAAAAATACCAGGTATTGTATTTATATTTTCAAAATGTAATAGGCCATGTATTACGGTAACAAACAGCAAACTGATGATAGAGAATTAGAATTCTTTGACTGAAGAAACCTTCTACATTCAATTGAGCGATAAAATGAAGGTGATTCCCTTTATATGATACTTGTCAATCAATGCTTCAATAAAATACAATCTATCCTAATAAATTTTAAATAATAAATGAAATTTGATCTGGTAAATCAATATTTTTAAAATTCTCCATTCCACCACATTCTTCAACTTGCTTATATACCTTAAATGCGCACTTGTAAAATAACTGAAAATGTTCCTTAGGTATATCATCAAGTAAAACATAGCCTTCTTCAAAAGTTATTTTATCTTTCAAAATCTTAAAACGCCATCTTTCATACCTTTCTGGGTATTGCTCACAAATATCAATAGTAGGACCAAAACTATAAATCGCATATTCGCTATTATCTAATTCTTTTATTATTGTAATCGCTGGGTATCCTCCTATTTCAATTCACTCCTTAATTAATCAAAATTCAATTTGTATGAATTACTGGTCGTGCTCAGTTAGTCGTTAGGTTAATTCCTGAAGCAACTCATTTTGTTTTTCAATGACTTCTTTTTGATTTTGAATCATCGTTTATAGCGTTGAAATCCGGTTCTTTATAGCGCTCAACTTCATGTCGATTCAAAATAGCAACACCTTGATGCCATGATACAATTTACTTTTTGGTATTTTCTAGTGTCATATCTGTGTCGTTCTTTAGGTTTATAACCTTACGGAATGCCATTTCTATACTTCCTATGCCCACGCTCGTTTCTTATGAAGCTGTAATCCTCTTTTTCTAACACATAATGTAGGTGATTGGATACCTAATTGCTCCACCATGTCACTAGGACTATAAAACGACTTCATAGCGTTTCGCTTCAAAAATATATTCGCTATAGCAATGATATACCCTATTTCCTAATAATTCACGTATCACTTGTTTTCATTTTTAACTTCCATAATCTTCACATAAGTAATCTATTTAGTTCGAATTACAGCCCCGAGCTTAGGGACACCTATCAATTTTCAAAGTGGATACTTATTACTTTTCGATAACAAAATCAAAATCTTTTTTCATTTATACGAATTTTTGTACTAATACAGGATATTCATAACCCTAAAAATCCCATCATCTTCACAATGTATAAAATCATGTATATAGGTCGGACAAGTGTAGAAACAAAAAAACAAGTAAACACAAGGATTCCAACTTTTCCTTGCTACCGATAAATTATAAGACGTTATGTTAACCTCACATGTATACGATATACATTAAATAACGATGTAAACTAATGCTGCTATAAGATTTGGTATAGCCATTATTAAAAAACCTTTTGATTGGTCGATACGGCCAATTTTACGCGTTTCCTTTTTTGAAGATAGAGTTCCTTTATTACCTAAAATTAAGCTATCAATGAAGTAAGCGAAAGCTAACCCAATGCTAATTAACCCTAAAGTTCCACATACATAATAAATGTGACTCCACTCCCCACTAAAATAAGCTTCTACAGATACGATAAGTAATAGAAGTATTCCTGAAATGAGTCCTCTCTTTATCATTATGATCCCTCCTTCAAAAAGATTTAATATCCATATTATACCATATAGGTGTATGTATATTTTTTAAATAAATTCCGATATTGAGACGTTATATCAACTACAAGTGTATGGAGTGCACAAAAAGGGATTACTCTTTTCTAACAAGAATACAGTGTATAGACTTAATTATCGAGGAGGAAAAATATGAAAGATTTTGAAGTTAGAGAGATACAAGATCTCTTTTATAATGATCTCACTCATTTAGTACAAGAAAGTAAGCAAGATGGCTTTCGTTTTCTTGAAAGGCTAGTTAATGATTATAAAATTGGTATCAACACTTTTGATAAGCCCGGAGAATCCTTATACGGTGTATTTAACAAGAAAAATGTGTTAGTTGGTATTGGAGGACTTAATATAGACTCATCCTTAAAAGGACAAGAGGTTGGACGATTGAGGAGATTCTATATTGCTAAGGATAATCGAAGAAATGGACTGGGAAAACTCCTTTTAAATACCATCATTTGTGTTGCAAGAAGGCATTATAAAATCTTGGTACTTTATACAGACACAGAGCAGGCTGATAAGTTCTACATCTCCACAGGATTCCTAAAAGATGATACCTACCCCCACGCTACGCATTATCTAAATTTGTAAAATATGCAAATTCGGACATCTCATGGTAGGTTTGATCTAAAACTTTATCGTTTCCTATTCTTTCACGCCCTGAATAAATAGTATATTCTTAATCATATATTTTTTAAAAGGAGGGGTTAATTTTGAGAAAAAGGTATCTATTTTTAATAATAGTAATCATTTTAATTTTTTTTGGTGGGTATAAATACAGAGAGCATAAAAATGAACAAAAGGAGCAAGTTATTAAAGATAAAGCTGAAAAAGTAGCCATCCAATGTTTTAAAGAACAAGAAAATCTTGATATCACAGTAACAAAGTTTAAATTTACTCCTTCTGATCTAGGTTCAATATTTGTATCAGGACATGTTACTAATGAACCAGCTCGCAGAATTTTGGCTGTTGTAAATTATTAGGACAATTACAAAGTAGAAAGTACAGGGCTTGACGAAAAAAAGAAATAATAACCATAGAGCATTCACTTGAAAAGAAAATAAACCTTAACTATGCTTATTATTTCAAACTCTATTTATTAGATACTATAAATAGAGAAGAAACCTTCAAATAGACCTTTAAATATTTTAAAACTAAAACTCATTATGAACTTGTTCCATATATTAAGTACAAAGCAAAAAGAATCATAATAACGGGTATATACCAAAACAATTACCATATTAGATTTGTTTCTACTAATTGGGACTTTACAAAATCATAAAAAGCCAAAAAGAGAGTACTTGTATACAGATATATTATGTACTCTCTTTTTCCCTGTATGCTACATAACTATTTTTGCCTCAAAGCCAACGTTGCTAACTGTATCTACTACTTTTTTAATATTATTCTTCCATTAATATCCACCGTAAATCACTGGTATAACTACTCTCATCCCACTTTTACTTTGGGGCAGAACACTGCAATTTTATACCAAACTCAAATATTTTTAATCTATTTATTTTAACAATGATATTATTGGGCGTAGAATACAGAGAGGGTTTACAACAGCTCATGATATGAAAAATGCCGAAATTATCTAAAAAAAGACGGCAATGGAAATTTCATTTTAACAGGTTATTCAGTTGACTAATAGGAGGAAAGAAATATATGCTATTAAAAAAATCCAGAAGATCCGGTTTATCAGTTCTTAGCAGCAACATTTTATCAAGATACATTTTACGAAGAAGCACTCCAAGAGTTACTTGAAGAAGAAAGTACGGAATATTTACAAGACGCTATTATTTTTCTAACTGAATTTATTCAAAGCGATTATAGTAATACAGAAAAAAAATGAATACATACGGTCTTCTGCAGATGGAATATATTTTGGCGGGTTAGAAATAACACCATTAGAATGGCTTGAACAAACAGTTAAAACGATAAAACAAGCATTAAAAAAATTAGTAAAAATTGACCGCCCGTAATAGGCGGTCTTTTTTTCATATTACTTCACATACGCATCACTAGCCGTAATGTAATACGTATTCCCTTTCGAGTTGTGCACTTTATACTGTGGTGAGCTGTTTACGTCAACCTTAGCGTCGATAGTAAATCCGAGTGTTGGTTTGAAATAAAGTTCAATTAAAAGCAAGCTCGCTGCCTCTAAGAATTTGATATATGGTCAGCTGTTATTTTAAATAAAGTTTGATCAAAAATTCACTTTGAACTACATAGATATAGTTTTTGTTGCAACTGTTTGTTGGAATGCCTTATCATGCTCAACAATAACCATTGTGGGATTAAATTGTTGAATAAGCTCTTCAATTTGCATACGCGAATAAATATCAATAAAATTTAATGGTTCATCCCATATATATAAATGAGCTTTTTCACATAAACTTTTAGCGATAAGCAGCTTTTTCTTTTGTCCACCAGAATAATGAGATATATCTTTCTCAAATTGAATTCGGTCAAAATCCATCTTACGTAGGATGGATTTAAATAACGACTCATCAATCTCGTGCTCTTCAATAAAGTCCGATAACGATCCCTTCAAATGAGAAGTATCTTGTTGGACATAGGAAATGATGAGCCCTGACCCTAAATTAACTGAGCCTGTATGCTGCGTTGGCTGTCTTAGAATTAGTTTTAGGATACTACTTTTCCCGCTTCCATTCTTTCCATCAAGTACAATTCGGTCACCTTGTTCAACTATGAAGCTAATTGGCTCATTCACTATTTGGTCATCATATTTAACAGACACATCCGCCAAAACAACCAATTCATTTGACTGAAATTTCAATTGTTCTAATTTTAACGACTCAGTTTTCTCCACATTTTTTAGTAATTTTGACTTTTCTTCAATAGCTTTTTGTTGCCTTGATTCAAGGTTCTTCGCTCTCTTCATCATCTTTGCAGCTTTATGTCCTACAAAGCCTTTATCTAACTTAGATCCTGAATTCCTTGTTCCATTTTTGGAAGCTTCCACTTGATGAGACCAACCTGCTGAACGCTTTGAAGATTGTTTTAATCTCCCTATGTCTTTTTGTAAACGCTCATTTGTAGCCTCTTCGTGCTCTTGCTGTCTATCAAAATTTAACTTCCAAGAAGAATAGTTACCACTTTGAACTTCAATATTTGCTCTATTTATAGATAAAATATGGTCAACACATCCATCTAAAAAGATTCTGTCATGTGAAATCAAAATAAATCCTTTTTTCTTCCTTAGATAATCAGAGACTATCTTTCGTGCATCAGTATCTAGATGATTTGTTGGCTCATCAATTAATAGAAATTGACCCTCATTCAAAAACAGTGCAGCAAGCAACACCTTTGTTTGTTCTCCATTTGATAATGTTTTAAATGGTCGGTACATGACCTCGGCATCAACATTTAAATAGGATATTTCACGAAGAAATTCCCAATCTTCTGCTTGGGGACAAATTTCTTCAAGGATTTCATGAGTAAACTTGTTCTTATCCGAAACTGGGTAAGGGAAATAATTAAATTCTACCGAAGCAGTGATTTTTCCACTATACTCATAATTCCCTAATAATAAATTAAAGAACGTCGTTTTACCTCGTCCATTCCTACCAATAAATCCTAGTTTCCAATCCGTATCTATTTGAAAATTTACACCTTCAAAAATGTTATCAAAGCTACCTGGGTATGAAAAAGTTAAGTCTTGGACTTTTATCATTGACATAATAATTCCTCCTTTATATATCGAAACGTTTCATATAAAGTCGGAACATCCATCAATTTTTTAATTCCTCCATATAAGTTTGATGGATATTAACGACTTATATAGAGCATTACATGTGTAACAATAGTCTCTGAATTACTCACTTTTCTCTCTCCTTTATTTGTTAGGTTAAAGTTACAGACTAATGATTATCAACTTACCTATAAGAGAATAAAAAAATCCCCCAAATTTGTGATTGGAAGGATTAGTCTTTCACTTATACTTAATAAGTCCTTATTAATCATTGGAATCATGACAAATAAAGTATGAACTGATTTGTGAAAAATGGATAGACTAACCCTATATTTTGTAGTTTGAAGTTATTAATTTCAAATTAAAATATCGATTAGTTAATCATTATTCATCCATCAGTCCTCTCATTATTCTATTTTTAGAATAACATTCTTTTTTATGGAACGCAATTTCAGAATCATCTTCACATTATCCAATCTCATTTAAATCACCGGATCTCTTCTGCCGATTTTTTAGCATCTTTCGCAAATTCTATTAAACTGACTGTATTATTTGGTCGCATTTACCAGGTGAATTTCCTGAATATTTATATTACCATTGAATTGTCGAGTCTAAATTTTTTCGGCAGCTACTTGAAGTCCCGCTTCGTCACGGGACTTCTTTCCTTTTTTCATAACTTTCTTCTTTTATGGGATCATTTGCATCGTTTCTTCTCTGTATAATCATATTATTATGGGCATTTCAGCAAACATCCCCTAATACATTCCAGAGCTTTTGCTATTAAACAAAAAAGTCGCCTACAAGGACCGTTCTACTTATCTAGCTTCTCCACTACCATCTCGTCTAATACGCTTTAAATATATTCAATTAAACCATTCGTTTATACATAAGTTTGATTATTTCTTGATGCTTGTGCCATTAAAGCGCCCGATTGTGAAATTGGCAAAGGCAGTCTAATTATCGAATAGCCCTCTTCCCCTCAAATTTGCGGAAACTGGCTCCATTCCTATTTCACGTGCCCATATAGATAACTGGCCGATATGGTGGATTTCGTGGACAATGATGTGACGTATGATCTCTCCATGTGTACATTCAATGACTCGGCGCCTGATTGGTGCGTCTCTCGAGCTAATCGGTTCTTTATTGAAATCAGTTTCTGAAAGTTTCCGAGAATCCATTTCATTTGTCCAAGATGTCACAAACAGCTTGACTTTCTCGTGGTATTGAGCTGAAAGATTTTTCACTTTTTGTAAGCTAGCATAATCTTCAAACAATGGCTCCTCAGGCACTGGTTCACCTCGCAAACCTAAGATCCACATATATTCCACATCTACAATGTGAAATAGAGTATGTAGGATACTGCCGAACCCACCGACCCGTTTCTTTAATAGTTCTTCATCCGGTATGTCTTCGCACAATGTAAACCAATCATCACGAACTTGCCAGTTATATTGAAACAGTTTCAGCATCACAACAACCTCCGTCTTTTAAATTAACATTTAATATTCACCAAAAGACTTCAAAATCCTTATTTAAATAATAACTCTAAAAAACCTGTTAAAACCCTCTACAAACTAGCCCTTTAATTGAGCATTCTAAATGAATTTAAAGGGGCAAAAGAAAAACCCTATTATACAGGGTTTTATCAAACTTTGTTTTAAATTATCAATCTATGACATTCGAAACTCTCAAAGGTAGTCATCAAAATTGCCTTTTTATTATCAACAGAACCATGCCAACGACTACTAATCCATCGAGGAATACTTTTTCCCTTAAAGTGAAGTAGTTCTTCAGCTTGGATATCCCTATGAAAGCTAATATACAAATAACATCAATACACTTGTAACTATCCCGACCCAAATGCAGAGAATGAAACAATAGCCCATGATATCTTTAATTTTCAATCCTAGCACTCCTAATAGAGGTAGTGCCCAGAACGGCTGAATCAGATTTGTCCATGCGTCTCCCCACCCTACCGCCATAGCGATAGTAGCTGGATCCACACCTAGCTTCAATCCTGCCGGGACCTGCAGTGGTCCTTGCAAAGCCCATTGCCCTCCGCCAGATGGCGCCAATAAGTTCACCAATCCCGCTGACCAATATGTAAATATATCAAATGTATCCTTTGTCGCAATGGACGCCATCCATTCGATGATAGAGCTTCCCAATCCTGAACTTCCTAAAACAGCAATAATTCCTGCATAAAACGGAAACTGTAGTATAATTGGCGAAATGGATTGCGCGGATTCTTTAAATCCTTGTGCAAAGTTGCCAAGGGAACCATGTAGTAATAAACCGAGTGACAAGAAAAATAAATTAATGATATTTAAATCTAAGCTGCGACCGTTTATAAATTCATACACACAATACAACGTGCCGATTGCACCTAATACGATTCCGAGAATTGGTGTCCATTCTAATTTTTCCGCAGCAGTTAAATCTTTTTGAGGGGGTTTTACAAAAGAATTTGTATCTGTTTCGTTTGCTTGATACCTGATAATCCCGCTTTTTGGAGCCATAAGTACAATAATAATCGGCATTGTGATGAATAGAGCGAAAAAAATAATTAGAGTAGAGTAACTAAAGATTGTTTGTGAGGTAGGAATAATTCCAATCATATCTGCAAGAAAATGATCCTTTGTGGCAATTGTCAAGCCAATAGAGCTGGAAAGGCCTGCACTGTATAAGGCTGTCGGAGCATAAGCAGCTGCTACAAGCAATGGAAAATGTGCATTCGGATTCTTTTTCGCCACTTCCTTCGCAATGATTGCTCCCACAACTACCGCTAATCCCCAATTGATGTAGTACGCAATTGCACTAATTAAAAATGTCATCGTATAAGCCTTCTGAGGTGTGTCGGCTAACTTTGCAACTGACTGCAAACCTCTATTAACAAACGGGACGGACGCTAACGTCATCCCTGTAACCATTAGTAATACCATTTGCATTGTAAAAGTCAAATAAGTCCAAAACCCATCTCCCCAAGATTTTACGATTGTGTACGGCTTAGAGGGATTCATCAAAAATGCCACAATAAAAGTAAACAAAGTGAGCAGCACAGCAATAACAAAGGCGTCCGGTACATACTTCTGAGACCATCTCGAAAACATATTTGCGCACTTTGTAAGCAAGGATTCTTTCTTTCCTAGATCTGCATCTGTGTTTTTCTCTAATAGGGAATGCTTCATAAATATTCTCCTTTCCAAATTTTAATAAGGTAAATATGAATAACATTCCACAAAAGAAAATAAATTCCTTTTACACATGCAGATTCTTCTCCCATTTAACTTAAGGAAATTTTTCATCTCTAGCTAGTATTTCTACCGCATAATTCACTTCTATATTTATACTAGAATAATTTATTCCTTATACATTCTTAATGCATTCCTGTCCTCTAATGTTAAATCTTCTTTATGTTTAAATGTAAGTCAAATTATATTTTTAGCCCATCATCATCACTATAATTATCCAACCTTAATATTTTCCTTATAATTCTTTAGAAATTCTTTAACTTTTCTTTCCTCCTAGTTAAATATTAATTTTTACACTAGTAATATCGAGATACAAGGAGGATAGCCTATGCAATATTTTAAGAAACTGATGCTGCTTATCTTATCTTTTCTTATTACTGCAATTGTTGTTTTTTATTTTTATTTCTATGTAAATGGACCTTCAATTAAAGCTAAATCAGCTATTTTAATAGATACAACATCAGAAGAAATTATATATAAAAAAAATGAAGATATCCCTCTTCCCTCAGTAAGTTTATCAAAAATGATGACAGAGTATATTGTGTTAGAACAAATACATAAAGGGAATATCAATTGGGATGATCGTGTAAAAATAAATGATTCTTCCATTCAAACAGAGAGAAAGGATATTGATATAAATACTGCCGATCAAGTAACGGTTCGTGATCTGTTTCATGCAATGGTTCTTACATCTAATAATAGTGCGGCTGTATCTTTAGCAGAACATATTTCAAAAAGTGAGCAAGACTTTACGAATTTAATGAATGAAAAAGCGACACAACTTGGACTTTCTAATAAAACATATTTTGCAAATGCAAGCGGTATTATAGTGAATCAACAAGAAGAATCTAAAATAACAGCTTTAGATGCCTCCAAATTAGCCCAGCATTTACTAACAGATTATCCTATAATATTGGAAATTTCCAAATTAACCTCTTATCAATTCACCTTCAAAGATATACATGTTTTCAATACAAATAAAATGTTGTATTCACTTGATAGCAATGTGAAATTTAAAGGCGTCGATGGTTTACAAACTAGCTTTTCAAATTCTGCTGGATATAGTTTTGCTGGTACAGTGCAACAAGGAAACAAAAGATATATTTCCATTGTAATGGGGGTCAACGGAGAAAATAGCGTGTTTATCGAAACAAAAAAACTATTTACTTATGGTTCCGAGCCTACTCGCATTCCATCTCTTCAATCTGTTAAGGATTATGCGCGTTCATGGATCTCGTTATTTCAGTTTAAAAATCTATTTGTACAAACAATAATAATTTTTGTTATTATCATCATTTCGCTATTCCTACATATACGAAAAAAAGATTCAGAGGATTTTTAATTTCAAACCCTCTTTTACATAAAAACCGACTTGCGTTTTCAAGACAAGTCGGTTTATCTTAGTTTTCTTTTTCTTTTTCTTTTTCTTTTTCTTTTTCATAATATAACTCATTTGCATACTTTCTATTTGTCCCCTTTAAATATGCAAAAATAATTTGAGGTCTCTTTATTAATGCCCAATCACCATGTTCATCAAATTTTCTACATGAAGTTGTCATATATGCTTTCTTTATCGTGTTGAATTTTTTTCCACTCGTCTTACCATGTTTTTTTAAACGCATCGCAAATTCTGCATCTTCAGCCATTAACAAACCCTCGTTAAAACCACCAATTGCATTAAAATCTCTCCTATAACACCAAAACATCCCAACTGATATGAGTCCATATTTAAAAATGAGAGGAAGAATTAATAATACTCCCGATACTATGATTCCTAGTGAAATACGTTCAAACTTTGCTTTAACACCCCCACCTATATATTTTCCAGTCATTAATTGCTTTTCTATTTCACTCAACATATTCTCGCTCATCCAGCTATCTGCATCAATTGTAACAATGATTTCTCCCCTAGCTACTTTTGCACCAGCATTTCTTATTTTAGAAAGGTTTTTGTTTTCATCTTGTACAGTTATGCAATGATATGACTGGGCAATTTCTTCTGTTCGATCACTACAGCGATTTAGTACAACAATAACTTCAACCTTATTTTTATAATTTTTTGATGCAGCCACAATAGAATCCAGACATCTACCAATATACCTTTCTTCATTGTGTGCAGGAATTATGATAGAAAATTTAATGTCTTGTTCACTATCTCCTCCTACAAAACAACTACCTCTATCCATGTCGCATCTCCCCAATACAATTCCTATATTTTGGCAATTACTTACTATATATACAAATACATTGACTATAGAACAAATTTCTGTATTCACATTGAATTATAAATAAATCCTGCCTACTTTTTCATACAAAAAAACACCGGAATTTAGGATTTATGCCTAACGACTCGATGTTCTTTTCTTTCTAACAATGATCATTACATAGAATAATTCAATACAAAATTGATATTCCTATTCTAAAGAATTCAATTTCTATATTACCCTTTAAGATAAATAGCTTATTATCATGTTGCCTTAGCTTATATAATATCTCTTATTTACTATTTTTTCAAAAAATACGTTAACGGGGCCTTTACACTTTCGCCGACAAATGAATCCACAGCAAAATGAATAACTACTTCTACTAATCTAAGTCTTTTCCTGTTACTTCTGCCTTCACAGCTCGGGGCTATCACCCTAGAGATTACACCCAAAACAGGCACAAAAAAAGGAGCAAATCCCTATTACATAAAGATTAATTAGTGGTTTGCTCTCTTTTTCCAAGCATATACGCCCTTGGGTTCTAGTGAACATTTTTTCACCAGAACAGAATAAACCAGTCTGGAACCCAGTCTATTCTGTCGCATTCATTCACGTTATTTAGATTGTCTTCAAAATTTCTGCCCCTTTAAATTGAGGCAGCCAGTCACCATGTGCTTCAATGAGATCATCGCATAATGAGACGATATCATCGATAGACAGTTCTGCCGCAGTATGTGGATCAAGCATTGCGGCCTGATAAATGTGTTCTCTCTTACCTGTTATAGCTGCTTCAATAGTAAGAAGCTGGGTATTGATGTTGGTACGGTTCAGCGCCGCCAGCTGTTCAGGAAGTTCTCCTACATAACAAGGTGTAATTCCGCTCCGATCGACCAGGCACGGAACTTCAACCACGGCTTTTTCCGGAAGGTTACTGATTAAGCAGCCTGTATTCAAGACATTTCCGTGGAGTTTAAATGGTTTATCAGTTTCCATTGCATCAATGATATAAGAAGCGTATTCAAGTGTACGTTTATGTGTCAGGTTTTTATTGTTAACAAGGTCTTCACGCATTTTCACCCAGTCCTCAATTTGATTAACACAACGACGCGGATATTCATCAAGCGGAATGTTCAACTTATCGATGAGTTCCGGATAGTTCCTTTTAATGAAGTATGGATGATATTCGGCGTTATGCTCGGACGATTCCGTTACGTAATAGCCGAAACGGTTCATCAGTTCTAAACGAACCATATCATCATGTTTTTCTTTTTGCTTTTCAGCCGCACGTTTCTTGATTTCTGGGTATAAGTCTTTCCCATCTCTTGTCACTTCTAAAAGCCAGGCCATATGATTGATTCCGGCAATTTTCCACTGGACATTTTCTGTATCCATTCCGAGCGAACGAAATAAGTACGGAACACAGACCTGAACGCTGTGGCACAATCCGACCGTTTTTACGCCACCGTAACGAATCATTGCCGCCGTTAACGTCGCCATCGGATTTGTATAGTTTAAAAACCAAGCATCCGGACAAACTTCACGGATATCTTTGGCAAAATCAAGCATCACCGGAATGGTTCGTAATGCGCGAAAAATGCCACCAATACCGATTGTATCTCCAATTGTCTGGCGAAGCCCATACTTTTTTGGAATTTCGAAGTCGGTCACCGTACAAGGCTCATATCCGCCGACCTGTATAGCATTAATGACGTATTTTGCTCCTCTTAACGCCTCTTTCCGGTCCGTATAAGTCTTGATGTACACGTTGCTACCGGAGCTTTCCTTTAGATTTTGCAGAATGTTCTCAGAATCCTTTAAGCGTTGATGGTCAATATCAAACAGGGCAAACTCGAATCCTTGGATACTAGGTATTAACATGCAGTCACCAAGTACATTTTTGGCAAAAATCGTACTTCCAGCACCTAGAAATGTAATTTTTGACATTTTGATCCTCCTCATGAACCATTTTTATTTATTATTTATTGCAACTAGGATCGGCTTTTTAGAATAAAAATCCGTGAAAAAAATCGTTCCATTGCAGTGTTCCTAAAAACAGTTTGTTCTAGTTGAATACCAGCATTCATTAACATGAAGCCATAATCCGATTTAGGCTTTTCTAAAAATTAGAACTCCAGATTTCTCTGTCTCCATCCTATGTAACCCTTTGGATAGATCGGTTTTATGTTTTCGGATTAATTTGCCAGTACAGCTGTATGTCTCAATTGTTATATTGACAAGATCTTTTTCTAAATCTAGGATGAACTCCTTGTTTAAAGTGCCATTTACAATAATAAATTCCTCGGGAATATTGGTACCAGTCTTAATACAAACATCTGCGTAAATGGCGATTAGTCTGGTTGAGTCATTCATAGTTTCTACTATCGGGTAAAGTAATTCCGGTGCAGTAGGCTTTAAATCACCATTCAATAATACGTCTTGGTATTTTTTCGAAAACCCTAGCCAAAACTTTGCCATTTCAAAATGATCTTTATTTAATTTTTCAAAACGCATGGAAAATTGCGGTACACCAAAAATAACATTGATTAATTGCAGTGCCGCATTTTCAGTCGTATCTTCTGGACTCCACATAATCATATCGGAATGAACAGCAGTGTTTCCTGATAGCAAGCGTAGATCCATAATACCAACACGGTTTGTAATTGCATCATTCGGGCAATCTCCTACCCTAAAAATATTTCCATATTTCCTCATATAAGGTCCGATATATCTTTGTCTGAATTCAACCATAATGGATGGTTTAATTAATTTTAAACTTTCCATAATATCAGTAAATAGACGATCCACCGCTTCCTGTACGGATTCATAATCCCGTTCTGGATCAAATTGAATTGCTTGGCCCTTCGCTCGATTTAAATCAAATAAATCAATAAAATCAAATTTAAATCCGTCTAGATCCCACTCTTTCAGAGCCTTTTCGTAAGTAGATATCAAATATTCCCTAACTTCTGGGTAACGTGGATCCAAAACTCCTGCCTGGAGATTATCATTGAAATATAAAATTTTACTTCGGAAGCGCTCCCACGTCTTTGAATAGATTCCCACAAATGGTACACTATACCACAATAAATATTTCATCCCCAAATCATGTACTCTCTCAACATGTTCCCTCATGCCCACGATTCTTTTAGGAGACACTTCCCAATCTCCACAATAAGCATAACCACGATGATCATCTTCTGTCTGCCAGCCATCGTCAACGATAACAGCCCCACAACCTAACTGTTTCGCAATCTCACATTGTTTCTCGATTTCATCATCAGATATGTCCTGATGAAAGCTATACCATGTCGAATACATAGGAAGCTTCGCAGTTTCTGGAACAAAGGATGGCCCATATCCATCCATTTCCTCATACCACACGGAAATATCTTGGATTGCTTGATAATAAGGAATATCCCTCATATCGACTCGAATCACTCCATCATAGGATGATCGAACTTTGGATGGCTCTGTAAATAATGTGATTTGCGCTTTCATCGTTCCAGTTTCTTCGTGGACGCCCAAATTAAAATTAACAGTATCCATCGCATTGGAATATGCTACAGCCAGCCTGTTCTGTCCTTCTTGATTATAGAAACAGCCAACCGGGGCTAATACTGTTGCTTTAGAAGAAAAACCTCCATCCCAATCCACACCGAAACTTTTACTACGGGAGGATCCTGGATGCCAATATGATTGAATATCAACAATTGGGTGATGCCAAACTAAATTAACTTTTGGGAATTGAATGGGTTGTTCTGATCCTATATGGATATGAACAAATAAAACTCCATTTTCTTCTCTTTGGTCAATTTTGACTTTGACACTATCTTCATGAATGGCCTCAATGTTTGCCTTTTGTGTGATCATAGCCTCTCCTCCTCTTTTTCTTTTTTAGAATATTGAATTATAGAGCTACACCTTTTAAGCGAGCAAAAATATTTTTTGTAAACAATACGATGACTAGTGCAATACCACTACCACCAAACATGAAAATTAGACCTGGATATATTAAAAAAAGAAGTGACATCAGAATGAGAGTGATGATGATCATGATCGTTTTTATCGGATTTGCTATGCCTATTAATGTGGCATATTTAAAATAATGAAATGTTTTTACTTCAAAATGATTAAATGTCTGAATAATATAGAGTAAATTCACTACATAAAATAAAAGCATTGACAAACTCATAAGGGAAAGAACCCTACTTACCAAGGTGTCATACATTTGAAAAAAATAAAGATCCGTCATAAGTATCGAGCCTATTAAAACGATGACAAAACCCATTTTGTTCGATTTTTTAAAATTAGATTGATAGGAATTCCAAAAAGTTGCTACCATTTTTGTATCCTTTTTGTTGATCAAATCCATTATTAATTGGAACATAGCAACAGTCGATGGGAATAATCCAAACACCCCAAAACCAATCAATGTAAATCCAATCCATAATAAATTAAGAAATAACAATTTCATGATCCATTCTAATAAATGATAAATCCTTGCGATCACGGCCCACTTCCTCCTTTCTGTCTTCCTTGATCAGGAACATTATTTGATACCTGTATTTTGAACGCCATCCAGGATAAAGCGCTGTGCTATAAAAAATACTATAATGGGAGGAATACAAATTAATAGAGTCGAAGCCATGATAGAAGTCATATCAACTCCAAACATCCCTTTGAATTGCATGAGTCCCAACGTTAAAGTGTATTTACTTTGATCGTTCAGAAAAATTAATGGTCCTAAATAATCATTCCATGAGCCTAACATTTGAAACACACCGACAACCACCAATACTGGAGCCATTAACGGAATGAATATCCGAGAAAAAATTTGAAAATGGTTCGCCCCGTCTATGATCGCTGCTTCTTCCATTTCTTTAGGAACTCCTAATAAAAATTGACGAAGTAAAAAAATGAAGTAGGGTGATCCAAAAAAGTTAGGAACAATCAGTGGTTTTAAAGTATTAATCCAGCCCAACTGATTAAATTCCATATATAAGGGAATTGCAGTTACATCCCAGGGAATCATCATTCCTGCTAGTAAAATTAGAAAAAGAATGTCCCTTCCTTTAAAATTGAATCTGGCAAATCCATAAGCTACTAAAGAAGATGATAATAGTTGTCCGATGATGCCTAATCCTGTAACAATCAAAGAATTTTTCAGAAATGTTGTAAAAGGTAAAACAGTCCAGGCTGTATAAAAATTACTAAATTCAAACTGAGACGGAATTAGTTTCGGAGGAAAAACAAATGTCTCAGCAGGGGTTTTTACAGCTGTAATGAACATCCAAAGAAATGGTGCGATAAAAAATAAACAAAAAATAATCAGTATTGTATGTACAATAACCTTCGTTGTTATACTTCTCGTAATCATCATATTCCTCCTTTCCTATTTTTGTTTCTTTTTCATTTCATTTTCATAGTAAACCCAAGTATTAGATGTTTTGAAAACCAGTAATGTCAGAGCCAAAATAATTAAGAACATAAACCAAGCATTTGCGGATGCATAACCCATTTTAAAATACTTGAAAGCATTTTCATAAACATACATCGCATAGAAATACGTCTTTCTTAAAGGTCCTCCACCTGTTAGAACAAGCGCGAGTGTTAACTGTTGAAATGCTGAAATGATAGCAGTAATGACATTAAACAGAATGGTTGGGCTCAGCATCGGAAGTGTTATTTTACTGAACTTGTGCCATTTACTTGCACCATCTATATCTGCAGCTTCATATAGGTCTTTCGGTATATTTTTTAAACCGGCTAAGAATATCAGCATCATAGTCCCTTGCCCCCAAATACCTGCAAACACGATGGCAAAAAGTGACCAGGTTGGATCATTTAGCCAGTTTGGTCCATTAATGCCTATTAATGATAGTAGATAGTTTAGTAAACCGTATTCACCGTCGTACATCCATGACCAAATCATTGAAAGGGCTACTCCCGAAACAACCGTAGGAAGATAGAATATCGTTCTATAGCCTGAAAGCCATTTTACTTTTTGGTTTAATAATATAGCTAGCAAGAGAGCAATACCGATGTTTAACGGTACTAAAATAGCAGCAAACTTAAAGGTAACTCCTAAAGATTGCCAAAACACTGGATCATTTGTAAACATATCAACATAATTTTTGAAACCAATAAACGTTGGGGTTCCAACAGTAGGCCAATCAAAAAAGCTTATGATAAGAGAAAAAATCAAGGGTCCGAACGTAAAACAGAAGAAACCAATGATCCAAGGAGAAATGAATAGATAGGGAGTAAGGTCTCCCCATCTAATCTTTGATAGAATGGATATAGGTCGTTCGGGAACCGTTTGAGTTATTTTATTTTCAGTTTTTATAATCATGAAATGATCCCCTTCTTTCTCTTAAACTATTTTTTCAATTCAGGCTCTATTAATTTAACCGCTTCATTCAAGGCTTTATCTGCTGAATTTTGCCCTAATAATACACTGCTAATTGCATAATCTAGTTTTTTGTCAACTTCTGTCCATTTGCTTGTAAGTAAAAAGCCTGGAGTATCTGATGATCTTTCAAGCATAGAATAGAATGTACTTAATAACTGATCATTTTTATGACTTTGTTCGGAAACCACACTCTTAAGTACTGGCATATCAGACTTTCTCATTTTTGCTGCTTCTGCTGATACAAAGTATTTGATAAATTTCCAAGCTATGTCTTTTTCTTTAGAGTCTTTGGCCATTGCAATTCCTGCAGAATGGATAACACCCTTTGAAGGTTGTCCATGAAAGGCTGGAATTTCTGCAGTTCCAAAATCCATGCCAGCCTTTTTAAATTCTTCTAAAGGCCAAATGCCGTTCTCGATCATAGCGATTTTCCCTGATTTGAAACTATCAGTGACTTTATCAGACACAATAGCACTATTTTCATCAATCATATGTTGAAAGTCTTTAAGGACTTCTTGTGTTTTTGGACTATTCATATATCCATCTACCTTTTTGCCGTCAGGACTAATGAAACTACTCCCATTACTCCATACATATTCTTGGAATGCATATGAATTTTTTTTGGAAGAGAGAACAAACCCATATTGTTTCTTTTCAGGATTGGATAACTTTTTCGCTGCATCACTGAACTGCTCCCAAGTCCAACCAGAAGTCGGAAGAGGTACCCCTGCTTCTTGGAAAAGTTTTTTATTGTAGTAAATGACGCGAGTGGTAAAACCAACTGGAAATCCATAGGTAGTATCTTTAAATTTGTGATAGTTTAGAATATTTGTATAAAAATCATCAAAAGTAGTTTTAAAACTACTGTCTTTATTTACGTAGTCATCAAGTGGCTCCAGAGATTTATAGTAATCTGGATAATTCCACATATACATGACATCAGGGGGATTTTTTGCGCCGAAAGAAGCAGCCAGCTTATCCTCAAACCCGTCAGCATATGCTTCAACTTGCACTTTCACTCCTGGATTCGCCTTTTCAAACTTTTTCGCAATATCTTGTTGGTATTTGAGACTCTCTCCAGTATCCCATGTAGCAAAGCGTAATACTTTCTCCCCACTTTTACCTTGACTAGAAGATTTCTCACTGTTCGCGCAAGCAGAAAGCACCATTGCAAAAGAAATAGCTAAAATTAATAATAACGATATTCTTTTTTTCAACATAAATCCCCCTATCATTTTTTGAAGATCAATTTTGTCTTTTGTAAAACAATCTTTAGACCTAACTTTAAGAATACGTTTTCATTCCTTCTTAAAAATTTTTTAAATCCCCTCACCTCCACAACTTTTTCTAATAATCAAATTAGTCGGAACCACCACTTTTAATGGCAGTGTTCTCCCATCAATGCGTTCAACTAGAAGATTTACTGCTACTTTCCCCATCTCCTCGGTATGAACTTTTACAGTGGATAATGGAGGAGTAACAAATTCGCATAATTCAATCCCATCAAATCCAAAGATTGCGATATCATCAGGAACCTTTAATCCTGAATCCGTTAAAGCTTTCAAAGCACCAATGGCCATAGGGTCACTTCCAATGAAAAAGGCGGTAGGGAGATTCCCTGAATGGATCGCTTCCTCCATTAGCGTTAAGCCATCTTTCGTTGCCCATTTTCCAATATAAGTATATTCCGGGTTATATAATCCCTGTTCCGTTAGCATTTTTTCATATGTTCTTTTTCGTACATCTTGAATCTCTAATTTTCCAGATAATCCACCAATGGTATATGATTGACCACCAATATAACCGATTTTTTTGTGTCCTAAATCCAATAAGTATTGAATAACCTTTTCAGTAGCTTTTTCACAATCTATCACCACTGAATCATATAGTTGTTCGTCAGGAGATACATCGACAAACACTAAATGTTGTACTTGCTTTACTTGATTTTCCACCTCTTCTTGACCTATGACTCCTACTACTATTAATCCATCCAATCCTTCTAGATCCTTTTTATTGAAAGGAGGTCTCAACACTTTCGATAGTTCAATTCCCAATTCAATCATTCTCTTTTCAATTCCATTACGAATGGCCAAAAAATATGGATCATCAAATTCCGATTCCTGAGAAAGATACATCAAAAGCCCAATTTTTCCGTACTGCTTAGGATTGGTAATTTTTTTTTCTATATTTCGTTGCTTTTTAGGTATGTAATCTAACTCTTCTGCAGCCTGAAGGATTTTTTTCCGAGTCTCTTCTGTAACGGATAAAGTTTGATCCTCATTTAACACTCTTGATACAGTCGTTTTTGATATCTGTGCCTTTTTGGCAATTTCATTTAATGTTACCAATATGATTACCTCTTTTTCTATTTTTAGTAAATAAAATTAATAATTTACTGAATTTTTACTTAAATATAATATATCAGAGGTAAAAAATAAGCGCAATATTAATTTTCAAAATTTTCAATTTAATTTTTCGCCACTATTCACCCATATTGAAATTCATGGATCCGAAGATTTTAATAACTATTAACATTCACTCATTTTTTATTACGATAAAAAGAGCGAAAAAAGTCCAGTGAATAAATCAATTAATTTAGTAAACTAAAAAAATAAACCTCTTAAATAAAAATTCACTGAAGAAACATTCAGCCTCTTCAACTGTAATTGCATTAATCTCATTGCTATTGGGGTAGCGAGTGCCATCAAAGGAGTTAATAAAAATAATGAGTTTTGAGGGTAACACGGGTACGATGTGGCTTCATCCTCGGGTCTAATTGGTATGGAATTACAAGGAGCAATGGCCATATTCACCGTTAATTTAAAAAGAATCGTAAAACTTTTGGGTTAAGATAAGCAAAAAACAGTGTGGAAATTAAGAAAAGCCGACTATTCCTTCCAGAATTATGGATTGAAAGTCGGCTTTTTTATTTAATATAAGAACTTTTCATCGGTAATTTTTGGTTAACCAATTATATTAGATTGTGAAAGGATGTCCAAAATTCCGACCCATTTTCAATGTAAACGTCAAGTAACTCCAAAATATACAATAAAAGTTGATTTTGGAGTTGTTTTTTGTTTGCTTCACTTTTTTTTGGTACTCTGCAACTAGATGGTAAATCCATTGATCACGGCAAGACTTTATCAATTTCCTCTTTATTGTTTAAATCGATGTTGGGAAGTGTTTCAAACAAATAACGAAGATAATGATAGAGACTTAGATACTACAGCAACTGTTTGAACAACATCAAAAACATCTGATCAATTTGATAGTTCTTATCTACTGTTATCACACGAGGTTTAGAAACGTACGAAAAGGCCAAGGCTTTCTTGAAAAAGCACTTGGCTGCTTGTTTATCTCTTGATTTACTTAGATAAAAATCAATGGTATTCTGTTCTGAATCAACGAAACGATATAAATATAGTGCATTTTTACTTTAATATAGGTTTCATCAACTCACCATGAATCATTTGTTGTTTTAGATGCTGTCGTACTTTCTCTTTTAATTGAGATCCATATTGATGAACTCAGCGCATAATCTTTATATGATCAATTGATAATCCTCTTACCTCCATCATTTTCACCAGATTAGATTTTTATTATATCTCCAATCAATTTAATATTTTCTCCATCAATAACTATCCCGCCACCATCTTTACAAGCAAAAATGGTCCTATTGCTCAACTTGGAATAATCCTTTAATAAATCTAAATATTTTTCACTTTGTTCCTCACTCCAATGAGGCAGAAAATCAAAATCTACAAAACCTAAAGAGCTTCTATCCTCTAGTCCTATTATATCTTCGTCTACAAATTGAGCTGTATCAATACTTTTAGTTGTTATTATACTGCCTGCACTAACCCCAATCAAAACCCCACCATTTTCCACATAATATTTTAATGGCTGCATTAAATTTCTTTTTCTTAGGGAATTTAAAAAGCGGAATGTATTTCCACCCGAAAGATGTATTGCATCATAATTAAATATGTCATTAATCTTTCTTTCATCATATTCTTTATCTAAATCAAAATATTCTACATTACTAATTCCTAATTCTCTATAGTATTTAACTACATAATTAAAATACTTTCCTGTTACATCTGAAGATGATCGAAGATATGCTATTGAAGGGTTTTCTTTATTTAATAATCTTAAAAGTTCATAATCCAATTTTCTATCTTCTTGCACTTGATCACTATATAGTACTATTTTTCTCACTAAAATCCCCCTATTTTCTAGTTCGTAAATTACTTGTTTTCAGTTAATTAAGCCTAGTGTTTATCACTGACACCTATAAAACGAATTGCAATTATGTATTAATATCACCTTTCATCATTACTTTTTCAGAAGTATATTGTCTTATATGTTCATAAGCAAGTTCAATTGCATGTTCTTTTGAATCTATAAGAGAGAGATTCCGTGTTTTTGGATTCCAATATTCATATCCCTCATCTTCTGTCCATCGAAAAACTTCAATTGTATATAATTTGTCATTCAAAATACATACAACTAACTTTCAGCTCGATAATTCTTCCCAAGCTCTTCTCCTATCGAAAAATAGTGCCTAAAGTTATAAAATAACGGACTCCATTTTTGCGGATCAATATGGTTTTCCCCTAGTATTATCTCTTCATGCGCATGTACATGAACAACCTCGGTTTCAACAATTGCAAAGAAAGGATCATATTCTAGAATCCTAATTTGTTTTACGATTGTTTCGATTTGTAATGGGCATTCTTTAATACGTTGTGGTTTTACAAATTTTGAATCTAGCGGAGTCAAGCCAGCTAGTGCAAATTTATCTTTTTGATAGGTATATCCCATTTCTTGTTTGTAAACTGGGACATGTTCTAATCCTGTATAAGGTGCGATTTTTTCCACTTGTTTCCACTGCGATGAAGAAGGTAAATTAATAACACATTCTCTATTCCTTTCAAGATTTTCAATCGATTTACCTCCCAAACCAATACCTAAAATTACATAGTTTCCTAAAGCCCATGAAGAAGACATTGGACTAATATTTGTTGTTCCATCCTCATCTGATGTCGATAATAAATAAATTGGCATTCCATAGTATAAAATCTTTGGTTTTATTTCTTTACATAACAGTTTCTCTGTTTTAGCATTCATACTATCACTCCTAAATTCGATATTTATTTGTATTGTAAAACACAAATAATTCCATTATCATCGAAATATGGATGTAAAATAAGGAGTGATGCAAATGAATGTAAACGCAGCAAAAATAGCTTCTCTTATTAGTGATACATCACGAGCAACCATCTTAATTCAACTTTTGGATGGTCGTCCACATCCAGCTACTGAATTAGCACATGCCGCAAAAATCAAACCACAAACAGCTAGCTTTCATCTTCAAAAACTATATGAAGCAGAAATTATAGATGTTGAAAAACATGGAAGACACCGTTATTACAAAATAACAAATCATACAATAGCAGAATCTCTAGAAAAAATACTATATTTAGCTCCCCCAGAACCAATTCAATCCTTAAAGCAATCGAAAGAGACTAGAGAAATTCAATATGCCAGAACTTGCTATGACCATTTAGCTGGGAAATTAGGTGTTGAAATTACAAATTCACTTTTGAATAACAACATATTAGTTAAGGAAAATTTACAATTTGAGGTGACTAAAGAGGGACAATTATTTTTCAAAGAATTTGGTATTGACTTGGATTCATTACACAGGAAAAGACGAGCATTCTCAAAATGTTGCTTAGATTGGACTGAAAGACAACACCATATAGCAGGAGCCTTAGGAAAAGCTATATTAGAAAGAATGTTAGAACAAAATTGGGTAACAAAAGCCCCGAAAACGAGAGCTATACATGTAACACATTTAGGAGAACAACAAATATTGCGTACATTTCTTATAAAATGAATTTTTTATTACAAAAATCAATTCTCCTATATACAGAAGAAAACTCGCTTCCTTATACCACAAAGCTTGCGAGTTTTACTTCTTACCAGTAATCATAAATAATAGAATCTAATGTGATTAGGGTAAACGTGCTAGGAGCTAGAGCTGTCGTAGAATTCATTAAAATAATGAACTCTATTTGATACTATATGTAAAAGGATGAAAAGCGTTTGTACAATTAGAAGAGTCCTAAAAAGCCCAATGTGGTATCTACTCATTGGTTAGCTCCCCTGTATAAATTCGATATTTTCTCATTACTATTAATTTTTTACACATATAAGTTTACCTACTAAATTATGAGAATCACAAATAAGAAGCCATTCGCTTTTGAAAATAGCTTCTTTTAAAGAAAACTAGTTATTCTTTTTTACAATGTTAAGAAGCTCTGCATGTATTTCAGAAGCAATTTCTGGTTCTTGTTCACTAACTGCAATAATCTCACAAAGGGATACTGTGCTGCGTGTAGTACGACCGGTTCTTATGGTAACAGTATCACAATTTACAGATTCAACAACACCAACAATTTCAATTGTAGTTCCTCTTAAAATCAAAGTAACTAAATTAAAACTATCTCTTAGTTCTCTTAACTTACGGAAAATACCAGTTGTACAGCAACAATCACATTTTTCATTATGATCTTTTTTACACTCTTTAAATTTCTTCAAGCAATCATCATTATCATCCCAGCATTTAGAATGCTTTTTGTGATCCCGGCATTTAGAATGGGTTTTTTCAAACCATTCATCACGACAACCCATAATTTCCACTCCTTTATTCTTTTACTACACAATATGAAAAAAGGATGAAAATGATAAAGACAAAAACATAGAAGGTAGAAAAACAAACGGTTATCCAATAGAAAAGAATGTAGAATATCCAAAAATAAATAACGAACTCTTATAAAAAAGAGTTCGTTATTTATTTTTTATACTTGCTCAGATTGTAATCCCTGAATATATGATACAACTTCTGGATTCACTAACGAAGATAAATCTCCCAACTCTTTCCCTAAGTATGCTGCTTTAATTACCCGTCTCATTACTTTAGCATTTCGTGTTTTCGGCAAGTCCTCTACAACATGAATATCTTTTGGACATAACGCCTTTCCGATATGAGAGTTTACTAAATTCAATAATTCTTTTTTTAGTTCAGATGTAAATTTTATTCCTTCTTGTAAAACAACAAAGCAATGGCAGACTTCCCCTTTCACCTCATCTGGTACACCAATTGCGGCAGCTTCTATTACATTAGGATGTTTTACAAGAATTGATTCATATTCAGCTGGTCCAATGCGTTTTCCTGCAATATTTAATGTATCATCGGAACGTCCTGTAATGATATATTGTTCACCGTCATAGATTACCCAATCACCGTGTACCCACTTATTATCAAAGCGCGACCAATATGTATTAACGTAGCGCTCGTCATCTTCCCAGAAGCTTTTCGTCATTCCAACCCATGGTTTTTCTAAACACAATTCGCCAACTTCATCAAGAATCGGATTGCCTTGTTCATCTAATACAACAGCTGCCATTCCAGGTAATGATGCATTAAAACTAATCGGCGCAATTGGTTTAACTAACACGTTTCCAAAGATTCCACCAGAAATTTCGGTTCCACCTGAATAGTTACAAATTGGTACCTTTCCTTTTCCAACTGTTTCAAAAAGCCACATCCAAGGATCAGGATTCCACGGTTCACCTGTTGATGCAAATACCTCTAAACTTTCCAGAGAATGTTTCTTTACATATTCATCACCTTTTGCCATCAATGCTCGAATTAATGTTGGAGAAATTCCAAGATGTGTAATTTGATATCGATCGACAGTTTCCCATAATCGATCTGCTTCCGGATAGTCCGGAACACCTTCATACATGACCATTGTTGCCCCATTAATAAGGGAACCAAATAATAAAAATGGTCCCATCATCCAGCCCATATCAGTTACCCATAACACACGATCACCTTGCTTAATATTCATACCAAATCCTGCATCAAATGCTGATTTCAAAGGGAATCCAGCGTGCGTATGTACCGTTCCTTTTGGCTTACCAGTCGTTCCGGATGTATATATGAGCATAAGCGGATCATCGCTTTTCATTTCTTCAGCATGTGTAAATGGCTTTTCCTTTTCAAGAATACTCCAGGAAAGATCATAATTGTGAGGTGTAAAATTATTTCCGGCATGACGGACAATCACAACTTTCTCAACAGTCGGACAATGTTCACACGCTTTATCCACCTCATCTTTTAATGAAACGATTTTACCGCGGCGTGAGAATCCATCAGCTGTAATAATCATTTTGGATCCTGCTGCTTGTACACGCGTCATAACTGCATCAGCTGCAAATCCAGAAAAAATCGGAGAAATAATTGCACCGATTTTCATTACTGCTAACATAGCAACAACTGTTTCTGGAATCATCGGCATGTAAATTGTTACACGATCACCTTTTTCAATGCCCATATGCTTCAAACCATTCGCAACGCGGCTTACCCAGCTATCAAGTTCTTCATATGTAAATGTTTTTGTTGTTCCATTTTCACCTTCATACATGAGGGCAGGTTGTTTTTTTGTTTCTTCATCTGCAAGCCAACGAGATAAAGCAGATTCAACTACATTGCACGTTCCCCCTGTATACCACTGTGCAAACGGTGTACCGTTTGCTAAATCTAACACTTCTGTATACGGCCTCATCCATTGATAGCCAACTGCACGTTCTGCTTCTCCCCAAAACCATGCAGTTTCTTCAATTGACTTGTTATAAAATGCTTCATAATCGTCATAACCCAGCGATTTCATCCATCCGTGCAAACGCGTTTTCTCTTTATATTCTTCTGTTGGAAACCATACGACTTGTTTCACTGTTTTCCCCTCCTCATATTTCGAATAAGAAAACCCTTAATAGGGCTTTTATACTGGATAAACTGGATGTTTTCGATCTGTAAATACTTGATATTTACTCATATACATTTCAAAGCGTTTCTTTAATTCTTCACGTAAATCATTCGGATGAACAATACCATCTATCACCATTTCTGATGCTAGTCGATAAATATCAATATCTTGTTTATATTCTTCACGTTTTTCTGCAATAAAACTTGCACGCTCTTCTTCTGGTAGCGCTGCAATTTTATTCGCGTATACAGCATTGACAGCAGCTTCAGGGCCCATTACAGCAATAGAAGCCGTCGGCAACGCAAGGCAGCAATCCGGCTCAAAAGCTGGGCCTGCCATTGCATATAAACCAGCACCATATGCTTTACGAACAACAATTGAAATTTTCGGTACTGTCGCTTCACTCATTGCAGAAATCATTTTCGCACCGTGACGAATAATACCAGCTCTCTCCACTTTTGTTCCAATCATAAATCCAGGCACATCGGCAAGGAATAATAATGGAATATGATATGCGTCACATAAGTTAATAAACTTTGCTGCTTTATCAGCAGAATCGTGGAATAATACGCCACCTTTCATACGCGGCTGATTTGCAACAATACCAACAGGTTTCCCATCGATTCGTCCTAATCCTGTAATAAGTTCTTGCGCAAATAACTTTTTCACTTCAAAGAAAGAACCTTCATCGATAATACGGTTAATAAGATCTTTCATATTAAAAGGAGCATTTTGATTTTCTGGGATGATTTGTTCTAACGTTTTTTCGAACTGCTTTGGTTCTTGAGGCTTAGTCGCAGGAGCATTTTCTTGATAGTTACTTGGAAAATATGAAATATATCGTCTTGCCTGAGCAATTGCATCTTCTTCTGTTTTACATAACACATCTCCGCATCCTGATACGGAACAATGCATACGAGCACCGCCCATTTCCTCTAATGTTACTTTTTCACCAATAACCATTTCAGCCATGCGCGGTGAACCTAAGTACATGGATGCATTTCCTTCCACCATCATAACAACGTCACAAAAAGCAGGAATATAAGCACCACCAGCTGCTGAAGGACCAAATAATAAACAAATTTGCGGTACCTTACCCGACAGCTTCACCTGGTTATAAAAAATACGTCCTGCACCGCGGCGGCCTGGGAACATTTCAACTTGATCCGTAATACGAGCACCGGCAGAATCAACTAGATAAAACAGTGGTACACGTAACTTTTCAGCTGTTTCTTGGATACGTAAAATCTTTTCAACTGTACGAGAACCCCAAGATCCAGCTTTCACTGTTGAATCATTCGCCATCACACATACAGTTCGTCCGTGTATTTTACCAGTAGCAGTTACAACCCCATCTGCCGGTAAGCCTGACTGCTCGCAATTTGCAAAGAGAGCGTCTTCTACATACTCGCCATTATCAAATAGAAGAGCTAAACGATCCCGAACAAAGATTTTTCCTTTTTCTTTATTTTGCTCATGATATTTCGGAGCTCCGCCTTGTTTAATTGTTTCAACACGTTCTGCAAACGAATTAGATTGTTGTTTTTGTTCTAGCACATTTACTCCCCCTTATACATCGGCTTACGTTTTTCCTTAAATGCCTGTAGTCCTTCTAATCGATCTTTCGTATGAATCACACCTTCATACGCCAGCTTTTCCATTTGTAGTCCAGTGTGCAAATCCACTTGTAAACCATTTGAAATTGCCTCTTTTGCTAATCGAACAGCAATTGGGCCATTACTAGCAATACGTTCTGCAATTTCAATTGCTTTTTCTTCTAGTAAGTTTGTTGGTACAACAAATTCCACCATTCCGTATTCCTTCGCTTCATTTGCTGAAATACGTCTTGCTGTATAAATTAATTCTTTTGCTCTACCAATACCAATTAGTCTTGGTAGTCGTTGCGTACCACCGGCTCCTGGAATAATAGCTAGAGATGTTTCAGTAAGTCCAAGACTTGCTGTTTCTGCTGCAATTCTAAAATCACACGCTAAACTTAATTCAGTACCACCACCAAGTGCAATTCCATTTATTGCAGCAATAACTGGTTGTGATAATTGTTCAACCATATCCATTGTGGAACGAATCATTCCGACTGCATGACGTACTTGTTCCTCATTCATATTGGCACGTTCTTTTAAATCCGCTCCGGCACAAAATGCCTTTTCGCCCGCTCCTGTTAAAATGACAACACGAACATCAGCTTCTTCATTAATATGAGTGAGTGTAGATTGCAACTCTTCCAATAGTGCAAGAGATAACGAATTTGCTTGTCGTTCACGATTTAATGTTATTTTTACAATATGCGGTGTTATATAGTTCACTGAAATATTTTGCAATTGTAACATTTTATCACCTACTTATTGTTTTATGTTGCAATGCTTTATACACATGACTTGGCAATTGAATGTTTAACTTACTTTGAATAAATTGGCTAGCTTTTAATAATTTTTCTTCATTTATATTGGTTTGTACCCCCATTTGATGGAGCATATGTACTAGATCATCCGTTGCAACATTTCCTGAGGCTCCTGGTGCATAAGGACAACCACCGAGACCACCACAAGAACTATCAAATGTCGTAACACCGTATGCCAATGACTGAACGACATTTGCAAGCGCCATCCCGTACGTATTATGAAAATGCATTGCGAATTGAGAAGAATCATATTTTTTAAGTAAATGTTCTAATACATACTCTACTTGCAATGGATTTGCTACACCAATCGTATCCCCAAGTGAGATTTCATAAATGCCATATGAGAAGAGCTGATTACATAACTCATCTACAGCATCAATGCTTACATCCCCCTCATAAGGGCAACCAAATACAGTAGAAACGTAACCTCTTACTCTTTTACCTGCAAATTGTGCCTGCTTTGTAATATCTTTTATAACAGATAATGCTTCTTTAATAGACTTATTGATATTGCTTTTATTATGTGATTCACTTGCTGATAAAAAAACATTCACCTCATCTACATTTTGCAAAAGAGCTCGTTCCAAACCATTTTGATTTGGAACAAGCGCAGCATATGTAACGTCTGGTTTCTGCTTTAACTCTGAAAACACATCACTTGCATCAGCTAAAGCAGGAACCCATTTTGGGTGAACGAACGAGGAAACTTCAATATACGATACTCCAGCTTCTGAAAGTAATTGAATCCATTTCACTTTATCTTTTGTGCCAACAATTTTCTTCTCATTTTGCAAACCATCACGTGGTCCAACTTCTTTAATGACAGCAAAAGTAGGTAGCTTCAATACATTTCACCCCTTCTTCTCCCTATTCAATCTCTATTAATACATCTCCTTCATTAACAAAATCGCCCTCTTGCACATTAATTTTCATGACTGTACCGGCTTCTTCTGAAACGATTGGAATTTCCATTTTCATAGATTCCAAAATGACGACATCCTGTTCTTCTTCTACTGTATCTCCTACTCCCACAACAATCTTCCAAACATTACCTGCCATCGATGCATACACTTTTGTCATCATTTTTTCCCCCTTTAATATTCATAAACCTTATTTTTTTACAAGTTGTTTTGTTACAAAACCTGTTGTATAAATTCCACTTTGGAATACTTCATCTTCTAATACTTGCAGTAGCATTGGTGTATTCGTCTTAATGCCTTCCACTTTCAGTTCTTGAAGTGCATTCTGTAGTTTTTCAATTGCCTCTTGACGTGTTTCACCATGAGCAATTACTTTTGCAATCATTGGATCGTAGAACGGTGTGATTGTCACGTTATTTTCTAAAAAGTGATCAATGCGCACTTTTTCTGGTAACGTTAGGTCCGTAATCTTCCCAGGTGATGGGAAAAATGTTTTTGGATCCTCCGCATAAATACGCGCTTCAATGGCATGACCACTACGATTTATATCGTCCTGCGTAAAGGAAAGCTTTTCACCAGATGCAATAAGTAATTGCTGCTCAACAAGATCTAGACCGGTAATTTCTTCGGTAACGGGATGCTCTACTTGTAATCTCGTATTCATCTCTAAGAAATAAAAGTTTTTCTCATCATCTACAAGAAATTCAACAGTACCTGCATTTATATAGCCAAGAGCTTTTGCTGCTTGTACAGCAACTTCTCCCATTTCTTTACGAGTCGCTTCATCTAAAAATGGAGATGGTGCTTCCTCAATCACTTTTTGATTTCGGCGTTGTACAGAACATTCACGTTCCCATAAATACACTGTATTTCCATGAGTATCAGCTAGAAGCTGAATTTCGATATGATGCGCGTCTGCAATATAGCGCTCTAAGTACATTTCACCATTACCGAAAAAGTTTTGCGCACGCGTTTTATTACTCTCAAATGCCCTGGTGAGCGTTTGCTCAGTTTCTATCAACTGCATTCCAATGCCTCCGCCGCCCGCGGATGCCTTCAGCATTAATGGATAACCAATTTGTTTCGCAATTTCAATCGCTTCCTCAGCAGTCTCAATATTTGTTGTGATTCCTGGTACAACAGGAACATTTGCTTCTTGCATTGCCAGACGCGATTCGATTTTACTACCCATCTTAGCAATAATTTCTTCAGAAGGGCCGATAAATACAAGTCCTTCTTCTTTACAACGAATCGCGAGGGATGGATTTTCTGATAATAATCCATAACCTGGATGAATCGCTTCAGCATTTGTTTTCTTCGCAATGTCTATAATTTTTTCGAGATTTAAATAACTCTCTTGGACACGCGGACCACCAACTAAATAAGCCTCGTTTGCTAGTTTGACATGAAGTGCATTTTCATCTGCCTCTGAATAAATAGCAACTGTACGTATTCCAAGTTTTTGACAAGTTTTAATGATACGAACTGCAATTTCACCACGATTAGCAATTAAGATTTTTTGAAACATAGTGAACCCTCCCTTTTATCTACATCCTAAATGTCTTGCAATTACGAGACGTTGAATTTCAGAAGTTCCTTCACCAATTTCTAAAAGTTTTGCATCGCGAATATGACGCTCAACTTCATATTCACGCATATAACCATATCCACCGTGAATTTGCACGGCTTGATTCGCAATACGACTGGCTGCTTCAGATGCAAAAAGTTTTGCCATAGCTGCTTCTTTACCGAAAGGTTTATCATGATCTTTTAACCAAGCTGCTTTATGTACTAAATTACGCGCCAATTCCACCTCAGTAGCCATATCTGCCAGTTTAAATTGAATCGCTTGGAAATTAGAAATCGTTTTTCCAAATTGCTGACGCTCTTTCGCATATTGAAGTGCACGCTCAAAAGCAGATTGTGCAATCCCTACAGCTAATGCCGCAATGGAAATACGACCTCCATCAAGTGTATATAAAAATTGCTTAAATCCTTTATTCACATCACCAAGAATATTCTCTTTCGGTACACGAACGCTATCAAGTACGATTTCGCAAGTATTAGAAGCGCGAACCCCCATCTTATCGTATGGACTTGAAATCGTTAAACCTTCACTTGTTGTCGGTACAATAAATGCAGAAATACGTTTTTTACCATTTTCCTCAACACCGTTGACAGCGGTTACAATAATTGTATTTGCATACTCCGCATTCGTAATCCAGCACTTTTCACCACTAATTACGTATTCATCACCATCTAAAAATGCTTTTGTTTGTGTGCCACCTGCATCAGATCCAGCGTTCGGTTCTGTTAAACCAAAAGCACCTAATGTTTTTCCAGATGCCATCGGGATTAAATACTTTTGCTTTTGTTCTTCTGTACCAAAGTAATAAATCGGAGAGGCACCTAATGAAATTGTTGCAGCATAACTTAAGCCTGTACCGCCACAAGCACGTCCAATTTCTTCAACAGCTAATGCGTACGATACAGTATCGCCGCCAGAACCTCCATACTCTTCTGGGAATGGGATTCCTAACAAACCTAGTTCGCCCATTTTTTGAAACGTTTCGTATGGAAACTCAGCTGTTTTGTCATAATACACAGCTTTTGGTGCGATTTCCTTTTCAGCAAAGTCACGTACCATTTCTTTAATCATTTGTTTTTCGCGAGTTAGAGTAAATTCCATTCCGCTACACACCCCTTATCGAATATTGAGTTTCGACAGCGTGCGAGTCTGTACTACAAACATTGCTTTTTAAAAGATAAGGATAGTAGTTAGATAATTGTTATAATTCTGTCATAATTTAATTTTAAAACAGATTCTGTACTCATGCACAAAAAAATTCCTACATTGTTCTACAACAACATAGGAATTTTTTTGTCGAATTATGAGGTTTTTTCTTTAACTATCTCTTCCTTTACCTGAATATGAAATTTCTACAAATGCTTCAGGGGACGGTCCAAATTATGTTTGTCTTATTAAATGTTATTCTTCAAAACGCAAGACCCATGACTTAAAACAACAAGCAAACTACTAAGAGGTATTTTCTTTTCTGCATACTTTTTAAGAAGTACCATAAAATACTCTTTCTCTTGCTTTTTTAACTTATTTTTAAAGTAACCAAAAATATGCTGACATACAATTTATATTCGATGTATAGCGAGGTGTCCGCTTCAATAATTCATATAAAATTTTCTCATACTTTTCAAAAACACATTCAAGATTATCGTTTACATGGTTAGCAATAATTCGTCCTAATTCTTTTTGTTTCGTCTGATTATACGCTATAAATATTTATGATCAGATTGAAAAGATACAAGTCCTTTTAAACTTTTATGATGTTTAATTGTTTTAAAATGTGCGATTGTAAACAGTCTCGTAAAGAAATGCTCTCAAATAATAAAATTCGACAATCTTCCCTCTTCCTCTATTGCAACATGCGAAAATTTTTTCAATACAGTATTACCAATACACCTCACCTTTTCCTTTTACTGGTGATTTTTCGTATCCTGTATAAATTTTCACATCTCTAGTTCCACAACTTGGAGAACGATTCTTTAAGATAAAGCCATCGACATCTGGTAAATTTATTACCTCCGTGGTGTTAATCCATATAATATCAATTGAACTGTATGTTCAATTTCCACTTCATCATCCCATTTTTCTTCCGGTAATAATAAAAATCGAGTTAAAATTAACCCCATTATAGAAGATAAAGTAAAGCGCACAACTGAAGATGTAGGCATTTCAATAATTTGCCCTTGTTCTTGAAAATGTATAATTAGTTTTTTAAAACGGGAAAAAAGTTCTTGTTCCACTAATTGTTGTATTTCATTTTTTAATTCTGGTTGAAATGGTACTTCTTGCAATAAAATTTTTAGCATTGGAAAATGTTTTTTAGCAAATTCAAATCGATTTCGTATTGCTATTCTTAAAAACTCTTCGTACGTTTCATACGTATTCTCCAGTATTTCTTTTGCAAAAGCTTGTACGAAAAATGGTGCAGCGAACTTAGTTAATGTGGGCATTACAACCGCTAAAAGTAAATCTTTTTTCGTTTTATAGTAGCGGAAGATCGTTCCCTCCGCTACACCAGCACGCTTTGCAATCTCACTTGTTGAAGTGGACGCATATCCTTTTTCTCCAAACATATCAACCGCTGCTTCTAATATACGCATTTGCCGTTCATTACGCTTATCTGTATCGGTAGCAGCAATTAACTCCTCTAACCAATCTTTTTTCATGCATCATGCCCCTTTTAATAAAATTTATATTCTTCGATGTTTCCTCAAAGCAAATATATTCCCTATTGTAAATAGTAGTGCAAAAAGAAATAACACACAAAGGTCTCCCGCAATTTCAGCAAATCCTTGATTACGAATCATCACTTGTCTCATCGCATCAGCACCATATGTGAGCGGAAATAACTTTCCAAGCATTTGTAGCCACTTATTCATTGATTCCATTGGAAATAAACCTGAAAAGAAAATTTGCGGTACGATAACAAGTGGGATAAATTGAATCATTTGAAATTCGTTATTGGCGTATGCCGATAAAAAAGTACCAAGTGTTAACGCTGTTAGTGAAAGCATACATGTAATGAGTAATGTAAGCCACAGTGATCCTGCTACATATAAATCAAGAATATAAACAGAGAAGCTTACAATGATAACAGATTGTAACAAAGCAAAAATACCAAATCCCAGTATATAACCCATGACAATTTCCCAGCGACGCACTGGAGTAGATAGCAGTCTTTCCAATGTCCCACTTAAACGTTCTCGCACAAATGAAACTCCTGATAAAATAAAGACAAAGAAGAATGTGAAAAAGCCAATTAATACCGGTCCGAGTCCATCGAACATCGTAAAATCTGCGGAACCATGTAAAAAATCAATTTTTGGTTTCATACCAGGCATTTCATTTTTTTCTGTGGCCTTTTGTAATGCTTCTAGCACGGCACGGTTTTTTGAAGAATCGCTACCTTCAAGCAACACATTCACTTTTCCATGTTCGAAAGTGATAATGGCATCTATTTGTTGATTTTCTAACTTAGAATGTGCTTTTTCTTTACTATACTCATAGATGGTAGCATCTTGTTTTTTCATTGATTCTACTATAGGTACTGGAACATCTATTAATGCAATATGGGGAGTGTAATCCTTTTGTGTAAACACTAGCGATAATAACCAAAGGAGTAACATTGGCGCTCCGAACATCATTGCCAACGATCGTTTATCCCGGAAAAATTGCCGAATAATCCGAATAATTACACCACCAATTCTCATGATTCAACCGCTCCTTCCAATAGAAAGACATCTTCAATCCGCCCTGATGAAGTTCGACCTTTTAAATCATTTGGGGTTCCTGTTGCAATTAGCTTCCCATCTCTAATTAATCCAAGACGTTCACAAAATTCAGCTTCGTCCATAATATGTGTTGTCACAATAATCGTTGTTCCTTGTCCTTTGAGTTCATAAAATTTTTCCCAAATAGATTTACGAAGAACTGGATCAATTCCAACCGTTGGCTCATCTAAAATTAAAAGCTTTGGTTCATGTAAAAGTGCCATCGCTAGAGATAACCGTTTCTTCATCCCTCCTGAAAAATGTTGCACTTGTTTTTTAGCATGCTCTGATAATTCAACTAATGTAAAAACTTCTTCAATTCTCTCTTTCTTACGTTTACCTTTCAATCCATACATTGTTGCGATAAAATCTGCGTTCTCATAAGCAGATAACTCTTCATACAGTGCATCAGCCTGTGCCATATAGCCTATTTGCTTCATACCATTTAAATTAGGCATTTTCGTTCCTAAAGCTGTTACTTCACCTGTCGTCGATTCACTAATACCAGCAATCATTTTGATAAGTGTTGTTTTGCCAGAACCTGAAGGGCCTACTAAACCAAAAATTTCTGTTTCTGCTACAGATAGTGAAATATTATGCAATACTTCTTTTTTTCCAAAACGCTTTGATACATCTTGCAAAATAACAGAAGGTTGTTGCAATAAAATCTCCTCCCTTTCTAAAATGAGTGAGTACTCACTTTTATTTTACTCTTGAATTATTATATGTCAAATTTCTTTTATGAGTATTATTTTTTTCAACCTATACTTCTAACAACTAAGTTTGTTATTGAAAATGAATCAGAGTCGACAGTAGAATATTTTTTCTCACTGTCGACTCTGATTCATTTCAAATGATTACAAATTAAGTCTTTAAATTTAAATATTTTCTAATTCTAACAACATCTAAAGAATATTCAATAATTAGTTGTTGTATAGGTAAAATAACTTTTTCCGGATACAAATGTGCATATTTTAAAGTTTCCGCATATTTTTCTAGCCTTTTTTCCAAATACTTTATTATTTGCTCAGGATGATTCACTAATAAACTTTGACTATAATAATGAATTTGCTCCTCAATTGCAGTGTATTCCTCAATTTCAAATTCTTTATACATGTGTACACTCCTTTATAATATTTTTTATATGCACAAGTCATAAACATTTTTATTCGAACGAAAACTGATTATTTTAATTATTTAAACTATAACAAAGAAAGGACGTCAAAATTTGTTAGTTTATGTAGCGTTGAAAAAATTTAACAAAACTGTAATGGATACTTGTACTTTATAGAGAATTTCAATCTTTCATGTAAATTTCCCCCTCATCAATACTATTTTCTATTAAAAGAGTATTGGTGAATAGATAACAGTAATTTCATCGAAAACAAATAAAAAAGTCGTACAAATTAATTAAACTGTACGACTACAATCTCCGGTCTATTAAAAACCCTTTGAGGAATGATGCTATTCCCTAAACCGCTACTTTTTTACTTTCTCAATTAAAAATTTCTGATTTTCTCCAAATGTTTTACTATGTAAATCCGACAACTGGACCATTTTAAACCCTTTAAAATTAGCAGGTATTTTACTTGATGTTGCCAATACTTTTCCTATACTTAATACATTGCTTTGTAGATATGAAAATGCACTAACTCCTACTACTAATATACTTATAATGAATAACCTTTTATATCTTTTTTCATATTTTCCTTCCTTATAAAGGTACAATCAGTATGTATTTTTTAGCATTCCTTTTCAAATCGTATTATTAGCATTTTATTATATGGCTTATCTTGATAGAATAGATAATATTGTGTTTTTTGAATATAATGTTTTATTTTCTTTCTAATACAGTACATGAAATTATTACTTTCTTAGTTCCCTTGCCAGCTAAATTTGCAAATACTGACATCACCTATTCACCCTATCCGTGTGAGAAATCCTATAAATACATCAAAAAACTGCCTAAGAAAATCTTAGACAGTTCGATTCATTCATATTTATATTAAAGATTTTGTTTCTCTCATTACATCAATGAAGTATCCCCAGTTATTAATAACAGAAGAAATACTAATATGTTCATCCGGCGTATGAACGTTGAAAATATCTGGTCCAAATGAAATTGCATCTAATTCAGGCATTTTTTGAACAAATACACTGCATTCGATACCAGCGTGCACTGCGAAGATTTCAACATCTTTATTATATTTTTCTTTATGCACTTTTTCAAACAAATCACGAATCGATGAATTTGGATTATATGGCCATTCTGGATACTCTGATTCCTTCTCAAACTTTGCTCCGACCAATTCTGCAATATGCTTAATTTCATTCGTAATATGCTGCTTTAGACTACTTACTGAACTTCTTACTTCGTTTCGCAATTTAATTTCATTATGTAATGTTTCAATAACTCCTAAATTTGTTGAACTTTCTACAAGCCCTTTAATATCCATACTCATACTTTGAATACCATTTGGAATTAAGAATAAAGAAGATATAAGCTGTTTTTGTGTTTCTTTCGCAAATACTTTTTCTACTTTTTCTTCTAATTTCGTAAGAGACACATGTACATCGGGATCAATAGCACGTAGCTCTTCTTGTAAAATGCGTGTCCAATCTGCAACTTTCTCTTCTGCCTTATGTACATCATTTGCAGATAATAAAATTGTTGCTACACTTTCACGTGGAATTGCATTTGTTTTTAATCCACCATGGATTTCACTCATGTTAAATTGGATCTCATTCGATAAATCATATAATACTCGTCCTAAAACTTTGTTTGCATTACCGCGTTGCTTATCAATTTCCATACCCGAATGGCCGCCTTTTAGCCCTCCAACATATAAACGATATGCAGCTAAATCAGCAGATATTTCTTCCCAAACAACAGAAATTGTTTCAACTGCTTTTGCTCCTCCTGCACTGCTTACTAGTAATTTATGATCTTCTTCAGAATCAATATTAATAAATATTTTTCCATCAAAGTGCTTTGGATCAACAGCAAAAGCTCCGCCCATTGTTGTCTCTTCTTCTGTTGTAATCACAACTTCTAGTGCTGGATGATCGATATCTGTTGAATCTAAAAGCGCTAATGCATATGCAACTGCAATTCCATTATCCGCACCTAAAGTCGTTTGATTTGCATACAACATGTCGCCAACAATTCGTAACTCGATTGGGTCCTTTTCAAAATCATGAACTGTTGCCTGATTCTTCTCACAAACCATATCCATATGACCTTGGATAATAATTGCTGGAACATTTTCATACCCTTTAGTTGCTGGCTTTTTAATAATTACGTTTAAAGCTTCATCTTGTACAACTTCTAAATTACGATCTTTTGCAAATTTCACTAAGTAATCACTAATTTCTTTTTCATTTCCAGATCCTCTTGGAACCTTTGAAATTTCTGCAAAATGATAAAATACAGGGTGCTTTGTTAATTGTTCTAAAGTAGAATACATTGTAAAGCTCCTCTCTCAAATAAATCATTGAATTTTAAATTATTCTTTTCTTTATCATTATACCACGCTTCATCATTTTACTTTTTATGAAAGATGTAAACCTATCGCTCCTATTTAACAAAACTATCCTACACTTTTTTCACAGAATATTGTTATAATTTTTATAATACATAAAAAAGGAGAATGTATATGTATTTTACAGACAACCTCCCTGATCCTGAACATATTTTCGATTTATACGATTCCGTCGGTTGGAATGACTTTTTAAAGCTTTCAAAAGAGCAATTGCATCATGCTCTAACTCAAAGTACTTTTGTTATAAGTGTTTATGATAACGATCAATTAATTGCAACAGGGCGTATCATTTCAGATGGGGTAATTAACGCTTACCTATGTGGATTAGTCGTTCATCCATCCTACCAAAATCAAGGGATTGGAAAAGGTATAGTGCAAAAATTAATAGTGAAATGTCAAAAACGGAATCTGCATTTACAATTAATTTGCACAGAAGAAAATATTCCATATTATAAGAAACTGGATTTTGAGGAATTCGGAGCAGGAATGAAGAAGAAATAAAAAAAGAAAATGCTTTTATACATTTTCTTCCAATTTTTTCCTTTGTATATATTTTGATGCATCATGATTCATGAGCTTTTCTAATCGATTAATATTTTCTGTTAATGCACCTTTTACAAGAGAGAAATCTGTATTTGGTGCTTCTTTTTTTTCCTTAAAAAAAGAAAGTTTTTGTTGTTTGATTTCTTGCATTTTTTCCTCCCCCTTTTATAAAAGAGATACAACCTTTCTCTCTTAATTATATCTCAAATATAAACCAGACGCACTTTTATCCGTTTCTTTTTAATTCTTCTTCTAAACTTTCTACTTGCTGCATTGTATCTCCTTTTATTAAAGAGAAATCTGTTGTATCCTCAGTTTCTTCTTTGAAAAATTCATTACTATATTCTTTTTCCACTACAATCACCTCTACCTGCTAGTGTTGGGATGATTGTCCAAATTTATTCAATTATGTTTCATTTTCACGAACTTTGTCTATATTTATGTATGAAAGAAGGACAGAAACTTTTGCTTCTGTCCTATTTACTAAAATAACTATGATGAATCGTTAAATTATATACATTTTCAAAATCCCGATCTTGAAGATTGTTCTTTTGACCATCAATAACAATACAAACATCTTTTACTATTTTCGCTGGTATAATACCAACATTTTCAACCTGCACTGCTTTTTGTGCATTTAACTGCTCTATATGTTCTAAAGGTACTGTAATACTAAATTGAGAGCGGATACCACGGAAATTTGTATTTAATTCATTGGCTGTCACAAATACAACGATTTTTGCTCCAATTTTTTCACCATACGTATCAAGAAATACATTTAAGCTTTTTGCATACTCTGTTTCAGTTTGCCACTCCATCGTCCCAAATGCCACTGGGTTTACATTTTGAATAATTGTTGTGTAAATTTCACCTCGTGCTTTCGAAGCAATTAATGATCGTTTAATAGATTGAACGGTCTTTCCAATATCACTAAATTTCGCCCCCCATATTTCCGAAATGTTTGGAGTTAAAATAAACGCAATATCAACAAATATGACCATTGCAACGAACATTAAAATGTTTTTCCAGAGGGTTAAATCAATTCCTTTCACCATGAAATAAATTGTGACTGATGTAATAAAAACACCATACCATGTTTTTCGAATCAGCTGTTTTTTCTCTTCGTACAACTCTTCATTTTTCCAATAAAAGAAAATAAGAAATAAAAAAACTAGTACAAGAAAAAACAAACCAATTCGAATGTTAGAGACTGTCAATTACATCACCCTCCATTCAAAAACTTCTCACGATATCATTACATGCTCAACTCTCTCTCATTATGACAAAAGACATGGACAACCTTCTAAAATAAGCTATACTGCATATACATGAGAAGAAAGCCACGTCTTTTATAATGAATCTACATTTTACATGTAGACAAGCATGCATTTCAAACTTTCACAAATATTTTTTATCAAGATATATGCTTTGGAATTACACCTTCAGGTACTGCACCATCCATACTTAAATAATAATGACGAATGGGTTGTAAATTGTCATCTAATTCATATACGAGTGGTATACTCGTTGGAATATTCAATGACACAACACCATCATTCGATAAATCATCTAAATATTTCACAAGAGCACGAATCGTATTCCCATGAGAGGAGATTATGACCCTTTGTCCAGCTTGTAACATCGGTGCAATTTCCTTATGCCAAAATTCCAGTACTCTTTGTTCTGTATCCTCTAGACATTCTGTAAGCGGGAATTCGCCTTTTTTCAAAAATTTATATCTTGGATCATCAGCTTCATACCTTGGATCATCTTCAGTAAGAGCTGGTGGTCTTACATCCGTACTTCTTCTCCATATTTGAACTTGCTCATCACCATATTTCTTTGCTGTCTCATCCTTATTTAACCCTTGCAATGCTCCGTAATGTCTTTCATTTAACTTCCATGATTTATGTACAGGAACCCATGCAAGGTCCATTTCATGCAGAATAATCCACAACGTTCGAATTGCCCGTTTCAAAACAGATGTATATGCAACATCAAACGTATATCCATTGTTTCTTAATATTGCACCTGCTTCCCTTGCTTCGGTTAATCCATTTTTCGATAAATCTACATCTGTCCATCCTGTAAATCTATTTTCAAGATTCCATAAACTTTGTCCGTGACGAATGAGTACAAGTTTTATCATAATAATTCCCCTTTCGGAAATAACTATTTACATTTTGTAATGTGTACACGTAATAAAGTATCTGGTAATGTGAATTTTTTATCCATTTATTCTATGATTCATCCCTAGTTGTCAACATTCATGGATAAAATTGTTTTTCAAACTCTAAAAACAGACGAATAATTTATTTACTCATTTTAATCAACTGGCTCTTCACGCTTAGATAACCATGCATCAAAACCTAAACGATTATTTGCTAGTTCAGTCATAACTTGATGCCAATTTTCTTCACATGTTTCACCAAATTCCGAAAAAATCCTTCCCATTTGTTTTCTTTGCACATCACTCAGTTTTTTTTCTAACTCTGCTCCTTTTTGCGTTAGGACAAGCTGTTTCACACGACGATCATGTTCTGCTTCATTACTTTCGATAAGCCCCTTTTCAAGAAGCTGACGAAGTGGCCCATGAAGAGCTTGTTTACTTATTTCTAACAGAGATAACAATTCATTTATACTGAGCCCTGGAAAACGAGCAATAAAAAATAAAATTCGGTGATGCACCCGCTGTATACCATATTCTTTTATAATTTCATCTGGTTTTTCTGTAAATGTTTTATATGCAAAATAAAACAATGCAAGTGCTTGATTCATTTGTTCTTCTTTATGTTGTGTCATCTACTGTCCCCCTATATGTAAATTATACCACAATTTATTTCAGAAATATTAACACGCCTGCTTTGACTTAATAAGGGGTATTCCAAGTCAACTTACTAATAGTGCTATGAATAAAAAAGTCGTTTCCTTCTTTAAAAGAAAACGACTTTTGTTCTTAACACGTACTCTATATTAACGACCTCGTCTTTGCTGTCCTTGCTTTATACTACTTTTCTTCTTACTTGGTTTATGAAATGATCGCTGTTTTGAATTTTTCGATTCTCCGTGGTTATCTTTTTGACGATATTGACCTGTTTTCATTGGCTTTTTCATTTGTTGCTTTTGTTTTGTTTCATTCACTTCATTTTTTTGTTTAGCAGGCTGTTCGATTACTTGTCTTTGTAGTGTTGCACCAATACCTTTTTCAATTTCTTTTAAATACATTTCATCTTTTGGTGCAACAAATGTAATTGCAAGGCCCGATCCACCAGCACGTCCAGTTCTTCCAATTCGGTGAATGTAACTTTCTACATCTTCTGGAATATCGTAGTTAAATACATGTGTTACACCCTCTACATCCAACCCACGTGCTGCTACATCTGTTGCAATTAAATATTGAATTTTCGCATCACGGAAACTCTTCATCACTCGTTCACGTTTTCCTTGAGATAAATCACCATGAAGTTCATCACAATTATAACCGTAGCCTTTTAAATCAGCATATAACTTACTCGCTCTACGCTTTGTACGGCAAAAAATAACTGCTAAAAACGGCTGATCACGGTCCATCACATAACGTAGCGTATCTTGCTTTGCACGATCTGTCGTTTCAATCACACGTTGTTTAATATTATTCACCGTTACTTCTTCACTTTGAATTCGAATCATTTCAGGTTCTTTCATATAGCGCTTCGCAAGCTTTTTAATATCTTTTGGCATCGTCGCTGAAAATAACATCGTTTGTTTACTCTCAGGTGTCTCATCTAAAATATCTTCTATATCGTATAAAAATCCGAAATGAAGCATTTGATCCGCTTCATCTAACACAACCATAGAAACATTGGATAATACAATCGTTTCACGGCGTAAATGATCTAATAAACGTCCTGGTGTTGCTACAACAATATGTGTACTGCCTTTTAACTTTCTCATTTGCTGTGCTACATCTTGACCGCCATATATCGCAAGAACATTAATATCTTCTTTATGAACAAGCATCTTTTCAATTTCAGTTGTAATTTGCAGTGCTAATTCTCTAGTTGGCGCAACAATTAAAGCTTGTACATCACTTGACGTAGGATCGATTTTTTCTAAAATTGGCAAGACAAATGCAAGTGTCTTACCTGTACCAGTTTTTGCTTGCCCAATTATATCTTTTCCAGCCGTAACGACCGGGATTGCTTGCTCTTGAATTGGCGTTGCTTCAGCTATCCCGTTTTCACGTAGTGTTTGATTTAACGTCTCACTAATTCCTAATTCTAAAAAGGTTTTCAAACAGATCACTTCTTTTCCTTATTTTTCACATTAAGGTTTCATTGTACCACTTGTTACAGCAAATATGAAAAATAAAATAATTCTTAGATCCTTTTTTCATGTGCGCTATGTATTAATTGAAGAAATTCTTTCTGTTTCTTTTTTAACATCGGTAATAATGCCTTATTGGAAACAACCAAATAAATTTCTCAATTCTTCGATTATTCTAAATAAAACTTATGTATCTTATACCTTCATTTAACTTTACAATATGACACTTTAACTTCGAGTCAGTCCTGGGATAAAATTATATACTATCTGCTATTACCTCAAACAAAAGCCACATGTTTTCTCCTCCTATCTTCTTTTTTATTCTTATAAAAATGAGCAATAAGAATAAAACGATAAAAAGGATTATTTTGTCGATTGTTTGTCTATCCTTTTAAAAAATCTATATTTTTACGTGTTTTCACATAATGTTAAATATACATTTACAATATGAACGAAAAAATAAAATGAGGAGTGAGAATATGGAGAAGCAGAAACTATGGAAAAAACTAAAAAAAGGTGCAACCAAGTTAGGTAAGTCCGGTGTATATGAGAGCATTATTTTATATTACACCTTAAAAAAGAACGGATTGCCTTTTAAAGCTAAAATGATTATATTAGTTGCACTCTCTTATTACGTTTGGGCAATAGATTTCATTCCAGATTTAGCAGCTATTATCGGGATTGGCCTGTTAGATGATGTTATCGCAATTGCCTGGGCACATAAATATATCATGGCACATACAAATGCAGAAATTCGAGAAAAGGGAAAAGTGAAAATGGAATCCTTATTTGATTCAGCACATACATAATACATGAAATAAAAAACTCGCCCTTTATAACCGTCTTTCACTATACATTTACTTGTTTCACATGCATCCGTAAACAATCCAACATTCTTTTCATTTCACGTTCTTTATACTGATTTAAACAAGCAATTTGGATCCAATTATTTTGTTGTAAATAGGATGATTCATAATGGATAATAAATCCTTGCGAAGCTAATGAATCTCCTATTTCATTAGAAGAAAGTTCTTTATCCAATGCAATTGTAAGAATGATAGATGAAGCATGCTCTTTTGGAGATACAAGTTGTAATCCCATATTAGTAACAGCTTCTTCAATAAAAGCATATGTTTGATATATCTTCTTATACTCGATTTCATCTTCAAATTTCTTTAGCGCTTCTTGTAATGCATATATTAAATTCCAAGATTGAGAATACGGTACACTCCCGTTTTCCTCATACATTCCTATGTCCATGTAGGTAGGTAATGTTTCATTTGCATTCACAATATGATTGTAAAATACAAAAGATAATCCCGTGTATGCTCCAATCGCTTTTCCACTAACTCCGCTAGCAAAATACACATCTTCTAGAGAGGATTGTATTGCTCCAATAGAACTAATACAATCTACACATAATTTAATACCGTACTTTTTACTAATTCCAATTAACTCTTCTAAATTATTTAGCATACCAGTGGATGCTTCGTGATGAACAAACCATAACCATTCGTACTCTTGATGTTTCACTAATTTCTCTATTTCCTTGTATAAAAATGGTCTCCCAATTTCTATTTCATATGTATCAAACGATAAGTTTACTCGAATCGCCTGCTTGATTAAACGATTTCCAAACTCACCATTTGTTAAAATGAATCCACGTCCCTTTAATAACTTTAGCTGCAAAGCGATTGAATCATTTGCTAATGTCCCTGTCCCAAGCATGATTTGCAAATGCTTAGCTTTTGTCATTTGCAATAGTCGTTTTTTCACATTCTCCATCGCAGCTTTAAATCGGTTGGAACGATGCGAAATTGGATTAGAAGCAAATGCTTGCTGGACATTTTCACCAATTTCGACAGGGCCTGGTAAAAACGTATATTCTTTTGTTACCACATTTATAATGCTAGATTGTCCAAACATTTTTGGGGTGATATACATCGGCTGAAATGCTGCTTGCTCTGTCCCAACTAATTTATAAAAAGGACGAAAACCTATTTGTTCATAAAGAGGTAACTCACGCGTTGTTGCTGAAATGAGCGCTAAATCATACCCATTTAGAAGCAAATAGCGATGCAAAAATCGAATCAATCCGAGTAAAGCTCTTCCGTTTCGATATCCTTGCTCCACAGCTAATAAACGAATTTCATATACACGATCACCACGCTCTGGTAACCACTCATCTAAATGAGGTATTTTATTATCTAAGGAGAATGGTCGCTTTCCTCGCACCGCAACCATTCCTACTAATGTTTGTTCGTCTAAACATATTAAATACGTATTTTCTTCATGGAATAAATCTATGCTTTTGCGCTCTTCTGTTTGTTCATGCTGTGGAATTTCTTCTACGAATGTTTTATAATTTAGTTTATGAATACTTTCAAATTCCCATGCTTGATCAGCAATTTTATACATTAACCCCATGTTTTAATCTCCTTTATTTTCTATGTGCGTACAAAATCAATATAATAATGCAAACACTTAGTACAATCGTAACCATTGAATAAGAGTATGCAATCATACAAAGTGGTAAACAAGCGATTGTAATTAAACCAGCCTTTGTGAAACTCTTAAAAATTAAATAAAACAAAATAAATATAAGGACCAGAGTAAGCGCTATCAAATAATTGAACACAATTAGTCCGCCAATAAATGTCGAAATTCCCTTTCCGCCTTTATATTTAAAGAAAATTGGATATATATGACCTACAACAACTGCTAGTAACGAGATTAATAGAAATATAGACTCTCCAAATAAGATTATTGCTACATAAACAACAATTGCCGCTTTAAGCGCATCTCCCAAAAATGTAGCAATAAAATATCCTTTCCCGTATAAACGCCCTATATTCCGCGCACCAGGATTTCCACTACCCGCTTCTCGAATATCTATCCCGTATTTCCATTTTATAATCATATATGCTGTTAATATGTTGCCAATCATATAAGCGCCTATTACATATAGAAACTGGTTAATATGAATCATGTAATCATTCACTTTCAAAATAAAAGTATTTTTATTAAAATTCTTAGACTTATACAATCCTTTTTGTAAATAATACCAAATATTCATTTTTTATACGAGGCTACTCTGCTATAAAATTCATTTTTTATCCCGCATCATTCCCTTGAATATGAACAAGAGCAACATCTATTACCAGATATTAAGCCAACAATATACATAGTATCACCTCTACATTTCTTTAAAAGACAATCATATATGTAAGCAATGTACAACTAACTAGAAAAGATACAAATCTAACAATTAGTTGTACTTTTGATGAATACGTACCATCTATAAAAGATACAACAATTGTCAGCATCATACTTGCCGAAATACTCGTCACAATCCATATACTGTGCATTTGTGATACATCTAACATTCTTAAAAGAAGCGCAAACAGAAGGTTTGAACAAACTACTACAAATAGAAGTAAAAACACACTTTTATAACTGAACTTTATCCTCATTTTCATTTCACCCTCTTCTATTGATAAAATGGACAAGTTTCACCTTTAGTCATGAAAGAAGTGATAGACTTATTGCCTATCACTCAAATACATATCTATATGATTTCTTCGTATTTCTCATTCTTAAGCATTCACAGAACCTTGCTCGCCATCACCGCTCTTTTCGACTTCAATCATATTTTTATCGTACATTTTAAAGAATGGCAGATAAATAAGGAATGAGATTGCTATATTAATGAAGACTAATACAACTGCTCTCCAATCTCCACCCGTCGCTAAATATGCACCAATTGGAGCTGGCAATGTCCACGGCGGCATAATATAAGTCGCTGTAACCAGTCCCATAGCAGTTGCGGTATAAGCAATAGTTGCGGTCACAAGCGGTGTAATAATAAAAGGAATAATTAAAATTGGGTTTAATACAATTGGAAGTCCAAATATAACTGGCTCATTAATATTAAAAATACCAGGTACAATACACGTTCTCGACAGCGCTTTAGAATATTTTGATCTACCGAAGACAATCATGGCTAATACAAGCCCTAATGTAGCCCCAGAACCGCCAATCCATATAAACCATTGGTATAATGGTTCCGGTGCAATAAATGGTATACTGCTTGCTCCATCTGCAACTGCTGCAGAGTTTTTACCAAGATAAACTTCCCATAAAGGACGGGCAACTGTCCCAACAACAGAAACACCATGTATGCCAAATGACCAAAAGAATGTAATGAGAAACACAGGTATAATAACTCCAAAATAACTATCACCAGCTTTTACTAATGGTGCAGCTAGCTTATCAACTAAATGGTGTAAATCAATACTAAAAACAACAGTAATAATACTCATAATAATAATAACGAAAGCAGCAGGTATAAGTGCTTCAAAAGAACGAGATACAGACGGTGGTACTTGCTCTGGCATCTTAATCATCACATTTTTCGTCTTACAGAATCTCAAAATCTCAACCGATAAAATAGAAACAATCATTGTAACAAATAACCCATGTCCCCCAAGGTTTGTCATTGGGAGCATAAACCCTTTCTTATCAATTAATTCAGGTGTCAATGTAAGGAGCAAGGAACAAACTGCAAGCTGCGCTCCTGATAAGGCATCTAATTTGTAACTTTTCGCCAAATTATATCCAATACCAAAGGCGATATAGAGCGACATAATAAACATCGTTAACCGATATGGTATTAGAATACTCGTTAGATGCTTGGCTGCCCATAATGAAATAAAACTATCCTTTGGAAGAGGCGGAAACGCTACTATTAGAAAGAAACTTCCTACAATAATAAACGGTAATGCTGAAATTACACCATCACGAATTGCTTGTAAATGCCTTTGCTCAGAAAGCCTTGCCATTGGGCTAGATAAGTTATTCTCAAGAAACGAGATAAACTTATTCATATTACTCTCCCTCCTAATGAATGAGTTCTTGCACTGCTTTTAATAACACCGGACCACCAAGTGGTGTATAAGCCTGCGGCGGAATCACACCACAAGGGACGGACTGTTCATCTGCTATTTTTTTCACTGCATCAAATCTATGCCTTACTTGCGGAGCAACCATTACTACATCCCAACCATTTTTCACCTCCTCTTCCACTTCGCTTGTTCCAATTGCGTGTACAACCATACTAATCCCTTTTTTCTCCGCTTCTTTTTTTAAAGCGTTTACAACAATTGAACTGGACATTCCTCCAGAACATACAAACAGAACTTTCATTTCATAATCCTCCTATATGCTTTAAGTAATTTCCATCCTTTTTCAAGGACTGTCAAACCGCCAACAAAAAGAAGTTTCACGTTATTAAAAATCATATGAAGAATGTAGACAAATTAGTTCTGACGAAATGAAAATTCAGTAAAACTATTTTTTATTTGAAATAAAAGTTTCAGCGCTCTACTTTCTCAATTGTGAACCTTACATTCACGTGATATAGTAGTCTCAATAATAGAATATGTAAGGAGGCGTACGATGATTTTCAAAAAATTATTAATGAGTTGTTGTAGCGTCATCTTGATTATTCCCTTCCTGTTCATAACCTCTAGGTCCATACAAGCTGAAGTACCTACTACGTATCAAAAACATGAGTTACGCGCCTCATGGGTTGCATCTGTGCTCAACATTGATTGGCCCTCTAAGCCAGGATTACCTATCGAAAAGCAGAAGCAAGAATTTATCAAACTACTAGATGATGTAAAAAATGTAGGTATGAACGCAGTTGTTATGCAAATTAAACCCACCGCCGACGCTTTTTACCCTTCCCAATATGGCCCTTGGTCCGAATATCTTACAGGCGTGCAAGGTAAAGACCCTGGCTATGATCCGCTTGCATTTATGGTTGAAGAAGCCCATAAAAGAAACCTTGAATTTCACGCATGGTTTAATCCCTACCGAATAACCATGAATCACACTAATTTAAATCAATTAGCAGAAAATCACCCCGCTAAGCAACATCCCGATTGGGTTGTATCTTATGGAGGAAAACTATACTATAATCCCGGTATTCCAGAAGTGAAAAACTTTATAACCGAAGGAATATTAGAAGTCGTACAAAATTACGACATTGATGCCGTTCACATGGATGATTATTTTTATCCTTATAAGGTAACTGGGGAGGAATTCCCAGATCAGAATACCTATGAGACTTACAATAATGGAAAATTCTCTAACATTGGAGATTGGCGTCGCGATAATGTCAACCAACTTGTAAGTGGATTAAATACCACTATTAAACAAGAAAAATCTTATGTCAAATTTGGAATTAGTCCATTTGGTGTATGGCGGAATATAGCTGATGATCCAACCGGTTCTAATACAACTGCTGGACAAAGAAATTATGATGACCTATATGCTGACACACGAGAATGGATCAAAAAAGGATATATTGACTATATTACACCGCAAATCTATTGGAATATCGGTTTTGCACCTGCAGCATATGACGTTTTACTAGATTGGTGGGTAAAAGAAACAGAAAACAAACCAATTCACTTATACATTGGACAAGCTGCATACAAAATTAATAATAACTCAGTCCCTGCTTGGTCAGACCCTGAAGAATATCCAAGACAAATTACATTAAATCATCAATTTTCACAAATAAAAGGTAGCATGCACTTTAGTTTAAAAGATATTAATAACAATCCATTAGGAATAAAAGACCGACTACAAAAAGATATTTATAAACACCCTGCATTAATTCCACCAATGCCTTGGCTAGATCAAGATCCACCTAAACAACCTACTTTAAAAGGTGCCATTGCAAGAAATGATGGTATTGCCTTAGGAATTATCGATAATAGAAACAATGATTCTACGTATTATGCAATCTATCGAGTAGATGAAAAGAATGACGCTGACATTCAAAAAGCTGAAAACTTACTTACTACTGTACGAAAAACAAAACCTGGGGAAATTTATGTAGATAAGACAGCTATGTCTGGTGAGACATATACGTATGTGGTGACTGCTTTGGATCGGTTGCATAACGAGAGTAATCCTTCTAGCAAAACTACTATAAAAGCGAAATAATTATAAAACCCCTTACTCTAAAAGTGAGGGGTTTACTTTATGTATATAAATAAAACGATTATTTCCTCATTAATAGATAAGAGGTTTTAACATGTTATCATTAAAAAAACTTTTAACAATGCATGGTTTAGATTGTACAAGAACTAATATAAAACTTATTCGTCATAAAGATTCACGAATTAATCTAGCTGAATTATATGAAAAAGGGGAATTTGAGTTATACCAACAACATCAAGACAAGGATGTCTTAAAAAATTGCAAATACATAGTAAGCTTTCTTGGTATTGATGGTTCAAAAGCGAAGTTCATCGGTGTGTATGAAGTTATATCTACACAGGCTGTTTCCGATTTCCAATGTACAGTTAAACTAGATTGGATGGCACCTGAAATAGGAAAAGGTAATAATTTTTATTATAATCTAACACCTCTATCAAAATTTAATGATTTAAAAGAACGATTAGTAATTGATTGGGGAAAAGTGCACTAAGTTGGCAGCAATGGTTACACAAAAACGATAAGGAAGTATTTGAAATTGAAAGCCTATATAAAGAAAAATTAGGCACGCGTAAGTTTGGGTACAATTCAAATTAAATAATGAAATTACAAAAGCCTCTTGAGTAAATTACTCAAGAGGCTTTCCTTTACTTATTCTTAAATTTCTCCTTCGCCGCTCTCATCTTCACATTCAAATCATGATCAATAGAGTCCCGAATATCTCGTTCTACCGCTTCCATTTCTTTTTGAAAGTTTTGTAAGTAAACTTGCAATTCTTCTTCTTTTTCAGGACGTTGTGATGGCGGCAGCTGTGTTACTAATGACAACATAGCGATTAAGTCTTTCATTAAGAATGTTTCCAGTTTGTGTTGTTGTTCAAACATACGTTGTTCTTGATAGTAAGGAAGTGCATTTAAGACCGAAATCGTAATCTCATCAACCATTCTTTGTAATGAAGGATTAACAGATCGTTTATACGCCTGAATAGTATTTAATGCATCCGGATAACGATCGTAAAAATACAATTTATAAAACGATAGATCCGTTGGCTTAGATGATTGTTGTGCTTCTTGCCGTAAGAAATCCTTTACTTTCACTGCAGTTACATCAATATCTTCATTTGTAACTTTTTTCGTTGTTTTTGCCATTACATGTACTTTTTTCTGTTTATCTTTCGGTAACATAGAGAAAACTTGTTCTCTTGTACGTTGATCTGCCGCACAAAAAAGTGTGTTAAATGCTTTTTGTTCTTTTTTCCCTTCTGTACGAATCCAGCGATAAAACAGAGGATGCTGCGTAAATTCTTGTAAAAATGGTGTTGATTTATTTGATAATTTTTCAATTGATTCGTGTGCCCGCTTATATGGTTTCGTCCAGGATAAGTAAAATTTCCGGCCGAAGTAAACGAGTAAAACAACAACTGTAAACCCTAGCAAAAGCAAAATTCCACCTATCATTAAAACAAATTCGAAGAAACCCATCTTTTCACCTCCTCTAATGACCTTTTATTTCTTTGGACGCTGAATGAGCTTCTGCTTCATTTCATCATTAAATGTATCAAGTTCAATAACAAACTTCTTACTTGATTCGATAATGCGTTCTGATGATTTCTCAGATGCTTCAATAGCTGCAAATACATTTTGGAATGATTCGCGCAGCTTATCCATGCTGATTGCTGGATTTTCAAGCAACTTCGTCGTTTCTTCTGTGTTTTGTTTTAAAGCTTGTGAGTTACTTAATACCATTGATTCGATTGCTTCATTCGTCGCATTAACCGCATCGATTGTTTTACGTTGGTTCGTTAGTGCTAGCTGAATCGCTGCTGAAACAGTAACTACATTTTGCGTCATTGTAATTGCATTACGAATTGCCTCTGTTAACTTTTCGTTATTTTTCTTAATGATGTCTACTGATGCGATAGATTGCAACAATACACTTTTTGCTTGCTGCATGTTGCGTGTACGCACAAGAATTTTTTCTAACGCATCATTGATTAATGGAATATCCTTTTGACGATCTGGATTTTGCTTTTCTGCTTCAAGCATACTAGCAAGTTTTCTACCAAGATATACTTGCTTATCCAATGCATGGATTTTATCATGTGATTGCTCTTTTAGCATTTCTAAACCAACCGTGTCTTCTTGGAGATTGTCACGTCCAATAAGCAATGATCTTATAATTTCTTCAATTTGTTTATCTATAGATTGATATTTATGAACATACGTTTCAAGTGGATTTTTCTTAAAAACTTTAAACATAAATTTCTTCATACCCGACGCTTTTAATGAATTAGGATCAAGTTCTGATACGACTTTACGCAGTTCTAGCAATGTATTCGGAATCTCTTCATTCTTCCCGTTCATCATTGCAGTCACAGGACGTTTTAATGCTGATAATGTTTGACCTGCTGCTTGCTGTTCTTTATCTCCTAAATCTCCAAGCTGGGATAACACTTTTGAAAGATCAGTATTTTGTTCACTATTTAACTTTTTCACATATAAATCAGCTTCTTTATTCAGTTCAACAAGTTCTTCATCTTTAATAACTGTATCAACAACTACTTGCATATTATCTTTCGCTACTGATACAGGTTCTTTTTTCTCTAATTCAGTCAACAAAATCGCTCCTTTATTTATATGTGCGAATTTATTTGCACTATATTTCATCTAAAATATCGTATACCACTTATATGATATTTGTTTGAAATCGATTTTTAATAAACTCCTGCTTATGCAGTCATTCCCTGTTTCTTACCATAAGTATACCTGTTTCGTGCATTATTTTCCTCAGACTTAAGACCTAGAATGCTACGTGCTAAAGGCGGATTCTTCACATATTACACGGTTTATTGTTTAGTAATTCCGCTTTCAATTTTATTTTGTCTACCTTCCCATTCGGCTTCTTAGGTAATTGTGATAATATAGTCCAATTTCTTGGTTGCTTATATGATATTAATTTCTGACGACACTCTCGTTGAATAGCTAATAATGTTTGAGAAGGTTCCTTTACAATAATAGCGTGTATGACTTCTCCACGATTATCATCTTTTTCTGCAAACACTATAGCTTCTATAACACCAGTAAGTCCCATCAATACCTCTTCTATTTCACCAGCATACACAAAGCTCCCAGCAGCTTTTATAACGTCTCGGTCTCTACCTATTAAAACAATTTTTCCATCTTTTCTTTGAAAACCAATATCATGTGATGTTACCCAATCTTCTATGAAAGTAGCTTTTGTTTGCTCTTCATTTTCAATATATCCTTCAAAAGCCTGACCAGATCGAACAAATAATTTCCCAAAATTTTCTTTATCAGTTACTATTCGTTCTTTCTTCTCATTAAAGAAAGCAATCTCCACATCGGGGAATGGTACTCCGACTGTTTCAGGTGCCGTTCTTGCATCTTCTGGTGTTAATAATGAGGCATACCCCATTTCTGATGATCCGTAATACTCATACAAAAATGATTTAGAAAAACATTCCTCAAATTTTTTTCTTTGTATAGGCGATAATTTTGTCCCAACTGAAATCATACACTTCGGAATCATTTCCTGTACACTTTGTTTTTGCTTTGCATAACGAGTTAAAGGTTCAATTAAAGCTGGTGTAATAGAAGCACATGAGCCTTTCGCTTTGAAAAATGCCTCTGGTGTGAAATTAGATAATAAAACAATCTCAGCTCCTGTAGCTAATGCATGAAGTGCCGGGTATAGCTGAGCTGAATAAGATAAATGTAATGGAACTACTATGCGATCACTTTCAGTTAGCGAAAACGCCTTACTCCATCCTTTAAGGCTACTAGTCCATGATCGATGACTTTTAACAAAACCTTTCGGTGTGCCCGTTGAGCCTGAAGTATAGCCAAAGAAGTATAACTCTTCCTTACTATTCACATGTCTAAAAGGAAATGAGATGGTATTATGCTCCATTGTTTGACATACAGTCCCTTTAGATGTGATAATCCAATTAGGCTCCGTTCTACTTACAATTGTTTTCCATTCCATTTCTGTAACGTCTGGATGAACTGGCAGTATAATTCCACCAATTTCTGAAACTGCAAGGGCATCTTGAATCCATTCCATACAATTGTCTAACTTTATAATAAAAATATGCCCTGGTGCCGCTCCTTCTTGCATAAGCACTGATACACGATTTGAAACATTCTGCGCCAACTCTTTATAAGTCCAACTATTATGTTGTTCCGAAAGTGCAACGCAGTCAGGATTTTTTTGTGCCTGCTCATAAAAATAAGAATGTATATGCATTTTTTATTGAATCCCCTTGTTTGTTATGGCTATATTTTTTATTTTTTTCGTGCTACAAACGCTCCTTTTTGAAAACCTAGCAATACTGTTTCAAACGTATCATCTTCTTCAATCATCTGAATACATTCCGCTAACTCTTCTGCATGCGAAGTTGCATTATCGATTACCAGAAATCCCTTAGGTTCTAATATTCGCTTTATATTTTCCCACCACCACATATATTGAGTACGCTCTGAATCTAGGAAAATAAAGTCAAACGAACACTCTACTTGTGTATCTAGAAACGCCCCCGCTTCCTGATTATGAATATCAATCTGATATCTAAGATTTGCCTTTTCAAAATTCATAAGTGCCTCTGCAACTCGTCCTGAAGAAAGTTCAACAGTTGTAACATTTCCTTTCGTTTCTTTAGCCGCATTTGCCAACCATAATGTTGAATATCCATTTGAAGTACCAATTTCTAAAATTCTTTGAGCGCCGCACCCTTTTATTAAAATAGATAAAAATTGTCCCATTTCACGAGAAATATTTCTTAATTTTTCTTCTCGTTTCTCTTTTTTACTATCGTGCTCTTTTCCGTATTTTTCAAGCTCTAACAACAATAATTCTAATGAATTCATACAATCTATCTCCTTTCCAACAAATTTAATGATAAAAAATTGATGAGAAAGTTGATTATGTTTGTCTACCTTTCATTATATGCTAAACGAATAGGTTTTTCCTGTTATAAGACAAAGAATTGAATTTTTTTGTAGCGTATTGTTTCGTTTTTTGGTAAAGTTAATTTCTACGTGTAATTATTCCATTCACATTATTTTACAATCAAAATGCAATTATAAAATCATTTTTAATCGGTATTTCAAATTAAAAAAGCGCCCTTTTCGGACGCATTTTCTTTTGTTTATAACTGTATGTAAGAAAGGATGCTTTGAACATGAACGTGATTAATTTAGACGCTGCTAGAAAACGTAAACAGCACAAAAAGCGAATGATAACTATACCGATTATTAAGCGTATTTACGAAGAGGACGGAGAAATTAAGTTCGAGGTATTAGGCGAAAAGGATGTTCCTCTTGAAATGTTAGAGAAGTAATTTACATGATTTTAAATCGAAGACGCATCTCTGTTGAGATGCGTCTTTTTCATTCTATACATTCTCATTTAAATGCATAAGCTTATCTGGATTCATCATCATATAAATAGATGCTATTTTCTCTTCTTGAAACTCAAACGAAAGCACATACGTAGCGCGATTATTTATATTTACAATAATACCAGGTGTACCATTCACCATTCTAAATGCAATGGAATGTTCTTCTGGTAACGTTTTGATAACTCCTAAGAATAAGCGCACAATCCTTTCAGATGTGTAAATTGGTTTAAGAGCTGTTGTGACCTTCCCTCCACCATCTGATTTGAATATCGCATCTGTTTTTAACACTTCTAGCATTGCCTTTACGTCTCCTCGCTGCAAAGATGCGACAAATTGTTCCACATATGCAGCCATCTGCTTTATACTTAATTTTGAAGCTTTCGATTTATCTACAATTCCCTTTCTAGCACGATGAAAGATTTGCCGACAATTTGCATTGTTTTTATCAACAATTGATGCGATTTCATCATAATCGTAACCAAAAACTTCTCGTAATATAAACACTGCCCGTTCAATTTCAGATAACTGTTGTAAAAGCAAAAGATACGCTGTAGAAATAGATTCCTTCATTATATATGTCATGGAAGGATCATCATTTTCTTCAACGAGTGGTTCAGGTAACCACATGCCAACATAAACATTTTGTTTATGAGCTGCTGAACGTAATTTATCGATGGCACGGTTCGTAACCATCTTACATAAGTACGCTTTTATATTATCAACAGACTCTAGCTCTTCTATTTGATCTAATGAAAGAAATGTATCATGAACAATATCTTCAGCGTCCATAACACTCCCGAGCATACGATAGGCTAAAGAAAACAATAAAGGCTTATATGCTTGATACAATTGCTCCAGTTCCAAACTCACATGACCCTCTTTCAATTTGTGATTTTACTTTGTTCTAAAATTTGTAGTGCTGCTCGTTTACCACTAGAAACTGCAGCGTCAGCTAATAATTCATCATGGCCAGCCCAATCTCCTGCAACATATATCCCTGGCATTTCAGGAACAGCAGGCCCTGGATTTTCAGTACGACCAATATGTGGAAAATCATATACAACTGTTACTTTAGGCAAATATTGCTTTTCAACTAACTCCTGTTGCCACTTCGGGTGTAATAAATCCATTGTATGTTCTAACAAAACTTTATCGTCACTAAAGTTACTAGCTTGTAATGCAGGATTGTGATATTTTATTAATCCCACTACTACCGTTCCATCATCACTTAACTTAGCGGCTCTTGATTGATTCGTAAAAAATACAGGTTGATCTAATCCTAAAGCAAATTGATATGATGGATTGGGTAACCTTCTTAAACCAAGATCTAACGAAGCTGCTGTAACTGGCATAGACTGTTCTTTCCATATTTGTAGCGCAGTATCTTTTGCTCCCTTTATAATTTTACAAGCTTCTTTTGGTGGTATAGTAACAACAACAGTAGGAGCTTCAAAGAGTTCTTCACCAGAACAACGAATTCTTTGAATATGACCACAGTGCTCAATTTCAACTACATTTTTACTCGCTATAAAATGAACGCCAGCATTTGTAGCTTCGTCTCTTAGCTTTGTTATGATCGTCTCCCATCCACCATCGACATAAAAAACCCCTTCTTTCATTGATCGTTGTATTTGTTTTAGTACAGAAGATGCTAACTGTAATGTAGGAGCATATGTGTAAGTCGATGTTCGGCATAATGCATAAAACATATTTCTTACCATTGGATCTTTAATTTCTTTTTCTGCCCATACACTCAAACTCATTTTAGGAATTGTCTTCAAATCAAATTTCCCTAACTTTAACATCAAATGGAAAAATTGTATTTTTGCAGACCATGAAAATAATGGTGTAGCTAAGATTGACCGAAAATCTGTCGGTATTGTATACACATCATTTTTCCATATACCATGTGCACTAGTAGAAGGTATTCCTCCTAGAATGTTGATTCCAAGTTCCTTAAGAGTTGATAGTGCTTCTCCACCGCGATATAAAGCGTGCGCCCCAAGATTCATAAGAACGCCGTTTTTATTCGTTGTTATTGCTCTTCCGCCAAAGCGACTCGATTTCTCTAATACAACAACTTTTTTACCTTTCCTTGCTAAATAAATCGAAGCTGTCAATCCAGCAAGTCCCCCGCCTATAATTGCCACATTAAAGTTCTGCATATAAATTTCCTCCTTATTGTTTTACACACAAGACGGATGAAGGAAGATGAATGTGACATTTTTTAAGATTTATTTTTCCTTCAAAAACAAAAAGATCCTTTATCTCATATTAAAGGATCTTTTTGTTTACATAATATAATTACCACAAACTTACATAATCGGTAGTCTTCAAGGGGACTGGATTCCAACTTTGTTGCATTGTTTGCCATGATTTGACCGTTCCATCTTTACTTTTAATGAACGCTTTAAATTCTATATTTCTTTCAGCTGGCAACACAACATTTCCTCTCCAATCATTACTACGAGAATCATAATATAATTGAATTGGATACTGTTTCGTGTCCCAACTTCCTAATTCCGCACGATTCCCCGTAATATATACAGTATCTCCTATTGTTGTAGGAGCATTTTTTACTACAATCGTTTGCATAACAGGTGTCACACCTAATAAATTCTTAAATTTTCCCATTAGTGAATTATTATACATTACATCTTGATAACGAAGTAAAGTAAATCCAGCAAAATTATAATTAAAAGCCATTTCTGCAACTCGTTTATACTCCTCTTCATTTCCGATACTTAAAGCATTTTCACCATTTAATACAATTCCCTTTTGATTAGCTAATGTTGCAATATCTTGTACTAATGTTCTAGGCATTGAATATTCCGGATAATTACCTTTATCCGTCATTTCTAGACAAGTAAATGTTACATCTAACTTTGCGCTTTTGAAAGCATCGAGTAAATGGCTGTAATTATTATACCCTGCCGGCTTTTCTGCTCCGTGAGGTATAACCGGATTATTATATTGCCAATGTACTCCTGCAATCTTTGCACCGATTGGTACTTGAAAACTTGGATCAAAAGCATTGTGTGCCAATTCACCAATTAATTTTGCATGACTTTCTAAAACACCTTGATACCATTCTAAATAATCTTTTCCATATGAAGAATTATATCCATTCTTTAGAAACAGTTCCCCATCACTTGGGGGTAAAATTTCTGAAACAGAAGTAAGTTTTGTACTCCACGCTTTGTTCACTTCATTTAAGGAATCATATTTATTTAATACCCAGGAACGGAATTTTGATTTTGCAAATTCTGTATATGCTTGAAACTTTCCACGTGATGGATAACCGCTTCCATCAGCAGATGTGTAGGAAGGATATCTCAGTTCTCCAGCTGGTCCCCCAGACAAATATATTTTTGTGATTACATCTTTATACGGTTTCATAGCTGCTGCGAATGCCGTATATAGTTCACCATATTCCTTTTGAATTACATCTGAAGCAAGTGGATTCAATGTTTCTTTATTAACGGTTCCGGTTTCAGATTTAAAGTAAAGACTATCATCATTTTTTTGATTCCAAACCCATGAAGGAATTGGTACGTTGCAATCATCCCCAACATTTCCACCGCACTGATGTGTAGAAATAATCGGAATCATTTTCATACCTGCATTTCTTACCGATTGAGCAAAACGCTGTACGTATGAAAAATCAAATTGCTGATCCCCGTTCTTTTCCATGTCTCCCCACCAAAAATCAACGGTAATAGCAGAAAAGCCATTCTGTTTTGCCCATCTTAGATCATTTTCAAATGTCTCCCAGTTTGTTACTTCTGGAATCTTTTTTAACGGGGCCATTACATATGCTTTGTAGTCCGGATTCATTCCTTTTCCATTTACAGCCGCAAAACTAATTTGCGGAATTAATAATGATACAAATAACATACCGATAGACAAAATAACAATACAAAGATATTGAAACTGATTTTTCATCGACATTCTCCTCTTTAAATTACATTTTTATGTATCCGTTTTCATTATAAAACAAAATACGCAATCGCTTGCATGAAATTATGCATAATATTAAATGAAATGAAAATAAACAAGCTAGATTAATTAACTTGTTTATTTTCAAATCCAACTGCATATTTTCTACTTTCACATACAAATTTAATCTCTTATTATACGGACCTTATTACACTATTATTATAATATTTCACTCAAATATCAAGAAATCCTTTTACCAAGAATGATTAAATCCCTTTCTATTCCATCTAATTCTGCAACGTTAGGCAAATGCGCCCATTTTTCAAAATCAAAACAAGAAAATAACTGAAGACTAGCTTTATTATGAGCAAATATAAATGCTAATAATGTTTTAATCTTGAGTTTCGGACAAGTATCTAACACTTTTTGTAAGATATATTTACCTATCCCCCTACCTCTATGTATTTGATGAATGTATACACTTATTTCAGCTGTTCCATTATAAGCAGGTCGACCGTAAAAGGATTGAAAACTAACCCATCCGCATATCTCACCTTGCGATTCTATTACCCATAAAGGTCTAAAAGAAGGTGAATGTTCATGAAACCATTGTTCCTTGCTCGTAACAGTAACAGGTTCTGTATCAGCAGTTACCATTCTGCTTGAAATAGTTGAATTGTATATATCCACTATACTAGATAAATCACTAATTTTTGCATCTCTAATCTTAATATCTTCTTTCATAAACACCTCATACTCCTTAGTCAATATTCTACTTTTTCATATATTAACTGAATTCCTACATACAATTCAAAAAAGTTTTGTAATTCATCTAATATTTTTCCTATTTCCTTAAATATGTACGTTTCACATCTATTCTTACTTTGTAAAAGCAAAAAATAATCAGAATTTCTCAGCGATTTACAAAATAACTAGGTATTTATACCTAGTTATTTTGTAAATGAAGTACCAACTTCAACTTTTCTCTAATTTTTTACGAATCTATCATACTGCATCCGAAAAAGTTCAATGACAAACGGCAGATCCTCTACGCTTTTTATATGATAACTAATCCATCCTGATTCAGGTAATACATGATGTGGACTTACTAATCCTTGATTTACTAATTCATCCCGTTTTGGTTTTGGAAATGGAAGGTCTGCTAATTTGTCACCATGAAGATGACCTAACTCTTTCTTTTTATAATTGAATTCAATTCCCCCAAAGCGATGTGGCTTTTCAGAAACACCCTCCCAGCTCAGTACTTCTTTTCTAATCATTTCACTATATGACATGATCATTCATTCCTTTATCATTTGGATGTAAGAATACAATACCTTTTTTCTTTAAGTGTTACATCACTCAAGGGTATCAATGTATTTACGAAAATAGTTTGATTTTTACAAGGTAAATGAAGCCTATGCTTTTTCAAAAAACATCATTTATTCATTCTAAATCTATTCTTTATATACGAATAGGTAAAATCAATCCTGCACACTAAAATAACTAGACTCATATCCTAATCCATGTATTTAACCCTATTTCAAAAGAGAAAGGTAGGAAAATCAATGACTTCCAATATAGATCACACTTCTCCCTCTGTCCGTTTTACTCATGATTTAAGTACAAGTAATTTTTTTAAAAAAGATGCACAAAATTATATAAATGTACTAGGGATTAAACAATTAAATACATTAGACAATACATCTTTATTAGATATTTTTTTAAGCACTGGTAATGTCGTTGAGCCACATGTACATCAAAATGCTGCTGAACTTGTTTACTGTATTTCTGGAGCAGCTATTGTATCCATACTTAACCCATTTACAAATCAACTTCTTAATCTTCCTATTAAACCAGGTCAAGTGGCTAACGTACCCCAAGGTTGGTGGCATTATGAAATTGCCTCTGTAGATCATACACATTTATTAGCAATTTTTAACGCTCCTACACCAGAAGTTATATTTGGCTCAGATATTTTAAGACTGACACCATCAACTGTAATGGCTCATACCTATTGTCTCGATGAACAGGAGTGGAAGAAAGCGGTATCCCCTATTCAATCAACTACCGTAATTGGGCCTCCGGCAAACTGCACTCAAAATCGAAATACTTTGTACAATACACCACATCAAAATCCCCCCTATTCCGAACAGCCACCTTCATATTACCAACAACAGTTTCCATTTCATCCATATTGGGGGTATTAATAGGAGAAGTTAGCATTGAAGTGTATTTATATATCAACAGCGCAAATATATTCTTTATCTAGTAAATCAGAGTTTAAGTACCTTTCACTTAAGATCCTATAAAAATTATATTGCACTTTACTTCGGTTAATAAGATGAAAAATGAGTTCTAAAAAGATGTTTACTTACTCTGTAAGCATCCTTTTTGTTCTTCAAAATCTTGTATGTACGAATCCTCTCATATTTTCATTATATTCATTACCTTATACTACAGTAACGATTAATAGAGTTTTCACATATACTATACTATATATCAAACTGGAGGTGATGGTATCATGAATAAAGAGTACGATTCTAACAATTATTCTTCTAACAAAGATTCTTCTAATAATAAAGATATCCGCACTTCATCTTCACAATCTTCCAATTATCAATCATCACAAAGCCTATATCGCCAAGGATATGTAAAGAAAAAAGGATGTAATTGCGGTAAAAACAAATAGAATTTTCATTTTATCTAGCATTAAATTTACTGTGTACACATCAAAAAAGAGCATCCATAACAGATGCTCCTTTTTATAAAAATAAGTAACTAGTTATTAATTATAGATTAAGATTCTATTTAAAATTCTGTTAAAATTGGAAACTTATATCCATTCAAATCAAACTTTTCACTGTCGCGAATCATTAAGTACTTTTCAGACTGAAACTCTTTGCACGCTACCTCTTCAATACCTAATTCATCAGGATAAAAGTAAAATTCAATCTCTGTAAATGGTTCAGTTATTTCGGCACAAACATCATCTAAAATCGGAATAATTTGTGCAAAAACACCAAATAATTTTAACACTTGATCTTTCACTTCAAATGCAATAAGTGCGTCCAGTTTCTCTGAATAATATAGTTTTTCATTCCATTTCACATCGTACATATTAAAATAAAAAGAAGACTGATAGTTTAATGGTGAAAATTCCATCGAAAGCTGTTGGGCGTTTTGTATTATTTCTTTTATAAGTTGCCCATCTTCTTCATTATAAAAATCTAATTTTCGAAGTGAAGATGAACGAGATTGAATTTTATCATATAATAACGTCATCAGATGTTGTTGTACAACTCGAAAACCAAATGGTTCATATAGTTCCGGTTTCTCTGTAAATAACATTGCACATTCATATTGTTTATCTATTTCTTGTAATACTTTACCAAGAAGCTGCTTCATCAAACCTCTTCTCCTATATTTTGGATGTGTCATGACAGATTGAATACCAGCTGCATAAATCTGCTCTCCTTTTATAAACATTGGTAACGCAAACATCGACACATTTGCAATTACTTGCCCTTCTTGTAAATAAGAAAAAGGTTTGTATGTAGCATCCCAAAATCCATTGGATTCAAAGTTTTGCAACGTTTGAACAGGAATATGAAACACCTCTTCAAATAATTGAAACAACAATTCCTTTTTTGGTTCTTCCATCAAAAAGTTTTCAGAAAGAATAAGATTCCCCATATTGTTCCTCCATAAGTTCATTCCTATTAATGTAATCGTTTTCTATTGTGTTTAAATCAAAGAAGTTCACTTCTAACTCAACATATTATCACAAAATATACCAAAATAAGTCAAGAGTTTCAATATAACTTTAAGGACAAATCCGCTCCTTTTTCCCTCTTTATAATCTATCTAAATCCTATCAAATGAATATTTTTTATTCTTGATGTTTTTTGCTCCATAGAATCTTTGTTCCTAGATAACAATGTTTTTTCTAGTTGCCAAATTAGACTTTTTTGAATAGTTATCACCTGCTTATCTTCCCTGCTTTTCTCTAAATCTTAAAGACGATTACAAATAGCCAGATACATAAAAAGATGGTGAGTTGATTTTCCTTTACGCAAGAAATCAACTCACCTTGTTCATTTGAGAATATGTTTAAGTTGGTAGGTATACTTTCCCTTTTACATACTTCTTTCCTTTTTATTAGACATAGTCTTTTCCTTAACAAGAAAATAAATCATCGGCAAAACAAGTAAACTAGCAATTGCGCAAATAATCCCTAAAGTAACAAATGGAAATCCTTTACTCAAGGTAAACGATGAAACACTCGAAGCGATCGTCATTCCAATATACATTGCAGAACTATTCAACGCCATAACTGTCCCTCTAATTGCTGGACTTAATTCAGAAATCAAAGCTGTTAGTGATGCTTGACCAAATCCAATGAATAGGCTCCAAACCATATGTGCCATAATCGCGATTTTGATATTATCAATATAGAGTGAAAATGTAATTACACTAACTGAAGCGATAACACCCGCAATGGAAACCACTATTTTTTTCCCTATTTTATCTGCTAATTTCCCTCCAACTATATTACCAATTACACTCCCTAAACCAGCAAAGAATATTACAATTCCAATCTGTCCAACTGTAAATCCAAAATTTCTTTCATAATACACACCTATGTATGAGAACATACCATGTAAGCCAACAGTCCATAAAAGTGTTGCTGATAACGCAAAGAAAATAGAAAAATTCGTGAATATCACTTTATATGATTTCAACATTGCTTTCGGTGCAGAAACTGATAATTGATTTTTCGGTACCTCTTTTTCTAACAATTGACTTGCAATTATCGTAACAAGCAAAGTCAGTAATCCAATGATATAAAATGTCCATTGCCAGTTTCCTACCTCAGATAAAAACGCACCGATAGGCACGCCTAATACCGTTGATCCAATCATCGCTCCCATAATCATTCCCATCGCTTTTCCGCGAGACTCGTATGGTACTTTATCTCCTACTAGTGCAAATACACTTGGCATGATCATCGCACCTGATAAACCAGTCAATCCACGGAACAATAAGAGTATTTCAAAACGATTCATAAGCCCAGTACAAAATGTAGTGATTGAAAAAATAATTAGCCCTATAACGATCAAATGTTTTCTCCCTACTTTATCAGACAATGGTCCAAAAAATGGAGCCGCTATCCCATAGCACAGTGCATAGGCTGTAATTAAAAGCCCTCCTTTTTCAGCAGGCATTCCTGTTGTTTGTGAAATCATAGGCAATAATGGTGAAACGATTAAACAATCTAAACCAATAAAAAACGCAATAGCCGCTAAAATACACAACATTGATTTTCCTTTCATCTTTTTCCTCCTCTTTTATTTCATATATGAAATAAATTACTAAAATTTTCCTTTCACCTCAAACTTTATATATATTTTTATTTCATATATGAATTATTTATATAAAGAAAAATGTAACAGAAGATGTTACACTTTTTCTTATACCGCAATTATACTAAATGGTGCTTCCATTTTAATAATAGTTCTTGCAGCTTTCGTTCTTCTTCATCAGTAAAGCAACTGCAATTTTCTTGTAAAAATTTCGCATACTTCCCATCGACTTGCTCTCTAGTTGTTTCTCCCTTTTCAGTTAAATAAACAAGTGTTTCCCGTTGATCATTTGGATTTTTTTCCGTTGCAACATATCCATCCCTCTTCATTCTTTGAATCAGGGTGGTCATATTGCTTGGAACACATCCCATATTTTCAATTAACTTCGACATCGATACCTTTCCAGATTTCGCAAGTACTTGTATTACACCAAATTGGACATAACTTATATCATACTCTTCTATCGCCTTATCCAAATTTTTTTGCAATTGATGATAAACCTCTCGAATACTTCCGTATAATTCCCTTTTTTTCATATCCATTTGAAAAAGCCTTTCTTTTTTATTTCATATATGAATCTTATTCTCCTATATTTCATATGTCAAATAAAACAACCTTACCTTGGTATATTTCTCCACCAAGATAAGATCCTGAACAATCTAATATTTTCAATATAATTATGTATATTTTACAAGTTATTTTTCCCCTTGTTCCCCACCCGCTATTAACGTACTTCCTGAAAATGTCTCTTTTTTTATGAAGACTTTATTAATTAAATCTTTCTGCTCATCCTGTGACATTATCCCCTTACCTTCACCAAGATTACCGCTTTGTAATTTCCAAATCGTATTATGATCAGCATCAACTTTCTCGTATTTTCCTTGCTTCCATCTTTCTAAAATACCTATATATGTACTTTTTTGATTCATATTGCCACTCTTAACAATCTCAATTAAACTTTCAATTCGTTCTTGTGTTATAAAAATATAACCCCATTTTTGATCCGCTTTTACTTTTTGATGTGCCATTTCATGTAATGCAGTCTGTACTTTTTCATCAGTCCACTTAAAGTCTTTATTAAAATCACTATTCGGCAATGAATAATTCCATTTTCTAAAATTTTCGCATTCTCTGTTTTTACTTTACTATCAGCTAATACTTCCACTGCTGGAGCTGCAATTGGTGTTTTTTTAGCGGTTGGCTTACTATTATTGAGATAGTACAAGATTCCATAAGTTAGTGCCACGCCAATTACTGCCATCCCAGCAATTATCCCTAGTATTTTTAATAGTGTTTTCATTGAACACATTCCCCCTCAACATTCCATCACTCATTTTCCTTCTAGTGATTTCGTTTTTTAAATGTACTCGTTATAAATGATTCGTTGAAGATGTTTTTTCATAAAAATTCTCCCCAAAAGTATTATTTTTATCAGTTCATTCCCTATGTTTCCTTTTATTGTATTTCTATTCCATTTCATATTGCAAGATTATTCTGTAAAAAGATTACAATTTTCTAAAAATTCAAATTACATTCCACACACTCTATCTCTTTTCAGCAAAATACGATTAGCTTTATCTTACCTATATATAAAATCAATTGAATTAGAAAAGCATTTTTATTTTAAATCCATTTAAATATATGATAGGCGATGCTATTACAAATTTGGACCAAGGACATATGGATTTTTGACAATTATTACACTATGTTCGCTCAATAAAAAAACAAACAATCCGATCACGGCTTCGATACTTACGGTGAATTTTCACCCTCATCACAAACTATCCATATTATGCTGTTTCGATCGTCTGCCCCACAGTTGTTTCCATAATACTATTGAGGCAACCGCAAGCATAATTGTTGTAATTACACTTCCTTCAATTCCAAAAGTTCCTCCATGTAACGATTCTGGTCCTCTTGTTGTTGATTTAAACAAAGGTGTAGAGTATATTGTTGTACCACTTACCGCAAAACCATATATATTATATTGAGCCCAGTTCCATATAGAATGCCAAGCGCATATTCCCCAAAGGCTATTCTCTTTTAATACATAGAACGCTGCAAATACACCAACTAATATGATATTTGATATAGAAAGAATTGTTATGCCTGGATTTAACAGATGGAGAAATCCAAAGAGAAATGATGTAACAACAATCCCAATCCATATCCGACTTCTAACTGAAATAACTGGAAATAACCAACCGCGTACAACAATTTCTTCTGCGGCACCTTGTACCAAAAACGCGATTAAAGAACCTAATATTCCTAATATGAATGTACTTGAAATCTGTTGCACATGTAAGGTAACAGAACCACTTAAAACTAAAATTAAAACTGGTATTGTTATAAATATAAAACCAATAAAAGCTCCACGTAAATATTTTTTCAAAGCATTATCTTTCCAAAAACCAATTGATGAAAATCGACGTTTTTCCACAAAACGAACCCATAAAAATACAATTAAAATCGCTCCACCAAATGTCAATAACATCCTTACATTATCATAAATCCCCTTCATAAATGTCGTTTCTGCTTTTGGTAAAAATAATATAAATACCATAAACAATTCGCCAAGAGTCAAAAATACAACCGATAATATTACTGCTAAAATTGGATGTACTTTCTTTCGACCTTCCTTGGCTGCTTTAATTGTTTTAAATCGACTATTATTCAAAACTACTCCTCCCTCCATCACTTACAAACACTTCCTATTTTACATTAAATTTACTATATTCAATAAAAAGAAGGCAACAAGAAATACCATTCCTAATCATCTGAGGCACTTTATACTAGGCATACTACATTGAAAAGACCTATTTTTATACCTAATTAATAAAGAACTTAAAAACATAAAATACAATCACTGTACCAGTAGCATGATTGAAGCACCTCCCTTACTCCACTTACTTCCAGCACTTGCTATTTCTCACCATTTGTTGTAAGATAGGTCTTAAGGTCAAATTTATAGACGTTTCACTTTGCATATTATCAAGCATCTATTAAGGATAATACGTATTCATAATTGATTTTTGATAATATGTGAATTTTTATTTTCGTTGAAATAAGACCGATCATATTGTAATTTATTTTTCTTATTTTTAGGAGGCTCTTACCATGACATTAACAGGTAAAGTAAAATGGTTTAACAGCGAAAAAGGTTTCGGTTTCATCGAAGTTGCAGACGGTAACGATGTATTCGTTCACTTCTCTGCTATCACTGGCGAAGGTTTCAAATCTCTTGACGAAGGTCAAGAAGTTAGCTTCGAAGTTGAAGAAGGCAACCGCGGACCTCAAGCTAAAAACGTTGTAAAGCTATAATTTAAACAATAAAAAGGTTGTTACCATCGCACGGTTAACAACCTTTTTAATATATAATTAAAAAATTTTACATAAAAGGAGTGGTCACATGTATCGCAATCGAAAGAACGATGTAGCAGAAGTACCACCAGAACAAACCCCTGTTTGGGAATGTGAATCAGAGGATTGTCTAGGATGGATGAGAAAGAACTTTTCATTTGAAGAAGAGCCAAAATGCCCTTTATGTAAAAGTAACATGAAAAGCGGAGAACGTTTATTGCCTAAATTAGGTTAATGGTTTCATATCCCTCTTGTCTTTGGATGAGAGGGATTTTTATTATTCCTTTCCATAACTAATGCGAAAAAACCATGCATATTATATATCATGGTTCCTTTCCAAATCCGTTCGTATTATAGAATAGATACACGCATCATGTTGTTTTTCGCCTTGTTGAATATACCCGCGCAGTATTCCTTCTTTCTGAAATCCTATTTTGGATAGCATCTTACATGAGATGACATTTTCAGGATATGTAATTGCTCCAATTCTAAATAAATCTAATTCCTGAAAACTATAAGTAATGATTTTTCTAGCAGCTTCTGATGCGTAGCCCTTTCCCCAATGAGAAGGATGTAAATCATATCCAATCTCAGAACGTTTACTCCAAAGTTGTAAATTATTCAATCCAATTGTACCAATTAACGTACCTGTTTCTTTCAATACAATTCCCCAGCGAATTGCACGTTTTTCAAAATAATTTTTTGAAAAAGACTCAATCATACGTGAAGCCTGTCCAAATTCTGTAAAAGAATTCATTCCATAATAACGCGTTACTTCTTCAAGCGAAAAGATTTCATATATTTTTTGACAATAAGATTGATCAATTTCAACTAAACGTAATCGTTCTGTTTCTAAAACAGGAAATGTCATTAAAACCCTCCTTTTCTTTCTACTCGTTTATTATATCAGAAAAATCTTCTCTTACTGGAAAATTCACCATAAATAAAAAACCTGTTTTCAAAATACATGAATCAGGCTCCTTAATGATTTTCTTAATTTATTCGGTTTATACACAATATTTCATTCGTTTTAAACCTAACACAATAATAATCAGAATTTTTATCTTTCAGACATTTTAACATAACTGAATTTTGCTTACAAATAAAAATATTATATAAATATTTCAAACTATCCATTTCCCTTTTTGATGATTTTTCTGTCTTCATGCTATAGGTATTTGATTTAAAAAATGATTTAGACTATTTCCGTAGTCTTTTCAGAATAAATTAGTTAAAAATAAAAGACTACATACTATATGCGAAAGAGTATAAAACAAAGGAATTATATAAGGGATTAATTGGTTCTGGAGGAGGGCTTAGCCTATAGCGGGAGGTGTATCCGCAGATGTAAAGCATCGAGGTTCTTAAAAATAAGAATAATTAACTAAACAAAGGATTATAAATTGGGGTATCACCATATTGCTGTCAACTTAAGAAAACAAGTCACCCCAAAAATGATAAATAAGCTTCTTTGTTACAAGAAAGCCTAAAAATTTCGTTCTAGGGGTGCAATAAAACTTTAGCTTGATGGCTATGTGCCTTTACACCAAATTGTTCAATGCAATTAAAATAAACTTTTCTTTTGTTACAATTATTGAATTCAAGGAGAGTGGATGCAGATGCATGCTGAAATCAAATTCATTCATCACGTCGGCCATATAGTCTCCGATATGGAAGCTGCACTAGAGCTGTACAGAAAATTGGGATTTATCTGTTCGCCGCCGTCCTATCCGGCGATGGCTGAAAATGAAGGAGAACCTCCGAAGCCATTCGGAGCAGCAAATTCGCATGCCGAGTTTTTAGGCAGCTTCATCGAAATCGTAACGGTTGCCGAGAAAGATGCGAGGATTCCGATCAATGCAAAACTCGTTCCGTTGCAAGCATCACCGGATGTGCTCCAAGTAATAATCGGAAAAATCAAACGCACTGTCGATACTGTATCTAGATGTCTGTCCCGTTATGAAGGAGCGCATATTCTTTGTTTCGGTACCAAGGATGCCGACCAGACAGCGGACCGTTTCCAACGGAGTGGAATCAGTCATGGCGGCGTTAACACCGTGCAGCGACCTCTTGAGATGTCTGGGGGAATTCAACTTATTCCCGTGCGCTATTTGGAAGTTGATGGGGACAACGTGCACGAAGGTCGTCTGGCTGCAGCAGAAAACCCACCCTTAGCCATAATGGAGGAGCAAATACCTCCGAACCATCCGAATGGGGCAACGGATCTAGTCGAATCAATCTTATGTGTAGACGATTCTGAGCTGGATGAATTCACTAGGCGATATGGCCGATACTTGGATTGTGAGGTCCGGACGGATGGAGTGACACACATCTTCAACTTGGAAGGGGCTCGCATCACAATCGTTCCCGGATCGCGGTTGTCAGAGCTGCTACCAGGAGAGATTGCACCCCCAATGCCAGGATTCGCCGGGTACGCGGTAGCAGTGAGCGATATCTCCCACACTCGAAGTTATCTCGAAGAGAACGGTTTACCGGTAGCGGAGACGACCTCGGGCGACCTCTTCGTACCGGCGGCCTCGGCGCTCGGTACTGCTATCGTGTTCAGGAAAGCGTAGCTGCGAAAAGCAAATAATCCGCGTTAAATTGAAACAGGGGTAGATTAAGACTTAAAAAATACTAATTTCCTGTATGTTTAGAAATTCTAATAAACTATAACCATGAGAATTAACTGTAATACTCATATATTGTTTCCTTTCTTGATAAGATACAATCCGTTATACGTAGTAAACAAAAAGGCTAATCCCTGAGTGAACTGTACCCCGAATCGTGGACACTTAAAAAAAGTTCATGATTCGGGGGTTTTGTGTATTTTGACACTCATTCATTATTATAATGGAAACAACGATAAAAGTGAGGTACGGGAAATGAGTAAAATTATTTTTAATGAAATGCAAATGAAACAACTAGAGAAGAATGAAAATCTCGTGAAGGTATCAGAACGTTCTTCCTGTAAGTGTTTTAAAAAGCACAAAACAACTGTTTACGGTATAAAAATAGTGCTATTATCAAGAGTGATTTTTTATTTTCCCCTTAGGATAGCACTACACTATATTAAAAAATAGTTACAGACAGTGAAACTACAGGTGCAGACACTCTAATCAAAGTTAAATAATAAACGATATGTACAATTTTTAGTAACAACAGACAAAATCCCCTTTCTTTTACTAGAAGGGGATTTTGTCAAAAAATATTAAAGGTTACATTACTCAGTACGGTTATTCAATGCGTTCATAATCTTCTCTGCTGTTTTCTTTCCATTTCCTATACAAGCTCCAATACCTACACCATAGTATGAAGCCCCAGCTAGATACATATTTGGAAAAGCAGCTGATAATTTCTCATTTAAAGATTGAACTGCGTGATTATGTTCTAAATGATAATTTGGCATTAAATCTTTCCAGTCCGTAACTTCAACAGTTTGCGGCTTCCCTTGAATCCCAAGGCTTTTCTCAATGTCAGATAAAGCAACTTGGACCAATTCTTCCTTACTTTTTTGTTTCATTTTTTCATAAGCAGGATTGGAACTTTTATAAAACATTCTTACCAATAATTTTTGTTTATCTGATGTATGCTTCCATTTCCTACTCGTCCATGTACATGCATCACAATGTAAATCACTATTTTCTGAAACAATGAAACCCGTACCATCTGCAGGTAATTGTTCGTCAGGTATTTCAAACCCTAAATAAATGCTAATAAGAGAGGAATTTTTCAGCTTATTGAAATCATCATCTAATTCATTAGAACTTAATACTGTTTGTGCAACATCATGTGGAGCAGCTAAAACAACGTAATCTGCTTTTATTGTCTCTTGATTCAAAAAAGAAACTTCATATCCGTCGTCAACTCTTTTTACATTCGTCGTTGTTACTCCTTTTCGTATGTCTGTCCCAGTCAATTTTTCTTCTAAACGATTGATAATCGTAGAAAGACCCTTTTTAAAAGATAAAAACTTCTTATTCCCAGCAGTCTGAAATTGTTTTTTATTTACTTCAAACCCTTTCATAATACTGCCATATGTATTTTTGTAATCAAGTAAATATGGTAATGTAGATGCCATTGTAAGCTCGTTCAATTTACCGGAATAGACTCCCGAAAGAACTGGAGAAATTTGTTTCTCAACCAACTCTTTCCCTAAAAAACTTTCTAAAAATACAGCAAGTGAGGTATCTTTCGTAAAACCTTTGTTCTTTGTAATAAAGTCTTTCAGTGCAATGATTTTGCCTTTCGTTGAAACTAACGTACTACTAAATAGCGACTCTACACTCATTGGTATACCAAATACTGTGTCAGCAGGAATCGGATGTAACATATCATTTGAGTAAATATAAGAAATACCCGTTTCGTTGTATACTAATTCCTCTTCCAAATGCAACTCTTTTACAAAGGGCAAAACATTTTCGTTTCGAGCAACGATTGAATCAGCCCCTGCTTCTATAATAAAATCTTTTTCTTTCACACTGTGAATTTTCCCGCCTAAATATTCATTTTTTTCTACAAGGATTAATTCTAAATCTATATTGTAATCCTTTTTTAGTTTTTCTAAGTAATACATCGTAGAAAGACCTGTAATCCCTCCACCTATGACAACAACTGTTTTCATACTTGCTGCGCTCCTAACCGATACGATAATAAATTCCTTTATTATTATAACCAAAAATTCGCTTTCTCGACTAGCAGCTAATAAAGTTCTTAAAATGTACATATTATTTCCACATATACTTTTAACATGTCTAACATTTAATTGTTTAAATATTGAAATTTTCTTTATTTTAATATTTATAGTTGTCTAGGGAATCAATTCATAAGGAATTGTTAAAAGATACTCACCTTTTTTCAAGTGTTATCCATACGAGAAAATGAATGTAATTCTAAATTCTTTGTGTATTATGAGGTTCAGAACGTTGATGTTATATTACGAAAAATGGTATTCACGACAAATTATAATAGCTTCTTATTTTAATAACATTATATAGTTAATTAATTTATCTAGTTCTTGACTTACTGTAAGTACTTCTTCATGTTGAAATCCATAATTAGATACTAGTGTAAATAGTTCTTCTTTTTTCATTTCAATGATTTGCTCTAAGTTTCTCAGCTCCATATCGTATTTAATCGCTCCAATTTAAAATGTATGTACTCTAGTATAGAGTATTCACATAATAAGTAAAAGCTTCATTTTCAATTCAATATGACATCTTAAAAACAAATGAGTGGAACTATATACTATGTCAAAATAAAAATTACACTTCATCGCACAACCAACATATCTTACTTAACAATCTCACCGCAACAAAAAAGCATGACCATCTTATATCATGCTTTATGTCCTTTAATATACATCTTTTTGTAAATTCCTTGTAATTATCCAATCTTTACGTATGTGCAATTAAACCATTTGGCCGAAAACGACTCATCATGAGTTCATCAATGAACTTACCGTGAGATTTTAAACTCCCCTTTTTTATACCTTCATCTTTAAACCCAAACTTTTCATATAGTGCTTTTGCACCAGGATTTATTTCCAAAACACCAAGTTCTACTCTCTCTAGCATTAACCAATTATCTGCAAGATCCAGCATTTTTGTTAATAAAGCTTTTCCGATACCTTTATTATGATATCCACTGTCTACACCGATAAATAAATCTCCCGAATGTGACCTTCTTCCTTGTCCTTGCGTTAAACCAACAAATCCTACTACTTGCCCGTCATATTCTGCAACAAATTCAAATTGATTCGGCGCTAAATTTCGAATTCTATTTTCCATCGCATCTACTCGCATACTAGGTAAGAAAACCATATAAGGCAAAACATCATTTTGGATGCATATACGATGAATTGCTTTAGCATCTTGTATCTCTACTGCACGAATTATAACTTCCATCTTATTCTCCCCTTCCAATCCATACAATAAAGATTCTTTATAATACAAAAAAATCCTACTTGAACATGGTTAATTTGATAGAATTACAACATTTCTAGCAGTTTTTGATTGTTCATTTAACTTTGGCATTTCAATTAAATGAAATGAAACTCTCTGCCCTTGTAAAAGGTATCTAAAACCATCAGGAAACCTGCTTGAATCAGGTGTGATTGAGCTAAAGTGTACAAAAACGTGACTCTCCTCTATTCCATCTATCAAAATACTCCCATAGCCTTCATCTTGTTTAAACCATTCCACAATACCTTCGCATTTTTCTTTCATCTGTATCTCCCTTCATTTTCTAAAATCTAGGCTGAAAAATAAGGAAACATCCTGTAAAAAGAAAACGCTACTCCTTCCGCTCTCACATGTCCATATTTATTTACAATCTGTTGAAATTTTTTTCAGAATTATTATATAATTACCAAGGTAAATCTATTATTGTAAGGGGGATACAAAATGACAACACTAGGAATCATTCGGCACGGCAGCACACACTGGAATAAAGAAGGGAGAGCTCAAGGTAATTCAAATATCCCACTTGATCAAGACGGACTCTCTGATGCTTATAAACTAGCAGAACGTTTAGCTACAGAAAATTGGGATTTAATCTATTCTAGTGATTTACTAAGAGCAAAGCAAACCGCCGAAACAATAGGAAAAAGCATTAAAAATATAGAAATCCATTTAGACCCTAGACTTCGTGAAGTGGGTGGTGGAGAAATCGAAGGAACAACTGAAGAAGAACGAATTTCGAAATGGGGAAAGAGCTGGAGAGAACTCGATTTAGGAATCGAAAGTGCTGACAGTGTTAAAGCGAGAGCTTTACCATTTATTGAAGACATTACATATAAACACCCTAACAAAAACATCTTAATCGTTAGTCATGGCTCATACATTAAGCATCTTCTTAAAGAATTAGTACCTCATTTGAGCACGACAGATTCTCCAAAAAATACATCCATAACTAAAATTAAAAAGCTAGAAAATGGCTGGGATTCAGAATTATATAATTGCACGGTGCATTTAGATTAGATGTTTAATATTCAAAAAAGAAGACTTTAGCAACAGGTCTTCTTTTTTATTTTCTAGTTGCTTACTAAATATGATGCCAATTATTATACAGTACTTAAATCTTTTCCCATTATAACATAAGGAACATCATCTTTACTTGGATGAAATGGTTCCATTATATTACTCCATTCTAGTTTCTCATATAACGAACGAGCATGATTGTTACTTACCTGTGTCGTCAAAACACTAGTTTTATTGCATATTCCATCTAATAAATAATTATGTAATGCAGTTCCTACTCCTTTTTTCCGATAATCGGAATGGACCGCTAATTCAACAAATTCAAAACAATCATGTAACCATCGATCCACTTGTTTCGAACTTAATGCTTCCCTTAACAAATGATTGTAGTACTGCCCTTCTAAAGATTCATATCCATAAACAAAACCGATAATTTCATTCTCATCACTTATAGCTACTATACCCTTGAAATTCTCATAATCTATATGTCTTGTAATTCTTTCTACCATTTCATCAAAATCTTTTCCTTCATGCACCATGCAGTACAGTTTGGACATGTTTCTAATTAGAGTTTCATCTTTCTGTATTGGTACTATATTCACCACAAATCCCCTCCTAATAAAAAAGCATAGTAATTATTTATGTTTATAAATAATTATAAAATAAAGAATATTAAAACGAAATATTTTATCTAGAATTCTCTTTCTTGTGGTGAGGAGAATACATAATCAAACTTTATGTTTTTAAGCTTATCTCTTAAATACTCTGCTTGCTCTATGCCATATTCATTTAATGGCAACCCCATCCTCCCTTGAAGTCTTCCTTCTTTGTTCATATCTGTTTGTCCATGTCTAATCACATAAATCATTTCTTGACTCTTCCCTTGATTTTTTTTATAATCTTAACATTTTTCAGTAATCAATAACAATAATAGACCATAATCCTATGATTCGTTATTTCTTTGGTTGTAATAGAAATAACGTTAGACCAATTAAGATAAGTACAATACCTATACCTTGTTGTAAAGAAATAGTCTCATCCAAAATGTAATATGCAAGGATACAAGTTCCGATTGTTTCTCCTAATATACTCATGGAAAGAAATCGATTTTTTTCTTTGATTTATTCAACTAAAACATCTATTTGTTTAATAAAAATGAGACCAACACTTTCTTATTTCATCATCTTTTTACCGATATACTTTCTTTTAAGTAAACTTCTATTAAAAGCATAATAGAAGTGATTTTAATAATGATTCACTCTCAGTAACAAAGAGTTTGGCATTTCAATATGAAAATGTGTTAGCTTTAATTTCTATGTCGAGTTTACCATTTTCATCAACTGATTTTATCGTTATTACAGTGTTCCCAGAATCCCCCTTTTAACCTAAACCGTTTCTCATTTTGTGTCTCACATTCTGAACGATTTCAAAAGTAACTGTTACTACAAGAGCTGTAAACCTACATAAACAAGGTGCGTTTTTTATTAATTACAAAAAGATGTGTTACTTTGTTACTTTGCATGGTTACTCTTTTCCCTTCTCTCCACAACTGAATATATATTCTATCTTTAATATCAATCTCCTTTCCTTCACTAAACAAAAAGGATTTACATATTTTAGTGAAGTATTAATATACATAACAATATTTTAAAATATTATAATTTAAACACTAAGGGGATACAACGATGGAACAAACCATTCATATTGACGGTTTCGTCAAACCTGGATTTGAAAAAGTTAAACATGCATTTATAGAGAATTTTACAAACCGTGAAGAATTAGGAGCTGCTTGCTGCATCTATTATAACGATGAGTGCGTTGTTGATCTATGGGGCGGATATCGTGATCATCATACAAAAAAACGCTGGCAAGAAGATACAGCAATTCTCATTTTTTCTGCAACAAAGGGATTTGCTAGTCTTGCATTGGCCTTAGCGCATTCAAAAGGTTATATCGATTACGAAGAGAAAGTATCTACTTATTGGAACGAATTCGGAGTAAATGGAAAAGAAAACATCACAGTCCGGCAGTTGCTTGGACACCAAGCTGGGTTATGTTGTATTAACAAATTACCATTATATACACTTGGTGATTTTGATACGAAGCACGTTGCTCCTTATTTAGAAACCATGAAACCAGCTTGGGAACCCGGCACAAGACATGGCTACCATACATGGACAATCGGTTGGTATATAAGTGAATTAATTCGTCATGTAGATCCAAAAGGAAGAAATTTGACTCATTTTTTTAGTGAAGAGATTGCACAGCCTTTACAAGCAGAAATGTATATTGGTATACCCACTTCACTGCCAAATGAACGTATAGCGACTATTAAGGGAATCCAATCTATCTTTGACATATTTAAAAGCTTTGGCTCTTTCCCGAAAAGCTTACTATGGGCATTTTTGAATCCAAAATCCTTAGCAAAGCGTAGCATGGTGGATCCAAAAGGGTTACTTGCACATGATAACTTCAACAAAAGAGAATTACGAGAAATAGAATTTCCATCTGGAAATGGCATCGGTGTAGTGCGTGATATGGCAAAAATCTATAGTGAATTTGCTAATGGTGGCCCCATATTAGGTTTAAGCCCATATACTTTAAGTGAACTATCGAAACCACCTGTACAAACGAACGGTTGTTGGCGTGATGTTGTACAAACCGTAGACACCGCTTTTACATTAGGCTTTTTCAAACCGTTAGAAACAGGCTCTCACTATGGAAATTCCTCATGCTTTGGACATCCAGGTGCGGGTGGCTCTTTATGTTTCGCAGATCCAATCAATCGAGTTGGTTTTTCTTATGCAATGACACGCGTTGGTATGCAAATGTTTGATGACCCAAGAGAAACTTCTATTCGAAAGGCATTTTATGACACCATTTCACAATCCCAAAAATCACCCAATGCCTTATTGACAGTGATATCAGATGTTACTAAATAGATTGATCTTAAAGAAATTTAACCTTTTATTACATACATCATCATTACCAGATTTAAGTTATATAAAAAATTACTTCCAAATAAGTTGGACTAATCTCTTCTTTCACACAGTAAGCTGAAAATGAAGGCTAGAAAAATGGAGTGTGATTATATGGAGCGACTATGGTTTCCAATGATCGTTACGTTTTTTTCGTTTGGTGGATTACTATTAGGTGGCGCAGTTGGACTTGCCACGCATCAACTTATCGAAGAAAAAATGCATCGTTTATACGCGCTATGTGGAGGCATTTTATTTGGGTTATTATCGCTAGAAATAATTCCAGAAACTTTTTCAAGCTATGAAATCATTGGCCCCACGCTCGGCATTACCATTGGTATATTACTTATGAGTTTACTTGATAATTATTGCCATCACCCTATCATACATAGAAAAGAGCAGCAAGCATGGCAAACTTTTTTATTTCTCTCCTTCGCTATTTTTATTCACAATATGCCGAGTGGTATTGCATTAGGAGCTGCTTTTACAAATCATGACGAAACTGCAATTCCGTTCTTATTTGCGATTGTCACACACCATATTCCAGAAGGATTAGCTTTAATCATTCCTTTTCTATTTACACAGCATAAATATATTTCATTTCTATTAACAATCTTGTTATTATCGATTATCCTCGGTACTGGTACAATCTTTGGGGTGATGATGCACGGGAAAGCACTTCACTTACAAGGGCTGATAATGGGGAGTGCAATCGGTTCTTTAGGTTATGTCACAATACATGAGATGTTATGGAAGGCTAAGAAACACCTTTCTCCTCTCCCCTTCCTTTCTTGGTCTATTAGTGGATTTTTACTCATAACCGTTTTTATTCTTTTCGCTGACCATCATTAAAATAAGGATTCATTTCTTGTATATTTTACCTATTTATCCAAAACATAATAGTATCTCAATGCATAAGGAGGATCTATTATGTTTCGTAAAACAGCCGGTGAAACACTTGTTGATTTACTTATCGATTGGGGCGTTGACCACATTTACGGCATGCCTGGGGATTCAATCAATTCTATTATTGAACCGCTTCGAAAGAAACAAGACAAAATCAAATTCATTCAAGTTCGTCATGAAGAAGCTGGTGCTTTAGCAGCCGCTTCCTATGCAAAATTAACAGGTAAACTCGGCGTTTGTATGGCAATTGCTGGTCCTGGAGCGATCCATTTATTAAATGGATTATATGATGCAAAACTAGATCAAGTGCCAGTTCTCGCAATTACAGGGCAAGTTGAATCTGATTTACTCGGAACAGGATTTTTCCAAGAGGTAAACTTAGAAAGAATGTTTGATGATGTCGCTGTCTATAATCAGCGAATTATGTCAGCTGAACAACTCCCTGCCGTTGTAAACCAAGCGATTCGGATGGCATATACAAAGAAAGGTGTATCTGTTCTTACTATTCCAGATGATGTTCCGAAGTTTGAAGTGGAAGCTGGTGCACGTATAACAAGTTCTTCTTTTACGTTTCCCGAACTCTTTCCACAAGAAGAGGATCTAAAATTGGCAAAACTAGCATTAAATGACGCAAAGAAACCTGTTATTTTAGCTGGAAAAGGAGCAAAACATGCGAAGGAATCTTTACTTGCATTTGCAGAACATATTGGTGCCCCTATTGTTTTAACACTACCAGCAAAAGGAATTATTCCTGATGAACATCCTCTCTGTATAGGCGGACTAGGATTAATTGGGACAAAACCGTCTTACGAAGCAATGAAGAATGCGGATACATTAATCATGGTCGGAACTTCTTACCCTTTCACTGGCTTTTTACCCGAAAAAGCAAAGACGCTTCATATTGATACAGATCCTGCACAAATCGGAAAGCGTTATGCGACAGACATCGGATTAGCTGGTGATGCGGATAAAACATTGAAATGGTTTTTAGAAAATGTGGAGAAGCATAACGATCATTCATTCCTAGAACATCATCAAGAATTGATGAAAAAATGGGAAGAAAAATTGCATAACCAAGAAGAGGATTCTTCCACTCCAATCAAACCACAAAGAGTTATGCATGCCTTGCAACATGTTGCTCATGATGATGCCATTTTATCAGTTGATGTTGGGAATGTCACAGTATGGGCTGCCCGTCATTTTCGGATGACGAACCAACAATTCATCATCTCAAGTTGGCTGGCTACACTCGGATGCGGTCTACCTGGCGCAATTGCTGGGCAACTTGCCTATCCAGATAAACAAGTCTTTGCAATTTGTGGTGACGGTGGATTTGGAATGACGATGAATGATTTTGTCACTGCAGTAAAATATAAGTTACCAATTATTGTTGTTGTCTTAAACAACAATAAAATCGCTATGATTAAGTTTGAGCAAGAAGTAATGGGAAATGTTGAATTTGGTACAGACTTAACAAATCCTAATTTTGCAAAATATGCAGAAATATGTGGCGGAATTGGATACCGAGTAGAACATATTGATGAATTACTTCCTGCCTTTGAAAATGCTGTTAAGCAAAATAAGCCTTGTATTATTGATGTAGTAGTAGACGTAAATGAAGCACCAATGCCTGCAAAAATTACATTCGGACAAGCAGCTGGATATACGAAACACATGCTAAAAGAGTTGTTCGAAGAAGGAAAAATTGATTTACCGCCTTTGTAAAATCGAAAAAAGATAGATGAAAACAAATTGTTCTCATCTATCTTTTTTATTTAGATACTTCTTGATGGAAAGAAAAATCTTCTCTTTCACTTTTCACCTGTTTCTCAACTTTCTCTTCTTTCTTTCCTACTTTCCTTCTTCTCAGATTTCCTATACCAATCGATCCTTGCAGACTATTACTAATAAGATTTCCTGCCAAGATAGTCAAGCTATAGAAAAACATCGGTATAAGAACAATCCAAGTATGCGTGGTCAAATGGCGAAAATTTTGTCCAATCAATCCTGTCCATTCCTTCGTCACACTATCTACGTCACCGGTAAATAATATAGTTCCTCCAAAGAATAACTCCAGTAAGCCAAGATGCATAAGAAGCAGCAACATACTAACAAATTGCTGGGCAACAAGTAAGAAAAAAGATGGTACAAGATGAGGCCATACATGGCGACGTAATTGATGCCATTTACTCCCCCCAAGAACAGTTGCTGCCATCATAAACTCTTCTCGTTTTACACGCTGTACCTCTTGCCCTGTATACAGCATAACAGTGGGCACAGCCAAACATGTGAGAATACTAATCTGAAACAGAACTCGTATTGTGAAAGGAGCTGGAATAGTACCATTTTCAAAGAATAAAACTTCTCTTAACATAAAATACGAAATCATAATCATGGGAACAATACTAAATGGATCAAAAAATGCAGAAATAACCGAAAAAGAACGTTTACTATACATGCCAAGAAGTAACCCTAATCCTCCTCCAATGATAACCCGCAAAATCGCAACAATTAAGCTTGCACCAATTGTCCATTTTGCACCTTCTATTATTAATTGGAATAAATCACGCCCTTTACTATCACTCCCAAACCAAAACTGAGATGATGGAGGAAAAGGCGCTGCCTCTACTTGTCCTTTTTCGTTATACAACATCGTTACTTCTCGAATTTCTCCATCGAAAAATAGAGTATTTCCGATACTGACAAGCATAAGTCCGCTTAAAAAAATCAAACCAATCCAAAATCGCATGTCATATTTTAACCTTTGCCACATATTACACACGCTCCTTTATCACATTTTGCATGAGCGTATGTAACAAGCGAAATAAGAAGAAAATAGGGACATATAATAGAACTAAGCACACAGTAAACACTTCTATTTTCGAATTTTCTTTTACGAATACAAGCATGCCATATGTATTAAAGAGCCATTCAATAATATAAAGATTTGATAACATGAATAAAATATTCGTTTTTGCATAGTAAACTGTAGTGAGTAACACGTTTCTTGAAATATGATGCGTTAATATATGCCGTAAGCTTAATCCCTTACTTTTCGCAAATAAACTATAGTCTTTTTCTGACTCTTCTCTAAAACGGAGTAATAACAATTTAATAAATAGTAACGTTGTCGGTAATGTAAGGCACAAAATCGGTAAAAGACGCACCCTTTCTCCGGACATCCCCGCAAACTTCACTGGCATCCATCCTGTTTTTTGAAACACAATCACTACCAAAAGTTGTGATAATAAAATAAGTAGAATATCCGGAATACTTTCAAGTGTAAGAAAAACCCCATTCCATACGCGTTGCCTAATATGAGAACGCTGCAATACCCATACAACAAGCACGTACGCTATAAATAGCGATAGTAGAAAAGACGAAACAAATACTAGCATTGTCTCCATATAATGTATCCAAATTTGTGGAAATAGAGTCCGAGAATCACGAAATCCATACATAATCTCCCCTGGATGAAGTAATTTCTCACCAAGATATAAAATCGTTTTTCCATATCCAATAGGATCCATTTGTAATCCTTTAAATAAACGGGGGAGTGCCCCTAAACAAAGAATACATCCCAGTGCAGCAAATAATTGCAAAAAAGTAATCCCCCACCACTTTCCAACTCGAAGTAACATAACATTCTCCCTTTCTGAACTATAATTTCATTTTACGAATTATTCAAAAAAATGCAAAATATATTTTCCAACAAAATAAATGAACGTGAATTCCACGTTCATTTATTGTTCCTCTATTAAAGATCAGAATCAGGTATTGCTAATCGTACATAAATCGAATTTTTCTTAAGGGTAATGAAATCTACTTTATTATTTGCTCTTTCGGCAGAACCATACTCTTATACAATTGAACTGTAATCCAGTAATAGACAACATAAATAATAAGAAAAATCCCAATCGGCATCCAAACTTTTACAAATGGATCAACTAAGAAGAGACGGAACAAGTTAAGCCCTACTAAAACATGTGCAATACCAATGATAGCTGGGAAAATAAAGAGATATGAAATCTCTTTATAGATGCTGCGTGATAACATACTACGTCGTACTCCAATTTTCCGAAGCATTTCGTAACGACGTACATCGCGAGAAGCTCCTGTTAATATTTTAAACATGAGAGAGCTCGCCATCATTGCTAAGAATGCAATTCCAAGGAAGAATCCCATGAACATCGTACCACTCATAAAACTATTCATAAATTGGTAAGTTGTCATTTTTGTATATAATTCTATTTTTTTGCCTGTTTCTTTTTCTACTAACTCTTTTTGTCGTTGATCGATATCCATTAATAAAGGTTTATATTTTTGTAAATCATCTACTTGCACTAGTGTGACACTATGTTCTGTTCCTTGAATATTTTTATATTGATTGTCATTTGCAATTCGTACAGGTTTTCCATTAAATTGATTATGTGTAACTTGAATTTCTCTTACAATCGCATCTTCCCAATCTCTTGGAATACGCGGGAGATTAGGTGAAGCGTCAGGTGCTTCCATAGATGTATATAATGATTCAGTTAAAGGTTCCTTTACGCGTTTACGTACAGGCTCTTTTACATTTTTAGTATCTTGATGATCAGAAATGAGCGGTGGTTTTGCAGTTAAATCGTTTCGTAAATAATAGACTGCTTCTCCGTCTACTTTATATTTATAAGTCCGCTGCTCTACAATGTTCATTTCCTTTAATGCAGCTTTATCTTTTTCATTCGGATCGTGAATTGTCACATCATAGACTCGAGAAAAATCCGTCATAATACCAACATTTTTTTGAAATGCCATTCCAGCTGTCATCGCTCCTGCACCAAGTGCAATTAGCATCGCTACAGTTCCAAGTACCCGTGATAGACTGTTGATCCGGAAACGAAGCTGAGCGTATGTAAAGCTATTTAAACCTGTTTCATTTCGATTTTTGTTACTTTTTAATCGTGTCACAAACAATGGTAGCAATGAACTAAAAATAAAATATGTCCCTGTCGTTGTAGCACCCGTTGCTAGTATAAAACCTATTTCACGTAACTTGTCTATATGAAGGATAGAATAGTATCCGGTTCCTAACAGCAGTACTCCCATTACAGTAAAAATGAAAACACGACGCTTACTCTTTTCTATTTCATCTTGTGTTTCATCTTCACGAAGTAACTCAAGTTCAGTTTTGCGCAATAAACGTACACTATTGATAAATCCAGTAATAATAAATAAGACCAAGAAAAATCCACATGTAACAAGAACTGCAGGTATATAAAATGGCGCATAGCCTTTTGCCGAAATCTCTAAACCATTCATTAAAAAATTTCCTGCTGCACTTGCTAGCAATATTCCTACAGTAATTCCGATAATAATGCTGATAATTCCCATGCCGAATGTTTCGATAAATAATAACTGAGCTACTTTTTTCTTCTTCGCACCGAGCATCATATACATACCAAGCTCTTTCCTGCGCAATGTAAGTAAAAAGGAATTCGCATATACGATATAAAAGACCGTAATGAAGGAAAGTAAGACCGCACCGACCCAAAATACAAGGCGAATACTACTAATCATACTATTATCTTTTGTAAATTGACTGTTGATTGCCATCGTTTGGAACATGTAGAAAATACTTATACTAATGACGAGACCAATAAGTAAAACTAGATAGTCCTTTAGCATTTTTTTCATACTATGACGTGATAATTTCAATAACATGATCTCGCCTCCTACTTGGATTCAGCCGCTGAGCCCATATGAGCAAGCACACCCAAAATATCTTGATAAAAATCCTCACGTGTTCCTTGGCGTTTCAATTCTTTATAAAGTAGCCCATCTTGAATAAACAGAATCCGTTGACAATAACTTGCACTAAATGCATCATGCGTTACCATTAATATACTTACTCCATGATTTTCATGTAAATCTTGCATCGCTTCTAGCAAACTTTTTGCATTTTTACTATCAAGTGCACCTGTTGGTTCATCCGCTAATACAATAGCCGGATTATGTACTAAAGCCCGCGCAGCAGCTGTTCTCTGTTTTTGTCCACCAGAAACAGCTGATGGATACTTTGTTAAAATCTCCACAATATCCAGTTTCTTTGCAACCTCATTTACTTTCCCGCTTATCTCACTTGAAGGCACTCCTTGTAATGAAAGTGGCAAAGCAATATTCTCATAAATCGAGAGATTTTCAAGCAAATTAAAATCTTGGAAAATGAATCCTAGTTTTTGAGAACGAAAATCTGATAAAGCGTTCCCCTTCATTGAAGTAATATCTGTGCCTGCTATTGTCACACTTCCTCCTGTTGCATAATCAAGTGTACTAATTACATTAAGTAATGTTGTTTTCCCAGATCCAGAAGGACCCATAATCCCAACAAATTCCCCTTCTTGTATCGTAAGTGATACCCCTCTTAATGCTTTTGACTGGCTTTCATTTCTTTTACCATATGTTTTCTCCACACTTTCTACTGTCACTACATCTGTTGCCATTTCTATCACTCCATCCCATTTTGTATATCATTACTTTGCCATACACTTCTTAGATTTCTCCTACATAAATTCTTAATATTTCTTAAATTTTCTATCTTCTCTAACGAAATTGATAGCCCCCCTTATTTCTCAATATTCTCACTTTTATTCGCGATTTTCCTGCGATTTATCTTACATTCACCTTACATTTTTGTAAGGTAGATTTTGAAGAAGTAAGCGAAAACAACTATTAATAATTTGCTTATCGTAATAAAAAATCACACCACTTTTAATAAGCGGTGTGATTTTTTATTATTTAGAACATTTATTATATATTTCATTCTGTACGTTTTCCATAAATTCAGTTAGTGATACAACTTCTGATTTTTCTTCTCCGTATTTACGCACATTTACCGATCCATTCTCCACTTCTTTATCCCCTATAACAAGAACATATGGTACCTTTTGAATCTGGGCTTCCCGTATTTTATACCCTAATTTTTCACTACGAATATCTCGTTTAACTCGAATACCTGCCTGTTTGAGCTTTTCTTCCATTTCTTTTGTATATTGATCATGAGCTAAAGTAGAAACAGGAATTACGTTTACTTGAACTGGAGCTAACCACGCCGGGAATGCTCCCCCAAAATGCTCAATTAATATTCCTAAGAATCGATCAAAAGAACCTAATACAGCACGGTGGATAACAACTGGTCTTCTTTTCTCATTTCTCTCATCAATATAATTCAAATCAAATTTCTCTGGCATTTGGAAATCAAGTTGAACTGTTCCACATTGATGGCTTCTTTGTAAAGCATCTTTAATATGAAAATCAATTTTCGGTCCGTAAAATGCGCCATCTCCTTCATTTACTCTATAATTATAATTCAATGATTTCAGCACATTCTCGAGAGACGATTCAGCTTGGTCCCATAGCTCATCATCACCCATTGAATCTTCAGGTCTTGTTGAAAGCTCAACTTCATATTCAAAACCAAATGTTCTGTAGACATAGTCAATTTGTTTTAACACTGACTTTATTTCACTTTCTATTTGTTCAGGTGTCACAAATAAATGTGCATCATCCTGACAGAATGTACGAACTCTTAGTAGCCCATTCAACGCACCGCTGAATTCGTGGCGATGTACTTGACCAAATTCACACATTCGGATTGGTAAATCACGATAGGAATGTAATTTATTTTTAAAGATAAGCATGTGTCCAGGGCAATTCATCGGTTTTAATGCAAAGCTTTTGTGGTCTACTTCTGAAAAATACATATTATCTTTATAATGATCCCAGTGCCCCGATTCTTCCCATAATCCTTGATTCATCATAATAGGAGTGCGCACTTCTTGATAATCGTATTTTTGTTGTATTTCTCTTAAAAAGGACTCTAATTCATTTCGAATAATTTGTCCTTTCGGTAAATAGAAGGGCATTCCTGGTGCTTCTTCCGAGAACATAAATAACTCAAGTTCATTTCCTAGCTTGCGATGATTTCTTTTTGCTGCTTCTTCTAAAAACCGCAAATAGTTTTCTAATTCTTTTTGAGAAGAAAACGCAACGCCATATATACGCTGAAGTACTTGATTATTACTATCTCCTCGCCAATATGCACCTGAAACATGAGTTAATTGAAATGCTTTCACGTAACCAGTTGACGGCAAATGCGGGCCACGGCATAAATCAACAAATTCTCCTTGTTTATAAATTGTTACAAGTTCATTTTCAGGGATTGCTTCTAAAAGCTCTAACTTTAAGTGATCATTTATATCTTGAAAAACTTTTTTCGCTTCCTCCCTAGTAATTTCAACTCGTTCCACCTTCAAGTTTTCATTTATAATATTTTGCATTTCATTTTCAATTTTAGGTAAGTCTTCAACACCTATACTACCTGGAAGATCCATATCATAATAAAAACCATTTTCAATAACAGGCCCTACACCCAGTTTTACATCGCCATATATTCTTTTAACAGCCTGCGCTAATATATGTGCAGCAGTATGTCTCGCAACTTCTACTCCTTCATCTGAATCCATAGTTATAATTTGAATTTCTGCATCCTGTTCGATATTTCGACGTAAGTCAAATAATTGATCATTCACCTTTCCGGCTACTGCTTTCTTTTTTAAACTCGAACTAATTGAGTCTGCAATCTCTTCTAGAGTAATTCCTTTTACAAATTCTTTGGCACTACCATCTGGAAAAATAATCTTAATCATCTGTTCTCTCATTTTCATCGCTCCATTTCATAAATAAAAAAGCACACTCATCCCTAATAATAGGGACGAGCGTGCTTTTTACCCGTGGTTCCACCCAGATTCCCATCATACTAAACATACAATGGCTTCTTTTGCGGTAACGTCGCTTACACGGCACTAGATACTTTCATTTTCCCTAGTGCAGCTCTAAGGTGGTAAGTTATTTTCCTGCGTTAGGAAGTTCTCAGCATTCCTTCCTTCTCTGTATAACCGTTAAAAATAACTCGTGTCCTCTTCTTTGCTTTTGCAATACATCCATTTATTGTTATTTACTATATCCTATTCATTTTATTTTTGCAAGTGTCAAAAAACATTTTTTGCTCAATAAAAAAAGGAAACCAAAAACAAATTTCATGTTTTTTGATTTCCCCTACCCTTTTTACCAATCTTGCGGTTCGTAGTTTAAATCTGCAAATAATCTTTTTTTCTCTTTCTTCGTTAAATCTCTCCATTGTCCAACAGGTAAATTATTCAACTGGATATTCATAATTCGCGTACGTTTTAATGTGTAAACTTGATAACCTAAAGCCTCACACATACGACGAATTTGGCGATTCAATCCTTGTGTTAAAATAATTTGGAATTCATATTTTGATAACTGTGTTATTTCACAAGGAAGTGTTTTTGTTCCTAAAATTTTAACACCCGCTGCCATTTGTTTTAAAAATTCAGGCGTAATCGGCTTATCTACTGAAACAATATATTCTTTTTCATGTTTATTTTCAGCACGTAAAATTTCATTAATAATATCGCCATCATTCGTTAACAAAATTAAACCGTCTGAATCTTTATCAAGACGTCCAACGTGATTAATTCGTAAAGGATGATTCACTAAATCGATAATGTTACCTTTAACTGCCTTTTCACTTGTACATGTAATACCTACTGGTTTATTTAAAGCGATATACACATGGTCTCGAGCAATTCGAAGCTGCTCTCCATTTACTCGCACGTCATCACCTGGTTGTACTTGGTCACCTATTTTTGCAACCTTTCCGTTAATAATTACTCTTCTTTCATTAATTAACTTATCTGCTCCACGTCTAGATGCTTTTCCAGATTCACTAATAAATTTATTAATACGCAAGTTAGGCACATCCTTTTCTCTAAAAAATTCAAGCTCACACTGCTTCTACCGTACAATCACAAAAGGGTAAGCCTCCTAATATAACTTAAATATATTAACATGAAAGGGTATCTGACGTCTTCTATAAATTTCATGTTTAAAAGAATTCATCTCATTGAATGAGATACCCATCATACATTCATTCATTGCACACCTTCTACTTTTAAAACTAACAATTCATACAACAATAACTATTAAAAGCATTTATCCTAGATATAACATCATTTATTTACTTTTTTCATAATTAATATACAGACCATTCTTCTATACACGCAACTTGCTTTCCATTTATACTTTCAACATCCATAGTTACATTAGCTAACGCATATAATCTAGGAAAAATTTCTTTCACATAACGCTGATGTGACATTTCATTTTCCCAAAAAGAAAGAACGACATAGCGATTGGAGTTTTTAAGAGATCTTCCCACAACACCACCTAACATTCCTTCTGATTTTTCCATTCCTTTATTCCAAATTGTTTCTTGTATATGTAAAAAGTTCTCTTCCCTGCCTCTTTTCACATCACAAACTGCTACCCTGACAAATAGATTTTTTACAAGTGCATTCGTAAATGAAGTAGCTTTCATATCAAATAACGTTTGAAATAACTCTATTTTACAAGATAAATACGTATCCTTTTGATTGCTATTATGAAAAATTGGATCATGCATTTCATTCATAAATTTTTGATATGTATCCATGTTTCCCCATACAGTAAATATACAGGCCTCATCTTCATTCCAGCCCCCGAACTGTCCATAAAACCCCTCTAGATTTTGTAAACCTCCCCATTTCTCTTGCGCCTCTGAAAATAAACCCTTTTTCTCTTTTTCAACTCGACAAAATATTATTTTTAATAACATGCTGCTCCCCCTTACTATAACTAAAAAATGGCACTATTTGTTTACATAATAAAATTATGTTTTGTTTCATTCACTATTATTTAAATAATAATTCGCTTCTTTTATCATCCAACTCCCAAAGTTATCTAAATATGCTGTAATTTCCATTATGTCGTCTATAGGATTAACTGCATATTGTAGCGCTTTCCTCATATTTTGTTCTTGTTCTGGAAAATGCTTATTAAACAACTCATACGCTGGATAAAGGTCTCTAGAATAAAGTCCTTCTTTATCAATTGTTAATGCTAATCCTGCTCTAACTATGATTTTCATAATCCAGCGGCAACAATCTATTATATCCTCCTTACCTTTATTATGAATTAGCTCTTCACGCGCTTGTTCAATTTGTATCTGTAAATATTTCAGGTGTTCATGAGCTAATTCTTGACTTACTTTATATTTGGGTAGCTGTGATCTTATATCTTCACCGAATATACATACTCCATGTGTTTGAATCATAAAACTTATAAATGAAAAACGACTGGAATGTAACACTTCTTCTACTTCATAAAAACTTAATTCCACCCCAGATATACAACCAAATTTTCGAGGCAATTGTTGCTCTATATTTTCACTCCATTCCAAGTCTATTGTTCTCGGATCTTTTCGAACGAATATAATTGTGTCTATATCTGCAATCCCCTCTATTCCAATCCCTCTTGGAACAGACCCTCTAATGTAAATGCTATGCAAATCATCCTGTAACGATTGAAAACACGCATTCTTTACTTCTTGTATTACCTCCAGAAAAACTGGCTGAATATTATTGATATGTGAATCATTTATAATGTATCCTTTTTCATCTACGGGACAAAAACGACCTATTTTCTTAATAATTGACAATCAATCAGCTCATTTCTATATAAAGTGTTATATACAAATTAATTATAAAACAAAAGATTCGGAATAAAAACAAAAAGGAGCCTTACCATGGTATGCTTATAATATATTTACTAAATAACTCAATAAAAGGAGTATATTGATAATGAAACTCACATTCTCAGTAACTGATTCAACCTTTCCTATCTCCTTTTTGAAATACTACAGTATGCCCATCTTCTCCAAGGTTCTCCCACCCCTTCGCGTTTGAAATAGGCATTAGAGTTATATATTGATAATCTGCTTGATTGTCACCTTCAATATGAATAGCTGACATAGGAACTGGAAAACCTTCAATCTTTGATTCTTTCGTCATGAATATTAGCGCCAATAGCCCCCTAAAACTAATACCATAATTATATTAGAGTATATTTCCCATCTCTTTTTCTCCATCGAAAACCTCATCCTTATATGTTATTAAAAGTAATATCATTTAATATTTTATTCTTACTGTATAATCCCATTATTATTTATTTCTCTAGTCCCTTCCTTTTTTCGACAAAATACAACAACTTCTACCTATGTAACTTGTTATTATAGATTAATACAGCTTATGTTTTTCATATTAGGAGGAAATACCAAATGAAAAAATCGTTCTATAAAAAATGGTGCCTTTGTCTTTTTAGCACACTGATAATTGCCAGCATTGGGGTCATTATTTTTTTGAACTACACAAAGGAGAAAAAAATTCAAACCGTTAAAGAACCTGTCGATAAAAAAATCTATCAACAAGAATTAAAATCCCCAATTGATTTACTTACTACAAACTATGATAATATCGTGGAGCAAGATTGGTTACCGACATGGACTGAACTAAATTCAAATCCAGGTAACATAAATACAGCTGATTTACTAGATAAAATGAATAGTATAGCAAACCAATTCAACGAGATTTCTAAAAAAACGGAGATCTTTAAAGCTGAAGAGAAAATAAAAGATCCTGCAATAAAGCAGAAAATAGAGCATTTTAAAACTGCGTTTACAGCAGCTTCAAATTGTATGGAAAATGCTGCATTATCTGTTACGCAAGGCTTAAACAATGAGAAACCTTTAAAAGATAGTCTAGAAAATGCTACGCAATCTTTAGGTCTTGCTGATCAAAATATTGTCATAGCTTTATCTACATTAGCTGAAGTAGAAGGTAAATTAGGGATAACCAAAAAATAAATTAACTACACCATTCCCTTCCATTTTGAGAAATAAAATTTTTGCCTAAAATTATTTTCCAATAAAAAATGATTGCAATTCATTTATACGGAACCTATAATGTTGTTTATTGATTATGTAAAAATCATTTCATAACAATATGTTTAAGTTTTAATCACATAATTCGGATGAACCATTCAGGAGAAGGTCAATTGATCTACCGACGGGGCAAAAAGTTGATGACTCAGCTTTGAAACTCTCAGGTCTTGGTTTACAAGTAGAACTGCATGGGGACGAATCTCTGGAGAGACTCCCTCTCGCCTATCATATAGTGCGGAGGAAACAGAGCACCGAAGGAGCAAATCCGCTTGTATTAGCGGATAATCTCTCAGGTAAAAGGACAGAGACAAGAGAAAGAAAACGCCGATTTGCATCGGTTTATTTTTCTATTCCTTGTTTCTCCAGAGACCATTTCATTTATGTGAAGTGGTTTTTTATTTTTTCTAAAAGGAGAATAAAGATGGAGACAGTAAGTAAAGTATTAGAACAAATCAATCACTACGTATGGGGATTACCGACCTTATTCCTTCTAGTCGGAACTGGAATCATTCTCACAGTGCGTCTAAAAGGGTTACAGTTTAGCAAACTACTATACGCTCACAAACTAGCATTTCGAAAATCAGAAGATACATCTTCTTTAGGGGATATTAGTCATTTCCAAGCGCTCATGACAGCGATGGCCGCGACCATCGGGATGGGAAATATAGCCGGGGTCGCAACTGCTGTTACAATTGGTGGACCTGGGGCAATATTTTGGATGTGGATTACTGCATTGTTCGGTATGGCCACGAAATATGCCGAAGCGATCCTCGCGGTAAAATATCGTGTAAATAATGAAAACGGCGAATATTCCGGCGGTCCGATGTATTACTTAGAACGTGGTTTAGGGAAAAAATGGCTAGCTATTTTATTTGCTTTTTTCGGAACAACCGCTTCTTTTGGAATCGGAAATATGGTCCAATCGAATTCTGTTGCAGAAGCTATGAGAATAAACTTTTCATTTCCTCCTGCTTTAACTGGTATATTAATGGCTTTCTTAATTGCGATTGTTATTTTAGGTGGCGTGAAAAAAATCGGGAAAGTCACTGGATTTTTCGTTCCACTTAAAGCTTTCTTTTATGTCATTTCAGGTCTTATAATCATTTTTTATCACTTTGATCAAGTTCCAGAAGCATTTTCACTTATTTTTTCTGGTGCATTTCAAGGCACTGCAGCTGCTGGTGGTTTTATCGGGGCTACGGTTGCTTCCGCTATTCAAATCGGGATGGCACGCGGAGTGTTTGCAAATGAAGCAGGTTTAGGAAGTGCGCCAATTGCAGCAGCTGCTGCAAAAACAGATTCACCTGCTAAACAAGCGCTTGTGTCAATGACAGGAACTTTTCTTGATACATTTATTGTTTGTACAATTACTGGTTTAGTATTAATTACAACGGGTGCCTGGAAATCCGGAAAAACTGGTGTTGAAGCGACAACACTTGCTTTCCAATCTGTATTTGGCAATGCTGGTAGCATGATTCTTGGTATTGCAATCATTTTATTCGCCTACTCCACTATTTTAGGATGGTCTTATTATGGTGAAAAATGTGTAGCCTATTTATTCGGACAAGGTGCTGTACAATACTATAAAGTCATCTTCATTGTAATGATTGCAATTGGTGCCAACTTAAAACTCGGAATCGTGTGGACATTCGCTGATATCGCAAATGGACTTATGGCCATCCCAAACTTAATTGGTCTAATTGGATTAAGTGGTGTTGTGGTAGCAGAAACGAATCGATTCTTACAAGCTGAGAAATTAAAAAACTCAAAAAGAAAAATTGCAAGTTAATAAAATTTTAAAAACAAAGGGTACCCCATATAGCAATGGTGTACCCTTTTCTTGTATTACTCTCATATATTCTTTATGTCGTACTATTACTTTACAAAATTGGTAATTTCATTACTTTTTTCAAATACTTTAAGTTTGATGTAAAAACCTCAGGCGCATACCAATTTATATAAGCACTCGGACATTTGACCTCATCAATATTTGTATTCTCGCTGACTAATAACGTTAATTCTTCAATATACTCTATTACTTTTCTCAAGTCTGTTTTTACACCTACAGCGCCATGTCCTGGTACTACCTTATCAATTTCAAATCCCACAATCATTTCTAATATACGCTTCCATTCTTGAAGATTAGATTCTTCAAAAAAGGTAGGGTGTGATTTCACAAATAATAAATCTCCCATAAAACAAATTTTTTCTTTAGGTAAGTAAAGTATCGTATCACAAACGGAATGGCCTCCGCCTAGCGTAATCAATTTTGCAGTTCTCTTCGAACCATGTATAGTAAATTCATTTTGGAAAGAATATTGAGGTAATACAAGTTGCAGTGTAGGTAATGATATCGCTAACTGATTTAAGAATGAAATCTGTTTTTGTAAGCTTTCATCATTTGTTTGAGTGAATTGCTCTTGTAGGGATTGTATATATGTATGTAACCCTTCTATGTCTTGTTTCTGTTTATCAATTCTAGGAGGATGAATTTCTGCCATTTGCTCGAATGTTTTATGACTAGATATGATATTACAATTTTTAAAAACTTGATTACCACGAATATGGTCTCCGTGCCAATGGCTGTTAATAACCCATGATATAGAGTGACCCGTTACTTCTTCTGCTATCTCTTTAAGATCCGTAGCTGCTTGTTGTGTGTTAAAAGTATCAAAAATAATAGTTTGATCTCCTATATCAACAAAACCGGCATTGGCTAAGGAGCCTCCTCCTTCTTTTGCAATCGCTGCATAAATACCATCTTCTAATTTCTCAACCATAAAATACTCGCTACTGCATTCATTATACATTTCTTTCCCCTCTTTTCCTTATTTTTATATAACTACATACTTATCTCACAAAATATAATTCTAGTTTCTTAGATTTTGCTTCTTTATCCGCTTTAACAATACCAATTTCCTTTATTATATTTTTTTGTATAGATTTATATCTTACATGTGCCTTAAATTCTGATTCAAAAGGAAACGGCGTAATTCGAATCTTCTTTTTATCTATCCATTCAGCTGTTAACGGTTTATTTGTAATAGTATTAAAAATTTCAGTGCCTTCAAATCCTTCTTTAAATAAATCAATTTCTTCTTTTTTCGTTACACCAGGTTCATTCATACAAGCATATAAAGATAACTCATCACAAAACTTCAAAAGTTTATAATGCTTATCAAACATAGCATGTTGTTTTTTTGTTAACGTTTTCAAAAATTTCTTTTGACGATCCAATTCCTGTTTATAAAACTCTATCATTTCCTGATCGTCTTGGTTAAGAGGGAATGATATAAAATGCTTACTACATAGTATAGCACCGTACGGATTTGTATTTTCAATCTCATTTAGCCCTAATGTATAAAAAACAAACCTTAGCGAACTCGGACAATCCATGAACGTATAAGGTGTATTTTTAGCATCATTCCAAAATGGTGTTTTATCTAAGCCGATCCACCCTCTATCATGTTCATAAATCGCATTCATACACTCTTTTAAATATGTCTTATCTTCAAATGCATCTTTTCTAAAATTTCTTGCAAATTCTCCCGCCAAAAATCCATGTTCATGCTGCCGAATTAATATGATTTCGTCTAACTTTGTACGAATAATCATAATTGAATTCCCCCTCCCTTCTATTTTATATATCTGATTTATTATAATCTATATGAATTCGCCTATTTTAAGGAACAATTAATATAAATTCACTCATATCTTGCAGGGATTCTGCCTCTTTCACCGAAATTAAGATAACAGTGTAATCCTAGCAACTTTTACTTTTCACAAATCTTTCTACATTCTTTTACTCATCATCGAAATAGACCTAGACAAAAAATAATATGGGGTGAAAAAATGAACAAAACTGAATTAATTAAAAATGTAGCTCAAACTGCCGATATTTCACAAAAGGAAGCTTCAGTAGCTGTTCAATCTGTATTTGATACAATTACAAATGCTTTACAAACTGGTGACAAAGTACAACTTATTGGTTTTGGAACATTTGAGGTACGCGAGAGAGCTGCACGTACAGGTCGCAATCCTCAAACGGGTGAAGAAATCCAAATCGCAGCTGGAAAAGTACCGGCATTTAAAGCAGGGAAAGAATTAAAGGAAGCTGTAAAATGAAACAATAATAGACCAGTCCTTTAATAGGCTGGTCTATTATTATCTTTTAATCGGTAAATTTCTCCTCAAAAAACCTAAACACTAAACATCCCTAATTTGAAATGAATCTTTTATACTCTATTTTTATTTCTAGTCTATAAAGATTCCTTCATACTGATATAACAAAGGATATATGCTACTATCAGCTTTGTTTTACTTCACCACAAACTTCGTCCGGCTACAGCCATCCTTCTGTTTTGTTACTTCAAGTACTGCCGGCATTGCATTCTTCAACTCTTGTACGTGCGAAATAACACCGATAAATCGTCCTGATTTTTGTAAATCAATCAATGCATCGACTGCTTTTGTCAATGACTCTTCATCTAGTGATCCAAACCCTTCATCAATGAACATTGTTTGAATAGAAATGCCACCTTCATAAGATTGGATGACATCTGCCATACCAAGTGCTAGACAAAGTGATGCGTTAAACCAGACAATGTTTTTACGTCACGTGTTTGGCCAGTGTATGCATCGTATACGGAAACCGCTATACAAAAGGCTTTGAATACGATGCATCTTTATTTAATCGTAATCATAATGAGTTTGTTTTTGAATGTGCGGGCTCAGGGAGACCTTCGATAAAAGACTTTCTTTGGAGGGCAGATAATGGAGAAGGTACGGGAGGCAATACAGTTGATGATGCAGCTTCTAGTTTAACTAGAGCACAAAAGAAAAATCTAAAAACTTTCGATAATATTGTTAATGACCATTTAACTGAAATGGATTTTAGTGGCACTTTGAGAGATTTACAAGGAAATCCTGTTCCTAAACCAAGTGGTGGCTATTGGAATCATCTTCAAGAAATAACTGATTCATATAAGACTGAAAAAGATTCAAAGAGCTCTTGAAAATTCATTAAAAAATCCTAACTTATCACCTGATACAAGGGAGACATTAAAGCAAGGATTGAAGAAAGCAAACAAAAATAAAATTGAAGAATTATTCAAACCATATGGAGGTATCGAATAGTGGATGTTAAAAAGTCATTGTTAAAAGAAATATATAATATAGAGGCTTCTTTTGAAGTCAATTCAAAATTTGATAACTGGTATAAAAAGCTTTTAAATAAAACGATTCAAGAATTATCATTAGATGATGTTTACACAATGTTAAGACAAAATATTTTATTAAAATTAGCTATAGAACAAGCTTGTATTTTTATAAAAGAGAACCCATTAGCTGGAGTTATGTATGATGGTCAGTTACTAGAAATATTATCAGAGTTATCACCAGAAGCAATTAATGATAAAAGAAATTGTTTAGAATCACTTTTACCGTATACCCAATTAGAAATTAGTAAACATACATGGGATGATGAGTTTGAAAAAGAAGAATATCAAAATATTATAGAAAAGTTTAATAAGAGTTTAACAGAGTTAGGATAAAAAACTCACCGTAATTTCGTCGAATATGAAAAAGAAAAAGCCGGTGATAAATACACCGACTTAGACTTAGTACTTACTTCGAAATATGGGAAACCGTTAGATTCTCGTAGCATACGGAGATTGTTCTACAATGTAACTGAAAAACTTGGGCTACCTAGCATACGATTTCATGATTTACGACATACTCACGCTACGATGCTCATACAACAAAACGTTAATGTAAAATTAATTTCAGAACGACTAGGTCACGCTGATATAGGTACGACATTAAATACGTACAGTTACGTACTTCCTGATATGCAACGTTCTGTAGCTGAAAAGCTCGACGAAGTATTCGAAAAGTGTGACCGCTAGTGTGACTTGGGACTAAAATAACGTTAAAAATGCTGGGTAAATTAGAAGGGTTCAAGGTATTACTTCACCACAAACCTAGTCTGACTACAACCATCCTTCTGCTTTGTTACTTCAAGTACTGCCGGCATTGCATTTTTCAACTCTTGTACGTGCGAAATAACACCGATAAATCGTCCTGATTTTTGTAAATCAATCAATGCATCGACTGCTTTTGTCAATGACTCTTCATCTAGTGATCCAAACCCTTCATCGATGAACATTGTTTCAATAGAAATGCCACCTTCATAAGATTGGATGACATCTGCCATACCAAGTGCTAGACAAAGTGATGCGTTAAATTTCTCTCCACCAGACAATGTTTTTACGTCACGTGTTTGGCCAGTGTATGCATCGTATACATCTAATCCTAGTCCACTTTGACGATTTCTTTTTTCAACTCGTTCACTCCGTTTTAAATAGAATTGTCCATTTGATAGTTTACGAAGTCTTTCGTTAGCAATTTGAACAATTTGTTCTAGATACTCAATTAAAATGTAACGTTCAAAAGAAATACGGCTTTCATTATCCCCTTTCATAACCTCATATAAATCAACAAGCTCTTGAAAAGCTTTTTCCTCTTCATGAATTTGTTCGTCGATTCGTTTAATGTTTTCATATAGATCAGAAATGTATGCAACTGCACTTTGAGTACGTTGGCGTTTTTCTTTTGTAATATCGAGCTGAATTTCTAGTTCCTTCATTTGTTCTTCTAGAACTGTAATATCCACCCATTCTTTTCCCTCTAATTCATTTGCTAATTCTTCAATTTGTTTTGCTAATACTTCAAGTGATGAATAGTATTTTTGAATTCGATCTTGCAGATGTTTCATTTCTACATCTGTTAATTTCGCTGCTTTATAACCTTGTTGATCGATAAATTCACCTTTTTTAAGCTCTTTCGTAAATCGTACAAAAGTCTCTTCTCTCTTCTCTTTTGCACTGTTCACTTGTTTTACAACCCCATCATGCTCAGCTTGCACACGTATATTTTCATTTTGCCAATGTTGATACGCTTCTTGAACTTTTTTCCATTCCTCTTCCATAAAACGGAGTGTGCTTGCAGCTTGATCAAATTGCTGCTTCCACGCTTCTAATGTTTGTAAGTCCTCAGGAATTTTCTGCTGATCATGTTCATAGAACGTACGAAGTTGCATACACTCCATCTCAGTACCGTGCTGCATCACTTCAACTTCACGCTTTTGTTTCTGTAATTCTTCTAATTTTTCTTCAAACTTTTTCAGACTTTGTGCTAGTTGTTTGCGCTTTTCTTCACTTTCTTTTAATGAGTTTACATCAGCTGCTAGTTGTTTGCCTTGTTGCACCAATGCACGATAGGTTTCAACTAATTCTTCTGAGCGATATCCACGATTCGCGACTTCTTCTATCACTTGTTCATATTGTAGGCGATAGAAACTCCATTTTTCTTCTAATTGAATGTGCAATTTTTCAGCAGCATTCTTATTTTCTCGCAGCTCATTTAACTGTTTTTCATCAATGGAATCTCCTTGCTCTGTAGCTTTCTTTGGGTGAGCCGTGCTACCACATACTGGGCAAGATTCTCCTTCATGAAGATGAAGTGCTAATACACCAGCTTGTTCGTTTAACCAGCGACTTTCCATATCTTCATAGGCTTTAACTGCTAATTCCAGCCTTTGATAGGCAGTATCTTTTTCTTGTTCATATTTTTGTTTTTCTTGCCAAACGTCATATGCTTGCTTTAAGACTTTTGCATCTTCTCGCATATTTGTTAATTCTTCCACTTTTTCTACATACTGCTCAAGTGCTACTTCTAACTGTTGCAGTTCTCCAGCTATTTGCTGTTTTTGAGAATTTTGCTCTTCTAGTTGCTTTTCAAACTTATAAAGATCAGCTTTCAATTTCTCACTCTGAAGTTCTGCCTTTTGTAATTTTGATTTTTTCTCTGCTAATGAAGCAAAGATTGGCTGTAATTCTTCCAATCTTTGTACGTTCTTCTTACCTTCTTCACGTGCAGATTCCTTTCCTTTTAACTCTTCATATTTTGCATGAGCCAGTTCAAACGCCTTAACTGTTTGTTCTTTCTTTACAGATATTTGTTTCAGCAATCGTTCCGTATTTTGTTCGGTTTGCATCGCTTCTTCATACCATTGTTCAAATGGTAATAATCGTTTTGCTTGTTCTGCACGTTTAAATCGTTGCTCCTCTATTTCTATTTGCGCACGATTTTCTTGTAAGGTTGTTTGTTGTTCTTGTTTCATCTGTAAATCTTTTAATTTTTCGTTAACAGATTTCGCTGCATGAAAACGATCTTCTACAACTTTTAATTGTTGCGTTTGTGCTACTTGTTGCATTTGTAATTGTTCAACTTCCGCTTCATAACAACTTGTTTCTTGTTCAAGCGCTTCAACTACTTGGTGCGTATTGACATGTTCTTGCTGCACTAGTGTCTCTAATACCGAACCGTCTCGAACTGGTAACTTAAAAACATTTCGGAAGTATAGTTCTCTTTCTTTTTGTTTTTCTTGCAAAATGTCCTTCCACTGTTTCCGCTTTTGATCTAATAGTTCACGCATTAATTTATAACGATCTGTTTTAAAAATACGGCGTAATATCTCTTCTTTATTTTCCGTTTCAGATGTTAATAGTTTTCGGAACTCCCCTTGCGGAAGCATGACAATTTGACTAAATTGATGTTTGCTTAGTCCGATTAGCTCCTCGACCTTTTTGTTCACGTCTGTTACATGAAAACGGTCTACACATGGAGCCTTCTCATCATCTATTACTTCAAATAATTCAACAGCATGCCCAGTAATTGTTTTATTCCCTTGTTTTTTATGACCAAGCTGCCTTTTAATTTCATATTGTTTACCTTTCAATTGAAAGGTTAATTCTACACTCGTATATACATTGTCATCAGCAAATTGGCTGCGAAGCATACTTGTATCACTGCGTTCTTCTCCGCTCGCTTCTCCATATAACACATAACAAATCGCATCAAATATCGTCGTTTTTCCCGCACCCGTATTTCCTGAAATGGCAAAAATACGATGATCACCAAGATCACTAAAATCGATAACTTCTCGCTGTTTATATGGACCAAACGCTGTCATAATAAGCTGAAGTGGTCTCATCCTCGTTCACCTTCCCGTTCCTGCACTGTTTGTAATACTTCTAAGAAAAGACGCTCTTTCTCTTCTGATAAATTTGAGCCCTTCATTTCTTTATAAAAGGCTTTTAAAAGAGATAAATCATCTGTTTTATGTCTAGATACGGTCATTTCATTTGATTCTGTAAGTTCCCGCCTTTGTATAGAACGTTCAACATGCATTGCATTTGGATATACAGAACGAATTTTCTCCATCGGTTGCAATACAGGATTTTCATCTAATAGTTTAACGAAAACATAATCTTCGCTGGTCGGATGTTTTAATAAATCATCTATTTTCGCTTCTACTGTTCGCATTTGGCGACGAGGGGTAAATAAGCGTTTTTCTATTGTTGTTTGTCCTGTTTCATCTAATTCAACAATGTAATATCCTTTCTTATGACGCTCTTCAGAAATGGAATATGCAAGGGGTGAACCTGAATAGCGAATTGTTTCATTACGGACAAAATGCGCTTGATGTAAATGACCAAGCGCCGTGTAATGAAACTTGTCAAAATAGTGGCTATTTACGTATTCAGCACCACCAATAGAAAGCGGCCGCTCTGCATCACTCGTGTTGTCTTCTGCTTCACCTGAAGAAGTAACAAATGCATGTCCTACAAATATGTGTCTTGCTTCTTGATTCATTGTTTCCGAAAGTTCATTCATAAAAATACGCATCGCATCATCATGTGAACGAATATCTTCATTTTTCATAACGTGTCTTACAATACTTGGATCAGCATACGGAACTAAATGAAAATGTACCTCTCCATACGCATCCTTTAAAACAACTGGTTCATAAGGGAATCGGAATTGTCCCACAATATGCAATCCTTGTTTCTTCATTAAACTACTGCCAAAATGGATACGATCTGGACTATCATGATTCCCTGCTACTGCAATTACTGGCGTTTGTAAATCAATCACTATTTTTTGTAATACATCATTTAATAAGTCTACTGCTTCTGTCGGAGGAATTGCTCGGTCGTATAAATCACCTGCAATAATTACGGCATCTGGTTTTTCTTCTTCCACAGCTTGAACGAACTGCTCTAAAACAATTTGTTGGTCTTCGGTCATATATACACCGTGAACAAGTTTTCCTAAATGCCAATCCGCTGTATGAAATAATTTCATCTTTCCCTTCCTTTCTCTCTTTTAATTTACCGATTGTAATGAAACAAGTTGATAGTTCAGTGTTGTCTTTTCATTTTTCCACTCTATCTTTTGAACAATTGCACTACCGATTTTTTCTTGATCAGATTTATATAAAGGTAACATTTCATCCAAAGCAAATAAATGATAACCATCTAAAGTTAATTGAAATATATTTTCTTCTATATGTAATCTCATTTCTTTTTCATTTGAAATAATCTTTGTATGCATCTCAAATTTCATATAAGTACAGCCCCTTTTCTTGTTCTCTATACTTTAATAGTATAGCGGCTATTCACGATTGACAAGTGAATACATGATGTAGAATTTATTTTGCTTTTTTAATGTTTTATGTATTTTTCACTATAATACAGTATGTGAAATTATTTTATTTACAAAAATAAAAATGCCCTTTCAGGCATTCTTATTTTTGTAAATAATCTTTCATTATATAGTACAATATAGTGATTAATATAATCGCTATAAAAAATGAAAATAAGGCCACGATATACCCATCTCTATTTAACACAAAACAGAGTGAAATAGAGATTATAAAAACGGGAAATACGAGACGTACTTTATCTTTAATTTCTTCTGTCGTATCTGTGCGATGAAAATACTGTGTAATTCCTAACATGAGAGAAGACAAAATAATAACCGATACTAGTAAAGGCCCTGGCATTCCGATCTCCCCTTTCCCTACTCCCTATTATATACAAACTCCCTCTTTGTTAAAAGTAAGACCATTCACTGAATACAACAAAAGGAAGTTGCTATCCCCAATTACTTATGTTTAGTTACATTAAACATGGTAAATATAATATTCCCTTCATTATCAAGTTGCAAACAATATCATTTACATTGGAAACAACTGATGTTGTACTATTCATTTTCGTATGTTGAAATCCTGCAAATATAACTCGTCAAAATATGCACCATTCTAAAAGTATCTAGTTCATTGCCTTAATGCCCATTTGTTTAGACAGTTAGACACTTTATCGCTACTACTTCTTCTTAATTAAAGATACCAAAATTGGCATGCTACTTGCATCTTAGATAAATTATAAAGGACATTTTAGCTTGTATCGAGAAATAAGAATGAGAAGATATATAAGAGGAGGATTCGAAATGACCGAAAATGTTTTATTTTCTATTAGTGAAAACGGTGTTGCAACGATTACTTTAAACCGTCCAAAAGCACTTAACTCTATATCTTATGATATGTTAAAACCAATTGGACAAAAGCTCAAAGAATGGGAGAAAGATAACCACATTGCCCTTATCGTCTTAAAAGGGGCTGGTACAAAAGGATTTTGTGCTGGCGGCGATATTAAAACATTATATGAAGCACGTTCAAATGAAGCTGCATTACAACATGCTGAACAGTTCTTTGAAGAAGAATATGAAATAGATACATATATATATCATTATCCAAAACCAATTGTCGCTTGTTTAGATGGAATTGTAATGGGCGGTGGTGTCGGCCTTACGAATGGTGCTACACATAGAATCGTGACAGAACGTACAAAATGGGCAATGCCTGAGATGAATATTGGTTTCTTCCCAGATGTTGGAGCTGCTTACTTCTTAAATAAAGCACCTGGACAAACTGGTCGTTATGTCGCGTTAACAGCATCTGTTTTAAAAGCTGCTGATGTATTATTTATAAATGCTGCTGATTATTATATGACATCTGATTCATTATCTGCTCTCCTTACAGAACTTGAAAATGTTAACTGGAACCAGCAAGATGTACATACTACTTTAAAAGAAATCATTCATAAATTTGCAGCCACCCCTAATATAGAAAGTGAACTGGCTTCTTTATTAGAAGGAATTAATACACATTTTTCATTCCAAACAATTGAAGAAATCGTCCATTCATTAGAAAATGCTAGCAATGCCTTTACTTTAAAAACGAAAGAAACTTTACTATCAAAATCTCCATTTTCATTAAAAGTAACATTAAAACAACTTATTGATGGCAAGGGAAAATCGGTAGAAGAATGCTTTGCGACAGATCTCGTGCTCGCTAAAAATTTCATGAGACACGAAGATTTCTTTGAAGGAGTACGCTCCGTCGTAGTAGACAAAGATCAAAACCCACAATATAAATATAAACAATTAAGTGATGTCTCAGATGAAGATGTAAATCGATTCTTTAATCTTCTCAATGCATAAGTAAAAGGCTAGGTGAAAACGGCTCATTTGCTGTTCCATCTAGCCTTTTACGATATTTATATTTCCCACATTTTACACCTCTTTGAATAAATTCATTAAATAGGCTTTAACATAATTAATTTTTATTTAACATACAACTTTAATTGTGTTACACTTATTTTGATTGAATTTTCAAAACATACAAACAGAAAGGTGGAGTGATGGTGGCGAACTATCTTCTTTTTATTATTATGTCAATTTGTCTTATTATTTTACCGGGGCCTGACACTGCAATGGCTACGAAAAACACCCTTACTTCAGGAAAAATGGGAGGAGTAAAAACAGTTTTCGGTACATGTATCGCTCTTTTAATTCATACGTTAGCTGCTGTAATTGGACTTTCCGCTATTATTGTTAAATCAGCTTTCTTATTTTCTATTTTTAAATATGTCGGTGCTATTTATCTCGTCTATTTAGGTATTAAAGCACTGTTATCATTAAAAGACAAAAACAGCATAGCTACGAATGAACTACCTATGAAACATGCCGATGAAAACAGCTCCTGTTTTCGCCAAGGATTTCTAACCAATCTTTTAAATCCAAAAATCGCTGTATTCTTTTTAACTTTTTTACCGCAATTTTTAAGTCCTGACTATAATACACTCGTTCAATTTCTAATCATGGGTCTTACCTATCTTGTTTTAACTGTAATATGGTTTGCCTTTTATATCTTCTTAATTGATAAAATTAGTGTTTTTATGAAAAAACCAGCTACCCAAAGATATATCCAAGGAATTACTGGCATTATCTTAATTGGATTTGGTATCAAGTTAGCTTTCGAAAAGAATAGTTAACAATTAAAAATACACCACTTTCTAACGAGTGGTGTATTTTTTGTACAAGTAACAATGTACATGTGTATTTTATTCAACTATTAAAACCAGCGTTCTGTCACAACTTTTTTACGTGTATAAAATTGTACACCATCTGTTCCATTTGTTCCAAGATCACCATAGAAGGACGCTTTATTTCCCGCAAATGCGAAGAATGCCATTGGAGCTGGAACATTAACATTTACGCCAATCATTCCTGCATCGATATTATCACGGAATGTTTGTGCATGTTTGCCACTTGATGTATAAATAACCGCACCATTTGCAAATTTTGATTGGTTTGTCAGTTTAATTCCTTCTTCCAAATCTTTTACTCTCACAATACTTAATACTGGAGCAAAGATTTCATCTTGCCAAATTTTCATATCTTGATTTACGCCATCAAAGATTGTCGCTCCAACAAAATATCCTTCGCCGGCTTCTTCATTAATTTTACGACCATCTACTAGTAAAGTAGCTCCATCTGCTACACCGCTATTAATATAGCCTAGTACACGCTCTTTATGAGATTCGCGAATTAATGGCCCTACATAATTCTCTTCGTGGAAACCATCACCAACTTTTAGTTTACGTGTTTCTGACACAAGAACATCAATGAATTCATCAGCAATTTCATCCACAACTGCTACAACCGAGCATGCCATGCAGCGTTCTCCACTGCTCGCGAACGCTGAACCAATCACACCTTGTACCGTTTTTTCAAGGTTACAATCTGGCATAACAATCGCATGATTTTTCGCTCCTGCAAGTGCTTGTACTCGTTTTCCATATTTTGTTCCTGTTTCGTATACATAACGTGCAACTGGCTCTGATCCAACAAATGAAACAGCTTGAATATCTTTATTCTCTAAAATGCTATTTACAACATCTTTCCCACCCTGTACTAAGTTTAAAACCCCTTTTGGAAAGCCTGCTTCGTAGAATAATTCTACAAGTCTCTCAGCTAAAAGTGGCGTTCTTTCCGATGTTTTTAATACAAATGTATTACCACAAGCAATTGCTAATGGGAACATCCATAATGGAATCATCATCGGGAAGTTAAACGGTGTAATACCTGCAACAACTCCAATTGGATAGCGCCAAATTGAACCATCAATTCCCCCTGCAATATTCGGAAGTGCTTGACCCATCATTAAATTTGGTGTTGATGTTGCAAGTTCTACAGCTTCAATACCACGCTGCACCTCACCAGTTGCATCTTTTAATGTTTTACCATTTTCTAATGTAATAATTTTTGCAAGCTCTTCTTTGTTTTCTTGTAAAAGCTGTAAATATTTATATAGCTGTCTTGAACGATTTGGAACCGGCACTTTTGACCATGTTTCGTAAGCAACTTTTGCAGCTTCAACAGCTCGATCTACATCTTCTTTTGGTGAAAGCGGAACATACGCAATTATTTTTCCAGTTGCAGGATTCGGAACAGCTTCAACCTCTGTACCAGTAGATTCTACCCATTCACCATTAATATGATTTTTCACTCGTTTAATTTCTGTTGTAATCATTGTATTCGCTCCTTTTTATTTTTTATATTTGCTAGGATCCATTACTATTTATCACTAGAGATTAATTGCTCACTTACCTTCTGATATAAAGCAGCCATGTCTTTTTCACCATATCCCGCTTTATCAGCTTCATCATACAAATTCAGAAGCATTTCGCTTACAGGTAAGTGAAGTTCACTTTCTTTCGCTAAATCAACCGCAAATCCTAAATCTTTCTTTAGTAAATTCACAGTGAATCCTGGCTCATAGTTCTCTGGTGCAATAAAGCTTTTATAATTACGTTCATAAATTCTACTTTGTCCATAGCTAACATTTAAGATATCAAACATTTTATCTAAATCCATATTATTTTTCTTCGCTAATGTCAAAGCTTCACTAACGCCCGCTGTGTAAAAACCGATTAGTAAGTTATTAATCAATTTTACAGTTGTACCACTGTCAATTTGTTCACTCACATGAAAAATATTTGCTCCTAATACTTCCATCACCGATAACCCTTTTTCATATACTGCTTTTGGTCCACCGACCATAAAAGTTAATGTGCGATTTTCCGCCCCAATCACTCCACCACTAACCGGCGCTGCTAAGAAATCTACTTTTTTATCATTTGCAGCATCTGCCAATCTTTTATTTAGTTGCGGTGCTACTGTACTTGTATCAACTAGAACAATATTCGAATGACTATTTTCGATTAATCCTTCTTCGCCGAAATAAACAGCTTCAACAGCTCGCGGTGATGGTAAACTTGTAAAAATCAAATCACATGTTTCTGCCAATTTTGCAATTGACAATCCAATGATTCCTCCTTCTTTCTCAAAAGAAGCTTCAGCATCTTTATTTAAATCAACGCCGTATACCATGTAATTTGATTTGACTAAATTTTTAGACATCGGAAGGCCCATATTACCTAAACCAATAAAACCAATCTTTTTCATACTACTCTCCTCCTATTTAAACAATATATTTCCCACGATTTATAATCGCTTTTGCGATTTCTCTCTTTTTCGTAAATACGTTCGTATATAGAGGCACTGACAGTTGACGAATTTCATCTAGAATAGCGTTTCTATTTTGCTCTTCTTGTACTGCTGCAGAAAGAAGAACTATTGCTGCTGATTCTACTTTGCGATACCCTTCTTCACAAAGAACATCTGTTACAAGCTGTTTTGTACGTTCTTTTTCTTCACCATTTTTACTTACCGCTTTCTTCGTACGTAAAAATGCTGATTCCATTACATATACATCTTTCAACATGTCTGCTAATACGCGTGAATATTCTTGCTCTTGTTCAATTTTTATTTCAGGAGTTTTAGATAGCGTTTTCAAAGATTGTTTCAATAATTGTTTTGATAATAAAATATAACGATGATTTCGTTCTACATTCTCAAACGTACCTTCATCTACTTGATCTCCTAGTTGCTTTGTTTGTTTCATTAGCATTTTTGCAACTGTTAAACGATTAATTTCATTCGTTCCTTCAAATATACGGCTAATTCTAGCATCACGATATAATCGTTCTACTTCATATTCTTGCATATAACCGTAACCACCGTGAATTTGTACTGCTTCATCCACAATATTTCCAAGCGTTTCTGAAGCATTTACTTTGTTGATTGCGCATTCCATTGCAAATTGAGACATTTTCTGCATAATGCTTTCATCATTCTCATGAATCGCTTCATCAATTACACCTGCTGTTCGGTAAGCCGCGCTCTCTGCACCGTATGTAGCAATAATCATATTCGCAATTTTCTCTTGGATCATCGTAAAATCAACTAATTCTGTCTGAAACTGTTTTCTTTCTTTTCCGTATTGAACAGATAGGCCAATTGCTTGCTTCGCTGTTCCAATATTTCCGAAAGCAAGTTTCAATCTAGCGAAATTGAGAATATTAAGAGCTACGTGGTGTCCCTTTCCAACTTCTCCTAATACATTTTCTACTGGAATTACAACATCCTCTAAAATGAGTGTCGCAGTTGAAGATCCTTTAATCCCCATCTTCTTTTCTTCTAGGCCAATCGAAACACCTTCACATGTTCTTTCGACAATAAATGCTGTCATTCCTTTATTTGTCTTCGCAAAAACAACATATACATCAGCCATATGAGCATTAGTAATCCACTGCTTTTCACCGTTTAATTTCCATACCGTTCCCTCTTCATTTAAGACAGCACTTGTTTTTGCACTTAACGCATCAGATCCAGCGTTTGGCTCTGTTAACGCATACGCTCCAACCCATTCTCCTGATGCGATTTTTGGTAAGTATTTTTCCTTTTGCTCTTTTGTTCCATAGTATATATATGGCAACGTTCCTACTCCAGCATGAATATTAAAGGAAACGCTAAAAGCCCCTGCATATCCCATCTTCTCTGCTACCAGCCCAGAAACTGCCTTTCCTAATTCGAATCCTCCATATTCTTCTGGAACTTCTATACTTAACAATCCAAGTTCTCCAGCCTTTTCAAACAATCTGCGAGAAACTTGATAATTGTGTTGCTCGATATTTTCAATTTCAGGAACAATTTCCTGTTTAACAAATTGTTCTGTTGTTTTTGCAATTAAATCTTCATCACCTGAAAAATCCTCAGGTGTAAAAAAGGATGTATTAAGCTCCTTATTCAGCGAAAAAAATTCGTCCCATTGCAACTTTGTTTTCTCCATCTGTATCCCCCTATCATTTCGGTCTTCATTTTATTTATATGCAAAATCTATGCCAAACTAAAAACTTGATAGAACACGGGCAAAATGAAAAGAAAACGTAAAACTGTCTAGACAGTTTTACATCATTTATAACAAGTTGTTTAGATTTTGAATCGTGACAATTTGTTATATAAGGTCGCCCTAGAAATTCCTAATAATGCTGCTGCTTTTGACTTATTTCCTTTTGCTTCTTTTAAAACGCGTTCAATTAACCCTCGTTCTTCCTCTTCACGTACAACTTTCATCGCTTCTTGTTTTGCTGGTAAAGACTGAATCATAGGTACTAATTTTTTCTGCTCCATATCCCGATAATAGAATTCTTCTGGCAAATCTTTAGCTCGTATATGCGTATCATCCGATAGTGCAAATAATCTTTCTAACACATTGATCAGTTCCCTAACATTACCTGGCCAATTGTAATGGAACATTAGGCGCAATACTTCTTTATCAATTGTTTTTTCTTCAGTTCCATACATGTGACATAATTTTTGTAAATGTTCTTCAACAATAAGCGGGATATCTTGTTTTCGAAAGCGGAGCGGCGGAATATGGATCGGAATAACATGAAGACGATGGTATAAGTCCTCTCTAAATGTACCCTCTCTCACCATTTGTTTTAAATCTTTATTTGTCGCTGCAATTAGCCTAAAATCAACAGAAATTGGATGTGTGCCACCTATTTTTTCTATTTCTCTTTCTTGTAAAACACGTAATATTTTTACCTGCGTTAATAAAGACATGTCACCAATCTCATCTAAAAATAACGTTCCATGATTCGCAAGTTCAAACTTCCCTGCCTTTCCATTCTTTTTCGCACCTGTAAATGCACCTTCCGCATAGCCAAACAATTCAGATTCTAGTAAATTATCAGGAATAGCAGCACAGTTTACACTGATAAATGGACCGTTTTGGGTTATACCTGCATCATGTATAGCACGCGCAAATTGCTCTTTACCAACACCACTTTCACCAATAATTAATACGGAGGCTTTAGACTGCGCTGCTTTTCGAGCCATTTTTTTCGTTTCAGAAATCGTCTGACTTTCTCCAAGAATATCTTCGAATCGAATTTGCTTCTTCTTCGGTTTAGAAAATGACGGTTTGACAGCACGATCTTTTTGATCAAATCTCTCTAGTATTTTATAAATATCTGAAATTCCTTCATGAATAAGCATGCCTACAGCACCGATTACTCGTCCGTTCTTCCAAATTGGCATCCGGTGTACAACTAGGTTTTGCCCTTGCAAACGATGTACTTGATTTCTTTCTGGTACTCCTGTTTTTAATACAACTGGAAGGCGCGTATTCTCAATGATATTTTCAGCACACTGTCCAATTGCTTCGTCTTTCGTTACGCCAACGAACCGGCTATACGTATCATTAAACATTTGAATAACGCCGTTTTCGTCTACAATCGCTATACCTTCATATGCCGTATCAAACGAGAGTCGTAACCATTCAATTAAACGCTCTGCATCTTCTAATTTCTCTTTTATAAATTTCTGAAAAGCAAAAATCTCTCTTTGATCTATAACCCCTTCTAACATTCCATTTTTTTCATTTATCACATAAAATGGCAGGTGCTGAACCCCTTCCATTTGTTTTTTTCTCGTTCCCTTATGGAAGGAATCATCTATAATCATATGAACTGGAGTACTCACATCATTTTCTTCCTTCATCCACTGAACACAGTCTACTAATTTCGCTATACCAACCATTCTTTTTCCCTCTAGTACAGGCAGTTCATCAGTTTTTGATGCGACAAGTAGATCGATTGCCTCTGCAATCGTATTACTCATTTTCACAAATTGACAATCTTTATTCAGCCATCTTCCTACAGAGTAATCTTCTATAGAGTTCATATGTTTCCACCTCTTTTGCAAGCAATTAGGAAATAGGAAAAGGCGATGAGACTCCACATCAAGCAGTTGTTTTTGCCAAAGATGTAATCATCATCGCCTTTTTTGTTTTATTGATCCTCAGATAAAACTGTTTTAGCAATACCGTTATCTAATTCCTCAAAATCATGATACGAAATTGTCTCATACAATTCACTTCTCGTTTGCATGTTAGATAGTCCTTCTTTTTGTGAGCCTGTTTCTTTAATAAGCGTAAATACACGCTCATATGCTTTTGCAGCAACACGAAGTGATGTAACTGGATAAATCACCATTTGGAAGCCCATATTTGCAAATTCTTCTGCACTATAATATGGCGTTTTTCCAAATTCAGTCATGTTTGCAAGTAAAGGAACATTTACTTTGCTGTTAAATAAGCGGAATTCCTCTTCAGATTGAAGCGCTTCTGGGAAAATAGCATCTGCGCCTGCTTCTACATAAGCAATCGCTCTTTCGATTGCTGCATCCAATCCTTCTACACCGCGAGCATCTGTACGCGCCACAATAACAAGTGTTGGCGCTACTTCTTTAATCGCTTTAATCTTTTGCACTAATTCTTCAGTGGAAACAAGTTTTTTCCCGTTTAAATGTCCACATTTCTTTGGTAATTGTTGATCTTCAATTTGAACAGCAGCTACATTTGCTTCTACCATTTCTACAGCAGTTCGCGCTACATTTAACACGCCACCAAATCCTGTATCAATATCAACAAGAAGCGGCAAATCAGTTGCTCTAACAAGATCTCTTGCTCTTTCAGCTACTTCAGTAGACGTTACAATACCTAAATCCGGTAAACCCTTACTTGCTGTATAAGCAGCTCCTGATAAATAAAGAGCTGAAAATCCAGTGTTTTTTGCAACAAGAGCGGCCATCGCATCATGTGCACCAGGGATTTGTAAAATTTCAGGTGCTTCTACTAAAGCTCGGAATCGATTAGCAAGCTCTTCTTGTGTTGACTGTTTATTTACAACCCAAGCCATTCATATTCCCCCTATTTTATATTAAGAACAGATCTACGAATTCATTTACATTCATATTTTCTAATTTTTCTTCATTCAGACACGCTTCATGAATTTTTTCTTGTTGTTTACTTGAATAATGTACAGCCATATTTGCAGAGAACTTTTGAACAACTTTTGGAATTGCTTCATCTCTACGGAAACGATGGCCTAATGGATATTCACACTCTACGTTTTCTGTTACTGTGCCATCTTTAAAATGAACTTGAACAGCGTTGGCGATTGAGCGCTTGTTCGGATCAAGGTAATCTAAACTGTATTGTTTGTTTTCAACAACAACCATCTTATTTCTTAATTCATCTACACGAGGGTCAAAAGCTGCTTCATCTTCATAGTCATCCGCAACGATATCACCTTTTAATAAACCAATTGCAGTAATGTATTGTAAGCAATGATCGCGGTCAGCTGGATTATTTAACGGACCTTCTTTATCGATAATACGAACTGCTGATTCATGTGTCGTAATTGTAATACGATCAATTTCTTCTAATCGTTCCTTCACTTCTGGATGTAATTTCACTGCGCATTCTGCAGCCGTTTGAGCATGGAATTCTGCTGGGTATGATACTTTAAACAATACATTTTCCATTACATAAGAATCTAAAGGTCTTGCTAATTTTAGTTCTTGTTTATTAAATAATACATCTTGGAATCCCCATCCTGGCGCAGATAATGCTGTTGGGTAACCCATCTCACCTTTTAATGCAGTAAGTGCAAGATGAACACCACGGCTTGTTGCATCTCCAGCTGCCCAAGATTTACGAGAACCTGTATTTGGAGCATGACGGTATGTACGAAGACTAGAGTTATCAATCCAAGCATGAGACAATGCGTTGAAGATTTCTTCACGCGTACCACCAAGCATTTTTGTAACAACTGCTGTTGTTGCTACTTTTACGTACAGTACATGGTCAAGACCAACGCGGTTTAGACTATTCTCTAGCGCGAGTACACCTTGAATTTCATGCGCTTTAATCATCATTTCAAGTACATCTCTTACTTTTAGTGGTTCTTTTCCTTCAGAAATACGTACGCGGCTTATATAATCTGCAACAGCTAAAATGCCACCTAGGTTATCTGATGGATGTCCCCATTCTGCTGCAAGCCATGTATCGTTGTAGTCTAGCCAACGAATCATACATCCAATATTAAAAGCACCTTTTACTGGATCGAGTACAAATGAAGTTCCTGGTACACGTGTACCATTTGGCACAACTGTTCCTGGTACGACTGGCCCTAGTAATTTCGTACACTCTGGATATTGTAATGCTAAAATTCCACACCCAAGCGTATCAAGTAACACATAGCGTGCAGTACTGAATGCTTCTGAGCTCGTCACCTCTTTGTTTAATACATAATCCGTAATCTCTTCTAAAATTGCATCTTTTTGTTTAATTTCATTTGTTTTAATCACGCTATTCTTTCCTTTCTGTCGAAAATTCGTTATTATTAAGAATGGGTGTCGGTCAAACACCCACCTGGCGGGCGGCCTTAACAACTCCCCAGTTGTTTTTATTTGCTAAGCACATGTCGCTCGCCGATATAATTTACACGTGGGCGGAACAAGCGATTATTTGTATGCTGCTCAATCACATGCGCACATAGGCCAACTGTTCTAGAACTGAAAAAGATTGGTGTATATAGTTGAATTGGAATACCTAACATCCAATAAACTGGAGCTGCATAATAATCTAGATTCGGATAAATCCCTTTTTCTTTCTCCATAATCTTTTCTCCAGCTTCACACATTTCATATAATGTATAATCACCTTTTACATCACATAATTGTTTTAAAGCTTCTTTCATCATTAAAGCTCTTGGATCTATCTTCTTCATATAAACGCGATGTCCAAATCCCATGATTTTTTCTTTGTTATGCAGCTTTTTTTGCAGTAACTCTTCAAATTTCTCAACATTTCCTGCTTCTAACAGCATATACATAACAGCTTCATTCGCTCCGCCATGTAGGCTTCCTTTTAAAGAGGCAACTGCACCTGTTAAAGCACCGTATAGATCCGATTGTGTAGATGCGATAACGCGTGCTGTAAATGTAGAGTTCGGCATTTCATGCTCACTATATAAAACAAGGGAGCGGTCGAAGATTTTCTCTTCAAGCTCAGTTGGTTTTTTACCAGTTAACATGTAGAAGAAATTCGCACTATAGGATAACTCCTGAAGTGGCTCAATTGGCTCTTCATTATTTAAAATATGATAACTGTTCGCAACAATATTTGGCACTTTGCTCAGCAGTTTATAACCACGGGCTTTGTTTACTTCTAGCGAACGATTTTCAATATCATTATCGTAACCAGCAAGTGCAGATACGCCTGTACGTAACCCATCCATTGGATGTGTTTCTTTTGGCAATGCTTTTAAAACATTAAATACACCTTCTGGCACTTCATATTCTTCCTTCAATTTCTTTTCAATCGTCTTCTTTTCATCCTCATTTGGTAGATGTTCTTCTAGTAGAAGGTGCACAATGTCTAAATACCCTTTTGTCTTTGATAATTCAATTAAGTCATATCCTTGAATAACAATTTCACCTTTGACTGTGTCAAGAAACGAAATTTTCGTCTCCGCTGCGACTATACCATCTAATCCCGGGGAAAATTTTTCTTCAGCTTTCATTATCATTTCCTCCAATCCTAATAGATCTTCGTGCACATAACTGTAAGCCTTTACAATATTGTGAAACTACATTTCTATTTCAATGTATCAGAGTTTTTAGAACATTTCAATTTATTTTATAATGATAAGTTTCCTATACTTTTCCTACTGTAACAAAACTGTTTTTTAAGAATAATGTTGAAGTTTTTCACTAAAAGATTTCATAAATTTCTTTTTTCTTTTGAACCGAAATATATTAATTTTAAATAAACTCTTATATAAATCTAGTAAAATAAACCATTTATTTTCATATGTCTATTATCTTTTTTAAACACAGAAAAAAGCGAGTTGTATCAATCACCAACTCGCCTACACATATTTTATATACTGATATTAATACAATATAATTTTGATATAAAATTTTTTTATTTTTAATAAAGTTATTATTTTACATCATTAAATTCAATTTCATCCATTTCCAAATGATATACAACTAAATCGAAATCTTGAAAATACCAAATAGCATTCCTATCGATGAAAAATTCACTACCTGTGATAGATTAATTTAGTCTTACGACTTTGTGCCTAATTCTAAAACATAGGCCTTACTTATTACACTTAATCGTTCCTAAATACGCACCTTTACAACAACTAAAAGAATATACTATGGTATAACGCACTTTAGGGGTGATTCTTTTATGTATCTATTTCCTTCAAGAATTACTGTTGCAGCTCCTGTGTCCCCTTCTGTTCATCTAGCTCCCGTTCATGCAGCAGCTTCTGATATCGGAATTGAACTTCCTGCAGCTTGGCAGCAATATCCACCTGCTGAAACACCTTCTTTTTGGTATCATGGAGCTCCTCCTAGTAGCCTTGGTCATACTTATCCAGTCACTTCTTCATATGCTGGACCGCAAATTTTTTATCATTTTCCATCTATTTATTTCCAAAACTTTCACGGCACTTTTAATATTTAAAAAGCATGTGAAAACCCCTAAGTTACCGATTAATACGGTATCTTAGGGGTTTTTATTACACTTTCATTCAAAATGAATTTTAACGGGCATTCGATTTATTGACCATCATTTTGATTTGCACTTGTCTCGCCTTGACTATTTCCAGTGCTCGGTGGATTTGTACTCACTTGTCCGTCACCATTTCCGCCACTCGGTGGTGTCGTTCCACCTTGTTGGTTATTTCCGTTTCCATCACTTGGTGGTGTCGTCCCACCTTGGTTATTTCCGTTTCCATTACTTGGTGGTGTCGTTCCACCTTGGTTATTTCCGTTTCCATTACTTGGTGGTGTCGTTCCACCTTGGTTATTTCCGTTTCCATCACTTGGTGGTGTCGTTCCACCTTGGTTATTTCCGTTTCCATTACTTGGTGGAATGGTGTTACCTTGGCCATTCTGATCATTGTTCTCATTTTCTTCATTTTGTTTTTGCTCTTGTTTCTTTTTCTCTTCCTCTATTTGTTGTTTCTGCTGCTCATCATTTTTCTTCTGTCCGCCTGAATTTGAATTTGAGTTTGACGTGCTCGGATTTGGAGAAGAATCTCGTTTTGCACCTTTCACACGTAATTCATCACCTTCTTGAACAACACTACTTGGCATCTTAAAATGTGACGTGTTTGTTCCGAACTTGCTCATCATCTCTTTAAAAATCTGCTGTGCAATTTTCGTATTTTTACTACTTATATAATCTTCAGGACCATTTTTCATATATCCAGTCCACACTGCCATTGTATATTGCGGCGTATAACCAGCAAACCAACTATCGCGTGTCGCACTATCTGGTAGACCATATTTTGCTATATCACCGGGTGAAAAGTTAGTTGTTCCTGTTTTACCTGCAACATCTAAAGAACTTACATTTGCTGCTGTACCTGTGCCAGAACGAACAACAGAACGTAGCATATCTGTTACCATATACGCTGTATAATCTTCCATGACACGTTTTGATTTTGATTCAAAACTTTTTGATTTCCCATCAGGATAAACTACTTTTTTAACAAAATGCGGTTTCGTATATTTACCATCATTACCAAATGCTGCATATGCTCCTGCGATTTCAGTTGGTGACGCCTCGTTGGTTCCAATTGCATCTGCCTCAACTGCCGATTTTTCAAATGGAATACCCAAATTTTCTGCAAAACTTTGCGATTTACTTAAACCAACTTCTTTTGCTGTTTTAATTGCAGGTATATTACGTGATTGTTTAAGCGCCTCACGCATTGTCATCATACCCTTATATGTTCTATCAGCATTTCGAACCTCTTGTCCTGTTGAATATTTATATGGTGAATCATCAAGCTGGTGGTAAGTTGGCCATTTTAAATATTCAATCGCTGGACCATAGTCAAAAATTGGCTTCATTGTTGAACCCACTGAACGATCTAGTTCAATTGCCATATTACGCCCTTTAAATGTCGCTTTATTTTCACCACGTCCACTACCTATAGCACGAACTTCACCTGTCTTCGTGTCCATAAACGTAAACGCACCTTGGAATTGATCATTCGGATAGCTAATAACCTTTTCATTTAAAAGCTTCTCTGCATATTTCTGGGCTTCTTGATCTAATGTTGTGTAAATAGATAATCCATCAGATCCAATATTTGCATCTGGTAATTCATTCTCTACTTCTTTCACAACAGCGTCTATAAATGCTGGATACGGCATTTCTGTAATTTCTTTAGGTGGAAGGAGTCCTTCAGTTACAGGAACCTTTGATGCTTCTTCCATTTCTTTCTTTGAAATGTAGCCATGACGATTCATTAAATGTAATACAACATTTCGACGCTCTGTTGCTCTCGCTACATTTTGCGGTTTTGTTGGGTCATATATACTTGGACCTTTTGGCAATCCTGCAAGCATCGCAACCTCTGGTAAAGTTAAGTCTTTTAACTCTTTTCCATAATAGTTTTCAGCTGCTGTTGCAATACCATAAGAACGATTTCCTAAGTTAATCTTATTTAAATACATTTCTAATATTTCATGTTTCGAATATTGTTGCTCTAACTTATGAGCTAAATATATCTCTTGCACCTTTCGCTTAGGCGTTTTATCCATAGATAAGAAATAGTTTTTAATAACCTGTTGTGTAATTGTACTACCACCTTGCGAGCCATAGTTCCCAGTTAGGCTGACTAAAATCGCACGCGAAGTACCCTTGAAATCAACTCCATTATGATCATAAAAACGTGCATCTTCTGTAGCTAAAAATGCATCTTCTACTAATTTAGGTACTTGCTCATACGTAATATTTGTTCGTTTTTCTTTTCCATATTCATATATCAGGTTTTTATCTTTATCATAGATTTTTGCTGATTGCGCATTAACAAGCTTTGATTTTTCAAGTTTAGGGGCATCCTTAATCATAACGAAAAAAGTTGTTACTCCCCCAATGAGCGCTACGATTCCAAGTATTAAGCATCCAATTAAAAATTTACGAAAAAACGATGTTTTACCTTTCGTTTTTTCTTTATGAGCACTTGGTTGCTTCTTTTGTACTTGTCTTCGCTCCTCTCGAGAACGATAATTTTCTGACATGTTACTTTCTCCTGCCTTTCAATTCTTCCGTTGATTTACACGAAAATAAAACCAACATATTGATTTCACCTCAACAAATAAGCTTAATTTTTAAAAAGTTGTCACTCCAAAACAGGCTCCAAAAACAATATTCATTATTCCCTTAATTTTCGCCCTCTCAACTAATTAGCCGAGTTGAAATAACCACTTTCTCTCTGTCTCTCTAATAATACTTGCATATAACACATAGAATAGAAGAGATTAACTTTCAAATTACTTATTTGCATAAGTTAATTAGAAAATCCTAAACAACAAAATATATGACCTTGTATAAATAATATACTTTTTTTTCATTTGGTCAAACCTCTCTATTGAAATAACTATTACTAGCAGATCAATAGTGAAATAAAAATATCACAACAATATGAATTTCATGTGAACTCACAACAAACTAAGATATTACAAAAAATGGTATTCAGTCGATATTACCATCCTTCATAGAAATACCCACAATATGTTTGTCCATTATTTCTCTTCTCCTTTTGTCATATCATATATAAATATATAGACCGATACTTCTAGAATGAATTGTATATAAGAGAAATCAATCAAAACAAGCGTTTGTTTTACTGGTTCTATCTAATAATTTATCAATTAGTAAATCAAAATAACTTACTACTATACTTACAGTAGTAAGTATCTATACTAAATATTAGTAATATTCAATACAAATATTATCAATTAACTATATAACACAACTATGTTACATTAATATCACGGTTACTATTATCGTTAAATCCTTGCTCCCTTCAAGGATTTAACATACTCTCCTAATTTAATATGTATCATAGAAAAAAGAATCTGTAACAGATTCTTTTTTCTATGATACACCGTTAAGTAAACGACCACTTAAACGACCATAACAGGAAAGCAGAAAAACACACTATAATACCTCCATGATTCTTTCCAATTTCTACAACAATACAGTTCATAAAAACTGACGAAGATTCCCCATTAAAGTCCTTGTCCTATCTTAAAAGAGAAAGAAATATTCCCTTTCACTCATATAAGTTTTTTCAATAATCAAAATTCGCAAATTATTCCTCTGTCATTTGTGTGATTCCAATTGCTGAAATTGCTGTACCAATTGCTTGTATCCAAATACCAATTAGTCCAACTAATCTCTCATCTTCTTTTTCCCGATCATTTTTCTCAACCATTTGTTTTTCTTTCGATAGATTGTGTATACCTTGATATGCTTGTAATCCAGCCCCTAGCGTCTGTAATGAATTCCCCACTACAATCAACCATGGAATTTTGGGTTCTTCATTTAGTGCCACTTCCACCCCTACAAATGCACCAATAGACTGCAGACTATTTCCTGTAATAATAAGATAATCATTCTCTTTTGTTTTCTTGTGTATATTAAAAAAGGTTCCTATTACATTTGAAATATTCCCTAAAATCAGTAATTCAATCCCTGTTTTCTCCAAAGTTTTATTTTTTTCGTGCAATTGGTCCTCTTTACTGAGTTTATCCTCTTCTATGTGTAATCCTTGTTGTTCAGAGGCATCTTTTAACGCTACCAATTGTAGTATATATCCAAGAGCCTGTAATGATCCACCTACAATTACAAGTGGTTCCTCAACATTTTTCTCTCCTATAAACCCCCTCGTAGTTCCAATAGCAGCTATCGTATTTCCTCCTACTTGAAACCATGCTCCTGTAACCGTTAAATTTCTTGAACTCATATTGTTCATCCACCTATATTAGACTCATTTTATTTATCACGGATTCACAAATCATAATATCTTTCAGTAAATCGAAAATATTTCCCTCAATCGTTTGAAGCTCCCAAATCTATATTTTCTCACAAGAAAAATGTCTTCCCTACATTTCCCCATTATATTTTAATACATTTCATTTTGTGCATGAAATGACTTACCTAAACTTCTCTCTTATGTATTCCAAATTAAAAAGAGCACTCAAAAGTGCTCTTTTCGTGATAAGGAGTTTTCAATGAGTATGAAAAAAGCGATTTACGCTTGTCCCATACTTCTATATATGCTTATCCTACTCAAAAGGTGTACGATTTATAGAATTAATAATATACTCTACGTAGGAACTAGATTTTGAACCACCTAATATTAACAGACTTTTCAAATCCTCTATCTTTTCAAAAAAGTATAGTAGCAACAGATCCGTCGAGTGTATCTCAACTTTCGTTAATCCTACCACCAATCTTCCATGACTGAGAGAATCCTTACATTTTATTTACCCATAACATATACTTGTTTCCTTAAAATAGATATTGCATTAATACAGTAGATAACCCATTAAGTTACTTTCTCCATCCCCATGAACCAAGCCGTTAGCGTTTGCTAGTTGCCCTTTTATTGGTAACAATTACCGTTGTATCTAATCAGGTTACAGTTTATCATGTAATAGCTCGATAAAAACGAGTAGTTATACCCATCGCCCTAGGAAGCTAGGGCCTTGTTTTTTTCTACAAAATGAAATTGATGTTTAGGATTCTTTTTCTCCATTACCATCTAGTCATTCGCGATTCTCACGTAAATTCACCTCTCATTTGCTCCTTCCATTCAAATAACTATTTTGTTTCAATTTATACATAGTTTATATATAATTCAGACACATTTAACATGATAAGCTTTTGAAAATTAATGGTATGATTAATTTGTTGAAAACGACACGTTTCGACAAATACAAAATAACCTTCCTTACCTCTGAATCCCTGCCCCCTGTTCCGCAGGGATTCTTATAATTTACGGTTTCTTCTCAGGTTACATTTTGTTAAGTCTTTACTATTTTTATAAATTCGTTTTTTACCTCTTACCTTTGCTTAGAAGCATTTGTTTAGTTTGCAGTTTTGTTTGCAAACTTGTTAGCACTTTTTTATATTTCTTCTGCAAAAAACCTCCATTGTATTTCTTCTATTACTCATCACTCCCACTGCCATTATGACGCAAATCATCAATTAAATTATGGGATTTTTAAAATTTAATATCCTTTTAAAACAAAAAATAGTTATATATTGGAATTCCCATCATATATCTGTCTTATGTTCTATATAGAAGGGACTGTTGAAAAATGGGGAATAATCACTTTCATAATGTGTTTGCTGTGAAACAAGAACATTTGGGACAAGTTCTTAAATTAAAGAAATTCTTTGAAGAATTAGATATGGATTTTAATGATTTCGCTGATCCTCGCACTCTAGTCAATGTGCTAGAATCAAATCGTGATATAAACTTTTTGGATTCGTCACAGGAAGCAATCATCGGCGGAGAAGCACTTCAAATTTCAGAATTGATTGAGAAAATTAGCAATCTGATTACTAAAGATATATTAGCATTTCCTACTTATCGTTGGGGAGAAAATATAAACCAAGATATTGTGAGTCAGGTGAACGATGCTATTACTAACATGTTTATTAATTTAAATAAACAAGATGCTGAACCATGGATCTTCTGGTATAACAATGGGAGTGTTTTTCCAAGATATACTTATAATATTTTAATCGCTATAGATACTCAGGAAAAAGACTATCTTACAGACGTTTTAGCCTGTAGTTTTGATGTTTTGGTTGTAAAAAAAACGAAACAGGAAGTTTGTTCTTTCACAGTTAATGATAGTGCACAATGCCTTATAATGATGAAACATATGCTTGTTGGGATAAAATTTGAAGATGTTTACCCCTCATAACCCCCGCCCCTTTACCTATAAGTAAAGGGGCGGTTATTTTTTGCTACACTCTTATATACTTTGAATCACATAAACCTTTGTGAAGATTGATGTTCGTTCCTGAAATCCAAACAACACCTGATGCTTTGTAAACTTTATCGATTTTACATACATCATCTCGTAGCCAATTGTTCCCAGCAATCTTATACCAAAAAGTAAGAGCCATCATGATGCCAAATTAGGTAAACATGGTTACTTCTCTTTAAGACTTGTCTCATAACAGCTGCAGCTAACGATGAATTTTCGCGAACATCAACAACTTCTATTGTTATACTACCTAAATTGTTATTTTCCCAATCACAGGTACATGCCCTCTCTCCGTGTACTTTCAAATATTACAAGGGTAATTCGGTTTACGTGAAGTGTGGTCTTTTTTCTTTATTTCAGCATAGGGGAATATTCGTTCTAAAGATAATAAAAGAAATTCTCTCTATGTTAAAATAGGAAAATATTACATTTTAAATTAATTTATATTGTCTTTCCGATTTTTAAAATGTAAAATATTTAATATAAATACATAATTTAGGTAAAGGGAGACATATATGAAAAAGCTATTAGTTTCAGCAACAGCATTCACACTTTTAACTGTCGGGTATAACTCATCTGTATTTGCAGCTCAGAACCCAAATGACAAAGATTGCGGTCAATTCAAAAATAATCAAGAAGTAATGGAGTTTTGGCACAGTAATGGGTATAACGCGAATAACGATCCCCATGATTTAGATCGTGATAATGATGGATTACCTTGTGAAGTAAACAAAGAGGAATATGATCGATTTATGGCTAGCAAACAAACTCCAATAAAAAAAGAAACAAACAATAACGAAGTTACAAAAAAACAAGCTGAGAAATTACCAAATACAGCTTCTAATAATATGACAATGATGCTTGTAAGTGCTGGTCTAATATTATTAGGTTCAATTTTTGTATTCCGTCGTAAAAAGACGGATGCATAGAATAATACCTAAAAAAGACAGGGATATTCCTGTCTTTTTTAATATGGAGTGATACATTTGAAAAAGCTTGAATGGTTCGGTGTATTATTGATTACTATTGGCTCTTTTTCTTTCGTTTATTACTTTATTACTTGGTATGATTCAACAAAAACTGTTGAAACTTTAACAGGTACTGAGATTAAGAAGTATCAAAGTATAAACAACCTAACTGATCATAAGCAAACATTACTAGAACCCGAGAAACAATTTCCATCTTCTCAAGTGCAACACCAACAAGGAGAACAAATCGCATATATGGTAATCCCGAAAATCAAACGAAAATATCAAGTTTACTGGGGTGCTGATGACAAAACATTGAAAAAAGGCGTTGGAATGTTCGTTAGTGACATTACATCAACCCCTTCTGGAAATGGACATACTGTACTAAGTGGTCATCGGGATACAGTATTTACCGATTTAGGAGATTTACAAGAAAATGATTATATTTTACTTGAATACGATAACAAGATATACGCTTATCAAATTCGGAAACACTGGATTACCGACGCCAATGATATGAGTGTAATCGTTGCAAAAGATAAACCAACACTTACATTAACCACATGTTATCCATTCAACTATATTGGGGATGCTCCTAATCGATACATAATTGAATCATCTTTGGTTGCTGTTCAATAATTCGGAAAAACATAAAAACGGTAACCCCTGCAATTTCAGAAGTTTGACACAGCTCTGGAAAAAGATTATAAAGAAAAGTGAGGTTCCTTATATTCGGTTCCATGATCTGAGACATACTCATGCAACTATCATGTTGAAACAAGGAATTCATCCGAAATTTGTAAGTGAACGATTAGGACACAAAATAGTTGGCATCACATTGAACACCTACTTGCATGTTGTACCGGGACTTCAAGAAACTGCGGTGGATCAATTTGCAAACGAATTATTCGGAAAGAAAAACGTTTGTTAAAAGCAAAAACACCACCTGAATTATTCCAAATACAAAAAATGAAAAAGGAGCAACAAAACATGAAAGAAATCAAGAGTGAAAAGGAATTCAAAGACATTATCGCAAGCGAGGAGCCAGTAGTTGTTAAGTTCTTTACTACATGGTGCCCAGATTGTGTACGTATGGACAACTTTATCGGGGATGTAATGGAAGAGTTCAATAAATTTGAATGGTATTCTATAAATAAAGATGAATTCCCAAGTATTGCAGAAGAGTATCAAGTAATGGGAATTCCTAGCTTATTAGTGTATCAAAATGGTGAAAAACTTGGTCATTTACATAGTGCAAATGCAAAAACAGAAGAGCAAGTTACTGAGTTTTTAGAAGCATACTAATTCAAACAAACTATTTAGGTAATAAAATGAAACTTTAATCAGTGGGGCATCACCTCCCACTGATTATTAGTTGAACGAATCATGCTTTTACTGGCCGTTTTATTCCCTACCTTACTACTTTGCTTTCGTTGCATTTTAAGGCAGGGTCTTATAATGCGGGATAAACAACATTTCCTTAGATAGGCAGAAAACAACAACAATCTAATCGGAAAAATCGGGATTATGTCGGTTGTCTTTACCCTTATGGTAACCTTTCAAAAGATTATAATATTTTTTTCGATCATATACAAATTGAAGAAGTTTTATTTACTGGATATGAAAATGAAGAAGAACTCATATAAATTTTTAAAGAGGACGCAAAGGTGCGTCCTCTTTAATTTATCTTTCTACCGAAAAATGTAAAAACAAAAACATCTTTTGTCCATTTTTCCTTCCCATACATATATAATACAAACCCACTAATACTGGTTAATACAACAAGGACAGAAAAGTATATCCAATTTTTGTTGTTTTCACTCTTTAATCTATCTATAATTTGTTCCTTAGTATTTCCAATATAAACAGATTTCCCATATCTATTAGGTAATTCTTTTATTATTTTTCCATCTACTGACCCAAGCACAACTACATTTTCTTTATTTTCTACTGCTCTAAATGAATAAAAACGTTTTTTTCCATCTGCTAACTTTGTAGCATTCGCCTGAATATCATTTATTCTTGTTGAAATTACATTCTGACTATTTAATTCTATAAAGGGTGTTTCAAGAGACACATTTTCTTTATTTATTAATTTTAATTCTTTATTTCCAATATGTATTGGTTCATTATAAAAAGCTGTCACTTGACCTTTACTCCATAAAGAACGATTTGGTGCAGAAGTCTGTGTATAGTATGTCGTTTTTTTCTTTTGAATACGATTCACTACCGCATACCCATCAACAAGTAACGTTTCATCTCCTGTTACATGTTCAGAATATATCTTCCCTCTTACAAAGTAAATACCATCTGCAACTTCTTTATCACTTGAAATCATCTTGAAATCACCGAGTTCGTCCCAGAGTAAAAAACTATTTAAACTCTTATACCCATAAAAAACACATACAATTAATAAAATTGTAAACAATACCCCTATTTTAACTGTTGCCTTTTTATTCACTAATTGCTATTCCCCCATATATTACTAATATTCTCATCATTAATTATAATCAGAAATATTTTTGATGTATATATATTAATCTTTTTGCCCTAAGCTAACTTTGTTATCCCCTACTTAAAAAGCTATAAAGCGTCAACAATGTTTGTATAGACCCACACGAGTTCCGTTTGATACTCTATTACTAGAAAGAAATTCCTAACAGAAAGGTGAGTGATCGTTATGAATTCACTTTCTAATAAAGAAGCTGATAAAGGAGCCATTGTCAGCATTATTGCCTACATATTTTTAGCGTCACTAAAAATCGCAATTAGCTATATTGCTCTTTCCAGTGCATTACGTGCAGACGGTTTAAATAATTTAACAGATATCGGTGCTTCTATAGCTGTATTAATCGGTTTAAAAATTTCTCGAAAACCTCGTGATCCAGATCATCCATATGGTCATTCTCGTGCAGAACAAATTGCTTCACTTGTCGCCTCCTTTATTATGGCAACGGTCGGACTTGAAGTTATCGTAAGTGCAATTCAATCGTTTTTCACTCCACAGAAAACGGCGCCTAATGTACTTGCAGCTTGGGTTGCCTTATTTTGTGCTGTCGTCATGTACATTGTGTATAAATATAATAATAAAATTGCGCAGCGCACAAAAAGTAAAGCACTAGAAGCCGCAGCAAAAGATAATTTATCCGATGCTCTCGTTAGTATAGGTACAGTTGTCGGTATTGTAGCATCACAGTTCGACATGCCTATCCTCGATCCAATTGCAGCCTTAATTGTCGGCTTTATTATTTGTAAAACTGCGTGGGATATTTTTACAGAAGCCTCTCATATGTTAACCGATGGCATCGATCCGGATAAAATGGAAGAATATTCACATGCTGTCAAGCTCGTTTCTGGTGTTGAAAATATTGTTGATATTCGTGCACGTATGTATGGGAACCAAACGTATGTGGATATTACGATTGAAGTAGATGCTCATATGGACGTGAGTAAAAGCCATCATATTACCGATGAAATTGAAGAAATGTTAGAAGAAAGATTTGGAATTTTATACACTCATATTCATGTAGAACCTACGCAAAAAGAACCTATGATGACATAGGTTCTTTTTTGATGAATGTTTGGTGAAACATAATACATAAAATGAGCCAACTTCCCCCCGCTGCCCAACCCGCTAATATATCGGATGGATAATGAACACCAAGATATACGCGGCTAACAGAAATAGAAAATATAACGAAACATGTAATTAAAATAATTAACAACTTTCTATGCAATGTAATACGATGTTCCGTGATTGTTACATAAGCGATAAATCCTAGAAATGCTGTAGCATTCATCGAGTGGCCACTTGGAAAGCTATATCCTGTAGCTGTAACAAGCTGCGATACATCTGGTCTTGGTCGTTCGTACCATAATTTTAAAAGGTTGTTAAGATAACGAGATCCATAATAATTAACGATTAAAAATAACGCACCTAACAACTTTTTTCGAATAAGAAAGTACATTACAACTATGATTAATAATGGGAAATATATTTTCTTTGAACCAATATAAGACATCCAGGTGAAATAAGCTGTCAAATACTCGTTCCGAAAACTTTGAATAAATTTGGAAATAACATCATCAAATTTTTCAATGCAAGCGGTATGATACGAAAGTGATAATCCGACAAAACAAATGAGAAACACAATTAACAAGTATACATGTCGATATCGTTTCACATACATAACCTCACTATATAAAAATAAGAAATGGAGCGGTTGTTTTAGTTTTCCTCTCCATTTCTTTTTTATGCATCTTTTATTAAGAAATATAACTGTTAATTTTTTGCTGCATAGCTGGGATATCTTCACGCGTTACAGTAAAACGAACGACTCTTTCATCTAAGTCTAATGCTTCTGAAAATAGTCCTGCTAGCCCACGGGCTTTTCTGTCTACTTCCATAACAATATCTAATCGATCATAGGCACGTGGTAGAATTAATAATTCCAATTCATCCAACTTTCCATAATACTGTCCTGAAACTGGAATGAACTCAAATTCTTGTGCAAATGGAATATTGGTACGTAATCGGTGTGGCAATTCTTCACATTCTGCTTGACGAAGCCTGAATCCTAATTGTTTTGCGCTATCTAACACACTGTTAAATAATGCATTCGGTAACACCTGAATGTAATCGCGATCACTCGGATCAATACTTCGCTTAATATCAAGACCTGTATGAACCCAAACATTTTTCATCCCAAATGTAAGCGGCGCTTCAATTGGCATTGGGAATGAAAATGGAATTTCTACTTTTTCATTTGGAGATATCGTAATCGGATCGGTTAAACGTACTCGTTCTAAATCGAATGTAGCGCTTACTTTTTTATCATCTACTTCTCGTATATACGACGTCGTTAATGTTAAGTAAATGCTTTCAATTTGTTGACTAACTGCTCCACCTGTAATGTGAACTACACCTACAATTTCTTCTCCTACTAAATATTCTTCTTTTTCAAGAACTGTATCTACTTTCGCGCTTCCTACTCCAACGCTCGCTAAAAATTTTTGAAACATGTATCTCCCATCCTTTCTAATACATGGCGTACATCTTCTCTAACTTCTTGTATATTTTCATAATAAGGAGACTTCATCCGCAACATTCGCATAATAATTTCACAGTTTTCTTTCATTATCTGCAACTCTTCATACCATGGCCTTTCTTCTTCTACAGTAGATTCATAGCCAGAGTATAATAAAAATAATGTAAAGTGACCTAGTGCATAAAAATCACTACGATAATGAACCTCTCGCATATAGGCTTGTTCTCCTTCATAGGTAGATGCCCGTTCATCGATTTCTTCTATAAATTTAGCTAATCCAAAATCGATAATGCTGATTTGTCCCTCTTTCATTAAAATGTTTGGAATTCGTAAGTCTCGATGAATAATACCTTTACTATGAAAATAAGAAACAATCTCAAGTACCTTATATAAAATATGAAAAGCTTCTTGCTCTTCATATACATGTCCATCTCTAAAAATGAAATCTTCGAAATTCTTACCCGACATGTACTCCATTACAAAAAACGGCTGTTTTTTCCATATAAAACTATCATATAAGCTCGGTATTGCCGGATGATTTAACTGCTCTAAAATTGTTTGCTCTTGCGCAAACGACCTTCTACCTGACTTATACCTTTGCTTACTTTGTCTTAATTGTTTTAAAACTTTTTTCTCTTTCGTTTCTAAATCATAAACGATATATGTAAAACCATAGCTACCCATTCCAATTACTGATTCAATTTTATAGCGTTGCGAGACAATTGTATCATTGTGCAGCGGCCTATCAAACCAAGCAAGTATATCACGCCACTTCATCAACTACTTGAAAAAAAGCTACGACTTTTGTGTTTTCTTTTATAATGCTGATGTCCATAGCCATGGGGATTTCTCCTCTTATTATAATCGCTACTTGAATACGAGCGACCTCTATGACGATAATCACTACTTGAGTAGGAACGATGTCTATTCTTCTTTCCTAGTAAAGAATCAATAATTTTTTTGAACATCCCTTCACCTCTTGTTTAAAATTTTCTTTTTATTATACCAATAATAATCTTTTATATTTGTGACAAGTTTGTAAAGAAATGATTTTGAAGTGTAAAAAACGACGAGTTTTTCCCGTCGTTACTTTCACCCTTCATCCTCATCAAACACTTCATCAATCATACATTTTTCTAGTAAATACTCAAATGTAATATCAGCGAGATCTTCAATCTCTTCTCGCTTTGGTACATACCCTCTCTCTATTAGTTGCTCATAAAAAAACTCCGCAATTTCTTCCGTATCAATTACGACCTCAATTTCCTTCATGAGCATCACTCCTTTATTTCTGTTTTATGAAGGAATTTCAAAATTATGTATACGAGATTAGAAAAATAGATTTTCTTTTCCATATCATATTTGTCAGTCATATTGACTCGTCTTACAGCATACGATGTAGTACAAGCTATTTGAAGGGGGAAATAAAATGGAACAAAGAAAAGAAGAGTTCATGCATGAAGATAAATGGGCAGACTCTGTCATCAAAGGGCTTATTATTTTTTTAACAATTGTAGGTATACCTTACACAGCTTATATTTTTGTTCAGTTCCTTCTTGCTTTCTAGTTATTTTTTCTCTGTTAATTTAACTAAATAATTATGAACGACATCCATTACAATTTTATATTCTTCATCTTGAAATGTTTCATATAATAATTGATAGTCATTATAAATATCTAATAATCCATCAATAATTTCTTGTCTGCTCGTTTTAATACTTACCTTTTTGGAATTATTGATTGACTTCAATTTTCCAAGATCTAATTTATTCATCCCTGCTTTATCTTGTTTCATTTTTTTCAAGATGGCATTAGCCGTTTGTGCATTCGCAAGCAATGTTAAATCTGATTCATCAGCCTCTAACCACTCACCATCTGTGATTCTCGATAATTCATATATTGTATCTTCCCATGCATCATTTTTATATCGCCACACTTCTGTACGAAATCCAACGATACGAAAGACATCTTTATCATAACCCGTAACTTGCACAAGATCACCGAACGTAAAATGATATCGTAATTCAATCCATTCTGTTTCACCTTTTTTCATTTCTTGTTCCGTGACATGTTGAAGTGTTTGTTCCACATAATATCCATCATGATTATTAACTTCATATACATAAACGCCATCTAACATTTTCATATTTGTGATTTTACCAACAGTTCCATATAGTGTAATCACGACTATATCTCCTACATTATATTTAGGTTGTTTTTTTCTTGCCATTTATATCTCTCCTTTTTAAAGTCGTGATTTTTGATAACAGTATATGCAAACGATTAAAAAACGCTTATCACATGAGCTTATATTCAAAAATTTTTCCAATAAAAAATACATCACTTTTTATAGAGTGATGTACCAGTGTAGATATATTTGTAGTATATGTTTGCTCGTTATCTTTCTTGTATGTATAGCTCCCATGCTTCATCAAAAATAGACATACTATCCAGTAATCCACTTAATTCTAAATACGAACTAATTTCATCGTAATCTTCTGATTGCTTCGGAAAACTTAAATCGTCATACATAGCTTCAGCAAAATCCGATATTTCATTTTTGATTAAAGACGCACGATGCTTCATCATATAGTGATAAAATGACTTTTTCAAAAATATTCCCTACCTTTCTAACTTGGATACATTATACAAGCGGAAAAAGAAAAAAACCAGCATAATTGCTGGTTAAAAGTCAAAATAATTTCTTTTTAGTAGACGTGGGCGCTCCATTAACTCTTCATATGTTAATTGTTTTGGTAAATCTTTTGTATAAATTAAAAACAACTGATCTTCTATTTCTTTTACAACATGATCAGGCTGATAGTCCATTCCACATGATGAGCAAGAAATACATGGTGTCTTTTGAATTTCAATGGCTTTTGTACCATCTGGCAATTCCCAATATACAGTATTCAGACTTTCTTTCGCCTCTGTACTGTCACACCACATACAATTCATACTGCGTCACCCTCAGCTTCTGTATTTTCTTCTAATTTCGCCATTTGAGCTTGGTATTTTTTATCTTTTAACTGATCACGCTTATCACGTTTATCCTTTAAGGAAGAATGTGTTTCATTTGTTTCATAGTCTTTGCGGCGATTCATACGTTGCAAATCATCCGGAACAAGATTGAATTTCTTATCACTCATCAACCCTGCTACACCGATATCAGAGCGTTTTTCTTCATAAGTTGGATAAATCTCTTTAAAATAACCTTCAGCTCTTCCTGGCACATAATTTTCTGGTTCTGGATACGTTGTAATAACACCTTCAAAGTTACGAAGAACAACCTTATCCGCACTTTGTGAAATTAAATAATTTGGCTGAAGCGCAATTTTTCCGCCTCCACCTGGGGCATCGACAACGAATGTTGGCACTGCATAACCAGATGTATGTCCACGTAGTCCCTCAATAATTTCTAACCCTTTGGAAACCGGTGCACGGAAGTGACCAATACCTTCTGATAAATCACATTGATAAATATAATACGGACGAACACGAATTTTAACTAAATCATGCATCAGCTTTTTCATAATTGGTACACTGTCGTTAATTCCTGCTAAAATTACCGCTTGGTTTCCAATTGGCACACCAGCATTTGCGAGCATTTCACATGCTAGTTTTGATTCTTCCGTAATTTCAATAGAAGTATTAAAATGTGTATTTAACCATACTGGGTGATATTTTTTAATAATGTTACATAGATTTTCTGTAATACGTTGTGGGAATACAACTGGTGCTCTCGTTCCAATACGGATAATTTCCACATGAGGAATTGCTCGTAAGTTCTTTAATACGTATTCTAAAATTTTATCATTAATAAGAAGACCGTCACCACCAGAGATTAAAACATCACGCACTTGTGGTGTTTCACGAATATAAGCAATAGCATCATCTAATTGTTTTTTCGGAACACCCATTCCAATTTGTCCACTAAAACGACGACGTGTACAATAACGACAATACATAGAACATTGATTTGTAACTAGAAATAACACGCGGTCTGGATAGCGATGTGTTAAGCCTGGAACTGGTGAATCTTCATCTTCATGAAGCGGATCTTCTAAATCATACTTTGTTTTATATAATTCTTCCGAAATCGGTACAGATTGCATCCGAATCGGACAGCGTGGATCATCAGGATTCATAAGAGAAGCATAGTACGGTGTAATATTTAACGGAATTGTTTTCGTTGAAATTTTAACACCTTCTTCTTCTTCTGGTGTCAAATTAATCACTTTCTTTAAATCATCTAACGTTTTGATCGTATTCGTTAATTGCCAAACCCAATCATTCCATTGCTCTTCTGTAACATCTTTCCATAATTCGATCTCTTTCCAGTGACGATTTGGTTTGTATACATCATGTAACATTGCTATTCCCCCTTTTTTTACGCTCGCCATTTATATAAGCAATAATTATGCCAACTATACATTTTCAAGAAGTGGTGACGAAAGATACCCTATTATATAAGAAAAAAATATTTTTTTATTTTAAATGGCGCTCGATTCAATACAATATTCGTTACTTTCTGTATATGTAAGCGCTCTTTTTTGGTGCAAACACTCAAAAACCGCCGATTATTCGGCGGTTTTGTCATACTTGTTTAATTTATACTGCAATGTTTGCCTTGGAATACCTAATAGCTTAGCAGCTTGCAAAATATTCCCATCCGTTTCCACTAACGCTCGATCGATTAATTCTTTTTCTGTTTGATGCAGTGCCTCACGTAATGGCAGAATAGACTTCTTCTTTTTCCTTAACTCTACTTCTTTTCGAAATGTTCGGGGTAAACAACTAACTGTTAATGAACCTCCTTCTGCAATAATTACAGCATGTTCAATCGTGTGCTTTAACTCCCTTACATTTCCAGGCCAATGATAGGCTAGTAATCTTTCCTTCGTCTCATTGTCAATATGCAGTACCTCTTTTTTATATTCTTTGTTATAGTCTCTTAAAAAGTAAGACGCTAACAATAATACATCTTCTTTTCGCTCACGAAGCGGTGGAATGTATAACGAAAATACATTTAAACGATAATATAAATCGGTACGAATTTTATTTTCACGCAAACATATCTCTGGCGGCTGATTCATCGCAGTAATGACACGTACATCCACTTTTCTCGTTTTACTATCACCGATGCGACGAATTACTCCATCCTCTAATGCGCGTAGCATTTTCGCCTGCAGATCAAGAGGCATTGAATTTAATTCATCTAAAAATAATGTCCCTCCATCTGCAAGTTCAAATAACCCCGCACGTTCAATAGCTCCAGTATAACTCCCTTTAGTTGTCCCAAATAATAGACTTTCTAGTAATGACTCTGGAAGAGCTGCACAGTTTTGGGCAATAAACGGTTTGTTTTTACGGTTTGAAGCCTCATGAATCGCTTGTACAAATAGTTCTTTTCCTGTTCCTGTTTCTCCGTATATTAAAACATTTGCATTTGTTGGAGCTACCTTTTGCGCTAAATCTTTTGTTTGTTTAAAGCGAAAATCATTCGTCACAATTGTATTAAAAGCAACATGTTTTTTTGTTACCTTCTTCCTAGAAGATCGTTTCATTTTCGATTGCAAATCAACAATTGTATCCGTTAATTTTTGAATCGTTGAGTAATCTTTTGCAATTTCAACAGCACCCGCAATTTTATCTTCTATAAAAATAGGTAATGTGGTATTTACAGTACAGACATCTTCACCATTTAAATTTTGATAACGCTGTACTTGATGTAAAATCGGCTTTTGTGTATCTAGAACTTTCATAAGTGTACTCGTTTCCCTTGATAAAGACGGGAATGCTTCTAATAAATGCTTCCCTAATACATTCTCAATCTTGGACCCATCGTGTTTTGCAGCAACAGTATTATAAAAAATTGTAATACCATTTTCATCCACCGCATGAATCGCTTCATCAATACTGCCCAAAATCGCTTCAATGACTTCTTGTGTCGAAACTGCCAGCAATGTCATCCCTCCTCCTGCTAAAAATTCAGCAAATTACATGCCGAATTTCCGGCACCCCTGTGCGCGATTATAAGCATGACGATTCCGTTCTATTTTTCTATTTATTTCATATTACTACTTTCCCGCCAACAAGAGATAAAGTACAGCTTGAATCAGTGGGTTAATCATCCCCACTGATGATTAACCCGCTCCAATTAGACACTCTGAACTTTCAAGTAAAGAACTTACTACCCATTCATGCGAGATAAATCTTTTACCCATACATTCATATCTTCTAATTTATCAAAAATATAACAATTATTTGCTAGCCTTCCTGTGTATGTATATCCTAGCTGATGAAAAGCTGCATTCATGCCAAATGAAAGTGAACGTGCAATTGTGTAAGAACAAAAGATTGCTCTCTCTTGTAATTCTTCTTCTAACTTAATGAGTAAACTTTTCATAAGTCCATGTTTTCGACATTCCGGTAAAGTTGCACAATTCGTTAATTCTGCATTACCTTCTTTCACATTCATTTCTGCTGAAGCAGTGCTAATAATACGTCCTTCTGATTCATACACATAATAAATTGTATCTTCTTTCATCGTCTGAACAATATAGTCTGCTTCATTTAACGGTGTCGGATAAATTTCAAACACTTTTCCAAACACACTTGCCAATTCTTCTGCGTCTGCCTCTGTCGCTTTTCTTAGGATAAATTTCTCTGGAACTTGCTTCTCCTTTACTTCCTTTTCTCTCACACCATTTATAATATGATCCTCTTCAGCCCACTGAATACTATTTCGTCTTTCATCATCACGATATTTCACGAAAAAGTATGCATCATGCCCTTGAAAATAATGTGGAATTGTCGCTTCTAATAAAAAGCCAAAAGAGAGCCAAGTCGAAACATGCTCTCCCTTTCCTTTTATAATGCATTTAGTGAAAGAATGCTTCTCTGCTAACTCTTCTATTTTTTGCATAAGACTTTCTACATTTCCTGTATAATGCTCTACCCGAATACGTTTATTAAAATAATCTAGCGCTCCTTCTACAGTATAGTAGTTTGTCTGTTCTCTAAATGATTCATAATATTTCATTTTTTCACCTCGCACCAGTCTAGTAATGTGCATGCTATAATTTTTGCTGCGGCAATCATTTTATCCACTTCAATGTATTCATTTGGATAGTGGGCTACCTTTGTCTCTCCTGGTCCAAATATAATAGTTGGGATTTCTGCGATTTGTGTAAACAAACCACCATCTGTCCCCCATGGTGCAGCTTCTACAATTGGATTTCTTCCTTCAATTTGAGCAAAATTATCTTGAAGTGTTGTAATGAGTACATGCTCCTCATCTAATTCACCTGGAACCCATCTTGCCCCAAACCATTCTACCTCTACTGGATATTCTTCGAACCATGGATCTACATTCTTTAATTGCTCTATCCAATTTTCAAATTCTTCTTTTACAGCCTCTATCGTCTCATTCGGTGCAACTCCACATCTTCCTTCTAAAATCAACGAATCTGGTACGGAGCTTGGCCAGCTACCACCTTCAATTTTCCCAACATTGATTGGAACAGGGATTGGAATTTCTTTATATAACGGGTCTGTAATTCGTTCATTTCTTTTCTGTTCTAATTGTCTCAAATGCTCAACAACAAACATGCTTTTTTCAATCGCACTAACTCCTTCATAACGAGTCCCACCATGCGCTGCTTTTCCTTTCACATGCAAGCGAAACCACATTGACCCTTGTTGCTTCGGGAAAAACTTCATATTTGTTGGTTCTGGAATGATAACCCCATCCGCCTTATACCCTCGCAAAATTGTTGCTAAAGTACCTGCTCCACCGCTCTCTTCTTCTATTACACTTTGAAAATAAATATCTCCTTTTAATTCAATACCCAGTTCTATAATTGCCTCCATCGCCAACATAAGAGCCACATTTCCGCCCTTCATATCCGTTGTTCCACGACCGTATATGCGATTCCCTACTTTCTCACCACTATATGGATGGTGTTCCCACTGATTCACATCACCTTCTGGTACAACATCAATGTGTCCATTTAAAATCATTGATTTTCCATCGCCGCTTCCTTTTAGTGTCGCAACGATATTTGGGCTATCTGAAAAATTCGTTCTTGGAGATACAAAATACGGATGATCTTTCATTTTTGTAAAAGAAGGCTCCCAAATATCAAGATCTAAACCTAATTCACGTAGCTTTTCAATGACAATTGCTTGCGCGCCGCTCTCATCTCCAGATACACTTTTTTCTTGAATTAATCGTTTTAAGAACTTTACACTTTCTCCTTCATGACTTTCAATATAATCACACACTTGTTTTTTTAATTGCTCCATATTTGTTAGCTCCCCTCATTCAATCACAAGTAAATTAGAACTCACATGAAAAGATGCCTCCGTATTTTGTTTTACATCCTCAACTGTATAAGGACTCATTAGCTCTTGTAGTATTAATCCTTCAGATGTAACTTCTATTACAGCCATATCTGTAATAATTAAATCCACGCACTTTTTCGACGTTAATGGAAGCGTACATTCTGAAACAACTTTTGCATTTCCATACTTATCAACGTGATTCATCACAACAACAACCCGTTTTGCTTTTTGCGCTAAATCCATCGCTCCGCCAATACCAGGAACCCGTTTCCCCGGAACAATCCAATTTGCTAAATCTCCTTTTTCACTTACTTGCAGTGAACCAAGTATTGTCACATCAAGCAAGCCTTTTCTAATCATTCCAAATGCTGTGCAGCTATCAAAATAACTTGCTCCTGTAATGAGTGACGTCGGCAATCCAGCCGCATTACACAAATTTTCATCTTCATTTCCTTTACTTGGCGTTGGCCCCATTCCAACGATGCCGTTTTCCGCATGGAACATAACATGTATATCTTCTGGTAAATGGTTAGGTACAAGAGAAGGAATACCAATCCCTAAATTAACAATCATTCCATTTTGAATCTCTTTCGCAGCACGCCTTGCAATCTTATCTCTTACTTCTACTCCCATACCCATTTCCAATTCACTCCTTCCGACGGTACAATATAATCTACAAAAACACCTGGAACAACAATTTCCTCAGGATCTAAACTCCCAAGTGGTACGATTTCTTCTGCCTCAACAATTGTAATATCTCCAGCCATCGCAACATGCGGATTCATGTTACGAGCACTTTTATCAAACACAAGATTCCCAAACGGATCCGCCTTCTTCGCATATACAATCGATACCTCTGCAGTTAAAGCTGTTTCCGCTAAATATGTTTTTCCGTTCATCTCAATTGTTCGCTTTCCTTCCTCCACAATCGTATCTACGCCGACATCGACAAGAATCCCGCCAAGTCCAACACCACCAGCGCGAATCCTTTCTGCTAGCGTTCCCTGAGGTGAAAACTCAATATGTAATCGCCCCTCATTTAACTGTCTTCCTGCATTTGGATTTGAACCAATATGTGAAGTAATTAATGATTTTACTCGCTCTTTTGTTACAAGGCGGCCAATTCCTACATCTGGAAACCCTGTATCATTTCCGACTAAATGTAAATTTGAAATTTCTTTATCTACAATAGCCTGTATTAATGATGGAGGAGAGCCAATTCCGCCAAATCCCCCAAACATTAACGTCATATCATCATGAAATAGCGAGATAACGTCTTCAATTTCTTTTAATTTTCCAAATGTATTTGTAATAATTGTCATACGACACTGTGACCTCCTTTTTGCATCATCTCTTCCACACTTTTCGCAAAAATCTCAAGTAATTCATCTAACTCGGAATATGTAGTTGTCATCGGCGGTGCAACAAGCAACGCACTATCCTCTTTTCCTGCTTGCCCTGATACAGCTTGATATAAAAGAAGTCCATTTTTCGCCGCGACTGAAATGAGTTCAGACGCTTTTGTAAACGGTTGCAATTCTACTCCAATCAAGAATCCTTTTCCGCGCACATCTGCAATAATTGTCGATTGCTGCTGAACTTTTTGCAAACCTTTTATTAAATATTCTCCTTTTTCTGCTGTTTTCTCAGGCAGGTTATGTTTCTCCATGTATTCAATAACCGCTAAAGCTGTCGCGGCTGACAATGGATTGGCACTAAGCGTATGCCCGCTCATCACAGAGCGTGACCCTCTTAAAATCGGTTCCATCACACGGTCACTCACAACCGTCGCGGCCATCGGTGTATAACCAGCACCTAGTCCCTTTCCTAGCGTCATGATGTCCGGCTCCACACCCCAGTGCTCCATCGCAAACCAAGATCCAGTACGTCCAAGACCTGTCATAACTTCATCAGCAATCAATAAAATATCATAATGACTGCAAATATCTTTAATGACCTTATAATATTCTTTCGGTGGTACAATTGCACCGCCTGCCGCGCCAATAATCGGTTCCGCTATAAAAGCCGCAATATGTTCTGCACCAATTCGCTCAATTGCTCGTTCTAGCTCAGTCGCGCAAGAAAGCTGACACGTCGGATATACTTTCTGCACCGGACAACGGAAACAATATGGTGCTGGTACAGTTGGGTAATCTTCTAAAATAGATACAAATCGCTGACGACGAAGTGGATGCCCCGACATTGATAAAGCTCCCATTGTAATACCATGATAACTCATCCAGCGTGACAAAATTTTATGTTTTCCTTGAATACCGCGCTCTTGAAAATGTTGAATCGCAATTTTCATAGCCGTTTCATTTGCTTCCGTACCACTATTCACAAAGAAACTCCAGTTTAAATCTCCTACACTTAAATCGCTTAACTTCTTTGCTAACTTCTCAGCTGGCTCGCTCGTAAACTGTGAGCGATACACAAAAGCAATCTCCTCTGCCTGCTTTCTAATCACTTCCGCAATCTCTGTTACGCCATGTCCGATACCTGCCGTAATCGCTCCTGACGAACCATCAAAATATTTGTTACCATTTTGATCATACAAGTACACACCTTTTCCATGTGAAATCATTGGATACGGCTGACCAACAAGTGGCTTAATTAAGTAATCGCGCATAGCGCTCCCCCATTTCTCCAATTTGTATATATATATGAAGAAAATTGACGTTTCTTTCATAAAAAAGAATCCTCTGCAAGCGCAGTGAATTTATCAAAAAACTATTATAAAATATACAAATGAGTGCTAAAAATTAAAATAAAAAAATAAAAATTCAGAAACACAACAAAAGACTCACCCTTTATCCTTCTTAAAAAATCCTCCCCCCTATAAAAAACATGCCTGAAAAATATACTACCTAATTATTTTTTTACCATACCATCAGCTTCGCTCAATTGCTGACATTGTGTAAACTTCGACGAAACTCCCGCCAATTTCCTTCCTATTTATTTAGTTTATCCGTCATATTTTTCAACAAAATTAGACAAATTTTTCAAAAAGAAACCTCCTATGATTACTCAATCATAGGAGGTTTCTTTCATATATTTATTTTTAAAATTTTCGTCATCTATTTATTTCTATTAAAAAACATGCTTTTATTGCATTTTACAAAATATTTTTTACTGAGAAAAAACAAATTTGCTATTCCTCTGTATGAGGTTTCTCCTCTTACAGAACACCTCCATCTATAGCACTCTCCCAACATGATTGTGTAACGCTGCTAGAACAATATTTATCTTTTTTGATAGATGTCCATCACCGCGTGTTACAACCTTTCTTCAAGTTGTTTCAAAAATAATTCACCTTGTTCAGTGATCACGACCTCAATAATAATGAATTTGGGAGTGAACTACACACCACTTAACACCCTTTCTCACCGCAACTACATTCTTCTCCATGATATATTGTTATATAAATAACACATTAAATCATGATATCATGTTGTCATTACCATTTGTTATGAAGTATTCCATTACAACTTTTTCTTCCGTGATTATTTTTCTGATTATTCAAAAATCATGAGCGTTTTTATTCATAGCTGAATAATATAATTCTATTTATCTCATAAAAAGAAAAGGAGTGTTCCTATGATTCAACAATTAAAAACATATTACGGTAAAGATATAAAGATTAATGAAGCCGTATTGTCTGAAGAGTATAGGTGGTTTTTATTTGAAGGAAACAAAGTAGGGATTCGTAAATCCCGCTTACACCAAAAGGAATGTCAATTACTTTCATCAATCTTAACACCCATTCATACTGATACAATGTATGAAACAGAAAAAGAAAAGTCTTGGTATGAAGCGTTATATCAAAATAAGGATATTCCTATCGTGTCTGTTCGTTTCTTACATTTTTTCACAAATCAATCTATAATAGAAAGAGAAGAGTTTCAAGATGCTTTAGAATCCATGTTTTCTTTCTCCACTACAACGATATGGGAAACTTCTCAAGCAGGCGTTCTCGTCTTAGAAGAAGATATATCGGAATCTATATTACAAACAGCCCTTGATACATTAGAAGCAGATTTTTTTATATCTCTATCCTTCTTTATTGGAAGACACTATACGCAAACAAATGAAATTGCTCGTCTGTATCAATGGGAGCGAAATTTATTTTCTTTTCTTTCTCCCTATTTATCCAATAAAATTACACACATTGAACAACTGCTCCCCTATCAATTACTAATCTCATTACCAAAAGAAGAAAGAGAAAAGTACACGTATCAATTATTAGCACACATTTCAAATGACAAAGAGCTAATCGATAGTGTTAAAGTATTCTTCCAATGTAATTTAAATGTATCACTTGCAGCGAAACAATTATATTTGCATCGCAATACCTTGCAGTATCGAATTGATAAATTCATTGAGAAAACGGGAATTAATATCAAAACATTTGAAGGCGCTGTAGCAGTTTATATGGCATTTCTTTCTTTGGGCATCTCGTAAACTTGCATAAAAACCTATCATTTTTTTGTGCAACCTGCCAATTTACCTACACTCTAAAAAAACTTATAATTCAATTAATTCAAAAAAGGAGTGAGTAATCTTGGCAGAACTTGTATTGGATCATATTTTTAAAGTTTATGATAATAAAACAACTGCTGTTTCTGACTTTAATTTACATATTGAAGATAAAGAGTTTATCGTATTTGTCGGTCCTTCTGGATGCGGAAAATCAACAACTCTACGTATGATTGCAGGTCTAGAAGACATTTCTGATGGTTCATTTTATATTGATGGAGAACGTATGAATGATGTTGCGCCAAAAGATCGCGACATTGCGATGGTATTTCAAAATTACGCACTATACCCACATATGTCTGTTTATGATAATATGGCGTTTGGCTTGAAACTACGCAAACTTCCAAAAGATGAAATTAATCGCCGCGTAACAGAGGCTGCGAAAGTCTTAGGACTTGAAGATTACTTAAAACGAAAACCAAAGGCATTATCAGGTGGACAACGCCAACGTGTTGCATTGGGAAGAGCTATCGTTCGTGACGCAAAAGTGTTTTTAATGGATGAACCTCTATCCAATTTAGACGCAAAATTGCGCGTAAGTATGCGTTCTGAAATCTCTAAACTTCATCGCCGGTTAAACACGACTACTATCTATGTAACACATGATCAAACAGAAGCAATGACAATGGCATCACGCCTTGTTGTTATGAAAGATGGTATCATCCAGCAAGTTGGTACGCCAAAAGAAGTATATGATGCTCCTGAAAACATTTTTGTTGGTGGATTCATTGGTTCCCCAGCTATGAATTTCTTTACTGGAACATTAAAAGATAACTATTTTCATATCGAAAACATTCGTTTTAGAATACCAGATGGCCAACTAAAATCATTAAAGAAAAAAGGATATAATGGAAAAGAAATCATACTCGGTATTCGTCCCGAAGACATTCATGATGAACCAATTGTTCTTCAGTCTTCTCCTGAATCAACTGTCGAAATTACAGTTGAAGTCGCTGAATTATTAGGTGCTGAAACGATGATTCATGGAAAACTTGCAAGTCAAAACTTTGTTGCACGAATCAACGCTCGTTCAGAAATTAAAGCTACCGATAAGCTTCCGTTAGCTTTTAGTTTAACGAAAGCACACTTTTTCGATGTTGATACAGAACAACGTATACAAAATCAATAGATATATTTGATTATAGTATAAACCATTTTTCTTCCTGTCCTTTCTGTACGATTTACCTAAGAAAGGGCAGGAAGATTCTTTTTGATATTTTATTTTTTTACAAGTATTATATTTAATCCTTTTCATTTTTTATTGCTAACACCTAACGCTCCTCTTATGTTTCATTTCCATTAACTTTTTTAGCTATCCTTTCTTTATCTCGTTATTCGCGAGCAGTAAGGCTCTACCCTAATATGCAACATAGATACAACCTTATGTAATCTTACACATACTTCCATTCAATGTAATTTCAAATTTTTAAGTACATGTTTAACAATTAACTTCACAGCTTTTGGATAACCTTTACCATCATTAGTTTATCCCACTGCAACTTCTACATTTATTTTTTGTGTTAAAGTGTTCCAACTGATATTTGAAATACGAGTTTATATGAAAATAAAAAAGAAGGAACCGATTAACAATCATTAACCAGTTCAGCATGACGCCCTTTATTGGTGATTATCGAACCCAACATGCCCCGATAATGATTAATAAAATAAATAATACAACAACCAACGCAAATCCAGAACCTGTACCGCAACCTCCGCCGCCATAACCGTATCCACAGTAACTACCAGGATATCCATATCCCCACATAATTTGTTCCACTCCCCCCGCCACTTAAAAATTAATTTTCCTTAATAAATTATGTAGGACAACTATCACTTTGTATGTGCGTTTGCCTATAAATCAAAAAATCCCTAGCTCAGCTAGAGATTTTTATATGCGTAAAATGTATGACATCACATACACTATCCGGTCCCATTTTCATTTTCCGAATCATTTTTGTTGCATAAGCTCGTTTCCGAAATGCATATAGTGATAGTGATAAAAAAGGAGGAATTTACATGACTCAACCTGAAATTGAAAAATATGGACAAGAAGCAGCCCTGTATGAACAACTTGCTCGTTACTATCAATATACCAATCCCAAAAAATACATGGAATTATATATGAAATATCATAGTGCGATTACCAAACTCGTATATGCGTATGAAAAACGTGATTCTCAAGAGGCAACATTGCCATCCTATATGAGAATATTTCACGCTTCTCCTCATACACCAGCTATTGATTTTTTAGTAAACGGACAGAAGGTAATTAAAAACATTTCTTTCAAACAATACAGCCCTTATTTGTCTTTAGCTCAAGGGCAGTACCGAGTTGATCTTGTTCCTGTTGGTAGCGAAACACCTATTTTCTCAGCACTTGTTCCTATGATAGGCAACCACTCCTATACGCTTGCAGCAATTAGCACTGATACACATATACAATTGCAACCAATACTTGATAATACGCCTTTACAATCTGGTCAAGCAAAAATAAGGTTTTCACATTTTTCACCTGATACTCCTGCTGTTCACATATCTATAAAAGGTGGGGATCATTTATTTGAAAATGTCTTATTTAAACAAATAACAGATTATTTACAGGTGAGCCCTGGAACAGCTGATATTCAGATCTCTCTTGCTGATACTAAAGAGGTTCTTATAACCATTCCAGATGTCAAAGTAGAGCCAAACACAATTTATACATTCTCATTAGTAGGCTATTCGAATCAATCTCCAAAGTTAGAAGCAGTGATTCTTACAAATTAGAAATTCTACACCATAACCGTTGGTGTAGAATTTTTTCTCTTTACTTTTGAAATGAAATTTGAAATTCTGTCCATTCTGCATTAGAGTGACACGTAATTGATCCATTATGCTTCTCGACAATTTGTTTACATACAAATAAACCGATACCGGTTCCTAATTTCTTTGTCGTGACAAATGGTTCAAAAATCGTTTCGATACTTTCTGCTGGAATCATTGGGCCATTATTTTTAATAACGATATGAATCCTTTCTTCCTCTTCACATACATCGATAATAATTTTACGATTTTCTTTAATCACTTCTAGAGCATCGATTGAGTTCATTAAAATATTTAGAAAAACTTGTCTCACTTCACTACGGTATCCCATAAATGAAATAGGATACGGTAAGTTTTTTTCAATTGAAACATTCGTATTAACTAAACTTGGATATAAGAAATGAATAATTTCATGAAACAAATCATTTAGCCAAAATCGCTCAGACTCATTCCACATTTCTTTTTTTGAAACGAGTAAAAATTGCGAAATACGAAAATTTAATTGATCCAATTCATGTGAAATAATATCCAAATATGATAAATTTGGATGATCTAATTTCAATAACTTCACAAACCCCATAATTGAGGTTAATGGATTTCGAAACTCATGAACAAAACTAGCTGACATTTGTCCTAAAATCGTCAACCTTTCTTTATGTGTTTCATTTATATATTGCTGTTTTTCTTCTAAATTTCTCGATATAATTTCCGAATATTTTAAAACCGTATAATAAATTAATCTGTCAAAACAAGTATGTATTTTTGTTATAATTGGTTTTAGCTCACGAGCCTTTACATCTAATTCGCACATTGCTTCAAATAGTTCATTTCTTCCTACATTCGCGTTATAAACAAAATCTCCAATATTTGCGTCTGCCCCCGCCCGTTCAATTGCCATTTTTTCACATAACGGTTGTAGTAGAGTTATATCCCTTTCTTCCATAATAAGTTCGACAATTAACTCTAATACATTCTCACCGTTTCGAGTTACTTCTTGCTTAAATGGATCTTTTTCGGAGATTATCATTTTGTTTTTCCAGTTCTCTACGAATTGATGCCTATTGTTTTTCAAGTGCGAACAAAATACTTCTTTAATATCCTTATCGATTGGAAAAACCCCCATTTCCTCCATTTCCATGCGACGAATACCCTATATATTTTGAATATTAACACAAAAAACAGATTTCGTTAAGAGATTGTTGTCACATTTTGTTAATTTCTGTTGATAAAGTTAATTTGAATATGGTATTTGAAATGACTTTTTTTGCATACTTTTCATTTCTTGCGTACAATAAGATATGAAAGGTGTGAAAAATATGGTAAATAAAAATGTGGATGATTATCTCCAAGAAGGCATTCATGGCCAAAAGCAAAACAAACCAGAAGAACGCAATATGTACTTAAGCACATTGCGTGAGCGTGTAGAAATCGCTTTAACGATCGGTCAAGTGATGCAAAGCAACGTTTATACTGAAGTAGCTAACAGTATGCGCACTTCTCAATCATTACAGCTATTTGTAAACGGCAGCATCTCTTACCCACATTTATCAAAATACATTAAATTAGCAAACGAAAAAAATGTACCTTTTACAATCGTTCAAAATAAAGGTACACATACACCAATTGGTTTAGTTCTTGCACACAGTACAGCGGTAGATAAAGAACAAATTTATGTTGAAGATACTATTTTTAAACAAGAGATGGAATAATACACTATAAACAAAAGGTACACTTGCTTAAACAGCAAGTGTACCTTTTGTTATTTTTTAAGAACTTACCTGTTCCTGTAATGATATTGGCTGCTCGGTTTCTGAAATTAGAATGGGAACTACTCGCTTTGTCACTTCTATTTGCTTAATGTAGTGACCATCCAATTCCTTAACACAAAAATTATAATCTTCAATTTCAACAATGTCACCTTCTGAGATTTCTAAGTGCTTTGTTAAAATCCATCCACCTATTGTATCAACGTCATCATCATCAATTGATAAACCTAATAATGTATTTACTTCGCTAACAAGTACTTTTCCTTCAAGAATTGTTTTCGTTTCACTAATATGTTGAATTTCTGGTTTTTCATCTATATCAAATTCATCTTGAATATCACCAACAATTTCCTCTAATATATCTTCAACCGTTACAAGACCTGATGTCCCACCATATTCATCAATTAATATAGCAATATGTGTACGCTCTAGTTGCATTTTTAGAAATAAATCATGAACTGCTATCGATTCAATGACAAGTATAATGGGGCGAATATACTGCTGCACTGTTTCTTTACTAAAAGCACCATGTTTCACAAAATCTGTGAAAATATCTTTAAAGTTTACAAAACCAATAACATGATCCTTATCCCCATCAACAACTGGGTATCTTGTATATTTCTCATTGGACATTTTTTGCAATGCTTCTTTAACAGACATATCTTTATCTAAAATGTGCATTTCTGTCCGCGGGACCATAATTTCTTTTGCAATACGATCATCAAATTCAAAAATTTTATTTACATATTTAAATTCAGATTGATTAATTTCTCCATTCTTATAGCTTTCTGACACTAATAACCGTAATTCTTCTTCTGAATGGACTCCCTCGTGCTCTTTTGCAGTCTGTAAACCGAATAGTTTTGTTACATATCGAGCTGAACCATTTAAAAGCCATATGAACGGAAAAGCAATTCGATAAAAGAAAATAAGCGGTTTCACAACAAGTAAGCTCACTTGTTCTGCTTTTTGAATTGCCAATGTTTTGGGTGCTAATTCTCCCACAACAACATGGAAAAAAGTAATGAACATAAACACTAGAGTCACAGCTAAAACATCAGCAACCTGGGGAGGCACTTCCCATCTTGCAAAAAGCGAGTCAAACATGTGCTTTATCGCCGGTTTTCCTAACCATCCAAGTCCAAGAGCTGTAACTGTAATCCCTAATTGACAAGCTGATAAATACTCGTCTAAGTTTGTAATGACTGTTTTCACAGAAGCTGCACGTTTATTCCCTGCTGCAATTAAAAAATCGATGCGTGAACTTCTTACTTTCACAATTGCAAATTCAGCCGCAACGAAAAATGCAGTTAAGGCAATCAAAACAATCACCATACTTATACTATATATGTCCAAATACGTTTCCTTACTTACCCTGTAAGCAAGGAAGCCACCTCCTACTAAATTTATTCAAACGAAAAAGCTCTTCTTATCATCTTACAAGTTTCTACATTCGCTATCACCTTTTTATACATTATATGCATACATAAAGAGGATATTTATATTTATGATAATCTAATTATCTTCTTTCCGTCAAACAGGAGTAATTTCTAAAAAGAGACATTGTTTTCTCTTTTTAGAAATATTTATATGTTAAAAAACTAATTTTCGTGAAAAAACACTTTCTTTGCCGATTCCTCACTTCTTTTGTCATCCATGCAGGGAAGAGGCTTAGTACCTCGAAATCATTCAACAGGATATATATAGGAGGGATTTACCTTGGAATATAAAACACCCATTATTGCGAAAAAGTTAGGTGTTAGCCCAAAGGCAGTGGTTCGGATTGCACAACAATTGAATCTCAACATAGAAAAAAACAAATACGGTCATTTTATTTTTACTCAAGACGACTTAGATACAATGTTAGAGTTTCATCGTTCTCAAATAGAACAACCTTCATCCCCAGCTACCATTTCACAAGTAGAACCGTCAATTGATTTTGATCAACTTGTTACACAATTAAATACAATTACACACCGTTTAAATCGTTTAGAAGAACAACTGCATGATAAAGCAGATGATGTCGTCAATTACCAATTGCTACAACATCGCAGAGAAATGGAAGAAATGATGGATAGAATTCAAAAATTAGAAGCTGCCCTTGAGAAAAAAGAACAAATATACATCACACCTGATATCACGCCAACATATGAACGAGAAGAAAAGCCGAAACGTCGTAAAATGATTTTAAGTATATTCGGATTTTAGTTCTTTTCCAATCGTGTGTTCGCGCATGAAAATTGGCTCCCCCCGGTCAATTTTCATGCGCTTTTTTACTTATTCTTATCGGTACTAAGAATAAAGCGCTTCACTGATGGAAAGGTCACTTTATACAAAAAGGATGTCTCATTACAAGACATCCTTTTTGTTACGATAACATCATATTCATATCTTCTGCTGCAGTTGTAATAAGTTTTAAACCAAACGTTTCTTGTAATACATCAAGCACACCAGGTGAAATAAATTCAGGTGCCTTTGGACCAATACGAATATCTTGAATCCCGAGACTAAATAACCCAAGTAAAATCGCAACCGCTTTTTGTTCAAACCACGATAAAACAATACTAACTGGCAATTCATTCACTTCACATTGAAAGGCATCAGCTAAAGCAGCTGCTATTTTTATTGTAGATATAGAATTATTACATTGCCCTAAGTCAATGTAACGTGGAATTTCCGTACCTGGTACAACACCATAATTCACATCATTAAAGCGGAATTTCCCGCACGATGTCGTTAATATAACTGTTTCTTGCGGAAGTGACATTGCTAATTCACGATAGTACTCTCCAGCTTTACCTGGCGCATCACAACCTGCAATAACAAAGAAACGCTTAATTTCCCCTTCTCTTACCGCTTGAATGATTTCTGGTGCTAATGATAATACTGTATTATGATGAAAACCTGTTACCAGCTGTTCCTCCGACTCCATATGTACTTCTGGAAGTTCTAGCGCTTTATGAATCAATGGTGCAAAATCATCATTTTCAATTTTCTCTACACCCTCAAGACCTGCAATATCATATGAAAAGAAGCGATCAGAATACGATCCTTTAATTGGCATAACACAGTTCGTTGTAGCCAATATTGCACCAGTAAACTTTTCAAAGAGGCGTCGCTGATCATACCATGCCTTACCAATATTTCCTTTTAAATGTTTATATTTTTTTAGCTGTGGATACCCATGCGCTGGTAGCATTTCCGAATGAGTATAAATATTAATTCCTTTTCCTTCTGTTTGCCTTAATAATTCCTCTAATGCAAATAGATTATGGCCAGTAACAACAATTGCCTTACCTTCTACACGGTTTTGTGTAATTTGAACAGGCTCTGGAACACCAAAATGATTCGTATGTGCCTCATCTAACAGTTCCATTATCCGTAAAGCTGATTTCCCAACTTTCATAGCCATATCAATATGTTCTTGTTCATTAAAGTTAGAATTTGTTAATGTCATATATAACGCTTCATGAGTCGTAGCGTCCACAAACTGATCTGTATACCCAAGCTGTGCAGCATGGGTACGATAAGCCGCAATTCCTTTTAATCCAAACACAATTGTATCTTGTAAACTTGCAATTGTTTCATTCTTCCCGCAAACACCCATTACTTTACATCCGCCTGTTGGCGTTTGTTCACATTGATAGCAAAACATATCATCCCACCCTCTCCTAATCAATCATTACAACTAAAGCGTAATATACATGAAGAAAAAAGGATGTGATATCAATCACAATAATTTGTAAAAATTTGTGACACTTCACCTTGTTAACATAATGTTTTTACTGTTTTCTTTGATTAATGCCTGTGCATGAGCATTCCCTTGAATAATATCCCGAAATTCTTTTAAAGAATACAAATGCGTTACTCCTTTTCGAGCATGAATTCGAACAGGCACCCCCTGTAATGCATCATGAAAAGGAAATGGGTCATCAATTGGTTCAATTGGAAACCCTAGTGTAAGTAAATACATATACATTCTTTTTGTAACAACAGCAATATACCACTCAGCTTTCATTTCCAAAGCATGTATAAATAAAATAGCTGTTAACCTTTTGAAATGCCCTCTTCCACGCGACGTTTTCGCAATACTTAACTTTCCAATTTCATAAACATTTTTTAATCCTTTCACCAACTCATTTTTAGAAAACGGATAAAAAAACTCAGAATTAGATTGTTCAGGTGTCGTATATCGAATACATTCTACTGTACCGATATATTGCCCGCCTTCTATTAATAAAAATCGTGATGGATTTAAATTACGCTCTACAAACATTAAATCTCTCTCTTCACAAAAATCTCCCCACAGTTGCTCGAACCAAAAATGTTCTTCCTTTGTTTGAACACGCTGGAACATATTTTCCCGCCTTTCCCATCGCCGTTCTAGTTTTTGATAACGCTTTCACTATCTATCATATAAGAACAAACCTTCGTATGCAACCTAAAACTATTCACTACTTCATTACATATTCTATAAAATAAAATGTTCTCCTATTCAAGTTTTAGACTTATAAAAAATTTTTACAAGAATAAAAAATGCTTTATATTTATGCTGGACTCTCTTTACTTATTAAGTGTATGTGTAACATTTCATATAAAATACACAAATTCACTTCACCTACATAAAAAGTCCACTTCATAAGAAATAGGAGCCCATTACCCACTATATACAGGCGACGAACCCCTTTATTTTTCAACATACCGAGACAATGCACGTTATTTTTTCAAAGCAATCCCTTTTTCAGTGCCGTCTTTTTATGTTACTACCGTTTTTAGCCATTTCTCAAAAATTTGCACAAGACCATGCTTTCCAGCTAATTTTTCTTCTCCTTGCTTTGTTTTATATGGATATAATTGCAGAAAGATTCCGCAACCTGCTTCTATTTTCTTCCCATGCATATGACTGCCTGGGTATACACAAATCACTTCATGGATCGCCCTTCGGTGAAAAATATGTTTTCCATCCTGTTCTTCTACATATTTAATAGACCAATATTTATACATCTGTTCTGTTGCTTTTGTATTGCCTACGGGCTGAAAAATATTAAACATGGGGCTATATTTCACTTCAATAATAATAGAAGACTGGTACTCATAGCGCTCTCCTTGTTTCACATAACAATCTAAACGAATGTCTGGTTTTTTCGTGTCCTCTCCATTATAAAAATGGCTACCTTTACTAAGTGCAATGAGTGGATGTGTTTCAATAAGGTCATTAAACGCTACATGTATTTGGATATTTTCACGATTTAAAACAATTGTCGTACCGTCTTGTAAACCATCTAAGTAAAAATAAGTTTGAATTTGTTCGCGAAGTGGAATATCATCTTTAAATTTTAATTGTTGCAATATAGAAATGATGATGAAGAATGCATAATACTCATACACTAAAAACGTTGGTTTATAAACAAATAATAATGCTGGAGATTGTTGATTATAACGTGGTAGAACTTCTAAATGATATAATAGTTGCCGATGTGTAACAGGTAAAGCATGCATAGTTATATTTGTTTTTTCAGAAATCCCTCTCCAAAATGAAGAATTCAACAAATTTTGAAAGTACAGTATAGATTGGTGTACAATATGATTTAAAATTTTATACTCTTGTATTTTCACAGATGCTTTCCGCAAGTCTGCCTCTTTTAACAAATGAATATTTCGATATTTTTGCTTCTCCCTGTCCGTTACAGATCCGTTTCTTTCAATGGTATGCATAATTATTTTCACAGATTGGAATTCCTCTTTTTTAGTATGTATTACTCCTTCTAGTATTTCAATTGTTTTGTGTAAGAAAGCCTGCGCTTCAAGCAAATATTGATAAAATTGTTTCGTTGTAAATTTTAAAAAGGCATTCTCTAAACTATTTGTTTGTTCGATAAATCTACGATTATAATACTTAGCAGCCAGCTTTTTCTCCCTCATTATTACACTTTTCATCGTTGCTTTTCGTTCTCGTACCTCCCAATCATATCTATCTATATACTTCGTGTTCTCTTCAACCTTTTTATAGAGCTGTTTTATTTTTCTCATTTTTTGTGGCAGCATGCGAAGTAACATTAAATAAGAAGAATCTTCAATATCAATTAGTGTTGAAAATGTCTTTTTATAATAACCACGGTCTAACATAATTTCATTTAAAATTGATTTTACATAATTTTGAATCATTTCAAATTGATCATCCAAAAAATTTTTGGGGACAATTTGAAACGCTCCATAATATACATCTTCTTCCACTTGCACCTCGAAATGATACAAGCCGCAGCGCCATGGATAAAAAAAATCTGTTTTTCCATGTTCATATAATAATACTTTTTGTTTTTTTTCATGCAATTCATATTGCCATTCTTTCTTACCTTTTTGCCCTTCATACACTTTATTCCATACAAAAGTGACACGGACTGGTTTTTGATAATGTAACATCAAACGTAATGCTTTTAATTCTTGTACTTTATAAACACAATGTGTCATTGTTGTCGTGTATTTACAAAGGCGATTCAGAAATACAAAGTCTCCCTTTCCCTCTGTTCCAATAATTAATTTTAATACAAACGGGAGCTTATCATTTGTGTCTACAATTTCCGTCTCGTGCTGCTCCTCATTTCGCATACCCATACAACTCCAATTCACGCCGTTTTTGCCTTATATAAGCTAGAGAATGTTCGAATGCGGAGACACAATTTGCAAGTGGAGATTGTAATAACGCTACTAACGATCGTCCTTTTTTCTCATCATCACGAAGAAGTGAACCAATCGTCACTTCCGTACCTCGTAATTTTGTTAAAATACGTTGTTTCACTTGTAAATCAAAACCTTCTTCTCGGCTAATCATATATGATTGAGTATCTTTTTGGGGAATGTTTTGCAAATAAGTTGCAATCGCAGCAGCACATCGAAAAGAAACGCCTTTCGATGCGTCATGTGATGATATTAAATCATGTAATTTATCTAATAACTCTAATTCTTCTTCCGAAAACACATCCATCATCTCTTTATTTCGTAACCAATTTAGACGAAATTCTCCGGTTGTCACTTGTAAGGGCGGAATTTGTGTCCCTTTATTTTGCTGCAGATTGATTTCGCAAAATGGAATTTTTTGAAGCGTAATGAGATTTGCCCGATCTAATAAGCGATCCGATAACTCTTTCGTTGTTTCATCAAAATTCACAGTCCCGATAAAAATAATATTTTCACCAATTTCAATTTTGGATGGAACTATATTCTCTATCCCAGTCCTTTCCTCATATAAAGAAAGAATACGATTTTTCTTTTCTAATTGAAGAATAGATAAAAATGGTGTAAACCAATGCTCAATATGTGACATATTCATTTCATCAAATACAATCATATAAAGTTGATTCGGATTCTCATTCGCTTTTAATAATGTTCGAATTAATTTCGTTTCACTCTCGATATATGTTCCATTTGGATGAAGATAGCCTAGTATATCGTGTGGTTCTTGATAAGATGGAGAAATCGGAATCCATAACAATTCTTCCCCATATGTTAATCCTAATGCTTCTGCATATGCCTGCACCAAACGTGATTTTCCGATTCCTGGGATTCCAGCAAGAATTGTTAATAGATTTGTTTTTACACTAATATGAAAATTAAAAATATCCGTTGCATCTAAATACAAGTCTTTATTATTGATGACATCCTGTACATATTGTATAAATGTAGATTCACGCTCATTCCATTCTGTTTCTTCTTTTTGCACTTTTATGTCCACTACTTCCACCTTTTTTCCCTCTTCTAGAATTTTCTTTAGAAGCTGATCATACATATTTTCTCGAACAAAATACAAATGATCATCCGCTTTCACTTCTATATATTTGGTCCAATCATCCATTTCGATATATTTACATTCTTTTTTTTGTTCGCAATACGCGATTGAACTAATGGATGATTTTAAAGATAAATTCCCATATAATCTTCCTTCACACCATAACAACTGTGGTACTTCAAAATCGTGTGGAAATTTAGGAATAAGAAAAGATAAAAATCCATTCCCTAGTTTTCGCTCTAACGAATCTCTCTTTTTATACTCGGCTAATCTTGGCGATGGGATGATTTTATATGCATTCGCAATTTCCCGTTGCTCTGTACATATTAATTCAACGTACAAATGCCCTCTTTCATAATAAAGTCGAAACAATACTATTTGTCTTTCTAACCTTTTTTTCTTTAAGTCCGCAAATATTCTCTCATTTTTTTTGTTGGCATATAGCCCTTCAAACAAATACGTTTCACTTTCAAATTGTGATTTCAAAACAGATGGGATTTGTGAAAGACATTGTACAGAAAAAGTATCTTTATTTTCCTCCTGACTTTCAACAAATTTCCCAAGAAACCTCATATGATACATCCGTTTTATAAAACTTGGGTGGAGAGCTTTATGTAGCTTCACTATACTCACCTTCTTTTTTCATACTATTTTTATTGTATGAACTGCAAAAGAAAACTAGAAACAAAAAAACCCGACGTACTCCGTCAGGTTTTAAAAAATAAAATTTATATTTAAGAAGGAAAAGCTTTTTTCTCCTGCATAATCGCATTGTAAGAAATTTTCATTTTAGCAAGTACGTATCGTAATTTATCCTCCGCATTTTCATCTTTATTCTGCTGCAGGCTTGCTAAGGTCTCAACAGAACTAGCTAAATTCTCAATTACTCCACGTAGTTCGGGATGATGATTAAAAAATGATTCTTGCACTAATACTTTTCGTAAATCACTTGCCAATTCCACAATTCTTAACAGCTGCTCTTTTTCTTCCATTCTCATCCCTCCTAAACATCTTATATATTAGATATTCTGTAAATAAACTAAAATTCCTTGTATACAAAGAAAAAAGTCCTTCAGAAGGACTTTTTTACATTTCTATATTACCTGTTACAAGCATATAAAGCGATACTACCGCTGCAATCACGATTACAACCATGACATATCTCTCCATGCCAGAAAAACAGCGATTTCCTTTTTCCTTTCGAGCAAACACATAAACAACAAGTCCAATACCATATACGATTGAGACAAGTAATAAGTTTTTTAAACCTGCTGCATAAATCAGCCATACAGAGTATAGTGCGGCAATTAAAGCCAGTACTCCATTTTTCAGTCTTGCCCGTTTCAATTCCTTCGTTACAACTAATTTCAACTGATAAAGTGCTGATAATAAGTACGGAAGTAAAATAGATGTAGATGCGATAAAATACATCATTTGATACGTTGATTCCGAAAACAATACAATAATAAACAAAGTCTGTGCCACACCATTTGAAATCCATAATGCAACATGTGGTGTCTGCTTTTTATTTGTCTTCGTAAATACTTTTGGAAATACGCCATCTTTCCCTGCTACGTGTGAAATTTCAGAAACGAGTAAGAACCAACCAATTAATGTCCCAATAAGTGAAGCAACCAATCCGATATTAATTGCAATTGCACCCCATGGTCCAACAACATGCTCTAATACATGGCCCATTGACGGCGTTTCTAGCACGGAAAGCTCTTGTCTTGTCATAGCTCCCATGGACAGAACTGAGATTAAAATATAGATGGACATAACTAAAATCAATCCAACAACCGTTGCTTTTCCAACATCCCTGCTGTTTTTTGCCCTTCCAGATAATACGACTGCCCCTTCTACACCAATAAATACCCAAAGTGTAACAAGCATCGTATTTTTCACTTGACCAAGGACAGAAGAAATAGAAATACTTCCCTCTCCCCAAAAATCATGTGTAAATGTATCCCAGCGAAACGCTGTAATCATAACGACAATAAATAATAAAATCGGAACAAGTTTTCCAATTGTTGCAATAAAGTTCATAATAGACGCTTCACGAATTCCAATTAAAATAAGGAAGTGAAGTGTCCATAATAATAGAGATGCACCAACGATGGATGCAACGTTGTTTCCTCCTTTAAAAATAGGGAAAAAATATCCAAGTGTACTAAACAATAACATAATCGTAGCTACGTTTCCTAAAATCCCTGCAAGCCAGTAGCCCCATGCACTATTAAAACCGACATATTCACCAAACCCTGCACGTGCATAACTATAAATCCCACCTTCAAGTTCTGGTTTTTGTCTTGCTAACGTTTGGTATACAAGTGCAAGCGGAATCATTCCCATTGCCGTAATACACCATCCAATTATCGTTGCGCCACTATTTGCGCCTACTGCTAAATCATGCGGTAAACTAAAAACACCCCCGCCAACCATTGTTCCTACTACTAATGCAATTAATGGAAAAAATCCTAATTTCTTTTCTATTGGTACCACCCCATCTGTCATTCTAGGCGTTATGTTTATCCATTCAACTATTAAAGTCACCTTTTTCTCTAATAGACGTTTCTATTATATTTTTTCAGGAAAACATTACTTATTCTAAAAGAAAATCAGCAAAAAGGGAATACTTTTTTGAAAAAATGTATAAGTATGCACAAAAAAACCGTTCATTTTATTACGAACGGTCGATTTTCAATCATTAAATTGTATATTTCTTGTAAATATTAATGAATTAACTCCTCTTTTTCTAAAAATTGCCTCGCTACTTTTTCTGCACTTTTACCATTTACATTTACTTCATAATTCATTTTTCTCATATCTTCATCTGAGATTTTCCCAGCAAGTTTATTTAATGTCTTCTCAAGTTCAGGATACTTTTCAAGTGTCTCTTTTCTTAACAATGGAGCTCCTTGATACGGTGGAAACAATCCTTTATCATCTTCTAGTACTTGCAATTCATATTGCTCAAGTTCACTATCCGTAGAATAAGCATCAATGACAGTAACATCACCAGATTCTATTGCACTATAACGTAACTTCGGTTCCATCGTTTTAACATTTGGAAACTGGAAGTTATATACCTTTTGCATCCCTTTATATCCATCTTCCCTATCTGCAAATTCTAATGTAAATCCAGCCTTAACATTTGCTGCAACATTTCGTAAATCTGAGATTGTTTTTACATTATATTGCTCTGCAATATCTCTCGGCATTGCAAGCGCATATGTATTGTTATATTCCATCGGCTTTAGCATCACCATTTGATATTTCTTTTCCATCCCCTGGCGCGCTTGTTCATATACCTCTTTGCGATTTGTACTCTTTGGTTCTTCTTTTACAAAAGTAGATAATGCAGTCCCTGAGAATTCAGGGTACATATCAATTTCTCCCGATTTTAAAGCTTCAAAAACAAATGCAGTTTTCCCAAGCCCAGGTTTAAGCTCTACAGATAAATCAGTATCTTGTTCGATCAGTTGTTTATACATTTGTATTAAAATTTCTGGTTCAGACCCAAGCTTCCCAGCAATTACGATATCCTTCTTTTGCGTATTCCCTAAAAATGGTGCAGCTATAACAACCATAATGATACATATTGCCATTATAAATCGCTTAGGAGATCGTCTAGTGCTTTCAAACATCCGAAGTACACCGTCAAAGAATAAAGCTAACAACGCGGCTGGTACAGCCCCTAATACGATAAGAGCATGATCATTTCGATCTATACCGAGTAAAATAAGTTTTCCAAGCCCCCCAGCCCCTATTAAAGCAGCTAACGTAGCTGTTCCGACAATTAGTACCATCGCTGTACGAATTCCAGCCATTATAATCGGTAATGCGAGTGGAAGTTCTATTCTCCATAACCTTCGAAAACTGTTCATTCCCATCGCTCTTGCTGCTTCAATAAGCGATGGATCTAACTTACGGATTCCCGTATATGTATTTCGTAAAATTGGCAATAACGCGTATACAACTAACGCGATAATTGCTGGCACCTTTCCAATACCAACTAGCGGAATTAAAAGCCCTAGTAAAGCCAATGACGGAATTGTTTGCATAACTGCAGATGTTCCTATAATGAATTCAGCAATTCTCTCTCGACGCGTTAACAAAATGCCTAGCGGAACGGCAATCATTACTGCAAAAAATAAAGAAATAAGTGAAATTTGAAGGTGTTCAATAAGAGCGCGAAGTAATTCTAACTTTCGTTCTTGAAACGTTTGTAATAATGCAGACACGATTTACCCCATCTCCTTCATTTGTCCAGCTAAATATGCCACAATATGATGGCTTGTTAATGTCCCAATGCATTGTCCATCTCTTTCAATTGGAACAGTTTCTTCTGCTTCCAAACGAATCAAAGCTTCTTGCAGTGAAGCATTTGTCGATAGAGGTATAACATCATTTTCTACTTGTTTATCACTCACAAATGGCAACACATCTTCTATGCTCTTTCCTTCATACCAAGGGCGCACACGATTTCCAATAAATTCTTCTACAAAATCATTTACGGGACTATGTATGATTCCTTCTGGTGTATCTAATTGAACGATCTTCCCTTTTTTCATCACACAAATTCGATCACCAAGTGTTAACGCTTCTTGCATATCATGTGTCACGAACACAATGGTTTTTTGGATTTTTTTCTGCAATTTTACAATATCCTTTTGCAACTGTTCTCGGCTTAATGGATCTAGCGCACTAAATGGTTCATCCATCAGAACAATTTTCGGGTTGGCAGCTAGTGCTCTTACAACTCCTACACGCTGCTTTTGTCCACCAGATAATTCATCAGGCATACGATTTCTGTACACATCTGGATCTAATCCAACCATATCAAGTAACTCATCCACACGCTCCCGAACTTTTTCTTTACTCCATTTTCTCATTTCAGGTACAATCGCAATATTTTCGGCAATTGTCATATGAGGAAACAAGGCAATCTGTTGCAGAACGTACCCAATGTCCCAACGTAATTCATGAATATTGTATTCTTGAATATCTTTTCCATCGATAGAAATTGAGCCTTCTGTCGTTTCAATTAAACGATTAATCATTTTCATCGTGGTCGTTTTTCCGCAACCACTCGGACCTATGAGGACAAAAAACTCCCCTTTTTTAATTTCTAAATGCAACGAGTCTACCACTTTCGTTCCATTGTACACCTTTGAAACGTGTTCAAATCGAATCACAAATACAACTCCCTTATTATCATTTCTTTCATTCTGATAGAATCTTATCTTCTTTTCAAATGATACGCTTTTTATTCATGAAAAAAGAGCTCTTACTTGAGCTCTAATGGTCGAATAATGTTGTTTTAATAATTGCTGCATATTCACGTATATAAGCTTTCTTCTTTGAGCGCTTTGGCGTTGGTGCTGCAAGTGATTCCATTTGCATACCTAAACGTTTAGCAATAATTTTTGTTCGATATAGATGATATGTATTACTTACAACCACCGCGTGCGTTACATGATATAATTCCATGCTAAACTTTAGATTTTCATAAGTACTTGTCGAACGATCTTCAATGAAAATACGTCCATCTTCAATTCCATGTTGTATTAAATAATTTCGCATGCTGTGAGCTTCAGGAATATCCTCATCCTCACCTTGTCCCCCAGATACAATTACTTTTGTTTCCGGATGAGAATTTAAATACATTAAAGCTACATCTAACCGATTTTGAAGAGATAAAGAAGGTTTATCCCCAAATAATTTTGCACCTAAAATTAATACATATGGAGCGTTATCACTTACTTTTTCATAAGCAACTTTTTTCATTCGATATGTCATATACACAATGCATAATGGTGGAAATAATAAGATAATAAATAGTATCCATTTGTTCATATATAAGCTTACACTCCCTTTCTTTATATTATATAGAAAAAGAAAGGGAGACAGAAGTATTTTTTAGTGACTGCGTTGTCCTGCGTTTTGAGCATTACGCCCTTTTTTAGAAGATGTATGGCACTGAGTTTGATTCCCTTTATGTTTCGCTGATCCTAACGCTTTTGTTTTTCCCATTTTGTTTCACATCCTCTTTTTATATGGTTCCTTTATAGATTTTGTATTTTCTCTCTCGTCATACAATGGTTTTATTGGAAGTTTCTCCTTATTTCAAGAATATTTTTGGGGTATCAAAAGAAAGTGAAACTTCCAACAGTAGGGGCGCTTCATCCCCAACTGTTGGTTAGTTGAACCAATCGGGCTTTTACGTGTAGTCGATCTTCCACCCAACTTCCTTGTTTCTCTCTGCATCTTGAGGTGAGGATATTCCTTCTCGTTTATTCGGGATAAAAGGTTACATTTAGTGCATTCATTACCTGTTTATAATTTGATATATATTAAATACAACAAGAATATTGTAATATAGTGAAAAGGAGATGATTTTATGTTGAAAATAGGACAAAACAAAATACGTTTAATTTCAGGAATTAGCTTATTAATATTGGTTATGACTAATTCTTTTATAAAAAGTGATTCTTGGGTCATTTGTATAGATGTCATTTTAGTCTTGGTTAACTTATTTTTATTTATTATTTCTAGAGATATAACAAAAACCGATTTACTTAGAAAAAAAGAGAAGTTAAATGAAATGAAATAATTTTGTGTTATTTTTTGATGAAAATAGAAATTAAATTTTTATTCAAAAGTTTTTATTTCTTTTAAGAATACAAGAGATTCTGTAACTTTGATTCAAACTATGTATTATAATGAAATATGCGATAAAACCTATATCTAAAAAGGGGGGATTCTTTTATGTACAAACTCAAAACAACAGAAACCAACAATAGTGTAATCGAGTTTATTGAAAATGTTGACAGCCTAAAAAAACGAGAAGACGCATATCAGTTATTAGATATATTTACTGAAACAACTGGTTATCCAGCAAAAATGTGGGGTCCAAGCATAATTGGATTTGGTACATATCATTATAAATATGCATCTGGTCATGAAGGGGATGCGCCATTAGTAGGCTTTTCACCCCGAAAAGCCAAGATTAGTTTATACTTCGCAACTGGTGATCCTGAGCGAGAAAACCTATTAAAGGACTTTGGAAAACATACATCTGGGAAATCGTGTGTATACATTAATAAAGTAGCAGACATTGATATTAATGTGCTAAAAGTGCTAATCAAACAATCTATAAATTTTTTGAAAAAGACGTATCCGAATCATTAATGTAATAATTAAGCATCAGGTATTTTGAACTCACATCAAAATACCTGTTTTTAGGTTAATCCCTTTTAAAATCACATCAATAATAACAACTCAAAAAATACCACTTAAATAGAAAGTGGTAAGTTCAACTTTTTAGGAATATCAGCTTTAAAATGAGGCGTATATTGTATAGAAAAAGAATATCCTTCTTGAACAAACGATATTTCATTATTATGAAAATGAAATGGTACATCGCTTCCTCTTAGATGTTTCTGGACCATTTGAATGAACTCAAGACTCGGCGTCCCAAATGAAATATGCATTTTCGGCGGCAAAGTTTTCATTGCAATTGGAATCCAAGGTCTTCCTTTCCAACTTGCAACAACATGAGCCGTACCACCAACTACAAAGTTAAATATTTCACCATCTTCAAATGTTTTCATAAATAAATTGGATTTTAGCCACTCTCTATATACTGGCACACTTTTTACTGGGCATCCTACTTCTCTTAAGTACAAAATGTTCAAAGGTGTGTATGGAATTAAAACATCTTCTTCAATATATTTATGTGCAATAATTTCAAGAAGATTTCCATCTCCATCACGAAAATATAAATTTAATCGACCATCCTCTTCGTCAATTTCATGACCGTCTTCCCACCTTACAATAAGCAAACCTGATTCTTGAATCCACTTTACTGTTTCATAGAACTTTGAAAATGGTACTTGAAAAGCAAAATGAGCAGGAGAAAGTGGTTCATATGATTCTTCAAAAACTAATGAAACATATGGAGTTAATTTAAAACTTATTTGTTTATTTGTTTTTGATAAAATTGGAATTCCAAGACGTTTTGCATATACTTGTTCTACCCCCTGAATAGATACTGTCTGTAATTTCAGCTCTGAAAAATGTGTAATCATCCTCATTCCCCCACCGTGTTTTCAATCAATACGATAAATTTAGCAAACTACTCATTCGTTTATATTATGAATCTGCAACCAGTTTTAATGGTATCGTTTTCATATTTACCTAAGAGCCAATGGACAATTGACCATTAACTCCTAAAAACTCATCTTAAGATTCGTAACAAAGCAAACGCTTATCATTCCACCCCTAATTGCTTTTTCACTTCATTATACACGCTCATATATGCTTTTAACTCTTTGAAAAGATCATGAATTAATGGTTTTGCGTCCTCACTGAGCTCACCATCTTGCACGTATAAACCGTCTAATACAACTTGCTTTGGAATTGCATTCGCATATACGCCTCGCGCGACAATACGCATACTATTAAGTGCGTTTATACCGCCTTTTCCACCGCCTGCAACTGCCAATAGAGCAACTGGTTTATGGACAAATTCACTGCTGCTTAAGAAGTCTAATGCGTTTTTTAGCGCACCGCTCATTGCATTATGATACTCAGGTGTGCAAAGGATTACACCATCAGCTTCTTTTACTAATTTTTTCAATTTCGTTACTGCTTCTAATTCTCGTTGTGATTCTTCCCCATTATATAAAGGCAACTGTTCTGTTGCTAAATCATATAATTCCCCTGCAAATTGCTCTGCAATATATTTTGCAATGACACGAGTTCTCCCAAACTTACGTGGTGTTCCGTTAATTACGACTAATTTCATGTGTGTTTCTCTCCTTTGTTTTAAGTTCTACCTCTATAATATCAGAATATTCTATGCGAAAATCAACAAAAAGAGGGAAAAGCTTTGAGAAAATAGTATGAAAGTTAAAAAACGAACTCATACTTTTGTATGAGTTCTTGATATATCAATTAACCATTCTTCACAACAGCATGTCCGCCAAACTGATTTCGGAGTGCTGAAGCAACTTTTCCGTGGAATGTATCATCTTTTTGAGAACGATAACGCATGAACATTGACATTGCACTAACTGGAGAAGACGCTTGTAATATAACTTCTTCTCCCATAATAGGTCCTTCCTATACACCCCCATGCTTCACAGCATACAACGCAGCTTGTGTCCGATCATCTACCTGCAATTTCGCAAGTACATTTGAAACATGTGTTTTTACAGTCTGTTCTGTAATATAAAGCTCTGCTGCTATTTCTTTATTACTTCTTCCTTTCGCAATTTCACAAAGTACTTCTTTTTCTCTTTTTGTCAGCATAAATAAACTATCCTGCTTTTCCTCTTTCACTACTGGTCTTCCTAACAAAGCAGGAGTTACTTTCGGATGAAGATTCGCATTTCCTTGATATACAGCGATAATAGAAGCAACCAGTTGATCTGGCTGTACTTCTTTTAGTTGATAGCCATCCGCGCCCGCTTCTAGTGCCGGAAGAACATAATCTTGCTCTGAGAAGCTACTTAACATAAGTATTTTAATTGTGGCGTCATATTGTTTCAAACGTTTTGTCGCTTCAATCCCATCCATCTTTGGCATTGATAAATCCATTAATACTACATCTGGCCTTTCTTTTCGAATCAACTCTAACGCCTCTTCCCCATTCTCTGCTTCTCCTATTATTTCAAATTCCTCTTTCGTTTTTAAGAAGAATACAAGCCCTCTCCTAACGATATGATGATCCTCTACAAGTAATAGTTTAATTTTCAATGAACTTCTCCCTTTCAAACCGGTAATTGAATCTCAATCTTTGTTCCCTGTCCTAGCTTCGTTCTTATTCGAAATGTTCCTTTCAATAGTTCAATTCGTTCTTCCATACTTTTTAAACCAAGCGCTGAATCTCTAACTTTTTCTTTAACAAACCCAATGCCGTCATCTTCAATTTGAAAGTTCAACTTACTATTTTCTGTTTTTAAGTAAACTGATACTCTCTCACACGAAGCGTGTTTTTTACAATTATGCAATGCTTCCTGACTTATACGCCACAGCACTTCTTCTATTTCATCACCAATTGAAATAACTCCATCAATTCGAATTGTTACTTGAATACCTAATAACTTTCCGTAATTCTGCACTGCTTCTGCCAGCCCTTTTTCTAATCCCTCTGGTCGTAATTGCCAAATTAATAATGTCATCTCTTCTAGCGCTTCTTGCGATAATTCCCCTATATAACTAAGCATACCTTGCAATTCTTTATCCTTTGTCATATCAAGAGTACCTCTAGCCGTTAACATTATAGAAAATAGCAATTGTTTCACCGAATCGTGTAAATCGCGTGCAAGTCGATTTCTCTCCGCTACAACTACATATTTACGCTCTTTCTCGACTAACTTAATTCGTTGTATTGTTGTTCCGATTTGGAATGCAATCGCTTCTAATAAGGCTAGTTCTTCCTCTGAAAAATATGTTTTATGTGGGGAAGCAACATTAAGTAAACCGAACTTCTCGCTACCAGCACGAAGAGGAATCGTCGCATGATGTGTAATCTCTTCCGTCTCTCCCAAATTATATTCAATGGCATCTTCAATTCGCTTACACTCAATGATATTTGTTGCCTTTTCTAAACGTCCATTTACGAATCGATTCACGCACCAACAATCCCCTTCACACATCGGTTTTTTTTCATTCCATGTGAGTGCTGGAGGCAAATTCCTATCAACAAGCATACGGTGCGTTCCTTTTTCATCAATAAAAAATACCCAGCCTGTTTGTAGATTCATCACTTGTAATAATGTATGTAATACTTCCTCTAACATTTCCTGTAAATCAGTTGCCTCATTTAACAACTCCGCAATTTCTTTCAATGCTTCTAACCGCCGCATTTCCTTTTCATCATAATTCATGTTCATCACCAATTATCATTATAACATTAAGAAATTTCTAAATACTACAAACAAAAAAAGAAGCTAAATACATCAGCTTCAGTTTAGGTAATGAGACAGTAAGAACACCGTCTTTGAATGCTGCCGCAATTCTTTCTTGATCCACAAATACATCTCTTTCAAAATCGACTTGAATGTTTTCTTTTTGAAATCCTGGTAAATCTGCTTGCACAACATATTGATCAGAATCCTTTGGAACATCCACTTTAAAACTATTCATGTTCATTGGTTTAGAGAAAATATCAAAGTCCAAACTGAGCAACACCATTTTGACGATTTACTAGCTTTTGAAATATATTACGCATTTTCTATTCCTTCTTATAGATATCAATGAACGATGATCTCTTTCTGTCTTTATTAAATTAATTAGTCAAAAAGGGTCGAATTATTTGTTTGATATTTTAATCATGTATTTTTCAATCTAAATATAGTATGGCATGTGAAATTTCAATATTTAAAAGGTATATTGTCTCTTCACAGCATTAAAAGTTAAATCGTAGAAAGGTATACAGTAATACACTATAGAATACATAATTGGGAATTTCTAATCTATTTTCATTTGGAGGATAACACTATGGGGTATATTGAAGACTTACGTAAAATTGTAGGTCCACATCCACTTAATTTAGCAGGAGTTACTGTTGCTGTTCTAAATGAGCAAGGACAAATTTTACTTCAGAAAAGACAAAGTGATATTTGGGGTGTTCCTGGTGGTTTTATTGAATTAGGTGAATCAGCAGAAGATGCAGGAAGACGTGAAGTTTTCGAAGAAACTGGCATTGAGATAGGGAAACTTAATTTAGTAAGTGTTTTTTCTGGAAAAGAGTTTTTTGTAAAATTACCGAACGGTGATGAATTTTATCCCATCACAATCGCTTATATGTGTAAAGAAATAAAAGGTGGCGTATTACAAGCTGATGGTATTGAATCTTTAGAAGTTAAATTTTTCAGCTTGCATCAATTACCAGAAAATATTAGTCCATTTATTAAGAAGCTCATTCAACAGCAAGTTGTATCCATATAGAACACCAGAACATATAAAAAAGACCTGTTATTTAAAGGTCTTTTTTACATAACTCTCATTTTTTATTTCTCTTCATTCCACTGTAGCATGTAAACAAGACTTAAAGTGCCCAATTGCAAACTCATGTCCTTGTTCATTAAAAGAGGCCACTGCTTTTTCGTGTACAACGATATGAAACCCTTTATTATAGGCATCCACCGCTGTATGGAGAACACAAATATCCGTACATACGCCAACAAGGTGCACTTCCTGTATTCCTCTTTCCCTTAATTTCATTTCTAAGTCCGTTCCAGCAAAAGCACTATAACGTGTTTTGTCCATATAGTATACATTCTCATTATCTTGATATTTTTCATACAGATCTTGCAACTCTCCGTATAAATCTCTTCCTTTTGTACCCGCTATATTATGTGGTGGAAATAATTGTGTCTCTGGATGATAGGAATCATTCTTTTCATGTTTATCAATAGTAAACACAACATAATCTCCGTTTTCAATATACTCCTTCGTAATCGCTACAAGATGCTCTTCAATATCTTGCCCTGGCTTTCCACACGTTAAAGCACCATTTTCTGCTACAAAATCATATGTATAATCAATATTTATAAGCGCCCGCTTCATCACTTATTCTCCTCCCTACTTGTTTCACGCTAAACAATAGAAAACGAGTTTTAACGACTCAATATATTTTATTCGACATTTTCAAACAAATCCCTACGAAGCATTTATATATAAGATACAGGTATTTGTCATTTTTATTTGATTTGGATATATCGATTGGAATACGTCGGTAATATGGCACTTTTTATTATCATCCAGTAAGATCCTTTCGCTTGACAATCCCATTTCACGAAAAACAGATAAAACAAAAAGTACACTACTTTTTCAGTAGTGTACTTTTTATTATGCATAACATGTTAGCTATTTTAAAACGCTGGTTTATTTTCAAATTTAGCCTGCACAAAATTAATAACTTTTCCTGATGGATCATTATTTTCAAATTGAACTGCCGTTATTGTATGATAGCCTGTCTCTAACGTGCTTTGTTTTAATTCTACTGTTGTCTGCGTCATGTTAGTAACATGATGTTTATCTTCAAATATTTTATCTACGAATACAAATGTCTCTTTATCATTTTGAAAATGAGTAAGTTCTAATTCAACTTGCTGAATGAGGGCGTCTTTCTTTACAAATACAGTTGGTATATTCCCACCCTCTGAAGTGCCATCTGGTGTAATTACTTTTACTCTTCCCTCGCCAATCGGCATTGTCCCCTCAGGAAAAGGCGTTACACTCTCTTCACTTGCATTCACAACTTGTTCTTCTTTTATCGGCTGGGTTTCTTCTTTTCCGTTTGAGACACCACACCCAACCAATAACAAAGCAGACGATCCAGCGATTATGAATTTTTTCAAAATTCATCCCCCCTGTAAATTTATTCTTTATTTATTATACAGAAATAACTATCTGTTCTAAGCTCAGTTTTTTTAAACTTCCGTGAACAAACATTCTATTCATCATTACTGTACCATATTTTCTTTTTTAACATCATTAATTTTTTCAAGAAATAATTAGAAATTCCTTCTTATTCCTCATTTTAGCCCCATTATTAGTAAAAAATATCCCCTTCTAGAAAAATTAGAAAAAGACATTGGATGCACCAATGTCTTTTTCTAATTTTTCGCACAGCACTCTAAAAAATAAACTTTGTAATATCCTCAACTTCTTTTCGCGCTAGTTTTTTCGCTTGATCTTTCGGATAACCAAGTGAAATTACCATATTGATTTGTTTCTCAGGCTCAATTTGTAAATATTGTCGCAGTTCATTTTGAGCCAATAACACAGGCCCTGTCATTGGACAAGTCCCAAGTCCTCTTGCATATGCTGCTAACATTAAATTTTGCGCAGCTAAACAGCTACTCTTAATCCCTTCTTCTTCCCATACTGAATTTGGAACGAAGTCAATCGGATCAAATATTTTTTCGCGAAACTTAGATTCGTATGGTGTAGCTAAGCATACAATTAAAACTGGTGCATCAGAAAAAGCTGTTGCATATGGTCCAAACGAACGTGTAAGTAATTTACCTGCTTTTTCTTCACCTTTTGCCGTTGCTTGTGCAGCCAACTTATGTAAAGCATCCCATGTCATTTGTTCAATTTTTTTAATTTTATCCCGATTCATAATGACAATAAATTCCCACGTTTGTGAATTCGTATCACTTGGTGCGTAACGGGCACAATCAATAATTTCTTCTATATCACGAACAGATACTTCTTGTTCTGTGAATTTTCGGACACTTCGTCTTCCGTGAATTATTTCTTTAAATGCTTCATATTTCATATACATAAAATCCCCTTTTATAGCGTTTTCAGAAATCACACCTTACGATCAATTATACCACAGAAAAAAGCTGGAAGAATACCAGCTCCTCTTTCCTTTCACGTTCAATTAGTAACTTTAAAAGGTGCAATACTCTCCTCATAAGAAGCTTGTAACCGCTTCGTAACTGGCCCCCTTTCTCCATTACCAAATTGCTCGGCTCCTATTTGAATGACAGGAAATATTTCAAGAGGTGTTGCGGTAAAAAAGCATTCATCTGCTTCGTATACTTCTTGTAATGAAAACTCGCGCTCTTCTACTTCAATATGTAGGGCTTTTGCTAATGAAATGACATGATGACGAGTAATTCCATGTAAAATAAAATGATCTGCAGGATGCGTAATCACCTTATTATTTTTTATAATAAAGAAATTTGAATGACACCCTTCTGTTACAATCCCATCTCGAACTAATATTGCTTCTTGATACCCTTCTTCATTAATTTTATTCTTAATCATAATATTAGGTAGTAGATTTAAAGATTTGATATGGCAAAATTTCCAGCGAATATCTTCTTCCACTGTTACTTTGATACCCTTTTCCATAGTAGTAATTGGTCTTGGGAATGATACAATATTTGCAAAGTACATTGGCTCTAAATGAGATTTGTATATATGATTTCTCGGCTGCACGCCTCTTGAAATTTGAATATACACATTACCATCTTCTTGAAATTGATTTTTCTCAATTAATTGATGAAGTTGCTGAATTAATTCTTCTTTTGTAAAGGGTGGAACAAGATGAATTTCCTTCATAGATTTAAAAAATCGCTCTAAATGTAAATCTAGCAAGTGAGGTTTCCCGTTGTATAAACGAAATACTTCATATATCCCATCCCCAAATTGTAGACCTCTCTCTTCTAATGCAACCATTGGCTGTTCTTCCTTGGTATTTACAATTTTACCATTAAACAAAATCCAATCTTTGTGAGAACCATTCATCATTTCTTCACTCCTTTACTTTTATTAATTCCATTTTACAACTTCTCCCTATTTAACAGAAAGAATTTTCTGTTATTTGAGATATAAAAAAACACATCACCCTTTAAATAGTGATGTGTTTTTCTCTACTTTACTTATTTCAAAAAGTATTTTTCAATGTCATCTAGCATAAGGTTCGCAGCTTTAATGCCGCCAGCTGTATTCCAAATAACTTCATCTACTTCAAATACTTTATTATTTTTGGAAGCTTGTAACTGTTTAAAGAGTGGGTCTTCTGTCCATTCTTTCGCTATTGTATTTCCTTCATTCGATTTCTTAGCATCTTTATCGGATGTGAAATAGAATAAGTAGTCTCCATCCATATTCGGAATTTGTTCTTTTGTAACACCTTTTATCGCAAAATCATCCTTATCTTGAAGTGGTGGTCGCTTAAATCCAATATCATTTAACACTACACCAGAGAATGAATTCTTTTGATAAATACGAACGTCACCTGGAACGAATCGAATAATTGAAACTTTAGATTCTACTTTATCTCCTAGTTTCTCTTTTATTCCTTCAATACGCTTCTTATAATCACCAAGAGCTTTTTGCCCTTCTTTTTCTTTATTTACAGCTTTTGTGTATAACGTAAAGTTTTCTTTCCAATCTCCGCGCAATGTTTCAGCATAAACAGTAGGTGCAATCTCTTTTAATTGTTCATATACTTTTTCATGACGCATTTTATTCCCAATAATTAAATCAGGCTTTAGTTTCATAATTGCCTCTAAGTTAACATCACGCTCAGTTCCTACAACTTTTGTATCTTTCAATTCTTTCGCTACATGTGGATACCATTCATCACCAGCTCTTGGTTTTGTAGAACCAACCGGTGTAACTCCGACCGCTAAAAGTGCCTCGGCGCCTTCATTTGTTAGGACAACCACTCTTTTAGGTGTCCCCGTAATCGTTGTTTCTCCCATCGCATGCTTAATTACATACGAATCTTTTCCTTTTGCTTCATTCGTTTCTTTCTTCTCTTCTTTGCCACACCCTGCAATCATAACCATTAACATTACGATGCAGAGCATAAAGATATTTTTAGTTCGAATCATACTTCCTCCTAGATGAAATTGATTATCATTTACATTTTAAAGGTTAATGTATTGAATAAATGTTGTCAATATATTTTAAAGAACTTTTCTAGCATATATTTCCTCAAAAAAATCCCTCCCTCTAAATTCTTCTGTCTGCAAGACATTCGAGGCAGGGCACTATTCGATTCTATTCATAATCTTTTTATATTTTAATATTGATTATATTTGATATAAGATGGATCATTATATATCCACTGATTTCCTCCTAGGTTTAGCCAACCATTTGGGTTTGCGTATACTAAATAGGATTCTGGATAATTTAACTGACGGATTACTGATGATGATGTCGATGGACCACTTCTTAAATTTACGTTCGTTCCTAGAATATTTGCCACTCCAATCGGGCTTCCATCACTATTCCCGTATTTCACGTAATCAATATATGATGGATCATTATATATCCATTGGCCTGCGCCTAAATCTAGCCAACCGTTACTTTCTTGATAAACTACATAGGATTCTGGATAATTTAACTGACGAATTACTGGGGATGATGTTGATGGGCCGCTTCTTAAATTTACGTTCTGCCCACGGATATATGCCACCCCTTTTGTTTGAGGAGTTGGATTTGGAGGATTTTGGTTTTCCGTTAACCCTAAAATTGCAGCGATTCCTTTTGCATACGCTTGACATAGATCTTCTATAAACTGCGGATTTTTTAATAAATTTGCATCAAAGGTTGTATCAATAAATGCTGTTTCTGTTAATAATGCATCCATAGTCGTTTCCCTTAGTACTGCGTAATTGGCCTTTTTCGCACCACGATCATGCAAACCGTATTTTGTTAAAACAGGATTAACTGCCGCATGCATCTTTTGTTGTTTAGCTGCTGCAGAACTACTATCTGATAGTCCATTATAAATATAACTTTCAAAACCTGTTCCGCCGCCGCTATTAATATGAAATGAGATGAAGTAATCTGCTCCGAAAGAATTAGCAATATTGGCACGTTCTGATAACGGGATAAAGACATCACTATCGCGTGTCATCTTAATATTAATTGTATAATTTGCAAGTAAAATATCTCGAACACGCTTAGCAATTTGAAGTGTTAAATCTTTTTCTTGCAAACCGTTACCAACAGCACCGGAATCGTATCCACCATGACCTGCGTCTATAACTAATTTCATATGCCATTTCCTTTCTGTATTTAATAGAGCATATAATTATGCTCGTCCTATTTTATGTACAACATAAAAAGTTGGTTACAAAACAAATAAAAAAACCCCCTTATGTAAGGCGGTTTCCATCATCTCGATTAAGCCAATTTAAAATAAATATGTACGACTGATAATGAACATGTCGTATACAAAACAAACAAAATAAAATAACTATTCCAATGCCACTATATATTAAGCCAAACTTCAAAAAAATATTTAACATTGGCGGAAAATTTATCGTATTTTGCAATAAATATAAAGTAAAAAACAAAATAAAAAATACCGGAATGTATTGCCATTCATACGGCTTGCGTTTTTTACGCATCTTTTTCCGAATGAAAATTTGGCATAGTTCTGCCACTACAAAACAACCCCCTATTAGTAAAAAACCAGACGTCATCGTCATACATCCACCTGCCTTATATTCATTTCTTATCTCAGGTATCCTTTTTCCTTCTAGAAGCGCTTTATGTATATTTCACCATTCCATATAAAGCCGAGTCCCTCTGTAAAAGATTTAGCTTGTTCAGTTAGATCTCCTTTTAGTACCTGGATATCTTTTATATCTCTATGCTTCATCATTTCTTCAAATGTAAAATAAGCATTTGTTCCATATCCGTAACCTTGGTAATCAAAATGAATAATTAAATTAGATAATACAGCGTGTTCACCTTGTACTGTATAATCCATTACACCAATATATGTATCGTCAATTTTTATACAATATTGAACTTCTTTCCTATTGAAACCATGAGAAGCAAACATTTCTTCAACAACTCTTTTTGTCTCTGTATTCACTTTTTCAAACGTAATCATATGTTGTCCACCCTCTTATTATTAGTGTATCAGGCATAATACATATTTATGAAAAAAACCTTAAGGTCGTATACGACCTTAAGGTTTTTCTACTTAAACTAAGCTATACGCACGCTTTGTTTCTTCATGAAACTCATTTGTATCGTATTTATGCTCTACATAAATTTGATGCCATACCATAAACGCAAGTACTGTCCAAATTTTACGGCTATAATCACCTTTATCCGCACAGTGTGCTTCCAGTAAGTTTAATACGTACTGTTTGTCGATTAAATGCTCTGTTTTACTTTCTTTAATAATATTAACAGCCCAATCATGCATTTCATCTTTTAACCAGTGACGAATTGGTACTGGGAAGCCTAGCTTTTTGCGATCTAATACATGATCTGGAACGATTCCTCGCACTGCTTCGCGTAAAATTGCTTTTGTTGTCCCATTTGCAATTTTTAATTCTGTTGGAATTTTAGACGCAACGTCAAACACTTCTTTATCTAAGAACGGTACACGAAGTTCTAATGAATTTGCCATCGTCATTTTATCAGCTTTTAATAAAATGTCGCCACGTAGCCATGTGAACATGTCGATATATTGCATTTTGCTAACATCGTCATAATCCTTAATTTCATTGTACAATGGTTTCGTGATATCCATATAGTTTACACTTTCATTGTAATACTTCATTAGCTCAGCTTTTTCTTCTTCACGGAAGATTTTCGCATTACCATAGTAACGTTCTTCAATTGGTGTACATCCACGCTCTAAGAAGCTTTTCCCTTTAAATCCTTCTTTAAGCGCACCACTTAATGCTTTTAAAACGCTTTTCCCTGGAGTAGGGATGTAAGAGAACATTTTTAAAGAATTTGGCTCGCGATAAATGTTATATCCACCAAACAGCTCGTCTGCACCTTCACCAGAAAGAACTACTGTTACATGCTTACGAGCTTCCTTTGCAACGAAGTACAATGGTACAGCAGCTGGATCAGCTAAAGGATCGTCCATGTGCCAAATGATTTTTGGGAATTCATTCATGAATTCTTTTGCTGTAATGAAGACACTATGGTTTGTTACACCTAGTTTTTCTGCAGTTTCTTTTGCAACATCAACTTCACTGAAGCCGCGGCGTTCGAAACCAACAGAGAATGTTAAAAGATTTGGATTCATTTCTCTTGCAATAGAAGCAATGATAGATGAATCAATACCACCAGATAAGAATGAACCTACTGGTACGTCACTACGCATATGCACTTTTACAGAATCGTACAATACATCACGAATCGCTTGAATGTGCTCCTCTTTCGTTGCACTTGAAGCATTGAAATACGGTTTCCAGTAACGATGAATTTCCATTTCTTTACCGATTTCTTTTACGAAATAATGACCAGGTTCAATTTTATTAATATCAACAGTTAGTGTTTCTGGCTCTGGTCCATATTGGTACGTAAAGTAATGTTGCAATGAAGTTGGGTTTACCCCTTTGTCTTGCATTACATGCATAATACTTTTCTTTTCAGAAGCAAAGAATGTTGTATCACCTTGCTGCGCGATATATAGTGGCTTAATACCGAAGTGGTCACGTGCACCGAAAAGTTTCTTTTCTTCACGATCCCAAATCATAAATGCAAACATACCACGTAAGTAATCTACACATTTTTCTTTCATATGTGCATACAATGCAATGATAACTTCTGTATCAGATTGTGTTGCAAATGTTGCGCCTTTTTCAAGTAACATTTCACGTAATTCTACATAATTGTAAATTTCACCATTAAAAATAATTACATATCGATCATTTTCATACGTTAGTGGCTGATGTCCTGCCTCTAAGTCAATGATACTTAAACGGCGGAAGCCAAATTGTACATGTTCATCACGAAAATATCCTTCGTCATCTGGACCACGGTGGAAAATAATCGTGTTCATATTTTCAAATTGATGTTTTTCTGTTTCTGAAAACTCTCTAGGGTTTTCACATAAACATCCTACAAAACCACACATTCTTCTTACCCTCTTTCAGTTTTCATTCTGTTTCTATACTACTATATCAACCCTATTTATACTAGCATAATCAACTCAATATGGCGATAAAAACTATAAAAAAATCACTCCATTTCACATTTTACCCAATTTTTTTGAACAAACATGAAAAATAGGCACTCACATTTGCACACATTTGTCATATGATATTGCAAATTGATTTCTAGGAGGCAAAAAACATGAGTGATGAAAAAAAAGATTCTTCGTCTCGTCCACCAATTCGTAGTTACTTAAAGCAAATCGATGATTTTTTTGAACAAACACCATTGCGTGATGTAATTGCAGACATGAATCACTTTTTTCAAAAAGGAAACCGTTTATTAACATTTCCTGTAGACCTATATGAAGCTGGCGAAGACCTAGTCATAAAAGCAGAACTCCCAGGCGTTCAAAAGGAACAAATCCAAATAGAAATTCAAAGCGAATACTTAAAAATCTCTGTTACGGAAGATTTCATGGAAGAAACAAAAGATGAAGTTTCACATAATTACTATCGCCGTGAGCGCTCCATGTCAGGAGCTTCTCGCATGATTAAACTTCCATATTTAATTGAGAAAAAAAACGCAAAAGCTTCCTATCAAAATGGCATTTTAGAAATCCGCGCTCCAAAACTTCCACAACAGCACGACATTTTATCGATAGATTAACCATTATATATTTTTCCATATACAAAAAGAAGGATGCTCAGCATCCTTCTTTCATTTCAATAACCGTTCCATATCACGTAAAATATCTTCATATGGTGTATTGCTCATTCCGCTATACTTTTTCATTACCTTACCTTCTTGATCGACTAAGAAAAATGATGTTCCGTGGATAACTTGCCCATTCTCTGGTTTATCTACAAGTGATTGGAAATTATCCTTTGAGAATTTCTTGATATCTTCTAATGAGTACCCTGTTAGCAAGTTCCAATTACTTGTATCTTCTGTGAATTTTTGTATAAATGTTTTCAAATTCTCTGGCTTATCAAGTTCAGGGTCTACACTAAATGAAACGAATTGCACATCTAGCTTTTTCTCTTTTGCCATCTTCTGCAACTTTGCCATATTCGCAGTCATCGGAGGGCAAACCGTTTGACAATTTGTAAACATAAAATCAGCCACCCATACTTTTCCTTTTAAATCTTTTGTTCCAAACTGTTTACCGTCTTGATTTATGTATTCAAAAGTTTCTAAATCCCAATTTAATGGTTTACGGAGTTTTGATCCTGAGCCGCATCCTGCAAGTATAAAGAAGCAAAAAACAACTATGAGACCAATCAGCTTTTGATAACGCTTCATTTTCAAACCTCTCTTCTCTTTCTTTAATTTATGTATGACATGCTTATCATAACAAAAGTAAACACTATGAGAAAATTGTTTATCGCATTTGTTCACGAAATCGTACGAATTTAGGTATGTTACTTCCTATTTTTGAGCGAATTACTAGACAATTATTTCATTGTTTACTAATATCATTCCCTTCTTACTTCTTTACATAACGATTTTCAATAAGTCACTCACTTTGTAAAGATGGCCGCACTATTTTTTTACAATTTTTTAATCGACAATCAATTTTTCCTACTTTTTTCCTTTACAACATTTCGGTACAATACAACTACAGAGATTTTAAATGAGGTGATGTTCATGGTAAAACGGTATGAAAACATGGATAATGTTAGTACAAAAAAACCAATTCGTTCGTTTTTACGTTGGCGTAAAGAACGAAAACAAAGCAAAAAAGATTTTTCTTATTTAGTAGAACAATCACCTGTCAAGCATACTCAGTTTTTACGAACGAACACTGAAAAAACAACGATTACATGGATAGGTCATTCAACATTTCTTATACAAACGAATGGGCTCAACATTTTAACAGATCCAGTATGGTCAAACAAAATAAAACTTGTGCCAAGGTTAACGTATCCCGGCCTTACATTACAGGAATTGCCCCAAATTGATATTGTCCTTATTTCACACGGTCATTATGATCATTTAGATTTTGCCACACTTCGTCAATTGAATTCAGATGTTCTATACTTAGTACCTACTGGATTAAAAAAGTTATTTACAAAAAAAAAGTTTCTGCGAGTAGAAGAATATAATTGGTGGGAATTCACAAAAATTAATGATGTAGACTTTCACTTCGTACCAGCTCAGCACTGGACGAGAAGATCATTGTTTGATATGAACACTTCCCACTGGGGTGGGTGGGTTTTAAATAATGGTACAACAGATGAAACGATTTATTTTTGCGGTGATAGCGGCTATTTCCGAGGATTCAAAGAAATTGGCAACCAATTTTCTATTGATATTGCCTTAATGCCTATTGGTGCATACGAACCAGAATGGTTTATGAAAGTATCACATGTTTCTCCAGAGGAAGCAGTACAAGCTTTTCTAGATGTAAAAGCAATGCATTTCATCCCAATGCATTACGGTACGTTTGCACTTGCTGATGAGACGCCTAAAGAGGCAATTACACGACTTCGTAATAACTGGAACTTACGTATGTTACCGTGGGACCAACTTCATGTATTGTTTCTTGGGCAGACATATATTTCGACTCCATCCAAAAATAAGAAAAAAGAGCATACTCAAGCGTTCAAACATCTTAATGTATAACAACTTTTTTTGAAAATACATTATATAGAGAAAAAACAAAAAGGGTGTTTTCATGGAAAAATATTTACAAAAACGTTGCATCATTAGCGGAAGCGCCTTGATTACTCTTCTTATCTCATATTTTCTATATTAGTAAAAAAAAGCTACTTGAATGATTTCATTCAAGTAGCTTTTTTTTACTCTGCTAAATACATAAATCCAATTGCGCCTGGTCCTGTATGAGTACTAATAACTGGAGTTGTATAAAAAATTTCTGATTGTGTAAACCCACTAATTTTTTCAACAGCTGCTTTTACGCTTTCTGCTAGCGGAATTGCTTTTGCATGAGGAATAGCAACTGCCTTTATTACTTTTCCTGCCGTCTCTTCTTCAAATAGTTTGGATAATGTTTTTACGATTTGTCCTTGACTACGCACTTTTGTTACAGGATTATATACACCCTCATCTAGACTAGCAATCGGTTTAATATTCAATAAAGAACCAATGAATGCTTTTCCTTTTCCAATACGTCCACCTTTTACTAGATTTTCTAACGTATCCACAACTACATACAAACGAGTATTTTTTCTTACTTCATCAAGACGATTTAAAATATCTTCTAACGAGCGCTCCTCTTGAGCCATTTTCGCAGCTTCAATTACTTGATATGCTAAAGCATGTGTAATAAATTGAGAATCAACAACAGTAACTTTTGTTTCTGTCATTGATGCAGCACTATTTGCCGTTGCAACTGTACCACTCATTCCACTTGTCATATGTATAGAAAGTACCTGACTGCCATCTTCTCCTAGCTTTTCATACATTTCTACAAATGATCCCATAGCAGGTTGTGATGTTTTTGGTAATTCTTCTGATTTTATCATTTCCTCAATAAATTCATCAGGTTGTAAATCTACACGATCTAAATATGTTTGTCCATTTACAGAAATAGATAATGGGATAACATGAATATCATATTTCTCAATCACATCTTGTGATAAATCTGCCGTTGAATCTGTTACAATTTTTATTTTTTGCATATTTTTTTCTTCCCTTTCCAATACGCTCTCCTTGTTATTATACTAGTATTCACAATGCTTTCAACAGTTTGAGCTTATTTTCGACAAAATTCTTTGGTTTTTATGCCCAAAAAGAAAATGACAGAGCACATTTGCCCTGTCTCTATTTTAGATTATGCATTTTTTTCAAGTGAATTTGTTTGATACACATTTGAATAATCATTCCACTTTAAGCAACTTTGTAAATATTCGCGAAAAGAGTATGAGAATCTCGGTTGTTTTTGTTTTTGAATTTTAGCAATAAATAGTTGAAGACGTGACTGAATTAGAAATGCTAACGGATGTTGTGCGTGTAAGACAGGGATTTCAAATATTTTGACACAATTCCCTGTTGAATGGGTGAAATAAAAACTTTTCATGATCACGATATCAATCCTCTTTTTTGTTGGATTTATAACTTTAGTATAAACTTACATTGGTGAAAAGTTTGTCTAAATTTCGGGGATTCCATAATTTTTTTCTTCTTTATATTGTATACGATTACAAGTATAGTATAACAAATATATTAAAAAAGTGCCTTCATAATGAGGCACTTTTTGATTCTTTATTCATTTCTCGTTTCATTTTCCTCTTATACACAAACTTTGATGCTGTAATACTTAATTCATAAATTACAAGAAGAGGTACCGCTACTGAAAAATCAGAAATAAAGTCTGGTGGCGTAATACAAACAGCAATTACAATTAAAATGAAATATGCGTATCTTCTCACTTTTTGTAGTGCTATCGGATTGAGAACTCCTATGCTTGTTAAAAACATCGCGATGACGGGAAGTTCAAAAATCACTGCAAACGGTACAGTCATATTCATAACAAATGAAAAGTACTTATCCGTTGTAAACATTGTCTGAAACATATCCTCACCGAGACTCATTAAAAATTGTAAAATAAATGGCAAAATAAGAAAATAACCGAAACAAAGTCCTCCAATAAACAATAAAAATAATGCCGGTATATACAGAATTGTCATTTTTCGCTCATGTTCATGTAATGCTGGCTTTACAAATAGCCAAATTTGTAAAGCTGCAACTGGTATTGTACAGACAATTGAAAAGACAGCTGCAATTACAAAATAAATCCATAAAATATCACTCGGACCTAAAACGGTTAATTTCATATTCAAATCTTTTACGATAAAATTATATATTTCTTTCGTAAATGAAAAGCCAATGACAATAAAAATCAGAAACGTCAGCGCTGTTATAATGAGTCGCTTCCTTAACTCTCCAAGATGTTCTATGACACTCATCTCTTGATTGTTCATTCTTCTCACCACATTCCCCATTCACTATACGGCATAGAAACAAAATTTATTTTTTTTCATCTGTATCATCGTGTAAACCTTTTGCAGACCTTTTAAACTCTTTTAATGTTTCCCCAAAAGCTCGTCCAATTTCAGGTAACTTTTTTGGACCAAAAATAATTAAAGCGAGTACTAAAATTAATATCAATCCTGGAACCCCAATATTTGGCATATGACTTCCCCCTTAATCTCACTTAATTTTATTTTGTCAAAAAAGTTTGTAAACGTCAATGTATCCGCTGTCTTTTGTCAAAAAAATTTGAAAATATAATCACTTAAACAATTTTCATTTTCTATTTCTTTTGTATATGATAAGGTAAAGAAAATACATCTTATTTCATTAACTGAGAAAGGATTTAAACCATGGCGCAAAAAATAACACGAATGACACAGTTCGTCAAAGAAGAGATTGCTAATGCGATTACCCATGGCATTGGTGCTATTTTAAGCATTCCTGCCCTTATCATATTAATTGTTCATGCTTCGAAGCATGGCACAGCCTCTGCTGTTGTTGCATTTACTGTTTACGGTGTGAGCATGTTTCTACTATATTTATTTTCTACGCTATTACATAGCATCCATCATCCAAAAGTAGAAAAATTATTTACGATTTTAGACCACTCTGCTATTTACCTATTAATAGCTGGCACCTATACACCGTTTTTACTTATTACACTGCGTGGCCCACTTGGTTGGACATTACTTGCAATTATTTGGACGCTTGCTATCGGTGGGATTATCTTTAAAATTTTCTTTGTACGCCGTTTTATTAAAATGTCAACACTGTGCTACGTCATTATGGGCTGGCTCATTATTGTCGCTATCAAACCACTTTATGAAAATTTAACTGGGCACGGATTCTCACTATTGTTAACCGGCGGGATTTTATATTCAGTAGGGGCTATATTCTTTCTTTGGGAAAAACTCCCCTTCAACCACGCGATTTGGCACCTTTTTGTATTAGGTGGTAGCACAATGATGTTTTTCTGTGTATTGTTTTATGTATTGCCTGTTGCATAAAAAAATCTCAGCTTGAACAAGCTGAGATTTTTTTATTACTTATGTAGTTGAGCTGCAATAATATCTTTCGTATATTGCGTTAATTCTTTTACATCCATACTTGCGTATTGTTCAGGTGTAATTGGTTTGGAAATGGTTACCGTTGCATGCGCAGGCTTCATGCGGTTTCCATTTGCTTCAAACATCTTATATGTCCCATCTAATGTTACGGGTAAGATAGCGACACCAGACTTTACCGCAAGATGAAAACTCCCTGCTTTAAATTCTCCCATTTCACAGCCCTTGCTGCGTGTTCCTTCTGGAAAAATTACAATCGAATGACCATTTTTTAAAAGTTCAATTCCGTCTTTAATGGCTTGAAGAGACTGACGACGATTACTACGATCCATAAATACACAATTCATCAATTCCATCCAAGTTGGTACAAGCGGAAATTTCTTAATTTCTGCTTTTGAAACAAATCCAATTGGTTTATTTAAGTACCCAAGTAAAACGGGAATATCCATGTCACTTTGATGATTACTTACAACAAGTACAGGCTTATCTTTTGGCACATTTTCAAGTCCGTTTACTTGTACAGTCGATCCGGCTACACGAACCATTTTCTTACCAAACCAGCTTGTTGTTTTATGCACAAGGCGATCTTTTTCTTGTGGCGACATCGTATTTGCTTTACGCTTTATACGCCATAGCCTCGGTGTAATACCAATTACAATTAAGATTAAATAAAAGATTTTAAAAAATGTTTGAATCATATAGAACCCCCACCTATTATCTTTCCGTCATTAATTATACTAGACAAACGAAGGAAAAAGAAGAAAAAATGTCCAAACGACAAGCGTTTGGACATTTTTGAGTTTTCTATATTAGAAACGTTTTGCTACTTCACGTGCATTTGCAATTGCTGCTTCTTTAATTTCTTGTGCTTGTTCAGGATTTGCATTCATTCCTTCAACTGCAAGGTATTCTGTATCAGATACCCCCATAAATCCTAATACAGCATTTAAGTGGTTACGTCCAAAGTCCATTGCTGCATATGCTCCTTCAGAGTAAATGCCACCTGTAGCTTGAATGTGAAGTGCTTTTTTACCTTCTAATAGTCCAACTGGACCATTTTCAGTATATTTAAATGTTTTACCTGCGATAGATAGGTTATCTAAGTATGCTTTTACTACTGGTGGATAGCTGAAGTTCCACATTGGTGTTACAAATACATAACGATCTGCAGTCATAAATGTTTCTAAGTTTGTATTCATTGCTGCAATTTTTTGTTGTTGGCTTTCACTTAACGCTTCAAAGCCTTCACCTGCTGCAAATTTCCCCCAAGCTGCAAATACTTCTGCATCAATTTCTGGTACTGTTGTGTTAAATAGATCAATTGTTACCACTTCATCTTGTGGGTGTTCATTTTTATACGTTTCGATAAATGCTTCCCCTACTGCCATACCGAAAGATGCTTCTGCTGAATTTGGATTTGCTGTAATAACTAGTACTTTTGTCATTTTTATTCTCTCCCTTAATCAATATCTTTAATTTGAGATTTTTTATTTAAAAGTAAATTACTTACCTTATGTAAGTATAATACAAAACCATTCTTTTTTTGTCAATAAAAAATAGTTACTTTTTTTTCATAAGTAAATAAACCTTTCATCTTCTTTCATTAAATTTTCACATTTCATTATGCAATCTACACAAAAAAAAGCTATCTCCCATTTAAGGAGATAGCTTTTTCTTAAGTATTACTTTTGAAAAACATGTTTCACTTTTTCACCAGGAACATTACTTCCACCCCGGCCCTTCACATCTTCAATCATCATTGTAACAATCATATTCGGTGAATTTACGTCAAAAGCAGCGAACCATCCAAGTTCTTTTCCATCTGCTTCCTTCGATTCTTTCAACTCAGCTGTTCCCGTTTTTCCAGCGAGAGTCATACCGTCAATTTTAGCAATTTTCCCTGTGCCATCTTCATCATTAATTACTTTTGTTAACGCATTTTTTAATATCTCTTGGTTTCCCTTAGAAATCACATTTTCTTTCCAAGGTTTAACTTGTTTATCGTCTTTAATAAGGTGTGGAGACGGTATATTCCCTTCATTAACAATTGGTGCATACGTTAATGCTAAATGAAGAGGCGTCATTAATACTTTGCCTTGTCCATACCCTGTATCGGCCATTTGAATATCATTTTTAATACCATCTTTTGCAATTGTTGAAACTGGGAATGGGTATTCAATTGGTAATTTTTCATCAAATCCGAATTTCTTTGCTTCGCTCACAAATTTATCTTTACCAATTTTTATCGCTTGTTGTGCAAAGTAAATGTTATCAGAATACTTCATTGCTTTATCAAAATCAATTGGACTTGCATCTTTTACACGTGTTACATAATAATTTCCCCATGAAGAATCTTTTGTCCATTGTAATCCTTCAATTTTCAATTCCTCTTTTGGATCAATTGTTTTCGTTTCAAGACCGATTGCACCTGTAATTGCTTTAAATACAGAACCTGGTGCCGATGCTTGTGTAAAGCGATTCGTCATTGGCTTTTTCAGATCATTATCCCACGCCTCACGTTGTGCTTTTGACGCACCTCTTACCATTATATTTGGGTTATATGCAGGGCTACTTACAAGCGCAATTGTTTCACCAGTTTGCGGATTGATGGCTGCACTTGAACCAGCCTCTCCCTTCATTTCATTAAAGATTTTTTCTTGAACTGTACTATCAATTGTTAAAGTAATATTTTTTCCATCTTTTGCTTCTTTTTTAGCTAAGTCTTTCATCTCTTTCCCTTGTGCATCCTCCATAAAGACACGACCACCTTTTTCGCCGCGCAATTCAGCTTCAAATACTTGTTCTAATCCAGCTTTCCCAACTGGATCATCCGCTTGATAACCTTTTTTCTGAAGGGTCTTTAAATCTTCTGCATTCACTTTTCCCATGTATCCCGTTAAGTGTGCTGAAGCTTCTCCTAATGGATATGTACGAACTTTTACTGGACGAGATGAGACTCCTGGTAAATCAATATAATCATTTTGCGTTGCACTTTCTTGTAAAATACCGAGTGGTACAAAATAATCTGGTTTCACCCATTTAGCTGTAAGCTTTTGATCAATTTCCTCTACAGACATATTAAGTAATTTTGCTACTATTTCTTTCGTCTGCGGTGCAGCGTCTCCTAATTGTCCTGGAATCATGCCAATTTCAGACGCCTTTCCATTCGTTGCGAGCCCTTTTCCATTACGATCATATATTTCTCCGCGCTTCGCTTGAACTGTTTGCATACGTATTTTACTGTCTTTTGTCATCCCTGGAAAAATAAAATCTGGAGTCCAATCTATTTTCCAAGATTCTTTATCTCCATCTTTTTCTTTCACAAGTTTTGCTTCGTGCGAGAAGGAAATTTTCCCGCCAACTGTATCCATACTCACCTTAAAAGGAACTGGTCCTTTATCTTCTTTATCTTCTTTAACTTTTCCTGTTTCTACTTTTAAATTTTTAACTTCAATACCTGCATAAATCTTTTCATACTTCTCTGTAAAATCTTTTTTTGAAATGGTTTTTTTTGCATTTTCTGATAATTGATCATACATATCTGCAAACTTTTGCTTATTCCACGCTTTTGCATATGTATCAAATGCTTGTTCTGGCTTCTCTTCTTTCCCACATCCTACTAGCATGAGTGTAAAACAAAGAAAAAGCAATCCCCATAATTTTTTCAATCGATTCTCCTCCTTTAGCTAAACAAAGAATTTATAAATGGAAATCTTTCTTTTATAGAATTTTGCTAAAATCCTAAAACTTACAACCTCTCCCATTATATCACCAAGAAAGTTCATCCATAAAGTCTTATCTTGTTATCCAAATAAAAAGATTGATGTGAACATCCCACATCAATCTTTTTATAATTATTGTTGTTTTTCATATATGTGATAGTAGTATGTATATGGATTCTTTTCGTCCGTAACGCCTTTTTCTACAAAAACTTCTTTCCACTCTTTCATATTCATTTCTGGGAAGAAAGTATCCCCTCCAAATGAATGGTGAATCTTCGTTATATAAAGTTTGTTTACATATGGTAAAAATAATTCGTAAATTTGTGCTCCGCCAAATATGAAAATTTCTTCCTCATTTTTACATAGCTCAAATACTTCTTCTACTGAATGCGCAATTTCACAACCTTCTACATGATAATTCATATTACGCGTTACAATAATATTTCGTCTTCCTGGAAGTGGCCTTCCGATTGCTTCATAATTTTTTCTTCCCATAATAAGTGAGTGACCCATTGTTGTCTTCTTAACATATTGCAATTCACTTGGTAAATGCCATGGTAACTTATTATCCTTACCGATAACTTTATCTTCATCCATTGCGACCATAAATGAAATAATCATATTTTCATCTCCTTTTATGTTTACACTGCGACAGGCGCTTTAATTGCAGGATGTGGATCATAGCCTTCTAATGTTAAATCCTCCATTTCAAAATCAAAAACAGACTTTACATCTGCATTCAATTTCAACGTCGGGAATGGGCGTGGTTCACGCGCTAATTGCTTTTCCACTTGCTCGAAATGATTTGTGTAGATATGCGCGTCTCCAATTGTATGAACAAACTCTCCTACTTCTAAGCCACATTCATGCGCAATTAAATGTGTTAGCAACGAATAGCTTGCAATATTAAATGGAATGCCAAGGAAAATATCACCGCTTCGTTGATACAACTGACATGATAGTTTTCCGTCTGCTACGTAAAATTGGAATAGCGTGTGACATGGAGGCAATGCCATACTTGGCACATCTTCAGGATTCCATGCAGAAACGAGTAAACGACGAGAATCTGGTGTTTTCTTAATCATTTCAATTACATCTTTTAACTGATCAAGTGTTTCTCCAGCTGTTGTTTTCCACGCGCGCCATTGCTTTCCATACACATCTCCTAAAGAACCATATTGCTTTGCAAAATCAGCATCTTCTAATACATTCTTTTTAAACAATTCCATTTGCTCATCATAGTGTTTCTTAAATTCTTCATCCTGCTGAGAACGAAGTCCAAAGTCTGTCATATCTGGTCCTTTATAAGAATCACTTTCCACCCAGTTTTTAAACGCCCATTCATTCCAAATATTATTGTTATTTTGAAGCAAATAACGAATGTTTGTATCACCTTTCATAAACCAAAGAAGCTCACTGGCTACTAAGCGGAATGGTACACGTTTTGTCGTTAATAAAGGAAATCCTTCACTAAGGTTAAAACGCATTTGATATCCAAATACAGATACAGTCCCTGTTCCTGTACGATCTTCTTTTTTTGTACCATGCTCCATAACATGGCGGCATAAATTTAAGTATTCATATTCAGCATGTTTCATATGTAAGAAAAACCCTCTTTCGCATCTATTTCCTATATGGAGTTTATCATACAAAAAATAATTCTGCATGCAAAACTCTCCGTAAAACATATAAAAAAACATTTCAATATAATAAGTATTAACTGAATTTTAATTTGGAATCTCAATTTTAATGAATCTTACAAAATTCTTAACTTTTCATCTTTTCAGAGGGATTTAACTTCTTATCAAAGAAAATATAGTGCGGAAGTATAAAATAATATTTGGAGGTTAGAAGCATGAGTAAAACCAAAATCCCTGTTGTTTGTACATTACAAACAACAATTGAAAAAATGATGAAAGATTTACACGTCCCTGGGGCTGCTGTAGCAGTAATAAAAGATGGTGAGGTCATTGTTTCAGAAGGATTTGGCTATCGAAATTTAGAACAGAAAGAGCCGGTTACTCCTCAAACACACTTTGCAATTGGATCTGCGACAAAAGCGTTTGGTACGCTTTCTTTAAGCTTATTAGCGGGGCAGAAAAAGTTTGATTGGGATGCTCCTGTCCAAGCTTATATTCCTACATTCTCTTTATCCGATGTATTTGCAAGCTCGCAAATTACAGCTCGAGATTTAGCTTCCCACCGCTCTGGCGTAAGTCGTCATGATGCTCTTTGGTACAACTCTTCCTTAAAGCGAAAAGAACTCGTTGAAAAAATAAAGCATTTATCACTCGATGCTCCATTCCGTACCACTTTCTTATATAACAATTTAATGTATGCAACAATTAGCTATATGGTAGAGAACATTACAGATCGGACATGGGAACAATACGCCAAAGAACATATATTAGAACCACTTCAAATGGAACAAACAAACTTCTCTGTCATAGACTCACAAGATACAAATGACTATGCTTTTCCTTACGTTGAGAAAGATGGTAAAATACAAGAAGTACCATTCCGTAATATTGACACTGTAGGAGCTGCTGGATGCATCAATTCTACAATTGAAGATATGGCAAATTGGGTGCTGTTCCATCTAAATCAAGGAAAAATTGGAGAGCATGAATTACTATCTTCTGAACTACTACAACAAATGTATACACCGCACAATACAATTCCTGATCAACCTATTTTATCTACACCTGAATCTCCATTAAATAGTTATGGTCTTGGCTGGTTTATTAGTGCTTATCGAGGTTATAAAGTGATCCATCACGGCGGAAATATCGATGGTTTTACAGCACTTGTTTCATTCATTCCAAAAGAAAATATAGGTCTTGTTATATTAACCAACTCTGGAAATACATTACTTCCTAGTTATCTTGCAAATCAAATTTATGATGAACTCCTTGGATTAGAAACAATTGATTGGCATAAGCGCGCTATAGAAGACACCGCTAAATTGAAGGAAATGATGAAAGAAGTAAACCAATCACTTCCAGAGCAAGTAAAAGGAACAGTGCCTTCTCATACATTAGGAGACTATACTGGAACATTTGAACATCCAGCTTATGGAACACTAGAAGTATATAAGCAAAATGAAGAGTTATATTTACAATTTACAGAAATGAAAGTCCAATTACAGCATTATCACTACGATATGTTTTGTGCAAAATTAGACTTATTCCAAACAGAAATGAATGTGTTGCTTGCTTATGAGATGAACACAAATGGGGAATTCCAAACGATTCAATTACACGTACCAGTTATGTTAAGTACACAACCTCTAGCATTTACAAAAATAAAATAAAAATACCGATATACAAAATAGAGGGAGTACTATACTTCCCTCTATTTTTATTGTTCTAACCGAGCCCACATTTCAACATTAGGCGTATAAGAAACTTCTACGACAAACCCGTTCGAATCATAAAAATCCACTGTATATTGGTTACCCAAAATTCAATGTGATAAATACCTGGTTCAAACTGCTGCATCCCCTTTTCTTTCTATCATTTTAATACATTGACTCAACGACATGTAAAATTTCATTCGGTGTATTTACCATATAATCTGGAGAATCTTCCTTGACCGTTTCTATGACATCATATCCCCATCCAACCCATATCACATTTACTCCAACTTTTTTACATGCAACAATATCTCGTTGTTCATCTCCAACATATAACATATCTTTTTCTGTTATTTTTTTTGTTTTTAAAAATTTCTTGATAATTTTATCTTTACCAAACAGATTTTTCGAACAAAAAACTTCTTGAATATTTTCTATTTGATTATTATGTAAAAACGTTCTAATATGCTCTTCTGAATTAGAAGATATTACTGCTATTTTATACCCCTTCCTATCTAATTCATCTAATACTTCCTTCATTCCATGAAATAAAACTAAATCTTTAATAGCTGGCTGATATAGCTTATAAAATTCTAGCGCTAATACAGGTAATTTATACAGTGGTACATGCAGCTGTTTGCATCTTTCCGGAATAGATAACTTTCTTAAAGGCTCAATTTCTTCTTCACTTACTGTTTTATACCCATGTTTTTCGGCAAGTTGATTATAAATAGGCACAAATATATCTTGTGAATCTACTAATGTACCATCAAAGTCAAATACAATATATTTCAACATAATGAATACTCCTTTATCCTCTTTTTCAAACAAATCTAAACATCATTCTATTCGCTGTTAAGACCTACTTCACCTTCACATCTATAAAAACAAAAAAGAACAAGGGCATCGCCCTTGTTCTTTTTCACTAAGACAGCCATTTCGGCGGCATATTCGTATTCCAATAAATATCTCCTAGCTCATGGTGCGCTGTATAACCATCATCAAAGCGGTGGTAATGGAAATTGAAATAATATCCATTTTGCGGTGGATGATCACGTCTTACATGAAAACGCAGTAAGTCGTTTCCTGTTTTTGTGTCATATACATGAAAAATCTTTTCATTATTACCACCTGCTGGTTTTTGTGAAATTGCTAATGATTGTAATGACTCTTCTGGTAAATCTGTAGCAAGCTCTGCAATTGCCTCTTCTATTTTAGGTAAAATAATATCTTTAAACTCATCTTCAATGACAGGACCGATTTTAGAACCAAACTTTTGCATAGATTGTTTTTCAGCCTCTTGCATTGCATATGTGATAAAGGTATCTGCGGTTAACCTCTCACGATCTTCTTCATATGTATAGGACGTCTGCTCCAAATTTTGTTGCCTTGTAGGCTTGTCCGCTTTTGCATTATCAAGCAAAATAGAAGGAGGCGTCACTAAGCCAAATGTAAACACAGTAATTAATGCGACTAACGTTTTTCTAAACCAATTTGGCATTTTTTATTCCCTCCTCTTTCACTACTTATATTTCTATAACGGTTGTTTCTTCCATTATACAAAATGATGCTAATTTTTGCACTTTACAAATTTATTAATTTTCATATTTTTTTCATTTGAATATGGAATAGTAAGATTTCATACAATATAAATACAACTATAGTGAGGAGGATTTTTTATGACTCTAGATGTCATGTACTCCGTCGTAAGCATTTTTGTTCTCTTATATTTTATTTACCAGTCTATTACAGATTAAAAAAGAGCCATCCTGGCTCTTTTTCTATGGCAAAAATACAATCCAGCCTATTACGATTAATAAGAAAATACCAATGATGATAGCTGGTAATAAATAAAACTGTGCGAGTATAACTGTTCCATAAATCAAAACAGCTGGAATAAACAAACACATCGTTGCCCTTCCTTTTAACCATAATAACTTCCCTTGCTCACAATACAATTGGAGAAACATTTTCTTTGCAAACTCATTCCATTGATCACCAGAATAACGTGCAATTGCAACACAGGAAAATACGATAATAATAAGCGCAATCCACCATGGTGTTACTTTTATAGATGTTGCACTCATCAAGATAATTTTAATATAAAAACTTAAAGAAGTACCTGATCGAAAATACTCCTTTATAAATGATTCAATAATACGCGAATCCGATTTTTTTCCCAGTATATGCTTCGAGCGTGGAAAAAACCATGGTCTTGAATTATTACTTGGCTTCGTAGTTTGACCACTAAAGTGCATAATTTCCCTCGTCCAGCGCATACTCTCTTCCTTTTCTTTTTCAACTTCCTTAAAAAAGAAACGTTGATAGTTCATTTTTTGTTTTATCAATATCAAACTAATTCCAATCAATGCAATGATAAATAACACTGCATATACTGGATGTTTAAACCCTAAAAACACACCACTTCCCAAGCAAATAAAACTCATAAAAAATACGATAATCTTTACAATCCATAATACCCAGCGCTTTCCACCACGCACATCTATATATCTTACCAATAGTGATAACATGCACCGAAAAACGGTAAAGGACAGCCAAAATAATACAACTTGTAAAAGAGAAGCCCCCATACTCTTAACCAATATTGGTAACATAATGAGCGTTACAATACTATTCATTATACTTATTCGAATACATGTATATAGCATTCCACACTTTATTAACTTTTGCATATGAACTGGATGTTGAATTAAAAACAGGCTATCTGCTTGTTCAAAAAACGAACGCATCCCTCTTGAATATGTAGCAAAGAAAAACACAAACAAACCTATTAAAAAATAAGCAGGTTCTTCAACTGTTAATTCTCGTGTCCATAATGAACGGTAATAGATTCCACTAAATATAATCGCTGGAATTATAATATAGAGAGCTACCGTCCAATCCGTAACAGATCGAATCGATTTCCATTTCCTCTGCCATTCATAACGTAACCTTTTATAAAATTGTTGTTTCATCATGTTGTTCCCGCCTTACGATTGCATCAAAACAATCTAATAATGGCCTTTCCGGCATTTCTGCTAACGATTGAATCGTTTCTAAATTCCCATTTGCTACTAAAGTACCTTGTGAAATAAGTAAAAATCGTTCACATATTCTTTCGGCTGTGTCCAATACGTGCGTACAAAGTAAAATTCCTGCGCCTCGCTCTTTCTCTTTATATAAGAAATTTAAAAATTCTCGTGTTGCTACCGGATCTAATCCAATAAACGGCTCATCGATAATATAGAAGTCTGGTTCCGTTAAAAACGCTAAAATCAACATCGATTTTTGTTTCATACCTTTTGAAAACTTCGATAAATATTCGTGTTTATGCTTCTCCATTCGAAATGTATGTAAAAACTCCTGTGCCCGCTCCTCCCAGCTCCCTGCTTCACACCCACGTGCAGCCATTAACAATTCAATGTGCTCCCATAGCGTTAAATAATCATAATATGTTGGATGTTCCGGTACATAGGCATACGGATTCTCTTTTTCACCAAATAAAATTTCGCCATCCATATGCGCAAGCAAGCCAAGCATTGATTTAATCGTCGTACTTTTTCCAGCGCCATTTGCACCAATAAGAGCGACTAATTCACCTTTTCCAATTGAAAATGCTATGTCATGGATTGTTTTTTCTCCTGCTTCATAACCCGCCGATTGAATATTGACCTGTAACAAATTACTTCCCCTCTTCCCACTTACAATAAACTCCAGGGAAATTATAACATATTCCCCCTTAAAATATCATTCTATATATCTAATATATTAAATATCCATATTCGTATTATTAGCAGGAAAAAACGATTTTTAACAGAATATTTAACATTTGGAGTTGTTAATTTACATTTATAGATGGAGTTGAGAGAATGGAATCTCACATTCGAAAAGCGACTGTGAATGATATAGAAGCACTTTGTTCACTCACGAAAGAATTAAAAGGCTCTAATATTTCTCATGTCGACATGCAAAACCGCTTACAATTTGTTGAAATGAGTCCGTTTGATTTCCTATATGTTTACGAAGAAGATAATGTGATATTCGGATTCCTCGGATTTCGCATACGAGAAAACTTAGAAGATGTAACACGATATGGGGAGATATCCATTATTAGTGTTGATCTGTCAGCACGCCGAAAAGGAATTGGCCAAATTTTAATGGATTATGCAGAACAACTAGCAAAAAAACATAACTGTATTGGAACATGGCTTGTAAGTGGTACACAAAGAAAAGAAGCTCATCCGTTCTATAAAAAATTAGGCTACGAAGTAAATGGTTATCGATTTGTAAAATACTTTTAATCTACTAGTTGAAAGGAATTATTATTATGACAAACATTCAAGCAATATTTATCGATCGTGATGGAACCATTGGAGGAGATACTACCGTACATTATCCTGGTGAATTTACCTTATTTCCCTTTACACATGACGCTTTACGTGCATTAAAAGCACAGAATATAAAACTATTTTCCTTTACAAATCAACCTGGTATTGCTGATGGGAAAGCAACTATAGAAGATTTTATTCAAGAATTGGAATCATTCGGTTTTGATGATGTATACCTTTGTCCTCACAGACATGGAGATGGATGTGAATGCCGAAAACCAAGTACAGGTATGCTCTTGCAAGCAGCAGAAAAACATGTGCTAGATTTAACAAAATGTATTGTCATCGGTGATCGCTGGACTGATATCGTTGCTGGTATAAATGTGAATGCAACAACGATCTTAGTTCAAACCGGAGCTGGATATGATGCTTTGCACACATATCGCGATAAATGGGCTGATATGGAACCAGATTATATTGCAGAAAACTTTCAAGATGCTGTCAACTGGATTCTGCCGCAACATATAATACAATTTTAAAGAATAACCTTCTTCTCAACAATTAGTACCACATAAAAAGCTTAACACATTAATCAAGCGTAATATGTTAAGCTTTTTATTTTTTATATACAAATATACTAACAATCACAAATAATATTGTACGTTGTATTCATAGAAATTGGTACAATAACTGGGATAAAACCAAATGATTCGCATAAATAAACCCCTAATAATTCAACCATTTCAGCAAAAAATAAATATCGATTTCCTGGGCTCATGTAGAAATCAATCAATTGCACTGGCTTATCACAAGGTGTGGATTTAGGTATGGATTCTGTGGCAAAACAACTTCACCCTATCATATATAAGTTATAAGAACAGACGAGTTAGCTTATACAATAGCAACATATGTTGAATGATAGCGTTCTGTTTGTGTTTTCACCTGCATTCCTATTAACTTTAGAATGTTAGTTCATAATGAAAATAGCGATTATCCCTCAAATAACCATTTTCAGCATATAATCGCTGGGCTGATTTGTTATCTATTTCTGTTTGCAGTTTTAATCCTTTGGCGCCGTTCTCTAATGCGAAGGTTCTAGCTGCTTCTAATAATTTCTTTCCAATTCCAGCTCCGCGTTTACTTTCTTGTACAAAAAGGTCATTTAATATCCATAACTCTTTCATCGAAACCGATGAAAAAGAAGGGTACAATTGGGTAAATCCAAGGTATTGGCCATCCTCTACTGCTACAAAAATAATAGATTCTTCTCTTTCTATGCGATTACGCAAAAACATTTTTGCTTCTTCTACATTCGATTCCTGTCTATAGAACATACGATAATTATTAAATACAACCGCTAATCCATCTAAATCTGTAATTTTTGCTTCATATATTTTCATTTTGTTCCGCTCCCTTTCCAATACTCTTTCATAATGTTCGTTGCCCATTCGGGTTGTGTAATTCCATCATTCGGTACAAACTCTCTCATAACAGGTTTTATATCCAATATAGGTGTGCCATCAATTGCATCTAATCCTTCAACTACAATTGATTTTCCTTCTCGCCTTACAACTTTTGCAATTGTCGCTCCTAATCGATTTGGACGATTTTTCCCTCGCTGTGCAAAAATACCTACTTTCGGATATTCCTTATTATTTCGTGGATGTCTAGCCGAATATTGAATCTGTTCATCTTTCACTTTATGAAAATAAAAGATTACTTCAATATGCGAAAAACTTTCAATTCCTTGTATACTCTCTTCTGCATATGCATCAGTTAACGTAATAAGAGATTGTACATCTCCCCATTCATCATCCATTATCATTTTTCTTTCATTATGTACAAAAGCAATTGGCTGAAGTGAAAACATCCATACTCCCCCTTTTTGTAATCACTTTCATTATAAAATATTTTCTGAATGTTTTCCATCTATACAATCACATCAGTTTACATAATAAAATTATGTTATTGCATTTTATTCTCTTGTACTGCATCCAAATAGCTACCTAAGGAAATATTCACAGCTTCAACAGCATGTATAAAAGTTGTATCAAATAAAGGAACTTGAGTATCCTCCTGTTTTACTAATAATCCTATTTCCGTACACCCTAATATAATTCCTTCTGCTCCATTTTGTACTAAACTATGTATTATTTTTTTATAGGAATCTCTTGATGTTTGATTAATCTTTCCTAAACATAACTCGTTATATATGATTCTATTCACTATTTCCCTATCTGTTTGATTTGGTATTATTACTTTCATACCCTTTTCTTCTATACGTGATTTGTAAAAATCTTGTTCCATCGTATATTTCGTTCCAAGTAAACCAACTGATCGAATTCCTTGTTTTTTTATTTCCATAGCTGTTGCATCTGCAATATGTAAAATAGGGATACTCACTTTCCCTTTAATATTACCAATCACCTTATGCATTGTATTCGTACAAATAACAATGAAGTCTGCACCAGCTTTCTCAAGAGAATATGCAGCTTCTCCCAATACGCTTCCTGCTTGTGCCCAATCACCCTCAGATTGATATTGTTCAATCTCTTCAAAATCAACGCTATATAAAAGACATTTTGCTGAATGTAATCCTCCTAACCTGTTCTTTACTTCTTCATTGATAATACGATAATATTCTGCTGAAGACTCCCAGCTCATTCCACCAATAAGACCCATCACTTTCATAATTATTCTCCTCCTTGTTTGGAATAACAGATTATTTTTCTATTATTATTATATATTTTCCACACAATAAAACACGACTTTCACTTAAACTTTAAAGTCGTGTTTTATCCAATATCACAAATATTATATAATTCCCGTTAAGCTATAAACACTAATCACCACAAAAACAGCCAATGTTTTAATAATCGTAATTGCAAAAATATCACGATATGATTGTTTATGTGTTAATCCAGTTACTGCCAACAATGTGATAACGGCACCATTATGCGGTAATGTATCCATGCCTCCTGATGCCATTGAAATAACTCTATGCATGACCTCAAATGGAATATTATATTGTTCAGCTGCCGCAATATATTTCTCTGACATCGCACTTAAAGCGATTCCCATGCCTCCTGATGCTGATCCAGTAATCCCGGCAAGGACGTTTGTAGTCACTGCGCCATTTACAAGTGGATTGGTGAACGTTGTAGAAATACTATCTCGAATGACACCAAAACCAGGTAATGCTGCTATAACTCCTCCAAATCCATATTCAGCTCCCGTATTCATAGCAGCAAGCAATGCACCACCAATACTTGCATTTAAGCCAGCTTGAAACCCTGTAACTAAGCGTTTCCAATTTAAAATTATCGTTGTAATAATTCCGATTAAAAGAGCCAGTTCCACAGACCATACGCCTAGCACACCGGTAAGCTCTACTTTACCAAACGCCTTTAATCCAATCGATGAAAAATCAAACCCCTTTGGATACCAGGTTGGAATCAATACTGTAAACACTTTATTCATTACCCCTACTAAAATAAGTGGTACAAAAGCAAGTACTTGACGAAGCGGTGTGATTTCAGAAGCAGGAATAACTGGCTTTATATTTTGTTCTGTTTCTGTTGTAGCAGCCATTTCAGGATTTTCATCTCCAAACCCATAATATCCTTCGCCACTTTCTTCGGCCTTTTTTCGTCTTCTTTCTAAATACAACATACCAACAAGAAATACAAAGATTGCCCCAATAATTCCAAGAAATGGTGCTGCATAAATGTCTGTTTTAAAAAACGTGGTTGGAATAACGTTTTGAATTTGCGGTGTCCCAGGAAGCGCATCCATTGTAAACGTAATCGCTCCAAGAGCAATTGTTCCCGGTATTAATCGTTTTGGAATATTAGCCTCTCGAAATAAATTAGCTGCAAATGGATATACCGCAAAAGCAACTACAAATAAACTAACACCACTATAAGTTAATATAGCCCCCATTAGAACTATTGCTAGCATGGATCGTTTCACACCTACTAGCTGAATAATAGTTTTTGCAATAGACTCCGCAATACCTGACATTTCTACTACCTTACCGAAAATGGCTCCGAGTAAGAATACAGGAAAATATAATTTAATAAATCCAACCATTTTTTCCATAAAGATATTAGAGAAAAAAGGTAATACGTGACTTGGTTCTGTTAATAAAACCGCAAATAGTGCACAAATTGGAGCAAATAATATAACTGAAAAACCACGATAGGCAACAAACATCAGCATGCAAAGAGCCAATAATATAATTACTAATTCCATCTCCTGCACCCCTTTTCATTTCCGCGGAAATATTTCAATGATATTCAGAATTTTCACTACATACTTACAGAAGTTTCATATTGATAGTCAAAACATATACGATATAATTTTTTCACCTCATGATAAGAAGGAATGCGTGGATTGTTACTCGGACTCCCACTAGCTAGTGCATCTTTCGCCATTTTTGAAAGAGCATTTTCAAATTCAACCTGATCAATTCCATACTCTTTAAGATTCGGGATACGTAGATCCAAACAAAGTTTCTTTATTTCAAAAATCGCATGATTAGCAACCTCTTCGTCAGGAAGTAAATGTAAATCTGGATTGATGTACCGTCCGATATCTGCAAGTCGCTTGACGCAACAAACCTTTGTGAAATCTAAAACTGCTGGTAATAACATCGCATTTGATATCCCATGGGGTACATGAAATAGTGCTCCGATTGGACGTGACATTCCATGAACTAAAGTGACCGACGCATTTGAAAAGGCAATGCCAGCTTGTAAGGAAGCAATCATCATTGCTTCTCGTGCTTCTATATTTGTCCCATTTTCATAAGCAATCCGCAAATGTTTCATAATCGTTCCAATTGCCGCAAGTGCTAATACATCTGTAAGCGGCTGTGAAAATCTAGAAAGATATGCTTCAATTGCATGACATAGTGCATCAATACCTGTTGCTGCAGTAATATTCTGCGGAACAGAACGTGTCAACAAAGGATCGATAATCGCTATTTGTGGTGTGAAATTTGGGTGCTTAATCATCATTTTGACATCTGTTTTTGTATTTGTAATCACAGCAACACTTGTAACTTCTGAGCCTGTACCAGATGTTGTTGGAATTGCAATAAGAGGTAAGGCTTGCTTTTCTATTTCTACTTGATTTTGAACATAATCTTCAATCTCTCCCCCGTTTGTAAACAGAACTGCTACAGCCTTTGCTGCATCAATACAACTTCCTCCACCAAGTCCAATAACCAAATCACATTTTGACTCTGCACATATCGTTAACGCTTCCGAAACATGAATATTTGTTGGTTCGGCATTTACATTTTCATAGGTAATAACATCTATTTTTTTTGCTTTTAGTAGTTTCACGCACGCATCGATATAGCCAAGCTTTTTCATAATAGAATCACTGATAATGAAAGCTCTTTTTCCTAGCTTAATTGCTTGTTCTCCTAATTTATCTAGTGAATTTCTCCCATATAAAACGTTCTTTGGCATACGAAATTCTGCGATTTCTTGCAAGTAACCCACCCCTTCTTTCCCTACTAAATATTTTATAATGTGAACCTTCTATTACATAAATTATCAAATTTAATATTCTACTTCGCTTTATTATTTCCTCCCAGACTAATAATTTTATTAGTAAATTCCTGTAAATGTATAAAAAGCAATTACTAAAAATACAGCAATCGTTTTCAATATTGTCACAGCAAATATATCACGATACGATTGTTTATGTGTCAATCCTGTAACAGTAAGGATTGTAATAATTGCCCCATTATGTGGCAGTGTATCCATTCCTCCGGATGCCATAGAGACAATACGATGCATAACTTCAAGCGGAATATGATATTGTTCTGCCGCTGCAATAAATTTATCACCCATAGCACTTAAAACAATTCCCATGCCTCCTGAAGCCGAACCTGTAATACCAGCAAGAATATTTGTTGTTACCGCTCCATTCACGAGTGGATTCGTAAACGTTGCAGAAATGCTATCTCGCATAATTACAAACCCTGGAAGCGCTGCAATCACACCACCAAAACCAAATTCCGCTCCTGTATTCATTGTTGCCAGCAACGCTCCTCCAATACTTGTATTCAGTCCTGCTTGGAACCCTGTCACCACACGCTTCCAATATAATAATAGCGTTGTTATAATTCCAATGATAAGTGCTAATTCTACCGACCAAATACCAAGTACTGCACTTAGCTCTACCTTACCAAACGCTTTCATTCCAATTGAAGAAAAATCAAAACCATTTGGATACCACTTCGGTATTGTGATTGTAAAAATCTTATTCATAACCCCTACCAAAATAAGTGGTATAAATGCTACGACTTGCTGTAATCTCGAAATTTCAATACTTTGAAGAGCAGTATGATTCTTTTGCTCTATCTCTAGTGATGCAGCCATTTCAGAACTCCCATCTTCAAAACCAAAATAGCCTTCTCCAGCTGCTTTCGCCTTCTTACGTCTACTCTCTAAATAGATCAATCCTAACGTTAAGACAAAAATAGCCCCAATAATACCAAGTATTGGCGCTGCATAAATATCTGTTTTAAAAAATGTTGTCGGGATTACATTTTGAATTTGTGGTGATCCTGGGAGTGCATCCATTGTAAATGTGACAGCTCCAAGAACGATTGTTCCAGGTATTAAGCGCTTCGGAATATTCGCTTGACGAAACAGTTTTGCAGCAAATGGATATACTGCAAATACAACAACATAAACACTGACACCGCTATAAGTTAAAACAGCCCCCATTAAAACGATAGCCAAAATGGTCCGTTTTTCACCCACTATCTCAATAATTGTCTTAGCAATGGAATCTGCAATTCCAGACATTTCTACTACTTTACCAAAGATCGCACCAAGTAAGAAAACTGGAAAATATAATTTAATAAATCCTACCATTTTCTCCATAAAAATATTCGAAAAGAAAGGTAGTACAAAACTAGGTTCCGTTAAGAATACTGCAAATAGAGCAAAAATCGGTGCAAACAAAATAACTGAAAATCCCCTATAGGCAACAAACATAAGTAAACTAAGTGCTAATAAAATAATAACTAGTTCCACTTCTCTCACCCCTATTTAATTGAAAATTCAATCTTTTTACCCTGGATTTCTTCTATGTATTACAAAATATCGTTTTTATAACACTCCAAATCCTAACATTCCTCCCCCTTTTCCAACAAAATTTTTATGATTAAAATGGCATATTTATTACTATTCTATTACATATAAAAAATCCCTTTAAAGGAAAACAATTTAACTATCGCTCGTTATAAAGGGATTTTTCTTTTTGTTTTATATTTTAAAACTTTTGTCTTTTGCACAAAAGCTTCGCAACTCTTCGACATGTTTCACAATATGCGTCGCTCCTGCTTCTTGTAATTCTTTTTCACTCCCATATCCATACAATACACCGATAGAATCAATTCCATTACAATTCGCTCCTATCATGTCATGCTTTCTATCCCCAATCATTACTACCTCTTCTCTTTGCAGCTCTGGATTTGCATGCAAAATATATTCAATAATTTCATCTTTCTTGATTCGGGTTCCATCTAAATTACTACCTACTATTTCTTCAAAGAAATGAATCAAATTAAAGTGTTCTAACACTTGTTTTGCAAATACAGTAGGTTTGGAAGTTGCAACAAATAATCGTTTCTCTTCATCTTTTAATTCTTGTAAAATATACGGAATCCTCTCATATACACAATTCTCAAGTAGGCCGCTTCGCTTTAGATATTCACGAAAATAAGTAACAGCTTGCTCTACTTGCTTTTCGTCCATTCTGTATCTACCTGCAAATGAATGCTGAATTGGTGGACCAATGAAAGAATCTAGCTCTTTCTGATTCGGTTCATCTATTCCCATTTTTCGCAATGCATATAAAACCGAATTTACAATTCCTTCTTTCGGATCTGTTAATGTTCCATCTAAATCAAATAGAAAAGTTGTATACATAATTCTCCACCCCTAATTGACAAATCACCATCCTTTCTATATTATCAAAATATTCATTCGTTTTGAACTTTTATTTTTTCGTGCACGTTATTACTCAACTCAAAGGTAGATATCGTTCTATTGTATGATGAGCATAATTTCATAGAAACATGGTGACCAAAAATGATGACAACATTAATTTTTATAATGACTTTCACGATTATCATCCATGCAGTCGAAACAAGTTCTTATAGTATTCGGCTTGCAGGTGTTCGTTTAAAGAAAATTGCCGTTGCATTATCTGTAGTTGGGATGGTATTACTTATTTCACGAACATCCAACTTGCTACAAGCTTTTTTACTTGGTGGTATTATCGATCAAGCGAAGAGTGGCGCTTCAATTAATTTAGAAAGTACGATGCGCCTTGTTTTATTATCCGCTTCTATCGGTACACTGCTCGCAATTATTCTATATCCAAGTTTAACAAAACTCTTTGGATATGTAATTCAGAGCTTCGAAACAGATGGTTCATTCATTCGAATGATGAAAACAAACAATGTGCAAAAATTGAAGTATACAAAAAAATATGTTAGATTTCCAAAATTCGAAATGATCCACCGTATGCGAGTGGGCGGCATTCCAAAACGAATTATGTTAATTAATATGTTTGCAACCGCAATTTATACTGCGGGGGTCCTTTCCGCCTTATATGCTTCTTATTTAAATCCGGCTTATGCAACGAAAGCAATCACGGCTTCTGGCCTTATTAATGGATTTGCTACAATCTTATTAACTGTATTGCTAGATCCGCGTATTGCCCTTTTAACAGAGCGAGCGCTTCAATCAGAAAATGGTGCTGATACAATGAGTAAGATGTTTGGTTGGCTTATGATTTCAAGATTTCTTGGTACATTATTAGCACAGCTCATATTTGTACCTGGTGCATATTGGATTTTATGGATTATTAAACTTACGCAGTGAATGATGCTTCTCATTATGGCAGCTCGATTAACAGAAACAATACTTAATGAAGAGTATATTTAATAAGGAGAGAAATGTATGTATATTAAAACAGAGCAAGATATTATTAAACTCATACAAAACGATACTTGGATGATGAAAATATTACAGACCGCAAAAACCCTACAACTTCCTGATTGGTGGGTTTGCGCTGGATTTGTTCGTTCTAAAATTTGGGATGTTCTTCATGGATATGACGTAAGAACGCCAACACCAGACATAGATATCATCTATTTTGATCCATTACATATTAGTGAATCCACCGAAAAAAAATTAGAAAATAAGCTTAAACATATAGATTCTACAATTCCGTGGTCCGTAAAAAATCAAGCTCGCATGCATGTAGTCAATAACATGCCACCTTATTCATCTTCAGTCGATGCCATTTCTAAATTCTCAGAAACAGCGACTGCTCTTGGAGTCACATTAGATGAACAAGATAATGTGGTGCTAACTGCCCCTTGCGGAATAGAAGACGTTCTCACACTGCAAGTGAAGCCAACACCTCATTTCCTCGAAACGAAAGAGCTCACAAATATGTATGAAACGAGATTACAAAAAAAGAATTGGCAGAGTAAATGGCCTAACATTACAATCTTCCATCCTGAAATTTAAACATAAAGAAAAAAGGTGCTTCTCATTTTTAGGAAGCACCTTTTCCTAATTCACTTCAAAAAATCAATGACAGTTTCTGCGAATCGATCTGCCGCTTCATAATGCGGTGTATGACCATATTCTTCAAAAACTATGACTTTACCACTTTGTACGTCTCTTTTGAACGTTTTAATTTGTTCTTCACACGTTACCACATCGTGTTTTCCTATGATGAGCAACATCGGGTTCTCCACATCTTTTAATTTTGATAATATCGATTGATAAATTTCCCCTTCCCCTTTCAATCTTGTAAAATGAATTTCGGAACGATCATAAAACTCTTCCCATTCTTCTTCACTATATAAGCTATAATCCGTTTCATCCTCGACATAATTATAAATTTCCATTCTTTTATCCCCTAATTCATCGCTTAATTTCGAATAAGCTTCTAGTAATTCTACTGAACTAGCATTACTTTCTGCAATAGCCATACATTCATTCCCTTGCTTTTCTTTTCCATACTTCTTTAGTAAAACTCCTGTCCTTTTCAATAAAGCTCTACTTGTTAATGCAAAATCAAAAGTAGGGCCTTCAAAGATAATCTTTTGAATAGATTGTGGATACATTGTTGCATATAACAACGCTAGAAAACCACCAAAGGAATGCCCAATAACAGACCATCTTTCAATTCGTAACATCTTCCTTAACTCTTCACAATCTTCGATAAGATCCTGCAATCCAAACTGCTCTTGCTTCCCAATTTCATCCGAACGTCCTACCCCACGTTGATCAATGGCAATAAGCCGAAAAGTATCTTGTAATCTATGTGCTTGATGGTAGGTGAAATCAAAACACATCTCACCAGGACCTCCATGAAGATACAATACAGAATGATTTTCTCCTGATCCATACGTCTCCACATATAGCTTTTTCCCACGTACTTTCATCATTTCGCCTTGTAATAATACTTCCTTTTCTTGTTTCATCTCTTTGTCCTCCAATTTTTCATCTTTTGATCTCGTATACGATTAGGAGGGCCACGAATTCGTACACGTTATGTATCTGTAATATAACAATACACCTTTCTATCCTCCGTTTAAAAACGCTACATTCAATTTAAATAGTACCAATTAGATTTTACGTTTTTATAAAAAAGCTTCATCCACCGCTTTTTTCACCGCCTCTCCTCTTCCTGAGACTTGAAGTTTCATATAAATAGAAGAAGCATAATTTCTTACAGTTCCTTCAGATAAAAACAACTTTGCTGCAATCTCTTTATAACGAAGTCCTTCTTTAAGACATCCTAATACATCCATTTCACGTGGAGTCAATTCATAAGGAGGCTTTTTCGGCATTGGACTATATTCTTTAAAAAAGCGAGTCGCCACATCCTGAGATAGCATTGTCCCACCTGAATGTACTAATCGAATAGCCGCTACTAACTCTTCTGGTTGAACAGATTTAAGTACATACCCCTCTGCTCCCGCTTCAATCGCTTCAGAAACACTAGAAGTATCCTCAAAAGTTGTGATCATAATTATTTTAGTATCTGGCCACCTATGCTTGATTTTCTTCATTGTTGTAATCCCATTCATCTCAGGCATTTGTATATCCATAAGAACAATATTTGGCTGCCTTTCTTCACATTGTTTTAAGGCTTGTACCCCACTATTCGCAACCGATACGCGAAAACCGTATTTATCCAATAAAAGTTCTAAACTATCTGAAATAATAGGTTGATCATCTACTATTAATATATGAATCTTATCTTGGGCAGATGATTCTTCTTTATGTAAGGTCGGAATCAAACAAGTCACAATTGTCCCTGTATCCTTAGTCGAATCAATACTCAAATTCCCATGATATTCACTTAGGCGTTCTCTCATTCCCGATAAACCAAAGCCCTCCTGCATAACTTCCATGCCTATACCGTTATCTTGTATTTGAAGCATCACATAATTTTTATGATATTGTAAAAGAACTTGTATCTTTTCAGCTCCCCCATGTCTTGTTGCATTTGTCATTGCCTCTTGTAAACACCGACAGAAAGTTCTCTTTAGTTTTTTAGCCATTGGATAATATTCTCCAACCGTACGGAAAACAACATGAACATTTGTATTACTTTTAAACTCCTCTATTAAGTTCAATAAAGACACATCTAAATTTGATTCTTCTTGTGGATCCATTTCGTGAACCTGTCTTCGAATATTATCTAATGCAGATCGTGATATATCTAATATTTCTTGTAATTTTTCCTCCCCCTCCTTGGTTGCTAGATGTGGTCGTAATGTTTCCATACTCAATATAACCGAAGTAAATTTATAGCCTATCGTATCATGTAATTCTCTTGCCATTCTATCCCTTTCCTCAAGCAGAGTTATTCTTTCTACCTGGGAAGAATATTGTTCTAAAATTGCATTCTTATCCTTGATCAAATTTAATTTTTGCTTTATGGCATCCATAGAATAAACAACTCTTTGCAGCAAATGACCTATGCCATATATAAAGAGAACATCAAATATACTTAGAAGCAGCTTATTGCGATCAAACCCAAAATTAAAGAAAACTCCCAATACACAGATAATTATCATTGCAGGTAATGTATAGAAATTTAGTTTTCCACGACAAAAAAATGCAAGCGTTAAAATTGCAGGAGATAAAAATTGAGCCAAATGATACGTATAAGCAAAATAAAGCGAAAGTCCCCCCACTAAGATAATTTCTGTTACTACATATAATTCACTTCGTAATTTATATAACATGACAGGTATGACATAAGACAAAACTGTACTTATAAAAACAATCTCAAGTGGAAAGTTTGGGTTATCTTGATATGTCAAAGTAACAATTGCAACAATCCAAGTAATCCGAACGAGTATCATTAGCCATTCCTGCCAAATTAACTTATTTTTTATGTCATTCAACTTTCATATGCCTCCTATCCAAATGAACATTATACCTTTTCCCTATATTTCCTATTTTTTCATTTTCATCATAGCAAGGTTATGACACTTTGTCACTGCCTTATATTACATTCTTTTTGCTATGTTTGTAACCGAAACACATCACTAATATTAAGGGAGTGAACAAAATATGTGTATTTTAAATGTACAAAACTTAACTAAGAAAATTGGAAGGCGGACACTCGTTAATCAAATATCATTTGATGCTCAAAAAGGAGAAATTCTTGGTCTTCTAGGCCCCAATGGTGCTGGAAAAACAACCACAATTAAAATGATTGTTGGCTTAATCTCTAAAACAAGTGGAACAGTCACAATTAATAAAAAAGACACAAGCAAAGACTTCAAAGAAGCTATGAAAGATGTTGGGGTGATTGTTGAGAATCCTGATTTATACAAATTTTTATCTGGCTATGATAACCTCCTTCACTTTTCTAGAATGACACCTAATATTCCAAAAGAACGCTTGGATGTAGTTGTTTCTTTAGTTGGGCTAGAAAAAAGTATTCATAATAAAGTTTCCACTTATTCTTTAGGAATGAAACAGCGGCTTGCTCTTGCAATTGCTTTCGTACACAAACCTGCCCTTCTCATTTTAGATGAACCTACAAATGGACTGGACCCTCAAGGAATTAGAGATTTAAGGTTTCATTTAAAACAACTAGCTACAGAAGAAAAGGTAGCAATTGTTGTTTCAAGCCATCTAATGGCCGAAATGGAAATGATGTGTGATCGCATTGCTATTATAGACAAAGGAAATCTAGTTGGTATACATGATATAAAGGATATTACAAAAGAACAGATGCAAGCTGTGCAATTTGAAGTAGACCGAACAGACTTAGCAATCCCACTCTTACAAAAATTAGTAATAGGTGAAGAAATCATAACAAGTCACAATGGCATTACAATCAAAATAAGTAAAGAACATATACCTGAAATTTGCGATACATTAGCCAAAAATGGAGTGAATGTTTATGGCATTAAAACCATGAAAACAACTTTAGAAGACAAATTCATTGAAATGACTGGAGATGGCGTGCACAATGATTAATCTAATAAAAAATGAAAACATGAAAATTTTCAAACGAAAAAGAACTTGGATTATGGTAGGTGTTATGGTTGTATTTATTTTCATTCAATTCCTAAACGTAAAGCTTTCCAGTCAAGTTAATTATGGGGATGACTGGAAGACATCTCTTATTGAAGAAAATGCATTGCTTCAAGTTGAAAAAGAATCTCTAAAATTACCTATTGAAAAAATGGAGAATGAAAAAAAACTTCTACTAAATAATTATTACATCGACAGTAATATAAAACCAACAAACAATGCATGGTTCTTCACAATTGGACAAAGTACGAACTTTTTAATAGCTATCTCTATTCTTACACTCATAATAGCTGGTGAAATTGTTGCAAGTGAATTTCAATCCGGTACAATTAAATTTTTATTAACACGAACCGCGACTCGCACACAAATATATTTTTCTAAATATATTTCTACGTTATTATTTGGATTTTTCTTAATCGTGATAACGTTTCTTCTTTCCATTCTATTTAGTGGCATTCTTTTAGGCTTTGATGGAATAAATGGTGAATACTTATTTGTCAAAGATCATGTCGTTCAAAAAACAAGCATCCTTCAGGCACTAATTGGCAGCTTATTATTTAAGATTCCTTACTTAATTATTGTTGCAACTTTAGCATTTATGATTTCAGCGGCGTTTAAAAGTTCTACATTCTCTATCGTATTTTCTCTTTTAGTAGCAATTTCGGGTTTTGTCATGAGTATCTCATTAAAAGGTTTCAGTTGGACAAAATATTTCATCTTCTCTCATACGGATTTATCAAGTTTCGTATATGATAATCCTCCTGTAGAAGGTATGACTTTCGTTTTTTCTATACTGTTTATCTTAATTCATATATTCATCATGCATGGTATTGCATACCCTATATTCGTAAAAAAAGATGTCGCTTAAACTTTTTTTAAGACTGGAGGAAATACATTGAAAAAAGGATTGATTTATTTCTGTATGTTAATAACTTTAATTCTTACTGGTTGTTCAAGTTCCGAAACTGAAACAAAGGAACAACAACTTGAGCTATCCGCTACTGATGTTAAAACGTTAAAGCTAGATAACCGTAACGGCAATATTGATATTTCAACAAATCCTAAATCAGATAAAATAGAAGCTTCTATTACTGCAAAAGCTAAAGGTATTAGCATGGATAAATTAAAACTAGATCTTTCAGCCAAAAATGGAATTGCAACTTTAAACACTTCTTTTGATGGACAATTTTTTAGCAATAGTGAAACTTGGGTTGATGTCAAACTATCATTACCTAAGAACATAAAAGTAGAATTTAACGAAAATCATAGAGACGGCGATATCAAAGTCTCTAACCTCGAATCAGATATTAATATACTTAATGTCAACGGTAATATTAACATTTCCAACGTTAATGGAACTGTAAGTGTAACAAATAGAGATGGAGATGTAGATATTGCGCATACAAAGTCTGACATTAATCTTGATAATAATAACGGCAAAGTTGTTATTACGGATATAAAAGGATCTATAAGAGCGAAAATTGGTGATGGTTCAGCTGATATCAATAATATTGAAAAGCATGTTACCATCTTAGGCGCAAAAAGCGATAAAATAAAAGTAAATCATGTTAAAGGGAAAATAACTTTTAATAAATAAAATTGATTTACTTATACAGGCTAAAACCCAACCGCATTTTTTAATAATACGGTTGGGTTTTTCCTTAAATACCCTAATATTTTCTTAATATTCAATTATTTTTATTTAAATAATCCCAATTACATTCAAAAAGACAATGACAATCGAAATTGGCGCAACATATCGAAGTAAAAACACCCAGCACATAAATACTGATTTCCCGTAATTCCCGCCAACAAAAAATTCTGCTTCCAGTACCTTTTTCTCCATTTTAAATGAGACGAAAATACTAATGAACAAAGCTCCAAGTGGCATTAATATATTACTAGATAAAAAGTCTACCGCGTCAAAAATATTTTTGCCGAAGATTGTTATATCACTCCATACACCAAATGAAAGTGCAGATGGGATACCTATTAAGAAAATTAAAAATCCAATGATCCATGACAATTTCATTCTTCTTTCTTGCTGTCCATTCACTAGTGCTGAAACGACTGTTTCAAGTAGAGAAAATGCAGATGTTAGCGTTGCAAATGTAAATAGCGCAAGAAATACTGTTAAAAAGACATTTCCAAATGGAATTTGACTAAATACAGATGGTAATACAATAAATAACAATCCTGGTCCTTCTGTTGGCTCCATTCCTAGTGAAAATACTGCTGGAAAAATAGCAAGCCCTGCAAATAGAGAAACAAACAGGTTCAGCCCAACAATCGTTACTGCTGAACGTGGTAAACTTTCTTTTTTATTTAAGTAAGAACTATACGTGACCATGATTGAAATTCCTATACTAATTGCAAAAAATGATTGTCCCATTGCAAATAAAATACTTTCTGATGTGATTTTTGAGAAATCAGGCTGTAAGAAGAATTTGACCCCTTTCATCGCATCATCAAGTGTTAAAGAGCGAACAATAAGAGCAACAAACAGAACGAACAATGCTGGTAACATATATTTACTCGCTTTTTCAATTCCATTTTGTACACCCTTTGATACAACCCAAATCGTAATAAACATAAAGGCAAAATGGCCAGCGATTGCCCAAACAGGATCCCCAATTGTTTCTGTAAATAAAGAACTGTAATTTTGCTGCGGTGTAATCAATTGTCCAGTTATTCCTCTGAATAAATAGATTAATACCCAGCCACCAACAATACTATAAAACGATAACAAAATAAAACATGTTCCAACGCCAAGGCGTCCAATCCAGTGCCAACCTGTATTGGGTGCGATACTTTTAAATGCTCCAACTGCTTGTTTTTGTGTACTGCGCCCTATCATAAATTCAGCTATCAATAACGGAAGACCTATTAATACCGTAAACAATATAAAGATTAAAAGGAATGCTCCTCCACCGCTCTTCCCAGCAATATAAGGGAATTTCCATATTGCTCCAAGTCCAATTGCAGATCCTGCTGCGGCCATTATAAAACCTAATTTCGAAGTCCATTGCTCCGTCTGTTTCATCTTATTTTCCTCCTAATTAAATCTTTTTATATTAATAAATAAATATAATTGACCAATCCAAATAAAACCTCCATTTCTTCCTATATATAATAAAAAATGGCCCAGCATCTCTTTATATAAAGAGACGCTAAGCCATTTACTTAACGCGGTACCACTCTCATTGATTCCATTATGAATCCACCTTAGCAGTAATCGTTTGATTACAAACCTGTTATCGAAGGTTAACCGTTAAGATTTACTAAGAATTAGACTTCTGTTCCACCTTACTGCTCCTAGGCGAGTTCAGGATGTTATTTGACTATGTCACACCAACCCATAGCTCTCTGTACAAACACATGACCTTACTACTCCTATTCAACGCAATCTAATATTCTGAATATAAGTTCTTTTGAAATTACTACGAATTATATCGATTATATTTACGACTGTCAAGCAAGATATTTATTTTTTTGTCGAAAAAGAGATTTTTTTATAGGTAAACTGCACGTAAAGCTCTATCTACTTCCCAAATCTTATGTTTGGCCAAATCAACAAATATTTACAAGTATTAGTTATATGGATGCACTTAACATTGTTTAAAACTATCTAAGTTAACCTTTTGGGATAGTTTTTGGTCCTGTTTTATTATTTACCATTGTTATTTTAGATCTGTATATGATGGTGTCAGGTATGAAACACCTATTAGAAAAAGACAGTAATTATTCTGCAAACCCACTGCTCTTAAGTGTTTTATCAAAAGAAAAAAATCGAGAAGAAAAGGAAAATCCGTACCGATTCAAACAAATATTCACTGCGAAAGAATCATAACTATTCTAGCAAAAAGAACCTTCGATATTACCACGAAGGTTCTTTTTTAGAAGATACATGTATATTCTAAATTCATATGTATTCCCTTTACTTTTTTCTATTACTTTATTAGATTTTTAATCATCATGTAATCCATCTAATAGCTCTGAAAATGTATGACAAATAATCTCTATAGCTGCTTCTCCTTCTTCCTCATGATCCCAAAATACAATTGTTGGTGATAGTTTATCCGCACGATAGTCAAAACATATTAGATTTCCGAAAGGATCTTTCGCAAAAGGAATGATCCCCTCTATCTCAGGCTGTATTGGATCGTAAAACATCCCTATATTCATTTCTTCACTTGTAAAACTTAATAAATCATTTATTACACCTTCTCCCCCAGTTACAAATTCAAAAGTATTTGGCTCTGGATATCCGCCATTATATTTTTTAACACATTCTTTATAATCGTTTGGAAAGTTTACTCCAAACGATTTCTCTACTTTATTTATTATTTGTTCATCTACTATTTCTTCTGAAAATAACCACTTGATTTCTCTCAAAATATACCTCATTCCCTTTCTTTAATTGATAATCTTTCATTGTTTTCCTAATTTAATCAAATAAAGCTTAATTAACTATGAATAAATAATGAGTCATGAAAATATCCAAAAACATTCATGTTATATGAATTTAGATCTTTTAATTTGTTCTAATTCTGCACTATAGTAATCTTTATTTAACAAAATATGATTCATTCTAACGAAAAACATTTATTTAATTGGGGTTCCATATAAACTCTCCTACACTTTCTACCATACTCACCATCAAAGGAAACATTAAATGTTTCGAAATAAATTATTCTTTTACTAAATAGCTTTCAGCTATATCAATATCATGAGTCAAATCTAATTCCGGAAACGTTTTATCTAGAGTCCTCAAACAAGTAATAAATTGAGGACTCTGTAAAATTTCAGATATATCCTCAAATACTTCGCTAATCCAATACAAGTCCTCTTTACCACACTGTTTTAAATATTGAATAGTTTCACTTTCATTTTCAGACAAAGTATCAGTTATTTTTTTCCAACATTCTTGAATTCCATAATCATCATTTAATGCCTTGATTTTTCTTTCTTTCAATATTGACTTCATTTTATTTTTAAGCATTTTTTCCTCCTATGGTTGTTTAGTTGCATCAGGAAATCATCCATTTTTCGAATCGAATTTTAACTTTGATTCATAGTTACTCTTTGGAGTTTCACGAAGCTCTCTAAACCCTTTCCCTCCACAACTATATCTATATACCTGCTGCAGAGAAAGACTGCTTTCTAATACTATTCAAACTGCATTATCGAACTATCTATCTTGAAGTGTTTTTTCTTCATCAACTAATCTTCTAATATTATTTATACACTCCATTAAATTTATTTTTAATGAATTTAAATCGCTACATATCCTTTTTTCAACAGGGTCATCCCAATCGGAATTTTGTGTAACATATAATAAAAATGTTTTCAAACCTCCGTGCCAACCTATGTCAATTGCATAATTAAATGGATACTTCACTAAAAGCATATCATCTGTCAATAAATCACTTTCTTCATCAAATCCTTCTAAAACCCTTCGGTCAAAACCATCATAAGCTACTTCACCTGGTCTAAAATCAATACTTTCAAACATAGTATTCAACTCCCACTTAGTTAATTTTTCATCTACATTTCTATCCCCTCAGAATCTAGCAAAATAAGCAATTACAATTATAAATTTTAATATTTTATTCCTTGGTTATATCCACCTTTACATGGTAGTTCATTTTCAAAATCACATGAGGCAACTACTTGATAACCCTCTTTCCACAAAAACACAAGTAATTTTCTGATTTCTTTTTTATAATCGCTGCTTTTATTATAATCAGATGTATCAATATCTAAAAAATATGGAAAGTAAAGAAAGCCATCTGGAAATTCTTTCGATTTTTCTTCATCAAATTCTTTATTTTTTATAACATCAACACTGAAATAATCATCTTCTATAGAAAAAAATTTATCATGTTCCAAATGTAAACAAAAAGAAATTTTTTCAGTTAACTCTTTAATTGATTGAATAGTATTTATAAAAACTTTACAATATAAATCTTCCAACCTATATTCCTCCTTATTTAATAGGTATATATGGTGGGTTATCAAATTTTCCACGCTCTAAAATTATAAATACATCAGCTTCTATCCCTAATAGATTTTCTATTTCTTTTCAGAGTCCTATCAATTTAGCTTCACCCGCTTGAATTTTTCCACGCTCTAAAGCATGAAGCATGGTTCTTTCTTTTACAGAACCTGGATTTGGAGTTCCAAAATATTTTTTTACAAGTCCTTCAAATTGCTCTTTACTTACACGGACACCTATATCAATATCTGATGTTAATTTTGTATTTCCTCCTACTCTACTACCTTGTACAAAAATGTCATCACTTATGTTTCCTAATTCACTCTTTAATAAGTTACTGATATTGGAAAACTGTTCTTCTGTTAATCCCTGAGGAATTTTTAAACCGTTAGCTCCATTACCAACATCCTTCTCACCACTACCAACACCCTCTCCCCAGTATCCTTCATATACTGATACGCATCTTTCAGCAGGTTCTTTCCTCCACTAGGAATCTTGCCTGCACCTTCCATTACAGGAGAAGGGCCTCCACCAAATTTCGGCACATACTCTCCCAAATTTTTCATAGCATAACGGAATGCCTTAACTGCTTCTAGAAAATCATTTTTAACTTTTGTTTTTCCTTTATTCCATATGTCCCCTATTTTATTACTTAGTCCTTTTGCTTTTGATGCCAAGAAAGATACGCCTTCCTGTAGCTTACTTGATACTTTCTTCGCTCTATCAAGAAGTACTTTTCCGCCATACTTAATTGCTTTTCCAGCAACACTGAAGACTTTGCCATCTGGAATAACATTCAAAAGCGTCCAACCTGCCGCGATAAGCCTTTCTTTTGTGGATAGCTCTTTTCTTGTGCGTGGGTCTGTACCTGTAACTGCTCTGATCACATTACGTGCAAGTATTATTAAAATCAAAATCTCTATCATTCAAAAGGTAACAGATAGACTGAAACAAATAGCATTTGTCGATTTAAGTTTGATGACATAAAAAACTGGAAGATTCATTATATCTTCCAGTTCAAATAGCATAGCTAAATTCTCCAATGAATAAAACCTTAAAACAAATCAATAACTGCTTCGCTTTTCTTACATCACTGTTGGCTTACTCTATTAGACATATTCTTTTGTAAGTATCCAAGGAGCTTATAAAATAGCCATAACTTTAAACTTCCATAAACCACTTCTAGCATACTATGCCCACCGTTTACTTTAACATTCTATCTTGTTCTTTTTTTAAATTTTTTCACCCTTATAATTTAGCAAAATAGATAATTTCCCTAACTATATTTATTTTCAACTTGTTCTATTAGATATTCTAATTTTAATACCTCAGAATGATCCTCATCATTTAATTGCTTTAAATCCTTTACATACTTCTTAGATTCTTTCAACAACTCTTGTTTGAAATCTTTTAAAGGTATAACTTTGTCTTTCCAATATGGATAGGTTACATTAGTTAATGGACCAACTTCAACTGCACAGCTTCCTATTGGTTTATCTGCATCTGCTTCACTTATCAATAATCTTTCGTTATCATATTTTTTTATTTCTATCCAACTTCTAGGTGTTTCAATATCACTTAAATAAACTACATTGTGCTCTTTCAAAAGAATTATTACCTCTAGTAAATAACTGAAATTCCAAAAAACAGAAGATGAAAAGTCTATTACTTCCTCATTATCAATATACATTCCATAACTTTCATCATCTACAATAAGTCGAAAGTATCCATCTTCTCCCTTTAAATCATCACTTATATCCAACATATTTCTTAAAATTTTATATCGAATTTGAAACATATTTTACCTTCTTTCTTTTTTCAGTCCTCTCAACCTTTTAAAAGCATCAAAAATATAGCCAAAAATATGTTTCATTAATCTTTCTCTATCCAATCCTTTTAACAGTTTCTCAAATCACAACATCCTGATATCCTACTTCAATTACTTTTTCATTTAATAAACGAAGTCCTAGTCCATTCTCTCTATCCCATGTACTATCAAAGATTCTTCTGATATCTCGACCTTCAAAAGAACATGCATATAGAACGACAATTCCAACTACATCTATTTTTTAAGCATTCGGTCTTTTATTTCAATTAAAGGGTAATTTTCATTAAAATCAATATCATAACCTAAGTAACGTCTCTTTTGTTTGTAATAATCTAAAATCGATTATAGAAAACTGTGTGTTCAAACTGTCTAGATAAGTTCTCCAACGTATAACACGATAAAACAGGTCAACAGTCTCTTCATTTTTCTAACATCACTGTTAATTTATTTTATTTGGTATGTTTTTTTGTCAGTGCACAAGGAACTCACAAAAGGTCAATGACTTTTTATATCCCTGAACTGCTTCTAACTTATCATGTACCTTTAAAATCTAACCAAATAGTCAAATTAATTTTTTAGATACTTCCTTTCTTCTTCAAGAAATGTTTTAAAGTTCTCTAATAAACTCTCTTGAGTAGAAAATTCTTTTTGATGCATATAATTTATGAGAGATACCATATCTTCTGGATACCCAAAAGAATCATAAAAACTAGCTATTTTATTTAATAATTCACGTTTGTCATTTGTATTACCTCTCACTTTAGATAAATAGACATACCTTAATTTTCTATATTCTCTTTGCCACTCTGGATTATCTTTTTCAAAATCAGGAAAAAACTGTTTTTTTATCTCTGACATTAAATTAAATATGTTGTCTTCAGATACATCCCAAGCTAAATCATTAATTAGGGGGCTTTCTTCTCCTTTTTCCAATAATTCAATTGCGTAATCAGTCAAAACTGAGATATTAAAAAATCGCTCTTCTATACCTATGTATATTGTTTTCCAATTATAGTTAATATCCTCTTTTTTTAAATCTTTTAAATTCAGCATTATTTTCCACCCTATTTTTTTGGAATTTGATTTGGTGTTCCATTAAAAAAATCATTATAATCTTCAATTGTTAATTCATTAAGTTCTTCACAACCAAATCCTCCCATACTTTTCACCTACTTTGTGCATATACTTAATTTAATATTAGGAGATTTTCTCGAAATTCCAAAATAACATTGTTACAGAAGTTACAATCTATAAAATTTTAACCCTTCGTGCACTTATACTATTATAACGTGCCTGCTCATATCTACCCTAATACGTAAAAAAGCACTTGTTGCCTTTGGTAAACAAGTGCTTTAAATTCATGTATTTTTTAGTTTGTATATAACCAATTTATACTTACAATATGATACTAAATAACTTTATTTTACCTTTTGTCTCAGTATTATTTCCAAATTTGTTAGCAATATCATTTAGAATTTTATACTCAGTATCAGACTCTCTTGGGTACTCAATTCCATTCTTATCTGCTGCTATTGAAGCTTTTAGAGTTGTGTTATTAAGCTTTAATATAATATCTGCCACTCTTTCCTCTAACACACCACTTAATTCATTTATACTACTTTGAGCATAAAATTCTTTCCTATTTAGCCCCATGACATCTACTTCTGCTAAAGCAAAGTTCCCAGACTTTTTATATCCATTAGTTAATTTCCCTCTTAGCTCTTTCACTCTAACAATTATATGTGCTTCTGCTACTGGATCAATTTGTTTTGTAGGATATACTTTACCTGTCCTTCTATCCAACCCCCTCTCCCCAGTATCTTTCATAAATTGATACACATCATCTTTCAGAGACTGCCATATTCCTCAATAATCGCTTTGTCTGCACAATATTTATTGAATCTATTTATCAATTCATCAATATCTTGTTTTCTTACTATTTGCCCTAACCATTCTTCTGGAATTTCATCCATTTTATAGTACATACCTGCTAAAGTTCCTGTTATTGCAGCTATAGTATCTGTATCTTCCCCTAAATTTACCGCTTTTAAAACAGCCTCTTTAAAGGTTGTTGAATTTCCAAAACACCAAATTGCAGCTTCTAAAGTATGTACTACATATCCATCCGACAATATTTCATTTTTAGGTAATCTAAAAAAATCATTTTCAAAAAGCCTTGAATAATGCTTTAGTTCTTCTTGATATTTATGACTTTTATCAAAATTTTTATCAAATAATCTCTTAACTACTTCTAAGGATTCTTGAGGAGTATTATTATGATAAAGTCTTACCAAACATTCAATATAAATAATAGAACCTACTATAGCACGAGGATGTGCATGAGTAATCTCGGTATATTTTTTTATCATTTCTACTTTTTTGATAAAATCAAACTCATTGTATAGTACAAAGGCTAGTGGTGCTATCCTCATTATAGCGCCATTTCCATTATCAAACTCAGCTTTGCCACCACATCTTTCTAATGGATACCCTTCCTCAAAACGAATAATAGCCTCATCTGTACTTCTTCCAATATCGAACATTTTTCCAAAAGGAGTCCAATACCCCTCCTCTTTATATTTAATAAATTTGTTCATTAAACAAAATATACTTTCTTCTTTTATTAAATTTTCCATTAAGCACAAAGTCAAAGAAGTATCATCTGACCATGTTCCAGGTGGTTGATTATAGGTTCCGTAGCCACTAACATTGTCTATGTAAAAAGTATCTCTTTTCCTAAATTCAACTGGAACACCTAATAGATCCCCAATAATCCCTCCATATATTGTGGGTAAAACTCTTTGTTGAATACTCAAACTAAGAAAAGACTTGTTATCATCTTCCCATCTATCTATCATTCTTCTACCAACCATTTCTGTCACCTACCCTAATAAATCTAAAACAAAATGTATTTTTCTAATACTATCAATACTTACACTCTTTATAACCATTTCTTTTCCTGAATTTAATAGTAATTCTACTTCACAAGGGAACTGACTAATTTTACGTACAAGCACCTTTAAAGACATTAATTCCCCAGTGACATTCTTTATAAGCATAATATATCTATTAATTTTCAACCTTTTTTATTAAAAACTCTAGCTTTAAGATATATGGGTGCGACTCGTCATTTAGTTCCTGCAAGTCTTGTGCATACATCTTAGATTTCTCTAACAATTCATTTCTGAAATCTTCCAATGGTACAGGTTTAGAATTCCAACTAGGATAAGTTATTCCAACTATATTACTACATTCGACTGCATGGCTTCCTTCTGGTTTATTTGCATAGGCTTTGCTAATAGAAATATAATCACTATTAGTTTTTTTTAGCTCAATCCAAACTTGTGGAGTTTCTATATCACTTATATACACTTGCTTTTCATTTTTTAGTAGTTCTGTTGCTTCTAAAAAATAATAAAACCACCAATATACTGATACAGAAAACACATCTAGTTCCTCTGAAAGTAATAATCCATAGTTTTCATTGTCCACTTGTATTTGAAAATAACCGTCTGCTCCTTTTAATTCATGATCATCATATATTTCATCAAAAAATACTTTATAACGTATAGAGAACAAAGCAGATTCCTCCTTATATATTCATACTTTTAACTGTTTGAACTGTAAAAGTTTGCTTACCATAAACAGCCCCCCAATTTTTTATCTATATATAAATAGATGTTAGCAAGTTCGTTTGCAAACTTGTTAGCACTTTTTTATGTTTTAAACCTTATTTTAATTTACATACATATATTTTTACTTTATTTATATATTTACGTATTTATCCTCTCGGTTCATAATGTTATCGGGGAGACCTTGGAACGCTCCTGATACAGAACCTATGTATCCGCTTGATGAACATTTTAAAATCCCTTTAGATAAAGCATTTGATTAATCAAGGAGTGTATTAGAATGGGAAGATATCCTGCAATTGTAATAACAAAAGAGCTAGATAATAGTGATTATGCCATTTATAGTTTTGGCCCTAGTATTGAAATGTGTAATGGATATCCAGAAATGTATGAAAGATGGCGTTTTAAGCTCTTAAAAGATAAACTTACTGTCGAAGAAGGTTTTGTTTTACTTGATGACATACCTAAAAAACATATTTCATTGTTCTATAAGTGTATCATTAAAATCCATAAACAAATTGAAAATGATGGTGGAATGAAAAATTTAAAAAATATTGATCTTCCAAATGACATTTCATTTGCTTAAATACTATATTACTTTATTTAGCTTAGCTTCAATATGTGGGAAGTAACTAAATTAAAACAACGTATAGAGAAGCACATGATGCCACTGTGAGATCTGGTAGACCATAGGATGTGCCCAAAATAGATAAAGAATAAATAAGGAGGTCTTTATATATGGCAGTATGTTTATTAATGACTAAAGAATTGGAAGATGAAGAAATTGTTGTTTATCAATACTACCCTTCTGAATCCCCCGATAAAATAGGAAAAATGTATTATAATAAAAAAGAACGAATGTTTTATGACTTAGAGCAAGCTCCAGTGGATTCAGAAACAATGAGAGGACATTATTTTAATTGTGCATGTACTAGGATTGTGCGATGTCTCAAAAGAAACGAAGACTTTCCTGATAGCATGGCATATGAAGCATAATTAAATGAACAAATATATACGCCAGTTCCTTGAAGTGCACCTCATTTGTTAAAACGCTATCTCTCTAAAACATAATTAGTATTTTCATATTCACTACCTCTTCTCTTTCCTATATAATTTTAAAATATTATTCATAGGTCGGATAGTCCGCCTAGAGAAATTCCTCTAGGAAGATAGATTAAAAAAGGGAGAAAAAATATGAGTAATTTTCATTTTCTAAAACAATATGTGATTTTACCTGGAACAGAAATATCTTCTGATGATAAACATGTATTTTATCCAACTGGAACAGACGAAATAAAATCAATCGAAAATGAATGGGGGAAAAAATTCCCAAGAGAGCTTAAGCAATTTTATAATGAGATAGGTTATGGTTTTGTATGTAAATCTATTGAATCGCGTTTTAATAGAATAATGGGACCTGGTAGTGTACTTGATTTTATTAATGGTGAAGACATTTATATGGATGATATTCGATTAGATGATTATACAGATGAAAATGAATTAGTATTTTATGAAGTATCAGAACTTTCTTGTTTAGTAATGAATTTAGATGAAGAAGATACAGATGGTTGTTGTCCGATTTACTATGAGGGAGATTTAATAGCGCATTCTCTTGAAGATTTTTCAAGAAAAATGAATAGAAATCCAAATTATTATCTTAAAAAGTAGTTATATGATAGCTTCAAAATAACTTTTTGATAAATATAATAAAGTAACACTTTCCTTGAAATAGCAACCAAAGACGATTCTTAGTTTGAATCGTCTTTGGTTATTTAATTTTTAATGTTCTCTTTCACATATACATATGCAATATAGCTACAGTGCATATTTGTTGATCCATTTTTCTAAATTCTTCAGGTGTGTATTGAATTTCTTCATAATTATCACAGAAAGCATATTTATACTAATTTTTTTCTCTTTACATTATATAAATCAAAACCTTCCCTTTGCCAAAACTGCTCCAGTCCTATCGTTTGATATAATTTAATCTCTTCACTATAGATTGGATACATACCAACTAAATGTATTGATCCCTCAGGTGTTTTGATTTCCGAGTATTCTTTACTTAGAATTGAAGGAGCAAAGACAAAGAACCCAACCATTTCAGATTCTTTTGAAATGGGAGTATCTAAAGTAAACAGTGAACCGTAAGAGAAATTTTTTTCTCCTTTAAATTGTGACGCAAAATACGCTGTTGCTAATCCCCAACTTTCATCTTGAGTCTCCAGTGTTAGAATAATTTCTGGTTTTCCGTTTTTCCAATTTGGATGGTTTGCTTCTGATAGTCCATAAGTAATAGATGTCATCATACCTTCTTCAGGTAAATCACGATAAAAAAACACATGAATTGGTGTATCTCCATTTTTAGTATTAATCTTTTTTATTACATCTGCTTCTCCAAACAACTCTTCTAATCTATCTATAAAAGCTTCGGCATTACTCTTCATAATTATCCTCCAATAAAATTATCTAGGTTATTTAAAATCTGCAATTGTTGCTCTTTAGTTAGTTTCTCAAAGCCTTCCATACTAGCAATTTTATCCACCGATACAATGTGGTTTGCTTCTAATTTTTTGGTTATAATTTCTCCTAGTGCAGAATCAGGTTTCCCTTCATATCATTAATATCTTTATTAACTAATTCTCTTAACTCCTCTGTTAGTGTTTGCTTACATAATTCGTCGTACAGCTCATCCGATATTCTTCTATCTCCATATCTAAGAGCTCCACTACCAAAAACCCTCTCCACAGTCTCTTTCGTATACTGATAAGCATCTTTCAGAAAGTGTGATCCTCCGCCTGTTAGTGAAAGAGAAGGTTATTCTCCAGGAATCCACTTATAATCCAGTAAGGCTTTAATCGCATGTTTTATCTGTTTATATGCTTGTACAAAGGCATTTTCAACTGTTGTTTTTCCTTTGTTTATCACTTCAATAAAAGATGTATTCCCATTGTCCCTAATTGTAGAATGGAATTTTTGATTTTCTAATGTCTCAGCAACTTGTTCTAATTTTTGTACATCAGTGATAGCCAAGGACAGACAATCCCCGCTGCAGCATCCGTTGCTTGCCCTAAATCTTGACGATCAACCAATGTAACTCGAGCTCCTGCTTTTGCAAGATGATAAGCAGTAGATGCTCCGAGAATTCCAGCCCCAACTACAATATACGTTTTCATTTCTAACACCTTTCCCTTTCCCTTTTCCTTTTTCATTCTTTCATACGTTCCAAAAATTTGATCTATAAATGATCAAACACACTTTTATCTTTAAGATAAATTTCTTTATTCAGTATACTGGAAGGGGATTTTTTCAACTATAACACTACTTTTATTACACAATAATCCGGCGTTATAGCAAATTAAATACTTATATTTTTTGAAGTTAGTTCAAAGTTCACCTTATTCGCTAAACGCATATTTAATAGAAGGAATAACACTCCTCCTGCAATAGGCATGACATAAGAAGGGAGGATATTTAATAGAGCTCCTGATGAAATCATCGCTATAGGAAGCATGACTTTCGCGATACTAATGCCAATGCTTAGGACTCTACCTCTATATTCATCTGGAATCTCTTTTTGCATAAAATAAGCGAGAGGGATATCAATTAGCGCTATGAATAACCCAAACAAGAACAAGACAGCAATGAAATAACAGGTAAAAACGATGGAGTTCAGTTGTAAGCTTTTCAGCATAACTGGAACTCCTAATAAAATCATAAGAATCGATAAAGCGATGCTTATATATTTTAAAAGAATGGAATAGGAAATTCTTTCTGTGATTTTCTTTACTAATAAAGCTCCTATAATCATCCCCAGTGGAAAGGCCCCTTGGATCATACCAAACTCCTTTGCTCCAAACTTTAGAACTGTATTAATCATATACGGTAATGGAACAGTCACAGCAAAGCCGAGAAAAAAATTAATTAATATTAAGAGCATAAACATGCTTTTAATACTCTTTCTTTCAAATATATAGTTAAATCCATCCTTCATATCTCTAATCAAATGAATTTTCCCAATTAAATGATCTTCATTTAATTGGTGATTGAAAAGCTTGAAATGAATAAACATCATCGATAATCCAGAAAAGAGAAAAGAAACTCCATTTATGATAATAAAAGTTCTCATATCAAAGATTGCAAAAACAATTCCGCCTAACATAGGTCCCATAATTGAAGAGATTGAGTCGATTATTTTACTAATGGAATTAATATTCATCAACATTTTTTCAGATACAATGTTTGGCTTCGCAGCTTCTAAACCTATTCCAAAGAAAGTAGTAAACACCGTCAACAGGAACGTAGTGACGTAAATGATAAGTAAATTCAATTCATATTTCATACATAATATATAAACGGAAACCAACAAGATTCCGCTAAGAAGATCCATACAAATAACTAATGTCTTTTTATTGATCTTATCCGCAATCACCCCAGCAAACGGATTGATGATAACCATCGGAATAATTCCTAGTATAAGAGTAACTGCAAAGCTTAACGCCGAGCCCGTCTGCTTTAAAACGTATAATCCTAGCGCAAAGTTATAAATAGCCGTACCAAATATCGAGATAATTTTTCCTGTAGAATAGAGAAATAGGTTTTTCATTTCTTTTTTGTTCTTTTCATTACTTACACTCATTTGTAGTGCTTCCATTAATCCTCCACCTCACTTAACTTTTTATACAACAAATGTTAAGCTGCCGGGTGAACCCAATATCAATAGGTGTAATCCATAAATTTTTAGGAAAAAATGAAAAAAGATAGGGTTAACCCTATCTTTTTCCCAAAAATGAATATGAATAAATTTCTTCCCCCTGCACAAAGAAATTTTCGTACTTTCCACCTCGATCAATATATTCAGAAGTCCTTTCCTCAAGAGGAATATACTTTAAATCAGTGATGTTTCCCCTAATTTTTCTAGCTATAAAGTTGTCTCTAAATCTAGCTTCGATTTTGCTTTTCGTGCTAAAATTTTTAAAAGCAATATATGATCCCAATATGTAACAATTAGGCTTAAATAGAAAATCCACTTTGCGAATCAAAAACTCCTCATGTTCGAAGCTGTAATTACTAGTACCTGAATGATCAATCACGACATCGACAGAGTAATCCTGTATAGGTATATGTAAAAAATCAGCGCAAATAAAGAGCATGTTTCTATTTAAACCTGTTCTCTCTAATACACCTTTTAAAAATCGATGCCGTTCTAAGTTGCGATCAACAGCAATATACAAGCAATTTTCCGGTAATTCCCGAAAAACATTTCGCAGAAAAAAACCAACTCCGGATCCTAACTCAAGTAATACTTTATTATTTAAGTCTAATTGACCTAGTTTCCTCATTGACCATTCTCCAACTTTTTTCATATTTTCCAAATAAGCTGGATCAGTTTCATGTATATATTCAAGAACAAATTCTTCAAGATGGGGGCCAGAAGTTGCTTGAAATGCATTACCAATTTTTAAAATACCTGATTCAACAAGATATTCTTCACCACAATCGCAAATTAACTTTCCTTCCATAATTTGATTTCTATGAATGATCCCATCTTGAAGAATAAGTTTTTCGCTACACCTTAAACATTTCAGCAAATCAAGTACTTTTAAATCAATTCCCATCATTAAGCTTGAACCTTTAGATTCCGCTAATATTTCATCTAATTTCGCCTTTAAATTGTCCTTTATTTCTACTAAATTATTTATTTCCTGCTCAACCTGCTTATATTTATCCATAAATAAAGATTGATAGTACGTATCATTTTCATAATCCGTGAATTTACCAAAATTTTTATATAGAAAAAATTGTTTAATTTCGTTTAAACTAAATCCCATCCCTTTAAATTCCAAAATAATCTCTAAATCGTTTTGACAGCTCTCATCAAAAAAATAATGCCCTCCCTTCTTTTCAGGTACAATCAATCCTAAGTCCATATAATGCCTAATTGTATTAATACTTAATTTATTGACCTCTCCAAATTTACCAATCTTCACTTTACCACTACCCATACATATTTTTATTCATCAGTTCTGCTTTTCTTACATCAAAAACAACTATACTTTCTATATTAAACTAGGAGGTTTCCGAAATTTTATTGCTTGCTCAAAAACATAACCAATCTTAATTAAAGTTATCTCACCAAATGCCGTCCCAGCAAAAGTAATACCAAATGGACGCCCGTTTTCCATATATCCTTCTGGTAAAGCAATTGATGGATAACCTGCTTCTGCAGAAAGAGTAGACTCTACATATGCCGGGAATAAAATGGCATCTAGGTTATATGTTTGAAGCGCAAAATCTATTCTTTCATTTTGTGAGTAATAAAGTAAACGTCAAGTAACTCCAAAATCAACTTTTATTGTATATTTGGGAGTTACTCGACTTTTCCACAAAAAGCACCCTTTTAGTCTATAAATATTTTATAATAAGTGTAGTTTATTTAGAAAACACTAAACTACACTGTTTAATTCGGTTGTCGAATCTTTCACAATATCTCTCTTATAAATAATAGCTCATAATAATAAGTTCGCCTTTTTTTCCTATTTTTCGTACACCTTCATCAATAAAACCACATTTTTTATATAATAACTGTGCAGTAATGTTTTTCACATTTACCGCTAATACAATTTCATTAATATGTGGATATTCTTTGCGTACAAAGTCAGGTAGTAACAATAATGATTGTTTGGCATATCCCTTTCCTTGATAATAATAATCCGTTGAAAACGCTCGTAATAACATAGCTTTTGGATTTTTAGAGTAAGGATTTACACCTGCATTTTCATGAAGCACGAAAAATGTTACAAGCTCATTATTTGCAAGAAATAATATAGAATGTCTGTCAGTATCAGCTTTTGATAATTCTACACATTTTTTTGGTGTACCTGTAAATTGTAACTGTTCCTCAGATAATTCATAGCTTTCTACTTGTTTTTTAAATCGTTCTTCATATTCAATTAATTCCATAATGTCCTCCCATTAATTCTCCCCATTTGTTGAATAACTCTACCCCAAATATTAATATAAGTAAAATAATTTGGCAGTATATCTATATAAATAGAAATAGTTTCATATTGTGTTTATTCGCACTTGGTAATTAATCTTTTATCTGAAGATAATCGTTGCGTTACAGTTCATAAATTTGATTTTGAGCTAAAGTCATACAAATAAATTTCACAATCCATCAACTAATCCGATCACCCTTATAATTATTGTAGATAAAATTGAAATATTTTCAAATTCACTATATTCTTTCTTAATTGATAAATAGATAAATGAAGAACTTTATGACGAATTTACCTTTTGGCTCTAAATTAAACCTACACACGAATAACAGCACACCAAACCGCTCATTTTTCTCATAGATGAATTTTAATCATTTAGATACCTATGGTATTATTCGTAGATTTAAAGTTCCACACAAATGAATCTACGCATTCAATTTCCGGACTGGATGTTATATTTTTGAATTTAATGTAAAAATAAAGAAAAAAGTATCCATATGGTCATATCCCCGTCAAGTAGACAATAATAAAAAGAGTTTTATGCCACGGCCTTTTCCCGATATTCTATCGGGGAAAGGCCGTGAAGTTTTTCTTGGAATCGCTCTTGATTGTAAAATGTGATATATTCTTGGATTGCTCGATAAGCTGTTTCATATGTTTTTGGACGCACTAAATACAACTTCTCTGTTTTTAAATGAGAGAAGAACGATTCAATACATGCATTGTCAAAACAGTTCCCTCGTCTAGAATGACTTCCTTTTATCTTTAATCGTTCTAACTGTTTTGCGTAACTTTTTGATGTATATTGAAATCCTTGATCAGAATGTAGAAGGGTTTTAGTAGTACGCTTGATTCCTTCTAACTGTTCTAATGTAGATAGTACAAGCGCTAAATCGTTTCGATGTGATAACTTCCATGCCACGATTTCATTGTTATACAAATCTAAGACAGCTGACAAATAAGCAAATTCTTCTCCAATTCTTATGTATGTAATATCTGTTACTAATTTTACATGTCTCTTATCCGCATAAAATTCTCGATTCAGATGGTTTTGAAACACAATCGATGCTTTCCTTCCGTAAAAAGGACGTTTTTTCCGAATCATAGAACGGATTCCTAATTCATGCATCAAACGTCTAACGCGTTTGTGATTCATATACATTCCTTCACGAATCAAAGCGCGGGTCATACGTTTGTATCCATAATACGGGTGTTTCCGATGGATAGATAAAATATGCTCTTTATGCCATGTATCTTTTTGACGGCGCAACGCTACATGGGAGCGGTTTTTTCGCCATTTGTAGTAGCCAGCTTTCGATACCTCGGCAATTTGTAATAACCAACGAAGAGGATATAATGTGCGTAGTCTATCGATAATCGAAAAACGTTCTTTCTTTAAGACCATTCCTTCCCGTGTAGATTTGGATTGCGCTTTTTTAAATATTCCACCTGTGCTTTCAAATAAGCATTTTCTTCTTCTATACTATTAAAATGCTTTCGCTTCCATATGCCACGTTGATCTTCAAACGATTGTCCTTTTTCGTAACGTTTCACCCATTCAACAATTTGAGCGTCACTTTTAATTCCTAACTGTGCTCGAATGAATTGTAATGTTTTTCCTTCCTCTAATCGAAGTCGAACGGCTTCTTGTTTTACTTCTTCTGTATATGTTTGAAATGATTGTCCTTTTTTCGCCATAAAAAAATCCCCTCCAGATAAACAGTATTGAGTCCATCATACCAGATGGACTCTTTTTTACTGTCTACCTAAATGGGATAATACCAATTAACGAAGTAAAGGATACTCTTTTTAATTGGATATGTACCATTTTAATGTAATCTATATTGTCCCATTAATTGTTCTTCACCCATTCGAACAAGACGCTTTGTAATTTCCCCACCAACGGAACCATTAGCACGTGCAGATGTCTCTGGACCCAGTGTAACTCCTAATTCACGAGCGATTTCATATTTCATCTGCTCGATTGCACTTGTAGCACCAGAAATTAGAATTTCATTATAGTTATTATCATGCCTTTGAATATTCATAATTACACCTCCATTATATTTGTATATAACATGTTCTTAATTATGATATTTATACATAAAAGGAAATCATTTTATTAAACACGATTGAAACTACATGAATGCATTTCTCTCTTTACATATTCCCTTTCAACATTCTATTAATAACACTAACTCTATTTATTAATAATTATCAGCATTAGAATCATAGTCCTGTATTACGTTTTTAAGTTTATGATTGACATTACTTATTCTGGTCAAAAGATCCTCAACCTCTTCAGATACCAATTCCTTCTCTAATTCCTTCCTATCAATGTTTCCTAGCTCTTTTTTTATAGTATTAACTATACCCACCCTCGGCCATTTTTCCGCCAAGCTGATACATCTTGTATTTTCCATATATTGAAACAAATTGCATTTTTAAATCAATTAAATAGTATGTACGATAGAAATAACCTTCAAGATTAATTTTTCCGTTTGCATATAAAAAATAGCAGAGATTTCTAGTATTTATCTCTACTGTTTTTTCCGTTAACTTCCAAAACGAACTAATCTTTTATGTGTAATAGTGATATTTAAATTGTAACGTCTTGATAACCTACTTCATCTACTTTTTCATTTATAAGACGAACCCCTAAACTATTTTCCTCATCCCACGAACAGTCAAATGATACTCCTATATCACGTCCATCGCGAAGGAAATCATACGGAATAGAAATACCTACTAATGTTATATGTTCTATTAATTGATCAACTGTTTCAATTAATGGGTAATCTTCATTAATTGAAACATCATAACCAAGCTCATGCCTTTTTTGTTTATAATAATCTAAAATTGGTTGTAGTGTGTTATGTTAGATTTTTTCCCAATTATCCATTAATGAATTATATGCTACATATTGCCCTTCATCAAAATCCCCATCTTCTGTACCTCCTACTAATAATGCTATCTCTGTGTCCTTTCCTAAAAGCTTTATGGTTCTGTATCCTACCCATTTATACTGGTAATCAAGTTCTCCAAAAACTTTATCATTTATTGTCATTTTAAAATCTCCTTATTATTTATTTGCAAATCCTCCAGGCTCAAAGGCTCCTGTGTTTATCTCACCAACTCCACCAAGGTGTCCAAATTTGGCGTTTATTTCTGTTGGCACAAGTTGCATAGTAACTCCATCATTTAACTCATGCCATGTTAATTTATTTTTCACTCGATATTTTTCTATGTCTTTTGCTGTAATTCCACCAGATTCCATTGCAAATTGGTGTGCCAATTCTGGTGAATTATTAAGTTGACTTGCTACCCTTTCATTTGCTTGCTCAAAATTATAACCTCTAGCAGCATTTCCTTTAGATCCTTTTCCACCTAACATATAATCAATCTCAACTTGTGCTTTTGCTACAGGTGAAAAATTAGGAACTCCATTTTTATACTCAATTCCATTAATACCAGCTTCATTTAAGATTTTCTGTAACGTAAGATCTGGTGGTGGTTTTAGGGTACATAAAAACTAACCTCTATCCCCTTCAAAAACGACCTTTGAATTCGTTTCTGCGGGTGTTTGCTTAAATCTTGAATCATATGTACTAGCAAATTCCTATTGCTTGAAGGCTGGTAGAATATCAGCATCTCTATTACCCGTACCCTTACCAAAAACCTTCTCACCAGTCTCTTTCATATACCGATATGCATCTTGCAGCAGGTTCTTTCCTCCACTAGGAATCTTGCCTGCACCTTCCATTACAGGAATAGTGCCTCCACTAAATTTCGGCACATACTCTCCCATTTTTTTCATCGCATAACGGAATGCCTTATCTGCTTCTATAAAATCGTTTTTAACTTTTGTTTTCCCTTTATTCCACAGATCTCCCATTTTATCACTTAGCCCTTTTGCTTTTGATGCCAAGAAAGATACGCCTTCATGTAGCTTACTTGATACTTTCTTCGCTCCATCAAGAATTGCGTTTCCAACTTTTTTCCCAACAAATTTAATCCATTTTCCAACTTTTCCAATCGGAGTAATATTTAAAATCGTCCAACCTGCCGCAATGAGCCTTTCTTTTGTAGATCGTTGGTCTTTACCTGTAAAGCCCCTGATACTGACGTTTATGGAAAAATTGAGTTACTTGATAAAAATTTTTAACAATGCGGCGTAATTTCCCTCTCCATATTTCCCCTTTTAATTATATCTATTTTTTCATTTAAATAAAAAAACTGGAAGATTATCTACATCTTCCAGTTCAAATTCTCAGCCATTTTCTATATTAACCTTGCTACCGTTTGCCTTTACATCTTATCTTGCTAGTTTACTCTCATAATCTAACAAACTAACAATACTATTCACTACCATAAATGATAATAGCCAATAGACACCACATTTTCCTATAACATAGCTATTGACTACTTATTTGATAGGTATTTTAGAGAAGTTCAATCTTTCAACTTCTTACTATTGTCCCCAGAAGCTAGAAAAAGTGGTATCTTACTTTTGATTTTTCACTCTATAATCTAACTCGAATAACGCATCTTCTACATCTTCCTCCAATCGAGGACTATTCTTAAATTGTTCAATTACTTTTCTGTATTTTTCTTTTCCAGAATACCCTAACATTGATAAAATGTAACTAATACATTCATCATTAAATTTACTTAAATTCAAAACAATTGGTTCTAAATCTAATTCCTTATCAACATTACGTGAATTTTCTCCATTCAAAATAATATTTAAAATCTCTTCTTTGATATCATTATCATTTTGTTCAACAACATATTTTATTAAAACATTCATTTCTTGAATTGCTTCATCTCTGCTGATATCCCCATATTCTAAAATATCTCCTATAGCTCCTAAACTACTTAATTTTTCTTGCTTGTTTAGATTAGAGTCATTCAATATTTTATTTAACTTTTCTTCAAAATTCATATTGCTTTACTCCTTTATTTTTTTGGTGACTGGATTGGAATATGAGTACTATTTGCTAATCCCTCATTATAATGTGGACTATTTGGTTTAACTATGCCTGGTGGTTAAAACTCCCCTGAAATAGGATCAAGATACTTTTTCCCTTTTGATTTTCTTTCACAGCTCTTACCTTAAAATCTGGATAATAGCTGATCGAACGTTCTGCTACTTTCATCACATTTTTATTTTTCTCTAGTTGTTTCATTTAAATCTCGTTAAAAGTAATTTCACTCATTTTCCGCACCTTACTTATATCGTTGTCTCCATTATAGAATCAGAAGAACAGTATGATATCTAATTAATTAATATATTCAGGCTCTTTCTAAAAAATGTCCAAATAAATTTAGAAGCATACTTATTGTGATAGCTCCACAAAAAGTATGCTTCTTTCATTTTTTATTAGATAGTAATTTCCAATACTCGTCTTCAAACAGACAATTATATACGGTAACTCCTGTCTCTTTTAACTCTAATGAAATATCTTCTACTTCTGTATTCAACGTGTCTAAGTCAATACTTGTTATTCCATTATTGTTTAGAAATCCTAAAATGCTATCTCCTATTTTCTTAGATTCCTCATTGTATGGTGAGAACTCCTCAACAAGGTTGACTACATCATTTTCATAACTATAACTTAAATATTTAATCACTGCATATGGTGCAATTGCGGAAATCAATAGCATTACACAGTTAACTTCGGATTGTCCCTTAACATAGTTATTAAATTCCACACTACCGAAACGCAAATTCACATCTAGCGGTAGTATAAAATAGGAGAAACACGTTGAATAACTAAAGTCAGTAATATTGTCAATACTTAGGTTTGGTATTTCACTAATTTTTTCATCCCAAAAACATTTGTTAACAAATTTCACCAGAACGAATTGAAAATCTCCTTGTTTATATAACTTACCTGACTAATCTCTGTTAGCCTTTTCCATTTGCGCTCAGTACCACAACTTTTGATTGCAGCACCCAAAGGTGGTTTGAAACCTGTACCTGAATACCGATTTCGAGGGCCTTTCCTCATCTCTTACAAAGCATAAATTTCTCGCATTTTTTTCACTCCTTTCCGTACAAGAAATCCTTCAGGACACACTTTGACACTTACTTTCATACACCATTTTTTCTTCATCATCATATAAATAATCTGGATGAGTTTCCGCTTAATACAAATAATTGCTTAGATTTTTGTCTTTCCTTCTGAAATTTGGTAGTCAAAACAAGCCCGAAATACTAGATTTCGCATTTCTCCCTTATTCGTTACATATATTTTGAACACTTAAATAAGAAAATGGATATCTTATTTGATGAGTTTAAAAAAATAACTACGCAAAAAGACAACAAAACACTATTTTTTAATGTGTATTTGTTGTCTTAATATTTTTATCACAAATAATCAACTAGAAAATACTACAATTTTTCATTTATTTTATTCAAACATTGAATTACTTCTTGTTTCTTTGCTGGAAATAGTTCTTCATCAACGTTTACAGGATTTCCATCAAGTATTGTAAATAAACATTCTTCACAAAATTCATAAATATCACTTCTATTTTCAGACATTAATAATCTCATATTACTTTGTTGACAATTAGGACAAAGCTTATCCGACATATATGCAGACAAACCCCATATTAGGGTGGCTACTTGTCTTACAAGCTGTTCTTCCGAAAAGGTCCCAATATTTTTTTTATAATAATCTACACCCTTACTAAATAAATCATCAGAATGTCCTATAATAAAATCAGTAGATTTATATTTAATTATCTCATTAAAAAAGTCTATTGTAAGATATTTAGAAAAAATTTCTTGATTTTGAATTACAATCCCTATCAAATCATCGAAAAAAGTTTCTAATTTTTCATTAGAGAAATTAGTATATATTTCTAACAGTTCTTTTCGCATAAATACCTCCTACGGTTTAGGAACAGGATAAGCTGTAACTAAATTTCCCGCTTTATCTGTTATGACCATCATATAATTAGTTCCTTGACCCCCAACATTAGGAATGCTAGGCTTTATAGTCCCAATTTCTTTTCCAATATTAATTATTCTTGAATAATTACCAGACTGCTCCATTACTTGTACAGGCACTTTTACAGTTTCTTTCGCTTGTAAAATTGACTTTAATTCTTCTGGACTAATAGTAAAATTACCAGCATTTTTCAATGGATCAAAATGTCTGTCTAAAACATGTTCAAAACCAGCATTCTTCGATGAACTAAACCTTGTAGGTCCATTTGCAATATTTATTCTCGATTGAACAATTCCTACATTTTCTTTTGGAACATTAGCTCCGCTGGCTTCCTTAACAATATCCTTCTCACTACTACCAAAAACCTTCTCCCCAGTCTCTTTCACATACTGATAAGCATCTTGCAGCAGGTTCTTTCCTTCACTCGGAATCTTGCTTGCACCTTCCATTACAGGAATAGGGCCTCCACCAAATTCCGGCACATATTCTCCCATATTTTTCATCGCATAACGGAATGCCTTATCTGCTTCTATAAAATTGTTTTTAACTTTTGTTTTTCCTTTATTCCACAGATCCCCTATTTTATTACTTAGTCCTTTTGCTTTTGATGCCAAGAAAGATACGCCTTCATGTTGCTTACTTGACAATTTTTTCGCCCCATCAAGAAGAGCTTTTCCGCCTTTTTCTATTGCTCCTACGACCATTTTTCCGTCATACTTAAGTACTTTTCCAACTGGAATAACATTCAGATCCTTCCAGCCTGCTGCAATGGGTCCTTCTTTTATGGATAGTAGTTTCTGATCTTTCCCTGATACTGTCGTTTACATTGAAAAATTCAGTTGCTAGTTAAAACTTTCAAACAATGTTTCATCGTTTTTCTAAATGTCTTATATTTTCTTCTTTTAATTATATCTATTTTTTTCAGTTCAATAAAAAAACTGGAAGATTAATTACATCTTCCAGTTCAAATCGTATGGATAAATTCTCCAAAGAATAAAATAATAAAACAAATCGACAACAATTCGTTCTTCTACTCTCACTATTGACTTCTTTTTCAAACATGTTCCTTGGACAATGTCTAAGGAACTCACAAAATTAGAATAACCTTTACACACTCTCATCCATTTTCTAAATTGACTTTGCTATCGTTTAGCTTTACATCTTTTCTTATTAGTTTACTCTCATAATCTAGCAAACTAACAATACTATTCACTACTATAAATGAAGATATCATATAGTTGTAGAATTGCTTTCTTCGTAAAGTTTATCTCTATCTTTACAATGAATTAGCATAAAACAAATAACAACACGGTTAATCATTCATTGTTTCATGTAATTATTGCTCAGTTTAAGTATCTCATAAAAAGACAATTGTTTGATCCGCGGTATTTTAACACGTGGAAATTTGTAATTCTAACCATCTTTTGGCTTCCTCATCTATTAAAATACAAGGTTTTTCTGCCGTCCCTATATTTACTGATTTCACCAATGACTTATCCAGATTTTTCAAACCTATTAATCTAGATTGATAGAAAATTGTTTCTTCTAAAAATACAGAATCAAAATCTATATTTTTTAACACTGAATTACTAAAATCTGCCTTATATAAATTACTAAAAACAAAACTAGTTTCTTCTATGCTAGATGCAGAAAAATCTGCTTCCATTAAATCTGCTTTAGAAAAATCTGTTTTACTTATTGTGGCATTTTTAAATTCCGTGTAATCAGCCCTTGATTTAAAAAAATTACTATTTATAATAGTGGCATTCTTAAAATTTGATGAATATAATTCAGATCTATAAAAATCCATATTAGTAATTTTTTTTCCCTCTAAATTACAATCAGTTAAAACGCATTCCGATAAATCTAAATTTAAAAAATTTATATTTCTTAAATCAAATTCATCCAATACTAGCTTTTCCCCTTCTTTTCCAGTAGTTTCCACGAACAAACCGTGCTTTTTTAGTTTTCCAATCATTCTCTCGTCCATTTACTCTACTCCTTTTTACGGATAAAATATGACTCTGTCAAAAAGCCCCTTTTCTTTTAATACTTTTATTAAATCTAATTTGTGTTGTGGTATTAAATTATTTGTATTAACAATTACGTTATATCCCTTATCAAACTCTTTTTGCATATTTTTAAGGGCTCTTTCAACTGTAAATGCACCTTTTTTAGGAGACGTATGGCCATTTGGATATGACTCAAAACTTTTCACATCATATTTTTTCCCAGTAACCGTATCAATAAACTCTGCTCCTCCCTTTGGGTTGGGATCTCTTACAATTTTCCCTAAATCTCCCCGTTGTTCTAAAGCCAGTCCTATCTCTCTCTCAAGTTTAGAACCTTCAGTAATTTTCCCACCATGAGATGGGTCTCTAGCTAAATCATCTAGTTCCTTCTGAGTTCGTTGAGCAGCTCCGTTAGCTCCCTTAACAACATCCTTCTCACCACTACCAAAAACCTTCTCACCAGTCTCCTTCATATACTGATAAGCATCTTTCAGCAGGTTCTTTCCTCGACCAGAAATCTTGCCTGCACTTTCTGTAGCAAAGGCAAGTTCTCTACCAGATTTCGGCACATACTCTCCTAATTTTTTCATAGCATAACGGAATGCCTTATCTGCTTCTATAAAATCATTTTTAACCTTTGTCTTCCCTTTATTCCACAGGTCTCCTACTTTATCAACGAGACTTTTCGTTTTAGAAGCAACGAAAGATACGCCTTCTTTTACCTTACTTGGTACTTTCTTCGCTACATTAAGAAGTGCTTTTCCAGCCTTTTTCCCGACATATTTTATTCCTTTTCCAATTCTTCCAATCGGAGTAACATTCAAAAGCGTCCAGTCTGCCGCAATGATACTGTCGTTTACATTGAAAAATTCAGTTACCAATCAAAACTTTTAAATATTTTTATATTTTTCTTACACCTATTCCTTTTAATTATATCTATTTTTTCAGTTCAATAAAAAACTGGAAGATATAATTAATCTTCCAGTTCAAATTATATAGATAAGCCAACGAGTAACACGATAAAACTTCTAACAGTCACTTCACTTTTCTCACACTACTGTTAATTTCTTTTATTGGCATGTTATTTTTTCGGCATCCAAAGAATTAATAAAAATAATAACACGGCTTATTCTCTCAAATACTTTATAGATTCACATGTTCACTATTTAGACTATCTTATCCTTTTAAAAATTCTTTGTTTCCTAAAATCTAGCAGAATAGCAATTTTACATTCTTTAAGAGTAAATTCTAATTTACACATTCAAACCAATCTACACCTTCAGCTTCAATTTCTACTATAATAACATCCTCTTCACTAGTTAGTACAAACTTAATAGTTTCATTTTCTGAACCAATTCTTAATACTGAAACATCGATTATTTCATTACTATTAATTGTAAATACTTTTGGTTCAGTTTTGAATGATATTACTTCAGTAAATTCAAGTTGAACAACCTTTATTTCTGGATCACCATCCTCGTAAAATGATTGTAGCCAATTACATAAGTCCATATCCATCACAACTCTTTTTTCATTTTGATAAAAAGTTATGCTCTCTACAACACTATCGTGTAAATTATAGTTTTCTAAAAACTCAACTATTTTCATAAAGCTCCTCCTTATGGTATAATGTGTGACGCTTTTGAACCTTTAGGTACAGGCTTACCGTTAACATCCTAATAATAGTCACCCTTACCAGTACTATTAGGATTATGGACATGATAATGGTCTTTACCTTCAAAGCCATTAGCTCCCGGTTTCCCAGGATAAAATCTAACCTTCATTCCTGTATCTGGATCAAGAAACTCTCTCGAAGTGGTGTTTTTAGCCATTCCTTCAGGTGTTATATCTTTCCACCCATGATTAAGTAACTCCCTTGGATCTTTTGGTAAACTATTATAAGAATATTTTATCTTACTACTTTCCCTACCCAAAAGCCTATCTCCAGTATCTTTCACATACTGATAAGCATCTTGCAGCAGGTTCTTTCCCCCACTAGGAATCTTGCCTGCACCTTCCATTACAGGAATAGGGCCTCCACCAAATTTCGGTACATACTCTCCCAATTTTTTCAGCCCATAACGAAATACCTTATCTGCTTCTATAAAATCGTTTTTAACTTTTGTTTTTCCTTTATTCCACAGGTCCCCTATTTTATTACTTAGCCCTTTTACTTTTGATGCCAAGAAAGATACGCCTTCATGTAGCTTACTTGACACTTTCTTCGCTCCATCAAGAAATGCGTTTCCAAATTTTTTTCAATAAATTTAATTCCTTTTCCAACTTTTCCAACCGGAATAACGTTCAAATCCGTCCAGCCTGCCGCAATGAGTCTTTCTTTTGTGTATAGCTCTTTGCCTGTACGTGGGTCTATACCTGTAACTGCTCTGACACTACCATATACACTAAAACTCCAACTATTTGATAAGGCTTTTGATAATATTTCATAGCTTTCCTAACAGATTTAAATCTCCTGCTATTATTTTTTCATGTCAATAAAAAAGGAAGACTAAATACGTCTTCCAACTGATTTTATTTTCCTCTTCTTTTATCTAAATACAAAATGCATCCTCAAATTGAGTAACCATTCAACCTCTAAAATTCTCAAAAGCCTAACTCGTAGGAAAACATTCTATGTAAATCAATTCTGCTAGTTTCCTAGAGAAGAATTGATTTTCAATTTATACTATAAAATAATCATACAAGAACTCTACTTGTAAAGATTTATAACTTATATGTTATCGCCCAATTTTATACAAAATTCTTTGAAATCTTTACTTATACCTTTCTAGATTATAATATGGATTCGATATATTATCTCCAACCTCATCAATCGTTTCCAATATTTCTTTTAATATTAGATTATCTATATTTTTATCTTGATTTATACAATCCTTAATTTTTTGAAAACAATTCTTCAATCCTAGATTTACAACAAGTGAAAGAATTATATCCACATCATCATAAGAATCTGTATTCCATAATTCACTAAGAACCATGTCTATATGGTTTCTCACTCCACTTTCTAATAGCTCATAGGTCATAACTTGTCTATCCATCAATTCACTAAGAATGAGCAAAAAGTTTTTTGTATCTATTTTCTTTTGTTCAAAATCATTCAATACCCCTTGAAACATTGATACTAATGTTTCAACTGGTAATACATCAGGTAAATTTTCGTACTCTTCTAGATTCATTATCATTTCCCCCTTATTGGAATATGAACTTCATTTAAAGATTGATTTTTCGTCCAAGTCCCATCTATTTTTAATTGTTTGTTACCTATTTTTACTTGCGCTGTCCAGCGAGTACCTGATGCTGATCCTGGATACTTACTGGCAGCTACAGGGTCTGGTGCATGCCATCGTATTATTGCCTTTTGTCCATCGGCAAGTGTAAACTGATACTTCGCTCCATCAAGGAGAGCTTTTCCAACCGAAATAACGTTCAGAGTCGTCCAGCCTGCCGCAATGAGTCTTTCTTTTGTGGATAGTTCTTTGCCAGTGACGGGTTCTTTTACCTGTATATCCCCTGATACTGGTGTTTACATGTAAAAATTTATTTGCTATTTAAAACTTCTAAACAAATTTTCATCATTTTTCTAACTATCTTATATTTCTTTTTAATTATATCTATTTTTTTTAGTTCAATAAAAAACTGGAAGACCAGTTACATCTTCCAGTTCAGATCGTATAGGCAAAAGCTTCATTAAATAACGTTATAAAGTGGATATGTTTTCTTACCGGTGATTGAGAAACTCACCAAATAGCTCACACCTTGGCTGGTTCCTCAAACACTTTCAGCTTAACATGTTCACCGTTTGCTTTAACGATTTATCTTACTCTTCTAAAAATTACTTTCTTCATCCCCAGAATCTAGCAAAATAGGCTAAATCAATCCTTGTAAATTTTGATAAATTCACTAGGAATTCTGTCTGCTAACCAAACTTTTTCATTTCCTAAGTAAAACTTAATATCTTTCTCTCTAGCTTTTTCAGTATCTACTACCAGAATAACAGGATGATTATCTTTCCTTTTTCCTACCAAGTTTGCAGTTTCAACATCCTCGGAAAGATGAACATACTGCCGAGACATGGGAGATAACCCATTCAATTCAATAGAATTTATAAATCGAGAAGAAGTTCCATGATAAAGAAATCTAGGCGGTATAGCTTCTTCTTTTACTATTTTCATAGGAATAGAATGTCCATACATCGCACAGATTTTATTTCCTTCTATCTTATGTCTTTTTTTCTCTGATTTATCTATCATCGTCTTTAAATCCTCTACACTTACACCTTTCCATTTAATTGATTGATGCAGTGCATGTAATAACTGGTCTACAGATACCCAACCATTTTCGTCTAACTCTAATTCATATTCCCATGGTGCATGACGTAGAGCGTATGAAATTTCTTTGCTCAAATTTGTATAGAATTTTTCTTCATTCAATTTCTTCACCCCGATTATAATCAATCATTTCTTTCATAGCAACTTCAACCCACTCCCAAAAATCACTAAATTCTTTTCTTTGTTCAAAACCTTCAGAAGTAAAATCGTGAATAAGTTGAACCTTGCTTCCTTTACCAATTTCAAAACAAGCAATATCATCACTATCATCTCTTCTAGCGAAAGGAATCAAACTTCGATTAGGATATCTTTCCTTCAAATCATAGTATCTTCTAGTAGCTTGTCCTGATTCAATTAAATACCATACATCAAAGTCAACTAAGTTTAACTCAATTAACTTTTCATAAGATTCAGGATATTTATAAATAGATTCATCAATATAAAAAGTTTTCATGGTAGTCATCACTTCTTTCTATTTCATTTTTTCTAAGTCATATGATCCCATTGGATTGTTATTTCTAAAACTTGACTTTTGTTTTTGAATTCTTAAATCTAATGCTTCTCCCCATGTTTTAGGAACACCTTTTTTGGTTGTAAGTCTATCAATCATGTTTACTGGAAGTGGATCATTATAATTTCTAATCGTTGCTTGAACTTCTATTCCAGCTTCTCTAGCCGCAGCAACCCTAGTATTATCAATAGTCGTAAGATTTCCATCTGTCATTCTAACAACATCAATCGGATCTCCTTTCCAGCCATTAACTTTCATACTAGCGATAATCTCTTCTGAACCATTTACAGAAGTTTGGCTGAATCTAATTTCTGAAGGATTAACATTCTTAACAATACTATTAAGTCCGTTAGCTCCCTTAACAACATCCTTCTCACCACTACCAAAAACCTTCTCACCAGTCTCTTTCACATACTGATAAGCATCTTTCAGCAGGTTCTTTCCTCCACTAGGAATCTTGCCTGCACCTTCCATTACAGGAATAGGGCCTCCACCAAATTTCGGCACATACTCTCCAATTTTTTTCAGCCCATAACGGAATGCCTTACCAGCTTCTAGAAAATCATTTTTAACCTTTGTCTTCCCTTTATTTCATAGATCCCCTATTTTATTACTTAGCCCTTTTGTCTTTGATGCCAAGAAAGATACGCCTTCATGTAGCTTATTTGATACTTTCTTCGCTCCATCAAGAAGGGCTTTTCCAGCTTTTTTCCGCCATACTTAATTACAATTTCCAATAACGGGATCTCTACCAGTAAATACCCTGATACTGTCGTTTACATAGAAAAATTCAGTTGCTTGATGAAACTTTTGAATAATGTTTTATAGCTTTTCTAGTTTTTTTATATTTCTTTCTACTCATTATATATTTTTTTATTTAAAATAAAAAACTGGAAGATTAATTACATCTTCCAATTCAGATTGTATAGACAAAAACTTCATTAAATAACGTTCTAAAATGGATATGTTTCTTTACCGTTGATCGAGAAACTCACAAAATAGCTAAACCTTAGTCAGTTCCTCTAGCACCTCTAGCTTAACATGCCCACCGTTTGCTTTAATATTTCATCTTGTTCTTTTAAAACATTCTTCACCCTGAAAATCTAGTAAATTTGCAATACAGGTGCAAAGATTATATCTGGTATTTAGTTCCACTTCTTCACCAGACATATTGTCCCAAAAAGTTATTTTTCCTTCTTCAGAAACTAATTGTAAATCACTACCTACTGGTAATAAATAGATTCCAATTATTGCCGGCTCAATATTAGCAACTGTGTTAAAATCACATACTGCTAGGTTGTCTAGATTATTAATAAATTCATTATTATCAATATCTGAAAAAAACGCCATCCATTATCAACTTTATCTATAGATTCTTCTCTCAGTATCCATTTCAAATGCCCCTTACCACTTAAAATATTTTTAGAGACAATAGAGGCACCAGCATTTTTTATAAATTCAACAGGTTCATTTTGAGGCATAGCTTTTCATCTTTTCAACTAGTTTTGACCTATAGGGATATTTCTCAGCATATTTCAAAGGTGAACAATCTGTCTTATCTTTAGAGATTATATCTAGATTAAATTGAGAAAACCATAAATCATAAAGATTAGTCAATGCTTCATTAGTTTTATTCATTCAGATTATATAGTATAGTGCTACTTGTCCATTTTTATCCTTTTCATTAATATTAACACCTTTTTCTATAAACCTCTGGCACAATTTATAGGTTGCCTCTAGGTCATTGTTACGTTGCCCTAACAAAACATGTAAAACAGTTTGATTTTCGTCATTTTTTCTCTAGTATTGTCGTACACTGTACAAAGCCATTACAGTCTATAAAATTTAACACTTAATACACTTATAAAATTATACGTGTACCAACTTATTTCTACGCTAAAACACAAAAAAGCACTCGTTGCCTTTAGTTGACAATCAAGTGCTTTAAGTTTATCTTCTTTTAAGTAGCATTAAATTTGTAAGTTTTGTAGTAACAGTATGACGCCTTTTGTATATCATGACAACTACTACGTTAAAACTTACGAGTTTGTACGAGTTCGTTAGTTTAATATACATTCCATGTGTTTATATTCATCACCCAGTAAAATGTCATCTCGCCCAAGCTTGTACTTCGTTTTTCTACCCTATCATTGCACACAGTACTCCATGATGGTACAACCATCATGGAGTATATATTTTCAAACACCCTTTTATTTTTTCTATCTACTTCACATATACTTTATTTTTTATTCATATACACTTGTGCGTATTTAAATTTAGCACCACGAACTTTATCATATCCGTACATATATATACAAATTAGTCTAGTAAGCTTTATAAACTCACTATAACCAAACTCATTTATTTACTGTAATGAGTTTTTAATGTTTATTTATATTTTAGGAATATCAATTATATTTCCTGGTGACTCACTAATAAGAATATCTGAAATACTTGGGTTACTTTTTTTCAACTTGAATATTTGAATTTTTGTTAATTCAGGGTTAAATGATATATTTTGTGTTTTAAACTCCAAATTCATAATTTTATTTTGAAGTTTTAATATAAATACCTTCCATTCTTGTAATGGAGAATTCGAAACTTCCTCTGGACTTTCTAATAGTCGATATCCATCCGCATAATGAAACATTAGTAATCCCGTTCCTAAGTCGCAATCTTTATTTTCAAGAATTGCATTTGGTATATCAAATCCACTATTCCAATTATAATTTGCTGCAAAACAATGAAGGATTATTGGATTATCTATATTCTTTATTCGGCTAATTGTATCCTCTTTATTTGTATTATAAAGTAATTCTTCAAGCAAACTAATATCTTTATTTTCCATTACACCTTACCGCCTTACTGATATTCACTTATTTTGTATTTCCAATTGTTTTAGCTTTCTTTCCCAAAGTTCTACTGTTGCACCTTGGCTTGGGTACAATGGTAAACCATTCCCCTGTAATTTTCTTAAATTTTTTTGCAAATTATATACCTGCTGTTGTAAACTATCAATACTTTGGTTAATATCCATTTTATTTAACGCTCTTGCAACTACTTCATTGTAAACAGAATGATATCCTCTGTGTCTAGCCATTGTACTTATATTATCATCTGGTACCCTTAGAAAAATACCGTTTGATGAGTCATCAAAGTTCATACCTATCTTTTTAATTACAGGGTTATCTGCCATTTCAGAAGGAATAATATGCTGTGCTTGATATCCACTCCATTTTGTTGAACGTTTAAGCCCCATTTCTGTCATCATATTTTTTCCTAATTTAGTAGAGTTTCCTCCTGTTACAACACCCGGAGTACCAGGAATAATCCTACTACCTTCACCCGTACCCTTTGTTGTAATCTTAAAATAAAAAGCACTTGTTGCCTATCATAGCAATCAAGTGCTTTAAGTTCACATGTTTTCTAAGTTTTCAAGTCACTAGTCACTTTAAGTTTGTACGTACAATCATTTGATACTGATAATATGAAATCTTTTGTATTTCATGGTAAATAGTACGTTTAAACTAACGAACTTGTACAAACTACTTGTATGGTACAGTACCAATAAATTTAATTTCTATATTTTCGGATTCATCTCCACTTTTCACTTCATTGTATTTAAAATCATAGAGTACAATCACAGAATTAATACTGTATGCTAAATTATCACCATTTATTAACTCTTTTATTTTTGGGATAATTAGTTCACTATAAGAAAAATCATTTAAAATATCGTCTACATTATTTTTAGGATCTTCATAAAAACAAATTTCAATGTTATCTTCATCATAATAACCAAATTCAAAGTTTGTCCCAAACTTTGAGTCTATTGAATCTCCATCTTCCGTATATTCTATGTCAACATACTCCTCAAGATTCTCAAACGATTTAGAAACTCCAAACCACACTGAAACCATTCCACTATATTCCATATTATCACTCCTCATTTTTTTAGAGTACCTGGTAACCCTTCTACTCCACCTTTGTATCTATAATGAGACCACATCTGTAACCTTCTTACAAATGTATCATAGTCAAGTGATGGTGTTTATTATCTCTAATATCTCATTATGCGCTCGCTTAGAACCCGGTGCACGATGATGTTTTCCTGGTGGATTAATAAACTCAACATCTTTTGTTGGTGTTCTCAATTCTTGAATTTGTTTAGCACTTATACCCCATCTTTTAAAAGTAGGTGCTCTTGCAATCATTAACCATTCATGTAATTTTCCAGGCGATCTCAATCTTGAAGAAATTACTTTTTTCACTTCAGGATTAGCCCACGCTATCTCTAATTCATCTAAAGTTATATTGTCAAACCACTTAATAAATTCACCATCTCTTACACTAGGAATATCTTTTGGACTATAAATATTAGTACGAGATGTAACTTTAACAAAATTATTTTGAATAATTTCCGATTTCCTTTGATTTGGAGTTTGTTTTTTTACTGTAGCATCATCCGTACCCTTAGTGCACTTATAAAATTATAATACTATTTTCAGTTTTCATTCTAAAATACAAAAAAGCACTCGTTTTTTCTATTGTAGATAATCAAGTGCTTTACGTTCATATGCTTTTAAATAACATTAAATTTGTAAGTTTTATAGTAACAGTATGGCGCCTTATATATATCGTGACAAGTATTACATTAAAACTTACGAGCTTATACGAGTTCATTAGTTTTATGTTCATTCCATGTCTTTATATTCGTCGTTCAGTAAAATGTCATCTCGCCTAGACTCGTGTGTCTTGTTTTCTTATAGGCCTACAACATATACTCTATGATGGTATAACTATCATGGAGTATATTCCTCAAAATGATCATTTCTTTATCTGTACACTTCAACTATACTTTATTTTCCATGCATCTTTACATGTTTTTTTATATTCAAATTAAAAATCATAAGCTTTTTTTCATTTGTTCCACTGTACTTATTAACCATTGCACCGGAGTTAATCCGATTGCAGGAAAATAAATTTCCGCATTTGATTCTATAAAATCCCCCTTTTCTTGCACTGTTATTTCACTGTTTAAAAACTCTTCACAATACTTAATTGTAAACAACAAACATTCCTTACTAGATTCACATATAAACTCTTCCAATGCTTCTTCAGGCGAATTCATATCTTGATGAAATGTTCCACCTAAGAAATCGCCCAATTCTTCAAAAACATCATAACTGCCATCCATACAACAACCTCCTTTATTTTATTGAATAACCTGTTAAAAGAAATTCACCATTTTTCTTTTTTAAGTATAATTTTTGCATTTGTAACATTATCAATCACATCAGAACCTCTTGTTACACTCCTACCATTAATTTTCCCATCACCATTGTATCTTTTCAATATTTTTTTATGTGATTCAATCTGATTTTCCACTATTTCTAAAGATATTTCTCTATCATCCTCAAAAATAGCCAAGGTAGCTCCAAGTAATTTAAGTTGGATTCCTAATGAATACAAAGCTTCTAATTTCTCTGGATAATTAATATAATCCGCATTTTAATACAGGTAAGCTATTTTCAACAAGCCAGCATACGGTCTACTTGAAAAAGAGAACCCATAGGAGGATTAATTCCATGGATTCTCTTTCTTTTGTCTATGTGCAGCGTGGCCCTTATGTTACTACGATTGAACCTTACTAAGGAAGTCTTCTAATATTTTTCTAGTTGCCACACCAACTTGTGGAATTAAATCACTTACTCGCTGCATAATTGATGGATTTTCCAATATAAGCTGTTTACTTTCTGGACTCGTGAAACTTCTCAACGTATCTACGCATATTTCGAATAGTTCTTTATCGTCTGTATCCAACATTCTTAATAGCACTTTCAATTCATTCATACTACATTCATTATCCAGACAGTAGGCTAATTTTCGCTGCCACTCTAAAGGTTTGGTTACTGCTGAATTAAGTAATTCTTCCCAATCATGAGAAGAGAATTCCAGTAACATTTCTTGAGCAATTGAAAATCCTTGATCATACCAATAGCCGTCTGTAAAATATCCAAAAAGATACTCCTCAAATTCTTTATACATTTAAAAATCTCCTTTAATTATCTATAATATTAAGGTGTAGTAAAACCGGTTAAAAGCTGTGTAGCACCTCCACCAGTTGGATATCCAGATACAACTTCATCACCTATTTTAATCACTTCTATTTGAACACCATTAATTGTATCTCTATGAAGGGTGGCACCATCTCTTGCTCTTTGTCCAATTGCAGGCATACGTCCAACCTCTTTTATACTATTAATAATTTGCTGATTACTCCATGTACTTGGAAATAAAGTGCTTGATTTAATTTTCGCTAAATTCCCATCAGAAAATTGGGTAGTGAATTTAACACTCCTCGTTCCATCTACATTAACTGTTATCTCTTCAACTGCATAGTTAGGATGTGTATTATTTATGTTTGGGGAATGTCCACCTATGAAATCATTTTTAGGTGGCGCTTTCCTTTGACCATATAATATCTTCTCTTCCATTTCAGAACTAATAATAGTTCGGTTAGTATTACTACCTCCACCACCAAAAACCTTCTCCCCAGTCTCCTTCATATACTGATAAGCATCTTTCAGCAGGTTCTTTCCTCCACTAGGAATCTTGCCTGCACCTTCCATTACAGGAATAGGGCCTCCACCAAATTTCGGCACATACTCTCCCATTTTTTTCAGCCCATAACGGAATGCCTTACCAGCTTCTATAAAATCGTTTTTAACTTTCGTTTTCCCTTTATTCCACAGGTCTCCTACTTTATCAACCAGACTTTTCGTTTTAGAAGCAACGAAAGATACGCCTTCTTTTACTTTACTTGGTACTTTCTTCGCTACATCAAGAAGGGCTTTTCCGCCTTTTTCTATTGCTTCTATAACTATTTTCCCGCCATACTTAATTCCTTTTCCAGCAGTACTAAGGACTTTTCCAACCGGAATAACGTTCAAAATCGTCCAGCCTGCTGCAATGAGTCTTTCTTTTGTAGATAGCTCTTTGCCAGTGCTAGGGTCTTTTCCTGTAACTGCTCTAATCGCATCGTTTACACCGAAAAATTCAGCTGCTTCATCTAACCCTTTTTCCCACCACGATTTTTCTTCTTTCTTTTTCTTTTTCGGTGTTTCTTTTACCTTTTCTGCTCGTTTCTTTTTATATTCTTCATCTGCTTGACGAAACTTTTGGGCAATGCGCCGTAAATCTTTTTCTGTTTCTTGTAAGTTATGTATATACCTTTCCATTAGTTTCGTCGATCGCACATACTCCCCGTAAAAACGCTGACTCGTTGCTCCTTGCCACTGCATTTGAATACTGAACATCGCTTGATTAAGATCTTGTTGTACATTCTGGCTGTGTCTCTGCATTTTTGAGATGTTTTTGGCAATTTGTTCGAGTTGTTCGGGTTTGACTTTAATCTCCAAACCTTCTCCCACCTTCCTCTATTTTATACCAAAAAGAGCAGGAACTGCATCCATTATTACTTATACTTCTTTAGAAAAAATATCAAAGATACTACCATCACAAATGGCTTCGATTTCTTCCTTTACAAATAACTTTTGAAATGGTGTCCCTAGATTTAAAATCACATTCGCCTCTAAATCTACTGTCTGTAATAATTCAACAGCATTCATACAAACATAAGGGCATTCTTCTGGAATCACCGTTTCTAAATGCTTTAAATCTGAATAAAGCGGTAACATTAATCCCTCTTCCATTTCAAAATAATGAATTTGTAATTGTGTATTGTCTGTAGAAATCAAATTGCCATCTTCATCTGTATTTGTATCCCCTTCTACAGAAGCGACAACGTATAGATTTGATTTTTGTAAAACATCGTAAAAATGTCCTCTTTTTTCTTCGTTCTGCAATGCTTCTACTAGCGCCTCATCTAACGGACAAATTTCTAGTAAACTCATTTTCTTTCACCCCTTAATGAGAATAGGTTCGCCATCTTACTTGAGATAAGATGGCGAACTTCACAAACATTTACTTTTGAGCATCCATGGCTTTAATTTGTTCCACATATTTCATTGCATTTTCACGTAATGTTCCATCAATAGTTGTTGCATATTGTGGACGAGTTAAAAACTCAAAACATTTATATGCTTCATTGAAATTTTTTCCTTCAAAGGCTGTTTCTCCCGTCTTCAGCATAGTAGTAGCGGCCGATGCCATAAATTCTACTGCTGGCTTTTCTTGGTACCCTCGCTTCATTGCTTGATCAGTTAATTCAATTACTGAAGCTAAATCCTCAATAGTAGTTATTTTCACTGCCTTTTTATTCGCAGCATCAAATGTGCCCAAATACTCAATCGCATATTTCACTTGATCTTTAACTCCAGTTATTTCAATTCCAGGTGTTTTATATACATTTTGATAAATGTTTAAAGCTGATACATAGTTAGTTTTTTCTGCCTGCTTCGCTTTATCTAATACGCGATTTGTAACATTAGTAAATCCTTTTGTCTCAATAACGCCACGGGAAGCTGCTTGACCATAATAATGTAAAGCATTATTAAGATGCGTTTGTTCCTCTTTATTTGCTTCAGCACTCGCTATTTGGATAAGTTGAATTCCCTCTACTCTTTTAGATGCAGGATCAATCATATTCATGCCGCTAATTTGTTCAATTGTTTTATCAATATCTTTTAACTGTGCCAGTAATGTGTATGATGGTAGCACCGTTTTCTCTACTTTCTTTTGCCAGCCTGTTGTTCCATTAATTTCATTCCAGTCTTTCTCTGTACTTTCCCATAGTTGATTCGCATAACTTACCATTTCTTCTCTTGAGCGCTCAAATGGATGTTGTGTACGAATTGCATTCGCGATATTTAATACAGCGGTATAATATTCTCCTTTAGCTGCAGCCTCATTTGCTTTCTTTTCAAACATAAGTGGCATCAACAATTGTTTTGCTTCATCTTGAACAGATTTTTCTATTCTTGCTGTACCATATAATAAATTCGCTTTCTTTAACGCATCTGTAGCGGAAACGTTAGGATCTTTCATTTGTCCTTGAAGACCCGCAACAGCTGTATTAAATTGCTCAGTTAGTTTCTCTTGTTGTTCATCTTTTGCTTTATCAATCCATTTATCCGCTAATAATAAAGCATTTTCATATTGTAAATTTTCAGGGTTGAAATATGTTTCAATTTGTTCAATTACTTGCTGAATTGGATCTGGTTTTTCTGGTTTCTTTTGGTCACTTGTGCCTTTGTTACCTTTTTCTTCCTTAGTACCTTTACTCTCTTCGTTCTCTGTCTTTCCTTTCGCAAGTTCCCCTTTTGCCTCATGCCCACTAGACGCTTCGATTGCTTCTGTTTTTGCCGTATTATCTTCTTTTGTTTTTGTTTCTTCGTTGCTACCTGTTTCTTTAGCAGCCTCTTTTGAAGTTTCTTCTACCACTGGCGTTTGAATGTCCATATTCTTCAATTCTTCTTCGAGTAGCTTGTAGAAAATCTTCTCTACACGTTGATTTGCATCTTTTACTAATTCAGGATCCACACTTTCAAAAACTGATGTAATCAAATAATATTTACTTAAAGCTTGTTCTAAAGATGCTGTATTCCCATTATCAAGCCAATCCTGTTCTTCTATTGTCGCTGTTTCATACACTTTTTTTGCAACTGATTGAATGTACGCTTTCTTATTGTCATTTAAATAAGATTGCAGCTCTGTTTGTGTTGTAACCGATTCATTCAATACATTAATTTGATTGCGTAAATAGAATAACTCTCTATGATTTGAGTAGTCATTATTATTCAGAATTTGGTCCAAATTATCTAATGCTAACTTATGTTCAGCTACCGCCTTTGCTTCTGATTGTGTATTCAATTGGCTAACGAGCGTCCAGTCGTTCTTTGTGCTATTGTAGTTAGTCAGATTATTTAATGCATTTGAATTCTGTCCTTTTTGACCGCCATAATAATCATTAAAGAATACAGATGAGTAATATTCTCCATCTCCAGCAATCCACTCAACTAAAATATCACCTGTTTTTGGTGATACTGTTATCGTTGGACGTGGTGTAGGCTCTGGCTCTGGTTTTGGTTTCTCTGGTTCCGTAGTTCCACCGCCTCCGGTAGTTCCACCGCCTCCAGTAGTTCCACCGCCTCCAGTAGTTCCACCGCCTCCAGTAGTTCCACCGCCTCCGGTAGTTCCACCGCCTTCGGTAGTTCCACCGCCCCCGGTAGTTCCACCGCCTCCTGGTTTATCTTCGCCTCCTGGTTTATCTTCGCCTCCTGGTTTATCTTCACCTGGTTGTTTACCATTACCCTCTTGTTCTTTCGGCGGCTCTATAGTAGTTGGATTCTTCACTGGATCCGGCAAATTCTTATTCGGATCTACCACCGGTCCTCCCATATTAGTCGGTAGCTCAGGCTTTGGCGGTGCTGGCGCATCTGATAACCTAATATCAGGATCTTTTTTTTCAATCTGCACTTCGTTTGGATTATAGGTTACTGGTGTAATTGGTGATTTATTATTTCCAATTAGGTCTGCTAAGTTAAAATTTGGTTTTTCTCCTGGCTTTTCATCTTTTTTTGCTGGGTCACTAATTAAATTAGGAAACATAGATTGTAAACCGTTTCCACCAGTAATACGATCATCCTTTTTCTCTTCTGTATTACTTGCTAATTTTACTGCTTCTTTGTCAGCTTTATTGAAACCTTTATCATAAATAAGATATCCGGATGTACCTAATAAAGCTGCTGACATAATAGATATTGCTACTTTCTTACCTAAATTATTATTCTCTTCCATATCGCTTTTCTCCCCATTCCCCATCTTTATTGGATCCAGCCATTTGTTTTCATTTCTGCTAACTTTTCTTGTGCCGTTTGTACTTCAGCTTGGTTTTCATTAGCTTGTACAGTTTTTCTTAGGAATCGACTTGCTTCTTCATATTTCTTTTGCTTAATTTTAAACATTCCATACGCAAAATTCACATGTGGGTCTTCATCATTTTGCGAATATGCTTCAGAGAAAAAACGTTCTGCTTCATTTCCTTGTCCTATTTTGTCGTATAAAATCCCTATATTAACAAGTGTATTTATGTCGCGCATACCGCTAGTTACAACCCCGTTATATGCCTTTAAGGCCTCCTGATATGCAGCATTACTCTTACCACCATCACGCGTTTCATAAAACTGCCCCGCCTCGTAGTAAACGATTCCTAATTGATTTAATAACTCAATATTTTGGGGATTCTTTTGGATTGCATTTTGCAATACTTGTGATGCTTGCTGGTAATTGCCTTCTTTTTTTGCACTATCAATTAAATTCGTCTTATTCCAAAGTACATATAGATTGGAAAGTTCAACTACATATGTAGTATTTTTATCATCTTGCTTAATAGCTTCTTTAAAGAATGCTTCAGCTTTATCTAATTGGACGGTTACAGTTGCTAACTGTCCTTTTAAATAAGAAACGATTGCCTTATCTTCGTCTGTATTTGTACTCATTTTAACGATTACATTTTCCGCCTTTTCAAACTCTTTCATTTTCATGTGACTAACGGCTAAGTCACGCATCGCATCTTTTTTATACATTTCAATTCCTTTTGCATTGTTCGCAAGTGCCTGTTCAAAATTCGGTACTGCTTCTTGGTATTTTCCAATCCGAAAGTTTGCTGTGGCTAATAAATATGCTGCTTCTTTATTGTCTTTATCAATTTCTCTATCTTTTATTAATTTAGTAAGATAGTCGATAGCGATTTTATTTTTTCCTTCCGCAACATAAACTGTCGCTAATTGAAGATGCGCTTCATCTTTTCCTTTTACTGCGATAGCATGGGTTACAGCTTCTTCTGCTAATTTATATTTTTTATCGTGATACGCTTGCTGTGCTTGTTCCATAAATTGTTGGTATTTTGAGTTCTTTGTGTAGAAATAATACGACAATGTCCCCCCAACAACTACAATTACAATGGATCCAACAATGAGTATACGCTTTTTATTTTTCCCCCACCATTTTGAGAATGCAGATGGTTCTCTTTGTTCATGTGTTAATGTGAGCGGTTGATTCGATGCTTTGGCATTTAAAATTTCATCATCTATATCATATTCAACTTGTTTCTTTGTCTGTTTACGGTTTTGCAAAATGCTATTTGGAACTGTTGTAGCAGCTACTTCTTCAGTTACATTTGCCTCTTGTTGTTCTGTTATCTCTTCAATGATACTCTCAATTTCCTGTTTTAGCGCTTGATCAATGTTTGGAAATTGTACGATTCGTGAATAGACGAAACAAGCAAAATGTGCATTGTTTTCTCTCTCCAATTCAGTAGCTAATTCCAAATAACCATGTAGCACCCGTTTGTGATTCATTTCAGGTTCTTGACTCTCTATCGTCCGAATGATATAAGCTAGTTCTTGTTTTAGAGCAGTTGATGGATGTGATGAATTGAAAATCGTTTTATACTCAAATAACGCTGCTTGTTTAAAGCCTTTCTCTTCTAGTAATCTTGCAATTTCCAAACATTTCGATACAAAAAGAGACTGCTCTTCTTCTAGTTTTCTCTCCGCATCAATTTTAATCATATCTCTAACACTATTAAATGCATCGTACCATTGTGCAAAACTCGGACATCCTATGAAATTCTTACTATTCCATGCTTGATCAAATAACTGCGCAAGTTGCTCATTCCATTGATTACGTAATACCTGTTTAATCAATGTATATCGTTCACATTCTGTCTGCATTTCTTCCGTTTTAAAATAGCTCGCATCTGTCCATTTCTTATTTCGTACCTCTTCACTACACCAACCTAATATTTCACTTAGTAAAACGGCTCCAGCAAAGCGATCTGCTTCTTTTTGCCATACACCACCCTTTAAAAATTTTGGCGCATAGCCTGCTGAACCTGCCGGTAACAGAGAAGGCCTTTTGCTTTTTGGACCATACATTTGCTCAACGTCAACAAGTTCAATATGATGTTGACCTTCAATTGGATTCTCACTTAAATAAGGAATTAATATGTTACTAGATGATAAATCATTATGTGCAATTTCATTCTCTTCCATTGTTTTTAACGTTGTAAGAAACGCCTCGGCAATCGAAAAACATTGTTGCTTTGATAAGAATTTTTGTTCTTGTAAAATATCTGCCCAAGTTGGTCCTTCGATCCACGGCATCACAATACTATTAGCAAGTTCTTCTGACTTCTCAATAGCTGCTGTGTGTTCCTCTTTCGTAACAATGTAACGTGAACATACTTTAAGCCCTACTAGATGAGAAAGCGGCTTTAAAAATGCCAGCTGGTGTTTTTCATCACGATAGCGTTCTTTAAAAACTTTTAATGCAATTCTTTCTGGACTATTTTCATGCTGAAGCTGGTATACAATCCCTTGTCTACCTTCTTGTCCATATGGCATTTCAATACCAATAACTGCTGGATGTTTTGTAAAGCAATAAACATCTGTATGAAAAGATATTTTTTCTCCTACTTCTGGTCGAAATCCCATTTTATCCCCTTACTCTCATATGACGATTTTTAAAGAAAAGACCAGGAACAATAGCTCCTGGCCTTTTGCAATTGTTCTACTATTAATATGAGTTATCCACGTTACGGAAGTTAGTAGCAATCTTTTTCAATTCATCAGAAATGTGTTGTAGAATTGGAATGTATTTGTTCATTTCTTGTTTAGCTTCATTAAAATTCGCATTGAATTTTGCTTGTGTTGACCCTGACCATTGACCATTTAAATTACCAATGTCATTTCCAAGGTTATTGATTTGTTGTTGTGCTTCACCTGCTGCTTTTATAAAGTTACCAGCAATTCGATCAAGTTCTTCAGGCGTAATTTTAATTTCCATCCTGTATTTCCCCTTTCAATCAATTAATATTGTAACAATTAGATTATAAACTATATTCACACAATATTTAAAGGGGTAATTTACAAAAAAATACTATTTTTTTGTAAATTACCCAAGTTTTACACTCTTCTTGTCGATTCTATCCATTTTCTAGCAATCTTTTGCTTTAAATCTTGAAGCAAATGTAAAGGCGTAAAAGCACATTTTATTTTAATCTGCTTCCTACGTACAAAATACCCTTCACCGCTACTTAGCTCTCGGTCCATTTCTACATGTGGTAGTTTTATATTAAAGAAATACAAGTCGTTATTTTGCGTAGTACCTAATAAGTAGCTAAAGCTTCTTTTTCTAATTTCTGCAAACCATTTTTCATGAGAGTAACTATTTACACTTGAAGTCGTAGCAGCTGTAATAAAATGAATTCCTTTATTTCTTCCGTTTTGGACAATTTGCTCCATTTTATTTTTCGCATCAAAATCAACAGATAATAACGCCAATATTTGATCAATATCATCAATAACAATCATAATCCTCGAGTATGGAAGCTCTATTTTTTCATTTGGATTCAAAGGTGGTGTTACGACATCTCTGCTATTTATTATTTCAAGTAACTCATCTAACAGTTCTTTTAATTGCATGTCATCAGTTATGCGCTTTTTAACATGAGGTAATTCTCCTAAAGCCAAAATACCTGTTGTTCTTTCGCTTAAATCAATCATTATTAATTCAATTTCTTCAGGTGCATATTGGTAGGTAAGAGAAAAAATCAGTGTTTGTAATAATGATGTCTTACCACCTTCAATTCTTCCACCAATAAAAATATTTGTCATTTCTTCTAATGAAAAGCTTTGTAAACGAATATCTTCTGTTTCAATACCAACACAAATTTGTGAAGGTTCTGATTGCTCTAGCACTTCTTCAACGAACAACTCTTTTGGAACCATTGGAATTGCCTTTGCTTTCTCTCCATTCCAAGCTCTATCCATTTTTTGAATAATTGTTTTTAACTGCTGGGAATATTCTAATTCATTCTCCCCAATGAAAGGTAATGCTGCTTGGAATAATTCTGGCGGTTGTCCTTTTGTTAAACCACGACCAGATGGCACATCAATTAATGGGAAGTTCGGTCTTCCAACTAAGCTATAATATTCAGTTCTATCTTGTAATTCAAACGAAATTGCCATCGGAATGTTGTTACGAACACGGTCAAACATGTCGGTTGTTTGGTTGAGCGAAAAATAAAAATAAATACCATACGTACTTGATTCACGTAATAATTGCTCTAAAATTTCATTTTCCTTCTCATACTCACTTCGGAATCTAATATAACCATCTATCATGATGACAATAGCTGGAATCTTTGTTTCTACCATTCGGTTATACATCGCGAAAGATTTTGCTCCCATATCAGAAAAACATTCTTTTCGATATGTGACTTCCTTCCTCAAAAAGCTGAACAACCGTTTCATTTTTTCAATTTCGTCTTCTTGTACAATTCCACCCACATGTGGTAAATCTCTAAAGTCTAAAAACATGCGACCGAAATCAACCACATAGAAGTTTACTTCCTCTGGTGTATGAGACAATGCTAGAGACATAATAATTGTTTGTAACAGAGTGGTTTTCCCTGTTCCTGGCATGCCATAAATATTTAAATGTCCCTCTTGTAAATCCAATTTCAAAGGATATTGCGCTTGGTTTGCGACATCATCAATCAATCCTACCGTTAACTGCAAATCTTCTTCTCTTTGTTTCCATAAATCCATGTTCCAATTCTCTATTTCATAGAATCGATTTAATAATAATTTCTCTGGTAAAGGCGCTAACCAAGGTCCTGGCAATGGTTTAATATTTTCTTTCTCAGATATTGTTTGTATATATCGAATAAATGCTTGTAATTGCTTTGGACTATTCGTCATAGGTTTCGGTCGCTTTTTCACTTTTATTCGTTTACCCGAAAGCTTTACTTCTGTGAAATCAACGATCGCTACAACCTTCTCTTCATCTGGACTATATGGTGCTCCACTCCAAGCTGATTGGAAGAGTTCTAGTATCTCATTACTACCAACTTGTAAATATCCACGTCCAGGAACATTAATTTTAGATGCATCTGGAATTTTTAGCATTTCACGACTATCTGCGTCATCTTGTACGCGCAAACAAATACGAAAACGAGAGTTACTCCAAATTTTATCGTTGACAACTCCAGATGGTTTCTGCGTTGCCAGTAATAAATGTACCCCTAACGTTCTACCAATTGCAGCGACACTAATCAGTTCATCCATAAATTCTGGTTGTTCCTTTTTCATTTGGGCAAACTCATCAATAACAATAAATAAATGCGGCAATGGCTCTTTCTCACGCCAAGTTGTTTCATAGTATTCGTCAAGATGTTGGACATTTCCAGCTTGAATGAACAGTTTTTGTCTTCTTTCTAACTCCGCTTTCAATGAAATCCTTGCACGCTCTATTAAATTTGGATCTTCTAAGTTTGTAATCGATGCAATGATATGCGGTAACCCCGAAAATGTATTGGACATTCCTCCACCTTTATAGTCAATTAGCATAAATGCCATTTCATGAGGGTGATAAGTAACAGCTAAGGCTGCGATGATAGACTGAATAACTTCACTTTTCCCTGATCCTGTCGTACCAGCCATTAGTCCATGTGGTCCGTGTCCTTTTTTCTCAATTTTGTCATGGATATTTAAAAATACAGGTTTACTTCCTTCCCTTACTCCAATTGGTACCGGCAATGAAGTTGGATAGCGATTTTCATTCCATCGATCTAAAACTTGTAATTCTTCCATTTTTTTCACTTGGAATAAATCTAAAAACGTTAATACTTTCGGTATGTTAGCTGCTGTAGAGCTTTTCATTCGAATCGGTGCGATACTACGAGCGCCTAATTCACAACGTTCAAACGAAAGACGATCTACTTTAAAACTAGCACGTGTCGTTCCACTATTTTCAGCCGAGTTCGAAAATGTTTCAACTAATTCACCGTTTTCTCCATTTAAACTAATAACAATATCACATTCCATTGGCAATCGTTCTTTTTGTTCTGCAAATACGAATGTAGAAGCGCCCACACTTTTTCCTTCTCTGAGCAACATAGGAATAAGAGGATCATCTTCTAAAAATTCTCTTGCAGATAAGAAGAAAATATACATTGGAATTAATGGTACTTTCTCGTCTGCTTGTGCTGAAGAATTATAGATTCGACGCATATTAAGCGGTGTAAACAATGATTCTGCTAACTTTTGAGCATTCTGTTCATTTTCCGCTAAAAAACGCATGCTTCGTTGCTCGTCCCATACATGCGGAAGCCACCTCATCCAATCCCATTGTTTTTTCTCTCTCTCATGATAAAAAGCTGCTATTTTCACTTCATTTGGAGCATGATGCGTCATAATTTGTGTTGTTACAGTTCGAATAAAGTTCAATCTATCTTCTTTATTCCCAACTACACCAATTACATCATTTTTCTTCAGAGAGATTGAAATATGCCCATTAGGAATTGTTGTAAAGTCCCTTTTCACATTTTGAGCTTCTGTAACTAATGTATTTTCTTCATAACCCCTTTGTTCGGGAACTTTTAATTCAACTAAAAATGGTCTTGATCCTGTTCCAATACGAATATCTAAAAAGTCAGGACTTTCCGGGGTTCTTTCCCATAAATTACTTTCTCGATTTTCAATTCGTTGCACACTTTTTAACGGACTTGGATTTTGAGTAATCAAATACTTCGCTTGTTCAACCTTTAATGTATCTAACTCTACTCGGTGTTTTTGAATTTGTTCTAAGTATCTTGTTTTCAATTGTTCAACCATTTGACGATGTTCTTTCCTATTGCGTATATACCCCATCCCTGTAAATATATAGGACCCTAACATCGGGATACTAGAAACCAACATAAGCGGCAAGTAGCTTGAATTCATTTTCATCACTTTCATCATCACAAAGTATAATATAAATGTTAAAAGTGTCATCGCCGCTGGCAATATGATCGTTTCAATTGAAAACTTCGGTTCTTCCGGTATATTTGGCGGATCATGAATGACGATATTTCCAGTTGGTATATCTACTTTCATACGCGGAGAGCGCTGAAAATATGGTGATTTCTGCACAAAACATTTCTCCTTCCTCTTTCACAAAACATTCTATTCAATCATTTTCCATACATAACCTTCATCTTCATCAGAAGGCACATCAGGTATGACAGATTCGTTATGTTGCTCTTTTGCTGGTAACATCTCAAAAGAAGGAATGATTGCTCCTTTTTTATGCAACATAATATATTGACCATCCCAGACATCATTATCTCGCAAAGTCTCATCATTACGAATAGAATGCCACTCTTCTTTATCCTTTGCTGCTCGAATTTCATAGATTCCACTTAATGTTTCATCTATCTTTTCATGATGTAAAATCGCTTCAATAATTTGTTCCGCCTTTACATCATTGGGAATCGCAATATCTATTTCTTCATTTGACTGCTTTATGTACGTCACAATAATTTCTTCCAACTTTATTCACCTTTTTCCTCATGTTCTTACCAAGAAATATCAAGGAATGAAATATCATCACTTGTCGGAGAGCTCTGTGCCCGTTTGATTTCCTCTGTTACTTCTTCAAAATTATAATGAAGGAGTGGCATCAAACCATCTGAATGTATGACAAGCCGATTTGCTTCTTTTCTGGCTAAGGTTTTCGAAATAACTTTCAACTCTCCACCAAGTATTCCGCGATGAGTAGACCATCTATTTTCTGTATTTCTCTCATACTCTATCGAATCAAGACACTTCTTATCCTCTTGAAATAACTGCAAGAATGAATCCCCATGCGCAACTACCATGATATTCACTTCATTTCGATTTGGAATTACTTCAATTGTTCCACCAATAAACATGGATTCACTGCCGTGGTTTCGTTTTTCTTCCAATACATCCCGGAGTAACCAAGGGGTATCTTGTGGCAACTGAAACGCTTCCACTTTTTCTATCGCTTCTTTCTCCCACTCTTGTAAACTCTTGTCCAAAATAGTGGAAAAATCTTGTTTCTTATCCAAACAAGTTTCAAATAACTCTAATAATCTTGTCCCAAGAAATTCGGCTGCGATTTCTCCATGAAAAGACATTCCAACACCGTCACATAGTACAAATATAAAACGATTTCCACTTACTTGGAACGCTAAAAAATCCTGTCCGGTTTCATTTAATTCTTGTGTTTCCTTCGCTCTAAAATAGCTATAACAATATGTAAAATATTCCGTGCTCTGCTTCTGCAACAGCGTTTCTTTCACTTGCGGCAAAGTATGTATCACCTTCCCTTCCACCTCCTATCGAACTGGCGTAGCAGCGGACATTTGAAAGCCAAGTGATACTAAATCAGCATTCGTACCAGGTAGCATCATAAGTGCTCCATCCGCAATATGAAATCCATGTTCAATCATCATTTCACGATAACTTTCAGGAATAGGTGAGGAAAGACGCTGGAGCTTTGCACCATATTCGTCCGAAATGTTTGTATCTGGCATAATGCCTTTCCATTGTTTAATATTTGAAATCGGCTCTTGTATCATTTCATCTGAAATAAATATATTTTCAACGAGTACCTTCCCATCTGGTACTGACATATTCATAATACGTTGTACGATTGATTCTGGATCTTCACCTGTTGATGCTCCATCTGTCATATGACAAACAACAGGAGCTGGTCCTTCTTGCAAGTTTGGCAATTCATTTTGCAATAATTTTTCTACTACTGAAAAAGCTTTTGCTGTATCTGTTAAACGATGCGTTTGGATTTTTTCTAACGGACGTAATCTCGCGACTTCATCAATTGTTTTTACGCCTCCTAATAAATCAAAGACATGATCACTATACGCTAAAATAGATAGACGATATCTCGGTAACAAACGACTACCTTTCGTAGAACGAAACACCATTTGGCGAATTGCTAAAGAAAGAGCATCTGTCACAATATCAATACGTCGCTTCTCCTCTCCTCCTGCATCCATCATCTGATTCATTGATGCACTCACATCAAGTAGGTAAATAATATACGCTGGTGTTTGCTGTGTTGCTTGTGTTTGATATAACATTTTCCATACCCTTTCTCACAAAAATTATACAAGTATTCTCTATATTCATAGTTTATTATAACGTATGAATTTTCTATTTCTCAATGCATAATAGAATTTTTTTCCTATTATTTATCAATATAATAATTTATGATTAAAAGAATACATCTTCAATAGACAAATGTTATTTTTCATTCTCAACTTCTTTCTCAAATACAATAAAAACTCTCCATTATTATGAAGAGTTTTTATTATGGTTATGGCACAAGACGCGTACAATCTCTCGGGAATGCACTCGCTTCTCGCACATTCGATAATTCTAAAAATTTATATACAAGCCTTTCTAATCCAATTCCAAATCCACCATGCGGCGGACAGCCATACCGGAATGTATCGATATATGACTGGAATTTTTCATGATGTAATCCTTTTTCTTTAAATGAAGCAAGTAACATATCATACTCATGAATTCGCTGCGCACCTGATGTAATTTCTAATCCTTTATACAATAAGTCAAAGGAATCCGTAACAGCCTGATTTTCTTTATTCGGCATCGTGTACATCGGTCTCGCTTCTTTCGGATAATGTGTAATAAAGACAAAATCACTTCCGTACGTTTCTTTCACATATTTTCCAAGTAATTTTTCCCCTTCTGTATCTAAATCGCCTGCTGGTGAGTCTTTTCGATACTTTGTTTTTAACATACGCTGCGCTTCTGTTAGTGTAATCTTTGGAATCTCTGTAATGATTGGAACCGTAACTTGCACGCGCGCTAATTCCTTTTCACATTTCCGCCCTACTTGTTCAAACATATAACGTAAAACATCTGCCTCTAATGCCATTACCTCATGAAAATCATGAATAAACCCAAGTTCTACGTCTAAAGAAATATATTCATTCAAATGACGGGAAGAGTTGTGATGCTCCGCCCGATAAACAGGAGCGATTTCAAAAACACGTTCCAAACCACCTACTACCATCATTTGTTTATAAAACTGTGGAGATTGCGCTAAATACGCTTCTTTTTGAAAATAAGGGAGTTTAAAAACATTCGCTCCCCCTTCCGCTCCTTGTGAAACGATTTTCGGCGTAAATATACGTGTGAAATCGTTCTCTATTAAAAATTCACTAAATGCCTGTACGAGCGTAGATTGAATCGTAAAAATAGCCTGTATCCGTTCATGCCGAAGGGATATAACGCGCTCATTCAACATTTGATCTAAACCAACTTGCAGTTTTCTTTTATTCACTTCAAAAGGAAGTGGTTCAGAAGTATTTAACACCGTTACTTCTTCTACAAGCAATTCGACACCTAATTCTGTTTTTGTGGTTTCCACAAGTTCGCCAATAATTTGAACAACACTTTCTACATCTACTTTATATCCGGCCAAGTCTTTTTCTAATACACATTGAATAACACCTGTTCGATCACGTAACAATAAAAAACTGATATTCCCTAAATGACGAATTTTTTTCACCCAACCTTGTAGTAAAACTACCTTTTTACTACATGTTTTGCATTCACGAACGAGTGACCGCTTCATTGTTTGACCCATTACTTTCCCCTCCTATATTCTCATATTTATTTACATTATTGTTGTCATCGTCATCATCCACAGCCACTCACCTCCTTTCAAAAAATACAAAAATCCGCCCCTATAAATAGGGACGGATTTTTCCGCGGTACCACCCAAATTGTCATACTGACCATCTTAAACCTGATAACGGTAGGTACCGTTTGTTTTTACTAATCATCACGTTCAAAACAACGCTCACAGGTGTCTTTCCATCATGCGGTATCGCAATCTTCCCAGCAATCGATTGCTCTCTGGAGACCCTTGCATCATGTACTTTTCCTGTTCATCGCTTTTTATATTTACAGAGTATTCTATTCCTTTAGAAGAGAAAATGCAAGGTGTTTTTTCGTTATTTTCTGAATTTAATTCTAAATTCATTCCCCGTGATCCTTTTATTATATTCCCTTTTATGAAAAAACATCCGTATTTGATCTTTTGGATACATTCATTCAAATTCTTGTAATTTTTTTAGATCATGAATCCCATTCTTCTCAAAAAACTCTTATTTCATTACATAACAATTTGTTTTTCACACATATTATTAGTAAATTTCTCCTGGAGGTCTATACATGAAAAAAACAGTCAGCTCCTTACTCTTGCTATTATGCATGATTACTACAAATCAAGTGTACGCCTATTCCCCACAATCACTACCCAGCTCACAGAATTCAAAACAATGGAAAGTCAATATTGATGAAGTAAAGAACACCGACAAAGGCATGTTACAATCTAAAAAAGGTGTTTTTCACACCTATCACTTCTCCGTACAAAACATCGGAAAAACTGAAGTTTATAACGTTCGAGTAGAAGTATTTCGAAATGAACCAAAAACAGAGACAAAATATGAACTGTTTTCTTTAAAAGAAGCTCGATTAGCAAGTGGGAAAACAGGATTTGAACATGCGAATTTTCCTGTTTCCATAAAAGCAGATAAAGTAGATGTCATGATTACATGGCAAGAGCATCCTTTCCGTACAATGCGAAGTGGTCAGAAAGTGGAAGGGAGAAAGTTTAAAGAGCATTTTGTTTTTAAGGAATCTCAAAAATGAAATTCCTCTATAAGAATAGAAAAATTCTTTGTAATAATCTTTAAAATACATTGCGTTGTTCTTTCTAAACAATATTAGGAGCGAATAACGCTTTTTTTATTTCATTCTTTTTCCTTTCAAAAACTTTACCTATCTTTCAGCTACCATTCTAGCTTCTTCAACTGGCCTTAATACAGAATATTCAATTTAGCAAGCAGGACAAAACTCAGCCAATCTCTAATAACCAGTGTGGAATGAAAAATACTGATTAAAATTCACCTAATAAATGGAGGTTGAAAATTATGACTCATACCAACTATGCACTAACAACAGGCAAAACAGAACGAGCGATTATCATTGGGGGTGGTATTGGAGGGCTACTAACTGCAAGAGTACTTTCGACCTACTATAAAAAAGTGCTTATAGTCGATAAAGATACTTTTCCAGAAAGACCTGACAACCGTTCTGGTACTCCACAAGCCTTTCATCCACATCGTTTTACCCAGCGTGGTAAATTAATTACTGACCGACTCTTCCCAGGATATGAAAATGACTTAGCAGCACAAGGTGCACCCTCAGTACTAAACAAAACCATCCACAACATGAACCAATATGGCACGATAGAAATGCAATATCCACGAAATGATGTTAAATTCAGTAGGGCTTTGCTTGAATGGACGCTTCGTAAACAAGTACAAAAAATTTCTAATGTTAGTTTTCTCACAAATCATAACGTAATGGATTTATTAATGACAATTGATCGAACAGTTGTTACAGGAGTCAAAGTCTCAGAACGTGGAAAATCTGAACAAGAACGTTCACTGCATGCTGATTTGATAATTGACACGAGTGGTCGCTCCTCTAAACTCGTGAATTGGCTTCAAAATTACGGCTATGATGTACCGGAATCAGATCGTTTGAAAGTCTCTCTTGGATATAGTACCCGCCGCTATAAGGTTCCTTCCCATCTCCAACATCTCACAGAAAAATGGGACACAATTAACATTGCAGGGCAGCCCACTAAAGAAACTTTTACAGGTGTCTTTTCCTTTATTGAAAATAATATAGCCGAGGTGCTAATCTATCGTCCTGGTGGACATTATCCTCCTACAAATGCTGGAGAATTTGAACAGACTATTACCCAGCTCCCAAGTCCGATAATCGGCGAGATTTTGTACGAGTTTGAACCAATATGCTCCCCTCGGAGTTATCGTGTTCCAGAACTGTTTCGTCATCACTTTGAACAAATGGAGCGATGGCCCTCTGGATTGTTAGTCTTAGGTGACGCATTCTGTATTTACGATCCTATTTTTGGCCAAGGCATGACCGTTGCTGCAATTGAAGTAGAAGTGCTCGAGTCTTGCTTGCAAGAACAACAACATAACCCTACCCCTCATTTCGAACAAAGAGTTCTCAAAAAAATGCAAGATGTAATCGAACCAGCTTGGTGGCTCAATTGTGCTACTGATTTACAGTGGAAAGGTGTCGAATATGTGAGTTCACAGCAATTGAAAGGCATTTCTTTTGGCCAAAAATATATGGATTTATTTCTTAAATATGCAACAACGAAGCGTGATTTCAAACTATACGGAATGTATTGGGCAGTAAACTCATTAGCAGTCTCACCGTGTACTATATTTGATCCACAACTAGTTAAGACCATTCTCACTTCATCTAACGAAGGGAAACGCTTCCTTGATGAACTTTTACTCGCCTATGGTCAATCATTAGATAAAGTATTAAATCAGATTATACCTAATTTCTCTCAGACAGCCTTTGTATCAGTAAATCAATAAATCTGGAAAACTCCTAGATGAATAGATAGGTAATTTTTGATAGTAAATACAAGTAATAAAGAAACCCCGGCATAATCGGTGTTATGTCAGGGGTTCTTTATTATTCATTCATATTCTTAATTCGTACTAATTCCTCGCGCTGCCCAAATCCGATCAATTTCCGCTGCATGTTGTCCTCCGTAAAGTAGTGCATCTGCTTGCTTTATTGCTTTGGCACCATCACGGAATGTCGCATTTGGAGTAAGTGACCAATGGGACTGCAAAATGATTTTTGTTGTTACATCACGACCAAAAGCTTGCGCCATTTCATATTCACCTTGTGCCCAAATTTCTCCATCCGCATGTACTTCGTTCTCAATATCCCTTGGATACACTTTATTATTGTCTAACCGTCGTAAACATGTTGGATTAGAGCTGGAATAAGAAGTCCCATCCCATTCTCCTACACATGCTTTTCCATATCCTGTAGTTGATGTGGCATCCTCATAAGTTGCACCTAAGAAATCTCCAAATCCTTCTCCCATTGCCCCGCCTTCTGCAGAACTTCCGAATCCTGGAACTTGATTATCTTGAATCGAATGCCCATACTCATGTGCAATAATTCCTGCATCCTCTGCATCATCTACCCCACCAGTTCCGAATGTTAAAGCTTTTGTTGACGGAGAGTAGAAAGAATTATCATCTCTCGTTCCGTTCACATTTACTTTAATTGAACGATTATTAATATTATTAAAACCTATTTGTTGGATGTAACGTTGTAAAGTATCGATATGATAATACGCCATTACATCTTCAAAACTATCATTTGAACGTGTGTAATTAAATTGAAGGGTTGAAGATTTTGTTTTTGCCTTTGAAGAAATAGTGACGTAATCTCCAACTAAAAATCCCGTCCCATTTAAACCTTTTAAAGCAACTGTTTTTAATTGATTATTTAATGCTGTGGAATCTGCATCATTATTATCCTTTAATCCCGTTAAACTGCCACTTGATACGACGGGATTAGGCATAAACACTTTCCCTGTCCCTTCCGCTTTCCGGTTTATATCAACCTTTTTAATTAACTTTCCACTCTCAGCATCAATGAGTGTTTCCCACGCACCAAATGGTTGATTGGAGTGGACTACAACTCGGTATACCGGAATAGCAACACCTTCTTCAATGACATAGCCAAATTCATTCATTGTTGGCGCCCACAAATTTTGTTCACTTTCTCCCCCAACATATGCCTTTGATTTTTGCTCCGCATCTTTTTGACTGATTTTTTGCTTAATTTCTTTCACACTCTGAACAGGCTGATAATCGGAAACTGCAAGTAATCCTTGACCTTTTCCATTAAGAGTCACCGTTATTTGTCTTGAAAATACAGGTGCACCATTTACTACTTGTTGAAATCTAACATACGAAGCTACCTGTGTATCCGTTGTTGAAATATACTGTAAGTCTGATAAATCTGACTTTAATGCATATTGCGAAGCATTCGCTTTTAAATATTCGGCTGCTTTTTCCTGAGGAGAATATCTGTCTATCTTTACTTGTTTCTCTTCTACCGCTGAAGCAGTAGATACTGTACCTAGTACTAACGGTATTGCTGTAGCAATTGCCACTACTCTTTTTTTGAACATTAGAACCACTCTCCACTCTCTTCATAAATTTTGAATGTACGAGTAATTCTATAAAAACAATTATATTACCTTTCTCTTTTTCTCATTAAATATAAAGTAATATTTTCTCAATATTTGTGTATCAAAGTAATAAATACTTTCGAAAGATATAATTCACTAGGATTATTAAGTAGGGATTTATGATAGTTAGTTATTGACCATAACCAATCGTAATACATAAGGTGAAATAAAAAATAGGTTGTTTTTTACCTAACGATAGGTTGAAAAGAAATTCTAATCAATGCTATTCTAACTATAATCTTACATGTTAGGAGGCTCAAAGATGAGTAAAAGTGAGGAGACTCTTGCTGCAATAATCGAGGCAAGTTATCGTTTATTCGCAGAGTACGGGATCAATAAGACATCATATACAATGATTGCCGAGGAAGTCGGGATCGCAAAACCCTCTATTTATTATTACTTCAAATCTAAAGATGCCTTAATTGAAGGTTTATTTAATGAGCTATGTCAAGCAATTCAATTTTCAACCTTTTTTAAGACGGATGAATTTACAAAGAATAATTTCATTGAAAAATGTATTGAAATTGGAGTAAATATAATCGATGAACAAGATAAGGACCCTTATTTTAACCGTGTTCTACAAGAATACATGTTACTAGCATCTAGAAATAACACTTACAACGAACGACTACTCTCCATACAAAGAGAATATTTAAAGGGATTTGAAGTACTTCTTGCTAAAGCTAGCTCATTAGAACTTATTGAAGATGATAACTTGACAGCCAAAGCTCATATGCTTGCATTGGTACTTGATAATATAGGGAATTTCATGATGTTTGATACAAATATGGACTATAAGCAAATATGGGTCGAAGCTGTGCATAGCATATTTAAAGGACGTGTTCCCCATGGAAATTAAAAGAAGAATTATTGGATTAGATTTTGCCAGAGCATGGGCTATGTTTGGAATGCTCATTGTTAATTTTATGGTGATAACAAGGGCTGAAGGTAACGGTCCCCCGTGGTTAATCACTTTTATGTCCCTCTTTGAAGGCCGCGCTTCTGCTTTATTTGTCATCCTTGCAGGTATCGGTATTTCCCTTATGGCACAATCCTCTGTTACTAGTGGTAATCAAATCAAGATTATGGCCAGTCGAACAATGATATGGAAGCGATCTTTGTTCTTATTCGTATTAGGCTTATTGTTATACACAATCGACTGGACAGGTGATATATTACACTACTACGGCGTGTATCTCTTTATTGCAGCCTTCTTCATTACAATAAATAAAAAAATATTACTTTGGTTATCAATACTCATTTTACTCGTTGCACAATCCCTTCAATTAACCTTTAATGCCTTTGAAGGCTGGGCAGGCCCTATTCCTTTTATAAACTATATAGATTTTTGGTCAGTAACAGGTTTCCTCCGTAATTTATTCTTTAATGGCTACCATCCTATCTTTCCATGGTTCTCGTTCTTCTTAATTGGTATGTTGATTGGACGAATGGATCTTCTTAATAATAAAATTAGAAAAAAACTATTCATAATTAGCCTAATCATTACAACAGTTGCTGAACTGTCATCAGAAGCATTAACTCATTTTTTTATCCCCTATATCGGAGAAGAATCTTCTACTTTTTTATTTAATACAGGACCTATATTACCCAACGTTTTATACATCGTATCAGCCACAGGATCTGCTTTAATAATCTTAATTCTTTGCTTATATATTACTGAAAGGTATGAAAAAAATTGGTTTATTGGAATCATCGTTAACACCGGACAATTAACTTTAACTCATTATGTAGGTCACGTCATTTTAGGAATTGGAACATTGATTCTTTTAAACAGACTTGAACATCAATCTTTATCTTTTGTGTTAATATTCGCTATTTGCTTCTTCATTTTTAGTATAGTATTTAGTGTTTTATGGAGAAATAAATTTCCTAAAGGACCTATAGAGTGGATTATGAGAAAGATTACTGGGTGAGTTATTAATTTATCAATCTATTTTTTGTTTAAAAAAACCATAGCTAACGACACTAGGATTTAGCTATGGTTTCAATAATTTTGAAATATTGCACATCCCCTAAACCATACTCAGGAAACAACTGAAATAAATCTTTCAGTAATTCATCCTGGGGTTTATCTAGATGTTTTTTAATATAAGCTGTGATTTCATTATCTTTCTTTAAGCATTCCAAGTATAGTCTGATTCCCTGAGACATGACTGACATTAACTGCACCTTAGGAAGACGCTGCCGGATTAGTACTTGTTGATAAATTTCTTTATAACCTTTTAGAGATATCTTAATTTCTTCCACCTCGTAAGTCATTTCATTCACCATATGGAGGAATACTACCCCTTTATATCCCACTTGCTCTAAATATGCCAGCACCGTCAGCAAGTTCATCTGACAGAACATGTCATCACCAAACCATAAAACAATGCATCTGTATCGTTTTTCAAACATTGGTTTCAAAGGAGAAATGGTAATACTCTCATATTCTTGCAAAGATACCTGATGTCCTAAAGCTCTTAGTTTTTTAAATTCATCACTAAATATTGTCTCACTTGTCTCATGTGAACACATAGCTTCATTAAAAGGAACATAATCACTTTTCCCCATTAATTGATGTGTTTGAAATTGCTCATACATTACCTGTCCATTTAAAATATTCAATATATCTCGATCAAACTGATCATAAATTTTGTTCTGTAAAGTTTCAATCTTTAATTTTTGTGAAATATCTATCATAATTATCTCTCCTGCATGTATGCTAAACAAAAAGAATACTGATGTTTTGATATAAAGTGAAACTTTAATCAGCCCTCACCAATCGAACTTTTACGGGCAGGTGATCCCCCCCACCTCCCTTTCTTGTTTCTCTCTGAATCTTGAGGTGGGGGTCTTACTGCCCGTTAATGCGAGATAAATTATGTTTCTCTAGCATTTCCAACTACAAACAGGTAATAATCCCTGTCTGTTTCGCAGAATAAAAACAAAATCCTGCATGATTCATACAGGATTTTGTAACTGTGCCTTCAATTACATACTACTTTTTGTGATTTAGCTAGCTGGACTCAACTTGATTCGAACCGTTTTCTCACCTAAAGAAATTTCATCTTCCTCTTGTGTTAACGTTTGGAATGTAAATTGCTTTACTAGCAAGTTTTCTTCTAATAAACCTTGATGTTTCATTAATGTTCTCTGTAATTCATCTTCTGTATCAAGGATTACATCTACTCGCAAGTTAACGGGTAAATTTAACTGTTTTCGATACTCTTGAACAGCGCGAATAAATTCACGTGCCACTCCTTCTTGTAACAATTCCTCTGTAACATTTGTATCTAACATTACCGTATATTGTCCGTTTGTCGTATTAGAAAATCCTGCTTTTGGCACTTGTTCTACCAATACATCTTCAACTGATACTGTAATTTCTTCTCCTGAGATAAGCTTAAACATTGCCTTTTCCTCTACAACAAATTTTTGTACTTCTTCTTGCGGTAATTGTTTTAACCATTGATTTACAACATTGACGTTCTTCCCGAATTTCGGTCCTGCCGTCTTAAAATTCAGCTTTAATTGATACGATGTATACTTTGTTTCATCTAATTCTACATGAAATGCTTTTACGTTCAATTCCTCCATAACAATATCACGGTAGGATTTCCAGTCTACTTTCTGCTCATGATGCTCTAGTAATACAAGCTCTGCTAATGGCTGTTTCACTTTTAATGCATATTGATTTCGATTGCTACGTCCGAGTTCTACAACTTGTAAAACAGCATCCATTTCTTGTTCTAGCTTTGATTGAATAAGTGTTTCATCTGCTACTGGATAATCCGTCAAATGAACACTTCTTCCTTCCAAGTTAAGATGAATATCTTCTGCTACAAAAGGAGTAAATGGAGCAAGTAACTTGCTAAGTGTAACAAGTACCTCATGAAGTGTTTCATACGCCGCGGTCTTTTCAGGATTCATGCCAGACTCCCAAAAACGACTGCGTGAACGTCTTACATACCAGTTACTTACCTCATCTACAAGAGTCGCAATTTCACGAGCTACATTTGTAAATTGATACTCATCTAATGCACTTCTTACTTTTTTCGTTGTACTATGAAGACGTGATAATACCCACTCATCTAATTTCGTTCGCTTTACCTCATACTTCTCTTTTGGATCATATTCATCTAAGTTTGCATATAAAACATAAAAACTATATACATTTACAAGTGTATCTACAAGTTTCGACTTCGCCTCTTGGACAGTTCTTTCAGAAAATCGTTTTGCATTCCAAGGTGCACTATCAACAAGAAGAGCCCATCTTAATGCGTCTGCACCAAATTTTTCAATTAAGTCTACTGGATCTAATGCATTTCCTTTACTTTTAGACATTTTCTGTCCTTGTTCATCTAGCACATGCCCAAGAGATAATACACGTTTGTATGGTACTTTTCCAGTGTATAAAGCCGCTACTGCTAATAAACTATAAAACCAACCGCGCGTTTGATCGACACCTTCAGCGATTACATCCGCTGGGAATTGTTCCTCAAAAAGCTCTTTATTTTCAAATGGATAATGATACTGTGCAAATGGCATCGAACCACTATCAAACCAAACATCAATTACTTCTGGCGTACGAGTCATTAAGCCACCGCATTTTTCACAGCATACCTTCACTTCATCTACATACGGTTTATGCAGTTCTAAATTTTCTTCTACCTGCCCTCTGCTATGCTTTCTTAATCCCTCGATGCTCTTCGGCGCAAATTGATGATCACAGTTTTCACATTCCCATACATTTAACGGTGTTCCCCAGTAGCGTTTCCGGCTAATATTCCAGTCCACCATATTCTCTAAAAACTTTCCAAATCGCCCATGCTTCATATGGTCTGGATACCATGTAACTGCATCATTATTCTGTAAGAACGTCTCTTTAATTTCAGTTGTCCGAATAAACCAGCTCTCTCCAGCATAATAGAGAAGTGGTGAATCACAGCGCCAGCAATGCGGATAACTATGTTCATATTTCTCTTTATGATAGAGCAATCCTTCCCCAGCTAAATAACGAACAATATCCACATCACACTCTTTCACAAACTTCCCTTTTAAAAACGGAACAACTTCTGTATATTTACCTTGCTCATCCACAACATGAAGGAACGATAATCCTTCATGTTGCACCACTTTATAATCATCTTCTCCATAAGCTGGTGCGATATGAACAAGTCCCGTCCCGCTATCTCCCGTAACAAAGTCTGCTGAAATAACACGGTATCCATTCGTAACTTCGTCCATAGGAAATGGCGCTGTATATGAAATACCTACTAATTCTGCTCCTTTATGAGTAGATAATACTTGATAGCCTTCTTTTAACACATCATTTGCACGCTCTTTTGCAACAATATAAACGGTTCCATCTTTCTCTGCTTTCACATATTCCATATCCAGATGTACAGCAAGAGCTACATTGGCAGGCAATGTCCACGGGGTTGTTGTCCACCCAAGAAAATATTCATTTTCACTATTCAATACTTTAAATTTCACAGTCGCACTTAAATCTTTTACTGTTTTATAACCTTGCGCTACTTCATGCGAACTAAGTGATATTTGACAACTTGGACAGTACGGTGAAACTCGATGCCCTTTATATAGCAGCCCTTTTTCATGAATTGTTCCAAGAATATGCCATACACTCTCAATATAAGGGTTCTGCAAAGTTACGTACGGATCATCCATATCAACCCAATATCCAATGCTCTCAGTAAATTCACGCCACTGCTTTTCATACGTAAATACACTTTCTTTACACTTTTGGATAAATGGTTCAATTCCGTATTCTTCAATTTCATGTTTACCAGAAATACCAAGCTGCTTTTCCACTCCTAGTTCTACCGGTAATCCATGTGTATCCCAGCCAGCTTTTCGCAGTACTTTGTATCCAGTCATTGTTTTATATCTTGCTACTACATCTTTAATCGTCCGCCCAAGCGCATGCCCAACGTGCGGTAATCCATTTGCAGTTGGTGGTCCTTCATAAAAAACGAAAGATTGTGCGCCTTCACGATTCCGAATGGATTGCTCAAAGATATTCTGCTTGTTCCACTGCTTACGAATTCGTGTTTCTCTTCCTACAGCTAATTCTTTTACATCTACCTTCTCCATTTACAATCACTCCTTTGAAATTTTGTAAAAGCACACAAAAAAACCGTCCCTATAAGTAGGGACGGGTTTACCCGCGTTACCACCCTAATTCTATTAGTATTTAACCAATAGCACTTAGCAACGTACTAGCATACGCGTTCTTTGTAACGGTAGACATCCGTCCGAGCTTACTCTATTCAGCCACGGCTCCTCGGAGATGATTTTCAAATAAAGTCTGTACACCGGCTTTCAGCAAGACACCGGCTCTCTGGGGAACAGTACGATATTTTACTCTTTCTCGTCTTCAGATTTGTATACTTTTATTAAAAGTTATTTTATTCCATGAAACAGATAATTGTCAATCAATTCAAAAATATATTTTCATTTTCATCCTAATTTTCGTATTTTATACATCGTGAAAAGTTTCTATTACTTTATCGTGCCCCATACTTCCTCTAAACCTTCATCTTCTTCTCCAAGTTCTGCAAAAAATCCAGTTTTATCTTCATGAAGAACTGTTTCAAGTTCTGCCTTTGCCTCTTCGTTTCGATTTAAAACAGCTAAATAGCATGTTCTGTTGTATCGAACTAACAAATCTGAAGAATCGAAATAAAATTCAGATTAACAAATGCTTTCTCTACATATTTAGTGTTCTTCTTTTATGTTATCTTTTCTTGTTTTTGTGGAAAACACAAAATTAGATTATAGCCATGAAAAGGTACAACGCTTTAATAAACAAACATGTTAAAAGACCCAGAAACAAAATTCCTAGGCTTTTTAACATGCTTTCTAGTAAAAGAAATCGTATACTTTTCTCTGAGTTTAATATTAAACTCTTTCTAGACAGTATCCATTGACGAAAAAATTGATAGTTTCAATTTCTTCAGCATTTAATTTTCTTTGCAGTCCCTTTTCAAGCTCTTTAATAATGGCTTTTTCATTCCCCTTATATTTTCCCGTCAAAAATGCTGTTTCTTTTAAAAAATTAATTTTCAATTGAAATTCCTCTTTATAAACGGGCTTATCGTGATGAGATAAGAAAAAAATGTCTGCGTCATATTTTTCAAGCTGTTTAACTAGTTGCAAAGTATTTTTAATGGTATAACTCCATTTTTTTGAGTAGAGATTTGCGTACATACAATCCCCCAGAAAAAGAATTTTTTCTTCCGGAATATAAATAACCGTACAATCATCAGCGTGATCGCCACCCACATGTTCAATTACAACCGTTACTTCCCCTAAATTAATAGACATTTGCTTATCAAATGTAATATCAGGTATTGGAAGAAACACTTCTCTCTGATGACCCAACTCTTTCTTTATTGCTTCCGCACAAAATGGAATTTCTATTCCTTCTTTAACGCGCTGATCTAAGTATTTATCTTCCCATGATAAATTCTGAAGCCTTTTAATTTTTTCGTGAGTTTTATAATGAGCAATTACTGGTATATCTATTGCGCTCATCCCGAAAACATGATCCCAATCTGAGTGAGTGAGAACAAGAAAGTCGCCTTTAATATGTACTTCTTCTAATTGTTTAAGAAATAAATTAGCATGTTTAGGTGAATTTCCAGCATCAATTAATAATGTCTTTTTTTCTCCTGTAACTGCTGCTAAAATTGGTCGATCCGTTTCTTGATACGGTGGTAAGTATAAAATTCGATTTGATATTCTTTCGATTTTTTGCAAGTTCCTATTCTCCTTTAGATGGTGACATATGTTGCTATAATTCTTTAGAAAATAATTGTAGCTTATCAAAATTTGATAGATTCATAAAACATCATTTTTTCTGTATACTTCCATAAAAAGAATAGCGTATTTTTTCGTTATATGAATACAAATTTGTCCTATACTTATTACTAAATTTCTGAATTATTTCCATTTACATAAAACTGAGAACAAAAACATAAAAAAACCGTGAATTATTCACGGTTTTCCCCTTTCGAAAAGCTAATCGCAATTGTTCCAGCGCCAGCATGAACAGCAAAAGATATAGGAAGTGGGTAAATTTGAAACTTCATTTCAGGAAATACTTCTCTAAAATCGGCAATCCATTCTTTCGCCCCTGCTTCATCATTAGCGTGGAAAACATGTACCACTTTCGGAGTGTCTTTTTCAAGTTCAGTTCGCATATACTCTTTACACTTTTGTATTTTACGAACTTTTTTTGTCATCACAACTTCTCCGTTTTGTACTTCTAAAATTGGATTCACGCTTAGTAGGCTACCTAGTATAAACTGCACTCCCTTCACACGTCCACTTGCATATAAACCTTTTAGATCTTTCGGAAATACATAATAAGGACTACGTTCAATGTGTTGTATTGTTTTTTGTATATCTTGTAAAGTCATACCTTCACGGTATAACGTTTGTGCTTTTGTTAAAAGTTCATCCATTGGATAACTTGCTGTTTCACTATCTATTACGATTAGAGGAAATCCTGCCATTTCTGCTGCGAGTATCATATTTTGATAGGTACCACTTACCTTCCCGCTAATTGTGAAAGCAAATCCTTCTTCATATTCCTCTTTACACTTCGAGAAAAGAGCAACCATCTCGCCTAAATTCGGTTGTGATGTAGTTACGGTTACACCTTCTTTTAACGCATCGTAGACACGTTCACGAACACCTTCTTCACAGTCTTTATAGGCAGTTCCATTAATAACAATTTCAATTGGTATAACAAAATTATCTTCACTTGTTGTACAGCTTGCAGTTGTACTATCAGTAAACCAAGCAACTCGCTTCATGCTGTTCCTCCCTTGTATACATCCTTCCCTAAAAATTACCTCACTATTCTATCTATTTGAGTTATGAAAAGGACTATGTTTGTTATCATAACAAGACTATCTCTGTTTTTCTATAGGATATGGATGATTTGAGCAAAGTTTTCAAAATTAATATCGATTCTATCCAAATTCGTACACTATTTCGACATATTTACTTATTCTTCACGATTCCAAAAGTGATTTTCATACTTGGGGCATAGACGAAAGAAGATTCTAAAGTAAATTCTTTAGAGAAGTTTAATTCTGCCTGGTACTGTGCTATCGCTTCATTATACGTCAGTCCTCGGCTTATTAAACGTTCAATAAAACCATCCTTTTCAGCAGGTGTATTACCGATTCCCTCTTCCTTAAGTGCGTGATACAATTGTTGTTTCTCTCTTTGCATCTCATTCGTATTAAGAAAATTCACCTTATCGCTAACCCTGCACTCAATCTTTTCTACACCTAGTTCACTTAAATATATCGGTAATTTCATTCCAATGTTACCATCCGCGCCATTTCGCTTTGCATCTTTTTCAAACAATTTTTGCAGAACACCAAGCTGAATCATTTCAGCTTGCTCCAGATTATTCAGGTAATACGAAGACATATTAGAAATCCAGTGTGGTTCAAAACATATGATACTGCCTCCATTAACAACTGAATCTATCATTTTTTGTAACATTGTCTTCGAATCGTTCATATGTAGTAAAAAAGCATGACAAACTGCTATATCATAATTTCTTTCTAATTCAATTTCAGTAGCATCTGCTTCAATAAACTCTACTTCATATGGAAGACTTCGGAATAACTCTCTTGCTTCATTAATTAGTTTCTTACCCTTATCAACTCCTGTATATCTAGACCCTATTGGTAACAGAGGCAATAGGGTCAGCCCTAAATATCCATATCCACAACCGTAGTCAACTATATGAACTGGTTTAGAAATTTTCCAAACTGCATTTACCAAAAAACTTATATAATCATCGTTGTAATATAGATCTCTTGTATTTCTCAAATATTCTAACTGATTATCCCATTCATACTCTTTCAATTCAATCATCCCCTTTTATTTATATTGAAAGCATTGATTCCATTTGCTTCTTTGAGCAGATGATAAAATATTTTATAGATATATAAACATTTTTGCATATCCATAAGTATTTAATGTATCTAGAAATCTGGTAACCTCATTTAGACAAAATGGATTTAATGAAAAGTCCAACTAATAGAGATACCAGTGTATATTTGAACTACCCCCACTTAACAGTCTAACAAACTATTTGAAGTGGGGGATTCCTACGAACACCAAAGTATCCCTCGGCTTTATTAGTAGGCAATCCCCGTAGTCCCTACGGTTAGAAGCCTTAAGGCCTCTTTTCTCAAATTTTGTCCTGCGTTGACATCTCTATCATGATGCATACCACAAGAACGACACTTCCATTCACGCAACTCTAGATCTTTCACGTCTTTGTTTTTGTTGCCACAATGCGAACAAAGTTGAGAGCTGGCGAATGTTTTGGATACCACGATAACTTGTTTTCCATACCACTCTGCTTTATACACAAGCATCGCTCTGAATTGTGACCAAGATACTTCTTGAATCGCTTTCGCGAGCTTGTGATTCTGTAACATATTGGATACTTGCAAATCTTCTATCCCAATCACATCGTGGTTTTTGATGATCATCGTAGATAGTTTTTGTAAGTAATCAGTTCTTGCATTTGTGATTCGTTCATATATACAAGCCACTTTGATTCGCTGTTTATGCCAGTTCGCTCCACCTTTTGTACGACGAGACAAAATGCGCTGAGCATGAGCGAGCTTTTTCTCTAATATCCGAAACCATTTCGGATTGCCAAATACTTCTCCCGTTGAAAGAATCGCAACGTTTTTCACGCCAACATCCACACCAACAGCGGAACCTGTCTTTGGCAATTCTTGCACTTCTACTTCAGCAAGAATCGAGACAAAATATGTTCCACTTGGATTCCTTCTGACAGTAGCGCTCAAAATACGTCCTTCTACCTCACGACTTTTGGTAAACGTGACAAGGCCCAGTTTCGGTAACTTTATTTTATTCCCTACAATCGCGATGTTCCCATTTGTGTGCTTCGTTGTATAGGATTGGACTTTATTGTTTTTTGACTTAAACCGAGGTGCTTTGTTTTGTTTGTTGAAGAATCGTGAATACGAGTCAGCGAAGTTGTGAAGAGAAGATTGAAGAGCCATGCTGTCCACTTCTTTGAGCCATACAAATTCTTTTTTTGAGGGCAGGTAGTTGCGAAGAACAAGTTCCATAGGTGAATCCTTTCCCTGTTTCTTTATATCTATCATTCCATTTTGCTAAAAAATAATTGAATACAAAACGAGAACAACCCATTGTTTTCGCGATACTTATTTTTTGTTCTGCATTAGGGTAGATCCGGAACTTATACGCTTTATGGACGAGCACCACTTTCCACCTCACTTTCTATTTTAGTTTTTCTACATGCTTTTTTCACCATATGTATGAGAACGATATCGGAATATACTCAAAAATACTTCTCTCGTATCATTTCTTCTTTTTTGTCGAAAATCCTCTGCCACCCTTCAAAAATGTATACATATGGAAGACTTTTATAATGGAACAATTCCTTCTATGTAAGAATACTTCTTCCTGCATCAATTCCCTTCTATAGGAACGAACGAATCCCGATACCTCATCCTAACTCTTCCACAAGGAGAAATGTTAGGATTTTACCTAACCGCCATTCATCTCCCACCTACTCATTGGACCATGTCCTACCCATTCCTTGAGGTGGAGTTTTCTGTCGGGAAATGATAAGACCCAAGAAAGAAAAGTCTCATTTGCATATTTCAACACAAGTAATAAGAAGAGTATGCAAACGATTATTGGTATAACTCATAATTTTTTGAGTTTCAAATAAACAATTGCACCTAACATAATCGTAAGAACTGAAAAAAGAATCAAAACTAAGAGCATCGGATTACTAAATATTTGTGCCACTTTCTTGATTCCTCCGATATCAAAATTCGGCCTTTATTTAAACAACTTAATGATATTTTTGGCGTATGTACCGTTTACTTCATAACCCACTCCGTGCTGTTCACTGGTACTCTCTACAAGGTTTCCTTCTAACTGTACAAAGAAATCTTGTTTATCTCCATTTTTATATTTTAATGTAATTACAGCATTCATATTTTTCAGCGCTTCTTTGTCTAATAACACATCTTTCTTTTTTGCATTTTGAAGACTTTCAAGTTGATATACATGTAAAATCAAGGTAACATTCCTTATTTAGAAAGGAAGTAATAAATATGGGATTATGTGTAGATTTGTTTAAAGAATATGAAAATGAAGAGGAAGTTGTTTATCGTTTTTTTCCTTGTGAAGAGGAAGAAAAATCAGGAAAAATTCAATTTAATAAACTAGAAAAAAGATCTGTGGAGCTAGAACCAGCTAAAGTTGAAAGCGCAGATTACTATTTTCTTAAAGCAGTTGGTTCTATACAAAAACATGCTAGAAATTCAGATGAATTTCCAGAATTTTTATTTTCACAGTCGTAATCACACTTTTTTCAATCCTATTCTTTTTAGTAGATGGAGTTTTAAAGTAAACATAAAAAAGCACTAACTTAGTGATAAGGGAAAGTTTCTTATCACTAAGTTGGCGCTTTTGAAATTTAAAAGATAAGCAGTCTATGCTACAACATCCACAAACTTTATGTTAGAAAACACTGACACTACTTCTGATCTTCGGTTTGTTTTAATCTTATGATTGTTATCCATTTCTTTTCAACCATGCCGCCCAAATTCCTTTCATACTTATAAACTCACTTTACTTTCTGAACCTATGGACTATAAAGATTTCCAGCACTATATTTCCACGCGACCAGTTCGTAATGCCACCGCCCAATCCTCTCGTCCGTTCTTCTCTGCACTCTCTGCAGCTTTCTCCCAATCATACGGTACTGAAATTTGTTCGATAATCCACCGTGTTGATTCCTTTTCCAGTACTGCATAATTAGCGAGCGGTGATCCTGATTCCATTTTATGAGAAATCGGCAAGTCATCTTTGTACGCTGGAAGACCTATACTCCCTGGATTTACAACGATTTTCCCATCTGGTAAATATACAACTCTAGGAATATGAGTATGTCCACATACAATTATTTGTTGCTCTATGTTTTGAAGGTGTTTCATAATTTCATCTGTAGTCTTCAATACCCCTCCATCTTCTGTCATTTTTTCTAGTAAATATATTTCATCCGAATCTGGTGTTCCATGACAGAAAAAGATATCTTCCATAATATATTGAGAAGGATGCTCCTTTAGCCAATTTAAATGCTCATTTGTTAATAACCTTTTCACTTCATATAGAGTGGATGATGAATCTTGCACAGGCTCCCACAACATTCGATCACAGTTACCTCTAACGTGATTCATCTTATGCTCCTTTAAAATCTTGATTGTTCCTACAGGATCTAAAGGACCATATATACTATCTCCTAAATTAAAAATCAAATCCACATTACGATGTGAGATATCTTTTAACACCGCTTCTAGCGCAAAACTATTTCCATGAATATCTGAAATAATAGCTATTTTTTGTTTCATAAGGGCACCTGCCATTCCAAAATTCTAATCTTTCGAAACTCTATAAATGTCTACACTTAGACTCTGTTTATTTATAAACATCTGCCGCGAGCTGTTTTAAAAGACCTATGTTTATCACTTCAAAGTATCCATTATTCTTTCTTATTACACTTTTATCGCAGAGAGTATTCAATGTTCGTAGTAAGTGCCTATAGCTTGTTCCTAATAATTCCGATGTTTCCGTTAAATTTCCATTAAATATAATTCTTTGTTTAGTATGTGTAGTACATTCTCCTGTCGCAAGAATGTAACTCGCTAATCTATTTTCAAGAGGATACAGTAAATTAATTGTGCTATTTTTTGAAAGTCTATTTAACTTATGAGCTAAAGAACCGCAGATACACCTTAAAAAAGTTGCATCACTCAGCAATTGTTCTCTAACTTTTTCTAAAGGTAGACCAATACAATATGAATCCGCTATCACTTGTACATTAGAAGTAATTTTTTGAGAGTGGATTAATTCAATATCCCCTAACATTTGTAAGGTATCATAAAAACATAATAATACAGATTTCCCATTACTTAATGTGTTATAGGCCTTTGCTTTTCCTTCAACAAAGAAATACAGATAGTGAATATCTTCATTCTCCTTACAAATATACTCATTCTTTTTAAAGAGTAATAGTTCCATATATGATTTCATGTCATTGCTGAAAAATGATGCAATTTTATTCTTTTTCACATAATCGTCTAACTTATGAGAATTACATATTTTCTTCATACATCCCCCACCTTTGTAACTCATTATCATTATAAAGAAAATTTCTTTCTTTCACTATGACATATGTCATAGTAGCTCACGATTTAATCGTGATACATTACATGTAAATTTATAAAGGGGGAACATCATTGTACAATTTACTCTCAATTATTATAGGTGCTTTCATCGCCATTATGATTCCTTTAAATGGAGTCTTATCTGAAATGACAGGTAACTATACGTCTAGTGTAATGATTCATATCGTTGGATTAGTTGCCATTGTCATTGTTTTGCTTGTTAGCAAGTCCAAATTTCACATGCAAAAAGGGATACCACTTTACCTCTATAGCGCAGGAGCTATCGGTGTATTTACTGTATTGTTTAGTAATATTAGCTTCTCAGCACTTGGTGTCTCTATTACTATCGCTTTAAGTCTACTTGGGCAATCTGTTTCATCTATTATTATCGATCATTTCGGCTTATTGGGTATGAGGGTTGTGAAATTTGAAAAGAAAAAAATGTTTGGATTACTACTGATTTCTTCAGGAATCGTTGTAATGACTATTTTTTAATGGAGGGTGGAACCATGTTATATGTCTGTATTGCCATTTTAGCTGGAATTTCCATTGTAGTTGCAAGAATTATTAATGCTAACTTAGCAACAAAAATTGGAATTTTCCAAGGGACATTTGTTAATTATATTACGGGACTGTTTTTTTCATTTTTATTTTTAATCTTTAGCAATGAATCTCTTCACGTATCAACTCCAACATTGCAATCTATACCATTTGTAGTGTATTTAGGTGGGTTAGTAGGTGTTATTGTAATTGTATTATCAAACTATATTACTCCTAAGATATCATCTTTCTATTTAACGTTATTGATTTTTGTAGGGCAATTGTTTATGGGAGTTTTGATTGATTTTTTCAACTCGGGAGATGTATCTATTGGTAAAATTATTGGTGGTTTTTTAGTATTACTTGGGCTTACTTATAATTTACTACTAGATAGGACGTATGAACCTGTGAAAAATAGTCGAGTACATTTCTAGCAACATACTAAAAAAGATGGAATAAAACCGCTCGCTTATATTTGAATTGTACCCCTAGTATGAGTAATATGTATGAATCATTTCAAAAATATAATAAAAAGAGCTGATTCAAAGTGTAGTTTGAATCAGCTCTTTTTTAATAGTTTTATGCCGATATATCTTGTTTTTCTCGCAGTGCAATTTGTTTTTCACTACGATGCGCCATAAATATGTAACATAAAACTGCTCCCACTTCACATAAGGCAATCACAATTCCCATAGGAAGTGCTGTGTTACTACCTCCAATCCCAACTAAAGGCGCAACAAGCGCTCCAGAAATATACTGAAACAACCCTAGCAACGCTGATGCTGTTCCGGCAGCTTGTTTTTGATTTCTCATTGCTAGAGAAAAACCTGGTGTTGATACAACCCCAACACTTGATCCAATAAGGAATAATGAACATAAAACACCAATTAACCCGATTCCTAATACAATCGTAAGAAGTAAAGAAATACCACCGACAACTGCAATCCCAATACCGGCTACAAATAATGTTTTCTCACTTAGCTTCCCTGCTAAACGGCCGGTAAAGTGAGTGGCAATGATAATCCCAATACCATTAAGAGCAAAAAACAAACTAAATTCTTGAGGTGATGCTCCATATATATTTTGCAGCACAAACGGTGATCCCGAAATATAAGCAAACATCGCTGCTATTACTAATCCCTGGGACAAAGCATATCCCATAAACAAGCGATCTTTCAGTAATTTCTTGTATGTTGATAATGTTCCTATTAAACCACCTGTCGCTCTCTCTGCTGGAGGTAATGTCTCAGGTAAGATAAAAATAACACATACTAACATAAAGACACATATTGCTCCAAGGACAACGAAGACACCATGCCATGATGTAATCTGTAACAATTGCCCTCCAATAATGGGACCCAAAATTGGCGCTGCTCCGTTTACTAACATTAGAAGTGAGAAAAACTTTGTCATTTCAGGACCTGAGTACATATCGCGTACCATAGCACGTGATATAACAATACCCGCTGATCCTGAAGCCCCTTGTAAAAATCGTAATAGAATTAAACTCCAAATAGATGGTGCTACCGCGCAAAGTAAAGAAGATCCAATAAAAATAATAAGAGCGATAATTAAAGGCTTACGCCGCCCATAAATATCACTAATAGAACCAACGAATAATTGTCCCACCGCAAGCCCAAGCAAAAAAGCTGTTAACGTAAGCTGAGTAAGAGAGGTACTCGTTTGTAAATCCTCTGTTATTTTTGGTAAAGAAGGCAAGTACAAATCAATGGCCAATGGTCCAATTGCCGTAAGTGTCCCTAATACAAGAATTATCCATAACCTGTTTACTTTTACAGGATTATGTACATCGTAATCCACTTTATTCACTTCCATCATTCATCCTTTCCAACATAAGCTTTGAACCGTAACAATTTTGATTTTTTTAGCGAATCTCCTTTCATGACATAAATAATCAAGTCAATTAAATTGACTACGATTCACATGTTACAATAGGATAAAACTCAAGTCAACTAAATTGACCGAGATTCACATGTACAATAAGATAAAATATAGTCAACTAAATTGACTATATTTTTTCAGTAAAACAAGATTAAATTTAAGTTGATTTGATTGACTATTATTGGTGTAGTACAATATTAGTAAAGTAAATTTTATTGACTTCTTTTGAGGAGGCTTTATGTATGGATCATCAAGTTTTTAGTGAATTAGATCTTACATCTCTTTTGTCATTATCTTTTAGTGCATCGATTAATGAACTACATGACAGATTGAGTGAATTAGGATTTGGCGATATTAAACCTGCACATGGTTTTATTCTTAAATGTATCAGCCTTGATGGAGCAACTGGTATAGAACTAGCCGAATATTTAGGAATTACAAAGCAAGCTGTGAGTAAAATGGTGGATTATCTTGAGAATAGTGGTTATGTAATGCGCCAAAATCATCGCACTAATAAAAGAGGAAAAATTATTGTTTTGACTAAACGAGGTTGGTTAGTAGTGAAAGCAAAGGAGGAAATAATAGCTGAGATAGAACAGCGCTGGAGTGAAAACATAGGTGCTGAACGAATGAAAATGATCAGAGAAGATTTAACAAAATTAGTTTATAAAGCTAGAGAAGGTAAATTTTCATCGGGAGTAAGACCTGTCTGGTAGATATAGAATTTATAAAGAGGACTGACGGTACCCCTAAATAAAAAGCAGTTGCCTCATATATATGGTTGAAGTGACCCCTAAAAGTTAGACACGGTTATTTCATTAGGCAGCTTGATAAAAGTGAGTCCGGTATTGCACCGGGCTCATTTTTAATTTTGCCTTTATCCGTTTCGTATTATAGTAATCTATATATTTTTCTAATTCTATTTTAAAATGCTCTACACTTTCAAACTCTTTTATGTAGAGGAATTCCGACTTCATGATCCCAAAGAAATTCTCCATTACTGCGTTGTCGTAACAGTTTCCTTTTCGAGACATACTCTGCACAATACCTCTTGATTCAAGTGTACGGACATATTGTTTCATTTGATAATGCCACCCTTGATCTGAATGCATCAGTAGCTGGTGATTTTCAGGTAAACGTTCTAATGCTTTCTCTAACATTTCTGAAACAAGTGAATACGTCGGTCTAGAGCCAATTGTATATGTAATAATTTCACTGTTATACAAGTCTAATACAGGTGATAAATAAAGTTTCTCTCCAAACAATTTAAACTCTGTGATGTCTGTTACCCATTTTTGATTCGGGGCATTTGCATTAAAATTGCGCTCTAAAATATTTGGTGCAATTTTACCGGATTTCCCCTTATAAGACTTATATTTTTTCATACGCACAACACACTTTAATCCAAGCTCTTTCATAATGCGCTGAACCTTCTTGTGATTCACTTTCTGACCACGATTCGTTAACTCATCACGAATGCGACGGTAGCCATAAAGCCCTTCATTTTCCTCATAAATCGCTTTAATCTCAGCTTTCAAATCGGTATCTAGATCCGGACGATTCATTTTCTTCACTAAATCATAATACGTGCTTCGTGGAATATCAGCTAGCTCCACGAGTGCCTTCACCGAATATTTATGCCTTAATTCATAGACTACTTGCGCTTTGTCCTGTTTAGTGACTTTTCCTTGTTTTGAACTAAGGCATTCAACTTTTTTAAGTACTCATTTTCCATTTCAAGCTGTTTAATACGTGCTTCAAGTGCTTCGACTGATCCTTCAACTGGTGCTTGTCTTGATTGTTTATTCGACACTTTTTTCATGGATGGACGCCCCTTTTTCTTTGATTGAAGGGCACCAATTCCTTGTGTTTCGAGTTGTTTTTTCCAAACAATAATCGTTGAAGGGGCAGGAATGTTAAAGATAGCTGCCGTTTCAATTAAGGACGTACCGTTTTCAATCATAAAATTTAGTACGTCTAGTTTAAATTGTTGTGTGTAATTTGTATACCGTTTTAGGAAAGCTTCCACACCATTCTGCTTATATTGGTTTACCCAATTCAAAATTACTGTGTCTCTTATGCCGATCGCTTTACCAATTTCTCGATAACTTTCATTTCCGTTCAAATAACGTAGAACGATGTGTATTTTTTCATCAACCGTAAATTTAGCCATAGAAAAACTGCACCTCCAATTGTTAGATTATGTGTCTAACAATTGGGGTGCAGTTCAGGTCAACTGCTTTTTATTTAGGATTTTTGTCTTGTTCTGGTCCATACTTCTTCAGCAACCATAAGTAATTCCTTTCATATTCTACATTTACAAAATATATACATTCCACCTTCATTTTTATAAATCACACAAATTGTTTAACGTCCCTTCAACCGAACGATGTATGTATACGTGATTTAAGATATTTTAACTTAAAAGACTTTCATACTATAGAAGAGAATAATGCTTATTTTATTTCAAGATTAAAGCTTGATATGCGTATATATCAGTAGAATAAAGAACCTGAATATTTTCAAAGTAGAACAATAAAAAAGCACTCTGAGCACATCCCATTTGATATGGAGCCATTCATTGACCGATTACAGTCAGGTAAAACATATGAAATCCCCCCCCGAAATATCCTGACTCTATTTTAAATTCATACCTAATCAAGAAAAGATGGAACGAAACTTTAAAAGTCAAAAAACACAAAAAAATGCTACCTTTTTTAAAGGATAGCATTTCACTTTTACTTTCTTAAAATTCCCTCTAACTGCTTGAAGTATCAAACGTTTCAATAGAGCCATTCCCCTACTATTTTAACTTCAACACTGCGCTTACCGGGTTATGATCACTGTTTTCAAACTTCAAATCATGCCCTTGTACGCTCACAATCTCCACATTGGGAGACACTAAAAATCCATCGATAATCGTAACGAAGTTCTCATCTTCGACATAGCTCTTCGCATTATCACGAACTGTCCAAACAGTATCATCAACAGCCCACTGGAACCCACCATCAGTGAAATCTTCTGGCAGCTGTACTAACCACTCTGGCCATTCTTCTTTAAACTTCGGATCTTTTAACTGCACATCAGATAATAGCTGATTCCAGTCTCCGCCAAGCACAATATAATCGCCATTTTTGTAATGCTTATTCATATACTCTTTCAAAAACTCAACTTGTTGCTTTCGAATGTTTCCGCCCTTATCATATGCAGATAAATGAACGTTCACCATTCGTAAATATTTCCCGTTATCAACTGGAACCTTATGCTCAACAATCGCTCGATCTAATTCGAATAATTGACGAAGCCACATTTCTCTTCCAGGAAGCTGATATCTCGTCACTTCTTCTACTTTATATTTTGAGAACGAACCAAGGCCACTGTTCGTATATCCGTGCGGCTTCTTAATTGGCACCGGCACCCACTGCGCATTAAAGTTATAACCAAACGTAGACGCATGATCTTTCAATCCATCTTGAAACGCCTTATACTGATTCACATCAAATGAACGAAGTGACTTCTCATCCATCTCTTGCACTAAAATAAAATCAGAATCTTCATTTTGTAAGAAAGACAGCATATTGCTGACATTCTTTTTTGTTTGCTCTTTACTACTAGAGCGCGAACCCGTTCCTCCGTCTAAGAAGAAATCTTGATCCTTATCTAAACCGCCGTAGCCAATATTAAACGTTGTCGCCTTAAACTCTTCCCCGACTTTAAGAACGCGCTCGTTATTATTTGCCACCTTCAACTTCTCAACATCCTTATGCTTCACATCCGTAATTACCACATACGTAATAAATGCCGCGACAGCACCAAATATCGAGCCTGTACCCCATAATAAACCTTTCACTGCCTTCTTCAAACTCATGACTCCCTTATTCTCTTTTTATAGTTTGCATACATGGTTATTTTAACATGTTCTAAACTAAAGTAACTCTAAAATATACAATACAAGTTGATTTTGGAGTTATTTTTTGTTTCCTTCGCTTTTTTTCGGCACTCTGCAACTAGACTGTAAATCCATTGACCACGGCAAGACTATATCAATCTCCCCTTTATTGTTTAAATTGATATGGTTTGCGTTTCAAACAAATAACGAAGATGATGATAAAGACTTAAATTGTTCTCTTTTGCAGTTTCAACCACACTATACATGATGGCACTTTCTCTAGTACTTCGCGGTGTATTTGAGGGCATCCGGTTTTTTTATAAAAAAACCTCCACATGTAGTATGTAAGGAGATTCTCTCATGAGTTATTTACAAATAGTAGATGGGAAATATTTAACGCTTACTTATATATAAAAAAGCTGCCTGTGCTTACAGGCAGCTCCACAGTATTTCCCTAATAAAAATTCAATACTTATATTGTATTAATGTGCGGAGATATTTTGAATCATAAAATTGCTTTACCTACATCTCTTCTGGAGCGCCCATGCCAAGTAAACGTAATCCTTCTTTTAATACAATCGTTACAGTATAAGCAAGTGCAAGTCTACTTTCTTTCTCTTCATTATCTTCTAAAATTCGAACATTTCCATAGTATTTATTAAATGCCTGCGCTACATCTAACAAATATTTCGCAATATGCGAAGGTTCATTTTTAGAAAAAGCTGTTTCAATGACCTCAGGAAATCTATTTAATAATTTTATCGTACTCCAACTATAATCATCGCTTAACTCAAATGACTCTATTTCAAATTCAGCATTTTCTTTTCTTAAAATAGAGCAAGCACGTGCATGTGTATATTGAACATACGGTCCTGTTTCTCCTTCGAATTTCAGCATTTTTTCTAAGGAGAACTCAATATTGTGCATACGTTCATTTTTTAAATCATGGAAAATGACTGCTCCGACACCAACTTGCTTAGCAACCTCCTCTTTTTGCTTTAGGTTTGGATTTTTCTCTTCAATATTTTGCTCTGCAAGCGTAATCGCTTCTTCTAATACTTCCTCTAGTAATACTACTTTCCCCTTACGTGTGGACATCTTTTTACCATCTTTTAAAATGAGTCCAAATGGTACATGAGCCATCCCATCTACCCAGTTATAATCTAATTTCTTTAATACCGTGAAAAATTGTGTAAAGTGCAAACTTTGTTCTGCTCCTACTACATACAGTGCTTTATCAAATGCATATGTGTTTTGACGATATAGTGCTGCTGTTAAATCGCGCGTTGCATAAAGTGTCGCTCCATCTGATTTTTTAATTAAACATGGTGGCATATTTTCTTTTTCTAAATTGACAACTTGCGCACCATCGGATTCTTCTAATAGCCCTTTTTCTTCTAAAATCTCAACAAAATCATCCATTTTATCATTATAAAAAGCTTCTCCTTGGAAGTTCGTAAATTCAACACCAAGCAATTCATAAATACGGGAGAACTCTTTTAAAGATTCATGACGGAACCAGTTCCATAAAAAGACTGCTTCTTCATCACCATCTTCTAATTTCTTAAACCATGCACGCCCTTCTTCTTCTAGCTCTGGCTTCTCTTTGACTTCTTCGTGGAATTGAACATATAATTTGAATAATTCACGAATTGGATCTTCTTTTACAAGTTCTTCATTTCCCCATTTTTTATATGCGGTAATTAATTTCCCGAACTGTGTTCCCCAATCGCCAATATAATTAATTCCTACAACCTCATATCCACACTTTTCAGCGATATGTTTTAAAGAATTCCCGATCATCGTTGAACGTAAATGTCCCATGGAGAACGGTTTCGCGATATTTGGTGAAGAGTAATCGATTACTACTGTTTTTTCTCGCCCAAAATACCCCTGTCCATATTCTTCTTTTTCAACTAAAATCGTTTTTAATACATCACCACTTACTATATGACGGTTGAAAAACACGTTCACATATGGTCCAACTGCCTCCACTTTTGTAAAAAATGAATCATTTAAGTTCTCAGCGATTTCTTTCGCGATAATTGCTGGTGCTTTTTTATATTGTTTAGCGAGCATGAAGCAAGGGAATGCTGCGTCTCCGAATTCATCTTGCTTCGGCGTTTCAATTAGATCTGTAATCTGTTCCAATGATAATTCTGATTCAATTACTTCAAATAAACTTTTTGCAAATTTAATTTTATATTCCATGTTGCTCCCTCCTTATTTTTTAAACACAAAAAACTCGTCTCTAAAAAAGAGACGAGTTATCACCCGTGGTACCACCCTTGTTGTTCACTACGAACCACTTTCCCGTTTATAACGAGGACAGGGGGCCCCGGCTTACTCTACTATTCATTTCAAGCAGCGTCTCCGAAGTGCGCTTCATCCATTTCTCCGTACTAGGCTCTCACCATCCCTAGCTCGCTTTACTTCTGAACCAGACTACTCTCTTCATCTACGACATCATATATAATTGATTATTGCTTATTATACATCTTTTCAAACAATTAGCAAGGTTCAATTACACCAAAATGAAATTTCGCACTTTTCCGCTTATATACTAAAAAGTTATGTCTCTCAAATCGTGTACTACGGAAATGATCTTTTAAGACAACACGTTTCCTAGCAACACGCTTTGCCTCTGCAATGGTTTCATCTGTGACATCGTTATACAAAGCAAAGTGTTTTAAGCCACGAATCCCATCTGATTCAATTACAGTTTCTTCAAACATTGGATCCAGATATACAACATCATAACTGTTGTCTTCGCAGCGCTTTAAGAAATCAAAATGCTCATTTCTCTTCACTCTAATTCTACGCATTGCTTTATCGATTTCTGAAATACCTGCACACCACTGCTTTAAACCTTTATTCATTATATAAGCCATGTAACGATTCCCCTCAAGTCCCGTAATAGCCCCTTCTTCTCCTACAACATAGCTTGCAACAATACTATCTGATGCCATACCGAGCGTACAATCTAACACCGTCATTCCTTTTTCTAATTTTGCAGCCTGTACAAATGGATCATGTTCTCCACGCATTAATCTTTTCACACGAAACATTGCAGAGTTAGGATGGAAAAAGAACGATTCTTCTGTACCTTTTGGATAAATCGCTAATCGATTTTTGCCTACAACGAGTATATCTTGCTTAAACTGCTCATGTAGCTTGGATACAGATATATCATTCCGCATGACAAAAGAGCTTTGTAATTCTTCCGCTACCTCTTTTGCATAAGTTGTCATTTCCTTATTCGTTCGTCCTGCTGTTGTTACAATCATCTTTTCACCTCATATATAAAGAAAAAAGGGAGAATCATTCTCCCCCTTTTTAGCAATGCTTTTCAAAAGCCTGTTCTAAATTATTAATGATTTCTTCCATTGTTGCTCCTTCAATTTCATGACGATGAATGAAGTGAACAACTTCTTTTCCTTTTAATAACGCCATAGATGGTGAAGACGGTGGAATATCTCCGAAGTATTCACGCATTGTAGCTGTTGCGTCTTTATCTTGCCCTGCAAATACAGTTACAAGATGGTCTGGTTGTTTTTCAGAACGTACAACCGCTTGCCCAGCTGATGGACGAGCTAAACCAGCTGCACATCCACAAACAGAGTTTACGACAACTAATGTTGTACCTGTCGCATTTTCCATATATTCTTTTACAGTTTCTTCAGTAGTTAATTCTTCGAATCCCGCACGCACTAACTCTTGGCGCATCGGAATTACCATTTGACGCATGTATTCTTCGTATGCATTTGACATCTTGTAATCTCTCCTTCAACTTTCATTCCAAATTCATCATATCACGCTCTTATACTAGGTGCAAAAGAAAGATAGTAATGCTTTCATTTTTTTGAGGGAATTTCACAAACCCCCACGCGGCAATGGCCAATTGGAACAAGCTTTCTATTATTGGCAATATAATCATACACTTTATTTCCAAATCCAAGTAAAATAGATAACTTAATAAATGGTACTGCAAACCAGTATGATGGCACAGCCTTGGCTAATACATATACACTACCAATGCCGTCATACCATTTATTATTTTTTAAAATGTAAAGTCTTTGTTCCATCTTACTTTGTAATGCTAAAGAAAGCTGATACTGTTCCACTACATCTTTATCACGAAAAGAAACAAACTTCACTGCGCCTTTTTTATCAAGCTTCTTCGTACGCTCTGCCACTGCCCTGCACATCGGACACCAACTATCGTAGAAAACGAGCATATGATTATTCTCCTTTGCGAGACTCCGTCATTTGTTTCCAAACTGATCCTTTCGCTTCTTCTCCGCCTTCAATACGTTCTAATGCTAAACGAGCTTGCATTGCTACTTCGAACTCTGGATCATCTTGCGCTATACGTAGCGCTGGAATTGCACTTTCATCACCAAGTTCAAATAAGAACATTGCCGCGCGCCAGCGCACCAATTTACTTGGATCTTTAAGTGCTTTAATCATAACAAACATCGCTGCTGGATCTCCTACATCTGATAAGCAATCGCCCGCAGTACGGCGTACACTTACAGAGCGATCTAGTAAAGCCTTATACAATAATGGCAAGACTTCATCACCTTTTACCATACCTAAGTACGCTGTTGCTAGGCGGCGGATAGATACTTTCTCATCTTCTAGTGCTTTCTTCAATACAGGAATATCTTCTTCTGTAGGATCCATTTGTTCAAGCGCTGCATAACGACTTTTCCAATCAAGATCCGCCATCATTTCCTCTGTTACTTTATATGGTTCACGCTTCGCAATCGTTACTTCTTTAGCACCTGCTTGATCTAATAATTCTTTTACATGTTTTTCAACGCGCCCCTCTGGATAAGCAGCTATAATTTCTTCCACAACTTCCTTTCCGATTTCTTCAAAATTGCCATAACGTGTACTTTGTTCCACCCATTTACGCTCTTTGACAACATTAGGTGCAGACATTTGTACTTTCATAATCGCTTCTTTAAAACGATCTGGTAAACCCACTCGTTCTTCCGTTGTTCCATCTGTTAATTTCACTTGCATCGGAATTGTAAAGAACATTTGAATGAATACTTTCACTTCGCCAAAATGCGAAAGTTGCTCCCTCTCATCTTCTTCAGTTACTTCTTCTCCAAACATAGCACGAACTTGTTGTAAAAGTACTTTCCAGTCATACTTCGCATTTCTCTCTACTGCTAAAAAGTCAGCAACATGGTATACACCTTTAATACCTTCAATTTTTAAAATTTGCTGTACTTGCTCTGGTGCTTGTTCTACATTCTCATTTGTGTAATTATTACGTGCTCCTGATGGTAACACTTCATTTAAGATGACTTTCATCGTATTCGGACTTGGCGTCGGTTCAATTGCTTTAATCTTCACGTAAATAAACTCTCCTTTATTGCTTGTTCTTAGCTGTATTGTAACATGTTCTATCGCTATACTCCTACTGAGACGCTTGCTTTTATAAATCTCAATTGTATTCTATGTCCCCCTTAAAAGATGTAAATTACTATTCATTGCTGATATGCTTAATATAGAATTTACTTAAATTATATTCTTTAACTTCTCAATCTTTTTTCTGCTTTTTAAAAACTCCTTTTTAAACCTTACACTATTATGTTTTTTATCCAGCTATTCGCATGCAGTAAAAGCCTGGTTGGTGAGGGCTTTCCATCAGTGGGGATGAAGACTCATTGATGGAATTTTCACTTTATTATTTCTCCAATATTTCAAATTCATCATCTTCACCATTTTAACTCTATTAAAACACTTTCCTTTTACAGTTCCTATTCTCTCACTATCACATAAGAAACCTTATTTATTTTACTCTTTCAAAATGACATCTTAAAATTAGACAAGCATAAAAAACGATGTTTTTCCTTTTTTATAGTGTTAATAAGAATTCCTCTTGTTTTAGGTATAAACGAGGAACTCTTGTAGATATTGAACATAAAACCTCATCAATTGCTGTACCTAAACATTCTGCCAATGATCTAGCTGTAAGTTGATCCCTTCCCATAACGGTAACTTTTTGTCCTATACCAACATTTTCGACTTTGGTAACATCAATCATAATTTGATCCATACATAAATTCCCACGTATTTTACAACACTGGTCATCTACATGAAAAGAATAACGATTAGCTATTCTTCGATTCATTCCATCTGCATATCCAATTGGAACAGTTGCAATATGCATAGGTTTATCTGCTGTATATTTCCGATTGTATCCAATACTTTCACCCTCCTCAATCCATTTTAGATATGCAATCCTGGTATTCAGGGTCATTACTGGCCTAAGTGGGCAATTTCGTTCTAAATAATCCGGCAATGGGTCATATCCATACAACCCTAGCCCTATCCTAACCATATCAAAATGCGTATCTATAGATCTGATTGTCGCTGCTGTAGCTGCAGCATGAACTAATGGGATATCGTAATGATCTGTAATATTGTGTATCATTTTTAGAAACCGCTCATTTTCTTCTTTTAAATATAAAGCATTGGGATGATCTGCTGATGCAAAATGAGTGAATACTCCCTCTATCTCTATACCCGGTAATTCATTCGCCATTTTTAACAATTCTAAAAGTTCATTTCGATTACGAGATCCACTACGTGCAAGACCTGTATCTACTTTTATATGGACTTTAATATTTACGTTAAATAGTTTTGTCCACTTAGCTAAATCAAGCAATTGTTTTTTATGTGTTATACTAGGTGTTAAATTCCACCTTACAATTTCTTTAGCTTGCTCCGAAAAAAAAGGTGACAAAATAATAATAGGTAAATCAATTCCCTTTCTTCTTAATTCAATTCCTTCATATGGGAAAACAACAGTAAAACCATCAACTCCCTCTTTCATTAAGCAATTTGCAATAGGAACTAGACCATGTCCATATGCATTTGCTTTTACCACCGCAAAAATTTTTGTGTTAGGCGAAATATTTTTACGAAACCATTGATAATTATGCGCCAGTGAATCTAAATGTATTTCTGCCCATGTTGCATATGTAGTATCACTCAATTTAGCTCCTCCTTAAATAAATCACGTTATTACCGAGATATAATCCTCGCATACCATAAAAAAAACAGCTTTTTTAACAGAATAAGCTGTCTTAACTTAAGTGAATTTTAACCATTAATCATTTGAAATGATCACATATACGTTAGATTACTTTAAAAATCCGTATCCTCCAATCTTATCCTATACTCTTGCTAGAATAAGATTTTTAGTTTATTTTTAGAAGCTCTTTCCAATCCCTTAACTTTCCAAATGCAATAACAAATCTTACTACATTTTGTAGAAATAAATCTTTATTACTAATAATCTTTAATATTTCTTGTATTGAAAATATCGGAAACTCAAATGTAATACTAGAAAAAGTTGGGTTATATTCTTCTTTTTTAACCTTTTAAAGCTAGAATTATTTGTATACATTGTTATGATCGAATTTAACATATTAGTAACATATTCTATTGGGTTATTACACGTATTACTGCTATATAAATAATACATTTTATCATCCATACACATATTAGTTACATACCTGTTTCCGTCTAAGATTTTTTCTGAACAGTAAATATGAGAATTATCGAAAATTCTCTTTAGTAAATCCCCACTCTTAGAAATTTGATGGATCCAAGAACTAACCTGCAGGCTATTTTCATCCACTATTTGAGTTGGAATATTCATTCCTTAAAGCTAAAGTACGATGTGTACCATCCATTGATTTGAACTGGTTTTCAGTGCAGCTGGTAAATCTATAAGAATTTTCTCATCTGCAATACTATTTTCAATCATAGTTACTCTTTCTTTATCATATTGTTTATAAAAAATCACTTGATTAAAGGGAATCAATTGGACATTCTCTATCATATCTGTATTCCTTCTCTTTTAACTTCACAAATAACTTTTTATAATTTATCCATTTCCCTTCAAGAAGTATAGTTAATGATAAGTGTAAATACCAGTTAAATACATTAGAGTATGCACATCAATTATTAAAATCTTTTCTACTATTTCATTAAATAAAAAAGGATATTTTTAAATATTTTAATAAGAATGTCCTTTTTTAAACAAAGAAACTGTAAATTATACAGTTTCTTTGTTTAAATCAATTATTCATTAATATAAACTTAATACCGTTCCAGCTCCATTCTCTCGGGCTTTCTCATATATTTCATGTGCACATGAAATATCCTCTATTGCCATTCCCATAGGATTTAATATTATAATTTCTTCATCTGTTGTTCTTCCTGCACACTTACCAGTAATAATATCTCCCAGTTCTGCATGTAGCATATCTTTTGAAAATTTCCCTTCTAATACGAGTTGATTTATTATTTTCTTTTCTCTGTTTGCTTGATCCCAATCATCAACAATCACTTTATCTGCTTTTAAAAATGCATCTTTTTCTATATCCATAATTGAGATGTTACTTACAAAAGTTCCCTTTTGAATCCATTCTGACTTAATATAAGGTTTATCTGCTACCGTGCATGTTACAAGTACTTCAGCTACTTCCACTGCTCTTTGAGCTGAACTATGAATTTGAAACTCTACATTATTAAAACGTTTCTTCATATCCTGAGCCAATACTTGTGCTTTTTCATTATCTAAATCGAACAAATTAATTTGTTTGATACTATTAAACTGTTCTAATAAAGAATTTATATGCATTCTAGAAATCAATCCACAACCCATGATAGAAACTCTTTCAAATCCATTCTTAGCTAGATATTCAGTTGCTACTACTGTCACCGCCGCAGTTCTCATTGAACTAATAACACTACCTTCTAAAATAGCAATTGGAAAATTAGTTTCAGGATCGTTTAAAATAATTAATGCACTTGCTCTTTCCATATTCTTTTTTATAGGATTATCAAACTTACTACCTATCCATTTAATCCCAGAAATATTAGGTTCACCCAAGTATGCTGGCATAGCAATAATTCTATCAGCAATATGCTCTCCTTCTTTATTTGTCTTTAAATATGGTTTTAAAGGTTGACTAAAATTCTTTTTAGAATGTATAGTCAAAGCTTGTTTTATAGCTTTCACATAGATTTCTGATTCATAACCACCTAGGTTAATAATATCCTGTTTGCTAAGGTAAATTAATTCTGGTTTAGTTTCTAATAACATAAATAGCACTCCTTTTAATTGAAAGTTAATTTTTAATTAAATTAAAACAGATTCATTATTACCCTCAGGCAACTGAATTTCATTCTGATTCAGCCAATCGTCTGAAAAAATTGTACTGTAATATCGATCGCCTCTATCTGGTAATACAGCTAATACTTTTTTGTCTTTTGGTAATTTTTCTAATAATCTTAAAGCTGCACAAACTGTTGCCCCAGAAGAGCCTCCTACTAAGAGCCCTTCTTTTAAAGCAAGCTGTCTCGTTATAAAAAATCCATCTGCATCATTTACATAACTCAAATCATCATATAAACTAGTATTTAAATTTCCTGGAACAATTGCATTTCCGATTCCAAGTAGTCTGCGTGTCCCTGGTGCTCCTCCAAATATAACGGAACCTACAGCATCAACAGCCATAATTTTCACAGCTGGATTTAATATTTTCATTTCTTTTGCGACCCCCGTTATCAGACCTGCTGTTCCGACTGGGCATACAATCCAATCTAGGGCATCACCAAAATCCTCATAAATTTCACGAACTAAAGACCGGATGTAAGCCTCAGGATTTTCAGGATTATTATACTGATTCGGCCAGTAGGCACCTTTAATAGATTTTGCTAAGTTTTGTGCTGTAGCTAACCTTGTTTTTAAATAATTTCCATATTCATCAGCCTCATCTACCATATGAATCTGTGCACCAAATGCTTTAATAATGTTTAAATTTACCTTACTTATTTTAGGATCTACTACACAGATCATCTTGTATCCCTTCATTTGCGCTACAATTGAAAGACCTATAGCAAGATTTCCAGAAGATGATTCTACAATTGTTCCCCCTGGTTTTAATTTCCCATGTTTTTCAGCATATTCTATCACTCGTTTTGCTACTCTATCTTTTGAACTTCCACCAGGATTGAAACCTTCTAATTTCACATATAGTTCAGCATCATCATTTTGTACTAAATTATTAATTTTAACTACTGGGGTATTACCTATTAGTGAAAGAACGCTATCATGTATCATAGTCTTTCTCCTTTTCAATTAGAGTTAATATACTAGTACTAGCAATTTAATTGTGAAACCGTAATATAAGAAAGGTGCACATTACTCATTAGTAAGTTCATTTTTTAATAAGTAGCTATTATCTCCTCAAACACTATATTTCGCATAATAGGACTGGATCAGTATATAATCTAATTGAAGATTCCCATATTTCTAATAATTCTTCCCAATCTTCTTGCACAAAATCCTCTCTAATTAGAAAACTCAATGGAATATTTAAATTTAATATGCGGCCACAATTCAGGGTGAATTTCGTCACACCCGCTGGAAGTAATAAATTTGAATCTACTATTTGTTTTATTTGATATAAATCTAGAGTTGTATAGTTAAACACTAATCCAGCATCTTGTATTGTTTGATTGCTCATAATTCTATTAAATTCATATTTGTTTGTATAGGAATTAACAACTTCCTTCCAAACATTAACTTTGTTTTCTAAAGTTAGTTGATGCTCCGGTACAATATATAAATATTGCTCCTTTCCCTCATAATATAATGTTGCCATTGGTATATCATTTTGTCGCTCATCACTCAAGCATATCTTCTGGTTAACTTTCAATTCTTCTATTAGTTTTTTTCCATTTAGAATGTGATGTGCCCAAGCATTAATTGATAAATACTCTGCCGTAACCACCTGAACCACCATTCTTTTACAGTTCAATTTTTGTAAAGATAAAGTACGATGAGCACCATCCAGAATTAAATATTTATTGTTATCAAGTTGCAAAGCAATAGGAGGGTTTTTTAATTTTTGTTCACTCTTAATTTTATGACTTAGCTTGTATAACCTTTCTATTTCATATTCTTCGTGTAAAAATACTTGATCTGTTGGCACCACTCTTAATTCAGATAACATGCGTCTTCCTCCCTAAAATTTGAATAACATAAGTTTCATATTTTGCATAACATTATATTCTGAATTCAACACATATTAATACCTACATATTTTTAAAAATAAAATACACATTCAAGAGAATGATACTTATATTTGGAACTTTAAACGATCGTTCTAAATACATCTTCCATACTTTAAAAAATATTTATTTTTTATTCGAGCACATAAAGATAACTGAAATTAAGAAATGAAATATTTCCAAAATATATACGATAAATACCCTTATTTTTTATCTTTTTTTCATCGGATTACACAGGAAAAATAATTAGCAATAAAAAATCCCCTTTATGTTTCATAAGCCACCTAATGTTTTCTCCCACCTGTCGATCTAAATAAGGCACAAAAATCTGCCATCACTTTCATCTTGAATACAGGAAAGCATTTTTAGTAATAACACTAAACACTTTTGGGGATTTCTCAAATTCGAATTAATAAGAGTAAGCTTCTTTAACAAAAATATACTAATATATAAATAAATTTTAATATAACTATTATAATTTATTATAAAAATGAATAATTAATGTTCATCCTTTTTTTGATACCTCCAGCAACATTTATAGAGCGGATACTATTCTAAAATAAAAAAGAAATAAGTAATAAAATTTAATACTTTTATTTTTCAACTCCCCAAAAATATGAATTACCAAAAAAATCTTTTTTCTCCATTCACCTCCATGCCTAGATGCTAACGGATACTTCAATTTTTTACAATACTTTGAAATTAATATCACTTTAGAAATAGTTTTTTAAATTTTCGAAAAACTATGTGCCAATTACAGAACGAACGGTCGTTTTTTGTGATAAATTTAAATTTTAAAAATCTTCTTTACTTTATCGTTATAGCTTTGTTATTCTGTATATAATATATTACCTATAGAAAAGTGAATGAAAGGGAGTATTAAATCATGCCAATCCCTGAAAACTATACTAAACAAGAACGATTTTCTGCAAAAACAATTGTTCTTAATCAGTTGCAAGATTGGATTATTAAAGGTGTTTTGAAGCCTGATGAAAAAATTAATGATAATGATCTTGCCGATGCTTTAGGTGTTAGTAGAACTCCAGTAAGAGAAGCACTTCAAGTTCTTGAACTCTCTGGTCTTGTAGAAATGGTTAGGGGACAGAAAACAAAAATTTCCCCTGTGAAATTGGAAGATGTACCTGTAATTTATGAAACAATAGCCGGTATGCACGTCATTGTAGGTAAACAAGCAATTAACAATATTAAACAAAAAGACATAAAACGACTTAAACGAATAAATGAAAACTTTAAACACGCAATTACTATGAAAGATTCAGAAAAAGCAATGAGCTTAGATTTTGAATTTCACAATATGATAGTTTCGCTAGCTAATAATAAATATATAGAGCCCTTATTAGACAATTTACACCTCCATGCATTACGCCTTGAATACCTTTTCTTCCAAAACTTTGTTCCTGCTGAACATTCCATTAATGAGCATATAGACATTATTACGGCATTAGAAAGTGGTGATCCTATGTTACTAGAACACGCTATGTCAATAAATTGGTTAAGACCAATGAGGGATATCCAAAGAATTCTTTCTGTTATGTGATTTAAAGTTTATTAAACATTTTAATCTAAGTGTGATTTTTCAGAAATACACATTTGTAAAATCCTTTTCAACTATGATGCTACAAAAAATTTTATATCTAAAAATACTAGCATTGTACATATTAATTAAAACTACTAAAATAACATCACCATAAATAATGTGAGGTTATTTTAGTAGTTAATCTTAGTACCCTTTATATAAAAAATTCAAAATATTTCAATTCAACTTTTTTGTCATTCGTGATATATTGCATAATATATTCTAATGACTGTAATATTCTAAAAATAATGTGAGGTGCTTCGTTTGAACATTAATAAAAAGAATCGAATTAAAGGGATGATTATGGTTGTGATTGGTGCTAGTCTATGGGGGCTATCAGGAACTGTTGCACAACAACTTTTTCAAAAAGAAGGAATTTCAACTGAATGGTTGGTTACAATTCGTCTTCTGCTATCAGGAATAACCCTTATAACCATTTCAATATTTGGTCAAAATAAAAGAGAAATTCTAGGTATTTGGAAAAACAAAACTGAAGCAATAAAACTGGTGATTTTTGGAACAATAGGCATGTTAGGTGTACAATACACATACTTTGCATCTATAAATGAAGGGAATGCTGCTGTAGCAACCATTTTGCAGTATTTAGCACCTCTTTTTATTACTATCTATCTCATTATGAAGTATAAATCGTTGCCTACTAAAGGCGAGGTCTTAGCCATAACTTTAGCTATCCTTGGTACTTTTTTATTACTAACCAATGGATCAATTAATAACTTAACTGTATCTATCCCAGCTATTATATGGGGTGTATTATCTGGGCTATCTTTAGCATTCTATACCCTTTATTCAAAGGGGCTATTGGAAAATTGGTCCTCTGCAGTATTAGTCGGTTGGGGGATGATTATCGGGGGATTGGGAGTAACTATATTACAGTTTGCTACAAAAAGAGAGGTAGTTTTTTTAGCAAACATCCCAAATTTAGATGTTTATACATTGTTGTTAATCGCATTTGTAGTAATATTCGGAACATTAATCTCGTTCTATCTATTTTTAGATAGTATAAGATACATTTCTCCTAAGGAAACTACTTTACTGGGATGTACAGAACCTCTTGCCTCTATTCTTTCATCTGTAATAATTTTGCATATCCCTTTCTTATTTTTCCAAATAATTGGAGCAATATGTATTATTGTAGTCGTCATTGTACTCAGTAAAAAACCTGCAGAAACAGAAAGTGATCTTGCAATATCTAATGATGAAAATTATACTATTAATTCTAGATAAATAAGAAGAATAACTATTTCCTCATCTTAAAATTAATAAAAACAGTTTCCAAACTATATAAAATCTATTATTTTTCAAATTGATATATATATAAGAATTATTGATTATGCCTGTAATACTTAATTCTGTATAAGTCATGTCTGTGGCCATACTTCTTCAATTCAAAGCTCTAATTACAAGTTCTATTTTATAAATAAGCAAAAAAAACTGGCTTTAAACAGCAAAACTTTAGTTATAAGAAACGAAAAACCATTTAGTGATATATCTCTTATCGTTCAGCCCCATGTTAATTTACTTTCTGTGACTGTATAGTCTCTGAAACAGTCAGACATTCAAAACGGCAACTAAGACTTTCCTTATCTGAAGATGAGAACACTCGAACAATACTGGGACACGTTTCAGTAGATTTTTTGAACCAATATCTTTTGACCTACAGTAAATGAACTGAAAAGTATTCAAAAACTACAAGAAAGTTTGCATTCCATTATCGAGCAAGCAAAGCAGACGGAGAAACTAAAAAGCAACTGGAATACAAGTACCATTACTTCCTCAATTATGAGTGTCTATTTTTATACACTCATGTCTCAATCGTTATTACATCCGAAGGAAACTGATATTAAAGATATGCTTAACAAGCAATTGGATGTCGTATGGGAAGGAATTAATAAAAAATAATATATATCTGGTGATTTTACCCTGTTATAAAATTTACATTTATGTTCTAAATGATCAGCATAAGTAAAAAGAACTGTATTATAAATGCAGTTCTTTTTACTTATATTTTCTTGTTTTACTGTGATGCGCCCTCTCTCTTCCGCTCCAAAAATGTAATCCTTTCAATCACAACTTCTGTTTTATACAGCCTCTTTCCCTGCTCATTATCATAGTTACTCGTATGAATCCGCCCTGTAATCCCAACTAGCGAACCTTTTTGGCAATACTCTGATACATTTTCAGCCGATTTTCTCCAGACAACACAGTAAATGTAATCTGCTTGCTGCTCTCCTAGGCTATTTCGAAACCCTCTATTTACCGCAACGCATATACGTGCATAAGCAATCCCTTGCTTTGTGTAGTATAGTTCTGGATCTTTTGTCAATCTTCCAATTAATACAACTCGATTCATCATATTGATACCACCTCACATTTTTTTCTTTATTGTAGAAAAAAATAGAAGTTAGGTAAAAAATGTAAAATGATATATTTCTAAAAGGAAAAACCCACTTTGAATCTAATAAAATAAAAAAAAGAAATTCTGCATGTTTCAATCATGCAAAATTTCTTAAAATGTTTACACTTAATTTTTTCACTTATACCTCGCTACAAGATATGTAATTTCCTCCTTGAGCCATCCGTATGTCACTTGATACAGTATTTTTTCCAGATAAAAAATATTCGGTTTAACTTTACTTTCACATTTAAGTTTTTTCTTAGATGCAGCAGATAGATAAGTCAAAGCGTCATCTCATTCAATAAAAAAGCTCTTTCCTAGTAGTTTATTAATAGTCCTTTCTTTCATCATAATCTCTTCCCTCTGCTATAAATTAATAATTCTTATCACTCTCACTATCCATATTACACCATATAAAACAAATTATTCTTGATTTTAAAATATCAATTTTGAGTTTAAGAAACACAAAAAGAAACCCTGCATGTTTGAAACATACAGGGTTTCTTTCAATTAGTCATTTTTCGCAAAGTAAGAAACGAAACGAAGAATTTCTAAGTACAACCATACTAATGTCATCATTAGTCCCATCGCACTGTACCACTCCATATATTTTGGAGCTCCACTACGTGCGCCATTTTCAATTAAATCGAAGTCTAGTAATAAATTTAATGCAGCTACTATAATCACAACTGCACTGATGATGATACCAATTGTTCCACCTTGGTGAATATATGGAACAGTAACACCAAACATATTTAATAGAAAAACAATTAAATACATAATCAAAATCCCAAACGTTGCAGCCATCACACCTGTACGGAATTTATCTGTAACCTTCACTGCACGAGTTGCATATAAAACTAACATTGCAAATAAAATTGAAATTGTTAGTAATACAGCATTTAAGATAATAGAATTGTCAAAACGAATCGCATATACCGCTGAAATACTCCCTAGGACAACCCCTTCAACAGCTGCATAAATAGGTGCCGTAATAGGCGCCATTTTTGGGAAGAAGATAGCCGCAAATGCGATAATTGCAGCCACAATTAATGCTCCAATTAAAACAGGCATTTGCATTTTCCCAGTATACATCTGTATGTATGAATAGACAGACGTTGCAAGAAGCAAAACAAGCATAATAAATGTTTTGCCTACAGCTCCACCAATTGTCATCGCAGACGCACTTGCTCCTTGTTTACGAAAGGTTTCTTTTTTCAACATTGGATTAGATGTTCTCATTTTTTCCCTCCTAAAATAAGTTCTACCACTAGTGTAAAGTTTTTCTCTTTACATTTCAATATATGCAGCTTGTTTTTATTTTAAACCTTCAACGATGTCAGATAGTTCGCTCCAACGTTCCATCGCTTTTTCTAGCTCTTCTTCTGTTTGCTCCTGCGCTTCAGAAAGCTCTTGTGCCTTTGTGAAATCAGAACCCACATTTGCAAGTTCTTCTCCAATCGTTTCAAGCTTCTCTTCAAGCCCCGCAATCGTATCTTCAATCGTTTCCCATTCACGTTGTTCGTGATATGAAAGTTTACGCTTACGTTGTTGCTTTGGAGCCTCTTCCACTTTCTTTTCTTTCTGTACTTCTACTTTTTCTAATAGTTCTTGCGCCTTTTGTATATCCAGGTAATCACTATAGCTTCCTAGGAATTCACGAACTTCTCCGCCACCAGTAAAGATAAATAATTCATCTACTACTTTATCTAAGAAATAGCGATCATGCGATACAGTAAGAACGACACCTGGGAAATCTTCTAAATAGTCTTCTAGTACTGTTAACGTTTGTGTATCTAGATCGTTGGTCGGCTCATCTAATAGAAGTACATTTGGCTCTCCCATTAAAAGACGTAATAAATATAGACGTCTTCTTTCACCACCTGATAGTTTACCAAGTGGTGTTCCATGTGAATGCGGTGGGAATAAGAAACGCTCAAGCATTTGGGATACTCCAATGACTTTACCATCCGTTGTATGAATGACTTCTGCAATTTCTTTAATATATTCAATCATCCGTTGATTTAAATTCATCTCTTCATTTTCTTGCGTATAATAAGCAACTTTCACAGTTTGTCCAACTTCAATTTCACCACTGTCAGGTGATAATTTGCCTGCAAGCATATTTAATAAAGATGATTTCCCGCTACCATTAGCCCCAATAATACCAATTCGATCGCCTGGTTTCACAATATGATTAAAGTTATGAAGGACCGTTTTATCACCAAACTTTTTCGTCACATCTTTTAATTCGAGCACTTTCTTTCCTAATCGGCTCCCGCTGAGTGAAATATCCACAGATTGCTTCGCTGCTGGACCTTCTTGTTCTTTCAATTCTTCGAAGCGCTGAATACGTGCTTTTTGTTTTGTAGAACGAGCTTTCGCACCACGACGAATCCAAGCAAGTTCGCGGCGATATAAGTTTTGACGCTTTGATTCTTGCGCTAATTCTTGCTCTTCACGAAGTGCCTTTGCTTCTAAAAATGTACTGTAGTTTCCTTCATAGCTATACAGCTTACCGCCATCTAGTTCAAAAATACGATTGGTAACACGGTCTAAGAAATAACGATCATGTGTTACAAGTAAAACCGCTCCTGTATAACGTGCTAAGTACTCTTCTAGCCATTCTACCGTTTCATGATCAAGATGGTTGGTTGGCTCATCTAATATTAACAAATCCGGTGTTTCAATAAAGCACTGCGCCATTGCAATACGTTTCTTTTGTCCACCAGATAAGTTCCCCACAGTTGCTGTGAAATCTGTAATGCCTAGCTTCGTTAAAAGTGATTTTGCATTCGCATTTGCTTCCCATGCATTCATCGCATCCATACGTTGCTGCACTGCAAATAATTGTTCTTGCACTTTTTCATTACTTGGGTCTTTTTCTATGTTTAATAAGGCTTGTTCGTATTCACGAAGAAGGCGAATTAACGGTGTATCACCGTGAAACACTTGTTCAAGCACTGTTAAATTCTCATTAAAATCCGGTTGCTGTGATAAATAACTAATTGTATAACCACGCGTATGCGTCATATCACCTGTATCAGGAATCTCTATCCCTGCAATAATTTTTAATAATGTAGATTTCCCTGTACCGTTTACACCAATAATCCCTGCACGTTGTCCCTCTGCAATACTAAATGATAATCCATCAAATAATGGTTTATCCCCATATGATTTTGATACGTTTTCTACTGTTAGCATTTTCATATTTGTGCATTCCACTCTTTCATAAATTGTTCGATAAACTCTTCCATATAGCGATGACGAACTTCAGCCTCTTTTTTTGCAGCTTCTGTATTCATTAAATCTTTCAACTTCAAAAGCTTTTCATAGAAATGATTTAACGATGGATCATTATTTTTTCGATACTCTTCTTTCGTCATTCCTTCACGGGGTGGAATATTTGGGTCATACATTAAACGACCTTTCGCACCGCCATAAGCAAACGTACGGGCAATACCAATTGCACCAAGTGCATCTAGTCGGTCCGCATCTTGAACAACCTTTCCTTCCAATGTTTCTACATTACCGCCATGTCCGCCTTTATATGACATATTCGCAATAATATGAATGATCTGCTTCTTTTCTTCTTCAGTAACATCCAATCCTTCTAACCAATCAGAAACCTTTTTCATACCAGCTTCTTCACTTTCATTTAACTTCTCATCTGCTACATCGTGAAGTAAAGCTGCCATCTCAATTACAAAACGATCTCCACCTTCTTTTTCAGACAAAGAAATCGCTAATTTATGTACACGCTCAATGTGATACCAATCATGTCCACTGGCATCTGTTTCTAAAATATTCTTTACAAAAGCAACTGTTTTTTGTATTTGTTCTTGTTTTTTCATTTATCTTCACCCAATTTCTTATTGTAACACGCTCTCATTTTTTCATCACATATTTTCTTGTCCGCCCATAGACTGTTTTGTACGTACGATCATGAAGGAGGAAATAAAAATGTTCTATAATAATCAACAACCTTATCCAGGGCAACCATACTATCCTCAAGATCAAGAACAACAATCTCAAGAGCAGCAGTTTGAAACCCGGGAGCAAGAAGTACAAGAACAAGAATTTCAATATCAACAGAATTCATACTTAGCTCAACAACCTTATGAAACTCAGTACCAGCAAAATTCATACGTAACTCAACAACCTCATGAAACTCAGTACCAGCAAAATCCATACGTAACTCAGCAACCTCATGAAACTCAGTACCAGCAGAATCCATACGTAACTCAGCAACCTCATGAAACTCAGTACCAGCAGAATCCATATGTAGCTCAACAACCTCTATATCAGCAACCACAAATGTATCAATCATACCAGGATCCACGTGTTTCACCACCAACACCATCATTAGACCCAGCACAAATACAAATCTTACCACCGGGGCCGCCTACACCTTCAATTCCAGCTGAACCTACACAACAACAAATTCAACAAGTTGTTGGTACACAATTTTTATCATTAAAGAAACCCGTGTTGGACTTCGTAAAACCATGGGTAGAGTACGGAATGAATGAGGCAAAACACACATCCGCAGAACATGCTATGACAGAAGTTGCTGCGATTATGTTCTTGGTTGGAAAAGGATTCAATCCGACAATTGCTCATTATATCGTTGAATCTTGGGAGAAAAATGAACAGTTTTAAGATTGTTCATTTGGTATAATATAAAAAATACAAAAGAGCCGTGAATGCCTATTAAACAAGCATTTATAGCTCTTTTTATTTGTTATATCATATTTTAATATTAAAATGAATTCCATATTTTTCCACGCGTTTTTATATCATTTGTGAGCAAAATGTGAGCAAAAAATTGAAGTAGACGAGTATTTCGGAAATGATATCCCAGATGATTATATTGCCTTACTTCACCTTTCTTTTGATGTAAAACTACAAAAGAAATGATTAGCATGTAGAAGAATTAATGATCTTCTAGGAAATCCCATACCATCAAGAAGATAATAATATAGTAAAAGCAAACCTTGAAAGATCTGGAGATAAAATGATTTTCAAGTCCAATTGGTCTGCTCCTACCCTAAATTAACGAAAAAGCCCGTCTCACTCGAGGGGGACTTTCACTTTATCGGCTAAATTCTCTTTTATATTTCCTTTTACATACTTATACATTTCTACCTCTTGATTTGTTGCCTTTCTTCTGTATAAACCAATGTCATCAACCTCAATCCATACCCAACCTTTTAAATCTCCGAAAAAACCCCTCTTGAGTTGCTCCGATGTGATTGCACCTATTTTATTAACTATCTCTTCATTCATCAAACTATACCGCCTCTCATCTTCTAATAAAAATAACGATTCGCCAAGTATTGAATCCTTGTGGAATAGAAATGTATACTCACTTGCATCTACTGGTACTTTGATGATACATGATACAGATTCGTTAACGTCGAAAACTTGCATTTCCATCGCTTACATCTCCTATTAACTATAAGGTATAGATCCATCAACAGGCGATAAACTTTCATGGTTGGATCGAGGTTCAGCTGGCGGAATGATGGTTCTGGGTGTTACACCAGTTGGGAAGCTTGCTAAAATGGTGAAAGGTGTGAAAATGACTGCAGATGCAGCCCAAGCTGCTAAAAAAGCTGCTAAAGCCACTGAAAATTATAAGGATCATCTTGAGAGACAAGATAAATTATTAACTAATAATAGTGCATATCGGAAAGCAAGACGAGCCGCTGGAATTCCTAACTCTACTCCGCGCAAAAAACCTGTTCAAGTATTTGATGGGACTACTGAACATAGATGGGTAGAGGAGTACACTAATTTTAAAGGTGAAACAAAGTATATTATCGAACATAAAGAAGATAAAATGGGAAGATGGCCCCATTTCCATACTGCAGATAATACAAGTAGAAATCCTTGGAAGAAAGGGAGATACAGTCAGGAAGATGGACATTATCCTGAGGATTTTGAGGGTTACAAGAAAACAGGTAAAAAATAAAAAAAAGGTGTGAAAAATTTTGAGTAATGTGGATAAAAGTCGAATGGAGATTCTTAAAAGAAAAGCTAAAAGAAACGCTAATAGAAAAGAACTTATAAACGAACTTTCTAGTATTGTTACGATTTCTATGGAATCATTTATGGATGCAGAATCTAATGATTTATTTTGTAAAGAATTATATAGTAAGCTAGAAAAAAATTCAGACATAAAAATTTTAGGTGACACAAATTATAAAGAAAATATCAAGATTTCAATAGAATTATTGAAAGAAACAGTTAAAACTATTAAATTTCCAGTTAATCAAGGAAGACTATTTTTCTCTAGAGGGGGTAAAATTGAAGCAGTTAAGCTAAACATCACTGAAGTATTTAATAATTTAGAAGAGTTATCAGCTATATCAAGATTTCTAACTGGGTATGCAGATTTTGTATTAGTTGGTGACGATTTAGAATTCGGAGTATGTATTGAGACTACAGAATATCATTACGAATTTAGCATGTGGGGAATAACAACAGTTTAAAATACGAAAGTAAATAAGACCGCCTCTATTAAGAGCGGTCTTATTTGTTACTTCATATATACCAATGCATTATTAGCTGTAATATAGAAAGTTTTCCCTCGACTATTGTGTACTCTGTATTGTGGTGATCCATTGACAGTTACTTTTGCATCGATAGTAAATCCTAATCCTGCATCAACTGTGCCAGCTCCATCTTTATCCTGCCAAGATGGAGAATCATAGAAACGTAGGTTGTCCACCTTGGACACAACACGTTTACCTACCGATGAATCAACTGTGCTTTTCTTATCGAATTTCACATAAGAAGAATCGTATTTAATCCATTGCTCTCCACCAAGGTTTAACCATCCGTCTTTTTCAGCCCACACAACATATGATTCTGGTTTGTTTAACTGACGAATTTTAGAGTAGCTTGCACCTGGACCTGCACCATAAGCAATGTATTTTGATTTACTTGTTCACGTATACTCTTCCACTCACCGCTGTCATAGAACTTACGCTTCTGTTGTTTTGTATTGTTTCATTGGTATCCACCGCTTTGTTTCCTTTTAAGAAATCATCAATCAGTTTATTAATTAAACTAACTGTAGCTTCTTTCTTCACTTTCGGTGTTGTGTTCTCATATAATCCATCAAGCACTTTAATTAATGGTAGTAACTTTTCTAACTCCACATATTCTTCAAGTTCTTCCTCATCAATAGCATGAAGAATTGTAGCAATAACAATTGCCTTCTCAACTTTAGTTAGTTCCACTTCTTTTTTGTTCAAGACTCGTTCCACATCACAGGAACAAATGTCCATGCTCTTCTTATAATAGTTATTAAGCATGAATTGCAACCGATCTATTTGTTCTTCTGTTAACAATTTACCGTTACATTCCATCTATCCTCACCCTTCAATCCTCTTCTCATGATATTGGATATCAAGACACTTCTCGCAATAGAAAATAGCAGAGACATCCATACCGAATTGTTTATTGTTAGCATAAAAGGCAGTAGTCTCACTATCTAACATTTGATACTTATGCTCACACATTATTCTCACTCCCTTATTAATCTAATTCCTTTACTTCCTTTGCTTTAATGAATTGAATCATAATCACTAAGCAAAGTATGAACCCAGCAATAAACCATCCACATTGCTCCATTCCATCACTTCCTTCGCAAAATAAAATAAGACGCTAAACCTATAAAGGTAGCGCCTAGGATAATTGCTATAAACTTAATCAAACTCATTTATCCTCACATTATTTATTTCTCTGTTTCCATACCCCATTCTCTTTACGATAAGTGTTCTTACCATTCATAAAGTCAGTTGTATTGCCAGGAATGCTATATTTCTTAGTCTTTTTCTTAGTCTTTTTCTTAGTCTTCTTCTTCAACCGCTTCTCTTCTTGAACAGCTTGTAAATCCGCCTTCCATCGCTTTAACAAAACCTTTTCTTTTCGCATCGAATTTATACCCCTTAGTTTAAATTACCCACTAAAGGTAAAAATTCTATTTTTTAACATAAACATCCTTTTATTTGAATATAAAATGTTTTTGCACTCCTATTCAAATGTCAATTTTGTTCAATAAAAAGAGCATCCGCGTTAGCAGATGCTAAAATTTGTGAAAGGAGTCAATAGGATAGGATAAGCGATTGAGCTTGTCCTATCCTATAATATATGCTTGTCCTTCTCAAAATGTGAAAGAGAGCACTTCCCTTCCTTAAGTAAGTGCCCTCCACAGACATGGGGTAACATGTCAGAAACCTTTCTATACATTGTATAGTTATATACTTGTTCACATTCCTCATTATTATTTAATTTCTATATAACAAAGAAGAAAGCACCCGTTTTTGGATGCTGTCAATTATTATCATTATAGTTACGTTCCAATATAATGTTTAATTCTCTTTCTGGTTCCTCATTTTTTGGATGTCGATAATACTCTAATTTATATTTCTTTACATCATAATTAAAGAGGCCAATCTTAATACTTTTAGTTTCTTTCAAAACAGCCATTAAACTAGCTACATCCTCATTCTTCGCATCAAGAATCATTTCTCCAGATTTATTTCTAAAAAATACCCTCATACGATCATCCCCTTTCCCCTATCTATTCGACAGAAAAGAAGAATATCCTACATAATAAAAAGCACTCCATAAGGAATGCTTTTTATTATAAGTTTTCATATTTAGTTAGTTCTGTTTCAAACTGATTAATTGTATTTTGATATTGTTTTTTTATCGAATCCGTAAATGTCAATACTGAAAGAAGATTCTCCATGATTTGTGTAAATTCAACTTCTCGAAGTAACTTATCGTAACTAATATAAGAGCAACCATGTACCAGTTGCCCTTTCGTCAAAATCTTATGTTATTACTATAAATACGGTAAATGAAGTTTTACTTTTAAAAAGTAGAAAGCTGCCATTCACTAGAATAACAGTTTCCCCAAATAAACAAGTCGTGTTTGTATATCGCATATTTCATTTAGTTTGGTGAAGGTGTTTTCACGCCTCTTTCATCTAACAACCGCGACAGACACTCTTGGTCGACTTATCAGACCGTCCTCATTCCATCTACCTAGAATGTTGTTAACTGAAAGAGAGCAAAAGCCCTTCTCCGTCTACACAACGTGAATTGCAATTGAATGTGAAAACAAGAAACAACTGTTCATCCAATCTACAACCACCGCCACCGGTCATGACGATCCATTTTCAGTTATCAGGAATCTTGTGAGCATTGTTTTCCGCCACTACTCACAATAAAAATATAACATGCTAATTCCAAAACAACCGGCACATTTACTGCCAAAAAGCGGTCATGACTCTGCCACTTATTTTAATTCGCTAATTACCTTTATTTTCCTAGACTGCCTCACTGCAACAGTCATAAATAATAAATTGAGTTTTCATTCAGTTTTTATGCCTGATCTGATTGTAGAACATGTAATGGAGGTGGAATAATCCAACCTTTTTTCTTATTCAGACGAAGCAATATAGCTCCAGCTTGTGCTTTTTTCATATGAAATTGACCAAACATCATTCCAACATCTTCTCGAAGAGATTGTCCCATAGCTTGGCTACATGCTACTAAACCAGCAGCAAGACCTGCAGAAACCGTTGCCGCAATTTCTGCGTCATTTATACGAGCGCCAGGTGGAATAGTTTCAATAGATGCAACTGGTCTTTCTGGAGGTGCTGGCGGTAATGCAACACCATTTAATTTTAATAAATTTTTTAATTCTTCAACTTCTGATTGGATATCATTCTCTACGAGATTTTCTAAAAATTTCTTCAAATCCTCGTCTCCTGTGTGGTTAATAAGAACTTGATATCCAGCAATTGCACCTTGTGCCGCTGCAAGATAACTCCAAATCCCAAAGACTTCACCGTAGTGCATTGGTTCATTTTGTGGATTTCCACTTAAAATACCCATTAAAATATTCCTCCTTAAAGAAATTAATCTTTTAACAACAATGCTTACTATAGAAAAAATTTTCCCAACCATGTTCCAGATTAAAGAAAATAAGTTCTTATAACTCATAAGGAACACCTTACCCAAATATAGTAATTACCTCCCATAGGATATACTGTTATAAAAAATTTATTCTTATAAATATATAGCAATTAACCTAATCCATTATTATTAGTACTTTTAATAATTAGAAATTAAAGATGATCATCATAATTTCAACTCAAATGGACTTATATATTCTTAAACGAATATTACCTAAAGGAACTGGAGATATTACTAAACACGAAAGGAGGGAAAACTATGAAGAAAAAATTGTCATCTATTTTAAGTGCTCTATTACTAACTATTATGTTTTTTGGTACAAGTGTCCACGCTGAATACGATGGGAATAATATGAATAGAGTTAACAATAATGATATTACAACTCGAGTTAATGACAATAACATGAATAGAGTTAATTATGATACTAGAACTCGAAATGTGAATACAACAAATGATTTAAATAATGATCGTGATGATAATAATAATTGGGCGTGGCTTGGTTTATTAGGACTATTAGGTTTATTCGGTCTTAGAAAAAAAGAAAAAGAACCTGAAAGACGTTAATATAGAACATCGCATTTAACTTTAAAAGATACTTATTTATCAAAAGAATGCAAAACGAATAAACTATGAATCGCCTTTTATAAGGCGATTTTTTATTTTTTCAAAATCTATAATAATTATATAAAAACGGATACCATTAATCGGAAACAATGCATTTCTTAACTTGATGGTAATAATGGAACGGTACGTCCATTTGACGAACTACACTTCTTTTTTATGCTGTTGCTTCACTTACCCATATCTTATATTTTGTGTAACTAACCCAAACAATACAGCCCTTGATATTCATAGCTTCATAACACTTTCTTTTTTGAGTTACACAACACAATAAAAATGAGTAACATTGCACAAAAGCAGAGACTAAACATATTTATTTACCTAGTTGAATATTTTATTGTAAAGGCAGCCTTAATTATATGGAGGAATCCACATGGGATACTTTATTACTGTAGAACCGGGTGTAAGAATATATGTCGAAGATGTAAATCCACAGGGTAATAAAACAATTTTATTTATACATGGATGGCCTTTAAACCATAAACAATTTGAATATCAATTCAATATTCTTCCGGCGATGGGATATCGATGTATAGGCATTGACTGGAGAGGCTATGGTAATTCCGATAGACCATTCAGTGGTTACAATTTTGACAGATTAGCAGATGATATACATGTAGTAATAAAGGCGTTGCAGTTAAAGGGGGTCACATTAGCAGGACACTCCACTGGAGGAGCTATTTCAATTCGTTATATCGCTAGGTATGAAGGGTTTGGAGTATCTAAACTAGTCCTTATAGACGCTGCATCTCCAACTAGTGTTGAAAAAGAATTTGCAAATAAGTTCATTACAGAAACACTAAATGATCGTCCTAAAATGCTTGAGGGCGTCACGGATCTTTTTTTCTTTCAGAAAATCACTAAACCATTCTCAGAATGGTTCTTTCAGCTAGGATTACAGGCAGCTAGTTGGTCAACCGCTGCGATTATGACATCATTAAGAGATGAAAATGTCTACAATGACCTTAGCAAAATAGTTGTACCTACGTTAATTATTCATGGTATCCATGATAAAATTGTTCCATTTTCCAAAGGGAAAGAAACAAAAAATTTAATAGCAAATTCACAACTTGTACCATTTCAATTCAGTGGTCATGGCCCCTTCTGGGAAGAACGTGATAAATTTAACCAACTATTAATACAATTTATTGGCTAATAAAATACTTTTGATAATTAGCACTTCAGTTAAATAATGAGATATAAAAAAATAAATTCGCCCAAAACAATTAGAACAAGAACTTTTTTTAATTTTTTGTTATGCGGTATTTCTTATTATCAACTTGATAGGAAAGCATTGAAAACCCAGAAATGAAAAAAGAAATAATTAGATTTTGAACCTAGTCATTGCTTTATCCATTGTATCTTGGTTCACACCTATGTATCTTAATGTTACTCTTTCGGATGAATGATTGAATATCTCCATTAGCAATGGCTATATTCTTTGTCTGCATATACATATGATATCCGAACGTCTTACGTAGTGTATGTGTTCCAATCTCATCTAATCCAAACTCTGCTGCTGTGGTACTGAGTATTTTATATGCCATGCTTCTTCCGATTGGTCGATTCTTTCCTTGCCTACTCTTGATTAGATACTCATAATCTTCCATATCTTCAATGTACCACTTTAACTCTCTTCTTAATGCTGTAGTAATCTGAATGCGTTTCTGCTTACCTGTCTTCATTTCACGCATTGAGATATGACTTCCCTTTAAATCTCCAACCCTCAGTTTTAAAATATCGCTTATACGTAAGCCTGTATTAATTCCAATTACAAATAAGATGTAATTTCGTTCATTCTTTTCTTTCAGGTATTCCTTGATTTGTTGTATCTGCTCCGGATCTCGAATAGGTTATACAAAATTCACAGATCATCCCCTCCTTAATGATTTTCTACCTCATATACTTCTAATCTCAAAGCAAAAGCTAAATTATAAAAAGCTCTGGACTTCCAACGACGATAAGTACGTTCAGCCATTACAATCTTGTTATAAATCATATAATCACATACGTCTTCTTCTAAATAACGCTTATTAATGATGTCCCTCTGAATTCTCCCTGCACGTCCATTACCCAAACGGCTTAAAAATTGATCAATGCGGAATGACATATTTTTAAGGTATTGTTCACGCTCACTGCGCTTTATATTTTCTAAAGCTACATCTTCTAAAGGATTTCCTACTACATTTGTAGAACCATGATATCTCACTTCATACGAAGGAGTGACTTTCATTTCTTCTCGAACCATTCCGAACTGTCTATAAATACGTACTTCTTCAAGAAGACTTTCTAATTTTTCCTGTGTTGCTGCGCGATCAATTTTAGATAAAAAAGTTAATTGCGTCATATATAAAACACTCCTTGTCTATTTTTCTAATGAAATATAAAAAAGCGGACACCAAACTACAGAGCAATATCGCTAATGCTCTTAATAGTTCAGTGTCCGCTGGTTCTTCCAGTAGGACTAATAATTCAATTGTGTTTATTATACCATTTTCTTCTTTAGTAATTTGTAAAAGGATTATTTTGTTGACTTTTCATCGTATTCATGGATACAAGCATCACACATTTCTGATACTTCATCTATCCAATCCGTTTCTTCCAAACAATTACTGCAGCGTTTCATTTCCCTCTACCTCCCTGTATAAGTCTCAATATTCCGCATATAATGTATACAGGCTATACGCCATAACTTATTTAGCTGAACCTCTATCAGTAGTTCCTTGACTTAAGCAGTTAGCTTTTGCTAGCTGCTCTTTTTGAATTTTTCCGAATAAAATTCTAAATGTTGTCCAATACTATAAATGAGCCGATACAGCTTGAATTAACAGTGAATTCCATAATTTTCTTTCTCCCTTTCCCCGAGGGCTGAGCAGTTAGCTTTTGCTAGCTGCTCTTTTTCTGCCAACTAACTTCAGATAATCAATATGAGCAATTCTTTCATTCTTATCTTTATAAAGGGAAATCCACACAAGTTTTCGTCCCGGCTTTGCGTGTGTTACCTTTGCTAGTCCTCGTAATTCTGGGTAATCCGGGTGATTTACCATTACCAAATCTTTCTCTTTAAACTCCATTTGTAACACCTCATTTCTGTACAAAATGAAATTTTTATTAATTTCCCTAACATTCATGAATACTTGTTCAAATATCGTGCAAATTATAAATAGGCCACCAGCCATAATTATATTCCCGTGAAATTGCGTTAAACTTTAACTCCTTAAGAGACAGTTGTGACAACCGAGCAGTTGGTTTATTGAGCCAGCTGCTTGTTGTATAGATTTTCAATGTAAGTACATACTACCTTTGTAGGGCTTGATTAATTGTCATCTGAAAGGCTCTCTCTGGTTTTCCCCACTTCTGTTTAGGAGAATAGCTTTAAAAGCTGTTCTCCTCTATTTAGTGGGACAAAGTTTTTGTTCTCAAGTTAAGTTTTATTAGGTTCTTTCAATTCCGTATAATATTTCAAATTCCGTTTAAACTATAGCTGTAACTTTAGGTTACAATTCATTGCTGTAAGCGTAGCGCTTCTTTTGTACAACAAGTAGTTAGCTAATTGAGCTAGCTGCTTTGTTGTGCAAAATAGCGTTTTTGTTCAATTATGGTTTAATAACTGTCCATTCCTTTGAATCGATACGTTGCTGAGCTTCTTCCATGCTGATTGCACTACCAGAACCGTCTGAATAAACAACTTGAATCTTTCCGGTCATGAATCCATCAAAATCATGATTGTATGAAATCAACGCATTACCCAAACCTTTTACTTTTACAAACTCGCATCCATCTATATCTTCAACTTGAAAGTTTTTCACTTCTTTTTCTTCCACTTGCTCAATTAGCCAATCATAATCGAACTTTGTCATGCAAATCGCATGATCTGCAATGTTGGTGATATTCTCTTTTACTTCTTTTAATCGCTTATTCATTTATTTCACTCCATTCAAAATAACTATTTTATTAAAAATCTTTAATGAGCTAATCCTTACAGTTTTGTAATACTAATGTCACTAAAATCAATTTTTTCACTATAAACTCTTTACTATAATTTTCCTTATACACAAACAAGAATTGTTAAGAAATAACTAAGCATTAATTAAGAAACCGTTAGGCCTCAGTTAAAAATTTTTTCACATAATAAAGTTATAGACACACAATAAGGAGCGATTTAAAAATGTCTTTTTCTCAATTAAATATTGATGCTTTTCGAGCTATCAATGATTTAGGGAAGCAATATTCATCCCTAAACTCAACTATGGTATTTTTGGCGGAATATATGGTGTATTTTTTAGGTTTAATCATTATGGCTTATTGGTTTACTCAATCTAGAAAAAACAAAATGATGATTATTCAAGCAATGGTTGCTTTCGTAACTGCTGAAATAATTGGAAAATTAGCAGGGAATTTGCATTTGAATTATCAACCATTTGCAGTATTACCTAATGTTAATAAACTTGTCGATCATGCAGTAGATAATTCATTTCCTAGCGACCATACGATTCTATTTTTTTCAATTTGTTTTTCATTTTGGCTTGTTCGTAAAAAGACTGGGTGGTTATGGCTTGTACTTGCATTTTGTGTAGCTATTTCTCGTATCTGGGTAGGAGTTCATTATCCTTTCGATGTCATAACAGGTGCTTTAATAGGAATTATTTCAGCACTATTTTCGTATTGGTTAACACCGAAAATTACATTCATCAAACAATTACTTAATCTTTACGAAAAAATAGAACAAAATGTAATACCATCCAAAAACAAGTCGAAAAACTTTTGATTAATCTCACAAAGCTAAAAAGATTACATATATTACCGAGTATTTTTCAATATTGTCTTGATCGAAGAGCGCTCCCTTGGGCGCTCTGTAATTTTAAAATAACGCTTTTGTTATAAAGTTACTGCTTCTTCTACAAGTTTACTTTTCTCTAATTGTTCAATTGCCATTTGTAATCCTAACCAGTAACCAATTAAACGACGTGGTAACCTTTTACCGAAACCCCAAATATCTTCCATTGTGTCGGAATCTAATAAGCTATTATGGTAAACATCACTTAACTAAAAGTGGTAACTTTCCATAGATGAACTCTCACCAATTGCTGAAATAATGCCATCATATATTTCTTGTCCGTCTTCCGTTTCATTCATATCGTATTCTTCCCAATATTCATCAAGTTCCTTTTTAGCCTTTTCTTCATCGAAATTCCAACGCTCTTCACAAAATGCCGTTAACTTTTCAGTAAAATACCCTAAATTGAATCCTTTGATGTTTTCCAATGTCGCTGGACATGTAAGGTTATACACCGCTTCACCAATATTACCCGAAATAAACACGTTATATCCTGAAAGCACATATTTAGTACGATACATTCCCGTCCCAGGTTTACCCCAATAAATAACTTGTAATTCCTCTTCACCTTGAATTTCAGCTACATGCTTTTCAAACCAATTTTCTTTAATATCTTTAATTGCTTTTTCAATGTATTCCATCTCTCATTCCCCTTTTTCTACAAAATTCAAATTTTATTAAAGCAAATGTGTTTTTCGTTCATCCATACGAGTTACTTTTCCACCTTTATATACAAAGGACTGTTCCCCATGACCACTTGTTGGTGGCTCTATTGGATGAACTTGTCCATCTTTCACAACATAAATCATATTTTCCGCTAATGAAATTTCAGCCTTCATTTCTGCAATGTTCTCCTTGATAATTGCCACCGGAACTACTCCTATTTGTGTTATAATTACTTTGTCGAATAATTATGTCGGGAGTGATCCCGGCTTTTTTATTTGCCTATAAATATTGCACAACATTCTTTGGAATGAATGGTTGTTCAAGTGATAAATGAAGCCGTATCGAAATTGGCTCTTTATTATCTCTTGCTCGCTTACACATTTCTTCTGCTTCTTCCCATTCAAATTGTCTATCCTCCGCTTGTTTATAACGCCAAATCCCAATTGCGTACTCTTCAAATAACTCATAACGATTATCTGGTGCTGTCGTTGCTTTCAATCCATCAATCGCTTTGGCTTGACGAGGTCTTTGTACAACTACATCAGTAAAACGTAATTTTGAATTCAATCGATGAACATTCGCTTTTTTAGAATCAAATGAAACAACAGGCTCAACATCAAAGATTGTTAATTGCTTCGGCATGTTCTTCACTCTTTTCTTTTCTCTTCTCATCATCACAACATAACAAATATCAGCATCTGTTTGTTTAAAGCTATAATTAGCTGTGCTAATCTTTCCGTTCGTTCGCTTATGAATGAATTCTCTTTGCCGCTGTACTAACGATCTAATTGGATGAATACATGAATATCCTCGTTTTTCTAAATCTTGTACAGCATGTAGGATATCTTTAAATTTTTTACGTTTAAGATGAATCATATCTCCATTACGCCAATTTCTTGTTAGAATCATTTTTTTGTTCCCTCCAACACTTGCAAGCTTGCTGCTAAAATCCCTTCAAGCTGCGTTAACGTTAATTGGTCTAATGTTTGTCCGTTTATTTGAGATAATCCTAAACCTAGTAATTTACGAATAATAAGCAATTTTCTTCGTTCAACTTCCTGTCGTAATAACATCATCTGGCCTCCTGTTGCTCATTAAATTTACGCTCTAAGTTAACAAACTTACTAAACTCTTTAATGAACGCCAGCTCTACTGTACCCACAGGGCCATTTCTTTGCTTTGCTAAAATGATTTCAATCACGTTCTTATTCGCTGTCTCAGCATCGTAATAATCTTCACGATATAAGAACGCAATTAAGTCCGCATATTGCTCAATTTGTTCATTTTCACGTAAATCCGATAACATCGGTCGTTTATCTTGCCGACTCTCAACAGCACGACTCAACTGTTATAAAGCAATTACACATACATTCAATTCTCTAGCCATCAGTTTTAATTTCCGACTAATCTCACCAATCTCTTGCATACGATTCCCTCTATGCTTTGGATCACCGACAATAAGCTGTAAATAATCGACTGCTATTAATACTTTTTTATCTGGATATTTACGCTTTAACTTCCTAGTCTTTGCGTAAATTTCTTGCATCGTCACATTTGCTTTATCATATATTTCTAGTGGTAAATTATTTATCAATCCCATTGCCTGGCTAATCTTTTCCCAATCTTTAAGGTTGCATAACTTTTTAGGATTCTTTAATTTCGTAGCATCTACATTTCCAGTACTTGAAATCATTCGCTTAATCAATTGTTCTCGTCCCATCTCCAATGAAAAAATCCCTGTTGCTGTATCTGAGCTTGCTGCATGATAAGCGATGTTTAATAAAAACGCTGTTTTCCCCATTGAAGGACGAGCTCCCACGATGATTAAATCCCCTGCTTGTAAACCAGCTGTCATTCGATTCAAATCGTTGTACCCGGTGTTGATACCTGTTAAATCTCCAACATCAATTTGCATTTTTTTATATAAATCTACTAGTATTTCTCTTAAGTTAAAATCCTCTAAATAACCTGCTTCTATAATTCGAATTCTTATCTCCATTAATTTCTTCTCTTTCTTTAAATTTTTTGCTTTTATTTAATCCCCACAAACTGATGCAATTCGAATATCACCATATAAATTTGCGTCTTTTCTTATCAGTTCTTTATATTGCTTTAAAGTTGGACTCACATAATCAATTGTCATTACTTTAACCTCCCTAGTAATAATCAAATTAACCATCTTTATATTTCCTTGCTCGTAGTGACACTTTCCAATACTTAAATATATCTGTCATCGAAAAACCATACTGATACATAAGACCGCTACAAGGCTCATCATCGAACCCGTGGCATCTAAAATTTCATGCATAGCCTTTTTCATAGATTCTTTCTCCTGTTCAGACCATGCTTGTGAAGGTTTAAACCAACATAATGTATCAAGCTGTTTCAAAGCTTCATTTGTTTCTTGCTGAACCATGTACCTCATACTTGTAGGATGAAGATCAATGTATTCTCCATTAAAGAATGGAATACTTACATGACCTGTTACTTCATTCCACATTTAAAAAACAACTGTGGATCATCAATTCCTTTAGTAATACATTTTCGTAAGTCTTCTGGTAACCGTCGTTTTTCAGTTTCATATTTTGCTAGTGACTCACGACTCACAGGGATTTCTAAGGAAAGTTGTTCTTGGGTGATTCCCTTTCGTTTACGTGCCATAGCAACTTCTTTTCCTATAGACATCATCCACTTCCCCCATCCGTACCTAAAATTGATAATCGTATCTCTCAGCAAGAACAATAGGAGGATTTTGGCCATGAGACCTGTCACATTCTATTTCATTCTGGTAATCAATTATTAATGCATCAAATGTTTCTAGATTATCAAGAAGCATAGGCTAAAAACTTCGCACAACAATTTTGTGTACCTACTTTTATGTTACGAAAGCTTCCTACCCTACAGTTAAAAGCATATATAATCTCAGAAAAATTCAATGTAACAACACAATTTGCTGAAAAAAGACTTTTACATTATGAAAATCAATTATTAGCAAGTAAATTACAGAATCAAATATCAACATACTGCAATTTTCAAAACTAACGCTACAGGAGGTATTGAATATGAAAGGAAGTTTTCGTAAACGTGGAAATACGTGGTCTTTTACAATAGATGTTGGTATAGATCCAATGACAGGCAAAAGAAAAGAAAACAAAAAAGTAAAAGTGGATTTAGAACTAAAAAAGAAGCTCAAAATGCTGCTGCAACAATGATTACAGAAATAGAGAAAGGAATATATTTTGATGACAAACAATTAACTGTTTTAGATGTATGGGAAAAGTTAAAGCCTCTTCGTAAAGCTGAATTAAAAATTACACCTTATGAAAAAGACATGAGCTTAGTTAGGCTCTATATCCTACCTCCATTTAGTTATAAAAAAATTAAAAGCATTAAACCTGTAATGGTTCAAAGCTACTATGCTGAACTTAAAGAAAAAGGACTATCAAATGGTACAATTAGCAATATCCATCGCTGCCTAAGATGTATTTTCAAACACGCTGTAGAATGGGAAATCATACATGATAATATAATGAATAAGGTTAAAAAACCACGTGAAGAGCAAGGTGAGATGAAAACATGGTCTAGCGGGGAATGTAATCGATTCCTCCAGTATCTAAAAGAAAAAAATATTAAGTACCATATGTTCTTCTTACTTGCAATCTATACAGGTATGAGACGCGGAGAATTACTTGCACTAACGTGGAAAGATATTGATTTTGATAATAAACGTATCCTAGTTAATAAATCGCTTGTAAAAACAGAAAAAGGACTATTTAAAGCCGCTACCAAAACTAAGTCTTCAAATAGAAGTATTAGTATCTCTTCTTTTGTTATAGGGAAGTTGCAATCCTACTACTCCTATAAAAAGAAAGAATTTTTCCGCTGGGGTATGCACTTAAATGAAGATGCCTTTATTTTCACCGGCAATACGGTACACTCGCCCTTACATATAGATGCTCCTCATCGCTTTTTGAATGATCACTATAAAAAAGCTGGTGTTCCTCGGATTCGTATACACGACTTACGACATACTCACGCTACACTCATGCTTCAGATCGGGGAACACCCTAAAATCGTACAAGATCGCTTAGGGCATTCATCTATTCAAATGACTTTAGACAAGTATAGTCACATCACACAGAACATGCAGCAACAAGCAGCTGAAAACTTCGAGAGCATAATAAAATCTAATGAAAACACCTGATAAAAAATGAAAAGATTTAATATGAGCAAAATGTGAGCATCGAGGAAAGCCAACACTTATAAACCTTGATATAATAAGGTTTTTCATACTACCTCGTTGAATCTTGGGAGAAAAATGAACAGTTTTAAGATTGTTCATTTGGTATAATATAAAAAATAAAAGAGAGCCGTGAATGCCTATCAAACAAGTATTTATAGCTCTTTTTATTTGTTACATTATATTTTATTATTAAATTGATTTTCATATTTTTCCACCTGTTTTTATATCATTTATGAGCAAATGTATATAAAGTAGCAGACGCTTTCTCAGATCGTGGTCTTACTGCTGATTCAATATTTAGTACACTTCCACCATCGGGACATTGGGGGAGTTATTTAAGTGGTTACCTCATGTTTGATGCTTATGGAGGTTATTACAGACGAAAAGAACAACGAGGAGAAGAGTATCAAAATAATATAATCAATTCGATGACAAAGACTGAATTACTGAATTACCGAATAAAGGACATTTCAGATTTATACCAGGAAAGGAAGTTAAGTTTAATAAGCAACTTAATAGTTACGTTGATAAATTTGAAAATGTATGGACAAAAGGCTCTTATCACGGTGACCCTAAAAAGAATTTTGAATTCGAATGGGATGTACAACTCTCCAAAAAAGGAATGAAGGAATGGGGGAAATATACAAAGAATGAGAAAAAATATATTAACGTTGCTCCAGATGACACAATTTCACACTAACATATTTTAGGAGGATTATTATGTTCCAACTGAGTTTATTTGTAGAATGTCAGAATAAGGACAAAGCATTGACAATATTGCATGAGTTATTAAAAAAAATAGACACCATGATTACTTCACATGATGTAAGCTCAACTGAACCTTATTGGAAGTTTGACGGTTGGTTTAAGGTTGTATGTAATATAGAAACGTCAAGAAGTACTCTTGACGTTGAGGAAGCAGAAAAAATACTTGAAAAGATATCAAATAAATGGTTGTGGGATAAGGGGAAAATTTCTGCTAGTTCTACTATCAATAATGATGGTACAGTGTTTTTTAATGACAAAGTACGATTTTTCACTTGTTAGTTTGAAGACTTTGAATAATTTTTTGATAACCTTGATGGGCAAGATGCCCCTCAAGGTTTTTATAATTTATTGGTACCTATACCTTTAAACATTTAGGGGGATAGAAAACGGATTTAAAATACGAAAGTAAAGGAGATAAATTATGGCAATTCATATTACAATGAATAAAGAATTTGAAGACGAGGAAATAGTTGTATATCAATTTTACCCCTCAGAATATCCAGATAAAGTTGGAAAAATGTATTTTCATAAAAAAGATCAAATGTTTCATGAAATAGATCCAGTTCCGGTAAAATCAACTGCAACAAGTGAACATTACTTTTATTGTGCATGTAGCAGAATAATGCAATGTATCAAGAGTGGTGGAGAATTCTTGGAAGAAATGGAATATGGAGTATAATGAAATAAAAAATGTATAAGTTTCATTTGTTGTTACATAGTATGTCTTACCCTTCCTGTTGTGTACTTTGTATTGTGATGAAGCATTGACAATAACCTTCGCATCGATTGTAAATCCTAATCCTGTATCTAAAGAACCAGCACCATCTTTATCATGCCAAGATGGTGAGTCATAGAAACGTAGGTTGCCCACTTTAGACACAACACGTTTTCCTGCAATCAGATTAACTGGCTCTTTCTTTTCGAATTTGATGTAAGAAGGATTGTTATATACCCACTGATTTCCACCAAGATTTAGCCATCCATCTTTTTCGCCCCACACTTTATATGACTCTGGTTTATTTAACCGACGAATAACAGGGTAACTTCCATTTGGTCCTTTGCGAAGATTAACATTGTAACCTTCAATAACCTCACATATTTATCATAGCTGCGTTTGAATTTCTCGATTACGAGCATAATCCCACTATTTATTTAATTATATGCTGGTTTTCCCCTCTCGCATTATGTAATTTTCATATTGGTCATACTGCTAAAATTTGGTGATTATTGCTTTGACAGGAAAATAAATCTATGTCCTAAATATACTTAACTTGATTAATATCTTATTATAAGGTAAATTTAATGCAATATCGTTTTATGGTAATACTCATCACTCCTTGTTTATAATCGGTTTTTACAAAGGGAACAAATTGTGTCTGCATGCACAATTTTTCTACAATAATTTTAAACATCTATTTGTTTTATAATTTATGTTAAAGGTGGTATGTATGAAGAATAGAGCTCCAGAAATTACGATTTTAAGAAGTATAGCGTGTCTAAGTGTGTTACTTATACATTCTATAACAAAAAACCCTGCAAATTTTGAGTCGGAAAGTATACTAGAACTATTCCTAGCTTATTTTCAATTATTACTTATGTATGGTACACCAATGTTTGTTTTTATATCTGAATTTGTAATAGCTTATAATTATCAAAATAAGCTACCAAATAACTTCATGTTAAAAAGAGTAAAGTTTATATTACTACCTTTTATATTTATGGGGATTTTTTATGCAATAACGTCAAATTACGAAGATGGGCTACATTCAATTTTAGTTCAAGCTACTAGAAATGTTGTATTAGGAGATTACCATGGTTATTTTATTTTAATCATATTTCAATTTTATTTTCTACATATGATCTTTAAAAAAGTAGAAAATCACTTTTCTCCTAAAACCGTTATTCTTTCCTCTTTATTTATAAACTTTATATATCTCGGTTTCTTTAATTTTATTGAACCATTTGATATACCAAGTGCCGACTATATTTGGTATCGATATTCTTGGATTCCATTTCCAGGCTGGATTGCATACTTTTTTATAGGGTATTATGCAGGTACTCACTACGAATATTTTAAATCTTGGTTAATGAAGTATTCCAAACAGATATTTTATTCATGGGTTTTAACTGGCATGATGATAATCCTTTTTCAAAAATTCAACATTATAACTGATATTAGTTCTAAAAGAATTGATATTTTCTTATTCACAATATCTACAATACTACTATTTTTCTATATCGCTTCAAAAATAAAGCATGTACCTAGATTCCTTATATTTGTAAGTCGATATTCTTTTGGAATTTATTTACTACATCCTTTTTTACTTGACACGATAAGTAGTACTATACAAACAAAAATCCCTCAGCTAAGTACAATTCTTGGTGCATTGTTTACGGATTTTTTCGTTGCTCTACTCATTCCAATTCCTATAATATATCTTTTAAATAAATTTAAACTCGGCCCATATATTGTAGGTAAGGTAGCTCCTAGCTTTAAATCAAACTTGAAAGTGTCTAACGAAAAGGTTTACACCCCAAGTCAGAAAAGCTTCTGATTTAAAATATAAAAAACGTCTAACGAAAATGAGACAGATTATTTTATTAGGCAACTTCTTGGGCATGTGGCCCGGTATTATACCGGTACATGCCTTTTCGTTTTTCCTTAGTCCCTATAGGAGTTGCATCATTCTCAATACGTATTTTCATGTGAAGTACATAATAATTAACATTACCTCTTAATTAAAGCTGAATATCCCGCTATTTATTTTGTAAAACATAAAAAGCCAATGCCCCTATCATATAGGAGCATTGGCTTTTTTAATTTATAACGAAAGAAATGCTGAATCTCTTTCCATGAGCTTAAGATTGTAATTTTCACGAAAGTCACTTTTATTTACATAATAAAATTACCGTTTTCCAGTAGATAGACTACAATATTACTCGCATCTTGAAACTCCTAATGCTAAAAATAAAGCTGCTAAGTTTGCTGTAATTGATATTTTTAACATGATAACATCACCTACTTTTGCTACTAAAAACAAAGCTCCGTTTTCTTATAAAATACAAGTCACCGACAATTGCAAGCCCATTAGCCCCCTCCTTTCAGACAGTTAATTATCAATCTATGATTTCGTTGAAAAAACAATAAAATTTATATCTTCTTTTCTTTATATACGGTAAAGAGTTTGAATTTAACTAAAAAAGACAATTTTCTTATTTTATACTGAAAGCATGTAATTTCTAATATATTCCTATATAATCAACAGAGTAAATCTTACAAATGGAGGTATTAAAATGGCTTTTTGGAGTAATATTAGTGCGATTTTATTTTTAGTGACTCTTATTCTACTAATCTTATGTATCATTTCACTTTTTAAGAAAAATGGGAAAGCAATGAAATATGGTAGACCGGCAGTTATTTGTTTGATTATTTCACTTTTAGTATCAGCAACAATCACCACACAAACGAATCACCCAGTTGTTGGCTTTTTCGCTAATTTATGTTTAATCCTATTTTTCTTTTTCCTCGTTCTAGCAATTTTATCTATTATTAAAAAAACTGGCATGGCAAAAAAACAATTTTTAATTACAGGTGGTTTGCTTATGGCTTTTGTTGTATTAGCTACTATCGCAACCCCTTCTACTGAAAAAGTCTCAGTAAAAGATAAAAAACTTGCAACTGAACAAGAAGATAAAAAAGATGTAGACAAGAAAAAAGAACTAGCAAAGAAAGAAGCAGACGAAAAAACTCAAAAACTAGAAGAAGAGCAAAAACGTCAAGCTGAAGAACAAGCTCAAAAACAACAAGAAGAGCAAAAGCGTCAAGCTGAAGAACAAGCTCAAAAACAACAAGAAGAGCAAAAACGTCAGGCTGAAGAACAGGCTCGCAAACAACAAGAAGAGCAAAAACGTCAGGCTGAAGAACAGGCTCAAAAACAACAAGAAGAGCAAAAACGTCAAGCTGAAGAACAGGCTCGCAAACAACAAGAAGAGCAAAAGCGTCAGGTTGAAGAACAGGCTCGCAAACAGCAGGAAGAGCAACAACGTCAAGCTGCTGAGCAAGCTTCACAAAAGAAAAGTACTGTAGCGTCCGCAACTACTAGCAATCAAGGGGGGGCTAATGGACAACCTTTCCAGAATAATCCTAGTGATGATAAAGAAACAAACACTTCTTGTAAAGGACAAATTAAAGGAAATGCTAATTCTAAAAAGTATCATGTTCCCGGCGGTCAATATTACGATTCTACAAAAGATAATATAGTTTGGTTCTGTTCAGAAACTGATGCCAAGGCAGCTGGTTATGTAAAATCGAAAAAATAGACCTTGGATTATTGAATTTTAAATCTTGAAATTCCTATTTCAAAAATTTGAAACGTATATTTTCGAATCTGCCCTAACTGCTTTCAAGCTAAACAACAATTCGTTGCATGGTTGCAATGAGTTTTCTCCATATAAAAAACGTTGGATGACAGCATCATTCCTATCTGCCATCCAACGTTTTTCTTTTATTTCAAATATCCCTTTCTAGAGAGATAGAAAACAAAACATACTACTTGTTTACTAATTTGAACCTAAATTCTGCTTTATTATAGGTACATTTTTTTCTACAACATGAAATCCTTCGTTTTGCATTCTACTTTCGAACAAAACCTTCCATGCTCTTCCTAGAAAATATTAGTTTACAATATTTTTTCAATCTCCTTCCCCAACTCTTCCTGCTTCGTCTGCGGTGCAAAACGATCTATCACTTTTCCGTCGCGCCTATTAAAAACTTCGTAAAGTTCCACTTAACCGCCTTCATGCCAAGTATGCCCGGTGCCTGATTTGTTGCGCGCTATCACACCTTACATCAATTTTCGCAAACATCAGAAAGGACACACCATAATTTCATTCACAGAAGTTCCCAATGGTGACTTGTATAGGAGAGCTAAATGGTATGGAAGAGCAACTGGTCCTACTATATTGGCTGTTGCACAACTATTCGTAGGAACAAAAGAAAAAATAGTTTATGATGAATTTAAAAGTATATGGACTACTTATTACTTATCCATAAAATAAGGAATGATAAATTTGAAAAAAGAATTTAACAAACAAAATTTTTTAGAAAAGAATGGTGAGTTTTCTAAAAACAAATTAAAAGATTTTTTGATATCAGAAATTGAGAAAGATACATTAGAAGATACTATTACATTTTTAAAATGTGAAATTGGAAAAGAACATGAAATATTAAAGGAAGATTTGTATCATGGCGACAAATATGCTGGAGTCATACTTGATGGAAATCAATATTTAATAAAAAAAGAAGGAAAGCAAGCAATAATTATTGATGCAATATCAGAGGAACATTCAAAAGATACAAAATTGACAAGATTTGAATTACCAATCGATACGCTACTATACGTTATCATCAATAAAGACAAAATTTTAGAAGAATTATAATGCCCTATAAATTTAAAATAAATACTACAATTCCTGAGGAAATGACTTCAGCTTTTCCATGACCATACGGATGATCCCCATCAACAGGTTGGTTTAAAATTTTCATTATGTCATCTGTTACGAGTTCCATCTTATGTGCTCTATTTTTGAAATCAATAAACACCATCGAATATCTCATATCATTTTCCTTTTCTACTAAACAGTATTTTTGTTCAATTTATCTATCTAAATACTTTCTCTCATCCTTCTGTAACTAACTTTTTAGAAGAAAATTAAATCCGTAAAGTTTTTTGCATTTTGTCCAAACACAATTTCTACTTCTCAAATAGTATAATATAGACCATTAAAAATAAGGAGAGTGACATACCGATGGCGGATTCTTTTTATTCCCATGATAAGAAGTATTATAAAAATCAGCACCACTCGTATTCAAATCGAAAAAAAAGTAAATGTTTTGTTGAAACTCATACAATTGCCGGTGTGGGAGAAAATCTATCTGGAAATATCCCCTTAACCATTACTATATTACCCGGAGCTCCTCAAACTATTTTCGAAGATTTTACTGATAATCATAATAAAACCTTACTTCAGTTAACAGTTCCTTTAAAAGAGCTTCCTATAACTGTAACTATTCAATCAAGAAGAACTAACAGACCAATTACTGCAACCATTCCTACTGGAGTTACAAGGATTTTTCAAGTAGAAGATTTCGAAAGCCTAACTGCCTCAACAGCTAGTCCTAATCCTGGTTTTTTTAGTGTTTTTATCAAAAAAACTTTCTGCATTTGCTGTAATGATCGAAATGATTCTTGTGATGAATATTATCATGAGTATGACCACAATTGTTAGAGTAAATCACCAAAAAGATTCCTTGAAATATAGGATTCTTTTTTCCTTCATAGGGTCATCGAAGCCTTTCCACCACGCTTACAGTCTGCTTTTGCAGGTGGTGGCCTAACTGGTGAAGGAATACTTAGTACGCTTCCACCATCAGGACACTGGGGTAATTATTTAAGTGGTTATCTTATGTTCGCTAGACCTTCATGGAAAGCTTCTGAAAATGAGTTTGGTGAGATGCACCCTCAATATAATGACCAAGTGGCTTTTAAAGATGGACAGGAAGTATCTAGGTATACAAAAGGGAGTACTAGACCTGATTTTCATGTAGAATGTCATAGTGTAGAGCTTAAAAATTATGACTTGTCCACCAAATCAAAAAGAACTAATCTAGTGAATGTAATTGTCAAGCAAGTAAATGACAGGGATATTCATTTACCTAAAGGTACAAAACAAACTGTTATTATTGATACAAGGGGACAAACTATTCCTGATGAACATTTAAGGGAGATTGTAGCAGGAATAAGCAAGAAAGCTAATACATTACCTGAAGTAGAATTTATAAAAGGGATTGATACTAAATGTCAATTGTAGGATTTAAAGTAGATATATTTTTCTATCAAGCAGGACACCCTGACTTTGTACACAGCTTTTTCTCAACTATCTCATACCATTGTGAGCCTGATGGATGGGGCACAAAATATCCTCTATTAATGAAAGATTTATACTTTGAGAATTTAAAGTGGGAGAATGCTAGTAAGGCTCTTAAAAATGTAGAAGAGATTAGGGAAACATTAAGTAAAATACCCCCATCAGAAGTAATATGGGACATTGAGGACATAACCAAAAGACCACCTTATGGAGATAAAATCCCTGCTAATATAACTAACCTAGCAGAATATCATACTACAGAAAGAGGAACAGAATTTCTCACTTTACTAACTAATTCTCTAAAGGATTCTGAAAAAACAAAAATGGATGTAATAATTAATAAGAAATATAGCTAACCATTTAAAAAATAGATACTTTAAACACCTTGGGATGAAATTCTGAGGTGTTTTATTTTGTCAAAAACGTAGAGTTCAAACTGCTAGGCATTTACAGAAGTTTGTAAACGATCTAGTAGAAGAGTCACATTATGTGGAAGATACAATCGTATTAATTTTTCGCATTATCAGCGCTTCGTTCAAGAAGGCATTTCTAGTACGATTGATAAAGACAAACCCAACTATCGGAGTCACCTTACCTAAAGTGACTCGTAAAGAGATGAAAGTATGGTCAATAGAACAGGTTACTAAATTCATCAATGAGGGAAGACGTGTGAAGTATCCAACACGTTATTATATCGGATATTTAATGGCCGTGCTTACTGGCATGAGACAAGGTGAAATATTAGGCCTACGTTAGAAAGACATTGATTTGGAAAACGGTATTATCTATATCAGACAGACCTTAACTGTGGGTAGAGCGTTGAAGGTCGGAGCAAAAAACGAGGCAAGCGTAAGATCATTACACATCCCTACTGTGCTTATAGAAGAACTAGCGTCACATAAAAAGTTAATCCGACAGGAAAAACTTATCTATGGTGAAGATTACATAGATTTAGACCTAGTCCTTCCTACAATTCACGGTAGGCCTTTAGAACCACGGAGTTTCCGTAGAGCGTTCTATTCACTCACGAAGCACTTAGAGCTCCCTCAGATACGTATACACGATTTACGGCATACTCACGCTACGATGTTGATACAACAGAATATCAACGTCAAATTGATATCTGAGCGATTAGGTCATACGGATATTGATACTACACTAAATACGTATAGTCACGTACTACCAAGTATGCAAAAATCAGTAGCGGAAAAGTTGAACGAGCTGTTTAACGTAAGTGACCAAAATAGTGACTCATAATTTTTAATGGAGAAGTTTTTCAATCTCCTTCCCCAACTCTTCCGGCTTCGTCTGCGGTGCAAAACGATCTATCACTTTTCCGTCGCGTCCTATTAAAAACTTCGTAAAATTCCACTTCACTGCCTTCATACCTAGTATGCCCGGAGCCTGCTCCGTCATATATGTATATAGGGAGTGCGCGTTATCACCTTTCACATCAACTTTAGCGAACATTGGAAAGGACACACCGTAATTTAATTCACAGAAACTTGTAATCTCCTCTTCTGTACCTGGTTCTTGTCCTCCAAATTGGTTACATGGGAAACCTAATATTTCAAACCCTTGCTCTTTATACTTTTCATAAATCGCTTGTAATCCTTTATATTGCGGTGTAAATCCACATTTACTTGCAACATTTACAATGAGAAGAACTTTACCTTCATACTCTCGCAACGATTTTTCTTCCCCTGTAATTGTTTTTGCAGAAAAATCATAAACTGTCATATATATTTGCCCCTCTCTATCATTTCATACTTATTATCATATATGTATTTAACTTTCTCGTCTAATGAGAGCGCTTTATTTCTGTTCAAAAATTCGACACAAACTACTAGACAAATAGCTTGGAAAGTTTTACAATTGAATTGTGAACAAAATGTGACAGTTTACCTTCTAAATTGTGACATTTTCAATTCCATTATAATAAATCAAGGATGGTGTTGATAATGAAAACTGCACAACGTGAAATGATTTCAAATCGCGAGTTTTACTTCGTATTATACATGATGTTACTATTTGTTACCGGTTGGCTTATGGACGTAAATGGGCTATTTCTAAGTAAGTACTTTACACTTGCAGGAATGATTTCTCTTCCACTAGTTGGCGGACTTGTCGGATTCTTTATTATGTCAATTACTAAAGATCAAACTAAATAATAGCATTACATAAAGGCAGAAAACGATTTTTCGTTTTCTGCTTTTTCTTTTATAATAAAAAGAATTCTACATTACAAGGAGTGATATATGTGAAAAAAGTAGAGCAACTCTCTTCACAACTATACTTGATTGACGATCATGATTTACAACAAGACGAGCGTACAGGTACATACGTTTTAGTTGGTGATGATATTACTTTAATTGAAACGTGTGCTGCCCCTTCTCTTCCTTATCTTTTAAATGGTTTACAACAATTACAAATTAACTTAGCTGATGTTAAAAATATCATTGTTACGCATGTTCATCTTGATCATGCTGGTGCAGCCGGATTAATGATGGAAAAATGTCCAAATGCGACTTTATTTGTCCATTCGCGTGGTGCTCGTCATATGATTGACCCTACAAAATTAATTCAAGGTGCTAAAGCTGTATATGGCGATGCTTTTGATAAGCTCTTCAATCCGATTCTTCCCATTCCAGAAAAGCGAGTCCATATTGTGAAAGATGGTGAGACACTACAAATATCAGAAAATCGGATACTAACTTTTTACGATACACCAGGGCACGCCAAACATCACATAAGCATCCATGATTCCTTAACAAATGGCATTTTTACAGGTGACACAATTGGGATTTATTATCGAGAACTAGCTGAACTTGACGTGGAACTATATTTACCGACCACATCTCCTTCACAATTTCAACCGGATGCGATGATAGCAGCAAAAGATCGTATTCGAAATATGAAAGTTGACTCGATCTACTTTGGGCATTACGGTGCATCTTCCCATGTTTCTGAAGTATATAAACAGCTTGAATACTGGCTCCCTATCTTTGTTGAAGCTGGAAAGCAAGTATTTGAACAAAATCAGGATTTTGAAGCGGCAAGTCATGAACTGTATGTTTTGCTACTTGACAAGGTATCCTCTCACCTTTCCCAGAAAGGCGTACCATCCACTCACTCTATTTATGATGTGATAAAGCTAGATATGGAAATCAGTGCGATGGGAATTATTGATTATCTTACAAAGCAAGAAAAGGCCAAAACAACTACTAACTAAATGAAAAAACATCCGAGGATATAACGCTTTGTTTCAAGCATATATCCTCTTTTTTTGAATATGCTTTTTTAATACTATGCATACAAAAGGAGTGACACAATGAAAAAAGTTACTCAATACTTATGCTTCACTTTATTCATTGTTATATTGCTATTTTGTGGAGGAAAAATTCAATTTCATTTAGATAAACAAGCTGAGCTATCCTTTCATATGTATCATCGAATATTTTTCTTTATGTTTTTCCCCTTTTTCATCGGTGGTGTATTACGTTTCTTTCAACTTATCAGTAACAAAAAGAACCAACATGTATGGAAATTTCAACTAGATAAATTTATAGGCATTGCGTTACCTTCAACATTGATTGGCTTTTCACCTATTCTATTATTCTCACCTATCGGACAATTTCCCCCTTACTTAGCTTACTTAGCTACCCTAACTCTTTTAAATACAACATTTCCCGTAATAATAAATATAATAGCTGGTTACTCATTATTAGATAGTTTTATACGACAAGAAAATTATCATAGTCCCGCATAAAGTGAAACTTTAATCAGTGGGATTCTTCATCCCACACTGATTATTACCCCTCACTAATCGGGCTTTTACGGGCAGTTGATCCCCCACCTATCTTCCTTGTTTCTCTCTGAATCTTGAGGTGGGGGTAGTTCAATAGTGCGATTCTCCTTGTGAGAGTGGCTATATATGCGGTAAGGAAATTTAAGTAATAATTTTCCTACTTATAGAAAGAAGAGCCTTTAATCAAACAAAGGCTCTTCTTTTTATAAGGCTTAATTTATTTGTTGTACCTTTCCATTTACATACTCCATAAACTTATCTGCTTTTACAAAATCCTTCTTATACGCTTCAGGAACTTCTTCTACCGTCACATGTCCACTCGATTTAATTTTCACCTGTACTTTCTCATACGTCATTAACGCTTCTATATATTGCTCGTACTCTTCAGAAGTTAATACTTCTTTACTAGATTTATATCCATTTAATTTATCAAAATACGGCTGGAGTTCCATTGATACCTTTTTCATTTCTTCTTTTTTCGCCGGCGATAATTGATCATAATCAATATTACCGTTTGAATCACCATATTCAAGTTTTGCATTTGCAAGTTTTTTTAAATACTTTGTAAAATCTTCGTATTCCTTTTCTCCAATTTCATCTTTTGCCTGAGACAATTTCGCATTTAAGCGCATATAACCTTCTAAGGTTGCACTTCCTGCATGTTTTTTCAAGTTTTCAAATGATCCGTATATGCCATCCGCCTTAATCGATTGATATGCAAATCCTGTCGTTGGAATTAACAGTGCCGCTGCAAGCACTCCTGTGATAATACGCTTTTTCATCGTTTTCCCTCCGCGCTTCATTTTTACTTGAACCATTATTTTTTCTTTTAACTCCGGCGATGGTTTAATTCCCGTCGCTTCTTCTTGTATAGATTCCCTTACCCGATTATCTAAACTCATTTCACGTCCCCTACCTCTCCTAAAAAGATCGCCTCCACTTGCTCTTTTTGACGTAATTTCTTTAATGCCGCATAAATTCTTGATTTAACTGTCCCTACTGGAATATGTAAAATATTCGCTATTTCTTCTTGTGAATAATCATGTAAATAACGTAGTATAATGACTTGCTTCAATTTGTAAGGTAATTTATGAATAAGTGCAATGAGCTTTTGATTCGAAATCTTGTTCACAACATCATTAGAAAAATCAAATTCAATCGGTTTTCTCTGTTCTTCAGCTTTCTTGACAATGCGTAAACGCATCCACCTTGTTCTCCGATATGAGTGAATTTGTCTGATTGCAAGCCCTATTAACCACGGTCGAAAGGGCTTTTCTCGATTATATTTACTAAGTGATTGATATAACTGTATGTATATTTCCTGGACTACATCATCTACATCTGTTTTTTCCTCTATCAAAAAATGTGCTGTCTTATAAACATCTTGAATCGTTATATCATATAGCTCACTGTATGCTTCTTGATTTCCTGATAGAGTTAATTGAATAAGACGCTGATAGTCTGTTTCTCCTTCCATTTACCTTCCCTCCTTTGTCTTACACTATATATTGGCAAGTAAAAAACATTTCGTTCGATTTTTTTAAAAAATTTTTCAATATAAATCAATATTAGGATTTAATATTTACTACTTTATAACGTTTGCTTATGGCCTCTTATAACAATTATATAATTTTCCAGTTTATGATAGGTGTTTAAAATGATATATATAATATATTTTGAGGGGGACGTCTAAATGAAAGCTATTGTTGTAACTGCATTCGGTGGACCTGAAACGATGAAGTATACAGAAGTAGATATGCCGATTTTTAATGAAAAGCAAGTGTTAATTCGCGTTATCGCAACAAGCGTCAATTTTGCTGATATTAAATCCCGCCATGGGAAAAAAGGAAATGGAAAACTACCATTTATTCCTGGTATAGATGCAGCAGGAATTGTAGAACAAGTAGGTTCGGATGTAAAAAACATCCGCGTAGGACAGCGTGTAATCACCTTTCCTCTTACTGGTTCGTATGCTGAATATGTTGTCGCCAATGAAAACCTTACGTTTGTGTTACCCGATGAAGTTGACTTCACCACTGCCGCTGCTTGTCCTGTTGTATCTTTTACGAGCTACAACTTACTTGCAAGTGTCGCAAGATTACAGCAAGGTGAATCGGTCCTCATTCATGCAGCTGCCGGCGGAATTGGAACAACAGCCATTCAATTAGCAAAAATATTAGGAGCTGGAAAAATCATTGGAACAGTCGGAAGTGAAGCAAAAAAGAAAATCGCTTTAGAAGCTGGGGCTGATCATGTTATTTGTTATCAAAATGAAGATTTTGTAAAGAAGGTAAATGAACTGACTAATGGAGAAGGTGCAAATGTTATATTAGATTCCATTTCTGGTACGATATCAGAAAAAAGTTTAGAATGTCTCGCTTACTACGGCCGCCTCGTCCATTTTGGAAATGCGAGCGGTGAAATTGGCACATTCCGTACAAAAGATTTACATGCAAGCTGTCGTTCTATTCTTGGCTTTAGCTTTGGAACAACTCGAAAGAAACGTCCTCAATTACTCCGTCATACCGCTGATCAAGTTTTTCATTATTTACGTGATGGAAGCCTGCAAATTGAAATTGGTAAACGGTTTACACTTCAAGATGCAGGGAAAGCACATGAATGGGTCGAAAGTAGAAAAAGTACTGGGAAAATTATTTTGAAGGTCAAATAGAGGTGTCATTTATGGGATCACGCATTATGCATTTAATTATTGCAAATGGTATTGCAGAGAGATTATCCATTCAAGATAAAACTTCCTTCTTACTAGGCGGAATCGCTCCTGATGCAGTTCATTCAAAAGTAGAAAAAGAAGTCTCTCATTTCTACGCTGGTACTACAAAGAACTATACGAGAAGAGTCGATTTTGATTCATTTTTTTATAAATATGAATCATTCATAGACTCCCCTTTTATTTTAGGATATTACACACACCTTATTGCCGATGATAATTGGCTAAACGGTTTTTTTCTTCCTTGGCTCCAAAATAGAATCGAGCATGATCAAGCAATTTTATCCCTGTATCATCATGATTTTAAATTGTTGAACGCAAAACTATTACATCATTACGATAAAGAGCAACAATTCCTTTCTATTCTGAATCAAAAAGCAAGCATACCAAAGATTAAGGAAGTAACAGAAGAAAACGTTCTAGCTTTTAAAAAGCTTATTTTTGATGATATGGTATTTCCACAGCAAGATCTGTATGCCGAATTACAAGTATTTACGTTTGACCAAATTGTCGGTTATGTAGAAACTGCTATTGAGAAAGGTGTTTTCTTTCTTAGAAAGGCTCTAACATAATTATTTAACCTTTTAAACACAAAAAAGACGTGACTACTTTATACATGTAGACACGCCTTCTTACTTTCATCATTCTCCCATTAAGAGAAGTCTCTTATTATCTAGGCTTCTTCTTCCCAGTAAATGCAGGTTTCTTTTTCTTTGGTGCTTTCGGTTTTGACTCTACAAAAGTACCTTTAAACATTTCTTGCTTTTTAAATTGAATGCCTAACTTTTTCGCAAATTGGAGTAGTTTACGCTCTTCTTGCGGAGTAACAAGAGAAACAACTGTCCCCTCTTTTCCCATACGTCCTGTACGACCTGAACGGTGAATGTATTGATCTAATGTATCTGGTAATTCTAAGTGAATTACGTGTGTTAAATCATCAATATCTAATCCGCGCGCTGCAATATCAGTTGCAAGTAGAATTTCTAATTTCCCTTGACGGAATGCGCGCATCGTCGCTTCACGTTCTTGTTTGCTTGCTTCTGCATGAAGAGCGGCTGCTTTCATTTTGCGATACTTTAATTTTTCAGCAATTTCATCTAAACGATATGGATCGTTTAGAAAAGCAACTGCTTTTACATTACCCGTATGCATAATTCTTCTTACATAATCATTTTTCTCACGACGCTCACAAACGACATACGTATGTTCCACTAAACTTTTTGTTTCCGTGCGTTTAATGCGAACTAATTGTGGTTCTACTGCAAAATCACGTGCTGCTTCTTCTGCATCTTTTGTCATTGTTGCAGAGAAGAATACTAATTGACGATCACGCATTGTTGATTTAATGACATCTAATACCGATTCCATCATCTTTTGTTTTACAATTTGATCAAACTCATCAAATACAATTGTCTTTACTTCATGCATTTTTAATTTTTTCATGCGAATTAATTCTAAAATACGTCCTGGTGAACCAACAATTACTTTTGGGTGTTTCTTTAACTTCTCTACTTGGCGCTTAATGTCCGCACCACCAATTAAAGATGCACCTGAAATATCAGTTCCTGCTGTAAACTTTTGAACTTCTTCATGAATTTGCATAACAAGTTCACGTGTTGGTGCTAAAACGACAACTTGTGGTTGTTTCACTTCAGGATTAATTTTATGTAAAAGTGGTAGTAAGTACGCTAATGTTTTTCCGGTTCCAGTTGGAGATTCAGCTATAACGTCTTGTCCTTCTAAAATGGTTGGAATTGCTTGCTTTTGAATTTCAGTAAACTCTTTAAAACCAGCCTTCTCCCAAGCTTGTTGCAAAAATGGTTGCATATCTTTTATCATTTGTTTTTCTCCTTTATCTCTATTTTTGAAGAAAATGTTGTATTGCTCGCACTGTTTCTATCATGTGAGAAATAACAGCTATTAAATCATCAACATGGTCTTCTGTAATCGCTTTTTGAAATAGAACTTCTACCTTATTATGATATGAAATCGCTTGCTTATTATATTCGTATGAAATTTGTTGCGTAATCATTCGCTCTTTTCCCCAGATAGATTGTAACAAACTTTCGATTTTTTGGCAGTCTGTTTCTGGGTGCTGCATAGGGAACGTGAAGCGTAGTTTCATTTCACATCCTGGTATAAACTGTGGCACCTCTAATATCTCACCTGATAGGTTCTTCGCATCTACAGACAGTGAAAACGTCGCTTCTACTAGCGGTTCAAATTGTTCAGTTAATTGAAATGAAATATTATATATGCGGCTTAGCGATGCAAGGTCCATCATATCTTTTCGATCAGTTACAAGAATATCACCATGTAAATCAAAATCATAGACAGCTCCTTCAACGATTACTTTTAAGTTGTCAAAAGCAGTTGGATCAAACATAATTTCCTCCAAAAAACAGGCGCCTTTCGATGGAAAGGCGCCACTTGATGTATATATAGTTTACAGATAAACGAGATGAATTACAACCTTTTAGAATAAACCTACTGCTTTTCCATCTTCATTTACGTCCATTTGAAGTGCAGCTGGTTGTTTTGGAAGACCTGGCATTGTTAACATTGTACCAGTTAACGCTACAATAAAGCCTGCACCGATAGATGGTTTCAATTCACGAATTGTAACGATAAAGTCAGATGGTCGTCCTAACTTTGTTGCATCGTCAGAAAGAGAATATTGTGTTTTCGCCATACATACTGGCAAGTTACTCCAACCTTCTCCTGTAAATTGAGCCAATTGCTTACGTGCTTTTGGAGCAAATTCAATATCTTTTGCACCGTATACTTTTTGAGCAATTGTACGAATTTTTTCTTCTAATGGCAATTCTAAATCATAAAGTGGTGCGTATTTATTGTCACCTTTTTCAATTACTTTTAATACTTTCTCAGCAAGGTCCACACCGCCTTGACCACCTTTTTCCCAAACTTCTGTTAAGGAGACTTCGTAGCCACGCTCGTTACACCATTCTTGTAAGTATGTAACTTCTGCATCCGTATCTGTAATGAATTTGTTAATTGCGATTACGAATGGAACACCAAACGCTTGAATTGTCTCAACGTGTTTTTGTAAGTTTTCCATTCCTTTTGCTAGCGCATCTACATTTTCTTCTTTTAACTGATCTTTCGCCACGCCGCCGTGCATTTTAAGCGCACGGATTGTTGCAACAATAACGACTGCTTCTGGTTTAATGCCTGCTGCACGCGCTTTAATATCTAAGAATTTCTCAGCACCTAAGTCCGCACCGAAACCAGCTTCTGTAATCACATAATCACCTAATTTCGCTGCCATTGTTGTAGCGATAACACTGTTACAACCGTGAGCGATGTTAGCAAATGGCCCGCCGTGAATAATTGCTGGTGTATTTTCTAATGTTTGTACTAAGTTTGGTTTTAATGCATCTTTTAATAGAAGTGTTAACGCTCCTTCTACGCCTAAATCTTTAACTGTTACAGGCTCATTATCCATATTATAAGCAACTACAATACGAGATAAGCGTGCTTTTAAATCTTGAATATCTGTCGCAAGGCAGAACACTGCCATAATTTCAGATGCTACTGTAATATCAAAACCGTCTTCACGCGGTACACCTTGAACTGGTCCACCAAGACCAATTACTACATTACGCAGTGCACGGTCATTTAAATCTACACAACGCTTCCATACAATTTTTCGTGTATCAATCTTAAGTACATTTCCTTGTTGAATATGATTATCGATAAACGCAGCTAATGCGTTATTTGCAGTTGTAATGGCATGAATATCACCAGTAAAGTGAAGGTTGATATCTTCCATTGGTACAACTTGTGAATAACCTCCACCTGCTGCACCACCCTTTAGTCCCATTGTCGGTCCTAGTGATGGCTCACGAAGTGCAATTACTGCTTTTTTACCAATTTTATTAAATGCTTGACCTAAACCAACTGTTACTGTTGATTTACCTTCTCCTGCTGGAGTCGGGTTAATCGCTGTTACTAAAACAACTTTTCCGTCCTTCTCAGTTTGTAAGCGCTTAAAAATATCAAGAGATAATTTCCCTTTATAATGACCATAAGGCTCTAGTTCTTCTTCTAAAATATTTAACTCAGCTGCAACCTCTTGAATTTTCTTCATACTTGCTTCTTGTGCTATTTCAATATCGGATTTAACTGTTGTAGTAGTTGTCATATTCCCTAGTCCCCCTTTAATTGGTTCTGCCCATATTGTATCAGTTTTTTGTATTTTCTGCACTTATTTACCTCCTAATTTTTTCTCATTTCTTCAAGCATTATTTTTTCAACATAAATACCCACAAAAATGTTAGAGCTTGCTGCAGTTCTACTGATAATTGCCCAAGCATTTTTTCGTTTACCCCTCGTTTATATACACCTATACCATCTACTATTTGAAATCCTTGCTCCTCAGCAAGCTTTTCAAATTCCCAAGGCATCATTGTATTACAAACAACATCTTTTCCATATAAACGAGGATAGCTATTTTCACGTGGTTTTGCTGTTGGTCCTAAAATTGCAATACACGCATATCCATCAGGTCTCAAAACACGTTTTATCTCATGTAACGCCTGTAAGGGCTGCTCTGTCCATTCTAACGAGTTCACCGCTAATATCGCTGGAAATTGTTCAGTCTCAAAGGGCAATGAAGAAAGATCTCCTTTCACAAATGACAAATTCGGCCCTTCTCCGCGTTCCTTTCCTTTTTGAATCATTTGCTCAGATAAATCTATACCGCACGCTTTATATCCTGCTAGACTTAATTTATATGTACCATACCCATCACCGCAGCCAACATCTAGAACTGCCACACCATTTTCTACATACTTTTCAAAAAATGGGATGATCGTACTTCGACTTCCATAATCCCACATCTCTTGACTATTTTGATTCCAAGATTCCGCATTATCGTCCCACTTTTTTTCTGCGGATTTATGCCAATTAAACTTTGTCATGTTTCCCCCTACTTTCACTTGTTTTCACTCATTCCATTCTACATCATTTTCCAATATTCCTGTTTATTCTTGCGGAGAGATGGATAAGATAGCAACAGACTTATGCATTCTCCAAATTTTGTATTACTTGGATATAACTCATACTCATGTTCTCGTCTATTTGAAAAATAATAAAGATACACCCAATTGAAAGAGAGGGATGTACATGCCAAAAAAACGAACACATCATTTTAAAAGTGGTGAAAAAAACGAAGAATATGCAGCTGAAATCTCACCAGGGCATCTTCCAATTCGACATAGACGCAAAGAAATTGCACATGAAATAGAAGGTACAAACACTGGTACAGTTATCGGTTATGTAGCACTATTTCTTTCTTTATTCTCAATTGCTTTTTATCCAGTTACCCTTGGTTCTCTTTCCATTTTAATTGGCCTATTAGCCGTTAATTTTGGAGCAAAAACACTTGGATATACAGCCATTGGATTTGGTAGTTTTTCTGTTTTATTTACGTTATTGTATCCACTTGCTTTATCAGCATTATAAAACACACCAAGTATTACTTGGTGTGTTCACTCGTGATACAACATAATATGTCCACATGCGCAGCAATGCTTTGCTGTAATTTCTTGAAACACTGGATAGTTTTCTTCATCCCTATGTTCAATGAATACCTTTTCAAAACGATACATGTTTTGGGCGTATGCCCAGTCTTGTTTCGTACGTGCATATAATGTAGATGAAAAGAACTCTTCTCCACCACAAACTACACATATTTTTTTCATTCTCATCCCCCCTACGCTTGTCTTACTTCATTTATATGAACATACGCATAAAAAAAAGACCTTCTATCATTAGAAAGTCTTTTCCGTAACAAAAAGAAATGTATTAAACATACCTACTCCGCTATACTCTTTCTTTTTACCAGCTTCTGTTTCAAAAGTTTGTTTCACTGTTATAAAAAATACACCGTTTCGTGTATCTGTGCTTACAAACTTCATTTTTTGTTCTTTCTCACCTACATTTTGTGTGCATTCAAAGCTATCTTGATTACAAATTAATGCATACTTATCCTCTAAATAAGACCTGAAATCAGATTCTTTCGGACAAGTTAAAAGTAGTACTGCAACAAGAATAATGCTGACAATACCTACCGCTGTATAATATTTCTTCATTGTTTCTCCTTTCAAAAAACAAGAAAACTTGACCTAAATTGCCAAGTTCTCTTAGTCCACAACCCATTGCCACTCTTGTTCTTTCTTATCAAAAATAAGCCAGCCTGTTTCGGTTGCATCTTCTTTTAATTCCTCTATGTTATCTAGTACTTCATCCGTACTTTCATACGAACCAATTACATACACAGGAATCTCTAAGCCTCTTCTTGACTCAATTTTTCCCGCTAAATCAATGTACAGTCCGTCTTCCATTAAGGGAACAAGCCCAAGAATAACTTCTTTTGAAATTGCTGGGAATATTTTCGATTTTTGAAAGAAAGAAAATCGTTTTTTTCCAAATGAACCGAGTTTGTACGGAATTACTTTGCTAAGCATTCCTACAAAATCAGCAATTCTACGGTAATACACTTTGTTGTACCAACCATCATCATGTGAAAAATAGACAAATCTATTTTTCAAAAGTGGGAAAAACGCTCTCCCAAGTGGTTCTTTTTTGTGAGCCAAATATAACAATTCTGCAATTTCCTTTGGCTCCAATTCATCTAAATCGCTTGCATCATCAAAGTCCACCCAACAGAACTCATCAAATTCATCAATCTCTGCTTTTATTAATTTATGTATGTTCTCTTCTTCGACATATTCGAATAAAGTATGATAGTGAAAATCAGTCCACTCAAAATTATGTTTTAAAAGCAACACTTGATGAAGCGGTGAAGGGATATTACTTGCAAACTCTTCAAATGTAATTCCAGCTGTAATAAAACAATGACCCCGACGATTACCATTAATATATATCATATTCTTTACTTGGTCAGATCCTCCAGACAAAGCACCTAGCCACCTTCGTTTTAAATGTTTCAATTCTATAGCATATTTTAACATGAAAAATTTTAGAAACATAGAAAAAACTTCAAAAACTATTTACAATTTCATTAGTTTTATTACATACTGATTACAAGAAAAAAAGCCTATTGAAAAATAGGCTTTTTTACGCGATTTCGTCCGGATTTTGCGGATGATGATTTTCAGTATGCTTTTCATTTTTTTGAAATATGGATTGAATCTTATCAATCGTTTGTGGCGCTAACTCAATCATTTTTTCAGCTAGATGTGTAGCATTTTGTAAGTGAAGAATATTCACGCCATCTTTATTCACTACAAGAAAAGCTACCGGGGTAATGGAAACACCGCCCGCACTTCCACCGCCGAATGCTGGATTACCTTGTGCTCTTTGACCATCATTTGTTTGAAAATCCGATCCCCCTGCTCCAAATCCAAACGCTACTTTGGAAACAGTTAACACCACACCGCCGTCAGCCGTCTGAACAGGCTCTCCAACAATCGTATTAACATCGACCATTTCCTTTAAATTTTCCATTGCTGCTTTCATTAATCCTTGAATTGGATGATCCACCGTTCATAACCTCCTTTGTCATATCTTTCCTAGTTTTTCCTAAACTTTGTGAACTAAACATAAAATTTTATATTGATTTCAAAAATCATAAGTTTGAATATTGAGAAAAAATAGAACAAAAAAAGAGATTATGATGATACGAAAATTAACAAAGCGTGATCATGAACAAGCGCTTACCTTTTTAACACATCACACAAGATGGCAATTTCTAAATCTTTTTCGGTTGATCATTTTCCGCCTCTAGTTGTTTGACCTCAGCCGGTGAAACCGCTTCATGACGCCCAGCTACTTGTCAATCATGATCTTGAAAAGCTTTTGCCCATTTGTGTACTAAGTTTGGACTAAGATCATGTTTTCTAGCTACTAATGCTTTATTTCTAGTTTCTACCACTTCTTGTACCACTTGTTGTTTAAATTCAATAGAATGTTAAATACCCCCTTAATTGGCTACCTCGAGTATAAAACCACTCTTAGTAAGAGTCCAAGTTCATTAGGGGGCTAAAGAGATCCTTGCTATACTTCCTTTTCATTTGCCTTTTAAATCACCTTTTCACCCTCCTATTATCTTCTCATCCTATTTCTACAATTGGCATTCGGATATTATTTTCTAGATTCTCAGACTCAATTACAATCGCCATAAGTCCCGTTTCTGAACTCGTTTCATGGAATTCCCCTTTATTCCAGAAGACAGCTTGACCGGGTTGCACTTTCTTTTTCATTTTATCTGCGCCACAGACAAGTCCTTCCCCTTGCACAATAAGAAGCAGCTGGGGAACAACTGCTTCATGATACCCAATTATTCCTTTTGGTTGTAAATGCATACAACCAATATGTACCTCTCCCTCATGTTTTACTATGTTTGACATAATAAAATTAGAATGAAACACTGCTATGTGATTCCCTACCTTTTCACTGAAATCGAATATCTTCATCTTATCTCCTCCTAAATCATCCCCTACACATGTAACACCATTCTTACCGTTTGCATCATGTGTCCCTCAAAGTCTTCTTCAAATTGCTCTAAAGCTGCAAAGCCCTTTGCTTCATAAAACCGTTTCCCTTTTTCATTCGCTGCTTCTACATGAATATAAATCTTTCTAACCCCTTCTAAATAGGTAATACCTCTTTGTAATAAAGCTGTCCCAATTCCTTTTCCTTGATGCTCCGGCAATAAATACATAGCCCCTAATTCTGCTTCATTTTGATATTTTATAGGTGAAAAGTTAGCAAATCCAACAACTTGATCATCCACTTCTACTACGAATAAGTGTGAATGTTCCAAACGTCGTTTCATCATTTCAAATGAATATGCTTGTCCTAAGAATTTATCTTGAATCTCCTGTGGAATAAGTCCTCTATATGTATCATGCCAAGCCACTTTCGCCACTTCTTGTACAGCAATAATATCTCGTGCATTCATATCTCTAACTACATACGTCATATTAATGCCCCCATTTTTTTTAAGTTGCAGTGTGCTAGCACACTATAAGAAATTGGATTGTTATTTTCATAGTTCACTTTAATTAACTTTAAACCTTCTACAATTGCCTTTTGTGTACTAAAATTCTTATATACAAAATCCATTACACAAACGAATTGCTCTCGCTCTAAACGATTTGCAATCGTACAATGTGGCACCCACTTCTCTGGTACATAATACGACTGCGGGTAATCATGAAAGTCCATAAAATGATTATGAAACAATTGATGTAACTCTAGTAACCTTCTCGTTATCGTTGGTGCCAAAAAGATGGTTCCATTTGTAGGGAAAGTACCGACAGAAGAAAATTCAACTGGAAAGCACCCTATATCCTCTGTAAACTCTTCTAATTTCTCTCCATATGCTTTCAAATCCAAAGTATGATAATCAGCCAATGTAATATGAGGCTCTAGGTCTTTATTATGTACAATGTCCGTTAGCCCTTCTCTAATCACTTTCATATACTTCAAAAACTCCTCATCAAATGTAGCAATAACGGCGTACATCTTTCTTCACTCCTTTGCTTCTCTTAACTCTTCCCACTCTTCTCGAATCATTCCCATTCGAATAGAATCATAATATATTCCATTATAGTAACGACATTTTCGCATTCTACCTTCTAATTTCATACCGATTTTTTCTGCGACTTTCATCATTCTTTCATTTCCAGACCAGGTTGTTAGTCCCACCCTACCAATCTCCATGTTTTCAAATAGCAAATCCCTATATAATCGCAAGGCTTCTGTTCCATAGCCACCATTCCAATACGCTGGGTCATAAATCGTAATCCCTATTTCTAACCAGCGTGACGCCTTATATTCCCAATAGAAGCCAACTGTCCCAATTATTTTGTTATCCGTTTCAATAATAAATTGCGACAGGGGCTCCTCTTTTAGCTTAGATTGTAAACTTTCCATATACACCGGATATTTCTGAATAGAAAACGGAAAGTATGGTGCATCCCACTTTTTCCACTCAGGGTTTTCTTCCTTATATATTTGTGAATATAAAGAATGTATATCTTTCTCTTCTATTTTTCTTACGATCACTTTTTTACCTTGTAAATATATATGTTCCATACTTTCCTCCCATGCTATTAAATCAAATATTAGAATTTAACATACTACTAATATTATATTTATTTTTTAGAAAAATCAAACAATAACAATAATTTTATTGTATAATATTGTAAAAAGATGTCGGAGGGATTTAATGTTACATAAAATATCTCAATTCACAATAAAACTTTCATCGATTGTTTTATCACTCTTACTATTGTTAAATTTACCTTATTTATTTGTTACTCAAGGCGGATTCACCTTTCAGCCGCTTCAATTTTTCAAACAGATTTTTACTATGTTACAAGAAGTTTTATCACCGGAATCCCTTATCGTTCTATCATCAGAAGCGAAGTTCGGCAATCTAAAAAAAACTCCGTTGTTTCCAACCGTATTAGAACCTTATATATATTCATTTACTGTTTTGTTCACAGCTTTTGTTCTTGCACTCTTTCTTTCATCTAGCATGGCATTTTTTTATTTTTTAGCAAAAGATTCTATCAAAAGGTGGATAAACCGACTTGTTTTTATATTAGAGGCTGTCCCTGACATGATGATGATGATTTGCTTACAAATGTTTTTCATTTGGTTTCTTAGGAAGTTCGGGGAATCTCCAGTCACAATTATTTCTTTTAATGAAAATCGAGCTTATTTACTTCCGATTTTATCTTTAGCGGTTTTACCTACATTACAAATGTTTCGGATGATGATTTTATATATAAAAGAAGAACATGGAAAACAATATGTAGAGGTTGCATATGGAAAAGGTCTTTCATCAAGTTATATACTATGTATCCACTTATTTAAAAATATATCTATTCACTTCTTCCACCATTTAAAAACAATTTTTGTTTTCTTACTTTCTAACTTGTTCATTTTAGAATTTATTTTTAATATGAAGGGCATTATTCAATTTTTATTTAGCAAGGCGTTTGTTTCACCTTCTGCTACATTTATCATACTTATCATGATTATTTTACCGTTTTATATTATCTTTCAAATAATCTCTTTAATTATGAATAGGTGGCAAAAACAAATGAAAGGAGAAACTCTATGAAATCTATTTGGAAATCAAAACGCTTTTTAGTCGGATTCATTTATCTTTTTGCATTAGTTACAGCTAGTTGTATTTATAGTTTGTTCTTTAAAGATAGTATACCAGAGGCACCTCTATTGCTTTATAATGACAAGAATGAGTTACTTGGAAAGGCACCCTTTTCACCATCTTTAATGCCACCTTTTGGCTCTGACCGTTTTGGAGAATCGATCTTCTTACAAATTTTAGACGGAGCTAAATTTACAATTTCATTTGCTGTTGCAATTAGTTTATTACGTATTTTATTTGGGACATGTTTAGGTATCCTATTAAGCTTATACGCTGCAAAATGTAAAAGATTTTTCCAGGCATGTTCAGAGGTATTTTATTATATCCCAACTGTATTTATCGCATTTATGCTCATTACACCAGTTAATATTGAAATCACATCAAATGCAGATCGACTAAGTCCAAATATCCCATTTGCACTTTATCAAGCTATCATACTCATTTTCATCGCTCTCCCTACAATTTCTTTTTATATTTCATCAGAAGTTGATGAGTTTATGAAACAAGATTATATATTGAGCTCACAATTAATGGGGGCAAGCCGTTTTCATATTATTAAAAAACACTTGCGTGTCTTATTATTAGACCGAGCATTTGTTTTATTTATGGAGCATATTGTCCAAACACTCATACTTATGATCCATCTAGCATTACTTAACATTATAATCGGTGGGATACAACTGAAAGAAATGGACCAAGGTGAGTTCAAACCTGTTTCACTCTCGAATGATTGGGCAGGCCTTATTGGATTAAATCGTTATGAAATGAGTCTTTCATTATGGATTATCTTTTATACACTCATCACATTCTTTATTACTATACTTTTCATTAAACTTATGACTATTGGAATTCAAGATGCCCTAAAAACAAGGAGTTCACAAGCAATAATAGTACAACCTGTTCAAGATCAAAAAATATATGTGAAAAATAAAGATTCTTTTTCATTTGCTTCTTTAGAGAAAAGAAAACGGTCTTCATTACATTTGTAAAAAATGATTGAACTTATACAAAAGAAAAACTATTTGTTAATCTATACTTTTTATATTAATGCAAATTCGCTCTCAAAGCCTACAACATAGAAAATAGGGGGATAAGTTCCCCCTATTTTCTCTCATTAGCTAACTGTCTTAATCTTTTTCTCACTTAACCTAAGTAAAATCCCTTTCTCTATCCAGCCTTCCACACCATCTTTTTTTATTAAATCATATCCCGTACAGCTATCATCAATAAGTGAAACAATATCACCTTTCCTTACACTTATTTGCGCACAAGAAATATCGGTTTTAACAGTATAATTACCTGCTTCATCTTGCTTTATATATTCATTTTTAACATATAATCGTTTATTTGTTTCTATTTGTTTGCATACTGTAAAATCATCATTTCCTTCAACTGGTACAATATGATAATACGGATACATGACTCCACCTTGCATCATTGGTTCCGCATTAAAATCCGCTAAAATTTCATATTGTGAAAAATGATCTACATATGTAGATGAAAACGCATCTCTAGAAATTGATCTATGAATGATAAATGCATTTAATTGTCCCGCTTCTTTAATAGTATTCCCGCCATCAATCGCAATTATTTTTTTATTTTCATCGATAACTGGATTATTAGATGGTGCCTCTTCAGAATAATTAACAACAGGCCAATGTCCAACTATTGCATACTTATTTGCGCGATGTGACTTAGTAAAAAACTCCGGCATTGCAAACGCATTTTTCCGTTCGGTCTTCTTCCAATCTTCTATATCCTCAAGTCCTGCATGCACAAAAATATAGTCCTCTGTTTCAATAGCAGTTGGTAATTCCGTGAGCCAATTAATCTCTTTTGAAAAACAGCTCATTAATATATCTTTTACCTCACCAATATCCGTCTCTTCATTAATATGAAAATCTAATTGGGAAAGCCATTCATTAAAGATAGAATACTTTCTCGTACATAAATAGTTTATTAACCCAGGATTTTCATTTAAAAGAGCCTCAACTAAAGCTTCACAATTCCCCTCAACAACATGTACCTTTTGATTCTGTGCTGAAAGTTCCATGACATAGTTTACAACACCATTACTATTTCTTCCTTTTTCACAAAGATCACCATTAATTATTAAATAATCTTCTGCACTAAAATTAACTTTGCTTAATAGTTTCTTAAAAAGCTCTAGCTCTCCATGAATATCAGAAATAACAATAACTCTTCCGTCGTTTGGAATTGATAATTTTTTTATTTTATCCAATATAGACGCCCCTTTTTTCATTTACAGCTTTCTACATATTTAAATGTTTTTTCATCATTTCATAAAAATAATTCGACAAAATACCCTATTACACCTTTTTTTCACTTATTTCTGTTATAACAAAAAAATAGCAGATTCTATATCCTATCACATTTAGAATCTACTATTTTTCTTCACTATTGTAGCTCTTTACAAAAAGCATAACTTACCTTATCATATCCTTCTCTTTCATAAAATCTATGTGCATTAATTCTTGGAAACGCTGACGTCAAAACAACCGAACTACATTCCTTTTCTGCTCCCCACTCCTCTATATATGATAATAATGCTTTACCATATCCTTTGGAGCGATGAGCCTCTGCCGTTACAAGATCATATACAAAAACATGTTTCTTATTATAAAAATTCGTACATATCGCTACCCCAGCAAGGCTCACCACCTCATTTTCTTTATTATACAAAGAAAATAATTGATAACGTTCCTCTTTCATCTGATGAAATAAAGATTGCACTTCCTCTTTTGTAAGTGCAGTTCGTAATTGTTGTAAAACGGGTAATACCCCTTCTAATTGCTCCTTTGTTTTTATTTCCTTAACATTCATCCGTAATCTCCCCTAACTATTTATAAAATTTTCTAAATGTTATATCATTACTATAAATAGAAACTGCCCTTTCCTTAAGTGGCAGTTTAATTCTTTTTTATAAGGACAGTTTTAAGGGAGGGCGTATACAATGGATTTAATTATTCCTCTACAATTAGAAAGTCAAACACCTATCTATATACAAATTTACAACTACATAAAACAAGAAATCTTAAAGGGAACACTACCTGCTGGAACACGTCTCCCTTCTCATCGAAATTTAGCATTACAACTTGGTGTCAGCCGTATTACAGTCGAATCAGCTTATCAGCAGTTATCCGCGGAAGGTTATGTGGAAAGTAAACCAAAGCGTGGTATATTTGTAACGGAAGTAGATGTGGATGTTATACCGAATAAACACCAAGCTCCATCTACCCCTTACCAATCTCAAAAAACACAAACAGAACCGCTCTATTTTGATTGTAGCCAAGGAAATATCGATCAAACAGCCTTTCCACTCTCAAATTGGAAAAGAGCGCTACATGAAAGCTTACTCCAATATGAAAATGACTTATTTACAAAAGAAGACCCACAAGGAGAACTTATACTTCGCACTCACATTGCAAAGTATTTGTATCATGCTCGCGGGGTTCATTGCACACCTAATCAAATTATTATTGGTGCCGGTACACAGCCCCTTCTTTGGTTACTCTTACAATTGCTTGGAATGCAAAAATCATACGCCATAGAAAACCCTGGGTTTCATCGCATAAAAACCATTATCCAAAGCTGCGGACTTCCTATTCATCCTGTTCCATTAGATGAAAAAGGAATGAACATTTCATCTCTCAGTAATTGCGATGCTAATGTTGCTTATGTTACGCCTTCTCATCAATTTCCATATGGCATGATTATGCCATTATCAAGGCGACTTGAATTATTAAAATGGGCCAATGATCGATCTGGTTATATTATTGAAGACGATTATGATGGGGAATTTCGCTACGTTGGAAAACCGATTCCCTCCTTGCAAGGACTTGATACAAATGAACGTGTTATTTACATGGGGACTTTTTCAAAATCATTTTTACCTTCCTTAAGAATGGGCTATATCGTTCTTCCTAATCACCTTTTGGAAATCTATACAAACTTAGGTGGCATTTTCAAACAAACTGTATCTAAAATACAACAGCTTGCTTTTGCTAACTTCATTCAAAAAGGAGATTGGGATCGACACTTAAATCGTGTTCGTACATTATATAAGAAAAAGCATCATACATTAGTCAAATCAATTTCGAGCCAAATGGGTACTAATGTTGATATCCTTGGGGATCAATCTGGACTTCACATTGTACTACATGTTCATAACGGCATGAATGAACAAGAACTTATTCAATCAGCTGCTGTAAAACATGTAAAACTTTATCCTCTATCCATTTACGATTCAGTAAATAATTTACAAAAAGAAGCTTATGTATTATTAGGTTTTGGTGGGATACCGATTAATACAATCGAAACCGTTGTAACATTACTAAAAGAAGCTTGGTTTGCTAAAAAAAACGGTCCCTTGCAAAAATAATTGCAAGGAGCTGTTTTTCTCACATCTGATCATTTGATGCTCGCACTGAACACGACGACATTCCTGGACGTTTCACACCAGTTGTTTCTTTTGAATAAGAAGCTTCAATGATGGCACTTAAATCTACAGAGAGGACGAGATCTTTCATCTTTGGATAAATAAAACGTTTTGTAATACAGTAGGTGCTTCTCTGGTGTTCTCCTAAAAAAACACCTTCTCCATGTAGATACGTAACAAAAAGTTCTAACTCCTTCGTAACAATATAGAGAATTGCGGGTAAAAACATCGCTTGCTCAATTGAAAATAAAAAAGGACTGAACCTTAGCGATTCAGCCCTTTTCTCAATTATTTTTTTCTTAATATATTCACAACAGCAGTCATTTCATCATTTTCTTTATATACGCGCGGGATTCTTCGGTCTAGCATACAAGTTACTTCATAGTTAATTGTCCCAAGCATATCTGCGATTTCTTCTACTGGAATTTCTTCCTCACCTTGTTTACCGTAGAAAACCACTTCATCCCCTACTTGTACAGGCATTGCTTTTGTAACATCTAACATTAACTGGTCCATACAAACTCGCCCAAGAACTGGTACACGAATTCCGTTAATTAACGCATGCCCTTTATTTGATAGCTGACGATTATATCCATCTGCATAACCAATCGGAACAGTCGCAATCCATTCTTCACCAGTTGTTACATACGTATTCCCATAACTTACACCACGATTTTTTTGTGCGTGCTTAATATGTGCTACTTTCGATTTTAATGACAATACCGGCTGCAATGAAACAACGGTACGATCTACTTCTTGTGAAGGATACATGCCGTAAATCCCAATCCCAACACGAACCAAGTTTTGAAATGTGTTGCTTAGCTCCATTGATCCAGCACTGTTTGAACTGTGAATATACGGAAGGTGAATCCCTATTTCCTTCGCTGTATTGACAGCTTTCTCAAATAAATTCGTTTGCATATTTGTATATGTTTTATCAATTTCATCAGCTGTAGAGTAATGTGTAAACATACCTTCTACTTCTACATGCTTCATTTTTTTTAGTTCTTCCAAAAATGGCGAAACTTCTTCTTCTTGCAAACCAATACGGCTCATTCCTGTATCAATTTTCACTTGAACACGTGCTTTCTTTTCTAACTGCTGCGCTACTTTATCAATACCTTTTAAGTCTTCTATTCTATATACTGTCATCATGATATCATATTCAATAGCATCTATTGCCGCTTCTACTGGTGTATAACCCAAAATTAATATCGGCTCAGAAATTCCCGCCTCGCGCAGTTCAATTCCTTCATCTACAAATGCAACAGCAAGTTGATTCACTCCTGCCTCAATTGCTGCTTTTGCGACTTCAACCGCCCCGTGTCCATATGCATTCGCTTTTACAGCTGCCATCATTGCAATATTTTTATCGTTTACACGTTTTTTAAATTCTCTCACATTATGTTTTACAGCATCTAAGTTCACTTCAACAATTGTATCTCTTCCATATCTCAAACTCATCGGTCTAAACTCCTAACTCAATAATTGCTTTCCATTCTATTTCTCGTTTAATATGACCTTTTACAATATAATACTTTTCAATTTTCTAGTCAAACTACTAGAATTTTCGGAATTTTGAGTATTATATAATACTCCTAAGACACTATTATATACGGATATGGGGAGAATTACAATATTTGTTCAAGCAGCGTTGCATCATCCATTCACCTTCTCTGCATCCCAATAATATTTACTAAATGCTTCCGTTAAGACATTGATTGTATTATATAACTCTTCCAAAGTATTAATTACAAATGTATATGAGAAAATAAAAAATAACACTTTCTTTCCGTGTATGTGAGCTGCATATTTTTTTAATGTATCACCATCTTTATATACGAATATATGCAAGCCTTATGTAATATAACTCTTACTTCGTTTAGCGTAGGAAGTCTTCTCAGTTAGAATGATAAAAAAAGAGAAATGGTAGCCCATTTCTCCTTTTCGTTTCTATTGTTCTTTCGGTGTATCAGAAGAAGGCAATTTCTTCTCTTGTTTTTCTTTGAAAATTTCACCAATTGCACCGAGTGTACCAAGTGTTTCAATCGCATTAGACGGAATGAAGACTTTGTTAGCTGGTCCTTTTGCAACCTCAGCCAATGACTCAAATGATTTATAAGCAAGAACGCGTTCATCTAAGTCCGCTGCACGTAGTAGTTCAATTCTGTTTTGTTCCGCTTTTGCAATCGTTTCAATCGCTCTCGCTTCCCCTTGCGCTTCTAATTCTTTTGCTTCCCTTATACCTTCTGCTTCACGAATACGCGCTTCTTTATCCCCTTCAGCCATCAAGATTTTACTTTGTTTTTCCCCTTCTGCACGAAGGACCTTATCTTGTTTCGCCGCTTCTGCTTCTAGAATAATAGCACGCTTATTACGCTCTGCTTTCATTTGTTTTTCCATTGCCGCTTGCACATCTTTTGGCGGATTAATGTCTACTACTTCTACACGTTCAATCCGAACGCCCCATTTTTCGGTTGCTTCATCAAGCGCTAGACGAATTTCTGTCGAAATTTTTTCACGCCCTGATAATGTTTCATCCAGTTCCATTTTACCAATAATTTGACGCATTGTTGCGGATGTAATATTACGAACACCATATTCATAGTTAGAAATACCATATGTCGCCAGTTCAGGCTCAACAATTTGATAGAAAATAATCGTATCAATTTCTACTTGTACATTATCTTTCGTAATAACTTTTTGTGGTGGTACATTTGTTTGTTGAATACGTAAATCATGATATACACGTATACGATCTACAATTGGGATTATTAGATTTAACCCCGGCTGCATGATGCGTTGGAATTTACCAAACCTTTCAACCACACCTACCTTTTGTTGGGGCATGATTTTAATTGTTAACGCGATGAATACAATGACAATTAATGCAAAAATAATCGTTAATGTTAATGCTACCATTTTTATTCACTCTCCCTTTTCACATGTAAAACAGTGCTGCTCCTCTTTATAACAATGACTCTTTCCCCAGTAGAAATGGGAACATCTGAAATCGCAGTCCAAGTATCGCCATCCACCTTCACAATCCCATTTTCTTCACTTGTAATCGCTTGCAGGATAATTCCTTTTTTACCAGCCAGTTTATCGACAGTATCCGTAAATCCTTTTGCCTCTCGAAAATTTTTAGAGATTCGTTTCGTAAAGAAAGTCAATGTTAAACTCACTATTGCCCCTACAACAACTTGTAGAAATAATGCATCTGGAGCAAACAATGCAATAAGACCTCCGACAACTGCTCCAATGCCAAGCCATAGCATGTAAAAGGTAATTGATAACATTTCTGCAATAAATAAAATACCGGCTATAATAAACCAAACTACCCATCCAGCCATATGCAACCCTCACTTTCTTTTTTATTTTCTATATGTATATGAAAAAAAGAATTGTTTATCACGTCCTCCTAATTAAATAGGAGACGTTTCAACGGAAGCATTATACATATTCACTGTTACGATGAATATCACTAAAATAGTATATTAATATATTCTTTATTATACATGAAAATTCCTGTCTAAAAGTTACAAAAAATAAAATTCTTTCAAAAAACTTTTCCGCAGATTAATATGAATATAAAGAAAAAATAATTACTTATAAAAAGGTGGTATTCCTATTGCCTCAACGACCATTATCCTTTTATTGGGTTTCTAAAATATGCATCACTCTTGTTGAAGTTGTGTACATAATGATTCTTACTACTCATATTTATATAACAACTAAATCAGCTACTATCACAGCTTTTTTTCCATTATTACGAGTTATTACAAGTTTTATTGCGAGTACATCCGCACCACTTCTAATGAATCGTTTTCCATCTTATTCATTACTCATTACATTACAGGGGATTAAGACTTCCCTTTTGATTCTATTAACCGTACTATTTCCCTTACTCTCTTCTAACATCGTTGCCCTTCTTGCTTTTATTATTCTCATTTCATTATGCGAAGGTTGGAGTTCCCCTTTATTATATGCTGTTATTCCACGCCTAACACCACAAGAAAAATTAGTAAAAGTAAATAGTGTCTTTTCCTTTTCAACACAAATTGTTCAAGCAACTGCTTATTCATTTACAAGTGTAGTGGTATTATTAATTGGTGCTACTCCTACACTTATGATAAACAACGTATTAATGATTTTTGGATGTACTACATTATATGTTTCATTGCACACTATACAATCTGAACAAACAATAGAGAAATCATCTTCCAAATCAGCTACATTAATAGAAGGATGGAAACTTTTATTTCAGCACCCCTCCCTCCGTACCGTTACATATATGGACTTAATTGAAACTTTTGCTGGCACGATATGGATTGGCGGTATTACAATGGCTTACGTAACGACCGCTCTTCATAAAGGAGAAGAGTGGTGGGGGTATATTAACACAAGCTATTATATCGGAACATTAATTGGTGGACTATTAGCATGGCGAATAAGTACATATATTCAAAATAACTTAATACGCTCAATGGCTTTAGGATCTCTTCTATTCAGCGTGCTCACTTTCCTATATGGCATAACAAGCAACGGATTTATTGCACTGTTTCTTTGTGTTCTAATGGGGCCTTCCTATCAAATTCGAGATATTTCCCAAACAACCGCTTTACAATCAAGCGTACCACCGCCTCTATTATCAAAAGTGTATACCGCTCATGGCACACTTACTTCGGCTGTTTCAGGAATTTCTATGCTAAGCGTTGGTATTATTACCGATATGTTCGGTGTCCGTACTATCTATATCATTGCTGCTTTTCTAATTTTATGTTCTGCTTGTTTATCTTTTATTTTACTAAAACATACGAAGCGGCAAGAAAAGGACCTTTCTCTTTAAGTTCACAGAGTGTAAAAAGGATAGGTCACCCTATCCTTTTTACGCTGTATTTATGATAGATTTGGAATTCGTCTATATTTTGTAGCTTGTTCAAATGCATATGCAAGCCTAATTAACGTACCTTCGCTAAATGCAGTACTTGCTAAAGTGATTCCAAAAGGCCTGCCGCTGTTCCTATATCCGGCCGGTATCGCTATGGAAGGATAGCCAGCTTTAGCGCATATTGTTGATCCTATATATGAAGGAAAGAGAATTGCATCAAGACCATATTTCTTCAAGGCAAAATCAATTCCTTGCTCCTGGGAAAAATATAAATCTTCTAACTTTGCATTTAAGTATTCAGGATTTCTTAGGGTATTAGGAAAATCTTTTCCCATTTCTAACCTTTTTTGTCCATATTTTAATGCCTTTTCTTCTATGCCTTTATTAAATGCAATTAATTCAGAGATAGAATGAACTGGAATATTTGAAGGTAACTTAGAAAGATAATTATCTAGACTATGTTTTAATTCATACGACGAGACTCTCCAACTCCACTCCCTAAGAAAAGATGGGATTTCGATATCTTCTAATACTGTCGCTCCTTCATTACGCAGTACTTGTACAGCATTCTGAAATAGTTCCTCATCATACTCTCCAGATTCGTAATAGTCTTCAGATGCTTTGTTAAATACTCCAATTTTAGCGCTCCTTAAACCATTAGAATCTAAATAAACCGTATAATCTTGTTGAGCTCTCCCTTCGCTTTTATAGGTTGCAGGATCAAGTTGGTCTATTCCTGTTAAACTCCCTAATAAAATTGCCGCGTCAGTTACTGTTCTAGCAAAAGGTCCCGCTGTATCTTGCGAATATGTGAAAGGGATAATCCCTCTGCGACTAATCAAACCAACAGTCGGTTTAATACCAACTACAGAATTTTGAACTGCCGGACTTAAAATAGAGGCATCCGTTTCTGTTCCAACAGATAAAACAGTAAAGTTTGCAGTAACTGCTATAGCTGATCCTGTACTCGAACCACCAACAAAAAAATCATCATCACCTGAACGATATGGATTAATGACTTGTCCTCCTCTTGAACTATATCCAGCCCACATCTCAAAAGACATCCCATTCGCTAATTCCGTCATATTCGTCTTACCTAATATGACAACACCTGCTTCACAAAGCTTTTTCACAAGAAATGCATCACTACTACTTATATAGTTTTCAAGAGCGATTGTCCCTGCACTTGTATGCATTGAATCATTTGTTTCAATATTATCTTTTAAGAGAACAGGAATACCGTGTAAAGGACCTCTGACACCCTTTATTTTTCTTTCATGATCTAATCCTTCTGCGATAAAAATCGCATCTGGATTTATTTCTAAAATAGAATTTATATTCGGACCGTCCTGGTCATACTTCGCTATCCTATGAAGATAATACATAACTAACTCTTTCGAAGTAAATTCCCCATTCTCCATCGCTGTTTGTATATCTTGAATTGTTAATTCTTTTCTTAGTAGTTTATTGAATTGGATCTCCACCTAAAATCTCTCCCTATTCGTTCTTTCCTCATTTCAAATCTTATTACTTATCAATTTTAATCATTTTGATTTCTCCCCATTTCAACAAATAAATCCTCTACCAAGAATTTCAACTTCCACTTTCAAAAACCTTCCATTTCAAAGAGAATAAAAAAACGTTTTAGACGAACAAAAGCTGTCTAAAACGTTTTTTAGTATATGAACAAACTTTCTACTTCACATACATCTCTTCTAATAAATGAATAAATTCGCCTTGATTTCCTGCTAATACAGGACACTTTGCGATATCGATCCATTCGTAACAAAATACTAAACCTCGATCTTCATCCCCGGCACTTACTGTATGTTCCCACGTATCCTTTACATCTGTTAACAACGAAATATGGAAAAAATGGCATTTTTGATATTCCTGTTTTTCTTTTACATGGATGATATAATCATCAATGTAACGTTCTATACATAAATGACGTAAACCCGACTCTTCTAACACTTCACGTATTGCTGCTTCTTCTAATTTTTCTCCTTCTTCAACCGTGCCGCCTGGGACCTGTACACCTGCTTCTGGTATATCACGATGAGTAAAAACCAGTAACTGTATAACTCCTGCTTTCTCCCTTGTAATGTATGCATATACTTTTTTCTTATATAACATTGTCACCTGAACCATCTCCCCTTAAATTGATTACTGCATTGCTTCCTCTAATGTGAATTGATTTTCATATAAATATGTCGCTTGCGGATTCCCTACATAACGTACGTGCCACGGCTCGTATCGATAACCTGTAATAGTCTCTTTCTCTTCTGTGTACCGAATGACAAAACCAAATTTATGCGCATTTTGAGCAAGCCATCTTCCTTCCTTGGTATCTCCAAAAACAGACTCTAATTGGAATTTAGCTGATTGTGACGTAATATCCATTGCAAGTCCCGTTTGATGTTCACTCGTTCCTGGTACTGCACTCGACATCGCTGTTTTCGCTTCCCCATCTTGAATCTTATACATTGTATTTAACGCTTTTTGCCGATCAAAAGATCTGAAACCTGAGACTGCAAAGAGAAAAATTCTCTCTTGATCACCTTGCTCAAACATTTTTTCAAGTGCTTGCGCCGCTTCTTTCCTCATCTTTTTTTTCTCTTGATCACCTTCACTGGAATAACGTACTCTAGGAATAACTAAATCTTGCGGCTTATAACGATCTGGTAGCCGTCTGCTTTTATTTACAAGTACGAGTACAGAATCTGGATTATTCACAACCGCGAGATCCCCTTCCATTTTAGCAATCGTGTCTTGCGCTTTTGGAAATACAGCGCTACCATTCACTTCTTGTGCCCGTTTATCTTTATACATTTTATAATTAATGCCTGCCACTCCAATAATAATCACAACTACTACGAGAACCAGTAGTCTCCATCTTTTTTTCATAAAACGACCTCTTATTTTAATAATTTGGCCATATAATACTCATCAATATTTCTCCCATCAACGATAAGAGAAGATTTTTTCATACCTTCTTGTTCAAATCCTGCTTTTTTATATAGTGTTTGTGCTCGTGTATTATGGGCCATTACTGTTAACTCTAAACGCCATACATCATGTAATCTTGCCCATCTTTCTACCTCTTTAAACAAAGCCGCCCCAATTCCTTTTCCGCTATATTCTTGTAAAATTCCAATTATAATCGCTACTGCATGCTTGTTTCTTTGTGCATTACCACCATTAGCTAAAATAAATCCGACTAATTGTTCCTTTTCTACTGCTACAAATATTGTAGAATTATAAGTTTCGATAAAGCGTTTGATCATATTTTTTTGTTGCTCCACTGTTGTATCCCGCTCACCTGGTTCCAATAACATATAGGAAGTTTCTTCATCCAATTGTTTTCCTAGTTGCAAAAATGCTACTGCGTCCTCTATTTGAATTTCTCGTATCATCTCTATCACCCTGTCAACTTTATAATGTGAAAAACTTTATCCGTAAAGAGGATTTCGCCATTTTTTTATGAAATACCTCTCTATTTTTCATAGGATAAATAGACAAATTTCGATATTAGTATAATGAAGATGAAACTTTATTTAGAAAAGCATTAGCTCTTATCTTTTTCTTCTTATTGAATACAAAAAAACGTAAGCAATTCGCTTACGTTCACCCATTCACCTTTTCTGCTTGCCAAAAATATTCACTAAATGCTTTTGCCAATACATCAATGGAGCGATTTAGTTCTTCAGATGTATTATCTACACCTCCTACCTCAATTAAAATCGCTTGCCCTGACAAATCCTGATTATAAACACCATTCCCTGTTTGAAACCCCTTTTGTATAACTCCTCGACTTACCCCTGGATATTTTTTATTAATCGCTTCATGCAGGGCAGTTGCTAATTGTAAGTTTTTTGTGTAATTTTTATTTCCTTTTCCAATGACAAAGGCAAGCTTCGCATACGATTTATCTCCAATTGCTTTTGTCGTGACATTTTTGCGGGCACTATCTCGGTGTAAGTCAAAAAAATATTGTAACTCTTTATTTCCTCCCATTGCCTCCTGTACAATTTCTCGAGACATTTTATAAGAACTATTACTATTTAACCCCTTACTTATCAACTTTTTCCCAACATCTGTTTTGTCATTAACTGCTCCTATTCCTTCATTTGCTAATTGGTCACGGAACCGTTCTCCAAGTATAGAAATATTCGTCACAGAACTTGTTGCCTTATTCGGATCTGGATCATTTGTTAAATTTAATAAAGGTAAATATGATTCCCAACTGTGAGAATGATAAATAAATGCAATTTGTCTTTTCCCTGTTGTTTGCGCAGGCTCTTTTTTCTCTTTGTTCGGATCCGTTTTCGGAACTTGTCCTGTTTCTCCTGTACGCTCTTTCACCACTTCTTCAAGTGGAACGCTCGACTCAATAGGTAAGTTAGAATAATTTGTTCCTTCACCAGCAATGACAATTTCTGTATCATATCTTCCGAATCCAGGAAGTTCTTTCCCAACGAAACTGCGTACATCATCAAATCGAATATTTGTTGCTGTTGAAAAAAGAAAAGATGAAATCGAAAAATCTTGATTTAAATTCCGATATTCTTGTGTAAAATAATGATTTTCCTTTCCAATCACATACATATAACCATTCATTGATAACTCATTCAACCAATTATATAAATATGCTGACTTTGTTTCTTTCAATGAAGTCACCATCATACTAATAAGGAAAAAGGTTACTAACATCATAATGACAACAAATAAAATAAGCTTTCGTACACTTGTTAATTTCACATAAAAAAAGCCTCGATTCATAACATCACCCTCTCTGTTCCAACTTATGTACAAGCTATCGAGAATAGACCGCCTAAATTTGGGCAATATTGTCTTAGAGGTGAAATGAATTGAAGCTAATTATAGGTATCATGCCTATTGTTTTATCATGTGTTTTTTTATTATTTGCAGTACACCCTAAAATCCATGCTTTCTTAGATATTTGCGCGTACCTTTCATTATATATACTGGGTATACTAATTGCTTTTAACATATATGATGTTGTACTGCACGGCTTAGTATTTATGACAACGATTCACGGTATTTTATTGAACCCATTATTTCTCATTACCGGAGCTTATGTAGGAGTATATTCTTTATATCTCCTTATTTATAAACTAATAACAAATTTAAGAAGGTCATAATCTTATTTTTAAATGGAGTGTATGAATGAAAATAACTTTTATATGTCATAAATGTCAGAAAAAAATTGTCAGAAAGCAAGATCTTATTACTACAATGCTTTACGTACGCATCTACTTATTTCACAATGCTTGTTTTAATCAACAATTTTTCTTTTCTAACTTTATTCCTATTAATACGCTATTTGGAATATATTTCATTTGGTATACTCTCGCTATAGGCACTATTTTAACAATAACAGAACCATCAGTCATTTGGATTATTTTTTTAGTACCCGTTCTATATCGTTTTATTTCTTATTATTATATTGAACGTCACTTTTGAAGATAACGATTAGACTGCCCTTTGGGAATACTTAAACATTCCCACTCTTTTCCCTTCAGCAATTTTCCAACATAAATAATTTGTCCGATATGTGATGCATAATGAGTGATTTGCCTTTCAATTGCTTGCATAACACTTTGTGCTTCTCCTCGTATATGAACGCTTTTTAAAAGATCTTGCGGAGTTAATGATTGCAGCGCTTGAAAAACATAACCCCAACCATCCCTCCACGCTACTAACATCTCTTCTTTTGAAGCATAACCGCTTTCAAATTCACCATCACGGTTCCGATCTAATTTTTCACCATCTGTCGTTAAAAAATCTGTCCATCTCGATCGCATATTCCCCTGCAAATGTTTGACTATAATAGCAATACTGTTTGCTTCTTCATGAGGTATCCAACTGATTTGTTCGTATGATAACTGTGAAAGTGTCCGTTCCCCTTGTTTTTGAATCGCCTTAAAGTTTGAAACAGCACATTCTAAATAAGCTTTTCCAACTTCCATCCCTGTCCCCTCCTATTTAACTAATAGATGTTCCATTTGGAACTTCTATATCAGGCTGCAATAAGATTACATCCCCTTGTTCTGGAACTCCACCTAGCACAAGTACTTCTGATTTATAGCCTGCAACACGCTTAGGCGGAAAGTTCACGACAGCTACAACCTGTTTCCCAATTAGCTCTTCTGGTATATACCTCTTTGTTATTTGAGCACTGGATTGTTTCATACCAAGTTCACCAAAGTCGATTTCAAGCTTAATTGCAGGTACGCGCGCTTCTTTAAACTCTTCTGCCTTTTGTATCGTGCCAATACGTAAATCTAACTGTAAAAAGTCTTCAAAATTAGCCATTATATTCTCCCTCCCAAATTACCATTTAGACAAAACATACAAATTCCCTCTAAAAAAAGAAAGATGCCTAAGCACCTTTCTTTTGCAACTCACCTGATTCTTTTGGTCTATATAGAAAATAACCGATAACTCCGCCAACACATGATGGCAGTAACCAACCAATTCCTTCCTTATATAAAGGAAGCATTTGCAGGACATTTGTTATTACATCAAACTTAATATTTGCACTTTCTAAACCGTTAAATAAACTAATAACTAGTGCACCTAAAATCGCACCGATATATATTGTATTTCGCTGTCCGATCCATTTATGGAAATAAGACAATACAATTAATACGATTGCAACAGGATAAATAATCATCAATACTGGTAATGTTACAGCAATAAGCTGTGTTAACCCTAGGTTGGATACAACTAAACTAAACACACATACCAATGTTACAACCATTTTATGTGATACTTTTGGGAATAAGTTTGTAAAAAATCCCGCACATGCTGATGCGAGCCCAACTGACGTTGTTAAACAAGCAAGTGTAATAACAAGGCCTAATAATATTTTGCCACTCGTGCCATATAGCTCGTTTACAACTTTCGTTAAAATAAGACCTCCATTATCAGAAACGCCAAGTGATGTACTTGTTGAGCCGAGATACGCGAGTGATAAATAAATTAACGTTAAACCTATTACAGCAATAATTCCTGATACAATTGTCGTTTTTGCAATTTGTCTGCTCTCTTTTATTCCTTTTGAACGAATAACTTGTACCACAACGATTCCAAATACAAGTGCACTAATAGCATCCATTGTTAAATATCCTTGAATAAATCCGCCAAAAAACGCATTATCTTTATATGCATCTAATGGTGCAGCAGGTGCCCCAATTGGATCGATAATCGCTTTCCCAACAATTATAGCAACAATTAATACTAATAACGGAGTAAGAAACTTTCCAAACCAGTCAATTAATTTTGATGGGTTTAGTGATAAATACCAAGTTACCCCAAAGAAAACTACCGTGTAAAGAAACAGCATATACCACTCTGACACAAACGCTTCTGGTAGAAATGGCTTCATTCCCATTTCAAAAGAAACCGCTCCTGTTCGCGGGATTGCAAAGAATGGTCCAATCGCTAAATAACTAACCAGTGGGAAAATAAACGCAAATATAGGGTGTACTCTAGAGGATAACGCTTTCAAGTCCCCTTCTACAAAAGCGACAGCAGTTACAGCTAATAGGGGGAGTCCGACTCCTGTTACAAGGAATCCAATGGTGGCAATCCAAACATTTTCTCCAGCTTGTTGTCCTAATACTGGTGGGAAAATTAAATTTCCAGCTCCTAAAAATAATGCAAACAACATTAAACCAATCGCTATCGTGTCTCCTGGCCTTAATCGTCCCTTCATCTCTCTTTTGCATAGCATGTCTCTATTGTTTTTGTCTCTTTCACAATATGCTATGCATCCTCCTTTCTATTCCTGTTGATTATGTATGCCCCTAAAAAAGCAATGTCTTTCTCCATAATTTCTCCACTTCCCCTTCTTCTTTACTCCGATTTATATTTTGATTTTTTTGAATATTTAAATCATCAGAGTATTATACCGTGAAGTAAAACTTGTCAGACCTCTTTGCTTTTATCACAAATATAGTAACACATTTAGTTGAAAAATAAAAACATATTTTTTATATAGAATTTTCCGAAAGTTAAATAGTATGCACACCTTTTTCATCTATTATTCTTTTAGAAAAATATTTTAAAAATAAATACGTACGCATTCATTTTTTTATTTTAAAATAACATTAACATTTCTTTTCTTATGTATAACGAAAAGCCATCCAAATTATACAGATGGCTTTTCATTTCTATTCTATTGTCTCCACTTCACGTGGATTATTCATTTCTTCTACATATACAACACGAAATCCGTGATCCTCTAAATCCTTTAATAAAGTCTCTAACTCTTCTACTTTAAACTCTTCACCCAATGTAAACATAATTCTGCGTATTAACAATGCATCATTATCAAATGTCATTAGACTTTGGATACCACTATACTTTTTCAAAACCGTAGATAGTTTTTGAATCGCTCCATTATAATCTTGGGTTCCCACCATAACAGAATACTTACTAGAATGAACACCCCATGCATCCTCTAATAGCTCAAATACCTTTTTATGAGTTAAGATTCCAAGAAATGTTCCTTTCTCATCGACAACCGACAAATATGGTAGCTTCTTAATTGTAAAGAACACTTTAAAGAAAGAAGAGTCTTCTCTCACATAGCCCTCTTTATCATTTAATAATTCTGATAGATTATCCTCTAATGAACCTTTATATTCTAAAACATCTACTTTATATACATTTCCTAAAAATTTCTCTTTCTTTTCATCTAAAACGGGCACACAGCGATAACCCGTTTTATTTAAATGATCCAATGCTTCACCTATTGTTAATGATATGGAGCAATATAAAACTTCTCTTTTTGGTACATAATTCCCTTTAATCCTCATAAAAAGCCTCCTTATGTTAAAATACTTTCTGTGCCCTAACTATATTATATTTTTAGAAAAAAATAAATATTTTATTTTACTTTTCTGAAAACTATTCATACTACTGTCATTATTTGTTCATGAATGATTCATTTTTTGAGAAATTTAGTAGATTATTATTCTGTACAAAAGCAATATTCACAAATTATTACACCGAACCTATATGGAAAGAAAAAGATATTGTAACTTATTCAAAAAAACGCTAGAATAAGAATAAGAATTTTCTGAATTTTCAAAGAGTAGGTGAGCAATTATGTCTTCATTATTTCGTTCTTATACGTATCGTTTTTTAGCTGGACTTCTAATCATTCTTATCATAAGCCCGATTCCTGCTATATTATTAGCGCATGAGCCTTCTTATTTAAAAGGTTTACTTGGGATTTTTTATAATTTCACTCATTTTCCGCACATTTCAATCCCCATGATTGATTGGATGCATGAATCTATTCTTTTCTCATCTCAACCTATTATAAACTCAACTAGAATGTTACATGTTTCTGGACAATCTACACTTCTATTCCCTTATATATGGGAAGTATACTTTTTATCGATCGTTCGCTTTACATTCACACTCGTAATTGGTTTTTCCATTAGCCTAGCAATTGGACATTTATTCTTAAAAGTACCAAAACAATTAAAAAAGTATACTGTTATATTGCGCTGGATTCCATACTCATTCAGTACCGTTTTATTACAATGTTCTATTGTATTAATTTCTTTACACATCACAAAGTACATAACAATTCCATTCCTTTCTTCCCTCATCATCATATGTAGTGCATCAATGATTATCATTATACAGGCAATTAAAAAATGGATCCCGTTTTTAAATAAAACGGAAGAACATGTTATACGCGATTCATCTTTTCTCATTAATACATTATTTATAGCAATCGTTTCAAATCATAAATCTATTTTAAGTTCCATTATTTTGTCATTCTGTTATATGGAATGTATTTTTCATACGAAAGGATTACTACAATTTATTATTCAATTTGGAGGAAGTTCACCAACTGTTGTTACAATTGGACTGTTACTCCTTTATATTCCGTATATCATTCTTTCCTTCCTTCAATCCGTATGGACAACAAACCAGTCTAAACATCAAACTTACGCTATTGCAAAAACAATGATTAAATAATTAAGATATAAGCCATCCCCCTCCTTAAAATGGAGGGTTATTCCTCTTTCATTCAGGGTAAAATACCAACAAATTCATGAATGATTAGAAAAACATCCCAATATTTACTCATTTCCTTTGACTATTATTTTCGTTTCGATTTATTATAAAAGTATAACATACTTGCAGGAGGTGACATCTTTATTCCAACTTCGGAGTAGAGAACACACTTGGACATATTAAATATTTTTCTCATTTTTGTACTTATCCTCATTTCTGGCTTTTTCGTTGCATCTGAATTTGCAGTTGTAAAAGTACGAAAAAGCCGAATTGATCAGCTTGCAAATGAAGGAAATAAGCAAGCACTAGCTGCCAGAAGCGTTGTTTCTAACTTAGATGTATACTTATCAGCTTGTCAGCTTGGTATTACCATCACGTCTTTAGGGCTTGGTTGGCTTGGTGAACCAACTGTTGAACACTTACTACGACCACTATTTGAAAAAATAAATATTACTGGAGCGATGGCTAATACGCTATCTTTCATCATCGCTTTTAGTGTTATTACTTTTTTTCATGTTGTATTAGGTGAACTTGTTCCAAAATCTTTTGCGATTCAAAAAGCTGAAGCAATTACATTAAAATTTGCCAAACCACTCATCTGGTTTGATAAAATCATGTATCCTTTCATTTGGTTACTAAATAGTACAGCCGTATCCTTTACAAAACTATTCGGCCTCGAACCAGCAAAAGAAAATGAACTTGCGCACTCAGAAGAAGAATTACGACTTATTTTAGGTGAAAGCTTTAAGAGTGGTGAAATTAACCAAACCGAATATAAATATGTAAACAATATTTTTGAGTTTGATGACCGTGTTGCCAAAGAAATTATGGTACCTCGTACAGAAATGATTTGTTTATCTACAGAAAATACATTATCTGAAAATATGGAAATTGTCGCATCTGAAAAATATACACGCTATCCGATAATAGAAAAAGATAAAGATGATATTATTGGTATGCTAAATACAAAAGAAATTTTTCACGATCAAACGAAGGGAATTCACAAACCTTTAGAAGCATACATACATCCCGTCTTAACTGTCTTTGAAACAGTTCCAATTCGTCAAACATTAATCCACCTCCAAAAAAACCGTGTTCAAATGGCGATTGTAGTGGATGAATATGGTGGGACAGCTGGACTATTAACAATGGAAGATATTATTGAAGAAATTATTGGCGAAATTCAAGATGAGTTTGATGCAGATGAACCACCAATGATTGAAAAACGCACACCAAAACTTACTGTATTTGATGGAAAAGTGCTCATTTCAGAAGTAAATGATATGTTTGGTTTACATATTGATGAAAGTGATTTAGATACAATTGGCGGCTGGCTTCTATCCCAAGCTATTGATTTAAATATTGAAGCTGGATATTCAATTGAATATGCTGGTTTCCAATTCAAAGCATTAGAGATTGATGGGCATCAAATTAAGAAAGTTGCTGTACATAAACTAGATAGTAAAAAGGAGATATAAAGTGACTATTTTTCTTACACTTTGTATAATTGCTTGTTTCATCGTATCATTTATTGCTTTTATTTATCCAATTATCCCTGGCATACTCGCACTATGGGCTGGATATCTCATTTATCATTTTGGTATAAATAGCGGGGAGCTATCAACAAGCTTTTGGATCCTTCAAATCATTTTTACCATCTTTATTTTTGTTGCTGATTTTATCGCAAATGGATATTTCTTAAAGAAATATGGAAGTACCAAATGGGGCGAACGTGTGGGAATGCTCTCTATTATTGTCGGTTCCTTTTTCTTCCCGCCATTTGGTCTCATTATCATTCCATTTCTGTCTGTTTTCATGACAGAAATATTGCATAAAAAGACACCGAAAGAAGCTTTTATGGTGGGAATTGCTACAGTCGTCGGCTTTTTAAGCAGTACAGTGGCAAAAGCGATTTTACAAATTATTATGATTATCATTTTTGTATGTTACATTCTTTTTTAACCATCCCTTTTCAGGGATGGTTTTTTAATACGCAATACCTACACGAGTGTTTTCATATACTTTTTTATTTATTAAAGACCACGTAAAACAAGCCGTATCTCCTACCGTAATTTTTGATCCGTCCAGTGGTAACATTTCCCCCTCCGTGCGGTACATACCCGTTTCTTCTCCATCAATTAAATGTGTAGGACAAACAATTGTCCAGCATAACTTGCTATTTTTTAAAGCTACATAAGCAGATAGATGATCTTCTGCAGCTGTTGTAGTTTTTCTCTTTGATTCTTCCGATTGAAATCGATATATCTTCTGATTTGTTCGAGCTTGTAAAATACCTGCTGTTCCTATCGTGATAATCCTGTTTATTCCCTCTTTATCCATATGTTTTATAATAGTAGATATGCTATGCGATAATGTTCTATTTCCATCAGTCCCAAGAGCACTTAACACGATATCCGCCCCCTTTAACGCCTTTTTCACATCATTTTCCTGTAATACATTTCCTTCTACTATATATAGATTGTTATGTTTTTCCACAACCTTATCTTGGTCACGAACTAATACTGTGACATCATGTAAATCTTGTAATGCTAGTTTCATTAACTGTGAGCCAACTCTTCCAGTTGCCCCAAATATACATATTTTCATCCTCGTACTCCTTACTTATTATTTCTCTCTATTTTTTCTCAAAAGTGGAAAAAATACAACTAAAAAAGCTTCCTCAACACATGAGGAAGCCCTATCATTCAAAATATTATTTTTTTTCCTTTGAATCTGAAGAAGTACTATCCTTGCTCGTTTCTTGATCTTTCTTTTTATCTTGCTGTGTTGTTGTATCTTCTTCTTTTTTCTTATCCTCACTATTATTACAGCCTACCAGAAATAAAGAGCTCGCAAGTGCCATTACAGTTAAAGATTTAACCCATTTATTCATTTGCTTTTCCCCCTTTTGATAGAATATGTACAATCTCATATTACTTCTCTTTTTTGAAGGAAATATGAGAAGTAAGTAAAGATACGGTAAATTTCTGTAAATTTTCTGACAAGGGAGGCGTTTATTTTTTATTTTGAATCATTTTCGCTTATAATAAAAATAATATAACAGAGAAAGGTTGATATATATGAAACTTGGATTAGCTGGAAAAACTGCTCTAGTTGTCGCATCTAGTCAAGGTTTAGGAAAAGCGATTGCTACAGAACTTATAAAAGAAGGTACAAATGTTATGCTACTGAGTCGTAATGAAGAAAAGCTAGCATCTTTACAAAAAGAATTGATCGCCCTTAATAAAGGTACTGCCATGTATACAGTTTGTGATGTTACAAATAAAGAAAGCATTAAACAAGCGGTAGAATATACTGTACAAAACTTTGGCACAATTGATATTTTAGTAAACAATGCCGGCGGTCCTAAGCCTGGTACATTTGAACAATTAACAGATGAAGATTGGTACAATTCATTTGAACTCAATTTATTAAGTTACGTACGTATGATTCGTGAAGTACTCCCATATATGAAGGAACAAGGCGGAAAAATTATTAACATCGCTTCGTCTTCTATTAAAGAGCCAATTCCCGGATTACTATTATCGAATACGTTCCGCGTCGGCATTACAGGCTTAGCAAAAACGTTAGCATCTGAGCTTGCCCCATATAACATTCTAATTAATACCATTGCCCCAGGACGTATCGCTACAGACCGCATCGCTTCTCTCGATGAAACAGCTGCCGAAAAGCACGGAATTACAGTAGAAGACGTTCAAAAACAATATGAATCAATTATCCCTCTCGGAAGATACGGTCGCCCTAGCGAGTTCGCAGCGTTCGCTGCATTCCTTGCATCCGATGCAAATACATATATGACCGGGCAATCTTTCCTTGTTGATGGTGGAATGGTAAAAAGCTTATAATTCTTTTCAAAAAAACAAGACAGTTCATACACTGTCTTGTTTTTCATTCCATGCAAACCTTTCGGCTGCATATATATTTTCTATTGTATATTCTTTTTTCACAACATATTGCCATATGCTATAAGCATAACGATTCATTTTAACAAAACAGTTTTCCAAAAATGATCGAAATTCCGGATTTGCAACTTCTACAGCAACTTGAGCAAATCTGAGTGCTAATCTTTTTAAATTCGAGATATAGGAAATAGCAATTTCGGTATCACCCTTACTTGTATTAGTCATCGGTATACCATTTTGTATAAGGGGAGACCTCAGTTGTTCGCAAATCATATGCTGTACATTTTCACCTTCTTGAAAGTTCACTTGTTCATTGTAAGCTTGCAAAATATAGGGCAAATGCTGTTTTAATATATCTCCTAGCTCTTCATCTTCCACTTTGTTCATATACTCACCCATCATATGAATCATTTCATAACTACACTGTAGTAATTCTTCCATACATCTCATATTATAGCTCCCCCTTCCTTTTAATATATGCCTATAAATAGAAAGCCAGAACATTTGCTATCTTTGCTAAAAACCAGTCCCAGCTACTAATTTTGTCAAAATCTTTATCCGTCAAACGCTTAGAGTCATGAAAATCCTCTTGTAATCGTCCCCACACTTCAGCTACAACTGCTTTATCATATATAAAACAATCCGACTCCATGTTAATATAAAAGCTACGATTATCAAAATTAGCTGTTCCTACATCAGCGCTTGTACCATCAATTATTGTCACCTTTCCATGAAAAAAGCCATTGTGGTATTGATAGATTTCTGCACCAGCATCTAACATCTTTTTTAAATGGGGGTAAGCAGCTTGTTTTAGTAATAGGGCATCGCTTTTAAAGGGAACTAGAATCTTTACAGTCACTCCGCGCTGCAATGCTTCTTGTAAACCATCCATCATTTCCTTACTTGGTACAAAATACGGCGTTGCAATAATTAATGATTTTTTAGCCTCTTTTATGAATGCACCGTATTCCTGCCATAACCCTTTCCCATTCGAAAATACATATTGATACTTTGCTTTCCCTTGCTGAGGTGGTCCTTCGTACAAAGAAAGCTTTTCTTCAGTATCCTCGTACCAATCTTCTACAAATTTTCGTTCCATATCAACTGCTCCCTCTCCTTGAATACGCAGTTGATAATCACGCCATCTTCCGAATTTAGGATCCTTTCCAAGATACTCCTCTCCAATATTAAAACCGCCGACATAAGAAATTTTCCCATCAATCACTGCAATACGGCGATGATTACGTTGATGTAGTGAATAAAACAGATTTTTAAATTTAGGCTTTTTACTAAAAGTAAATTTAACACCCTTTTCTTTTAACTGCTGAATCACTTTTTTCTTAATTTTATAGCCACCAATGCGGTCAACTGATAATTTCACATCTACACCACTCGATGCTTTCTTCTCTAATAGCTGTAAGAAATCACGACTTACTTTATCTTTACCTACAATATAAAAATGAAGATAAACAAATTTTTCAGCACGATTTATATCTTCAAACAAGTTTCGATTCAAATCTTCCCCGTTCGTATACAATTGAAAATTCCCATATCGAAATTTTGATATTTCAAGTCCACTATTCATTTTCTTCCCCATTTCTAGATCAATGGTCATCCATATAGATATCCCTATGATGCATAACAAAATAGCTATACATTTTTTCATGGATAAAACCCTTTCTTCAAAAGCTGTTATTCCTATATGTTTCCTTTTTTTCACGTTAACATACAAGAAAAATCCACAGTTTCGTGATATATGTCCCTGTCAAACAAAAGTGCATTTGCATATTGTATGTTGTATCTTACAATAAAAGGAGGAAATAACAATGGGCTTCGCACATGGGAATGGATTCGCGTTACTTGTCGTCTTATTTATCCTCTTAATTATCGTCGGTGCTGCTTGCTTTTGCTAGTTAGCTACCCTTAAGAGCGATATGTAGATGAAAAAACTATAAAAGCGGACACCTAAATTTAGGTGTCCGCTTTTCATTCTAGTTTACTTATAAAGCTAATACCGTTGCAATTTTCTTACTTTCTTTTTTTGAATCTGACGTTGCTCTGCACGTAAAACAGCAATCCTGTCCAAACACAAACGATTCATAGCTAACATAAACGAACTGGATGTAAAAAAGAACCAATTATAATCAATCGGCTCCTCTAAATACATATTGTTCCTTCGGCTGTTCAACTTTATTCCACTTTTCCACTTCTAAAACAGGAATATTTGCGTGGAATGGTTGATAAAACTCAGTTGAAATTTCCCCTTCTACTTGAATCCAATCATCATTATTCCACTCTACCCCATCTGGCTTTTTCACTAACATTCCGTATACACCTGAATCGGCTACACAGTGAATAATACCAAAGCGGAATAAGAAATATTGCTCTTTTTTTGCAGAATCATCGCGGAAGACAAATCCTTTAAAAGAAAGTTTCTTCCCTGTAAACTCACCAGGATAATTATAGATTGTCTCCATTCCTTTTAAGAAATCTTCATCCTTTAAAGCGATACTATCTTTTGTTACATATTCTTTTTTCCCTTTTTCCATTACACCGCGATATCCTTCTTTTCCATAATAAATACTCGTATCGGGTCTTAAAAACTGCCTTGTCATAAATGGATCTGTGCTTTCTGCCTGCGCAACAGGAAAATGAAAACCTTTTGTTTTAACTATATCCGAATCTAATGTCGCAATTGGAAAGAATAGTCCTGAAATAATAGGAAAACAAAATAATGTATACGCAAAAGTCCGTTTCCACCATGTATTTTCATCTTTTGAATGATCATGTCCACAATGACTATGATTACAACCACAATTGTGCTGATCTTTCTCCTTTTGGTGTTCCTTTTGGAAAACAACAATGATTTGAATAAGTGTTAAAAACCCTAAAATAATTGCTGCTGTTTTTGATAAATAGGCGTACTTCATATTTATATACTTTGTTATATTACCTGAAATATGAAGCTGCGTAATTAAGATTGTAAACCCGAGTAAAATATAAGCTCGAAACATAACCTACCACCCCATCGCATAAATGAGTAGTGAGCTTGCATAAACCACGAGTGTAACTGTAGCTATCACAACAATTACAAATTTCGTTTTAAATGTCGCAAGCATCATAAACATATTTTTAATATCCACCATCGGTCCATATACGAGGAACGCGACAAGTGATGCTGTTGAAAATGTACTTTGGAACGAAGATGCAATAAAAGCATCCGCCTCTGAACATAGTGATAAAATATACGCAAGGCCCATCATAACAGCTGATGAAGAGAACGGTCCTTGTCCTATAGAAAGTAGCGTTGAAGTTTGTACAAACGTTTGAACAGCAGCGGCAATTAATGCCCCCATTACTAAGTATTTTCCCATTGAGAAAAACTCTTCAACCGCATGTGTACAAACATCCCACATTTTTTTACGCAGTGGACGCTTATGATCTACCTCTGGGAAATGCTCATCACGTAATTGATGATCTTTAAACATAAATGATAATATAATTCCAACAATAATTGCTACAACAATAGCTACAATCGAACGGTACCATACCATATGCATGCTACTTCCGAATGCAACATACGTTGCAAATAATACGACCGGATTAATAATCGGACCCGTTAACATAAATGCGATTCCAGCGTATGGTGGAACACCTTTACCAATTAGACGTCTTACAATCGGAACGATCCCACACTCACACCCTGGAAACATCATGCCAAGAAAAGTGGCTAATAACACAGACAGAAATCGATTTTTTGGCATCCATTTTGCCACCATATCTTCTGTCACAAACATTTGAATGAATCCTGAAATAAATACACCAATTAGCACAAATGGTAGTGCTTCAATTAAAATTGAGATAAAGATTGTATTCATTTGCAGGAATGCTTTCGGTAACTGAAACAATTCCATGATGTATTTCCTCCATTTTTTCATTAACAATATGTAATTTTAACCTCAATTTATTATTTGAACAAGCCCTTTTCAAATCTGCAAATCATGGAAAAAAAGTTTTCCATCAATATATGTATCGTATATAAGAAACGTTATATTACGACAAAAAAGCTGCTATAGCGTAGTTTAATAACTATGCTATAGCAGCTTTCTTTATCTTTAAAAATAACGTTTCTTCCAAAAAATAAACGCTAAAGTGCAAGATAATGTTGCACATATAATCATTACAATTATAAAACCATGTGGGCTATGACCAAGTGGAATTTCTACATTCATTCCAAAAAAGCTCGAAACCATTGTTGGTAATGATAAAATAATTGTAATTGACGTCAACAGTTTCATTACACTGTTTAAGTTATTTGAAATAACTGAGCTAAACGTATTCATCATACCACTTAAAATATGACTATATATTTCGGCCATTTCAATGGCCTGTTTATTTTCAATTAATACATCTTCTAATAAATCTTGATCATCTTCATACATTTTAAGAAAGTTATTATTACGCATTAACTTCTGAATAACAATTTTGTTTGCTTTTAAAGATGTCGTAAAATACACTAAACTTTTTTCAAGACCTAATAATGTGAAGATTTCTTTATTTTTCATTGACTTATTTAATTCATGTTCTAAGTCAATTGTTTTTCTGTTAATTTGCTTTAAGTATCGTAAATAATAAGTAGAAATCGTATATAAGAGCTGCAGTGCAAAACGCGTCTTTTTAAATGTATAAAATTCTTTAATACGTTGATTAATAAATCGCTCGAAAATCGGATTTTCTTCCAAACAGATTGTAACGAAACATTCCGGCATTACAATCATACCAATCGGAATCGTGTCATATATTGAATTTCCTTCTTCATCATGCCTCACTGTAGGAATGTCAACGATAATTAATGCATTATCATCTTCTTTTTCAATACGAGATCGTTCTTCATCATCCAATGGGTCTTTAATAAAATCCAATTCTACATTCAATGTTTGCACTAAAAATTGAATTTCTTCTTCTGTTGGATGAAGTACATTAATCCAGCAACCTTTTTCAATTTCCTCTATTTCTTGTAGTTTTCCGTTTCGGTCTGTTAAATAAATATTTAACATACTATCACCCCGATTCTTTTTACATGTGGGAATCTACCTCACTTAAACAACAGTTTTTGAACCGCTATTTTCAGCATATGAAACAAACGTTCAAATTTCAATAGAAAATTAATTTGAAAACGCTTTTCTTCATAAATTCTTTTAAAATAGAAAAAGACAGAGATTGCTCTGTCTTTCCAAAAGCTTATGTTGCCTTTATAACATATTTAGAAAGCATCCACAAGTTAAATGAAACCAAAACAGTATAGCCTGCATATGTTGAGATAATAAAACTAGTGTAGTCAAAGTACGGTAATAATACAATATTTAATGCGACTTTAATGATAATCCCTAGGGTTAAACCCAGAACTGTTTTTTGTTGCTGATTAATGCCTTGTAACATCGCAGCAGTAACTGTGAACAATGAAAATAATATACATGCCGGTGCATAGTACTGTAAAATAGCGCTTCCTAAACTCGGATCATTTCCTACTCCAAATAAAAAAGTATATATAGGTTTAGCTAATATCATCATTCCAATTGCTGCTGGAATTGTAATCGCTACAACAAGTAAATTCGTTTTCGTGAAATGCTTATATAATAATTGTACATTTCCAGCTATATAAGCTTTCGTCATCTCAGGAACGAGAGACATACTAAAGGCTGTTGCAACCGACACTGGAATAAGTACAACCATTTGAACAAGCCCAATTATCGCATTTATTTTTTCTGCTTCGATTTGCACGTAACCTATCTCTATTAAAAGTTTATTGATTGTAAATGTATCAATTGTTTGATACAACGGAATCGCTAGTCCAACCGCAACAAATGGGATTGAATACGTAAATAGCTCTTTATATAAAGCAAAAAAAGACTTCGTTGTCTGCGGGATACTGGCTTTCTCTTTCCGTTTTAAGTATTTCCGCCTTTTCATATAAAATCCAATCAAAACAGTTAGTCCAGCTGCCGCGCCCATAAATGCACCAAAAGTTGAAACTCCAACCGCTAACGAAACAGATGCTTTCAAAATATGCAACACAACAAAGCTTCCTATTAAGATTGTTAATACACGAAAGAACTGTTCTACAACTACACTAGAAGCCGATGGTCCCATAGATTGAAATCCTTGAAAAAAACCGCGTAATAAACTCATTACTGGTACAATCAGTAGTGCAAAACTAACAATTTGAATATTATATGTAACAGCATTCATACTATTACCAGTTTGATCACTTCCATCGATCACTAGATTTGCAAGATATGGAGCTAACATATAAAGAACTAGAAATGAAGCTAGCCCCATAAAAATCATAAAAAATATTCCACTTTTCAACACCCGTTTTACTGTATGATAGTCATTTAACTGATCATATTTCGAGACCATTTTTGAAACAGCAAGTGGTAATCCCATCGTTGCAATGCTTAACATAATTGTATATGGCCGATATGCATACGTATATAATACATATCCGCTAGTACCAACCATTGCTGTAAATGGAATAACATATATAAATCCGAGCATTTTAGATATCATCGTTGCCATCGTTAAAAATAATGTTCCACGTAAAAACGGTGATCCCTTCATTTCATTCCCCCGCTACGCTTTATTACTACACATTATGGACAACTTCTTTATTTTAGAACTGAAAGGTATGAAAAAAGCCAATGAAATCATTGGCTTTAACGAACTGTTTTTCTTTTTTTCAATATTTTTAAACCGAAATAAAGAGCAATAAAGAACACTGCCCCAATAATTATGTAATGCGTATAGTCAGCTGCATATTCTTTAATATGACGCCAATTCCCACCTAGTTTTTCTCCTAAATAAATAAACAAAATTGACCATGGGATAATCGCGATTACTGTGTATAGTGTAAAATTTTTCAAAGGCATTTTCGCTAATCCTGCTGGAATCGAAATTGCATGACGCACAACCGGTATAAAGCGTGCTGAGAAAATTACTCCCGCCCCATATCGATTAAACCAGCCTTCCGCCACATCTAAATGATGCTTGTTAATCAATAAATATTTTCCATATTTTTCAACGACAGGACGTCCTCCATAATACCCTAACCAATACAAGAAGATTTGTGCTAAAGTACCACCGATTGTACCAGCAATCACCGCTCCAATAAAACTGATTTTACCGTCTGCTACTAAAAATCCAGCATAAGAGAGAACAATCTCACTGGGAATGATTTCAATCATTAACCCTAAGGCTACTCCAAAGTATCCTAAACTTGCAAAAAATTGCAATAACTGCTCTATTAAATTCGATAACATTTTCTTTTCTGTCTCCTTTTCTGCTTACATGCCTTCCTATTATCTCACAAAGATTTATGCATGCCAATAAGTTCCTAGTTCTTCTACCCAAAATATGTACCATTCATTGTAAATATACCAGGCACAAATAGAAAAAAAAGAGAGGGTTATACATGTAAAATTTCTTATTTTTTATCTTTACACATTTTTTCTTAATCAAGTAAGGATTGCTTATTACTGTCTTTCATACATGCAAACATCTCTCTAATTTGCCCCTCTGTATTTCTAGCAATCGATAACTCTGGAATTTCCTTTTCACCAAAAAAGTTCACTGCTTCCGTTTCAATACTTGTTTGTTTTTCTCCCCCAACGATTTCACAACCAATAAATATTTTATATACATGTGTTGCGGATGGTGATGAATGATGTTTTTCTTTATCGAATACTGCTAATAATCGAAAATGGTCAACTTTATAACCCGTTTCTTCCCATACTTCTTTTGCTGCCACTTCTGTTGGCGTATAGCCAACATCTGCCCAGCCACCTGGTAAAGCCCATTTCCCATCGCTTTTTTCTTTTACAAATAATAATTTATCATCCTGATACACGACAGCCCTAATATCTACTTTTGGTGTTTGATAACCTGTTTCATTGGCAAATAATTTCTCTACCACTTCCCAATCTGTCTTCGTATAATGAGACATCATAGTAACTGTGAGGTCACGTAACTGCTCGAAACGTTCAATATCATACACATCTTTTGAATACGTTAAACCAGCCTGAGCAATAGCTTGTATTTGTTTTACCCAATCGATCCATTTCGCTTCCATATTCCCTCCACCTTAAAAATATACTATACTGTTTCAACTTTATTTACAGCACCTAAACAAATCGTAGCTTATTCACATAAAATTTAAAAGGAATCAATTATTTTCATAAAGACTTAAGCGTTCATACTTTTTATCTAAAATGAAAGATTATATTTATCATAAATGAAAAAGAGATTGACTATGTATCAATCTCTTTTTCATTTATGATAGTTCATGTAAATACTCGTGTATATATTGACGCCTATTGTTTATATATTGAAAGATAATATCGGGTTCTTGGTCAAAAATGTCTATTTTATCTTTCATATAGGGATCTTGAACCAGGTACGGACGGATCGCTTCACACATTCCCTCTACTTTCGGTTTTATAAAAGAAACCGTGAATTTTTCTTCCAAAATTTCTTCAAGAATACTGCGGTACTGTTTTCGAAATACCGGTATATCAAGAATTCTGGCACTCAATGTATTATACCCTTGAATTCGAATGTATTCATGGTTAAGTGGCCTTCCCTCTACATCACGCCCCCATGTTGCATCATAATCCCATGGTATTACTTCAAACAAATGCGTTTCATCATTATGATACAATGCATAATTATGAACAAAGCCATCAAAGTTTTGCGTTAAAATAACACCTGCTAACCATCGCAAGTATTTTTCAACATCAAGATAATTCACAATTTCTTTTTCATATTTTTCTCGCGATAATGCATTCGCTTGATAAACAAATTCGCTAAGTTGCTCTTCACTATGTTCATTTGCACATTTAAACTCATACCCTGCAGATAAATTTGTCTTAACATCCTGATCTCGCTCGCTCATTAAAGAAAAATTTGCATCATCGTCAATTGCATAATAAATTGAACCGCTCGGTAATTTTCTGCTTTTCAAAAAATTTTCATCAACAGATTCTAATTGTAGATATACACCTTGAATTTGACCGTTAATTTTAATAAAAACATGCTGAGATTTTGGTGAAAGTACACCAATATCGCTAAAAAAATCAAGTGATAATTTATTTCGGATCAGTGACGGATCTTTAAACTCAGAATTTAGATGAAACTCTTTCACACCTTGAAATCGTTTTGGTTTGTAAAACATAACATGATATGATTTTTTTTCAAGCTCCCGAATATGAGCCCCTCGGTAAACAATATCAATATCATATTTTCTTTTCTCATATGTTAATTTTGCTGGAACAGGACTATCAGACCAAATATCTTTCTTTAATTCAACAACATACATTGGATGAATAAAAAAATCATAAGAAGGCAACATTGTTCTTCACCCCTTCTTTTTTTCTCCCTTTAATGTATGCTCATTACTTTGTCCATGTGTCCATATATCCGTCATATGCCAATTTCCATTGAAAATTAAACTCCTGTCTCATGCAGAAGAGATTCTCTCTTCATATCATGATTAATGTAAAAGGTTACCTTTTCATTTTAATTAGCGATAAGGAGGGTTTCTATGAAACGCGATATTCAAAAAGCTGTTGAAGAAATCAAAAGTGCAGGGATGGAGGAATTTTTACATCAAGACCCAAGTACTTTTGAGTGCGACGATGATAAATTTTCGCATCATAAGCGTACAACACACTGTAAACATACAACGGGTGGTAAATGTCCTCGAACAAAATGTACACGTGTGAAAAAATGTACGTTCGTTACAAAATGTACGCGTGTGAAGAAATGTACTTGTGTTACAAAATGTACACGTGTGAAAAAATGTACGTTCATTACAAAGCGTACTCGTGTACGTGTGCAAAAGTGGACTTTTGTTACGAAAGTTACACGCGTGAAAAAATGTACGTTCGTTACAAAACGGACACGTGTGAAAAAGTGCACTCATGTTACAAAATGTACGCGTGTAAGAAAATGTACGTTCGTTACAAAATGCGTTCGTTTTGAAAAGAAATGTTTCTGGACAAAACGATGTTTCTGTAAAAAATGTGAATTCATCCGTGAGCATGATAAAAAATCTTGCGATCACTCATGGGATGATGACAGTCATTCAAGCTGCCATGATTGCGATCACCACAAACGTTCATCCTGCAAAAAGAGAAAAAAAAATGATCACTTCTGGTTTAGAAAACGCGATTGCTAATTCTTTATCCCCGATTGTTAATAGTAAATGTAAAAAGACCGCTCTATTGCGGTCTTTTTACACTTGCTGAAAATGACTGATATCGGCAAACTGTGTAACACTAGCTTTTTTTCTTCAAATTCAATGATACTTAAGCTAGCACTATGCATAAATGGATCATCCCATACTTTTTCAACCGAAAGACCAGCAAAGTGCCCCACTAGTAATTTTGCTGCCGCTGCGTGTGATACAATTAAAATACTTTCTCCTTTATGTTTTTCTAAAAGAATGTTGACCCCTTCTATCACCCGTTTATATACATCATTAAAATTTTCTCCTGATGTCGAACAAAAACGATGCGGCTCATTCCAAAACGTATGTACGTCCTCTGGATACTGCGCTTCCAAATCCGCAAGCATTTGCCCTTCCCAGATTCCCATATTAATCTCATAAAAGTGTTCGTCAGCTATAATTGGAATATTCCGCTCTCCTTTTATCAGCTCTGCCGTATGCATTGTTCTCCCACTTGGACTACTATATATTGCATGAAGTGGTATATCCTTTATTCGTTCCCCTAATTGTTTTGCTTGTAGCATTCCTTTTTCGGTTAAATTCGAATTCTTTCTTCCTTGCATACGCTTTGCTATATTCCATTCTGTTTCTCCGTGACGTGTTACATATAAAGTCGTCTTCATTCGTTTCCTTCCCCCTCAATGAATTGGTCGTAATTCCCATGGCTCTAATGTTCCTATAATACAATCACTTTGTTTACTCTGAATTCCTGCTATAACCCCTTCTGCAATTTCTTCATGAGTCAACCACCTTGAATGTTCACCTTGTAAAATAAACCCTAATAAAATTCTATGATAATCACATGAAGAACTTCCTATTTTTTGCCGTTCCAATCGAGAGGCACTACTCCCTAATATATGAAACAAACCATAGGATTTAGAATGTAACTCAATTTCTTCACAAATTACTTGAAGCGCCTTTTTAGCAGTTGTATGTATCCAAGCTATTACTAATGTGATAGGGCCATTTTGTTTAATAGTACCTTTAATAGATTGTTTTAAGATGTCGCTATCGTGGTAATCAAGAGAAATACATGTAACATTTTCGGGAGCATTACATGCATGTTTCACACCTTCTAACCTATCCCTATCTCGTCCAATAACAGAAACATAAAAGCCTTGATTACAAAGCCAAACGGACACTTTCTTTAGCATTCCTGTTCCTCCAATAACGAGCGCATGCATGCTCTTCCCTGCCCCCTTTATTTCAACAATAAAATTTCATATGTGGTTTTGCTTCCTTATAATAATGTAAGCGATCCTGCAATGTACCTGAATGAAACTCAAACTTATGTCCATCTGGATCAATAAAATAAATAGACTGACAATCTCTTACATCACGTTCTCTTCCTTGTAAAATATGAACTTTATTCTCCTCTAATCGCTTTAATAGCTGATCAAATTCCTCTTGTTGAACAGAAAATGCAATGTGTGTATATGACTGATGAATTTCATTTCTTGCAATATCTGCTTCTTCATTGAGTGCGACCCACATTCCACATACATCAAAATATGCGAGTTTTTTTCCTTTTACTAATAACCTTCCCTCTAATACTGTTTCATAAAATTGAATTGATCTTTCTAAATTTGAAACTGAAAAACAAAGATGATTAAATCCGTTTATCAACATAGAACCTCCTTACAAAATAAGAGATGCGCAAAAATTCGCACATCTCTTATTATACTATTTTTTTGTAACATATGCCCATTTATAACTAAAATCGCCACCGAATGTATGATTTGCAATTCCTTTTACATATGTTTTTTCTAAATATGCTGTACTTTGCTGATAAGCAGGTGAAATTGCGGCATCTTCTCCAATTAAGATTTTTTCCGCTTCTGCAAGTGCTTTCCAACGTGCTGCATCGTCTTTTAACAATTCACCTTTTGACTTAGCAACTAAATCATCATACTTTGGATTTGAATAAGCCATTTCATTAAATGTACTTCCTGTAATAAACATATCAATGTATGTCATTGGATCTGGATAATCAGGGCTCCATGCTGATAGCGAAAACTCATATTGTAATTTCTTCTCTAAATCTAATTTTTGTTTATATGGTTGTTGTTTCAAATTCACTTTAATTCCAGGTAAATTTTTCTCAAGTTCTTCTTTAATAAAGTCACCAACTTTTTTGCGGCTACCATTATCATCGTTTAGTAATTCTACCGTAATTGTATCTTGACCCAATTCTTTTTTCGCTTCTTCCCATAACTTTTTCGCTTTTGCCGCATTATCGTTACTATCTCGGAAATTTTTATTTACAGTACGAAAATCTTTTCCATCCGGACCCGTTGTAAATTTTTCCGGTACTAAGAAATATGCTGGTAATGATCCATCATTTAAAATGACATTTGCAATACCTTTTTTATCATAAGCTAAATCAATCGCTTCTCGCACTTTTTGATTTTTAAATGTTGAGTTTTGTTGATTAAAACGTAAGAAATACATGCGCGGATCTAGTTTCGTTTTGAATTCATCTGGCTTATTCTTTTTATATTTATCAACAAACTCTGAGGTTAAAATGACGCGATCTACTTCATCACTATCATACAAGTTCACACCTGTGCTCGTTTCTTTTACGATACCGACATTAATTTCTTCTAGTTTTACAGTACCTTTATCCCAGTAATTTGGATTTTTCTTTAATTTATAGCTTTGCTCATGTTTCCATTCACTTAACGTAAATGGTCCATTGTATAAAATTTTATCAGCTTCTAGTGCATATTTATCTCCTTGTTTTTTTACAAACTTCTCATTTAAAGGGAAGAATGTTGGAAATGATGTAAGATCAAGAAAATATGGAGCGGGTTGTTCAAGTTCTACCACTAGTGTTTTATCATCTTTTGCTTTTACACCAAGCTGATCAAGAGGCAACTCTCCCTTATTAACTTTTTGAGCATTTTTTACATCAAATAAAATAAATGCATATTCAGATGCTGTTTCTTTATCAAGCGCGCGTTGCCAACCATATACAAAATCTTGCGCACGAACCGGCTCACCATTCGACCACTTTGCATCTCGTAATTCAAAAGTATATGTTTTCTTATCTTCACTAATTTTCACATCTTTTGCCATACCTGGAGTTCGTTTATTATCTTTATCTAATCGATATAAACCTTCCATTGCATTTACGAATACTCGGAACGATACGGAATCTGTTGATTTTGACGTATCCATCGAAGGAATTTCTGCTGTTTCTAGTAAGTTTAACACTTGTTTATCGGCCATCCCCTTACCTGTTTCTTTCTTCGTTGTCGATGCTTTCTCCCCATTCCCGCAACCTGCAACAAACATACTTGTTGATAGTGCAAGTGCAGCAAGCGTTGAAACTTTTTTCTTCATTCTTTCTTCCCCCAATCTTTATGTATACAATAAGGCCTATATGATAATATTATACAAAACATTCAGATTATTTCAAATATTTTTCTTTACTGAAATAAAAAGAAATGAATGTAAAAGCTACTTTATCCGCTTTTACATTCATTTCTTATAACATCTCTTTTATTTCATCTTTTTGTAATCCATCATCAAACTCAAAAAGATCTTGCGTACGAAACACATCTTCCATCATTATCAAGAATTCTTTTTCATCTTGTGGCTCATCGTTAATCGTAAGAGAATAGGGTTCAATTTCATTCAACCTGTAATCGACAACAAATTGAATGACAATTTTTTGTCTTGCCATACCATTATTATATCCATGAAATTCTACTAATTCTAATCCATCTCCCCCGCGGTAATAAACCCAGGTTGGTTGCTTAAAATAGTGTTCAAACGATTCTCCAATAGATAAGAAGGGATACTCATAAAGAGAACTTGCTCGTACTTTTTGAATGACATCTTGATCTGTGGGAAAGAAAAAGTGACTCATAAATATACTAGCCGCTGTCAAAATTGTAACAATAGCCGCTCCAATTTTACTTGTTCCACCATTATCACGAATAAGATAACTTTCAACAGCTTCGTCCTTTACCCCCCTTGCCTTTATTCGATATATTTTCCGCTCAGCAAATCGATAATATAGCCCATTAGCAAATATCCCAATTCCTATCATCATTAAAATGAGTAATAAAAAAGTAAGCGGCACCATATTTATGATTGGAAGTGCAACATTGAAACCCATATAATAGGAGAATGCATTACAAGCTACTAATAAGATTACAAATAAACAAGCAGGTAAGTAATACTTTCGATAGCCAAACCATCCAACATTGAAAATAGCCGCCCATCCATTCCAACTCCACCCTGCTATTCGTTTTTTTTCTTTCTCCCATTTCCCTTTATAATATGGATAATGCGCTCCCACATATTGTTCCATATCTTTTTCTATTGGTGAGGTTTCCTCTTTTGTTCTATTATGTAAAACTTGCTGACAATCTTTACAATTGAACTGACTGTCAGGACAAGGATTCCCACAATTTATACAATGCAAAATAATCCCTCTTTCCGTGATTTGTCCGCTACTGATACTTCTATTGTCCAACATACTAAAAACTTAATGATTTGAAGAAAGAGGCTTTTACAGGATCGTACACCCACAAATAATAGGCGAAACCATTCAGATTAGATCGTAATATAGAATTCGTTTTCCTTTAATCGATGAAAACTACTATTTCCATCCGAACATTTTTTCGTCTTATTTTAAAATCCCCTCATGTTGTAATAACCATTCTTTTCGCCATAGTCCACCTGCATAGCCAACTAACTTTCCACTTTTTCCAATTACACGATGACATGGAACAATAATAGAAATCGGGTTGCGACTATTTGCTCCGCCAATCGCACGTACTGCCTTTGTGTTACCAACCTTTTCTGCAATATCTAGATAGGAAGCACTCACTCCATACGGAATCGTATAAAGTGCATCCCAAACATTCTTTTGAAATGGTGTTCCGACTGCTGATAGTGGTACTGTAAATTCAGTTCGCTTTTGATGAAAATATTCATCTAATTCAGTGAGACACTGTTCTACAATTTGACTTGTATTCTCTTCTTTCCGTTTCTCTACAAAAATAACAGACGTAATTCCTTCATCATTTGCAGTAATTTCAAGCAAACCTATTTCGCTTTCATAATACGCTCGGTACATGCTCCTACCCTCCAATTTGATTCATTTCAATAATTGTAACACAAATGTGCAATCTTTCGAGAATAAGCGTTTTATTATGGAAACAAAAATGATGATGATACAATTAAGAAAACTGTAATAAGGGGGAATAACTATGGGCTATCATCTTTTTTCACCTTATACGATGAAAGATATCACATTAAAAAATCGTATTGTTATGTCACCGATGTGTATGTACTCTTCAGAACACGAGGATGGAAAGGTTACAAATTTCCATCCTATCCATTATGCATCTCGAGCAGCTGGTCAAGTAGGTCTTGTAATGCTTGAAGCTACAGCTGTTGTACCTGAAGGACGTATTTCTAATAAAGATTTAGGTATTTGGAATAATGATCATATTCCAGGTTTACAACAAACGGTTTCACTCATCCATGAAAATGGTGCCAAAGCAGCTATTCAATTAGCACACGCTGGACGAAAAGCTGAATTACATACAGATGCTGTAGCACCCTCGGCTGTTGCATTTAATGATGCTATGAAAATTCCGTTAGAAATGAATAAACAGCTAATCCAAGAAACAATTTCCGCTTTTCAAGATGCTGCATACCGCTCCAAACAAGTAGGATTTGATATTATTGAATTACATGCGGCTCATGGCTATCTCATTAATGAATTTCTTTCTCCATTATCAAACAAACGGACTGATGAGTATGGTGGATCACCTGAAAATCGTTACCGTTTCTTAAGAGAAATCATTAATGCTGTAAATGCTGTTTGGAATGGTCCTTTATTTGTGCGTATTTCTGCTAATGATTATCACCCTGAAGGATTAACAGAACATGACTATGTTCAATTTGCAAAATGGATGAAAGAACAAGGGGTAGATGTAATTGATTGTAGTTCTGGTGCAGTTGTACCTGCACAAATTGATGTTTACCCTGGCTATCAAGTAAAATATGCAAATCATATAAAAAAACAAGCGCGCATCGCGACAGGCGCAGTAGGACTAATTACAAGTGGTATACAAGCAGAAGAAATTTTAGCAAATAATGAAGCAGACTTGATCTTTATTGGTCGCGAGCTACTTCGCAATCCATATTTTCCAAGAACAGCAGCCAACGAACTTGGATTTGAATTACAAGAACCACACCAATATCAACGTGCTCGTGGTAAAACAACCCCGACTCGCCGCTAAAATGAGATAAAACAAAAAGGAGAAGGACGTCCCTTCTCCTCTTTCATTATTTCATCATTGTAATCTCTGTAGAATTATAAATATGAACACCAGATTCTTCACGTAGCGCTGCTAGATACATCCCTTTTGCAACCTGCTCAGCTGTAATTGGCTTATACTTTTTTAAAGTACCATTAAATACAAATGGTACGATACCAAATATCTTCTCAGCCATTCTTTCTCCAAAACGAAATTCTTCTCGATCCCCAAGTAGTAATGATGGTCTAAATATATGAACCCCACCAATCACCAACTTTTGAAGTTCTTCCTCCATCTTCCCTTTTACTTGTGAATAAAAGAATAGAGATTTCGGATTGGCACCCATAGAAGAAATAACAAGAAAATTTTGCACACCTTGTTTTTCTGCTAAACAAGCTGCTCGTAATGTATATTCATAGTCTACCTTCTTAAAATTCGCTTTCGTTTTTGCTTTCTTAATTGTTGTCCCAAGACAGCTAAAGACATCATCAACAGCAAATAACTCTTTATACTCTTCTAATATAGAAAAGTCCACTTGTTTCTGTTGTAACTTTTCATGCTCCCATTGTAATGGTTTTCTTACAAAAACCATTACCGAATCATAGTAATCTGAATCAAGTAATAGCTGCGTCACTTCTTGTCCAACTAAACCACTTGCACCGAGTACTAGCGCTGTTCGTTTATTCATCTATCCCTATACCTCTTTATCTAATTTTATACCGTCCAATTAGGCAGTACCAATCCTATTTCTAGGAGTTTCCTTTTTACTTATTCTATCATAAGTAAAGCACTATGCGTGACGCAAGCGCTTTACTCACTCTTCTCTCTTGTTTTCTCTATTGGTAACTTTGTTATGATTGTAGAGTCACCCAGATTACTTATTAATGTTTTAAGGAAAATCAAAACACATGTTAATGGTAAAACAACCACTAATATCAATAAAATTGCCTCCATCAAGTAATCCACTCGCTCATCCCCTTTTCATCCCCTCTACCTCAATATATGAAAGCAATGTTGCCACTTATGCGACATTCATAAAAATTAATACTGCTCTTTTTGACAACTTTATAACAAAATCAAATCGAAATGATTATTATTTACTCCGCATTAACGTGCAGAAATATCCCCGCCTCAAAATCCAGCACAATAAAGATGTTTTATGGGGATCAACTGCCCGTAAAAGCCTGATTGGTGAAGGCTAATAATTGGTACGGGACTTTATCCCACAACAATTAATGTTTCACTTTATTGCAACTTTCGTAAAGATGTATTATACTAAGTTCGCAACTTAAAACGTAATTATTACGTTTTGTGATAAAAATGTTTTTTCTCTTATTTTGGGAGAAAATAAACTTGGAGAAGAAAGAAAAGAGGAGAATTATATGAAGAAAAGATTAATGGTATTTTCTTTTATACTTATTTTCACATTAATTTTCGCTGGATGTTCCAGCAAAAAAGAAGGATTAGCAAAAAAAGATGGCAAACTTTCTGTGTATACAACCATTTTTCCACTTGCTGATTTCGCTAAAAAAATCGGTGGTGACTATGTAACTGTTGAAACAATTTATCCACCTGGTGCTGACTCTCATACATATGAGCCAAGTCAAAAACAAACGGTGCAAGTTGCAAAGGCAGATCTATTCGTATACAACGGCGCAGAATTAGAACCGTTTGCAGAAAAAATGGAAAAAACATTAAAAAAAGAAAATGTAAAAATTGTTAATGCATCTAAAGGCTTCGATCTTATCGCTTCATCAGAAGAAGAACATCATGAACACGAAGAAGGTCATAAAGAAGAAGAACATCACCATCACGACAAAGATCCACACGTATGGCTGGATCCTACACTCGCAATGAAACAGGCTGAAAAAATTAAAGATGCACTTGTAGCATTGCAACCAGATCATAAAAAAGAATTCGAGAAAAACTTCGCTGCTCTGCAAACAAAGTTTACTGACTTAGATGATCATTTTAAATCTGTTGTTTCAGGTGCAAAAACGAAAGATATTCTAGTTTCTCACGCTGCATATGGGTACTGGGAAAAACGCTATGGATTAAAACAAATACCAGTTGCTGGAATCTCTGCTTCCGATGAACCGTCACAAAAAGAACTGGCTAACATTACAAAAACAGTAAAAGATCATGGCTTGAAATATATTCTTTTTGAAACATTCTCTACTCCAAAAGTAGCAGAAGTTATTCAAAAAGAAACAGGAACGAAAATTTTACGTTTAAATCACCTCGCTACTATTTCTGAAGATGATGCAAAGAAAAACAAAGATTACTTCACATTAATGGAAGAAAACGTGAATGCTTTAAAAGAAGCTACAAGCTAAATGTATCTTTCCTCTAAGACAGCTGGACATATTCAGCTGTCTTTTTTCAATACATCAACTTGACTTAAACGAAAGAGCAAGTAAAATTATCCATATTAGCTTTATAACACTTCAGAAAGCGAGTTGGAACTATGAATCTTCACATTCGTGAAGTAACAGCAAACAATTGGCGTTCAGTCGCTGCTTTACAAGTAACAAAGGGGCAGCAACAATTTATTGAGAGTAATGCATTTTCTTTAGCAGAGTCTTTATTTGAAGGAAACGGAACGTCAGTAGGCTTATATGATGGAGAGACACTTATTGGATATGCGATGTATGGTTGGTATTCAGCAAAAGATGATAGCGTATGGTTAGATCGTTTTATGATTGATTATCATTTCCAAGGAAACGGGTATGCAAAACGGTTTCTGCATCTGCTAATCCAGTATTTACAACAAAAATTTCAATGTAGAAAAATTTATTTAAGTCTTCATCCAGACAACACACTAGCAATGAAACTATATGAGTCTTTCGGCTTTCACTTAACTGGTGATATTGATGATGAAGGACCCGTTGTTGGTGTTATAATGGAATTACAAATAAATGAAAGTATAAGCCTGTGAAAACAGGCTTATTTTACGCACTCTTTAAAATGTTCTTGGAACCATTCTTTATTAATATCTTTCCCGATGAAAACCACTTCACTTACGCGTTCTTCCCCTTCTTTCCACTCTCTATCATAAGAAGCAGCAAACAAAGTATGAACACCTTGAAAAACAACACGGCGATCCACTCCATCAATCGAAAGGATGCCCTTATATCGATATAAATACTCTCCTAATTCTTGAACGACAGCTGACATCCATTCATTCAACTTTTGTAAATCTAATGGTCGCTCTTCACGTAATACAAACGATTTCACACCTTCTAAATGATGGTGCTCTTTATGCGGATAAATTTCTAATGTATCACGTGTTTTAAACGTTTGAATTTCTAATAAAGCAGGAATATCTACTTCACAATTTGTCGTTGGTATTAATTTTGCCATCGGATTAATCCCTTGTAACTCAGTAAGAAGTTTTTCCTTATCCACTTCTTCAATTAAATCTACTTTATTTACTAAAATCATATCAGCAAAGGCAATCTGCTCTTTTGCTTCTAATCCTTTTTCAAAATGTTTATGTATATGATAACTATCTACCACTGTCACAACACCATTAATTTTGTATGCTGATTGAATAACTGGATCCAAAAAGAACGTTTGGATAATCGGTCCTGGGTTTGCAAGACCTGTTGTTTCAATCACCAGACCATCAAAATCCATTTTCCCTTCTGCTTTTACGTCAAGTAATTGTTTTAAAGCAACAAGTAAGTCTTCACGCACTGTACAGCATAAACAGCCATTTGTCATTTCCATAATTTCTTCTTCAACATTCATAATTAATTGATTATCAATGCCAATTTGACCTATTTCATTTACAATAACCGCTAGTTTTTTACCATGTTCTTCCGATAAAATACGATTTAATAATGTAGTTTTCCCAGATCCAAGAAAACCAGTTAAAATTGTTACTGGAATCATTTTTACAGCTCCTTATGCCTATATCTATATACATTATATCATACAGAAAAGACATATTTATTGTAAGCATCTCTTGCTAGCTATATAATATTACCAAACAAGAAAGCCTTTTCAAAAATATCATTATTCATCAAGGAGGTCTACTCAAAATGAAACGAATTCAGATGGCTAATAACCTTGAATTTTCTCGTATCATTCAAGGATTTTGGCGTTTAGCAGAATGGAATATGTCAAAACAAGAATTACTTTCTTTCATCGAAAATTGTATGGATATGGGAATTACAACTTTTGATCACGCTGATATTTACGGGGGATATACGTGCGAATCGTTATTTGGGGAATCATTACAATTAAAGACTTCTTTACGTGAAAGTATGCAAATTGTCACAAAATGTGGAATCGCTCCCCTATCACCAAAATTCCCAGAACGATATGTTGCTCACTATAATACTAGTGCTGAACATATCGTGAAAAGTGTAGAACAGTCGCTACAAAACTTACATACCGATTATATTGATTTGCTACTCATTCATCGACCTGACCCATTTATGGATCCAAGTGAAGTGGCAGAAGCTTTCACACGTTTACAGCAAGATGGAAAAGTACGTCATTTTGGCGTATCTAACTTTTTACCGTCTCAGTTTAATATGCTTAGCTCATATTTAGATTTCCCGCTCATTACAAACCAAATTGAAGTATCTGCGATGCAGCTTGAACATTTTGAAAAAGGTACAATTGACTTATGCCAAGAGAAAAGAATTAATCCCATGATTTGGTCTCCTCTTGCTGGTGGAGAAATCTTTACAGGACAAAATGAACGTGCTATACGCTTACGAGAAACTTTACAAAAGATTGCAAATGAATTAAATGTTGATAGCATCGATATTGTCATGTATGCATGGCTACTTGCTCACCCAGCAAACATGATGCCAATCGTTGGTTCTGGTAAATTAGAGCGCGTGAAGACGGCAATCGAAGCTACAAAACTTACATTAGATCGTCAGCAATGGTTTACAATCTTTGAAAGTTCGAATGGACATCCCGTACCTTAATGTGCTAACACATTATAGTAGGTATTGAATATCCAACTCCTTTTTATGTTATAATTACCATAAAAAGGAGTTGGATTTATGAATAACTCGAATAAAGATTACTCCTGGAAATTACTCAAAATTTGGTTATCTATTCCAAGAAGTGCAAGACTTGCATTCTTATGGGCTATTATTTTAGGAGTTTCCTATTTAGGTTGGGTAAAAATCATTAAACAATTCTTATAATGACTGAAACTTAAATAATAATACAATTCAAAAAGCAAAGCTAATACATTATAGCTCTGCTTTCTCATACCTATTTCTTGTCATCGCAAACACACATGTATCCCTTAATCCATTACCATCTACTGCTACACTACCGCTTTCTAAAACCCCTTCTAAGTTGAAACCCAACCTCTCTGGTATCGCTCTACTTTTTACATTTCGTGAATCACAGCGAATCTCTATCCGATTTGCCTTTAACTCAGTAAAAGCATAATTCATAATACCTTGCGCCGCTTCTGTCATATAGCCTTTTCCACCGAAGCGAGAATCTATCCAATATCCAATTTCAAATCTTGGTATTTCCCAATCGATACGATGCAATCCAGCAGATGCTACAAATTCGCCTGTTTCTTTTAAAAATACTAGTAATCTCAAATCTTCACGCTGTAAAAATTGAATATGCGACCTTCTTATACTCGCTTCGATTTCTTCTTCTGTTTGCTCTTTTTGAGCGAAAACCATCCACGGCTTTAGTTCTTCTACCGATGCATTGATAGCTTCATATACTGCTTTTCCATCCCCTGGTTTCGGCATTCGAATAAAAAGCCTGTCTGTGTAAAATTCAGAAGGAAAATCAAGTAATAATGGATTCATTCCAAACACTCCCCATCTTTCTTTTGTATATAATAATATTAAATTTAAACTATATAGTAAATACTTTTCTGAATTTTACTTATTTTAAAACTCAAACAACACGCTCACTCGATTTATATGCACACTTTCTCTACTATTAAACTCATACAATCAACTGATTCACCTCTACCGCTGTACGTATTCCAGACTCAATCGCTCCTTGTATCCATCCATGATAAAGCGTTGTATGATCTCCTGCAAAATAAATTTTCCCTTCAGGTTTTACAATTGCTGGTTGCAATTCTACTTCTTGACCAGCTTGAAAAATAGCAAATCCTCCTAATGCATACGGATCTAACGTCCAACTTTTGGATATTCCTGACATAAATTCATCATACACTTGACCACCTAATATAGTCGCTAAATTTTGTAATGTATAATAAATGCGATCACCTTTCGATAATCCATCCCATAATAATGCATCAAAAGACCATGTATAACTTCCAAGCATAATAGCGGGTCCTTTTGAACCAATCCCATGACTCGGATAATATGCATAACGGATTGGTAAATCCGTTATAATCCTTCCCCCTAATTGACCCTGTTCTTCCCAAAAGCGACTTTTAAACTGAATTCCTATTTTCGTAGCAGCCATATAATGTAATTCACGAATCGCTCTCCACTTTTCATGTGATACAGAATCGAAAGGATCAATTTCCACAAAGCGCATTGTAGAAAACGGAATTGTAATAATAACTAAATCACCGGTTATGCTACTATATTCAAACGTTTCTTCATGTCTACAATAAGCTGTTATTCCTTTTTGATGTTGATGAAGTTTCATCAATTTTTGATTGTATATAATATCATCTTGTAACTGCGGTAAAAAAGATTTTGGAAGCTGATCATTGCCCCCTTTAATTTCACAAAAACCACTTTCTTGCTGCAAAATATATATAAATCGTAACGTTTCAACAAATGATTTTTCTAAAAAACCTTCTAAGTCCAAAAGTACACCAATCATCTCAATCGTTACTGGTGAAAAATACGTTTTATATTGATACGGATGATATTTTAAAAACTGTGCTGTTGAATACTTTCCGAAGTCTTGTTCAACAATCTTCCAGTTTTTATCTGGGTCTCTTTTAATAAAATCAATAATTGGCTGTACTGCTAATAATAATAACTCCTCAGAGGTCTTTCCCACCTCATTCACTGCAACTGGATACTTTAAAATACTCGGATTATTTTCATATTGCTGCAACGTCGTTTTTTTACCATTCACATAAATAATATCTGTCTCATTTCGATTAATAAAAGGAGTTACTTGCAGCCCGAACTTTCTTATATAAGCCATCGTTAGTGTATGTATATATGGTATACGCATCGCTCCAACATCTAAATATAATCCAGTGTCCTCCATTCTAACAGTCTCAATTCGGCCTCCTATACGGTTATTCGCTTCTAAAATTTTCACAGAATGCCCTGCGTTTTTAAGTAACGATGCTGATACTAAACCAGCCATTCCAGCACCAACTATAATGATTTGTTTTGGCTCTACTGTTTTCGGTAATCCTTTATCAATAATTTTCAACATTTCATCAGTTGTAACACGGGATTGTGTATGCACTTGCATCATTCCACCCCTTGCTTTAAAAAATACAAAACAGTGATTCTTTGAATTGTATTCATAAGTATAGTAGAACAACACAATATATTTCAGAATATTCATTAATAATTCACAGAGATTTACTCTCATTCGCCATTCCTTATCATATAATAAAGATGCAGATAGGAAATGTAAGGAAAGGATTGATAAAAATGAAACGCACTTACGACTATCCTGAAACAAAAAAACATTTAGAATTAAAAAAACAACTATTATGCAAAAAATTATTAAATGTAAATTTAACTGAAGAAGATCGAAATCAAATTAAGATGGAGATCGATAACTACGAATATATTTTAACTTTAGTGGAGATGAATCATTATGAACGTGGCATTTCTCATAACAAGCGGATGTAAAAACATTCGCTTGTTTATTTGAGGATAAATTAAAGTCATATCGGTTGCTAGCAGAAGCATAAAAAAGAGATGCATCACATAGAGTGATGTGGTATTATCCCATTTAGGTAGACAGTAAAAAAGAGTCCATCTGGTATGATGGACTCAATACTGTTTATCTGGAGGGGATTTTTTTATGGCGAAAAAAGGACAATCATTTCAAACATATACAGAAGAAGTAAAACAAGAAGCCGTTCGACTTCGATTAGAGGAAGGAAAAACATTACAATTCATTCGAGCACAGTTAGGAATTAAAAGTGACGCTCAAATTGTTGAATGGGTGAAACGTTACGAAAAAGGACAATCGTTTGAAGATCAACGTGGCATATGGAAGCGAAAGCATTTTAATAGTATAGAAGAAGAAAATGCTTATTTGAAAGCACAGGTGGAATATTTAAAAAAGCGCAATCCAAATCTACACGGGAAGGAATGGTCTTAAAGAAAGAACGTTTTTCGATTATCGATAGACTACGCACATTATATCCTCTTCGTTGGTTATTACAAATTGCCGAGGTATCGAAAGCTGGCTACTACAAATGGCGAAAAAACCGCTCCCATGTAGCGTTGCGCCGTCAAAAAGATACATGGCATAAAGAGCATATTTTATCTATCCATCGGAAACACCCGTATTATGGATACAAACGTATGACCCGCGCTTTGATTCGTGAAGGAATGTATATGAATCACAAACGCGTTAGACGTTTGATGCATGAATTAGGAATCCGTTCTATGATTCGGAAAAAACGTCCTTTTTACGGAAGGAAAGCATCGATTGTGTTTCAAAACCATCTGAATCGAGAATTTTATGCGGATAAGAGACATGTAAAATTAGTAACAGATATTACATACATAAGAATTGGAGAAGAATTTGCTTATTTGTCAGCTGTCTTAGATTTGTATAACAATGAAATCGTGGCATGGAAGTTATCACATCGAAACGATTTAGCGCTTGTACTATCTACATTAGAACAGTTAGAAGGAATCAAGCGTACTACTAAAACCCTTCTACATTCTGATCAAGGATTTCAATATACATCAAAAAGTTACGCAAAACAGTTAGAACGATTAAAGATAAAGGGAAGTCATTCTAGACGAGGGAACTGTTTTGACAATGCATGTATTGAATCGTTCTTCTCTCATTTAAAAACAGAGAAGTTGTATTTAGTGCGTCCAAAAACATATGAAACAGCTTATCGAGCAATCCAAGAATATATCACATTTTACAATCAAGAGCGATTCCAAGAAAAACTTCACGGCCTTTCCCCGATAGAATATCGGGAAAAGGCCGTGGCATAAAACTCTTTTTATTATTGTCTACTTGACGGGGATATGACCAATGCATCTCTTTTTTATACTTCTGTTTTCGTAATATATTCAACAGCTTCTTTCAATACGTCTTCAAATTGTTCAGGGTAATCATGGTTTACGTTAGATATAACTTTATACTTATATTGTATGTTTTTCGTTTCCAATAGCTTCACAAACCTCTGTGTACATTCAAAGCAATCTTCATCCTGATCCCCACAAATAATATATCCCTTAATACCTTTATCTTTCAATTTATTCAACAAGTCTTCCCATTCTTCAATCTCAGGAACCCACGGTGCTACAAAAACAAAACCTTGTACCGCTATATCTTCGTTTAATATTGCATGTAGCGCCACCCTTGCACCAGCAGAAAAGCCTCCGATAATTGTATGATTTAGCTCACCACGATTGTACGCTATAATACTTTCATAATGCTCCTTTAACTCACGGGATCCCTTTTCGACATGATCCCAAACATAACCTTCTGAAAATTGAATTTGAGAGGACTGCGGTAATGCTAACAAATAACCTTGATTCACAACCGGTTTCCAATACGGTTCTGCTATTTTTATATTTTCTTGATTACCATGCAATGCAATTAATAAATTGTTATGAATACCGCTCTTCCCTTGTAGCGTTTTCAAATGAACTTGTTCAGATTTCTTTGCTGCTTCTTCTCTTTCTTTACATAACTGAATCATCTGATTAAATTCTTCATATTTATGAAGCGGTTTTAAATCTTCGTCCGTAATCAAATATTCATATCCATACCAAAACTCATTTTCGACAATCGCTTCTTTCATTATATGTAAAGCTTCTTTCTCAAGCCCAGATGCACTTGCCAATGCATATCTAAAATTAAATATTTGCGCCTTATTACCACCAGTTACCTTGTCTGCATTTTTAGTAATATAATAATATGCTTCTAAACTACCATCTTTCGCGTAACATTCTAACGTCTCATTTAGTAAACCAATGTAAGTAACCTTATTCATCTACACTTACCTCCCGTAACCTTTTAGGAATATATATTTCTTTAACATGCTTTCAGTCACCCTAAGGTTCCGGTAATACATACTGTCAAATTTTAAATATTAGATTAACAGTAACTACTCCCACTCTTAGGATAACGTTTACAAAATAACTTACAATTTTTCATAATACATCACTCCTTTCTATCTCTTATATAATTAAATACAAAATTAACAGAAAAGTCAATTTATAAAACAAAATATACTATAGTTTCACATTTCTTTTAACAAAAAAACAACAATATATCATTGTTGTTTTTTGTTAAACAATATTTTTTTTACTTTTATCTGGTTTACTTGAGACTAAATAATGTTTCTCTGAAATATATAATTTTCGCTTTAATATACGATCTAAATACGGTGCTAGTTTCATTCCACATATAAGGCGATCCTCATCGTTTTCTACAATAGGAAACATTTCTTTTTCGGTAACATATTGGTCTACCGCTTTTTGTACAATATCAATTTCTTTTACAAGTTCTAAATTTTCTTCTGTATGTTCAAATACCTCAAGTGTTTCCTTCGTTATAATGAACGTATTTGTAGGAAATGCTGGTAGATATGGTTTTAATAAGTCATAATTCACTGTATAATCTTCATTAACTAATACTGTATAAACAATATTGGCATTCTTTTCTAGAAATTTAGCCATTGCTTGTTCTAATTCATCTTTCGTAATTTGCCTCTCCTCTTTTCCACTTTTGAAAAAGCGAAACATTGTATCGCCTCCTTTTTACTATATTATACCATAAAAAGAAAGCTTAAAAATCATAAAAAAACCCATCGAAAGAATTTTCAATAGGTTTTCAATATCTTATTTTAAGAATGCACTTAACATCCAAACATGTTGTTCTAATGTTGTATGAATCGCTAATAGCATATCTGCTGATGTTTCGTCTCCAGCCTCGTCCGCTACTTCCATACCCTCTTTTAATTCTTGAATGATTGCTGAGAAATCCTTTACTAATATTTGTACCATTTCTTCAGCCGATTCTTTACTCGTTCCTTCATGTACAGTAGATGTTTCTAAATACTCTTTCATTGTTGCTAATGGTTTTCCTTCTAACGCTAAAATACGCTCTGCTAATTCATCAATATACGTTGCTGCTTCTGTATAAAACTCTTCAAATTTTTCATGTAATGTAAAGAAGTGTGGGCCTGTTACATACCAGTGATAGTTATGAAGTTTTACATATAACACACTCCAGTTTGCTACCTGTTTGTTTAATACTTCAACAACATTTGTTTTTGTACTCATTCAATCCACTCCTCTTATTATCTTATAATTATTCTCTTTTAAGAACATATTCTTATTGTACCATAAATTCCCTACTCATCCAAATCATCCACCTATATGTCACAAAGTTGCAACAACTTTAATCATTTACTAATGTTGAAAAATCTATGTACCCTTTCTTTCACTTCATATGTCTAATTGTCCAAGCTCACACATATGCATAATAATAGGTCACGTTCATCATAGTAGAAAGAGGGATTACATGGATAATCAGCAGTGGAAAGTAGCTAAAAAAGTTGCTGCTACTTATATTGGGACTGTCGTTGGGGCTGGATTTGCAACCGGGCGAGAAATTGTTGAATTTTTTACGATTAACGGATTATACGGAACAATTGGAATATGCATAAGTGGAATTCTTTTCATTTGGCTGGGTACAAAAATGATGTTACTTTCTTCACAAATCGGTGCATTTTCCGCTCAGGAATTTAACAGATATTTGTTTGGTGATGTATTTGGAAATGTGATAAACACTTTGTTATTACTCGTACTTTTTGGTGTAACAAGTGTCATGCTATCAGGTGCTGGTGCTGTATTCGAGGAACAACTACGTCTACCACGACAACTCGGTATTCTCATTACAGTTATCGCGTGTATTATCATTGGGAGCCGCGGCTTACAAGGTGTATTTGAAGTAAATACACTTGTCGTACCAATTATGATGATTTTTATTATCGGACTTGCTATTACAACTTTTATTCATGGTGCGATCCCTATCCTTAACACAGTTCCGACAGAGAGTTGGAATATGAAATGGGTAACAAGTCCCCTTACATATGTCGCCTTAAATCTTTCTCTCGCCCAAAGTGTTCTGGTACCGCTAGCAAGCGAAGTAAAAGATCAAAAAGCGATTCTATGGGGCGGAATTTTAGGAGGAGCTGGGCTGTGTTTTATTCTATTATGTAGTCATCTAGCCATTTTATCTATTGATCAATTTTACCAATATAATATTCCTATGGCTGAAGTAGTAAGAAGATTTAATGCTACTTTCCATTTTTTCTTTGTCCTTATTATTTTTGGGGAAGTATTTACAACATTAGTTGGAAACGTATTTGGGATGACAAAACAAATGCAGTCTATTACTGGCTGGAAGAGCAACCATATTATTTATTTTATTTTACTTATTAGTTATTGTTTTAGTTATATTGGTTACAGTGAACTTCTTCATATCTTATATCCTATCATCGGATGGGTTAGCATCATTCTTTTGCCAATTATCGCATATAAACAGTTAGAAAAAACATAGTAAAAAAGCATCCGCTATGTACGGATGCTTTTTTACTCACAATCTTCACAGACTTCCCAATATAGACCCATTTCTACTGCGAGAAATGGTTTTAATTGTAACCGAATCATTCTGCTTGGCATACGCTCTAAAACAAATTGAACCGCTTCTTCATCCTCTTCTAACTCGGTTTTTAAGATTGCTATTCGTTGTATAGTTGTAATCTGCCGACCCTCTTTATATAAAGTAATTCGCAACTCGTCATATTCATTAAAAAACAATTCTACACTCATATGTTCCGTTGATACACTATTAACAATTGAATATTGACCATCTTCTTCTTGGATTATATATTTCCAGCCATTTTTCTTATCTTCCATTGGAGCAACTTGAAATAATGACATCAAATCCCCGTATAGCATAAGATAACCCCTCTCTTACTAAAAAACAATGAGTATTTTATATACCCTTTTTCTCTATCACTATCAATTTTATTGTACCATATATCAATTGACTTGCTATATTCATCTGCCTGTTCTACGTCATCATTTTTATATAAATTATGAAAAAAAACAGGAATGACTTTTATCATTCCTGTTTTTCATCAAAATACTTTTCCTGTAGCAGCTAAAGCTAATACTGCTATAAAACTTGCGAATAGTAACGAGACAATAAAACTAAAAATCGGTAATGTTTTCTTTTCAGTCTTTTTAAACAATAGTCTTAAACTAATAAAGATATTTAGTGGTACAAATATGAAATAAAAATATTTAATAATTTGTACGACACCACTCGAACTATTTAAAAGTGTTTTAAATACAAACACCTCAATTAAAAAGATAAGAAAAAATGAAATACTTAACCAAAATGAGGCATAGCTAAGCCAAGAATGTCTTTTAGTTCCCCAGTACACTCCCATACTCTTCTCCTTTATAAATAGTCTATTTTACAATAATTATACACGTATATAACAAAATCCTTTATTTTCCGACTATAATTTTCTGTTTTTTATAGAATAAATGACAAAAAACCAAAAGCACTCTATTTGCTTTTGGTTTTTTAATTTATTCTACTTTTTCCGATTCTGCTTTGTTATTTTTCTCCACTTCCCTCGTTCAGCACGAGCGAGCACTGGATCTTGTTTTCTCATCGCGTATGCAATCTCTCTTTGCAATTTTTTATAATTTCGCAAACGGTTTTCTGCTAAAACACCTTCATCAATAGCCTTGCGAACGGCACACCCAGGTTCATTTTCATGCTCACAATCACGGAAACGACATCCTTCCGCAAGTTTCTCAATATCAGAAAACGCTGCATGAATTGCTTCGCTTCCCTCCCATAGTTGAAGCTCTCGCATTCCTGGTGTGTCAATCACTAGGCCACCGCTTGGTAATTGGAACAACTCACGATGAGTCGTAGTATGTCTTCCCTTACTATCCTCTTCTCGAATACCACCTGTTTTTGCAACTTCACTTCCCATTAATGCATTTAACAAAGTAGATTTACCCGCACCAGATGAACCGACAAGGGCAATCGTTTTGCCAGAAGCAACAAATTGTTTCAATGATTCAATTCCTGTTTGCTGCAAACTATCAACCGCAAAGATCGGAACACCCATGGCTACCGCTTCTGTTTCCAATATCTTTTGCTCCATTTCTTCACATAGGTCACTTTTCGTCAAAACAATAATAGGCATTGATCCACTTTCATAAGCTAATAATAAATAACGTTCGATTCTTCTTACGTTAAAATCATGATTAAGCGCATTGACTAAGAAAAGATAATCAACATTTGCTGCCACAATCTGTTCAGCCGTTCTCTCGCCAGCTGCTTGCCTAGAAAAGGAGCTTCTTCTTGGGAAAACATGATGAATAATAGCCTTGCCTTCCTCTTCTATTTTCTTTATATGCACCCAATCACCAACTGCTGGATAATCCCCTTTATCTAATGCTTCATGACGAAATTTCCCGGATAACTCAGCTATATACTCACCATCATCACAAATAATACGATACATGTGCTTATGTTCAAGTAAAATACGACCTACTTCATATTTTTCTATAGATTGATCCTCAAAAAAAGAATCCCATCCAAATGATTCTAAACGATTTTGATTCAAATTTTTATCCTCCCTATTTTGAACTCAGTGGAAGGAATACGCGATTCTTACAAAGTACCGCTCTTTCCGTCCACCTTTGTATTCGCTTTAACATTCATATCAATAATCATCGCCATAACACATCACTCCGTTCTTACTTTAGTTAATTTCATTATATGTGATAGAATTTTGAAAAGCTACTTTATTTAACTGATTTTTCAGATATATTTCTTTTATTGTTCTTATTTGCCCACGATGGCTGATTTCATCTTCTAGTACATGAAACCACAAATAGTACTGATTATATACGATGCCGTTTTCCCATCGTCCTTCTGACATTAACCAATCATCATCTTTTTTAATCTTTTATTTCTTGCAATGTGACCGCTCTTGCATGCTCAAGCATATTAACAAGTTGTCCAACATTTTTCATATAGCCCTCTACATCCTTTTTTCGATAATCTAACAGATTTTACCGAAAGAGTACCCCTACTTCAAACGAAGTTAAGTGGGGGAGTATTCATATTCATTTTCTTGCCCCCTTTTCTAAACTCGTAATAATGAAAAGTGATATCATATAATAGACTGAAGTATATCTAAATTTTCTGTTATAATAAAAACGAACAAGCACGTAGCCAGACCAAATTTTCTCAATATGCTGATATAAAATTTAAAAAGGAATACAAATACAAAAAACGAATCTTATTCACTAAAAGGAGTGGATTTGATGGAGATGTATCAATGGCTAACTGCTGTTCTCATTGGTGGCGTTACTGGTTTCGTTTCCCATCTTATCAATAACCAAGGCAAGTTATTGCTTCCACGCCGTTTAAAAACATTTTTTCACCTCGGGTTTTTCACTGATATTTTAACTGGTAGTCTTGCGGCACTTCTGGGACTCGTCTTATTTGATGTGAATACTATAAAAGAAATTATTAAAGTGTCCATTGTCACTGCCATTTCAGGGCAAACATTTTTACTTCATCAAGCTCTCGGTGGTGAACAAGCAAAAAACACACAGATTGGTAAAGCTGATGAAAAAATCCAAGAAATTGACAAATTATTGCGACGTTAAGCTATACTTCATTTGAAATTTACTGTTATAATGGGGAATAAATATTTCTGAATTGCGTCGTCTGTCAGAAGAAAGGGTGTTTCGTATGACAAAACAAAAAATAGAAGATTTCTTAACAGACTCTGAAAAAGAGGAACTGATAGAAAACTATAAATGTTTACGAGCAGCCCGCACAAAGCGCGAAGCTAACTATTTTGGTGAAGCAGTCAATCACCTATTGGATAAAGCAAAAAAACGAATTATCGAAGAAGCAGGAATAGAAGATGAAAATGCTGCAACTATTCAATCTAAACGAAAAGCACTGTTTTAGTAATATTACTAAAACAGTGCTTTTCGTCATTTTGTTTACATAATTATTTTATCTTATACTAACAGAAAGTCAAAACTTGATTCATTCAAATCATCATCAATGGCGAATCTTCTACTGATGGAAGTATCATTTTATAGTTATTCAATTATGAAATAACGCTCTACTTTTCACTGTCTTCTTTTTCTATATGCCGATCACTTCTTCTAAACACAAGATTTCAATTCGAACAAAAAATTTAAACCCTAGATTCCAAGGATTACTTGATACACTCTTACATGGGACGGAACCATACTAAAAAACATCTCATATTCAAATGAGATGTTTTTTAGTAACAATTATTCTTTTAACAAATCTATTAATCCATTTCCTTCTGATGTTCGCTCATATCCTAATGGTACAGTACGTTTAATAAGCTGTGCGTAAATTTCTGGCTCTGATAACTTTCTTCCATATTCTCTTTCGCATTGCTTAATCAGAAGCGCTAATACTCCTGCAATATGCGGTGTTGCCATTGAAGTCCCACTTAATACCGCATACTTTCCTTCTGGATAAGTGGAGAGGATTTTCTCCCCTGGTGCAACTAAATCAATTTCTTGATTTGAATTACTAAAGCAAGCGAGTTTCCTTTCTAAATTAACAGCCCCTACCTCAATTACTTCTGAATATGCACCCGGAAAATCTAATTCTTCCGTTTTATCACTGCAATCTCCATTATTTCCTGCAGCACATACGACAAGTACGTCCTGTTTTACAGCATGTTGAATGACTTCATGTAGCTCTGGTACATCTTGTGGTCCACCAAGTGACATAGAAATAATCCGTACTCGTTCTTGATTCGGTCCTCTCCAACGTACAGCATAATCAATCGCTTCAATAATTTGTTGATAGCTTCCCGAGCCATCTCCTGATAATACTTTTAGCACTAATAACTTGGCAAGTGGCGCAACTCCTAGGACTCCAACACCATTTTCTGCTGCTGCAATTGTTCCTGCAACATGCGTACCGTGACCATTATTATCAAGATAAATTTTCGGATCACCTTCATAATCCTCAGTGAAATTTCTTCCACCAATAATACGATCTTTTAAATCAACATGATTTATATCACAACCTGTATCTAATACCGCAACTATAATATCTTTCCCTTTTGCACTCTTTTCCCAAACTTCAGGAGCATGAATCAGTTGTACACCTGGTGGAATTTCATTCACTTGCTCCACTACTTTATTTACCGTAAACGGAATTAATTGAATACCCTTTTGCCTACTTACTGTACTACTGTTCATCGTGATCCCTCCTAAAAATATATTATCTCCCTAAATTGAACGCGCTTACATTTAATGATAACATTCGTTTTCTCACTCTTATTTTCCTGCTTCAAGATTTTTCTCAATACAAAAACATCTCTTTCATCAGATATGCTGACGAAACAGACGTTTGTAAAATCTTCTGTTAATAAAGCAACTAATAACTTTACAATATATGTATATTACTTTCTTGCAAAAAAATCCAGCGTAAGACAAATATATGTGAAAAACAAGGTTATTCACATAAAAAAAACTCTTACCACCATGTGTTAAGAGGTTTTTTTTAGCTACTATAAGTTAGCTCATTCGTAATCTTTCTTTCAATTGCTTTAAATAACGGGATCGTATCACAATGAAGTATACGATTTGAACCCCCACAAAGATACTTAATACAATGGCATTTTCTTTTAAAAGCGAATACTCAAACATTTGCCCTAACGCCGTTAACGCAACCGCACCATGGAATGTCGCGACTCCAATTGGAACAAAGAACAATAATGCCAATCGAATTGTCACTACTTTTGCTAACTCACCGCTTGTTAACCCCACTTTTCGAATGGAATCAAATAAACGATAATCGTCTTCTAAGTCAGAGAATAGGCGGAAGTATAGAAAACTACCTGCACAAACAAAGAATACAATGCCAATAAAAAATCCTACAAACAAAATAGGTCCAGCAAATTGTAAAGCCTGGTTTTGATCATATGCTGCAGCACTAAACCTTGAATATTCTTGATAAGATTTTATTTGGTTTGTGAGTTCTTTTCCGACTTCAATTTCATTTTTTGTCTCCTTTGTTTTATACATGTAATCTTTTACTTCTTTAAACCCATCTTGTAGTAAATCATATTGAGATTCTGAAACTATATATATATTTCCAGTAAGCACTTTACCAAGAGAAGAGGTGTTAACTTTTTTCACCTGCAACGTTTTTTTATCATGCGGTAATTCAATTGTTGTTCTCTCTTTTCTCGGTGGACCCGGGATTTCTATCGATAGAAATAGTACTTCATTTTCATTCCATAACTCAACTGGCTCCCCCGTTAACTTTGCATACTTTTTATAATCAGATTCTCTCACAAAGGTCGCATCTCTTAATGCTTTATCTTCTGTCTTCTTTGATACAATCTCTATTTCTTCAGCGGATATATGATGCTTCTTCAATGTTTGTCCAATAAATTGTAAGTGCTGTGATTCATTTCCATTCCCTTGTTGAGAGTGGTAATGAAATGTAATTGGTTGTTCCATAATCCCCTTTGTCATAGAAGCAAAGCCCACTAATGTACCAATTGCTGAGAAAGCAACGGTCGAAATTATTGTTACAATAAAGAACATTCGTGCATTATCTCTCATCCGATACGCTAAATCTGAAAGTGTAATAATATTTGTTCTTGTCCAGTAGAACCGTTTACTCTTCTTGCATGCTCGAATAATAAATACACTGAACTGCTTATATAGTAAGTATGTGCCAATAATGACAACAGTCGTTACTGGAATCAACATAATGAACACCATGGCACCATGCGAAGTTAACGCACCTATATATCCCACGCCAAGCAATAATACAGCTAGTATTGAAAAAATAATAGAAGCTTTTGGTTCTGGCTTTGCTTTCGCTGAACCTCTAAACAGTTTCATAATTTGGTTTTTCTGAATCATCCCTGCACTAAAGAATGAAATAATGATAAATAGAATGAAAAACATAGCACATGTTATACCAATTGCAGGTGTTGGAACATAATATGGCAACGATATATCCAATTTTAATAGAAGTGGAGCAATCCAAATTAATACACCTGAAAACAACATCCCACAAATAATTCCTGTAATGATTGCAGCAATACCAATCATTACATTTTCAAAAAAGATAAGACGTCTTAATTGAAAATTCGTCATACCTAACATCATTAAAATTCCTAATTCACGCTTTCTTGTTTTTAAAAACATTCCCATTGAATATAGAATGAAGAAAAACGTAAAAAGATAAATAATAAATTGTGCAAAAGACATGCTTACAAATACATATTGACCTAACTGACCTGCACTTAATGAAGGATGAAAAGCAAAAAACGAATAAACAAAAAAAGCCATAATTGCAAATGCACTACTCAAAAAATAAGCTGAATATGTTCGTCGATTCCGTGTTACATTACGGAACGCTAATTCTCTAATGTTCATGTTGTATCCTCCGCCCTTTCAATAACTATATCGCTATCATAATAAAGCGCGGAAATATCTTCCATCGATTCAAATGACAAAAACCTTACACTTTTGAAAGGTTACAGAAAAATTGATTAAACGAATCCGTTTCATTATAATAACTACATTCATATCTGCAACCTATTGTATATTCGTTAATTTTGCGAAATAATATGAATGGAGATTTATGAATCAGTACATATATACTTATTGCTCGTTCTAAATGAATAGGAGGAAACCATAATGACATTACAAGAACAAATTATGAAAGCACTACATGTTCAACCTGTAATCGATCCAAAAACAGAAATCCGTAAACGAATTGATTTTTTAAAAGACTATTTAAAAACAACAGGTGCAAAAGGATTTGTGCTCGGAATTAGCGGCGGACAAGATTCTACACTTGCTGGTCGCTTAGCACAGCTTGCAGTTGAAGAAGTTCGTAATGAAGGAGGCAATGCAACATTTTTCGCTGTACGCCTTCCATATCACGTACAAAAAGATGAAGATGATGCACAGTTAGCACTACAATTTATTCGACCTGACCAATCTGTTGCTTTTGATATTGCCTCAACAGTTGATACATTTTCTAACCAATATAGTGACTTATTAGGTGATTCATTAACAGATTTTAATAAAGGAAACGTCAAAGCTCGCATTCGCATGGTCACACAATATGCAATTGGCGGCCAACAAGGTCTACTTGTTATCGGAACAGACCACGCTGCTGAAGCTGTAACAGGATTCTTCACAAAATTCGGAGATGGTGGTGCCGATCTTTTACCACTTACAGGCTTAACAAAGCGCCAAGGCCGTGCTTTATTACAAGAATTAGGTGCTGAAGAACGTCTTTACTTAAAAATGCCCACAGCAGATTTATTAGATGAAAAACCAGGTCAAGCAGATGAAACGGAATTAGGTATTACATATGATCAACTAGATGATTACTTAGAGGGAAAGACAGTTTCTGCAGATGTAGCAGAAAAAATTGAAAAACGTTATACAGTAAGTGAACATAAAAGACAAGTACCTGCATCGATGTTTGATGATTGGTGGAAATAGACATAAAAAGACAAAAGAAGCCAGTTTATATTGGCTTCTTTTTCTAGATTTTTTAAGCATTAATGTCTCATCAATAGAGCTACCCCTTTAAAAATCGCCACCCACGCTACAAAAGATAGATCTAACGTATTATGAACATTAACATTGTAGTTATTCTAACTATAACTGATACCTTTCTAACCGTCACGGAAAGGTATCACTCACAAATACAAAAAGAGCACCTGTTACAGATGCCCCTTTTCATTAATATGTGAATGTGATTGTCGCTAATGAATAACCTGCCATCGCACTATACGGTGCAACTTGGTATGAAACTCTTTTCGCCCCTGTTGGCCAAGAAAGTTCATTTAATACTTTTTTTATATCTTGCATTGTTCCATCCATCGACTGTTTATAACGCACTTCTACCTTTTTAGGCTTTGCAGTGAATTGCTTCTGTAATTTCGCTTTAAATTCATTGTAATTTTCAGCCCCGTATTGTGCGGATAGATAAATTAAGTTCGTATCCTTTAGCATTTTTTGGTATACTACCGCTTTAGGACTACCTGTTTTTATCTTATTTGTTAATTCATTATAATAATTAGTTGATGCTTTTGGGTATTTATTACGATCCCATTCATGGTCTTTTCCTAACTGCTCATCAGACATATTATAATAAGAATATGTCACACGACCTGCTTTATCTGGAACTGGATCATCGAATGTAGTATCAAGATGATACCACTTATTCTCGATCTTCACTAGATTCCAAGCATGAGCTTGTCCATTCCCTTTTCCTGTTACAATATGGGATTGAATCCCTGCTTCTTTTAGTAATTGATATGTTAATAGTGTATATCCTTGACACACAGCAGAGCGGTTTGCCAATGCTTCATATGCTGTATAAGCCTTGTAAGAAGTATCATAAGAAACATGTTTCACAACATAATCATGAATTGCTTTCACTTTTTCATGCTCATCCATGCCCGCCTTCAAAATAGAACTTACAATTGATTTTGCTTGCGCCTTCACGTATTGTGTTTGTTCTTTTGATTCACGATATGAAATTTTTAATGTAAAAGTATAGTTCCCTGGTATACCACGAATTGAATATTGTGTACTTGCTACATTATATTTTAAATACTCATCTGCATCTACTATTTTAGTATACTCTTTATAAAGCGTATCCATTACTTCTCTAGCATTCTTAGCTTTTGTTTTATACGTAATTGTAATATTCTCTTCGCGATTATCAATATGTTTTTTTAATTCTTTTCGGAAATCCCCTAGTATTTTTGCGTCTGGTTGCGTAGCTACCACTTTTGTATTTGTAGCTGCATATGATACAGCAGGCACTTGTAAACCACCTATCATGATTGTTGAACAAAGCGCGACAGCTGTTACATACTTGTTTGTTTTCTTCATCTCGCCACATCCTTCTATTCTAAAAATATACGAAAAAACTCCATATATTTTTAAAGTATACAATATTTTTTCAAAAAGAAAATATGCGATTATGCATATCTTATAATATATATGTATCTATAATAGGATATTTATACTATAATAGATACATATACTAAAATAGAAAAGCAGTAGGTTCTTAATAAGAATTAAACTACTGCTTTTCTTTCTAACAAGATTGCAATACACAGCATGTATTTTCAAAACGACGTTGCTTTAAATCCTCATTTCCAATACAAAAATACAGCATACCTAAATCTCCCCACATCATATTACAATTTGTATAATCAGAGTCAATTTGGAATAACAATGTCATATCGTGATCATGAATACCAACAGATTCTCCAGCTTCTTCAAACACTTCTCTTTGAACTGAGAATGGTTGACCAAATACTTGATGATTATCATAATGATCTGGCATTAATTCCTCTAATAGTTGTAAAAAACGATCCGAATCAGCTTCATCCTCAATAAATAGCTCAGGAAGTTTATAGGTTAATTTAAATGTTAATGTGCATTGTGTATACTTTGATTGTTTATCATTTACCCTCTGTAATTGTTCTAACGGAACGTTATGATATAAAACACATCCATTACCAGCATGTTGATAATTACTATCATAGAAGAAATACAACATACCTGTTTCAGGTAAATCATGACCCACGCCCATATCTTGCAAATCAGCTAAATTAAATTGTGCAATAAAATCCAATGCCTTTCCTTCGTGAGTTGGATATTCAAATGTAGATGGGACATCAGGAAGCCCCCCCATTTTTGAACAGCCAATGGGAAGTGACTCTTCTTGTCCCGGAACAACTTTTATACATGGAAATATAGTAGCTAGTAGTTCTCTTTTTATATGTGTTAAATCATATTTATCAATTAGTAAATCAATCTGGTTTCTCATATATTCTCCTTACATAAATGTACTTATCCGTATCATAGCATAAACACGGCATATCCTTCATCCTGAAAAATCAAAATAATTTATTCAAAAAAAACGGGCTTATCCCTAGTACGCGAATAACTTTAATACAGCATAGTATACAGTGTTCCTACAAATACGATCCTTCATAATTCCTTATAGCAGATCCTCAAATTGTTCATTTTTCTTTATTTCAACTTTTATTATAAGGAGGCATTCCATATGGGTTTTGGTTATGGTGGCGGTTACGGCTATAGTTGTGGCGGTGGTTACGGCTACGGCTACAGTTGTGGCGGTGGTTGCGGTTACGGCGGTTTCGCTTTACTAATCGTTTTATTCATCCTTTTAATCATCATTGGAGCTAGCTGCTGGGGCGGTTTCATAGGTTGCTAAGTAGCTTTAAAAACTATTGTAAAAAAAGCACGTGAATCACGTGCTTTTTTACTATACGGCAAATCCAACCTTTGAAAGGAACTATTCCTATGAAAATTGATGGTGTTTTTGAAGGTGGCGGCGTGCGCGGAATTGCGCATGTTGGAGCAATTTGTGCATTAGCAAATCATGGCTATGAGTGGGAGCGTGTAGCGGGAACATCTGCTGGGGCTATTATTGCAGCTCTTCTAGCAGCTGGTTATTCTTGTACAGAATTAAAAATAATTATAAATAACGTTAACTATCATCAATTTATAAAAAAAAGTTTACTTGATAAAGTCCCTTTTATAGGAAAGGGATTAAGCGCATGGACTAAATTAGGCATTTATTCAAACAACTATTTAGAAAGCTGGTTAGAAGACCTCTTGCACAAAAAAGGGATCCATAGTTTTAGTGACTTACCTAATCCACAAAACTTAAAAATTATTGCCTCAGATATTAGTAATGGAAAGATGATTATTTTCCCTGATGATTTACCTAACTATGGCTTTACAAATCAAGATTTCTCTATTGCAAAAGCAGTTAGAATGAGCAGCACCATTCCTTTCTATTTCGAACCAGTAAAGTGGAAAACACCAAAATGGAAACAACCTTGCTATATGGTTGATGGAGGTCTTCTTAGCAATTATCCAATTTGGATTTTTGACTCCCCTAATTTACCCCGTTGGCCAACTTTTGGTTTTCATTTTGTAAAAAATGAAATACAAGCTGAACCTGTTCCTTATAAAGATCCCCTCTCTATGTTTAAAGGCTTATTCAAAACGATGATGCAAGCACACGACTTACGCCATCTAGATAAAGAATCAAAAGCAAGAACCATTACAATTCCAACTGGAACAATTACAAGTACAAAATTCCAATTAACTACCGATGAAAAAGAATGGCTCTATCAGTCTGGCTTTAACGCTGCCGAAAATTTTTTACAGTCTTGGAATTTCAAAACATATATTAATCGATTTAGAAACGGAAATTGAATTTTTTTTAAATTAGTTTCATTATCCATAGAATAATACCTCTTACTGTATTCATTTACTTTTCTCATCATTTTCACATGGATATTGTAAAAACACTACATCATAAAAAAAGAAATAAGCCTAATAAACTAAATGTTTTATCCTACTACTTACGAACAATTATACCGCCAACTCAAAATTCGACGTAAGTATATGTGTTAGAGATAAGATTCACTATCCGTAAAATTAAAGTTTCATTTTATTAGGCTTATTCATAAAGTACTACTCCTCACTTTTATCACTACTATAAGACAGAAGTGGCTCATACATCATTATTGCATGATTTTCCGTTACATATTGATCCTCAACAAACTGTTTTTGTTGATTAAACACCCTTCGATGTATGACATTACGTCGGATATAGCCACCCCAATAAGCTGGCTTAATTGCATGTTCTTTTTCGTATACTTCATATTGGTAAAGCTGAGGATAGGCTGTTCTCCATTCCCCCACTAAGTGTTCGTCTGTCACGTAAAGATAAAGTTGATAAGCTTGATCTGTTTCATTTTTTATTTGTAAATCAAGATAGTTGTAGGAGCAAGTCGCACCACTTCCAAACGGCTGTGTACGCTTTGAATCCGGAAATACATCATAGCTATGACGATATCGTTCTGTTACGGTTAGTGTTGTATGTAGAGTCATCCAGTATATTAAATTTGAAAGTTGACAAAGCCCACCTCCAACTCCTGGTTTAAAAGTACCATAATGCAACACCATTCCTTCTACATACCCTTTTCTCCTTGTAGTCTTACCTATTAAACGCCAATAAGAAAATGTTTCTCCCGGCTTAATCACAACACCGTTTAACTGTTTAATGGCGATTTTTAAATTAATAATTTTATTCTCTTGATACCACATATCTACATCTTTAAGTTTACGAAGCAGTATCGTTCGATGCTGTATAACCGTACAAGATAACTTTTCTTGTTGAAAAGTTTTAGCATACTTTTTCCCATCCGTTAACCATTGAATATTTCTTTTTACAGAGTAATACCACGTTCCTAACATAATACGATACTTAGACCTTTTTTTAGGCCGTATGTTTACTTCATTCATTTTTTACTCTCCTCTATCACCAATGTACTTTCTATGGTTAAAATATTACTTATACGCTCATACAGCATTCTTATAACCACTCTCAAATAAAATATCATAATATACAGAAATAATTATAATACTGTCTTAGCAACAAAGAAACGATATTTGAAGTTAATTTTATACAAATATGAAAAAAGAGCGAATCTTAGATTCACTCTTTTTCTCTATATTAGTAGCTTAACAATTAAGGATACTGTAATCCTTCCGCTTCTTCAGCAGTAACAACAACGTAGCGTCCTCCTGTTCTTAGCCCTAATAATTCAGCTTTTTCAATTGCTTCTTGTCTTGTTTCTGCATAGGCAGCTAAATATTTTATTCCATCAATAACTTGACAAATAACATAGTGTTTCATATTTCTTCCCCTTTTTCAGTTACTAGCATCTATAATATCATTTTTTACTTCCCAAAAAATATAGTCATTATATTGAGAGATTCTTTATCAATCTCGCAACCGTTTTAACACCTTTTTCTATTTCATGCATTGAAGCATATGAATAAGAGAGACGTAAATATTGGCTTGCATTTCTATCATACACATTTCCAGGATTGAGTAGAATTTTTTCTTGTAATGCCTTTTCAAACAACTCTCGTATTGAAATGTTTGGTTCGATTTGTAGCCAAATATAAAATCCACCAGTTGGTATTTGCCAAGTTGCTATATCTCTACAATATTTCTCTAGCATTTTGAGCATAAAGTCTCTCCGTTTTTTCAACTCAACTCGCATTTGCTGTATATGTTTTTCATATAACCCACTTGCAAACCATTCTGCAGCAGCTCGTTGTGATAACGAACTCGAACCGTAATCCATTTGCATCTTTATATCTGCCAATCTTTTAATGACTGGTTCTGGTCCAACAATCCAGCCGATCCTTAAACCAGGACTAATGACTTTTGACATACTTCCAATATGTAATACAATCCCATTTGTATCATTTGTCTTCAATGGGTTTGGTGGAGATGAATCAAACCATAAATCTTGATAGACAGCATCTTCAATTATAGGTAATCCAATTTCATTACATACTTTCATAACTTCTTGCCTTCTTTGCTCATTCATAACAAGACTTGTTGGATTATGAAAAGACGGAATGGTGTATAAAATTGAACCATTGAATTGTCTTTTGTATTTTGAAATAAGCGATGGTTGAATCCCATGCTCATCCATTGGAATACCAAACAAACGCATTCCAGCAGACTGAAAAACATTGAGAGAATATAAATATGATGGTTTTTCAAGTAAAATGGACGAGCCTTTGCATAGAAGTCCCATCGAAATAAGCTGCAGTGCTTGAATTGCTCCCGAAACAATTAATATAGATGCTGGAGATGTAAGAATATCAAATTTTTTTAGGTACTTTGCTATTTGCTCTCTCAATTTGAAATCCCCTCTTGGCTCCGCGTATCCTAAAGGAATTTGCCCATGAGAAAGCTCTTTCATGATTTGTTTCGTTTTTTTCTCAGGCAAAAGCTCTGGTGAAAGTTCTCCAGTACCTAATCGAATGATATGTGGATAAAATTCAACTTGATTAATTTCTTGAATGGTAGGGAGATTCGGATAATGAATACCTGTTTCTACATAGGAATTCCAGTTAGAGTGAGACTTCAAAGTTGATATACTCCATGCATCATTTTTCACAATTGTTCCCCTTCTACCTTTTCCTTCAATCAACCCTTGCGCTGCCAATTCATCTAAAGCCATTACAATTGTACTTCGATTCACTTCAAATGCATGGGAGAAAGCTCGTTGCGACGGTAATCTTGTACCAACCGTCCATTCTCCATTTATAATTTTCTCTTTTATATACTCCTCAATTTGTTTATATAAGGGAACTGGAGAAGATCCATTTGGCTTCCAGTCAAATCGTTCCATGCTGTCGCCTCGCTTTTTTGGTTGGTTTGTTATCCAACCATATGGATGGATACAATTTCAATTTTCTTTTATAAAATATACACTATCATATTTCAGCAATTTATATAGGAGGAAATAAAATGATTGAAGCGATCATGCACGGAATGATTCTGGCGTTTGGACTCATTATTCCATTAGGTGTACAAAACGTCTTTGTCTTTAACCAAGGTGCTAGTCAGCCAAGTATTTTGCGGGCTACACCAGTTATCCTAACCGCATCTATCTGCGATACAATTTTAATATTAATTGCGGTACAAGGTGTATCACTTATGCTTCTTACCTTTTCGTGGCTAACAACCACACTTTATGTAATTGGATTTTTCTTTTTAGTTTATATGGGTTGGATGGTTTGGAAAAGTGAGTCTACAAAAGAGACGATTGAGGCAAAATCAATGACTATCAAAAAGCAAATTATCTTTGCCGCCTCTGTTTCTTTATTGAATCCACATGCAATCTTAGATACGATTGGCGTGATTGGCACAAACTCTATCCAATATGTAGGCAGCGAAAAATGGGCTTTTACTTTCACAACAATTACGGTTTCTTGGCTTTGGTTTATCGGCTTAGCATTTGCAGGGCGCATGATTGGAAAAATAGATTCATCAGGAAATACAATTACAATTCTAAATAAAGTTTCAGGGGTTATTATTTGGGGAGTTGCTCTTTATATGCTGAAACAACTTATTACTTAACAAGTAAATAATCAGAGTCACATATTATATGTTGTAAATATGTGACTCTCATCCATACTCGCAAACACAATAAATCTATAGCTAGCATGCATATTGAATAACAGGACAAATTAAGAAATTGGTTTCGGCTGCTGCTTCAGAATAGATTGGTCTTTCTCTGGTTTAATCCAAACAATTGTAACCACTGCTCCAATTATCGCAAAGATACTTGTTAAATAAAAAACTTCATGATCTGCTCCCTTCATAAAAAAAGAATAGAGTGGCGGTCCTGCAGCTACACCGATAAAACGCATCGAACTATAGAAAGAAGTAACCGTCCCTCTCTGTTCTTTTTCAATTCCTTGAGTAATAAGAGCATCTAAACACGGTAAAGCGATCCCAATGCCAATCCCCATAATAACAAGACAAATAATTAATAAGTAAATTCCTTTTAAAAATAATGGAAGCATAACAGACACTCCTGCTAGTATGAATCCGGTATATATAAATTTTTTCATAACGCCTTGGTCATCACCAATTTTCTTTCCAGCCATGTATGAACTTATAGATAATACTAGCAATGGAATTGCAAGTATACACCCTTTCCAAATTCCATGAATGTTGTACTTCTCTTCCAATGTCGTAGACAAATAAAAAAGAATTCCAAATAATATGAGCATAACGATAGCACCTAATGCAAAAATCGCGACTAACCATCTTCCCTTTTCTCGAAAAGTTGAACCAATTGATTGAATAAATTCTTTAAAAGGCGGGGCCTCATTTGCTTGTTTCTTTGCTTTTACTAACAATAATAATAAAACGATAGAAACAGTACATAAAACTGGGATGGACCAAAATGGTAAAAACCATACGATTGCTGCAAGAGCTGATCCTAATATTGGACTAAGGACTTTGCCAAATGTGTTTGACGTTTCAATAATACCTAATCCGGTACTTACTTGTTTTTCATCTTTATATAAATCGCCAACACATGGGATTACAACTGGCATTGCTCCAGCAGCACCTATTCCTTGAATCGCTCTTCCAATTAGAATCCAAACATACGGATTTTCCACCTTCCATGATACCCACCCCGTTATACCGCCTCCAATAGCTGCAATTAATAAACTCGGGACCATGACCATTTTACGTCCCCACCGGTCTGATAAATAACCAGCTATAGGAATTAATAAGATCGCTAAAATAGAATATATTGTAATGATCATAGATACTTGAAAAGAAGAAATATGCAATTTCTTTTCGATTGTTGGAAGGATTGGAATGAGCATTGAATTTCCTAATGTCATAACAAGTGGAACAGATGCAAGTGCAATTAAACAACTGTTTTCTTTTTTTAACATGTTAATTTCGAAACCTTTCACATTTATTTCTTCCATGTAGTAGCCCTGATAAAATTCGATTATAAATTTCATCAGGGCTACTATATGTCATCTGCTTTTTAACTTATATAACAAAAGAAATTGGAGTATAACATAGCATTACTTCTATTTTTCCAATCCATTTAACAGCACATTCATGCTATTAAATGGAAAACTTCTTTTACTCTTGAAAAATGATACAAAAAAAGAAAGGAAGAACTCTTCCCTTCTTTTATACAGCTTTACATTAACGAGTATATCCGCCACCAAGCTGTTGTTCTGCCATAGCTACAAGACGTTTCGTGATTTCACCACCAACAGAACCATTTGCACGAGAAGAAGTATCAGCACCAAGTTGCACACCAAACTCTTGCGCGATTTCATATTTCATTTGATCAAGAGCTGCTTGTGCTCCATTTGATACTAACTGATTAGAACTACGATTTCTAGCCATTTCCGTTCACCTCCTTTACATATTAAAATGGATAGATTTTCAAATGAAATACATGGTAAATTATGGTTTTCTTATGATTTTAAACTTTACATCCATAAAGAACGAATCTCACAAAGCGGATCTCCCTGAAAAAGTCCATCTAATGAAAAAAAGAAGTTCACTAACTATTATGTATAGAATGTGAACTTCTTTTTATTTTCTATATATGGAGAAAATACATGTTTTTTTCGAAATAATCGCTTCTTCAACGCCCTTACAAAAAAGAGTTTCTTTTTTATTCAATCTAGTATTACATTTGCTGAAAAAACGAAAATTTACATTTTGTTATTATCACAGTCGTACATATTGTGTACTTTATGAAGTTAATACTGTCATTTGTTTTCTCCTTAAACGAATGATTTCCTCTCGCAAAACATCTTTCGCACCATGTCCAAACCATTCTAGTGAAGCAAAATGTTCCGTATCTTGAATTTCTCTAATAATTTCTTCATAATTCACAACACCTTCAAATAACGGAACCATTCCTTTTCGACTACCAGCTGAAGCATATACATTATTAGGCTCAAAGACATCTAAATGAGCAGCTGCAGATATATTCTTCATATGGTAATGCTGTACCCACGGCTTTAATTTGCGATAGCTTTCTACTGGATCGGCACCAGATTCCCACATATGGAGAAAATCAAGATTAATTTTTAAATATGGATGATTTACCTCTTCTAATAAATTTAGAGTTGAGTCTAAGCAATCTGTTAATGTATTCGGATGTGTTTCTAATAACACGTACATATTGTGTTGCGCAAATAAATCACAGATAGTGCGAATGCGCTTTACATATTTCTGACGTTCTTCTTTTGTAAAGCTGTCGCTTCGTTTTTGTCCAGCAAACGTACGAATCTTATTTGTATTACACCAATTTGCTAGCGATGCTAATTGCTCTGATTTGTTCATTGTTTTCTCAAAATCTGCTGACAATGAAATATCTAAATAATCACTTATCATCGTAATTTTCAGATTTTTATTTTTCAAAAAATCTAGTTGTTCTTCTGTCACTTTACGTTCTTGTTCATATAAATTTTGTGCATGAATCCCCCATAATTCAATTCCTTCAAACCCGTTCTCATATGCAAATTGAACTATATCAGTAAATGAAATTAGCTGATGGCGAAACGAAATAGTACATAACGAATACTTCATAAATTCAAGCCCCTTTATTTCAAATTCAATAATGATTGTTTATACAATAACAGACTGATTTGTTCTTATGTTTTTCCATGCTACAAACTGCCTCTCTAGCTCCTGTTTAATCGTAAATTCAATTTCATTCATCTCATTTAATTTTTCAACAATGGATGATAACATCTCTTTATTGTTTGTCATTGCCATTTTGAATGCTTTATACTGTACATTTGTAAAACCTTGCACGATATCTTCTACGCGGTCACACCAATAATCAAATTCTGTTTCAGAGTATTGTAATGTGTCACGAAAATATGCGAATGCATGTTCATAACTATATTTACGGATGGCCAATACAGGGATTTGCTTCACTGCTGGTATTAGTTTAGAAAGTTCCGCTTCACCATTTACCATTCTTATGACCAAGTCTTTTACTTTCATCGTTAATTCATTGTAATCCCTTTTGAATGTTTCAACAAAATAACTTTCTACCGTTTCCTGAGAGGGTTCCTGAACTGTCTGTACATCAATGAAATATCCCCCACCAAACGGATTATTTTCAATAGAATGAATGACTTTATCCTTTGCCATATTACCTTCCCAACGAAAATCAGGATCAAACATAAACCATTCGTCTTCCAGATTTGTTTTCGCTATCATTAAGTAATGCGGAAATGGTTTTTGATGAAATTTATTTTCTCTCTCTGGCAATAGTGACATATCTACCATTACAATGACATATCGATTTTCTGGTTTTTTCTCTACTAAATCTAAAAAAGTCTCTAAATTTGTTTGTTTCTCTTTTGAATGATCATACCATTCGTTTACTTTGATTCCATATAGTTTTTCATACCAATATAAGTAACCTTTATGGCTAATGTTCTCAGAATGATAAGAAATGACTCCTTCCTCTGTTATATCAAAATCCCCATCCCATAACCCAAAGTAAAAAGGTCGAAAATCTATATCACTACGCCTTTTAATAATTTCACAAAAACAACTCACTAAACAATGAACTTTAATTGAAGTCATGTTTTCACCCGTTTTCTAAAATATTAGTTATTTATATCCACTTGTAACGGTTGTAACTCTTCCATAAAATCTAGTAATGAACCTATAGTAGAAAAAGCTTTTGGATCTACTTCATCCTCTGGTACACATAATTGTAAATCCATTTCGATATAAACAATAAGTTGCAGCATCATGACAGAATCAATATATAAATCTTGATTTAAACGCATTGTATCTTTTAAATCTGTAACATTTTTCAATTCCATTTTTTCTACCATAATTTTCAATACACCCATCCTTAACATTTCACGATTCATTCTGTTATTCCCCCATCTCTAACAGCTTACGACTCACTTTTCCAGTTGCATTTTTAGGAATGTCCGTTACATTTTCTATTTCATGCGGCACCTTATAAGAGGGCAAATGTTGTATACACCATTTTCTTATTTGAACAGGATCAATACTAGAAATCACTTTCGCTTTTACAATCTCACCCATTACAGGATGTTTTCCGCGATACACAATCGCCTCTCGAATTCCCTCTAGACGAAGCATCGTTTCCTCTACTTCTATTGGGAATACTTTCAAACCAGCCACGTTAATTACATCATCCATACGCCCAACAAAATGTATCCCACGTTCTGATCTATATCCCAAATCTTTTGTATAAATCACTTTCTCTCCAATTGTTACCACTATTTCTTCAGGCTGGTTTTGGTCATTACTAATACGCACAGACGTATGGGGAAGTGGTTCTCCTAAATCTAAATGTGTGTTCATATTGTGACAGATGCTAATGCAACCCGCTTCCGAACATCCGTACTGCTGCATCATATACTTTGTTACCCCTTTGAGTTTACAAAATAATGATTCTGGCAATGGTGAACCCGACGTCATCACTTTATGAAACTGAAAAGTACCTTGTGGAAAACTTCCCATAATATGTAGCATAAGCGGTACTGCATATACGATATGTTTTGGTGTATTACGAATAATATTTAATGCGAATTTCGGATTTTTATTTGTAATAACAATCGGCTTACTCCCTCGCATGATTGCAGAAAGTGTCCCACAAATTAAACCATATGAATGAGAAACAGGAGCCAATACAATGGGTACTTCGTCACCTTCGCACTGCAATGCTTCATTGTAAGCATCTATCTCTCTTTCAATTTCTTTCCAGGATCTTTGAATTAGTTTCGGTTCACCAGTTGTTCCTGAACTATATTGCAATAAGGACGGTTCATTTTTTATTTGATCTTCACTATTCAGTTTTATAAAATGCTTGGAATCTCCATATAAAAGTCCAAAGCATGCTGCACCTTTTGCTATTTCAACAGCTGTATCTCTCGGTGTCTCTCCATGAATAAGTAATACAGATGCTCCTTTTTTCTTTAAAAAGAAGACAAGCGTAATCATATCAAACGGATCTGTTATACAAAGGGCAAATCTATTTCCAGTCGCATCATGAAACTGTTCCATGTTTTCATACATTTGTAGTCTTAATTCAAAATCATTTTTACTATATTCTTGTTTGTTTACGATTAACATAATTCTCCTCCATAATAACAATCTTACTTTTTATAAGTTGCAGTGCGTTATATAATGGATTCGGCACTTCATGTACAAGTGATTCAATATCTTTATATAAACGGCGTTTTGTTAATTGTTCCGCTCGAAATGTAGGTGTATATAACTGTAACTCTTCAAAGCGTTCATATAAGTGCTGAGAACTTGTAAAGTGGCTCTCTAATTCTTCTACAACAAGTATCCAAAATCTCTCTTCATTAAATTCATATTCATCCGCAAATAGTAACGCTAGCTCGCCTAAATTGAATAAAAAGAGCGCATCTAATACCATTTCTTGTAGACATCTCATACTATCCATTTCAAAAAATTCATTGAGCTGTCCATTCGCATACATATTATGTACTTTTGTAAAATCAGGGCATTTTTCTAGATCTTTTAAATATGGACGATAAAACTCAAGTCCTTCATGAAAATCCTTTAGCGCAACCCGAACTGGCACACCTTGTTTATGAATCAAAATCATATTTTGTCCATGTGATTCTAGCGCAATACCATGTTCTACTAATAAGTGCACAACTGGCAAAACTGCTTTTTGAATAAGCTCACGGAGCCAATTTTCAATTCCATTTTGCTTTAGCCACGGCTCAATGAAAGGTGTTCCATCTTTCTCTTTTGCATATAATGCATTAAACGGAATAGCCTCCTCCACTTCTTCTAAATGTGTGTGAATACTTTCACGCCAAATGCACCCTAATGAACCATATGTAGATTGACCTGGTGGATCATACGTTACACCTGCAAATTCTTGTAATAAAACAACACGTGCCTCATCTCGTAAATATGAGTCACCTCTTACCAAATCTGTTAACCATTTTGAAATAGTAGGAGCACTAACAACTGAATGTGGCTTTAATATCCGAACAGTTGATGTATTTAATAGGTTCATAGAAAGCTTCACATAAGGTTTCATACAATTGGTAGCATTTTGTAAAGTACGCATCGATTGTTGTGCAAAATATTCATCTTGGGATTGTTCTATAAAAATAATGTGCCTATTATGTATATGTTCAGCATAATTCGGAATGATATAATTTTCCCATTGCCATGGATGAACAGGCATGAACGTATAATCATTTGGGTTGCATCCTATATTTTGAACAGTAGAACAAAATTCAATCAGTTTGCTCTCTCCTACTTCTTCTCTCACAATATGATTGACATCATCTTTAGACATAGTACCTACATGAGTATGTTTATCATGGACAGCAATCCAAATAAGTTTTATCGATTGTTTAAATTCGAAACCATATTGGTAATTATCAAGATACTGAAAGCCAATGCGTGCTTTATAGCTTGGGTGATAAGGATGTCCATCTATTAAATGATTTTCCAGCTCATCGTATGTACTCTCTACAAGCTTCTCTTTTGTTTCGTGTCTTTCATATTGAGCGATTGTATCTTTAAAGATTGTTTGTTCTAACTCCTGAATAAAGGAACGTAATTTCACTTCATCTATCTGAACCCCTTTAAAAACTTCATTTAAAAATTGTGCAATGGATGTTACTTCTTCTTCTCTATCATTTTGTATTCTTACAATTGATTTTTCAGTTAAGCGAATACGACCAAATGTCATTCGTTCTTGACCCCAGCATTTATATATGACACTGTTCCCACTTTCATCAAACCCTGAAATTATAAAAATTATATCTTCTTCCCCTTGTATCTGAATGGGAGAAATAATTTCCTCGTAAATTAACGACTCTATTAATTGACGAAAAACTCTTCGCCTAACAGCAATATAACGCTCTGATTGAACCGCTTTCATTACTCTTGTATGATAAAACTCTTCCTTCATAGTCTCCTCCATGATAGAAATTAATAAAAATACCATTGGTATATTTCTTTAAATTTCAAAATTATCTACACACGAACAACGCTTTCTCTTTCCGCATGCTTTCCTGTCTCTTCTTGAAAGAGAGGATTATCAACTTGGACATAGATAGCTTGCTCAAGAGGACTTGTTAATTCATCAACATCAAAAAATCTTGTTAATAAATTTGCTTTACACGGTAATTGTTTATCTTTCAATAACCTTTCTAAAAATGTAGATGGTTCACGATTATACGTAAGAAGCGATTCAAGTGTAATCCTTAATTCGGAAAGGAGAATTTCTTCGTCTATTAACCCCGCTGTACCAAATCCATTTATTAATCCAAACATATGATTAAAAATTAAATAGTAACGGAACCTTTCATCTGCAATACTATCATCATATAAATTACCACTCTTTTCACCAATACCAGCTAATTCGGCATCTAAAATATGTTTCATTGAGTTACAGAAATAAAACCCTTGATTATCACGGAAATAAAATTTTACTGGATAACCATCTTTCAGATGAATCACGCTGTTTTGTTGATGTGCCTCTAATGCAACTCCATATTTTAAATACATCCATACCATTGGTTTCAGAGAAATGTTCAGATACCTCCTGAACCAATCTAAACTTACCTCTTCACAACTTCTCCCTTCTTCTTCCGCAAGATGATAAATAATATTTGCTAATCTCGTTCGCTCACCTGGGAGTGCATCTTGAACAAGCGCAGCTAAGAGTGTTGCATTATTAGCATTTTCACCGTAAAAAGTATTTTCGCGAATGATGACTTCGAACCCTGATTCTTGCCCTTCAATTCCTAACGTGATATAAGCAGGATCACATATAAAATCAAATCCTGGAAACTTTTCTCGTACTTCTCCGATTTTTGTTTTTAGTATATTTTTCCCTTCTATTCCACTTTCAAGCTCTTTCAATTTATTAATACGCATTGAATTTGTGACCTTCACAGGAAAAGAAAATTTAAACATATAATTTGATTCTGGATGATACATTGTTCTGAGCGAAGATGTTGCCATATATGGTTTTCCAACTGATCCGAGATACTCAAGAACACCTTGATCTATCCAGCTTTTCACATAAGGCTGATGTAATAACCATTCCGCCTGAAGTGGATGAATTGGAATTAAAGAGTAGTCATCTTCTTCACAATAAAGTTCAATAAATTCCATACTCACAAACGAGTCTTTCCTTAACTCCCCTTTTATGATTTCTGTTGCTTGTTCCATAAGAGCTGATTTTTCTCTTACTAAATTTTTATGTGCTCGAAAATAGTGTAGCTGACATGCTCCTTGTAATTCAGGTGAATACATTGAGCTTTTCCAATTTAGTATTCCTTGTCTACTCTTTGGTGTAGGATGGTTTAAATGCCCAAAAAGTAAAGATTGCTCTGCCTCTATAAAGGTCGTATGTAAACCGTATAATTTTGCAGTGTCTTGTTCTCGATTCCCAATAAACTCCTTAATATTTTGACAACTCCGAATAACTCGAAGTAAAAGTTCGTCTGGGTTTGTCCCCTCCCCATAATTCATGGACATTTCCTTTATTAGTAATGTAATAACCGTTACATAATCTGCTTTCACAACATGACAACCTGCTCCAATTTGATAATAGAAGTGCTTTCCAAACAGATGACGGCCTGTTAGTGATTTATATATAACTTCTGTATATAAAGTAATGTTTTGTGCCGATAACCGACAGCATAAATATGTTGAATCAGGACTGGTATCCTTTGTACTACTAAAGATGTTACTAATATTTTCATCTTCTGTAACCCATTCTCCACATCCTGTCTCACGTAAATAACAATTTAAAAAGCTTTGCATTGTTGCATGTTCCGCGATTTGTTTCGCATGCTGCATATTTGTCCTCCTCTTAAAAATGTTGCTATCGAAATTTTTATTTTTCACAATAACAACCAATAAATGATTATCATTATCAAATAAAATTCTAATTGATTATCATTATCAATTCAAGTGTATATTTCAGAATTTTTTTATCATAATTAAATTTTTGGTTTTTTAGTCATATTTTTTCTATAATTTTAAACTTAATTACAATCTCATTTCTCAATGGATTATAGATCCCGTACATAAAAAAGAGACATACATAGTATTTTGTACATCTCCTTTTGAAACCGATTTTTTGTTTACATAATTATATTATTGTTATGCTTTCTTTCAATCTGATATTACTCTATGAAGGTAATTTATATCTCTCCAACAATACGCCGTTTCTTGAACATTTACTCTCTCTAAAAACTTTGTATCAACTCGCTCTGGAGAAAACTTTTCATAAAAACCTATTGAAGGGTTATTCGATATAACCCAGACTAATACAGAATCAATATCATTTTTTATAAATTCTGACATAAGTGTTTGAAATAATCGCTTCCCTACTTTATATCCTTGGTATTCTTCCAAAAGATAAATTGCATATAATTCTCCATCACAATCATATTTTCCTGTTCTTTCGGGCCCACCATCAATAAATCCTATAATTTTCTTATCTAACGTTTCTGCTACATACCTATATTGATTTCCTACCGCTTGTTTAAAAATACTTTTCCATTGTTTTTCCCGACTCTCATATGTTATATTATCTATAATTTTATCAGGTAATATTCCTTTATATGTTGTTTTCCAACTATCAACATGTACTTTCACGATTCCCTTTATATCCTTTTCTGTTGCCTTTCTGATTTTTATGTCCATTTCTTCTCCCCCTTTTGTTCCTCATTGTATCAAAAAGAAACACAATATCTATATAGATAAACAAAATAAATTAAAACCCTCCTTAAATCTTCATCTTACTTCTACGATTACAATAGAAAAAAATAGACGACAAATCAGGCTTGATAAAGTGCAACTTGAATCAGTAAAAGCGTTTTTCATCTCCTGCTTATTATTCCTCATCTAAACTCTTTACTTTCACTGAATGTTTAAATAAAAATGATACTGTCCGCAAATAGCCGAATAACAAAAATGAATCTAAAATAAAAAGGATGAATCTCATCATCCTTTTTATCCCATATCACCTTTTCAACTTTTCTAACTACCTACTCTCCACCTCAACCGAAATAATATGATCAATTTCTTTTAGAGAGCTGTATAATTCAGTTGTATATAAATCTTCAGGTGCCAATATAACCATTTCTAATTGCTGAGATTCACTATCAATATCTTTAATTTTCACGCGTTTTACTTGCATGTTTAAGTTATTAATTTGTTTAAAAATACCATCTAGTTCCCGGTGCTCATTTACGATAATTTTAATAGCTACATCCTTTTGTCTTAAAGAATAAGGACCTGCTATTTTAACAAGATGAGGCAATACATTTATAGCTAATATAATTAAAATCATCGCAACTGTTGCTTGTATATAAAAACCTGCCCCAATTGCAATTCCTAAAGCAGATGCTGCCCAAACCATTGATGCCGTTGTTAGCCCTGAAATAACATCATTATTTCTTCTTAAAATAACTCCAGCTCCTAAAAAGCCGACGCCACTCACAATTTGAGCTGCTAAACGCATTGGATCCATATTTGTATGGCCTGGTGAAGAGTAAACATTCACAGATTCAATCGAAACTATTGTAATTAAACAACTTGCTACAGAAATGACCATACTTGTTTTCACACCAAGTGGCTTATTCTTTAACTGCCTGTCAATCCCTATAAATAAACCTAAAAAGAGCGCTAAACCTAATTTGAGTAAAAATTCATATGTCATTTTTCATTCTCCTTACTTATATGATGTTCATCATTTCGTTTCTTAAACATCATTTTCTCCCTTAAATATAAAACTATAACTCTTTTAGAATTTTATTTCCATTCTTTTCTGCTCTACAAGTTAAAAAAGCCGAAAAAAACATCATAATTTAAATGTTCTCTCGGCTTTTTTGTCTGTATGATTCAATTTAGGTACTGTATGATTTTTCGACATATAAATCACTGCTACGAAGAAAAGGTTTATATCATTTTTAAATTTGAATTTATATATTTTATTATTGTTCCTTAATCTTGATTTTCGCTTCTTTATAGAATGCTAGTTTTCCTTCGTTATACTCTTTTGTATATCCATTAAACTTCTCTTTTTCTTTTTGCATTTCTTCCGTTAATTTATTTAACTCGTTCACTTTCTCGCTGATTTCTTTTAACTTTGTTTCTTTTACTTTTAACTTTGCATACAGCTCTTTTTCAATCGCCATTGATTTCACATAGTTTTCATTCATTTTTTGAAAAGCATCGTAACGTTTTTTATAAGCTTCTTCTACTTTTTTCGCTTGTTTTTGTATTTGTTTATCTTTAATTTTCTCTACATTACTTTGAACTGCCTTCGTTTCTTTTTGTGCTTTCTCTAATGCATCTTTTTCACTTTTTAATATTTTTTCACGCTCTTCTACATTTGAAACTGCTTGATCTAGTTTTTGTGCAACAGCCTCATTATGCTCTTTTCCTTCATTTAAAACTTGAGTATATAATTCTTGTCCTTGTTTTTCTAGGGTCTCTAATTTTTTCGCATCTTCAAACAACGACTTCTCTTGTTTAGCTGCATTTTCAAATGCAACAAATAGATTTTCTTCTGGTTTTTCACCAAAACAACCTGATAATAATCCTACTGATAGTACTCCAACTAATGCTACTTTTCTATAACTCAACTTCTTTTCCTCCTATGTTACATACGTTTGTCATGCCAAAAGTTCAATGAGAAGTGATCGGCTTCATTATATGCTTCAAATTCATATCCTTTTTCTTTTAACCCTTTTATAATTGCTGGTACTGCTGCAACAGATTGTGGATGAATATCATGCAATAAAATAACTTCTTTGGGATTCTTTGCACTTGCAATTACATTTTCAGCAATTTTGGCCGAACCAACATCGACTGGCATTTTGTTATATCTCCAATCTAAAGAGTCAATCGTCCAATCCCAAACTTTAAGATCACCTTCTACTACTTTGTTACGGAGCGCTTCATTTAAACCAGGCATAGAACCATATGGAGGACGTGTTAATTTTGGAGATTCTCCAATAATATTAGCTATTAAACCTTGATCTTCTTTCATTTCATTCACATACTCGCCACTTGTATATAGCCTCTTGAAATTGTGTGTCATACTATGCATACCCACATAATGACCTTCTGCTTTCTCACGCTTTACTAAATCTGAAAACTGTTTTACATTTGCACCAATCAAGAAGAATGTTGCTTTCGCATCATTTTGTTTTAATATATTTAGTAGTTCAGCTGTATATTTTCCTGGTCCATCATCGAATGTAAGATACGCAACTTTTCTTACTTGACCATTAAATTGAGCTGGTGCCGTTTTATTCATTTCCACTTTTGACTGCTCACTTGCAAGTTGTACTGAATTTACTTGATTTGCCACTGCCCTAGCCGGTGAAGTGATTGATTGAAACACAAAATACCCAACTGCGATCGCAATAATAGCCACTATTGTAACTATAATGCTTTTTACATTAAATACATTTCCCATTCTATGAAATCCCTTTCTTTCTATTAATTTATATAATTCTTCCATTCATATTAATATATATTCAATTTCTTTTTAACCTTCAAAAATGAACATTATCAAATTATATAAAGGAAGTATTACCCTAATTATTATACTCTTTAATCATTAAATAACTATATATACATTTTATTATATATGTAAACATTTTGAAATAACTCCAATGGTATTTTTCCCATTATACATATATTATAAATAAAAAAGATTGGCTAGGTGCCAACCTTTTTTATTTTTGTACTGCTTTTGGCGTAACACCCAGATGTTCATTCAATTTTTTAGAGATGTCTTGCACATTTTTTTCGTTTGGAATGTAGTAATAAATACCACCCATACGTTTATCAGTACCTTCTATTTGCATTTTCTCCATTTGCAAATCATTTCCTGCCATATTTCTAGCAATAGACAGCATATCATCAAATGTTAAGTTCGTTTTCATATTGCTATCAATAGCATCCAAAAGGGAACCTAATTTACTAATTGATTGAACAGACATTGCTTTTTTCGCAATCGCTTCAATAACGAGTTGTTGTCTTTGACCACGCATTGCATCACTATCAATTTTACGTGTTCTCGCCAATGCTAGAGCCTGCTCTCCATTTAAATGTTGATAACCTTTTTCTAAGTGAATCATACCTGCTTGATCTTTACTATCTTGTTCTGTAAATGCAACTGGAACATCCACATCAATACCGCCAAGTGAATCTACAATTTTTACGAAGGAATCAAAGTTAAATTTCACATAATAGTCAACTGGAACATTTAAAAATTTCTCTACTGTATCCCTTGTACTTTCAACTCCACCAAATACATGTGCATGCGTAATTTTATCCATTTTCTTTTTTGATGGAATATATACGCGGGAATCACGTGGAATACTTACTAATTTTACTGATTTATCATCTTTATTAATTGTTGCCAATAGTAGTGCATCCGTACGAACAGCTTCTCCGTATTGTCCTTTTCGAATATCACTTCCATCAACACCCATGATTAAAATAGAAATGTTATCTTTTAATGGCTCAACCTCTTTATCGCGCTTAGTCGATTTTTCAATTTGTGCATATGCATCACTGACAACCGCTTTTGCTTTATTATATAAAAACGAACCATATCCTACTCCACCAAAAATGAGTAGTAAAAATGGAATCAAAATGAACCATTTCACAGATTTTCTTTTAGAACGTTTCTTTTTACTTCTTGTATTTTGTTCTAATTCAGAACTCATGTCTATTCTCCTCTCTTTCTCTTATCCTAGTATACTTCATGTTTATTAATCTTCATATTGAATTTCATTTCATTCACCTTACATTTTTGTAAGGTTTCATTCTAAAGAAGTAAAATCAATATGTATTTCATTTCACATTATACTCTCGGATTTTATTTTAACAAGACGCCAAATGACATTTTCAAAAAATTTACAATTCTGTTTTTCAATACTCGTACAAAAGACTGCCAGTTAGTACTTTCATTTCATAACTAACAGAATCTTTCTAAAATAATATTTTTACTTTTCGGTCATTTTTGGTTTGTAAATCATTTTCTTTCCTTCTTCAAAAATAACAGCTGATTTTGCTAGTACTTTTGTATCTTCTGTTTGCACAAGTTTATCTTTTGAAAGATATGCAAAATTCGTCATCTCTTCTGTCACTGCTTTCTTATGAAATGATTCCCATGTTTTCAAATGATGCGTAATTTTATCCCGCATCAACGGGCAGTAATACTCCGACCTCATCTTTTACCTTCATACTCCCCCATTCCCAATGATGTGTTGTAATTACAGAATCGTTGTACACGAATTTATATAAAGGGATTGAATACACAGGATTTAAATATACTTGCTCATATTCTTCTTTGACTGGCACTTGTTTTGCTTTCTCTTGTAATGTTTTAAATTCACCCTTCTCTACAATATTGTTCTGATACAATTTCGCAATATTCATCGCATCATTATCAGTCACGTACAGTTGAAAACCGTATAATTTATTTTTACTACTACATACTCAACAAATCCTTAACCTAAAAATGACTACAGCACTTTTGTACACGTGCTGTAGTCATTTTTTATCTATTAATATGATATCTATAATCACAAGCAATTTGCGCCATACACAATATAAGCCCCAAGAAATTCTAGACTTTCTGATACATGTTACAATTTTTCTATACAAATATCCGCTTCACTTTTGACAACTACTCCCTCATGATCAATATCCAGTTCACAAACCTTAAATACCGGAAATACTTTCCCTAACTGTTCAGCAATTTCCCGACGTTTTTCATATGGAGTTAAAATAAAAACAGAAGGTCCTGCGCCACTAAGTGCTGTTCCGTATGCTCCAAACTTTTTTGCATACTCACGAATCGAAGACAAGAGTGGAACAAGCTGCGAACGATATGGTTCATGAAATCGATCTCTTTCCATCATTTCACCAACAACATTCCACTTTTTTTGACATAATGCTCCTACTAACACGTTACTTATTGCACTTGCACGCACAGCATCATGAAATGGCAATGTTTCGGGTAATACAGATCGACTTTTATTTGTATCTAATTCCTCATTTGGAATAAGTGAGATGACTCCCAGTTCTTTACTCTCTATCCTTACAACAGATACATAATTTCCATCCATTGCCCCGATGACTGTACCACCTAAAATAGAAGCTGCTACATTATCAGGATGCCCCTCAAAGCTTGTAGCAAGGTGTACTTTTTCATCCGTTGTTAAATGTAATTCTCCAAGTTGATTAGCAAGTTCTATTCCTGCTACAATCGCTGAGGCACTGCTCCCTAATCCTCTTGTAAGCGGGATATTACTAGTAACTTCTATTATATGGGGATCTAAAGACGGGCATACCTTGCGTGCCGTACTTATGATTAAATTTCTTTCATCATTTGGAATAGACGAATCAAAGGAATGAAGAACATGCCAATGTGTGGACCTTTCCCTAACAGTCATTTCTAAATACAATGATAATGCCATTCCTACAGAATCAAAACCAGGTCCCAAATTTGCTGTACTAGCTGGAACACAAATTTTAAATGGAATCACGAAACAATCACTCCTTTAATATGTTCTTTAATTTTTTCCATATCGTTTGAAACACTTGCAATCTCTAAGTGGTTAGAGGAAATTGCAATATCAGGATCTTTCAAACCATTTCCTGTTAATACAGCGACAACTGTCTCTCCCTTATGGATTTTTCCAGCTTGAACATGTTTGATTACACCTGCTAAGGAAGCATTTGACCCTGGCTCTGCAAAAACTCCCTCTGTTTTCGCTAACAACTGATACGCATTTAAAATTTCTTCATCTGATACCATATCAATTTCACCATTTGATTGTTCCGCCGCTTCTACAGCATAGGACCAACTTGCTGGATTCCCAATGCGAATCGCAGTTGCAACTGTTTCTGGTGAATCAATGACATGCCCTTTAACAATTGCAGCTGCTCCTTCTGCTTCAAAACCATGAATTCTTGGTTTTTTAAATCCCTTTTCTTTTTCATACTCACAGAAACCTTTCCAATATGCTGTAATATTCCCTGCATTTCCAACTGGAATAGCAAGAACATCTGGCGCTTTTTGCAACTGATCACAAATTTCAAACGCAGCTGTTTTTTGACCTTCAATTCGATATGGATTCACCGAGTTTACTAATGTAATCGGTTCTTCTGCTGCGATTTGGCGTACAGCTCGAAGCGCATCATCAAAGTTTCCTTCTATTGAAATAATCTCCGCTCCGTATGCGATTGCTTGTGCTAACTTTCCCTGAGCAATTTTCCCTTCAGGTATAACAATAATACACTTCATCCCAAGGCGAGCAGCATATGCTGCTGCCGATGCTGATGTATTACCTGTTGAAGCACAAATAATTGCCTGTGATCCTTCTTCTTTTGCTTTCGCAACCGCCATCACCATTCCCCTGTCTTTAAAAGATCCTGTTGGATTAGCACCTTCATATTTTCCATATAAATGAATCCCTAATTCTTTAGAAATATTCAGTAGTGGAATGAGTGGTGTATTTCCTTCCATCAAGCTTACATCTGGTGTATGATCATTCACCGGTAAATAAGAAGCATATTGCTTTAATAATCCTTTATACATATTGTTTCTCCTCCTCAATAGCGTAATAACTTTTTATTTCATTCGCTACACCATCTATTAATGCTAAAACTTTTTCAAACTGATATTTTGAAGTTTGATGCGTCACAATTACAATTTCCGCAAGCTCTTGATTAAATGGAAGTTGCATAATCTCTTCTAAACTAATCAATTCATTGACGAAACATTCTGTGATTTTTCGAAACATTCCTGGTTCATCTCGTAATAAAATACGTAAAAAGTATTTCGAAACAATTTCTTCATCCTGTTTTAATTTATAAGGCACTGACTCTTTTAGCATATCTTGACTTTTCATTACTTGATTCATATTTTTAACGATTGAAATAATATCACTCACTACAGCAGATCCTGTTGGTAATTTTCCAGCCCCTGGCCCATAAAACATAACTTCCCCAACCGCATGACCGTGTACATATACAGCGTTAAATTCGTTATTCACATTAGATAGTGGATGATGGCTCGGTAATAAAGTAGGCGCTACACTTAAGTTAATAGCTGAACCTTGCTTCTCTGCTTTCCCAACCAGTTTCATAGTAAAACCTAGTTTCCTAGCCATTTCTAAATCTTCTTTCTCTACATTTCGAATACCTCGAACATGTACATCATCTAAAGAAACATTCACCGAAAATCCTAAGTTTGCAAGAATAGCCACCTTTCGCGCAGCATCTAGTCCATCTACATCTGCTGACGGGTCTGATTCTGCAAAGCCTAATTTTTGTGCTTCTTGCAATGCCTGCTCATATGACCAACCATTTTGACTCATTTTTGTTAATATATAATTTGTTGTGCCATTTACAATCCCCATAATCTTTTCAATATGATCAGAAGCTAAGCCGTCTACTAATCCCCTCAAAATTGGAATTCCTCCAGCTACACTTGCTTCATAATATAACTGACAGCCATTTTCATTTGCTAATTTTAATAATTCATTGCCGTATACGGCCATTAAATCTTTATTTGCAGTTACAACATGTTTTTTATTACGTAACGCCCTTTCAATAGACTGTTTTGCTTCTTGAATTCCCCCCATTACCTCTACTACGATGTCAATGTTAGGGTCTTCTAAAATTTCATTTGCATCACTTGTTATCTTAATTCCATCCATTGAAACATCACGTTCTTTTTCCACATCACGTACTGCCACCGCTTTTACCTTTACTTCATACCCTGTATCAAGACTGATTTTCTCCTTGTGATCTTCCAAAATATGAACGACACCACTCCCTACAGTTCCAAGTCCTAACACTCCAACGTGTACTACATTTCTCATTTTTAAATCTCCTCCTATTTTTCAAAATACTTGATGATTAACTTCTCCCCATTTACGCAGTCAATGGGGATTCTCGTTCGGATCAATTTTTTCATTCAACTGCACCTCCTTTCAATTCAGCAATAAATTTTATAAAAAAACACACTCATCCCTAAAAAAGGGACGAGTGTGTTTTCGTGGTTCCACCCTTGTTCCAATCCAAATATACATTCATTTTGAATTGCTCAAGTTCAGATAACGGCTGAGACCGCCAATAATTACTAGATTTCTCGTTCACTACCAGAGTTCAAAGGTGGTAAGATTATTTTCCGTGTTAGGAAGCTCGCAGCCTATGGCCTCCCTCTCTGCAAACCGTAAAAATAATCTCGTGTCCTTATCGTTACTTTTCGTTCATGTCTATTTGTTAAATTATTATAATTACGACAATTCAAAAAAGCAAGTTCATTTTGAAAAAACATTCATTTTACTATTTATACATTCTTTACTACATAACATAATTATAGCTTTACTTTATATCTTAAAATAATAATTCTGGCAATGAATGAACCTATTAAAAGATTCCCCATAAAAAAGTGTATATTACATGATAATAACCTATAGAAATATATTCTGGCGCTCAAGCCATACTGAATATCCTTGAAAAAAATGCCTTTACATTAATTATATTTACATACTTTATCAAACGATATACTATGCGATTTTTCAATACAACCTTTTTGTATAACTTTCTTCTAATGAGCGTGCAACTTCTTCTTCATTTGCGTTCACTTTAGCATGATCAACCAGCATTTTTGCCGCTGATGGTAATACTTCTTTTTCTAACCAAGAATCTGGATTCCATAATTCAGAACGTATAAACGCTTTAGCACAATGGATGAAACACTCTTCTATTTCTACAACAATTCCAAGGAGTGGATTGCGTCCATTTACCTGCATCTTTTCTAAAATCTCTTCATCGTTTGTAATAGCTGCACGCCCATTTATTCGTAATGATTCTCCAAGCCCTGGAATGAAAAAAATAAGACCCACCTTTGGATTAGATAAAATATTAAGAATAGAATCCAATCGCCGATTCCCCGGCCTTTCTGGAATTACAATTTGATTTTCATTTAAAACATATACAAATCCAGGTGCATCTCCTCTTGGCGAAGCATCACAATGTCCAAACTTATCTGAAGTAGATATTACAAGAAATGGAGATTTAGATAGAAAATCATAACAATGATGATCAAGTGATGGAATCACTTTCTTTACCGCACGCTCACTTGGATACCCTAAAATATGACGTAATTCTTCTTCCGTTGAAATGAAAGAATTTATTTTTGTTTCCCCCAATCCCATTCAATATACACTCCTTGTTTTTCTTTATTTTCCCAAAATTACATATAATTATTGTATACTAAACTATACAGAAAGGGGAATATAAATGACAGAATGGTTAACGATATTTGATCCATCAGGAAACAAAATTGGAAAAAAACTACGTGATGACGTACATCGTGACGGTGATTGGCACGAAACATTCCATTGCTGGTTTGTGGAAAGAGAAAACGAAGACATTTCTTTATACTTCCAATTACGAGCTAAAAACAAGAAAGATTTCCCAGGAAAATGGGATATTACATCTGCTGGACATATTATGCATAATGAAGATGTACGAATAGGTGGTCTTCGTGAAATAGAAGAGGAATTAGGCTTATCCTTTCAAGCTACTGACTTAGAATACAAAGGCATTTTTAAAATCAATCATGAAATTCCGCACTTCATTGACCGTGAAATGTGTCATATGTATTTTCACGCTGTTACAAAATCACTTCCGTTCGCACCAGGTGATGAAGTAGAAGATGTAATGAAAATAACTGCGACTTCTTTTTTACAGCTTTTAAAAAGAGAAGTCACATCTGCAACAGGAATTTCCATTTCAAACAAAAATGCTAAACCTATTACAATAACATTTGCAGATATCTATCCATATGAACTTGAATATTATGAATTTGTCATAGGAAAAAGTCGAGACATATTACATAACAATAATTTATAAATTCTGATTGACTCCTAGCTTATATAGCATGGGAGTCAGTATTTTTTAATAACAAGATATACGGAATGTTCCCATTATTTCTCCAGCGCTTTTAATCTATTCTCCACCCGTATAAATAAGCAAATGATTAATACGATCATAAGACCTAAAATAGCAATCATTGTATGCGGATACCTAAATAGCATCCCTATTAAACTTCCTATTAATATCATTAAAAGTCCATTTTGTTTCATCACTTCCGCACTATATTGATTTCCAACATCCCATAAATCTTTATTTTTCATTGATCGCTTTGTTCGATATCCGTATACTGCGTTTATATCTGTTGGTGGATTTTTTTGCAATATGAGTGCAGCTAGTATAAATATAATACCGATTAATATGCTCATTCCTATATTTATAAGTACATATATCATCTTATCACCTCACATCCCCCTAAACTTTTTCCAGTTTATCCCTTTATAATACAACAAAAAGTAATTACAAATCTATATTTTCCATAACAAAAAATACACCACTCTTGCTTAAATGATGTATAAGCTGAATACAGTATTTTATATTCATAGCTCAAACTTATTGTTTTATATTTACTTTCTCTGTTTCGACGTTTGAAACATGCTAGGAAGCGTCACAAATCTTGATCCTTTCGCTTTCAGTTCAGGAATAATTCGATCTAATGAGTCTACGGATCCCTGCAAGTTCGCTCCTGGCGTCGAATGTTGTAATACAACACTTCCTGGAAACGCATTACCTAATACAGTATTTGTAATCTTTTCTGCACTTACACCTTTCCAGTCAACTGTATCTACACTCCACTGCACAATCATAAAGTTTTGCTCTGTAGCCCATCCCAGCTGTTTTTCACGTATTTCACCATAAGGTGGCCGTATAAACTTTGGCGCATATCCCACCAATTTCTTCAATATCTCTTCTGTTTTTACAATTTGATTTCGGTATTCTTCATCACTCACTTTAGCTAAATTGGGGTGATTGTACGTATGATTCCCGATAATATGTCCCTCACCCGCAATTCGTTTTACTACATTAGGATACCTTTCTGCATTTTCACCTAGAAGAAAAAAAGTACCTTTCACACCATAACTTTTTAACTTATCTAATATTTGCGGGGTAAATACAGGGTCTGGCCCATCATCAAATGTAAGAGCAACTTCAGCTTTATTATACGGACCTGAAAATGCATAAGCATATTTTTCAACCCATGAAAACGGAGTCCAAGAACCCCTCTCTTCTTCAGCACCTTGAACCTCATTCTCCATACCGATATTTACCAATTCAAAATTCAAATGAGAAGGATTTTGATAATAAAGTACATTTGAATGCGGCACATAAGAATACACATTATAGAAAGGGCTATTACGTTCTGGAGTCCATTGAAAAGGAATAAGCATTTCTGATGGATAAAAATAATACATAATAAAAACCTCCCTTACATTTTATATGCCGTTCATTCAGATTTTGTTAGAAGGATACATATTTACAAACCAAAATAAGACCGCTCCATCATTGGAACGATCTCATTCCTTCCTATCTAAAAAACTTAATAAATAGTTTTGCTATCTTGCGGTAAAGACTTCACATGCTTTAAATAACTTGTCACTCTATCATCATCACCCTGTGGATATTCGTAACCACAATAGCTAGCAATTCCGATTGCAATTTCCCTAAATAAATCTCCCATTACAAAGACGGAATTCCAAATCTTTTCATAGTCTGCATTTGAGAATGTATCCATATATTGTTTCCATATGTTATTCTCAAGATATTGTTCAAAAAACTTCCCAAACTTTCCTGCGCTTACTGTAAAATTTGTTTTCATCCCAATATGCCATTCTAGCATTTGTATCAGCATATTTCTCACGGGACCTTCAAGCATCCCTTTCACATAGGATAACTCTTCTCTCCACAATCCCTTTGCGACATTCGTGCTACACCACCAAAACTCATTACAGCAATCCGCAAATTCATTTTCACTTGGTCTTTTTATAAGATAATCTGAATCACTTGCTGGTGGAAACGGCTCAATACATCCATCTTTATCTAGAAGAAGTACACTTAGGCTATCTCTATCAAGAAGCTCATTTACTAATTCTACTGGAACTAAAGTCAAATCGATTCGGTTCCCGTCTATAAACTGCATCAAATAAGGAAATCTTCCATCCTCCGCGGGTGGAACTAAAGTGCTTTCTTCTGGCATTTGTACAATCATTCTTTCTCCAAATCTATTTATCCAGCTATGATCAGATATGAATGACTGTATATCTTTCACAACGTATACAATATCATAATCTTGAAAAAAATCTTTCTTCACATTTGGATTCACACGAGATCCATTCATAATAACTGCACGAATACGTCCATCTTCTCTCGCTGTATTTAATATGAAATCCATCATTTCTTTTTCGCTTCTCATCTTTTTATAACCTCCAAATTTTATTAATCCACTGTACTCTATTCAATTTGGAGGGGCACGAGAAGAATTCTCTGTCTTACATACACGTTATAACATATCAAACATTTTCTTCATTTTTTCTCCTCCTAACCTATAGATCTATAGCCACTATTTCAATTTTATCACTCTGTTACAAGTGCCATTAAAAACCCATCATATCCCTTACTCCCTACTGTTTGAATCGCTGTAGCAGTGACACGCGGTTCATTAGCAATTAATTCATAGAAACGACGTATTCCCCGCACACGTAGGTCATCACTAGAAGCATCAATTACTTCTCCTTCGCGTACTACATTATCGCCAATAATTAAACTGCCTGGCTTTGAGAGTTTAAGAGCCCACTCAAAATACACTGGATTGTTTTGTTTATCCGCATCAATGAAAATAAGATCAAATGGCCCATAACCTTCAGTAGCTATTTGCTGTAACGAGTCTATTGCCATTCCTATTCGCACATGAGCTACATCACTCAATTTAGCTCTTTCAATATTAGCACGAGCAATTGCAGCGTACTTTTCACTTGCTTCAAGCGTAATAAGACGACCACCTGTTGGTAATGCCCTTGCAAGCCATATTGTACTATATCCACCCAAAGTACCAATTTCTAAAATATTACGAGCTCCTTGAATTTGTACAAGTAATTTCAAGAACTTTCCTTGAGTTGGTGAAACATCGTGCGCCGGCAGCTCAGCTTCAACATTCATTTGAAGTACCTCTTCCAGAATCGGATCAGTTGGCACAAGCAGGTCCGTAATGTACTCATCAACAGCCTTCCATTTATCAAAATGATATATGTCAACACCATCCCCTTCAAATTTATTATAAGTGAAAATTCAGAATAAAAAAACAAATAAAAAAAAGATTTAGCCCTAAGCTAAATCTTTTTTTATTTATAACATCTTACGGATTAGTAGACCAAAGCCCAGCAGATTTAATAAATGTACGTTTATTTAATTTAAGCTGCGCCACGATAAACTCTGCAATATCTTCTGCTTGCATAACTTTATCTGGATTACCGTCTGTTAATCCTAAGTCTACTGCCATATCTGTTGCAACTGTACTTGGTGTTAAAGCTGTTACACGAATATTGTGTTTGCGCACTTCCATCGCTAATGATTCTGTTAAACCAAGAACACCAAATTTAGAAGCACTGTATGCACTCGTTACTGGCGCACCTTTTTGTCCTGCTGTAGATGAGATATTAATGATGTCACCCGACTGTTGTTCAATCATACTTGGCAACGCTGCACGAGTTGCATAGTATACACCCAATAAGTTGACTTGTATAATTTTTTCCCAATCAGCAACATCTAGTTCTAAAAATTTTCCGAACTTAGAAATACCCGCATTATTAATTAAAATATCAATAGAACCTAATCCACTTTTTAATGTTTCAATAGCAGTCGTAACTTCTTCATATGAAGATACATCAGCAGTAGCAATAACAGCTTTCACGCCTTCAGCTTCCACTTCTTTCGCAACTGCTTTTAAGTTCTCTTCAGAGCGCGCTAAAAGACCAACATTTACGCCTTCTTTCGCTAAAGCAATTGCCACAGCACGACCAATTCCTCTTCCCGCACCTGTAATTAATGCATTTTTCCCTTGTAATAATTCTGCCAAATATAACACTCCTCAATCATTCTATGTTATTTTTTATACTATGAATTCTATCTGCATCTAATCCGAAATGCAATTATGCACTTTGATGTGCGTAGGTTACTTAAAGGTAACCTATAAAAAAACTTTTTTATTTCTTATTAAATAAATAGAAGAATGAATGACATTTTTATTTGCCTTCCACTCCTCTATTATCCTCTCATTCATTATAATGAATAAGCAGTGAAGTTAAAGAAACTATCCACTGCTTCAAAATCCAATACTACAATCGCTTTTTATAGTGCTCCCTCTTTAATTTTCAGTTGCTGTGTTGCAAATTCCCGGTACATATCATGAGAACGTAACAATTCATCATGCGAACCACTTCCCGTAAATTTCCCTTTCTCAATAAAAATAATTTTGTCTGCATCTACAACTGTAGAAAGTCTGTGTGCAATCACTAAAGTTGTTCTGCCCTTCATTAAATTATTTAAAGCTTTTTGAACAACAGATTCCGATTTACTATCAAGACTAGAAGTCGCTTCATCTAACATTAAGATTTGCGGATTTCGGAGTAATGCACGAGCAATCGCAATTCGTTGTCTTTGTCCCCCAGATAATTTCACACCACGTTCGCCAACTTCTGTATCGAACCCTTTCGGTAAATCATGAATAAATGCATCAACATAAGCCATCGCCGATACTCGTTCTATTTCCTCTTCACTTATCTTTTCTTCAACTCCGTAACAAATGTTATCTCGAATCGTTCCATCAATTAATGGGCTATCCTGTGAAACATATCCAATTTGACGTCGCCACGATTGTAATGAATATGTTGAAATAGGGTTTTTACCTAATTTTATTACACCACTAGTTGGTTCATAGAAGCGTTCTAATAAAGAAAACAATGTCGTTTTCCCACTACCACTTGGGCCTACAATCGCAGTCACTTTTCCTGATTCAATTGTAAACTGAATATTTTGTAGTACTTTCTCACCTTCGTTATACTCAAAATCTACATTTTCAATCAAAATTGATTGTTTTGCATTTGTCACATTAATGCCCACTGTATGATTTTCAACCTCATACTCTAAAATTGTATTAATACGTTCTGTTGCACCAATTGCCTTTTGAAATTGTGTAAAGAACATAGATAGCTGACTCATTGGCATAACAATTTGCACTAAATATAAAATAAATGCCACAAGCTCTCCTGTTGTTAGCACCCCGCTAGAAACTCGCATTCCACCATATCCTACAATAATAACAAGTAGCGCCATTAAAACAAATGACATAATTGGTGTAATGAATGCTTCAACTTTTCCTTCTTTCAAACCAAATTGTAGTAACTTTTGAATTCCTTTGTTACCATTTTCATATTCTCTTGATTCCGTATTTGAAGATTTCACCAAACGGATTTCTGATAATACTTGATTTAAAACGCTTGTAAAAGAGGCTGTCTCATCTTGCAATATTTTAGAGATTTTATACATTTTTCTTCCAAGTGGAACTAAAATCAAAACAGATAACGGAATAACAGTTAACAATAGAACTGTCATTTTCCAGTCTAAAACAAACAATACAATTAATGATCCAACAATTGAAATACCACCCGTTAACAAATTGGACAAGTGCTCTGAAATTAATGTTTTTACTACACCTGTATCATTCGTCATGCGACTAATCGTATCACCAGTCTTATTTTGATCATAATAAAAAACTGGTAAAACAAGAACTTTTTTCCATAGTCTTTCTCTAATTCCAGCTACAATTATTTGCCCAATGTAATTGAGCAAATAAATTGATAATCCTGCTGCGATTGTTTGAACAACGAAGAACGCGACTAAACTAACAATCTGAATTGTATTTATTGAAGAAATTGAAAAATTATCAACTAACCCTTTTGTAAGCATTGGAATAAACAAACTCGCCCCTGTTGAAAACAAACTCATTACTAATGCAAAAATAAGAATACCTTTCGGAGGATTTGTATCTTGAATAAGACGTAGAAACTGCCACCAACTCCCCTTTTCCTTCTCTTTATTTTGTGTTTCCATCTCTATTCATCTCCTTATTTCAAACTCAACGCTTATTTCTAAAATCAGAATAAGATATGAATGTAAACAATTAATCTGATTTTTGGTAATAAAACACATCAAACCTTATCTTTACAACAGATGTAATCATCTGATATTATTACCTGGTACTTAATATAAAATGAACACTCTATAGTCTACAAAAAACTATAGAATGATTACTCATATATAACTATGGAAAATATATATATTTTCATAGCATACACATCTATCTAATCTTCATTCATCGAAAGGGGTATACCTATACCGTGCAAGCAAAAAAGAATTCTGAAAAGAAAACCATTATATTCATTCACGGATTAGTCGGAAATCGTCGTGCCTTCAAAAAAGAATATAAACGATTTTCTCCTTCTTACAATATTATAACGTATGATTTACTAGGTCATGGTGAAGACAAAGGACAAGCAATAGACTTTTCTTTAGACAGACTAGTACAGCAATTATCAGACCTTTATGAAAAAGAAGGTATTCAAGAGGCTCATATTTGCGCCCTAAGCTATGGTTGTTATATCGCTACTATATTTGCTCACACGTATCCAGAGAAGGTATTAAGCCTTTGTCATATTGGTGGTCATTACAATAATCCATCCCTTTTGTATAACGTCTTTCGAAAGTTTTGGGACAAACGTGAAAATGAATATTCCACTTGGCTTTATCAATATGCAAATACAATTTTCCCAAGTGGTGTATTAAAAGCTAATCCTTTTGCTGTCATTTCAAAAAACATTTATTATCGCTTTGGATTGCAATTGCACTCATCTATTATTGCCCAATCACTCAAACACCGTCTAGAATTCGATTTGAAATCTCGACTAAGAGAACTATCACAACCTATTCTTTGGGTAATGGGAGAACACGATCATCTATATAAATCCTGTTTATTTGATTTAAAATCCATTCTTCCAAACGTTTTGTATAAAGAAATTCCGTTAGCAGGTCACGCTGCAAACTTATTTCGTCCTAACTATTTTCACGATTTGTATTCTAAATTTTTACTTGATTCGTAAATACAATCATTAAAGTAAACATATAAAATAGAAAAAAAGCTTTCTAGTTTCCTAGAAAGCTTTTCCTTATGATATTTAAGAATAAGATTCTCTTATTACGCTTTTGTGTAACCTGCTAGATGTTTGCTCCAGTAAGGGTTATTTACTGAGCTAATTCTTACACCAGTTTTTTCAGTTTCTGCACTGATGAACTGACCATTTCCTAAGTAAATACCCATATGAGTCATACCACCAGAACCAGTAGTATTGCTAAAGTATACTAAATCACCTGGTTGTGGATTGCTAGTATGTTGCTTGCTACTCCAGTAGCCAGAAACAGTTTGACGTGCACCAGAATGGCCTGCTTGTTTTAATACATAGTAAATGTAACCACTGCAGTCAAAACCAGCAGGTGTTGTGCCTCCCCATTTATATGGTGAACCATTTAATGATTGTGCAATAGACACAATTGATGAGCCATTAGCAGATGGTGTTGTTGGTTTTTCTGTTTGCGGTTTTTCTGTTTGTGTATTTCCTTGCTCACCGCCAGTTGTTGGACGAGAAGGCGTAGTTACATTTGCTGTACCACCTTTTACAAACTTAACATGATCTGCACTAACATAACCTGTTTTTCCTTGGTGGTTAATTTTATACCAACCGTTTTCTCCACCAATAACTTGTAATGTTTGGCCTTTTAATACGCCACCAATTACAGCATTATATGTAGCTGGACCTGTACGTACACGTAACGCCCCAGTATCAACAACATATGAACCATCTTTTCGAATTGTCATTTCATTGTTGCTTGGTTGTTGCGTTTCTGTACCTACATTTGTAGTTGTACCGCCTTTTGATACAAAGTTTTTACTTACATAGCCTGTTTCGCCATTGTAGTTAATTTTGAACCAGTCTTGTACTTCACCGACAACTTGTACAGTTTGTCCTTTGCTTACAGTACCTAGAACTGTATGAGAAGCGCTAGGGCCTGTACGTACATTAAGTGAAGAAACCTTCACTGTATAGTTACCTGTTCCTTGTTGAACAGCAGTTCCTTTTTTCTCACCAGTTGTTACAAAGTCACCGCTTACATAGCCTGTTTGACCATTTACGTTTACTTTAAACCAGCCATTTTCTTGACCGATTACTTGTAACACTTGACCTTCTTGTACTTTAGCAATAATATCATGTCCTGTACTAGCACCTGTACGTACATTCAACACATCAGCTGTCACTGTGTATTTTAGCTCAGAATTCACTTTTGGTGTTTCAGCTACTGTTGTTTGAGTTTGTGTTTGTGTTTGTGTTTGTGTTTTTCCATTGATTTCTTTTAATGCATCTTCTGATACTTGTGCATGAGCCGAATCCATTCCAGGAACTGCCATACCAGCTACAGACGCTGCTGCTAAACCTGCTATTACTTTCTTCATAAGTTGTATTTACTTCCTTTCCCTACTATCCTCTTAAAAAAATACAAACTTAATACTTTACAATATTATAAAAGCAAAATATTCATCAAGTTCCATTTTTTAACAAGAGTTTTATTTTTCATACGTTAATCATTTTAAATGATTGACGTGAATTTTGTGTGAACTTCATGTGAACTTCATCTTCAAATACAGCTTCGCAATAATACACTTCCTATTTATTATAAATCGAACCAAAATTTCCAGTAGTATTCTTTCTTCACATACAGCACTAATAAAAGCATAATACCTCTGTGACGAATTTATTTTTCTACTGCTCTTTCAAAATAGCATTAACTATTTCCATACAAAGAAGTTCTTTCCATGAGCCACCTTCTTATCATTACAAAAATTTAAACATTTATCAACCATATATTATTCTAAAAAATGAAATTTATATAAAAAAGAATTTATCTCGCTCTGGAGCAATCCAAGAATCCATATTTTGATCACAATCTTTCACCAAACGATTGACTAATATATCGTGCCATATATAATTCTCTAATAAATCTATATGTACGGGATCATCTGAATTTTATTTATCATCGTAACGGTACTTCTCATTGAAAAAAATATAGGGGATTATTTAGGGATTTTATAAACCTTAAAATCTAAAATGGAATATTTAACCTGAAAATGATAAAATGAATCTTTAATCAACCCTCACCAATCCGGTTCTTACTGCCCATTAATGCGGGATAAATTGACTACTGCATATTTAAATATTAGGAGGTTCATTTTTATCTATGGAGCACATTATTGATAATAGTTCAAAACATTATACCGAATTTCATTATGCACTCGTATACTTACTATCCTTACTAACATTCAAAAAAGTAGAAACCATTGAAAGAAAAAAGAATACATTAAAAATGGCTATAAAACAACAAAGACATGAATTAGCAAAAGAAAACCCTTATAAATTATAAAGATATTCTATAACAGGCACAGAAAAAGGATTATCAAAATTGATAATCCTTTTCTACTTTATTTATAAATTTTCACTCGAGTTTCTAACGGCTGAAATTCTTTTTCCCCTGCTGGTGCAACTGGTTTACCAAATGGCATTTGTGCAATCAGCTTCCAAGTGTCTGGAATATCCCATTCTTTTCTCACTTCTTCATCAATTAATGGATTATAATGTTGTAGCGTTGCACCAAATCCTTCAATTTCTAATGCTGTCCAAATCGCAAATTGCAGCATTCCTGATGATTGCTGGGACCAAGTCGGGAAATTTTCTTTATATAACGTAAACTTTTCTTGAAGTTCTTCTATTACTTTACTATCTTCAAAGTACAAAACTGTTCCATAACCACTTCTAAATGCATGCATTTTTTCTTCGGTTGGTGCAAAATTATTTTCTGGTACAATTTTTCGTAAGGTTTCTTTCGTAATATCCCATAGTTTGTCATGTTGCTCACCTAATAAAACAACAACCCTTGCACTTTGAGAATTAAAAGATGAAGGTGTATACTTTACGGCATGATTTACTACTTCTTGAATTTTTTCATCAGAAACAACTTGCTCTTTACTAATTGCATAAATGGATCTTCTGTCTTCAATTGCTGAATAAAAATCTTTTGCCATACTAATTCCCTCCAATTTTATTTTGAGGCTTACTAATATGTATAATGTTATATATACCTCTAACTTATCAATAATAAGTTTATAACTTTATAATATCAGCAAACAAAAACAAATTCAAACTTTCTCACTCATACTTCTTCATTTTGTGTTGTTAACACTTTTTATATTCCCCATTAAATAAAAAAACAGCTTATTTTCCACTCAATTCGAGTTTCAAACAAGCTGTTTTCCTTCAAATTAGATTCCTCACTTACTTAACAATCTGGAAGCCATAAGACATTAGTTTATGCGTTTCTGTAAAACGTTTCATTTTACTTTCCGTACCCATAACAACTGTTATGATTCGTTTATCACCTTGTTTCGCAGTCCCTGTAAAACAATAACCTGCACTATCAGTGAATCCTGTTTTCAGCCCATCCATTCCTTCTATATAAAGTTCTTGGTTAGATGGATTCAACATTTCATTTGTACTTGTAACAGTCGTACTTTTAAATGCTAACTGACTTTGACGTAAATGTGTGACCTCTACTATCTCTGGATAATCTTTCACAAGATGATACGCTAACTTCGCTACATCAGCTACAGTCATCTTTGTTTCACTGCCGTCTGCTTCCTGTAGCCCAGAAGCATTTGCAAATTTAGTCGCTTCTGATAACTCCAATTGTTCGGCTGTTTTATTCATAAGTTGTGCAAACTCTTGCTCTGTCTTCGCTATATGTTCTGCTAAAGCCACCGCAGAATTATTTGCAGACTCAAGCATTAGTGCATGGTATAAATCTCTAACTGTCACTACATCCCCTGCTTGTACTGGAATTCTGGCACCTTCTGTTTGTGCTGATTTCGCACTTATTTTCACTTGATCATCCCAATGAATCTTTCCTTTATGTATATTTTCTAAAAGAATATAAGCTGTCATCATCTTTGACATGCTCGCTGGAGCAAGCACATCCTCTTCATGCTTTTTATACATAATTTGTCCATCATTTGCATCAATGATTATTGCTGCTTTTGCTTCTACTTCCGGGACATACTTTTGTGGGATTTCTTTTTCAGTTAGTCCTGTCTTTGGAAGCTCTGCTACCTGCAAAAGCGAACCATCTATCGCCGTCTTTTCTTTTGCTTTTGAAACATTCGTACCGCTCTTTTCTAATATACTTCCATGGAAAAAGAACCAACATATACCTAAAAGAACAACACATAGTATCGTTACTCTTCTCCACCCTAACCTTTTCATCACGAAAACTCCTTTTACTCAACCTATTATAATTTCAAATTTAACCATAACAACAATGGCTTTAAATCGTCAAGGGCAAACAGTAGATTAATAATCTACTATACATATTCTTTTAAGATTATTGGCTAAAGATATGTTACACTATAAAATATCCAATAATAGGAATTTTCAAATTTTATTCCCGCAATTTTTTCAATTGGGCATAAAATGGTTGATACAATGATTCTACTTAACACTTTACAAAAAGAAGATACAATCAATCTCTCCCCCATTCTTCACCAGCAACGTATACATCTCCCAAAAAGAGTTTAATCGGCTAAAAAGTATTTACAGGAGAAAGGTATCGTTTTTTATAAATAATTAGTATGTACCTTATTGTTATACCTTCAAATTAAAAAAGCCCATTTATACATAACGGACTTTTTTCAAGCTATATTTACTGCCCTAAATTTTGAATCTTATCTTTTAAATCTTTAAGTTGTTGAACTGTCTGCATAAGTTCCGAGTTTTTGAATTGTTCTACATCTAATTTTCCTTCTTCTATCTTTTTCATAGTTGTATCAATTAATTCATTTAACTTTTCATTATATCCAACAATTTGCTGATGAATGTCCTTTGCTACATCAGGAGGTGTCAATTCATTAAAAGCTGGAATATCCTTTTGAATTTCTCTGAGTTTAGTTTCTAATTCTTTGCGAGCAGTACTATCATTGATTGCTTTTTCTACTAATCCCGGCGCTTCATTTGCAAACGTACTTACTTCATTCGCATAGTCTGTTGCCTTTTGAGCGTAATCAATTGAATTCTTACCTTCTTCAATGACAGAACATCCCATTAAACCAATTGTAATTAAAAACACAAGTAATATAGTCTTTTTTAATTTCATATTTTACCTCCTAAATGAATACTAACCTATTGTTTCTTCTAAACATCTATCAGATTTTACCGAAAGAGTACCCCTACTTCATACGAAGTTAAGTGGGGGAGTATTCATAAACACATATTCCTTTCGTTATACTATCGTCTAAAAATGTTAGCTATTTAGTTTTCATTTTCCTTACCTCAAATTATATATTCTAGCAAAACTTTGCATTTTCCTTTTCATAATCAATTTTGGAAAACATATGTGCTTTTCATGGTTAAAAAAAGGAAAAAGCACGAATATGAATCTTCACGTCATATCGTATAGAGACCTTACAAAACGTTGATCCCAATCATTTTTTATTTTTTCCTCATATATCACCTACAAATACATCTAAAAAAGACATACTTAAGACTCACTCAAGTATGTCAATTCCTTTTTCATGCCGTTTCCTCTCTTACATATCCTATAGCTGTTATAACTTCAGGTGCTATATGTACACTGATGATTTCCTCAATAATACTTGTGTATCCTTCTCCTATAGCCGCTCCATACTGTAAAGAAATTTCTTTCCTCTTATAAATTGACTGAGGTATAGTCAAAATGAATTTCCTAAGATTTCTTTCATCTACAGGTTCCATAAGTAACACTATTCCATCTTCTTCAAACATATACTCATCCTTTCACATACATTCCTACTATGGCTCAGTATTGCCTTTATCCGCTTTGTTCTAAACCCACTTATAAAGCGGATAATACTCTCTCCTTTCTAAACAGAATATTCTTTCGTTCATTTGAGTTAGGACAGCACCACAACACATCCCTTCGCTGCCTTTGCAAGGCAAGTTTCATTCCATCACCTCCAATAATTTAATGATTTTTACTAGCGTTCAAACTTACGGGAACAACAAAAAAGCCTTTAGAACGGCTTAAAGATAGCTCTTTAAGCGACTATCTAAAGACTCGAATCTGTATGTCTTATATAATTACAAATAAGAAAATTCAAATCATCCTTACTATATACCGTTTGATGAAGTCTATAGCAATATTTTAAATTTGCTACTATCCAATTTTCGTAAAATAACCATACCTATTCACAACCTTTTTTCAACTAACCTGCCCAATTTTCTTTTAAAACGCTCCTCCACAATCTGGCCCGATTATGGAACAAAAAGTAAAAGGGATGATACATATTAGTCATGTGTAATATGTATCATCCCTTAATTTTTATGATTTTTTACAATTTAGGTCTTGATAACGTACGATATCCGCGTTTTGGTACGGTTCCTCAGCTTTAATTGGAACGATTGTAAAGTGGTTACATAGGGACATGCCATATACACCGCAATTTCTCGCCAAGAGGTTGTATATGCTTTTTAAATTGAGTAATAAAGAAGTTTGAGTGGATGTGAATTTAAAATATAGTTACGATGTTTTTAAAAAAGATGTACCGTTTTGAATGAGCTGATACGAAAAGAATTCGTGTCGGCTTTTTCCATACCATTTACTAAAATCGCACTAGTTTTTATTCTATTTCTTTTCTTCTTTCTTCTAAAAACAGAGGTAAATCTAACTTTGTCCCAAGCTCTTCAACTGTTAAATCTCCATAAATTATACATAAAAAGAATTACTCTGCTGGTAATTCTTTTTTTCGCTATACTTAAGAACACGGGTCATAAACGTATATAATTTTTTGTTCTTCTTCATTTAATACATCATCAAAAAATGATGATTGAAATGCAAGCAAAAAATCTCATAAAGTAAAACTTTATGAGATAGGTGCTTCTCCTCGATGATTGCTAACTCGCTGCTACTTTCTGCATTTCTCTTTGAATATTGAGGACAGGTTTCATGCACTATGCTCAACTTTCTTACCTTTCTCTATCCTCTTCTTCTTGGTTATATTTCTTATTTTTTTAATCGCTCCAATCAATCCTGTTGGAAAACCTAATAACACAATAATATATAATAACCCAAGGAAAATCGTCCATCGCTCAAAGATTGGATACTGCGCCGCCAGTTCTGATAAATAATACTTTAGAGATTCAATAATCCCTGCGCCTGCAATCGCCCCGATTAGTGTCCCAACTCCCCCTATCATTGCCATCAATAAAGCATTCAAAGTCATTTCAATTGAAAAAACAGATGTATTTATAAATCGTAATGTAATAACAAACAAACCACCGCTAATCGCTGCTACTACTCCCGCAACGATGCTCGCAATAATTTTATAGTGAAGAACCTTATATCCAAGTGCTTCTACTCGTTGCTCATTTTGCGAAATTGCCTTCAAAACTTTTCCGATAGAAGATTGAGTAAATAGACGAAGCAATAAAAAAATCACAAGTAGACATACGAGTGTAATGTAGTAAAATATGAACCGGTCACGAAACATATCAGGTACACCGAATGTAAAGCCATCTCCCCCATGCGTGACAGCTCGCCACTTTTCAGCAAGTACAAAGAATAATTGGGAAATAGCCAGTGTTAGCATTGCATAGAAGTGGCTTTTTAACCGTAAAGAGAGTAAGCCAACTATATAACTAATTATCGCTGATAGTACAATCGCGATCGCAATGCCAATAAAAAAGCTAAGCACCGAAACCTCATATCGATCAAATAAAAGCGCCACACAATAGGCTCCTATTCCAAAAAACATACAATGACCGAATGAAACAATTCCTGTATAACCAAGGAGAAGATCAAAACTCATCGCAAATATAGCAAAGATGAAAATTTGTGTAAACAAAATGAGTAAACTTCGCGAATCATTTACAAAAGGGAACACGCTTAAACAAACCAATACAGCTATCCCAAAATATACCCCAGCCCGATTAAATGTGCTTTTCACCATTTCACCCCTTTTCATCAACGAGTCCTGTCGGCTTGACTATTAAGAAAAACAACAACATTAACATATTAATTGCAAGTGATAAATCAGGTATATAATAAGCCGTAAACGCTCCAGTCAACCCTACAATTAAAGACGCGATCGCTGAACCTTGTACGCTGCCTAACCCTCCAATAATGACAACAATAAATGCTAAAATAGCATACTGCATACCCATTTCAGCAAAAATAACTCCTGAATATGGCGCAAGAAGAAAACCGCCTAATGCCGCCATTCCAGCCCCTAATAAAAAGACAAATGAAAATATAGCTTTTACATTTATACCAAGTGCTTGAACCATTTCCTTATCCATTACACCTGCACGAATCATAAGACCTATTTTTGTTTTACGTAATAACAACATCAATCCGATGTAAATCATGACTCCAATAACAATCACAAATAAACGATACTTAATTAATATAACTCCATCAAATGTATAGCTTCCTTGTAACCATGTTGGTAATTTAGCACTAATTGGATTCGGTCCCCAAAATACTTTTATACATTCACTAAGTACGAGCATTCCACCAAGTGTAACGAGAAGCTGACGAACATGATTTCCATAAACAGGACGAATAAGAAATCTTTCTAAAACGAAACCGAGAAACATTCCCATCAAAATCGCCCCTATTAATGCAATTACATAACTATCTGTCATATTAAATAACCACACACCTGTAAAAGCTCCCCATGCAAACAATCCACCATGAGCAAAATTGAGTACACTCATTAAACCAAAAATAAGTGAAAGTCCAGATGCTAATAAGAAAATAAGCATACCTGTTGAAATGCCGTTTACAAACAAGTTCACTAACACATCCACGTTCTATACCTCCTCCGTATCAATGTTAAGAAATCCCTAAATACTTATGACACGTTTCCTTATCTTCCTTCAATTCATGCATCGGACCGTTATGAACAATTCTCCCGTTATCCATAATGTAAAAATAATCACCGATCTGGCTTGCCATCATAAAATTTTGTTCCACAAGTAAAACAGTTGTTTTCTCTTTCATTTTCAAAATTGCCGACATTAACTTTTCAATCATAATCGGTGCTAATCCTTTACTTGGCTCATCAATTAATAGCAATCCATCACTATTAATGAATGCTCTTGAAATCGCCAGCATTTGCTTTTGTCCTCCGCTCAACAACCCACTTTTTTTATTCCAATATCGCTTTAAATCTGGAAATAAATCGAGCATCCATTCTACTTTCCCTGCGACCTCTAACCCTTTCTTCGCTCCCGCAAGGGCAAATGTTTCTTCTACCGTTAAATCATGAAAGATCCCTTGATTTTCTGGCACATAGCCCATTCCTTTTCGCGAAATCAGATGGGTAGATAAACCATTTACTTTCTCATCACAATAATAAATTTCTCCATTAGAAATCCGATGAAACCCCATAATTGAACGTAAAGTTGTTGTTTTTCCAGCGCCATTTCTTCCAAACAATACGGTAATTGTTCCTTTCTCAACCATAAAAGAAACACCTTGCAAAATATGAAACTGATCCAAATGCGTTTCTATATTATCCACTTTTAATAGTGTCACCATATAATCCCCCTAAGTACGCCGTTTGTACACGTTCATCCTTCATAATCTCTTCGGGTAACCCTTCGGCCAATAACTCGCCATGAAATAATACAATTAAATGATCAGATACATGTAAAACCATATCCATTTTGTGTTCAATAAGTACAATTGTATTCTCACGATTTTTCTTTATATTCTCTATCACTTGAAGAATAGCTGGGACTTCCTCAACAGAGATACCCGCTGTTGGTTCATCAAGTAGTAATACATCTGTTCTGAGCGCTAGCAGCATGGCCAATTCTAATTTTCTCTTTTCCCCATGTGCTAAATCTTTCGCTAGCACTTCTTCTTTTTCGTGAAGCAATACTGTCTTCAGAAGACGCCTCGCCTCTCCTGTCTGCTGCTTGAATCGTGAGAAGTTTGGAAAAAAACTATAATAATCTTGAACGAACGATTGTACACTTAAGCGTACATTTTCAATCACTGTTAATTCCGGAAAAATATTTGTAAGCTGGAAAGAGCGTCCCATACCAAGGCGGGTTCGCTCTGGAATCGATAACTTTGTAATGTCACGTTCTTTAAAATAAATCTGACCTTTTGTTGGGGAAATTTGTCCACTTAACAAGTTAAATAGAGTTGTCTTCCCTGCTCCGTTAGGTCCAATAATAGAAATAAGTTTTCCTTTTGGTATCATCAAATTTACGTCTTTAATAACATGATGTTCTCCAAATGAGACACAAAGATTTCTAGTCTCTAACAAGTTCTTCACTCTATACCCTCCTCAAAAAATTCATATTTCAGGATAAAAAAGAGAAGTTGATGTAAAGAGAGATTTCCTCCTCCCTTTACATCTTTTTAAATATTCAGTCTATTTATTTTGCATTGGTGGTTCGGTTTCTTTCATTGTTAATTCTCGCTCTAGAACAGGCACTGGATAATCCACACCCTCTTGTTTTTGTAACGTTATAGAATAAAGCGTTTGCAAAGCTTGGTGGTCTTTCTCTCTAAATTTCATTTTTCCTTTTGGTGTTTCAAATTCCATTCCTTCCATTTTCTTAATAAGCGCAGCAACATCTGTATCTCCTTTTGTTTTCTTTAACCCTTCAACGATGGAAATTGCAGCTGACATTCCTCCAGCTGTAAACAAATCTGGAACCGTTCCATTGAAACGCTTCTTATGTTCTTCCACTAGCCAATCGTTTACTTTATTTTTCGGAAGTGTATGATAATACACTGAAAATCCTTGCATGCCTACTAATGCGTCCATCGTCTTTAATGCTGGTATATCCGGTGCGCCCGTTGAAATCTTGATCCCTTGTGCTTCTACATTCATATCTTTTAATTGCTTCCATGGTGAATTCGCACCAGCCCAAACAACAAATAAATAATCTGGTTTTGAACTAATGATGTTTTGAATATTTGCAGTAAAATCAGTAGAATTCGTATCAGCATATTGTTCATTTACAATATTCGCCCCTAGTTTCTTCGCTCCCGCTTTAAACGCAGCAATTCCTTCACGACCAAACGCGTTATCTGGAGCAAACGTTGCAATCTTTACATCTTTTTTAGCGATGGATGCAGCACCAGCAATTGCATCTTGAGATGAATTTCTGCCTGTTCTAAAAATATATTTATTCCAGTTCTTCCCCGTAATACTATCTGCAACCGCAGGTTCAACAACCATTATTTTTTCATATTCCTCCGCTAATGGTAACACTGCTAATGTATCACTTGAACTCGAAGATCCAACAAGAAAATCGACCTTTTCTTCTTCTAATAGTTTCGTAGCTTTTTTAACTGCTACATCCGCTTTTGTTTCCGTATCTTCTACAACAAACTTAATCTTCTTCCCTTCAACTTTCCCTGTCCCGCCTGTTGCATAATCTAGTCCTAGTTCAAACCCGTTTACCGTTTGTTTCCCATATGATTCAAGCGGTCCTGTTAACGAAGCTAGTACACCTACCTTAATCGTCTTCTCATCATCTGTACTTACTTTTTTCCCTGAACACCCTGCTGTTACTAACAATGAACCAAGAATACATCCCGTAAACACCATTTTTAGCCACTTACGTTTTTTTGCTGACATTGTGATCCTCCCCATACTTTACTTTCTGATAGAATCAAATCCGCCAAAGTAACCATCCGTAATCATGACTTTTTGCTATTAATAATGTAGACTATGTTGTCAATAGAAATTTCTCGAAGTACCTCTACATTCGCCAGACATTTCCAAATCCCTTCCAATACATTTGTAAATGTTCATACAATTATATGAATTATACATATCATTCCTGGAACAAATAAATTAAAATAACTGTTCTCTTCTTCTAATATTTTAGCCCTACAAAAAACTAACTTCCAAATGGTAGAGTTGTTATAGCATATGAAGGTTACGCTTTCTTTAAATAATATTAACTTTCCAATCACTATCATTTTTATACATACAAAAGCAGCGTAGAATCTATAATTCTACGCTGCTTTTCTATATCAACAAAAATTATGAAATCGAGTTACTCTCTAATCCACCTAATTCTTCTGCCAATTGTTTCTTATCTAAACTCTCACCAATAATCACCAAGTTTGTAGGAAACCCAAAGTCCTGTTCCAATAAAATCGGTACACCAAATGAGTATTGTAATAAGTGCGGATATTTCTCTCCATGAAATTTCACAAATCCTTTTACACGATAAATCTCCTGCGGTAAATTGGAAAGCCATTCATATAATTGATCTTGATTAATTAATTTCGTAAATTGATATGTCATCGTTTGTATATGTAAATGCTGCTTCATATGTAATGTTTCATGTTCTTTATCTTCTGTAAGTTCCACACCCTCTATATCCTCTAAAGATATATTACAATACTGCGTTTCATACAATTTCGCATGTTTATTTATTGCTGCTACTTCTTCTAAAACTTTTTTCTTCTCCTCATCTTTTAATAAATCTAATTTATTAATGAGGATATGACTTCCGTATTTGATTTGTTCATGTAAAAGTTGTTGAATATTTTTACTTAGTGTATCACGCTTTAACCATCTCAGTGCATCCAATACAACAACAATGGATTTCACGTCAAGATAAGGAGCTAAAATAGGTGAAAGACATGCATCTAACACTTCAATTGGGTGAGCAACTCCTGTTGTTTCTATATAGATTACATCCGGCCTTTCTTGTTGGTATAAAGAATGCAACTGAATCTCAAGCTCATCTTTTAATGTACAACAAATACATCCTTTTAGAAGTTCTCTTAAAACATTCTCCTTCCCTATAATATCTGTATCTACCGAGTATTCTCCTATTTCATTCATTAAAACAGCGACTTTTCGATTTTTCTTTTTTTCTGCTAATAATAAATTTTGTAACAGTGTTGATTTTCCGCTACCTAAAAAGCCACCCAATATATGAATTTCTACTTTACTCATATTACCGACCATCCATTTCTGCGTTTCTATTTTTCAAAGCGTAATTATTACGATTTATATTCATTATTTTATTAAAACAGCTGCTATTTGTAAACAAAACAAGCTCATTATGTTGATTCACTTCATAAGTAACCCACTTGCTCTTGGTATTTAACCGTGTGTTAACGTCGTATGTTCTCCTATAAAATGTACGCAAGCCACTGCGATTTATAAGTCGATGTCTAGTCTTAGTTCAAGAGCTATAAATCCTCCGCAAAAGTATGGATTTTGACCCCAGCTAAAAGATACTTATGTTTCACTCCTTATAATTAATACCGATATGAACAGATTTTGAAATAATTGTATATATTTCATGAAATGTAATAAACTAGATTTGAATCTATAATAGTAATACCTATTTTTTTTACATATAAAAAAATTATTGAAATTGCGAGGAATTGTCATATGAAAAAAGGGATTAACCGTGTTGTATTAGTCGGAACTGGGGCAGTAGGATGTAGCTACGCTTACTGTATGATTAACCAAGGGGTTGCAGAAGAATTTGTTCTCGTTGATGTAAACGAAGCGAAAGCAGAAGGAGAAGCAATGGACTTAAGTCATGCAGTTCCCTTTGCTCCAGCACCAACAAGAGTTTGGAAAGGAAGCTATGAAGATTGTAAAGATGCAGATCTTGTTGTAATTACTGCTGGTTTACCACAAAAACCAGGTGAAACACGTTTAGATTTAGTTGAAAAAAACACTAAAATTTTCAAACAAATTGTTCGTAGTATTATGGATAGCGGATTTGATGGTATTTTCTTAATCGCTACAAACCCTGTAGATATTCTAACTTACGTAACTTGGAAGGAATCTGGCTTACCGAAAGAACGAGTAATTGGCTCGGGTACAACTCTAGATTCTGCTCGTTTCCGCTATATGCTAGGAGAATATTTTAATATTGGATCTCACAATATTCATGCTTATATTATTGGTGAGCATGGCGATACAGAGCTTCCTGTTTGGAGTCACGTATCAATTGGAATCCAAAAACTACAAACGATTCTTGAAAAAGATAATGAAGTTAGCCAAAAAGATTTAGATGAAATCTTTATAAACGTTCGCGATGCAGCCTATCACATCATTGAACGAAAAGGTGCTACATATTATGGAATCGGTATGTCACTTTTACGCGTAACAAAAGCAATTTTAAATGATGAAAATAGCGTATTAACTGTATCTGCATATCTTGAAGGGCAATATGGACAAAAAGATGTTTATATCGGTGTTCCTGCGGTCTTAAATCGTCAAGGTGTTCGTGAAATTTTAGAAGTTGATTTGAGTGAAGACGAAGAGTTAAAGTTCGATCACTCTGTTCAAGTATTAAAAGAAACTATGGCTCCTATACTATAAAATACACGTTGATTATGACCTTGCAAAAAGCAATCCAATTATTTTGAATTGCTTTTTGCATAGTTTAAAAATTCATTCTGTATGTGGATGAACTTTCTCTCCATCATATACTTCAAGCACATCAAGTAAAAAGATAAAGATTGGAATCCCAATAATAAGCCCCCATATTCCTAAAAAATGCTCCGAAAAGATAAGAACCATAAATGTATAAAAAATAGGTAAATTTGTTTTCGCAGACATAAACTTCGGATTTAAGATGTAGCTTTCAATTGCATGAATAACTGTAATAAAAATTAATATGTATACGACATATGCAATTCCCCCAATATTATACGCAATGATACAAAGTGGAAATAGTGAAATAATAACACCTGCAACAGGAATGAGCCCCAGCAAAAAAATCATAACTGCTAATACAAGAAGCTGTGGAAATCCTAAAAACCAAAGTGCAATAACAGATAAAATACAATTTACAATAGCTATTAAAAACTGCGCTTCAATAACCTTTCCAAATGAACGAGCAAATTTCTGACCGAAGTATGCAATTTCCTCGTAGAAAATACTCAGCTTACTCCCTTTAAATTTAGAGGTAAAAACAATAATACGCTCCTTTTCTAACAAGAAAAATAAACTTAAAATAAGCGAAAGTAAAATTTGTAAACTTACCTTTCCGATATTCGCTAACGATTGATAAATCACATCCACACCTTGTTCAATATACTTCGATACTTCCATTTGATTAATTGCAGTAAACACATATCTTATCATTTCATTATCAGGAGGATTTTTAAAAAACAACTTAAACTGGTGAATCAATTGTGAAATCTGTATTGTCAATACAGGTAAATATTTATATACAATAGTAATAATAAACGCTACTAAAACAATGTATAAAAAAGCGATTATCACTTTCCTATTTATCTTCACATACCGATTAAGCTTTTCAGAAATAAATCTTTGAAAATGATCCATTAGAAACGTAAGGATAAAGGTAATCAATATTAAATTAATCATGCTTTTTAGCCCGTATAATATAAGGGCTAAAATGACTAATACAAGGAGCCTCTGAAACCCTCTGCTTTGAAAGAAATTTTTCATTTGAATCATTAAGAATTAATCGCCCCCTTCAATAGATAGAAATTCAATATATTTATGAAAATATTGACCGTTTATTCATTACTATCTTATAACATTTTATGAACTCCTAAAGACATTCTTTCTTACTAGTTTGAAAGAATCCACTTTTTTCTTCTTAATTGTCTGATTTTCTTATTTATAGGTGTACATTTATATCAGCATATCCTTTTAGTCATCGGCGATATTCTAAAACACATAAACAAACCATAAACGTAATTGTTTATGGCTCTATTTAATCTTTTTATCTCCGGTTCATTCGCTTTGCTAATAATTCTTTTACTTGATTATACGTTAGTCCGGAATTTTTATTTAAACGTTTCACTTCATCAATATCAGTACCTACAACTGTATATTTCTTCTCTTTATTCATCACGACACATCCTTTTGTTTAACTCACTGAGTCGAGTACTTATTATTTGTTATATTTCTTCCCTAAATAAAAAGTTCATACTCATATCATAACAAATTAAGTAAAAAAGGTTATTTCATTCTGTTACGGCGTGGTAAAGTGAGACTCTAATCAGTGGAGGGGTCTTGATTCCCCACTGATTATTAGTTAAACCGATTGAGCTTTTACGAGCAGCCTGTTAATACGAGAAAAATACAGCCTGCACATAGGCCCCCTTTTTGATAATACTTCATATCATTTGCTCGCGTTATTGCATTTTCACAAAAATAAAATGTCCCAATAGAGGTAACACTATTGGGACAACATAATGTAAAGTAGATAATCACTGGTGTATTTATTAAATTTAGTGTAGCTTTTGGGGAGAACGAAATTGTTTACTATATCATCCTACATAGCCTATATTTTTATAAATGATTTACGCGAACTCATATGTTTATTACTCTTCCATCATCTTTACATTTTTTCTCCTAAATCTTTTTGCGACACATCTACATTCTTACCTTCAGTTTTATAGTCGGAGTATCGTTCTTGAACAAATAGTATAGCTATCGCTCCCACTATTGCAGCTATTCCAATAACTATAAAATTCATATTCGCCGGTAAATTCATCGTTAATAATACTCCTACAAATGTAGGTGCTACAATACCTCCAATTCTCCCGAATGCCATAGTAGCTCCGATACCAGTTGAGCGCATTGAAGGCGGATAATATTGAGAAACAAAAGCATTTCCTATATTTTGAACACCAACTGATGCAGCACCGATAACACCGATCAATATATATGCAACCAATGAGCTCTTTGTAAGGCCAATAGCAGAAAGAGCTAGTGCCCCGCAAATATAAAGCGGTATCATAACCTTTTTGAATCCCCATTTATCAGTTAACCGTCCAAAAATTATAGTTCCTATTATGGCACCGACATTCAGCATTGCCGTAAATGTTAAACTTGAACTTAAATCATACCCGGCTTGAATCATTAACTTTGGCAGCCATGTACTCATCGTATAGATCAGCACAAAACAACTAAAGCAAGAAATCCAGAACATGATGGTACTAAGAGCCCTCTTTTTTTCAAATAATTTAACAATAGGTGATCCTTTTTCCTTCACTTGCGGTCTTTCAAATTTAACATTTTCACTCATTTTGTACTCCGAATCTAATTTACTAAGTATATTACTTATTTCTTTATCTTTACTTTTATCCAAAAGAAAGCCTACAGATTCAGGTATTGCTTTAGCTATCAATGGAAGTAACAGTAAAGGCAAGCTTGCAACCCAAAATATCGGCTTCCATCCCATTGTAGGTAGCATCGATTTACTTAATAGCGCTGCTATAATGCCTCCAACTGAATAACCACAAAAGACAAATGAAACTATAGCGGTCCTTATTCGTTTAGGAGCATATTCTGTTGTTAATGAGATAACATTAGGCATAACACCTCCAAGTCCTAATCCGGCTATAATACGTAATACCGTAAAAGCTAAAGGTCCTTCGGCAAACCCTGCTAAAGCCGTAAAAAGACTAAAGAGCGCAGTACAAAATAAAATTACTTTTTTCCTTCCTACTTTATCAGCTAAAAACCCAAACAATATAGCACCAAGGGCTGTCCCTGCAGCAGTATAACTGCCGATTGTACCTGCTGTAACGGGTGTCATTGCCCATTCTTCTATTAAAATTGGAACGACCGAACCATATATTACTGCATCATATCCATCAATAAGAATGATTAGAAAGCACCAAAAAACTAAAGAAATATGGAACGAACTAAAACGACTACGGTCAATAATTTGAGTTGCGTTGATTGCGTTCAATACGTACACCTCCGAAATCAATTTAATATTTTTCGAAAATTACAGGTGTTAAAAAACGATGAAACTTGAACACACTGACATTAGTCATCTAAAAAAGAATGTACCGATTACAGTACATAGAATTGATCATCAACTAACCCTAAGCTTCGAAGGGCCAAAGCCGCTGTCAAACCAACTGGACCAGCCCCAATAACTAATACTTGTCTCTTATAATGTTAATCATCATAACTGTTCATATATATCTCTCCTTAACATTTCGAAGTTATCATGAACGATTCAATACCGTTTTTCAGCTTGAATATCCTAGTTCTACATAAAATAGCCGGCGGGCATGATTTTAAAGTTTAATATAATCTAAGCCGGCTTTACTTGATTCATATAGATTCTAACTTCCGTAAATTGCAGAATATTCAGAATTCAAACCTTAGATTTATATAAACGAAATAGCCTATCAGATTAAAACATTTCATTAATAATTAGAAAAATATTCAAGATTTACTGAAGAGAGGAATATAACTTCTCTTTAATAACATCCTGTAATACTAGTTTCTTAATTTTTCCACTTGCTGTCATCGGCAACTCTTCCATAAAGACGATTCTATCAGGGATTTTATAATTTGCGATTTTATCTTTCACGTAATCCTTCATGGAACCTTCATCTTCAACATAATTAGGCTTTAGTTTAATCACGGCGCAAGAAATTTCGCCTAAAACAGAATCAGGTAATCCAATAATAGCTACTTCGAGCACACTAGGGTGCTTATAAAAAACTTCCTCGATTTCTCTAGGATAAATATTATATCCTCCACGAATGATCATCTCCTTTTTTCGCCCAACTATCCGTATGTAACCCCTTTCGTCTTTTGTCGCTAAATCACCCGTGTAAAACCATCCATCTTTATCAACAGCTTCTCTTGTTTGATCAGGCATTTGGTAATAACCTTTCATAACCCCAAAGCCTCTGCATACTAATTCGCCGACTTCTCCAGATGCTACTTCCTCTCGCTTTGCATCTACAATCTTTATTTCTGCACCAGGCGCTGCCTTCCCGACCGTTTCTGAACGAATCGAATCATCATCATCAAAACTAGTAAAGGTTAAACCAGCAGACGTTTCGGTTAACCCATATGATACGACAATGTCGCATCCCATGACCCTTCGAATCTTGGTGACTATTTCTTCCGGACAGGGTGCGGATGCAATAATCCCTGTACGTAATGATGTTAAATCTACTTTTGTAAAGGTAGGATGATTTAACTCGAGAATAAACATGGTAGGAACACCATGATGAATTGTGATTTTTTCTAGTTCTATAATTTTTAACGCTTTTTCTGCATTGTATTTCTCCATAAATACAATTTTGGCTGCTGACGAAATAGCTGATAAAATGCCAGGTACCATTCCAAATATATGGAAAACAGGAACAGCTATTAAAAATACATCACAGCTACTACACCGCAGCCATTCTGCTGATAGTTTAGCTGTAAAGACCACATTTTCATGTGTGAGCATCGTTCCTTTTGGTCTACCGGTTGTACCTGATGTATATAAAATGGCGAAAACATCTTCCTTTGGGTCAATTACAACTTTCGGGGCTGGAGTTTTTTGTCCTAACTCAATTAATTCATTAAAAGAATAATATCCATCTTGCTTAAAACGCACTGTGAAAATGCATTCCAGTGCGTGAGACTTTTTTATTCCATTCAAATATGGTTTGAAGAGGTCAATATGATGAAAATCCTCCATAAGAAAAACTGCTTTTGCTTGAGAATTCTCTACTATATATTCTAGCTCTGTAGTACGATAACGTGTATTACATGGAATGAGAATAGCCCCTAATCGTGCTATAGCAAAATATATCGTTACAAATTCATTCCAATTTGGTAAGCAGACAATCACTCTGTCGCCTTTTGCAATTCCCTGCTGGGACAATGCTGACGCTATATATTCAACATGATTTTTCAACTCTCCATACGTAACACGACTATATCCATCATATAACGCCTCTTTCTCTAGGAATTTTTGAGACGAATGGTTAAGTACCTCTGGTAATGATAAATTGTAGCTCATTTTTCACCCTCCCTTCTTACAGTCGCTCCCAAATAGCAGCAATCCCTTGACCTCCACCGATACAGACAGATGATGCTCCATATTTCTTTCCCCTGCGATCAAGTTCGTAGATTAAAGATAAAGAAATTCTTGTTCCCGAAACTGCCAAAGGATGACCTAAGGCAACGGCCCCACCATTCACATTTCCAATTTCCGGATTAAATCCTAATTCCTTTTGACAGGCCAAATATTGCGCAGAAAAGGCTTCATTGATTTCAATCAAGTCCAAATCTTCCAATTTTAGACTGGTCTTCCGCAGGGCGCGTCGGATGGCCGGTGCTGGACCGATCCCCATGAGCTCTGGTTCCACTCCGACTACATCCCAAGAAACCAATCGTGCAAGAGGCTTCAACCCTTTTTTGATTGCATATTCTTCAGAAGCTAAAACAACTGCTGCTCCGGCATCATTCATTCCACTAGCATTCCCCGGTGTAATAACCCCTCCTTCAATAAATCTAGCCTTCAATTTGCTCAGTTGCTCTATGCTCGTGTTTCTCGGATGTTCATCCGTATCAATAACCTTAGATCCCTTTTTATCCTTCACAGTAACTGGAATGATTTCTTCCTTAAAATATCCCTTCTCCATGGCGGCTAGGGCCTTTTGATGACTTAAAAAAGCATATTCATCAATTTCTTCACGAGAAAGTTTATATTTTTTCGCTAAATTTTCTGCAGTCACAGCCATAGTGCAATCTCCATAAGTATCATAAAGACCGTCCCACACCCAATCTTCCATAGTAGGTGAGCCTAACGGACTCCCCCATCGCATTCCTCTAATGACATGGGGAACTTGACTCATGTTCTCAGCCCCTCCGGCTAAGACCATGTTCGCTTCTCCTGTAAGAATATATCGCGCGGCGGTTAAAATAGATTCTAGACCGCTTCCACACAAGCGATTGACAGTTAAGGCTGGAACATGAATAGGGAGTCCCGCTTTTAACCCTACATGTCGAGCCAAATAGTGCGCATCACGGCTGGATTGTTGGACATTTCCGAACACTACTTGGTCGATTTCCTCAGGATTGACATTCGCCTTTTTTATCGCTTCCTTTGAAGCTATCGCTCCCAAATCAATGGCAGAAACATCTCGAAACGATCCGCAAAATTCTGCCAAAGGTGTACGAGCACCTTCTACTAAAACCACATCTGTCTTACTCATGAAGAATCATCTCCCTACAAAGATTGGTTTTCTTTTTTCTGTAAAGGCTGTCATCCCTTCTTTTCGATCTTCTGTGACAAATGCAGTTCCAAAACATGCGCTCTCAATTGTTAGTGCAGATTCAAGATCAACGTTGCTACCTGTATTAACAGCGGTCTTTAGCATACGCATACCAACAATTGGTTTCTGTGCCAGCTTTTCAGCCCATTCTCTAGCAGTTGATAGTAATTCTTCTGCTGGTACAACTTTGTTGACTAATTGAATTGCTAATGCTCTTTGTGCATCAAACATCTCTCCGAAATACAACAACTCTTTTGCAACTCCTTGACCTACTAACCTTTGTAAACGCTGCGTACCCCCACCTCCAGGGATAATGCCAAGGTTTACTTCAGGGAATGCAAATTTAGCTTTGTCCGAGCTTATACGTAAATCACACGTTAAAGCCAATTCAAGCCCTCCACCAAGTGCTAACCCATTAATAGCAGCGATAACGGGTTTTGATAAGTTTTCAATACTAGAAAAAGCCGCTCTTGAAATTGTATTCATTTCCATCATTCCAACTAAATCCAAGTCTAACATTTGATGAATATCCGCACCTGCCACAAATGCTTTTTCACCGCTACCTGTAAGTACGATTGCATGTACTTCGGTATTGACTTCAAGATCATGCATCAAAGAGTTCAATTCATTAAATACGTGTGTGTTTAATGGATTGAATGGCGGGCGATTTATATATACAATCGCTACTTTATTTTCAATTTCATATTGTAAAAACTCACAATTCATTTTTACTCCCCCCAATTATTCATTTGTCGTAGTCGTAGAAACCAGCCCCAGTCTTTCTCCCTAATCTTCCAGCCCTTACAAGCGATTTAAGTAGTACAGGGGGTGCAAAGCGATTATCTTTGAATTCCTCATAAAAATAATCCATTACGTGGAGACCGATATCTACACCTGCGTAATCTTGTAAAGCAAATGGACCCATTGGATAATTCAAGCCTAATGTAACCGCTTTATCAATATCTTCTGGAGATGCAACTCCCTCTTCTAAAAGTTTAATCGCTTCAATAAATTGCGGAATCATAATTCGGTTTACAATAAATCCTGGTGTATCTTTTTTTACTTCTACAGTTTCCTTGTTCAGTTTCTTCGAAAATGCTTTAATTTCTTCTACTGTTTCATTGCTTGTTTTATAACCACGAACCACTTCCACTAGTTTCATAATTTGTGCTGGATTAAAAAAATGCATACCAGCAACACGTTCTGGTCTCTTTGTCGCTTCAGCAATTGCTGTGATGGACATCGATGAAGTATTAGTGGCAAGAATTACGTTTTCAGGAACAATTTCATCTAACTTTGAGAAAACTTCCTTTTTCAGTTCTAAATCTTCAATGATAGCCTCAATAACAATATCAACTTCTTTCATATCTTCGAGATCTGTTGTTACTGTAATTCGTTCCATTACTTCTTCCTTTTGCTCTACTGTCATCTTCCCTTTAGAAATACTTCTGTCTATAAACTTTTCTATTTTAGCTATAGCGTGTTGAAGATATTTCTCTTCAACATCTCGTAATATGACGTTAAACCCTGACATAGCTGCCAAATTGGCAACCCCACTTCCCATTGTGCCAGCACCGACTATGCCAACTGTTAATATACTCATCAACTTACCTCCTTATTTTTTAATTTTTCTGTATTTTTATTATAAAATAGAATAATTTAAAATAATTCCTACACAAAGTAGGAAAGAAGATTTACATTTTCAGCTTTTTGGAGGAATCCTTATAATATAAATCATATAACTTAAAAGCCATCATTAAATTCAATCTGTGTTCAGAATAATCAAGATCCACTTCTAGTAAATTTTTTATTTTCTCGATTCGATATTGAAGTGTACTCCTATGAATATAAAGCTCCTCAGACGTATCTTTAAGACTCCCATTATGATGAAGATATACTCGCAATGTTTGAAACAAATCTGCGTTTTTCCCTTCTGAATCATATAATAACGGTCCAAGATGCTTTTTTATAAATAGAGTTGCTACTGAAGAATCTTTTAAATAATGCAATACGGTATAAACGCCTAGTTCATCAAACAATGCAACCCCTCCTCTATCAAAACAATTAGATACAACATGAAGAGCTTGTATCGCCTGACGATAACAAGTATAGTAATCTTGTAACTCTTTTGTTTCCCCACCTACACCTAGGAAAACTTGAACGGACATTTTCTCCATTTCCATCCATCTCTTAATATTTCCATAAAGATTGGACCAATAATTTTTGGGATTATTTTTTTCTTTTTCTATGGGAACAAACATTATATATTCGTCTCCTTTATTTGCAAGAAGAATATCTTTGTCCACGATAGAAATCTGCATTTTTAATTGTTCCCACAGTAATGATTTTTGCGCTTGTTGTTTTAGAATATCACTATGTTTTATGTCCGTTTCATTAAACGTAATAGAAAGTGCTGAGATGCGATGCTGATCAAATAAATCCCAGTTAAATACATTAGCATGTTGAAAAATGGTTTCTCGATCCTCTATTTTTTCAACTAATAGTTTGTGGATGAAACTATCCTTGACCTGTTCTTTTGTATCTAAGACCAGTTTTTGCTTTATAAATTGAATTGAAAATACGTTTAAGGCGGAATCAATACTAATCCGCTGAAACTCATCAACTTCATCGTTCGACAGTTCAATAACAAGATAACCTAATAGATCACCTCCACCCCTAATCCGCCAAAAAACGATTTTCGTTTCATTTATATTTTTAAGAGAAAACTCTGCGTCTCTATTTTTCTCTTGAATAATTTGATATATTGCACATTCAACTATCTCTTCAATACCCGTTTGCTTTCCAGAAGATAGGTAATACGAAATTGGACGTAAAAATCGATCTAATACAACCACTGATTTTGATAAAGTTTTACTTAAAGTTGTCGTAATGCCATTGAAATCATCTTGATCTACAGTTTCTTTGACAAGTGCCTGTTGAAAATCCAATAGTGAATGTAGCCGCTGTTTATGCTCTTTTTCATTCATATATAAACGAACGTTTTCAAGCATAGCAGCAACATGACTAGATAATAATTCAAGGACTTCTAAATCCTCATTTGTGAATACACCTTTACTTTTCGTTTCGACATGTAACACACCAATTGTTTTAAGATTTACAACTAACGGAACCGTTAGTTGAGATCCACCGGTAACTTCCAAAAACGGAAAATATTCTTTTAGCATATAATTATTTTCAGTAATAATTTTTTTAGATTGATTTATTTCTCCGTATGAAGGCGGTTGAAAAGAAAAATAATTTTCTTTTTCATGATACAAATAGATGCATGCACCCATCGCGTTAGTCTCTTTCCCTGCACGCTCTACTATTTTTTCGACCACTTCTTCTATAGATGAATCTGAAAAGAGATTTTTACTAATCCATTCTACATCTAACATGGTCTTTTTTTGAGTTTCTTTTCTTTTTGCCAGAGCTATTGCTACTGCTATATCTTTTCCAAAGTCTACAAATGGCTTGTCCATTTCCATAAATAACGGAACTGCATTCATAAAACCGATAATACAGAATCCAAAACTATTTTCCTCGTCTTTTAAAGGGACAGTAAACCATGTTTGTATTTTTTCTGCTTGCAATAATTTAACCAATTCGCATTTCGTTTCCCAATTAGACTTCTCAATTGTTAAACCCTGAATGAGAAGTTTTGGCGAGCATTCATCTATTTTTATTGGGAATGAGTCTCCAAACGTATCTGAACCGCCGCTCCATACTTTAGGAATTAAGTTCTCACCTTCTTTTAAAATAATACAAACTAAATCACAAGCTAACTTAGAACGAAATGATTCAATTAAATATTGTAACGTCTCCTCTTCCGTATCAAACTTTACAAGTTGACGTGCTGTAATACGAAGATGATTCTCAATTTTTTTTGTGAGTTTTTCCCGCTCAGTTAATTTCATAAATATGCCCCCCTCTCATGTTCATTATTTTCTTATTTATTCCACTATTTGCAGTGGACTATCTTTACAGCTTCACTTCTTTTAAACTCTATAAGGAAAAGTACCGATCCTACTCTTCTTATCTTTAATGGTATTGACATATTTACGATGAAAAAAGACAGCTTCACCACGTTGATGAAATCTGTCCAAAATGAAATTAAATATATAAGTTGTTTATAATTCATCATAACCTAGAGTGAAACATGCCATGTAGCAACTTCTAATTTCTCATATTCTTGTGATGAAATTTTTTTAACGATAAACGCCACAATTCTCCCCCCTTCAGTAACTCTTGCATCAATAAAATATTTTCTTCATTCACTACTACTTATTACTAATTCCTCTCTCATCTATCATCTGATTTATTTTCAGATGATACGATTACTAAATGAAATGCACAATTTTAATCTTACATACAAATTCAATTAGACTATCTTTTTTGACCTCTATATCTCTCGTTTTTGTTCATATCCTTTAATCTTTGAAACTCTTTATACATAAAGAGAAGAGCTATCAAAAATGCAAGTATATCCGCAACTGGAATAGAATACCATACACCTTCAACTCCATACATCTTAGGGAGAAGATAAAATAACGGTAACGAAAAAAGAAAAGATCGCCCTATTCCTATAAACGTCGCCTTAGCGTTTTGCTCTATCGCCTCAAAATAGCCCGATATGAGCACTACAATTGCGACAAATGGAAAAGACAAGTTAAACACTCTTGTCGACCATATACTAATATCTTGTAAAGCTGCATCTCCTCCTGTAAAGAAACCAACTATCGGATCGACAAAGAAAAACAATAATACTGTCAAGAAAGCACTAGTTATGAATGTAAATATAATTCCTAACCGAGTAACTTCCCTTACCCGCTCATACAGCCTAGCACCATAATTATAACTAATAATCGGTTGAATACCAGTTACTACCCCCATTGCGATTAAAATAAGAAAGTTAGTTATATATCCATTTTGTATGGCAAAGGCGGATATATGTAATTCTCCCCCTAATGAAGCTAACAAATTATTAATAATAATGACGGAGATAAACATAGTAAGTGAAATTGAAAATGCGGCAAATCCGGTTGCATTTACTTCCCAAATATCTCTTAACTTCATTTTCAAGTCCTTCAGCTTAGGTTTGAGCAAAGTTTTGCTAAATAGAAAATAAAAAATAAGAAGACATGGGGTCGATTGAGAAATAATATTAGCCCAAGCGGAAGCTATTATTCCATATTGAAATTTATGAAATAATAGTAGTTCCACAGCAGCTGCTAAAATGGCTCCAACAAACCAACTCCACACGCTAAGTCCCGGGCGTTCGTCAAGAATAGCAAGAATACTAAGAATAACTGCTAATACTGTAAAAGGAAACGAAAGCCACATGTAATTTCCAAACTGAATTGCATACGGTAATGCCTGATCATCCGCACCAAAAAAACGCATAAGAGGCTCATTATAAATATAACCAGCGACACCAATCATTGTTGACAGGATGATCCCAAACCAAATCGATTGACCAACAACATTTCTTGCTTCATCGATTTTTCCAGCTCCTAATCTAAGAGCAGCCACCGCTCCCGCTCCAACTCCAACTAGCGTACCTATCGCACGAGAGAGAACCATAATAGTAAAACCAATCCCCACACCCGCTAGTTCTGTTGCCCCTATATTCCCCAAAATATTCCCATCTACAAATGAAGTAACTGCCAAAAATATGTTCCCTAATATAGCAAGCAAAATATAACGGTAAAACAAATACGTTATTTTTTTTGTTCCTAATTCTCTCTCCACAAGTGCTTTCGGTTTAATATTTTCTATTTTTGGAATCTCCAAGTTTGTATGATCCATACATTACCTCCCTAAACTATATTTATTGATTAGAAAACCATCCAACCCGTTGTGCCTTATAGCTTAGATTAATTTGCTTTACTTCTGAAAATTCATCGAGTCCGTATGTTCCCCTGCCCTCTACCAATTCCACTTTGTTTATAGCCACCCAACCCAAATACTGTATGATTCGCCAAAGTAATCGCTTCTTCTTCATCTCTAAACTTTTGAACAACTAAAACTGGGCCAAAGATTTCTTCCTGCACATTTCTCATCTCTGGCCTAGTATTGATAAAGATTGTGGGTTTAACAAGGAAACCGCTTTCAAAACTACCATCTATGCGTCATAAACCTCATCGTATGCACTATCATCCCGATTTGGAATAATAGCTCCTCCGATGAACTATATTCCCTACTCCTATCCTTTTGAAAGGACTCCTTCCCTCTGGAATACAATTTCTCCATCGACCATTGTCATATTTACTACTAAATCTTTAATATTCTGCTCTTCTGTATTCAAAATACTTTTATCTAGTACTATCAAATCCGCAAACTTCCCAGCGTCAAGACTTCCTTTACGATCTTCTTCAAAACTTGCATAGGCACCATTCCATGTGTACAGACGAATCGCTTCCAAAACGCTAACCCTTTGATTTCCACCTACATCAATACCATTTTTACTTTTTCTATTTACCGCAACATGTATTCCTAATAAAGGATCGCAGGAGGTTACGGGACAATCAGAACCGGCGGCAGCGATAATATCATGATTCAAATAATCACGGAGAGGATACATATGGTTTACACGCTCACCATAATTCTTCATATAACCTTCACCAAATTCATAGAAAAATGGCGGATTTGGTATCGGAATCACACCAAGCTTTTTCATACGTTCTTGTAAGTCGGGCTCGGCAATACCAGCATGTTCAATTCGATGTCGACTGTTTGCTCTAGGATACTTTTGCTGTGCACTTTCAATACAATTCAGAACCATTTCAATCGCTTTATCCCCTTGGGCATGTGCCGTAATTTGAAATCCTTTTTGATGTGCTCTTGTTAAAATCCTATCAATCTCTTCCTGAGTATAATAAAGAATGCCATAATCAGTAGAGTTACTCGTATATGGTTTTCTAGTTGCGATAGTTGGACCACTACTGCTTCCATCGGTAAATATTTTGGCGGGCCCAACTCTAAACTTATCGTCTCCTATACCTGTGACAATTCCTGCATCGATCATTTTATCAACGAACTCTTCCGAATTATGTAGTGCACATATCATTGCATATACACGAACGCGAACATCGCCAGCTTGCACTGCCTTAAAAATGTTTCTGAAATGATCAGGACCGTGCCCACCCGCATCGTGAACACTTGTAATTCCATAAGAGAGAAAGTCATCAGATGCTAGTTTAAAAGCCTTGAGTAATTCTTCCTCCGTATATTTGGCGACCTCAAACATCTTCATATTGGCACTCTCAATTAATCGCCCAGTTAATTTACCAGTGTCGTCTCGTTCAATTTGAGTATGATCCAAATTTGGTGTATCTTCATCAATACCCGCTATTTCAAGAGCTTTGCTATTTACCACGCATATATGGTTGCATGTTCTCGAAATATAAATGGGATGCTCCTGAGAAACATCATCCAATTCATCGATTGTAGGATATCTTCCCTCCAAAATTGCCATTTCGTTAAATCCAGAAGCACGAATCCATTGCCCTTTTGGTGTTTCTATTTTTTTTGCCTTGAGAGCTTCTATAAGATCTTTTATAGACTTAATATGCAACTCCTTACAATCAACCCCTAATTTATTTGTTCCATGCAGCATATGTAGATGTGAATCGATAAATCCTGGAAGAAGACTTTTCCCCTGCAAATCAATAACTTTTGTATTCTCAGTAATATAAGGTTTTACATCCTCGTTTGTACCTACGGCGATAATTAGATTCCCCTTAATAGCAATAGCTTGCTCAACATCATTTTCATGATTTACCGTTATAACCTCACCATTTATGAATATAAAATCAGCGTTCACCTGAATTCCCCCTTGACGAAATTTTCGAAAAGTTGTACTTATTAATTACTACAACATTATTTTTCATAATAGTTTGCGAATAAATCAAATAACACCCTATATTTTTTGATTATTCTGTAAATTATATGTATATTTATAATAACTGTCGGGTTGAACTTCATGTCAATACAAGTATTTTCACATTATTTCTTGAAAACATGGAGTTCATAACCACTTTTTTGTAGATCGGGGGGATATAGTTGAAAATCGGGTCTTTTGCTAAACTTTATAATGTTTCTGTGGATACAATTCGTTACTATATTGAACTAGGGTTATTAGTTCCAGAAAAAAAGAGGGCTCAGTTCCAATTGAATCAATCCTGTCTCGATGACATGGAGTTAATATTAGAACTAAAACATCTACAGTTCTCTTTGAAAGAAATTCAAAAATTTCTTTCATACAAACGTTTGACCATTAATATCGACATTAGTTATTATCAAAATCTCTTATCGGAGAAGAAAAATACGTTTGTAGAAGAAAAAAAGGAATTGAACCGATTTATTAAACTCATAGATGATAAGTTGCAATCCTTCGAGCAACCCGCTATTTCATGCAGCTATACCGGTGTACCAATATCCTTCATTCCACTTTTTTATTGTCCGTATTGCAAAGTCCAATTAAACATTAGTGATGCATCTATACAGGACAGTAATATTTCTGAAGCAAAATTAACCTGTTCATGTGGTTACTTTTCCTCAATACAAGATGGGATAGTAGTGACTTCAAACCTAGAGGAATCTCCCTACTGTATCCTCAATGAAGAAACAATGAAGGAATTTACCCCAAGTTTTGTCAGCTTAAGAGAAAAAGGGGACCAATGGATGATTAAGGTATTGAAGGAACAAGATTTATCAAATAAAGTCGTAATTGAAACAAATATTGATATATCTGTCTCCTTACCAAAGTACATATCATCACTTGACTCGGATACCTTCTATATTTTTTGTGGTTTCTCTTTGACTATGATTAAAAAATTGAAGTGTTTAATTGAAAAAGTCAACTCAAAACTTCGTATTGTGTATATCCAAAATACTGACTATCTTCTCCCTCTAAAACCTGGATCAATAGATGTCGTGATAGACAGTATTACTACTAACGATGTTTGTTCGCATAAAAACGTCTTCCCAATTACCTTGTTACAGACTTATATGAACGACAGATCTAAGGTCATTGGAAATTACCTGTATTATCATGAAGGTGCAACCTCTTTACTTAATTTTCGCACCCTATACCCTAATTCACACCCACATGTCTTATACCCAAATTATCTTGAGTCTAACTTAGGGAAAGAGGGATTAAAGATTCAGCAAAGGACAATCATTGGCTCAACAGATAACCCTGGTATTTTTCTTGATTATCACGAACAAGGCGAAAAAGTTAATTTACTGGGTTATATTGCAAATCGTGCTATCTAGGTGTATCTATATCGTACCGTTGATTCAGAAGGAAATACGATTGATTTTTATTTAAACGAAACAAGAGATTAAAAGACTGCAAAGCGATTTTTTTTAGAAATCTTTGCAGTCTTTTCACGTTTCAAGGCCCCAAAATTTGTTGTAGTTACTGACATATTAAAGCCTCTAGGTATATAAGTTTTATAGTTTATTTAAACAAACAGATTTGACTCTTTAATTAAATATCAGACTTAGCAATATCCATCAGTCGTACATTGCATGCCATCAAATGAATTTGTTCTTTCCTTTTGTATTTCTTTATCAATTACTCTTTCTAACATTTCTTTACTAGCAAGCCCTTGAATGACTTCGTCTCCAATCATTACTGTTGGAACAGCCATAATATTCGCCTCATCATATGCATGTTGGATTGCTTTTTGATGTTTCTCTTTATATTTACGAGTTACTAAAGCATCTTTAAATTCCGCTTCAGGAAGCCCTACTTCTACCGCTAGCTTTGTTAATACATCAATATCTTCAATGTTTTGTTCTTCTTGGAAAAACGCAGTAAATACTCGGTGATGATACTCGTTTCCAAATCCATACTCCTTCGCAAATTGACATCCTTCAAAAGCTAAATGTGTATATGGATGCGGAGAAACACGAGGTAAATGCATTTCAATTCCTAATTTTTTCGCAGTAGGAAGAATAAAAGAATCCCAAGAACTTAATTTATCTGGTTCTTGCCATGGATCGATTTTTGAATACGGGCTTGGACGTAATTCAAATGGCATCCATTCGATTTCTACATCTCTCTCCTTAGCTACCTCATCCAATGGACCTTTTGCCAAAAAACAAAATGGACAAATAAAATCAGAGTATACTTTCATTTTTACAGACATATGATTACACCTTACCTTCTTTTATTATTTCTAAATGTAACGGAATTGGTTACATTTAGAAGAAAAAAATATGCATTCTCCTTTTTATAGAGCTCTGCATTCCTCAATTCTTATTTCAAGCATTTATTTTTTCTTGTAAAGATTGAAATAACTGCCCCATAGTAATACTTTTCAAGACCTCTTCCATTGCAGATTGTGCCTAAACTAAAATAACCTCTAAAACAGCTTGAATATTTGCCCCAATTGGACAATCTGAATTTGGTTGTTCATGAATATGAAATAACTTATCTTCCGCAATTACATTTACTGCATGGTACACATCTAATAATGTAACCTCAGTTAAATCCTTTAATAGTTCAGCCTCACCTGGCCCTCGATTTACATAAACAAACTCAGCCCGTTTTAAGTCAGACATTATTCTTCGAATTACAACCGGATTTGTATTTATACTCTTGGCCATGAATTCAGAAGTACAAATGGGGGATGAATTGTTTTCCAAAATAGATAAAATATGAACAGCTATAGAAAAGCGGCTACTAATTTTCATTATGATCACCACCTTGATGTAATCATTATAGTTACAACTAAGAGGTACGTCAATCCTTTTTATAGACTTTTTTTTGGCGTTATTATAGTGAAAAACAAACAGGCGTCTCATTATCATATATGAGACGCTCTTTATCATTCTGCGAATAGCCCCTGGAACTCTTCAATAAATAGTTGAACAGCTAGTGAAGATTCCCTTAATGAAGGAACAGCCAAAGCAATTTCCCTCCACACTTGAGGTGCTAATTCTTTCGTTTTGACATTTGGAGGTAAATTCATTAATGATAATTCAGCTAATATCGCTAAACCTAACCCCTCTTGAATCATATTTAAAGATGTTGTAACGGTAGACACCGCATACTCAACTCGAAGTGGTACACCTGCTTGTTTAAACATATCAATAATTGGTGGTTCGTATCCTCCCTTAAATAAAATAATTGGTTCACCTTCTAAATCATTTATTGTAATAGCCTCTTTCTCACAAAGAGGATGATCATCCCGCAAGACAACAACCATTTCTCCTTTTGTTAACGGTACAATCTCCATTTCTTTATTGGGCAAAATAACAATTCCTACATCAATTACACGTGATAATAGCCACTCTTCCACTTCTTTAAGAGTTCCTTCATAGAGAACCAGCTCTAAATTCGGATATTTTTCGCGAAAGATATTAATCATTTTAGGCAAGAAATATGCTGATGCACTTGGAAAGCTTCCGATTCGAATTGTCCCGACTTCATGCCCTTTCTCCATCGCAACCTCTTGTTCTATTTTTTCAACGCCACTTAAAATTTCCCGAAAATGAACAAGAATCCGAGTTCCTACGTCAGTCAGAATTAGACCTTTTCTTTTATCACGTATAATAAGCGTTACACCGAGTTCTGATTCAACACTAGAAATAGCATGGCTCACAGCTGGTTGTGTCATATTCAAAACCCGAGCTGCCTTCGTAAAACTTCCTAGTTCAACTACCTTTACAAAAACTTGAAGTTGTGTGATGGTCATAACAAATTACTTATACTCCTTATAAAAAAGATTCATTTTATTTATCGTGTTCAATATCATATCATAATGAAATGAAATACAACAAGGGGGTATTATCATGACACAGCTTTCACGAACAAAAACGGTCATGCTCCTTTCATTTCTCGTTCTTATGTGGGGGATTAATTGGCCCTTATCTAAATTCGCCCTGCATTATACACCACCCGTATTATTTGCAGGACTTAGAACAGTAATTGGAGGATTCATTCTACTTATTTTCGCATTGCCTAAGTACAAACAATTACATTTAAAAGAAACTTGGCATTTGTACTTTATTTCAGCTTTACTCAATATTATTTTATTTTATGGTCTACAAACTGTAGGACTTCAATATATGCCTGCAGGACTTTTTTCCGCTATTGTATTTCTCCAGCCTGTCTTACTTGGAATTTTCTCTTGGATTTGGCTTGAAGAAGTAATGTATGGCTTAAAAATCTTTGGTCTTATTCTTGGATTTACAGGCGTTGCTGTTATTAGTTCTAGTGGCTTAACTGGACATATTTCTATCATCGGTATTTTTCTTGCTTTAGGATGTGCAATAGGCTGGGCGCTAGGGACCGTTTTTATAAAAAGAACCGGGAACCGTGTAAACGCTATTTGGATGGTAACCCTTCAACTCATTATCGGTGGCTTCTGCTTAATTGGGCTCGGTTCAGAATTTGAAAGTTGGTCTAGTATCGCTTGGAGCGTACCATTTGCAATCGTACTACTATTCATTTCAATCTTTGTAATTGCACTGGGTTGGCTTTCTTACTTTACACTTGTCGGAGCTGGCGAAGCGAGTAAAGTTGGAGCCTACACATTTCTTATTCCGCTCATCGCAATTATTGTTAGTTCTATTTTCCTACACGAAGCGATTACAATTAGCTTATTTATCGGACTATTGTTTATTGTCATAAGCATTTGCTTTGTAAATATAAAGCCAAAATCACTCCTAACAAAAGAAGCGGCTGAGCCTAAAAGATGTTAATCAAATATAAAGAAGAAAGGACCTATAAGATGGTAAGCTCTTTCTTTATTACTTTTTAAGACGCAATACAAATATACATGTACCGAGCGATACTATAATAGAAAGAATCGATTGTCGGAATAAAGAATCTACTATTAAATAAACCGGTTACGACAATAATAATAACCGCACATATTGCCCATGGTGAAAATCTTTTAATGGCATCCCAATATAACGTCCATTTCCCATTCTTATGATCTTTAGATAAAAGAGGTATACTTGCAGAAAATCCTCCAATCCATAGCGAAGCTGCAAATAAATGTTTAAATTCCATAGTTACAGCAATCTCTTTATACTTTAGACCATATACATGTCTATTCATTACTTTCATGATAAGTAATCCAAACCAAAAAGGTATTACGCCAATGCGTAATACCTTTCATTACTCTTCCTAAACGAATTCTACAACTTTTTTCATGCATATCACTACTTATTAGCTTTTGCTACGCTAGAATGAATTTCATTTTTCACTCTTAAATGACTAATACCGTATCCAATAAATCCACCAATAATAGCTGGGAAGATCCATCCTAGGCCTACTTCTTGCATTGGAAGAAATTTAGTAAATACATGATTCACTACTTGGATATTCACTCCAGCTGCATTTAATCCATCAAATAAACTTATAATAAACGTTACTAGTAAGCTTACTTGATACACTTCCGTTCTCCCTTTAAATAATGAATGGAAGAATGTTAAAAAGATTAGTACAATCGCTAATGGATAAATCGCTGTTAATACCGGAACAGAAACTGCAATCAGTTGTGTTAATCCTACATTCGCAACAATTGCACTAAAAACAGATAAAATAATAACAATTTTTTTGTAAGATACCTTTGGAAATAGTTTATGGAAAAATGAAGAACATGCTGAAACAAGTCCTACACTAGTCGTTAAACAAGCTACTGTAATCATTAATCCTAATAGAATTCCACCATATGAACCAAAGTAGTAGTTTGACACTTTCGCTAAAACTACCCCACCATTTTCTAAGTGCCCCAGTTTTGCTACGCTTGAAGCTCCCATATAAGAAAGCGCCGTATAAAGAATTGCTAATACTGTCGCTGCAATCATCGTTGCTTTTGCACAAACAACCATAATTTGCTTTTTCGTTTTTGCCCCTTTTTCTTTAATAGCGTTAATGATAATAATACCAAATACGAAAGATGCAAGTGTATCCATTGTTAAATATCCTTCTTGAAACCCTTTGAAGAATGCATTAGATGTATATGCTTCAACAGGTGCTTGCATATCCCCTATCGGATGAATGAAAGCAACAATTACTAAAATTCCAATGAACGTTAACTTAATTGGCGTCAAGATTTTTCCAACAATATCGACAATTTTCGCAGGATTGAGCGAAAAAAAACAAGTAATACTAAAAAATATTATTGTAAAAATAACTAAAGCCATAGAACTTAAACTTTCTGGTACAAAAGGCTTAAGACCAATTTCAAAGGAAACATTACCCGTTCTCGGTATTGCAAATAATGGACCAATTGCTAAATATAGAACTGTTGTAAATACAATTCCAAAAACAGGGTGAACACGACTTGCCAGTGATTGTAAATCCTCTTTTCCTGAAATTCCAAATGCTAATACACCAAGTAATGGTAGTCCAACCCCAGTTACTAAAAATCCCGCATTCGCTGACCAAATATTTGTTCCAGCTGATTGACCTAACATTACAGGGAAAATTAAATTTCCTGCTCCAAAAAAGAGAGCAAATAACATTAATCCGATAACTACTATGAACGAAAAAGGTACTTTATTCGACATGATACAACCTCCATTACAAAATCAATTATTTCATTTCCATTTTTAACTAATTGAAGATTCTGAATATTTAACTAGTATATATTTTATTATCACTTATTATAGTCTTAAGAATAATATATTTCAATACTATTTTTTGAATTTTTTAATTAAATTCGCTTTCAGTATAAAAAATTGGAGAAATACTACAAATTTCATTCGCATTACAAAGTTATACTAAACTACTTTACTTGTAAGTGCATATCTATCTCATCTTTCTTCATGTGATAAAATTTCATTCACACTTTCAGCTTCTTTCATAATTATTTCTAATTTAATAATATTTTCCACGAATTAAAAACACCTAAAAAATAATGACTTTTCCTAAAATAGATCCCCTTCATATTTTTTACATTTCCCTCTTGTTTTTCATAATTTCTCCTTCATTAGCCTAAGTGTGGAGAATAAGAGCTTTTTTATATACAAATAATAAACCTCAAGGAGTTGTTGACATGAATTTGATATTAAATATTATAGGGATTTTCATTGTATTATTAGTAGTTTTCTTATGTTCACCTAATAAAAGAAACATAAAGTGGAAACCAATCATTATTCTGATAATCCTTGAACTTTTTATTACATGGTTTATGTTAGGCACCAAATTGGGAAGTATCATAATTAATAAAATTGCATCATTTTTCACTTGGCTCATTTCATGTGCGAATGAAGGTATTCGATTTGCGTTTCCATCAGCTATGGAAAATCAAACAGTTGACTTCTTCTTTAGCGCATTACTTCCTATCATTTTTGTTATCACTTTTTTCGATATTCTTTCTTACTTTGGAATCTTAACTTGGATTATTGATAAAGTAGGTGCAATCATTTCAAAAATTTCTCGTTTACCAAAGTTAGAAAGTTTTTTTTCCATTCAAATGATGTTTTTAGGAAACACGGAAGCTCTTGCTGTAGTTCGTGACCAATTATCTGTTTTAAAAGAAAATCGTTTGTTGACTTTTGGAATTATGAGTATGAGTAGCGTCAGCGGATCTATTCTTGGTGCCTATCTATCAATGGTTCCAGCAACATATATTTTCAGTGCAATTCCTTTAAACTGTATAAATGCATTAATTTTAGCAAATGTTTTAAATCCTATAGCAATCACTAAAGAAGAAGATATTGTTTATTCACCATCAAAAGAAGAAAAAAAAGATTTTTTCTCTACCATTTCAAACAGTATGTTAGTGGGGATGAATATGGTTATTGTTATTCTAGCCATGGTTATTGGATATGTAGCATTAACAGCATGTTTGAATGGTATTTTAAGTTTTTTTGTAACAGGTTTAACAATTCAAAAAATCTTCTCTATTATCTTTAGTCCCTTTGCATTTTTACTCGGTTTATCAGGAACTGATGCTATGTATGTCGCTGAATTAATGGGGATAAAAATTACAACTAATGAATTTGTTGCGATGATGGATTTAAAATCACGCTTACACTCTTTACATCCGCATACTATTGCAGTTGCAACAACATTTCTAGCCTCTTTTGCTAACTTTAGTACAGTTGGTATGATTTATGGGACTTACAATTCATTATTTGGTGCAGAAAAATCAGTAATTATCGGTAAGAATGTTTGGAAGCTTCTTGTTAGTGGAATGGCTGTTTCCTTATTAAGCGCTATGCTTGTGGGGCTTTTTGTATGGTAAATGAATACAGAAGATACATGACACCTTTACATATAAAATGAAACTTTAATTAATGGGGATCTTCATCCCCACTGATTATTAGCCATCACCAATCGGACTTTTACAGGCTGTTGATTCCCACCTAACTTCTTAAAGAAAAGTGGAAGTGGCTCGTCCAGAATGTGAGGAGGATGGAGCTTCTGACGTAGAGGTGTTTTTTACCTCGCAGGAAGAAGCGAAGCCACTGGAACTGGACAATGCTTTCGCTCAGTTTTGAGGTAAGGGTCTTACTGCCCGCGAATAGCGGGATGAAAATTATGTAAACTATGCAAGAAACGAGGGAATATCTACTAGACCCTTTACACACAAATACTTAGAAAAAAGGTGTTACGATATTGTCGTAACACCTTTTTTCACTTTTCAAACACAAAGTTAATTTTATTCTCTTTCCACTCTAGCTTCGCATCGAATGCTTTATCGTTTTTCTTAAACCCTTTAATTAAATCTGTTTGTTCACCTTTTAATAGTTTCGTCATATTTTTTTGTGAAATTGTTTTTCCTAATATTTTTTTGGAGATAGTGAAATCACATTGAGTTGTATTATAATTTGAACAACCGTAAAAAGTCGATTTATCAATTACATCCCCATCGCATTTTTTACATCTCCCTACTTTTTTACCTATTGTAAATTTCGATCCTTTTCGTTCAATTGACTCTACATTCAATCCAGTAAAATCCCATTTCTCAGACATTTCAATCGCATCTTCAATAATTTTCGCCGATAATTTTTTCGTTTGTTCCATAAAGGTTGCTGGTGAAGCTGTACCTTCTCCAATTTCAGCTAGACGCTGTTCCCACTTTGCCGTCATTTCTGGAGAAGCTAAAATTTTATCCCCAATTGCGGTAATTAATACTTTCCCTTTATCCATTGCGTATACTTGGTTTTTCTTAACATCAATATACTTACGATCTTTTAGCATTGTGATGATGCCAGCACGAGTTGCTTCTGTACCTAAACCTTCCGTCTTCTTTAATACTTTCTCAAGCTCTTCATTATCTAAGTACTTTCCAGCCGTCTTCATTAATGTAATGAGTTGTCCTTCTGTGTAACGCTTTGGCGGCTGCGTTTTTCCTTCTTTCACCTTCACCTTTACAACTTTTCCTTGCTCACCTTCTGCTACGATTGGAAGAATGGTTTCATCATCCTTATCATCTTGGAAAATAACTTTGCGCCAGCCTTCTTGAATTTGTTGTTTCCCTTTTGAAATAAATTCAGCACGGCCATCAACAAGTGTTGTAATTGTTGTATAGTCAAAGATCGCAACCTCATAATGAGCCGCAATGAGACGCCTTACAATCATATCGTAAATTTTCTTTTCATCGCCAGATAGTTTACTTGGATTTGTCACTTGTTCTGTTGGAATAATTGCATAGTGATCTGTAACCTTCTTCTCATTCACATATCGCTTATTATTCATAATGGATTCAATCGGCGCTGGTAATAACTCTTTATATTCATCAAACTGGCTTAACTTTTGTAAGATATCAGGAAACGTCGCTGCTTCACCTTGCGTTACATAGTTAGAATCAGAACGTGGATAAGACACAATTCCTTTTTGGTATAAAGCTTGCGTTATATCAAGCGTCTTTTTCGGCGAAAATTTAAATGCTTTATTCGCTGTTGCTTGCAGTGATGATAAGTTAAATAGAAATGGGGGCTGAAACTCTTTCCGCTCTGTTTTCATTTCCTTTACTTCGGCCGGTTTATTTTGGCAAAATGCTGCGATTTTATTCGCCATATCAGGATCTTTTAAACGGGACTCATTATCTTGCTCCCATTTTCCTTCATATTTCTTTCCCTCTATATTAAAAGTTGCAAACACTTCCCAAAACGGCTCTGATTTAAAGTTCTCTATTTCTTTTTCACGTTTCACAATTAAAGCTAATGTCGGCGTCTGTACACGACCAGCCGAAAACACATCATTCATTCCTTTTTTCTTTAACAAAATACTAAAGACACGCGATGCATTCATCCCAACCACCCAGTCGGCACATGATCGTGTGTATGCTTCATAGTACGTATTGATTGTATCTGCTTCATCAAGTAAATTTTTAAATCCCTGGTAAATCGCTTGCTTCGTTAAGGAGGAAATCCATAAACGCTTCATCGGTTTTTGCACGTTACAAAGATTGATAATATTTCGTACAATTAATTCCCCCTCGCGCCCTGCATCGCCTGCATGAATAATTTCTGTCACTTGAGGATTATGTAACAGCTGTTTTACAACATTAAATTGCTTATACTTTGATTTTGTAACTTCAAATTGAAAGCGTTCCGGAATCATTGGTAATGTATCAAGTGACCATTTTTTCCACTCAGCGTGATAATGTTCCGGATTACATAACTGCGTCAAATGACCAATTGCCCATGTACAGTAAGCTCCATTTGGAAATAACTCATTTGCTTCCACTTCTAAATAACCATCTTTTCGGCGATATTTAAATTGGGAAACAAGGGCCAAACCTTGATCTGGTTTCTCGGCAATAATTAATTTCATTTTATAACTCCCTATCTAAATTCCAGTGTTGCTTCAATAATATCTCTTCAATTTTCATATAAACTCTTTAAAACCTTCACAAATTTTCACATATAAGTATAACCTACAACTTTGTATACTCTACTATAGACTTCTAATATTATACGCTTAATTTTAGTACCTTCACAATAGGAACTCATTATATAACATATTACTAAAAATTCTAAAACAACATGAAAAAGGCGCCACAAATTAGGCGCCTTCGTTCTTCTTATTTTGCAACAATCTGTCTATCCTTCACATTTGGATTGTGTACCCTCATGAAATCCTCAATCTCTTCAACAGTTCTTATTATATCTTTTGACAAGTTTTCATATCCATTTTCAGTAACTAAAATATCATCTTCAATACGAACTCCAATCGTTTCTTCCTCAATATACAAGCCGGGTTCCACTGTAATGACCATACCAGCTTCGAGCACTCGGTCTTTGTACGAACCTACATCATGAGTATCTAAACCGAGGAAATGGCTCACCCCATGATAATAATAGTTGGAGAGTTCCGAGTCTTCTTGGATTAAACCAATTTTCTTGCACTCTTCGGCGAGCACCTTTTTTGTATGTTCATTTAGTGCAGCGAATTTTAATCCCGGCCTCACGATCTCAATTGTTTCCCTCAGTGCTTTTAACACAATATTATAAATCTGTTTTTGGCGATCTGAAAATGTTCCACTTGCAGGGAACGTATAGCTGATATCAGCGTTGTAGTAATCTTTCTGAGCTCCAAGGTCAAGCAGCACAAGATCGCCTTTATTAATTTCGGAATCATTGTCCTCATAATGCAGCACGGTTGCATTTTTACCACTCGCTAAAATCGTATTAAATGCATGATGCTTAATACCGGATGATTTCAACGTAAAATCAAAATGAGCTTCCAATTCATATTCCATTATGCCCTCTTTGGCATGCTTAAGCACATTATAAATACCCTCTTTTGTAACCATAATAGCTTCCTTTATTTTTTCAATTTCTTCATCGGTTTTGAATACTCGTAGTTCACAAATATTCGGATAGGCATTACCGATTGTAATGTGCGGATAATGTTCTCTTACATGCTTAGCGAACGCCAACGTCCGTGTCTGCGTTCCTGCCCACTCACGGCGCTCCAAATCTAAATACACATGCTTCACATGTTCTGTAAAAAACGTTCGCGCAATTGATGATTCAAAACTGTCTAAGTACACAATCGTTTTTATACCTGAAATAGCTTCTGCTTCTTCTTTTGAAATTGTTTTGCCTACCCATTTTTCAAGAACTGGATCTGCCTTCTCAATAAAAAGCATTTCTTCTACTGTTTCGCCTACTTTTTTCAACACAAAAATAACGTTCGCCCCATCAATACCGGTCATATAATAGAAGTTTCGGTTTGGCACAAATTTATAATGTTCGTCGGCCGACTTATAAGGTGCCTGTCCGGCAAATAGAATCGTAACAGATTCATCCGGTAATGTTTCTGCTAACCTTTTTCGATTTTCAATAAAAAATGATTGCTTCATAACAATCCCCCTTAAGTTCTATGAATCTCCTTAAAACTGTCTATCCAGTTTATTTAATTGTATTATCGTTATAATTTTCCGTCAATTCAATACCTATCGATAGACTCGAACAGGTCGAGATAAATGATGACACAAGACTGTTTTTCATAGCCTAATACTTAAAAATATATTGCACTTCTTAAATGAAATAATAATACAATACCAATCACAAATTAAAAGGCCACTTTTTCATAAAGTGACCTTTTTGTAAAAAACGATTGAAATTACCTTTTACTCCACATCATATCCTTGATCTTCAATAACTTCTTTCATTTTTTCTACATCTACTTTTGTATCATTATACTCTACATTTACAGTTCCCTCTTGTAAATCCACTTCAACATTTTGTACTCCTTCTAACTCTGTAAGTGCATTTGTTACTGACATTTTACAGTGATTACATGTCATTCCTTGTACGTTTAATGTGATTGTCATAATAAATTCCTCCATTTAATTTATATTTTAACGCGTTTCAAGCGAAGCGCATTAGTCACAACAGATACTGAGCTAAATGCCATCGCTGCCCCTGCTACCCAAGGTTCTAACAATCCAGCCGCAGCTACAGGAATTCCAATTGCATTATAAAATAAAGCCCAAAATAAATTTTGACGAATATTTTTCATTGTCTTACGACTTAACTCAATTGCTTTTGATATATGAGATAAATCCCCACCAACTAGAGTAACATCTGCTGCTTCAATCGCTACATCTGCACCAGTTCCAATGGCCATACCGATATCAGCTTTCGCAAGAGCTGGTGCATCATTAATACCGTCTCCCACCATTGCCACTCTTTTTCCTTGCTTTTGTAAATCATCTACAATTTTAGCTTTATCTTCTGGTAATACCTCTGCGTATACATGATCAACATCAACTAGCTTCGCAATCGCTTCAGCTGTACGTTTATTATCCCCCGTCACCATGTATACTTCAATTCCTATTTCTTTTAATGTTTGAATCGCATACTTTGAGCTTTCTTTTACTGTATCAGCTACAGCGATAATTCCAGCAAGTTTCCCATCAATTGCGACAAGCATTGCTGTTTTACCTTGATACTCTAATTCTTTCATGACTTCTTCATGTTGTGATATTTCCACTAATTGTTCATTCATTAATTTACGTGTTCCAACAAGAACCTTTTTGTCTTCAATATTTGCTTCAATACCATGACCTGGAATTGCTGAAAACTGTTTTAAATCTTTCAATCTAATTTCATTTTTCTTTCCATATTCAACAATAGCATGTGCTAATGGATGTTCAGAAGCACTTTCAGCTGAAATAGCATAATCGAGCATACCTTCTTCAAATTCTAATACATCAGTAACTTCCGGTTTCCCTTTTGTTACTGTTCCTGTTTTATCAAGTAACACAGCATTGATTTTGTGCGTCCCTTCTAAAAATTCACCTCCTTTAAATAGAATTCCTTTCTCTGCTCCCTTTCCTGTGCCAACCATAATAGAAGTTGGTGTAGCCAGACCTAACGCACACGGACAAGCGATGACAAGGATCGCAATTCCAACTTCCAATGCTTTTGGTAAATCCCCTGGTGTGATAAAGAAATACCATACAATAAAAGCAATTAAAGCAATAGCTACAACAATTGGAACAAAAATACCTGAAATGATGTCTGCTAATCTCTGAATAGGTGCTTTAGAGCCTTGAGCTTCTTCAACAATTTTAATAATGCCTGCTAAAGCTGTATCTTTCCCAACCTTGTCAGCTCTAATAGTCAGAACACCATTTGCATTAATAGTCGCGCCGATAACAGCGTCTCCCTCTTTTTTATCAACTGGAATAGATTCTCCAGTAATCATAGACTCATCAACAGAAGATATCCCCGAGGTTACAATACCATCTACGGGTATTTTTTCACCTGGTTTTACAATAATCGTATCTCCAATAACTACTTCTTCAAGTGGTATTCGTATTTCTTGACCATCATGTACAACAAGTGCATCTTTAGCCTGTAAACTCAATAATTTAGAAATTGCTTCTGTTGTACGTCCTTTTGCTAATGTTTCAAAATATTTCCCAACTAGAATTAATGTAATTAAAACTGCACTTGTTTCAAAATAAAGGTCAGGAACATATGCAGAATTACTCAATGTTTTCAATGCTTCATATAAGCTATAAAAGTAAGCTGCTGATGTTCCTAAGGCAACTAGTACATCCATATTCGCACTTTTGTTTCTAAGAGCACGATAAGCACCTAAATAGAAATGGCCACCAATATAAAATTGAACCGGTGTTGCTAGTAGAAGTTGAAACCATGGATTCATTAAAATATGCGGCATTGGTAGACCTGTATCAAATGGCATATGCCCAAGCATTGTATAGAGTAAAGGTAAAGACAAAATAATAGAAATAATAAGTTGACGCTTCTTCTCCTTAATTACCTCCTCTTTTCTCTCTGAACGATCTACATCTTCACTACGTATTTGCCCCTTATACCCCGTCTTCTTTATTTTTTCTAAAATATTTTCTGTAGAAATTAAACCTTCATTATATTCTACAACCGCACTGTTTGTAGCTAAATTAACAGTTGCATTCGAAACTCCTTCCATTTTGTTTAGCACCTTTTCAATTCGGGTTGCACAAGCTGCACATGTCATTCCTTCAATATCTAAAGTAACTTTTTCCTCCGCTACGTTATAGCCTAGTTTTTCAATTTTATTTTTTATATTTGAGATTTCTTGTTTTGATGAATCATATTTAATACTTGCTTTTTCCATAGCTAAATTTACGTTAGCTTCTACCCCCTCCATTTTATTTAGTACTTTTTCAATCCGGGTTGCACAAGCTGCACATGTCATTCCTGTAACTCCAAGCGTAACATGTTTTTGTTTATCCATTGTATACCCCTCCTATTTTGAAAACTGTTTAATGACACTCATTAATTCTTGAATAGATTCATCTCCATTCCCTTCATGAATTGCCTTTGCTACACAATGTTTTGTATGACGTTCTAATAATGAAAAACCCACCTTATTTAAAGCTGCAGTAATCGCTGAAATTTGGATTAAAATATCAACGCAATAGCGATTATCTTCAACCATTTTTTGAACACCACGTACTTGACCTTCAATACGCTTTAAACGTTTTATAACATTTTGAATTTCCTCTTCTGTTCGAGGAACCATTTTTGAATTTGTTTCATTACCTTCACAATGCCCCATCCATACCACCTCAGTTATAGTAATCACCGTTCTTTAAATACATTATACGGGTAAGGGGTATAAAATGCAACTGGATATAATCCTATTTTTTAATTTTTTTCAGACTTGCTTGTTTCAAAATAACAATATAGATATTCAAATGTAACGTTTCTTTAGAAGCATTCCGGGTAACAAAAAGAATCCACGATTACCAGCAGGTTCTTTCATTACCCATTATATAGAAATTATCTTTCTTAGATTATGCAGATAATTTGCAGATATATATGGGTATAAGTATTCTATACTCACTCATATGATGAAGTAAACAAAAGGACAGGGAGGTATTACTATATTTACGTATACATTAACTACCTTAACACTTTGTTTTATCTTAGTTCTTGTCGCTTCTTATATTTCTAAATCCAAAGGTACCCTAATGGAGTATATGGTATTTATTATGTCTTTCAGTATGAGCATAGGGTTAAGTATTGGATTCTATTTTGGGATTATCTTTAAAGGTGACTTGTTATATTCTACTTTGTTTTCTATTTTGATTAGTAGCTCAATTGGGCTTTTAGTTGGGCTGCGTTTTCATCTATACTCTGCTTTAGAAGGGATGTTCTCTGGATTGATGGCTGGTATGATGGGGGCTATGATTACAGAAATGTTAAGCGTTCAACAAGCACACAGTATACTTCTTATTAGTATCTTGCTCACGGTAACTATTACTACATCATGTATCATTCAATTCTTATCAGAAGCTTTTTATCCCTATATTCACCGCTGGTTCCTATTATTGCTTTCCATTGGCATGGTAATTGTTCTTACTGTATTTGTAACATTCCCAGAATATATTCCCTCACTCCCAACTAAACATGAAAAACATATACATAACCACTAGCACCTATAATCAATAAACACCCTCAATGTTTTATACTATTGAGGGTGTTTATCCTATTTCATTTGAAATTTTAAGTATTATTTTATCGTTTTCCAAATTTTATCCTTATACATATGTATTGATCCTTCTAACTCTTCCTTTTGCACTCCATAATTTCTTGACAATTCTTTATTATACTTAGGAAATCAATTTATAATTAAAAAGGAGACTATCCATTTGCGAAAAATTCTAATCAGCACTTTAGCTATTACATCTATCTTTACATTCACAGCCTGTTCCAATGGACAAGAAACATCACCAAAGAAAGAGGAAGTTTCCCAATCTAAGCAAACTACTAATCAAAATAATAAAGGAACATCAAATGCTGTTCCTCAAGATTTTTATAAAGAAATTTCATCTGGGAAAATTGAACATATTCATGGTATTGGATATCCTGGAAACCTATCCGGAATTTCAATCGCAACCCACAATGGAATAAAAGTATATCAATATGGAAAATGGCTAGAAACAAGGGAGCAAAAGCATGATTATATGGGCTTTCAAGCTACAAAGAATGGATTCTTTGCAAGTGGTCATCCTGAACAAGGATCAGACTTAAAAAATCCTTTAGGCTTAACTAAAAGTACTGATGGTGGAAAAAATCTTGAAACACTAGCGTTTTATGGAGAATCTGATTTTCATAATCTTGCTGTAGGATATAATAACGAAACTGTCTTTGTGTATAATGAACGACCAAATTCCAAGCTGAAAAACGGAGTATATTATAGTACGAATAAAGGGAATGAGTGGAAGAATAGTAAGCTAGATGGACTCTCCAGTGCAATTAGTTCATTTGCTGTACATCCTGATAAATCAAGTGTTATCGCTATGAGCTCAAAAAACGGGGTTTACTTATCTACAGATTATGGAAATACATTTAAATTATTTTCTAGATCACTAGAATCAACTGCATTAACATTTGGAAATGAGGATATTATATATTCCTATATTACTGAACAAAAACAACAAGCATTGACCAAACAATCACTTGCTACTAATCAAAATACAAACTTACAAATTCCAGCTTTAGACTCTAAAGACCAGATCATGTATATTTCACAAAATCCCCAAAATCCATCTGAAATAGTTTTTGCTACGACTAAAGCAAATGTATTTCTTACTACTGATGACGGTAAAACGTGGAAACAAATCACTAAAAATGGAACTTTAGAATTTAACTAATCTATGATACTAAAATTAAATGAGATAACACTTTTACTTCTCAAGTATAATTTAGAAAGGAGAATAAAACGTGTTTTCAACAATCAGTGAATGGAGCTATCAATTCATGTCTCCCTTTATGAATATAGCAAATTCTACTAGATCAATACCTATTTTATTTGCGTTCTTTTTGGGACTTGTAGGTACCCTTGCACCTTGCCAACTAACAGGAAATATTAGTGCTATAACGCTCTATGGAAATCACTCTTTACAAAGAGGAGTTTCATGGAAACATATATTGTTCCTCTCAAGTGTTTTTGTAGTTAAACATTCAATGCTTCAAAAGTAAGGCGATCATTCTACTACAAACATTAATACTATTTAGATTATCCCCTACCTAATAATACAAAAAATGATATACTTTCTACAAAATTGATAGAAAGTATATCATTTTTTCATTTTGGAGATACTTCAAACTTTAGGTTTGATAGCAATGACTACTATATATTGCTATTAGGTGTTACTCACTTTTCAAAGTGTTCTACTAATTTCATAATGTTTCAAGCCTAGAAAATTCATTGTAAATGATCGTATGTGTGGCCTAAACCACGTCTCTTTTAGTATTACCATGTTTTCTCTCTCTCTTATGGAATAGTAACCGTATGTAAGGATCAGATAGAAAACTTCATTTTCATGTTCTTAAAAACAAATATATTTTTTAAATAGCAAACAACATAAAGCAGCTATCTTATGGATAGCTGCTTTATGTTGTTTGCTTATACGTTGTATTGATTTAACACTACTCTGGCATATTAGGGATATTAGGATTTGGAACATAATCAGATTTGTAATCTTTATATTCCACTTCTGTTACCATACCTGCTGAAGCATGATGTAAATCATGACAGTGGAACATCCACTCGCCTGGATTATCTGCTACAAAAGCTACTTCATATTCTTCGCCTGGTTTTAAGTTTAATGTATCTTTCACAATTGGAGAACCTTCTATCTGTTGGCCATTCTTACTTAATACTTGAAAGAAGTGACCGTGTAAATGCATTGGGTGATCATCCATTTTTGAACGGTTTACCAATTTCACTTTTACCAAATCGCCTTTTTTCACTTGAATTGGATCAATATTAGGGAAGGTTTTTTCGTTAATTGTATATACCATTTCATTACCATTCATTTCTGTATTCAAATCCATTGTATATTTCGCATTATACTGTTGGTCTAATTTGAAATCCCCTACTTTCTTAGTACCATATTTCGCTATATCTAATGTTGGAAGTTTTTCTTTTTCATTTGCTTTATCCTTCATCTCTTTGCTGCCATCATATTCAATAATCGCTTTCATTCCTTTTATATCTTTTCCTTCACCATGGTCCTCAACATACCATTTTCCAGGGTTGTTAGCTGTAAACTCAACATCATAACGTTCCCCCGGTGCAATCGAAATCACTTCATCTTTTACAACTTTTGGATCATTTATTGGCTGTCCATCCGTCGCAATTACTTTGACGTCATGACCATGAACATGGATATTATGTGATAAATAACCAGCATTGACCAATCGAAGTCGAACTTTATCTCCCTTTTTCACTTTCAATGGCTCTACTAAATCTCCACTTTTACCATTGATTGTGAATAAGTCATACATGCTCATATCATGACCTTCCATGTCGCTTTCCATATTCATATCAGAATGGTCCATACTTTTCATATCTCCATGATCCATATCAGATTTATCACCATCTGATTTTTCTGTTTTCCCTTTTGTCATTTCTTTGATTTGTTTATCGATTTCTTTTTCATCCGTTACCCATTCATCTAACATTAATGTATAATCTTTATCATATTTTTCATTTGTATCTTCTACAACAAGCGTACCATATAATCCTCGATCTAGTTGATTAACGGAGTCTTGATGTGAATGATACCAATATGTTCCCGGCACATTAGCTTCAAATTCATAGGTGAAACTTTTTTCTGGTTCAATCGCATCTTGTGTCACCCCCGGAATTCCGTCCATGTTATTTGGAACTGGATACCCATGCCAATGAATAGATACTGGTGCAGATAGTTCATTTTTTAATGTAATCTTAACTCTTTCCCCTTGTTTTACACGAATCTCTGGTCCAGGAGACGAACCATTAAATGTCCATACTGGAACCACAACACCATTACTTAATTTTTGTTTCGCTTCTTTTGCTACTAACGTAACTTCAGGTCCTTTTACAACTTTTAGTGGCTTTGTTGCAGTTTCAGTATGTATTACCTTTTTATCGTTCATATTTTTATGATTACTTGTTGTATTTGTGGTTGCAGAACATGCAGCTATTAAAAATATTGAGGAGACTGTAACTGCTGCTAATACACTTTTTTTCATAAAGCACTCCCTCCTTCTGCTGATTCACAGTAATTATAAAGAGAGATTATCGAGAAATTATGCAGGTACAAAAATACAGATATTAACAACTCATTACAGTTTAATCAGTACAAAAAATTTAGAAAAAAGTGAAATACTTCCACTGCAAGTATTTTCAGCCGTTACATTTTCTCCTTCATCATTGATGAAAAAGTATCAGTACAACAAATCAAAATCCAGAAATACATGATACTATGCACAAGCTGTTTAGCGGTTTATCTTCAAGCAATTATTCAAATTTTGTTAGTTTTACATATTACTTAGTGATTCTTATTAAAGCACAATAGATGGCTACACTAATCAATCTACTTACCTACTCGAACAAAAAAGCTGGTCCTCAAAAATTGAAGACCAGCTCTTTTAACTCGCTTTAAAGCCACCACCTAATACATCACGTACATCATGAATAACAACGAACGCATTTTCATCTTTTTGGCTCACGACTTTCTTTAATTGCATAAGTTCTTGTTTATTAATGACAATATATAATACTTCTTTGTTATTTCCTGTGTAACCGCCCTTTCCATCTAATACTGTGACACCTCGTGTCATATTCTTCATAATTGATTCTTTGATCATGTCTGGATAGTTTGAAATAATTGTTACAGCAGTCTTTGTATTCAATCCTTCTACAATAAAATCAATAACCTTTGCACCTATAAATACTGCTACCAGCGTATACATAGCCTTTTCCTGTCCGATAATAAATACTGAACCCGCAATAACTACGATATCAATAATTAATACACCTTTCGCAACGCTCCAGCCTAAATATTGGTTTGCTAGTTGTGCGATGATTGCAGATCCACCTGATGTACCACCTGCACGGAACATAAACCCTAAACCGATTCCAACAAAAACACCAGCAAAGAGAGCTGCTAATAATGTATCATGGTTTACTGGAGTTGCAATATCTTCTGTGATATATAAAAAGAAAGATGAAGATACAATACCAAGTATTGTATATACCATTGTTTTCTTATCAAAAAATTTATACCCAATTGCAAGTAATACTGCATTTATTATAAGGTTTACAGTACCTGGTGACCAATCGAACAGATAATATGTAATAACTGTCAGTCCGATAATTCCACCTTCAGATAATCGATTTGGAATAGCAAAAAAGTTAATTCCAATCGCAAACAATAATGATCCAATTACGACAAGCGCTATTTCTTTTACTCTTTCGTTCATTACTTTTCCCCCTACCTATCCAATACATATATTTTTCAGCCTAATTTCATCTCAGAGAATCAAGAGAATTTTTTCCATTTCTCTGCATGCTTTTCTATCATTTCAATTAACTTCTTCATTGCAGGAGTTAACCATTTACTTTTATGATATGCCAATTCAGTAGTAACGAAATCTTCACTATACTTCCATGGTAATACACTTAGCTTACCCTGCTCGATTTCTTCTTTTACCGTTATAAACGGTAAATAAGATATCCCTAGCCCACACATAACAGTTTGCTTAATCGCTTCAATACTCCAAAAATGAATATGAGAACAATTAATACCATCTTCTTTAATTCGTCTTTCTAACAAATCTCGATAACTCCCTGGCTCTGTAAGTAACAACATTTCCCCTTCTAAATCAGCAGGATCAACGTTCATTTTTTTCGTTAAGGGATGCCTCGGCGGAGCAATAAGTACAATCTTCTCTTGAACAAGAGAATGAGTAACGATGTCTGCCCCAAGTTGTTCCGGATGTGTAAATAACGCGAAATCAAATTTCCCTGATTTTAATTCATTATGCAACTCTTGACTCTCTGATGGTTGTAAAATGATATGAACTTGTGGATACTTCCTTTTAAATTCATATAAAACAGCAGGTAATCGATAAATCATTAAAGATTCATTTGCTCCAATACGTATTGTTCCTGACGATTTGCCGTTCATTTGAGATGATTCCAATGCTTCATTCGATAATTCCAATATTTTATGTGCATAAGAAAGCATATGCTCTCCTACCTCAGTTAAAATTACCTTTTTACCAAGACGATCAAATAATGGACTTCCTATCTCTTCTTCTAATGATCTAATATGATTGGTGATTGTCGATTGCGTATATCCCAGTTGTTCACCAGCCCGTGTAAAGCCACCGCTTTCCGCTACAATAATAAAAGTTTTCAAATGGCGCAGCTCCATACTTACTCCTCCTGTTGTACGATCATTCTTTTGTGTTATATAAAGCTAAAATATAAATCCCTGATATTTTTCTTGTTATATTCATATTTCCATAATAATAAAAAAGATAATATGTAAATTATATGGTTTTCTTCTAAAGCGGAAATGTAGTCCAGTATTCACCAAAACACCAATAAAAATAATAATTCTCATGAAATTAGTTGGTTTTAGTAACAACCTCATTATATTTTCAACTTAATCAATGCTCTAAAAAAAGCATTAATTCCTATACTCATGAAAAAGCCGCTTCTTTGCACTCACCTAATCGCTATTATATATTTAGAATACAAATAAATAAAATGAATTATTTTAATAGAAATCATTTATAAAAATGATGGATGAATCTAATGTAGCATAGTTAGACACTCTTCTTGAAGAAAAGAATGTCTTTTTCATTTACAACTATTGACATAATCAAAAAGAAATATTAAGATAACTATAAATTAGTAAGTTTCTAATTTATAGTTAAATAACAGAGGTGAAGAAAATGAAAAATATATTATTTCGTATTAATGAATTGGCAAAAAAAGAAAGAATTTCAGGACTTCAAGAAATTGAAAAACAAGAACAGCAAATGTTAAGACAAAGCTACATGAAAGAATTTCGCGGGAGTTTAGATTCCATTTTATTAAATACAACGATTGTAGATCCTAACGGAGAAAATGTTACTCCACTTGCTTTACAGCATGCACAAAATCGTATGAACGTTAAAAAATGAGATCTAAGATCGATTCAAACGACCAATTTTACAAAATCGTATCAACATAAAAAGAGCCCAATTTCTAAATTGAGAAATTTTGGCTCTTTTTATAGTATAGACATAGTTTCATACGTACTACATTGCGATTTAAACACCATATCAATCCTCATATTCTTGTCTCACCTGTTGATAATTCCCCCATGTATCTACATCAAAAAACATTCTCTCACTTTCCGACAACAATGAAATTCCATTTATCGTAGGCTTCATAAAAATCGCGCGTGCTCCTTCATCCCCTTTCAACGTTTGAAAAAGTGGAAATACTTTCTTTGTAAATAAAACAGGCGGTTGCCTTATTCCCCTATAACTCGCTGCTACAAAATGAATGTTTTTATTTTGCTCATAGCAACCTATTATCTTATTAATAAATTCAGCTGTCACAAATGGTTGATCAGCCAGAAGGACCATCACTCCATCAACATTCATTCGTTTCGCCTTCTCAATACCGCATTGAAGAGAGTACGACTGTCCTCTACAAGCATTTGGACAAGTAAGAATGTGCACATTTTCACGGTGCATTCTTTTTAACATCCAAGCAGGCTCATTCGTAACAACAATAATATGTGAGAGCCTTGAAGAAATTGCTGCTTGTAACGCTAGGCTCCCAAGTGGTTCCCCTTGTAATGGAAGATGTAACTTGTGTATTCCGGGTCCCATCCTTCGACTGTTTCCAGCAGCTAAATATATACCAGCAATCTTAATTTTACTTCCCCCTTAATTCTTGAACAATTTCAGCTATAATACTAATCGCAATTTCAGTTGGTCCTTTTCCACCAATCGCAAGCCCTACCGGAGAATGAACGTTTTTAGGTATCGCCTTTCCTTCTAACAGACGAGCAGTGCGATGACGTGGACCTAGAATACCGATATAGCGAACACATTGTTCCAATAAAAGTTCGATCAATTGTTGATCACGCTGAAAATGGTGAGTCATAATCACAACAAAATCTTCTTTTCTTAATAGAAGTTGTGGTACAACCTCTTTCGGAAATCCACTTATACAAACATCTGCACTCGGAAAACGTGCAGCATTACATAACGATTCTCTCCAATCACAGACTGTTACAAAAAAGTTTACTTCTTTTGCAAACCGAACAAGCGGTTTTGCATCCTCGCCTGCTCCAAAAATACAAAGCCTTGGCTTTGGTGTAAAGTGTTGATAAAACCATTTACCGTGTAAACCATGTAAGGAATGAATTGGAAACAAAGCTTCCTCATTCCCAAACATGTTACCATTCTCACTAATAAATAATGTTTGTATTAAAGAAATATTTTTTATCATTCGAACTGAAATGCCCTTCTTAAGGTATTCATATAGTGTTTGCAAAAAAACTTTGTACTCTTCATCTATATACTCAACTAATATATGAATGATGCCATTACATCCCATTCCCCAAGATAAATCATCTTCTGCCCTCGTATTAAATTGATGAATAGACCATGTTTGATTCTCCATTACTTCGGCTGCATAAATAGAAACCTCTTCTTCTAAACAACCTGCACTTAACAATCCGACTTTTGTTCCATCTTCACAAAAAAGCATGATAGTTCCCTCTTTACAATATGCAGAACCTTCCACATGAATAATAGTTGCTACGGCACACCGTTGTTCACATGATAGTAGGGCTTCTAGTACAGTATAAATAGAAGTCATTATTGATTCTCCCGTTTCTTTTGTAAGACAGATTTCACAGCTTCTTCAATTTCTTGATAACTTGTGCACCGGCAAATATTAGAACTTAACCATTCTTCAATAATTGAATCATCCATGTCCATTTTTTTTGTAACGAGCGCATGACAATTTATAATAAATCCAGGCGTACAATACCCACACTGAAAAGCCCATTTGTCTTCAAAAGCTTGCTGAATAGGCGTTTCCCGTAAGCCTTCAATCGTTGTAATCCGCTTACCAATAGCTTCTACGGCTAACATAATACAAGACTTAATTGGTAGCCCCTCAACAAGAACGGTACAAGCACCACAATCACCGTTTTCACATCCTGGTTTAGCTCCAGTTAGACCGAGGTTATGTCGTAATGTATATAATAACGTATCTGCCATTCTGACAATCACTTCTCTATCTTCCTCATTCACATGAAGAATAAATTGTCCCTTTCCCATTACTTCACCCCTTCAAGCTTCATCAGCACATCATAAAGCACATGTTGCAAAATAAATATACGATAAGCACGCGAACCCCGTATATCATCTAATATAGGTGCAGGAATATGAAAAAGGACGCGCTCAATTCTCTTCTTAACTGGTATACTTCCATCATTTAACACCGATTCTACCGCGAGCGACCGAAATGGAAATGCGCACAATCCACTAAATGCGATTCGAATATTTCCATCACTTTTTAACGCAGCAACCGTTACAAGTGGGTAATCAATTTTCTCTAATTGTCTTTTTTTTACACTGTAATAAGGAGATTCTATATATTTTTGATCAGTAATAATTTGTACAAGAAACTCTCCTTTTTGCAATTGTAACTTCTCAATAAAGGCCTCCTGTGCCCTAATATATTTCACACCTTCTTTTCCTGCAACAACAAATGTACTATCCGCTAGTAAAAATGGGAGTACCGCTTCTCTATATATAAATTTCCCTGCAATGTTGCCACCAAGCGTAATTTTATTTCTTGCTGTGTGATCTGCAGCTCTTCCGGCAGTTTCTCCAAGAAGAGGAAATACTTTTTCCTCTTGAACTTTTGTTAATGTTAATGTAGCTCCTAGAATAAGCTTTTGGCCATTCCATTCACAAATGTTACATTCGGGAATATCTTTTAAATCAATGACCGCTTTCGTGACAATTTGTTGCAGACGCCCCATTGTAATAATTTCAGTGCCTCCTCCATAATAAATGGGCCTTTTTCCCTCTTTATCCAGCTGATGAAATAATCGGATTGCTTCTTCAATAGAATTTGGACGATAATATTCAAAGTCAAATGGTATCATATACACCATTCTCCTTTGTTTGTTTTACTTTCCAAATCAATTCAGGATTAATAGGTAATTGACGAAGTGAAATACTAGCTGCAATAGATAACGCATTCGCTAAAGCAGCGGGCATACCGATAATTCCATGCTCACCAAGCCCTCTTGATCCAAATGCAGCTTGATCATGCGGTACTTCCACAAATTCAGCAATGTATTTTGGGTGTTGCCCATAATGCATCACTTTATAAGAACGAAACTGATTATTAAGAACTCTTCCATACAAGTCATAGTGAAATGTTTCTCTCGTCGCAAAACTTAATCCCATACTCATAGCACCTATAATTTGTGTTTCTGCTCCCTTTCTATTTAAAATCCTTCCTGCATCTGCAACCGTTACTGCTTTTATTAATTTATATGTATATACTTGTGGATCAAATTCTACCTCGATTGCCTGTGCGCCCACTCCCCATTCAGGTCCACTTTGTCCTTTTCCTGTCTCATAATCAATCTTCGTAATCCCTTCAAATACATAAGCACCTCTGCCAATTATCGGCGAACCATACACATTTCCACTCGAATCAGCATATCCAAAAACAATCTTTGAAAATGATACATACATATCTGGGTTTGTTTTTACATATACAACTTTATTCTTAATTGCTAACTCATGCACTGGTATTCCAAGTATATTAGCTGCTGTATCTAGTAACTGCTTCATTGCATCTTCAGTCGCTTTTACAACTGCATTTCCAACGAGATGTGTCGTTCGACTAGCAGCTGTTTTCCAATGTTTTGGCGCTATTTGTGTGTTGACTTCCATCATAATAGATACATCTTTAACTTTCATATTCATTTTTTCTGCAACCATTTGTGTTAAAGTTGTTTTCGTTCCTTGCCCAATTTCAACTGCACCACAATTAACATTTACACTCCCATCACCATTAAAAGTTATAGTCGCACCCGCTCCAGCATTATTTGGTGTCGTCGAATTTTTCCAAAAGCAACTAATTCCTTTTGCTCGTATCCTTCCATTTGATAAAATAATTCGATTCCCTTCTTCCCAATTAATAAGCGACTTTAACTTTTGTATACACGCCTGAATATCCCCTGTATTACTTTTAGTGACCGTTACTTGTGTTGGTGTTGTATCTCCTTGCTTAATTGCATTTTTCATACGAAACTCGAGCGGACACATATCTATTTTATTTGCCAATATATCTATCATTCTTTCAATTACAAATGTATACTCAGCATGACTAAATCCACGAAACGATGTCGCATATGTATGATTCGTGTACATACAAAGCGAATCACACGATACATGCTGAATTGAGTATGGACCTGTACAATCTAATCCGGCCGCTTTACTCATAGTCACTGCCCGATCAGCATACGCACCGCCATCAAATAAATATAAAATCTCTGCCGCTTGTAAATTCCCATTCTTTGTACATCCAAGCTTTACTTTTGCTTGTAAACCAATATGAACAGGCGACGTTACAAAATCTTCTTCTCTACTATTCCGAAGAGTAACACGCCTCCCATCCACTGCTTTAGAAGCAAGATATACTAAATACTCAAGTTGTACCGTTGTTTTCCCACCATACGCCCCTCCAACTAAAGGCACATGTACAATTATTTTTTCCTCATCAATTTGAAACGCTTTACTAAGTAATCTTTTAATTTCAAAAGGTGCTTGCGAAGTAGAATGAATAATAACCTCCCCATTTGGCTTAATTTCTGCTTTCGCACATCGCGTCTCCATTGCAGTATGATCAGATTGCCGAAAAGAAAACGTTTCCTCTACAACAACTTCGCTATTTGCAAACCCTTCTCGAATATCTCCCTTACGAATTTTCGTCCGATTTGCAATATTTGTATGTGCTTCTGGATATACTTCTTCTTCTAATTCATATTGTTCTACGTTTTCATGTACGAGTATATCTCTTTCTAAATAGGCTTGTAGCGGGGCATGAACCACAGGAAGTTTCTTATATGTAACACGTATTTGCGCTGAGGCATGTTTAGCAATCGCCTCGCTATCCGCTACAACAAGTGCTATAGGCTCACCAAAATACCGAACTTTTTCATAGGCTAACAGGGGACGATCTACAATACTAGAACCGACAAGAATAGGATAATCTGCTCCTGTTATCACAGCATGAACACCCGGGATTTCCTTTGCTCTCCTTATATCAATACTCTCAATAACAGCATGTGCATATACACTTGTTAAGAGTTTTGCATATAAAGTACCTATCTCAATCTCGTCATCTACATATTTTGCTCTTCCCGTTACTTTGTCGGCACCTTCTTTTCGTTTAATACTTTTTCCAATGATGTGATACGGTTTCATTTTAGACCTCCCTTCTTTCTACTCTTCTACCAGCCTATTCGTAGCTCCCCTCGTTTAGTACGAAACTCTTTATAGCTTCACCTAACCTTGTAGACAGTTTACGAGGTTGAAATAACTAAGAAGCAGACAGAAAGAGTACTCCTGCAAAACGGTCGATCCAACCCCAGCAAATTCTCATTTAAATAGAAAAATGTCTTTCCTAAACAGAATCTCAACGCTTAATTAAAAACCTATTCTTCACACAAAAAAAGAAGCTCTCCCAACATATGAATTTTAGGACAGCTTCTTTCTCTTATTCATTTGAAATTAGATTAAATCCTCTATCGAAAAAGCACCTGGAAGCAATTGTTCCACCGTTACTTCTTTTTCATCACCTTTTTGATTTGTTAATAAAACTGGCATTTTAGGATCACAAAACTCTGCAATGACTTGTCTACAAGCTCCGCATGGTGAAATAGGTCCATCTGTTTCACCTGTGATTACTAAATAGCTAAAATCGCGTTCTCCTTCTGATACTGCTTTGAATATAGCGGTTCTTTCCGCACAGTTACATAAACCATAAGAAGCGTTTTCAATGTTGCAACCAGTATAAATTTTACCTTCTTTCGTAACTAACGCTGCTCCCACAGGGAATTTAGAATACGGAATATATGCTTTTGACAACATTTTTGATGCTTCTGCAATGTATCTTTTTTTATCCATAACTATTTCCTCCTCAAAGTAAATTCCATGCTACTAATCATTAATCAGTAATAATTGTATGAATTAATTTTGGAGTTTCAGCCTTTTCTGATACAGAAATGTTTTCATAAATTTTAGCTTTTACATCGTCCACATTTTCACGATTTGCATAAATTGTAACAAGTGATTCCCCTTCTTTTACAACTTCGCCCACTTTTTTACGTAGCATTAAACCAACTGCTAAATCAATTTCGTCCTCTTTAGTTGCTCGGCCCGCTCCTAAAAGCATGGCAGCAATACCGATTTCATCTGCCACAATGTTAGAGACAACACCCGAAGTTTTAGCTGGCACATCAATTACATATTTCGCTTGTGGTAATTTTTCTGGGTGATCTACAATCGAGCTATCTCCGCCTTGGTTACTTAAAAACTCTTTGAATTTCTCAATCGCTTTTCCATTCTTCATAACTTCTTTCAACATTTCACGTGCTTCTTCTAATGTATCAGCCTTTTTACCAAGTACCACCATTTGACTACCTAATACAAGGACTAATTCCGTTAAATCTTCTGGACCTTCCCCTTTTAATGTGTCAATTGCTTCTTTTACTTCAAGAGCATTACCAATTGCAAAACCAAGAGGTTGTGACATATCTGAAATAACAGCCATCGTTTGACGTCCAACATTATTTCCGATTCGTACCATCGCATGTGCTAGTTCTTTCGCATCCTCTTCTGTTTTCATGAATGCACCAGCACCTGTCTTAACATCAAGAACAATCGCATCAGCACCAGCTGCAATCTTTTTACTCATAATTGAACTTGCGATTAACGGAATTGAATTCACTGTCCCAGTAACATCACGTAATGCGTATATTTTTTTATCGGCAGGTGTTAAATTTCCTGTTTGCCCAATAACTGCAACCTTATCACGGTTCACTAAATCAATGAACTGCTCTTTCGTAATTTCAACATGGAAGCCCTCTACTGCTTCTAATTTATCAATCGTACCACCTGTATGTCCTAAACCTCGACCAGACATTTTTGCAACCGGTACATCTAAAGCAGCTACTAATGGTCCTAAAACTAATGTTGTTGTATCACCAACACCACCAGTTGAATGTTTATCTACTTTAACCCCTTCAATTTCCGATAAATCAATTGTTTCTCCAGAATTCACCATAGCCATAGTTAAATCAGCACGTTCACGGTCAGACATGTCTTTGAAAAAGATAGCCATTGCCAATGCACTCACTTGATAATCAGGTATTGATCCATTTGTATATCCTTTAATAAAAAATTGAATCTCCTCTGTTGTTAATTCTTTACCATCACGTTTTTTCGCAATAATATCTACCATTCTCATTTTAATCACCAATCCTTTTTATATTCTATGAAACTTTTAGTATATTAAACCAACTATCGTTGCTGATAAGAAACTTACTAACGTTGCACCGAAAAGTAATTTCAAACCAAATTTCGCTACTACATTCCCTTGTTTTTCATTTAAGCTCTTAACGGCCCCTGCAATAATTCCAATTGAAGAGAAGTTCGCAAATGAAACAAGGAACACGGATATAATAGCTGTTGTTCTTCCAGAGAAATTAAAGTTCCCTTGTGCTAAATCTGTCATTGCCACAAATTCATTTGATACAAGTTTTGTCGCCATAATATTACCTGCGTTAACAGCTTCATGCCAAGGAACTCCCATAATAAATGCAAACGGTGCAAATACATAGCCAAGAATTTCTTGGAATGAAATACCTATCGCTCCTTTAAAAATAGCATTGATGAAAGCGATTAAAGCAACGAAACCAATTAGCATAGCTGCCACTGTAATAGCAACTTTAAATCCATCAATTATATACTCCCCTAATACTTCAAAAAAGGTCTTTTTCTCTTCCTCTTGTACTTCTAACATATCTTCTTCTTCAGTAACCTCGTAAGGGTTAATGATAGAAGCAATAATAAATCCACCAAACAAGTTAAGTACTAAAGCGGTTACAACATACTGTGGTTTCAATAAAACCATGTATGATCCGACAATCGACATAGAAACTGTTGACATTGCAGATGCGCACAATGTATATAATCTTCTTTCCGATAATAAACCTAATTGTTTCTTAACCGAAATAAATACTTCTGATTGTCCTAGAATCGCTGAAGCTACAGCATTATACGATTCAAGTTTCCCCATTCCATTTATTTTGCTTAAAGCTAAACCAATCCCTTTTACAATGATCGGCAATATCTTAAAGTGCTGCAGGATACCAATTAAAGCTGATATAAAAACAATTGGCATTAATACTCCTAAAAAGAATGAAAATTCTTTTTGATTTACTAACCCACCAAACACGAAATTAACACCATCACCAGCATACTTTAACAATTGTCCAAAACCATCTGCAATCCCAGCAATCAATATGTTCCCGATGCTCGTATTTAATAGTAAGAAACCTAATATAAACTGAAGCACAATCATCGTGATAATAGGGCGATATTTCACTTTTCTTCTATTATTACTAGCAAGCCAGGCGATGCCTAACACAATGATCAAGCCTATGATACCGATTACATATTTCATAACATTCTCCCTCCTTTTCCGGATCCGGTTACATATTTTTCAATTGTTAAAGCAATAGATACACCATGCTCCCTGCAATATGTGTATCTATTACTTCTAAATCTTTATAAATTAGTAGTTATCTGAAGCGCCTTCTGTGTCATTTAATACAATTGCAACACTTGCACTTGCACCGATTCTAGAAGCTCCAGCTTCAATCATTTTCTCAGCATCTTCTCTTGTACGAACACCACCAGATGCTTTCACACCAACATTTGCTCCAACTGTTTTACGCATTAATGCGATATCTTCAGCAGTCGCTCCACCAGTTGAGAATCCAGTTGAAGTTTTTACAAAATCAGCACCAGCTTTTACTGACAATTCGCAAGCACGTACTTTTTCTTCATCTGTTAATAAGCAAGTTTCAATAATAACTTTTACAAGTGCTTTTCCTTTTGCAGCTTGTACAACTTCGTAAATATCTTTTTCAACGAATTCATTATCGCCATCTTTTAACGCGCCAACGTTGATTACCATATCAACTTCAGTCGCACCTTTTGCAATTACATCTTTTGTTTCAAATACTTTTGTTTCAGTTGTATTTGCACCTAAAGGAAAACCAATTACTGTGCAAACATCCACGTCGTGTCCTGCTAATTCTTCAGCTGCTAATTTCACCCATGTTGGATTAATACAAACAGAAGCGAAATTGTATTTTTTTGCTTCTTCTAAAACTTTCATAACGTCTTCTTTTTTAGTATCCGGTTTCAAAACTGTATGATCAATTAACTTTGCAATGTTCATTTTCTTCACTCCTCATATCTTTTAACAACTTCATTCTAACTCCACTTTGAACAAATGTAAACACACTTTTGAAATTTTGTTCAATATTTTTCGAGATAGTGCAATAAGTTTTTGAAATTGACACAAAAAGAGAGCTGCGATATTAACAGCTCCCTCATAAAACACAAAATTTATTCATTCATAAAGTGAAAATCCCATCATCAATCGGGCTTTTGCGGGCAGTTGATCTCCTGCCTACCTTCTTAAAGAAAAGTGGAAATGGCTCGTCCAGAATGTGAGGGGGATGGAGCTTCTGACGTAGAGGTGTTTTTTACCTCGCAGGGAGAAGCGAAGACATCGAACATTCTAGCCACTGGAACTGGACAATGCTTTCGCTGAATTATGAGGTGAGATTTTTACTGCCCGTTAATATCGAATAAAAAATCTATTTCACACATTTCTTATGTAGACCCTCATTTCATCATAAAACTTTTATTGAAAAACGCATATATTGCACAGCCACATACGAAAAAAAGGTTTCTCAAATTTATACTTTTGAGAAACCTTCTTTTTTAACCTTTTTAATAATTTAAAAGCTCTTTCGCGGTATGCTGATCGATAATCAACACATTCGCATACCCTCCGCTTAACGCACCATCAATTGCCTTTACTTTTCTAGAACCTCCAGCAACAAGAACAGAACGTTTCTTTAGACGTAATTCTTCTAAATCAATTCCAATTGTGCGTTGATTAATTTCCTCGCTGCAAATTTTACCATCTCCATCAAAGAAACGTGAACAAATGTCTCCAACAGCTTGTTCTTTCAATAGGCTCATTTCTTGTTTATCTAAATAGCCTAACCGAAACAATAAAGCTTCATCTCTAACAGTTCCCACTGTAAAAATCGCAATGTCCGCTTGTTTTCCCATTTCAATAATATGGTGAATATGTCGATCCTGTTCCACTAATTCCTTTGTAACTGCGTTATCAAATATAACTGGAAGCGGCAAATTTCGAGGTGTTGTTTGAAAGGCATCTGCAAATAAAGCAATCGTTTCATTCGCATACGTATTAACACTTGAGTGACTAATACCTCCTTTTAATTGAACAACCTCTACCCCTTTTACATGTTGCGGCACAATTTTCCTTGCGATTTCATACATAGTGGTTCCCCAACTCACACCGACGATATCACCATTTGTAACAGTCTTCTCCATATATTCAGCAGCATACTTACTTATATACTCCGTAATCGCCGTGTACTCTGGTACAGGGGAAAATACGATGTGCGCTTCTAATAAATTATATTTTTCTTTAAGTAGGTTACCTACATTATCTAGATCAGCAAATGGATCCGCTATATGAATTTGAACAAACCCTTTTTCTTTCGCATATTTTAACAGTCTTGAAATGGTTGGTCTGGAGATATTCAATTTATTTGCAATTTCTTGTTGGCTATAATCAGATTGGTAGTATAATCTTGCAACTTCAACGCTTAGTTGTTGTTTTTCTTTATCCATACTAACGATATGTCCTTCCTTACATTTTCTATACTCATATGCATCGTACTTACAAGCATTATACCGCTTTATTCTAGAAAATTCGACCATCTGCCAACTTCCCACAGATAAATCACTTCAAAATGACCGATTTATAGCGTGAAAATTCCCACGAATAAGTCTCTCTTTTTTCTCCTTACTACAACATATACGTTTTCTTTACTCTCTATTTATTTTACTTTTGCATCCTCATGTAATTTTTCTGTATAATTCTTGACATCCTGCCAGCTATCTCTTGCTGTATTCAGATCTTCTTTATTAAACTACCCCCACCTTCACTTCGTTTAGAGAAGAGGTCTTCTCAGTTAAAATGATAAAAACTCGAAGATCCATAATTCCCTCTACTTTCGTAATCGACTTTAAAATGATAGCAAACAAGAAAAGGTAGCTCTACCTCAGTAAAGCTACCTAAGAAATTACTTATTTTCGAATCTTTATTTTTTCAAATGATACGGTACAGTCGTAATTACTACATTTCTCTTATAAAGCAAGAATGCACGTATCAATAAGCTCGACTGGTTATGAAGAATATTGTGCCAACCTTTTTTAGGAATAAATTGCGGTATTACTACAGTAACCCGATAATTTGATTCGCTAGCTTTATATTGAACTGTGTCAATAAATTTGGTTAGCGGCTGAATAATACTTCTGTAATGAGAGTGTAGTGTCACCAGTCTAACTTCAGGCTGCCATTTCTTCCATTTTTCTTCAAACTTCTTCTCATCTTCTCTTTCAAAAGAAACGTAAACAGCTATGACCTGATCTGGTGAAAGGGATTTAGCATAATTTAATGAGTTCTCTACTACATGAGTCATACCAGCAACAGGAACAATGATTACATTCCCTTCAATCGGCACAATTGGTTCACAGGTTTTAAGACTTAATTGATCTCCTACCGCTTCATAATGCTTTCTAATTCGATGAAAAACAATAATAATGACAGGTAAGAAAATTAAAACTGTCCAAACTTGTGCAAACTTAGTTAAAAAGAACATACTCATAACTATAAAACTAATAATAGCACCAGTTAAATTAATCGTTAATTTTAAGATCCATCCTTCAGGCTTTTCTCGAATCCATTTTACCACCATCCCAGACTGAGACAACGTAAATGGAATAAACACACCTACTGCATAAAGTGGAATAAGATGTTCTGTTTGCCCTTGGAAAGCAATAATTAAGAGAATTGAAGCAATTCCAAGTATGATAATTCCATTTGAATATCCTAATCGGTCTCCCCTAACCGTAAACATTCTAGGTATAAACTTATCTTTTGCAAGATTAACTGCTAGTAAAGGAAAAGCAGAATAACCAGTATTAGCAGCAAGGATTAATATCAACGCTGTTGTTCCTTGAATAAAGAAATACATGAAGTTCCGTCCAAATGTTTCTTCGGCAATTTGTGAAACAACTGTTACCTCTTTACTTGGAGTAATACCATAATAGTAAGCTAAAAATACGATTCCTGAGAATAACACTGCAAGTAATAGGCCCATCGCAAGTAACGTTTTCGCAGCATTTTTAGGAGCTGGATCTTTAAAGTTCGGAATAGCATTGGAAATAGCTTCAACACCTGTCAAAGCAGAACTACCTGATGCAAATGCTTTTAAAAGTAAAAACAAACTAATCCCTGCTACTGGTGTACCGATTGGTGTATGCAAATTAGGTGAGACTTCACCTGTTACAATGTTGTATATCCCTACACCGATTAATATAAATAGCGCTAAAACAAATAAATAAACGGGATAAGCTAAAACAGAAGCTGACTCCGTTACACCTCTTAAGTTCAAGATTGTAATAAATATGACAAATATGATTGCAATAACCACATTATGAGCATGTAGACTAGGAAAAGCAGATGTAATCGCATCTGTACCTGCAGATACACTTACTGCCACCGTTAAAATATAGTCTACTAATAAGGAACCTCCAGCTATTAACCCTGGATTCACACCCAAATTTTCTTTTGATACTACATACGCTCCTCCCCCATGAGGATACGCAAAAATAATTTGTCTATAAGACAAAATTAGAGCTGTTAACAAAACTAAGACTCCTATTGCGATTGGAATAGAATACCAAAATGCTAACGCACCCACTGCAGATAGAGCAATTAATATTTGCTCTGGACCATATGCCACTGATGACAAAGCATCAGAAGAAAGAATCGCTAATGCTTTCGTTTTATTAAGCTTTTGCTCTCCTAATTCAGTTGATTTTAACGGTCGACCAATTAAAAATCTTTTTATGGAAGAAACCACTGATCTTCACTCTCCAATAATTTTATGCATTTCTCTCTGTTAGTTCAGTAAAAAACGGACTTTTAAGAAAATAAAAAATGCCTACAAGTCCATGACGAATAAACTTGTAGACATCAATTTTTTTGTCGCACAAGCTCCACCTTCCTTCTCATATAACGCTTACGAGGTTAGCTGTCGGATTCGGGCCTGTGAGTAGCCCTACCTTTTTCAAGGATTCACCCCTTGGATTATGCACTAATCCATAAAAACGGGTCCCCCGTACCATGCGGTTTCAGCGATTTAGAAATTTGAAACTGTCGATTATAATACTCCCTTATTTAGAAAAAGTAAATACAAATTTTTAAATAAGGGCTTAAATTTTTAGAAATAGAACAGTTGTAATGATTTTGTAGGATTTTACTTCATCAATAAACATAATGGTTCTGATGCAAAATCATTTCATAAAAACATAAAGTCTACACAATATGTTCAAGTTTAAGAGATAACTAACAAGAGTTTTTGCACCATTACCAAATGATTTATATGCGCTATCTATTAATAAATTGACTTCACTTTTTCAAATAACAATATTCAAAACATTCAATCTGAAAACCCGTTTTATTTGTAGGATTTCCTTGCTTTTTGTCGAATACGTTCAATGAGAGGAGGAATATTACATGATCTTCAAAGGATTCTTCATTAATCTATCTATTTTTGCTTTCCTAGTTAGCTCAGCTATATTTATTCGAGTGTTGATTTTGAATATTCATTCTAAATTAAATCAGCTATATGGAGGAATAGTTGCCGGTATCATAGCTACTATTTTGATGGTCTTTAATTTTAAGCACATGGGATTGTTTTATGATCTCCGAATGGCTCCTCTTATAATTTCGTACATTTATTTTGGTCGTACGGCTGGTTGGATTACAATAACATTTATTATAATTATGCGCATTTTCTATCTTGGTGGTAATTGGGGACCATCTTTGATTGTTTCTTTAGGAATAGCTACTATATATACTATTTTTGAAACATATCTCAAGAAGCTTCATCCCTTTAAGAGAGTCTTTCTCTATCTAGCTGTTTACATAGCTATGATCCATTTGGTATTTGGATACTTTTTTCCTTCTATACCACTTATACTTTTTGACATTCAAGGTACATTATTTATATCTTCTGGACTATTGATCAGTATTTTTCTTATGGAGTCCTATCAAAAATTATATTATTTAACACAAAATTTAACTAAAGCGAATGAAACATTACAAGAATCAAAGCAAGAATTAAGGGATACCGTACATGAACTGCAAGGAGGTATTTTTAAATTTAAAAAAGTGGATGGGAATTTTATTCATACTTTATGTGATGGACAGTTATTTTATCAACATGGTTTTCACTCTGAACAAGTGGTAGGGAAAAGTTTACCTACCATAGATTCTTCCATTGTTCCATTCCATTTAGTACCTCGACTACTAAAATATTATCAACAGGCATGGGATGGTAATGAAGTCACTTTCGAATTACCTTGGCCAAATGATGAAACTATTATTCTATTCTCTCTTAGGCCAGTTAAAAGAAAGGGAACAGTGATTGAAGTGGTTGGTTCTACTGTTGATATAACGAAAAGAAAAAATGCAGAAAATGAACTAAAGGTAACGAAAGAACGGTTGGAATCATTTATTAATCATAACGTAGATGCTATCACCATATTTGATTTAGACGGACACATGATACAAGCCAATAAAGCTTACGAAAAGATATTTGGATGGTCAGAAAAAGAAATCTTGGGAAAAAAATTACCTTGCGTACCAGATTTTTTAATGGATCAAACTTTAGAAACTATTAAAAACATTACCGCAAAAGATCCTGTTATTACTAAATTAGAAACAGTGCGACAACGCAAGGACAAAACTCTCATTGATGTAAGCTTGACCGTTTCACCCATTTTAGATTTACAGGGCAATGTAATTGCTTTATCAGGAATTTGTAGGGACATTTCTGAAAGAAAACAAGCAGAAAGAAAACTACAGCATCTACATCAACAATTAAAAGGCAGTGAGATGAAATACCGTGCACTTATCGAACAAGCAACGGATGCGGTATACGTAGTAGAGCTAAATGAGGATCAATTTCCAGTTCGATTTATTGAGGTAAATCCTGTTGGGTGCAAAAGATTTGGATATAGTAGAGAAGAACTTCTCTCGATGCCATTTCCTAGTACCGTTCCGCCAGATTCTCCAATGGTCAATAGAGTGATAGAGAAAATTAGAGATGGGCAAACTGCTTTCACTTTGCAAGATGAATTTGTTTTTCCAACAGGAAAAACAATAACAACTGAGTTTGGTGTCCGTGTTTTTAACTTGAATGGCAAAAACGTTTTCTTGAGTATCTCTCGGGATATCACTGAGCGGTTAAAAACTGAGGAGTTATTACGAAAATCGGAGAAACTTGCTGTAGTGGGTCAATTAGCCACTGCTATTGCCCATGAAATTAATAATCCTTTAACAGCAATGAAAGGATTCATGCATTTACTAAAATCAACAGAAAATAAGAACAATGAGCATTATATAGATATCGTGTTATCAGAGATTGGGCGAATAGACAGTATTACCAATGAATTTATGGCGCTAGCAAAACCTCAGGCGTTAGAAATTAAAACAAATGATCTTAATGTATTAATGAAACAAGTTGTAATGATACTTCAGCCTCAAGCAATGATGAACAACATACAAATTACAACTGAGTTTACATCTGATACTTCATTCATCCTTTGTGAAGGGAATCAATTAAAGCAAGTTTTTATAAACATCTTAAAAAATGCGATTGAAGCAACTCCGATGGGAAGGGAAATCTTGATTCAAATCGAAGATGTACCTGATAAAAACCAGGTAAACATTCGATTTACTGATTACGGGTGTGGAATTGAAAAAGATCGTATACCTTATCTAGGAGAACCATTTTATAGTATCAAAGAAAATGGTATCGGTTTAGGATTAATGATCTGTTATAAAATTATCGAAAAGCACCAAGGAAAGATACTTATTGAAAGTGAAGTAGGCAAAGGAACGACAGTTAATATTAATCTTCCTATATCTACTCTCGAAAATTAAAGCACTTATTCATCTTTTTAGATACAATCTATCACGCGAAGTTAAAAATAAAATATCTCAGAAGCAAAAAAGTTTCTTTTCTATAGTTTAGAATAAAGAAACTTTTTTGCTTTTAAATATTATGGATAGATTTAATATACACAACTCCTCCCCTTACTTTAATAGATCCTGATATATTTCGTTGATATTCCTGCTCTAAAGACTATTTCACGGAAGAAACTCCATTAAAGGAGCCTTGATGGTGCCTTTCAGGAAATACTTTGGTTGCATATGGAGCGAAGCTTTTCAATCTCCTTCATTTATCTGATTCTCCTTATTTTCTTGTAGCGATGTGAATGTTAAATTATAATTTAAGATAGTTTGACATAAAAACATTGAGAACATTAAATAAAAATTTCATTATTTTAAATATATTTTAACGAAATATTAAGGAGTATAGTCATGGAAAATATAGATATTGGAAAAAAAGTACAGAAATATAGAAAAGCTAAAGGCTTGAGCAGTAAGGAGTTAGCAAAATTAGCTGCAATTACCCCTTCAATGTTAAGCCAAATCGAACGCGGATTAGCAAATCCTTCAATACAAACCATAAAGGTCTTAGCTAAATCCCTTGATGTTCCAACATTTAGTTTTTTCATTGAAGAAACAAACACAGATGATTTAATCGTAAGATCCAATAAACGTAAGAAAATGATTGTTGATAATTTATCTTATGAGTTATTGTCACCTGATTGCACTGGTAATTTGGCGACAGCGATTATGAATGTTCCTCCCAATACCTCTTCGTCAGAAAATCCTCTGGAACATAGAGGTGAGGAAGTTGCAGTCATTTTGGAAGGAAAAATTTTGTTATATCTAAATGAAGAACAATATGTATTAGACGCTGGTGATAGTGTAAAAATACCAGCAAATTTAAAACATAAATGGGAAAATAATTTCAACGAAATGGCAATTATATTATTTTCAGTGACACCACCTTCGTTTTAAATTAAATAAAATATTGAATGTTCCCTTACAACATCTTTTCGTAAACTTTTAAATTTTGATAAATAATTTTTAACAATGGAGCATCTACATGAAATTGTTTTGCTAATTTCAACAAATATCCTTGTAAGTACTCCCCCTCGATAGATGAACCTTTTTCCATATCCCGCTGCATAGAAGATTTCATATCATATGAAATCTTCTCAATCGTCTTCATATGTTCGTCAACAATATTATCCTGAATGGGGGCCCCAGATGCTTTCATAATCTGTGCTGCTTCTTTAAATAAATTCCGAATCAAGTCCCGTCCCCCATCACTTTCACGGATCGGACCTATTGGTGCGCGCATTAGCGTAGTCACGCCTGACATAACAGTAATAAATAAATATTTATGCCACATATCTTGCACGATATGATTACTTAAAACAAAACTTGCTTTTGTACCCTTTAATGTGTTGGCAATCCCCTGTATTCGCTCTGTATGTAAACGTTTTATTTCCCCAAATACAAGTCGGTTAGCAGAGCTAGTTTGAACAACATCTCCCTCACCGTTTAATGTTGTTTCGATAAAACACAAACCTCCAATAACTTTATCCTCACCAAATACCTGTTGCAATGTAGATAGGTGAGCTATACCATTTAGTAGTGGTATAATAATTGTATTTTTACCAACAAATGGCTTCAAATCGTTTATTGCTTCTTCTAAATGATAAGTTTTTGTTGAGAATAAAATTAAATCGAATGGATCTACGGATTCAGTTTTTGTGATTAATTGTGGTATAAAGGAGAAATCTCCATTTATGCTCCGAATAACAAGACCATTTTTCTCAAGCTGTTGTTTTCGTCCACTACGAACGAGAAACGTAACATCTTCCCCTTTTTCTACTAAACGGCCTCCAAAATATCCTCCGATTCCTCCAGCTCCTAATACTAAAATACGCATATAGAACTCCCCTTTTCCAATTATGAAAATTTCACTTCCTTGTAGCATAACTATATTATACATCTGACTTATTTATTTAACAGAAGATTCAACTTTTTGATAAAATTTTATTTTAAAATTATGTATTATAGTAAAGAATTGTGTGGTTAGAAAGGATGAGAAAAAATGCAATATCCAATGTTCTTATCTAAAAGATTAACAATACGCCCATTTGAATTAGACGATGCTCCGAGAGTTCAAGAATTAGCAGGAGATAAAGAGGTTGCTAAGACTACTACAATTATTCCTCACCCTTATCCAGATGACGTGGCAGAAGAGTGGATTACCTCTACTCATACAGCTATGGATAAGGGTGACAGTTTTCACTTTGCAATGGTTAATGAGCAAAATATGCTCATCGGTTGCATATACCTTTTTATTAATAAAAAACATAATAAAGGTGAGCTAGGATACTGGATAGGTAAATCATATTGGGGGAAAGGATACTGCACAGAAGCCGGCCAAGTCATCGTTACATATGCATTTGAAGAATTGCAACTAAACCGTATTTATGCTGATGCTTTCACTAAAAATCCTGCCTCGTCTAAAGTCATGCAAAAATTAGGATTGAAGCATGAGGGAACATTTAAACAAAGTTGTTTATACTGGGGAGTGTATGAAGATACTGTTGTTTATGGTTTAACAAAATCTGATTATAACAAGAGTAAGTAGCTGCTCTTCTTTTTAGCAAATATCAATAATACGAAAGCTTTACTTCCGCCATAAAAATCAAAATTTCAGGAAGAAAACACGCGGAAACATCCTTATAACATTTAGTTTTAATAACTAAATGGATCCTTATAAAAAGAGTAGACCACAAATTTTTATGGCCTACTCTTTTCTTTAAACATTTCCCTTGTTTTGCTTCACCAGAAATAATCTATACTTTCTCACATCTTATAAATGACTTAAATTCCTCTTCTATCCCCCAAAAAACACCTACATAAAATATGATATACTAAATTAAAAATCAATAGAGGAGCTGGCTATTATGGGGATGATTGGACAGTATCTATTAGTTACAGATGAGGAATTAAGTAAAATCAAAAATAAAGAGTTGGATCTTTATTTTAAAGAGTCCGATTTAGATATCGATAAGTCATGGCAGTTACTTCATTTTACTTTATGTGGTGAGATTGGCGGAGGGGAGCCACCACTTGGACATGTCGTACCTCTTAATGATTCCATCATAGATAACGATTCGCTCGGTACTTTTTATCTTACAACTAGCGAAGTCGAAGAGACCTATTCTGCAATAAAAGATTTAAGCGAATCTGATTTCAACAGCATGTACAACTTTCAAGAATTAATGGATGAACAACTTTATCCACTCGTTGAAGATGATGATTCTGATGAGATATTCGAATATACTTATAGTTATTTTTTAGAAATTAAGGCTTTATATAAACAAGCTGTTTCAAACAAACAATGTGTAATCTTTTTCATTATCTAAATACAAATAAAAAATGGATCCTCTCTTTTACGATGGGATCCATTTGTTATTAAAGTCAATTATTATCCTAATTTCACTTGATTTTCTGCTTCAATTTTTTCTAATGCAGTAGCTACTTGCTCTTCTGTTAATTCATGTTCTTTCACATAACGGTTACGTGGGTGCACACGGCACTCGTGTGAGCATGCACGTAAATATTTCTGTTCATTTTCTTCTGAGCATAAGATTTGTTTGTTACATTCTGGATTTGCACAATTTACATAACGCTCACATGGTTCTTTTGTAAAGTGATCTTTTCCAACAATAACATGTTCTTTTTGGTTCACTGGTACACCAATACGCTCATCGAATACATAACATTGTCCATCCCATAGTTCACCTTGCACTTCAGGGTCTTTTCCGTACGTTACAATCCCGCCGTGAAGCTGACTTACATCTTCAAAACCTTCTCTGACTAACCAGCCTGAAAATTTTTCACAACGAATACCACCTGTACAATACGTTAAAATCTTTTTGCCTTCGAGCATTTCTTTATTTTCATCAATCCAATCTGGTAACTCGCGGAATGATTTAATATCAGGTTTAATTGCGCCTCTAAAATGGCCTAGATCAAATTCATAATCATTTCTCGCATCAATGATAACTGTATTTTCTTCTCGCATTGCTTCATAAAACTCTTTTGGTTCTAAATACTTTCCTGTTGTTTCTTTCGGATTGATATCATCTTCTAAACGAAGTGTAACAAGCTCTGGACGAGGACGCACATGCATTTTTTTAAACGCATGCTCATCCGCTTCATCCACTTTAAAAACGATTCCAGCAAATCGTGGATCGTTCTTCATTGCTTCCATATATTTCTCTGTTTGCCCGACAGTACCTGAAGCCGTTCCGTTAATCCCTTCTTCTGCTACAAGAATTCTCCCTTTTAACTCAAGTGAATTACAAAATTCTAAATGCTGAGCAGCAAACTCTTCAGGATTCTCAATTGTAGTGTACATGTAATACAGCAGTACTCTGTATGGTTTTGCATTTAACATTTTATTTTTACCACCTATCTAATTCGATATTTTAAAATCATGTATAAGTTAACGATCATATCGGAACATATAAGAATAAGAAAAGATTTGTTACCTATTTTTTAAATAACTTTCTCCTATTTACAATGTTTTCCCAGAAGTTAACGCAAATGAAAAACGAGATCACATAACAATCCAATACGGTTGTAATGTAATCCCAATATATTATATAACATACAAATTAGTTTCCAGCAATTAATATGCTGTGAATCCTATTTTACAATTGAAAGCACCTTTTTCCACTCCATATTGTAAGTCCACTCTCTTTATTCTCCTACAATCCCTAAAGTTATAACTGTATGTGAGCTATTTTATTTATTTTTGTTACATAGTTATTCCGATTACACATTTATTGTATACAGTCATATAATTTGCATTAAGGAAACAGTTATGTTCAAATAAAAACATCATCTAAAATATCTAAATGTATTGAAATAGAACAAAAGAATAAATACAATAATTGCATCAAGTTAAGAAACTAAAGGGGAAAACTACTATGAATAAAGATATAACAAAAGATGAACATGTCCCTTCTCAAAGTACAACAATTCAATCTGCCCACCTAGCTTTAAGTGGCGAGACAAAAGGATTAAAAAAATTATTGCCTTTTCTTGGCCCTGCATTCATCGCATCCGTAGCTTATATTGATCCAGGAAACTTCGCTACAAATATTGCGGCAGGTTCACAATATGGTTATTTATTACTTTGGGTGATTCTAGCTTCCAATTTAATGGCCGTATTAATTCAGTCTCTATCAGCAAAGCTCGGAATTGCTACCGGAAAGAACCTGCCTGAAGTTGCTCGTGAACATTTTCCAAAACCCGTTTCAATTGGTTTATGGATACAAGGAGAACTCGTTATTATAGCTACTGATTTAGCTGAATTTATCGGTGCTGCGTTAGGGTTATATTTACTGTTTGGTATTCCAATGTTACCCGCTGCTTTAATTACTGCAGTTGGATCATTCATTATACTGGAGTTTCAACGCAGGGGCTTCCGTCCATTAGAAGCTGTTATTACAGGAATGGTCTTTATCGTTGTTATTGCATTTGGTGTACAAGTGCTTTATGCGAAACCAGAGCTAAGCCCTCTTCTTTCAGGACTGTTTATTCCTAAATTTCAAGGTGTAGATAGCATTTTACTTGCAGCTGGAATTTTAGGCGCAACAGTAATGCCACATGCGATTTATCTACATTCTGCTTTAACACAACGCCGCGTAGTCGGAACAACAGATGAACAGCGCAAAAAGATTTTCCGCTTTGAATTCATTGATATCATTATTGCAATGGTGATTGCTGGAGCGATTAATGCAAGTATGCTAATTGTAGCAGCTGCCTTGTTCTTCAAAAACGGATTACATGTTAAAGATTTAGATGTCGCTTTTAATGAGTTTAGCAATTTAGTTGGTCCTGTATCAGCTAGCCTTTTTGGGATTGGATTGTTAGCTGCTGGTTTATCTAGTTCTTCTGTTGGTACAATGTCTGGTGATATTATTATGCAAGGATTTATCCGCATGCATATTCCTTTATATTTAAGACGATTTATTACAATGATTCCACCTCTTGTTATTATTGCGTTAGGAGTGAATCCAACTCATGCCCTTGTCATGAGTCAAGTTGTATTATCATTTGGAATCGCATTTGCATTAGTACCTCTTATTATGTTTACAAGTAACAAAAAGATTATGGGTGTGCTAGTGAATCATCGCATTACAAACGCAATTGCTTGGCTAATTGCTGCGTTAGTTATCGCTTTAAATATTTTCTTGCTGTATCAGACATTTACTGGTCAATAAAAAAGAAGATCTCATCCAAATGTAGATGAGATCTTCTTTTTTATTTCAACAGTAACGTTACATATTCTCTTTTTTGTATTCGGTTTCATCTTATATTCGTTCAAAAAGATTTCACTCAACTGCTAAGACAATACCTGGCACAATCTATTCATGAGTATTCTACAAAGCTCCGCGAGGATCCAGCAGTAAAGAAAACTCAATATACATATTATTGCAATAACTTTTGAATCCATAGTTGTATCAACAGTAGGGCCTAGCACTGGAAAACGAAATACATACAAAAGTATTATAATACCTGTAAGTAGACATATTGATGAAAAGGAAACAACCACAACTCTCCTCTTAAATTGTAAGAAGGCCGCCCCCATCGCTATACCTAATAAACCTGTTGTAAAGGGAAAGATAATTAGTTCACTCGGCTGAATAATAAACAAAAGGGAAATCGTAAGGGTATAAGAAAGGATTCCCTGGCGGATAGAAAAGCAAGTAGCTAAAAAAATTGGTAAGGTCGCTAGAATACTAATCAGAAAGCCTATACCAGGCATAAAGCCCCCCGCTGATTGAAACATAGCGGCAAATGTACTCAATACAGCTGTAATAACTAACTTGGTTGCAAGGGCCATCTTTCTTACGTGAACATAGTTTGCATCTGTCTCTATCATCGATTGATACCAATAACGAACAAACTGATCGATTCAAACACCTCCTAAAAACATCCAATTCGTCACTTTCTATACTATTCATTCCCTTGCGCTTTATGCTGTATTGCCTGTTAGTAATCAATTGGAATGAGGACTGTCCCTCCGTGAATATTCAAAAATAGAATCTTTTTCAAAGGGGTACAATGTATCGAGCGGATACTATGAAAAGAATTTTAAAGCCAGAAGATATCTTAGTTCCATTAGGATACATAATAGAAGTATTTTCCAAAAAACTTATAACTCCCATTAACTTAACGTTTACAAATTGATGGTAAGGTGTTAGTGCTTACTCCAACCTGAAAAAAGTAATAGCTGAGGGATTTCTCCTGCCACTTTCCGGTGTTACTTTTTATAAGGGGAATATCTATCAAATCCTATAGTTATAAATCATGGAACAATTTCAAAAACAGTACCTTGGTTAAAATCAGTTACTTTCATAGAGCCATAAACTCCTAAATATAGTCTGGTTTGATCCAGATTCGTTCCCAAATTAACATAATAAGCTGATTGAGACCCAAAATTATAATCCGTTTCAATAACACTAAAATCATTTAGTTTACAATTTGTACTTCCCCTGGTATAAGCTAAAACTCCTCTAACCGGAGGTCGAGATTCTTCATTCTTGGCAAGATCGGTAAACACGACGCTTCCCTTTAAATTTGGGATTTCATTCCCCATATATGGCTGGACTCCTGTAAGTGCAGTTCCTCCAAACTTATCGGGTCGGGGATCTTTATGAAAATAACTAGTTAAAGGCTGAAGACGCCCTACTAAAGTTTTTACTGCTTCATTGTAATAAGCAATTGTTTTCTCAACCAAAGTCGGATTTGCAGAACAGCCCTTTATAAACGAAGTAGGAAAAGCACCTTCCCACCCTCGCCAGCCAAAGTTAATAAATCCTTCTTGGTCAGTTAAAGAAGCTTGAATAAGCTGAGTAACCGGTATTGGTTTATAATGAACGAATGAAAAAACCGACTCTACCAGGTCCTGTCCGACAATCCCCACATATTTGATATACTGATTATAAAACCTTTGAAATGAAATGCCTGTTATATTGCGAACCCCTTTGGCAATTACCGTAAGCGTTTCCTGGATAGATGAGGGAAGTTCATTAAAGCGCGTGACTACGGGTGGATTATTAATAAATGTATTCTTAACTACATCAATTTCAATTATTTTACCAGCTATCTCCATATCATCCTGACTTAAATTAAATGGATCATAGCCTGCCCCACCATCTCCAGTTGTTAAAACAAGTTTTCCGGTTTCAGGTGAAAAGTTTAAGCTATTGACACCATTATGATTAAAAAATGGTCTTCTTAAGTTAAGTAATGTCCGTCGTTTTTGAGGTTGACCATTCGATTGTAAAATCCATTCTTCAACTGTATCAATATGATCATATTGCGTTTCTCTATTTGTCCACCTTAGGTTTAAAGTACTGGGATCACATGGGTTAGGCTTAAAATGTTCAGAAAGGGCACCTGGACCTTGTGTTCCAGCTACTGAATAATGAAGATAAAACAGACCGTTATAATAAAATTCTGGGTGAAATGCTAGCCCTAGCAATCCCCGTTCATCATATCCACTACCAGAAACACCTTCCTCAGAAGTACCTAATTTTATGACTCGCGGGCGAATATCTAAAAAAGTCCCTATAACTCCGTTTCCTATGTAAAAAATCTCTCCTACCTGGGTTGCAATAAATAATCTTTCAATTGAGTCACCCGGAAGTATAGCTGTTTTCAAAACGGTGGGTAAATTTATCTTACTTACAATGGGCCGTAAACTAACCTTAACTTTTATCAACTAACTTTACACCCCTTTTTAATGTTTTCTATCATAAGAATATGATTAGAACTGTTCTATTAGTATCAAATTTGGACCAGGGATTCCCCTCAAGAATATGGCCCTTTAACGGAACAACTCTATGTCACTAAATAATTCCTTAATCCACTTTTTATTCAGATGTTCTTTTTGTTCTAGTCAAAAAGAACATCTTTGAAAAAAAATACCTATGAGGGTAAAGGTTCACAATTTTTTTATAAACATCACGACTTTATTTCAAATCAACAATAACCCCGCCCTAATTTTAAGGCGGGGTTAAAACAATATACCAAATCGGATTCCATATTAATTATTTTTCTCCTTTTTTAAATCGATTTGTTTTTGTATTTCATTCTGTGCTTCATCACTCATTTCAAATGCATATATATGAGGCCAGTACTTCTTGGTTAAAGGATCGTATTCTACCCTTACTGTGACATCTTTTTTGGAATCTTCGTTTAAATAACCATTAATTTTTATTTCATGCACTGGATTCGATGGTCTATTTTCTTTCTTGTTTGAGTTTATACTCTTTTCAAATGTTTGTTTAACGAGTGTTAAATTTAAATTGTACTTCTCTTTTAAAAATTGAATTGCCTCAGATTCAGCATTTTTTCGAATGTTCGTTTCTTCTTCAGAAGTAAGAGCTTCCTGTTTCGCCTTCTCTTCAGCCTGTTGGTTATTTTTAGATAAATTCATTCCTCCTGCGTTTTCTTTTGAATCAAAATCAATCAACCATTTTTCCTGTTTATAATGCGCTTCAATAGAAGCTGTACAGGAATACCCATTTATTTTTTCGTCTTTTTGTTTATCGCAGTTTAATAATTCATATCTAATCTCTAAAATAGGATATTCGGGACTCCCTGTACCCTCATTCCATTCCAGCATACTTTGTTTAAACTCATCCGTAATCTTAATAGGACCATTGTTTTTTTCTACTGCCTCTTTTACCTTTTCTATGATGTGTTGCTCTTTTACTTGTTCTGTAAATATGTATTTTTCTTCATGATTACCATAAATGCTTAAAGGGATCTCTAAAGCAAGCCATAGGATCAACCAAGATAATGCATAATAAGTTAACATTCGCTTTACAGAGAATATTCGAAACATGGCAAGTACAGCGCCAATACATATTAGGGGTAAACCTATATAAAGTAATGGAACTGTAATTATAAATGTAAAAGCTGTCATGAGAAGAATACCGTAAATCAAACTGTTATATTGCGGGATACCCATGTTGTATGCAGATATAATTAAAACCCAGATGTAACTTGTTGAAACGAGAAAAGCGATTGTATAATACAGCTTATTTCTTCTGTTTTTCTCTGCCATTTGTTCACCACCTTTGCCATATTAAAAATCTATATTTTAGTTTAACATAATAGCCCATTAAAAAATTATCTATTCTGAAAATACAATGCTGTGAATGGTGAAAAATTAATTTTCCACCATTCATCTCAGAGCTTATTTTTAAAATAACTTTATGATTCATACAGCTTAATCATTCCGATGTTGGATTGAAATAAAGTTTGAGTGAAAAGTAGCTAAAAACTTTGATTTCATCATAAAAAAAACCTCGTATTTTGATTAAAATGCGTGGGCTAAAATTTTGCAAGCTATATATTTTTATAATAAAGTTTAATGATTTCGGTAAGCGAATAGTTATGATTCGCCCTCCCGTACCTTATTTCTCCAAACATAATTTATACTGTATCAACTTAACCTTTTTGTCTAAATAAATTTCACTACCAATACGACTAACCTCAGTAAAACCTAATTTCTCCATCATCTTCCTTGAACGGAGATTTGTTTCATGCGTTTCACCGTAAAATATAGTGATTCTTAATTCTTTGACTGCATGATGAATTAGACTATTAACAGTTTGAGTACCAATTCCCATGCCCCGGAGTTTGCTATCCCCAATAGCAATACCAATTTCAGCACTATTATTTCTTATCTTTGCTAAATCTGCGTAGCCAATAAGTCTATTATTATATTCAATTCCAAAACGAATAAAATCATTTCGTTGCTTATCTACACAATGATTCCACCATTGAAATAATTCATCTTTATCTCTATTTTTTTGCCAGCCATTTGCTTCACAAAATCGTTCATCTTTATTCCAATTTAAAACAACGTCATAATCCTCTAATTTTAATGCCCTAAAAGAAATTCCTTTAGCATTTTCATCAATTTCCATTTCTTTCACCTACCATTAACAGCCCTTTTTTTCGCGTTAATATCGTAACATTCTCACTTTTGTCATATAGGATAAAAAGAAAATATGATATTCAATTTCAATTAAAATCACATTTTTAATCAAACTGTATTCCAAGGCTACAGTTGTTAAAAGCGGGGGAATCGTCTTGAAAATAAGCTCGCCGTTATAAATCCGCATTTTCCTGACGGTACCCCATTGCCATCAAGCTAAGAAAATACCACTACCCCCTAACGAAAATTCTATTCATTATTGACTACTGATAATGAGACGTTATGTCAACCGATTATGTATACGATATACAAGAAAAACTTCTTTACTACCGCATCATTTGAATGGTAAAATTTAGAAAAAGAGGTGAGGGTGAGTTCAGTGGACAATTTATTTTTAATTTAAAACTTTTATTTTGTCTTAGAAAGGTGTAGATTTTTTTGAATACAAAATTAATCATAGTAGAAGGGCTTCCTGGCTTTGGGAAATCCACCACTGCAAACTTGCTTTACGATATTCTAATTGAAAAAAATATTGACGTTGAGTTATTTCTTGAAGGGAATCCAGACCACCCTGCTGATTATGATGGGGTATCTTGTTTTGATAAAAGTGAATTCGAAAGTTTGTTAGTGAATAGTGGTAATTTTAGGGAAGTAATTAGTGATAGAGTCACGAAACGAGGAAACAATTATTTATTGCCATATAAAAAAATTAAAAATGAATACAGCTCTAATTTTCCTGAAAGTTTATTAAATACCATTTTCAAAAATGATATATATGAATTACCGCTAGAGAGGAATATTGAATTAATAACTGAAAAATGGAGGGATTTTGTTGAAATAGCCAACAACGAGAATAAAACTTATATTTTTGAATGTTGCTTCATACAAAATCCATTAACAATCGGAATGGTTAAATATGGTGAAAAAAAAGAGAAAGTTATAAGTTATATTAATGCATTAGCGAAAATCATAGAGAAATTAAATCCAGTATTGTTTTATATAGAACAAGATGATTTGGAATTCTCATTCAGAAAGGTATTTAATGAAAGAGCAAAAGAATGGTCTGCTGGATTTATTGAGTATTATACAAATCAAGGGTATGCGAAAATGAAAGGCTATCACGGTTTAGACGGAATAATTAAAGTTTTAGAAGCAAGAAGAGATATTGAAAGAGAAATATTTGATATGTTAAACATAAAAAAGACAAAAATTGATAATTCACAGTATGAAGCTATCAAATATAAGTCAATGATAATTGAAAAATTGAAATTACTTGAATTTCTAGATTAATGTAGTGCTTTAATTGAGCAAGAAACTAAGAATTTTTAACTTCCGCTTTCTATAATTATGTGAACGAGCTAGTGGTGGAGGTTTTGGTAAGAGCAAGAAGGGGTACCACCAACCAGGGTAGGAACGTATAAATATAAAGTTGTAGAAAAAGAAAAAGTGGATTCCTTGTGAGAGTAAGTATCCACTTTTTTTTGTGTTTGTTCACACTTAAAATTAGGAAAAACGTAACATATTATTTATCTGTTTGTTTTTTCTTCTTTTTCAAATACTCCGCACGCAATTTTTCAAGTTGCTGCTTTTTATCAAATTTGGCAGGCTTCTGTTTTTCATGAAACTTTGCCACAGCTACCTGACCTTTGTGATCCAATTGATATTTTCCCACTTTGTTCACCTGCTTTTCTTGTCTTTAAAGAGAATCTATTCAACAAATATAATATACCTTATTTTACTGAAGTAAACCTTATTACTTTATTAGTTTTTCTACTTATGTAATTTTTATTTCACGTCAATTATATTAGAAAACTGTAGAGTCATCTTATTTTAAAAAGCATCCGTGCATATTGCTGGGGTCCCGCCACATCGCCATCAACTTAAGAAATTAATTGTTCCCCAAAACGAAAAAAATGAGCCAAAATCTATAAAAAACTGTTAAAAGGTGAAATTTTCATTTTTGGGTGATTCCGAATCCTTGGCTTGATGGACATGGGCATCGCCAGCATTTCGGAGAATAGCCACGCTAAGGATTATTTACACAGTAACAAATTACAAAAAAGAAGACGGTAAATCCGCCTCCTTTAACTAATACAATGGAAGATCAACTGCTTTGAAATATAGTTCGATTAAAAATAGCACATAATTACTACTTGAATTGGTAAGGAGTATAAAAAATAGTTTTACCTAAATCGAGTTAAATGCTAAACATCAAAATGAGCATTTGGGGCAAGTCTCACGTACTGACCATTTCTTTCATCTCTAATGACAGCTCCTAACTGAGCTAAATCTTCTCGTAGATATTTAGCATCTGCTTTTTTCTTTTCTTTCAATGCACGGTCTCTAGCATAAAGTAATACATTAATTTTTTCGGGGAAATTGGTATTTCCTAAAGCCCATCGCTCATATTCGCTACCAAATGGATCCGTTTCATTCCATGAATATTGATGCTTATTAAAAGCTTCTCGTACAGTCTCCTTCTTCGCTTCAATAACTTCTCTATATAATTCATTACTTTTTTGCCCAAGAATAATTAATTGCTTATTTTCTATATAGATTGCTAAAATGTCCTTTTTTTCAATGATATTTATTTTATCTCCAAATTTCAGCCGCAAATTATTGTAGGAAATTGTGACTTCGAGACTCTCATTTAAAATAATAAAACCCAAAAATAAACCTGCTATTGTTCCAATAACGGTAGCAATACTTGAAACCCATAAGCTGTTAAAGAATGTAATGAGTAAAATTAACTTCTCCATTGGAACTACTGGAAGTTTTAGTATCCAATTGGCAATGATGGGAACAAACCACCCAACCAAACCACCTAATATCATGGGTACTAAAACAATAATTGCTTTTTGTGGCTTACTATGTCCAAGAAATGTTTCGTTTTCTATCATAATCCCTATCCTCTCTATTAAATTAGTTATAAATAAAATTTCGGAATTATTTATCGACATATAAGTCGTTGATATGCAGAATACAACATGGCCGCTACTGGCTTAGTCTCTTTGGTTTAATCCTCACATGTGTCAGGAAAAGGCCCTAATCGCTTCTGTGGACACGCCCAGACGCCTCGTCCTCGCCTAAAAAGAAAGGGGTTTTTATGTCATTTTATTAACTTATATAAATGATTTTTTGTTTTCATTATTTAACTATTTTCAATATGCTTTTTATCAATTCTTCACTATAATCTTCTAAACTCATTTTACTTTGGGAAGATATCAATGATTCCGATATCGAACCTTGAATAATTGTTGCGGTCACTTGAATATTACAATCTCGAAATTCTTTTGATTCCTGCCCCTGTAAGAGAATTTCTTGTAATAAACCCTTTATTAAATCTTCTTCATCGTCTTCTAGTAAATAATAAGGAATATAATCTGGTGTTCGTGCATTAAAAACTATTTCAATTAAAGCGATATTATTTGTTCGGTTTATAACCTGATAAGCTAAACTTGCTTCGATAAATGCTTTTAATTTTTCTGCAGACGTTTGTTTTTGACTAACTCTTGCATTAATAAATAACCATTCTTGTTCAACTAAATACATTAAAGTATTGTTCATCAAATCTTCTTTACCAGAAAAATGATAAGAAATTAACCCTGTACTTATGTTTGCTTTTTTTGCTATTTTCGACAAACTTGTACTTACATACCCAACTTCTCTTAAAACTTCAACAGCAGCCTTAATTATTTGTTCTCTTCTTGCTTCTGTTATAAAAGATTGCCTGTCTTCCATAAGAATCACCACCTTATAAATTGTTCGCTATTTTTAATTGAACGTTCATTTTTTTGATTGAACGTTCAATTAATTGAATTTTATATTCTTTTCCTATTCTTGTCAAATTTAATTGGGGGCCCACCACATCGCCATCAAGCCAAAAAAGTGTATCCATAAAACGAAAAAAACACTATTCTTTTTGTAGAAATATACAGAAAGGATGGCGGTTTTTGGTGTTTGAGTGGTATTAAAATCTCTTGAGTCAATGGGCATGTATGGTGATCCCATCTAGTTGCAGAGTACCAAAAAAAAGTGAAGCAAACAAAAAATAACTCCAAAATCAACTTTTATTGTATATTTTGGAGTTACTTGACGTTTACTTTTATATCATACTTTTTCAATCAAATTAAACTTCCCTTTAATTACTTGTGAAAGCCATATTAATCCGCAGACCATGGATATTACGCCACCAATTGCTCCCACAACCGGGATACTGTATTTTTCGAAGGCATATCCACTTCCAAAATAAGAGACTTGCATGACACCCATATAGGTTGAGTTGTACAATGCAAAAACTCTCCCACGAATTTCATCAGCCGTACCCAATTGCACAAAATAATTACTTAAAGGAATAATGATTCCACCACAAACTCTCATTAAAAATAAGAATAAACCTCCAAAATAAAACACTGTGGATTGCGTTAACAATACAAATAACAATGATTGAACAGCATAACTTATTCCAAACATAATTAATGAACGCCTGAAATTGTTTTTTATAAATGCTTTTACAAAGTAAGTCCCTAACAAGATACCCAATCCATCTATGGCATATAATGTCCCAATGCCTACAGCACCTAAATGGTAAACATTATTACCTAAAAAAGGAATTAAAATATAATATCCGCCACCAACTAACCCCCATGTCAGTCCGATTAAGATAAGATAGCGAATTAGGGTGTTCTGATTCGTTTCTACTAGACCTTCTTTCAGTAACTGAATATAAGATTGTTTTTGTGTATCAAGCTTTTTATTTTCCTTATACTTTATCTTATACACGTAAAAGGCTGACCAAAGAAATGATAAGGAGTTTACAAGAAAACAAGTTATCGGACTAAATACTGTGGATACAATCCCACCTAAAACCGCTCCAATAATATTGACTATCGCATCTGTACTGGACATAAAAGCGTTTGCCTCAGGTAAATCCTTACGATTAACAATTAGAGGCAACAATGCTTGTTTTGTCGGATTAAATAAAACACTTATCACACCAAATATAAAAGAATTAACATACAAAATATGTACATTATTATAAATAATAGCTAATATAAAACTTAAAACAAGTAAGGCCCTAATGATATCAGTAGCCATCAAAATTACCTTTTGGGGCCACTTATCAACAAGGGGACTTAAGATTGGTCCTAAAAATACATAGGGTAACGAGCGACAAAGTAACAAGGTACCTACTGCTGTAAGAGAGTTGGTCAACATTAATACTGTTTGTGTTATAGCTACCTGATTGAACCAATCCCCTAAAGTACTTCCCGATTGAGCAAACCAAATATAACGGAAATTTAGATTTTTTTTCAATAATCCCTGATTCATAATTTTTCACTTACACCCTTACTTTTTCTTAGATATATAACTTGTAACTTTCCCACTAGATTTAGAGCTCCCTCTTAAATATAATCATGTGATATGCTTTCAAGTATATTTCCATCAACATCTTTAAAATATAACGATCTACTTTGTTTAGTATTATGAATGATATAATCTCCATTTTTACTGTTTAAAATTTGTATAACGATTGAAGTAACTAAGGAACAATATTTTGAAAAAGAGACATTGGAACTTGAAAAACAAAATGGCTGGTGTGATTGGTTCTAACACCTCTTGAAAACTAATTGTTGTATAAGGGGTTATTGGGAATTGAACAAATGATTTAGTCTCACTTTTTATTGGAAAACATAGTATATCTCGATAGATCTGCTTTACCCCCTCTAAAGAAAGTGTCTATAATTCTAAATCTAAAATATGTGTAATCATTGTAATGTACCTCCATGTTCTGTATATCTATTCACTATTATATCGAAATTAAAATATGATAAATCAAACTGAGGTAGCAAATTCAAATGAAAATTCTACTACTTTTGTAGGGGGATGTTCATTAAATTTAGATGAAATCATATTTAAATAATGAAAAAAACGTTATTCTTTTAGTAGAAATATAAAGAAAGGATGGCGTTTTCGTATGAAAATTTCGGTTTCTGATGAGCTACAATTGTTTTCTTTAGAATTGCAACGATATATGTCATCTGGTTCTGGTGCAAATACTTAGGAAAGGTATAAAGAGGTGAAAAGTTTCCTAGTGGAATCTAGTCTTAAGCAACAATTCCAAATAGTTGATGGATGAACTTCACTTGATTTTTGACAGACTTGTCCAGTAAAACAAGTTGCCCTTTTTTTATCATATGCATAGCTTTTATTCCAGAAATAATGGATGTAGCTGTGCGAAAGGATTTCAATCCTAACATCGAACGAACCCGCTTTTTAATAAACCGATGATCTTGTTCTACTATGTTATTCAAGTACTTTTGTTGTCTAAGTTGCATACCATCAGGTATGCTTTTTTCAACTGTTCGATTGCTATAGGATAAGCTGGATTCTTATCGACTGTTACAACACGTGGCTTTGAAACATGAAAAGACCACAAACCTTTCTTGAAAAAGCGTTTTGCGGCCTTATGATTTCTTGTTTTGCTTAGGGGAAAATCGATTGTTTTTCCTTTCGAACCAACAGCACGATACAGGTACATCCATTGACCTTTTACTTTGATATATGTTTCATCGACTCTCCAAGAGTCATTTGTTTGAGGTAACATCGGATTCGTTTGTCCAATTCAGGACCATACTGATGAACCCAACGCATAATGGTTGTATGAGAAATGGATAAACCCCGTTCCTCCATCATTTCTACCAAATCATGAAAGCTTAAATTGTACCGTAGGTACCAACGTACAGTTAACAAAATAATATCAGGCTGATAGTGCTTCCATTTGAACAAATTTTTCTTTTCCATACCAATCACACACCTTTTTAGAGTAATAGTATCAGTATGTCCAAGATTTAGAGATTACTTGCAATTGCACTGAAGTTTTTGCACCAGAACCAATTTAATAATATATATATAATTTGTCATTTATACCTTCACTGGTCACATTGGATATAGTCTTTTCCATATCTAAATTCATCTTTCTCTAAGGAAGGAGTCTTCTTAGCTATTATGATAAAAGTAGTAAATTTGAAAGATATTCTATTTCAAAAATACAATATTTAAAGGGAAACGCTTGCATAACAAATATAGCTATTCAAACAAATAGCATAGTAATCATTCTTGAACAAAAAATGTATTTCCCTTTAAAAATTACATTTTTTTCAAGGGAACGCTTGCATAAATTGTTATTTAAATACTATCATTTACATATAAAGAAATAATTATAATAAAAAAGGAGATGTATTTTATGTGCTCATTATTATTGTATGAAAAGTTTCAAAATGAAACTCTTCATCCGAACCTAAATTGGTATTGTCAACCAGAAAAATGGGATATCCAAAAAAAAGATACCGGGCTTATTATTCAGCCCGAAAAAATGACTGACTATTGGCAAAAAACGCACTATGGATTTGCTGTTGATAATGGGCATTTCCTATATTCAGAGATGAATGAGGATGTAATTATCACTACTAGAGTACGGTCATATCCTGTACATCAATATGATCAGGCTGGGTTAATGGTTCGATTTTCTAAAGACTGTTGGTTAAAGACGTCTATAGAGTATGAACCAAATGGTATGTGTAAACTTGGAGCTGTGGTAACTAATCACGGTTACTCAGATTGGTCTACCCAAAACTACAAAAAAGGACCATGGGATCTATATTTTCGCATTCGTAGAGAGTCCCAAGACTATATCGTTGAATTTCTAGAAGTTAAACATGATAAAGAGTTCACTTTAAAAGAATTAAAAGAACAAACTTGGAATCAATTACGTATTACAAGATTAATGGAAGATGCAGAAGATAAAGTTTTCCAATGTGGTGTATATGCTTGTAGTCCACAAGGACAGGGATTTACCGCTGAATTTGAATTCCTAGCTATAGAAAAAGGGACGATAAAACCCTAGACTTTATAAGGTTCTGCTGCAAAGTTCGAAAAAAGCATAAACAGGTTGGTAAATGAGGAACAATGTTTAGGAAGTAGCTAGTAATTGTTGAAGTTCATTGTACGTTGAAAAGGCGGAGTCTCTTTGAAGACTTCGCCTTTGTTTATATAGGGCATGAATGGTTTCAATACCTTTTATCGTACGTGAAGCATGACGAAGATTTTGAAATCCTGCGGATTTGGCAAAACGTCTCTTTATATGCCTATGATCCTGTTCAATAAGATTGTTTAAATGTTTGATTGTACAATGGATTGTAGTTTGATAAAATCCTTGTTTTCTTAATTTGTTAAATGCACAAAGTAATGCCGGCGCTTTGTCTGTAGTGAGAACCTTTGGTTCTCCAAGATGTTTTACCAATCTTTTCATGAAGGCATAGGCAGCCTGATGATCCCGTTTTTTACGAAGTTGAATATCCAATGTGTGTCCATCTTTATCAATTGCACGATAGAGATAACGCCACTCTCCCTTAATTTTGATATAAGTCTCATCCAAATGCCAAGATAATCGTGCAGATTTATTTTTCATTTTCCAAATTTGATAGATGAGATTGCCATATTGATGAACCCATCGCATGATGGTTGTTGAGTGAACTGAAATGCCACGTTCTTTCAGAATTTCAGAGACATCGCGATAACTTAAAGAAAAACGACAGTAGTAGCCGACAGCTACTAAAATAATCTCTTTCTTGAATTGTTTTCCTTTAAAATACCTCATGCCTGATTCTCCTAGATCCTGTTTTCTAGAGTGTAGCTCTATGTAGAAAACTTTGCAACAGAACCATTTATTTTAATTTTGTACTTCAAAACCGAACTCGTTTGTTTACTTTTATTCAGCCTTTTTATGCACACTATTGATGTCCGCTATCTATATTGATTTTGTCACCGCCACGATTAACAAGCTTAATCTTAAAGTAATCTTGACCACCTGTGAGATGACCTTGAGCATTCAGCTCACAGGTGGTGTTTATTTTTCTTAAGTTGATGGGCGTGGGTCTGTAACCCAAATATTGAGAACTTCCCAATCAACACTCTAAACCGTAACTTGCAAAATGAAAGTTACTAGATTTCCCTTGGTATACAGCATTCCGACAAGTTGTCGTGATGGTTTCGCTAAACCTTCCTAATTTCCGCAAAATTATATTTTCTAAAATTAAATTCAAACAAATGTTTATTTTAAAAAGCTAAAATAATAAACGACTCTTGTTAAGAGAATCCCCTTGGCAAAGAAAATTGTTTTGGCAAAAATGTGCATAATACACGAAACTTGGCGAGGACTTCGAAATCAACCCTCCAAAAATGGTAACTTACAAAATGAAAGTTACCAGGATTTCCTTGATATTGAGTATCGCCAGCATTTCAAAAAAATACGCTAAATAAAAAAAGCAATAAGCCGTCCATATGGACAGCTCATTTACATAATTTTCGTTATTGGAAGTTAATGTAATACCCTTGTTCAAGATAACTTTTTAATCAAATTTTTCAATTTAGACTTCTGTATAAAGAGCATAGTCTAAAATAGATTGATATACGCTATTCCATTCACGATGATGAACTGTGATTTCATTTGGATTAATTAATTTCCTATGGGTTGATTCGTGCTCACCTTCAAAATTGTGCAATTCTTTAATATCCATTCGGTAGAGCACCTGATAACCAACTTTAGGATATTTACTTTTTTCATTCCATTTTAGATTCTCATTGTGATCAACTATTATGTATCCGAGAAGATTACATTTACCTTCAACATAGCCCTCTTCCATTGCTTCGCGTTTAAAGCACTCTTCAGGAGTTTCATTTAATTCAATGTGACCACCAGGAAAATCCCATCCTCTATGATTTAAATCGACTAATAATACCTTGCTATTATAAAAGCAAAGCCCATGAACACTTGTTATTAGGTCTTGTGGCGGTAGTTGATTATCCTGTTTCCAGGTTAATTTTACTTTTTCTTCTCCCCAATTTACATAAGCTGTTTTCATATAATATCCCCCTTTTTCTAACTAGCTCATACGGAAATAAATCCAAATCACCTTATATAGCATTAATTCATAAAGTCCTTTTCTTATTGAACTATCTTATTTTTGGGTGAATATCGTATACATATGTAGTTCACATAACGTCTCATTATCGGGATTCAATGTATTTAGAAGACTATTAAAAGCCCTCCAGATTGTTTAACTGGAGGACTTTCGTGTTCACATAATTTTTGTTATTGGAAGTTACTGATTTGTTCAGATAGAGGGACTTGTACATCATTTTGAAAACCATTTGCTCTTGATTCGTTTAACGGCTAAAACTAACAGAAGAATAAACCCTATCAGTATAACAATACCGATTGGATTGACATTTCCCATGACTATATCCCTCCCTGCTTTTTATGTTACAGCAAACCCCTTCTTCTGTTTAGAAAGGGATTTATGTCATTACTTATGTACAACACAGTGTCAACAGTGCTACCCCACTGTTCTAACTTACCGTTTTACTTTTGACAAGCGGGTAACATTAAAAGAGCTGTAAAACATTAAAATAGATTTCTAAAACGATGTTTCTTCATAATAACCCTCCTCTTCCTTGATTGTATCATTCGGGAGAAGTGATTTGTCATAAAAATTGGATGTATATTCCATACATGTAAGGTTAACATAACGCCACAATTATCGGTAACGAAGACAAGACGGATCCCTACTCTCACAAGGGATCCGCCTTTTTTTGTTCTATGGATCTATGCATTTTTTTATACATTCCTATCCTGGCGCGGGTTTTCGGGTTCTCGTTTGTTACTGGATTATCCGAAAAACTGTATAAAATCTTGCATGCTCTTAACGTTATTGTAGCTAGTTCAACGTAACTGTAAATTCCGAGTTCGGCGCGCCAGTAAATACAACCTTTCCATTCTTCGGCAGTTTTACATTGTTATTGTTGCTCACAATGGTAAAATTGACGCATACTTCTTTTTCATCATACACCGCGAACGAACTCTTCGATGGCAACTCCACGGTCATCGTTTTCCCTGCTGCCACTTGCGGGATCGTAAACCATTTTGCATGCCCGTTTGCTGAAAGTGTAACTTTCGATGATTGGCTTGTATCAAGCGGTTTTACGTTTGATTCACTTACGTATAAGGAGTTGGCCATCTCTATATATTCATTACCATCCTCTGTATAAAAACGAGCTTCCTTCGTATCACGCCCATCCATCACAGGAATCTGGAGTTGATGTGTCGCCGTATTCGGACCTATAATTTTTTTGCCATCCCAATAGCCTTCCTTGGTAATAATTTGTGTGGTAAGAGGTATTAATTGTACAAGATAGTTCATAGAACTAAATTTCTCGTTAATGAGATAGAACTTGCTGCCCTTGGTATGCTGGAAAATAAAGTCCAGCACGCTTTTCGTCCTCCCATTTGTCCTGTGGCGTTTTTGTATGATTCAGTTTTAAAGGTTCTGTAAATTGTTGATGTAGAAATTCAGTAAAACTCATACCACTGACTCTTTCTACCAAAATCTCGGCTAGCGTAAAGCCGTCGTTACAGTATACCGAGAACGCGCCAGGGGCCGCTTTTAAGCTTTGGGTAGATAATTGCCGCAACAAGTTGTCATGGGCATAGGTATCATTATCTTTAAATAACAATACTTTATTGAGCGTGGTACCTTGCAAACCGGAGGAATGGTTCAACAACATACGCGGTGTAATGCGCTTGTACCGCTCATCTTTCATCTTAAAATCAGGAACATAGTGGACAACAGGGACATCCAAATCGACTTTTCCTTCGTCGACCAATTTCATGATAGCCGCAGCTGTATATACTTTACTGGTTGAACCAATCCCATATAGAGTATCTTTGGTCAGCGGCTGTTTCCCTTCCATATCGTTCTTGCCTATCTGACCCGACAAAATAATCTTGCCATTATCTATTAACGCATACTGCACGCTAGTCGTCTCATAGGATTTCGTGAGTAGCGTAGCTTTCTCTGCCGCAATCTTCTCCAGTTCTGTGCTAGCTACAACCTGAGTCTTATTACTAGAAGACGCTATCGCCCCTGTAGGTAGAGTCATCATTAGAACCAATGTAGCGGTTAACATCCTAGATAGTTTATTTTTCATAAGAGAGGTGCCTCCTTAGATAAATAATCAATTTCATCCCTTATTGTTTAACTATGAAAATATGATAAAATTTTATCCGTTCTTCCTTTTGGCCTACTTGCTAAATTCAGCAAGTAAAATATTTTTAAAAAGATCAGAACTATTAACTTTACCCATGCTGTTCAAACTGATTGCCAACGTATGCCTACCTCCGTCTGTACCTCCAGCAAAAGTATCAAATCCCGGTATGCCACCTGTATGTCCCCATATTAGGACACTGTTTGGAAGTTTAGTTTTATAGATTCCAAGACCATATCCATCGATTCCTTCTATTCCTGTAGGAACTGTAGTAAGCATTTGTTTTAGTTGCTGTTCTTTCAGTAATTTTCCACCGAGCAAGTAAGAGAAGAATTTGTTTAAGTCGTCAGCGGTAGAAATCATCTCTCCAGCCGATTGACCCATACTTGGGTTATAATACGTAACATCTTTTAGCTCACTTACTCCATCTAGTTCGATATATCCACGGGCATGGTTGGTACCTGGAATAACGCTTGAATTGCCAGGTAGGAATGTATTCGACAATTCAAGTGGTTCAATAATCCGATTTTCGATCTCTTCCGCATAGCTGTTTCCCGTTACCTTTTCAATAAGGATACCCAGTAATACGTATCCTGTGTTTGAATAAGACCAGCCCTTTCCTGGCGGGAAATCTGGGGGCAGAGAAATCCCCATGTTCACTAGTTCTTCAGCCCTATACGATTTTTTTGTATCCATAAGATTAAAGTCTTTTGACTTTGCGTATTCAGCGATACCACTTGTATGATTCAATATCTGCCGGATAGTAATCTGGTTACCATCATATCTGTTTCCTTGAATGACACCAGGCAACCATTTTTCAATGTAATCGTCTAGATTTAAGCGGTTCTCTCCAGCTAATTGAAGTAGGATTGTTGCGGTGAACGTCTTCGTCACGCTGCCAATGCGAAAGCGAAAATCTGTTTTCATTGGTTTCTTGGTTCTCAAATCCGCTATCCCAACGGCATAACTCCACGTTTTTCCACTCTCAGAAGTTTTAGCGAGTATCCCTGGGTATCCAAGTTGCAATGTATCCCGCATTGCTTGTTTGACCGAAGTATGATCCCGTTGAATATTTGTTTGTAACGAACTAGATACATTTTGAGTGGGATCTGCTTTTATAATTGAGGGTGGTGTTAGGTATAACAAAGAACTTCCAGCTATGAGAAGTGCCAAACTTGAAAATGTAATTTGACTATATATTTTCATAAGACGTTCTTCTCCTCTATTCATATTGTATGGGTAGTTGTTTGTTATTTCGTACTAGCTACACAGATATCATCTCCACCAATAATACAAGGGCAACATGGAATTCGTAATCATCTTCATATTGATTGTTTTTACAAGCACTATTCTGCCATAACAAACGGTGAATCCTTCCTTTTTTACATGTATGTTAATCCCATAAATCACCTTTTTACTTAGAACACTCTTATTACTAGTTTGTTTTTCGCATAAATATATCTTATCTAATCCCCCTCTTTTACTCTTCTCTATATTTATATCCTACACAATAAAAACTTCTTTTTTCTTATCCATTTCTTACAAATTCCTTACGTTCGAAATCACTTCTATAATAGAATAGAGGGAGCATCTGTGCCCGAAAATGCAAAGTATTTTCCAATAAATATATTAATTAAACAGAAAATGTATTTTTAGGGGGGATATTAAAAACTTAGGTTGATAGCGATGTGGCGGGACCCCATCGCTATCAAGTTAAGCTTATGCAAAGTCAAATTGGGACGAGATTGTTTCTTTTTTCTAAGGAGCAAGTGTAGGTGATTGAAAGATTTGCATACAGAATAAACCCTAACGGACTTCACTTTTTTGAATTAAGCGGCTTGATTATCAGACATGGTACAATTGTAAAGTTCATCTTGAATCGAGAGATTCATAAGAAAATGTCGTCCTTTCTAATTTAGCTTGCTTAGAAAGGATAACGTTTTTTGGTCTTTGAGGGTATTAAAATCTCCTGAATTGATGGGCATGTATAGTGGCCCCTAATGCTACTATTCAAAAGTTTACTTTCGAAAATAAGAAAAAGCCCTAACTAGTTAGGACTCTTTTTGTATACCTTTAACAGGAATATTTAATTTGATTTTACGACTAGTTATATAAACTCCCATAAGTATAAAAACTAACCCAATGATTAATCTCCAACTTATATTTTCATTTAAAAGAATATATCCCCAGAAAATAGCTGATACTGGCACTAAGTATGTAGATATGGAAGCGAAGTTTGGGCTCCCTTTTTGAATTAAGTAAAAGTAAAGTAAATAGGCTATACCTGATCCAAATGTACCTATTCCAATTAACGCGCCTATATGATGCCATGATATTTTAGTTAAAATTTGAATTGGTTCTTCTAAAAATAGAACTATGACACCACTACATATGCTACCGACTAATAATGTACCTAAAGAAATTTGGAACATGGATATTTCTTTAAGATAACGCTTTGTTATATGAGTTGCTAGACCATAGCAAAAAGTTGCTATCAACATTGCGACGAAATTTAATGAATCAACTGAAAAAATATTTGATAGATGTATATCTGAGAGTATTAAAATACCTATGAATCCAATACATAGACCTATAATTTGGTTACGATTGGAACGTATACCAAATAATAAAATTCCTAAAACCATTGTCCATAATGGTTGGGTTGCATTTAAGACAGAGGCTAAATTACTAGTCATTTTTTGTTCACTAAAACAAATAAGTGTCCATGGAATTATAGTATTTAGTATTCCTACAGCAAACAAAGGTATAAAAAGAATTTTCCCTTTAAAAGACTTGCGGAAAAATGGTATAAGTACAATAAGTGTTATAGCTCCAAAAGTTGATCGTAAAAATGCTACTACCAAAGGATTGAAATCTGCAACTAAAATCTTGAAAAAATAGAAAGATCCTCCCCAAATAAGGCTTAACATAATGAGTGCAAAGTATAATTTACGTGACATTTTTTCCCCTCTTTACTTTTTAATATGTATTGCTTTTTATCTATATATCATATGGATTTATTTTACATAAAATAGAATATAAAACCAAACAAAAGAACCGCCATTTGTATGTTGCAGTTCTTTTTAATCATCATAGCTCTATATAACTAAAGTTTCTTTACTGGTTTAAAGAGTTTCATGATGTACTAATAACATCTCTAACATCACCGTCAAGCTAAGAAAAGCAAATATCCCAAAACGAGAAAATGGACATGTTCAGGTAAAAATGTCCGTTTTCTCGTTTTGGGGGTTTTATAAAATTTTTTAAGTTGATGGGCATGGGGTACCACCCACATTTTAACGAAAATATACGCTAAGCAAATTTCGATATAAAAAGATCTGAATTTTTTACTCTAAGAAAACTTATTTTCTGTTTGCCCTGTCACTTTAGACGTTATTTTGCACCAATTTTAATTACCATTTTCCGCTTATAAGTAATATAAAAAGTTATCTTAAAATGATAGTTAATAAGTTAAAATAAAGATTTTCAATTTAAAATTAAGTGGTTTAAAACCATAATCATGTTATAACATTAAAGGAACTCGTTGTTTGAATAACACGTTCAACGAAAATTGGTATGCTATTGCCGGCTTTTTGTTTATTCAACTAAAAAACAGTTTAATTAAAGAAAACGGGTCTATAATGCGAGAGGAAATTCAATACATTTATTGAAAAAAAGGAGTCGTTGAAATTGGACACTATTCAATTAATTGAAGATTTCATATTACCTTACTATGCTCAAAAAGATATAATGCACAATGTTGAACATATAAAACGAATTTTAAATTTATCTCTAGAAATGGCTACAATATATAAAGATAAAGTAGATGAGGATTTACTTAAATATGGTGCATATTTTCACGGAGTAATATATGAAGAAGAGATAAGAATAAGCATTGAAGAATTTCTTAAGGGTAATGGGTTTAGTGGAGAAAAAATAAAACGAATTCTAGAAGTGGCAGACGGTTCTCAAAAGGATGGAAAACCAGAAAGCCTAGAAGCTAAAATTCTCCACGATGCACATTTACTTGAGGGTGGAGAGACATTTTTAATTGTTAAATCTTTAATCACTGGATCACTTAGGGGACAATCCTTACTGGAAACGATTGAATATCTGGAAACAAATATACTTAATAAACATCATTGTTACTTACCCGAAAATATTGAAAAATACAAGGAAAAGGAAAAGTTCGCTTTTGACTTTCTATACAAACTCAAAACACATATATAATTTTCAATTTGTGAAATTTTGTATTTAAATTATATATGTGTTTTATGGAATATTTGGGCTCTAAATAAATAGGAATTTTTAATACAATAAAAATTTGCCATGTTTCTTTTGTTATAAGTCTCAAAAACGTAGGTTTTTGAGACTGTTTTTTATTTCTCATTTGATTCGAGAAGAATACTATATTATCAGTCTCAAAACTTGTCTTAAAATCAAAATCTCATTATTTCTTTGTTCAATGAGTTATGAGACAATTAGTAAGAAATTGGAGGTGATGCTTTGCTAATTGGATATGCTCGTGTATCTACGAATGATCAAAATTTAGATTTACAGAAAGATGCTCTTAAACAAGCTGGGTGCAAACGAATTTTCACTGATGTAGTGAGTGGGGCTACTTCATCTCGCTCTGGATTAGATGAAGCACTTGATTATGTACGAGAAGGCGATACGTTAGTAGTAGGGGTCACCATATCATTTTAAGAAAATTGTACGCTAAGAGATTTATAAAGGTGATCCAGATTTAATAAACGTTTATAAATCTTTTGTGACATGTTTATAAACGTGATAAACCTTGATTTTATAAGGATTAAAGTCGTGTCCTTAAAGGTATACCTTTGTAAACAGTGTTCACTTTTTAGGACAGTTCATATTTAAAAAGTAAACCCCACCGTTAAATATCCAAATAAAAACCCAGTGATATCATGGACATGTACTGATATCACTGGGTTTTATGAGTTTAACATTTTGTATCTTTTTTAAAGACTCACTAATTCTAACTTTGTGCATAACTAATGTAAGGATTAAATTTCTAAACATTTACAATATTTAGTATAGATAATATCAATTTACTAAAATATGCAATTTATGTAAAATCATAATTAAGCTAAACTCTTCTTTAAATTCTTGCCCCTAACAAGGATTTAAAGACCATGCTATTTTAGCTAAAAATGCGTAAAAAGAAAAAAGCCAAATCTATCTAGAATTTGGCTTTTTCTTTGGAGTTCATGTAAGTAACAACTTGAATCCACTACTCTTTTTCAAATATAATTGTATTTTATCATATTTTAAACGTTTTGTTGTTATATTTTTTAACTTATCAGAAATTTACAGGTGAATATTTGGAACAATCTTTAGCCTATGATATCGCCCACTAATTACTTGAATAAGCTAATTTGTACCTAAAGGTGTGTTTTGTTTTCGGTATAAACCTAAAATTATTTTCATACCTGTTGGAATTCCTTTGCGAATGCAAAAAAATCCTTCCACTATTGGTGAAAGGAGTTACAATACATTGAAAGGGTATTTTCATTTTAATATATGAGGTAAAAAATTTGTATTGATAAAATATACTTTTATAGACACACTGAGGACTTACTAGATATTTGAATACATAGTAATGAAAAGTGAACCAAGAGGTGTATCTTTGGGAATTCTAAGAGTTAGTAATAAATTTCTCAATATGGATATCGGCACCATTTTTAGTTATAATATTCAAATTCAACAGTTAATGTAATATGATGAAAAAGTGATGGTTATTACCCTATTTGTTTCTCCTTATGCCAAAGATAAGACCGAGTTCCTGGTCTTATCTTTTTTATTTATGGATTTTTGTTGTCATTGGCTTGATGGTGGTGGGGTAGCACCACACATCCATTAACTTAAGAATTTAATAACACTCTAAACAAAAAAATGTACATTTTCTCCTGGATATGTACATTTTTTTGTTTAGAGATATTTGCTTTTCTTAGCTTGATTGTGATGTAGCGAGAACAAGATATTACAAACCTAACAAGAGAGGATCCGTTTATAGGGTCTTCTTTTGTTAGGTATAAATAACTAATTTATTTGATGATTAAATAGAAAGAGTGTAATTTGTTGTACTGGAGTCAGTGTAAAAAAGGCTATAATACCTATTTTTGTATCCTAGATATAATATAGTCCCTAGAATAAAATTAGCAAGCAAGATGTTCATTATTAGTATTTCACTTTACATTGATTTCTTTTTCACTTTAAATTTCCTGTTAAAAAAAATTATTATTAATTTACTAGTTATATATGACATAAAAAAATATATAAAATATGCTATAACAAAATTATTTGCTACAACATTCATTTGTTTATAGGTGTATATAAAGAAAATTGCTAATATAATTCCTAATAATATTGGTGCAACAAAGACTTTCCTTACAATAATTGTGATTACGATACTTAACAATACACAGGTTAAAGGAATGTAGAAAATTAGCATTTCAAAAAAACCTTGGGTTGACTTAAAGTATTCCATAAAAGCTTCCATAATACACATCCTTTTTGCATAAGTTTATCATGAATTAATATCAAAAAACTTTGTCTTGTCTTTTTATCAACAAAAATTGTAATGAAATAAAAAACATCTTCCAACATTATATTCCAATTAATTGCTTTTTATTCCAAAATATGTCTTTAAAATATATAATATAATAGAATTTTATATTATAAAGGGGATGGAATTATGAAAAAAAGAATGGGGATACTTCTAACTAGTTTGTTCCTAACGTTACCAACGATCGCTAGTGCTGAAAAAGAAAAAGATTGGCATTTAGTGGAACCTAGTAACCCGGGAATTGAAGCGAAATGGTTAGAAGAATTAGGGCCTGAATTTCAAAAAGAGTACAATACTTATAGCGTTCAACAAAAAAAAGAAATATTAAGTGAATTCTATAAGGCTTCTAAAAAAACAGAAGAATTTAAAAAACATCTTGCAAATAATGAAAACGGTAAATCTTTAACTCAGCAGGCATCGAGTAGATGGACTGGCTCTGGTATGGGCACAATGGGAGATGCTCTTGTTTCTTTAGATAATGGTAGTAGTAGTTTTCGGTGGGGGGCATGCAGGAATTGTAGCAGATAATAATGCGTATGTATTCGAAGCAAATCCAGGCGAAGGTGTTCGAAGAAAAGCGAATTACTGGAACACTTATTATAATAGTAAATATGCTTTGTATGTAAAAGGTGCAAGTACTAGTTCATATCAAGGAGCACAGCATTATGGATGGCAACAATGGAGAAATGGAAAACCTTATGGTTTGTCAATGAATAAAATGGACGAATCTTCTTACTATTGCTCTAAATTAGTATGGCGGGCTTGGAAAAATGAAGGTTTTGATATAGATGCAGATGGAGGCCCTACAGTTTGGCCGGTAGATATATTAAATTCAAACCAAACAGTATCATATTAAAGCCATTTTAATTTAAAGGAGCAAATAATGAAGAAAATAAAAATTATACTATTAACTATAGTAATAATTGCTTCCTCTATAACAGCTATATATTATTTTCTTTTAAAAAGCAATGAAAATCATGTATCCGTGCAAGGTCAAAAATCAACAGCATTTAAGGATATCGGAGTTCTTTATATGAAACCAGGCGTGATACCTAATAGTGAATTTGTATTTATAAAAGATCCGGAAGATGAAATTGTTACAAAGAAAATAACTGGTACTGATTATTATTTTGAAGACACTATCAAAAATAAAGGAGAATTTGTTTTATCTTCCGTTACCAATGGTAATCGTGCTTTTATTGATTCAAAAAATAAAGTTGAATTGGCACGGGAAAAAGAAAAATCTGGAGTCTCTGCTATTTATGAAGATGAGAATTTAGTAATTAAAGGATTAAATGATGATTTGAAAAACTCAACACTACTTATTAAAAGCAATAAGATTAATCACCAGATTAAATTAGTGGGTTATATCACACAAATTGATTATGATCAATCAAAGCATACAGCTTACATTTTTAATGATTTTACCCATGAGCAGAAAAGTGTTCTCTATACAGTTAATGTTGAAACGGGAGAATTAAAAGAATATAGTTTTGATGCCTTTGGTTCACCTAAAAATTTTATTAAAACTAGTGATGAAATCATCTTTAGTTCTGAAAAAAAACTCAGTATTTTCAACAAGAGTACTCTAACTACAAGATACATCGAGCTACCTTATTCTAATACAGTTGGAGTACATGCTTACGAAGATAAATACTATGTAACTTTTGTTGAAGGACATATTGTAGAATATGATAAAAATTTTAACTTATTGAAAGAATATAAAAACTCAAAGGATTCGAAGGTATTTAGAACTAAATTAACAGGTCATTACCTATACTCTTTATCACCAGGAAGTTTCACTGAAAACGGCGAGAATATTTTATATGCTCATGATTTAAAGGGAAACTTGAAAGAGAGTCATTTAATTTTACCGAAAAAAGAAATGTTTTCTATAGATTTTAAAATACTAAATTCAAGTTCAGACAATTCTTAGAATCCTTTATATTAAGGGTTCTTTTTTTGTTTCAAAAGGATATCCTAGAATCGGTTCTGGTGCAAAAATAAAAGAGAATAAAATGCATATATTCCTAACAGAATCGTACCTTATGCTGCAAGTCCAAACAATTGATGAATGAATTTTTTCTGGTTTTGGACAGACTGGTTCCATAAATCAATCTGTTCTTTTTTAATCATATGTATAGCTTCTACTCCAGAAAGAGTGGATGTAGCTGTGTCAAAACATTTGAAACTTAGCAATAGAGCGGATTCACTTCTTTATAAAGCGATGATCTTGTTCTACTATGTTATTCAAGTACTTTTGTTGTCTAAGTTGCATACCATCAGGTATGCTTTTCTTTTTTCAGCTGTTCAATTGCTATAGGATAAACCGGATTCTTATCGACTGTTATAACACGAGGTTTTGAAACATGAAAAGACCGCAAAGCTTTCTTGAAAAAGCGCTTTGCAGCCTTCTGGTCCCTTGTTTTGCCTAGGCAAAAATCGATTGTGTTTCTTTTTGAATCAACAGCACGATACAGGTACATCCATTGATCTTTTACTTTGATATATGTTTCATCGACTCTCCAAGAATCATTTGTTTGTTTAAGATGACGTCGAATTCGTTTGTCCAATTTAGGACCATACTGATGAACCCAACGCATGATGGTCGTATGAGAGATAGATAGTCCTCGCCCTTCCATCATTTCTACAAGGTCACGTAAGCTTAAATTGTGCCGTAGGTACCATCTCACCATTAACATAATAACTTCTGGTTGATAGTATTTCCATTTGAATGCACTTGGTTTAGACATACTTCATCCACATCCTTTTTAGATTAGTAGTATGTCCAAGTTTGATAAATTTTTTGCACCAGAACCGTTTTTTTCGTTATGGGGGTAATGATTTTTCTTAGCTTGATGGTGATGTGGCGGTACCCCATAGCCATCAAGCTAAAATTTTATAGTACCCCCAGAACGAAATTTTGTGCTAACTTGTAACAAAAAGCTTATTTTTTCGTTTTGGAAAACAATGAAATTCTTAAGTTGATAGGTATGGGGTACCGTCACACCGTTATCTTCTGTCCATGTACGATTAGAAAAACAAAAGAACTTGTAGGGATTGCTACAAGCTCTTTTTAAGGTAAGGTGACTAAAAGGGTAACACAAACTATCTTAACAAGCATATTAGAAAAACATAGGGATGTTTCTTAATAGGTCTATTATATAACAAATATTAACAATTGAAGATTTGGATTTCGAAAATTATGTGAATTGATAAAAATGAGCGATTTATTTTTTTAGTATCTCTTAAAAAATCCATTTATTCATATTGAAATTTTCTATACTTAGATGTATTATATTTTTGTATTTTTTCTCTATCTGAAACAGAGAAAACATCATCACTTCTGAAAGGACCCGAACTTCAACGGGTTCTTTTTATACTTGAATTCATTTCTAATGCATTGTATCATATTTTCGTGTCTTACTTACATAAATCATTATCGGAAGGAATCTGCATTCAAGCAGGTTCTTTTTCTTTATCGGTTGTGATTTTCTTTTCTTAGGTTGATGGACATGTATGGTGAGACCTAATACTGAATACATCATTCCATCTTCTTGAAAATGAAAAAACTCTCTCGTTTCGGTCTCATTTTCATTCCTCCTAATGATTCCTAAAAGGGTTATTGTGCAATTAATTCTTTTTTGCTTTGTATTTTTTTATAGCATCCTCGTTTCACGAGTTGACGAGTTTCAAATCCAGGAATTTGATGAGACATATCAGAAACGTCTACAACGATTGTATTTGTTAATACATTTGCTACAGTTCCAACAAGTATTATTGAAGAATCATGACGATAGCGGAATTGTACAACATCACCAATTCCTATGTTGATAGATTGTTTTTTCATAATAGAATTCCTCCTCATAATGGATAAGTTAAAAATATGAAACTTAAAACCCAAAACAAATTCCAGAAATCACATATGTAGCAACAATTATGATAGTAGATAGTCCAAATGTACCAAAGAACCAGATTTGTGAAGCAATACAATTATTTATACCAAACCATTCACAAATGACTTTGTATCGCTTATTTAAAGTACTTTTTATGGTGATGCTCATTTTCTCTTTTTTAGTTAAGTGTGGTAAAATATATTTGCTGTTAGGAGTTTTTAGATAGGTATTTGCCATCTAGAATTAACCTTTCTTTTATAGTGTACCTGAGAAAAGTCCTCTTTCTAAGCTTTGGTTGGCGAGAAGAGGGCTTTTTTCGTTATTCTTCTTCGTTCTTCATTTCCCTATATAGGGTAGAACGGGAAACACCTGTCATATCCTTGATTTCTTCAACTGTAAATTTTTTAGACCTATATAATTCAATAGCTTGTAAGGTTTTCTTTTTATCGGTTTTAGGTCTCCCTCCTTTCCTTCCTCTCGCTCTTGCCGCATCTAATCCGGCAACGGTTCTTTCACGAATAATATCCCGTTCAAACTCGGCAAAAACAGCAAACATACCAAACATAGCTCTTCCTGAAGCTGTAGAAGTATCAATGTTATCTTTCAAGGAAATAAAATGGACGTTTTTTTCACGGATGATATCCATAATCTCATATAGCTGTTTAACAGATCGGGCTAGACGGTCAAGTTTATAAATAACAAAAGTGTCTCCTTCACGAAGCATATCTAAAGCTATTTTTAATTCATGCCGATTCTGTTTGGCACCGGATATTTTTTCTTGATAGATACGTTCACATCCATTTTTTTGTAATTCGTCTACTTGCATATCTAAGTTCTGATCTTGAGTACTAACTCTTGCGTATCCTATTTTCATGGTCTACTACACCTCTGTTGCTAAAAAGTAAAATAATCTTTTTTCATCCTCCCCACTTTATAGAAATAGTCTTTCTTTATGTAATTATTGTATCATAAATGTACGTATTAGGTACATAGTTTTCGGGATGGTTTTTGGGAAAGTGTCACTTTAGAAGTTATTTTGCACCTATTTTAAGCGCTATTTTGCACTATATATAAATATAAAAAATCCCAATTTCTCAGTTTTAATGCTGAGAAATTGGGATTTTATCGTTACTTCGGAAAAGCTCCCTATTCTGGAATAAGTTAAATAACCATGTCAATGTAAAGTCTCTTTGTTAAATTAATTTAAAGAAAATTTAGATTCAATTCTAAATGAAACTACTTGATATCAAATTTTTACGTCGATACACACTTAACACGATACCCATTAAAAACGCATTAAACAGAGTTGGCATCAATCCATAGCTAATAAAAGGCAAGGATATAGAAGTAATCGGTAATAAGCCTAGGATCATTCCAACGTTATAAATGAACTGGACTACAAAAAGAGTCATTCCACCAACAAGAAGCAATTTACTGTAACGATCATTTATTTTATAAGATATGACCATTATCCTTGCTACAAAAAGAGAAAGAATTAAGACAAGAATCAACGCAAGCAAATATCCATAATAGTAAGTCAAACTTGCAAACACAAAATCAGTATATGCAGCAGGAATAGACTTTACATTTCCAGATGTACCAAACCAACCTGCTGACGACATTACCTCTTTTAAACGTATATACATAAACCCTGCGCCACCCGCATCTTGTTCCGGATTTAAATACCCTAAAAATCTATTCAAGTGGGGTCCTTTTAATGGGGACAAGAAAAATAAACCACTCATAATAAATAAACAAATTGGTACAACTGTAATGATCAATGTCTTTTTCTTACCTAGATTACTCCACCAAAGCATAATGAATACCATCATGGTATAGATAAAAATTGTTGAAAGAGTTGATACAATTAAGAATAAAGACAAAGAAAATAAATACAAAATCACAAGATGCATAACCTTTAACCTACTGTTATTGAAAAAAGAAGCCCAAGCTAGAAGAAAGAACGGCACTGCCATTAAATATCCAATTGCGATGGGACCAACTTCTATTAACAGTTCTCCAATCATTGAAGCGTTTGGAAAACAGTATAGAACTAAAAGGATAAGTACTCCAATTGTGTAAAACAGCCATCCCAGTCTCTCTAATTTCCGATAATCAATAAGCATCATCCCAAAAGCTGTTACAACACCGAGAATAACAAATATCACCTTATTTATTAGTAAATCATTCGTATGCCCAAAAGCTACAACTGGCAAAAAGCCTAGCCCCATAGCAGTCACTAATAAAATAATAATGAACCAATCGACCTTTGGTTTATGAAGTTTGTTAAGTTCTTGACCAAGTTTAACTGGACTTCCCATTTGTTCAACGGCCTTGTCTTCAGCAACTTCCTCACTTAACCCTTTCTCTATCCACATATTCTTCGCCTGTTTCAAGTGAAAATCCAGTTCAGTTGCCACAAGGTTCTTCGCTTCTTTTGATTTAATATGATTGGTAACTTCTTTTAAAAAACGTTCCCCTTTTTGATTCAAATTTGTCTCACCCCTGTACTAATTCTTTTAATATAAATCGCGCCTTTGTAGAATTTTTTTCTGCCTTTCGTAGCATCTTTCTTCCCTTATCATTTAATTGATAATATTTAGCTCCTGAATGATCCCAACTTGATTGGATAAAATGATTCTGTTCCAGACGATGTAATAGGGTGTATAAAAACCCTTCATTTCCTTCGAATTTTTGAATCCCTCTCCCACGTAATAGCTGTGCCAATTCGTACCCTGTTTTTTCATTTATGAGAAGTTGCAAAACTGCTAAAAGGATATCTTCTTCATTTTCGTATGATTGATTAATTTTTTCGTGTACCTGCTTTCGATGCTGATCAGAAAAACTCAAATGTTTAAAAGTTGTATTCTCCATTGATTTTCGTAGGCCTTTTAATCGATCTTCCATTTGATTATTCCTCCAATCCTTTCTTCAAGAGTTCCTTGGCTCTTTTCAGTCTTGTTTTTATCGTGTTTTCCTTCACTTCTATTACCATAGCAATATCTTTGATTGGCAATTCTTCATAATAAAAGAGATAAATCACTTCTCGATATTTTATCGGCAAATTCATTACTGCAGAAGCCAGCCTACGGTCCTCTGCATTTTGAATAACAGTTTGTTCAACACTTTCTTTTTGAATCCCAATATACGTAGATTCATCCTCTGTAACGATTACCTTTTTGTTATACCAACTTTTTATATAGTCCTTACAATGATTAATGGCAATTCTCCACAACCATGTTTTTACATTTGATTTCCCTTTGTATGTATGAAGAGATTTATAACATTTAACAAATATATCTTGCGTTAAGTCCTCAGCGACCTCTTTATTATTCACATATGAATAAACAAGCTGTAAGATTTCCTGTCCATACTTGTTCATTATCCCATCTATAAGGTCCTCCTTATCTTCTATTTCAAACGCCTCTGCTGTTAATTCATCCACATCATTTCCTCCTTCCCATATATTAGACGACGCACTCCATTGAAAAGTTTTATAAATCCCCCAAAAAAACGGCTGGCCATGTCCATACCGTTTTTTTTAACCTATCTTTATTTTAAGCTTAATTTTTCTTTACTAAAAATAAATCTGTTATTTTAACTAAGGCATATCCCTTGTTCTTTTCTAAATAATTATCTACTCTAATTCCTTATTTTACTCCATGAAATTCATTATCCTGCAACCGTTCGTTTCATAAGACTTACTCAATTAAATGGCCCGATTGCTGAACAAAGTTTAAAATGTACACATTTAGTATTTGTTACAAAACTCGTATGTTTATGAACAGAGGATAAAACTCAATAATATCAACGTATTCTAGCTATAATCCTGTTTATAAAGTGTGTAAACAAATCAATGTTCAATTAAACTTAGATTTTTATCTTTCTGAACATGTAGTTATCTCTAAAAAAGGCTGTAATGATAAGGTTTTGTAGCCCTTAGCGTACAATTTTCCCAGAATGATATGGTGACCCCTAGATGCTATTTTCCGCTTACTCATGGAAATGAAACTGGAATTAAAAGAAGTAAAAGAGCAAGTGGAGCAAATGCATACATCCTAAAAAAATATAGAAAAGCAAAATCAAAAAAGAGAAATTCCTTCAACTGTTTCTAAGAAAAAACAGGATTGGAAAATACCCCTCTAAAATGAAATGAAAAACAGTCACAATACAAATTAGGAAGTGTAGTATTGCTATGTACATTGATTTTTCGTACTTGTAAAAATTAAGTAAAGGTTTTTCATTTGCTTTGAAGAATACCTAACCAAATATGAAAATAGAAATTAGATCGATTACCCTTATATTATGTTTTTTAGAATCTGGGACTCCAATATATAACAAAGCAATCATTAGAAAGGAGATTGAAATGAAAAAAAGAAAAGGATTAATCTTCTCTCTTGTATTAGCTATTTTATTAGGTGCATGTGAACAGAACGATAAAGAAGAAGCAAAAAGCGAAGAAGAAAAAGTTATGGACACTATTGTGCAAACGGTAGATGAAAAGGACTTCCTTAGTGCCTCGATGAGCGATACGCCAAGAACAGTAGACTTAGAAATAGCTGATACTGTAAATACAAGTAAGTTAAAAAAAGCGATTAACACTCAATTAAAGAATCAAGATATTAGACCCTATACTATAAATATTAGTCAAAGAGATATGGACATTGTAAAAATAGAGAACAGATGGGACAATATTTACAGTTATATTTTGGAAGGATTATTCCATAAAAAAGGATACAAAGGTTTTTCAATGCGGGCTGATATAGAATTGAACCAATCCATCCCGTTTGCTATATATACTCCTATAAATAGTACTGATTCAGGGGCTAAAGAGTTTGGGAAGAAGATCGAGAAAGAAATCGATAATTTACTTAAAACACCGCAAGCACAAAAATGGATTGAAAATGATTTATATACTATTGAAGTTTATAGTCAAGATAAACAAAAAATCAACTAACAAATCTATGAACAGGATATAGGAAACTTAGTATTAATAGGCTAGTATTTGATAAAAAAGACTGGATAAAAAAACAATGCCCAGTCTTTTTTACTTGTATATAACTATTGGTATGAAAGATCAAGAAATTGCTGTACTTACTACATAGTCTTCATCTTCTTCAAAATCATGATAATTGAACTGTACTCCGAATTATGTTTTTTAGTGTCCACGATTGGGGGTACAGTTCATCTTGATATGCTCCCCATTAGGTAGACAGATAAAAAATAAAATTTGTTTTCCTCGAGGTGTATTTGTATCAAAGTGTTAATAAAATAAATAATAAAACTTATGGTATTTGCATGATTGTATTAAGTATAATTTCATTGTTTTTAGGTTTATTTATGTTATTCCTTCCAGTGGTTTTACAAATCATTTCAGGTGCATTTGCATTTAGAACTTTAAAACAGGAATCTAATTAAAACAATAACGGATTAATGAATCTAACAAAAAACTTTCTTATCACACACATTATAGAATTGAAATACTGTTGGAATATTTATAACTACCTCCTGATAAGCGAGCAAGAGCTTCATCACTAACAGAACTACTCATAGTTTCCCTCTCCTTAAAAAAGATTTATAGTATGAATTATAAAACAATTTAAGGAGGAAAAATATGGGTAATTTAAAAAAGAAAAATATTATACTTTTAATCATTTTAGCCATTATAATTTTAGCAATAGGCTATACTTCATTAATTATTCACAATAGAAATATTACAAAAGAAAAATCTGCTGAAGCTGCCATACAGTACATGAAAAAGAAAAAAAATATAGATTTTGTGATAACCGATGTCACAATCGAACACTTAGAACTCGAAGGTTTTATTACTGTCTCAGGATATGATAAAAATAATAAACAAAAAAGATATTATGTTGTAGTAAATAAGATTCAAAATTATAAAGTCGATTATTCGGGCGATGATTGGTGAATAATAAACTAATTACAATTTATAGAAAACTCTCAACAACCAAATCAATAAAATAACATGATTATAGCAAGAGAATACTTGTATGCTAATATATACTACATTCTCTTATTCTATGAGGGGAAATATGGGTAATTTAAAAAAGAAAAATATTATCATTTTAATCATTTTAGCAATTATAACTTTAACTATAGGATGTACAGCCAAATTTATTCATGATAGAAATACTGCAAAAGAAAAAGCTACTAAAGTTGTAATACAGTACATGAAAAAAGAAAACAATATAGAACTTGTGGTAACCAATGTTAAAATTGAACACTTAGAACGTGAAGGTTTTATTACAGTTGGAGGATATGATAAAAATAATAAACAAAAAAGATATTACGTTGTAATAAATAAGATTCAAAATTACACAGTTGATTACTGGGGAGATGCTAAGTAAAAAATGAACTAATTGTAATTTATAATAAACTCCCAACAGCTAAATACATAAAATTAATTTTCAATAGATTTCAATGATACAAAAAAATCAAAAGATTTTTTGGGAGAAAATATGGATAAATTAAAAAAGAAAAATATTATCATTTTAGCAATTATAGTTTTAGCCATAGGCTCTACTTCATTAATTATTCACAATAGAAATACTGCAAAAGAAAAAGCTGCTGAAGCTGCCATACAAACTATGAAAAAAGAAAAAAATATAGATTTCGTGGTAACGGATGTGAAAATTGAACACTTAGAACTCGAAGGTTTTATTACAGTTAAAGGATATGATAAAAATAATAAGCAACAAAAATTTTATGTTGTAGTAAATAAGATTCAAAATTATAAAGTTGCTTATTGGGGAGGAAAAAACAACTGAATAAACCAAATTATTTCTATGTATATTCTATGTATACTCTATACATAACAAGTCAACATAACGTAACATTATCGGGATTAAATGTATTTAGAAGACTATTAAAAATCCTCCAGATTGTTTAACTGGAGGACTTTTGTGTTCACATAATTATTGTTAGCGGAAGTTAGCTATTTAGCTTGTATAGACCAATGAAGGATTTTTTTATCAACGGGATCTAGTCCATCGATTGGGTTATTTAAATCCCATAATTTGATTGAATTTGTTTCCTCATTTTCTTGAAAGGGCTGTAATGTACTTAAATTAGTTATATAAATTGCACTGTAACTTATATTTTCATTAGGTCTTTGAATCTTAATAAGTCCTCTAAATTTCAAGCTTTGAGCTTTTTGTGAGGTTTCCTCGTATAGTTCTCTTTTTGCACATTCTCGTAAAGACTCATTTTGTTCTCTTCCACCAGCTGGTAATTCCCATTGCTTTCGATATGTATTGAAACATAAGAGATATTTATCATTATAATTTGCGACTATAAAGGAACTACCTATAGGTGAATAATGATTTATAGCATGCTCTTCTATGTTTAGAAATTCTAATAAACTATAACCATGAGAATTAACTGCAATACTCATATATCGTTTCGCTTCCTTTCTTTTTTACATAAAATTCGAAAGCGGAAGTGCGTATAGTCAGTTTATTTAACGTTTCACAAGAAAAATTACTTATTAGCTATTATCAAGAATCTTTTAGAATTTGTACAAATTCCCCTTTTAGTTCGATTATTTTCAATGAAATTGTCTAAAATATCAAAGTCCTTTTTTTCCTGACCAAAATTAGGGATAGTGGGTGTGTATTTAAGTAAGAAGACGAGGTCTTCAGGTCTTTGATAATACTCAATAGCGTTGTAATCAAAGGAGTGAACTTCAACAAAACCTGCTTCTTTTAACTCTTGAATGTATTTTTCTTTTAATGTTCCATCATCTACTCCAATAGATTGCCCGCGGCCAAATGCTTTTTTAAAATTTAATTTATCAGCTTCGCTTACTTGTTGTGTAAGAAACGTCCCGCCTTCTTTTAATACCTTTGCTACTTCTGATGCAACAAAAGGAGCATGACAACTGGAAATTACATCAAAAAAATCGTTAGGGAATTGCAAATCTTCTGATGTCATTTGTATAAATCGAACATTCTCAACACGAGATTTTTTTAAATTTGATTTGGCAGTTTTTATCATACCATTCGAATTATCTATTCCAATTAATAGCAATGCCGAAGATGAGATACGTAGTACATTCTCACCGCCACCTGTACCAATATCAAGCAAAATACCATTTGGTTTACAAGCTTGTTTCACTTTTTCATAAAAATTCCACTGTACTCCTATTGAAGTGCTCTTTATTTTACTGAAATCCCAACCATTTATTTCTCCAACTCTATCATAAAAGTTTTTATATTCTAATTCATTCATTTTAAAATCCACCTTTCAAATGTAAAAAAACAAGTCGCATAACAGTGGCCTTGGTTTCATAACTAAAAATGACTTCCTGCACTGTTCTAAGTTTTAGTTTTCAGAAAAAGGGCAGACTCCCCCCTTGATAGCTGGTACGCGTTTTTTCCAGCCCGAAAACTAATTACTTCGAACAATACGGAACGACATTCAATTCACCTCATTTGAAAGAATACATTAAGTATAATTGATAAATTAGTAACTGTAAAAATATATCTTTTCTTTTTCGACTGCATTTTCTCATTCTTTGAACAAAGAACAGTGTATATCATATTCATTTGAGGTTAACATAACGTCCTATTATCAGTAGTCAATAATGAAGAAAATTTTCGTTATGGGGAGATTTTGATTCTTTAGCTTGATGGCGATGTGGCGGTACCCCTAATAGAATAAATGTATTGAGTGTTAGGTGTATTGGTTATGAGTTCGAAAAAATTTATATCTATTTATTGAATCATAGTCATCCTTTAGGCGAAATGTTTTTTAATAAATTTATTAAAAGCCTTCAGTTGCCAACGTTTCTTTCTACAACTGATAATTTTGATTTAAAACAATTAGTGGCTGATTCTTATATTCATCAAAAATCAATGGAATTAGAAAGAAACGTAAATTTTGATGAATTTATTACTTGTAGTTAAATTATTATAAAACTTATATAAGAAAATTGGATTTTTCTCTTATCTTTCTTAGCAAAATTCGATTTTACTGTTTTGCTAACGAGGTATAGATGCATTATTCTGAAGGTGCTTCTTTAAAGTATTGGTTTACATTGGATCCCTGCGCATTGTGTGGGGATTTTTTCATAAAGAAAAGACACTTATAATAGTGTCTTTCCTAATAGTTTTTTAGCAGAAGCAAGCAGCTCCAACTATGATTAATAATATAAAGAGTACGACGAGTAAAGCGAAACCTCCAGCAAAGCCACAGCCTCCACAACTACCACCAAAGCCCATAAAATAGTTCCTCCTTTTGATAAGAGGGGGAAACGTTGGGTCATTCATGTGTTTTCACGGTTTACATTACCTTATGTTTTTAAATGATATATGAGCAGGTCCTTTTGAAAAAAGAAAAGACATCCTAAGGTGCCTTCCTCCGACTTGAACCATCTTAATTTTAATAATATATATTGGACTCCCATCCAATTACCATTTTACCATATTTATCTATAAGGTGTCCTATTAAGATAGTATTTGAAGGTGAGAGTTTTCTGTTGGAAAATAATTATTCTTCTCCCCAAGAAGTCACTGTATAATTTTGAATTTTATTTATTTCAACATAAAATCTTTTTTGTTTATTGTTTTTATCATATCCCTTAACTGTAATAAAACCTTCGAGTTCTAAGTGTTCGATTTTGACATCAGTTACCATAAAATCTATATTCTCTTTTTTTTTCATGTGCTGTATTGCAACTTCAGCGGCTTTTTCTTTTGTTTTTTTTTCATTTTGGATACTTGATATAGTATAACCTACGAATAAAACAGCAATAGCTAAAATTATTAGAATTATAATATTTCTTTTTTTTGAAAAAAACATATTTTTCCTCCTGGGGGTACCACCCCATCGCTATCCAGCTAACAAAACAAAATACCCTCAAAACGAGAAAATTAACATCTCCGGGTGAAAATGTACAATTTTTTTGTTTTGGGAGCGTTATAATATCCTTAAGTTGATGGATGTGTGGTGCTACTCCTTATAAAGGTAAATACGCAATGGCAACTGCTATCTTAGCTTGGTTAAGAATAAAATCTTGCCGTTAATAAGAACATGGAGTAGGGCTTTAGAATCAATGCTCTACTTCTGTTACCTTCTAACAGCCCTTTTTCTAATTACTTGGAGCAGCATTATTGAATAATTTAAATACTAAAATTAAAAATAGATTTGCTAATGCTATACCGCATAAAAAGAGAGCGGACATGAACTCACCTATTCCATTATTATATAAAAACAAGGAATAGAAGAAAACCGCTAATATTACTGAAACAGCAGCTGGAATAAATTTGAAGATTGATTTTAGATGTGACTTTTTAGAAAGAAAAACAGTAGCTAACAATGTTACCGGGAAGAAGAAATACAATATTATCTGCATTATCATCATATTCACCTCCTTTCTAACAGCGAATATCTTCATATGACTTTACCATATTTATACATAATTTTAATTGGATAAAATGCCCTATTTATTAATTAATCTATATGGGGGGGTCTGGTGCAAAAATTCTAAAGCTCTTGCAAGTAAACTCCTAAACTTGGGCATACTGATAGTATGACTCTAAAAGAGGTGTGTGATCGGTATGAAAAAGGAAAATTTGTTCAAATAGAAGCACTATCAACCTGATATTATCTTATTAACGGTAAGATGGTACCTACGGTACAGCCTAAGTTTTCGTGATTTGGTGAAAATGATGGAGGAAAGAGGTTTGTCTATTGCTCACACCACCATTATGCTTTGGGTGCATCAATATGGACCTGAATTAGATGAAAGAGTGATTCAGAAGGAAATAGCATTGATTTTTATCTCAGTGAATCAAGAGATAAACAAGCAGCTAAGCGCTTTTTCAAGAAAGCCTGGGCTTCTTCTCATATTTGTAAACCTCGTGTTATAACAGTAGATAAGAACCCAGCCTATCCTGTAGCAATTCAAGAATTAAAAGAAGAGAAACGTATGCCTGAAGGCATAAAAATAAGGAAAGTTAAATATCTCAATAATATAGTGGAATAGGATCACCGTTTCATTAAGAAACGTGTGCGTTCTATGCTAGGATTCAAGTCATATGAAACAGCCACTTCTATATTGAGTGGCGTTGAAACCATGCTTATGATGAAAAAAGGACAACTTCACCTACAGGTGAAGTCTGCCCAAAATGAAGTTAGGTTCATACATAAATTGTTTGGGGAATTGCATCATAATCTGCCATTGAACAGTCTAGTAAGTTTCTATGTCTCTATCAAATGATTTTTGCACCAGAATCCAAAATAGTTTAACGCTGATACTCCAATACCCAACTCCCATTTACCATCTAACGAATTAAGTGCTGCCTTCTTTAAATTTCTTGTCATACTTGTATTCCCTCCTTTTTCTTATTTTCCTTTACTGAAAAAATAAAAGAACTTGCAGCAGGCCCTGCTACAAGTTCTTTTAGCTAAATACTTTAGCTCATCAAAACAAATTATTTATTCTACACAATCGGGGGTAATGCCTAAAATATGGTTTGTTAACATCATTATATAACATAATTATGAATTTTTGTTAAAAATTCTATATTTTTAGATAAATTATCTCCATTTTTTTTTACTTGTTTTTAATTTTCATGTAGTTTTATCTATGTAATCGAAAAAGATGGTAAAACTAAAGGGGTAATCTGGAACAATAAAGACGAATTAGAATGCTTCCACTATTCCATTGCTGACAGTGGTGTTAGGAGTCGTATTTGCATTGGACAATGGGAAGTTGAACTAAGAGAAAATAAAGATTGGATTTACATTAAAGATAAAGGTTGGATTTATTTCGACGAGTCTTATATTAGATGGATTCGATAAAAAAGTGCCGGCTCTTAATTTGATGTGCACCCCAATTGTTAGACACACTTAACAAGTGAAGGTGCACTTTTTTACTATGTATTAAACTTTAGTATTCATAAGTAACTCTTTTAATTCTTCTGTAGATAATTTGCTTTCTAACGCTTTACTTAAGTCAAGTATAGAAGTTTTATAATCTACTGCTACTTGTAAACTATCAGTCTTCTTTTTTTCTGCATTGTCTTTAGAAAAACCTACCCCCTGCTACTAACATGATTGGTACTGCTACTGCTAATAATTTGTGTTTCATTGTTATATACCCCTTTCTACTTAATTTGCTTCACCCATTTCCTTTAATTTCTTATGTGCTTCAACTATACGTTTAGATGAGTTAGACATAGTCTGTAACCCTTGATTGAGAAGAACTCGGTCTTGTTTATCTAAACCGTCTTGAGTTTGACTTACAGACTCTTTTATTAAATCCATAGATTCATTTAGAAGAGATTGTACGTCTTTATACTTTTCACCTGGTTCTAACTTCTTAACTTTCTCTGCTGTTTTTAAAAGAGGTTTCGACTTCTCTTTAAACTCTTTTGCTTTTTCTTCTACTGGTTTCTGACTTGTTAAGATGTCATTAATAACTTTTGACTCTTCTGAAATGTCTTTCATCTGATAAGCCATTTGCATTTTGTAGTCTTTCTTCTCTGCTTTGTCTGTTGCACAACCACCTAATAACATGATTGGTAGTGCTAACGTTATTAGTTTCTTTGCTCTCATCAACATATACCCCTTTGATATTGATTATTTAGATTTTCTTTCTACGTTTAATGGACTACCTGTTTCATCTATTATCTTTAACTGTCCTGCTCTAAAGAAGTCAACTTTATATTTTATTTCTGGTCTATAATCAGTTATTGGTCTGTCATCACCAGCCGTCTCTTCAATGGTAAAGATGATTTGCTTATTGTCATAATCGTACTTCCATTTACCCTTCATGTTGTTTTCTTCTTTTGAAGTTTTACCACTATTATCATAAGCACCATATGTACCATCACTTTTAAAGTCTAAACCCACAAAGAACTTGTCACCAACGTAACTACCCCACTCACCTAATAACTCCTTACCGTCTCTAGATATTTGTACTCTAGAATCGTCATCGTAGTCACCTTTAGTAGTAGAAGTTTTTTCTATCTTTAAATCAGATACATTCATAGAATTCGGTTTCATTTCTTGTTTTTCTGTACTACAACCTACTAATAATAGAATCGGTATTGCTAATGATACGAGTTTCGTTGCTTTCATTATGCATTCCCCTTTTAGAAAGTATTGTAATTAATTAACATATTGTACCATAATATAAATCAAATAAATAATATGAATTTCCCCCTTACTTTTTGAATTCCAAATGTTTAGCATTTTGTTTTTTTATGCTCCCAATAAAATCCCGATCAAAGTAATACTTGTCCATTAAGTTATTTACAATCCCGTTGAAATAAGCGAATTTACCATTCTTCATTTTTGTTCCAGATTTAATTTTCATAACAAACTCTTTGATAGCTTTTAAGCCAATAGTAAGCTCCTGGTCTTTAGTAAATGCTTTATTACCTGTAGAGAAGTTTGTAACTTTATTGCACTGTCTTACGACCTTCCACAGTTCTTGAATTGTTTTTGATTCAGAATAAAAAGAGCTAACTAAAGAAACAAAACGTTCTGGTACCCAGTGAGCAACAAAATCAGCTTGTTTAATATTCTCTTCAGTGGTATTGCTATTCTCATTACTATTACGTTTGTTTATATCTTTTATATTTTGTTTTAAGGAAACAGGTGTTGTTTTAATGGTCGGACACTTCTTCCACAATAGGGTGAACAATAATTGCATTAGCAGTTTGAAGCATATCTTTTTTTCGTTTCATAGCTATCTGCTTGATCATGTCCAGGTCCACAAGTTTCTTCATTAAACGTTGCACAGTTTTATATGATGGTTCATATAAAAATACAATTGAACATTTGGGTATTAATTATAACGATATATCACAAGTTAAAAAACTCACTCCCCTAGACATACAAAACGAGTTAAGAAATCTATATGAAAAGGGTGAAGATATATCATCTCAAAACATGCAACAAAAATATAGAAATTTGCATGCAAGTTGCCAGCGCGTTTTTGGTTCTTATAAAATTGCTATCGAATCAATAAATTTAAACTATGATGATATTAGAAAAACAAAAACATGGTCTAAAGAAAAAATTTTAAATGAAATTAAATCACTACACGATAAAGGTGAAGATTTAACCTCCAAATACGTTTCCGAAAAATACAATGAATTAGATCACGCATGTAAATGGTATTTTAATTCTTATGAAGAAGGGGTTAAACAGGCTGGAATTGACTACTACAATATTACAAAAAGAAAAGTATGGTCTAAAGAAAAAGTGAAAAATAAATTATTAGACCTTCATAATGAAGGAATCAGTTTAACGCCTATGTATTTAATTAACAATCATAGTGAAGTATATAAATCTTGTGTGAATTATTTTGGTTCATACTATAACGCTTTAAATGAATTTGGTATAGATTATACATCAATCATTATGGACAACCCACTTGAAAGAAGCAAAGGTCTGATACTAGAAAAGATTATAGAAAAAGTTTTTGATTGTTTATCAGTTACCTATATAACACAAGAAAGAACATATATAAGTGATGATTTTTGGATTATACCAGACTTTAAAATAACCAATATGGACAATAACTTACACAACTTATTTAAGTCATCACCTAATCAAGAATTATGGATAGATTCAAAATTATCCTATTGGACATGGTTTACATCAAACACACATAACAAATACAAAGACCATTGCGAAAAGTTAGTCTTTATCTATTTAAGAGGACATGAAAAACCAGAATACATTAACGATAAAATGACAAACATATGTATATTTGAACTCTTACCATATATAAAAGATGAAGAAAAACGCAACGAAATAAACATTGAGTTACTAGAATTGCTAGAAGACAACCCAAAGGAGAATAACTAAATTAGCAAAAGATAATTTATATCTAAACGAATGTAACGGAAAGGAAAATAATTTCTCATACAATAACAAAAAGTAAACAAACAAAAACGTATTACTCGAAAAAAGTATTCATTTAAAGTTGATTAATTAAACTATAGCATCCATTTGGGTTCTTTTTATTTTATAAAGAAAAAAGCCCCGGATAGGACTATATGATTTTCTTCATACCGCATTGACGACATTCTCTTAAAAAGATGAAATCTTTAACGGAACTCTTGAATGAGGTATTGCCGCAATTATCGCAACGACCGCTAATAATGTTATCAAGACTTAAATTGAAAAAAGATAGATAAATAAAGGGACATAACATATTAGTCATATAAAATATGTTATGTGTTCACAAATAATAAAGTCATTTCAAAAATAAAATAGATGTTTTCAAAAATGGTATTATTATCTATGATAGGAAACAAATAAAGGGGTAGTTTAAATGTTTAGAAAGAAACAGGAGAAAAACATTCACGTTAATCTAGTAGATAAACGAGGGGAAGTCCTTAGAGAGTTTGATTGTACAGAAAAAGAATTAAAAGAAGTAAGAGAAACCGGCATTGAATTGCGTATGGTTGGAGAAAACGCATATGAAATGGTAGCAACCGATGAACAGCTAGAGAAACTAGCAAGAATCGAAGCTGAAATTGAAGAAGAATTAGCAATCTACGAAGAAGCTATGCAGGAGTTAGCACAAGAACGAGAAGAAGAAAAGGCAAAACAGAAAGAATTGAAAGAAAAGAATAAATGGAGTCCAAAGAAGAAAGTAATCGTCTTTGGACTACTATTCATTGTATTTGTGGTTTTACCTATTATCGAAGGGTATCAGAATAGTAAACTGGTAGAAGAAGGTACACCATTAAATGCAGAAATTGTAGGTAGACATGTAGAGAAGAGTTTTATCTTTACACACCCGACATTAGTAGTAAGGGTAGACGGTAAAGAACACAATGTATGGGTAAGAGAGGAAACATACAACGAAGCACAATGGTTTGGTGGACTAAAAGTCGTCAAAACAAAAGATGGTAAAGTTGATAAAGACCCTAGATATGATTACGAAGATTTAGTTGTAAGCTATAAAGAAATAACAAAGTAAAACTTTAATATTCGCTTCCAAAATTAAACAACATTATTATTTGCAAAAATCGAAACCATTAAAACAAAATACAAATTTTAAATAACTTTATAAACATATTAAACTATATTTTCAATGTCATGTTAATAATTCTAATATATACGAGAAAGAGGATAGCATGCTCTTATATTGAACATACTATCCTCTTATTAGTTTAGTCTATTTAAATTTTATCAGGGAACTCTTTGTATGCGTATATTTTACTTAGATCGTATTCTTGTTTAGATTCTTTATTCTCCACTGATTTCACCGAGAATGTACTACACATACTAAACAAAGAATTATATTTAATGGAAATTTAACGGAAACATCGGAATTATTAGGAACAAGCTATAGGCACTTACTACGAACATTGAATACTCTCTGCGATAAAAGTGTAATAAGAAAGAATAATGGATACTTTGAAGTGATAAAGGTTCTGTTGCAAAGTTTTCTACATGAAGCTACACTCTAGAAAACAGGATCTAGGAGAATCAGACATGAGATATTTTAAAGGAAAACAATTCAAGAAAGAGATTATTTTAGTAGCTGTCGGCTACTACTGCCGTTTTTCTTTAAGTTATCGCGATGTCTCTGAAATCCTGAAAGAACGTGGTATTTCAGTTCACCCAACAACCATCATGCGATGGGTTCATGAATATGGCAATCTCATCTATCAAATTTGGAAAGTGAAAAATAAATCTGCACGATTATCTTGGCATTTGGATGAGACTTATATCAAAATTAAGGGCAAGTGGTGTTATCTCTATCGTGCAATTGATAAAGATGTCCATATATTGGATATTCAACTTCGTAAAAAACGGGATCATCAGGCTGCTTATGCCTTCATGAAAAGATTAGTAAAACATTTTGGAGAACCAACGGTTCTCATTACAGACAAAGCGCCGGCATTACTTTGTGCATTTAACAAATTAAGAAAACAAGGATTTTATCAAAAGACAATCCATTGTACAATCAAACATTTAAACAATCTTATTGAACAGGATCATAGGCATGTAAAGAGACGTTTTGCCAAATCCGCAGGATTTCAAAATCTTCGTCATGCTTCACGTACGATAAAAGGTATCGAGACCATTCATGCTCTATATAAACAAAGGCGAAGTCTTCAAAGAGACTCCGCCTTTTCAACGTACAATGAACTTCAACAATTACTAGCTACTTCCTAAACATTGTTCCTCATTTACCAACCTGTTTATGCTTTTTCAAACTTTGCAACAGAACCAAAATCTTTATTTTAAAAAGAGTTTGTTTTTTGACACAAGCTCTTTTTTTATTAGAATTCAGACACATTCTACATGATGAGTTTTGTCCCCTTACAGCGATAGAGACTAAAAATTTGGTTCTAATACAAAAACTCAATACAATTAGCAAATAATCTTTAAATCTCAGATATACCAATGAATAAGCAGTCAGAATCCTGACTGCTAAAATTTGATTATAGAACTATTTCTCTGTGGCAAAATAAAGCAGGGCTATGGTCGGAAAAGCGATTCCTATCCATAATGCTAGACTCCATCCACCTAAGGCGTATGCCCATCCTCCAATAGAGGATCCAACAGCACCCCCTAAAAAGAAAATAGCCATAAATAGCCCGTTTAATCGACTACGAATTTCTGGCCCCAACGAGAAAATTAAACGTTGGCTAAGCACAAGGTTTGCAGATACTCCCATGTCCAACAGAATTGCTGCAATTACTAAAACAGCTATTCCAATGGGCGAGCTACTTTGAATAATAAGTGGTAGTAGTAAAGAAACAATGACAACTGTGAGAGCTATCCCAGTGGCGGGTCGTGTCCATCCAAGATCGGCTAGACGACCACCTATTGGAGCAGCTATTGCACCCGTAATTCCGACAAGTGCATATAGAGCTATAGCGGCCTGAGAAAAATGAAAAGTAGGACTAGACAATAATAACGGAACAGTGGTCCAGAATAAGCTGAAAGTCCCAAATACACAAGCATGATAAATTGCGCGACGTCGTAAAATTGGAGTAGTTCGTAGCAGTTGCCGCATTGAACTAAGTAAGGCAGTATAGTTTGTTCTTGCCGTTGGTTTCCTAGTAGGGAGTACTTTCGATAATACAAGCGCCAAGACAACAATTACAGTAGCAGATAAAGCAAATATTGCATTCCATCCCCAGATATCGGCTACTAGACTAGATATCGGGCGCGCAAGCATAATACCTAGTAACAGACCACTCATGACATTGCCAACTACGCGACCGCGTGCATCCTCCGATGAAAGGTATGATACAAAAGGTACGAGCACTTGTGCCGCGACCGACCCCAACCCGATAAAGAATGAAGCTACTAACAACAAGATTGCGTTCTTTACAAAAACTGTGGCAGTTAGAGCAACTGCACTTAGAAATAACAATATAACTATCAATTTTCTATTCTCAACAATATCCCCCAAAGGTACAAGAAATAGTAAGCCAACAACATATCCAATCTGGGTTAGCGTTACAATTAACCCAGCGCTACTATTAGAAAGCCCTATTACATTACTAATTACACCAATTAAAGGCTGTGCATAATAAAGATTAGCCACAATGATACCACATGCAGTTGCTAGAAGAATGATTAAACCTGCTGAAATTTCCTTATCAATTGCTTGATTTTTAAAATTAGACATAACGAACTCCTCCCATACTTTTATTTCAAAATTACTGAGTTACCTTGGCAAAAACTCCTACGATATCATTGTTCATTGTACTAAATTGAGCCTGAACTACCTTCCATTCGTCTTTTAAAAGGTTCAATTTTGCCACTTTTTTATTCCCCTTTTCTAAGTATTTTTAGTAATTAACTTTATGAATTTTTGGACTTAGCTACAGCCATTACAAGATGTTATATAATTAACAAACTGAACGTTTAGTTTATTAATTATAAATAATATACTAAACGTTCAGTTTTGTAAATAGGCTATTTTATTTTTTGTTCATATTAAGTATACTAAACGTATAGTTTATGTTCTTGAAAGGAATGATTAATGTGCAAGGTAAAAGAGGTCGACCACGTAATATCGAAACCCAAATGGCTATCCTTTCAGCATCTTATGAGTTATTACTGGAAAATGGCTTTAAAGCAGTTACAGTCGATAAAATTGCAGACCGTGCTAAAGTTAGCAAAGCTACGATTTATAAATGGTGGCCTAATAAGGCTGCTGTGGTAATGGATGGTTTTCTTTCTGCTGCTGCAGCCAGATTGCCTGTACCTGACACAGGTTCAGCATTGAATGATATCTTAATTCACGCCACAAGTTTAGCTAGTTTTTTGATAAGTCGGGAAGGGACCATTATTACTGAGTTAGTTGGCGAAGGACAATTTGATTCAAAACTGGCAGAGGAATATCGTACTCGATATTTCCAGCCACGTCGACTGCAAGCAAAGCAACTTCTGGAGAAGGGAATTAAAAGAGGAGAATTGAAAGAAAACCTCGATGTTGAATTAAGCATCGATCTCATTTACGGACCAATTTTCTATCGGTTACTAGTAACCGGTGAAAAGTTGGATGATTCCTATGTGCATGACTTGGTAATAAACGCATTCGAAGGAATACGATTGAAGTGATTAACATTAAAATAAAGATTTAGAAACCCTACTGTTTCCTATGCGGATGCAATTTATATTAACTTGATAAATAAAGTATTTAATTTTTTTAAACTGATAATTACTCTAAAAGGACCCCCATGCAAATAATTTTCGTTATGGGGGTATTATAATATCTTAAGTTGATGGGCATGGAAAAGGAAACCCATGTCCACAAATTTAGTAAATTTACGAATTGATTTTGCTTTTAAACAGTTATTTGGAACAAAGGGGAATGAAGAAATCTTAATTGGATTTCTAAACGCTATCTTAGAAGAATCTTTAGATACACCTATTTCATCACTACAATTGGAAGACCCACATCTCCATAAGTCTTATGAAGATGATAAGTTATCCATACTAGACTTATTAGCAACACTCAACAACGGAACACAAGTGAATATAGAAATTCAGCTTCGAAATACACATGACATGGTAAAACGCTCTTTATATTATTGGAGTAAACTCTATACATCCCAAATGCAGGAAGGGATGCCGTATCGTTCTCTTCGAAAAACAATCACTATTAACTTGTTAGATTTCATATTATTTTCTTATGACGAATCATTTCACACCATTGGACAATTATGGAATGTCAAAACACAACAGGTATTAAGTGACGATATGGAAATCCATTTTGTAGAGATTCCAAAATTAGTGAAACAATGGCGTGAAGAAAAAGTAAATCCATGGGAAAATACATTTGTCCGTTGGATGTTATTGTTACCAGCCCATGAAGATGAACACTTAACTCAGACATTGGAGGAGATTGCGATGAATCAAGATCCAATTTTACAAAAGGCAATGAATAAATGGGAAAATATGAGTCATGATTCTTCTTTCCGAACAGCTTATGAAGCTCGTGAGAAAGTACTTCTAGATGAACAAGCTAAAATAGCTCATGCTCATGAGGAAGGTAAAGAAGAAGGTAAATTAGCTGAGCGTGCACAATTAATTCGTGGTATGCATAAAAATGGAATGCCGTTAGAAGATATCGCAAAATTTACCAGTCTAAGCACAGAAGAAATACAAAAAATACTATTATAATATGTATCATTATAAAAGCTTTGCGAAAGATCTCGCAAAGCTTTTGATTATTGCACTCACATTCTTGTACTCTGTATTGCATGATGTTTTTTCATCAAAAATTTCTCCTCCATCTTTCATTGAATATGGTAAAGTAACTTTACTGACAAATGCCGGCAGTGGAATCCATGCTTTTTGAGATTATGCCTGCTTACTCCCTAACTTCCATGTCACTTGGCTAAGAGCATATCCCCTGTATTCTCTTTACTCTTAGAAATTCCTCCCTTTTTATTCCACAATCTAGCCCTTTAATAGAGTAACTTTATTGCTACTCAACGGTTCCTTAATCTGCCTTTCAGTTCAAATCTTCTTTTCACTTTTCACTATAAAAACCCCCCTTTAGATAAACAAATCCAAAGGGGCAAAACATCGCGTCTTTTTTATAAGCACCGTGACTTTATTTCAAAGCTACATATACATTCAAAAATTCATAAATTAAGAGTTTGTGTCACTCATCTAACACCTTTAATTTACTTTTAGGTAGCCAACCTTTTTCATCGTTAGTTTTTCTTTGACACCATAACCAACCATTTAGTTCCTTAATTTCTGAAATGATTTCTCTTTCTTCAACATTAAGTTCTTTAGCTATATAATCTTCTAATACAAAAGCCGATTTGCCCTCATTATTTATAATTTGTTCTGGAACCCAGCCCTCAGTTTCTTTTGTATAACAATATACCCAATTATCCCAGTTTTCAGGACCTTCATATTTGTTTCCTACTTTTATAATCTCTCCCTTTTTTAATGAAATAGGATTTGGATAATTACTTTCATGCTTTTGAATTACCTTATAATCCACATACATCTCCCCCTTTTATTTAGTACTTTATCATAACTAAAAGATTACATATCCTATATACATCAAGTTAACATAATCCCACTTATCAGAACTCAATACATCTAGAAATCTAGAAAAGTCCCCTCAGAAAAAATCTGAAGGGACTTTTCGTTCACATAATCAGTGTTAGCGGAAGTTAATTATATAATCTGAAGGACCTTTTTGACTGCATTTATTACATATTGTGGCTCATCCTTTTGGATATAGTGTCCACTGTTAGGTGCTATAACTAAGGAACTATTTGTTGATAAATTCAATAATTCCTCTTGCATATGCAACCATAAGTTTTGTGCATCAGTAGAATAAAAAGCTTTTTTTCCTGCAGAAAGAATAATAACGTTTGTATCTATAAGTGTTTTTCTGTGTAATCGTACTTCTTCTAGACTCTTCATAAATTGATCGTATGTACCTTCATAAATAAATTGTTTATTATAAGCTTCTTGGAAATCTGAAGGCATGATGGGAAGAAATCGTTCTCTGTAGTCCTCTGGGGTTGAATCCACAAGTATTAGCCCTGCTACCTCGCTTGGATATAAAGATGCGTATAAACGAACATTTACTCCACCAAAGGAATGCCCCACAAAAATATAAGGAGGCGTTAATTGTAATTTTTTTAGTAATGTTCTTAGCTCTTTTACCATTTCAGAACTAATTCTATTGTTGGGACTAGAATCACTTTTTCCTAAACCAGCTCTATCATAGACCAGAACTTTTGTAAGTTCCGCAATTTGTGATACTATTTCATTCCAAGTTTTAGAGTAATCACCATAACCCGCGTCCATTACTACGGTTGGAGTTTCTTTATCACTTCCAAATATTTTTGTATATAATTGAAAACCACCTATATCAACAAACTCCTCACGTTCTAAAACCTTTTTCATTCAGATTTAACTCCTTCCATATTCCAAGGTATAACAAGTAAATTATTTAATAAATTGTATCATGGATGGAAAAGGAAAATCAGAAATCTATTTTGAATACCATATACACGCTAGATTAACATAACGTCTCATTATTGGTAGTATCCAAAAAAATCTCACTTTTTATCTTTTTTCAGATAAGAAGTGAGATTTTTTATTTTAGGGGGAACTTGATTTCTTAGCTTGACGGGCATGTGGCGATCCCCCACATCCATCAACTTAAGATTTTGAAATACATCAAAACGAATTTTTTTCTTTCCACTTTTATTTATGAGAATTACGTTCACTTTTTTCGCTTTAGGATACAACCTTTTTTACTTAATGGCGATGTATAGTGACCCACAAGTTAAAAAACATTATTTTAATGTTTTTTAACTTGTGGGAGTAATAGAACGGATTTCTTAGCAAATTTCAGGAACCCAACTGTAGTAAACGAATTAAAAATGCTAATTTTCTACATAACCATTTGTCAAGGATACCTATTAAAGGTCATATCCATCATTCGGGAACATTCTTGTTATTTGGAACTATTTCTGGCTACGCTGCATTTCTTGCTTCTCCATATAACTACGCATCTGTCGCATATATTTAGGTGCGTCCATCGGATTCCCAGCGATCATTTCAATGATACAGAGTCTTTCGGCACTTTCCTTTTCAGCTTGGATTATAGCCTGTTCAAGCTCTCCATAGGTCCGGACCGTAACGGTAAATGCGTTGCCTCCAAAGGCTTCGGCCAGCCTAGTGTAAGACCATTGAGGGATTTGGTTATACTTTTGACCCTCTGTTTTGACATTCAAATATTTCTCTATTGTATAACCATCGTTGTTCAAGATGAAGATTATGGGCTTGCAGCCATAATAGAGCATGGAACTGATTTCCTGGGCTGTTAGCTGCAGGGCTCCGTCGCCTGTAAACAGCAACACTCGGCGTTCCGGCGCGGCCATTATAGCACCGAATGCCGAGGGGGTTGCGTAACCGATTGATTGCCATCCTCCTTGTCCAATATATGTTACATTGCTCGGAAGTCTCACCTCCGCCATCCCATTATAGAACGTTCCGGTCTCGGCGATCACAATATCACCCTCTTTCAACATGCGCTGAAAACGGGGATAATAGCCGGCCGCCATTAGAGGCCCGTCGGCACTAGTTGTGAATTGATCGTAAGGGAATGACAATTTTCCCACCAAACCTCGGCCCGTATAACCTATCTTCTGCATGGCAAGTAGCATGTCAGCTGCAAGAACATTCGGATATTCCGCCTCAGCGATCTTGACCATGTCCGGTTGAATATTGACAGTCACCAATGGGTTCAGCTTTGCCGTAAAATTCGCGGTGTTGGTGTCCGCCCATACCATGCCAATAGCAATGATACAATCAGCACTTTCCACCTTACTTTGGACTTCAGAACCTCCGAAAGAGCCTAGGTACATTCCGATATAATTTGGATGGCTCTCGTCGAATGCCCCCTTCCCATACATCATCGTTGCAACAGGAACGTTCATGGCGTCGGCCAGCTGCCGAGCTGCTGTCTGAAGCCCGAAACGCATTGTTTTCACATCCACTAGGATAACCGGACGCTTTGCACGCTCCACCAGCCGATGGACATGATTCACCGCAGCCTGAAGGGTTTTCAGGTTGGACGTTGGACGTGGTGGTACCGGCTCTTTCCGGACCGTGATCGCCTTGTTCACTAAATCATCGGCTACAACCAGGTATACCGGTTTTTTCTTTTCCTTAGCAATGCGAATCGCAGCCGGAATTTCAATCTTGGCGTTTTCCGGCGTAAGTACTGCGGTATAAGCCGTAATCTGCTCATACACCTTGCGGAAGACATCAAAATTTCCATCCATTAGGGTGTGGTGCATCAGCTTGTGCTCTTTTTGATCCTTCTCAGGAGGCGCACCCACAATGTGAATGATTGGCACATGCTCGCTGTTGGCTCCCGCTATCGCATTGCAGGCGCTAAGCTCCCCGACCCCAAAGGTCGTAATAAGAGCGGATATTCCTTTGATTCTTGCATAGCCATCTGCGGCATAGCCCGAGTTTAATTCGTTCCGCCCTTCTATAAAACGGATACCGTTATAGCACTCCAAGGTATCAAGAAGTGTAAAATTATAGTCCCCTGCGACGCCGAAAATTTCGGTAATGCCCTCCAGTTTCAAGCAATCGAACAAATACTGGCCAACCGTTTTTTGAGCAGTTCCGCTTTGCAAACCAAAGCTGCCCGCATTTATTATGTTGTCCATCGCTTGCTCACTCCTTATCCATTTCTTTGGCTTGTCTTGTTTTATAGTACTCTTTTTGAGAATTCCCTTTCATCAAACAGGTTATCCGCCGTGCTGAGCTAAAGATACTATAATAAGTCATTCAACGTAGTTTTAGGGAGGTAGCTAACACTAGCACAAATGTGTTATGAATGAGTAACCGGTGCAAAAAAACGTTGAAATTAGAGATATATTTCTTATAACAAAAAATGTTCATCACAGAGAAAGAACAAACTCCGAATTATTTACTTTAAAATTAAAAAAAGAGCCAATACTTATACATCAAGTAATTAGCTCTTTTCCACCTTATTATTTTTCAGCTATAAAAGCATGTTTATACGTATACACCCCACCAAATTGATGCTTCTCAATACCTTTGACATATTCCTTCTGTATATATGCTGAACCAGTATGATAAAGGGGGGCAATTGCAGCATCTTCCAAGACTACTCGCTCTGCCTCTTGTAAGGTCTCCCATCTTTTCTGTTGATCTTGTACAATATCATATTTCGCTTTCTTTATAAGATCATCATAATAAGAATTCGAGTACTCCATCTTATTATTAGAATTATTTGTCGTAAATAATTCTAAGTAACTTATCGGGTCTTTATAATCTGGCCCCCACACTACCATAGATATATCATATTGCCCTGTTTGTTCTAGCTGTAATTTTTGCTTAAATGGTTGCTGTTTAATCTGCACTGTTAAACCTTGTAACTGCTTTTCCAAATCGCCTTTTATATACTCTGCCATACGCCTTGCATTGTCTTGTTCAAATGTCAGGAGCTCAACTGTAATACTTTCTGTGCCAAGCTCTTTTTTAGCTTCTGCCCAAAGTTTTTTTGCTTTTTGCAAATCATAGCTAGCAATATTCCCATTCTCCTTTCTAAAATCCTTTCCAGTTGCTTCATTCTTATATCCTTTTGGGATCAGACCTTGCGCAGGAGTTGCACCATTATTTATAAAGTGCTTTACAAATTCCTCTTTATTCAATGCTAAAGAAATAGATTGACGAACTTTTTTATTTGCTAGTGAAGCATTTCTTTCATTAAGTCGAAGCATCGCTATGGCTGACTCACTTGACACATGTAGCTCCTTGTTGTTTTTGTATCTTTCTACAAATGTAGAATTAATAGGCACACGGTCAAGAGCACCAGATTCATATAAATTTACAGCCGTCATTGTATCTTTTACAATATGGAAGTTTATTTCATCTAGCTTCACTTTCTCTTTATCCCAGTAAGTATTATTTTTCTTTAATTGAAATTCTTGTTCATGCTTCCATTTTTCTAACACAAACGCTCCATTATATATTAGGTTATTAGGCTCTAATCCATAACGATTTCCTTGTTCTTTCACAAATGATTCATGCTGTGGTAAATAAATAGGCAATGCTAATAATTGCAGTAAATACGGAACAGGCTGTTCTAACTGTACTTCTAGCGTATAATTATCTAATGCCTTTACTCCTAGTCTATCAGTAGCCAATGTACCTTTATTTATTTCTTGTGCGTTTTTTATATAAAATAACATGTACGCATATTGAGAGGCTGTTTCAGGACTCAATGTCCGTTTCCAAGCAAAAGTAAAATCATGTGCTGTTACTGATTCACCATTTGACCATTTTGCATCTTTACGCAAATGGAATGTATATCTTTTCCCATCTTCACTTTTCTCAAATGACTTCGCCACACCAGGTACGGGGTTATCTTGATTATCTAGTACATATAACCCTTCAAATATATTTTGCATCACATGTGATGATGTACCATCCATCGCTTTGGCTGTATCAAAAGAAGGGATTTCTTCTGATACTGTTACGTTTAACACTTGTTTTTGAGCCTCTTTATTAACTTTATTCGCTTTACTACTACAAGCCGATAAAATTAAAGATGTGACAAGTGTAATTGCTAGTAAGCGGCTCTTTTTCTGCTTCATGAATTCTTCTCCTTAAATTCGAATAATATTATAAAACGTTATACATTATAGCAGAAAGACTAGTATAAAGTCGTGTTATTCTGTTGAATATTTATTCGTTTCACATAAAATTCACAAAAAACGCTCTCCTCTTGTATTTCATTAAAAAGGATAGCGTTCTTTATCAATTTGTCTATTTCAATTACATCTTCAACCCTCGTTTATAACGACTCGCTTCAAAAATAATTCGCTCTTCATCTAAAGTTTTACATTCACCGTTCCACACAATGTGCTTTCCGTTAATTACAACATCCGATATATCTTTCCCACTCGCGGCATAAACAAGGTGTGACAATACTTCTTCCGCCGGTTGCAAATGTGGCTTATTAGATGGATCAATTGTAATAAAGTCGGCACATTTCCCTACCTCAATTGAGCCTGTTTGTTTCATTCCAATTACTTCTGCCGCACTTTTTGTTGCTAATGAAAGAGCTGTTTCAACAGGTAATGCAGTTGCATCCTTATGGATACCTTTTTGCAATAAAGTTGCAACGCGGAGCTCTTCAAACATATCTAAGTTATTGTTAGATGCAACACTATCTGTAGCAATACCAACTTTGATTCCTGCTTCTAACATTGCCTTAACATCTGCTATACCAGATCCTAATTTCAAATTACTATTAGGATTATGAGCAACACGAACATCATGTTCTGCTAAGAAAGCTCGCTCATTTTCATTTAGCACAACCCCGTGTGCAATAACTGTTGGTCTCTGAAATAAACCACAACTTGCCACATACTCTACCGGACGTTTGCCATATTGCGTTTCAATATCACGTACTTCACGCTCTGTTTCTGAAAGATGGATGTGAACCATTGTCTGATTTTCCACCGCAATGCGTGCACACTCTTCTAACATTTCTGTAGAACATGTATATGGACTATGAGGAGCAACCATTGTTGTTAACATGTCGCCTTCACTATAATATTGTTTTACATATTTCTCCGCATCTTGAATTGCTTTCTTCTCATCCTCTTTCGTTCCAAAGCTAAATAAAGTTCTTGAAACTGCAGCACGCATCCCACTCTTACGGACCGTTTCCATAATAGTATCTTGATCTACACCAATCGGATTAAACATATCAGAGAATGTTGTTGTCCCACTCTTCACCATTTCTAATAAACCAAGTTCTGTACTCGCAACAGCAAGTTCTGGAGTAAATTGACTTTCCAGTGGCCAAATTCTTGTTTCAAGCCACGGCTGGAGCAACATATCATCACCAATGCCACGTAAAAGAGTCATTACAACATGTGTATGCGTATTCACAAGACCTGGCAATAACCACTTTCCTTTTAAATCGATTACTTCATCCACTTGATCCTGATTAGAAAATTCTCCATTTTGTACTTCTATAATCTTATCATCTTCTACGATGATATATCCGTTTCGTAACACTTCATTCTGTTCATTTAGCGTTGCAATCGCAGCGCTTACATAAGCTGTTTTCAAAATCATTTCCCCTCTCAACTCTATAAAGTATGTTCCCTTTAATAAGTTACCACCATTATAGTAACTTATTAAACATTGAGAGTCAAAAGATATTTCACTTCAGACAAATTCTATTGCATAAAGATATGCACTTTTTGTTTTAAAGTATAATATTGCCTTTCATTCGTATCTGCAAATGCTTCTTCTCTATTAGAAGGAATGTCCATATAAGTTATCTCTTCAAAAAATTGTGATGATGTAAAATCATATCGTTTGCCATTTATCATATTGTAAAAATGCCAAACTTCGTCAACTTGCGTCTTCTTTATTTCTTCTCCAAACAAATCGTGTATAACAAGTGCTGTTACACCGCATTGCCCTTTTGCTGGATTTTCTATCGTCCACTTTGAGCTTGTTTCAATTGACCACGACTTTTTTAAGATTTCGTACACCTCTGCAAACTTTAACTCATTCATTTTCTCAGCATCCCCTATGTAATATCGATTCTATACATCATATTGTAAAAGTGGCAAAATCCGATCTTTAAAAACAGTTGAAGGTGTCTCACCGATTAATTTTGCACCCATTTTCATATAATACCCTTTTGCATTTGGATCACTATCAATTGTAAATCTCTTAATTCCCAAGTTAGCTGCTCTTTCTACAACACTTTGCCATAAAAGTTTCCCATAACCTTTCCCCTTATAACTTGGATGTAAATATAAGAAATCAAGAGCATCCTCTTCTTTACGCAAAAACGAGAAAAAACCAATTTTTACTCCTTGATTTTCTAAAACATATACGTAGTTATTGACAATATACGCTTCTGTAATTGTTAAATCTTCCTTACATGCTAATATAAATTCTTCGCTGTAATCCCACGTGGCTTTTGAATTTAGTGCTAGTTCACTTAATTCATTTGCTTCGTTTAATAACGCTTCCCTTACTTTCATTTCTCCCTCTCCTTTTGTAGCTATGTCTTGAAAATCTCTTTCTATATATTCTACATTTATAAACTCACTCATGATTCCCCTCCAATTTCTTAAAATAAAAGTCTCACTTCTACAAAAAGTGAGACTTTTATTTTATGCGTTATGTTCATTTAACCAAGCTATCAAATCTTGAAATACTTCATCCCTATTCACTTCATGAAACATTTCGTGCCTTCCATTTTCATATAAACGAAGTGTTACATCTTTCACACCGCATTTTTTATACATATCGTACACCTCTCTTACACCTTTCCCCATGTCGCCCACCGGATCACGATCTCCAGAAAAAATGTGTATCGGAAGGTCTTTAGGTGTTTTTTTATATTCCTCTAGTTTATTCACTTCAAGCACACCGTTAAATAATTCACGATAAAAACTTGTTGAACAAATAAAACCACATAATGGATCTTCTATGTATCTATCAACTTGATTTGTATCTGAAGAAAGCCAATCAAACTTTGTACGATTCGGTTTAAAGTTCGAATTAAAATTTCCAAATGATAAAAAGTTTAACATTGGACTTTTTGTTTTTGCACCACGTAGCTTCATTTCAACTGTTGCCACTTTATGACCTACTACACCTAAAAACCCAGGATTTCCACCTGTCCCAGAAATAAGGAATCCATCATATAGTTCACCACGAAGTTGCACAGCACGTCTAGATAAGAAAGAGCCCATACTATGTCCTAATAAAAAAAGCGGACAATTATGTTCATTACGAATAAGTTCCGATAAAAAGATTATGTCAGAAACAGCTTGATCCCAGCCAATATTCGGTTCAAAATGGCCGTAATCCTCTTCTTGTTTTGCTGTTTTTCCATGTCCCCGGTGATCATGAGCATACACACCATAACCAGCCTTCAATAAAGCATCAATATACTCTGTATAGACACCAGCATGTTCCGTCATACCATGTGCAATCTGTACAATTCCACGAATTTCACTTTCCGGTAGCCACTTACGTAAATAAATTTCCGATCCATCCAATACCGTAACAAAGCTTTCCTGTATGTTCATTTTCACACCCTCCAAATCCATTATGTATATTTTTATAAAATGAATGAGTATTCATTATTCTTACTATGTATTATATGCAATTGTTTTCGTAATGACAAACACTGTATTTTCTAAACGAATCCTCAAATTATTATCTTGACGAACAATAAATATAATTATATAGTAACTTACATAAAGTAACTATATAATTATATTTTTAGGAGGGAACCATTATGATACCATCATTATTTTTAGCACACGGCTCACCAATGCTTGCTATTCAAGATACAGACTATACACGTTTTCTAAAAACACTTGGAGAAACATATAAACCAAAAGCAATTGTTATTTTTACAGCACACTGGGAAACTGAAGTATTAACCATCTCATCTTCAGATGATGAATATGAAACAATTTATGATTTCGGCGGATTCCCTCCCGAATTATATGAAATACAATATAAAGCAAAAGGTTCTTCAGCCATCGCAACAATGCTCGAAACAAAATTTAAACATAAGGGGATTCCAGTTCACAAAGATACAACTCGAGGGTTAGATCATGGTTCATGGACACTATTACATCGTATGTATCCAAAAGCTGATATACCTGTCGTTCAAGTTTCAGTAAATCCATTCCTTCCCGCAAAAAAGCAATATGAAATTGGACAGGCAATTCAAGGACTTGGACAAGAGGATATTTTAGTAATCGGCAGCGGTGTTACTGTGCATAATTTACGTGCACTCAAATGGGATCAAACAACACCTGAAAGTTGGGCTGTTGAATTTGATGACTGGATTATAAAACATATGCAAAATAACGATAAAGATTCATTGTGCAACTGGGAAACCGCTGCTCCTCACGCACGTTTAGCCGTTCCAAGAGCAGAGCACTTTGTCCCACTTTTCATTGCTATGGGAAGTGGGAATACTGAAGGTAAAGTGATTCATCGTAGCTATGAACTTGGAACATTAAGTTATCTTTGCTTTCAGTTTTAATTAATTTAAAACAAAAAGGATGAAGCACCGTTCACTTCATCCTTTTTATTCAATCTTTACAACCTTTATAATTCACCTTATTAACTAGCTTCCAGATGCTCTTTTTCTGATTCCATTGCGCTTTTACTGTTAAAATATACCCAAATGCAAGCCAAGAATAAAAGCGATGCTGTAGAGAAGAATACATATTGAAATCCAGCATGTGCGGCAATCTGTCCTCCGAGTACTGGTCCAATCATATTTCCTAAAAACTGAAAGGATTGATTATATCCAAAAATACGTCCAGTCACATGTTGTGGTGTATGTTGTTTAAGTAGAGTTTGTACGGAAGGTAACAATCCAGCTTGTGCAATCCCTAATAGAAAACGCAATATTAATAATTGCCAAGCAGCTGTCACAAACGCTTGTGGAATAAAAACAACTCCTGCGACGCACAATGCTACAATTAACGTTTTTTGAGGGCCAATATGATCCGATAATCTTCCGAGTTTAGGAGCTGCTAAAATGACTGCTAGACCTGTTGCAGATATCACCGCCCCCGCAATTATCTCAATATGATCCGTATGAGGACCCGCTAAATGTTTCACATACAACGTAATAATAGGTTGTATGGACATATTTGCAAGTTGAATCATAAAAGTTGCTACAAATAAACTGATAATAAAATGTTTCGCCGGAACCATCGTCCATACTTTTTTTGGTTGCTCTTTTTTTACTTGAACAAAATGATTCGATTCATGTAAAAAGAAAAAAACAATTAAAAATGAAAGAAATAAAAAAGCACCCGTTACTAAAAATACATGACGCATTCCGATTAATTCAGACAAATAGCCACCAAGCATCGGGCCAAGTAAGGAACCACTTACACCACCTGTTGATATAGTAGAAATTGCCCACCCTGAATGCTCTTTCGGTGTTTCTGCTGCTATAAATGTGATTGCAGTCGAAAGAAATCCTGACACTGCCCCCATTAAAAAACGAAGTGCAACTAATTGATATACATTTGTAACAAATCCCATAAGCGTCATAATCATCGCCATACCAAGACTCGCACGAATAAGCATCAATTTCCGGCCATGTATATCACCGAGTTTCCCCCATATCGGCGATACAATTGCACCCATTAAAAATGTTACACCAAATGCAATACCTGACCACTGTGCAATTTCAGATGTTCCCGTTACGCCTAGATCCTCAATATAAAAGGATAAGAATGGTATCACTAAGCTCATACCTGCCGCCGTAGTAAAACAACCAAGCCAACAAATCATTAAATTTCTTTTCCAGCTGGCCATTTTCGCACCTTCTTTCTTAGATACCCATTCTACACCTTTCTACTGAAAAAGTTTAGCAATACGATTCAAAAGAACATATACGTTATTGAAATAAACTAGCAGTTCAGCTTAATAAGAAAAATTCTGCATTTTTACTACAGGATTTTGATTAAATCTTATTCAAAAACTGCAATAACATGTAAGAACAATAAACAACCCTCCTATTGCTTCTGTAACATTTCTACTCAAAGTAATCTCTATATAATATGTATTACTTGCGCATCACAACTCTCCTCGTAAAACTCAATCGGACCTGCCTGACCAATCACTGCATATCCATAACCAATTTGCTTCATTTCAGCCAAGCATCTATGTAATAGTTCTCTTCCTACACCATTTACACGATTATTTTTAGCGACTCCCATCGGTCCAAACAGCCCCTTCTTTCCTCTTACAACATCATAACAAGCAAAACCAATAATCTTTTTCTCTTGCACTGCGATATACATTGGAATTTCTTGATATATTTGAAAACCATGATGAATTGCATCAATCCATCTTTCTCCAAATTCAAACATAACAAATTGAAGAAGTTCTTCTAAATCAGATTGAACAACTCGTCTAACATTGCAAAAGGCATGTTTCATACTTGTTGGTATTTCATAACTATTCAAATTTACAGTCATATCTCTTGGTACTGAAACAATCTGTAAAATACTTTGTTTCATATCTTCGTCTATTAGACTTGCAATTGTCTCATCTTGCTGAAGGATCACGCTTAAAATATGTCCTTCATTCAGATATAATTGATTAAATCGCGCCATCTTATGTTTAGCTAATTGTAATATCTCCATTGTTTTATAAGAAACTTTGTATCCTTGTACTTCTATATATCTTTTATCTTGAAAGCCCGCCTGTTGTAATTGTACAAATTTCGTTACAAAATCTAGCCCTATATTATGAAATAAATACATATATAATTCACTACAAACCCCTGTTCCTTCTTTATACGCTCCTATAAATAAATCTAACGGACGAATGATGTATTCATTATATTTAGATTCTTTGCTTGCAATTTGAAACATTCTGTTTACTCGTTTTGTGAACTGGAATTCTCTCATATGTATTCTCCCTTTTACAGCAACTGTTTAAATATATACTTAACTCCCGTATCATCAGACTTTATATCCCATTCAATATCCATCTCTTTCGTCATAACTGCAATAATGGATAATCCAATTCCCGCACCTTTATTTGGCGAATGAGTATTTTGAAAACCTGGCCCATGGTCAACAACTGTAATTGTTTTTTCCTCATGGTTTACATATACTCCTATAAATTTTCCATCAGCTGCATGCCTAACTACATTTTGAATTATATTATCTATAATTCTTTGAAACCAATTTTCATCGATGTTCCAAAACAATTGCTTTTCTGGAATCACAATATCAACCTCAAAACCTTTCTCATCTAATATGTCATACCATGATGCAACAAGCTTTCTCATTAAACGTGTCATATCCGATCGGTCTGGATGATATGGATATTTCTTTGCCGTTATTAAAGAATAAGATAATAAATTCTCAATTAATTCTGCCATATAATTTATTTTTTCGTCCATTAACATCATTGTTTGATACCCTTTTACCGAAATCACTTCTTCTTTCAATGAATCTATTTGTGCACGCATTATCGTTAATGGTGTCCGTAAATCATGAGAAAGATCGGCAATTAATTTTCTACGAAATTGTTCCTCTTCCTCCTCCTTCAATCGACTTTGCAGTAAAGCCTCTACCATACGATTAAAAGACTCTTCTAATAAACCGATCTCGTCTTGCTTTGATATAGAAATTTTTGACGGAAGTGTCTGGTCATGAGGAAGTTCCATTACTTTTTGTAGCTTTAATAATCTTTTTCTAATCTTAAGAAAAAAGATGATAGAGATAATGATAAACGTCGTAAAACATCCAATAATAACCATTCCAAAAACAATTTCATATCTTTCACGTATTTGAGCAATTGGTGCTTTCACATATTTCCTCGGAATTTGAAATACCATAAACGCCCCTTGTTTCTCTTTTCCAATGTAAGATACAACTGTAAATGGATCCCCTTCAAAACTCCTTTTCATAAACGCAACTGCATCACTTGCACTCCACTCCTGTGGAATATTTTGTTTTTCAGGAATTTGAAGGTTCGTTTTCCCTTGACTATCCACCCAAAACATTGATCCTTCTGGATATTTTTCTTGAAACTCTCGAAAAGTTCGCTCAATTCCTTCAGAATTTTTTTCGTGTAAATCTATCGCTTTATTTCTCCATTCCTCTTCTATTTGCACACTTGAATACGCAACTTTAAAATCTTCTATCCACTCGATATATTTAATAAAGAGAAACGAACTAAGTGGGACAATGAGAGGTAACATTATAATCGCTATAAATATGATAAATAGGTACTTTCTTAATAATGATGTACTTTTTATCATACTTTACACCGATAGCCTATCCCACGTATTGTTTCTATTATTTGAGGGCTACTAGGGTTTCTTTCTATTTTTTCGCGTAAATGACGGATATGAACCATCAATGATTTATCCCCTTCTATGTAGGATTCATTCCATACCGCTTCAAAAATTTGTTCTTTCGTTAATGTACGATTCATATTCTTCATCAAATAAAAAAAGATTCGATGCTGCTTTCCTGATAAAACAATTTCTTCACCCGTGTCTGTATCAACAATCCGGTATTCTTTCATAAATACTTTTAAATGTTTCACATGTTGCACTTCTGCTCCGTCTTTATTGTACCGCCTTAATAAAACTTCAATACGTGCCATTAACTCTTTTGGATGGAATGGCTTTGTAATATAATCATCAGCAAATGTTAATCCATATATTTTATCTTCTAATGTTGTTCTTGCAGTTAGCATAATAATAGGGGTATCTGGATATTCCCTTTTAAAACGTTGACCAAGTGTAAAACCATCAAGACCTGGCAACATAACATCTAAAACAATAACATCTGCTATTTCACATACTTCATTGGCACCATTCTCTGAAGTAAACCATGCAACTTCATACTCTTGTTTTTGCAGTTCTCTTTTGACCCATTCCCCAATCTCAAGATCATCCTCAACATATAAAATGTGTGTCATTTTTTCACCCTCATATATAAATTTAACCTTTCTCTTCCATCATAAGAAATACAACACGATTTGAAAACCAACACACTCCAAAATTAGGTAATACTGTATAAATTTAAACAAATCTTAAACTCTTATAACATTATCATTAACCTTTATTTCCTATACTTGATTTGAGGTGATAGGAATATGAATTATATTTTGGAAACGACAGGGTTAACAAAAAGATATCGAAATGATTATGTAGTACATAACGTAGATTTAAAAATTCCAAAAGGAGAGATTTATGGATTTCTCGGGCCTAACGGAGCTGGTAAAACAACTAGTATTCGTATGCTTTTAGGCCTTATTAAACCAACGCAAGGAAGGGTCACTATATTTCAACAAGATTTAATGAAAGAGCGTTTATCGATACTATCTAAAATTGGAGCTCTTGTTGAAAATCCATCTTATTATGCCCACCTAAATGCCCTTGAGAATTTAGAGGTTTACCGGATTTTAAGAAATGCTCCGAAAGAAAAAATTGAGGAAGTGCTACAAATTGTCGGTTTACAACATGCTGCCAAACAAAAAGTAAAAGAATATTCATTAGGAATGAAACAACGGTTAGGAATTGCCATTGCCTTACTTGGTGATCCACAGCTATTAATTTTAGACGAGCCGACAAATGGACTCGATCCAGAAGGGATTCATGAAATTCGTATGCTAATTAAACAACTGGCGAAAGAAAGAGGAATTACCATCCTTATCTCTAGTCACTTATTAAGTGAAATTGATCAAATGGCAACTTATGTTGGAATTATCGCAAAAGGAAAGCTTATTTTTCAAGATAAAATAGAGATATTGCGCCAGCACGCTCAGCATTCTATTACACTTAGGACAGACAAACCAGATGTAGCTTGGAAGCTCATTCTCGCTAAAGGGATTCCTTCTATGCAAGAGGAAAATCAAATTATTCTATCAAATGTATCAAATGAAACTGTTGGCGAAATTGTAAAAACACTTGTAACACATAACATTTCTGTATTCCGAATTGAAGAAAATAAAAAGTCACTCGAAGAGATATTCTTACAGCTTATAAAGGAGGAAGAGACACATGTACAAACGCCTCTTTCAATCTGAGCTTTTAAAAATAAAAAGGAAATGGATTTGGTTTTTAATCTTTTTAGGACCAATAGGTGTTATTTCTCTTCAAGCATGTAACTTTTTTCTTCGATATGATTTTTTGACAAATAAATATGCGAAGGATTTATGGAGCGGACTCATTTCTGAAGCTCAACCGCTCGCTCTCACAACTCTTATATTAGGAATTACGATCGTTACTTCTTTAATTGCACACATAGAGCATCATTCTAGTTCATGGAAGCATCTCTTATCCTTACCTATTAATAAGGGGCATATTTTTCTAGTAAAATTCATACTGGTATTTTTCCTGCTTACTGTATCTTGTTCTTTATTATTGATTGGCATAGTTGGATTGGGTTTAGTATTACAATTCGATGCTTCAATTCCATGGCTTTCTATATTTAAAATGAGTTTCTATCCTTATTGGTCGGCACTGCCAATTGTAGCTCTTCAACTATGGATTGCCATCATATTTCAAAACCAAAGTATCGCATTTACAATCGGACTGTTAGGAACTATTTTCACAATGTTTTCAATAGCTCTTCCCAATTGGTTTATATGGAGATGGCCAAGCCTACGCATTGACTGGGGATCTCCACTTCTATGTGTAGTAATAGGCCTAATCGTTGGTATATGTATGTTATGTATTGAAACAGCAGATTTTACTAGAAGGGATGTGCATAAATAATGCTTTGGCTTAAAACCATACAAGCTGAATTTTATAAAATAAAAAAAACCAAAATATGGACATTACTATTTTTAAGCCCGACTTTAGCAGGAGTAATAGCTTATGCAAATGCCTCAAACTATCCCGATTATAAACATTGGGAGCTAATTTATAATATCATGATACTGGTACATGGTATGTTGCTTCTTCCATTGTTAACAGGCATTTTCACTGCATTTATTTGCCGATATGAACATTCAAACGGGGGATGGAAACAACTTTTGGTGCAGCCGATAGCAAGGTATCATACCTATATAACAAAATTTTTCTTTGTTCTCTTATTTGTAGGTACAATGCAAATTCTCTTCATTATAAGCTATGTTAGTGTTGGACAACTTTTACATATATCTAGTCCATTCCCTCTCATTCCTACAATTAAAAGTATTATAGGCGGTTGGATTGCTACTCTGCCTTTAATCGCCTTACAATTATGGGTTTCAACCATCTGGTCTAGCTTTGCGGCACCAATTGCTTTAAATGTTATAGCTTCCATACCCGCTATGGTAATTGCAAATTCTGCAAGGTTTGGTCCCATTTACCCATGGTCCCAACCTTTTCTTGCAATGCTTCCTAAAGAAGGATCTGGGCTGTTTTATATCTCTTTTCAAACACTGGTATTTGTCGTAATTGGGAGCTTTGTGATTTTATTTATAGGTGGCTTTATTCATTTCATGAAAAAAGCATATTAATTTTTACATACAAATAGTCCACAACTGTTCCAAAACAGTTGTGGACTATTTAGCTTAATTAAACATACAAATTATATCCATACATAATAGAAACAATTATTCCAACTACAAGTATCCCTGGCAATAAGTTTGCCACTTTAATTTTAATAAAACCAAGTAAATTTAATCCGATTGCAAAAATCATAATTCCGCCAGTTGCAGTCATTTCTACGATAAACTGATTCATTAGCTTTTCTGGTACAAAGCTATTAATTTGCGTCGCGAAAATCGCAATACCTCCCTCATATAAAACGACTGGTATCGCTGAAAATAGTACGCCTATTCCAAGCGTTGTCGTTAAAATGAGAGAAATAAATCCATCAATTATTGCTTTTGTAAATAGCACATCATGATTTCCACGAATACCACTATCTAAAGCTCCAAGTATCCCCATTGCACCGATAGCAAAGATTAATGTAGCTGTTACAAACCCAAGGGATATACTACCTTCTCCTTTTGAGCCAACCTTTTTTTCTAGCCAATCTCCTAAACTCTTTAATTTCTCTTCTAACTCCAGCCATTCTCCAGCCACTGCACCAATAACAAGACTTATAATTACAACAAGAAAGTTTTCACTTTTCAATCCCATTTGAAGACCAAGTACAGTAACAGCTAAACCGATTGTATGCATAACTGTCCCTTTCATACTTTCCGGAATATTGCTTAATAGTTTACCTAAGATAGTACCAATTATGATACAAATTCCGTTCACTACTGCTCCTAATATAACCATTGTGCCTTCTCCATTCTCTTCAACCATTATATTTCTAATTTTTATATCTACCATACAACAAAATACAGGAATTTTTAACAGAATTTTCGAAACCTTATAAGTAAAATTGACTTATGTATTGTATTCTTTCATCGTTTCATGTTACCGTAATATTGCATACACTATGAGAGGAGCTCTCAATACATGCCTATAATCTAACAGACGTATCTTTCAACCTACATATCATGTCTAGCATACATAAACTATTAAGCACTTACTCATTTTCTTACATATTATATAAAACTCTTATCAGCAGATTTTCTATAGGTCAGTCATTATATAAAGGGAAACTTTAATCAGCCCCCACCAATCAAGATTTTACGGGCAGCCCGGAAATAGCGGGAGAATATTGAAAAAAGGAAAGATAACTATGACAACTTTATTTAAACGATTTATTTTAATCGTAATTCTTATTACGCCAATTGTTTTATTGATTAATAACTCCTTTACATCAAAAGCAAAAGATGCATCCGGAGTCGAAAATAAAAAAGAAAAAACAAAGAAAAAAGAAGATCCTGAAATTACACTTACGTTCTCTGGTGATACAATGTTTGATTGGCAATTGCGACCGGTTATTCAAAAAAACGGAGCTGATTATCCATTCCAACACGTAAAAGATGAAATAGCAAAAGCTGATATTTCCTTTATAAACTTGGAATCTACATTTACAACACGTGAGAAAAAAATTCCGGGTCAACAATTCTGGATTAAAAGCGACCCTGCCACCTTACAAACTATTAAAAATACCGGCTATGACATTGTCAATATCGGGAACAACCATACACTCGACTATGGACAAGAAGGTTTAATGGATACGATATCTCACGTAGAAAATCTAAAACTTCCTTATATTGGAGCAGGAAAAAATGCGAATGATGCATACACAGCAAGAGAAATTACAGTGAAAGGGAAAAAATTCAAATTCCTTTCCTTCGTTCGTTTCATGCCTGACTTTACCTGGGTAGCTGGTAAAGACAAGCCAGGTGTTGCAAATGGATATGATATTAATCAAGTCACAAAAACGATCAAAGAACAAAAGAAAGACGCTGATTATCTGATTGTGTATATGCATTGGGGCGTTGAAAAATCAAATAGACCTGTAGACTATCAAAAACAGTATGTACCGAAAATAGTCGAAGCTGGTGCTGATGCGATTGTTGGAAGTCATCCACATTGGTTACAAGGATTTGAATATTACAACAATGTCCCTGTCGCTTATTCGTTAGGAAACTTCTTGTTCCCTAACTATGTAAAAGGAAAAAGTGCTGAAACGGGTGTATTAACTCTTACCTTTAAAGGAAAAGACGTACAGATGTCATTTAATCCTTACATCATTCGTAATAATCAAATTTCACCAACTACTCCTGAGGAAAAGAAAAAAGCATTACAATATTTACAAACTGTTTCAACTGATGTAGAAATTGATGAAAATGGAACAATTAAAAACAAACGTAGTTAGAAAAAAGGAAGCTTTTGCATAAAAAGCTTCCTTTCTCTTTGTATATTAAATTAACAAATCAAACAAAACAGGATTTTTATTTAACTCCATAAATTGAATCTTATTTTCTTGAAAACGGGTAATTAACGGCTCATAATCTTCTTTATGTTTTAGCTCTATCCCAACAAGCGCAGGCCCATTTTCTTTATTATGTTTTTTAATATACTCAAAACGAGTGATGTCATCTTCTGGTCCTAAACCTTTATCAAGAAATTCTCGCAATGCTCCTGAACGCTGCGGGAATTCAATAATAAAATAATGTTTTAATCCTTCATAAATGAGAGAGCGTTCTTTCATTTCTTGCATTCTATCAATATCATTATTGCCACCACTTAACGTACAAACAACGGTTTTCCCTTTAATTTCATCCTTGTAAAAATCGAGTGCTGCAATTGAAAGGGCACCAGCTGGCTCCGCAACGATTGCATTTTTCTTGTACAATTCTAAAATTGTTGTACAAATTTTCCCCTCAGGAACCAACACAATATTATCCAACACTTCTTTACAAATTTCAAAAGTCAATTTCCCTACTTTTTTAACCGCTGCTCCATCAACGAAACTATCAATTTTTTCTAGGGCTACATTTTCATTTTGTAAAAAAGCCTCTTTCATCGATGCTGCTCCCTTTGGTTCTACACCGATTACTTTTGTAACAGGACTCACACCTTTTACATATGTACCAATACCTGATGCTAAGCCCCCTCCACCAATTGCAGCAAAGATGTAATCAACAGGTTTCTCCATATCGTGTAAGATTTCAACAGCGACTGTCCCTTGTCCTGCGATTACATACGGATCATCAAATGGATGAACGAACGTCATACGATTTTCTTCACAATAGCGCTGCGCTTCTTGAAAAGAGCTATCAAATGTATCCCCGACTAATACAATTTTCGCATAAGCACCACCAAAAAATTGTACTTGTGATACTTTCTGCTTCGGTGTTGTTGTTGGCATAAAAATTTTCGACTGAATCTTCAATAAATTACACGTATATGCAACTCCTTGCGCATGATTCCCAGCACTCGCACATACAACACCATTTTGCAATTGTTCTTTCGACAAACTTTGAATGACATTGTAAGCACCACGAATTTTAAACGAACGAATCACTTGTAAATCTTCCCGTTTTACATATACGTCACATTCATATTTCTCAGATAAAACTGAATCCCGTTGAAGTGGCGTTTTATTGACGATATCCTTCATATGATTATGAGCCACAAGGATATCTTCGATTTTCACTCTCTCCTTTACATTTTGCACCATCTCGTATCATTCCTTATCTCTTTTTTATATCGGTTCAATCAAAATTTTGTATTTTCAATACTGCACCTGTATTTGCTGATGTTACCATTTGTGCATAGCGTCCAAGCCATCCTGTTTTCACTTTTAACTCTGGTTTTTTCCATTCTTTTCCACGTTTTTCTAATTCTTCATCACTTACTCTCACTTCAAGTAAACGTTCTTCTACATCAATACATACGATATCACCGTGCTCAAGAAGTGCAATTGTCCCGCCGGCAGCAGCTTCAGGTGAAATATGCCCTACTGAAATACCTCGTGATGCCCCTGAAAAACGACCATCTGTTAACAGTGCAACATCTGCACCTAATCCCATACCAGCAATCGCCGAGGTTGGGGCTAACATTTCTGGCATCCCAGGTCCACCTCTTGGTCCTTCATAACGAATAACAACAACATCTCCCTTTTTCACTTTACCTAGCATAATCCCTGCAAGTGCCTCGTCTTGTGATTCAAAAATAACGCATGGTCCTTCAAAACGTTTCACTTCTGTTGCACCACTTTTAATAACAGCCCCATCTTTTGCAAGGTTTCCTTTTAATATACGCAGGCCACCTTCTTCACTATGAGGATTTTCAAGAGAATGAATGACTTCTTTATCATGAATTTCTGCATGAGCAATGTTTTCTCTTAATGTCTGACCAGTAGCTGTAATACGGTCCAGATGGAGTACACCCTCTTTTCTACTTAACTCTTTTAAAATAGCACTGATGCCACCCGCACGATCAATATCTTCCATATGCCAATTAGAGGCCGGACTCACTTTACATAAATGTGGAACGCGTCTTGAAACTACATCAATTCGGCTCATATCATATTCAAGTCCCGCTTCCTGTGCGAGTGCTAACGTATGTAATACCGTATTTGTTGATCCCCCCATCGCCATATCTAATGCAAATGCATCATCAATCGCCTCTTCTGTCACGATATCTCGAGGTTTAATATCACGTTCAATTAATACTTTTAATTTTTCAGCTGCTTGTTTAATAAGTTCCTCACGTCTTGGATCAGTTGCTAAAATACTCCCATTCCCAGGAAGTGCAAGTCCTAATACTTCACATAAGCAGTTCATTGAGTTTGCAGTAAACATACCTGAACAGGAACCGCAAGATGGACAACCATGATCTTCAATATCCTTTAATTCTTCTTCTGAAATCTTTCCAGATTGATAAGCTCCTACTCCTTCAAAAACAGAGCTTAAGTCGACTACTTCACCTTTCGATGTTTTCCCAGCTGCCATCGGTCCACCTGAAACAAATACAGTCGGAATGTTAACACGTAATGCCGCCATCATCATACCAGGTGTAATTTTGTCACAGTTCGGAATACAAATCATCCCATCAAACCAGTGAGCATTTACTACCGTTTCAACCGAATCCGCGATTATTTCACGGCTTGGGAGCGAATAGCGCATACCGATATGTCCCATCGCAATCCCGTCATCTACCCCAATTGTATTAAACTCAAATGGAACCATTCCTGCTGCACGTACGGCTTCTTTTACAAGGCGACCAAATTCATTTAAATGTTTATGCCCTGGAATAATTTCAATAAAAGAATTACAAATGGCTACAAAGGGCTTATCAAAATCCTCATCTTTTAAACCAGTTGCTTTTAATAAACTTCGATGTGGTGCTTTGTCAAAACCCTTTTTAATCATATCGCTTCTCATTTTTCCAAATCCTTTCCTGTTCACTTTTATTCATCTAATTTCACTCTATTTTTTTACTAACTTTTTTCCTTCTGACCCCTGAATCCAACTCATCATTTCACGGAGTTCCGCTCCTACTTTTTCAAGTTGATGATTTTGCTCTGCTTTTTTCATTGCATTATAAGTCGGGCGCCCAGCTTGGTTTTCTAGAATCCATTTCTTTGCAAATTCGCCTTGCTGAATCTCCGAAAGAACTCGTTTCATTTCTTTCTTCGTTTCATCTGTAACAATTCTAGATCCTGTTACATAATCACCAAACTCTGCTGTATCTGAAATAGAATGGCGCATATTCGTTAAACCGCCTTCGTACATTAAATCAACAATTAATTTAAGCTCATGTAAACATTCAAAATACGCAATTTCCGGACGATATCCTCCTTCTGTTAACGTTTCAAAACCTGCTTTTACAAGTGCCGTTACCCCTCCGCATAATACAGCTTGTTCTCCAAATAAATCCGTCTCTGTTTCTTCTTGGAATGATGTTTCAATTACACCAGCACGTGTACAACCAACTCCTTTTGCATATGCAAGAGCAACATCAAACGCTCTCCCAGTTGCATTTTGATGAACCGCAACTAATGCAGGGACCCCATTTCCTTCTTGGAAAACACGGCGAACAAGATGTCCTGGACTTTTCGGCGCAACCATCGCTACATCTACGTAACTTGGTGGCTGAATTTGTCCAAAGTGAATATTAAATCCATGTGAGAAAAGTAACATTTGTCCTTCACGAAGATTTTCTTCTACTTCATTTCGATATACATGCGCCTGCTGTTCATCTGGCAATAATATTTGTACAACGTCTGCGGTTCGTACCGCTTCTGAAACTGGCATTACTTCAAAGCCATCCGCTTTCGCTACCTCAAATGATTTCCCTGGACGAACTCCGACTACAACACGAATTCCAGAATCACGTAAATTTTGTGCTTGCGCATGACCTTGTGAACCATAACCAACTACCGCCACTGTTTTCCCTGCTAATAGCTCTAAATTCGCATCTTGTTCATAATATGTTTTCATTTTCACATACACTCCTTATAATTTGTTTACTTGCAGAACATCAATTAACTTTTTCAACTGATTTACGAGCAATGTCGCTTCATTTTCTGTACAAACTGTTGTAAGTTTCATTTCCGAAATCTCTCTTGTTTCTCCTTCATCTAAATTTAAAGAAGAAATATTATAACCACGCCGAGCAAAAATCCCACTTACTCTTAGTAAAACTCCAGGATCGTTATTGACAACGAGTGAAAAAGTATGACTCATTCTTCCCACCTCTTCATAATCATTTCATGATTCCCTTTATTAGGAGGGACCATGGGAAATACGTTTTCGCCCTCTTCTACACAAAAATCAACAACAACTGGTCCTTGATGACAAAATGCTTCTAACATGACTTGTTTCGCTTCAATTGGATTTGTAGCGCGCAAACCTTTTACTCCATATGCTTCTGCTACTTTTACAAAATCAGGTGATCCAATCTCTGATTCTGATAAACGATTTTCATAGAACATCTCTTGCCACTGTCTGACCATGCCTAAAAACTTGTTATTAATAATAAAAACTTTCACTGGAATATTATTTTCAGCAATTGTTTGCAATTCTTGAATGTTCATTTGAAATGAAGCATCTCCCACAATACAGACAACTGGCTTATCCTCAAATGCAAGCTGAGCACCGATTGCTGCTGGGAATCCAAACCCCATCGTTCCTAGTCCACCAGATGTTAGAAATGTTCGCGGTTTTTGCGCCTTATAAAAATGCGCTGCCCACATTTGATGCTGTCCGACTTCTGTGGTCACAATTGCTTCACCATTTGTTAGTTCACTTACTAAATGAATCACATGCTGCGGCTTTAATTTTGATTCACTCTGTTCATATGACAGCGGGTATTCTTCTTGCCATGTTCTTACTCTCTCTACCCATGCATCAGTTTGACACGCTACTCGCATATCTACTAACATCTGCAACGCTCGTTTCACATCCCCTACGACTGGATATTCTACCGTCACATTTTTATGAAGTTCCGCTGGATCAATATCGATATGTACCTTTTTCGAATGAGGTGAAAATAACTCTAACTTTCCTGTGACTCGATCATCGAAACGAACTCCAAATGCAAGAAGCAAATCACATTCCGTTACTGCCATATTTGCGGCATACGTCCCATGCATACCAAGCATCCCTAAAAACAGAGGATTTCCTGGTGGATAAGCACCAAGTCCCATTAAAGTTGAAACGACTGGAATTTGATTCCGCCCCGCAAATGTTAGAAGCTCTTCAGATGCATCTGCATGAATGGCACCGCCGCCGATATACAGCAGCGGGCGATCTGCTTTTGAAATTGCCTCTGCCACGCTCTCCAACTGCATTTTGTCTGGTTCGATCCGTGGCTTATAACCAGGAATTTGAACTTCTCCTTCAAAAACATTCGTTACAATAGAATTTTGAACATCCTTTGGAATATCAATTAACACCGGACCCGGCCGTCCACTTTTGGCAATATAATATGCTTCTTGCAATATACGTGATAACTGATTTACATCCCGTACTTGATAATTATGTTTTGTAACCGGCATTGTAATTCCCACAACATCCGCTTCTTGAAATCCATCTTTTCCAATGAGAGGTGTCGCTACCTGACCGGTAATAACAACTAAAGGAATCGAATCCATATATGCATCTGCTAAACCAGTAACTAAGTTTGTAGCCCCTGGACCGGAGGTAGCAAATACTACCCCGACCTTCCCAGAAGCTCTCGCATATCCTTCCGCACCATGAATGGCAGCTTGTTCATGACGCGTTAAAATATGTTTCAAACCACTGTCATACAGCGCGTCATAAACTGGTAAAATAGCTCCGCCCGGATAGCCAAACACGGTTGTTACACCTAATTTTTTTAAGCAGTGAATTACATGTCCGGCACCTGTTACTTTTTTTACTTCTCCGCTATATACTTCATCACACACTGCATGTTGTTCCACCATTTCAATAACTCCTTCCCCTGTTTGTTAAGCTAAACTTTCTGCTAGTCCCGGAACGCGCACTCCTCGCTCTCTCGTTAACTTTTTAAATTCTTCCGTTAACTGTTTTGTTACTTCCCCTGGATTTCCATTTCCAATTTCTCTTGAATCCACTCTTACAACTGGAATTAATTCCGCTGCAGTTCCTGTTAAAAATACTTCATCTGCTACATATACATCGTGACGAGTAAATGGTCTTTCTTCACAAGGAATATTTAGCCGTTCACAAAGTTCAATGACACTATTTCTTGTAATCCCTTCAAGAGCTCCTAAATAGGCAGGTGGCGTTACTACTTTTCCATCTTTCACAATGAACACGTTATCCCCCGATCCTTCACAAACATACCCTTGTTGATTTAACATAAGCGCTTCAAGCACACCTGCTTGTGCTGCTTCAATCTTCACTAATACGTTATTTAAATAATTCATCGACTTAATACGTGGGTCAAGTGCATCTGGCATATTCCGACGAGACGCAACCGATACAACGCTAAGCCCGTTATCATAAAACTCTTGCGGGAACAACTTTAACTGTTCCGCAATGATGATGACACTTGGTTTCGTACAGCTTCTTGGATCCAGCCCTAAATCCCCTTTTCCTCTTGAAACAATTAATCTAATATATGCATCTGCATATTCATTTTTTTGTAGTGTCTGTAAAACTGCTTGTTCCATCTCTTCGATTGTCATTGGGATTGTTAGTAAAATCGATTTCGCAGATTCATATAAACGCTTTAAGTGTTCTTTTAAACAAAATACATTTCCTCCGTAACTACGAATCCCCTCAAATACGCCGTCTCCATACAAAAATCCATGATCATAAACAGATACAACAGCCTTTTCTTTCTCTACTAATTCTCCATTCATATAGATATACTGGTTTTTCATCCTACATCGCTCCTCTTTTTTTTATCTCTTTATGTGCAATCCATCTTTGTATCGATTGCTGAGAAGAATATATTTTTCTAAATCTTCTGTAAATTGATTATAAAAATATCCTCGCCTCAACAATCGATTTTCTACAAACGTGTAGTAATCCATTGCTGAGACGAGGGAATCGTGGTACCACTCAGCTTCCTTATACTTCTCGCGAAATATAAGCTCTGTAAGTCCTATTAGACTTTTGTTCTTTTATCGTGAACAACTCCGCTGCCCTCTACTCAGTTTTTTCGAGGGCAGTGCTCTGAGGTGATTTTCAACTGATACAATTGTTACCACCCTCACAGCCACGGGGTAGCTCTCTGAAACAATCTATATCGTTTACTCTCCTCTTCTTTGCATTACTCTATTCTCTTTTTTAAAATAAAACTCTCGCCTCAGCAATCAATCACTACATCATAGTAGCTTTGATTGCTGAGGCGAGAGTTTCGCGTTACCACTCAGCTTCCTTATATTTCTCACAAAATATAAGCTTTGTAAGTCCTATCAGACTTTCATCCTTTTACCGGAGATGAAACCGCCGCCCTCTACTCAGTTTTCCTTTCGTAAGCGATGCTCCAAGGTGATTTTCAATGATTCGATCGTTACCACCCTCACAGCCACCGGGCAGCTCTCTGAAACTTTCGTAATCATCTACTTTTCCTCTTCCTTGCATATACAATATATAAAAGTTAGAAAATTCTCAATTCAACTTTAGTTGTTACACGTATTATAGGACTTTGATCTTTTCATTGTCAATATATTTTCCGAAAATTTATATTTTAAATTATAATCAAAATATTTAAATGTGGATCTTTTTTGTTAAAACATAGATTTTGGTATGTTAAGAAGAAGCTTTTTTGCTAACCTAGCATCCCCACAGATTCTCTTGTACAAGAACCGAGCTACTAATAATTATCCTTCCTTAACTCTTGAATAAATTTAAGCGTATCATTATACAAACCCAATTGATATCTATAGTGCTCTAATTCTGGTGAGATATTGATTTGTACAGAAATCGAAGATAAGTCTAATAAATCCAGATGAAATTTAGAAACCCTAAAATTTTGACGATCCTCTGAACTCTTATTGAGTTGATTTTCTATGTACCTTCCTAGCATTTGTAGTTGAATCGTCCATTGTTGTTGATCCGTTTTTGAAATGCAGTCTGTGTTAGACCAGTCACTAAATGTATTGATTATATTAGAAAGGTAGATATACCCTACCTTTAACTGTACAAGGAATTGTTCGTTTTGTTTTAATATTTGTTTTTTATTCTTAGCAAATGGATTCAATTTCAAACTTTTTTCCGCCAGCTTAAAATCTTTTTGCACTTGATGCAGTTCCTGAAGTAGATTCGTCACATCTTTTCTTAACTGCTGCCCGTTAACAGAGCCACAATTCGTATTTACCCAATCAGCTGTTCTTTCAAACAACTGTACAAGATGAAATCCAAACTGACTTAAAGTCTGACAAGCTTCCTTCACATAATTGGGTGGGAAAATTATCATATGGATAATAACGGAAATAAGTGCTCCTATAATAGTATCTCTGATTCGATCTATGACATAATAATTTGTTTTATGAACAAAGACAAAAACTAATAAAATCGTTAAAGCCACTTGATGTATTATTGTTTTATGTACCCTTAGTACAACTGGAAGCAACATTCCTCCAAGCAATAATAATCCTATCGTCCACCCATTTACTTCTAAATGATTGATAATAAAAACGGTAACGGAAATCCCGAAAATAGTGCCGATAATTCTGTAAAAAGCATACATGGCAGAATGTTGGACTGTTTCTTGTATAGAAAGAATAACAGTCAGTGGTGCCAAATAAGGATGTTTTGATCCTAGCATTTTTGCTAATTCCCATGATAAACCAGAAGCTAAAGCTATTTTTGTTATCAGCATTACTCCTTTTAGTAGTCCAGTCTTTTTCTTACCTATGTTTTTTTTCATACAAACTCCTTTTTTCAAAAAATCACATTAGATAAAATTCCCTACACTTACTCTAAATGACAGACAATCCAGTTACCAAGCATGAAACTTGATTATTTCACCAATACAAAAATAAATCGAACCTTCATGAAAAGTTGTATTTAACCTAAATACATGACTCTATATAAAAATAGCTACAAAAGTAAATTTAATTTATACCTACTATTCATGCCCGGTTCTATATTTTTTTATCCTTCCATTATCCATAGGACTATACTTTGCAAGCAATCGAACTTCCCATAACAGGAATTATTGGAACAATGATGGTATAACATATAGAACTAATACCTATTCAAGCTGAAATTTTTTTGAATTGACGAAAATATGTTTCATGTTCATTTCCCACTTTTTCTGAAATTGATAGGCCATAAATTTTTAAGAATTCACACATTGTGACCTGTTTTTCTTTGCTGTAGAAGAGGAATTGTATTTAATTATTAAAGTACAATTCCTTGATTCGCCCTATTTTTAATGTGTTAGAGCAAGGAGGCATAAGTAATCATATGAGTTAATTTGTACATACGGATCAACACCGCCTCTTTGAAGCTCAAAGAAGTTTAAAAAAATCTGCATGAGCCTATCGCATGAACTATACGAGAATATAGGACAAATCATTTTGTACGATAAAGGGGAGTAGATCCATGAATGATTTAAATAGTCTTTGCGGACAATTTGCTACAATTCTTAAAGGAAAAAGTAAAATAAATCAAAATGGTTGTTCGGTATCTTTACGTCGCAATTTTAATGTGCTTGTTCAAGGAAAGCTCAGTCGCAATGTAATACCTGTAGGAGTAAGTTTTGAATCTTTGGATCAAAGTGGAAATGCTTTAAATTTAGGAGAAATTGCTGTTTTACAAGAAGAAATCCCTTCATTTATGCGCGCAATTGTGCAACAGGGAATTATTGTTAGTGCTTTACACAACCATTGGTTATATACAAGTCCATTAATCATGTACATTCATCTCCAATCAGTGGAGCCCCCATTACATTTTGCGAAAAAATTAGCAAATTCTTTTTCAGCCTTAAGTAGTTATCCGGTTGCTGACACCGAGAGTTAATGTTAGACGAATCATATGTATTTACCTTTACCAAACATGTTCTCACTGTCTATGATCCCTTTAACTTTCTTTACGTAATCTAAGAAGTGAGCAAGGTGCAATAGAGTACATTGCAGATACGGCTACATTTCTCGCTTCCCTGACAACCGTTGGGTTACCGGTCAATTGATCGATGTGAGTGGCGGCTCTTGCTTATAAAAACACATATTTGCAAATCTTTTTTATTGCGGAATAAAACAATTTATATAATACTAGATAAAACATATCTATTTAGGAGGATTACAGCAATGACAGAAAAAACATACGAACTCGCAACCTTTGCAGGTGGCTGTTTTTGGTGCATGGTAAAACCATTTGATGAGCTTCCAGGTATTCAAAAAGTTGTTTCAGGCTATGCTGGTGGTCATATCGAAAATCCAACATACGAACAAGTAAAAGCTGGAACATCTGGACATTTAGAAGTTGTTCAAATTACATTCGATCCTTCTATTTTTCCTTATCAAAAATTGCTAGATTTATATTGGCCACAAATTGATCCAACCGATGACGGTGGACAATTTTTTGATCGTGGTCCATCCTATCGCACAGCAATTTTTTATCATAATGAAAATCAAAAAGAGCTAGCTGAAAAATCAAAGCACGCGCTAGCTAAAAGTGGTATGTTTAAAGACCCAATTGTAACAGAAATTCGTCCACCCGCTCCTTTTTACGAAGCGGAAGAATACCATCAACATTTTTATAAAAAAAATCCTGAGAAATATGCTCAGGAGCGTAAAGAATCTGGTCGTGAAGATTTTATTAAGGAAAATTGGCAACAGAAATAATAAATGGACATCTTTAAGGCCGATGAAAAATGGTTTCATTGGCCTTTTTGCATTTCAGTATAATAATTAACTCCTTACTTATTCCCTTCATTTTTCAACTGCAACGCAATTAAACTAGCAAAATCATGCACAAGTGTTGCAGCTAAAAGCGACGTAATTTGCGATTGATCATATGGCGGTAATACTTCTACTAAATCGAAACCAATATAATTAAACCCACTTAATGAGCGCACCATATTTAATGTCTCACGGCTGTTAAATCCCCCCACCTCTAACGTACCTGTACCAGGCGCACAAGATGGATCTACAAAATCAATATCAAATGTTAAGAAACACGGTGTATCGCCAATCGTTTCCCTCATTTGCTTAAGAACGCTCTCAAAACCACGATTACATAATTCCGCTGTTGTAATGACGTTATATCCCAAGTCGCTACTAGCTTCTATATCACCAGGATGATTCAATGTTCCTCGAATTCCAATTTGAAATACTTTATCTGGTTGTAATAGCCCTTCCTCATGTGCACGTATAAACGGCGAACCGTGCCAATATTTTTCCTCATAATATGTATCCCATGTATCTGTATGAGAGTCGAAATGAATCATTGCTACCGGTCCATGAACTTTAGCTGCTGCACGAAGACTTGCTAATGTAACTGAATGATCTCCACCAAGTCCGATTGGAATAATTCCTTGATTCATTAAACCAAAAACAGCTTCTTCAATTAAATCATAGCTGCGATGAATATTATGCGGAATAACAGACACATCACCAATATCAATTGCATTTGTGTCATCGAACGGATATACATGGTGAATTGGATGATATGGAAACAGCGTCATAGATGCTTGACGAATAGCTTGCGGAGCAAAACGCGCACCGACGCGAAAGGAAGCAGCCGTATCAAACGGCATTCCTAAAATTGCAACTTTTGCTTTCTCATTACTTGATGGCAGTCTCATAAATGTACCTGTCGTACAAAACTCTGGTTTTACATCTGGCGTTAGTGGATATTTCATTTCTCATTTCCCCTTTTAAACATGATTTTTACATTTAAAAGAAACTTACTTTAAATACCTTTTTCTTTTATTACAATGCAAAAATTGTGCCATTTAAAAAGTGATTCATTACTTTCTCTCCGTACTTTTTTATCTATGCAAAATTGAATAAATCATGACATAACGCATAAAAAGGACGAAAGATATTCGTCCTTTTTGTTTTCTATATTTATCACTCCAGCTATAATTTATTTTCTCAATCTCTCAATAAAATCATTCAACCTATCAAGCGATTTCATATTCTGATTACAAGCAATACTATCTTGACAGATATAATTTCCTTTTTTAACAAAAGTACCTGGTATATCCCCTTTTATTTCAACTAAAAACATTCCTACTTCTTCATGACCGTGGCACAATGCACAAATGCCTTTTTTATTTAAACTTTGGAACGTTCCTTGCAAACCAACAAACTTGTTTTTGTTTTTCGCTATAATAAACTTTTTACCAGTTCCTTTATCGATCCAACCTAGATATGACATTTCTTTCATATTTATTTCTTCCATTTCAGGGAGCTTCAGTTTTTTAGCTTTAGGAAATAACTTTTTTAACGCTTGCGGTGTAACTTCCTGAAAAGGAATGACATATGGGGTTAACTTGAGTAAAAATGCTTCTGCATCCTCTCTATTTTCAACTGTTAAAATCGTATCAATTAATTCTTTTTGTTCAGCAGTAAGATTTTCAAAAACATGTAATACTTTTTCTATTGCAAGTGACTTCAGGGCAGTAATAACACCTCTATCATTTGCTGTTGCATGTCCGTGCACTAGAATATGAGTTTGTGATTTTATAAAATTATATTGATCACTTCTAATAAATGCTTCCATTGTTATCACTCCATACAAATTGTTGATCTCTTATTATTTTATACAATAAACTCATTTTATAAAATGCAGAAAATAATTTATAAACAAAGTTTACATAAAAAGCACTGATTATTTCATATAAAATAATCAGTGCTTACGTCATTTTTATTTAGAATACACTATTTTCTTAATTGTTTCATTCGAAAGAAAATATTCTTCAGCTAATTGATGAATAGATACTCCGTTTTTAAATGCATATTTAATCGCTCGATTTCGCTCATCAAGTTGCTTTCTTCCTCCAGATCGTGTACCCCATTTATAATGTGTATTTTCCTGTTTTGGAATATAAATTGTTTCACCTTGCACATACTTTTGAATTTCTATAATTAAATTTTCTGGTAAAACAGCCGCTGCTTTTACGTATTTCATTTCTGCTCGCCCCTTATTTTTTATGATTCATTTCAATAAGGTGCAAAGCCAAATATAAAAGAAATGATACGAGCTCATTTTGGCGATTGTATATTACTTGTCTACCTCACGCAAAGTATCGCCATTTCCATACTTGGCTTTGCATGAGACGCTGCAGTATTTGGCAATTGTATTGTAATCACCAGATCAACACCTCCTAATATACCTTTTGATTCTTATTATATGACAACTTTTTCTTTCTTGCATCCTAATGATTGGTAAATGTCCCTCCTTACCATCTAAACTTGCCCTATATATGCTTGAGGAAGGGAACTTTTGTTAGAATACTGTTTATGTAGATTCAGGTAATGCCTTACAAACTATTGAAGGTATTTTAGAGTCTTTATTTTAAAAAAGTTATCAATTTGTTACATTAAATGAATTGCAGAAAAAATAATTTTAAATTATCCATTCAATAAAAAGGCCCTAACATATATTAAAGCCTTTTCCATTTCTTTTTATATAATTCCAATCACATCTAAAAATACGATAATAATAGCAATTGGTGCTACATAGCGAAGTAAACATAGCCATAAAACAAATAGTTTATATCCTTTATTTTTACTTACACCAAGTTCTTTCATTAATACGTCTTTCTTCATTTTTAATGGAACAAAGATTGCAACTAATAAAACACCAAGCGGCATAAGTACATTACTTACTGCAAAGTCTGCTAAATCAAATATTGTTTTTCCAAAGAGCTTCACATCGCTTAGCACACCATATGATAGTGCCGATGGAATCCCAACAACGAAAATTAATAACCCAACAATCAATGCAACCTTTTCACGTTTCCCTTTACCTTTTGTTGTTAACGAGGCAACGCTAATTTCTAACATAGAAATTGCTGATGTTATAGTGGCAAAGAAAAATAGTAATAAGAAAACAATGAAAAATAGTTTTCCGAATGCCATTTTACTGAAAATAGCTGGTAGTACAATAAATAATAATCCTGGGCCTTGAGATGGTTCCATTCCAAATGCGAATACAACTGGGAAAATCGCAAGTCCAGCAAGCAATGTAATAACAAGTGTTAAACCAACAATAGAAAATGCTGAACGCGGCAGACTTTCTTCTTTTGGTAAATAGGAACTATAAGTTACCATTACTGCTACCCCGACAGATAAAGAGAAGAATGATTGTCCCATTGCATATAAAACAATTTCAGATGTTACATGCGAGAAGTCCGGTTGTAAGAAGAAGCGAACACCTTCTCCTGCTCCATCTAATGTAAGTGCACGAACAATTAACACGAAAAATAAAATAAATAGTGCTGGCATAAAATATTTATTTACTTTTTCAACACCGTTTTGGACGCCTTTACTTACGATAAAAATAGTAATAAGAATAAATAATAGCTGTGAGCCAACTGCTAAATACGGATTGGAAATGATTTCACCAAATGTTGCTTCGTATGTACCATTCCCTTCCCACAATCTACCTGTAACTGCATTCCATAAATATAATAAAATCCAACCTCCAACAACACTGTAGAAAGAAAGTAATATGAAACATGTTACAATCCCTAATTTACCAAGCCATGGCCATAACGTTTTAGGAGCGATTTCTCTATATGCATCCACAGCCTCTTTTTGTGTACTTCTTCCAATTACAAATTCTGCTAATAATAAAGGTAAACCAATCAGTAAAGTAAAACCGATGAAAATAAGGAAGAACGCACCGCCTCCTCCAATACCGGCCATATATGGGAACTTCCAAATTGCTCCAAGTCCAATCGCTGATCCTGCTGCAGCTAAAACGAAACCTAATTTCGATGTCCATTGCTGTGAATTCATATTTCTATCTCCTCTCTCTTCTATTCTTTCATACATTTCGTCCTTACTCGTATTGTTCTAGCCTGTTTCCTTTCTAATACAACCACTTCCTTTCAAAAATAAAAAAACGCCCCTACAAAAACGTAGGGACGATGAAAATATCGCGGTACCACCCTAGTTGTGAAGAACACTAAGAAACACCCGAAATAAAAAACGCCCCTACGAAAACGTAGGGACGATAAAATATCGCGGTACCACCCTAGTTATGAAGATACAACAAGAATAATCCCTAAATAAAAAACGCCCCTACGTAAAAACGTAGGGACGATATATATCGCGGTACCACCCTAGTTGTGAAAAATTCTTCACCACTTTATTTGATAACGGTATACACTACCGTCTTTCATTTCTTCACAACGTGAGATTTATGAAAGATGCTCCAGGACGAACTTCATGAATAATCTATATACTGATTCACACCAACCATCAGCTCTCTGATATAGGGAGATTTCCATTACTTTACCCTTTCATTGCTCAAATATTATTTTCCGAATTGATTACTACCATTTTTATCATACATTAAAAATAGTGTCAACTAATTTTTTGAATATTTATGTATCAGATTCCTATTTTTTCATAATAAAAATTCAAAATATGACTTTTCGATGAATACTATTGTAACACTTATGGTTTATCCTTTATTAAATATACCGACAGGTTTATAGTAGTATAAGATGATTGTAACGCAGCACGAGTAGGAGGAAAAACTTTGTCTACTTCAAAAGTTTTAAAAGGAACTGCTTTACTAAGTGGTGCCACAATGATTTCGCGTATTTTAGGCTTTATATACTTCTTCCCCTTTCAACTATTAGTTGGTGAACAAGGGGTTGCCCTATACGCATATGCATATTCTTGGTATGGTATCTTACTTAGTTTTTCAACGGCTGGCATTCCGATTGCCGTATCGAAATTTGTAGCTAAATATAATGCATTAGGTGACTATAACACGAGTAAAAAACTGTATAACTCCAGTATAAAACTGATGATACTCCTGGGGTTCGCCGGATTTTTAATCTTATTTATCGGAGCTCCTTATGTATCTCAGTTTATTATTCGTTCTAAAACACCAGATCCGGAGTTTATCGCTGATGTAACACTTACAATGCGAGCATTAAGCTTTGCGCTCATTCTTGTTCCAGCAATGAGTGTCACACGTGGATATTTCCAAGGATTTCAACATATGAAACCAAGTGCTGTTTCTCAAGTTGTAGAACAAATTGCACGTGTCGTTTTCATTTTAGTAGGTAGTTTTATCGTTTCAAAATTACTAGGCGGTTCTGTAGCTTCTTCTGTTGCAGTCGCTACATTTGGAGCGGTTATCGGAGCAATTGCTAGTATTTCAATTTTAATTATGTATTGGAAAAAATATAATCACTTAAAACCACCTGCGGGCGAATTAAAAACACGAGCTTCAAACATTTCGTTAAGAAGTATTTATATGGAGCTACTTCGTTATGCAATCCCAATTGTTTTTGTAGGGATTGCTATCCCACTTTATACATTAGTGGATCAATATACTGTAGCCGATGCATTAAGAGCAATCGGAACACCGCTTGAAACAGCAAATGCGATATTTGCTTATATAACGAACTATGCTCAAAAATTAATTATGATTCCCGCTTCACTTGCAACTGGATTTTCCCTTACGATTATTCCAGCAATTACAAAATCATTTACAAGTGGAAAACTTGATGAACTACAAGAACAGATCACAAAAATTTTCCAATTGTTATTATTCTTTACAATCCCTGCGGCCTTTGGACTCGCCAGCATTGCATACGATTCATTCCGCATGGTATATATGAGCCCTGATACAGCTTTAGGCGGATCACAATATTTAATCTCTTATGCACCATCAGCCGTATTAAGTGCCATTTTCACAGTTTCAGCAGCTATTTTACAAGGAATTGATTATCAGAGAAAAACAATGATTGCTTTCTCCATTGGTATTCTTGTAAAAATCATCGCGAACACACCACTTATATACTTATTAGGTGGACATGGAGCAGTACTTGGAACGATTCTTGGATATCTCGTTTCTGATATCATGATGCTATATTACATTGTCAAATTTGCAAAGTTTGATATTGCAGAAACGGCTAAAACAGTATTCCTTATTACAATTTATTCAGCAGCGATGTCTGCTGTTGTAATGGGATTAAAGGCGATTGTCGGATGGCTAATCCCTGGACAACCTTATATCGAATCATTACTCATCGTTATCATCTGCGGCGCAGTTGGAGGATTGGTTTATCTTACTTTCGTATTAAAAAGTGGTCTGGCTTCACACATTCTCGGTGATCGTATTCAGCGTTTACCTGTGCTAGGAAAATTAATAAAATAAAAAATAAGAGATGTAACTTCACTTATCGTTACATCTCTTATTTTTTCTACTTTACATACTGAATAAGTTTTTGTTGTTCATCAATATTTAGTTCTGGAGTATATGTATGAACCAAATGTAACACTTCCTGAATTAGCAATTCTAATTCTTTCACACTATATTCGGGATTTCCTAATAACGTATCCGTTAGACGCTCATACAAATTTTCTGGTCTCACTTTCATGCGTTCAATATTATAAGACATCCACTTAAAAGCTGGATGATGCACATACAGTTTATTTAAGCCAAATAAAACACCAAATAAATCTCTTTGCACTTCACAAATGACATCATAAAGCATAAGCCAATCTTTTCGTGCCAAAAGCGCCTCGCGATTATGCCAGCGATTACTTAACCAAAGATTTTCCATAATCATTCGTTTCGCTAGTTCCTCTGGATATTCTGCAACTCTGTCCTTTAGCTGATTTACTTTCATTTCTCCGTATAAACTCACACCATCATGAATCGATGATACGATGCATTGTTTCTCATAATCTATCTCATATTTATCTACTACATCGGAAATAAACTTTTCAACTGTCGTTGTTAAAAAGTTGCTAATTTCTAGCTTAATCCCTTCTGTCGTCAAATATGTTTCTGACCATTCTTCCTCTTCATAAGGATGATATGACAAAATAGTTCCACCAATGTTTTTAATAGGTTTTTGACGATCTGCATCCGCTGGCGATGCTGACCATAAAATATGTAATTCAATATCTGAATGTTCATCCTGTAACTTCCTTGCTACAGATCCTGCCAAAATAATTGCCTCTATTTTCGGATTTTGCTTATAAATTGCTGTCATTTCTATTGCCTTATCTATTAATTGCATTCTATTTCCTCCCTAAAACTACTTCCTTCTCTTTTGCTTATATTCATTCATTTCTATATTAAACCTTAATTTACCTTTTATAATAAAAAAGAGTATACACCATGCATACTCTCTCAATATATCTTATTCAAATAATCCCATACTTAAATACCGCTCACCCGTATCAGGTGCAATACATAATACTTTCTTACCCGCACCTAATCGTTTCGCTATCATGATTGCAGCATACACGGAAGCTCCTGAAGATGGACCTACTAATAATCCTTCTTGTCTTGCTAAATTTTGCATTGTACTTAACGCTTCTTCATCTGCAATTTGAATAATTTCATCATACACTTCTGTATTTAAATTTTTAGGAATAAACCCTGGGCTTGTTCCTACTAACTTATGAGGCCCGGGCACACCTCCGGATAAGACAGGAGATCCTTGTGGTTCAACTACTGCAATATATATATTTGGTAGTTTCTCTTTCAAAGTTTCTCCTGTTCCTGTAATCGTTCCACCTGTTCCCGCAGTTGCTACAAAAGCATCTAACTCTCCATCCATTTGCTCATAAATTTCAAGTGCTGTTGTATAACGATGGATATTCGGATTTGCTGGGTTTTCAAATTGCTGTGGAATAAAACTATTTGGTATTTCTTTTTGTAATTCTATCGCTTTTGCAATTGCTCCTGGCATTCTTTGCTCTGCTGGCGTCAAAACAACTTCAGCTCCATATGCTTTAAGTAAATTAATCCGTTCTTTTGACATATTATCTGGCATAATTAAAATGGCTTTATATCCTTTCGCAGCTGCGTTCATTGCTAAACCAATTCCTGTATTCCCACTAGTTGGTTCAATGATCGTATCACCTGGCTTAATGTGACCTTGTTCTTCCGCCATATGAATTAAATTGTACGCAGCGCGGTCTTTCACACTACGAGACGGATTAAACATTTCTAATTTCACATATACATCAGCTGCATCTTCTGGAACAAATCGTGATAATCGTACGACTGGTGTATCTCCAATTAATTCTGTAACATTATGACATAGTTCCATAGCGCATCCCCTATTCTATCGTGATTTTCGATCACTTGGCAATAACCATGACGTAAGACCAATTAACGGTAAACAACTACATAATACCATAATAAATTGCAGACTATAAACGTCTGCTAACTTCCCAAGAACAACAGCCCCTAACGCTCCAAGGCCAAACGCAAGACCTACAATTAAGCCTGACACCATTCCAACTTTTCCCGGAACAAGTTCTTGTGCGTATACAACGATAACACTAAAGCTACTAGAACTAATAAAACCAATACATAAAAATAACGGTACAACCCATGCGAGAGAAACATATGGTAATAAAAGTGCGAGTGGTGCAGAACCTAGCATTGAAAATACGATAATATTTTTCTTACCAAATCGATCGGCCAAAGGCCCACCAAAGAATGTACCAAGCACCCCAGCAATCATAAATGCAAATACAAAGTACTGCGCATTTTTAATAGACAAACCGTAATGCTCTATTAAATAGAATTGATAGAAATTCCCGATGCCAGCTCCATACCAAGAACGAACAAAGGTTAAGAAAACAAGAAGAACGATTACAAATTTAATATGCGTACTTACAATTGCATTCTCAGCATCAAGTGCAGCTCGTTTCTTTCTTCGCACCGCACCATTTACTAACTCATTTTTGTACCAGTTTGAAACAAAAATTAATAGCACAATACCTACTGCTGCAAAAGCTGTGAATCCCAGTGATCCAATTTGCCCAAACGGAACAAAAATTAACGCTGTAAAAATGGGCGCAAGAGAATTCCCTGTATTTCCTCCTACTTGATAAATCGATTGCGCCAAACCACGCTTTGTACCTGCTGCCATATAAGCAACCCGTGCTCCCTCAGGATGAAAAACCGCTGATCCTAACCCAATAAATAAAACAGAAATAATAACGATAATAAAGTTTGGCGCGAACGCAAGTCCAATCATCCCAAGCATACTTGAAAACATACCAAGTGGCAGTAGAAATGGCGACGGCTTCTTATCTGAATACATCCCAAATACAGGTTGCATAATCGATGACGTCATATTTAATGCAAATGCAATCCACCCTACTTGCATATAAGATAAATTCATCGACTTTTCCAGAATAGGAAATAGCGCTGGTACAACAGCCTGCATCGAGTCATTTAAAAAATGGCCGAAACTAATCGCAAATAAAATACGATAAATCGTCGGTGAATCCACTGTATTTTCCTTTGACACTGCCTGCATAGTTCACTCTCTCCTTCCCTAAAAACAGAAAATACAACTTATTAACCGTACACTTACTGTAATAATTTCTGATTTTTGAAACATTTCCTATTCTATAATGATTTTATCTCTTTTTCCAGTAACACAACTTCGATTTTATATAAATCATTTATCCTATTATATTTATATAGTAATTATAAGTTTTAATTATAGTGATTTTTTCTTCTTTTATACTTAGACAGAAATGAAGGCAAAGCATAAAAACTATGGAGAAAAGACAAAAGAAATTGTTGCACTCTCACTCACATTATTAGTATTTTTATCTGCATAGTGGCAAAAACAAAAAACAACATCTAGCTCAGAAAAAAGTACATCACTCCATTAGTCGTAATGTACTTTTTATTTTCTAAATAAAATTTAATTATAATTCTCTTTTTTCTTTTAAAAGTTTTTGGAATTCTATTTCTAAATCTTCAGACGGTTCGATACTTAAGCGACTTAGTACTTCCGATATTTTTGTTTCAAGTAAAAGAAGCTGATCTTCTTTCGTATCTCGCGTCTTTTCCACTTGATTGAGTTTATATTGCTGATACGTTCCATCAAATAACTTAATCTCTTGATCATGAATTGCTAAAATTCGTGTAGCAATATTTTCAATAAACCGGCGATCATGTGAGACAAAGATTACACTTCCTTCGTACTCTTTTAGAAGAGACTCTAATGCTTCAACAGCTTCCATATCGAGAAAGTTCGTCGGTTCATCTAACACTAAAGTATTAATATCACTTAAAAATAACTTCGTCAGCGCTACTTTCACTCGTTCACCGCCACTTAAAACCCCTACAGGCTTATAAACATCATCTCTGAAAAAATGCATTCTCGCAAGAACCGTTCGAATCAGTGTTTCATCCTGCTTGGAAGAAGACTGGACATTTTCGATAATTGATTTTTCCGTATCTAATATGTTTAAATTTTGACTAAAATAACCAATTTTCATAGCTGGTGAAAGTCTAATGCCATACCCCTGGTTCATAATTATTTTTACAAGTGTTGTTTTTCCACTTCCATTTGAGCCGATAATTGCTAATTTATCCCCACCTCGAATATGAAAACTCGTTTTGCTCCAAAGTACACGCTCACCAACTTTACCTGTTAAATCTTTTACTCGAAGAATAATCCGATTTTTAAACGTTTCCGCATTCGGCAGGTTCATCTTAAGCGGTGGAATTTCTTTTATTTTTTCTACCTTTTCAAGCTTTTCTAACCTCGTTTCAATGGCCGATGCTGTTTTTTGTAGCTTCTTTTGCTTTTTGGCAAAGTATGGCTTTGCTCCTGTAATTCTCGCTTCGGATTTACTTACTTTTTTTGGCGTCTTTGTTGCTCTTTCAGCTTTTTTCTCTTTTAGTTTCATTGCTTCTTCTAGCTGCTTTTTCTTTTTTTCATATGTTTCATAAGCTAATTGTTCTTGATGAAGCTCTATTTCTTTTTGTTTTACATAATCACTATAGTTGCCTGTATACTCTTTTATCTTTCCTTCATTCAATTCCCATATAGTTGTACAAAGAGCATCTAAAAACGCACGGTCATGTGAAATAACAACAAATGCCCCTTGCCACTTTTTCAATTTCTTCTCCAACCATTCGATATGTTCTGTATCTAAATTTGTTGTCGGCTCATCTGCTAGTAAAAGTTCTGGGTCTTTCACAAAAACCTTTTGAATATATTCTTGCGTCACTTCACCACCACTTTTCGTTGTATCCGTCCGTTTAAGTTGCGGTAAAAGTTCACATTTAGTACGTTGAATAACATTTCCTTCTTCTGGAGAAATTTCCCCAGCTAACATTTGAAATAACGTTGTTTTCCCGCTTCCATTTCTACCTACTAACCCAATTCGAGCATTTTGCTGAATTTGTAGTTGATCTATATCTAATAATAAACGATCCTTTACATAATACTTTATATAATTAGCTTCTAATAAAAACATAGTAACATCTCCTTTTATCAAATGTAGGAGACAAAAAATGCCCCCTATATCCATTCAGAATAGGAGGCATCAATCATTTATAGGTGCATACCAAAAGAGACTATCCCTTTTAGATCCAACTATAGAAGTCCCATCCTATTCTGAAAAACGCAAATTGAAGGCATCACAAATAACAGCGTTATTGTATGCTAAAAAACCTTCAATTGTTTGCTTTCGTAAATAGGATTAGTACTTCATGTAATTGGGTCACCCTTCCGTTCTTTTCATTTCATTCATGCTATTTTTAGTATAACTAAAAATTCCAAATAAAATCAATGTCTTTTTCATTTTAAATGACAAAATGTTTATATTTTTCAAAATCACTCGTCTTACATTCAAGTGAAATTTTCGTACCTTCATTTTCATAACTCGTAGATGTAACATGTGCATAATCATTGAAATAAGAGACAATTTTCCCTTGATCATACGGAATTAACATTTCACACTTTGTATACTCTTTGTATATGTGCGAACGAATCATTTCTACAAGTTCCTCAATCCCAATTTGTTGTTTTGCAGATAGATACACTCGATCCTCCTGAGTTTTCGGGATTTCAACATCCATCATATCTGATTTGTTATACGCATAGATCGTTGGGATATTTTCAACACCAATTTGTTTTAAAGTTTGGTTTGTAATCTCAATCAATTGTTCATAATTTGGATTTGCATAATCCACTACATGAATCAATAAATCTGCCTCCGCTACTTCTTCTAATGTAGAACGGAATGCTTTCACAAGGTGGTGCGGTAATTTACTTACAAATCCAACTGTATCTGTTAATAAAAATGATTTATTATCTGGAAGTTCAATATTTCGCACTGACGTTTCCAGCGTCGCAAATAACATATCCTTTTCAAATACTTGTTTCTCGGTAGAACCATTAAAGATCTCCAGCATCGTATTCATTATCGTTGACTTACCCGCATTTGTATATCCTACTAAGGAAACAACAGGAATTTCATTTTTCTTACGTTGTTTGCGCTGCGTTTGGCGCTGTGCGACAAGCGCTTCTAACTCTTTATTTAACGCTGCAATCTGTTCCTCAATTTTACGACGGTCTAATTCTAATTTCTTCTCACCGACACCTTTGTTTTTCGTACCAACGCCGCCGCTCTGTCTTCCTAAAGATTCACGAAGACCAATTAAACGTGGCATCATATATTGCAGGTGTGCTACTTCAACTTGCAACTGTGCTTCTTTTGTCTTCGCACGCTGCGCAAAAATATCTAAAATTAAAATTGTACGATCAATGACTTTACAATCTAAATCAGCTTCTAAATTTCGAATTTGCGAAGGTGATAGTTCATCATTAAAGATCACCATGTTCGCATCTGCTTCCTTCACAAAAGCAGAAACTTCTTCAATTTTCCCTTTTCCAATATAATGTGATGGATTCACGCGGTGCAAATTTTGTGTAACTCGCCCTACAACTTCCACATCACACGCTTCCGTAAGATTTGTTAACTCCTCCATCGAATATTCAAAATCACTTTCATTATTTAAATTTACTCCAACTAATATCGCTTTTTGCACTAGTTCTTCCATACATTAATTCCTCCATTTCGATTACGTAAAATAAAAAGCACAGGTCACTGCCTGTGCTTTTTGCAAACGGATGAGAGTACACCAAATAAACAAAAGAAAGCATTGCTTTCAAATTGCTACATGGTCAATAAGTCCCAAATGATATACGTATTCAAGGAAGCATACACATATATCACATCATTCTATTTATAAAGGCAAAACAAAAAGAGGGCGTATTCGTCCCTCCCTCTTTTCACATATCTGTTCAATAAAGGGTTCCTTTAAAATAGGCAGACCAATCCCGTTCACTCTGTACACAGACAGAGCCTTTGAGCGCTATTCAATTATTGGCACAAAGTATTGAGACGTAATCTGATTAAAATCAAAGGAGACCCCTCCGTTCATTAAAAGTTACATAAATCTTAGCATAATTATGTAGTTTTCACAAGAATAAACTTCACTTATGGGCATAAACAAAATCATCAATTTCCGATTATATTCTTCATTTTTTGCGTACACTTCTTATGGTGAAGAGGACATAATTTAATTTTGTACTTGTTCGCTTTCCTCTTGCATTTCCTTTTTCATTTCATGATAGTATGATGGTAATTCGATTCCATGCTCTATAAAATAATTTTCAATTAATGAAATGATCACTTTCAATGTTTTCACACGTGCATATAATTTATCGTTACTAGCGATAATATTCCAGCTTGCATTCGGTTTATCTGTTTTCTCAAACATCTCTTCCATTGCCCGGACGTATTCATCCCACTTTTCACGATTGCGCCAATCTTCATCTGTAATTTTCCATCTCTTCAGAGGATTTTTCTCCCGATCCTTAAATCGTGCCAGTTGTTCATCTTTACTAATATGATAGAAGAATTTTGCTACTATGTAATGATCATCCGTTAATAATTTTTCAAAATCATTGATTTCATCGTATGCTCTCGTCCATTCTTCTTTTGTAGCAAAACCCTCTACACGCTCAACCAATACACGACCGTACCAAGAGCGATCAAAAATAGTAATTTGACCATACTGGGGAATTTTCCGCCAAAAGCGTTGCAAATAGTGGTAACGTTGTTCATGAGGAGCAGGCGCACCAATTGGATTTACTTGGAATCCACGCGGATCAAGATGCTCAGTAATTCGTTTAATCGCTCCCCCTTTTCCGGCTGCATCCCAACCTTCCATGGCCATGATAACAGCTATTTTTTCTTTTTGTAAAATTTGCTGCAGCGCTAATAAGCGCCTTTGATACTTCTCAAGTTTCTTATTATACTTTGATTTTGATTCCATTTTTTTCGTTAAATCTACTTGGGCAAGACGATCTTTTGTCATAAAATATTCCTCCTTTTTCTATGCTAATGATATTTTAACATAATTTTCACAATTTTCTTCTTTATTCAGAAAACATTACCAAATTGTTGTACAATAAGAATGAGGTGATACATAATGAAACAAACTCTACAAAATGCGCTCAAAAAGTATAATGCCATTCATCTAGAAAAGCATATTTTAAATTCTCTTGACCGAGCAATTCAAATTCATCTACGTAAAGGATCTGATGAGCAAATAGCAATCGGAACGTCAAAATTAGGAGGTTTTCCAGATTTACCTGATGAATTAAAGATTCCAACATATAACGACATACCGCTACACTTTATTGGGCAACTGAATTTAGAAGAAGTACAATCCTATCACAAAGGAAACCCACTACCTACAAAAGGCATGTTGTATTTCTTTTATGACGCAGAAGAACAACCGTGGGGATTTGATCCAAGGGATACCGGAGGACACCGCGTTATGTACACGGAAAATATAGAAAAGCTAAAAAGACGAGAACTTCAAACAGAAGTGTTCCCTCCTTCAATCATTTCATTTCAAGAAACGTGGACATTAGCAAAAGAAAAAGTCGGTGAAACAGGTTTATCACATGATGATGAATGGGATCTTTATAAAGAAATAGAAGAATTGTATATCGATGGATTGCATCATTTACTCGGCTCCGCACAAGCTATACAATCAGAAGAAATGGCTGAAGAGTGTCATCTTGTTACAAACGGAATCTCTTTAGGAAATGGATACCCTTCAGATAAAGAAATAAAGCGTTTATCCGGTAGTCCTCAAGATTGGATGTTACTGTTACAACTTGATACGAACGATGAGTCTGAAATGGATTGGGGAGACACTGGTCTATTGTATTTCTGGATCAAAAAAGAGGATTTATTGCAAAGAAACTTTGAAAATACATGGTTGATTTTGCAATGTTGTTAACCATGCATTTTCAACATATGCCCTCTGTTCCTATACTGTAATTCGTATAAAACGAAAGACAGTAGAAAAAACAGCCAACTTTTTCTACAAAGTTGGCCTAATTATTATAATTGAAATTACGCTATACGAAGAAACATGATAACTGTTTGTGAAATCCTTTGACTCTTAGTTTTTGCATTACATTACTAATATGATTGCGGAAAAGCCCTCCAATAAAATACAACTTTAATCAGAAGAGGGCTTCATCCCCTACTAAGCTATAAAAAGTAGACTTACTTCTTACAATTTTTTAAGATTCATGTTGTGTAATAATCTCTTTATGTTCTTTTAGTAAATATCTATCCACCTCTTTTTCACCGTCATCACAAACAAATAAACAACACTTTCAAGACTTCTATTTCATTTCATGTTCTTTATTTTTTCGAGACCAAATCACAACAGGAACGAGCAACAAGGCTAAACCTCCTCCAGCTAATGATAATGCTGCATAACTTGAATTTGCTACCACCATGCCTGACATCGCTCCCCCAGAGGCTCCTGCCAGCGCAATAAAAACATCTACTTTCCCTTGTGTCTTTGCACGCATTAAAGGTTCTGTTGCATCAACAATTTGAGCAGTCCCACTTATTAATCCAAGGTTCCATCCTAATCCAAGTAAAGACAAAGCAATAATCAGAAGTATTAAAGAATCGCTCGGTGCAATGGCAGCTACCACACCCGCACTAAGTAGTATAACTCCGGCAGCAATACTCATTGCCATTCGACCAATCTTGTCAACAAGGATTCCTGTAACAAGTGACGGAAGGTACATCGCTCCTACGTGAAATCCAATAACAAGACCCACTTCACTTAATCCATGCCCATGGTGCTCCATATGTACAGGAGTCATCGTCATAATGGCAACCATAACAATTTGAGTAAGTATCATAACGAGGGCCCCAACTGTAACACCCCTTTTATTTGCTATCGGTTTGTTAACTCTCGCATGCCCTTTATTTGTATGTTCCTGTTTATATGTTTCTATCATGTTCGCTATTATTAATGGATCTGGACGAAGCATAACGAAAAGTACGAGACCTGCTAATAAAAATGCAGCTGCTGATAATATGAACGGACCAGCAAGTTCAGGAATACCAAGAGAAAGAGCGAAACTCCCCATTACACCTACTAAATTCGGTCCCGCAACTGCACCAAATGTTGTCATAACCATTGTAATACTAATAGCCGTTGCCCTTTGCTTCTTATTCGCTAAATCCGTACCAGCATAACGAGCTTGTAAATTTGTTGCTGTACCTGCACCATATATGAGCAGGGAAGCAAGTAAGAGAATAATACTATTTGTTAAAGCGGCAATCACGACACCAATAGCCCCAAGTCCACCTACCATAAATCCTGTCGCAAGCCCGATCCGGCGCCCATAACGTTGAGACAGCCTTCCTACTATTAACGCTGCTCCTGCAGATCCCATTGTAAACATGGCTGCTGGCAATCCTGCGAATGCATCGGTTCCAAGCATTTGCTGCGCAAGAAGTGCACCTACAGTAATACCAGCAGCTAATCCGGCGCCACCAAACATTTGTGAAATACTTACGATTACCAATGTTCTTTTATATAGCTTTTGTTGTTCTTCTACTGTATACATTTGATTCCTTATTGAACTCTCAGCTGTATCAAGCATCTTCTCACCCTCTTTATGAAAAATTCTCTCTTTTTTAAATGTACTATGATTAATGTTTCATATTCAATAACATTTCTATCTGTTCGTTTAGTTCTAAAAGGGAAAAAGGTGTCCCAACGCCTTGAGTGAGGGCTATTTTTTGATGCACAAATATTTTTTATTTATAAAAGTTTAGCTTTTTATAGTTTTCATCCATACCTAAAAGCCCCCTATTTAATTAGAGGGCTATCAGTCTTTTAATCTTATAAAACACACTTTGTAAAAAAATCGTGTAACTATGCTTCTGTTTTTATCTATTCTCTTATGCACATGTTAGCAATCATCCAACCGATTCGACTCTTTTCAGCTAGTTTTCCCTTGAAAAATAGGTTTCGCGATTAATGTAGCGATAGGACGTATTTTAAATACAACATACTGTGTAAATAATGCTATCAATACCCCATGTACAATTCCTGCAATTACATCAAGTGGATAATGTACTCCTACCCATACTCTCGAAAAAGCTACACCAAGCGCTAAGAAAAAACAAGTATATTTAAATCGATAAGCAGATAGCAATAGTGTAGCTGCAATTACAACAGCTGATGTTGCATGATCACTTGGAAAAGAAGAATTGGCAGCATGCTCTACGAGTTGTGTGATGTTATGTGAAACAAAAGGACGATCTCTATAAATAAATAACTCAATAAATCTATTTATGGAATACGCTAAAGTAAACGCAACAATCGATTGAAAAGCCATTATTCGAAAGTTAGGTTTATTCTTTATCCATAACAAGATGAGTAATAACACGAAAGCATATTGTACATATTCTGCAAATATAATCATTACATTATCTATTAATGGATATTCCTGTACTTTACTATTTATAAAGTTGAACCATTCGTAATCTAAATCTTTAAAATTCATTACATAATCTCCTTTAATACTTTAGTTCACGCTACATTTTAACAAACTCTACCTTATTAAATGATTTCTCATAGGGTTCTAATAAATTCTTATTATATTCTTTATTGTTCTCCACCTACAAATTATAATCTATTCAATTTTAATAAGACTACTAACAATGTACTATCTTATTTTGTGACATTAACATTACATTTTTGTAAGGTTCTTTTTTTCGTTTTAATAGTCTAACTTATGTAAAGTGTTTATAGGAAAAGATTTAATGTAAACAATTACGCTTAAATTCACATCAGTTTTAATAAGTTATCATTTAGTTTTTTCTACCAATAGGATCTGTTATAATTTTCTTTATTATCAAAAAATCTTTATTTTACATCCTTTATAGTATGTGAAATTATTTTTGATTTTAATAAATTCTTAATTTTATTGGGGATTGATACTTAAATGTATGGAGGTAGACATTTTGAGGAAATTTCTTTTCTTGTTAATACTTGTATTTTTAGTTGTCATAGTTTTAAAAGGGAGGAATGGTGATCCATTGATGAGTGTTAACAAAGATATCAATACTCATCAAGATTCTTATCAAGCGCAAGGATATGTTGTCTTTAAAGATAAAAAAGTTTATTTTATTGACGAAAAGGAGATAAAGGACTCAAATATTATAGGATATTTAGAGCAATCATCGAGGGAAGAACATCCTTCTGCTTCTATCCTAAGTTTTAATGATTCAGATGCTGTTAAGTTTTTAAAAACAGGAGATAAAATTCAAATATGGGTTAGTGAACTTTTGGAATCTTATCCAGGTCGTTATACTGTAACAAAATATGAAAAAATAGGGGGATAAAAACCAGGGGATTATTACCTTTTACAAAAATACCCTATAATAGCTATTGTTGAAAATAAAGGGAATGAAAAAGGGAGTTTTCTTCATCCCTACTGATTATTAGCCCTCACCTATCAAGCTTTGACTGCCCGCGAATAGCGGGATAACTTACTTTTTATCTTTTTTGAAGCGAAAATATACAAAAATCAAACCCGCAAGAATAACTAGCACAATTAAAAGAATAAGTCCATAACGGTGGACATAATGCTCTACCAGACGCCATTTTTCTCCTAACTCAAATCCTAGCTTGATAAAGGTAAAACTCCATAATAATGCTCCCGAATACGCATACAGGCAAAATGTCGAAAATCGATAACGAGAAATCCCAGCTAAATAAGCAGTAACATGGCGAACTCCAGGAATAAAATAACCTATAAATAATAAGGCAGGACCTATTTTTTGAAATAAAATCTGTGTCCGATTTATTTTATTTTCTGTAATATGTATTTTCGGACCAAATTTCTTTAAGAATGGAATCCCAAGTTTTATTCCTAACCAATAGCTAATAGTAATACCGATTGACGAACCGATACACGCACTTAATAATGCAAGCAGAAATTTCATTTCTCCTTTATGTACATAGTATCCTACAAATGTTAATATCGTTTCATCTGGTATTGGTAACCCGATAATTCCACCAACTAAAGCAATAATAACCCCGAAATATCCAAAATGCGAAATGAGATAATGTAATTGTTGTTCTATTTGTAATCACCATCCATACCAATTGCGAACTGGTGTCTCAATCATCGAGACACTTTTAAACAAAAAACATTATATACCTCCTAGTATTATTCCAATAAACCCCATTAAAATTCTAATCGTATAACTTACTTCCGTAAAATAAAGTGAAGCTTCCATCAGTGGAAGTCTTCACTTCTTCACTAATGGTTAGCCAAACGAATCGAGCCTTTACGGGATAAAATGTGGTACTAGACTTTTTCTATATTTTCAAAATGAAATTGTATTGATTTTTCTTTTTTATCCAATATAGTTAATTTACATAGAAATTTTGTATTGTGCTAATGATAGCCTCAACTCCATTGTGTTTATCTCTAGAACTAGTAATATAACAGATAAATAAGCGAGTCACATAAGATTTTTGGTTTATAAGAAAGATCAAAGTTAACAATACAGATAAATTTATAATATTTAGCTACACAAAATACGTTTGGAGTGTGTACATATGGTATACAAAGATATTATTAAAAAGATTCATGATGCACCAACTGAATATGATTTTAGTACATTAACTGATTCCATTATTGAGGAAGAATCCATGCTTAACGGTGTACCCCAAGATTATATTTCCTTCTTAAAGGAAGTGGGCTATGGATCTGTTTCTAATTCCTATTTTATGTTCTACGGAGGACTTATTGAAGCAGATGAAATATATGATGTAGATGACAATCCAGAACTGAAAAATGTTTTACTATTTGGTGATAACTTTGCCGGTGATGCTATAGGCTTTCGCATAACCAATAACTGGGAAATTATTGAGGTTTGGCATGAAGACTTATCAATTGTACCAAGAGAGGAAAAGAACTTTACAGAATTGGTTCAAAGCATATTTTCGAAAGAACTTTAAGCTAGTATTTACTTGATATAAAAACAGAAAAACATTCCACTAGTGCAGCTGCGGAATGTTTTTCTCTAATTAAACTTACTTTCTAACCTTTATTCATTAAAACCTTTCTTCTTTTACTAACCCATGAATCCCCTTCAAATTTTTAAAATGTAACCAATTCATTTCATATTCTTTAAAACGTTTAAATACTAAAAGACTGTGCAAAAAAATTCTACACAATCTTTTGGGCGCTGATATATACATTTCCATTCACAAACGAAAAAAGAATGCAACACCACTTTTCTATAATTGTTCAATCAAATATGCGTGCATAACTCCTTTCCAAGTAGCAAATGCTAACAAAATCAAAACAATCAGCTATACCGAATTGGAGAATGATACATGAAAAGAAAAATATTATTCTTACTTACTTTCATATGTTTTGCAGTTCCACTTCAAACAAGTGCCTTCACTTTTGTAGAACTCCCTGTTACATCAAAATCTAAGCAGTGGTATATTGAAGTTGATAAGGCTAAGAATCCTCAAGCACTTCAGTCAAAAGAAGATACGTTTCATACATACAGCTTACTTGTAAAGAATGTCGGAAAAGACGTATCTAACGTATCAGTTGAAATACGTCACAATAACCCAAAATCAAAAGCTGCTTTCAAGCCTTTCAACAAATCTGATATGAGCGTGTCATATAGCCAAACTAGTTTTACAAAAATGAAATTCCCATTATATGAAGACGCTAACTCATTTGACGTAGTGATTAGCTGGGAGGAAAATCAATTTAGTTATAACGGTCACCCAGAAAAAGCAGAAAAGCAATTTACACAAACATTTGTATTCCATGAAGAATAAGCTCTGCCGCTTGGCAGAGCTTACTTATTTTTTGTAAACGTAAATTAATCAAATTGACGAATACTCGGAACAAGTAGTGCGATTACCACTACGACAATTGCTGCAATAGCTAAAATCGTAATCGTCACCGTACCACCAATTATATTCGCCACCCAACCGACAACTACATACCCTAACGGTAATAATGCAAAAGACCCTAACATATCCAGACTTGCTACCCTTCCGAATGCTTCTTCTGGTACAAGTTCTTGCAAACTCGTTTCCCATATTAAACCGAAAATCATAATCCCAAACCCTTCTAATGCCATTAACCCTACTAATCCTGGCGCCCATGAAACGAAAGACATTAGTAAAAGTGACATCCCGCTAATGAGGACACCCCCATAGGCAAGCAATCCTCGTTTATGCCACCTCTGTCTCCCGCCAAAAATAAGAGCTGCCACAACAGCCCCCGCTCCAGAACATGCCATTCCAATCCCATAGACAAACGGTTCAAACTGATGATGTACATTAAATAGCCAAGGGATTAATACAACGATAATTCCTGCGTGGCAAATATTAATAAATGAAAATGCTAAAATTGTAATCCAAAGCCATGGATGGCTTTTTAATACAACAATCCCTTCTGTAAAATCTTTTTTGAAATTCATTTTTTGATTTGTTTGTTCCTGTACTTTTTTAGCTGTTACATCTTTTAAAAACAATAAACAAATAAAAGACAACAAATAAGTCAATGCATCTAAACCAAACCCAATTCCCGCTGATGCAACCGAAACAATAAGACCACCAAGCGCTGGACCTATTAAACGAACACCTTGATTACTCATTTGTGTTAATGCGTTAGCCGCATTCCGAATTTCCGGTACAAAGACCCTTGCTCTCACTGCTGCATATGCCGGTTGAAATAACCCATCCATTAGTCCATATATTGCCACTAGCACATATAAAATCGTGATTGTTAAAGTATCTGTAAACATAAGCACCGCAAGGGTTATCATCAATATGCATCGAACAATATCGGTAAATAACATTAGCTTAACTCGATTTATACGATCAACGATTAACCCCGAAAACGGTAAGACAAGAATATTCGGTAGCATATACATAGCCATCGTCGTTCCCATAACAACTGTTGATCCAGTCAATGTATATACGACTACTGGAAGAATTACCATTGTAATAGAACTTCCTAGAACGGAAAGAAGTTGCCCGATCCATAAGAAAGTAAAATGGCGTGATTTTGTAACAGGCAACAATAAATTACTTACATAACTCCCCTTATTTTCTGTTTGCACCTCTCCTTGCATATGTATCCCCTTCCTTTAAACATCTTCCTTCTTTTTCCTTTTATTATACATTTAATTTTCTCTTTTTTCTAATAATTAAGTCTTTAGATATGTAAACTACTAATATTTCGATTTATACTAAATTCAATTCATAAAATATACTATACAGAACTACACTGTATAATTGATATAGGGGCAATAAAACAACTATATAGAACCACTATCACCCCTTACCTCCCAATAGTTTCCAACATATTTCTAATCATCTACTTACACCGAACAATTCAATTATGCCAGTATACATAAACCATATAACCGAAAATGAATATACTTAATTTTCAAAATATTATTAAAGCACTTGATTTCCTAAAATATTTTAATTATTATAAAACAAATGTTACCAAATAACTTCATAAACCAAACACTCTCGCCCAAAACGTGAGATAGAGGTTGCAGTGCTTATAAGTATTCTAGAGGAGACACAGAGATGTCAATGAGTTTAGAAGAAAGGAAGTATTGCCGAAATTGATAAGTTTCTCTGCATTTATCAATTGGGGCTGTTTTCGAATAGAAACAGAACTGTCATATATACAGACGTGTATATATGAAGAGCTATCTACAAAAAAGAGATATCATGCTTTATATGATATTCTTTTTTGGCGGTTTTTTTATTAGCTCCTTTTTCTGTTTCCCTTTTCCTGTAACAGCACCATCCTCACTTATTTGAGATGGTGTTTTTTTGTTTTTCTTTCCGGTAACTACAGGAATATTTAGGGACTTATACATCTCTTTTATATGTTTTTACACCTTTCCTGATCAATTAATAAAAATGGATGAAAGAAGGAATTTGTAATGGAAACGATTGTTCAAAAATTCGGTGGTACTTCTGTTGGAAGTATTCAGCGCATTCAACATGTAGCAAATTTAATTATTGAAGAATATGAACGAGGACACGGTGTTGTTACAGTTGTCTCTGCAATGGGAAAAAGTACAGATGAACTCGTTACACTTGCTACCGCTATTACCGAAAATCCGAGTAAACGTGAAATGGATATGCTTTTAACAACTGGTGAACAAGTTACCATTTCTTTATTAACAATTGCACTGCAAGCAAAAGGGTACGACGCTATTTCACTAACTGGTTGGCAAGCTGGTATTACTACAGAATCTGTGCATAGTAGCGCACGGATTACTGATATTAATACAGAACGTATTCAATCACATCTACAAGAAGGAACAATTGTAATTGTCGCTGGTTTTCAAGGACGAAGCGAAGAAAACGAAATTACAACACTTGGCCGCGGTGGTTCTGATACAACTGCTGTTGCATTAGCAACGGCGCTGAAAGCGAAAAAATGCGACATTTACACAGACGTAACAGGTGTATACACGACTGATCCACGAGTTGTAAAAGACGCATATAAATTAGATGAAATTTCTTATGATGAAATGTTAGAACTCGCAAATCTCGGCGCTGGTGTACTACACCCACGTGCTGTTGAATTCGCAAAAAATCATAATGTAATTTTAGAAGTTCGTTCAAGTATGGAACAAGAAAACGGAACAATTGTAAGGGGAGAATGTAACATGGAACAACAATCGATCGTTAAGGGTATTGCATTTGAAGATAATATTACACGCGTAACAATTAAAGGATTAGAACAAGGATCGCTTTCAACTGTTTTCTCTACATTAGCTAAAGCCCATATTAATGTTGATATTATTATTCAAAGTATTACAAATGAAGGTACTGTTCATTTGTCTTTCTCAATTCACTCAAATGACTTACGAGAAACATTAGAAGTATTAGAACAAAATCAAGAAGCACTTCACTATGAGTCTGTAGAATATGAAAATCATCTAGCTAAAGTATCAATTGTTGGATCTGGTATGGTATCTAATCCAGGTGTTGCTGCTAGTATGTTCTCTACATTAAAGAATGAAAATATTCATATTAAAATGGTAAGTACATCTGAAATTAAAGTATCTGTTGTCATTGATCGCCTTAATTTAGTAGATGGTGTAGAAGCACTTCATCAATCATTTATGGCAAAAATTGCACCTATGGTACAAATGAATTAATTTGATTATCAAAATAACAACAAGGAATATTTCTTTGTTGTTATTTTTTCATCTAGCAAAATAGTATTATGTTACACTATTACATGTGAAATATTTTCCAAATATCTTTCTAACAGATTCGAAAAACATGTAAAGGTGGATCCATAATGAGAACAGAAAAAATCCTTTTAGTTGATGATGAACAAGGCATATTAGATATGTTAGTACTTACACTAAAGAAAGAAAACTTCACGCATATAACAACAGCTATAAATGGAGCCGAAACGTTGAACCTCATTAAAGGCCGTCCATTTGATATCATCTTACTCGATGTGATGCTACCCGATATAGACGGATTTGAACTATGTAGACAAATCCGCAATTACACAAATACTCCTATTTTATTTGTAACAGCCCGCTCTAGCGATTTAGATAAATTAACAGGACTAGGAATTGGCGGGGATGATTACATAACAAAACCATTTAATCCTTTAGAAGTTGCTGCCCGAATCAATGTCCAATTACGTAGACAAAATATGATACAAGAACATCGCCATGAAGAAAATTTGAACCTACATTTTGAATCCTTTTCTCTATATCCAAGCGAGGGACTGATAACAGTAAACGGTGAATCTGTCCATTGCACTGCTAAAGAACTAGAATTACTTACATTCTTATGCACACATCCAAATCGAATTTTTACTGCTGAACAATTGTACGAACAAGTATGGGGACTGACTTCCATAGGTGATGATAAAACAGTAGTAATGCATATTTCCAAATTACGTAAAAAAATAGAAGCAGATCCTAAATCCCCTATATACATTGTAAATTTGAGAGGAATTGGCTATAAATTTATCCCGCATACTAAGGAGCAACAAAAATGAAAATTGGTTTCAGGCTAGGCTTTCATTTTATTCGTAGTTTATGTATCGGTACTTTTTTTATGGGTATTTTTATGGCCATTTTTATGGAAGGCATACTACCTCTTATCGGAATAAACAAAGATAACAAAGACACGGAAGCTCTTATTGTTTTTTGCCTCTTTGTATGTACTCTTATTTTGGGCGCTATTTTGTATGGATGGCATATCGGCAAACCTTTATTTCGAATGATTTCTTGGATTAACCAACTAGCAGAAGGTTCTTATGTGATACCAGAAAGTACAAAACAAATGTACAAGAAAAAAACAGGGAAGTTAAAAGGACCTTATCGCTTATATAAAGACGTCTTTCTAAATATAGAACATTTAACAAATAGATTACGAGAAATAGAGAATGAACGGGAACAACTTGAGAAAATGAAACGGGAATGGATGGCAGGAATCTCTCATGATCTCAAAACGCCGCTTACCTATATTACAGGATACAGTGCACTTATGCTATCGCCAGATCATACTTGGAGCCAAGAAGAAAAAGAGAATTTCTTGCAAGAAATTCAGCAAAAAGGAAATCATATGAAAGAATTAATTGAAGACTTAAATCTCTCTTTCCGTCTTCAAGATTCACAGATTCCTTTAAAAAAAGAGGAAGTAAATATTGTTGAATTTACCAGAAGATTAATAGCTGACATAACAAATGACCCACGCTCTCAGCACTATCATTTTAGTTTTCAAGCAGATGAAACAAACATAATAATTCCGATTGATACAAAATTATTCCACCGTTCTTTACAAAACTTGTTTATGAACGCCATTTTACACAATCCTGCGGAAACAAAAATCCATACCTCTATTCTATTACAAGAAGATATACATATTACAATAGAAGATACAGGTGCCGGTATGGATGAACTAACCGTTCAAAACTTATTTAAACAATATTATCGCGGAACAACCACAAATGTTTCAAGCGAGGGCACAGGTCTCGGAATGACAATTGCTCATAAAATTATAACAGCACATAGTGGAACGATTCATGTAACGAGTGAAATCGGTAAAGGCTCAAAAATTCATATTATACTCTCAAACCGATAGTCTTATTGTAAGGGCATTATTAAAGTGAAATGTTTTCAATCCTATATAAACACAACAAAAAACAATTTCCCCTTTTATACAGGAGAAATTGTTTTTTTACACTTTGCAGATTAACCTACTCTCAACTTCCGAAAAAGACGCCTATTAGAGAATAAATAATAATGGTTGAAAATAAAATCGTCATATGGAACAACGAAAAAATAAACAATGATTTTGCCCACTTCTCTGAATCCATTTTTTTATAGCCGTAAATACTTAATGCAAGCCATACAATACTTAAAAGAAGTGACACTAACATTAGACCAATGCTTAACGAACCTAAAAGAACACTGATAATAATTAAAATCATTAAATACACATTCGTTTGTATATATGTTCTTTTAATCCCTTTTACTACTGGAAGCATTGGAACATTTGCAGCTTTATACTCCTCATGTTTACGAATTGCTATCGCATAAAAATGAGGCATTTGCCAAATAATCATAATGATAAAAAGACCAATAATAGCTGGATGTGTGATATCCGGATACATAGCGGCCCAGCCGATGAGTGGCGGCATTGCTCCCGAAACACTTCCGATTTCCGTGTTATAAATTGTTCTTCTTTTGCTCCACATTGTATACGGTACGACGTACAAAAATAACCCTAAAAATCCTAATAACGCTGCTAAATATGTAGTTAGCGCAAGAAATACTAAACCAGAAATCGTCATTAATATCCCAAGCCATAACACCGCTTTAGGACTAATTTCTCCCGTTACAGTCGGTCTACTTTTAGTTCGCTCCATAATCGAATCAATATCACGATCATACAAATTGTTAAAAGCTCCTGCTGCTCCTATTATTAAAATCGAGCCAATCATAGCAAATATAATTTCCGGAATTTTTTCAAGCGGGCTCATTTTATATTTATATAAAGCCAACGTTAACCCAGCAAACATCGGGACCAAATTTGATTTAATAATCCCGGTTTTAACCGTTTGGGCTAAAATATCCGATAACTGTCGTTTCGAATTTGTTAATTCTTTTTTCCTTCCCATGACACCCTGTACTCCTTTTCATTAGACGTTTCTACAATGTATATAGTATTAATATACTCCCCGGTATATTAATACTATATGATATACATGTCAAGAAAAAGAGAGTATACCGCACACTGGTGACGGTTAATCTATGAGAATGCGAAAATCCTGAAATAAACACAACTAAAAAGAGATTTATACAGTAAAAACATATTCTAAAGCAGAGTGAAAGACCTCATTCAGAATATATTTTTTATAATCAAACTTTTTAAAAGCTGTTTCATACTCTCGCTACTTATCACGCTTTAACTCAATCGTTCCTGTCATAGACTGCACTATTAACTTTGTATCATTCTCTTTTCCAGTTCCTATACGACCTTTTACTTTATGATTGTCTCCTTTTTCAGCAGTTGAGAGTGAAAATTCATTTTTTATTTGACCCGCACGCGTCGACAGGTCAATCTCTAGATTTTCCAGCTCTTTCTTAAAGTCAATATTTATATTAGATGATTCGGTTTTTATTTTACTTTCATTTTTTAAATTTGAAGCACCGGATACATTCACCACTCCCGTATCGTTTTGAATATCAAACTTTCCTTCTACTCCCCTTAACGTAATCCCCCCTGATTTAGAAACGCCTTTTATATTGCCATCTTTATAATTTTTTATTGTTATATCACTTGAATCACTATACAAATCCAATTGTTTCGATGCTATATTCTCTCCTACTACTTCTCCTGATTCTGTTTTAACATTTATTTTTTTATATGTTTTTTCAGGAAGATATACATGTACAGTAGCTGTTTTCAAGTTCAAAATAGCCGATGAATTCTCTGTGATAATCTCTAATCTCTCTCCTTCTTCTTTTACCTTTGTATCTTTCACCTCTCCTATATTAACTTTAATATTTTTGTCTGTTGTAGAATGAAGTTTAATATTTTCTCCTACTGTTTTTATATAAATTTCATTTATATTTTTCGCAGTAAATTTTTTGGATACAGGCGCTTCATTCGCTTTTGTATCGCAGGCTACTAAACATAGAATCATTACACTTATAAAGGAAAACATATAGATTTCCCCTTTGTTCATCCTCATTCCCTCACTCCCCTTGCATACTTATTTGAATATTAACCGTAACCTTCCCACTTGCTGTAACTGTCCGATCAGTGCGATACATAGTAATAAAACAGATAACGTACTATACAAAAACACATATGATGTTGATATTCCTAAGAAATCTACATAGGGGAGATGATTTACTGGTCCTACATACCATAAAATTATATACAATACTTCAAACAGTTTACGTGTCCTAGCCCATATCCCAAGTGCCAATGCTACTGTTGGAATGAATACTATACCGATAAGCCAAGAAAGCAAAAATGAAATATCTTCAATTAATATTAACTGAATGATAATACCACTAGAGATGATAACCCCTACTATAATCCCTGAAATCCACGTCGATAAAAACTTATACAAAGGAGAACAACTTGAATAAATAATTTGATTTGTCCTATAAAACCATTCTCTAGTTGCCATTTGTGACCAAATTGCAATTGGCCAAATTATAATAATAGGTAGCCATCCTTTTGATATATCTACCGGACATATTAATCCAAATGCTATAAGCCCAATCGCAATTACATACCACCAAATCGTAAAGCCTTTTAACATAATCGATAGCTCTGCTTTAATTAAACGAAACATACTAATGTTCTTTGTTTTCATTATAGAAGTGAATGTAAAAGAATTATGATTTTGTTCATTCATAGCGATCGTTTCCTTATTCTCCTCAAACTCGCTTACCTTTCCCTTCACTTCAGTAAATGTACAGAATCTATTAAACACAAAGGACGTTAGCCAAATTAATAACATCGCTATTCCAATCCAAATTAAACTTGTTACAAGTATTTCTACATCCCAAGTCAATCCATCCCAGTGAAATATTTTAATCTTTCCCTCTACTGGGTTATACCCAAATCCTCCACCATTTGTTCCTCTTAAAAATTCATATTCTCTCATTGCATCATGTATCATATCAGAACGAATGATTCCTAAACCAAATACATCTAAATAACGATTCGGCATTTCAAACGACATAATCGCTAATAACACCCACAAGAAAAAGAACACAATATTACCTACTACGCCTTTTAAACCAGGAAACACATCAAAAAAAGTTGTGAATGCCGCTAGAAGTAATAACGAAGGAAATACAATATAAAAGAGTGGATATAAATAACCACCTAATTGAAACAAAAGATCTTCCCCACGTATAAATTGCATTACCATAAAAGCAATGATAAATACCATCTCAATGACCACTAAAACAATAAAATTAGAAATCGTTTTTCTAAAAATATATTGGAATTTGCTTATAGGTGAAGCTGCAATCAATTGCCCTACTCCTAACTGTTGATCGTCTGAAATTTGGCTTCTTAACATATAAAAACCAAGCAGCCAAATAAATAAAGTAGAAGTCATTGCTCCCATACCGCCAAGCCAATTTGAATTATATATCCCTCTCACTCCACCAAGATAAAATATTTCATAGCCTGCTGAAGCTGCCGGCACACAAGTATACCCCAAAAAAATCGTTAATCCAATTACAATTAAAAATGGATAACTTCTCATTTGTCTAATTAAATTGTTTTTAATGAAATAAAATAGATTATATACATTGTTCAATTTTATGCCCTCCTTTCGAAGAAACATAATATAAGTAAGCATCTTCAAGAGAGGATGCGATTATATGTGCTTTAGCACTAGGGGCATTGCTGGAAACGATGCGCGCATGAATTCCATCACTCCGGTGAATTGCGCTGCTTACTATATATTTCTTTTGAACATTATGTAACTCGGAAGCTGGTATAACCCATTCCCATACTTTCCCCTCCACATGCTTTAATAGCTGTTCAGGACGCATATGGGCTAATACATTCCCTTTTGATAATAAAGCTATATCACTCGCAATCGATTCAATATCCGTTACAATATGCGTCGATAAAATAACGATTCTATCCGTAGAAAGAGTAGATAATAAATTTCTAAACCGAATTCGTTCTTCAGGATCCAATCCAACTGTTGGCTCATCTACAATCAATAATTTCGGATCATTTAATAACGCCTGTGCAATTCCAACCCTTTGCCGCATTCCACCTGAATAGCCGCCTAATAGTCGTTTCCGGTCATTCATTAAGTTCAGCGCTTCAAGCAGTTCATTGATACGCTTTTTTGAAGAGCTCATTGATAAACCTTTCATCGCTGCTATATACTCTAAAAACTCGATTGCGTTCATATTTGGATATACACCAAAGTCTTGTGGTAAATATCCGAGTTGTGAACGTAACAATTTCGGTTTCTTTTGAATATTTTCCCCATCCCATATCACACTGCCATTCGTCGGTTGTTCAATTGTTGCTAAAATCCGCATAAGTGTAGACTTCCCCGCACCGTTTGGTCCTAAAAGTCCTAATACCCCAGGCTTTAAATGTAAACTACAATCATTCAACGCTACTTTCCCACCGTATTTCTTTGTTACGTGATCAATTATTAACTCCATCACATTCCCTCCTCATCTTATAAAGTGAAACTTTAATAAGTGATTTTTTCTTCATCCTTCACTTATTATCAACTCCCACCAATCGGGCTTTTACGGGTAGTAGATCTCCTCCTTGCGATAGGAGTATTACTGCCCGCGAATAGCAAAATAAATCAAGTGCAATTTTTTATCACTTGCGTTTTCTTTTTTATTGTAGGTAGTGAATGTAAAATCTAAGTAAAATCCAGAGAAAATTAGTTTAAAATATAAACTAGTACATATAATTTCTAAAGCTCAATTTATACATGCTCATAAAAAAAAGATTCCGAAACAGATTATATGTAAATCCGTTTCAGAATCTTTTCTGAAAAGAGGCGGTGAAATCGAATTTTGCTAGCCCCATCTTCTATCCTTTAGTAAAAAACATAATTTCTTCTCTTTTATCTTTTCTCAAACACAATCAAACATGTACTATTTGGCAATGCTGTTTGTTCACCGTGTTCATCATACAATGTAACTTTTTGCGATAGGTGTTCTATATAACCTTCTAAAAGATACTGCTTGGCCTCAATTACTTTTACATTCTCTGAACCTACAACGCTCTCTACAAAATCAATATATTCTTGAAGTGTAAATACACCAAATTGTTCTTGTACCTCATGTGGATATGCTTCTTCTCCCCACGTATACGTATATAAAAATTCCATTGCATCATTAACTGGCATCCTTACTCGATCCACACCTAATATATTGGCCTTAATTTCTCGTCCTTTAAAATCACGTTGATAGTTTTTTAAAAAAGGCATAGCCGTTTCATCATGAAATTGCAATTCACACCATTCTTCACTTTCTGTTTTTACTCCGTCACGAATAATCCAACGTCCACCAGGGGTCAATATTTGAAATACACTCTTCACTAAACGTTCCATTGTTGCAACATTAAACTTCTTACCTTCTGTTTCTCCATAAGAAAAGATCTCGTGATTCACCGAGCCACAATGAACTGTAGAAATGCTTTCTGGATGAAATGTATCAGCAAGGTGTAAAGCATCACCTAGTGTAACTTCCCAGTCGTAGCCTTTTTCGTATTTATCATTTGTTAACTTTTCAATTACATTTCGTGACAAATCTACACCAATAACCGATTTATTCGGATAAACTTCTTTAAATTTATTCATCATTGCGCCCCCACCGGGACCAATTTCTACTATTATATCTCCTACTACATATGGAAGAACCGTGACTTTATCATCTACACTCCCATTCATATGTGAAAGATATTCGTCCTCATTTTCCAACCGATCAAACGCATCACGGCGTAAACCAAATATTTCACATAACATCATAACAGCTTGCTCATAATGAACATTATTTTCTTTTTTACAAGCTAAACAAAATTCGATGAGCGTTTTTCCAACTTCACTTGTTCCAAAACCAATTGTTAATACATTTTCTATTTCCTTTAATTCAGGATACATTTCGGATTGAGGAATTTGACCCATATCTAGCAATTCTACTACGGATACGCTTCGCAATACTTTTTCGATTGCTCGTTTCGTATAAATATTTAAGTATTTTTCTCCCTCTCTCTCGTAATACAATGCATCCATAAGTGGCTGAAAACTGATATGATCTACATTGTTTTGAATGATATTTTGATAGGCTAATACAAATACTTTTACGAATTCTTCAAAGCTAAAATGAGTTAATGCTGCTTCTACATACCAAAGGTCATAATCAAATAGTACTGTGAACATTTCTTCTAACCTATCATTCATAATTGACTCATACTCTTGGATAAAATATGTATCATTAGGTGAAGCATTCGTACGTAACCGCCGAATTCGATCTTTTACACTATATTCAATCAGTTCTCCGCAAAGTATTTGTTCAATACGTTCATATACCTCTCCTTGTACTCTTTTCCATAACTTGTCAGATACCCCAGTGATAATACACTCATTTAAAACGCGAAGCACTTCACGCAGTTCATCTTTTTGAATCGCTCCTTGCTGCCATAACCTTACCAATTCTTCATGAGAAGTCATGGATACTTCACCTCGTAAAACTTGCCCTATTAATCCATGTGTACGAATAAGTGCACATGTTACATCATCATATGGAAAATATCGTCTATAAATATCCGCTGAATCTTCGTTATGTACTAAAAATGATACCCCTAACTCCTTCCACTTCTTGCGCTGCGTTACAGAACCACACTTCGATACTTCACTCCAGCACAATACAGTTTCTACACGCGCACGAATACCATATGAAACATTCATTTTTTCTAAATGCCTTAGCGTCCGTTCCACATACTCTAATACACTCCGGTAATTTCTTTCTATACTTACCGCTCCAAATTCTTCTAATAAAAACCCTAACCATATATTTGCTTCTTTCGTATATATGTTTCCATTTCGTGCTTCTTCTATTGCATATAAACTATGTAACATACTTTTCTCTCCTTTTACATTCTGTTAGAGACATCTACAAAACAAATACATATGTATCCTAATAGAATAATTAGCACATACATGTTATTTCAAATTCCAGTCTATCATACAATTAGCTGTTATTTTTTGATTATGTACAGTATTCCAATTTACGAAACATAAAAAAACATCCAAAGTAAAACTCTGGGACCTAAGAGAAGACATAGGCTACATTGATTCGGTAGATATTAGGATATTAGATTTTGTGTGAATGAATCCCAAACCTTTTCAACTAATGGGTCTTTTCTTGAATAAGCAACGAACATGATTTATTCCCCCTAAGTCTATTAAAAACGAATAAGTTCTTACTCTTCATGTAGAAAGCAGGCATTATTTTTCGTAAAAGATTTGTCTTTTTTCTCCATGCACTACACTACATTTAAAAAAGACGGGTCATTCTATTCAACAATCGGGCCGTATAGTGGAAGAAGGATTTTAAAATTCACATACAGAATTATTTGTTGTGAAGAAAAGGGGGGAAAGGAATTGAACCATGATTTTTATCGCACATTATTTCCTATATTAGCTACTCATACACATCTAGCTAGTTGTTCCCAAGGGGCATTGGCAAAACCTGTTTCAAGAGCTATTGAGGAATATCAGAATAGCCTACTACTGTCAGGTAGTAATTGGAATGAAGCGATAAGTAAAGTGGAGGAGACTAGGGTGAAATTTGCTGAACTTATTGGAGCTGAAACAGATGAGGTTGCTGTATTATGTTCTGTTTCTGATGCTATTTCTGCAATTGCAACTTCCCTCCCTTATCAGCAAGAGAAAAATAAAATCGTGTTTACGGATATAGATTTTCCAACTGTCAGTCATATATGGTTTGCACAAGAACCATTTAAGGATAATATTTCGGTAATTCGTTCATCCAATGGGGAAATACCTCTGGAACAATATGAAAAAGAAATAACAACTGATACGCTTATTACATGTATTCCACATGTGAACTATTACAACGGTTATAAGCAAAACGTTAGAGAGATTGCTGATATTGTGCATAGAAAAGGCTCGCTTTTATTCGTTGATGCTTACCAATCAGCAGGACATATTCCGATTGATGTGAAAGAGATGAAGATTGATATATTAGCAACGGGAACTCGTAAATACATGTTAGGAATTCCCGGCGTAGCTTTTTTGTATATAAAAAAAGAACTGGCAGAGCAATTAAAACCAAGAGTTACTGGATGGTTTGGACAAGAACAAGCATCTTCATTTGACATTTATAACCCTGTTTCTGCAATGGGGGCTCGTCGTTTTGAAACGGGGACGCCTTCTTTTATAAGTATCTATGCAGCCTATGAGGCATTAAGATTGCTACTTGAGGTTGGGATAGGCAATATTGAAACATATTTAAAAGAGTTAACCCAATTTATCATATTTTATGGACAAGAAAAAGGATTGCATCTCATTGGACCATTATCTACTGATAATAGAACAAGTCTAATGTCTTTTCATGTTGAAAATGCATCAAAAGTAGAGGGGATGCTAAGAGACAAAAAAATTATTGTTTCTGCAAGAAAGGATGTAATAAGAATCGCCCCTCATTTCTATAACATTAAAGATGAAATAAAATACGCAATAGATGAGCTTGCAATCTTAACAAACGGGGATTAAGCAAATATTTACTCAAACAACCCTGAATTAGGGATTGTTTTGTTATTCTGCTAAAGGGTGCTATTATTGAAGAAAACTTAGATTTTCAAACGCCTTTATTGTTATATTTTTTCGTGTAGTGAAGTATCTTACATCAAGATTAAACAACTATATTTTTAACCCCGTCCTAAATTTAGAACGGGGTTATGCTTGTTTGAGCTTTTAAAATTAACTAACTGTATTGTCATTTTACATTATAAATCGTCATGTTTAAAAAATAATTCAATTCATTCCTGATTAAAATAAATGAATGTTTTCCTTCTTACACGCTTCACGCATGTCATCAGGCCATACAGAAGTTTGAACTTCACCAATATGCGCTTTACGTAAGAAGTACATGCACATTCTTGATTGTCCAATGCCACCACCAATTGTAAGCGGTAGTACGTCTTCTAAAATTCCTTTATGGAAATCGTACTCACGTTTGAAATCTTCTCCTGTCTTCGTTAACTGTTCATCAAGTGATTTACTATCAACGCGGATTCCCATTGATGATAATTCAAATGAAGATTGCAGTACCGGATGCCAGAATAAGATGTCTCCGTTTAATTTCCAATCATCATAATCAGCTGCGCGTCCATCATGTTTTTCACCAGATCGAAGTGCATCACCAATTCCAATGATGAAGACTGCACCGTGTTCTTTCGCAATCGCATGCTCACGATCTTTCGGTGTTAACTCTGGATATTTATCTTCTAATTCTTGAGACGTAACAAATACGATATCTTCTGGTAAATACTTCCCAAGGAACGGGTATTTTTCAAATAAATAATCTTCTAAATCTTTGAATATTCCATAAATTGTTTGTACTATTTCTTGTAAGTAATCTACTGTACGCCACTCTTTTTGAATGATTTTTTCCCAATCCCATTGGTCAACGTAAATCGAATGTGTTGCATCAAGTTCCTCATCACGGCGAATCGCGTTCATATTCGTATATAAACCTTCACCAGCTTCATAACCATATTCATGCAGTGCAGATCGTTTCCATTTCGCTAGTGAATGAACAATTTCTAATTCTTCTCCTGAGTGAAGCATGTCAAATTCAATTGGACGTTCTACACCGTTTAGGTGATCGTTTAAACCTGATTTTTTCGTTACAAATAATGGTGCAGATACGCGGAATAGTCCAAGACGTTTTGCTAATTGATCCTCAAAAAATGTTTTAACTTCCTTGATTGCGATTTGTGTCTCTCTTACTGTCATTAATGATTGATACATGCCCTTTTCCTCCTAAAATGTTTGGATGTAGTGAAAAGAAGCCAACAAAAAAAGCCCTTCTTTCCCAAAAAACTGGGACGAAAGGCTTTGGTTCCGCGGTACCACCCAAATTAGCAACAGAGGTTGCTCACTTATTCAGTACGGAGATTAGAGAAATCTCGATACTGTTCTTCTTGTAACGGCGAAGTTCCCGGCTAAGTCTAATTTCCTCTAAAGGATTTCGGTTAGCGACTCCAGGAGGTTCTTCATAACAGGCTTCGTATCAGGCTCACACCACCCCTGACTCGCTTTGACTACGTCCTACTACTACTCGTCCTTTCACAGTCGTTTTGTTGTCACATCTCTGAAACATTTTATTAATGATTATTCTATACAAAAAAACGAGAAAGTCAACAAAAATTTAAAAATATTTTTCAATTCTTTATTTTATTTCTTTATCGATTCTTTAAAACTTTATGAGAGTTATCGCTTCTTTTGTGGCTTCAATCTAAAAAATGATTTACTTAATGTAACCATCATGTATATAACTAGAAGTGTGATCGTCCGAAAAACAGAATCCATTGTATTTCTCAACATTTTCTTTTCCTTTGTAATTCTTTTCATATGTATAACGTTCTACAATTCAAAGAAATCTATGCAAATTTCGATAATGATTTCATAATACATCAAATTACCGCCGATTTTATGATATACTATATCATTCAGTTGTTTGTTCTGATCTATAACGAATAGGAACAAACATAGTCATAGATCGAGATTATATTTCAAAGACATTGACTGCTATCAAAGTAGATTTTTTATAGAATAGTAACGGAGTGATAATATGAGTAAAACGAAAGCAAAAGCTAAGAAAGGTACCGGTCAAGGAACAGGAAGTAAGGGCTGGAACCGTTGGCAATCTAGCGCTAAGAAAAAGAAAAATGCGAAACCTTATAAAAGTAAAGGTACAAAAAAATAAAGTGAAACTTTAATCAATGAGGGTTTTCTTCATTCTCCACTGATTATTAGCCCTCACCAATCGGGCCTTTACGGGCAGTTATCCCCACCTATCTTCCTCGATGCTCTCTCAATCTTGAGGTGGGGGTCTTACTGCCCGCTAATGCGAGATAACTAAAAAAAACCTGAAACAAGAAGTAACCCAAAGCATTATAATTAGCATTCATGTCCACTTATTTTAAACGAAAAAATGTAATTATTACGTTCATAATGAAAAAAGCTATTCTTTCGTATCTATGGAAGAATAGCTTTTTATTCTGTCAAATCATAAGAATTTCTCTAATCTCTTCCTCTGTAATGGAGGAAAATTTTTCTTGCCCTGATTCAATCACTTCTGCAATTAAATGCTTCTTACTCTCTTGTAACTCATTCATTTTTTCTTCAATCGTGCCATGCGCTACTAATTTGATTACTTGTACAGTATTCTTTTGTCCCATTCGATAAGCACGATCTGCCGCTTGCTGTTCGACCGCAGGATTCCACCATAAATCGTATAGTATAACCGTATCAGCCCCAGTTAAATTAAGCCCCGTACCGCCCGCCTTTAAAGAGATGAGGAATAAATCGCCTTCCCCCTCGTTAAATCGATTGCATAGTTCTACACGCTCAGCTGATGGTGTATTCCCATCTAAATAGAAATAAGATATAGCTTGACGATTCAATTCACGCCCAATAATGGAGAGCATCTTCGTAAATTGCGAAAAGATAAGAATTCTTTTCCCGGTACTTCTGCACTCCTCTACAATTTCGAGTAGCTGTTCAAACTTAGCTGAACTTCCCTTGTAATCGTCTACAAACAAACCTGGGTGGCAACAAACTTGCCGAAGCCTCGTCAAGCCGGCTAAAATTCTAATTTTATTTTTACGCAATGTATCTTTATCTAAATGTTTTAGCGTTTCTTCTCTCAATTTTGCCAAATAAGCTGCATATATTTTTTTCTGCTCTGGAAGCAGTTCTGAAGACTGTAAATGCTCAATTTTCTCTGGCAATTCTTTTAGCACATCTTCTTTTAAACGACGTAATACGAACGGTTTCACCCGCTTTGCAATATTTTCACGCTTCAAGTCCCCAAATTCTTTTTTTCCTGGTAACAATTCCGGGAATACTACATTGAAAATAGACCAAAGTTCCTCTAAAGAATTTTCTACAGGCGTTCCGGTCAATCCAAAACGATACTCTGCTTGAATCATTTTCACTGCCTTTGCGGTTTGCGTCGTATGATTTTTAAACGCTTGCGCCTCATCAAGAAACAACGTATGGAACGGCTGTGCATATAGCCTTATATCTCTTCGTAATAAAGGATATGACGTGATAATGACGTCATACTTTGTGATATCTTTTAAAATCTTTCTACGTTCAGTTTGATTTCCATCCACAATAACAGCTCGTATATCGGGAGTGAATTTTTCCAGCTCACTCAGCCAGTTATAAACTAAAGAAGAAGGCGATACAACTAATACAGGTAGTTTCTTCTCTCGAATTTCAGGTAAAACAGAAGTTATAAAAGTAATACTTTGCAACGTTTTTCCAAGACCCATATCATCTGCTAAAATACCGCCAAATCGATAATGCGCCAGTGTTTTCATCCACTCGAATCCATCTTTTTGATACTCTCTAAGCACTAGAATTAAACTGTCTGGCACAGTAAATTTCATATTTTTAGGATTTCGAATGTTTTCCATTAATTCTCGAACGGACTGATCTAAACTTAGAACATTCCCTTCCCGAAGTGAACTCATCCATTTCACACTGCGCACGAGAGGTACATTCACTTCTTCTCCCTGTAGAATTTCCTTTCGAATACCCGATTCCTTTATAAACTGGTTAACTTCATTAAATTCCTTGCTCTCGAGCGATAGTAAGGAACCGTTTGCCAATCGATAATATTTACGTTTCTCCTCAAGTGCTGCCAATACACCTTTAATCTCAGCTTCAGGAATTCCTTTTATATCAAAACGAAATGATAACCAATCAATTCGTTCTTTCCGCCTTACTCTTATAAGGGGTCCACTGTTTCCTCGATGAATACGCAATTTAATAGCCGTAGTTGCATAAACTTCAAGTAAACTGTTTAACTTTGGAACTACATGGTATAAGAAATTATATTCCGCTTCCTCATTATGCATAAAATAGCCGCCTTCCGTTTTAGCAAAGGCACTCGCATTCATGATTTCTAAAATTTCTCGTTCTTTTTTCTCATCCCGATTGAAGACGGACGGTTGTCCATCCTCTTCTAACGGATTGATAACCACATTTCCATATTGGAATTCTAGTCCTGCTAATAATCGATTTTTAACTCGGTCTAAAAATAGTTTCGCTTTCAAAGGAGGTGTTTCAACACGCTCCGATATAACCTCGTCAATTCGAACATTTCCTAGCTTCATTAAACCTGGTACTACTTTCGCTACAAAATGCCTCATTTTCTCAGCTGAAATATGAAATTGATTACTGCCAGAGCGATTCATCATTCTTTTTAATTCAATGAGTCGATTGCACTCTTCCATGTTTAAATGATATAATTTCCCTTCAAAAAGAGCATAACCATATGTATCCATTACTTGAACTTGTTGTAATCCATCAATCTGAAGTGTATATCCTCCGTTTACACCTTTGTTGAACTCAAAAGCTAAAGGCAGTAACCCTTTCGAGACCTGTACACCATGAAATGATTCCCCATCATGTTGTAGTCTTACAAATGAAGTATTAGAAAGTAGAGAAAGCATCTCTTTCCAAGAAGCTGGTGGAATTAAAATCATACTTTCATTTTGTTCACAGTCCATTTGCAACGATTCTACATACATTTTTTCATTCCGGTACATTTGAATTAGCAGCTGAATAACAGCATCTGTTTCTTGTTGAAAGCTGTATAGCTCTGGCGTATAAGTAAAATCATTGGAACATATGAAAGGCTCTCTTTGTTCCACTCTATTCAGAAACTCTCTAAGGTTATAAACAGTGTATAACTTCTCTAACTTTACTTGAATACCAAACAGCGCCCCCCCATTTTCAGAAGACACTGGAATACAAATGAATTCCACATCAAGTACTTTTCGTGTATCAAATCGATGCTGCTTACTTTTCGGACGCAGGGGCTTTTCATCAAATAAATCCAACATACCATTCGCTAGTTGAGCATCTCTAGCGTTTATGGCATCCTTTTTTGAATTGGCTGTCAATGATTGGCCACTTCGCTGAAAATTATTTATATATAGTAATGCAGCTGCAATATGTTGACAGTATGTATGAAAAGAAGCAAGTGAAGGACAACTGCATTCCCCAACAACATCACCATTATGAGCGGTTTCTATCTTGACATAGAAATCTCCGTTCCCCTTTACTGTTACCTCACAAATATTTCTCTGCGTATCGTAATTAGTAACATCAACCTTGTCTGTCTTATAATAGGCCTCACCCTTTTTATATGAGGTTTCTCCACATATTCGTTTAATTATTGTTTTATTTAATGTAAAGCTCATTATTTTGACCCTTCCCTAAAAATAAAAGTTTATCTTTCTTAACGTTATATAAAAAAAACATTAGAATACAAACATTTCTAATGTTTTTTATCTACTCTTATTCAACATTTTACATGTATACACAGTAATATCAAACAGCAATTACTTAAAACATTCAGTTTAAACTTCAATTATTATAGGAAGAATCATTGGTTTTCTTTTTGTATGTGAGTATACAAACTGTCCAAGTACTTCTTTTATTTCTTTTTTAAGAACATTCCATTGACTAACATTTTCTTTTTGTAAATTGTTAATAGTTGCTACAACCAATTGGTTAATCCTCTGCAAAAAGTCTTCCGAATCACGAACATATACAAATCCACGAGAAATCGTATCCGGACCAGAAATAATCTTCCTTTCTGTTTTACTAAGAGTGATAACTATAACAAGCATACCATCTTCTGAAAGCTGCTTACGATCGCGTAAGATAGCATTTCCAACATCTCCAATACCCAAACCATCTACATATATATTCCCTGCAGGTATTCGTCTGGATTTCCAAGCGACTTGGTTCTTTATATCAACTACATCACCATTACTAATAACATAAATATTCTCTTTCTTAACACCAACGGACTCTGCTAATAGACTATGATGATGTAACATTCTAAATTCACCATGAATAGGAATGAAATATTTAGGTTTCATTAAAGTAAGCATTAACTTTAATTCTTCTTGATAAGCATGTCCAGAAACATGCATTCCCGTTGAACTTCCCGATCCATAAATAACATTGGCTCCCAATAAAAATAAATTATCTATAATACGTGAAACATTACGTTCATTTCCTGGGATAGGAGTTGCAGCTAAAATGACAGTATCTTCGGGTAGGATATCTACCTGCCGATAGTTTCCACTGGCTAAACGAGATAAAGCAGCCATCGGTTCACCTTGACTTCCAGTACAAAGAATAGCTACCCTTTCTGGCTCCATTTGATTGATCTCATTCGCTTCTATTAACATTCCCTCAGGTATATTCAAATAACCTTGTTCTAGAGCAACGGACACTACATTAACCATACTCCTCCCAAGCAAAGCAAGCTTTCTATTCGTTTTTACAGCTGCATCTACCACTTGCTGTACACGATTAACATTCGAAGCAAATGTAGAAATAATGACTTTTCTATGAGCTTTAATGAACGCTTCTTCAATGCGCTCACCTACAGATCGTTCTGATGGAGTAAATCCAGGGCGTTCTGCATTCGTACTTTCAGAGAGCAAGGCTAAAACACCGCCGCTTCCGATTTTAGCCATTTTATGAATATCTGGGTATTGATTATTTACAGGAGTCAAATCAAATTTGAAGTCGCCTGTATGTACGACAGTACCCTCTGGTGTATGAAAAGCAATACCAAGGCAGTCAGGGATACTGTGATTCGTTTTAAAAAATGTTAGGCTTATTGAACCAAATTCAATCACCGATTCAGAATCAATAACAAATAATTGCGTTGAATTTTGAAGCCCATGTTCTTTTAATTTAATTCCAATTAAACCGATTGTTAATTTTGTTGCATAAATTGGTACATTCAATTGTTTTAATAGATACGGGATACCTCCAATATGATCTTCGTGTCCATGTGTAACAACTAAACCGCGAATTTTATCCTTATTTTCTTGCAAGTATGTAGTATCCGGGATGATCAGATCAATACCTAATAAACTTTCATCTGGAAACTTAGAACCGCAATCAATTACCACAATATCATTTGCATATTGTATGGCGTACATATTTTTTCCTATTTCATTTACTCCACCTAAAGCAAAAATGGATAGTGTATTTTCTACTGTGCTCAAAATTAATCCCCCTTTGGGAAAACATTCAAATATATTCGAAGTAATATGGAATTCTATTTTTATGATTAACCCATCTAACTAAAGATTATTCTGATTTATAGCCGAATAAATATTTTTTATATTTACATGAAGACGAAGATTTACGTTCTTCATCTAACATACATCATCGTGATAAATATGCTATGGAGTTTTCAAATGAATATGTCGATCACTCTAAAATACAAAAAGTGCATTCACCTAGAATAGCGGAAGATACAAATGATAAAATGAACGACGCAACACTTAACACCCTTTTATTTCCATAAAATAAAAAATTCAGAATTTCAACCACAAAAAGAAGATGCTCATTTAGAAGCATCCTCTATTCTATCTCCATAAATCTTTTCGCCTCAAAATACAATACTTGAATAAACTTCTTCGTATTAATTCTCGTGTGCCCAGATGTTGTTAGTTCTTCCTTTGTCATTTCTGTCATACGCTTACGAACAATTGTAAAATCAAAAAACTTCGGCGCATAACTTTCAAATTTCGGATTCGAAAAATCTGTTAAACCAAGGGAAGCTAGATGGTTCAGAGATTGATAAATCGCTCGGCGCACCCTTTGTTCCGAAGCTTTTCTTTCTTTATCAATTTCCGCTTCTGAGGCCGTCCCCCCTAATTTTTTAACCGTAATATAGTGAAAAATATCTTTCAGTGCTGGAAATCCATATTCAAATGTTTTTTCTTTTTCTTGACCAAATAAATATTCGAGCATACTAAGTAAATCTTTACTTCCATTCTCACCAGCGATTCCGAGCTCCGATAATAAATAACGACCTGAGTCCGCCATTTTTTTCTCTTCTTGCACTAATTCATTTCGAACTTGTGGTTGTTCCCATTGAAATACATTATTCAATGATTTTTGAATATCTTGTATAGATCGTTCTAATCGAATACGTTCCATCACTTTTCGCACAACAGATACAACCTCAATTTTATTCAATGGTTTTGTAATATAATATTCAACCCCAAGAGAATACGCTTCTCCAATTAATTGTTTCGACTCAACCTGAGAAATCATAATTACTTTCCCTGTAAATGATGGTGCAATATGACGAACGGTTTCAATGCCATCTCGAATTGGCATTAATAAATCAATAAATAAAATATCTACCTTTTTAAAATTCAACTGGTCCAATTCAACAAAAGCACCATCTTCCGCTTCCCCTACTACTTCCCCAAGATCCTCATCTTCGATAATTTGTGATAGCATAGAGCGAAATACTTCATCATCATCTACGATGTAATAAAACATCCAATCACCCTTCCCTGGTTAAACTAGACTCAGGTAACCATACGACAAACTTACATCCTCTTTCATCTTCTCCATCCTGAAGGGTCACTTCTCCGCCTAGTTCTGTAACCATCTCTTTTATGTATGACAAACCTATTCCCGTTGATGGTGTACCTGTCTGATCATACTTCGAAGTAAATCCCGGTTTAAATACTAACTCTTTATATTTTTGTGCAATACCAGGACCATTATCTATTACTTCAAACATTACATTTTCTTCTTGTTTATAGCTGTTTATTACAATCGCACCAACACCCTCTATTGCTTCAACAGCATTGGCAACTAAATTATTTAAAATCGACAATACAGTATAAACATGATATTCCCCATGCTCACCTTCTATATTTTTAGAAAATGTTATCTCTTTCCCTAATAACTGAGCGTATTTCTCATTTATCCTAACAATCATTTCTGTCAACTCATGACCTTCTATGTATTCAGAAAGATTTTTATCTAATAAAAGCTTTGATAATCCCGCAAAAATTCTTTGGTTATCTTTTTTTATTTCATGTACTTCCCCAGCAATTTTCAATGCTTTTTTACTTTGCACTTCTATACCACTAGAACTATTACTAGCTTGTAAATTTCGATATAATTGATATGCTTCTTGTGTAATTAATTCTGCATTTTGAAGTGTCTTTTTTAAATGAACAGATTCCACATATAAATTAGAAAGATGCATCAACATCTTTTCATTTTCTTTCCGAACTTGCGCTTCTTTTAATTTCGTTTCATATAAACTCATCATATTTAAGAAACCAAGGGCAAAGAAACTTCGAAAAACCGCGATAATAATCAATTTATTTATTTCGGAAATCATGATCGTTGTACCAAGTACTAAAACATGATAAAAAGCTAGTTCTGACATACTTGCTACAATCTCAATTGTAATCCCAAGACATCCAATTACAATTGGTCTTTGATGGAATTTATTTACCCTACATAACGAAAAAAGACTTCCATAAACAAAATAATAAAAAAAGACTGGATAACGCAAATAAAAAGAATCCATTACCTGAAAAGAACCTTGTAACATCCAATCAATACAAACCCGAAATCCTACTACAGATACTCCAACAAGTAGACCGACTACAGCAGCCGGTATTTTACGTAAAAACAATAGTAAAAAGAAAAAAATTGGTGTTCCAAAACTCACGCGAAATGTATCATTAAACGGGTGAAAATTCAGCTCACCAGCAATAGGAACAACGACCATTAAAATAATTAAAAGGGACATATCTTTTTTCCATAATTGATTCCAATTCAAAGATGTCACTTCCCATTTATGAAATATGTTTATTCAAAAATTAAAACAGGAAAGCCCGCTTATGATATAAACGGGCTTTATTTCTATATTGTTACCTTTTCTACTGCTTTTACTTGGCGATATTCAGGTTGCCACATTGCTTCTTTCACAGCTTTTCTGATATCGTTATCACTGAGTTCCTCACGAGCAACCCCTTCAGCAACCGCTGCTTTGGCTACTTCAACCGCTACTATCTCTGAGATGTTACGCAACTCTTCTACTTCTGGAAGAATTGGTGCTCCTGGCTGACTTGTATCTACCATGCTTGCTACTGCTTCTGCAGCTGCTGCAAACATACCATCTGTCATTACACTTGCGCGAACAACAATTGTTCCAAGACCAAGACCTGGGAAGATAAGCGCATTATTTGATTGTCCGATTACATACGTTACACCGTCATATGTCACTGGCTCAAATGGACTACCTGTTGCTACAAGTGCTCGTCCTTCTGTCCAACTTATCAAATCGACCGGCTTTGCTTCTGCAAGTGGTGTTGGATTCGACATTGGTAAAATGATCGGTCTTTCTACATGCGAAGCCATTTCTTTTACAATTTCCTCTGTAAATGCACCCGCAACAGTTGATGTACCAATTAAAATTGTTGGTTTTACATGTTTAACAACTTCTGCAAGTCCAACTACCTCACTTTGTTCCCACTCGTTCACTTCAGATTCCTTACGCGCATATGGACGCTGGAAATCAAGAAGATCTCCCATGTTATCTGTAATTAAGCCGTTACGGTCAATACACCAGAAACACTCATTTGCTTCCTGCTCTGATAAACCAGCACGAATCATTGCATCTCGTACTTGATCTGCAATTCCAATTCCAGCTGTTCCAGCACCAAATACTACAACGCGATGTTCACATAAAGGAACACTAGAAGCTTTCACTGCTGATAATACAGCTGCAAGTGAAACAGCACCAGTTCCTTGAATATCATCATTAAATGTACATACATGATTACGATATTTATCTAAAATTCGACGTGCATTACGTGAGCTAAAATCTTCCCAATGTAGTAACGCTTTCGGAAACTTATTACATACAGCCTTTACAAATGTATCGATAAATGCGTCATAAGCTTCACCAGTTACACGAGGGTGACGATTTCCGATATAAAACGGATTATTTAATAGATCCTCACGGTTCGTTCCAACATCTAAAATAACAGGTAATACCCGACTAGGATCGATTCCAACTGCTGCTGTATAAACTGCTAACTTCCCAATAGCAATATTAATACCACCAACGCCCCAGTCACCAATTCCTAATATTCCTTCACCATCAGTTACAACGACTAAGTCGATATTTTCAGCTGTTGCACCAATATTAGAAAATGCTTCTTCTATGCCAGAAGGATCATTAATGGATAAATACACTCCACGTGGTTTACGATACTCATGACTATATCTTTGAATTGCTACACCAACAGTTGGCGTATACACAATTGGAAGCATCTCACGTAAATGATCTGTTAGTAAGCGATAAAATAACACTTCATTACGATCATGTAATGCTGTTAAATATACGTTTTTTAATAAATCGTCTGGCTGTGAACAAAACTGCTTATACGCACGGCGTGCTTGTTCATCCAATGTTAATACCGCAGGTGGTAATAACCCTTTTAATCCTAGTTCTTCTCTTTCTTCTTTCGTGAAAGCGACACCTTTATTTAAAATTGGCGTTGCTAATACTTCTACTCCTCTTAATGTTGTTTCTAATGTCCCATTAGAGGAAACTGTAAATTTACTCATACAATCCCTACCTTTTATCCCACTATTCACTGGCAAATAAAACCTCTATTGATTAAAGTTTCACTATATACCATTTCTATATTGTAAACAAAAAAGAGGGGAATGTCCCCTCTTCTTTTAATTTTTCTTTAGAAGAGTTGCTCCCGCAATCCCCGGATGTGTCATTTCAAATGGATCTAAAATTAAATCTAATTCTTCTTGTGATAGTACACCATTTTTCACACAAAGTTCTCTGACAGACTGTCCAGTTGCAATTGCTTCTTTCGCAACACGAGCCGCTGCCTCATATCCAATATGCGGATTAACAGCTGTAATCACTCCAACACTTTTCTCAACATATTCTTTCAGGCGTTCTTCATTTGCTTCAATACCTTTTAGACAATTATCTGTGAAGGCACGGAAACCGTTATTCATTATGCTAATCGATTGAAGTAAGTTAAAAACAAGTACTGGCTCCATAACATTTAGTTCTAATTGACCCGCTTCTGAAGCAAGGCAAATTGTATGATCATTACCGATTACTTGGAACGCGATTTGGTTAATCACTTCTGGCATAACAGGGTTTACTTTTCCTGGCATAATAGATGAACCTGGTTGACGAGCTGGAAGCATAATTTCTGCAAGCCCAACACGTGGCCCTGATGCCATTAGACGAAGGTCATTCGCAATTTTAGACATATTCATCATACATACTTTTAGCGCTGCTGACACTTCTGTATATGCATCTGTATTTTGCGTTGCATCTACTAAATCTTCCGCTCCAACAAGAGGTAATCCACTGATTGATGCTAAATGTTTCACTACTGATTCAATGTATTCAGGATCTGCATTTAATCCTGTACCAACTGCTGTCGCTCCCATATTTACTTCATATAAATGTTGACGTGATTGCTGAATTCGCTTTATATCACGTTCGATTACACGAGCGTATGCTTTAAACTCCTGTCCAAGACGAATTGGTACAGCGTCTTGTAAATGCGTACGTCCCATTTTAATCACATGATCAAATTGCTCCGCTTTTAATTCAAATACATCATGCATATAACCGATTGTTTGTAATAACTCTTCTAATGCATTTAATGTCGCAATATGAATTGCTGTTGGGAATGCATCATTCGTTGACTGCGCCATATTCACGTGACTATTTGGACTAACATAATGATAGTCTCCCTTTTCCATCTCTAATAATTCAAGGGCACGATTAGCAATGACTTCATTTGCATTCATATTCATAGAAGTTCCTGCTCCGCCTTGGATTGGGTCAACAATAAAATGCTCATGCCATTTTCCATCCAAAATTTCTTGTGCGGCTTCTGCAATAGCACCGCCTTTGTTTAATTCCAATCGTCCTACATCTGTGTTCGCAAGTGCCGCTGCTTTTTTAACAATCGCAAAGGCTTTAATTAAACCTTCATGAATTTTATAACCTGTAATTGGAAAGTTCTCTACAGCACGCATTGTTTGAACTCCATAATAAGCATGCATTGGTACTTCTTTTTCACCTAAAAAATCTTTTTCAATTCGAACATCTTTTGTAGTTTCAGTTAATGTTGCCACCATAACTCACTCCTCATCCATTTCTTATGCTGCTTCTGTTTGTTTGACAGTTTCTACATATTGTTTTGCTTTCTCATGATCAAATTCGCCTTCCCATTTTGACAATACAATAGCTGCTAATGCATTCCCTAACACATTGACGGATGAGCGAATCATATCTAAAATACGGTCGATACCAGCAATTAAAGCGATACCTTCAAGCGGTAGTCCCATGGATCCTAATGTTGCAAGTACAACAACAAATGAAGCACCTGGTACCCCTGCCATACCTTTTGATGTTAACATTAAAACAAATAACAATGTAATTTGTTCCGTTATCGACATGTGTACACCATACATTTGTGCGACGAATAATGCCGCCAACGCTTGATAAATTGCTGATCCTGTTAAGTTAAATGTATAACCTGTTGGAATAACGAAAGAAGCAACTGCCTTCGGACAACCGAATTCTTCCATTTTTCTCATTATATTAGGTAAAACAGCTTCTGAACTTGCTGTCGTAAACGAAAGAATAAGTTCTTCTTTTAAAACTTTCATTAATGTGAAAATGTTTACTCCTACCATACGTGCATTAATACCTAATACAACAATAACAAATAGTATAACAGTTACATACACAGCTAGCACTAATTTTCCTAAAGGAAGTAGTGTTGCCACACCGAATTTTGCAACCGTAACAGCAATTAATGCAAATACACCGAATGGTGCAAACTTCATAACTTGATTTGTAACCCAAAACATCGCTTCGAGCACACCTTCAAAGAAATTAAACACCGGTTTTCCTTTTTCTCCAATTGCTGCAACTCCTAAACCAAACAACACAGAGAAGAAAATAATTGGTAATAAATCTCCTTGTGCAATTGATTCGAATACATTCTTTGGTACAATGTGAACAATCGTTTCTGCAAAACCTTTTTTCTCTGTTGCATCAGCCGTCTGCTTGTATGATGAAATATCAGTTTGCTGTAAGTTATTCATATCAACGCCCGTTCCTGGATGGAACAGGTTCGCTGCAATTAATCCCATTAAGATTGCAATTGTTGTGATAATTTCAAAATAGAGAATTGTCTTTCCGCCTAATTTCCCAAGCTTTTTCATATCCCCTACACCAGCTACTGCAACAATCAGTGCAGAAATAACGATTGGTACTACAATCATTTTAATTAAATGAATAAATATATCTCCAATTGGTGTGATATAAGAAATTGCTGTTTTATTGCCATAAAAGATTGCCCCTACTACAATCCCTAAAACAAGCGCAACAAAAATCTGTGTTGCTAATCCGAATTTTTTCATATATTTTCATCCCTTCATGCGAACGCTTTCAATTTGTATTTATAAAAGCTTAATCACATGATATAAGTAAACCTACAAAATCAGACAAAAACCTACAGGTTCGTCACAAAAAATTCAATTTTTTTCTTCATTTTTTCATTGACATCCCTTGAAGATAAAAATGAAAATAACATTACTGAATCATCCGATTTCTTTATATAATCTAAAAGATAAGTTTATTTAACATAACTAATGTGAAAAGGAGTGGATGTTATGAAGAACCATACGAAAGGTTTCCTTATAACTCTTCCTTTTCTATTTCATTTTCTCGCAAAGGAGCAAAGGCATTCGCCTCTGCTCCTTTTTTATTACAACTTCATACACTTCTAACATACAGAATAGTGCCACATGAGCAAAACAATTAGGTTAGGAATAAACTACCTATAAGAACCCCATATGATGAGGATGAATTCTCAGTGATGGTTCCGGACTCACTGAAAAAACTTTGCTTTAAATAAGGAGTGACGATAATGAAACCATACAATCGCGTTTTAATTAAACTCAGCGGCGGCGCTCTAGCTGATCCAGATGGAAATAGTTTTGGTTCCAAACGTCTAGAACATATCGCAACTGAGATTTTATCAATTGTCGATTTAGGTATTGAAGTTTCTCTTGTCGTTGGCGGTGGTAACATTTTCAGAGGCAATTTAGCTGAGGAATGGGGGATTGACCGTGTGGAAGCGGATAATATAGGGACATTAGGGACAATTATGAATAGTTTAATGTTACGTGGCGTGCTCACAAGTAAAACAGGTAAAGAAGTGCGTGTTATGACATCTATCCCGTTTACAGCGGTGGCAGAGCCCTATATTCGTTTACGGGCCGTTCACCATTTAGAAAAAGGATATATCGTCATCTTTGGCGGCGGAAACGGGCAACCGTTCGTTACAACAGATTACCCAAGCGTCCAGCGCGCAATTGAAATGAATAGCGATGCGATTTTAGTTGCAAAACAAGGTGTAGATGGCGTTTTCACAAGTGACCCAAAACGAAATAAGTCAGCAAAAATGTATCGCTATTTAAATTATAATGATGTCGTTCGGAATAATATAAAAGTGATGGACCAATCAGCCTTATTACTTGCACGTGACTACCACTTACCTGCTCATGTTTTTAATTTCGATGAACCAGGAGTGATGAGGAAAATATGTTTAGGTGAGCATATTGGCACGTTAATTAATCATGAATTAACAGAACTCGTAGACGAAAAATGACTTTTTCTAGAATAAACAAAACTTTGACTTTAAAAATAGGTGCGGCCTTTGCCGCACCTTACTCTTTCTAAAAAGTATTACCTTAACAACATAATAAACAGCATCCTATTATCCACTATTCATGAAACGCCCTTCTAATAACCGCTATCAATACCATTGCTACAATCACAAACTTTGAAATACAATATTATTTCATTTACTATTTAAATTCCGCACCCAACAATAGAACTATTTTACACACATCCCACATTCATCTTTATTATAAATAGTAATTAAACAGCCATGCTATTCTTTCTTTACACTTCTCTAAAAATGATAAATGATTAAAAAATGATGAAGTCATTTCTTTTGAATCTTGAAAATCCCGCTCTAACACACGATTCATTTGTTGAATCACCGGACCATCATATATATAGAAATCCACCTCATCATTTATATGAAAACTGCGTGAAGTAAAGTTTGTTGTTCCAATCACCATCGTTTCATTATCAATAAGTATTAATTTCCCATGGAACATCCCCTTTTTATAACCATATACAATAATTCCGTTCTCTATCGATTTACGAATATACGGATATGCCGCTTCTTTTATAAGTGGAACATCCGGTTTGTAAGACCATAGTACCTTTACAGAGACACCACGATTTCGCGCCTGGATTAAAGCGTTCATGAGTTCTTTATCTCGAGGGATAAAATACGGGGTGGCAATTACAATAGAATGTTTGGCCCTCTTTATTAATTCGATGTACTTTGCAACAACTCCATGTCCATTATAACTAGACATAGTATGTAATGTTTTCCCTGTAACAACCGGCTGAATCGTTCGCTTAATTTCTATCGGAGTATCTCGTTTCCAATCTAACACAAACTGTTCCTCTAAATCTGTTACTCCTTCTCCTTGTAATCGTATATGGTAATCTCTCCAATATCCAAAGCGCTTTTCCTCTCCTAAATATTCATTACCTATGTTAAAGCCGCCTGTATACCCTATCTTTCCATCTATCGTTGTAATACGGCGATGATTGCGGTGATGGAGTGAATAAAAAAAGAATGGGAACTCCGGTTTCCTACTGTATGTAAAATGTACGCCACTTGCTTGTAATTCCTTCTTCAGCTTTCTTTGGAACGATAAATCATTAATCCAATCGACCGATAAGTATACTTGTACTCCTTCTTCAGCTTTTTCTTTTAATAAATTTAAGAAAGTATGGCTACTTTTATCATCCGAAATAATATAAAAATAAGTAAAAATAGAATGCTTTGCTTCTTTTATATCGGAAAATAACTGATGATATAGCGATCTCCCCTCTACATATAATTGAAAATCACTATAATGAGGAGCATAGTCTTTCCGTTGGTTTTTATCAGCTTCCATTTTCCTTCCCAGTGTTACATCAATATGCATCCAAACAATTAGAAAAATTACTATGCTAATGATAATAGAAATAATACGTAATATCTTTTTCACCATTTTGTTTTCCTTCCGCACAAAATAATTGTCTTCAGATAGTATTTCAATAGAGATTATATTTTATGAACAATTACAAAAAAGGATGTGGCATCATGCCACATCCCCATTTATTACATAAAATTTCTCGCATCATTATTTCGGCCAAACTTATAAATGGCAATTAAGAAGAACGCAATTGCAAAGGCGAACAAAATTAAAATGTTTAAATACAAATCAGAAAACGGTGTCCCTTGCTGTAATTCTCCTATTGTATCTAATAACCAGCGCTGAGGAAGAAAATCAGCTATTTTTTGCACAGATGCCGGCATAATTTCAAATGGAAAGAAGCATCCCGCTAACAAACATGTTGGTGTAATAATGATATTTTGCATTGCATTAGCAGAAGCTGAATTCTTAGCAAATGACACAACAGCTAACGATAAACCAATTGCAATTAAACCAAATATCATCAGTACTCCAATCATAACAAGTAACGGCATATTTGTATCAATATGAAATACATTAGTCATAAACAGTACCGTTACAATGATTTGTACCATCATGATAACCATATTAACAGCAATGTTAGATAATATATATTTCTTCCCATCTATCGGTGTTGATAATAATCGGAAATACGTTCTATTCTCTTTTTCTTTCAAAATCCGTTCTGAAAAACCCACTGCCGAAACCAACATAAACATAATGAGATAACCAACTGTTTGATTCGTCATATCTTTATTTTTTGAAGTGTCTTGAAGTGTCTCAGCTTTTACCTTAAATGAACTTTTTTGATAACCCGCATACATCTTATCAAACGTACTTTGATCCTTTTGTGCTACTTTACTAATTGCAGTTATATTATCAATATAATTATACAAATACGATTTTATAAACTCTGTTACTTGAGCACCTTTAATCGAGAAAATTTGAATATGACTCGGCCTACCATCTCGAACACTTTGCGAAAAACCTGAATTTAACGTAATCACTCCATCAAGTTTTTTGGAAGTAAGCTTTTCTTTTACTTCTGATTCCTTAATCTTACTCACTTTCACATGATTTAACCCTTCTAAAAACTTTACAGTATCATTTGCTATATAATGATTTTCATTATTTACAACCCCAATACGCAGTGTACCTTGCCCTGCATTTCCGTATATTAAAAATGCCATTAATGTTCCTACTATTGGCAATCCAATAATAAGAAGTAACCCTTTTTTATTTTTCAAAAGTACAGATATCGTTTTTTGTATGAGCCATAAAATATCTTTCATGTTATAGCCCCTCCCGTCTGCGTAATGCGATAATCGCAATCAATAAAAACAGTGCAGAAATTCCAAGGTTTAAAAAGATTACCGGAAGTGCCGCTCCTACTTCATTCGCATAAATAATTTTCATAATCGCTGTATTCGCCCATGTTAATGGTGATAAATTTGTAATCATATTTTCTTCAACTACGAAATACGCTCCTCCAAAAATAGAAGCTAATTGTACAACAATCATAATAACCGCTTTAGATGCCTCACCTGTTTTCGTAATATATCCAATCCCTAATCCAAAGCTAATCGCAAGGAATACTTCTGTTAGTAAAATAAGAAAAACTACTCCAAGATGGTCACCCCAATTTGCCCCATAAACAAATTTACTAAAGAAAACGACGAGAAGCAGACAGAGTGTATTTGCTACAAGACTACCAAGTATCTTTCCAATAAAAATTTCAGCTTTACTAACGGGTGCAGCAATTAAACGATCTCCCGTTTTTCGTAATCGCTCTCCGCGAATCAGATAGCTTGCTCCCATCGCTCCATACAAGGCAATCATTGTCGTCATCGCAATTGCATAATAGTCCATAGAACTTGGCTTCTTAGCAGCTTGTAAAGATGTCTCTTTTATATAATCATCATGATTTCCACTTGAAATAACTGTACTAACTTTCCCAGGGTCTACTTGCGCAACTTCCACCGCTACGTTGTACTTATCGACGAATGTAGTAAGCATCCCTTCAACGATACTTCCTTCAATACTATTCCGATCACTCTCATATAACTTCACGCCGTTTTGATTCATTTCTACATAGCCAGCATATTTATTTTGTTTCACTTCTTCTTTTCCATCTACATCCTTTGCTGCTTTTTTAAAGTGAATGCCCGATTTTCCTGTTTCCTTTATCAATGTTTCAAAGGCCTGAGAGAACTTACCACCTGCTTCATCTTTGTATAAAACCTGGATATTTTTAACAGAAAGATTATCATTATTAAATGCATTGGTTAAAGCAGTACCCAAAATGAGCATAAGCATAACCGGGAATGCTAGCATAGACACTAACGTTTTTATATCTCGAAAGTCACTTTTGATTTCCTTTATGGCTATATTGAAGATGTTCAATCGATGAACCTCCCTTTTTTTGCTAATAAATCTTATTTATCCCGTAGATTTCTTCCTGTCAATGTCAAGAATACTGTTTCTAAGTTAGGTGCTTGCTCTTCAAGTGAACGTATTTCTATATCATTATTGATAAAATGCTGAACGATTTTGTTTAAGTTGTTGACCCCTGTATCCGAATTCACTTTAATTACGTTTTCTTCTATTTGAATAGCCTTAACACCACTAATTTCTTTTAATTGATTCACATCTATATTTTCAACTGACTTTACTTCAACCCAAACATCTTTTGTATCTGTAATAATAGCTTTCAATTGTTCTTTCGTACCTTCTGCAATAATTTTCCCGTGATCAACAATTGCGATTTTCGTACAAATCTCTTCTACTTCCTCCATGTAGTGACTCGTATAAATAATGGTGCTACCCATTTCATTTAATTTCCGTACAGACTGAAGAATATAGTTTCTTGACTGCGGATCAATTCCAACTGTCGGCTCATCCATAATAATTAACTTCGGATGATGCGCAATGGCACAAGCAATGTTAAGTCTTCGTTTCATCCCACCCGAAAAGTTCTTTGGATAACTTTTATGTTTATCACTTAGTCCTACAAACTGCAGTGCTTCTTCTACTCTCGCTTTTAATTCTGCCCCTCGTAACCCATACAAGCCCGCAAAGAATTTCACATTTTCATAGGTGGTTAACTCCTCATAGATTGCTATATCTTGCGGTACAATTCCAATATTCATTTTTGCAAATCGATTATGTTTCTCTATACTTTTTCCTAGTATACTAATCTCACCTTCATTACTTCTTAACAATCCAGCAATCATATTAATTGTTGTACTTTTACCAGCACCGTTTGATCCTAAAAACCCAAATATCTCTCCTTCTTTAATAGCTAAAGACATATTATCTACTGCGATGAAATCACCGAATTTTTTCGTTAAATTTTTTATTTCTAATGCGTTCATCATTTCACCCCTATTTCAGTTTCTCTGCTGTTATTATAAACAAAAAGAATGAACCTGCTCAGTGCAGAAGTTCATTCTTTTCACATGAGAATATTCACTTTTTTCATATGAGATCCTTCATCTCAATCATGCCATTATTGAATCGGCAATAACATTGTTACCGAAAATCCGCTTGTACCATCTACAATAATCTTCCCGTTTATGGATGCTGTTCGTTCCTCCATCCCAATAATACCGAGGCCTTTCTTCACAAGATGCGCTCCTTTTCCATTGTCTTTCACTTGCACCTTTACCACCTTGTTAAGTACATGAATATCTATTGAAATAACCGTTGCCTCTGCATATTTCATTGCATTTGTTAATGCTTCTGTTACATTTTCTCCAATGACCTTCCATTGAATTGGAGAAATCGTATCTAAATTCCCTTTATACACAAATGGAATTTTTATTTCATGCTTACTCGCAAATTCATCTATGAATAATTTCATGCGATGAATTCCAATCTGCTCAGTTGGCGGTTTCATGTTCTTTAGTGTAATCCTAATACTTTCAATTCCATCCTTAGAAATATGAATCGCATTTTGAAGTAATTCGGTAGCTTTTTCTTTATCAATTTCCATTAATCTCTTTGCTGCTTCCATTTGAATTAAAGCTCCTGTCATGGAGTGACCAATCTTATCATGAATTTCTTGTGATAATCGATTTCGTTCTTCTAACTTAAATGTGTATTCTGATTGCCTTATGTATTCTTTATTTTCATTTAAACTTTTTGTGAGCCGTTGCATATCTTTTCGCATCTTATCATTTTGCATCTCAAACTTTAATAAACGAGCTATGTAAAGATCTGCCATCGTTAAAACAAGAAAACAAAATGCAGCAATGAGTCCATATGTCATTCGAACACTTTCATCTGTAAAAACAATAGGGATGATCATAATGAAAAAGAGCGGCCATTTCTTTTCTATGTAATAAGATACAATTTCGTATAAGTTCAAGGGTAAAAACAAAATAAAATACGGATGAATCCTCCATGTAAACAAAATTATAATGCCAATTGATATTCCTATTAATATTTTCTTATAAGCATCTTTTTTTAAAATAGAAATTGTCACGTTTACACAAAAGTACGCAAGCAAAGTAAATATAACCCATGGTAAATTCGTAACATTTGAGTGAATATAACTGAACACTATATATAAGAAGACAATTAATTTACTTACAATTAACCAAAACTCCATAAAATCAGTCTACTTTCCCTGTTAAATAGTAAATCGCAATTTGTGTCCGGTGCTCAAGACCTGTTTTCCCTAAAATAGACGTAATATAATTTGCAATTGTTCCTTCTGATATGAAGAGTCGCTTTGAAATTTCTTTATTAGAGAACCCTTTTGCAATTAATGCAATAATGCTAAGTTCCCTCTCTGTGAAAAGAGTCTTATCTATTTTTGAAGCCTCTTCTTTATTTTCCAGTAAATTAGACTTAATTTTATCTAGTACTACGTCTTGCATAACAGTTTGCCCGTTATATACTCCCTTTATCGCATCACGAATGCGCTCTGGATCATTATTTTTTAACAAATAGCCTTTCGCCCCGTTCTTTACTGCCTCCAAAATATACTCATCATCATCAAATGTCGTTAAAATAAGCGGCTTCGTTTTTGTTTCCTCACAAATTAACTTTGTCGCCTCCACGCCATTCATATTTGGCATCCGAACATCTAAAAGCGCAATATCTACATCATGGTTTTTACAATACGATAAAGCTTCTTGCCCATCATTTACCGTTTCTAACACTTCAAACTCTTCGTATGTACTTAAAATAATCTTCATGCCCTCTCTAATAAACGAGTTATCATCGGCTACTAATATTTTTATTTTCATGTTTGTTAGTAGATACCTTCCCCTCTACTAGCATTCACATCCTTTCATTTCCCATTCTGTACTTCCTTACAGATTGTATTACATATATATGAAATAGCTCTACTTAAAAAGAATTATACAAAATAAGAAAAACACCTTCACGATAAACCGAAGATGTTCTCTTTTTCAATACTACATATACAACTATAAAACCGCCTTTATTCCTTCCAAAACCAATCCAATCATAAAACCACAAACAGCACCATTCACACGGATCCACTGCAAATCTTTCCCAACATTATTTTCAATCATTTCAATTAATGTTTTATCATCTAATTTATCAAGATTTTCTTGTACAAGCTTTCCAATCTTGGAATGATTCTTTTCAACAAGATTTACAATCTGCTTTTGCAACCAGTTTTCCATTTTTCGAACTGTTACTGGATCTTCTTTCACCTTGTTCATTTGTTTTGTTAAAAATGGAAGAAGATATTGATTTGCAAACTCTTCTTTTTTAATAAAAATGACTGCTCTTTCCTGCGCTTGTCCTAACAATTCTTTTATCTTGTTAGCCGCATCCCAATTTGTGATCCAACTTTCTTTCCAATTCTCTAACTCCTGTAATACCGCTTCATTTTCCTTAACACGAATAAGTTCTTGGCGAATTTTCATTAATATAAGTTGTCTCGTACTATTATCAGGATCCTGTAAACTACTAATATTGCTAATTACAAACTTCTGCAAAATGCTGCCGATTTTTTCTTCATCTACAATATTCATGAAGGATTTAAGTGTAAACTGCAAGAAGCCATCCACTTTTATATTTTCCATCGCTTTCATTCCTAAGCTTCCAAGCTGATATCGAGCCTCATCTTGAGCCGTCCACTCTTTCGCTTTGACTAACATATAATCAAGTGTCTTTTCATCGTATTCTTGTACGACTAATTGATCAATAAGGACTTGCAATATATTTCCTGTATTAATCGTATATAAATATGTTTTTAATTCTTTCTCAATGACACTAGCTAACTTTTCAGTATCAATTTGAAGAATTGCTTTTTCAGCAATTGTAACAATCCCTTTTTTCACGCTATCAGATTGCAGCTCTCTTTCTGCAATCTGTAACACCATTTGTGCTAGCTGCATTTCTTTCACTTTACTTGTAATACTGTCCTTCGTCAGCCACTCATTTTCTAAAGTAGAGATGAGTCCTTTTGTTACTCGTTTCCGATTTTTAGGCAATAAAGCTGTATGCGGAATTGGAATACCCATCGGATGGCGAAACAGGGCTGTAACGGCAAACCAGTCGGCAAGTCCCCCTACTAACCCCGCTTCAAATCCGCCCTGTGCAATTGCACCTATCATTGAGCCTTGGAATGGAATAGTTGCTGCAAAGCCAATTCCCATCACCCCAAGTGAAATACCCGCTAAATATTTTGATTGTAATGACATTGTATATACACATCCTCTTGTTATGTAAGCTAAATCTTACTATTTCGAAATAAGCTCCTATTGTTACATCCTGACTGCACAAAATCCTATATCTATACTATAATGAACTACACTAAAAATAACAAAAAAATTTCAAATAAAAAACACGAGGTGAAACTCTCCTCGTGTTAAATGACTTCTACTTTTCTTGCTCTAAATTCAATCCTTTTTGATAGTATTTTGACATCTCATCTTTAGGAACCATGCTTCCACCTGTTCCCCAAACAATATGTGTACCCTTATGCATTTTTTCTGTTAAATTATGCTTCAGTAAATAATCCGTTCCTTCTTTACATAATTTCATTGGTCCTATCATCCCTGCTAGTGCAGACGGTTCTAAATGAATCCCTACTGTATCGGCTAGTTTCTTTAACAGTTTATACAACTGTTCATCGCTAATCGTATAATTACCACTTAAAAATGGCTCCATAGTTTTACCAACAAATCCAGATGGTCTTCCTACAGCAAGTCCATCCGCGTCCGTTACATTATCAATACCAACATCTTGTACAGAGATTTTATCATGAAGTCCAGTCATTAAACCGAGTAGCATACAAGGAGAATGAGTAGGTTCTGCGAAGAAAATGTGTACATTATCTTCGTACAATAATTTCAAACCAAAAGCTACGCCCCCTGGGCCACCACCTACTCCGCACGGAAGATAAACAAACAAAGGTTGATTTTCATCTATTGTTATCTCTAACTCTTCCAATTGTTTTTTCAATCTGGACGCCGCTACTGCGTATCCTAAAAATAGGTCATGAGAATTTTCATCATCCACAAAATAACAAGTAGGATCCCCCTCTGCTTGAATTCGGCCTTCCTCTACTGCTTTGCTATAATCAGCTTCATACTCAATAACTTTGACATTTTTGCTTCTAAGCAAGTCTTTTTTCCATTGTTTTGCATCAGCTGACATATGAACAGACACATTAAAACCTAACTTTGCACTCATGATACCAATGCTAAGCCCTAAATTTCCTGTTGATCCTACTGCAATGGAGTAATTTGAAAAGAATTTACGAAATTTATCACTATCTAAAATGGAATAATCATCTTGTTGAGTTAATATGTTTTGTTTAATAGCTAGATCTTCGGCATGTTTAAGAACTTCATAAATCCCGCCCCTTGCTTTAATAGATCCTGATATAGGAAGGTGGCTATCACACTTTAGCAATAATTCCCCTGGTATAGATTGTTGATAATCCTGCTCTAAAGCTTGTTTCATAGAAGGGATTTTCACTAAAGGTGATTCTATGATACCGTTCATTTCTTTTGTTTCAGGAAAAACTTTGGCGATATATGGAGCAAAACGTTTCAACCTTTCTTCTGCATCCTTTACATCTTCTTGCGTAAGTGTAGTTTTTTTTATTCCTGTTTGAAATTTTTCGATATTAGGATTGATCCAAAATACTTCCTCCATCGAAATAACCTTGTTTAGTAAAGGATCTTTCTCTTTCCATGTTTGTATGTCTTTGCTTTCAATCTTCTTCATCTGCCTGATCCTCCCAACATTCTTATAGCAAGTTGAAAAATAAATTATAATTAAATTTATTTTAATACATTTTAACACGAAACCCCTTTTCCGTTAATTTAAATTTACTTTATTTAAATTAAATTTAACAATCTATAAAAGAGAAGCTAGACATCGGTAAAAAAATTGAGAAGTTCAGAAAAATTAAGTTGTATTTAGATGAAGAAGAATATTTATCAGATTTTACCGAAAGAGTACCCCTACTTCAAACGAAGTTAAGTGGGGAGTATTCATTAGAAGCTGGTGATAGTGTAAAAATACCAGCATATTTACAACATAAATGAGAAAACACTTGTAGTCAAAATGCAGTTGTTTTATTTTCAGTTACTTACCTATATTTTAATGTAGGTGCATATAGAACGTTACTCAACAATCGAGTTCGTTTGTTGAATAAAAAGTACAAGGAGAATACATCCCTAATATGTATTCTCCTTTATTTTAAATTAACAAGAGAAATATTCACCTATGTTTTTACTACGCTATCCCGCTATTCAAGAATGATGCTACTAAAAACCTCAACAAAAGCAAAGGTATTCTTTTGGAAACACCCCACACTAATTAAAATTTCACTTTATGGTATTGCAAGAAATTCAGCAATCGGCCCAAGTGCGAGTACTGGGAAAAATGTTAGAACACCTACTATTAATATAGTACCTAGTAAAATTCCGCCAAATAACCGATCATCCGTCTGAAAGGTTCCTATGGTCTCAGGTACAACCTTTTTCCTTTTGAGTCTAACCGCGACGGCAAGCATTGTAATTACACCTAAATATCTACCAATATACATAACAATTCCCGTTGAAAGATTCCAATAAGGTGTGTTATCTCTTAATCCTTCAAACCCAGATCCGTTGTTAACAGCGGACGACGTGTATTCATATATAATTTGTGTTAAACCATGAAAACCTGGATTAGAAATCGCATCTGTTCCTAGATTCGTAGAAAATGCAATCGCTGCAGCTCCAAGAATAAGTAGCGGCTGAGACACAATCGTGATTGCTATTAACTTCATTTCTTTTCCTTCTATTTTTTTGTTAAGAAACTCCGGTGTACGCCCCACCATTAATCCGGCTAGAAACACGGCAATCATTGCATACATGACGACATTCATAAACCCGAGTCCAATTCCTCCAAACACGGTACCTAAAAGCATATTTATAAGTGGGACCATTCCACCAATCGGTGTCAAAGTATCATGCGTTGTATTAACACCGCCTGTTCCAGAGGCGCTTGTAACGGTTGCATATAAAGCAGAAGATATGACGCCAAGACGAGTTTCTTTTCCTTCCATATTTCCTTGTGAACTTTCTATCCCTAATTGATTTAACAATGCATTCCCCTTCAATTCAGATATAGCAAGCGTACAGAATCCAATAATAAACAGAATGAACATCGATATAAAAAACATTCTACCTTGCTTTTGATTACCGACCATTCTTCCGTATACAAATGGAAAGGCCATTGGGATTAACATTTGTAACATCATTTGTAACACATTACTTATCATATTAGGATTTTCAAAAGGATGAGCAGAAACTGTTCCAAAAAAACCCCCTCCATTGTCACCAAGTTCTTTAATGGAAAGTAAAGATGCTACTGGTCCACGAGGAATCTCTTGTGTCGTTCCTTCAAACGTTTTCACAACAACTGTTGGATCCAATGTTTGCGGCGTTCCTAAAAACACAAATATCAACGATGTGACAAATGAAATTGGCAATAATATTCTCGTAATAGCTTGTACAAAATCAACAAAGAAATTTCCTATTCTTTTCCCCGCTAGTACACGAATAAACGTAATGCCGATTGCCAATGAAGTTGCAGGTGCTGCAAACATCATAAATGTCACACCTACCATTTGAGAGAAATAGGATAAACTACTTTCTCCCCCATAGTGTTGTAAATTCGCATTTGTCATAAATGTAATTGCTGTATGAAATGCTAATGTTGGTTCTAATCCTAAAAAATGATCAGGGTTCAACGGAAGAATTCCTTGTAATCGAAATATTGAATATACAACCAAAATAAAGAAAAAATTTGTTCCTATTAAACAAAACATATACCGTTTCCAAGTCTGACTATGCCCTTTAATCCCAGCAACTTTAAATAAGATTTTTTCCAGTGGACCAAATACCTTTTGAAATGCTTCCTTACGCTGAAAAGCATTGTATACGTAGTCTCCCATTGGTTTTGCAACAATTACGAATAGGCCAATTGTAATTAGACTTGTAAGCCAGTTCATCCTCTTTCCCCTTTCTGTTCCCATTACACTATAATTAAATGTAATATTTTTCCACTAAGAGAATAAAAAGAAAACACCAGGTTGCACCTAGTGTTTTTTACACACAAGTCCCCCCTCTCAAAACGCTGACGAGGTTAGCTGTCGGATTCGGACCTTGAGAGTAGCCCTACCTATAAAAGGATTCACCCCTAGTGACAAATGCACAAATTTGGTTCCCCCGCTCCTGAAGTGGATTAAGCGATTTATTATTTGGCTGTAAAATCTACATTGAGCTATTCTGATTGTTAATATACTCCTCTAAATGATGGTTGTAAAGAGAGAGAAAATAAAAAGAAATCGATTCATACAATCTATAAAAATAGCACTGTATGAACAACCGTTCGCACAGTGCTATTTTTATTTTTTCGGAAGCAATACAATACTTATACTAATCGCAATAAAAATAAGTAACTGCTGCACAGACAGACCAAATAATAATGGAACTTGCTCAATTATAAGTGAAATGAATATATGCGCAATCCCTTCTACAAGTAGAAAATAACTCATGTATTTTCTACTTCCTAATTTCTCGTTTTTTAGCCACAGCCATCCCATTAGGCAGATTGCTATCATAATTTCATACATATATATTGGATGATAGAAAAATTTCGAATCATACACTTTCATTCCCCACGGCATTGTTGTGTTTATACCAACATACTGATGGAATAGAAAATAAGAAATAATCATACTTCCAATCTCAAAAGGAAGTGCATCTAGTAAAACCAAAAGTGAAAAATTAGCCTTTTTACTTCTCCATACAACATATCCACTAGCAATCAAGCAACCCATTATAATGTGTTGGGTACTTCCTACAGCGAGTAACGCTTGCCATGGTGACTGAAAAGCCCACCCTGGATTCAAAATTGTCGGCATAAATTTCCATGTTAGTGCGATGATAAAAAGTCCATTTGTTACTGTATCCATTATTCCCTCATATGGGATACCTTGACTTTTCATTTTTAATTTCATGAGCACAAGCCCAAATAAACTTCCCACTATAAGAGAAATAGGCTGTACTTTCACCATCCAGTCCATCATCATTAGGATGTCCCCTTTTACTTCTCAATTAATTCTTTAAATTTCTTTTCTAGTTGATCTGGAGGTAATACCCCCCGCGCTTGATCTACAATCACCCCATCTTTATCAACAAAAAACGTTGTTGGCAATGAAACAATTTTATAATCAATCCCTGCCTCTCCATCCATATCTAGTAAAACCGGGAACTTAAATCCAAAACGATCCGCAAACGCCTTTGCTTCTTGTACTGGATCTCCAACCGTTGCATTCACCGCAAAAATTTCGATTTTTCCTTTATATTTATCGTAAAGACGCACTAAGTCTGGTGCTTCCATTTCACATGGCCCACACCATGATGCCCAAAAATTAATAATATACGGTTTTCCTTTTGCATCATTTAATGAGTACAGCTTCCCATCTAGTCCTTTAAGTGTAATTTTCGGTGCTTTAAATCCTACTTGCGGTAATACTTCTTTCTCTTGTAGTGCCTCTTGTTTTGCTTTCCGTTCTTTTTCTTCTTGTTTTGAATTATAAAAATTAAACCCTGCCCATAGTAGTGCTCCTGCAAGAATAATGGTAATTAGTTTTTTCACTTTCTTTCCCCCTATTTTTAAAATCCAGTAAATCCGTCAAATAATTGAATACAAAATGCTGTAATTTTCATCATTTGATTAGATACAAATGAAAGAATCCCCGCGCCTACTGCGTCCATTTTATTCCTCCCACAAAACACTACATAAAGTAGTGTTTCGGGTTAAAAAAAGAGGCTATATGCACTCTCCAATAATAAGTACAAACGAAATGAGAAATAGCCCTATTGTCACATAAACTGAATTTGTATGTAACGGCATACTAAGCCTTATAGATGACGGACTAACAATTTGCTCAATACGCAAATTGATTGCCGTTTTCGCAAAAGAAGCTGTTATAAACGGATTAGATACTGTTTTTATTTTAATTAATTTTAACAATGCACTACCTAATTCAAACGATGATTTCATTTGATCCATCGCATATTTGTCCGCCAATAGCTCCTGATACGTATGATAACGCTGTAACATATCTTTCAATACCGGAATATACAGCATTCCTTCAACTAACACCGTAAAAAGAAACAATTTTAACGGATCACGATTTTTTTGATGATATTCTTCATGTAATACAATTGCATCAATTTCTTCTTCTGTAAAAGATTGAAATACACCTTCCGAAACAACAATTTTCGGATGAGTGACTCCGATAGTAAATGCTGTAACCTCTAATGATGGTAGCAAATACAATTGTTTTCCTTTTCGAGTAATCATAACTAAATTTCTCTGTAATTTTCGGCTATAGAAAAACTGTTTCCACACTCTTTTCCATACAACTAATATAGTAAATAACAATAATCCGCTCATTATGACACGAATGGTTGATAATTCTTTCATATGTTCTTGCAATTCAAAGAGACAAAACTGCGATAAAAAAAGAGCTTTATTTTCAAAGAAAAATGGATATGTAACGTAGTACACTAACATCCCAAAAAAGAGAATACCAATACTGCTTGCTAACAATATTATTTTTCGTATTTGCCACTTCATCATACTAGTCCTCTTTTTTCAGTTGATTAAGTTTTTCTTCTAACTTCTTTATTAAAGCAGGATCAGCTTGGTCTAGTTCATCTAACATGTGATTCACAACGAAATCACCAAATTCCCCCATTAATTCTTGTGTCATTTTTTTGGTTTGATTTGATAAAAAGGATTCTTTCGTTTGTACAGCACGGTATACACCGCTTCTTTTTACCGTTTGTTTTTGCAAGTGCCCTTTTTCAACTAACCGATTCATCACAGTCATCACTGTATTAAAATTCACAGGAGATTCCTCACTTAGTTTTTGCTGTACTTCTTTAATCGTAATATCCGGAGTACTCCAGATAATCTCCATAATCCTCGCTTCTAATGACCCAAAGAAATGATTTAATCCTTGCTCATTTAACTTATAATTTTGAGTGAACATGCTAATCCTCCTCTGCACTACAAATTGTAGTACACTGAGAATAAAAGGTCAAATATAGAATGATACGAACATGGAAATAAACCCCTTCTTTATTTTAGAACACATTCCCATTTTCATATTTTGTTATAGAAGGAAAGAAACTTCTCTATAGCGAAACTTTATCAATAACAAAAATCTATTAGGTGGTGCTTCATTATGAAGTTAGCTGTAATTGGCGGAGGTTACTTTGAACAAACGGATCATTTCCTTATAAATCAACGACTTATTGAATTAACTGGGAAACAATCTCCAAAAATATTATTTATCCCAACAGCAAGCAATGACGATGAAGGTTATATAAAAGAATTTAGAAAAACATTCGAGAAGCAGTTACAATGTGATGTTCACATTCTACGCTGTATAAAAGAAAGCGTTAGCGAAGATAAAATTAGTGAAATGATACATTTTGCTGATTTTATCTATCTAGGTGGAGGAAATTATATCAATATGCTTGAAAAGTGGAAGGAAAACAAAATAGACGAAAAGTTGATAGAAGCCGTACACAACGGGACATTCATTGCGGGATATAGCGCTGGTGCTATGTGCTGGTTTACAACGGGGCTTCGTTCTAATTATAAAGGAGACGGCTATATGGAAAGCGATGGCTGGAATTTAATAAACAAACACTTCTGTCCACATTACAATCAACCAGATCGAGCAAACGCTTTTCATTTATTCTTACAAAACCGTGCACGTAATACAGAAGGAATCGCTTTAGAAGATAATTGCGCTTTGTATATAACCGAAAACTCCTTTGAAATTATCGGAGATCCAGAGAAAGCTTGGGAGTTCTATATGTTTGATGGAAAACTTATGCGACATCATTTTGATGTAACTTTGAAAAGTTATTTATAAGTTATTTGTACTCATACAAAGTATCCCTAAGCTGAAAACTTAGGGATATTTTTCACCTTCCATTTAACTAACAAGTCGCGTAATCCGTTTCTTTTGCCATGAAAGCTTATAGTATCCGTATTGTAACAGTAAGCTCACAATAAATGCTGCCGGATATCCAACCCATATACCTTTTATACCAAGACTTGTGTGATACGAAAGGTAGTAGGCAACAGGAACTTCCACAAGCCAAATTGATACAACACTGATAACAGTAGGCCATAGTACCGTTCCACTTGCCCGCATTGTCGCACCAATAATTTGTGCATGACCGAAAATTAAATAACTCCATAATGTAATCATGATTAGGCTATGTGCAATTTCAATTGTATTCGGACTTGTTAAAAATAGTGATAAAATCTCTCTTGAGAACAAGTAAATAAGAGCGATTAATACACCACCAATAATATAGTTCATTATAATTCCCGCTCGAACAACTTTCTGTAATCGATCAAATTGATTCGCACCAATGGACTGTGCAGCAAAAATGGATACTGTAATTCCAAGACTGACTGCTGGCATTTGTACATAACTTGCAACTTGATTCACGACTCCATAGGCTGCGGTCGCGTCAGAACCGAATCGATTTACAAATGCAATAACTGCAATCTCAGATAACGAAACTAATATCATATTAATACTTGCTGGAATACCAAGGCGTAGTAATAACTTTAATAGTTCCCAATCCATACGAAGATATTTCCGTACTGTTTCATCCAATTGTAATGGATGATTTTTCTTCTTCAAATAAATAAGCATGACAACAAACGTTATAATCGTTGATATGACAGAGGCATAAGCTGCTCCATAAACATCAAGTTTCGGCATTCCTAACCAACCAAAGATAAGAACAGGCAATAATATCATGTTCAACACTGTACTAACAATTAAAAAGTAAAATGGCGTTTTGGAATCTCCTGTACCTCGCATAAATGTTGTATATGCAAAATATAAGAATAAAACTGGCATTGAAATAAATAAAATACGTGCATAGTGGACACTCATACCAATAATGTTTTCTGGTGTTCCCATAAAACGCAGAATATCCATGGTGAATATGCTGCCTACTACTGCTAAAATAGCTCCTAGTATAAATGTGAAGGTAAGCGTTGTACCAACAACTGCTTTTACACGATCTTCGTTACGAGCTCCAAATGCTTGCCCGATTAAAATAGAACTACCCGATCCAATTCCAATTACAAATGAAACAAGTAGAAAGAACAACGGAAAAAACGCAGAAATGGCAGCTAAATCATTTACACCAAGCCATCTTCCTACCACTACCATCCCAAACAATTGTCCAACTGATTGTAATACATTACTTAAAAGCAAAGGAACTAAGAACATGGACATCGATTTCCATATCGGTTTCCCTTCCTTCTCCTGACTCTGTGATTCTGCATCTTCTTGAATGCTATCTGTCGGTGATTTCAAATTTCATTTCCCCTTTTTATTAAGAGCTTGCTCGGTTGTACCCGCGCTCTCCATATGGCTGCAATTCCTGTAGCCACTTCTCTTCTAATTTTTTCAATTCTTCCTTAGCATTAAAATAACCAGTCTCTTTCTTTTTCAAGACTTCTAGCACTTCAAATTCAAAGGCATCTGCACCGTATTGCTTCCAGTCCTCTTGCAATGCTCTATTTGTATGAGAACCTACATTGAGTTCAAATCGCCTCCCACTTATCGTCTTTAAATTCATCGTACTCTCAACGTACATTTTCTCGTTTTTTGTATTTATAATACGATAAATACCCGCTTCAATCTCTATCTCTTTGTATTGCTGTTTTAATTCTGCTCTTCTATTCATTTTCCTTTCCCCTTTCTTATAACTTCACCCAATATTGACTTCCATCAGGCGTTCGATCTAGAAAACCATATTCAATTAAATACCTTCTTAAAGTTACAAAGTCTGGATATACACTTTCCAAAACTTCATTCACTTCTTTTTCGGTGTACTTTTCGTTACTATTAAATTTTTTTATTAAATGACGTAATATAATTAATTTACGTTTTTGTTTTTTCGGAAATTTCACCAGTGGACCGTCTAATCCTTCTGTAAAATGCAACTTTAATACTTCATCATTTTCTTCTTCCGTAATATTGTACCGATCGTCCACCATCGTAGCTGTTCTATGAATGGGTACAAATTTAGATTGCACTTTTGATTTTTCTTCGGACAGTTGCATCAATGCTAAAAATACTTTCGCTTGCTTCATCCTCTCACGCAATGTGAATCGATGATTACGTATTGTCGACGTGCTTCCCCCATCCAGCTCTTTCACAATTTCTTTATCATTGAATCCCATGTAAAAAAATTGAACCATCTTCTTTTGCAAATCCGTTAAACCTGTATATTTTTTATCCAGATTCAATAAATAGTCAAACATAGATGTATGCTCATTTTGAATGTGTAATTGTACAAACTTCTCGGCTTCATATAAAACTTGATTATCTTGATAAATTACACCTTTTATAAAACTTTCTCCGCATGCTAAACAAGTATATTCTTCTGTATCCTCTTCAAATATATATCCTTTTTTTAGTTCTTTAATGGAAGCATCCCAAAACTTCTCAGAAATATCATTCATACCAAACAATCCTCCAAACAGTTTATTAAAAACGCAAACAAATCACAATATCGTTTACCCTTACTGAATCATCTTATCACAAACAAAATAAACTTTTCAACATTTCGCTTACTTATTTACCAAACAAATTTAAAATCGTTTAGTAAATAGGCATCTCCTTCCTAATAGCAGCCAATATTTCTAAAGTATTATAAACAGCTGCAGAAGTAATATCCCTTAATCAACTAAAACTTCAATCTAGTCTTATTTACCCTATTCACTAACTTTTTAACAAGAAAATGAACTTTGTATCACCAGACGAAGACAAGTCCATTCCCTTATCAAAAGATACATGCCCAAACCTGAATATAATAAATAAATTTATAGTGAAAACCATTTTTGATCACAATAGAAATATAGAATCGTATTTCTATTATGATGCCACTCTCCATCTTCAGAATTGCATATACTATTAATAATTAAGAGAATAGAAATTCTATTCGAGAAAAAAGCCAAGATTCAAATAGAATCTTGGCTTTTTATTGTCCATTCTAATTATTCCTTCGGTGCAATCATTTTCTTTGGATCTACAATCTCATCAAATTGTTTTTCCGTTAATAACCCCGATTGTAATGCTGCTTCTTTTAATGTTAATCCCTCTTTATGAGCATGCTTTGCAATTTTCGCCGCATTTTCATAACCGATATGTGGATTTAATGCTGTAACAAGCATTAAAGAACGATTTACGTTTTGGTTAATCACTTCTTCATTTGCTTCGATACCAACCGCACATTTGTCGTTAAATGAAACTGTCGCATCGGCTAATAAACGAGCAGATTGTAAGAAGTTATATGCGATTACTGGTTTAAATACATTTAGTTCAAAGTTACCTTGGCTCGCTGCAAATCCGATGGTTGCGTCATTTCCCATAACTTGCGCCACTACCATTGTTAATGCTTCACTTTGTGTTGGATTTACTTTCCCTGGCATAATAGAGCTTCCTGGCTCATTCGCAGGAATAATAATTTCACCGAGACCACTACGTGGGCCGCTTGCAAGCCAACGTACATCATTTGCAATCTTCATTAAATCCGCTGCCAATGCTTTTAACGCACCATGTGCAAACACAACCTCATCATGACTTGTTAATGCATGAAACTTATTTGGTGCTGATACAAATTGCTTTCCTGTAAACTGATTAATTTCCTCTGCAACCATCTCACCAAATTTAGGATGTGCATTAATGCCTGTTCCAACTGCAGTACCCCCAATTGCAAGTTCTTTCATATATGTATTGCTATCCGCAATCATACGCTCTGTTTTTTCAAGCATACGGTGCCACCCACTAATTTCTTGCCCTAACGTTAAAGGTGTTGCATCTTGCAAATGCGTACGACCGATTTTAATAATATTTTGAAACTCATTTACTTTTTTCTCTAATGTTGCTTTTAACTTTTTAATTGCCGGTAGCACTTGGTTTTCCACTGCAATCAAACAAGCAACATGAAGCGCTGTTGGGAATGTATCATTTGAACTTTGGGACATGTTCACATCATCATTTGGATGAATATGTACAGCAAGTCCTTTCTCTTCTAAAATTTGATTCCCACGGTTGGCGATTACTTCATTCACGTTCATATTCGATTGTGTTCCGCTGCCTGTTTGCCATACAACAAGCGGGAAATGTTCATTCCATTTTCCTGCTAGGATTTCATCAGCTGCTTCTACAATCGCCTGAGCTTTTTCTTCCGATAACTTTCCTAATTTGTGATTACTAATGGCTGCACTTTTCTTTAAAATTGCAAATGCTTGTACAATCTCAATCGGCATATGCTCTGTTCCAATTGGAAAGTTTTCTTTACTACGCTGTGTTTGTGCGGCCCATAATTTATCAGTTGGAACTTTCATTTCTCCTAATGTATCTCTTTCAATTCTGTATTCCATGTTTTCATCCCCTTGATAATAAAATAGATACATTTTTATTGTAACAGACTTCCCTTTAAACGATAAGGATTCTCACCTGTATTTATTGATAATTCTATATTTACTAAATTATGTTTCAGATGCATCAGGAGATAAGAACCAACCACAAACGCCAATCGTAATTAATACGATATAAAAAATAGCTTTCCACGTAGCGGATTGAGGGAAATCCTTATCGATTATTCCAACCATAGGGTGCGCCAGTGTTGAAACAATAAGTTTTACGCCGACCCATCCAACAATCATAAAAGCTGCCGTTTCAAGGCCAGGTCTTTCACGCAATAACTTCACAAAGTAAGTAGCCGCGAATCTCATAATAATTAAACCAATCATCCCACCAGTAAAAATAACGCAGAATCTCCCCGCGTCAAGACCACCTATCATTCCTTTATTTAGTGGTGTAATGGTTAATGTAAGAGCCACCGCAGCTAAAATTGAATCAATCGCAAATGCAGTATCTGTAACCTCCACTTTTAGAACTGTTAACCAAAAACTACTTTTCTTTTTCGGCGTATTTTCTTCCATCCCTTTTTCTTGCTCTCCGTGCATTTCTCTTTGCCACTTCTTTTGCCGATATATTTTAACTAAACTTCTAGCAGAAAGAAACAATAAATAAATCGCCCCTATCGCCTGCATCTGCCATACATTCACAAGAAGTGAAATTAAAAATAATGAGCCGAATCGAAATATAAACGCACCGAATAATCCATAAAACAAAGCTTTTTTTCTATCATCTTCAGATAAATGTCTAACCATAATAGCAAGTACAAGAGCATTATCTGCAGATAAAACTCCTTCTAATGCAATAAGAATTAATATAACTCCTCCATACTCCAGCAGTAGCGATTCAGTCATCTCTCTCCTCCTGTTTTTGATACTATATATTTTGCTTTTTGATAGGGGAAATATACGAATATCACCAGAAACTAAACACCCCATAAGTTCGCATTGAACTTATGGGGTAACTTAGTACTATAGGATAAAAATTTCAAACAAATCAACGAAAGAAATAGTTTTATACTTTGCCGAAGTGTTCAGTCTTCACACTCTTCTTACATAATACATATCCTAATTCCTTTATTTCCACTCTATTTTTCACCTGATGTATTTTCTAGTGATCTAAACGCTAAACATCCAGAAACAATATATATAACTCCTGGAAACAACAATGCATCATATGAAAAGAGTATGGAGATGATACCAATAGTAAGCATTACACTTCCATATAACCTATTGTTCATTTTATTGACACAACAAGAAATTACAATAGCTAAAATCTGTATAAGAAAAACCACGATCGCCCCATAGGCTTGAGCTTTCCAAGAATCCTCAATAACTGACCTAAAACTATACACAATAAAAAGAAAAAATGATATACAAGCTCCTACTATAGAAGCAACTAGTCCTGTTACCAATTCAACAGTACGTTTTTTCAATCTATACGCCCTCCAATATGGAAAAATTGCATAATTCCTCAATAAACATAACAAACTAAGTTACAATAATTTGTTTTATTTTGTCGAATAGAAAATAAAACAACGCTAATTTCCCTGCAAAATCCTTATAACTTACCAATAATCACACCTATAAAAACTAAAAATTCATCCGTTCAAATTACAATCATACATCATATGAAAGTTTGCTGAAAAAACATATCTTATTTGGCTTTCATTTAACTTTACAAATTATAGAGATTTTATTTTTAGTAGTTTATCTATCATATAGTTTATAAAAAAAATCATCCTCTGCTATACGCAAAGGATGATTTTTTTTATCTTATGATGCTTGTTTTCCTTTTTCAGCATCATCAACATACCAAATGAATTTCCCTGTATATCCATATATAACTGCTAATGCTAATGATACAAAGCTCATCCACATAAATGGAACATATGATAATGTGGAAACACCTAGTATACCAGCCATAAAGATACCATTATCAGACCATGGAACCATACCCGAAGTTAATGTTCCACCTACTTCTGAGTTACGCGCTAATATACGGCGATCTAGTTTTAATTTATCATAGCTGTCTTGCATAATTTTTGGCGTTAAAATAAGTGATACATACATTGCACAACCGAATACGTTTGCCAAGAAAGCAACGATTAATGTGGACAACGTTACATTTCCTGCAGAGTTTAGTTTCTTCTCAAATTTTGATACGATTACTTTTAAAACGCCAAGTTTTTCAAGTAATCCTCCGAAACCTAATCCAAAAATAATAACAGCTACTGAACTTAGCATACCATTGATTCCACCGCGATTTAGCAACTTATCAATGAAGTCCACACCTGATTCAATAGAGAAACCGTTATATGCTGTTCCAATTGCATCTCCAAAATTCATACCTTGGAAAAGCGTTGCCCAAATTGCACCGAGAAGCGCTCCCATTGCAATTGTTGGCATTGATGGTTTTTTCATTGCTAATAGTACAATAACAATAACCGCTGGAACAAGCATCCATATTTTAATATCAAATTGCTTTAATAAAGCTTCTTTTAAAAACTCCACTTTATTTAAATCAACATTATCTCCACCATACATCCATCCGGCAACTGTAAACATAATACCAGTAATAATATATGCCGGTATATCTAATACAAACATCGCACGAACGTGTGCAATAACATCTACTTTTGCCATTGAGGCAGCAAGTACTGTACTATCAGAAAGTGGGGATAACTTATCTCCAAAGTATGCCCCTGAAAGTACCGCTCCAGCAACTAGTGGAAGCGGTAAGCCAAGACCTTCACCGATTGCCATCATGGCAATACCAGCTGTACCAACTGTTCCCCACGATGTACCTGTTGCAATAGAAGTAATTGAACAAATAATTAAGGTTGCTAATAAGAATATACTCGGATGGATAAATTCTAAGCCATAGTAAATCAATGTCGGTACAACACCGCCAGCAATCCACGTTCCAATTAGTGCTCCTACAGCAACTAAAATAAGAACAGCTTCTAATCCATTCGAAATTCCTTTCGTAATTGCATCTTGCAATTCTTGATAACGAAACCCTAACCTTAGTCCAAGCGCAATTACTAAAAACCATGAAATAAATAGCGCTAATTGAATCGGCAAATTAAAGATCGTTTGAAAGGAAAAGACAACTGCAAGAAACAGTAATAAAAGAATAATGATTTCTGGAATCGATGGTAATCTTACACTTTTCATTTGCTTCTCTCCTTACAAGTCGATAATATGATATATGTCGCCTAATATGTACTTTTACATACAATTCATAAAGACAAACTATAATTTTCACATTATTCCGATTTGTTTTTTTAGTATAATAAATATACACCTTTTCTATTGTAAAAGTAGAGCTGATATTTCGCAATGAAAATTATAAAAAATATTGTATTTTTATTTACAATTAACAAAAACAATTAAAAAATCCCTAAAAAAGAAACAGTTGAGCAAAATTGTTCAACTGTTTCTCTTTTTATCACTTCACGACCTACTTATTGATTATGCACTTCTTTTTCTTCTTCAATTAAAACATTTAATATATACGTATATTGTTTTACAAATTCAATATATATAACACGCGCTCGATTGATGAGAGTTCGTAATTATTGGGGTCACGAATCAAAATTTCACTTTATAGAACAAGCACTTTTTGTAACACATCATCTAATACATATTGTTTGTGTACAAGTGAAGAAACCATACCGCTTTGCATCCCTCTATATGCTGGAAGAAACGTAATTATATCGCCTACTCGATATGTCTCACTATCTGTTATATCAATGATTAAATGATCACTACTTCCGCCAAGAATCTCGATATGCCCATCAAGTGGATATAACCCACTAATATCAAGATCTTGTCGACCAATCGCAACAATGGCTCGCAATCGTTCTCCTTTTTCTTCAAAACATGGAACTTGACCGAAAGCGTTTTTTCCAATCACACCTCTAGGCATCGAGGGCTTTCTTTTAACCTCAATAATCTCAGCTTCTACTGAAAATATATCTTGGTACATAAAAGGAATGTTCTTCCCATATGCTGTTTCTTTCCCAAGAAAAATAGCCTCACCAATACGAAGAGAATTGACCCGCCCTATTTCTTTCCTTTGTAAGATAAGCGGTAAGGAACTGGAGTTTCCACCCGAAATAATGGAAAGTGGCTGCGCGATTGTTTCTTCCACTAGCTCAGTCAATTGTGTTAACTCTAGCAAAGAAGATTCAGTTGGAATCACACCGCTAAAACAAGTAAAATTGGCTCCAATACCAACAAGCTCTATCCCCTGTATCCCCACTACTCTTTGGGCGATCTCCACCATTTGCATAGGCAACATACCTTCGCGAAGGTCTCCTAAATCTACCATTAAAATGATCTGATGTATTTTCCCATATTTCGTCGCAGCCCTTCCCAATGCCTCAATCACGCAGAGTTCAGAATTCAAACTTATATCTGCAGTTAGAACTGTCTCCTCTATTTCTGATAAAGCTGGTGTTCTAATTAAAAGAAGTTCCGCACTGTTTCCCATCATTTTACGGATTTTATGAAGATGCTGTAATCTTGAATCTGCAAATCTTGTAAATCCAGCTTCTTTCAAAATTCCGATTACTTGTGTTGCAGCACTTACTCCTTTTGTAACTGGAAAACATGAAACATTTGCATGCTCACATAATCGTTTTATCATAATGGCATTATGCTTTAATTTTGAAAGGTTTATTTTCATGATGGGCCGCATTTTTATTCCTCCTACATACAAAGTGGATTGGGGAAATTTGTATATAAATACGATTTCGCTTGATCATGTATTCTCATCGAAAATAATGCCTTAGTCTCAATAAAAGGTGCAAATATTGCTGCTCGTTGCTCTTCTGTTACCCCTACCATAAAATCTTCCACCACAGCTGCAACAATTCTCCACAACTCTTTTTCCTGTATATCATCAACTGCTCGAGCCAATGTAAATAGCAAATCCCCAAAATGATTTTGCAATACAGAATGAATAAACTTGTTATATACTTCAGTCATATTCTCTGTAAATAATGCTGCTTCTTTCATAATCGAGAGGTCTATCAATTCCGCCAATTTCTCTTTATAAATTCTTACTCCACCAAGATCACGAATGAGAATACGTTGTACTTCACCATTTTTTGTCACAATAATAGAATTTTGCATATGTCCTTCTAGGGCAATCCCATATCGTAAAACAAGTTCTAACAATGGCAACATCACTTTCTCAGTATAATGAGCAATATAATAAAATATCTCTTTTTTACCGATTTCCTCTTTGTCAAAATATGTACGCATTATATCTAAAATGACAGATTCGTTTTCTTTTAATGGATTATCGGCTGTTAAACTTGCACCAACCCATAATAATTCTCCTTCTCTTCTATACTGATTGGGATCTTCCCGTAAAATAAATGCTAAATTACGTCCTAAATCCCTAGTATTCGGTTTAGAAAAATAGGCTCCTACTCGTTCCCTTACAACAACAATAGACTGCTCTAAATTTTGTTCCTTTGTATAGATGCCATCTAATACTTTTGATAATAGTGGGCCATTTACTGTTATTTCTGGTGACACGGTACGAACTGCACTCGTTGCTTGCGCTCGCACTGGAAGTTTCACGTGATATGGTAATTTTAATACATTCATTGTTCGAAATGATAATGTTGCACGTGAAGATAGTTGATATGGCACTGGAATAATCCATCCCTCTTCTAACTCTGAACCATATTCTTCTTGTAATACATGTTCATACTGCCATGGGTGAATGAGAAATGGATAATAATCTTCCATTCTTTTTTCTTTATTTACAAGTAATGTGTGCACTGCTTCATATAACTCTGGTGAATTTTCATATATAAGTGGTTTCTGCATATGATCTCCGGTTACTTCAGCTACTTCTTTATGAACGAGAAGAACATGTAACGGAACAACATGTTCAAATTCTGGTGCATACAATTTCACTTCTTCTCTTGATAAACCAAGTTTCGTTTTCGTAGATGGATGAAGCGGATGTCCCTCAATAACAAGTGATTCCGTATAAGTAAGCTCATCAAATGGTATACATGCTTGTAAAGCTTTTAAAAATTGATATAAATTGTTAGGCTTTGTTTTTGTTGCAAACAAAACGTTTGTCCCTAATTGTTGTTTCACCCATTCTTGTTTCCGATTCCATGCTTCGTATGCTAGTGCTAAATTGGTTACACTGTTTTCCAATTCTTCTTGTAAAGACTGTGAAATATGAATACGAAAGAACGGGGCAACTTCTTCCCAAAACATTGACAATGAATCAATCCACCGTATATGTCCACGAACTTTAAAACGAATTGGGAATATAAACTCGTATCGTTCAAACGCTCCTTCTTGTTTTACTTCTAACAATAATTCCGCATCGTTCATACTATCTACAATCTCTATGCTATGCTCATGTTTCAATATTGCACAGTTCTCTTGTAGCACTTTCTCCCGAATCAATGCATTGCAAAAACGATTTAAAATACTTCGTTCTGATTTTACTCTATTAACTTGTTTTCTTTGCATGGACAAATTCCTTCACCTTTCCTTTTTGCTGTTTCAGTTTTATAAATTGAAATAAAGACGGGATCATACATATAACTCCCATTAATATAAATGTTTGAGCAATACCAACATATTCAATGGAATAACTAACTAAAATAGAACCAAGTGGTATCATCCCTCGATCCATCAGTACTACACTAAGCATAAGTCCCCTCTCTTCTTCACGGACTTGATGCTGAAAATAGACACGATTACTTGATCGTAATAACTGACCAAATAGACCAATAGAAAATAAAAGAATAAAAAATACATATATATTACTAACAATCAGTAGTGCTAAAGAAATTGAAAATGCAATTAAGCTAACATAATACAGACGTACTTCTGAAATATATGTCAATGCTTTTGGAAGAATCACAGTAGCTATGATCGCACCAATTGCAGCTGATGACATAGCGATTCCAAACACTTCTGCTTTTCCCGTAAATTGCTTTGAAACAAGCGCTGGTAAAACCGATGTATAGGAAAAACCAAAAGCCATTGTAATAAGTGATGTCACAAAGATATTTCTTCCCATTTTGTCATTAGAAAAATATGCAGCAATTTGTTCCCAACTCGCTTTTTTCTTTTCTTTTCGCTTTTTCATTGGGTGATCTTTCATTGGTATCACAAGAATCCAAGCAATAAGTGCACAAACAGCCTGCATCATAAATGTTAATTCGATATGCCCTGCTGCAATAAGAAATCCTGCTAATGCCGGGCCAGTTGATCGACAAACATTCATGACAAATGAATGCATGGAAATCAGTTTGCTAATTTGATTATTTGTATCAATATCTGAAAGAAGTGTATTTCGATTTGGTGTTTCTAATGCACTAATGACCCCACGAATAAATGAAAAAAGTAAAAAAATAAAATATGAAGGAGTAACTAAAGCAACATAAACCGCAAGTAAAGTTGTCAATACAAATCCCCATAAGGAATATGATTTCATTAATTTGACACGTGGATACAAATCACAAAGCTTTCCTGCATAAACACTAAATAATACGATTGGAATGAGTCGTACAAAGTTTAACCATCCTAAATATGTCGCGCTATGGTACAAATCATAGACATACCAATTAATAGCAGTCATTCCGAGCCAATTCCCCATAAACAAAAAAAATGAACTACCAAAAAACAGTTTTCGAATACGAATCACCTCAAATTTTTTGTTGCATTTTTTAATCCACTCTTTATAATTGAAATTGATTATCATAATCATTGTAAGGACAATATAAAATATTCTCTCTTTTTTGTAAAGAGCTAAAATTGAGAAAGGTGGTTTCTATGCACTTACACAGCATTCATTCATTTGAGGTAGAAGAACAAACATTATTTTCTTTTTTACAGCAAAACCATCCACCGCTACATGAAATATATAAGCAAAATTTATATAAAGGTCGGAACGGTATATTAGAACGACTACTATCTTCTGTCATCCGAGAAAATATAAGCAATCTAATGGATACTGTGGTGACATTTCAAAAGTCAGCTAAGACGTTTGTTTCTATTTCAGCGTACCGTTGTCCAGATTATTTACTAGATTATATACATACACACCAGAAGAGTTTTGAAAAATATTCCATAATACAAGCTTTATATTTTAAGAAACAAGACTGCTACTTACTCGTACCAGTTCAACAAATGTATGCTTTCGAACGTCCAATTGTAAACGGGCCATACATGCTCATATCACCATCTGAGCAAAAAGAAATTACACATCCAAATGAAGTGTTAGCTTTAATTTTTCAAGAAGGTTGGAAAGGACAGTCTTCTTATTTTCATATGTTCGAAGAGGATTTAGCTAATAGTGCTGCTAATTTATCGCTTGCCTATACATTTCATGAACAGTCTACTGAGGTATCAACATTAGAAGCAGCTGCACAAACAGATAATCATTATGCTTTTTTTGAACAACTTGTTATTGAAGGACACCCCTGTCATCCTGGAGCAAAAATGCGAAAAGGCTTAAACCCTGAAGAAACAATTGCGTATTCAGCAGAGTTTAAAAATACGATTCCACTTCGATTTGTAGCCGTTCATAACAAAGAAGTAAGTACTGCGTTTATGAAATCACAAGATTGGAATCCTATCATCTTTTCTTTAGAACCTGTACTGAAAGCCGAGGCAGAGATTAGGCTAGATGATAGAATAGATGATTATCTTCTATTACCTATCCATCCTTGGCAAACGATGCATACATTGCAAGAGTTATACAAAACAGAAATTGAACAGAAAAAAATTATTATTTTTGATTATGAGGCGCCTTATGTAGCTGGTATGTCATTTCGTACCATCTTCCCAGCACAGTATGATACAAGAAAACCTCATTATAAGTTAACAACGAATGTTCATTTAACAGGAGAAGTGCGAACCTTATCAGAACAAACGATTCATAACGGTCCACTGATGAGTAATGTATTACAAAAAATTATAAAAGAAGATACAAGTATCGATGAAAGAAGATTTATTCCGATTATGGAATGTGCTGGCGCACATTTTCTCAGTGCAAATGACTCTAATATAGATTTGCAAACTTTGAGAAGTGAAAATCTTGCATGTGTCATTCGTGATAATGTGTACCCCTATATAAATAAAGATGAATGGGCTATTGTCGGCTCTGCTCTTGTTGCATCTGCACACGGAGCGAATCAACCACTTATTGTTGAACTTATCGAACTATATAAAGTAAAGAATTGTCTACCATTACATGATGCAATCGTTTCATTTATTGAAAAATATGTAGATAACGCTTTAACTGGATTTATTCCACTTATGGTGAAGTACGGAATCGGCTTAGAAGGCCACTTGCAAAATACAGTACCTGTCTTTAAAAAAGATGGCACACCAGACCGACTTCTTGTTCGTGATTGGGAAGGCATTCGTGTTCACCGTGGTCGTTTACAACAGGAAGGGATTGACAGTACAAACTTCCATCACAAATCACGCATTTTAGTTGATGATGAAAAGAGCGTACGAAACAAGGTATTTTACTCCGTTATGCAAAATCACTTTGGAGAGTTATTTATTCATGTAAGCCGTTTCTATAACATAGACGAACAATTGCTTTGGAATATTGTAAAACGAGTCACAAAAAATATCTTTTTAGATTTACAACAAGACTCACGCTATACAAAAAACGCAACAACTGATTATGATATCTTCTTTGCAGAAAAGGTAGACTATAAAGCCCTGACGCTAATGCGAATGATGGGGGAAGCTCACTCCTATTTTTATGTAAAAGTCGACAATCCATTGTATAAATAACAAAAAATCCTTCTTTTCTCATTAGAGTGAAGAAGGATTTTCTTTGCTTCATGTACGAGATCTTTATTTTTAAGATTATACAGGCTTAATATGAGAAAAGGTATAAAGTATATCAATAATATACCAACTCCTAAAAGGACAATGTCATAATTTAATATATTTCTCCTATTTCAAATTCAACTTATAACTTTCAAAAGTATCTTCTAAAAACATCGTCTCCAAATAATATGATTAGCTACTTCACTTCATCATTGCGGCAAAGCATCATACACATATGGATCTTTTGGCTTTTCCATTTTTTCTACTTTACTAACTTTTACAAGTGGAAACAGTACCCCTTTATACGTCGTTTCATCTAATATCCCTGTAACTTTCACCCACGTTTCTTCTGGAAGAGTGTTTATTTCATTTCCAGAAACAATCATTCCCCACACAGCGGCATCTGCAACACAACATGTAATTCCATAGCGAGCGACTACTACTTTATCTTCCTTTACTTCTTTATCATGATAAACAAAACCCGTAAAAGTTATCTTTTTCCCTTTAAATCCAAGCACATCTTGACCGATTACATCCATCGTTTGAATATAATTTTGATTGTCTACTTGGATTGTATTTTGCTTCAGTATGTTTTTTTCTAATTCTTTTTGTGACTGCTTTTGCGTAGGAAGGTTTTGAATAGGTTCTTCTTCTTGATCCACTAATAGTTCCCTCCAATCGGAACTTTTGGATTGTTGCTTCGCTCCTGCACTTTGATTCATGCCACGTTTTGCTGCTACGCTACCATCAAGTGTCACATTAGAAAATAAAAATGCACTCACAATCGGAATTAAAAAAATTGCGTATAGCATACAAATTCCAATTTTTGACTTTGGCACTGTATGATTTTTACAGCAGTTACATCCTCTTTTTTTCTCCTCATTCCCATTCCATACTTGTAAGCAGCCTAAAATTAGCGAAAGAAAAAACGCAAAATAGATAAACTTTATCATTTTTGGTGCAACAAAATAATCAATATTCCCTGTTACCAATAGTTTAAATAGAAGCATTGCAAATCCAAGTAAAATAATCCCCCGAATATATGTATGAAATTCTTGTTTACTTTGCTTTTTCATTATCGTCATCTCCTAACTCATTGCAAACTGAACAACGATATATACAGTAATCGTGACAATTCCAATAAAGAAGAAAACAAATCTTTTTTGAAAGTAAGCAAATAACATCAATGTATTTTTCAAATCTAACATCGGCCCAAATACTAGGAAAGCAACGAGTGCTTTTACTGAAAATATATGACCAAATGAAGCTGCGATAAATGCATCTGCTTCTGAACAAAGCGATAGTACATAGCCAAAAGCCATCGTGACAAAAGGTGAAATTACCTCGCTATTTGCAATTTCTACAAGCAAGTTACGATCTAAAAATGTTTGAAATAAACTTGCTAAGAACGCACCAATTAATAAGTACCTGCCTGTATCAAAAAATTCATCCACTCCATGACTTATTACATCTCGCCAACTTTTTTTCTTCTCATCATGAGTAATCACTTTTTGTTCTTTTAAAATACTTTTATTACGGTATACATAATACACAACTAAGCCTATCAATAATGCAACAAATAACGCTAACCCAAAACGAGCATATACAACATTTGGATTCGTTCGAAATGCATAATACGTTGATAAAAACACAATTGGATTTAAAATTGGGGCACTTACTAAAATCACCATTCCTACATGGGAGGGTAACCCTTTCTGAATTAGCCTTCTTACTACAGGAATGATGACGCACTCACACATTGGAAAAATGACACCAACCAAAGCTGCTGGAATCATTGCAACAATTGTTGACCTCGGCAATATTTTTTGAATCATCTCCTCTGTTACGAATACTTGAATAACCGATGAAACAATAACACCTAATAAAATAAATGGTACTGCTTCAAAGAAAATACTTAAAAAAATTGCATTCACATTTAGCCATTCTTTTGGAATACTTTTGTGCAAGTTTGCTAGATTTGTAAAATCTACAAAAAATAATAAAAAAAGAAAGATTGCAATGAGAAGCGTACCAATTAACTCTTTTGATATTCTATTAAAAACCAACTTCCTCGCCTCCGTTTTATTCATATTTAATCGTATGCTTGTCCTCTTTTTCTATGACAATCCCAAACATTTTTCATTTTTCATACTTCATTCCTATTCATAAATCGTAATCATTATGATTTATTGTTGCATTTCTTTCTAAAGTCATTTATTATAAAACGTAATGATTACGATTTAACAGGAGGTATATACAATGAAAAAAGTGCCCATTACCGTTTTAAGTGGTTTTTTAGGTTCTGGAAAAACAACATTATTGAATCATATTTTGACAAATAGAGAGGGCTTAAAAGTAGCTGTCATTGTAAATGATATGAGCGAAGTAAATATTGATGCCGCACTTGTGAAACAAGGAGGCTTTTCTCGTACAGAAGAAAAATTAGTAGAAATTCAAAACGGCTGCATCTGTTGTACCCTACGAGAAGATTTAATCATTGAGGTAAACCGTCTTGTAGAGGCAGGAGATATTGACTACATTGTGATTGAATCTTCCGGCATTAGTGAACCTATTCCTGTTGCACAAACATTTACGTATATAGATGAAGCACTAGGAATTGATTTAACGAGCAAGTGTCGTCTCGATACGATGGTTACTGTAGTCGACTCAAATCGATTTTGGGATGACTTTGCCGCTGGGGAAAGTTTACTAGATCGAAAACAAGCAATTGATGAAACAGATACACGAGAAGTTATCGATCTACTAATTGATCAGATTGAATTTGCAAATGTTATTCTTTTGAACAAAGTGGATTTACTAGAAAAGGAAGATGTTATCGAACTCCATCTTCTATTACAAAAGTTAAATCCTAGTGCAAAAATCATTGAATCTTCATTTAGCGCAGTACCACTAAATGAAATTTTAAATACGAATTTATTTAACTATGATGAAGCTAGCCAAGCAGCTGGTTGGATTCAAGAGTTAAATAATGATCACCATACGCCAGAAACAGAAGAATACGGCATTAGTTCGTTTGTTTATCGCCGCAAACGTCCATTTCATCCTGTTCGACTTATGAATTGGTTAAAAAACTGGCCACTAGATGTTGTAAGAGCAAAAGGATTTTTCTGGCTCGCATCTCGTAACCATATGATGGGACTTCTGTCTCAAGCTGGCTCTTCCATTACCATCCAAGGAGCTGGTGAATGGATTGCAGCATTACCTGAGGCCGAGCAGCAGCAAATCATTGCGGAAGAACCAGAAGTCTTAAAAAATTGGGATAAGCAGTATGGGGATCGAATAACAGAACTTGTCTTTATTGGAGTTAAAATGAATCAACATGAAATTGAACGCTCTTTGGATACATGCTTATTAACTGATGAAGAAATGAGACAGGAGTGGGATAATTTTGTTGATCCAATCCCACCTTTTACCGTGGTATCATAATACAAAGTAGAAAAACAAGATAGTTTCCTTAAAAGGTTACCATCTTGTTTTTGTTTATTCTTTAGAGTTATTAGGCCTATTTATTACATTACTCCATATAACAAGTACAATTGTACTTATAACAACAAAAATCCCATAACCAATCCCCGCAGCGTCGCCAATTGCTTCTAATCCAAATGGCAACAGAACTGTAGTACTTCCTATTACGTACGAAAAAATCCCTGATACTTTTGCAAGCTTTTCTTTATCCCCTACAAATGTCTCTTCCTGGTACCCAGCTAAGAGACATAATCTCTTTTTTATATGAATCTGGTATCCCAAAATGATAATTAACATGCCTACAAGGAAACAAATTATAAATCCACCAATCATCAAACCCCTCCTTTACATTATTTTAATATCATTATACCTATCGCTTGTCTATTTTTACCATCGAAAAATTCTGTTTATTTTTAATATTACTCATGATATATTACATATTGTATTTAATATTTCAATTAAATTTCCTTTCTGAAAGGAGGACCTATCTATGGATTCAGGACGGTTGAAAGGCATTATTATGGTCATTACAGGGGCAAGCTTATGGGGATTATCTGGCACCGCTGCACAACAACTTTTTCAACAAGACAATGTCTCTACAGAATGGTTGGTTACAATCCGCTTACTTATATCCGGTAGTATTTTGCTCTTATTCTCCTCATTTGGTAGTAAAAAATCAGAAGTGCTTGGCATTTGGAAACAAAAGGCCGATGCAAACAAAATGATTCTGTTTGGATTGTTAGGTATGCTCGCGGTGCAATATACATATTTTGCATCTATTAAGGAAGGCAATGCTGCCGTTGCAACATTATTACAATATTTAGCGCCAATATTTATTACTGTTTACCTTATCTTCAAATGGAATATTCGTCCCACTAAAATCGATTTTATTTCGATCGTACTCTCTTTAATCGGAACCTTTTTCTTACTAACGAATGGATCTATTGATAATTTAGCTGTTTCAACTCCAGCTATCATTTGGGGCATTTTATCTGGTCTGTCACTAGCATTCTATAGCCTTTATTCAAAGGAATTATTAGAGAAATGGTCTTCATCTGTCATTGTTGGGTGGGGGATGATTATTGGAGGAGTTGGTGTAACCATCTTACACTTTTTTTCTACAAACGAGTTTATCTTATTATCAGGCATGAAATATTTACAGCCTAACAATCTTTTTCTTATTGCATTCGTTGTTATTTTTGGAACGCTTATTGCGTTCTACTTATACTTGGATAGCATCCGCTACCTTACACCGAAAGAGACGACACTATTTGGTTGTACAGAACCTCTTGCAGCTATCATTTCTTCTATTCTCATTTTGCATGTTCCGTTTCAATCATTTCAATTATTAGGTGCTCTTTGCGTGATTGTAATGGTACTTGTACTAAGTCAAAAACCAGATGAAGGAAAGCCTAATTTACGACTTGTCGAGACAAAAAAGCAAAATATAAAATGAAAGGGAATGTTTAATCATGCCTATTCCTCAAAACTATCGAAAGCAAGAAAGAGTATCTGCTAAATCACTCGTTTTAAATCAACTACAGGATTGGATTATTGAAGGTATTTTACAACCTAATGAAAAAATTAATGACGGAGAGTTAGCTGAGGCTTTAGGTGTGAGTAGAACACCGGTTAGAGAAGCATTGCAAGTGTTAGAACTTTCGGGTCTTGTGGAAATGGTTCCAGGACAAAAAACAAAAATTACTCCTATAAAATTAGAAGATGTATCTGTCATTTATGAAACGATCGCTGGCCTTCATACGATTGTTGGAAAACAAGCGATGCATCAAATAATAGAGACTGATCTGATAAGACTTTCTGAAATAAACTCAGCATTTATAAATGCCATAGATGAAAAAAATTCGAAACAGGCATTACACTTAGATATCCAATTTCATAATACAATCGTATCAATCGCTAAAAATACATACATCGAACCGTTCTTAGCAAACATCCAACTTCATGTATTACGTCTTGAATACCTATTTTTCCAAAATTTCATTCCTGCGCGTCAATCGATTGAAGAACACAATTTAATCATCGAAGCATTAAAAAACCAAGATGCAGCACAAATCGAAAAAATCATGTCCAAAAATTGGTTGCGGCCAATGAAAGAAATACAAAAAATAATCTCTGCTAAATAAATAAAGACCCCTCCTTGTTTTTTTCCAACTTAAGGGGTCTTCATTTACTATTCTATATGACTATGCGCGAACTTCGGCATATTTTTTAATGTCCCTATACTCTTTTTCTAGTTCCTCTAAAGAAAGCTCGTATAATTGTCGATCAAGAATTTTAAACACACCAGCTCCAATTAACTGGTCAATTAACTGCCTCCTGCGAATTTCAATAGCAAAACGGAGTTGACTACTCATCTTTTTAAAAACCCCTTTCTACAATAACTGAAAATGATAACCCTTATCAATTACCACTTTGATTATAAAGATGATATTTTAGAAGTAAAGTAATATGATGAGATATTTACCTTACAACTGTTTGTGGCCACATTATATATATGTATGTTGCAAGAATGAGTTTATGACACTTTTTATCATCTTTTTTCTTTCATACTTTGCAAAGTGGTTCTTTACGTATAGATCCTCTATTTCTATTTGTCTCGTAATATGCCCTACATAAAACCTATCCTTCAATAAACGTGTCGCTTCTGCTAGTACGCCTTGTGTCTTCTTATCATTTCCTTTTTCTCAACCTAAAAATATGACTATTTCTTTTTCTTTCTCATATTGTTTAATACTGTAAGAAATGTAAAGGAGGATATAAAATTGAAGCGATTATTTCTTTGTATGGAACGCGAACTTCTTGTTGTAGAAAAAAGGAATGAAGAGTTTCAAGTTCAATATCACTTACAAAATATACAACCTACTTGTATCGCGGTTGATCCATTTCAACCAAATCGTATCTATTGCGGCACCTTTGGCCGAGGATTATGGGTAAGCGATGACCGAGGTGATTCTTGGAGACCAATTGGAGATTCTTACCGCTATTTTGACTTTCCTAAAGAAGATGGTATTTTACATTCTGCTATTACTTCGATTGCTATTAGTCCTATTAAACAAGTTAATGGCTACGGCATTGTTTATGTAGGAACGGAACCTAGCGCGTTGTTTTATTCAGAAAATGGTGGTGCAACATGGAGTGAGTGTAAGAACATGAAATCATTACTTTCTTCATACACATGGGCATTTCCACCTCGTCCTTTTACACATCATGTTCGCTGGATTACAGTCGATCCAAATAAACAGGATACAATACATGTATCAATTGAAGCAGGCGCTATCATTCGAAGTAAGGATAATGGCCAAACTTGGGAGGATAAAAAATTCGGCGCTCCTATTGATGCTCATCAACTACTTATGCACCCACAGGCCCCGAATCGTCTGTATGCATCATGTGGCGACGGGTTTATGGGCGGACCTGATCGTGCATATCTTGAAAGTCATAATAGCGGAAACAATTGGACTTCTTGTAGCGAGGGCTTAGAACATCACTATTTATATAGTATGGCTATCGATCCTGGTGATTGTGATACGATACTGGTCTCTGCTGCACCAAGTGCTGACCTAGCTCACCATCGTATACCTTATGAATCTTATATTTATCGAAAAACAAAAAACACTCCTTTCCAAAAAGTGCAGCACGGGCTACCTTCAGCAATCGGAACTGTCATCTCTATGCTTGCAACAAATCCTGCCGAACCCCATACATTTTATACTTTAAATAATAATGGTGTATTTCAGTCTTTAGATAGCGGGCAAACTTGGGAGCAATTAAACATTCCTTGGAAAGAAGAATACAAAACGCAACATCCACATGCTTTACTGATTACTTCCTAACAGAAATAAAAGGGCTGTCTTATTTTCATAAGACGCCCTTTTATTTCTGTTATTTCTTTAAATCAATCACAATATCATCTAAAACGATTTTTTTATTTTTTGCTTCTTTTTTAGGTACTTCAATCTTCTTCTCTTTTCCGTCTCTCATTTCTACCCCGCCATGATTTTCGGGGGTATGAATTCGTAAGTTAACACGAGGAGTGATAATAAGTTTCGTTGCATTTTCATTGAGCTTTTGAAATGTGTCACTCCAATGAATATTATAGGAATCCTTACCTGATCCACCATTTCCTTCTCCAGAATAATGATTACCTAAATCATCTTTAACTTCCAACTCAACATCTACAGCATCCCATTCCTTCCTTGTATTTTTAGAAACTTCTTGATTGTAATAAAGAATAAACGATATCGGTGACACTGCTACCTTTTCCATATTTACTTTTACGCCTTCTTTTTCGGAACTTCCACTAATTGTTTTTTCTTTACTATCCATTGCCTTTACAGTAAGAGCAAAATTCCAATTCCCTTTTATTTCTTTCTTTTTATCCGGTATTTCTATTTTGTCTATATTCCATCTAAGGTTTATTTTGTCTTTTTTATTACTGCTATGATGTGTCGTTGTCGCCATACCTACATACTTTTTATCTGCAACTTTAGAAATTTGAGAACTTCCTGTTCCTCCACCAGCCTCCATTATCTCTAACCCACCTAATATAATTGGGTCATCCCCTAAATCTTGCTCACTTTCCATTGAATACGTTATTGATACACTTCGTCCATCAGAAATCACATCATTAATCGTAATTTTAATCCCATTATTTTCTCTCGTCATATTTAACTCAGTAGAAAATTCTTTATAATTTTCATAAAGTCCCGTTCTACCATTATCTAAAAACCGAAAAATATCCCCTACAATTGGAAGCCCCCCAGCGTAAGTAGGAAATCCAATTCCAAGCGTTGCAACTGATAACCCTACTAAAACAGATGCAGCAGCGACACTCTTTTTCCAGTTTCTCGTTTTTTTCTTTTTATGTATAACCTGTTTTAAATTTCGTTTCACTTTTTCTTTTTCAAATTCATAGACCTTCATTTCCTCTAAGTCTTTTTCATCTATATCAACATCATTTAATAATTCATAAATATCTTTCATATCACACTACCCCCCAGACTAATATTCATAGCGTTTTGTTGTAGTTTCTTTTTCCCACGATAAATTCGATTATCTATTGCAGCCCTCGTTAAACCTAATTTTTCTCCTATCTCCTCCGTTTTTAAACCGAGAAGATATTTCATCATGAACACCTTTTGGTCTACGGGATCTAATTGATTAATAAGCTTTATCAATTCTTCTCTATCTTCCATAATAATTAATTCATCTTCTACCGATTTTTCCATGCTTAAATTGAATTCATCTGAAATAATTTCTATTTTCTTATTTGCTTTTCTGTAATAATCAATCGCTTTAAACTTAGCAATCGCTGCAATCCACTTCTTAAAATCGTCTGAATCTCCATGAAACTTTTCAGCATTATTCCAAATCGAAAGAAAAATATCATTGATACATTCATCTATCAATCCATCATTTTGAAGCGGAACAAGAACTTTATGCGTTATGCCCTTTATTAATGGCAAATATATATCGACAATAAACTCTAACGCATCTTCTTTTTGCCGCTGCAACCTTTTTATAAAATTTTTCTCATTTGATTTCATCTCACAATTCCCCTTATTTTGTTGTAAAAGCTTTTACACCCTATATAACGTACAGGAAAATTTTTTCTCTCACATTTATCATCATTTTCTTAATTTCAAAAGGTAATTATATTTTTTCATATACAGCAAACCTTCAATATATGAGAAATCCACCGAAGGCTCGTTCGAATTAAATTATATAAATTCCACGCCGATTCTCATCTATGTAAGAAAAATAAAATAAGCTTAGAATGTATCTATCCTAAGCTCACTTTTTCAAAAATATTAATTTGTACATTCTCTATTTTCCGTATCAATAGACCACCCAATTATGGTCGCACAATCTCTTCCCTTCCATTCAAGCACGCTTGCTAATGCAGGTTCAATCTGAAGACAATCCCCCCTATGCAGCACTTCAAGTAAGGACTGATCATCATGAAACGTTTGCTGATCACACTCTAACATACCGTCTGTTGCCAAAACAATATGATTCATTCCCTTCTCTAATCCACGAACTCCTGAAGTGAAACACGGCGTATTAGCAGCAAACACATTTTTTCTTCCAATATACTCGTAGAATTTACGTTTATTTAATCTTCCTTTTCCATTCTGTAACTGTTCTGAATGAAATAAATATGCAAAGCACTCTCCTACTGATAACCAATATAGGAACTCACCTTTTCGCAAACAAATTAAACACGCAAGTTCTTCATTTTCTTGTTCACTTTTCTCAATAAACGATTCATCTGTAAATAACGCTAATAAATACATATGTGTATGATGAAACGCGAGGTGAACTGGATATGAGAACAATTCCTGTAACTTCTCTTTTCTTTCCGAAATTGCTTCTATTATATAATGTATCTTTTTCGTTTTATGATGAGCATCAAAGATCATAACAAATTCAAATTCTAATTGCGGGTCCCACCAAGCTAGTACTGCATCTCCTCTTTCATACGCATCACTCTCTTGATTCCCACCATATATACCAACTGAAAGAGGACCACATTTTTCAACATGTATTTGATCTAAATACATCTTTTCATGACTAATCCATTTAAATGTATACACTTCAATCATCCTCTCTCTCGCTATTTGTATGCCTTTACACTAAGAGTACCGTAAATTTCAAGAAAAATAAACTTTTTCAATTTTTTCATGTGAAATAGAAGGAATTTACTTCTCACAAAAAGAATATATCTTATTGTACGATATAAATAACAAACGGAGGATTTTATCATGAAGAACATCAATCAAAATTGGGAAACCATTTATTATCACTTACGGTATGAATATAAAGACAATCTTTCTCACCAAGCCATTCGGATTCTTCAAATCATTTCTCGAGAAACGGAGACTACAATTGGGAAAGTTGCATCTGAATTAGGCTTATCTCATAATACAGCATCAGAGCATGTGAAACGCCTTATCCAAAAAGGATTCGTTATAAAGGAGCGAAATAAACGAGATGAACGAGTCGTTAATCTCGCATTGACCACAGAAGGTAAAGAAGCTTTAGCAAAACATACATTATTAGATGAAGAAAAATTAAAAATATTAGAAGCTCAATTTTCAGAAGAAGAACAACAATTACTTGAAAAGGCTTTTTCATTACTAGCAAAGGAGTCTCGATATGCATTTCCTCGTTAAGGTAATCGTCTCTGCTTTAATTATTGGCGGTGTAACTGAATTCGCTAAACATTATAGTACGCTTGGCGGTTTCATAGCTGCCCTTCCACTTATTAGTTTACTCAGCTTGTTTTGGATTTCTGTTGAAAGCGGGAGTAAGCAAGACTTAAGTCAATTTGCATTAGGAGTATTATACGGATTTCCTGCATCAGCCCTACTATTGTTTATTGTTTATATTGGATTAAAGAATTCTTTTTCACTCAGTACCTCTGTACTATTCGGTGTAGGCATTTGGTGTATCGTATTTGCTTGTCAAAAAATATTTCAATCTTAGTGGAGGATATTACCATGAATCGTTTTGTAGAAGTACGCGGAAAGAAGATGGAAGTTTGTATAATGGGAGATGGCTCTCAGACCGTTGTAATTCAAACAGGGATAGGATGTTCCTTTTATGATTGGTTCCAAATTGCAGAAAAACTTTCTTCAAATTATACCGTAGTTCTATTTCATCGCCCTGGTTATGGGAAAAGTGAACTTGGTAACGAACCACGTACGACACTACAAGCAACAAAAGAATTGCACGAATTATTACATATATTAGCTATTAGGCAACCCATTATTTTAGTTGGTCATTCTTATGGAGGATTATGTGCACAGCAGTTTGCAATGTTACATTCTAATCAATTAAATGCTATAATTCTTGTTGATTCGACGTCTATGAACTTACATCGATTAGACGATCTTGATTTACCTGTCTCAGATAAAACGGATTCAGATGATATGTGGCTACAAAAATATAGAAGTTATTCTAATATGGATTCAGACTCACTTTATGCAGAACTACAATCTATATTAGTAAATCAATATAGTCACTTGTCATCACGTAAACAAAAACAATATGTGGATTTTTCTACCTCACCATTATTATACAAAGCAACTACTTCTGAACTTTCAGAATGGAAAAATTGCGCAAAAAGAATGAAACAACTTGAAGTAACATTAAAAACTCCACTTGTTATCATCGGGAGGGACCCGAATTACTCCATCGGGGAGATGATTCAAGGTGGAATGCCTAATGAAGAAGCTACAAAGCTTGAAGAAGTTTGGCAGGAGCTTATTCAAGAGCAACTTATGCTCTCTCAAAATAGCCGATACATCCTCGCCCAAAATGCTAGCCACGGAATCGAAAGTGACCGCCCTGATATCATAATTCATGCAATTCATTCTCTACAAGAAGATGATATACATAACGTAAAAAACAGTGAAAATCCCAGAGCTAAATAAACATACAAAAAAGGAAAGCAGCCTTCGCTGCTTTCCTCTTTTATCTATGCATAATCTTCCTCGTCTTCATCACCATCATAATACGAGTTCCCATTATTCACATATATAGGACCATTTGCAACATCAACACGAAGTACCCATGCCCATGGTACATCTAAACGTTTATGTAATGCGCGCCAGAATCTCATTGACTTTCTTTCATACTCCTGTAGCTCCTGAAGTATATCTTTATAGGAGGAACCGTCTAACTGAACATTTGCTTCTAATAAACGAGAATAGGCATAGTGCTGTAATTCTAGTTCAGCAGCAACTTCCATTTCTTCTGGTGTTGCCATACCAATAATTGTTCCATCTGATGGAGCAATTTCGTATACATTATGAACTTCCATAAGCCCTTCCTTCTCTTTCTCAAACATGTAAACAGCCTCCTTTATCATACTTTTTTTATGGTACAAGAGCATACTTCTCTAACCACTCTGTTCTTTCCTGCTTTCTCGATAAAATTTTACAAATTATTCACCAGATGACTGGTTTCTATCCTTACAGCAGAAATTAATTTTTCTTCATTAAAAGTTAATTTATATATATCTGGCATTTCAAGTGCTTTCCAAAAATTAAAATCATATTTAGAATCAAAATAATTCATAATGAGTACCATAATATTTCCATGCGTTCCAACGACAATGTTTTTCCCTTTGTAGTCTTTTAAAATTCTCTTGATACATGCACTACCACGCTGTTGTGCACTATTATTTGATTCTCCACCATCGAAAGAAAATGTTGGATTTTCCCATACTTTTGTAATTGTTTCCTCAAAATCTACTACCGGTTCTTTACTTAGTAGTCTCTCACGCAAATCTTCTTCCATATGTATCGGTAATTCAAATTGAACCGCAACTCCTTGAACAGTTTGAATTGCTCTTTTATATGGACTAGAAATGACAACATCAATTTTCTCTTCTTTTAATAAATCGGCTACACTTTGCGCATCATTCCGTCCTTTTTCAGATAATGGCCGTTCCCTTTCTTCCGGTGTATATATAGAATGAGCATGGCGAACGAAATATATTGTAGTCATCAATTACTCTCCTTTTTTGTTAAGGTATTTGAACATTAACAATTTCATTTTTTCTTTAGTTGTAAAAATTTATATTCAATAAAATATAAACGAAATCCTGTTCCTTCATAACAAACAAAAAGATGACTTATATAAGTCATCTTTTTGTTTACATAATAAAATTATATCATTATAATTTCCCTCTAAATTTTTCGCTCGTCACAACATCTCGGATAAAGTAATTTACATTATTTTCAAGTTTTTTATACGTTATCTTATCTAAATCGTTGGACATAAAGACTATTTCAACCCTGTTTCCTTCTTTATCAGTACCGTAAAAGCTATTTGTTAATACAAATGCTGTTGAACCTCCTTTTTTACCAGCATGTTCATATATCCTGTCTTCAACAGTTCCCTTAAAAATCCGCTCGATTTCATCCTGCATTGCCTTTGGAAACTCATTTCTATTATTGATTTTCCTTATTAAATTCATATAATCTTTAGCAGTTGCGCTTACTAATCTATCAGACCAAATACGTTGAAATTCTATATCCGCTTTTAATGGTATATTACGCTTTTTCCATTCTTCTTCGTCTTTCATCCATTCATGTATTTGTAAAGCGTGCTTTCTATATTCATCCATGGACATTTTACGTAATACTTCTAATGATTGATCTTCAGAAATATGAAGTTCTTTTTCTGCATATCCTCTCATATACAATGCCGATGTATATGGATAGAATGCATCATGACTATTTAATTCTAGTTCCTTTAAACTTTCATTTACTCTTTCCAGTCCCAATCTTTCTAATAAGTAAGTTGTATTTGCATTGGAACTAAAGCGAATCATCCCTCTAGCTACTTCTTCTAATGAAAGCTTTTCATTTTTTATTGCATTTCTTATTTTTGCATCCTCTAACCATGCAGGATGTGCTCCAGCATCTGTGTCTGGTACGTAATATTTTTCTAAATCTTGTAATGGAACTTGTTCCTGTGAATTTATCTTTCCTTCTGAAACTTGTTTTGCAAATTCCACTGCTACTACTATTTTTGCCATACTTGCTAACGGTAATTTTTTATTCTCATTTACAGAGACTAGTACCTCACCGTTTCTTCTAATAAATAGTGAACAAGTTTGATCATCTTTATGTTCTTTTATGTAATTTAGTACATAATTGGGATCTTCTTTTGAATAGTAATATTCCATAATTACAAAAAAAGCTATAATGATTGCTAGGATGATACAAAGTATTATCCCTATAATCTTTAATATTTTAACTATATTTATCCCTCCAACAACATACTATTTATTTATTATACTAAACAAATTAATAAATATATCAAGTGCTATTTTAAATTCCATACAAAATAGAGCAACTCTTATCCAAAACAAATAAGAGCTACTCTATCTCACACGAAGTCACCTCTCCATTTAATACAACTACTATACCAGACCGCTGTTCATCCGTAGAACGCTTTAAATGAGGCGGCCCAATCACAACAGACTCCTTAATTGGAGCAAGATCCTTAGCTAAATGTTCAGCATTCACACCGTAAGCGGCTTGGAATACTTCTGGAGGGGTCATTCTAAGTACGTCTGATCCTTCAGCTGTTTCAAATTGATCATTATTGAAAAAGAGATGTAAATGTACTTCTTCTGATACAGCTGTAATCCAGTGCCACCACCCCATTGGAATAAATACTGTTTGCCCAGCTTTTGCCCGATAATTTTGCAGTTGATTCGTTTCTGGATTTAAAATAGAAGTAATTGCTTCTCCAGAAACGATGACATCTAACTCCCAAGCATTTGGATGCCAATGTGGTTCTCTCATATGACCTTTCGTCATAAAAAGATCGACAAACGCTCCTCCAATCATTGCTGGTAATTGTGTTGAAGTCACTTCATAAGCAATATTTTTATCATTCCGTTTAAAAAATACATTTTTCCGTGAGTCAAAGAAAAGATTTGGTGTCCCAGAACTTTTCTTTAAGTTTTTATTATCTGGAACATATCCTGAATTAGCCATTCGATCCCTCTTTTCTATTCCCAACATTTCATACTTAACGTTGTATCATATGGAAGAAATGAGACTGATGTGCCTATCTAATACCTTTTTGACATAACAAAAAAACATGCCCAAAATGCCAGCATGTTTTGTGATACACTTCACATTGTTTAATTAAAAAATAAACCTCTTTACTTACCGTGATGTAACATTAAATCACCAAATTCTTCTTCGATATGATTTAACTTTGCAATCCCTTCTTTCCATTTATGGATATAACGTGATACTCCAACAACAAATAAAGTAATAATAGTAGAAAGAATAATACCATAGACAACAGTTACAGTATTCATAAGTTACACTTCCTTGTAATAGGTTATAGAATCATTATATGCCTTTTTTTGATGAAATGGTGGAAATTCAAGTTATTGTAACAAAATTGATTTTTCTAATTATACAAATAATATTCACCTTAATAGGAGAAACCCTAAAAAAATTAAGATCCCTCCTAAAAAAAGCCGTCGTAACAAACGACAGCCTCATGCATAACTATTACATTATTACTCTATTGATTTTTCTTTGCTTCTATTTTTTCTTTTGCATTTTCAGCCTTATCCAATGCTTCTCCGATTTTTTTCTGTTTTTCCCTTGCTTCATCAATGCTATCTACAGCCTTTATTACTTTATCAATTCCTTCTTCATCCACTTTTCTTTGCTTCTGAACTCTTTCTTTTTCTTTTTCTTCAATGTCTTTTGCTTTCTGAAGCATATTTTCTGCATTTGACTTTACAGATTTTTCAAGAGTAGCGTCCTTTTTCTTTTGCAATACTTGATTGGCATCATCTCTCGCCTCTAAATATTTTCCATCTTTTAACGCTGTTGCCCCGTGATCCATTAGTTTGGCAACTTCTGTATATGATTTCGTCTCATCCGTAGATTTTTCTTTTCCTGCTTTTTCGAACCACATGATTGCGTCACTATATTTCTCATCTTTTAATGCCTGCATACCTGTTTCAACTTGGATATCATAAGTATTGCCGCATCCAGTCATCAGGAAAAACAAAAAAAGCATAACAAAACTTATTTTTCTCATGATGTTTTTCTCCTCTTTCTTTGTTACACATCTTATATCATTGAACTTGATTCTATGCACACTTTATTAAATGTATCACACATAAAAAATACTTTCAAAATAAAAAAAGCCAACTTATCCACATTTTTAAACATGTATAAATTGGAGCTTTTTCACAAAAGTTTCTCTTTATTTACGCTGACACATCCACTTGTTTTTTCATACCCCACTGCTTCATCCCTAATAGTACTACTAAAAGTAACCCAACTCCCAATGTTAACATTACGATACTAGTAGGAAGCATATCTAATAAGAATCCAAACAAAATCATTCCGAGCGGAGCAATTGCTGTAGCAATTGTTTCGAGAAGTCCAAAAACGCGGCCTAAATATCCTGGATCTGTTGTTTTTTGAATATGTACTTGCATTGGTATATTCACTGCTATCATTGAAACACCACTCAGAAACATAAAAACAATATAATAAATAAAACTTGCTGCCTTTGGAATCGTAACGATTAACGGAAAAACAGTACATAAACTTAAGCCTGCAAACAACAACAAGCTGATATAAATAGATCGAAACGGGTTATTCATTTCCTTACGAACAGATAAAACAAATGCCCCAATTAGCATTCCAACCGCTAACATACCTTCTACAGTACCAAGTTGCTTAGAAGTTAAATGTAAGTTTTGTACAATAATATACGGAAGTGCAACAAAAAGTGCACTAGAAAAAAAATTTACCCAAAGAGCAATTTTCATGAGTCCATATATTTCTTGTTGCTGTTTCACATATAAAAACCCATCCTTTATACTTGTTAAAAAATGTGCCTTATCTTGCTCCACTTCTTTTTTATACAAATCAAATTTGATAAATAATTGTACAATAACAGCCAAGAAAAATGTAATACCATTTAAGAGAAAAAAGGATGTAATGGAAAACAACCCAAATATTATCCCGCCAATTATCGGCGCTAAAATTCTTGATAATGAATCCGCTGTTTGATTTAAAGCACTCGCTTTTTGAATACGCTCCACATCCACTAAATTTGGAATTGATGAAGTGAATGAAACAGAATAGAAACTCGCACATATTGATAATAATGCGGCCGAAATATAAATAAATAGAAGTGATGGCCCAAATATAGTAGAAAGAATAAACATTGTAATCATTGTTAAACTACTTAATAAGTCCATTCCAATAATAAGCCACCGTCGATTTACACGATCTGCTACTGCCCCAGCAATTGGTCCACATATCACTCTTGGTATAGATCCGCAAATAAGTGTCATTGCAAATCCTACTCCTGACCCTGTTGTTTTTAAAACATATAACCCCATTGCAAACGTATAAATTCCTGCACCTAATAAAGAAGTAATTTTTCCAATCATCATCAAAATAATATTTCTTGTTGCAATTTTGAGTCTTGGATCATTTCCCCTTATACTTACGTCTTCCATCATGTCACTCTCCCTTAAAAAGTTAAATTGTGTTAAACTTATTATATAACCACTTTTCAAATTTTGACAACAAAAAGTTTAATTGTATTTAACTTTTTTGTAATAAAGGAGCAACTATATGGCTACTCTTGGTGAAAAAATTAAAGCATTGCGAAAAGAAAAACGTTTTACGCAAACACAATTGGCTGGCTCAGAGCTAACAAAAAGTATGCTGAGTCAAATTGAGAATGGGAAAGCGACACCTTCCATGAAGACATTACAATATCTTGCTAGTAAGCTTGAATGTGAAGCAAGCTTTTTACTAGAAGACGACAACGAAGAAGTGAAAAAACTGATTCCAAAGATGGAACAGGCAATAAAAAATAATCAATTTGAGGAAGTGTATCGTACACTGCTACCTATTGTTCAAAAGGAACTACCGCCCACTTTAAGTACAGCTCGTTTATATAAACAATATATAGGCGCTGCATTTAATATGAAAGATTACGACATACATTCGTATATCGAAAAAGCCGTAGCAATTTTTCAAAAATATGCTTTATACCGTGAAAGTACACAAACCAGTTTAAAGCTTTGTTATGTATTATTTGTCCATAAAAAATATGAAGAATGCCTAGAACTTCTTACTTCTATTCGAAAAGAATATGAAGCAAGACAATTAGAGATGGACCTTATTATACAAATAGAACTATTCTTATGTGAAGCAGTTGTTTTACTTGCATATGGTGATTATGACGGGTGCGAAATAATTATCTTACAGGCCCTTGACTTCTCAAAAGAAAATCAAGTGTATTATAAAACAGACGAATTTTATCGAATCCTCTCTTATCAAAAGGTAATAGTAGCTGATGAAAATAAATATTTACACTATATAAAGAAATCCGAGCAATTTGCTATTTTTACAGAAAACACTTTATCCCTTGCTGTTGTAGACATATTAAAAGCTTATTACTATAACACAATCACAACTGAATACACGTTAGCTCTACAGCATCTAGAACTGTTTAGAGAAAAACTCCAAGGTGAACAACTCTTTCAAGAAGACGGGGCGTATTACGTAGAAAAAGGAAAATCTTTATACGGTCTCAAACGATACGAAGAGGCCTTAGAAGCATTAGAACGAGCAACAATTCCGGATTATATGTTCCATCCACTAGACCAAGCATGGATTATAACCGGAGGAGCTTATCGTGCTCTTTGTTATATGAAACTCCAAAACAAAGAGAAGGCGCTTCAAGAGGCAACCGAAGCCTTTCATGCTATACAAGAATTTCCTGATTCGACATTTACTGTGTTTATTAAAGAAACGTTACAAATAATACAAAAGTCTTAAATCAACTCTGAAATGGTATATTCCTCCTCTCTTCAAGCAACAATAGTAAAGATGGGAGGAATGTAAGAATGAATGTACAACGTGCAAAAGAGCTATCCGAGTCATCAGAACAAGCGCATGTTAGTTTTCAAGGCCTGCCTGTTATGATCCAACACGTTGATGAAAGCAATGAAACCGCCCGAATATATGATGCAACAAATCCAGAACGTGAATTAACTGTTCCGATTAATAGCCTGGAGGAACTATAAGAAATCCCACTTCAGTTTTATTTGAAGTGGGATTTTTCTTATTTTTGTGTTTGCGTATATGCGATGAATGGCCATCAATTTTCTTTTCCCAATATTTTGACCATCACTGGTACAAATAATGCTAATGTTACAAATGCAAACAACAAACCCACTAAAGTGAGATTCATTACTTTTTCGATAATTCATCCAATACAGTACGTGATATTTCAAACCCGAACATTATATGCTTTTTAAAAATCTTATTACAAATAAATCCCATTGCACAATATGAATTTATTTTCAATTCATAACTTTATGATAAAATATATTTTATTATATTTGGAGGTGTAAAATGGAAAATTTATTTTCTGAAAAGCCCTTTTATTACGCAGTTATATTCACTTCCCAGCTTTCGCAAGACACTACTGATTATGACGATGTTGCAGAAGAAATAGAAAAACGCGCTAAAGAACAACCTGGATTTATAAACGTTGAAAGCGTACGGGATACATCCGGTTTTGGAATTACAATTTCATATTGGGAATCGCTTGAAGCAATTAAACAATGGAAAGAGAATGCAGCACATACTATAGCAAGACAAAGAGGTCGTGAACAATGGTATGGACAGTTCCATGTGCGGATTTGTCTTGTTGAAAAAGAATATGATTTTCATAGGAAGGAGTTTTAATTGATGAATCAGAAAGTAGCTCTTATTGCTATACACGAAATATACGGAGTAAATGAACATATGCAGGATATCGTTACAAAATTCTCTTCTCAACATGTAGATGTCTTCTGCCCAAACCTTTTACAATTAAACTCTCATTTTCATTATAATGACGAACAAAAAGCTTACTCTCATTTTATAAAAAACGTTGGGTTCCAACATGGAAAAGAACAAGTTGAGGAAATGATTACGACACTTTCAAAAAAATATTCATGCATAGGACTTATAGGCTTTAGCGTTGGCGCAACCATCTCTTGGCTATGTAGTAAAAATTCAAAAGTTAATTTCGTTATTAGCTGCTATGGCTCTCGCATACGAGACTATTCTTATATGATTCCTACATGTCCTACTCTTTTAATTTTTCCGGAAACAGAATTAAACTGTTCAGTTTCCTCTCTTATTGCAACATTGCAAGAACAAAACAACCCATTTCTACATATACACCAGTTTCCAGGATATCATGGATTTTTGGATCCTTATACTGCAAAATATAACGAAGAATCTACAAAACAAGCATACGAAATGATAGATTCATTTCTTCAAAAAAATGGAACACAACAAGTATATTGAAGGAGTTTTGATATGCCATTTACATTACTTTTACTCGCTTTCGTTTTTCTAATCATTACCATAACATTAACTTTCATTTTTATAACTCTTAAAAATCAAAAATATTTAAACCGTCCTTATCGCCATTCCTTTATCGTTATGACTTTATTTCTTGGACATTGGATTTTAGTTTTGACTAGTTTCTATACATTACTCCCCAACTATATTAGCGATTTTATTTTTCTACCAATCTGGTATTTTCTTTGTATTTTAGGATTTATGGTTTTCATAAAAGAATGGAAAAATAACCGAGTTATTTCTGTATCCGTCGGTGCTTTCTCTTTTATTAGTCTACTCTTTGGCATACTATTACAAGGAATTTCTAAAATGTAGGTTTGGTTTACAGAACGCTCCTCAAAACAGAAATGAATAAATGAAAGGGAAGAAAAGTCTACTATTAACTTTTCTTCCCTCTATTTTTATCTTCACTTTTACGGGACTGTACTGTGGTGGATTCACACGGTGTGTAATAAATTTGCGGGGTTGCTTTTTGAACAAGCATTGTATAAGTCGCAAGGCCAATGATAAAACAAATAAACAATGTAAACAAGATGACACCTATTGTTACAATAATCATAACACCACCCCTTTGTTAATCATGCTATTACACTTTTCGATACAATATGAGCGAAATCCTTGTTATAGGAACAATCGTAACAAAATAATCACAATCACACCTGTCAATACCGTTCCTAATAAACTTCGCGTATAGATAGCAACAAAGAATGTCGGGATTGCTGCAATTAAATAATCCCATTGCATTGTTTTATTCATAAAGAGTACTTCGGCAAGGAGCGCTGCCAATATAGCAATAGGTATATAACTTAACCATTTTAAGCCCCAATCTGGAATTTGTATTTTACTAAATACTATAAGCGGTAATAGGCGTGGGATTAAAGTAACTACACCTGCTCCCATTAAAAGTAATAACACATCGAGTCTTACTTCCATTTTTCAATCACCACCCCTATCGTTGCTGCTGTAAGTGTTGCAATGATAACAGCTACGCTTGCTGGAACAAAAAAATGTACGCTATATGCGATTACAATTGCCGCAATCGCAACGCTAAGATGAATTGCCACTTTTGGATGACTGCTCATTAACTGCAAAACAAATAATCCAATGAACATAGCAGGTAAAGCATAATCCATACCATATGTATGAGGGTCTGGTATCCATTCACCAAAAATACCACCGATGACATTCGCAATGATCCAGTTTAAGTATGCTGTCACATTTAAACCAAGCATCCATCTTTCGCTTAAATATTGCTTTTTTGAAGCTTGCTGAACCGCAAGACCAAATGTTTCGTCTGTAATTTGCGAACCAATGATCATATTTTTCAAAAAAGGAACTTTCATTAAATATGGTGCGAGCGCAGCACTCATTAACAAATGACGTAAGTTAACAAAAAATACGGTGAAAATGATTGCAGAAGCAGGAGCTCCAGCTGCAAACATACCAGCGAGTATAAATTGTGAGGAACCAGCATAAATCAAAGTAGACATAAGCGCAATTTCTACTAAAGAAAATCCAGCTGTTTTTTCAATTACACCTGCTGCAATACCAATACTTAAATAACCGAGTACAGTCGGTAAACAGTCTTTCACGCCTTGCCGAAATGTTTCATTACCATGCAGCGTCACCTGTGCTTCAGCCCGGTTCATTATTCTTCCCCCTTCATTTTTTCATGAGTCTTTTCCCTGTTACAACGTGAACTAGATCTGCATTACCACGCCATAGTGTATCTAGTTTAACCGGACCGAACTCTTGTGTAATTTCTTCGATCATAATATCATGACGAACATATTCTGTTGCGACAAGCACTAGTGCTGGATCATATGTTGTCACAGCCCATGATGTGCTATGCTCTGAAAAGTTAGCAATCAAAACCTCTTTCCCATCGCGTGCAACAACTGTTAAAGGTCCCCCATTCGCTCTTTCACAACATCTGGCGTCATATAATTATGATGAAAGGTTGTTCCAATTTTTGTTTGAGGTGCCCCAAAAAGAATAGAAAATATATGTACACCCTCCTGCTCTTTTCTCCGAATCAATGACTCAAACTCAGTTACTTGTTGTTCCCATAATACCTACTAATATAAAAAGAAAAAAATGGATAGTCAACAAAATTCTGAATTTTATTTCAATTAACGGAAATAAGCTATCTTTAAAGAAGATAACCTATTTCACCACTCTATAAATCTATTTTGATTTTTCGACATATCACGCTTCTATGCATGTCCGGATGCTCTCTTCCACCTAAAAGGAAAGGTTTTATTTCGTTTTTTCAATTTGAATTTATATGATAACAGTACTTAGTCCTCAGTGAAAGTTTTCTTCCTTACTAAAAGCTTATTTCAATTTCTCGTATTCTTTCAAAGCATTTTGTAAAGTTAAAGTTAATCGTTTTGGTAGACGCTCTAACGAAAACCACCCAATTTCACTAATAGCGTGTTGTTCTCGATTTTCTGCTATCCCGTTTTTTACTTTTGCAATATACGTCGGACATACCCAATGCGCTTCTTCATCAGGTAAAATGTGATTCGTCACACATAATAGCGACGTGAGTTCGATTTCTAGTCCTACCTCTTCTTCAATTTCCCTAATAACTGTATCTTCCACTGTTTCCATCCATTCTACTTTCCCACCAGGAAGACTCCAGTGTCCTTGCTCCGGTGCCTTCTTTCTCTGCACAAGCAGTAACTCGCCCTGCCCATTTAAAATAAATGCCCCGACACCGACGCGTGGATGTAATTGTTGGCTCATATTAACTTCTCCTCTTAATTTGTAAGTTTTCTTGATTTTAGCATAAAAATAATAGAGCTACTCTCTATCAGTTTCATAAAACCAATAGAAAGCAGCTCTCATTGTTTCATAGACATCATTTGTTCTCTCGTGTCTATTTTGTTATGATGAAATTTATTTTTCTTCAAATATTGCTTGCATATATTCACAAAAGACGGTAATGTTCGAATTTGATCAATATCAGAGCTCTCAATGAAATGATTCATTTGATTTGTCATTTCGTTCATACTAGAAATAAGCTCCTCTTTTTCATGCCTCAATCTCTCATTTTCAGCACGAAGATTTTGAAGCTCTTTCTGTATATCTTGTGTATTATCTTCTTTTCTATGCCTAGCTGCCATACTTGAAAGTTTATAAATTCCTTCCATAAACTGATACAGTTCTTTTTTCTGCCCTTCCGCACCAATTGTTTCAAAATTATCGACAATACCTGATAATATAGTAACTAGATTATTTTCTGTCTTTTCATTTTGGAGCACTATACTTTTCCCTTCATTCCACTTCTCATTTATATGCTGTTCTGGTTCGTGTTTTTTCTTGCGTCCAGGTTTCCCCTTTTTTATATTTTCAAACGGTAACTCTTGTTTTTTTAATTTATAGTACGTATTCTGTAGTTGACTTTCCGTTTTCGGAAATAAATGTAGATTCTCTTTACTAATCGCCTTTGAAGTATCTGCAATATTTAAATTATAATGCTGACAAAATTGATACGTAGCATATAAAAATTCCAGCTCTGATTTCAACCACATCATTTGGGATTGCTCGTATGCAAATACCCCGCCCACTTTTTCAATATCCCTTTGAAAGGCTACCATTTTATGATATAAGTCCATTAACTCTGCATACGTTACATGGAATTTCCTTTCTATTTCCCTACACTCTTCTTCTACTTTCTGAACATTTTTCATTCCACTCACTATATTTTTCAAAAGATCTAGTACATGAATTGCTGTCTGTTGGTACATTTTATATTCACTCCCACTCAGCATTTTTGCAATTTCAACTTCTTCTTTGTCTTTTGTAAAAATAAAAAAATATTATAAAAATATTTTATAATATTTCTGAATTGTCCGTCAAATAAGTGTGAATTGACACATTCTATTTTTATATTAAGATTATTTTATAGTAATGTGAGGGGGATCTAAATGGAACATAATATTCTAAAAGTCATTGCACTAGCTGAAAAACTAAAGTTTGAAATGAGACACAGTTGGCTATCTAACGGTCGACAAGAGAGTGTTGCTGAACATACGTGGCGTATGTCGCTTATGGCTGTTTTAGTTCAGCCTTATTTAGATGAGAAAGTAAACATGGAAAAACTATTAAAAATGGTTATTATCCATGACCTTGTGGAAGCAGAAGCTGGGGATATTCCTGCTTTTGATACAATGAACAGCGAACAATTACAATTGCAAAAACAAGAAAATGAACAGAAAGCTATTTTAAATATTAAACATACATTAAAGGGTTCTCTTGGGGATGAACTATATGATTTATGGATGGAGTTTGAAGCAAAAGAAACATACGAAGCGAAAGTTGCAAATGCTCTTGATAAACTAGAAGTTAAAATTCAGCATAACGAAGCTGACATCGATACGTGGCTTCCAATCGAACATAAAATGACATTCCAAGTTGCAAAACATACAGATTTTGACTCATTCTTATCTAAATTACAAAAAATTATTGAACTAGAAGGCGAAAAAAAATTAATTGCTGCCGGCATCGATGTCGAGGCATGTAAACAGTAACAGCTCATGATTAATGAGCTGTTTTTTCATACTTTCGTATGAGCTATCCCTCATCCTTTTTATCGATTCATTCTAGAAATATATGGATTAAAATAAACTAAAAAACATAAGAAAGAAGGTATTATTTTATGATTAAAGGATTATATGAAGCACATCTACCCGTTCGTAATCTAGAAGTATCCATACCGTTTTATGAATCATTGGGTTTAAAACTATATAATAGATATGAGAATACTGCTTTCTTTTGGATTGTAGAAGAACAAAGTTGGCTAGGTCTTTGGGAGGGGGAAGAATATACAACTCCCTATCATCCGTCACTGCGACATATTGCATTTCAAGTAGACTTCGAGTTTCTTCATACATCTACTCAGTGGCTGAAAGACCGAAGCATTGAACCCGTTCCATTTGGAAATCGAATTACCACTGAACCTTTCGTTCGCCCTAACCAGGGCAATGCTTCTATTTATTTTAAAGACCCAGATGATAATAGTATTGAGTTTATTAGTTTTGTCGATGTTCCAGACGAACTAAAACATACTACAAAAAAACTTTCTTTAGAAGAGTGGAATACGCTTTCACAATTCTATTTATGATTAGATGGCTTTATAGCTAGACCCCTCTGGGCAGTATACTTGCTCAAATCATTAGCATGAAACCTTTTTCATTAATCGTATTTCTTTCATCTTTTTGACATTACATATTTTATAAGGAAAAATGACTTGTATAAGTCGCTTTTCTACATCAAATTTTTTTATTCATGTTAAAAATCCTATTATATCGTAACAAAAATACCCCAAACAGAAAAAGAACAAATACATTCTTTTTTCCTTGGGGTATTTCTTATTTTCTTTATTCAAATTAAAATTGATACTCAAATACGATGTAATCAAAAAGGTTTGTAAACCCTAAGCTCTCCGCTATAGCAATTGAAGGTTTATTCACTTCCATACAGTCCCAATAAGGCACATAGCCTTGTTTGAAACATTCTTGAACAAATGCATGCGCGACTTTCTTGGCAAGATTCTTCCCTCGATGTTCTAGAATTGTCTCAATATTCACCGTATGCGTATTCTCACTTACAAATCCTGAAAAGCAAAGACTCACCACTTGATTCTCATACAAAATCACATACCCTATTCCTTTTTCAAAAAATAATTCCACCGAATTCCAAAATGATGTAATCTGTGAAACGAAAAATGATTGTTCGAGCAAAGAGTATGTTGCAAGATTTTCCCTCGTTACTTTTAATACTGTATATGTCTCATCAATCGTTGGTTCATTATATATTTTATACGCACTCTCATATAATTTGTATACTTTTTGATTGGATTCCTCATATGATTGTTCACACAATATTTCTCTAATTGTACGATCCCATCCTACTTGATAACCAAATCCTTCAAACCACTTCAAGTCCAAACCGGCTGCTTCTTGTGCAATTTGTTCCCTTAAAACTTTTTTTATTTCAAGGTTAAACATTGTATTATTTGCATCACCAATAAATACAAAACCGTCTAAATTTCCAAGCCAAACTAAACCAGACCGTGGTTCGCTTACATTGTCTACAAATATGCGGCCCGAATTATTCCCTTCAATGATTGCTTGCACTTCAATTTGCCTTTCCTTGTCTAGAAGATGTTTGCAATTCATAAACTTGTTTTTCTGCAATTCGTATATCATCTTTTTTCTTTCCCTTCCTATTTATCAGAGCTTAGGTTTCATCACTTGCTGTACAATCTATGAATCTCTGCAATAACTTTCTATCTTCTAGAAAGGAAATGGTAATACCTTCTATCTCTTCACTTATTTTCCAATCAACTTCACAAATTAACTCATCTGGATCACATTTTTCTTTATTTCCTCCAATTATTTCGATCTCATAGTACAAAATATGAACATCCTATCCTGTTTCCTCTTTTACTTCCCGTATACAACACTCCTCAAAGGTTAGCTTATCTCATTTCCCATCATTATTTTTACATAATGCCGCTGCACCTAGAAATATTCCTCTCTCCGTTCCTTAAAATAAAACCATATTTCCTGTTCGTTTCGCATGCTTTTCAGCTTTCCGAACAAGCACGTATGATATGCCAACTAAAATAATTAATAAGCTAGCTAATAACCCTAACTCTGGAAGTACATTTATAATATTTTTACCATCCATTAATAATGAACGGAAAATTTGAAGTACATACGTTAATGGAAACAAAGCTGCTAGTACTTTGCCCCATAGTGGTAATACAACAATTGGAATACGTACACCTGCAAAAAATTGCATCGGTTCTTCTAATATTGTAAATAGAATACTAGCATCTCGTGAAAATAAAAAAATCGTATTTAAGCAACCTCCCCACACAACAGCTGAAATACATAAAATCATAAAAGCAAATACGATATTTTCAACTGGTGGTATCGGTCTGTCATTCAGAAACAATGCGATGAGAATCGAAAACATCGTAAACATCCATACTCCTTCTATTAAATTTGCACCTGCCCGGCAATACATCATCCATACGCGCGAGGCTGGTGTTAAAAAGATAAGTTCAAGTGTTCCATTTTGGCGTTCCCATGACATTTGCCATGCCGATTGAACGAGGCTCCAAAAGAAAACATATCCAATATAACCTATAAGGAGAAAAAAACTAATCTGCTTTGGATCCATCCATTTGGCAAGTGGACTACTATTTGAGGTATCAAATGGCTTCACCGAAAAATAAGCAGTTGCAAAAAGTAACACCGGCCAAATGAACAAAGAAAAATAAACCATCTTACTATGAAAATGATTGCGATGACTCTTTTTCCATTCCGCCAAAAATATATTCATGCACTCACCTCATTTGCAATTTGTAATATCGCGTCTTCCAACCTTGCTTTATGTGTTTCTAACTGTACTATACGAATTTGATATTTTGTTAATAATGATAAAACCGTTGTTGTCATATCAAAAGACGCTTTCAATTGATAACGTATATGTTCATCCATCTGTTCTTTTTCATGTTGAATTTCTTTCATCCCTAAAGAATGTTCTAATCGTCCTATCATTTCATCCTGCATTTCTGGAATTACAATTTCTAAGTGATATTCACGGACAATCGATTGGATAATATTTTCAGGAGTTCCTTCATAAAGAAGCCGACCTTTTTCAATGATGTAAAGCCGATCACAAAGTTCCTCTACTTCTTCAAGATAATGACTCGTTAACAAAATCCCTTTATTTTGTTCCTTTGCCAAACGATTTACCATTTCTCTCAACTTTTTCGCTACAGGGGCGTCTAGTCCTAATGTTGGTTCATCAAGAAATAAATAGTCTGGGTCATTAATAAGGCCTCTTGCAATTTGTAAACGTTGCTTCATTCCTTTTGAATATCGTTCTACAGGCATATTAGCTGCTTCCTTTAGCTCTACTTGCTGTAAGAGGAACTGAATACGTTCTTCTAATTCAACCCCTTTTAATCCATACAAACTTCCAAAATACTGCAAGTTTTCTTTCCCTGTTAAACGCCAATATAACATGCGTTCTCCACCTGCAATCATATTAATTTTTTTCTTTACAAATAAATCTTGCTTCGTGCTATCTATACCATCAATTTCAATCGTACCTGAAGTTGGTTCCAGAAGCGTTGCTAGCATTTTTATCGTTGTCGTCTTCCCAGCCCCATTCACACCTAGCAATCCTACAATCTCTCCTTTTTGAATAGTTAAATCTAAGCCATTTACCGCTTCAACTACTCTTCTCTTTTTACGAAAAAAACCTACTTTCTCTTTCAACTCATACCGCTTTACAAGTTGTTTTGCTTGTATCATACGAATCCCCCTATGCAAAATGTTTTTCAATCACATACTTCTCCATTCGTTTCATCGTGCATACACCTGCAATAAAATACGCCATCCCTAATCCTAATAACCACAGAAGTTCATTTTGTATGGAAGCAATATTTCCTCCCTCAATCATGCACAATCGAAATGCTGATAAACCATGTGAGAGCGGCATGAATAAACTCATAGGTTGTAGGAATGCGGGAAGATATCCTACTGGAAAAAAGACTCCACCCACAAGACTCATAAAAATAAACAATGTATTCTGTGTTAAATATGTATCACGAAAATAAAGCATAAACGCACCCAATACTAACGCTTGGGCGAATATTGCAAAGAAGAAAATAACTAACAAAAGTACCACAGGTATCATATTTATTTCTCGAAACTGTAATCCAAAAAACAAACCAAAAATAAAAATTGCGATGAATTCAAGCCCCACACGCAATATTCCTTGTATAGCTGCTCCTAGAAAATATCCTTGCCGAGATGATGGCGTTAATAATAAAACATCAAGTGTCCCTTCACGCAGTTCGGTTATTAGTGTCCTGCTCACAATCATTAATAGAGAAACAGAAAATGAATAAAAAACAGCTCCTAATATAACATAAGAAAGATAATCATCCGTTTTCCCTAGCTTTGCAAAGTTAACATCTAGTTTTCCTTGAAACATAAAATGATACGTTAAATAAGCAAACAATACGATATATACACCAGTTAAAATATGCCCTAGAAAAAATGACCATGGATATGCTCTACGCATCGTATAGAAATCACGACGAAATGTAGCCTTAAACGTTAGCCACATGTTCTTCCCTCCTCCGATTTTTGAAAAATTGGGAAATCCATAAATTGGTCTAAATCAACACGAATTTGTTCTAATCGTTCTCGATTTGTTTTATAAAATACGTAATAACCTTTTCGTTCCTTTTGTATAAGCCCTGTAGACTCTAACATTTTCAAATGACCGGAAACCGTTGATTTTGTAAGACTATATCGCTCTGTTAATTGCTGTGTACAAAAAGATTGAAAGGATAAATCTCTTAACATTTTTAATCTCGTTTCATCTGAAATCGCTTGTAAAATTCCTAAAAGATCCTTCGGTACCTCATCTGCAAATGACGATGTAATTTGCACCTCATAATATACTTTTATATGTGTTGAAATAAGGTTATCTATTAATAAATGAGGCGCGACAAAAGTTGATGGATATAACGTAATTGCTGATAAATCCTCATAACAATATTGCCACGTACGAGCTTTTAAAAAAGTTATCTCCTTTTCATCAATTAAACATCTCGGATGCAATTTTCTAGAAAGAGACATCGGATTTTGTTTCATTATTTCTTTCACATCGTATACAGATTGTTCTAACCATGGTTCAATCCGAAACAACTCCCGTGCAAAGTAACGTTGATGATACTGAAGTAAAAAATCACATACGATCTCTTTTTCTATATTTGGGAACATTTCCTGAAACTTTTTTCTATCTGATACTCGTAATTTTTCAATTCCTTCTTCTACATAAGCTTCTTGCTGAAACTCAGAGCACCAATCTATAAAACGAAACCAATCATCACTCGCATTATTAATTGCGTGCATAATTTCTCTTTCTTCTTCTTTCATTTGATTTAACACATCTTCCGCCCACTCTAATCGTTTCATATGATGAGCAGGATTACATAAAACATGTAAACTTACTAGCATTTCGCGAAATGGTGAATATACAACTTTGACATGTCGCTGAAACCATGATGTATCTTGCAACATAAATCCCCCTCTCTTTGATTCGTTTTCCATCGAATCAATTTTATAATTTTGCAAAATTATTCAGTATATTAACAACTTGTAATGTAAACGTCAATGGAAATTTAGTGATTTTTCACAAAAAAAGACCTAAGCTTACGCAAAGTTCTTCTCATTAAATTCTTTCATGTTTTTAAAATATAGAAGTGTTTCTTTCTCCTCTCCCCCATCAAACAAAATTAAGTTGCTTGATGATTTCAGCTACAATTTCGACATAAGCCGAACTAACTGCTGTAATAATTTCAAATCCTTTACTTTCAACACACTGATACATATTCGAAACCCAAAAGGCTTCCCCTGCTTAAATAAAAAAGCAAATCCTCACTCTTCGGATTTGCTTTCCAAGCTTTATCTTTTATTAAACCCTTTTCCATTCAAAAATCCCTTCATATGCATGCGCTTCTCTTTTGACATAAAAGCACTCATTGACCCTGTCCATGTTACATCCTTTTGATTGGTAGACCTTCCCTTATAATATTCATTCGTTGTTCGGTCATATTCTTCTAGTAATTCATCATATTTATTTTCGACATATGCATTTTCATGTAAAATTGCTTCAACTGGTAGGCGCGGTTTCACTACATGTTTTTCATCTGGTACTCCAACTGTCATTCCAAACACTGGATATACTTTATCTGGTAAATGAAGTATATCACTAATTTCTTCTGGATTATTACGAATTCCACCAATATAACAAATACCATATCCTAGTGACTCTGCAGCAAGTGCTAGGTTTTGCGCAAACAATGATGCATCTACTGTAGCTACAATAAAGTCCTCTACACCATCATATTTAATCTCTGTCCCATGTTTCTCGCATGCTTTTTCTAAGCGTTTTAAATCAGCACAACAAACAAAAAATGCTGCACAATCTTTTACATGACGATTTCCAGATAGCTCTGCTAATTGTGTTTTTAATGATTCATCTGTTACATATATAACAGAATATGCTTGCACAAAATGTGATGATGCTGCATGCTGAGCTGCTTTTACCATTCTCTCAACTGTAGTCTTTGAAATCGGTTCTTGTTTATATTTACGAACTGATGTATGCTGTTCTATTTTATTTATAATTTCACTCATCATAAAACCTCCTTATTTCCTATTACTGAAAAATTAACATATTTGTTTCATTTTTCTCAACATTTATGCCCAGCTAAAAATTTCTATATACTATGTTCTTTTTTCGCATTAACCAAATTGTAACCTTTCAATTCTATACACAAAGAGGACGAATTGTTAACCATTCGTCCTCTTTCGTTCCTGACATAATCAGTTATTTAAGCTGCTTTCAATACTCTAACACCCTTTACAATATTCCAAACGAAATAATAAATTCCTACAATTGCAAACGTTACATATGTTACAATCATGCCAATTCCAACACTTGCTGATTCTCCAAAACTTAAACCGAATACACCCGAAAGTGCTATTCCGCCAAACAAAATTGCATATGGGAAAATATGTGTCCACAATGCTTTTTTCGCATGATATTTCACATCTTCCTCTGCAATAAAGTAGACGATGATTGGAAATAGAAATGGTGCAAAGAAAAGACTAAAGTAACAAAGAGAAGATAAAATATTATTGCCTTTCATACGATTCACCCCTAAAGTTTCGTTGTTTTTGTTACCTTTATTATGTCATGCAACTACTTTAGGAACTATCGCTTTACCTTTCACTCAGATTACATTTTTGTAAGATTTATCGCTATATGCGATTCAGTAGCCAATACTGTGTAATCGCAAAATATTCCCGAACATTCGACTGAATGATAATAGGTTTTGGCGTTTTAGCGGCAAGTCCATCTACCTTCAACCCTTGTTTTATAGCAATTTTTTTAGCTCGAAACATATGAAAGTCATTTGTAACAATCATCCCTTTTTTCTTATTTGCTGGAATAAGTACCTTTGAAAATTCAATATTCTCGTCTGTATTTGTTGAACGATCTTCCATAATAATTCTTTGTTCTGCAATATTCTGCTTCATTAATCCTTGTTTCATAGCTAGCGCTTCCGAAATAGCCTCTCCTTTTCCTTTCCCACCAGATACAATTACAATCGTCTGTTCATGTGTCTTTAAATATTCCGCGGCTTTATCGATGCGGTATTGTAAAGAATAGGAAGGCTCCGTTCCTTTCACCTTCGCACCTAAAAGAATCATGTAGTCTACATCATCTGGCGCTTTCATATGGCCATGTTTATAAATGTTGTATTGTAAAACACCCATATAACCTACTATAATCATCATCAAAATTAAACTATACCTTATTAACTTTTTCTTCTTGTACATTCATATTTACCCCTACTTTTTCTATGTTTTCATCATAATATCCTCGCAATTATTTGTATAGTTTCAATTTCCAAAGATATCCTAATTCAGTATCAAAAAGTAATATTTATAATGAATAAGGGAATATTGGATAAGGTATACACAATTTATAATGTGAATTTGCATTAAGGGGTGCAAACATTGATTGTTTTTTTATGTAATGTAACATTATTCTTTTTATTATTTCTTATCTCGCTTAAACTACTAGGAAAATCAGCACTCGCACAGCTTACACCACACGATTTCGGGGCAATTATCTTTTTATCCTATTTAGCTTTTCGAGCTGTTCCCGTTGATAATGCTTTGCAAGCTATTGTAGGTATGATTGTGATTACATGTCTCCATCTTTTTATTACAAAATTAAGCTTGCTAAATAAACTAAATCGTTTTATTCTCGGTCACCCCATTATTTTAATTAAACATGGCGATATTGTTTTTGAAAATCTAAAAAAAAGTAGATATCCCATTGCCGAATTACTTTCCAATCTTCGCGTAGCAGGATATCCTAGCGTACATGAAATCGAATATGCCATTTTAGAAGCCAATGGCGCCATTAGTATTTTACCAAAAAGAGAGCTTGTCCCTCTCACTCCAAAAGATATGCATATAGATGTAAAATATGCAGGATTACCAATTGCCCTTATCGTTGATGCACAAATTCAATACGATAATTTAAAATTAATTCATAAAAATGAAAAATGGCTTCGGAAAGAGTTACTAGAAAAAGGATTTGAAGATATAAAAAACATTGCATTTGCTTCTGTACAAGAAACTGAAGGCTCTTTTGCAATTAGCCTAAAAAATAAGAAATCCCCTTAAATACGCTAAGGGGATTTCTATCATGCCACATGTTTTCTTTCTATATTTCGTACTGATACCGGATTATAAATACGATTCATTCCAAATACAATAATCGCTGTTAATAATTCCGCAGCCGGCATTACAAGCCAAATTCCGTTCACTCCAAACAGTTTTGGCATAATCCAAAGCAATGGAATAATAAATAATAATCCGCGACTTAAAATAATTAAGACTGATTTTGTCGTTTGTCTTACTGACTGAAAATATTCTCCGTACACGATGTTATAGCCTAAAAATACATATTGAATAAAGAAAAGACTAATCCCGTTTACCGTTAACGTAAGTAATTCTGTCGACTGAACATCAAACAATCCGATGATATATTTCCCAAAGAATAACCCTATCACAATTGCTACACATCCAAGTGCAACAGCTGTTTTCACTGCAAATTTTAGTCCTTCTTTTAACCGCTCAGGTAAATTTGCACCATAATGAAAGCTTGCAATTGGTTGCAAAGCCGCTCCAACACCAAAGAACAATAACAAAGTCATTGAGTGAATACTATTTACCATCGCATAAGAAGCGACCCCTAGTTCTCCAGCATATTGAATAAAAGCTATGTTAAAGCCAATCGTTACAATTGCTACTGTTATCTCTGTTGTAAAACTCGGAAAACCAATCACCATGATTTGCTTAACTGTATCCCATTCAAAATGAAATTTCGTCCATTTTAAAATACTGTTTTTTCTAAAGAAATGGCTTAATAAAACAAGAAAACCAATTGCTGCAGATAAAATTGTAGCTGCAGCTGCACCAGTTACCCCCCAGCCAAATATGAAAATAAAAATATAGTCAAAAACAATATTTAATAACGCTGTTACAACAAGTCCTGCCATCGCTAAATTTGGATTGCCATCGTTTCGTATAAACGTACTTAAAATATTTTCTAGTACATATATCATTCCAAATGTTAATAATACAGTTAGATAATCTAATGCGTACGGCAGAATTACTTCATTAGCTCCAAATAAATAAGCTAAATCTTCTATTCTCCATAAACAGATGACCATTAAAGCACCAACAATTACCACAGCTACTGTCATAGACTGTGTAAAAATTGATCTCGCTCGCTCAATTTTATTTTCACCTAACGCTATGGAGTATAGTGTAGCTCCGCCCATTCCAATCCACAATGATATAGAAAAGAAAATGGAAAAGGCCGGGATAGCAACGTTTACTCCCGCTAAAGCATTCGCTCCGACGCCCCTGCTAATCATAACGGCATCGATTACAATATTCACGGACATTAATACCATTCCAAGAACCGCTGGTATTAAATATGATAGAAATAAACTTTTTATTGGTTTATCTCTTAATTTCTCAGTTGTTTCCATAACAAAATGCTCCTTTACAATTCTCTGTTCACATTTTAAACCTTCAAGTTACTTGAAAGTCAAGCGAGAATAAAAATACATTTTTGTTATACAACCGCTACTTCCTCTTTATTACTGGAATTTGTATCTCTGTAACCTGCTCTTCTGGATTCTCCGTCACAGACCAGTCAATCAATGCAAGCTCAATTGCATCTCCTGATACTTTATATCCTTTTCTTTCAATTGTTTTTAACAACTCCCTATAAGTCCCATCTGTTTCTTCATATGGACCATGATGGTAGGAGCAGGCAAACATTCCTTCTTGAATAGCAGCTGCAGTATCCACTTGAAATGGCATATAATCCAGCAAAATAAAAATGCTGTTATATTCTTGAAATTTATTTTGAAAAAGGCCCTCTTTTGACACTGTTACGCCAATATCCCCTGAAAATAAACTATCATCAATTTGCTTCATATTTTTTTGAAGCGAATGTATATAATACTCGAGCATATCGTCCGTTACATTTGGTGCAATTGACAATGCAGTAATTTTTCTTTTTGATAATTTCTTAAATGTTACATGATTCACTTTTGATGCGGTAGCTTCTTGCATCATTTCGATTTTATGATTTATTTTTGCTAACGAATATTCAATTTCCCTTTGTTTCTTCAACATCATTTCTTGTTGTTTTTCCAGCAAATTTAAAGCATAAGATGGATTTCTTTCATCAATATACTTCTTTATTTCCTTTAAAGAAATATTTAACTGACGTAAAAATTTAATTGTATCTAAGAGCGAAAATTGATCAATTGTGTAATATCTGTAATTTGTTTGTGGATCAACAACCGATGGATGGAAAATCCCTTTTTCGTCATAATATCGCAATGTTGATTCTGCAACATTATGCATTTTCGCCATTTCGCCAATTGTAAACCGCTGATTAAATAACATATTTCTTACTCCATTTCTATCAAATAAATTAATTTCTTAAAAACAAATTTATTTTTCTTTTTCGTCTCCTTCATTATATAGACATATATTCCTTATTCAAAATAAATCATCCAAATTAAAATATGCCAATTTAGCATTGATTTTTCTTGAAAATTATTATATATTTATCACGAGTTCAAATTACAAGTTCAAAAGAACTCGTATAAAGACCTCTTGTTTAATGTGTGTTACATATTGTTTTACATTAAGCAAATCCCGAGAAATCGTATAATAAAAAAACTAAAAGGAAAAGGGGAGATGAGATGGAATTTTTCTTTCAAATTGCGTTAATTTTATTAAGTACAAAAATTGCTGGTGACATTAGTGTCAGATTAGGTCAACCTTCCGTACTCGGAAAATTAATCGTTGGTATTGTAATAGGTCCAGCAGTATTCGGTTTAATTAACAACTCCGACTTACTCACACAGTTAAGTCAAGTAGGAGTTATTCTTCTTATGTTTATGGCAGGTCTAGAAACAGATTTAAAAGAACTAAATGAAAATCGTAATTCTTCGTTAGCTGTTGCTGTTGGTGGTATCGTTCTCCCATTTGTAGGTGGTTACGTTGCAGGTCTTGTGATGGGAATGGAACAAGCAAATGCGGTCTTTTTAGGATTACTTCTATGTGCAACAAGTGTTAGTATTTCTGTACAAACACTTCGTGATTTAGGAAAAATGAAGACGCGTGAAAGTACAACGATGCTAGGTGCGGCTGTTTTTGATGATATTCTTGTTGTTATTTTACTAGCATTTGCTATGAGTTTCCTAGGATCAGCTGATGTAAGCTTAACTATAATCATCTTGAAAAAAGTGGTCTTCTTCGCATCTATTATCTTAATTGGTTGGAAAGGTGTTCCAATGATTATGCGCTGGTTATCGCCACTACGCGTATCAGAATCTATTATTAGTGCAGCCCTTATCATTTGTTTCGCTTTTGCATATTTTGGCGAACTATTAGGAATCGCTGGTATTATCGGAGCATTTGCAGCAGGTATTGCAATTTCTCAAACGGATTATAAACATGAAGTAGAAAAGAAAGTAGAACCAATTGCCTATGCAATGTTCGTCCCAATCTTCTTTGTAAGTATCGGTATGAACATTACGTTTGTAGGGATTGGAGATAAAGTGTGGTTTATCTTAGTATTAACAATCATTGCTGTGTTAACAAAGCTAATTGGTTGCGGATTCGGAGCACGTATAACAGGATTTGATTTCCAATCTTCTACAATTATCGGATCTGGTATGGTTTCACGTGGTGAAGTCGCTCTTATTATTGCAGGACAGGGGCTTACTTCTGGACTACTAGCACAAGATTACTTTACAGCAATCGTTATCGTCGTTATTTTAACTACAATGATTACACCGCCAATGTTAAAATATTCATTTGGCGTAAAAGATAGACAATTAAAACAAAGTGCATAAGACAGTTGTAGCAAAATGAAAAAGCAAGCCATTATACGGCTTGCTTTTTACTATGAAATACGTTCCATTGCTGTCTTCAATGTCCCGACAACAAAAGCAATTTCTTCACTTGAAATAATAAGCGGTGGTGCTAATGTTAACACGTTATTATAACCTGCTGTTGTCATTCCGTTACGTCCAATGATTAACCCTTTTTCTTTACAAGCATTCACTACACTTGCAATTTTATCATTATCAATTGGTTCTTTTGTCTCTTTATCATTTACTAACTCCATACCAACTAATAACCCTTTTCCCCTAATGTCTCCAACAAACGGATGATCTCCAATCTCTTCCTTTAACTGTTTTAATAAAAGCGATCCCATTTGTGCAGAACGCTCGATTAAATTTTCATTTTCCATAATTTCCAAGTTTTTAAGTGCTAATGCACAAGCAGCTGGATTCCCGCCAAACGTATTAATATGCCGGAAAAATTCATATTCTCCAGTCCCCTTAAACGCTTCATAAATTTCTTTCTTCACTGCTGTTGCTGATAATGGTAAGTATGCACTTGTAATCCCTTTTGCCATTGTAATAATGTCAGGCTTTACATCATAATTCATAAAACCAAACGCTTTTCCAGTACGTCCAAAACCACAAATTACTTCATCACTAATAAGTAGAGCTCCATGTTTTTGACAAATTGTATGAACAGCTTTCATATAATCCTGAGGTGGCATCAAAATACCACCACCTGTAATAATTGGTTCCATAATAAATCCAGCTATCGTTTCACTTAGCTCCCACGTCATAACACGGTCAATTTCCTTCACACACTCTATATCATAAATGTTTTGCGATTCCACCCCTGGCATTCGGTAACAATCTGGCGGCGTCACATGTAAAAATCCTGACGCAAACGGCTCATATTGATATCTACGCTGCGCTTGTCCTGTCGCTGCCATCGTCGCCATTGTATTGCCATGATAACCGCGATAACGTGACATAAATTTATAACGATGTGGTTGCCCATTATGTGCACAATATTGCCTTGCAATTTTAAAGGCCGTTTCATTAGCTTCTGATCCACTATTAGAGAAAAAAATAACATATTCTCCTCCAAGCCACTCATTTAACTTTTCAGCAAGCTGAATTGCGGGTTCATGTGATTGAGACATTGGAAAATATGATAGTGTTTGCAATTGCTCATACGCTGCATCAGCAAGTTCTTTTCTTCCATACCCACTATTCACACACCAAAGCCCACTCATACCATCTAAGTATCGTTTCCCCTCTATATCTTCCACCCAACATCCTTCGGCTTTTGCCCCAACCATAGTGCTATTTGGGCTAAAAGGGCGCATGCCATGCCAAACATACTTTTCATCCTTTGCTAATAACATATCTGTTTGTTTTGTTTTCACCATACATTCCACCTTCCAAAACAACTTATATTTCTTCAAGCTGTATTGGTGCCATGATGAGATAAAGTTTTCTCTATTTATTTTCATTCCACATGAACGAAACAAATCCTACCAACTGCAGCGTAATATTTTTAAGCAAAACCCCAAAATAATAGAGCTCTCCAAGAAACTGGAAAGCTCTCTTTCTTCTTAATGCATAGACACATCACTAACCCCATGACCTGTGTTAGATTTGACAAGGATTTCATCAAACTTCGCTGCATCTTCTTTCTTGCTTGAGAAAATTGTTCCTAAGTACGCTGCTAAAAATCCAAGTGGAATAGAAATAATCCCAGGTGTTGTGTAAGGGAATAACGCTTCTCCAACAAAGATTGCTTTTCCAGCCTCAGGACTCCAAACATTTGGGCTCAGTGCCACTAATGCAATAGCTGAAACTAAACCAACAACCATTCCACAAATCGCTCCTGTTGTATTAAAACGCTTCCAATAAATTGTAAACAAAATAACCGGTAAGTTCGCACTTGCAGCAACGGCAAACGCTAACGACACAAGGAATGCAACGTTTAATGTTTGAGCAAATAGCGCTAAAATTATAGATAATACCGCTACCCCAATTGAAGCATAGCGCGCCATTGATACTTGTTCTTTTTCTGTTGCTTTACCTTTACGAATGATCTCATTATAAAAATCATGTGCAAATGCAGAAGCTGCTGTTAATACAAGACCTGCCACAACAGCTAAAATCGTTGCAAATGCAATTGCAGAAACGAAAGCAAATAAGAAATCTCCACCAAGTGCTTTTGCTAATAAAGGTGCTGCCATATTACCAGCTGGGTTTGCTTGAATAATCGCAGCATTCCCTACAAATGCAGCTGCACCAAAGCCTAGGAAAATCGTCATAATATAAAATGCACCGATTAACCATGTTGCATATACAACAGACTGACGTGCTGTTTTAGCATCACGAACAGTGAAAAAACGAACAAGAATATGAGGTAAACCAGCTGTCCCAAGAACAAGACCTAAATTTAAAGAAAGCGTATCTAAACCATCCTTATATTTCACACCTGGATTTAAAAAAGCTTCCTTTAGAGGTGTTGCGGTTTTCATCTGCGCAAACATTTCTGTCACGCTAAAATTAAATTTTGCAAATACGATTACTGAAATAACAAATGTTCCTGCCATTAGTAAAACAGCTTTGACAATTTGTACCCAACTCGTCGCTGTCATACCTCCAAAAATTACATATACCGTCATTAACGTCCCAACGATTAAAACAGATGTCGTATATTCTATTCCTAATAATAATTTAATAAGTGCTCCTGCTCCCACAAGTTGTGCAATCATATAGAAAATTGAAATTGTCATCGTATTTAAAGCTGCAACTCCGCGTACCTTTTTCGCATCAAAACGAGCTGCAATCATATCAGCTAATGTATATTTCCCTAAGTTTCTAAGTGGTTCGGCAACAAGATATAATACAACTAAATAAGCAACAAGAAAGCCTATGCTATAAAAGAACCCATCAAATCCAGTTAATGCAATTGCCCCTGCAATTCCAAGAAAAGAAGCAGCTGACATATAATCCCCCGCAATGGCCAGACCATTTTGCCACCCAGTCAAGCCTCCTCCTGCCGTATAAAACTCATTCGCATTTTTCGTCTTTTTCGATGCATAGTATGTAATGACGAGCGTACCAAGGACGATAATCAAAAATAGTGCAAACGCCGTTGTATTCAAGTTTATCCCCTCCCTTTTTGTATATCTTGAAGAATCTTTTGTGAAGTCTCGTCGAACGATTCTGCTTTTTTGCTATAGATCATACATAACGCCCACGTCATAACAAATTGTGCAAAAGCAAAAACCCAAGCCCATGTCACATCACCAAATACTGGTGTATTTAATACCTTTGAATAAGAAGTTAAAATCGGCAATGCAATAAAAAAGCTTAAAAAGAAAATACTCATCGGAACAATAAATTTCCGCTTCTTTTCTAGCAATAATTGAAATTCTTCTGATTGAACGACTTCTGTATAATTTACCTCCCCTTGTAACTTACGTGCCGAACTATCTCGTTTCATTCGCTCTCTCCCCTCTCCTTCATTCTTTAAATAAAATTCTCCCTCTCCTCTACAAAAATATAAATTTCACAAATATTCAGAAACTTTATATTTATTTTAGACAATCTCTTCTCCTCTGCAAAGATTTTTCGATAGACATTTTTCGGCATATTTTTCTAATTTCTTAATATATTTTTGCAAAATAAAGAAGTAGCGCTCATCGCACTACTTCCTTATTTTTCTCTTTTTCTAAGTTTCGTGCCGTCCTACTTAATTCAACATCTTTTCCATTTTTATACGTACCAAATAAAAAATCATACACTGGATTCGACACACCAAACCAATAATTTTCATTTTTATAATGATGCAAAATATGTGTTTTTTTTAACCATCTACCAAAACGAGTCAACGGACGAATTGGTCTATGTGCTATATAATGTTTCCATTCATAAACAAGTAACATTATAATCATTCCTATTCCAAATGAGAGTGTAATCGTTACATCTTTTGTGATCCCATATAGAATGAACAAATAAATCGCAAACCCTGGCAGACTATACCAAGCTGGTAAAAATAATAATTTTAAATCATCAGGATACACATGATGGTCATAATGTAATCTCTTTAACATTTTCAGTAAAAATGGATTTTTTGGAGGCTTCATATGAAATAAAAATCGATGCGTAACATATTCATTCACTGTATAAAAAATGATACCAGCAAGACATGATATACCCGCTATTCCTGTAAATAATTGCATTTGCAAAATAATGATAAAAAGAATCATTACCCCAAGCATAATGATAATATCATGTTGTAAAAAAAACTCCTTCCATACTCTTTTCATTCATCCTATCCCCTTTCTTCGAAAAAACAGCCGTAACATATCGTTACGACCCTTTCTATCTTATCTATGTTACTCTCTTTATATTATAAATTAGCTCGTTGCTCTATTGTAGAGAAAAAATCATTCGAACCAAATATATTTTGTTTCGGTATAATATTTTCAACTGCAAAGACAGTTACTTCTCCTCTCTGCACTTCTCCAATTATAAGTCCCAACACTTCATGATTTACAGCAAATGTTAATTGCTTTGTTTGAAGTAATCTTTCAACAGTTTGAAGAACAGCCTCATATAAAGGGTTCCTATCCGTTATTTCTTTTCTAATCTTTGGCGCTAATGTAATGATAATTTCTTTTCCATTAACTGTGGTGCGATACATAAAAATCTCCCCTTCGGTCTTATATGAACAACTGTAAGGCTTTATAAGCAAAGTGAATCGAGTACCCGACTAAAATGAAACCAGCTCCCAATGTAATATAACCGAGTGCCTTTGGCTTAAGTAGAGTTCGTCCAAAATGAACAGAAAAAGCGATATTTAAATTCCACAAAATAATACCACCAATGATGCAAAGGCTATATAAAAACGCCTCCTGCTTTGTGACTTTCGTAAGCAGTGAACTAAGCGTACTTCCATATACACCAAACCAAAAGACAAGATTTAATGGATTAGATACCGCAATGAAAAAACCTGCCATATAGGATTGATGAAGTCCTCCTACCTCTTCTTGATTATATTCCATATTTGAATGTAAAATTCCTTGTTTTACACTTTGAAATCCTAAATAAAACAGTAAGAAAAAACCTATACAATACATAAATGCCTGTACATATGTATACATAAATACAGAAGACAATCCAAAGTAAATAAGAAGCATAAATAAAACATCTGCACTCATGCCCCCTATTCCAACAAGCCAGGCGTGCCAAAACCCACGTTCAATCCCTCTTTTTAACATTTCAATATTAATCGGTCCTACTGGTGCAGCCAATGAAATACCTAGTACAATTTGTTGTATAATCGCTCCAAACATAGTTCTATCCTTTCCTACTCCTTTTATATTAGCTAATGAAAACACGACAAAATATAGACTATCTTTTTCAAAAAATATACACCATTAAAATGTCCTTTTTTATCCAAAATATGCAAAAAAGCCGTCCATAGGCGGCTTTCACTTCTCTATTTTATGATGAAATGGACATTTACCTGTAATCGGTTGAATATCGTCTCCAATAAAATATTGCTTCCACTCACGATGCTCTGGGTCACCATAATGACTGATATTCGGATGTTTCGGCAATTGATCCCATTTTTCCACCCGTTCTCTGACCATTTGCCGCGAATAAGCACCTTTGGGCCGATCTCCTTCTAAACCGTCAAATATAATTCGCGGCTGAAATCCTATAATGAGTGAATTTCCTAAATGTCGCGTTTTTCTTTGTTCATAAGCAGGAGCGTTTCCAAAAGCAAACATAGGCTCCCCACCAAATGAAAATTCCCATAAGTAATGATCTGGATTTTCTGGGATTCTTTCAGGCCATGGCTGTTCATCTGCTTCATGTAAATATTGTAGCACTTTCCAAAAGTAAGAACGATAATACTCAAGTGATCGTTCTTCATATTCCGGTTCTACAAATAGAAAAAAACCTCTTCTTACAACAGGTCGTTCGTTCATCAACTCCAAAAAAGAACACATCGTTTGTGGTAAATGATTCCAATCATCATGAGACAAGAATGAGTAGCGAAGTTCATTCTTCTTTAAGGCTGTTAAACCAAAATAACAAGGAAACGATGGATCCAATACAACATTAGAAAAATTTCCAAATTCCTCAGAAACCCATATTGGTATATCCTTCCTCGTTTTCATTCCTTCATTATCCAATAAATAAGACTGATTCATTCTCTCACCTCATTATGTACAGTACTCACTTAAACATATTAGAAAAAGAGCTTGTCCTATACCATAAAAAAACTTGCGTAAAAAATTATTTAAAAATACAAAAACTTAAAACCGCTTACTTGACTAAAATCTACCATTTCATGTATATTAAAACTATCATTTAGCAGAATATTCGATAATATAATTTTTTTATTTTTATGAATTCGCGAATATTTCAAATGAACTTTACTAAATGAAAAAGTAATCGTTTTTTAGGGGGAATTGTAACATGCAAGGAAAAGTAAAATGGTTCAACAATGAAAAAGGCTTTGGATTTATCGAGATTGAAGGCGCTGATGATGTATTCGTACATTTCACAGCTATTCAAGACGAAGGCTACAAATCTTTAGAAGAAGGTCAAGAAGTATCTTTCGACATCGTTGAAGGAAACCGTGGACCTCAAGCTGCTAACGTAGTAAAACTTTAATCCAACATATAAAAGGGGGTTACCTTACTTGGTAACCTCCTTTGTTATTCCTTTGTATATTTCCTTTTTGCAGGGTAAAAACTATGTGAAATGCGACAGAATACAAAGGAGGAATTGATGATAGTGAGCTCACATGTGAATGATTTTGAAGAAGTAAAATTCCGCGTAGAAACAGCGCAAAAAATGGTAGGCTCTGCAACAATTACAATGGATCCCGAGTCATTACAACATGCGACAATTGCAGTCGAATCTGCACGTTCTCAGCTTGAAACAATGAAATCTGTTGCGACAGATTTAGACGAACCTTTTTTAATGAATGAAGAAAAAAAATTAAGTCTATGCGAACATCAATTGAAAGAAGCGAAACATTAAATAAGCATCCAGAGATACCTCTGGATGCTTTTTACGATAATTGATCTCCATATGCTTTTAACTTTTCTCCGACAGTACACTGCCGAATACAAAAAGAATGGGCATAGTATTTACTATGTGACTTTCGATAGTGTTCCTGTAAAAAACATCCTTCACAGTATGTTTCTAACAAATCATTTACTTCTGTAATGAGCTGCTTCTTATTCACCCCTGCACCTCTCTATTCCAATATTTCTTTATGGCTATCGATTGCTGTTCCTTCTAATGCTTGCGTGGCCAATTGATGTGCTTCTTTATTCTGTTTCCTTGACACTGGTTCACAGACAAGCTTTAATTTCATCTTCTTTGCTTTTTGTTCAATCTGATCTAAGTAATGATTCAAATGTTCATCGTAGCACGGCCATTCTCCAGCTAGTTGCTGAAGTACGACTTGAGAATCACCATGTAGTGTAACCGGTTCATATTTGATTCCTAATTCCTCTAGTACATTCATTCCATATAATAACGCTGCATATTCCGCTTCATTATTATCATATATGCCGTCTATATATGCATTTCGACGAACTCGATACACCTTCTGACCTTTTTTATAATAAATACAAATACCAATTCCAGCCTCTTTCGTTTGCAGATCATATCCCCCATCAAAGTAAATACGAATATCTTGTGGCTCCTCTTCTATTTGTTTACCGAGCTTATTCATCTCTTTAAGCGTCCATTCCGCTCCCATTTCATCATAAAACAATAGTTGCTTTACTCTTCCAGTTTTCTCAAAATCAGTTGCAAATTGAAGTGCCTCTTCTATGTTCATATAATCTGTTATTAATTCTGTTTGAAGATTCGATTTTGTTTTATACACCCAACATATTTTATATTTCATGTTAATTTCCCCTTATATAAGAATTCGTATTTTTATTTTATTATATTTTACCAAGAGTCACTGTATTGTATGCGAATGAATCAATTCATATTGTGAATAGCCCCCTTAACTAAAATTAAATTAGATTACTACCTTAAATTTAAGCTGGAACATTCTTACTCTCCACCCATAAATTTTTAAATAGGATGCTCCTTTATATAGTGAAACTTTAATGAGCCTCGATCAAAAAATGAATATTTAGTTATTTTATAATAAGAAAAAATACTTAATAATATCACAATCGTTAAAGTTCCTAATCCAACAAATGCTATCTTTTTCTGAATCTCATTTACTTTACTGGTAATTTTCACCTTCACCCTTGTTAACTCTTACTACCCGTAAATTAATTTTAGTGTAATGAATCAAAAGTACTTATTTATATATAAATAAAGAGGCTACCCAATCATTCCGATTTGGTTCAGCCTCTTTGTTTATTCTTTACATCACTTTTTCAAATTGTACTCGTTTATTAATCCAATACATAACAGGCATACCAATAGCCATTACCACAAATTCACCCGCTGCACATGTAAGCCATGTAAATAAAAATGGCAGTTCAAATGCAAGGTGAAGTTCTATCGCTATCATAAACATTGTAACTGTAAAGATAACTGTATTAAAAATCATACGAGCCCAAACACCCTTAATAAAACGCATAGAAATAATCGTAGCGAGAAGTGCAAGAATGGATTGTCCTACTCCAAATACTAAATCATACCCAATCATAGGTGAGAAAAAGAGATTTGTTAAAAATACACCTAAGACAATTCCATAAATTGATTTCTTATTAAATACCACGAGATGATTAAACATTTCCGAAATACGAAATTGTACATTCGTAAAGCCAAATGGCTGAATAAGTGCAGAAACAGCAATATATAACGCTGCTAAAATACCATTACCAACTATAGTTTTTATTTTCATGACAAAATCTCCTTAGTTTTTTTACGTGGGATGGTCCCGAACCACGTGATTCGTTTTTAAACAGCAAATTTACATTGTACGCAATAGTCAACCATTCGTCAATAGATTCCTATCATTTACTATCCTTTCCCTTATAGACCGCGTATAATAAAGTATATGAAAGGTTTAGGAGGTTTCACTTCATGACAGCAATAATTCAAAATGAAAAAGTGATCGTTTCCATCTCTGAAAAAGGTGCTGAACTAGAGAGCGTTCGCTTAAAAGAAGACAATACAGAATATTTATGGCAAGGAGATCCTAAATATTGGGGGCGCCGTGCACCAATTTTATTCCCAATTGTCGGTAGATTAGTGGACAATGCATATTATGTAGATGGTAAGCCTTATTCATTAACACAACACGGGTTCGCTCGCGACCTTATATTCTCGGTAAAAGAGCAAAGTGAAACAAAAATTACTTATGTAGTTACTAATAATCAAGAAACTTTACAAAAATATCCGTATGAATTTGAGTTGTATGTTTCTTATGAACTAGACGAGCAAAATATACATGTTACTTATGAAGTGATTAACCCTACTTCAAAAGAAATGTTATTTTCTATCGGAGCACATCCAGGGTTCAATTGTCCTTTAATAGAAGGTGAATCATTTACAGACTACCATTTATCATTTAATGGCCCTGAACATTTAGAAACAAGCGTTTTAAAAGGACCATTTCTATCAAAAGAAAAACAATTGGTTGTTGAAAATAAGACAGAATTACCACTTACATACGATTTATTCAAAAATGACGCCCTTATTTTTGAAAATATGAATACAAATGAAATTTCTATTCGCTCTCATAAACATAATAAATTTGTCAAAGTAGCATTTGAAGGTTTCCCATTCGTTGGTGTTTGGACATCAGGTACTGACGCTCCTTTCTTATGTATCGAACCTTGGTATGGGATTGCTGACGAAGTAGAACCAGCAAAAGATTTCAAAGAGAAAAAAGGCGTACAACCCTTACAAGCAAATGAAACATTTACATGCCGCTACAGCATTACAATTGGATAAAGTGCCTTTTTTCATATTCTATCCCTCATCTTTACAATTAGGTGAGGGATTACTATCAACGAATGCTATATAATAATGGAGGTATTCAATTTTGATTGAAGTATATATTGATGGTGCATCAAAAGGAAATCCCGGTCCTTCTGGTGCTGGAGTTTTTATTAAAGGTGTTCAGCCACCTGTGCAACTATCACTACCACTTGGAACCATGTCCAACCATGAAGCTGAGTACCATGCATTACTCGCTGCATTAAAATATTGCACAGAACATAATTATAACATTGTCTCTTTTCGTACAGATTCACAGCTTGTTGAGCGTGCTGTGGAAAAAGAGTATGCAAAGAACAAAATATACGCACCACTTTTAGAAGAAGCACTACAGTACATAAATAAATTTGATCTTTTCTTTATAAAGTGGATTCCTAGTAGTCAAAACAAAGTTGCCGATGAATTAGCAAGAAAAGCCATTTTAAAAAATTAATGGAGGTTTTAATGTGAAAAAAGGTTGGATTGCTCCTCTCGCTTTATTATTTGTCTCCTTTATTTGGGGGGCCACGTTTGTTGTCGTTCAAAATGCAATGTCATTTGTTGGACCATTTACTTTTAATGGTGTTCGCTTTTTACTTGCTGGAATCATTTTATTATTTGTCCAATTTATATTCTCGAAACAAACTTCAAAACAAGAAATTCAGTATAGTAGCATTGCTGGTTTAATTGTCGGATTTTTCTTATTTGTCGGTTATTTATTGCAAACATTTGGATTACTCTATACTACTTCTTCTAAAGCTGGATTTTTAACTGGACTCAGTATTGTTATGGTTCCCATTCTTTCGTTTGTTTTTTTAAAACAAAAAGCTACACCTTTTATCATACTTGGCATTATTACTGCAACAGCGGGTCTATATTTACTAACCGCTGGTGATTCTTTTCAATTAAATATTGGTGATATACTCGTTCTCGGCTGTGCAATTGCCTTTGCAGCGCATATTCTCATCAACGGGGTCTTTTCTAAAAAGATATCCCCTTTATTATTGAGCACATCCCAAGTATTGTCTGTTGGAATTTTTTCTTCCATTTGTGCTTTTTTATTCGAGGACTGGGAAAAGTTATTTTCAATCTCTTTATGGACGAATTCCGCTTTTTTATTTGCTCTACTTGCAACATCCCTATTCGCAACATCCATCGCTTTTTTTATTCAAACAGCTGCGCAAAAACATACTTCTCCAACGAGAGTTGCCATTATTTTCGCAATGGAACCTGTCTTTGCTGCCTTAACAGGTGTTCTTGTCGCAAACGAACAGCTTTCTATTCCCGCAGTACTTGGTTGTCTCTGTATTTTCTTAGGTATGATCTTCGTTGAACTTCCTTCAAAAGCAAAAAAAGAAGCGCAGGCTGCGTGATGTTATGCTTGTAACGTCCGCATAAAAGCCTTTGCGCTTTTTTTATCAGTAATTTTCTCTTCCCTCAAACGCTCTAATAAAGCGATAAAATAACTGCCATCAAATTGCAATTGATGTTTAATTGTTGCCTCAATTGCTGCATTCACAAGCCCATCAGATGCACCCGTATACCCTTGACCAAACATAATAAACCCTTGTGCATCCTCTGATAATTTAAATCCTTTTGTATGTAAAAATGAAAGATAATCTTGTACTGTTTGCATGCTGTTCCCACCTACCAAAAAATTCTCCACTTCCTATCATACAGGTTTTCAGGCTTCTTGAGAATAGATAAAAACAACATTAGATGATTCGCTAATTTTCACTTTCTTTCCCTCACCTTGGTTATATTGTAAGGTGTTACATGATGTGAAGATAAAGAAAATGAAATAATCCCCTATATAAAAAGGATTCATCTACCGCATCAAGAAATAAATAAAGTGTAACTTTATTTGGCGGGAATTTTCTTCATTCCGCACCTGTCTCTCTTGATATATTCTGAACATTGAGACCAAAAGATCATTACTCACAAATAACGAGATAAAAAGGAGAAATGTAATGAAACAAGCTCTATTAATTATTGATTCTCAACAAGAACTGATTGATGGTAACGAACAAGAATCTGCAGTATTTCATAAAGATCAATTATTAACGAACATAAATATAGCCATTCAAAAAGCAATTCAATCCAATGCTTTTATTATTTTCGTCAGAGATACTGATGTTGCTTCGGGTGTGGGGAAAGGCTTTCAAATACATGAGGAAATTAAAGTACCTCATGCAGCACAAATCATAGACAAACAAGCAACCAATTCATTTTATAACACCTCTTTACATACGATTTTAAGAGAAAAAGAAATTGGCCATCTTGTTATCGGTGGTTGCAAAACCGAACATTGTATTGATACCGCCGTTAGAACAGCAACTGTACAGGGATTTGACGTCACTTTAATCAAAAACGGTCATTCCACAAATGATTCTACGATTTTATCAGCCAAGCAAATTATTGACCATCATAATAAAACACTACATGGTCATTATAATGTGGATCATTTTTCTGTTGTGAGAGATGTCGAGGAAGATTTATTTTCTCCTATTCATGATCAATACCGTGAGTAGAAAAAATCGCATTTATAAATAAAAAAGATTCCTTTTTTAAAAGGAATCTTTTTTCAACCGAATATCTGCGCAGCAATGCCATATAATCCACCATTTCGTTCCAAAAATTGAGTGCTGTTTTTCATCATAACTGGTGGTTGATTTACCTTTTGAAATCCAGCTGTCTCGAGCACTTTCATAAAAAGTTCTTTTCCTTCTGGTACATCAATTCTAAGTCTTCCCTTATAGTCTTTTGCCAAATGATGAACAATTGTAGTTGCGATATTATCACTCGGCGCAACAATCGGTCCTATAATTCTATTTTCTGGAGTTTGCACGCTCATTCCATATCCTACAATATTATTTTCTTTGTCTTTTACAACCACACATTGTTCAGATTGTTCAATTCTTCTCTGTATAAAATTGCGTCTATTTACCCCGAGCGCAGCTTCATCTAACTTCACAATTCCATTACTATCTCCCTTATCATACTCTATAAAAATATGTTTCTCATTTCTATCGTAGCCTCTAGGAAATACATATTGATTGCATATATATTTCGAAACATGACTAACCGCTTGGAAACCTATTTTTTCATATAAAGGTTTTCCCTCTTCTGTAGCAATAAGCATAATCGATGTCTTTTCTGAAACATTTCTTATACAAGCCTCTGTTATTCTTCTGCCAATCCCTTTTCCTTTATACTGCGGATGTACAATGACCATGCCAATAGAAGCTAACTTCTCTCCATATAAGATAATAGCTGCACTGGCAATACATTCACCTTTCATATTCTTCCCACCATATACAATTCCTGATTGGAAAATTGTTTTGATTTCTTCTAAACTATAATCCCATCCAACTAATTCGGATAAATGTATAAGATGCGGGATATCTTTTTCCTCAATTCTCTCTATTGTAATCACTATCTACCCTCCTACTATATTCCATAAAGATTGCTCGCTTAATAAAGGAAAACTTTAATCAGTGGGGATTTTCTTCATCCCCCACTGATTATTAGTTGAACCAATCGGGCTTTTACAGGAAGTTGATCCCCCACCTACCTTCCTTGTTTCTCTCTGAATCTTGAGATGGGGGTCTTACTGCCCGTTAATGCGGGATAAATAGGAAAGAGCTCTATTATTCTTGCTTATTAATAATTTGTGCTAAATCCATAAAAAAGCTTAATGATTCAGGGTTGGCCATGGAACCTTGATTGACTACCTTTTCTGCCGGAAACCCTAATAAAATTTTTCGAATTGGAACTTCTAATTTCTTTCCACTCAATGTTTTCGGAATTTGCTCTACTACGTAAATTTCGTCAGGTACAAAACGTGGTGAAACTTTTTGTTTTATTTCGGCTTTTATCGCTTCTTTTAGATTATCACTCATATTTACTTCAGGTTTTAACACGACGAAAAGTGGCATAAATGATTGACGTCCAAGGAGCTCTAAATCCACTACTAGACTCTCCATAATAGCATCTAGCGACTCAACTATACGATAAATTTCGCTCGTCCCTAGACGTACACCTAGCCGATTGATCGTAGAGTCTGATCGTCCGAAAATAACACAGCTTCCTTTATCATCAAATTTAATCCAATCACCATGTCGCCAAATCCCTGGATACATCTCAAAATAACTTTCAAAATAACGTTTATTCTTGTCATCTCCCCAGAAATAAACGGGCATCGATGGCATTGGTGCCATTATAACCAATTCCCCAACTTCATTAATAACTGAATTTCCCTCATCATCAAATGATTGTACGTGGGCTCCTAAAGAACGTGCTTGTATTTCTCCAGCGTAAACAGGCAATATAGGCGAACCACCAACAAATGCCGTACATACATCGGTCCCTCCACTAGTTGAAACAAGCCACACATCTCTTTTCACATTCTCATATATCCACAAGAATCCTTCTACCGATAAAGGTGAACCAGTTGAACAAATAGCCTTTAACCTAGAGAAACGATGTCTTTCTTTTGGCTTAACCCCGAATTTCATACATGCACTTAGGAAACCAGCACTTGTACCAAAGAAAGTAACACCAACTTCTTCTGCAAAATCCCATAATATATGTATACTCGGATAAGATGGACTGCCATCATATAAAACAATTGTACCTCCAGTTAACAGTCCCCCCACTAAAAGATTCCACATCATCCATCCTGTCGTTGTAAACCAAAAGAACACATCATCTTGATTCACACCTTGTTCAACTAATAATGTTTTAAGCTGTTCTAATAGTATTCCACCTTGACTTTGTACAATCGGTTTTGGCAACCCTGTTGTTCCAGAAGAAAATAAAATCCAAAGAGGATGTTCAAATGGAACCTTTTCGAAAACAAGCTCACAATCTCCTCGCAATAGATCCTTCCAATACATTGTACGATTATTCAATTCAGAGTCATTACTGCTAACATAAGGGATTAAAACAGTCTGTTTTAAAGTAGGTAGACTCGATTGAATCTCCGAGACATTTGTTATTCTATTCTGAATTTTACCATTATAAGAATATCCGTCAACCGCAAATAAAATTGTCGGTTCAATTTGTTTAAATCGATCAATAACAGTATTTGTCCCGAAATCAGGAGAACAGCTGGACCAAATGGCTCCAATACTGGCACATGCTAAAAAAGCAATTACTGTTTCAGGAATGTTAGGCATATAAGCAACTACACGATCTCCTTGTTTAACCCCTAATTCCTTTAGAGAATTTGCCACCATCGCTGTCTTTTTCTGAAGTTCTTTCCAGCTTATTTCTGTTCTCCGAGTGGTTTCTGATTGAAAAATTACTGCTGGCTTATTTCCTCTTACATTTCGAAAAACATGTTCCGCATAATTTAAAGTAGCACCTGTGAACCATTTTGCCCCGGGCATCTTTCTTGATTCCAAAACTTGATTATATGGTGTGCTAGATTTGACTTGGCAATAATTCCAAATATTTTCCCAGAACATTTCAAGTTCTTCAACAGACCATTTCCATAATTCACTCTGATTGCCAAAAGATAAATCCTTCTCTTGTTTAAGCCATTTCATAAAGAGACTGATACCTGATTTTTCTATTTGTTGTTGTGATGGCTTCCATAATAGGTCCCCTTCAGTAACCATTTTCATTGTTATTCATTCCCCCTTAGCTAACAATTTTTTAGACGTAAATAATAACTATATACAGTATTTGCTCTTTAAAAACCTTTTTTTCAAAGGAGGAAGTTCGTACTTTAATAAAAAAAGCTCACCTATAAAAGGAGAACCTTTTTACTACTAGCTTAATAAACTTATGTCTAAAGAAACCTGAATTTGTAATTACCTTCTGCTTTCATTCTTTCAAACTCTTCTTTATGCTCTACATACAAATGGACTTTTTCTACATCTCTCACTTTACAACCAACGCCCCTGATTGGAACATAACAGCAGAACCATAACTCTCTCGAAACCATTTCTGTTGTCTTAGTAACTTGAATTTTTTATTTATTATTCTTTTCTTTTTTGTTGATACTCAAAGAATGAGGTTACTCTCCCTCCTATTCAGTTACCCAAACTTTCTCCTTCTTTCTATACTTACAACCCTGCTCTTAAGTATGATCAATATATAAAACCCCTTCTCATAAAGAAAGGGGTTTTACATAATTTTATTATCTTATTCAGTTACTTGATACACGATACGATACATGCCTCTTTTCAATCTTTTCCTCTATTTCTCTTAAATTCTCTTTATCACTTAATAATAATTGTTTATTCTCTATCAATAATTGTTTAAAGGATTTTCTTATTTTCTTTCGCATAATTTTTTCCTCCTTCACTATTACAAATAACTTATCAAAGGATTATTTATATAAAAGATAAGTGATTATCTGTATAGTTTTATAATAAAAGATTCATGTGAAATCTGTTTGAATTCCAGATGAAAACTAAGTATTTTTTCTGACAACTCCATCAATTGAAAGAAGTTACATAAAAAATAACGTCTAATCAACATATACTTGATTAGACGTTATTTATAGTATAAAGCATTTCTTTTTTATAACATATTTATAAACATTTCGGGTCTTCCCCAGTTCATTTCTCCACAAACAAAACGTACTTTCTCTTCATCAATTGTATGCAAACCTTCCTCTAACAAACAGGAAATTGGAACTTCACAATGAATTCTTGCCAATTGTAATGATATATTTAAGTTTTCCAAATCATTTTCAATTTTTGTACGCTGTGCTTTCGTCAATGACGCTATATTTTCTAGTACTGCCGCTACTGTACCATGTTCTTGAATCAATTTATACGCTGTCTTCTCACCAATTCCTTTTACACCTGGGTAGTTATCACTCGTGTCTCCCATAAATGCTTTCGCATGAACGATTTGCCAAGGCTCTACGCCTTTTTCTTCCATAATCTTCTCTGGCGTATAATATTCATAGTTTCCGATTCCTTTACGAAGAAGCATTACGGTAACATTTGTATCAACAAGCTGTAATAAATCTGTATCACCTGTTAAAATATATACTTCCGCCTCACTAGCGTATTCTTTTGCTAACGTACCAATACAGTCATCAGCTTCATAGCCCTTCATTCCAATTACAGGAATAGATAACTGTGAAGTCATCTCTTGTACTAAATCAAATTGCGGAATCAATTCTTCTGGTGGCGCTGCACGGTTTGCTTTATAATTTGAGAACGATTCCGTTCGGAATGTCGTACTTCCCATATCCCAGCACGTTACAATATGCGTCGGTTCAATTGCTTGGGTTGCTGTTAATAAATGTTTCATATAACCATGAATCCCATTTGTTGGGATACCGTCTTTTCTCTTCATAAATTGTCCATAAACACTTGTTGCGTAAAAAGCACGAAATAATAGTGCCATACCGTCAACTAACAATACTTTTTTCATAATTCCTCTCCTACTAACAAAAAATAATAACCTCACGTTATCTCGTAAGGTTATATAAATAGATTACCATTCTACGTTTTTGTTCAACTTTATCCATTATACAATGTTTTCATTTATTTAGCACCATTAACAGCTCAAGATGTTTGACTACAGCATGTGTGGAGCAATCCAGAATACGTATTTTTACCTGTTGAAACGACTACAGCCTTCGCAGTTCCATTCACGATATGCGTGCCTTTAAAACATACATTTTCAAGTTGAATTGGATTGTAGTCTTTCATTCGTTTTAATGGAATAAAACGTTTGCGTTCAAGATGATAACAGCTTTCAAATTTCTCTACATTTGCTTCTTTTCCTGTTAACACCGATTCATTTACTAACAAATCTTCTGCATATATAATACGTACATCAGCTGGAACTATATCACCTGCTGACAGAAAAACCATGTCCCCTGGAACTAGCTCTTCAACTGGAAGTTTCATTATTTTTGATTCACTATTCTGACCTACAGATGTATATCCTTCTACCCTAGAAACAGTAACTGTTACAATCTCGCACTGATTGTAATTATGAACACGTTGCTTTGCAAAACCAGGAATCATTTCGCTTAATTTCATCATTACATCAGAAAAAATTGCTCGTTTTGAAGATAATTCATTTTTCCCGTACACATGAATACGCTTCTGTGCTTCTTTCATTGAAAGACCATCTCTTGTTGTTTTAAAATAAGCAAATACAGATTTGACATCTCTAGTTGCAATTTCAATTAACAAATCTTTATTTTGTTTTAATAGAGATTGTTCTTTCAACATTTTTTTGCTTTGTTTATGTGACATGTTACCCACAATTTTATTTACATATAACATATTACCGTCTCCTCCTTTACAACATAGGAAGAAACGCTTTGTTTCTCAATTTATCTCACTTTAACCACTCATATTTCTCTATAGCTTGTTAAAGTGTGCCACGTTCAGCTCATCCTTATTTCAGCTCATAACTAGCTGAACGTTATCTTATGATAAATATAGAGGGAGGAACAAGTCGTTTCCTGCCTACATCATATATTTTTGTTTCGAAGTATATGGGTAACGGAACCGAGTCAGAATTTGACATGCTCCTCACCTCCCTTTTCATTTTTTAGTTAGTACTTATAATCACAGCTTGTTTATAAAAAGACCTCTACTCATAAGCGAGTAAAGGTCATTACATACATAAATAAGCGATTCCTAATCAACATAGAAATCCGCGAACCTCTCCCTCGCCGAGTTTTAGCACTGTATAGCATAGGTACGTTACCAGCTACGTTAAGAAAAACCTTAATTCGATCATTCCTGTTGACCCATTGGCGTCTCTCGACATTTTTGGGCAGTAGCATTTCTCTATACAGGAGCCTCACCTAACAGAGACTTATTTTTATTACATAGAAAATGTTACTCCTATTTAAAATAGATGTCAACACTTTGAATTCAAACTTTTTCCTTATTACGACAAGTATTTCCTAGAAAATGATTCAGGACAGAAATACACTTATTCTAATACTAATTGTTTAAGGTTTTTCAATATGTTAAACACCCAGCAATCACGATTCCGATAGAAATTGATAAAAACATAAGGAAAAGTCCAACAGCCTGGTTATCTTCTTCGATGCTTTGGTTGATATTAAAACGCGGTGTAAGCCATTCAGCTAAATAAAACACAATAATTTGCGCTAATACTCCAATCGCTCCCCATAAAACCATATCCATTAATGAAACAGAATGAGCAGCCGTAGAATACAAAACAATTGCAAGCCCAAGAAGTCTTCCTCCAAGTGCATAGCTTGCTGCTTTATTCCCTTTAGCCATTAATGAAAATTCCTTCACTTTTGTTGTCACTTCCATAAGAAAAAGACCAATACATAAAAGACCGATTGTAACTGCTAAATAAAGTAAGAAATTTATCATTTCTAATCCTCCTTTTTAATTCCTACAGGTAAATAATATGATTCATTCCCCGTAATTTTTTCACCAGCACGTATACCAATACTACTTGGCTTCCCAGCAATTAAAAATGATCCAAACACATACGACAGCTCCTCGATCCCCTTTTCAGTCTCAAGAGAAACAACTGGAAGCTTTAAATATTTTTGAAATATAGGAAGCTCTTTTTTATACGTTTGATATGAATTTTGATTAACAATATTAGTGTCTTTATCACGAATTGTAACCGTGTCGCCTTCTCTACCGAACGAAGGTTTTTGAACAAAAGAACTTTTCCCTAAAAACAGATCTGCTTCTAGGTAAGTAGGAAGCATATATTCTTTAATCCATTGTTGTTCCTCATTTGTATAAAAAGCACCTGCCTCCGCTAATCCCCAAATGATACATTGAACCGATTTCGGCTGCAGTAGAAAAGATGAAATCGGATTTATAATAAAAAGCTTTCCTTCCTTTACAAGCTGCAGTAATTCGATCCCTACAAGATCTCCAGTGTTAGGATCTTGGTCCTCAACTAAGTGTTCAATAGGATATGTCTGGCGATACAAAACATCAATTGGTACACCATCTCCGTCAAGTAAAGCATCTTCAGTAATTCTGAGTTCTGACATTGACACCACTTTGTTGCTAACCTGACATAGCTGACTCAAATACCGAGTTGTATTCCAATCTTCTATATGTTCATGATGGGCTGTAAAGACAACGTTTGGTCTTTCTATCCCTTTAACCGCTTCCATCACAGCTTTTGTGATACCAGAAGAGAGAAGACGTTCCTGTTTGTTGTTTGGGTCATGATACTCTAATTCTTTGCAGACCTCCCCATTCATTTGAAAGCATTCCAGAATAAAAGTCGGAGTATCGCTATTAAACTCAAGCATTTTGATACCAGTATCTGTCATCGCAAAATCAAACCGTGAAATAATAGATTCAGGAAATAGAGATTTCATTCTAATAAAAGGCAGACTGGAAGAAGGAAAACCAAGTTCAAGAAGCTGAGCGTCAGACAAGGTCCGAAGCAGCCTAGCAGTCTTAAAAAATACTTTTCCCATTCGTTCCGTTGCTAATTGCAAATTTTGGATTGTTTGTTCTGTTATTTCAAAAACATGAAAAAGACTATATTCACTCCCGTATAAGTCGGACCAAAAGTGAGAGAACCTTGAATAAAACTCACTTCGTTTCTTTATGTAAAGCGACATAATTTAACCTCCGGATCCGCCCTTTGAACCGCTTCCAATTCCCCCTTTAAAATTGGACGAAGCTTGATAGGACTTAAATTCAGCAGAATTTTTGAAAGTTGATTTATTTTGATAATATCTACCACCGTAATAATAACCCCCATGATGACTTGAATGGCTGTCATCGCATCGCCACACGCCAAGTTCATCATCCCAATCCCAATCTGCACAACTCTTATCTTTTGGTTTTGAAGGGAGATCTTTTGTACAGCCAGATAAAGTACCAGCCATTAAAGATGTAAGAACACCCGTTACTAACCATTTGGTTTTTGTCACTTTCCAACGCCCCTTTATATATTATATTTTTATTATAAAAGAATTCATGATAAAGTAGAAGAAAAAGAAAGAGGGGTTACAAGTGCGGTTAGAATATCGACTCAATGATGAAGCGAAACAATATCCTGCCCTATGGAACTATGCCGATATTTCTGTGTCTGAAGCTGTCGCAAGGATGACCTGTGAGTACTTTGTTAAAGAAGGAGATACATACGTCGTAACAGCGACCTCGATGGATCCCGATGGAACAGCAGTATTATATGTGCAAAAAGAAACGTTTTTCAACGACCCTTCAGAACCCACATATTCCCATATAGGTTTTGAGATTAGAGAACTACTAAGAGAAAATTCGATTTTAATAGAAAGTAAAGATGTATGGAACCATGACGAGATTGTAACGTATCTCCATTCAGATATTTTGTACATTCAAAAAGACGGAATATTTATGGAATTCACCCTAGACTCCAGAGAGATTGATGAAGATCGAAAATGTTATGTTTATTATGGAAATTTCACAGGTGAACACAGATAAAGTGAAACTTTAATTCGTAGGGCCACTGATTATCAGCCCCCACGAATCAGGCTGTTACGGACAGTTAATGCGGGGGAACAATCAAATGAATTCCCACCATTTGGAGTCTATTTGATTTCTACTATTTTTATGCTTTCCACACAATGAAATTGCAATCATTTCTAACATACCGAAAAAGGGCTCCTACAACAAAAAAACCTTACGTATAAAACGTAAGGTTTTTTATATAGCCCCACACATGCCGTTCTCTCTAGATGTCCATAAACCTGCTCTCACAGGTGGATGTTCTCATAAATGCTTTCAGCTTCCTTCTTAAAAAGATGGCATGCTGTTTACATTTAGATATTGAACTTCCGTATTATACTCATTGGTTTAAGACATACATAAGCTACGTACACCGTAGGAATTTTAGTTAATGTTAGTTGAAATAAGACCCCCGCACGTGCCGTCACTCGTAAATGTCCAAAAACCCGCTACTCGCAGGTGGATGCCCTCACAGCTACCTTACATCTTCCTCCACAAGGAAGGCTTGATGATGGTCACTAAATATTGAGCTTCCGTATAACTAACATCGGTTTTAGACATAAATAAGTTACGTACACCGCAGGATGTTTTATTTACTTGTCGCTATCTTATCACATTGCATGCAATGTGTAAAATGTAATGTTTTGAAGTAATTTCTTACTTGTGACCTTATTTTAATACAAAATATTTTTACATGCAAGAGGTTACTGTCCTTCTTTTACAATTTGGTTTTCTGGATAAGAAATCCAATCACTCCAGCTTCCAGCATATAACTTCACATTACGAAAACCAGCTGTTTGTAACGCTAATATATTCGGACATGCTGTTACACCAGATCCACAATAGACAATTGTTTCTTTCTCTTTATTAAGATGATGGAACCGTTCTTCTTGCTCATTTTTATTTTTGAACTGACCTTCCGCCGTGATTCCATCTTTCCAAAAATAATTTTCTGCTGTCGGAATGTGACCAGCTTTAGGATCAACAAGTTCTTCGACACCAGCATAACGTCTTGGCTCTCTCGAATCAATTAACGTAACATCTGCATTTGTACGAATTTTTTCTTTCACATCTTCCATCGTTACCAGCATGTTATCTTGTACATTCGGTATGAATTTTTTCCGTTCAATAGTTGGAGCTTCTGCTGTTGTAGATAAATTTTGTTCTTTCCAAGCAGGAAAACCACCATTTAACAAATATGTTTTTTGATGCCCTACATATGTTAATAGCCACCATAAACGCGAAGCCATTGCACCTGCTTGACTGTCATATGCAACTACTGTCGTATGTTCATCAATACCAGCTTGAGAAAGCTTTTCAGCAAAATCCTGGATATCTGGAAGTGGATGACGACCGCCATGCTCCGTAATAGAACTGGATAAATCAAGATTCAAATCAAAATATAGCGCATGAGGAATATGTTCTTTTTCATACTGTTCTCTTCCCCAATTTGGATTAGCCAAGTCAAAACGACAATCGACTATGCGGACATGTTCATCTTCTATATGATCACGTAACCATTCGACTGTAACAATCATACTTAACGACCTTCTTTCTCTTGCAGGCGACCTACATACTCCATAACCATATCTTCTGTTACAATTTTACGTTGTGGTGCAACACCTCGTTTAGCAAGGTTATTAATTTGTTTCGTTACCATATTAATCGCATCTACTGAGAAATGTTTTCCATTTGATGCGAGTGCTACTGCCGCTTCAATTGCTGCTTCACGCTGTGCTTCTAGCTGTAAAAATGTTGTCACAATTTCATTTTGTTTACGAGAATGTGCTGTAATTGCTTTATGTACTTCCATCTTCTCTTCCCCCTAAATAATTTATATTTTCTTGCCAAATAACTTCATAAAAAAATGATTAGAGTTCCATTGTAAGCCGAATCATATCTCGGCATACAATTCCATTTTCAATAATCTCTTCTTCATAATGCTTCGAAAAGTAATCAAAATCAATAGAAAAAATACGAAAACCACATTTTTGATAGAAAGCAAGCTGTGAAATACTAGAATTCCCTGTCCCTACTTCAAGATTATGCATGTGTTTTTCTTTGGCAGTTATAATTGCGTGCTGTAATAATTGTTTTCCAATCCCTTTTCCTTGTACTTCTTCAGAAACAGCGATATTCATAATTTCCATTGTTTGTGGTCTTGTCTCAAGCAATACATATACACCTATAACCTTTCCTGCCACTTTCGCAACATGGATAAGGCCGCGCTGCAAATATGCATGAATTTGCACATCACTTGGATCGGCGAGCAATAGCAATGATTTCGGTGCTATCTCTTTAGATATGTGCTCTATTACAATCTCCATAAAATTTCCCCTTTCCCTCTTGTTCTAAACCCTCCTTGTCTACCATAAGTAATACAAAGGAGGGATTCACCATGGACAACAATGAGAAAAAGTGCAACGTCATCTCGATTGATGGAAAGAAAAAGAAAAACGGAACATATTCCCACCCAAAATTAGTTGTAGATGGAAAAACATATGAGTTTTCTTCGTTCGTCTTATGCGGTGAAACACCAGATGGCAGACGCTTGGTTCTTACCCATATGATTTCTACAGATGAATTTGCAGGATTCGTAAAATCATTGGATGCTGTACTGCAAAAGAAAATTGAACGAATCTTTTTTTCATAGAGCTTTTCAAATATGAATTTCCTTTTCGATTGCTGTTAACTGTTTCCGCAATTGTTCCTTACTTTGTTCATATAGCGCTACATCGATTGTTTCCGCTAAAGCAAATAATACACTTGCATAATACTGCTTAACATCTTCCTGCATGACTTTTTTGAATGCATCCCATTTCAATTCCCATTCTTGTTTATAGTGCTGGATAAATATCTCTTCTTCATCAGCTACATATTGAGATACGACGGGCTCAAGTGATTCCTTTGTATCTTCCTGCATTGCTGCTTTATCATTTTTTTCAAAGAAGCTTTTCTCATTTTTGAAATGAGATAATGCCTTTTTAAAATGTTTTATTTCTATAGTAGGAAACGGCTCTTTATGCGTAATAATTTGGTATTCGTAATCTGCTGTCCCATTCATAGAAATAGATTCATTTTCCAACTTACATTTCACCGCGATTTCATTCCTTGCACGTTGCATCGCTTCATCGATCCATTTTTCAAGACGTAGTGATGTTGCTCGCATTTCCTGTAATAAATCATGCTGAATAAAGGCTACAAGTTCCATGAGACATTCTTGCAGTTTCATTTTCACATTTCCATCTGTTCGAAGGGATGCTGGGTTAATAAATTCAGTAAATACATCGTTATAACGTAAAAATAGACGTTGCTCCACATAATATAACAGTTCTTTCACTTCATTTTGCATTGCTTGCTCTTCTGCAAGTACACTATACGATGAAATAATATGAAGTAGCTGCTCACGTTCTGCTTCATATTTTTTTATTTGTTTTTCTTTTTCATCATTTCCTTGCTTTGCTCCTTGTATCATATTTGCCAGAAGCTGATCTGCGCTTTGCAATGCGTTATATAAAGAATGGACAGATACAAGCATTAAATCCTTCATCATAAAGGATGTGAATGATTCTTCAAACTTTGCAATCCCCGAATTTTCCAAAATACCATACTTTTCTTTTGCAATACTCTTTCCTTGTTTCTCCTCAAGTGCACATAAGCTTGAAATTGCAAAGAGACGTGGATTGCGAATACCATACTGTAGGAGTTGATCTGCAATATATCCTTTCACCATTTCCAACTCATCTTGAGATTGCGCTAAGTCTGCCGCATTAATTAAGAAGAACATTTTATCAAGCGCAAATGTATCTTTCACGCGGCCAAGCTGAATTAAAAATTCACGATCCGCCCTTGAAAAGACATGATTGTAATACGTTACAAATAAAATCGCATCAGCATTTTTAATATATTGGAATGCAACATCCGTATGGCGAGCATTAATAGAATCTGCTCCTGGTGTATCAACAAGAGCGACTCCTTGTCTCGTTAAAGCACAATCATAGTACAATTCCATATATTCAACAAAACATGATTTCTCTTCATTCGCTACATAATTAGAGAATTCTTCTAACGTAACTTGTACTTGTTTCCCCAAGTTATTAGAAACTGCCTGATATCCCCTCTGCACCGCACGTAAAAAACTAAACGTTGTTTTTTGTTTTCCACTTGGTGATGGATATTTCAAAATCATATCTATTTGTGATAACGCTTCTTCAAATGTCTCAATTTCATAATGAAACAATTTATAAACAGCTTTCATATCTTCTAATAACGCTTGCTCTGATTTAAATTGAACAACTACTGTACCGTGAGGCTTTTCTTCTGTAATCGGTAAAATTTGATTAATCGTCGCCGTTGTCGGATTTGGAGACACTGGGAGTACATTTTCACCAAGCAATGCATTTGCAAATGATGATTTACCTGCACTAAACGCTCCAAATAGCGCTACTGTAAATTGTTTCGTTTCAACACGTTTTCTTTTCCCAACAACTTCTTGATGCAAGTGTTGCAGTGCCTGCAGAGGTTCTAATATCGTTTCCGCACCTTTTACTTGTTCTAATATACGTTGAATATTTAATGTTGCTGTTGTTTTGATATTTTCTTCATGATAAGAAATGCTCTCGTCTTGTATCTCTTGTTCTTGTAATCTAAACTTCTCATTTACAACCTGTTTCTTACCTTGTAATACTTCTTCTATTTGCAATCCATCTGGTACAGATACATGACCTGCCCAAATGCCTTGTAAGTAATTCTCGTATTCATCATACGCTTTAATGTATTGTAATTTTGTTTCTTTTGCTGTCTGTAACATAGTATATTGCTCAATTTCTTGTTCAATATGAGCAATCTCATTCTTCATCTTTTGCTGTAAAACGCTCGTACTTTTTTCGAAAACTTGCTGTGCTTTCAGAAAGTATCTTTTCTTTAACTCATTCGCAACATCAGCTGTATAAAGAAGTAAGTAATCTCCTGTAAATCCTGCACCTTGTTTAATGGTTTCTGCTAATAATTCAGGGTCAAAAGAAATTTGCAGTGCATATATCTCTTTTCCGACTTCTTCTGTAAACATCTCTTCATCTTTTAAGAAAGCTACAATAAATTCTTTCACATGAAAATCAATCTGTGTCTCAACGGTCTTCCCTAGTGCTGAATAAAATGCATCTAGACGCCTTTGTTTCTCTTGCTCTGTTTTTCCTTTTGCAAATAGCAAACCAACTTTAAATTTTGTTAGTTTCGTTTCTAAATATTGATTTGCTAGCTCTCTCATTTCAAACGGCATTAAGTAAGCGTTATCTAATATCGCTTGCAAACCTTTAATAAATTCATTTTTCACGTCCGATTCTTTACCAGCCACGCGTCGTTTATTTTCAATAAGCTCTTCTTTCTTTTCCGTCACATCTTCGAGCGGCAGAGGTGATGCTAATTCTTTTTGATAGGGCATTAATTGTTTTTCATTTTCTGAAAGAACGAATGAAAAATGCTCTTGTAATAAGTATTCTGTTTCCCTTTCCATACCATTTTTCACATACTGCTCACGCTCTTTCATAATAGAAGAAAGCAATCCCTCTAATCGTTGTATTTCATTATGCGAATGGTTCATCATTCGTAAAGAAGTATAAAAAATGCCGTCTACTTCAATATCCCAGTTAGAAAAAGATTGGCTCACACTTTTCGTATAACTCTCAAATGATAACTCTCTTTCTTTATGCTTATCGATTTGGTTGATAACAAGATAAACCGTTTTATTACGCTGCTTCAATTCTTTCACAAATTGCAAGTTCACTTCAGACTGCACATGATTATAGTCCATCATGTAAAAAATAACATCTGCAAGATGGAGCGTTGATTCTGTTGCTAATTGATGTGCATCATCTGTCGAATCAATTCCAGGTGTATCAACAAGCATAACGCCATCAGGAATCGGTGCATCATTTCGATAAATATGAACACCAATTATTTCATCACCATTTTTACAAAGTTGCTTCAATTCCTCCGCTGAGTATGCACCATCATATTCATAATGCTCTCCAGATTTCACTGTCACAACAACACGGTCCTGTCCCTTTTCAATTTTAACAACATTCGCGCTTGTCGGAATCGGACTTGTTGGCAATAACTGAGCTTTATATAAGTGATTCATCATTGTCGATTTCCCAGCAGAAAAGTGACCACAAAAAGCAATCATAAGTTGCTCTTGTTTATATTTTTGAATTACTTCAAATAACTTCAAGCTATTTTCAATGTCGCCGTGCTTCTGCCATTCTTCATAAAAACAAACAAGTTTTTGTATACTGTTTGTCTGTACTATGTTTGTCATCCCCTTGTTCCCCTTTATTCCATGATGTATTTACCCTATTATCATACTAAATTTTCAGGATATTCTCATTAAAAATAAAAAATCCCTTTCATTCTTTTTAACAGATGAAAGGGATTCTATGTAAGTTTGTTCATTTTGTTGCTCCGACTTCATTTAACACATATTTTGTAACAATAGCATACACAGCAACTGTTCCTGCAACAAATGCATATACCATATTTAGCACACCAACCTTTTTTTGATAATGATTATCACTTTTGAGTACATTTTATCATTAAAGAGAATCATTATCAATATTATTTTCTAAAAAAGAAGTTCCTTGAAAACAAGGAACTTCTTTACTACCTGTTTTAAAGGAGTGAACAACTTGTTGTGCAACTTTATTATATCTCATTATAAACATCTTAACAGTTCCAAAATTTAGGAACACCTCTATCTCCATTCCTTTACATTTTGTATAATAAAAGAGATTTACCTAAAGGAGGAAAAAAATGGTGCAAAACATTTCACAAAGCGAGAGGATTCATTCGATTGATATTATTAGAGGGGTTGCTGTATTTGGTATTTTTCTTGTTAACTGGCCTGTTATTGCTGGTGTTGACTCTCGTGATATTACAGGCAGTTACGAAGGAATAGACAGTTATGTTCGTTTGTTTTATGACATGTTTATTCAAACGAAATTTTATACTATTTTTTCCTTTTTGTTCGGACTAGGCTTTTTCATTTTTATGCAGCGTGCTGAAGCAAAAACAGCTCATCCAAAAATATTATTCATTCGTCGACTCCTCATTTTATTATTATTCGGCTTCTTACATTACGTCCTTTTATGGGATGGTGATATTTTACATACTTATGCAATCTCAGGATTTTTCTTGTTATTATTTTATAAAAGACAACCACACACCATTTTGGTATGTTCATTCATTCTATTAACTCTTTTCCAACTTTTCATATTAGTAACCAGTGTCATAATTGCGTTTGTGCCAATAGAAGAATTAACATCATCCCTACCAATTATGCCTTTAGAAAACTGGAGGTTACAAGTACAAGATCGCTTTCACGCCTTTTATTCCGAATCAATCTGGTTAAATATTACAATTCTACCAGAAACAGTTGGATTGTTCTTACTCGGCTTATATGCTGGCAAAAAAGACATGTTCCGCCGAACAAAAGAATTAGATTCAAAGCTAAAAAAATGGCAAATGATTATGTTTATCTTAACACTTCCAATGTGGTTCTTTATGATCCGTTACTTTGTAACAAAACAACCTTATGAACCAATCTACATGAGTGGTTTTACGATGTTTAGTGGTAAAACTTTATTTATATTCTACATTTTCACACTGATGCGTTTATTACAGAAGGAAAGATGGCAAAAGTTATTACGACCATTTCAATTTGTAGGACGTATGGCTCTAACGAATTACATTTCGCATACAATTATCACACTCGTTGTATTTGGTCTAGTTTTCAAAAATTCCTTACCGGTTCCATTATGGATAGGTCCACTGTTTTGTATCGGTTTTTATACAATACAAATCTTTATTAGTCGCTGGTGGCTCTCTCATTATCAGTACGGTCCACTTGAATATATTTGGCGCCTAGGTACGTATGGGAAATTGATGCCACTAAAAAAGAAAAGCAAGGTTTCTCAATGAGAACCTTGCTTTTTACTTATGCCTCTCTTACAGCACTTTGCATGGGAACTTGCTCTTCTTTTGTTTTCGCTTTGCGCTGCGGAACCATATTAAATACAATATTTAAAAGTACAGCTGACGCACTTCCAAGTACAATTCCGTTATCTGTTAAAATACGAACGCTTTCTGGAAGCTGAGAGAATAACGTTGGAACGACTGTTACCCCAAGTCCAATACCAACAGAGCATGCTACAATTAATAAATTTTCTTGTTTTGCAAAATCTACACTGCTTAGCATTTTAATACCGTATGCCATAACCATACCAAACATCGCTAGCATAGCACCACCAAGCACTGGCTTCGGAATAATTGTTGTAATCGCTGCAATCTTAGGAATAAAACCAAGAACGATTAGCATACCACCGCATGTATAAATGATAACGCGATTACGTACCCCTGTTAATTGGACAAGACCTACGTTTTGAGAATAAGTCGTATATGGAAATGCATTAAAAATACCACCTAGGACCATCGCTAACCCTTCAGCACGGTAACCTTTAGTTAAATCTTTTTCACCGATCTTTTTATTACAAATATCCGATAAGGCAAAATACACACCAGTTGCTTCCACAATCCCAACGCAAGCAACAAGAATCATCGTAATAACCGGCGTTAATTCAAATGTTGGTGTGCCAAAGTAAAACGGCTGAATACCGTGAAACCAGTCTGCTTCGCCAACAGCTTGGAAGCCCACCTTTCCCATAAATGCTGCAATAATTGTACCAAATAAAAGCCCTAATAATATCGAAATAGAACGGATAAAACCATCAAAAAAGCGGTACATGAGTATAATAAATAGTAATACACCAAATGCTAATGCTAAATTTTCAAGACTACCAAAATCTTTACTTCCAACTCCCCCGGCCATGTCATTAATAGCTGCTGGAACTAATGTAACTCCAATCACTGTAACGACAGAACCCGTTACAACAGGCGGGAACAGTTTCACAAGCTTTCCAAATAGCTTTGCAAAAACAACAACAAATAATCCCGCTGCAATAATTGCTCCATATATAGAAGAAACTCCGTATTGTTTACCGATAGCGATCATCGGTCCCACCGCTGTAAATGTACAACCGAGTACAACAGGAAGGCCAATTCCAAAAAAACGATTCGATAAAGCTTGTAAAATCGTTGCGACACCACACATTAATAAATCGATGGATACTAAGTATGTTAATTCTTGTTGATTTAAGCCAAGTCCCCCGCCGACAATAAGCGGAACAATTATTGCTCCTGCATACATCGCAAGCATATGCTGAATGCCAAGGGATGCGATTTTAAATGGGTGTTGCTTCATGACTATTTCACCTCCGCAGTCTCATGCTGAACAAATGTAACAGTACCGTTATCAAGTGATGCAATTTCTGCAAGTGATTCTACACGAACACCGCTCTCACGTAGTTTCTTTCCTCCATCTTGAAATGCTTTTTCAATTACAATTCCAATTCCAGCAATACTTGCACCAGCCTGTTCAATTAAACTCATTAAGCCTAAGGCTGCCTGACCGTTTGCTAAAAAGTCATCAATGATTAATACACGATCACTTTCATTGATATGATTTCTAGATAATGAAATCTCATTCGTTTCTTGTTTTGTAAATGAGTATACTTTCGCAACATACATATTATCTTGTAACGTTAACGATTTACGCTTTCTTGCAAAGATTAATTTTACACCAAGCTCTAAAGCTGCCATAACTGCCGGCGCAATTCCTGAAGATTCAATCGTCACGATTTTTGTAATGTTCTCTTCTTTAAAACGCTGCGCAAACTCTTTTCCAATTTCTTGCATAAGTACTGGATCAATTTGATGATTTAAAAATGCATCTACTTTTAATACATCACCAGATAAAACCGTTCCTTCATTTAAAATCTTTTCTTGTAATACTTTCATGTTTGTTCCCCCTCTTATGCAATAAAAAAACTCTAAAAGCCGCTACCACCCGTTACAAGTGAGAGACGCGCTTTTAGAGCTTCGCAAAAAAGAATGCTATACCAGCAATATATTCGTCCTCACTCATAGTCGAAGTATTTACGGTACTTCGGTAGAAACTTGCAGGCCATATCCCCGCGATTATATGAGTGTAGCTAACCTATTTATTTTATAGAAGGATTATAACGCACTTTTTTTATTTTGAAAAGCATTTCCAGGAAAAAACACGTACAAATTTGATAGAAATATCTTTTTCGTTCGAGTTTTGAAACCTCTTACATCTTGTATTTTTCTACTATGGGCTCATAAAATAACTAGCCCATCTTATGTAATTGCTATTATTCCCCCTCTATCCATACACTTTATACTCCCCTTGATATAAATTTTCCAAGTTCAATCCTACACCCCCTTCTCAACCATTTCAAAAGAGCCTTCATTTCACATTTTTTTCACAAATTAATATCCCAAAATATATAAGAATTCGCGGCTTTATAAGTTCTCATCATAGACATAGTTTTTATTGTATTAATGAACACTTTTTGAAAGCATATTCGGACGTGATGAAATTGTCTAAATTTTTTGTATTATGAAATTGTAAGATTTCATTTATCCAAGGAGGGGTATCATGGGTGAGCATAAACTGCATCAGCAACAATCCGAAAGTAATGAAAAAAATTCATTAAAAGGTACATTAATCTCTGTTTTTTTTGTTGGATTTTTCATTATTTTCACTTGGTTTAGCGTCTATCAAATTTTTGTCAATCGTTTATAACACATTGTTTTTTAAAGGAGAGATGGGGATATGCACTTACATAAATACGAAAAAATTTGGCTCATTTTCGGTGTCGGCTCACTGTTCGTATTTTTGGCTATTTTAGGAATTAGTGCTTTTTATATGGGAAACAAACCACCGAGTTGTTTAACTACAATTGACCCAGAAAAAGTTCATGCAACCGCACCATTTGATCAACCCGGTGTGAAACAAGTTGGAAAAAATCATTATCAAGTTACGATTGTCTCACAAGCTTTTTCTTTTACACCTAATACAATTAAAGTACCAAAAGGTGCAAAAGTAGATTTTGTTGTTGCGACAAAAGATGTTGTACATGGGTTTGAAATCGCAGGTACAAACGTCAATATGATGATTGAGCCTGGTTATGTAAGCACAGCTTCACAAGTATTTCAAAAAGCTGGAGAGTATTTAATTGTTTGTAATGAGTATTGTGGTACTGGCCATCATATGATGAGCGCAAAAGTGGAGGTGACAGAAAAATGATTGCACTGCAAGATAAAATAAGTAAACGAGATGCAAAATTAGCTATGGCTCATATACATGTAGCATTTATTGCTCTTTTTCTAGGTGGATTATGTGGCTTACTGCAAGTTCTCGTTCGTTCAGGTAAATTCAATTTACCTGCTGGGATTGGCTACTATCAAATATTAACAACACATGGCGTTTTACTCGGACTTGTATTAACAACGTTCTTCATTATTGGCTTCTTATTTGCTTGTATGAGTAAAACAACGGGTGTCCTATCAAAAGGTGTTCGAAAAACAGGCTGGATTGGTTTTTGGCTTATGACAATAGGGACAACAATCACCGCTATTTTTATTCTACTCAATAAAGCTACTGTACTCTATACATTTTATGCTCCATTAAAAGCACACCCTGGATTTTATATCGGACTTACCCTAGTTATTGTTGGAAGTTGGTTCAGCGGCTTTGCAATGTTTGCTCAGTATCGTACATGGAAAAAACACAACAAAGGAAAGATAGGTCCTCTGTTAAGCTTTATGGCTGTTGTGACAATGGCGCTATGGCTTGTTGCAACTCTTGGCGTTGCAGCTGCAGCACTTATTCAATTTATTCCATGGAGCTTAGGTTTGGTTGATAAAATCGATGTTTTGGTCAGCCGAACACTATTTTGGTACTTCGGTCATCCACTCGTTTATTTTTGGCTTCTTCCCGCTTATATGGCTTGGTATGTCATTATACCGAAAATTATTGGTGGTAAAATTTTCAGTGATTCACTAGCTCGGTTGTCATTTATTCTATTTTTACTATTTTCTATGCCTGTAGGATTCCACCATCAATTAACTGAACCAGGTATTGACCCAGAGTGGAAATACTTACAAGTTGTCTTAACATTTATGGTTGTTATTCCATCTTTAATGACGGCCTTCTCTTTATTTGCAACCTTTGAACAGTTCGGCCGTTCTAAAGGGGCTACTGGACTATTTGGATGGCTTCGTATGCTTCCATGGGGAGATGCTAGATTTTTCGCCCCATTCGTCGGTATGCTTATGTTCATACCAGCTGGTGCCGGCGGTCTTGTTAATGCAAGTAACCAACTCAATCAAGTTGTTCATAACACTGTATGGGTAACTGGACATTTCCATTTAACACTAGCAACTTCCGTTGTATTAACGTTCTTTGGAATTGGTTATTGGCTCGTTCCACATTTAACAGGACGCGTCATGACAAAAGAAATGAACCGCCTTGCTATCATCCAAACTTGCGTGTGGGCTATCGGTATGTTCTTTATGTCTGCTGGTATGCACTTTGCTGGACTACTCGGAGCACCTCGTCGCTCTGCATTTTCTACATATGGAAATTCACAACAAGCACTTGAATGGATTCCCTATCAAATTGCGCAAGCAGTCGGAGGAGCGATTTTATTTGTTGGAATTGTAATAGCGATTATTATTTATTTAGATCTTGTCTTCTTTGCACCAAAAGGTCGAACAGAGTTCCCAATCGGTGAAGTAGCGGATGCCTCTGAACGGACACCGATGGTTTTTGACAACTGGAAACTATGGATTGGTATTACAGCTTTGTTAATCTTATTTGCCTATACGATTCCTTTTATCGATATGATTCAAAATGCTCCGCCTGGTTCGAAAGGCTTTAAATTATGGTAAGTGAAAAGCAGAGGGAAATACCCTCTGCTTTATTTCGAGAATAGCTATTTAATCATGCACCTGCAGGCTTAATAAATATATTCCTTTCTCTGTTTTAAAAATGTATTCTTCTGAGCTACAAGCATAATAACCATTTGGTTCTACTTGAACTAAATAAACCTCATCTGGTTCTTGTTTAAATTCCTCTAATAAAAGTTCTATTAAATATTGTTTTGGTGTAAGGCCATTTAATTCATATCCTTCTGGAAACTTCCCAAACCAATATATTTCACTACTAGGGTATTCCCTCAAAAATGCTTCCTTCCATTTATTTAATTTTATCAACTCAACTTTATATACATCTGGAAACTTTTCGAATAAATTTTTAATATCTTCATCTTTATTTGATGCTAGAATAACAAATTCATAGTAATTCATCACATATTCATCTGAATTAAATTTTGAAAAGTTATTCAAAAATCTATTAATGTCCTCCATACCCCTTCTCCTACTCTTGCTTTTTCATAAAATCGAACAATCTGGCTAGTCTCCTATAATAAAAAATCATATTGTATTCATTTTTTTGATTACCGACCTTGTAGCTTCTGAAGTAAAGCATATTTCTCCATTTTTATTTACAATTACTTTTTCTTGTATACGTTGCTCTAACCAATCCTCTATAAACGCGGGTGCATATCCGCCACAACTGAAGATATACTCTCCCCGTTTGCCAGCACATGCCATAATTTGAGAATAATCTTCAAAATATTTTTCTTTCGAAACTTTTTTAAACTGGCGAGTATATAACCAGAATTGCAAATCATATAGTAGCATTGACTTTTCATCAGCATGAAGTGAAAAGTGCCCTTTCTCTTCAATTATTTCAGTAGAAAGCGTTCTAATTTTTCTTTCAAGTTCCGGTATCTCATCTATATCTGCGGAAATTTCTAATAAATCCGGTGAAAACTTTGCATTCTTCGCCATTTCTAAATATTCTTCCTTGATTTGTTCGCTATCATCATAAACTTCTCCATTTACAAGCCCTCTAATAAAACTCTCAAAGTCTTTTGCTAACCATGTAATTTTATAATCATATTCTTGATCGATATGCACAACACAAGGCTCTCCTTTTGGGCCGCACTCCCTATAATCAAGAAATATCATATCGTGTCCGGCCGAGGGACAATCACAAATAGCTACTCCTATTTCAGGATATCCCCATTCTTCAATCCAAAATTCACTACCAAATTCTCCACCTAATGAAGAACTTTTTTTATATCCAATACCATAAATACCAGTTATAGCAACATGATCCTCTGCCCAACTTGTAGGAATATCTGTAGGAAAACAATCGTTTATCGGAATTCCCCCATTATACTTCTTCATTAACCAAATATAAGATTCAGGTAGCTTATATCCTAATTCATTTTCTAGTTTAGAAATCATTTCATCTGTAGGATATTCAGAAATATATTCATCTCTTGCATATTCGCTGTCATCCCAAAAGTTATTAAAATCGAAATTATCAAAACAACCCACTTTCATCCCCCCTAAATTTCAAAAAAATGTATTTTTTACATACGATAGAATCCATAAAAAAACATATATCACTACTAAACAAATCGTTTCAAAACTATTTTATCTTGATGGACATAAAGTCACATACATCATTTTTAAAAATTCAAAGCGACTTCCATTTGTCTCTTGAATAATAGTTCCAACTGCTTCAAATCCTGCTTTCTTATAAACATTAATTGCCCTTTGATTAAATGTTGCCACTGATAATGTGATATACCGCGGTTTGTATTTCCCCTTACAAAACACTAAGCCAGCCTGTACAAAATCTGCTCCTAACCCATTTCCTGTTATACTCGGTTTCATTCCAAGGCCAATATCTACTGTATGTATATCTATTTTATGAAAACTAAAAAAACCAACAAGCTTATTATTCTCACTAACAGCAAATGTGGTTTCTTCGCGTATGTTAGGGTCTAAAAACTCAGCTAAATCTTCTTGATCTGCTTCCAAGTCATAAAAAGAATATTCCCCTTCATAATGCCAATTGTATGCAATATCCTCTGCCTGATCTTGTGTCATCACTTCAAAAGTATAATTCACTTTTCCCCCTCCTTAAGTAACGCACATATACAGTAAAATGTTAATTCATAAAAAGAAGCTGCATATAAAAGCAGCTCCTTCTCTTTTTTATAACCCATAAATCTCTTTATATTTCGCCTCTAAATAATCAGCTAAATAATTCGCATTTAGCCCTTCACCTGTTATATCTTCTAATATTTGTAATGGTTTTTTTGTTTTACCATACTGGTGAATATTTTTTGTAAGCCATTCACGAATTGGTGTCACATTTCCTTCTTCTAGCAATGCATCGAAGTTAGGAATTTCTTCTAGCATCTTATGTTTAAATTGCGCTGCGTACATATAACCAAGCGCATAAGATGGGAAGTAGCCAAACGATCCATCTGACCAATGTACATCTTGCAGCACACCTTGTGCATCCGTTTCTGGACGGATACCTAAATAACTTTCCATTTTATCATTCCACGCCGCCGGCAAGTCCTTTACTTCCAATGTTCCATCAAATAATTCCTTCTCCAGTTCATAACGAACCATAACGTGAAGCGGATATGTGAGTTCATCTGCCTCAATACGTATAAAGGAAGGTTTTGATTCATTAATAGCATCATAAAATTCATCTACAGACATATTTTCAAACTGCCCATCGCTAAATTGTTTCAATACATCATAATTTTTCTTCCAGAACGATTTATTACGCCCAATAAAGTTTTCAAAGAATAGTGATTGCGATTCGTGGATTCCCATCGACGTACCACTGCAAAGTGGCGTTCCTTCTAATTCTTCTGAGATATTTTGTTCATATACAGCATGTCCACATTCATGAATTGTTCCGAAAACTGCCATCCGGAAATCCTTCTCGTCATAACGAGTCGTAATGCGAACATCCCCTCTATTTAATGTAATTTCGAAGGGATGTATTGTTTCGTCTAGACGGCCAGCTTCGAAATTATAATTTAATTGTTTTAGTAACTCTAAAGTGAAATTCTTTTGTTGTTCTTTTGAGAAATGCTCAAATAAAGCATTTGTTTTTAATTTTTTATTTGAGTCAGCAATTTCTTTTACAAGCGGAACAATCCGCTCACGTAGTTGTCCAAACACATGGTCTAATACTTCTACTTTAACTCCTGGCTCATACATGTCTAAAAGCGTATTATATTTATAAGTGTCATAACCCCAATATGCAATAAATTTCTTCTTATATTCAACAATTTTTTCTAAGTATGGTCGGAACATTTCAAAATTAGATTTTTCACGTGCTTCTCCCCAAACACTTTCCGATTTTGCTTGTAATTTGACAAACTCTTCATACTCGGCCTGTGGAATTTTTTTATTTCGATCATATTCTTTACGGCATTCTTCTACAATTTTCTTCGTTGTTTCAGAAATTTTATTATCTGCAATTAACTGTTCTAATTCTTTTAAGTATCTTCCCATCTCATCAGAAGTCGATAATGAAAACACCTCTGACGAAAGCATCCCTATTACCTCAGAGCGCTGATCCACACCTTTCTTCGGCGCACCTGTACGCAGATCCCAAAATATCAGACTCAATGCTTCTCCATAATTTTCTATCTTTTTCACGTATGCTAAAAATTCTTTTTCAATTTCATATGTAGCGATCGTCATATTGTATTGCCTCCTTTTTCTATCTCACCTATATTTCGACATAAAGATATAAAGTCCTTTTCTGCTAAAAAGAAAAAAAGCTCAGCAAATGCCAAGCTTTTACAATACTTTACCTTCTACTGGAAGTACTTTTTTTACAACTTCTATAACTTTTTCATTTTCATCTTCTGATAAGAATAACGAAATAACACCTTCATCTTCACTTGTACGAATTAAGCGTCCAATTCCTTGACGAAGACGTAAAATCATATACGGTACATCTACATCCCAAAACGGATCATTAACGTGCTTACGTTTCGCTTCAAACACAGGATCGTTCGGAGGGAATGGAAGTGACCAAATAATCACATGTGATAGTGAAGAACCTGGAATATCTAAACCTTCCCATAAGTGAACCGCACAAAGTACAGTCTCTTCTTCATTTTGGAAACGTGAAACAAGCTGACTAATTTCTTGGTCTCCTTCATATAAGAATGGAACAGACATTTGCTCTTTATTCACATATTCTTTGAACGCTGCAAGCTCCCCTGTTGTACGGAATAATACAAGCGTACGTCCATTTGTTTTTTGAATGTTTTCAAGCGTATACTGACATTTTCGTTCCCATTCATTTTCCTGGTTATACGATGGTAAGTACACTTTCATTTGCTCTTCATAGTCAAATGGAGAAGCTACTGAGAATGATAAATAATCTTTTACACCTAAACTATTTGCTGTAAATGCAAACGAATCATTTTCAGATAGTGTAGCAGAAGAGAAAATATACGGAATTTTTTTCGAGAATACTTTCTCCTGTAGTACTTCTTCTACTGCACGTGGCATAATAACTAACGTGAATGCACCATCGCCTTCTTCTCCCCATGTAATTACATTTTTCTCATGCATGAAAAGACGAAGTGAATGTTCTAGTACATCTAAGTGCTCGTCAACGATATTTAAATCGTATGTGTTTACTGTATACATTTCACTTTCAAATACTAATGCATCACCGACTTCCGCGATTTTCGCATAGAGTCGTTTCGCCTCAGCAGTTACTTTTTCTGTCACAGTTATTTCTAGACGATCTGAACCAGCAATTTCTTTTTTATTCTCTTGTAAAACATCAAAGAATCGCTCTGTTTGCCAAATTGTTTCTTCAACTAAATGAGCAAACTCTTCGCGAATATCATTTTGTAATAATCTTGTTAAGAGTTGTTCCATCATCGTTTGTTTTAAACGGTAAGTTAGTGCTTTTTGCGCTGCATACTCAACAAGATGTCCTTCATCAAAGACAACACAGCTACTTTCTGGTAAAAGTGGCATTTGTCCTTCACGCTTACGAGCATCATATGTCCAAATATGATCCATATAGAAATCTTGAGAACAAATAATTAAATCTGCTGCTTTACGGTAGTGTTCACGAGAGAGCGTTTGACCACAACGATGACGAGAATCACATGTGAAACAATCTTGGAAATAATCCCAGGATACTTTTGACCATTCTTCGTCATTTAATAGCGGAAACTCTTTTCGATCACCGTAATGCGTAAAGTTTTGCATCGTTCCATGATCAAATACAAACTGAGGTAATTCATAATATAGATCTTCAATTACCTCTGGAGCTCGTCCACTCATTACATCTTCAAGTTTACGTAAACATAAATAATTATCCATTGATTTCGCTAGACGTACATCAACAGATAACCCTAATGCTTCTGATAATTTCGCAATGTCTCCTTCTTCTTTCACAAGCTGCTCAATTAGCGTTTCGTCTGCACAAGCAATAATAGCTGGCTTTCCTGTATAACGCGCATAACAAATTGCATATAAAAGATATACAATCGTTTTACCCGTTCCTACACCCGCTTCTGCGAACATTACTTTTTTCTCTTGAAACGCGCGTTCTAATTGAAATGCCATAAAAATTTGTTCATCGCGTTCTTCAAAACCTTTTTCCGGGAGGATGTCGTAAAACACATCTCCAATCCACTCATTCAACTTATCATAAAAATTATCTTGTTTCCCTACTTCAAATGGTAATCTCTTCTCAGTAAACATCCTCAGCCTCCAACCAAAAAGTTTTTCTATAAAAAGATATAGCAACTGCTATTTAGAAATAGCAGTTGCTTTCCCCTGTTGTAATACATAGAAATGCGTGAAAAAAGTTTTCCTTTATATAAAGGAAAACTTTTTTCACTCTATTAATGACTTTAAATAACGCTTATCAATTAATGTTTCATGTGATAACGCAGATAAATATTCTTCCTGCGCTCTTTGAATTTCATCTGCTACTGCACCTTGAAAATCGAGTTCTTTTCCGAGTTCATCATACGTACGATGAATCGCTTTTTGAATCATTGACAATTGGAACCCGTCCATAATGATTCCTCCTTTTGCACATTACATAATAGCCAGTATATGCGCAGAAAAGAGGTTTTATACTATGAATTACGAGGTGGGCGTTTCCCAAAGTACTGGTAATAATCTGTACGAATAAAGCCGTTAAATAACTTACGCTTTTTCGATGCATCTTGTCCATAACATTTTTCAAATGCTTCATAGCTCGTTAATAAATATAGCGACCAAGTATCTAACGGGCGGAATACTTCTCCCATTTCTTTATATAATTTTTCAACAAGTGCTTTTTCACTTAAACGTTCTCCGTATGGAGGATTCGTTACAACATAGCCATATTCCTCTTTTGTCGTGAAATCTTTTACTTGCATTTGTTTAAAGGAAATTAAATCACCTAATCCAACTTCATCCGCGTTATCTTGCGCAACTCTTATCATCCGGTGATCAATATCTGATCCGATAATTTGTAATGGCTGATCATAATTTGCTAAATCTTCTACTTCTTGACGTGCTTCTTTCCAATTTTGCTTACCAATCCAGCCCCATTCATCAGATGCAAACTCACGATTAAAACCAGGAGCAATATTTTGTCCAATTAGTGCCGCTTCGATTGGAATTGTTCCCGAACCACAAAACGGATCGACAAACGGACGATCTGGTTTCCAATTTGTCAGTTTAATTAAAGATGCAGCTAGTGTTTCTTTCAAAGGTGCTTCCCCTTGATCCACACGGTATCCACGCTTATGAAGTCCAACGCCACTTGCATCAATTGTCAATGTTGCAACATCTTTTAGCATTGCAATCTCAATGCGGAATAACGGTCCATCTTCTTCAAACCAAGTTGTACGTCTATAAGTTGATTTTAATTTTTCAACAACAGCTTTTTTCACTATACGTTGACAATCTGGAACACTAAATAATGTTGATTTTATTGATTTTCCGATAACAGGAAACTCACCATTTTCAGGAATATAATCTCCCCAATTTAATGCTTTTGTCTTTTCAAACAACTCATCAAAAGTTGTCGCCTTAAACTCACCAACTTTAATTTTTACACGATCTGCAGTACGCAACCATAAATTCGTACGACAAATCGCTTTCGCATCCGCTTCAAACGTTACTTTCCCGTTTTCTACTTGGCACTCATAACCAAGATCGCGAACTTCTCGTGCAACTAAAGCTTCGATACCCATTGCTGCTGTTGCAATTAAAGTAACTTTTCCCATTTGCATTCACCTCTTATGTATAATCAACAATAATTAACAGTTTTTTCTATTAATTATTAAATATTACGAAGTATGTTCTTATTAACCATTTTAACTCACTAGTTATAACTTCATACAAATAAAAAGCCCTCCTCTTACAAAGGAGAGCTGAGTCATTCCATAATTGGTTCATAACGTTCTGTAAGCCATGTTCTGTTCCTTTGTACTACAAACGGCCCACGCCTCGTACTCCGGTGGCAATCATCTATCTACAGACTATCAAGTCTGTCCTTTTCCATCGTTCATTTCCTTGGAAAAGATTCCCCTACCATTATTTGGGTTTCTCGCTCGTGGGGTTTACCTCGTTCCACTCCTATCATTTCTTCAAGGACTTCGTCACTGTGGCACTTTAAAGGTAGTCAAACCATATCCAAAAGGACTTAGGTTTTTTCCCTGCCGTTAATCCAGCCTTGCAGCCAGAATACCCTAGCTTATGAATTGGCTAGGCACGAACACTACGACCATCTCAGGTCGTGCGAGCATGGACTTTCCTCTACAACGTTGGCGTTGCAGCGATTACCCAAACGTTATGACAAACATTAGTATAGTGGAAACAAAAAGATTTTGCAATGCTTTTTTATATGTAAAATGCTTCAATCTTTTTCCATCCCTAGATTACTCGTATAACTTACTTCCAAATACAGCTTTTTCCAGATTAGATAAACGCTTTAAGATATCTGTATTCGTATTGTTGTATACAGGTTGTGCAACCGGTGTTGGAGCAGGTTGTTGCGGTGCTTGTGCTACCGCTACTTTCTGCTCTTCTAATTCACGTTTCAGACGAACGTTTTGTTGTTGTAATTGCTCAAGTTCCTTATGAAACGCTTCATAATCTTTAATAATCATATCAAGAAACTTATCTACTTCTTCTTGCTGGTAACCTCTCATACCCGTTTTAAATTCTTTTTCCAAAATATCTTTCGCTGTTAATTTAATTTTATCCGAAATCATTTTCTTCACCTCAAATTTTTACCAAAACTTTCATTAACTAAATTTTTTCAGAAACTACGTCTTTTGTCAATCAAATATACGTGAGCTATATTACATATTACTCTGCATTATTCCACTGTTCCTCTTCTATTATATCTTGTAAATCAGAAAAAAGAATGAAATAACTGTGATAATTTTCTATTTCTCCTCTTTTCTTTGCTACTTCTACGATGTATTTAGGACTTCCTGGTTTTTCTTCGTCATACACAGCTAAAAGGGCATCACTTTTTTCAATAAAAAATTGATTTTTTAATCGAAACTGTTCTGGGCTTTCATATTTTCTTTTCGTAATGCTATCCACATGATCTGCTTGTCCTAGAATAAACTCGTACAGTTCTCGGTTTCCTTCTTTCCAATTTTCCTCTTGTTCTAAAAAAGGAGTAAACACAGCAAGCTTTAAATCAGGATATTCTAGCTGCAAGTCAAAGACAACTTCAGCTGTCCATAACTCTACTCCTAACTGCCCACTAATAATAACCCACTCCAATCCCTCTTCTATAAAAGCAAGTAACTTACGATGCAATGCTTTTTTTATACAAATAACACCTGGATGATCATCCTTAAATATCCCAAGTTCAAATGGTTTATATCCTGTCACCGCAACAACTTTCATGTCAACACTCCAATAAAAAAAGAACTAGCATTTTGCTAGTTCTAACATAACATTTACTTTTTAAACATTCCACCTACATTTGGTCCTACATTTGGCCCTGGTCCAAATGGAGATACTTGTGGCCCTACATTTGGCCCTGGTCCGAATGGAGATACTTGTGGTCCTGGTCCAAATGGAGATACTTGTGATCCTGGCCCAAATGGAGATACTTGTGATCCTGGCCCAAATGGAGATACTTGTGACCCTGGTCCAAATGGAGATACTTGTGATCCTGGTCCAAAGCCTCCTCCGAACCCTGGAGCAACAGGTTCTACAACATTCACATTTGAAAATGTTTGCGGGAAGAAATGTTGATTTTTAACTTGTTGATGATGAACATGTGTTGTATGAGTTGGGTGAATATGTGGTACCACTGTTGTGGAAAAAGTGTTCGTTACACATTGTTTTGTTGGATGAATGACAGGAGGTGTTGTGCAAACAGGTCCTACAGGTCCAATAGGTCCTACAGGTTTATGCCCTCCAAAACAAGGATGACAATGATACATAGTTTTTTCTCTCCTCTCTCATAAAAAATCTGACTACACTTTACAATATGAGAAAGAGATAAAAGCCGCTTGTTATATATACCCATTTATTTAATGGAAATTTGTCTATATGACAGCTGTTTACATACGATAACTTGGACACACAACTATCACCCTTTAGCAAAAAAGCCTCCAACTTGTTTTACAATCCCAGTGACCTGATTCATTGCATTCATCATTTGACCAGCTGTATTCATCATTTTATTCACATCATAGTTACCATCTGCGGTCTTAAATTGAGATACGAAACTAGAAAATTGACTTGGCTGTTGTTGTTTTTGTTTGTTCATCGTTGGATATGGTTGAAAAGGCTGTTTTGGCGGGTAAAACATTGATGGTTGATTCATAAAGGATTGGGGTTGCTGTGGTACATAAAATTGTTGATTTGTATATGACTGTGGTTGCTGTTGTGCATCAAATTGTTGATTTGTATATGGCTGTGGTTGCTGTGGTACATAAGATTGTTGATTCGTATATGGCTGTGGTTGCTGCGGTACATCAAATTGTTGATTCGTATAAGACTGTGGTTGCTGTTGTGCATCAGATTGTTGATTCGTATAAGACTGTGGTTGCTGATTCATAAAAGATACTTCAAATGGCTGATAATAATTCATTTGATTTCCGTAATTAGGAGCGAATGGATACATATTATAACGTAAATATGTATCCTCATTATATTGATAAGCATTGGGGTGTGTATATACATTTTGCTGCGTATATGCATGTTGCTGCGTATATGCATTTGGTTGTTGAAACATGTATTCTCCCTCCTCTAACTAAGTTTCTACCTATAGAATATGTACCTATAAAATAAAATGTGTAACCTGATAAATGTCTGTTTTTGTCGGAAGTTTAAATTTTTAAAAAAATAAGAAAGTAAGCCTTTTCATGTTACGATATTAGCGAGGAAGATTCTCATAGGGGAGGAATCAACATGAAATTAGGGGATTTAAAACAGGCTTTCACTCAGAAAAAGGGGTACGCTACAGAAGATATGAATGAGTTGCTTGATTTTGCTAGACATCACTACTTAGAAGGAAAAATCTGCATCTCAGAATATCGAGTATTAATACGTGAATTAGAAATAAATGGGGCGAAACCCACACATACAACTGTAGAATCATAAAAACAAGAGGGTTTCCCCTCTTGTCATTTACATTGTTCTACTATATTTTGCAATGTATATAAAATCGCCTGATGTGTTTCATAAAATCGCTTACCTTTTCCCTTATTTACAAAACATTGCAGTGCATTATTTTGTAAATTCTCATATACTTGATCAATTTGTTGCACATGTATATAATTAGGCTTTTCATGTTTTATCCATTGATAAGCTAATTCTTTCCACACTTCTAACTCCCGATCAACCATATCCACAAAAGGCTTCATATCCTGATAAAAATCAAACTCTTTTTCTGCTCTTTTTTTTATAATTGTTTCATCATTGTACTGTATTAATTTCATTGAAGACTGCATTAATGTTTCATAATCCAATTTATTTCCACCCTCTTATGCGCTTACTATGACATTTTGAAACGTTTGGAGCCAACTCCCTTTTTCTTCGTGATGTAATAATTTATCCTCCATATGTTGAATGTGCATCTCGGTTACTTCTCCTCTATTACATATATCTTCACGTTTATCTTTTAAAGAATGATTAACTCTAAGTGAGACATTCATTTCCAGCAAATCAAGAGCACTTAACATTTGATCCATTTTTTTCATTACATTTTCCTTCTGAACCATCGCCATTTATAAAACGCCTCCTTCTTTGCTTTTCCTTTGTCCTGTTATTTCGACGATTCCCTTATCACTCCTGCACGACTGACAAAACTAGTTGATATTCGGCAAAGAAATCGGTTTGTATGGGTTTTATAGAAATGGTAACAATACAAAAGGGAGGTGTTTACAATGGTTAAAAATAAAAATGAGAAGAAGAAAAAACAAAACAAACAACAAAATAAACCTGAAACTGGAAATCCGAAGCTAGATGGCCCGAACTTTCCTGCTACATAAAGCGAAACAATAATCAATTTGAGGGATTCATTCCCTATTGGTTAGTAGCTCTTATCTTCACGGGCAACTTATCTTCCATCTAGCTCCTTTGCTTCCGCTAAATATTAAGGCGGGAGTATGAATGCCCATGAATAGCGGGATAAAGTGAAATTTAAATGGTGTGGCTTCTCCTTTCACCTAGCTTCTTTAATTTTTCGTACCTTTGTATAAAAAATGTCGATTCATTTATGTAATCAAGTAGTCCCACCTCCCTATAAGAGAGTGGGACTTTTCCTATTATATCATGAAGTCATTATTCCTTTTAAAAAAGCTATTCAAGGCAGAAAAAATATGTATTTGATGTTGTTTTTGTAGAAACCATTCTGTAATATCTATTTCTTCTTTCGGTTCCTGGAACAAAAATAACGGCTCAATATTCATTTTTGTATGAAACCAATCTTTCTCTAAGCTATTTTGATGCAGAACAACTGGAAAAGCATCTCTTAACCGGGGTGTATCTTTTTCTTTTGGATTTGTAAAATACTGCTCGTAATCCACTCTCGATCCTGTAGGAAATGTTCGCAAAGAAAAATCATAAAATAACACTTCATATTTAGGGTGAAATAATAACCACGCCAATTTTTTTCCCAATTCTATCCGTTTTTGTAATTCTTCAAATTGATAAACCGAAAAACCATATAGCTTTCCTTTTGTTGTCGGAAAAATTACAGCATTGAAATGAAAGAGCTCTTGAAATTTAAACAGTAAAGTTTGAAATACGTATTTTTGAAAATATGGGTGTTCAATAATCGGTTTTTGAATCTTATTTTGTTCATTAATAACAAGTGCTGTAATAAGACGTATGCAATCTCTTTTATTCCAAAAATCTTTCCATTCCTTCTCCATAAAAATGGATATATTAAAAAACTGTGATAAATGAAAAAGTGGTCTATTCATTTTTTTACTATACTCATATAACAACAATTGTGGGTATGCATCTGAAAAAATAAGCCAATTTGCACTTTCATAAGTAAGGAACAATTGCTTTCTCATTCTTTCAGATAAAACATTCGCATAGTATTCCCCCCCTAGATCTGTTATATTCCACCCAGCGTTTCTCGAAACCATACTCGCCAAAAATGACCACCGGATTTCTTTATTTCTTAAATAATATTCTTGATAAGTATGTGTACGTGAAATATTATCAATATTCGCTAGAGCTGTCTGCTGTTTAATATGCGTTATTAAGTACTTCTCTTCCATTGAACAAGCTATTCTACTACGCTCTCTATTTATTTTCTCATACTCATTCTGCATGAGCATATATGAATCACCACATCTCTCTTGAAAAAAATCGCATCTTTTTTGTTTTTTTTGATATAATCACCTTTGTAAGTGATTCTATGTAAGTTGGAGTGGACAAACTATGACCATTCGTTATCCAAACGGAAAAAGGTATAATCAAGCATTGCAACCTCAAAAAACACAATTTAAAAAGCATACTTATAGCAATAGAGGTATGTCTCTTGAAGAGGAATTAAATGAAACAAATCAATATTATTTAACTCATAATATTGCCTGTATACATAAAAAACCCACCCCTCTTCAAATTGTAAAAGTGGATTATCCCGCTCGAAGTGCTGCTGTTGTGAAAGAAGCTTATTTTAAACAGCCTTCTACAACAGACTACAATGGTGTATATAGAGGAAAATATATCGACTTCGAAGCAAAAGAGACAAAAAATAAAACAAGTTTCCCGCTGCAAAATTTTCATCTTCATCAAATTAAGCATATGGAACAAGTAATGGCTCATAACGGAATTGCATTTGTTATTATTAAATTTACACTTTATGATGAATTTTATTTACTAGATGCAAAACATGTCATTTCATTTTGGAATCGCCAAGATGCTGGTGGACGTAAATCGATTAAGAAACAAGAAATCGAAGAGCACGGATACTTGTTATCATGCGGTTATCATCCTCGAATTGATTATATTCGTGTACTAGACATGGTTTATTTTTCGTGATAGAGTCAACAATAAGGCTCTTTTTTCGACTTTTGGGGAGAAAATGAAAGGTAGGAGAAAGTATAATGTCAGAGAATTATCGTTCTCGTACAGAACGAAAACATGCACAACATCAAAAACAAGAAACAAACAAAACGGAGAAACCAAAGAAGAAAGGTTCCTTTTTCAAGAAATTTTTAATTGGCTGCCTACTTCTTGGCATTGTTGGTCTTATAGCTGGAGTTTCCGCCTTTTTTATAATGGTAAAGGATGCTCCAAAGCTAGATAAAGCTAAACTTGTCAACCCACTATCAACTAAATTTTATGATAAAGACAAGAACTTCATTTATGAATATGGTGCCGAAAAACGAACGAATATCACTTATGATCAAGTTCCGAAAGTAGTAGAAAGTGCATTCCTAGCGACAGAAGATGCTCGCTTCTATCAACATGATGGAATCGACTTTAAACGTACAGGAAAAGCAATTCTTGAAAATGTCACAGGTGGTTTTGGTTCTCAAGGTGGTAGTACAATTACCCAACAAGTAATTAAAAACTATTTTCTAACGATGGAAAAAACATCAAAACGTAAAGTACAGGAATGGTATCTAGCTTATAAATTAGAGCAACAATATTCCAAACATGAAATTTTAGAAATGTATTTAAACAAAATCAACCTTGGCAATCGCTCTTATGGTGTTGCAACGGCAGCACAAAATTATTACGGGAAAGAGTTAAAGGATCTAAAATTACATGAAGCTGCGATGCTTGCTGGATTACCGCAAGGTCCTAATATGTATGATCCAACAAAAAAAGAAAATATCGACCGAGCAACAAAACGTCGTAATACAGTCTTATCATTAATGAATCGACATGGCTTTATTTCAAAACAAGAAATGGATGAAGCGATAAAAATCCCAGTAACAGAAGGGCTTCTTCCATCTAAAGAAGTAACCGAAATGCCTTATCAAGCATTTATCGACGCGGCTGTAAAAGAAATCGAAAAAGAAATGCCCGATGTAAATATTGGATCTGACGGATTACAGATCTATACAACAATTGATACAAAAGCACAAGAATACGCTGACCAATTACTAGATGGAGATATTATTAACTATCCAAATGATCGTTTCCAAGGTGCTTTCGTATTTATGGATACAAAAAATGGTGAAGTTCGTGCAATTGGTGCTGGCCGTAAAGAAAATAAAGCAGCATTTAAAGGACATAATATGGCCGTTGATATGCAGCGCCAAGTAGGTTCAACTATGAAGCCAATCTTTGACTACGGTCCTGCTATTGAATATATGCAATGGTCTACATACCATCAATTAAATGACTCAGAATATACGTATTCTAACGGTAAAAAAATCCGAAATGCTACAAACAGCTATAAAGGTGACGTATCGTTACGTGAAGCATTGAAAAAATCATTAAACATCCCTGCTTTAAAAACAGCACAAGCAGTTGGATTAGACAAATCAAAAGCATTTGCTGAAGGACTTGGAATGACTTTCAAGGACAACACAGTATACGAATCAACAGCAATTGGTAGTAACACCGCTTCTCCATTACAAGTAGCTGGTGCATATGCCGCCTATGGTAACGAAGGAAATTATAACAAGCCACATTTCGTAACAAAAGTTGTCTTTCCTGATGGAAAAGAGAAAAGCTTTAAACCAAAAGAAGAACGAGTAATGAAAGACTACACAGCATTTATGATTACGGATGTTCTTCGTGATGTTGTAAAACCAGGTTCTGGTGGTACAGGTCCAACAGCTTATGTATCAGGAATTGACGTTGCTGGTAAAACAGGAACACAAAACTTTGATCCAGATACATTAAAAAAATATAATATTCCAGAAAGTGCTAACAGAGATAGTTGGTTTGCAGGTTATTCACCGCAATATACGATGTCGGTATGGACAGGGTATGAAAGAGATTCTGAAGAAAACTATATTCCAGATAAATCACCTTCGGTCCGAATAGCCCAACAAATTTTCAAAGAAATGATGAGTAAGTTCGCAACAGATTCATCTCGTTTTGAGCAACCTTCTTCTGTAGAACGTTTAAATGACGAACTCTATGTGAAAGGTGCGAAAAAGGATGCTGTTAAGCAGATCAAAGTAGATCCACCGACTGGTGTAACGCCATCTTATGACGCAGCATCTAATACGATTTCACTAAGCTGGTCCGGTCCTTCAGATGCTGAATCATACTCCGCAAGCTATAAAGCGACTGATGGTTCTAGTGGCGGTCTCTCCGTAAGCGGCACAAAAGCTTCACTTAGCGGAGTGAAACCAGGTGTAACTTACAGCTTCTCAGTAGTAGCCAAAAAAGGAACAGGCACAAGCAATGCGGCTGGTGTATCCTTTACTGTTCCTGGCGAGAGTGAAGATGCTAAGAAGAAAGCTGAAGACGAAGCTAAGAAAAAAGCTGAAGATGAGCTGAAGAAAAAGGCTGAGGATGAAGCTAAGAAAAAGCAAGATGAGCAGAAAAAATTAGAAGAAGTCAATAAAAAAGCTGAGGATGAAGCTAAGAAAAAAGCTGAAGACGAGCTGAAGAAAAAGGCTGAGGACGAAGCTAAGAAAAAAGCTGAAGAAGAAGCTAAGAAAAAGGCTGAAGAAGAAGCTAAGAAAAAGGCTGAAGAAGAAGCCAACAAGCCAAAACCAGATCAACCAACAGGTGGTGGAGATGTTCCTTCAGCAGAAAATGTTAATCCAGCACCATAATATAAAAAAGAAGTCACCTTTCTCTATTGAGACGGTGACTTCTTTTTTGTTATAATTTTTTTCGCATATAGTTTTTCTATTTCTAGATACAGCTGCGTTAATTGAATATATGAATGATAATGATTTGGTTGCTCTATCATATATAAATATCGTTCCATAAAATTAACAGGTTTTATATTTAGCTCTTCAATTTCTCTACACATATCTTTCAGCCCTGGTACGGGTTTTCCATTTAACCAGTATAAAACTGATAATACATGAGCGATAAATTGAATCATGGGACCTTTCGCTTCTTTTCGCTTTCTATTTCGAAACAATCTAGCTATATCCTCTTGCTTACTTTTCCATACATCTAATACAATTGGAATACTCTTATCAATTCCATTCCATGGCTCGTATTGTTTTTCAATATCAAATAAAAAATAAGTACTTTGTAACAGTTCTTCAAAAGTTTGCTCTGAACAATATACAATCTTGTCTATATTCCCTTCAAAAAAAGGAGTGCATCGAAATTCATCTGGTATTTGTACGACTTGTTCCATCTTTTTATTTTCCTTTCGTTCGCTTCTTACCTTCACGGCACACTTCTAGTAGCGGACATACTTCGCATTGCGGTCGCTGTGCTTTGCAATGATAACGTCCAAAGAAAATCATGCGGTGATGCGTAACCCCCCACTCTTCCATTGGAACTTTCTTCATTAACGTTTTCTCTACCTCTAGCACAGAATCTTTCCAACGGCAAATAGCCAAGCGTTTACTTACCCGTTCCACATGTGTATCAACAGCGATAGCTGGGATATCAAATGCTACAGAAACAACTACATTTGCAGTTTTTCTACCGACTCCTGGTAGTTTTGTTAGTTCATCACGATCTTGGGGTACCTCTCCATTATAGTCTTCAAGCAACATTCGGCATAACTTTTGAATATTTTTCGCTTTGTTCCGATACAATCCGATCGAACGGATATCCTGTTGTAATTCTTCTAAAGATACATTTAGATAATCTTGGGGTGTCTTATATTTTTGAAATAAGCTTTTCGTTACTTTATTTACAAGGACATCTGTACATTGTGCAGATAATGCAACCGCAATTACAAGTTCAAATGGATTGTCATGATTTAATTCACAATGTGCTTCTGGATACATTTCTGCCATTGTATCTAAACAGTAACGAATTTGTGTCTTGTTTAACATACCTTTCCTCCTATATCACTGCTCCAACCAATTATAAAAGGGGACTTTCCCTGTATATTTCGTCTCTTGTTTCGTTACTTGCTGCGATCGTTGTTGATTCGCTCTAAATTTTCGTCCTTGATCTTGCGCTTGATCAACCGTCTTAATTCCGTTCTTTTTCCACTCAAAGAGAATGCGATCAATATATCGAAAATTAAGTTTTCCACTCATTACAGATTCTCGAAGAGCTGCTTGAATTAAATTCGGATGATGTTGATCCTGATCTTGCCACATCGCTAATGTTTCACATTCAAAAGGCGATAACGGTCTACCAAATTCACGTTCAAAAATTGTATATAAATTTACTTGGAGTTGCTTTTGTTCTTCTTTTTCTTCTTCTATTGTCTCGTTCATTAAAAAATGCAAGATCTTTTCCCAAAGCGGTTGTAAGGAATAACTTTCGCACATCATCGCTTCAGATTTTTGACTACCTTCTAAGGCTAAAAAACCTTTTTGAATTAATGCTTGAATGATCTCCATACATTTCATTTCTGTTATTGTCATTCGTTCTGCAATCTCTGAAGGGGTTGGAAAAGAATTCCCCGACTCTAAAAAGGTATGGACATGGAGTACAACCATAAATTCCATCTCATTTAAACCTAATTTTCTATAATGCATCATAAGTAATTTCGGAATTGCGATGCTGCCTTGTTCAAACCATTGTAACATCATTTTTTTCTTCATAACCATACACCTCGCTTTCTAGTATAACACACCTGTTATGATTTCCTTTTACCACAATTCGTCAAAAAACCTCCCTATAGAATAGATAGGGAGGTCATTTTCATTTGCTCAAAGTTACTTATGTGATAAAAATGAACATAAGTAACTTTTTAAGCCTGTACTTTACTTCTCATAAACGTATTAATTCGCTCTAACGCTTTCTCTAATTGTTCAAGAGATGTTGCATAGGATAAACGAACATTGTTTGGTGCGCCAAATCCTGTTCCTGGAACAAGAGCGACTTTCTCTTCTTCTAATAACGCTTTTGCCCATTCATCAACTGTTTCATATCCAGCTAGCGCTACAGCTTCTTTTACGTTCGGGAATAAATAAAATGCACCTTGTGGTTTAATACAAGTGAAACCGGGAATTTGAATTAATTTATCATAAATAATGTTTAATCGTTCTTCGAATGCTTGACGCATCATCTCTACAGGCTCTTGCGATCCAGCATACGCAGCAATTGCACCGTATTGAGCAATTGAAGTAGGGTTTGACGTACTATGACTTGCTAAGTTTGTCATCGCTTTAATAAGCTGCTTATTTCCTGCTGCATAGCCAATGCGCCATCCTGTCATAGAGTGCGATTTTGATACACCATTAATAATAAGTGTTTGTTCCTTTAATGCATTAGAAAGCTGAGCAATAGATGTATACTCGATTCCACCATAAATCAATTTCTCATAAATCTCATCAGAAACGATTAAGATATCGTGTTCTAAACATACTTCTCCAAGCTGCTGTAATTCTTCCTTACTGTAAATCATCCCTGTTGGATTGCTCGGCGAATTAATAATAACAGCTTTCGTTTTCTCTGTAATTGCCCCGCGCAGCTGCTCTGGCGTAATTTTATACTGATTGTCTTCTAAGCCTTCTACATAAACCGGTTTACCACCAGCAAGCTTTACTTGTTCTGGATAACTTACCCAATAAGGAGTCGGAATGATAACTTCGTCTTCTTCATCAAGTAACACTTGAAACAACGTATAAAGTGCATGTTTTGCTCCATTACATACGATAATCTCAGTAGGATCATAGGATAATCCTTGATCACGACTAAATTTCTTCGCAATTTCTTGTTTTAATGTAGCTAATCCACCAGTTGGTGTATATTTTGTATGTCCTTCTAGCATTGCTTGATGTGCGGCATTCATAATATGTTCTGGTGTATTAAAGTCAGGTTCCCCTGCACCTAATCCTATTACATCATGCCCCTCGGCTTTTAATGCTTGTGCCTTTGCTGTAATTTCTAAAGTTGAAGACGGTGTTAAGGCAGCTACTCGCTTTGCTAATTTCATTTGTGGTTCCCCCTGCATCTATTTTTCAATGCTGTAATATCCAGCATATTTCCCATCTTGAAATTCTAGATAATAATACGTATAACGACCTTCTTGATCAATATATGTAATTTCCCACAACGGAACATCGTTTTCAGCACCTAATTTTGCCTTTACAAATTCTTTTGGCTTACGGTCACTAGCCACAATCTGTAAAGCTTTCTTTTCAGAAATGCCTTCGTTCTTTTTTCGTACTAGAACATTTCCTTCTTTCTCAGGTACCCAAACGATAGTTTGTTCTCTTTTTTCATTTAAACCTTGTACGACTGTATATGAAGATTTTCCATTATAATAGTCAACGGTTTTTACCTCTGAAAGTTTTCCTTTTTCTTTCGCAATCTCTACGACTTTTGACTCTTTCGGAATTTTCTTTTCCATTGTCGCATTATAAACATGCACCCCATATAGCCCAACGGCAACGATAACGATAATGATGGCAAAGATCCACTTTTTCATTGTATCACTACGTTCTGTATATCGTAAATACTGCTGTTTCTTTTTCGTTTTCGTCTAATGCCAATCCGAACATGAGGTCTTGCTCTTTTAAAGTGCGATTTAAACTATCAACGATTTTATATAAGTCAGACGAATATTTAATACGCGTCGTTGATAGCACTTCGATTTTCTTTTCCATGAAAACTCCTCCGTTACACAAAAATTTCTAATTATAGAAGAACGCAATGCGGTTACAATAAGAGTACATTCTTTACAACCCCTGCTTCATCACCCATCTATTATAGCAGGACATGTTCAGCAAAAAAAGGTTTCAAATTGAAAACCGAAACATTTGTATACAAGAAGTAAGAAAAAATAAATTTCCTCCTACCCACATTTCATGCCTGAAGTACATCGTACTTCAGGCATATTTTTATTTATTCCACTACTTATGGATCGTAATCTTTCCTACCTCTAGGAATAATACTTAGACAAGGGTACACTTTTCGTCTAAAAACCATTTGTAAAAACGAAGAACCAGTATAGAATGAAGAAACTCCTACTAACTAAAGTTTCCTTGTTTCGGCATTATTGTTCTAAGTGCTCTAATAGTTGTTCTAATGTCCCTTCATAAAGAGGAACATTCGGAATAGATTGCATAAACCTTTTTCCATAGAAAGAATTAGTTAAACGACGGTCTAACACAAACACCGTTCCAGTATCCGTCGTTGTACGAATTAATCGGCCAAATCCTTGTTTAAAACGAAGAATCGCTTGCGGAAGTGCCAACTTCGTAAATACATCTTCCCCTTTATTTTTCAACCATTCGCTTTTAGCTTCCATCATCGGCTGATGAGGCGGTGTAAATGGTAATCGAACAATAACGAGACAGCTTAATGCATCTCCAGGAATATCAATCCCTTCCCAAAAACTACTTGTTCCTAACAAAATTGATTTATCAAACTCTTGAAACTTCCGAACTAAACGACTTCGACTACGATTATGAACACTTTGTGTTAGTAATACAAAATCTTCTAATTCCTCCGCTTGTTTTAAGTTTGTATATGTTTTCTTTAACATTTCATATGATGTAAATAATACGAGCATCCTTCCATTTGTCGCTTTAGCAATCTTCGTAATATGATAGGATACTTCTCTTATATACGTATCCTCGCTTACTTCCTTAATAAGAGGGACATCAGTAGGAACCATTAATTTCACTTGCTCCTCATAATGAAATGGCGATGAAACTGTTAATGTATCTGGTGCAAAGTCATATAAGCCAAGTTGTTCCTGCATATAATCAAATGTATTATTAACTGTCAAAGTCGCCGAAGTAAAAATAACGCTTCTCTTTTTTGTTAAGAACTCATCCGCAAATCTTTCGCCTATATGGACAGGTTGTGCATATAACACAGTGGAATGAATCGTACCTTTCGTTTCTGTTTCCATCCATGTCACATATGCTGTTTTTTCTAGTATAAGCAATTGTAATGAGTCGGTCATTTTGCGCAATATTTCAAGTAAATGCATAAATTCACCTGTAACAACATGTATCTCCCATTCAATTTTACTTTGTAATATATCCGCTTGTTTATCTAGCACAGTAAGTATTTTTCTCAACTCGTATACGAAGCGATTAGTTAACTCGACTATACTCCTCCATAGCTTTCCATCCTCTTGATCCGCATTATATCGATAAATAAGTGGTATATTATTTGCCCCTTGTTCTTGCTGTGTTTGCTGAAATATAAATGTACGTAACATTTGAAATAATTCATCCGCATCAAATTTAATTTCTTTCAACCTATGACTTAACATCCGAAAAGTTGATCGTGGTGAATTTTTAGATTTTCCCACCAATTCATACACCTTTGATAGTACATCATCTGTTTCTAACGTACCTAATCGTGATAAGATCAATTGAAAATACATGCATGAAAACTGGTCTCCAAGTGTCCGAGTCGCTGTTTCTTCAATATGATGAGCTTCATCAAAAATAATATATTCACATGATCCCAACAATGGATCTTCGCTAATAAAGTCTTGAAATAGTAATGCATGATTTGTAATAACAATATCTGCGAACAACGCTTTATTTTTTGCACGTTGATAAAAACAGCGACTAAACCAATTGCTTTGCATTCCACCTGGACTATACGTGTCACTACATATACGATCCCACAGTAACTTCCCACCCTCTGGGATATTAAGCTCATCACGATCACCAGTCTCTGTTTGCAGTAACCATACTAAAATTTTTGCTTTCGTAAGCGCAGCATCATAGTTCTTCTCTTCTTCTTGCAATGCATATTCAAATTTATGTAAACAAAGGTAGTGTTTCCTTCCTTTTAAGAGAGCCACTTCGAATGGAAATGGTAGTATACTTTGCAATAAAGGAATTTCATTTTCGATCATTTGTTGTTGCAATTGTACCGTTTGCGTACTAATAATAACTGGCTCTTCTTTTTTCTTTGCAAAATAAATACTTGGAAGCAAATAAGCAAGTGTCTTACCTGTACCCGTACCAGCTTCAATTAATGAAAAACGAGAATCTCTTAACGCTGTATATATTTCCTTCATCATTCGCTGTTGACTTTCCCTTTTTTCAAAAGTTGGCATCTTTAATTCAAGTTGTTCCATTGACTTGTATAAAAAAGCATCAAATTTAGATGAACAATCATCACCCATTTCTAATGCATAATTTCGTTTTCGCAGCGCAATATTTCGGTATACTTCGTACTCATTTGCCTCTTCTGTACCAAGCATCACTTTATTTAAAATATTTTCTGAAATGATATTCGCTATATCACTTTGTAATACATCGCTTAGCTCATAAAAAGATTGTAATGTGACAAGGGGGAGTTTTTCTAATTGATTTAGAAATTGTAAAAATAATTCTGCTGTCACAAGAGCATCGCTATCCGCACGATGCGGTTGATCGTGTTCCAATTCATGTTTTTTTGCTAAATCGCGCAATTTATAGCTATCAGCTGTCGGCAATAAAATTTGTGCCAATTCAACCGTATCAATTTTTGGGCAGTTTACTTCTCCATATCCAGCCTGCTTTAATTCTTCCTTCAAAAAATTCCAATCAAAGTGAACGTTATGTGCAACAAAATAAGCACCATGTAATAGTTCAGCTACCATTGGCGCAATATCGCAAAATAGCGGGGCTTGTTTCACAAGATTTTCATCAATCCCTGTTAATTCTGTAATAAATGGGGGAATCTCTCTCTTCGGGTTAACAAAAGACGAAAAAATTTCCAGTATTTCTCCATCTTCTACTACAACAGCTGCAATTTGTGTAATTCTGTCCTTCCCATCTTTCCAGGAGTTCCCTGTCGTCTCTAAATCGACAACGACATAACGCTTACTCATATGTAACACCTCAATTTCTTACCCTTTCAAACAATAAAAATTCATATATTGTTACTATACCACGTTTTATATCATCTTAATGAAAAGATGTACAAAATGAAATGATTTCATTTCAAAATAAAAAAGCTATTCCATAAGGAATAACTTTTCTTTTGTTTCTCTCAATCGGTGAGGATGAAGTCCCCGACTAATTAAAATTCTACTTTATAAAATCGTGCCAGCTTTTTCAGCACCTAACATTTCAATAATTTGATTGTTATCATCTAACACCGCAATTTTTGGTGCTTGCTTATATACTTCTTCTGCCGCTACGAGGCCGTAGCAAATAATAATAACTTTATCTCCAGGTTGTACAAGCCTTGCAGCTGCACCATTTAAACAAACAACGCCGCTTCCACGTTCTCCTTTAATCACATACGTCTCTAAGCGAGCTCCGTTGTTATTATTTACAATTTGTACTTTTTCATTTTCTACAATCTCGACTGCATCCATTAAGTCTTCATCAATTGTAATACTACCTACATAATTTAAATTTGCTTCCGTTACAGTCGCGCGGTGTAACTTCGCTCTCATCATTGTGCGAAACATAGATGATCCCCCTTATTTAACTGTTAATGTTATATTGTCAATTAATCGTGCATTTTCAAATTTCACTGCAATTGCAAGAATAATACGTCCTTGAATTACCTCTAACTCTGTCAAAGCTGGATACGTATATAGATCTGCATAATCAACAGTACCTTGTGTATTTTTTTCAATGTATTCTTTCACGAGGTTTGTAACCACTTGTGGATTACGCTCTCCCTCTTCAATCCGCTCCTTCGCTATACATAAGCTACGATATAAATGCGGCGCTTCCTCGCGCTCTTTCTCCGATAAATATACATTGCGAGAACTTCTTGCTAATCCGTCTTCTTCCCTAACAATATCAACAGGTACAATTGTAATTGGAATATTAAAATCACGTACAAACCCTTCAATAACAGCAACTTGCTGTGCGTCTTTCATACCAAAATAGGCACGATTCGGCATTGTAATATTAAATAGCTTCATCAATACAGTCGCAACACCAGAAAAATGAACTGGTCGTTGCTTACCGCATAACACGTCTGTCCGCTTTACAACCTCAACTTTTGTAGTCTGTTCTGCTGGGTACATTTCTTCCACACTCGGATAAAATAAATAATCGACTCCAGCTTCTTTTGCTACCTTCTCATCCCTAACAATGTCCCGAGGATAGCGATCCAAATCTTCATTCGGTCCAAACTGCAATGGATTTACAAATACACTTAAAATAACCACTTCATTCTCTTCTCGTGCTTGACGTAATAAAGTAGCATGCCCTTCATGTAAATATCCCATCGTTGGAACAAATCCACTTTCTTTCCCACTTGCACGAATTTCACTGGCAATTCTCTGCATCTCTTGCACTGTTGTTATAATTTTCATTACTGTTTCCCTCCGTATAACGCTAAGCACTCTTCCTCTTTCATTGTGAATGAATGTTTTTCTTCAGGAAATTGTCTTGCTTTTACTTCAGCAACATATTGTGAGATCCCGCGTACAATTTCTTCCTGAACAGACGTATATTGCTTCACAAATTTTGGAACACGCTCCACTCCATACGTAATGAGATCGTGATAAACAAGCACTTGGCCGTCTACTTTGCTCCCTGCACCAATGCCTATTGTAGGAATTGTCAGTTGCTGTGATACAAGCTCTGCTAATTGCATTGGTACGCATTCTAAAACGATTGCCATCGCACCAGCTTCTTCACACCTCTTCGCATCTTCTAACAATTTCTTTGCACTTTCCGCATCTTTTCCTTGCACTTTATAACCACCTAATACCCCCACAGATTGAGGTGTTAAACCAAGATGGGATACAACAGGAATTCCTGCATTCGTTAAGAAGCGAATGATTGATACTACCTCATCAGCCCCTTCCACTTTCACTGCATGTGCTCCGCTCTCTTGAATAATACGACGTGCATTATGCATTGTTTCTTGCAAAGATACATGGTAAGACATAAACGGCATATCCGTTACAATAAAAGTGTCCTTAGCTCCACGGCGCACCGCTTTCGTATGATGAATCATATCATCTACAGTTACTGGAATCGTTGAATCGTATCCAAGTACAACCATTCCAAGAGAATCCCCTACTAAAATCATATCGACTTCAGCTTCTTCTGAAAGCTTAGCAGATGGATAATCATACGCAGTAAGCATCGTAATCGGCTCACCTTTCTCTTTCATTTTCAAAAAATCTGTTGTCGTTTTCAAAAATTACTCCTCCTTTATTTCAGGAGAGAGGAGATGACCGAAATCATATAAAAAACCCCTCTGGCCACAAAAGAGCAGAAGGGTTGTGTTAGTCGGCAAAATTCATCCCTCTGTCCCAGTCCGTTGTTGGATCAAGGCAGAATCCAAATTATTTTTCTTCATCACTTGAAATAACGGTGCAGTTCACTCAGATACTGCCCATATTCGAACTAATTATAGCAAACAAAGAAATAAAATTACTACATTTTTTTGAAAAAATAATTTTCTATTTTATTACAGTATGTGAAATTTTCAAAATACCAATTAACCGTTATCCACAATTTGATTCCTACCCCGCAAATATACAAATAAAAAGAAGCTCCCAAATTGGAACTTCTCTTCACTTAATTTCTATATCCGCAGAATGAATATGATGAATCTGCCCTTTATCATCTTCTAACATAAGTACACCATCTGCTGTAATTCCTCTTGCGATACCTGTAATCGTATCTTTCATCGTTCGAGCCGTAATCTCTTTTCCTATACTTATCGCATAACTTTCCCAAAGAAGTTTAATAACCGAAAAACCATTCGTTACATATTCTTGATATAACTTCTCCATTTGTAAAAAGATCTGTTGCATAAGCTCCGCTCGAACAATTGGTTTACCTGATTCAATCGCTAAAGAGGTTGCGATTTGCTTAATCTCATCAGCAAAATGCTCTTGCCCCTGGTTTGCATTAATGCCTATTCCCATAATAACAGCGTTAATTTTATCTGGATCAGCCTGCATCTCTGTTAAAATACCAACAGCCTTTTTACCTTGTATTAAAATATCGTTAGGCCATTTAATTCCAACATGTACACCTGCACATTTTTCAATCGCTTGAGCTACACTAACAGCTGCTAATAGTGTAAGTTGAGGCGCATGATGAACTGGAATAGCCGGACGCAAAATGATACTCATCCAAATTCCTGTCCCTTTTGGTGAATGCCATTTTCTACTCAAACGACCGCGCCCTGCCGTTTGTTCTTCCGCCACAACAATCGTCCCTTCTGCTGCACCTTCATAAGCAAGTTTTGCTGCAATATGCTGCGTAGACTCTACAGATTCTTCAAAATAAACCGTTCTCCCTATAAATTCCGTCTGTAAGCCTAATTGAATTTCATTCGCTGTTACTTTATCTGGTTTACTAGCAATCCGATAGCCAAGGCGGCGTACAGCTTCTAGTTCATACCCTTCACTTCGAAGATCCTCCATATGTTTCCAAACAGCGGTTCTTGAGCAGCCAAGCTTGTCACTAATTATTTGACCAGATACAAATTCGCCATCTGCTTCAGAAAAAACTTGTAATAATTGTTTTCTTATAGTAGATTGCATCCGTGTAGCCACTCCCTTATTTTTTCTTTCTCATTTTCTAATCGTTCTTGTAAAATTTCTTCTTCAATTCTTTGCAACACTTCTGCCACCCATGGTCCCGGCTTTTTTTCTGTCCAACCTAATAAATCATTACCACTTACTTTCATTTCCTGACGATTATGGATAGATAATGAATTAAATAATGACTGCACTTGATTTACAGAAGACATATCATATTTTTCTATAATAGCTTGATATACTCTTTCAGCCATTAAAGCAGTCTGCAAACCTGTTTTGTATAGAAAGACTGCATCCCAAGACTTTGTTTTTCTAGAACGGATTGCTAATATAACAGCTACAATATCTTTTATTTTTTTATTTGAAAATTTCCATTGACGTAAGAAAACTGATGGATGTTCTTCACCAATACAATATAGGAAAAATGCCCACGCCTCAATTTCCGTTTCAAAAGAATCCCATTTATATTGCGCAGCTTTTAAAATTCTCTCTTCTGACATTTGTAAATACGGTAAATGCGTAAATAATTTTGTCTCTACTAGTTTTTGAAGCCCCTTTACACAATATGTACCTGTCAACAACTTTTCAAACTCAACCGTAATTCTTTCAATCGCTATATGTTCCAACAAATGTCCATACTTTTCAATCGCATGCTTCGTTTGTTCCTCTAAAGAGAAGCCTAAAGTACTAACAAAGCGAATACCACGCATCATACGTAGTGCATCTTCTTGAAAACGAGAAGATGCATCTCCTACAGTTATAATTTCTTTCGTTTTAATCGCCTCTTGCCCACCAAATAAATCAATGATTTTTCCCTGTTCTGTCATCGCAATTGCATTCATTGTAAAATCACGTCTCTGCAAGTCCTCTTCTAATGAACGCACAAATTGAACACTGCTTGGTCGTCGAAAATCCTCATATTCGCTTTCTGTTCGAAAGGTCGTCACTTCATAAGGAACTCCTTCTTGTAAAACAATAACAGTACCGTGCTCAAGACCGACAGGAACATGACGCGAAAATAGATTCATTACTTCTTCTGGTAAAGCCGATGTTGCAATATCAATATCACCAATTGGTCTACCAATAATAAAATCCCGAACACTTCCACCAACGAAATACGCCTCATGTCCATGTCGGTTTAATATTTCAATAATCTCTGCAGCCTGCTTAAATCGTTTCATGTTTGTCATCCCTTAGTATGTCATAATAAATCTTCTCATATTGTGAAACAATTTTTCCTGAACGAAATTGCTCATATACAGCTGCCATCGCTTGTTCTGCCATATTTTGATGAAGCTCTTTATTCTTAAGTAGTTGTATTGCTTGTTTTGCTATGCCTAACGTATCACCAACTTTGCATATATATCCCGTTTCACCATGTTTAATAACCTCTGGAATGCCCCCAACCCGTGTTCCAATACATGGCACACCACAAGCCATTGCTTCTAGTAAAACAAGACCAAAGCTTTCTTTTTCCGATAAAAGTAACATTAAGTCACTCATGGCAAGAAGCTCTGCAACATTATCCTGTTTTCCTAAAAACAAAACATGTTCTTCAATATGTAAGCTTTTCACCAACTGTACAATTGTACAAAATTCTGGTCCATCACCAACAAGTAATAATTTCGCATCCACTTCTTTTACAATGTTAGCAAATGACTGGACAACATCTTGTACACGCTTGACCTTACGAAAATTCGAAATATGAATTAATACCTTTTCACCTTCACGTATGCCATACTCTTTTTTTAGTTGGGACATATCTCTCTTAAAATAGACACGCTCATCAATAAAATTATATACAGTCTGAATTTCTTTATTTGGCTTTACAAGCTCATTTGTTTCTTGAATTAACGAGTGAGATACAGCTGTAACAGCATCAGATCGCTCAATACCAAACCGTATTAAATTATTTAGAGAAGGGTCTGAACCAAGTACAGTAATATCAGTTCCATGTAACGTCGTAACGATTTTAATATCGTCTCCAATCATCTGCTTCGCTAAGTATGCACAAATTGCATGTGGTATTGCGTAGTGCACATGTAAAATATCCAAGTTTTCTCTCTGCGCCACCTCTGCCATTTTACTTGCTAATGCTAAATCGTAAGGTGGATATTGAAAGACAGAATATTGATTTACCGTTACTTCATGAAAATAAATGTTTGGATATACTTTATTTAATCGGAATGGAACTCCAGAGGTAATAAAGTGAATTTCATGACCTCGTTCAGCCAATTGCTTTCCAAGTTCCGTACCCACAACTCCTGAACCACCCACAGAAGGATAACATGTTATACCTATTTTCAATTTCATTTACATCCCCCTATTAAATCAGCATGTAATAAAACTGGCTTTTTACTCATAAATCCTTCAGCATACATAACTCCAACTTCTTTTCCAAACATTTTCTCACGAGCAATAATCGTTTCAACATACCCTTCCGTTAAAGGTGTCTTAACCCCATCACTTCCAGTTGCAAACTGACTTTCATACGCTTCTAACGCTGCTATCTTTTCAGAAAGCTGCTTACTAATATCTATACAGAAATTAGGTTTATGAAAACCATTAATCATATAATAATAAAAAGATTGCGCACGGTGTGGCGGAATTTCTGGCATATATTTACGAACACCCGCTGAAAATACCGCTTCTTCCACAAGTTTTGCACAATTCGCATGATCTGGGTGACGATCTTCATAATATGGTGCAAAAATTAGCGTCGGTTTATATGTACGAATAATCTTTACGATTTCCCGTATATATTCTTCTTTCATATACAAACCACGGTCCGGCATTGCTAAATTAATCCGCGTTTCTACTCCCATAATACGAGCAGCTGTCTGGGCCTCTTTTTTTCTTAATTCGACCGTTCCGTTTGAAGATAAATCAGCCTCTGTTAAATCACAGATGCCAACTTGATATCCTTGTTTCGTATATTTTGCAATGGTGCCTGCCATGCCGATTTCAACATCATCGGCATGGGCACCAAACGCTAATATATGTAATCCACTCATAATTGTTCCCCTCATTTTCTTAACTTTCGGTAGTCCAAATCCCCTCGATCTAATGCGTGCATTAACATTTCTGCACTTGCCATGTTCGTTGCAAGCGGAATTGCATATACATCACATAAACGAAGCAACGCATTTACATCCGGTTCATGTGGTTGTGCTGTTAATGGATCTCGGAAGAAAATCACCATATCTAAATCATTTTTTGCAATCATTGCACCAATCTCCTGGTCACCACCAAGAGGACCAGATTGATATCTTGTAACTTCTAAACCTGTCGCTTCCATAATACGAAGACCTGTTGTTCCTGTTGCAAAAAGTTCATGTTGTTCAAAGATTGGTTTATATGCGTATGCGAACGAAACCATATCATCCTTCTTTTTGTCGTGTGCGATTAAGGCAATCTTCATCCGTTTTCTCCCCTTTAGTCGATGATATTCTCTAATCCATATACAAGATGATCAAGATTCATTACTGTTTCGATAGATAATTTTACTCCAGACATAAATGATGCTCGATTGAATGAATCATGACGAACCGTTAACATCTGTCCATCTCCACCAAACAATACTTCTTGATGCGCAATAAGGCCTGGTAAACGTACGCTATGAATGTGAATCCCATCTACATTCGCACCACGTGCTCCTTTTAATTGTTCTGTTTCATTTGGATGACCTTGTTGTTTTGGTTCACGATTTTGACGGATTAAGTCTACTGTTTTTACAGCTGTTCCCGAAGGAGCATCTAGTTTTTGATCATGATGTAATTCAATCACTTCAACATCTTGGAAATATTTCGCTGCCATTTGCGAAAACTTCATCATAAGTACTGCACCAACTGCAAAGTTTGGAGCAATAATTGTACCTACTTGTTTTTCTTTCGCAGTATCTGTTAAATGTTGAAGTTCTTCTTCTGTAAACCCTGTCGTACCGATAACAGAACGAAGACCATGTTCAACAGCAAGTGTAACGTGTTTTTTTCCGATTTCTGGTGTCGTTAAATCTAGCAATACATCCGCTTCTACTTCATTTAAACAAGTATGTAAGTCCGCATAGATTGGGGCATCTAATGCTGGCATTCCTGGAAGATTTGAAATTTTGTCACCACCATGTTTATAATCAACTGCTGCTACTAATTGAAAATGTGGCGTTCTCTCCATTAGAAGTACAGCTTCATATCCCATGCGTCCTCTTGGTCCAGCAATAATTACTTTAATATCTTTCATTACTCTTTCTCTCCCTCTTCAATACGTGTCCAGCGATCTTTATCACGTATATTAAATTTATTCATTACAATGTTATGTGCTGTTTCTAAATCAATATGTAAGCTATTTGCCATACAGATCATAACAAATAATACATCTCCAAGTTCCTCTTCAATTGTTCGAGCTTTTTCAGTCGTTTTCTTCGGTTTTTCACCGTAATAGTGATTCACTTCTCTTGCAAGTTCACCCATTTCTTCTGTCAAACGTGCCATCATTGCAAGCGGACTGAAATAACCTTCTTTAAATTGACTAATATATGCATCAACTTCTTTCTGCATATCTTTCATCGTTTTTTGTTCCATATTGTTCACCTCTAATCCTTCCTCTTTCATGTTAGCCAATTCATGGCGATTTGACAAATATTATTCCTCTTCCCCCTATTTGCCACGTATTTTTGGATAGACTATAATAAAGTGAAACTTTCTTTCGCAAACGCTCTTCTTGCAAAAGATTAGCCCTAACCAATCTGGCTCCTACGGATGGTCCGCCCATTCTTAGCTTTATCTCCTACCAGCCGTTGGCGCAGGGCAAAGTAAAACTATTTTCTGTATTTTATCGTTTTAGCGGAGCAAAGTAACAATTACATATTAGGGGGCTTACGACATGAAAACTAACTTGAAGATTCAAAACATTATATTTATTTTGATTGGTTCCGCTATCTTCTCTTTTGGCATCGTAAATATTAATATTGAAAATCACTTAGCAGAAGGTGGCTTTACAGGAATTACGTTATTACTTTATTTTCTATTTTCACTTGATCCATCATATACAAATTTACTCTTAAACATCCCTCTCTTTTTCGTCGGTTGGAAGTTACTAGGACGAACAACTTTCTTATATACATTAATCGGAACATTTAGTGTTTCTTTATTTCTTTGGATTTTCCAACGCTATGAATCATTAAATTTACATTTAAATTTGCAAAACGATATGACGTTAGCTGCATTGTTCGCAGGTGCCTTTATTGGCATTGGCCTCGGAATTATATTTAAATACGGCGGGACAACTGGCGGTGTCGATATTATTGCGCGATTAGCACATAAATATATTGGCTGGAGCATGGGAAAAACGATGTTTATGTTTGACGCTGTTGTCATTGTCATCTCAATTCTCACATACTTATCTTATCGCGAAGGCATGTATACGTTAGTTGCTGTCTTTATCGGAGCGAAGGTGATTGATTTTATGCAAGAAGGGGCATATGCAGCGAAAGGAGCAACCATTATTTCTGACAAAAATGACGAAATCGCAGCCAAAATTCTATCCGAAATGGAGCGCGGGGCTACCTTTTTAAAAGCTGTTGGTTCCTATACAAAGATTGAACGAAATGTCCTTTATTGTGTTGTTGCAAAAAATGAAATCGTAAAATTAAAAAATATTATCACTTCTGTGGATCCTCATGCATTTGTTGCAGTAAGCGATGTACATGATGTAGTTGGTGAAGGATTTACACTAGATGAGAATAAAAACCCGTTACATAATTAACTACATGAATTCTTCAAGCATAAACCCATATGTGTACCTAGAAAAGCTTTCAAGTCCAAATAAGCTTTTCTAGGCGTTTTACAATTCTACTTTATATACTCCCTCAACTTTTCTAAATCAGCATAAATTAATTCCAATAAGCTTCTATTATAAAAAATTGAAGCTGGATGAAATGTCGGAAAAATATTATACACTTGCTCAGTCCATACAAAATCTGTGCTTTGATTATTTTTCAATTTCCGCACTGGTTGTTGTAATAATTCCCCATGAACATCAGTAATCTTTTTACCTGATCCCACTAAACGCTTTAGTGCAATATTTCCAAGTGTGACAATAACCGGCGCTTGCACATGCTCTATCTCATAATCTAACAAAGGAGCATGTGCAAGTACTTCTCTCTGATTAGGAGTTCGATTGTATTTCTTCTGAATAATTTGCCCGCTCCGCTCTCTTTTCTCTCTCCATGTATAAGGCCGACTACGAACAGCACTTGTAATATATACTTCTTCTCTTTTTAAACCAATATGTTCTAAAAAAACCATTAACTGCTCTCCTGCTCTTCCACTAAATGGAATACCATTATGAATTTCAGTTTCTCCAGGTGCTTCTCCAACAAGCATCAATTTCGGCTTTTCAGGACCTTGTCCACTTATAAATCCCTCTACGGCATAGTTAACACTACGCTCTTTCACATGCATCACTAATGAAGCTGGATATTGCATACTCATCACCTTTAATCTTAATCATTCTACCTATTCTTATTATAACTTTCTCTCTAGAATTCTATTACCGAATTACACGTAGAACAAAAAAACAAATGAAATTAAACCTAGTAAAAAAATTTCCATCTTCTTATTCTATAAAGATGAATTTCATCTCTACAAAAATTCACATTAGAATTCGTTCCAACAGTTAAGTTTGAGTTACCAAATTTCCCTAAAATCCAAGCATAATAAAAAAGACTATCAAAATTGATAGCCTTTAATCGTCACTACGTTGCATACCCGTATATACTAACACTAGACGAAGCAATTCAAATACTGCAACTGCTGCTGCTGCCACATATGTTAATGCTGCTGCGTTTAATACTTTACGAGCTTGCCCATATTCATCTGTCGATACAATTCCAAGAGCTTCAATTTGCTGCATTGCACGTTTGGATGCATCAAATTCAACTGGTAATGTAACAAGTTGAAACAGTACACCTGCAGCCATTAAAATAATCCCTAGTAACAATAAACCAGTCATTTGTGCAAACATACCAATTAAGATAAAAATCCATGACATATTTGATCCAAAATTCGCCATAGGCACTAATGAATGACGAACACGCATAAAGTTATAATCTTTTGCATCTTGAATCGCATGTCCTACTTCATGAGCCGCTACCGCTGTTCCCGCAACAGAATGACCATAATAGTTATCCGTTGATAAACGAACGGTCTTTGCTGTTGGGTCATAATGATCTGATAAATGACCTGGTGTTTCTTCTACAGCTACATTGTATAATCCATTCTCATCTAAAATTTTCCGAGCCACTTCCGCTCCTGTCATACCGGATGTTGAATACACTTGCGAATACTTACTGTAAGCACTACGTACTTTAGACTGTGCATACAACGGTATGATCATAATGATCGCGAAGTAAATTAAATAAAACATCATGAACCTCCAGTGAAGTCTTAATTATTTAGTACTTTCCATTCTATTTTCTTCTTTACACATTGTCAATAAAGAAACCTTACAATCCTTGTCTATATTCGTAATATTATCGATTTTTAGAATGCATCCCGCTGGTACGTTTTGCTTTCTCTCCCTTATATTTTCTCCAGCCAACGTATGTTAATGTAAACAAAATGATCCCACCTGTAATTGTCATAAACCATATGAGAGACGAATCCACTTCATCTTTCTTTGCTGTTTGGAATATTTTTTGTAAATCTTCTTTTATAATCCCTAATTGCGTTTGTCCACTTTTATTTTTTAACATAACATTACGAAATTCATCCAAATACGATAAATGCGCATTTACACGCTGCGATTGATTTTCTGGCAATGCAATCATTAAACTTGGATAAATCACATCAAATTCACGAAGAAATGTATTTAACGATTGTTGGAAACCTTCATTATCTCCTGCTTGAAGTGTTTTTTCAACTTTAGCAAAAGCCCCCATAACACGTCCTTCTCGTTCTATCCAAAGCGGTTGATACTTAGATACCTCCGCATCTACCGCCAGTTGTAATGCTAATACATCATCTATTTTTATTTGACGATCTACACTTTCTTCTCCAAGCGATTGCTGTGCCTTGTCATATGCTAAAGAAATTATCCGAAAATGCATAGGTGTTAGTTTATTTTCCTTTGTGTTCTCTCGTAATACAAATCGCTCTGAAAAACTTCGCAATACTTGCGTTGCTTTCTCATATTCTTCCTGTTTTACAAGTTGTAATGAATCATCTAGTAGTACCGTTAACTCATTCCATTTTTCAGCATATATGCGTACTGGAAACAATATAATCAGAAATGCTATCATTCCAATTAAGACTCTTTTCATCCCGGTCCCCCCTATAACTACTAGTACAAAATATGTTAAGGTGGACAAGAATAGAACAGAACAAGGTTGAAAAATATTTTATGTTAATTGTTAAGGGATGAACTCTCGACTAATGAAAGTTTTACTTTATGAATAAAGATTCTTCATTGAAGTTTTACTCTTTTTTCGTAAATAACGATACATAAAATAACAAATCGCACTACCACATAAAATCAATAATAAAATAACACATGCTGCATGCATAAAAAACTGTTCTGGTAGCATTAAAATAACCGGATCCGTTTCACTATCAAACTGCCAATAATCATTAGTAAAAAGAAGTTTATGAAATAGTACAAAGCTCTTTTCAAAATTAATGGCAATGGGTAAAGTAAGCGCAATCGGAAATATAATAGTCAAAATTGCACCATGTAATAAAAACTTCACCTTTCTTTTTCGTAATAAGTACCACCCACCCAATAAAACAATACCGAGCGCCATGCACATTCCGTATTGAATTTTCACTAAAATATTTTTCACATCAACAAAATGAATTCTTCCGCTTGTTGACATATCCAGTGTAGGAAACTGTAATGATCCTTGATAAAAAGGAGAAAGATATGTAATCAGCACATCATAGTTTCTCTTAATTTCAGACTCTGTCATATTTGCTAAATCTGGTATATTTAAAAAATGTATATCTGCATAATATATCCATTTTCCATATACAACAATTGTAGTTGCAGCAGCAAAAATAAAAAATGCGATACAGTATGAGACAATAGAATTTATACAGCTATCCAGCACTCTTGGTCCTATCTTATTTGCATTCATTCATTTCCCCCAATTCCTCATTTAAATTCATAACAAAAACTGCTTTCGATTCCTTCTCAAACAATAATAATATGTAATAGCTAGTACAACAATACTTAGCCAAAATGTAAAATAACCAATCTGTTCAACAAACAAATGCATAATACCATATCTCGGCATTTGCCAAAATAAATAGTCGATTACATCATTATGTAATGTCCATATACTCGCTACAACAAAATGCCACTTTTTAATACGGTAAAACGGAGCATACAATAAACCTTGCACGGCCATTGCAAAATGAGAAAATACCAACATATAGCCCATAAACCCAAGATCGCCCTGAACCATAAACATAATACCATTTACAACAACAGCCCAAATACCATATTTCATTAACGAAACGATTGCTAACGCTTCTATTAGTCCCCAATTTTTATTTCTTAAAAATGCAAATAACACGATTACAAAAAATAAACTTGCGATAGGGCTATCCGGAACAAATGGCCAGAATATCATTGAAGTTTCCATCAGTTGTTCTCCATACCAAACAAAACCAAATATTGTTCCTAGAATATTAATAATAAGTAAAAATATTAAAACTGAACGCTGTCTTAATAATGCATACAAATAAGCCAATCTATATGTACAACACCTTTCAAATATAGTAATTCTTTATAAAAACCAGTCCTTTTAAGTAGGAGAGAGCATCCGTTCATGCATAGTAGTGGTCAGATCCTTTACCTCATGCCAAGTGAGAAACACAACGAGAAAATAAATAGCGATTACCTTTTGTTCTTCATAGCAGACACTTTTAAATTGAAAAACAAAATGTATATATATTATAACAAACTTCCTCTTCTAAATAGAAAAGCTGACTACAAAAAATTGTAGTCAGCCTTCACTTATTTCTTATTATACTTTGCAATAAATTCTGAAAGTTTCTTCGCTTCTTCATCCGTACCTTTAAATACCCCTTTAGGCATTGCACCTTTTCCATCTTTCGCAATCTTTGCAATTTCTTCTGGTTTTAACGTTAAGTTTTGTAATGCTGGTGCTGCTGCACCCCCTTGTAAGTTATCACCATGACATGTTAAACATGTATTTTTTTGCATTAATTTATAACCATCATCATTTTTATCCACCTGTGTCGTTTTAACAATTGCACCCTGTTTTTTTGCAGCTTCCCAGTCATGATGTGCCACAGACTCCCATGTTAAAAAGATGATGGAAGCTATCGCTAATAGCATAAATCCAGTTGCCACTGGACGCTTCAACGGACGTCTTTCAGGGCCTCGATCGAGAAATGGAGCCAATAACAATGCTCCAAACGCAATTCCTGGCATAATAAATGCACCGATTACAGTATATGAGCCTGATGCGTATGAATATTTTAACAATTGATATAAAAATAAGAAGTACCAGTCTGGAAGTGGTATATACCCTGCATCTGTAGGATCCGCCATTCTCTCAAGTGGTGACGGATGCGCCACTGTTAAACATAAATAACCGATTAAAAAAACCGCACCAACCATCCATTCTTTTAACAAGAAGTTCGGCCAAAAAGCTTCTGTTTTCCCTGGATATTCAGAATAATCTTTTGGGATATTCGGTTTACGTGCTACAGGTACTCGTGAATCTCCCACAAACTTCATCCCTTTACCGCGATGCATAATCTCCCTCCTTTAATTCAGTTTTTCTTCTATTCTTTCAAATTAGCAATCTCTTATAGCGGACCAGAAATACCTTGTTTGCGAATCATGATGAAGTGGAAGGCCATTAGACCTAGAAGTGCTGCTGGTAAGAAGAAGACGTGAATAGCAAAGAAGCGAGTTAATGTTTGAGCCCCGACAATTTCGGAGTGACCAGCAAGTAATGTTTTAATATAAGGACCGATAAGCGGTGTTTGCTCCGCAATTTGAATCCCTACTTTTGTTGCAAATAGTGCTTTCATATCCCATGGTAATAAATATCCAGTAAAACCAAGACCTAGCATAACAAAGAAAATAAGAACACCGACAATCCAGTTTAATTCACGAGGTTTCTTATATGCACCTTGGAAGAAAACCCTAAGTGTATGTAAAAACATCATTACAATTACCAGACTGGCACCCCAATGATGCATGCCACGAACAATTTGCCCATATGCAACTTCATTTTGTAAATAATAAACTGATTCCCAAGCATTTTTAATATCAGGTACATAATACATTGTTAAAAACATTCCTGACAAAATTTGAATTACAGTAACAAAAAACGTAAGTCCCCCAAAGCAGTAGACGAATGCAGAAAAATGATGCGCCGGATTTACATGTTCGGGTACTTCATGGTCTGCAATATCACGCCATATCGGTGTAATATCTAGCCGCTCGTCCACCCAATCATAAATTTTATTTAACATCTATTTCGCACCCCCTCTTGGCTTTGCTTTTCCTAAATAAAGCGTTCCATCCTTCACTTTAGATTCATACACATCAAGTGGAGCAAGAGGCGGCGTTCCTTTTATGTTTATGCCATCTTTTGTGTAACGTCCTCCGTGACACGGACAAAAAAATTGATTAGGATGCGACTTATCCGAATTCCAGTTAACCGTGCACCCCAAATGTTTACACACTGGCGAAAACGCTACAATGTCTCCGCTTTCATCTTTGTGCACCCAAGCAGATTTAGGTTCTTCGGACTTGTACCAACCATCAACCTGCTTTACCTTAAAGTCAAAGCGTTTTGGTTCTGTTGTAATCTCTTTAACTTGTGCAACAGGAACCATCTCTCCCCCCGCCTCTTTCCTTAAAACCGGATCAAGTGCAAAACGCGTCATCGGCATTAAAATACCAGCTGCCATAAACCCCCCTACACCTGTAAGCGTGTAGTTTAAAAACTGTCTTCTTGACACACGATGTTCTTTCTCGCTCACGAAAATTTCCCCCCTCTATCAGAAATTGTCCCCTCGTGACAAACCAGTATAAAAAATAAAAAATAGGACACTTTCATGATATAATACCCACATGCACAGGTCAATATCATACTACTCATAATCATAAGAACTATCTGTTTATTATTTATTTTCCCATTTTTCAGTCAATAGAGACATTATATTTTTTACATGTGCCTGAATTACTTCTCTTTTCGCTTGATCACTAAATTGTTCTAACGATAGAGATGGTAACCAAAACAAATGACCTGGTAGCATATCTTCAGCCTCTTTCCATCCCAAATCACTGGTAACATACGCAATATGTTTCAGTCCTTGGTCTTGTAAATGGCTTGCCCACTCTTGCAATCGCGCTTGCTCTTTCTTTTGTTGCTCCGCTAAATAAGTAAAAGGAGGTAGTAAGAGTACTCTTCCTTTATATTCTCTTTCTAATTCTATACTTAAAGTTTGAATAAATTCTCCTTGCTCTACAATCCCCTTCATTTCTTTTGCTACGGAAATAGAAAGAAGGGGTATAATACCAGTATCCACATACTCCCTAGCTTGTTCAAATTGCTCCGCATCTTTTACAACCCATTTCATCATAATTCCCTCCTTTACTTGTTATTTTAATCTAAATGACAGAACTTTCACTTTATATCTATTAAACCATACTAAAACGGGTAAAAAAAGAAAAACTACCTAATATAGGTAGTTTTTCTTTAAGTAGTCGGAAATTTGTCAAAATTAAATAAAAAAATTATTCCTTATAAGCTTTTTAATTCCTCGGTTAACTTACAAAAAGTTTCCTTATCCTGATTGTCGAGCGCTTCATCAATTTGCTTTAAAAGTCGGTCTCTTCGAAATGAAAATACACTCTCTTCTAAAAATCGTTCCGCAAGTAAACGATCTTTTTCATTTACTTCAATATGCTTTGGTAAGTACGGATTTTCTTCTAATACTGCTACATAATTTGCATTTTGGAACGATGATTTAAAATTAAGCTGAATATAAATGTCCTCATCTCGATTTAAACGGATGTCATGAAACGATTTTTCTGCATCCGTCGTCATAACATTTTGTTTAAAGAAGTGAAACGGTGTATCTTTTACACAATTTGCTGACATCACTAAACCACGAGGACAGTATTTTGCATGTTCTACGAAGTGGACTTTGTGCATTAATTGATCATGACTCATTAAATAATTTAAAATCCATACACATTCACGCTGTTTCAGTTGGTAATTGTTTAAAAACCACTTTACAAAATCCTTCTTCTCGTTTACAGAAACAGGGGTATTCATAGCGCTTAGTCCCTCCTCTGTCTTTCTTTTTTTATTTAGATTCAAGAAGCAGCATGCACTTTCCTTCCAACTTATGAAAAATCCTCTAAATTATATAGCAATTCTTCGATGTGAATTTGTGTCGGGTCCAGTTGTAGTAAGCGTGTAAATACTTCTTTTGCCTCTTTTCGTAGGCCTTCTTCTAACAGGAAATAACCGTACTCTTCCAAGAAATCTGGATGATTCTTAAAAGAAGTATATGCACTCTCATAGTGTTTTAATGCATCAGAATACATTTCTAATTGTTTTTTCGCAAATGCCAGATCCCAAAGTAATTGTGTATCCTGCTCTCCACTATCCATTGCATTTTCTACAGCAGCAATTAGTTCTTCATATTTTTCTTGTTCTTTTAAGATATATGCATATTTTAATATCGCACCTAAATGTCCCGGATCAAGCTGTAATGCTTTTTGAAGCAATTCTTCTGCTTCTGCTAGCTTTCCTATCTTTGCTGCAATATTTGCAAGTTCTACATAAAGAGGTACGGATAATTCATCAATTTTAATTCCTTCATGAAGTGTTTCATAGCTTTCTTGAAGCATCCCTTCTTTTTCATAACATTTAGCTAAATACATATATAAAGAAGCATATTCTGGATCTAATTCTTTTAATTCTTTCCAGGCCCCTATTGCTCTTTGATACTCTTCGCCTTGATAAAGTGTAAATGCATAGCCGAATAAAGAATGAATATCTTTCTGCTCTTCTAGCCCTTCTTCATAATACGTAATAGCTTCTTCCCAGTTTCCAATTGCACTTAACGTTTCAGCTAAACGAAGAGCAATCACAACGCCTCCCATTACTTTATGCTCAGCAAGTAATGACTCATAATAGGCAATCGCTTTTTGCTCTTCACCTTTACTGCTATAGAGTTCTGCTAATCCAAAAGTAATAACAGGCTCTTCTGGCATCATTTCTTTTGCTTTTAATAGTTTTTGTTCCGCAACATCATCGAAGCCCTGCATTTGAAATAAATCTGCAACAAGTAATAGAGATTGAACATATAGTTCATCATCTTCAGGAATATCATGAAGTACTTCGATCGCCTCGTCTTCTTTATCTAAATCAATGTATAATTCTGCTAAAAATATTGTAAACTCGCTTTCTTCGGGATATAACAAACGTAGGTCTTCTGTAATAGCTAACGCTTCATCAATAAATCCAAGTGTATGATAGTAACGGGCGATATCATATTTTTCTTCGTCCGTCCCTTGTTTTACCAATTCTTTTAATAGTTCTAATCCTTTTTCCGCTTCACCGTTTTCAATGTAAGAAACAGCTTGTTCAAACTTTTGCATAAATTTCTCCTTTAACTCTTATAATATTCTCTTCTGTTCATTAATAATAAACAACTGTCACCACGTACGCAACTAAAAGGAAACAGCAAAGAATCTTTCCCAACTGAAAAGATTCTTTTGCTTCACAGAGATTCTAACTGATCAAAAAATTCCGGATAGGATACCGCGACTGCATTACCATTTTCAATTTGCACTTCGCCTTCTGCTATACAGGACGCAATTGCAAGCATCATACCAATGCGATGGTCTCCATGACTATCAACAATATTTCCTTGTAATTTCTGATTTCCATTAATAATCATGCCATCTGAAGTCGCTTCAATTTTCACTCCCAGTTTTTGAAGCTCATACACAACTGTATCAATACGATTCGTTTCTTTTACTTTTAACTCCTCAGCATCTTTAATAATTGTTGTCCCTATCGCTTGTGTCGCCAGTAAGGCAATAATAGGAATTTCATCAATTAATCTTGGAATAAGTGAACCGCCAATTTCCATTCCTTTCAACTCAGAAGTTTCAATTGTAATATCTCCACATGGTTCAAACTCTTCATTTCGAACATTGTGAGTTGAAATACGCGCTCCCATCTCTGATAACACATCTAGAATCCCTGTTCTTGTTGGATTTAAACCAACATTTTTCAATACAAGTTTACTATTCGGTACAATTGCACCCGCTACTAAGAAAAAGGCTGCTGAAGAAATATCACCTGGAACCTCAATTTCCAATCCCGTAAGCGATTGACCACCTTGTAATGAAACTGTTCGACTATTCACATCTACTTTACATCCAAATGCCCGTAGCATTCGCTCCGTATGATCACGTGATTGTAGCGGTTCGGTTACTGATGTTATCCCTTCTCCTTGTAAACCAGCAAGTAAAACCGCTGATTTCACTTGCGCGCTTGCTACAGGAGAATGATAGTGTATACCTTTTATATTTCCTCCACGTATCGACAAGGGCGTATATTGTCCCTCTTCCCTTCCGTCAATTTGTGCATTCATTTCGCGAAGAGGGGCCGTAACACGTTTCATAGGACGTTTTCCAATAGATTCATCGCCAATGATAGTGCAATGGAAAGGAGTATTTGCTAAAATACCGAGCATAAGACGAATGGTGGTTCCTGAATTACCTACATCTAGTACCTCTTTTGGTTCCTGTAATCCAGCTAATCCTTTTCCATATACATTGACATCGTTACCATCTTGTTCAATCATTACGCCTAATTTTTGAAAGCAAGCAATCGTACTTAAACAGTCTTCTCCTAATAAAAAATTTGAAATTTTTGTTGTACCCACTGCTATAGCTCCAAACATCACAGCACGGTGCGAAATTGATTTATCTCCAGGTACAGCAATTGTGCCATTCAAACCATTCTTCCGCCTCATGATTCTCCTCATTTTTTATCACCTCTATTACAAATAATATATACTTTTGTACACCTATATCATCTCTATATATTCATGTTGATTTTCTAACATATAAGTTGTTATAAAGAGCAAAAGGTGATCCATACTCTTTTACTCTCTTGATCTTCCCTTAGCACATGGCTAAAAAAGACACTGATCGGTTCCATGCACGGCCGAATCCTCTCCCTCACCTAAAGATTAGATTTTATGTCAGTTTTTCAATTTATATGTACATATCTTTATTGTACTGCTTTCCGTCTTCATCGCGCAAATATGGTCTAAAAGAAAACGACTCCTATAATGAGGAGCCGTGACTTTTCTTAAGAATATGTTTCTTCTTTCTTTTTCTGCTCTTTCACAAGTTCCGTAAGCAATCCAATAATCTCATCATTCTCTTCTTTTAAACCAACAGTAATACGAATACCATCTGGCAATCCAAACGCAGCACCTGAACGAACTATATACCCTTTTTGCATTAATCTTTCAAATGCTTCATTACCAGGGATCCCAAGATCTAAGAGGATGAAATTTGTTTGTGATGGATAGTAAAAAACGTCGTACTCCTGACAGAACGTATAATATTGATTTAGCCCTTCAGCATTTCGTTTCACACATTCTTGTAAAAATTCTTGATCTTCTACCGCTGCCAAACCAACTGCTTGCGCAATAGATGAAGTATTAAATGGTAATCTTGCTACTTCTAATTGCTGTATAAGTTTTTCATTCCCCACAGCATATCCAATACGAAAAGCAGCTAAACCATATGCTTTTGAAAATGTACGTAACACCATGAGGTTTTCATATTTTTCAAGAAGCGGCAATGTTTGAGGATAGTCTTCCGCTCCTGCGTATTCATAGTATGCTTCATCCATAATAACAAGGGCAGTTTTGGGAACTGCCTCTAAAAATGAAAGTAATTTTTGTTTTTCTACATATGTTCCTGTCGGGTTATTCGGATTACAAATCCATACGATTTGCGTTTTTTCATCAATTTCCTTTAGCATCGCATCCAAGTCATGAATACCATCCTTAAGCGGCACTTCACGAACCTCTGCCCCTTCAATTACAGCATGGTGATGATATTGTGAAAATGTTGGGTTTGCCATCACAACATTTGTACCTTTTTGTAATAAGGCGCGACTAACCATTTGAATCACTTCATCTAAACCACTACCGAATAAAAGTTGTTCTGGTTTCACATGAAGGTGTGCAGCTACTTTTTCACGAAGTTCAAACGCTGCTCCATCTGGATACAGAGCGGATTGTGTACTTAATGCAGCTAACGCTTCTCCTACACGTTTTGAACAACCAAACGGGTTTTCATTAGATGCTAATTTTACAATTTTAGATAACCCATACTCTCTTTTTACTTCTTCAATGTTTTTACCAGGCACATACGCTTTCAAAGTTAACAATTGCTCTTTTACTCTCATTTTAGTTCCCCCTGTCATTTACTAGATCAGACCGTAATACAATCGCCTTTTCACAATACATATGCTCTACTTCATGCTGCAACTTTTTTGTCATGACTGTCATCATACGAATACATTTCTATAAAGCATTCGATGTATCTATGTCTTTTACATACATCACTCATACATAAGTAAAGCCTTCCAAGCGTCTTCACGATGCCAGAAAACATGCATTTATGTCAGCCATCGATACAGTATCAGCGGGATAGGGTTCCATTATCATTTTTTATTCTTTTCATTAAACGCTCTTCTACAGTCAATATCTCCTCAACTACACGACCCTTACCTGTAATTGCGCCGCAAATTACACAAATCAAATGGATTCCGCATCTCTTTGAAATGCTTCTAATGCAGTATGAACAGTCTCATCAGAAATAGATACGACATTCACTACCCCATATTCCTGCATAAGTACCATACGAATTGTTCCTGCGTTCGCTTTTTTATCTTGCTTCATTACTTGCACAAGACGTTCTATATGTAGGTTCTTTGGCATATGCGGATAACCATACTGAGAAAACCAACGCTGTATTTCTTTATAACCAAGGTCTACCTTGTAAATTTGTTCACTTAAAAATATAGCGAATAACATACCAATCGCTACTCCATCACCATGTGTAATTTTTCCATACCCCATCTCTTTTTCAAGAGCATGTCCTAATGTATGTCCAAAATTCAAATGAGCACGTACACCTTTTTCCGTTTCATCTTGTGCTACAATATTCGCTTTTACAGGAATTGCTCGCTTTAATATATAAATTAATTTTTCATCCCGTATATCTTCTAATCCTTTTACTTCCCGCTGTAACCAATGATACAATTCAACATCACCGATAAAGGCATGTTTAATTACTTCAGCAAACCCTGAACGCCACTCTTTTTCCGGTAATGAATTTAGAAATGGAGTATGATACAAAACTGCTTCTGGTTGATGAAACGCTCCAATCATATTTTTCCCTAGCGGATGGTTAATGGCAACTTTTCCACCAACTGCGCTGTCATGTGCCAGTAAAGTTGTCGGAACTTGAATAAAGCGAATACCGCGCATAAATGTAGCCGCAACAAAACCAGCTAAATCACCAATCATTCCTCCTCCAAGTGCAACAACTAGAGAATGTCGATCCATCACATTTTCAAGTGCTGATGTATGAGCCGCATAAAAATTTTCAAATGATTTTTCTTTCTCTCCACTTGGAACAATAAATGAAAAAACATGTTTTTCTACTTGTAATGCATTCATAACTGCTTCTAAATGGAATGATGCGACAGATTCATCAGAAATGACCATGATATTAGAAACAATTGGTTTCATATTTCGAACAAGCGTTGTCAAATGTGACAGCGCATCTTTTCCGACATATACATCATACTCTTTAGACTGTGTTTGAATATGTATTTTTTCCATTAAAACTCCCTCGCATATTCATTATGTTTCTTTATATTTTCACGAATACAATCCATACGATCTGCTCCAAATTGTTCTACTAAAGCCGCTGCTAATTCCCATGCAACAACTGCTTCTGCCACAACGCTAGCTGCCGGTACAGCACAGCTATCAGATCGTTCAATACTCGCTGAAAAAGATTCTTTTGTATCAATATCAACACTCTGAAGCGGTTTATATAGAGTTGGAATTGGTTTCATGACACCGCGAACAACAACCGGCATTCCTGTTGTCATGCCACCTTCTAATCCACCTGCATGATTCGTTCGTCTCGTATATCCTTTTTCTTTATCCCAAAGAATTTCATCGTGTACTTGACTCCCTGGCTTATGTGCTGCTTCAAATCCAATACCAATTTCCACACCTTTAAAAGCATTTATACTCATTACTGCTGCTGCTAATTTCGCATCGAGTTTTCGATCATAATGTACATAACTCCCTACTCCAATTGGCATTCCTTCTACAATTACTTCTACAACCCCACCAATTGAATCTCCACTTGCTTTTGCATCATCAATTGCCTGCATCATCTTTTCAGACGATTCCTCATCTAAACAACGAACAGGAGATGCTTCTGTAATTTCTTTTAGTTGTTCTATTGATTCGTATGTAAACTTTTCTGCTTGCACACCACCAATTTCAATTACATGTCCAGCAACTTTTACACCTAGTTCTGCTAAAAGTTTTTTTGCAACAGCTCCCGCTGCAACTCGAACCGTTGTTTCACGTGCTGAAGAACGTTCAAGTACATTTCTCATATCACGGTGTCCATATTTAATTGCACCATTTAAATCAGCATGACCAGGTCTCGGTCTTGTAATTTGTCTCTTCATCTCTTTTTCTTCTTGTTCAGTTAACGGATCTACTCCCATAATCTTTGTCCAATGAGTAAAATCTCGATTTTCAACAACGAGTGTAATGGGAGAACCAAGCGTATGACCATGTCTGACACCACTAACTATTTGCACTTGATCTTTTTCAATTTGCATGCGTCTGCCACGTCCGTAACCTTTCTGCCTTCTTGCTAATTCTTCATTTATATCATCTGGTACTAAAGGTAACCCTGCTGGAATACCTTCCAAAATTGTCGTAAGTTGCGGACCATGAGATTCACCAGCTGTAATATATCGCATCGGTTATTCCCCCTTTTCTTGTAATTCTTTTATCCCACATTAACGGGCGGGAAGAGGCTCTGACCGCTTTTATGCATGGCCCGATGATCTCTTCCTAAAAAAGAAAAAGTTTATATCGTTTTTTCAATTTGTATAGTTGTTCCAAAGTTATTCTTCATTTATAGAAGTTCCACTTTATGTATCAATATATCATACCAACCTTTACTTCGTAACTATTTGAAACTAAAAAAGTGCAAGAGGAGTATTCACACTCCCCTTGCACTTTCCACTGTTACCACAGTAATTAAAGCGTTTACAAATTATTTTAAAATAATTAGTAAATCCATTGATTCATTAATTTTGAGTAGTCTACTAATTCTTCTTCTTTAAAGAAAATACCAATCTCACGTTCTGCACTTTCTAGAGAATCAGAACCATGGATAATATTTTTCGCAACTGTTACACCAAAATCGCCACGAATTGTACCTGGTGCCGCTTCATGAGGTCTTGTTTTACCCATCATATTACGAGCAGTATCTACTACACCTTCACCTTGCCATACCATTGCAAAAACAGGACCAGATGTAATAAAATCTACTAATTCACCAAAGAAAGGTCTTTCTTTGTGCTCAGCGTAATGTTCTCCTGCAATTTCTGGAGTAACTTGCATTAATTTCGCACCAACTAATTGAAAGCCCTTTTTCTCAAAACGAGCTACAATTTCCCCAATGAAGGCACGTTGTACACCATCTGGTTTTACCATTAGAAATGTTTTTTCCATAAAAAATCTCTCCACTTCTGAATTATGTATGTAATTGTATATCCCCACACACATATTATCACCCTTGTCACAATTGTGCAATAGTTTTGAAATAGAGAGATTATTTTATTTATAAAAGAAAGTCATTAAAATTTTCGTTTCCCAATATACTTTGCAACATTTTGCAAAGCATATTTTGCTTGTCCACGTGGCAATGGTTTTATTACCTCTAATGCTTTATGTAAATAACGTTCACTAAATGCAAATGCCCGATCGATTGCTGAGCTTGTTTTAATATCATGAATAATTTCTTTCATCTCACTTGCAGTTGTATTTTCATGCACAGAAACTATTTTCGCGCGAAGCTTTGGATCTTCCATTGCATACAAAACTGGGAGTGTAATATTCCCTTGCAACAAATCTCCACCAGCAGGTTTTCCTAATTTTTCTTCTGTTGAAACGAAGTCTAAAATATCATCAATAATTTGATAAGACATACCAACAAAATAACCATACCAAAACAAACGATTTACTGTATCACGGCTCGCACCAGAAGCAATAGCTCCCAACTGACAACTAGCCGCAATCAACAATGCTGTCTTTCTCTTAATCCGTCGTAAATATGTTCTTAAATTTTGATTATAATTATATTTATCCTTAATTTGTTCGATTTCACCTTTACATACTTCCAAAATTGTATACGATAATGCCTGATGTGCTTTAGGAACTTCTAAATTTGTAATACACTCAAGAGACTTTGCAAACAAATAATCTCCCGTATACATTGCAATACGGTCTCCCCATTTTGCATTTACGGTTGCACTACTTCTTCGTAAGAATGCTGCGTCAATTACATCATCATGAACAAGAGAAGCCATATGAATGAGCTCTAAAGCAACTGCAACATGTTTAATTGCATCTAACTTGTAGTCTCCAAACTTGCCTGCAAGAAGCACAAAAACAGGACGAATTCGTTTACCACCAGCTTCGATAAGCTGTAATGCCGCATCTTCTATTAGTTGTTGCTCTGAGGCAACAACCTTTTTTAATTCTTTTTCTATTACATCAATATCGGATCGTAAAAAAGAGTACATAAGTTGTAACTTCATATTGTTCACCTTAACCTAAAAACGTCTTTTTTCTATTTTGATTTTGGTTTGAATCCTAAGTGCATAGCTGCTACACCAAAGGTAAATGGTTTCACTTGTACATGCTCAAGCCCTGCAGATTCAAACATCTTCCCTAATTCTTTCATCCCAGGGAATGTGCTAGCAGACTCCTGAAGCCATGAATATTCCTTATAGCTTTTCGCAAACATTTTACCAAACAACGGCATAATATATTTGAAATACAAAATGTACATCTGACGAAAACCAATCATTGTTGGTTGAGATGTTTCTAAACAAATTACTTTGCCGCCTGGTTTTACTACTCGAGTCATTTCTTTTAGTACATGCATATAATCAGGAACATTACGAAGACCAAAGCCAATTGTTACATAATCAAATGTATTATCTTCAAATGGAAGTTCCATTGCATTCCCATGCATAAGTTCTACCTGTTTTAAATTTAAAGCTTCAACTTTCTCTTTCCCAACAGATAGCATATTTTCACTGAAGTCTAATCCATATACTTTCCCAGTCGTTCCAACCGCATCAGCAAGTGCAATTGTCCAATCAGCAGTTCCACAACACACATCTAACGCCTTGCTTCCTAACTGCACATCCATAATTCGCATCGTTTCTTTTCGCCATGCTTTATGCCTTTGAAAACTTATAACTGAGTTCATTACATCGTATTTATCAGAGATTTTTTCAAATACGTCATGTACTCTTTCTTCTTTTGATTGTTGCATGCGCTTACCCTTCTTCCAATATAAAGTTGCTTATGTTTTCAGTTTATCTTTTAAAGTAGAAACTACCTCATCAATTTCTTTATGACTTTGTAGAAATATTTTTTCTTGTTCATTCATTTCTTCCATCCACTCTGTAAAGACAGCTTCCACATTTTTGTCATCATTTGACAACACTGCTTGAACTGCTTGAAAAACAGGTGTATTTTTTCTTTCAGCATGCAATTGATACTCTTTTTGAAGACGATTATTCCCTAGCATATACGCTATAAACGGTTTCCAATGTGATAAATGAAAATGATCACACGTTTTTTGTAAAAGTGCCGATTCAATGGTCATAACACTTTTAACTACTTCATCTACTGTTTCATATGCTCTCTGATATAACATAATTTTATGTTCATTAATTTCTTTAATCCCCTCAGCAAGCGCACGAATTAATACAATATCACAATTCATTGAAAGTAAATAATAATACAATCCACTATAGTAATCACCTGCAAGTACTGTAAGCTGACGACGCTTATGGAATCCACTTGTTTCTTCATCTGCCTTGTTTGATACTTTTTCATGTGTATCAAGAGCGATTTGTACAAGCATAATCGTCACAACATAGTGATCGATTTGGTCTTTATGTAAATTTGCACTTTTTAAAGCAGCATATAAAAGTACTACCTTTTCTTCATCAATAAATGGTTCTTCAATATAGTTTATAAAATAAGGATGGCGCAGCTTTGATAACAACTGCTCCTTTATATCCGCATACCCTCCGTAGATGTCACACACAAAAAATCACCCTTGTTTTCTAATTCATAAAACCTATTATAACACATACACTCTATTTTCTATAACCAAAACTTAGGGAATCAAAACAAACTACAATTTAGAATTCTATTTGTGCGATACGCATAAAAAAACAAAATTTCATTCACCTATAAATTTTTGAACAATCATAAAAAAATATAACCCTTGTTTAAAGACTATATTTCCTTAATAAACTCACATTAAAGTGAAGGTTTCCTTTCTATCTACTTCATTACAAACATTTAAATTTTACAAGCAGTAGTTCTCCACCTAATCTCTTTTTTTGATACTGATATTTCTTCTTACAAATAGCCTACATCGACAGGAAACTCTTATTAAAATAAAATAATATAAATAAAAAAGAAAAGCAGTTTCCCGCTTTCCTTTACTTTGTCTTAATAAAAGACAAAATTTCGCTACGTGCCGCTGCATCATTTTCTAACACACCGCGCACTGCTGTAGTTACCGTTTTTGCACCCGGCTTTTTCACGCCGCGCATTGTCATGCACATATGCTCCGCTTCAACAACTACCATCACACCATGAGGTTCTAGTACTTCCATAATAGAATTAGCGACCGTTGACGTAATACGCTCTTGAAGTTGTGGACGACGTGCAATTGTATCTACAGTACGAGCTAATTTACTTAAACCTGTTACTTTTCCACCACGTGGAATATATGCAACATGAGCAACTCCGTAAAACGGAACAAGATGGTGCTCACACATCGAATAGAATGGAATATCTTTTACTAATACAAGCTCCTCGTGATCTTCTCCGAACACTTTGTGCAAATGTTCCTTTGGATCTTCATGCATACCTGAAAATACTTCTGCATACATTTTCGCAACACGTTTCGGCGTATCAAGTACTCCTTCACGATTTGGATCATCTCCAATTGCTTCTAGAATAAGACGCACTGCTTGCTCGATTTGTTCTAAGTTAACTTTTGCCATCCGCTTAACCCTCCCGAAAAACCTAAAAGTGATACGAACACATTCTAGCATATTTATGATTTTAAAAGCAAAAAGAAGAGTTCCCAAAAAGGAAACTCTTCTTCCCTGTTAATATGTAAGGATTATTTAACCGCATCTTTTAACGCTTTACCAGGTTTGAATGCAGGTACTTTACTTGCAGCGATTTCAATTTCCTCACCAGTTTGTGGGTTACGTCCTTTACGAGCCGCACGCTCACGAACTTCGAAGTTACCGAATCCGATCAATTGTACTTTATCACCTTGTTTTAAAGCTTCTAAGATAGAATCAAAAACAGCGTCAACTGCTTTTGTTGCGTCCTTTTTAGAAAGGGAACTTGCTTCTGCAACAGCATTGATTAAATCTGTCTTGTTCATGCCATTCACCTCCTCCCAAAGATAAGACTGTATAATGATCATAAAATGAGTCTTACTTTCATTTGTAGGCAATTTTTACAAATTCTATACTACAAAGATGTAGATAAATCATTATCAACGCCTATATTATACGATTCTCCTGTATAATTCAATATTTTTAAAGAAATTGTTACCGCGAAAATGTGAAAAAACGATGAAACTTGACAATATGCTACAAAGTATTAGATAATGTCTATTTCTATCTATTCCCCTACAAAGTAAAACTCTCCTCATGAATCAAGTATTTACGAATCGTTACCTTCCCATCTATCTTCCTTCCTCTCTTTTCTTTGAACCTTACCGTAAGCATCCTACCACCTGCAAATAGCGAAATAAAAAAACAAAAGCCCCCTGCCAGCAGGGAGCTTTTGTTTATAAAATAATAGCAATTAATCCGCCAGATCCTTCGTTGATAATTCTTTCTAGCGTTTCTTTTAATTTATAACGTGCATTTTCAGGCATTAAAGACAATTTTGCTTGAATCCCTTCTCGGACAATTGAACTAAGCGAACGTCCAAAGATATCAGAATTCCATATAGAAAGCGGGTCATCCTCAAAATCTTGCATTAAGTAGCGAACAAGCTCTTCACTTTGCTTTTCAGTACCAATAATTGGTTCAAATGTGGATTCAACATCTACTTTAATCATATGAATAGACGGTGCAACTGCCTTTAATTTCACACCAAATCGCGATCCATGACGAATTATTTCCGGTTCATCTAGACTCATATCAGCCAAGGCGGGCGCAGCCACACCATATCCTGTTTGTTTGACCATTCTTAAAGCATCTGAAACTTGATCATACTCCGTTTTTGCATGAGAAAGATCAAGCATAAGCTTTAACAAATGGTCTTTCCCTCTAATTTCTACTCCTACAACTTCTTTTAATATTTGATCGTACAGTTCATCCGGTGCGTATAAATCAATTTCCGCAACACCTTGCCCCATATCAATCCCAGCTAGGCTCGCCCGATCAATAAACTCATATTGACTAAACTGCCAGACAACGCGGTCTACATCCCGCAGGCGTTTTATATCTTTAACCGTCTCTTGAACAGCTTCTTGATAACTTTGGCGTAACCAATGCCCTTCATTTAACACCATGACCCAACTTGGAAGATTCACATTCACTTCCAAAACAGGGAATTCAAATAAAGCTTCACGAAGTACATTGTAAACATCTGTTTCTCGTAAACTCTCCACACTCATTGCTAGTACAGGAATATCATGCTCTTCTGATAAACTCTGGCGCAACTGTTCTGTATCTGGATGATATGGCTGTACTGTATTAATAATCATGATAAACGGTTTACCTACTTCTTTTAACTCATTGATAACACGTTCTTCTGCTTCTATATAATCCCTTCTCGGAATTTCTCCAATCGTTCCATCAGTTGTAATGACAACCCCAATAGTAGAATGCTCTTGAATTACTTTACGCGTTCCAATTTCAGCAGCCTCATGAAACGGGATAGGCTCTTCATACCACGGTGTATTAATCATTCGTGGGCCATTCTCATCTTCATAGCCTTTCGCTCCAGGAACCGTATAACCTACACAATCTACTAATCGAATATTTACTTCAAGACCATCATCAACATGGATGGAAACCGCTTGGTTTGGAACAAATTTCGGTTCTGTTGTCATAATTGTACGTCCAGCGGCACTTTGAGGTAATTCATCTTGTGCTCTCTGACGATCTGAATCATTTTCGATATTCGGAATAACAACAAGCTCCATAAATTTTTTAATAAATGTTGATTTCCCTGTTCGAACAGCTCCTACAACCCCTAAATAAATATCACCGCCTGTGCGCTCAGCAATATCTTTAAAAATATCGACCTTTTCCAATTGATTCCCTCCCTCGAATTTTTTGGGAATAATACAAGTTTGTATTCAGAAACAATACCTTTCATTGATGTTTCCTATCCTATAAAGGATTCTAGAAGTGCGGACAATATATCATATGATTTTGTCCTAAATTCATATGACTATTTAAAAAGAAACTTTTTGTTTTCATCATAAGTTGTATTACATGAAAAAAACCTTTCTTCTAGAATTTATTCGCTAAAAGAAAGGTTCATGACTTATCATTTAAAAAAAATTGGTTCTCCGTTTTTTACTGTATACGGTAAAGAGTATGCAGGCACAAATGGTGTATCTTTTAAAAGCATATCCCGAATATCTTCTCCCTCTTTCATTTCTTCTCCATTTTTTTGTAATATTTCATATAAATCCATTCGGTAATCAACAAAAATCTCTCCTTTTTCATTGATTACAAGCGGTAATCCCTTTCCAGAATATGGACTTTTTACTTGTGGTACATCTTTATATCCCATTTTTTTGAAATCCAGTTCATAAACACCATCTGCAATCACCTTTTTAAAAGGAGGATATTGATGATCATCGCGATACATTTGCAACTTCAACTGAACATCTCGTATTTGTTCCGCCATTCTGACATCAAGTAACTTCACTGTTGGATTTGTTTCTACATCTACTAATACGTATTGATACACCCCACCACTTTCATACGCATTCCCAGGCGCTTCTTGTATATAACGTGGTGCAATTTTTTGAAAATCAATGGGGTATTTTTGATAAATCGGTGTGTTCATATCCCGTGTTTTGATTGGTAATAAACCACTATTTTGTTCCTTATATGTATTAACTGCCTTTTGAACAGCTTGCAATTGATCTTCATAAGGGACAGCATTTTGTTTCAAATTTTCTTTAGGATACATACACCCCGATAAAAGGCTTATACAACAAAATATTAAAATAATATAAGTTTTTTTCACAGACAATCCATCCTTTATTTTCTCACTCACATCCATTAAAATTTGTTTACACATCTGCACCTACCTCCTCACAATCTATTTGAAAACAAAGAGTGGTGATGATTCATTCTTATTGTTCAACCGGTCCACTAAACACTACAAGGAAAATAACAATCCCGGATACAATCATAAGTGTATAGGCAATACTCGCTGTAATCCCTTTCAAAATTTTATTCTTCATTTTATGTCTGCTTAATAAAATGAAAACCACAGCAATAAACATAAACCCCATAGCCCCTAAAGAAAACCACATTTTGATAAGTCCTTCAGACATATGTACACCCCTTAATTATTAATCTATTTTTATATTATTTTAACAAATTAAAAATTTTAAACAAATAGAAAAATAATATAAGACCATTCTTTTTTAGGTGGGAGAGAGCAGTCCCATGCCATATAAAGGCAAAGAGAGTATATGAGTACGGGCCACCTTTTATTTTTCGTAGCAGTAACTTGTATATCTAAAAATCAAAATAGATTTCTATACAATCAATAAAAGTAAGCTTCCATTAATGAAAATCCCTTTTTCTCTCACTCCTTTACTTTCAGTTAAGCTTTAAGACAAAATATTACCGCTCACAGCCAATCGTAAAAAAACAAAAATAAAACCGAAGCGAATATATCCCCTTCGCCTCGGTTGACCAAATATGCCCACAAACAGCTCTAACCCCGTTTCTTCATAGCTATCGTATGCAATCCTTAAGCCCTTTGTTTCCCATACTTTATTTTTTAAACATTTTACTTAACGAGCTAAAGTCTGTCGGCATGTTATTATTAATAATCGCTTTTACAATTTGATCTTCTTGTTCTTTTGGTACCTCTCGCCCTGCCATTACTGCGACTTGATGGATTAATTGACGTAGTACTTTCTCATCGCGTAAATTTGCATTTTGTACAGATGACGCTAATTTAAAAATATCGTCTTTATTTACTTTTGCTTCTTTCTCAATATTACTGAAAATGTTATTATCCATTCCCTTCACCCTCTCTTCAAGTTACAATCCATCGTATGCAAAAAGAAACAAATGGTGAAAAGACCCAGAAAAACAAAAAGCTGTATACGCGCTTTTCTGCACGTATACAGCTTTTACCTATAATAAATCAGGTATCGCTTCAACTTCGTGTTTACGAACACGTCCCATCAATGATCCTACTGCATCTTTCACATTATTCCCATTGAATAGTACATCATATAAAACTGACGTAATCGGCATTTCAACTTCCATTTTCTCAGCCATTTCGTATGCCGCTTTCGTTGTTCGTACACCTTCAACTACCATACCCATACTATCGAGTACTTCTTCTAATGAATATCCTTTTCCAAGCATATTCCCTGCACGCCAATTTCGGCTATGCACGCTTGTACAAGTTACAATCAAGTCACCCATTCCTGTTAAACCAGCAAATGTTAACGGATTACCACCCATCTTTCTTCCTAAACGGGCAATTTCCGTTAAGCCACGCGTCATAAGAGCGGCTTTTGCATTATCACCTAACCCAAGGCCATCTGTTATACCAGCGGCTAATGCGATAATATTCTTTAACGCTCCACCGAGCTCTACTCCAACAATATCAGGATTCGTATACACTCGGAAATAACTATTCATAAATAAATCTTGTACTTCTTCAGCCGCTTCCATTCGCTTCGCAGCAGCAGTCACCGTCGTCGCTTGACGAAGCCCTACTTCTTCCGCGTGGCTTGGCCCTGATAAAACAACAACATCACGAATAAGATGCGCTGGAATTTCTTCTTCAATCATTTCTGAAATACGTTTTGAAGTACCTGGTTCAATTCCTTTACTTGCATGAATCCAAGTAATTGGCTGTGAAACAATATCTTTCATATTTCTTAATACTTCGCGATAAGCTTTCGTCGGTACAACTAAAAGTACCGTATCTACATCTACTAACGATTCCTCTAAAGAAGAGTAGGCTACGATTGTGCTTGGCAATGTAATTCCTGGAAGGTATCGACTATTCTCATGTTTCATATTAATTTCATCCATAAGCTCTGAACGATTCCCCCAAATACGTACATCATGACCATTGTCAGCTAATACCATCGCTAACGCTGTTCCCCAGCTACCTGCTCCTACTACTGTGATTTTTTTCATAAAATCACATCCTCTCCATTAGTCTCTTGCTCTAGAAATAATTCGGATTGGCGTTCCTACGAAGCCAAACGACTCACGCAAACGATTTTTCAAGAAACGTTCATATGAAAAATGCATTAGTTCTGGATCATTTACAAACACAACAAATGTTGGTGGTTTCACTGCAACTTGTGTTGCATAGAAAATTTTCAAGCGACTACCATTATGTGTTGGTGTTGGATTCATTGCCACCGCATCCATAATTACATCATTTAGTACATTCGTTTGTACGCGAATGCTATGACTTTCATTGACTTCATTAATAACTGGTAATAATGTCTGTGTACGTTTTTTCGTTTTCGCAGATAAGAATACGATCGGTGCATAATCCAAGAATTGGAAATGCGCACGAATATTTTCTTCAAATGCTTTCATTGTCTTTTCGTCTTTTTTAACTGCATCCCATTTATTCACAACGATAATAACAGCTCGTCCTGAATCATGTGCATAGCCAGCAATTTTTTTATCTTGCTCAATAATTCCTTCTTCGCCGTCTAAAACAACTAAGACAACGTCAGAGCGTTCAATCGCTCTTAGTGCACGAAGTACACTATATTTTTCAGTGCTCTCGTATACTTTTCCCTTTTTACGCATACCAGCTGTATCAATGATAACGTAATCTTGGCCATCTTTACTATATGGTGTATCGACAGCATCACGTGTTGTTCCTGCTACATTACTTACGATTACACGCTCTTGACCAAGCAATGCATTTACTAGTGAAGATTTCCCTACGTTTGGGCGACCAATTAGCGAGAAACGAATTGTATCGTCATCATATGCTTCCTCTTCAATTTTTGGAAAATGATTTGCTGCTTCGTCTAATAAATCACCTAAACCTAATCCATGTGTACCTGAAATTGGGAATGGTTCACCAAATCCTAATGCATAGAAATCATAAATATCATTACGCATCTCTGGATTATCAACTTTATTCACCGCTAGTACAACCGGCTTTTTAGAACGATATAAAATCTTTGCTACTTCTTCATCCGCAGCTGTTACACCATCGCGGCCATTTGTCATAAAAATGATAACATCCGCTTCATCAATCGCAACTTCTGCTTGTTGACGAATTTGTGTCAAAAACGGCTCATCTCCAATATCAATTCCACCTGTATCTATAATGTTAAATTCATGATTTAACCATTCTCCCGCACTGTAAATACGATCTCTCGTTACCCCTGGGATATCTTCTACAATTGAAACTCTCTCTCCAACAATTCTATTGAAAATAGTAGATTTCCCTACGTTCGGGCGTCCTACTATTGCCACTACTGGTTTCGGCATATCATTTCATCCTTTCAACTTGCTTCTGTTTATTATGTAAAAAACCCTTCTTTGTGCAAGAAGGGATTTGCATTCCAGAATATTTCTCATCGTATCAAAACACCTCATATTATATCACACGTTACTAATGTTTCACAATAATATATACATTCTCTTGTAGGCGGTGTGCAATGCCGTCTAAAATCGCTTCTAAATTATTTGCTACAAATTCCATTTCTTCTTTTGAATCACACATAAATAAAGGCGCTCCACCAGCGAACTTTTCTGGCGTTGTTGTAATTACAGCAAGAATATAACTTTCTAACCTCATCTCATATCTCCCCTTCCTTTCGGGGCCTCTGATGACATGTGAACAGCACTTTCTAACGTTGGCACACTTCCTATTACTGCAATCGCTTTTTTTACATCTTGGTCTTGTGGGAGTACAAATAACCCTACCCTTCCATCTTCTAAATCACGTTTAGCCAATGGGACTAACGCTGGAGTTCCAGAATCTCTAAATACGCCTAATGCAACCGAAACATCATGCAAGATTGCTTGTCGTTGTCCAAGATTGGAAATCGTTACCCTTGCGTCAATAGACTTAGGCTTTAAAATAAAGCCCATTCCATACTTCATAATTTCTTCTTGTCTTGCTGGCAATCCAATATTCATAATATAAATATTATCAATATATAGTCCTGCTCCTTCAAAACGGAGAGGAGCATGTTCAATGTCTACAAGATCACGTAACCTTTTACCAGACATCAATGTTTTTGCAATAAAGAATCCCACTAAGCCAGCAACTACACCAGCAATCCATGAATGAAATCCTATATATGTAAATGTTGTCACAAACGCTGTTAACATCGCTAAATAGTTGCGACTTTCAAACACAAGGGCTATCCCCTCAATATACGTATTTCCACGTGGTACAAGCTCATATCCATCTAATTGCTGCAGCGTATTCCTTTCCATATTTCGAACATCTCGAAATTGAGACGCAGCTAACGTCAAAAAGGTGATTGCTGAAAAGTCCTTCTTCAAAATAGACGGAATAGCAATCGCTCCTAAAGCTGCTGCAATTAGCCCCATAGCAACGTGAATGATTTTTCCATGTAAACGTGTCGGATACTGCCTCGTATCTGTACGAAGCATCAAAATTCGTGTTAGCGTTCCAGCTATGACGCCACATAAAATGGCTGATGTATATTCAGTCATGTATTACCCTTGCCTTTCTTTTACATGTTTTTTCCTAAACAGTCCTCTATACGCCGATATTTTTACGATATAAAACATCAGCATTACAAGTAGCGTAGAAACAGCAATGATATCAAAAAATGTCAAACTACCAAATTCGTATGGAAAATGAAGCCTGCGAAAAATAAATGTTACCAATATTTCTCCTTGTAGCGCTCCGGCATACAAGGAACATAGACGCAATAAACGATCTCTATGTAATAAAATCGATGCATACACAAGAGTACCACTTAACATAAAGGTTCGATCAATAACAATCCAAATCGGGTCGTACACCTCTAATAAATGAAAACTCGTGTATAACATAGCAATAATAAGTGCCGACAATAAAGCATACATTTTTTTCCATATAGAATATAGGGCAACCCCCAAAAAAGAAATAACACCAAGTATAAGAGCATTTACTGATATAGTGAAAGAAGCAATAGATACGGTTATCTGGGAACAAATAATAAACATTAATATAACAGCACTGACTTTCCAACGAATTTCATCTTTTCTCAAAAAAAATGTTGTAACAATCCAACCCATCCATGCTACGAAATAAAAATAACTTCCCTCCATATTTTTCCCTCCTATCATTTCCATTATGGGAACTTTTTATGAAAACTAATCCTTTTCTTCTTTTTGCATAGTTTTTCTTATAACAGCAACACTTTCTATTAAGGAGGTGTATACAACAATGGGAAAAGACCGCCAAGAAAAGAAGTTAAAACAATCACGCCGTGTTGAATCAGATCGTGACCAATCATTGCAATATCCTGGTGCAACTGGTCTTGATACACCAGAACAAGCTCGTAAACAAAATCAGCATTAAACAAAATGAAATGAAAAAACAGCCAATGTTGGCTGTTTTTTCATTTCATCGTCTCAAAGTTCATTATGTTATTAAACCAATTTCCATCGCTTTCTTAATTGCTTCTACACGATTAGAAACTCGAAGTTTCGTGTATATATTAATTATTTCACCTTATAATTAACAAATAGCCCATGGAAAAATCCTGATGTAAGAGTGTATTATCTCTGACTATAACATGTAGTATCAATTCCACGTTGTGCTAACCAATGATACGTATCACCTTTCACAATAAGTGGCACTCGCTGAAGCTCCGAAATCGTTCTCGCTCCAAGGGCCGTCATAATAAATTGTAAATCTGTATGTAAAAGTTCTATTTCTTCGATTAACTTGTCTACACCATCATTCATTAATATACGTAAAAAATAACCAGCAAAAGCCGTCGCTTGCGCACCTAGCGCGATTGCTTTTGCTACATCAAGTGCCGTTTGTATACCACCAGATGCAATAAGGGAGAGGGTGTTATTTGTAGAGGACGCTTCTATTATTGAGGTAGCCACCTGAATGCCCCAATCATTAAAATAAGAAAGCATTCGCTGCCTTCGTTCATTTTCAACTGCGGCAAAGTTTGTGCCACCATAACCACCAATATCTACAGCTGTAACGCCAACATTAACTAGTTGTTGTACCGTTTCTTTACTCATACCAAACCCTACTTCTTTTACTATAACTGGAACCGGTGAACTTATTACGATTTTTTCAATTCGCTCCAATACGCCTGTAAAATCTCGGTCGCCTTCTGGCATCGTTAATTCTTGAATGACATTCAAATGTATTTGCAACGCATTTGCTTCAATCATATCAACTGCACGCCTCGCCTGCTCAACGCTTGCTTCACTACCCAAATTTGCAAAAATGATTCCATTTGGATTCACCTTTCGAACAATTCGATAAGAGGAGGCTTCTGTTTCATCTTTTAAAGCAGCCATTTGAGAACCAACAGCCATCGTAAGATTGTGATACTTTGCCACGTGTGCTAACTGCTCATTAATATGTAATGTGCGATCTCCCCCACCACCAGTCATTGCATTGATAAAAATCGGCGAACTTAATGAAAGTTCGCCGATTTTTGTTTCAAATGTAATGCTTTCATAACTTGAATTTGGCAAGCTTTGATGGACAAAAGCAATGTCATGAAAGCCATGTATACGAGACTGTCCGGTGGAAAGAGCATATTCAATATGTTCTAATTTTCGTTTCGCCCTTACCACTTGTATCCCTCTTTATTTTTTTAATTTTTTCAGTTGTTCACCAATAATATCACTAAATTGGAAAGTTGCAGATTCAGAAGTCGGCTCATATTGGCTATAATCTTCTGTTTCATTATTTTCTTCAATAGCTTCTTTTATACTTAAAGAAATTCGTTTTTCTGCCGCATGCACTTCAAGTACTTTCACTTTCACTTGTTGTCCCATTTCCAGTACTTCATTTGGGTTTTTCACATGACGATTTGCAATTTGTGATACATGCACAAGGCCTTCTACACCTGGTAAAATTTCAACGAAAGCACCGAATGTAACAATTCTCTTCACTACACCTTCTCGAATATCACCTGCTTTAACTTCAGCAGAAACGTTTTCCCAAGGTCCTGGCTGTGCTGCTTTAATCGATAAAGAAATACGCTGCGTATCTGCATCAACTGATAACACTTTAACTTTAACACCTTGTCCTTGTGTTAACACATCAGAAGGCTGTGCAACACGATCATGAGAAATTTGTGAAATGTGTACCAAACCATCTACGCCACCAACATTCACAAAAGCACCGAAGTCAGTTAATCGTTGAACTGTACCTTCCACAACGTCCCCCTCTTTTAAAGAAGAAATTGCTTCTTTTTTCTTCGAATCTAATTCTTGTTCGACAACTGCTTTATGTGAAAGAATAACACGATTCTTTTCACGATCTAATTCAACGATTTTCACCGCTAATGTTTTTCCTTTATAATCAGTAAAATCTTCTACATAGTGCATTTCTACAAGTGAAGCTGGAATAAATCCACGGACACCAAGGTCCACAACTAAACCACCATTCACAATATCTTTCACAGTAACATCAAACACTTCACCTGAAGTGAATTTCTCTTGCAACTCTACCCATGCTTTTTCTGCATCAATAGCACGTTTCGATAACACAAGATCATCATCTTCTAATTTAATAACTTTTAATTCCAGAGTTTGGTCTAATTCTACAACATCGCTCGCTTTTTCAATATGAACGTTAGCTAATTCACTAATCGGAATAACGCCATCTGTTTTGTATCCAACATTTACAAGAACTTGTTTTTCTTCAACCTTTGTTACAGAACCCGTAACAACGTCACCCACTTGTAATACTTTTGAATCCATAACTTCTTCATTCATTTTCTCTACCATGGAAATACCTCCCTACAGAATTGACAAAGCTTTTTTATGTATATACGAAATGAAAACAAATGCTTTCATTTGCATGTTATAAGAATGTTTTAGCATATACTCGCTTCTAATACATGCAACAATCTATTGTTTATCCTACACTTTATAGAAGATATAGTAACCTATATAAATAGTATACAGCAAAATCACCTTGAATAAAGTATGTTTTAAAATAAAATAGCGAATATATTCTGACAGTTCCTCTTCTTTTACTAACTTCTTACAAATTGACTTATTTGTCAAGGAAAGCGTCTCACTATACTGATATTTTCAAAATAAAAAAGAAAGAGGATTCCCCCTTTCTTTATTTTGCAAATGCTACAGAAACAATATCCATGATTTCTCGGACAACTTCTTCAATTGATAAAGAAGTTGTATCTAATTCCAATGCATCATCCGCTTTTTTCAGTGGAGAAACTTCACGCTCTGAATCCAACTTATCGCGCTCAGCAATCTCTTTTTTCAGTTGCTCTAAACTAGAAGCGAAACCTTTCTTCGTGTTTTCAAGATGTCTCCGCTCCGCTCTTTCTTGAACAGAAGCAAGCATAAAAATTTTCACTTCCGCATTAGGTAGCACATGCGTACCAATATCACGCCCGTCCATTACTACGCCGCCCTTTTCTGCTAGAGCTTGTTGACGACGTACCATCTCTTCACGAACAAGACGATGCTTAGCAACAATTGATACGCGATTTGTTACGTCCGGTGTACGAATCGCGTCGGATACATCCTGGTTGTTTAAGAAAACTAGCTGTGTATTTTCACCTTGTTGAAACTCTATATTTACATTTTTTAAAACTTCCATTAAACTTTCTTCATTCTCAATATCTACATTTTGCTGAAGAGCAGCGTATGTAAGTGTACGATACATTGCACCTGTGTCAATATACACATAAGAAAGTTCTTTCGCAACAATCTTTGCAACTGTACTCTTTCCAGCAGCCGCTGGACCATCTATCGCAATTGAAATTCGTTTATCCATTGTAACACCTCATTTTTTCACTTGTAAAACAAAATGAAAAGCAGGTACAAATCCCCTGCTTCTCTGCGCTTGTTTCATGTCGATTAAATCCTCAATTATTGTAGCACAATCCTTACTAGAAGAAAATGAAAACTACTTATTCACTTGTAAAACATTCGTTATACCTTTATCTACAACACCTTCATAATAAACAATTTTCGATAAATATTTCACTGTAGATTCTTGCATAAAAAGCAATTGAATAATGCAAAGACAAATAAATTGAACTAATACTATACGAATTAGAACTTCCTCAATTTTTTTCAAAAAATGTCCTCTTCTCATTTTTTTATTCATTTCAACAACCTACAATACAAAACTAAAAATCCTCTCACTTCTATATATCTCAAATATAAAGTAGCTAACTTTATTTTCATTTTTAATACAAACTTTTATACATTTCCATTGTCGAATCTAGCAAAAACATGGTATGTTCTTAATGTATTTTTCGACTAGAAAGGGGTATAAACATTGAAAAAAATCCTAGTTTTACACACAGGTGGAACAATTGCAATGGAAGAAGATAAAGAAACTGGGGTTGTACAACCTGGAAAACAAAATCCTCTTTTAAAGTTCATTCCTGATTTAGAGGGTAATATTGATTTAATTGTTGAAGATGTCTTTCATCTTCCATCACCTCATATGACTCCTAGTGAGATGTTACAATTACAAGTCATCATTGACGAAAGAGTAAAAAATGAAGACATCCATGGTGTTGTCATTACACATGGTACAGATACATTAGAAGAGACTGCATATTTTTTAGATTTAACTGTACAAGCGAACATTCCAATTGTTGTAACGGGGGCAATGCGCTCTAGCAACGAATTAGGCGCTGACGGTTTATATAACTTTTTATCCGCTGTAAAGGTTGCAAGTAGTAGCGAAGCACTTGGAAAAGGTGTTCTTGTCGTGTTGAACGACGAAATCCACTGTGCAACAAATGTAACAAAAACACATACAAGTAATGTCGCAACATTCCAAAGCCCTCAATACGGACCAATCGGTATGGTGACAAAGCGCGGGGTTGTCTTCCATCACGCTCTCGTACATCATGAAACATACGAAGTCGGACAAGTTTCTAAAAATGTCGTTGTGTTAAAAGCTTACGCTGGTATGGATGATACATTATTAACAGCAATTGAAAGCCTACCGGTAGATGGGATCATAATTGAAGCACTTGGTCAAGGTAATTTACCACCACGAACGCTCTCTAGTTTGCAACGCTTAATAAATAAAGGAATTCCAATTGTTCTTGTTTCCCGATGCTTTAACGGAATTGTCCAAGATGTATATTCCTATGAGGGTGGGGGAAAACAGTTAAAAGATATGGGTATTGTTTTCACATATGGTTTAAACGCCCAAAAAGCTCGTATTAAACTACTTGTTGCTTTAGAATGTACTCATTCTAAAGACAAAATCCAACAAATGTTTATGCAGGATTAAAAAATAAGCTGTCGAAATTGAACTGCACCCCAATTGTTAGACACATAATCTAACAATTGGAGGTGCAGTTTTTCTATGGCTAAATTTACGGCTGATGAAAAAATACACATCGTTCTACGTTATTTGAACGGAAATGAAAGTTATCGAGAAATTGGTAAAGCGATCGGCATAAGAGACACAGTAATTTTGAATTGGGTAAACCAATATAAGCAGAATGGTGTGGAAGCTTTCCTAAAACGGTATACAAATTACACACAACAATTTAAACTAGACGTACTAAATTTTATGATTGAAAACGGTACGTCCTTAATTGAAACGGCAGCTATCTTTAACATTCCTGCCCCTTCAACGATTATTGTTTGGAAAAAACAACTCGAAACACAAGGAATTGATGCCCTTCAATCAAAGAAAAAGGGGCGTCCATCCATGAAAAAAGTGTCAAATAAACAATCAAGACAAGCACCAGTTGAAGGATCAGTCGAAGCACTTGAAGCACGTATTAAACAGCTTGAAATGGAAAATGAGTACTTAAAAAAGTTGAATGCCTTAGTTCAAAACAAGGAAAAGTCACTAAACAGGACAAAGCGCAAGTAGTCTATGAATTAAGGCATAAATATTCGGTGAAGGCACTCGTGGAGCTAGCTGATATTCCACGAAGCACGTATTATGATTTAGTGAAGAAAATGAATCGTCCGGATCTAGATACCGATTTGAAAGCTGAGATTAAAGCGATTTATGAGGAAAATGAAGGGCTTTATGGCTACCGTCGCATTCGTGATGAGTTAACGAATCGTGGTCAGAAAGTGAATCACAAGAAGGTTCAGCGCATTATGAAAGAGCTTGGATTAAAGTGTGTTGTGCGTATGAAAAAATATAAGTCTTATAAGGGGAAATTCGGTAAAATTGCACCAAATATTTTAGAGCGCAATTTTAATGCAAATGCCCCGAATCAAAAATGGGTAACAGACATCACAGAGTTTAAATTGTTTGGAGAGAAACTTTATTTATCACCTGTATTAGACTTGTATAACAGTGAAATTATTACATATACAATTGGCTCTAGACCGACGTATTCACTTGTTTCAGAAATGTTAGAGAAAGCATTAGAACGTTTACCTGAAAATCACCAGCTACTGATGCATTCAGATCAAGGGTGGCATTATCAAATGAAACAATATGTCCGTACACTTGAATCAAGAGGTATTGTGCAGAGTATGTCTCGAAAAGGAAACTGTTACGACAACGCAGTAATGGAGAATTTCTTTGGGATCATGAAGTCGGAATTCCTCTACATAAAAGAGTTTGAAAGTGTAGAGCATTTTAAAATAGAATTAGAAAAATATATAGATTACTATAATACGAAACGGATAAAGGCAAAATTAAAAATGAGCCCGGTGCAATACCGGACTCACTTTTATCAAGCTGCCTAATGAAATAACCGTGTCTAACTTTTAGGGGTCACTTCAAATTCGACAGCTTATTTTTGTTCTCTTGATACAACTGTTTGTGTAATTGCTCCACCATGAAATCTTCCATTCTCAATAAAAATTTCATTTGCATTATTGCCAGCTGCAATAACACCCGCAATAAAGATATTCTCAACATTCGTTTCCATTGTTTCTTCTGTAAATATCGGACGCCCTGTTTCTTTATCAATTTCTACTCCCATTTTTGTTAGGAAACTATGATCTGGGTGGTATCCCGTCATCGCAAATACAAAATCATTTTGAATTGTAAATGCCTCTCCTTTACTTGTATACGTAAGTGTATGTTCGGTAATTTCTTTCACGTGAGCATGGAACTGCATTTGAATTGTACCATTACGTACTAATGCTTCAAATTCAGGTAATATCCACGGCTTAATACTCGGTGAATATTCCCCCCCACGATACAACACCGTTACACGCGCTCCAGCTTTTACAAGTTCTAGCGCTGCATCTATACTTGAGTTTTTCCCTCCTATTACAACTACATCACGATCAAAATATGGATGCGCCTCTTTAAAATAATGGGAAACTTTATCTAAGTTTTCTCCAGGAACGTTCATATAGTTTGGATTATCATAATACCCTGTTGCCACTACAATATATTTTGCGGTATATATCTCCTTGTTCCCATCACGCTTCGTCGTATTTACTCTAAAAAAGTTCCCATCTTTTCGCACTTGTTCTACGCGTTCAAAGGCATTTACCCGTACTCCTTTACGCTTTACCACTTCGCGATAATAAGCAAGCGCTTGATTACGAACTGGCTTACGATTTTCTGTAATAAAAGCAACATCACCAATTTCTAGTTTTTCACTAGAAGAAAAAAAAGTTTGGTGAGTTGGATAATGATAAATTGCATTCACAATATTTCCTTTTTCAATTACTAGTGGATTGATTCCCTCTTGCTGCAGTGAAATCGCTGCTGCTAATCCACACGGTCCGCCCCCGATTATAATAGCTGTTTCTTTTTGCATACCCGGTTCACTCCTAGTCTTCTGCTTCAATCTCTATTTATTATAAAACAAGAAAAAACCTACTTTCAGCAGTAGGCACCTATCTTCATTGTATTCATTTTTCATATATTTGTCATCTATACGATACGTACATTCGATAGACGTCCGCTAAAAACTGTCTAAAACTTATTCCTTGTTGCCCTAATACATTTTCTGGATCAATTTTTCTCGTAGGATCAAGTGTTTTATGAGATACAATATCCTTTTTAGGATTTAGATTGAATGTATGACATAAATAGGCATGGTACCATGTAAACCGCGTGTAAGAATCCCAAAAATTAACATTACCCCCATAACACATTTCAACACCAATCGCTGCTTTGTTCGCATCATAACCAAACAAATCATTATCCGTTGGTACACTATATCTTACGTGATACGCTACCTCATCAATTGGGATAATTTCTAAAATAGTCCTATCATCTACAAAAGTATGCGCCGATGCCTTTGGTTGTACTTCGTTAAAGTAATCACGATTTCCTATCGCGTTGCTCCCAGGATTCCCCGTATCATGACTTACAATAAATTTCACCTTCGAAAGGCGAATTCCTGGCCGTGAGCTTCCGTACCCAATATAATTCCGCTCTATAGGGAACATAACCATGTCTATCAACTCCGCTCTAGAAAATTACCTTTCTTCCTTATATATGTATTCGACCTCAATATCTATATAGCACATTTCTTTACGCAAAGAGAAAATCAAAAATGTTTGAAGTAAACACCATAAATAATAAAATACTTACAGCTGTTCCATAAAACCCATAAAACCAAACACGATCTTCTTTAGTATCTAAACCGAAAAATTTATTCACAGATTGTAACAAAGATGAACGTTTCACATCTTTTTTTCGTAAAACCTCTACCCGTTTCATAACATCTGTTGGCATCATAAGTCTTTGGTCTGCTATCATTTTCATTATTTATCTCTCCTTATTTTGTTTCCGTTTTGTTTATCTAAGGGAATTATAGCACAAATGTTCTGTAGGAACAAGTGTTCTTTTTTATTTTTTATAATCGTACATCCATTTTGAAAATAATATTTTAATCCCTATTATATATTTCAATAAAAAACGTGGTTCCCTCAAAAGGAAACCACGTTCTCTCTAAACTTTCTGTTCTATTATACCCAACCTCTAAAGCGGCTAGCTTCTGCCATTTTGCGTACACCAACCATATACGCTGCTAAACGCATGTTCACTTTACGAACTTGTGATGTTTCATAAATAGAATCGAATGATCTTACCATTACTTTTTCTAAACGTTGTTCTACTTCTTCTTCTGACCAGTAGTAACCTTGGTTATTTTGTACCCATTCGAAGTATGATACAGTAACACCACCAGCACTTGCTAATACGTCAGGAACAAGTAAAATACCACGTTCTGTTAAAATCTTAGTTGCTTCTAATGTAGTTGGACCATTTGCTGCTTCTACAACAATTTTCGCTTTAATATCTGCAGCGTTCTCTTCTGTAATTTGGTTCTCAATTGCAGCTGGAACTAAAATATCACAATCAAGTTCTAACAGCTCTTTGTTTGAAATTGTATTATTAAACAATTTCGTTACCGTTCCGAAGCTGTCGCGGCGATCTAGCAAGTAGTCGATGTCCAATCCATTTGGATCATGTAATGCACCGTAAGCATCAGAAATTGCAATTACTTTCGCACCAGCATCATGCATAAATTTAGCTAGGAAACTACCCGCGTTCCCAAATCCTTGAACAACAACGCGAGCGCCCTTAATTTCGATGCCACGTTTTTTCGCAGCTTCGCGAATACAGATTGTTACACCTTTCGCAGTCGCTGTTTCACGCCCATGAGATCCACCTAATACAAGCGGTTTACCTGTAATAAATCCAGGTGAATTAAATTCATCGATGCGGCTATATTCATCCATCATCCATGCCATAATTTGCGAGTTTGTAAATACATCTGGAGCAGGAATATCTTTTGTTGGACCAACAATCTGGCTAATTGCTCGTACATACCCACGACTTAATCTTTCTAATTCACGGAAAGACATTTCTCGCGGATCACAAACGATACCACCTTTACCTCCACCGTATGGTAAATCTACAATACCACATTTTAAACTCATCCAAATAGAAAGTGCTTTCACTTCGTTTTCTGTTACGTTTGGATGGAAGCGAATTCCACCTTTCGTTGGACCAACAGCATCATTGTGCTGCGCGCGATATCCTGTAAATATTTTAACAGTCCCGTCATCCATACGAACTGGAATTTTCACTGTCATCATACGAATTGGTTCTTTAAGTAATTCATATACCTCGTTTGGATAACCCAACTTTTCTAGGGCTTCATTAATAACAATTTGTGTTGAATTTAATAATTCAAAATGTTGTTCCCTCTGTTGTGTTTGTGTTTGAGCTCCCTTTTCGGCTACCATAGTAAGTAAACCCCCTGTAATTTCACTTGTTTAGTAAACCTTCATTGCCTAGTATACACCGTTAAATTTGGAATGCAATAGAAAACGCTAACAAATGTATACAAACTATTTTTTGTTGCAAGCGTTTTCACTATTATTATAGTCCTTTTATTGCTTTTAGAAAAGTAAAATACTTAAATATTTAAATGTTTTTTATACCATACTGTATTTTAGTCTCTCCAATATCACAAAATACTAATAAAACCTCAAGCTATTTATATTAGCTGAGGTTTTGTTTTGAGACAAAATACTTGTATATTTGCTGAATTGCTTGAGAATCCATTAACTCTTTTCCATATTCCATAATGCGATAAATTGTCACCGTTGAAGAATTACCATATTCCGCTAAAATCGCAATGATATCTGCCTTTAATAATGGTGTTTCCTCTTCCATCCAAAGATAAAAACGTCCATCCCATGTGTAAAGTTTGCCTCCGGTTACTCCGAGATGATACAAACGTTTTGCCAAAGTAATCACATCTTCAAACGTTGCAAATTCATATAATATATGTTCACTCTCATCTAGAGTTACTTGCATCTCAATATACTCATCACTAAACTCATCTTCTGTATCTGTTTCATGATTTTCTTTTGTAACAATCACAACCATTCCTTGCGCCTGTAAAGAAAATACTTCAACTGCAATTGGACCATCTGCTTCAAACCCAAGTTCTTTATTTGCTTCTTGCATCATATCGCGAAATAACTGTTGCACTTTTGGAGCATTTTTCCACAAATCCTCCTTCGTCAACCCTCGCTCAGATAAATCATCAAACGTTATGAAAATTTTGATTTTATTATAATTCAAACGTTCCAGCCTCATCTTGTAACCTCCCTACGTAACCATTGTATCTAATTTTTATTATATGAAATAGAAAATAGATGGTTCTTTTCGAACAACTATTCCGACAGTTTTAACCACCTATTTCATTTTTTATTGTATAAATAACAAATGCCTCGTTTAATAATTCACGGGCATGTATTTCATCAAATTCTAGCAAATACTGTAGGATATCGTCTACTAAAAACACTTCTTGACTGTACGCCATCTCAACTAAATTATGATTTTGCAACCGATTGTTCTCTGATAGCTGGACTGCTTGACCGATAATATGATATGACCTCTCCCAAGCTCACAGCGTACTTGGCTGAATTCCGTGCATATTCGAAACAACTTTTATATTTCCCTTTTAAAGTTGGCGTATGTTCTATCCTTTAAACCGAGCATCTCCTAATTTCCCCTTGCAACGTAATTAAGTGCGTTTGAGATGGAGCCCGAAAACGTAGCGGTATAAATGTCGTTCCATATCCGTTACTCACAAACAAAGTTGTATTCGGATACTCATACACACCACCTTTTAAATAACGTTTAGAATGAAATATACGAATTTGTCCTCCATGTGTATGACCACTTAATACGAGCGAAATTTGTTCTTGTCCAGACATTTTGTTCACAATATCAGGATTGTGGCTAATAAGAATACGAAAGCCATTTTCTTGACAATCTGCTAGCGCCAAGTCTAAACGATCCCTTTCTAATCCAACATCATCCACTCCTAATAGACAAAGCTTGTCGCCACAATCTGATTCAAATAGTACTCTTGTATTATCTAAAATTTTGACACCATGTTCTAGTAATAACGCATCTAATTCATGATAGTCAATTTCATAATCGTTATTTCCCCATACAAAATATACGGGACCAATTTCACTTAACGTTTGAACATTAGCCGCAATTTGTGATAACGATACACCTTTCTCTGCTAAATCCCCACCAATAATAACAAGATCAGCTTTTCCTTTTACATTTTCAATTAAAGAAGGAGAAACAACTCTCCTATGAATGTCTGAAATAAAGAATATCCTAACTTTTCCAAAGCTTTCTGGGAAATTCATAAATGATAAAGTGTGTTCTAGCAATGTATCACGTAATGCTTCTCTATACATCATAAAAAGACAAATAAAGCCTATACATATGAACATACCACCTAAAATCCATACCATATACTTCCCTCTCAACAAAATGTAATAGAATCTCTTTAAATCATATTGCTATAAAATTGAATGCTTCATTCATTTTTTCAATTCACTCATATTAAAACTGTTTTACCTCTATTCTTTCCCGTTCTTTTCTTTAATAGGAATTTTTAATTCTTTTCCCACTTCTAACTGATTATCTTGTATATTATTATAATTTTTAATGATTGTAGCCCCATCTTTATTCGGAAAATACTGTTTCCCAATACTTTCGAATGTCTCGCCTTTCTTTACAATATGCGTTTCAAATTTTTCTGAGTGCTTCTTTTCTCCTTCTCCATGTTTATTTGAATCGAAAAAAATCACATCAAATGCATTTTTTCCAGGGGCATTATTCTCTTTTGCACTTTTTACCTCGATATACTTATCCGTATACCATAAAATACTAAGTGGCAATAAAATAAATAGAAATGTTAAAACCCGAACAAAAAAATGGTTAATCTTAAATTTAGATTTTTTCTTTTCTTTATTTTGATGAATTTCACTTCGCGGCGGTAAACCTTCTTCCGTCTGCTCGTCTTCTAACGTTTCTTCAAGTTCTTCTTCAAAATCAGGAATTTGTTTTCTCATGCTGTTCACCCCACCTTCCATTTATCTCCTTAATTGAAGACCCATTATAAAATCAACAAGAAAATGTGCAAAGATTGTTATAAACAAATTTCCTGTCCATTGAAACACATACCCAAACACAAAACTGATCATACATACAAAGCAAAATAAAAATGGCTTCTTCACATACCGAACATGTAACACAGCAAAAATAACACTTGCAATTACAAGTCCAAAATGAGTCTGCAATACCCCTCGAAATAAAAACTCTTCAGCAAAGCCAATAACAAACGTAATAACGAATAATTGTATTACAGAAATTCCTTTGAACATTCGATCATTAATTCCACCATCATCAAACCAGGATTCTGGTAGTATTTGCATTGCAATATAATCAAGTAGGACAACACCGCCTGCAACCACACTGCCTATTACGAAAATGGAAACAGGATCCCATTTCCACAAATCATAAAATTCATTCCTATTTGGAAATAGTATATAGGCCAACGCGCAGCCAACACCTATAATTATTAATTGTGTTATATAGAGATTAAGCCGTATTTCTTTCGGACCTATGTCTTCAATACTACGCCTTTGAATGTTCATCATTCCTCCGTTCTCTCATACCAAAGAGCAACTGTAACTCTGCTTCCCAATTATAGTCGAAAATTGGTTGTCTTGCTCGTCTTTTTTTATACTCTTCTTTTGAAATACCACAATAGTCACAACAGTTTTTTATCTCAAATTCCTTCCTATAACCAAATTGCTGTAGCATTTTTTCTCGTCTACACCCTTTAAACTGTATCCAGGATTTCATATTTTCTAATTGACTATATTTATTCCGAAGACGCCCTTCCACTTCTAACATTAATCTTTTCATTATCTCATCTGACAAGGATTCCATAATGAGCTTCTTCCCTTGTATGATTTTCATCTTTTCTAAATGATATCGTACAAAACGCCAATGTTGTTCGCTAAACCTTGCAGCATTATAACAAATTTCTTTCACATCTTCTATTGGCAAGACTTTCGTTTGGTACATCTTTTCTTGTAGTAAGGAAAACAAAAATTGAATTTGCTGTTTATTTGGTAATTCATCCTCAATAATAGAAACTGGTAGATCATGATCCATTGGACTACAAAGTAGAATCGCAATACTGGCCTCTTCATCTCTTCCCGCCCTACCAATCTCTTGCAAATAAGAAGCAATATTTGTTGGATAATGAAAATGAATAATATACCTTGTATTTGGCTTGTTTACCCCCATACCAAATGCACTTGTACATATAACAAGTTGCAGTTGATCATTCATAAATTGCTGTTGAATTAGCATTCGCTCTTCATGTTCCATTCCACCATGATAAAATGCAACATCCGCTATACCTTTACTCCCTAAATATTCTGTTAAGCGCTCCGTCCAAGCCCTGCTAGAGCAATAAATGATTCCTGGTCCTTGTAAATTAATCACTTGAGTGAGAAGTGCTTCCTTTTTTTCCTCTATCGTTTGTACAAATTGTACTTCCATTGCAATATTGGGGCGATCAATCGAATACAAATGCTCTGCTACATTCGTAAGTTTTAAAGTTTTTATAATATCTTGTAATACTTCTTTTGTTGCAGTAGCTGTTAATGCTAATACCGGAGGATGTCCAATAGCCACTATAACTTGATCTAGTTTTTTATAGTCCGTTCGAAAATCATAACCCCATTGGGAAATACAATGTGCTTCATCTACGACAAATAGCGAAATATGAATCCTTCTTAGTTCTCTTACTATTACTTCAGATTGCAACATTTCAGGTGAGACAAAGACAAATTTATAAGTAGATAATTTCCTTAGCGCTTCCTTTTTTTCGTTTAATGTGCGAAAACTATTAAGCGCAATCACATGATTCTTTACTACATATTTCAGCTGTGCTACCTGATCTTCCATTAAGGACAGTAATGGAGAAACAATTAGTACTGTTCCATCTTGCATCAGACCAGGCAGCTGGTAACACATTGATTTTCCTCTTCCAGTTGGAAGCATCGCTACAACATCTTTTCCTTGCAATAAATCTGCAATCACTTCTTTCTGCCCAGGCCGAAATTCGCTATAACCAAACCACTTATACAGATAATCCTCAAGACTCATTTACAACCTCCATTTGCGCTAACACAAGACGGATCTCAAAATAAGAAATCTCTTCTCCTACAGCTTGCTTTAATACACGTAACTTACGTGTTTGCAATGTCTCAATAATGCGCTGTACATGCTTGATTTTATTTTTTTCCATAAATATTTCAATAGAAAAGTCTCTTTCTCTTAATGCAATTTCAACAAAATGATCTTCTATTGTTGCAACCTTTAAATTTCTAATTGTTGCAATCTCGTCTAAAGAACGCCCTTGTCTCCAAAGCTGATATGTTTTCTTTGTTGATAAACTAAACAAATCTGCCCTTTCATTCGGATAAGAAATAATCTTTGTTAATAATGGAAAATCTTTTTCATTATCTCGAACGGATTGAATAAAGAAATGAATGGTACCCCAAAATAAAAGATATACACGAAATACATCTTGGTTTGTAATTTCTGCAAGTTGTTTTACTGTATATCCAATTCGTTCATATCCTGTTAGTCGATATGTAAAAATTGTTGCTTCTATTGGCAAGGTATCTTTCAACAGCATATGTACCTCTTTCCATAAACCTTCCGCAAGTTTACTTCTTGCATATGGTATCTTGGTGAGAAACTGCTTGACCCACATCATTACCTCTGTATCTTGTTGAATTGGAAGAAATTTCGCATTCTGTTGTTGTAAGTTTGACACAGTTTGGATAATTAATGAAAGTCGTTTCCAAAAGATTTCACCAATATCTCCATAGTTCAAACCGTGTAAATACTGCGGAAAAGGAAGTGTTTTTCCCAAAATTCCTAGTTGGTTCTTCCCAGCATTAGTTAATATGTATGTATTTTCATTTACAATTTGGATCCAGCCCTTATGTAATACATTTTCAATTTCCTGATCATAATCAGAACGTTGTAATGATTTGTATATTCCAAATAAAAAAGAAATGTGAAATATATTTCCGTCTTGTAACGTTTGTGAAGAACGTTTTCCTTTTAAAAGGTGATAAATGGAAGAAACAGTTCGTTCACCATCTAATTGTTTTATACAATACAATAAAGTATATTGTAACTGCATCACCGCTTCCACCTTTCAATTACATTTATCTTGTTATGCGCTGACAGTAACAGCCTAATTGGTGAAGGTTCCCCATCAGCTAGGGATGAAAAGCTTCCATTGATGGAAGCTTTACTTTATATTGTCTATTGTATCAAACTGTACACCATTTAGGCATTTTGAAAATCTTGTGAAATAAATCAAAAATAAGTTGACACTCTAATTGATAAGCATTATCATTATAATTTTATGTTGAAAAGTTCGAAAAACCGTTTTACAATAAGGTTATAATTTTTATGGCGACTATTTTCACATACATATTATCAGGAGGGAAAAAAATATGGCAAAATATACAATCGTTGATAAAGACACTTGCATCGCATGCGGAGCTTGTGGAGCTGCTGCACCAGATATTTATGACTACGATGATGAAGGTATTGCATTTGTAACATTAGATGATAACCAAGGTATCGTTGAAATTCCAGATGTATTAATTGATGACATGATGGACGCATTTGAAGGTTGCCCAACTGACTCAATTAAAGTTGCTGACGAATCATTCGATGGCGACGCTTTAAAATTCGAATAGTCTTTTTATTAACTTCAAAAAATCCCCCCTCATAAAATGAGGGGGATTTTTTGTTATTCATCTAACTCACAAATAAAAAGACCATCAGCGGTACGCTCCCGCTGATGGCTAAAGTTTCTATGCATTTTTCATTTTTGCAAATACCCACACTTTCAAACGTGAAAACAGTGCTACAAATACAACTGTTACAACAATTCCCTTAATTAAATTAAATGGTAGAATTGCCGCTACAATCATTTGTCGCATACCACTACTAGACATAGCAGGCTGATTTAAAAACCAAGTGTAAGCTGGTAAAATGATAAAATAATTTAACACACTCATAATTACCGCCATTGTAACCGTCCCTAACATTAACCCTGTTGTTAAGCTTTTTACTGTACGATACTTTCGGAATAAGAAAGCTGCTGGTCCAATAAATAAACATCCCGCAATAAAGTTCGCTATTTCTCCAACTGGAACCCCCGTTAAACTCCCCTGAATTCCGTAGTGAAGAATATTTTTTATTGCTTCTACAATTACACCTGCAATCGGACTAAAAATAATCGCTGCAATTAAAGCTGGCACATCACTAAAGTCAATTTTTAAAAACGGCGGAAGTCCTGGAAATGGGAAATCCAACATTATAAGTAAGTATGCAATACTACTAAGCATTGCTACGCTCACCATTTGTACTACACTGTTTTTTTGTTTCATCCTTCTCTCTCCTTTTCCATCGATCATCTCATGGAAAGTGGAAAGGTTCTGCTATGCCTATTTTTTCATCTCATGAAAAAACCCTTTGTGTTTTACACAAAGGGAGAATTTTTAGGCACATCAAACAGACGTTCAAAGAACTATCTTTTTTGAACGCTTGAACCTCCATCTTCTCCCATCCAGACTGTACTGTCGGCTTTGGAATCTCACCAAATCCTGCCTTAACGGCTCGCGGGCTTAGAACGAAAAACAACTGTTCATCACCGCCGGTCGGGATTTTCACCCTGCCCCGAAGATAGACCGATATTCTATTTTCTTCACTATTATACAACAACATCATACAATTGTGAACAAAAACGTTTATAACTTACAAATAGTAAGTGTATTTTTTATTTTGAAGACCATATAAAGTGAGAATTTACTCAGTAGGTTTATTCTTCATCCTACTGATTATTAACCCTTACCAATCGAGCCTTACTGCCTACAAATTTTAGGATAAAGCATCCGTCGAATTATTTGACAACTTAAACCATATTTTTTACAATCCGACTTTTTCCTACGCTACTCCCTAGTCATCTATACAGAAAAATGATAAGATGTTGAATTGTTAAGATAAGAGCATTTTCTTAATACGGAGGAAATGTCATGAAAAAAGAAAAAAGACACTCTATTCAAGAAACGATGAAAAAAAACCTTAGAAAAGAATACTTTTATTTAAAAAAGGAGTTACTTTTCTACTGTCCAATTGATTTAGGCGCACTTTCAAGAGAAACATACTATGCTACTTTTGATGAAGAAGGAATTAGTGTTTATCAGTATGATAAAACAACAGAAAGTAAACTAAAGCTATGTGAGCGTCATCCATGGAGCAGTTGGGATAAAGTGAAAATTGATCACTATTTAACAACATCGCAATTTATTTTCCAAGGAAAGCGTAATTGGATTCTTTCTCTCTTTCATAAAGGAAAAGAAGCACAAAAAATAATAGAAGAGCATACTTCTTTACAGACAGAAGTTGTTTCCCGATCCTTTTTGAAAAAGCTTCCTGGTTTTCGTTCTAATACAACTTTAAACAAATACATTGGTAGCATATGTTATACCGTACTTATTGCATTTTTATTAAAATGGATTATTCCATTCCACAAAATACAAGTTGCCTTGTATTCTTTTTCTATCGGTTGTATGCTCCTTGGTCTACTTTGCTTTACAATTGGACTAATCGAACCAACTATTGTATTATTTCGAACGAAGGAAAAAACGAGGACAAAGGTCTTTTATTATTATAGCTATTTAGTCATTTCCGGATTTATATGTGTCTTTATTTTTTGGTAAAAAAGGAGCTAGTTTTGCTAGCTCTTTTTTAATTCATATATAACTTTTGATTTGGATAAATTTTATCTTGTTGCAGTGTGTTTTTCACTTTTATCTCATGAACAGTCATGCCAAACTTCCGTGCGATACTGACCAATGTATCCCCTTTTTGTACAATATACATTGATACTGAGGCTACTTGATCTCTTTCTTCATTTAAAACAAGCAATGGATTCATTGCGTTTCTTTTCCCAAATGTCCAAGTACCTTTATGAACTTCTAAATGCAGATGTGCCCCGCGTGATTCACCTGTGTTTCCCACTTCACCAATTATCTCACCTCTTGCAATCTGATCTCCTTGAAATACATATCTCTTATTTAGATGAGCGTACACAGCCTCATATTCTCCATGTTTAATAAACACTACATGTCCATAACTATTGGAAAAATAGGATTTTGTTACCGTTCCACCTCGAATCGCTGCAACCGGCGTACCGATTGAAGCTGCTATATCAATACCATAGTGTTTTCCATTTCTTGTTCCAAAATAGTCACTAATTCTTCCGTCTACAGGCCATATCCATCTCCCATCCTCGGCATAAGCATATGCTTGAGAACTAAAAAACAATCCAAAGACAAGTACCACGATTTTTAAGCCTTTCATATACATCCTCCATTTTTTAATAACCGTCACACTTTCTCTATTGTTGTATATCTCGGAAAAAAGTATACAAAAAAAGAAAGTGAATTACTCCACTTCCTCCTCTTCCTTACTACGAAAAACAATTGCACTTCGTTTATATTCGACGTCGTTCACATTAAGTCGGGCGTTTATCACTCTAGCAATTGCAAATAGATAATCGGATAATCGATTAACATATCGCAATACAATTTCATTTATTTCTTCTTGCTTTCCTAACGATACAATATGACGCTCAGCTCTTCTCGTTACTGTACGTGCAACATGAATCATGGCGGATGCCGGGCTCCCGCCGGGCAAAATAAAACGCTCTAGTGGCGGAGCCTCTTCTATGTAGCGATCAATTCGTTCTTCTAAATACACCACCATCTCTTCCGTTACTGTATACGGTATTTTTTGCTGTACAATTGCTAAATCCCCACCGCAATCAAACAACTCATGCTGAATCTTTTCAAGCTCATCACATATGTCTTGAAAGCGTTCTTCTTGAATCATAGTCATCGCATATCCAATATAAGAGTTCGCCTCATCAATGGTTCCATATGCTTCTACACGAATATGATCTTTATCAACTCGCCCACCAATAATACTCGTTTGTCCTTTATCTCCTGTTTTTGTATATAGTTTCAAATATTCTACACCTCTCTTTTCAACTTTTATTCCATCACAAATGCAAGTATACATTGAAAAAACGACCTAAACCTTTCTTTTTGATGGAAGAGAGCATCCGACCTGTATAGAAACGGTCAAATCCTTTTTTCAGCACCATGCCATGTGAAACAACAGGAGTAAATAAGTAATAATCTCCTTTTATTTTCATAGCCGCGACTGATATGCCAGCAAATCAACATGGATTTATTCTTTATTCTATGTATCCTTCAATCAACTTTCATAAAGAGACTATCATCTACAAATAGCACAATAAAACAAAAAGCTCTAATATTCTTCATTCCATTGAGAAAATATTATAAACTCAAAAAGAATAAAAAATACTAGAACTTCAATATTCACTCATAACAATATCATTTATATTGATTGACCTGGTAAATATACGGAGAATGTTGTCCCTTCTCCAACGGTACTTGATATAGAGATTTTCCCATCATGACCTTGAACAATGTTTTTAGCAATCGCAAGACCTAGACCAGTCCCACCTGTTTTCCCACGTGTTCTTGCTTTATCAGCTTTATAGAAACGATCAAACAAGAACGGAATATCTTCTTTCGGAATACCAGCACCTGAATCTTGTACTTCAAAGACTAAACCATTATTTTTCGTATCAATTACAAGCTTAACATGACCACCTGCATTTGTATGTCTAATCGCATTATCAATTAAGTTTGTTAATACTTGTTCCATACGATCTGGATCAAACGGATGCTCTACAATTGGATTACGGAACTCAACCGTTAACTGCACTTCTTTATCCTGCGCAATCCCTTGAAATTTCCGCCCAATTTTCTCAACAAATGGATGAATATCCACTTCAGATATATGCAGCTCTACATGACCACTTTCCATTCGGGCTAAATCTAAAAGTTCATTCACAAGACGACCTAAACGAACGGACTCATCATAAATAATTTGTACAAACTCGTTTATTTCTTCTTTCGACTGAACAACATCATCTAAGATTGCCTCACTATACCCTTGTAGCATAACCATCGGTGTGCGCAATTCATGAGACACGTTCGCAATAAAATCTTTACGCATTTTTTCAAGACGACGTTCTTCTGTCATATCTCGAAGTACCGCCACAGCACCACGAATTTTCGTTTGATTATATAGCGGTGTCATAAGGACAACGTAATTACCCTTTTGTAAGTTAATTTCAATAACTTGCTGTTGCTCACTTTCTACTACAAGGTGGAACAACTCTACAAGTTCAGGTGGTAAATTCCTACTTAATTCTAATTCTTTTTCTTCTTGCCAAACTTGTAAAAAATGTTCTGCCGGCGGATTGATAACAACAACCTCACCCTCTTGATTCAGCGTTACAACCCCGTCAGCCATACTACTTAAAATACTAGAAAGTTGCTCTTTTTCTTGCTGCAGTGCATTAATATTAAACTTTAATTGTTTCCCCATTTGATTTAAGGCCGTTGCTAGCTCCCCTATTTCATCTTGTGAAACCATAGGGGCTTTCGTATCAAATTTCCCACGCGCTACTTCAAACGCCACTTCACGCATTTTACGAAGTGGGGCTGTGATTCGTGTCGATAAGAAAAATGCAAAGAACGTTGTTAAAATAATTGCAATTCCCGCTGATAGAAAAATAAAATCTGTCGCTTTTTCCATACCTTGTTTCGGAACTTGCAATGACTGATACACGAACACCGCACTATGCTTTGATGATTGCAGTGGTTTGCCAACAATCATAATATCATTTTCGGAATTTTTATTCGTTTTGTTATCAGACATTTTTTTTATTTTTTCTTTATTTTCTTTTTTATCTATAAAAACTGCAGCCAAATCTTTATCTTTTTTCAAGTCCTCTATTGTAAGATCTACTAATCCTTCTTGTTTCGGTGAAGAAGAAGCTTCACGATCCTCTTTCACAACAATAATACGGGAGAGTGGATCGGCAAACTTATATGCGATATTCTCAATCGTCTTTTCGTCTGCACCTTCTTCAATTAATTCCGAAACGCTTGTCGCTACTTTTGTAAGCCTTGTTTCACTCATTTCAATATAGTAATTATCAAAAAACTGTGAAAGCAAAATGGAAACAAAACCTAGAACAAATGAAACAAGAAGCAATATTGTCATCCATAGCTTTCCTACTACACTTCTCCAAAGCATCAGTCGTTCACAACCTCAAACTTATAACCAACACCCCATACAGTTACGATCATTTTTGCTGCATCAGATGATTTTTTACTTAATTTTTCTCGTAAACGCTTTACATGCGTATCTACTGTACGTAAATCTCCAAAGAATTCATATTGCCATACCTCTTTTAACAATTGCTCACGATCAAATACTTTATCAGGAGCCTTCGCTAAAAATAGTAACAATTCATATTCTTTTGGTGTTAAATTGACTTCATCACCATCAGCTGTAACGCGATGTGCATCGTTATCAATTGTTAAATGCGGGAATACAATAACATCTTTTGTTGTTGTATCTTGTGTAAAGAATGTTGTTGGCACAGAACGTCGCAGGACCGCTTTTACACGAAGAACCACTTCGCGTGGACTAAACGGCTTTACGATATAATCATCCGAGCCAACTTCAAATCCTTGCACCCTGTTTACTTCTTCACCTTTAGCTGTAAGCATAATAATTGGTGTTGCTTTTTTCTCACGAATCCCTTTACACACTTCAATTCCATCTATTCCAGGCATCATGATATCTAATAAGATTAAATCATAGTCATTTTGTAATGCTTTTTCTAAAGCTGTATCACCATTATCAGCCTCATCGATTGTATATTGTTCTCTTTCTAAATACATTTTCAATAAACGACGAATACGATCTTCGTCATCCACAATTAAAATTCTCGGTTCATTTTCCATTGTTTCCCGCTGCCTCAAAAACATGACAACGGTTCACACCTACCTTTCTACAATATAATACTGTTTTTACTCTTATCTCATAATAGACAATTCTAAAGTGTTAAATTTCCACTTTAACAATTATACTTCACAAGAATAATAAAGTTTGTTCATTTCTTTTCCAAAAATATGTATTTTTTTTGACCAGGGCATTTAGGCCTCGACATCATTTTACAAAACCAACCTTTATTTTGCCATGTTTTTCTCAAAAAAGAAAAGAAATTGACAAAAATAAAATAGGAAAGTGACAACCACTTTCCTATTTTATCATGTGCAACTAAACAGTATGTCTCTTCTAAAATAGAGATAATACCTTACGCATATGAGTGTAAACCAGCAATGATTAAATTCACGGCTATAAAGTTAAACATGATAATAGCAAATCCAATTACTGCAAGCCATGCCGATTTTTCGCCATGCCAACCTTTAGATAACCGTAAATGTAAAACAGCAGCGTAAAAGAGCCATGTAATGAGTGCCCATACCTCTTTTGGATCCCATCCCCAAAAGCGCGTCCATGCAATTTGCGCCCAAATCATTGCAAAAATTAAGGCTCCTAACGTAAAGACTGGGAATCCAATTGCAATAGATCGGTATCCAATTTCATCAAGCAAATCACTGTTAACATTTTTAACCACTGGCTGAAGTGCGGCTGATACTCTTTTTCGTAAAATTAATCTTAATACAATATATAATCCCGTCCCAATAAGTAGTGACCAGATTACTGTATTTAATTTCTTTGCATTAATGATAGCTGGCATTTCTGCGATAGGTTCAAGTTTTCCGGTAGTTATTAACTTCCCTTCATGAGGTCCAACAAGCGCAGGAAGGTTATATTTCATCTCGGCTTTTTGTTCATTTTTATCCACCCATTGAAACGTCGCTTCATATTTCGTTGCCGAATAAACTGTTGTTATCGCTATGAACCCGACAGTACAAACGAGCGTAAACACAACTGTTTCTAGCCAAAATGTTCGTTTAGTCCTTTTTGACTGATCTACATTTTTAAGCAGATACATGACACCTGTAATAAAACTAATTGCTAAAATAGCTTGTCCAGCTGCCGCTGTTGTTACATGAATATGTAGCCAGTTACTTTTCAACGACGGAATAAGCGGTGAAATTTCTCTCGGAAACATACTTGCATATGCGATTAATAAAAGTGCCACTGGTAAAGCGAATAATCCCACTATACTTACACGATACATGAAATACATAACAATAAAAGCACCAACAAGCATCATGCCGAAGAATGTACCAAACTCAAAGAAATTACTTACTGGCGCATGCCCTGAAGCGATCCATCTCGTTACAAAGTATACAATCTGAGCGGCAAATCCTAAAATTGTTATCGTTATACCTATATTCGCCCACTTCCGGCCTTTTTCTTTAATTGCTCCCCCGAAGAACAGTGTTGCAATTAAATACAAGATGAAAGCAGCAAATAGGAAATTACTACTTATTTGCACCATATATTCTCCCCACCTTAACTAATTTTTTGATCATTTACTTTGTCGTATGGTTGTGGAATTGTTGTTCCTTCAAGTACTTTTTCAATATCTTTCCGCAAGCCAAACCAATTTTTATTTGTGTGGCCAGCAATCCACCATTCATCTTTAACACGTTGTATCCAGATACGACGATGATTCCAATACATTCCTTGAATCACACCAATCATGAAGATAAATCCGCCAACCCCAAGAATCCACAGTGTCAAATCTTTTCTTACGATAAGCCCTGTTGCATTTCTCATTTCTACTCCTGCAAAGGTCATTTTATATTGATTATTTCCTTCAGGTTCTATATTTTGTTGTATACCTACAAAACTCACTTCTCCTTCTGGCGTCTCTGGTGTAAACATTTTAAAAACGAAAGCTGGGTTGTTTGGAATCTTTGTTTTTGTATTTGGCTGACCATTCTCATCAAAATAAAAATCAGGAAAATAACTTAATAATTTTATAGAATATCCATCCCCTAAATCATAGGTTTCTTTTGGATTTTCTAAGTTAACTTTAATAGGTCCCCGCTTTTGATTATTATCTTTTTTCTGCAGAGTAAACGACATGCTACTAAACTCATTCTCTTTAAAATCAAGTTGGTATATAGCAAACTGATCAAATTTGAGTGGTTCATTTACTCTAATTTCACTTTCTTTTACCTTTTCTAACTTTGGTTTCTGCCCTGCAACATTTTCTCCTACCGTTTTATATAATACGGCATTTGTTTGATAGTTTTTAGCAATCATTTTATCGCCTACACGATCAATTGCATCATTGAATACTTTATCATCTTTACCTTTGTCATAAACCTCTTTTATAAACTTTTCATTCTTCAAATAATATTTCCCATCTGTTCCTGGTATTTCTTTTGTTTCTCCATCACGTAGCCATAGCGATTCATCCACATACATACTTGGAAGAAATCGTAGCATTGCTCCAAATAAAAAAATAATAAGACCAATATGATTCACATATGGACCCCAACGAGAAAATCTTCCTTTTTCCGCTAAAATATTTTCGCCTTCGACTCTTACATTATAATTTCTCTTCTTTAAATTAGTTTGAAGCTGTTCTAGATCCCCCTCTTTCGGAGAACCTGTCCCATACAACCTTTGTCTCTTTAAAAAACTTGGGTGTCTTTTTACTCCCTGCTTTTTTAAAGCTTTATAAAGTGGAATTACTCGATCTAAACTACATATCACAAGTGATACACCAATTGAAGCAATTAAAATCATATACCACCATGAGCTATATAACTTATTAAAGCCTAATTGGTAATATAGTTGTCCTAGAAAACCATATTCCTGTTCATAATATTCACTCGGCGTAACACCCGGAGGTATGTACATTTCTTGTGGAAATATAGTTCCAACTGCTGATGCTAACAGAGTGATAACAATGAGCCATACCCCTACTTTGACAGAAGAAAAAAAACTCCAAACTTTATCGACTATCGTTTTTGTATGAGTAATAGAGCGCCTAGCACTCCCCTCATATCGCATATCTAATAATCTTGTACCTTCTTTGTTTTCAAAAGGTTTCCCACAAGCTTCACAAAAAATTGTGCCTATTGGATTTACGTGCCCACATTCACACTTAATTTGTTCCAACATCCTCACCGCCTCTTGTTTCTATTGTACCGTCAAAGCATAAGTTACCTCAATACTCAGAATTTTCAAAGCAGGCGCTAAGACGAAGCAAAGCACCTTCATCTATCAAACTTACTATCACATTATATAAAAACTTTCTTTATTAAGGAGTAATTTTCTTTAAGTATTCCTCCATTTGCTCCTTCGTTTGCGTACCAGTAATTTTCTCGATTACATTTCCTTCTTTATCAATTAAAAATGTTGTCGGGAGTGGCCCAACGCCATATGTACCGATTATTTCTTGCCCTTTATCAATTGCAACAGGGAACTTTAATCCATATTGATTCACAAAATTTTTCACTGCAATATTCGTTTCATCGGCATCTAATGCAATGATTTCAACGCCCTTTTCTTTATATTTAGGGTATAACTCATTCATATAAGGCATCTCTTTTTCACACGGTTTGCACCATGTTCCCCAAAAGTTTAAAAACACACCTTTTCCCTTTAGATCATGTAACTCGATTTTCTTTCCTTCTAAATCTGAAACAACAAAGTTAGGCGCTTGTTTCCCGATTTGCATTTTTTCCTTATCAACAAAAAAACCTTGATAGAGTGTAAATCCTACCGCCACGCTCAAAATAAGCAAAATGAAAATACGGAATATTAAGCGATTCTTCTTCATACTCTCTCTCCTCTCTTTGATGAATTTATATGTAAACAATTTCTGTAACTAATGACTTGTCCTTCGTTCACTTTAGTATTTATGTTGCCATAACCACTCACCAAAACGGGCGATTTAATTAACCATCCGAGGGATATAAAGTACCCCACGGATGGGAGTTTCACTTTATCGCTTATCTCGGTTTTGTAGAGGCAAGCGCACGTAATTGTTTCACTTCATGAGGTGATAGCTCTCTTGCATCACCTGGGCGTAGGCTTCCTGCTTCTAAGAAAGCATAACGTTCACGTTTTAATTTCATTACTTTACAGCCAAGCGCTTCAAACATGCGACGAACTTGACGATTACGTCCTTCATGGATTGTTAATTGCACAATTGCCATCTCTTTACGTTTATCCCAAGAAAGGATTTTCACACGTGCTGGCGCTGTCTTTCCATCTTCTAATACAACACCTTTTTCTAACATGCGAATTTTCTCTCCTGTTAATGGACCTTTCACCTTCGCAACGTATGTTTTCTCAACTTTATATTTCGGATGCATTAATATATTTGCAAACTCTCCATCGTTTGTCATAAGGAGTACGCCAGACGTATCATAATCTAAACGACCAATTGGGAATAGACGTTGCGTAATTTCAGGGAAAAAGTCTGTGACAACTTTTCTTCCTTTGTCATCTGATACACTCGAAATAACACCAGTTGGTTTATATAGTAAGAAATAAATCGGTTCTTCTTTTTCAAGAGGGATATTATTTACTTCTACTTTATCTTGAGGAGTTACCTTCGTTCCTAACTCAGACACTACTTTACCGTTAACTTTCACTTTTCCTTGCTGAATAAGTTCTTCAGCTTTTCTTCTTGACGCAATTCCAGCTTGCGCAATCACTTTTTGTAATCGTTCCATTTCCTTAATTCACCTCAAATTTATCTTACCTTCATTAGAAAGAGTTGGCAACCGCCTAAGGTTTACAGCGTTTTTCCTCTTCCACCGTAAACCACATAGCTATAGTGCAAACTTTTAAAGGTCAAATGCTACTTTTATCCTTTATTATTGTTTACCTGCTACTCACTGCTTACAACAAAAGTTCATTATTTTGTCAAAAACACCCCACAAAAAAACCACTATTAAGCTACACCTTAATAGTGGTCGTATACGTATTATAAGCGAATGAAAGCAAAAAATGAATAGGTTTAACGAAACAATAGGGAAACAAATACGATTGAACAAATGATACCTATTAAATCTGCAAATAATCCAACCTTTAATGCATCTCCCATTTTACGAATTCCAACAGCGCCGAAATATACCGTTAAAATATAAAATGTTGTATCTGTGCTACCTTGCATCGTAGACGCTAACCTTCCAATAAATGAATCCGGTCCATATGTAGCGATTAAATCTGTCGTAATACTTAGACCGGCCGACCCAGAAATCGGGCGTATAAGTGCGAGCGGGACAATTTCTGCTGGTACATGAATCATATCTAACATCGGCTTCATTACTGATATCATCGCATCTAGTGCACCTGATGATCTAAAAATAGAAATAGATACAAGCATTCCTACCATAAATGGTAGAATAGAGACAGCAATTTGAATCCCTTCTTTTCCACCTTCTACAAACGATTCGTACGTTGGAACTTTTTTTATCGTTCCATATAATAAAATAAAACCAATAACACACGGAATCACCCATAATGAAATTGTATTCACAACGCTCACTTTTTCCGCCCCTTTCTACTCCGTCTTCGGTAAAAATAGCGGTCAATCCAAATCGCTCCAATCATCGATAATACTTGTGCGATAAACGTAACCCCAACAATTTCTGTCGGGTTTGCCGATTCATACGTCATCCGAATTGAAATTACAGTAGTTGGGATTAATGTAATGGCAGATGTATTTAACGCCAGAAACGTTACCATAGAACGGCTTGCAGAATCCTTTCCTCCATTTAATTCCTTGAGCTGTTCCATAGCCTTAATACCAAGTGGTGTCGCTGCATTTCCTAGTCCAAAAAAGTTTGCCATCATATTTGATAAAATAAATCCCATCGAGGGATGATCCTTTGGTATTTCTGGAAATAGTCTCTTTACAACTGGCATAAAAAACGAAACCAATTTCTTTAATAAGCCAGCCTCTTCAGCAATCTTCATTAAACCTAGCCAAAAGACTAAAACACTAATCAGCCCAATACAAATTGTTACCGCATCTTTCGCCCCTTCAAAGACCGCTTTATTTACTTCCTCCATCGTACCGTTCACCATCGCATATATGATCCCAATAACCGCCATTGCTACCCATACGATGTTAACCATCTGTTCCAACACCTAACATATGAGAAAAGATTTCTCTCACGTCATTCCAATATACCCCGGTTGTAGCAACCAACTTGCGCTTGCTATAAAATAAGTTACGCTCTCCTACTTTCTCTTCATTAATATACACAATTGTCTTACCCACTTTTTCTCCATCTACTAATGTTGCATTTCTATCAAGTTCAAGCTCTAGCCTAACTTGCTTCTTCTCCTCTTTCCTTAGCGGCACTGAGAAATCATTTTTTATATAAACATGATTTATATATTTCTTTTCCTGTAGTCCAGGAAGCGCCCCTTTTCCTAGAACTTTCGTTAACTCGTACTGTTCAAATCCTTGATTAAATAACGACATATGGTCGTCCCAATCATTAGATGCATTAAGCGTCACTACAATTAAGTCTAAACCATCTTTCGAAGCTGTTGTAACAAGTGTACGACCAGCTTTCTTTGTAAATCCCGTCTTTCCTCCTGTTGCAAATTCATAATAAGAAGTTACAAGTTTATGCTTGTTTTTCCATGGATAATCCCATGCTTTCGATTGATATGTTTTTGTTCCGAAAATTTTCCGAAACGTTTCATTTCCCATTGCATAACGTGTTAAAAGCGCCATATCATATGCAGATGAAAAGTGCGTACCATCCCCATCTAAACCATGTGGATTTGAAAAATGTGTATCTTTCATTCCGATTTGTTCCGCTTTTTCATTCATCAAATAAACAAATCCTTCTATACTCCCTCCAACATTTTCAGCAATTGCTTGTGCCGCATCATTACCTGAACGAAGCATTAGGCCATACACTAAATCCTCTAACGGTACTTTATTTCCAGGTTTTAAATAAATGGCCGAACCCTCTACTCGAACAGCCTTATCGCTAATAGGTACAGCCTCTTTCATTCTTCCTGATTCAGCAGCAAGTAAGGCAGTCATAATTTTTGTAATGCTAGCAATCTTTTGTGGTTCATGTTCTAGCTTTCCATATAAAACACGTCCTGAATGTTCTTCCATCAATACGGCATTATGGGCGCTTACATCATTCATTTGTGCATATGTATGAACCGGTATAATACTTGCACCCATTAAAACAAGTGCAATTACAATCCAAATTCGTCTCATATTCCCCACCACGTCCTTTTGACACTTTTTGTACAAGTGTATGCTTGGCCCTTTAAAATATGAACGAAATATTCTTTTTTACCAGCAAAAAAAGACGCACAAATATGCGTCTAATACGGTGTCCACTCAAGCTGTTTTGCACTTTCATAGCGCTTTTCCACATCCGGCCAATTTACAACATTCCACCAATTTTTAATGTACTCATCTTTTCGATTTTGGTACTGCAAGTAATATGCGTGTTCCCATACATCAAGCACAAGTAACGGTATTGTATCCCACTGTGTGAATAATTGATGAAGGGTACTTTGTAGAATTTCTAACCTTCCCGCACGAGGAACCCATACAAGAATAGCCCACCCAGATCCTTCTACCTTCGATGCAGCTTCTGTAAAGTGCTTCTGAAAACGTAAAAAGCTTCCAAAATTATTCTCGATTTCTCGAGATAATGCCCCTCTTGGACCTCCGCCCCCATCTTTTTTCATGTTATTCCAAAATATCGTGTGTAAATAATGGCCTGAACCGTGAAAAGCCGCTTCTCTTTCCCAATGCTTTATTAAATCAAATTGGTTTGTTTTCCTTGCTTCTTCCATCATTTTTTCCGCTTTATTCAGCCCTTCCACATAACTCCGATGATGTTTATCATGATGTAACATCATAATTTCTCGAGAAATATATGGTTCTAGTGCATTGTATGGATAGGGTAGTGGCGGAAGCGTGTGACCCCCTATTGGAACAGATCGTTCAGCATACGTTCTTTCATGCAATTCATATTGTTCACTTTCTTGCATAAATACTTCTTGTAAATGATTTTGAATATGTTCCACATCATCACTTATCTCATACAGTAATTCAGCATCTGTTTCATACTCATTTTCTTTCATACGATCTAGCAGCGTTTGAATTTTATAAGCAAGCATATGGACGTCATACACTTCAGTTGCACGACTATCTAATACATGTAACACACTTTCACACCAACTTTCTACTTCATAAAAGTAATCCGTAAATACCTCTTGCTGATTCATACGACACCCCCTCAACGCTATCCACTTTAACTATATTCAGCGTCCGCATTGTATATACCGTACAAAAAAGTAAAAGAAGCTAGTCTTTCGCTAGCTTCTTTTAGCATTCTCTAATACTTATGTAAATAAAAACCTTAATCAACCCTCACCAATCGAATGTTTACGTTCAGCCCAACCCCCATCTAAAAAATAATTTTCTATCAGTTCGTCAATTCAGAAATGCTTTCTACCTGCAAATCACTGCTATGTAGATAAAAAGAAAGCCCTACTGATGTTCTTCTTTTGTTCTCACTTCGGATAAGGCTGAAAAAGGATCTGACCGCCTCTATCCATGGCCAAATCCTCTCTCCCACCTAATAAAAATAATTTTCTTCCAATCTTATACTAATACTTGTGTAACATCTTTGTTTGATAGTCCGTTTCGTAATATTCCAGCTCCTCACGCATTGTTTGGAACTTACTTTCTAATTCTTGCATTACTTTTTCAATTGAGCGAGGTGGTACTTGTTGAAATGCAATGGAATTTTTCCCTGTATATGCCGACCGACTATTTTCATACCACTGATCACTTTTTGGTGAAAAGAATTCAGCAATTACTTGATGATAAATTTTATATAATGTTTTCTCGGCAGCCATTTTTCGAAATGGTTGACTACTCAATAAAACAAGACACGCATCCAAGCCTTCTTCACAAAATACAAGGAGTCGTCTTAATGATGATAATAAACCTTCATAATAATGTTTATTCCCTTCTGGTGACTCTTCTAATAAAGAAGGTAATGTATGATAATTAACAAAATCCGTCATTAAATCAACAACTTCTTCTAAAAATTCAGAAACTTGATGCGTTTGATTTTCAACCATTGAATTAGACATATCCTTTTCTCTCCTTTGCCATTTTACGCTATTTCTACTTTTTTATTTTTATGTAACTGAATCATTATGTCTTGTACTTTTACCACTGTTTCATCATCAAAATATTTTTGAAACTCCTCTATTCCATTAATATATACACGCTTTTGTCCACGAAGTTCTTTATTCTTAATAAAGCAAGCTAAAGCAACGATATCACGTAAATATATGTCTTGTTCTTCTATTTTAAAAACTGGATTTCCTTCAAACGGAGTAATTTCTTGCAAAATTTCTTCAAAATAACGCACATATAAGACAGAAAATGTTTTTTCTTGTTCACCCAAAATATACGTTACTTCAGATCGATTAAAGAAATCTTCTGATGTATTAGGTTGTGCTTTTTCTAGCTCATAGCCTGCGTAACCTATAATAACCATCCACTTTCCCTCTCTTCCTTATTTTGTTTCATTTTAACTTATTTTTCTGAATAAACAAATTTCAATCCGTTATTCATTCTTAGTAAAAAATATAAACTATTTTTTATATTTATATAAAAAATAGTTTATATATCCTGCAATTTACCTTTTTATTTTCCATGAAGTTTGTCATAATAAGAATATTGTCTCAGTTTTCTTATGCAAGGAGAGTTGTATTTATGTCGTTTTCGTGGAAACGTTTCTTACAAATTGGAAAAATCATTTTCCCATTTGTTGTCTTGACAATTGTATTCTTTCAAGCTAAGAAAGAATTGTCAGGTATTTCATTTCAAGAAGCAATTGAAACAATTAAAAACATTCCGACTGGAGGAGTCTTTTTAGCTATTACGCTCGGTGCATTTGCTGTTTCAACAATGTTCTTTTATGACTTTGTTATGCTCCGCTATTTAAAAGCAGATGTGCCTGTTCAAAAGATCTTCCGTGTTTCTTGGATTGCTAACACCTTAAATGGATTTATCGGTTTTGGTGGACTTGTTGGAGCAGGTATACGGACAATGTTATATCGCCCTCACGTAAAAGAGAATGGTAAACTTATCAAAAGCATTGCTTGGATGACAACTGCTTTTATAAATGGATTATCCCTTCTCTCATTCCTCGGTCTTATAGGAATACTAGATACAACCTTTATATTACATGAAAAACCTTGGCTATGGCCTGTCCTCATCTTTTTTGCTCTTTTTGTACCGCTTTATATTGGGTTCTCCAAAATTAAAAATCGAAAAAAGCAACACATAGAAGGACAAGAAGAAACAAAGGAAAAGAATCCAACCGTTCTATATTCACTTGTTTCGTTAATGGAATGGGTTTCTGCCGGCATCGTCATGTATGTTATTTTAATTTTATTTGGAATTGACATTGATTTCCGAAAGTTTTTAGGTGTTTATGTTATTGCTGCATTAGCAGGGGTGGTCAGTCTTGTACCAGGTGGTCTCGGTTCATTTGACCTTGTCTTTCTATCTGGGATGGGTCAATATGGTATTGATACAGGCGTACTTTTACCTGCCATGTTATTATACCGACTTGTATACTATATTTTACCATTTTGCCTCGGTTTAATTTTTGCGGCTTTCGAAATGACTGGAGCTGCTCTAAAAAAGATTGAAGATAAACCATTTATTGCACCTGCCCTGGAAACAACGGGTGTCATTTGGACATTGCAACGTGATTTTTTAGGAAAGCTAGGCTCATGGGCATCCGCTGCTTTAACAGTTTTTGCTGGCTTAATGGTTATCTTATCAACCATTTTACCGACGAGTGTAAATCGTGCTCATGCATTACATATTTTAGCTCCAAAATATCTCATTCAATTTTCTTTTAGCTTATCATTAACATTTGGAATTCTACTCCTTATTCTATCAAGAGGTATTTATTATGGGACAAAACGTTCCTACTATATGACGATTATTTCTTTAATTGGAGCAGCCATTTTTAATACGCTAAAAGGAATCGACATTGAAGAGACTTTTATTTTACTAATCGTACTTGCCGTATTATATATGCTTCGCAAAAGATTTGTGCGTGAGAAAATGGAAGTTTCACTTTCTGATGTAGTAAAAGTATTTATATTTTTACTGCTAACATTATACTTATATAAAAATTTAGGTATCCTATTTGCAGGAGCAAAAGAAGCTTTCAAACCTGATTTTGTCGTTCGTAACATTACACAAGTAAAGCGAAGTGCACTTGCAGCTGCTTTCTTTGTTCCAACCTTTTTACTCATTGCTTCCCTTATCGCGAATCGGTACCGTAGTGTATTTCCTGGGCAACCAGCAAGCGATAAACGTTTGCAAAACTTCTTAGATGAATATGGCGGAAATGTACTAAGTCACCTCGGTTTTCTAGGAGACAAGCAATTCTTCTTTAGTAGTGATGGAAAAGCACTTCTTTTATTTTCAACAACAGGGAAAAGACTTGTTGTACTTGGCGATCCAATTGGGGATCCGTCTTCATTCCGCATAGTACTACAAGAATTTTTAGCTGAAGCAGATCGATTCGGATATATTTGCGTTTTCTATCAAATTGAAAGCAAATGGATGAGCTTATATCATGATTTTGGCTATAACTTCTTTAAACTTGGTGAAGAGGCTGTTGTTGATTTAAATACGTTTACTATATCAGGGAAAAAACGTGCTGGATTACGTGCAACTTTTAACCGTTTTGAACGGGAAGGTTATACATTTTCCATCCATCAACCACCATTTTCAGATGAGTTATATGAGGAATTAAAAATAGTTTCAGACGCTTGGCTTGGAGGAAAAAAAGAAAAGGGCTTTTCTCTTGGATACTTTGATCGTGAGTATATAAATCGTGCCCCTATTGCAACTTTATCTGATACTGAGGGAAAAATCATTGCATTTACAACGTTTATGCCCGTTTACCAACCTGGTAAACTTTCTGTTGATTTAATGCGCTATTACCCTGATGCACCTGGAGGGATTATGGATACAATCTTTATCCATTTATTCCAATGGGCAAAAGAAAACGATTATCATTCCTTTAACATTGGTATGGCTCCACTTTCTAATGTTGGTTTATCTACACAATCCTTTTGGTCTGAACGTGTCGCTGCAGCAATTTTCAATAATGTTCGTTATACGTATAGCTTTAGTGGATTACGACATTTTAAAGAGAAATACAAACCAACTTGGAGTGGGAAATATTTAGCATTCCGAAAAAATCATTCCTTACCAATTACAATGCTTGCCGTAACAAAATTAATAGGAAAACGAAAAAACAGCTAGAGATACTAGCTGTTTTTTCGTTTCTGAACTCTTATTATAAATTCCTTTTCATACTTTTTTCCATTTATATAAAATGTGCCCCACATTTTATATGTCCCTTCTTCTGGAAATGTAATACGATATTGCAGTTGCTCTTCTTCATTTACAGGGAATGCATATAAGAAATGTTCACGTTTTTCATCTACGATATAAAGTGCAGCATTTTCTCCAGTACCTGAACTAAATTTCACACTTTCTCCTTTTTTCATTTGCAGCTGAAATGTCAGTGTAGCAGCTTCATTTGGGTGTAACGCTTCAAATAAAAGTGACATTTGGTAGTCACCAATTTTTTTTGTAAGTACTGTGTCTTCTATTAAATCCTTTTGTTTCTTCTCTTTTTCCTCTCCCCCAAAATTTTTCTTAGAAAAGGACTGTTCTGTTTTACTATGATCCTCATATAAGAAAACCGTATAAGCTTTACCTTTCGCTCCACTTGCCGATAGCTTATAAGAGCCATTTCCAGCAAATGCAGGTTTAATGTGCTGAATTCCCTTTAACTGCTCATCTACAATAATAGCCCGAATACGATCATTTACTCCACGAATTTCGTTGTTATTCTTATTAAACAATTGAAATGTAATATCTACCTTTTCAGTTCCCTCTCCATTTTTTATATCCCATTTTACTTCTCGAATGTCTCCTGCTGTTTCTTTCGTTCCTTTATACTTTTGCATGTAGAATCCACCAGCTACAATAAGTAGTAAAGCAATTAGCCCAATGACAAGATTTTTCAAACAATCACCTGCCATACTATTTTATAAATCGTGACGCAATTCATACAACTATCTTTCTGAACAGAATATTATAAAAAAATTCATTCTATTTTTTTTATAAAAATCCTCTATGAAATACAATAAAGTTCCTATTAGAAGAAAAATATCGCCAAATTGCAAATTACATAGCCAATTATTGAAAATAGGGTATCTTATATACTACAAACAAGTAAAATTTTTCAACAAACTTAAAGTCTTCTTCTGTAACTCATGTGAAGGTGCATTATCCAAACAAATAGACGGAGGATGTATTGACTTTTTACGTAGCAAAGCATATCTTTTATTGTTATACTCTAATTATGAAGTGTTCTTTGACAATTGATTATATACAGTTAAGTGGACAAATAAAATGCGAAAAAAAGCGAACGCTTCTACTCGTGAAATAATCCAGGCACCAGAAAGAATCTCCAATCGTCAGTTATCTACCGTAGAGACTACGGAAAGTAGCGCTTAAGCAGATAAAAGGTTACTTTCGGCTTGGAACTGAGAAACTCCCAACTTTACGCATTAGCGTGGCGATTAGTTCACTTGATAGAATTCCTAGTATATAATGCAAATGATGTTGATTTATATCGATACATAACAAGGAGGATTTTTATGAGCGTTCATATTGAAGCAACACAGGGTGAAATTGCTGAGTCTATTTTACTACCTGGTGATCCATTACGTGCAAAATATATCGCAGAAACATTTCTAGAAGATGTAACTTGCTATAACAATGTACGTGGTATGTTAGGATTCACGGGAACTTACAAAGGGAAACCTGTCTCTGTTCAAGGAACAGGCATGGGTGTACCTTCTATTTCTATTTATGTTAACGAATTAATCCAAAGCTATGGAGTGAAAAACTTAATTCGCGTAGGTACATGTGGTGCGATTCAAAAAGATGTAAAAGTTCGCGACGTAATTATTGCAATGACGGCTTGTACAGACTCTAACATGAATCGTTTAACATTCCCTGGATTTGACTTTGCACCAGCTGCAAACTTCGATCTTTTAAAGAAAGCATATGATGCTGGAACAGAAAAGGGATTACACGTTCGCGTTGGTAATGTTTTAACAGCAGATGTGTTCTACCGTGAGAGCATGGACATGGTAAAAAAACTTGGTGAATACGGCGTATTAGCTGTAGAAATGGAAACAACTGCACTTTATACATTAGCGGCGAAATACGGTGTAAATGCATTATCTGTATTAACAGTAAGTGACCACATCTTCACTGGAGAAGAAACAACATCTGAAGAACGTCAAACTACATTTAACGAAATGATTGAAATTGCTTTAGACGCGGCGATTCAATAATAATGCAAAAAGAACTTGTCATACGTCTGGCGAGTTCTTTTTTGTCATTTTCTAAATTAAAGAATTACTTTATATGACTTTTTTAAAAAAACTGCTTCAAAGAGAGACAGATTTTTAGTCTCTTCTTTCTTTTTTCGTTTGTTATACTAAAGAAAATATTTATACGAGTATTCTTTTGTGAGGTGAAGAAGTGAAAAAGAGAAGTATTGTCTTTAAACTATTTTTATTAACATCAACATTATTTACTGTTACCTTCCTCCTTTTTTTCCTTGGGCAATCGTTGTTTTTAGAAAAATTTTATATTAATAAAAAAGTTCAAACCGTTCAAACTGCTTTTGAAAAGTTTTTATCAAATTATGAAAAAAGTGACAGGACATTTGAGGAAATAAGGAAGCTCAAACAAGACTTTCACGAAAAAACAAACGCTGATGTCGTTTTATTAGATCCAAATGGAATTATAAAAGATGAAAATAATTACTATATTGAGATTGTCGATAAATCCAATAAAACGTATTCCATTCCACTCAACAATATTTTAACAATTGATGAATATACCAAGTTTATGAATTTACAGTTAAAAAATAATGATGTTATTCTCATAGATGGAATTTTAAAAAAAGACGTAATTATACCGGTAACGATTACGACTCGTTATAATTCATGGAAAAATGATAATATCATTTCTGACTTTAAATTATTCAATATTGATTGGACAAACGCTAAGAAAAACAAATACGCAAAAGACACAAGACTTGGCATTCATACATTTGAAGGAATTGTATCAAAAATACATCTTCCTTCTAAAAACGACCTTCGTCTCGCAAATAATTTAGAGACATTACAAGGGATTCAACATTGGGAATTATCTGTAATACTAGGTAAAACCAATTCCAATGAATTGACAACATTTACAATCGGAGAAGAGGAGAATGGAAAAAGCCAAATTTTTGTAAAGCCAGTCATGGAAAACGGTAAAATTAAAGAATTTGCTTTTGCAACGACCTCCTTACAACCTGTAAATGAAGCAATGCTTGTTTTAAAAGATTATTATGTCTATGCATTAATTATCGTATTTCTCGTTATTATTTTATTATCTTTTTATTATTCAAAGATGATTGTCAAACCGCTTATTAAAATAAATCGAGTGACCAAAAAAATGGCTAACTTCGATTTCAGTGAAAAATTACCTGTTTCAGCGGATGATGAAATCGCTGGTTTATCTAGTAGTATTAATACGTTATCCGTAAACCTAAAAGATCGAATAGATCGATTAAACGTTGCAAATACAAAATTACAGCAAGACATCGAGCGAGAACGTCAATTAGAAAAGACGAGAAAAGAATTCATTTCTGGTGTATCTCATGAATTAAAAACGCCACTTAGTGTGATTAGAAGCTTTGCTGAAGGAATTAAAGATGGTGTCAGCAAAGATACTACTTACTATACAGATGTGATTTTAGAGGAAACAGAAAACATGAATCGACTCATCGTCGAAATGTTAGAATTAGCAAAACTAGAATCTGGTACGTATAAACTAGAAATGAATACTTTTTCAATCGGTGAACTTGTTCACCAAGTGTATACAAAGCTATTATTTAGTATGGAGGAAAAACACTTACAAGTAGAAATTGATGCAAATCCTTCTATACATGTTGAAGCAAATCGCAATCGAATTGAGCAAGTTGTTGTAAATTTACTCAGTAACGCAATTCGCTATACACCTGATGGTAAAGAGATTCGTATTCGCATCATAGAAAATGAAGAAAAAGTAAAAGTGGAAATTGAAAACACTGGTAATCCAATCCCAAATGAAAGTTTAGAAAAAATATGGGATCGCTTCTATCGTCTAGATGCTTCCCGTAGCCGCCATACTGGAGGAACTGGACTTGGTCTATCAATCGTAAAAAACATCTTAGAACTTCATCATGCTGAATACGGTGTGTATAATACTAATGATAGCGTCGTTTTTTATTTTGATTTACAAAAAATAAAAGAAGTCAAATAATTTGTCTTAACTTCACCAGGAGTTCACATGAAATTCACACTCTCCCTTTATAGTTATAAACAAGTTAATCCTTTCCTTTACACACATAACAGAGGAGAGTGCGTGAAATGAAACAAGCAGGACAACCTATTCAAAACGAAACACAATTAGAAAAAATCAAAAATATACTTTTACAATCTTCGAAACGTGATGGCTTACTATTCGTACTAGCTGTAAATTCCGGTCTAAAAGTAAGTGAGATTTTACAATTAAAAGTCGGTGATGTCATCGATGAAAATGAAAATGTTCGTCACTCCATTTTATTTTACAATGAAAAAGTAAAAAAACATAAATGGTTTGCTGTAAATGAAGATTTACAGCATGCAATCGAAGATTATATGAGAGAGCGTAAAATATGGAAGCGAAATGAACCATTATTAAAATCGCAAAAAGGAACAAAATCCATTACAAGACAGCATGCATGGTATATTTTAAACAAAGCTGCAAAAGAAGTTGGTTTAGAAGGGATTAGCTCACATACACTGCGAAAAACTTGGGGATATTGTGCATACAAATCTGGTGTTGATATTGCATTCTTACAACACTTCTTTGATCACAGTACCCCATCAAAAACTTTAAAATATATCGGTATTGCATAAAAACAAACATGGTTCTTATACATAAAAAAGGTTGCCAACTTTAAACTTGGTAACCTTTTTTATGTTTCATTTTCTCTTTTCTTGTTTCTCTTATTTCGTAGTGGTACTCTAGTAATAAGGGGGAGAAATTATGAACACACTAACAATTGAATTACCAAAAGAAACAGCAGAAAAACTCGGCTTATTAAAACAAGCATATCAAAAGAAAACAGGTGCTACAATTTCAGAAAGCACTCTTGTTCAATCACTTATCTCAAGAGAGTTTATTCAAGAAATAACTCCATTTGATTTACAACAATATGTAAATGAAAAAGAACAGCGCTAAGCTGTTCTTTTTCTATTGAATCGCTTTTACATATTCTGCAATTGCATGAACTTCCTGTTTAGATAACTGCGGCTTTTCTTCATATTGATGCTTCTCTACTGCTTCCTCAATTGTTTTTGCACTACCATCATGTAAATATGGTGCTGTTGCCCCTACACCACGAAGTGTTGGTGGATCAAAAAATCCTTTTTGCCGCTTATTTTGAAAACTACCGCGTGCGTCACCCTCATAGCCTGTATCTGTTTCATTCGCAGTTCCAATATTATAAAGGAAATTTGTATTATTCGTTGTCAACTTTCCATTTTCATCTATCGCTTTTGTACTATTGGTCAAATTCTCTCCGCCGTGGCATGTTAAGCAATTTGCCTTTCCTTTAAACAATTGCTCTCCGTCTTTGGCCGTAGGAGTTAACGAGCCATCAGCTTGACGATACGGGCTCTTTGGTACTGGGAATGAATTAGGATCATCTAAAAATGCCTGCAGCGCATCATACATATGCTGGGCATCTTTTGGAATCTCTTTTCCTGGATCCAATTCCATCATCCCCCCCATTTCACCTTGTACAGTATGAATATAATCTGTGAAATCATCACGTGATCCATCCCACATAAATAAACCTGTTTGAGTAGTTAAAACATTACTTGGTACATTTCGTTTGCCTTTTGGTGTCATCAATGATAACCCATTAATTTCTCCATCACTATGACACGTCACACAACTCATCCAGTTGTTTCCGGTTATTGTTGTTGCATACTTATCACTATTTGCACTATAAAAAATTTCTTTCCCTTCGCGTACTAGTTTTGGTAAAGAATCTTTTTCAATTAATTTAACTGTCTTCTTATCAGCTTTCACCTTTGCGTATGAATCATCGCCACCTGTTTGTAGAAATGCCAGGTCATGACTCATTGCATTATGAACAGCCAACGTGTTTTCTTTTGGAAGTAAAATAATCCCCCGCGGGTTACTTCCTGGAATGCGTCTTACAATTTGTGTCGCATTGCCACCGCGAGTTAGATCAAACATGACAAGATCTTCACTACCTGACATAACAACAAATACTTTCGTCCCTTTTTCATTAAAAACTACATCGTATGGATTAGACACAATCATTGTTTCATTCTTTGTATCTTTCACATTCATCGCTTCAAATAATTGCTTACGTTGTTTTGTAACTTCTTCATCTTTTTCTAAATCGATAATTGAAACAGCTGGAAACACAGTTTCCTCAAATTGAATTGGTGTATCGGTATTCGTCAGCATGTGTGGCACCCAAGCTGTCTTACCATCTGGTGCAATTACAAATTGCTCTAATGTATTGGGAACCCCTTGACTCTTTTTATGGTCTTCTTTGTCTGGGGAAGGAGCAAGCGTAATTACTTTCTTTACTTTATTACTCTCTGTATCTACAACACTAATTTTCCCCTCTAAATAATGTGGCACATACAATTTTTTCCCGTCTTTTGTCATCGCTAACGTTCGTGGACGGTCGCCAATTTGAATATTTTGAATTGTTTTTTTCTTATCAATATCAATAACTGATACATTCCCTGAACGGAAATTTGATACGTACAACTTTGTCCCATCTGGATTTGTAACAATACCAAATGGCTCTATTTCTGTTACAATTCGATCAATCACTTTTTTCTTTTCTAATGATACAACATCTATCTTATTATCATACATACAAGAAACATATAATGTCTTTTCATCTGGACTTATTGTTAATTGTCTCGGTTCTTTTCCAACTGGAATCTCCGATACTACTTTTCTACTTTTTACATCTGTCACCGTTACAGTATTTACATCAATATTTGCAGTATAAATCCATTTTCCATCTTTGCTTACTATAATATTATTACTATGAACAGCTTCGTCGCGTTTTACTTCTTTTCCTGACATTTTCACTTCGCAACTCGTAAACACCCCAATGCATAGAAGCAACACAACCGCAATAAACAAGCGCTTCATCATCTGACCCTTCCTTCTTATCCCTCATTAGACAACATTCCTACCACTTAAAAATTGACAATTAAACTGGTGGATACTAGTCTATAAAATCTCATCAATGAATGTATCATCTTACTACACCCTTACTTCACAAAAACCGAACAAGTTTCTACACTTGTTCGGTCTTAATACTACCATGAATTGCTTTTTCTTGTTTTTCTTATTTCTCTTTTTTCACTTCAACATTTACAAGAACCGGAGCAATACCATTCTTACCATGCCCAGCTTGAATTTGCGGTACGTTATCCTTATCAGCATTTCCAAGCTTTCCTTTTATATAAACATCTCCAGTATCCCAAAATTCACTTGTTTGCATTCCTTCTTTTAATGATGGTCCATTGATTACTTGCTCATAAAAATCAACATAACGAGAAGTAATTACTTTTTGTTCCAATGAATCATATTTCGTTTTATCTGCATCTGTGTTACTTAAGTTTTGTAATGCAACGCGTAAAACTGCTGATACGCTACCAGCTGTATATGGTGTATATTTCATTTCACCTTTTTTCGTTTCATATGCACGTGCTTCTTTATTCCACATTTTACGATCAACTAAATCATATAGTTTACGTGCTTCCACGCGATACGTTTCATCTTTCGTTGCTAGAAAGGCCGCTGTTAACCCCCGAATTGCTCCTAGTTGTGCTTCTAGTGTTACAGGTTCCTCATCTACCCCTTTACCGATTGTATAGCCATTTGCTATGAAACCATCTTTTGTTTTCATATTTTTTAACAAGAAGTCTGCTTGTGTCTTAATCATAGTAAGTGCACGTTTTCCTTCTTCTGTTTGTAACCCTTGTGCCTCTGCACCACTGGCATATCCCACTGGCATTCCATCAATCGCACGCTGGAACATACGAAGTGCTTCTACCATATAACTTGCATCAAATGTATCAATTCGTTTTCCTTGCTCTGTTCCGCTATGCTCCGCAACAAATGCTCCTGTTTCTTTATTGTAGTGCATCGCTTCAATATTTTTAAATACATGTAGCATTACATCACGATTTAAAGAATATGGGTCATCTGCTTTTACATCATTCACTACATCAAAATCTGTATTTTCTGCTACCGCTTTGGCAAATGGCGCACCATCGAATGTCGCTTGGAAGGCTGGATTTACATTTTTATTATCGGGACGTTGATCCGTCATTCCGAAAAATTCTGCTGTTGGCCATAACATCATCCACTGATCACGAAGCATACTGCGTGCATCTTTCACTTCTAATCCGCCAGCTTTTGCAATTCCGCCTTTTTCTTCTTCATTTACTTTAATCTCATGTGGTAAATAAACAAGACCGTTATCTGGATTATATTTACTTCCAATTCCGCTCGTTAATTGTTTTGCATTCGCATCATAAAATAATCCATCACGAATATATGCAAGCTTATTCCAAATTTCTTCTGTTAAAATCACTCCTTGCATACCATCTGCACTACTTTTTCCAAGGCGAATATTTGCATCTTTATCTTGTGTGCTTGATGTTGCCTCTAACTCTTCATCTTTATCTAATGTATGGAAACCACCTAAAAAGTCCCCAGCCCATAATGTTTGTTTTAAAAACGTTGAACCGTACGCTGCTGGTGTTAACGTTTTATTCATTTTCGTACGATCCCAGCGTAATGTTTTAAAATCCATTTGGTACGCTGGTACATATGTTTTATCATCGTTTTCTGCATATACAGAAGTATCCACCTTTTGTGTATAATGCGGATCACCGCCAGCATATTCCATAAATGTCGGGTACATATTTGTAAATATTTCTTTACGTGGATACCCTACACTATCAGCTAATGTATAAAATCGACTCTCTAACCAAGTAGGAACATCTTTATTTTCTGCTTTTGTCATTTTTTGTACAATTGGTGCGTGCAGTAAATGCAGTCCAAGACCGGATTTCTCAACAACCTCATACATTGCTTCTTCTGAGTACTCATAAGATTCAATTCCAGCCATGTAATCAAATTTCGTTGGTTTATTTCGTTTTTGTGCATCCAATATGTCTAAATCTAATCCAAGTCCTTCTGCTAATGGTTCCCCAGACAATTCAAATTCCGTATATGCAAACATATTTGCTGCTGTATCAAACGAATAATCAGTTACTGGTATACGATATGTATTTTTTTCTTTTGACGTTTCTTCTTTTTTTCCTGCACACCCTACTGATAGTAGAAGTGAAGAAACAACAGCAACTGTCGTCATGACTTTCCATGGCTTTTTCATTCATTCCCGCTCCCTTAATTAACATTGATAATTATTATCAAATAAACGTTTTCATTATATTATTAAATTAATTTTTTGTAAACTTTAAATTTTCCACAAAAAATATTAAGAAAAGTATTGACAATGATAATGATAACCATTATCATTTATTACGAAGCCAACAATTGATGAATCAAACAAACGCTCAGTAACATTGTTACCCCTCTTTTTCATATAGAAAAACACTGTACATTCCCCCTGTTTGTACAGTGTTTTTCTTTTTTAATTTTATTCAAATAAATTGAGTTGTTCCGGTTTTGGTTCGCCGTATGTAATGTGCATCATCGTCATAAGCTGTTTTGCATTATCAGCAGCATCCCCGCCGGAATTATTATTAAATAACACATATATGTTCTTCGTCTTTTTCTGCAATACCTGTAACCTTTCTACCCATTCTTCTAACTCTTTTTTATTATAACGATATAAACAACGCACAGCTCGCCAATTTTCTCCTTTATCAAGCCATCCATGAAAATTGCGGCCATGAAAGCGTATTAATGTCACTTCAGAATGAGTCGCTTCTAATACAATTGGAACTGAACCAATTCCAGCTTGTGGTTCATCACAAATCGTATGGATCCACTTTTCCTGCTCTAAAAATTGTAATGTTTTATCATGCATATGTGGATTAAACCATGTTTGATTTCGGAACTCTATAGCACACGGTAATCCTTCCATTTTTTCTTTTGTATAACGGAGTAAATCGACATTTTTCTTCTGACAATCAAACCAAGGTGGATATTGAAATAATATCGCCTTTAATTTATGTGCCTCTTGAAGCGGAACAATAGATTGTCTAAATATTTCAAACATCTCATCGAAATTAGAGAATGGAATCTCTCCCTGCATATGTCCTGTCATCCCCTGATAGGCTTTGACAACAAATGAAAAATCTTTTGGTGTTTCTCCGGCCCATTTCATATAATTCTTAACTGGTTGCATCGCATAGAACGAACTATCTACTTCTACAATGGGAAAATACTCACTATATGTTCGCAATTTATTTCTATTTCCATAGGAATCCGTATATAAAGAATCGTGATCTCCCCATCCTGTTAATCCAATAGAAATCACCCTTATCCCTCCTTATCCTATTTTTGTCAATCCATACATACTGAATTAACGAAAACAAATAGTTCAGCCTGCTAAAAAAGTTTCAGCTTTCCTCAAGAGCATCCTTATAAAAATATGATATACTAGATGGAAGAATTTTTAAATTGAGGAGTTATTTATTTATGATTCAAGAGGATACTACTTTATCTCATGAAAATCAAATAAAAGAATTAGAAAAAAAAGTGCAGTTTTATGAACAGTTGGTAAATCAATTACCCCATCATTTCACATACGAAAATTCACAACTAGGTTTACAATTACATAAAAAAGGAACTTCTCATTTCATTCATCACATCCCAAAAGAAGATATAGAATCAAATCTTGTACTAACTTGCGATTCCTTATTTCTATTTGAGCAACTTGAAAAGTACTTTGTTCATATTTTTGATGCATTTTCACATCATGTCACTTTCATTGACAATAAAGGTATCATTACATTATGCAACCAATCTGCAGCAGACGATCTTGGCGTATTACGAAATGATATAATTGGTGAACCAATCCAAAAGTTATTAAACTTACCAGAAGAAAAAATTAAAGCTTTAGAAACATTACACAGCGGGCAAGAAATTTACAATGAAGAAGTATTAGACTTAAACTATGGTATTATAAACAATCGCATTATTCGTGATTATAATGGAGAAATTTTCCGTGTTATCAGTGTTTTTCATTATTTAAATACCGAGCGTGATGCTGAAAAACTTGCATTAGCTGGTCGAATTGCAGCTGGAATTGCACACGAAGTTCGTAATCCACTTACAACAGTACGTGGTTATTTACAATTTTTACAAGAAAGCGTTTCACCTTCTAATAAAGAACTCTTTCAAAATCTGCTCATTCCTGAATTAGATCGCGCAAATAGTATCATCACTAAATTTTTATCTATTTCAAAAGCACACGAATTTAAAAGAGAACCATTTCCCATCAATACTTTTTTACGTGAATATATCCAACAGCTACTAGCTAGTGAAGTATTTTTGCATAACATTTCTATTGAATATAATTTATCTTCCGATTTAGAAAACATATTAGTGAATATTGATCGATATGAGCTCGTTCAAGTTTTCCTAAACTTATTCCAAAATGCTGTGGATGCAAAAAGTGATAGACCTTTATCCATTCAAATCACTAGTCATCGTTTGGATAATTTTGCTCGCGTCACTTTCCAAGACAATGGATTTGGTATTCCTTCATCGATTCAAGAATATATATTTGATCCATTCTTTTCTACAAAAGATACCGGAACTGGCCTCGGATTATCAGTAACAAAAAAAATCATTCAAAATCACAATGGAACTCTAAAAGTTTCTAGTAATGAAAATGGAACAACATTTATCATCTCAATTCCATTGGCACAAAAAGAAGCGGGCTTATAGCATCTTCTAAAAAAGAATCAGTGGGGATAAAGCCCCACTGATATAACTACGTAAATATATTCGAAATATACAATTTTATGTTTTTTTCACATGCCCCAAGTTCTTCACTACTCAATCTCTTAGTCCACATGTGTTCTATATTTTTTCCTCTTTCATATAGAAATACCACAAAACTTAATGAGTTCAATGTCTCTTCTTTCATTCCAAACTCAACACACTCCGGTAAGAATGAACTCGAGGCTATTCTTCCCATCTTAAATGTTAGATGTCCTTCTTTACGTTTCTTTACTTCAAATTTACTCTACCTTAACGCTTCTTCTGTATGATAGAGAACAAAGACAATGATATGAAAGAGGGATGAAAATGAACACCTTATCGTCAATACGCTTTGGGATCGTCCTTATGTCATGTATAATTTTATGTTCAGGACTCTTTTTGACTTTAGAATGCACCTCTGCATCAAAAGCAGCAGAAAACAGTAACATTGCTTCATACGAACTGCTATACGCAAACCAAAATATAGTACCTCTCTCATCTTCTTTATCTAAAGAAAAAAGAGTTATTAAAGGAATGATTATTACAGAAGCTTCTTCCCATCATGACCTGAATCAGATTGCAAAAAGAATTAAAGAACAATATAATAACCAAAAAATCGATGAAATTACATTATCCATTCACAATAAAAATACTGGAAAATATGAAGATGACTTACCTTTTGAGCCAATTAGCAAAGGAACAATTTCAATTTTTTATAATTCACAATCCCATTCTAACGTCATTATTCGCCTCACTGAACAGTAAATACATCCGCTGAAAAAATTTTTCAATTCATATAAAAAAGAGACGAATATAATAATCATTCGTCTCTTTTTATTCTTACAAAAATGGAATCCACTCTTTTACTTTATCAATCCACTCTTTTTGTTGTTCTTGACGCTTTTTTTCTTCCTCTTTTCTTCTTTTTTCTTCTTCAATTTTCTTTAATTGTTTTGCATAGTCAGTCTCTGATATTAGTGATAATTGAAATGCTTTTTGACTAGGGTTGGCATCAGCTTTTTTCATAATATCTCGAAACATTGTTGTTGTAATTTGACTACCGCCTGGAATATAGTGCTCTCTATCCGTTTTATCATACCCTACCCAAATTGCACCGACAAGGTCAGGTGTATAACCAACAAACCATGAGTCTTTCGCTCCGCTACTCGGACCGTCTACAAGCTGAGTAGTTCCTGTTTTACCAGCCGTATCTATATTTTTTACCTTTGCTTTTTCACCTGTTCCTTTTTCAACAACGCCTTTTAATAAATACGTCATTTTTTGAGCAACCTCTTCACTTGTTACACGTGTTTCTTTTTTATACCACTTTCCTACTATTTCTCCTTCAGCATTCTGTATTTCACGAATTGCATGCCCTTCAACTTGTACTCCATCATTTGCAAAAGTTGCATAAGCTTGAGCCATTATGAATGGTGAAGTTCCCGTATGCATTCCCCCTAAAGCAATAGGAAGGGTACGATCTTCCTCTTGCAATGGAATACCAAAACGTTCTAATGACTTCAACCCTTTGTCTAATCCAATTTGTTCTAACAACCAAACTGCTGAAACATTATAAGACTTAGCAATTGCTTCATACATTGTCACATCGCCATGAAAAGTATGATCACTATTTTGAGGCGTATAATCCTTTATATGAAGTGGCTCGTCCTTTAAAACATCATATACTTCATATCCCTGTTCTAATGCAGGTACATATACTGCGAGAGGCTTTAATGTCGAGCCAGGCTGTCTTTTTAATTGTGTTGCATGATTAAATTGTAAAAATTGATACGTTCCCCTCCCGCCAACTAGTGCGGGTACACCACCAGTTTTCGGATCCATCAGAACAATGCCCGTTTGCATAAGTTGATCAGCATTACTCCCTTGAAAATAACTATCATTATTCACAACATCTTCCACTGCTTGTTGTTTTTTCGGATCAAGTTCTGTATAAATACGATATCCACCAGCTAAAATTTCATTTTGTGTCAATTCATATTTCTCCATCGCTTCTCTGACAATGTAATCTACATATTGTGAGTATTTGCCCTTATACTTATCATCAACGCCACGGCGTAATACAAGGCCCTTTTCTTTCTCATTGCTGTACTGTTCTTCTGAAATATATCCTTGCTCTTTCATTAATGCTAAAACAACGTTACGTCTTTCGATTGATTTATTAAAATTTTTATATGGTGAATAAATTGATGGCCCCTTAATTAACCCTGCAATTGTCGCAGCTTCTGCTATTGTTAAATCCTTTACTTCTTTATTGAAATATGATTTAGCCGCTTTTTTTACACCCCAAGCTCCTTCACCAAAATAAATTTGATTCATATACATCTCAATAATTTCATCTTTTGTATACGTACGCTCTATCTTTTTTGTTAAAAAATATTCTTTAAACTTCCGTGAAAATGTACGTTCTTGTGTTAAAAATACATTTTTCGCAAGCTGTTGTGTAATTGTACTCCCACCAGCTACTACTTCTCCAGCAGTAATATTTTTTAACAAGGCACTCATAATCCCACTATAGTCAATACCATGATGGCTAAAAAATTCTTTATCCTCTACTGCTACAACTGCTTGAATCATAATATCAGGAATATCTTTTCTTTTGATTCCTTCCGCCTTGGAAGAAGATAACTTTGCTGCCACTTCTTTATTAGCATCATAAATAAGTGTCGGCTGCGGAACAGCTTGTTTTAATGCAGATATGTCTTGAATGGAGATCATTATATTTACTGCAATAAATAGGGTAACAAAAAAACTGAAAAAAATTAATAATATGTTGCGCAATTTCTTCCTCTTGTTGAACCACTCAAGCATTTTCTTGAAATGAGTGTTGTTCAATTTCATTTATTCACTTCCTCCATTAGTTTACACTTTCGATTAAAAAAGGAAAAAATGTCCTCTTTTTGAATTTATTATAATAACGTATTAGTTCCTCAAGTGTAAAGCATTTCTTTTACATTCATACTTTTTACAAGAAAAGGACATTCTACAAGTAAGATATTCATTATTGATTATTAATATTATTAATACATCAATGTGAGTTATGTTAAGTTTTTGTAAACTTTTCGATAAAATGTTTTAAAAAACGACAGTTTTTTGTTAGAATTGACTAGCCAATATATTTTACATATATTACTTTTCGTGGGGGTAACAATAATGGTCTTTAAATCTAAAAAAGATAAATTTTCCGAAATGTTAATGAATGTTTCCGAAAATTTAAAAGAAGGCGCGCAATTTTTCGTGGAGTATAAAATTAGAAATGCCAGCGATCTAAAAGAATTTTCTATGCGCATGAAAGAATACGAGTCAAAAGGTGACTCATTTATTCACGAAATCATTATGGAGCTAAACAAAGCGTTTATTACTCCTATTGAACGTGAAGACATCCTGCAACTTGCGATGAGCATGGATGATGTACTTGATGGATTAGACCACAGTGCAGGTTTATTCGAAATGTATTCTATTACAGAAGCAGATGAATACATGATTAAATTTGTGGAGGCAATTAATCAATGTGCAATTGAGATTGCAAATTCCGTTGAACTTATGTCGAATAAGAAATTAGTGGATATTCGCACAAATGCAATTAAAATTAAGGATTACGAATCACAGTGTGATGATATCCGTCGCCATGCTATTAAGAACTTATTCTCTCGTGAAAAAGATCCAATTAAGATCATTCAATTCAAAGAGATCTATGAAGAGCTAGAAGAAGTAGCTGATAGCTGTCAAAGCGTTGCAAACGTATTAGAAACAATTATTATGAAGAACGCATAAGGAGTTTGATCATGGATACACTCTTGATATTGACTGTTTTAATAGTCATTTGTGCTTTAGCTTTCGACTTTATTAACGGATTTCACGACACAGCAAACGCGATTGCAACGGCTGTTTCAACGAAGGCATTAAAGCCGAGACAAGCTATAATTATGGCAGCTATTATGAACTTTTTAGGTGCAATGACATTTACAGGTGTAGCAAAAACAATTACAAAAGACATTGTTGACCCATTTGCTTTAGAACATGGATCATATGTTATTTTAGCCGCTCTGCTTGCTGCAATTGCTTGGAACTTAATTACTTGGTACTATGGAATCCCAAGTAGTTCTTCGCATGCAATTATTGGTGCAATCGCAGGTGCTGCAATTGCTGCTGCTGGATTAAGTTCAATTAATTTCAAAGGATTTATTAAAATTCTTGAAGCTTTAATTATTTCGCCAATCGTTGCATTTGTTATTGGGTTTATCGTATATAGTATTTTTAAAGTTGTCTTTAAAAACTTTAATTTAACGAAAACGAATCAAAACTTCCGTTTATTCCAAGTGTTTACAGCCGCACTACAAGCTTATACACATGGTACAAACGATGCTCAAAAAGCAATGGGTATTATTACAATGGCCTTAATGACAAATGGCCTTCATAGTTCTGGAGATATTCCTTTCTGGGTTCAGTTCTCATGTGCTCTTGCAATGGGTCTTGGTACTTCTGTCGGTGGATGGAAAATTATTAAAACTGTTGGTGGACAAATTATGAAAATTCGTCCTGTAAATGGGGTAGCTGCCGATTTATCATCATCACTTGTTATTTTTGGTGCTACATTTATTCATTTGCCAGTTAGTACAACGCACGTTATCTCTTCTTCTATTTTAGGGGTAGGTGCTTCCCATCGTGTAAAAGGTGTAAAATGGGGAACTGCGCAACGTATGTTAATTACATGGGTAATTACACTTCCAATTTCTGCTTCATTAGCAGCCTTATTCTATTACCTATTACATTTTATTTTCTAATACAAAGTCGCCTTCCTTATTTTTCTAGGAAGGCGACTTTTTTGTGAACAATCTTATTTCTTTTCAAAAAGCATGTATAATAAATGTTGTATTAGTGATACAGAGGAGTTGGCAATTTTGGAATACATCATGTTACTTTTCATTGGATTAATCGCAGGAACAGTCGGAAGTTTAGTAGGACTTGGTGGAGGAATTATTATCGTCCCCTTACTGATTGGGTTGCATAGTTTATCACCACAACTCGCAGTTGGTACATCAATGGTGACCGTAGTTTTCACTGGTCTCTCCTCTACTCTTACTTATATGAAACATAAGCGAGTAGATTATAAAAGTGGACTTATTTTATTTATAGGGAGCGGCCCTGGAGGTATTATTGGATCGTGGGCAAACAAATTTTTGAATCAGGATTCTTTCTCATTATACTTTGGAATTTTCCTTATTTTCGTATCTATCCTTCTCATGTTACGCGATAAATTGAAACCTCTTTCCCTCTCAAATGCAAATGTTATTAAACGATCTTTCACAGATGCTGAAGGTAACACCGTTCATTATCAATTCCCACCGTTTCTTTCGATTATTATCGCATTTGTAGTTGGTTTTATATCTGGATTATTTGGCATTGGTGGCGGTGCATTACTCGTTCCAGCGATGATGCTTCTTTTTGCATTCCCTGCACAAATTGCTGTCGCAACTTCCATGTTTATTGTCTTTTTATCAGCAATCGTAAGTTCTATGACTCATATTTCTCTTGGCAATGTTAGCTGGATTTATGCATTGATTCTTATTCCAGGCGCTTGGATTGGCGGGAAAATTGGAGCTTTCATCAATACAAAATTAAGCGGTAATGCGATTATCAAATTATTGCGTGTCACATTAATTATTCTTGGAACTAGATTAATTATCATTTCTTTTTTGTAACGCGTTCTTTTTAGAATGCGTTTTTTTATACGCAGGAATACAAAAACACCCCAAAAATAAAACATAATACCGTACACATACACAACAACGTCAAATTTGAAATATGCAATTTACCCAAGTTGATCACTCCACTTCTATAGCTGTGACTATTACCTTTATGATAGCGAAAAAACAGAGGGTGTGCTGTTACAAAGCGCTAACAATGTAAAAGCAATTATTACAAATTTTATCAGTTTATTGCATCTGCTTATATAATCTATCGATTCAACAAAAAAAGATGTCATATTGACATCTTTTTAGTGAAGGAGTGACCATCCCATAAAATCTTCATGTACTTGACGTGCTCGTTTATCATTCCTATCATACAATTCAGCGTAGCTATCCGTTTCTTCATCATAAGCCATTGTATAGATAATTTGACCATCTATTTCAACTGATAGAACGACTCCACCTTTCATCTCTTCCACATGTATTACAGCATTAGCTGGAATTTTCATATCAGTCATTTTCGCATCTAACAATATAGTAAACCCCCTACAGCGTATTTATTGCTAGTACTATTACACACTAAATAGTATACTACTGTAATAGCATACATTCCGTCAATTAAATTGCTGTTTTGTAAGCTTATCTTCTTTTATTCATCTATTTTTTAATACAAACAGACTATAAATCGGGTACAATGAACGAATAGAAATGATTAAATGAGGTGCTAACATTGATTCTACATAAAGGGGATACATTATTTCGTCAAGGTGAAGAAGGTCCCTTATATTTTATTAAAACGGGACTATTAAAAGTTATTCGATTACAAGAAGACGGAACACCATTTTTATTTAACATTATTGTTCCAGGTGAGACAATCCCTCACCATTCTTTAATTTCACCAAAGGAGTATCATGGTACAGCAATTGCTTTAATTAAAACAGAGGTCCAGCCCATTGTATGTAATACATGGTACGAAAAACTACAGGAGAATCCAGAATTATACGCTGATATCGCCATGCAACTACAAACAAAATTACGAATGATGCAGCAGCGAATCGATCAATTAACAACTGTTTCTCCGAAAGAACGTCTCTACCGTTTACAAGAGTGGTTCTCACTATATTTAGGGGAAATTCCAATCTATGAAATATTAACACAAACAGAAATCGGACAACTAATCGGTGTACGTCGTGAAACAGTAAATCGCTTGTTACGAGAACAAGTAAAAAACGAGGGGAACTAACACCTCGTTTTTTGTTTGCCTTATGATAAACTTGCTGCCGGCCCAAAAAATTCATAATGAATGTGTTCAGGTGAAACGCCCCATTCTACTAAATCCTTATTAATATGCTTCATAAATGGTACCGGGCCACAGAAATAAAAGTCCGCTTTATTTGTAGGAATAATTGATTGTAACCAATCTAAATCAATGAAACCTTCTTTATCAAAGTTTTTCGCTTGTAAATCTTGTTCTGTTGGTGAAGAATAGCAAGTGTATACTTCTACTTGTTCATGGTCGTTCTCTACTTGCTGCACATGTTCTTTCATCGCATGCACTTTGCTATTTAATGCTGCGTGAATAAAGTATACCTTGCGGTTCGAATCTCGCTCAATTAATGTATTTAACATACTCATCATCGGCGTAATACCAACGCCGCCACTGATTAACACAATCGGTAAATTTGAATCCATATTTAATACAAAATCCCCCGCCGGTGCACTTAGTGGCAAGATATCTCCCTCTTGAACATGATCGTGTAAATAATTAGATACCTTTCCATCAGGTGTTTCTGCAGCTGTTTCTCGTTTCACACTAATACGATAGTAGCCTTTTCCAGGAGCGTTTGATAAGCTATACTGACGATTATGTGTATATGTTTCACCTTCTATATTTAATTGAATCGTTACATATTGACCAGGTAAGAATGTTGACAATTCTCCACCATCTTCTGGTTTGAAATAAAACGATGTAATTACGTCGCTCTCTTTCTCTTTTTTCACAACAACAAAGTTACGGAAATCTTTCCAACCGCCTTCTTTTTTTGCCGCTTCATCATACATTTCTGCTTCGATACTAATAAATGCATCAGCAATTACACCATACGCTTCTCCCCAAGCATCTAACACTTCTTGTGGCGCATTTGCTACCTCTTTAATCGCTTGTAATAAACATTTTCCGACGATTGGGTAGTGTTCTGCTTTAATTCCTAAACTTCTATGCTTATGACCAATTTGTTTTACAGCAGGAATAATAGCTTCTAAATTATCAATATATGCAGCGGCTGCATACACTGCACTTGCTAACGCCTGTTGCTGTCTTCCTTTTTTCTGATTTGTATGGTTAAAAATATTTAATAATTCCGGATGTTCCGAGAACATAATTTGATAAAAACGTGTCGTAATTTCAACGCCTTTTTCTTGTAATAATGGTACTGTTGATTTTACACTTTCAATTGTTTTTGCACTTAACATTGTATCCTACTCCTTTATTTCTTTAACTATTGTTAGTGTAAATGAAATGTTCACTGGATGTTGTGATTTTAATCACTATAAACACGGTGTTTTTGTGAAAAATGTATGAACGATTTAGATTTATCCTGTTATTTTCTGCTAAACCAAACAAATTTTTGCTTTATATCCCATCCTATCTTTCCTAAAAGAAAACAAACTAACCAAAATTACCTAACTTAAGACTAGGCTTGAAGAGATTATTCGATTACTTGTATACCTTTTCCGTTCCCAAACTCAGTATATTCCCATATATTTGTTTCACCTGTATATTTGTTTATAATACTATTAAGTCGTGGTAAACACGATGAGCATAAACGACGTATTCACTCTTCCTGACTTCTATCCCCTTTTTCAAACCTTAAACTTCGCCTTACATCTTGTTTTATCTGCTTCTTTTTTATTTCCGTATTATATCTTTTAAAAACGGTTCTCGTTTTTGAAACCTCTACACTAGATGATTCCTATCTCTCCCTCTTTCTATGTATGTCATATTTTTTCTTTTATCAGAAATGACGTTTATATAATCCAAAATTAGCCAAAAATAAGAAAAGAATATGTTCCAAGCAGTTATTCTTCTTTTTCTTCAATACAATACTAAGATTGATTGCTTGAGAACAGAAAAATAACGGAAGGAGGTAGACATAAAATGTCATTACAATCTCTCATGATTGGCACTTTATCCTTTTTAGCCTCAACACTAATTTTTTATACAGTTGGCTATTTACTATTATTAGATTGGTTACCCAATCATTTGTTTATCACTCTTATTGTCCTTTCTGCTCTTATGATTTCCTATCTTATTACACGAAAATCAATGAACGAACCCTCTGCAAAAACAAAATAATAGAGTGAACCTTTTAGTTCACTCTATTTTTCATTTCCTAGGAAAGAGTTTAGCTATCTTTGCAAATTCATTTTTTCACCATAATCTTTTACAATCTGAATAATATTTTGAAACGCTCCTACTTTTTCTTTTTTGTAATTTAATACTTGTAAATCATACTCATCGTAATAAGTTTCTAATGCTTTTATTTGAGAAGTTGATACATGCTCTACTGGTACAACGATACTCACTTCATATTGTTTATACCCCTCTTTCACTTTCTCACCTTGCATGATTTCACTTGTTTTCTTTCCAATCACTTGTTGTACTTTAGAAGGAAACGTCAATTGAAAATAGTACTCCCTATCTTTTTCCAACGTTTTATATAAAGAATCCGAAATCGTATAAAATACTTTATAATTTATGCTTTTTTCATTTGTTTTAATGTGAAAAGCAGTAATTTGTAAATCCTTTTTTGTCACTTCTGTTAATGTATTTACTTTCGTATCATCACTTGTTGATTCAGGCACAGTCGGAAGTATAGATAACAGTTGTTCTGTATCAGATTTTGTGAGCATATACGTATCCTTTTCATCTTGTAACCAACCACGTCGATCTTCTCCTCTTAACCATGCACGATATGTTTTCTTCTTTCCATTTTTCTCAACTTGTATTTCATACTCTGGCTCTCCAAAACTCCCTGTTATTTGTTGTTTCTCAGCCTTATTAATAATCTCCACTACTTCTTTTGCTTCCTCTTGGCTTAAAACCTTCTCGAGCTTTCCTTTTTGTATAACTGTTACTTGTATACTTTCCTGCACAGAATTCACCGTCTTTTCTACTTGTTTTTTCTCCTTTTTTTGTTCAAACTGACTACACGATGCTAATAAAAAAATGAATATAATTAGCAAATATTTTTTACTCACTCCGCGCCCTCCTATATAGAACAATAAGAAAAGCTTATTGTCCTTGAAAATGAAACAAAAACGCTATGTATGATGAAATGAGATATACTATACACGAAAGGAGGCTTTTACATGTCCATTAATTTTCATGATGCCAATAATAAGTACACTTATGCCACACGAAAAGCAGATATTTCTTGGTGTGAAATAATCCAAAATATAATTGATGTAAAAGGTAAAAGCATAATTGATATTGGATGCGGTGGTGGTATTTATACGAAAGAACTGGCTCTCATGGGAGCTAGCAATGTCGTTGGTTTCGATTTCTCAAAAAAAATGCTACAAGCAGCAATAGAAAATTGCGCTTCCATCCAAAACATCTCATTCATTCACGGTGATGCCCACCATATGCCATTTGCTAATGAAACTTTTGATATTGTAATTTCTCGTGCTGTTGTTCATCATTTACAAGACGTCCCAAAGTTTTTACAAGAGGCCTCACGTATCTTAAAGAAAAATGGCATGCTTATTCTTCAAGATCGTACCATTGAAGATTGTATAATTCTAGGAAGCCCAGAACATATTCGTGGGTATTTCTTCTCCATCTATCCTAAGCTCATTCCAATAGAGGAAAAGCGAAGACCAAAAGCAACCTATATACAGCAATTAATTACACAAAACGGTATGCATCCACTTCCCCTTCAAACAATTTGGGAAGTTCGAAAAATCCATGATTCCATTGAAACATTACTACAAGATTTATCACCACGGACAGGCCGATCTATTTTATACGAATTAACAGACGAAGAACTTTCTCAATTACTCCACCATATCCGCTCTGAGCTACACAACATAGCTCCCATTGTCGAACAAGATCGTTGGACCATTTGGAGTGCCACAAAATCTTAAGAAAGCCTCACATAATTTTGTGAGGCTTTCTCCTTTCATAACCTAATTTTGCAACACTCTTGATATCCTCCACTTCTAGCCTGTGCACTTCCACACTTTGGACACACTAAATATCTAGATTGATTGGTCAACAAACTTCCTTTTTGAAAGAGCAACACTTCTGCTTGTTTAAACGAACGCGAATAATATAACCATATGAAACCACAAATTACTACAATTCCAAACAATATACCCATCGCAAGCATTTCCGTCACCTCTTTTTGGTCTGTTCTTTTCCGTAAGTGGATTGTAGTATTATTCGCTATTGATAAAAAAGATTCCTGCCTTTCCATCTCAATTGTCATATTTCTCAAAAAATTTACATTCCCTCTATACTTTACGATTTTTTTACAAAAGATTCCCTTTCACTCCTCATACAATAAAGTGAAACTTCCACATCCTAAAATATGTTTAATAGAGGAGTGTCAATATGAACTATTTCATATTATTCCCCTTTCTTATCAAACTGATTTTTCCCGTGCTATTCTCTCCTTCTCTACCTACCGACATATCCGTGCAAATCCTTGGCCTCAATGATTTGCACGGCCAATTAAATACCACTTCAACATTGCATGGTAAAGCTGTAGGACGCGCCGATTACATATCCGCCTACATTCAATCCTACCGCGATAAAAACCCCAACACCTTACTTGTTCATACAGGAGATATGATTGGCGGGAGTCCTCCGATTTCGGCACTGTTTCATGATGAACCAACGATGGAATTTTTAAATAAGCTTCAAGTTGATGTTGGTACAATTGGAAACCATGAATTTGATAGAGGACCAGTTGCTCTGCAGCAACTCATTAGTGGTGAATCTACTGCACAAATAAATTCGTTTTCAGGCAGTTCATTCCCCTATGTATGTGCAAATGCTTTAGATAGTAAAACAAAAAAGGCACTCTTTCCTCCCTATACAATTAAATGGATCGATGGTATTCCCATTGCATTCATTGGTGTCGTCACAAAAGATACTCCATTTCTAACAATGCATACCAATATGTCTTCTGTCCTCTTTTTGGATGAAGCTACTTCCATTAATTCCTATGTACATCAACTACAAAAGAAAGGCATTCATGCATTTATAATTCTTGCTCATCTTGGTGGTAATACAACCGGTGATAATACCACTGGAGCTCTAGTTAATTTAGCAAATAACCTAGATACTGACGTCGATATTATCTTTGGTGGACATACTCATTCTTATGTAAATGGAAACGTAAACGGGAAACTCCTTGTGCAAGCTTATTCATATGGAAAAGCTTTTTCAAACGTCACTGTTACATTAAATCGTAAAACCAAAGACATTATAAGAAAAGATGCAACTATTGTCCCAGTCTACCAAAATACGCTTTCTCCTGATTCTCATATAAGAAAATGGATAGATTCTTATATGAGAAAATCCATTCTAAAATAGAAGAACAATTAGGAATAGCAACCTACGAATTAACCCGTGATCGAAACGAACATGGCGAATCAAAATTAGGCGCCCTTCTTGCTATAGCTCAACGTCAAACTATGCAAACGGATATTGCTTTTGTAAATCCCGGGAGCATTCGGCACGATTTACAAAAAGGAACAATTACGTGGGAAGATGCCTTCCTCATACAACCATTCGGTAACCCATTAATCAAGATGGAGTTGTCAGGAAAAGAAATTCGAAACGTCTTGCAAGAACAATGGAAAGAAGAAACTCGCATGCTACAAATTTCTGGCCTTCGTTATAGCTGGAAAAATAATTTAATCCAATCTATTTCATTAGAAAATGGAACTCCTCTGCAAGATAATCAAACATACTCTGTTGTGGCCAACTCTTTTTTAGCAAACGGAGGAGATAAATTTATAACTTTCAAATCAGGAAGAAATCGTATAGAAGGCCCGACAGATCAAGAAGCTTTTGCAAATTATATTCGTTCCATTTCTCATATTGATACAATTCCTCAAAATTCTATTCAAAAAACATATTGACTTTATAAATAAGACATATGAAAGTCCTTTCAGAATACTTAAACAAAATTCATCGACGAGAACGTGTACGTTATACAGCTGTTCCCCAAAGAGTAGGCATCTTGCTGAAAGGCAATGCTCAGTGCGTAACCGAAAATCATCTCTAAGAAGTAGAACCGAACGATGTAGCAAGTTCTTACCTGTCGTCCCCCGTTACGAAGAACACGTATCATGTTGTACGTTGCAAAGCCTCATACATATAAATGTATTTCTATATGTATGAACTAGGGTGGTATCGCGGGTAAATAAAAAAAACTCCCTTAAACGGGAGTTTTTTTTATTTGATAAGACGTATGATTGAAACTACTTATTTTATATGCTTTTGTATAATACTCAATGTTCGTATCAACTGTTTCCACTTTTACAATATCATATTGTTCCTTAAGTGCTTGCAATACATTCACGTAATTTCCTAACTTTTCTTTTTTACTCGTTTCTAATCAAATGATAGCGCTTTCAAATGAATTCGTCAATAAAGTGAAACTTTAATCGGTGGGAAGTGGAGATCTTTCTGCCCACCAATCATAAGATAAAAAACTTCCACTAATGAAACCAGTCATATCCAGTGGAAGCTCCATCTTATTTCGTTAACTGATGTCTAAAAGCATAAATAACCGCCTGCGTACGATCACTTACATTCAATTTATTTAATATATTACTTACATGTGTCTTCACAGTTTTTAGTGCAATAAATAGCTCATCTGCTATTTCTTGATTACTTTTTCCTTCTGCAATTAATAATAAGATTTCAAACTCTCGTTCCGTTAAATCTTCATGAAGTGGCTGTTCTTTCTTTTGACGCATACGAGACATCATTTTTCCAGTAACTTTCGGCTCAAGTACTGTTTCTCCATCATAAGTCGCTCGTACTGCATCTGCGATATCGCTCGCTCTTGATGTTTTTAATAAATAGCTCGTTGCCCCTGCTTCAATGACAGGATATAGTTTTTCATCGTCTAAAAAGCTTGTCACGACAACAATTTTTGCTTCTGGCCATTCTTGAATAATCGTACGCGTTGCCTCCACACCATCCATTTCATCCATAACAAGGTCCATTAAAATAATATCTGGCTTTAATGCTAATGCTAATTCTGAACCTTTTCTTCCATTTTCAGCTTCCCCAACAACTTCAATATCCGGCTGAGTGGATAAATATGCTGATACACCCATCCGCACCATTTCATGATCATCAACAAGCAATACTTTAATCATGCTACTCTTCCTCTCTCTCTATCATAATTGGTACTTTCACTTCAATTTGTGTACCTTTATTCGGAAAACTTAGCACCTTTAATGTTCCACCAATTTCATGAACACGCTCTTGAATGGACCTTAGACCATATGATCCAGCTTTATTGACACCTACTTCAAATCCAACACCATCATCAATGATTTTCAAAATCGCATATTGATCAATTTGGCGAAGGCGTACCTCCGTTTTCTTCGCTTTGGCATGTCGTAATGTATTAGACAATGCCTCTTGTACAATACGGAATAAATGATCTTCTACACCTTTTTTTAATTGAATCGGTTCAATCAACCATTCAATTTTCATATGTTGTTTTCTAGAAAGTTCTGTTAACAACTCCTCTATACCCTCTGTTAACTTTTTACCTTCAAGTTGTACAGGACGTAAATGAAGAAGTAATGCTCTCATTTCCGATTGCGCATTGACAACCATATTTTCTACAAGTTGTAATTGTTTTTTCGTTGTTTCTGGCATATGATCTACTTGTTCATTAATCGCTGACATCATCATAGACATTGCAAAAAGCTGCTGACTCACTGAATCATGCAGTTCCCTTGCTAGTCGATGCCTTTCCTGAGAAATCGCTTCTTGTCTCATTTCTTCATTCCAATGAGCTCGTTCATTCGTTACCTTTTGAAATAACCCAGCTTGTTCCTCTAATCTTCGAGCAAGCGCAATTACTTTTCGCTCTACTTCATGAAATTCATCTTCTGCAGTAAACGAAACATCCTTTGGAAAGTTCCCACGCTCTACTTCAAACAAGAAAGTATTCAAGCCTTGAATACGCTGCTGCATATAATAACCAATCGCATATCCTACAATTCCACCCATAAGAAGACTTGTACTTATAATTAACAAGCCGATTGGAACAGAAGCAATGGATTCTTTCCATAATAAATCATATACATCCTGTCCGCTTTTCCATACATATACAACTGTACAAATAAGTGCAATACTAACAGAAGATAACATAGAATAACGAATGTACATCCATGAAATATTTCCTTGCTTTTTCATTATACTTTCCTCACTTCCGTATCGCCTACGACAAGCGAAGAAATAATTTTAATTCGGCGAGGAGTTTCTTTGTACTGTTCTGTCCTAAACGTCACATTTCGATTAAAACCTGTTTCTTCATGCCCCGGAAGCGAAACTCTTCCCATGATGACAGAATGGTTTAAAGATAGTTCGATATCATACGGAACATATAAACGAATGTTCCCAATAACACCACGAATAACAATGACCGTTTCTCCTTCGGGAATCATTGCCGTTGTCAAATCAATTTCAACATCACCGACTCCGTACTGGACATTAATATCTTCTAACTCATAAATATGGTCCATCATTCTTATGTTACCAACCATTATATTCTTAAGGTATGGTTCTGTGCGATAGATTTGTTTTTCTTCATCTATATATCCTTTTTCCTTAATTTCAACTTGTATAGTTTTTGGTTTCTGCTGTCCTTGAATAAGTTGATAACCAATAAAAGCTATGCAAGCAAATACAACTAGCACGAAGGCCGCTGATGAAAACAGGAAGAATAAAAAAACAATCCCCCCAACAAATAAAAACACATTCCCTCTCACATAACGATTCTTTTTCCGATAATGCCTTCCGAACATAATCATAATAAACGCAAAAATAAGGGCCCCTGGTTCAAAATGTCCGAGAACCATATCAAGAAAAAGACCAAATCCAAATACGATGAGGAGCATCCCCAATAATTGTGTTTTTGAAAATTGTTTCTTCATTTCAGCTCCCCCCTCCTTGTTACATATAAATAGAAGAAAAAGGTATTGCTTTCCAACACCTTTTCTTCTACCACTATATCATAAGCTCATTTTATAATATACTACAATTATTTTATTACTTCTTTGTCTAAAGATACTTCATTTTTTTCTTTCATTTCGCGTTCAAGTTTTGCAATTTTCATATCAAATGTATCACGCTCATGATCCTCATTCATACGAAGCTCTAAATCACGAATGTGATCTTCAATTTCTTCAAATCGTAAGAACGGATTATTCTCATCCATTTTATGAAGAGCTGTATTCATACGACGGTTCGCATGAGCCATATTTTCGCGTGCCATTAATTCCATACGCTTTGCATTCATTTCTTTTAGCTTATTTTTCATTTCAGAAAGACGGCGTTCTAATTCATCAATTTGCTCCACTACACCTGCATACATTTCTTCTAGTCGAGCTACTTGCCCTTCGTAGTATGCTACTTCTTCTAATGCACGTTCATGCAATTGCATTTCTCCTGCTTCTTGCGCAATTACAGCTTGCTTTGATCTCTTATTTACGAAGTAACGAGCCTGTTCAAGTTCACGAGCAAAGTTAGATTTTAATGTTTTATGACGTTGGATTAACTTTTCAATTTTTGTTACTTCACGCTCACTATCGCGTAAATATTGGTTTAACATAGCGATTGGATTCTTTCTTTCTTTCTCATCTAATACATTATGAAAATCTGCTAAAATTGCATCGCGTACACGTCCGAATAAAGATTGTTTCATTATAAATCTTCCTCTCTTTTATTTTATGATTTAAGTTGTTTTATATTAGTTTTTCATTAACTTATTCCATTCATCTTCAAAGTTACTATATGGTTTAGAACCTTCTGAAGCAGAATCAACTACTACATGTTTTTCTTTTTTCCACTCACGGTATCCGTAGTATAGAACTACTAATGCCGCAATACCGATTAATGCCGGTGAATGAGATAGGGCGATTGACAAGCCGATTAAACCACCAATACCCCAAGCTAATTTCCCAAAAAATGATTGTGCCCGCACAAATGATTTATAGCTCCAATACACAATTCCTGCTCCAATTGCGAATCCTACTATACCAGCAAGACTTCCAAGAGCAATTAAAGCCAAAATACCAGCTGCGATAAACGCTAGAAATTGTTTCATCTTGTGCTTGCCTCCCTTCGATTTGATACTCTTATCTTAACTATTTTTTCGTTTTTCCATAACGAGCTTAAGAACCGTTTTCATCTCGGACTTAAGACTGAGTCGCATTCAGCCCTTTACAAATCTCATATATATATATATATATATAAACAAAGACTTTTTTGCCACTTTGAATGATAATATTCACTTTAAAGTTAAATATAGTGAAGTTTACACAAAATCAAAATTTTTAGAAATTACCTTTGGAAAACATGTTAAAATGAGGAAGAAGGCTATATCCAAATAAAGGGAGACTTATATTATGAATTTTCATATTGTAAAAGAAATGAATACTGCCGATAAAAACTATATCAACAATGCTCTTTACGAATATAATTTAAAACATTTCCCACCAGATTTAAGAGGAAGATACTCAGAAATTCATTTATTTCTTAAAGATGAAAATGACAAGGTCCGCGGGGGACTATTAGGTGAAGTTTGCTGGAACTGGTTAGAGATTCATACTCTTTTGATTGACGAAGACATCCGCAAATTAGGATATGGATCCAAATTGTTGTTAGAAGTAGAAAAAATTGCTTTAGAGAGAAGTTGTGATTTTATAAAAGTTGATACTTTAAGCTTTCAAGCCTTAGACTTTTATAAAAAGCACGGTTATCAAGAATTTGGTATTCTTGATAATGTTGGAAGAGACTATAAGCATTACTATTTAAAGAAGGATTTATAAGTAACAAAAAACGCCCAGCATTTATTGGCTGAGCGTTTTTATATTCTATACGATTCACATTAAGGTCAAGCTGTTTTATGATATTGCTTTTTTTCTGCTACTTTTGAAAATCGCGGAAAGCCTATTAGGATAGAAATCACACCACAAACCCCAACCAAAATTGGATAAAACGCATATGGTAACAATTCAACCGGTGACAATGCTGCAAATCCTGCTGCCGTTAACATTTGAGCACCATACGGAATCAACCCTTGTATACAACATGAGAAAAGATCCAATACACTTGCTGATTTTCGTGGATCAATTTCATATTGATCCGCAATGTTTTTTGCAAGAGGGCCAGTAAATATGATAGAAATCGTGTTATTCGCTGTGCACATATTTGTCATGCTTACTAAACCAGCAATTCCAAATTCAGCACCTTTTTTCGAACGAATATTACGTGTTAATACGTCCATTAAATACTGAATACCACCATTATATTGAATAATTTCAACCATTCCTCCGATTAAAATCGATAAAAGTACTAGCTCCATCATACCATTAATTCCTGTTGTTACACTTTTAAAGAAGCTTGCCAATGTGTAACTCCCATCAATAAGACCAATAATACCTGATAAAACCGTTCCGCCCGTTAATACAATAAGTACATTCCAACCAAGTAACGCGGTTATTAACACACCCGCATACGGTAAAATTTTCACCCAATCGAATGCATGAGCTTTTATTTCTGTATCATTTCCAAGTGTAAGCACAACCAATAATACGATGGTAATAACAGCAGCTGGTAATACAATTAAAAAGTTTGTTTTAAACTTATCCTTCATTTCCGTACCTTGCGAGCGAACCGCTGCAATTGTTGTATCAGAAATAAATGATAAATTATCACCAAACATCGCTCCGCCAACAACTGTTGCCATTACTAGTGCAATAGAAATATCTGTTTGTTGGCTAATACCGACTGCAATTGGTGCTAATGCAGCAATCGTTCCCATTGAAGTTCCCATTGCTAATGAAATAAAGGACCCTATAACAAAAATTCCAGCAACGATAAATCCTTGCGGTAAAATAGACAGCGCTAAATTAACTGTAGAATCAACTCCACCCATTCCTTTTGCTGTTTCAGAAAACGCACCTGCAAGTACAAAGATTAACACCATAATCATAATATCCGGATTACCAGCCCCTTTGGCAAACCGTTCTACTTTTGCTGTAAAACTTTCTTTTCTATTCATCGCTAATGCAATTCCTACAGCAATTAAAATCGCTACTAGTATCGGCAATTTATAAAAATCACCTGTAATGATTCCAGAACCAATAAATAGTGCTAAAAATATTCCAAGTGGTAATAATGCTAAGCCATTTCCTCTCGTTTGTTTCAAAATAACATCTCTCCCCTAATTCTAAACCTTTTCTATCCAATAACAAAAGACCTCTTCCAAAGAGAAGAGGTCTTATACATCTATAAGAAACACTCTCCTCATCTTTCAAGCACATGCTTGCTGGATTTGGCACAGCACTCTATCGTGAGTCCGCTGCCGAGGCATCGTAGGGCCAGTCCCTCCGCCTCTCTTTATAAGAAGGTTTCATATTTTATTTTTTAATAATAATTTCTTCCCTAACTTTACCCGCTTACTAATCAAAAGTCAATTATTATTTGTATAAAAATAGTTGGTATTTTTTGATATTTATACAAAAGTACGAATAAATCAAGCATTACAAACGAAAAATATTCATTTTAATTTTTGAATTTCTTTTTCTAAAATTGTAATCCAAGGGAATTTTTCTTTTTCAATTACTTCGATAAGCCATTTTGCTGTATCCACCGATTCATTATATTCCTCTTTAGAAATATCTCCATCTCTATATGCCTCTTCTAATTCGTCTTCATCAAGCAAATATATATCCCCATTAGGTAATAACACTACATCCAAATATAAATCATCAAAATATGGCATACCTCGCTCATCTATTTTATATTCTTTAGCCACATCAATATAATACTGCACTAATTCCCTTTTTTCATTTAACATAGCTGTGATGGCAAAGTTCTTATCGTTTATAAAATACTGCACCCACGTATAACCTGCATCTACAATACAAAGCTCTCGATCATTATATTTCTTATAGCTCGGCTCTTTTACCTTTTGTATACGCAATATACCTAACATACCTTGCTCTATTGCCTTTACTTCATATGTTTTCTCTATTAACCGATTCCAAGAAGAACCATCCCCATACTTTCTTTTCATTATTCCCTCTCCATTCTCTATGCAGAAAAGCCCTCACTCTATTGTGAGGGCTTTATTCATTACCAATTAAGCTGCTCGCTTCTCTGAAAGTTCTTTTAGATAAGCTTGTCCTTTTGCTTCATCATATTGACCTTCCCACTTAGACATAACAACAGCTGCTAAAGAGTTACCAACTACGTTAACTGCTGTACGAGCCATATCTAAAATACGGTCAATACCTGCGATAAATGCTAAGCCTTCCGGCGGAATACCTACTGTGCCAAGTGTTGCTAACAATACAACGAATGATACGCCTGGTACACCCGCAATCCCTTTAGATGTCACCATTAATACAAGCAATAATGTAATTTGCTGCGAAATTGATAAATCAATACCATACATTTGCGCTAAGAAAATTGCTGCAATTGCTTGATATAATGTAGATCCATCTAAGTTAAACGAATAACCTGTCGGAATAACGAAAGAAGTAATTGCTTTTGGACAACCAAACTTCTCCATTTTCTCCATAATTTTCGGTAAAACCGTTTCTGAACTTGCAGTAGAATACGCTAAAATAAGTTCATCTTTCAAAATCTTGAAGAATTGGAAAATATTAATTCCGAATATTTTCGCTGTCAAGCCTAATACAACGACAACGAAGAAAATCATTGCTCCATATACGACAATGAGCAATTTCCCTAATGGGATTAATGACGATAGACCAAATGTAGAAACTGTAACACCAATTAAAGCAAATACACCAAACGGTGCAAATTTCATAACTTGGTTCGTTACATAAAACATCGCATCTGCCACACCTTGGAAAAATTGAAGAACTGGTCTTCCTCTTTCACCAATTGCTGCAACGCCTAAACCAAATAGTACAGAGAAGAAAATGATAGCAAGCATATCACCATCAGCTAGAGATTTCACAATATTTGTCGGAACAATGTTTACAAATGTATCTGCAAAAGAGTGACTCTGTACTTGTTCTGTCGTGTGTGTATATTTAGAAATATCTGTCTTTGTTAATTTGCTCATATCTACGCCTTGTCCTGGTTGGAAAATATTCGCTACCAGTAGGCCTACAACGATTGCAATTGTTGTAATGATTTCAAAATAAATAATTGTTTTTCCACCTAATCGTCCAAGCTTCTTTACATCACCTACGCCAGCAACACCAACAACGATGCTCGCTACGACAATTGGTACAACAATCATTTTAATTAATCGAATGAAAATATCACCAATTGGTTGTAAGTATCCTACAACTGCTGTATTGCCATAAAAAATCGCCCCTACCGCAATACCCAGCGCAAGACCTATTAAAATTTGCCATGCAAGTCCAATTCTTTTCATACTTGCTGCAACCCCCTTCTTAGATGCTTTTACTCTATTTTTCTCGTTTGTTATGAAACAGTGAAATTAAGAGTATTACATATTATTCGACAATTCACTACATTTGTCCCTGTTTAAAATGATAAATCATAAAATTAAATCTGACAACAAAATAACTTTGCATGAATACAAATAATTTTCTTGACAAAAACAAAACCCATGTCAGAAAACCTAACATGAGAACGATTCCTCACTGATGATTTATAGGTTTCAAAAAAACGATTTCATTATGAAAAATGCCAACATTTCTCACTCGTTTCACATCACAAAAATTTTAAAATCCGATTTGGGATCCCGTTACATAGTTTCAAACTGATGACAAACTCCTCCAAATCATGCTAAATTCCGACAAATCTTAGCAATTTTATAAAATTTCCTTTACATTATGATTACAACAATAGACACTCTTCTTCTCCTTATGATATATACATTCATAGAGAAGGGAGCTAGACAACAATGAAGAAGAAATTTGCAGCTTTCAGCGTTTTAGCCGCAGGGACTATTTTTGTTTCTCCTTTGCTATCACCAGCATATGCAGAAACAAGTCAAGATAAATTATCTAATATTCAAGCCGAGTTAGAAGGCAATCAACAAGAATTACAGGACAAATCAGCAGAGAAAGAACAAATTGAAAAAGAAATACAAGAATTACAGAAAAAAATCGATGATTTAACGACTTCTATTAATAAAAACGAAACTGAATTAAACGATACAAAAAAAGAAATTAGTAAAACACAACAAACAATTGCTGAAAAAAAGAAACATATTGAGCAATTACAAACTAATATTGACACTCGCCAAGATGTCATTAAACAACGACTACAATCTATGCAAGAGAAACCACGAACAAACATCATAACTGAAGTATTGATGAACTCAAACAATTTTGCCGACCTTGTCGATAATGTGTATTCCGTTAGTTTAATTTTAAATAACGACACAGACATCGTAAAAAAGCAAACAACTGATCAAGAAACTGTAAAGGCAGAAAAAGAGGCCGTTGAAAAAATAGAACAACAACTAAAAGAATCCGAGCAACAATTGGAGCAAAAACAACAAGAACTTCAGAAAAACCAACAAGAACAACAGACACTTATTAACGATTTACATACCAAAGTATCAAAAGTAGATTCTGAGATTGAAGGATTAGAAGAATCAAAAAGTATTTTAGAAAATCAGCGTCAAGCTGTTCAAAAGGCGATTGAAGAAGAAAAACGCGCAGAAGAAGCTCGGAAAGCTGAAGAGGCACGTAAGGTAGAGGAAGCTCGGAAACAAGCTACTACATCTTCAGAAGCTGCTCCAACACCACAAGATACAAACAAAGGTGGATTTATTAAGCCAGCAGCCGGTTCAAAAACATCTGGATTCGGCGCACGTTCTTTAGATAACCATAAAGGAATTGATATCGCTGCTTCCGGAACAGTTCCAATTATTGCAGCTGCTGATGGCGTTGTCATTCGTTCCGAGATGTCATCCAGTTACGGAAATGTCGTGTATTTATCACATCGTATCAATGGTAAAACTTATACAACAGTATACGCTCATATGAGCAGTCGTTCTGTATCGAACGGACAAACTGTAAAGCAAGGCGAACAATTAGGATTTATGGGAAACACTGGCCAATCTTTCGGACAGCATTTACATTTCGAACTTCATATCGGTGAATGGAATGTAGGTAAAACAAATGCCGTTGATCCTTCTCCTTATATTGGATTATAAATAAAAAAACTCGGTTCATACCGAGTTTTTTTATTTATGTCCAAATTATATTCTTTATTATAAGCCCCTTTGTTTTTAACACTTTATAGGCATTTTACATAAACTAAAACAAAATGCCTATTCATCTGGGGGGATACACATGAATATAGAACAACAAGCAGAACTACAAGAAGCCAAAGAAACATATGTTGGCCGATTATTTACGCTTGGTAGTGCGATCCTATTTTTAATTGGTTCCGTTATATCAATTGCTACAGCTTATAAGACATATACTCGTTTATTACAAACATCTACATCACAATAAAGTGAAACTTTAACCAACGAGAGTATTACTGTCCGCGAATAGCGGGATAAAATAAAAAGGCAGGGAATCCCCCTCGCCTTTTTATTTTGTAAACATTTTAAACACTCCAATTGCATTCAAAAATACAATTACTACTGTTACTGGAATAATATAGCGTAACAAGAAAAACCACACGTTAAATAATGTTTTTCCTTTTGTTTCTGTAACTTCTAACTCCTTCATTAATAAATCTTTACTCATTTTATTTGGCACAAACAATGAAATCGCTAGTACTCCTAACGGCAGCAATACATTACTTACCGTAAAATCTACTAAGTCAAAAAATGTTTTTCCAAAGATTTTCACATCACTCATAACACCAAATGATAGAGCACATGGAATTCCAACGGCAAAAATGAGTAATCCGATAATAAATGATGCTGAAGGACGTTTCTTCTCATTATCTTTCGCTACAGACGCGACAACAATTTCAAGCATCGAGATTGCAGAAGTTAAAGTTGCAAAGAAGAATAAAATTAAAAACATAATAAAGAAAAATTGTCCGAATGGTATTTTCGCAAATACAGCAGGAAGAACGATAAACAGTAATCCCGGTCCTTCTGTTGGTTTAACCCCCAACGCAAAGATCGCCGGGAAAATCGCTAAACCTGCAAGTACTGTAATAAAAACAGTTAAACTTACGATGGATGTTGCTGATTTCGCTAAATGCTCCTCCTTCTTTAAGTACGAACTATACGTTACCATCACAGAGGCTCCTACCGTTAACGAGAAGAAAGATTGTCCCATCGCATATAAAATCGTATCTGCTGTTAACTTTGAAAAATCAGGTTTTAAGAAAAACTCTACCCCGGCCCATGCGCCATCAAGTGTAAGAGAACGGATAATAATAGCAATAAACAAAATAAATAATAGCGGCATCATATACTTACTTGCTTTTTCGATTCCTTTTTCTACACCTTTACTTACAACGAAAATAGTACAAAGCATAAAGATCAGCTGAGCGCCTACTGCACTAGCAGGATTCGAAATTGTTTGTTCAAACAATTTTCCATATTCAACTGCCCCGCTCCAAAAATCCCCTGTCACACTATAATATAGATATAATAAAATCCATCCACCTACGACGCTATAAAAGGATAATACACTAAAACAAGTAACAACGCCCATACGACCAATCCATGGATATAATTTACTATTTGGTACTAACAATTTATATGCAGTAACCGCTTCTTTTTGTGTACTACGACCTATAACAAACTCGGCTATAAGAAGAGGCATACCAATAAACAAAGTTAATAATAAGAAGACTAGGAAAAATGCTCCTCCTCCACCATTACCTGCAACGTATGGAAATTTCCATATCGCTCCAAGTCCTACTGCGGCTCCGGCTGCTGCGAGTACAAAACCTATTTTCGAAGTCCATTGCTGTGTTTCTTTCATGATAAAATCCCCTTTTCTGAATATTTACACTTTTATTAATTATACACTTTCATTTCATACTCGCACACCTCCTTTAGAAAATAAAAAAGTCCCCTACACGCTACTATGCATGTAGAGGACGATATATGTAATAGAATACCGTGGTACCACCTCAATTGGATTAAACAATCCCACTTGTTCAGGTACAGGAAACATCCGATACCCTATCCTTTTAACGGCGGAACCCGGGCTGCCTACTAAAATGTTCAGCATACCTCTCGCAAGCCCATTCTGTATATTTTATCGTACCGGGCTCACACCTTATCCCAGCTCTCTGAACGCATCAAATATACGTACTCTTCTTGCTCATCGATTTCATATATTGAAGTTACTAGTGATTATAGAGTAGATTGCTATATTTGTAAAGAAGTATTTAATCTATTCTTTTATATACCCTTTCATCTAACTCTTGTAAAAATCTTTCCCTTTTTTGCGGATTTTGAATGTACTCAGACTTCAACACTTCTTGTAATAAAATGTGCTGTCTTCTTTTTTCTAGAGACAATTTCTTCACCTTCATTCTCGCCTCATATAAAAAATCAAGGTACCCTTCATACACCTCATCATATTTTTCCGCAATATCATCTCGAATTTTTTTCGCAAGTTTTGGACTTGCACCTCCAGTAGAAACAGCAACATTGAGCTTCCCTCGATGAATAGTCGCTGGAAAATGAACATTTCCACTTTCAGGGTTAGTAATTACATTAACAAGCTGGTTTAATGATGCATCTTGTGCAATATGTTCATTTAATATCGCATCACTTGTAGCTGCTACTACTAAAAATGCATCTTCTAAATCACTTTTTTCATAGTCCTTTTGAAACCAACGAATTTGCTTTGATTCTACAAGCTTCACTAAGCTCGGATCTAAATCATGACTCACTACAACTATATCCGCTCCTTCTTTTAGTAAAGGAGCTATTTTATATGACGCTACTCGTCCACCACCAATGACAATAACTCGTTTATTTGTAATTCGAACTGTAAGTGGATACACGTTCATCTCCCCTTAAAATTTCTTCCGTCTTTTGGATCAATACCTCTTGAAACACATGATTTCTTCCCAAATAAGGACTTACATATATATTCAAATAACTATAATTGCGAACTTCTCGTTCAATATGTTTCATTAGCAATCCTGTAAATAATAAATAAGGAAGAACGACGATGTTCTCATTAGCTCGTTTTACAACTTCTTTTAACTTTTCTTCAAATCGCGGTTCTGCTGCAGCTAAATAACATACTTCTACCTTTTTAACTTTCTCTTCTTTTTCAAACAAAGAAGCAATACGTTTCATATCTTCTAATGCCCTAGGATCACTACTTCCTCTTGCGACAAGTAATAAGGTCACTTCGCTTTCAGAAACTTTAATGCCACTTCCCTCGTACGTAGCTGATACAAGGGGTTCTGAAACACCAAACGGATTTCCGTAAGTAATTGCAATGTGCGGATATTTATTTTGCAGTTTTTTCAATTCATTTGGAATATCTTCTTTCACATGCCCTGCTGCTAATAAAAAAACAGGAACAACAACAACTTCTGTTGCTCCTCTTCTTACACAAGCGGCAAACCCTTCTGAAATAGAAGGCCTTGTTAACTCTAAAAAGCACAGCTCTTGAATAGGAGCTGACACACGATTCATACAAGAAGAAACAAAATCTATCGCTTCCTCTTTCGCCTCTCGGAGCCTACTTCCATGGCATATATATAATACAGCTTTCATTTTATAACACTCCGCTTACTGGATACGTAATATCAGCCTGTTGTTCAAACCAATGAATTTTTTCACGAAAACGAACAACTTCCCCAATCACAATCATACTCGGATTTTGAATCTGCTCATTTCCGGCAATCGTTACAATTGTTCCCAACGTTCCTGTAATAGTTCGCTGAGATGATGTAGTTCCCCACTCCACAATAGCAACAGGTGTATCTTCCTCTTTTCCATGTTTCAAAAGTTGTTCACATATATAAGGAAGATTACTTACTCCCATATAAACAGCAAGCGTGTCAACACCTTTCGCTAAGTTTTCCCACTTCACTTCTTCTTCAGCACCATCTTTTCGATGCCCTGTCACAACAGCAAAACTCGCGCTCGCGTCTCGATGAGTAACAGGAATACCTGCATATGCTGAAGCAGCAATCCCAGCTGTAATACCAGGTACAATTTCAAATGGAATACCTTGCTTCGCTAATGCTTCTGCTTCTTCTCCCCCTCTTCCAAATACAAATGGATCCCCACCTTTTAAGCGCGTTACAATTTTCCCTTTTTTCGCATATTTAACAAGAAACGCATGAATTGTTTCTTGTTTCATCGTGTGATAGTTTGGGAGCTTCCCGCAATATATTAAATCTGCATTTGGCTTTGCATAAGAAAGTAATTCTTTATTCACAAGACGATCATATAAAATGACATCTGCTTGCTTGATACACTTAACTCCTTTTACAGAAATTAAATCTGGATCTCCCGGCCCTGCGCCAACAATATATACTTTTCCCATCATCTCTCCTCATTTCTACTATAAAGTGAAACTTCCATCCCTATTACGAATGGAAGTTACAATATATACCCATTTTGATTTACTGACATTTACGTCATGACTATAAAGAACAAAGGGGGATTCCCACTCGTTTCCTACCAACTTTCCAATATTTTGTATTACAACGTCTCTTGCTCATGAATGACAAATGCTGCCCCTTTTCGAATTTTCTTTTTTTCATATAGAGAGATTTCCTTAACTTCTGGCAGCGGTAAAAAATACTTCTCTAATTCTACTTCCACAAGTCTAAATGCCTGTTCTTCACTTTGTGCAACAACTACTACAGGAATAACACCATTTTCCAATACTGCTTCAAAACGATATAAATCCATATTGTCCTCCCCCCTATGATGCAATCACTTCTTCTAAAATAACATTTAACGCGGATTGTAAATCTTCTATACCAATGCGTCCAACAAACTCATAAAATGTTTCAGCTGGCAGTTTATACTCTTTAAAATATGTTAAAAATGATACAAGAACATTTGGAAGGTCTTCCCCATCAATTTTCCCTTTTAATTTTTGGTTATAGACGCCACCATCTAATAACGTACCACCTACATAAATTTCAAACGCTTCCACAATTCCTTTTTCTTTCGTTTTCAATTTCACCCCTTGCAAACCAATGTCTGCAATTTGTCTTTGCCCACATGAATTTGGACACCCTACCATATGAATACGAACCGGAACATCTAAAACAAGCTGCGTATCTAAATAATCTGCAATATTACGTAGTCTTTCTTTCGTTTCCACTAATGCAAGGTTACAATATTCAATCCCTGTACACGATACTGCATATCCTATGAAAGATTTTGGACTTGCAGAAATAGATTCAAATAAAGGTTCTTTTAACAGTCCCTCCACATTTTCTTTCGGAATATTCGGAATGATGAAATTTTGAGAATTACATGTACGAATCTCGCCATTTCCGTACTGCTTCGCAATTCTAGCAATTTCAAAGAACTCCTCAGAATGTAAACGTCCAACAGGTACGTTAAAACCAACGTATGATAAATCACCTTGTTTTTGCTTATGAACACCGTAGAAATAACCCGCGTTCCACCCTTTTAAAGCATCTTTTCCTTTATCATGTAAAGGCCCTGTATATTCTAATAATTTGGCTTTAAATTTTTCCGGTCCCCAATCGGCAACTAAGAATTTCAAACGTGCTAAATGTCGTTTTTCACGATATCCGAAATCACGGAAAACTGTAGCAATTGCAATCGCCACTGTTTTCACTTGCTCAGGAAGGATGAACAAATCTAGCTCTTGCGCTAAATACGGACGGGCAGATAATCCTCCGCCTACTCGTAAATGAAATCCTTCCACTGTTTTTCCATCAATCTCTTTTGTAGCTGGAATAAAGGCAGCACAGTTAATTTCAGCATTTGCTGCATTATATACATTTGTGCTGATTGACATTTTAAATTTCCGAGGTAAATTCGAGAATTCTTCATTATGTTGGAAGAACTCATACACTTCTTTTACAATTGGTGCTGTATCAAATAATTCGTCACCATCAATACCAGCAAGAGGATTCCCAATGATATTTCTTGTAATATCACCGCAAGCTCCAGCTGATGATAATCCTACTTTTTCTAATCGGTCAAAAATATCTGGTATTTGACCAATTTCAAGCCAATGGAATTGGATCGCCTGCCTTGTAGTAATATCCAGAACATCACGACCATAATCTTCCGCAATCGAAGCCAATACCTCCACTTGTTCATTCGTTAAAATACCAGAAGGAATATTCACGCGCATCATAAAATATCCCGCTTCTTTTGGCCGCTGTAAATATAACCCCGCCCATTTAAATGAATCCCATTCTTCTTTTGGAATAGAATCAAATCCATGTTCAGCATAATACGGAATCGCTTTAAAAATTTCTAACCCGTCTTTTTCTAATTTCTTTTTCTCTGTAGCATTTAACTTTTCATTGTTTGCCCACACTTTTTCATAACTCATTTTTATTCCCCCTATATAAAGCTACGCTCTTGTAAGTAACCAATAATTTGTTCTGCACATTGTTCGATTGAATAAAGATGTGTTTCTACTACCACTTCTGCCTCTACAGGCTCCTCATACGGCGAATCAATACCAGTAAATTGCTTAATATCGCCTTGCCTCGCTTTTTTATAGAGTCCTTTCGGATCACGTTTCTCACATTCTTCTATTGGACACTTTACAAACACTTCGATAAATTCGTCCGTTTCAAGAATATCGCGTACTTGCTGACGATCCACTCGGAATGGTGAAATAAATGCTGTTAATACAATTGTCCCTTGATCTACAAATAACTTCGCCACTTCACCAATACGACGAATGTTTTCTGTCCGATCACTTTCGGAAAAGCCCAAATCTTTATTTAAACCATGACGAATATTATCGCCATCGAGCACATAATTCCCTATATTTCTTTCGAACAACTTCCTAGCAACCACATTGGCTACTGTTGATTTTCCAGAAGCTGATAATCCAGTGAACCAGAGCACAAAACTGTGGTGATCACTTTTCTTCCGTCTTTCTTTTTTTGAAACAGATGCTGTATGCCAAGTAATATTTCTTCCCATCTTACTCTCTCCTTATTTTGTAACGACTTCTTTTTGCAAACCACGAATTAATATTTCTATCACCTCTTTACGGCTAAATGTACTTGGCGGAATTTCTCTATTTCGTAACATCTCTCGTACTTTTGTACCAGATAAAATAACATGGTCATCTTTACTATGTGGACACGTTTTCGTAGAAGCCATCGCTTCACATTTGGTACAGTAAAAACTATGTTCAAAAAAGAGTGGTGTAATCCCTATCTCATCTACTGTAAAGTTCGCAAAAATCTCTTGCGCTTCGTACGTGCCATAATAATTACCTACCCCCGCATGATCACGTCCGACAATAAAGTGTGTACAGCCAAAGTTTTTTCTAACTAGCGCATGAAATATCGCTTCACGTGGTCCCGCATAACGCATTGCCGCTGGAAAAACACTTAAAAAGACACGATCACTCGGATAATAATTTTTCAACAGCACTTCATAACTTTCCATACGCACATCAGCTGGAATATCATCTGATTTCGTTTCACCAACAAGCGGATTCAAAAATAAGCCGTCTACAATTTCCAGTGCAGACTTTTGAATATACTCATGTGCACGGTGGACAGGGTTTCTTGTTTGAAAACCTACTACCGTTTTCCAACCTCGCTTTTTAAATTCTGCACGAGTTTCGCTTGGATCTAAGTGATAAGAAGCAAACTTATCATTTTTAAAACGCTTTACAAGCGTGATTGTTCCTCCAACATAAATATTCGGTCTATCATATAATTTTTTCACACCTGGATGGGCAATATCAGTGGTTTTATAGACAAGCAACGCTTCTTGCTCTTTATCCGGTGTAAAAATATCTTCTATTTGAATGGAACCATACGTGATTCCCTCTTTGACAAGACGAACCTCTTCACCAATTTTTAATTGCTTCGCCTTTGCTTCCGTTATTGGTAGTGTGATAGGGATACTCCATACACTCCCGTTTACTAGGCGCATTGTTTCTATTACAGATTGATAATCCTCTTTCCCTAAAAATCCTGTAAGGGGGCTATAACCACCTACTGCAAGAAGCTCTAAATCACTTAAAGCCATTTGGTCTAATTCAATTTCTTTTGTAACTCCCTTGATTTCATAGGATTCATCAAAGCGATTTACTAATATGTTTGTTTTACTCATTTTCCTGTCCGCCTCTTTCACATATATTTAAAAGTGCTTAAATTCTTATTGATAATGAAGGCCACATTCCGTTTTCGACTTTCCAGCCCATCGTCCGTCCCTGGAATCTGCTCCTTCTCCAATAGGCAATGTACATTTTTCACAACCTATACTTGGATACCCAACGTCGTGCAGCGGATTATACGGTAAATGATGCTTAAATACGTAACGCCACACTTCCTTCCACGTCCAATGAATGAGTGGACAAATTTTAATAGATTGAAAGCGATGATCTTGATTGATAAATCTTGTATGTTTACGTGTTTCAGATTGTTCCCTTCTTAGTCCTGATATCCAAGATTTCCCACTTGATAAAGACTCTTCCAGCGGTAAAACTTTTCTTAATTTACAACAAAGATTGGGATTATGCTCCCACAGATTATCCCCATGCTCCTTTGCTTGCTCTTCAAGCGTTAGCGAGGGTTGTTTTTCAGTAATTTTGAGATTTGGAAACCTTTCGCGCACTCGCTTAATTAAATCGTATGTTTCTTGAAAATGAACGTTTGTATCCAAAAATACAACGTTTGCAGATGGATTTACTTGATTTATAAGATGTAGTAACACCATCCCCTCTACACCAAAGCTACATGCGTATACAATATCATCCTCATAATGTTTATAAGCCCATTCTAATACTTGTAATGCTCCCTTCGTTTCATCTTCCTCAGAAAAAGAAACGAAATCCTCTTTCCACGTTTCATACGTCAGCATGTTATTTCCCCCTATAACACAAAAAGACGGTTTTAACCTAATAAAATAGATTAAAACCGCCTCTAGTTTTTCTAGTCAGCGCTTTTTACTTTAAGCGTACTTTTTCACTTTTCTCAAGCTGAATCACTTTTCCATCTTGCACAACAATTGTAATGGAACCATATTTCATACCTGCAAGCATCGTTTGAATTTTCTCAGCTACTTCGTCAAAATGTCCACGTACTCCCACGAACAGCCCCCCTTTTTATTCATAAAAAAAATCTTTTCCATTTCGAAAAGACTGTTCGGTAATATATTTTACCTTATCTTTCAAAATGGATGCCATTTTGCTGGACTTAGCACCTTGCTTTCATAAGCAGGTTGCTGAGCTTCGTAGGGCCAGTTCCCTCCGCTTCTCTTGATAAGCTTTGTATCTGTATTTTATCATAATTCTGATTTTTTTCAATCCTAGTTTTCCGATATATTTTATATTTTTTCTTTTTTAAAGGAGTTGCTCAGTCTAAGCAACTCCTTCTTATTGATTACACAAGCTCTTTTATGTGTATGCGATCGTTCCCAATTATATTTTCATATGTTTCACGTTCAACAACAACTTGCGACGCTCCATCTTTTGCAAATACTACAGCTGGTCTACGAATGCGATTATAATTGTTCGCCATAGAATATCCATATGCTCCTGTACAAGAAATTGCTAACAGATCTCCTGGAGCAACTTGCGGCAATTCTATATCCCAAATAAGCATATCCCCACTCTCACAACACTTTCCAGCAATCGAAACAACTTCTTCAGCCGCTGCTTTCCCTCGATTTGCTAACATCGCCTCATAACGCGCTCCATATAAAGCTGGTCTTAAATTATCTGTCATTCCACCATCGACTGACACATATTTACGAATACCAGGAATATTTTTTACAGCTCCTACTGTATAAATTGTTGTTCCCGTATCCCCAACGATACTACGACCTGGTTCAATCCATATTTCAGGAAGGGGATAATTATTTCGTGTAAATTGTTCTCTCACTGCATCAGTGACAGCATGCACATATGTTTCAAGTGTAAGTGGTGTATCAGCTTCCGTATATCGAATCCCAAAACCTCCACCGACGTTTAACACCGTTACAACATAACCAGTCTGTTCTCTTATTTCTTCTAAAAAGTTATACAATACTTCAATCGCCCGAACAAATCCTGCTGTTTCAAAAATTTGTGACCCAATATGCGAATGAATGCCTAACACATTATAATTTGATTTTCCTAACGCTATTTGAATTGCCTGCATTGCCTGGCCAGTAGAAACCCCAAAACCAAATTTCGAATCATCTTGCCCTGTTGTAATATATTCATGCGTATGTGCCTCTACCCCAGGTGTAACTCGAATTAATATATTTACAATTTTTCCATACTGCTGTGCTAAATCATGTAATACTTCCATTTCAAAGAAATTGTCTACTACAAAGCATCCAATATCTGCTTGTAGTGCCATTATGATTTCTTCTTCCGTCTTATTATTACCATGAAAATGAATGCGCGATGCAGGAAAGCCCGCCTGCAGAGCAGTATACAATTCACCGCCAGAAACAACATCTAACGACATATTTTCTTCACGAGCTACTCGGCACATCTCCATGCACAAGAACGCTTTACTTGCATACGCTACTTGATAAGAGAATCCACTTTCCTGGAAAGCACGATGAAACGCGTGACATTTTTCACGAATAGAAGCCTCATCGTATACATAAAGTGGTGTTCCATATTGTTTAGCTAGTTGCGTTGTATCGCATCCTCCAATTTCTAAGTGTCCTTGCTCATTGATTCGGCTTGTGCCGTGTAAATACATTTGAATTCCTCCCTTATTCCCTCTACAACTTATAACCCCAGTCTTCTATTCATTGCAGCACGCTTTTGGATAAACAAAAAACGCGCGGAACAATGTTCACACGCGTTTCTTATTAGGAATCATATATCATGAAAAAATAAACGAGTTGTTATCTTCTCAAATAAGAAACCGCATCAACATCTCCAAATAGCTCTCCATAAAATAAAATTTTATGACAGTACTACATTTATTCAATGTAGTCCCAATATATGAATGATGTGGTCAATCTTATATTTCGGCAATAGTCCCTTTCAATCTATGATCACAGATTCCACTAAATCTCCCATAGCTTACTCTTTCCTATCGCGGCCTCTACCTTTGAGAGTAGATGAGGTAATACTATTTAATTTTCAAACAGCTTATATTGGTATTAACAATACCAAACGAATAATTTATTTGTCAAACAATTTTTTACATTAATTTTTTACAATTTAATTTCGTATCATTCGGCAAGCGCTTTATATCTATTTTTTTCACAGTCCATTCTCCCTCATCATTATCAAACGTAATTCTTATTTTTTCAAATGGCGGAAGCACCTTTCCCCTTTTAACTTCATATTTTGTCACTTCAATTACAGCTTGAAATACATATGTACCACTATAAATTTTTTTTAAACTCACGATTTTGGGACAATCATATGGCTTTAGTTTTCCATAATTCTTTTCAATCGCAGCATTTATTTTTGGAAACAATACAGAATAGAGTGCATCCTCCATTAAAGGTACATCATATTGTGCCGCAATCGCTGCTGGAGAAGAAAATAATATAAAAACACTACATAACGCTAAACAAAGTAACTTTTTCATTACAACCTCCATATCCTTACGCAACGTTTTCATCCCATTATTTTAATCAATGGATCAGCATCCATGAATTAAAGTTTCATTTTATTTTCTCCCACTTCTCTTTTTCTACTCGATTATTACAAAAATCATCCACAATCCGCTTTGTTCTCGTATAATAGTACACATAGTATAATAATCATAATCATATAGGGCTGTTCGTATATATAGTGAAACTTCTATTCAGTAAGGTACAATCACTATAACTGTCATAAGTATAGGAGAGGAGTATATTATGTTACAACATTTGTTCCCAAAATTACGATTTGCACTTGTTGCAGTCGTTTTATTATGGATCAAAACATATATTGTGTACAAGCTAGCCTTCGATATTAAAATTGATAGCTTCTTCGAAGAAATGATGCTTTTGTTTAATCCAATTGCTTCATTGCTTTTATTTTTTGGTCTAGCTTTATTAGCATCAAAATATCGAAATCGAATTATTATTGGAATAAGCTTTTTGCTGTCATTTATTTTATTTGGAAATGCAATGTTTTATGGATTTTATAATGACTTTGTCACATTTCCTGTTCTATTCCAAACAAATAACATGGCTGATTTAGGAACAAGTATTAAAGAACTATTTACGTACAAAACATTACTTCTATTTGCAGATGCGATGATCTTAATTTTTATTTCACGTAAGTTCCCGAACTTTTGTGATAACACACCACTGTCCCGCTCTGAAAAACGAACCTTTTTTAGTGGTGTAACAGCTCTATTAGCATTGCAAGTTATTGTTTCTGTCATTCATAAGCCACAGTTATTTTCACACTCTTTTGATCGTCAAACTGTTGTGAAAAATCTAGGTTTATACACGTATCACCTATTTGACATTACACTTCAGTCTAAATCTTCTGCAGAGCGTGTATTTGCAAGTGGAGACGGTTTTTCTGAAATTAAAAACTATGTGAATTCAAAAGATAAACAAGTTGATAAAAATTTATTCGGGGCTGCAAAAGGAAAGAACGTCATTTTAATTTCAATGGAATCCACACAAAATTTTGTTATCAACAAAAAAATAAATGGAAAAGAAATTACTCCATTTTTAAATCAATTTATAAAAGATAGTTATTACTTCGATAACTTTTATCATCAAACTGGACAAGGAAAAACATCCGATGCCGAATTTATTGTAGAAAATTCATTATACCCATTAGACCGCGGCTCTGTATTCTTTACGCATGCAAAAAATGAATACACAGCAACTCCTGAACAGTTAAAAAAATACGGATATTATTCCGCTGTATTCCATTCAAATGATAAAACCTTTTGGAATCGGGATGTAATGTATCCAGCACTCGGATACGATCGTTATTTTAACCTCAATGATTATACAGGAACAGAACAAATGTCTGTTGGTTGGGGACTAAAAGATAAAGAGTTCTTTGAACAATCGATTTCAAAGCTTAAATCCTTGCCACAACCGTTTTACACAAAATTTATTACATTAACAAATCATTTCCCATTTCTTTTAAATCCAGAAGATCAATATATTAATGAGTATAATTCTGAGAGTGGTGTATTCAATCGTTATTTCCCAACCGTTCGCTATACAGACGAAGCTCTTAAACTATTTATCAATCGATTAAAAGAAGAGGGGCTATATGATAATTCAGTTATAGTTATTTATGGAGATCATTATGGTATTTCTGAAAACCATAATACTGCGATGGCACAGTTTCTCGGTAAAGAATCCATAACTCCATTTGATTCAATGCAGCTGCAACGTGTACCACTTATTATTCACGTTCCTGGTCAAGAAGGAAAAATCATTTCCAAAGTATCTGGACAAATCGATTTAAAACCAACATTGCTCCATTTACTTGGTATCAAAACAAACCAATCCATTGAATTTGGTACTGATTTATTTATAAAAAATGAAGATCCACTTATGATTATGCGTGATGGTAGCTTCGTAACAAACGATTATGTTTATACAAAAAATATGTGCTATAAAAAAAGCACAGGTGAACCTATTGATTCAGCAATTTGCCAGCCATATATTGAAAAAGCAAAAACAGAATTAAATTATTCCGATAAACTTATATATGGAGATTTATTACGATTTGATCCTAACAATACATATAAAACAGGATCAATGATAACTAAATTTGAATAAATTTCAAAGAAACCTCAAATGATAACAACTTGAGGTTTCTTTTTTCTTAATTAAATCTTTACTCTTTCATAAACATGACGATCTTATCTAGCACCCCTCTCTCTCCCTTAGCTCAACCCTCACTTTATCGAATCCCACCATTAAGCTAAATGAGGGTTTCACGTTATGAAATCTTTCACAAAATGGGAATTTTTTCGTACGTCGAAAGAAATTTATGTTATGATAAAATAAGTAAACTTTCATACACTAATTAAGAATTTATTACAGAAAGCAAGGGATCAGATTTTGTATAGAGCAGCAATTCCAAACTTATTTACGCTCGGAAATTTATACAGTGGATTTTTATCAATCGGCTATGCATCTTTAGGGTATTATAAACCAGCTGCTATTTTAGTACTAATCGGGATGATGTTAGATAGTCTTGATGGTCGGGTTGCTCGTTTATTGCGTGTTGATTCACAAATGGGAAAAGAACTTGATTCACTAGCAGATGTTGTAACATTCGGTGCTGCGCCTGCGGTTTTAATGTACTACACCTCCTTTTCCAATTACGGAATTATCGGACTATACATAGCAGGACTATTCCCCCTATTCGGAGCATATCGCTTAGCAAGGTTCAATGTAACGCCATCCTCTACTTCTATGAAGTATTTCACTGGTGTTCCTATTACTGCAGCAGGAGGACTTGTTGCCTTCTTAACATTGTTTTCAAATACCATTCCAAAAATCGTCCTCATTACGGTATTTGTAACGTTTGCATTTTTAATGGTAAGTCGCATTCGAATCCCAAGTTTAAAAGATGTACCAATTCCACGTTACAGCATTATTGTTACGCTATTTTTAATTGGTAGTATTTATACAATGTATAAAACGAGTTTTGGCAACATTTCAGTATTTCTATTCATTGCTATTCCACTTTATATTTTGTTTATGTTATCTCAATTTCTTAGACAAAGGCCATCTCATAAAAAACGAGCAAATAAAGAAAAATAGCAAGAACCCTTCCGAATTCGGAAGGGTTCTTGCTATTTTGTAACTAATACTTTTTGTTTCACAGGTGTTAATGGTTCCTCTCCTTCTAATACAGCTAAAATGTTACGTACTGCCATTTCAGCCATAGCGTCACGTGTTTCAAACGTTGCGTTTCCAACATGCGGAGTAAGAACAACATTTTTCAGCCCCTTTAATCTCTCTGTAATTTTCGGTTCAAACTCAAATACATCAAGAGCCGCCCCTTCAATTTCATTTGTCTCTAACGCATGAGCAAGCGCTAGTTCATTCATAATTGGACCACGTGCTGCATTTATGATATATGCTGTTTTCTTCATCATTTTAAATTGTTCTTCATCAATCATATGATGAAGACTTGGATTATACGCACAATTAATTGTAATAAAGTCTGCTGTTTGTAATAGTTCTTCTAATGTTACATATATTGCTTCTAATTCACTTTCTGCCTCATCCTTACGGTTTGGGCCTGTATAAATCACATTCATTCCAAATGCTTTTGCACGTTTCGCAACTGCTTTTCCAATTTCACCAAGGCCGATGATTCCAATTGTTTTCCCATATACTTCTCGGCCTAGGAAAAAGAGTGGTGCCCAGCCATTAAATCCTACAGTACGACATAATGTATCTCCTTCTGGAATTCGTCTTGCAGCTGCTAAGAGAAGGGCAAATGTTAACTCTGCTGTTGCTTCTGTTGAAACTTTTGGTGTATTTGTAACTGTAATTCCTTTTTCTGCAGCATACATATAATCGATATTATCGTAACCTGCACCATAGTTGGCAATGATTTTCAAATCAGGTGCTACATCAATTACTTCCTTTGTTACCTTTGTTGAAAGTAAACTTAACAGTGCATCTTTTTCCTTTACTCGTTCTGCTAGTTCCTCTACACTAATTAATCCTTCCTTATCATACATTTCCACATCATGATTTTGTAATAATTGTAGTCCGATTTCTGGAATTTTTCCTGCCACTAATATTTTCGCCACTAATAAGCACCTCTTCTATTTAAAAATGAAAACTCCTTTATATTTTATTGTAAGAAATCTATATCAAAAAAGCCAAGAAATTTGATTACAGTTCCGAAAACTGACACTTTTCCACATAATAAAAGAGGAGATCGATATCTCCTCTTTTATTTATTGCTCTTCACTAGATTGTTTTCCAAGCTTTACATCAATCGTTCCTTCTGCTACCGTATCACTAATTTGTTCTTGCACTACAGAATCAACTTCCTCGTTCGTTTTGGAAGCATAACTTTGATTCGTCACTTTCATGTTCTGTTTGTTGTTTTGTTTTGTCATTTCAAACCCTCCTTTATCATTCTTTTTTATTTTGAGCAAAAAGAAAGGTTTTCATCACAAAATCATTTTTACTTTGAAACAGTTACCGATTCTTCTTCAAGCAGCTTCATCTTCCTCACCCGTTTTTCAAATGTAGCAACATGAGAAATACCATGATTACGTAATGTTTTCACATTTTCCCGGATATAATTTCCTAAGTCATTTGGGTAATGAGCATCTGATGAAAGAGTAATCGGTACTTTATGCTGCGCTAACGCTTGTAAATAAAGCGGACTTGGACACATCTCTCGAACAGGATAACGATAATATAATCCAGCATTTACTTCCGTTGCTGTATTTGTTTCTATTAATGCCTTAGCAATTCTTTCGTAATATGGAATCTGTACATTTTCATCTAATCGATAATTAAATACTTTTATATTATCAAGGTGCGCTACAATATCAAATAATCTCGAACGAACTGCCTTTTCTACTGTTGTAAAAAAGGCACCATACAATGTATTTAGCTGATGATTTTCGAAATATTCTTTCGTATCCGGGTTATCAAATCCCCATCCATCAATAAAATGGACAGAACCAATTACATAATCCCAATCTCCTAATGCTAACAAATCTTCTAGCTCTCTCTCTCCATCAATAAAATAATCAGCTTCAATCCCAAGGCGCAGCACTACTCCTCTTTTTCTCCAACGCTCCTTTGCCTCTTGAATTGCTTTTGTAAAATCAGAAATGGAAGCTACCCGCACTTGATCTAGCCATTCTTTCTGCAGTCGACCGAGCTTTGAATCACTAATGTCTACATATTTTTCGTAATACTCTTTTGCCTCATAAAAGCGATAGAGATGATCAACAATCCCCACTTCTTTTATTCCTTTTTGCAGCGCTTCTTCTAAATATAAATCAATCCATTCCGCTGTAAACGGACCGTCTTGCACACGCTTTTGCAAACGTTCTTGTGTTTTCATGAGCCATTCAATAGAGTGCTTTTCTTCTTTGAGTGGTTGAAAATGTTCTAGCGATTCATTTATTCTCGCCAACCATCCTATTGAATACGGACCTTCTTCTAAATGAAGGTGATAATCTACTTTCATACTCTTCCCCCCTTATAATGTATCAATTTCTTTTCGTTCCCCTGTTTTTGAGAGCTTTCCTTGTCTCTCTTTCACTTCTTCTAACACATCTTCTAATGGAATATTTTTTGTGGCTAGTAAAACAAAGCAGTGATAAATCACATCGACCATTTCTTTTATAAGTTCTTCTTTATCATCGTTTTTTGCAGCGATCACAACTTCTATACACTCTTCCCCTATTTTTTTTAAAATCTTATCTTCACCTTTTGTAAATAAATAACTTGTATATGATTCCGAAATTGGACTTTCTTTACGCTGCTCAATAGTTTCATATAAAGACTTCAGTACGTCTTCCATCCTCAGATCCCCCTATATGATTTTATAATGAAAGCATGTTTTCTCTCCTGTATGACAAGCTGGTCCTACTTGCTTAACCATAATTACAATCGAATCTTGATCACAATCTAAATACAGAGATTGAACATACTGCATGTGCCCAGACGTTTCTCCTTTATTCCATAACGCTTGCCGCGAGCGTGAATAAAACCATGTTTTCTTCGTCTCTAACGTTTTTTTATATGCTTCTTCATTCATATATGCTAACATCAAAACTTCTTTTGTTTCTTCTTCTACCACAATAGCTGGCAACAATCCCTTTGAGAAATCAGGCGTCATATTCTCACCTCAATTTTCGCTTCTTGTAATTTTTGCTTCACCTCTTGCACTGTTGCCTCACCATAGTGAAAAATAGAGGCTGCTAATGCTGCATTTACCGATGTTTTTTGAAACACCTTTACAATATGTTCCGCGCTTCCACATCCTCCTGATGCAATAACTGGAAGCGAAACAGCTTCTGAAATTGTTTTAGTCAAACGAATATCATAGCCATCCTTCGTCCCATCTGCATCCATACTCGTAAGTAAAATCTCGCCAGCCCCTAACTGTTCTACCTGCTTTGCCCATTGTACAGCATCAATTCCTGTATCAATCCGTCCACCATTTACATATACGTTCCATTTATTTTCTTTTACTTCCCTTGCATCAATTGCGACAACAATACATTGGGAACCAAAATGTTCGGCTCCTTCCCCAACTAATTTTGGATTTCGTACTGCCGCTGAGTTAAGTGAAACTTTGTCCGCACCTGCTCTTAGCAGGGCATACATATCTTGAATAGTGGAAATCCCACCCCCAACTGTAAGCGGAATAAACACCTTTGACGCCGCTCTCTCTACAACATCTATAATTGTTTTTCTCCCCTCATGCGTCGCCGTAATATCTAAAAAAACAATTTCATCTGCACCTGCTTTATTATACAAATCAGCTATTTCAACAGGATCACCAACATCTTGTAATCCTACAAAATTCACACCCTTTACAACACGGCCATCTTTCACATCTAAACATGGAATGATTCGCTTCGTTAACATATCTTTGTCACCTGCAATGCCTCTTCTAAATCAATTGTTTTTTCATATAACGCTTTTCCGATAATAACGCCATAGACATTCATATCGTTTAACTTCTGTATATCTTGCAATGAGCATACGCCGCCTGATGCAACAATACGGATCGCCACCGCTTTCTGTAGTAATTGCAATTGCTCGAAGTTCGGACCCTCTAACGTACCATCTTTTGCAATATCTGTAAAAATGATTGTTTGCACGCCGGCACTTTCCATTTTCTTCGCAAGGTCAATATAAGAAATTTCAGACACATCTAACCAGCCTCTCGTTGCAACAAAACCATTTTTCGCATCAATACCAACAATAATATTTTCTCCATATAAACGAACTGCTTCTTCTAAAAAAGGACGATCATACAATGCTGCCGTTCCTAAAATAACTTTTTCTACTCCTACTGACAGTAACTTTTCAATCGTTTTAAGAGAGCGTATTCCTCCGCCTACTTGAACCGGAATTCGAACTGCTTTACATATATCCTCAATTACAGAAAGATTCATTGATTGACCTGCAACCGCCCCGTCTAAATCAACAATGTGTAATGTTCTTGCACCTAATTTTTCAAATAATAATGCTTGAGCAACTGGATTTTCATTCATAACTTTTTCCTTATTAAATTCTCCTTGATAAAGCCTAACACACCGCCCTTGTTTTAAATCGATAGCTGGGAAGATTTCCATGATTCTACCACTCCTTTAAAGTTTCTTAACATTTGTATTCCGATATCACCGCTTTTTTCAGGGTGAAACTGCGCTCCAAATATATTCCCTTTCGCAACAATCCCTGGAATATCAATCTTATAGTCACTACTACCACATACAACCTCACTTGGACAATCTACATAATAGGAATGAACATAATACACAAATGAACCATTTTCTACTCCATTCCACAGCTCCATTTCCCGTTTCTTCTTTAATTGATTCCAGCCCATATGCGGTATCTTATAAGGGACTTTCAGCTTTCGAACTACTCCTGGCAACAAACCTAATCCTTTTGTTCTCTCTATTTCTTCACTTTCTTCAAATAAAATCTGCATCCCTAAACAAATACCAAGTAGTGGTTTTCCTTGTGCTCCAATTTCTTGAATTACTGAAACGAGATCTTTTTCCTGCAAAGCAATCATTGCTTTTGGAAAAGCTCCAACTCCTGGTAAGATCACACCGTCACTTTGTAATATCTTCTCTTTATCATCTGTTACAATATGCTTAGCCCCAATACGTGTTAACGCCTGTTCAACACTGCGAATATTCCCCATTCCATAATCTACAATTGCAATCAATTACAACAGTCCTTTCGTAGAGTTTACCCCAACAATTTTGTCATTTTTGTCCACCGCTTCACGCAGTGCACGTCCAAACGCTTTAAATAATGCTTCAATTTTGTGATGGGTATTACTTCCATATAATATTCGAGCATGTAGTGTGATATTGGCAGCGTGGGCAACCGCTCTAAAAAACTCCTCTGTCAGCTCTGTATCAAAATCTCCTAACTTAGGATTTTTCAATTCACCTTGAAAGACAAGATAAGACCTTCCGCTTATATCAATTGCTACAAAGCCTAATGCTTCATCCATTGGTACATATGCCGCTCCGTAACGATTAATCCCTTCTTTATTTTGCAGTGCCTCTTTCAAACAATTTCCAAGTACAATACCAACATCTTCAACAGTATGATGAGCGTCAACAAACACATCACCTTCTGCTTCGATTTGCAAACCAAATCGTCCATGTCTTGCAAACAAAGTTAACATATGATCAAAAAACCCCACACCTGTTTGAATCGCAACATTTGTACTTTCATCTAGTTGTAAACTCAGTTTGATTTTTGTTTCTGTCGTTCCTCGTACTTGACTTGCCTCACGCATTATTTCTCCTCCTCAAATCGAATTTGTATTGCTCTTGCATGCGCGTGTAGTCCCTCTTTATCAGCGAGCGTTGTAATATGATGTTGAACGTTTTGTAACGCTTCTTTTGTATAGGATACAAAGCTCGATTTTTTCACAAAATCATCAACCGATAACGGTGAAAAGAAACGCGCCGTTCCGCTTGTTGGCAGTACATGATTGGGTCCTGCAAAATAATCTCCAAGTGGCTCTGGTGCATACGGACCAATAAAAATCGAACCCGCATGCTGAATATATGCCAAAGCGTTCATCGGCTCTTTTATGTGCAACTCTAAATGCTCCGGTGCTATTTCATTAGACAATTGAAACGCGTGCTCTAGCGAAGGAACAACGAGAATTGCTCCGTTCCTTTCTATTGATTCACAAGCTATTTCACTTCTTGGCAATTCCCGAAGTTGCTGCTTTATTTCTCTTTCTATCTCTTTAGCAAGTTCTACACAAGTTGTAATACAAATCGCAGTTGCTCTCACATCATGCTCAGCTTGAGATAATAAGTCCGCTGCGATAAAAGACGCATTTCCAGTTTTGTCAGCAATTACAACGATCTCAGATGGTCCAGCAATCATATCGATATGAACAACTCCAAATACCTCACGTTTTGCAAGAGCCACATATATATTCCCTGGACCGACAATTTTATCAACTTTCGGAATCGATTCTGTCCCATATGCTAATGCTCCTATCGCTTGTGCACCACCTACTGTATAGATTTCATCTATACCGGCAATTTCAGCAGCTGCTAAAATATGTGGATCTATTCCCGCTTTCCCTGGCGGTGTTACCATTACAACCTTCTGAACACCGGCAATTTTAGCAGGTAATACATTCATAAGTACAGATGACGGATACGATGCAGTTCCTCCTGGTACATATACACCAACTGTTTGCAATGGTCTAATCAGTTGCCCACGAATCACACCCTCATTTTCACAATCTAAAAAGGATTGTCTTTTTTGTTTTTCATGGTAAGAGATGATGTTTTCCTTTGCGCATTGCAATGCTTCTAGAAATGAAGATTCCACATATTTACTCGCTTTTTCAACTTCTTCTTTTGCAACACGTAATTTTTGTAATTCAATTCCATCAAAAGTTTTTGTATAAGAAAATAGCGCCTCATCTTTCCCTTTTCTCACACCCTCAACAATTTCCCTTACGCGTATCTGTACAGTTTCTTCTATTATATTAGCTTGTTCTCTTAACTGTTTTATTCTCTTCAACGCTTCCGTGTAGTTTTCAGATATTACTTCCACCCAGAGTCCCCCTTATTTATCTGCAGTGATGACACGCTCCATTTTATTTATAATATTGAATATTTCGTCTTTTTTTGTTTTTAAAGCAGCTTTATTTACAATCATGCGAGCTGATATTGAATACATTTCTTCAAATACAATCAATCCATTTTCTTGTAATGTTTTTCCCGTCTCTACAATATCAACAATCGCATCTGCTAATCCAAGAAGTGGAGCGATTTCTACTGAACCTTCTATTTTAATAATTTCTACATCTTCTCCCTTATCTCGAAAATAACCGGAAGTAATATGCGGATATTTTGTAGCAATTCTCTTTTTTCGATAGCCTTTCGGATTATATGTCGGAATAGAAGCGACACAAAACTTACAACATCCTACTTCTAAATCAACCATTTCATATATATCTTTCTCATATTCCATTAAAATATCTTTTCCAACAATACCTATGTCTGCAACACCATGTTCTACATATGTTGCAACATCAACCGCTTTAACAAGAATGAACGAAATATTAGCATTTTCACTTTGAAAAACAAGTCTTCTTCCTTTATCTTTCAGCTCCGAACAATCTATACCGATTTTTTCAAAAAGCGGGATAGTATGTTCCTCCAATCTTCCTTTCGTTAACGCAATTTGAATGTTACGCATGAAGTCTCTCCTTCTTTCTGTATCACCCATTTTTCTTTCCACATATATTCCACTAATGCTTTTCCAGTCGCTTCAATCACTTTTGTAATCCCATTCTTCTTCGCAAACTGAAATGTATCTTGCAAATTCTCAAACATAGATAACTCCACTTTCCAACCATCTTTCTGAAGTAAACCACATAGTCTTTCTGCTTCTGCTATCCGATCCAAAGAATAATGAATGATCATATCTAATTTTTTTCGTTTGAATTGTTTTTGCTGTTCTTGTAATATCCGGACAATTTGATTTACTTGTACAGCCAATCCAACTGCTGGCATCGGTTCCCCAAAATTACCAAGCAATTCATCATATCTTCCGCCACTAACGATTTCTCCTCCAACATCATATATATATCCTCTAAAAATAATTCCTGTATAATAATGCAAATGTTGAATCATTCCAAGGTCAATCGAGATATACGAAGCATATCCTAATTTTTCAATCGTTTTATAAATTTCTTTAACCCGCGCAATCGCTTGCTTCATCTCATAATTCGAAGCAAGTTTTTCCGCTTCTTCAATTACTTCAAGTTTTCCGAATAATCTTGGTAACTTTTCAAGTAACTGTACAGTTTCATCACGTCGATCTAAGTTCCTTTCTTGTAAAAAACGGGATAGTTCTGCATAATTTTTACTTTCAATATACGTACGTAAAAGCGACTCCTCCTCTTCTCCAAATGACAGCTTTTTAACGATACACTTGTATAACTGAACTTGCCCTAATTCTATTGTAAAAGATTGAATCCCCACAGCTTGAAGAGCGTGAATTGCGCTTACGATACATTCAATTTCAGCACGTATATTATCTATCCCAATTATTTCAATACCTGTTTGAATGATTTCATTGTATTTTCCAGCTAGCGACTCGTTCGCTCGAAACACATTCCCACTATATGTTAATTTCACTGGTGCTTCCTCACCATGAGTTCCTATTACTCTTGCAAGTGGGATTGTCATATCAGGTCTTAACACGATAATGCGTCCTTGCTGGTCAAAGAACTTATACATTTTCTCTTCATCTATCGGACGATTCCGAAAAGAAAAGACATCATAAAATTCAATCGTAGGCGTTCGGATTTCCTCATAGCCTCTTTCTAAAAAAGTACGTCGTAATTTTTGTTCAACTTCTTCTATTAGCGTACACTCTTCAAATACATAATCTCTTGTTCCATCTGGATTTGCTCGCTTCCATTTTGTCATACCGATTCACACTCCTTTAAGCTCTCATCAGTAAATTTCCCCTTTTAATATATGCCCACCATAGCAATCATGAACAAAATAAAAAGGGCCTTGTAGAAAAAATACCTACAAGGCCCTTTCATAGGGTGTAGGTACAACGGGACTAACCCTTGTACCTACACGTTGTTCACGCTAGGTTCAAGGGTTTATGTATGATGATGTAGTTGTGTAAGCATATTAATAGATTGTAATGTAAACATTATCCTTACTCCCTTTCTCCTCTTATTTTCACATAGTATATAACACAAAATTCAGAATGTAAACAAAATTCAAACCTTGTTTATATTTTATTACAGCTCGCTAAACAAATTAGCGAGCTGTATTTCGTTCATATTCTTGAATTCGTTGCTCATATTGAAGTGTGATTCCGATTTCATCTAAACCATTTAATAATTTTTCTTTCCACATGTTTTCAATTGTAAAATGAAAACGATGTAGCGAGGTTGTAATCACTTCATTCTCTAGATCAACTTCGATGACATCTCTTGGATCAACAGCTGCTAGCTTTTCACGCATTTCTTTTTCCATAACGATTGGCAGCATGCCATTTTTCGTACAATTCATATAAAAAATATCTGCAAATCCCCCCGCAACAATAACACGAAATCCATAGTCAGCGAGTGCCCATGGCGCATGTTCTCGTGATGAACCACAGCCAAAATTTTCACCTGTAATGAGTATACTTGCACCTTTTCGCTCAGGTGCATTTAATGGAAAATCTGGATTCTCTTGCCTGTCATTCCCATAACGCCATTCATCAAATAAAAATTGCCCAAAACCCGTTCGTTCAATCCTCTTTAAATATTGTTTTGGAATAATTTGATCTGTATCAATATTATCGTTCATTAGTACGGCAACAGTACCTTTATGAATACGAAACGGCTCCATCATAACTCTCCTTTCTTACATCAACGAAATGACCATAAAGTGCTGCGGCGGCTGCCATAGCAGGACTGACTAAATGTGTTCTTGCACCCTTCCCTTGCCGTCCTTCAAAATTCCGATTGGAAGTAGATGCACAATGTTCTCCTTCAGGCACTTGGTCTGGATTCATCCCAAGACACATAGAACACCCAGGTTCTCTCCATTCAAATCCCGCCTCTTCAAATATACGGTGCAATCCTTTTTCCATTGCTGCTTTTCGTACTCTTTTAGACCCTGGTACAACAAGCGCTCGTACCCCTTCTTTTACCTTTTTTCCCTTCACAACAGCCGCGGCGATTTCTAAATCTGATAAACGAGAATTTGTGCAAGAACCAATAAATACATGCTGAACAGGAATATCAAATACACTCTGTCCCGGCTGAAGCCCCATATACGCTAAAGCTCGTTCATCATTTTTATCATGTGTTTCTGGAAGCTTCTCATCAATACGCATACCCATACTTGGATTTGTTCCCCATGTTACATATGGTACTAGTTTAGCAACATCTACTGAAATATAAGTATCGTATATTGCATCTGGCTCAGTATAAAGTTCCTTCCACTTTGCTACTGCCAAATCAAATTCTTCCGGTGCATACTCACGTCCTTTTACATAAGCAAATGTTTTTTCATCTGGCGCAATAATTCCTGCTTTTGCTCCGCCCTCGATTGCCATGTTACAAAGCGTCATTCGCTCTTCCATTTCCATATTTACAATTGTTTCTCCGTAAAACTCCATCACATATCCCGTTCCAACTGCTATCCCATGCATAGCTAGGAGGTGTAAAATAATATCTTTTGCGTATACTCCTTTAGGCAATTTCCCCTTTAATTCAATCCCCATTGCCTTTGGCTTTCGCTGCCATAATGTTTGCGTCGCTAATACATGTTCAACTTCACTTGTACCAATTCCAAATGACAACGCTCCAAAGGCTCCATGTGTTGCCGTATGACTATCACCACATACAATGGTCTTTCCCGGTTGTGTAAGTCCCAGTTCCGGTCCAATAACATGAACAATCCCTTGATTTTCATCATCAATATCCGCTAATGGAATATTAAATTGCTTACAATTTTCACGAAGTGTATCTAATTGTTGCTTAGCAATACGATCCGTAATGTTCCAAACATCCTTTGTTGGAATATTATGATCCATCGTTGCAAATGTTAAATCCGGCCTCCGAACGTTCCGATTTGCGAGCCGCAAGCCTTCAAACGCTTGCGGCGATGTTACTTCATGTACGAGATGAAGATCGATATATAATAAATCTAATCCATTTTCATTTGTCGCAACAACATGTCTCTCCCACAACTTATCCAGTAACCTTTTAGCCATTATCTTCCTCTCCCTACTAACGCTTGTTCTTCCATTTCTTGAAGTACAGCCTTTGTAAACGAAGTTGTTGTTTCATTTCCGCCGATATCAACTGTACATTTCCCAGAGCGAAGAACTGAAGAAATTGCTTCTTCAATCGCTTCTCCCTCTCTTCTTAGTTCAAAAGACTGTCCAAGCATCATCGCAACTGAACGCATCATCGCAATTGGATTCACTTTATTCTTCCCTGCAATGTCTGGTGCTGATCCATGAATTGGTTCATAAAGTGAAGGCCCATTCTCTGCGTGACCTGCCGAAGGAAGCATCCCTAGTGACCCAGCTAATACAGAGGCCTCATCACTTAAAATATCACCAAATAAATTTTCTGTTACAACAACATCAAACCTGCCTGGGTTGCGAATCAATTCCATAGCCGCTGCATCTACTAAAATATGTTCAAGTTCAATATTAGGATAGCGAAGTGCCACTTCTTTTGTTACTTCCCTCCAAAGTTTACTCGACTCTAAAACATTTGCTTTATCAATAGAAGTAACTTTTTTACGACGTTTACTCGCTAATTGAAAAGCGTAAGAAACAATGCGCTCAATTTCATGACGATGATAAGTAAGCGTATCTGTAGCTACTTCTTCTGTTCTTTCTTTTGGAAAAGAGAAATAAATACCACCCGTTAATTCACGAACAACAACAAAATCCACCTTATCAGCAGCCTTCAATGGAGATAAATGAGCAGTCGCTGCATCTACAGTGACAGGACGAACATTAGCAAATACACCAAGCCCTTTTCGAAGTGCAAGCAATCCTTTTTCCGGTCTTTCTTTCGCGTCGTCCCAGCGCGGTCCGCCAACCGAACCTAGTAATACCGCATCACTTGCTAAACATGCCGCTAATGTTCGAGGTGGCAATGGTTGCCCAAACGAATCAATCGCAGCTCCTCCAAATTGTTCATCTTGTAAATAAAAATGGTGACCATATAACCTTTCTATCATGTGCAGTACTTCCTTCGCACTCTCCATAATTTCTGGTCCAACACCATCACCCGCTAAGCAAACAATACGTTTTTCCAATGATCAGCACCCCTTTTTGTTTTTACTGATTATTCTGAATTTAATTAAGTGAAGTGGGGGGTATTCCCCCACTTATCAAACATTACTTTGCAAGCAATAACAAAGCCTGTAACTTTCCAGCTGCATGTACATAAGCTCTAGCTGATGCTTCTAATACATCTTGCGCCACACCAAAACCTGTAACTTGATGAGTTCCTTCTTTCAATTCAACATGAACATGAGCAAGTGCATCTTGACCTTGTGTAATAGATTGAATGCGATAATCAGCTAACTCACACTCAAGTCCCAAAATCCTTTGAATTGCATTGTAAATCGCTTCAATACTCCCTGCTCCTGTTGCTGCATCTTCGTACACATTACCTGCCTCATCTGTTAGTGCAACTGTTGCACATTGCGTACTATTTGATACAAAATGTACTTGTAATTGTTTAATTTTATACTGCTGGGTTGAAAATGCTGTTTCTCCCAGTACTAATGCACGTAAATCTTCTTCTGTAATCTCTTTTTTTCGATCCGCTAATCTCTTAAATGCGCTGAATGCTATATCTCGCTCTGCTTCCGTAAACTCATAGCCAAGTTCCTTCATTTTTTCAGTAAACGCATGGCGACCAGAATGCTTTCCAAGTACAAACAAATTTTGCGCTTCACCAATGAGCTCTGGTTCAATAATTTCATATGTCGTTACTTCTTTTAATACACCATCTTGATGAATACCTGATTCATGAGCAAACGCATTCGCTCCAACAATCGCTTTATTTTTCGGTACAACCATTCCTGTTAAACGACTCACTAATGTACTTGTTGCCTTAATCTCTTTCAATACCATAGAAGGATCGGCTTCATAATAGTCTTTTCGAATATGCAAAGCTACCGCTACCTCTTCTAAAGCTGCATTACCTGCGCGCTCTCCAATTCCATTAATTGTTCCCTCTATTTGGAGGGCCCCGCCTTCAATCGCCGCTAATGAATTTGCTACCGCCATTCCAAGATCGTCATGGCAATGGCAAGAGAAAATAGCTTTTTCATAAGAAGGAACGGACTCTTGTAAGTATTTAAAAAGAGAGTAGTATTCTTCTGGATTGGTATAACCAACTGTATCCGGAATATTAACAACATCCGCTCCAGCACGAATCGCAACTTCCACAGCTTCTGCTAAAAATGCACGAGCCGTTCTCGTTGCATCTTCTGCTGAAAATTGTACTGTGGGAAATAACGATTTCCCTAAAGTTACAGAGCGATGAATACTATCTAATACATCTTCTTTTGACATACAAAGCTTATATTTCATATGAATATCACTCGTTGCCAAAAAGACGTGTAACCTTGGAGATGCTGCATGTTTTAAAGCTTCATATGCTCTTTGAATATCACTTTCCCTCGCTCTTGCTAGACTCATAACGGAAGCGTTTTGAATCGTTTCTGCAATACGTTTTACTGAGCGAAAATCACCTTCAGAAGCTGCTGCAAATCCTGCTTCCATCACATTGATTCCTAGTTTTTCTAACTGTTTGGCAATCTGTAACTTTTCTTGTTCATTTAAATTGACTCCGGGTGATTGTTCGCCATCACGAAGCGTCGTATCCATGAACAAAATCTGTTTCATATTATTTAACCTCCGCCTTTACTTTCGGTTGTACAAACGGCATCATTTCACGTAATTTACGTCCAACAACCTCAATTTGATGTCCATTCTCCTTAGCGTTCGTTGCATGGAAATGTGGTCTTCCTGCTTTATGCTCTGCAATCCATCCTCTTGCGAATGTGCCATCTTGAATTTCTTTCAACACTTCATCCATCGCTTTCTTCGTATGTTCTGTTACAATACGTGGCCCTGATACAAAATCCCCCCACTGCGCTGTATCAGAAACAGAATATCTCATATTTTCAAGTCCACCTTCATACATAAGATCAACAATAAGCTTTAGTTCATGTAAACATTCGAAATAGGCAAGTTCTGGTTGATAACCAGCATCTACTAATGTTTCAAATCCTGCCTTTACAAGTGCAGTAACCCCTCCGCAAAGTACAGCCTGTTCTCCAAATAAATCTGTTTCTGTTTCTTCTTTAAATGTCGTTTCTAATACTCCAGCCCTCGTTGCTCCGATTCCATCTGCATAGGATAATGCTTTTTCAGTTGCTGCTCCTGTTGCGTCTTGATATACAGCAAATAATGCCGGAACTGCTCCGCCTTCGGTAAATGTACGACGTACTAAATGCCCTGGCCCTTTTGGTGCAACTAGAAAGACATCTACATCTTCTGGTGGTGTAATTTGATTAAAATGAACGTTAAACCCATGTGCAAACACGAGTGAATTTCCAGCTTGTAAATTCGGTTCGATTTCTGCTTCATATACCTCTGGCTGTAGTTCATCAGGTAATAGAATCATTACTACATCCGCAAACTTTGTTGCCTCTGCCACTGAATATACAGCAAAGCCATCCCCTTCCGCCTTTTCCCATGACTTTCCTGGCCTTAATCCAACTACTACTTCAAAATTGTTATCACGTAAGTTTTGTGCATGAGCATGACCTTGTGATCCATATCCAACAATTGCTACTTTCTTTCCCTTTAATACATTTACTGCTACATCTTTCTCATAATAAACTTTTGCCATATTCTTTCTCCCCCTATATTTAAATGATTACTGAATTAACATAATTTGTTTATCTTGTTTTTTCATGCTACGCGTGAATGCTGTGACACCTGTTCTTGCAATTTCTTTTAAGCCATATGGGCGCAAGAGCTCAATTAACGCTTCTACCTTTTCTTGTGTACCTGTTACTTGCACCACGATGGAATCCTTTCCAATATCTATTACAGTGGCTCGAAACGGTTCAATTAAGCTATACAATTCGGCTCTTGATACACTTGTTGTTGCTACTTTAATGAGAGCCAGTTCCCTTGCAATCATCGCCTCTTCCGTTATATCAGATACTTTTAACACATCGATTTGTTTATGCAGTTGCTTAATGAGCTGTTCCACTTGTTGTTCGCTTTCAACATGAACAACAAATGTCATCCGTGAAATATCAGACGATTCTGTATGCCCAACAGAAATACTTTCAATATTAAAATGCCTCCTCGTCATAACACCGGTAATTCGGTTTAATACGCCGCTTTGATTTCGAACGGTTGCCGTAACAATCCTTTTCATCACTTTTCCACCCCCTCCATTTGATGAACCCCTTTTCCAGGAGCAACCATCGGCATCACTTTTTCGGACTGTAGTACCCTGCAATCAATTACAACTGGTTCTTGTAAAGCAATTGCCTCTTTTAACTGTTCCTTTGCTAATAATGGATTTTCAATGCGAATCCCTTTTAGCCCATACGCCTGTGCAAGTGCTACAAAATCCGGTTGACAAGAAAGCAAAGAATGAGAATATCTTTGATTATAAAATTCATCTTGCCATTGTCTTACCATGCCTAAAGCTTCATTATTTAAAATCAAAACTTTAACCGGCAAGGAATGTTCTTTTAATACACCTAATTCTTGTAATGTCATTTGAAAACCAGCATCCCCAACAATTGCAACAACTAACTCATTTGGCTTTGCAATTTGTGCACCAATAGCAGCTGGAAATCCAAATCCCATCGTCCCAAGCCCTCCAGATGTTACCCACTTATCTGGATCTTTAAGCGGATAATATTGAGCTGCCCACATTTGGTGCTGTCCAACATCTGTTGTAATAATCGCCTTTCCTTTTGTGATTTCGTATAGCATATCAATTGCCGATTGTGGTTTAATCTCATCAGAATCTTGATCGTAAGAAAAAGGATATTGTTCTTTTCTACTTTTCAAAAGTGATAACCATGCACTATGATTCTCTTTTTTCCCTTTAGAAACAAGAAGTGCCTCCAAAGCATGCTTTGCACTTGCTACAATCGGAATTTCTGTAGGGACATTCTTTCCAATTTCTGCTGGATCAATATCAATATGTGCGACTATAGCCTCTTTCGCAAAATATTCCAGATTTCCTGTGAGACGATCATCGAATCTCGCACCGAGATTTATGAGTAAATCACACTCATATAACGCCATGTTTGCTGTATACGAACCGTGCATCCCTCCCATTCCTAGAAACAACTCATCATGAGGAGGAAATCCACCTAATCCAAGAAGTGTATGAACCACAGGTATACGATACATTTGTGCAAAATCTGTTAATTCTTGTGCAGCTTTTGCATGCAATACGCCTGCTCCAGCTAAAATCAACGGCTTCTCAGCAACATCAATCGCTTGTAATAATTTGTTAATTTGCAATAAATTAGGTTCATAGTTTGGTTGATATCCTGGCAAATCCATTTGTACGTTACTACATCGCTCTCCTTTTTCTACTACCATGTTTTTAGGAAGATCGATAACTACCGGTCCTGGTCGACCTGTTTTCGCAATATGAAAGGCCTCTTTAATAATTCTTGGTAAATCTGATGCCCTGCGCACTTGATAATTATGTTTTGTTACTGGCATTGTAAGCCCCATAATATCCGCTTCTTGGAAAGCATCACTTCCAATCAGCGTTGTAGCTACTTGACCAGTGAAAACAACAAGCGGTAATGAGTCAATCATTGCATCTGCAAGACCCGTAATTACATTTGTCGCACCAGGACCACTTGTCGCAATAACAACACCAGGTTTTCCTGTAACTCGTGCATACCCCTCAGCTGCATGAATCGCTCCTTGTTCATGTCTTGTTAAAATATGAGGAATTTCGCAATCATATATTGCATCATAGAGCGGTAGAACAGCACCTCCTGGATAACCAAAAATAACTTCTACGTCTTCCTTTCCTAACGCTTCTAACAATAGTTGTGCACCAGTTGCCATTTTATCTTCCGTTTTTGAAGGCATTTTTCTTATGAACCTCCTTTAAAATTGTTTTTTTACAATAAAAAAATCCTACGTCCACACTCCAGCTATGTGCTGAAGGGACGAAAGATTTCGCGGTACCACCCTTCTTCGCAAGAATACTTCTTGCCTCAGTGACTCAGGGAATGAGTCTAGCTAATAACGGAGCTACCGTCTAAACCTAGGCAAACGCTTCAGTTTAGCACTCAAAGGCGATGTTCGTCGACGTGAACCATCGGTTTCCAGCAACCACCGACTCTCTGTGAGGCTTCACAATCAACTACTCCTCCCTATCAACGCTTTACAAATTTATCATTTATTACACTGCTATCATTAAACTTTATTTTCTTCGTAAACTTTCTCTCCATCTTCTATAACTAATTTACGAAACTCTTCTAATAAACAATTTGTATGCGGACCCGTTTTTCCGTCCCCAATCGTTCTTCCGTCAACTGTTGTCACTGCAATAACTTCAGCAGCAGTTCCTGTTAAAAATACTTCATCTGCTACATATACATCGTGTCTTGTAAATAATTCTTCTCTTACGTCATACCCGAGTTTTTCTCCAATTTCTAAAATGGAATTTCTTGTAATACCTTCTAATGCCCCTGCAGAACTTGGTGGTGTAATTAATTTATTGCCTTTTACAATGAACACATTATCACCAGATCCTTCTGCAACATAACCTTGTTCATTTAACATAAGGGCTTCTTGTACACCAGCAAGCTTCGCTTCAATTCGAACTAAAATATTATTTAAATAGTTTAAAGACTTTACTTGCGGTGTTAATACATCTGGACGATTTCGACGTGTGGCAACTGTCACAACCGGTATTCCTTTTTCGTAATATTCCGACGGAAATAGTGATAACTGTTCCGCAATTACGACTACATTCGGTTTCGAGCAAGAATCAGGATCTAATCCAAGGTTCCCAGCACCTCGTGATACAACTAAACGAATGTATCCGTTAGATAGCTTATTTTGACGAATCGTCTCAACAACAATATCTATCACTTCATCTAACGTATATGGAATTTCCAACATAATGGATTTTGCTGACTCATATAAACGAATAAGATGTTCTTTAAGTCTAAAGACATTGCCACTGTAGACACGAATCCCTTCAAACACCCCATCGCCATATAAATAACCATGATCATATACTGAAACTTTTGCTTCGTCTTTTGGAACAAATTCTCCATTTAAGAAAATCCATTGCTCATTCACTTAAAAGCGCCTCCTATGTTCTGTGAATTTTTTATTGTTTCCTAGTTTACTCTCCTTTTTAAATAAATCAAGATAATTTTTAGAAAATTTTAAATTTTTAATTTATAGACATGCTCATTTATATTGATTTATCAACATTGTTAACGTTTACAAAATGTCAAAAATTTTTTTCGTCATTTTTCATCAAAAAAAATATTTGTTTAGAAGAAGGATTTTTGTCAAATAATGCGAATCTATTGTATTCAATAAACGGACGTCCGATTTCATATATTCGGCAATAAAAACGACTTTTAATTAAAAAGGAGGAATACATTCAAAATAAAATTGTATAAAAGTAACAATCATATTTTTCACGCAGCTTTCATAAGCCTATTTTAAAAAAACAAATTGTCAAATGAAGGAGGAAAATAATATGGCGTGTGTACAAATTAAAGGAACAAGACAAGAGGTAGTAGAAATGTTACAACTATTTGATTTAATGGATACGAAAGGTTTTTGTAAATTCGACAATTACGTAGAGGTGTATCCAAATGAAAAACAAAATAACAACTTCATCGCCTCAATTGATATTCAATCCAATGATGCTTCTGCTCAAGATCAATTAAATGATCAGTTCGTCAGTCAAATGCTTACAGGTGTGTACAACGACTAATATATGATTAAAACTTCAAGGAGCACTGATCGTGCTTTTATAGACAATTATCCCCTACCTACTTCTACGTCTCAAGGTGGGGGATCTTGCTACCGCAAGCAGCTCTCCTTTTTCTACCATCTTTTTCTTACAAACATAAATATTTTCCAAAAAACAGTGCATATTACTAGATGGTAGGAGGTGAAGGAAATGGCGAAAATTGGTGTTGAAAATTCATTAACAGATGTTCAACAAGCATTGAAACAACAAGGACATGAAGTTATTTCACTGCAATCTGAAAACGATGCGCAAAACTGTGATTGTTGTGTTGTAACTGGACAAGATTCTAATGTGATGGGAATTAGTAATGTAACGATGAAAGGATCTGTCATTGAAGCAAGTGGCTTAACAACTGATGAAATTTGTCAACAAGTCGAAAGTCGACTTTAAAAAATGATATGACTACAAAATGCAAAAATTTATAAAAAGAAAAGTCTCCTATTCAAGGAGACTTTTCTTTTTATATTCACCTAACGGGAAAGTAACATATACTGGATGAAAGCCCTACCTCTCTCTCATCAACACGGTTCCTCTGACCGCTCCTTGATACACTAGTATGTGTATAAGCTTACAAATACAACTTTTTGGGTTTATTCACAAAAGTTGTTGGTAAAATTACCCGATCCTTCGCGAATTTTTCATGTCGCATTTATAAAAAATATCCAATATATACTAGCTGTAACCGAGACACGAAATGTAATTTTAACACTTCATAATAAATTCGTCAATATTTATTTTAACAAAATAAAAACAGACATCGTAATCTGTCTGTTTTAGAATGGAGCCTTTTCTTTTACTACATACACAACAAATCCGCTTACTAACATACATAAACCGACGGTAAAATTCTTGATGTTAATCATAACTACCTCTCCCTTATTTTATAAATCATATATATTTACATTTCAATTATATTCATTATCCTGAAGCACACTTTTTCTAATATATCACAATTCCTAAAAAATGCAACTTTACTTTTTAACGACCATTTACAAACTTATCCACTGTACTTGGAACCGCATTCAAAGCCTTTTCAATCAAATGTGTACCACTATGTAAATGTAACACTTGCACACCACCAGATCCTACTACTAAAAACGCAACCGGGTCAATTGAAACTCCTGCACCACTTCCGCCTCCAAACGGGTGCCCTTGTTTCAACTCTTTTTGCTGTCCTTGTCCAGTCACACTTTTTCCTATAGACCTTTCTCCTTTAAAATCACTACCCCCTGCCCCAAACCCAAAAGCAACTTTTGAGACAGTTAAAACAACATGTCCGTCCGCTGTTGAAACAGGACTTCCGACAATTGTATTTACATCAACCATCTCTTTTAAATTTGTCATTGCGGTTTTCATTAAATTTTCAATTGGATGTTCCATCATTTCAACCACCTTTTTCCTCTTAATTCTTTTTTATGCTTTCCAAAATAGAGAAACTCATACCAAGTTTTACAATTCATAAACAACACTGCTCTATTATCAACTTTCTTCAACTTGATTAAGCGAAATGTAAATCGACTATCTATTTCTTACGGGATAAAAAAAGAAAAAGATATACATACTACTAATGAACCTTGTTATGAAAGGAGACATTGCTTTGACTGATAAATTTGATGAACAACATAGAACTGAAGAAGGGGACTATAAAGAAGAGTACGCGGCAGAGGTTGCCCCTCAGCATGTCAACTATAACGATAAAGATGAAGTAAAGTCAAAAACAGCGGGTTCAACAGCTGGTTTCATCGCACTTGCTCTTGCCGTATTATCTCTCTTTACATTCCCGACACTTTTTGGACTTGTTTCCGTTTTACTTGGCATTTACGCCTATAATCGTGGTGCTACTGTAACCGGTAGTATCGCAGCTATTATCGGTGGTATTGCTGCAATTGTCGCTCTCATATTCCGAGCTGCAATTATTGGTTTATTTTTCTCACTCTTTTAAAGAAAGAAGGTATCTCGCTTTTAGCGAGATACCTTATCCTGTGAAAACATCTTCTGATGGATATCGAATTTTTTGCTTCGCTGGTCGCGCCAGTGAAAATACAAGCGTTAACGGACCAATTAATCCACAAAACATAACAAACATGATGATACATTTTCCAACAGCTGATAATTTAGCAGTAATTCCCATCGTTAATCCAACTGTCCCAAACGCTGAAATTGTTTCGAATAAAAGTTGAATAAAACTAAAGTTTTCTGTAAGCATTAATAAAAATACTGCTGTAAAAATAAGAATTTGACTAGCAACCACAATCGCTAACGCTCTTGTTACCGTTGCCATTCTGATTGTACGCTGGAATAAAACAAAGTCTTCCTTCTTTCTAAAAAAGGAAATAACCGATGTAATTAAAATTACAAAAGTCGTTAACTTAATTCCTCCACCTGTTGAAACACTTCCTGCACCTATAAACATTAAAATCATTGTAAACAGTATGGATGACTCTTCCATTCCTCCATAGTCAACTGTATTAAACCCTGCAGTCCTTGGTGTAATTCCTTGGAAGAATGAGGCCCATAACTTCTCATTTAAAGATAAAGGTCCTAATGTTTCCACATTGTTATACTCCAATATAAAAATTACAATCATCGCAATAACATTAAGCGCTACTGTTCCGATAATCATAATTTTCGAATGAAGTGATAGTTTCCGAAAACTACGGCTATACCATATATCAATTAATACAGTAAATCCTAAACCACCTATAACGATTAAAGAACAGATCCCAATATTAATAATAGGATCCCCTACATATCTTGTTAAATTATCTGGCCATAAGGCAAATCCCGCATTATTGTACGAGGCGATAACATGAAAGATACTATAATATAAACCTTTACCAAAACCGAATTCTGGAATAAATCGAATGGATAGAAAAACAACTCCCACTAACTCAATACAAATAGAAAAAATAAAGACTCGCTTCACTAACTTTACAAGCCCACCTATATTCGTTTGATTAAATGCCTCTCCAATTAATAATCGGTGGCGAAGTCCAATTTTCTTTCCTAGTACCCAAACAATTAAAATTGCAATTGTCATTAATCCCAGTCCACCTGTTTGAATTAATAACATAATGATAATTTGGCCAAATGTTGTAAAAGTACTAGCAGTATCTACAACTCCTAACCCCGTTACTGTCGCTGCCGATGTTGCTGTAAAAAACGCATCCACCCAACTAATTGATTCTTTTGTCGCGAATGGTAGTTTCAATAACATTCCCCCGACAACAATTAAACAAAAAAAGCCCATTGCTAAAATTTGCGGCGGACTTAATCGTATAAGACGATTATAAAATCCTTGTTTTTTTGTTGCTTCCATATCACTAACTCCCTTAATAAAGTAAAACATCTATCCGTAGACTGATAGCTTATTTCACTTGAACAAAATCTCATAGAAAGTAATTCTCCACCTAACTTTTTCAATTCCTCATACTTTTAGAGTGAACTCATTAGTGCGGATTAATCTTTATACCCTCATAATATAGTTGAGCATAATCCTTTTTTCCATAGATTTCAACTTTTATTTTCACAGGCAGTATAACAAGTATTCATTCACTTAACGCACCCATTCTACCTATTAGAACCATCTTACTAAAACAGAGTTTTACAATCATTCTCGTTCTTCACTCTCATTCTGCCTAAATATGCTCATGATAATCCTTACTTTTTTCTAAGAGAATACCTAACTACTTTTTTATTCTCCATCTATCATTCAAAAAAAATTAAACATACCTCTGAAATCCCCTTATCTTTCACTCCAAGTTCACATTGAAATCACATCTATCTTTTATATTATAACTATCGAAGCTGTTCCTCCCTAATAATGAGACATTCCCCAGTGTCTCGAACAGCTTTCTATCCCTAATTAAAATTGACATAAATTGTCCCCTTCCCTGACCATCTTGTATGAACGAGATGGTCTATTTTTTTATCACCTACTACTAAATAATCCCCTTATCCATTAACGACAAATTATTCATCTATAGATTACCTAACTACCTTCTATCCTTCTTCTATTTATCAAAAAAATATAAAACAATTATTTTAAATTCCCCATACCTTTCACTTCAAGTTCACATTGAAGTCACATCTATCTTTTATATTATAACTATCGAAGCTGTTCCTCCCTAATAATGAGACATTCCCCAGTGTCTCGAACAGCTTTCCATCCCTAATTAAAATTGACATAAATTGTCCCCTTCCCTGGCCATCTTGTACCGACAAGATGGCCTATTTTTTATCACCTACTACTAAATAATCCCCTTATCCATTAACGACAAATTATTCATCTATAGATTACCTAACTACTTTCTATCCTTCTTCTATTTATCAAAAAATATGAAACAATTATTTTAAAATCCTCATACCTTTCACTTCAGATTCACATTGAAGTCACATCTATCATTTATATTATAACTATCAAAGCTGTTCCTCCCTAATAACGAGGCATTCCCCAGTGTCTTGAACAGCTTTCCATACCCAATTAAAATTGACATAAATTGTCCCCTTCCCTGGCCATCTTGTACCGACAAGATGGCCTATTTTTTACCTTAAAATACAATTCAAATTTCCGAACAAAAAAAGGAGTGAGAATCCTCACTCCTTTTTTGATTTACTTCCTTTTTTCGAACGATATTCTTTCCCTTTATTATCATTACCAGTTGAAAACTCAGAACTAAACTCTTGTTGGAACTGTCCTGTTTTCGGTGAACCTTGGTTTCCACTTCCTTGACTCCCATTGCGATTCGTCATCTTGCCCCCCCTTTCTTCTTCCATTATTGTTAGTATGGCTTTCTTCTCATAATCATACTCATAGCGTGCTTCTATATAACAAGTTTCAACTTTTCATTTTATCCCGACTAGTGAAGTCTGATAATCAATGGTTGTTGAGGCACTCACCGATTAAATAAAAAAATCCTGCCCAAAACATGGAAGGATCCTCTATTAGCTATAATTCATATGGCTTTTTCTATATAAGTTTTTTTGAAATAGATACCATTACATGCATTTCTTCTTCAGATAGTGCTGAAAACCTTTCTTTTAAATACTGCTTTTTTGCCAATTCCATTTTTTCAACTAACTCTTTTCCTTGTTCCGTAATTTCCAAATATACAACTCGACGATCAGATGTAGAACGTGAACGCGTCACAAAACCTTTATGAATTAACTTTTCTGTAACAGCTGTAATATGACTGTTTGATACATGTAGTTCATTTGCTACACGAGAAACCATTTCTTTTTCATTACGATTTAATATACGGAGTACGAGAAACTCATTCCATGGTATGTAATCTCCAAAAATTTTTCCGATATCATTACGCAATGAACGAAACATAGCGAAAACATTTGCAGATAGATCCTCCATTAATTGTTCACGATTATGAGACACCGCTTACATCTCCTTTTAATTCATATAGTTAAATAAAAACTTTATGAATTATATTACCTCATATTTTACATTTTGTCACCTTTTTTCCTATACAATTCATCTATATACATATTGACACCGTTAAAATTATTCTTTATTTATCAAAGTACGTATCGTTTAATATCCATTTGGAAATAAATGATACAGGTTGCTTTTCTAACATGCTGAAGCTCACATCAGCCACAAAAAGGGATGCGATAAATCGCACCCCTTTTTGTTTTGGTTTCTTATTAAATATTCATGCTATAATGGATTATGAAATATTTTCCATCCCGCAACCCGAATTATTTGGAGGTGTAGTATGAATCTAGATAAAGAGAAGTTTTCAGATTTAAATAGCAAAGATAAAACGATTGCTATTAGTAGTATTACCCTTCTTATAATGATTGTTTTTTCCCTTATCTTCTTTATACATGTTGGAGTTTTTCGCCTCATCGGTGTTGAATATACATCACGAACTGCACTATTTTTCTTTTTTATTTTACTCCTATTTTTGGATGGCGTTAGTCATTTTTTTATGTTATTTTTTAAAGCACTTTTACAACCAATACTGAAACAAATGCCAAAATGGCTCACCTTTTTTCTGCTTTCTATCATCGAAATCTCACTTGATTGGCTCGTTATTCACACTGCAGATGATTGGATGGAAAGCATTACAATTTCAAATAGAGCTGAACTGCTCATTGTCCTTGTCTTTTTTATGTTAGATAAATTATGGCCTACTGATAACAAAAAGAAAGAGTAAGATTACAAGCTTTTCTCTATAAAAATTGATACAATAAAAGCAAAATATATTGAAGGGGTGTTACATATGACATTACAACAATGGGCCAATAAAGGTATATCCTTTAATACATACGTAAATAACATGACTGTGAATCAATATGAATTACTACATATTTATAATAACTTTTTAATTCCAAACGAATTACTTCCTGTTTTAGAAGAACGCCAAAATGACGGCTGGCGCGTTATTGTACTAACCGCTGATTGGTGCGGAGACGCCCTTCTTTGCGTACCTGTTATGAAACGTATTTGTGAGGTTTCCAATATTGAAATGAAATTACTCATCCGTGATGAAAATTTAGAACTAATGGATCAATATTTAACGAATGGAACAGCACGTGCCATTCCAATCTTTATTTTTATTGATAAGGATGGAAAGGAACAAGCTGTTTGGGGACCACGCGCTCCAAAAGTACAAGAATTAGTTACTTCTATGCGTGCTACATTACCTGAAAAAGACGATCCACAATTTGAAGAAAAACAGAAAGAAATGTATGCGAATTTCCGCGCTACATTAGCTGATGACACATCACTTTGGGCACATGTGATGGATAGTATGATCGAAAAAATTGTAAAATAAAAAAACTGCCAATGGCAGTTTTTTTTATTACATAATAAAGAAATAATAGAACACCGCAGCTAACACAAAACGATAATAAGCAAATGGTGTTAACTTTACACGAGCTAATAATTTTAAGAATGAAACAATCGCAAGCATTGCTACAAGGAAAGCTGTAATAAAACCAGTTGCAAATAATGTGATATCTGCTGAACTTAATACGTCCCAGCTTTTAATTAAATCTAATCCTGATGCTGCAACCATCATCGGTACCGCTAAAATAAATGTATATTCAGCTGCTGCTGTATGAGATACACGAGCTAATAATCCACCACTTATTGTAGATCCAGAACGTGAAAATCCTGGCCATAACGCTAAACATTGGAACATGCCAATTGTGAATGCTTGTTTATACGTAATCTCGTCCAATGTCTTTGCTGTACTTGGTCGTGAAAACTTCTCAGCCACAATCATTAAAATACCACCAACGATTAAACTGACAACAACGGGTCCTGGTCCAAATAAAACTTCTTTAATTTTACTATGGAATAAAACACCTAGTACACCTGCTGGAATCATACCGATAATGATATGTAATAAATTTAAAGATGGCCCTTGTGTTACCTTTCCAATTCCAACTAATGACCATAAACGTTTCCAAAATACAACAACAACTGCTAAAATCGATCCCAATTGGATGACAACTTCAAATACTTTTGCTCTATCATCATCAAACCCTATTAAATGTCCTGTTAAAATCATGTGTCCTGTTGATGAAACGGGTAAAAACTCCGTTAACCCTTCAACAGCTCCCATGATTAAACCAATTAACCAATCAGCCACGGATAGTGCCTCCTTAATACCTTATATATACTTTTTTCACACCTTATCATAATACCTCATCCATTTTCAAAGTGCATCTTTTTTTTCAACCGTTCAAAATATAACAATACGTTCACATATGTGTATTTCTTTTCTATTTTCTTATTAAATTGTATGATAGAAAGAGTTTGGTCTCGCGTAGAAAGGAGCTTTTATGAAAGAAACACATTCATTCTTACAAAAAATAAAACAATTTGTATTACTATTTTTCCCGATTTTTATAACGCAAATGTCTTTATTTGCAATGAGCTTTTTTGATACTACAATGTCCGGACACGCAAGCGCTACTGATTTAGCCGGGGTTGCAATTGGAACAAGCGTATGGATTCCGATTAGTACTGGACTAACAGGAATCTTAATGGCTACTACTCCTATTATTGCTCAGCTTGTTGGCTCAAAACAAAAAAAAGCTGTTCCTCATATCGTAATACAAGCCGTATATTTAGCAATTGGAGTAAGTTTACTCGTTATTCTCATCGGCTTCTTTGCCGTTTCACCCATTTTAAAAGGCATGCATTTAGAACCGCCGGTTGAACACATCGCTTCTCAATTTTTAAGTATTATTGCAATTGGTATCATTCCTTTATTTGTCTATACTGTATTGCGTGGATTTATTGATGCATTAGGGAAAACACGTACAACGATGATGATTACATTACTTTCCTTACCGATTAACGTCATTTTAAATTATGTATTTATTTTTGGGAATTTTGGCTTTCCGAAACTAGGAGGCGTTGGTGCAGCAATTGCTTCTACCGCAACATATTGGTGCATTTTATTTATTACCATTATTATTATCAGTACGAAAGAACCATTTGCATCTTTCGGTATCTTTAGGCGCTTATACCTCCTTTCTCTTTCAAGTTGGAAAGAATTATTAAAGCTTGGAGTACCTATCGGGTTTGCCATCTTTTTTGAAACGAGCATTTTCGCCGCCGTTACACTTATGATGAGTAATTTTAGTACAACAACAATTGCTGCACATCAAGCGGCGATGAACTTTGCTTCGCTTCTATATATGACACCTTTAAGTTTAGCGATGGCCCTGACAATTACAGTTGGCTTTGAAGTTGGAGCAAACCGCTCTGAAAATGCAAAGCAATACAGTTTTATCGGAATTAGTTTGGCGCTCACTTTTGCCTTATTATATTCTATTCTACTCTTTTTCTTTGACGATCAAATTGCATCTATTTATACAACAGATATTGCTGTTCATGATTTAGCAAAAGAGTTCCTTATTTTTGCGATTTTATTTCAAATTTCCGATGCAATCGCTACTCCCGTGCAAGGTGCTCTCCGTGGTTATAAAGATGTAAATGTTGCTTTAATAATGACACTAATTGCCTACTGGATCATCGGTCTGCCACTCGGTTATATATTAGCAACCTATACCTCTTGGGCAGCTAAAGGTTATTGGATTGGTCTTATTATAGGGCTAGCATTTGGCGCTACCTTTCTTCTTGTTCGTCTCTTTCAAGTACAACATAAATATACATCACAAAAAAGTCGCTAATCGTAGCGACTTTTTTCATCATGCATAGTTCCTCTTTAAACGTGTAACATAATGAAAAAGAAAGGTGTAAATCTATGGATGAAAAGAAAAAACAGCAGCTCTATGATGAAGAATTTGCTCCTGAAATCTCACCTGGATATAGGCAAGATATTCATGAGCCACCTCAATATAAAAACACTTCCACTTCGTTTTTAATTGGAATTGGTATTTTCGGAGCAATATTACTTGTACTTATTATTTTTGTCTACTTTTAATGAAGGGAGAACTATATTATGACAAAGCAATCCTCAACTTTCTCTAAAAGAGTTGTAAAAACACAAAAAGGTTATGCTGGTGATTCTGTAAATGTGCATAAGCAAGTCGAACAAGGCAATCTAGAAATCGCCAAAAAAGAAATTGGACAACAAAACGAGAACCTATGAATGTCCCCTTTCTTGCAAGTGTTTAAGGAAAGAGACTTCTTTTAGAATACTGTAAAAACCGAAAACATCCTCAGTTTCTGAGGATGTTTCATTCTACATATTGCCGCTGCTCTGCGATCTTGAATGTATGCTTTTCTTTTACAATCTTCATTTCATAGTTTAAACTCATTTCATCTCTCTTACCATTCTCAATACCTGAAACATAAGCTATGGCACGGTAAGTAAAACTTTCATCAGATTCTTCACATATTTCTTCATTAGAAAATTTATACTCTAAAGTATGAAAACGATTTGGATAATAATTTCTCATTAATTGTCCATAACCGCTCTCTATATGATCTTCCGAAAATATTTCCATCCCTATCTTTTTTATCTCCTCTTTATCCTGAATCGCAAAAACAGATAATTGTGCTGTAATAAAATACTCACCGATCTTTTTCTTTTCATCAAAAGTTAGCTGTTTTACTTCTTTTCTCTTTAATTCCTCAGATATCTGATACTCACTTTTCTGCTTAAATTTCGCAAAAGCTTGAATTTTATACATTCCTAAAAACAAAACACAAACGAACAATATCCACATTGCCATCTTTTTGTTTTTCTTTCGCATCATATACCCTCTCTATTCCATCATTTATATTATCTTATCACAAAGAAAGAAAATTCTGTTATTATAAAATAAAACGAACGAATCAAGGAGAGAAATGAGGAAAGTTATATGTACTCTTACAGGACACATATAGAACAAGCGCTACCAAGTATCACCATACACTCTTATGAACAAAATGATAATGGCTGGGATAATGTAGCCATTATTATTAACAAGGAATGGCTCTTTCGTTTTCCACGTAATCCCCAGTATGCATGGCGAATACCTCGCGAAAAAGAGCTGTGCAAGAGACTTTCTCAATCATTACAAGAGGTAGAAGTTCCTAACTACCATGTTTTATATAAAAACAAATCAGATTTAATTCCATTTTGTAGTTACTATAAACTCATTCACGGAGAACCACTAACAGTAAAAACAATAGAAAGATTAACTGTAAAAGAACGTGAAACAGTAATCACACAACTTGCTACCTTTCTTGCTTCTTTACATACTATCCCAATAGAACATGCTATAAAATGGGAGTTTGATATCGAGAAGCCTATCTCATATTGGCGAGAGATTCAAACGAAATTACACGATTATCTTGCACACACACTTACATCGTTAGAAAGAAAAGCTTTTGATTGTTTATTTGAGGATTTTTTTGAACTTATGCATGCATCTGTTTTCCAAAAAGCAATGATCCATGCTGACTTTACACATCATCACATTTTATTTGATGAGGAGAAAAGAAGCATTGCTGGTATTATCGATTTTGGTGATGCTCAAATTGGAGATCCTGCCTTTGACTTTGCTGGATTATATAGTGATTTTGGTAGTAAATTTACAAATGACATCTATAAACAATACTGTGCTCTCACTCCCCACCATGATTCAACTTTCTTTAGGCGTGTCATGCAATTTTATCAATATAGCCCATTACTCCATAAACTTGTTTACAGCTTTGAAACAAATAATGAACAAGAGGTACAGAAAAATCGAAGACATTTACAAACTATACTTTAGGGAATGAATTCATTTCTTTCCCTATTCGCCTTTTCCTCATAGATTATTAATTTTTTATCCATTTCTATAATTAATTTATACATTTGAAACGCCTGCAAAATCTGCAATTGGATCCAAAAAGGAGCCTGTTGTTCTTGTAACCACTGAAATACTCTCGCTTCATTTTTCATTGATCATTTCTCCCTTCACAAGTTCCCCTACATCTATACCGTAAATGATGAAAAGCTTTTCATGTCAATAACAAAAAAGGGATGCAATTTTGCACCCTTTTTTAATGAAATATAGAATTTTTTCGAACTGGTAGATGTTGTACCTCGTCTACTTTACATTCATTACGAAGAGCACATCCAATACATTCAGAACGAACTGTACGTTCTGTGTACAGCTCCGGTTGCTGTAATATCTCTTTCATTCGATATAAATCCTTCATTCCGTCCACAATATCTCTCTTTTGGAACATATTCATACCTAGTTCCTTCTATTAAATTAACAATTTCAATTCTTTCAGCAAGAATTCCAAAGGCTTTGTAACTAAACACTGCTGTAAGCTTTTGAAAAAGAGCTAGCATCTCTTCATTTGCATCAACAACATACTTTTTAATTACAAACGATTTTGTAGACCATTCCCCCACTTCAAACGTTAATGAAATATGCACCCCTAGCTCTTCCATATAGGTTTGTAACTTCTCATATAAAAATAAAGGTGGTATTTTACTTGCGTCATTCTTCACAAACTGTAGTAAATGGTCCGTTAACTTTGCGAGAACAATATAATATTCCGCTTTAGAAGAAAACATATCAATACGCACATTCCCCCAATGTCTCTCTAATCGTTCTAACAGAAGCATTGTTGTTTGTTTTTCTACGGGTGATGTGTAGTAATCAATAATAATTTGATTTACAATCGCTTGAACCATTTGTTGCCATTCAAATGAAGAAGGTTCTCTTCTTTTTATATGGCGAAAATAAAACTTATGCGGACAACGCATAAAATCATATAAATGATAATCTGTCATCGTTTTAATTGATATTTTCCCCTGCACCCATCTTCATCTCCCTCTCGCCATTAAAAAAGGTGTTTTATGAATTCAGCACCAAACTGAAGACATTTCTCTACATCCTCATCTTCTGGCGTTAATTCTATTTTTAGCCCTTCCATTACAACTTCAGCACCGCGCTCTCGTAATTTTTCTTCTAAAATGTCAACAGCTGCTCCGTATTTCGGATAAGCAGAGTCACAAGATCCAAATACCGCTGCTTTTTTACCAGTTAAATGAATTTCTTCCATTTCATCATAAAAATCTAAGAAATCATCAGGAAGTTCACCGTCTCCCCACGTGTATGCTCCTAAAATGATTCCATCATATTCTTCTAATATAAAAGCCTCTGGCGTCGTCATAATGTCAATGACTTCGATTTCATTTCCTGTTTCCCGAATGGCTCCAGCTATATGATCAGCCATTTCCTCTGTATTTCCACTCATACTTGCAAAAATCATTACACATTTACCCAACTGGCTCTCTCCCTTGATTATATCTATTTTTTCTGTGTTATTTGTTTTTCTCATCTACATATTCAGCACGGATTATTCGCCGTTGCCATACTATATCTTTATCTTTCATTTCCCATTGTCGAAAGCGGAATATTATTTCATTTCTCTCATCCATTCTACCGCCTGTTAATTAATTGATAATAATTATCAATTCCAACTATGCATTTAGATTAATTGAAAACGATTATCAAAGTCAATGTTTTTTTTGAAAAAATAATGAAAAAGTACAAGCTTGTCCGGTAACAGTTCATATACTATAAATGAGCATAGTTCTTTCTCAGCCCTCTCTAACGGAAAGAAATAGAAGCAACTGCAGTAATTGCAGTTGCCCTTTTTTATTTTTAAGTTTTTAGTAAATTCATTGTCGCCCGTAAAAATAGCTCTGCCCCACTAATTAAAGCTGATTCATCCACATCAAATTTTGGATGATGGTGGGGATAACAAGTGTTTGTTTTCTCATTTCCAGTTCCTAATTTAATAAAGCAGCCTGGTGCTTCTTTTAAATATGCAGAGAAATCTTCTCCTCCCATTGAAGGAGCAAGTTTTACAATTCTCTCTTTTCCAAACAACTCTATCGCGCTTTCTTCTACTATTTTTGTAATAAACGCATCATTGATTACCGGGTCATATCCATAACGATATGCGTACGTATACGTTGCACCATGTGCCTCTGTAATTCCCTTAGCAATTTGCTCAATCCTCTCCTCTGCTTCTTTTCTCAATGCTTGATCGAAAGAGCGAACTGTGCCCATCAAATATGCTGTATCAGGAACAATATTATCCGCTGTTCCCCCATGAAATTGTGTTATTGAAACAACTCTTTGCATAAAAGCACCTGTATTTCTAGAGACAATATGCTGTAAATTCGTAATAATTTGTGCACCAACTGCTATCGGATCTACCGTTTCTTCTGGCCTAGCAGCATGCCCTCCTCTTCCTTTTACCTCTATTGTAAATACATCGGGGGCAGCCATCATCGGTCCATATACAATCCCAATCTTTCCCGTTTCTAATCCAGACATAACATGCAAACCGATAATATAATCTACCCCGTTCATGACACCTGCTTTCACCATTTCCTGTCCCCCGCCAGGATACACTTCTTCAGCATGCTGAAATAAAAGGCGAATTTCTCCTTCCCACTCCTCATCCATGTTCCCTATTGCTTCTGCTGTGCCTAATAAAATAGCAGTATGGGCATCATGCCCACATGCATGCATAACTCCTGGAGTAAGTGATGCGTATGCTTTATACGTCTCTTCCTGAATTGGCAATGCATCCATATCTGCACGAATTGCTACAACTTTTCCAGTCTTATGCCCTTTTTTCTTTGCCATCACACTGTATGGCGTCGGTCTTGTCACCTCGAAAGCTGAAAATGAACACAATGTATCATATATAAATTGTGAAGTTTTTTCTTCATAGAATGATAGCTCAGGAAATTGGTGAAGATGCCTCCGCCACTTTATAATATTTTCCTCTGACACGTATGTCGGCCATCCTTTATTCACACGCTCCATTCCTGACGACCTCCTTTTTTATTGTTCACATTTCTTATTTCACTGTGATAATTCAATTTTCTTGTAAGATTTTCATTTATAAAAACGCTTTATTTATTCCCTGCTTATTTAAAAAAAGACAAATCCATTACAAATTCATATAGAATGTAATATAATTGCTAAGTTAGGGATTTTCTTTTTTAGTATTTAGTGCTACTATCAAAAAAGAGCCTTTTTGTCTTATATTTACCTAAAATGTGGAATTTTGTTTTTTTCACAACAATGTAGGATATGATATCTACATACAGTTACTATTTCATAAGAGAGGGAAAGACATGGAAAGATTAAAAGAGATATGGTCTCGACCACTCACACAATGGTTTGCAAAAACTTTTTATTACCTTGCAATTTTATTTGCTTTGCTTTGGTTGTATGGTTTCCATGATACGAACACAAGCACATTTATTTACAATGAATTTTAGGGTGGGAACGTTATGAAGTTATTAGAACAAATCGAAAAGTGGGCAGTTGAAACTCCAGACCAAACCGCTTTCGTTTGGCGAGATGCGAAAATTACGTACAGACAATTAAAGGAAGACTCCGATGCACTAGCCCATTGGATTTCTTCTGAGTATGCTGATGATCGCTCACCAATTATGGTTTATGGCCATATGCAGCCAGAGATGATCACTAGCTTTTTAGGGTGTGTCAAAGCTGGACATGCTTACATTCCAGTAGATTTATCTATTCCAGCTGATCGTGTACAACGTATTGCTGAAAGTTCTGGTGCGAAATTACTTCTATCACCGGTAGAAGTAACAGTAACTGATTTACCAGTTCGCATCATATCTGAAAACGACTTAAAAGATATTCTCTTTACTCATAAAGGAGAAACACCAAACCTTACTCATGCGGTAAAAGATGATGAAAACTTCTACATTATTTACACATCAGGGAGCACAGGTAATCCAAAAGGTGTACAAATTACGTATAATTGTCTTGTAAGTTTTACAAAATGGGCGGTCGAAGATTTCAACTTACAAACAGGGCAAGTTTTCTTAAACCAAGCACCTTTCTCATTCGATTTATCTGTGATGGATGTTTATCCATCGTTAGTAACAGGTGGTACGCTTTGGGCAATTGATAAAGATATGATTGCACGTCCAAAAGACTTGTTTGCTTCTTTAGAACAATCTGATGTACAAGTATGGACATCCACACCATCTTTTGCAGAAATGTGTTTAATGGAGCCATCTTTCTCTGAAAGTATGCTACCAAACATGAAAACATTCTTATTCTGCGGTGAAGTATTATCAAATGACGTCGCAAGAAAACTAATTGAACGTTTCCCAAAAGCAACAATTATGAATACGTACGGTCCAACAGAAGCAACTGTAGCTGTAACAGGTATTCATGTTACACAAGAAGTCGTTGATACCTATCAATCACTTCCAGTTGGCTATTGTAAATCTGATTGCCGTATTCTTATTATGCAAGAAGATGGTACGATTGCGCCAGATGGTGAGAAAGGTGAAATCGTAATCGTTGGTCCAAGCGTAAGTGTTGGATATTTAGGAAGCCCTGAATTAACAGACAAAGCATTCACGGTTATTGATGGCGAACGTGCCTACAAAACAGGTGATGCTGGCTATGTAGAAAATGGTCTTCTTTTCTATAATGGTCGTCTTGATTTCCAAATTAAATTACATGGTTATCGAATGGAATTAGAAGAAATCGAACATCACCTTCGCGGTTGCTCTTATGTAGAAGGAGCTGTCGTAATTCCCATTAAAAAAGGTGAGAAATACGATTACTTATTAGCGGTTGTTGTTCCAGGAGAGCATTCATTTGAAAAAGAATTCAAATTAACATCTGCAATCAAAAAAGAACTCAATGAGCGATTACCAAATTACATGATTCCAAGAAAATTCATGTATCAATCTTCTATTCCAATGACACCAAATGGAAAGGTAGATCGCAAAAAATTATTGAGTGAGGTTACAGCATGACCGCATACGGATCATTTTATTTTTTCGCCATAGTGGGCATTTTATTAATACCTACTATTATAGCTGGATTAAAAGGTAAAATGTTGCGCAAATATAATGCTGTTCTAACATTAGTTATGCTTGCAATTATCTTCTCTGATAAACCAAAGCAAGCGTTGATGTTGGCAGTATTTATCATTTGGCAATACATCCTGATTAAAGGCTATTTACTATTACGAAAACAAAATAATAATACGTTCATGTTTTGCATGGCTGTTATTTTATCGATTTTGCCACTAGTGTTAGCAAAAATCGCACCATTCGTACCTGAACTAAAGTTCATTGTTTTCCTTGGTATGTCTTATGTGACATTTAGGGCCGTACAAATGGTGTTTGAAGTTCGTGATGGTTTAATTAAAGAATTCACATTCTTTAACTTCTGGGAATTCGTTCTGTTCTTCCCAGCGATCTCAACTGGACCTATCGATCGTTATCGAAGATTCCAAAAGGATATTCAAAAACCGCCAAGTGCTGAAGAATATCAACAGTTACTATACACAGGGATGAACCGTATTTTCCAAGGGTTTCTGTATAAATTTATAATTGCTTATTTACTACAGAAGCATTTTGTTGATGCAGTATTTGCAAATCAAGATACGTTTTTATCTAATGTTATTTATATGTATAGTTATAGTTTATACCTATTCTTCGATTTTGCTGGTTATAGTGCATTCGTAATCGGTGTAAGTTATATGATGGGTATTAAAACGCCAGAAAACTTTAATAAACCGTTCATCAGTCGCAACATTAAAGATTTCTGGAACCGTTGGCACATGAGCCTATCTTTCTGGTTCCGTGACTTTATTTATATGCGCTTTGTCTTTTTTGCAACAAAGAAAAAGTTAATTAAAAATCGATATACGATTTCATATATCGGCGCATTCTTAAACTTTTTCATTATGGGCGTATGGCACATTTTAGGTGAACATGTATATCAATACATTATTTACGGCCTATATCATGCAGCTCTGTTTATTTTGTTTGATATTTTTGAACGAAAAAACAAAAAGCATAAGTTTTGGCCAAATAATAAATTCATGCATGTCCTTGCAATTGTAATTACGTTCCATTTCGTATGTTTCGGTTTCCTAATCTTCTCTGGTCACCTTAACAGATACTTTTAATGAATAACTTCTTTTCTTACAGCTAAGAAGTTACACATAATATATTTCGGATATAAAGGAGATTTTAAAAATGGCAGAATTTAAAGATCAAGTATTAGATATTTTAGAAGAAGTTTGTGAAAATGATATTGTAAAAGAAAATCCAGATGTACAATTATTTGAAGAAGGTATCCTTGATTCTTTCGGTACAGTATCTTTATTAGTAGAATTCCAAGAACGTCTAGATATCGAAGTATCTATTTCTGATTTTGATCGTGATGAGTGGGCAACACCAAACATGATTATCAAAAAATTGGAAGAAATCCGATGAAAAAAGCAACTTTTGGACCGATGCTCTTAGCATTGGCCCTTTTTGCTGTATTCTTACTTATTCCAACACGCTTTCTCCTTCCACTTGTAAGTGATAAAAAAGTAGAGGAAGCGGCAACTTCTCTAAAACCAGAGAAAATACAAAGTATGGTTTTACAGCAAAAAATGTTAGAAGATCCGAAATACCTTCCGATGTATGGTTCATCGGAATTTGCAAGAATGGATGCTTTTCACCCATCCAATTACTTTAAAGTAAAACCCGCAGGATTCACGCCATTCCTTCTTGGTCGTGGCGGAACACAGGACCTTGTCCATGTGCTAAACTTTGCATCTACAATGGATCAATTAAAAGATAAAAAAATGATTTTTGTCCTTTCACCACAGTGGTTTGTACCACAGGGAATTGATGAAACACACTTTGCACCTAACTTTTCAAAACAACAAGGCTACCACCTCATTTTTAACAATGATTTAAAGCCTGAAATGAAAAAGAAGATTGCAAAGCGTTTATTGAACTTTGAAATTGTAAAGAAAGAAACGCTATTAAAAACATCTTTAGAAGGTATTGTCTATGATGATACGAAGCATCAAATAAAAGCAATTGCTGCGAAACCTTTCGCTTATCTTTACCGCAATATATTAGATCGTAAGGACATATTTACAGCAATGTTCGATATTAAACCGCATAAAGAAAAGCTTGATCCTTCATTGAAACAAATGAACTGGGAAGAAGTACGTAAACAGGCAGATCAAACTGGTAAATTAGAATCTCAATCAAATGAATATGGTATCGAGGATGGTTATTTCAATAGCAAAATTAAACAGAAATTGAAACAACGCAAAGGTTACTTAAAACATGATTCTTATGAAAACTCTCCAGAATATGAAGATTTACAAATTGCGCTTGATTTATTAAAACAATCCGGTGCAAAACCACTCTTCATTTCTGTTCCTGTAAAAGGTCCTTGGTATGATTATGCTGGATTCCCGAAAGAACGACGCGAATTATACTATAAGAAAGTTCATGAGCAAATTCAGCAAGCTGGCTATCCAATTGCTGACTTCTCAAACCATGAGTATGACAAGTACTTCTTAAAAGATCATATGCACTTAGGCTGGAAAGGTTGGGTATACATCGACCAAGCCATCCAGCAATTTTATAAAGCAAACTAACAAAAAGACCGCTTGATTTATTCAAGTGGTCTTTTTGTGTATGCATCTTGCAATTTGTTTACCGTTACTTCTACTTCTTCAATCACCTGTTTAACAATTTGCTCTGCTGAGTCTTTTCTTGCTAATGAGGAAGCTTGTCCAGCCCAAAGTGACATATATTCCCCTTTATTTTGTTTTGCTGCTTCTTGACGTATTTTCGAAGTTAATACATTTTGCACTGGATACATGGGGAGACCGCCTTCTTTTCCCTCATGCCGATCTATAAATATATTTCGAATACCTCTTGCGTATTTCCCAGAAAATGCCCTTGTTACAGTTGTACTTGTATCTGTACTTTGAAATACTGCTTCTTTATGCACATCGTGTGTAATACTCTCTTCGCTTGTTAAAAAGGCAGATCCCATTTGAACGCCTTCTGCACCTAATACATAAGCTGCAACAACACCTTGTCCATTCATAATACCACCTGCCGCTATAATTGGGATATGTGGTACTGCGGCTACCATTTGTGGAATTAATGCAAATGTACCAATCATAGAATCTTGCTCATTTCCAATAAATGTCCCACGGTGTCCCCCAGCTTCGCTACCTTGTCCAACAATTACATCTACCTCTAATTCAGCAAGCACCTTCGCTTCTGCTACATTTGTAGCTGTGCCAATTATCTTTATGTTCTCTTTCTTCAATAATGCCATTTCCTCTTGTTCTAACGTGTGAAATGCAAAGCTGACAACTGGAACTTTTTCTTCCCTTAACACTTGTAGTTGTTCTTTATAACTTTTCGGAAGTTGCAAGGGTTGATTATACTCATCAATATCTAATTCTTTTCGTATCGACTCTAATAAAATTCTAGCTGTTTGTACTTTTTCTTCTTCAATTTGTATTTCCTTCGTAAGCAACAGATTGACTGCGAACGGCTTATCTGTTAACTCTCGTATTTTATAAATAGATTGACGAATTTGTTCTGGACTCATATAGCCAGCCCCAAGTGTTCCTAATCCCCCACTATTACTTACAGCCGCAACAAGTTCTGGTGTCGTAATTGCTCCCGCCATGCCCGCTTGAATAATTGGATATTTTATTTGTAATATATCAGTTACTCTGCTTGTAAACATCATTCTTCTCCCTTCCTATCCCCTCTTATACCTTCTTGTTTCAACAAGTTTTTCCTTCTTTTAATAGGATTGAACTGGCTATAAACGAATATATTGAAAGTGAAGGAGGAGATTTACATGATTCAACCAACTGCCTTACAACAAGGCGATACGGTAATGATTATTGCTCCAGCAGGACCACCAGTAATAGAACAGGTCCTTACAGGAAAAAAAGTATTGGAAAAAATGGGTCTATCCGTAATAATTGGCCAAAGTGTTTACGAGAAATACGGCTATCTAGCTGGAAATAATGCAATCCGCCTTCATGATATACACGAAGCATTTGCAAACCCTAAAGTGAAAGCTGTTTTTTGCGCAAGAGGTGGATATGGGAGCGGTCGTCTTCTCCCTTATATTCAATATGAACTCATTCAAAATACCCCCAAAATTTTTTGGGGGTATAGCGATATTACTTCTTTGCATATTGCTTTTTCACAATATACAGGACTTGTTACCTTCCATGGACCGATGATTGAGGAGTTAGGCAGAGGAATTGATTCTCTCTCATTCTCCTCTTTCAATCAACTATTCCATCCGTATTCTACTATTTTACAAGCAGCAGAATGTATCAATGCCACATCTACCTGCATTGTTTCTGCACCATTAACTGGAGGCAATTTAACCGTATTGGTAAGTACACTAGGTACATCCTATGAAATCTATACAGCAAATAAAATTGTATTACTTGAAGATGTTGGAGAAGAGCCGTATCGTATTGATCGCATGTTCAACCAATTACATTTAGCAGGAAAATTGAATGAGTGTGCAGGGATTGTATTCACAAGCTGCCATAACTGTATTACCTCAAAGCAGTCCCTATCATTACAAAACATATTGTATGACTATCTCGCACCATACAATATTCCTGTATTATTCGGTCTTCCTATTGGGCATGTACAACCAAATGTCGGAATACCACTCGGTGTGACTGCTACAATAAATACGGAAAAAAATACATTTTCTATTCCTTCTGGTGTAACATGCATATAAAATGAACTTTTAATCCGTAATGTTTTTCTTCCCCTTCATTAATTATTAGCCTTGTTACTGACCAATATTGCGATAAATAGAAGTGTTCGATGCAATTTTTTATTTACACAAAAAAAGGAAAAGTATGTACCGCTTTTCCTTTTTTTTATGCTGTGTTAATTGCAAAAAAGTAATGTCAACACTTACTCTTTTATTGATAATAATTGAAAATTATTCCAGATGCTATATCCGCAATTTCTTCTGGAATAAATGTTTTACTAATCTCCGTACCAACATTCAATACCGCTGTTGCTTCTTTATCTAGATTTTCAAACAATTCTTTTCCACGTATCGTAATAAGGGGCGTTTCTTCCGGCAACACTTCTTTCACAAATTCTAATTGTGTAAAGAATGGTACAATCCATCTACCCTCTCCTTGGAAATAACGCAAACGAAGTGTTCCTTCTGATGCAGAATCATCCGCCTCTATAGATCCAGCAACATAAAAATGAGTTGTTAGCAACAATTCATAAAATTCCTTTTGTTTTTGTTTATCCTCTTCTGCTAAAACAAGTACTGTTTCTATTTTCTTTACTGGAATTTGCTCCATATGCTGCCACCCCTGTTTCAAAATAATTGTACTTTGATTATACAAAATATTCTTATTTTTTTCTACATAATTATTCAAATATTTTATTAAAATAGTATCAATTTAACTGACTCAACCTTATCTTCTCTACTGTCTCCAATGTTGTAATAATAGTAGCAAACTCTTCATGCAGATTCACTAGTGTCATATTATGAATTTCGTCAGCACAATATTTTACTCCATCTGGTCCTTTTCGGTTAAATGTAGCTGTCGCATCACTTACTAAGTACGTTGAAAATCCTAAGTTTCCAGCCATCCGAGTTGTTGTCTCGACACAGTGATTCGTCGTTAATCCAACAATAACAATCGACTCGCAGTTTTTTTCGTTTAATTGCTTTTCTAAATCAGTTCCAATGAATGCACTGTTCACACTCTTTTGAATAACAATTTCACCTGGTAATGGCTGGACTTCTTCTTTAAAGTGAACGGTTTCTGCACTTAGATAAAACATCGACTCTACATTTTCTTTATTCACATGCTGAATATGAAATATTGGTAGCCTCCTTCTTCTCCACTCTTCTAATAAACGCTTCATATTTTCTTCTGCTAAAGGGTTATTTCGCTCTCCCCAGTACGAGAGATTAAACGCTTTTTGTACATCAATTATAATTAGTGCTGGTTGATTCACTACTTCTCCTCCTATTCTCCTGGCTGTAATTGAAATAAAAATCCAAGTTGTTGTGAAGCTGTAATAAAGCAAATATATGCACAGAGTTCTACAATCTCTACCTCACTCCAATACTGTTTTAACACATCAAACATCTTATCATCTATCGCTGAACGATTATGTACAAATACATATGCAAAAGTAACAGCGGTGCTAATCTCCTCTATTTTTTGTACATCATCTGGTTTTCCCTTTGCCATACAATACATACATTCATTTCCAAACGCAAGTGTTCTCCGTACTTGCTCCTTTAACTCTTCAGAAAGACTTCCCTTTTCATATAAAGTACTTTCAAGTGTACTCCAAGATTGTAATATAGCTGGGCTATGCCCTAATAATTTTTGAAACTTTGTTTCTCCTGCATCTGATAATGAAATTCTCTCCATCATTTCTCCCCCTATTCCTTTCTATTTTATTGTAAAATAAAATGGACCCGTTTTACATTTCATATGAATCTTAATTTATATATTTTCTTTACAAAAATTATTAGTTTATTGGAGGTATATTTACAAATGCAATTAGATCGTATTGATCGTAAAATTTTAAATGAATTATATAATGATAGTCGTCTCTCTATGCGGGAATTATCAAAACGAGTAAATTTATCCGCACCTTCTACTGCAGAACGTGTTCGTAAATTAGAGAGTGAAGGCGTCATTCAAAAGTATACAATTGATATTGATTATAAAAAAGCTGGACTCGTTTTAGACTGTATTTTAGAAATAACCTTAAAAAATGGTGATACAACGCGCATGCAACAATTTATTCAATCGTATCCATCCGCAAGCTTTTGCTATCGCGTAACAGGAAGCCTTTGTTATATCGTTAAAATTTCTGTCCCGTCATTAGTTGAACTTGAAGAATTTATTAATGCTGTTTCTTCATATGCAACAACCGTTTCTCATATCGTATTATCAGAAGTATCCCTTACTCCTGACATCGAACACATTTTTCCAGAAGAATAAAATTAATTTTTATTCAAAATTCCATAAAAAACCCCTTACAAAAAGAATAAAAATGATTTATTATGTATTAAAATGCATAATATTCGAGAAAGGGGCATTACATTGAAAATTTGGTTTTACGAAAAAACAACTCAAGTAGATGATCTACTTGGCATTTGGGACAATGTTCCCACCATCCCTCGAATTGGGGAAAAGGTGGAAATTTTAAAAACAGTTCGTACAGTCACAGATATTAAATATGTAAAAAACGGTAACAACTTTCACGTTGAAATTGTTATCCATTAAAATAGTAGCTCTCCTTAGTAATATTGGAGAGCTGCCTTTTCGTTTCTCATACTTTTATTACTATTTTGCTTTTCTTATAATAATTTGATTATCCTCTACCGTAACCGTTACATAATCATTCTGTTCTAGTGCTAACTGATTCACGGCTTCATCCGGCAATTCTACCGCCATGAGTCGATCTGTTACAATGACTTGACTATATGTTTCATTTTTCTGTAATGGTATAGAGGCCTTATCTTCATTGATGAAACGAAGAGACGGTACTCCTACTTCTTTTACAGTTCGCCAATTTTTTCGAATAAATGGTACTAACCATAGTAAACTGATAAGAATCACAATAAGTCCAATCCATAAATTACTTTGTCCTTGTAATTCAGCAATCGAAATAGCATCGTCTGTTCCTTCTCCACTAGTTAATTGGATGGTGGTTGCAATACAATTATTCAATGCATGAACAGCAATATTCGTCCATATATTTTTCGTTTTAATGTAAAGAAGGCACATCACAACACCGAATACAAAAGCACCAACGATATCAAAATGACCTAAACCAAAAATAAGAGAGGACACAATCACAGCTCGTTTTATTCCCCATTTAAACGTCATACGCTGTAAGAAGAAACCTCGAAAAATGACTTCTTCCATGATTGGTGCAAAAATACATGCTGAAATGAAACCGAATATCTGTGTGGAAATACTGCTCATATCAATCACACCATTATCGTTCAACATATCAACCAAGAAATTAGGAAAAATATGTGCTAGTATGTAAAATTGAATAAAAGATACACCGAATGAAAAAATCATTCCCATTGCAGTGGCAATTACAATCAACTTCCAGTTTAATCGTGAAGATTTATCAAAGAAACTAGTAAATATAATATTGTTTTTTCTTGTTTTAAAATATAACCATAATAGTGGAAATACAAAAAACACCGAAATTTGCACCGCAACATCCATGACACTATCTGAAGCTCCCATAATGTCCAGCGGCAGCACCGTTACTAACATCCCTAAAATCATCCATGCAAAAAAACTCCGAAGTCGTATACGTGAAAATGCGTACTGAATATAAAACACCCCCAAGATGATATTCATAGTTACATTGTAATATGAATATCATCAAAATTCTTCCTATTTTTCTCAGTTTACTCTTACATAATATATCTATTAAACTACATAATACGAAATCTGTTTTTCGGAATTTCTTCTTTATCAGATTTTCTGTTTTAATGTTAAATGTCGTTTTTTTATACCTATTTTCCCAAAATATATTATTATAATAGGAATAAAGAGGATTATGCACCTGTTGTCGTAACAAACATTACATTGATTCCATTTACCTGCTCCTATATATTAGAAGTTTATAATACATCACGTTTTTGAAATAGTACGCTTGATGAAACAAGTAACACTACAAAATAAGCAAGTACGAGCAGTAATGATGTTGTAAAAGTGAATTCTGTAAATGGTGGTGTAGCACCACCGCTAATTAGTTTATTACCATCATATATACTTAAATCTAAATGCGAGAATACAACAAACTTAGCTACTCCTTTAACAAACATCATGAGCATCATGCTAATTGCTCCTTGCAAGAAGAATAGAAACAGTGCAATGATTAATGGTAATACTGATTTTCGAAAAACATTTGCCAAGAAGAAGGAAAGTGTTGCAAAGAAGAATGGAGACACAAGTTTATATGAGAGCGCTTTAAACAATACCCCTAGCGTTAATTCTGTTTTACCACCATCCATAACGATTGCACCCATAACCATTGTAATTAAGGTACCTGTAACGATAACAAAAAGCATCGTTAATAAAACCGAAACATATTTAGAAAATAAAATCATAATCCTTTTTCTTGGGCGAATTAACAGCTGCTTAATTGTCCCTTTTTGGAATTCATCAGTAATCGTTCGCGATGCAATGGTAATACCAAAGATTGTTACAAATAAAATAACTATACCTGTATCTGTCATCGCATAATCTAGATAGGTTCCTTTAAGATCTTTCGCTTCCCCCCATTTCACCATTACAAAAGCACCAAGGATTTCTAACGTAGCAATCACACCTATCAATATATACATCCCTTTTTTCGCATGTAACTTTAATAATTCATTTTGAATTAATTTTAACATTATGCTTTCACTCCCCCGGTAATCGCTAAGAACTCATCTTCTAACGTTTTATTTTGCACTGTAACGCCATATACGAGAATATCCAAATGCACAAGTTGTTTCACAATCTGCGGAATTTCTTCTTTCATTACGGAGACAACAACAACATTTTCTTGCACTTTACCTTTAATCACTTCATTTGCACGCTGAATCTGATTCACCTCAAAAGTTACAGCAACCGTTTCATCATTCTTCGCTTGTTCATGTAAGTTATATGCTTGTACAAATTGACCATTCTTAATGATAACAACACGATCACACATCAGTTCAATCTCGCTTAATAAATGACTCGATACGATGACAGCGATATTTTCCTCTTTCGCTAATCGTTGTAAATAATCACGAATTTGACGAATACCAGCTGGATCTAATCCGTTTGTTGGTTCATCTAGGATAAGAACTTTCGGATTATGAAGAAGTGCTTGCGCAATTCCAAGACGTTGCTTCATTCCAAGTGAATATGTCTTTACCTTTTTATGAATGGCATGCTCTAACTCCACAAGTTTTACAATTTCAGTAATACGTTCTTTACTAATCGGCTTAATTGCCATATTCGCAAAATGCTTTACATTTTGCATCCCTGTCATATAATCATATAATTCCGGATTTTCGACAATAGCCCCAATGTGCTCTAACGCCTTCTCACGTTCTGTACGAATGCTATGACCACAAATTGTAATATCTCCTTCTGTCATTGCAATAAGACCGGTCATCATCCGAATTGTCGTCGTTTTCCCACTCCCATTTGGACCAAGAAATCCGTATACTTCCCCTTCACATACCTCAAACGAAAGACCACGAATAATTTCGTTTTTCCCTATTTTTTTATGGACATTCTCTAATTTTACTACTACGTTTCCCAATGATTGTTCCCCCTTTAGACTTCTAGTTTTTTATCGATGATATGACTTGTTATTACCACCAATAAATAAATTGATAATAAATTAAAAATTAGATAAGAAATATTTGAAGTATCACTCAAATAAAAAGATGTTTCAAAAAAGCCATTTTTATCTATTACCCCAACATTTTTTATCGAAAACACATATATATTTATTTTATCTATCATATTAGTTATAAAAAACTGAATTCCACCGAAAACAACAAATAAAATGATAAATAACATTTTATTTAATGAAGATTTCAAATTAAATAGTTTTACAACTATGATTATGAAATACAGAGAAACTAATGTACTTACTAAATCTATAATCCATAAGAAGAGGGAGAACAGGTGGTGTAATAAGCCATAATTGTATAAGCTACTAATGGCTTGCTGTACCTCTCCATTTGCTTTATTCCCATATATGTTTATGGAAAGAAAATGTAAAAAAGCAATTCCTATTAAAGACAACAAGCTAAACATGATTACAAATAATAACAAATTCGCGTATATATATTTCTTTGATGGAATTGCTGCATACCAAATCATAGAGCCTCTTACTATTTGTCGGAAAGAAGAAAGCGCTAGTAAGAAGATAGAAAATGCAGTTATACAAAATAAGAATATAAATATGATTAATGTTATATCTTGTCTACTTGAAAACCTTACTCCCGTACATCCCTTCATATTAAATAATAGAATTAATGAAATAGTAATAAATCCAAAATAAATCGCCCATATCTTCTTTTTATTACAATTGTATAAATATCGAAGGGTTTGACTCATTTTCCAAACACATCCTTAAACAATTCAGTCACCGCTTTCCCTCTTTTAAAACGAAGTTCTTCTACATTCTCATGTAGTACAATCTCTCCATCCTTCAAAAAAATAACTTCATCAAAAATATTTTCAATTTCACCAATTAAATGAGTAGAAATTAAAATCGTACTATCCTCACGATAAAACTGCAAAATAAGTTCTAGCACATGCTCCCGTGAAACAGGATCAATCCCGCCAAGCGGTTCATCTAATATATATAGTTTCGCTTTTCTTGAAAATGTTAAAATAAGCTGCAGTTTTTCAACCATTCCTTTTGACAAAGCTGTAATTTTTTCCTCCAGCGGTATTTTAAATTCAGCGACCTTATCAACCGCCTTTTGAATATCAAAATCTGGATAAAAGTCACGATAGAAAAATAAAGCATCCTTTACAGTCATCCATTCATCAAATACTGGTCGATCTGGCATAAATGAAACAATTTTTTTTGTTTCTAAGCCTACATTCTCTCTTGCAATTTTGATATTCCCTTCTGAAGGATGCTGCAAACCTGCAATCATTTTTAATAATGTTGTCTTACCACTGCCGTTATCGCCAACAAGACCAATGATTTTCCCTTCTGTAATCACTAGATTTACATCGCGAATGACTGCCTTTAACCCATATCGCTTCCATAATCCCTTAATTTCGAGCAAGTTCATCATCATTTCTCCTCCCTTTTCTCTTCCAATGAAGAACGAAGAATCGAGAGAATTTCCTCTTCTGAAAATCCTAAATTATCCATTCCATTTATAAAAGAATGAAGCAACTCTTTCGCCATACCTTTGCGCAGCTCCATAATTTTCTCTCCTTCGCTCGTTACATATCTTCCCATTCCTCTGCGTGTTACAACGATACCTTCTCTCTCTAGTTCTTGAAATGTACGCTGAATTGTATTTGGATTGACTTGTAACTCACTCGCTAATTCGCGTACAGAAGGAATTTTTTCACCAGGTAATAAATGACCTGTTACAATTTCTTTTTTTATGTATTCCATCACCTGAATATAAATCGGTATGTTAGGAGAAAACTCAATTTTCATTTCCCCCCTCCTTTTGTCTTAGTGTACTAGTTAAATAGTACACTAAGACAAAATATATGTAAATACTTGTAAGTTGAAAAGATAACAAAAAAGGCAGTGCAACCTTCGTTGCACTGCCTTCCTATTTTATTTCGTTACCATTTCTGCCTCACTTTCTTCAAAAGGCCACTTCGGTAACATATTACGAAGTTCCTTATCAGAGCGATAACCAAGTGCGTATTCCGCTTGCATAATGGTATGAATCTCACGTGTTCCTTCGTAAATAACTGGAGCCTTTGCATTTCGTAAATATCGTTCTACTGGAAATTCATTTGAATATCCATATGCCCCGTGCACCTGCACTGCATCATTTGCCGCTTCAAATGCAGCGTCACAAGCGATCCATTTTGCTAAAGACGTTTCACGCGTATTACGTTTCCCTTCGTTTTTCAACCACCCTGCTTTATAAACCAATAAACGTGATATTTCAAGATTTGCAGACATTTTCGCAATCATTTGTTGTACAAGCTGATGTTTTCCAATTTCTTTTCCGAATGTTTGACGCTCTTCACAATACTTTACACTTGCTTCCAGACTTGCTTGAATAAGTCCACATGCACCTGCAGCTACTGTAAAGCGTCCGTTATCTAATGAAGACATAGCAATTTTAAATCCTTCCCCTTCTTCTCCAAGGAGATTCTCTATCGGTACTTTTACATCATCTAAAAACACTTCACCTGTATTTCCAGCTCTAATACCAAGCTTTCCTTTTATTGCTTTTGTTGATACTCCTGGAAATGTTCGTTCTACAATAAAACAAGAAATACCTCGGTGCTTCAATTCCGGATTTGTTTTTGCAAATATTAAGAAGTGATCTGCAACATCACATAACGAAATCCATGTTTTAGATCCATTTAATACGTAGTAACCGCCTTGTTTTACTGCTGTAGTCTGCATAGCAACGACATCCGATCCTGCATTTGGTTCCGTTAAACCGAACGCCCCAATCTTTTCACCTTTCGCTTGTGGAACAAGATACTTTTGTTTCTGCTCTTCTGTTCCCCATTGAAGAAGTGTCATGCTATTTAGCCCCGTATGTACAGATACAGCTGTACGAAAAGCAGTATCACCACGTTCTAATTCTTCACAAATAATAGCTAGTGTATTATAGTCCATGCCCACTCCGCCATATTGTTCTGGGATACAAACGCCCATAAATTGTAATTCTGCTAAACGCTTCAAGATTTTTTGTTCAAAATGTCCTTTTTCATCCCATTCTTTAATGTATGGAATAATTTCATTATCCACAAACGATCTCACTACTTTTCTAACACTTTGTTGTTCTTCTGTTAATGAAAAATTCATTTGTACTGCCTCCTTATATGTATTGATTTTTTGTCATTTCCATAATGATTTCCTGTGAATATCCAAGGCTTTGCAAAATCTTTTCTGTATGTTCCCCATGGAGTGGCGGATGTTTCTGCATCTGAACTGGTGACTTTGAAAGCTTTAGTGGTGAACCTACAAGTTTAAGGTTTTCGATTGTCGGATGGTCCATATGAATTGTCATACCTCGCGCCACTGCCTGCTCTGTTTCTAGCGCTTCTTTCACATTGAGGATTGGTCCATTTGGAATCCCCGCTTCATCCAAAAGTTGTTTCCATTCTTTTTTCTTTTTCTTCTTCATTTCATTTGCAATCATATTGACGAGCTCATCTTTATGCTGAAGACGGCTTGCATTTGTTTTATAACGTTCTAGGCTGGATAAATCTTGTCTACCTAACAACAAACAGAACTTATAAAACTGCTCATCGTTTCCGACCGCAACAACAAGATCACCATCCTCCGCTTCAAATACTTGATACGGAACAATATTCGGATGCTGATTGCCCAGTCTCTCTGGTAATTCACCTGTACATAAATAATTGCTCGCTACATTTACTAATGCTGCTAACTGTGAATCAAATAATGAAATATCAATTTCTTGTCCTTCTCCCGTTCTATTTCGGTGCTGCAAAGCGGCTAAAATTCCGATACACGTAAAAAGCCCTGTGAGTACATCTGAAATGGCAACCCCTACTTTTGCAGGCTCTTCATCTCTACCTCCGGTTATGCTCATAAGTCCACTCATTGCTTGAATCATATAATCATAGCCAGGAAGTTGGGAAGTAGGACCACTTTGACCAAATCCACTAATAGAGGCGAGAATAATATCTTCCCTCATCTTTTTTAATACTTCATACCCAAGTCCCATTCGCTCAAGTGTTCCAGGCTTAAAATTTTGCACAACGATATCCGCATGAGAAATAAGCTTTGTCAAAACTTCCTTTCCCATTTCTGATTTTAAATTTAATGTAATAGATTCTTTATTACGATTTGCACAAAGAAAATACGCACTTTCTCCTCCTACAAAAGGGGGCCCCCACCCTCTCGTATCATCACCATTTCCTACATTTTCAACTTTTATCACTTTGGCTCCTAAATCACCAAGAATCATCGTACAAAAAGGACCAGCAAGAACCCGAGATAAATCAATAATTGTAATCCCTTGTAGTGCTCCTTCCACTCCTTATCCTCCTATAGTAAAAACCAGTAAAACCAATTAGAAAGAAAAGCGGCATGGTGGTTTTACTGGCTTGTATTTAAAAGTTATTGTGTAAAAGAATTATTGTGCTTTCACTTGTGATAACACGGATTTAAATGCATTGATTACTGTATCTACTTCTTCATAACTAATTGTTAGCGATGGCTCAATACGAATTGTTTTTGAGTTAATTAGTGTTCCGGCAACAAGAATACCTTGATCAAACATTGCCTTCGATACTTCATAGCCAATTTCATCTTTATGGAATTCAATCCCAATCATTAAGCCTTGACCACGAATTTCAAAAACTTTGTCCTCATGTCCTTCCGCTGCTTTTTTCAATCCATTTAAGAAATACTCTCCAACTTCCGCAGCTCGTTCTGGTAATTTATCTTCCAATAACACATGAATGGTTGCGATTGCAGCTGCACATGCAAGTGGGTTCCCACCAAACGTTGTTGTATGCATGAATGGATTATCAAACCAACTTTTAAATACTTTTTCTTTCGCCACAATTGCACCTGCTGGCATTACCCCTCCGCCAAATGCTTTCGCAAGACAAATAATATCTGGTACTACATCGTATAATTCCGCAGCAAACATTTTCCCAGTGCGTCCCATTCCAGTTTGTACTTCATCAAAAATAAGTAGTGATCCGAATTCATCACAAAGTTCTCTTACTTGTTTCAAGTAGTTTTCTGGAGGTAAAATAATACCACCCTCGCCTTGAATTGGTTCTAAGATAACAGCTGCAACATCTTCTCCTACTAAAGCACACGTTTCAAATGTTTTTCTCATCATCTCGATATCACCAAATGGAACGTGACGGAAGCCTGGAATTAATGGTAAGAACGGCTTACGGAACATTCCTTTTGCTGTTCCAGATAATGAACCAAGGCTCTTACCATGGAAGGCGCGCGTTGTTGCAATAAAAGTTGTTCGCTCACTATACATTTTTGCTAGTTTTAATGCTGCCTCTACACTTTCTGTCCCGCTATTTGTAAAGAATGCATATTTCAAATCTCCCGGTGTAATATCCGCTAAAATCTTTGCAAGAATTGCACGAAGTGGATCTAATAAGTCTTGACTATGCAATGCTTGACGCTTTAATTGATCCGTTACAGCCTTTACCACTTTTGGATTACGGTGTCCAACATTATAAATCCCGAATCCACCTAAACAATCAATATATTTTTTACCATTGATATCCATGAAGCAAGACCCTTCATCAGACCATTCTACTGCCGCGAACTGTCCATCTTTTGTTACCGTTTTTCTATATGCAAGGAAGCCTGGGTTTACATGTTCACGGAACCCATCTACCGTTTCTTTTGTAATCCAGCTTGCTTCTTCCTCGGACACTTTATCTTTTTCAATTAATTGCAGTACTTTCGTAATATACTCATTTACACTTGTATTGTTCACATCTTGCTCATTTGATTTACTTTTCACATTCGTTCCCATCTATTTCACCTCTATAGTTTTTTTATTTGCAAACCAACCAATTGGTTCTACTTCTAGATTTATATTAATCTGCTTAATTTCTTGAAATTCCTCTAAACCAAACGTTCCTAAACTACGACCGATACCACTTTGCTTATACCCACCCCAAGGTGCTTCGTTGTATGTTGGGTGATAACTATTAATCCACGTAATTCCTGCGCGAAGCTTGCGGATTACACGCATCGCTTTGGCACCATCAACTGTAAATACACCTCCGGCTAAGCCGTAATCTGTACCATTTGCTAGCTCAATCGCTTCTTGTTCATTCTTAAACTTCTGGATTACTACAACCGGTCCAAAAATTTCTTCCTGTACAATACGCATATCAGGTTTCACATTGACAAAGGCCGTTGGTTCAATAAAGAAACCGTCACCTTTCCCATCCGCCATTATACGCTTTCCTCCGCAAGCAATTTCTGCTCCTTCATCTTTTCCAATCTCTATATAGCGTAATACTTTTTCCATATGCTCTTGACTTACAAGTGGCCCCATCTCTGATTCCGGATTATCACCAGGTCCAACATTAATTTGGTTCGCTCGTTCTACAAAACAATTAACAAATTTATCGTAAACGCTTTCTTCTACAAGAATCCTTGATCCTGCTGAACATACTTGTCCAGTACCTGCATAAATACCAAACAGAGCATAATCAACAGCTGTTTCAAAATCTGCATCTGCAAAAATAATATTTGGAGATTTCCCACCAAGTTCTAACGAAATCTTCTTCATATTATCTGCCGCTGTTCTCATAATGTGCTTTCCTGTTTTTGTTCCACCTGTAAAAGAAATCATATCAACTTTATTACTTGCTGCAATCTCATTTCCTACTATTGTTCCAGCTCCCATTACCATATTGGCAACACCTTTTGGCAATTCTACTTTTTCCATTATTTCAAATAATTTTGTTGCAGTGATTGGTGTAACCTCAGAAGGCTTAAATACAATTGTGTTTCCAGCTGCTAAAGCAGGTGCAATTTTCCAAACACTCATTAGTAACGGATAATTCCAAGGAACTATTAAACCACAAACACCAACTGGCTCTCTCACTACCATAGCTTGCATCGGATCAGCTACATGATACGTTTGTCCGTCTGGTTTTGTAATAAGCCCCGCATAATAGCGGAAACAGGCTGCCGCATCTCCAATATCTCCTTCTGCCTCTCGATATGTTTTTCCATTGTCCATTGTTTCAAGTTGCGCAAGTTCTTTTAAATTTTTATCAATTTCATCTGCTATTTTAAATAAATAAGATGCTCTTTCCGCAGCGGATGTTTCTGACCAAATTCCGCTATCAAAAGTAGCTCGTGCCACTTCAATCGCGTATTTTGCATCCTCGATTGTTCCTTCAGGTGCATATGCGATAACCTTGCCATTCGCAGGGTTAATAATCGATCTTTTCTCTTGATTACTAGAATCTCTCCATTCACCGTTTAGATACATTTTTAAATCTAGCACTGTATATAGTCCCCCTTTGTAAATCATTCATATATTATATAAGCAAGAATTGTGCCAATATTTAAAATACGAAGCAACCATACAAAAATTGATGATTTCCTTAAATAACCTACACAAAATTATGCATATTTGCATAGGTTATGATATTTCGCATAATTACACCAAAGAGAAGGGGTAGTCTATGTAGACTCCCCCTTTCCCCTTTAAAAATATGAAATTGTATCAATTGCTATTTCCTTTTCATTCATGATTTTTTGATATTTACGACTTACAGAAGACTGGCTTATCCCAAGAGCTTTTGCTGCCTTTGTTGTCGTTTTATACTGCTTCATTGCAAGTAAAATTAATTGTTCTTCTACAGAATGCAGTGCTTCTTGTAATGGCAAAACCCTTGTGATCACTGGTTTTGATTTTTTAAAATCATATCCAGGATTAAGGAATTTACTAACAAATTCAGCATCAATGACTGAATCATCTGCAGATACTACTAAACGTTCAATCATATTCTGCAATTCTCTTACATTTCCTGGCCATGAATAAAACTCTAGTAAATTCAGTGCATCAGGAGTTAAATGATAGTTCTTGTTATATCTCTCATTCAACTCTTGTAAAAAATGAAACGCGAGTAGCGGAACATCTTCCATCCGTTCTCTTAGCGGTGGAACTTGCAGTGGAATGACGTTTAAGCGATAAAATAAATCTTCCCTAAACGTGCCAGCCTCCACCATTTTTTCAAGACGTTTATTCGTCGCGGCAATAATTTGAACATTGATTTTCGTAGGTATTGTGCTACCAATCGGAATTACCTCTTGTTCTTGCAATACTCTGAGTAATTTCACTTGCAGATGTAAAGGCATTTCTCCAATCTCATCCAAAAATAAAATCCCTTGATCCGCTCGCTTAAAATATCCTTCTTTTCCATTTTTATCAGCACCGGTAAAAGCACCCTTCGTATAACCGAACAGTTCACTTTCTAATAATGTCTCTGGGATCGCACCGCAATTTAATTTTAAAAATGGCTTTGAAGATCTGTTTCCAAGTTGGTGAATCGCTTGTGCAATCACTTCCTTTCCAACACCCGATTCTCCAGTAATGAGCACATTTGAAGAAAAGTCAGCTATTTTTTTTGCTTGATTAATAATTTGCTCCATTTTCGGACTACAATAAATAAGTTTCTTCAAAAAACGATCTTTACTTTTAAAGCTGTCTAACTCTTTCTTATATTGTTCAGATATCTTTTTTATCTCATGTAATTCCGTCTTTAATCTTGTTGCTTCTGTAATATCCCTTGAGGCAATAATAATGCGGTGAAGCTCCCCATTTTCATTAAACACAGGATTTCCAACTGCTAATATCTTCCTGCCACTTTTTGTTTCTTGTACAATCGATACCTTCTTCTTTTGTTCTAACACTAATCGCGTAACAGATGGACTAAATAACCCTTGTTTCTCTAAATCTAAAAGATTTTTTCCTAAAAGATCCTTCAAATCTCTTCCCCAAAAATCATTAACAACGGTTTCACTATAACGGATTAATTCCCCTTTATGATTGACCACTAATATTTCATCATAAATGCTAGATAAGATTGCATGTAAGTCTTTATTTAAATCCTTTATATATTCAATTTCCATAGCCATATCCTCGACCATCGGTAAATCTTGCACAATAATAACCATTCCTTCGATGCTTTGATCGAAGCTTGGTATAGGACTGTAGTCAACTAATACTCCCATCTCATTCGTTATTTGTAATTGATTTAAAATCGTTTTTCCTGTTGCAAATGCATTATTTATATGTTCCCCATTAAAAATCTGTTCTGCTGGTACATTCATTACTTTTTCAGGAATAGATTTAATCATCTTCAAACCAGATTCATTACAATTTACAATTTTCTTTTCACGGTCTACTACAAAAATCCCCATTGGAATGGAAGTTAAAATAATTTTCAGTATATCTACACTTTTATTTTCTTGTTTAAATAGTTCTGCAAAAACATCTTCTCTTCTTATGTATCCCGTTAACTCTCCTCTTTCATTTTTCACTATCGCAATGGGTGCCCCAATAATTTGAAAGAGAGCTGTTAAGGAAATATTTTTGCTAAGATGACATATTGTATCTAGTGAAACAGCATTTAAAAGTAACGTTTGAGTGGTTAAGCGCTCCTTTCTCGATAGCAGCTCCTTAACATGGACGTATGCAAATAATTGATCTTCCCTTTTTAGAAACAGAAAAGATTCTTTCATATTTTCAACATCTATATTCCATTCCTTTTCAGATTGGTCGATTGACATGGAAACAATAGGTCTAATTTTGTTATGAGCAATGGAAAACATTCTGTTACTCCTCCTTTAAACTGCTTAACTTGTATTGTATCATTAAAATCGGATTTTTTTAATTAATCTGACAATACACATTTTTTACTTACTTTAATAAAAAAAGGAAGATGAATAGTTCCATCTTCCTCCTAAAATCAATCACTCCCACTAATTAAAATATCTTCCTGAATATATGCTAATACCATACCTGGAATTACTTTATCTCCTTCTTCTACTTCTAAAGACTGCACTTCCCCGCTACACCCTATTTTAATTACTTCCACTTTTCCATTCGCATTTTTTATTGAAAACAGCGGTTCCCATTCGTAAATTCGGGAGTCTCTATCAATAACTACCTTCTCAATTGTTCCATAACATGGGCTCGTAACTATCTCATAATACAAAATAAATCATTCCCTTCTTTTATTCTATTAATATTGTTCTGCCAACATTTGTTCCTGAAGAATCATATGAAAAAAGCTTTGAAAATCTTCTACATCTTCCACTTCAATCCCTAGCTTAGGGGCCCAGTATTGCTCCTCTCCAATATCCTCTTGGCTTAATAAAATCATTCTTCCATTTTGAATAGAAGTAACCATTGCTTTTCCAAAAAACTGCTGTGAATATGCAACTGCTATATCGTATCGATGATGATTCGACACAATACAGTAATAACCAATGGGTTGTTTTTCAATTTGTTCTAGTAAAATATCAAGTTTCATATGTTCCCTCCCTTTATATTAAAAATGTAACCAACCTCGAAGGCGTGATGCTTCTACAATCTTACGGATCCCTTCTATATACGCAGCAATTTTCATATTTACCCCGAAACGCTTTGAAGTATTGAATACATCAAAAAAGCTAGATGTAATTTTCTCTTTTAAACATTGATCAACATATTGCTCTGTCCAATAGTATCCTTGGTTATTTTGACACCACTCAAAATATGAAACAATAACTCCTCCAGAGTTCGCTAAAATATCTGGAACAACTAAAATGTCTTTCTCTTCTAACATTGTTATCGCCTCTTTTGTTGTTGGGCCATTTGCAGCTTCAATTACAATCTTACATCCAAGCTTTTCCGCATTATGTTTCGTAATTACCCCTCCAATTGCGGCTGGAATGAGTACATCACATTCTTTTTCTAACAACTCTTGGTTAGAGATTGTTTTACTAAAGAGGTTCGATACAACGCCAAAAGAATCTCGATTTTCTAGTAAATAAGGAACATCTAAACCGTCTGGGTTATAAATACCACCTAAAGCATCAGACACTCCTACCACTTTCACGCCAGCATCATATAAATATTTTGCTAAATAGCTTCCAACGTTTCCAAATCCTTGAATGATTACTCGCATATTTTGAAGCGGAATATGTTTTAGCTCACTGACTAATTGAAGCGTATAGAACACTCCTTTAGACGTTGCTGTTTCTCGCCCTTGTGATCCTCCTAACATTAACGGCTTTCCAGTAATAAAACCTGGAGAATCAAATTCTCTAATATGATCATATTCATCCAGCATCCAAGCCATAATTTGCGCATTTGTATACATATCAGGCGCTGGAATATCTTTAGTAGGTCCAACAATTTGGCTTACCGCTCTTACATAGCCACGGCTAAGTAGCTCTAGTTCTCTGAAACTCATCTCTTGTGGATTACAAATAATTCCGCCCTTCGCGCCTCCATATGGAAGCCCCGTCACTCCACATTTCAAACTCATCCAACCAGCAAGCGCCTTTACTTCCTCTGGTGTAACATCTGGATGAAACCGAATGCCACCTTTTGTCGGTCCTGCTGCATCATTATGCTGAGCACGATACCCTTGAAATACTTTGGTTCTTCCATCATCCATCCGAACAGGAATACTTACTTCTAAAAAACGCATCGGTTTTTTAAGAAAATCGAATACTTCCTCTGGATAACGTAAAGCCCGGAGTGCTTCTTTTAATATGGCCTGAAATTCCTCTAAAGGATTTTCTACCTCAACTTTTTCTTGAATAGATTGTGTTATATCTTCCTTCTCTGATTGAATTACCACGATAACACCTCATTTATTTATTTTTACTAGTATTAGGAAGCAATAATCGTGCCAAGTGATAAGAGAAGGATGATCCTGCCGTTTCAGCCTTCTCACTTATACTTTTTCTTTCCTTCCTTATGAATAGTTGAATGATTTATGCAAACTTGCATGACTTTAAAACCTCCAAAATAAAAAACACCGGATACATCCCGATGTTTTTGTTATTTTACATTTCCTGTACTTCTTCAAAATGCATTTGCGGAGGTGCTGAACGAAACATGTTCGTAATATATAAAAGATAACCGATTCCAATAGCAGCCCAGCTAATTCCAAGAATAAGCGAATGAATATTGAGGTTAAACCAGAGTACTGCTACTGTACCAGCTCCCAAAATAGGCATAACTAAGAAATTAAAAAAGTCTTTAACAGTTTTATATCGTTTTTGCTTAATCACATAATAAGAAATAACTGATAAATTAACAAATGTAAAAGCAATAAGTGCTCCGAAGTTAATGAGAGAGGCTGCTGTTTCTAAATCAATAAACATAGCTGAGAGTGCAATAATTCCTACAATAACAATGTTATATACTGGCGTTCGCCAGCGAGGATGAATGTATCCAAATATCTTTTGCGGGATTACATTATCTCGCCCCATTACATACAATAATCGCGATACACTTGTATGAGACGCTAAACCAGAAGCGATTGTACCCATAAATGTTCCTACTAAAAAGAAAGTTTGAAACAATTTCCCTCCGACATATAGTGCAATTTCTGGAGCTGCTGATTCTTGATCTTTAAATACGGATGCATCTGGGAAAAAGGATTGTGTAAAGTAGGTAGTGACAATGAATAAAATTCCGCCAATTAAAGCAGTAAGAAAAATAGCTCGGGGAATTGTCTTCTTTGCGTTTGGCGTTTCTTCAGAAAAGGTAGTTACTGCATCAAAACCTAAAAATGAAAAACAAAGAATTGTAGCCCCTGCAACTAACGGTGATATTTGTATATCTGATTCAAAAAACGGCTGAATGGAAAAAACTTCTCCGGTTCCTTCTCCTGCTATTAAACCTTTTATAACAAGAAAAACAAACACAACCATTACTAGCACTTGAAATGTTACTAAGAACGTGTTGAAATTTGCAGTAACATTTACACTAATAATATTTATAAGCGTAATCAGTAGAACAAAGCCAATGACCCATGCCCAATCTGGAACACTCGGAAAAAGTGCCGACATATAAATTCTCGTTAATAATGCGTTCACCATTGGTAAAAACAAATAATCCAATAACGATGACCATCCAACGAGAAATCCCAGCCTTGCACTAATTGTTTTTTGTGTATACGTATAAGCAGATCCTGCAGTAGGAAAAACCTTTACCATTTTGCCGTAGCTTGCAGCTGTAAATAACATCCCCGCTAACGCAATCAGATAAGCCCCTGGAACATGCCCGCCCGTTTTCTCGGAAACAATTCCAAATGTATCAAACCCCACCATCGGTGTCATATACCCGACGCCTAGCATAACAATTGACCAAAGTCCCAATGAACGTTTTAAACCAACCTCTTTTCCCACCTATCATTCCTCCTACTTTCTCTCTCTAATTTCCATCTAAAAATTGATAGTCAACTAGAAAACGCTTTCAATGAACGTTGCATGTTATACGTCCTATCACAAAAACCTCCTTTTATTTTTAAATATTCATGCAATTTTTAAGCCAACATTGTCTTCGATGAAAAATTAATAGAGCAGCTCTATTTTTTCCTGCTCCAAAGAAATAACAGGTGGAATCATTTTTCTAAAGTTTTGTTTGATTTTCTATTCATTTTGACATAACTTATTCAATCCCTCATACCACTACATGCAAATGAAGCAGAATTTTAATCGGTCGGAAAATAAAAAACTTATCACGAAATAATAACATTATGTAAACTATATCTAACAAAAAAAGCTGCCTTCACATGAAAGACAGCTTTTCCAATACTATTTATTAAAAATCAAATACGAAATCATCATCTGATAACTTTTCAACATTTGTTGCCTTTACATAGCCATTCCCTTTTACAGAGAAGAAATCATGGTTTTTCGTATCTGTACGTAAACCATTTAATACGATTGGGTTAATTTCTTCTTCTTCAAAGCGTGGCTCTAATCCCAAGTTCATAAGCCCTTTATTCGCATTGTAACGAACAAAACGGTTTACATCTTCAACAAGACCAATAGACGTATAAATTTCTTCTGTATATGCAGTTTCAATTTCATACAGTTCCATTAATAGTTCTTGTGTTTCTTTTTGTACTTCTTGTTGCTCTTCTGCAGAAAGTTCTGCGAAGATTTGTTGTGCTAAAATACCGACGAATACGCCGTGAATTGACTCATCACGAATGATTAAGTTAATAATTTCACCACTTGCAGTCAACTTTCCTTGTCCTGCTAAGTATAGCGGATAGAAGAATCCACTATAGAATAAATAACTTTCTAAGAATACACTCGCTACCATAGCCATATATAATTCTTTTTTCGTTACTTGTGGCTTTAATAACTTGCGATAATACCCTGTAATAATACCTGCTTTTTTCTCAAGTAATGGATGACTATCTACCCATTCAAAGATGTCATCAATTTCTTCTTCTGTTGCCAGTGTCGTGAAAATATGACTATAGCTCTTCGCATGAACTTCTTCCATAGCACCCATGAAAGCTAGTACACTTTTCGCTTGTAAATTCTCAAGATGAACAAGTACAAGTGGCATCCCTTCGCCACCTTGCTTTGTATCTAAAAGTGTTAAACCACCTAATACACGTTTATAAGCAATTTGCTCTTCTTTTGATAATTGCACCCAAGTATTTTTGTCAGAAGATACTGCGATTTCTTCTTCTGTCCAAAACTGAGCGATGTTTTGCTTCCAAAACATTAAACTAAAATCGTCTTCTTTTTTGTTCCAGTTTACCGCGCGCATTGAATCGCCCCTTCTCTATCAATAAGCTCTTCTAACATGCGGTAAAGCTTTCAGTTTGTAATGAAAACTTAACCGCATGTTAGACACGTCTTAAATTTTATAACTAAGCATGAGCAGGGTCAGAAAAACCCTGCTCATGCTGTCTTACTCTATCATTCAATCTTATTTTACATCAAACCGTACAAGCTACACACTCTTCCACGCTTAGTTTACGTGTTCTTGTATAATACAAGCTCTTCAGACCTTTTTTATGTGCATAGATATAATAACGTGCTAACTCACGCGTAGAAATATCACTATTTACATACAAAATTGTACTAATTCCTTGGTCAATATGCTCTTGAATTTCTGCAATCAAATCAATTAGTTTAAACTGATTCATATCGTAAGAAGATTTATAATACCAGAATGTATCTTTTGATAAATACGGCATTGGATAATATGTTGTCGCATTTGCATACGTTCTTGATTCGATTTGACTTACGATTGGCATTACGCTTGAAGTTGCATTTTGAACGTAACTAATGGATTGTGTTGGCGCAATAGCTAAACGATATGAATTGTATAGACCATGCTCCTGAACTTGTTCTTTTAGACTTGTCCAATCTTCTTTTGTTGGAATATAAATCCCTTCAAATAACTGTTGTACTTTCTCTGTTACAGGGCTATATTCTGTTGTTTCATACTTTTCAAAGTATGTGCCGTTTGCATAATCAGACTTATCGAAGTCTTTAAATGTTTCGCCCTTTTCTTTTGCAATCCCCATACTCTTTTCAATGGAGTAGTAGTTTAACATCATAAAGAATGTACGAACAAACTCTTTCGCTTCTGCACTTTCATAAGCAATTTTATTTTTCGCTAAATATCCATGCAAGTTCATTGCACCAAGTCCAACTGAATGCAGCTCATCATTTGCTTTTTTCACAGTTGGTGCGTTTGGAATAATAGTCATATCAGAAACAGCTGTTAAAGCTTCCATTCCTGCATGAACCGCTTCACGGATTTCTTTATTTTCCATAACGTTTACAATATTTAGTGATCCTAAGTTACAGTTAATATCACGACGGATAATGTCATCTGTACCGTAGTCGTTAATTTCGGATGTTTCTTGTAGCTGGAAGATTTCCGTACAAAGGTTTGACATCTTCACAGTTCCAATATCCTTTAACGGATGTTGTTTGTTCGCATTTGATTTAAACATTAAGTATGGATAACCAGACTCAAGCTGAATCATTGCAATCTTAATAAGCATATCACGTGCACTAATATCAAGTGGCTTCTTCTTCACATTTGGATTGCTCATCAGTTCATCGTACATTTCGTCGATATCTATATCATCTAAATGTTTTCCGTACTCTTTATATACTGTAAATGGCGCAAAAACATGGAATGGTTCATTCTTCTCTGCAAGCTCAAAGAACTTACTCGGAACGATAATACCGATTGATAGAGACTGAATACGGCTCTTCTCGTCAGCATTTATTTTTTTTGTATCAAGGAATTCAATAATATCCCAATGGAAAATGTTTAAATATACTGCTCCGGCACCTTTTCTTTGCATATTGTTACTCCATACCTTTAAAACATATGGGGGATAGTCATTTCTGCTACCCTCTCTATATCGCTATAGAGTTCAGACCATATCTTCTTCTCTTTCCTACAACCTTAGTTTGAGAAGCCAGGTTCGAGCTATATAGTCACCTACATAGCCACTTGGTCGTTGAACCTTCTCCCTATCTAATAGACTTAGGAGCTCGGCTGCTGATTTCCTGCAATCTTGGATTTTTAGGGGGCGCTACGTAATTTCTTCGTAGTATCCTACCTCGATATACTCAGGCGTTCCAGCAATTGACCCGGTTTTATAGTTGAGCCATAAGTTAACCCAACTGATTCGCATACGAAAACGAATCTTCAAGCAATTTCATAACTGGTACCACACCGCTTGCTGCGTTCTCGATACCTTTAATTTGTTCTCCGCGTGCGCGTAGTTTGGACAAGTTTAAAGCTACTCCTCCGCCAATTTTCGATAACTGCATCGCTGTATTAATATTAAATCCGATCGAATTTAAGCTATCATCCATCTCTAACAAGAAACAAGACACCATTTCTCCTCTTCTGCTTCTTCCCGCATTTAAAAAGGTTGGTGTCGCTGGTTGATAGTTTTGTTTTACGATCATGCTTGCAAATTGTTTCGCTTTATTAACATCACCACGTCCTAAGTATAATGACACAATTGATACGCGATCTTCGTAGCTTTCTAAGTATTGTTTTTGATCATTTGTTTTTAACGCATAGTCCTTATAAAACTTAGATGCCGCCATATAAGATTGGAATTTGAAGTTCTCACCGTATGCAACGTTGTATACTTCTTCGACTTCCTCCAACTTATACTCGTCCAGAACGTTGTAATAGTAATCATGTTCATTCATATACTCGATTCGCTCTGCCACGCTATCAAAATGAACGGTATTCGCTCTCGCTTCTTCCATAAAAACTTCTAATGCTTCTTTATCTTTATGAAGCTGATAGAAACCGTCTTGCATTTGCGTGATTTCATTATTCAGTTCAATGTGTCGCAATCTCCCGCACCCTTTCCTTAAAATATTCTACATCATTATTTGTTCCAGATAACTCGAATTTTGATACAATAGGTACTTCGTATCTGGTTGAGATTTTATCTGCACTTGCTCCGAACATATCTCCCCAGTTGCGATTGCCACTTGCAGATACGCCTTTTAAATTTGCATTATTGCGTTCTAAAAATTCTAAAACACGTTCCGGCACATTTCCAAAACCTGTTGTATAAGTAATAAGAACAAAATCTTCGTCTAATACTAGATCCTCATTAATTTGAACGGCCGGCATATTTAATTTGTGAATGAAACGCTTCACGTTTCCTGTCATAGAATCATATGCAATTAACATCTCCGACCCTCCCTTTCTTCCTTTTATATCTTGATGCCGATTCATGTTTTCCCTATATATTGTATTATGTTTCGAAACAAGACACAAGATATATGTATAAATTCTTTCTTTTTTTAACTTTTACTTTTCGACATCACGAGCCGTTTTTTTCAATACAAAGACTATGAAACAACATTCTAAAACTCATGTCAATAAAGTGCTTTTCAAAAAAGTTGTCAACGAATTTAACCATATTTACAAAAATGTTATCAATCTGTTTTGTCAAAAAACAGTAAATGCTGGAGAAATATATTTCTCCAGCATCACACAAAAAAGAACAGACTTTAAATTGTAATCTGCTCGAAACCGGTTACACATTATTTAGATCACACAAATAAGAAATTCTCCTCCTTGTGGATTAAACAGTTATTTATTTAAATACATATACTTTCTTTTTTGTTACACAATAAAAAATATCATTATAATGAAAAGGATAATTATGATGGCACTCCAATTTATTTGTTAGTGTAATGAGAATTTAAAAAAGACTGCAAACAGAGCATCACTCATTCGCAATGTTCAATACGTAAAATATCCTTTATGAATAAATGATGAAAATTCTCGTCTTTATCTTGCATTGTAAACACTGGTGCTTCTTCATCAAAATATACAACCATTCCCTCCACATATTGATTCATATGCAGGAGTTTCACAGTTGCTCGAATTTTGGTTTCTTGCTCATATGCTACTTTCAATTTCTCTATAACTTCTTTTGTACGTTTCCGTTTCTCTGGAAACATAACCATTCCTACAAGCCGGTTTCCAGCGCTATCTTTCCACATATAGTCCCAGTGCGGTAAAATACCTTGTTTAAACTCTCCCATAATTCCCCTCTCCTTTTCCTTCTATTAAGAACGCGGTGTTTCTATATATGTATAAATAATTTTCCCGCCGCGTTGTGCATTCCCACTGAAATGTTTAAAATCCTCTCGATTTACTACAACCTCACGAAACGTATAAAATACATCCTTAGTTACAATATACTCTTCTATCTCTCCATTTTTCAGTTGATCTAAAATTGTATTTGCTAATTGTTTATCCATGTATTTCACCTCTCTGCAATATTTTATCCTATCTTCCACAAGTCGACAATGTTAAATTTCTTACATTCACAGCAAACATCATATACTACCATAACGGTTCCCCTTTTCTGAATCCATTCGATATTCAAGCTTATCCTATAAAATTCAAGAAATTATTGAATCACTGATTGAAACTTTATTTTATGTTACAATAAGAATGACAACTAGGAGGGATAATATGATTCGGAAAGCAAAAAAGACAGATGCGAAGGCAATATCTTCTTTATTGTATAACGCTCTGCATGAAATTGCTGAAAAAATCACAGGTGGGAGAACAGAAACAGAAGTCTTGACAGGGCTTGAAACTTGGTTTTCAAAAAAAGAAAATCGACTTAGCTACGAGAACTGTTTCGTTGAAGAACAAAATGGACAAGCAGTTGGAATCATCGTAGCCTATCACGGCAGTCATGCCAAGCAACTAGATACTCCAATTGTAAAACACTTACGAAAAATCCATCAAGATTCAACGATTACGCTAGAAAAAGAAGCAGAACTCGATGAATATTATATTGACACTTTGTCCGTTTCAAGCACATATAGTGGAAGAGGAATAGGTTCAAGGTTGATTCAAGCAGTAGAAAATGATGCCTATGAAAAAGGTTATGAGAAAATCGCATTACTTGTAAATTTAGAAAACGAGCGAGCTTTCTCTTTATATAAAAGACTTGGTTACCAAGAGGATAAAACAGTTATGCTTGTTGGAGAGCCATATGCTCATTTAGTGAAGCCATTATATAAAAAAGCTTTCGTTTCTTAAAAAAAGCACACGATTCTTTATTGTAATCGTGTGCTTTTATGTTAAATTGGTACTTAATATATTTCCATTCATCGCTTCACGAAATGTATATTCTGTACAACTCCATGGCTTCCTATGAAAAACAGGAGGACCAGACCATCCTCTAGTACGTAATTCATACCCAATCATCGCATTAAAATAACTATGCCCTACAAGTGCGATATGCCCATGTACTAACGCATATCCAACTAATGTATCAGCTGCTTGTCTTGCTCTTTCTTGCGCTTCACGATAAGACTCCACACCTTTAGAATATCCAACTATCCATACTGTGCGCCCAATGAATATCCACACTGCGGGTTTGCACTTCACCCATTTCGGAATATAGAAGCTAGATGGTACTTCTGCCTCTCGAAAAAGAGCACTTTGTATAAAAGAAAGAGAATTCGTTAATTCTGCAGCTGACTGTACCGCACGTTTTTGATCACTCGTTACAATAAGCTTTGCAGATTCAATTGCTTCAATTGTATCAATTGGTATGTCCGTACTTTTTTCCATACTAGCTAAATCGTAGCGCTCCATCCATTTGCGAAACGATGATACTGTCATTAATTCTGTAACATTGTTTAAGCGACCGTGACGAATAAAAGAAATTCGCATCTTCTCCACTCTCCATTCACCGCTCATCACCTATATTATTATGTGCTTTTTCTTATTGTCATCATACCATGGAGAAAGAGAAAGGCATACTTCCTTACATATCTGTACCGCTCTCATGAGTAATGGAAGCATGCACACCATCTAACCCATCAAAATATGTACGTGTCTCATGCATACGTATCATCTTTAATTGTTTATGTGAGAATAAAAATAACAAAAATGCTATAAAACTTCCGACAATTTCAAATACCATTTTACCGCCCCTCACCTATTATACCCTTATATTGTAATATAATCACCTTCCACCAATGGATAACATAAAATATGGAAAAAGATTCATACAAATCTTACAAAAAAATTACTATTTTTTGAAATTATTTCATGGAAACATTTACAAACAGGGGAATATAGTTCAAAATAAAGGGAAATAAAAAAGAACGAACTTGTTCTTTTTTTGGCAAAACTGTAACAAGGAGAGTTGCTTATGGAAATGGAAATCGCAAAAGCTGGAGATCTTATCGAATTTAAAGGTGGAATGCAAGGCCGTGTTCAAAAAGTGAATAAAAACTCCGTTATTGTCGATATAACAATCATGGAGAATTTTAGAGAACTAGATATGGAACCTCTTACAGTTGTAAATCATAAAAACTATAAAGTTATTAATCAACATGCATAATATAATAGAAAAAAAGGATCCGTACGATACATACAGATCCTTTTTTCATTAGCGATTATCGATTGTTTCAGGGTATAGATCATGATTCATCATACGATATTCAGCCATTTGCTCATATTTCGTACCAGGGCGACCGTAGTTGCAATATGGATCAATTGAGATACCACCACGTGGTGTAAATTTCCCCCACACTTCAATATAACGTGGGTCCATTAATTTAATTAAATCATTCATAATAACATTCATACAATCTTCATGAAAATCACCATGATTACGGAAACTAAATAAATATAACTTTAAAGATTTACTTTCAACCATTTTTTGTTCTGGAATATAACTAATATAAATCGTTGCGAAATCTGGTTGTCCTGTTTTTGGACATAAGCTTGTAAATTCAGGACAATTGAATTTTACAAAATAATCACGGTTTGGATGATTGTTATCAAATGTCTCTAAAATGTCCGGACTATATTCAAATAAATATTTTGTATTTTGATTTCCAAGTAACGTTACATCTTTTAAATCTTCGTCTAATCTTCCTGCCATTATTTATACGTCCCTTCAATTCAATTAGATTCGTAAGAGTTTCTTATACGCCACGCTTATTTCCCCATACTAACGCATGAAGCTGAGGTAATACTTTTGCATCATTCATCTCTTTACATTGAACAGCTTTTTCGATGAGCCATTCATATTTTTGTAATAAATTCCTAATAAGCATCGCATCGTCCACTGTTTTAGTATCATTATTTCCAACTTGTAAGAAAAATGGTACGTGAGGGTAACGCTCATGTACCTTTATCGCATATTCAAAATCATGATCATCAAACACAACGACTTTTAAACTAAAATCTTTTCCTGCTAATCTTTCAATAACAGAATCTAACATGATAAAATCTGTTTTCATCTGTGAGCTTGGCGGTTTTGGTGAGATGGTTATTTCATCAATGTGAAGCAACCATTCCTGCCACTTACTTCCTTGTGTTTCAATAGCGGTGCGAATTTTCTTTTCTTGTAATAAAGACAGAAAACCAGCTAAATTTTTCAATAGGACTGGATTCCCACCTGAAATGGTTACATGTGAAAAATTTTCTCCACCAATTTCAACAAGTTCACTCCAAATTTCTTCTGGAGTCATTTGTCTAATTTGCTCTTTTGCGGATCCATCCCATGTAAAAGAGGAATCACACCACGTGCAGCTATAGTCACAACCTGCTGTACGAATAAACATCGTCTTCTGCCCGACAACCATTCCTTCGCCTTGAATGGTCGGTCCGAAAATTTCCAAAACAGGAATTTTACTCACCGATCATCCACTCCCGTCTTACTTCTGCATAACTTGTTGGCGTTTCAAATAGACGAACAAATTCAACACGTGCTCCCTTATATTCACGGGCGCGTTCCTCTTTTTTTAGTGCTTCTTCCATCTTTTCATAAATCCAAACGACCATGTTTTCAGCCGTCGTATTCATCGATGGTAAAGTTTCATTTAAATAACGATGATCCAAATAAATTTCTATTTCATTTTTCCAAATTTCTTTTATATCTCCAAAGTCAATAGCAAGTCCAATCTCATTTACATAACCGCTAATTCCAAAAACAACTTTGTATGTGTGACCGTGTAAATTTTTACATTTCCCTTCATAACAGTGCAGATGATGCGCTGCATCAAATGTAAATTCCTTACTTACCATCACTCGTTTATTATGATATTTCAGTTGTTCACGCTGAATGTCCTTATCTATTTTTTGTAAATTTTCTACGATGCGAAATCCAAAAAAATTCTGCTCCATTATACATTCGCTCCTTCGCGTTCTTGTAGGTACGTATCTAAACCTGCTTTACGAAGTTTACAAGCTGGACATTCACCGCAACCATCACCGATTATTCCGTTATAACATGTTAATGTTTTTTCTCTAACAAACTCGAATGCACCAAGTTCATCTGATAACTTCCATGTTTCCGCTTTATCAATCCACATAAGTGGTGTATGAATAACAAATGGATAATCCATAGATAAATTCAAAGTAACGTTTAACGATTTCACAAATACATCACGGCAATCAGGATAACCGCTAAAATCTGTTTCACATACGCCAGTTACAATATGACGTGCTCCAACTTGCTTTGCTAACACAGCTGCAAATGATAAGAATAATAAATTTCGTCCATCTACAAATGTTGATGGTAATTCACCATCTTCATGTGTAATCTCCATATCCGTTCTCGTTAACGCATTTGGAGCAAGTTGATTTAATAGGCTCATATCAAGTACTGTATGTTTAATTCCGAGTTCTTTCGCAATATCAGCTGCACAATCAATTTCCAACTTATGACGCTGGTTATAATTAAACGTCACAGCTTCCACTTCTGCGAACTGCTGCATTGCCCAAAATAAACATGTTGTACTATCCTGGCCACCGCTAAAAACGACAACTGCTTTTTCCTTTTTCATCTCACTCATTCTCCTTCTCTAATACGTATAAGAAGAAAGAACGTTCTTGAACTGTCACAATAAAAAAACAAAACAATACCTAAGGATATTGTTGTTTCCATAGTTTTTTATAGAGGGAGTTCGCGAACCTCTCCCATGTTATACATGGAATTTCTTCTTTCATTGACAACACATATTGTAACATACTGTATCTCTCTCGGGAAAACTTCTGATTTTTCTGTTTTTTGGCGAAATTAAGATTCATTTTCTTGTATTTTAATAGTATGATTATACTTAATTAACACCGTACATATGAAAATCGAAAGGAGGCACAATCCTGAAACTTTTTATTATTTACCTCTTTTTAAATATACTATCGATTCTCGTTATGATGCTCATGTATCACTTATTTTGGAACCAGAAAGGGAAACATTCACCTAAATTAAATTCAACGGTATTTATATTATTTTGTAGCTCAGCTACCATTCTTTGTATTTCATTTGCAGCAAAAATGGACAATGGATTTCAATTTGATATGCGTCATATTGTATTAATTGTTGGCACATTAACAGGAGGACCTATTGCTGGAGGATCAATTTTAGCCGTATTAAACCTATACCGTTTCTTATTAGGAGGCCTTGGGGTTTTCCCATCCATTATCGCTTCTATTTTCCTATATATTATTCTCCTTGCTACATACAAACTCTTTCGGAGAGGAAGTAATCAGGTAAAAGTAATACTCGCTATTTTATATAGTTCTGTATATGTATTTAGTTGGATTCCTTTTTTTCTTGCCGAAGTTCCTAACGCTGAGTATTACCTTCCTCATATTATTGTGTATGAACTATGTACCATTATTGGTACCATTCTTATTCTTTATTTACTAAACGTACTACAATTACAAATTCGCTTACAAGAAGAGCTGATTAACGCTGAAAAATTTCACCTTATTGGAGAAATGGCTGCCTCTATCTCTCATGAGGTTCGCAATCCTTTAACTTCAACAAAAGGTTTTTTACAGCTCCTACAATCCGAAGAATACTCGGAAAAAGATCGAAAATTGTATATAGAAATTGCCATACATGGTATTGAACAAGCAAATCACGTACTTACAGATTACCTAACATTTGCAAAACCAAGTATTGAAAAAGAACAAATTTTACAAATAGAAGATGAATTACTTCATGCAGTATCTCTCATTACTCCGCTCGCTAATCTAACAAATGTCCGAATAGCCTATACAAAACAAAGCAAGGTATTTCATATTGCTGGCGAAAAACAGAAATTTAATCAATGCTTGTTAAACATTTTAAAAAATTGTATTGAAGCCATGCCAAAGGGAGGGGATCTTATTCTCACCTTAACCCCTAACAATAAACAGATACAATTATCCATAAAAGATACCGGTGTTGGCATGAATCCAGAACAAATAAAACGTCTTGGTGCCCCTTTCTATTCAACGAAAGAAAAAGGAACTGGACTCGGCATGATGGTCGTATTCAGCATCGTAAAAGCAATGGGTGGAAAAATCGATATTACAAGTGAAAAAGACATTGGTACAAGTTTCCTATTAACTTTCCCACTCATACAAAAAACGTGATGATCTCATCACGTTTTTTCCGCTTCATCCACAAGTTCTGCGAAAGTCTTTACTTTCCCATGTGGTTTTTGATTTTCTTTTCGTGCCTTCCAACTACGCTCTTGCTCTTTCTTTTTGTGTGACATGCTTTCAACTCCTTTAAATGCTCTCTTTATGTATTATTCCAAAACCAGAGATAAAAATATGCATCAATCTAGTTTCATCTTCCACTGATAATTACTCCTCACAAATCTGGATTATATGAATGATTATCTCCCGCTAGCTTCTTTTCCTGAATCTTGAGGGAAGATTATTGCTCACGAATAACGAAATAAAAGAAGCGAGTTAACTACTGCCTCGCTTCCTTTGTTTATTAAATATAGTTCCCATATGAATGGCAATTTTTCTTTATCTTTGCAAAATCGCATATTTTGCTTCTTTTAACTGTGTAAGGTGGCGCTGTTCATGTAAATCAAGGAACTGAACCCATTGATATAGATTAAGCTCCTGAAACACAGGATGTTTCAATGAATTTTCAAACAATTCTTTTTCGTCTACAATACTATGCAGTGTATGCAATAAATCTGCTCGTGAATGTTCAAGCAGCTGAATTCCTTGTTGTTTTTTCACTAATGTTTCTGTTGGTTGCATTTGTTGAGGAGCTTCTCGTTTGTGTGTTCGATCAAGAGTAAGTTGGAGATCTTTAAGCGGCACTACTTTTTTGTCTTTTTTCTGCAAAGCATACACAAGGGATGATGTAACGGATTGTTCAACTAAATGTAGATGATGCAAAATTTGAATGATACTCCATTTATCACGGCGCGGTTTTACATTCACTTCCGTGTCATTTAACATCTCGATTTCTGATAAGAGTGTGTTTCTTGTAGATTGTAAAGATTGCAGTAAAGTTTCCAAACCAATATTCATATTAGATTGAAGCATAATTCTCCCCCCTCTTTTTTGGTAAAAAGAGGCGCTTCTACTTTAGAAACACCTCTTTGTATAATTCTGAATTTTCTTATATTATCTCATTATTTTGTAAATGTGTCGATTACAAAATAGGCAAAAACGAAGGGTTATTTTTACAATTTTGTGTCATCTACAGCATGTAACCACGCTTGAATCTCATTGATTACTCCCTGAACACATCCATCAGCAAATGGCGATGTTAAATTTGCTACCTCCACTAAATCTAGGAAAGATTTACTTCCTCCTTGCTGACAAAGGTTCACATAGTCTTCCCATGCTTCTTGTCTATTGTCTCTTGCTCGCTTCCAAAATTGCAGCGCACAAATTTGAGCCAATGTATAATCAATATAATAAAAAGGTGAGTTATAAATATGCCCTTGGCGTTGCCAGAAGCCACCACGTTCTAAATAGTCATTATCTTCATAGTCCCGGTGTGGTAAGTACTTTCTTTCAATATTACGCCATGCCGTTTTACGCTCTTCTGGAGATGCTTCTGGATTTTCATATACATAATGTTGATATTCATCAACCGATACACCGTATGGTAAAAATAGAAGAGCTGAACTTAAATGAGAGAAATAATATTTATCCGCATCTTCCTTAAAGAACAGTTTCATCCATGGCCATGTAAAAAATTCCATACTCATGGAATGAATTTCACACGCTTCATACGTTGGCCAATTATACTCTGGGATTTCAAACTTACGGCTCTCATATACTTGAAATGCATGACCCGCTTCGTGTGTTAGCACATCAATATCACCTGATGTTCCATTAAAATTCGAGAAAATAAACGGAGCTTTATAATTTTCAATGTATGTACAATAACCGCCGCCAGCTTTTCCTTTTTTCGCGACTAAATCTAATAATTCATTATCTAACATGAAGTTAAAGAATTCATCAGTTTCATTTGATAATTCTTTGTACATCGTTTTTCCATGATTAATAATCCATTCTGCATCTCCCTTTGGAGTCGGATTGCCTGTTGCATATTCAAAATTCTCATCATAGTAAGCTAGCTTTTCGACACCGATGCGTGCCTTTTGTCTATTTCGTAATTCTGTTGCAACTGGAACGATGTAATCTAATACTTGTTTACGATAATTTGCCACCATTTCCGCATTATAGTCTGTACGATACATTCTTGCGTAACCAAGTTCAACAAAGTTTTGAAAACCAAGTATTTTGGCAATCTTCGTTCTTACTTTTACAAGGTCATCGTAAATACGATCTAACTCTTCTTCGTAATCAGCTAAAAAGCCATAATAAGCTTCACTTGCTCTTTTACGCATATCCCTATTTGTATGTTGCATAAAAGGTCCAAGCTGTGATAGCGTTCTCTCTTCTCCTTCAAAATCAATTTTTGCAGCTGCTAAAAGTTGTGTATATTGCGAAGATAATTTATTTTCCAATTGCAAATCTTTCACAATTTCATCTGAATATGTTTTCAAATCACATTCTGCCAAAGCAAATAACTGTTTTCCATAATAAGCCTCTAATTCATCGCGTAACGGGGAATTTATCAATGCTTTATAGTATTTCGTTGTATAGCCTTGTACAATCGGAGAATATTCATCAAAGAAATCTTGTTCTTCCTTATAAAAAGTATCTGTTGTATCAACAGAGTGACGAATGTAACAAATATTTCCCATTGTACCAAAGTCATTGCGAATCTCATTAATATCATGAATAACTTGCTTTTGCGCTTCTAGTGTTTTTGCATCTTCAAATCGTTTTAAAGCTGCAGTAAATTTTTCTTGTAATTCTTCTGTATTTGGGCGTTTATATTCATAATTCTTAAATGACATGAATAAGTCTCCTCTCAATTATATATACCTTTACTATAATTCCATTTCCTTTTCTAAATCTCCTTTTATTCTTCAACAAAAGCCGTTAGAAACTGTACCATGCTTTCCATACTTTTTGTAGAACAGCAACTCAACTCTATTACTACCTATATAGATACAAAATAGAGTAAAACTTCTCTATTCGTGGGAATTCCCCCCCCTATCTTCTTCCCTTCTCTCCGTCCGTAAATAGCACGACAAACAAAAAAGCCTTTGATCATTTTACATCAAAAACTTTTTTAACATGTTATATACATTCATTTTGATTTTTCAACATATAATTTCCCTGCCTCGCATAACAAAGGATGACCTGCATTCATTTTTCCCTTTTGTTTTCACTTGGCATGGAGCTCCTTCTACGCATGGTTGGACACTCTCTCTCATCAAAAAAGAACAATTTTCTGTTAGTTTTTCATTTGTACTTACATATATCATCTTTCATATTTCCCAACTTTTTTAAGTAAAGATAACAATTCATCCTGCTCCTCATTTGTTAACATTTCAAAGGAATGATGTATAACTTTTTCATGATTCGGAAAAATAGAAGCGATAAATGCTTCTCCTTCTTCTGTTAACTGCGCATATATAACACGGCGATCATTCGGGCATGGAATTCGTTTTACAAGCCCCTTTTTTTCTAATTTATCGACAACATAAGTAATACTACCACTTGCAATTAAGATACGCTCTCCAATTTGTTGAAGTGGCTGGCTTCCTTTATGATAGAGCAATTCCAATACGGCAAACTCAGTTGGATTTAGTCCGTTACTTTGTATTGATTTATTTGTAGTATCCATAACAAAACGGTGCACACGCGATAGTGCAATAAACAATTTTAAAGATTGAGAAATATCTTCTCGCTCATCATTCGATTTCATACGATTTCAACCCTTCACTTAAATTCACAAGAATTCGAGACGATCTATTGAATAAAAAGGTTACCCCGAAAGCAAAATTGGTGGCGATATTTCCCCTTTATCTCCCAGTGATCGCTCAATCACTTCTCAGTTTTACTCTTCCTCCATACTAACAATCACACATTAAATAAAAACATGACAATTTTAACACAGTTTATATATAATGATAATAAAAAAGAAGAAGTAACAACTTTGAACGGGAATTTACGTAGCATAGCTTTTTATATACTACTTGTTATATTACCAACGTTGGGAATCAGTGCGGCTTTCTATGCTTACCACACCTACCAAATGCAAAAAGAAAACAAACAAGCTGCTCATACTGCTTTATTTTTATATAGAGGCTACTTAGATCATATTGGTAAAGCTATTTCCGCATTAGAGATGCTTGCTATAGTCGTAAATATAGAAACAGAAAATACGAACGAAATTCAGCAGATATTACACGACACCGATGAAAAAGACAAGCATTTTTCTGGACTATATTATTTTTACTTGTTCAATATATTTTGCTGAAACGACAAACAAAATTGGAGAGACAACAAAATGAAATACAAAAAGTTGAATTAGTTGGTATTTTCGCAGCTAGTACAGCTCACAAAATCCGTAATCCTCTTACCGGAATGAAAGATCTTGTAACACTTTTAAAGGAAAAATATACGCAAGAACAAGACCAATTTTATTATTTTGTTATTGGACAAGAAATAGAATGTATTAATGAAATTGTTAGCGAATTTATGATTCTCGGCAAACCAACAGCGATTATTAAAAAAGTATGATGTACGAGATATTATCAAAGAGATAGCACTTATTATTCAGTTGGAAGCGAATTTACATAATATTATATTTATCTTGCAGTTACCAGATTATCCTGTTCATATCCGTTGTTCAAAAGATCATATGAAACAAGTGGTTTTAAATATTACAAAAAATGCAATTGAAGCTATGTCATCTGGTGGTACATTAACAATTCAGGTAACCAGTAATAAAGAGCACGCACAATTACACATTATTGACACAGGAAAAGGTATTCCAAAGCATATTCAAAAACACCTCTTTCATCCGTTCTTTACCAATAAAGATACCAGAACAGGTCTTGGTCTTGTCATATGCAAACGAATTATAGAAATGTATAATGGACAAATTGTGCTTGATAGCAAAGAAAATAAAGGAACAACTGTCCATATAAAGCTCCCATTAGTTTCAGCATAATTAACCTTCTCTACAGAGGATAATTATGTTTATTTCATAAAAGCAGTCACAAACATTCTCCAAAAAGCACTTGATTTCCCTTCATATTCTATTTGAAAAAAGGGTATCTTCATAAATGTTAACCATCTTGGTGTTTGTTGTTCTTTATAGCGTTGATACTGCAAAATAAGCTTGTCCAATTCTTGACTCACTTGAATTGTTTCGGTACTGTTTAATCCGTTTGTTAAACCTAAATGAATCATTTCTTCACGTTTCATACGAATATCACGCGAAAGTTTTTCCATTGTGTACTTCCGTTTTGCTGTAAACATCCATATCCCCCTCATTATTCTTCCATACTCTCTACTTCATTTTTACTCCATGCATTTAATCTACAAATGTATATTGCATTTGAATTGGAATACTCAGAAATTTTAACATTTTCTCCCTGTAATTTACAAATCTTTATCCTCACTTTGAGAATTATTACAAATTATTCTATCTTTGTAAATACATTCGCAATAATAGACATTTTTTTTATGTTATTTTTTATAATCAACAGATAAACTCGACTTTTAAATTTTTATTTCACATTACTTCGACATTTTTCTCGTTTAATTTATATAGAAAACGCAAATCATAATTATAGATTTGCGTTCCCATCTTCACAAATAAAACAGCAACCTTATTTTATTAGAAAACAATAAAGTGAAACTTTAATCAGTGAGATTTTCTTCATCCTCCGCCGATGATTAACCCTTACTAATGGAGCTTTTACTGCCAATTCATTAGGTTTCACTAACTAGAAACCTAATGGAGCTTTATTTATAACAAATCACTCAATCAGAAAGGAATTTCTTATATGCGCAAACAAATCATTATTTTTTTCATTTCATTATCTATTGTCATATTTCCTCTTCAAACATATGCTCATACTAATAAAGTTGCCATTGTCATCGATGACTTTGGAAATAATATGAAGGGAACGGAAAGAATGCTATCACTTCCCATACCACTTACTGTAGCCGTTATGCCTTTTCTTCCATCTTCAAAACAAGATGCGGTAGCCGCACACCAAAAAGGACATGAAGTTATTATTCATATGCCAATGGAGCCTATCAAAGGAAAGAAAGAATGGCTCGGCCCTAATGCCATTACAACTAATTTAAGTGATCGTGAAATTGAAAATCGGATTGAACAAGCAATCAAGGAAATACCACATGCAATTGGGATGAACAATCATATGGGCTCTAAAGTAACAGCTGATGAACGAATCATGCGAATCATACTATCAGTATGTAAAAAGCACGGACTTTTTTATTTGGATAGTAAAACCAATCCTAATAGCGTAGTACCAAAAATCGGTAAAGAATTAGGCGTTCCTATTGTAGAAAATCAACTATTCTTTGATGATGTTTATACAGCATCTCACATTACAAAACAAGCACAGTTACTTATACAAAGAATTAAAGAAAAACCCGTAGTAGTTGCAATTGGACATGTCGGTCCTCCTGGGGAAATTACTTCTCGTGTTATTGAATCCTCCATTCCAAAAGTACGTGAACATGCAGACTTTATTTTCTTATCCGACCTTGTACTCTCACCACCACCTGTTTCCAAACAAAAATAGAGAGCAGCTATATAGCTGCTCTCTATTTTTCATACTGCTCTGACCTCCATGTGTCATAAATCTTATATACAATCGACATGACTAACGCGAAATCCTTTTTTCTCTATTTTTGCAATTAATGTTTCTAGTGCTTTGTCGCTTAAATCGTCTGTAATATTTACAATTACACGGCGTATATATCGATCACCATTGTCTAATGTAAATAACCCACCAATATGATAAGACTTGAAGAGTGTTCCTAACTCCTTAATTGTCCCCTTACAATCTTGCGTCGCGATTGTTATTATATAACCGCCTGTTTGCATCCCAAATGAATCTTCAATGACATCAAATATATTAGAATGTGTTAAAATGCCAACAAATTCATTGTACTCATTCAATACAGCTAAAAATGGAAGACGCCTAATTACATAAAAAGCTCGAAAAAAAGAATCCCTTTCAAAAATAAATGCAGATTTATTTTCCACGATATCTTTCACATATATATCGTCTAATCCTTCATTACATTTACGTTCTAAAATATCTACTTTATAAATGATTCCTTTAAATTTCTTCTCATCTTCTGCAAGCACAGGAATCGCTCTATATCCCTGCTCGTTCATAATGTTTAACGCCTGTTCCCCTGAATCATTTTCCTTACAAAATGTCACCTGTTGTTTCAGCAGAAAATGATATTTAACTCGCAAAATACGTTCCTCCTCACATGACGACATGTAATCTATATATAATAAGGAGACCCATATTTTATGAGTGAAATTAATTTTTAAAACGCTTTCATTTATAGGTTTTCGCGTAACGAATTGTTCTTTTTATATAACTGAACTCTTATTTCCTTTAATCATCAATAATTTCACATGATAATTCATTAAATACTCTAACCCCTCTAGCCACTTTTTCGTCTCTTCTGGTGAGTTTCCCCATACAATCATTCCATAGTTATGAACAAGTACAGCACCGCCACCTTCTATAAAATTAGGGACATGATTCTCTAATAAATCAGCAAACTTCTTTTCATTTTCTACAATTGGAATTGTAATCTCTTTAATTCCTTCTTTTCCAAAAACACGTTCTACAGTACGTTTTTCAAATGTCACTTCTCCGTCTTTTCCATATAACTCTGACATTAAATGACTATCTACAGTTTGAACTTGCAAAATACACTCCGCATTACCTTTTTTATAAATATCCGCATGCATAAACGATTCAACTGCTGGTTTTTCATCATTTGCAAATACAGGCTCGCACATACTATTTACTACAATAAAATCTTCTTCTGCAAATAACCCTTTATCTCTTCCTTCAATATTTACTAAAAATGTCAATGGTTCTTGTGATGTCCGCATAGATAAACTAATTTTTGTACCATAAAACCAATCACGAAGAGCTAATTCCATTTTAACATCTCTCAACTCTTTCCACTTCTTTAAAAAAAATAACATTTCGTCACCCCCATGAGAATATCACTTTAGTGGTTCAACCACTTCTATGTAAAAAAGTATTTTTTGATTATTCCAAAAATTTAATTGAATTATCACATGAGAAACTCTTTTTGTCAATATGATTTCTCCATTCCACTTGAAAATTAGGCGCAGATTACACGACAAAAAAGCTCTTTCACAGAGCTTTTTTGTTCACTATTTGAAGCATCTCACTCTTTTCCCGTTCAGTAATAACGCCGAGCTTTTGTAATATATTCGCATACAATATAAGTTTATTATGCAAGCGTTCCGACACCTCTTCCCCTTCTTTCCTTCAGTCAACTTTCTTTCTATTGGTAAATTATATGAAGGAAATTGAAAAATGTGTCCATTTTTTGCACTGATACAAAACTTTTTAAATTCTCTTTCACAACTATATACATCCATTTTGCTTCTTCAACATATAAGTCACTGCTATGAGGAACAAAAAAGTGATCGCTCACCTGGCATGGGGCTAAAAAACGCTTCTATGCATAGCTGAACCCTCTCTCACACCTAAAAGAAGGAGGAATGTCAGTTTTTTAATTTGAATTTATCCCGCATGAATGGACAGGAAGAGCTCGATTGGTCGTGTTAATAATCGATGGGGATGAAGAAAACTCCCACTGATTAAAGTTTCACTTTATATACCCTTCTAGAACGACAAACCTATATTTAACTAATCGTCCAACAAATATTATTTTTTGTAATAAATTCTTCAAAACTATGCGGCATTTTTTTATCGCAAATTATGTGCTCTATATTAGACAAACCAGCAATTCGATAATTTCCTTTTACCCCAAGTTTTGTATGATCACATAAAATAAATGTCTTCTCCGCTAATTGAATCATCGCTTCTGATAACTTAGCTTTTTCCAATTCAAAACTCGAGACCCCAAAGCTAGGTAACAATCCATCACTTGAAATAAATGCCTTATGAAAATGAAACTGACGAATGACTTGCTGCGAAATAGAACCTGATACACGACAATGTTTTGGAGACACCTTTCCTCCAATAAACAATACTTCACCATCAAACATTTTTTTATTTATAGAAGAAATTAATTGAGTTGCAACAGGAAATGAGCTCGTCACGACAGTTAAGTTTTTCCGATGAACGAGATAAGGAACCATTTGGAGTGGCGTACTTCCATCATCGATAACAATTACATCACCATCTTCTACAAAAGTTGCTGCTTTATAGCCGATTCTTTTCTTTTCTTCAATATGTAGCATTTCTCTTTCTAGCATAGGTGGTTCGATACCAGCTCCTGGAAGTTGGACCGCTCCCCCATATACTTTCTTCAATTTCTTTTCCCGATCAAGCTCTTCTAAATATCTTCGAATGGTTTCCGTTGATACTGAAAACTCACTTGCTAACTCTGAAACCTTCACTTTTCCCTTAAACTCTACTTTTTCAAGAATACTACGCTTTCTCTCTTCTCCAACAACAGACATAATTTCACCTCATTTATCTCGCTTATATAGGTAACCAAATCCCAGCTCAAGATTTTGGAATGGAATGCATATAGGAATGGACGAATGAAAGTTTCATTTATACAAAATCATAGTTTTCTTCTACTAGACAAATCTCTTCGTAAATACGGATGCCTCGTTTTTCTAACTCATCAAAATGATTTTTGAATTTCGGAAAACTTCTTCACTGTTTCTCTCTCCTTTTATTTTTCTTATGTACAACTTCAATATAAACACCCAGTGTAAAAGCAATATTAAACCAACATTAATCTTTTGTTTGTTGTTTATTTTTGTGTAATACGTTGCTACTTCAATGTTTTTTCAAATTTTTCTGCCAATAAAAAACATAAAATTTACAAGAAATTAAAAAAAGATTAAAAATCCCACAAAAAAATGAGGCGTTTGTAAAAAACGCCTCATTTTTGCTTACTTTTTTTCGAATTACGATTTGCATATTTCGCTGGGTTTTCATTTTCATACTCTACCGCAAATTCTGCATCTGGCAGACTTTCTTTTGGAGTTTTATTATGATTCATTGCTGCATGTTGTTTTACTTTTCGCTTTACCATCAACAATACCTTCCTTCACTGTAATGACCTATCACTTTCTATCTTAGTTTGAGAAAACTTTCAAAAATTATTGATGGGAAGTGTTAACAAGTACAAAGTAACTTATATAGGGAAACACTATACTTAAACAGGGAATTTATATCGCCTACTATAATAAAAAAGGAACGATTACTTTGAAGAAAAAACAACAAATTGATTCACCCATTTTAGATGAGACACTTCCGCACCAAATGAATTTTCCATCCTTTAAAGGAACTGGAAAACAAATGCAACAACCCTTTATTAATCAATATGATGTTGTAATTGGAGACAGTAAATACAATTCTAAAAATAGCCCACTTAATAATTGGAGCGATGAAGTTGATCCGGCCATTATGGCTGGTAAGGAATGGATTCATCCCACAAATGATATCGGATGGATTTCAGAAGAAAATCAAGACTTGTTACAGAACGAAACAGACAGAACCGAAGATTCATTTATGCATCCTCAATTTGGCATTAACGATTAAAAAACCATTCTACCCTCATAGGTAGAATGGTTTCATGTTATCCAATAATAATTCTCTCTTTCGGATATTTATAGCGAGGCGGTTGTTCCCTTCCACCACTGGCTAAAATAAATGTTAAAATACCAACACGACCAATAAACATAAGAACAATTAACACAAGTTTTCCGACCGTTGTTAAATCAGAAGTTATGCCTGTTGATAATCCAGTCGTTCCAAATGCAGAGCACACTTCAACAATTAAACTCATAAATGGTACATTTTCAGTCATAGACAAAATAAATAACGCCGAAGCACATAATAAAATCCCCATAGTCATAACAACGGACGCTTTTAAAACGTCTTCCTCATGCAATTGTCGTTTGAAAATTCGTACCGTTCTATCACCTTTCGCGAACGTATATAAGGAAAGCATATTCACAGCAAATGTTGTCGTACGTATCCCTCCCCCAACTGAACTTGGAGAAGCACCGATAAACATTAAAACACTCATAAATAAAAGTGTCGGCTGTGACAAGTCCCGTATATCCATTGTTGCTAATCCGCCACTCCTCGTTGTAACGGATTGAAACAGTGTATAAAACACCGTTTCATGCCAAGACTTCCCTACTAAAAATTGATTTCGTTCCAATAAAAAAATAACGATTGTTCCAACAATAACAAGCGAGAAAAATGTTGTGGTAGTTAGCTTTGTAAATAATGAAAAACGAAACAATTGATGTTTTTCCTTACTCAAATACTGTTTTACTTCCATTAGCACAGGAAATCCAATTGCTCCTAAAATAATAAGCAGCATATGAATAATTTGTACAATATAGTCATTTTTATATGGAATAAGCGACTGACCTGTTAAATCAAATCCGCCATTCGTCGTCGCGCTAACAGCGGCAAAAAAACCATGAAAATACGCTTCCTGCCAGGTTGGAAAATAGAGTAAAAACCTTGTACCCAAGAGGAGTGCCCCAATCACTTCTATTGAAACAATCAAAATTAAAATAGACCGCATAAGTTCAACAAGCCCTGATAAATTCCCTTGGTTATGGTCTGCCATAATTAATCGTCTTCGCTGCAAACCTATTTTCTTACCTGTTAACATCCAAACAAATGTACCAAGTGCCATAATTCCTAAACCGCCTAATTGTAATACAAGAGCCAAGGCGATAATGCCCGCTGTATTAAACGTATCTGGAATAGAAACGACGGAAAGTCCTGTAACGCTTACAGCACTAACAGATGTAAATAAAGCATCTATAAACGTCCACTTTACACCTGGTTTAATGAAAAATGGTAAACTTAATAAAATCACCGAAACAATTACGGCTATAAAATAAAATAAAACGATAAGCTGTACCGGACGCAATTTTTGCAAAAATTTCTTTATATCTCTCATCCCATCACTTCGCTACCTTTTTTATCGATTAAACAAAGAAAAATCACCATTTTCTTTCTTTGTAAATAACTGCTGAAATAGTTTTGCGAATACCATTCCATATACAGTCCCATTTCCCCCATACGGTAATGCATAATATAGATTGGAGATTTTTCCATCTTCTTTAAAAATAGGAAGGCCATCATGACTTCCCCCGAATGCAGCAGCCCAATAATATTCAGCTCTTACATTTGAAAGATTAGGAAACATCTCTTGTATAATTTTAGTAAGTAATTCTCGTTTATGCAATAACTTCGTATCACCAAACTTCTGAAGTAGCATCGGTTCATCTAATCCGCCTGCAATAATTCGATTCTTATACGTGCGAAAATATAAATACGGACGAGCCGTTTCCCAAATTAAGGATTGTTCATGCCACCCATTAAAATGCTCTTGTTCATTTGTAACAATTGCATAAGTTGTTTCTACTGTTGTATTTGCTTCTTTTTTCCCAAATAATGTTTCATATCCCGTAGCCATAATTACTGCTTTCGCTATAATTCTCTTACCTGTTTTTGTATAGGAAACTAAATCTTTTTCAACAGGCTTAATATGCATAAGCTCTGTATCTTCAAAAATAGAAGCCCCTAGTTGATTTGCTTTATGTATAAGACCTTGCGTTAATATATAAGGGTTCACTTCTGCATCCTCGTATGTATATAAAGCCGCTGGTTTTGTAAATGAATAATGTTTCTTAACGTCACGTTCTGTAAAATAATCAACGGGAAATCCATAACGTTTTAATGTTTCATACTCTTCTTGTAAAAATGAAATATCTTTATTTTGACTTGCGTAATATAAGCTACTTTTTGGAATGAAACACGGATCCATCTCTAGCTTTGGAACAACTTGTTCTAAAGTTTTCAGCGCCTCATAACAAAGTTGATACGCACGTACTCCTTTTGCTTCGCCAAACGTATGAATCATAGAAGTTAATGACTTATCATGGCTAAATTGAAGCAGACCTGTATTCGCAAGTGTACTTCCATTTGCAATTTTTCGTTTATCAATGAGTACAACATCCATACCTAACAATGTTAAAAAATACGCAATATGAGCACCCGTTTCACCGCTTCCCACAATCAACACATCACATATCATATCATTTTCTAATAGTGGATAACAAGGCATACAAACCCCTTCATTCCAAAACAACTTCCCTAATGTTAGTTTCATCACTATACTCCTAAAGCGAATGTTTTTCCTATTTTTCATCATTTCAAAAAAAAAATTCCAACTAGATTACACTAGTTGGAATTCCTATTGAATGCATCGAAAAGGTACTTCATACATCCACTATAGCGTACCACTTTAATTAGAGCGTTCCTCAAGCCAATCTCCAACTGTAGGATACGTTTGTTTTACAGCCGTTCCACCGTATACGATTGACATATGTCCTGTCGGTAAGCACACATATTGCTTATCTGTACTAGAAATATGGTCTAAGAGCGCCTCTACTTGACATGGCAACGCAATATGATCGCGTTTTGCAGAAATATTTAAGACATTTGCCTTAATATTTTCAAGTTGTACTTTTTGTCCCCGAATTACGAGCTCACCTTTAACCAATTTATTATTTTGATAAAAATCACGAATCCATTGTCGGTATGATTCGCCTGGGAACGGGATACCATCTCCAACCCATTTTTGAACGAGCTTCCAGCTTTCTACAAAGCGTTCATTTTCTGAGCGATCAAGTAAAGCGACATATGGACCAACAAAATTTGTAATCGGCTTTAACATTTTATTTCCAAAATCAATCATTTCCGGTGGAATATTTCCGAATGTATCTACCGCTTTATCTAAGTTAAAATACTTTTCATCTAATAATGGACCATATAATCCTGTTTCAGAGAAATCAAACGGACTTGTCATAAAAATTAAGTTCCGGATCGGCATATGTGGATGAAGCGCCGCATAAATGGATGTTAGCGTACCACCCATGCAATAACCAAGTAAAGAAATCTCGTCCGATTTTGCAGTTCTCATTACCTTTTTAACCGCTTTTGCAATATAATCGAACACGAAATCATCAAATTTCAAATGACTGTCTTCTAACCCAAATGTACCCCAGTCAAGCATATACACGTCAAAACCACGATCTACTAAATATTCTACCAAGCTATTTCCTGGTGTTAAATCCATAATATATGGTTTATTAATTAGCGCATAAATTAATAAAATAGGAACAGAATGTGTTTTTTCCTGCTTTGGAATGTAACGATACAGCTTCGTTTTATTTTTCGTCCAAATAACCTCTTTTGGAGTTAAACCAACTTGTGGCTCTGGTTCACGTAGTAAAACTTCACTCGCTCTTTTAAAACGACGATATGCTTTTCGGTATTCTTCTGGGTATAGTTCCAATTGCTTTTCCCATTCTGTTACGAATGTAGTCATTTTCCTATCTCCTTTTTGATAGATTTCCTTCTTCAAGAAAGAAGTGCACTCCTGCTATGGATATGCACTCTCCTCTTTCTTCATTACATATATAATCCGCCGTTAATATTTAACTGTTGACCAGTGATATACGCTCCATCACGGCACAGGTATACAACACCTTTTGCAATTTCATCAGCTTGTCCAAAACGTTTCTTTGGAATCTTAGAAACGATTTTTTGGCGAACATCTTCTGGTACTTCTGCTACCATTTCTGTATCAATGAATCCTGGGCAAATCGCATTCACCGTTACATTTGTTTTCGCAAGTTCTAGTGCTAATGATTTTGTGAATCCTAGCATACCAGCTTTTGCTGCTGAGTAGTTTGTTTGACCAAATCCACCGGCCTGTCCAATAATAGAAGAAATACTAATGATTCTTCCTTCTTCAGACTCTGTTATGTAAGGAAGTGCCGCACTCGTTGTATTAAATACACTACTTAGGTTCACATCAATTACACGATCCCAGTCTTCACGGTTTAACTTCTTGAAAGTACGATCTCTTGTAATACCAGCGTTATTTACAAGAATATCTACCTTACCAAAATGATTCACAGCTTCATCTACAAGACGCTTCGCATCTTCTAGCTTAGAAACATCCGCCTGAACTGCGTATACATCATGACCTTCTGTTCCTAATTCATTCACTAGATTTTCAGCCGCTTCTTTACTGCTATTATAGTTAATAACAACCTTTGCTCCCTCTTTTGCTAATGCTACTGTAATCGCTTTTCCAATCCCTTTTGCTCCACCTGTTACGATCGCTACTTTACCATTTAATTGAGTCATTTCTTTTCCCCCTTTAAATTTGTGAACGATAATGAATGAATCAAATTGGCACTTATATGAAAAAGTCCCATATATAATATTTTTTCGCCGTTATACTGTCCCAAAAAGAGATTCTCCCTTCCCTTTTTGAAACATGTAAACAAGGCGCTTATTCATCACTTCTTATTTTCTGGTTTCACTGGCGCTTTCACAGGTTCTTGTAAATTTGCTAATACTTCATTTTGTTTTTCAAGTAATTCTAAAATCTTATCTACTTTATTTTCCAATGTACGAATATCTTGTTTCACTTTTGTTACGTCGCGTTTTAACGTAGGAGATTGTCCTATGGATTCTGCTTTTTCTTCCAAAAACTCTTCAATGTTATCAACTTTATTTTCTAAGTTAATAACAAGCGTAGCTACTCTTGCTATATCTTCTTGGGTTGGTATGTTCACTTTTTCTAAATATCCCTTTGTTGCATCATTTAACATCTTCTGATAAAACAAATTCAAATCTAGAACGCTTCCCATCCAAGCAGAATACTCTTCTGTTTTGATTGTTTCATTGAGCGCTTTTCCCCAAAATGTTTCGGTCTGTTCATAAGCTTCTTTCCATGCTTGTAGTGGATCGAATTTTTGATCAATCACTTCTCCTACACTCCTTTATTTGTTTTTGAAACAATTCAACCTATTCACTATTTTCTAATATTCTGAATAAAACTTCAAGTCTGTATTTTATTTTTTATACCTTCCAACAAATGTATTGACATTAAAAACAGATAGGTGTAAATTGCACTTATAAGCAAAAAATTCCATCTAACTGATTCATGAGGTGATGCACAATCATGCTACATAATGAACCAGAACAACAAGAAAATTTGGAAAAAAACCAAGCGAAACAACCAAACTCCATGCCAAAAAACTTCTTAGTTCCCTTCTTACTTCTCTGTCTAAAAGACTGGAGTCTTCACGGCTACAAACTGATTCAAATGTTAATGGACATCGGCTTTTCTTCTGTTGACCAAGGTAATGTTTATCGAACCTTACGCAAGTTAGAAAAAGAAAATCTTATTTCTTCTACTTGGGATACAAGTGACGGAGGGCCAGCAAAACGAATCTATTCTTTAACAGAATATGGAGAGCAATATTTAGCAACATGCGCGACCTCTTTTGAGCATTATCAGAATATGCTACGAACATTCTTCACGTTATACACCAATGCATTCTTTCCATTTTCTACTTCTCCAGAAAAGGATGAAAAAAAATCTTCATCTTCACCTGGTGGTACAGCAGAATAATCTGCGTTCACAATATGCAAAAAAATATTTGGAGGTCAAACCATGGAAACTAAACCTTACGAACTGGTCGATGCATTTTGGAAAAATTGGTCGCATTCTCTTTCCCTTTTCTCTTCAGCAGGGAAACAATTAGAGCAACTTACTTTAGAAACGTTAAAACAACAGCAGGATGCTTTGCATAAATTAACAGCAGGAGTAGATGAACTTGAAAAAGAACTACAACAATTCACTACTCAATATAATAGTCAATATACAGAATATGTGAAACAATTCACAGGTAACTCCTTAAATGAACAAATTAACGAATGGCAAGAAAAATGGAATGAACTTTCTAATCATATTCACCAACTTACTGTGTCCCCAACAAAAACATCTTTGTCAATTCTTACTCAAACAAGCGGCCAGTTTGAAGAAACAACAAAACAATTCATTGAACAACAACAACTTCAACGTGATGAGGTTCAAAAACAATTAGAAGGTTTTTTGGAGGAGTTCAAATCTACTCAACTGGAACTCGTAAAAAAGTTCGAGGAAAACTCAAAAAATCTATTTACTTCCATCAAGTAAGGAAAATGTGGAAGCTTACCGCAGAACAAACCAAACTCTTTCTTCCTCCCATTACATCAAGATGGCTTACATTTTTCGGTATGGAAAAGAAGGAGGAAAAAATGAATCCATTTCAAGAAGCGCAGTCTGTTCCAGAGCTTCATTATGATGAGATTCAAGTTGGCGATCAAGCATCATTAGTAACAACGATTACCGATGAAGACATTATTAATTTTGCAAAATTGACCGGTGATGTAAATCCCATTCATATTCTGGACTCTTTTGCAAAGACGACAATGTTTAAAGAAAGAATTGCACACGGCATGCTTGTTTCAGGGTATATCTCTACCGTTCTTGGAACAAAGTTACCAGGAAAAAATACAATTTATTTATCACAAAATGTATCATTTCGTGCACCTGTAAAAATTGGTGATACCTTACGCGTAGTCGCAGAAGTGATCAAAAAACGTGATGATAAAAAAATTATTACATTGCAAACAAATGTATATAATCAATTGAATGACATAGTTGTCGAAGGTACAGCAACCATAATGAAAAAAGAGTAGCAAATACGCTACTCTTTTTTCATATCCAATAACTTCTAATCGCACCGATTACTTCCGTGTATGTCCAAACCCATAACACATACACTAACGATACCAGTTTATACAGTAGGCTTGTATCAGAAAAATAGTCCTTAACAAATAAACTGGAATATAAGTTAGGATGTGTTATTGATGGTTAAAACAAATAAATTACTTGTTCCTGGTGCTGAGCAAGCATTAGAACAATTTAAATATGAAATTGCTCAAGAATTCGGTGTAAGTTTAGGTTCTAATACAGCATCTCGTTCTAATGGATCTGTTGGTGGCGAAGTAACAAAACGTCTCGTTTCCTTAGCACAACAGCAATTACGTGGATAATTCTATATAACATTGATTTAGAGGCAGATATATTCTGCCTCTTTTCCTTTTCAACATACATTCTAATCCTTTTTGACATACTACAAAGAGAAAGCCGAAAGGAAAGGTATATGATATGAAGCGGATTAATATTAAAATGAGTCCTCCCCGTGTACTTACGTTATCATTTATTGCACTATCCATTATCGGAACATGCCTATTAAAGCTACCTATTTCCACTACAACTTCAATTTCTTGGCTAGATGCCTTATTTACAACTGTTTCTGCGTTTACAGTTACAGGGCTCGGCGTTGTTGACACCGGAAAAGTATTCACCTTGTTTGGTCAACTTGTCATTTTAACACTCATACAAGTTGGCGGCCTTGGCATTATGAGCTTTGCCATATTAATCGCCATTATGCTCGGAAGAAAAATCGGCCTCCAAAATCGAATTTTACTACAACAAGCATTAAACCAAACAAACATTGGAGGAGTGATCCGTCTCGCGAAATCATTGTTTTTATTTTCTTTTACAGTTGAATGTTTTGCTACCCTTCTTCTTGCTTTTGAATGGATTCCAAAATACGGATTGTTTTACGGGCTATATTATAGCTTTTTTCATGCTATTTCGGCATTTAACAACGCCGGATTTTCTATTTGGACTGATAATTTAATGTCTCACTCTCATAGTATACTCGTGAACATAGTAATTTCTTCTCTCATTATTTTAGGAGGAATCGGTTTCACAGTCATAGTGGATATAAAGCGAAAACGAAACTTTAAAAACCTTACGTTACACTCTAAACTTATGCTCTCATCTACTCTTATTATAAATGTAGCTGCTACAATTTTAATTTTTATATTTGAATTTCATAATCCAAATTCTATGAAAGGATTTACACCGTTTGAAGAAGGACTAGCAGCCTATTTCCAAGCTGTTTCCACGCGCACAGCTGGATTTAATACTGTAGACATAGCGCAATTAACAAAACCATCTCTTTTATTGATGATGTTACTCATGTTCATTGGAGCTGGCAGTGCTTCAACAGGCGGAGGAATTAAATTAACAACCTTTTTAATTATGTTATTAGGAGTTCTTAAATTTTTACAAGAGCAAGATGACATTGTCATCTTTAAAAAATCAATCAAAGATGCTTTGATTGTAAAATCACTCGCCATTGTAGTCATTTCAATCTCATGTATTTTCTTTGCCATATTAATTTTAAGTATCACCGAACAAGTTCCTCTCTTAATGAGTGCCTTTGAAGTATTTTCAGCATTTGGGACTGTTGGTCTGAGTATGGGGCTCACCTCAAAACTTACAATAATAGGGAAACTAACTATAATTTTTATGATGTTTTTTGGGAAAATGGGCCCTTTAACATTAGCATTTTCTTTTGCACGTAAAAACCAAAAAAAGATAAAATATCCAAACGAAGACATTTTAACAGGTTGACAAACATTTACATCATCCATATAATAAAAATATAATAGCATATCTCCAAAGGGGAGTAGCGTCCAAGAACTTATTCTTGGAAACAAAGTCGTCATTACGTAGAACTTAGTTCTTCCGGCTTTGTTGGCATTTTCATTACATATGTCTAGCAAGACCTTTGCCTATTAGCGGCAGAGGTCTTTTTTGCATTTTTTCCAGATTCTTCTACCGTTGATAGGTGGGAGTATGGGGAAACTAAACAATGGGGAATTTCTTCACTTGTTTAGGATTTATACAAATGAGAGGAGAATGTACATGGATGTATCATTATTATTGGAGTATGGTTGGGTATTGCTTATTTTAATTGTACTAGAAGGAATTTTAGCTGCTGATAATGCACTAGTTCTTGCCATCATGGTAAAACATTTACCAGAAGAAAAACGAAAAAAAGCATTATTTTACGGATTAGCAGGAGCTTTCGTGTTCCGTTTTGGATCATTGTTTATGATTTCTTTCTTAGTCGACGTATGGCAAGTACAAGCAATCGGTGCGATTTACTTAATGTTTATCGCTGGTAACCATTTATTTAAAACGTATGTCAAAAAGAATACACATGAAGAAACACAAGAAAAAGAAACAAAGAAAAAACAAGAAAACTTTTGGTGGACGGTATTTAAAGTTGAAGTGGCTGACATTGCATTTGCAGTTGACTCTATTTTAGCCGCTGTTGCGTTAGCGGTGACTTTACCAAAAACAGGTCTTGGTACAATTGGTAGCCTTGATACAGGACAATTCCTTGTTATTTTTACAGGTGGGCTCATTGGTTTAATCATTATGCGATTTGCAGCATCAGCTTTCGTACAATTATTAAAACGCAAACCTGGCTTAGAAACTGCAGCTTTCTTAATCGTTGGTTGGGTTGGTGTTAAATTAGCTGTTTATACATTAGCTCACCCTGCTTTAGGTGTTATTCCACATAGTTTTCCAGAGTCTACCCCATGGAAATTAGGTTTCTGGGTTGTATTAATCGGAATCGCAGCTGGCGGTTGGTTTTTCTCAAAAGATACGAGTGTCCAAACTACACAAAAGAATTTGGATGAAAAAGCGCTGTAACAACAGCGCTTTTTCATTTATCTCACACGAAATAGACTCCCAAAAAATAGATGGAGGACAACTAATCCATCGGCCATCTTTGAAAAGTAAAACTCCAATGATAAAAATTTTCCATTCCCCCTCTATTTTTACAAACATATGATATTATACTATAATTTGTTAGCGCTTTCATTTGGAAGGTATGTCCTTTTTGTGAAACATTGAACAAACTTATTGAAACTAAGCGTAAATACGTGTACCTTATTCATATGAAGAGTACTTACAGACAATGCACTAAAGGAGCGTATTACTTATGCTAGAACAAGGATTAGCTTACGTTGTACAACTTGCGCAGAAAAAGAAACAAATGTTGGATGTAAATCCTATGCAATATTTCATTCGTGCTGCACTAGCTGGCGTCTATATTGGTTTTATTATTGTACTATGTTTTAAATTAGGAAATTTCTTCAATGTTGTACATTCACCCGCAACATATTTAACATCTTCTATGTTTTTTGGAATTGCACTTATATTAATTATATATGGTGGAGCTGAATTATTCACAGGAAATACAATGTATTTTACAGTCTCAACTCTACGAAAAAAAACAACAATTCGCGATACACTTCGTAATTGGGTTGCTTGTTATGCAGGTAACTTAGTAGGTGCAGTATTTTTTGCATTGTTATTTTATGCAACTGGTATTTTCCAATCAATCGATCATGGACATTTGATGAGTACAGTCGTTGCAGGAAAAATGGGAACACCTACAATGCAATTATTTTTCAAAGCGATTTTATGTAACTGGCTTGTGTGCCTTGCATGTTTTCTTCCTTCTCAAGTAAAAGGGGATACAGCAAAAATACTTATGATAATGTTTCTTGTCTTTACTTTCTTCTTATCTGGTTATGAACATAGCATCGCAAACTTATCATTATTCGCATTATCTTTAGTATCACCACATCCAGATACAATTTCTTTCGCTGGTGCTATCCATAACTTAATTCCAGTTACAATCGGTAACATTGTTGGTGGATCTGTATTCGTTGGTATGGTATATCATTATTTAACTCAAAAAAATCCAGAACCTAACATAGTAGAAGACAACCTAGAAACAGTTCAACAAGAAGAGATCCTTCCTTTACAAGCACATATGAAACATTAAGAAAAAAGTTCCTCGGGTTTCCTTGGAACTTTTTAACTTCCAGTACATTTCACTTGTATACTTGAAGAAATATCTCCCGCTTCTTTTCCTTTATTTATCCGCTCTAACATGTACTGCATACCAATTGAATCATTTGTATGTAAATGAATTTCCTTTACATGAAGACCTTCCATGCAAAAAACTTCTAAAAAATCCAAACCATTTTTCTGACGCCATCCCATATTGTAGTCGAGAGATAAAAGGCTCACATCATATTCTCTAACAATTTTCAAAGCAGCTTCTACCGTTGTTACTAAAACATACCCGAAAGGACTAGGTCTTTGATCATCCATATACACGTTCATTTTCTCCTTCTCCTTTCACCCGCTATTTATACCCCGCTGATTACGTTTTCACTTTATCTCCAATATATCATAGCCAAATAACATACTGTTCCAAGTGCAATAAACGGTCCAAATGGCAATGGCTGTCTTGGTGTTATACGCTTTAGCAAGATACCCATTCCAAAAAAGCAAAGGCTTAAAATAGAAGCAAAACAAAGCGTAATACAAATTGCCTTCGCCCCTATTATAAATCCAAGTAGCGAAAGTAATTTCACATCGCCTCCTCCAAGTCCATTCGGAAATATGATTTGAACGAAATATAATACAATAAATATCGTTCCTCCGCCTATTAAGCTATCCCACCAAGGAACGAGCGAAATAAAAATATGCTCTATTAAAAATAAACACGTAAAACAGACTAAAACCACATCTGGAATCAACATATAGAATAAATCTGTCATCGTAATAATAATAAGTAAAGAAAGTAACGTCCATATAAGAATTAGTTCTTCATCCATTCCAATTACGCACGCAGAAAAAAGAAATGCTACCCCTGTTATCCCCTCAAACAATGTATACGTAAAGGGTATTTTCATTTTACAATGAAAGCAGCAACCTCTTTGCAAACAAAATGAAATAATTGGAATAAGTTCTTTCGCCCCTAGCGTATGGTGACAATAGTGACAATAAGAACGAGGAGCAATAATCGATTGTCCAATAGGAATACGCACTGCTACAACCGTATAAAAAGAACCGAGCACCGTTCCAATTAAAAAAGCATATAAATAAAATGTCATATCAGCCTCCCCTTTCCCCCAAAAAATATAACAGAAAGAGTACGATACTTCCATTTCACATTATCTTTGTTCCAATAAAAAAGCAGGCCATTTCTTAGCCTGCTTTCCTCCATTTTACACTACAAAATAATATGCTTTTAATGGTCCGTGTACACCTACAACAAGATTCATTTCAATATCAGCTGAGTTACTTGGACCTGTAATGAAGTTGATACAAGAAGCTACTGCTTCCCCATTCTCTACACGCGTGTTCATATCCTGAACTACTTGTGTAATACGTGGTACGATTGTTTCACGTGGGATAATCGCAAAATAAACCGTAGGTAAGAAATGTAAAGAACGACCTTGACCTTTATGACTTTGCACAACAATTGTACCAGATTCCGCCAATGTGTAATCACTAAAGGCAATACCGATATTTGCTTTTTCAGCCAAACGAATATTTTCCTCTTTTTTCTCCGGATCCCAAATGTTTACTTCCATATGTTGATTTGGGAGCTCCGTAGAAAATAAAGAGTTCAAACCGTACGTAGCAAAACGTTCGTCCTGCGATAATAAAATAGGTCCACCGCCGTTTTCCACAATTATCTTTTGAATCGCTGTACTTAGTTCATCTTTTGTTGTTTCAATTACAGTCGTATGAATGTTTGTACATTGTTTTTTGAATACTTCTAGCAATTCTTCCTCTGAATAATCTTTCAACGTTTCTACGTTCACATTATTTTTCCACACTGGACGCTGTACGCCTTCTGTTTTACGCGCACGTCCAAGTTCTTTTGCAATGTTCTCTAAAAAAGAATCACGGTTTTGAATTGTCCCTGCCATCAGTCGTTCCCGCCTTTCTTGTGATCTTTATACCAATCTCGGAATCTTTCCTTACTTGGAGCTGGGAACTCACGAATATCCGTCCAGTTTTTCAACGGCCCTACACCCTTCGTTACACGATTACCAGCCGTAAATGGACTCATTGCTGTCGGAGCCATTTTCGATCCCATTTTATATAAAGCTGCTGAAGAGGCACCCATACTAAACATCTTCATTGCTAGTTTTTCTGCAAGTGGTGCTCGTCCTTCTTTCTCAACAATGACTTGGCGATGTTTTAATAACAAGTCATGCAATGGAATTTTTACTGGACAAGCTTCTGTACATGCCCCACATAAACTAGAAGCATACGGAAGTTCTTTATAATCGTCATAGCCACCTAAAAGTGGTGTTAATACCGCTCCAATTGGACCAGAATAGATGGATCCATAAGAATGCCCACCAACATGACGATATACAGGACATACGTTTACGCAAGCTGCACAACGAATACATTGCAAGACTTGACGGAATTCAGACCCAAGAATTTGAGATCGTCCATTATCTACAACAACTAAATGGAACTCCTCTGGCCCGTCTACTTCTTCTTCTTGAATTGGTCCTGCTACCGTTACATAACTTGTTAATTTTTGCCCAACTGCACTGCGGCATAGTAAACCAACAAGAACATCTAGTTCTTCCATAGTTGGAACCATACGTTCCATACCCATTACTGCAATTTGTGTTTTTGGAATAGACATAACAAGGTCAGCATTTCCTTCGTTTGTTACTAAACAAAGAGAACCTGTATTTGCAACTGCAAAGTTACATCCCGTTACTCCAATTTCAGCATCCATAAATTTTTCACGAAGTTGTTTACGAACAAACTTTGTCATTTCATATGGATCATCAGAATTTTCATATCCAAGCTTCTCTTTAAATACATCACGAATTTGCGTTCTGTTTTTATGAAGTGCCGGTGCGATGATATGAGATGGTGGATCGTTATCCACTTGCAGAATGTACTCACCTAAGTCACTCTCTAACACTTCACAACCAATCTCTTCAAGCGCATGGTTCATACTAATTTCTTCTGTTACCATCGACTTTGATTTTACAATTTTTTTTGCTTGTTTCTGTTTTGCTACCTCTTGAATGTACTTGGCTGCTTCTTCTTTTGTTTTCGCAAAGAAAACATGACCACCTCTTTTAGATACATTTTCACTTAGTTGCATTAAGTAGTAGTCTAGATTTTCTAACGTATGCTGACGAATTTGTTCACCAAGTTCACGCCATTCTTCCCAGTTTCCTAATTCATCGGCTGCTTTTAATCGATTTGTATATAGACGCGTTTGTGCAGAAGATACTGCCCCGCGCATAAATGAATCTTGAATTCCATCGCCAACGCGATCATTAAATTTTTTCTCACTGATTTTCATAGACATAGCTTATGTTCCCCCTTTATGAGCGACTATTCAATACCTCAGCAATATGCATTACTTTTACTTCCTTACCTAAGCGCTCAATACGTCCGCCAATGTTTAACAAACACCCACAGTCAGCACCGATTAAATAATCAGCACCCGTTTCCATTACACTATTCACTTTCTCATCTACCATTTGCTCAGAAATTGGTGTCATCTTAACTGAAAACGTTCCCCCAAAACCACAACAATTTTGTGCGTTTGGTAATTCTTTTACAGTTAATCCTTTTACATTTGATAGTAAAATTCCTGGTGCTTCCTTTACTCCAAGCATGCGTGTCATATGGCAAGATTTATGAACAGTTGCTGTTCCTTCTAAGCTAGCTCCAACATCTGTAACTTTTAACACATCTACAATAAATTGTGTTAATTCATATGTATGATCTGCTACTTTTTGTGCACGAGGTGCCCATTTTGGATCATCTTTAAAAACGTGTGGATACTCATGAAACATTGTCGCACAAGAACCAGATGGAGTTACGATATACTCTGCATCTTCGAAAGTCTCAATCATGTGCTTCATCGCTTCTTTTGCTGCTTCTACATGACCACTATTATAAGCTGGTTGTCCACAGCAAACTTGAGCTTCTGGAAATTCAATTTCACAACCTAAACGCTCCAACAATTCAACTGTTGCTTTACCGACATTTGTTTCAAACATATCGACTAAGCAAGTAACAAACAAAGTAACTTTCATAATTATAATTCCCCCTCATTACAACTTCATTAACAATCATATGGTCATCAGATGACTTGATAGAAAGAAGAAGCTAGGCATAATCGACCTACCTGACCCTCTCCCTAAAAGAAAACGCTTACTCAATCTTCCTCTATTTTATCAGAAAAATGAAATTTCGAAAGACTAAATCACGAATTTATATCTTGTTTACCTGTGACAATATGCTCTACATTTGTTAAATGATCCAGCATTGCTTGTTGTGCAGATTCTACATCTTGTTTCAATACCGCATCGTAAATAACTTGATGCTCTTCTAAAAGTCGTTCTGCTGTTGTTTGTTCACCATATAAAATAATTCGTCTCGATTCACCAATCGTCTCAGCAATCATTTCCGAAACATGATTCATAAGTTCGAGCAAGATGTTGTTATCTGAAGACTTTGCAATTTCCATATGAAAATGAAAGTCCGCTTTTTCACCAGCTCTTTCATTCCCAATACTTTTTTCCATTTCATCTAACCAATGCTTCATATTTTTTAAATTATCTTCTGTACGTTTTGTTGCTGCCGCTCGAACTGCCCCTACTTCAAGCACTTTTCGCACTTCCAATAAATTTAAAATATCTTCCTTCTTCATTAACAACATGTTATTTAAAGGTTTTGTTAATGCAGAAGAATCGAAGTTCTTCACATATGTTCCTTCTCCTTGTTTCATCTCAATTAAGCCCATCGCTCGCAAAGCACTTAATGCTTCACGAATCGCAGATCTGCCAACTTGAAACTGCTCAGCTAATTGATGAACAGGAAGAAGTTTGTCACCAGGTTTTAATGTACCATTTTTTATCATTGTTAAAATGGCTTCAGATACCTCTTCGTAAATTTTTTTCGGTTTGATAGATTTGTACTCCAGTTAAATCACCTCAGTATCATCCAAACAACAATTCAAACGCTTAAATAAGATAGCATCCATAACTATTTTAGAACGAATTAGTAAGAAGTACAAATGTTTTGTTCATAAAATCGCCAAATTTTTGTTATAGGGATCCAATTAATGGATATTTCAACCAGTAATAGTTTATATCTGGTATTTCTCCTATATGATTCGCCTTTATTTCCTATTTATATAGCATCTAAATAAAGTAGACTATCGTCAGTAGAAACTCCACTACTCACAAATAACTTGATAAAAAAGAAGCATGCTTTACTTAAAACATACTTCCTTCTTCATTTACATATAAGTTTATAATAACTGTCGTTCCTTTTCCTTTTTCACTTTCAACTCGCCACTCTCCACCATGGATATGCACAATTTGTTTGACAATCGCAAGGCCAAGGCCCGTCCCGCCATGCTGACGACTTCTCGCTTTATCCACCCGATAGAAACGTCCGCCAAGCTGCTCTAAATGTTCAGCATCAATACCGATTCCGGTATCTTGTATTTTCAATTCACACTGCCTATCTTTTTTCTTCAATTGTATAGAGATGCTACCATCTTGATTTGTATATCGAATCGCATTGTCCAGCAAGTTATGAAGTACTTGTTGCATTCTGTCTTCATCGATCATCACAATAATATCAGGATCAAGATCCTTTGAAATATACAACCGTTTTTCTATACATTTTAATTCATACGTTTCTAACACATCTTCAATAAGCTGCGCAAACACAATCGGTTGTTTTTTTAATGGAAAATGATCTCCTTCAAGTTGCGCCAAATCTAGCAAATCATGAACAAGACGTTGCATACGACCAGCTTCTTTATGAATGAGCTGTGTAAATTTTGATTGTTGTTGTCCCTTTGCAACGCCATCCAATATCGCTTCACTATACCCCTTAATATAACTGAGCGGCGTCCGCAGTTCATGAGAAACATTTGCTAAAAATTCCTTGCGCTTTGTATCTTCCATTTCCAATGAATTTGCCATTTTATTAAATGCTTTTCCTAAACGACCTATTTCATCTTCCGACGAAATAGTAATACGTTCAGAAAAATCTCCCGTTGCCATATGATTCGCAACTCGTTCCATTTGTGAAAGAGGCTTTGTAATCGTAATAATAATTTTTCTACCAATCCAAACTGTAAGTAAAATCATAACGAAAGCTAATGGAGCTAAAATCAGTCCCATATCGTATATTAAATCTTTAATACTCTTTAATGGAATATATGAGTACACAATACCAACTAATTTCTTACCTTCTAAAACCGGAATGACAACCCCCATAATATTCCGATCAAAATGCTCTTCATATCCAACTTTTGTAACTGTCTTTCCATCTAACAATGTTTGTCTATCATTCTCACTAATAAGAGAATGATGATGTACATCAAAAGGTAAACAAGCACTTAAATCACGAGGATTGCTCACAAAAAGTACATCCGCACTCGAAATATGATCAAATGCTTGAACTTTTTCTCCAAACGCTAACGTACCTTCGTCCTTTTTATATTGAGATACAAGTCTTTTTCCTTCCATTACTAATGAATCTTCAATGTTTTGAACATATAACTTTTCATATGAATATAAGGACACGAAATAAAGAAAAGAAACTGTTACACATACTGCACATACTACCGTAAGCCAAAGCTTTTGTACCATCGTAAACATGTTACACCTCAAATTTATAACCTACACCCCATACCGTTTGAATGTAGTTTCCACTTTCTCCAAGTTTTAAACGCATCGTTTTCACATGTGTATCTACCGTTCTCGTACTTCCTGCATAATCATATCCCCATACTTTTTCAAGCAATTGCTCACGGCTAAACACTTGTCCACTATGCTGACAAAGAAAATAAAGTAAATCAAACTCTTTTACAGTCAGAGAAATAGATTCCCCTTCCGTCTCAATCCGCCGGCTTTTTTCATTAATAACGATTGGGCCGAATTGAAGTTCTTCTTGTTGTTCACGTTTCGTATATCGTCTTAATACAGCTTCCATACGAGCAATGAGTTCACCTGGACTAAACGGCTTCACAATATAATCGTCTGCCCCCATCCGTAAACCATTGACACGATTCCATTCTTCACCTTTTGCTGTTAAAAAAATAATCGGTACATCCGATGATTTTCGGATTTCTTTACAGACTGAAATACCATCCATCTCCGGCATCATAATATCTAAAATGACAAAGTCATAATGCTCTGTATCAAGCATATGAAGGGCATCTTTTCCATTCTCTGCTTCTCCCCATTCATATCCGAAATTATCTAAATACATGCCAACAAGTTGTCTCATATCACTTTCATCATCTACAAGTAACACCTTATGTTTATTCATTTTCCTCCCCCTTCTCGCTGCGTTAGTTGAAACGGTCCCTTGCCAACTGCAATCGTTTGTTTCACCTTCATTTTTTGAATATCAATTACATACACTTCATTACTATCATAGCTAGCTACATATCCCTCTTTCTTACTCTTCAAAAAAGAAAACGGATTAGCTCCTACCTCAAGAGCTCCTACTTCTTGATAAGTTTGTGTATCAAATTTTCTTAAGGTATTTGATCCATGACTTAATGTATATACAAACTTTTCATCCCCTACAAGACTAACCGGCATAAATGGTGCATGTAAAGAACGAATCATCTCTCCATTACTTAATGAATAAACTAAGACTTTCTCATTCACTTGTTTTCCATCACCATGTCCACCAATCCAGATCTCCTTTCCATCGCTACTAACCATTGCCCCTGTTGATGCTGGTGGTACCATAAAAGATTGTATAACCTTCTTTTTTTCTAAATCGATTGTAGATAGCTGTGTGTCATAAAAATTTAATACATGTAGCTGTTTATCATTTTGCACCATTGTTAGTGGACCTTTCCCTACAGAAACACTCCCGGTCTCTTTTCCATTTACCGTAAAGAAACGTACTTTTTGTTCATTTTGATCAGCCATAAATAATTGTTTTCCATCATTTGATACTAAAACATTTGTAATCCCTTTCCCAGTTTTCCATTTTCTAATTTGCTTTCCTTCTGCTAACGAGTAGACATATATATCTTCTAATTGTTTACCATACACAAGCATCTCGTCTCCGCCTGGAAGCATTGCAATTCCTGTAATAGGTTCTTTTAATTCCCATGTTGTTAATGTCTTTTTCGACTTTTCATCAATAAAACTAACGCTACCTTCTTTAATATTTGTTGTTATGATGATATTTTTATTTTTAGCAATCGGTGTATATGAATTCTCCTGACATCCTGCTAATAGAAACAAAGAACATAGCAGAAAAAAGTATTTCTTCAAAAGATTCCCTCCATCTATAAATGATTTCGTTATAATTGTAAAATAGCAAATATTTGTGAGGAAAGTGTGAAATCTTCCTATTTTATGAAACTGTATATATAATGTACAACAAATAAAAATAAAGGTGTGGAAATTATGCTTTTCCTGACTTAGCAAACAAAATTGTCCGTGAGGTTTGAAGACTAATTACTGAAAATAGTATCATTATTAATATACAAGGTACCATTACTAGTTGTTTAATGAATACGATATTTTTGGAAACAAAGAACGCTACGATGAAACTCCTCCAGTAATTCCCAAAGAGAAAAGTTGTTACGGAGCACTGCACGATCATACCGGGGAAAAAGTGGCGCAAAAGAACTTGCAAAACGGGGCAACAATTGTCACTGCAAATCCAGGATGATTACTACAAATGAAACTCGGTATTGAACAGGGGAAACTCTCGCATAAAATGAGAGGCATTTACATTGTAGACTTATTATTAGAAGCAATTGAATACAATTCGTAATATATGTAACAATATGAAAACGGCTATCTCCTTCTTCTATGTAAAGAGATAGCCGCTTTTTTATGCGCTACAAGATTAAAAATATGTTACCGTATATAAAAAAAGAACAACAAAAAGATTACAGCTTTGTTAAAAAGCATCCATTATATTCCTCAAAAAAATACTAAAACCCTTGATGGGAATGGTTTCTCTCTTTCTTCAAAAGGTAATTATACCCAAAATAATGCATTTATAACTGAGGCTGAAAATGCTGAAAATTCCTTTTACAATCTAGTTTTCTCTCAGTTCACCCCATATTTAAATCTAGGATAAAATAGGAAATTTTATAGTCTATGTATTTTTTTCCATCTTTTTTCCGGCAATTTGTATGCTACGATGAATTTGTCAGTCAGACAGGCTGTTAAAAACAAATCTGTGTAAGAACAGTTACAAAACTTTTATATAGGGGGACACATGTCATGAAAAAACGTGTTTTATTATCTGTCGCAGCAGCAACTGCATTCACATTCGGAGCATCTACTCTTAGTGCGGAAGCAGCAACAATGCAACCATCTACAATGAAGGTTCAAAATGTTCAGCAAACTAAAGTTGTTATGCAACATATGAATCAACAAGAATTACAATCTTTCTTACAATCTATGGGAATTAAGTCTCTAGCACAATGGAATCAAGTACAATTCCAGCAAGGGAACTGCTTCATTCCTGGTCAGCAACCAATTGAAACTACTAAACCTGTAGAACAAAAACCAGCTGAAAACAAACCTGCTGAAGAAACAACAAAACCAGAGGCTCAAAAGCCTGCTGAAAATAACAACAATACAAACAACAACGAAACACAAAAACCGGCTGAAAACAAGCCTGCTGAAGAAGCAAAAGGTTCTTTAAGCGAATTTGAACAACGCGTTGTTGATTTAACAAATGCTGAGCGTGCAAAACAAGGTTTACCAGCATTAAAAGTTGACGCTGAATTAAGCAAAGTTGCACGTATCAAATCTGAAGATATGCAAAAAAATAACTACTTCGATCATAATAGCCCAACATACGGATCTCCATTCGATATGATGAAGAAGTTTGGTATTTCTTATAAATCTGCTGGTGAAAACATCGCGCAAGGTCAACGTACACCTGAAGAAGTTGTACAAGCTTGGATGAATAGTGAAGGTCACCGTGCAAATATTTTAAATAGCGGTTTCACTCACATCGGTGTTGGCTATGTGGAAAGCGGAAACTACTGGACACAACAATTTATTACGAAGTAATATAAATAAAAACCTTTCTTTTTAGAGGGGAGAGGATTCGACTGCACATAGAAGCGGTCGGATCCTTTTTTGTTGTCTCATGTCATGTGAAATCGCAAGGAGACAATGAATGCAGGGCTCCTTGTGTGCTTCATAGCCACAACTAATATGTTAAAAGATAAGTCAAAATAGATTTATATAAAAGGAATCTCCTGTTACGGAAGACTCCTTTTATATTTCATAATTTTCTAGTATATATGAATACAAAATACAAAACATAAAAGAAATAGATCCACAGCTAATCACACCAATTAGTAGATAAAATCCCCATTGTAGTTTCAAAAACAAACAAATTAATATGATAAGCGACATATATTGAAATATACGTTGACTAAACAAACGTATTTTCTGTAACCCAATCGGCTCCTCTTCTTTTTTTCTTCCTTTTTTAAATCCTTTACTAACCATAAAAAGAAACGCACTAATTCCTATTATAAGGCCAATTTGAAATGGTATATCGATTCCGATACCAATGACAAGAATAAGCATATGAATAAATAATAAAAATAGAGATACATTCTCTTTAAATCTCATCACAATATTGCGATCATTCTCATTGAACTTATATACGTAATGTGAAATGATATACAACAGGCCATGAAGACAAATAATAAGGCAGGGAATAAATAACATAACAACTTGTTTCCTTGCATATTCATTTGGTTCACCATCCTGATTCCAGTGCACCGCTAGATAATTCGGTAAATATGGAGATAGAAACAACGTAAATAGAAAACAAGCAAGAAATATACCTATCATATATTTATATCTTACCAAGTAATTTTCACCTCTCTTTTCTATTTACGGCTTCTATTTTCACAAAAAATTTCCTGCAAAAAATATCTTTCTCAACTAAACAGAAAAACTTTACTTGTTCTATTTTTGGAAAGATTTCAGAATGCTATTTAAATGATTTGGAAGCGGAACTTCTACGGTGATCTCTTCTTTTGTAATAGGATGTAAAAAAGCAATCCGCATAGCATGTAAGGCTTGACTTGACATATATGTGGATTGTCCACCATACAACGTATCACCAATTAACGGATGACCACTATGACTCATATGAACGCGAATTTGATGAGTTCTTCCTGTCTCTAATTGTAATGTTACAAGCGTCACATCTTTGTTTTTAAAATATTCCTCTACCTTATAATGTGTTACCGCATGATCACCATTTGGAGACACACGGCGCCTCGTTGCATGATGTCGATCTCTTCCAATCGCTGCGTCAATCATTCCTTTCTTCTTTTTTACTTTTCCTTCTACCAATGCCAAATATGTTCTTTTAATTTTACGTTCCATTAATAATCGATCCATAATAGCACCCGCTATCGCGTGTTTCGCAAATACAACACCACCCGTTGTATCTTTATCTAATCGATGAATATGACGTACTTTCGTCTCTACACCTTGCATTTGCAAATGAAAAGCAACAAGATTTGCAAGTGTTCCTGTTCCACCTTTGCTAGAAGGATGCGTATCCATGTGCGCAGGTTTATTTACAATTAATACATGATCGTCTTCAAATATCACTTCTAAATCACCGAACTCTGGCTGGACACCATACTCCTCCTGGATAAACATATGAACTTGCAATTTATCCCCTTCTTGTAAAGATTCACTCCATCCTTTTCGTTCTCCATTGACGATAATGCCTTTTTCCATACGAAGTTGATGTAATAGCTTTTTTGGGACGCTCCACTCTTCTTTTAACAAGGAATCAATGCTCATACCGCTCCATTTAGTTGGAACGGTAATTTCACACCATTCTCCCTTTCTTTTCATTTCCATGCTTTATCCACCTTATTTCTATTGATTCTATTATTGTAACGGAAAATGATTGATAATGCATTGTTTAAAACAAAAGACAGTCTACATAATAGACTGCCCTCTAAGCACGTAATTTCTTAATTTCTTGTAACATTTCTTCTGCTTTTTGCTCATAAGATAAATCTTTAAAAAAGTCTGCTAATCGCCTATAGTCGTTGTAAGCATCCAGTAAATTATCTATTGTTTCTTCCTTAGAAACTTTTGGCTTCGATTTCATTTTCACTGGATATCGATAACCGGACATCTCATGTATTTTATAATATTCTTCCTCTACTTGAATGACTTTCACAAGTTCTTCTTCTTCAGCATCCATTGTATACCCATCAAATTCTCTCAGTAATTCATAAATAATATGAGTCCATTCATCTTTTGGGTAAAATCCTTTTTCGAGTCTATAGCCGACAATGCGATACATGTGCCCATCATTTTCTGCAAACTGTACAGTATCATTTAACTTAAATTTAAAATAACGAAACATTGTCTTCACCTGCTTTTATATGTATTGTCCTTACCACATACTATTTGCAAAAAGTGGACAATGCTATTCATAAAAAAAGCACTCATCTATAAGAGAAACTGCTAAAAACTTTTCTTTTTGGATGGGAGAGTATCCGATCATGTAGAGGCGGTTATTGCCTTTTTTCGCTCCATACCTTGTGAGAACAACGGTAGGAAATGCGAAGCGATCTGCTTTTGTATTCCTAGCCGCGATTGATATACCAGTAAATTAAAATAAGTATATACGGAAAGTCTTATAGATCAACAAAAGGCCACTGAAAAACTTTCGTTTTCCAGTGACCTTTCTGCAAGATGAACATTTTTTTCAATCTAATGATTTTACTTTTTTCTTTCGAAACGGCAGCCACCAGTTCCAATCTCCGAACATTTTCATTAAACTTGGCACAAGCATAAGCCGAATAATCGTTGCATCAAGAAAAATAGCAAGTGCTACACCAAGCCCCATCTGCTTTACTGGTAAAATATCAGTAAAGGCGAATGCTCCTGTTACAACAATCATAATAAGAGCAGCTGATGTAATAATACGGCTTGTTGATACAAGCCCTTCTAACGTTGCCACATCATTATCTCCTGTCTCTTCATACAATTCATGGATACGAGAAATAAGAAATACTTCATAATCCATGCTTAAGCCGAATACAAGACCGAATATAAAAATCGGTAGCACAAATAAAACTGAGCTTGCTTCTAATCCAAAATGTCCACCTTCAAATAGCCAAATCACAATTCCAATTGTTGCACTTAAACTAAGTATATTCATCACAATCGCCTTAATTGGAATGAGTATAGAACGGAATGCAAATAATAAAATACAGAAAGTAGAGCCGAATATGACAGACATACCAATCACAACTTTATCTTTAATTTCATCCTCTAGCTCTTGTTGAAATGTTGTCATACCACCTAAATAATATGTAATACCATCATCTTTATAGGTGTCTTTAAAATCACGAACCCATTGCTTCGCAGTCTCCGCTTTAGGCTTTGTGTCTAAGAAAATTTGAATGGTTGTTTTATTTCCTTTTGTATAAGCATCAAATACAGGTGTTATTTGTGTTCGCTGAGGTGATTGTAATAATGTAGCAATCTGTTCCGCTGTCATTCCATTTAGCTCACTATACAAACTCTTTACTTTGTATACATGCTTATCTTTTTCCAGCTTCTGTATAATACCTTCTATCTTTTGTAGACTATCTTTCTCAGTTACTTTCTGCTTCGTCTCTAGTACCAAGGTAACATCAGCATGCGTTTTCACAATTTTATTAAATGCCTCTTCATATCTCTCATATGCCATTCGCGTATCGCTTTTCTCTGGCAATGCTTCTACACCAGGAAATTGAAGATTGGCAGTACGAAGCGGTAACAAACAGATGAGAATAAACATTGTAACAACGACAATCATCATAATAGGATGCTTCATTACAAATTGAGCAAACTTACGCCACATATTGGAAGTGCGAGGTGCAGTTTGTTTCTTTTTCAGTAATCGCTTTCCTATTAACGATAGCAAGGCTGGAAGAAGTGTAAGTGAAAATAAAATACTCATCACAACAACAATCATCCCGCTAATCGCAACAGACTGAATATAATCAATTTCAAAGAAAAATAAACCGGATAAACCTACAAATACACATAATCCTGAAAATACAATCGCACGACCCGCTGTTTGATACGTAACAGCTATTGCCTCTTTTACTGTACGATGTGCCACTTCCTCACGAAACCGATTCACAAATAACAATGCAAAATCAATTGATAAAGCAAGCCCAATCATAGGTGCAACATTTAATACAAAAATAGATAATTCTTTATCTACACCGATAAAATATAAAATTCCCATTGTACTAATAACACTAAGTGCCCCATTTAAAATCGGCAAGATGGAAGCGAGCAAGCTACCAAATGAAAATAGTAATACAAGAAAAGCAATTGGCAGTCCAATCATTTCTGCTACTTTCAAATCATTTTGTGTGCGTTCATTAATTTCTTCATTAATCTTTGGAAAACCTGTTGGTGATACTTTCAACGTATCGTTACTTTCCTTTTTTATTTCTTTTGCAAATTGTAATGTCTTTTCATTCCGTTCTTTACTTGTTTTCCCGGAAAATAAAATCGTCGCATACGCAATATCATCTTGTAACATTTCTTTATTTTCTAATGGATGATGGAATGAATCATATGTTTCTTTCTTTTGAATTTTTGTTATAATTTCTTCTATTCGTTTTTGAAAATCCCCGTTTGAAACTCCTTTATTCTTCTGAAAAACGAGAAGGAGCGCATCTTGAGACTGTTTAAAATCCTTATCTAAAATTGCTTTTGTCGTTTGATAGTCTCCTTTTGTTTGAAAACCATCGCCTCCTAATACCCCTGGAAGTTTTGGTGCGAAAATACCGAGTGCTATTGCTAACACGACTAATGAGGCAATGACTGTATAACGAAATCGATAAAAAAAAGCACCTAGTTTCCCCCAGTTATCTATTTTATGTACATTTGTCTTCACACATCTTCACCTACTTTATATAATTAGTGAATCCCACTATATTTTAGCACATCTTACCATAATCAATGGCATCACATAATATAAAGTGAAACTTTAATCAGTAGTTTTTTTCTTCATTCCCCACTGATTATTAGCCCTTATCAATCGAGCTTTTACTGCCCACAAATAGCTGAATAAAAAAACACCCAAAAATTCCAGTACTCTAGGAATTCCCGGGTGTTTCTTATCTTTCTTGATTCGCCCCAAATCGCTCAGAAAGCAAACGATGAAAATAAATAGCAATAATTAATAATATACCGCTTAAACAATAACCAGCTAAAATATCAGTCGGATAATGTACAGATAAAATAATTCTGCTTAATCCAATCCATATGATTAGCAATGCCATCGCAATCGTAATAACAACTTTCCCAGCCACATTTTTTACGTTTGCAGCAATGATATAAGCGAGAAACCCATACGTAACCATTGATAGCATTGCATGTCCGCTTGGAAAACTATATCCAAGGGCATCAAACGCTTCATTTAAACTCGGACGATCTCTTTTCACTATTTCTTTTATTCCTTTATTCACAAGATGTGTGATTAGCACAGCCATAGGATAAACAACCATCGCCACATAATAGCGCTTCTTCCAAAAAACGAAAAGACTAAGCGTAAGCGTACCTATAATTCCAATTGCAGATCCCAATTTTGTAAAATATGAAAAAAATAAAAGTGAACTTTCTGTTTGTAATCCTCTTACAAGCCCTTTCACATATGAATCAATTGTTGTCACACCACCTGCTTGTACCCTCCAAGCAATGAGAGCAAATGCAACCAACAACAAGATGATACAAGCAAGCTCATATCGATGTAATTTTCTTTTCAAACCTTTTCCTCCTATTATGAAAAAATGCGATTTCTATTCAGAAACCGCATTTTTGATACTTATTCGCCTTTTGTTTTTAACTCCGTCCAGTAACGATCATACTCTTTTAATTTATTATCTACATCAACAAGCCACTCTGTACGAGCCAACTCGTCTTTCGATAAGAAAATCATGTGGTTATTACGATACTCTTTACTGTGAAGTTCCCATGCTTTTTCATTTGGATTACTATATCCAATGGATTCATAGTTTTTCACACTTACTTTTTCATCCATTAAGTAGTTCATAAACTTCTCTGCAAGTTCTTTATGTTTCGCGCCTTTTGGAATTGCTAATGTATCCGCCCAAATTGTACCGCCTTCTTTTGGAACGACATACTCTATATCTTTATTATCTTTTGCAATGAACGCTGCATCTCCAGACCAGACTGTCCCAATCCAAGCGTCCTCTGTAATAAATTTTTGTTTAATATTATCTGTATCAAACGCAAGTAAGTTAGGAAGTAACTTTTGCAGATCAGTAGCTGCTGTCTTCAATTCAGCATCATTTTGTGTGCTATTTGAAAATCCATTCTTTTTCAGACCCATTCCTAATACTTCACGAGAATCATTTAATAAAGTAACATGGCCTTTATATTTCTCATTCCATAGGTCATTCCAACTTGTTGGTGCTTCTTTTACGTGCTTTTTATTGTAAGCAATTCCTGTTACACCCCAAGTGTATACAAGCGAGTACTTATTCTCTGGATCAAATGGAGGTGTTTTAAAGTTTGAAACAAGATTTTTCACATTTGGAATGTTCTTTTTATCCAATGGCTCTAGTAAATCCATTTTTGCCATCGTTTTAACCATGTAGTCTGACGGTTGAATCAAATCATATTTTGCACCGCCAGCTTGTAATTTCGCAAGCATTTCTTCGTTACTTGCGTATTTATCATAATTAACTTTGACGTTATATTTCTTTTCAAAATCTTTTATTACTTCTTCATCAAAATTATCAGCCCAGCTATAAATGTTTAGCTCTTCCTTCTTCTCACCACACCCAGCTAATAGGCCGGCAACAAGGCTGAAGCTAATCGCTGCACCAGCTACTGTTTTCATCCATTTCATTGATGAATTACCTCCTCTTTCTTTATAATTTGTTCTCTATGTTATAGCGGAAGATGTCCTCCGGAGTTTTCTTCACCATCTGCACCTTTTTTACGGAAGATTTCTGATGCAACCATTAATCCAACAATTACAACAATTAAAATTGTAGAAAGAGCATTAATTTCAGGTGATATTCCGCGCTTCACCATACTATAAATGTATAATGGCAATGTTGTTGATCCTGGACCGGATACGAAGAAACTAATCACAAAATCATCGATTGATAGTGTGAATGTTAATAATGCCGCTGAAATAATACCCGGTGCAATTCCAGGAAGCGTAATATAACGAAACGTTTGCCACGGAGTTGCTCCTAAATCATTCGCTGCTTCTTCTAAATCGCGGCCCATTCCAGAAAGACGTGCTGCTAAAATGACAACAACGAATGAAATACTAAATGTAATATGGGCAATAATAATGGTTACTTGTCCAAGTTCAATGCCAATTTGACTAAATAAAATAAGTAAAGATAATCCCATTAAAATATCAGGAATTAGAATTGGTAAATATACGAGACCGTTAATTGCCCCTTCAAAACGATATTTATAACGATGTAATGCAACAGCGAAAATCACACCAAGAACCGTTGTCACAATTGTCGTCACAATCGCGATTGTAATACTATTTACAAATGCATCAATAACATCTTGCTTTTGAAATAAATCAGTATACCAATGGAACGTAAATCCTTCCCATTCCGCGTTAATACGAGAATCGTTAAAAGAATATACCATGAGAACCATCATTGGAAAATACAAGAACAATAAAATTAACCAAGAATAAGAGACTAAAAACTTCTTCATCTTTGTCTATTCCCCTCCGTTTCCGTATTTATATACTTTCGTTGCACGATAATATAAGTAAATTAACAGAACAGAGAACAGAACGACAATAATGGATAACGCTGATCCAAATGGCCAATCACGTGCACCTAAGAATTGGTTTTGAATAACGTTTCCGATTAACGCTACCTTTGATCCACCCATAACGTCTGATACAACAAACATTCCAATAGATGAAACAAATACTAAAATCGAACCAGTAGCAACTCCTGACATTGTCATTGGTAATGTTACATTCCAAAACGCTTTCATCGGTGTTGCTCCTAAATCATATGCTGCTTCTAATTTACGTTTATCTAGCTGCTCAATTGCTGCGTACACTGGTAAAATCATAAATGGCAGTAAAGAATATACCATTCCTAATACTACAGATGGTGTATTATACAGTAAATTTAGTGGCTCATTAATAACGCCTAACTTTAGTAATACTGTATTTACAAGCCCTTGTGAACGTAAAATAACAATCCATGCATACGAGCGCACAAGAAAGTTAATCCAGAACGGAATCGTTGCTAATAATAGTAAAATCGAACGATATTTACGATCAACAATTGTAATTGTATATGCAAACGGGTAACCAATGAGTAAGCAAAGTACTGTGGTGATCACTGCAATTTTCACTGTTTCCCATAATGTGTTCATATACAAGGGATCAAACACACGAGATATATTATCTAACGTAAATTGCATCTCCACTGTTCCATATGCCCCGCGCTGCAAGAACGCAAATGCTAATACGAATACAAGCGGAATTAAAAAGAAGATTAGTAACCATGTAACTGTAGGTAATGCGAGTAGTTTCCCTTTTTTCAATTTAAGGTCACCTCATCCTCTTGCTCCCAGCCTACGTATACATTATCCCCAATACTCCACTGCGCTGCTCCCTCTGCAGTTTGGTATGCCATTAATAGTTCTGCTGTTTTTTCATCACGTACATAAAGCTTCTCCATATTTCCAACAAACTCGATATCTTCAATATGTCCAAGATGGTATTCTTTTAAAATTGGTTCTTCAACCGAACGTATTTTCACATTTTCAGGGCGAACTGCTACGTAGTTTTCCCCATTCTTTATAATATTATTTTCACCAATGAATGTCGCGACAAACATTGTTTTTGGCGCTTTATAAATTTCCTTTGGCGTTCCGATCTGCTCGATATGCCCTTTATTCATAACGACAATACGATCACTCATGCTCATTGCTTCTTCTTGATCGTGCGTTACATATATAAACGTAATTCCTAAATTACGCTGTAAGTTTTTCAACTCACGTTGTAAATCTTTTCTTAACTTAAAATCAAGTGCTCCAAGTGGCTCATCTAGTAATAATACACGCGGATTATTTACGATTGCTCTTGCAATTGCAACACGCTGCTGTTGTCCACCAGAAAGCTTAGCAGGCTTACGATTACGGAATTCAAGTAACTGCGTTAAACGCATTGCTTCTTCTGCACGCTCTTTTTGTTCTGCCGCTGATACTTTTTGCATCTTCATACCAAAACAAATATTTTTCTCCACCGTCATATGTGGAAACAATGCATAATGCTGGAACACTAAGTTCATATGACGCTTATAAGGCGGCAAGTCATTGATTCTTTCTTCATCAAGTAAAAGGTTACCTTTTGTAGGAGTTTCAAAACCTGCAATCATACGAAGTAACGTTGTTTTTCCACAACCACTCGGTCCAAGAATTGTTAAAAATTCTCCTTCTTTAATGTCTAAAGAAAGAGGTGGAATAATCACTTGATCTCCAAAATGTTTTTCTACTGCTTCAACTTTAATAATCTTTTTCATTTTCCCGTCCTATCTATCTCAAATTTTTAATTTTTATATTCATGAATAAATATTAGTTTTCTATAGATTTTTTTGTTTCGATCCAAACAAAAATAATTATTTAACAGCGTCCTCTTCTATTCTTTATGTAGTATGTTTGATTCATTTTCGCATGATACACATGTCGAACAGAAAAACCCCTTCAAGCGAGAAGGGGTTTTTATCATACGGCTACGCCTACTGATAAACACCATCATCATTTTAACAACTTTCGTATAAATTTTAAAGCACTTTTTGTAGAAGAGTAACGAATTTTCATATCAAATACTGTAGATTGAGACAAAATGCTTTTATAGTGCGAAAATGTTCGAAAACTTTGCTCCCCATGATAACTTCCTAATCCACTGCTTCCAACGCCACCAAAGGGTAAATATGGCGTAGCAAGGTGATACACAACGTCATTTATACACCCACCGCCATATGAAATATTACGCGTAATTTGTTTTTGAATTTCTTTACTCTCTGAAAATACATATAAAGCTAATGATTTAGGTTGTCGTTGAATTTTTCCAATGATATCTTCTATATTTTCATACTCCATAATCGGCAAAATTGGACCAAAGATTTCATCTTCCATAATAGAATCCTGCCACGTAATATTCGTTACAACACTTGGCTCTATATGTAGAGTTTCTTCATTGTATTTTCCGCCAATTTCAACACTGCCATCTTGTAAAAAAGAACATAGCCTTTCAAAATGACGTTTACTGACAATCCGAACGTAATTTTCATTTTGTAGAGGTTTTTCTCCATATTGATTTTTAATTTCCATTCGCAGTGCTTCAATAAATTGTTCTTTTATAGAAGAATGAACATATATGTAATCCGGCGCAACACATGTTTGTCCCGCATTCAAAAATTTCCCCCAAACAATACGCCTTGCTGCTATTTCTAATTTTGCATCATTATGCACAATACATGGGCTTTTCCCACCAAGCTCTAACGTAAGAGGTGTCAAGCTTTTCGCTGCCGCTTCCATAACAATCTTGCCAACCCCTACACTACCAGTAAAGAAAATATAATCAAACGGCTCTTTTAACAGTGCTGTACTCTCTTCAATACCGCCTTCAACAACTGCAACAAGTTCAGCTGGAAATAACTCTTGTAACATATTTGCAAGAAGACTAGAAACATTAGGTGTCAATTCTGACGGCTTTAATACAACCGTGTTGCCAGCTGCTAAGGCTCCTACAAGGGGTGCAATTGCAAGTTGAAATGGATAATTCCACGGAGCCATTACAAGGGTAACACCGTAGGGCTCTGGAACGACTTTCCCCTTCGAACCAGCGTGTGTAAGTGCTGTACGCACGCGCTTTGGCTTACTCCATGAAGAAAGATGTTTCATTAAAAAGGAAATCTCCTTTAATACGTATCCAACCTCTGTCGTAAATGATTCATGATCTGATTTATTTAAATCCAATTTTAACGCTTGAAAAATATCAGACTCAAAACGTTGAATCCCTTCATATAACTTTTGTAAATGTTTCTTTCTTTCTTCTATATTTCTTGTGCGACCTTTATAAAAATATGACTTTTGCTCGTTCACAATAGAAGTGATATCCATCTACTATCCCTCCCTCTATGTTTATATACACTCATTTTCTCTCTCTGTTTTCACTTAGCATGGATAAAAGAGGAACTGACCGCTTCTATGCTTGACCGTAGCCTCTCTGCCTCCTAAAAAACACTTCTTAAAGTATCATTATATATGAGTTTGTATTTCATATAAAACATATTTACTCATGAAAAAAGCTGTTGAAAGGAAAACTTTCAACAGCTTCTTCATAATTAACGGTATAAACGAACTGCACCTGCAGATTTATCATCCGATTGGCCAACTACTTCAAATTTCAGGCCAAGTTTTGGTAAGATGCGTCCTGCATCTGGAATTTGCTGATTAATATAAGCTTTAGAATCGTCGAATTTTGCAACACCTGGTAGTCCATTGTATTCAAATGTTCCACGAGTTGGTGATACAACTTTCCATGCTGGTGTTTGATCGAAAGAGAACGCTGCATCAGCAATTTGATAACGTGTGCTATCTTTAAATGTTGGCTTACCATTTAAAGTTCCTGCAATTGCTTCAGGATGAGAGTCAACTACACCAAGGAATCCGTATCCTGGATGCACGCCAACCCAGTTATCTGTATAGCTAGAATCTGCATACCATACAACCATACCTGTGTTATATACTGGACCACGAGCATATTTTAACGCTTCATCAGCACCAGCGTAGTTTCTCCACTCTACATAATAGTTATGGCCCTTCTTCTCAATTCCGTTTGAAACAACAAAACCATTTAACTTAAACTGAGTATCGCCTTCTGCGTCATCAGAGAATGCAACATTACCATCTACTGTTAATTTTGCATTATCAAGAGTAAATCCATTTAATGCTAAACCACCATCAGTAACATATTCAAATACAAGCTTCACTTTCTTACCTTTAAATTGGCTTAAATCATAAGATTTGTCTACCCATTTTCCAAGAGTTGTATCTGCTCCGCCTTTTACATTTTTATTACCAATTGTATCGATTAATGTTTTCGATCCATCTTCTGCTACTGCATGTACTTCTAAGAAATCATAGTCTGTTTCGATTTCATATAATGATTTGTAATCAAACTTTGCAGTTGTTGCATTTGTTAAATCAAATAAAGGTGTTTCTAACGTAGTATGAAGATCATCACCTTTTGTACTATAGTAGTACTTCTTACCAAATGCTGGCTCAATTCCTTTTACATCTTTATCTGGTAAATTAACACGAATCATGCCTGGTCGATCCGTTTTTGTTACACTTTGATCTAAGTATGTTGCATAACCAATTCCTCGGTTTAACTTATCATAATCTAATTCCACAATATTCGCCCAGTTTCCACCAATTGTTTTTTGGAAGAACTCTTTGTTTTGCGGAGAAAAACTTGTTGGCGTTGTTCCAGCAATGTTACCTGCCCAGCTACCGCCACTCATAATAGACCATGATTGAATCGGCTCGCCCCCGCCAGAATATTTTGTATCATATTCATCCGGAAGACCTAAATCATGACCATATTCATGCGCGAATACACCAACTGCTCCATCTTCTGGTTCAATTGTGTAGTCAAATGCTGCCATTTTACCGCCCCAGTACGGCACTTTCGCTTTTGTTCCCTCAATTTGGAATGGCTTTGGACCAACTGTCCAGCGGTGTGACCAAATTGCATCGTCACCTAATTTACCGCCGCCAGCTTCTTGTCCAACACCAGCGTGGATAACCATTAAGTGGTCAATCAAACCATCTGGCTGATTTTTATTGCCGTCTTCATTTACATCATATTGATCAAATTGATCAAATTCTGATAAATCAAGTCCGCTATCTACCGCTGCTTTTAATGCATCTTTGATTAGGTCACGAGGTCCTAATGGTCCTTTATTATCATGACCATCTCCAGCATCTGCACCGTAATCAGCCGCTTTACCTGGAACTGTTAACCATTTCGTAACTGTTCCATCTACTGTATAACTACCGCCAGATTGTTCCTCATAATATTTCTTAAATGTTTCAATGCTTGTCCCATCTTCTAATTTAAATGGTTCGTCACCAAATAACATTTTTTGATAATGTTGTTGGTTAAAGTCACTAGAATACATATAACCAGGCTCTTTATCGATATTATTATGTTTGAAATCAGCATACTCTACAAGCAAAACAAGTACTTTATCCTTACGAACTTCCCCATTATACTCTTTTGCTTTTGCAGGAGCCGTTGGTACTTTACCATTTAATGTACCTCTAACTGGACCTGTCCCTGCACCATTTCCATTTGCTGGATTTTCTAACTTTTCTTTTGTATCTGCCTTAGCATCTTTAACTTTCTTCAGGAAATCAGATGCTTCTTTTGTAACAGTATCCCCAGTTGTTACTTCTTTTCCAGGTTTGTCACCCTTCTTTTTCTCTACATACTTTTCGACAGCTTTCTTTGTCTCTTCTTTAGAAGCGGATGAATCAATTACTCCACGTTTTTTAAGAGCATCAGCTAAACGCTCTTCTGGAATTAGATGATCATCAATTGGACTTGTAGCTGCCGTTTTTACAGGTGTTTCTGCATAAACAGATTGACTACTAGCTCCAAATGAGCAACCAAGAACAGCTGCTACAGCAAGTGTCGATAACACTTTAAATGGTTTCTTTTTCATCCCTATTTTCCTCCCCCAATAAAATATGTACCAATATTAAGATAATAATAAAAATTCAGTAATTTTTCAATATTTTGTTTAATTTTGTTCTATTTTGTAATTTTCGTAACATTTTTGTAAAAATCATATATTTTCCATACAAAAATTTCTCAATATATCAGTTATTTCTGAAGATATTGATAATTTTTGATAAAACTATTACAATTTCTTTATAGAATAACAAAATAGTAGCTTTTTATTAATTTCACCTGCAAAATATACAATGAATTAACATTATTTTCACCAAATTAACTTTTCGAAATATTATAATGTACTTAAAAGATTGTTTATTTTTTGCTTCATTACACATTAGGGAGGAATACACTTTGTACAAAGAAATGGCAGATACGCTAGATCAGGATTGGATTGATTTAATGCTTGAAGCTTTAGATGCGGGGATCGCTATTCAAGATATCGAACACTTTTTCCAACGTATGAACCAATCTACCAGAAACTAGCAGAGTAGTAGAAACGTTCTTTTTAACGAAATTTGTGTTATAATAATGACATCATAAGCCGACTACATACTTACAGAAAGGTGCGCAAAGATGATAGGAGAACGTATAAAACGCCTTCGGTTGCAAAGAGGGATTTCTTTAACAGAACTTGCTGAAAAAGCAGGTGTGGCAAAGTCTTATATTAGTTCCATTGAACGTAATTTGCAAAAGAACCCTTCCATTCAATTTCTTGAAAAAATCGCAAATGTTCTGCAAGTACCAATGGATACACTCCTTCATGACGAAACATCATCCGAAAACCAACTGGATTCGGAATGGACACACCTCGTCAAAGAAGCTATGAATTCCGGTGTCTCAAAAGAGCAATTCCGGGAATTTTTAGAGTTTACAAAATGGAAGAAAAACCAGAAGTAATATATACGCGAAGGAGTGCAAACTGGGGAGCACTCTTTTTTTATTTATAAAAAAAGCGAAAAAAAGCGGGGAATCCCCGCTTTTTTGGTGTTATTTATTATTTCTCTTCGCCTTCTGTTTGATTTGCATTGAATGTCCATTCTAAGTTTAATGCATCGCCTTGGAATTTATTTTGATCTTGACCATTATCTACAAACTCAAATTGTACCCATAGGTAGTCTTCTGTTCCAGCTTCTAAGCCGCCTTTTTCAGCCCACTCTGGAGCAAAGATATCTTTTGCTAAAACATCTGGATCTACGTTCTGTAAATCCGCTAAAGTTGTTTCATATACAGGCTCACTTTGCTTATCCCAGTTCCAAAGGAATTTTACTTTAATATGTTTACCGAAATCTTCACCAGCGTTATCGCCTTTTGCATCTACAACTGCATATTTCGTTGCTAATTTAACATCTTTAATTGCTAATGTACCACTGTTCTTTAATAAGAACTCTTTTTTAACAGTATCCCCTGGTTTAAGGTCTTTGATATCTACAATTGTTTTAGGGTCCAAAGTAAGGTCTAACGTACCAGCTGCAAATGTATTGTTCGATACTTCTTTGTCACTAAAGTAAGCAAATGTTCCTCCACCGATTAAAGATAATCCTAATGCTGCAGAAGCGATTCCCATACCTAATTTTTTCTTTAAACTCACTTTAAATTCCCCCTAGCTATTTTTTATTGTTATCTCTTAAGGATAAGGATAAGAGGTATAACTAATAGAATGACTGTTATCTTTCTATATCCAATGTATGTACAATACCCCTTGAATTCTCTTGTTCTTTAAAAAGCTACCATAAGTTCATTATAAAGAACGTAGGGGTATAATTGCAACTATAAAATAATATTAATTTTGTTATCTACAAAACTTAATTTTTCCCATACTTCATTTGCATATATCTTTTATAAAAATAAAACGCACACCCTACTAAGCCAATACCTATTAAGACCATACTGCTTTGTTGTACGCCTGTACGCGGCAGCTGCCAGTTACTATTAGTAGGTGGTTGTGCTTGATTGCTTCCCGTTTCATTTTCTGTACCTACACCATTTCCCTCTGGTCCTTCCGCATAGAAAATAAACTTCACTATTGTTTGTAACCCTTGATACTCATTTCCTAATTCTTTAGGAACATGTATCGTATAGATAAGCTCGTCAGTTCTATCAGCTGCTAATGTACGATTTTCCATACTTTGAAGTTCTTTTAGACTCCCCTCGTATAACACCTCTTGCTTATCTTTTACAGTGACCTTAAGAGCTTCATACAGTTTTGTAGACCCTTCCGAAACCTCACTCTTTATACTATATGATAATTTCTTTGTCCCATCATTACTAATACGTATACTTCGATTTGCCCAATCTCCTGGCTTCATATTCGAAACATGAAAAAGTACTTCTTTTGGTTCAAGGCTTATATCTATTTCTCGCCGCTCCTCCGCATAGACTTGGTCAATATTTTTTGTAATACCAATGAATAATACTAAAATTAGACATGTACTCATAATAAATATCCACTTCTTATTCATCTGCATCCCTCATATAACACGAATTGCTATGGAAAAAGGCAGGAAAAACCTACCTTTTTTTCTATCAATTCGATTATTTTTCTGACCCTTCTGTTCTGTCTGCTTCAAATGTCTATTTCAGCTGAAGTTGATCACCTTGGAATTCACTTTCATCTTGTTTATTGTCTACGAATTCATATTGTACATAAAGTTAATCCTACTGTTCCTGTTGCCTCCTTCCGCATTTCTCGTGAATTAAATTTTTATGTTAACCTCTATATTTCTAGAAGGTATAACCAAAAAATTAGTGATTTTCATGTACAGTGTCTGAATCTTGTTGCGGTACTTCTTCTTTCTTCTCCTCAGGTTGTTGTAATACTCGATTGGTTTCTTCCGTTTGCTCGATTTGATTGATCTGCTCTTGTTTAGGTTTTAATGGTTGCTTTATTTCTTCTTGTTTCTTTAACTCTTTTTGCTCAGAAGGAGGTATAACTTGTTCTTGCTCTACTTTTTCAGGCGTGTTAGAAACCTGTTTCACTTTTTCATCCTCAATTCTCTTTTGCAGAGTTAGAATAAATTCTTCTATTTTTGGTACCGATATTTTCTTATCAACATTATCCTTCATACTTTTTACTTTCGTAAAACCAACTTGTACATATTGAAGTACTTCCTTACTTGAGTCGCTATTATTTACTTTTACATTTTCTATTGATTGGTTATAATAATCTTCTATTTCTGCATATATGTGTTGCAACGTTTCACGTTCGACTTTTACTTGTTCAAGCTGTTCTCTCAACTCTTTCACTTTTGGTTCAAGTATTTCTATAGAATCAGCGTGTATTTCCTTATTCATTCCTTCATCTACCTTTAAAATCAAACTCTCATGCTGCTCTGCTTTTTTCACCAAAGTGTCAATCGTTTTTGGAAATACAATTGCAGTTGAAACAGTAGAATGTATTTTTGTCTCATTTACAAAAGCAGCCTCCGTATACGTAACTACTTGTGATCCCATATAGAAGACTATTGAACACATACAAGGAAACATAAGCATCGTTTTTAATTTTTTTGATGATTTTAGCATTCCAACCTCTCCCATTACTCGTATCTGATTCTTTATAAAGAACATACTTTCATTATAAATAATAGAATCCGAAAATCATAGAAAATTTTCCTGTTTTTGTTATATATAACTTTTGTATACTCGTTCAAAAATAATACCTATAGTAGGAGCAGGCTATCAATCTGATAGCCTGCTCCTATGATTACTTCTCTATACCAGCTGTTTGCTGTGCATCAAATGTCCATTTCAATTCAAGTGTATCCCCTTGGAATTGATTTTGATTTTTCTTATTATCCACAAACTCAAATTTCACTTTAAACTTGTCTTTGTTCCCAGCTTTAATACCTTTTTCATCTAATTTTTCAGCAAGGGCATCATTATTCACTATTATTAATGGTTTCCCAACTAATTCAGATAGTTTCTTTTCCTTTATAATATTATGACCTTTATCGGTATTCTTTAAGATTGTTACTTTAATATGATTACCAAAATCTTCAGTATTATCACCTTTCGCATCTTTCACAATATATTCCGAGTTTAATAAGACTTTTTCAATATCTAATGTTCCGCTGTTTACCAATTCAAAATCACGTACGATTGTATCACCAGGCTTAAGATTATTAACATTAATAATTGCTGTTGGATTTGTAGTTAAATCAAGTGTACCAGCTGCAAAGGTATTATTTGAGACTTCTTTATCGCTAAAGTACGCAAATGTTCCTACTCCAATTAAGGTAGCTCCCATAATTGCCGATGTAATTCCCATTCCTAATTTCTTCTTTAAGGTCATGTCCATATCCCCCAATGATACCTATATATTTATAATCTCTATAATAGAGAAAATAACGGAATTACACGGATTGTCCAACATCTGTAGATTTGTTTTTCTTTTCATTATCAATGCTGCGAATTGCACTGAAAATAGTAATGACAGAATACATGAGTAAACATACACCTGGAATAATTAATAGTAAGGCAGCTCCTGCTTTTGAACTTGCATAACTTAACAAGTATCCTACATATGGAACTGTAATATCTGCATATTTTCCAATAACATTTTCCGCTAAGACTGGTTTTAAATCTGGCCCATTATTATTGTCACCTTTTGTTTCATACATGACTTTCCCATTTGCGTTTTTCACACCAATAATACGGTGAGTTACAATTTTTTTCTCATCTTCTTTAAAAGTAATTACATCACCTTTTTTATATTTAGATCCATCTTTCGTTGGTTCAATCGCAATAATTGATCCTGTTAAAAATGTTGGTTCCATTGATCCAGATAGTACCGTTTTAAATTGATATCCCATTACAGTCGGATCCCCGCCGCTTGCTTTGGATGAAATAACAACAAACGCCAAGCAAACCATCAACGCAAATAAAACAAATGAGATGACGTTACTAATAATCTTCCAAACTAGTTTCACCCGTATCTCCTCCTCTTTATTATGTATATGTACGTAAAAACTAGGATATCCTAATCTGTTCTTAACAGAGAACTTAAATTAATACTATAATGAACGAACAAAAAACACAATAAAAAATAGGCAATTGATCATTGCCTATTTCACTTCTGAAGCCGCTTTCTTTTTAGCCCGTCTTACCACATATAAACCGATTATCATTAAACTAATAATTCCAGCTCCAATACCTATCATCCATCCAAAAGGATACGTAGGTTCAGCTGGTTTTATATTTGTTTTCGGCATTGCAAATGTAACATCTTCTTTAGAAAGAACATTAATACTGCCTATTGTTTGATTATTTTTTGTAACATCAACTGTTCCAACTACTTCACCACGGTGAATTCCATTTTGATACAATGTGCTTTTCTCAATAGGAGTAGTTCGAAAAACAGTTTTAACATTTTTCCCTTCATCTTTCTTTAACATAAACTCCGCACTTTGTTCTAGTTCACAATCTATGTCTTTATCTAAATACGTTGCCTTCTGATGCCAATTATTTTTATCTATCACCATTTGCTTCGCAAATTGCGAAAAGGAATGATCCGCAATTTGACGCATATCTTCGTAAATTTCTGGTTTTTGTGATGCCATCACAACATTAACAATACGGTTACCATCTTTCTCATTTAATAATACAAGCGTATTGCGAGCTTCATTTGTAAAACCTGTTTTTCCGCCAATACTATATGGATTTTCAAAATAATTCGCTTTATTAAAAATAGAAACCGTTTGTCTAGGTGTAGTAACCGTTGTCCGTTTCGTATTCATAGCTTGTAAAATTTCAGGATATTGCTGAGCCCCTCTTGTGATCATTGCCATATCATATGCCGTCGTATAATGATTCGGATCATGTAAGCCATTCGGCGTTATAAAATGACTATCCTTTGCCCCTAACTGCTTCGCTTTCTCATTCATCATCTTCGAAAAGTTTTCTATGCTTCCGCCAATCCGTTCACCAATCGCATACGCAACATCATTTGCACTTAATACCATTAAAACTGTTAGCGCTGTATTACGATCGATTGTTTCACCTACTTGAAATTCAAGTTGATAATTACTCTTTTCCTGATCTAATGCAAGTTGTGAAAACGTAAATTGATCCTCTGGCTTCGCATGCTCCATTAATAAAATAGCCGTCAACACTTTCGTCATACTTGCCGGAAATGCACGTTGATATGCATTTTTGTCGTACAAAACATCTCCTGTTTTCGCATCAATTGAAACTGCAAATTGACCAAATACATTCGGACCCGGGCCAGGTGTCGGTGTTGGTGTCGGCACCGCCCCAGTACCAGTTTCGGCGTACAATGTCATAGGTGTTAAAAAGAAGACACACATCACCACCACAAAAACCATAATTTTCTTACAATTTACCATATGACTCTCCCTCTTCTATTTTCTTTTGCCTTATATACTAATTCTACCAATCCAACATGAAATTGGTATTAAAATGGAAACTCAATTACCATTGTTCACTATATCATAATTTTACATAGAAAGACATAATCATACGAATAAAAATAAGAAGGACTCATTCTTTCTTATCCTTCTCATCGGCCAATAAATCTATTAAATTATTCCCGGCTTCCTCTTCTGTAATCTCATCGGTCATTCCCATAAAAGACCACCCTTTTGAATCTATCCATTCAATAAACTCATCTAAAAACTCATCATGAGAGACATCAACATCAAGAATCGCACCATTGATTGAAATCGTTCTATTTCTGGGTACACGCATCTTGAAAGATTTTCTTACCATTTGTATATACCTCTTTAATCTATAATGTATTTATAAATCTATTTTCTATTTCTGTTATACCCTATTTCCACGAAATTGTAAAAAGAAGATCCTACCAAAACAAATATAAATTTTATATTTACTTGCTATGTTGCTTAATATAATCATCATATGCAGGTATCGCACTAGCATCACCAGCACCAGCTTTCGCACTGTTAAACACATCTCTCGATTGCAATCTGTTCTGTCCGATATCAAGATCGTGTAAAATACGGTGAACATATACTAAAGCTGTTGTATCATGATTTTGAATTGAAATACGAAGCAATATTCTAGCTCGTTCTAAATCTTCCTTTAAATTGCCTTTAGACAATGAAGCAGCTTCTATTAAAGTGGTATCAATTAACTTGAATCCCGATTCATTCTCTTCCCAAGCTGGAGCATCCGTCTTCTCAAAATTCTCATGTCTTTCCCAACCTGTAATCGAATTTAAATCACTATGCATTTCTCTTATCTTCATTCCAATATCTTTTGATTTATCTACCTCTTCGATTTGCTCAGTTTCCTCAGCTTTTATTTCTGCCTTATCTGTTTTAGTAAAAAACATAATGCTACCAAATATCAATCCACTTAAAACAAGCCCACCCATAACAAAAACAGTCCTTTTTCCACTCCTTCTAAACAAAGTAACACCCCCCTTCAAATTATCCCCTATTTTAAATTATATCAATTTCAAATCACATTATAGGATAAAGCTACTACTCAATCTGATAAAAGGCGAAAAATCCCTTCAACTTTATGAGTAAATCATTCGCTTATTTACTATTAAACTACATGAAAATGTGCCTTCAATAAAATATAGGCGTGGTATTCTATCAAATTCCATTTTTAATATTGTAGTTAAAAACTATTGTAAGGTGCCACTTAATTTTGTATAATCAACCTAACAGAATTATCAGATATATCAAAAAGAAACTTTTTCATCATGATCCCGTAGCTCAGCAGGGAGAGCGCCACCTTGACAGGGTGGAGGTCGTGAGTTCGAGCCTCTCCGGGGTCATACTAAAAACCTTGTTAAAATGCGATTCTTTAAACATAAAGAATCGCATTTTTCCATTCCTAATCTTAATTGACCACATTTTGACCACATTCACTCCAACATAAAAGACATCAATTATTAATTGGTGTTTTTTATGTTTCTTCTATATTATATATCATTTCCTTTTATGGCATAGGTTACTCATGTGTATAGGGTAGAAAACTAAACTGGTTTAATTTTCTACCATATATACTTTTGTATATAGAAAATAGTAAATTCGCCTATTTCAACGGTATTGTAAATAACCTAATGGATAAGTTTTATTTTGATAGTGAATTCATGTGTCCGGCATAAGCCAACATACAAAATCCCTCTTACAGAAAAATACCTATATGGTATAATTTCCTTGTAAAATATTAGGTGGAGGAGGGATGAGATGGCACAAATAAAAGTAACACCTGAAGAATTAGAAGAAGTGGCGAAAAACTTTAGGGATGTAAAGCTCTACTTAGAACAAATGCATAAAGATTTATATAACCAAACTGAATACATATCTTCAAAGTGGAGTGGTGCAACGAGTCAACGTTTTTATCAAGATTTTAATGACGCAAAGCCAAAAATGTTCACTGTTTTAACGGCATTTTATGACGTTGCTGAAGAACTTGAAAAAGCGGCTAAAAAATTCCGTAAAGCTGATGAAGAAGAGCAAAAAGCAATGGAAGAACGCATTAATGCTAAAATGTGGGCTGATATAGGCGGCGAACTTTCAGGGGCTTATGACGCTTCCCGTGCAGTTGACGGCATAGACCCTTCCACTGGTGAAAAAGTAGGTCTATTTGATAGAACTGTTGCTGGTGTCATGGTAGTAGGTAGTATTTTTCAAGTTGGAAAGCTTGGGAAACTAGGGAAAGTTGCTGAAGTTGCGGATAAGGCAAACGAAGCTAAAAAAGCTGCTAAAGCCACTGAAAATTATAAGGATCATCTTGAGAGACAAGATAAATTATTAACTAATAATGGTGCATATCGGAAAGCAAGACGAGCCGCTGGAATTCCTAACTCTACTCCGCGCAAAAAACCTGTTCAAGTATTTGATGGGACTACTGAACATAGATGGGTAGAGGAGTACACTAATTTTAAAGGTGAAACAAAGTATATTATCGAACATAAAGAAGATAAAATGGGAAGAGGGCCCCATTTCCATACTGCAGATAATACAAGTGGAAGTCCTTGGGAGAAAGGGAGATACGGTCAGGAAGATGGACATTATCCTGAGGATTTTGAGGGTTACAAGAAAACAGGTAAAAAATAAAAAAAAGGTGTGAAAAATTTTGAGTAATGTGGATAAAAGTCGAATGGAGATTCTTAAAAGAAAAGCTAAAAGAAACGCTAATAGAAAAGAACTTATAAACGAACTTTCTAGTATTGTTACGATTTCTATGGAATCATTTATGGATGCAGAATCTAATGATTTATTTTGTAAAGAATTATATAGTAAGCTAGAAAAAAATTCAGACATAAAAATTTTTGGTGACACAGATTATAAGGAAAATAGAAAATTATCAATAGCGCTGTTAAAAGAAACAATTAAAACTATTAAATTTCCAGTTAATCAAGGAAGACTATTTTTCTCTAGAGGAGGCAAACTTGAAGCAGTTAAGCTGAACATTACTGAAGTATTTGATAATTTAGAAGCGCTATCAACTATATCAAGATTTCTAACTGGGTCTGCAGATTTTATATTAGTAGGTGATGATTTAGAATTTGGAGTATGTATTGAAAGAACTGAATATCATAACGAGTTCAGTATGTGGGGAATAGCAATAGTTTAAAGTACGAAAGTAAATAAGACCGCCTCTATTGAGAGCGGTCTTATTTGTTACTTCACATATACCAATGCATTATTAGCTGTAATATAGAAAGTTTTCCCTCGACTATTGTGTACTTTGTATTGTGGTGAACCACTGACAGTAACCTTTGCATCGATTGTAAATCCTAATCCTACATCTACAGAACCAGCAACATCTTTATCCTGCCATGATGGAGAATCATAGAAACGTAGGTTGTCCACTTTTGAAACAACACGTTTTCCGGCAATCGGATTAACTGACGCTTTCTTCTCAAATTTGATGTAAGAAGGATTGTTATAAACCCATTGATTCCCACCAAGATTTAGCCATCCATCTTTTTCGCCCCATACTTTATAGGATTCTGGTTTATTCAACTGACGAATAACAGAATAACTTGCATCTGGTCCTTTACGAAGGTTCACATTGTATCCATTGATGTATGCAATGCCTTCCACATTTGCGACAGGTTCACCTGGTTTAGATGGTTGCTTTGGAACAGAAACTTCAACACTAGAATTATTGTATGCGCGTTGCACATCAGCACGAAATTGACCTTCTGATACACCATGACTACGTAAATAATCAAGTGGATCTTCATGGTCTGTTCCACCAAGATATTTCGTTACATCATAGTGAGTCCACAATCCTTTTTCTACAGATAGATTGTTATCTTTCAAGATTTTAGCAAGTAACTTCACGTATTTATCATAGCTGCGTTTAAATTTATCATAATCCGCTGTTTCGCAAAGCTCTACATGTACAAAACGTTTATTTGCACCTGGTCCTGCACCATAGGCAATGTATTTTGTATCAGCAATTTGGATTGTTTCATTCCAATCTACTGCATAATGTACGAAAGCTGAATGCCATGTACGAGATTCATACTTTTGGATATTAATAGCTGGTGCTTCTGGAGTTGCTGTACTATGTGCCACAACACCCTCATATGCACCAACACCATATCTATACGGCTGCTTAGGTAAATCAGGAATAATAAGCGTTCTGTCAGCAAATGCACTCGTTGCAATTGACAATACTAAAATAACAGCTAATAAAACTGAAGAGATCCCCTTTAATGTTTGTTTCATTTTACATCAGCATCGTTTTATGTAATCTTGGAGTAGGCTCTAAGGAATGACTATGCGTATGCTACAGAGCTAGGATATCTCGGATTGAGACAACACGTGGCTACTACTACTCCATATAGTTCTGATATAAGTTTAACTAAAAAAGACCGCATCGAGGTCGGGGTTTACCTATTTAGCACACCTTCGAGCATTACCTACGAATGTGTGCAACCTACGAGTAATAAAAAGCAAATTAGAATACCTTCTAGGTCACTACATAAGTGATCTAAAGGTATTCTAATTTGCTTTTCTTGTTTAAGATACAGGCCTGATTCGTTATACACAAAAGTGAATCTATCGAGGGGGAGGTTTTCGGAAATCGCCAGTGTATTCGTTGTGTTTCTTACGTTATAATTCTCTTCTGTGTATTTACATTGCCACGAATATACGTACTTAATTTGGCTGATAATTATCTAGGGAAATGAACTTTAAAGAGTAAATTTGAAAGGGAATATGTACGGTATTATGGTAAGTGATGTCAACTCAATAACATAATGAAAAGAAACCGGCTCTTTATTTGACCTGGCTTTTTAATATGTTCGTTCGTTTGTTTGACTATACTCCGTACGTCATCTCTTCCAAGAATTCTCCACCACTCTTGATACATTTCATTATTCTGCTACATGCACAATGAAAGTAATGCTCACTTGTTGCAGCTGATTTTACTGGAACTGGATCTATTTCATGAAACATTTGATCTTTTTTATGAAAATACATTTTTCCAACTTTATCTGGATATTCTGAGGGATAAAATTGATATACAACTATTTCCTCGTTTTCAAATTCTTTATTCATTGTAATATGAATTGCCATAATTTATCTCCTCCATTTCAATTCTTCATCTATATTGAGTACTTTCCAAGGGTGACCTGATCTTACAGTTGCGTTATGTGCTGTTTTGTAATCTGTTTTAAAAACACCTTCGAATCTCAATTCAGAAATTTCAAACTTCATTTCTATACCCCTTGCTCTTTTTCTATTTTGTTACCCCTATTAAATTACCATATATAACCAACGGTTTATAACATAATAGTTTACTAGTCATCATTAATCAAATTTAATTACCCATATCTTATATTTTGTGTAACTAACCCAAACGCTAGAATCCTCAATATTCATAGCTTCATAATACTTTCCTTTTTGAGTTACACAACACAATAAAAATGAGTAACTATAAATTAGCATCCTTGTCATTCCTTCCCATCTACCACATGAACCCTCCTAAATTACTAAATTGGATTAAACTTTATTCCAAACCAACAACCATCAAATATTTGATATGCTTCATGTCACAACAGGTCATTGATAAATCCCTATAATTTAAATTTCAAAAAAACTAAATAAAATGTTAAAGTATATATTTTTTGGTTTATAATGGAACTGCAGTTCATTACAAATATTTTAGATATTAAAATATTTGTAATCTAAATCAAACAGGAGGTTGGAAATATGGGGGGAAAATATGTAATTAGGATTCTAGCTTTACTCTCGGTAGTAGCTCTTTTCTTTAACTTAATGTTATCGAAGGCTAACGCAGAGGTTATGGAAAACGAAAAGATTCCATCAATAAAAACAACTGCTACTAACAAAGCTGATGGTGGAAAAGAGATTCATTCAAAAGTGGATATCACTATCCAAGACAAGATAGAATATACTAACTTAGTTGTTGGTAAAGAGTACACTTTAAAAGCTAAACTAATGAGCAAAGCTACTAAAAAACCATTAATAATTGAGGGGAAAGAAGTAACAGCTGAGACTAAGTTTACTGCAAAAGAAAAGAGTGGGTTTGTAACATTAGACATTCCTTTCGTTGGTGCTGAATTACAAGGAATGAACGTAGTTGTGTTTGAAGAACTATATCAAGATGGTGTCTTAGTGGCAAATAACACTGACATTAACGATGTAGGACATACAGTTCGATTCGTGGAACCTTTAATTAAAACAACTGCTACTAACAAAGCCGATGGTGGAAAAGAGATTCATTCAAAAATGGATATCACCATCCAAGATAAAATCGAATACACTGACCTAATCGTAGGCAAAGAATACGTGGTAAAAAGTAAACTAATGAGCAAAGCTACTAAAAAAACATTAATAATTGAGGGGAAAGAAGTAACAGCTGAGACTAAGTTTACTGCAAAAGAAAAGAATGGGTTTGTAACATTAGACATTCCTTTCGTTGGTGCTGAATTACAAGGAATGAACGTAGTTGTGTTTGAAGAACTATATCAAGATGGTGAATTAGTGGGAATTAACATGTCCCTTGACGATATGGATCATACAGTTCGATTCGTGGAACCTTTAATTAAAACAACTGCTACTAACAAAGCCGATGGTGGAAAAGAGATTCATTCAAAAATGGATATCACCATCCAAGATAGAGTCGAATACACTGACCTAATCGTGGGCAAAGAATACGTGGTAAAAAGTAAACTAATGAGCAAAGCTACTAAAAAACCATTAATAATTGAGGGGAAAGAAGTAACAGCTGAGACTAAGTTTACTGCAAAAGAAAAGAATGGGTTTGTAACATTAGACATTCCTTTCGTTGGTGCTGAATTACAAGGAATGAACGTAGTTGTATTTGAAGAACTATATCAAGATGGTGAGTTAGTGGGAATTAACATGTCCCTTGACGATATGGATCATACAGTTCGATTCGTGGAACCTTTAATTAAAACAACTGCTACTAACAAAGCCGATGGCTCTAAAGAGTTAGACGCTACAAAATCTGTAACTATCCAAGATAAAATTGAATACACTGACTTAATCGTAGGTAAAGAATATGTAGCAAAAAGTAAACTAATGGATAAAGCAACACACAAACCATTATTAGTTGATGGTAAAGAAGTAACCGCAGAATCTAAGTTTACTGCAAAAGAGAAAAATGGTTCTATTACACTTGACTTCACATTTAATGCTTCTGAACTACAAGGGAAGGAAGTAGTAGTGTTTGAAAAACTATATCAAGATGATGAATTAGTCGGAATTAACATGTCCCTTGACGATATGGATCATACAGTGAAGTTCAAAGAGAAAAAAACAGAAAAATCACAGCCAGAGCAACCTAAAACAGAGCAACCTAAAACAGAAAAAACAGCAAAAGCAGGAACATTACCAGCCACAGGTGCAAATATGTCCTCTATGTGGTTCTCAGTGAGTGCTGGTCTTTTGTTACTAACCCTTGGAGCTATATTAGTTATTAAACGTAGAAATGCATAATAACTAAATAGTTTTTTACGCAGAAGGTATGGATGTGAAATAAAGTCACGATGTTTATAAGAAAGATGCGATGCTATATCTTTTCAATTAAAGAATTCTAAATGTGTTTTGATCAGACTTTTTTATAAAAATTGAACATCCAGTCACAAAGAAAGACTCTATTTTGATCAATCTTTTTTTTCAAAATGGAGTCTTTTTGTGTAACACAGAATATGGATTTGTAAGAGGTTTTTAATCCAACTTTATTCCAAAGTTACACCTATTTAAGATACACTCAATTATCTTGATTTCCTGTCGATTAACATTACATAAATTTAACCTTACACAGTTGCAATAATTTCTTTAGGCACTCATCAACTTAAAGCAACCTATTTCTTAATCGAAAAAATATTTAATAGTAAAAATAAATAAAGAAGTGATATAATGATTAAGTTTCTTCTAACTTTAACTGCTGAAATATGGTTTATTGTTATTGCATTTATTTTATTACTTCCTACATTGGGATGGTCTCTTATACTCTACGCTGTTTATTCTGGGATAAAATCAATTTTCAGTAAAACATATTTAGTACAAAACGTTGCAACTGGTGAAAAATTTCATGTGGATAAACAAGAATTTAAGCAATATAAGTCGGCTTTATTTTAATCTACTTCTATATGTTTTCTGGCGGTCAACACTTTATCTTGTGTTTTAAAATATCTTTTCCTTGTCTTCAGAATCTAGCAAAACATCAATTTATTTTCTCATTTGAGGATTGTACAAATTAAAAGCTGTTTTTCTAGATTCTAATCGAATTTCTTCTGATATGGTTTCCTTAAAATCAAAAGCTGTATCAGTAATTGTGAAATAATTAGAAAATCGGTCATCGTTTTCTACTAGTTCTTTTAAAATTTCACACCAAGTATGGTCCATATTTATTTTTAATGGTTTATGTTTCATATACTTTTTATCTTTCATCCACTGTTCTCTCTTATAACCTAGCTTTAACCAGCTCAATACATCAATAATTGCAGTATTAAAACTTAATGTATTCACAATTTCTGATGAATAATTGGTTAAAAGAATATTTGAATCTCCTGTTTTAGTGTATGTTACTATATCTTTGATAAAATTATCCATTACAAACCTCCTCTTATTTTATTAATAAGGATCATATATTTGATTTTTGTAATTACTCCAAATGTGTACTTGCATGTCATTTAAATTATTAAAATCTGGTTTTAATCCTGAGTTTATTTGAAATTGCCGCTCATAGTAATACGCTCTCTTTTCCCAAGATCAGGATGAAACACCGGACATCCCAAATTTGTTGTTATAGTCTATAATGTGTGTGCCTTCATGAACATGAACTATATCACTTACAATGGATTGTGAACTACTTCTTACATACATTTGATTTCCAACTTGAAGTGCCTTAGCATCTGTAGCACCAGTATACATATCAAATAATTCATCGCCAAGAACATTTAATTTAATATCTCCATTTCGTAAACCTTCTGCAATTTTTGTAGACTGATTAGTAACTCCATCTAACTGTTCAATAATCATTTCTCTTGTCAAGCTTTGATTAATTTTTTGCCCCGTGCCTATTTTTTCTGCCTTTGTAGCTGTATCAGCCACCTCAGCCGCTTTTGCAGTCATTTTCACGCCCTTATCGACTTTCGCTATCTTTCCAAAAGGGGTAAGACCAGCTACTACCATTCCTCCAGCTAAAAATCTTTCCCAAGTTGATAGCTTTTCTCCATTAGATGGATCAACACCATCCCAGGCACGACGTGTGGCCCACTTTCAAATGCTAGCGATGCAGAAAGCCGTACAAAATTCTTTACATACGGATTGACTCAATTAGCTTTGGGTGTCCTAGGAGATAAAGGAGTAAGTAAAGTTGTTAAGGTAGCAAGTAGAAATGATTATAGAAGACAATGAGATAATAACCGCGTATCCGGTTTATACAAGGAGGGAAAAAATGAAATATACATATCAATTTTATCGTGATGGACTTGGCGGTTTAAGAATACGTTTGCCAAAAGAGATTTCTATTATTTCTCATTTTTTAGAAGATATTTTAGATGATGAGGCGGATGAATATATACAGATTTTAGATGATGTAGTAGACAAAAAATTCCTGCAATATAAAATTGAGGGAAACGTGGCAGCTGTCTACATCGAACCTAATTATACAAGTGCTATTAACTTTTTTATGAGTCCCCCAAATAACCAGTGTAAAATTGAGACCTCTGAATTTAGAAAACTACTTGTATTGTGGAGAGATAAAGTGGTAACAGAGGGAAAAGATATAGAAGCGGAAAAGAAAACTTATTATTTCGTATTTTAAAGTCGTTTTCCCTAGAGAAAACGACTTTAAAACGTAAGATAATGGGAGGTATGTGAAATAATAGATAAAGCCGACTTCATGTAGAAGTCAGCCACTTAAATTATTACAATTCTTTATTTTTCCCTTTTTTATATTCTTTTTGTTTATCTAGCCAAATATGAATTAAGTCTACTAATTCAATCGTTTCTATCTCACAAAATTCTCCCTTACCATCTTCGGCCAAATTGTCTAGGACAGTAGTTGTATCTTTTCGAATTTCTATACCGCAAATGTTGCCATTTACTACTATGCAATCTTTTTCCCCGTTTAAAACACTATGTATTTCCTCTAAAATCCAATCTCCAAACGCAGAAACTTCAACGCCTAAAAAAGTTTCAACAAGTTTAATTTCTTGAGGAAGCCTCATAACTAATTTTCTATTTTTAAGTACTTCAAAACTATATGAATATTTCATTACTATTGTACTCCTTTATACTAAAAATAAAATTTTCTCCAGATATCTCTAGTAGTAGAATTTATGTATCTGATGACAAAAAGAAGGAGGTTTCTACAAGTATAGATTACGGTAATGATTATACAGTTGGTCATATAAGTTATTAATATTGCAAATTGACTTTTTTCTCTAATAACATTTTCACCCTCTATAATATCAAATACATAGACAAAACCCAGATAAAGAATATAGATAAACTTCGTCTGGGCCTTACATTCTATAATCTCCTGTTCTTTCAATTGCTTTACAATCAAAATAAACAATTATACCCTCTATCTCATATCAATTCACATGAACCTTTTCACCAGTTTTATCATTTTCAAATTCCTCATTTAATATAGTTATTACATTTTCATTACTCATTCTCCCACTATCCTTATCTCTTTTAAATTATAGTAATAATAGATTATTATTAAACTCATCTATCCAATATTTCTCTAATTTAGGTATTAACTCAGTAAAATCTTTATATTTACCATTCCAATCTTTTGGTACATATTCTTCATATGATGCTGGCTCTGGAAACATTGAATATAGTTTTTTATCATCAAAGTTAATTAATAATACCGGACTAAAATCTAATAAATCTTCTCCTTCAATTTTACTTTTAATATTTTCAAGTAATAAATAATTTAATTCCTCTTTAGTTGTTATATATTTATTAATCCTTGGTAAAAACACTTCTACATTTTCATTATCTAATACTTTCATTCCATTTCTTTCTTCAGCTTCGTCATTATCTTCAATGCTTACGCCTAAATTTTTATATGCATTATTTAGCTTATTATAATCTAAAAACCATAATTCTTTATCTGTTACATACCATTTAAATTCACTATTATAGATGACTGCTACTACAATATTTTCTGCATAAAGTGGTTCTAATATCATAATATCCTCCTTTTATTATTACTTTGTAATCCTACCATTTTGGGCGTATTATTCTATTCATTCAATCCGAGGCACTGGCAATTCATAAGAATTTTCTGGCATTGCTGCGTCAACTATTTTCGGTGCAGTACCTCCTTGATTTAGTGAATTTGATTTATATCCTTTTTGAGGTATTGGATATTCATTTATAAAATCATCTAACCATTTAGGTATATCAAACTCAACTATCTCTGCATTACTTCCTCTGTTATTTAAGAAATATTTTGCCTGCTCATCATTACCTCTTTAGCCCCCTTTTTTGCTAAATCATTATCTCTATAAAACGTAACTAGTAGTTCCATTTTTATATTTTTGTATTTTCATATTTACTACCTCTTCCCTTTCCTACATAATTTTAGAACAGGAATATTTTGAATCTCGATTTGAAGGGATTTTTAAAACAGATTATAAAACAGCACACAATGCAACTTTAAGATCAGATTGCCCTTGGAAAGTACTCAATATAGATGAAGAATTGAAATGGAGGAAATAAACTATGGCAATCCATATAACAATGAATAAAGAATTTGAAGATGAGGAAATAGTTGTATATCAATATTATCCATCAGAATCACCAGAAAAAGTTGGAAAAATGTATTTTCATAAAAAAGATCAAATGTTTCATCAAATAGATTCAGTTCCGGTAAAATCAGCTGCAACAAGTGAACATTACTTTCATTGTGCATGTAGCAGAATAATGAAATGTATCAAGAGTGGTGGAGAATTCTTGGAAGAGATGACGTACGGAGTATAGTCAAACAAACGAGCATATTAAAAAGCCAACTCAAATAAAGAGCTGGTTTCTTTTTCATTATGCTATTGAGTTAACATCACTTACCATACATATTTCCTTTCGAAATTACACATTAACCCTGGTATCTTACGTTTTCCCTATTCTCTCACTCCTAAATAGTTTATTCTAATTATATAGTTTATTCCGGAGGGGATATCTTGAAGAAAAAATTCCGATTATTGCAATTATAATAATTTCAATTGTTATAGAGGGATATAAATATATGGATTATAAGAAAAATGATGATGAAGAAGTAATAAAAGAAAAAGCTAAACAGATTGCAATTCAATATTTTAAAGAGGATAAAAATCTGGAAATTACAGTAACAGATTTTCAATTTGCTCCTTCAGACTTTGGAGTAGTTTTTGTATATGGGTATGTTGCTAGTAATAAAACACGTAGAGTATCTGCAGATAGAAACTATAGAGATAATTATAAAGTAGAAAGTATAGGTTACGATAAGAATCAAGAAAAAAACAAATAAGTATAGAGGACTTTGCTTGAATAGAAAATCGATAGTAATTATCCTTATTATTTCAGTCATACTATTACAAAGATAATCAAGAAAAAGAACAAATAGCGTCTAAAGCTAAAAAAGTAGCCATCCAATATTTTAAAGAACAAGAAAATATCGATATCACAGTAACAGATTTCGCGATACGGGAAAGCCCATACAGAACTTTAGTCCGCCTTTAGGCATAGGATGAAAATATCCTCAAACAATTAAAATACTTATCTCGATCCTTTTTAAATTTATGAGTTATAGATTCCAATAAGTTTGTTGTACGAAAAGCTAAAACAGTTAGTATAAGTACAAAAGCAATAAGTGCTAATTTTCCCCTCACTCATAAGGAGCAAACAAACGAAATATAGGCAAGGCTGAAAAAACAATTTTTTTTATAATTCACGCTTGTTTAAACACAACTATTTTTCTCCTTGCTTAACAAATTTAGCAAAAAACCTCTCGTATTTTCGCTCCGCCTGTACCAAATCCATACTCTAGGTGAACGGTTAAGTCACGGTCTTCAAAAAACCGGATACTATTTGGAAAATCAATTTTTTAAGCAAAACTTCATATAATCATAATAACTTGTTCTACCTCTGCTAGCTTGACTACTGTTCCAATTGGTAAAATCTCCATGATCATTCTCGTTTCTTATATTTAGATCTTATTTATTTTTAAGTTTGCTAAACTTCCATTCATAAAATTTATTAGTACCAAGTGCACATCCCCCTAAAATAAGAACACCTATAATAAAGCCAATCTTTTTAGGTAATTCATAAGGAGATATAAAAGCAACTACAAGTAATATAGCAATTGCAATATATGTAATAATCTTTCCTGCTTTAAATGGTTGCATATTATTATTCCCTCTTTTAATCCTCTAATTTAATGGGGCCACTTTTACAACTGTTCCAATTAGGAAAAGTTTCATTATTATTTACTCTTATTTATTTTTAACTTTTTCTCGATAAAGTCCATTAAATACGTAAATCCAATTGCTAATTCACCAAAAACAAGTATAAAAAAGAAAGTAAGAATACGATCTCCTAATGACTGTGGAAAAAACAATGAAAGTAAAGCAATAATAGGTACTGTTATTAAATATATAGTTCTCATATGTTTGAAAGGACGCATTTATTTATTCCTTCTTTCATTGAATTTTTCCATAAGGTTTATAACAAACGAGTTCCATAATAAAGAAAGTGCGAGTACACACCCCAAAGAGGAAATTATAGGTATCTCTTTATTTACATTTCTACTAATTTCTCATGTAGAACTAATTCACTCTTAGTCATATACCCTCTATGCATTCCTTCTACAATCTTATCATGATTAAAACCTAATACTTTTTCATCACCTAGATAGCCCACTTGTAAGGAACTCCTACATAATCAAAATCACGTTTACCTGCTGACACAACCATTCTTCCAATAATCATAGCAAATTGTTCTATATCTTCTAGTTTAGCTACTGTTCCAATCGGTAAAAGCTTCATTTATTCTCCTCTATTTGTGATTTTTTTAGATAAACGGTCAAATAATACTGAACTTCCATATGCCAAAATTCCAATGCTAATCATAGCAATACTGAAGAATAACTTCTGCCATAAATTAAAAGGGAAAAACCACCCTGCAATAACAAGTACCATGGTTCCAATAATAATCATAAACCTTCCTTGTTTGAACATACTTTTACTCCTTTTTGTCTTTATCAAATTTTAAAAAGAATCCTCTCCATGACCATTAGGTACTGTCGCATCCCCTCCAATCTCTTTTCCTAAATAGAATTTGTAACCATATCCATATTCACCTTTTAGTGTAATAGTCACCTAAGAAAGGGATATAATGCGGAATCTCAATTTTATTAAGAGCTATTTCATACTTATCGGCTGCTAAGTATATATAAAAAACTCCCAGCTATACACTAGGAGTTTTCCTCTCAAAGGAACTATTATAAACATAGCTTTATTTATATTTCCGATAGCTTCTCATATAAGTTTCATGTGCAGAAGATCCATATTTATTTTGCCCTCTTCTTTTTACGATTTCTAAATATAATCTCTAACGCCACTACTGAGATGAACCCTACAGATAGCTGTAAACCTGTAAACACAAGTTTATCATTTAGAGGAATGTCAGGTGCCCTCCACAGTAGTACAGGAGGAACAAGTATGCCAATAATTACAAAGATTCTCATTATCTTTCCCATTTAGTTTCCCCTATCACATTTTTCAAATCTATATTTCTTTTTCAGCTGATTTACAATTCTACTAACTTCTCACGTAGAACTAATTCACTCTCAGTCATATACCCTCTATGCATTTCCTCTACAATCTTATCGTGATTAAAACATAATACTTTTTCATCACCTAGATAGCCTACTGGATAAGGAACTCCTACATAATCAAAATCACGTTTATCCGCTGAGACAACCATTCTTCCAATAATCATAATGATTGGCTCTACCTCTTCTAGTTTAACTACTGTTCCAATTGGTAAAAGTTTCATTTATTTATTCTCCTTTTTATTTTTTTAAACCGCTCAAATAACATTAAAGCACCAAAAGTTAAAACTCCTACAAAAAGTGTAACAAAGGTTATAAGTAATTTTTCTGTGTTTGTGAGTGTATCATCCATGTCACAACAATAAGTAGGAGTATACCTAAAATAATTAAAATCCTTTCTTCTTTAAGTAAACTACTTATCTCGATTCTTTTTGAATTTATTAGTTATGTATTCTAATAAGTTTGTTGTACCAAAAGAGAAAAAGGCTAGTATAAGTACAAAAGCAATAAGTGCCAATTTTTTTCCCCACCCATAAGGAGCAAACAAACTAAATATAAGTAAGGCCGAAAAACCAAAAATCTTTATAATTCTTGCTTGTTTAAACACAATTATTCTTCTCCTTGCTTAACAAATTTAGCAAATAAACCACCACCGACTTTTCTACCACCAATATACACACCAACTTCTTGACCCCCATGGAATTTACCACCGAATGTACCTAGTCCAAATTCAGCACAAACTTCAAGATCGTAATCCTTAAAAAATTGAATAAACTCAGGTAGGTCAATTCTGTCTAGCTTTGCTTCATATTTTTGTATTGTCACCTCTGCATCTTGTTTAAACCTATACTCCTCAATTCCATATGCGACTGAAGCATCTATGAATTTTTGTGTTACTGATATTTCTGAAACATAAGGATTTTTAAAAGAAAGACCATCTTCAAATGCTGTAATTCCACCTTTTGCTCCAATAATCTTTCCCGTTAATAAATCTTCTTTTATCGTATTGAATTTGTAAGGAGCTCCTACCTCTATTTCTGCATGCCCAGCTTTGAATCCCAGCTTACTATTCTCAGAAAGTTCATATTTCCCTCTAACAACGATCCTTCTGATTTAATACGATAGCGATCCTCTGTATTTACTTTTGTGGAACCTGTAAGGGTTTCAACATCCCCTTTAAATGGTTTTCCTGTTAAAATACCAGAAGCCATCGCAATAGCAACATCCATGTTATCTACCTGTTCAAATTTATTAGCAGAATCAAGAAGAAACTTCTCAAGCGGTTCTAATATGAGTGTAAATCGAGCCATTCTTAAAGAGTAATCTCGAAAATCTGTATTAAATTTCATATAGGTTGCACCCACCCAAGCATTACAAAGTATATCAATATCTTTCTTTAGCCGCCCTTGTGTTGCCGCTACATTGATGATTGTTGATCGAATAGACCCTGCAACCTTGTGCAACTCTTCAGGAGTAACTTTAATATTCCCCATAATGATTCCGCTTTTAAATATTTATATAGAATATTTTACCATGAGGAAGTAATTACACAGAACAACATTTTCCATACTTATAGAAATTTTACAAAAAAAGAGTTCGCAGTTAGCAGACTGCTTCGTTACAGGCGTTTTTTGTTTGTCTTCAAATCGTTTAAAAGGAACAAGTCTGAAACAAACGCGTATTACTCACTGTACTTTGAATGATTTATACGTCTATTTATAATGCTCACTCATAGATAGGGGATACATAATTCATTTTTACTAGACTAACATTCAATCATTTTTAACTTGATCGCATACAATGATAAGAATAATAAATAAGGAGATGCATAATAATGTCGAAACCGGCTTATGGTTACGTTACACTTGTAGGTAACAATCCTATAGAAATTAAACCAGGTGCAAACATAGAATTTAATAGAAACGGTCCATTAAATCGTATAGAGTTTACCCCACCTAGTGACACCCTAATAATACCTAAATCAGGCGACTATAAAGTCGAATATCTATTATTAATTGATGGTCCTGCTTCCACTTCAATATATGGTTTAATTTTAAATGATTCTTTAGTAAGTGGGCGACTTACTAATTATGGTATACAAAGACAAGTGACTGGAGCGAGTCTGATGCTTTCTGGACAAGCTATTATCCATATTCCCAAATGCTCAACACTACAACTTCGAAATATAGGATCAACTACAGATGTGTTACTACCCATTCTAAACGGGCACACAATTAATGCTGCATCATTAACTATCGAGAAGCTTAACTTGTAAAAATGTATTTGTGCAGCAGAACAAAGTGGTTCAAATAATAATCAGTGGAGGATGAAGCCCTCCACTGATTAAAGTTTCACTCTATCTAATCCATTTCACATAAGATTCATCAAAATACATCCATCCTTCAATGCCATCTTTGTATACGTAAATCCAATCTTCGTATCTAAAATGAACGTCCCAAGCTCCACTATTCGCTTTTCCTACAACTTGGTCATTTCTGGACGCTCCTTTACGAAGATTGATGTTCGTTCCTGAAATCCAAACAACTCCTTTTGTTTTGCCATCTTTATTGATTTTACATACGTCATCGCGCATCCAGTTTTTTTCAGCTACTTTATACCAAAAATGAGAACCATCATAAAACCAATCTAGGTATACATGTCCAGAATCTTTTGTCGCTTGACGTACAACTTTTGCTTGTAAGGATGGCGTCTCACGAATGTTTGCTATAGCTACTATTACAGTGATAGAACCTAAATTATTCGTTTTCCAATCAGGAGGAAGAAACCCTGGTGCAGGCTCATTATCTCCGAAAAACCATGATAAAGGCTTATCTCCAATTAAACGATTTAAATCACATTTGCCAATACCAGATATATTCCCTGCGTCAGTATATTGCCACATATCACATGGATACGCTGGTTTGATATCCCCATAACGCGGGATCCATACGAAATCAACATTTACTTTTTCCATACCAAATGGGCTGTACACATGATGTCCCGCATATAACCCTACTTTTTGAGCACCGAGTATGCGTAACTCATCAATGAAAGCTTGTGTTCCAGCACTCATATCTTCCATTGTTTTCACTTCAACATCAGCTACCCAAAACAATGCATTTTTGTCACCACGATTCCAAAAATCTCTTGCTTCTACTCTTGCATCATTTTCGGAAACAAATCTACAAAAAGCGTAGTTTCCGAACGGAACATTATAAGCTTTCATTGAAGACACATATGATTGATACATTGGGTCTATATAGTTTGATCCATCTTGTACTCTAGCAATCACTAAGTCAAGCTGCGGGGCTGCTACTCCCCAATTAATATCACCATTCCATTTCGAAATATCGACGATATACCCCATTATTCAACATCTCCTTTATTATTATCATATTCAGAGCTTGTCTCATGGTCAGACCAAATGCCTATTGCAGTACCAACAAATAATATATAAAGTGGAAATTGATCTAATGGGCTTTCCTTTTCTATTAATCTAATTTTCCAACTAAAAATCATAGTAATAAAAAAACGCAACCTATATTTTTCGGTTGCGAACTCATACAAACTTTATCAAATCAAGCGCCTTTTTCTCGTTGTCCAAGCATACTTATCTCTATCGCATAGACTAATAAGGAAGAAAAGAATTTAGTACCACCTTCAAACATCTTCATTTATTAATATCCTACTTAATAATTCTATCCAAAAAAATAAAACAAGGATTTTTCCTTGTTCCCATTTGTTTTTCCATTCAAGAGATCAACCACCAGTATCTCCATCTACCATCTCGTTCACTATGGTAGTAGTTTGTTTCTTATCTATCAAAGTATGTACTCCTCATGTTAAAGAAAAATAAAAACCCTACTTTTGACATTTAAACAAAAACAGGGCTTTATTCTATACTTTTTTATAATTGTTTACTCACCGAGACAATCATTACGATAATTGCTATAAGCATGACTACTAAACACCCCATCAGCTTATAGAAACCTCTCTTCGTCAATGTATTTCCTTGTATATCCTTACGAATAAATAAGTACACTGCTAAAAATAAAAGCAGCCCGATCCCAAAAGCAAATATACTTTGCATCTATCTCATTCACCTTTCTTATTTCAGCTTTAATATTTTTTAGACAAAATAACGAATGAAATAAAGACCGTACAAATTGTTAATGCTGCTAAAATGTTAAGCAGTTCTGCAGCAGACAATGTAATGATCTTTAAATTTAATCCGATCGAAAATAGAATATAATACGCTAACAACGCAAAATAAGAATAGAACATTCCTTTTTGCCGAATTAACTTCATCCTTTCGTCTTTCTCCTTAAATTGTGGATGGAGATAACTTAAGCAAAAGCACATGACTGTCATCGCTAGTAATGTGTACGTTTGTGACGGTGGTGAAGAATGCGCCATTATACCTATAAATAGCATAAATCCACTCATAACAGAAAAGATAATCCCCATAATCAAAAAATATTTTTGTGAGTAGTTCATCTTTCTTTCCCCCCTATGTAGATTTAGTTCTCTTTCCCTTCATAAATAAATACATTTTCTATCGTTGTCTGAAATGTGTTCGCAATTTCAAATGCTAAAGGAAGTGATGGATCATATTTTCCTTTTTCAATTGAAATAATAGTTTGTCTAGAAACGCCAAGTTTTTCAGCTAACTTCTCTTGTGACAGGCCAAATTTTTTTCTGTATTCTACCATTTTGTTTTCCAAGGAAATATTCCCCTCCTCCTTACACAGAGTATAAATGTAAAGCGACCTTTACGTCAAGTTTCCTTTACATAAACTCCTCAAAGCTCCCTACTCCCATCTTTTATTTTTAATCAAGATGATTTTTATAACGAATGCATAAATAGAACTAAACCAACTATCGATAGAACCATTGAAAATACTATCAGCCAAATGACATGAACACCAAAATCCCCATTATCTGTTTCCCTTTTCATTTCACAGCTCCTATGTATCTCTATGTAAAAGGAACACAGCATTCATACTTTCGTAAATCCCCTTCATCTAGTTCTCATATTGATCCCTTATTTCTTTTCTGCCCATTTTTATCCACTTTTCATTTTGAATAATTGTTGAATAGTATAAAAATGGAGAGTCATAACAAATAAGAACACTCTAAACGATTCTGTTATAATATCTCATTTCCTCATTACTTAATCTACATAAAGAAATTTGCTATATCAATCGGCTATCATTAGGAAAAATTAATATCGTTATAAGCACTTTATCTTTTTAAAATATTACACTTCTTCTCCTATAGAAATGAAGCCGGCTATCATTTTCGAGCAATTTTCAGTTATATTTGCAAAAACTAACGATTTATGAACCATTTTCAAATGACAATCACCAATTATAAGCAAATACTTCTTTTTTCCTTTCAATATTTAACACTATCGAAACAAAGTTTACGATAAATTCATAATTTTTTATTTTTTATACTATATTCCATTATATTGTTGTATAATATTCTTGAAAGCGCTTATTATTTTAATATACATAAATCAAATCGTTTTTGTCGAAACATTCTTTCAATTTACCCTATACTTTTATCTGGAAGATTTTGTTTTAAATACTGATGTACCAGATGAAATCACCTATTTTTTCCTTAAAATTAATTTATAACATGAAAGATTAACTTGGGTGATAAGTAATTGTGAATGTTTTTTTACAAAACGGATAAGTAATAATGTTTGGTATTATGTAAATTATTGTAATAACATAAGAGTAAAGATAACATTTACATTCATTACTGGTTCATCAATTATGAAAAGAGCAAAATGCATTCTTTCACATTATGAAAAAAGGATTACATGCATTGGGAGGTTTAAACAAATGACGAGGAAGAATACATCGACAAACCCTTGGGCCAAATTCCATGGTCCGAACCTTGGCTATGTTATTGAACAGTATGATCGTTACGTGACTAATGAAGGTTCAGTTGATCCGGAATTACAAGAGCTTTTTGAAACTTTTGGGGCTCCTACATTCCAAGCAGATGTCGTAACAGGGGACAACACAGAAATAAATTTTTCTCCTCAAAACACAGGAAACATTGAAAAGATTCTTAAAGTCGTTCAACTTGTTGAGAATATCCGTTCATTCGGTCATACATTGGCTCATATTAATCCAATGGAAGAGCAAGCAAATGGACAATCTCTCATCGAGAAAGTAATGAGCGAATTAAGCGATGCAGATTTGAAAGCGATTCCAGCAAAAACAGTATGGCCAGATGCACCAATTGGTATTCACACAGCTCTTGATGTAATTAATAGATTAAAAGATGTTTATACAAAATCTTTAGCCTATGAATTTTCTCATATACAAGATAGTGAAGAACGTGCGTGGTTGCATCAAATGGTGGAATCAAATTCCTTGCGTCAACCACTACCAAATAAAAAACGAACTGCTCTTTTAAAACGTTTAACAGCTGTTGAAGGTTTTGAGCAATTCTTGCATAAAACATTTGTAGGTCAAAAACGCTTCTCTATTGAAGGCGTTGATATGCTTGTACCTGTACTAGATGAAATTATTTCTGAAGGTGCTAAGGGCGGCGTAAATGACGTTATGATTGGTATGGCTCACCGCGGGCGCCTTAGCGTACTCGCTCACGTACTAGAAAAACCATATAGTCACATGTTTGCAGAATTCAAACATGCAACTATAGAAGGTGTAAATAGTAATGCTGGCTGGACTGGCGACGTGAAATACCATTTAGGTAGAGAGCAAGTTGTTGGGGCTGAAGATGCTCAAACACGTGTAACGTTAGCGAACAACCCAAGCCATCTTGAATTTGTTAACCCTGTTGTGGAAGGTTATGCACGTGCAGCTCAAGAAAATCGTAAAAAAGCTGGTCATCCTGAACAAGATACTTCGAAATCATTTGTAATTTTAGTTCATGGTGACGCTGCATTCCCTGGTCAAGGTATCGTATCTGAAACATTAAACTTAAGCAGACTAAACGCATACCAAACTGGTGGAACAATTCATATTATTGCAAATAACTCAGTTGGCTTTACAACAGATAGCTATGATTCTCGTTCTACAAAATATTCAAGCGACCTTGCAAAAGGTTTCGATATTCCAATCGTCCATGTAAATGCTGACGATCCAGAAGCTTGTCTTGCAGCTGCTGACCTTGCAATTCAATATCGTATGCTGTTCAAAAAAGACTTCTTAATCGATTTAATCGGTTACCGTCGTTACGGTCATAACGAAATGGATGACCCAGCAGTTACACAACCACAAGTTTATAAAAAAATTAAAAATCATCCGACAGTTAGAGCAATCTATGCAGAGCAACTGCAAACTGATGGTGTTTTAAATGCTGATGAAGTTGAAACAATTACACAGTTTGTGCAAGAACAATTGAAAGCTGAGTATGCAGAAGTACCACCTGCTGATACTAGTGATGCAGCAATACACGTTAAAGTTCCAGACGTAGTTGCAAGAGGTATTCAACCAATTGATACAGGTCTTCCAATTGAAACTTTACGTGCATTAAACGAAGGACTATTACAATGGCCAGAAGGCTTTAATGTATATCCTAAAGTAAAGAAAATTCTTGAACGTCGTAAAGATGCTCTTGAAGATGGCGGTAAAGTGGAATGGGCTCTTGCTGAATCGTTAGCATTCGCTACCATTTTACAAGAAGGTACGCCAATTCGTTTAACTGGTCAAGATTCACAACGTGGTACGTTCGCACACCGTCATATCGTATTACATGATACAGAAACAAACGAAACATATTCACCACTTCATCGTTTACCGAATATTAATGCATCATTCTCTGTTCATAACAGTCCGTTATCTGAGGCTGCTGTTGTCGGTTATGAATACGGTTATAATGTGTTCGCTCCAGAAACTTTAGTTATGTGGGAAGCACAATATGGTGATTTCTCAAATACTGCGCAAGCATTATTTGATCAATATGTTTCAGCAGGAAGAGCGAAATGGGGACAAAAATCAGGTCTAATTCTTCTTCTGCCTCATGGCTATGAAGGTCAAGGACCAGAGCACTCTAGTGCACGTCCAGAACGTTTCTTGCAACTAGCTGCTGAAAACAACTGGACTGTTGCAAACTTAACAAGTGCGGCACAATACTTCCATATTTTACGCCGTCAAGCATCAATCCTTGGTACAGAAGCTGTTCGACCATTAGTCATTATGACGCCAAAGAGCTTATTACGTCATCCGCTTACTACTTCATCTGGAAAAGAATTAAGCGAAGGTCGTTTCCAAATGGCTCTAGAGCAAGAAAACCTTGGCACAAAACCAAATAAAGTAAAGCGTCTTGTTTTAACAACTGGTAAGATGGCAATTGATATAGCAGCAGAGGTTGAATCAGGTAAACATGAGTACAATTTAGATGAAGTTCATATTGTTCGCATTGAGCAATTGTACCCATTCCCTGCTGAAAAAGTCCAATCTATCATGAAACGCTTTAAAAACTTAGAAGAAATTATTTGGGTACAAGAAGAACCACGAAACATGGGTGCATGGCATTACATGGCTCCAATTCTGTTTGAACTTGCTGGCGATAAAATAAAAACAGGCTACATTGGACGTCCAGATCGCTCAAGTCCATCAGGCGGCGATCCACATGCACACAGAGCGGAACAAGAACTTATCGTTGCACATGCATTAGACACAAAGTACAACTTCCGTCAAGACAAACAAGAAATAGAAGTTTATAGCAACTAAAAACGAAAGTGATTTACTCAAGCTCATTTGGGCAGAGTTCCTTACCTACTAAGTTGTAAAGAATTTCTGCCCAATCAGGCTTGAAGCATTGAGATTACCGAAGAGAAAAGAAGACAAAACACACCGTTAGGCAAATAAGGGGAGGACATTTAAAATGATCGAAATTAAAGTACCTGAGCTTGCAGAATCTATTTCAGAAGGAACTATCTCACAATGGCTTATCAATGTAGGCGACAAAGTTGAGAAAGGTGGCAGCGTTGTTGAGCTTGAGACAGATAAAGTCAATGTAGAAATCATTGCAGAAGATTCAGGTATTGTATCACAACTACTAGGAGAGCCTGGAGATACAGTTGAAGTTGGTGACGTAATTGCAATTTTAGATGCAAACGGCGTTGCAGTAAGTACATCAGCACCTGCTCCAGCAGCAGAACAACCAAAACAAGAAGTTACTGAAGCACCTAAAGCTGAGGATCCAAGTGCTGCACCAACTAAAACAGCTTTACAAGGTCTTCCAAATACAGATCGCCCTATCGCATCACCTGCTGCTAGAAAAATGGCGCGTGAATTAGGAATCGACTTAAATGAAGTACGCAGCACTGATCCACTTGGCCGCGTGAGACCACATGATGTACAAGCACATGCTGCTGCACCAAAAGCAGAGCCAAAACAAGAAAAAACAAGTCCAAAACCAGCAGTAACTACTGAATTTGAAAAGCCAGTTGAGCGCGTAAAAATGTCCCGCCGCCGTCAAACAATTGCAAAACGTCTTGTAGAAGTTCAACAAACATCTGCAATGTTAACAACATTTAACGAAGTTGATATGACTGCAGTTATGGAATTACGTAAAGAACGTAAAGACGCGTTCGAGAAAAAACATGATGTTCGTCTTGGCTTTATGTCATTCTTCACAAAAGCTGTTGTGGCAGCATTAAAACAATTCCCATTGTTAAATGCTGAAATTCAAGGCGACGAGCTTATCATTAAAAAATTCTATGACATCGGAATCGCTGTAGCAGCTCCAGATGGATTAGTTGTTCCAGTTGTACGCGATGCAAACCAATTGAACTTCGCTGAAATTGAAAGTGAAATTCGTGAACTAGGTAAAAAAGCACGCGATAACAAACTTACATTAAAAGAACTACAAGGTGGTACATTTACAATTACAAACGGTGGTGTGTTTGGCTCCCTTATGTCAACACCAATCCTAAACAGCCCACAAGTAGGTATTCTTGGAATGCATAAAATTCAGGTAAGACCAGTTGCAATCGATGCAGAACGCATGGAAAACCGTCCAATGATGTACATTGCACTATCTTACGACCACCGTATCGTCGATGGTAAAGAAGCAGTTAGCTTCCTAGTTGCTGTTAAAGAAATGCTTGAAGATCCAAAATCATTATTATTAGAAGGTTGATAGACTTTCTAAATCATACTGGCTACACGAAAGAATCAATGTATTCTTTCGTGTAGCCTTTTTTATATAACAGTGATTTATATACTCATAAGGGACAAATCACGGTACATACACTGATAATGTGTGTTTAGAATTTACTGATAAGGAGGAATAGAATGAGTACGCTGCAAGCTTCCACAAAGCTAAAAATGAACAAGGATACCTTTTTTCTCCCCGATTCCAATGGGGGTGTTTATTTTCGAAATAACTCCAGTTCGTTCCGGATACAAGGTAATGGAATCTATGAATGGATTGAAAAATTAATGCCTATGTTTAATGGAGAACACACTTTAGAAGAGCTAACAAATGGGCTTCCCCTCCCTTATCAAAATAGAGTGTTTGAAATTGGAGAACTTTTGCACAAAAATGGTTTTGTTCGAGATCTGAATCAAGATGCCCCTCACCAATTAGAAGATGCATTACTTGAGAGGTACGAACCGCAAATTGAATTTTTAGAGGCTTACTCTCACTCAGGTCCTCTAAAGTTTCAAATGTATCGCCAATCTAAAGTGTTAGCGATTGGCTCTGGACCTATTTTCACTTCATTAATTTCTTCTTTACTTGAATCTGGTCTACCTGAATTTCATTACCTAATTACCGATCCTGATGCAACAAATCTCTCGCGGCTAAATGAACTTGTACAACAAGCACATGCTACTGATGCCGATGTACTTGTTCAAGAAATAGATACAACGAGAAATTATTCTTTACAGGAAGTTTTTCATCCATTTGATTGGATTCTATATGTATCTCAAAATGGCAATATTGAAAAACTTAGGGCCATACATGCGATTTGTAGAGAAGAGAAGAAAAACTTTCTTCCTGCTTTATGTTTACAGCATGTAGGCTTAGCTGGTCCTATCATTACTTCTGACTCTGAAGAATGCTGGGAATCCGCATGGCACCGTATACATGAAACTGCTATTCAAAAAGATCAAACACCAGATCCCGTCTCTCCAATTGCTTGTGCTATGTTAGCCAATACAATTGTTTTTGAGTTATTCAAACATGTTACAGATTCCTCAAATAGGAAGACAAAGAAGCACTTCTTTCTATTAGATTTTGAAACGCTCGAAGGAAATTGGCATTCATTTATGAAGCACCCGCTTATAGCCCCTGAAAATTTTACGATAGAATTAATACAAGACCTTGATGACACTTTAAAACGACATGCAGATCAAAAACATTCAAATGAGCTTTTTCGTTTTTTTGACCAGTTAACCTCAAATAAAGCTGGAGTTTTTCACATATGGGATGAACAAGATCTCAACCAATTACCGTTGTCCCAGTGCTATGTTCAAGTTGCCAATCCATTATCAGAAGGACCTACTTCCCTCCTCCCTACTATTATTTGCGGCGGATTAACTCATGATGAAGCACGCCGCGTGGCAGGTCTAACTGGAATTGAAACATATGTAACTCAAATGGTTAATTTCCTTATTCCTGACCAAGATGAATTCATTGGAATCGGAGCTGGGGAAACGATGTTAGAAGGTGTGTATCGTGCGCTACAAAACCATTTAACCCACACATTACAAGCGAGGAAGTTAAGTCAAACAGAAGAAATTGTGCCACTACAAGTAACAGAAATTCATGACAACCACTGCCAATTTTATTTACGTGCACTCTCCGTGATACACGGGGAACCAAAGATAGGGATTGGTGAAAATGTACTAGGTTTTCCGGTTGTTTGGGCCCGTATACACAATCAGTGGTATGGTAGCGCGAATCTAAATATAACACTAGCTCTAAGAGACGCATTACAACAAGCACTTCTTCATACACAAAACTACGAAATCCCCTATAACTCTAATATATTATCGGAATCATCTGTTCTTTTACACGATGCTGAGTCGTTTAATATTGAAGTACAAAAAGAAGAAGAAATTCCACCATTAGAATCCTTACAACTCGCTTTACAGAATTTAAAGGAACATAATCTTTATCCCTACGTCCTCGACCTAGCAATTGAACCATTTTTAAAAGAAGGATTAGGTGGTGTAGTTGGTGTGGTAATAAAAGAGGAGGTGGATTGATGGAGCGTCAAATATTAATTGTAGGAGACGGCCTACTTGCAAGCTATGTAAATCAGCAATTATCTGGTCACTACTCTATCATTCATCAAAACACACTTGAAGAACCCCTTCCTGAAAACATTAAACTTGCTCTCGTACTACATGATGGTTCTCCTTCCTCTATCCATCATAAAGCTGAAGAAATGTTTCGATCCGCTAACATTCCTTGGCTACGAGGTTTTACTTCATTTGGCGAAGGAATCATTGGCCCTTATGTTCAGCCACATGCAGCAGGATGTTCTCATTGTGCTGATGCAAGACGGTTTATAGCTGGTTTTGATCAAAAAGAAATGTGGGAGTTACAGCGGCAATACTCCTTAAAAAAGGATGCTGCCGTGCAACGAGATATATGCGCAACGCAAAGTGCATTACTACAAATGTGTCACCTTATTCATGCTGAAACAGAAAAGATAGTAACAAAAGGGGGTACTTCTTTAGCTGAAGAAGTGATTTTACTTAACATGCAAACTCTTCAATGTTCACGTCATTCGTTTCTTCCTGATCCTGTATGTCCGGTGTGTAGCACAATACCTGATGACACTGAAGCTTCTGCTTATCTATCTCTGCAACCGAGCTTTAAAACGAGTACTGAAAGCTACCGATGTCGTTCTATTGAAGATTTAAATACGTTTTTAACGAAAGATTATTTAGATTATCGAACAGGACTTTTGAATGGAAAGATGCAGCATTCCTTATTACCATTCGCTGATGTTATTGTAAATATGCCATTACTTTTTGGTAACGAAGGAGTTGCAGGTCGAACACATTCATTCAGGATAAGCGAGGCAACTGCAATTTTAGAAGGACTAGAGCGATACTGCGGAATGGCCCCTCGCGGGAAGCGGACAAATGTTCATGGCAGCTACCGAGAATTAGAAGATAAAGCCATCAATCCTCTTACAATTGGTGTACATACAGATGAACACTATGAAAAAGAGAATTTTCCATTCAGACCATTTGATCCCGATTATTCTCAAGATTGGGTATGGGGTTATTCTTTATCACAAAACCGTCCCATCTTAGTTCCGGAATCAATTGCATATTATAGCCTAGGGCACAGGGACGCTTTTGTTTATGAAACTTCAAACGGCTGTGCAATTGGAGGTAGTTTAGAAGAAGCGATTTTCCATGGCATTTTAGAAATAGTCGAACGCGACGCTTTCTTGCTAACGTGGTATGCACAATTGCCACTCCCCCGCCTTGATCTAGCTTCCGCAGGCGATGTGGAATTACAATTGATGATTGAACGAATGCGGACCATTACAGGTTATGATTTACACGTTTTTGATGCAACGATGGAGCATGGTATTCCAAGTATATGGGCAATTGCAAAAAATACAAAAAAGGGTGGAATGAACCTCGTCTGTGCAGGTGGTGCTCATATAGAACCGCTGCGAGCTGTTAAAAGTGCTATTCATGAATTAGCAGGTATGTTGCTTATATTAGATGAAAAACTTGAAGCAAACAAACAAAAATATGAACAATGTTTACGCGATCCCTATCTCGTTACCCAAATGGAAGATCATAGTATGGTATATGGCTTACCAGAAGCTGAAGAACGCCTTCAATTTTTACTAAATGACAATCGAGCTGTGCGAACATTTAAAGAAATGGATCAGCTAAAAGCGATTGATCGGGATATAACTTCAGACCTTCGCCATCTTCTAGATCTACTACATCACTCAGGGCTTGAGGTAATTGTCATTGACCAAACTGTTCCTCTCATACAGAAAAACGGATTATCTTGTGTGAAAGTATTAATTCCTGGTATGTTGCCAATGACATTTGGTCATCAACTTACTCGTACAACAGGACTCCAAAGAGCACTTACCGTACCAATGCAACTTGGATATACAAGTGAACCACTTACATTAGAACAACTAAATCCACATCCGCATCCATTTCCATAAAGAAACAGTAAAGTAGCGCTTGAATCAGTAGTTTTTCTTCCTCCCCCACCTCTCTTCTTTGCTTTTGCTGATATTTAATGTGGGGGATTATTGCTTGATAAGGAGGCTTGTTGATGCAACTAGAAACATTTCTACACCATTTACATTTTTCAATTGATGAAGTCATGCCCGAGGACAAGGACATCAACTGGGCTGATGCCCCCCTTCCCTATAAGCTATACCGTAATCTACCTGTCATTCCTCTTTCTCTAGAGGTACCTCTAACATTACGAGATCAAAAGCTATCTAATGAACCTACCATAGAACAAATTGGGCATTGCCTTTGGTATACATTTGGCCTAACTCAATTTTGCCAGCCTTCCCTCGGCTTAGAAGAACAATCAACAACAAATATATACCGAAGATTTATTCCTTCTGGAGGAGCCTTATATCCAAATGAATTATATTTGTATTTAAAAACAATTCATTATCCGCATGGAATTTACCATTATGACGTAGCGCATCATCGTCTCGTATTACTACGTGAAGGGAATTTTGACTCTTATCTCACAGAAGCACTTGGAAATCGCTGCAACCTCTCTTCTTGTTTCGGCACCGCTTTCGTATCAACAATGTTTTGGAAAAACTTCTTTAAATATAATAATTTTTCGTATCGCCTCCAAGGTCTCGATACTGGTGTCCTCATCGGTCAATTACTAGAAGTCTCTAAGCAATTTGGCTATACATCGGGTGTATATTTTCAATTTCTAGATCGGGCTATCAATCATTTACTTGGACTATCTGAACAAGAAGAAAGTGTGTATGCAGTTATTCCGTTATCTACCCAGCCTACAGAAGAATGGTTTTATCAAAGTAATACAAGTACAAATTTCACTTCTGATGAACTCTTACAACAGCTTCCCGTTTTAGAGCATGAACACTTTGTTCGATCAAAGAACTTTACTGATTACTCTCTCATAACAAGAATGAATGCAGCATCTATGTTGGATTCAACAGACCTATTTCGAACTATAACTGAAGAGACAATCGTTCCACATTACACACAAACTTTGAAACTCCCCATGGTAGAGCCATTATCATATGATTTCGCAACTGTTTGTCAAAAACGTTATTCACCTGATATCGATTTTGTCTTAAGGAAAATAAGCGCTACACAACTAGCTACTTTGCTTCATGAAGCAACCCTTTCCTTTCCTTATCAAAATGATTTAGACGGAGAACATATAAAAACAAAATCGCGACTATCACTGTACGGATGCTTTTATAACGTAGAAGGTGTGCCAAATGGTGCCTATTCCTATGACAGTAATGCTCATGCATTAGAACAAATTCAAACTGGAGATCTACGTCACCCTTTACAATCCGGTATGACAATGGACAATGTAAATCTCTTTCAAGTACCACTCTGTTTACATGTAATAGGAACTAAAGATTATTTAAAAAACGATTTAGGTTACAGAGGATATCGAATTCAACAAATGGAAGCTGGAATGCTCGTTCAAAAGCTCGTCTTAGCAGCCTCAGCTATGGATATGGGAGGACATCCGCTCTTAGGATTTGATGCAAACTTATGTGACAAACTGTATGAATTTGATACAAAAAGAGAAACGACCCTTATTCAAATTCCAGTTGGTCCTTATCGCCATCGCACTTGGTTAAAAGGATATTTGCATAGCTAAAAACACGCCCTTCGCTCAGTACAATGTGCTAGCAAAGGGCGTGTTTTTTAAAGGGATTAGAATTGCTCAAAGCGAATATACAAATTTAGGTGATTTATATAAAAGGAGAGGTCAGATTGAGTGTATTACAAAAGTTAATTGAACAAGCTAAAAACCCTAGAGGTTCTATCGGTTCTTCCATGCTTTGTATTATGAATACAGCGCACGTTAGATTAACAAATTGGGCATTACAGAAAATAAATATCCCCAAAGATTCAATCATACTCGATATTGGTTGCGGAGGCGGCCGAACCATACATACACTGTCTAAAATAAATACCTCAGGAAAAATATACGGCATTGATTATTCAGAAAAAGCAGTAGAAAGTTCAATAAAATCCAATATAAAAGATGTGAAAAATGAAAAGGTCATTATTCGTAAAGCAAGCGTATCTTCTATTCCTTATCATAATGAGTTTTTCAATCTCATCACGGCCTTTCAAACACATTATTTTTGGCCTGATTTAGAGAATGATATAAAAGAAGTGTTTCGAGTTTTAAAACCGAATGGTTCCTTTATGATTGTCGCTGAAACCTTCAAAATCAATTATCATATGCAAAAATTTAAGACAACAGAAGAATTAGTAGACCTTTTCAGTAAAACTGGTTTTCAACATGTGAAATGTTACGAAGAAAAAGGATGCCTTTGTATAGTGGGGAGCAAATCATAGAAAAAGCAGACCTTCTAAGGCCTGCCTTTTCTATTAAATTACTTTAAAAATACTTTTAATCTGTCTTGCAAACAACCAATTTTTCGCTCCACAGTTATCATTTAAACTATCCAGCATGATAGAATTCCCATTTGAGAATTTCAACTGTAACGTTGTATTTTTATCATTTGTTTTTAGACTTATATCTGTAATGTCTTCATATTTTAATTTTTTAACTTCAATGTACTCTTCTTTCGCTTGACCAACGACAACATGATCTTGGAAAAAGAAGAAGACTTCCGCTTTTTTTCCAAAACAAAATACATGTTTCGGGTAAATTAATGTAGCGTTATCAACCGCAACACATAATTCCTTTATTTCTTGGACAATTTCTCCAAAGTCCTCCTCATGTCTTGCATTTGATTCCGCAATCCACTCTTCTACTGTTCTCATATTGATCGACATTCCTTATCCTCCTGCATCATTCAGTGCTAACTTGTTTCTATCGTATTTTTATGTATGTAAAAAATAAATACTATATGAAAATATAATAGATAAGTACTACATTTTTCAAGGAAAAATATGCTTTCATGTCTCTTTTGTATAATTGGCTGTTTTCAAAAAAAAATAGTACTTCTATAAGAAGTACTATTCCGCTCGCCGTGCTGCTTGTTGAATCGGATCCCAAACACTGTTATATGGCGGTGCATAACTTAAATCAACATCTTCTAAATCATGAATACTCATTTTATGAAAGAGTGCCATCGCAATGACATCAATTCGTTTATCTACACCCTCTTCTCCAATTACTTGTCCACCTAATAGTTGCTTTGTATCAGAGCGATACACCAATTTTACATAAAGCGGCGTTGCATTTGGATAATAGCCAGCCATACTTGTTGCCTCTACCTTCACCGTTTTATACGGTATGTTCAACCCACTTGCTTCTTTTTCATTTAAACCTGTTCTTGCTAATGTGAGTCCCATAAATTTAATAATGCCCGTACCAAGCGTTCCTTTAAACGCTCTTCGTGTATCAATCATATTTAGTCCAGCAAGGCGCCCTTGTTTATTCGCAGTAGTACCGAGTGGAATATGATCATGCGTTTCTTTTATGATGTGATAATGCGTTGCACAATCTCCTGCTGCATAGATGTCTTCCACATTCGTTTGCATATATGCATTTACTTCTATCGCCCCTTTTTTGTTCTTGCGAATTTCTGTTCCTGTAAGAAACTCCGTGTTTGGCTGCACACCAACTGATACTAGAACGAGATCCGTCTTATACATTCCTTTATCTGTTTCGACAAATTCAACTTTCTCATTTCCCCTAAATACCTTTACATTTTCATTTGTTACAATTTCAATATTATGCTTTGCTGCTTCTTCATGTATATACGTTGCCATGTCAGCATCATAAACCGTTCCGATATGATTATTTCTTTCAATCATTCGCACATTTTTTCCAAGTTCCACAAATGTTTCAGCCATTTCAAGACCAATTGCCCCGCCCCCGATAATTGTTACGTCCTCAACATTCTGTTCCTGTAACGTCTCCAATATTTTATGGGCATCCGGAATTGTTTTTAAAAGATGAACACCTTGCAGATTTTTTCCTTCCCAATCCGGCATAACAGGTCTAACTCCTGTTGCAATCAATAATCGATCATATTTATATTGAAATTTCACTTTTTCCTTTGTATGTATACCATGTACAATTTTGTTTTCAGTATCAATGTTCGTTACTTCATGATGTGTTTTAGCATCAATTCCATACTTATCACGAAATGTCTTAATATCCCGTGCAATTAATTTTTCAGTGGAAGCAATCGCACCACTAATCACGTATGGAAGTCCACACTGCGCATAGGAGTATATTTCACCTTTTTCTAACGTTATGACTTTTGCATCTTTATCATTTCTAACAATTTGCATGGCCGCACTCATGCCAGCAGCGTCTCCACCAATGATTACATAGTTCACCAAATCACTCCTTTGTACAGTCTCTATTGTTTATATTTTCCAAATCGATCATAAATAAATCCTTTTTCTCTATAAGTATCTTATACAAAGTATAATACTTCCTTCCCTTTGTTTACAAATAACCCCCTTCCCTCCAAACATAACAACGTACATCTTTGTATATAGATCCCTTTGACTTATACTTTGAAAACAACAAGACTCTTACCACGTCTACGCACAGGTGGACGCTCTCCCCAAAAAAGAGTGGTTTTTTATTATTTTTCCTCTCCTTTGAACGGCTATAGGTAAAATGTCGTGTCTCATAAACTCGATTATTAATATGCTATAACAATCGTAATGGAAAGTAGGTGAAAAAAACGGTGTGTAGTAATTTTCTTATCTCTACTCCTGTTGAACCAAAAGTTGCTCAATCACTTGAACAGGAATTCAGCATTAGCGCAACACTCTACGGTGCACAAGCTTGGTCAGCTGATAGCAGTACCTTTTTTCAAGAAATTTGGAAATCTACCCTATTTGCATCCACATCACAGCCTGACGAGGCTGTCTATCCACTTGGTATCCTTAAAATTATCAACCTCTCTTACGACACAATAACAGTTGTCACATCAGAAGAATTAAGCAGTAAACTCGAGATTACTGTTCCACCGAACTCTGAAGCCATGCTTTCTTCCAGTTCTTTAGCCAATGTCCAAGCTAGCACAACTGGCAGAGCAAGTAGAGTCAATTTTCTCTTTCATATCTTTTTTTCTCGCGAACCAGCTAGAGCTCCTCTCATACCATTACAGAAATAATAAAAAGGGAATTTCACCTTTAAATTCTTCTATATTTTTCAACCGGAATCATGTCATCGTTACCATGAAACATAAAAGGATTTGTTACATGAAATGCAACCATATAAATAATAAAGGTACATCACCATGATCCTTGATGTACCTTTCATTTCTATAACAGGGAAATGAATTTCATTTGCCTACTCCTTTGACTTTATAAGTTCAACATTATACGTCTCGATATCATTCAGCCCTCCTGAATAATATGGATTTTCTCGATACCATGACTGTTTTAAAAAGTAGTCCTGCATATCTTTCGTTTGAAAAATATGGCCATGCCGAGCGTATATTTCATTTCTCGCAATCCGCAATTGATCTTTTGTTAAAGCGTTTAGCTCTGCACTTGTTAACTTACGAATATGACTATCAGGAAAGAAAAATCCGTTATATACATACTTTGTTGTTACTGGTGGCGAAGAGGAAGGTGACTGTTGTTCTTCAGATTTTTTTTGAAACGATAATGTATAGTATTGGTTTGTTGATATATGTTCCACCTTTGTTTGTTCTTTTCCGCTTGCGCCCTCTTTTTCTAAATAAATAGAAACGCTCCCATCAGTAGCTACCGGTCCCCATTTAAATTCTTCCCCTGTGAGAGTCGTAATCGGTTTCTGGTTTACATATAATGTTGCTCTTGTTACATTTGTTTGAATGGTAATGTAATGACCTTGTAACGATAGATCAACCGTTACATTATTTTGATTTTGTTTCATAAGCAAAACTTTTTCTTCACGCGCTAGCTTCACATAATCATTTTTAAACTCTGATTGGAACGTTTGAATCCCAGGAAAAAATGGTCCATATTGCTTTTCAAACATTTTATCAGTTGTCTTATCTAACTCTTTCCCATTTACCTTTAACAATGCATCCTTTTCATTCGTAAGGAGCGTTGCATAATACGTTTTTGCTTTCAATTTATATCGATCAAATAGAAAGAGGTATTTTCCATCCTTCGTTAATACAAAATCTACTTTTTCTACATTATTTTCCTTCTTCTTTTGCTGTTGTATAGAAGCTTTTAAATCATGAACATAGGAAGGATATTCTTTTATATACGAAAACAACGGAGCTACACTCTCTTTATCTACTACAAATTGCGGGTCATCTGTTGTAACCATATCAATTAGTTTTTCCGCATCCCTTTCTTGTAACATCGTAATTATTCTATCGATTTGTGCTTCTGCAGAATAATACTTTGCTCCATACATATATGCTCCGCCAAAACTAACAATAAAAAGAACGATAACCCCAATCCATATTATCTTTCCTCGGCTCATTTTCTTTCGTATCTGTGGTTCCTTCTCACTTCCTCTCCGCTCGTGCTCAACTATTCTCGTTCCACAACTTTGACAAAATTGCACGCCATCCATTAATTGTGAACCACATTTTGCACAAACCTTCATCCATTCAGCCACCTTTTCGTTAGAAGTTCGTTATCCCTCTATTTAAGGTATCGACTAATGTTTTGATATAAGACCAATCAATATATATGCGATGATCCATGTACACACAGGATCCATTCCGCTACGATCTAACTTTAATATATGTACGAGGAGACAAAACATGACTACAAGAACCCCATGCTTCTGTCTAGCAACATTTTGACAAAACCCTTTCTATCTATATACAATATGTAAAAGTTTATACACCATAAAAAAATAATAGATTGGACAGAAACTATGGAACTCGCACACACACTTTTTCAAATATTCATTACTAGTTTGGTACAACTATTTTCTTTAATCGGTATCATCATTTTGGTTGGTTTTTTATTAGGATATTTAGAATCTCTTACACGAACATATTGGACGAAAGCTTTTGGTAGAAAAGGATTCCTTTTATCAGCTTGGATTGGCGTTCCTATTCATGAATTAGGACATGCTGTTATGTGTATCTTATTCCGGCATCAAATTGTAGCCATTCAGTTGTTCCCTACGAATACAAATAACGGTTTTTTGGGGTATGTGAAGCATCAATATAATCAAAGAAGCATATATCAAAGAATAGGGAACTTTTTCATCGGAATTGCTCCTATTTTTTCAGGGATGGTCGCCTTGATACTTTTGATGTATTATTTCGTACCACAATCTTATTCAGTATTTATGCATGCTCTTGAAACAAATACTCAAACCGCTTCTATCAATATCAATATGCTACAAAATATTTTATTATCATCCATTCTCTTATTAAAAAGTCTCTTTACAGTTAGCAACTTATTTAATCCTTTGTTTTGGCTTTTTCTTTTTATCGCGATTTGTATCTCTGCACACATCGCCTTAAGCAAACCGGATATAGAAGGTTCGTTAGATGGTGTAATTACTATATTTATCGTTCTTTTCCTCTTCAATACAATAGCAGGGCTGTTTCATTATGATAGTAATCAACTAATAGGGAATGTAGTGAAATACAATATGTATGTACTTGCTTTTTCTAGTATTGCCATACTATTTTCATGTATCGCTGTATGTATCAGCTTTATGTTCTACAAAATGAAAACAGCTAGTTCAAAATGAACTAGCTGTTTTCATTAATTTTTAGTTATATAATTACACTGCTCCACTGGAACCCGAGCATGCCCTTCTTCGTCTGTGCACCAAGACTGCGACTGAAACGCAAGGAAAATCCCAACCCATTGCTGCTTTTTCTCAAAGTGAATGAATAGGCCGCCATCTTGCCATGTGCCATCATCCCCTTGCCACTTCTCTACATTCCCTTGATTCATATGAATATCATGTATCCCATTACCAGGTTTAAAATGAAAATATCGATCAGGCACATTATTTTCCGGACCCCATCGTTCTCCAAATGCATAAATAATTGCCTTTTCTTCTATTGCTCGTTTTATATAATGTTCTATTTTTTCATTTAAATCATTGTCAGTTCCCGATTTTTCTGGCGGCAAAGGAATCATCTGTTTTGAATCAAATAAATTTCCCCGCACATAATCTAAAGCCACCTTTGGTTCATTATTTTTAATTTCTGTAAATCCAAATGGTAATGTCAGTAAAATCTTAATAGCTTTCGATTTTATATTTTCACTTGCATAATATAGTACTTCTGATGGATAACTCTGCGATTTCACATTCATCGCTACGCGGTAGTCTACTCCCAATTCATCTTGCAAATGAACTTGATAATGAGGTGTTTTCCCTTTTCCAATCATAGATTGTCGCGCTATACCTTTTAGAACGCCGTAGTTTTTTAGTGGCATGGGATCATCTCCTCTTCACAAAATAGAAACACTTGTTCTTTTATAAATTATCCACCAACAAGCAAAAATCCTCCTAAAGCAGAGGATTTCATCAAATATTTTATTGCAATGCATACCACCCGGCAACCTCTACCACCACAATCAACACCGCTCCAAAAATCATAAGAGTCGTCTTCTTTAATAATTCATTCTCACAGTGCGGGATATTACATAAATAGGCCCCAAGTGTAATCCTTGATGGACAAGCAATCGTCGCTACAGATGATGCTGTATTTTGCAGCGTCGTAACATATTGCCACGGAAGCCCTACGTTTTGCGCTGTTTGCATTTGTAGTTTTATAAACATCGCATTCGATCCTGCGTTACTTCCTGTTAAAAAACCACCAATCGCACCAATGAACGGGGCAACAAAAACAAATATCGTTCCAAATGTTTGCCCTGCTGCCTCTGCTAACAATGTGTGCATACCCGCCGCACCCATTAATTCTGAAATGGCAATGAACATTGTCGTTGTAATCGCAAACGGTATCCACTGCTTTACTGTTTGCAATAAAGATTGTTTTAGAATAGTAGAAGGAATACGGAAGGACACAATGGTAAATAAGCATGTAACCCCAAGCCAAAATCCAGGTGAATATAATAATGCTAGTTTATAAGAGTACGTTGGTAAATCAAGAATAGCATAAGATTGCAATATATTATGTAATGACGGAATGAGACGAGAAAGCAAAATACAAACTGTTAAAAATAAATAAGGACTTATAATTTTTAAAATAGAAACTTCTCGCTGCGTCGTTGCAGCATGCTCCGATAACAATTCCTTTTCCTGCCTTGCTGATATTTTAATGATAAGGAAGCCAAATGTAATTGTTACAATTGAACTTAAGATCCCAGCTAGTTCAACGCTAACATATGCATTAGAAAGGTAGATAGCTACAGAAAATAAGAGAAAAAACCCTACTGCTTCCTTCCATTTCTGTCTTACCGCAGACCACCCACCTACTACATACAAAGAAAATATAATAAAGTACGCGAATATCGGAATGCTAAGTAGTGCTGTACTAGATCCTAAGTCTACTAATGGCATATTGATAAGCTGCGATCCGATAATTGTTCCCGTTGCCATCGCTCCCCATGAACTTGCTAGTAAACCGATAAAGGATAACAAAACTGCTTGAAACGGTTTATAGCCAAGTGAAAGAAAAATAGGAGCTGACACCATAAAACCAATTCCAAATCCACTTACTGATTCAATAAGTGGACAAATCCCAAAACACATTAAGAGCATTTGTAATAATCGATCCCGTGTAACATGCTCTATAAAGCGTGCAACTTGGTCAATGTAACCCATTTTGTTCATGAGATGAAATAAAAGAATACCAAAAAACAAAACATATCCGACGATAAAACAAATTAAACTGCCTTTAACCGTTGCATGTACAATTTCTCCCATTTGCAGTCGAAACATTGGCGTTAGTAAAACGATTCCACCGCATACAGCATAGGAAATTAATGAAGCTTTAAGCGATGTTTGCTTAAATACAAATAAACAAATAAAGATCATCATAATTGGAATAAGAGCCAACAAAACAGCCATACCATCATCTCATTTCTTATAAAATACAATTGTAACTATTATATAACAGTTGGCAGAATATTCAATTCATTTGTAACAGTTCTTCAAATTCCTTTATGCGATGCAGTAGTAGACACATAATACTCCTATGTTACCTTGGCGTATATACAATCTAAGTCAAGAAATACCCTCGTTGTTATTATCTAAATGGTATAATTTAGATAACAGTGTTCCATTTCACAAAAATGAGGAGGGGGCATATGGGAAGAGAAATACAGTTTGATAACGATAGTATGACGCTAAAATTAAATGGAGTAACAGGGTTCTTTGCCCTAAAATTGAAATTGAAAATCCCTTATAATACGATTCAAAATGTATATGTTGACTATTTTGATGCTCCACAATGGATGCTCCGAATGCCTGGAACTTCCATTTCAGCACTTAACATTTTTGAAGGTAGTTTTAAATATGCTGATGAATGGCATTTTCTCTCTTATGAAAACAGAGTACCTCTTGTAATGATCGAACTAGATGGTCATGAAAAATACAAATATGTCTTTTTTGAAATTGATAATCCTACTAACCTAGCTGCTGAGATTAGAAAACGGATAAGAGATTGATTAGAATTGTAATTATGTAAGGGAATGTAGATTTGAACTAAAGTCGCGATGTTTAAAAAAGTGAAGAAGCTTTCCACCTTTAGAGAGGCTGAGCATAAATCAAATTTTCGACTTATCTCTCAGCCTTATCATATCTTTATGCTTATTGAGCCACGGCTTGTTTGTTTCTTTCCATAGCTCTCATGGATTCGTCTACTTTAACCATCATGGAACATTCTACTCTCTTACGGAAGATGTCACAGCTGAAATCGTAGATTCCATTGATGGAGCCGGTCGCGTGCAGTGCGTTGGCAGGGCAACCGCCACTGCAGTAAAGTTTTGCCCAGCAGTCCTGACATTCTGGCTTCGAGTAGCAATTGCTCTCTTTAAATTGACATTGCATCTCTTGTTTTGTAATCCCATCCCAGATGTTTCCCATGCTGTATTCGTTATCCCCAATGAACTGGTGGCAAGGGAAAAGCTCACCCCATGGCGTAACAGCGAGATATTCAGTTCCTGAGCCGCAGCCTGAAATTCTCTTTTGGATGCAAGGGCCTTCTGAAAGGTCAAGCATGTAATGATAGAAAGTGAATCCATTACCTTCTTCCTCACGCTTTATCATTTCCTTAGCAAGAATTTCGTACTGGTTATAAATATCTGGAAGGTCCTCTTCGGTGAGTGCATATGGTTCCCCAGGATTACAGATAACCGGTTCCATCGAGAGCTTGTCGAAACCAAGATCTGCGATATGAAAAATGTCATTGGTGAAGTCAACGTTGTTGTGAGTATAGGTTCCACGCACATAGTATTCTTTATCTCCACGTTTTTTAACGAATTCCTGGAATTTCGGAACGATATAATCGTAACTTCCCTTTCCAGTTACTGTTTTACGAAGGTGATCATGGACTTCTTTTCTTCCATCAAGACTCAATACGACGTTGTACATTTCTTTATTCAAAAAATCAGTGACTTCATCGTTTAGCAACATACCATTTGTAGTAAAGGTGAAGCGAATCGTTTTTTTGTACTCTTTTTCTTTACTTCTTGCGTAAGCGACAATCTGTTTTACAACTTTCCAGGCCATAAGCGGCTCTCCGCCAAAGAAGTCGATGTCGAGGTTTCTGTGGTGACCGGAGTTTTCCAATAGGTAATCGATAGCTCTTTTACCAACCTCATAACTCATAATCGCTCTACTTCCATTGTATTTCCCTTGGCTGGCGAAGCAATATTCGCATGATAAGTTACATGTATGTGCAACATTGAGACAAAGAGCCTTTACATAAGTTTGGCGATTTGTTAAATCAATTGAGAGGCTCTTATATTCATCCTCAGTAAAGAGTTGCCCATCATTTTTTAGCTCTTCGATATCTGCAATGGTTTCCCGAATGTCCTTCTCAGAGATATCGGAATCATGTACGTATTTTTCTAACATCATTGTTATGATTTCTTCTGCAGCAGTAGTCTCATACAGCGCGATGATTTCATAAGCGAGGTCGTCAACAACATGTACTGATCCACTGTAAGTATCGAGTACAATGTTGTACCCGTTTAGTTTATATTGATGAATCATGATTAATAATCAAACTCCTTTTATCTATAAAGTAACACTTCCGTTAATGGAGCCTTTACTTCTTGTTCATACGGGATAAAAATGACCGCCCATCCGGAAAGCAGTTGGGCGGTATCTTTCTTCTTTTCTATCTGTTCATTGTGTTTTCACATTTTTGATTTGCAACTCCGCAAGACGTCTTGCAAGCTGATTGACAAGATGTTTGGCACGCACCACATCCGCCATGTTTTACTGTATCTGTCAGTTTACGAGTACTTAGTGTTACGATTCTTTTCATAACGTATCACTCCTTTTAAAGAATATTTTTAAGAAACACTTTTAATGTTTGTGAATGTTTTCACATTCAAAATTATAATTTGTGAATAAATTCACATTAATCCCAGAAATAATTTTAACAACACCTTTGGTTTACGTCAATCATTCGTGTTACGGAAATTCCACTAGATTGTGCGTATATTTTGATAAAGATTGTCTGCTTCTAATGAAAGTCCCTCATTATTCAACTGTTTGATTCATGTGTTTTCATACATAACAAACACCTTTATTTTCTAATAAAATAGAGGCCCCTTAACAGGTAGCCTCTTCTTATTATTTCACTGTAGCGATTAACTCACAAATTTCATTCTGCTTTCCTGTTTCTAATAACTCAATTACCTTACTCCCAACAACAACTCCATCACATACAGTAATCATTTCCTCTATGTGCTCAGCCTTCGATATGCCAAATCCAGCAACTACTGGAAGATGTACATGCGCTTTTACTTTTTCTAGGTAACTATGAATTTCTTGCTTAAAGTCACGTCTAACCCCAGTGACCCCCGCTACCGTTACCGCATAAACAAACCCTTGCGATTCCCTCGTAATCTTTTCAATCCGTTCAACTGGACTCGTTACTGTAACAAGTGGAATTAAAGCAATATTCGCATCACGAAGAAGTGGTGCAATAATATCTTGTTCTTCATATGGCAGGTCTGGAACGATAATTCCATCTACCCCAGCTTCAAGACAACTTCCGATAAACCGTTCTTTTCCAAATGCTAAAATCGGGTTTAGATAGGTCATAAGTACAAATGGAATATTTACTTCTTGCCTTACTTCCGCTAATGCCTGAAAGATTCCACCGAGCGTTGTGCCATTATCTAATGCTCGTTTTCCTGCTCTTTGAATTGTTGGTCCATCTGCAACTGGATCAGAAAAAGGGATACCAATTTCAACAATACTCGCTCCTGCTTCATCTAAGAAGCGAATTTGTTCCTTTAATGTTTCTAAGCCACCATCTCCCCCCATTACATATGGGATGAATGCTTTTTTTCCATTTTGAAACGCTGCCGTAATTCTTTCTACTCCCATCATTTACACCTCTTCCATATAACGTTTTATACTTTCAACATCTTTATCACCACGGCCCGATAAACAAATGACAAGTCCTTCACCTTGCTTCATCGTAGGCGCCAGTTTAAGTGCGTACGCTACAGCATGTGAGCTTTCTAACGCAGGAATAATTCCTTCTTTTTTCGTTAGTAACTGGAATGCAGCCAGCGCTTCTTCATCTGTAATTGAGTTGTAAGAGACACGGCCAATATCTTTTAGCAGACTATGTTCTGGCCCAACTCCTGGATAATCTAGCCCTGCTGAAATAGAATGTGCTTCCTGAATTTGTCCTTCTTCATTTTGTAGGAGATACATCATTGAACCATGAAGGACGCCAACGCTTCCTTTCGTTAGTGTTGCTGCATGCTTTTCTGTATGAACGCCTTTCCCTGCTGCTTCTACGCCGTAAAGAGCAACTTCTTCATCGTGTACAAATGGATAGAACATCCCCATCGCATTACTTCCCCCGCCAATGCAAGCCACAACTGCTTCTGGTAATTTCCCTTCAAGCGCTGCATATTGCTTCTTCGTTTCTTTCCCAATTACACTTTGAAAATCACGTACAATTTGCGGGAACGGATGCGGTCCAAGAACAGATCCCATTACGTAGTGCGTATCGTGCACGTGTGCAACCCAGTAGCGAAGCGCTTCGTTTACTGCATCTTTTAGCGTTCCACTACCCGCTGCAACACTTTCAACTTTTGCTCCTAATAGTTCCATTCTGAAGACGTTTAACTTTTGGCGTTTTACATCTTCTTCTCCCATGAAAATGACGCACTCTAAACCGAGTAATGCGCATACCGTCGCCGTTGCAACTCCGTGTTGTCCAGCTCCTGTCTCAGCTACAACCTTTTTCTTACCCATTCGTACTGCAAGAAGCGCTTGCCCAATTGTATTGTTAATTTTGTGAGCTCCTGTATGATTTAAATCTTCACGCTTTAAATAAATTTTCGCCCCGCCGCAATACTTTGTCAGGTTCTCTGCAAAATAAAGCGGTGTTTCCCTTCCAACGTACGTTTGTAAATAATGCTCCAATTCTTTCTGAAAGGCTTCATCTTGCATCGCTTCTTTATACGCTTCTTCTAATTCTAAAACGGACTGCATGAGCGTTTCTGGAACGTAACGTCCTCCATATATACCGTAATGACCTTTTTCATCTGGATATGCATATTTCATTCCTAACACTCCTTCGCTTTTCTAATAAATTGTTTTATTTTCTCACGATCTTTCCTGCCATCTGTTTCTACTCCGCTGCTGACATCTACCATATACGGCTTAACAATTTCAATCGCTTCTTTAATGTTTTCAATGTGTAATCCACCAGCTAGAATGCACTTTTTGCGAATTTCATCTGGCATATCATCTAGTAACTGCCAAGAAAATGTTTTGCCATTTCCACCATGAAACTTTTCTTTCGGACTATCAAATAAGAGAAAATCAGCTTCATAGTCTGGTGATTGCTCTATATCTTCACTCGAACGTACACCAACTGCTTTTATAGACGGAATATTCAATCTTCTAACATGATGATTCCCTTCATCCCCATGTAGTTGTACATGCGTTAAGCCACAATCATTTGCGATTTCCTGGATGACTTCTACCGATTCATTTACAAACACACCCACTTTCATTACATCAACTGGAAGCTCATCAATAATCTGTTTTGCTCTTTCAGGTATAATTTCCCTTTTGCTTTTCGCAAATACAAATCCAATAGCATCTGCGCCGTATTCACAAGCTACTTTTGCTGTTTCTACATCGGTAATGCCGCAAATCTTCACTTTCATGTTATCACCTTCAGCGATTGGAAAAAGTCTCCGACGGAAGGTGCAGCCATCAGCGCTTCCCCAACAAGAATACCCTTTGCCCCGGCCTTCTTCACACGCATGATATCTTCTTCCGTATGAATTCCACTCTCACTAATCCAAAGTATATTTTCCTCATTTAGCCGTTTTCCTAGATTTTCAGTTGTGCTGAGATCTACTTCAAATGTTTTCAAATTACGATTGTTTATTCCAATCACATGAGGGCTTAGTTCTAGCGCTATCTCTAATTCCGCCTCATTGTGTACTTCTACAATTACTTCTAATCCGAGCTCTTGTACATATGCATATAATTCTTGTAACTTTTGCTTCGGCAAGGCAGCAACGATAAGTAAAATGAGATCCGCTCCAGCATCATACGCCCGATCAATTTGAATCGTATCGATGATAAAGTCTTTACATAGAAGCGGAATATTACTATTTGATCGTGCCGTTTCTAAATCGTGAAAAGATCCTTTAAAAAACTGACCATCCGTTAAAACAGAGACAGCTCCGGCACCGCACTCTTCATACGTTTTTACTTGTTTCGTTACGTCTACATGTAAATTAATATCCCCTTTAGATGGTGAAGCTCGCTTCACTTCAGCAATGACTGTGAATTTCTGCAACGCTTCTACAAGGGAGTGTGACTTCCGTTTTTTCTTCACCGGCGTATATGTTTCGCGCAGCACTCCTACTTCTTTTTTCTTCTGCTCAACAATCTTATCTAAAATTGTTTCCATTTAGTTCACCTTCTCTAATCTTTTATTACTAGCTGCAATTAATACATTTAATTTCGCTAGTGCTTTTCCCGAATCTATACTTTGAGCCGCCATATGAATTCCTTCTTCAATTGTCCCTGCTTTTCCATTTGCAAAAAGGGCTAGACCTGCATTTAATAACACCGTATCACGATATACACTCTTTTTTCCTTGTAGTACCCCGAGTGTAATATTGGCATTTTCTTTTGCATCTCCGCCTCTAATCTCTTCATTTTTCACACGAGAAAACCCATATTCTTCTGGCGTAATACTTGCTTCTATAATCTTATTATCTTTTAAAATCACCACATGATTTTCTCCTTGCAGAGATGCTTCATCTAAAAATCCGCTCCCATTTACAACAAGCGCTTGTTTTCTACCGAGCTTTTGCAATACCTCTGCTACAGGCATGAGCATATCTCGTTTGTATATGCCAACAAACTGTGTTTCTAAATCAATCGGATTTGTAAGCGGACCGATTAAATTAAAAACGGTCGGTACATTTAGCTCTTTTCTTATTTTCATAATGCGCTTAAGTGCTGGATGCATCGCTGGTGCAAATAGAAAAGCTATGCCTACTTTTTCTAATAAATAGTCAATTTCTCTTGGCGTACATGCAATATTGACACCGAGTTCTTCTAATAGATCCGCACTCCCTGTTTTACTAGAAACAGCGCGATTCCCATGCTTTGCCACCTTTACACCAGCACCAGCAAGTACGAAAGCAGATGTTGTACTAATGTTGAATGTTTGTGCACCGTCCCCGCCTGTTCCGCAATTATCCATTGCTCCTTTTATATGACTTGCAAATGGTAATGCCTTTTCCCGAAGAGCACGAACGAGACCATATATTTCATCCGCTGTTTCACCCTTTGCCTTTAACAATGCTAAAAAAGCAGCAATTTCACTTTCTAATATATCTTCACTTAAGAGTGCAAGGCCTGCTTCATACATTTCCTGTTCCGTTAAGTTCTGTCTTTCTACTAATTTTCGCAGATAACTGTTCATACTCGCTCCTCCTCTTTCACATTAGATAAAAATGCACGCATTAATTTCCCGCCCTCTTCCGTCGCAATTGATTCTGGGTGAAACTGTAATCCAAAGAGTGGATAATAGTTATGGCAAACTGCCATGACTTCCCCATCATCCATCGCTGTTGCTAGTACATCGAAACACTTTGGAATCGTATGCTTCGCTGCCACGAGTGAATGATAGCGCATCGCAGTTAACGGCTGCGCAACATATGAAAATATCGATGTGCCATTATGTTTTACCCGTGATGTTTTCCCATGTTTTATATGTTCTGCCCTTACAATTTCCCCACCAAATGCCGAAATAATTGCTTGGTGTCCAAGACAAATGCCAAGAATCGGAATTTGTTTATAAAAATGCCTAATTACTTCGATGCAAATCCCTGCATCTTCTGGTTTTCCAGGTCCTGGTGAAAGAATAATTGCTTTTGGTTTCATTTCTTCAAGTTCTTGAACCGTCACTTTATCATTTCGCAGTACCACTATCTCTTTGTAATACGCCCCCAACAATTGATACAAGTTATAAGTAAACGAATCATAATTATCGATGAGTACAATCATTTCATTACCTCCAAAAGTGCTTTCGCTTTATTCAATGTCTCCTCATATTCAGCAATTGGATCTGAATCATAGACAATACCAGCTCCCGCCTGCACATATGCTTTCTTATCTTTTACAACCATTGTGCGAATCGCAAGCGCCATATCAAGGTTTCCAGAAAAAGCTATATATCCTACTGCTCCGGCATATACATTTCTTTTTTCCTTTTCTAATCTATTTATAATTTCCATCGCTCTAATTTTCGGGGCACCGGATACAGTGCCAGCTGGCAAACAATAAGCTAATGCGTCAAAACAACCCATTTGTTTTTTTAATATTCCGGAAACTTCAGATACAATATGCATAACGTGCGAGTACTTCTCTACTTCCATATACTTATCTAATCTAACAGAACCGACTTCACTCACTCGCCCGATATCATTTCTCCCTAAATCTACAAGCATCATATGTTCAGCACGCTCTTTCTCATTTGCTAACAACTCTTTCGCTATCTCTTCATCCTCACCTTTTGTTTTTCCGCGTGGTCTTGTTCCTGCAATCGGATTTGTCATCACCTTATCATTTCGTACAGACAGTAAGCTTTCTGGTGAAGAACCAAGCACAACATAATCTTGGAAATCAATATAAAACATATATGGTGATGGATTTGCAATACGAAGTTTGCGATATAATGCAAATGAATTGCCTATAAATTCACTTTGCAGACGCCGAGATAATACAACTTGAAAAATATCACCAGCTCGAATGTATTCTTTTGCCTTTTCTACCATTTCGCAAAACTTTTCTTCCGTTATAGAAGAAGTAAAGGATAAAGAAGACTGCATTTCTGTTACTTGTTCTTCTTCTCCATGTAACACATTTTGTTTATATACCTGCAATCTCTCATACACTTCTTCAAAAGAGTCTGTATCCTCTTCTCTGTATACATATACAAACGATAATTTCTGACGTAAATGATCGTATACAACAAACTCGCGGTATAGTAATACATGAACCTCTGGAATATTTATCGGATCAAACAGTTCTTCTCCAATATCTTCATATTGCCGAATCACATCATAACCAATATATCCAACTGCTCCTCCGCAAAATGGAAATGGACTTTCCACCTCCGATGGCGCAAGTATCTTTTTCAATGCTTGCAATACGTTTTCTTCTATCTGTTCACTCCTACCATTTATCGTAATCTCTACCGCTGTGCCATTACTTTTGATTTCTCCGTATGGATTACATCCTAAATAGGAATAACGTCCCTTATCTTGATGAAGCTGTGAGCTCTCGAGTAAAAATTTTTTCTCACCCTTCATCCGGCGATATAAAGCAATCGGTGTCACACTATCTCCTTCTTCTTCATCAATGACCAAAAATGTCTTTCCTTGCTTCTGTTGAAATTGTTCTTTCCTTATCATGACTGCCACCTCACTATTTAAAATAAAAAAGTCCCCTGCATATCGGAATATGCAGAGGACGATAAAGTTACCGCGGTACCACCTCGTTTGGATGCAAAAGCATCCCTCTTTATTCAGGTACAAATATATACCTTATCCTTGTAACGGCGGAACCCGGGTTGCCTACTTCTTTCGGTTCAGCATACCTCTCGTAAGCCCATTCTGTATATGGCACCGCACCGGGCTCCCACCTATCCCCGGCTCTCTGGAACGTCTCCAATATACGTACTCTTCTTACTTAAACGATTTAGTTTATTTAGTTCATTTATTTTTATACAGGATATTCAAAAAGTCCGGTAAAGATAGCTTTCGCATTTCTTCGCCTGTGTCGCCAGTCTGGTACTCATGTAGTTCTATCTACACTCCGTATCCTCCTTTTTGAACAAATATTTATACACAAAAAGGGAGTACTCATCCTATAAAAAGGACGGGTACTCCCGTGGTGCCACCTTAATTCGTTACACATGTAACGCACTTTGCCGTATCAAAAGTTAATACGTGTCTCTTGTATCGATGAGATCATGTCGCCAAAGCCTACTTCTTTCGGTTCGGTTTGGAAGCTCCGAAGGCCATTCCATATTAATTCCATACTGATTCGCACCAACCATCAGCTCTCTGACATGTTCATAATACGTACTCTTCTTCATCAACGCTTGCATTTTTTTAAGTTGCATTCATTATATTCTCTACTTTTCCGAAAAGTCAACGCTTTTCAAAAAAAAAATATTTTTTCTTCATTCAATATTATATTGACAAAACAACCCGTTTTTATGTAAATATAATAAATACTCTATTAAAATCAAAGTTTTTTGTCAGAAAATTATATATTCGAAAAATAAACCAATGTCAAAAAACGCTTACATTTCAGAAAATTCGTATTTGTGTATGGATTTTCTGAAATAATCATGATAGATTATAAATATGCAAAATTCATCAAAAGATATTACAAAAGGAAGGGGAACTACATGAGTACGCAGATGTTAATTTTAACTTCTATCTCTATCTACATGCTCGGGATGCTAGTCATTGGCTATTTTGCCTATAAACAGACATCCAACTTAACAGATTATATGCTTGGCGGGCGTACACTAGGTCCCGCAGTAACAGCATTAAGTGCTGGAGCAGCCGATATGAGCGGCTGGCTGTTAATGGGATTACCCGGTGCTATGTTTAGCGTTGGATTAAGTAGTAGCTGGATTGCGATTGGCCTTACACTTGGCGCATACGCAAACTGGATCTATGTCGCTCCTCGCTTACGTACCTACTCAGAAATTGCTAACAACTCTATTACTATTCCAGAATTTTTAGAGCATCGTTTCCATGATGCATCTCATATGCTACGCCTTGTTTCTGGACTTGTTATTATGATCTTTTTCACATTTTATGTAGCTTCAGGATTCGTCTCAGGTGCGGTATTATTCGAAAATTCATTTGGACTAAATTATCATGTTGGATTACTTATTGTTGGAAGCGTTGTTGTAGCTTACACATTATTCGGCGGCTTCTTAGCTGTAAGTTGGACAGACTTCGTTCAAGGAATCATCATGGTGGTTGCTCTTATCCTTGTTCCGCTCGTAACAATTATGAATGTAAATGGCCTTGGACCAGCATTTGATACAATTAAATCTATTGACCCAGCACTATTAGATATTTTTAAAGGAACATCCGTATTAGGTATTATTTCATTATTCGCTTGGGGTCTTGGTTATGCTGGACAACCTCATATTATCGTACGCTTTATGGCTATTTCATCTGTAAAAGAAATTAAAAGCGCACGCCGAATTGGTATGAGCTGGATGATTTTCTCTGTAGTGGGAGCTATGTTTACTGGTCTTATCGGTATCGCTTACTATTCAAAAGCAGGATTAAAGCTCTCTGACCCAGAAACAATTTTCGTTGAACTAGGTAATATTTTATTCCATCCATTAATTACTGGATTTTTATTAGCAGCTATTTTAGCAGCTATTATGAGTACAATCTCTTCTCAACTTCTTGTTACATCAAGTGCGGTAACGGAAGACATATATAGAACATTCTTTAAACGTTCTGCATCTGATCGTGAGCTTGTATTTGTTGGTCGTATGGCAGTTCTTGTTATTGCACTTATTGGTTGTGGATTAGCATTTAAACAAAACGACACAATCTTAGCGCTTGTTGGCTATGCTTGGGCTGGCTTCGGTTCTTCATTTGGTCCTGTCGTTTTACTAAGCTTATACTGGAAACGTATGACAAAATGGGGCGCGTTAGCTGGAATGATCGCTGGTGCTGCAACTGTTATCACGTGGACACAATTTAAGTTTTTAAAAGATTTCCTATATGAAATGATTCCAGGTTTCACAGCAAGCTTACTAGCGATTGTTATTGTTAGTTTACTAACAAAACCTTCAAAAGAAGTTGAAAAGCAGTTTGAGGAATTTGAAAAAACTGCATAATATTTTTTAGAATAGAGAACCTCCACTTTCATCATAAAAGTGGAGGTTCTTTTTTTTATGTACCTTTCGACAATTTTTTCTTTGAAATTAACAATTTCTTTATGTTTCGTTAAATTAACTATAACACTACTTCGTTATAGTATTAGTATCAGCACTTATACAGAGAGGAGACTTCGAAATGATGGCATCAATAAGAAACCAAAATCAAAAAAATTTTTCACCTATCACAAATACTTCTTGCCCAAACATACAATCAAAACCTCGAATTTCACTTGCTCCTTCTGTTGTATCTGTAATTGGTGTGCATATACAAAAAAACAAACTAAAAATAAAAGTAGGACAAAGCGCTGAATTATCTGCCTCTGTTCTCCCAATTCAAGCAACAAATCAAGAACTTATTTGGACAAACATGAATCATGACGTTATAACAGTTCATACAGATGACGACAAAGCCATCATAACGGGAAAGAACCCTGGGCGAGCTGTCGTGATCGTAACAACTGCCGAAGGGAAATTTCGAGATTTATGCGTCGTTTATGTTCATCCTTTTATAACAAATCCAAAATAAAATCCCTTGCTTTGTTAAGCAAGGGATTTTATTTATCCTTGTGACTTAAAATGATCATGGGCCTTTTCTGCTAACATTTTACGTTCCTCTGGCTTTTGGAGATACTCTATAACTGTCTCCGCAATCTTTTCATGAGGGACAAAAACAATTCCTGGCCACTCTGCTTCATCATCAGGATTACTACTTTCAGAGATAATGAATTTATGATTCGCGACAGCGTAAGAAATCCTCGGCGTTTCAAGAATACCTGTTAAATAGTAGTGTAGATTTAAAACAATTTTGGATCTCGCGATAAGTTCATTTCTGAGAATTCCCCATACATTGCTATTAAAAATAATATTTAAATCTGGTGCAAGCTTTTTTAACTGATCAAAAATTGCATTACGGCGCTTATTCATAGCACCGATAAATAATACATCAATGTCTTCAGAGATAGGCTTTATAAAAGTATCTGTTTTAATCTTTAAAGTAGGAGCATAATTCATTTTGACGTGTTTCACTTCTTTTCCTAATTCTTTCTTTTTCAACCAAGCAATATTTTGAGAACTGTAATCCCAAATTATCCTATTTCTCAATATATTGCGATAAACAATATTATCATAAGGGCATCCATCATATAGCTGCTCTAAATTATAAATAATCGCATCTTCTGGAATCTCAACAGGAGTACGGACATATGAATGTGCACCAAAAACTATTGTATTATTCGCGTTTGTTAATAGTGTTTCTGATATAATCGCCGTTTTCCCCTGCTGTTCTAATTTCCATTTTAAAGCCCTGGCAACATCAATAAAACTTATATATGTATTTGGCCATATATAAAGACAATAGTCATAAGATTCGTTGAAATACGCTTCAAATGCTTTTACATTATTTTGATAAAGAACTACTTCAGGATGCTCAGCTAGAAGTTTATCGGCATATTTTTTCCCAATCTTATGCAATCCCGCATAGTACGCTGATATACATTTTTTCAGCTCAACAGCCTCTCTTTGACTCGGTGAGAGATCCATTTCAAGAAGGAGACCTGCAATCAAAAAGGCTTTTAGATGATCTCGATCATAGTAATATTCCAATGCAGGTAACAGCTCATTAGGGGTACCACCATGTACTGAAGCTCCTAGTTCAACGGCCCATCTAATTAATTCCATTTTCTTTCCGCTCTCCCCTCTGAGAACAAATTATATAATTTTCCATTTTTTACATAAAAACTAATTTCATTCCTTTTACTATTTATGAAAATTCCGTTTTAGTTATTCTGCTTTTCATATAATTCATATACATATCAACTTCACATCCTATATAGCCAGCAAATCTTAAATTTCAGCATCAAAATATAAAGTGAACCTTTAAATCAGCGTGATTTTTCTTCATCTCCGTCTCGCTTTCACATTTTTCTCTGTACATCGAGAGAATAAAAATAAGAGTGGCTCTTGAGACCACTCTTATCACTTGTTCATTATATGATATTCCACTTCAATTTGCGGATGAATGCTTTTTAACAAAGAAACAAATTGTTGCTTATCTTTCGGTGAGACAAGCTCTGCTTGAAACTGAGAACCATAAAGTATTTCCAGTCTATCAAAGGACAATGCCGGGGCTGCTAGTGGATTTTTTGTTCTTGAAATTTTCCTTATATCCTTAATTGAAATTCTTTTTTTCATCGGCCCATATCGAATAATAATTTGTTCATTCTCTACCGTATACCCTGTTGTAAACCAGCTCCAAATGAGAAGAATTGCAAGAGGAATGGTGAAAAATAGAAGGAAATAGTCCCTTCCTGCAAGAAATGGAGCAAAACAGGCAGCGACCCCGCCAAATAAATTGAATATATCCATGCATCTTTTTTTGATGGAAAGTACATATACAATCCCCCGCACCCATTATATATCAAATTGCCTCGTGAAGCCCTTTTCATTTTTCTTGTGCCCTTTGTCTCCAGAATAGTAGTTGAATACCGAACAGTTGCGGTAAACATAAATCGAGACAGCTACCACTGGCATAGATAATTGCTGTACACCACAGTTCAACTTACCAAGCCTCGGATGAAAGGATTATACTTTTCTGTTCGAATCCAGAACCTCTAAATAGTGCTGATTGTACATAATACCTAGGATGTTTCCAAAGGGATCGACCACGGAAGCAGTAATGAACCCCTCACCGCGCTCTGTGGGTGCCTCATACTCTTTTGCTCCCATAGACAGCAGCTTTTTGAAAGTTGCTGTTACATCGTCGACGTGCCAGTACACTACAGCACCGGCTGGGCCGCTCACTGAATCACCGGGCGCATAGCGGCTATCGATCAAACCCAGCTCGTGCTGGTAGTCGCCAAGGCGGAACTCGACATATCCTGGACGTTCGAAGTATGGTTCGATGCCTAATAGATTGGCGTACCACTTCTTTGCCGCTGTTAGATTATCCGTCCAAAAACTGACTGTGGTTAGTCCTCGTAATGTCTGTGTGTCGCTCATAATCGATTTCCTCCTTAATGTTAAGTAGTACGGCTCGATGCGAAACGAAATAACATCTTTTAAATTAACTTCGATTTACTTACGAATAACCCTTTCTCTTATTCAAGATAATAGCCCTTTCATGGCATAACATGATTAAGGTTTTTAAGCATCTTTTTTTGTAAATGTAACGATTTTATTTGTAAGTAAACAATTTTATTATTACTCAACAAAAAGGATATCCTCACTCGTTTTCTCTCTTTGACTCCACTGGGCATGCAGCTAAAAAAGGAACGGATCCTCTCTCCCACCCAAAAAGAAAGGTTTTTTATCAGTTTTTCAACTTATATAGAAAAAGCTGTTAGGATCGCCCCTAACAGCCTACTAATTATCTATACATACACTACAGCTCTTGCGTAAATGCTACACTTTGCACCGGCTCTTTTTGCGTACGTTTTTGCTGCTGCAGCAAGAAAATAGACACACCGCATAATACGAGAACACTACCAATCACTTGCATCACATTTAACTTCTCACCAAGCAAGAAAAAGGCAAGTATAGACGCACCAACAGGCTCGCCTAAAATACTCATTGAAATCGTTGTGGCATTCACATAATTTAATAACCAGTTATTAATCATATGTGAAGCAGTTGGTACAATCGCAAGTAAAATGAAAATCCACCAATCCCATGTGGAATATCCTGTAAATGGCACGCTCATGATTACATTATAAATAGCTATAAATAGCCCCGCAAATGCAAACACGGTAAAGCTATAAATCCAGTGTGAAACTTTTTTTACAGTTGTTTGCCCAATAAATAAATAACCAACAACTGCAATTACGCTTAAAAAGGATAAAATGTCTCCTATCACCGCTTGCTCACTTAATCCTAAATCTCCCCATCCAATACACATTACACCTAAGATGGCAATCCCCATTGTGGCAATCGCTGAAGAAGTCGTTCTTTCTTTAAACAGAAAAAAACCTCCAACTAGCGATACGATGGGCTGGAGCGCTAAAATAATCGTTGAACTTGCTACAGTTGTAAACTTTAAAGATGCGAACCATAAAAGGAAATGCAGCGCTAAAAAGAATCCAGATCCTATTAAAAAACACCAATCTCGCGCTCGAATTCTGCGAAACTCTTCACGCTTTTTCCAAACGATTGGAAGCATAAGGATTACAATAATCCATAATCGATACATACTTAAAATTGAAGATGGCGCCGAGGACATCTTTACGAAAACTGCTGCAAATGAAATGGCTATAATAGAAACTGCTAACGGTAGTGCGATTGATTTTTCTTGTTTCAAAGTTGTTTTGCCCCTCTCCTGTAAAAATCCCCACCTCATTATATATAAATCCAATTTAATCTTTCAACATATAAATCTTTGTTATGAAAAACAAAAAAGAACCTGCACTTACTGTCTCGCCTTGTTTTCACTTAGGATGTGGGCTGAATCACTTCTATCCATCGCCGTACCTTCTCTCCCATCTAAAAAAGAAAGCTTTTACCTCAACCTTTCTTCCATCATATGAATACTATTTTTTTAGATTCTTCATACTACTATGGTAAAATATAAAATGAGAAGCACAGGTAGTAAATATATCCTTTCATTTTGACTATCTGCGCTACCCTCACAAAGCAACTACAGCATATTTTTTATTTAGGGGGATCACACATGAGTCAAGCAATCGGGAGAATAGAAGAACTTTCATTTTACAGTACATCACTTCAAGAAGAGATTACACTTCTCGTCTATTTACCAGCTAATTATACACCGCTGCACAAACACACCGTTGTAATTGCACAGGACGGAAGAGATTATTTCCAGCTTGGTAAAGCGCACCGCGTAATTGAGCATCTTCGTGAAAATGAAGAAATTGACCGAACAATTATTGTCGGTATTCCATATAAAAATGTGCACGATCGTAAAGAAAAATACTTTCCAAACGATGTGAAAAATAGCGCATACATTCGTTTCCTAGCTCACGAACTCGTTCCATATATTGATGAAAACTATCCAACTTATCAAATGGGAAAAGGTCGCGTATTAATTGGCGATTCCCTTGGCGGTACAGTGTCCTTTATGACATCACTTATGTATCCGCATACATTTGGTAAAGTCGTTATGCAGTCCCCATTTGTTGATGAAACCGTACTGAGCCTTGCAAAAGATTTTACAGAGCCACAAGCATTAGAAATTTATCATGTAATTGGGACAGAAGAAACTGCTGTGAAAAGAACGGATGGGCAAATTTCTGATTTTGTAGAGCCAAATCGCGAATTACATGCCTTGCTTACAGAGAAAAATTTCACAACGCATTACGAAGAATTTGAAGGCAATCATACATGGAAATATTGGCAAAATGATTTACCAAAAGCATTTTCTTACATTCTATCAATGAAATAATAGAGAGCTATATTCAGAATTATTTGATACAATAGAATAAGGAGTTATTTTCTCAAATCTAACTAGACTTACAAAGGGAGGAATCGAAAGATGAAACTAGGCATTGTAATTTTCCCATCAAAAATGATTCAAGATAAAGCGAACGGATTGCGTAAGCGTTATGATCCGCATTATGCATTAGTTCCACCACATATCACATTAAAAGCACCCTTTGAGGCACCAGATGAGCAATTAGAAGCAATTGTACAAGAACTGCATACAATCGCAAACAAAACAAATCCGTTTACCCTTCATGTTGGAAAGGTAAGCTCATTCGCACCCGTTAATAATGTTCTTTATTTCAAAGTAGAAAAAACACCTGAACTTACATTGTTAAATGAAGAAATGCATAAAGGATTCTTCACACAAGAGCGTGAATATGCATTCGTACCACATTTAACAATTGGTCAAAATTTATCAGATGCAGAGCATGCTGATGTATTAGGTCGCTTACGTATGAAAGACTTTTATTACGAGCAACCAATCGACCGTTTCCACCTTCTATATCAATTAGAAAATGAAACATGGACAGTATATGAAACATTCCATATTGGAAAGGGGAACAACTAATTTGCAAGCACAAATCGTACAAACAGATCAGCAGCTAAGAGACGCATTCTCTGTACGCAAACAAGTCTTTGTTGAAGAACAACATGTGTCTGCTGAAGAAGAATACGATGAATTTGAAGAAACTTCTAAACACATCGTTATATATGATGAGGATATTCCAGTTGGGGCAGGTCGCTTTCGCATCGTTGATGACATCGGGAAAATGGAACGGATATGCGTTCTCGCTTCCTATCGCAAAAAGGGTGTCGGAAAAATCATTATGGACTCGCTCGAAGCATATGCGAAAGAAGAATCGCTACCAAAATTGAAACTTCATGCGCAAACACAAGCGGAACCTTTTTATAAGAAGCTCGGATATGAAACTGTTTCTGATGTATTTATAGAAGCAGATATACCACATGTTGTTATGATAAAAGAAATTTAATCTAATGAAAAAAGCCTTAGCCTATAAGAATATAGAGCTAAGGCTTTTTCTATTAGCTAGAAGTATAACTCAATCAGATTATAATCCCTATCAAGAAATCTGATACCAATCAATTTTATGTGTTAATTGTTGTATTAACTGTTAAATTATTCGTAGAAGTTGACGTAGAAGCTGCTGTTACATTAATAAATTCTAGCATTACAGGCTGGCTTTCTGTAAGTGCTGCACCAAGAACTACTTGTGTTGTCGATAAAGTCGTCATAAGATCCGCTTGTTGAAGCACACCATTCACGTACAGATTCACATAAGAATCACCTGCTATAGCAGGTAAATTTACTACTGCCGTTCCGCTATCATCTGCAAAATTCGCTGCAGGAATTGTAGTAACTCCTCCTACAACCATCCCTGCCGTTACAAACGCCACAAATCTGTTACCAGTAGGAGTAACGGTCGTATTCGTCGTTGTTGTAACCTCTCCTGAAATCGTACTCGTTGCTGTAATTACCATTTTAATTAGTGAAACCGCCATCGTTTAAATCTCATCCTTCCTTAATATACAGTAATAAACTGAAGTATAATTGGCACACCTTTTAATGGAACCTCGTCGATTAAAAGTGTCAATTGACCATCTTCAACTCTGTAAGCTATCGGTGGTTGAAGAACACCATTCACAAATAAATTCATACACGAAACTTGATTCGGTGACAAAATCTGTGTAGTTCCATACTCCTGTAGCCCATCACTATTTGTATAAATTAACTTCTGACCATCTGAAAGAGCATAATAAATTTCATTTGTTACTCTCCTAGGTCCTGTCGGCGCATTATAAACTGGAAATGCAACGTAGTGACAACAACAGAGACTCTCTTCCCTTCTCTTCACAATACATGACCTCTCTATTTTTGATAGACTATCATATACACCACTATAGAAAATGCACTTTAAATATATTAATATTCTAAATCCTTATTTTTGCGCAAACGTATGTCCTATACTTTTCAAAAATTCTACATAAAACTGACCCCAGTATTCAAAATATCCGAATGCAAACATGTCCATATACTCTTTTTAACATTGCCTTTTCGCCTTTCTTCCGATAAAGTTATTATTTGATCCCATATTTGAAGGTGAAGTTATGACAATGGAGAAATTTTCGCAAAAATTATTAACACATGCTAGCATTCCGCAGGCAATATATCATATCCCGAAAACCTCTGTTGATTTAATCCCAGAGAAAGAAGCAGATGCAGCTTATTTTCGTGCCCTAGAGCGACAAGGCGTCTATTTAAATGAAAAACAATTAGAAGCAGTCAGAACGACAGAAGGTCCTGTTCTTACATTGGCCGGAGCTGGGAGCGGGAAAACATCTGTGTTAACAACTCGCGTTGGCTATTTAATTAATGTAAAAAATGTTCATCCACGCAACATTTTACTACTTACGTTTACACAAAAAGCTGCTGAAGAGATTCGAAGTCGCGTGGCAAGCTTACCTGGTATGAACCATGCTGCAAGTCGCTACGTTGTCGCAGGCACATTCCATTCTGTCTTTTTAAAATTGCTTCGCAGTCAAGGATACAACCAGCAGATTTTAGCAAATGAAAAACATAAACAAATTATGATAAAGAAAATTTTGAAAGAATTGCGCTTAAAAGACGATTATGACGCAGAAACAATGCTCGCAATGATTTCACTCGAGAAAAATAAATTAAATCGTCCAAAAGATGTACAAGCAAAAACACCCGTTGAACAAGAATTCCGTGAAGTATATGAACGCTATGAAGATGTAAAACAAAGATACGGATATATAGACTTTGATGATATCTTACTAGAAACATTCTATATGCTTGAAAATAACGCACCTTTATTAACGCAATTACAAAATAGATTCCATTACATTGAAGTCGATGAATTTCAAGATACGTCGTATGCGCAATATGAGATTGTAAAACTGTTAGCTTCGCCGCGAAATAATTTATTTATCGCGGGAGATGACGATCAAGCGATATATGGCTGGCGCGGCGCGAGCCATCAAATTATCTTATCCTTCCCAAAAGAATTTGAAGATACAACCATTATTGCTTTAAATACAAATTATCGTTCTAACCCATTTATCGTTGGTCTTGGAAACGAAGTCATTAAACTGAATCAAGAACGTTTTAAAAAAGAATTATATTCTGTTCATGAAGAAGGTATACAGCCATTTTATGCACGCCCTGCCACTACTCTTGATGAGGCAAATCAAATCCTGCAACTCATTCAAGATAAAGTAGCGAGTGGCGAACGAGAATACAAAGACTTTTGTTTATTGTATCGTACGCACTCTGTCAGTCGTTCTTTACTCGACCAACTAACGATTCATAAAGTTCCGTTTATCAAACACGGTGCAAGCCAATCGTTCTATGAGCATTCTTTAATTAAGCCCGTGCTCGATCAGCTACGTCTCGCATATGAACCGTTTCGAATCGAATCGCTCTCAAACATATTGCCGACGATGTATATCGGCCGTGATGAATGCATCTCATTTATTGAACGCGAGCAGTGGAAATACGGCGAAGGAAGATTCCCTTCCCTCCTGCATTTTCTATTGCTAAACCCGAGTTTAAAACCATTCCAAGTCAAAAAAATAAACGAACGGATTGACTTCATTAAATTCATTAAAGAATTAGAACCAAAGAAAGCTCTAAAAGAAATTATTAAAGGTAAGGGTAAATATCTAGAGTACCTACAAAGCAATGACCGCTCTTCCTTTACGATGCATAAAGACATACAAGAAGAAATGCTCGAAGAATTAATGGAATCGGCTACTCGATTTACCGATATCCCTTCCTATTTAGAATTTGTAAGCACAGCGATTCAAAGCCAAAAAGAAATGGAAGCATTAAAAACAATGCAACAAAAAGATGCAGTTTCTCTCATGTCAATTCACAATGCAAAAGGACTGGAATTCCCATGTGTCTTTTTACTTGGAGCGAGCGATGGTATACTGCCTCATTCTTCTTCTTTAAAAGATGCAAATGACCGTGTGACTGATACTTCTGAAGCGTTAGAGGAAGAAAGAAGGCTCATGTATGTCGCCATCACTCGCGCAAAAGAAGAACTGTATATTTCCTCTCCGCAATTTTTTAGAGGAAAAAAATTAGATGTATCGAGATTTTTATATATTGCTCGAAAAGATTTACCGAAAAAATCAGCACCTTAATGTGATGTGGTGCTGACTTTTTTCATATATTCCTCAAATAATATCCTGCTTATTGTCCAATACAATTCGTCAAATCCGCCACTGCTTTAAACAGGAATCACCTTTGTCCTCCGTAATATCGACTCTTCTCGACTCATATTCTAATAGTAAAAACTTGAGGATAGGGAAGTGAACAATATGAGCTGTAATTCTAGCGACGGGCATGATACATACTTTGATGAAAGCTGTATATGTAATGTCGTCAAATTCATACATGAATTACAAGAATGCACATCTACTGCTTATTCATCGCAGTATAATGCTCCATTCCTTGGTTCGCATTATGCAGCAAAAGCAGCAAACACACGGCCATTTATTTTATTCACAAATTCAGGAAACCCATTCGAATTATCTGTTCCTTCTGCAAATAAATATTGCCGCTCTCCTATTTTCCGTGTACAAAGTGTAGATAAAAATTGCTACGCCGTGCTTCAAGCATTGATCGTTATTGTAGGAAAAGAACCTGACACGAGCCCAAACCCTGTTTGTACTTACTTAAGTATTCCACATGCTGAATTGCATGCAACTTCCTCTCGTGTCACGGTTGATTTACATTGTTTTTGTGGTATTCAATGTTTGCGTGATGCATTTGTTGCAATCTGCTGAGCATATAACAGCATAGTATAACCTTTTAACATATATAATTTTTCTCGTCCATTAGCTTCCCGATTCTTCACTGTAGTATCTCAATATGTCCGCAAAATTACCCCTTCGCTATATGTCATGCTTTAAAGGCATATCCCCCTCCGATACAATATAGCTTCATTGTCTTATTACAAAAATTCTTTTTCATATATTTTGATACAAAACAAAAACACTCACGATAACATGAGTGTTTTTCAACCTTGATTTTGTTGATTAGAAATGTTTTTTTTCTTACCACAATTACAACCCTTTTTCTTTACGAAGCCTTGCTGTTGTAATTGGTGTGCCTGTTGCTGATATAACTGTTGTTGCTGCGCTTGTTGCTGCATTTGCTGCCACTGTTGAAGACTATATGGATTGGATTGCAGATTATCTTCCATAACAAACATCTCCTCTGCTGTGCATTTCTATCTATTCACTATATGAACAGCCTATCCTTTCTGTTCACCTATTTTTACGCTATTAAAGTCCGATTTTTCAACTAATCATCAGTTAAAAACCTCTATTCTTCAACAAATCGTCCAATTATCGTTTCAATAATAGCCGCTGCCCCGGCGAGTGCCAACAACGCTAATACAGGTTCTGCAACTTTAGGAATCCAATGATACAAGAGAAGTAAAAATGCACTAATCCATACACCTGTACACCAATAACAACTTAACAATTCACCAATCCATTTTTGGAGTCCAGTCCCCTTCACTTTCATATATGTAGACATGGTTCCGTCTTGTTCTTGAATTTGTACTTCTTCAATAAAAGGAGAGCGTATAAAGCTGGTAATTTTATCGTATACAATGAGACGCGTAAACCGAAACACAGCTAACGAAAAAATAAAGAATAAAAACCAACTATTGGAGAACATTCTTCTCATCTCCTTATTTCTATTTACCGAAACATAAAACATATCGTAAGCATCCAAAGCCGAAGACTTTACTCTCCTTTAAATGAGGACAAATAAAGGCTTATCCCGAAAAAAAAACATCCTATGAACCGTAACCGATTTGCTCCTATTTCAATACTCTAATAGTGTAAATGAAAACTAAATATAAGGAGTGAAATTCATGAGTTGTAAAGATGAAAGACATGATCATCACCATCACCGCTCAAACTGCGTATGTGACGTGGTAAAATTTATCGATGAATTGCAAGATTGTGCTTCTTCTGCTTGCCCAACAGGCTGTGACGTTCCATTTTTAGGAGCAAATCAAGGCGCTAAATTCGCAAACACTCGCCCTTTTTTGTTATATACTACAGAAGGAGAACTTTTTTCTTCCGTATTCTTCCAAGAAAACAATCCTGGAATATCAAGTGATGATATCTGTGCAAGCGCCCCTATTTATCGCGTAGCGAGTGTAGATGATTGCTGCGCCGTATTACAGATATTAGTTCCGCCTGGACTTACTCCAGAAACGGCTGCAACACCTGAAGATATTGTTTGTGCGTTTTTAAAACAAACAATACCACAATTAATCTCTACAAATTTATCTATTACAGTTGATTTAAATTGTTTCTGTGCGATTCAATGTTTACGTGATGTAAATGTTCCAGGCGTATAATCGCTTGATTAGAACAATTTGTAAAACTAAAAAACTATGAGGTGGTAGGTATTCCTACCACCTTTTCTATATTCCCATAATTTGAATCGATACAATCTCTTCAAACTTCACTTGGAATTTTTCGAATGTTTGTGCTGAATTAATAGATACATAACCATCTTCATACGAAATGATAAACCCTACATATATATCCTTCACTGTTATTACGCGGCATTTTACATTTGGAATGTAATGCGGTCTATGAAGAAAAAAATATATTTTCTCTTCATTGTCCATATCCTTAAACGATTTTTTCGTCAAATCCTTTAAAAAAATTTGTGGCTTCCCATCCTTTTTTTCTTCCGCTAACTCATCTATCACCTCTGTTGATTCTTCGGCTTCTTCTAATACCTCTGTTACGTCTGTTACTTCCACTAACTCAATACCTTCTATAATGTCTGAACTTCCTTGTTGTTCTTGTTCTGTTAGTGCCTCTTCATCCGATGTAACGATTTCTTCTTGAACAAATGGCCCTACTTTATCTTCCTTGACGACTTGCTCTTCTTTCACAACATTTTGCACTTCTTCCTTTTTTTCAGAAACGCTTTGATTCAATTTAAGAATAAACGTTTGTTGTATATTCCACTTACTTTTCTCCAAATTAGGTTCTGCCGTATAAAGACGAGGCTGGTTTTTTATATCCTCAGTTTGCTTTTTAGTCAAGGTTCTCCCTCCTGTCAACAACACTTCTCTTCAAAGTATATTCCCAAAATTGAAGAACTTGCCTTTAAATTTATCAATAATAAGGAATAGACATCATTTCTTATAGGAATATTGCAAACTAAAATGTGTCAAAAAGAGGTGTCCCATTTTCAAAGATAAGCAGTACCATTATTTTTTATCATTCATACAATATATTAAAGTTTCTATATTTTAAATTTCATACAAGAAATTAGGAGGAATTGATTTGGATAGGTTTCATAATTGCATACCACTTAATTGTTTATTCCCTTTACCCCAAACCGGGGCAACTGGGCCAACTGGGCCGACTGGACCGACTGGGCCGACTGGGCCGACTGGGCAAGCTGGTACAGGTAATACTGGACCGACTGGACCGACTGGACCGACCGGACCGACTGGGCCGACTGGTACAATAGGTTTTGCCTATATTTATAGTACCGATGCACAAACCTTAGCTGCAAATGCGAATGTTTCATTTAATAATGTCGGGGCTAACTCAACAATTGTAACATTTACTCCAACATCTACAACTATCACTATTAATCAAACAGGAACATACCGCATCGATTGGGAGACATTCCCTCAACAAGGTACTTCTGCCTTCGCTTTATTTTTAAATAATGCGACTCAAATAGCAGGTTCAAATTATGGATCTGGTTCAGGTAACCAAACACTCCCTGGGCAAGTAATCGTTGCATTAAACCAAGGGGACACTATTACCCTACGAAATATTGATGGTAATACTGCTTTGAATAACCAAGTAGCGGGTGGTCCTAATCCTGCTGTGGTCAGTGCATCGATTCTGTTTGAAAAACTCGCTTAGAAAGTTCATCAATCAATCACCTCTCAATTTCATGTTTACCATGAAATTGAGGTGGTCGGTTGATTTTTTACATATAATAGCCCAACTACAGAATATCGTATTCGTTCTGCTTTCGCTTCCTATTCTTCTGTTTTCACAGGAAGAACCCTAACACTAGTTCCTATTTCTTAAAAAATATCAGTATCCTACCATTCATAAAAGCAGGATACTTCTTTTCAATTTACTCTCAATTCTGATAATTACTTATCTTTTTTCTGTTTACAAGAGAAAGCTCATTCACATAACCTATTTTAAGTTATCAGAATGTATATAAAAACAAAAAAACACTCCAATTGTACAATATAGAACAGACTCTCAAATCATTTGGAAATCCCACCTTAAAATAATGTACTCATTTACACCTTTTAGAGTATATACTCGGTACCATTATTTTTTATCATTCATACAATGTATGGATGTTTATATTTTTATTAAGTTTTATACAAAAGATGAGGAGGAACTGACTTGGATAGGTTTAATCAACATAACTGCATACCGCTTAATTGTTTATTCCCTTTACCTCAACCCGGACCAACTGGACCTGCTGGGCCAACTGGACCGACTGGGCCAACTGGGCCAACTGGGCCAACTGGACCGACTGGGCCAACTGGACCGACTGGGCCAACTGGACCGACTGGGCCAACTGGACCGACTGGGCCGACTGGACCGACTGGGCCGACTGGGCCAACTGGAGCTGCTGGAACAGGTAATACGGGGCCAACTGGACCGACTGGGCCAACTGGACCGACTGGACCGACTGGGCCAACTGGAGCTGCTGGAACAGGTAATACGGGGCCAACTGGACCGACTGGGCCAACTGGGCCGACCGGACCGACTGGGCCGACTGGGCCGACCGGACCGACTGGGCCAACTGGGCCGACTGGGCCGACTGGGCCGACTGGGCCGACTGGGCCGACTGGGCCGACTGGTAATACCGGGCCGACTGGGCCAGGTTGTTGTCCATGTACTAATCTGCTCGACAATCCTGGATTTGATGCTGATGTAGGATTGACAGGGGCTTCAGCAGGGGCTACAGGAGCAATTCCATTTTGGAATCCGAGTCCGACGGGGTCGCCGACGGGATCTCCTCAAACAGTAGGAGGAACAGCTTCAAATGCAGACAACTTCGCCCACAGTGGCATTTTAACTAGTGCTACAACACGCCGTCTCCAAGCTGCGGACCTTCCACCAGGAGGAAGTATCAACCAGTCTGTCGATGTCGATGAAGGTTGTTGCTATACGCTTTCCTTTGCTGCTGATGTAAGAGCTAATACGATACTTGTAGCGTCCGTTTCATTTCCAGGAGTACTGGGAACGACATGTCCGCCTGACCCTGCGGAGATTGCTAATTCACTGAATACGCCGAATCCTATTCCACACATTGTACCAGTTGGTAATCAACCTCAATCTCTCTTCCAACACTACACTCTCGTTGTCTGTGTGCCTTCCGGCGCGACAACAGCGTGCATTTCTTTCCAAAACCTCGCAGGATCAACAGGTGACGCATCCATCGACAACGTCGTATTCCAACCTACCGGTGGAGGTTGTGATGGTTGTGTGCAGAAGTTCTTCTAATTATTTGACAAAATCGTAGTTCCTTAATGGAGCTACGATTTACAGGCTGTGGAGAAAGTCTTCTCCACAGCCTGTTTTGTGTCTGAATACTTTTTCACTTGTCATTACAAAGTTTCCATTACATATTCTCTCAGCGCTTCCTCCCATTGCCTCATAGGAGCAAAATCATTCAGTTCTAGGCACAGGTGCTGTAAAACTGAATAGCGTGGTCTTTCTGCTTTCGCCTCATATTTTTCTGTTTTCACAGGGATCACTTTAACATCCGCTCCCATTTCCTGAAAAATACGAGCAGCAAACTCAAACCAAGAACATTCCCCCTGATTTGACACATGGTAGGTTCCATACTGATTCGTTTGTATCATTTCGCCGGTTTTACATACTAGATCTTTTGTATAAGTAGGACACCCAATTTGATCACAAACAATACTTAGCTCCTTTTTTGTCTGAGCCAACGTCTGCATTGTCCGTACAAAATTTGGGCCGTATTTGCCATACAACCAAGAAGTCCTAATAATAAAGTACCGACTGTGAAAGTTTTTTACTGCTTCTTCCCCCGCTAGCTTAGAAGCACCATATACGTTAAGAGGATTTGTTTGATCAAATTCGTGGTAATCACGCGTTTGCATTCCATCAAATACATAATCCGTACTAAAATAAACCAGTTTCGCTCCTATTGCTTCCGAAGCTACCGCTATGTTTCTTGTCCCCAATGCATTTACAGCATATGCTTCTTTCCAATTTTCTTCCGCAGCATCTACTCTTGTATACGCAGCGCAGTGAAGGACAAGATCTGGTTTTAGGTTTTTCATGATAGGAATAAGTGACGTAGCATCTCTAACATCTAATTCTTTCCTTGTGAAATGATATAATGTGCATTCCTTTTCTGCAAAGTACGCAACAAATTCTTTACCAAGCTGACCTCCTGCTCCTGTAACAAGTACTTTCACTTTATCTCACCTACTTTTCAGTGGTTTCCACCATTGTTCATTCTCTCTATACCATTCTATTGTATCCTCCAAGCCTTTTGTAAATGAGTATACCGGTTTCCATCCCAGTTCTCTCTGTAACTTAGACGAATCAATCGCGTACCGCCAATCATGACCAAGGCGATCTGGGACGAATGATATCATACTCTTTGATTTTCCGAGTTTTTCTAAAATCGTTTCCACAATCTCTATGTTTCTCTTTTCATTATTGCCTCCAACATTATATATTTCTCCGTCTCTCCCATTATGCAGAACTAAATCAATTGCTGTGCAATGATCGAATACATGAAGCCAATCCCGCACGTTTTGTCCCGTCCCGTATACAGGAAGTTCTTTATCTTCCATTGCATTTGTAATCATAAGCGGAATGAGTTTCTCTGGATATTGATATGGACCATAATTGTTAGAACAGTGTGTAACAATTACAGGAAGTTTGTACGTTTCGAAATAAGAAAGAGCGATTAAATCCGAACTGGCTTTACTAGCAGAATAAGGGCTATTTGGTGAGATAGGAGTCTCTTCCGTAAAATGACCTATTTCTCCTAGAGATCCGTACACTTCATCTGTTGAAATGTGAAGAAACCGCTGAATACCGAAAGCTTTAGCAGCTTCTAATAATACAGCTGTTCCTACTATGTTTGTCGTATAAAATTCCATAGGACCTTGTATACTTCTGTCTACGTGCGATTCCGCTGCAAAGTGCACAATACTATCAATTTTGTAATCTTGCATTACAGCTTGAATTTTCTTAGCATCTCTTATATCCCCTTGTATAAAGGTATAATTACTAAGAGGCTCTATATCCTTGATACTAGATAAATTGCCAGCGTATGTTAACAAATCATAATTAATAACACGGGAATCAGGATACTTCTTGAGAAAATAACGAATAAAGTTACTACCGATAAATCCCGCTCCTCCTGTGACTAGTACATTCATGTTAATATCTCCTTAAATTGAAAGTAATGAGTTATTTCTTTGAATTTAGGTAACATGCCATCTTTTTCTGATAGAATTGGGTTACTAACGGGCCATGAAATAGCAAATTCTTCATCATTCCATACGATTCCACTATCACATGACGCGTCGTAAAATTCATCTACTTTATAATGGACAATTGTGTGAGGAACGAGTGTACAAAAACCATGTGCAAATCCTTTTGGTACAAATAACAGTCGATGATTATCACCCGTTAGCAAAAATGATTGCCATTTCTTATAGGTTGGAGATCCCTTCCTCAAATCCACAATCACATCAAAAATCGCACCTTGTATAACCTGTACGAGCTTTGTTTGTGCTCTCGGCTCTAGCTGAAAATGCAGTCCTCTTATCACACCCGCCTCCTTTGAATATGATGTATTATCCTGCACAAATTTATGATGGATGCCGAATTGCTGCAGCACCTTTTCGTTATAGCTTTCTTTAAAATACCCGCGTGCATCATGAAACACACTCGGCTCAATAAACTTAACATCAGTAAGCGATGTAGGAATCGTCTTCAAATCTTCCCTCCCCCTCCATTAAACTCATCCCCAAAATCTACATGCTGCGCTAATGTATTCGCTTTATACAGCGAAGGGTGCGTTCCGGCATCCGTCCACCACCCCTGTAGTGTATCGTAGTTGAGAACCCCTCTTGCTAAATATTCGTTATTAATATCAGTTACTTCCAACTCTCCTCGCTGAGAAGGTTTTAACTGACGAATCATCGGAAACACACTGCTATCATACATATAAATCCCGATTACAGCATAGTTGCTCTTTGGAAAAACTGGTTTTTCTTCAATGCATACAATCTCCCCCTCTTGAATATGAGGAACTCCAAAGCGCTGCGGATCATCTACTTCTTTTAATAAAATTCTTGCTCCCGCCTCTTGCTTTCTGTAATTTTCCACATACGGTTTCAAGCTGTCTGAAAAAACATTATCACCTAAAATGACAATCATCTTCTCATTTCCTACAAACGTTTCGCATAATCCAAGTGCTTCAGCAATTCCTCCAGCTTTCTCTTGTACACGATATGTGAAAGACACCCCAAAATCAGCTCCACTGCCAAGAAAATTAACTACATCGCCCATATGTTCTTTCCCGGTAATGACAATAATATCTGTAATACCGCATTCTCGAAGCTTGTATACAGAGTGATAAATCATTGGATAGCGACCGACGGGAAGCAAATGTTTATTTGTGACCTTTGTAATCGGGTATAATCGTGATCCAGTTCCACCGGCAAGGATAATCCCTTTCATTTTATCCCTCCCCCTTTAAGACATTTTTATTTTTGGTTCATACACTACAGCTTTCAATCTCCATACATTATCAACCGAATCCTGCAAACTCTCTGCATACCCTATATATGTGCATAATGCTTTTCTATATTCCTCTTTATCTAATTCCTTGCTTGTAAAGGAGCTTATCTTCCATTAGCTTCATTTGATAAACAATTATTTAATTTCGTCTTTTATATAAAGAAAAATACTTGCTACACACTGCTTTTTACGCTCTAACCTATCTTCAGAATAACCATATAGATTTCCAAATACCTTTAAACAACTCCTATCTTTTACTTTCCTTACACATTACATTTAACTACCTACACACATATATATGTGTGTTACAAACGATATAGTTGAAAGCAGAAAATAAAGAAAGTGTTTTCATCACCATGTTATGTAAAAAATTACTATTTACTAAGCTTTAGAATACCTATCATAAGAAAAGAGCCTTCTCATCAAATATAAGAAAGCCCCAGTAATTAAATATATTCTACTTGAAATTTCATAATTGAGTTGTAATATTTCTTTATTCTTTATAAAAAAAGAAACTGTTTCCACTAATCCTTTAAGCAATGAACATTTCGGTTGCCAGTTCAAATGTTTTTTAGCTTTATCATTTGATAAATACCTATGAATAACATCCCCTGGTCTTTCCTCTTTATATATTCTTTTATCTTCTATTTTCATTAAATTACAAATTGTATCTAGCAGCTCATTGACGGAAATATTTAGATTCGAACTAATATTACATATTTGATTGTCAGCATTTCTAAATGCCAAGAAGTTAGCATGCGCTACATCTTTAACAAAAATAAAATCTCGTGTTTGATTTCCGTCACCATATATAATTGGACTATCATTCTTTAATAAACGATCTATAAAAATGGAAACGACACCAGCTTCTCCATCTGCATTCTGCCTTGCACCATAAACATTGGAATATCTAAGAATTGTATATTTTAAACCATAAAGCTTTGCAAATAATTGAACATATGCTTCACTGGTCAATTTTGATAAAACGTAAAATGATACAGGATTGAGATCATGGTTCTCATCAATAGGTAAGTATTGGGGATTACCGTATACAGCAGCAGTTGATGCATAAATAATTTTTTTACATTATACTTTATACAAGCTTGAAGAATATTAACAGTAGCCATTACATTCTCACTGCAATCGTAAAATGGCTGTTTTACAGATTCCTGTACAGATACTTGCGCCGCTTGATGTATCACAAAATCAGGTTTTTCAACTATGAAAATTTTATCGATATTTGGATCCCTTATATCAAAATGGTAGAAAGCAACTTTTGATGGAATATTATACTTATGCCCAGTAACTAAATTATCAACAACCACTGTATCTATATTGTTTTCCAATATGAAATCAACAATATAGATACAGGTCCACCTGTGACTAAAGCTTTCAAATATTCGCTCTCCCAAAAATTATATTTCCTTAAATATAAAACAACTAAAAATATTTGATGTCCCAATCAATAGAATAATCGTTTCTATAACATTAATGTCGTTACAATTTATGTTGACGATATACTTTTTACTACAGTAAGCCCTATAACTCTTTAACGTCAGCTTAAAGAGACTCACAAAATTAAAGCCTACTGCATATGATACATCTAGCGCATGCCTAATATGGTTTCCGCACATAAAGTAAAACAAAATACTTACATGCTTTACCATTGTAATTAATTACGTATATGAAGTTGCACATACCAATAGCGCACCCATTAGATTGCAAGGCAAATGATTAAAATGAGGAGAATTTGTAAGATTGAAAGTTATTAACAATACTTTAGAGAACTTATAACTCTTTATTAGCATTTGTTCAAAGTATATAAAATCAGATGTTGTTGAACGAATAAAACCTTTTGAACAAAATAGGGGGGAAAATAGTGGCTAAAAACAAATTAAAAACAACAAAGCACATAAAATCGCAAAAGAAAATATGTCTTTGCATGATTGTAAAAAATGAATCAAAAATTATAGAAAGATGTTTAAATCCGACTAAATCTATCATTGATTTTGTTTCTATTTGTGATACGGGTTCGACTGATGGAACACCTGAAATTATTGAAAATTGGTGCAGGGAAAATAACATACCTGGCACTGTACACCATGAACCTTTTAAAAATTTTGGATATAATCGAAGTTTAGCTGTATCTTTGGCCCAAAAAACTTATCCAGAGGCAGATTATTTGTTGTTGCTCGATGCTGATATGGTTTTAGAAGTTACACCTCATTTTGATAAGTGTAGCTTAGATAAGGATCATTATTTGACTATGCAATATGATAGTCACATTAAATATTGGCTTTCTCGTATTCTTAAAACATCTTTACCATGGCGATCCGTTGGAGTTACACATGAATATTGGGATTTAGATCGTTCTAAATTAAAGGCTGATCAACTAACTTACTTTGATACAGTTGAAAAACTCGATAGTCTAATTATCAATGATCAAGGAGATGGTGGGAGTAAGAGTGATAAATTTGAACGAGATAAACGGTTGCTATTAGAAGGAATTCACGATGAAGCAACCCCGCCCGATTTAAAAATCAGATACATGTTTTACTTAGCACAAACATTATCCACTCTCAATGAACTAGATGAAGCAATCAAATGGTATAAAAAAAGAGTTGAAGCGGGCGGATGGGCGGAAGAAGTATTTTATGCCCTCTTACGAATTGGACTCTGTTATGAACGTTTGGCAAATACGGCTGCTTTCCAACGCGCTCAATTAATCGAAGTGTCAGAACAAAATAACTCAAAAGTTGATCAATCCGAAATAGATACCTTCATCCATCAGGAAGAACAATTTTTTGCTCTTGCTACTACTTATCTTCAGAATGCTTGGGAGTACAGACCCTGTAGAGCAGAACCTTTATCCCACCTTGCGAGAATGTATCGACTGAAAGCAAAAAATAACATAAGTTTGATGTATGCATTACAAGGAAAAGAAATTCCTTTCCCAAAAGAAGATATTCTTTTTGTAGATTACCACGTCTACGACTATCTGTTTGACTATGAAATTTCCATATGTGCGTACTATATCGAAAACAAACGTCACTTAGGTCGTGCTGCTCAGAAACGTCTTCAATCTAAAATCAAACACTTACCACCACATATAGCAAGCGTTGTTGAAAGTAATTCTAAGTTTTATTAATACCATGACTGTTAATAACGTTGGTGAAATAGTTCTTCTGTAATTTTAGTGAAGGAATACAGGGTATCATAATATCCCTAATCAACATTATTTCAAGAATATATTATGTAGTTTGATAGCGTACGCCTATATATGCATCATTTGATAATCTTTAGTCGATTAACATGACCTTTAACAAGTCTATTACTCCTAGAATAAGATAAGACATGTTGCACAACCTCTATATCTGCTCGGATATATTTGATACATTGTTTTATTTCAGATATGTCATTCTTCTTTACTTGTATCAACCATTTTTCAAAGCTATTTTGTTCTTTGCAGGAAGGAATTCGCTTGAGCATAGATAAACTGGTAGTTTATGCCTAGAAACCGTTATTATTCTTCGTCTTTTCGATTCCTTTCCTGCTTTCACGTAATTCCTTAGCACTAACATTACTTATAAAAGTTCCCAAACAACAGGATGTTAGGAATTAGCACTATGTTGTTTATCTTTTTTCCTGCTTCAAAGGGGTTTTGAGTTGTAAATATTTATTCAATGTTTTCCACTCAATTGTGTCATTGTTTAATAATAATATTTGTGTTCCTTTCGCTATCTTCATATCTTGATTACATCCTGCAGCAAACCCTTTATTTTGCTTATTACATATTAAGTTGATATCTGAAGGTTTTTTAAATACTCTAAAATTTCATCTTTCGAACTCTTGTCAACGATGATTAACTCGTATGGCTGATCAGTAAATGTATAAATACTATCTATACATGTTTTAGTTTTTTGAAAATTGTTTAAAGTTAATGATACTTATTAATGACATATATATACACCCTTGTTAAAGAATTATTAATTAGAGTTTATTTTGAGAAATATTTAATAGATTATTTGCCTTTTCCAAGATTTCATTCCGGTTATTCAACAGTTGTTTTAAAAGTTGCAAAATACTAGTACTATTTACGGATTCTAAAATCCATCCTCCATTATACCTTCTAACTCGTTCAGCTGGTGCCCCTATATCAAAAGTTATAACAGGATATCCTGAAAACATAGCTTCAGCTGTTGTATAAGAAAAAGTTTCAGGACAGATAGAAGACGTTATGGTAAGAGCTATCTTATGACTTGCAAGAAGATCCGAGATTTTAGTATTATCGTAGGGCCCTGTTACAATAAATTTTCCATCTGCACTTCTAAAACTCCGATGTCTATTTGTTGAACCAATGACTTTTATATAAATAGGCAGGTTTTCTCTTTCAATAGCATCTTTCAACTCATACAAAATATGAAATCCTTTAATATAATGCATATTTCCCATAAACGCTACATTAAGCTCTTTTCCATTTACAAATTGAGAATTGAAGGTATAGCGAACAGTACTAGATAGAGAATGCTCCTTAACATCTATATGAACAAGTGGAAAATGTTTCTGTATCATTTCTTTTGTACTATTACTTGGAGCAATTACCTTTTTGGCCCCTTGTAAAAAAGATAAAAAATTCTCTCTCCAATTCTTAATGTTTATAGCATTAATTTTATCCAAACAATTTTGACATATAAATTCATCCGTTTCATTATTACAATATACCCCATCACTATTTATTAGATGTATTAGAGGGCATACACAATAAAAATCATGTATAAAATAAATATATTCTATACCCGAATCCTGAATAAGATTCATTAATACTGATATAGGAAAATTAATCAAGTGATTAATATAAATCAAATCTATACCCAATAAAATTAACACCCTCTGAAAATGTTCACTGTTAAAATCATTTAGTTTAAAAGTGTACGATTCATTATTTAAATTTTCGATACGAAGAGTATTAGAATTCAACCATAATTTATAAATTTCATACTTATGTTTATTTTTTTCTATATATAGGTTTTGATAGTGTTCTGTTCCCCCACCTATAGGATTCATAACAAATAAAATCCCTCTTCTCGGCATATCGTTCAATTTATGATTACTAATTACTAAACCCTCAGAAGAGTCACGATTAAATTCCCAATAACCAACTAAACCCGTCTCTTTATTCTTTAGCCCTTGAGTCAGCATTTCCTTAATTTGTTTTGCTGACTTTGGATAATCCCATATTCTAATATATTTTAGCTGTCCAATAAAAAAACCATAGGGATCAAGTCCGCCAAAAACTCCTGATGCTAGGACATTAGCTTTTGTACTAGGTAATCCTCTTTTTATAAATTCTCCATTTATATAAAGAGTAGGAGTCCGATTTTCATATACTACTGTTACATGTGTCCAGCCAGAAATAAAGCTTTGGAAAACTAGAGTTGCAGGTAGATGATTGACCGAATGCTCATAAACGGATATTCCATTTATCCCTACAGATACCCCTACTCCTGCTGTATTTTCATCCCCACCATATTCTGCACTGATTAAATATCTTTGCCTAGATGTGCCTGAGCAACCTTTTTGAGACTCTATATCTACTTTATGAAGAGCTTGTGGTTTTACCAAAAACTCATACGTAAAGGAATTTTTAACAGAATGAAAGCACTTTTGGACACAGAATTTCTCATTTCCGGTAAAAGTAAAGAACTGAGAATCATCCATGTTGATAGTCCCCTTTCTTAATCGAGAGTTTCATCTTGCTCTATTCTAAGATTAAGGTATTCTATACTTAACGCCAAGAACTTATCTGAATACTGTAGATTATTCTCTATACAATTTTCATTAATGATAAACAAAGGTTTTGTAAAGCTGAAAGGTGATTTTCAAGATTTAAAGGACGCCATCCTCCTGTAACTACTTTCTATTCGAGTAAATATTGTAGTAAGGATATATTTCGAGTGCTTCTTTTAAAATTATGAAGTGCTAGTTGAATATCTTGAGACGAGAAATTTCCTTTTAGAATTAGCATACTTTTTGTTATTTCTTTCTCTTGTACATGCTATGTGAAGAACATCTCAAATTCAGCTTCACTACAAAAAAACTGATTACATCGTCCATATGCTCTTTCCCGTTAATGACAATAATATCTGTAATACCGCATTCCCGAAGCTTATATACAGAGTGATAAATCATAGGAGAGTAACGGACGAAAAACAAATGTTTATTTATGATTTTTATAATCGAGTATAACCGAGACCCAGTTCCACTGGCAAGGATAATTCCTTTCATTTTATTGCTTCTCCTTCAAAGCTGTGTATTCATGCTGCTATTTTCTATTACCTTTAACGTTACACAAATGATGAATTCAATTCTGTAAACTTTATACATATCCTATATATGTATATAATACCTCTCTATATTCCCTTTTTATCTAAATCCTTACATAAGATATTGCCTTAGCGTATGTGTTTACTACATGAGCATCCATTATTTCTATCGTTTTACTTCCTATTTATACACAAATCCTGATTCTTTTTTTACAAATCGTAGATACCTTATCCCGCTGTATAAGACACTCTTATAAAATACGATAATTACTTATAGAAAATTACGAACAAAAAAGAACTTACCGCATACTATAGAGATAGATTGAAAGATGCAAACATAAAGCATATATATGTTAAATAGTATTACTATATATTAGCTTCTCGCATAAACAATCTACCCAAAGGAAGTGATAAGTTGAGTGTTACATTATCTATATCTATCCTTCCCCCATCCGTTCCAGAGCGAAAAAGTTACTTACAGCGAATAATTGATGAATTAGATAAACAATCACAAAGTAAGCCTGTGGAAATCTTAGTGATGTTAAAAAAAGGAAGATGCAAATTTCTACTATAGAAAACCTAACCATTTAATGTGTTATGCAAAGAAAATTGCCGTTCAACATAAATTTTTAAATATTAGCTTTGGAGAAGACGATGAATAGGGAGCTAGAGTTTCAAAAGATATTGTAAATCAAATAAGAATTCCTTCTATTTTATACTATTATGATTTTTCTCATAAACCAGCAGAATAGTATACATGAAAATACAAATCTCCAATAACCTCTTAAATATTTCATTAAAAAACGTTATAAAGGGGCGATTAAATCATGCCTTCAGGCACAATAAATATTCAAAAAAATGGGATTAACTTCAGTGTAATTTCTAATCAAAACACGAGATGGATATGGGATGAAATGCACCGAAATAATTGGGAAGAACAGACATTCAAGATATTTGACAGATTCTTACACCCCGAACATCCCTATATTGATATAGGAGCCTGGATTGGACCAACAGTATTATATGGGGCTCATAAAGCTAAACACGTTTATGGCCTTGAACCTGATCCCGTTGCTTTTAATGAACTTATTACAAACCTGAACTTAAATCCTGATATTTCCTCAAAAATAACTTGTATCAATGCGGCAATAGCTGAGAAATCGGGTAATACCAATTTATATATGAGATCTAGATTTGGTGACTCTTCCTCAAGTCTTATTCCAACAATTTCAGATCATTATTGTCAGGTTAGAGCTTTGACTATATATGATTTAATTACTGAAAATAATATTGAAAATGTTAATTTCATAAAAATGGATATTGAGGGTGGAGAGTATTCTTTAATCCCCTTTTTACATGAATTTTTAAAATTGCAAAAACCAACTTTATATTTATCTTTACATCCAGTATTTTTAAATGATCATGTCAACTTTATACCAAATAAAAGTAATGACCCCCAAAACCAGATCAATATTCAAACTAAGAATTTACTAGATAATCTACAATGTTACAAATATATATATGACGTTTTTGGTAACCTTGTAAATAAAGATGTAATTTTACGTATTACAAATACTGGAGAATTTATTTTCACCGATGAGTGTTGGTGAAAATAAATTCTATTTCCTTATTTAACCAGTTATATTGAACCTTATCCAGCTATAAAAAAGAATGTCATTTTAGTATTATCGTAGGGTTCTATTATAATAAAGTGAAACTTTAATCAGCGGGGGGGCTTTTTCTCCCACTAATTATCAGCCCTCACCAATCGAACTTTTACGGGCAGTTGATCCCCCACCTAACTTCTTTGCTTTTGCTGAATTTTTTGGTGAGGGTCTTACTGCCCGTTAATGTAGGAAAAATATAGCCTACGCCAGAATCCTGAATAAGATTCATTAATAATGGTATAGGAAATTGAATCAAGTGATTGATATAGATTAACTCAATATCCTGTATACTCAATATATTTCGAAATTGTTCAATCGTACGATTGATTAAATTCATTATTTAAATTTCCGATACGAAAAGTGCTAGAATTCAACCATAATTTATAAATTTCATACTTATGTTTATTTTTCTATATATAAGTTTTGATAGTCTCCTTTCTTAATGTAGAGCTCCATCTTCCTCTATTTTAAGATCAAGATATTCTATACTTAACAGGGAGGTATACTATCTATTTCCCACAACGCCAATGACTTATCTGAATATTGCAGATTGTTCTCAGTACAATTTTCATTAATAATGAACAAAGGTTTTGTAAAGTTAAAAGGTTGCCTTTCAAAGTTTAAAGGGCGCCATTCTCCTGTAACTATATCTTTATTGCTTTCTATTCGAGTAAATGTTGTAGTAAGAAGATATTTTGAACCGCTTCTTTTAAAATTATGAAGTGCTAGTTGAATATCCTGAAACGAGAGATGTACAAGGCAATCTCGACAAAGAATTAGATCTACCTTAGCAAGAGGGTCCCGGGTAATATCCGAATAGAGGAATTTTCTTCTTGGGTTAGCATACATTTTATTATTTTTTTCGATTAAATCCGGAACAATATCAACCCCTGTGTAGTCTACATTTAAATTAATATGTGTCATCCAGTTAAAATCCCCACATGGTGCATCTAACATAGTTTTAATTTTAAAATTATGAATTAAAATAGGAATTTGCGTTACAATGGTTTCAGTCTGTTCAACATCTGATCCAGGTCCAGATACAGATTGTTTTCCTCCCCATAAATTATTTTGATAAATACGCTTGAAAATTTCTTTCATAACCGAACCTCCTTCTTCTATTTTAGAATATGGGATTATCAACATTTTCATAAAGACGCTTTATCAACTTTTACAGGATAATTACAAATATTTCTGAATAAATATTGGAACAGTACTTCTAGTAAAATAGTGTTTCGCTCTGTTATCTACTTAATAATTATATGTGACGTAAGGAAGTGAAAATTTCAGAATAAAGAACCTTATTATATATCACTATGAGCCAAATAAATTTCGAGTTATGTACATAGAAATTTATTGTCTTAGTTATTCATTCCCCCTCCCATCTTATTACTCTTTTTTATTGTGAATAAACCTGTTTCATTTCTAAAAATCTGTTGGCTGAGCTATTATATATTTCTACCCGCAAAACCTAATATGCTCTTCACCCTAAACCTTATCTCTACCCATTTTACTTTTCAATTGCGGTATATATACCACTTATAGTCATATGGTACTAACCGAACCATGTACAATTTGTATATGAGAGGGCGCAATTCATTTCATGTCTATTTCTATAGTTAGTACACAAAAAAGCAGCTAGCTGTCTCCAGCCGGCTGCTCGATTTTCAAATATATGAAAATGTATTACCCCAAAATATGATACCCAGAATCCACATGAATGTTCTCACCAGTAACTCCAGTTGCTAGATCACTGAATAAGAATAACGCTGTGTTTCCAACTTCTTCTTGTGTTACGTTACGACGAAGTGGTGCGCGTTCTTCAATTTGTTTTAAGATGCTGTTAAAGTCGCCAACACCTTTAGCTGATAGCGTACGGATTGGACCTGCTGATACAGAATTTACGCGAATGTTGTGCTGTCCTAGATCGTTTGCTAAGTATCTTACACTTGCGTCAAGTGATGCTTTTGCAACGCCCATTACGTTGTAGTTTGATACAACGCGCTCTCCGCCAAGGTATGTTAATGTTACGATGCTGCCGCCTTCTGTCATTAATGGCTTCGCAGCTCTTGCAACTGCTGTTAATGAGAATGAGCTAATGTTTTGTGCAAGTAAGAAACCATCGCGAGATGTATCAACGAATTCACCTTTTAAGTCATCACGGTTTGCGAATGCGATGCAGTGTGCTAATCCATGAACAACTCCAACTTCTTCTTTAATTGATTGGAAGCAACGTACAATATCTTCATCGTTTGTTACGTCACATGGTAAAACAAGTGATTTTTGTCCTTCTAATGATTCTGCTAGATCGCGTACGTTCTTTTCTAGACGCTCACCTGCATATGTGAAAATTAAGTTTGCTCCTGCTTCGTGTAGTGAACGAGCAATTCCCCAAGCGATGCTTCGTTGGTTCGCAACTCCCATTACGATAATGTTTTTTCCTTTTAAGTTGAGAAGATTCATTTATTTATCCCCCTAAATTTATTAAATAACATCAGTTATTAGTACCTGGTAATATGTTTATATCATATCACAAATTCAAAATAAGGCAAAACAAAATTATTAGTATGACTGGTTCTTTACTTCTCTTTTGCTCTTTCACTTTCCTGCAATGATATAATTTCAATCTTTCTTATGTTACATGTACTTGCTATATAGATTGCGGATATGAAAGATAAAAGGGGAACCGCACTCATTTTCTTCCTTTATCTTAAACATGGCATGGGGCTAAAATAGACACTGACCGCTTCTACCCACGGACGGAGCCTCTCTTCCATCTAAAAAAGAAAGGTTTTATCTCTATTTATATTTATATAATCTAACATCTCACAATCAAAATCAAAACAACATATTTGCAAACCACTCAAAATCCGCTAATATGGTAATAGCGTCTTTTTTTCATTTCACAAAGAGTAATAGAAAGGACTACGTACGGTGAAAGACAAGAATTCCCAATATCGAATAGATTACATATTGATCCTGATTGTACTCGCAATTGCAATTGTTAGTTGTTTTGCCATTGCAAGTGCTCAACCATCTTTACCACCAGCCTTACAAAAAGTAAACTTTGTAGCAAAACAAATTCAATGGTATGTCATTGGGTCCATCGCAGTTGTTGCAATTATGGTTATTGATTTTGACCGATATAAGCAAATTGCTTGGTATTTGTATGGATTTGCGATGATTTTACTTATTGGACTTGAATTAAAAATCCCTGGAGCTGTAACAATTAAAGGTGCTACTGCTTGGTACAGTGTGCCAGGTCTTGGTAACTTCCAGCCTTCCGAGATTATGAAATTATTTTTAATCATTGTTATTGGCCGCATTATCGTCAATCATAATGAAAAATATCCGTTTCGCTCTCCACGCGAGGATTTAATTTTACTCGGGAAAATATTCGGCGCAAGTTTACCGCCGCTACTTTTAATTGCGAAAGAACCTGATTTAGGAAATACAATGGTTATTTCAGCAATGATTGCAGCAATGATTTTAGTTTCAGGTGTACGCTGGCGCTTTATTTTCGGGTTAGCTGGGATCGTAGTAGCAGCTGCTTCTACGCTAACGTATATTTATTTTGAACATACAGCATTCTTTAAAGAACATATTTTAAAAGAATATCAATTAGATCGTTTCTACGGCTGGCTAGCACCTTATGAATACGAAACGCAAGGATATCAGTTGAGGCAATCTGTTTTAGCAACTGGATCAGGTGAATTGCATGGTAAGGGTTGGGAAAATGGTCAAGTATATTTCCCGGAACCGCATACCGATTTTATTTTTACAAACATTGCCGAGCAATTCGGCTTTTTAGGAGCAAGTGTTGTTATTTCACTTTTCTTCCTTCTTATTTATCGAATGATTCATATTGCTTTAGAAAGTAATGATCCATTCGGTAGCTATTTATGTGCAGGAACGATTGGAATGTTTACATTCCAGGTATTCCAAAATATTGGGATGACAATTGGACTGCTTCCGATTACAGGGATTACACTTCCTCTTATGAGTTATGGCGGTAGTTCCTTGCTGACATATATGATTGCGATTGGCTTCATACTGAACGTACGATCGCGAACGAAAACGTTTATGTTTGACTAACCATATCCACTTGGGTATGGTTTTTTCTATATCCACTTTAGGTATACTAAGAAAAACTCGAAATGGGGGTTACAATATGAAATACGACATTATCGGAGATATCCACGGCTGTTTAGAAGAGTTTCAAACGTTAACAAAGCAGCTCGGTTATAACTGGGATAGCGGTCTTCCTGTCCATCCAGAGAAGAGACAACTTGCTTTTGTCGGAGATATTACTGACCGTGGCCCGGCATCCCTTCGCATGATTGAAATTGTGTGGGAGCTTGTTATGAATAAAAAAGAAGCCTATTATGCTCCTGGGAATCATTGCAACAAACTGTATCGTTATTTTATTGGACGTAAAGTACAAGTATCACATGGTTTAGAAACAACTGTCGCTGAATATGAAGCATTACCTACTCGTGAGCAAAAAATAGTGCAGAAAAAGTTTATTGATTTATATGAACACTCTCCTCTCTACCATGTATTAGATAACGGTAAACTCATTGTCTGTCACGCTGGTATTCGCCAAGATTATATTGGAAGGACTGATAAGAAAGTCCAAACTTTCGTATTATACGGTGACATTACAGGAGAAAAACATCCCGATGGTTCACCTGTCCGCCGTGATTGGGCGAAGCATTATGAAGGGGAAGCGTGGATTGTATATGGACATACACCTGTCGCAGAACCCCGTTTTGTAAATCATACGGTAAATATTGATACAGGTGCTGTATTTGGCGGAAAATTAACAGGGCTGCGTTATCCAGAGATGGAAACTGTTTCAGTTCCTTCTTCGATGCCCTTTGTACCAGAAAAATTCCGTGCAATTACATAATAAAGTCTTGCCGCGTTTAAAGGATTTACCGTCTAAATGCAGAGTTCCAAAAAAAAGGAAAGGAAATAAAAAACAACTCCAAAATCAACTTTTATTGTAGATTTTGGAGTTACTTTACGTTTATTCTATGCTTGTTTCTAAAGTTAAATCTGTATAGGAATTATCCTCACCTATATTTAAGATTACTTCACATTGACGTAATCTCAATTCAAAGAGCGTTATAGAATCATGATAAACTTCAGGATTTGATTTCATTTTATGCAGTGTATCTTGTTTTTCTTTTATTTCTAAATGAGTGTTTTCTACAGCTTGTTTCAATGAGCCAAATGGATTTCTAAAGAATATATTAATATCCCGCTCTAGTGCGTTTTCAAACAGCTCAAATTGCAAGAAAAATTTGTTCATAATAGAAGCCGTTACATCTGTATAATCTTCATTTTCTAAATACTGTTTGTATTTGTTATATAGCATAGTTTTATTTTTAGGAAGAACTCCAAATAATTTACCGGCACTTTTCAGTAAAAATTGTGCTGGTGTAAATCGGCGTAAGATATTTACTTCTTCCATTTGTATTCTAGTTGTCATTCTATCAGTATCTCTGCGCCAGTCATCAAGCACTTTAAAGTCACATTCTAACTGTATTCGATTTTCTCCACATAAAGAATTAAGTCCTTCACTGATTTCTTCTAAGTACGATTGACTTTGAAGGAACTCGTTATTAGAAGTTTCAATCCAATTTTGCATAGAGCGAGCAAGATTAGGTAACACAGTTTGTTCTAGATATTTTTGAACTCTTTCGTTCATCGCTGTATTTAGTTCAATATCAATGTGCCCAAAATCGCTTTCTTCACTAATTAAATCAGAACAACTCTGCAATAGTTTCGGAATATGTTCTGTAAGATCATTCGTAATTTCGTTTTTCATTGTACGATATGATTCTGTAATTAAATGAATTTTTTCCTTCTCAAAAGCAGTAAGGTTATTAATACAACCATTTAGTTTAACTAACATATCTTCATTCCAATTAATAGAATCCACTAGATCATTTTCCATCTCGACGCGTTTATCCAAAAGATATGTAATTGTTTTTCGAATGAAAAATAATAGCTTTTCAGTACGTTCTGCATCGATGTTTTTATGGTTAAAGTTAAAATGAATAAACTCAGTTAAATCGTTTAGTTGTTGACTGTTTGTATATAACGAAGAGTAAGGGAAAACTCTCGCATACGGAAAATATGCGTTTATTCTCGCTTGCGTATCATGTATAACTCTATTCACTTCTACTTCACTATAAATGTTATCGATTTTATTTAATAAGAAATGAATTTGTAGATTTGGTATATGTTCTTGGATACTTAATAGAATGTCACGTTCTTTATCAGTAAAAGGTGAATCCGCATTCAATACGAATAATAATTCGTCTACGGAATTCAAATATTCGAATATCTCATCTCTAGTGTCGTTGTTCCTATTAAAGCTAGGTGCAACAACGAATGTAAGTTTATTTTTACCTAAAAATCTACATGGTAATTTAAATTCAACACATGCTCTATCTCTATATGTTTGGCGGTGCATGGACATCATGTTATAGAAATCCGAGAAATTCTCAGTTGTTGTAATTGCTGCATCTGTTATCGCGTTAATTTCTGTATGAGCGTCATTTTTAAAGACAACTACATTTGAGATTGAGTTTTCTAATATATTTTCTCCTAGTATAGAGTTAATAAATGAAGCTTTTCCATTTCCCGAAGTTCCAGTTACTAAAAGGCGATTTGTCCTTAAATCTGCAAGCTCACCAACTAACCATCTAAATCGATGACCCATTTCTAAATCATGTTTTTGTGCCCACTGTGTAATAGATTCAAAAAGATGTAAACTATGCTCTAAGCCATTCACATGATTAATAGAATATGACAGTAGGCTTTCCGCATGTTTTATATTTTCTGAATCTATTTTGGAAGGGAAACTCTCATTCCATGCCAATACTGCTGCAGATGGAAATACAGAATGAGACGGATTGGCTATCTTTAACCAATTTGTTAAAAAGTTAGGAATGATATCCTGTAATTGTCTTAGCATATATTGACCTTGAATTAATTCAAAGTACGTTTCTTCGTAAAGAGCAGAAATTTCGTCCCATCTATCGGACGAATGTATTTCAATATGTAATAAAAATTCATTTATTGTTTTAAGCCATAATAAGTAATTTTGTTCATTTTTATAGCTGTGCCAAAGTGATGAAACAATTTGCGTAAATTGTACTTGATCTACATTATTTAATGTATCTAATACTTGATAAAAATAGTCTGGTGAAAGATTTTTAGTAAATCCTTTATCGATATATTCTTTTAGAACCTCAAACCATGGAAAAGATTCTGTTCGAATTAACTCATTCACAGCAAGCTCTACTGCGCTGTCAAAATCCTGCTGTTCTTCATAAAAGGAACGTGCAATTGTTGTGACGTTTGGATAATCGGGATTTAAAGAAACCGCTTCTTTAATAACACCGAAGGCTGAATCAAGATTATTTTGCTCGATGTAAAGAGACAGTAATTGCAGTACAATTTCAGTCATAAGTATTTTGTTATCAGTAGTAATCGAGGTATAAACATTTTCAGCAACTGATAATTGGTCAAGTTCGAAATAAGCATCCGCAATATTTTTTTGTGCCCATGGCGCTAATTCATTACTGACTTTCTCCCATTTAAAAATAGCTGTTTCAAAATCTTGATGATGATAATAAAATTCACCCTGTGCAAAACGAATATAAGATCCATCGGAAATCTCATTTTTTTGTTCGTTTAAATATGCTTCTCCAAGTACTTGAAGAGGTGGATTTGTTTCATTCTCCATTAGGAATGTTTCATAATATGTCTTTTTTATTAATTGTTTTTCTAATCTCATTTTTTCCCCCACTACATCTTGAAAAAGTACATTCTTCTCCATATGTCAACACTTTTTTTATTTATGCTTTTTATTTTAACAAAGAATTTCTTTTGGAAAATTTCACTTTTCTTTCATTTTTTAAGTAAGATTGAATTTTAATGAGAAAAGTTTCAGTTTTTTTTCAAATTCCTTTCAGTTGTGAAACAACATTGGGTGTTCCTAATAACTTAATATGAATATAATATTCCATGTAGAGTTCGTTATAAAAACAATATATAGTGAATATGTATTCCACGAAGCACGTATTATTATTGGATAAAAAATTCGATCGTCCTGATCCAGATGGAGAACTAAAAGGGGTAATTCAAGCCATTTATAACGAACTTGAAGGGCTTTATGTTTATCGTCATATTCGTGATGAACTTACGAATCGCGGACACAAAGTAAATCATACATATCATAAAAGAATTAAGACAAAACGAAAGGGCATGAGCCCGGTACAATACCCAGGTCCATGCCCCAAAAGCTGCCTAATGAAATAACCTGTCTAACTTTTTTCGGTCACTTCAATACTCAAGGCAGCTTATTTCAATAATTCTTTCATATCTTCCGGCACATCCGCATGAAATGTCATCTGTTTTTCTAAAATAGGATGATAGAACGTTAAACTCGTACTATGGAGCGCTTGTCGCCCTATCTGCGACTTACTCCCTCCATACAAGTCATCTCCTAATAGCGAATGGCCTAAATATGCCATATGTACACGAATTTGATGCGTTCTTCCTGTTTCTAACTGCAATGAAACTCGCGTCTTATCAGAAAATCTCTCTAGCACTTGAAAATGCGTAACTGCCCTTTGGCCGTCTTCACATACAATTCGTTCAATAATACTATCGTCTTTTCTTCCAATTGGCGCATCAATCGTTCCTGATTCTTCTATCAATTCTCCATGAACAATTGCTTCGTAAGTTCGTTTCACTTGCTTTTGCTGATGCTGTTTTGATAAAAGGTGGTGAATGAAACGATTTTTTGCAATCAGCATAAGCCCTGACGTATCACGGTCGAGTCGCGTTACGATATGCACTGTACTTGCGAGATTCTGCTTATCATAATGATAAAGTAGCGCATTGGCGACACTTCCTGCTGGGTGTTCCCTAGACGGAATCGTAGACATGTATGGTTCTTTATTCATCACCAGTACAGATTCATCTTCATATAGGACGTGTAAAGGAATATTTTCAGCAAGCATTCCTTCGCTTCTCTCCTCAACTGGAAAGAACACTTGTAATTCTTCCCCAGTCTGTAATACGTGCCGCACTGTCGCATGCTTACCGTCAACTTCAATTGCCCCGCCTTGGAACTTTATATCTGTCAAAGCAGCTTTAGAGATCCCTTTCACTTTTAGAAACTCCCGGATGAGCATTCCCTTCTCTGCTTCTGTCATACACCATTTTAATGTAAATCTTCTCAAATGCATAAATCCTCTCTACTCACCCGCAACAAACGAATCGCGGACACGTTTCCAAAATGGGAACGGACGAAAACGAACGAATCTTACCTTCTCGTTTGCAACGCGGTATTGAATTGACTTTACATCTTGATGCACCATCGTTAAATGATCCACTGTAATTTGTAAATTCATTCCTGCAGTTGGTTTTAGAACACATGTATGATGCTTCGGTAAAACGAGCGGTGAACCGACTGTACGGAACACGCGATTATTAATCGAAGCCATTTCTGCAATTTGAATCGCTTCAATAGAAGGATGAATAATCGCTCCGCCTAGCGCTTTATTGTACGCTGTACTTCCCGAAGGAGTAGAAATACAAAGACCATCCCCGCGGAATGTTTCAAAATATTCCCCGCGAATTTCTACCTCTGTTACTAATGTACCTTCTGCGCTTTTCACTGTCGCTTCATTCATTGCTAAATACTGCGATTCTTTACCGCCATTCACATAGCGAATAATGACTTCTAAAAGCGGGTATTCCACTACTTGAAACGGCGTTTTAGCAATCGCAATGACAAGTTTTTCTACCTCTGTTGGCAACCAATCGGCATAAAATCCTAAATGCCCTGTATGTACACCGACAAATGCAGTCTCATCTAATCGGTTATAATAGCGATGAAACGCATATAAGAGCGTGCCATCTCCCCCAACAGAAATGACAATATCCGGCTTTGCTTCATCCATTGTAAATCCAAAATCCTGCAAGTAATTGGTCATTGTACTTGCAAGTGCGTTTGATGATTGATCTCCCTTTGACATAATTGCAAATTTCATCGCCCAACACCCTTTAGTTTATGATTCGGATTCTTTCGCTTCTTGTTTGCGCGAAAAAATCTTTTGTGCTTCTTGAATTTCAAGACGAATCGAAGACATTTCTTCATCTAATAAAAATGCCGCTTCTGCCGCACGCTGAAGACGTACTTTAATATCTTCTGGAAAACGCCCACTATATTTGTAATTTAAAGAATGCTCAATTGTTGCCCAAAAATTCATTGCTAGCGTGCGAATTTGAATTTCAACTAATACTTTTTTCTCTCCGCAAATCGTTTGAACGGGATAACTAATTACAACATGATATGAACGATAGCCACTTTCTTTCTTTTGCGTTACATAATCTCGTTCTTCCACAATTTCAAAGTCATTCCGTTTTCGAAGATATTCAACAACAGGCTTAATCTCATCAACAAATTGACACATCATCCGAAGACCAGCAATGTCCTGCATTTCTTCTCCGAGCCGGTCAAGCGGTACATTTCGCTTTTCCGCCTTATCAATAATGCTTGCAACCGACTTCACTCGGCCTGTTACGAATTCAATCGGAGAGTGTTCTGTTAACATTGTAAACTGAGAACGCATTCCTTTTAATTTCACTTTTAGCTCTGCCACCGCCTGGTGATATGGCGCTAAAAATTCTTCCCAATTACGATTCATTTCAACCACCACCAAAGTCAATCCATTTGCTTATAGAAATACTTTTTCTACAGCCGTTACAAGCTCTTCCCCATAATTTGCATTACCTTCAATATTTTCAATTAAATATTCTACTTCTTCCTTCAATTGCTCTAACTCAATTTCAGTATTATTTACGCGAACAAACATCGTTTTATCATTCTTCATTGCATCTTGCATTGCTTCCCAGCATGTATGCGGAATACTTACATAAATGAAAGATGATTCGTTTTCTAAAATATATAAAAATGATAAATGATCTGAGTCTACAAGTACGTGATTACGCGCTGTTAACTCCTCCACTTGTATTTCAGTATTTTCCGCACAAAAAATAAGAGCATTTTCTCTTTCTTCTACGCTCTTAACTTGAATTTTATTCTGCATGCTCTAACTCCTCCATATCAACTTCCTGTCTTACTTCACACTATTATTGTATCATAACATAGACGCAAACAAATAAAACATTGAACCAAATTTGTGAAAAAGCGATAATGTCTAAAGAATTATTTTTAAGAAGGAGCCTAAACCATGACACAAGAAATTGAAATTGAGTTTAAAAATATGGTCACAGAAGAAGAATTTCAAGTATTATGTAACGCCTTTTCCATTCAATCACTTGCAGAGCAAGTGAATCATTATTTTGAAACACCTCAGTTCTCTTTAAAAGCAGCGGGCTCTGCTCTTCGTATTCGCTATAAAGGTGGAGCGTATACACTCACTTTAAAACAACCCGCTGAAGTTGGATTACTAGAAACTCATCAATCTGTAACAAAGCAGGAGGCAATGCAAATGATGGAAACAAATCAGCTCATTACAGGCCCTGTGCTAGATCAACTACATAAACTTCAAATCCCTGTTTCTACTTTAGCTTATATGGGAAGCTTAACAACAAAGCGAGCAGAAACTACATTCGAAGGCGGCACACTTGTATTTGATCATAGTTTCTATTACAATCACGATGATTATGAACTTGAGTATGAAGTACAAGATGAAGCAGCGGGCAAAGCGGCTTTCCTCAATTTGTTAAACAAATATCATATACCTGTTCGTCATACAAAAAATAAAGTGCAACGCTTTTTTCTTGCAAAACAAAACGAAGCACGCTAAAGTGAAACTTCCATGAGCGAACGTTTTTCTCACTGATGGTTAGCCCTCACCAATCGGGTTCTTACGGTCAGTAAGACCCTAACTGATTAAAGTTTCACTTTATTTTAAGCAAAAGATTGTACGAAAGCTGTTTAGTTGCTCTTCGTGACAATCCATTGCTACAATAGATATACATTTGATGGAAAAAGGAGTTTATACAGGATGAACAAGCAACCGATGACACCATTTGAAGCGATTGGCGGTGAACAAGCCATTGCAACATTAGTCGATACGTTTTATTCCTATGTCAGTAAACACCCTGACTTATCTCCGATCTTCCCAGACGATTTGACAGAAACAGCCAGGAAACAGAAGCAATTTCTAACGCAATATTTAGGTGGACCGAATTTGTATACAGAGGAACATGGTCACCCTATGCTAAGAGCACGCCATCTCCCTTTTGAGATTACACCAAAGCGAGCAAAAGCCTGGTTAGCATGTATGGAACAAGCGATGGAAGATACGGGAGTACACGGGCAGATTCGAGAATTTGTTTTTGAACGTTTAACATTAACTGCGCAGCATATGGTCAACACTCCAAACGAAACAGGTGAAGCGTAATGGATAAACAGGAAGCAAAGCATATACGCATTCCTTCTCTTTCCAAGTGCGAACATAAATCTGTAGAAGCCTATTTGTTTATTGATCCGCTCTGCAAAGATTGCTGGGACATTGAACCAGTTATCATTAAATTATGGCTCGAATACGGAACATATTTTTCGATTCGGCACATATTAACCGGCAAAGTGGAAGGGGCAATCGCCTCCCCACACAAATGGAATAAACCTGCTAATATTCGATTTGTGTGGGAAAAAACAACAAGTTTACAAGGCTTTTCATGCGATGGAAAAGTGCATATGCAAGATGCCTCATCTACACCGTATTTAGTTTCTATTGCAATTAAAGCAGCTGAGTTACAAGGCCGAAAAGCAGGTTCGAAATTTTTGCGGAAACTCCAAGAATACATTTTTCTTGAAAATGTATCAAAACCAGATTTAGAATTACTACTTGCCTGCGCAGAGCAAAGCGGTATTGATGTAGAAGAATTTAAAAAAGATTTGCATTCAATTAGTGCAAAAAAAGCATTCCAATGTGATCTAAAGTTCACAAATGAAATGCACATCACGGAAATCCCTTCTCTTGTATTCTTCCATGCAAATTCAGATGAGGAAGGCATTAAGATTGCGGGCATTTATTCATATAATGTGTACGTACAACTCTTAAAAGAACTTGTAAAATTTGATATCGAGCCTGCTCCGTTACCACCACTAGAGACATTGCTAGAGATGGCTCAATTTATGTCATCTAAAGAAATTGCATTTATCTATGACTGCTCGGAGCAAGAAATAGAACGCGAGCTCAAAAAATTGTCATTAAAAAGAAAAGTACGAATGGTTGAAGTAAAATGTGAGCGTTATTGGAAATGGATTGCAAAAGAAAAAGACCTGGTGTAAACACCAGGTCTTTTTCTTTACGGCTTATAAAAATATTAAAGGGGATGGGAGAAATTTTCACGTTCAAACAAAGGGGTATATGTTTGTATGTGAATTCGTTCACATCTATTATATTACAAGATTCGACGTCAGATGACAACCCTTTTTGTCGAATTTCACACTTCTGTCACATTCTAAACGTTTTCATTACTGAATAAGCTATAAAAGGAAACTTTTTAGGAGGGATTTGATGAAAAAAACACATATCTTCTTTCTTCTTTTTTGTACTTGTATTTCTTTTTTCCTGTACATCCTTTCACTATTACAAGCATTCCCAAAGATTATTGCCTTGCCGCTTTTGTTTGCAATCATCTTCGTTAGCCTCTCTTATTTCAATCATAGAAAGCGTTTTAAAGGTTTTTAAAAAGAACGCTATGTTAAATTTCTCTGTTGATATTCGAAAGCAACAGACGATTGTTCTTCATACAAAAAATACGAGAGCGGTTTGTTTCGCATGACACTGAAGGATATCACCTAAGAAATTAGAAAGTTAAGCATAGCAAATCAATACGTCCTGAAAGAGTTCTTTGAACAAATCAGAGCTCGAAATGACGATACAACAGTTAGTAAAATGATGCTTGAAAACTATCTGTTCTCAACGGAAATGACGTATGATACACTTGAATTATCAGAATTTACAAAATTAAATTCTTTTAGAGAACTAGCAAGATAAGATTTCAATTGTTAGATATTATTAAAAGTAGGTGAGGGATTGAATTTTAGTAGAATGGGATTTGAAATGATAGACCCGAAAGAAAACTTAGATTTTGGATTTGAAGATATAGTATGTTTATCCAAGGGATGTAAATTTTCTGATTGCACACATACAAGCGAGCCACACTGCGCCGTTAAAAAAGCCATTTCTGACGGTACTCTTTGTGAAGATGCATTTAATCACTATTATAGAGATAAAAACGAGGCAGACTATGTTTCTAAACAAAAGAATAAAACAAAGGCTGTTGACTATATGAAACAACTGAAACTCTTTCAAAAACCGTAGTTAAGATGAAATTGATAAATAATCAACACGATCGTTTAACATACTTTGACCGATTTTTTTATTTAATAATCGAGGGCTTAACAAAACAAGGGAACTCCATAAATTAGGAGTTCCCTTACTTTTTACTGAAATCAACAATATTATGTAACAAGGCTAAAAAGAAAGAAGGCGAGAATTTTCCTCTCGCCCTTCTTCTTTCATTATTATTTCCCTTCAAATAATAATGCTTCTAATTCATTTAACTTTTCTTCAAATACTTGAAGTGCTTCTTTAACAGGCTCTGGAGACGCCATGTCTACTCCTGCTTTTTTCAGTACTTCAATTGGATAATCGGAGCTTCCAGCTTTTAAGAATTCATTAATATAACGCTCTACAGCTGGTTGTCCTTCTTCTAAAATTTGTTTTGATAAAGCTGTTGCCGCACTAAATCCTGTTGCATATTGATATACATAATAGTTGTAATAGAAGTGCGGAATACGAGACCACTCTATACCAATTTCTTTATCGATGACTAAAGCATCGCCAAAGTATTTTTTATTTAAATCATAGTAAATTTCCGTTAACATATCTGGCGTTACTGCATGACCTTCTTGCACTTTTTTATGAATGATGTGCTCGAATTCAGCAAACATCGTTTGACGGAATACAGTTCCACGGAATCCCTCTAAATAATAATTTAGTAAATATAAACGCTCTTTCTTATCTTCTGTCGTTTTTAGTAAATAATCATTTAAAAGTGCTTCGTTACAAGTTGATGCAACTTCTGCAACGAAGATTGAATAGTCACCATAAACATGTGGTTGTATTTTTCTTGTATAGTAGCTATGCACAGAATGACCAAACTCATGTGCAAGTGTAAATAAATTGTTTACATTATCGTGCCAGTTCATTAAAATATACGGATTTGTTCCATATGCACCAGATGAATATGCACCGCTTCGTTTTCCTTTGTTTTCATACACGTCTACCCAGCGGTTTTCATATGCTTCTTTCAAAATTTCAACATACTCATCCCCAAGGACGTTTAATGACTTGAGTAGAATGTCTTGTGCTTCTTCATATTTCACATTCATTTTCACTTCTGGTACAAGCGGTGTATATAAATCGTACATATGCAATTCATCAAGACCTAATGCACGTTTACGAATGTCAATATATCGGTGCAATAAATGTAAGTTATCATTTACCGTCTTAACAAGCTGGTCATATACTGTTTCAGGAATGTTATTATTGCTTAACGCAGCTTGACGTGCCGAATCATATTTACGAACGCGCGCATTAAAATTATTGCGTTTTACCGCACCGCTGAGTGTACTTGCAAATGTATTTTTATATTTCCCATACGTTTCATACACTGCATGGAATGCATCATGACGAACACGAGGATCATCACTTTCTAAAAATTGAATATAACGACCGTGTGTTACTTCTACTTCTTCACCATTCTCATCTTTAATAGATGGGAATTTCAAGTCTGCATTATTAAGCATACCAAATGTATTACTTGATGCATTCAGGACTTCAGATGCTTCAGCTAACAATGCTTCTTCAGCTTCTGATAGTACGTGTGGACGCTGACGTGTAATTTCTTCTAACGCATGTTCATATACACTTAATTCTTTGTTTTCTTGTAAGAAGGATTGTAACTTTTCTTCTGCAATTGTTAAAATTTCAGGAACGATATACGCCGTGCTGCTGGCAGCTTGAGAATATAAGTTGGTTGCACGATCATTTAACGCTTGATAAACAGAATTTGTTGTATCTTGATCGTAACGCATATGAGCATATGTATATAATTTTTCTAATCTCATCGAAACTTCATCTTCATACTGTAAAGCCGCTAATAATGAATCAGCAGAATCACCTAGTTTCCCTTTAAATTCAGCTAACTTCGGCAATAACTCTTTCACTGCTTGAAATTCTTTTTCCCATTCTTCATCCGTTTGGAAAATATCTTCCAAGCGCCATGTGTTCATTTCCTCAATCTCACTACGGTCCGGCAATGCTTTTGCTGTTTTTTGATCAGCCATATTATAAACCCTCCTTCGAATCTCTATTTAGTACAATTCGATTCTTGTTATGTAATTCCTTCCATGTACTCTCTTATTATATCCGCTTTTCCTTCTCTCATGTTGTACTTTGTTTCGAATAACGATAGTGCATGCGACAAACAAATCGCATCATATTCTTGTATTTCCCCTTCCGTTTTCAGTATCATAAATTGCCTGATTTTTCGGTACTTATGCACATCCACCATTTCAATCATTCCTGCTTTACATAAAAACGTTATATATTCTAGAATCGCTAACCTCCATACATTTTGCGAAAAATAAGGTAACGTACGCCGCTGAATATTACGTCTTTTATTTACATAGGAAAAAACGGCATGTAATGAAAAGTATTCTCCAGTTTTAAATTTACCAATGAAATCTATACAAAGAAGAGCTTGCCATATAAAAGGATGTGTTTGAAACGCAAATGCAGATGGAAGAGGAACACCAATTTCAGATGGAAAACAAGAAGGTGAAAGATGATATTGATATAAAAGGTGTAAAAGTGATTTATGACTATAATTCCAAATTGGAAGGACATTCGTTCGAAAATAAATCTTTTTCTTTTGCCACTCCCGCTCCAATCGTTCTTTCGTAATGACTGCTTGGCAAAAGAGCTCCTCAAAAGTAACGGTGCGTACCGAAAAATGAGTGATGTGTGAAAAATAAACATTTGTAGAAAACGGTGTAAGCAGTTCGCATTTCATAAATGATTTTGCATTTGGACAAAAAAAGAGAAGGAAAGGCTGAGGATAAGATTGTATGCAGAGAAAGTGAAACGAGGATAATGAAATCCAGTAAGCAGAGTGCTTTTTCATTTGATTTCCGCCTAATATCCAAATGATTTGTATTCCTGCTTTCCAATAGGAAGAAGTTCGTTTTAATAACTGTTCCGTGGATAAAGAGGCACATTGATATTCAATTGCAATCTGTCTCTCTTTCATTTCAATAAAAAGATCGGGTCTTTGGCGAATCCCTGGGAGGTAATGTTCGATTTTCACATGAAACCCTTGTGACCTAAGCCATTTATATAACTGTTTCTTTCCGTGCATATGATAAGCAGATTCCGGCTCAGATGAAACGAGGCACTGATTTACTTTCTTATGAGCAAAATGCCATCTCTTTTGCTTACCTAACTTGAGTTGTACCTCTCGCCCGCAAACCGGACAAAAAAAGCGCTCTTTCTTTCGCATTGTAAGCAGCTCCTTTTCATCTCGGCTTTCAAGAAGGTGAACTTCCCCTCCACTTTCTCGCCTTGCGACAAACATCATACCACATCCTTTCTATACTGCTTTGTATTCTACAATTTATTGCAAATTCCTTTCTAAACAAAAAGAGGACATCCTTGTAAGAATATCCTCTTCCTCATAACAAAGGCGATAGTAAACGGTATGCTGATTCCACAATCCTCCTATGAAGACGGCGTCTATGAAAGCGATCTACATGAATTTCACTTGATACTTGTAAATCATCTTCAAAATCTTTAACAAGCTTTCGAATACTATTTGTATCATATAAAAAGGCATTCACCTCAAAATTTAAATGGAAGCTTCTCATATCCATGTTCGCTGTACCAATTGATGCTAAATCAGAATCAACAATGACAATCTTACTGTGCAGGAAACCTTTTTCATATTCATATATCTTTACCCCTGCGTCTAATAACTCTGGAAAATAAGACCTCGATGCATAAAATACAGTCCGTTTATCTGGTTTACTCGGCATCAATAAACGGACATCAATGCCAGCAAGAGCTGCTACTTTTAATGCAGATAAAATATCATCATCTGGAATAAAATATGGCGTAGCAATCCAAATGGACTTCCTTGCCGAAGCAATCATTGCAAAATAAAGATGCTTAATTGTCTCCCATTTATTATCCGGCCCACCTGCAACAAGTTGTACACCGCCCCAATGATCTCCATCAACAGCTTTCGCCTGTAAATATTCAGGTGCTAATACAGCTTCACCTGTCATATAAAACCAATCTTGCAGGAATATAAGTTGCAAACTTTGAACTGCTTCACCTCTTAAATATAAATGTGTATCTCGCCAAAATCCAAAATATTTATTTTTCCCTAAATATTCATCACCAATATTTAATCCGCCTACAAACCCCTCATTTCCATCAATCACAACGATTTTCCGGTGATTTCGATAATTAATTTTATCATTTAAAATCGGAAAACGAACCGGGAAGAATGGAATCATTTCTACACCTGCATCGTTTAGTTCATCAATATAAGCGTTTGACAGTTTGAAACTTCCAACCGCATCATATAAAAAGCGGACGGTAACACCTTCCTGCGCCTTCTGCATTAAAATCTCTTTAATTTGTGTACCGAGCTTATCATCACGTACAATATAATATTCCATATGAATATGATGCTTCGCTCTTTGCAATCCTGCTAAAATCGATTGAAACGTTTCATCACCATTCGTTAACACTTTTGTTTCTGTCTGAAATGAAATATTTAAGGCGCCAAGCCTATCCGCTAAACGAAATAATAATTCTTGATGTTTATGATTTTGCAAAATGCGTTCGTTATAATCATCATGCCCTTTGTACTGCAAAAAAGCTTGTTCGTCCAAAAGAGCCTTCTTTTGAAACATTCGTTTTCTGCGAAAGTTTTGTCCAAATAATAAATAGGCAAAAAAACCAACTACAGGAAAAATGCCTAGTACAATTAACCACGTCAGTGTTTTAGATGGATGCCTGTTTTCTAAGAAAATAACACACCCAATTAAAAATGCAGAAACAGTAAATACGATACTTATAATTCCTAAAAACGAAATATCTTTTATGCCTATAACATCCGAATAAAATGCTACATCAATAAACATGCGTAACGAAACAAACGCTGCGAATAAACCTAGAAAAAAAACAAGTAACTTTAGCGTATTTTTCATTTCTTCCCCCCTACTTACGAAGCATTTCTACTGTCATACCCAGCATATAAAAAACCGATTTCATAATATTGAAATCGGCCTAAGTCTTAGAAGGAAAATGACTGCGAATCGTCTCAAGTGCACGTTCTTTAACGACCTGTTTGCCGTACTCACTTACACGGTGAACCGTTAAAGTAGATTCTTCCCCATACTCTAAAATAATACTTAAAATGCGGTCAATTTCTTCTTCATCGTGTAGCACTTCATCGAATTCAACATATACATAATAGCGGTCTTCAAACGAATACAATTCATCTTTTATATCTTCAAATATGAGACGATGACTTAAAGAAATGACATCTTCAAAATCATCAAATTTAATTAAAAAGCCTAATGTTCCATCTTCGTTAAAGTTTGTCCCCGCCTCTATCTCTTCCTCTAATTCTTGTTGAAATAGTGATTCAATCCGCTCATCTAGAGGGATATCAATAATTTTATCTAGACCTATTGGTAATTCTAATTTTTGTCCATCCTTTGAAAGCTGCGCTTTTGTTACAAGTACTTCAATGCCTTTATCAAGCGCCTGTACTTGAATCCACAGTGGTCCATCAATAAAGAAATCATCATAATCGTGCGCTTCATCCATCATTTCCCAAAACAATTGTTCGCTTCGTTCACGATTGTACCAGATCTCTTCACGATTAAACCCTCTATCTTCTATATCAATGTACGTAATAAAAAATTTCATCGTATGATCATTAATTCTTTCAATGTCCAAAATACAACTCTCCCTTCCTATTTGGAATTGTTATGAAGGGATTCCCCACTCATATGACAAATCAATAGATTCTTGTACTTTCATTTTATGATAAGATTCTCCAGAATGGAAATAAAATCGTTTTATTTTACAAAAACAGTCATTCGCCTAGATTATTGTTCGCAAATCAAGTGTAATTCCTTACTCTTACATATTCCATTATATACACTTACCATATAAACCTCATTAATAAAAAATTGGACATACAATTACACTTCGCACCGTACAATTGTAATAGAGCTGATCAAGCTTTTTTATTCTATACATATATCCACACCTGTACTCTTTAATAAAACAGAATAAATGGAGGCAAAATAATGGAGTTAGATTTTTTGACATCTATACTAATGATTGTCGGTATCGATGTTGTATTAGGCGGCGATAATGCAATTGTAATCGCACTTGCAAGCCGAAACTTGCCCGAATCGAAACGAAATAAAGCGATCTTTATTGGTACGGGCCTAGCAATCGTACTGCGAATTCTCCTTACAATACTTGCCGTCTACTTACTCGATATTCCTTTCTTACAGCTTATTGGTGGCATCTTACTTACACTGATTGCCGTAAATTTACTTACTGACAATAGCGATGATCTTTCTTCTATACAAGGAAAAACGACATTATTTCAAGCGATTCGTACAATTGTATTTGCCGATCTCGTTATGGGTTTTGACAATGTCCTTGCGATTGCGGGGGCTGCTCATGGAAATTTCACACTCGTGATTATCGGATTATTAATTTCCATTCCTATTATTATTTGGGGAAGCAAGCTCATCTTACTACTTATGGAGCGTTTTCCCTTTCTCATTTATTGCGGAGGAGCAGTTCTTGCTTACACCGCTGGAAAAATGATCACCCATGAAACACGGCTTACAAACTTTTTTCAGCAAAACCCTATCTTTGCAACAAGTATGCCCTTCCTCTTTATTTTCACAGTATTAACAATTGGATTTATTGTGCAACATATCAAATTAGGAAATGCAAGGTGAAGTTTGTATTTTCTAATTTGATATAGATTTATATAAACTCAAACTGAAAAACCTTTCTATTTAGGCAGAAGAGAGCATCCTCCCAAGCACAGTAGCAACTTATATAGCCAAAAATCAAAATGGGTTGTATACAAATGAATATATGTATGCGAAAACCTTCTACTTTACAGTAGAAGGTTTTCATATGCAAAACTTTTATTATTAATTTACAAGACGCTGTGCTTCACGTAGCTGAAATGTTCTTACTGTACGTGGTAAGAAACGACGAATCTCATCTTCGTTATAACCTACTTGAAGGCGTTTTTCGTCAATCATAATAGGACGGCGTAAAATGCCTGGGTAGTCACGAATCATCTTATATAAATCTTGAAGTGGTAAAGATTCTAAGTTAACATTTAACTCTTGGAAAACTTTCGAACGAGTTGAAATGATCTCATCCGTTCCGCTTTCTGTCATGCGTAAAATTTCTTTAATTTCCTCAATCGTTAATGGATCCGAGAAAATATTTCGTTCTGTATAAGGAATATGATTTTCCTCTAGCCATAATTTCGCCTTTCTACAAGACGTACAACTTGGAGAACTATATAGTGTTACCATACAAGACTCACTCTCCTTAAAGAGTACAAATTCTGTACTACTTACAGTTTAAATTTCTATTTTCCAGCAATTCCCCACTATAACTTATCCTACAACATAATGAAAAATTGCCTTACATGTAAACAACAACTTTTAAGCAAGTAACTCTTATTAAACAACAATTACTTTAAATAAGTAACTTCTATAATCATTATACAATAGATTGAGAAAGAAATATACAGGAAATTTCCTTTCTCAATGGGAAAACTCATCTTTCATTAAGCTAAAATTGTCATGGATTTTTCATGGAACAAATCCTTCTATTTTATTAATATATATACCTTTGGTGCTACTTCTTAACATGTTTATAGAAGCTGTCCATCCAATCAACCAGTTGCTAAAGATATCGTTTCCTTACTCTTTTCATCATAAAACAGCGGTGAAATGTAAGACACACCAGCGCACAGAACGTTTGTTCTTTTTTTATTCTATCAAATCCCCTAGTTACTGTCTAGCTTATTTTCAAGTAAAATAAATTTATTTTCTAACTTTTCTTTCTTTTCTTTCTTTTTTTTCATACAATAAAGTTACGGACAGGCAAAAGGAGGAATTCCATATGGTTGCTTTTTTTATTGATTTTGCCATTGTCGCTGCCCTCGTTATTGGAATTACAGCATTGATTGGTGTCATTACAAATGGCATTGGCGAAAAGCTATTTGGCGGGAAAGAGAAAATGAAATTTGTTGATAAAAGTGCGGAAGTACAATCCGGCTGGAAGCAAGTTGGCGGAAAAGGGATTTATAAAAAACGAACATACTAAAAAGAAGCAGGAATTTCTCCTGCTTCTTTTTAAATTATTTTCCTACCGATGCCCATTTGAAGCTTAAATCTCCGCCGTAATTATGTTTATAAATATCTTTCACTGTTCCTCGTTGTAAGTAAGCTGAACTGCGTTGATATACAGGAGCAATTGCTGCATCATCCAGCAACATTTTTTCAGCTTCAAGTAAACTATTCCAGCGTGCTTGTACATCGCTACCGTCAGTCTTCGCTTTCATAATAATTTCATCGTATTTCGGATTAGAATATTTCATTTTATTTTGCGCACCATCTGTGACAAACATATCAAGGTACGTTACTGGATCTGGGAAATCCGGGCTCCATCCAGCGAATGTCATGTCATAGTTTCCACTTTCTTCAAGTTTAAGCTTTTGCGCAAATGGTTGTTGCTTAATTTTCAATGTCAAACCAGGTAAGTTCTTTTCTAACTCTCCTTTTAAGTACTCCCCTGTTCTCTTAGATAAATCTACATCTTCATTTAATAGCTCAATTTCAATCTTATCTTTTCCTAATTCTTTTTTACCAGCTTCCCAATATTTCTTCGCTTCTTTCGCATTTGCTTTTACTAAATCTCCATTTTCAGCTCGGAAGTCTTTTTTGTTTGGCCCTGTAATAAATTTACCTGGAATTAATCCTGTCGCCTCAGTAGAACCATTGTTTAAAATTGTATCAACAAAAGGTTTACGTTCAAAGGCAAGTGAAATTGCTTTTCGAATATTCTTATTTGCTAAAGCTTCATTTTTCTGATTGAAACGAAGGAAGAATACGGAAGCCTCATTTGCCGTTTTGAAATCTGGGTCCCCTTTATATTTATCAACAAACTCAGATCTCAAAATAACACGATCTACTGCTTTTGTATCATATAGATTAATTGATGTTGCTAAGTCTTTTACAATATTAAAGTTCACTTCGTCTATCTTCACTACTTTATTGTCCCAGTATGATGGGTTTTTCTGTATTTGGAAATTTCTTTCATGCTTCCATTCACTTAATACAAATGGTCCATTATATAATGTCGTATTTGCCTCTAAACCAAATTTGTCCCCTTGCTCTTTTGCATACTTTTCATTTACAGGATAAAAGAGTGGGTAAATCATTAAATTTTCAAAGTAAGGAACTGGATGTTCTAATTCTACTTCTAATGTATAATCATCAACGGCTTTTACCCCTAATTGATCTGGCGCCATTTCTTTTTTATTAATTTTCTGGGCATTCTTCACATCAAACATGATATATGCTGATACTGCAGCTTTATCTGGATTAATCGCTCGTTGCCAAGCGTATACGAAATCTTTCGCTGTTACAGGATCTCCATTTGACCATTTCGCATCTTCTCGTAATTTAAACGTATACTTTTTCCCATCTTCTGATTTTTCACTGGATTTTGCTACACCCGGAACGAGCTTATCTCCTTTTTCAAGGCGATATAATCCTTCCATCGTATTATTCATCACGCGCGATGATACTGCATCAGCTGATAATGCTGGGTCCATTGTTGGAATTTCCTGTGTTTCAGTTAAATTGATGACTTGTTTCCCGTTAGCCTTGCCGCTATCCCCTTTTGCACTCGCTTGCGGCTCGTCCTTTTGATAACTACTACACGCCCCTAAAATCATACTCATTGCTAATGTCGATGCTACAAAAACTGGTACTTTTTTCTTCATTCTGCTACCCCTCCCAAAAATGTTAGCCCTTTCATTTTCAAACAGAAAGAAATATATGTATGTTCTAATAATTCATATTATACACATAAATACATTCTTTGTATATTTATTTTCCTATCTTATTAAAATTTTCTGCTAATACAGCAGTTTTTGTAAACGTTTTATATCGCGTATTTAAACACCTAAAATACTAAATTTAACCACATTTGTAATTATCTAAATTATCAGAGTATAATTAATTTTATATTATATAATATTTTCCGCATGATTATTCCCTTCTCATATACGTCAGTTCTCCCTTTTATCAAGTCTGCAAAACTTTTATTATAATTTCACATGCACCATACATAAATCCATTTTGATTTTTCTATATAGGTTGCTGATCTAAAAAAGATATCTCCACTCTTCTCTCCTTTTGTCTTCACGCGGCATGGGGCTAAAAAAGGATCCGATCGCTTCTATATTTGTACCTATATATGTCCTATTTTTCTTTGAAATATATATTTGTTAACCAAGTTCCAAAATCAATGCAAGTGTTGCTAAAGTGTGTTAAGATACATTTTGTTTAAAAAGATATCAGTAAAGTGAGGGATGATATGACAGAGGTTACATCCAAAAAAGGGCAAGAAGAACAGTTAAATTTATTCTTCTTAACATGGCCCATTTTTTTAGAAGTGTTTCTTTTTATGTTAATGGGGATTGCTGATACTTTTATGCTAAGTGCACTATCAGATGACGCCGTATCAGGTGTTGGAGCTGCGAATCAATACCTTCATATCGCAATCTTAGTACTAGAAGTAATCGGAAATGGGGCTGCTATTGTTGTATCGCAGTATCTTGGTTCTAAACGATCTATGGAAGCATCAAAAATATCCGCATTAGCAATCACTTTAAATTTAGGAGTCGGGCTCGTTATAAGCGCAGTTTTTCTTTTATTCTCAAAACATATGATGACTGCAATGAATTTACAAGGTGATGTATTGACTTACGCCCAAAATTATTTATCGATTGTCGGGGGAGCTATTTTTCTTCAAGCCATTATCAATTCACTGGCCGCAATTATTCGTGTTCATGGATTTACAAAACAAGCGATGTTCATTTCACTAGGGATGAATATCCTTCATATTGCTGGAAATTATATACTTATTTTCGGAAAGTTCGGTATGCCTGAACTCGGTGTTCAAGGGGCAGCTATTTCCTCTGCTTTCAGCCGACTTATCGCACTCATTGTTTTCTTCTGGCTACTATATCGCGTCATGGAATACCGCGTCAAATTAAAATACTACTTCACTTTATCAAAAGAATATGTAGGAAAAATCTTAAAAATTGGTATCCCATCGGCTTTTGAGCAAGTTATGTATCAAGCATGTCAAATTGTCTTTTTGTATTATGCTACATACTTAGGAACAGAATCCTTGGCCGCAAGACAATACGCGACAAATATTTCAATGTTTACTTATTTATTTGCTATCGCCATCGGAATGGGAACAGCAATCATCGTTGGGCGTCTAGTTGGTGGAAATGCGAAAGATGAAGCATATATACGCGTGTGGAAAAGTGTAAAATGGGCCATCGGTGTCACGTTGTGTATGGTCATTCTCGTCATAACATTCCGTACACAGTTAATGGGACTATTTACAACTAACCATGATATTATCACTTTAGGATCAACCGTTCTTTTATTAAGTATTCTGCTAGAAACAGGGCGAACAATGAATATTGTAATCATTAATTCTTTGCGGGCTGCTGGTGATGCAAAATATCCTGTTTTAATTGGAGCATTCTCAATGGTCTTAATGAGTTTACCACTTGGCTACTTTTTTGTATTTTATTTACACATGGGACTGCCTGGTATTTGGTTAGCCATTGCCATTGATGAGTGGACGCGCGCGATCATCATGTTCTTCCGCTGGAGAAGTAGAGCTTGGGAAAATTATGCACTTGTTAAACCGGAGACTTCTGAAGAGTCAGCACCTGTTCAAGCTTAATACAAAAGGAAATTCATAAAGTATGGGGATCTGACCGCCTACATGAGCTGATGCTCTCTCCCATCCAAAAAGAAAGAGTTTATATCAGTTTTCTAATTTGTATGTATAAAAAAAGAAGCGACCTCCCAGGCCGCTTCTTTTCTATTATTGATAGATTTCTTTATATTTCTTGTATTCTGCTTCGGAACAAAGAACAAAATGTCCTGGACGGATTTCTCGCATCTTTGGCTCTTCATTTCCATATTGATGCTGAGATGGATCGTATACGATACGCTTACGATTGCGCTCGTAATCTGGATCTGGAAGCGGAATTGCTGATAATAGTGATTTTGTATACGGATGAATTGGATTCTCGTATAACTCGTCACTACTTGTTAATTCAACAATTTGACCGCGATACATAACACCAATGCGATCACTGATGTATTTTACCATGGATAAGTCATGGGCGATGAATAAATATGTTAAACCCTTTTCTCTTTGCAGTTGTTTCAATAAGTTTACAACTTGCGCTTGGATTGATACGTCAAGTGCTGAAATCGGCTCATCCGCAATAATAAATTCTGGTTCTACCGCAAGTGCACGAGCGATTCCGATACGTTGACGTTGTCCACCAGAGAACTCATGCGGGAAACGATTGGCATGCTCTTTATTTAAACCAACTGTGTTTAATAATTCATGCACACGATCCATGCGGTCTTTTTTACTTTTTGCTAAACCGTGAATATCAATGCCTTCTGCAATAATATCTCCAACTGTCATACGAGGATTTAATGACGCATATGGATCTTGGAAAATCATTTGCATTTTACGATTAAATTTCTTTAATTCTGCACGTGACTTCTTACCATGTACATTTTCACCATCGAACAACACTTCTCCACCAGTTGCATCGTATAACCTGATAATCGTTCTTCCAGTTGTTGATTTTCCGCAACCAGATTCCCCTACAAGTCCAAATGTTTCACCGCGATAAATATCAAATGAAATATCGTTGACCGCTTTTACAACACCACCACTAACATTAAAGTGCTGCTTCACATTTTTCACTTCAATTAATTTCTCACGTTGATTAGTCATGTTGTTCACCTGCTTTCATTTGAAGAATTCGTTTTTGAACGACTTCTGGCGGTTGTACTTTTGGTGCTTGCTCGTGAAGTAACCATGTTGCTGCATAATGTGTATCACTTACTTTAAATAACGGTGGTTCCATTTCGAAATCAATTTTTAACGCCTGTGGGTTACGTGGTGCAAATGCATCCCCTTTTGGCGGTTTTAATAAATCTGGAGGCGTTCCAGGAATTGCATATAACTCAGCTTCTGAACCATCTAAACTTGGCATAGACGCGATCAATCCCCATGTATACGGATGTTTTGGGTTGTAGAAAATTTCATCAACCGTACCAATTTCAACAACTTTACCTGCATACATAACTGCAACTCTGTCCGCAACGTTTGCTACTACGCCTAAATCATGCGTAATGAAAATAATCGCTGCTTCCGTTTTCTGCTGAATGTCCTTCATAAGTTCTAAAATTTGCGCTTGAATTGTAACGTCCAGTGCTGTTGTCGGCTCATCCGCAATCAATAATTTCGGATTACAAGCTAGCGCCATTGCGATAACAACACGTTGTCTCATACCACCAGAGAATTGGTGTGGGTATTGCTTTAAACGCGCTTCTGGGTTTGGGATTCCAACAAGGTCAAGAAGCTCTAAAGCAACTTTACGAGCATCCGCTTTGCTCATTCCTTGGTGTTTAATAAGACCTTCCATAATTTGATTACCGATTGTCATCGTTGGGTTTAATGATGTCATCGGATCTTGGAAAATCATTGCAATCTCTTTCCCACGCACTTGCTGCATTTCTTTTTCCGTTAATTTTGTTAAATCACGACCATCAAATACAATTTCTCCATCTTTAATGCGTCCCGGAGGATTAGGGATTAATCCCATTAGCGCTTTCGAAGTAACTGATTTCCCAGAACCAGATTCTCCTACAATCGCTAATGTTTCTCCCCTTTTCAAATCAAATGTAACTCCGCGAACAGCTTGTACTTCGCCAGCGTGTGTATCAAAGGAGACTTGTAAATCTTTTACCTCTAACAATGTTTTCATTTTTACCTCTCCTTCCTCGTTTACTTACGCATTTTTGGATCTAACGCATCGCGTAATCCATCTGCCATTAAGTTAAATGCTAAAATTAACACACTGATGACAACCGCAGGGATGAACATCATATGTGGATATGTTTGAATCGATTTATACCCCTCATTTACAAGAGAACCTAACGATGCAAATGGTGGTTGAATACCAAGTCCAATGAAACTTAAGAACGCTTCACCGAACACTGCTGTAGGAATTGTAAACATTGTCATAACGATAATTGGTCCCATTACGTTCGGAATTAAATGCTTTACGATTAATTGTGTATTTGTTGCACCTAATGTACGAGATGCTAATACATATTCTTGGTTCTTTAATTTTAATATTTGTCCACGCACAATCCGTGACATACCAATCCAACCGGTAATGGCCATCGCAAGTGTAATGGACCAAATACCTGATCCCATAATAATTACCATCAAAATAACGATAATTAAATACGGAATACCATTAATAATTTCCATAATACGCTGCATGATATTATCTACTCGTCCGCCATAGAACGCTGAGATACCTCCGTATGCAACCCCAATTACTAGGTCAATTGCCGCTGCCAAAAGAGCGATGTATAATGATACGCGTGTTCCTTCCCATGTTCTTGTCCAAAGATCACGCCCAAGATCATCTGTACCAAACCAGAAATACTCTTTAATATCACGTTTCTCATATTGATCAACGCCATATTGGTCTGTACCATCAAATGGTAACCAATGAACATTTTCAAGCACTGGAATTTTCGGCGGCATTTTTGCACGGCCTAAATCTTGATCTTTATAAGAATATTTACTTACCATCGGTCCAAAAATTGCCAAAAGCGCAATAAGGATCAGCAATACAAGTCCAAACATTGCTCCTTTATGTTGAAACAAACGTCTTCTCACATCTTGCCAAAACGTTAAGCTCGGACGGGCAATGACTTCATTATCAATGTTACTTTGATTAGCTATTTGGAATAGATCTGGAGATAATTTTTGTAAATCTTTCATCATTTTTTCCCTCCCGCTAAACGAATACGAGGATCAATAATTCCATATAGAATATCCACGATAAAAATAACTAAAATAAAGATTGCACTATAGAAAATTGTTGTTCCCATAATAACTGTATAGTCATTTAATTGAATGGATTTAACAAACTGTTCCCCAAGTCCAGGTACAGCATAGATTTGTTCAATAACAAGTGTTCCTGTAATTAACCCTGCAACCATTGGTCCTAAAATTGTAACAACTGGAATCAATGCGTTACGAAGTGCGTGTTTTATAATAATAACTCCTTGACTAATCCCTTTTGCTTTCGCTGTTAAAATGTAATCAGCTTGCATAACTTCAATCAATTCTGCACGAGCAAAACGAGCAATCGTTGCGATAACCGCCATCGATAAAGCAACCGTAGGCATAACTGTAAATTCAGGTCCTTTCCAGAATGCCACTGGGAACCAACCAAGTTTTACCCCTACAAAATATTGTAATAATGCTGCGAATACGAATGATGGTACCGACATCCCGAGTACGGAAATTATGGTTGCCCCGTAATCCACCCATGTATTATTACGAAGTGCTGCAACAATCCCTAAAATTAAGCCTATAAATGTTCCTAATAGAATTGCTTGGAATCCAAGTTGTGCTGATGGTCCAATACGATCAACAATCATCTCAGTTACTGGACGGTTATCATATTGGAATGATACTCCTAAATCACCTTTTACTAAGTTTCCTAAGTAGCGCGCATATTGCACTGGTACCGGATCATTCAAACCGTATTTTTCCAAAATGATTTCTCTTTGTGCCGGAGATAATTTCTCTTGGTTTTTAAGCGGAGAACCCGGCAGTAATTTCATTAAAAAGAATGTCAACGTAGTAATTAAAAATAACGTCAAAGCCATGTACACGAAACGTTTTAATGCATAACGTCCCATAATCAAGCACCTCCCCATTTTTCTCAAAAGCAATAAGATAGTTTGAAATATTCTTACTTTTATTTTTTTAAAATAAGAGCATACGCCCATCATAGGCATATACCCTTGTAAACGATGGAATAAAAATTAGTTTTGCTCAACAGATGCCCATTTAAAGGAATATTTACCACCATAATTATGTTTGGCAATATCTTTTACGGTACCCTTTTGTATATAAGATGCTCCTTTTTGGTAAACTGGTGCAATCACCGCATCTTCTTTAACTAACATTTTTTCAACTTGTAAAAGATTGTCCCAACGAGCTTGTAAATCTTTCGTATCTGTTTTTGCTTTTAAAATTAGTTCATCATATTTTGGATTTGAATACCCTGTTTTGTTTTGTGTACCACCAGTAACAAACATATCTAAGTATGACACTGGATCTGGGTAGTCTGGACTCCAAATACCAAGAGAAACATCATATTGCTGCGCATCTTCTAATTTATTTTTTTGTGCGAATGGCTGCTGTTTAATCTTGAGTGTCACTCCTGGTAAATTCTTTTCAATCTCACCTTTTAAGAATTCACCAATTTTCTTAGAATCTTCGTTATCAAAGTTTAACAACTCTAATTCAACTTTGTCTGTACCAAGCTCTTTCTTTGCTGTGTCCCACAATTTCTTCGCTTCTTTTACATTCGTGTCTACAAGTTTTCCACTTTCAGCTCGGAAGTCTTTCTTATTAGGCCCTTCAGCAAAATCCTTACCAACAAATCCATACGCCGGGATAGCTCCATTATTTAAGATAACTTTCGCAACATTTTCACGTTCAAAGGACATTGAAATTGCCTTACGTAAATTTTTATTTGCTAAGAATTTATTTCCTTGATTGAAACGTAAGTATGCAACTCCTGCTTCTTTCGTTGCTTTAAATTCTGAACTTGATTTGTACTTGTCCACAAATTCAGATTTTAAATCTACTCGATCAATTGCATTTGTCTCATACAAATTAACGGCCGTTGCTGTATCTTTCACAATATTAAAGTTAACTTCTTCAAGCTTAACTGTTTTGTTATCCCAATATGACGGATTTTTCTTAAACTGGAAGCTTCTTTCATGTTTCCATTCACTCAGTACAAATGGTCCATTGTAAAGTGTTGTAGTTGCCTCTAAACCAAATTTATTCCCTTGTGATTGTATATACTTTTCATTTAATGGGTAGAACACAGGGTAAACTGTTAAATCAACAAAGTAAGGAACAGGATTGTCTAACTCTACTTCTAATGTATGGTCATCAATTGCCTTTACACCTAATTCAGTATCTGGTAACTCTTTTTTATGAATTTTCTCTGCATTTTTTATATCAAACATGATATAAGAATATGTAGCGCCTGTATCCGGATTCACTGCACGTTTCCAAGAATAAACAAAATCATGTGCTGTTACAGGATCTCCGTTTGACCATTTCGCATCTTTTCGTAATTTGAAGATATATTTCTTACCATCTTCTAGTTTCTCATAGGATTCCGCTACGCCTGGGGTAGCCTTTTGGTCTTTTCCAACACGGTATAATCCTTCCATCGTGTTATTTAATACCATTGAGGATGCGGAATCTGATGTCATAGACGCATCCATTGTCGGAATTTCAGATAGTTCCGTTAAATTAACAATTTGTTTTCCATTACTACTGCTGTTCTCTTTTTCTTTCCCTTTTGCTTTGGCATCATCTTTTTGATACCCACAAGCCCCAAGTAACATACTTGCAGTCAATGTCGATGCAAGTAATAGCGACGTCTTTTTCTTCATGTTGAACTGCCTCCCCTAAGTGCACTTCCTGTACCCCCACTTGCTAAAAAGCAGAATTGAAAGAATAATCTCCAAGTTTCTACAATTTTCATTATACATATAATGTGACGATTGTGAATATAGTTTTTTGTTTTTTTGTTAAAATTTTTAATAAAATGTTTATTTTTTTTATTTTTTTGTAAATGGAGTACTTAACATTGCTCCCATCATATTGAAATAAAATACGAAATTGCGTATAATTTTCAAATAATTATTCCTAGTACTCATTATAACTTTTATAGTATAATAATTCTAGTAATATTTTGACGGAGGGGAATATTTTGAATAAACTTTCTTTTCACACTTGTATACTAATATCGTTGGCAATAATCGCTTCTAGTATTGGAGCATTCTTATCTTCAGCTCAATATTTGTTGAATTTTGTCAATATTATGTTTTATATTGCGCTCTTTTTCATCATTATAGGAGGTTTTTTATTCTTATTTCAAAGTGGTTTTTTCAACATAACGATATATGCGTTTCAAAAAGTATTTGGAACGAACAAAAAAGTAGAATCTTTAATTGAAGAAGAAGAACCAGCAACAAACAAAAAAGAAAGAATATATAAAACGTATTCTTTCACATGGACATACCCTATCTGCCTTACAGGTATTCTGTTAGGTCTCATCTCTACACTTATTAGCTTTACTATTTTGATGTAGTTTGCAAACGATTTTCTATATGATATAATTACTTGCAAAACATTTTATATCAAAAAGTGGCGGCTTGCTCAGCTGTTAAAAAACAGAGCTATATTATAATAAATTCATATTTATGCGATGAGAAAGAAGAGTACATATTGCAGCAATTTCAGAGAGCTTGTGGTTGGTGAGAACAAGTAATTGTACAGTATGGAATGGGCTTTTGAGCACCAAACCGAACCGAAAGAAGTAGGCTTTGGCGTTATATCCAACGTTATAATGGATGCAAGAGATTTCACAACTGTGAAATAATTAGGGTGGTACCGCGGTCCATTCGTCCCTATATCATTTGGGATGAATGGGCTTTTTTGTATTTAAAAAGCGGAAGCGGCTCGTTCAGAATGTGAGGGGGATGGAGCATCTGACGTAGAGGCGTTTTTTGCCTCGCAGGAAGATGCGAAGCCACCGATCATTCTTGCCGCTGGAGCTAGATTACTCAAAAAGCGACTCCCTACTCTTTAACAATACATATCCAATTTAAGGAGGAATTACTTATGTCAGTTATTTTTTCTGGTATTCAACCGAGCGGAACAATTACGCTTGGGAACTATTTAGGTGCAATGAAGCAATTTACGGAGTTACAAAATGAACATGATTGTTATTTCTGCATTGTAAACCAACATGCAATTACAGTAGCTCAAGATCCTGTACAGCTTCGCAAAAATATTCGTAGCCTAGCTGCACTATATGTAGCTTGTGGTATTGATCCTGAAAAATCAACTTTATTTGTACAGTCAGAGGTGCCTGCGCACGCTCAGCTAGGATGGATTATGCAATCTATCGCATATGTTGGAGAATTAGAGCGCATGACGCAATATAAAGATAAATCATCTGGTAAAGAGTCTATTCCAGCTGGATTACTTACTTATCCACCATTAATGGCAGCTGACATCTTACTTTATAATACTGAGATTGTGCCAGTTGGTGATGATCAAAAACAACATATGGAATTAACTCGTGATTTAGCAGAGCGTTTCAATAAACGTTTCCGTGAAATTTTCACAATTCCAGAGATTCGTATTCCAAAAGTAGGTGCACGTGTTATGTCATTAACAGAGCCTACGAAAAAAATGAGTAAGTCTGATCCAAATCCAAAGTCAATGATTAGTATGCTTGACGAACCAAAAACAATTGAAAAGAAAATTAAAAGTGCCGTAACTGATTCTGACGGTATCGTAAAATACGACAAAGAAAACAAACCTGGTGTTTCCAACTTATTAACAATCTACTCTTCATTCTCAGGCAAAACAATTGAAGAACTAGAAGCGGAGTACGAAGGAAAAGGATACGGCGACTTTAAAGGTGACTTAGCCCAAGTAGTCGTAGAAGCAATTCGTCCAATTCAAGAAAAATATAACGAACTAATCAACTCTCCTGAATTAGATGAAATCCTTGACAAAGGTGCTGAAAAAGCAAACCGCGTTGCATTCAAACAACTACGTAAAGTTGAAAATGCAATGGGATTAAGCAGAAAACGTAGGTAATGAAAAAAGCGGAAGTGGCTCGTTAGAATGTGAGGGGGATGGAGCTCCTGACGTAGAGGCGTTTTTTGCCTCGCAGGAAGGCGCGAAGCCACCGAACATTCTTCCCACTGGAGCTGGATTATAACAAAAAGCGGAGGCGACTGCTTAACCCTGGGTGTCTAAGGTTCTTTCCCACAGAAGGTGCTTTTTACCTTCTCGTGGGGAAGGTTCTTGGACGCGAAGGGCTAGGGGTTACTACAAAAAGCGGAAGTGGCTCGTTTAGAATGTGAGGAGGATGGAGCTCCTGACTCAGGGGCGCTTTTTACCTCGCAGGAAGGCGCGACGCCACCGAACATTCTTCCCACTGGAGCTCGACTAAATTAAAAAACCCGCCAAATTTGGCGGGTTTTTTAATTTACCTTTTGCTCATTTTCCATTTCCCATAGCTTTTCAAAGAATGGTTGCCCTTTTACAAGGCGTTCACATAGCTGTTCATGCTTCTCTGACCAGCCATATTGCGCTTCTTCATAAAGGCGCTCCCAAACATCTTCAAATTTCATATGTTGAACAGTTCCATATGCAGATGGATCCCATTCTGTATACCAATAGCGAATCTCAGCTGGATTTTTCGTTGTATGTAGTTGATCTAGGGCCATAAAAAGCAATTGTTTTAATTGTCTTTCTTTACGCGTTAAGCCATTCATAATATATGGCGATGGCGATAAAATATGATGTTCTTTTTGTGATTCTTCCATTTGAAACTCATACTTTTCTGCTTGGACATTTTCTACCATCTCATATACCATCTGCTCTTGACGTGGAATAAGCCTACTTTTTCGAATCGGCACATTGTAGCCAATTGAATCCACTGCAATAATTCCTTTTCCATCTGTTACAACAAAACAATACTCCTGTTGCAAACGCTCATGATTTTTACGAATATACGCCTTATGATGTACGTCTTCCAATAATTTTTGCGGAAGTTCCAATAATTCGTTCTCGATGTAATGATATAATGTAGAATCTACTTTTAATAATGGCACTTGATCTAATAATTCGATCGTATCATCCTTCCGCCATTCGTAAAAATTACAAACGTTATACCCATTTTCTTCACCTTCAAACCAATTTACCCATACATCATGTAGATATAACATTTTCTACCCCTCACTTTATTACTGTTTGTACATCTCATTATGTTCAGTTTTTAAAAAATTTATTCCACTAAAGGAAATATATTCTATTCATATATCCATTTTGTTTTTTCGACATATAAGCCGCGGCTATAATAACAAAAAGCGGCAGCGGCTCGCTTAGAATGTGAGGAGGATGGAGCTCCGGACCTAGAGGCGATTTTTGCCGCTGGAGCTAGATTATAACAAAAAGCGGCAGCGGCTCGCTTAGAATGCGAGGAGGATGGAGCTCCGGACCTAGAGGCGATTTTTGCCTCGCTGGAAGGCGCGAAGCCACCAGAGCTGAATTGTACTTTTATCTCCTTTTGTTTCACTCGGCCCGAAGAGAAAAAAGTCCTTAACCGCTTCTACGCATGATCGGACACTCTCTTCCACCTAAAAAGAAAGGCTTTCTTTCGTTTTATATTATTTCTCCACTGCTCCTTACTTCCATTTTCATCATGCAAAAAAACTTGGCAGCGCCAAGTTTCTTATTTATTCCTTATCAAGAAGTAAATGTTTTCGCTTTATTTAATATGCGGACTGCATCTAAAGACAATAAAGAAAGCGTATTATCTTTTTCAAGTTCCACACAATCTTTTACAATATGAAATCCGACGCCATATCCCAGCATCTTTGGGTACATTTGCACTCCATTTAATAAATAATCATGCTCCCTTGTTCCTCTCTGAATATCTTTTCTGTTTTTTACAATCTTCTCCCAATAATGAATCGCTTCTTCTTTTGTAAAGTACGATGTCCATGGTGCATAACTCTTTTCTGAGTGCCTTTCATACACCGCTTGCTCTGCAAGCCCTTCCATTATCATCGTATCAAGTAATGTATAATCCTTTTCTGTCTTTTCAATTTGGTGTAACCGGCATATGTGATGATATTCATGTGTAAGTAAAGCTTTTAATTCCTCTACCGTATTTCGCCCACATACGAATAAGAAAATCACGTGACGCATTGTTAAGCCGGATTTTCCATTATATTCCGTTTGCACAGTGCGATTATATGAATCTGATAATAAAATAAAGACAGGGACATCCGGGCCTTGCAACCAGTTCTTAAGTTCTTCATACTCATTGGCAAGCTCTTTCCAAATCTGTTTTTCCTCTAACTGCTCAATTTCCTTTTTTCCTTCCATCACTGGTCGATACATACCTTTAGAAATTAAAAAACGATATAATCTTTCTTTTGGCAATGGAATATATTTTGTAAACTTCTCACAAAGTTTTTCTGGACGTCCATAATAAAGATGCAACCAATCTGCAGTTTGAATAATCCCCATCTTCACCTCTCCCCTCTCTTCTATACATATGCAAGAAAAGGAGCGAACGCGAAGTGATGAAGTGAAACTTTTGATTGGCTTTGATTTGTTTCGAATTGCACAGCTTCATCTTTCCTGCATGTGCTTGCTGAAGGGAACTTCTGTTGGAGCACTGTTAAACTGAGGGGAAAAGGCGGGTATAAGAATTATAATTTAGTTTTTGTTCATACAAACAGGCACCTCACAAAAGGGCCTGTTTGTCGACAATCAAACATTTAATCCTTGTCAAAATGAGAGTACGGGAGTAACCCTTCTAAAAAAGTTTGGAAATCGTCCGCTAAGAACGTAATGATTGGATCTTGATAATTTTCTACATTCACATGAATTACTCTTGGTTCGCCTTGTTTTCCGCACTCGCTATAGTCTAACAAAACAGCATCGTGTCCAGCTGTAGGCGATTCTCCTACATATATACAAGAAGGTGGATATTCAAATTCCTCTATCATGTAAATTCCCTCTGTATCAATTCCATGCTCGCCACCAATGCCATAGAATCCTGCTACGTAAATATGATCCTCAGCCCAAGAGGTAGGTACGGTAGTAGGAAAACAATTCTGTACAGGTGTACCACCATTTTGCGATTTGATTAAGCAAATGTAGGAATCTGGTAATTTATAACCTAATTTTTCTTCTGCAATCCGAATCATTTCATCTGTAACTGGATTTGGGTTTACGAACTCATCAGAGTCCTCCCAAAAGGTATGCAATGTGTTTACCATGTGAGTTTCACTTCCTTTTTATCGTGTGCTTTTTCTTTATACCCCAACCTGATAACTAAAAGGAGCATTATGTTTTTGACATTTTTATAAAATTTAGAATGACTTCTGTTATATGTAACATAGGTATCTTGTTGTTTCCTTCCATCATACCGTTCATTATAAAAAAAGAGAAGAATAAGATAAATGAAAAAAGCCGATCGATTCTACGTATGATCGGACGCTCTTTCCCACCTAAAAAAGGGTGTTTTAAGAAACAACCCCTTTGCTGCTTCTCAAAACACCCTCTTACTACAATATATTATTGATACTTTTTAAATACTAATACTGCGTTATGGCCACCGAATCCTAATGAGTTACTTAAAACCGTACGTACTTCTTGATGTCTCGCTTTGTTTGGTACGTAATCTAAATCACATTCTGGATCTGGTGTTTCATAGTTAATTGTTGGCGGAATTACGCCATCTGTAATCGATTTAACAGAGAAAATTGCTTCAACAGCACCAGCTGCTCCTAATAAGTGTCCAGTCATTGATTTTGTAGAGCTAATTGCTACTTTATATGCATGGTCACCAAATGCTTCTTTAATTGCCATCGTTTCGTATTTCTCATTCGCATCTGTACTTGTGCCATGGGCATTAATATAATCGATATCCTCCGGCTGAAGACCTGCATCTGCTAATGCTTGACGCATCGCACGAACACCGCCCTCACCGCCAGGAGCAGGCATTGTAATATGGAACGCATCACCTGTTGCACCATATCCAGCAATTTCAGCATAAATATGCGCACCACGTGCTAATGCATGCTCTAACTCTTCAAGGATAAGAATACCTGATCCTTCTCCCATTACAAATCCACTTCTGTTTTTATCAAATGGACGACATGCTGTTGCTGGGTCTTCATTAAATGTTAATGCTTTAGCTGAACTGAATCCAGCAAACGCCATAGTTGTTAACGGCGCTTCTGCTCCACCTGTAATCATCGCATCTGCATCACCACGCTGAATCACTTTAAAAGCATCACCAATTGAGTTTGCACCTGATGCACAAGCTGTTACAGAGCAAGTATTAATTCCTTTTGCACCTGTTGCAATCGATACTTGACCAGCAGCCATATCAGGGATCATCATTGGTACGAAGAAAGGACTAACGCGGCGTGCCCCTTTTTCTGTATAGATTTTAAATTGCTCCTCGTATGTTTCCATACCACCGATTCCAGAACCAATCCATACCCCGATGCGCGGGCCGTTTTCTTCTGTAATTTCTAATTTCGCATCTGCAACAGCCATTTTTGCTGCTGCCACAGCATATTGTGTAAAGCGATCCATACGGCGTGCTTCTTTTTTATCTATATATTTCTCGACTTCAAAGTCGTTAATTTCCGCTGCTACTTTTGCAGGAAATTGTTCAGGATCTAAGCGTGTAATACGTCCGATTCCAGATACACCCTTTTTAATGTTATTCCAAGCTGTCTCAACATCTGTTCCAATCGGCGTAACAGCTCCTAATCCTGTAATTACAACACGCTTCTTTTCCATACAAAATACACTCCTTTTTTCTCTCAGTCCTTATTTACCCCAACGAAGAGCAACTGCTCCCCATGTTAATCCGCCACCAAAGCCAACTAATATGATTAAATCACCATCTTGAATACGTCCATTTTGCAATTCCTCTACGATCGCAATTGGAATTGAAGAAGCTGACGTATTTCCGAACTTTTCAATCGTTGTACTCATTTTCTCTTGTGGTAAATTTAATCGTTCCCTTGCCGATTCCATAATGCGAATATTCGCTTGGTGCGGAACTAAAAAGTCCACATCTTCTTTCGTAAGACCGGCTTTTTCAATAACGCGAAGACAAGAGTCACCAAGTTGACGAACAGCAAATTTAAAGACTTCTCTACCATTCATCATAACATATTCATCTTGATAAAGATGCTTGCCACCACTTCCATCTGCTCCTAATTCAAATGAAAGAATACCTTTCCCTTCTGAAACAGCTCCCATGACAACAGCACCTGCTCCATCTCCAAATAATACTGCTGTATTGCGGTCGTTCCAGTCAACAATTTTAGATAGTTTATCACTACCAACTACTAATATATTTTTGTAAGTTCCAGTTTGAATAAATTGCTGCGCTGTAATCATTCCGTACATAAATCCAGCACATGCCGCACTTAAATCCATCGCCGCTGCATGCTTAGCACCAATTTGTTCTTGAATCACGCAAGCAACTGCTGGGAAAGATTGATCTGGCGTTACCGTTGCCACCAAAATAAGATCAATTTGTTCTCCACTAATTCCTGCATCTTCAAGTGCTTTCTTGGCAGCTTCTACCGCCATATATGAAGTATCTATTGTATCATCGGCAATGCGTCTTTCTGCAATTCCCGTTCTCGTACGAATCCATTCATCGGATGTATCCATTATTTTCTCTAAATCCTGATTAGTGACTACTTTTTCTGGCACATATCTCCCAATTCCTAAAATGCCTACGTTCACATCGCAGCCCTCCGTTTTATATCAATTATTATGACTTGGTACTAATTCTAAAACATAAATGTTTATTTGTCTAGAATATATTTCTAAGTAAAAAAATAAGGCCGACATATTGTCGACCTTATTTTCCCGCTTTTCCAAGTTCATATGCTTCATCCATTACTTTCATTAATAACTCTAGTACTGGTTGTGCTTTTTCCATATCAAGTGCAATCCCATTATCATCTAAAATTGCCTTTGCTTCTGGCAGGTGTTTCATAGCGATTTGTAAAAACTGCATATTTTTTTCATTCATAGTTCTTCATCCTTTCCATGAAGGAGTAACAAACTCCTTATTTCTACACTAGTTTACCATGTGTTTTGTCCTTCGTATAACTCTTTATATCGTTTTAAATGTGCCAGTTGTTTATTTAAACCGAATTCTAACGGTGTGTTTTTCTCAATACAAATACTCTTTATCGCTTCTCTACTTTCCTCTTTAACAGTTTTCTTCACTTTATCCTCGGCATTTAAAAGCATAATTCCTTTTTCCCATAAATTCTTTTTACCACTGACCATATTATATACCCCTAAATTTTCTACAGTTTTGCCTTTTTCCCATAAATATTCACACACATCTTCTACATAAAGAAGATCCGCTCCATTTTCATTTTGGGCAAGTTGATATTCCTTTTCCATAATTTCAGAAAGAATGAGCCTATGGTACGTCATAAAAGAAGGTTGCCATGGGCCATATAAAACTGGAACACGTAAAATACTATAATGGATATTTCCCTTTTCTACCTCTTCCTCTACTTTCATAAATAACCGTTTATTTTCAGATTCATCTTCCATATTTGCTACTTCAATAGAAGAAAGTAGATTTAGCTTCACTTTCTTTCTCTCGCACATATGGATAACACGTTTCAAATATTGTAAAATGATTCGTTCATTCCGAAATCCATTTTGCTGATTCGGTTCACATAAGCAAAAGTAAGCCGCATCAAAATGGTCGGTTTCTATCGTCTTCCATCCATTTTCACCTCTTATAGACGAATACACAAACAGAGCATTCCGGCCAATTAAATATAACTTTTCTTCACTTATCTTTGACATACTTTCTAGATCAGCAAAATCAAGGCCATACACTTCCACTTCTTCCGCAAGCATTTTATTTACAAGATGAAAGCCTACAAACGAAAGTGCCCCTATAATCAGTACGCGCTTCATGTCACCAATCCTTTCCCTATCTAAACAAATAGCTCCTCATCTATGTATATTGGAGCTTCATAAATCTTCCTCATACTTTTTAAAAAAACGACATGTATGTTGAACCATTTTATATTTTACATCTTGTAAATGAAACGATAGTGATGTCTCACAATTTTCATTTATTCGCTTTTTTTCATATTCTCGTAACAACTGCTTACGCGCTTTTTTTTCTTGGGTCGGTACAAATATCTTTACAGGTATACAAGAAGGTAAATAAGAAAAGGACTTCTTGGAAATTTTCGCTTCTAACAAAGCTTCCTTCACATCATACGCAAGTGATAACTCTCTCACTAGCCTTTTATAGAAAAATTTGTGCTCTTTCTCAAATTCCACATGTGCAGGCAAATCTAAGCATGGAGTAAGCATCACCACAGATCGGATACACTCTGGGTACCGATTCATCATTTCAAGAGCCACAAGTGCTCCCATTCCATCTGCAATGATATGAATTTGTTCGTTTAGTGTTTCTTTCTTCATCACAACATGATACAATCGCTTCGCTAAACGAACCGATTGATCATTCCCCCAATGTCTTCCGTATAAATTAGATGAAAAAACCGTATATCCATTCTCTATGAGCCCATTTAAAAAATGAGCGCGCCCCGCATGCTGCATCCATAAACTTGTACCATTCTCAATAAAATAATTGTAATCACCAAGTAGCATGACACCGAATCCATTTGGCTTCTCTGGCAAATAAATCACACACGGTTCTTGTTCTAAGTAAAAAAAACGTTCCGTAACACTCATTATTCTCCCGCCTTATTTTCTAAACATAAAAAACTACTCTTTTATAATGTATGAACAGAATCCGAATTTGCGTTGAAAAATCCACAAATTTTTTTCTATATTCTGTTTTCAATTGTGTTACAATAAGGACAGATTGAACGAATAGGGGTGTGAAAAGATGCGTGTAATTTGGGCCTTTATTTGGTCGTTTATGCTTGTACATATGATGAGCTACGTAATTAGCTCTATGACTGGCGGTGTATACGATTTCGCGCTAGCGTCTAAATTCTCAATTGTTCTTGCTGTACTTGTAATGGCAATTGCTGCTGCAATTCCAAACGAACCAGTAGAACAACACTAATAAAAAAAGAGTTCGGATTACATCCGAACTCTTTTTTTACTCTACATGAATAACTAATTCATTGTTCGCTATATCAACAACGACATGACTATTATCTGTAATTGTTCCTGCAATTAATTCTCTTGCTAATTTCGTTTCAATTTGACGCTGTACATATCGTTTTAATGGGCGTGCGCCATACATTGGATCAAATCCAGATTCTATAACAAATTCTTTTGCAGCTTCTGTCAATTCCACCGTGATATGACGATCTACTAAACGTCCTTGCAATTCTTTCACAATTTTATCAACGATGCCTTTAATTTCATTTGTTGTAAGTGGTTTAAATAAAATAATTTCATCCACACGGTTTAAAAATTCAGGGCGGAAATGCCCTCTAAGCTGCCCCATAACAAGCTCTCTTGATTCTTCTTTAATCGCACCATCTTCTTGTAAACCTTCTAGTAAATAGCCTGAACCAATATTTGATGTCATGATAATAACTGTATTTTTGAAATCTACTGTTCGTCCTTGTGAATCTGTAATACGCCCATCATCTAACATTTGTAATAAAATGTTGAATACTTCTGGATGTGCTTTTTCAATTTCATCTAATAAAATAACGGAATACGGTTTACGACGCACTGCCTCTGTTAATTGTCCACCTTCCTCATAACCTACATATCCAGGAGGAGCCCCAATCAAGCGAGACACAGCATGTTTCTCCATATACTCAGACATATCAATACGAATCATTTGTTCTTCACTATCAAATAAAGATTGTGCTAATGTTTTGGCAAGCTCTGTTTTCCCTACACCTGTAGGGCCTAAGAAGATAAATGAACCGATTGGACGATTTGGATCTTTAATACCCGCGCGAGCACGAAGAACTGCATCTGCCACAAGACTCACTGCTTCCTCCTGTCCAATCACGCGTTCTGATAAAATTTGCTCTAAGCGCAGCAGTTTTTCACGTTCCCCTTCCACAAGCTTGGCAACTGGAATTCCTGTCCAGCGTGAAACAATATTTGCAATTTCTTCTTCACTAACTTCCTCACGAAGCAGTCGGTTTTCTTGCTCATTTCCCGCTCCATTTTCTTCCGCTTCTCTTAATTCTTTTTCCACCGCTGGAATCTTACCATGACGAAGCTCTGCCGCTTTATTTAAATCATAATTCCCTTCTGCTTCTTCTAGTTCACGACGTAAACGTTCAAGGTGTTCTCTTAAGTCACGAACCTTATGGATTTCTTCTTTTTCTTTTTGCCACTGCGCTCGCATCCCATTTGCAACTTCTTTTAAATCAGATAATTCACGTTGCAATGTTTTTAATCTTTCTTGACTACCACGGTCTGTTTCTTTTCCTAAAGCAGCTTCTTCAATTTCTAACTGCATAATGCGGCGCGTTACTTCATCTAATTCTGTTGGCATGGAATCAATTTCTGTTCGAATTGTTGCGCACGCTTCATCGACAAGATCAATTGCTTTATCTGGTAAAAAGCGATCGGATATATATCGATCGGACAATACAGACGCCGCTACAATCGCACGGTCATGAATATTTACACCATGATAAATTTCAAAACGCTCTTTTAAACCACGTAAAATAGAAATCGTATCTTCTACTGTTGGCTCTTCTGCTAACACTTGTTGGAAGCGACGTTCTAACGCCGGATCTTTCTCAATATATTTTCGGTACTCATCTAAAGTAGTCGCTCCAATACAGTGCAGTTCACCACGGGCAAGCATTGGTTTTAGCATATTCCCTGCATCCATGGCTCCTTCTGTTTTACCCGCACCGACAATTGTATGAAGCTCATCAATGAATAAAAGAATGCGTCCTTCACTTTTTTTAATTTCATTTAAAACAGCTTGCAAACGCTCTTCAAATTCACCGCGGAACTTGGCACCTGCCACAAGTGCACTCATATCTAATGCAAAGATTGTTCTATCTTTCAATCCTTCTGGTACATCTTTTCGCACAATTCGTTGTGCCAATCCTTCAACAATCGCTGTTTTACCAACCCCAGGTTCACCAATTAAAACAGGGTTGTTTTTCGTTTTACGAGAAAGGATACGGATGACGCGGCGGATTTCGCTATCACGCCCAATGACAGGATCAATTTTTCCCTGTTTTACTTCAGCTACTAAATCACGACCATACTTTTCTAATGCTTCATATGTTACTTCTGGATTTTGACTAGTCACTCTTTGGTTCCCCCTAACTTCCATTAAAGACTGTAACAATGTACCCTTTGTAATATGGAACTTTGTAAATAGCTGATGTATATCACCTTTTTCCTCGCAAAATGCGAGCAATACATGTTCCACTGAAATATAATCATCTTGCAGTTTTTTCGCTTCAGACTCTGCTCTCACAAGCAGTTGCTGCAATAAGCTCGTCACATATAATTTCCCTGCTTCTGCTCCGCTTCCAGTTACAGAAGGCTTCTTCTTAATTAAACTTTCTACACCTTTCGTTAACTCTTCTATATTAACATTCATTTTTTGAAAGATACGCACTGCTAATCCATCTTGTTGTTTGAGTAATGCAAGTAATAGATGCACAGTATCTACTTCTTGATGATGATGGGATAACGCTAAAGACTGGGCACTCATAATCGCTTCTTGTGTTTTTGTCGTCATTTGATTTAAGTCCATTTTCACAAACCTCCAAACATTTCAACCTTCTTGACGTTTGACCTTTTTTGATTTTTTGACTTTCTTTGACCTTTAACTTTATTATACTCCCGTTCCCTTTTTTATACAATAAATTTAACTCTATATTTCATTTTTTTGAAAAACATATAAAAACCGCAGCTTATCACTGCGGTTTTCTTTACGGTTTTCTTTTATATGTCCACTGACGATTTTGATTCGAATTCTCAGGAAACCTTTCACCAGCAGTTAATTTTACCATTTGTGGATCTTTCACCATACTTCCTGTTTCACCAATTTCTACATAAATCCCATCATTCGGTGCCTTCTGTCCAGAACGAAACCTACGATTTTGTCCCATCTTCATTCTCCTTCCATGACATCCTTACACCGTTAGTATGTCCATTTTCGGAAAAGCTTTTCTGTTATGTTTAGGAAACGAGTCATATTTTTGATTACCGTTCATATGTATGAATTTACATATGAACGCAGGAGAACAAGCATCATTCGTTGAAAAAAAAAGAAACCGACCTATTCCAGGCCAGTTCCAAAGGAGAGTCAAACATATACGAGAAGATTACGTTTTCATTATACGTCTTGCTTCACGGGTAATGTAACCCCTTTCACAAATTGTACAAAATGTAAGAAACATTATTTGAACTTTCGAAAAAATCATTGACTTTTCTAGTTTTTAATAGGAAATAGTGGACACTACCCTGTTTTGCGACGTAAGATGAATATATAAAGAAACTTCCATTCACGGTTGTTTCTCTATACACTTTCCAACCTCTTATTTCTGCATATTAAAACGGAAATACAGATAGATACAAAAATTTTTTATAAGAGGTGAAAACATGAAAAAACAACATTTAATCGCATTAGATTTAGACGGCACTTTACTTACAGACAATAAAATCATTTCCGCACGAACAAAGAAGACAATTGAAAAAGCGAAAGAACAAGGACATGTTGTTGTCATTTCAACAGGACGTCCATTTCGTGCCAGTCACGCTTATTATAAAGAACTTGATTTAAATACACCTATCGTTAACTTTAACGGTGCTTACGTTCATCACCCGCTCGATGCAAATTGGGGAACGCACCATTCCCCTCTTGAACTTTCCACTGCACAAGAAATCGTTCGCGCTTGCTTCGATTTTGGTGTTAAAAACATTTACGCTGAAGTAATGGATGATGTATATGTTCGCGAAATTGATGAAGATAAAAAACATATCTTTGAATTCGGATCTCCCAATATCTTCACAGGAGACTTGCTAAACATTTTACAAGATCATCCAACCTGCTTATTAATTGATGCACTTGATGAACATTCAACTGCTATTCGCAGGCATTTAACCGATATGCATGCTGAAGTGATTGATCACCGCAAATGGGGTGCTCCTTGGCCGATTATTGAAATCGTGAAAAGCGGCCTCAATAAAGCAGTTGGGCTCCAAAAGATTTCCCGTCATTATAACATCCCAAAAGAACGTATTATTGCCTTTGGTGACGAAGATAATGACTTTGAAATGATTGAATACGCAGGTCATGGAATTGCAATGGGAAATGCGATTCCTGAATTAAAAACATTAGCCAATCACACAACATTAACAAATGAAGAAGACGGAATTGCCCTTTATTTAGAAGAGGTTCTTGGATTGTAATCTAAAAATTCCCTACTTATAGTTTCCCGCAAAACGCCCATACTATAACTAGACACAGCGATGTGTCAGTTATTTTCTGCTAAATAAGGGGGAATTACGAATGGGTAAAAAGAACAAATCAAAACGTTTCACCCAACAAGGGGCCGATGCTGTTATGAAGCACGCTGAAAGATTCCCTTACCGCGGTACATTAGCTGATGCAGAAAAAGAGCGAAACAACTCTTCTCTCGGAGGGGTTTAAATGGGCAACTTACTATTTCAGCAAGCGCGAGATGCTGTTTCAGATGCTGTTTCTTGTTCAAGCAGCACCGAGCAGCAGGAACTCGTTTATAAAGCAAAAAATGCTTTGCAATCCGCTTACGCCAATTCTTCAACTGCTGAGAAGGTACAATTGCGCGAGATGCAACAGCAATTGCAAAACATCACTAACGCACATTAAAATAAGAGGACCGATTCCCGGTCCTCTTTAATCTTTCCGAAACAATCCAAATACGCCGACTGTTTGAACTACATTTGTAAATGCACCAGGATCTACTTGTTTAATAATTCGCTCTAGTTCATATAGCTCATAACGGGTAATTACAATCATTATCATTTCTTTATTTTCATTTGTATACGCTCCTGTAGCTGGTACAGTTGTAATTCCCCTTACTAAACGAGATTGAATCGCTTGTCGTACATCTTTACCATTTTTTGTAACGATAAATGCTGTAATTTTCACATGACGGGTATGAATCGCATCAATAATTCTGGATGATACATACAATGTTACTAACGTGTATAACGCCTTTTCCCATCCATACAAATAACCAGCTGCAATAATGATAATCGCATTAAAGAAAAAGAAATATGTTCCGACAGGCTTATCTTTTATTTTCGACAAAATCATTGCGATAATATCTAAACCACCTGTGGAAGCTCCCCATTTCAAAGCAATTCCTACTCCTATCGCCGAAATGAGACCACCAAAAATAGCATTCAATATAATATCATTAGAAACTGCCTTTACTGGTATGATTTCTAAAAACAGTGTCATAAATACAACGCATAGAAAACTAAATAACGTAAAAGCTTTTCCAACCTTTTTCCACGCTAAAATAACAACTGGAATATTAAATAAAGCAAAAAGTACCCCTGTTGATATGTGAATCGATGCAAAATCACCTAATACTTGCGAAAGCAATTGAGATAATCCCGCGAAACCACTCGCATATACTTTTGCTGGTGTTAAGAACAAGTTCATTCCAATTGCATTTAATAAACCGGCAATGATAACAACAATGAGTTTTTTCGTTAATTCAGCATAATTTAATTTGAAATCCATCTCCCAGCCCACCTTTATAGATAATGCGTTTACGATTACATTGTATACATAGTCTTTACGAAAATGGAAATGATAAACATACAACTGTTTAGAAATGGAGTTGATATGTATGCCACATACGAGCGATAATGACAAAAAAGCACGCGACAACAACGCAAAACGCACAGAAAAAAACGAGCAAGAACAAAAAAATATCTCACAAGGAAAGCGTGCATATTCTAAAAAAACAGATCACCTTTAATTATTTTGTACATCAACAATCTTGTTGATGTACTTTTTCATTTCATAAAAAAACATCTCAATTTCACTTCTTGTTCACTTCTCTATTTTACAATAATAACAACATAATTAGATGAGGTGTTAGTATGAAAAGAAAACAACTATGGATAGCAACAGCTGCGCTCGGAACGTTAATGCTGTCTGCTTGCGGCCCAAAAGATAACTCAGAGGCGATTGCAACATCAAAAGTCTCGACCATTACAAAAGGTGATTTTGACAAGCAGTTAAAAGAACGGTACGGAAAAGATATGTTATATGAAATGATGGCACAAGATATCATGACAAAAAAATATAAAGTATCCGATGACGAAGTCGATAAAGAATTTAAAAAAGCAAAAGATCAGTTTGGTGATCAATTCAAAACGGTACTAGAAAGTAACCGTCTAAAAGATGAAGATGACTTTAAAAATCAAATTAGATTCAAATTAGCGATGGAAAAAGCTATTAAGGAAAGCATTACAGAGAAAGACGTAAAAGCGAACTATAAGCCTGAAATTAAAGCTAGTCAAATTCTAGTAAACGATGAAAAAACAGCAAATGACATTAAGAAACAACTGGATGAAGGTGCTTCATTTGAAGAGTTAGCAAAACAACAGTCACAAGACCCTAGTTCAAAAGATAATGGCGGAGATCTAGGATACTTCGGTCCAGGTAAAAAGGTATCTGAATTTGAAGAAGCTGCTTACAAATTAAATGTCGGTGAAATTAGCAAACCTATTAAATCATCACAAGGTTACCACATTATTAAGCTTACCGATAAAAAAGAATTAAAACCATATGATGAAGTAAAAGATTCCATCCGTAAAAATCTAGAAGAAGAGCGGTTAGCAGATCAAACTACTGGCCAAAAAATATTATTAGACGAATTCAAAAAAGCTGATATTAAAGTAAAAGATAGTGATTTGAAAGATACATTCTCTCGCCTTTTTGGACAGCAATAAAAAAGGGCGATAGAGTGAGTTGATAGAAAAACACAAGGACAAAAAACAGGAGCCTGCTGACTCCTGTTTCCAAACACTCTGAAAATCCGAACAAGTTACACGCTTGTTCGGATTTTTTTTATTTCTTAAAGTACGTCCAACCCTCTTCTTGATAAACTTTTTCTTCTTTCATCAACTTACCAAGTGCACGTTTAAATGCTGCTTTACTCATATTAAAACGTTCTTTAATGTCTTCTGGATGACTCTTATCCCAAAACGGCATTGCTCCGCCGCGGCTCTCCATATACTCATAAATCACCGCTGCATCATCTTCCATTCCCTCTTCTTTACGCGGAAGAAGTGAAATATTAATTGTACCATCATCTTTCACATCAATAATACGGCCTGTTACACGCTCACCAATACGAACTTGCTCTTTTCTCTCTGTATGATGTAAAAAGGCACGGAAATGTTCATCTGTTAATACAAATGAACCGACTTGAAGTGAGCGATACACACGTCCGTTCACATTTTTATTACGCATAGATGGCGTTGCATCTACAATAATCTCTTGCATATCTGAATCTCTTGCTGGAAGAGCAATTAGGCGGCCACGATTTGTTAATTTTAATGTACAATACAATTCGTCGCCCTCTTCTGGCCAAACTGGTGTATAAATTGGGAACTCATCAGCTGGGATCAAGATATCTTTAGAAACACCAATATCAACAAACACACCTAAATCAGGTTTTACTTCTACAACTTTTACCCAGTTCCAGTCATGTACTGTAATTACCGGCGTCTTCATTGTTGCAGAAATTCGCTCTTTATGATCAAGGTATAAAAATACATCAATCGTATCGCCTTCTTCAATTTCTCCTGCTACTTCATTCTTATGTAGGAATACTTCTTCATAACCATCCTCATCGTCAAATCCGACCATATATCCTATTTCCGTTTCTCGTAAAACAGTTACCTGCTCAATCGCTCCTGGCTCTAAATACATATATTTTAATTCCCTTCTATATATAAAGTTATATTTTTATCATTCCAAAGAAACTTCATTATAACACGATTTTTCCTTTATTTGTCCAACTGACCAAAATTCACTATAATAGAAGATGGAATTTAATTTGGAGGTGCTTACTATGGCAAAAGATAGTTCTTTTGACATCGTTTCAAAAGTAGAATTACCAGAAGTAACAAATGCTATTAACATCGCATTAAAAGAAATTCAAAATCGATATGATTTTAAAGGAAGCAAAAGTGATATTAAATTAGAAAAAGAAGTAATCATTTTAACTTCTGATGATGAATTTAAATTAGAACAAGTAAAAGACGTTCTTATTTCAAAACTAGTTAAACGCGAAGTACCAATCAAAAACTTAGACTACGGAAAAGTAGAAAACGCTGCTGGTAACACAGTACGTCAACGTGCAACGTTGCAACAAGGTATCGATAAAGAGAACGCTAAAAAAATTAATAACATTATTAAAGATTTAAAATTAAAAGTGAAAACACAAGTACAAGATGATCAAGTACGTGTTACTGGAAAAAGCCGCGACGACTTACAAGCAGTCATTGCAGCAATTCGCGGTGCTGATTTACCAATCGATGTACAATTCATTAACTATCGCTAACAAAACAACTCCATAAGAGTGCGATAACAGACGTAATCACCGTTTTGCAGGTGTTACGAAAGAAGTAATCCCAGTGCATAGCAGGCATATCCATACAATATGTTTAATCATCCTGAAATAACAGCAATAGGTTATGTTGTTCTGGTTGGAAATGAAAAAGATACATTCCAACCAGAACAACTGCATTTATGAAGCAGAATCCATTACTTTCATCGGCCAATTTCTCTTATACATTCATAAATGGCACAGAAAAAGAATCTAAATTTAATCCTACAGAGAGGTTTTATTAATCAGTAATAGTTACTACAGAATTTGCGTTAATTCTGTATTCAAAACTCGTTGTGCAGTAATAATAACATTCTGAGGAGTTACTCCATAAACACTGTATATGCCACCGTTTTGATTAGGAACAATTTCAACTTCATATTGAGCTGCTCGCCCCGAAGTAGAGTGAACTAAACTTAGATTTACAAAAGCAGAAGCATTAGCAGGTACAGAAAAGGTTCTCTGTTCAATTAATGCTCTTGTACCATTAAGCTTAAAAGATCGAACCACCCCACTAAGTGTACCTCCAGTACGATTGAGGATTTTAACCCTAGCCTCATTTGCATCATTAGGCTGATTTCCTACGTTTTCAATTGGCCCAGTAGTGAAAGGCATTTTAAATCCACCTCCTATTAACTAAAAAGATTCATAACCTGCAGATTACAGAGAATTTTTATTAATCAGGAATAGTTACTACAGAATTTGCGTTAATTCTGTATTCAAAACTCGTTGCGCAGTAATAATAACACCCTGAGGAGTTACTCCATAAACACTGTATATGCCGCCGTTTTGATTAGGAACAATTTCAACTTCATATTGATCCGCTTGTCCCGAAGTAAAGTGAACTAAACTTAGAACTACAAGAGTAGAAGCATTAGCAGCTACAGTAAAGTTTCTCTGTTCGATTAATGCTCTTGTACCATTAAGCCTAAAAGATCGGAGTACCCCATTAAGCCTAAAAGATCGGAGTACCCCATTAAGTGTACCTCCAGTACGATTGAGGATTTTAACCCTAGCTTTCCTTGCATCATTAGGCTGATTTCCTACGTTTTCAATTGGCCCAGTAGTGAAAGGCATTTTAAATCCACCCCCTATTAACTAAAAAGATTCGTAACATGCAGATTACATATTCATACTATTCAATGTCACATTAGAATGTTTTAAACGAATTCATCAATTCTTTAAAAAGATACATCCTCATCTTTTTTCGCTGTAGGAAATCTCACAAATACCTTTCCTGCTTCTATATACGCTATCCATCTGATCCGCAAAATTCTAAAAAAATTCCACCTTCATTCATCCTACATTACTACTAAAAAACATATATTCTCGTCATAATGTCCACTGTCGCATTTGTAATAGAATAAATAAAAAAGTGCACTACTCATGAATTAGTAGTGCACTAGAGAATATATAGTACCCATGAATAGAAGAGATATACCATCACTCTATCCACTTTCACTTTACAACGTAGAAGATTTTTTCTTCTTTACAGCAATTAAAAAAGCAAGAAACAATACATTTACACCAACTAATAAAGAGATAAAAAGCCAATTGACCCCTGTTTTTTCTCTAACTTGATATACATTCGCTTCTTCTCGCTTCAATACGAGATAATACTTCCCATCTTCTTCTCTAATAATCTCATCTTCCAATAATCCCTTTAATTCTTGATTTTCTCCTATCTCATTTGCCGTAAGGGATACTTTTTGTGTCTCTTTTGTGTTGTTAATTGCAACGAGTGTTACTTCATCTTTATACTTCCTTTTCAGCACACTCATTCCAGCCTTATCATATAACAACTCAAACGTACCATGACGGAGAGATGGCAACTTTTGACGCAACTCTCCCAATCTTGTTATATACTGTAAAAATTTTTCATCAGTTTTAAAATCCATTAACCTATGATTATCTGGTACTCCCCCGCCATCAAGCGCAATCTCTGTACCGTAGTAAACAATCGGCACCCCTGGTGATGTATATAAATAAGCAAGAGCTAATTTTAAACGTACTGGCGGATAATATGCGTTCTCTTTCGCGATTCTGACAAATCGCTTTGTGTCTTGACTATCTAAAAAAGCACCTGTTACTTTACCATTTTCTATTAAACTAGCGTCATAAAGCAGTTTAATAGATGTATCTGGTTTCGTAAAGATATCCGTTATGTACTCATAGTATCCACTATGTATATTCTCTTCCCCATCAGTCATAAAGAGGAAATCTTTTTTCATTCCTCGAACACTTTGTTCTACTTCATTTAAAAAGGTACGAGATATTTCTTTACTATGCATAAGATAAATTCCATCTATGTTCGCTTCTTTCATCCACCATTTTATCGAATCAATAAGCGTTTCCTGCTCTTTTTCTACAACAAATTGAAAGACCACTTTCATATCTCGCTTATGCGCTTCTTGCATAAGCTGTTTCACATCTTGCAGTGATCCAAAATGCTCATTCACTTTTTGAAAATCAACCGCACCACGCCCATCATACGTTTCGCTTTTAAAAATTGGCGAAAGCATAATCGTGGTAAATCCCATATCCTTTATATAATCCATTCGCTTTATTATTCCTTGTATGTCTCCCCCTTGATATCCTTCTAAATTCCCTACATTAAGCTCTTTATCATTTTTTGCGTCTCCATTATTAAAACGATCAATCATAATAGAGTAAATCACTTCATCTTGCCACTCTCTTTTTTCTTCCGCCAATGCGTACATAGGCGCTAAAAAGACCAATACCATACAAAAACAAATGAACATTCCTCTTTTCCACATAATATCCCCCAACTTCTTTCTAATTGTAAGAATAGTATATCAACTTTCCAAACAAACCGCACTTACACAAATAACATGTTAGGTTTTCTTACATATAATTTAAAATTTTCTGAAAAATAAGTTGATTTTTTATTAATTATTGAATATGATATGAAAAATAACATCATACGTAATATTTTATAACATTATAGGAGGGACAAAGAATGAATATGGGAGATACTGTGTTTTTATTTTTAGCGACGGTAATGGTAATGATCATGACGCCAGGTCTAGCACTTTTTTATGGCGGAATGGTTCGTAGCAAAAACGTACTGAGCACAACGATGCATAGCTATAGCGCAATGGCAATCGTTTCTATCCAATGGATTTTTATCGGTTATTCTTTATCATTCGGCCCAGATTGGAACGGCATCATCGGTTCGCTCGATTGGTTCGGTTTACAAAACGTCACCTACACACCAAATCCAGACTATTCCACTACTATTCCACACAATTTATTTATGATGTTTCAACTTATGTTTGCAATCTTAACACCAGCATTAATTTCAGGAGCATTTGCTGAACGAATGCGTTTTTCCGCTTTTCTCATTTTCATTCTTCTTTGGACTACAATTGTTTACAACCCTGTTGCCCACTGGGTATGGGGCGTTGGCGGATGGCTTCGCGAACTTGGAGCATTAGATTTCGCTGGCGGTAACGTTGTTCATATCACATCCGGCGTTGCCGGGCTTGTACTAGCGATTTTTCTCGGCAAGAGAAAAGACATAAACGGACCTTCTCCTCACCATCTACCCTTTACACTTTTAGGCGCAGGCTTACTATGGTTTGGGTGGTTCGGATTTAACGTTGGCAGCGCCCTTACACTAAACGACGTAGCACTGACTGCATTCATTAATACAAATACAGCAGCTGCTGCTTCAGCTTTAACATGGATCCTAGCAGAGTGGTGCTTTCAATCAAAACCAACTGTAATGGGCGCAGCTTGCGGTGCTGTATCAGGTCTCGTTGCTATTACACCAGCTTGCGGATTCGTCACTCCACTTTCCGCTCTTTTAATCGGAGCAATCGGGGGCGTCCTTTGCTTCACAGCCGTTTTCTTTTTAAAACATAAACTTGGATATGACGATGCACTTGATGCATTCGGCTGTCACGGCATCGGCGGAACATGGGGCGGCATTGCAACTGGACTATTTGCAACGACTTCTGTAAATAGCGGTGGTGCTGATGGATTATTTTACGGAAATGCCGCACTTCTCTTTAAACAACTGATGGCAATTGGAGCGACTTATGCTTTTACAATTGTAATGACGTACACCATTATTAAAGGAATTAGTTTCTTCCTTCCCGTCCGCGTGCATGAGCATGAAGAGCAAATAGGACTAGACATTTCGATGCACGGAGAGAAGGCATATGAATATACCGAAAAATCGGTAAGTCAGTAATAAATATACGAAAAAGAGATATATCCTCTTTTAAATAGGATATATCTCTTTTTCAGCTATAACTACATAAGTTATAACATTCTAATTCCTCTAAAAAATTTATCTATCATCCTCCCTGCTTCTAAATTAAATAGTTTATATAGTTTTTCCTATCAATTACATATATCCTAATATTAGCAAACCAGCCAGATGGATTGCGGAATTTTCAAAAGCATTGGACAAGTACACTTCCTTATTTTCTCTTCTTACATAGATTGATAGTAACAAAAGAAAAGGAGGGATATGAATATGGGATACTATTATAAAAAACACGATGATGAGTGTCATAAACATTTCGAGTTTGAATGCAAATGCCGTAAAAAATACTACGATAAATACGAAGACGATTACAAGAAAAAGTGCCACGATAAATATGAAGACAAGTATGAGAAAAAGTACGAAGATAAGTACGAAGACGACTATTACTTCAAATGTCGTTGTCACAAGAAAAAATACTACAAAAAACAAGAAAAGTACTAGAGAACAAACCAAAAGACGACTGGTTTACAGTCGTCTTTTGGTTTGTCATAGACTGAACAATTGGTGGTCCAACAAATATACTTTTTTCGTAATTAAAATTAACACATAAGTTTTTGTCTATGAAGAGAAACAAGAATAGAACTTTCTTCCTTGCTTATTCTCCCTTCTTTATCACTCACAAAAACTCTTTTAGTTATGAAAACTGAATTTAAAATTTTCTTTTTTCGACCTACCGATAATTCAGGTTATGGTACGTTTGGCAAATTATTTACTTCATATGCAACTCGTATTCCCGATTCAATCGCCCCTTGCATCCACCCGTGGGTAAGTGTAGTATGTTCACCAGCAAAGTGCACTTTTCCTTCAGGCATAGTCATATATGGGTATAATTCTAATTCCTGTCCCGGCTCGAAAGCCGTGAAAGCTCCACAAGAGTAAGGATTTTGTCCCCAACTAAAGGAAGAACCTGATACGAATTCAAAATAGACTTGATTCCCGTAAATTTCTGCCAAATTCATCAAGGCGTATTGAATTCGCTCTTTTTCGGATAAGCTGTCCCATGTTAAAGCCTCATCTGCCCATGTATAACTTACCAAGACCATCGCATGCCCTTTTGTACCAATCCCATAACTTGGATAATAGGTAAATCGAATGGGTAGATCAGTGATAGATTTACCACCATATTGGCCTTCTCTTTCCCAAAACCTGCTCTTAAACTCGATTGCAATTTTTGTTGAGGCCATATAGTTAAGTTCCCGAATTGCTTTTCGCTTATTATAGGAAAAAGAATCAAACGGTTCGACTTTCACAAATCGTAAAGCTGAAAAAGGAATGGTTATGATGGCGAGATCACCTGTTATTGCGAAATACTCTGAGGTTTGTTTATGAATAGAATGGATGGTTACACTGTTTTTTTCCTGAACGATTTGCGTCATTTTTTGATGGAACAGTATATTTTCTTTTAATTGCGGCAGAAATGCTTGAGGTAATTGATCCATGCCTCCCGTTATCTCATAAAAATGAGTTGTTGATGTGAAAAATATAGATTCCCGTAAAACTTCAATAAAGGACATTCCCATATACGCCTCCATATCAAGGAGTACACCAATCATATCAATTGCACCATCTGAAAAATAAGTGTTTAACACAAAACCCAACGAATAGGTTCTAAATTGTTTTTCTAAAAGAGACCAATTTTTCTCCGGATTTTGTTTAATAAAATCAATAAGGGGTTGCATGACTAAAAGCAACAGTTCCTCAGCTGTCTTCCCTCTTTCATTAGGGGCAACTGGATATTTTAAAATACTTGGACTGCGTTCAAATATGTCGAGGCGTGTTTGAATGCCATTTGCGTAAATGATATCCATTGGAGTTCGATTAATAAATACATTTGTCGGCAACATAAACTTTTTAATATACTCTAAAGTTAAAGTATGTGTATTAGGAATTCGCATTGGTCCTGCGTTAAAGTATAACCCATCACTAAAGGGAGAGCGCAAGGTATGAACACGCCCACCTATCCTATCATTTGCTTCAAGAATTGTGACTTTATGCCCAGTTCCTTTTAATAAAGAGGCAGCAACAAGACCAGCCATTCCCGCCCCAACAACAAGAATATGTTTAGGAGATTGCGAATTTACAAGACCATTTCTAATAATACGAATCATTTGCTCAGTTGTTAATGGATTGTTCACATTCTCAGGCATCTCTTCGCTCCTCTACAAAAGTATTCCTTGCATTATATTCCTCCGTAGAGATGCCTATGTATTTTTAACATCTAATGTATATAATTCCTATTTATAGAACAAGAAGTTCTTCTCACTATTTCAAAACAAAAGACGACCGAAAAAAATCAGTCGCCTTTTCTATTTATTATAGAAACATATAGCAGTTTCAATTTGAGAATACAATCAAGAATATTATTATTTCGCAGGTTTTCCTACATACGCCGAAATATCAACGTTTAATGCTTGCGCTAAGCGCATACCGTAATCACGGTCTGCACGGAAGAAGTTACAGATTGCAAGTAACTTCGTTTGTTCATCCACATCTTTTAAATCATTTGTTAAGTTTGCAAGTAAGTTATCTTGTTCTTCTTTAGAGAATGAACGGTAGCGCTCACCCGCTTGCTGGAAGTCGTTTGGTTTGTCAATTTTTTCACGAGATACATAACCTTCAAGCTTCATAGTTGAATCACGGTATGCCGGATCCTCAACTGGGTTTTCCACATGACGACTTGGCTCGTAGTTAATTGTGGAAGGTTGTTGATTCATTTGCATTGCACCATCGCGTTGTTGATTGTGAACAGCTGCATATGGACAGTTTACAGGAATTTGTAAGTAGTTCGCACCAAGACGATAGCGCTGTGTATCTGGGTAAGAGAATAAACGCCCTTGTAATAATTTATCTTCAGACGGCTCAATACCAGGTACAGTTGCACTTGGTGAGAATGCTGCCTGTTCTACTTCTGCGAAGAAGTTTTGTGGGTTACGATTCAACGTCATTGTCCCTACTTCCATTAGCGGGAAGCTATCTTCTGGCCATACTTTCGTTGGATCTAACGGATCAAAGTCTAAAGAATCCATTTCATCAAGTTGCATGACTTGTACGTGAAGATCCCATTTCGGATAATTTCCGTGCTTGATTGCATCAAATAAATCACGAGTAGCATGGTTGAAGTCTTTTCCTTGCACTTGTTCTACTTCTTTTGTATTTAAGTTACGCACGCCTTGCTGTGGTTTCCAGTGATATTTAATATAAACAATTTTGCCTTCTGCATTAATCCACTTAAACGAGTGAACACCAAACCCTTCCATTTGACGGTAGTTTGCAGGAGTACCGTAATCAGAGAATACCCAAGTTAACATATGAGTAGATTCTGGTGATAACGTCATGAAATCCCAGTAACGATCTGGCGTTTGAATATTTGTATCCGGTGCTGGTTTTAAAGAGTGTACCATGTCAGGGAATTTAATTGCATCACGAATGAAGAAAACAGGTAAATGGTTACCAACGATATCATAGTTTCCTTCTTCTGTATAAAATTTCACAGCGAACCCACGTGGATCACGCGCTGTTTCTGGAGAACCTTGCCCATGAATAACCGTTGAGAAACGAACGAATACAGGTGTTTCTGTTCCCGCATTTTGCAAAAATGCTGCTTTTGTATATTTTTTCATGCTATTTTTCGTTACGAAAACACCATGAGCACCCGCGCCACGCGCATGTACCACACGCTCTGGAATACGTTCACGATCAAAATGAGCAAGCTTTTCTACTAAATGATAATCTTCTAATAATACCGGCCCACGGCGACCAGCTGTACGAGAATTTTGGTTATCTCCTACCGGAGCACCTTGGTTTGTTGTTAAGCGATTATTTGGATTCATCAAAGGGGACCTCCTGTTTTTTATGATAATAATTACTTATTTAAAGTTATTATAATTTGATTATTATTCAAATTTACTTTTTTGTCAATTATTTTATTCGATATTTTGGAAACAATTTCTACTAGGCAATCAATAAATGAATCTTGGGCATTCGGCATAGCTGGTCCGAAATAGCGTACACCTAGTGCCTCTCTTCCACCGCATCTTCAATAAATGGAGCGATGCACTTTAAGCCTAGATCGCATACAAATTCATATTCTGAAAAACGTCTATTCACTTCCTACGTTAATTTATCAGCTTGTTCCTTTGTAATTTTCGCAAGTGGTGAAATACCACTAATTGCTTTATAGCGGTCAATTAGATCATCAAGTGCTTCTTGAGATCGCTTACGTCAGTGATGGATATGCGTATCATATGCTTCCACATCTGTTAATGACTCTCGGTCCTGTATACCATCACAAGTAAACCTATTTTCTTCTTAGTCATCTATATGCATTTCAATTTCGGAAATGAGAATCTTTTTCAAGAATATTCGTTTCCAGTATACCAATTGATAATAAGTTCGTCAAAATAATAATTATAAATAAGTATTATTTATAATATGATTTTTAATTTCATTTGATAATTTATTTTCTACCATCGCTTTATATTCAGCGGTTCTGTTGCAAAGTTGACTAAAGAATAGAAGAGTTCCGCCAAAAGCGCTTCCTTTTATGCCATTGTTAATAAATTTTGTAATTCATTGTAAATCAAAAAACCGAAATCTGGGTTCAGATTTCGGTTCCGTTTGTGTAAAATGTGCACCCTTCTTTATCGATTACACGATATAGGTAACATCATTCTCCTTTGAATTTGATATAAGTCTCACCCAATTTCCAAGATAAATATACATGCTTATTTTTGCAAAAGCTTAGGTTACCTTTAAAAACTTTACAACGGAATCGTTGCCTGTTTAATCCATTGTAAGATAATTAAAGGTATCATTATTTTCTTGAAATCAAATGATAACTGAATTTGCTCTTCTAACTCTCCATGTATGTGCAATTGCTTTTGTAAGGCTAACATACACTCTGTAGTTTGATCCTGTAACTTTTGATGCATAAATTCTTTTGAATGCTGAATGCTTTCGTTTTGGTTTATCATATATCCAATAGCTATAGATCCTTTTTTTTCACCTATTCCTGCTGTAAATTCTTGAATATTGATGTCTTTTAAATGAACAAAATAATCATTGTACAAATCTATTGAATAAGCACCCGGGTTAGACATACCGGTTACAATATTCGGTTGAAAAACAAATAGAATAGGTACCAAAGCTGTAAATGTTTGATTGTGAAATGCTTCGTATAGAATTTGCGCTAAGGTATTAATATGAATAAATGGTTGAGCTAGACTCATCGATTCTTTTTGCGATGCTTGTTTATTCAATGGGTGTTTGTAAACATGATATGGTAATACGCCATGTTCATTTGAAAAGGTTTTTAAATAATGATTGTTGTGCCTACCAAGATCCAAATGATAATTTATATTGTTTATCATATCTATAGAATTTTTTGTCTCTAGCATCAGACTAACTCCCTCCTTACGGTTTGGCTTTCTGTACCTAAAATATACTCGTTAATTTATGTTAATAACAATCAGTAAAATTCCATTAAAAATATCGTGAATTATTGTTTATTTTTTCTTCTTTTTTTACTAATAGAATAGCCAGTAATCTAATAACCCGTCTCACTGTATAGGGACAGTTCAATTGTTGTTCACCTATTTTGTTATATATGTATGTTTTTGATCCTAGTTTAGGCGCACACTTTATTATTTTCCAGGAGGTAGAATATCATTATAGAAGATTGGAGTATCGTCGGCGTTAGATTGGGAGATTGAATATTGCGGAGTAGTATCTGCATGAACTGCATTACCAAATAAAGAGAAACCAGAAAATACAGTAGCCATAACCATAATTGAAAAGAATTTTTTAATGTTCATCATTGAACCTCCATTAATAGTTGTTTTGTTAATTCAAATACTACTAGAGGTTCAATGTTAAAAAATAGAAGTAAAAAATTCGGATTTATCAGTCAATTTTTTAAAGAGAAACAGTCAAAAATTTAACTAATCACATTAAACTTTTGATTTTTATAGATGGTTAGTGTAGTTAAATTGATATTTGAGGTATCAGCTATGAAACCTTAACATAAAAACAGGTGAATAATAAAATTCACCTGTTTTGTTATATATGTATTTTTTAATCCTAGTTTAGGCGCACATTTTATTATTTTCCAGGAGGTAGAATATCATTATAGAAGATTGGGGTATCGTCGGCATTAGATTGAGAGATTGAATATTGCGGAGTAGTATCTGCATGAACTGCATTACCAAATAAAGAGAAACCAGAAAATACAGTAGCCATAACCATAATTGAAAAGAATTTTTTAATGTTCATCATTGAACCTCCATTAATAGTTGTTTTGTTAATTCAAATACTACTAGAGGTTCAATGTTAAAAAATAGAAGTAAAAAATTCGAATTTATCAGTCAATTTTTTAAAGAGAAACAGTCAAAAATTTAACTAATCACATTAAACTTTTGATTTTTATAGATGATCAGTGTAGTTAAATTGATACTTGGAATACCAGTTATAAAATCTTATCCAAACAGAAACACTACCGACTAGAAATTTATATTAACAGCAAAATGATAGCTGCGCTACAGGTTGAGTGTTTGTAATTTGATAGAAATGATAATAAATTATGGGCTGTTTATATAGCAAATTTTCAAGTTTAATTTAGAGAATTTTCAACTGATATTTTCAAATACTTTGCTGACATTTTATAAGCACGATTATCATAAAAATGGTTCCCTAGTTCAGTAGAAAGTTCTCGAACTAACGTATATTGTTTCTTTTCTAACCCCATTTCAATAGCTTTTTGCATTTCTTTCTCATATCCATAATAATCACCACGTAATTTGAATATAGTCGCTTTGAAGCTATATAGCTGAACATGTGCATAAGGGACATCTTGAACTGCTAAGATTTTAAATGCGTCATCCATAAGTCTATTAACGGTTTCCCAGTCTTTAAATTCTATGTAAATTTCGATTAAGCTACGTATTGTATATACTTTATCTGCTTCGTTGGGAAGAAACTCGCTAAGTTGTAAGCTTTTTTCATAATATTTTATGGCATTGGTATAGTCTTTTAAACCTTGATATATTTTCGCATAATTATATAAAATTATAGGGAAATACATGGAATTATTAATAGCTTCCGCTCCAAGTTCTGCCTGCTTCAACGTTTCAAGTGCTTTATCATGTAGATTATCTAAATGATATTGCAAGGCCAAAATTATTAGAACATCTATAACTCGATCTTCCATATTTAATTTTTTATACAATTTGTATGCTTTGGTAGAGTACAAACGACTAATATTTTGATCTTGATAAAGACGTTGTTTTATTATACTTAAATTATAATATACATCAGCGTGTTGTACACTTTCTTCTCCACCTAGTAGACTCTCTATTTGAACATAAATTTCTTGGGCTGTAATATTATCTTGTTTGTTATAGTAATAAAGACCACGGGCCATTAAGTAGTGTATGAAATCATCACTATGTTTGGTTTCGACTTGATTGGGAATTAATTGTGAAGCCCGTTCTACAATAGATTCTATATATGTTAAGTTATTATTTCGAGCATGATAGTATATTAAAGTACCATAAGCCTTAAGCAGTAAGGGAATTGAGGTTGTTTCACGGACATAAAGTTCTAATAATGATAAATCTTTTTCAGATATAATTTTTTCATTTTTATACTTTTCACATATATGAAGAAGTTTAGGTTCTACATCCTCATGATCCGCATCTACAAGAAATTTATAATCAACATCTAGCTTTTGAGCAATTTTTTCTAAAAAAGAAGTTGAAGGTTTAATTTGTCCATTTTCAATTCTACTTAAATAAGTTATAGAGCATATCCCTGATACTAATTCTCCCTGCGTGAATTTTTTATGTATACGTATTTGTCGAATACGTTCACCTATGTTCATATCTATATCTTCACTCCTCTTTTCGCATAACCTGATCTGATTTTTTTGGGCGCTATTATATGTGTCATTCATTATAATATATGCAGTGTTTTATCTGTAGATAGAGAAATAACATTGTATATTTCCTTATACTTATCAGTCTAACTATGAAGGAAAGCTTGAATACAACGCAACTGTAACTAATTACTTTAATTATTAATACTTATTTGGATGTATATGGAATTTTCATACCCCATTTACTACTATCAGTTGTCTCCCCCTCCACTCATATTACTATATTATACCAATTTACTGATGCTCACGCCTAATAAAATTCATCTTCCACCAATCTAATTTTATATGTTTGTTTTATATAATCATTGTTTTACTTGTTTAAGTTCTGTTGCAAAATTCCTTAACATCAAACTAGACGAGGAATTTTTGACTAACTATTATGCAACTATAAATATTTTTTCAATTCATTTAGTATCCTAAAATTACAATAAAATGAATAACAAATGAATAAAACTAATTTGTATTATATAAATTCATCGCAATATTCGACTTCACAAAGACCGCTTAAATGTTGATATACAATTAATGACGATACTCATTCAATTTGTTAGTATATAGAGGACTTAACCATGAATAAATAATAAATAATCTAATTTTCGAATTTATATTCACAACTAAGTATATCTCAACTATTTTCAGGAGGTTTTTTCGAATGAAGTTACATAAGGTGAAAAATTTGCTACCTATATCTGCTGCAACAATTACACTAGTATCTAATCAAGGAACGGCTGATGCCGCAACGATTTATACTGTAAAAAAAAATGACACTCTCTCGGATATTAGCATCCACTATGGAGTTTCAGTTCAAGCAATTAAACAAGCTAATAATAAGATGAATGATCAAATTTATATTGGTGAACATTTAACTATTCCAGTCTCATCACCATCAAGCGAGCCTACACCTCAAAAAGAGTTAGTAGCTTCAAATCATTCAGCTCAAGCTGTTTATCAAGTTCAACGGGGGGATACATTAGAAGCTATCGCAAAACGATACACTGTATCCGTACAATCAATTAGACAAGCTAACAATACAAACGGTGACCGAATTTATGCGGGTCAACACTTAATCATTACAACGGGCATTTCAGAACAAGAAGTAGACTTAATGGCTCGTTTAGTGACTGCAGAAGCAGGAGGGGAACCTTACGCTGGAAAAGTTGCAGTAGCAAAAGTTGTATTAAATCGTGTTGGTGCCACAGGATTTCCAAATACAATTACAGATGTTATTTATGAACCTATTAAATATGGCTATGCTTTTACACCTGTTACAGATGGAAGAATTAATCAACCGGCAACTCACGAAGCGAGGATGGCGGTAGAAGAAGCAATTTCTACTAAAGGAACTAATTCTGATTGGCTTTATTTTTATAATCCAAAAACCTCTACTGATAAATGGATTACCACACGCCAAACTGTTGCAGTAATCGGTAATCATGTGTTTGCTAAGTAAAGAAATTTATTTTTCTAGATTTGGCGCAACAAATACATCATTTTAAATAGGAAATGGAAACTTCGTGCTGTGCATCACCAACATTCATCCCCTTCCTACCGCATGGACTATGTCCTGCATGCGCCCTAGGAAGGGGATTTCTGTTGGATTTCTGTTAAATTATTTTACCTCTACTGTATAATTCCCTGATCCACCGCCATATTTATATACACTTAAATAATATTTGCCTGGCTTCGCATTATAATTCCCGAGCAATTTATTTCCGTCACGTTTTGTTGGATAAGCGGCATAATTATTAAGATCTGACTCAGAATATAATACCCAGTTTAGCCCAATGTTTTGTTCATTCGTAACAGTAATCTGCAAGTCTTTCGGATCCTTTACATCAATAACAAACCGATCCGCTTGATCTTGATCACTTAGGCTACCTCGTAATACTGTGTTCAAAGATAGTGGATTCGCTGTATTAAATTCATTATTCGGTTCTTTTTCTACAGTAGTATCTTCTTCTGCATTCACTCCGCTAAACACAACATCATATTCAAATTGTCCAGCGCTATTAACGCGGTAATTCACGAAATAAGCAGTCAATGTTTTGTATCCGCTCCACTCTTTTTCAGAAAGATGTTTCAGCATATCATTCGTTGCTTGATTCATCGTTTTCCAGTCCTCTATTTCTCCTTTTGACGTACTTCCTGTATATGTTCCTTGCAGTGTAAATGTATTAAAGAATTGTGATTTATTCTTTGTTACATTCACATTTTTCAACTTCGCTTCATTTGTAATATCCGCTGTGACATCAGAAAGCGCTTTCGGTTTATGCTCCGCTAAATAATCATCTGATACTTGTGGAATTGTATACTTATCACGATTATCAATCAGCATTTGCATATAAGATTGGTAGTCTTCATTTAATTTACTATCTTTACTTAATGCAGAGCGGTACGCATCGTAATTTGTTACATCATTTGCACGAATTAAATCATGCACTTTATCGAACATCTCAGGGCGATTATTATACATATAAGATTGCAATGCAAATGAATAGTTATAAAAATCCCATGTTCCATACTTCGCATTTAATGTTTGCTCTGCTGTGTATCGCTTAGCTGGATCATTAGATAATCCGCCAATTATACTTTTTCGTGGTACAACGCTATCTAATCGAGTTGAGCCTGCAAAGAACTCCGCATTTCCTTCTTCAAACCAAGTTAAGCGTTCATTTTGATACATATCACCTTGTCCCCATAATCCAGGAACTTCGTATCTTCCCTGTAAATAGTGTGTAAATTCATGACGGAATAATTCTTCTAAACTATAAATACTTTGCTGTGGTGTACGTTCATATGTAAAGAACGTTCCTATTCCTTCAATGTAAATTCCACCATTATTCGTTTCATAGCCGTACAATTGACGGTTAAATTGATATTCGTCCGGACTATTGTAAATGACCATCGTTAACACATCATCAGCATGTCCGTTTTCAAGCGGCTTATCGCTACCAACTGTACGATAAAATTGAGAGCGTACTTCTTTTGCCGCCCAGTATAAACGTTTAATTTTCTCTTCACTAACTTTATCTCCCGCCTTAAAAACGATTGCCCCATCATCAAACGTATACGTTTTCGGTAAATATTTCTTCTTGCCATCTTCTCGAATTTGATCTAAATTTACTGTTTTTCCGTTCGCATCGACTCCGCCGTAATTTGTAGTAATTTGTTCTGCCGCAACAAAATATTGCTCCCCTAAATATGGATAAATCCGCATCGCTTCTGTAACAACTTGCTGTCCTTTTGCCTGTGTACTATGAAACTTTCCAAGCCGGCCAGCATAGTAAATTCCATTATTAATTAACCATCCGTTTTTATCTGTTACCGTACCAATCAGTGCAAAGCGATTGATTTCATTAATAAAGTTATCGATGTTTCGATACCACATCGTATCTTTTGGTTCCTTGCCCGTATCATACATATACGACTGAACTTCATAATCAATCCCTTTCATCAACTCATATACAGCATCGCCTTTTGTTCTATCTTCAATGAAAGTTGTAAGATTATCGTTATATTGTTTGAAGATTTCACCCGCATATTGAATAACTTCAACATCAGCTGATGCATTTCCAATCAGCTTTCCATACGATGAAATAACTTTGTTTTGTTCTGGTGTACCAAGTTTAAAATTCGGATTTTTTGCAATCGCTTTTAAAGCTGGTAAACATTTATCGTGATAGCTGCGCTCGTTTAGTTTGCTTAATTCATCATTATAAAAACCTAAATAAAATGCCGCACGTAGAGCTTCTGATAATGTCTCAATTCCTTTTGAATCATCTTTCGTATAAGCTCGTCCTTGTTCTACTAGTTTATCAATGATTGCTTGCATCCGGCTATCATCTTGATAGAATTTCAAACTATCATTATTAAACTGAAATAATTCCGGAATTTGATACCATTTGATTGTCACAAGAAGGTCCGTTAATTCTTTGTTGCTTAATTGATTCAATTCAGCCATTGAATATTTTTTTTCTTCAACTAATTGTTTAGCATTTTCTTTTGGCGCTGGCGGACGCTGCGATAAGTCTGCTGACTTTAATCGTTTTGTGAAAGATGCATTTTCCTGTATGTTCGAAGGATGTGCCAACTCATCAACGGATTTCTGTATTCCTACCGGCTCCATTTGTAATACATTCTTCATATTATTCTCTTTTGTTTCTGCTTGAATTTGCATTCCATTACAGGATATCGTAACAATCCCAACCCCAAGCATCAGTTTATAAAATTTCCAGTTTTTCGCCATACTATTGCCCCCTTTAATATTTTAAAAATTCAGTTTTTTCAGGATGAATCATTCAATCTGTCTATATTAAACAGTTTCCTATTAATACTAGTAAAAGTAGTGAGATAATGGTAAGTCACTTTTTTACTGTTAATAATACACCCTACTTATTTCTTAGAGCCCTTCCCCCTTCCTTACATTTAATACAAGCAAAAACTGTGCCAATGTTGTATCTTATGATTAGGAAACAATCCTTTATTAAGACTGTATAATAAATTATACACAAACAATTTAGTAATGTATAAATTGTTTGACATGAAATCCCCCTTTATAAGAACGCTTCTGATAAAAGATTCATTTTGTTTATATTCAAGTGAAATAATAGTGAAAAGCAGCTCACAAATTGTAAGCCGCTTTTCACTATTCCTTCATATCCCTGACTAAAAATCGGATCAATTCGTTATACTTCCCCTTGGATAGACTTCTTCTTTTAGAGGGCCTGTCCTCTATTAATTTGAATATAAATAACTCTATAGGGATATATCAAAAAGTAAGTGGTAATGAATCCTACAATAAAAATCACGCACTCTTATATTCTTCAACAATTTTATTTAGTTTCTCTATATCATTTATTAATTGATCTCTCAAGCCAGATTCCGCTGATTGCATAACGAGTTTTGATTGTGCAGTTAGATCTTTTAATACTTCGCGGTCCTTTTCTTTTATGTTTTTGTTTCTGTATAATTCTTGTTTAATAGATTCCATTTTCTTATAGTATGCTTTCATACTATTAGATTCAGGAAACATTGAAGTAGCCTCTTTTAAAAGTCCTTGCATTTCAGCATCGAAAGCGTCAATTTGTTTTGATGTTTTTGAACATCCAGTAACAAACAAAATAGTAAACATGATTAACAATATTTTCTTCATTGTCATACCTCCGAAATTAACTAAAATAGTCTACTATACCCTTTTTGAAGAAATCATCTTCCAGTAATATGAACGACTAGTATTTAGTTATTGTTTACTCTTAACTTATATAACATGTTAGAAAAGTTGATTTTACATAAAGTAGATGCGAAAAAATGACCTTTCCATTCTATTGTACAAATCATTATGTTTGTTATCATTTTTTATCTGTATGCATGTCGATTTTTTCATAGCAGCCATGCTTGACAACTTGACGAGATTCTATTTCTTCATATCCTTTAAGTTGCAAATCCTCTGAGATATCGACAATAATTGTATTGTTCAGAACACTAACTACATATCCAGTAAATTTTAAAGAAGCATCATCGCGATACGAAAAATGAACAAACTCCCCTTTTTTTACTGTTACTACTTTATCCATAATAAAGCCTCCTTACTACCCTTCATCTATTGCATTAACATGAATCGTTTCATTTGTTATGTTATATACTACATGAAACTTACTCATATCTTCTACTACAAAGCCCCACCAAATTACTCTATTTCTTTTTGCTATTTTTACATAATAAAACTTCCATATAATAGCACGTGAAAATTACTTTCCTGTAAGTATTATATTTTATTACTATAAAATTTATGGTATATTCTAAAGAAAAATAGTATTTTTAGAAAAAAATTCTATTTTTTAACTTTTATAAAAGAGGCGATCATTACAATATGGCATTCACAAATCTAGTAGATTTAGAATATATTTGCAATCTTATTTTCAATCTATATGAATTACCTGTTTTATTTATAGATAGCAAAAAAAAGCTAAAATTAGAATTCTCCGCGAGTTCATTAAGTCATCCGCTTTATCCTAGGAAAAAAGAATTATTGAATCAATTCTTCTCTGATCATGCTCCGCATCAATTTCCAATTTTCCGCACCACAACTTCTCTGGAAAACTTCTTTTCAATAAACCTTTACACAGATAAGGGATTTAGCGGTGTAATCATTGTTGGTCCTTTCCTTTATTTCGAACTAACAGATGAATCAATTCATAGAATTCTTAATGACTTTAATATTTATAAAGGGAGAAACAAAATCGTTCGATACTATCATTCTTTACCTGTAGTAAGTAGAGTGAAGATGATAAATATGAGTGCAATCTTTTATTACATGCTTTATCATCAAAAATTAGACATAGTCGATATCCTACAACAAAATACATTACTTAAAGAAAGAAAAATTAGCCCTGAATCACCTGATATACGTATATCAGAAAATCAACAAAATAATGAAATGCCTGCTACTCCTTTACTAGAGAAAAAACTTCTGCAATTTATTAAGGAAGGAAAAAAGGATGAATTCATAAAAAATGCACAGGCACTATTTGAAAAAGGAGAACCGAGAATACTATCTAAAACGAGTCATTTAAGGAGTCGAAAAAACCTTGTCATCGCAGCTATATCACTTGGAGCAAGAGCCGCTATAGAAGGGGGCATTCCTCCCGAAGCTGCCCACACCCTCAGCGATTTGTATATTCAAAACCTTGAAGAGCTGAAAGAGAGCACAGTTATTTATCAATTTGTGATACATGCTTTATGTGATCTAATAGAAAAGGTCGAAAAAGAGAATAAGCTCAAATACTCAAAAACAATCAATGCTTGCCGAAACTATATTTTCACACATCTTTATGAGGAAATTACTCTCTCACAATTAGCAGAGTTCGTCTCCATGCATCCCAACTATTTATCCGTCCTTTTTAAAAAAGAAGTTGGAGTATCACTACGTGAATATATCCAGCGTGAAAAGATTGAAGAAGCAAAAAAGTTAATATTCTATACAAAACATTCCATGTCCGAAATCTATACCTTATTACATTTTTATGATCAAAGTTATTTTATAAAAGTATTCAAAAAGTTCACAGGCATGACACCGAGACAGTTTAAAAACAAGGGAGTTAAAATGTAAATACAACTTAAAATTCCTTATATTACAATATCCCACACAATTAGTCCATATAGACTGTAATAAGGTGAAAATTCATTTCAAAAAAACTTTTATTAAAAAGCGGCTCACAAATTGTAAGCCGCTTTTCTCTATTCTTTAATATTCACCCCATACTCCTTAAACCACACGTGAATTTGCGCTAAATGTGCCAATAGTTGCGGTCCCGTCATCAACTGGCCAAACCATGGTGTTTGAAATGCACTACCTCCTGATTGAATTAATCCTTGCAGTTGTTCTTTATCAAATAACTCATGTAAAATAGAATTTCTATCTGTTAGTAAATCCTCCAACCACATAGTTACTGCTTTTGTATAATACGGGTTATGTGTTTTCGGATACGGACTTTTCTTTCGATATAATATGTCGTTTGGTAAGACTCCCTCTAACGCTTTACGCAATAGACCTTTTTCACGGTTTTTATACATTTTCATTTCCCAAGGAATATTCCACGCATATTCGACAAGACGGTGATCTGCAAATGGAACACGTACTTCTAGGCTCGCTCCCATACTCATCCGATCTTTTCTGTCTAATAATGTTGTCATAAACCAAACCATATTCAGATAAAATAATTGTCGTCTTTTTGCTTCAATTGCACTTTCTCCTTCTAAAATTGGTACTTCCTGTATAGACTCTTCATAGCGCTGCTGTACATATTCCCCTAGTTTCAACTTATTACGCCATTCTTTCTTCAGAAGTTGTTCACGTGCCTCTGTCGAACGCATCCACGGAAATGCACTTGATTGCAAATCATCCTCTCGATAAAACCACGGATAACCGCCAAAGATTTCATCAGCACATTCGCCTGACAAACCAACGACGAAATCTTGTTTAATTTCTCGGCAAAACCATAATAATGAAGAGTCGATATCAGCCATACCAGGTAAATCGCGAACGAGTACCGCTTCTGTTAAATATTCTGCTAACTGTTCATTGGAAATTATACAACGGTGATGAATCGTACCAAATGTTTCTGTCATCAAATCAATAAACGGTGCATCTGAGTTTGGTTGAAATGCATTTGCTTTAAAATATTTTTCATTATCTTCGTAATCAATCGAATACGTGTGTAGCTTCCCTTTTCCTTCTCTTTCATATGCTTTTGCTGCAAATGCGGTAATCGCGCTTGAATCTACCCCGCCCGACAAAAATGTACATAACGGTACATCTGAAACCAATTGTCTTGTAATTGCATCCTTAAGCAAAAAACGCACTTGTTCTACTGTTTCTTCAAATGAGTGTTCATGTTTTTTACTCTCAACATTCCAATAGCGCCATATGCATAATCCATCTTTTGAAAATGTAAGAGCATGCCCCGGGCGAAGTTCTTGAATCCCCGCATAAATGCCATGCCCAGGCGTTCGAGATGGGCCTAACCCAAATACTTCTGATAGCCCTTCTGTCGTTACTTCCGTCTTTACACCAGGGTGGGCTAAAATAGCTTTTAACTCTGAAGCAAACAATAATCTTCCATTATCATATTTATAAAATAATGGTTTTACACCTAAGCGATCCCGCGCAATAAACACTCGCTCTTTTTTCTCATCCCAAACCGCAAAAGCATATATCCCATTTAAATGATAGACACATTCTTCTTTCCATTCAATATAAGACGCTAACAGTACTTCCGTATCCGAATGTCCTTTAAATGTATAACCTCTTTGCAGTAATTCTTTACGAATATCTTCTGTATTATAGAGTTCCCCATTATAACAAATGGTGTAGTTCTCTTCCTCTTTCATACATGTACATGTCATTGGCTGTTTCCCGCCTTCAGGATCAACTACAATTAAGCGTTTATGCCCGAAAGCAACGTGTCTTTTCACCCAAACATTTGTATCATCTGGCCCCCTCTTTGCAAGCGTTTCTGCCATCTTCGTAACCGTTTCTCTTTCATTTTCTAACGACCGTTTATAATCAATCCATCCTGTAATCCCGCACATACAAATCATCCTTCCTATCCTATATCCGTATAACTTTACTCCGCTCAAAACCCAAATAGAACCAAAAAGGCTGAGCTGAAACAACTACGCGTAAAATCCTAATTGGTGAGCGCAAACGATCCAGACAGTCTTTCTCCGTCGGGATAAAAAATTCACTGTATGAAACATGTGCTTATTCTATGCCCAACTTTCTTTAGGTGTTCCATAGTTATAAAGAACGACTGAACTGTCCATAACAATAATAACCACTTTGATAAAAGGAGAGGTCACGAATGAAACAACGTAAACATATTTTGTATAATCAACCACGTGCTCATACAATTGGGAATGTGGAATATATAAACAGTGAATGGGTATTCTTTGACGATGAAAATGATGAAGCATTTTTATTAGAGGATATCATTGAAGACGGATTTGAAGTTTTATATAACAATAATTGGCTACCGGCAAGATTCTACGAACAAAATATATTACAAATTGCCGATGAACATCATCCACTTCAAAATGGTGAGATAATACGAATTCGTAAAAAATTGCTACTCAGTTATCATGAATGGTTAGAAGAACTACCTGATTCCGCTTTTGCATTCTTTGCGGAAACATTGCAGTCATTTAATTATTCTTTATATGATTGTATCTATTGTCATAATTTCTTATCGTTTCAGCCGAAAGACGGGCCTTGTGAAGGCGTAAACCTTCTATTATTTGATAACGAAGAAATGATTTGCTCATTGCATCATCATTATGTTCGTTTTTCTACTTGTAATAAAAATATATTTAAGTTTATAAAAGCAAATGGCGAAGAATTACATGTAGAATCTATGTAAATACAAATAGAAAAGCCACCTTATTTTTACTAAAAAAATAAGGTGGCTTTTCTTTACTAAAATAGGTCAAATCCCATCGGTAAACGTAATCCAAGATATAATACAATAACAAGCGCAATAATGAATTGACCCCAAAACGCCCCTGCTGGTTTATTCTTGCTCGTTTTTACAAGAACCATTTCCATTGCAGCAATAACCCAAACACCAACTAACATTTTTAGGCCATACCACATGTGAATGTTTCCTGTCGCAGTTTTCATAATGCTTTGATACAATAAGAAACCTGTTACAATAATGATAATATACACAAGACGAAGTCCCATATGTACGCCTTTACCTTTTCTTCCTGCCGTATACATGGAATACGCCACAAAGAATAAAATAAGCCCTAGTGCCCACGCTGTAATATGCATGTGTGTTGTCATGTTATCCCCCTCCTCTTTTCACACTTTTTCACTTTATATGATACCATGTCTATTTCTTTTCAGGAAATGTTTCGCTTTTTCCAATTTAAATGATATAATATTTAGAGTATTTATAAACTTCTTGTAATAACAAAAGGGGGAACAATCATGATTCAAACAAAAGATATTATCGAACTAACAGACACATACGGTGCAAATAACTATCATCCACTTCCAATCGTTATTTCTAAAGCAGAAGGTGTTTGGGTAGAAGACCCTGAAGGAAATCGCTATATGGACTTACTTAGTGCATATTCTGCGGTAAACCAAGGACATCGCCATCCAAAAATTATTAATGCGTTAATCGATCAAGCAAACCGTGTTACGTTAACTTCTCGTGCTTTCCATAGCGATCAATTAGGTCCTTGGTACGAAAAAGTTGCGAAATTAACACATAAAAATATGGTACTCCCAATGAATACAGGTGCGGAAGCTGTTGAGACTGCAATCAAAACAGCTCGTCGCTGGGCATATGACGTGAAAAAGGTAGAAGAAAATAGAGCTGAAATTATCGTTTGTGAAGATAACTTCCATGGTCGTACAATGGGTGCTGTTTCTATGTCATCCAACGAAGAATACAAACGTGGATTCGGACCAATGCTTCCTGGTATTGTTGTGATTCCTTACGGTGATTTAGAAGCATTAAAAGCAGCGATTACACCAAATACAGCTGCATTTATTTTAGAGCCAATTCAAGGAGAAGCAGGTATTAACATTCCACCAGCTGGATTCTTAGAAGAAGCTTACAATGTATGTAAAAAAGAAAACGTTTTATTTGTAGCTGATGAAATCCAAACTGGTTTAGGTCGTACAGGTAAATTATTTGCATGTGATTGGGATAACGTAATTCCTGACATGTACATACTTGGTAAAGCACTTGGCGGCGGTGTATTCCCAATCTCTTGCGTTGCTGCAAACAGCGACATTTTAGGCGTATTCGAGCCAGGTTCTCACGGTTCTACGTTCGGTGGTAATCCACTTGCATGTGCTGTTTCTATCGCATCTCTTGACGTATTACTAGATGAGAAACTAACAGAGCGTTCTCTTCAATTAGGTGAAAAATTAGTAGGACAATTAAAAGAAATTGATAATCCAATGATCACAGAAATTCGAGGCAGAGGATTATTTATCGGAATCGAATTGAACGAGCCTGCTCGTCCATATTGCGAAAAGTTAAAAGCAGCTGGCCTTTTATGTAAAGAAACACATGAAAATGTAATCCGTATTGCACCACCTCTTGTAATCTCTGAAGAAGATTTAGAGTGGGCATTCCAAAAAATTAAAGCGGTATTATCTTAATCAAAACAAGCTGCCTTTTACGAGGCAGCTTGTTTTATGAAACAATCATTCTTGAGAAAAGTAATATCCCAACGATAACTGGAAATAGAAGCAACATACCTGCTATACAGGAGACAATCACATGTTTTAATTTCCACCAATCACTTCTTATCCCTTTCCGAAACCAAAACAATGAAAACGGTATAATGAATATTACTGCCGTTACCAATCCTGGAACATATCTTTCTGCCAAGATTGTTCCGCCAATGTGAAACAATCCATTCATAAATATCATTGCTTGTATAACGAGCAATGTATAAAGCGTAAATTTCTTTCTAACTATCAAATGAGCATATGCACATAAAAAAACAATACTTGTTAGTAAACATACTGCTATCAAAAAATGTTGTTTCTGCATCATATTTTCTTCCATATGAATCGGTTGGACATATTTCATTTCCGGGAAAAAATAATATTCCTCAGCATTATGAAATGCAAATAATATAGGGATGAGCCAAATGGATAAACGGTTATTTAACTTCGTTTTGAAGTGTTCCAATATGTTGTACTGTAACCGTTACTTCATCACCAGCATGTAAAAACTTGGGTGGTGTAAATCCCTTCCCAACTCCCGCTGGTGTTCCAGTCGCGATTATGTCCCCAGGCTCTAACGTCATCCCTTTACTTACAATAGAAATAATATCTTCTATTGTAAATATCATATTTACTGTATTTGAAATTTGGCGAAATTCCCCGTTCACTTTTGTCTCAATGTTTAATTTGTTTGGATTTTCAATTGCATCCTTATGAACTAGATACGGCCCCATTGGGCAAAATGTATCAAAACTTTTCCCTAAGAAAAATTGTTTATGTTTTCTTTGAATGTCTCGAGCAGTTACATCATTTACAATTGTATAACCAAAAACATGTTCAAGCGCCTTCTCTTTTGCGATTTGCTTTCCACGTTTTCCAATTACAATTGCTAGTTCCCCTTCATAATCTAGTTCATTCGTTGCATGCGGATGACTGTGGATCTTCTCTTCATTCCCAATAACCGTCGTCGGTGCCTTGGTAAAAATCATAATATCCTTTGGAACAGATTCCTCTCCGCCCATTTCTATCGCATGATCACGATAATTTTTTCCGACGCAAAGAATATTTTTTCTCGGCCTTGGAATAGGTGCCAATAGCTTCACATCTTGTAGAGGGTAATACGCCGTTGTTTCATTCTCCTTTGCCCAGTTTACAATTTCTTTTACTTTTTCAATAAAAGCATTTCCCTTTTCGATACACTCTAACATTGTAATAGGAATTGTAATTTTTTCGCCTTTTTGCCGTTGCACTTCTCGAATATGCAGCACTGTTTCTTCATGCTCATCCACAATACCAACAAATACCTTCTCTTCTTTCTTCACTGTAACAAACCGCATTATTTCCACTCTCCATCCTAAAACTCATACAATGTAATTGTATTCGCATTCCTTTAAAAAAAACCTGCCAATACATTTTAATTTTTACAAAACTCCCTACTCTTCACACCGCTCAATGCTATTTTGGAATAAAATGTAGAATTTTTACCTTTTTTATCGAAGTTGTTTCTTTTTTATGGAATTTTTGTATAATATGTACTACATATATAGTCAAAATTTATAAAGAGATGGAGCCGATTCTATGTTTGAGCAAGCGATTGAAAAAAAACGTGAAAAAATGATATACTTTGCTGAACGCTACGGAATAACTTCTCAAAAAACAGTGGATTGTAGCCAAGAACTGGACAGGCTCTTAAATGTTGTTTGGCTGATGAAAGTAGATTTCGTCCAAACGCATACTATAGACAGACACACACAATAAAGTGTGTGTCTTTTGTTTGAAAAAAGACACATTTTAATGAAAACGCCCATACAATAATAGAAAAGAATATTTATCCTGCCTTAAGGGGCAGTAAAACCTCCACCGATTAAAGTTTCACTTTATCGTTTCTTTAACAGCAAGAAAAATATTATCTATGAAAGGTGTTTGCTATGCCAGCAATGGTTGGACATATTCATATCGTTAACATTGGATCGAGTGGTATTTTTCACATTGGAGATGTATTTGCAATCAGGCCGATTAGTTACTCTCGCGCTTTTGCAGGAGCTGGTTCTTTTAATGTAGGAGAAAGTATCTCTGTATACAATTATCAAAATACAACAACCGTCAATGATACTGACGTGATTGATCAAGCTATAATCGGATCCAACTAAAGGAGGCGATTCGTAAGTGAACTTTTATGTACAACAAAGTATTATTATTAACAAAATAAGAATTGATAGTATTACAACATCATCCGTTTTTCAAATTGGAAGTTCCGGTAGCATTAAAGCATTATCTAAATTTTCTAATACCGGCGGATTTACAGCGCCACTTCGTCCCTTGAAATCAAAAGGACAAATTCTTTCTATTAAACCATGATGGGTTCTTCTTAGGCTCTTTATGTCATAAACATATAGAGCAAGCATACACACCCCTCCCTATTGAAAAGGAGGTTTCATACAGTGAATCAAGATATATACATTTACCTACAACAATTTCAACAAGTTCTTCAAAAACAACAAGAAACAATCCATGCATTAGAAGAGCAAGTACGTAGACTAACAGAAGAACTTGATGAACTAAAAAGCCGGCCCTCCTCTTCTATAGGAAAAGTAGAATATAAATTCGATCAATTAAAAGTAGAAAACTTAAATGGTACGTTAAATATCGGCTTAAATCCATTCTCAACCAAAGGACAACAAATTGAAGATTTTGAGGTAGATACAGAAACATTAAAAGTAAATCCAGAGACACAAACAAACCCTGATTTTTATCAAGGCATTATTCAAGAGATGCATCGCTATTTAGACGAAGAAGCATATAGCAGAATCCTTCATTTTGAACAAGAACAGCGGACGCCGCTCGATGATATGTATCGACAAATGATGATTGATGATATAAAAAAGCAAATGGAACATCGTCTTCCTTATTATTTATCACAAGTACAGCCGTATGAGGACATTACATCAAACCCCGAGTATATGAAAGACGTAATTATTCAGGCTATGAAGCAAGATATCGATAAAGCGTTCCTTTCCTTTATTCAGCACATACCGAATAATTTTCGAAAGGAGTAAATTCATATGAATTTTACCGTTGTCAATCGTGAAATAAAAGTTGGGCAGGTTAAAACGAATGGGGTATCTTCAGCTGCACTTTTTTTAATCGGTGATGCGAATCTCCTAATTCTCTCTTCTATTCTCGATACACCTTTCGAGTCAGTGACTGAAGGTCCATTTGTACCTCTCGTAACTGCCGTGCCTTCTACTCCAGGTTAAGGAGGGGGCTTCATGCTTCGACACATTTCAATTGTTCATCAACCCAAAGTTATTTCTATGGGGAATGCTGGTGTTTTTCAAGTTGGTGATGCGAACCAGATGGAATTAAAAACCCGAGCTCTTATCGTACACCGTGAAATTCCTTACTATTTAAAAAGCGAAGGAAGATTCGAGGATTTTAAAATCTTTACAGATGAGTACATTACAATTCCCAAAAGATCGACAGATGTCAAAATGAATATTATAAATGAATGCCCCTTTATTGAAGTAAATGCTGTTACGATTCGTACTTTATTAAATTCTGGCTGCTTTCAAATCGGTTCAGTTGATTATGTATTTAGTAATTCACGTATTCACCAAATGCGCCAATATATTTCAGATGAACATTTCAACAAATAAATCATATAGTGATGTTAAAGAAGACTGCTGAAGTAGGTGAATAACATGCCCTCTGTCGTTGGGAACCTCGTTGTTCAAAATAGTAATGGCTCTTTTAACTTAGGTGATTTCTATAACGTATCTCCAAAAGAAAATACAAAGGCATATAACGGGTCAGGAGCATCAAATGTTGGTTTTGTAGTCAATACATTTAACGGTGTCAGTGCAACGAATACATTTGATTCAGATGTTGCGGATCAAGATCAAATTGGAACAGCTTAAAAAAAGTAGGAGAAAAGTCTCCTACTTTTTTCGTTCTATTGCTTTTCATGTTCTCACTTCAATAAGTGTAATCATTCTTATTGTTTAGTCTTTGAATGATAATCCATGTTCCTTCAAAGCAGTTCTAAGCTTAGGTAAAGATGCTGGTCCCATACCGTGCAGTTGTAAAATCTCTTTCTCACTATATTTTGAGAGCCGCTGCAAAGAAGTTATTTCCTTGTGTTGGAGCGCTCTTCTCGCTGGTGCCGAGAGAAGTGAAAGAAATCCACTTTCTGGTTTTCGTTCCTTCTCACAGATTGGGCAAGAAGGACAGTCGCTACTTTTATAGTATTGATGTCCACTGTCACAAGTCCTTAAACTTTTTTTGGATGCTACCATTTTACATAGCTCCTTTCTAAAGTTACATCTTTCCTCTTTTCACATTTATACTTTGCTGTATATTTCACTCACTTTTTTAATCAACATGTACTATGTGATTCCCATCAAAGAAGTATAAATATTTCCCCTTCACAGGATGATGTAAGCTTTTCTCTAGCGCTTTCGCATATAGATTAATTTGCACTTTATAACGGTCTTCTAAAATAGGTCGCGCTTGATCGTATCCACCCGGAAAACGCCCTTCAATTGTATCTGTTTTAAAATCAATTAATACAATCCCATCTTCCTCTTCTATCATACAATCAATAACCCCTTGGACAAGTATAGATTCTTTGCTCTGACCTTCCCACTCTTGATATGCCTCTTTTGCTGAAAGCATCATCGTAAAGGGCACTTCACGCTCTACACTCTTCGCAGCTAACACACGTTTACCAAGATCCGTATCAAAAAATGCTACAATTCGATCAATCGCAATTTCTTCTGCTTGCTCAAATGTTAGTAATTCTTTATTTACCATTTCCGCAATTTGTTCTTTGATTGTTTCTGGTGTAATCGTTTTTTGTAAATTAACATGCTGCATGACGGCGTGGACAGCTGTCCCTCGTTCAGCGTAGGTCAACCCCTTTTTCTCCATAAAACGAGGTCGCGTTTTTATAGGAGCACGAAGTTTTTTAATAAAAGCATGATCACTTCCATCTTCTGACTGATAATTCCGCTTTATTTCCGTAACAGATTGCTTCGCCCGGTGCATTGTTGCACCTTCATGCGCATATTCCCATGTTAAACGAGCATACACTTCTTCTTTTCGTTCACTTTCTAGCGGAACAGTTTTTTTCTCACGAAGTGCTTCTAACAATTCTTGCTTCTCTTCTTGTACTGGTTCAGGTGCAAGTAAAGTGCTACCATCAACGATTTCCACTTTCCAGCTCGCATCGTATTCATAAATTTCATTTGGTATATTTCCTTGTCCAAGTTCAAGAAGCATTTCACTATCACGATGTCTATATAGTGACGGCGCAATCCAATCTAAGTAACAAGATGCACCCGCACGAAGATAATCTGGTAATAACCAATCTGTATGCTCTCTTGCATCAAGCCACTTTTCCATTTCTTTTGCTTTATCTTTCACTGTACCAATTAAAATTAACTTCTCTTTCGCACGCGTTAAAGCAACATATAATACGCGCATCTCTTCCGCAATAAGTTCCATCTTCATTTTACGTTTAATGGCCAATTGCGATAGCGTCGTATATTTAATTCGCTTACGAGGATCAATAAACTGTGATCCAAAACCGAAATCCTTGTGTAATAAGAATCGTTTCATTAAATCTTGTGTATTAAAACGGCGTCCAAGTCCCGCTACAAATACAACCGGGAACTCTAACCCCTTACTTTTATGAATCGTCATAATTCGCACAACATCTTCTTGCTCGCCAAGCGCTCTCGCTGTTCCCATATCATCTCCGCGCTCTAAAATCCGCTCAATAAAGCGAAGGAAACGGAATAACCCGCGGAAAGATGTTGCTTCATACTGCCTTGCCCGGTCGTATAATACGCGTAAGTTAGCCTGGCGCTGTTTTCCTGCTGGAAGACCACCAACAAAGTCATAATAACCTGTCTCACGATATACTTTCCAAATCAAATCAGAAAGTGATTGCTGGCGTGCAAATTCACGCCATCCTTGCAGAAGGTTATAGAACCATTGTAGTTTTCCGTGTAATTCCGCCTCTTCCTCAAGCGGCGCTCCTTGTAAGAAGGAACGCATCACTTCATAAAACGAACCTTTCTTTTCATGAGCACGAAGCATCGCAAGCTCCTCATCATGTAATCCAACAATTGGGGAACGTAGTACAGCGGCAAGCGGAATGTCTTGCATCGGATTATCGATTACGCGAAATACATTCATCATAACGGTCACTTCTGTTGCTTCAAAATAACCCGTTGCAAGCTCAGCGTAAACAGGAATACCTTGCAACTTTAATTCTTCCATAATTTGAGGAGCCCACGGCATCGAGCGAAGTAAAATAACAAAGTCACGATATTTCACCGGGCGCATGCTATCTGTTTTACGATCGTATACTTCATAACCGGAATCCACCATCGCTTTAATTCTCCCGGCCATTAAACGCGCTTCCAGCTGTGCTTTTTCTACTTCAACACCGTCTTCTCCCTCTGCCGATTCTTCACCCTCAGACTGATGAATACATAATAGCTCAGCCGCTACATCTTCCCCTTCTGGATAACTTGCACCTAACTTTAGTTCAGCATCGGCGTCATACTCAATTTCCCCGACCGTTTCGCCCATAATTTGTTTAAAAATAAAGTTCGTACCGGCTAACACTTCGTGACGACTACGGAAGTTTTTCGCTAAATCAATCTTCATACCGCCGTCTATTCCTTCAGCCGTAAAACGTTTATATTTCCCTAGGAAAAGGCCCGGTTCTGCTAGTCGGAATCGATAAATCGATTGTTTTACGTCGCCAACCATAAACAGATTACCTTCTTGCTCAGAGTCTTTCGTTACAAACTTAATAATCGACTCCTGGACAAAGTTTGTATCTTGATATTCGTCGACAAGTACTTCAGTAAATTTATTGCGATATTGAAGCGCAACCGGTGACGGACGAAGCTCACCATTTTCTGTACGTTCACTTAAAATTTGTAAGCAAAAATGCTCTAAATCTGTGAAATCAACCATTCCTTTATCACGCTTGATCGCTTGGAATCGCTCCGTAAATACTTTTACAATCTGAACAAGCTTTTCTAGTACAGGATGCATTTCCTTAAAATCACGTAAAAAACTTTCTGGTTTTCGGCTAAACAACTCTTCATGTAACTTCTTCACTTCATCTTTTGCTTTATTTCGAAGTGAATCTACTTGTTTTACAATCTCTTCATTGTAGTCACTCTTCTTAATACGCTTTAGCGTTTGCCACGAAACATTTTGCATCGCTTCATAGACACTTGTCCAAGACTGATGCGCTGCACTAGATAACGTTCCGAGTAACACCAAATCTGCTTGTAATGTCTCCATGCGGGGTGCTGGCCCATCTGGAAGCATAGTAAGTTCAATTGCTTTTTGAACATGCTTTTCGGCAGTTTCTAGCTGAAACTTCACATCTTCTAATAAGTAAGAAGCATACGTTAAATCCTCAATTGATTTTCCTTCCACATCATATGCTTCCACTAGCTTATCAAGCCATTTCTCTGGATCTGGATGTGCTCTTGATTCTGTATGAAGCGCTAAAATCATGCGCTGCAAGTCATCATCACTTCGGTCACTCGTATAGCGATCAACAAGCTCAAAGAAAATATTATTTCCCTCTGTGCCATATTCCTCTTCTAATATGTCATCTAATACTTCTTCTTTTAATAATTCATTTTCTGTCTGGTTTGCAATGCGAAAACGCGGATCAACGTCGAGCATATAGTAGTACGTTCGAATAACTTGTAAACAGAACGAGTGAATCGTTGAAATCGATGCTTTATTCAATAAGCTGAGCTGCTTACGAATATGCCCTGACCCTGGATCATCAATTAATACTTTTTCTAACGCTTCGCCAATTCTGTTCTTCATCTCTTGCGCTGCTGCATTTGTAAATGTTACGACAAGCAGACGATCTACATCAACTGGATTCTCAGCATTAATAATTTTGCGAATCATTCTTTCTACAAGTACAGCTGTCTTTCCTGACCCAGCTGCCGCCGCGACTAAAATATCACGGCCATCTCTGACAACTGCCTTCCATTGATCATCTGTCCATTGACTACCTTCAGGTTTCTGTGGCCAATTCTCTATCATTCGCCAACCTCCTCTCTCATTTTCTCCATCGCTTCACTATCTTTCATATCTTTTAACGTACGGAACTCGTTATCTTCAAGTGATTCATCAAACTGACAAACAGAGCGGAAATTACAGAACGTACAAGCAGCCTTATTCCCCATTTTATACGGTGCAATATCAATCACACCTTCTGTAATGTCTTTCCCGATGTTTTCAAATGTATGATGCACATATTGCTGTAAAGTTGTAAATTCTTGTTCACTTGCAATGCTAGAACGCGCGCTAAAACTACCATCTTTTTTCAGACCAGCAGAAATAATGTCTGAACTTCCCGTACTTAACTTATTGTCCATCAATCGAACAACATCCGCATCTCCTAACACGAGACCTTTCATTTTAAATTTCTTTAAAATTTCTTTTTCAATTTCTTCTTCCGAAGCATCGCCTTTCATTTCCACAATCGGGTTATGAATATGGAAATATAGAACACCAGCAGGTGATGCCGCCTGTCCCTTTTTCATCCACGTATTTGCATTTGAAATGACAACGTCTAAATACGTTAACATTTGAAGTGCTAAACCATAATATACTTCTGTTAAATCTAACGCTTTCGTGCTTGATTTATAATCAATAATCCGCAGGAACGTACCGTTTTCATCTTCCGCTTTATCTACGCGGTCAATCCGGCCAACAACTTCCATTTTCACACCGTTTGCGAGTGTAAACTCCATCGGCGGAAGTGAACCTGTCCCGCCCATACCGAATGGAACCTCTAAGTCAACTGGCACGAATCCACTAGACTTCGCATGTTCACGAAGGATAAGTGACGTACGGAAAATAATTTGCTGCAGTTTTTGTTTTAAATAATGATTCCGATTTGAACTTAATAAAATTTGCCTTTGCAGAAGCGGTGCGATTTCTTCAATTACTGCCGCAGACAAATGCTCACACTCTTTAATCGATAAATCAGCCCAAGTGCGATTTTCCCTAAGTAACTTATCTGCAATTTTCTTTAGTGCCGCATGGAATAATTCACCGATATCCGGTGCATCTAATTTGAAAATATCACGCTCTCTTAGTGATAATCCATGCTGTGCAAAATGAGCATACGCGCAGCGATTAAATAGTTCCATACGAGAGACGCTTCCTTTAATTGTATCTCCGTATAGATTTCTACTTACAACTGGGCTGAGTTTCTGTGCACGGTTTCGATAAAATAAACTAGATAATACCCGACTACTTTTTTGCTCCCACTCGGGCGATGTAACATAGAAGTTATATACATCCCACCAAAAATCAAGATTTCCTTCAAAACCGTATCGTTTCCAGTTTTGTAATTGTTGCGTTACATATGACAAGGTAACTTCTGGCGTTGCTACATACGAAATTTGCGCCTGACGAGACAAGTCATTCACATCATTCGTTACAAATACTTCTTTAATAGAAGGGAACATTCTTTTCACTTTCTTAATAAAGCTAGATGAAAGTAACGTTTTTCCTTCTTCATCCGCGAGTGGACAAGAAATGTATAGCTTCTCAGAAGCACGAGTTACGGTTTGATAAATCACAAATTGCTCTTCTAATAAAGTCTGCCTTGTTGTCGGCGCTAATTCTACACCAGCTGTGGTGAGAAGCTCTCTTTCTTCATCTGATAACATGCCTTCATCTGAAGGGGCTGCTGGAATGATTCCTTCATTCGCACCAATTACAAAAGTTGCACGAACATTCGATAACCTTGATCGATCAATATTTGCAATAAGCACTTGGTCTAAAGAAGGCGGGATATTTGCAAATTGAAGTGCCTCAAGCCCAGTTGTCATTACATCGATAAACATCGAAAGAGACATCTTTTCTTCACCAAGCATCTCTACAAATGTATCAAGAAGGTTCATGACTTCTTCCCAAACTTGATCATGGTCACTTGCAAATAAGAAATTCCCCTCTGCCTCAGCACGCATACGCAAATCTTCTAGTTTTTTAGGAACATCTAATTCTTCTAAAAACAAATATACCGCTTCACACATCTGTACAATTGAACCGGAACGTTTTAAGCGTTTCTGCAAACGAATAATCGGTGTTCGTACCACATCACGAAGGCGGTTTATTTTCTCTTCCATTTCACGTTCACTATCTGTTTGCGCTCCAAATGCCCCATCTAACGAACGATAACGGCGATATGTCCACGGTTCATCTGCCGTCCATCTCTTTCCTTGTACGCCATATGCTAAACAGTAATTTTCAAACGCGTCCATTTCTTCACGCATTGATTCTTTTCTTACATCTAACGGATATAACAGTTCCGTTTTTATACAGCGGAATATCGCATCATAACGCCAATTTCCGCTAATAATTTCTAGCGCAGAACGAATACATTCAATTAATGGATGATGTGACATCGGGCGCTTCTCATCGATAAAATGCGGAATATCATAATCCGTAAACAATGTTTTCATTACATCATAATAGCTTTCTCCGTTACGAAGAAGAACCGCAATATCTCTGTAGCGATACTCCTCTTCCGCAACAAGTCTGCGAACTTCTCTAGCTACACCTTCAACTTCTGCTCGCAAGTTTGCCGCTGTATATAATGTAATATCTGGTTCACCTTGAAACTTCTTAGCAGGACGAGATTCAAACTCAGCTTCTAAATGTGCTAGTGCTGGTGAGCGAAAACGCGGCTGTTCTCTCAGCGAAATCGTATTTTCAATTGCAATTTTCTCCTCACGTGCTAACTGTTTCACTTTTTCATACGTAAGCACGGTTTGATAAAACAAATCTAATTCACTTACTGGCTGTGCTAACGTTTTTTCATCTACTGTTAACGTAACTGTAATTCTTGCTCCGCAAAGCATAAGCCTTCTAATAATTTCTAATTCCCCAGGTGAAAAGGAATGGAACCCATCTATATAAATTTCTGCACCTTTTACATAGTCCGAACCAGGAAGCTTTTCTACAAGTAACTGTAAATAATCTTCTGAATCTAAATATTTACCAATTAAAGCCCGTTCAAAATCATCATATAAAAGCTGAAGATCGTACATTTTATTTGCTAATAATTTTTGTTCATCACCAATTGAATGAGTATCTAATTGTTGCCACATCTCATATACATTCGATGGCGTTACATTATAGCGTTTAAACTCGGAAATCATACTACCTAAGTGCTCAAAAAAGCCATTTTGCTCTGCTGCTTTTTGAAACACATATAATCCTTCCTTACGCGATTCTACAATTTTGCGCAGTAGCATATGTACGCCTGCCTCATCAATATGAAGACGGCTTGCGCCACCAACTTCTTGCAGAACCTTCCATGCTAACCTTGAAAAACTAAACACTTGCGCCCTGATCGAGCCGCTAACTTCTTCATTTCCTATTAATGCTTGCTGCGTTTGGAACGTCATTTGTTCCGGTACAAGATATAAAATGGTTTCGCCTCTTGGACGCTGTCTTAATTCTTCTTGTACTTCGTGTAAACAAAATGTACTTTTTCCACTTCCAGCCCGTCCAATCACAAATCGTAGCGACATGTAATCCCCACCTTCCACTGACATAACGAACGTTAGTTTGATATCATCCTTGTATTATAGCACAAAAAAAGACAAACACCCTTTGTTTGTCTTTCACATTCCTTTCTTATAAAAACTTTCCATTACCCCTTTGAAAAGTTCGTTTGTACTTCTTTAATTGGCCAATAGCGTAAATCTACTTTCCCGACCACAGTATCTGCTTTCACAAAGCCAAAATGTCTACTATCCCAGCTGCCGAGACGATTATCACCAATTACAAAAATATGTCCCTTTGGAACGACCTTTTCTCTCGTTAATTCTTCTAATTTAAAGTCACCCGTCAGCTGTCTTCCTTCCGCTTGCCTCTTATATGTTTCCAAATAAGGCTCATCAATAAATTGACCGTTTATATACAATTTGTCATGCTTATACTCGATGTGATCTCCTGGTAAACCGATAATTCGCTTTACATAGTCTTCTTTTTTATTCGCATGAAACACGACAACATCAAATCGGTTTAAATCCCCAACTTGATAGCTAACCTTATTCACAACAAGCATGTTCCCATCTTGAAGTGTCGGCATCATTGACTTCCCCTCTACAACATACGTGGAAAAGAAAAACGTTCGAAAAAAAACTGCCAATAGCACACCTATAAAGATTGTTCTCATCCATTCTAGGCCTTCTTTTTTCAAAGCACGCTTCATCTGCCTCTCCCCTCACCCTTCTCTATAATAGAGCCTTACTCACAGCGAAGACTAGTCTCAATGTAGTTCAAGTTTTACTTCAATTTTCTTACCGACATACCATAAAGTAAAAATGACACCTATGACAATAATTGTTTTTACAGGCTTATGGATAAAAGAAGTTAAATCAGATCCGATATAACTTAAAATAAAAATCATAACTAATTTTCCAAGCGCTAGCGCTAACACAAACTGTCTTATACTAATGCGGGATAAACCGGCCACAACATTAATCAGTGCAGACGGCGTAAAAGGAAAACAAAATAAGATAAAAATAGGTGCAAATCCTTTCCTTTCAATCCATCCCATCGCTTTGCGTACTTTCGGATGTTTATTCACAAACGAGAAGAATCGACTCCTTCCAAAACGTCGAATAACCGAAAATACAATTAATGCACCAAGAACCGACCCAATCCATGAATACAAAAAACCAAACCATAACCCGAAGGCAACTGCATTCGCCATCACAAACACAATAAGTGGCAATGCCGGGATCAGTGCCTCCACCATCGGCAGGCCAATACCAAGGAGCGGCCCAAATGCCCGATAACTTTCTACAAGTTGATTCATATTTTCCGCAGAAAAATACTCTTTGATTGTTTGAAAATCCATTCTACAAATTACCCCTTTACTATATTCCTACCTCTACTTTATCATCGCTTATTGTAAAGAGGAAATGGTAGATACGACATATGGAGATGTATTTATTAAAGTTCCATAGTTTTATGTAAAAATCCTTCATTATTATTGTATGATAATCTATCAATATTTGACAGGATACTACATATTGAGAAATAAAAAAGGATGGTTGTCCCATCCTTTCTGCTTATCAGTCATTATTCATTTATGTCCTCTTCTTTCACAAGATACGCTTGTTCATATGCAGGCTTTAATTTAGATTCATCTTCTTTATCCACTTGCTTAAAATGAAGCTTTCCTTGTTTATTTTTACGATCCTCGTACTCTGTTCGCAGCTTTGCAGTGCGATTTTGCTGATTCTCAAAACTGCTCCTTGACATTTCTAGTTTCACTGCGAAACCGTTAATGAATCGAATAATTAAGTTACCATCTGCTAACTCTTTATTGTTTGCAATGTGAAAATGAGACAACCAGGCACATTCTTTTCTAGAATAAGAATACGTAGGAAAAAAGTAAAGCTGATCTGTTGGGCTAATTGCAATGGGTGCTTTATGCGTAATCTTTGTTAACTCTTTTGTACCGTCTTTTCTGCCTAAAAAACTAGATCCGTTCTTACGGCAACTCCGCTCTACAATATCAAGAGGCTTTTGAAACATGAAAAAAGAGTCTTCTACTTCAACCACTCGCGTTACAATACGTTTTTCACCTAAAATAATCGGAAGTAAGGCCATAGTATTCTTGTTTACGACATAACTTTCAACATAGCGTTCTGCTTGTTCCCCCATCCTACACTCTCTCCTTCATCATTATTTTACAATTTATAACAGCAGCTGCATGGATAATTGTAGCACTTAAAAAAACAAAACTGTTTACATTTTCAAATATTTTACATTTTCTTATAAAACTTTAAAGTTTCATAATATTCCTTCATATAAATATCTATATGAAATCTTCATATCTCTCTACCATAAAAGATGTATCGTTATAGAAAAATAAACTTTTTCCTTTTTGAAATATTTGTAACATAGAAAGTGTATGATTCATTCAACATACATACTTTCATAAATTATGTATTCGACATATATACTTACATTCATTTCATGCACCTTTTTTCGTATATTTCATATTGTAAACATGAAAAGGTGTGTGTAATTGTTGCTTTTAATTCATATAAAACAGCACTTATTAATCATTGAACTCCCCCACCTTCACTCCGTTTAGAGTAGGAAGGCTTCACGGTTAAAATGATAAATATTCTACCTACAAATTTCATATTAAGGAGAATCACAAATGAATATATTTTGGAATAGAGTTCATACTCCTCATTTGATATATCACCCTGGATATAGCAGCTTTCCAGTTTCCTATACCTATCATATAAAACCAATTTACTTTCAATATTCTCCACCAGCTTCTACTTCTCACCATTACCCGCTACATCCAGTTTATCCGACACATTCCACACAGCATTCATATCCAGGTAATAACGTATATAAAACTCCCTTTTTTAAACAGTTTAATCATATAGTGAAGGCACAAACGTGGGAAAGTTAAGAAATTAGAAAGCAAATTTACTACGTTTCTATGTCCCATGTCTCGGGATATGAAACAAGAAGGCTAGCAGGAAATCAACAGAATTTCTCTCACACGAAGTATTTTTTATTCATATAAAAAAGAAGAAGCTGTCTCCAAAAGGTCATTCAAAACGACCTTTTGGGACAGCTTCTTTCTTATCACATACTATAAAATTATAGTTTTACAACGTTTTTAGCTTGAGGTCCACGGTTGCCATCTTCGATTTCGAAGCTAACTTTTTCGCCTTCTTCTAAAGATTTGAAACCTTCAGTTGTGATTGCAGAGAAGTGAACGAATACGTCGTTTCCGCCTGGAACTTCGATGAAACCGAAACCTTTTTCATTGTTAAACCATTTTACTTGTCCTGTTACTGTCATAATTATTTCCTCCTAAGAAAATAGAAATTTTTTTAGTTTTCATACATAAAAAAAGAATCCACACATTATCAAATACGAAACATAAAACAGTTCTCACATACTTTTTCTCGTTCGTTTTCAGCACTTGATAATATATGGATTGCTTGATTTAGTTATTCAACTAGATTCATCATAGCATACTTAAAATAGAATGTACAATATTTTTCAGGAATATTTTTTCTAATTTTTGGTATCCCTCATGAATGAAACTTGCTTACTCCATCGCTGATAAACAACTTTCAGCCCTTAATATACATCAAAAATGAAAGCAGGTGCCCTTAAAGGACACCCGCTTTCACACTTATTTCGTAAACTGCGCCTCTTCTGTAGATCCTTTCAGCGCTGTTGTGGAAGATGTTCCGCCTGTAATCACTTGCGCTACTTCATCAAAGTAACCCGTTCCAACTTCACGTTGATGGCGCGTTGCAGAGTAGCCGTGCTCTTCTGCCGCAAATTCTGCTTGTTGCAGTTCAGAATACGCTGCCATGCCGCGCTCTTTGTAACCACGTGCGAGTTCAAACATACCGTAGTTTAGCGCATGGAATCCTGCTAGTGTTACGAATTGGAACTTGTATCCGTATGAAGCAATTTCTTTTTGGAAGGTTGCAATTGTTTTTTCATCTAGTTTTTGTTTCCAGTTAAAAGATGGTGAGCAGTTATACGCTAGTAATTTCCCTGGATATTTCTCATGAATCGCTTCCGCAAAACGCTTCGCATCTTCTAAATTCGGCTCAGATGTTTCACACCAAACAAGATCTGCATATGGCGCATACGCTAAACCGCGCGCAATTGCTTGATCAAGTCCTGCTTTTGTACGGTAGAAACCTTCTGGTGTTCTTTCTCCTGTAATAAATTCTTGATCAACTGGATCAATATCACTCGTAATTAAATCAGCAGCATCTGCATCTGTTCTTGCTACAATAATTGTCGGCACACCCATTACATCCGCAGCAAGTCTAGCAGAAATTAAATTACGCACCGCTGTTTGCGTTGGTAGTAATACTTTTCCGCCTAAATGTCCGCATTTCTTTTCTGAAGATAACTGGTCTTCAAAGTGTACGCCGGATGCACCTGCCTCAATCATACCTTTCATTAATTCAAACACGTTTAATTGCCCGCCAAATCCCGCTTCAGCATCCGCCACGATCGGTACAAAATAATCTGTATCACCGCTACCTTCCATATGCTGAATTTGATCCGCACGTTGCAGCGTTTGATTAATCCGTTTTACAACAGCTGGTACACTGTTCGCTGGATATAAACTTTGGTCTGGATACATGTGCCCGGATAAATTAGCATCCGCTGCCACTTGCCAACCGCTTAAATAAATTGCTTTTAATCCTGCTTTCACCTGCTGCATCGCTTGGTTTCCTGTTAACGCACCGAGCGCATTAATATAATCTTCTGTATGAAGCGATTGCCAAAGTTTCTCCGCCCCGCGGTGTGCTAATGTATGTTCAATATCAATTGACCCGCGAAGACGAATTACATCCTCAGCAGAATAAGGACGCGTTACCCCTTTCCAACGTTTATCTAACTCCCAGCTTTCTTGTAATTTTTGTACTCTTTCGTTTGTCATCTCTTCCATCCCCTTTTCTTTTTTATAAAATTTCATAACCCGGTAATGTTAAAAATGTTTCAAATTCATCATTACGCACCAAATTAGTAAAAAGCTTTGTTGCTTCTACGAATCTACCTTTCTCAAATGCCTCTTTGCCAATCTCCTGTTCTATTTTCGTTAGTTCTTCCGCCTTGAACTCTTCTACTAAAGCAAATGTAACCTTTCGTCCGTCATTTAGCTTTCCGCCTTCATGACGAATCCATTGCCACACTTGCGCCCTTGAAATTTCTGCCGTTGCTGCATCTTCCATCAAATTATAAATCGGTGCTGCCCCGCGGCCGCTTAACCAAGATGCAATATATTGAATACCGATGCTAATATTCATACGAAGTCCTTCTTCTGTAATCGTTCCTACTGGTACTTCTAACAAATCCTTTTCTGTTACATAAATTTCTTCACGTTTTCTAAAAATTTGATTCGGCGTTTTCATAACGTGATTAAACACTTCCATCGCAACCGGTACAAGTCCCGGATGGGCAACCCAAGTCCCATCATGGCCGTCTAAAGCCTCACGTTCTTTATCCATGCGAACCTTTTCAAAAGCAACCTCATTTGCTTCCGGATTATTTTTAATCGGAATTTGTGCTGCCATGCCGCCAATTGCTGGTGCATTCCGGCGATGGCACGTTTGAATTACTTTTAAAGAATACGCACGCATAAACGGAGCCGTCATCGTAACTTGCGCCCTATCTGGAAGTAGAAATTCATTATGATTACGAAAGCTTTTTAAGAAACTAAAAATATAATCCCATCGCCCGCAATTAAGCCCCGCTGAGTGATCACGGAGTTCATATAAAATTTCATCCATTTCAAAAGAAGCGTGGATTGTTTCTAATAACACTGTTGCTTTAATTGTTCCATTTGGAATCCCAATATATTTCTGCGCAAAAATAAACACATCATTCCACAATCGCGCTTCTAAATGGCTCTCCATTTTCGGTAAGTAAAAATATGGCCCGCTTCCTTTTTCTAATAACGTTTTTGCATTATGGAAAAAGTACAAACCAAAGTCAACAAGACTACCTGACATCTTTTCTCCATCAACTAGCATATGTTTTTCTTCTAAATGCCAGCCTCGCGGACGCACAATAAGGACAGCGGTTTTATCACCTAAACGATATTCCTTACCACTAGGATTCTTATATGAAATCGTTCCCTTCACTGCATCTCTTAAATTAATTTGGCCATCCATCGCATTATGCCACGTTGGTGAATTAGAATCTTCAAAGTCTGCCATAAAGAGATGTGCACCCGAATTTAAAGCATTAATCACCATCTTACGATCTACTGGACCTGTAATCTCCACACGACGATCTTCTAAATCTTTTGGAAGCGGAGCAATCGTCCAATCTCCAGCACGTATATGTGCTGTTTCTGGTAAAAAACTTGGAAACTCCCCTGCATCAATCCTTTTTTGCTTTTCCACACGTTTTTGTAACAACTCTTTACGGCGTGTATTAAAATTCTCATGCAGCTCTTTCAAAAAAGTGAGCGCTTCCGGTGTCAAAATTTCTCCATACGCCGGTAATACCTCTAGAGCGAGTGTAACCCGTGAAGTTTGCGTCGACATATTAGCATCTCCCTCTTCAACTGTTTTATAACAGATTTGATTTTATGTTTTATATTATATAACAAATTTTCGAAAAAGGAAGATTTTTTTGAAAATTTATCCTTTTTTCCATAACATCCATCTATTCAAAATCGGCACTTTTCTTACTAGTAAATGAGGTATCATCGTATTTTGCGGCATATTTAAAGCTCTCATCTGTTACCCTTTACTAAAACAAAACGAGCGTGATTGTTATATAACAATCACGCTCGTTTTATTGATTATGCTTTACTTTCACTTTCTTCTAATACTACTGTCTTTGTTTTGGATTTTTGAAAAGTAAGTACCATTCCAGCAAAAATGAGGATAATCCCTACTGTCTGCATGATAGTTGGACGAAACCCTGTAAATACTGTGTCTAATAGAATTGCTACACCCGGATCCAAAAAGACTAATACAGAAATGAGTCTTGTTGGTAAATCTCGTAAGCTATCAAAGAATAAATAGTAAACAAAACCAGTATGGATCAGTCCTGTTGCGGTAATCGCAATCCAGTTACTCTCTGTTAACCCTTGAAACGCTCCAAAGTCTACAAATGGTAGTAATAGAAATATCCCTAAAAAAGTTTGCAAAAATGTCATCGCATACGCACTGGTTTGTTTAATCCCTTTCCCTAACAAGGTGGTAAATGCATAAAATAATGCCGCAAGAAGTGCCCAAACCATCCCTGAAGACATCAGCTTTTCTATAGATACACTTCCATCTATACCCGCGACTAACACAGTGCCTACAAAACAAATCAAAATCGAAATAATAGACAGTACTGTTAATCTTTCCTTAAACACAACACTCCCAATCATTAATACGATAATGGGCGCAAGATGATATACAGAAATGGCAATCGTCACTGACATAACTTCAAAAGCTTTAAATAAGAATACCCAGTTAAAAACAAGAAATACACCGCAAGCTAGTATTTGCAGCACTTCTTTTTTATTCCACTTTTCTTCTTTAAATTGACCTGTCGCAATCCAGCATAATGTTAAGAAGATCGTGGCACAAATGCAACGAACAAACACCAATTCAAATGAAGGTAAATTTGTTTTCACTGAGAAAAATCCGATGGAACCGAAAATAGACATTGATACTATCATTTTTATTGCTGGTAATGATTTTGTTTGAAATAGTACATTTGTAGCACTTTTTTGAAACACTAAAAACAACCCCCATTAATCTGAAACACACATTCACGCGCGGAATTTCATAATCTTCTAAATTTTAAACCTACACGTAAGTCGTTTCTTATGAAGTAGCATTGGTAATACGTATTCCTCTTACCATATACAATATCATTTTACCAAATATGGCAACAATGGAAATAATAGAAATACTCGTTTTCCCTGTTATAGCTACCTTTATATTTTACCATATTTTACATGAAGATACTTTTTCCTAACAATCTATTTTGATTTTCTAATATACACATTACGGTCCTGCAAACAAAAAAGTTCTTTTCTCTATTATTTCGTGCAGCATAAGGCGTCTACAACACATGGACAGAGCCTGTTGTAGATTTAGAATTGACATGAAGTTAGATTAAAGTTAAACTGTCAGTAACACATTACTGTTAATGACAGTATAATGTTATTAACAGTGCATTGCTGTTATGATAACAAAACTATTTTTAACATTTCATTAAGGAGGTTAGATGTTTTATGAAACACACAGGAAGACATACAGGTGCATTTCTTTTGCTGTTTTTAACAGAGGGAGATAGCTATGGAGGGAAACTTCTGCAGAAATGTGAGGAAGAGCTTCCCATCAATCCAATTGATAGTGCCATCATATATCGTACACTTAAAAAATTAGAGGTAGAAGGTGCTGTTGAGTCTTATTTGGATACATCTGATCAAGATAAGCCGATAAAAATGTACAAAATTACTACAGTTGGAAAAGAAAAATTAGACGATTTTCAAATAGATATTGAAGAAAAAATTAAAAACTTATCATTTTTCTTAGACAAATATAAAGACTGGAAAGAATCGAATCATGATTAATGGCGCTCTCCTTTACTCTTTAGCCATTATTCTTGTCAGTATTTCTTTTGTAAAGGATCGAAATAAAACAAAAGAGGCTCTATTAAAGTCATGGAAAATGTTTCGTAATCTAATACCTTCCATGCTATCAATTATGCTTTTCGTTGGACTATCACTATCTATATTAACACCTTCCTTCATTTCTTCTATCATTGGAGAAAAATCTGGGTTCATCGGTATTATTTATTCAGCAATAATTGGCTCCGTTGCACTCATTCCAAGCTTTATTGTGTTTCCTCTTGGAAATACATTAGTCCAAAATGGTGCGGGACTTCCTCAAGTTGCGGCATTAATGTCTACATTAATGTCAGTAGGAATCACAACTTTACCGATGGAACAAAAAATATTTGGGCGAAGTTTTGCTTATTCTCGTAATGCATCTGCATTGTTAATGTCTCTCCTATTCTCGTATATTATTTGGGTGGTGATGGGATGAATGAATTAAGAAGATATCGTTTCTTTTTCATTTTACTACTCGGGCTCACTATATTGACTTTTATAAACCAATCGCTCGGATGGAGTGCATTTCAATTAACAGGAAAAAGCATTTTAGATATGCTTTTTCTACTGCCTCCTGTTTTAATATTCGTAGGGTTGCTTGACCAGTGGGTGAAGAAAGAAACATTAATTAAATATATGGGGAAAAAGTCTGGTATCTATGGCATCTTGTTTTCCCTATTATTAGGAGGAATTGCAGCCGGTCCCCTCTATGTTGCTTTTCCAATCGCAGCGCTTTTATTAAAAAAAGGAGCGAGCATACGATACATTGTATTTTTTCTAGGAGTTTGGACAACTGCAAAGTTACCAGTTATGGTGTATGAATTTGCTTCATTTGGAGCTAAATTTACACTCATTCACATTTGTTTTGGTCTATTATTTTTCTATTTAATGGGTATTATTTATGAGAAGTTTTATGACCAACGACAATTGTTGAAATATGATATAACAAAAGAAATATAGATCTTGAGGAATGATTTTTTAAGTCTCCCATCCTAGCCCCTTTTGAGTTTGATCAAAAAAACTTTATAAAGGAGCAGCGTCCCCGCTGCTCCTCATTTTCTTTCTTTCTCATACTGTTCAAACGCATGAATTCTTTCAAAAATTGGCGGATGTGTATACAAGAAAAACTTCACTAACGCCGGTGGATTCACTTGACTTAAACTTGTTTTCGATAAATACTGGAACGTCTTCACACCGGACTTTCCATCCTTTGTCATATCTAAAGCATACTGATCTGCCGCCCGTTCTTCTATACGTGATACATAGTTTGATAGTGGGCTTACTGCAAAAGATAACACAGAGGAAATAAGAAAAAATAATGGGATAATCGATAAACACGCCACCTTTGATAGGCGCAATGTATCACCCCATTTTCTGAGGCACATATTGATAATACGGCTAATTAAATACATCCCTACAAACGTCAACACAATATAACTCGCCACACCCCAATATATATGTTTCATCACGTAATGTCCCATTTCATGCGCCATAATAAATAAAATCTCTTTATCTTTTAACTGCTGGAGCGTTGTATTCCACAATACAATTCGAGAATTCAATCCAATGCCTGTTACATATGCGTTTAACGCGTTCGTTTTTTCAGACATGTTCACTTCATATACATGATTGGCTGGAATGTCTGCCTGATCAGCGAGTGATAAAATTTTCTCCTCTAACTCTTTATTTTGTAATGTAGAAAAATCATTGTATAACGGATCAATTACAACGGGCTGTACAAATGTTAAAAAAATTGTAAATGGTACAGATAACGCCCATCCCGCTAACCACCACCGCTTCGGAAATTTATGAATCAGCCCTAAAAGGACAGAGACGACGAGAAACATCATAATATAATTTACCCAAAAATCAATCACATGATCTTTTATCCAGCTCGCTGTGGATTGCGTTGAAATACCGTAATCAATTGAGATTTGATGCCCCATCCATTGCAGAGGTAATGTAAGAGCGGTTGTAAGCAATGATAAATAAAAGAGATAGATAGCAACTTGAATAACTCGTACTTTCGTCGTTTCTTTTGACCATTTTTCAAAGCGATTTGATACACCTAAAACAAGGACGAACAATAAAATAATCCATTCAAGAGGCGTTGCTAAAAAAAAGAGTAAATTTTTCACACGCGAATAATCTTGACTTAATGTAAGTTCCTTTGCATCCATAAATGTCTGTGGATCAGCACTCGTTCCTTTATACATATCTGGAATAATTTCATGATTCCATCCAAATAAATACCAATATATAAATAATGCAAAACCAACGTACAAAAAAAGTGACCACTTCACAACCTTCTTCACGGTATCTCCTCCTCTATGCTGCCTGTCTCTTATTATTGTAAGTTCGTTCCTTCTAAAATAGAACAAGCTAATACATCGAATTGTCATGCAATTTTCAATCCCTCCTCATGAATTTTCGGATTTTTCTTATAAAATAAAACTGGAAGGGAGAGGGAAAAATGAAAAAAATTTATATTACGTTTACATTAAGTTTAGTCATCGTAATTGGAATTGGAATTTACTATTTTACAGATTATCGTAAAGCTTCTGCTGAAATACCAAGTGGAATCGTTATGGAGGATGTAAATGGTACAACGCTATCTTTTGATCAATTACCAAAAAAGCTTAAACTTGTAGAATTTATATACACAAAATGCCCTGATATTTGTCCTGTTACTACATACAAAATGAAACATTTACGAGACGAATTAGAGAAAGAGAAACTGTTTGGAACAAAGGTTGAATTTATAACAATTACCATTGATCCTAAGTTCGACACAAAAGAAGTATTAACTACATATTCCAATACATTTGAAATGAAAAAAACAAAAGGATGGCACTTACTACGTGGTGATGAAGATGAAACAAAAAAACTAGCAGACACATTTAACTTTCAGTACCGCGATCCCGGAAGCGGACTCTATATTCATACTTCTAACTCCTATCTACTCGATGAAAATGATCGTTTAATTGAAGTGTTTGGTATGGGAGAACGTGGGTTTAACAGTAACAAAGTACTTGAGAAAATTAAAAATGCATTATAAAACCTCTTCATCATTCGAAGAGGTTTTTCACACATATTATTCTATATAAACTATGCTGCAAAAATTAAATACTATCTCTCTGTATGTTTCTTCGGCTCATATGTTGGAATAAGAAATGCACTCCCAATCCAACAAATAAGGCCGAAACCACTTAGATATTTTCCATATTCATAATCGTTTACATACACTTTCCCTACAATAATTAAGATAAATCCAAGTAAAACAACTGCATAGCCAACTTGTTTTTTCGACAACATAACTCAACATCCTTATTGAAAAATATTAATGAAAAAATTTAAGTCCCGAAAAGAAATGGAGCTATATTTCATAATTCCTTGTACAGCTAGAAGTATTATAAGACCAAGCACGCATATATAATTAATTCCATCTTCACTTCTTTTCTCAACTACAATTCCGCCCCCAATGCATAGTAGGCCTAGAAGATGAAGTGCTAAATAGACAAAAAAGTATGCTTCCTCCCAGCGAAACCCTACATTCACTGTCGTAATCACAATTAAACTCACCATGATCACATAAAACAATTTATTTGATCGAATCGTTTCATTCATAGAATCATATTCATTCCTTTCTATATAAATCTTGTTTGATTTTCCAGCATATAAATCACTCCTATGCATGGACGGATGCTCTCTCCGTTCTAAGAAAGGAGGCATCAATTTTTCAATTCTTTATATTCTGATTATTTAACGGGTAATACGTTTCCTATAACTCTCTCATTTTATTTGTATATACTACCGGCACCTCTTTATTTATATAACGGCGATTCATGAACAAAAAGATGAGTACAAAATTTAATCCAATGATAAAAATAATAAGTCCTGTAAAAAATGGAGTTTGATTAGAAAAATCCGCAAAGCTTATCATTTCTTCCTTGCTGAACATAAAAGATGTAATAAGTACAATTGCATTATTTAACATATGAATACTAATCGGCATCAGTAAGCTTTTCATACGAATGTATACAATTGATAGTACAATACTAAACATAACCGCACTGAGGAAATCAATGTGAAAACATCCGAAAAGAATCGCTACAATAACCATCGCTTTTCCCGTTCCCCATTTCGCCGCAAAGCGCTGAAATAGAAATCCCCTAAATATAAATTCACATACAATAGGAGCTACTAGTACGATTATGATAAATTGATAAATGTATCCCCCCGCACTCCCTATAATCGGTTCATGTAATATATTTATAATATAATCTGGTGTAATCCATACAAAGCTATACATATACAATACAAGATATCCATAACTAAAAAGGCATAGCATTCCCGTAATCATTAAAACTTGTAAAAAATTAAATGATTCTCTTCTATTCACAAATAAAGTAAATGGAACACGATGGCGCTTACATTGACAGCATAGCCAAAGTGATGGAATGATGTAGAGTACAAGTATGCTTACAAAAGAAGAAATTGATATATGAAATGTATTCTCTAGCAATTGTTTACTAACACGCTCAATCAAAACAAGTAGTGTAAATATAATTAAAAAATATCTGGCTCGCATCGTACAAAACGGATTCACAACCCTCTCCTCCCCTATGTTACATTTATCATATCATTCGAATCTTATTTTTAAGCAAAGAAAACCTTAAATTTTCCTTAAAAATTCCATAACTTACAAGAAAATGTTATGATATTCGATGAAAATAGGGGGCGATTCAAATTGTATACTGCAAATATTTTACTTGTTGATGATGAAACGGCAATTTTACAACTATTAACTACTATTCTACAAAAAGAAGGATTTTCTCATATTACAACTGCTACATCTGCAGAAGAAGCTTTACTATTCGTAGAACAAAATCGTTATGATTTAATGATTCTAGACGTCATGCTTCCTGGACAATCTGGTTTTGACATTTGTCCAATCATTCGTCAAAAAACAGATTGCCCAATTTTCTTCCTAACAGCAAAATCATCTGATTTAGATAAAGTATCTGGCTTCTTATACGGAGCAGACGACTATATTACAAAACCATTCAATCCACTAGAAGTTGTCGCTCGTATGAAAGCGCAACTTCGAAGACACATGAAACAAATATCACAACCTACGAAAGAAACACACTTTATTTCATTTGGAAGATTTCAAGTCGATAAACATGCAGCCGAATTACAAGTAGACGGAAAGGTTGTTGAATGTTCCGCTCAGCTCTTTCAACTACTACTTTTTTTCTGTGAACATCCGAATTACGTATTTTCAAAAGAAGAAATATACGAAAAAGTATGGGGGGCACCCGCCTATAATGGAGATGACAACACAGTTATGGTTCATATTCGAAAACTACGTGAAAAAATTGAGCTTGATCCAAGTAACCCACAATACATAAAAACCGTTCGCGGACTTGGCTATAAATTCATCGCAAAGTAGGTACCAACTATGAATTTAAGTAGAAGGATTATTATCCAATTTATTATACAGCATATTTTCGTTTTGTTTACTTTACTAATTGCAGTCATCATTGCCTTTGGCTATTTAGTTTATCTTTTCAATACGAGCCTTTATGAACCAAACGTTCCCGAACTTGATAACTTCACTATTTCTCAAAACGTTTCTTCAGAAAACGGGCGTATAACATTAAGTTCTGAGGTAAAAGAAATGATTGAGAAAAAAAATGATTGGCTTCAAATTGTTGATGAAAGCGGAAAGGTACTGTATGACTTTAATTCTCCTGAAGATGTTCCTGGTTCTTATACAAAAACATCCCTAGTTACTTATTTACAGCATGATATACAAAATCCTTACAAATTGACGTATTGGAACATTGAATTAGAGGAAAAAACAGCAATTATGATTTATGGCGGGAAGCTAAAAAGTAATACATTACTTCAAGAATTAAAACAAGAACACGGTTCACCATTATCAGCTGCATTTTCTTTAACAGAAAAAGAAAAGAAACAGCTTACCGCAGAAGGCGCTACGCTGCAAATATTTAACGCACAAGGAGAAGAGATTTTTGCTTATCCTGAAACAAAAAGAAAATCCTTTTCAGCCATTCAAGCTGTACTTTCTGAAAAAGAGCCTTGGAATCACAAAGAAAATGTCTCAAGTTTGTATAATCCAGAGGACCAAACCTTATTTACCATAACAGTAAAGAATGAATATTACTATCCATCTGATATGAATGAAGATATATTCGCAAAAAAATTCTTAATGGGATTTGGCGTTATTATTTTAATTGCGTTTGTCTACTTAGTTATTCTTTCTATTTGGTACGGAAGAAAATTTGGTAAACCGTTATTACATACAATGCGCTGGCTCAAAAATATCGCTGGTGGAACATACGAAGAACCAGTCAGTAAAAAAGGAAAAACAGTCCGTTTTCGGCGCTCGGGTAAAGAAAAGTGGTCATTCCGTCTTTTTAAAGATGTGACAAATGCTCTAGAGCACCTTTCTATTACACTCAAAAAAAATGAGTCCATACGACAAGTTATTCAACAAACACGAGAGGAATGGATTACTGGTCTCACTCATGATTTAAAAACACCGCTCAGTTCTATTTACGGGTATTCTCTATTACTAGAATCGAAACAATATAAATGGGACGATAAAGACATTCAAGAGTTTGGACGTGTCATGCGAGAAAAATCTCAATATATGACAACATTAATTGACGACTTAAGCTTAACGTATCAATTAAAAAACAATGCGATTCCCACTCACCATGTCGAGGTTGAGATTAATCAATTTGTCCAAAAAGTCTTATTACAATTTATTAACAACCCGACACTTCAAAATCAAAACATAGAATTTGTTCCTAGCTCTAGTAACATTCATTATTCTATTGAAGAAAAATGGTTCCAGCGTATCATTGAGAACTTATTAGCAAATGCAGTCAAACATAATAATGAAACTACCAATGTCATTGTAAGTCTTGGACAGAACAAACACACTTTCACACTTTCTATTTCTGATAATGGAAAAGGCATGGATGAACAAACGAAAGAACTTCTATTCGAAAGATATTACCGCGGTACAAATACGGAAGAAAATAATGCTGGAACAGGCCTTGGCTTAGCGATTACAAAACAACTTGTTCTCGCACATCACGGTACGATTTCTATTGAAAGTGAGCTTGGGAAAGGGACAACCATTAATATGGTATTTCCTTTCTCGCCTAATAACAAAAGAACTTCCTAGTCTAAAAGTCTAGGAAGTTCTTTTATATTTATTTAATACTGGTAAATGTTCTTTGAAGACTTACATCCTGAATCTAGTCAATAAGCCATAGATAATTCGAAATATAGTTGTTCCTTCCGAACATATTTTAGAAACTAGGAGGGGATGAAGATTGCGTTTCTATAGAAGAATTAAATATTATACGTCATCTTCCTCTAATCGTTTTTTTTGTAAATAGTGAACAAAAGAAAAAGGAATGAGAAAACAAACAAAAACCACACTGCCTACAAGTAGGGCTTGACTGTTATTACTGTGATCTGGACCGAATTTTGCTAGGAGTGCTAAAGCAGTACCAACCAATGCAGAAAGAATTACAATTCGGTAATAAGGACGGGGCTTTTTCTGTTCATTTGCATTATCATACACATCAAGGGAAATTTTGAGATTCAGCCAACTTAAAACAACCACAGTAAGCATAAATACTAACCATAATGGATTATCTCTAGCCTCCATAACCCCTTCTGTAATCGCCTCATAAAGTAAAATGACAAGTATCCCTATCGTTTGGACCATAAAGGCAATACGAATATTTTTCAAACTTTGCATTTGTAATCGTTCATCTTTAATTATCTTCATATATCTGCTCCTCCTCGCTAATCCAAAATATTTCATCCAACGTCTTATTCACTGCATAACAAATCTCCAAGCACAATTTTAGTGTAGGGTTATATGCACCTTTTTCAATCAAGCTAATGGTCTGCCGCGTGACGCCAACTTTCTGTGCCAGTTGTTGTTGCGTTAAGTCTACTTGAACACGAGCTATCTTTACTTTATTTCTCACCTATATTATCCCTCCTTAACCAAATTGTAACATATATATTACATAATTCAATATATATGTTACATAATAGACGCTAAAATTATCGCTATGTAATTTTATAATACGATTAACCTTAAATCTCATACAAAAAAGTTTCCTAGAATCTAGGAAACTTTCTTCTCTTCTTATTGTTGTTTCTTCTGCACTGGCAGCCAAATCTCAACTTGCGCAAACTCACTCTTATCTTCATGGCTACGCTCATCATATAACTCGAACTCTGTAACGCCCGCATGTTCATAGCCTGAGTGCGGGAACCATTCTGAAAAAATACTCTTCCATGTTTGTTGGAGAGACGATACCATGTCTTTATGAGGTACTTTTGGTGTTGTAAATACAGCATATGTTGCTTCTGGGAACGTACGCTGCGCTAATTCATTTGATACCCCATCAAAACCTGTAACTTCCATTCCAATAATATAAGTGAAGTCCCCTGCTTCTAAATTAAAATCCGTGCACATTCCAAGCTCTACATACTGATCTGTATGTTTACGGTTTGTAATGTTACTTGCAAGATTGTTTTGTAAATAACGATCCCAGAATACCGGAATATCTTTAAGGTTTTTTCCTTCTTTATTAGACGTCTTCATCTCATATCCAGCTACATGAAACGCTGGTTTTTTTTCAATACGAAATTCCATTTGTATTCCCCCTAAATATGGATTGAACTTTCGCTGCTTCACATTTGCTTTATAATACATCGGTGTCTTAATCCCTTGCTTTCGGTAGCTACTTGGCGTCATCTGAAACAACTTTTTAAAGGCTCGAATGAACGTTTCATGAGATTGAAAGCCATGTTCTAATGCGATATCAAGGATTTTTTCTTCCGTATGAGAAAGCTGATAAGCTGCCCGGGCTAGTCTCCTCTTACGAACATACTCCATGACAGTATCGCCTACTAGCGCTTGGAATACGCGATGAAAATGATATTCCGAGAACCCTGCAATACGAGCCAAATTACTTAATGTTTGTTTTTCCATTACATCTACTTCAATGTAATCAATTGCTTTTTGAATTTGTGTTTCATAGCTTTCCATCTCTGTTCACCCGCCTTATATGTATTATGATAAAAGAGAAGAGGATTCTTTTCTTGACGTTTCTTGCTTTTATTTTACAGAAATTTGTAACTTTTTCATATTACATTCGTTGTTATAAGTGAAGGGAGGAATTGGTTTGACCGTCCAAGTGGTTCTCGTCACTAAAAATGAAAACAACCATTCAAAGCTGAATGGTTGTTTCATTTTTATCTCAATTAAAAGTCACATCGACCTGAATGACTTCCGACCGGCTTCCAAGTCTAAGCGGCGGACCCCAAAATCCGAATCCTGAAGAAACAATCGCATGAAATGTTTCCTTTTGTAAATATCCCCAGTCTAGTTCATACATTCTTCTCGTAATCAAATGATTCGGTGCCATTTGTCCTCTATGCGTATGGCCCGATAATAATAAATCAACGCCAGATTCCGCTGCCTGTTTTAATTCAAACGGCTGATGATCCATCGCGATAACGGGAAGCGATTTATCTACAGTGCTCATTAGCGCTTCGAAACTTTGACGATCTCGCTCTGTTTTATCCCTTCTACCAACAAGATAAAAACTATCTTCAACTTTGATCACTTCATCTAACATGATATGGATATCAATTTTATCCATCTCTTGCAGAAACTCCGGAATTGCTCGTCCATAATATTCATGATTTCCAAGCACTCCATACACACCAAGAGGTGCCTGCATCTCTTTCATCACATGCCCCATGTTTTTCTTAATGAATTCTCCAGGATGATCATCGATAATATCTCCTGGTAACAAGATGATATCAGGCTTCATTTCATTTACATGGTGCACGAGTCTTTTCAAATGAGAAACACCTGACAACTTACCAAAATGCATATCAGAAGCCATTGCAATGCGAAGTGTTTTACGCTCCCTCGCTTCTTTTGGTATGTGAATCTCATACTTTCGAACAACCGGACTATACGCATTAAATGTTCCATAGCCAAAAATGAAAATAAACATACTAAGCGTAACAATCCCCGTCCACATAATGGCTGTATCTATCGGAACTGATAACTGCAGGATAAATACCGCTATATCAGCAAGTGGTAACAATATAAGAGCATATTGTATCACCGCAAACCAATAAGAACCAATCGTCCGTAAGAAAGGCATGAATTTGAAAACCTGGACAATTAAATACGCATACGAGAGCAACCCAACTACTGCAGCGTAATACCCCCAAGATTCCCAACCAAACATGGTTTGAAGCCAAACCCATCCGTTCCATCCAATGTAAAACATCAGTAATGTATATATAAGAAAAATAGTAACTATATTGAAATATCGACTAATCTTCACAATATGCCCCCTTTTCTATTTCTTTTATTATAACCTGCAATCTTTTCATACTGTGAATCATATGTACTGCCAAGGATTATAAAAATAAAAAAGCACGAAACAATTTGTCTAGTGCTGCTTATTTCCCTATATTTAAGATTGCAATTGTACTTTTATCTTTGTCTACAACTAACATTTATTTAACAATAAAAATATAATTATAATAAATAAAAATTTATTGTAAAACGATAAATGATATGGTAAATTCAAATTTACAATAAATAAGTGAGGTGCTTTTTATGAAACAAGTATCAACGCTCTTTTTAAAGATCGCTGTTATGCTTATTGGGATTCCAATTCTTGCTTTATGTATATTTAGCTTACCTTGGTTAGCTAATAATCCAGTAAATCCAGATTATGCTCATATACTATATCCCGTTTTAATCATTATGTATGTATCAGTGCTACCATTTTTCATTGCATTGTATCAGGCGTTCCGACTTCTAATTTACATTGACAAGAGCAAAGCTTTCTCGGAATTATCTGTCCGAGCTTTAAAAAATATCAAATACTGTGCAATCACAATCAGTGTCTTGTATGCGGTAGGCATGCCATTCTTTTATTTCATAGCGGAGATAGACGACGCCCCAGGTATCATATTAATTGGCTTAGTCGTTATTTTTGCTTCAATGGTAATTGCAGTGTTTGCTGCTGTTCTTCAAAAACTGTTAAAAGAAGCAATTGATATAAAATCGGAAAATGACTTAACGGTCTGAGGTGATGAACATGGCAATAATAATCAATATTGATGTGATGTTAGCTAAAAGGAAAATGAGCGTAACAGAGCTTTCAGAAAGGGTTGGAATAACAATGGCTAACCTTTCTATATTGAAAAATGGAAAGGCAAAAGCAATTAGATTTTCTACTTTAGAGGCTATTTGTAAAGCATTGGAATGCCAACCTGGAGACATTTTAGAATACAGAAATGACGAAGACAATCAAGATTAATAAAGTGAGGCACAAACCATGAGAACTCTAAAACAACTCGTTCATTTTGGCTGGGAGCAGGCCCTATCGTGCTTGTTTCCTGTCGTTATTTTTGCCTCTTTGGCTTTTACACAAATCATGCCACTTCCCTTCCTACCACGGTATGACTGGCTGCTCATCATCTGTCTTCTGATGCAGTGGTGGATGGTGCGTTCTGGGCTTGAAACACGTGATGAACTAAAGGTTATCACGTTGTTCCATCTTATTGGACTTGCTCTTGAACTTTTTAAGGTACATATGGGCTCCTGGTCTTATCCGGAGGAAGGCCATTTCAAAATTTTTGGAGTGCCTTTATATAGCGGATTCATGTATGCAAGTGTAGCGAGTTATCTTTGCCAGGCTTGGAGAAGATTGAAAGTTGAATTAGTTAAGTGGCCACCGTTTTTAGTAGTTGTCCCTCTTGCAACTGCGATTTATTTAAATTTTTTCATCCACCATTATTGGATTGACGTTCGTTGGTGGTTATCTGGACTTGTAATCATCGTTTTTTGGCAATCATGGGTCACATACGAAGTTGATGGAACTCGTTATCGTATGCCAATCGCACTTTCTTTTGTGCTCATCGGATTTTTTATATGGATAGCTGAAAATATCGCAACGTTCTTTGGAGCTTGGAAGTATCCAAACCAAACCGATGCATGGAATCTCGTTCATCTAGGAAAGGTGAGTTCATGGCTTTTATTAGTGATTGTTAGCTTTCTTATAGTAGCGACGTTAAAGCAAGTTAAGGAAAAAAACTCCACCCAGGTAGATACTAGTCAATTTTTATAACAGATAAGAACTCTCTTAAAAAAATCATATCCCTAGGACTTTTTAGTGTACAAAATTCCGAATCAGATACATTGGAAAAAGCCTTGGATAATATTGCAGAAATACATGTATTAAATTAGCTTGTAAAACTATTCCTTTAAACTATAAGGGGCTAATATTCAACAAAAAATACCGTAGTATGATTAAACAATTTCATACAAATTCCATCTACATTTAAAACTATAGAATCCATTTTGATTATTTTTTTCAAAATGGATTCTTTGAGTTTTCCATAAAATGCAGGTTTCTGCTTTATTTTTGATCATACTTTAGTCCGAAGCTACCGTATGTTAATTAAAAAACATTATACATTTAACGCCTTTTCCCTCAGCGCTCTTCTCAAGAGTTTACCTGTCGTATTCTTCGGCAACTCTTCCAAAAACTCTATACTCTTTGGCACCTTATATTTTGCAAGATGTAAAGAACAGTAATGCGTTAACTCTTCTTCTGTTACCGCACCATTCTTCAGAACAACATAGGCGCGCACTGCTTCTCCTAAGTTTTCATCTGGAACACCAATTGCGACAACTTCTGCAACTGCTTCGTGCTGGTATAATACTTCCTCTACTTCACGAGGATATACGTTATAACCACCTACAAGGACAATATCCTTTTTACGATCAACAATATAGATGTAGCCTTCGTCATCCATTCTTGCTAAGTCCCCTGTATACAGCCATCCATCACGAAGCGTTGCCGCTGTATCTTCTGGTGCATTATAATATCCCTTCATCACATTTGGACCGCGGACAATTAATTCACCAACTTCATCCACAGGCACTTCTTCTCCAAGCTCATTGACAATTTTATTTTCTACATGCCAAATATTCGTTCCAATTGAACCTGGTTTACGCGGACGATCTAGCGGATTAAAACAAGTAACTGGTGAAGCCTCTGATAATCCATATCCCTCTGAAACAATAACATTAAAGCGATTTTCAAAGTTTTTCAGAAGCGCAACAGGCATAGAAGCTCCACCCGAAATACAGAGACGAAGCGTCTTAACATCCTCTGCACTTGCTTCTTCATATAAATATAAATAATTGTACATCGTCGGTACTCCAGCAAAGATTGTTGGTTCATATGTACGACAAATACGAAATACTTCTTTCGGACTAAACTTCGGCAACATTAAAATCGTCGCACCGTTAACAATTGGAGCATTCACAGCTACCGTTAAACAAAATACATGGAACATTGGAAGCGCAGCAACAACGCGATCATCTGCAGTATATTGTAAATACGATGCTACATCGCTAGCATTACTATATAAATTTTTATGTGTTAACATAGCACCCTTTGGTTTTCCAGTTGTTCCTGAAGTGTACAAAATAACAGCTACATCTTCTTCATCTAGCTCCGGACCTTCATAGGATAGGTCACCGTTTCCTATAAGACTAGTAAACGTTTTCATTTTTTCGGTTTCTGTATGATTGAAATCTGTTGAGGTTTCACATATGATGATATGTTCAAGAGAAGGAAGTCTTGTTGTAAGAGATTGTATAACAGGTAGAAGAACGTCGAGTGTGATGATTGTTTTTACATCTCCATTTTGTAAAATATAATGCATTTCGTCTGCTGTATAAATTGGGTTAATTGGAATGACAGTTGCTCCGGCTTTCATCGTCCCATATAAACCAACTAAAAAATGCGGTGAATTACCAACAATTAATGCGACATTGTCCCCTTTTCCAATGCCCATTTTTGCTAAACTACCAGAAAACTTCGTGACCGTTTTGTTTAATTGGTCATACGAGACCGACTGATCCATAAATATATACGCCGGTTTCTCCCCTTCCTTTTTTGCTGTTTCAGCCAAAGATTGAACGAGATTCACATAAACCCCACCTTTATAAAATTTAGAAAATTTAAAAATTCTAAATACATTATATTAAAAGAAAATTAAACTAGCAAGTAAAATCCAAATACTTGCATATAAATGAGCATTCATTCATTTTTCAATGAGAGACTCTATCCCTTGTTTTTATACGCTTATTTGCAACAAAATAAAAAACAGTCATACGGATACTATGACTGTTTTTACGAGTTAAAAGAATAATGCTAAGAAATCTTCTTTTGTTATATTACCAAAGTAGCGTTTGACATCTACATCTTCTAACGCCTTAGCAAAAGCTTCTTTATCAAACTGCACTCCTATTAAACGCTCTTCAATATCATGAACATCTAGTGCGCCGAAGAAATCACCGTATACTTTACACTCTGTTACTGTTCCTTTTGTCACCTCTAAGCGAACATCAACTTGTCCAACTGGGAAACGGTGTGAATGTTGTAAGTTGAACTTAGGAGACTTTCCGTAGTTCCAATCCCAATTACGGTAGCGCTCTTCAGAAATTTTATAGATTTCTTTCCAATCTTCTTCTGTTAATTCATATGTTGGAATTTCTGTTTCCCCTTCAAAAATCGTCGCTAGAAGAAGTTGCTTAAACTCTTCTGTTGTCATCTTTTCATTTAAAAATTCCGTAATGTTCGCTACGCGGCTACGGATTGACTTAATTCCTTTTGATTGAATCTTGTCCATTTTTACTTTTAGTGCAGATACAACATGTTCAATTTCAGAATCAAATAGTAATGTACCGTGACTAAACATACGGCCTTTCGTTGAGAACTGCGCATTACCTGAGATTTTTCTACCTTCCGCTAAAATATCATTACGGCCACTAAGCTCTGCATTTACGCCTAATTTTCCAAGCGCTTTCGTAACAGGCTCTGTGAACTTTTTAAAGTTATGAAAACTATCCCCATCATCCTTCGTAATAAAACTGAAGTTTAAGTTTCCCAAATCATGATATACAGCGCCACCACCTGATAAGCGACGTACAACATGAATCCCTTTTTCTTTTACATAATCCGCATTAATTTCTTCTACTGTGTTTTGGTTTTTTCCAATAATAATGGAAGGTTCATTAATGTAGAACAAAAGGTACGTTTCATTAATATCTAAATTTTTCACGCAATATTCTTCAATCGCTAAGTTAATCGTAGGATCTGTAATCCCTTTATTATCAATAAATAACATCTAATCACCTCATGAGTTCCAAACGTAACCGCTATGCGCAAGCACAATAGGGCCACTGAAAATTTGTTTTGCTTCTTCTACTAAATCAGATGGGTTTCCTGTATGCGGCAAGTGCGTTAATAGGAGTTCCTTAACATTTGCATGTTTTGCAATATCCGCTACTTCTGTACTATTCATATGTCCTGCCTTAGCAGCTTCTTGATGTGCATACATATTACATTCACAAATAAATAAATCCGCATCTTTTGTAAATGGAATAAATTCAGGAATGTAACTGGAATCAGCACTATATACAACAACTTTATCCCCTACTGTAATCCGCATCGCATAGCAGATAACGGGATGAACTGTTTTTAAAAAGGAAATAGAAAATGGTCCAATCTGCACCGTTTCTTCCGGATTGTACACAATCCCTTTCGTATACGGTTCATGTGTTAAGGAAGAAAATCCTTGCACATCAAATCCATGTCCATAAATCGGTAATTGTGGTAATTGCCCTTTTACCATGCTTGAAATTAATCTCGCATATTGCAACACTCCAATATCCGCAACATGATCGTGATGATAATGCGACAACAGAACTGCATCTATATCAGATGGTGTTATATATTTTTGAAGCTGTGCTAGTACACCACTGCCACAGTCAACAAGTAAACGAAAACCATCGTGTTCAAACAAATACCCCGACGTTGCTTCTCCCACTTCTGGAAAGCCACCCCAAAAGCCAACAACAGTCATTTTCATATGTATCCATCCTTTCTAAACCGCTAGAAATGCAGTATTCTTCCATCTATTGAGAAAGATTTTTACTTACACTCTACAGTTTTAACTATAATCCATTTCCTAAACTTTTTCATTATTTTTCACTTTGTTATAAAACAGTTGTTGACATTTATTTTTTGTACTAATACAATGATACTAAGAAATGGAAATGGAGGGATTTACATGATCGATCAACCGATGGAATTTTTCAGAAATTTGCCAACAAAAACGTGTGCACATTGCGGAAAAGAAATTGATGAGCAACACGAAGCATATCATAATAAATGTGACGACTGCGTTCACGAAGAATAGTAGTTTCTAAACATAAGAAAAACCTAGCAGACATCGTCTACTAGGCTAGTAACATTGTATCCTTCGTCGTTGAACCTTTCACCAAGAGCTCTAGTTCAAACTCATACAATTCTTTTTTACGATAATTTTTCGTATGGATTTTATCCATCATTAAATCGACAACTTTATGGGCCATTTCATCAATTGGCTGTTCAATTGTCGTAATACCAGGCTCTGAAATCTGTGATAAAATTTGATTATCAAAGCCAACTACAGCTAAATCATCAGGAATGCTCCAGCCATGGCGTTTCGCTTCTGCGATAATTCCAGCTGCGACTTCATCGCCTCCTGCCAAAATAGCGGTAGGATTTTTTTTGTCCTTTAATACTTCATGGAACATTCTTTTTCCATCTTCCCAAGAGAAAGCGTTTTCAAGAAAATCGATCGCTTCTACTTCTTTGCTCTTCTCAGTGATTGCACGTAAAAAGCCCATTTTTCGCTGTTGGCTCACTACTTTCGTTTCATTTCCACGACAAAAAATAAGGTTTCGATAACCTTGTTCTAATACATGCTTCGCAGCGATATAAGCCCCTTGTGCATGATCAAATTTAACCGTTGGAATATTTGCTTCTTCAATGTATTCATTACATAACACGATTGGACCGTGTTGTAAGTATGGCTCCACATTCTCCCATGGATTCTCAAGTGAGCATAAGATAATCCCATCAACTTGTTTTGTTGATAACAGTTGTAAGTATTCCATCTCTTTTTCCGGTAAGTATCTTGTTTGGCAAATAATCAGTTTATATTTATGTTCAGAAGCAGCAATTTCAATCGCTTCAATAAATCTACTGAAAAACGGATTTGTAATCCTTGGAACAAGCACCGCAATTGTTTCTGTTTTCTGTTTACGGAGCCTTCTTGCTGCAGAATTAGGAACGAATCCTAAATGCTTCATCGCCAATTGAACCCTCTTTTTCTTCTCATCTGATACATACGGATGGTTGTTAATCACCCGAGAAACCGTTGTTCTTGATAACCCCGCTAATTTCGCCACGTCCTCGATCGTTGACACGAAATTCTCCCCCTTTGTATGAAAACGTTTTCTTAACTAGATTATATAGTATATTATTGGAAACTGCAATATAAGTTCGCAGGATTTTACTATATTAATATTATTCATAGTAAAAAGTCTGTATTTGCAGGAGAAATAATTGTAGCTTTCGAACATTCCATTATAAAGATTATCATCAAATAAATAAGGAATGATACATAATGAATCGAACTGATCGTTTACTCGCTATTCTCATAGAGTTACAGCGAAAACAAATTGTCACGGCCAAAAGTTTAGCTGAAAAATTCGAGACATGTACGAGAACGATATACCGTGATATGCAAGCCTTGAGTGCATCTGGCGTTCCCATCTTTTCAATGCCCGGACAAGGCTATTCTTTAATGGATGGGTATTTCTTGCCGCCTATTCAATTTAAACCAGAAGAAGCAGTAACGCTTTTATTAGGGAGCAATTATGTTGAGAATAATTTTGATTCTGCTTTTTCTACACATGCAAAGTCTGCTAAAGAAAAATTAGAATCCATTCTCCCTTCCGAACAACAAAAGAAGGTTAAGGAGTTAATTGGAACTTTCCGCTTCCTCTCCGGGACTTTCTCTCATCAAAAATTTGCTCAAGAACTACTCGAAAAACAGCTGATTCTCTTACAAGAAGCCATTCAAAAACAACAATGTGTTTCCTTTTCTTATCGCAAGCCTAATCAAAATGACAAAACGGCTCGCACCGTCAATCCTTATGGCTTAGTGAATATCTCAGGGATTTGGTACCTTGTCGCTCATTGCCTTCTTCGACAACAAATACGGCATTTTCGTTTAGACCGTATGAGTGATTTACAAGAAGAACATAAATTCTTTCAAAAACCAGAAAAATTCTATTTACCAGACTATGAGCCAAAAGATGATCGAACCGTTATCATTCATCTATTATTTCACCCTACTATCTCTCATAAAGTTATAGAGTCTCGTTATTTTTATATCGATACATACGAACATAAAAAGGATGGTTTTCATGTTTTCTTAAAAACAAGAGGTATAGATGAAGTATTTCCATGGGTGCTGAGCTGGGGAAGCCAAGTAAAAGTATTAGAACCTACTATTCTTTCTGAGAAAGTTCGAGAAGAGGCAAAAAAATTGCTGCAAATTTAATTTTTTCACTACTGACATAATGGTGTCAACATCAGTCATTTATAATAGTCCTTAAGAATTAGATCTTATATAAGAAAAGGAGTTAACACGATGAACCCAAATACCATTTTAGAGAAATTCGAAAGTATAGCCACGTACTACATCAACGAATTAGAAAAATACTCCCTTGAACAATTTAGAAAAAAGCCTTCTGAAGAAGAATGGTCACTCGGACAAATGTATAATCATTTACTCGCAGCTTCAAATATGCAATTAGATGCCATCGCAACATGTACAGCTGAATCTGCCACTTTAGATGGCAAAAAAACCGAAATGGGTGAGCAAGTATATAAGATGGGTGCTTTTCCTCCAATACAAATAAAAGTACCTAATCACCCAGGGTATATACCGGCCAATCCAACAGATAAAGAAACGATTCAAAAAACACTGTTACAACTTATTGAAAAGATAAAAGAGCTTGAACCAAAACTCTCGTCGATTCCAAACAATCAAAAGGTAGAGCACCCGGGACTTGGGTATTTAAATGCTGTAGAATGGTTTCAATTGATTTATATGCATTTTGCACACCATCTTCGTCAGAAAGAAAGGCTGGAACAAAGTATTATTCTAAAGTAAATCTCCCTATAAAATTTGAAAAAGCCTAGAGGATCACTCCCCTAGGCTTCTATCGATTTCTCCTCTACTAAATTACGAAACTGCCGCTTATGCATCCAAGTCAACGAACCAATCGTTCCAAGTGACAACAGAACAATAAAGATCATTAATATACCTACGTTTTGCCACATAAATCCGAAGTCTCCGCTTGACACAACTGCTTTAAATCCAGATACAGAGTACGTCATTGGTAACCATGCATTAAATACTTGTAGTGGTTTTGGAATTAACTCAAGCGGGAATGTACCTGCACTTGTTGTTAATTGTAGAATTAATGTTAAAATCGCGATAAAACGTCCAGCATCGCTGAAAGTAGTTACTAAGAACTGAATTAAAGCGATAAACGATAGACTTGTAAGAATACTAAACAATACGAAATATGCCACACTTTGTACTTCAATACCTAATCCTAATAATAATACAGCATCTGCAACAAGCGCTTGAATTACGCCAACTGCAAGTAGTACACCGAACTTACTAATAAACCAGCTAAGCCCTGACTTTGGTATACCAACTGTCTCGCGTAATGGGAATACAATCGATAATAGAAGTGCCCCAACAAATAAGCCAAGAGATAAGAAGTATGGTGTAAATCCTGTTCCGTAGTTTGGAACTTCTGCCATCTTCTCAGTTTGTACTTTCACTGGATCTGCAAACATTTCGTATGTTTTATCAGTTCCTTTTACTTCCCCTGTTTTCTCAGCACCCGCGCCAAGTTTTTCGGCGAGTTCACCAGTTCCGTCATTTACTTTTACTAAGCCGTCTGTTACTTTTCCGGAGCCGTCTGCTAGTTTGTTTACTCCGTCGATTAATTGGCCTGAGCCATCTAACATTTTATTTAGACCACCATTTAGCGTGTCTAAACCGTTTGTCACTTTATTTGAGCCTTCTGCCAACTTACCAATTCCACCAATCATTTCATTTGATTTTGTTGATAATTGAACTAGACCGTTTGTCACTTTATTTGAACCATCTGCTAGCTTACCAATTCCACCAATCATTTCATCTGATTTTGTTGCTAACTGAACTAAACCATTTGTCACTTTATTTGAACCGTCTGCTAGCTTATTTACACCTTGAATTAATTTTTCGGATCCTTTAGATAAGCTATCTGCACCAGATGTTGCTGTATCTAATTTCTCACCAAATGTATGGAAATTAGTTACGAATTTCATTTGACCTTGTTCTAATGGATTAATACCATTCGCTAAATTCGTCAATTGATTTGTATCTGGTAGCTTCACTTGTAATCCACTTACTTTTTCCTTTAACTCGCTCGTTCCCCCCGCAATGATGGCTGATTGCTTTTGAACTGCAGCCATGTTATTCGTAGCACTCTTCATAAGAGGCTGTAACTTATCTTGAGATTCTTTTGGTAAACTGTTAATCGCATTTTGTAAAGCAACTAAATCATCCATCGTTTCCTTCGATGCTTTAACATTCTCTTGTGATACTTGACTTAGCCCTTCCACTTTTTGTGAAGCTGCACCCAATTCTGCAAGTTTTGGCTCTAAATCTTTCAAACTTGATATAGAGGCTTGCACCTTACTATTTAAAGTATGAATGCCATCTTGAATATCTTTTGCACCTGTCTCTAGTTCACTTTGTGCATTGGCAAGCCCAGTCATTCCCGTAGCCAAATCTGTTGTACCTTTTTGCAATGTAGCTGATTGATTTGCGAGTAAATGTAAACCATCTGTCACCTGATTTGATCCATCTACTAACTGACCAACTCCATTTTTCAATTCACCTGTTTTACTGTTTAACAGGTTCAAACCACCTGATACTTGACCTGATCCATCTACTAACTGACCAACTCCATTTTTCAATTCACCTGTTTTACTGTTTAATAAGTTTAAACCACTTGATACTTGACCTGATCCATCTAGCAATTTACCAGATCCACCTACTAACTGATCAACTCCATTCTTCATCTCTCCAGACTTCCCTTGCAATGTATGCAAGCCGTCTGTTACCTTGCCAGATCCATCTTGCAGCTCCCCAGCACCATCATGTAACTTATTCGCTCCATCCGATCCATCAGCAAATCCTTGTGAAACATCTTTTAGGGAATCAAACATTTTCTCTGCATACGTTTTGGTTAACGTATTAGATACTTCTCCTTTAATTTTTTCAATCGCAGTCCCGCCGATTTGTGAAGATAAGAAGTTTAAGCTTTCATTTGGTATATATTCTAAGTTTAATCGTCTTGGATTTTCTTTCAGCAGCGTTGTTGCATTGTCTGAGAAATTCTCTGGAATACGAACTAACATATAATATTTTCGATTTTCCATTCCCTCTTTTGCCGTTTTTTCACTCACAAACTCCCATTTAAAACTTTTATTATCCTTTAACTCGTCGACTAATCCTTTACCAACTTCAATTGATTTGCCATCAAATACTGCACCTTTATCAAGATTAACTACTGCAACTGGCAAATCATCTAATTGATCATACGGGTCCCAAAACGCCCATAAAAACATACCAGCGTATAAAAGTGGTACAAATAAAACAGCTATAATAGGTATTAAAATTTTTTTGCTTTTAATAATTTCCGTAAATTCCTTACCAAGTAACGTAAATCCTCTCATTGTTTCCCCTCCCTTTATTTATGACCGTAATGTTCAATTAGTCATTTCAAACCAAATAAAAAAGGCCATATTCTGCTATAGGTATTATCTAACCCCAACTTTTATCATCTTCTCTCTATACTATGCACTTTTTTATTTTAAATGACTATTTAAACCATTTGGTCAATGTAAACAGATTAAAAATTAACATTTAATACTTATGACTATTTCGTTCAATTAGTCATTTTCAACTATAATAAAAGGATTATCTTAATTTGACAATCCTTTTAATAAATAAAGTTCAAACAGTTTTGCGATTCGTTCTTTATCTAGTGGTTCATGATTTTTTTCCCAATCAAAAATAAGTGATACGTATAAGCGAAGCATAATAAACGCCGTAATTTCCGGGTCACATTCACTAATTTCGCCCTTTTCAATTGCAATTTCTAAGTAAGATTGAATAACTGATACAATTTCAGTCTCTACTTGTTGCATGCCTTCTTGTACTTCTTTCGTGCCCATATCTCGTTCTTCTTGAATGAGTTTAATCATCAATTGATGTTCTTTTCTGAACTCTAAAATACCATATAATGCTTTATGTACATTTTCAAAAAATGAAACGTCTGGACGAATTGCTTCTTTGGCTACCTGTCTCATTTCTGTAATTAAATTAGAAATAATTTCGCCAAACAATTCTTCTTTATTTTTGAAAAACGTATAAATCGTTCCCTTCCCAACATTCGCTAACTTTGCGACTTGGTCCATTGTTGTTGCCTTGTAGCCAAACGCTGAAAAAGACTTTGTTGCAGCTTCAATAATCGAATGCTTTCGATCTATTGCCACATCTTCACCTCCGAAATGACCATATGGATAATATAGTCAATTAGTACACACTTGATATTATCACAGTCTTCTCTCCTATACAAGGTCTCTTTTTAATTATTCCCCGCATCATTTTTTTTCTAATCAAATTTTTAACATATATCGAGCAATTGACGCGTCAAAAGGTACGGCTTGTCCAAAGCAAATTTACCTCATAAGTAAAGTGAAACTTTACTTATGAGGTAATTCCCCTACTGATTATTAGCCTTCATCCATCTGATTTTTACAGCCAATTCATGCGGGATACCGTTCGTTTTCATACTAATCACATCCTATTTTAAATGATTAGTATGAGAATCAACAAGTTTAAAAGATGCTCAGCCCTCATAAGTCAGAAGAATCAAGTAAATGTAGAATAACAAATTAATTTACATCGTAAGAGTGATTAACTTCCTTATTATTCCTTAAACTCATTATCGGAATCATGACTAAAATACCTATAATAAAAAAGATGGCAGAGAATTGATAAATGGTGAATAAAGAAAACTGCTCTTTTAATAGACCAGAAATACTCATACTAATTACCATAGTCCCTGTAAATAATGGTGTCAGAATTCCATTTACGCGGCCCACAAAATTTTCTTCGGTGTTGTTTAAAATGATTGTATTTATCCCAATAAGCAACCCGGGTGTGAATAAACCTATTATGAATTGAGTAATTAGGGTGACCCAGAACACTGTAGATGATCCTAACATAAAAATTCCTACAGTCATGATCGCCATTCCCACCATTATAATCTTTTGTGGCACGATTTTGCTTGAAAAAATCATGACAATAACTCCACCTATAATCATAGCTGCTCCATCAACAGCAAAAAGCCACTGTAGATATTCTTTATCTAAATGAAGCCGCTCAGTTATTAAAAAGATGGATAACGGTCTTATTAACCCTAAACCTAAGCCCGCAACCATAAAAACAAATCCTAAAGTTCTTAATATTTGATGAACCCAAACATATTTGAAGCCAACTTTCATGTCCATCCAAACTGAGGATTCCTGGTCAGTTATGGAAATATTTTGATCTTTTGGTATGAACATCAATGTCATGGCAGACAATAAAAACATCATTCCCACTAATGCCATTGAAACATGGATACCAAACTGTTCAAATATAAATGTACCTAAAATCGGGCCGAATATCATGAAAGAAGATATTATAGTTTGAAATAATGACATTCCTTTCTGCATTTGTTCTTCACTCAAGTGCTTCTTAAACAACTTCATCGATAAAGGCTGTGAAAACTGAGATAGAGTCGCTGATATGAAAGTAACAAAGAACACAACCTTCCAAGTAGTATAAATAAGGGTAATTAATATTAAAAACACTGATAATGCACTTAGAAGATCACACCATATCATCGTTCGCTTTGGTTTCCAACGATCTGCAAAGGCACCACCAATAAATGAGAATATAAATATCGGAAGGAATTCTGCAACCGATATAAGTGACACGGCAAATGCATCTCCATCAGTCACTGACACGACAAATAATAAAATAGCAAAATTCCTAATCCAAATACCTATTTGCATAAAACAACTAGCAATTAGAATGACCAGAATGAAACGATTTCTTAAAAGTGAAGTTGCAGATGAATTTGTTTTTTTTAATGGCATAAGGCACCTCTTAATTTTATTTACAAATTATTTGTTAACAACGGGTTAAGGTATAATTTCCTCATATCGAGCACGATCATCCGAATGTTTCTTTTTAATATTCAGAAATTAATTGATGCATACCACCGGAAATTCACACACCTGAAATCCGCACGTTTTTTCGTAAAAACATATCCACTCCGCTTCTTCTCCTTTTTCTAAGAGGGAAAGAGGCACTTCTAAATTTAAAACTTTATAAGGAATTTTAAATCTCGACAAACCAGGTGGCATTAAATTTCCTTTTAATGCATTATTTATAATCGTCTCTAAACTTATGCCACTATATTGAACCCATGATTCATTTTGAGGCATTGTACTTTGGCGATAAAATCGATTAACTCCATAAGAATGGTATATATCTTGAATAGAGGCAAAGATATCGTTAATGTTTTGATTCTTCCCCCTCATAATCCCCTCAGAATCTTTACATTTATACTCGGCAATCGTTACACCAACGTTTAAATGAATAGTATCAGATAATTGAGGTTTCCAGTTAGGATCCCCAATTACATGATACCAATAATCTAAAACGATTGAATCCTGGCTTACAATTTGAATAGGTGCCCTTTTATAACCTAATCCTTTTAGTGACGCTAATCTATGATGTCCATCCAGAACGATGAATTTATCATCATACTTGACACAAGGAATAGTATGTTTTACGAAGCCACTATCTTTTATCCCCTCGGAAACTGTTTTGATTTTTTTTAAATCTACTTCTTCGTGTGGTATCAATTTATCAATATCAACTACAGCTAATTCGATCTTGTGATTATTACATAGAAATGAGTGTACATATACAGATTCTCTCATTAAATTAACCATTATATTATTCCTCCTGTAATCAACATACTAATTTTTGACGTTACTTCAGAATGAAATAACTTACTTAATTAACTCTTTCCAACAGATTTTTTTTGATATAAATGTATGTTTGAGACCATCTGCATTTTTAACTGCCACTGATGCTACATAGTCCTTCATTGGCGAATAAGTAAAATAGTTAAAGTCTTCTGCAGTATTTTCATCTAATTGATACGGTACACTAAACGATAATGGTGACAGTGAAAATCCTAACCCTTTCGCTTTAACTAACGCCTCTTTTCTTGTCCACAAATGGAAAAACCTAATTAACTTCGTTTCATATGATGACCCTGCATTTATATACTTTATTTCATCTGGTACGAACACTTGAGGCATAACCTCTAAAAAATCGTATGTAATGTTTTCTACATCTACTCCTATTTGATCCATATAACCAATTACGCATATAACTAGTCCTTCAGTATGTGATAAGTTAAAATGTAACGATTCTTTTTCATTGTGCACACATTGTTTCTTTAAAAATAGTTTTCCATATTTATTTTTCATGATTTCAACTTCACTTATAGGTATATCTAATTCTTTGCTGATTAATTGTTTAATTAGTAAACGACCTATAATAAATTCTATTTTTTTGTGGTCAACTTTATAATTTTTATATACTTTAAGTTCTTCATCACTTAATATTGATAAACTTTCTTCAAATTCTTCCAAAGACAAATTACTAGGTAAGTGAACTTCATAAATTAAAATCTCTCTTCTCATTTTCATTTACACTTCTACCTTTTTAATTATTTTAAGTTCATTTGATTATAACAACCTCTTTTAACATGATTCATATACCGTTGTAATCTATTTCCAAGACCAACCTTCTAATGTATGTTCGAAATTAAACCCTCTTTCTTTATCCCAATTAATGTTATTCAGGTGAACAAATGTCATATAGCCAGGCCACGCTTGCATAATATTATCTTGTGTTATCTTAGGAGTAGTTATCATATGATCAAAATTCATCCCTAAAATTCTAACATTTTTATTAACTGCTCCACTTTCGTATTTAGCTTCTAAATGAATATCTTTAGTATTCCATATACGTAATAAAATCTTATCTTCCAACAAACTTTTGGATAACTTCTCCTTGTCAATTAAAGTCTCATTTATAGTAATTGAGTCTAGTGCATCTCCATCTTCTATTAATAAAAACAGAGCATTATAATCATTGTTAGAAATAGTTAACTGCAATTTTGTTTGGCTAAGAGTTTTTCCATCCACTTTCAAATTTGATGGCGAGAAGCTCTCTTTTATTGGTGAGAGTTTATACGTCTCCTCTACTCCAAAAAACATTGACTCTTTCACATTTCTACTGTTATTAAAGATCTTTTTTTGCCAATCATCTAATTCTGTCTGGTCAGTCATCCAATAGTTCCCACCATTAATATCTCTATATAGATACAATGAGCTAGGTCGAGGCTCTGCTGAACTAAACTCGGTAGTCAAAAGAACTTTAATCGACAAAATGATTAAGATGACTAAAGCTGATAGAGCTGAAATTGAAATGGTACTCTTATTAGATCGGTTATTAACCAAAAGATAAGTCACAAAAAGCACGGGCATAATAAATATAAATACTGGAGCAATTTTAGGAACTGCAATATAGATAACTCGGAATGTATACACAGTAAATAAAATTGGAATTAACGATATAGCTAAAAATATTAGACAACGTTTTATAGAACTAATTCCGGGAAGCAAATCTGAGATGAAGAATGGAACGGCGAAAAGAAAAATCGGCAGCACCAGTGTTGGAAATATGAAATGGCTCACTACTGAACTGATAAATAAAACGATTAAAACACCCACGGAAAATACAGGAGTTTTTTTATTTACTTTGAGAACATACAAAGCAATTAACACAATTAGTAAAGCAAACACACCCAAGCTTATTGAAAATAAATCATTATTCAATGGAAGCAATCTCCAGGAATCAAATAAATACTGATTAAACCATTTAAAAACCTGTATGTACAATAAACCACTTCCAACTGTCAATCCAATCACAATAATTGGCATTAAAACATCTAACACTTTAATACTTTTATTTTTGTAGATAACAATTCCTAGAAATAGTAGTATTGATGCGATACATATTAAATTTATCCATTTCCCATAAAAAATCACAAAACCAGGGAGCAATGTCCATGAAAGCTGATCGACATCTTCATTTAAAGTCATTTCTCTATCTTTGAGTAGATTTATAAAGAGTTTTAAGTTTGAATACTGCATAAATGCTGTACTATGATCGATATTCTCAAATTCATCATTTATATTATGATAATTTCCAAACCCTTCAATGAACGCTAAATTAAATCCTATCTGAATGTCATTTTTGAAAACTGTAAAATCTGAATTAAAAGGTAAGAGTTTATAAGCTTCACTAAAAAAGGATGAAGTAACCGCAAAGTCTGATTGATGAGCGTACTCTTTTACAATCCCTATTGATTGATTTGTGGTTTCAAAAAGAAAAGGTATTCCACTACTCCCTCTACCTTCCAGGTTGATAACGCTTTGAATATTATATTCAGCAAAATGATTTTCATAAAACGCTTTTGCTCCTAGAAGACCAATTTCTTCTCCGTCAGTAAATAAAAATAAAATATTATTATTAGGAGTTTTTTCTTTTGACTGTTCAATAGCAGTTTGTAGCATATTCGCAACTGCTATTCCATTATCTCCGGCTCCGTTTGAAGATGGGACAGAATCATAATGTCCGACAATTAAAATTGAATTATCTGTTTTCCCCTTAATCGTTGCAAGAATATTAGAAGGTGTTCCAGTGTCCAGTGGCGGACCGAACTCCGAATGCTCAACGAAGGAATTTAATTCTGCGACCTTTATACCTTCGTCTTTTAACGTTTTCTTAATAAATTTTCTTGTTTCTTCGTTTCCCTTAGTTCCTATTGGGCGGACAAATTGTGTCATCTTATCAAGATATTGAAGAGCAGCTTTTTTCTCATATTCAGGATTTACAGGGGCTTTTCCAATATCTTTGGTCAAATGAAATACAGATCCCCAAATTAATAAAAGAATTAAGATAAACAAAATACTCATTATACTTTTGTTTTTAAGGCTTTCCATAATAATTATCCTCTTAATTTTTAGTCTTTTTTTTAGTTAAAGAGGAAATATGAATGTATCCATATCCCCTCTTTATGAAGTAAAATTCGTAGAATCAAAGTATATTAGACTAATAAACTTTTTTTACTACTTTTAATAATATTTAATAATAGGTTGATATTGTCTTTCATGTAAGGTTCAAAGAACATATCAGAATGACTACCGAATCCCTGATTGATATTTAGAGTATCTTTCCCTAAAATATCTTTCCACTGAGCTATTACCTTTTCTTTTTCAGCAGATTCATCATAACTATCTTGAGAAACCCAGTACACTTCCGAATAAATGCTTCTCATGTTTTGCTCATTGTAAAAATAATTTGCAAATGCAAGCCTTTTATTATATGCAACATCAATCATATTTGGATTATCATTTATCCAATTTGCTAGCTCTGAGACTTGATTTAGCCCATTATTTATGTCCTCATTTACTTCTTTTATAATTTCATCTTCACTTGTCTGATGTTGAATTTGTGTCCTTGAGTCGAACATAATAACTTTTCCATTTGATGAATATACCCTCTCTAAGTAGGCCGCTACTTCTAAAGCGAGATTTCCACCAGCAGAGTACCCCATAAGAATCCATTCTTTTTGATTACTCATGTTATAAATATATTCTGCATATTTTTCTATTCTGTCTTGATCTTCAATAAAATCAAATAAATGAAGATTACCTGACTTCATATATTTTGGGATATCATTATAAATTAGACCCCAACCTGCAATCGGTGGAAAAGAAAATAGATTGTATTCATCAGTTATATTAAATGTAGTTACTGGTACAACATCACTATTATCCGTTTTCAAACTCTTTGCAATTCCCATGATTGTAGGTTCTAATACGATTTCTCTAAAGGTTAACAATCTACCTGTTTCATGCTCTAAGTTGGCTATTAAAGAAATAATTGTTAATGAATTAGCCCCTAACGAGAATACATTGTCACTTCTATAAATCATCATATCTTCCAGTTTTAAAATCTTCCTTACTAGTTGAGCTACTTTCTTTTCATTTTCAGTAACTAACTCTTCTTTGGAACTATTTATTGTGACCTCTTGTAATGAGTGTCTATCCACTTTACCATTTGAATTTAAAGGTAATTTTTGCAGTACTTCCAAAAAGTCTGGAACCATATAATAAGGAAGCTTCTCGTTTAAAAAGCGTTGAATATCTCTTTTCAGCTCCAATGTATCAGCATGCCTAGACTGAACATACCCTACTAGTAACTGTTCATTATTAATACTTTGCACTTTTACAACCGCATCACTGACTAATGGATGTTCTGATAAGGTATGCTCTATTTCCCCTAGTTCAATACGATACCCTCGAATTTTTATTTGATAATCCTTCCTACCGAAAAATTCAATTGTGCCATCTTCCCGCCATCTTCCAATGTCGCCAGTTTTGTACAGTACTCGATCATGTGAACTCTTAGAATACGGATTTTGAATAAAGCTTACCTCTGTTTTAGCTTGATCATTTATATATCCTTTTCCTACACAAATTCCTGCAACATATATCTCACCTTTTAGTCCTACAGGTCTTTTTTGTAATTCTTCATCTAGAATATACAGACTACTATTTACAATTGGCTTACCAATTGGAACCGGATCTTCCTTAGGTGCTTCATACATAATGTGATGAGCAATATCATCAGATGCTTCGGTCGGACCATAGGCATTGACTACTGGTATGGTATGATGCTCAAACCATTTTGTTAGTGTCGCTGTCTTTACTGGCTCCCCCGTTACCAATAAGAATCTTAGATCATTTAACTTCAAATCAAATTCGTTTAAATAATCCGCAAGAATATTAAGATATGAAGGTACAACTTCCAAATGAGTGACTTTCTCGTTATTTAAAACATTTATAAAATATTTTAAGTTTTGCTGTTCTGACTTCTTAATTATTCTCGTTGTCCCCCCGGTGCAGAGTGCCATAAAAAATTGAAATACAGATATATCAAAACAATGTGAAGCATTTTGTACCACTACAGAATCTTCGTTACATGACAATAGTTCAATTTTTGCCATGATGTGGTTTAGCATTCCTAAGTGCTCAACCATTGCTCCTTTTGGTTTTCCAGTTGAGCCAGAGGTGAATATAACGTAAGCTAATTGCCTTGAATCAATATCCATATTAAAGTGCTCTTTCTCCAAGTCTTTAACAGGAATTTCATCTACTTTTATAACATTGGCATTTATGTCTTTCACTTCAAGTGAGGTATCCTCATTACTAACCGTCAGAATAGTCCTGCAATCCGCTTGTTTTAAAATATCATTCATTCGGTCAGATGGTATATCCAGCTCGATTGGAAGATATGCCAGTCCGGCACTCCAAGCTCCTAATATGGAGGCTACCATCCAAGGCGAACGGTCCATCATAATTGCAACAATTGATTCTTTTGGCATATTAGCTTCCCTTAAGGAAATCGCGATTCTATTAGACATGTGATATAGCTTCTCGTAACTCCAAGTTTCATCTTCAAAAACAATAGCTGGTTTAAGCGGATTTTTCTCCGCTTGTTGCATAACGATTTCCGGAACCGTATATTCTGGTAACTGTAAATGATGATCTGTAAATTGTTCCAGCTGTCTTTCTTCTATAGCACTCGTTATTGACAAGTTTGATAAACTTTCTTGGCAGTTGTTCATCATAAAATTTAAAATTGTTTTGTAATGGTCAATCATTCTCGTGATTGTATTTTCTTTGAATAAATCTGTTGAATAGATGAATTTTAGTTGATAAAATTCATCATTTGGCATAACTACTAATTCTAAATCCATCAAAGTAGTATTATCCCCGTTATCCATAATAGAATAGCCTTTAACTTTATCATCTAATCCTTGATTGTCGAAATCATTAAAACTAAAGAGAATATCAAAAAGCGGATTACGGTTTAAGGCTCTATCTACATTTAATTCTTCCAAAATTAATTCATATGGAAAGTGTTGATGCCCGAGAACTTTTTCTATCTCCGAAAACACTTCCTTTAATGTGTCCTTTACATTTTTCCTTGCATCCAGAGAGTAATTTAGTGGCAGCGTGTTAATAAACACCCCATACAAATCACTAAATTCTGCTCTTAATCGATTTGAGAAAGGACTTCCAACAATAACTTCTTTACTATTCGAGTACTTATTTAATAAAATATAAAATCCTGTTAAGAAAAAAGTATAAGGAGTAATCTCTAGTTTACGGCATAATTCACTTACGTCCTCACGTTTATACAAGAAATTATCCTTGATGGAACTTCCTTTATAAGAGCTCTCTTGTGGTCTCTTATAATCATAAGGTAGGTCTAACTTCACAACACCATTTTGGAATTTGCTATTCCAGAAACTTTTAGCATCTTCAAATTTTCCCTCTGTAAGATACTGATTCTCTAATAATGCATAGTGAATATATTCATATTTTTGTTTTTCATAATCTCCACTATAGTAATGTTGATATAAATCTTCTAGAAAGCTAACAATAGATAAGCCATCCATGACAATATGATGAAAATCAAAAATCACGTAATTTACATCTGAATCCTTTAGATGACCTACTCTGATTAAAGGGCCTTCTTCAAGATTGAAAGGTTTTATAAATTCTTTGAAAGAACTATTTATGTCCTTTCTTTTCGCTAATATTTGAATTGGCACTGAAACATGTTCAATTACTTTTTGCTGAACACTATGGTTATCTGATTTAAAGATTGTTCTAAAAACACTATTGTTATTAGCAATGAAAGATAAAGACTTTTCAAACTTTTCGCGATTGAAGTCCCCTTCAAATTTTATTATAACGGGAAGATTATATGCCAGAGACTCCGGTTCCATAGAGTGTAATAGGTACATTCTTTTTTGACTTGTTGAAGTTTGATACCAAATATTCTCTTGGATAGGTTCGCTTGAGATTACTTCAAGCTCTTTAGACTCTATTTCTTTTGAAATCATTTCAATCGTTTTCAATCTAAAAATATCGCTTAGAAGTAAGGATGAATTCATCTTATCGTTTATTTCTTTTAATAAACTTACCGCCTTTAGACTATGCCCTCCAAGATCAAAGAAAGAATCATCAATACTCATCTCATTTACTAAAAGCTCTTCCTTCCAAATTTCAAGTAACTTTTCCTGAATAGAATTTTCAGGTTTTCTAAGTTGAGTGTTACTCCTACTCTTTTTATTAAGAATACTTTGACTAAAAAATTCGTGTTGTAATCTATTATTTGAATAGATCAGTGGTAAATAATATTTTCGATGTAACAAGCTTTCAAATTTAGGGATGTTTATCTCCCAATCTGATAACCTCAGTAAATCAACATCTTTTTCAAACTCATAACCTAAGTAATCCCAATTGTTATAGAATTTATATTGGCTCGATGATGCATGTAAACCAATCATTTCTTTACTTACTGTATTTGTTTCGAAATTACCTAAATGAAAGCTCGGACTTATAACATGAATATTTCCAAAGTTATTTCCTTTTACATTTTTCTTTGAAATGATTTCGAAACTATACTTCTTTATTATCAAACTTTTAAAAGCTCCTGTTGCATTACGTTGTTCTTTCCCTCCTAGAGCTAAAAGAAATTGGCTCAATACATTTGGATCAGCGGTTGATAATAAAAGCATTGCTTTTTCCTTACTCACGTTCTGTTGCACAGATCCTACTTCTAAGAATTCAATTAACCCAAAGCCTGGTACAGAATAGAATTGTACTCTTGCATTATCAAACAATATGGCAGGCTCTGGCTTCGTTACTTCTTCGATTTGAGTTAAGTTATTTTCTTTCAATATAGTTGGAATTTCATTTAAATTATTTATTTCAAAACAGATATGGTAAGGACTCTCCCCTCTACTTTCAAGGAAGCTGTTCACTCTACTATCTGGACCAGTTGAACTAATTAATTCGAGTGTTGGTGCACTCTTATGTTCTAAAAGAGCTAATTCTGCTTTTTGTATTGGATCATAAACTTTTTTTATGCATTTATAGCCTATACTTTCAAATTCCATAATTTTAGATTCAATGTTCCATACTGAAATACCGATATGATTATACATAAACTGATTTGTTTTATTTTCATTTTTAACTTCCTCTGGAAAGTCCTGTTCATAAAATACATTTATAAAATTTGATGAAAGGTTTTCTTCAGCATCTAGTAAAAACGAGCCATCTTGTTGTAAATCTGTTAATTGGTTTAAAAAGCTTTGAATTGGTTTATTTTTCTCTGTCGGAATAAATTTCCCAGATACCCTTTTCAATTTAAGTTCTTTTGCCAACTTCTTAAGGCACTCCATTGCTGCAAATTCAACATTTCTACCTAGCGCTCGGCAGCTTAATAAAAATGTATCAATGAACAGTTCATCTTCCTTCACTTCAAAAAATACAACGCCTACAAGACCATAGTCACCAAATTTGTCTCTTAGTTTTATCACTCTTATATTCTCATGATTTAACTTTAAAACTTCTGCTTCTGATCGCCTCATTGTAGTTAGATTAAATTGGTTTGTTCTATATGTTAACTGAGATACACGAGCTAACTCTTCAGGTTTCATCTTATGGAATGACATTTCTAGGTTAAGCAACTTCAAGAAATCTTCTGTACTTTCTTTACTTTCATAAACTTTTTTCCGTTCTTTTTCTGCTCTGTATAATTCGCTTCTGTTACCCTCGTTACTAACTGACAATTGTATATCAAATGCCCAACTATTTTTGAGTAAAGGTACAATCAAGGAATGCGGTTCAGGCACTTGAATTGTATGAACAGATGGCAGATTATTCATAACTTCAAGACACTCCATATGAGAATCATCTAGAAAAATAAAACTATCGATACCTAAATTCAACTCTTTAGCCATAGATAATAAATTATCTGATTTACGTGACCAATTTATTCTCCAAGCAACAAAATCTTCTTGCTTTAACACCATTTCACGATTTTGTTTAAAAGTATCTAAAACGTCCTTCTCATTATTTTTTGTACATAATACAAGAAGAAAACCTTTATTTTTCAAATCCAATAAGAATTGTTGAAGATGTCGATGAGAATCTTCAATTTTAACTCCAGTTGGGCCATCCTCTCCGCATACACCGTTCCATAGTGTATTATCACAATCTACTGCGATGACTTTAAACTTTTTTTGATAGAATGATACAATTTCACGCGCTAAACACATACCAATGGATGTAAATGCTGTGTCTGTATACGGTATATGGGCAATATCGTCCGTTGTTTCATCAAACATGTCTAAAATTTCGTATTCATTTTCAATTTTAGTTAAATCTAATATTCTTACTGAAGGTAACTCCTTTAGTTGATCACAAATTGTTCCATATATATGATTAATTTCATTTATTAAATCTTCCGATAATTCATAATTAGAAATAGGTAATAACACTACGTTTAGCTTCCCTCGAGGTTTAGCTGACTTAATAGCCTCAATATATTTTTGTCCTAAGGACTTAATGATCTCTAATTGTTCTTTCTCATCATCCAAATCTCGAATCCAGTCCTCAGCTCTTTGACATACAAATGTGACACCATCATTTTGATTCATCGAGCTTTCTGGGTCATATAACTCTTGAAACACTTGATTATATGGTCCAAAAGTAATATTCGGATTCACAGCAAAATTTTTGCTCCAAAAAGAGATTGAATCTGCAACATTATCGAAAGTAAATGAACTTGATATATACACTGGTACTTCAACCATGTTTGCTTTTCTTTTTGAGCTAAGTAGTAAACTGTTTTCTGTTGAAAGTGGCGCAACTCTAGCAAGTGCTACGTCTAATTCAGCCTCTTCTACATTCAAAAAATTATGATACAAATCTACAAATACTTGTAGTGTATGTTCAGAAAATAAAGCCGAATCATATTCCACTAAAAACTTAAACTGTTCCTCTCTAGGAAAAACATCTACTTTTAAATCCAGTTTATTATTACCATGTTCAATACTTAATTCTTCTCCCTGAAATAACTCAGATGACATTTGTGCTGGGGGCACTTCATTATGAAAAATAAACATAGTATCAAATAATGGATTTCGGTTAAATTCCCCACTCCATTCACTTTGTTCAACAATATGTGAAAACGGTACATTATGATTTTCATAACACATTAATAAATCGTTGGTCGTGTTTATAATTAAATCTTTAAAACTTAATTTCTCATTAAAATCTAGTTTAATTGGTAGATAATTCATAAACAAACCAATCATATCTTCAATTTGATCGTCATCCCTTCCAGAAATAAGGCTTCCAATGAAGAATTTTTCTGAATTAGAAAGACGGTTTATTACAGCTGAGAAAGTTGCGAACAAAATAAAATGGTCTGTTATTGCAGGTAAGTTTAAGAAATTTTTAATTCTGTTCACGGCTTTTTTATCAATGGAAAACTCTAATGTTTTACCAATCGATTGTTTAGTAATAGATCGATTTCGCTCTATAGGTAAATCAAGTTCAAAGTACTCTTTAGAAACATATTCCTTCCAAAATAGTTCCTGATTACGAAATGAACCCTTCTCTAACTCTTGATTAAGCCAATGAGCGTAATCTTTATATTGAACATTCGGAACATCAATTACTCCTCCGTTATATCTCTCAAATAAGTTTTTAAAGAACGTTACGAGTGACGTTCCATCACAAATAATATGGTGAAAATCAAAGAAAATTGCCTGTCTCCCATTTTCTAGATTTATAAGTGCACATCGAAATAATGGACCTTTTTCCAAGTTAAATGGCTGGATGAGGTTTTTCAACATTTCATTAACTTTAGTTGATTCACAATTATATTCTTCGATCGTTATTTGAATATTCTCTTTCACCTTTTGTACAAACTCACCATTTTCCTCAGTAAAAATTGTTCTCAAGATTTCATTAGCTTGTACTAACTCGTTCACACTTTCTTCCATTTTCACTTTATCTAATTTCTTATACAGAATTTGACTCATTGGCATATTGTATGAAGTATTTTGTTTATCTTTAGATTGCACAACATAAATCTGCTTCTGAATAGGAGTCATACGTACCGCTTTTAGATCATAAGGAATAATTGTGTTATTCTTATTAAAATTATGCACTACATCTGCAGCCTCTAACTTTAATGCTAGTGTTCTAACGCTCGGTGATGTAAATACTTCTGAAATTTTCAATTTAATTCCATACTTAGTGTTGATTTTTGAAATCAAATTAATGCTCTTTAAAGAGTCTCCACCATACTCAAAGAAGTTAGAGTCGATTCCAATAGCATTATTATTTAAGATATCTTGAAAAATAGTTAATAACTCTTTTTCAAGAATGGTTCCTGGTTTTTCCGAAACTGTTATTGGCTCATTCTCGCGATCTATAGTAGATAATTTTTGATAATCCACTTTCCCATTAACTGTCAATGGCACTTCTTCAATTGCTACAAAAAATTTAGGTACCATAAATGAAGGCAAATAACTCTCTAAATGAAACTTTAAATGCGAAAGATTGTTCTGCGGAAAATCCCCCTTTACATATGCAATAATAAAGTTTTCATCGAATGCATCTTTTTCAACTGTAACAACAGATTCGATTACATCATCATGCCTGTCTAAGACGTTCTTAATTTCTCCTATTTCAACACGATTCCCTCGAATTTTAACTTGCGAATCTTTTCTTCCAATGAAAACTAAGTTGCCATCTGGCAACATAGAAACATGGTCACCAGTCTTAAAATATTTCTCTTTTTTTCCTGTCTCGTCAGTTAAATAGATGAAGCTCTTTTCTGTAAGGTCGACATTATTGTAATAGCCAAAAGTTACTCCTATACCACCAATGTATAACTCACCAATAGATAAAGGGCCTACATCCTCTAATTTGTCATCTAGAACTCTCAATTTATAGTTCCGCCAAGCATGCCCCATTGGAAACTCTCTATCAATTATTGAATTCTTCTCACCCTTATAGGTTGAAGTCGTTGTAGTAATAGAAACTTCTGATGGTCCATACGTATTAATTAATTCTGGACTTTCCCCACTTGTTAATTTGTTCCATAACCCTAAAACTTTTGGTGAGATTCTTTGACCAGACAAAGTAATAATTCGAATACAATTTGGCAAATCTATGTTTTCGCTTGTTAAAAAGATAACCCATTTCTCCCAATAGGCAGCTGGTATTCCAATTACTGATATTTTATGATCCTCAATAAATGAATTGAAATCGACAAATGATTCCATTGCCTCTTCATTTCTAACTATAACCGTACCGCCAATCGTTAAAACTGGCATAATTTCCTCTAGGGTAGCATCAAACCCTAAAGCAGAAAAATGAATGGATGTATCGCTAGAAGTTAAATTAAACTCTTCAACAGTATCATAATTATGATTTAATAAACCTAAATGCGTCCCGTGAATACCTTTTGGAGCCCCTGTTGTACCTGACGTAAAAATAATATAAGCACCCATGTTTTCTTCTAATTGATAGTTTGATACAAGATATTGATCATATTTATAATCCCGGAAATTTACCGTATCTAAGTTTAAAACCTGCTTTTCATCAAATGTATTTAAACAGAGGTTTTCATAACAATCTGAAGTTAAGATTGTCTTCGCGCCACTAATTTCCAACATCATTCTTACACGTTCAATTGGGTACTTTGGATCAATTAATACGAACTTCCCTCTCGCTTTTAATATTCCATATATAGAAGCGATAAAATTCACTCCGCGATCCATGTAAACGGCGCAAACTTCTTCCTTCTGAAACTTCCTCTCTAACAAGAGAGCTGAAATACCACTAGCTTTTTCGTTAAGCTCCTCATAAGTAATCGACTGATTATTATGAACAACAGCTGTAGCTAAAGGTGTTTTTTCTGCTTGCCTCTCAAATAAACGCTGTACAGGAATTAACGGACGCTCACTATGTGGATGAATATGAATTTTATTTACTACTTCTTCAAGCTGTGACGTATTAAAAATCTTTACTTCACCAATAGATGTATCTAAAGATTCCATCATTTCCATCAAAACTTTTTCAAATGTATTAAGAATATAATGAGCACTCTCTTCTTCAAGGAAATCCTGTCTATAATGAAAATCAATATAGTATTCTGTAGATTTCTCTGAAATTGATAATGTAAAATCAACTTGTGATTCTTCTGCTTTATTTTTTAAAGGTGTAATATCAAACTCAAGATTTTTGGTTTTTACTTCTGGAAAATTGTTAAATGAAAACAATCCATTAAACAGTTCATAGTTCCTATCATTAAAAAATGCTTTCCTATTTGCAATGATTTCATTTAATCCTGCATTCTGATGTCTAAAGACTGTTAAACATGTATCTTTTACAGAATGAAGTAAATCCTTAACCTCAATATCTTTGTTTCCTTCTATCACAATAGGGAGTGTATTTGTAAAATATCCTACCTCTCTTTCTAATTCCGGAAATAATCTCCCCGCAGTAGGTGTTCCTACACATATTTTTTCTGAACCCGTAAATTTATGGTACATAATATAAAAAGCAGCTAAGAAATATTGATAAGGCGTAATGGCATGTTCTTTGCAAAAATTATTAATTTTCACATTTGCCTCTGGAGATAACTTCAATGAATTTAGCCTTGATTTAAACGATAATGTCCCCGTATTGTGTAATAGACCCGGAAACCTAATTGGATTAATAGGTTCTACCAATTTACTCTCCCAGTATTCCATATCTTTGTTCAGTGCTTCTTTATAACTCTCATTCTGCTTATAAAACAAATAGTCAACAAAATTTCGATTTGGTTTAGCCCCAGTGTTTAAACCGTAATAATATTTCATGATTTCTTCTAAAAAGATATTAATGGACCAACCATCGGAGATAATGTGATGAAAAGATATTCCCATCGTAAAGCCTTTACTACCATCGTTTACTAGAATCACTCTAGCTAAAGGCCCAACCTCTAAATCAAATGGTTCTTCACATAGATTTTTACAAAGAACTAGACTATTTATATTTGTTGAAGGCTTAATAACACTAAAGGTAACTTTCCCTTCGGTAGAAAGCCTGATTTCTGGATTATCATTATTTTTTACAAAGTTCATTTTAAAAGCTTCAAAGGAAGAAGCTGTAGCACTTACAGCCTCTTCTAATTTTTCAAGATTTATATCCCCAGAAATTTTGAAGAAATCCATTAAATGAAAAACTGTGCTCTGAGGATCATCCTCCCAAAATATCCACATTCTTTTTTGCTCGCTGGACAATGGGATATGCTCAAAATGTGAAGGTCTTTCCGGTAATGAATTTATACTTACACGCTTGTTTCCTCCTTTGAGAGCATTTAAAAGCTTAAGTTTGTTATTTGAAAGGCTACTGTTAGTCATTATTTCACACCTACCCATTAATTTTCTCTAAGTAAAGTATTGCTTCTTCTTCGGAAAGAGATTCTATAAATGTAATTAAATCGCTTTCTATTAATCTAGACATTTGTTTTAATCTTCTGTTAACAAACAAGTTTTCTATAGACACTTTCAATCCAAATTGTTCTTCTATTCGACTGACTAATTGAACCGCTTTTAGAGAATTGCCCCCTAATTCAAAAAAGTCACTATTTAATTTAGGTTTTCTTCCCAATAGTTCTTCCCAAATATCTACTAAAACGAAATCAATTTCATTTAGATCCTCTTCCACTTCCACTTCCAATTCATTTCTTGTTTGTGTGACCAAATTCATTAATTTTTTTTGATCAATTTTTTTATTTGAAGTTAGAGGTATCTCATCAATCATTATTATTTGATTCGGTAACATATATAACGGACAGCTTTTAGCTAATCTTGTTTGGATATTAGATTTAACCATGCTTTCATCTTCAGAGCTGACAACAAAAGCATATATACTTTTGTCATCTTCGCAATCTGCGATACATATGCACCGAGCTACAAACTCTGATTCAGCGATTAAACTCTCTATCTCTCCAAGCTCTACTCTATTTCCCCTAATCTTAACTTGACGATCTGATCTGCCAATATAAATAATTTCATTTTCTTCATTCATCCAGCCCATATCTCCTGTCCTAAAAAGAGGGATACTGTGTGTATCATCAAATGTAAATACTTGATAGTTATCGACTGAATCATAATTTAAATATCCGTCTGTAATGTAATTACTTATAATACATATTTCACCTATTTCTCCCGAGCTGCATATTCTCATCGACTTATCATTTACAATAATCGGAAGTACTCCTGGAATAGCCTTTCCTAAACCTCTAAAGTTTAGCGTATTATGAGCTAATTCTTTTAGCATTATTCCTTGCGGCGTTTCTGTACATCCATAAAAACTGAAAATTCTAGTTGTTGAATTATTCTGTTTTATTTTCTCGTACACACTTCTATTTAAACTTTCTCCACCGGTAAAGATAAAATCTAAGTCTCTATAGGTTTGTTTGTCGGAAAAGATTAGTTTGCAATAGCTTGGTGTTGTATGGACAACATTGATTTTCTCTTTCATTAACCACTGAATAATGTTATCTGCATCTAAAAGATTCATTCCATCCGGCACACACAATACTCCACCACTACATAACGGAGTAAACATATCTCTATAAATAGGGTCATGTGAGAGCCCTGATAGCATAGAAAATGAAGTACCTAAACCAAAATCAAATTCCTCTATATACCAATTAACAAAGTGAGTTAACGCTCCATGATTCCCTTGAATTGCTTTAGGATCTCCTGTTGTACCCGAAGTAAAGTTAATATAACAAGACGTGTCAAAACGAATTTCATAATCTAAACTTTCTTTGTCTCTGCTGTAGCTATTATTAATAATTTCATCAATATGCTGTATATTAACCTCGCTACTTTCAATTTGATGGTCACAACAATTAATTAAGAGTTTTGGGTTAGCTATACTTATTTTCTTTGTTAATAGTTCTTGTGGATGTTCACTATCCAAGATGATGAAAGGATTCCTAGATTCCATAGCAGCAAGGCAAATAATCGGTAAATATTTATTTCTATTCGAATAAATTGCAACTCTTTCATTCGGTTTCAACCTCATCTTTAAATAGGATGTAATCTTTTCTTTCAAGTCATAGCAATATTGATACGAATAAGATTGTCCATGACTCTTAATAGCAATTTGATTAGGGTATTCACGAGCTACTCTATTAAATTTTTCAAATAGCGGTACTTCAAACTTTTTATCTAGCATATCTGTGTAATTTAAATCTTGTTCTTGAGAAGATAGACTTGCATTTAAAGTATTCTCAATATTATTTACTAGCAGATTAAAGTACTGTTGAGATATTAATTTCGCCCTGTTTTCTGTGAATTTATTCCCATCAAATACCGAAAAGATTGTAAGCTGATTTTTCTTTTCTTGAACATAAAAAGTGACATCGAATTTTGAATCAATTTCAGGCACAAATTCCGACTCCTCAATGGCCAAGTTTCCTTTTGAAAGCACTTCGCTCTTCTTTAAATCTGGGAATGCAAGCATATTAAAGAAAAGGCTAAATAATGGTGATTCCCCAAAAGTTCTATCCGGTAAAATTCTTTCTACTATTTTCTCAAACGGAATCGAGCTATTTTCAATCGCTTCCGTAACACTTTCTTCAACCATGGTTAAGATGGATTGGAACGATACCTCTTCATTTACCGATATTTTTATAGGCAATGTATTTATGAAACATCCAATCATATCCTCAAATTCAGACCGCTCTCTTCCTGCAATAGGAATACCTATGGTTAAATCTTCGTTCTTTGTTAATAAGCGTACCAAATGGAAGAAGTTAGCTAACAAAATATTGAATAAACTAACTCTTTTCTCCTGGGACAATTTATATAAATCCGTCATGATTCTTGGATTTATGTCCTGTTTCAACAAAATAGAGGATGTATTAACTTCTCTGTTATGATCAAAGCTACTCTCTAATAACGTACTCTCAGGATTATCCCCTAATTTTTGCGCCCAATAATCTAGTTGCGGCTGAAATTTCCCACTCTCATACATATCCTTTTGCCATTTCGCGTAGTCATAATACTGTAAACTGCTATTTATCTTATATTCATCTAATGTTAATTTTTGTTCTTTTTCTAGAAGATGACACATCACTTCTTTTATGATTAGGTTAATTGACCACCCATCAGCTATTAAATGACTGAATACAGCAATGAGTACAAAATCATCTTTCTCTCTTTTAATTAATGTAAATTTCATTAAAGGACCATTTTCCAAATCAAATACATACTTAGTTTTCAAGTTAATTAAATTAGATATCTCTACAGGATCGTTTTGTTCTACGTAATCTAACTCCACATGCATTTCATCTGCTATATGAATTTTCGGGTCTCCATTTTCAAAAGATAGAGTAGTTCGTAAAACATCAAACTTTGAAACCATCGTATTTATTGCATTTTTTAAATCCTCTTTTATTAAATTACCCTTAATATTAAATACACCCGGTATATTAAACATTGTAGTATTTTGATTCACATACTCATAAAACGCCATTCTCTCTTGTGAATATGAAAGAGTCGGGTGATTGTTGTGCTCAAATTTTTGAAGCCCAGGTACACTAACCTGTAATTCTTCGCTTCTATCAATAACCTGAGCTAAATCTTTAAGTATTGGGTTTTCAAATATTTGTCTAAGTGTAATTTTTTTGTTGAATGTATTTTCTAATTTGTTTAACATTTGCACAGCTAAAAGACTATGACCACCTAAGCCAAAAAATTCACTTGTTCTTCCTACATCTCTACCAACTAATTCTTTCCAAATGTTCGCTAATTTCTCTTCCGTATCACTAAAGTTTTTATCTAGAATCTCCTCTTTTAAAATAGGTTTTGGCAGCAACTTCCTGTCAATTTTCCCATTCTTATTTATTGGAAATTCTTCTACTTCTATCATCACAACCGGAATCATATAAGAAGGTAAATATGAGCTCAGGTATGCTTTAACTTCTTCATTACTTACTAAGTTATTGCACGAGTAATATAAAGCTAGATTCGCTTCCCCCGAATCACCCTCAAAGCCAACTACTAAACAGTTATTTATCTTTTCGTTATTCAATAAAACATTTTCAATCTCATTCAATTCGATCCGATAACCTCTTACTTTCACTTGAAAATCTAAACGACTTAAGAATTCTAAATCGCCATCCTCATTAATCCTTACTAGGTCACCAGTTTTATAAAATCTATTTTTTTCTCCGTTAAAAGGATTAACTAAAAATGCCTTTTTAGTTTCTAGCGGAGCATTAATATACCCTCTACCAACTCCAATTCCAGAGACGTATAATTCACCTGGTACCCCTCTAGGAAGTAATTTCATATTATTGTCTAGTACGTAAAGGTTCATATTCGCAACAGGCTTCCCTACAGGAACATGACTCACAATATCTTCAAATTTCTCTTCGGACCAATAATGTGTCACATCATCTGAGCACTCAGTTGGTCCGTAAGCATTCACAATCGGAATATTCCCAAAATTATAATGCCATCTATTTACAAGATCAGGTGGTAGTGTTTCTCCAGTTACAACCAACATTCTTAACTGATCACATGTTTTCAAGATAGAGAGAGAATCGAGATCATCTAAAATGAAACGAAGTAAAGTTGGAACAACCTCCAAAATCGTGATATTCTTTTCTAATACTTGTTGTAACAATTCTCTTGAATTCTTGGCAGTATCATCTGATACAATGTGACAGTATCCTCCCACCAAAACGGTAGAGAAAAATTGCCATACTGAAATATCGAAACATTGCGAAGCATTTTCAACAATTCTATCTTGATTACTAATTTTGAAATCGTGTATTTTAGCAAATAAATGATTTAGCATACCTATTTGTTCAATCATTGCCCCCTTAGGCTTACCTGTTGAGCCTGAAGTAAAAATGATATAAGCTAAATCGTTCATTTTTAATTTTTTAACCGGTTCAATGTTAGGAACATGAATCGTCTCATTAATATTAACCATTCTATTAATTTCTTCCATTAACGGTAACGAGCTTAATGATAGATTGTTTACCGCAATGGTATCTGTTTCTGACTGCCTTATAATATCTTTAATTCTTTCAGCTGGATAATTCACCTCAAGTGGAATATAAGATCTTCCAGCTTTCCAAATAGATAATATTGTTTTTACAAAATCAATACTTCTATCCATATATATTAGTACAGGTGTTGGTGTATCCTCTGGTTGAACAAAAGACCTTGAAAGCAAATCCGTTTCATACTTTAGCTCAGCATAAGTAATCGTTCCATTATCATCAGAAAATGCAACTTTATTTGGTACACGCATTGCCCATTGATCAATGATTTCATTAATAGACTGATTGAAAGGAAATTCAAGTTTATTGTTATTAAAGTCATGTAGTAGAAATTGCTTTTCTTTTTCACTAATAATATCTATATCATCTAGCTTTATATCTTCCATACAAATGATACGTAACATGTTTTGGAAGTTTTCTATAAAACGTTCTATAAAGTTTGCATGGAATAAATCTGTACAGTACTCTAAATTAAATTGAAACTCTTCATTTTTCTCTTCTGCAATTAATGAAAGATCGAACTTAGAAGTATAATTTTCAATAAAAATAGGTTCAAGCTCTAACTCTCCCATTCTCATTTCACTTAACGGTGCATTTTGTAACGTAAATAAAGTTTGAAAAAGTGGTGTTCTACTTAGATCTCTACTATCGTTATATTCCTGTAATAATAGTTCCATTGGTACATCTTGATTCTCATAAACGTTCAAGAAATCCCTCTGAATGTTTTCGATTAATTTATGGAACGACATACTTTCATCAAACTTAATAGGTATAGGCAACACATTTACAAAATAGCCAATAAGCTTTTCAAAATAAACATTTTCTCTATTTGCAAATGGAACACCAATAACAAATTCTTCCTGTCTACTATACTTTTGCAGCATTAAACTATATGCTGCAAATAGAATATTAAATTCTGTCGTTTTTAAGTATTGCGCTTTTCTTTTAACAGCTTTACAAATATCCTTTCCAGAAGAAAAAAGAACGTGCTTTCCTTTAAAGGACATTTCTTTTGGTCTCGGAAATGATGTAGGCATTTTTAAAACCGGGAGTTCTTCTGGGAATTTACTCTTCCACCAATCTAACTTGGATTGAATGGAATTTTTCTCAATCCTTTTTCTTTGTAAATTAGAGTATACTTTGTAAGGATACTTTATCTCATCAACCTGTATGCTTGTATTAGAATCTTCTTCATAGAAATGTTTTAGTTCCTCTAATAAGACTCCCATAGACCACCCATCACAAACTGTATGATGAATTGAGAAAGTGAGATAATTCTCTCTTTCGTTTACTTGTAATAACTTCGCCCTTAGCAGCGGCGAATGACTCAGATCAAAAGGAATATTACCAAACTCCCTGGAAACATCTTCTATATATTGATTCACATCACAATCTGATTGCACGCTTTCCTGGTCAATGTGCAACTCAACTGTATTTTCTTCTATAATAACGTTACCTTCGTCACTTTGCTTAAACGCATAACCAAACACAGTATGTCTATTCACAATGGTATTTAGAGAACTTGTCAGTCTATCTATATTTAATTTCCCGGAAATTTTTATCGTAAAAACAATGTTATAGAATGGATTGTTGGGTTCAAGTTGATCTAATAACCACAAACGCTCTTGTCCCATACTAGGAAGGTTCTCTAACAAACTTTGTTCATCTAAAATACTTTCATCTCTAGTATGGCTTGACTTAACTATATTAGAGAATTGTTCAAAAACGGGTGCTTCAAACAACTCTTTTAATGTCAAACTTACTTTGAATTTTTCATTTATTTTATTAACTAATTGCGCAGCAAGTATTGAATTGCCACCTACTTCAAAAAAATTCATCCTGTGATTGATGTCTGCACGTCCTAAAATATCACTCCATACAGCTGAGATTTCCTTATCTATACCATAAAAAACTTGCATATTACTCGCCGTATTTAGTTCTTTTCTTTTTTGAAGAAAAATTTCTTCTAGCTTTTTCTCTTCAACTTTGCCATTTCGATTAATTGGTATCTCATCTACTCTAATAAAATAAGCTGGAATCATATACGATGGTAATTTATCTTCAAGATGCTGTTTAACAGATTGAACATCAATCTCTACACTATTTTTATAAAACGCACATAGCTCTAATCTATCACTTGTACTTTTAACACCTAAAACTGTAACAAAAGCATGATTAATTAAAGTACCTATATTTTTCTCAATTTCTTCTTTTTGAATACGATAACCCCTGATTTTTATTTGGCTATCCTTTCTTCCCACGTAATATACATTTCCGTTATCATCGTAGAATCCATAATCCCCGGTTTTATATATACGCTTGCCCAGAAAACCTTCTTTTATAAACTTTGAATCTGTTAACTTACTATCATTTAAATATTCTTCTGCAAGGCCTGTACCACTTAATATAATCTCTCCTATTGTATATGGTGGGAGGACCATATTGTATTTGTTTAACACATAAGTAAACATTCCCTTAATGGATTGCCCTATACTCGTCTTATTGGCATAAGAAGAATCTAATGTTAATTCGCAGATATTGCTACCAACAGTGGCTTCAGTTGGCCCATATTCGTTAATCAATTTAGATAAAGGCAATAACCTCTTGAACTTTCGAATGAGATCATCATTAATATTTTCTCCACCCGCAACAACACATATTTTTTTGCTTGCTAAAGTTTGAGAATCTATTGATTCAAATAAAATTTCTAAGTGTGCAGGTGTACACTTTAGTAAAAGTGGTTCTTTTACGTTTTGAATATATGAAACGAATCCATCTAAACCTTGTCCTACTTCAATGAATTCCACTCTTCCACCATTTATAAGTTGTGGAAAAACGCTTGTTATTGTTAAATCAAAAGATAATGACGTATGGACTACAGCAAGATGATTATCATTTATACAATAATTATTTATACAATGATCTAAATAATTTCCTAACGCATTTTGAGAAATAATGACACCCTTTGGCACCCCTGTAGAACCCGATGTAAACAGAACATAAGCCGGATTTTTTGCGATTTTTCTCTTAACAATAACGTTATGATCAAATTCACAATTTAAATCTATAATTTTTTCATGCTTTAGATTGAGCGAATCCAATTCTATTTTCTCCGAGTTATAAATTATACAACTACAATTTGCTGCGTTTAAAATTTGTTGCATACGTTCTGATGGCAATGATAAATCAAGAGGGATGTATGTACAATCATTTCTCCAGCAACCTAACACTGAAGAGATAAATGCAGGCTCTCTATCAGTAATAATTGCAATCTTCGAACCTGGAGCGATTCCTTTGCTAATGAGTTCACCTAGTATTAAGTCTGCTTGCTCACTAAGGTCACTATATGTATAATTAACGCCTTTATATTTTGTAAAGACTAATTGACTATGTTTTAATATCGCACCTTCCAACATAGCATGAGCATTAAGGATAGAATCCGTTTCTCTTACTGGATTAATTTTTTCATAATGGCTATCGAAATCACTTAGAGAATAAGGTGAAATGTTTACTATTTCAGCATCTGGCTTTCTCAGATAGCGATTAAGCAAAATAAAAAAGGTAGATAAAAATGTCTCTGCAAATTTCCTATCATATTTTTGTAATGAGTATTCTAATCCAATAGATAATCCATCATTATCTTTATCAACGATAATAGTCATATCCTTCTTTGCCAACGGTCCATATGTTTTATGCAGTTTACAGATCGAGTCATTAAATAAATTTTCTGAAATAGATGTATCTTGAAATAGAAACATGAAGTCAGAAAAAGGTGAGTAATCTTCAATATACTCTGGACTAGCAAAGTGATTGATTATTTCTTCATATGGTAGCGATTGATTTTCATTTAACTTTTGAGATAGTTGATGTACCTCTTGCACTAAATCATTAAAGCTTTTGCTACCAACCTTAATCTTTAACGGTAATACATTTGCGAAGAACCCCATCATGTTCATCAGATCACTACTAACTCTTCCAGAACCTACTGTTTCTAATACAATTTCATTTTCCCCTGAAAAATATGACAAAGTTCCGATATATGTAGTCAACAATACTGAAAATAAAGAGGCACCATTTTTCTGAATAAAATTATTCATCTGTTCCTTTGTCTCGTTGTCCACTTTCAGTTCATGATAACCACCAGAAAAGTTAATGAGTGATTTATCATTTGCAGGATAATCAATATCTGTTTTCTCATATCCATCTGCGAACATACCATCCCAAAACTCTTTAACTCTCTCTCTTTCACCATTATTAAGCCATTCTACTTGCCACTCTGCGAAATCTGCATACTGAGCTTCTATTTCATCTGGTTGATAACAGGTTCCTTTTGAATATGCATTATATGCTTGTGACAGCTCCTTTAAAAATAGTTCAAGCGACCAACCATCTACAATAATATGATGGAATACGAATATTACTCTGTGAACATTATTTTTAAAATGGATAACTTTCCACCTAAATAAAGGAGCTGTATGGAAATCAAAAACTGGCACGAATATTTCATTGTATTCATCAGAATATAATTTTTCCGAAAATTCCAATTGACTAAATTCTCTTGATTCTCCATGTATTTCAATATCTTCGTGGATAAATTGTACTACTTCTCCATTTATTTCTTTTAACGATGTCCTTAACGGCTCATGTCGTTTAACTAGAGTTTTAATTGCTTCTTTAAAAGCATTTTCATGAAACGCTCCGCTCATTTCAAATTCTAAGGGAACATGATATAGTTGCGTCTTAGCGTATTTTTGCTCGAAATACCATAACCTTTGTTGGGCTTTCGAAGCAGACATCTGAAAAATATCATTCAAAATAGATTACCTCACATTTCCTTTAATTTTTGTTCAGAGACTCCTCAAATAGCTACTTTGATAACGTTAATCTTTAAAATAGTTATATTTGTTTCTTTTATATTTTTCTTTATCTTTAGCACCTTTGCTATAATTCAACTTCTCCTTACTTATTCTTCTGCCTTTTACCCATAGAAAATCTTGCTCATACGTTATTTTATGATAGTTATCCAAGCGTTTACGCAAAATGATCCCGTTCTCTACAGCTTGATTAACTGCACATCCTTTTTCGTTTTTATGCTGACAATTGGAGTAGGTGCAATATTTCGCCCACTCCAATATTTCTGGAAATCCTGCTTTACTATCATTTTCTTCAAGTAAAACTCCAAACTCTCTCATTCCAGGTGTATCAAGCAAAATAGTCCCGTTATTAAATAAAATTAATTCTCTACGTGTAGTTGTATGGCGGCCTTTTGAGGTAGCTTCACTAACATGACCAACCTTCATCACTTCAGTTCCAATTAGAGTATTAATAATTGTGCTTTTTCCAACACCACTTGCCCCTACAAATCCTACTGTCTCACCAGGGATTAAATGTGGAATTAACGACTGTATGCCGTTTACGCCTTCAAGGGCAGATACTGTTAAGACCTTACCATCAGGATGAATTCTACGAGTTATTTCTACATAAGAATCAGGATCAGTGACTAGATCCGCTTTAGATAAAACAATAATAAGTTCAATACGACATTTCTGAGCCTGAGTAATGTATCTTTCAAGTCGTCTCGGATTATATTCTTTATTCATTGATGTCACTAAAAATAGCTTATCTAGATTTACGCCGATTACTTGCTCTTCATAAAGGCTTCCTGGCTTCTTACGATAAAAAATAGATTTCCTGTCTAAAATGGATTCTAAAATATATTCATCATTCTTTATGCTTCTAGCCCTTACCCAATCGCCAGGAACCGGTAGACTCGCTGCATTAGATGTTAATAGTTTCTGAGAGGTCATACATCTCCTCAAACCTGATTGTGTGGCTATTAGTATATCTTTACTAGTAAAACAAGTAACTACTCTTGCGATTTCACATTGTGAACTTGTATTCTTGTTAAACTCGTTTTCCCAGTGAAGATTCAAACCATAACTTTTTAAGATATCCATCAATAACCTCCTACACCTTATTTCTTGCTCTTCTTTTGATTTTCGGCATACTTAACTGTTCATTTTGACCAGAAAGCAATATCTTATCAATATTCTCTGCCATTTTTCTAATAGTAGTTAATGTATAAAATTCTTCCCATGCAACCTTGATAGAAAATCGCTCTTCCATATTCATTTTAATTTTCATAGCGAGCAAAGAATGGCCACCTACTTCAAAAAATTCAGCAATACAACTTACCTTTTTTCGCCCTAAAATATCACACCAAATTTCTGAAATAATTCTTTCTGTTTCAGTAATAGGTGCCTCATACTTTACGTTTTCTTGATGTATAACAAGCTTAGGAAGATTATTTTTATCTATTTTCCCATTTTTTGTTAGCACGAATTTTTCTACAATCACGAAATACGATGGAATCATATACTCAGGTAATAATCCCTTTAATGTATCCTTAGTAATAGATAGATCAAATCTATTTATTTCAAACGGTTTTATATAAGCCACAATTTGCTTTTGGCCAAATTCATCTTGAACTGTTGTAATATATGAATCCTCTACAGTTATATCTTTATCAATCTTCTTTTTTATATCCGTTAACTCAACTCTAAAACCTCTGATTTTTTCTTGCATATCTTTTCTACCACAATAAACAATTTCACCTTGTGTATTTCGATATGCTAAGTCACCCGAACGATATAACCGAGTTATATCCCCATTTTCTAATTTAATAGAGATAAATTTCCTTTGGGTCTCTTCCTCAAGATTCAGATATTCATTGGCAAGACCTTTACCTCCAATATACATCTCTCCTACCACTCCAATAGGAAGATTATGAGTGCCATCCTGACTTCGAATATCAATAACGGTATCAGAAATAGGAATTCCTATAGGTAAATCTTCTTCATATGATTCTACATCGTGAATTTTATGAAAAGTAGCAAATGTAGTTGTTTCACTCGGCCCATATACATGAATAAATTGACATCCTGGAAGATTCTTAGAGAACTTTTTAACACAATCTAAATTAACTTTTTCACCACCAAAAAGAATCTGTCTTACCCCCTTAAATGGGCTACTTTCTGCAGTAGAATATTGATTAAATAAAGATGTTGTAATAAATAACGTATCAACACCGTTATGGCTAATCTTTTCCTTTAATACATCCGGAGATAACAGATCTTCTTTTTCGATTAAAACGAGTTTAGCTCCATTAAGAAAAGCTCCCCAAATTTCAAACGTTGTAGCATCGAAACCTAAGTTGTTCATTTGAGCAATAACATTTTGGTTTGACAGCTTGCAATAATTAGGGTTTAATACTAACCTCAGAACACCATCATTAGGAATGCTGATCCCTTTTGGGTTTCCACTCGAACCAGAAGTAAAGACACAATATAACTCATCTTGATCATCCGCATAAACACTTTTGAATAACATATCTGTAGAATCTTCAATTCGACTTATATTTAAAGTTAAAATATCTGATGGAATACGTAACTCTTTTAAAACATTTGAACTTCCTTCATCAAATAGGATTACCTCCGGTGAAGTCTGATGGATAATCTCATTCACTCTTGTAAGAGGGGTTCCCTTATCTAATAAAATATAAGAATATCCTGAACGCGTGGCAGCTATTATGCTATAAATAGAATGAATCGCTTTATCACAACAAATAAGTGCACGGCGCCTTGTTTGTTGTGCAGGATGAGATAACAATACCTTTCCGATGGATGCACTTTTATAATTAAGTTCTTTATAAGTCACAGAATGATTTTCTGTTATGATTGCAATTTGATCTGGGACCTTATTGAATTGTTTTTCTAAGTAGTAAGAAACTCCACCTTTATGATACAAATCACCCATTGGATTATCAGCATGTTCGTTTGTTCGATCAATCAATTCTACATCTTTTGTTAATAATACTTTAAGCTCTGCTATTTGCTTATCTGGCTGTGAGGTAGTAACATCAAGAATATTTTTATAAAAATTCAAAAAACTCTCCATAAACTCTTTCGTCATATGAGAAGCATTATATTGAATAACCCCATGTAATGAAGTATTAACTTTTTCAAATATACACGTTAGATCAGATTGCGCAAATTTCTTTAGAAGAGGGAATGAAGAAAATTTTATTTCTCCCATATCTAATGTAATGCCTTCCACACCTGCAAAAAATAACGAGGCACCTTCAAAATCAGAAGTTCTTGCTTTTTCTAGTACAAACATAGTTTGATATAAAGGCTGGTTAGCGGAATTACCTTGATCATTGTACTTCTCTATCAATTCTTGATAAGATACCCTTTGATTTGAGAATATTTTTCTTACATCACGTTGTACCAAATTGGCATACTCAGCAAAAGATTGCGTGTCATTTACTAAGCAGTTTACAGGTAATGTATTCACATAATAACCAATTTTATCTAGATGTTTTTTTGAATGCCGTCCTAAAAAAGGAACTCCTGTAGCGATATTGTTATTATCAAAATAATAAGATAGTGCTATATGGTAATTTGCTAATAAAAAACTAAAAGGAGTAACACCCATCTTAAAGGACTCCGAATAAATTTTTTCAGTTACATCTTTATCTAACTGCAAAACAATGGATTCAGCTGTTTCACTTTTCAACATATCCCTAGACTTTCCGAATGGCAGCTGAAGTTCCTCTACCCCTTTGTGTAACCTTTCTTCCCAATAATCTAATGACTTCTTATATTTATCTGTTGTTTTATACTCATCTAACATCTCAATATGATCAAAAAAAGAACAGTCATTTGCTACTAGAGAAAAATCTTCGTTATTCCTCATCTGCTTATAAATAGAAGCGATTTCTTTCAATATCACAATAAGTGACCAATAATCGACAACGATGTGGTGTGTAATAAGCAATACATATTTATTATTATCATCAGTAGTAGCAACTATAAATCTAGAAAGTGGTCCATTCTTTAAATCAATCAATTTATTTGCTTCAATATTGAAAAAATCACGTACTTCCTGCTCGTTTATAAAAGTGTAGGTTTCAAAAGATACACGATTATTTTCGTTAACTGTTTGTAGTATTTCACCATTTTTTTCAATAAAACGAGCACATAAAATAGGATGTTTCACAGAAATTAAATCACTAACCTTTTGTAAATCGTATACATCTATATCACTTTCAACCTTTGCAGAAAAGTAAGTATTATATGCCGTTGATTGCGGATTGGCCGTTTGTATTTTCCATAATCCTTTTTGGCCCTCTGACAATTTATATTCTTTATTCATTTTTGATCCCACCCTAAGTATCAGTAGTTTAAGTAACAAAGTACTTTTTTATAAAATAGAAATGATGAGCTCCCATCATTTAGAAAACCTAATTACTCCTTAGTGCTATCTGATTGATACAAATATTTAAAACTCTATATCAAACTGAGTTCTTTTTCAGAATGAAGATTCAATACTTTGTGACACCATTCCTCATTGTAAATCGTATCAAAATATCGATCTCCCCTATCTGCAAACAGCGTTACTACATTAGGCTTTTTCACATAGTTTTTATCTTTAAAATAATTTTTCACTGCACCGTATACAGCACCCGAAGAACCTCCAGCAAATATTGCATGTTCACTTAAGAGTTCTTTACACATTTCTATGCTCGTTTTTTCACTGATTATCACAACATCATCAATGATTGAATCTTTTAGAATATCCGGTACAATACTTGAGCCTATCCCTGGGATGGATCTATTTTGAGGTTGCAAACCAAAAATAACAGAACCTTCCATATCTACCGCGATAACTTTTGATTTCGGGAACTTCTCTTTGACACAATTAGAAATGCCAGTAATTGTCCCACCAGAACTTACACCTAAAAAAATATAATCCACTTCAATTTCGTTACATATTTGCTTCCCTACGGTCTCGTAATATGCATTTGCAACTAATTTATTACCGTATTGATTAATCCAATATGAATTTGCTATTGAATTTCTTAGCTCATTAACCTTCTCTAACCTTGTGATTAAATATCCACCTGAATTATCGGGCTCTGTTACTTTTATTACTGTTGCTCCTAGAGATCTAATGATCATTTCATTCACAGGTAGAATTTTCGGATCAACCACGCAAATAAATTTCAAACCTACCCTTTTACAATAACTTGCTAAAGCGATACCAAAATTACCAGACGAAGATTCAATAATTGTTGTATCCTTGTCGATATCACCTTTCTGAAGCAAAGTTTCAAGAATGTGTGCAGCTGCTCTATCTTTAACGCTACCAGTAGGGTTGTTTCCCTCTAATTTAACGAATAAATTCACATTACATAAGTCTTTACTTGTTAGTTGTACCATTGGCGTTTTTCCAACAAAATCTAATACACTATTATAAATACTCATAATTTACTCCCACTTGATTCTTGTTATTTTTTTCATAAATTAATGATTTGTTTATAATGCTATTAATATATTCAACGTTATTGTTAATGAAAAAATGGTTACCATTTAATGTATAAACTATCGCTTCACGCTCGCTGTATTTATTCCATTCTAGAGCTTCCTCTAGTTTTACTGTGTCTTCAGTTCCTATAAGAATGGAAATATCACATTCGATTTTATGCTGATTAGGATTATATTCGTATTCTCCTAGTATCTTTAAATCATTCCTTATTATCGGTAGAAACAAATCTGTTAATTCTTTACTATCAACCAACTCTTGTGGGATGCCTCCAAGAGCACTCAATTTACTTAGCAATTCCTGATCAGAAAAATGATGTAATTTTTCTTTATCTTTCATCCGATCCGGTGTTTTGCAACCAGAAAAAAATATATGTTCTGGTAATCTTTTGCCCTCAGAACGGATCTTATGATATAGCTCGTAAGCTAATATACTTCCCATGCTATGTCCATATAATGCATACTGATTTTGGTCGATCTTATCTTGAATCATATTATAAATATCATCCGTTACTTCTTTCATACTCATATAGAAGCCCTCATTAAATCTTTGTCCCCTTCCTTTCAACGGAACAGGATGTAAATAAATAGATTTATCTAAATGATTCCCCCATTTGTAATACCCTACCTCCGAACCACCAGCGTAAGGTAGACAAAATAATAGCATGCATTTCCCCCCTTTGAATAGAAACTTTCTAATTATAACTATTAAGATGAATATTCAAAAATACAGATTAAAAAGACTATTACACTTTATTGAGTTCATGATTACTTGCCATTTTTTGAAGCTGAGATTGATACTTCTTTTCTTTTAATTTATCCCTTTTATCCCTATTATTCTTCAATGAAATATGACCAGGATTTTCTTCATACCCTTTTCTTCTACTATACCTCGACAAACCTTCTGGAATTAAGCTAGACTGTTTATCTTGGAGTACCCCTGCAACCCCTATAGTTGAAGATTCATTTATATATTGTGGATAGATTTTCTTGAAATAGTCTAATGCCCTATCAGCCTTATAGTCTTGCGGCTCAGGATACGATGTAATGACACCTTCAAAATTACGTAAAACCACTTTATCAGGACTTTGTGAAATGATATAGTTTGGCTGAATAGCAATTTTACCTCCCCCGCCCGGCGCATCTACCACAAATGTAGGTACTGCATAACCCGACGTATGCCCCCTGAGTCCTTCAATAATTTCAAGACCTTTCGATATAGGGGCTCTAAAATGACTAATGCCTTCTGATAAATCACACTGATATATGTAATAAGGGCGAACACGAATCTTTACTAGATCATGCATTAGCTTTTTCATTATTGTTACACTATCATTGATACCCGCTAATATCACTGACTGATTTCCTAATGGCACACCTGCATCAGCAAGCATTTCACACGCCTTTTTTGCTTCCTCTGTAATTTCAATTGATGTATTAAAGTGAGTATTCAGCCATATAGGATGATATTTCTTTAAGATATTACAAAGATTCTCTGTAATTCTTTGTGGAAAAACGACTGGCGCACGTGTCCCTATTCGAATAATCTCAACATGAGGGATCTCTCTTAAACTTTTCAGTATGTACTCCAATATATTGTCATTAATTAACAAACCATCTCCACCGGAAATTAATACATCTCTAACCTCAGGAGTTTCTCTTATATACTCAATAGCTCTGTCTAACTGCTTTTTCGGAACCGCCATACCCACTTGGCCAGAGAAACGTCGACGTGTGCAGTATCGGCAATACATTGAACACTGATTGGTAACTAAAAATAACACTCTATCTGGATATCGATGAGTTAAACCAGGAACTGGAGAATCTTCATCTTCCTCTAATGGATCCTCAAGATCGTACTTTGTTTTATATACTTCATTCGAAATCGGTACAGATTGCATCCGAATTGGACAATGCGGATCGTCTGGATTCATCAGTGAAGCATAGTACGGAGTAATATTAAGCGGGATTGTTTTTGTAGATATTCTTATTCCCTCTTCTTCATCTGGTGTTAAATGAATTACTTTTTTTAAATCTTCTAAGGTACTGATTGTATTCGTAAGTTGCCAAACCCAATCATTCCATTGGTCTTCAGTAACATGTTTCCACATTTCTATATCTCTCCAATGACGGGCTGGTTTGTATAATTGATCCACTTTTGAACAACTCCCTGAATTATTAGATGAATAGGTTATGATAGTAACTTTAATGCTCTTTAATCTAAAGTATTGTGGTTGTAAATATGATATAGCGATACTTCATATTCATTTGAAAAGGGCGGTACATATTGATGATTCCCCACTATTATCCAATTGATAATTTATGGCACTTTTTGTATTTAGCATCAGATTCACTACCTTCTTGCTGTTTAACTTTCTGTATCTAAAATATACGTGTCAATTTATGTTAATAACAATCAGTAAAATTTCACGAAAAATCCGGCAATTCATTTCTTGTTTTCACTGCTTTATTTTACATATTTGCGATGAAGAGAAATCATGACAGTACTTCAGTTTATATTTAGGAATAACAGGAATGGCAAACTCCTACATAGTAAAAATTCTGTCATTGCTCATTTTATATATAAGAAAGACCTTTACATGTCTATGATCCTATAAACTTAATATGCTGGGTGGCTACCAATTCTATTTCAAGTAAAATTTGTATAATAAAAAAACAGGTAGAATCTACTTTCTACCTGTCAGACTGTCGACAAACCCCATTCAAATTAATAAAAAAATGTAAGTATCGCTTACATGAACAAATTTTTCAATCGCCGAAGGATTGTCCAACGCATACCATTTTTTATTCTCTTCCGTATGCCGAAGATGGCTCACTTCTTCAAGATAGCCTTCCCATAGATAGCGTTGAATCATCTTCGTTTAATATTCCTAAAGCACTCTATCATTAGATTAAAATACAGCTAATCATTTTTAGAATATTTTTTTATCTGCAAATATGATACAATAATTTACATAATTGTCAATCAACTCAGAAAACTACAACTTTATATCTAAATACTACTTCTATAAACTTTCATTTGCATTCTTAATTATTGTTATTTTAAACAAATGGTTATTCTACTTTAAAATATCAATCTCAAAAACAATAGCAATAAGTGTTTATAGATTAGGGATTTTTGAAAGGATGTGTTCTACTCTTTATATTCATTCTACTTTTTAAAACAAACGTTTTATTTTAAGCCTGAAAATTTTAGACTAATACATTTTAACTAGGGGTGTAGAAAATTGCTTTACTTAAATTCTAAAGATATTACTGATATTGGAATCAACTGGATAAAAACAGTTGAAATAATTAAAAAAGCTGTCAACGTTATGAATCATTCTGATTTCTCACAACCAATAAAGCCTTATCTACAATTTAATGATCCAGACAATCGGATTATAGCAATGCCAGCGTTTGCTGGGGGAGAGTTTTCAGTAGCAGGTATTAAGTGGATCGCTAGCTTTCCTAAAAATCTTGAAGTTAGTATACCTAGAGCAAATTCAATCACAATATTAAATGATGCGACTACTGGTGTACCATTCGCAACAATTAATACACCAATTGTGAGTGGTATACGAACTGCTTCTGTATCAGGTCTTATGATTCAAGAGTTTGATAAAGTACATAATCTAAATGATGTAACACTCGGAATAATCGGGTTGGGCCCAATAGGTCAATTACATTTACAAATGGCAACAACCCTTTTAGGAGATAAAATTAAAAATATACGTCTTTTTGATATATCGGAAATCGATAAAAATAAAATCCCAGTAGAACTTAGAGAAAAAGTCACAATATGCTCGTCATGGGAAGATGTGTACCGTGATGCAGATATATTTATTACGTGTACTGTATCAAGTAAAGGATATATTGATGGTCCTCCAAAACCAAATGCACTGCTACTAAACGTATCACTACGTGATTTTAAAACTGATATACTAGACTATTCACCAGTAATTGTAGTTGACAATTGGGAAGAGGTATGTCGTGCAAATACAGATATAGAAATCATGCATAATGAAAGAAATTTACAAAAATCAGACACTCTTGATATTAAAGATATTGTTTGTAATAATGCATTTAAAGAGATTACAGAAGATAAAGTTGTCATGTTCCATCCAATGGGAATGGCTACTTTTGATATTGTAATTGCTCAATATTACTATGATCAAGCCATTGCTTTAGGCTATGGTCAACCGCTAGAAGCATAGGCTATTAGCAACTCAAATTAAGATTTAGCTGTTCAGTTAACCTAATCAACCAATTGAAGAAAAATACAAAAAAGTGTTCTGGATTTTCGATCTTCAGAACACTTTTTTCATTTTATCAAACACCGCTTTCGCAGCGCTTATTTAAAAATGAATAACTACTATGTGAATCATGGTTGAATCTTTGATTCTCTTCTAAATCATACTTTTTTATCCCGATTGGTGAGGGCTAATAATCAGTGGGAGATGAAGAAAATCCCCACTGATTAAAGTTTCACTTTATGAATTCCCCATCTTTTTTAAATTATCAATTCAAAAAACAAGAATTTTTTTACAATAAATAGTAATATAGAACATATACATATTTATTAAAAATGGTGGGGGCTATTTCAATCATGATGCGTGCACTTAACTTACATATAAAACAAGCCTTTTTAAATAAGATTTCTCTCACTCTCTTATTGAGTTGGTTAATTCTTGTTTCAATTTATCATTATTACTATGTTTTACGATATTTAGGAGGATTGCCTGACGGGCTTTTAATAACTGCTTATAAATGGATTGGCTTTCGTGATAATGGGATGGATGTGTATTTACTATTAATGCCTGTACTAGCAGCACTCCCTTTTAGCACGAGCTATAACTCTGATAAAGTTGATAAATTCAAATCATTTGTAAGTAAAGAAATTCCCTTTTTCCCTTATGTATTTACAAAATATATCGTGACCTTCCTAATTGGGGGGCTTCTTTATATTCTCCCATTCGTATTTTCATTGCTGTTTTGTAAACTGACAATTCCAGATGGTATTCCGACAACCGACTTAGGTATTATTAAGGACAACAGCATGTTTTCATCTTTATATTTCTCTTCTCCAATTTCTTATATTTCCCTATATATCGGGATTAATTTTTTATTTGCTGGTCTTATGGCAGTATTGGGTCTTTCTGCATCCATATGGTCTAGAAAAGATTACATGGCAATTCTATTCCCTTTTGCTATCACCTCTCTACCCTATATTATTTTAAATGTCGTATTCCCTACAATTGGCGGAGCACCTATTCATTTATACGACCCAAAACAACCGCTCCAAGGAATGTCGCCTTACATTGGAATCGTGCAATGCACCTTGTTTTTAGGAATTAGTTTATTTATGTATATGAAAGGTATACAGAAAGATCGGAAGCAATATATGCGGAGACTTCAAAAAAGAATGCGATGTAAAAAATCGATTCAAAAATCAGTTAGTATGTAATACAAAATATCCCTCAGCTATTATGCTGAGGGATACTTTTACTTAGGATGCTTTTTTCAAATCAATTTGTGCAAGCACTGGGTCATGGTCACTCATACGGCCATGTTCCTTCATAATGTTGGAATTTAAATGTACCGGATCCACAACTGTATGTGGTGCCATATTATTTGTTACTAAAACATGATCTAATACTTGTGCGTTGCCGTCATGAATATATGTGTAACGATTTTCTTTCGAAACCGTTTCTAACATATCTTGCATGATATCGCCTTTTAATGCTTGCAGTGGTTTCGAGAATTCAAAGTCATTCATATCACCAACTACAACAACTGGTGCATTCACATCTCGTTTTTGAATATCTTTTACAAAGCTGTTCACTTCCTGCGCCAGTTGAACGCGTTTCTCTTCACTCTTTAATACAAGAGGTTGAATTTTTCCAAACGGCGTCGCATCACCAAGTTTTGAATTTAAATGACTTGAAATAACAACAATATTTTGCCCTTGGAATTTAAACTCCGCAGCTAGCGGTTTACGAGTATTATCAAATACCGGATTATCTTGTCCAATGCGCGTCGGGTTTGTTGCTAACAGCTTTGGATTCTTTTCTAATTTCACACGTGATGGATTATAGAAGAAACCAACGCGAATGTTCGCTCCCGGTGCCCCGCCATCTTGGTTGTTTTGCGGAGCAACTTCTACATATTCATACTTAGGTCCATGAATTTCTTGCACAGCATCAATAATACGCTTTGCACTTAATGAAGCATCTGTTGTTCCGTCATTCGTTGATCCATTATTATCTTGCATTTCTTGTACACCAATAATGTCTGGCATCTTTAAATTATATTTAATAGCATATGCCATTGCTTTTACCTTTTCATCAGATGTTTCTTTTGCATTCGCTGAAAAGTTTTCAATGTTATATGTTGCCACTGTTAATTTTCCAAGACGAGGCTGAATATTTGCGCCTGCTTGTTTAAATCCGCCATCCGTTACAGATGGTAATTCTGTTACCGGCGAAATACGATATGCACCATAGTCATAGCCGACTACACCTGTGATATCCCCATTAAATGTATCCCCTGATTTTGCTACATAATCACGAGGTACTTTTAAAGAAAGACGTTCTGGATTGAATTGATTCTCGCCTAACAATGGTGTTCCATATTTTGTAGTGACCTTATCTCCACCATTTGCAACTGTTACATATAAATTCCCATTTTTCTGCGGTCCAACAATTTGAGGAGTTGGCATTGTCACGCGCATACCCTCTAAACTTTCATAGAAATCAATTGCATCTTCCTCTGGATCAAATACACCAAATGCATCATTATCAATAATTTGATTTGGAATCTTTACACCCTTTTCACCTAATACAGTTGCCTCTGGCAACTGTTGATGATTTGCTTTCACTGAGGCATTGCTCGCTTTAATTTCTGTGATGGCTAAATCTGTATCAAATCTGTCAGCATATCCAGCTCCAATAAATTCTTCTACCTCACCATCAACGTGCACAAGATCTCCTACTGCTACATTCGCTTCTTTCTTATAGACATAAATTCCTTCTGAAGTTGCTATGTCTTCATCGGGCTGTGTGTCTTGCATATAGAAACCATTCTTATCTAACGCTGTTACGACACCTTCTACATTTCGTACTTTCTTCCCATTATAAGGAGAAACATGTGATTTCCCTTGAATATCATGAATACGAACTTGCTCACCTTTTATAATTATAAAAGAAAATGTCGAAACTGCTGAAGGTGCAAGTCCTTCTTTCACTGCAATTGCTTTTATCACACTGTTTTCATTTATAACAATCGATTCATTATAACGAATACTTTTATCTGTTGGAACAGAGCCATCTAATGTATAGTAGATTGTTGCTCCTTCTGTACTTGTTGTTAATGTTACTGCTGTTCCTTTTTCAATTTCCCCACCATTTGGTGATGCAGTCACATCACTTACACGGTTTTCCGTTTGTCCTTGAAACTTATATGCTGTTACGGACTTTAAACCAGGGCTACCAAAATAAAGCTCAAGCGTCCCTGTTAATTGAACTTTCTTCCCAACATTTTCAGGATGATCTTTTACATTCACTGCTGCTCTCACGTCACCTTTTGGTAACTGAACAGGCATGATTTTCGCAGGGTCTGTCTCATTTGGAGAATCTGCAATTGCAACATTCGTATCTCCAAATTTCGCAGGATCTTTCGTGTACTTAGAAGGCCCTTCTGTATATCCAACAATATACCCTTCCACTATCCCTTTACTGCTTCCTTGCTGCTTAAACAGTTGAATTGCATCCTGCACAGACAATACAGAACGTTCTTCTGCTTTTACTAAAGTTCCAGTAAATGAAATCAGTAGTATAAATGATAGCAAGATACTTACTAGTTTCTTCAAATTCATCGTCCTCCCCTAATTTTAATATTCTCTTAGCATGTATTATCATAACAAAAAATTCTTTATAAAGAACTTAAAATTCGACAAATTTTACAAAAAATTAATCTCATACTTCCGTATGAGATTAATTTTTTAATTCCCCTACTATTTTCTTACAGTATCCCATTCCTTTTATGGATTTTATTGGTAGTTTGTTTTCTTACAATATAAGTAAGAATCATACAGAAAGAAGTGAAGGAAATTGTTAATCTATATATTCTGTAGCGTTTTGCTCTTATCTTTTCTCTACGATTTTATATTTGATGCTACTTTATTACCAGCTCTTGCACTGAATGATCAACCTACGAGACAACCTCGTGAATATGAGCGAGAATATTATAACAGCAAAAATACCATTGGAAGATTTATCCAAACCTAAATTGTAAATAGTCATGAAAAACAAAGGGCATCGCATAATAGCCCTGATTATTATGCGATGCCCTTTTACGTGTAACTTGGAAATATGTAAATTCTATATTATTTCTATATAATTATCTTTTAAATACATATCTAGTACCCTTACTATTTGAAGACAACTCACATTTAAGATTTAATATCTCGCATATTTCTTTAATTATTAAAACGCCTAGTCCTTGATGAGAGTCCTTCACATTGAACCCTATTCCATTATCTTGTATAACGATAGCACCATTTTCTATCATTACATGAATAGAACTAGCCTTCGAATGAAGTTGTGTATTTTGGAACACGTTATCAAGTACTCTTTCTACCCATAGTTCATTGCTGTGCCAAACAAGTCTCTCATCATTAACCATATAATTAATCTCTATATTTTTATTATTAAAGATATACGTCCATTTCTTAATTGTTTTTTCTACTAGGTTTGCTATATCAACGTTTTCATAAATTATATAGGAGTTTTTGACGGACTCTAAATCTTCTTGGTTCAATTGATTTACTAACTTTGAAATATATTCAATTTGTTGATAGAGTGACAAAACTGATTTTTCTTCCAAGATTCCATTCCTCTCAAGTAAAAATAACTCTAATCTCATTGCTGTTAAAGGTGTATTAATATCATGGGATAATTTATTTAAATACTCCTTTTTAAAAGATAACTCTGTGTTTAACATGAGTTCTTTATGAGCTAAACGATCAATTAGTATGTTGATTGATTCAGCTAGCCAACCAATCTCATCATTTTTTCGTACAGGTAACTTTTCAGGTAATTTTTTGTCTCGAGATATCTTTTTGATTGTTTTATTTATTTCGTCAATTTGGTGCAAAATATGATTAATTGATTTAGAGGATATTACGATTAATAAAATCAGTAATCCAAAGAAAACTCCAAATATGCTTGAATAAATTAATGTTTGATTATACGGCTGTTCTAAGTGAAAGGTTGTTGATATGACTAAATAAAGTACAAACAGAATGAAGTTGGTTAGTAAATATAAAATTGGTACAAAAAAGACTATAGTTGCGAGTAACAAGTAATACTTTTTCTTAAGACTCATACGCGATTAAGGGTATTTAATCTGTACCCTTCTCCATGAACCGTTTCAATAATGGTATTATTTTTATCCGAAATTTTCTCTCGAATTTTTTTAATATGAACATTTAATACACTATTTTTAGAATACTCTAATGGCCATAAATAATTGAATATCTGTTCCCTAGTTAAAATTCTGTCTCTATTTTCATATAAGTAAAAGAACAATTTCCTTTCTGTTGCTGTCAATTTTATTTCAGAATGTATATTTTCTTTAAATACTTTATAACCAACTGCATCAACGTATATATTTTGAATTTGAGTAAATAAACCGTATTTATTCTTAAGTATCAAGTGCAATCTTGCTAATAGTTCACGTGGGTCAAACGGCTTAACCAAGTAATCTTCTCCAAGAGATAGTCCTTTTAATTTACTATCTATATCACTTCGGGCTGTAAGAAATAAAATCGGCAGTGAATATCCATTCGCCTTCAATTTCCCTGATATTTCATACCCATTTTCACCTGGTAACATGATGTCGATTATTATAAGATCAGCGTATTTTATTTCTTTTAGGACTCTTTGACCATCAGTTATCCAAAGTACATGATACCCTTCTCCCTTTAATATCTCCTGCAACATTGAACCAATGGCGTGATCATCCTCGATAATTAAGATTGTAAATCCATTCATAATCAAATCACCTCTTTGAATTGAACGCTTGAATAGTAATATCTTAAAATGCAATATAATAATAAATGTATCTTCTCAACAATCCTTGTATAGTATAAATTATTGTTTCTCAAAATCAATCCTTAACTAAACTATATCACATGATAATTGATACCCTAAAGTATGTGTCCATACTTTCACCATAGCTTAAGTAAGGACACATATACACCCTTATATCATCTAAGACATTAAGTTTCAAATCACTTCTGCTGCTTACATATTTTGAAACACGAGGAACAACACAAAAAATACGAAATACGTAATAAAAAGTATAAATATTGGCCTTAACTTCATTTCTTTGATTTTCCTTACTCCCTTAAAAACGACCTCGTAAATAAGCAAAGCTATTGAAAAAATGAAACTAGCCATGGAAATTATTAAACTCACCGCTGATAATACATCCATCATCAATCAACTCCTTTTAGTGAACTTATCTTTATGGTAATAGGTATTTATAAAGATTTTATTAACATTTAAATTACTAGCTTTGAATTTCTTGTTATTAATAAACGGAGAAAGCTATTTATTTAACTGTGCTTAACCAATACATTTCTAAAATCACACGGAAAACCCAAAACAAAATCCTTAAAAAAGACGGTAGATTTCCTAAATGTTATACATATGACAGCTTATTTATTAAACTATGTGATATGTCATGCAAAAAAGAGGATACTATGTCCTCATGTTGGACATAGTATCCTCTTCTAATTATATAAATACGTTAAAAGCGCTTTTCATCATTCCGCCTCTTAGGATTAAATTGATAATCTTACTGCACAATGCCCCACAATATTACAGCGTCTGTCCATTATCAATCGTAAATACCTGCCCCGTAATAGATTCCTGAGTCAATTGAAAAAGAATCGCCTCGGCAATATCATCTGGTGTTGAAATTCTTTGAAGTGGTAGGTTCCCCGCCAGTTGGTACATTTTCTCTTCATTACCTGCCCACCACCTTGTATCGACTGCACCAGGAGAAATACTATTTACTCTAATGTCAGGTGCTAATGCAATTGCGAGCGATTTTGTCATCGTATGAATGGCTGATTTTGTTGCGGCATACGGTATGGATGATCCTAATCCCGTTATCCCTGCAACGCTTCCCATATTCACAATCGCACCTGATTTTTTCTCCTTCATATAAGGAACAACAGCTTGTATACAATGAAACATCCCTTTCACGTTCACACTAAAAAGGTCATCCCACACTTGATCCGTTACAGACTCTAAATCATCCATAGGTATTTGAGCTGTTATACTCGCATTATTCACTAAACAATCGACTGTTCCAAAAAAATGAACAGTTTGAGATACCATATCCTCTACTTCTTCTTTTTTGGCTACATTCGCTTTCAAAGCCACCCCGGTACCTCCTCGCTGCTTTATTTCATTCACAGTTTCTAACGCTTCTTTTTCGGAACGGCTATAATTCACCACAACTTTCGCTCCTAAACTTGCTAATCTCAACGCAACAGCCTTTCCAATACCTGTGCCACCGCCTGTTATAATGACTACTTTATCTTTTATATTCATTTTAAAATCTCCTCACTGTATCTGATTTGATTTCATTTTATCTTCGTTCGTTTGAGGAGTATAATACTGAATAATGACTATGGTATCATTTTAAATAATACCTAGGTGGAGGGATCTATTCTTGGAAAGCCATGACTTATGGATTTTTAAGCATGTTGCAGAACTACAATCAATCTCTAGAGCCGCTGAAAAGTTGGGATATGTACAACCCAATATAAGTCAGCGAATTAAAAACTTAGAAGATGAACTCGGCGTTAAAATATTAAAGCGCAATAACAGAGGAGTAACATTAACGGAAGAAGGAAAAGTATTATTAGATTACACAAATGAAATTATGTCTTTAATGAATGAAGCGAAATCAAAAATAAACCCTGAGAAATGGAGAGATTCTTTAACACTTGGGGCATCTCAAACTATTTCTGCGGTGAAAGTACCTCAGCTATTCTCTTCTTTTTTGGAGTCACATACAAATATTGATATGAAGCTAAGAACGAATGATAACGCAAAGTTACAAGAAATGCTTTTGTATGGAGAACTTGATGGGATTTTTTTAAGCGGTGCATATAATGATTCACAATTCGAAAGTGTGTACAGTTATTTTGAAAATATGATACTCGTTTTACCAAAAGATACTCTACCCGAAAATCAAACTCTACTTGTAAACAGTGATCCAAATTGTATATATAGAAAGAAGCTATTAGATTATTGTCATATGAATAACTTTGACCAAAGGGCGATACTGGAATTTGATTCGCTTGAATCGATTATGCAAGCTGCTCACGATGGGCTTGGTATTACGATCGTACCTACTAATGTTGTATATAGCCGAAATAAGCCAAAAACAATTCATTATGAAGAACTGCCCGAGACAGTCGAAATTGATTTTGTGATTAAACGTAGAAAACAGCAACCGCAAGGCTTAAAGAAATTCATTCGTTTTTTGCGAGAGTTATAAAGTAAGACTTTAAACAGCGGGTGCTCTTCATCCCCCACCTAACCTCTTGGTTTTCGCTGAATCCTGAGATGGAGGTCTTACTGCCCTCAAATAGCGGAATAAAAAAATCTATAAAAATACAATGATATAATGGTATAATATTACATATTTTAGTGATAAATAAAATATGTTAGGGGAGAGGATATTGTATTTCAAGAAATTAGTATGTATAAGTCTACTCGTAGCGCTTACAATAGGGGGGCTAAGTGCTTGTAATACATATGTAGATTCAACGAAAGTAAAACAAGATAGTGCATCTAAAAAGAGTGAAAATGCAAATAAACCAGCTGAAGCTCTAACAGCTTACATGAATGCGGGCTTCTATGATAAAGATATAGACAAAATGAGTAAATTAACAGGTGAAGATGGAAAACAATTTAATGAAGCGATGGCGGAAAAGGTTAGAAAAGCAGTCCTATATAATTATGAAGGCTTATCTAGTATTACAGAAGAATCTGTAGATAACTATTTTAAAAATTTTAAAGAAGTAATACGGCAAAAAGTGAAATTTGAAACGAATGTTGTACATATAAATGGAGAAGGTAAAACTGCAGAAGTGGAAATAAAATCAAAGCCAATATTGGTATCAAGTCTGCGAACAAAAGTTGAAGATGAGCAAAAAAGAATATTAAGTGAAGACCCATCAATACCTTATCCTGAATTAATAAAGCAACTATATAATTATTCATCTTCAATATTACTTGAAGCAGAAATATCTTCTACGGAAGAATCACTAAGGATTGGCATGTATAATAAAGGCGATGATAAGTGGCATATACATGGAGAGGATATAAAGGATCTTCCAAGGATTTTATGGAAACCATAATATATTACTAAGCTCTTTATAAAAAAGATATTATTGATTTAGTATGTTTACAGGCTTACGATAACAGCTTGGTTATTTACTAAGCCAAGAGTGCTTCTTGGAGAAGGTGAAAAAGAATTTTCAACAATAGATTAAGTTGATAGAGAAATAGCAAATGAAATTTTATTGGTGATCTTTTCAATATACCGACGTTTCGATAAACAACGACAAAAAACAGGAGCCAGCAGACTCCTGTTTTTTGTCGTTGTACTATCACTTTTATCATTGCGCAATTAATTCCGCTTCATCTATTTTTTCCAAATAAGACAGCACATGCTTTACCGCTGCCTCACCTTGATCGATACAATCTGGAAGGCCTGATCCGCCGTAAGAGCTACCAGCTAAATAAACGCCTGGTAATTCTTTATCCATAAATGTTTTTAACTTTGTCATACGTTCTTTATGCCCCACAGTATATTGCGGCATGGCATCTTTCCAGCGGCTGACAACCGTAAAGTCCGGCTCTGCTGTAATATCCATTGTTTTTTGTAAATCTTCTAATATAAAACGAACCATTTCTTCATCTGTTTGTTCGACAATTGCTTCATCACCAGGACGCCCCATATAGCAGCGAAGAAGCACTTGACCTTCCGGTGTTGTATGTGGCCATTTCTTATGTGTCCACGTACATGCTGTAATGGAAAAATCGCTATTTCGGGATACAACGAAGCCTGTACCATCAATATCACGCTTAATAGCTTCTTTTGGAAATGCTAATGCAACATTAGCAACCGACGTCGATGGAACATTGCGGAAGAAACGAAACTCCTTATACTGTGCAAACATAGACGGCAATACTTTGTGAGATGCAGCAACCACAATAGAGTCCGCCTCAATTTCTTTTCCATTGCTCAGCGTAATCATATAACCATCGCCCATTTTTGCGACTTTTTCAATCCGAGTCCCCTTCACAATAGTTCCATCTTCTAGCTGCTCTTCTATTCTTTCTACAATAGATTGCAGCCCTGTTTTCAATGTTAAAAAGATCCCTTGCGGCGCTGCATCCCTTTCTTTCTTCGGAGCCAAATTACGCATACCGAGTGAAATACTACGATATTTCTGCTCTACTTGATAAAACTGCGGGAATGTCGCCATTAAGCTCATTTGATCAATATCCCCCGCATAAATCCCAGATAACAATGGTTCGATTAAATTTTCAACCACTTCATTTCCTAAACGTCGACGGAAAAATTGACCAAGTGATTGATCAGAAACAGGCTTTGAACGTGGTAATACAAAATCAAAACCAGCTCTTACTTTACCAATCGGAGAGAACAATCCTGAAAATAGAAAGGGCGTAATTTGCGTTGGAATTCCCATCATGGATCCACTCGGCATCTTATGTAATCGGTTGTTCACAAGAACAAATGACTGACCAGTTGCGTTGTTTACAAGCGCATCTCCAAGGCCTAATTCTCTGGCTAACCTGGCTGCACTTTCTTTTCTTTCTAAGAAAGAATCTGGACCGCGCTCAATTGTAAATCCATCTTTTCGAACGGTTTGAATTTTGCCGCCAAGCCTACCCGACGCTTCTATTAACAATGTATCAATCGGCAATCCTTTTTCGCGAACTTCTTTTTGTAAGTAATACGCTGTTGTTAAACCTGTAATTCCACCACCGATGATAACAACTTTCTTTTTCAAAATGGCTCCTCCTTTCCCATTGTCTCACGAAACTTCTGCTTGTTTCTTTAACACGACATCTGCTAAGCAAGAAATAAATGCATCTGATGCATTTGGCATTTCCGGACGATAATACTTCGCTCCAATTTCTTCTGTAACAATTTTGCATTCAATATCATTGTCATACAACACTTCTAAATGTTCAGCTACAAATCCAACCGGTGCATATACAAATGAAGTGTAGCCGTATTTTTCATGTAGTTCTCTCGTTAAATCTTGTACATCTGGCCCGATCCATGGGTCCGGTGTATTGCCCGCACTTTGCCAACCGACCGCATAATTAGGAACTTCTGCACCACGTGCAATATAATCAGCTGTTTCATTTAACTGTTCTGGATAAGGATCACCTAAAGCGATGATTTTCTCTGGTAAACTATGCGCAGATACAATTAACACTGCTTTTTCAAGTTCTTCTTCTGTCATACTGCTATATACTTTTTTCACTTCATCTACCCAGTACTGGATAAATTTCGGTTCTTTATACCAGCTATCGATACCATGAATTGTTAGATTTCCGAGTTTCTCTGCTTCTTCTTGTGCTCTGCCGACATATGATTTTACGCTGAACGTAGAATAATGTGGAGCAAGAACAAGGGCAATTGCTTCTTCAATCCCATCGTTATGCATAGCTTCTACAGCATCCTCAATGAAAGGTTCAATATGCTTTAATCCAAGATACATATGGAACTCTACGTTATCCTGCATCTCGTTTAAATGTTTTTCTAACTTTTTCGCTTGTTCTAATGTAATAGTAGCTAAAGGAGAAATACCACCAATTGCGCGGTAACGTTCTGTCAGGTCCTCTAACATTTCTGGACTTGGCTTTCGTCCTCTGCGAATATGTGTATAGTAACGTTCAATATCTTCTTCTTTATATGGTGTTCCGTATGCCATCACAAGCAAACCAATTTTCTTTTTCATACACCTATTCTCCTTTACTTCGCTAACTGTCCTTTAGAATACTCATGAATAAATGACGTCAAACGCTTTAATGTATCTGGATTTACTTCCGGGAATACACCGTGACCTAAGTTAAATACATAACCAGGTTGTTTCATCCCTTGATCTAAAATTGTTTTTACATGTTCTCTGATAACGTCCCATGGTGCAAGTAAGAATGAAGGATCCATATTACCTTGTACCGCTTTATGAATACCGCGCCCGCGCGCTTCTTCAATTGACAAGCGCCAATCAAGCCCAACTACATCAAGAGGTAAGTCATTCCATTCATTTGCTAAATGCCCTGCTCCAACGCCGTGCATGATCATCGGAACGTTCATTGTGCGAACTTCCGTGAAAATACGCTCCATAGCAGGTTTAATAAATGTGCGGTAATCTGCTACATTCACCGTTCCAACCCAAGAATCAAAGACTTGTACTGCTTTTGCTCCTGCTTTAATCTGTGCTTTCAAATATGTGATTACCATATCAGCAAGCTTATCCATTAAGGCAAACCAAGCTTTCGGCTCTGCATACATAAACGCCTTTGTTTTATGATAATTACGAGAAGGTCCTCCTTCAATCATGTAACTCGCTAATGTAAATGGCGCCCCTGAAAAACCAATTAACGGAACATCTAACATCTCATTTGTTAATAAACGAATTGTATCTAATATGTATGGAACATCATCTTCTGGATGAATTTCACCAAGCTTCTCTACGTCTTGTAAAGAACTGATTGGATTATCAATAACCGGTCCAATTCCAGATTTAATTTCAACATCGACACCAATTGCTGGAAGTGGTGACATAATATCTTTATACAAAATCGCTGCGTCAACATTATATTGATCAACTGGAAGCTTTGTAACATATGCACATAGCTCCGGATTGTGTGTAATTTCAAATAAAGAATACTTCTCTTTTATTTTTCTATATTCAGGTTGTGAACGACCTGCTTGTCTCATATACCATGCTGGTACATATTCTGTTTGTTCCCCCATGCATGCTTTTAAAAATGTCTCATTTATAGTTCTTACCAAGACCCTTGCTCCCTTCCTTACCAATGCTTCTAGCGAATCCTATCCTACTTATTTATCTTTTTTTACTATACAGCTTGTAAAACAAAATGCATAACATTATATACGTTGTTCATGAAATTGACACAAACGTTCATAAAACCGCTTACTATTTTCACAACATTCTTATTATATCACAAGCAAAAACTACGGTTTAGCTACTTTTGTCTTTTCACCTTCTCGATTTGTTTGTGAGTTATACGGAACAACATAAAAACTTGGTTTAGAGAATATGTTAATAAACTTTTCTTCGTACTCACCAATTCCCTTTACTGTTCCAACATGAGTATGGATTCCGTTCTCAACCTTATAGATTCGATAGATAACTCTTTTATCTTGAAGTGGTTTCCAGTTCAATTTCATCGTAAATAAACCAAACGGACTAAACGATAATTTCGCCTCTATATTTTCAATTTTACTTAAGCGGATTGGTGTTCCGATCGTTTCAACACCTTTTGGCTTCTTGAAATTTGAATCATCTTGTACGTTCGCCTTCGTTAAAATCTTTTTAAATAATTGTGTTGCAGACGCACTCTCATCATGCAGTTGATGCTCGTTATCCGTACGATCGTACCCAATCCATACCGCTCCTACTAAACTCGGCGTGTATCCAACAAACCAAAAATCTCTAGCGCCTTCGCTTTGATTCGGAAGAGACGTTGTACCTGTTTTTCCTGCTAGTGCGCCTTTATATTCTCCCGCTTTTGCCGTACCTTCTTTTACGACACCCTCTAGCATTTTTGTCATATACCATGCTGTTTGTTTTGAAAACACTTTCGTTTCGTTTTTCGGTGATTCTCCAATCACCTTTCCGTGTCGGTCGAGTACCTTTTCAATCACATGTGGCTCAATAATGTTTCCATTCGCTAAAAACGAACGGTACATCTTTACAAGTTCAAATGGAGAAACCCCTTCTTTCAGCCCGCCAAGTGCCGTGCTTAAACCAGATTCTGCAATATGAATATTCCCCTTCTCTAAATATTGCTTTCCTTCTTCTATCCCCATTTCATGTAATAAAGATACAGCTGGTACATTCGCTGACTCTAAGAGCGCATCGTACATTGTTACTTCTTTTGAATACCGATGATTATAATTTCTTGGTTCATATCCTTCAACAGAGACTCGTTCATTTGTTAATAAAGAATACGGATTATACTTTTTCGTTTCTAGCGCCGGTGCGTACACAATGAGCGGTTTTAAAACAGACCCTGGCTGCCTTTTCGCGAACACTCTATTAAATCCTCTTGGCACATACTCTCGTCCGCCAATCGCTGCTTTAATTCCTCCTGTCACATTATCCATTAATAAAAAGGCCCCTTGTGCTCCGCCCTCTTTTCCTGGAAAATTGCGCGCATCTTGAAATTGATCGTAAGCGACTTTTTGAATTTTTTCATCCATTGAAACAACAAATGTATAACCACCGCGCAGAACTTCTTGATGCGACAAACCATATAAGCGTGCCGCCTCATCTACTACCATATCTACATAGGGCATATAAGCTAGTTCTCGCTCATCTAAATTTTTATAAAGCGCAATTGTTTTCCCTTGGTAGCGAACACTTTCCTCCGCTGATACATAGCCTTGTTTATGCATAAGTGACAATACTAAATCACGGCGTTCCTTACTCTTTTTTGGATATAAGAACGGTGAATACCCGTTTGGTGCTTTCGGAAGACCCGCAAGCATCGCTCCTTCTTCAACCGTCAACTCCTCTACATTTTTATTAAAATACAATTTTGCTGCTGCTTGAATTCCGTAGGCACCATGACCAAAATAAATATGATTCATATACATTTCGAGAAGTTGCCCCTTCGTATATTTTTGTTCTAATTTAAGTGCGATTGCCACTTCTTTTAATTTACGTGTAAATGTTTTTTCATGAGTTAAAAAAACATTTTTAACAAGTTGCTGCGTAATGGTACTACCGCCCTCGACTTTTTCTCTCGCTAAAATATCTTTATACAATGCGCGAAACACAGAAGGATAGTCAATCCCATGATGGTCATAAAACCGAGCATCCTCTACAGCGATAAATGCTTGTTGTACATGTTTCGGAACTTGTTCAATCGATACAAGATCTCTATTTTCTACATATAATTTTGTAATTTCTTTTCCTTGTTGATCAACAATACGTGATGAAGAGTGGAAAACCAGCTGCTTTTCATCCATCATATAACCACCAGCTAACACAATGAGTTTATAGAATACAATTGCGACTACAAACACCGCCACGCCGCCCATTAAGGTCCACATTATTTTCTTCATTCATCGTCCTTCTTTCCAAATGATGGTACATTTATTATTTGAAAAAGAATAATCTTTATGTATATAATCTTCGAAGTTTTTGGCAAGAGTTGCTATAATGAAAGCAAAATCATTAAGGGGGGCATTATAAATGAAAGCAATCATTTCATACGAAACACCTCTAGAACAACCGCATTTCACTGCAAAGAATGATGAAAAAAATATGTTTTATAAAGAAGATACGGAAGAAACTGTAGAAGGTTCACTTAGCTATGACGTGCTAGACGCAGTCGGAGAATTTAAAGGACAACCTGGCTTTATTGTTTGTAACAACATTTCTGTTACAGATGAAGGCCGTACTGTCTTTGAACATCGTTTCAAAAACCGCGCAGGTCTTATTGAAAACGAACCCGGTTTCCAAGCAATCCGCGTTCTTCGCCCATTAAGTAACGATACATATATCATTATGACAATGTGGGAAACAGAGCAAAACTTTAAAGATTGGACGGAATCACGTTCTTTCGAAAATGCACATAAAAAACGCCCTGCACAAGCAAGTGCAGAGCCGCAAAAAAGTATTTTTTCAAGACCATCTTTTGTGACAACATTTGATGTGTTAGCGTAAAAAATACCCTTATCCTTTTCAAAGATGCAAACAACATCAGCAGAAGACGAAATCCCAATGATTTCGTCTTTTTCATTATATTTGTAGAGTAAAGGGGGATTGGATATGAAATTCACAAAGTATTTTCTCCTTTTGTTCGCACTGATTTTATTAGTGATGACAGGTTGTTCAATCGGCATAGAAAACGAAAAACAGAATATAAAAGTTCAACAATGTATCGGTAACGAAAATAACTATGAAGATTTCAATGAAATTACGAATAATGGGCAAGTTCGTAAAGTGAGAAAAATATTTGATAAAGCGAATTGGGAAAATGTAAAAGTAGATATGACACGGCCTGCTGATTACCGTTTCACATTTCAATTTAAAAATCCTGCAATAGAAGCAAAAGCTGTTTTATATGAACTTTGGATCAGTCCCAATAAAGATAAAGTAGAAGTTGTAAGAGGTGGTCGTGAGTACGTTCAACTCAGTAAGGAAGATTCAGCCTCCCTATTTGAGATTTTAATAGGAGAAAAGCTTGGGAGATAACCCAAGCTCTTTTTTTATCTTTTAACGAAAGCCGTTACTTATCCTTTTTGCTTATACCAATCTCGTATATAATTGGCATCCTCTTCACGCACATGCTTCAATTCATAATGACGCCCAATAGCGCTGCAAGCTACCGCTACAATATACGTATACAGCCTATCTTTACGCTGAAAATACGATTGCGTTTTTGTCATTGCTTGTACATGTCTTCTTCTCACGAATCCTGTATACTTGGCGATACCCCTGTATACAAGCGTTAACTGATCAGATTTTATCGCATATCCACCCGTTTTATATTTTCCATATCCAAGAATCGTAAAGAACAAAAATAATGGCACTAATGTTAATAAAGCACTATATTGCTGGAAATACACACTTGCCCCTATAATCGGTACCGATGCAAGTCCAAAAATAATCCAGCCCATAATCAAGTAACGACGCAGCGCAGCTTTTGGCAAATGTACAATTTCCTCTTCCATTTCATATGGCAACTTTAAATAGGTCAATAGCTCTTGTACATCCTTTTTCTTCATAAGCGGGTGCAATATGACATTCATATTCTTTGTATCTATGCTTTGAATGACTTCTACTTCCATAGAACAATAGCCAAACGGTTGACGAAGAATTCCTTCTTTCATTGTCAACGCTTGAATCCGGTGCAATTTTAAAACAATCTCTTTCTTTTCGAGTAGCCCTTGTGAAATGCGAATTTCATTTCCGTTTCTCTGCACGGTAAAGTTCGCGTGTTTGAAAGCATAGCCAATTGTAGAGATGATCCATGAGATTACGATTAAAATCGCGCCCATGTATAACAAATTATATACACTATTGTCTTTCACATATGATTCTATTTCATCTATTAACCATTTCGGAAGAACGTTATCAAACTGTGTATAAAGAAAGAACAATCCTGAAAATAACAAACCAAACTGGCCAGATGTAATAGACGCTAGCAAAATTTCTTTTGCTGTTAACTGATAAACAGCTGTGTTTGTTTCTTGTCGCAAGCTTTCTTCTTCTTTTATAGACTTCTCGTCTTCTACTTTATTTAATAAGGTGATTAATTCTTTCGCTTCCTCTTCCTTAATACCAGCTAACGTTACCTCTGGATCCTTCCCACCACCAGCCGCTTCAATTTTGAGCTTCGTTAATCCAAATAACTGATAGATAATATTTGAAGTCGTACTAATTGTTTGCACACGCTCTTTATTTAGATAGCTTTCCTTTTTAACAAATACCCCTTGTTTTATATGTAAAATGTTGTTTTCAATCCAATACACTTTAAAGTACCATTTCACAAATGAAAATACAGCCAATATCAATAAAAAACCTACAATGAAAATGGGAAACCAATACCAAGGCTCTCTTTCATCTTTAGAACCAAATAAAACAACGATAATAAGCGGAAATAAACTAGAAATCCTTATATCAAATAATATCGTAATCGGATGTTGCCTTTTATTCATCCTCATCACTCACTTTCGCAAGTTCCCCAATTCGTCGTTTCAACTCTTCTGCTTCTCTCTTTGTTAATCCTGGAATACTATGAGAAGTCGCTGCCGTTGAAATTTGTAATTCTGCTAGCTCATATTTTCTCATAATCGGCCCTTGTTCGATCGTAACGTGCTGAACACGTATCATCGGAACAAGTACACGTTTTACAACAAACATCCCTTTTTGAATTTCAATCTCTTCTTCATCTAGCCGGTAGCTATAGTACCGCTGGCGTAATGCCGGAAAAATAAAGTAATCTAGCGGTGCATACAGAATCGTCAAGGTGACCAATACACCAAACAACCAGCCCCACCAATGAAATTGAATCATAAAAAAGAGATATGCTAAAACGATGCTTACAAGTACCCCGGCACCAATTAATGCATGGATTTTCCACACTTTCACCATATTCGGATGAATTTCATTTTCTAATGGCTGCATGTAATCACTCCAAATTTAGAAATCTATTGAATACATATACTATTTATCCCTCATTTTAATATGTCATTCTCATACAAAACAAGGTAAAATAAACAGTTTTTGTAAAAGTACAATTTATTATTTTTTCTTAATATGTAGAACGCATCCCATACCTAAACGAAACTGTTATCTCTCCACATTTAAATTATAGGGTAAACTGTTTTTTCCTATTTTCTTTTTTGTATACGAGACTAAACCACCATTTCTTTGAAATATAGACTATTAAACAAGCAATTCTTGCATTTAAACATAAAATATTTCTAAAAGGAGGTGCTTTTAAATGGCTAATAATCATGATAAATGCGTATGTGAACAGTTAGTAACTTTACCATTGGGTACAGAAGTAGATATTTATTTAAGTGGAAATACACTCGAAGATGTTATTTTTGTTAATTTCAATGCGGACAATTTTTGTGCAACTTTTGTAGATAATGAAACAGAACCAGGAACTATACTTGTTTTAGATTGTGGGGATATTTTAGCACTTCGAATTGAATAATTAGATGAAAAAAAGAGCTTTCCAAAAAGCTCTTTTTTTGATTATACTGATGCAATTTTATGGCGATGAAAATCTAGCTACTTCAAAACGTGTTCCTTCGTTATTCAAAATAGTCATATTTCCTCCGCTAATCATTGTCCATACTTGAACTTTATCCCTTTTATTTAATTGTAGAATCGTACTTACTCTTACGGCATGAGGTCGCCCAACTAATTTTGGCACAAAATAGTGATCTTCTCTAACAATATCGATATCATTTACACGTATTAACATTGTTATAGTACGAGAAATATCAAAAGGATAAGTAGCAAGAAATGCTGCACCTGCAGTAATAGCATATACTCCCTTTCTTGCAGGAACAAAGGTTGAGTCGGATATATTATACTCATTTTTTAAATCGAATTGTTTCGTTTCATACGTAATCTGTTTAAATTGTGCTGTAGGTATATTCTGATTAAATGCTTTTATAGCTCTAAATGCGGACGGTCTAATTAATTGTAGTAACGTTACGATAGGATTCCCCCCCCTCTCACATTAATGTATGAATTATATAAAAAGAGTGATTGGACACAAATTCTGGAGGGCTTGAGCGTTTCTTTTTTTAATATAAAATCTTGTACAAATTAATTTCAAAGTGGCATAACAAACCTGAAACAGGTCATTTTTTAACATTATGAAGCTTTTATCTTGCTACTTACTCTCTACCTTTTTGGCCAGCTATTGGGGAGCTCGTGAGGAAAAAGAAGTAAGTTCATCTGATACCTCAAAACATAAAAAAATATCGTCTATTCTATTCATTTCCTATCAAGATCCTACTCTTACAAATACAAATAGCACAGTTCAAATCAATTGAACTGCGCTACTGTTATATAGATGCTATTTATCCTTATACCAATCCACCATACGCTCTGCATCTTCCAAACACATATGCTCTAATTTATAATTTGTGGATGCACTAGAGAAAGTTTGCGAACATAAATGGGCTCCACGCTGAAAATAAGACTGTGTTTTCTCGATTGATTGTACATGTCTTCTTCTCACGAGTCCCGTATATTTAGCAATATTACGATACACCATTGTTAACTGTTCCTCTTCTACCCTGTAACCACCTGCACGGAATGTCGCATAACCAAGTGACATCAGTAATACAAACAGAGGTAACAGTATCCAAATAATAAAGTATTTTTCAAAATATATACTTGCGCCTGTAACCGGAACTGCTAATATACAAAAGAAAATAAAACTGTCTAATAAATAGCGACGCAGTGCCGTTTTTGGCAAGGCTGTAATAGTAGGATTTAGTTCATATGGCAACTGCAAATGAGCAAGCAATTCTGCGACGCGGTCTTTCCGAATAACTGGATGAAGTATAACGTTCTCCTCACCTTTTTCATTATTTTGAATGACTTCTACATGAATAGAACAGTAGCCAAATGGTTGACGGAATATCCCTTCTTTTATCGTGATTCCTTGAATGCGGTGTAACTTTAACACAAGTTCTTTTCTCTCAAGAAGCCCTTGTGAAATGCGAATTTCATCATTTTTTCGGTGCACGGTAAAGTTCGCATGCTTTAAGGCGTAGCCAATTGTAGATACGATCCAAGAAACAACAAGTAACATCGCAACTAGATAAATCCAGCCATACACATCATGATCCATCACATATGCTTCTGCTTTGTCTTTCATCCATTTCGGGATATACTCATCTACTTGCGAATAAACAAAGAATAAGAGAGAGAACAACAAACCAAATTGACCGGATGTAACCGACGCTAATAAGATCTCTTTCCAAGTCAACTTATATTCCGTCTTATTCTCCTCTTCCACACGAATTTGTGAAGAGTCCTCTTGTATTTCTACAGCTTCTCCTGCCTGTTCATTTAACATTGTAATTAATGATTTTGCTTCATCCATCGTAATACCTGCTAAACTGACCTCAGGCTCATTACCACCGCCAGCTGTTTCAATTTTCAGCTTTGTTAAACCTAATACTTGATATAACATACTTGAACTTGTATTAATTGTTTGGACGCGCTCTTTATTCAAGTAACTTTCTTTCTTCACAAATAACCCTTGTTTAATGTGCAGTACATTATTTTCAACCCAATATACTTTATAGTACCACTCAACAATAATAGAGATAACTGAAATCACTAAGAAACCTATCGGTACTAAATACCAAAATGGAAATTTCCCTTTTAAACTAAACAGAAAAATAATGAATGGTATAAAGTCTGTTATCTTTAATTCAAGTAACATCGTGATTGGATGCTGCCTCTTATACATCCTCATCACTCACCTTCGCAAGTTCTCCAATTTGTCGTTTTAATTGTTCTGCTTCTCTCATCTTTAAACCTGGAATACTATGAGAAGTAGCGGCAGTTGAAATTTGTAATTCTGCTAGATCATATTTTCTCATAATTGGACCTTGCTCAATTGTAACGTGTTGCACACGTATCATTGGAACTAATACACGTTTAACTGTAAACATGCCGTGCTGAATTTCTAATTCTTCTTCATTTAAGCGGTAGCTGTAATAACGCTGCCGTATTTTTGGAAAGACAAAATAATCAAGCGGTGTATACACAACCGTTAGTCCAATTAGGACATAAAACAGCCAAGCCCACCAATTAAACTTAATCATGAAAAAGAGATAAGCAAGGATAACTAACACACTTATGCCCAGCTCCATTACAACACGAGCTTTCCAAACTTTGACCATATCAGGATGAATTTCATTTTCCAGTGGCTGCATCGAATCACTCCAAATTTAGTAATCTAATATATGAATTCTTTCATCTTACTATTTTACAGAAAATTACATAGAAAGAGAATCATTTTTATTACAATTCTTTCTTTTCATCATCTTTCTTCTCCGGAATGAAATAACCGAACCAAATGAACCAAATCAGGCTAATCAATGCCGTCCAGTCCTGTTCACCTTGAAATGCATTTATTACGTTCGGGATTTTATACACTCCAATAAACCCGAGGAAACCTAGCCACCAGTCTTTTCGAAATTTCATATTCCCCTCTCCTCTCTATCGATTCATTGATTCTCAACATTCAAAGAAAATAAAATAGGGCCTGCACTGTTTTCACATGACATAGGGCGAAAACGGGCTCTGATCGTAATCAGTTAAACCGATAAAAATATTCATACTATCACTCATAACACCATCCCCTTCCCCCAATCGTTTTTCTATCAGATTTTACCGAAAGAGTACCCCTACTTCAAACGAAGTTAAGTTGGGGAGTATTCATAACGACTACGTTCAGCTCGAACGATTGAGGTAATACCTTTTTTACTACAGTCTCATCCACATTCCTATTTCAACTATTCTTCTCTTAGACACAAAAACCCCCTTTGGTAAGATAACCAAAGGGGCTGAAACTCCATGACTTCATTTCAAAGCGACATATCAAATCGATATTCCCTTCTGCTGAAGGAAACGAAGGCGATAGCAATTCATCGTCACCTCACCAAGCCGTTGCAACAATTGATAGTTTGCATAGGCACCGACCGGGGCACCAATAATCGGTACAAGTTGTAGCATCTTCGCTAAATCGATATAATCTCGATACTCTTGCTGAAATTTCTCCCAGTCCATATGATTTTCTTTCTCTGTGTCCCACGTTTCGATTGCTTTCCATATTTCCTTGCGATGATTATCACTGGAAAAAGCAAGCTGAAAGACGTGTAGGATAAAGAGGCGCTCTTCTTCTTTACTCGTATCGAATCCATACATTGTCGCTGCATCGAATAAAAACTTAATTTTAATGCTGAGTAAAAGCGGAAAATCTGCAAGCCCTAAAAGAAAACCACCTGCTCCTGTTCCGGCACCTTCTGCGGCCGCAACCTTTTTATACTCATCCATCTTCTTTAAAACCTCTGCATCTCTTCTTTCAAGCGACCAATCTGTTTCTTTTAACTTCGGTTTTATAAAATTCGATCCTGCACTAATACCTTGGACCATCTTTTTAATCGTTTCTGTTAATACATTTTGCACTTTTTCCGGAATTAGCTGTTGCATTTTCGTTTGTACCTTTTTTGAAAAACGATTCATTATAGAAGAATCTTTCATGATTGTAAGTTTCCACTGCTGCAATTTTTTTATGACCTTCTCTTCATATTCAGTCATAATTTCATTCCTTTCAGTTTAAGCGTTCGATACGTTTTGCACCGTATTGATATACAAAACCAATACTAAAAGCTATGCTAACGGCAAATACAATACAAGTCATGATCATATCTTTTGTTGCGACCGCAAAAATGATGGTAAATACAACACTGCCTATACATAAAATCGCATTTAACAGTTTCAGAAAATCCTTTTTCTTTTCTTCAGCGTTCACTGGATATAAATCAAGCCAAAGTTTTAAACGATGGTGTTTCCAAAGGCTTAATAATTGATAACCAATTAAATATAGAAATACGATGCTTACAATGAAACGTCCATATAAAAACGGTATAAAGTAAAGAATCACACCGCCAATAGTAAGTAAGCGCATATAAAGACCAAAGTAGTTGCCAGATCTTAAAAATGTACGTGTATACAAATATAAATATGTACGGTTTTCCCCAATCATTGAAAGCACAAAATCAAGCCATTTTCGGCGTGATACTCGCTCTTTTAATGCTGGTACATCGACAAACATATTGGCAATGCGGTACAGGCGCATCATTTTCTTGTCTTCTTCTGCAATTAAGTATTCCCAGTTTAACGGTTTTCCCTTTACTGTTTGATACATGAATGCGAGGTATACAACCATTACAAAGAGAATCACTCCTATATAAATTACAGGCGTACGTTCTACAAGAAAGTACACAAATAATCCGTTACATATAAAGCGAATGAACCAATCCGCACGCTGCATACTTGGATCTGTTAAAAATGATTTTTCCCACGCTACAAATAAATTCCATGCTTTAACGAAAATAAGTGCGGCCACAATCCATATGTAAGCCTCTCCTGTTTGCTTCATCTGCTGAAGATATAGCGGAGCAAGCGCTGCTGCTGCAATTGCTATCACATATAGCTGAATCATAAACGTAAAGAGAAACGCTTTTGTAAAGTATGGTTTTAATTTCTCTTCAACTGGAAGCAAATACACAAGATCGGCTTCTTTTAATAACGTTTGAATGGATCCTGCCGTTAACACAAGCCCTAGTAATACTGCCATTACCAGTGCGGTCGGAAATGAAGGTGTTAGTGTCTGCAACCATTGTTGATAATAATATGCACCGGCACCAATGATAAATACGAAAATAAATTTTAAATGATCATTAAAAACATACTTACTATATGTACGAACTTCTTTTAAGAAATACTTGAACCGTTCTTTCCACAATGCTTTGCTATTCATAATCTTCTTCCTTTGTTAATGCAATATAAATATCATCTAGCGTTGCACCCGGCATATTAAATTGCGATTGCAACTCAGATAATGTTCCTTTCGCTCGCACTTCACCTTGATGTAAAATGATAAAGGAATCACAATAGCGCTCCGCAGTCGCTAAAATATGGGTACTCATTAAAATACCAGCACCACTCTTTTTCATCTTGTCCATCATTTGAAGTAGCGATTGAATCGCTAATGGATCGAGTCCAACGAAAGGTTCATCGACAATATAAAGGGACGGTTCAACAAGAAAAGCACTCATAATCATTACTTTCTGCTTCATCCCTTTTGAAAAATGAGCCGGAAACCATTTTAAACGATTCGTCATTCGAAATTCTTTTAATAGTTGCCCTACGCGTTCTTCATATTGCTTCTCCTCTACTCCATATGCCATTGCTGTTAACTTTAAATGTTCTTCTAATGTTAATTCATCATATAATACAGGTGTTTCAGGAATAAATGAAAAACTAGATCGATACGCTGTCATATCTTCTCGAATTGTTTTTCCATTAATTGTAACGCTACCTTTTTTCGGTTCCATTAAACCGATAATATGTTTAATCGTCGTACTTTTTCCAGCTCCGTTTAAACCGATTAAGCCAACAAGCTCGCCTTTATTAACAGAAAATGAAACATCTTGCAGCACCGGCCGCTTCGTATATCCTCCTGTGACGTTTTCTACACGTAATAACTGTCCCATATGACACCACTTTCTTCATTATATTCATTTGCTTGTATTTCATCAGAACGTATACCTTCATCTTATCAAAAAACAAAGGATACTACATAGTACCTAAATTTCTTCAAAAAAAATTTAATTTCTTTACATATCTCTTGCAAAACGGGACATCATAATTAGTGAAGAAGGAACACATTGAAAAAGCAACCACCAAATTGATGAATACAGCCTAGCGAAATCATCATGAAATGGGGTGTCCATAATGGACAAAGAAAATTTACACGAAACCAGATAATTTGTTTAATTTTAGAAACGGGGTGTCTCGAGGAGAGTATATACTGTTTTATAAAATAAACAAGTTCATTTTATAAAGGATTATCATTTCATTGTAAATGGGGTGTCTAAGGCAGAATACGAGCCGAATTGTCACATATTTCCTAAATAAATGAGGTGTCTGCGAACGGTAGATTATTATGAAATGCTTTTTCAATCCCTCTTCAGAAAACAGGAAGCTGAGTCAGCTTCCTGTTTTTCGTATTTGTTCTCCTATGTAAGTATGGTAAAATACGGCTAAGACCTACTTGAAAGGATGAGGACAATGAATCACACAGCGGACAATTGTATTTTTTGTAAAATTATTGAGGGACAAATCCCTTGCTCAAAAGTATATGAAGATGAACATGTGCTTGCATTTTTAGATATTAGCCAAGTGACAAAAGGTCATACACTTGTCATTCCAAAGGTACATAAACAAGACATTTTTGCCTTAACGCCAGAAATTGCATCACATATTTTTTCTGTCGTTCCAAAAATCACAAATGCGATTAAATCTGAATTTAACCCAGTCGGCTTTAACCTTCTAAATAACAACGGTGAAAAAGCTGGACAAACTGTATTCCACTTCCACCTTCATTTAATTCCACGCTACGGTGAAAACGATGGTTTTGGCGCTGTTTGGAAATCACACCAAAATGAATATACGGCAGAAAATTTACAAAACATCGCAAGTACCATTGCAAATAGTGTAAAATAAGGATAGAACACGCTTTATAAAATGGACTATAGTAGCATATAAAACAAGATTGTACATAACAAGCCTACTCCTCCAAAAGAGATATACTGCTTGGCTTGTTTCTTAACCCAAAATGCTGGAGGATACGATCTTTTTTGTTTTATAAATAACAGTAAATGCATAGCACGTACAAGAAAGAAAAGACTTACGATAAAACAAATAGTTGTCACGAGTTTCACTTTTCTCCCCCCTTGTCTTAAGCATATGCACCGTTTTGTACATCATGAATATGAACAAAAAATAAGGAGGTTTCCTTTTATGTCAAAAGCTAAATCCTTTGTAACAGGCTTAATTTGCGGCGGAGCTGTCGCTGGACTAGCCGTTCTTTTTTCCACTCCTTCTTCAGGTAAAGTTATGCGCAACAAACTAAAGGAAAAAGGAAATGATGTAAAAAAGACGTTTTCAGATATTGCAGCTGATACAAAATTATTAAAACGTCAAATTGTTGAAACAGCTTCAGAAGGTAAAGAAGTTTTTCAAGAATTGAAAGTTGATATGCAGGACACGCTTTCCACATGGAAACAAGATATTTCTCAAAACAAACGTCATATTGAACGAGAGATTTTAGACATTCAAAAATCAATTGAAAAACTACAAAAAACAGTTCCAGAAAAAGCATAAATGATGTTCCATTCTTAGTTTTTGCATATAACAAATATTTTTTATAAATATTTCTCCTAACACGACATATCACATAGATATGTCGTGTTTTTATGCATTTACAATATATGTTATCCTCTACTACGTGAAGATAACACTTATAGTTGTGACATCTAAAACGCTTCCACAGTTATGCATGATTTGTACAAAATTATAATTTTTCCGAAAAATTTTCACAATTCTCACAAAAAGACTTTATTAATTTTTATTTTACTGGCATAATAGATACTAATGAATAAGAATGTAAAAGTGGGTGAGTATATGAAAAGTGGAGAAAAAGAGTATTCGGTCAAAGAAGCAATGATTTTTAGCCAACGCATTGCTCAATTATCGAAGGCATTATGGAAATGTGTAGAGAAAGATTGGCAACAGTGGATCAAACCGTATGATTTAAACATTAACGAGCACCATATTTTATCTATTGCCTATCATTTAAAAGGGGCTTCTATTTCTGAGATTGCAAAGTTTGGTGTGATGCACGTATCAACCGCATTTAACTTCTCTAAAAAGCTTGAAGAGCGTGGCTATCTTGTATTCTCAAAAAAAGAGGATGATAAGCGAAATACGTATATTGAAATTACAGAAAAAGGGGAAAAATTGCTGCTGCAATTAATGGAGGAGTATGACCCTGAAAACAATTCTGTCTTTAACGGAGCTCTTGCTCTTCGCAATTTTTATGGTAAGTTCCCAGAAAATATCGAATTGATCGCGATTTTAAGAAATATTTACGGACAAGATTTTATCGATATTTTTGAGAAATCATTAGAAAATATTGAGGAAAACTTTACAGAACACGATCAAAAATTAGTTAAAAAATAATACCGGTTATTTTTTCGCTTTCATACTTAAAAATTCTTGCATAATTGGCTGAAATAAGCCTTGTCTATGTAGCGCTTCCGCAGTCTCGTTTACTTCGAGCTGATGTGGAAGCGCTTTTTCAAATTGCTCCAAAAGAGCATCAAACAAAAGTAAACCTTCTTGTTTCTCTGCTATGTATTGTTCGTTCAATTGTTCACAAAGATTTAGTATACGTTCAATATCCTTTTTACGTGCTTTTTTCTTTATAATTAAAGAATAAAATGGACACTTATCTTCATCGATCATTTGAAAAAGTAATTCTACATAATATTCAGCTTGCTCTAGTCGCTTTACAACGTCCATTTTCACCCTCACTTTCTAACCCAATGTCTTCTATTTCTGAATTTTATAACACGAACAAAATATCGTATGATACAATATATAAAAGTATATGTATTTTGGCCAAAAGGAGGTATCTCCTCGTGACTCTTATAGAAATTGTTTTTGTCACATTCGCACTTATTGTTCTATTCTACACGAATTTCCTGACGCATACACTGTGCGTGCGAAAACAACTATCCGAAAACCGTCAAACGAACGCTTTTCGGGTGATTAATGTATGTATTACGATTCTATTAATTTCTAGTTATATAGAAATTATATTTCATGGAAAGTGAGGAAGGAAAGCCCCTTCCTCACTTTTTTCCTCTATAAGCAAATTATACCTATAATAACTAATAAAATAAACAGTACAAGCAATAAAATAATAAGTGATGCATTCATTCGCCCACCCCTCCCCTTCCTTTATATGCACATTCGCCCAATATGGTACCCTCTACATAATCTGACAATCACGATAAACAAATGGAGAATTTTTCTTTATCAATAGGAAAAGACGTCGAAATATGATATATTAAATTTTGTACATATTGCTTATACTATAGAATAAATTGACTTTCAGCTAAATTTCATCCTTAGCCTCGGTAAGCCCTGTTAAGCAGACTTTTCACTCTATAAGAAAGCAAAAACTGATGAGACTTAATCGGGCTCTTATGAACAAACATAACCTCACATGAGGCAAGCGTTCATTTGTGCGGGATGAATTAAAAATACATAATAGTAGGAGTGTTTATTGAATGAAGAAAGCTATGCTTGCCTTAGCAGCAACAAGTTTGATTGCCTTATCAGCATGTGGATCATCTGATAAAGTCGTTACCTCTAAAGCTGGTGACATTTCAAAAGAAGAATTTTATAACAAAATGAAAGACAGAGTTGGTAAACAAATGTTACGTGGTATGGTACTAGAACAAGTACTTGTTAAAAACCATAAAGTCGATGATAAAGAAGTCGACAAAAAATACGACGAATACAAAAAGCAACTTGGCGATCAATTTGACGCTGCTCTAAAACAACAAGGCTTTACAGAGAAATCATTCAAAGAGAGCGTTCGTGCTGAATTAGCAATGACAAAAGCAATTGAAAGCACAATTACTGAAAAAGAATTAAAAGAAAATTACAAACCTGAAATTAAGGCAAGCCACATTCTTGTAAAAGATGAAGCAACTGCGAAAAAAGTAAAAGAAGAACTTAATCAAGGTAAATCTTTTGAAGAGTTAGCAAAACAATACTCTGAAGACCCAGGATCAAAAGAAAAAGGTGGAGACCTTGGCTATTTCGGACCTGGTCAAATGGTAAAACCATTCGAAGATGCTGCATATAAATTGAAAAAAGATGAGATAAGTGAGCCTGTTAAAACAGAGCACGGTTACCACATCATTAAAGTAACAGACATTAAAAAACAAGAGAAATCATTTGAAGATTCAAAAGCTGACATCAAAAAACAACTTGTTGCGAAAAAGATGCAAGATGGCGAATTCATGATGAAACTTCAAGAAGACGAACTTAAAAAGGCTGATGTGAAAGTCCAAGATAAAGATTTAAAAGATACTTTCGAAACGCCAAAAGCTGAAAAAGAAGAAAAAGAAAAAAAATAACGTAATAAAAAAAAGCTGTCAGGGAAACCTGACAGCTCTTTTTATGGAATGGAACTAAAAAAGCATCTAGCAAATAGCTAGATGCAGATAAAAACACAAGAGAAGATAAAAAAATCTTCCCTTAACCCGTATGCTATTATAACAAAAAAACATGAAAAAGCATAAAAAATATTATTTTTTATTTTTCAAACCTTACTAATGTTTTTTCAGGAATAAAGCAATTGTGTTGAAGCGTTAACTCACCTTCTCCCTTCTCTTCCTACGTTCTCCGAATCATTCATGCTTCTATTTCTTCATATCAAATGAACCTTACCTATCATTTTGCCTAACTAAAAAAAGTGCCTTAGAAAGACTTTCCTATTGTCATTAGAGGAAGCTGAAATAAGAATTTATTCAATTAGATTTTTTTTATTTTGCAAGGAATGAATTTAAATCTTAACGGTTTATACTATTTGCTCTTATCGTCAATACGAGTATACTAATCATTTATATTTGGAAAATGTAAATGATGTAAGAGAAAAAGAGTTGTTCCATCGAACAACTCTTTTTCTTTCTATATATACGTATAATAAACACTTACGCTAACGCTGCCGCTTGCTCTTGCTGATCTACAGGCACGACAGCGTCCGTTAATGCTTTCTCTAATTCAGCTGTGTATTTCATTTGTTCTTCTTTACTCCAGCCTAATTTTGCTGCCATATATGCAATTACTGCTTCTTTCCACTCATATACCCAGTGAATATTGAAGAATACAGCTCCTCTGCGGCGTACGAAGAAGTCAACAGGTTTTGCTGTCATTTCATAGTCCATTGCGTATACAAGCGGTACAAGCACGTCTAACGGCATGTTATATTCTTTTGCATCTGCTTTCAATCCTTTTGCTAAGCTAAAGAGAACATCAACGTTAGAACCATAGAATTTCGCGAATTCTTCTGCTTGCTGCGTTGTTAAACCATATTTTGTTCCTTCCCCAGCCTTTTTCGTAATAAATGCCGGTAACCCACTAGAGCCACCTACATGCCCACCAGAGATCGGCATATGCTTTGTTTCGCTCTTCGGATAAGAACCGTGGCCTTCTTTTTGTAATAGAGACGTTACATAGTCTACTACCATCTCTGCCATTTTTCGGTATCCTGTTAACTTACCACCAGCGATTGTAATTAAACCAGATTCAGAAGTCCAAATTTCATCTTTACGAGAAATTTCAGATGCGCTCTTACCTTCTTCATAAATTAAAGGACGAACACCAGCCCAGCTTGATTCAATATCTTTTTCTGTAATTTTCACGCTTGGGAACATATAGTTAATTGCATTAATGATATATGTGCGATCTTCTGTTGTCATTTGTGGTACTGCTGCGTCTTTATCATAGAATGTATCAGTTGTACCTACATATGTTTTCCCGCCGCGCGGAATTGCGAACACCATACGTTTGTCTGGTGTATCAAAATAGATCGCCTGCTCTAGCGGGAAACGTTTTTGATCGATAACTAAGTGAACACCCTTAGATAATTGCAGTACTTTTCCTTTTTTCGAATTATCTTTTTCACGTAATGTATCTACCCAAGGACCAGCTGCGTTTACAATTTTCTTACCGTACACTTCATATACTTCGCCATCTAATAAGTCGATAACGCGTACACCACATACTTTTCCATCTTTATATAAGAATCCATCTACTTTTGCATAGTTAACTGCTTTTGCACCGCGCTTGATTGCTTCTTTCATTACTTCAATTGTTAAACGTGCATCATCTGTACGATATTCTACGTAGTAGCCGCCGCCCTTTAATCCTTCTTGTTTTACAAGCGGTTCTTTCTTCATTGTTTCTTCGCGGCTAAACATTTTTCTACGTTCGCTTCGTTTTACTCCTGCTAGGAAGTCATATACACGAAGACCGATTGATGTACTAAATGAACCGAATGTGCCGCCTTTATGGAACGGTAGTAACATCCACTCTGGTGTTGTTACATGGGGACCGTTCTCATATACGATCGCACGCTCTTTCCCAACCTCTGCTACCATTTTCACTTCAAGTTGTTTCAAATAACGTAAACCACCGTGTACAAGTTTCGTTGAACGACTTGATGTACCTGCTGCAAAGTCTTGCATTTCGAATACAATTGTTGATAAACCACGTGTTGCTCCATCTAATGCAATACCAGAACCAGTAATCCCTCCACCAATTACGATCACATCTAACTCTTGTTTATTTACTCCGTTTAATACGTCTTTACGTTGTTTACTTGAAAATTTCATGGTAATTCCTCCCTATTATACGAAAAAAGAGACCACAAACTCCGCTATAGAAATCAATCTATAGCGTGTTGTGGTCTCTCCAAATCTCCTACCGAATTATTAACTTATCATCATTATAACACTGCTTATGATTATTTGAAAGCTTTTGTTGCTTCAATTGCTTTTTTCCAGCCAGCATATAGCTCTTCACTTGTTTCCGCTTCCATTGCTGGTGTAAAGCTCTTATCCATATGCCACTGCGTTTTAATTTCTTCTTGGCTTTCCCAATATCCAACCGCAAGACCAGCTAAATATGCCGCACCTAAAGCTGTTGTTTCATTGATTACTGGACGCTCTACAGGAACGTTTAACATATCACTTTGGAACTGCATTAAGAAGTTATTCTTAACTGCTCCCCCATCAACGCGTAATGTTTTCAGCTCAATACCTGAATCAGCTTCCATTGCACATAATACATCTTTCGTTTGGTATGCTAATGATTCTAGCGTTGCACGGATAAAGTGCTCTTTCGTTGTTCCGCGCGTTACACCAAATACAGCTCCGCGTACTTCACTATCCCAGTACGGTGTTCCAAGTCCTACGAATGCCGGAACAACGTAAACGCCATCTGTTGATTCAACACGAGATGCATATGCTTCGCTCTCACTTGCATCTTTAAACATACGCATGCCGTCACGTAACCACTGGATTGCTGAACCTGCTACGAAAATACTTCCTTCTAATGCGTATTCAACTTTACCATTTAAACCCCATGCAATTGTTGTTAATAGGCCATGCTCAGATACAACTGCTGTTTCACCTGTATTCATTAACATGAAGCAACCTGTTCCGTATGTATTTTTCGCCATACCTTCACCGAAGCAAGCTTGTCCAAATAATGCTGCTTGTTGGTCACCAGCTACACCTGCAATCGGTACATTTTGACCGAAGAAATGATAATCAACTGTATGAGCATATACTTCAGATGATGGACGTACTTCTGGAAGCATACTCTTTGGTACTGTTAACATATCTAAAAGCTCATCATCCCACTGTAAGTCATGAATATTAAACATTAATGTACGTGATGCGTTTGAATAGTCTGTTACGTGCGCTTTACCACCAGACAATTTCCATACAAGCCATGTATCAATTGTTCCGAATAATAGTTCACCGCGCTCCGCTTTTTCTCTTGCACCTTCAACGTTATCTAAAATCCATTTTACTTTCGTACCAGAGAAATATGCATCAATTAAAAGACCTGTTTTTTCGCGAACCATGTCGTTGTAGCCTTTTTCTTTTAACTCATCACAAATTTCTGCTGTTTGGCGTGATTGCCATACGATTGCATTATAAACTGGTTTACCCGTTTCTTTATCCCATACAACCGTTGTTTCACGTTGGTTTGTAATCCCAATGCCCGCGATTTGCTCTGGTTTTACATCTGCTTCACTTAAGCAAGTTGCAATAACCGCTAAAATAGATCCCCAAATTTCGTGCGCGTTATGTTCTACCCAGCCTGGCTTTGGAAAATGTTGTGTAAACTCTTTTTGAGCTGAATGAACAATTTTTCCTTCCTTATCAAAAAGAATTGCGCGTGAACTTGTTGTTCCTTGGTCTAATGAAAGAATATATTTTTTCATACTCGGTTCCCCCTTATGCTACTTTTCTACTATTTGTATTGTTTTCGCTCTTTTTGCTTGTCATATAAGAGATTGCTAGTACAATCACAGTTGCAATTATCACATAAATAAGTGCTGCATTTTGTTTTCCTTCAAATACAACTTGATGGAATAAACCTGCAAGTGATCCACCTAAGATTGGTCCCACAACCGGAATCCATGCATACTTCCAATTTGATCCGCCTTTTCCTGGGATCGGAAGGAAGAAGTGTGCAATACGAGGTCCTAAATCACGAGCTGGGTTAATTGCATAACCTGTTGTTCCACCTAATGATAAACCGATACTTACAATTAAGAAACCTACGATAAATGGGTTTAAACCATCCGCAAATTTATTTGCTCCAATTGCTAATATACCAAATACTAAAACGAATGTTCCAATCATTTCACTTAAAAGGTTTGCAAATGTGTTAGGAATTGCTGGTCCTGTTGCAAAAACACCTAATTTTGTACCTGGGTCTTCTGTTTCTTTCCAATGAGGTAAGTAATGTAAATATACGATAATTGCACCGATGATTGCCCCAATCATTTGCGCTGCGATATAACCTGGCACATCACTCCATGGAAGCGCTCCCTTAAATGCAAGTCCAATTGTTACTGCCGGGTTTAAATGCGCCCCACTAATTGATCCAACTGCATACGCTGCGACAGCAACCGCTAAACCCCAGCCCATTGTAATTACAATCCATCCAGAATCCTTAGCAAATGACTTCTTTAAACTTACACCCGCACAAACGCCGCCACCAAGTAAGATTAACAACGCTGTCCCTATTAGCTCCCCTAAATATGCTGACATAAAATCCCCCCATAATCAATTTAAACGCTTTCAATGTGATAGAGGTAAAATGAATGGATATTCATTTTTTCCCAAAGAAAAAGATCCACACCTGGCACGCTTCTATATAACAATATAGAAACAATGAAATGTGGATCTCTTTTTTCTCCGTCACGTTTATTAACTTGTCTATAATGTTAACTGTAAATGAAAGCGGTGTCAACAAATTTTTTCACATTTTCGACACTATTTTTGGAAATGTTTCCATAGTTCTTTTTTCGATGTTGTAATCGCTGTTGCACCAGCTGCTAACGCTCTGTCTACATCATCAACCGTACGAATAAAGCCGCCTGCTAAAATCGGTACGCCCGTCCGTTCTTTCATCTCGGCAATCACACCTGTTAAAGCGCCTGGAAGCACTTCAATATAATCTGGTTTTGTCTTCTCTAACAGATTACAACTTTTCTCCATCGCACTCGAATCAATTAAAAAGATACGCTGAATCGCGACAACACCCTTTTGCTTCGCCTTCATAATCACACTTGCCTTTGTCGACAATAGTCCATATGGCTTATACTCTTGGCATAAAAACTCTGTCGCATGGCCATCGCTTTGCAACCCGTGAATTAAATCGACATGTAAAAACACCTTTTTACCATGCTGCTTCGCAAGTTTCACAACACTCTTCAATTGACCGATATGAATGTCTAAAATAACAATATACTCATAATAACTATGTAATAATTTTTCCAAATCTTTTATTTGCCGAACAGCTGGCAAAATCTTTTGCTCATGAAATTCCATTCAAAAAGTCCCCTTTTTTACATCATCCTATTCTTTATAGTACACAAATTAAGGAAAAATAAAAGCTAGTAGAAGAATTTTTTAGCCTACTTTCTTGTCACGTCGTGTCGAGCAGTCGATATCATAAAAAAAGGTGAATAACCGACTCGTTATTCACCACTTACTCTCATTACAGCAACACAGAATCCTTATCACTCTCTTGATTACGTCTCTCGCGCTCTTCTTCTAAACGCTTCATATATACTTCTCCTTCTTTTTCAATAAACTCATTATCCATCTCTTGCTCTTTTTTTGAAGTATATAAAACCATGTAGCCACTTACGACAATCCCGATAATAACAAGATAAACCCACCATGGTAAAGTTTCCAATTGATTTCCTTCCTTTCCTAAGACAAGCCTTGTTAGTTTCACTGTATGAGAGGAAAGACAAGATTATGACTAGATAATTCCCATTATATCTATTTACTTATTTTCTCTTGAGTACTCTTTCTAAATTTTTATCCATTAAATTCCCTGTTACTGTATACGGGATTAGTACTCTGCTTTTATCATAAAGTACTTCATATACAAATTCTTGCTCCACCATATGACTCACAGGGGAATTTATATCATCTGATAAAAAAACTTCATAATATGAATCTGTTTTATTCACCCTAAAAGATAGATTTCCGCATATTTCTTCATAGTTATAGTAAAAATGAGTCTCCAACCTTCCACCTATGCTTGAATCTTTATGCGCCCAAATATAATGCTCTAACTTCGGAATTTGTCGCCTCCAAAAAAACTTGAAAAGATAAAACGCATTATACCCTATAACACCAATTTGAAAATCTAATTGCACCGCTACTTCTTTAAACATCTGAAAAAAGCATTCCAGATTATTCTTTTCAGCTTGCATGACATAACTAGCATCCGCTATAAAATAGATGGCGTCTCGTTTATGATACATTCGAAAAACTTCTTTGCCACTTTCATCTACTTTTATCCATTCCGACGTACCAAATCCTTTAACAAAAGCTTTTTCTTGTAAAAGATGTTCGACTTGCATTTCGAAAGGGCTACATACATCTATCGCAGTAAACTCCGTTTTAATTTGATTTGGTATAAAGATATTCCCGTACTGCTGTATTACATTTAATAGTTTTTCTATTTTTTCACTATTTATAGCATCTGCAAGCGAATCGTACTCTTCTACATCTTTCCATAACATTCCAACAATAGATCCCATCTTTATCCCTCACACTAGTTTCGAAATATCTTTTTATGCATTTTATCAAAATGCTCTTCACTTACCTTTATAATATGTTGAGCAATTTCATCTCTTTGTAAAATATCTTTATATGTTTTATAATATTGAATTTCCATTCTGTACTTCATCATGTGATATCGCCACTTTGCATATGTAATACCACTATTAAATTTAGATATACAGCTAAGCGCTCCCCTTTTGTTTTTCAAATTCATTTTGTTCAGTTTCTTTTTATAGCCCTTTATCTCTTTTCTTGCTGAAACATACAATTTCTCCATCTTAAACAAAGAATGAGCATAATATTTTAATAATTCTTTTGCGGTATGATAAGTCTCAGAGGTAATTGGCTCATTCGGCTTAAATATAAATGCCTTTCTTGCCTCTAAAAAATCTAGAAACTGATCAAATTCTATGATGATATTTAAAGTACTCTTTACTATTTCCGTAATGACAGGATCCTTTTTTCCTTCTTCCTGTAACATAATGATCAATGTAACGAGATGCTGCTTCAATTTCATACAGAGAGGTTGTAAGTAAAGGTCAGGTGTAGGCGTAGCAAAATAAAACTTATGACTTAGAACGATACTTCCAATTCTCTCTGCTTCTTTCCTTGAAATAACTTGTCCATGTTCGTCTATCACAAGCGTTCCCTTCCAGCCCCCTTTTGAACCTCTAAAAAATACAAACAGAACGTACTTCTCACCATTTTCTTCATATACACTCCACAGTTCTACTGTTTCTTCATATAAAATAAATACATCTGCATAATATTTTTTCCGATAGTGCTTTGCTACTTCTCTTAACTCTGGCATAGACATCATTTTTTTCGCTTCTTGCATCATTTTTCTCCCAACCCCACGAACTCATGATTCATTTACCAAAAACAACATACTTAATATAAAATAGAGACCCCTTACAAAAATTATACAAAATTTACATATTTATCTCGATTTTCATTTCATTAAACTAACTCTCTTTATAATAATGAAAAAGCAGTACCCTATAAGAGTACTGCTTCTCATTTCACTTCTTAACGATGAATCCAAACTGCACCTGCAGATTTGTCTTCAGCTTGTCCTACTACTTCAAACTTTAAGCCTAGTTTCGGTAATTTACGTCCTGCATCTGGAATGATGCTGTTGATGTACTGCTTAGAATCATCAAATTTCGCAACGCCTGGTAATCCTTTATAGTCAAAGATTCCGCGAGTTGGTGAATCTACTCTCCATGCTGGCGTTTGATCAAATGAGAATGCAGCATCCGCAATTTGATAACGCGTACTGCTCTTCACAGTCGGTTGTCCATTTAATGTACCTACGATTGCCTCTGGATGAGAATCTACTACGCCTAGGAATCCTTCACCTGGATGAACGCCTACCCAGTTATCTGTAAAGCTTTGATCTGCATACCATACAACCATTCCTGTATTAAATACTGGACCACGTGCGTGTTGTAACGCCATGTCAGAACCAGCGTAATTTCTCCACTCTACATAGTAATTATGTTTTTTCTGTTCAAATCCGTCAGATACAGTAAATCCTTTTAACGTCATTGCTGGTTGACCTTCAGCATCATCAGAGAAAACAACTTTGCCATCTACAGTTAACGCTGCATTATCTAACGCAAATCCTTTATAAGCTACTGCGATATCTGTTAAATATTCAAACTGTAGTTTTACTTTTTTCCCTTTGAATTGGCTTAAATCGTATGATTTATCAATCCACTTACCATCAGTTGTATCCATACCGCCTTTTACATCATTTTCTCCCATTCTATCAATACGTGTCTTCGTTCCATCTTCTGCAATAGCGTACACGTCAAGGAAATCATACTTTGCTTCAAGCTCATAGAATGCCTTATAATCAAACTTAGCATTCGCTGCATTTGTTAAATCAAATACTGGTGTCTCAAGTGTTGTATGCATGTCATTTCCTTTTGTACTGTAATAAAACTTCTTACCAAATGCCGCTTCAATATTTTTAATATTTTTGTCCGGTAAGTTAACACGAACAATTCCTGGTCGTTTTGACTTTGTAACACTTTGATCGATATATGTTGCAGCGCCAATGCCGTTGCGAAGTTTATCGTAATCTACTTCTAAAATATTCGCCCAGTTTCCGCCCATATTCTTTTGGAAAAACTCTTTATTTTGTGGTGACAAACTCGTTGGCTCTGTTCCTGCAATTTTTCCGGCCCAGCTGCCTCCACTCATAATAGACCATGACTCAACAGGTTCACCTTGTCCTGTATACTTTGTGTCATACTCATCTGGTAAACCTAAATCATGACCGTACTCATGCGCAAACACACCAACCGCTCCATCTTCAGGTTCGATTGTATAATCGTATGCAGCCATCTTTCCGCCCCAATTCGGAACAGAAGCTTGTGTGCCATCAATTGCATATGGTTTTGATCCAAGTTTTGAACGATGAGACCAAATTGCATCATCTTTCAATTTACCGCCGCCAGCTTCTTGTCCTACACCCGCATGAACAACCATTAAATGATCAATAATGCCGTCTGGCTCATTTTTATTTCCGTCACCATCTTGATCGTACTGATCAAATTGGTCAAAATCAGCTAAGTTAATTCCTTTTGCTACTGCTGCTTTTAATGCTTCCTTCACAAAGTCACGTGGTCCTAAAGGTCCTTTATTATCATGACCAGTACCAGCATCTGAACCGTAATCGGAAGCTTTCCCTGGAACAGTTAGCCATTCCGTTACAGTTCCATCAACTGTGTAGCTACCACCAGATTGTTCTTCATAATATTGTTTAAATGTGTTAATCTTCGATCCATCAAATAACGTAAATGGCTCATCACCAAATAACATTTTTTGATAATGCTCACGATCAAAGTCTTTAGAATACATATATCCTGGCGCTTGATCAATATTATTATGTTTAAAATCACTAAACTCCGCGAGTAAAACAAGCACTTTATCTGTTCGAACAGCACCGTTATATCCTTCTTGCTTCGCTGGTGCAGTCGGAACTTTTCCATTTAACTTACCAGGGGTAAATCCAGATGCTTGTCCAGCTACTGTTCCTTCAGCCGGTTTATCTGCTTGTTCCTTTTCTTGCATCTTTGCATCTTTTACTTTTTTCATAAAATCAGATGCTTCTTGCGTCAAACTATCTCCAGGAACAATCTCTTTCCCAGGGTTTTCCCCTTTCTTTTTCTCAACATACTTTTCAACAGCCTTTGATGTCTCAGCTTGTGATGCAGATTTATCAATGACGCCTCGTTCTTTTAACGCTTCTGCTAAACGTTCCTCTGGTATTAAATGTTCATCGATTGGTAGAGATGATGATGGCGTTTCAGCATATGCAGATTGCCCCCCAAATGCAAAAGTACTACTTAATACTGCCGCTGTTGCTAATACTGATAAAGGTTTTCTCTTCCCATTCTTTTTCAATGTACTTCCTCCCCATGTTTGCAAATTATCTGTTTTTTTTGCCAATAACAACATAATATTCGTATTATGACGAATATTCAATATTTTTCAACAAATAAAATGTTGAGAAATATTTTTTTATGCAGGATGAAACACATAAGACAGCAAAATAAAAAGGTTCTGCCCTAAATAACAGAACCTTCGTTCGAATCATCTTCTTAAGAAAGAAGAAACGGGTTTATAATTAAAAAATTCTATTGGTAGATACAGCATGCTTTTCAAAAAAAGCTTGGACATATTTCATAAACTCTTCCGGCTCTTGACGAAACGGAGCATGATACCCTTTTTCAATCATATGGAATGTACTATTTTTCAATAGTTGATGATAGGTTTCACCATTTTTCCATGAAACGCTTTTATCATTTCTGCCCCAAATAATTAAGGTTGGCACCTTGATTTCATTCGCATCCATCGCAATGCGGCGCTCTCTCATTTTCGTCAATTCACTATAATGCTCTTTATCATCTCTTCTATTTTTCACCGCATTTTTATCATAATCCGTAATGGTAGATACCGTATTTACATCAACCGATAAATTCGGCTTTTGGAAACCTTCTTTTTGCTGGAAGGATTCTATTCCTGTCGAGTCCGCTAAAATAAGGTGCGTAATCGCTTCAGGATATAAGTACGTCAAATTAAGAGAAATCTCTCCTCCCATGGAATGACCGAGAACAGCGAACTTATCGTAGCCTAATTTTTTCATTAACTTATAATATAAATTTGCTTGTGCTGGAAATGAATACTGAAAATCCACCGGCTTAGAAGAACGACCAAATCCTAAAATATCAACCGCAATGATCGTATGATCTTTCGCTAATTCTGGATAAATATCACCGAATCCATCAGAAGAACCACCAAAGCCATGAAGCATAAGCAGCGGCGGGTTCCCTTCACCAATTTGTTTAAAATATATCGTTTGTCCATCAATCTCCGCCATCTTTTCTTCTGTGTTCAGTTTTGTTACCATTGTATCCTTTACTTCCTGTACCTTCGCTGTAGGCTTTTCCACAACGTTACAAACCACTAATAATACAAGTGCAAGACCACTAATTATATAGAACTTTAATTGTTTCAAGTTGACTGTCTCCTTTCTATTGCTGTGAATCATGAACGAATACACTTAAAATAAGCTTTTACATTTTGTACGTATTTTATAGCCATCACAGTTGTAACGAATTAAGTTACAACTGTAACAAAAAAATATGCTTTCTCTCTAAATAAGAATGCATTGGAATATTTCTTGATTATCTTTATACTATTTAACCCAACTATAATCATTTTAGTTACAAATAAAAAGTAAGTCAATTCTTTTCAGAGAAATTTATATTCTACTCTACTAAAAGCTTGAAATGATTCTATTTATCTCTTACGTCTGTATCTTCCCTAATAAATTCTAATATTTCTCCATTAGGTTTAATTTTCACACCTGTCAAATACCCTAAATAAGCAGCACCTGTATCTATATTCCATGTATTACTTTCAACGTCATAATGCGGATTTTCGCAAGGTGTGTGTCCTATAATTTGCAATTTATTAATATTCTTTAACGGACTGCGATTCCATAAAACGCCATACTCATCTTCCTCTATGAATGGATTTGCTGATTGTTCAGAAATTCCTGCGTGACTTAGAAACAGGTGTTCATTTTCCCAATATAGCGGAAGATTTCTGAACCATCTAACATCATTCATATAATCTCTATTCATTTTCCTGTATTGATCCAGTGTCTCTTCCCCACACTGTCTTAGCCAATTGTTATTCGGTGGATTATCAAAATGACTAATTATTTCAAACTCATGATTCCCCTTTAAAAATTTGACTTGATCAGGAAAATCAGCACTTAATTGTATTGCAAATTGGGCCATTTGAGGTGAGTTTTTTCCTCTATCAATTAAATCACCTAATTAGAAAACCATTTCATTCTCTTTATCCCAATATTTATTGAGCAAATTCTTAAATGTATAATAACACCCATGGACATCGCCTATAATAAAATAATTCATAGGGTACAGACTCCTCCTTATTTTAAATGAAAACGTTTATCCCTCTTTAACTAACTTACTCCTCTAGTGAAATTAGGGCAAGACATACATCCTCATTTTAATAAAGGGAATCTTTAATCAGTAGGGTTTTCTTCATCCTCCACCTTACTTCTTTTCTTTTGCTGAATTTTGAAGCGGGGGATCTTACTGCCTGTTACTGCAGGATAAAATTATTGGGGCTTGCTTTGTATATACTTTTAAAGGAAAATCAGAATGAAAATCTGGAAATTAAAGAGTTCGTTCGATAACTATGAATCTTTTCAACTATTACATTGCGAGGAATATTCCCAAAAATACATAGAGGAAAAACTTGACACAGCCATAAGATTATCTGATTCGTGGGGGGATGATATACTTGTTGAATGTGTAGAAGGCGATCACCACAGTGATTTCCCTAAGTTTTGGGTAGAGGTCGGTACACCAATGGTTAGTGAGAAAGCTAAACAACTATTGGAACCTGTTCTTAGTAGCGATTTTAAGTTTTTTCCATTTGGAGGAGAAAATAATATGAATTATAAATTTGAAATACTTAGCACAGGCAGTTTAATGATTAGATTGCCAAAGGAATTCGATGTTTTAGAAGCATTTTTAAATGTAGAGGTATCTGAATTTGGTGATTGGATAGCAGAAACTGTAGATAAAGTTTTAAACCAAAAAAGTGATTATGAAAAAATCAGTGCGAATATTTTTAGCGCAGATGTCCGAAAAGATATAACTTTTATATTTAATAAGTATGATGAAGATGAAATTGAAGATTCGCTTGAAATAGAGACTATTACATTACGAAACCTAATAGATATTTGGTTACATAAACGACGAAACTTAAAGGAGAGTAAATAATGTTTGAAGAAAAAGTTAAACAAATTATAGCAGAACGCAAAACAGTTCATCATGAAAATAGCTTTTTAATCGAAAAATATTGGGAGCAACTTACGAAACTATTAAGCGAGGATATCGAACATACTATTAAATTTTTAGATAGCGCTTCAGAAGAAGAAATAGAATGGATTAGTGAAGTATTTGAAGATATAGATTACGATACGAAAAATAGAGAATACATTGACTGTTTAAAGCGTTTAGTGAAAAAATTCCCTAATTCAACAATAAAACCTTCTGTTGAAATTGTTGAACAAATGATGTTTTAAATATAAACACATATTGGAGCCATTAACAAAATCCAACTTCAACATCGAACTGTCCCACTCCCGAATCAGGCTTTTACAGGCAGTTAATACGGGATAAATCGCTCCATACTAAAAGATACAATCTATCCTAAAGAGGATTAGAAAAAGATATAAAATTACTTAGATATACATACTCTATACCTTGATTTGAAAGAATTTTCAAAACAGATGATAAAACATGACTTTAGGTGACCATAGGACTAACCTGAAACTAAACGTATAATATCTTCAATTTCCCCCTTAACAAAGAAAAAAGGAGTGTTTAAAACAATGGGAAGATATCCACTGATTGCAATAATGAAAGAGTATGAGAATAAAGAAAATGTAATTTACAGTTTTGGTCCAGATACTAAATCTTGTATGTTATATCCAGATCTTTATAGTAGATGGAATTTTAAAGTTTTAAAGAATGAAACTAACCCTAATGAAGCGTTTGTTTGTCTAGATGATATGCCGAAAAAACATATTTCCTTGTTGTATAAATGTATTCACAAAATATATGTTCACGTAAGAGAAAATGGTGGTATGGAAGATATGAATCAGATAGATTTCCCGGAATACCTTGAGTTTATTGTATAAGCTTTATAAAGTGAAACCTTAATCAGCGGCGGACTTAAGCCCTTACCTAACTTCTTTACTTTCACTGAACTTTGAGATGGGGGCCTTACTGTCCGTTAATGCTAGATAAGATAGGGTGTTTTTTAATCGGTTTATGGATCTATTTTCAGTTGCGGATTTTCGTTTGAGGCAAGATATTTATGAATATAATCCAAACTTAGATGGTATAGACGATGAAGAAAACAAATAAAAGAAGAACGCCTATTAGTGAGGGTAAACGTTCTTCTTTTGGTTATAGGTCTACACGAGTATTCATTATAGCTGTTCGTAATCTATTCCGAAGCACTTACCTCTGTGTTTCCATCAACATATGAATATACAGGTGTATCGCTAACGCTATATGCTAAATCAGGCTTTGTTATGAAATGATCTGCATGAGTAGCTTGTTGTGTTTCAGAAAAATGATTTAATCCAAAGGAAAAAATTCCGATAACAGATAAACCAACAGTAATAACACCCAATTTTTTCATTATTTTAATGCTCCTCTACTTAATAATTTTTGTTTCGCTTCATAACAGATATTAAAATAATCACTTACTTTTTCATGATTATTCAATTTACGAAACTCGACAGCTAACAACTCACCATATTCTTCAACATAATCCCATAATCCTTGTTTTTCAAAGTAAAATATTCCCTCTTTTACCTCTTTTTCCACTAAATCCATTGAACATCTTTCATTTAACGTTTTCAAAATGTTGAAGTGATACATATATTCTTTGTTTCCTACTGCAGAACAAATATTTAAACCGTCTTCAATTAATTTTTGTGCAATATTTATTTCACCTAATTTATAATGCTCCCTTGCTTGTAGGAAAATGGCTTTGATATGATTAGGAAGTTTCTCTGTTACTTCTGATAAATGACGAATAGCTAAAGTAGATAGATTTTGGGTTGCATACAATAAGCCTAGATTATGTCTAACTACTAAAATTAGCTTATCCTCTTTAGCTTTCTGTAAAATGTCAATTGCACGATTTAAATGTTCTTCGGCTTGTTCAAATTGTTTTAAAAATATACAGGCTGTCCCTATAATATTTTCACAGGATGCAACTTTGACTTCATATCCTTCTTGATTTAAAAATATTGCTTTCGCCTTATTTATATATTCAATAGAAGATAACATTTTGTAAGTATGGTGATACAATACCGCAAAGTGTTGATGAAATTCAGCTTGTTCTATCGGATTAGAAACTTGCTTTAATAATTCTTTAGCTTTCTCAAAGTGTATTTCAGATTCTTTGTAATTTGAAATGAACATTAGATGAATACCTTTAAAGAGATGATAATAATGTGTTAAAAGCAAATCATTCGGAATAGATAAGGACTCTATTTTATCGAAGCTATCGCTTGTAATACTTAAACGATCTGCTAACACTTGATAGCGAAAATCTAATAATGAATAATAAAACAATATGTTTTGATCTTCTTCCATATGATTAATTTTTGATTCAATTTCTTCTTTCAATTCTGTCGCTTTCTCCACTTGCTGCTTCAGCATCGATTGATACCAAGCGTCTAATGAATGCTTAATCTGTTCTTTCGTTACTACATGTGCACTCATAGAATTTCTCCCCTCATTTCTTTCTGTAATTATCTAAATATTAACACTTTTCCACAAATTGTATATAATTTCTTTTCTGCATAAGTTGAGAAATAATTTTCAGATTTTTACCAGTACAATTACGAATTGAGTGAAAGAAAGGGTATTTAAATCTTATATTGAACTTATAAAGATATAAAATTATGGAGGTCATATACGGATGGTACTACAAAGAGTAAGTCTAATAACAATTGGTGCTTTTAACTTACCTGTTCTTCGTGCATTTTATAAAAGTCTAGGGTGGGAAGAGACAGAAATCAGTTCAGATACTTATGCGGCATTTAAAACGGCAGGTGTTATTCTTTCTATATTTCCTATTGAGGAATTAGCAAGAGATGCTGGTGTTTCCATTACTCAAGACGTAAACAGCTTTCGTGGTGTAACGTTTGCTATCAATGTAGATAAGCCTGAACAAGTTGATTCAACAATTGAGGAAATTCGAAATGTAGGCGGAAAAATTTTAAGGGAACCAAGCGATGCTTTTTGGGGAGGAAGAACGGCTTATTTTGCCGATCCAGAAAACAATCTTTGGGAAGTAGCATGGAATTCTGATTCTATCTTTGATGACAGAGGAGCTATGCTTTCTTTCTAGATATTATTTGGATAAACGTAGACTATTAAAGTACCTTACCTACTAGTACTTTCAAACAAGGTAAAAAAGACTGATAAAAAATGACAGTAGGATTTTCTGTAGATGTATTTTTCTATGAGGCAGGACACCCTGACTTTTTACACAGCTTTTTCTCAACAATGTCATACAGGTGGGAGTCCTCTCGAAAGATATGATAGAGGAAACAGCCGTAAACCAATTTGCCCACGAGTTTTTAAAATCTCGTGGGCAAATTGTAGGCAAGCAATGTTAGAAGTTTGCTAAAATCACTTGCCTCATAAGTACTATTTAGTTGTGAAAAGTAGGTTTATAAAACGAACGATTATCAAGGGCAAAGACACGCTCTGTGTATTCACCTGGTTTCGTGCGGCCAAGGGCACGATCCATCATGTTCATCTTCGCATCTAAATTATCGATGTAATGCAGGATTTCTGCTTCTTTTACTAATGGTGGTTTTGGGCTACCCCATTCGGCTTTTCCGTGATGAGATAAGACGATATGTTGAAGAATTAGTACTTCTTCGCCTTCAATTTTCAGTTCATCTGCGGCTTTTCCAATTTCGTTTACCATGATGGAAATGTGACCTAGTAGGTTTCCTTCTAGTGTATATGTTGTTGAAATCGGACCAGATAATTCAATGACTTTACCAAGGTCGTGTAAAATAACGCCTGCATATAGTAAATCTTTATCTAAAGATGGATATAGCGTAGAAATTGCTTTCGCTAAATCAAGCATCGACACAACGTGATACGCAAGTCCTGATACGAACTCGTGATGATTTTTCGTTGCTGCTGGATATTCTAAAAATTCATTTTGATGTTTATTCAATAAGTGTCTTGTCAGACGCTGAATGTTCGAATTTCTCATTTCAAATATGTACTGTGTAATCTTTTCTACCATATCTTCTTTTTTCACTGGAGCTTTTTCTACAAAGTCTGAGATATCTGTTATTTCATTCGCATTTGCAACGCGGATTTGCTTCACACGAAGTTGAATGCGCCCTTTATAGTTTTGAATATCTCCAGCTACTTTTACAATCGTTTCGGCTACATATTGCTTCTCTACTTCTGGTGATACATCCCATAGCTTCGCTTCAATATCCCCGCTTTGGTCTTGTAAGATTACTGTTAAAAATGGCTTCCCATTACTTGCGATACCTTTTGTTGCTGTTTTAATTAGCAAAAAGACATCGACTTGTTCACCAACTTCATATTCTGCAATTTTCTTTTTCATCCTGATTCCTCCACCAACTTAAGTACTTTTAGTATAGCACACTACACCTTATTTTCTTTACGTTCATGTGTTAATTTTATAATCTGTTTTTCTGTAAAGAATGATAATAGATGGGCATGACATGTAAAGAAAATCACTTGTCTATCCTTCGCAATTTCTTTTATTAATTGGATTGTTCGTTCTGTTCTTATTGCATCAAAATGTACAAAGCTATCATCAATAATAAATGGATAATCATGTTCAAACGTCCGGGCTAGTGCAAATCTTAGTGACAAATACAGTTGCTCCGCTGTCGCCTGACTTAGTTCATGACTATAAAAACGCATACCATCACTTCGTTCTACAATAAACGGCTCACTTTCTGATGGCGAAAAAATCTTACTATACTTCTCACCTGTTAAGTATACAAAATACTCCTCGGCCTTTTGTAGAATACGGGGCAGCTGTACTTCATGATAATATTGCTTTGTTTTTGTTAACACCGTTTTAGCAGTCGCGTATGCAGCCCACTTTTTCACTTGCTCACGTACATGCGATTTTTTCATTTCCCATTCATGTAATAAATCACCGTACGTACTACCTTCTTCTAAATTCGCAATCTCCACGCGATGCTCCGCAATACTCTCGGTCAATTTCTTCTCTTCTGAAAGAAAGCCTTGTATACGAAGTACTTCTTGATTTAAGTTTTCTTCATATCCTTTCACTTGGTAGTGTTCCACTAATGATAAGCTTGTTAAACGCTTTTCTAACATATCAATTTGTGGTGATAGCCGCTCTACTTGCTTCTCTGCCTCTTCAAGCTTTTCTGCTCTCTTACCAGCCTCTAAAAACATTTCTTCATTAGCAACTGCTGCCATTTCTAAGAGCGCATCTCGTTCTACTGTAAGTTGTTTTACTTGGTGCTGCAGTACTTCCCGCTCTTCTTTCCAATCAGCAAGCTTTCCTACAAGTTGCTCCTTCTTTTGCCCTTTTTCTTTTTCCTTTTGAATGCGATCACGAATCATATGAAGATGATCACATTCTGTATTTTTCATAACGTTCTCTAGTTTATGTTCAAACTGCGAAATCATTTCATATAATATCTCTTTTCGCTCTGCCATCTTTCCTACTTCGCGATATAACTGTTGCATCTTTTCCACACGTTCAAATGCTGGCAATACATGCGCATATGTATAAAAACTTGGGAACGAATAACGCGCATTATATGTATCGACTTGCTCTCCCACATGAAACGTATCTCGCTCCCATTCTTCATATGCAGAAACCACTCTTTCATAGGTTCTTTCAATTTGTTGTAACTTATAAGACTCCCTCTCAAATAATTTACGTATTTCTTCATCTTTTTCTACTTGATAACGAATAGATAGTGCCTCTTCATTTTGCCTTCCACCTGCACTTTGCTGCAGCGAGAGCAGTTCTTCTTGTAAGCTATCTGAAGAATTATCTTTATACAAAACAAGTGCAAGTACAATTAAGACAAAAAAGATAACACTCGTAAATAACAACGCACGATTATCTAGAAATACACTTGTCAGCAATATCACTGTATTAACAGCTAACAAAAGGAAACAAATCGTCTGCCAACGCTTTTTCTTTTCCCGCGCGGTTTTCATTCTTTCTTCATATTTACGCTTAATGCGCTCCGCACCAGTACCTATCAAGACTGTATCTTGAAACGACTTTTCTTTTTCTACAAGGTTCTGCCGCTCTTCATCCGATAACATCTGCTTCCGAATATGCCCTACGTTTTCTTCCTGTTCTTCTAATTGCTCCTGCGCCACTTTAAAGCGCTCATCAAGCTGCTCTTTCCGATTATCTAACTCTCTCGCCTTTTGCACCGTTTGCGTTATCATTTCTTTTGCGGCAAGGCTTGTATCAAATGACAGCACCTTTTCTTTTTCAAAAGTAGTACCAATTTGCTGCTCGAGCTCTTCTATCTCTTCTTTCATATTCCCGATGCTTACTGTAATATCGCGCATTTCTTGGCGCGCATTTTCATATGACATATGCTGCATACGAAGTTCTTCTACATAACTATCTTTTTGCAACAGTTCTTCTTGTACTTCTATCCCATCCAATTCCGATTGCACCATTTCCATCCGTTTCTGGATTGAATCGAGTTGCACCAAAAGCGGCTCCAGTTTTGCTTTTATCGTTTCATAACGTTCTACACCTCGAACTGGAAACGGATTCTTCTGCTCTTCTAGCGCTTTTTCATACGCTTGTTTTTCAATGACAAGAGGTTGCAGCGTGGCCAACACTTCATAGTCTTGCTTACGTTTCTCTGCCATCTCTTTTTCATCCCGAATGTGAGCAAGGCGCCCTTCACTTTCTTTTAACTGCCCCATGAGCTTTTCATACGTACCAATTTTCCCTTGCCACGCCCCAAGCTTTTCTTGCAGTTTCTTTATTTCTTGAAGCGACACATTAATCTCCGGCTTACGGCCATTCGGCTTAAATCGCTGCTCCATTTCTTTTTCTAACTTTTTATCTAACTGCAAGAGCGCATCACTTCCAACTGCACTCGCCGAGAACAAATAATTTCCGATTTCAGCTTCTCCAACATGATGAATATTTTGGAGACCATGCATATCAAACGAAAAGACAGAATCAAACAGGTTCTCATTCATCCCGCTTAGCAGAGTCTGCAGTACTTCTTCACCAGCTGTTTTTCCATCTTCAAAGTAAACCGTCACTTCTCCAGCAGCCGTTTTCGGAAGACGCTCGATTTTGAGTCTTCCATACTGCTCTGTCATAACGGTCATCGCGCCGCCGTACTTCCCGCCTTCTTTCGGTTCGTAGCGTCTTTGTCCTCTCATTGGAAAACCAAATAAAATACTCTTCATAAACGAACGAATCGTTGATTTCCCCGCTTCATTTTCACCGTACAACACCGTCAGCAATGAAAGATCCATTTCCACATTTTCTAATTTCCCATAGCCATAAATATGGAGTTTCTCAATTCTCATTTTTTATCCCTCTCTTGCCGGAATAATTGCTCTAATATAATATTTTCCGCTTCCTTTTGAATCTCTGCTTTCTCCTCTTCTGAAAAAGACTCAATCACATTACGCGCGACAGGAGATGTCCAAATCGTTCGCAGCACCGCATCCATATTCGTAAAGGATTCTAGTTCTTGCAATACACTACCAACAAAATGATTTTCCTCTTTTAAACGCTCGGTTTCAGCAAATGAAATCGTCTCATTCTTCCACTTCATTACATATACAAAATCTCTACGCTCTTCTCCCGCTGCTAAAATATGAAAAATCTCTTCCACACGTTTTTCATCACGTAAATAAGAAGCTAGAGGGCCTTGGCCAGTAAACACAGCTGTCAGAAGAGTTCCCTCCTCTTCTTTACGCCATTCGTTCAGCGCTTTGGAACAAGCCGTCATAAGGTCATCAACTGTCTGTAGTTCATCGATACTAATCTCCATTTCTCCCCAAACTACATCTGCCGTACTAAAGAAAGAACAATTCGCCTTTCGCTCTGTAATCTCAACAAGATACGCTCCCTTTTCTCCCGTTTCCTTCCGGTGGCGCCCTTGTATATTACCTGGATAAATGATATATGGCTCCTCTGCTAAAATCTCGCGTTTATGTATATGACCAAGTGCCCAATAATCAAACCCTTTCTCCTTCAGCTCACGAATTAGAAACGGCGCATAGCGATTATGCTCCGCATCGCCACCTTCCACACTTCCGTGAAGCATCCCAATATGAAAAGGCGCATCGCTCATTTTTTCATACTGCGCTGTCATATTATCCGTGACAGCTTGTTGTAAATAACTAAACCCATAAATAGATGCAAGCAGTTCACCATCTTTATAAAACGGCTTCGCTTCTACATATGGCTCTGTAAACACATGAACATTCTCAGGAAACTCAATTGCCGCCCAGCTTCCTCCTAAATGATCATGGTTACCATGAATGATATAAACAGGAATGTCATACTGCGAAAGGCGCTTCATTTGCTCTCTCACAAACACTTGCGCTCTAAGACTTCTCGTTTCCGCATCATATAAATCTCCCGCAATCAGCATGAAATCAACGCGCTCTTGAATTGCTTTATCGATAATACGTTCAAATGACTGAAACGTACTTTGCTTCATTCTCTCCCAAACAGATGACGACACATTCATTTCCATTCCTTTAAACGGACTATCCAAATGTAAATCTGCCGCATGTATAAACTTTACTTCTTTCACAATGTAACGTCCTTTCTCCGTGATACTCAGTCTTATTTTAGCACGATATATCACAGATTTCTTTTGTATAATTGTTCGTTTTACAGTTAAATAGATTTAATATTCTGACTGTTTATTCTAGAGGGGATTTTCATGGTTATATACACGAACCATTTTCGAAAAAGATGGTTCAAAGTACTAGCTAGATCATTTGAGGCTATGATTAAAACGAAAGTAAATTCAAAAGGTAAAACAAACAAGCTGGTTTCCACCAGGTCACCTTCACTAATTTTATGTAAAGATGACCTGATAATGAGAGGATTTAGTCGGCTGGGGGAGTTACTTTCCAAGGATTTTCTTTGCAAGTGTTTGGTGGGAAATCGACTGGTAAATCATCTGGTGCATTCCCATAACTACAACCGCAATCGCTTTTAGAAGATTGCACTTTATCAGGTGCTATATTATCTTTTGTATATGAACGGTATCTTGCTTTTTTATGCAGAAAGTGTTTCTCTTTTATTTTAATCACCTCTTCTTTTTTGTTTTAATTTAATCTTTTTACTAACAATCAGGAAGATCACTAATTGAATTATACGCATCATTAATTTGTTTTTGGGTTAATTGAGTGGATACATTGTTTATTAATGGAATGTGCATAATATTATTAACATGTTCTTGGTCAAAAAAATGGTCTAGACCAAAAACATGTCCTAGTTCATGTGCAAGGATTAGTGGGCTATTAGAAAGTACATTATCTCTAGGGTTTGCAATAAGAATACTCGGACTATAAATGTTAGGACTCCAAATAGGGGCACATCCTTGTACTATGGTACCGTTATCAAGTGTTATTGGCCCATTTATATAGAATACAGCAATATCTACTTCATTTGGTTCTGGCCATGGTCCTGTACCATAAGGTCTGCTATCTAAATCCGCTTGGAAGTTTTCAGGGAGGCCTTCAAACACAGTAAATTCACAAGGAAAAGTTTGATCAGGAAGAACTACTGGACCATCTACTGGTACTCTTACGATTCTACTGCTGTCTGCAGGATCTCGAAAACGATATCTTATATCAATACCAGCCCCTGCTTTCCAAATCCGATTTACCCAGCGTACATGTTCTCTAAACTGAGCATCTGTTATAGTTGACCCAGGTGCAATATAAAAGTCGATTACAACACAAGGCATTTCATCATCTCCATATATAGAATAGGTTGTACAAATGGTGTACTACTATTAATAGATGCAGCTTGTCCATTTTAGGTAACGGCACTTGTGTATATTCGTACATTATCAGTAAATAATTGATTTAAAAATTTTGGGTAGGCTCCTATCTCTAAAAATCAATTTATATAACGGATATATCATATAAAAATACATGAGAAAATTACATTTTACTAAGGAGAAAAAGAGATTTTACTGTTTTGCTAGTGGGGAATTTATGTATCATTATGATGTTGTTCACCCAACTGAACGGTTTACGATTTACGCTTGACCCCTGCACATTGTATGGGGATTTTTTCATAAAGAAAAGGCACTCAATGAGTGCCTTCCTTCAATTCTTTAGTTCACCAATTGTTTTTCTGTAGGGTTTCAACATGATTAATGAAAAAATATAGAGCAGATCTATAATAAAATAATAGCACTATGTTACCTGATGTTTTCATGCAATTTTACATATGGGGTGTTTTTTACCCATCCCCCTCCTTTCTCCTCAAAAATAAAGTAAATACAAAAGCGTCCTTACTTATTACCAATCATGTCACATATTTCTTTGCATATTCTATCGTTTTATGACAAAATAGTTATAAGATTCTGATTTTAATCTTTGGAGGGAATTTTCATGGGAGTATACATTCTAACAGTCTTTGAAAAAGATGGTTCCAAAATGCTAGACGAATCATTCGAGGCGACAACAGAAGCAGAAGCGAAATCAAAAGGGGCATCCATTTTACAAGAAAAAGGATTGCATGAAAAAACACATCGCTGCACATCTTCAGCAGGAAAACTCGTTTTATTCCAACGCTAAAAAAAGAAGCGTCATCCGCTTCTTTTTCATTCTATTTCTTCATCACACCACGTAAATACCACATCTAGAATCCGATTACCAATACGCACGCGTCTATTCCACTTTCCAGTTTGAATTTGGCGCTGCAGTTCATCTTTCATCTTTTCTGTCCAGTCGTGAATGGTCCCATTCCCGTCGTACGGATATATGCTCAGAAACTCTTCCTGCAGAAGACTCAGGCTTTCCGCATCCAAATGAAAATGGAAATAGTAGTTCGCCGTAAGCGATGGTTCCTGCAATTTTAAAAACGGATCGTCAATTTGCTTTCTATTTCGGTAGAAAGTAAATATATTCACCTTTCCGCTCGTAATTTGGTCAATTTGAATTTCGTGCTTCTCTATAATCACGTCGCGCCCACCTCGTTATATACTACCTTTAGTATATATGTCTTTTGCATCAAAGTTAACCATTTTCACACGAAATTCATTTCCTTCATTTACATCCTGAACCTCCAAAATCAGAATAAATTACAAAAACAAATTTGAAGGGGAGCGATTACATGTATTTCGGTAGCAAAGGTTGGTACGTAAAAGAACTAAAAAAATTAGGTATCCGTACTTATGAAGGTAAAAAACTAGAATCTTATCGTACGCATGTTTTGGCAAGTTTGCTTGAAAAAGCAAAGAGACAATCTGCTTAATACAAGAAAAGAAGCAATGTTTTTTGACGTTGCTTCTTTTCTTCCAGTCAATTACATAACAAATAGAACTTTTCTAATTGATTAGCTATCGTTTCATACGAATACTTAAAACTTATACCTTATACGAAGAGAGGAACTATGCAATCTCCAATCATTTTGTATGAATCACACTATTCTACTCTCAGGGCCCTTTTCTTATCATGCCGTTTTTATTTCAACAAGGAAATCATAATTTTCTCTAACTCAGTCTCATTTAAAACATCATCAATGATTACAACTTGATAAGCACTGTCCTTTCCTTTTGCAGGAACAATCATTTTCATCCCCTTTACATTGCTTCTTCTGTTGTTTAGCCAGCACATCTGCACGTACATTTAATAAGGATAAAAACGATAAACGGATATAAAAAAATGGCTTCGATACAATATCGAAACCATCTTTTAAACATCTCTTTATAAAATTATCCATTTTACAGAGATAGTTTATTCATTTATCTAATATGTATTTTATATACGTACAGCCGTACCACTTACAGCAACCATTAACATTCCGTCACGAACAACCTCATAGTCTACATCAACGCCAACAATTGCATTTGCTCCTTTTTGCTTCGCAAGTTGTTTCATTTCTTCTATCGCAATATCACGAGCTTCTTTTAATTTACTTTCATATGCGCCAGCGCGGCCACCGACAACATCACGAACAGAAGCAAATAAATCACGTACAATATTTGCGCCCATAATCGCTTCACCATTTACAATATCCACATACTCAATAATTTCTTTACCTTGAATTCCAGAAGTTGTTGTTACAATCATTACTGACACTCTCCTATAATTTATAAAAATGTATTTGCGTTTCTTATACCTGTATTATTACATGGAAAAAACAAATAAACTATTTAATAACCTTACAAAAAGGTGACACTTTTGTAAGAATTATAAGCAAAAAGAACAGCGTCACTTTCGCGGACTCTGTTCTTTTTATTTTTCCTATTAAACGCTCTCTCTACTTTTCCTAATTTCAATTATGTATAAACTATATAGGAGCACTCCTAGCCCTAGAATTTTTTCATTCTTAGACGCATTAGGACCTAGTGTAATAGTAGGTACGTTTAACCCCATAAACCTTTCACTCCATTCTATAGGCATATACCCTTGCTTACCGATTGCTAATGTACGTCCATCTGTTGTACGGAGAGTTGTTTGAATAAAATCAACCTCAACTTTTACATCAGATAACTTCGTTTCTTTATCCGTCATCAAAGAGCCACGTATCGAGCCAAAACTTTGTATCATTTTCTCTTTAAACATACCGAGCTGGTTATAATTCGAATCATAGATTACCCAATCATATCCGTCAGCTCCAGTATGAAAATATGCAAGAATTTCCCCGCCACTCGTCTCTAATCCATAAACATCTTTATTTCTCAAAAAAGGTATCACTGAAAAAAGAATGTTAGATGAAATGATCTTTGTTCCAGCAACATATCCCCCATCTGGATGATATAGGCCAAATTGTTTATTCTGTTTAGGCAATTCTAATACGACAAACGTATCGACATCCCAAAACGTTACATTGCTTTTCACCGTATTCTTTTCTATCAAGTTTCCTTTTCGTAATTGCCAAAATCCAATTCCGAAAAAAACAGAAGAAACAAGAACAATAAAGATAATCTGTCCCCAATTCACAAATCCCCAAGTCCCGTATACACACCATAGCGCAAACAGAAAAATACCTGTTCCAATAAGAAGTTTAAACTTCCCTTTCCGCTTATAATAATCAAATAGTTCCATTTCTACATCCCTACCCCTTATTTGTATTTCTTAACTATTAATCTATCAAAAATAGATGAGATTCCCTAGAAAAAATGGATCCGATTTAATATCGAATCCATTTTTAAATATATAATTTTAAGCGCTCTCATTAAAACCGTACATTCATCTGGTTTATTAAAAGGTAGGTTCTTTCTATGTTTGGATTTAAGTCATTACATAAGTGGTGTTAAAGCCGTGCATAGGACGAAAAAAGGGCAACTCATTTTATCGGATAAGCCTGTCCAGAACCACAAAACCCCAAGACAGAGAAAAGGAATTTTCACTGTCTTGGGATTTTATCATTTTAAAGAAGCTTTGGGAAGCTCTGTTTAATCAATTTTCTCTACCACATCTAGGCGAATTATTTTCAAATCGTCTGTTTTAATTGCAAATGTTGAAGTAAGTGATGCTTTAACTTTTGCAATGTGTAAATAGATTTGTTATTTATTATTCACGTACGTATCAAACCATAAATGGATATATCCAGCTGTAATACGCTGCGCTTCGATTAAACGTTTTCCTGTTACCGGTGTTACTTCCGCACGCCATTTATCAGCAGAGTCTTGTGATACAGCAGCTTTTAGGAACCAATTTTTCGTATTACTATTAACAATTGATGGGAAATCAGCTTTTGCAGCAGTAGCTGAAGCATGAACCCACTCTTCTGGATTTACACTTTTCCAATTCCAATAACCATTTCCATCTGTTACCCTATAATTGTCTTTCACCGTATCAACGAAATTTTCATATTTTGAGTGAAAGCCAAATGGATGTGAAATATTAGTAAAGTTTGCTGCATGCATAGGTTGGTTGACATCCCCTAAATAATGAAGTGATAATCCTAAATAGAAGAATGCATTTTTCAGATCTTTATTTTGATAAGCTTCACCAGCTAATTTGAAATATTTTGCTCCTGTTTGCTTTGCTTGTTTAGCAAATGGAATATACGTTTTTCCTGAATCAGGATCATAGAAGTGTGAAGCAAATGTAGAATTATCATAGTATGGGTTTTCATAATCCGCAGAGTAAATACCTTTCTCTAGATCCGTACGCCATTCATTTAATAGAGCTGTCTCATTTTGCTTCACAACAGTCGTATTTTGGGACATAATATCAATGGCTCTGTTTACAATCCATAAATGAGAACTTACACCTTCATTATGTATAGATTCTGCTGACCACTTTAGAGCAATTGGTGGATCTTGGTGGCAATTTTCATGTGCAAACGCCACACTTTGGATAGGAGCTGTTAAAGCAATTACAGAAGCTAAAGCTAAAATTTTTCTTTTCATAAATATTCCTCCATTTGATGTATAGTTAGATAGGTTTAATAGATGCTTTATGTTAAAGGTACCAATTCATAGCCAGCATAGTCTTCAGGCGCAGATCTTCCCCACAATTTATCTTGATTTGCAAATGGTTGCTCTGAAGTCTCTAGCTGGAAGGTTGTTATAACTCCATAACTAGATTGCTGTGAATCTGCATTATACCAGTCGGTAGGTCTACCAAGTTTATCTCTAAGATAATCCGTTTTACCTGTAACTAAATCTATTTCCTTCGAATTTTTTTTCTTAACCGTTAAAGTGCTTCTTGATTGGTCACTAAAATAGATCCAGCTTCGATTGCCTGCATTTACATATTTTTTGGTTCCTCCTGCATCAGCATTTGGTCCCCCAATCCACATTGACATGGTAATTGGAGTATTATTTCTTATATATCCATCACTCTCTACTCCAGACGGCACTTCAAAATTGATAGGTGTACCATAATACTCATTACCTTTTGTATCCTTATGCTTTTCAGCAGCACCGTAATAAGACGAGTTTTTATATTGAATTACATAATGCCAACCCGCAAACTTCTCATAAGTTATTCCAAGTCTATTCTGACCTACAGGTGCTACTCGTTTTTCAAAAGGAATACCTGTCACCCACAAGTATTTGTCTACTAGTATGTAATCTTTATTTGTGGTAATTGGATCACCATAAATATCTAGTATACGATCGTCCTCAGCTGCATAAGCAGAATTTGTTGGAAAAACAGTAATAATCAAACTAAATATGAATGCTAAGAATGTAACCATTGGTAGTTTTCTTTTCATAAACATGCCTTAATCCTTTCTTATTTTCAATAATGGTTTTACTATCTGCGCGCATCATCTACCAGTAGATAAGCCTCAGACTATCTAACAAGTCTTTCATTTCTCTTTCATAAATGTTACAAAATCCTTTCAAAGGTCTAACCTCTTTACTGATAAAACTAACACGTAAGAAAGGAAACCTGCATGTTCATTAGCTTCATAGATCAGTTATTCAATAATGTATATATGAATATGCAATTTTGCATATGTAAATGTATTGATATCAATACAGGCGCTTACGGTAATAAAAGCATAAAAAACGTTACCCTTTCTAATCTAGCCTGTTTAGGAAGGATAACGTTTTTTGTATTTGAGGGCATTACAATCTCTTAAGTTGCGAAGCATGTATGATGCCTTTTTAGTGGTTTATAACATTATTTTTTTATTAGATCGAAAATGTAATATATCATCATTAAATGATTTGAGCCTTTTGTCAATTCATTGAACCGATAGAATCACTACAATCAGGTTCTTTGTAATCATATAGATCAACAATATCATATCTGTGTGGACCTAACAGATTAATAGTTGCTATCTTCATATGCTAGGAGGGAATTAAACTGAACCTAATTTTTTACTTAGATGTAAGAGCCACTAAAACATCTACTGGATAGTCAACTGAGTTTTTCACTTTATATTCTGTCGGACTTGTAAGACCCTTAAATTGATCACCAAATTGACCAAAAATATTATCCCAAATACCATTTTGTTCAGACATCCATTTTTGTAATTTTTCTCCTGGAGTAACTGAATATGTTGCTACCTGTTGATATAATGCAGTTCTATATTGATCATATGCATAATCAGTCTTTGGATTAAAGTCAAATGTTTTTGTAACTGTACTTTCTGAATTTAAAGTAACACCATAACCAAAACTTGCAGTTAATGATTGATTTACTTTTGCAACCCCTTCAAGACCTACTTCCATCCCAATTGTATAAGATAACCCTACAGTTACATTATGCGAAATACCACTTGTAACCGCTTTGCTCCAATGATAACCTGAATTTTTATCTACTACATTTGAATCAATCAATTTCCAATTTACTTCTTTCTTCAATTTCGTATCTTCTAAAATTGGATCATTTTTAGGAATTGCTATTGTATATAATACTTCTCCTTTGTTACCTGTTTTTTCATATTCTTCTCCAACTTTAAGCCAAGTACCATCAGCTTTTAAAACCTTATGTTTAGAATTAGCATCCATTTTTAATCCATAAACTCTTGCTCCATTACTCTTAGCAACAACATCTACATATACATAATCAATTAACTTTCCATCTTCTGTAGACACATGCCATTCATTAGGAAATTCTTCATAAGGACCTGTAGGAATGTAAGGAAGTTGCGTACCATTTTTAGCAACCTGAGCTGCTGTCATAGGTGCTTTTGGTCCTTGTGAATCTACTACAATCGGAAGATTTCCTACATTCGTTGAAGTATCAGTAGCTGCCGAAGAAAATCCTGGTGCTACAAGTAAAGCTGTACTCAATACAAATGCTGCAGGAATCATTTTTTTCATACGTTTCATACTATCTCTCCTCTTTTTTTATTATTTCTACAAGACTACCAAAAAATGAAATTGTACAATTTGCTGCTTATACTTTTTACTGAAGAATAAAATAACTTTTGCTACGTTTAGTTTAGTTTAAATATCTTTCATTACACTTTCATAGATGTTACAAAAGTCTTTCGGTAATGCTATATTACTTTTAATAATATTCATTATTCGCTGGAGCTGTTTGACTTGCAGGAGCCTAGATAGATCAACTCATTGCTCCTACAGCTAGCCCTGCCGTGACTTTTTTTAATATTGATTTTATCCTATCTCTCCTCTTCTTCTATAATTTCTACAAGATTACGAAAGATGAAATTATACTGTACATTGCTTATACTTTTACTGCAGAATAAAATAATGTTGGCTATGTAGAAACTTAGAATGCTATTTTTTACAAATATGATACTTTTGTGATTCTGGATTACTTCCAAACCAAACTAACTGATCATTCGGATAATTAACTCGACATAATGTTACCTGCAATTTTACCGCATTTTTATTGGTGTAGCCTTCTCCTTTCTTAGTGGTCATACCAATTACACCTTTATTAAAACATTAGATTTTTATTGCGTAAATAGTAGAATTTTGTCGATTATATTCATTAATTTAGTTATTACGTATTAATACGAGTAAAAATATTATACTTCTAAAATGACTGTTTTATTTTATTTTAGTAATTATAATAGTTAGAACTTAATATAACTGATAAAAAAATAACAATTTTAATCCATAAATAAAATTCAATACAATTTAAATGTTATTCATATAATTTAATCACACTCTGTATATAGGTTCCCTTTATTTGGATATGTAAAATTACATCAAAATATAGGTTTAAATAAGGGGTGTTCTTATAAATAACTAGCTGTAAAGAAAGAAAAATTTTTGTTTAGGGTCTACTTCAATCTCTTAAATTGATGTAAATCCATCTACAATCCTATTACTCTAACTGGTGCAATTCTGATGATGTCATAAAAAAACAAAAGAGGATGTAAATAATAATTTACATCCTCTTTTGTAACTCTAATTTTCATTAGAACACTGCATTCTATTATCTTCTTCCAAACAGATTCTATGAATTCAAATAAACCTTTTGCCTCAACAGAACGTTTTCCCCAATCATGCCAAAAATATAGCACTTGTCCTACTACTCCAGATTCTGATGGATCTGTATCAATGCAAAGATAATCCCCAGCACCATTTTCTGCAATTGGAATCCACTTAGAATTCCAAAGAACAGGTTTAAGTTCATTTTCAATATGCGCCTCTAAATCATCTGAATCGAATTCATCCTGTAGAAATGTCCAGTTGTCTATAATTTGAGAAGTTGGGGAAAGGACCAAATTTCTTACAAAAGATTCAACCCCAGGTTCCCAAATTTGTCCGTTATATATCTCGTAAAAACTTTTCATTTCTTTAGGAAGTGTAATACCCAGTGTAGATTCAATTAACTGAAAATCTTCATCACTTGCACCCGGTTGGAGGTTTAATGTTTTTTGAAAGTTCACTTCAAGGCTTGAACCTCTACTAATTATACGTTTCCATAGTAATTCAGCTGAATTTATCATGTCTTTTCCCCTCCGATTATATCTCAAAAAATTCAATTTAAAACACACACAATTACTATTAATCTAAGGTTTTGAATTATCCCCATAACGAAAATTTAATTAATTGGTATATACTTCTTGAATCCCTTACTTATAGTGCCATCATAGCCATTTTTAGAAAAGAATTTATGTGCTTCTATTCTATTTGTACTACTTAATAAGATAATTCTTGTGGATCCCCTTGCAATTGATAGCTGTTCTACATGTTGGAGATAAAAAACTTTGAATCTCTTGAGCAAATAGTTGTAATTCGTCAGACACAGAAACAGACATGAAAAACGCCATCCTTTCCTATGATTCTATAGAAAGAATAGCGCATTTTTTCATTTGAGGGGAGAACTTTGTTTTATTAGTTTAATAGCGATTGAGTAGCACCAAAGCGTTTAAGAAAAAACTGTACAACAGTTATTTGTTAGGTATTCTATATTTCAGTTAAAAAGAATTTTTAAAAATCAGTACGTTTATAAATTCTCACCGTTAAGAAGTAAGATCCGATAAATATAAGCATGGTAAAGATTGAAGCAAGTGTAATTAGTTGATTAATAGTAAATTGTGTAGTAACGCTATATGCAAGGTCAGTAATATTTACATATGCCTCAATTGGTCTCCATAAAACAACACATACAGGGAAAATAATGCTGACAGCAGCCATCAAATATTTATTGGTGAAGCGATAGAAAAATGGTAAGTAGATAGACGTAAACAACATGACAGTAAGAACACTAACCACAATGGTCTGTGGATTTTCAATTTCAACTCCATAAGTCGGGGATGCAACTTGAATTACTGCTTGTATCAATAATGAGAATAGAACTACTAGAATCGTAAACAACACTGCACCAATATATTTTGACATAATAATTTTATTTCTACTATAAGGCAGGCTATTAATAAACTTGTGACTATTATTCTTTTCGTCGTAATAATGTAGATTTATCATATAAGAACCAGCCACCAAAACGACTATGAACCAAAAATCCCCAAACGTCCCTATAAAAAAGCATATACCAAGTAGGTAGAGTAAGATCAATAATTTTTGCAATCGAAAATCCTTTAATATTAAATTATACATATTGAACATTCCCCTTTTTTGTATAGTACATAATATCTTCTAATGTCGCTTCTTCAATTAATACATCATTCCCTAATTGTGTACGTGAACGGCTGGCGTTACTTGTGAGTGCTTCAAATCCCACGTTCGTTTCACGAATCCCGATTAATTGTTCTCTGATTTTAGGCGTAAGCAAGGATTTATCCCCTTTTACAGTTGCATATTCTTCAGAAATACTATGTATATCTTTTTCAAACACAATCTCACCATTATGAATAAATACAATATAATCAGCAATACGATCTAAATCAGTGGTAATATGTGTGGAGAAAAAAATTGTTTTATCTTGATCAACCATTAAATCATAAAGGATGTCTAAAAGTTCTCTTCGGAATACAGGATCGAGTCCAGATGTCGGTTCATCCATAAGTATAAATTCGGCATGGTGTGAAAGTGCAAACGCTAGGGAAGTCTTCATTTTCATCCCTGTAGACATCTCTTTCATTTTTATGTTAGTCGGTAACTCAAAGCGCTGTAAGTAGGATTGGAACTGATTCTCATCCCATTTTTTATACGCTGGAGCAATGAATTTTTTCAGTTGATGAATTGTCATATCTTCATAATAGATATTGTCATCGTATACGAATCCTATACGCTCTTTAATAGAAACTTGGTCCTTTTGATGATTTTTACCAAAAACTGTGATATCCCCGCTATCCTTGCTAATAAGATCCATAATAAGTTTAATTGTCGTACTTTTCCCAGCACCATTTGCGCCAATAAATCCCGTTACAAACCCATTTTTGATGTTGAACGATGCATTTTTTAAAGAAAATCCCTTATATGTTTTTGAAACATTTTTCACTTCTACAATGTTCTCCATATTTATTCCTCCTCATAAATACGATTAATAATTTGTATTAACTCATCCCTTAATAAATGATTAGCCTTACTCTCTCGAACGATTGTACTGAACTTTTCACGTATTGGATCACTTAGTTCATCCGCTCGTTGTTTCTTTGTTTGTTTTGCAATAAACGAGCCTTTCCCTACTATAGAGTAGATGTAACCCGCTTTTTCAAGTTCTTCGTACGCTCTTTTTGAAGTAATAACACTTACCTTCAAGTCCCTTGCTAATGAACGCATAGAAGGTAACGAATCATCTACTTTCAATGTTTCATTTGATATTTGTAATATAATCTGATCAATGATTTGTTGATAAATAGGTGACTTAGACTTATTAGATAGTAAGATTTTCATGATTCAACTCCTTGCCTCTTAAATGCTTATGAACACATTATATACAATGTGTACAATATATACAATATATACATTTGGAACGATGTTAATTTTTCATATAGGATACCGTCATATTGATATAAAGGCGTTATCCTTTCCTATGATTTCTCAGAAAGAATAACGCCTTTTTCATTTTAGGGGGTATTTTGTCTTGTTAGCTTGATAGCGATGTGGCGATACCCCATTAATTAGATATAGTATGTGAAATTTTAAAAGAAGACACTCAATTCGAGTGTCTTTTCTTTTTGTAGATATTATTATTGAAGATTTACTCGAACTTCTTCTTCTGATAAGGAAATTGGTTTGAAGATTAATTGAAGCTTAGGATCTCCTTGTTTTGATTCGAAAGCAATAGTTCCAGTTATTTTCCCATTTGGTGCAAGTTTTCCAAAATTCAATTGAGTATCTTGGTTAATCATAGTTAACGTTGGATCTACAATATTTCCTTCACTGTTTTGTAAACTGAAATCGTGAGCATTATAATGTATTTCTTCTTTGCCGCCGTTTTCTATAGTTACATTAGCGATTAAAAATTCATGACCCTCTTTAGGTTTATCGAATTCTCCACCTGGAGACTTTTCAACATTTGTAACAGTTAATTTGTGATTTCCAAGTTTAATTGTTTCGCCAACTTTAAATTTTTTTTTCTCTTCTTTCTTTTCAGTTGTTTGTTCTGTTTTTGTATCATTTGATACTTTCTTGGCAGTTTCTTCTGTATCACTACATCCCGCTAGACTTATAGCAAGCGCTCCAGTTATAACGAGTGTACCCATCTTCTTATACATTTGGTTTCCTCCAATTATGTAAAATGTATGATTCCTGAACTATCATAACAAATATGGTTACAACTTTTTTGTCAGATTATGTCGAACATAAATAAAAAAAGAGAGCATAAGCTCTCAGATGGAAAATGTTTCTTCTACAAGGGGTCTCCATACATGCCCATCAACTTAAGAATACTAAGGGCTGGAATCTTATTGGTTCCTTAAAATGTAGACAAGGGAAAATAATGTAAAAAAACTATTGTATGTTTAAATCCCTTGTGTTACATTTATGTTACAAAATGATTACTGAATGTAACTTTTGTTATATTTTGTTTTCTTTTGTTTTTGGTATGTTACGGTTTATAGTTCGTATCCAATCAACTGAGATTATTTAAAACTAAAGAAATAGCAAACATAAGCTAAAAATAATTTTTCTATGTGTATAAGAGTGTGTGTAGTAAAGAGTCTGAGTTAGAGCTTTATGCCCATTATTAAAAATCCTTTCTGTCTTGAAAGAAGAAGACTACCAACTATTTAGGAGTTTTTAAGTAATGTTAGTGAATGAAATGTACTTCCTTTCCCACACACAATGTAGTACATATTCTACTTTCGGTCTAATTACTACACAAACTTTTATACATATGAAGTTATTGTTTTAGGAATATATAGGGGGAGAGAGAAAATGAGAAAGTTATTAACACTAATTGGACTTACGTTTTTAATGCTAGCTGGATGTAGTAATGGAGATTTTGAAAAAGCAATGGATGAGGGGAAGACCGCGCTAACGAATAAAGAATATAAAAATGCCTTATCATCATTTGAACGAGCACTAGATGAGAAAAAAGATGATTCAGATGCAAAAGTGTTTGTAGAACAAACGAAAGCAATGATTGAAGCAGTGAAGCTAAAAGAAGAAACAAAGGTAGAAGAATCAATTAAGTCATTTGAAAAAGTAGAGAACATGAAGAATGGAAGTAATACGCTTATAAAACAAGCAAAGGAAGAACGAACAGCATTACTAGCCATCTTAGAACAAAAAAAGAAGTATAGTGAGCAACTGGTGAAAAGTGAAGAGTTAATAAGTAAGAAAAATTATTCAGAAGCGAAGGAGATTTTAAATAAGCTAGTTTTAGAAACAAAAGATAACAAGAACCTTGAAGAATATAATAAAAAAGCCTCAGGATTAATCACTAAAATTGGTGAAGAAGAAAAAAATACAAAGAGTAAAACAGTAGCAGCGAAGGAACAAAAAACAGATGCAGTAACGAGTCAAAAGGTAGAGACAGAGAAGAATCAAAAGGTAGAGGCAGGAAAGAACCAAAAGGTAGAGACAGAGAAGAACCAAAAGGTGGAGACAGAGAAGAACCAAAAGGTGGAGACAGGAAAGAATCACGATGAATTTACTTTTGAGAAAGCTATAGGATATATCAAAAAAGAATATAATGAAGAATACACTTACACTCTTGAGGATACTCAAGTAGAAAATGGAAAGAAATATTATAAAATTAGAGTGCGTACGACATATAAAATAGAAGGCGCAGCTGGATCAGGATTTACTGGAGTATTCAAGGTATTTGAAGATGGTACAATTGTTGAAATGCACTAAATCGATGAAAAGGATACGATGAACCGTATCATAAGTAAATGAAGTTTAAAAATAAATACCTAATCCCTATTACAACGAAGCAATACGATGTAACGGGGGATATGGAACAGAAAAGTAACCCTACAAAAATGTAAGGTTACTTTTTTGGATCTACTATTAATCTGTAACTTCAATAGTTATAAAGTTCAAATGTACTAAGTATAGGGTCTCACCACACACCCATCAACTTAATAAATTTATAACACCTCAAAACAAAAATTGTGTACATTTTTACCTGGGGATGTCAATTTTCTCATTTTGGAGTCACTTCAAAATACTAGCTTGATAGCGATGTGGCAGTACCCCTTTTATTCCAAAAGACTACTTTTCTTTTTTCGTAAGCGTCAAATATTCCCCACCTACTATTTGTAAATAACCCATTAAATAATCTCCCATACTACATGTGAAGGTTTTTTTATGAAAAGACACCCTATTAAAAAATAAGAAACTTATATTCAAGACTATAAAAACAGTGGATTCTCAAACGTTGCCTGGTGTCAAAAACAGAATCTATCGGTTCATCGGCCATATTACTGGCTGAAAAAAAGTGAAGGAAACAAAAAATAACTCCAAAATCAACTTTTATTGTAGATTTCGGAGTTACTTTACGTTTACTTTTAGAATGTAATAAAAATTTAAAGTGCTTACGCTACACTGCGATACTCTTCTTGTTTTTCTTTTTTCTGATTAGGTGCTTGGATTAAAACTGCGATAATAAATGACACGACACATAATACGCCAATCACCATGAAAGTTGGTTTAAATCCACCTAAAATTGCACCGATAAATGAACCTGCAAGTGCTCCAAAACCAAAGCCTTGGTACACAATTCCGTAGTTTTTACTATGGTGTTTCATACCGAAGAAATCGCCAACAATGGCTGGGAAAATCGTGATATTTCCACCGAAGCAAAACGCTACACTTGCTACACAGACGAAATATATACCATAATTTAAATCAACAAAGCTGAGTACAAAGACTGACATCGCCATAACGACAAACGTACCGGTAACAATTTTTAAACGGCCAATTTTATCTGATAACGGTCCCAGAATGATTCGACCAACTGTATTAAAGATTGCAACCATAGCGACTGCGTTAGCTGCTGTTGTTGCGCTAAGCCCTACAAGTTGAACACCGATATCTTTTACCATGCCAATTAAGTATAAGCCACTCATACATGATGTAAATAACATAATAAATAACAGATATACTTCTTTTGTGCCTAACATTTCTTTTGTTGTATAGTCCTTGCTATTTGTTTCATGTACTGCACCTTGTTCAGCAGCTTGATGGATTAAACAAGCACCGATCACTATCATAGCTGTAACAATTAAGCCCCAGTAAATAAATGCTTGTGATACGCCAACTGAGTCAATCAGCATTGCGTTAATGTATTTAAAAATCAAACTACCTGTACCATATGCAGATACAGAAATACCTGCGATTAAACCTTTACGCTCTGGGAACCACTTAATTAAATTAGATAGTGAAGTGATATATGCTGTACCATCTGCGTAACCTACAACAACTCCTGCTAGTACATAAAGCATTACTAATGAGGAAGCTTGTGAACTAAGCATTAATCCAATTCCTAATGCTAATCCGGCTATCATAATGAGTTTACGAAGTCCCCATTTCTCTTGCAATTTACTCGCAAACAAAGTTGAGAATGCTAAAGAAAGGCTAGTGATTGAGAAGGTTATAGCAACAGCATTAAGACCCCATCCGTATTTACTCACTAAAGGCTGATTGAATAAGCTCCATGTATATATCGTTCCAAGTCCCATTTGTACAATGACTGTGCCGAGGACAACAAGCCATGGATTAACAGGTGATCGTTTCATGCCATCCCCTCCTCTCTTTTCATTTCAATTCTATTCAATAATCGTCTAACGACGTTTCGTATATCCGCAATACAATGTGTTAAAAAATCGTATACTTTTTTTGCACTCATTTTTGCCACCTCTTTCTATTTGATGGCTTTATTGTATAGGATGTAAGCAATTGTGTAAGCACTTACAACACAGAACGTCAAATATATGAAATCAGTTACAGAAAAAGCGGGATGAAATACAAAAGCTGCTTGTTACATACGAAGCAGCTTTTTGCATAAGTACGGCTGGGTTTCAGAAATATGACTCACATTTACGAGATTCCCCTAAAATATATCAAAAAAGCAACATTAAAATTTAACACAACCTAACGAAAAAAGACAAGAGTGATTCCCTTGTCTTTTTTAGAAACATATATGTATTAAGATTTATATTTTTTTACTGTACAAGGAATCGTTACAATATATAAATCTATCGCATAGATTGTAACCCAAATACCTTTTCCTTCAGCTTCTAACTTTTTATTTAGTTGCGATAAATGCTCTGAAACTTTTCTTTTTCCCCATCTTCTCGGAAACCATTGAAAAACCTTAGGAACATTATATTTCTTGTTATACCAGACATTCAATCTCCAAAAAGTGAAAAAAAATGAGACAATAATTACCATGCAAAAAATATCAAAATACGAGACTCCTAAAACCATATTATATATTCTTCCTTTTCACTAAAAATTTGATGATTCATTTCTATTTCTAATATTTTGGCCCCATCATCATAAATTGGCTTGATAGACTTTCCATAGTTTTCTCCTTTTAAAAAATAACTTATTATTATTAATAATAAAACTTTTCAAGAGAAAAAAATGTATAAATCAAAAAAAAGAAATATTTTAATACTATTATTTATAGCAATAATCTGCGTAACATTATTTATTCAATACAGAAATAGACATACAAAAACGCCATCCTTTCCTATGATTCTACAGAAAGAATAGCGTATTTTTTCATTTTAGGGGATATTTTATTTTGTTAGCTTGATAGCGATGGGGCGCTACCCCTATCTGTAATCTTCTTTATATATTTGTTCTAGAACCCTTTTTCTTCTTATTATTTAAGTAAGATTTTAGACTATTTCTTGTCTGCCTTTAGGTATATCGTATAGTTTTTTCATAATTACATTTATTGCAAGCGTTTTCATTTATAGGAATTGTTATAATCTACATTTTTTCACAAAACATTTCTTAACATATTTAACTTTAAACATTGGTAACAAAACCCTTATTGTTTATAGTTTTTAACTATGATTTTTCCCTATTTTCAATATATAGATTCCTAGAATAACAAACCCTAGTCCTACAAACGGGACAGTTGGAAACTTCGTTCCTGTTGATGGCAGGTGATGCTTTTCCTTACTTGCAATATCATTTTCCATTGTATGCTCTTTACTTTGTATATCATAAGATTGTTTAGTATTTCCATATGTAGCATGCACTTCTTTAATTTCCAGGCCACTTGTTATTTTTTGATTCTTTATTTCTATTTCTGCTATCTCGCCAGTTTTTACTTCCATTTTTTTTATTGTAGGATCAAGTACATAACCCTCTGGAGCCTGAATTTCTTTTACAACATATGTACCAGTAGGAAGTTTATTTAATGTAGCAATCCCATTCTCAGTTGTAGTGATTTCTTGTCTAAAATCCCCATGTTCACTTACAACCTCAAACACTGCCCCTTTTAAAGCTTCTCTATTTTCTCCTACCTTCATAATTTTTAACGATCCTAAAAATTCCCATCTTACTACTATATCTGTACTGCTTTTTTCACTCATTCTTGGTAATAAAGCTGTTGTATTCTGAACCCTTTTTTTGCCATCAAAGGTAACTGCTTGTAAGCTCTGCAATTTTGCATTTACTCTTATCTTGAAATTTCCACTTGTTGCGTTTTTGGGAATCATCACTTTAAATTTTTCCTCTATAGAGAATTCATTCTTTTTTTCACCTTGTTCATTTATAATTTTAACTCCTTCTGGTGCGCCCTCCATTTGAACTGAGTATACTCCAGATAATGAATTTGATTGAACTGTATATAAATTTGTTTCAAAAAATTCCCCATTTTGCTCTACAGTTTGTTTTCCAGTAGGTATTACGTTCAAATATATTTCCTGAACTTCAGTACCTTTAGAAGCCTTTTCTACCAAATGTTTTACAAGGTTATATACCTGTTGGTTTTCTGGCTTTGAATCGGCAAATTCAATTTTTTTAGATGCAATCCAGATAGCTAGTTGAGTTGCATAGTAGGCTTCCTCTTTTGTAGAAACCCCTAATTCAGCCGGCGTTTTTTGAGGGTATCCATAAAGTAAGACACGATATACTAAATCACTTTCTTTTCCAATTTCAGGAAGAGTATCTCCGTTAGGTGAATCCAGATCAGGTGATAAACAATATGCAACATCTTTTGATGACGTTCTTAGTAAGTCTGCCTTTATCTTTACTTTATTACCTTTGAATTTAATATAATTCCAGTTCATTTGAAACTTTTCTTGATGTATTACCTCGGCTGCTGCCTGCGGAATAGAAACCCCTAGCAGTATAATGATTAAACTTATAATTCCAAACCATTTTGTTAATATCCTGCGTTTCATTTCATTCCCACCATTCATCAAATTTTTAGGAAAAACCTTACATGCTGATTGTATTTGCTGTAAAAGAATATTAGTTTGATTTTTCAGATATTTATAGGTATAAATAATGCTTGTGTTATAATTTAATATTTTCTTATAATCTTTATCGTTTAATTAGATTTACAATGTTTGTTAAAAGCACTACTTACTTAACTAACTGTACGGGCGTAAATATTATTCTATACTATTAAAAACTAATTCGAAAAATCAATTTTCAGAATTTAAATCTATGTATTTAAACATAAATAAATTTAACAATCCGCCTATTAAATGAATGTTTTTTCTATACAATTTACCTTCACAAAACACCCGTCTTTATTTTTGAAAGATTTAGTATATTTTATATTCATTATATTCAGAGAATACATGACTTGCAATTCTTTTTTTATGTTATGATATTTTGTTTATTGATTCTTGTACAAGAATCAATAAACAAAAGTAAAATAATTTTAATCCTTTATCATTCTTTTAGCTATTTATATACATTCATGGATAGACCGAAAATCATATATACGCATGTGCGTTGTAACTTAAAAGGTTAATACACGGGACAATCAAACTGTTTCAACAGAAACATAAGGGACACTATTTAATGACTGATTTGACAATTTCATTATATAACAAATATTAACAACTAAAGATTTAAATTTTGAGAATTGTGTGAATTCATTAAACAAAACAATTAATTGTATTTTTTATTCTTAAAAATTCCAATCTTTCATTTCACATAAAATCAACATCGATATGATAATAAATTATAAAAAATATATGCATAGATAAATCGAGAAGAATGAGCATTCTTAAAGAGAAACATATATTTATATTCAACAATAATTTATACATACAAACTGAAAGTATATTTATGCCCACCTATAAACTATAAAAACAGACATTTGTTAACTATCTCTATTTTCGTTCGTTGTGTTCGTTTGTTTTGTTACCTTTTTATCACCCCTTAACAACAAATAAGACGCTAAACCGATCTCGGCAGCGCCTAACGAAGTAACTATAGAATTAATCATTAATAAGTATATTTGGACCCTTCCTCAACATATATGCAAAACTAGAAATAAACACTATGCAAAATATAATAACAGAGGGCCACATATTAAAATAGAATCCTTTACCTGTAATTAATCCGTATATGTTTTGGAACAAGAAATTAGCTCCTAAGATAATTCCCCCTAATATCGAACTGACCACAATGCTGATTAAATAAAATTTAAATTTTTGAAACATTTTCTCTCTACCCCTTTTCTAAAATCAACTTTATTTAGTCTGTTTTAGAAAATTATACCATTTTCTTTTTTTATACCCTTAAATCTAGATACATTTAAGGATATTTTAAGAAAAGGAAGTATAAGTACTATCTCTTCAAATGTCCATTTGGTTCAATAAAAAAGAGCACTACAATGTGCTCGCCCAATACGATTATAAAAAATGAATGCGTTGTGTCATATTTTAATATATGCCCGTCTCATTCAATGTTTTACTAGTTTAATGTGTAATTTCTATATAACAAAGAAAAAAACACCCGTTTTGGATGCTTTTAAATCTTTTCTATAACATAAACCATTGTCTTTTTTGATGGTGCATGATAAGAGTAACCTTGATTTTTATGAACATACATTTCATATTTACCTATCACTTGAAATCTTTCTGTTTCAGATTCACCGAATTTTGTTACAGAATCGCATAAAATAGTTAATTCTTTTCTATTATTGCATAACAAATTAGAAATTTGTTTTTCGATATATATTCCCCCTACCGCTAATTCTTTCAACATTTCTCCATATTGCATAATTTCTCCACCTCTCCCAATCTATTCATTCAACTAAAACCATAAATATCCTTTTATTCAAATGAACAAAAAGCCCTAACCAAAGCGACAGCTCTAAAGAGGATCGGCGAAGACAAAGAATCTTTCTAGTTTCCATGAACCAGCTGTAGTACCGTCTTTACGCATTAAAATAAACTCAATTGTAAGTGCATGTTTAGCTCATAATAAAAGCATCCTATTTGGATGCTTATCATGTAAGTATCTAAAGTTATTCATAAATACAGGTAAAAAACATATATGTTACGATACATATTTTTTTCGTTTGGGGTAATTCTAAATTCTTAAGTTGATGGGCATGGGGTAGCGTCAGGATTCTGCGCTTTTACAACGTTAAGCATATTTTTCTAACAATTATCCTAGCCAATGTAACCTGATCTCCTTCTAAATCCTTTTATTTAAATGTATAATTATATAAAAGTTATAACATTTTGAATCGAGGTGACAATTATGAGAAGTTTAGGTTCATTAGTAACCTCTACTATATGTTCAGTAATCCTTATTATTTGGAATGCCTATACCTTCTATAATAAATTCACAGCCGGAAATACATATTTTTGGATTAGTGGCATCATAGGTATAATGTTCCTTCTATTCTTTGTCAGAGACATGCGAGATATCATCAAGAAAAACTATAAAACGTCAACAGATTAGGAGCGAATACATATGCGGAAAAAGGGAGTCATTACAAATATCATTGGGGATTCGTTTCACCTGAAAACATAAGTGGAAATTTGGTATAACTTTTATATTGCAGGATATTAGAAAGGGAATGCCTATAGACTAATCTATACTGCATTCCCTTATTTTAATTGTATGTCCACTATATTTCTATTCTTCCTTTTCTAAAATTAAAAAACTGACATTCAAATTTCTTGGTTTTCGCCCCTTTCTGGCTCCACGCCATTGTAATGTAAACTCTACATGAAATGTCCAATCTATTAGCTGTTGAAAATCCCCCCTGTAAACTATAGTAACTTTTGTAAAGAAAACAACTTGGATAAAAACAAGTTGCTTTCTTTTATAGGGTATAACAAAGAAAGAGTGGAAAAACAATACTCAAACATGTAAATCAAATGGAGTAAACCGACCAATAAGACTAAAAATTCAGAAAATTTATTCGCTAAGGGTTTTTGTTTACTCTTTCTTTGTTGTTATGAGTTTAACATGAAAAATAATATAAATCAACAAAAAATCTCAAATTTCTTATAAATTCGACATTTTATTTAAATACAATATATAAAGTGAAACTTTAATCAGTAGGGGTCTTCTTCATCCCCACTGATTATTAGCCCTCACCAATCGTGCTTTTACAGACAGTTCATGCGAGATAAAAAGCGAGATCTTTAGAATAACAACAAGAAAAGCCACTGAATAAACCTTTTCTTGTTGTTTGAAATTAGCTTTTTTATCCTTGATATTCCTTATTTTAAAAACATGTTATATTATTTTTTTCTCTTTTCTCCTTTTTCTATATTCCATTCATCACCCCAATATATTGAAACTCTATCTCCTTCTTGCATACTTACCTTTGGCTCTACTGCAGCTTGAATCTCTTCACTTGCATCTTCTGCATTAATCAATCCATCCATATTTTTATTTTTTTGAAGCGCTAAGCTTTCTTTTGGATTATTTGATTTATTAGTAGGCATATTGATCTCTCCTCTTTCATTTAGTAATTACTACGGACCCTGATATTATTTCTAAATTATGAAAGTTTATGCCTATTCTATTGTCAAATTGTTTATATGAAGCTTGTTTACCAAGAGCTTTTCATACTTGATTTATAGGATCATTATTTTCCCAATTAGACATCCAATTTTGTATTCCCGCACCTGGAGCCGATTTGAAAATTAAATACCACGGCGAAACACCTTTTGCTCTTGCATGCAAAAAAAGTGAAAAAGAAGCAACGTGTATTGAACGCTGCTTCTTTCTCATTTCCCTCTATTCATCTACACACCGCGGAATTTCCAGTATCCAGAAACACCAAACTACCATTATTTTAAACTACGAGAAAGCTCTGTAAAGATAACCCCTAGTGCATAAGCACCTGCATCTGGATAACCTAAGCTTCTTTCACCAACCGTACCAGCGCGGCCCATTCGAGCAACGATCTCTTTTGTATATTCTGCTCCTTTAACAGCAGCCTCTGCTCCTTTTTCAAAAGCAGTCTTAAAGTCTGTACCAGCTGCAGCACTTTCTGACCAAGCGTTTACACAAGGTACAAGCGCATCCACAAGCGTTTTATCTCCTACCTCTGCTCCTCTTCCGAAAGATCGCTCACCAATAGACTGTATCCCTTTAAGTGCAGCCTCTAGCATTTCGGCAAACTCTGCAACTGTTAATTCCACTTTTCCTTCAATCGCCTTACCTGCAGCACGGAAAGCCCCGCCCCAAATGGGACCAGAAGCTCCTCCGCAATGTTCCATAATCACCATAGAGCACGCATCAAGGAAAGTCCCAATATTTAAATATTCTTGATCTAAAATCGAGCTCCATTCACGCTTTAATTGTTTAAATCCTTTCGCGACACTCATTCCAAAGTCACCATCGCCTGCATGCGTATCTAATTCGCAGAATGGTACTTCGTTCTTAATAATAACCTCGCTCATTTTATCTACAAGATAAATCATATTATTTAATGTAAGTACCTCATCCTTGATAATAGCGTGTTCTTCCGCTGTTTCCATCTCAAAGAAAACTGGCTTCTCTTCTACATCGTTGTTAATATCAATGTATTCCACACTCTCAATTGGCCCATCTACCTTAAACGCAGGTGTATTACATTCTTTCGATAGTAATGTTTTCAGCTCATCATCTAGTTTCATTACAGTTAGAGAAACCCCAGCCATATCAATACTTGTCATGTAATTACCGACAAACGTTCTATTAATTCTTATATTTCTTTTACTTAACTCTCTCGTAACAGCATTGTTAAATAGATACAGTTCTTGAAGCGGTGTACCGCCGAAACCATTTACTAAAACAGCAATTTCAGCATCGTCTTCTAGCCCTAAATCCTTCACAAGGTCATTTGTCATGCGTAAAGCTAGTTCGTCTGCAGTCGCAATTTTTTCACGTTTTCTACCTGGCTCTCCATGAATACCAACACCATATTCCATCTCATCTTCACCCAGTTTAAAAGTAGGCGATCCACTGGCCGGAACCGTACAAGAAGTTAATGCGAGACCAATTGTACGAACATTCGCCGCTGCTTTTTCTGCTACATCTTTCACCTGCATTAAATCCATACCTTCTTCCGCTGCGGCACCAGCTATTTTGTGTACTAACAAAACCCCCGCAACGCCGCGGCGCCCTACTGTATACAGACTATCTTCTACTGCGATATCATCATCTACACGGACATATTCAACTTGAGTGCCGTCTTCAGTAGCTAAGTGAGCACCATTTTTAAAATTCATGATATCTCCACTGTAATTCTTAATAATAAGAAGCGTACCTTTTTTGCTAGCTGTTGCTTTAATCGCTTGATATACTTGAATTTGTGAAGGAGACGCAAACACATCTCCGCATACCGCCGCATCTAGCATTCCTTTTCCGACTAACCCCGCATGCGCTGGTTCGTGTCCACTACCGCCACCACTAATTAAAGTGACCTTATTTTCGTTCATTTCTTTCTTCTTAATTACCTTGTACTTCTTTAACAACTCCAGTTCTGGATGAGCCATAACCATTCCATTGCACATCTCCATAACGAGAGTTTCAGGTTGATTTATAATTTTTTTCATTTCTTATTTCTCCTCTACACGTTTTGTTACATTCTTTATATGCCTATTCGTATCCACACTTCCACCTAGCTGACATGACACATGCCCTTCTGAATTATGATATATTTGAAAGCATATTCTCACTAACTATAGTAAAATGAAAGCGTTTTATAGTAAATGGACAAAATGAACGATTTGTCTAAAGACATCGACTTCATTAGTAGATAGGATTAGCCTCAAATGTGGACCTATAAATACATCTGAGGCTTTTTGTATTGTGTTCAAAATCGATTTCATTCCTGTTTGTTTATATATTTGGTGTTTCATCGTGACGAATTTTTTGTTATTGTTTAACTTTACATAGTAAATAAGCGGTGATGACATAGATATCGAAATATTTAAGATGATATTTTGTTTAGAACATGAATGATCACTTAAGATAGGAAAGAAGGTATAAATATGACAGATATAGTGAATTTAGCTTTATACTCCATTTTGTTTATCATCATCATATCCATCATATGTTTAATTTTATCAGTATTCATGAAGCTTTCTGGGAAGAAAACGAATCATCGTCGTTCTATTGAAAAAGAACGAAAAGTACATTCTCCGGCAAAAGACACAGGGCAATATAAAGATTCAGAAATCACTACCAAAGATGCTGAAGCAGAGTGGATGAATGCGGTAATGACAACATCTTTTGTTGTTGCAGCTATGAAAAGTGCCCATGAAGATTCAAATATCGATCATGATTTAGGAAATGACAGCCATGTCTCAGATTCAGCAAGCCATAATGATTCATTCGATGGTGGGGACTCGTCGGATTAGCAAAGTACGGAGAATACTTAGCTTTAAAGTATTCATATGATATAAAGAGAAAAAGCACTCTTATGAGTGCTTTTTCCCCGACTTGATAACCACTTTAATTTTAATAATATAATTGCATTTGGATTCTCATCCAATTACATTCTACTACACTTCAACATAATTTGTATTGAGAAAATTAATATTTTATTCAAATTATCTTCTATGAAACATTCGAATTCCTTTTTAACCTCTGTTCCTGATAACTTATTTTTTCTCCATCACAGCAAAGTAATTCTCTTCATGATCCGCAAAGTTAAACACTCTACCGGAAGGCATATTTACAATTTCTCCGACTGTGATATTTTTATTTACTAGGTCGCCACGGAATGCATCGAGATTTTCCGTGAAAAACATTAAAGAAGGTGTACCAAGATTTAATCCCGGTGACATTTTCGCAACGAATTCCTTATTGTGCAAAATAATGCTTGTTTCTGCACCCTTTGCCGGAGCAATTTCAATCCATCGCATTCCTTGACCGTTATCTTCTTCAGAAACTACACGAAATCCTACTTTTTCTGTCCAAAAACTCACTGCCTCATCTTGGTTATTTACATACAACATAATTTGACCGACTTTATGAATCATAGACTTTCCACTCCTCTATACAAATAAATGCCTAACCCTTTCCATCGCCAAAGTTTCTGATACCCTAGCGACAACTTAATAAATACGACAATAACTGAAAACTTCCTTCTAAAAAGAATGAAGCTTTTTCGTTTAGGTAGGAGATTATGAAGGGAAGATAGAATATTATCAAAATATTTTATAAGGGAGGAATATCCTTGCCAATTTCAAAAGATACTGCTAGTTACATGATTCGTACTGGAAAAATAGAAGATGCAGAAGCAACTTTAGACATACAGAAATCAATTGTTTCCGAAGGCCACTTTCTTATTTCATTACCAGAAGAGTTTAAAAAAACATCATCCGAGCAAAGAGAATGGGCGCAGAGCGTATTGGAGAATGAAAGAGAAACATTAATTGTAGCTGAAAAAGATGGTGAAGTTGTTGGGTGGATTGTATTTATGAACGAGAATAAAAAGCGATTGTCTCATACAGGTTCCTTTGGAATAATGATTAGTAAAAATTACAGAGGAATAGGAATTGGAAAAATGCTACTCCAAGCTTTATTAGACTGGGCAGAGAAAAATCCTTTCATCGAGAAAGTAAGTTTAGGAGTTTTTTCAACAAACCATAGCGCAATATCTTTGTACAAAAAGATGGGGTTCATTGAGGAAGGGCGTAAAATGAAAGAATTTAAAATGAATGATAATGAATATGTAGATGACATTCTTATGTATAAATTCGTTTAGTGAAATCCTAATCACAAGTACCATGCAAAAAAAGCCGTTCTCCTATAAATGATGGAGAACGACTTTTCCTGAATCCCCTGTTCATGTAACAAGGATTAAGCATTATTAGCTATTATCATAAAACGGTTTGAATTTGTACGAACTCCTTTTTCCGTTTTATTATGATGAATTTCCCCATCAAATCTTGGTAGGATCGGTGTGTGTTTAAATAGGAATATGAGTTCTTCGGGTGTTTCGTAATAATCAATCAAATGCCTTTTTCATTCTATTTCGTACGATTAATATCATTCCACCTAAGATTGATAACACCCCTAGAGGCATTGTATTGGATTCTATACCTCCAGCGTTAGGAAGTTCTCTGTTATCGTTTTTCATTTGAAGAGCCTTGTTAGTCTGTTCTAATTCAGATACTTTCTTTTCTACATTTTGCTTCGTCTGTTTCAATTCAGTTACTTTCTTTTCTACATTTTGCTTCGTACCTGTTAATTCAATTAATTTATTTTCTATATTTTGCTTCGTCTGTCTCAATTCAGTTACTTTCTTTTCTACATTTTGCTTCGTACCTGTTAATTCAATCAATTTATTTTCTATCGTTTGCTTGATCTGTTTTAACTCAGATATTTTTTCTTCTATCGTTTGCTGCGTACGTGCTAATTCAGTTAATTTATTTTCTATATTTTGCTTGATCTGTTTTAACTCAGATAATTTCTCTTCTGCACTTTGTTTCGACTGTTTTAATTCAGTTAGTTTCTCTTCTGCATTTTGCTTGATCTGCTTTAATTCAGATAACTTCTCTTCTGCATTTTGCCCCGACTGTTTTAATTCAGTTAATTTCTCTTCTGCATTTTGCTTGACCTGCTTTAATTCAGATACTGTCTCTTCCACATGTTGCCCCGACTGTTTTAATTCAGATACCTTCTCTTCTGCATCTTGCTTCGTCTGTTTTAATTCAGATACTCTCTCTTCTGCATGTTGCTTCGCTTCAGATACTTTCTCTTCTACATGTTGCCTCGACTGTTTTAATTCAGATACCTTCTCTTCTGCATTTTGCTGCGTCTGTTTTAATTCAGATACTCTCTCTTCTGCATGTTGTTTCGCTTTAGATACTTTCTCTTCCACATTTTGCTGCGTCTGTTTTAATTCAGATACTCTCTCTTCTGCATGTTGTTTCGCTTGCTTTAATTCGGATAACTTCTCTTCTACATCTTGCTTGATAGAATCATGTATTTTGATGGTATCAGGAACTTGAGCATTAATGGTATCAGCTCCTGTTATCATCGCTAAAGCTAGTGTGGATATCGCTACTGTTTTTTTAGTACTCATCATTTTGTACCTCTCTTCTTTCATGAGCAATAAGTTTTTACGTTCAAATCTTAATATATAAAAATTTAATAATATCAGTATAATTATACCAAATGTTTATAAATGAAACTAGAATAGTAGGATGATATATAAAATACACGAGATACTTTTTGTATATTGCCTTTTTGCATCAAACTTATTCCCAAAATTAACTGCCTAAATTGTTAATTTCTCTTTCTACATAATGTCCTTTCATTTCAGTTCCGCTTTTATTGAGATTTTGGAATTACAACTGGACCTCATACATCATTTTTCTTTAAACATTATAGAGAAATAGAAAAAGCTGGTAAACGATAATTTTTTTTTCTATAATAAAACGTAGAGGCGATCAGGATGGGTTATATTCAACTATTTGATTGCCTAGATTAAACGTTTAAAAGGGAAAAAACAGGGGGAAGAAAAATGTCAAAAAAATTAATGTCTTTATTTTCTGTCATGATGGTTGCAGCCCTTATGATAACTGGCTGTGGTCAAAGTGATAAAGCAAATAATGAACAAAAAGAGAATGTGACAAAAGAAAATAAAGAAGAGAAAAAAGATACACAAAAAGAAAAGAAAGAAGAAAAAACGGATACGTCAAAAGAGAAAGAATCTAAAGATACAAACACGAAAGATACGGCAGCTAACGCAAGTGATTATTCAAAGCTTATCTCCTATATGGAGAAAGAAACACAAGGTAAAACGAAAGTTCTTTATGAAAACAAAGAACCGCAATTACATAAATTACAAGATGTTTCCGTATCACTTGATAACTACACATTAGTTGAATTGAATGATTTTCATACCAATTTTGATATTCCTTTTAACAGGCAGACAAATGGTGGGGTTATTCTTGCACACTATACTGTAAAGAACAGTTCAAATAAAGATGCTTATTATATGCCAACTTTAAACATAACATTTACAGGCGCTACAAAGGATTACAGTAACTATAAAGATTTAATTCCAACAGAAGAACAATTAACTGAGAAATTGTCTCCAAAGAATAATTATTTAGTAGAAGCAGGGAAAAGCGTTTCTGGTTATGTTGCTTACCCATTTAGTAAAGATGATTTAACAAAAATTTTAGGGCTATCAACGGTATCAGTAATGGTTCCTGAAGCGCAGGCTAATAAAGGAAAATTTGATGCTCCAATCGGAAGTCCGGGGAAATTTGCGTTAAGTTTAAATCAACAAGGTAGTGAAAAGACTGCAGCAGATAAAGCTTTTTATCAAGATAAAGTAACTGTTGATAACATGGGCGAGAAAACAATGCTAAGTGAGAAATCAAACATTAATAAAAGTGAACAATTAGGTAATACCAATGTTACATTAGAGGGATACCAATTCACCAAATTCACGCCAAATTCCGTTGAAGCTCCTCGATTTAAAAATTTCAAAAATGGCATTGTTTTAATGACAGTCAAATTTAAACTCGATAACAAAGAGCCTGAAGATATTGGGTTGTCTTCATTAAGTTCTACACTAAGAGTGAATGATGGTGCGCAGTATACGCTAAGCGAAGGCATGTTGCTGAATTATAAATATAATGATTTGATTAAAGCCGGAACATCTGGCGAGTTATTACAGGTTTTCACCTTAGATCAGGAGCAGTATGAAAAGATTTGGAAAGACAAAAGCTTCGAGATCGAATTAGGACCTATGAGAAATAAAGACGCAAAAGATATTTCAAAAGGGAAACAAGTGAAATTCACATTACCGAAATAAAGCCACAATAAAAGCCGGGTGAGGTTGTTTCCTCCCCCGGCTAATGCTATTTATAAAGCATTCACCGAGAATGCTTTGTAAATAGATGAACTGCCTTTTCAGGTATATAAAATTTCCCATTACTCTCTACAACGATACTCCCTAACTCATAAGCTCTTCCATCGATACGGATTATATTCTTATTAACAAACAATTGAGCTTCCCCTTTATTGTGTTTTACTACGAGCACCGGGTTTGCTACATCTGTTTTATCGATTTTTACAGTTGCACCAATTTGTTTAAAGGCTGATTCAGCATCTAAAAATAATTTGTTTGTTAACTCTTCTAAGTGAAAGCCCATTGCTTTGGCCATTACCTTCGCAATATCTGTATTTTGGACGAAACCATATGGCTTCCCAAGGCCGTAAGAGTATAAGAATACATCTTCACCCGTATGCCCCCCCGTTGTAAAACCAATGTTCGCACGGTTGGCCAATAACTTAGTAAGTATTGGACCTACATCCGTTTTCTTTTGTGCAGCTTTTAACTTTGCTTTTTCATCATTAGTTAAATCTCCTAAACCATAAAGTGCAGCTATCTCTTTTACATTAGATAAATCATCTTTTAGTTTATTTGTAGCACCTTCAAGTGTCATTTTTGCCTTTTTCAGTGGAGCGATGTAGGCAGATACCGGTGTGGTATCATATCCTTTTGTGGTATTTTTGTTACCGATGGAAATACCACTGTTACCATGGTCCGTTACAGCAATGACCATCGTGTTCCCATCTTTTTCCGCAAACTTTAACGCTTCTGCAACTGCAGCATCGAATGCTAATATATCGCTAATCATCCCGATTGGGTCATTGACATGCGCTGCCCAATCGGGCTTACTGCCTTCTACAAATAAGAAGAATCCATCTTTATCTTTTGATAATGTTTGAATTGCTTTCCCCGTCATCTGGGAAAGTGTTGGCTGCTTGGGATTGGTTGCTTCACGATCCATATCAAACGCAAGTGCAGTATTTGAGAAAGAGCCCCAAATTTTATCGGATTTAGAGTGTAATAAGGCATCCTTCGTTTCCACAAAGTCGTACCCTTTGTCTTGGATCACTTTTATTAAATCTTCGTTGTCTTTACGGATTCCATTGTTTCCCACAGGTTGCAGCGCTGCCTTTCCTCCGCCTAATACAATTTCCATATTTTGATAAACCTGTTGTTCACCAAGTACTTCAAAATCTTTGCGGTTCGTATGATGAGCAGAGAAAGCAGCCGGAGTGGCATGCTGAATTTCTGATGTAGCAATAATTCCTGTTGCGCGGCCTGAACGTTCTGCGCCTTCTAAGACGTTGGCAACTGGACGAAACCTGTCTTCTTCTTTGATTGGTTCTAAGCCAGGTGAATTCACAACAGAAGGTAATACGCCCACATAGCTCGAATTTGATTTATTTCCTGTCGCTAAAGCTGTTGCTGCCGGCGCTGATTCCGTAATAGCTGATTCCGCCGAATAAGTACGAACCCCTCCTGATACAATTTGATCTAGCGCAAGAGGTGCACCTTTATACCATCGGGCCAACGTTGTTGCTGAAGAGCTTGTCCCATCCATAACCATCATAATTACGTTTTTGGGTTGCTGCCTTGCTTTTTTCACCTCAGCTTTTACCTCGTTATCATTCATCATGCTTCCTGCACCTAATAAACCTAGCACTATTGTTCCCGCTAATGTTGGCCCCATCATCTTTTTCCGAAAATTAGTCATTGTTGTCCCTCCATAAGTTGTTTTCGGCATCCCCACTCTAACATTCGTATGTAAACAAGCTGTTTCTTCTTATTTAGTAGTACCCTATTGTCACGAAGCTAACAATAAAGTGAAACTTGAATCAGTGGGGGTTTTCTCCATCCCCCACTGATTATTAGCCCTCACCAATCGGGCTTTTACGGACAGTTCATCTCCCACCTAAATTCTTCGCTTTCGCTGAATTTTGAGGTGGGAATGTTACTGTCCTAAAATAGCGGGATAACCCGTTCCCTTGGCAGCCAAGTATTTGCAAAAGTTTTTACAGGAATTACTGTTACTCTTTTAACCGAATCTTAATTTTAAATATTATAATGAATACAGGATTACCAGAAAATACAGACAAAGGAGAAAACATATGGATTATATGAAGGATAATTTAATGCCCCTTTTAGACGACTTTAAAAAAGAACCAACGAAAGAAAATGTAACCGAAATATTAAAGGAATTCGGCGTACAGTACCCTGAACATTGGGCTAAAGGTGAGATAGAAGGTAAAGAAGCTGTTCTTGCCAGCTTTCGTTTTTTAAGGCCATTCCAAGAAATATTGGATATGTATTTATATAATCATGAAAGCTGGGTTCAAAACTCGATTCAGCGTGCGAATGAACAAGCAACACCCGATACAAACAACTTGATTATAAAAGAAATGGTGCAAGCAGGAATCCCACCTGAAAAGATTGGATTATTTGCGTACTGGATAGCTAGGTCCGCTATGAATGAAATTTTATATCGTCTATCAGATGCAGGCGGCGGAGATTATGATTTACCAAATGAAGGAGAAGAGCTACCCTCTTGGAGACTAGAAGAATACTCACCACATAACGGAAATCCAATGAATGTAGAACGGACAGGGCGACTGTTACTTGAATTACATAATATTTTTCCGTTTCACAATCCAGGTGAAAAATAGGAAAAAAGACAAACAATTGAATTCCCCTCTCTAGCAGAATAGCAGGGAATTTCTTGATGATGTAGAAAAAAGTCATATGCTATATTTTCCAGCTATGCGAATCATATAGTGAATCGAATGATATAAGGGTGGGAGTTAGGGTGTTAAGAAAACCAGAAAGATTACAACCAGGTGATCGCGTTGCAACAATTAGTCCTTCTTGGGGAGGCGCAGGCGATCCTGAACTAAGATGGCGTTATGAACAAGGGGTAAAAAGATTAGAAGAAGTGTTTGGTCTTGTGGTTGTGCCTATGCCAAATAGTTTGAAAGGCTCTGATTATATTTATGAGAATCCAGAGGCCCGTGCGATAGATATCATGACAGCATTTCAAGATAAAAGCATTAAAGGGATCTTTGCGAATATTGGCGGACAAGATAGCATTCGCTTACTTCCTTATATTGATTTTGATGTCATACGTGAAAATCCAAAAGTTTTTATGGGGTACTCTGATGTGACCATTCCACATTTATTTTGTCATAAAGCTGGTATTTCTTCTTTTTACGGTCCAGCTATTTTGACTGATTTTGCTGAAAACGTTGAGATGGATCCATATACAATTGAAATGGTGAATCGAACGCTCTTTTCAAATGAAATGATTGGTGAAATTGAGCCGGCTACAGAATGGACGAGTGAACGATTACTATGGATTGAATCGAACAAAAATAAACGACGTACCATGCAGCAAAATACTGGATATGAACTACTTCAAGGCTCAGGTATCAGACAAGGCCGTTTAATCGGAGGTTGCATAGAGGTACTGGAATTCGCAAAAGGAACAGAGCTTTGGCCTGAGAAAAAATATTGGGAAAACAGCATTCTGTTCTTTGAAACATCTGAAGACAAACCAGATCCAACTTATATCAAATATTGGTTACGAAATTATGCAGCGCAGGGCATTTTACAAAACACAAATGGAATCATTTTCGGCAAACCGAAAGACGAGAAGTATTATGAAGAATATAAACAAGAAATTGTAACAGTCATGAAAGAATATGGTTTAGAGGATTTACCGATTCTTTATAATTTAAATTTCGGTCATACCGAACCTAAGTTTATTTTACCTTATGGCGTGATGGCGGAGATAGATTGTGAGAGGAAGACATTTTCGATTTTGGAGAGTGGTGTGCAATAAGGTGAAACTTGAATCAGTGGGAGTTTTCTTCATCCCCCACTGATTATTAGCACGACCAATCGAGCTTTTACAGGCAGTTCATCCCCTACCTAACTTCTTAACGTGGCTCGTCCAGAATGTGAGGGGGATGGAGCTTCTGACGTAGAGGTGTTTTTTACCTCGCAGGAAGAAGCGAAGCCACCGGAACTGGACAATACTTTCGCTGAATTTTGAGGTGGTATTACTGCCCGCAAATAGCGGGATAAACATAAGAAACATTTTACTGAAGAATCTTATAAAGAACGACTATATTTTTCTTCACCTTCCCTAGTTAAATGCCGCCCAAGGTTTATGCAAGGTTTTTCAATAAATAGATACCCGAATGAAGATAGTAAAAAAGAAAGAGAAAAGGAAAGAAACACTATTAATATGGTAGGTAGTTTATCATAAAATAAATGCATAACTGAGAATAAAGAAATAAGATGATATAAATAAAGGCTATAAGAAATCTTTCCAAGAAAAACAAATACTTTTCTTCTTAATAACGCACTAAATGTCCATGAAGCGACACTCATAATCATTACTATACAAACCCCAAATGAGACAACGTAGTCCCTCAATATATAATTGTTCAAAAAATCTACTTCGCCAATCATTCCCTCATACATAAAACAAATAATCGCAATCAGTAGCAATGCAATTTTCACTACTTTTTTCATATTGAAAGCGTAATGAAAAATCAAAGAACGATACTTGGCTAATAGAGCTCCCATAAAAAAAAGAGTGATGTAGTGAAAACTTAAAAAAACACTAGTTATGCTTCCACTAGGATCAAAGAAATACAAACCTATAGTCGAAGAAAAACTTAAAACAATAAACCACAATAAGGAATATCTGAGCCTTTTGCGTATAAAAAAGAAAGTCAGAAATGGAAATACAAGCGAAATTCTCATTTCATGAACAAGAGACCATATAACATTGTTATATGCGTCCGTGTTATACTCACCGATAAAAACAAAATGTTGTAATAATAAAGTTAGCGTATCTGTAGTGGTCCATGATTTACTAAACCAATCACTAATATATGACATATCATTACGAATAAAAAGCATTTTAGTAATAATAGCAATGCTGATTGCTACTACATATGGTATATAAATTCGGCAAATCCGTTTTATTATGTATGTATCATAATGAAATTTCTCATTATGAATAGATAAATACAAAACAAAACCACTCAATACAAAAAAGAGAATAACAGATTCGTTGCCGCTACTAAAAAAAAGGCGTAAAGGAGTTTCCTTGAATAAATAAACTATGAAAGGACTATTTAACTCATATCGATAATTTTCGTACGCAGGCAATAGCATCATATGATGCCCGATCATTACAAGAAGTGCTGCTAATCCTCTTAGAGAGTCAAACTCCTCATATCTTTTCATCATATTACACCTACTAAAAAGGTTTTTATTAAAATACAAGTTGACTTCAATCTTTTTGTTTACAAAATTATCATGTTACTTACAGTTGCAGGAGAATAATAAAGTTTTAAAATGCGTTCTATATATACTTATTTCCCTTTGATACATACGAATACTAGCCATCCATTTCTACGATGATATGGAGCGAATGATTGCGTTTGAAAGGCTCCGTTTCGATTACAAGGAACAGAGAAAGCTTACATTTCCCCATATTTTATATCGATTATTCGCTATGTCTTCCTACTCACGCGAAAGAAATTGTGATACTTTTTCCTAGCTGCTTATATAAGTTCATTTGTAGTACACCTTCATTCATCAAGGAAGGTACTCCTCTCTTAATTTGTTTCGTCGCAAACTTAAGAATCTCCTATATTTCCCCTATTCATAAGACAGATGTATTTACACAAAATATTTTATGCTACCAAATATAACACGCGTTGGTAAAAAATGAAAATACGAAATGATTATTCTTTAATAGGAAAATAAAGTAAAAAAAGAATCCCGTGGGATTCTTTTTTATTTCGAACATTCATTTCATCCAAGCTAAAAAGGTAAACAGAGAAATTTTTTGAGGTAAGAATATTATTACTCATAAATACTGGGGTAAATTGAATCGATGCATTTATATGTGACTAAGTATTACACATATCTCACCTAACTGTTAAGATATCGAACCTATATCACGGTATACTTTTCACGATATTGCTTAGGAGTCATGTTACATATTTTTTTGAAAACTCTTGTGAAATAACTTTGATCATAAAAGTTAAGCCAAGCACAAATATCTGATAATGGATATGTAGTTAATGTTAATAGTTTTTTTGCTTCTTCTACTCGTTCCCTTTGAATATATTCACTTAAAGGAATTCCTACTTCTTTTTTAAACAATTTAGATAAATAAGTAGGATTAATATCAAGCAGCGTAGCGAGATTATTGAGAGTTATTTCATGGTAAATGTTTTTGCTAATATGATTTAAACATGTAGTAATTGTATTCGAATAGCTTTGAACGCTATATTCTTTAACACGATCAGCAAAAGCACATAAAGCGTCCTCAATTAATCTATTGACGGAATACATATTATCTAGTTGTTCAATGGTTCCCATATAGAGAGAACTAAGCGAAAAAGCAATTTCTGGCGGAAGATTCCCCTCTATTGCATAACGAGTAGCTAAAGTAATGGCCATTATCCCATTATTTTTTTGATTTCTTAGCTGATTTCTTTTTGATGAAATTGCAGCATCTTCTTGCGGGAATGCATATGCATATTTTATTAATTTTTCTTTGTCCCCTTCTTTAATGCATGTGAAAAAATTCCGTTCCAATAATATATCGTAATGATCAGGATTATTTTGACGACGGGCTGAAATATATAAGTCAGGATTCGCAATTTCATAGGCGGTTTTCTCTAATAATTTATTTTCTCTCCAAACAGCACCTACATCTAACTTTTCTTTAAAAATTATGTAATGCAATAAAATCCCTATATCAATTAAAGTTATTTTTTTTATCACAGGTACGGAATGATAGTATTCAATTCCATCTTGGATTCTAGCATTTTCTCCAAATTCATCCATAAGTCTAATGGCCATGTCTTCTGATACCTTGGGATATGTAGAAGGTCCAATAAAAAAGGTTCCTTTTATAGATTCATGATCTACTATGCGAATGAAAACGAAATTTTCTAGATAACTGTTTCCCCTCATAAGCGGAAAATTATAGAGATCATTTTCTTGAAAAAGCTCACTCAGTTGTTCTTCCCTAGAAGAATAAAAAGGACTGCAAATATCATTAGAAGTAGATTTATATAAGATTTTTTCATCTGCAGATAAAAATTGAATAGATACTTGAAATGTTTTATATAAAATATCACACAAATATTGTATATCCATAGAATGATTCATTATAGTCTCCTTTTAACTAGATAAGATTATAAAGCTTCATATAAAAAACCAAACATTTTAATTCATACATTTATGTAATACATTTGTGGATTTATAAATAGATTTATGAAGAGTTAAATATACCTAAAAATTCTATTATTTTCAAGAAAATACAATTAACATCAAAATATTACCATAAATTTTCAGAAAAAACACTTATTATTTAGATTTATAAGAACAATCACACAATTATTAACTTCTTCATTTAAATATCCGTCCTATTCATATATTTGTTATGCACACCTTTCTTGTAGTCATAGAAATTTCAAAAAACATACTCACATATACTCTCCTGGCACTCTTAACTTAATGATGATGTGGCTATTCCCTACATAGTAAAAATTTAGGAAGAAGCATTCTGTTCAGATGCTAGGTTTATAATTTTTCCACCCCAGTATAAATGTTATAAGGATTTTTTCTAAATCAAGGGTGATAATTCCTAGTCGGAAAATCACGCCAAAACTCTACTATTAAATTGAAAAAGTGGTGAACGAGATGAATGAAAAAGTAAAGATAAAAGAGTTTATACAAATTTTAAAAAGGCGACTCTTAATCATTATACTTACGACAATTTGTACAAGCGGGTTCATTATTATTTCATCCCTGTACCTTATGAAACCGATTTACCAGTACTCCACCCAAGTTCTTGCTGGATCTTTAGGTGTAGAAAAAGAGGAAAATCCAGTAAATAAGGTACAAGATAACAGACAGCTAGCTCTTTCATATATGGATATTATAAAAAGCCCATATATCATGATAGGCGTAAAAGAAGAGTTACACCTAACTCGTTCAAACTATGATTTGCTGAAACAAGTTTCCGTTACTAATAGAAATGATTCACAGATTATTACGATTTCAGTGAAAGACTCTGACCCACAATTAGCTAAAAAAATTGCACAATCTGTCGCAAAGCAATCCATATCTAAATTTAAAGACTATGCAAATGTAAACCGACTTAATATTCTTAATGCTTCCGAGGTAATGGAAGAAGCCGAATTACTTTTTCCAAAACCAAAATTCATTATAGCCATTTCAATCATAATCAGCTTTTTTGCCGGAATTGGTTTAGCAATTCTACGAGAACACTTTGATAATTCAACTTACAACAGTCGAGAGCTCGAACACCTTGGTCTCCCGTTATTAGGAAGAGTGAAGTTACATACAAAAAAAAGAAACAACAAGCAAAAAGCAGCTTATAAGAGCTTACCTTCTATGAAACGAGGTGAACATAATGGCTATTAAATTTAAGAGGAAATATTTCTTTAATCCAGACGATATCACCATCAAAGAACGATTTTATAGCATATGTAACCATATTGAACCGAGCCTTCAAAAGGAAACGTCAATATTAATGATTACTTCTCTTGCACAAACACAAAATATAACCCATGCTACTGCTTATTTGGCCCTAGCCTTTTCAGAACAACGAAAACGAGTGTTGATAGTGGATGCAAATCTGCGTCAACCTTCTTTACATCATGTGTTTCATATCGATCATTCATTTGGCCTAACCAGCTTACTCTTAAGAGAGAAAAATAAGGATACTCCAATAAAAATAACAGATTATCTATCTTGTTTACCTACAGGCGAAGATCTTTATGAGCCAGTGACATTGTTAACATTAGAGACCTTCCCAATTCTAATTGAGGATTGGAAAGAGCATTTTGATATCATTCTATTTCACACATCCGATTTCCTAAACACACCAGATGCACAGATCCTCACAAAACATTGTGATGGCACTGTTTTAATGATACAGGAAGGCCGTGATAAGTTAGATAAGATTGCGAATGTAAAAAAACAACTAGAACATAGCAAACATGAAATAATCGGTACAGTCATTATTTCATAAAGGGGGAGTAACTTTTGGACCCAAAAATAAAGATTGATAGACAGGTAGAACTACAAGTAACGCCTCTATCAACTTCATCCTACCTTCTTGTTAAACGACTTATAGATTTTATTTTTTCGCTTTTCATGCTGTTACTTTTATCACCCATCTTAGTTCTTTTTTGCATTCTTATCCCAATCGAATCAACCGGTTCTCCCTTCTTTTATCAACAGCGCTTGGGGAAAAACGGAAAAGATTTCAAATTAATAAAGTTACGCTCCATGTTTTTAGATGCCGAAAAAAATGGTCCTCAATGGGCAAGTAAAGAGGATCCTAGGGTTACAAGAATAGGTAACTTTATAAGAAAAACTAGAATTGATGAAATCCCTCAAGTTATTAACGTGCTAAAAGGAGATATGTCACTCATTGGCCCTAGACCTGAAAGAGAATATTTCTATAAAAAGTTTGATAAGTCATTGCCTAATTTTAAACATCGTTTACTTGTAACGCCTGGAATAACAGGATTGGCGCAAGTGAATGGTGGATATGATCTAACTCCCGAAGAAAAATTAGCATTCGATTTATACTATATCCAGCACAGATCATTCGCTATGGAAATCAAGATTTTATGTCGAACATTGGCCATTGTATTTACTGGAAATGGTGCTAGATAAATATTGAAGGGAAGAATAAAAAATGAAGAAAGTGCTAGTAACGGGAGGCTTCGGATTTATCGGATCCCATATTGTAGAAAAATTAATTCATAATAATTATGAAGTGGCTGTGTATGATAACTTATCCACTGGATCCGTAAATAATGTCCATTCGAAAGGTATAGCTTTCTTTGATAATGTAGAAGATGAAAGATCATTAGAAAAAGCGATGGAGGCGTTTCAACCTGACTTTGTAGTTCACCAAGCTGCGCAAATTAGTGTACAAAACTCCATTTCAAATATAACAAATGATGCGCTAATCAATATAATAGGGTCAACAAATATCATAAAACTCTCTCAGAAATATGGTGTTAAAAAAATCATATTTGCTTCTTCAGCAGCTGTATATGGCGATTCTAAAGTCATGCCTATTTCAGTCTCACATCCTTCTCGCCCCTTATCACCTTATGGCGTCTCCAAAAAAACAGCTGAGGATTATTTAAAACTCGCAAAAGAATTATATGATATAGACTATGTCATTCTTCGTTACAGCAATGTCTATGGTCCAAGGCAAACAGCAAGCGGTGAAGGCGGAGTTATTTCAATCTTCATAAATCATTTCATTAAACAGGAGCAATCTATTATTTATGGGGATGGTTTACAAACAAGAGATTTTATCTATGTAGACGATGTAGCAAGCGCCAATCTTAAGGCATTGAACTACAATGGAAGTGGTACTTTCAATATATCATCAGCAACTTGTACAAGTATCAATGAAGTATTCTCGATGATTCAATCGATTGGGAAACAAAATATCCCCCCCATTTACCAACCTGCAAAAGACGGTGACGTCAAAGAAAGTTTGCTCTGCAATAAAAAGAGCATTCAACAATTAGGCTGGCAACCTGTATATGCATTGGAAAAAGGTCTTGCGAATACATATGATTATTACCTGAAGCAAAAAGAAACTACATCTGTATTTAAGTGACTTTACAGTTGTGAATTGGGAGAGAAATAAGTGAATAAGAAAACAAACTCAATTATTAAAAATATATTCCACTTACTTTACAGCACGATTCTAGCTAATGTTTTAAATGCAGGTACGCTCATACTATTGGCAAATTACTTTAACTCAAAGAACTATGGAATATTTAGTGTAGCACTAGCTCTTTCCATGGTCATGCACTTTTTTACAGATTTAGGAGTCAGTAATACGTTCCTTCGAGAAGGAGCAAAAAAAGAAAACTCAAGCGCTACATTCTTTTCTTATATAAAAGTTCGAGTCATATGTTTACTTTTCACATTTATTATCTTTTCTTTCGGTATCCATATCTTCTATCATGAACAACAAATTCTTTATATGATGTATAGTTTAATGATTCCTTTAATCATCGGCCTAGTGCTGCAAAGTATAGGCATAACCTACTTTCAATTATCTGAAAGAATGCAATTTATTGCATCCATAAGAATCTTCTCGGCCATTGTATTAGTCACCTTAACCATTTTGTGTATAACCTTACAAGTGGATATACATGTAACAGCTTTTTTATATGGTTTTTCTTATTTAGCTGGAGGCCTTTACTCCCTGTATTTACTCAGAAAAAACGTGGAATTCAAATGGAAAGTCCCTTTTCAAAAAGAATTATTGATCAATATTAGCCCGTTCTTAATTAGTGGGTTATTTATTATATTAACCCCTCAACTAGGTCCATTAGTATTAGAAAAAACACTTCCTTTAGGGCTTGTTGGTCTCTTTGCAGTAGCTTACCGAATCCCCTCAGCTCTCTATCAAATACCAGGGGTTATTGCAGGTGCATTTTTCCCACTGTTATTTAAGCATTATAGTCATGGGGAAATAAAGAAACATACAGAATTAAATATCCTGCAAATGAAATTTATGTCCTTAATTGGAATGTGTATGACAATAGCTTTATTCTATTTATCCCCCTATCTGATCACGATTTTATTTGGAGATAAATGGGAATCCGCGGTTGAACCTTTAAAAATATTATCCTTTATTATTGTCTTACAAGGATTTAACATCGCTATCGCTGACGGGCTCACAACAAAAGGACTGCAAAATCGCCGTACGATTGTTCAGTTTATAACCATCTCTATTGGCTTACTGTCTTTTTATTATCTCAGTGTTACTTATGCAATAGCGGGGGCAGCTTTTTCTGCTTTAGCGATGGAAATCGTATCATTTATTGGTTATGTATTAGCGAATCCAATCAGAAGAACCGTATTAACCAAAGTCGTTATTCCATACGGATCCTACTTTTCAATAAGCTTTATCCTATTACACTACTTATTATATAAGTTTCCTTTTATCGCCATGTTTTCTACCATTATCTTAATGTCTACGATGGTTTTACTATTTGATCAAGCTACTCGGGACTTGATTAAAGATTTTATAAGAAAGAAAAAACAACAGAATATCAACCATTTAAAAGACGGGAGACAACGAGGGAATGGAAAGATTACAAATTAAAAGAAATACTTCTACTTTAGAAGTCTTTCTTTTGTTATTTTTTATTACACTTAGTAAATATAATGTGTCCATCGGTTTTTCATTAAAAATTTACATGATTTTTCTAGCCGTTTTTTTCTGTATTTATTTTCGAGACTTTTACTTTCGTCCCCTTTATCATTATGAAATTTTATTGCTTTTATTTTATTTTACCTATTGTCTAAGCGGTGCTTTTTCACAGTATCCAGAAGCAAGTATTCGCGTCATTCTAGGAGTAATCCTTGTCCTTATCTGCTATTTCATCATGAGGTATATGCTGGAGCAAGCTTCCATTCATTCTATTGAAACTTCCATTGCAAATGTCGGGATACTATTTAACGTGATTAGTTTATTACTATACATAATTGGACTACAAATAATCGGGGGATCCCCAACAGGCGTTGAGATTACTTCTTACGGATTATTATTAGATAGAGATTATCCAAGGTTAATTGGACTACTTGATGACCCAAACATCTTCATTTTTTATAATACATTGTTTTTTTCGTATTATTTAACACACTTAAAAGGATTTAAAAACTCCTTTGGATTTATCTTATGTATAATTACTAACCTTCTTACTTTTTCTCGAGGCGGTATTGTTGCCCTAATACTCGTTATCATTTTGTATATAATATTAGCGGATTTTCAAAAAAAGGTAAAAATGATACTTGTTGCTCTGTTATGCCTAGTTATAATGTACGCCGCAAGTTCTTTTATTCAAATCGATTTGAATCAGATTATTTCCAGCCGTATCAATGACTTTTCTTCTGATAAAGGAAGTGGTCGATTTGAATTATGGAAACAGGCCATTACCTATTTTATGTCTCATCCCCTTTTGGGAATCGGCGCCTTTAATTTTTCGGATTATTACGCATTTGAACATAATGAAAAACTATATGTTCATAATACATATCTAGAAATCTTAGTAGAAGCTGGAATTATTGGTTTTCTGTTTTACTTTTCTTTTTTGTTACTGTTCATTATCAAGCTATTTAAGACTAAATTACATATTGAAAAACCTTTTATTATTCTTACACTTTTTGCTTTTTTATTGCAGATGGTATCCCTTTCTCTCATGATTAATGAAGCGCTTTTCTCCTTTTTAGCAATTGCTTTAAAATATATTTCTGTATATGAAAGAAAAGAGGCTGGTTTTTATGATATACATGAAAAAAGATAGCGAATCATTGGTTTCTGTGATAACCCCCTCGTATAACAGCTCCCCTTTTATAAAAGAAACCATTGAATCCGTTCAGGCCCAATCATATGCTAACTGGGAAATGATTATCGTTGATGATAAGTCGAGAGATGACTCCGTTCATGTCATCAAACAATATATAGATAAAGACCCGCGAATTAAACTGATTACCTTAACTCAAAATGCTGGTGCTGCTAGAGCTAGAAATATAGCATTAAAAGAAGCTCAAGGAGATTATATTGCCTTTTTAGACAGCGATGACCTCTGGTTACCTACCAAACTAGAAGAACAAGTCGCTTTTATGCAAAAAGATAATCTTGCTTTTTCTTTTACCTCTTATTCTTTAATTGACGAACAAGGAAATGCAATGAATATTAAAGTTCATGCACCGAAAGTTGTCGATTATAAATATCTGCTGGGAAATACGACGATTGGCTGTTTAACCGTGATGTTAGATAGGCATCAATTTAAACAAATTGAAATGCCCGTTATCCAGCCTGAAGATACTGCCCTATGGTTAGTATTATTACGGTTAGGATATCAAGCATATGGCTTACAAAAGAGTTTATCTAAATATCGTATTGTAAGTAACTCTACTTCAAGGAATAAATTAAAAGCTGCCTACCGATATTGGAAACTATTACGAAACCAAGAAAAGTTAACCTTTGTCAAAACCAACTTTTATTTTAGTCAATATGCCTATCATGCGTACAAGAAAAACAGAGGAGATCGACCTTCTTCTATGACCAGTGGAGGGAAATAAAAAATGAACAATATTCTACTATTAACCGATAAACTCATAACGGGCGGCGCTGAGATGTATTTTTGCAAACTAGAAAACCATCTCAAAGATGAAAACATGACGTTTTATTCAGCAGCTGCCACAGGTGAGTTGTATCATCAAATTCATAATAAGCATCATTTTATTCCTTTAAGTTTAAAAAATCATCCTGCTAACCTCTATACATTAAGTAAACAAGTGATGAAATTGGACATTGATGTTATCCATGCAAATAGTCTCAGAATGTTGCTGTATTCTATCGCAATTAAAAAAATCACGAAAAAAAGAATGAAGCTCATTTATACAAAACATAATGTTACAATACTTGAAAATAAGTTTCCCGCGCTATTTAAAAAAGTGTTAAATCAACATGTTCATCAAATTATCGCAGTGAGTAACTTCGAGAAAGAGAGCTTACTGCAATTGGGTATAAGAAAGGACCTTATTCGAACGATTTACAATGGTGTCGATGTAAAGCATTTTTCATTTCAACAAATACAACCTAAAGAAACCCTCAATATCGGGATTTTAGCCCGGTTATCAAAAGAGAAAAACCATGAACTTTTTTTAAAAATTGCAAATGAGTTAAAATATGTACGTAACGTAATGTTTTATATTGCTGGGGATGGACCTGAACGGGACTTTATTGAAAAAATGATTCATGATTTCAAGTTAAATCATAAGGTGAAACTTCTAGGTAATACATCTAATCCATATGAATTTATTTGCAGTATGGACTTGCTGCTTCTAACGTCCCTTAGAGAAGTGTTTCCAATGGTAGTCATTGAAGCAATGGCTTCTGGAACACCTATTATTTCTGTAGATGTTGGCGGTATCAAAGAAGCCATCATAGATGATGAAACCGGAATTCTCGTTTCCCATCATTCTGAAAAAGAATTCGCAAAGAAAATCCAGTTACTTCATGACAATCAAAACCTAAGAAAATGTTTAGGAAAAGCGGCAAGGGAAAAAGTAGAAAAATCCTTTTCCCTCTCAAATATGATTCATTCTACACTTGAAACCTATCAATATTAAAAAACAAACGATGATCTCGTTTGTTTTTTCTTTTATATATATGCATTTTTTCAAACATGCATATTATATAATATCTCACATATAAGGAGTGTTATAAGTTGACAGAACCTCTTAATTTTACTGAAGACTGCCAAAATCAAAATGTTGTTAATATTGATTGTTTTGGTGCCAGTCCAGATTTACTCGATAATTCCCAAGCCATTCAAGAAGCCATTAACTACTGCGTGGTCAACAATTATTCCAAAGTTGTTATCACCGGGAAGAAACAATATACGATCTCCTCCCCTATTGTTATGAAGTCCAATGTACATCTTGAAATGGACCCGACTGTAACATTAATCGTTAAAGGAAATTTCCAAGTGTTTGAGCTTCAAAAAAACACTTCCATCTCTGGTGGTTCGATTGAAATCGTGGATAATAGCTTTAACTCATCCGTTCTTTTTCTTTCTGGTGCCAATCAAATAGAAATTCATAATCATACTTCTATATCAAATATTAATATTATAAACCGTACAACAACTTACCAAGGTATCGCAATTCATTTATCCTGTAAGAAGGCATGGGATTTCATAAGCTTCTTTAAAGCATACTCCATCCAAATCACAAACTTTAATACGGCTATCTATTTAAAAACAGAAAAGCTTGAGGATATAAACAATCCTTGTTGGATTAATGCAAACTCCTTCCATTCTATTTTTATAGATGGTTGTCAGTATGGTATCGAGATTATAGGAAATGGTGAATTACCTTACGAAATTTCAGGAAACACCTTTACGGGAATCCAAGTTCAATGCCGGAAACAAACAAAAAAAGTAATCCGCTGTTCAGGTGCCTATAATATATTTGAAGGAATCATATGGGACGTCTTTCGTATGGATGCCGCTCCCCTCGTTATCGAATTCTCTTCCACCTCTCATCATAACTACCTATTCTCAAATCAAGTCTCCACATCGGTTATCGATCGTGGCCTATACAATCGGTATACCTCACCACATGAAGAATCACTTCCTGTATACCCTCCTCTAGCATTAGGAAAAGCACAGATAGTTGGGAATCAAGATGATATATTAGTAAATGCAAATATCCGTTACGCAGTGCGCCAACTTTCTGGAAAAGCCCCCTACGGAGGACATATTAATAATTGTTTTAACTTGCTTGATGAGCAAAGTGTAAATTACGTGGATGTTCCGAGTACGCAGCCAATTGTAATCGAGTTAGATTTTTCTAAGCAGCCTATTAACATGCTGAATTGTATTGGTATCTATTTTGGATGGAATGAAAGCCCAAGTCGCATTTTAATTGAATATCAACAGAGCCTAAACGGACCATGGCAGGTTGCTAAAGATCTTCCGTTTAATGCCGGAAATACTGTGCTTTCAGAAGTAAGGTCAACTATATTGTATAAAGTTAAGTTCACACTAAGCGGATATACACAAGATCACAAACGCTTTCGGATAAATCGAATATTCGCAAGGTCATCTCTGCAACATGGCTCCTCATGGTTACCAACTACTGGTGGTACTTTATATGGAGATTTAGAATTTCAAAAAGGAAATGCTGTGACGTTAACTTCCCCAAATGGAACAAAATGGAGATTGAGTATAAATGATCAAGGGCAAATTAGCACATCTAAACTATGAAAATCATACAAATTAAGATTCATTTACTTCCATTAGTAAATACTAAAATGCTCCCCTTCGATATCTTCAAATGTTAACCATACAAAAAAACAAAATACTCTAACAATTCCACTTGTATCATCATGCCCCTAGAAGATCAATTTCAACTTATACGTAATAATTGTCCCCTTCTCTACATGAATCTAGGGGCTTCTCCTAAGAAAGCCACGTCCGATTGAGAGAACCTTACAGTTACTGTTTCACTTTATTTGCTTGTCCACTATCGGAGATTCTGCTCATAGGCACAGAAGAAATATCAATAGTCGTATCCACACTCTTATCCGTAAGCTCAACAATCGTGTTTCCATGATTGATTTGGTTCAAATCCCACAACATCCCATGAAACTCATTATGTTGTCCGCTCACCTTCAAAACACTTTTTGTTTTACTTGAAGGTTGTATCTGTAAATTGGTAAATTGATTCCCACTAGCCTCATTCGGTATCGTTGAATGACTATCCATGTAAATCATGTTTACACAATCCTCTAAAGAAAAATTCAGAAACCGATTAGCATTGATCCACGCATATCCAGAATTCGGTTTATCCACTTTTAACTTTACTCCATTCTTCATTCCTACTACCTTAACGTTTTCGAAGTTAACAAAAGAAATCTCATGCTCTTTTCCACCAGCGTATAACGATATCCCTGTACCCTTGTTCGTTTCAGACCAATTGATAATATTTATATCCTTTATATGTGTTTTGTTCCAAGTGTTATAATATTTATGTTTACCATCTAAATAGATCACTTCCGAATTAAAATTCGCATCATCAATGGCAATATAGGCCCCTTCCATTGAAGCATTCTTCTCAAGTTCAATTACCCTGAAGTTACCATTCACAATAAACTGTGTTCCATACCCGAATAATAACTTAACACCTTGCTTCACAACGATAGGTGAAGTAATCTTATACTTTTTGTCATCAAGCAAAACCGTCTTTATTTTACTATCCTTTGCTTTATTAATAGCTGATTGAATTTTATCAGAATCACTTGTTCCTTTAAAATCCTCAACATATATCTTCTCTTTTCGATCTGAATTAGAATGATTCTGATAGTAAATAACAAAAACAATTAGTACTATACCTAAGAAGATTAAACCAATTATTTTTTTCATCGTACTCATCCCCATATTTAGTTTCCTTTCTTTGGTTCGTTATATATGAATACTCTACTGTTGTCGTCAATAGCCTCAAGTATTAACACAGTCATGAAACGAGATTAAAAGACCGCCATACATTCTCTATGAACTGATATGATCTCACCTAAGCAGGAAGTATAAAAACCCACCTTTTTATACAGTAATATGTAAACCTTATTTACAAGGGGTTTTTTACTAAAAAGAGAATAATTGGGTTTTATACCATTATTTATAACTCTCACCTCTTTTATTTTCTTGCAGATAGATCTTTTTTGCAAGCAAAAGGTGTATACGCTTACCATTTTCTTTTCCTTAAAGATTTACGTCCGAAGTATCAGAAGAAAACACATATCTCAACCGATCACTTTCTCTTGTAATTGCAATAATTTGAGCATGGCGGACCAACTCGTTCACCATATATGCTTCCATTCACGAGAGGTTTCACCCATTTCTTGAAACCTGTTTCCTCTATATTTTGAATTACCTGTAGTAATATGCAAACAATCAATACGAATAACTAAAAATTGAAGAATGTAACATGCTTTCAAAAACAGCAAATTGTTATGGTAAGATTTCCAATGTATAATTATGGTATTGTTTGTTTTTACGAAAATAATACGGGGGAATTTTTAATGAAAAAAATCATACTAGGGACACTTACAACGTTCTTGTTATTGGCTGGATGTAATAATTCTACTGAAAGTAAACCAGCTGATTCAAAAAAGACCGCGGCAGAAGAAGAAACGAAATCTACAAAAAATGAGGATAAACAGGATACGAATCCGAAAAAAGATGAAGAAGTTTTATCACCTACCAATCAGAGTACAAAAGATTTCATCACACCATTATTAGTAAAATCAGAAACACCTGCTGATATTATGACAATACAAATACAAGAAGATATGAAGCAAAAACTTGAGGAAATTAATAAAAAAATGAAAGCGAGTCTTCAAAAAAACTATACATGGTACATGGAGTATATAAAAGCAGCACAGCCTGGAGAAAGATTAGCATATCATGAAAATATGGGAATTACACAGGAAGAATATGAATTGTTCCTATCATCAGATCAATATATGAAACTTGTTAAAGGACAAGAAGGAAAAATTCACTTCAAAAAGATCAATAACAATGTATACGAGATTCAAGCTAACTCTCCAATCAAATTATTAAACAAAGTTCAAATTGATTTTGCTAGCAATACATTAAAAACAGAGTTTGGTACACTAAATTACGATGGTAAAGTCGAAGCTTCCGATGCCCAAAAAATAACTGGCAGATGGAATGGTGAGCAGTGGAAACTAAGCACAGGTAGCTTCACCGCAACGTATGCAATTGGTCAACTTGAAGACTCCAAAAAAACAATTATTTATATAACAGCAAAAGGCCTTTTAGATGGAAAAACAATCAATCAAGATCAGGTGATTGAATTTAAGGCACAATAATTCATAAGATAAAAATGTTTTAGACTATAGAAAAGAGTATTAAACTGGTAAAAAACAGTCGTAGATGTGCAAAAATAATAAGTACCCCAGAACCTCGAAGAGTCCCTTTCAGAAATGAAGGGACTTTTCATTCATATCATCAGCGTTATTGGAAGTTCTTTTTCAATTCATTTTAACTATCATTTTAATTTGTGCCTATTGGGATTGGAAGGTATGATTTTTAATGGTCTCATCATGTCATGGTCTTCATGCTCTAAACGATGACAATGCCATACATAGTCTCCAGAATACGGTTCAAACTTCATTATAATTCGAACGATTTGTTCACCCCCTACTAGAACGGTGTCTTTTAAACCGAAATCGGCCGGGAGAGGATCTAACAATTGCCCATTCAGATTGTGGCGATCAAGGACACGAAAATTAACAAGATGTATATGGATAGGATGAATTCCAACGGTTAAATTCACTAACTCCCATATTTCGATAGAATCAAGTAATGGTGTTTCTGTCACTGGATCGTCCCATTCTTTATCATCTAATAAAAGCATAGGACGCCCAAATTCATCTTCTGAGTCACTTAGTGTTAACCGTCTTACTTTTCTTACCTCAACTTCCTTTAATGGGATAAATTCAATGTTGCTTAAGAGGCATGGAATTTCGCTTTTATCAGGGCAAGACAACGGCTTAGTTACTTGGAACTCCATTACCTCGCCAGTTGGATTTTCTAAATCACTTCCATTTTGTAATACTACTTTCTTCCCCTCTAAACCTGAGAAGTCAACAATGATGTCCATACGTTCAGCAGGTGAAACATCCAAACTTTGTACTCTAATTGGCCGTTTAAGAAGACCACCATCAGTTCCGATTAAAAAGAATGAACTAAGGTCACTAAATTGAAACTGATATGTTCGAGTATTAGAAGCGTTTAATAAACGAAATCTGTATTTGCGGGGCTCTACTTTTAAAAATGGCCATACTTTTCCGTTAACTGTAATTGTATTTCCTAAAAACAGAGGAACAATAGAAGGACATGGTAAATTAGGGGATGGATTATCTGGTTGAGCAGGATAAAAGAGGGACCCGTCTGGATTAAAGGATCTATCTTGAACGATAAGCGGTATCTCGTATTTCCCCCTCGGAAGCGGAAGTGATCTTTCTTCCTTATCGCGAATCAAGTAAAGACCTGCAAGACCTGCATACACATTCAGACGAGTAATCCCAATCGCATGGTCATGATACCAAAGGGCAGTTGCTCGTTCTCGATTCGTATAATAATAAATCTCTTTCACGAATTTCGGGCCTGTTTGTTGAAACTTTCTCGTAAACCATGCTTCAGGATGACCATCACTATCTGGTTCACTCGGGCTTCCATGTAGATGAACAACAGTGCGTACTTCTGGATTATCATGGGCTCCGTGAACGGTTTTATCAACTGGTAAAAAGTGTTTTTTAGGTAAATCGTTTGTCCATCTCACATATATAGGATGATTTTTTTCAACATCAAATGTTGGACCAGGTACTAACCCGTTATAACCCCATACCTTCGTTTTAGGTAAATCTCTATGAAACTTGTGTAGTGTTTCAATCATGCGTACATCATAAAACGGCTTTCCTTTATATGTTCCTTTTGGTTTGATTATGGAAGGAATCGGAAGGGAATCAACAAATTTTTTTAGTCCCAAACATTTTTCTCTCCTTTCATTTAATAGAGTATAGTATATTTTATTAAACAAATATTTTTTTGTTTGTATACTTGTCTAACAAAACTTTTGATAAGTGGGGGAGTATTCATATTCATCAAGGATTTGATTTTCTTCTCTTTTAAAAGCTTTATGCAAGAATATATACATTCTTCTTTTGTTGCGTATGTTATTGATGCAATTTCAGTTGCATTACCAACAATGAGTTTTCCAAGTATTTTATACACTTTTAGCCGTGCAGGTACAAAAGAATGATTAGACGCAAGTACCTACACATCTCTTGTAACACTGGTATGAGCAGTCATCGCCACTATTTTATAACGAATTAACCTGAAATAAAAAAGACACTCGGCGAAGTGCCTTTTTTTATACTCCTAATGTAGACCTCAATTCGATTCTATTCCCTACTGCTTGAAGAAATTTTCGATTAGCAGCTCCTTAGTCTTATCCAGACTGTCTGAAAAAAGAATCAAGATCATTTTAGGCGGGGGACTTACTAGTCTTTTTTTAACCCTTACCTCTCCACAAACCTCCCAAATTCCTTTAGAAACCGCAGATTCAGCATCCCAACAGGTCCATTCCGATGCTTCGCTATCTGAATTTCTGTTATATCTTTATGCTCCGTCTCCTTATCATAATAATCCTCCCGATACATCAGCATAATCACATCCGCATCCTGCTCAATCTGTCCTGTCTCTCTTAAATCAGAAAGTAGCGGGCGCTTATCATGACGCGACTCTACCCCGCGAGACAATTGCGAAAGCGCTACGACGCACACATTTAAATCACGCGCTAGCAGCTTCAGCTTACGAGAAATTTCACTCATTTCCTGAAACCTATTTCCCCGATATTTCGAATCGCCTGTAATAAGCTGCAAGTAATCAACAATAACAAGCAATTTCTTATCCCCATGCTTTCGTTTCAGCTTCCTCACTTGCACCCAAATCTCCTGCGTTGTAACGCCTGCCTTATCATAAATCTCTAGCGGCAGATCCCCAATTTCCGCAAATGCGCGGCTCGTTTTTCCCCAGTCCTCTATCGTAAAACGATGCTTCGGGTTTTTCAGCCGTCTTCCAGATACCTCACCTAAACAAGAAACCATTCGTTTCAAAAGTTGCTTATCGCTCATCTCCAGGGAAAACAACCCAACTGCCGCATCCGATTTTGCTGCATGAAGCGCAATATTTAAAGCAAACGCCGTCTTTCCCATCGAAGGCCGCGCCCCAATCACAACAAAATCCCCTTCCTGCAAGCCACACGTCATCTTATTTAAAGCTGGAAAACCAGTCTCAATGCCAGTAAGTTCTTCTGTATCTTGATAAAGCTCCTCATAAAGATCGACTAACGTATCCTTCAAATCAAAATCGAGTGTGCAATCCACCTCTTCCAGTTCACAAAGTCTCGTAATCGTTTCTCCAATTACTTTCTCATCCTTCTCCGCAAGAAGCCGTTCGCACATGCTGTGTGCCACACTTCCCGCCTGGTTCATTTTCCAAGCATTCCGAACAAGCCCCTCATAATAAGAGAAGTTGGTAGTAGTAGGCACACCCTCAATCATATTAACTAAGTATTCCATCCCCCCAATTTGCGCCAAAAAAGCAGCATCCATTCTTGAAACAAGCGTAACAAGATCAAGCGGCTGCATATCTTCCTCTACTTCCCGAATCACCTTGAATATAGCTCGGTGCACAGCCGTAGAAAAGTGCTGCTCAGTCAAGCGGCACTCCTTAATCAGTTCTCCTTCAAGAAGTAAAGACCCTAATACCGTCTGTTCTGCCTCAACATTTTGAATGCTCATGGACGCCATCCCTCTTCCTTGAGAAACTTCTGCAACTCTTCTTCAGACGGCACATTTTTCTCCCACTCCTCGCACTCCTCCAGGAACTTCTCAGTTTCATACACGGCAGTCGGCTCCTTCTTCCGAAACTTCATTGCCGCCTCTTCTACTTCACTAACCTTCGTATATCCCTTTCCGTGCCAATCTCGCAAAATCCCCTTCACATAAGCAATCGTCCGCTTATTATTTTCATAAGAAATCTGAAGTGCTTTTAATACAAGCTCCTCCGACAAATCTGCCATCCATTCACTTAATTCCTCCGCTGCATAAGACGACAAACTACCGAAGTTTTGTTCATAAAACGTAAATACACTGCTGCCTGGTTCCACTTCTTCTACTTCCACATCCGCTTCACAGCTTGCAAAGGTTTCTTTAGGGATAATCTCAGACAATTCACTCGGCATACCGAAATGCTCTAACAATAACGGAATATGTAACTCTTCCTCCAAGCATCTTTGGAGAAACATACGGACAAACTCTTTGCTTTTCACAGTCTTTAACTCACGTAACACGCACTTCTCCACGTTTGTATTCGTAATCGGATTATAGCGTAACCAATTCAGAATATATAACTCCTTCGTTTCCGCATCGTACAATATCTTTCCATAATCAACAAAGCGCTGCAGTAACTTCTCAACAGTCTCCCTGTTATAACCTGTTTCCATCTCCGCCAAGCGCTTCGGCAGCGAATACATCCCGCACTGCGTCGTCTTTGAACATGTCAGCAAATATATGTAAAAATACCTCTCCTCCGGCGTTAAATCGAGCACAAAATCATCCTGCCAAAAATTCACCTGTACATTACGGTATACTGCCATGTGTATTCCTCCTATCCTTTAATGAAACATATGTAATTTTGAGTTCCATCATGTATATAGGGATGAGGGAAGAATTTTGGCGGGGTTATTTTATATTTTTCAAAAAATGACTACAACTACATTTCTTCGAAGGAATGCTTGTAGTAGTTTTTTTATTTTGTTTTTGTAATGCTTTATTATTTGTAAGGGGCTTAGTAGAGGTTTATAATGGGCTGTTGAGGGGCTATACATCCGTATGAAAACAGCAACACCATTTTATAACTTTTGGTCAACAGGTATGTTTTTTCATTTACATGTAAACCAGGATTCAAAAAACATATAGTTATAGAATGATACTTAATCTGTGGTCGAAAGTATGTAAAAAGGTGCTAGTATACATTACGGAGAATACAAAGAATAAAGTACAGAGACGAAGTAAAAACTAAAAAAATTAGACAAGGAAATTGGAGAGATGAATTAAATGTTAAAGATAATTAAACATTTAAAACCTTTTACTGCCTCAATCATTGCAGTTATATGTCTATTATCCATACAAGCCGTATGTGACCTATCGCTGCCAGATTACATGTCTAAAATTGTGAATGTAGGTATTCAGCAAAAAGGTGTAGAAAACGCAGTACCTGAGGTTATTCGTAAGAGTGAGATGGATAAACTTAAGCTCTTTATGAATGAAAATGAGAAGAAAAAAGTAGATACCAACTATGCGCTTTTAGATAAGAACAATCTTTCTCAAAGTGAGCTAAAAAATGATTTGAAAGATTATCCGCAGCTGGATAAAGAACCCCTTTATAAGCTACATACAGAGGATAAAAATACAATTAACGAACTGAACGATATCTTTGGGAAACCAATGTTAATTACACAAGGAATTGAAAAAGGCGGCCCATCTGCTTTTACTCCCGCTGCGCCAGGTGATAACAATACACCGGCGAAACTTCCGCCAAATACAGATCCTTTTGCAGTCATTGCGAAAATGCCTCAAGATCAAATCAATGCAATGAAAGAAAAGGCAGATGAAAAGTTTAAGAATATGCCAGGCAGCATGGTAACACAGTCAGCCGTTTCATTCATTGAGGATGAGTATAAAAAGATTGGCATCAATACAGATAAGCTTCAATCCAATTTCATTCTTACTTCTGGCGGGAAAATGCTGCTTCTATCCTTAGTAAGTATGGCAGCAACCGTTGTCGTGAGTTTACTTGCTGCAAAAGTAGCTGCAGGACTCGGCAGAGATCTTAGAAAGAAAGTATTTCGGAAGGTTACAAACTTCTCAAATGCGGAGTTTGATAAGTTTTCCACTGCCTCTTTAATCACAAGAAGTACAAATGATATCCAGCAAGTGCAAACCCTTATGGTAATGTTGCTTCGCATTGTATTCTATGCACCAATTTTAGGCATAGGCGGCATTATTAAAGTACTTACTACAGACCTTTCAATGGGATGGATTATCGCAGTTGCAGTTATCGCCATTTTAAGCTTAGTCATTGGTTTATTTAGCATCGCGATCCCTAAATTTAAGAGTATCCAAAAGTTAGTAGATAAAATTAACTTAATCACGCGTGAATCTTTAACAGGTATGCTCGTGATTCGTGCTTTTAATAATCAAAAGCATGAAGAAAAGAAATTTGAAAAAGGCAATCAAGACTTAACAAGAACGAATTTATTTGTAAGCCGTTTAATGTCATTTATGATGCCAATGATGATGTTTATCATGAATGCCGTTACTGTACTGATTATTTGGGTTGGATCACACCAAGTGGATATGGGACATATGCAAGTTGGTGATATGATGGCATTTATGCAATATACAATGCAAATCATCATGGCCTTCTTAATGATTTCAATGGTATCTATTATGGTTCCGCGTGCTTCTGTATCTGCACAACGTATCGCAGAAGTTTTAGACACTGACGTTACCATTCATGATGCAGAGGAACCAAAACCTTTCTCTTCAGACAAGAAAGGTTACGTTGAATTTAAAAATGTTAGCTTTAAATATCCAGGTGCAGAAGAAGATGTGCTTTCTAATATCACCTTTACCGCAAAGCCTGGAGAAACGACAGCTTTCATCGGAAGTACAGGTAGTGGTAAATCAACATTAATCAACTTAATTCCACGCTTTTACGATGTCACAAGTGGCCAAATCTTAATAGATGGAACTGATATTAGAGAAGTATCTCAGAAAGAATTAAGAGAAAAAATCGGTTATGTACCGCAAAAAGGAGTTTTATTCTCCGGTACAATCGAAAGTAATTTGAAATACGGTAAGAAAGAAGCAACTGAAGAAGAACTAACAAAAGCGGCAGAAATCGCTCAAGCGATGGAGTTTATTAACGCGAAACCTGAAAGCTTCCGCACAGAAATATCACAAGGTGGTACGAATGTTTCAGGCGGTCAAAAACAAAGACTTTCTATTGCGCGTGCTCTTACGAAAAAATCGGAAATCTTCATATTTGATGATAGTTTCTCAGCTCTTGACTTTAAGACAGATGCTGCGCTGCGCAGAGCTTTAAACAATGAGATTGCAGGAAGTACTCTTTTACTTGTTGCCCAAAGAATCAGTACGATTATGAATGCAGATAAGATCATTGTACTTGATGAAGGAGAAATAGTCGGAACAGGTACTCATGAAGAGCTTATGGAAAACTGTGAAGTTTATAAGCAAATTGCTTTATCGCAACTTTCAAGAGAGGAGTTGTCATCATGAGTGAGAAAAAAGTAGAACATAATAAACAAGGTGGTCCTGGTGGTGGCCATGGCGGCGGTCATATGGGCGGCGGCATGCGAAAGATTGAGAAGGCAAAAAATTTCAAGGGAACGATGAATAAGCTCCTTCAATACTTGAAGCCCTATAAATTATCAATCTTAATCGTTATCCTTTTCGCAATCGGTAGTGCCGCCTTCGCAATCGTCGGTCCAAAGATTTTAGGTAAGGCGACAACAAAACTTTTCGAAGGACTCGTAGACAAAGTAACAGGCGTGCACGGTGCCGCCATTGACTTTACCTATATCGGAAACATCGTTATTTTACTCCTTGGATTATATATAGCGAGCACTGCGTTTGGTATTATCCAAGGATATATCATTTCAGGAGTCGCACAAAAGGTATCTTATAACTTTAGAAAAGAAATTGATGAAAAGATCAACCGGATGCCGCTGAATTACTTTGATAAAACAACGCACGGAGAAGTATTATCTAGAATTACGAATGACGTAGATACTGTGAGCCAAACTTTAAATCAAAGTATGTCGCAAATCATCACATCCGTTATTACCATCATCGGTGTATTCATCATGATGTTATCAATCAGTTGGCAAATGACATTAGTCGCGCTCTTAATCTTGCCAGTATCCATGATACTTATCATGGCAGTCGTAAAACGATCACAAAAATACTTCAAATCCCAACAAGAATATTTAGGACACGTTAACGGTCAGGTGGAAGAAATTTATAGTGGTCACAATATTGTAAAAGCTTTTAACACTGAAGAAGAAGAAGTGAAAAAATTCGAAAAGGTGAATGATACTCTTTACCACTCTGCATGGAAATCTCAATTTTTATCTGGAATGATGATGCCGATTATGATGTTTATCGGGAATATCGGTTACGTCGCTGTCTCGATTTTAGGCGGCTGGCTTGCGGCAAAGAGAACCATCGCAGTTGGAGATATTCTAGCCTTTGTACAATATGTAAGAAACTTTACGCAGCCAATCGCTCAAGTAGCGCAAATCGCGAACGTACTCCAATCCACTGCTGCTGCTGCAGAACGAGTCTTCGAATTTTTAGAAGAAGAAGAGGAAATGCCAGAATCAGAAAATCCAGTGAAGCTGCAAAAAGTAAACGGAGAAGTTACCTTCAAAGATGTTCAATTTGGATACAATCCAGATAAGATCATCATCAATAACTTCTCAGCTAACATTAAGCCTGGACAAAAAGTAGCAATCGTCGGACCAACCGGGGCTGGTAAAACAACAATCGTCAAACTATTAATGCGTTTCTATGACGTAAACAGCGGTGCGATCTGTATAGACGGTCACGACATAAAAGACTTCACGCGCGAAGACCTGCGCAGTATGTTTGGTATGGTACTGCAAGACACATGGCTATTTAACGGCTCCATCATGGAAAACATACGTTACGGTAGACTGGGTGCGACTGACGAAGAAGTAATTGAAGCAGCGAAAGCAGCCCACGTTCACAGCTTCGTAAAAACCTTACCAAATAGATACAACATGGAACTAAACGAAGAAGCAAGCAACGTATCCCAAGGACAAAAGCAGTTATTAACAATTGCCCGTGCCCTTCTAGCGGATCCGAAAATACTCATACTCGACGAAGCAACAAGCTCTATCGACACTCGTACAGAAGTACTGATTCAAAAAGCGATGGAAAACCTCATGGAAGGCCGAACAAGCTTCATCATCGCTCACAGATTATCAACAATCCGTGATGCGGATTTAATCCTTGTTATGAAAGACGGGGATATTGTAGAACAAGGTAATCATGAAGAGTTATTGAAGGCTAAAGGGTTCTATGCTTCGCTTTATAATAGTCAGTTTGAAGGTGCGGATGCTTCGTGAGATGAAATAGAAGAAGCTTTCCCAAAAGGTCATTGAATAATGACCTTTTGGAGAAAGCTTCTTTTGTTCTTCACCTTTTATTAAGTTCTTTTCGATATGTAATGTGATAGTTTGAGAATTAGAGTCATAAGTCCATTCTATCATTACTTTATTCCCCTACAAACTACTTACTACTTCCCTATCTTTTTGTGATTTAGCCTCAATATAGTCATCATAGTTACCGTTATAGAGATTAGCTTCTATTGGAGTAATCTCTAACATTTTTTCAGCTAGCTTATTAAGAAAATAACGGTCATGAGAAATAAATAACAATGTACCCTCGTAATCCATAAGTGTTCTTTCCAATACCCCTTTACTAAATACATCTAAATGATTTGTGGGCTCATCTATAACTAGAACGTTGACTTTTTGTAACATCAACTTAGATAATGCAACACGCGCTTTTTCCCCACCGCTAAGCGAGGAGATTTTTTTGAACACATCTTCACCTGTAAACAAGAAATTTCCAAGTACAGCACGAATTTTAGATTCTTCAATATGCGGAAAAGTATTCCACACTTCATCTAATATAGTGTTGTCAGGATGTAAATCAGCTTGCTCTTGATCGTAATAACCAATAGTAACGCCATTCCCCCAATTTACTGTTCCACTTTTTCCCCTCGATATAGATGAAAATCAATATTTTTCAATAGTGGTCTTCGATTATTTTCTTCATCGATATAAATACTTAAATCTTCAACTTGTAATACTTCCTTGTGAGAAGGTTTTTCTATTGAAAATGACATTTGTGCTCTCTTTAACTCATTTTGTGGTTTATCTATCCGTTGAATTCTTTCAAGTTGCTTACGTTTATTTTTGGCGCTTTTTGCGGATGTTGCCATGGCGATATTACGTCGAACATAGTCTTCCATTTTTTCAATTTGATTTTGTTGCATTGCATATTTTTTAGAATGCAGTTCACGATCTTTTTCTTTACTCTCAACATATTTTGAGTAGTTACCCGTATATTCTTGAGCTACTGTTCGTTCAATTTCATAAATTCCTGTTACGAGTGAATCCAAAAAGTAACGATCGTGAGAGACAACTAAAATAGCACCCGCATATGCCTTTAAATAGTTCTCTAACCAAGATAAGGTAGCAAAATCTAAATGATTTGTTGGCTCATCCAGCATAAGTAAATCTGGTTCTTCTAGCAGAATTTTAGCTAATGCAAGCCTTGTTTTCTGTCCACCACTCAAATTCTGAATGATTGTTTCCGGTAGAACATCTCTAAACCCCATTCCATGTAAAATACCACGGATTTTTGTCTCGATTTCATAGCCACCATGCTCTGTAAACCAATCCAATTTTTCTGCATATCGATTTAAAACCTTTTCATATTCCTTAGGATTATCAATCAAAGAAGGTTCACCCATTTTATGTCTAAGTTTACTAATGTTGCACAAGAGGAATTACGTCTACTAAGTGAAGAATTTAAAAGCAAATTTTCGATTCCATACTTACAAACTTTCCTCCCCCCACTTCTTACAACTACTTTACACTTCCAATGCAACAGGCACTCTGTCCTTTTGTTGTTTCCTTTTCAACTGTTCAAACAACTTCTCTACCGTCCCTATCATTATCTTCTTTATCTGTTTGAAACACTTCCCAATATCGATTTAAACAATAAAGAAGAAATTGATAAAGTCTTGCCGTGGTCAACGGATTTACCTCCTAGATGCAGAGTGCCGAAAAAAGTGAAGTAAACAAAAAGCAACCCCAAAATCAACTTTTATTGTATATTTTGGAGTTGCTTTACGTTTACTTTTCTACTGAAGGATAGTGGGGAATAATAGAGACTAATAGAGGATAATCAGAGATAATATTTGATGAGAAAAATTTTAAAATTGAATACGAAAAAAATACTACTAAATCGTAAATGTATATGAAATGAGTTTTTTCAGAGTATTGTTCCCCAAAAAAGAAGACCAAAGAAATAGTTCTCTTGGCCCTTAATGATTCTTATTATTTATTCTAATTCTCAATGAAAACTTTGACCGAAAATACAACCAATCCCCCATTAATTTACACTCATTACTCCAACATTATCTAATGTTAATTTTTAATAGGTACCAGTAGTTAAACAATACAATAGTCTTCCATTATGATGATTTAAAACCGGCGCTCCGACTCAATAATCCGCTTCATTTCCTCAATCTCATCATCAACAAACTCAGGAACAAGATAATCTCCATCAATTGCTTCACTCATTCGCTCTTCTTTTTCAGCCAGCTTTTCATAAATCTTTTGGTCAATAAAATTATAGATTTCTCTATCGCTCACCGTCATCAAATAGTAATATCGTGTGCTTTGATCTTCAGGCAATCCAAGTCGATGAATTCGATCACGTGATTGTAGCATAAAGGTCAAGTTATAGTTATATTCAAAGTAGATTGCATCATGGACGATATTGTGTAGAGACACAGATTCTCCAAGCGTGTTCGGATTAGATACTAGCACTTGTATTTCATCTGTGTTTTCTTTAAATATGTGGATGATATCGTCGCGTTCATTACGAGGTGTACCGCCATAAATCACTTTTGTATTGATGCCTCTTTCATTTAATACACGAGTGATTTTCTTCAATGTATTTACGAATAGTCCCCATACTACGACCTTTCCATATTTTTTCACTATATCCATCACAAGTTCAATACCTGCTTTGAATTTAGGGGAATCCACATTCGCTAAATCCCATTCGCTTACTTCACCAATGACTGCTTGATGGATGCTTTTTTCTAGCTCTTTTCTTACCTTCGCACTGACCTGATCATAGGAATCATTATCTATACTGTCATCTTCACTAAAGCCTAAATCACTGTAATTTATTGCTTGATTGACGATTTCAGGGTTGGTTGATAATTGAATCATTCTTATCCAGATTGCTAGTGGATTTTGCGTTGTTGTATAGAGTATTTCCGCTAGGCGAAGCTGTTCTTTAGATGGAGGTACTTTTATAATATTGTCTTTATCGGCTGGTGGAACGCCTAAATCTTCCTTGCTAGTTCTCCAAAAATAAGGAACCAATCTTTCATTGATTTCATCAATTTCCCAACTATCGGGATTTTTCAGCATATTTTGCTCAAATCCAAAATATGCGCTATATTCCTTTTTAAATAAGATATTCAAGAAGTTATATATATCTAAATAGCCATTAGGAATAGGTGTTCCTGTTAAGACATAGCGATAATCAACCTTGTCTGCTATTTCTAAAGCAGCAAGTGCCCGTTTAGCCTGCACCCCTTTTACACGATGAACCTCATCATAAACGAGCATAGTATCTGAATCATTGGCTAGGCATTTTATGATTGAATCTTTAAACTTTGGTAGTGATTCATAGTTAATCAAAATCAAGTTTGCGGAAGGCCACTGAGCTTCTAGCGCATATCTATTCCTACCAATAGATTCATCATGAACACTGAGAACTCTTAAATCTTTTTTACTTTGAAAGACTGCTTGAAACTCTTCCTTCCAAGACATAAAGGCATTAATTGGACTAACAACTAGTAGTCGCTTAATTGGTTCTCCTTTTTGCTTGCTATTTAGATATGCGAAAACACCTAGTAACATAGCAGTTTTCCCTGCTCCTGGAACAGAGAAATTGGCTGCTCTTTTTTGTGTGAGCATATACATAGCCGAACGAAGCTGTAGTACTTTTAGAGGTCTGGCAACTTCTGCTTCCACGACTTCCTTAAACTCCTCAAACTCTTCATCCCACCTGCTATCTTGATTTTTCAAGGTCAAGCCTGATTTTCGATATTCTTCTATGGAATACTTCTGACCATTAATATAGCTATCTACACATGAAGAAACGATAAAGTTGAACTGATGTTTACCTGCTTGCTTATTGGCAAGTTCAATTATCCTTTCAATCTCTCGATAGGTTAAATCCCCTCTGAAAAAGGGATACCCCTTGTCTTCATCTACATAAAAGCTGAATTTATTCTTAAAGGTTTTTTTTGTGCTTACTTCATCTTCACTTTTATCAACGAAAAAGAAATGCACATCGTCCATATCAAAAATAACGGAATTATTAACAGGGTTTGGTATCCTTTGAATCTTTCCTATGTCGAACTCTTGTAGAAGAGGATAGATAATTTCAGTAGCATCAATCACTTGAACACCTGGATAATTATCGTTCCACAAAAGAGAAAACTCTTCTACTTTCTGATTTATACGAGAACGAACATTGATACTTACGTCCCAAGAAAAATCCACATCAAAGGAATCGAAATTATTCTCTATGGCATTTGCTGTTTCATTGAGTGAACCATTGAAATAAATGATATCCCCCTGCTTATCTTCAAATAATCCCCATTTTGTGTGGAACAAACCGTTTTTCACTATGCCAAACTTCACATCTGCTTTGCCCTGTGATATCAAGTAGGCTAAATTTCCTAGACGCTGCTTATCAATCTGGGTTAAGGTCTCCCCTTTAGAGCGTTCATGATAACCTGTCTTGATTTCTTCAAAATCCTTTTCTGAAATGTTTTGAGATATGATGAATTGAACATATCCATCATTTTCAGCAATTTTGTCTAGTCCTTCAGCATAAATAGAAAGTGCTTTACAAGAAAAATAGCCGCTCACTCGTTTATAGCTGATAGATTCGCCCAATATTGGGTTATAGAATTCATCTGACACACTATGAATCATCGAGTTATAACTAGATTTAAGCTGACCTTGCAGATTCTTTAGCAAATTTAACCCTCCATTGAAAGAAGCACATCAATTTGTTTCCTTAGCTCCTCTAAACTTTCATTTAACTTCTTCCTTTCAGCTTTAGGCAATTCTTGGACAATTCTTTTATCAATTGATTCAATTGTAGTGATTGCCTTATCCGCAAGTCTTGCTGGCATGTTTTGTTCTTGATGATTTTTGGACTTTTCAGAATGCTTGTTTGTAATCTTTTGAACTTTTGCGATTGCTTGAACTACCTCTTGATCATGATTCAAAAGAGAAAACAGTTCGACATTGTTCTTGATTGGCTCTTTATTATCTAAAGCCTCTACAATTGTATCAGTTGACTCTTCCATTTCTTCAATGAATTTTTCTTCATTTTTTGTACCAACAACCGTTTTGACTATTTGTCTGAATTCTTGTTTGTAATCCTCTTTGGCACAACGCACCTGAATAATTTTTGCAAACAAGCTGTTCAATAACTGGTCTGCGTTTGCTGTGTTCTTGAATTTTTTATACTGAGGAATCATGTCTCGAAGTGGTCCGTCTAAATCTAATTGTTTGGCCAATGCATAATTATCTGGGTTGGTATTCGAGAATTCTAAAAATTTCACGATTAGCTCTGCTTCAAGCAGTAAATTGCTCACCGCATTAGATGTTAGTCCAGCAAATTTAGAATATTCCGTCGCAGTCATAATAGTATTCACTGAAACGGTTTTGTAGGCATCAATTGCTCTATCAATCGGATCGTAATCTACTTTATCCAATTTTCCAAATTGAATCTGTAATTCCAGCGACTTAATCCGCTTTCGGTCATCAATGTTTTCTACAGATAGATCATCTAAAATAACCGCTTCGAAATATTGCTGTTCTATTATTGCAGGATCTTGATCAAGTAATCGTCTTGCTGTAAAGCGGCGATTTCCATCAATGACACGCCCATCGCTTAAAACATAGCCAGGTTCATCTTGGCCTTTCATTGCAATATCTCTCTTCAAGACTTCCATGTCTTTTTTGGTCTTATCGTCATCGTTTGTTAACATGTTTTGAACAATCATATTGTATTCTTCGTTATGCCCTGGGTGCAATTTCCCGCTAACGCTTTCATAATTCGACAGTGCAACACCGATTCGACCATTTTGCTCGTTATAATAGAGATACTTTAAAGGGATGGCATAGGTTTTGCCACTATACTTTTCTCCACTCGCCTTTTTGATAGGAACATTAATATCATGTCCCCCATCCTTAACAAATCCTTCCTTATACAAATCAAACAGATTAATATTTCCCATAACTTTCTATCCCCCTATAAATCTATAATTTCTTTTACATATTCTATGTTGAACCAAAAGCGCTGTTTTACTATACTCTGCCCTGTCGTTAACTTCACTTTGTCATCGCCATTTTTTCCACCTGGTCTTAAGTGACCAAGTGAATTAAATTTGCTAGATGGTAGATTGTTTTTATTGATAATCTTTCCACTCTTTTGTTTTACAGTTGTGATTTCAAGTTTTCTTTCATTAATTAAGTAACGGACTTGATCCCACACTTCTTTCAGACCATGATTCATATCGTATTCTGACATCTTCCAAACCTTTGCATCCAAGAAAGTCATTTCACTATCGTCCACACGCTTACCAGTAGGGTATTGTTGGAAAATGAAGAGAATTAATGTCTTATTTTTAAAATATTCATACAAAGAACTACTCTTCCAGGAACCTGCTGCAATCCATTCATCAAAATTAATTGGCATGAAAGACATAGCTTCAGCTGGTGTTTCCATTCCAGTTAAACGCACCGTTTTTAAAACTGCCTGTACTTTGTTATCGCATAAATCAAATTGATTGTTGCTTATTTTCAACATCTTCCTAGCTAAATTTACAAAAGAGGCTTTACTATCCTTTTCAAATAGTCCCAGTTCCTCTTTAAGTTCAGAAACCTTCTTTCCTTTATAGCTAGATAGTTTTTCATCTAGCTCTTTTTGAGCAGAAATAATCAGCTCATTGTTTTGACTCATAATAGTATTCTCCCTAAGTTATTAATGAACAATCCTTTTTAATTATACATCAACAATCACTGTTAATATTCACTTTTATTAATTTACTCTTTAAATTAGGAGATGAAATACCTAGCAATTCCAACGATAAGCAAAAAAATAAAATGAAGATAGCTGCTATAAAATAGTCAGCTATCTTTATTTAAATAATACATTATTAGCAATAAAAACATTACACCATAGAGGATGATTAGAGAAATATTCAATCCTCCTTTTATAAACGTTCCATATTTTCACATCGCTACTCTACTTGACGCATTTTGAACATCGTTGATGAACAAAGTAAAATACTAATGAGTTGTCCATATAAATGACATTCTAAGCGCTCTTTCTTGATTTCTTTGCACTTGTCAATTTGAAAGAAAGATTTCCATGTTTTGAACAAGATTTCAATTTGCCAGCGTAATGAATACAAGTCATGGATATGTTCCGTTGGAACATTTTCTGCAGAAAGATTCGTTATATACACGTTGATTCCACTCAACCTTTTACTTCGTTCTTTGTAGGTAATACCTTTCTTCTTTTCTTTTTTGGCTTGTTCCTTCAATCTTTTCTCTGTTTGTTCTTTTGTTAATCGATGAATAATAACACGAGCTGGTAGTTTTTGATACTGCCCAATGTATGCTTCTGAAATCTCCATTGTTTGACCAGGGGTCAATTGATTCATGAGTTCTTCCATATCTAACTGAATATATAGTGTTCCTTTTTTCACGGTCCCATTTCGAAAATAATCTGGATTATCATTCTTACAATAGATTCGAGAATTTAATTTCAAACGTGAGATATAGTAAGCTCCTTTATCATGGATCTTCTGTAAATCATGTAAGTAAAAATAACCCAAATCTCTTATGCACAAGTCTTTTGGTTGCATGGATTGTAGGCTTGTTGAACCAAAAGTTTTATCATTTTCTCTTCCTTCTCCTACATAAACGTGCAGAAACTTTCCACTCAATAGGTTATACTCCAATTGAATTTTAACTCCTGCAGTATGGCTGCTTCCACCTGAACCTTGATAATGTGAAGAAAACTTATCTGGAAGCTGAAATGTTGTAGAATCTAGAACCCGGATGCACTTAAATATCGTGGTATATTGATGAATTATTTCTTGTGTTGAATAGATTCTTTGAATTAGAAGGTTAGCTAGAACTTGTTCAAGAAACTGTACTGCGGAAACATTAAATCGTTGATTAAGTCCTTCAGGACTGATAAGAACACCTGTAGATACTTCAAGACAGCTACATAATTGTGTGAGTGATGTACTTGCGACCTGTTGACTAAGCCATACACATAAAGCAACTAATTCCTTTGCTTGATATTTACTCTTTCGCTGAACGAATCCTTTTTCTTTGGCTAGGTGTTCGAGAACATGAGGAGACATATGTCGTTGTAATTCTTCAGCAATCAGCTGAAGTTCATCAAGAATCGAAAGATTCATAAAGAAACGCCATCCTTTCCTATAATTCTACAGAAATAACTTCATTTTTGCTGTATGGGTAGTGTAAAATCTTAGCTTGATATCGATGTAACGTGACCCAAAATAGCGGACAACCTACATCACATGAAATACCAAAATATACCTTTAAAATGATATAATAAAATATAGAATACTATACATAAAACTACAGGAGGCTATTAATGGATAAAATTTTTGAACATATGAAAACCAGGTTCATTTTAATGTGGGCTATTATCTCTTTTGTAATAATGATGTTTATTTTGCCTTTATTATTCACAGAAATTCCTAAAGATGTAAAGTTGAATATTGCTCTTATTATTTCAATTTATGCTATTCCTATGTTTTGGATTGGTTTTAAATTTAAAAGATATAACATCTCGTTTAAAACTTACTTGTCAAAACCATCTTCCTTTTCTTTCAGAAAAATTTTTGCATCAGCAATTATGACTATGATTTTCGGGTTAGGTATATTATTGCTAATCGTAATGGTATTCTCATTAATACCAAAGAGCACTTCGCTAGAGGATACAAACGAAATAGTTAAAACACAAAGCATGTGGTTTGTTTTAATGAAAGCTATAACTCTTTCTTTCATTGCTCCTATCTGTGAAGAAATTTTGTTCAGAGGCTTTATTCTTAGTCGTTTTACATATAAATTCGGAATAAAAAAAGCAGTTATATTCTCTTCCATCTGCTTTGGTGTTTTACATCTAAACAATGTATTTGGAACCACAATATTTGGGATTATTTCTTGTTTAATGTACTTGAAAACTAAAAGTTTATTCCCTTCTATAATAGCTCACATGGTTAATAATATAATTGTAGCTTCAAGAGATATCTTTTCTGCTTTAAAGTCTACAACTACAAGCACACCTTCAGCACAACCTGAATTAACTATCATTCTTTTAATGTCTGTTGTGCTAATAGCAATTGGATTAATGTGGATTATTCCTTTTATTAGAAGACATTCTGAACTATTAAGATATGATAGTTTACCGCCTTTAAAGTACACCACAACCTAATTAAATTTGTTATGGTGTATAAAAATAGTAATAGAAGTTTTTGAGTAGTAAATGTAATCATTTGTAATACAGAAAAGGATAGATAAGGCTAAAATGCCTTTATCTATCCTTTTCTCTCATATATTATGTGAAGTTTTTTTTGTTTTGGGGTTGATTTGTTTTCTTAGGTTGATGGGCATGTGAATGTACCCCACATCCATCAACTTAAGGATTTAGACTATTTTTGAAGTTAAAAGCACGTTACTATTCTCTTATGTTAATGAGAAAGGGTGACGTGCTTTTTATGAATATGCATCAAAAACAAGAGTTATCTTTATTTGCCGAAGAGCTATATCGATATATGTCTCCCGCTACACTTAATCAATTAGCTATAGAAGCAGGCGGAATGAAACGAAAACGCAAGTGCCACGGGCACCATTTCTTATCTTTGTGTGTATGGTTAAATCAACAAATCGCTACTACCTCTCTTACTCAACTTTGTAGTCAATTAGAAACTTCAACAGGAATTTTATTAAGTCCGGAGGGACTTAATCGACGATTTAATTCGGCTTCTGTAGCCTTCTTTCGAACTGTATTTACTACACTTCTACAAGCTAAAATTGGAGGAGTATCTAAGATTTCTCATTCTCTTTCTTCATATTTTGAGCGGATTCTCGTCCTTGATTCTACAACCTTCCAAGTTCCAGATCGATTCGCAACTACTTATCCTGGTGCCGGGGGATGTAGTCATAAAGCTGGTGTGAAAATTCAACTAGAGTATGACTTGTTAAGTGGAGAATTTTCTGATGTGGAAATTGAACCAGGAAAACGAAGTGATCAAGCATATAGTGAGACCCGAACAGGCATGGCAAAAAAGAATGAACTGTATATTCGTGATTTAGGATATTTTCGTCTACAAGATTTTAAGTCTATTCAAGATAAGCAGGGATATTATTTATCTCGTCTTAAGTTACCAACTAAAATATATAGAAAAGAATTTGAAACAGTGGTATTTAAAACAAAACCCGCTCAATTGAAACCGGTATATATACAAATTCATTTGGAAGACATCATGAAACAATTGCAGCCTGGCCAAGTGTATGAATTACATGATGTATATGTAGGGAGTAAAGACAAACTGCCTACTCGTATTGTAGTTTATAGGTGTACCGAGGAGCAAAAACAGAAACGCCTACGTGACCGAGCTATTCGCGAAAAGAAAAAAGGAATTACATATACAGAGCGTACGAAACTTTTACAAGGTATTACGGTATATATGACAAACATTCCTACGGAATGGATACCAAAAGAGAAAATTTATGATTTATATTCACTACGTTGGCAAATTGAGCTGTTATTTAAGATATGGAAATCTTGGTTTCAAATTCATCGTTGTAAATCTATTAAACAGGAACGATTAGAATGTCACCTTTATGGGCAACTCATTAGTATTCTATTATGTTCTTCTACTATGTTTAAAATGCGAGAACTCCTGTTACGTAAGAAACAGAAAGAGCTAAGTGAATATAAAGCGATGTACATAATTAAGGATTATTTTTCACTTTTTTACCAGGCATTACACAAAAACACCCAAGAATTATCAAAGGTTCTCCTTCGTCTGTTTAACCTCCTACAGCGTAACGGACGAAAATCTCATCGTTATGAGAAAAAGACAGTCTTTGATATTTTGGGTGTTGTTTATGAGTATACCACTTCTACTCATCAGGTAGCATAGTAAAAAAATTGAAACCCGTCAGGGTTTATTTGATATGCCCACTTTTATAAAATCTACAAAAGATAATAATAAACTATATGAAAAGACCGCATTTTGTATAAAAATATACCTTAAGTTGATGGATGTGTGAATGTACCCCCATAAAATCTATTTGTTCAAAAGACATAGCTTCTTTTCGTACTCCATTTGCTTTAAGCTTTACAGTCTTAATTGCTAAACTAAGTCCATCAACTTCATCTCTTTGATGGATATCACTTTGTTTTAAAAGTTGATTTACCAATGTTACAGTTGATAATATTTCCCCTTTAATAAATCAAAATTCATACCTAAATCTTCCGCCATTTCTTCTATAGGCTTTCCATAATATTCTTGCCAATTCTTTTCAAGCATTTGATTTAATTGCTCTCGGTTCATTTTCATACCTCTATTTCCCTAAACATTGGTACTATTAATAATTTGATAGACTATACTTCTTACTATTCCGAGTTCCTTTGTTATTTCACTAGCATTTTTTCCAGCATTAAAGAGTACTACAATATGATGTTTTGCTTTATTCTCATTTGCAAGACAACCACCTAAGTATCCTCTTTTACTTGTAACCTTTAATCCAACGCTTGTCCTTTACTGAATTATATCACGTGCAAATTAGATATTAATTGCACTGTCTTTATATCTTCTTTAATAATTATATTCTTACTAGCTCCTCTTCATTTTCAACTATTAAAATCTCACCATCTTCATATATTTTTATTGACAAACCGAATCTTGACAACGAAATAGCTGCAATTGTTCTAGTCCCTCGATATTTTTTCCTAATCTTAGTACTTTTGTTGCTAAACATCTTCCCAGCCGATGATATATTAAATTTATAATCTAAAATAACGGCCCCATCTATTGAACAAATTAATTCGAATAAAAAATTATCACAGTCTACAATGTTAATTCGTCTATCGAAATAGTCTTGAATAAGCTCTTCTAGTTTTCTTTCGATTATGTGTTCCTGATTCTTTGGTACCTTTCGGTCTGGTTTATCTAACAATTCTGAGAACGCCATTTGGCCTTCAGAAAAGATATATTTATGACCATTTTCTACTGTTCTTTCAATTTTTCGGGACCTTTTACTTACCCAAGCTTTTTAATATCAGTTTCACTTAAGTAATAGTTATCGTCCACATTTGTTTCTTATATGGATTCTAAAGAAAGAAGACTTATACTTTTCCATTTTCATCCATATGAATTATAATAAATAGTAGCATATTTTTAAGTAAAATAGTTATTGTGAAAGGACGATACGATATGGATTACAAAAAAGGGATTACCTATATGAAAGATCTTACTAATAATATGATGTATACAGATAAATACTCTAATCAATTTTCACCTCTACCAAACTATCAACTATTACATGTTGAATATCCAGGTTACAAAAAGCATGGAGACTATAGACTCATACATAATGATGATAGTCCATCACATACTGATATTGTAAAATACCTGTATGAATTATCAAAACAAAACCCTCAGCAAATGATTCTATTGTTTTTATTAAGAATCTATCGTTATGGCCTGCGCACAAATCATGATGTAAAACTGAACCTTAATAATCTTACTCTCAATAGCACTACAGTGACACTTGAACAATTACAACATATTATATTTTGGGTAACATTACAGGAAGAAATCAATTATCCCCAGCCACGATATCAAGGAATATCATTACCTTTTTTCAGATATTTCGAAGCTATTCTTTCTGCTAATCATCCAGAAATCATCACATTAGAACAAGTGATATCCCGAACGAATAATCACAAAAGCAGCGTACCATCACTCCTATCCTCGGATCAAATCCCATATCCCTATCCAGAATTGTTTGAGAATCTAAAAAACGCTAAAATTATATAAGGTAGAAACAATACATAAGGTCCACTTACCATAAAATAACAAGTGGACTCTGATATGTATTTCTGTATATCCTCCTCATTGGTTCTATGTAAAACATAAATCCACTAAAGATTAGAATTCTTTTATGTTTCTGTTACCATCTTGTATCCATTTTATATTAACGTCTTCCTAAAATTCTTCGCAACAAAATCTTTGGTAGGAAAATCTTTGGAAAAAGGAGAAATAGTTACTTCCGGATTTCCCTTGAAAGAAAAATACATAAAAGCTGCTTTTTTAGTTCTAGTTAATGCTACATATAAGATTCTTTTTTCTTTTTCTTCAATGTCTCTTTTATCATCTAAGTATTCAGTGGAATGAGCTTGTTTTACCTTTTTTAAATTCGTAATTTCGTCTAGATGTGGATAGCAATTCTTATCAAAATCTAAAATAAATACATAATCAAACTCTAAACCTTTTGTTACTTTCGCTTCTAAAAAATATACCTGCGGTCCACGCTTCTTTTCTGGATTGGTTCCGTCAACCTTTTCTAGATATGTTTTTGGGATAAAATACTGTCCTAAGTTCCGTTTGACAGCATTCTCATCTCTTCTATTTGAATAACGATGTATGATAGCAAAAGTTGTTTCTGGATCCTTTTTGTATAAACTCTGAATTGTATCTCCTACTTTTGATAACATCTTCGTATATGAAGAAAAAGCTTCAATAATTGGCTTATCCCCCTGACGAGGAAAGTACTTCTCATCATCATATTTCGAATCCTCTGCAGAACGTTTAAATTGTAAGGAGTTCGCTAACTTCATAATTTGATAAGTGGATCTCCAGTTTTTCCGTAAAACCACATTATTCCCACTCTGAACTTTGATTCCTAATGCTTTATATGAAAAAGGACTGCTTTTATATATACGCTGTCTTTCATCACCACTTAAAGATAAAGTTCCTTTATTAATCGCAACTAATACACGTAATTGCATTGGCTGTAAATCTTGCACTTCATCGATAAAAATATGATCATATTTATTTTCATCCAGCAATTGATGTAAGTGCTTCATTACAAGTAAAGCATAATCTTCCTTATCTATACGATTTACAAAGTCTTTATTTTGTTCCTCTACATAATATTCAAAAAGACGAAAGATTGTAGTTCGCTGTTTCTCAGATATACTAGGTAATCTTCCTCTCCCCACCCTTTTACAAGTAAGGTAGTCTTCTTTTGTAATAAATCCATTCCCTTTCATCCAAGAAAATTCTTCAAGTAGAAAATTGGTATTCTCTGTTTTTTTTATTGTATAAATTGAGGGAAGTTTTTTAAATTCCTCTGTTTCTAACAAACCCATTAAACGAAGCATTCTACCTCGGACAACATCATCTTTTTTGTTTAAATTTTGATGGCTCGTAAAAAATAGCGGCACTTCTATCTGAATAGATTTTAACAATTCATAAGCCAATTCATGGAATGTAAGAAAGTCTACCTGATGATTTTGTCCTTGAAGTTGCTGAAAATATTTAGACGTTTTAAACCGATTTTGAGCATCTTTTACTAATTCTTTACTAAAAGATACAAACAAAAATCTTTTTCCTAGTTCTTCAGACATTTTTTGCATCATTCTTGTTAAAAGAGTAATACTTTTCCCGCTACCTGCACACCCCTTTACCAGTAAATGTGTAGAATTCATTGTTGCTATCTTCTGTTGATCATCACTTAATGAGATATTCTTTAGAAATTGTTCCGTTTTATTATAAATATGATTATCTCTTTCAGGTACCATTGAAAGTGCTTGATTCAACAGGTCAAAGGCATAGTCTGTCTTAGAGTGGTTATCTAATTCGTCATATACCAGTTGCTTCATTATCATCAAATCCTTTCTTGGTTATATCTACATCGTAATAGGCTTCTTCACAGTATTCATTGTGAGGACACAACTTGCAAAATTCAGATGGATTCGCTTCAGACAGTATAGATGGATGCAAAGTAAACTTTCTAATCAACTCTTTTTTTCTTCCCTTCTTTTCATTAAGAAATTCAAACGCTGCCTTCCACTTCTCATTTTGAAATGCACCTCTATGAGTAAGGAATTGAAAATACGTCACACTATCAGAGTATTTAATATCTTCATATTCTCTTCTTCTACCTAATCCATACTCTCTCATTCCTTGTACATAATTTTTATTTAAATTTTCATTTACAAGTGAATCTAAACGAATATGGCTTAAAAACGGAAAAAGATCTAGAAGAATTTTTATAATTTCACTTTTTTCTTTTCCAATTGCTCCGTAAATCTTAATGATATTTCCTATTAAAAATTGCTGATGGAAAGGTGACCGATACGTTGAAAATTCATCTAAAACTGAGCTATATAAAAAGCGTCGCTGGCATAAATCCATTTCAATAAATTCTTCATTTGGTAATGAACTTAAATAATTTTGAGCCTGTAAAACTTCTTGCTCGCTTGGCTCAATCGTTTTTTCCAGGTACTGATATGAATCTGATTCTCCTGGATTATTTAATGTATTACCTAGCAATTGTACATATATAGATTTTTGAAGTCCTTTATATTCATTCCAATTTTTTATCCATGACAACTCAATTTTCCCTTTATAACATAGTGCTGTATAAAATAAATACTTAGCAAAAAAAATTCTGTTCTCACTTCGGAATAAATACATGTTTGTAGAGTTATAATTTAACTTTTGTAATAACTCTTTAGATAACGGCCACGGCATTGGTACATGTGCTGATGGAAAATGCTTTTCGTCCATTCCACATAAATGTAATGTTTTCTCATCTACATCTAAAATTGCTCCATCAAGATCTTCCATTTTTCTAATGGATAGTTTGGTTCTTTTTATATTATCTTCTTGAGAAGTATCATTTTCTACTGTGTCCGAATTACTAATTCCATTCTTTAAATAAACTAATATTGCTTCTGCAAGATCACCGATATGATAATCAGCTTCCTCTTTCTTTGATAATGTAAGCATATTTTCTAACTTTACAACCAGCTGCTGTTCTTGCTCACTCAATAAAGTATTTTTAACATTAGATTCCTCTAATAATTTTTTTATACGATTAAAATGTGTGTGAATCGAAACTCTTTCCCCTTGGATGTGAAATAACCACTTTGCATTTTTTAAAAGCATATGCAAGAATTGCTCTATTACCTTTAATTCTCTGGCCGGAACAGAGAAATAAGAAAATCTCAATGTTGGACTGATGCGAACTGCTTTTAAGCTATCACTTTTTTCCAGGTTATATTTCTTTAACACCTTTCCAGAAGAAGCCTTTGCAATCCTCAATTTCCCCAGACGATCAACCCAGTCTTTCACGGTTTCACAGTCCTCAAAATATGGTAATATCTTTTTTAGTTGTTCGGTATAATTACGAGCATTCTCTTCACCTTCCTGCAACCACCCAGACGCAAAACATTCCATAAGCAAAGTTCCATTCATATAATATCCTTGCTTTTCTTCATTCCATAGGGAGTGAAGATGAAACAGGTATTGTCCCATGGGATATGACAAAAAGTGTCTCTCTTCTTGATATGCCTCTGGTCTAAATTCGCGTACTCTTTCATTCAATTCTTCATGATTTGGAGATACATAATGAGAATTATTTTGAATCTCATTTACAAATTCAATCATATATTCATATGATTTTTCTGCTATATTTGCTGCCTGCTGATTTGTAGAGTTTCCTTCAAAAGCAGCAGCAAAGTTATCAGCATACAAACTTTCTGCTTCTCTTGTTATCTTCCATTGTTCGTAATCAATCCATCCATATTGCTTTGAAAAATTGTCACGCAAGAAAGAAAATACAGCTGGATATTTTTCGTTGTAAAGATTCAAAAATACAAGATTTATACCTTTTTCTCTCCATTTTGTAAAAACATAATGCTGTACAGGGGATATATAATAAAATCCATGCAAAACAATAGTATTATTTTCAATTGTAGGTGACTCTTTAAAAACACCTTTTATTGTATATGAATCTTTAAAAACATCTATTATGGATTGAAGACTTTGTAAATTCCCCATCGCTTCATGCATATAAGAATGAAAGTTTGGTAACATACATTCCCATATATCACAAAAAAGCGCTTCCTCAATGGTTTTCTCTTTGTCTAGTCTTTTTACTTGTTGAGGGGATAAGCCTATCTCCGTTAGATTCCTCATCGTAATAAGTAAATTTAGTTTATTTCGCTTAAAAGCTGTGAGAACTTCCTCATTTCCGTCTCCTCTCCACTCTCGCAAAATATCTGAAAGCTGCGCATATTGAATAAAACGCTTTTCTGCATGGTTCCAGTTAGGATAAAACATATTCATTATCTCTCCTGCTGAAACTACATTATCTTTATTTTTAAGAATAGCTCGTTTAATTCCATTCGCCAAAGAAGCTGTTGCACAAATATGTAGCGTTTGTGCATACGGCCGAAATTCTTCCAAATTACGGAATGTATATGGGTTTTCATATGTTATTACTCGAACACTTCCACTCATTTCTCATCAACCTACCTTACTTAGGATAACAACCTAGACCATGTCCACCAATCATACATTTCATTTTTTCGATTACGTATGATTACGAGTTGATTCTTCGCACGCGTCATTGCAACATAAAGCAATCTTGTTTCTTCTTTAATCGCTTCATCATCCTCTTCTTGAGTTAAAGCATTGTAATAATCATTTTGTTTTGAGATAAACCCCGGCTTCCGAATAAACCATCCAATTTTTTCTTTTTGTTCATCAAAAATAATCTTACTGAATGAAGTAGTAAACAGTCTTTCTGTAAATGGAATAATAACGGTATGATACTCTAATCCTTTTGCACGATGTACCGTTAATATATGTACATGATCTAAGCCCTTCTCTATGTCTTGTACTTGAATTTCGTCTTCTTCTCGGTTTGTAGCAATCTGAATATATAACCAATTCGTAATCTGATGAAGCGAAACAAATTCTTCAGAAAAGCGCTGATGCATCATTTCAAATAATTTCCCCGCATTTAACTCATATTGTTTTGTATAGATAGCTGCCTCTTGCTTTATTTGCTCCTCATCAAATTCTGACGTTTGATTTTCCTTTAGTTCATCCAGTTTTCTTGAATAAATCCAGTTATACGGATTGACCTCTTGAATAATCGAGCGTAAAACTGCCAAAACAGGCTGATATTTTAATTGATTTATATAGTCTTGAAAGTCTATATTTGATGATTCTTTTATTAACATATTCATTCCAACATTTTTTCCATTCGAAACTAAAAGTTCATGTAATAAATAGGTATCGTTTTGACCATAAGGCCCATTTAGCACATTAGCCAGATACTTCTTGTTTTTTGGATACAATAACAATAACGTCAGAGAATAAAAGTCACGCACAGCTTTTGATGTAAAAAAGTCCCCACCGACTTTAAGTTTTGTAGGGAGATTCATTTCTTTACACCATCTATCAATTAAACGGGCTTCCTCAATAGTTCGTGTTAACACAGCCAACTTTTCTTTTTCTTCTCCTACATTTTCTATTTGGGTTTTCTCTTTGTTAATTTCTTTTATTTGTCTATATCTTTCTTGGATATATGGCATAATATGTGTCTTCATATCTTCTTTGTTTTCTTCTCTTTTCGCATCAATTACAAAAGGCCTTTCATCATCAACCGACTTCATTCCTTGTAGGCGGTCCGTGTTTTTATCACTCATATCGATTGCGTATTGAAGAAATTGTTTTTCTCCCCAAGAAGAAAAATATTCATCCATGTTATCGAGAAGATTACGAGTGGTTCGATAGTTTTTAACTAAGTAATAGTCTAGATCGTTCATGTCAATATTTCGCTCTTGAAGCTGCTTTTTTAAGATTGAAAACGCGGTATGATTTGCCCCTCTAAACCGATATATCGATTGCTTAATATCACCTACCACAAATAACGTCGATTCAAAAGCTTCTTGAATGGTAGCAATTAATCGGATTTGTATGTCATCACTATCTTGAAACTCATCGATAAATAAGAAACGAATAGGTTTTGAAATATTTTGAAATACACGTGTACCATGCTCTTTTCGTACTTGATCAATTTGTCTCGTAAAGTCACTAATGGTAACAGCATTTAATAGACGCTTTTCTTGCGAGAAACGCTTTTCAGCTGCAGGAATTATAGTTTGGAGTAAATCATTCATTCTTTTATTTCCCTCTGAAGCAGAGCCAAATGAATCAGTACATTCAATAATTTTAGCTGTTGAAAATCCTTTTTGCTCGAACTTCTCCCAAAAACGATTGATGATATCAACGAGTTCATAAATTTTTAATGGAGAAAAGTAATTTTGTATGACAACATCTTGCTTTTTAAGTTCTTCTTCAAAATAATTATCCAATTCTTCTTCTATCCACTTTTTCTTTTCCATTGTAAAACTTCTCAACTGGACATTTAATCCAAATCCTCTTAGTGAGCCAAGTTCCTTTAACAAGTCTTTCGCAAAAGAATCAATAGTTTGAATTCGAATATCGTTTAGCTTTTCAATAAGTAAAAGAAACTCGACTGAGCTTGTTGCTTTAAAACGATTGAATAAGAGACTTCTTAGTTTTGTTTGCATGTTTTGAGCAGCATCTCTTGTGAATGTTATCATTACGATTTCAGAAGGCTTCACTTTTTCTTTTATTAACAAATATAAAATACGGTCAATCATAACAGTCGTTTTCCCTGTACCCGCGCCTGCTTTGACCATAATATTTTCTTTATAAGGAGCATGTTCAATTATGAATTGTTCAATATTAAAACGAGGATATTGATTTGCTATTTTTTTCATGAGAGGAATATCTAAACCATCAATGACTTTCATCGATGTTTCAATTGAATGGTCTACGACCATATACTGTAGTAATTTCGCTTCATTTATAACTGCTACATCTATGTCTACCAATAAAGAATCAATCTCTTTATTAGTAAATATAAGAACTTTTATACCGTTTTTTAATAGTCTACAAAGAAAAGGCATGTCACGCTGAACTTGTGCATAGTCGGCGTATAATGTGTATGAATATGTTGCTAGATGTGAATTCAATACCGTCTCCCCTTTAGCTTAATAAATGTGATATGTAGGAACCATTATATATATCTTTATTTTAGACAATTAATTGTAAAATACCAAGAAACAAATAATAGGATATCGGAATTCTTCATCTTTTACTTTATTTCATTTCCATATTATAAAGATTCCAATTAATTTGTAATAACTCTATAACATGGTCATTAAACCTAAGTCTATATGCTCTAATCCCCCTACCTCTCATCCCCTATGATGAAAGGCTATATCCTTCTTGATTGTCCCTAATCTTTACTATCCAACTATCAATATAGATTACTTAATCCAATCATTTTTTCTTTTCGTTTTTTTCTCTTTACCTAATATATTTTTGTTCTGTTGATACCTTTTATCGTTCTTTATCATAGTCCTTCTATATTCTTGTCCGTCTTAACTATTCCATTATGTGGACTTAAGTATCGTCATGCTCTTATGATTGGTAGTATTGATTAGAAGGAAGTTTATACAAATGTGTTAAGTTTTAAGTTTTGATTTACATCAACATTCTTATATTTGACTAAATGTCACTGCAATTTAAAAAGCCAACCGAAACTATATCAGTTGACTTAAAAATTAAGGAAGAAGTATACCATTTACTCTCTAATCTTTAATAAATTTTAGTTAGCGATTACTCCCCAATTAAATCTTCATCATTCATTTGAACAATTGGAGTATCATAACCAATTATCAATATCCCTTTTAAAGGAAGTGATAATCTGTCACTTGAATATAATGCATCGAAGAACTTACACACCTCATCAAAATCGTTATTGACTTTAAAACTATCAGTACCTCTTTTTTTGGTTCTATATTCGTTCAATACTGCAATGGTTAAATATTCTACATCTTGCATCATACAAGCCTGGAATAAATCTTTTAGAAACTGATTATTTAATACCCCTCTGCCCGCTTCTACCTCTATAACAGATTTCAAGTCCTTATTATAAGCATCTGCACGAAAAGATTTTTCTAATACATTGTTCTTACCAAATAAAACCGGTACTTCAATATACTTACTATTCTCATTATGATTACCTTCTACTTTATAATTCAAACCTATCAAACCCTCGGTACACTCTCTCAAAATATCATCACTCTTAAACTTGGTAGTTGAAGAACTAATTCTAAGAGAGACGTCATTAAAAACTCCAACAACGTCATTTAAAAATTCTGGAATTCGCATGTTTTTAGGATAAAACTGAAAATTTGTAGTCATAGCTTCTCTCCCTCAATTTTCAACAATTATAAAATTTATTATATCATAATTCTAAATTTTCAGAAAAACAAAATCCAAATATATCAAAAAGATAAATAAATAATTAAATAATTAATTACATTTCATCCAAAACTTTCCGCCTACTATTTTTCCTTATAACGGAATATAAAGAACTAAAATAATAAGATTGTAATTAATAATAAAGAAGATGGCTTACACCATCTCCTCAAATTTAATCTCTAGTTGTTTTCCGGCTATATTGTCTATCTCATATATTCTTTTCGCCATACGCTCAATTAAACCTACAACAAGTGCATTTCCCATACAGAAATATCTCATTCGATTCGACATACCTGTGTTCGTCCAATCATCCGGAAAACCGTTTAATCGCTCACACTCAATCGGTGTTAAAAATCGAAATCCTTTTTCATCTTTTACTACATGCGTACTTCGATTTATACTCGCTTCACTTGTTAACATTGTTCGCCCTGGTTTATTTAATAATTCTGGGAACGCCATTCCTCCCTCAGAAAAGATATATTTATGACCACTTGCTGACGTTCTTTCAATTTTTTTAGGACCTTTTAAATACTCAAATTTTTCAATAGCCGTTTCACTTAAATAATAATTATCGTCTACATTTGTCTCTAATATTGATCCTAATGGAATAGGACTTTCTTCTATCGGTAAGAGCTGCGCTGTATAAATTCTTCCTTCTCTCATTATTCCAGCATTCCAGTACCCTGCTGAAAAATCATCTGATACATCAACAATATCAAGAGGTAATTTATATTCTTTAGCTGGGTGTTTCGTTGAAGGCTCAGCTTGTACAGGAAATGGGGCAGCAAAAAAACCTTTATGGTGTAATAAGTTATCATTTGTTTCGTCCTCATGTTTAATTGCATAAGGTATGTCATTTCGATACGCAAAAATAAAAATACGACGTCTTCTTTGTGCTTGTCCATACTCAGCTGCATTAATCACACGCCATTCTACAGAATAATCTAAATCTCTAAATGTAGCCAACATAACAGAAAAGTCTCTACCTCTTTGTTTAGAGGGTGACTTTAACAGTCGGTCTACATTCTCAAGTAACACGTACTTGGGACGCTTAATATTCACTAATCGCTTAATCTCCCAAAATAATACGCCTTTTTTCCCTTGTATGCCCTTTTCTCCAGATAAACTACGTGCCACTGAATAATCTTGACAAGGAAAACCTCCGACAATCATTTCTGCATCTATTTTTTGAATTTCTTCTTCTGTTACTGTAGCAATATCCTGATTACAATGTATACCTTTATCCTGAAATCGTTGTGCATAACAATTAAAAGCATCCTGTACTTTTTTAGAGGGTTCCCATTGGTTCCCCCATACTACTTGGAAGTGTTTCGTTTTTTCTAATCCAATCCTAAATCCACCCACTCCTGCAAATAGTTCTATAACATTAATCATATTTCACGAACATCCTTTCGATATATTTCTCCAGTATAAACTATTATAATTGAAATGAATAGAAAGATCAAGATCTTTTCGTATTATTAGGAGGAGAAATTTATGGAATACATAATCTACTCACATCGTTACGCTCTTTCCATTCTTGAAACAGAGCCAGAATTCGCTGAAACATGGAATGAAATCAAACACGTAATACATAAAATTTCTGATGAAATGATTATAGAACGCTTTGAGCAAAAACATTCGAAACAAAAGAGTATTTCTCGTACCATCAATGAATTATTAAAAGAAGAATTCATTACATTTGGATGGCGTGAAGAAAGTCCAATTTTCCAAGATACAGATTATCAAGGAGATACATGGCGATTAGATTTTGCCAAAGAGAATATTTCTATAGAAGTAGCTTTTAATCATGGAAGTGTAATTGCATGGAACCTACTTAAGCCAGTTCTCGCAAGTGAGTTAAATCATGTACAAAAAGCAATTCAAACCAAAGTTGGAGTTATTATTTGCGCAACGGATGTAATGAAAACAGCTGGCGGGTTTGACGGTGCTGTTGGTAGTTACGAAAAGTTTTTAGATTACTTTGCACCACTTAACAATCAACTCAGTGTCCCTATCGCCCTAATAGGTTTACAAGCACCTGAAACATTTTATATTCAACATGTGAAAGAAGAAAATAAAAAGGTTGGTAAAGTTATTAGAATCGCACATGACGCAACACACGCTATACCTCTTTAATTTTTTATCTTCAATTAAGAAATTTGTAATTACCAGAATTAACGCTTTGTATTTTATTAAATCATTAAACTAATGATTCCCCAGTATGAATTAAATAAATACTTTTCAGGACTATTTTTATGTTTATTTAGCATATATCGAATATCAGAATTATTTCATAATCAATTTTAAGATAGAGATGTCTACATAGTAACCAATAAGTTTAATAATCGTGTATTTAAATATACATTTCCTTTATACAAGCCTAATTTTTGTAAAAATTCAGTAAGGATATGTTAAAAAGATGTAAATTTAAAATTATATGTTATTTTGTTTGATATAATTTATTTGCGTTCTTCTTGTTCACCTTGAGACGTTTTCTTACCGAAAACGTCTCTTTTGTTTTTCAACTAATTAATATGTTTTATAAAAAGCATAGTATAACCTTAACCATCAAATTCAAATCTCAAGATAAAATTCTTTAGGGTTCAAAATTAAAGAATGTCATATTAATTCGTCTGTTATACCACAAAACAATTAACATCCTATTTCAATTTTTCATTTCATAGGTACTTATTTCTAACGTGCCATAGAAACCATTATAAAAATTAGAAAAAGAGAACAAAATTGTTCTCTTTTTCTAATTTTTAAATTTTTATGCTTTAAATCAACTAACGTGCCTGTTTCTTTATCTTTTCATCAGAGAAATCAAACAAGAAATAAATCCCTATATTATGTAACACTTCTCTGCTCATGGATTCTTCTAATTGATTTCATAATATTGAAATGACTTTAGCAATCCAACTTGTAATCTATACTGTTTAGACACTCGTATCATTTTCAATCAACTTTGTCACTTTATTTTCTACGTATTGTTGTGTATCAATAGAATATTGTTTTTTCACTTCAAATGATTATAAAATAAGCCTATTATATGTAAAACTGTTGCTCCTATTTTATCATCTTTCTGAAATTTTTTATTTGTTATTCTCAAGCAGCAACTCTACCACCAACACCGAATGGTCTGAGTATCCAAGCAACCGCTCCCGATGAGAAAAATACCCTTCCAAAATTGCATCCTTTAAAGAGGAAGACACAAAAGCGTGGTCGATACGGAAACCATTTTCCGTATTGCTGTACCATGAATATCCGTTAAACGATCCATGCGTATGTCGCCATGCATCCGTCCAACCAAGATCAATTAGTTCTTTCATATAATTGGCACCATAAAACGGAGCACCTTGCGCATCTTCCGGCAAGCCGGTGTTAAAGTCTCCGATAATAATAGATTTCGTATTACTGCGCTCCCTGGCAAATGCGCTGACTTCCTTCCAAAACTCTAGCTTTTCTTGCGGGTTAGGTTTTTTCGTAGGGATGTGAACTGCAAGGATATGTAAATCCTGTTTGACCAGTTTAATTTCCAACCAGCGTTCTTTGTTCATTTCTCTTTTATAAAAAGAAGGTACTTCCTTTAATTCGTGCGAAGATGCAATAAGGATGCTGTTTTGCTTGAATTGTCCACCGCTTGTCTTCATATACAAATATCCAGCATCTCTCAATAGCTCCTGCAGTCTTTCACCTTTTTTTCCTTCCCAATATTCCGTTACCACCAAAACGTCAGGTCCATGTTTCTGAAGTTGCTCCGCAATTAGAGGTATACGTTTATCAGATCCACCTTTCTGGATGTTCCACGTTAAGATTTTCAATGGTATTCTCCCTCTCACTCATTTTATAGAAGGTGACTTTACAACTTCCACCCTTTTTCTCACAACCTTACCCAAGCACCTTACTCGCCGCTATCTCAGTTAATAGACTTATTACACCCTGACATTCCTCATGACTAAACAACTGATTCATTACACCCACTACTTCTTCCTCATCTGACCAATCATCAACGTTACATGTACTCGTATAAATCCGTGTATAAGCTGCTTCTGGCTTTTTAGCCCTTGCACTTATTTTTATCCCTTTACTCTCTAGCATTGTTAATAAGGCTATTCTTTTATGAAATTCTAACGGCCCAACTTCTATTATGAACTTCAATCGGTTGTCTTTTAAACGTTCAAACCACATGATTACACAGTTGTTTAACCACCAATTCCATTTTGGTACACCAAATTGTTCTTCAAGTAATCGGAACTCTGGCATGATGAATGATGGAAGTCTGTGATGGATATTGTAAAATTCTTCTTGAAAGCCTTGTTGATGAACGAATAATTGAAATGCATTTGCTAAAATATCTACTTGTATTTGATTACGTTCTACTTCAACAATTTCAGAAGAAGGTGTCTCTTCTCCATATATAAGACCTTCTATCGTTTCCGATATCGTTTCAATTACTTTGTTAAAATCATTACTGTTATACATTTCATTCATGACACGAAGAATCTCATCTTGATCTGCCCAATCACTTATCTTTTCATACCCTGCATAAATTCTGGTGTACATGGATCCGGATTCTTTAGATCTTCCTTTAATGTTGATTCCGTTTTCTTCTAACTTACATAATAACTTTAATCTCTGTTTGTATTCTAGCGGTCCAACTTCGATAATCAGTTTCATGCGCCCATCTGCTTTTCTTTCAAACCATGTAATAAGAGCGTTATTTAGCCACCACTCATGAGTTGGGATGCCGACAACATCATCAAGTTGTTTCCATTCTGGGAAAATAAAAGAAGGAATGCGAATATGTTCATGATAACAGTCAGTTGGAGTTTGATTTTGATTTACAAATTGTAAAAATGCCTCTCTCATGACACTATTTCCTGCCTCACGTATAAAGGTAAGAGTTTCAGCATAATTCATATAAATTTTGCGAAGGTCCTCTTTCTCTTCCACACTTAAGCCTTTCACCACACCTAACAAATTATTATTTGCAAACTTCCCAGCCACTTTCCCATCACCGCTTAGGCATAGAAAATCAACAGCATCTTTATGATTTTTATATATAGTTAATGCTAGTTCAATATCTTCCTCATCACGAACAAGCTCACCTTCTAATATATCAATATAATAGGAAAGAAAATCTTTAATCATACTAGACGTATATTCACTGTTAATTTCGAGTTGTCCTTTTAATATATTTAATATATCTCCATAATCTAAAATAAAATATTCTTTATGACTTGGTACACTACCATCTAAACTTAAAAATATTGGGATGATAGTATAACCTTTATATTTACTATTAACAAAATCTAAGTAATTTTGTAATTGTCCATCTGATTCTGATGACTTATATTTATTTTCAATGAGAATTACGATTTTTTGTGATTCTGATATTGCTAAAATATCAATTCGCTTATTTTTACTTGTTTGTACTTCACGAAAAACTTCCAAATCTTGAAGTGACTGTTTATGTAATTTAATAAAATTATACTTACTAATTAAATCTTCATTTTCTATTTTTACAAACGTTTTAGACAGCAACTTATTTACAAAAAACGAACTTAAATGATGATTTCCCTTTGGATCCATTAACCAAGAAATCATGTTAGAATGCCTAATCTCAAACTTATCTACCTTTAATATTTTAAAAGGATTAAAACGATTAAACTTACTGTGCAACTTCTCAAACTCAATGGAATTATCTAAAAGCGATAGAATCTCAAAATTGTAATCCATTTCTAGCACCACCATTTATAAGATTATAAAACCAAAAGTTGTTATAACTGAATTATACCTTACAATGTGGCACTATTTACGTCTTATATTTCATCCTTTATATTACCCTTCAAATATATCAGCAATTCAATATAAAATAGTAACCACCCAACACATTTTACAACTTCAATACACTCCAAGCAAACAAGCCCTCTCAAAAGATATCCACCGAAAGACTCACTCGATCCACCACTAGATCTACCCCTACAATAGAATAGCCGTAACTCTGACACCAGCATGCGTTGGGACGACGAGATAAATTTTCGTTATATTGAGAATTTTCAAATTAAAAGATATAATTTATTTACGCTTTCATACTTAGTCCATAATGCTGTTTTTCAAATTACTTCTATAGTTTTCAAATGCAGAAAAAGAAATTTGTTCAAAGGAGGTTTTTATCATGGCTCAATCCAACCAGCGCGCCAATACAAGGCGCATCACAGGTAACATCTTTAAAGGTTCAGTTGGCAATCTGATTGAATGGTACGACTGGTATGTCTATTCTGCTTTCGCCGTGTATTTCTCAGCAGAGTTCTTTCCTAAGGGGGATTCGACGAGTCAGTTGCTTAACACGGCTGCTATTTTTGCCGTTGGCTTCTTGATGCGCCCGCTCGGAAGTTTGTTGATGGGGCGTTATGCGGATCGTTATGGTCGACGTGCTGCATTGACGCTTTCCATTACTATCATGGCTGGTGGTTCTCTCATTATTGCCTGTACCCCAGGCTATAGCACTATTGGCATAATGGCCCCTATTATTCTCGTTCTTGCACGTCTGCTTCAAGGGTTGTCATTAGGCGGAGAGTATGGAACTTCAGCAACATACCTGTCCGAGATGGCTAGTAGCGGACGCCGTGGTTTCTATTCGAGTTTTCAGTATGTGACGCTTGTTGCTGGACAGTTGGTAGCACTAGGTGTTCAAATCGTCCTCCAGCAAATACTGAGCGAACCAGATATGAAATCTTGGGGCTGGCGTATTCCCTTCATCATTGGAGCAATGGGAGCAGTAGCTGTATTGTGGCTGCGCCGTACGATGGATGAATCGGAGCAATTCTCAAAAATGGGATCTAAAAGCCGCGAGAGTGCTGGAACCATTAAAACTCTGATGAAACATCCTAAAGCGGTATTAACAGTAGTCGGGCTAACGCTCGGTGGAACTGTTGCCTTCTATACTTATACGACGTATTTACAAAAGTTCATGGTGAATACTGTAGGTCTGCCTAAAGAAGTCGTTAGCTGGATTAACTTTATCGCCCTATTAGTATTCGTCGTACTTCAACCGCTCGCTGGTATGTTATCCGACCGGATTGGACGACGTCCGCTATTGATTGGTTTCGGCATCCTCGGAACTTTACTGACAGTGCCACTATTTCTAATCATGGAGCAAACAAAATACCCTATCGTTGCTTTCTTGCTTATGATGGTAGGTCTCATTATTGTCACCGGTTATACTTCCATCAATGCGATTGTGAAAGCTGAGCTCTTCCCAACTGAAATCCGTGCCCTTGGCGTGGGATTCCCTTACGCAATCACTGTTGCGGTGTTCGGCGGGACGGCGGAGTTCATCGCATTATGGCTGAAGAGCATTGGACACGAGTCACTCTTCTACTTCTATGTAGCTGCTTGTATTGCTATAAGCTTTATCACGTATTGGCGTATGGCTGAGTCTTCAAAAACCTCTCATATCGAAGCTGAACTAGACGATGAAAATACGCTAGCTACTCGCAAGTCTGGTTCACGACACTCTTAAATGTCATAAATAGCTATTTTAAAACGATAATTCACCTAAAAAACCCCTTGTATATCAAGGGGTTTTTTAGATAAGAAGCCTTTCTGCTTGAATGGTTTGAAGAAATAACGTTTCTTTTACATTTTCTATATGTATTTACCTTACTGAACTCGTCATTTCCTCAACCTATTCCTATCAGCAAAAGAAAGACCACAACGCGGACAGTGTACGTCCCAATCATGCTTAGTGGGCTTATGATAATTGCGATGTAAGTACTTATATAGCTTTTTACCCGGCATGCTATGTCTATTGCTATTCCAGCATTTGCTTTGTACCCAAAATGATTGGCAACTTGTACACTCGTAATATTTTTAAAGTCGCGATCTGTTAGTATTTCACTAACCTCTTTGTTTCCACAATCAGGACATATGAGCTCCCATCCAAGATGGAAATGCAGCATCATTTTAGAAAATAAGGAAAGCCCTTCTTCTTTTCCTGGTTTGAGTAAAAAGTAACCGTACTGATGAGGTCTTGTTTCTTCAAAGTTATTTTCTAGTGTCTCATCGGCATGAACTAGAAATGCTGCTTTTCCACGAGGTTGCATTAATTCTCTGTACCTTTTTGCGGATTGAATCAAATCTATTTCTAGTTGTCGCCGCATTCGGCTATAGGGCTTGTATTTAGCATCTAAAAACATGTATACTTTCTCTTTTTGTCCCTGTTCAATCGCAAACCCGATATCAGGGAAATTCCCTTGTATATTAACTTCGCTCCCAATTACGATTGAAAAAGTAGGAGAATCATATAACCGAATCCAAAATCCTCGTAGTGTGCCGTTTTCTTTATAGTATTCCAAAACCTTCTGAAGAGCCGCTTCTTGTTTTGGGGCGAATCCGAGAGTCATTACAAAGTGCTGCAACACTTTAAAAAATGCCCATTTTTCATAAAGATCAGGGGATTGTAATAAGTCATTCTGAAATGCCTTTAGAGTCTCATACTGCCGAAGACACTTTTGTAATTCCTCTATACCTTCGAACGCTTCTTGGTATAGAGGGTGAGAGTTAAATAGGTGTATATCTCCCCATTCTTCCGTTTCACAATCTTGAAAAAGGTGAGAAGAAAGCACACCTTCTAAATACGTAATAAGCTTCTTCCTATATAACATGGATTTAAAAAGAAAAAGATCCGCAGCAATACAAATACCACGAATCTTTTAACTACTAATTGCAAGTATTTTCCCCACAGGGTTTCGAAAAGAATAAAAAAAATTACTTAGAAAACTATAAATGTCTTTCGTTCTTAGAAACAGCACGGGACGTATTGATAACACCTTTCACTTTATGATCTATTACTGCTTTCCTAATGTATGATATTCTTTAGGATACCCAAGCTCCATTCATTAGCCCGGTTCCATAACTCATCTGAAAATGCTATGATTTCATTGTCAATATTATCTAATTATCGAATAACTACAGGAGCAGACGACAAAGAGGAGGAGAAATTATGGGGTTTTTTAGTAGATTTTTTAAGAAAGTGGAACAAGTAAACGATGGTGAGGCAACCCTCAATGAATTAAATGAAGAATTATATGTTGAATCTCCAATAGAAGAAGCAAATAGCTATTGGGTATCAATGGCACAAAATTTAATTGTCAATACTGTAAAGGCCGCTGACAATAATGTAGAACGCGCTTTTATATTGCTTGATTTTAAAAAAGGAGAGGCTTCTTTTGATATTTTTTATCAAATTGACGGGCAATTATATTTTTGGAATCAGTTAGAAGATCAGACGATTAAAAATAGAATTAAGAACGAGTTGTTACCTCAAGCTTCGGAGGTTTCAGATGCAGTAAACCAGCAATTTCATGAAGCGGACCATCCTACAATCTCGTATGCAGAATTGCAATTTGAATGGGAAACAAAGGCCTGGTTTTCACACATCATCTGGGAAGACGACCCTGCCTCTCAATTACCAAAAGCTCAAATATTAAATGAATGGTTCAACCTAATTAAAAAAGAAACTCAGAATAAGCCACTTGATAGTGATACAAAATTTTCTTGGTATCCATCAATTTCTTAAAGTTGATGAACATGATTGCTACACCAATAAGAAATAGACAAAAGCCGATGTCCTTATCGTATGGAAATCGGCTTCAGCTAAAGCGTCTCCTAAAGAATGGCCTGTAACGTGTAATTCTACATCTCTTCCCTTATAATGTTCTTTTACTTTTCGGCTTGTTCAAATTGATTATGATATTTCGTTTATTATCTTCATTCCAGTATTTTTCTGGATGAGCACCTTTCGTTCCTGCTGTTGGAGCTGGCGCTGGATCGTGAACGCCTTCACGCATAATAAAATGATTCCAATCCGTTTTTATATCATTAAACGTTTTACCAGGACCTATAGGTATATCTATTCCGCTATGTTCACTGTTTTGAATGTTGCACCTCCCTCTGTCCCCCGAAAAACCACCATTACTTGTGTTTTCCATCTACTATTCTTTCAAACACTACAGCATCCATTCCTGTTTGTTTGTCATGGAATGTTTTTTCTACTTTCCATGTTTGAACAACATTATCATCACCATCTTTAACGTCAAATTCTTTTAAAATCCCTTATTGCTACGATATGCAGCCCTGCTAATTCATAATAACTCAAATCTAACACCATATTATTTTTACTCAAAACATTTTCCCTCCCAAGAATTTTAATATATTCTAAATATTGAATAACATTTATGGAGGGAAGTTGAGTGAGAAAATGTTGTTTAGGATTAATCATGGTCTTTATCCTAATATTTATAGGAGGTTGCAGTATGGATCAAAAAAATGAAGAACAACAGGTTGTAGAGAAAGCAAAAGAAACAACTATTAAATATTTCAAAGAAAAACATAATTTAGATGTAGTAATTACTGGACATGAGTTCCCACCAAGTGATTTTCAGACTGTTTTTATAGATGGTTATGTTAAGGATGATAAAAGTAAAGAATTCTCAGTAGATGTGGAATTTGCTAATGGAGAATATAAAATAAGTGGCATTTCACGTTCTGAAAATTTAAAATTAAATTATTAACGATGCATATACCTAACTTTATAAAAATGAAAAATACTGCTACTGAATAATAGAAATAAATAAAAAATAGGTTCAACTTCCAAGAAAAAGCTATAAAATTGAAATAACATAAAGAATAGGGTACTCATTAGTTTGGCTTTCTTTATGAAAAAATTCCCACGCAATGTGTAGGGATTCAGTATAAAATAACACTTTTTGAAGGAACATTTTCATAATAGTGCAGACATCTCCCTACTGACAAAACAGCAAAAAAAACACTCCGTTGCGAGTGTTTTTTAATATTTAGGACCCATATAGTCATAACTTTGATCTAATGCCTTAATTAAGTCAATTGCACTCTTTAATTCCTGTTTATCAGACTTTAATTCTTCCATCTTTGTCCTAATATCTTTTCCGAAAACTTCTAAGTCCTCAATAGCTTTCTTTCCTACACCAAGTTGCGACCAACTTGATAGAAGTAAATTATGAACATCACTTACTACACTCTTATTATGATTTAAATCTTCAATCATATGTTCAAATTGTTGCAAAGCTTGATTCAAAGCTTCTTCATTTAAATAAATTCTTGGCATAATAATCCCCCTATTATTGTCCATCTACCTTCTTATAGTCATTCACTTTCTTTTCAATAAAATCCGCAATTTCTGTAGCTGTACGGATGTACCAAAAACTCAAATGTTCTACATGAGCACGTATATCCGTTATCTTTGCTTCTAAACGTTTACTTTCAGCTGTTTCTAATAATTCCATCATATTCGAAGTTAATCTGGGTACTCTGTTTTGAAATTCTTGTGCATTTTGCTTCATACGTCTTACAGCTTCCTCTAGATGCTCTACGACTACGCGAATTTCTCCGCTACCTAACAAGTTACCAGGTGAATCATATACCCTTTCCCCTGTATCCACATTTAAAAGATATGGACTTGACAAATTCCCATCCTTTCCCATTGGGAAATAGTTATTATTTTGATAATGATAACCAGGTCCTGAAACAGAATCTTTAAACCTTTCTGCTAATAAATAAAGCTGACTTGTTATAGGTAATTTTTCCATAGCATCCAAAGCCTCCTTGGACGGCGGTGGTGATACAGCATATGTAGAACCAATATGGCCATCATAAGGACCAAATGGACCATACCCAATGGTATCTGATCCGTGAACAATTGAAACAATCCTATTTTTAAATTCTCCGTTATTAGCTCGTTCTTGCAAATCTGGTGGAAGTAAATGTTTTGCACTTGGTGCATTCCAAGTCAAACATCTCGCATTCTCATCAAACGCTGCAACATACTCAGCTAAAGCGCCACCTAAAGAATGACCTGTAACATATAATTCTACATCTTTATCTTTATAATGTTCGTTGACTTTTTCCATGACTTTTTCAGCTTGTTCAAATTGATTATGATATTCCCATTGTTTATTTTCTTCATTCCAGTATTTTTCTGGATGAGCTCCTTCCGTTCCTGCTGTTGGAGCTGGCGCTGGATTGTGAACGCCTTCACGCATAATAAAATGATTCCCATCCGTTTTTATATCATTAAACGTTTCACCAGGACCTATAGGTATATCTATTCCTCCTATGTTCACTGTTTTGAATGCTGTACCTCCCTCTGTCCCCCGAAAAGCCACCATCACTTGTGTTTTTCCATCTACTACTCTTTCAAACACTACAGCATCCATTCCTGTTTGTTTGTCATGATAGGACATATCCTTATTTACTTTCCATGTTTGTAAAACTTTTTTTGGATTTGTAGGATCTTTCACCTCATAATTAGCACCTAAATCATTTCTATACGCTCCCCGTGATAAATCATAATAAGTTTTATCCAAAACAGTATTTTCTTTCATTCTTTCACCCCTGTAATAAATAGTATATTCTAATTATATAGTGTATTCTAAAAAGGGGAGGGTTTAATTTGCAAAAAAAAACATTTTTACTAATAACAGTAATCATTCTGGTTTTTATAGGAGGGTGTATGTATATGAATAAACAAAATAATAATGAAGAAGAAACACTAAAAGAAAAAGCAAAAGAGGTAGCTATACAACATTTTAAAGAGGATAAAAATCTAGATATCACAGTGACAAAAGTCGAATTTGGCCCTTCAGATTTTGGAGTGATTTTTGTATCAGGTCATGTAACGAATAATCCGAACCGTAAAGTAACTGCAGATATAAATTATAGAGATAATTATAGAGTTGAAAGTATAAGTTATGATGACTGAAATAATAATAAAGGTTAAAGCAAACCGTTTACAGTAGATGTAGAATATATTGATGGCGAGTATAGAGTAACCTCTAAGTCATACTCTAAAAATCTAGAATTAAAAAATTTATTCATGAGATACTCTAGTTAGTGTCTTTTCTTTATGGGATACCATTAATGGGAGGAACTAGATTGAAAAAATTCTTTTTCAGCTTGAGTATATTTTTCTTAATAACTATTTTAGGAAGTTATAATATGGATAAAAAGAAAGAAGAACAACAAATAGTTGAGATAACCAATGAAACAACCATTAAGTATTTTAAAGAAAAAGAAAATCTAGATGTAGTGATTACTAAACATGAATTTGCTCCGAAGGACTTTCAAAGTGTTTGGATTTCAGGACATGTGAAAGATGATAAAAATAAAAAATTCTCGGCAGATGTTGAATACGCCAATGATTATCACATCGGTTCCATTACCACATCTGAAGGTTTTGAATTAAAATACTAATTTTATTGACACTCATTAGATAACTTCTCTCATATGTAATATTGCATGATAACACCTGATAATATAATGTTATTATCTTATAAATCTGCTCTATATTTTCTTATTAATCATGTTGGAACACTACAGAAAAAACAATTGGTGAACTAAAGAACTGAAGGAAGGCACTCATTGAGTGTCTTTTCTTTATGAGATCCTGTAAAGTTTAGGATATTCTAAATTGGAAAATAACATGAGCGAAGGATAGATATGAAAATAAAAAGAGGCCACCCTCAGCAGGCAACCTCTTTATTACAGAATAAAATCTACACTCACAACCGAACCCTATTCCCCACCCCATTTTCAATCGCTTTCTCATACAAATACTTCGCCACTACAATATCCACAACGGCCAGCCCAACAGATTTAAATACGGTAATTTCTTGATCCGTTTCCCTACCAGTTCGTTCGCCGCTAATAATTTGTCCAAGTTCTGCATGAATATCGCTTTCTTTGAAAATACCTTCTTGTATTGGGATTTGCAAGTCACCGGTTTCTTCTAGTGCTGCTTCTTTTGATTCTACTACTACTTTATTGGCTGAAGAAATGACATGAGAAGGTAGTTCTTGCATTTCCGGCCTGAAAGAACCGACAGCATTTACGTGAACACCAGGTTTGAGTGTGTCTGAAAAGACTGGCGCGTGAGAGTTCGTTGTGGTGACAATAATATCTGCTTCACGTACTGCTTCATTCGAATCTGAGTATATGTAGGTAGGTTTCCTAAATTTCTCTTGTATATATACAGCAAATTCGGCAGCTTTTTGTTCTGTTCGATTGTAGAGGATAAGCTTTTCAATATCTCGTACAGCAAGCACAGCCTCAGCAATTCCTTTCGCTTGTTCTCCTGTACCGATAATACATAAGTTTTTCGAATCTTGACGAGCTAGGTGCTTCGTTGCCACACCTGATAAGGCACCTGTTCGAATCATCGTTAAATATGACCCTTCCAAAAGCGCGAGTGGTTCCCCCGTTTGAAAATCCGATAGCATAACAATCCCGTTTATTGTTTTCTTTCCTATTTTTTTATTATTTGGAGCCACCGTTACTACTTTTAACCCAAGCGCCCCAAGTTCTTCGGCTACTGAAGGCATGATTAATGCGGTATTTTGCGCATTCGCAAATGGCAAAGCAGAGCGAATAGGAGTGATTGTTCTTTCTGCCGAAAACTCCTTTAAGGCAATGGCCGCATATTCAATTATTTCGCTCATATCTACTAAACTTCTTTGTTCATCAGCACTTATGACTAACATGTTTGCTCACCCTTTTCTAAATCTTTCTTCACTGTTTCACCAGACGCCATATTCTTATTCACAACCTGCGCCCCCACTAAATCACCTGTAATATTTACAACTGTATGTCCCATGTCTACAAGCGGGGACACAGCTGCGATAATTGGAATAATTGTGAGCGGCAGGCCTAACGTCGAGAGTAAGATCGTTGCGGTAATGACATCTGCTCCTTTTACTCCTGCACATCCCGCTGCAAGTACGATTCCTAGAAATACGGTTTGTACAATAAGACCAAATGTAATCGGGATGCCGTATACGTTTAATGCGAAGATGGCTAGAACACCTAGAGCTGCTGATAATCCATTCATGTTAACAGTGGCGCCAAGCGGAATGGTAAAACCAGCTACTTTCTCAGGTATATGAAGTCTTTTTTGAGCTACCTCCATTGTGACAGGAAGCGTAGCACTACTTGATGTTGTACTAGCAGCTACAAGCATAGCTGGACTCACTTGTTTGTAAAAATAAAGTGGACTAATTTTCCCAATCGTTTTCAATATAATTGGATACATAATGAACAAAATAAGTAGTAATGACAAGTAATCGGCTACTACATAGCTAACGACTGCAGTGAGCATATCAGCTCCAAATGTCCCAACTACATTAGCGATTAATGCCATAATTCCGTAAGGAGCCAATCCAATAACGAGTTCAGCAATTTTAATCATTAATGCCGATCCTTCATGGGCTAATTTACGAATTCCTTTCGTTTGATCTCCAAGAAGAATGAGTGCCATACCGACAAAAATTGCGAAGATAATAATTTGAAGCATATTCGTCTCTGAGGCTGCCTGAATGACGTTAGAAGGAAACCACTGTGTGATGTTATCTACAAAATTAAATTCCTCCGCCTTAAAGTTCTTCCCTTTCTCAAGAAGGCCTTCAACCCCTTTACCAGGATTAATTAAAAAGGCTATTGCGACACCAATGCTTGTGGCTAATACAGCGGTTATTGCATAGTAAACGAAAATTCTACCGCCGATTGATTTTAACATTTTAGGATTTTCAAGCTGTGCAATTCCCGACACAATACTTAAAAACGTCAATGGAACGATAATCATTTGTAATAAACGGATAAAAATATCCCCAATTGGTTTTAAAACGACAACTTTCGATCCCAAAGTAATCCCTAGCAAAATTCCTATTAATGCCCCAATCAAAATTTTTATAGGTAAATTCTGTTTTCTCCACCACTTCATCCCGAATCCCCCCTTATAAGAAGAGTTGTTTTCTAAGAAGAAAACAACTCTAAAAAAACATTAAGCTAGTAAAAACCCTCGTTTCAACGGATCTCTTGGGTCCATTACAAATTGGTGAAATCCTGTAATAAACGCTTGCCCAGTCACTTTTGGAATAACTGCCTCATATTCCTCTACTTTTGTCACTGACAATACTTCACCGATAAATTGTCCGTCAGTGATACACTCATGGATGAAACTTTCTCCGCTTTGCAAGGCATCCTTTTCAAAAAGAGTTGCAAGTCTAGCTGAAGTACCAGTGCCGCAAGGAGAACGATCTACTTGCCCATCAGCAAAAATGGTCACATTTCGTAAAGTAGCATCTTTTTCATTTGGTTCATCAGAAAAGATAACGCCATATATTCCCTTTAAGCCTTCTTCGAGAGGATGTTTTACATCCATTTGACTTTCAATATAGTGTTTAATTTTCCCGCCCCACGATTGAATAGCCGATAAATCTTTAAAGTTTACTTTCAAATCAAAATCTTTACTGTCTACAACTGCATAGAAGGCTCCTCCAAAAGCAATATCTACTTGAAATTCATAGCCATCAATCTTTATCGGAACATCTTTTTTGTAAACAAAGGAAGGTACATTTTCAAATGATACAGATTCTACTTGAGTTCCATTATATTTTGCATACGCAATTACCTCTCCTGCAGGGCTATCAATGATAAACTTCTGTTTGTCGCCCGTCACTTCGAACATGCCCGTTTCACTTCCTACTGTGACGACCGCAACAATCCCATGGCCACACATTGTACTCCAGCCTTCATTATGCATAAACAATACGCCAAAATCAGCATGAGGGCTTGCCGGCGGCGTAATGATACAACCATACATCCCATGATGCCCTCTCGGTTCATACATTAAAACTTCGCGAAGATGGTCCAAGTGTTCCATACAATAAGCTCTTCTTTCTAATTGCGTGTTTCCTTTTATCTCTGGCACTCCGCCTGTAATAATACGTAATGGTTCTCCCGCTACGTGTGCATCAATTGTTGTGTACATTTTACTAATATTCATACCTTTTCCCTCCATTATCGTCATTCACTTATCTTATGAAATACTTATCATTTTAAAAGTATCCTACCTTTTTATTAGCAAGTATCGTGCCAAGTATAAATTAACCTAACATTATTAATATTCATTCAATTTTATTTACATTGTATCGAAAAAGTTGTATCCTTTTAGCGACAAATCTGTCTACGAGTGTCTACTCTTGTATACGTTTTATATCGGGTTTACATATAAAATCATTGGAGGATATTCTATGAAACAATCTGATTCTTTTGCGATTCCTACATTGCATACACTTCTCTCTTCTGTAGAAGAAGCAATTTCTATTGTAAATACGAAGGGCGTAATGCTTTATTGGAATGAAGCAGCAGAAAAAATGTATAACATAAAGAAAGAAGATATTATCGGAAGGAATGTTCAGGAATTTTTCTTAAAAGAAGATATTATGAATTTAAAAGTCCTTGAGAGTCAGCAACCTGTTCGGGATATTTATCACCTCCCGCGGCCAGATAAACATGTATTGATTAGCACAACACCTATTTATAATGAAAGCAATGAACTAATTGGCTCTATGTCCGTCGAACAAGATATTACCGCTACGATTAAATTAAATGAAAAGTTATCCTCTACATCTGAAGAACTCCAGCAACTAAAACAACAAATAATTCAAAATAATAGAGACGATCCTTTCAGTAATATAAAAGGAAATAACTTAGCAATCCAGCATATTATTCATGACATGACAAAGGTCGCGAAGACAGATGCGACCATTTTGATTACTGGGGAAAGCGGTGTTGGGAAGGAGCTTTTTGCTCAAGCGATTCACGATGCTAGTTTAAGAAGTAAGAAAGCATTTATTCCAATTAATTGTGGCGCTATCCCAAATGCTTTGTTCGAGAGCGAGTTATTTGGTTATGAATCAGGAGCATACACCGGAGCCGCTAAAGGAGGAAAACCTGGAAAAATAGAATTAGCAGACGGAGGTACGTTATTTCTAGATGAAGTAGGAGAACTTCCGCTTGATATGCAAGTAAAACTTCTTAGAGCTTTACAAGAAAAAGAGATTTATCGAATTGGAGGACAAACACCTAAAAAAATTAACGTCAGAATTATCGCCGCAACGAATCGTATATTAGAAGATATGGTTTTAAGCGGTACTTTCCGGTCCGATTTATTTTATCGACTCAACGTATTTGCTGTCTGCATCCCGCCGCTTCGCGAGCGTACGGATGATATTTCCTACTTAGCTCATCATTTCTTAAAAGAATTTTCTTTTAAATATAACAAGTCAACTCCTTTTGTTCATCAAGAGGCAACGAAGCAATTACACGCATATTCTTGGCCAGGTAACATCCGCGAGTTACGTAATATGATAGAAAGATTGATTGTCCTTCACGAAGGCAGCCAAATATACGAATCAGACATTCTCAAGCTACTGCCGCAAACAAGGTCTTTTTCAGGCCCCGTGAACCAAGATGTGCTTTCACTTACTGACGAAAAAGAAAGTCTAGAGAAAACACGCATTCTTCAAACCTTGCAAGACACGTATGGAAACAAAAGCATTGCAGCAAAAATATTAGGAATGTCTCGAGCTAATTTATATAAGAAAATCAAAAAGTATGGGATTGTACTTGGTAAAGAAGAAAATTGATACCATGCCCCTAAAAAAACTCCAACTTACTTCTATCAAGTTGGAGTTTTGCTTACCTTGCTATCTCTTCCCACTTCATAAAACACTACGAATGCAATCCTTAATGATCAGGCAACAAACTGAACAGCAGAATCCTCTCGTTAAGAAAATATTATAAAAAACCATAAAGCTACTCCTAAGTAATTCAATTATTGCGGAGAAATCTAAAATAACGGGCTACATAACATATTCATTCACAGGTTAATTTGCATAGTAAATAACACGCAAAAAAGCTCAAAGTCCCTATATGACTCTGAGCTTTACTTTTGTATACGACTTATTTCATTACATCCACTCTTTTCCATGTTCACGAATGAATTTAATATCGTTTTGATAATGTTCAAGGTGTCCTTCATCCATCATTTTTTGAAAATTTATATCGCCTTCTTCGGCTTTTCTTTTCATATATTTACATAACCCTTCTAATCGTAACAATACCATCTCTAAATAATCTTCTTCCATGCCCTCACCGTAGGATTCAAAAAACAATTTAACTCTTTGTTTTATACGGTCGGCATGCTGTAATGAATTATAATAAACCGCCTCACCTGTTTCAGTATGATACACTCTGCTTAATGGGACACAAGTGTAAAGAGTATAGGCTATGTCCCAGAGTCTTGGACCAGGACTAGCAACATCAAAATCAATAATACCTACTGGCTTTTCATGATTAAAAATAATGTTATATATTGCAAAATCATTGTGGCATACAACCTCTATTTTATTTGGAGTATTATCCATTGGTTTCCAATCATCCGATAACGGAAAATCACTCACAGCATCATGGTAAAGACGGAGCATCTTCGCTATTTCTTTTAAAACATCATTAGACCACATGTATTCTTTTAAAGGATAATTACCAGCTTCTCCTTCAATAAATGATAATATCTCTCTATCTTTTTCATCAATCCCTAAAAACTTTGGTGCATAACTAAAACCTTTGTTTTCCAAATGATTTAATAGCTTATGAATTTTGGTACTGTCTGGCTTTAATTCTCGTCGAACAGTACCTCCCGAACGATATACGTTTGAGACATTCCCTCCCGTTAGCATTTCTTCGTTTTCGTAGTTTGACATCTGATAATTCCCCTCCGAATATTAGAAAACTAGACACTCTTAAAACAAATGCCGATTGTTTAACAATCCTGCTCGTTAACGGAACAAGAACCATGTTGCTTGCCTTTATATTTTAACATAAATTCCCTATTCCTTTTTTTAACACCTCGAATAGCAACTTTAATCGCATCAAAAATAACGAAATGACAATAATTATGGTCATCCTGATAATTGACACGCTATTGCACTTGTTAATTCAACAGTGAAAACAGGATAAAATTTTACATATCAACAAAAAAACGAGTATAAAACCTTTGTGATTTTATACTCGATTTAACCTGCCATTTATGCGGTTTCTCCACGTTATCTGAACTACTTAACCTACTCCTACTTAATTCCCTCAAAATATGAATCCCTCGGGCGGTTCCGGTGCAAAAACTATAAAACGTATGTAACTCCTCTTCATATATTTGCACCAGAACCGATTTAAATATATTCTATTCTGAATGTTTTTGTTCACATTAGGTAAATTTCCAATGTATTTATTGGTTTTATTCTTGATTTGAATAAAGATTAGGATAAGATAAAAAGTTTGAGTATTTAAAAATACATATTGTCACGATAGCATGGCGATAACTACTATTTAGTAGCAATAATATCCATAAATTTAAGAACAATCCTTTTATAAAAGGCATCTGTACAAATTATTGATTTATTTAACGGATCTATATCTACAACAGTCATGTAGCTAGTAAGTACATGACCGTCTTCATAATATGTAATTAATATTTCCTCTTCAGAGAGCAAGGAGCATAATAGCATATTTTCAATTAAATCTTGCTCCTCTAGAGTTAACATTGGGCGTTTCACTTTATTCTTTTGTTTAACAATCTCACTGATACCAGCAAATTGCTCTGGCATTGCAGCGAATGGAGTCCATTTAACCATTTTATCAAGATATTTTTTAAAAGAATTTATATATATATACAATTCTATCATTGTATATATGTCTTCATTGATACCCCAATATAGTCATTTTTTGATGACAGTCGTGGGTGAAATAAACCAATTAGAACGAGAAAAATAAATTTGGTTACCATAATAGACATCACGTTTTCGCCTTGAAAGTACTAAAAAAGTGTCTACCTAATGGTTATCAGGTACCGACTGTTAAAGAAGAAATGCAATAGAATTAATCGCTACATCAATAAAGATAATTAATAAAATTTTAAATTTAAAAACACTATTTTGTTCACAAAATATACACTATATCCATAGTAAATAACAAGGAAACAATTAATTGAATATTGAAATAATCATTAAATTAAAAGAGAGAAGAAAGGGAGAAACAAATGAAAAAATTAATGAGTCCAACTATGCACGATTTGGTGGAACAATTAAATCAAGGGAATCCTTCTGCTATTACATTGTTTTTGGAGAAAATAAAGGAACAACAAACACCTATTGTGGAGAATTGTCCTATTGATGATGAGTACAGTCTTGTTACATATATTTGGTTAGGTGACGAAAAAACTGAAAATGCATATGTATTTGGAAGTTTTCCTGGTTGGGATATAGCTGCGAATGAAATGGATAAACTTTCACATACAAACATATGGTTTAAAACGTTCCGAACAAAAGAAAAGTTTGCTTCAACGTATTACTTTTCAATTAATGATGACTTTGAACAAGATTGGGTAAAACGAAGTGAAAATTATACGCATGATCCATTGAATTCTAAGATGTTTGAGCATGAATCAGGGCCGATTTCTGTTTTAGAGCTAGGTCTATCGCCACAAATTGACCAAACAAATCAACAAACTCATATTGCAACAGGAAAAGTGGAAACGCATCAGTTTTATAGTTCTATTTTAAAGAATGAACGGAAACTCTGGATATATACTCCGCATAATTACTCACCTGAACACTCTTCTTATGACTTACTTATCATGTTTGATGGTAGATCTATGTTGCAGTCGTTATCAGCAGCTACAACACTAGATTATCTTATACATTCAAAAGAAATGCGGCCATGTATTCTAATTGGTATTGAACATGTAGATCGATTTACAGAACTCACATTTTCTGAAGAAATGAATATGTTTTTAACAAAAGAACTACTTCCGTGGATTCAACACAAATACCATGTGAACCCAAGCCCCAATCATACAACAATTGGCGGATTTAGTCTTGGCGGTTTGGCAGCTTTTTATGCAGCTTTGCAATATCCAGACCGCTTTGGAAACGTTTTATCCATGTCAGGTTCTGTACATTGGAAAAAAGAAAATTACACAGGAACACACCCTTGGATTGAAAATCAATTTAAAAGAAGTAACACATTGCCATTACGTATTTATATGAGTGCTGGGAAGTTAGAAAATAAACCATTGTTAGAAGCAAATAGGGGATTATCACAAGTACTGAAAGAAAAAGAATATCAAAGTACCTATGTTGAATTCGCTGGTGGTCACGATGTATTGTGGTGGTACAAACAGTTTGCTCATGGATTAGTGTCCTTGCAACAATTAAAAATCCTCATGTAATAATTAATAGGAGGAGAAATCATATGAAGGATAGAGAAAAAGATTTAGATAAAGCCTTAAAGAAACAAGAAATTTTAGTAAAAGATGAAAAGGTATGGTCGTATACATATGAAGATCATATTAGTTCGATTATTAAACGTTCTCAAAAAGAAGGCGCATTTGATGACTTAGTAGGAAAAGGAAAACCACTGCAAGTTGATAAAAGTCTCTCTTATAATCCAGAAAAACAGCTTTATAAGACAATGAAGGATAATCATATTTTGCCAAGATGGATTGAACTTTCAAAAGAAATTGATACATTAAAGGGAAAATTACATATCTGCACGGAGGAAGAAGAAATTGTTACAATGGTTGAAATGATTAATAAAAAAATTTACGAGTACAATTTAACTTGTCCACCATCAGCACAAAAAATGAAGATAAGTAAACCAAGCTAATACTGGATAATCGATACTTAATTAAAGTTCTCCCTAAAATGAAAAAATACGCTATTCTTTCTGTAGAAATCTATAAAAAGGATAGCGTGTTTTTAGATATTTTATAATTGTATAAGTAAAAAGATATTGGATTTATAAATTTTCATAAACTTTACCTAAATCTTTCTTGATTTGCATCTTTAATTTTTGATTTTCACTCTCTAGTAAATATATCTTTTCATTTAATCGATTAATCCTATTTTTTAGCGTTTCTATAATTACATCTTTAGAAGCGTCAGATGTATTTCTTTTTACCTTGCTTAAATTATGTATTCCTTCCTGTTGTTGACGTAATTCTTCTATTTTCTTTCTGATAATTGGGTCTCTATATAGATAAGCTTTAGAAACGATAGCTTTTTCTGAAACTGAATTAAAATTAATTTTTTTACGCTCTTTAATCATCATTTTTATTATTTCATCTACTCGTTTTTGAGTTTTCTTCTTCTTTTCAGAGGCATAATTTAATAGTCCTTTTGTGTTTGGTGTTTTATTAGCCATCGGTTTTTCGTTCCTCTCCTACATACTCACGTTTATGTTTTGGCATACCAAAAATTCCAATTTCATTTTTTAGTGAATCCCTAATTTCTTTATATTTATTAAGCTTTGGCTCAATTAACTCAATAGAACGAAGGCGCCCGCTTGCCTGATATTTTGCAATATCTTCTTCCATCTTCAATATTTGTGTGTTGTAGTAATCTAAGAATGTTGTATCCACATGAAAACTTCTACAATTATTTTTAATGCAAGGACTTTCTAACGAATAATCTAGAAAGTCACAACTGACTTTAGGACTTTTTATACATAAACCATGATCCAAACGAATAGAGTCCATATTATGGCGTATCCATTCAAGTTCTAAGCCATTTTCTTCAGCCTGCTCGGGTAAACTTGTTTTTACTAATACACCATTTATATCTATCCGTATTGAATTTTGAATTCTTTCCCATTCTTTTCGAAGAGTATTATCTGAAATTTTCGCGTAAGTCAATGTCATTTCGGGGCTAGTATGTGCCATTAACTTTTGTACATGAAGAATATTCATGCCATTATTAATTAGATTGACCCCATATCTATGTCGAAAAGCATGGTTTTTAAACAGAAATACTTCTCCATTTTTATCAAGGATTTTATATTTTTCAGCTAGTTGATTTAATGCATAGGTAACCGATTTTTGTGGAAAAGCCATTCCCCTATTTTTTCCCGTAAGAACAGGGAACAAAAATTGATTTAGGTTATTGTGCTTTTTTTTATGATTGTTAATATATTCTTGTTGTATTTTTACGATTTCCACAATTTCTTCTGAAATAGGAACAATATGTTCTTTTACATTTACCTTTCGTTGATCTCCTATCAACCACCAACCATCTTGCTTATATACTAGACAATTTACTTGTAACTGACACACATCTGAAACTCTAAATCCTGTTGCTTCCATAATGACTATTAATCGTGCAATTTCAGAATCTAAATTATGTAAATTTTCCAATACTTGATCCCATATAAAATCTGGTACATGTTTAACATGTTGGTGATAGTTTTTCTTTTCTCTTCGTGGAAAATCTTCTGGAAATATTAGTCTGTTAACAGGAGTTTTAGGTGCTTCTTTCCATTCAAAACCTTGCATATATTCAATTATTCTTCTTATATTTGAAAGGCACTCCATTACATGACGATTACTAGGAACACGATTTTTCGCATAACTCTTTCCTCCCATCTCACGATTTCTAACATAGAATAAAAAATCTTCAATGTCCTGTCTTTGCAGATTCTGTAAATCGATCCACTTTGGATAAGTTTCTACAATGAAATCAAAAAACAAATACATTTTCTTTAAAAGATTTTGGGCCGTCGCAAAGGTAATTTGTTGATGAACAAGTAGTGTTTGATATACATATTTTTTAACCAATTCCCGAAAGGGAAATTTTATACTGGTGAAATTAAGAAATCTGTCTCTTCGAGACATATTATATGGAATCCCTAATCTTTTTACATTCCATTTATCTTTTTGATGTTCAGGTCGTTCGTCATAATAATTAGAGAAAAAATCATATAAACTTTTACATACTCCAAGATAAGGTGAAATAAATTCTCCTCCACGAGGATGGGATTGTTTTAACGGCTTATTATTCTCAGCTAGATATAATTTGTACTCATCTAATAATGTAGTGTAAGGAATATCAATTATCGATGTGACTTGAGGGAATTTTTCGATTAAAAATTTTGAAAGAAAGTACATTTTATTAAAATGCATGTGGATAAAGCTGGATAAATGCCAAATTTCATTGGTTAAAGAATAAAAAGAGTAGTACTTTATCTCCAGTTTAATAAATTGATTACTAATTTTACTGAAATCAACAGATTTTATATTTTCTTTAATTTTCCCCCTTCTATCTGGTATGGGAAACGCTTCGACAGTCCATTCATCTAGAGCCCAATAACCTTTAAGTTCACTTGTAGCTTTACGTTGTATTTTATTGGAATTAATAGCTACTATCATTTTCTCATTCTCCTATGCTGCTGGGCTTCATCCCAGTGCTTTCTTATAGTTTCTTCTGATGGATGAATATACATGTTTAAAGTAGTTTGTACATGGGCATGTCCTAATAACTTTTGAATAATACCAGCATCCATGCCTAAATCATAAAGGTGTGTTGCGCATGTATGTCTAAGTGTATGAGCGGTAAAGTCTATCTTCGTTTTTTTAGAAAGTATTCGTATAACAGCTTGCAAAGCCCAATATTGCATTGGTTTCCCTTTATTTTTTCCTTTTAAATTAATAAACACATGGTTAGAATCTACATCATTAGTATGATAATCGATAATATAATCTTGAAATAAATTCATTGTTTCATTTGATACATATACTTTTCTTTTTTCTCCAGCTTGTGTTTTGGATTCCCTAACAGTGATACTACTATCATTGATATTGAAGTCCTCTATCCATAAACTTAATAACTCAGAAGCTCTTAATCCTCCTTCATATAGAATACGAATCATTAACTCGTCTCTTATGTTGTTACATGCTATATGAATTAATTCTGCCTGTTTAGTAGTGATTGTTTTTATTTTTCTTTTAGGTTCCTTAAGTTTTAATATATTAATTTTTGTTGTTGAGGTATGTGTTATGTGATCTAAAAATTTACGATATTTACGCCTTGTATTATGAACTTCTTTTGTAATTTTGGATTTTGCGTTAAAAAAGATTTGACCACTACGCCAGTGATAATCCAAAAATTCGATAACACAATTAGTGATCAAATTAACGGAAGATTCAGTTCTTTTGGTGTATGCTAACTCCTGTGTGTCATTTAAATAGATAGTATTTAAGTCATCTATCGGCTTTCTTAACCAATGAATGAATTCTGTTAATAAACTTAGATCCACTTCTTTGTAATCTTTATTCTTTTCGTTTAAAAAACACCAGAATATTTTCAAATGATAACAGTACGTTTTAAGCGTATTAGGTGCTTTTCCTAAAGAATCCTTATGTTTTATAAATTTCATGACTGGGATAACAGGTTCACCATTGTTATGTAAAACCATCCAACGTTCTTCCCCCAATGATGTAATTATACTCTGTACTTTAAACACTTTCCCACCTCCAACTGTTCAATCTATCTATACTATAAATACTATCTCTTTTTAGTATTATTATAGCTTCTACAAAGAGACAAAAAAAAGAGAAACACCTATCATTGTATACGTTATCTCTACTCATATATTATACTATTGTTAAAACCATTCCTCTTCCCCTTGGCAAATTAGCGTTATTCATGCTTTGTGCCCCCCTAATAATGTGTTTCTGTATCTTGCTGTAGCACTATTTGTATAAGAAATCCCTCTTAATATGCTGTTTTTTCCAAACTTAGTGCGTATTTCATCCATTACTTTAGTTAATTTCATTTCTTTTTCTCGTTGTATGATGTTATCAAAAAGAGAGATTTGTTCTTCACCTTCATTGATTAAGTTAGTTAAAGAAACATTAATGAATCTAATTGGTTCTCCAGTATACAACTCATGTAAAAAGTATGTACAAATATGATAAATATCCATTGTTAAATTCGTTGATCTGTTTAGTGTGTGAGTTTTTCTGAAACCACCAGCATAATTTTTACTGTAACCAACTGAAAAATGAATAGTTTGAGCAAGTTTGTTATGTCTCCTTAATCGGTAACAAACTTCCTCGATATGTTCCAAGAGAACAATCGGAAACTCTTCTATTGTGTAATCACGCATTAATATTTGGCTTTTACCAACGGAACTTGTTGCTGGAACATACTTTTCTGAAATACGGCTAAAATCAATGCCATTGCTATGTAAGTGTAATTCTTCACCAATAACCCCTAAGCTTTGTTTTAAGTACTTGAGAGGATATTGCGCTAAATCTCCAATCGAATGTATTCCCTTTCGATTTAATTTCGCCTCCGTTTTACCCGAAATTCCCCAAAACTTACTAAGTGGTCGTATCGGCCATAATTTTAGGTGTACATCTTCGTACTTCCAATACGCAATACAATCTTTTGTTTTCTTCGCTTCTACATCTAAAGCTACTTTACTCATCAAAGGGTTAGGACCGATACCTATCGTGCATTCAATTCTTGTCTTCTCATATATTTCACGTTTAAATTTCAATGCAAACTCATATGGACCATTAGCAAACAGATGAATGCTATCGGTAATATCCATAAAGAATTCATCGATGGAATACTGGTGGAAATCTTCAATAGGAACGTATTGTAGAGCTAATTTCGTTATGTAATTTGAGCATTTTATGTATGTTCCCATTATTGGATTCACGACAATTATGTCTTTCCTACATGGTATTTCTTACAATCTAGACATTTTTTTAACACCCAATGTTTTTAATGGTGGTGTTGCAACCAAAACAATGGATCCGTTTCGGTTAATATCACCAACAACTGCTAATTTAGTATGAAGTGGATCTAATCCTATCTTGATACACGATACACTGGCGTAGAAGGCACGAAGGTCTACACATAAAACAATTCGATTCGGCAAAAGTGAGTAATCATACACTGTCATTCCCCCTAAACAACAGAACTCATGTTCTCATTATACACAAACATACGTTCTTTAGGAAGTATAAAAATAGCTCCGTTATTTTATCCGAAGCTACATTGCACTGCTATCCTCCCGATATCAGCCTGCTGATTTGCAATACTTACTACTTAGAGGATGGAAATCTAGCGGCTTCAGAGCGTGTTAGAAACGGTGCTACTATAATCGAACCCGAGGTCAAGCTGAAAACAGACCTAAAAAGAAAGTCTAGAGAAAACACGCATTCTTCAAACCTTGCAAGACACATATCGGAACAAAAGCATTGCGGCGAAAAAATTAAGAATGTCGCGCGCTAATTTGTATAAGAAAATCAAAAAGTATGAGATTACATATGTAATACATCAAAACCTCGAATGATGAGCTTTATTAAAGAGACCATCATTCGGGATCATTCAAGTTTCCTTTTCATAAAAACTAGACTATGCTTCTCCCCAGTTTTTAAAATTTCACAACTTACTTTGAATAAAGATTCTTCTTTCTCGCATTAAAATTATTCAAGAAAAACAAAATAGTTAGAAAAATAAGTATAATATTGTTTGAAACGATATTAAAAACCATTATTTCATACTATATTTGCTTCTATGATATTTTTTAAATATACTTTTATTATAAATAAAAAAAGGAAGTGCATGATATGATTGATACTTTTAGTAGATTCCTTGAGATAACGAATAACATTTTATGGTCATATATTCTTATTGCAATGTTAATCAGCCTCGGGCTTTATTTTTCTTTCAAATTAAAATTTGTACAACTTAGCCACTTGGGTGACATGATACGCTTAATAAGTAATGGCTTTAACAAAAAAACAAAGAAAAAGGATAGCATATCCCCGTTCCAAGCATTTTGTTTGAGTGCGGCGGCTCGTATTGGAATCGGAAACCTAGCTGGTGTAGCGCTAGCTATTTCAATGGGCGGACCTGGTGCAGTATTTTGGATGTGGTTCATTGCGATTATTGGAGCTGCTACAAGTTTTGTAGAGTGTACACTTGCACAAATTTATAAGATAAAAGACGGACGTGGATTCCGCGGGGGTCCCGCTTATTATATGGAGAAGGGGCTAAATAAACGCTGGATGGGCGTTTGGTTCTCACTCCTGATTACTGTTACTTATGGATTAATTTTCAACTCTGTACAAGCGAATACAGTAACATTAGCATTTGAAAACGCATTTGGTTTGGAACGGTACATCGTAGGAATAGTAATGGCTACACTCGTTGCGATTATTATTTTTGGTGGTATTAAAAGCATCGCACGTATTACAGAAACGATTGTTCCGCCAATGGCGATTGTTTATATCGCCGTAGCTGTTTTTGTTGTAATTAAAAACTTCTATATTTTACCTGATATTTTTCTAGAAATATTTAGAGGTGCATTTGGTTTAGATCAAGCAATTGCTGGCGGCATCGGGGCAGCAATGAAGTATGGTATTCAGCGCGGTTTATTCGCAACGGAAGCGGGTATGGGTAGTTCACCAAACGCCGCCGCTACATCAGATGTCACTCATCCTGTAAAGCAAGGACTTGTTCAAGCGCTTGGCGTTTTCGTTGATACGTTTTTAGTATGTACTTCAACAGCATTTATCGTCTTATGCTCCGGGGCATATAAGCAAGCGAATTTAGAAGGAATTGAGTTAACACAAATTGCATTAAGTTCACAAATCGGCTCATGGGCAAGCAGTTTCTTAGCGATTATTATTTTCTTATTTGCGTTTAGTTCATTACTAGGAAACTACTATTATGGTGAAACCAATATTGCATTCATTAAAGAAAGTAAATCATGGTTAATGATTTATCGCGTTGCAGTAGTTGCGATGATTTTCTTCGGATCCGTTGCGACACTTCAAACTGTTTGGAATATGGCTGATTTCTTTATGGGTCTTATGGTATTTACAAATTTAATTGCCATTACCCTTCTTGGTAAGTTTGCATATGCCGCTTTAGCAGACTATATAAAACAAAAGAAAGCTGGAAAAACACCAATTTTCCAAGCTGATTCTATTCCTGGCCTACAGAATACAGAGTGTTGGGAAAAAGATAATTCAAAGGAAGAAAAACAAGCCGTATAAGAAAAGAAAGAAAATCCAATTTCTTACTATGAGAAATCCCCCTTATTACAAATTCAATTTGTAATAAGGGGGATTTTTTTGAATGCATAATCCTACTCATTTTTGTGCTTGTTTGAATTAGAGAAAAGTGCGATGCGTTACTTATTCAACCAAAGAGTTTTAAAAATTGCAAAAATACAAGTTACTTTTCATACACATTATGAATTTTTCACTGCTTCAATTTCTAAAGATTCTTCGTGCCACCAAAGTGCTTCTTCAGGGTCTTGCTTCGCTATTGCGTGTGCTTCTTTTTTCGTTTCTACAGTCGGGTACGAACCTTTCAAGGCGCGACCTGACGTTGTCACAAATAGTAGGCTAAATACAATGATGCCAATTAAGCTGACACCGGTTAAATAAAATGCGGGTGCAAGTGCATTTCCAGTAGCATGAACTAAATATGAACATACGAGCGGTGTTGTTCCACCAAATATGGATACGGAGATATTAAATGATATCGAGAGTGCACGATAACGTACATCTGTGAAAAAGAGAGATGGTAATAAAGAAGGCAGTGTTCCTTCATAAACACTAAGGAAGAAACCTAAAACAAAGATACCTATAAAAATAGCTGCAATATGTCCATTGCTGATTAATAAAAAGGCAGGAATTGAACATACTGTCAAACCGAGTAATCCGAATTGTACTACACGTTTATTACCAACTTTATCGCTTAGTTTCCCGAAATAAAGCGCCAGTGGAATCATGAGTGCCATCGTAATTGAAATAATGATTAAACCAGTCGTTTCTTTAATTTTTAATACTTGTGTTAGATAAGAAGGAATATAAGAAAGGATCATATAGTTTGTAATATTAAAGAAGGCAACAATTACTGTGCTTAAAAGAAAGTCTTTTTTATGATATTTCAAAATATCAATAAACGGAATTTGTTCATCTTCTTCAGAATCTCCCTGCGCTTTTTCCATCTCTTGGAATATAGGAGATTCATCTAAATGACGGCGTAAATATAAACCGACCAAACCAATTGGTGCTGCAATTAAGAACGGGATACGCCATCCCCAGCTAAGCATTTGTTCATCTGTTAACACTACCGTCAAAACAGTAACGATTACTGAAGCCGCGATGTAACCAGAAAGCGTTCCAATTTCAAGACCACTACCAAGTATACCACGCTTCTTATCGGGAGATGATTCAGCGATATACACCATCGCTCCTGAATATTCCCCACCTGTGGAAAACCCTTGAACCATACGAGCAACTAATAATAAAATCGGTGCCCAAATTCCAATTTGTTCGTAGGTTGGTAGTAGTGCGATGAATAATGTCGAAAGTGCCATTAAGATAATAGTTGTACTTAACACAATCTTTCGGCCATATTTATCACCAATTCTACCAAAGAAAATACCACCAATCGGCCTAACTAAGAAGGCAGCAGCAAATGTACCAAATGTTAATACAAGCTGTAAGCCACTATCGTGAACACCAGAGAAGAATAATTGACTTAAAATAACCGCTAAATACGCATATAAGCCAAAGTCAAACCATTCCATTGCATTCCCAATACCAGTAGCAATAACAGCTTTCCTGGCTTGTTTTGGGTTCACTACAATTACATCTTGAGGTCCAAAATCTAAATTATTTTTTTGTTGCATATAATAAAAACAGCTCCTTATTTCATTTAAATCATTAAGCACACTTTCTCTTATAGAATAAATTCAATACGAAGCACTTAAGGAAAAGCACCCTCTCCTTACCTGTTACTATTGTTTCATAAAATCAATTCCTTGTCTAACGATATGGGGTATAGACCACATAATAAAGCGCTTTCATAAAAAGGGATACACCCTATAAATATTTCGGAAACATCCGTATACCCCATATTTCATACAGAAATATTGAGTATTCTCCTCCTATACCATTTATTTTCCAAATATATCGCTTGTTTCTCAACATATATCCGTAATTCCATAAATTTCGGTATTCGCCAAAAAAAAATTAAAAAGCTACTTCAAAAAGTAGCTTTTGACAAGAAAATTCGGTCCACAACCCCATCCGGCACTTTCCCCGCGATCTCCTCCCCAATCTTCAAACTAGCCGTTGCTGCTGGAGACGGCGCATTACAAATATGCATAGAGTTGATGCCCGGGATAATACAGAAGTCATCTACCATATTTCCATTCGATAGAATCGCCTGCGCCCTTACACCAGCATGAGTTGGAACGATGTCTTTCTCTGTAAGTTCTGGTATGAGGTGCTGCAAGCTTTTAAGAAAAGATTGTTTACTAAAAGAACGAATCATTTCCTTCATGCCCTCTTTCATATTCGGCATCGCCATCTTCCAAAAGCCTGCGTATGTCATTGTTTCCATAAAGTCTTTTATATCAAAATCCTTTTTTGTATATCCTTCACGTTTAAAACTTAACACTGCATTAGGCCCAGCATGTACGTCCCCATTTATCATTCTTGTAAAGTGAACGCCTAAGAATGGAAAGTCTGGGTTGGGAACAGGGTAAATTAAATGTTTTACAAGATGACGTTTTTCTGGAATGAGTTCATAATATTCACCTCGGAACGGGACGATTTTCATATCTGTTAGTATTCCTGCTTTTTTTGCGATTCGGTCGCTATGTAGTCCAGCGCAATTAATGAGAAATCTTGTTTCAAAGACGCCTTTGTTTGTTTCGATTGTAACGAAATCTTTGTGTTCAAAAATTCGTTCTGCTTTTGTACCTAAGTGTACTTCTCCTCTGCTTTTCTCTATGAAACGTGCAAATGTATGACTGACTCCTTTATAATCGGCAATGCCACAAGAAGGAACGCGAATAGCTCCTACTCCTTTTACGTGGGGTTCGATTTCTGCTAGTTCTCCTTGGTCGATTTTAGAAATGTTCAGCCCATTTTGTAGACCTCTTTCATACAGGTTATGTAAAAAAGGAAGTTCTTCTTTTTCTGTCGCAACGATCACCTTTCCGCACATGTCATAGGCAATGCCATTTTCTTTGCAGAACTGAACCATCGCTGCGTTTCCTTCTTTTGCAAATTTCGCTTTATAGCTACCTGGTTTGTAGTAAATGCCAGAATGAATGACACCGCTATTATGTCCTGTTTGATGATGCGCAAGTTCGTTCTCTTTTTCAATTACTGCGATTTTGGCATGAGGAAATTTTTTTGTTAAGGCCATTCCAGTTGAAAGCCCCACAATCCCTCCGCCGATAATTAGAAAATCATACATTTAACTTCCCCCTTATGTCTGTATCCCCTATATTAGGAAAGGCAGGCCTTATTGTAAGACCCGCCACATGTATTATTTAGAAAAACAGCCGCGCTGGCGCATGAGTTCTCGATATAGATCTTTGTTTTTCTCAAAAGGAGCGCGCCCATGCATCCAAAATAAATTGTTTAATAAAACAAGATCCCCAACTGGTAGTTTTAATGCGTGTGTTGCTGGAGAGTTTTCAACAGAGTATGATAATTCCTTCAAATATGTTGCCTGTTCAATATTATCCGGATAAGCAAATTGATCAATAAAACAAATGCACGGTGCATTGTTTACATCAAAAAATGTTTCACGGTATACGATTTCTTGCGCATTTTTACTTGGAGGTGCTTTATACGTAACCTTAACTGATGCGAGTGGATGCTTGCGAAACTTATCAAGTTCTTCCCAATCATCTAAATGAAGCAGGCGTGATTCGCCGCCTACTGCATTCTTTTCCTCTATTTTCATCATAAGGAGCCAATCTGTCGGTTCGTCAACAAATGTCCCGTCTGTATGAAGCGTAAATAATCGATATGCTTGGCGAAGATACGAATCACTGCTATCTGTATCTTTCACGTTAAATCTTGCGTAATACGTTCCTGTCATCGCGTCAAAGTTAGACGTACCAATTAAATGTGTTAATGCAGTTGCAAATTTCACATAGTCTCCTGCATCAGTCGTTTCGCCTTGTACACCAATTGTAAACCCGCCCGTTTCACGGTCATGAATAATACCTCGAACATTTTCCATAAAGGATTCACCAAAGAGCTTTTTCATTTGATCCGCAATAATAAAACGCGAATACGGAATATATTGTAAGGATTGCTCCGAATGTTCTTTTACCCCTTCGAAAAACTGCCCAAGCAATTGCCCGTCTAACACAATATGATACAACCTTTTATGTTCTGGATGAGGCACAATTTCATACCCCTCATATTTCTTCGCAAACTTCATCTTCACTTCTTGCTTTGTAATCACTGACATGTTATTTCCTCCTTTAGTTTAAATAAAACGAAAAAGCCAGTCATACGCATCTACAATACAAATCGTAGAAAACGTACAACTGGCTTTAAATTACGAGTGTTCTTTAATCTCTTAAAGTACAGTAATAATAGACAGTTTTTTTATGAAAATATGTGCAAAACAGAAAATGAAGATCGGATATAGAGAAGGCTAATTTCTCGTATGGATCTTATCACTTTATAATTAAATGATAATTCAAAATATTCACACTGTCAATATGTTTCTTTCATTAATTTAAACGTTAGTGTACTACGAAAAAATGATACAGTCTTTTCATTTTACTTTGGGAAATACAACACCTTGTCCTTGTAATGAATCATTACCTATTACTGATTCATCGCCTAATATTAATCTGCCACCAAATACGGACCCACCGTTATTTAATATAACTCCACCACCATTTAACTCTAATTCTGATCTTTGATCTAATTGGTATTCTAATGTAAAAATATGGAGTTTATATTTTGATACAAGATTATAATAAGGATTAAATATTTTTGTTGTAATTCGTTTAGGGGAAGCACCAGTGTTTATTAACACCTTCAATCTTTATCAGTAAGAAAATGGTATATTTTTACTCTAATCTTGTTCTCTTTAAGGCAAATAATTTTCAAACAAAAGGGAATGTAATTTATTAGGCTAGATTAGCGAGATAAAGTTGGTGCTCCCTGCCCCATGTGTCTTTGAACGAAGTCTTTTATCCCTTTTCACTTACATAATCATTTTAATTTTTATAAATGAAAAGGCATCCTTACGAGTGTCTATCAAATCAACACTTTGTAAATGGAATATATAATTTAGGCACCACATTCCTATCAACTTGAGAATTCAGAATTACCCCAAAACGAAAAAATGAGCTTTTTTGTTACAAATTAGCACAAAATTTCGTTCTGGGGGTAGTTGTATCTTCTTAGCTTGATGGCTATGGGGGACCGCCAGCATTTTAGAAAAAAACTCATATTAAGCAGAAAATACAATAAGCCGCCCATATGGACAGCTCATTTACATAATTATCGTTATCTGAAATAAAAAAGCTCTACAGAACAAAGAATATAGATTATGTATCCATGGAGATGCAGTCCCAATCTTCATTTCTATAACTGATTAGCCAGAACAAGCCCCTTCGTCTTTCAACAACAATACTTTCCTGCATACCAGCAGTCGCTTCTCTCCCATTAATTCTATCATGTACACAAGCCCAATGAAGCCGATAAATGAGGTCGGCCTCGTCCAAAATCTCTTCTGCACTTCGTAATCTTGTTTGTTGATAAAATTCATTAAAAGAACCACAATTAGAAACGAGTTTAATTGCGTAATGACAGTCACAGACCTCTTTTGGAAATTTCAGTGTATTCACGAGACCTATTGACCAAAGTAAAACCCATTGAGCTTCATACTGCCATGCAATCTGTATGGCTTCTTTCTGGTCAGGTTGCTCTGAATTTAGGAAATCTCTTTCCTGCTTCGTTAATGATTCAACCACACCGAATTTTTTCAGCAGCTCCATGACGAACTCTTTGGAAGTTTTCAAATCTCCTTCTTGGACAACATCACAAGCATATTGTATAACAATCAGCAAAGCTACTGCTCTCTTCGTAATCTCTTCTCGATTTCTCAACTGAATACTTGTCAAAGGCGGCAATTGAGGCAATCCTTCGATATATGGAATCCCTTTATCTTGCAGGTTGCTTATCGATTTCTGTCTTCTTTTTTCCCCATCGGTAGAAGTACTTTCCTGGCCCATTATTATCTTCGTACATGCATGAGGAGTAAATTCTGAAGGACCAGAGGATCCATCTGGAAATACGATTACTTGTCCATCCTTCCCGATGAGAGTACGATCAGGGATAAAACCAATACCGTTTACCTGATTGAGTAACTTAAGGAACAGCTCCACGTAGTCATCACTATAATCCTTCTCCGTCTCTATAGCAATTATGGTATTAATTACAGAAATCTGTGCCAAAACCATCGTCTTAAGGCGTTCTTCTTGAAATGCAATTTGATCGTACATATGCATCATTCCAGGAATATTATTGGAAAAATAATCAGGAGATGATTCTTCAGAATCCACCCGAATAATAATTTTATTTTTGCCAAATAGTCTCTTCGATTGAATAGTATATTCATTTTTATTGCGTACAACCTTGAATCCATTTTGGAAAACTTGAGTAATGAAACCTTCTATATCATTTGTATCGTTCCTTGATGCAAATATCGTGAAAAATCTCAATTTTCCCCCTCCTCTAATGCTTATATTCAACTTAGCTATTAAATTTAGAAAAACAAAAGAACATAAACTGTTTAACATATTATACATGACTAATAGGGGTCACGTCACATGCCCATCAACTTAAGAATTTTATAACACCCCAAAACAAAAAAATCGTACATTTTCACATGAAGATGTCAATTTTCTCGTTTTGGGGGCATCTGCATTTCTTAGCTTGATAGCGATGTGGTGCTACCCCTAAAAGAAAAAGAGTCCTATTAAATTAGGACTCTTTTTTTCAACATATCTTAAAACAGAAAAATGGTAATACCTTTAAATCTTTGTTAGGGGCAAAGATTTAAAAAAGGGTTTAGCTCACTAATAATTTTACACAAATGGAATATATGATAAATTGATAATATTTACATTGAAAATTCTTATTATCCCCATAAAAAAACATTAATATAAAATTTTAACTAATGAGTTTTATATTTTTTATTAAGAAAATGAAATTAAACTTTTAGATATTAGTTTAATTTCAAAAAATATATAGCATTTCTTTTAATTTATATAAAAATTTTTATCTTTTGTATAATTAAACTTTACTTTTTTTATAAAATAGGTTTAATATAAGTCTTAAGAAAGGAAGGTGTTACCTATGAAGGAAAAACATGGAGACTCTATAACAAATAAAGTCTATGAATATAGGGTATTAAAAAGAATGTCACAAAAAGATTTAGCTGATGCTGTTGGGGTTTCTAAACAAACGATATTTGTTATGGAAAAGAATAATTATTCTCCTTCACTAGTGTTAGCATATCGAATAGCAAATTATTTTGAAGTTGATATAAACGAAATATTCTCTTATGTAGGAAAGGAAGATAATAATGCTTGATCTATTAAACAACTGGATGTTAGAAAGTACAGACAATTTCAATATCGTTGTAGGATTTATATCAGTTCTACTTGTAGGTTCATGTATTGTACTTTTTATTATGATGAAAAAATTTGGTCAACCAGATGAAAGAACAAATGCTATTTACCTTAAAATTGTTTCTTGTATGTTTTTTACTCAACTTATAATGAATGGCGTATTTATTTCTTTAGTTGGTAAAGATATGTATTTCCGTCAATTTTTCATATTATTTGAAGCCATTGTCTTTTTCGTTGGAGCTATTTATTCTATTAGATTATATAGAAAAGAATTCAAGTAGTTTACTTGCAAAAAGCAATAAAAAAACAGTAGTGATCTTATCCACTACTGTTTTTTTATTGCCCCCTATTTGAAAGTAAACTTTTAGATAGAAGTTTACTTTCATTTATTATTAGAACAATCAGACCAATATATCATCAAACATTTTGAAATGTAACCTTTTCATGACATCTAAATATCACCAATAAGGAGGCACTCATGAAAACTATTTTAATAATTATTCGTGGAAACTCAGGATCAGGAAAAAGCACCGTAGCCCGACAACTACAGCTACTCTTAGAAGACACTCTATTGGTCCCACAAGATGTAGTTCGTAGAAATATGCTTCGTGTAAAAGATAATGTCGGGAACTTGTCTGTTGAACTTATCAAACAAATCGCACTGTACGGTATCGGTAAAATGAACTATGTAATTGTAGCAGGCATTCTAAGTACTCGTAAGTACAAAACTACGCTTACAGAACTGATTGATACATTTGAAGAAAGTCACGTCTATTACTATGACATTTCACTCAAAGAAACAATAGCTCGACATAAAACCAAACCCAACAGAGATGATTTTGGCGAAGCTGAACTAACAGCTTGGTACACTAGTAAAGATTTTCTAGACTCACCAAACGAGAAAATCATTTCCGAAACCATGTCAGTAGATGAAACTGTCAAAATGATTATCTCTGATATTGGGACTGTTCCTAAAGCATCTGAAGGATATTTTCACTAATGAAACTCTATAACTAGACCAATTACGAAAACATCTTCTTACATAAAACAAAAAAGACCTAAATTAATAGGACTCTTTTGTATTTTATCAAATGTAAACTTTTAAATAAAAGTATACGTTTTAAATTGAAATATAATTATATATAAAGTTATAGATGTTGCGGTCACTTTTCTTTATACTTATTATAAAGAGGTGAACATAAATGAAATTTAAGATTAAACAAAATCCTATTCATATGATTATATTTTTATTAACTATTTTCATTTTCATTGCTATGCTTTTCACACAAGACACTAACAATATTTACTTTAGTTGCATGATTCTATTAAATATAATTAATTTTTTATTTATTTACAGATCCACTTATAGAATTACTGACAAATCATTAATTATCAAACATTATTTTACAAATACTGAAATCCCTTTTAAAGATATCCAACAGATTAAATGCCATGGAAAATCATTGAATTCAACATATTGGTCAAGACAACGATTAGAAATTATGTATGGATTATTTAATACTTTAACAGTTTGTGTACCAAAAGAAGAAGAAGAATTCATTAATTTATTAAAAGATAAATGTCCTAATATAAAAATAATAGACAAGCCCATTAATCAATAAGACTAATGGGCTTGTTTTCATTTAAAATCTAGAAATTTACCAATGTAAACTTTTTATTATTAGTTTACATTCAAATCACCAAAAATATTAACTTTATCCCAATACCCTTGATGTCCTCAAAATTAGAAAGAAAAGTATACATTCAAGACAATATAAATAAAGGAGTACGGAAACCCATGGATAAAAATTTTATTTTAAATAAAATCAATTTATGAATATAAGTAATTTAAATTATTAAAAGTAGTTAATATAAAAACTCTGATTTAAAAAAAATCAGAGTTTTTTTAATGATAGGTGATCCCTTATATAATAATTTAAAAATTATGATAATTGCGCACTAACAGTAATAGTAAGTCCAAAACCTAAAACTAGAATAATCCAAGTCCAATACTTATTTCGAATGAAAAATAATGCAGAGTTATCTTTTATTTGAACTCTTTCTCCGGTTTTTTCATCAACAAGTGTTCGTACACTATCAGATATAAACTTTTTAGTGAAAAAATAATTACTCATCGCTATAAATATAGTACAAAATATTCCATTAAAAATAAATCCAGGGTTATGTACCGTGTCCACTTGCAAAATACTAAAAAATATTCCACTTATCAGACTCCCTAAAATTAATGCCAAGACTACTAACAGTCCTTTACCTCTCCAAATAATCATTACATAATGACTCCTTTCAATTTCTAAATAATGGGACATGCATATTACATTATATTACATTATCTTTATTTGTTGGGTATTAATCTATTTTAATGTTCTTTCAATCCATTCTTTTGTATCCTTAGTCAAAAATCAAACAAATCTCTGATTGTTATGGCCGATATTATTTGTAATTTTACTTATAAGAGTACCTATTGAATATAAAAAATCTCATAAGTAATAACATCACTAAAACAAATTTTGTCTACACAACACTACTTATCGGGATTCAATGTATCTAGAAAAAACCCCCTCAGTTTACTTGCTGAAGGGGTTTCGTATTTACATAATTCCCGTTATTGAAAGTTATTGCAAACCCCTCTCGTTCTCGAAAAGAGTTATTTGGTTCGTTCGAAGATAATCTCAAAATATTTAGCGTATCCTGCAGTTGCTGGAGCAAAAATTTGAACAAACTTCCAACCTTCTTCAGCATGTTCTGCAATAATACGTTTATAATCTTCTTTAGGTTCCCCATTCCATTTATTAGCTTCGACTTTAACGAATTTGTAATCGTACATATTCTCTCCTCCTTTTCCTAATTGTATCATTTAGAAGAAGTGATATGTTTTGTAATTCTAGTTGTATATTGTATACATGATCGGTTAACATAACGCATCATTATAGGGATTCAATGTATTTAGAAGACTATTAAAAGTCCTCCAGATTGTTTAACTGGAGGACTTTTATGTTCACATAATCAAACGTTATCGGTAGCAAGGATTTACTAGGATTCCTAATTCTATATTTAACTTATATTCTTACAATCTATTACCACCATATCCTAACTATTTGCTTATCTAGGCAAAGAAAAAAGACACCCATTAAAGATGCCTTACAACCCTTTATCCGCCTTATGTAACCCTTTAATCGAATCCGCAGCAATTGTAGCTAACTTACCATACGCAGCAGACATATCGCCCATCTGCAAAGCAACTTTCATCTCCCTTGCTCTTTCCTCCATTTGCTCCGCTAACAAAACATATGATTCTTTTAGCACTTCTTCCTTATAGTTCAATCTAAGAACCCCTCTCCTAATACACCCCTAGTCATACTTACAATGGCATCCTCTAACCTTTTTATTATTTAACCACGACTTTACTAGCTACAAAGAAGGGAATAATTATCACGATTTTGTAATACCCATGATAGCAACGTATTTTTTAAATTTATCTAGAATTGATAAATTTAAAAAGAAGTTATATTTCAGCTCAGTTATATATACTATATGCAGTGTATTAAATGGATCTTAATCCCGCATGGAATTTATAAAGACCATCTAGTGCATATATACCGAGAGGAGAGATGTAATTTGAAAAAACTCAAGAATCTGGTCGTTACATTAGGGGTATCTGCATCGTTAGTGACAGGTTTTACATTTATAGCACCTACACAAAAAGTATCGGCTGCAGATAAATCTCAAGTTAACCTATGGGCAGGTGAAGATTTTAAATCAACTAGAGCCATTTACGTTTTCCCCGGAGAGCTTTTGGGAGTTTATGCTAAAAATACAGACAATGTGGATGGTTCTGATGTTTATTTTGAGGTACCCGGCACCAATATAGGGGGTGACCTAACCTATGGTAATCAAACCTATAACCGCCGAGTTTCTGTAGCACCTGGTTGGTATCGCCTAAATTTACATTGCCTAGACCACCGAAGTTGCAACGCAAATGGAGTCATAAGCAGCGCTAGGTAGATAAACTCTAAGCTATACTAACACCTATAGGTTCTTTCTTTTTGATGTTGTCCTTGCAAAATTTTTTTCGGCTCGATTTGCTTTTATCGCCAAGCCGACAGACCAAAAGTAAGAGAATGGTTATCGACTTGGATAAGCAATTATACGAGCCGAACTGCCAAAACCTTAATAAAAGTAAAAAAACAGCTCTTTTGGAGCTGTCAGTAAACATAAAATTCGTTATTGGAAGTTAATGTAATACCCTTGTTCAAGTATTGCACTTTTTCGTTCAAGATAACTTTTTAATCAAATTTTTCAATTTAGACTTCTGTATAAAGAGCATAGTCTAAAATAGATTGATATACGCTATTCCATTCACGATGATGAACTGTGATTTCATTTGGATTAATTAATTTCCTATGGGTTGATTCGTGCTCACCTTCAAAATTGTGGAATTCTTTAATATCCATTCGGTAGAGCACTTGATAACCAACTTTAGGATATTTACTTTTTTCATTCCATTTTGGATTCTCATTGTGATCAACTATTATGTATCCGAGAAGATTACATTTACCTTCAACATAGCCCTCTTCCATTGCTTCGCGTTTAAAGCACTCTTCAGGAGTTTCATTTAATTCAATGTGACCACCAGGAAAATCCCATCCTCTATGATTTAAATCGACTAATAATACCTTGCTATTATAAAAGCAAAGCCCATGAACACTTGTTATTAGGTCTTGTGGCGGTAGTTGATTATCCTGTTTCCAGGTTATTTTTACTTTTTCTTCTCCCCAATTTACATAAGCTGTTGTCATATAATATCCCCCTTTTTTCTAACTAGCTCATACGGAAATAAATTCAAATCACCTTATATAGCATTATTCTCTTATCAATTCATAAAGTCCTTTTCTTATTGAACTATCTTATTTTCGGGTGAATATCGTATACATATGTATTTCACATAACGCAACATTATCGGGATTTAATGTATTTAGAAGACTATTAAAAGTCCTCCAGATTGTTTAACTGGAGGACTTTTGTATTCACATAATTATCGTTATCAGAAGTCAATGTATCTTTAAGTTTACAAATTTAAAAGCGGAATGTCTTTGTATGGTTGATATGTATTCTCTTCTATTTCTTGATAAATTCTTATGAAATTAACGGTCCATTCAGGATATGGTGTTAATTTATCTCTAGCCACTTGTTCCATTTGTACCAATTCATCGGAAGTTAAACCCCAATGGGTTTGTCCAAGCGTTAAATGGGGATGATACTGTTCCATTTCCATATACCTTTTAATCAAATCATCTGATGGAGAAACTGCTTCTACTAAAAGACGATGTAGTTTATAAACTTTTGAGTCTTCTACACTTAAGAATAAAACTTGTTTTCCAAAGAATTGTGGTTTCCCTAAAGATAAAGTGAAAGAAGGAATTTGTTTACAAACTTTCTCCACTTTTTTTAACCATTCTTGATCTGAAGTAAGTCCTCCTTGAGCTTTAACAGTAATATGTGGTTCAACAACTTCTACAATACGATTATTTTCCCATTGTCTCTGAAACTGCTGGATTTTATGTAGGTATGATTCTGGCGGAATGATTCCTATAAAAAACTTCATGTTTAGAATTTCTCCTTTTTCTAGAAAAACTTATCTAAATTTTCAATTATTAAATCTTATCATAATACAATAAGTTTCTAATGTATATCACATACATGTAAAGTTAACATAACGCATCATTATCGATAGCAAGGATAAAGAAGAATTCGCTTTACAACAAGGATTCCCCCTTGTCCTGTTCTATTTTTCTATGCATCTTTTTATACATTCCTATTCTGGCGCGCCTTTAAGCCCCCCATACTTCCCTATGTCTCCTGATTTTTCGCATAAAATCTTGCATGTTCTTAGCGTGGGGTTTTTCAGGGGGATGGGCATGGGATTCCATCATCAAACGAAAGTTTTTAATTAGATTTGGATCGCCTCCTAGTTTCACAAAATCAAGTAAAGACAGAAAAAACAATTTGCTTCTTTCCTCTCTACTTATAAACACAAACATAAGAAATGTGATTGCCATCTCATTTGCAATTAACAAATTATAAAAGGAGAGAGGACTAATGCAAAAAAACAAAAAATACGAAAGGAGACAAGAGTGCACTTAAAAAGTCTATCTTAATAGTTATTTTAAAATTCATGAAACACCCCAATGGTTGCCGTATACCTATAAGTAACAGATTGGTTAAAGTGAGAAAAAAGGATAGATAAAGCATCATGACTTTATCTATCCTTTTTTCTCATATATAATGTGCAATGTTTTATCACTTTTGGGGAAACCGGCTCTGTTAAGTTGATGGGTATGTATGGTGACCCCTATTTTGGTACGGAAACATGCCCCTAACCCTCAAAAAAAAGCTAAATTTTTTTAGTTTAGCTTTTTTTTTTATAAATTATTAATCAATTAATTAAATTTTTTCTTCAAATTAAAAACTTCAGGTTATTTTCCCATCTCTCAGCGTTAATATATAATCACATACATCAAGCATTCTCTCATCGTGCGTAATCATAATTGCTGCTTTTTGGCTTTCCTTTACTTCTCGCTTCATCATTTCAACAACTTCGCGTCCACGTTTTGAATCAAGACTTGCTGTTGGCTCATCTGCTAATATTAGATCTGGGTTATTCATAAAGGCACGTGCAATTGCCACCCTTTGTCCTTCTCCACCAGATAATTGATTAGGGTAATGATTCTTTCTCTGAGAGAGTCCAAATGCAGCTAGCAAATGATCTGCACGCCGTTCAGATTCTTTTCGGTCTTCTTTCTTTAATTGTGCAATGTAAAGTAACTGTTCCTTTACATTTAAATATGGAACAAGATTTGCAAACTGAAAAATAAACCCGATCTTTCTTAAACGAATATCCGTCATTTCTTTTTCTGATAGATGCGTGATGTTCTGTTCACGTATATAAATGTTTCCTTTTGATGGTGATAATAACGCACCCGCAATGGATAATAGAGTACTTTTTCCTGATCCAGACGGACCCACGATACCGATAAATTCTCCTGCTTTCACATCAAGCGTAATCGGATGAAGAGCGGTTACTTCTGTATCTCCTTCTCCATATACTTTGCTAACTTCCTCTAATTTTAATAATGAAGTCATTACATGCCACCTCTAATTGCTTCTAATGCATCAATTTTTAATACTTGATATAATGAAATAAGTGTTCCTAAAATACTAATTACGATGAAAATCCCTGCATATTGTGCAATCATTGGTGTTGTTAATAAGAACGGCATACTTGCTGGTAAAATTGTTTGTAATCCTAGTACAAGTACGATACTTATTACCATCGCAACGACAGATAAGAATAACGCCTGCACAACTAGGCTATTTGCTAAATACAAATTTGTCGTTCCAATTGCTTTTAATACGCCTAATTGCTGTGTTTTTTGCAATGTAATAACATAGTAGAATACACCAATTAAAAGCGTTGCGATTACAAGCAAGAATGCAATAATCATTGTTAATGTATTTTGTTGCGCCTTATGACCAGGAACACTTTGAAGAACCTCTTCTTTATCTACTACATGTGCATTTTTTACTTCCTTATCAGTACGAAGTGCAATTGCACTATAGTCCTTTTGATTCGGCTGAGCAATTTCTCTAAATACATCTTGATTCATATAAACAACAGGCGTGTGACTAAACTTTTGCCCTTTTGTTAGACCGACGATTTTAAACTCTTTTTTAGAAACTGGATCGATAATTGTATCGCCAATATCTATACCTTTTGCTTTAACTGATTCATCAGCAACTATTTCATTTTGTGCAGTTCCTAGTGCATTTCCTTTTACAATCTTTGGTTCCAAGAATGTATTACGCTCACTTGAAAAGATTGCAATATCGACCTTTTTTGAACTATCCTTCTTTTCATATGTTGTTACTTTTACATGAAATGGTACAGTATCTTCTGCCCCTACTTGCTTCACTACGTCATCTACATCTTCTTTCTTAATTTGCGAACGTAGTAACGAAATTTCCTCATTATTATCATCTGCTAATATAAACTTTTGAGCATCTATATTTTGAATGGAAGAGACAGTATTATATGCTAAACCATTTGCTAGTCCGGAAATCACAAGAACTAAAAATGATAGTAAAACCATAATAAGTCCGATTAATCCATATCTCAATTTGGATTGTTTTAATTCACGTAGAGCTAAAAACATTCTAATTTCCCTCCTAATTCATTCCAACTAGTATTTATTTTTCATATATTCGCTATAGCAATGTTGTTTATTGTTTATATTAAGCCCCTATCTCCTTACTTCTTGTAGCTAACATGGATAAATAACATTGAACAGCAAACAAACAAGAAATAAATAACGAATGTAATAATGCCATTAATAAATTTGCATTTGTGTATACAATTAAAATCCCTGCAATAGCTTGAAATATCACGAGGATAAATGATACAAGCCATCCACCATATACAACTCGTTGTTGTTTATAATGGCGTATTGTAAGGATGTATGGTTTCATTAAAAACTGTACAAGTAATATAGTAGTTTTGAAGCAAATTGTTCATAATTTAAAGTTAGCCCCTTTTTTATGCACCACGATTCGTACTTTTTGTTCTTTATTGTAGTTCCTAATCAGTTGTTTGTGCTCATCTCCTCTATAGGAGTAATCCCTTTCGCTTCCTGCTTATATCATCTAGAAAAATTTTTATATAAATTCATATCTAATAGATAAAATAATGATTAATGTAAGACCAACCATCTCCGTTTCGAATGTATCGCATCAATGCACCTTGTATGCCTGCATCTACCAAACCGCCTGTTAAGAAAATGATTTCGACCTAAAAGGTGTAATATCGATTACTTCTTTTCCAAACAATTTGTAGGTACTTTCTAATCCAGCTAACGCCATAGAAATGATAAAAGTGGCAAAGAACAACCCCTGTTCATAATATTGGTTTATTAAAAGTTACACAAGCAGTATAATGGATTTGAAACAAATTCTTCACAATTTAAAAGAAACGATTTTTCAAGTGCGGGGTACCGCCACATCGCTATCAAGCTAAGAAATACAAATACCCCCAAAACGAGAAAATTGATATCTTCATGTGAAAATGTACAATTTTTTTGTTTTGGGGTGTTATAAAATTCTTAAGTTGATGGACATGGGGTGGGACCCCCATAAAGAAAAGACACCATTAAGGTGCCCTATTAACATAGTATTTGAAAGTGAGAGTTTTCTTTTGGAAAATGATTATTCTTCTCCCCAAGAAGCGACTATATAATTTTGGATTTTATTTATATCAACGTAAAGTCTTTTTTGTTTATTGTTCTCATCATATCCTCTAACTGTAATAAAACCCGCAAGTGCTAAATGTTCGATTTTGACATCAGTTACCACAAAGTCTATATTTTTTTCTCTTTTCATGTGTTGTATTGCAACTTTAGCAGCTTTTTCTTTTGCAGTATTTCTGTCATGAATAAATTTGGCTGTACATCCTATAGTTAAAGCTATAATTGCTACAATGATTAAAATTATAATGTTTTTCTTTTTTGGATCACCCATATTTTCCCTCCCCGAATTCTTTTATAATAATACTATATCTTTTTTAGGAAGAGAGAAACTATATGTTGATTTGAAATAAAGTTTAACCGTTTTGAAAAAAGATTAACTGTTTATAAAAAAGTTGCACCGTTTTACCCCTTTAGATATTTTTGTCTAAAGGGGTGTTTTTATGTCCAAAAGAAAAAGAATATCTGAAATTGAAACGTGAATTAAACAAGGTCGAGGTTCAGGGATAGGCGTAGATTATAAATCATGGCTAAAGATTCAAGATGTATCTTCTGAAGGTCGTTCAACTCGTTTAAAAGGAATAAAAACGAGTAGGCAACATGAATTTTTATCGAATTTAGAACGAAATCACTTCTATTTAACTGAACATTCTGATTTTATTAAGGAAGAAATTGTTTAAGAGGTTATTGAAGTGAGGAGATATCCGAAAGTTTATTTTGAGAAATCTTTCAGTTTTGATTCTGAAAATTATAAAAAAAGACTTGTTTTGTAATAAAATTAGAGTGAATTTAAATAGCATTTACTGATGAATCACATTAATTTGTAAAGATGAATAAATTTCAAAATAATTGTACATTGGTAATGTTGTTGTAGGAGGAGCAGTTGCTTTTGTAGGATTAGGGCAACTTATCGCTAACATCAGTCTTGGTTTTGCAACACAACAGATGGTGGCAATTGTATTAATGTGTGTATACTCAATGCTTTCGCTTATTTTGTTTCATTTCATTATGGAACTTCATAGATATTATTATTTACGGAAGCATATAGAAAGTGGAGGGAAGACACATAGAGCCTTTTAAAGAGGGTTTGTTGAACCTTGAGTATATAATTGCATTCCTCTTATAGTTGATTAAAGATTAGAGAAAATAGAAGGGGGAGCTAATCTTATGAATTTGGAATTACATTTAGATAGCAGAGAAGCTTTTTTTCTATTTCGAATGATAGGAATGGAAGGTATATAAAGGAAAGTTTAATCAGTGGGGATTTTCTTCTTTACTAATTATTAGCACTCACCAATTTGGCTTTTATGAGCAGCTCGATCCCCACCTAATTTCTTTACTTTTACTGAATTTTGAAGCAGGAATCTTACTGTTCAAAAATAGAAGGATAAAAATAAACAATACAGTTGTTTTATTCCAATCCCCCTAACACCTATTATCCGTAATACTTAATCTCAGCATTCTCTTTCTTTGCTCGAATCGTGATTCTTCCAGCAAATTGTGGTGGATTTTCATAATTTTCCTCAATTTCATCAAACATAGCTGTAAAAATAGATTCTAACTCGCCTAATGTAGTTTCCTTTGATAAGCCTTTTACTCTTGCAATTTCAATACTTTTATAGGCACCATCAACATTTACTAGATCTTCTTCACCGAATCCTTTTACTTCAAATTCTACTTTCATTTTCTCCAAGTCATTCCCTCCTTCTGAAAACTGCTCTTTAGTAGAAGAGCAATCCTACTTTTATTGTATATGAAGCAGCAATAATTCACACTATATTCATCTATTATAATTTCTATATTTAAGAGAACTTTCTTTTAACATGTACTTTTCATTTTCTTTCTCTCGCCCACACACTTTACACATCTTACAAGTTTTCACCACACCATTTTCCGCACATCTTCTTTTTTGTTTTCCACCTTGATTTAATTTTGACATTTTATTAGCCTCCTCATTAGATAAACATAAAAAGCCAGTTATATTCCGCTCACCAAATAAGCTGAAATATAACTGGCTCTCGTCTATGAACGCTCTTTACAGAATAAAGTGCAATAAACTAGGCAGTTTGTTATAGATTTGTTTCTTCATATTCTTCTTGCGGTTTTTCGCCGTTTACATAGCTCGTATATTGGCGATACAAATCTTTTACCGCACTAATAATCGCATTTTGTGCTTTTCCTTGGTAGTGATACGAGATTTCTTGCGTGATCTCTTCAATGCCATCTTGTAAACTATGTCCTCTTAACATTTGAGCTATAAAGTCTCTCCCATGTTCAGTAGCAAGGGTACATGACGCTTCAATAATAACGTGATATTTGTGATCTGCCTCTATTGTAATTGTTAATGTTTCATAGACACTGCGCACAGCCATCCCTTTCGGAAGTCTTGAGTGTCCTGCCATGAAAAAAGTACCTTTACGCATGTTCATCCCCCATTTTATAACTTATACTTGATCGATATATACTGTCTTCACTCTTGTATAAAATTCTGCAGCTGTTTTTCCTTGTTCACGCGGTCCCGCACTCGAATTTTTCATACCACCAAACGGAACTTGTGGCTCTGCTCCTGCTGTTTCTGAATTGACATGGACCATACCAACTTCCATATCATCAATAAACTGCTGGGCTAAGCTGAGATTATTTGTACAAACAGATGCGCTCAGTCCGTATTCTGTATCATTCGCTAAATGAATCGCTTCTTGATAATTGTTCACCTTAAACAAACAGATAACAGGACCGAAGATTTCTTCTTTCGCAATTCGTGCATCTTGCGGTACGTCTTCAAAAATAGTCGACAGGACATAATATCCTTGTTTTAACTCATCTTCTTCTGGTACGCTACCGCCGCAAAGTAAAGAAGCTTCTTTCTTTCCTACTTCAATCATCGATAACACAGATTGCTGTTGATTTTCAGATACACACGGACCCATAAATGTATCCTGTTTTAATGGATTTCCAACTTTTAGAACCTTTGTACGTAACAGGAGCTCATTTCGAAATTCCTCATAAATCTCATCTTCAATAATCACTCTGCTTGTCGCTGTGCATTTTTGCCCTGTTGACATAAATGCACCTCTGACCGTAATATCGACTGCCTTCTGGATATCAGCATCTTTTAATACGACTAATGGGTTTTTTCCTCCCATTTCTAACTGCACTTTCTTTCCGCTTGCAATCGCCGTTTGCTGAATATTTTTTCCGACGCCATTCGAACCTGTAAAAGAAATTGCCTTTATATCAGGGTTTTCTGTTAATTCCGCTCCAACGACTGAACCTTTCCCAAATACACAATTGATCACCCCAGCAGGAATTCCTGCCTCGTGAAAAGCATTCACAAGATGATACACGGATTTCGGCGTAATTTCAGCCGGCTTTATGACAACCGTATTTCCATAAATCAGTGCCGGCGCCATTTTCCATACTGGAATCGCAATTGGGAAATTCCACGGCGTAATGAGTCCGACTGGTCCAACCGCGACGCGCTTACTATAGAGCATTGTTTTCGGATTTACAGAAGGGATCATTTCCCCTACTGGCTGATTTGCTTCCCCCGCATAGTATTCCAAAATGCTGATTGCTCGCTTCGTCTCGCCGATTCCTTCCGCAAGCGTCTTTCCTTCTTCGCTTGTTAAATCTTGACCGATTTCAGTAACTCTCTCCTTTAATATCGCTGCTGCTTTCCATAAATAACTTGCCCGCTCTTGGAATGATAGCCCTTGCCAATGTTGAAAAGCTTCTTTCGCTGATGCAATAGCCGCCCTAGTATCATCTGCCGAGCTTAATGGAAATTCTCCTAATACTTCTCCATTATGCGGGTTATAGTTTTTCGAATATTGATTTGTAGATGGCTCTCTCCACTGGCCATTTATATAATTGAAAAACTGCATTCTTCTACCTCCATCATTGTTTCTTATTTTGATAGATTCGCAATCGCACTTTCAAGAATCGCAAGCCCTTCCTCAAGTTGTTCATCTGTAATAACAAGGGGCGGTAAGAAACGAAGGACATTTCCATAAATTCCAGCGCTTATTGTGATTACACCTTTGTTATGCGTTTCTTGCATAATCGCTTTTACTTCTTCTGTTGCTGGCTCTTTCGTATTGCGATCTTTGACAAGTTCAATCGCCGTCATAGCCCCAAGGCCTCTCACATCTCCAATACATTCATATTTCTCCTTCCAGCTATGGAACACTTCCATCATACGGCTACCGATGACTTCAGCACGTTTTACTAACTGCTCTTCTTCAATTACATCTAAAACAGCGAGTGCAGCTGCGCAAGCAACCGGACTTCCTGAAAAAGTACCACCAAGTTGTCCCGGCCCAGGAGCATCCATCAATTCCGCTCTTCCTGTTACTGCGCTAAGCGGCATCCCTGCAGCAATGGATTTGGAAAATGTCATTAAATCAGGAGCTACGCCAAAATGATCCATCGCAAACAAACTTCCTGTACGAGCAAAGCCCGTTTGAATTTCATCAGCAATCATGATAATTCCATATTTATCACAAAGGTTTCTAACGCCTTGTATAAACGTAGCACTTGGAACGATAAATCCACCTTCACCTTGAAGCGGTTCCAAAATGATGGCAGCAATATTATCACTCGCTACTTCCTCTAACATAAAACGTTCGAAATACGCTAAAATTCGCTCATCTACTTCTTCTTTCGTCATGCCGTCTTCTGCGCGGTAATAATACGGATAAGGCAGCTTGTATACATCTGATGCAAACGGGCCAAATCCATGCTTATAAGGTTTTACTTTACTCGTAAGCGACATCGTCAGAAGTGTACGTCCGTGATATGCACGTTCAAACGAAACGATGGCACTGCGCCCAGTCGCTTTCCTAGCGATTTTCACAGCATTTTCTATCGCTTCCGCCCCGCTATTAGCAAACATTGTTTTTTTCTTAAAATCTCCTGGCGTTAATTCATTCAATCTCTCAGCTAGTTCAATATAGCTTTCATACGGCGCTACATGAAAACAACTGTGAATAGAAGATTCCACTTGGCTTTGAATGGCTTGTACGACCTTCGGATGACAATGCCCAACATTTTGCATACCAATCCCGCCTGCAAAATCTATTAATTCATTGCCATCTACATCCGTAATGATTGCTCCTTTTGCCGACCCTACATATAACTGCGTAATATTATAAGGCCCCCCAGGCACCGCATTGTTTCTTCTCTCATGTAGACTATTAGATTTTGTCGTTACAATATTTTGCTTTTCTTTTAACATGGAACATACCCCTTTCTTACTCCTTCTCTAAACTAACTTTCGAATCTTGTATAATCGTAAAATCTTCGCTTATCGGTACTCGTTTATTTCTATCTCTTAAGAAATAAATTGCAATAACGATAGCAGTCGCTAACATCGTCATATAAAATTGCATTCTCATATCCTCTATAAACGCTTGTGCAACAAATATCGTAATAATCATCGCAAGTGTTGCATATGTGAGGTAAGGGAATAACCACATTTTTACCTTTAGTTGCCCCGGGTCTTCTCTTTCAGCTTTTCTTCTTAATCGAATATGTGAAACGGCAACGAACATATACATCAGCATTGTAACGCCGCCTGAGCTATTCGCTAAAAAAGCAAATAACTTATCAGGTGATATGAACTTGAGCATAGCGCAAATGAATGCAAATACGATACTTGCATAGATCGCCCAAACGGGTGTCCCTCTACTGTTTAACTTTGAAAAAATAAAAGGAGCGTCTCCCTTTTTCGCAAGTGAAAATAACATACGAGAACTCGTGTATATTCCGGAATTCATAACCGAAAGGAGCGATAGAAACACAACCCCATTCATAATTTCTGCAGCAGCAGGGATTCCTGCCATCTGAAATAAACTTGCATATGGTAGTTTCAATAATTCTGCATTGTTCCACGGCATAAAAATGACCAAAATCGTTACAGACCCTACAAAGAAAATCATAAGACGCCATACAACACTGTTAATCGCTCTTATTACATTTTTCTCTGGATTGTCAGACTCTCCGGCCGCAATCGCTGCTACTTCACTCCCCGATAAGGAGAAAGAAATAAATACAACACTGAGCAATACAGGCATAATCCCTTTTGGAAAAAAGCCCCCGTTTTCAGAGATCATCGAAAGGTCTGGTCTATCTACGTTAGGAACAAGTCCAAAAATCATTGCAATTCCTAACACTAAAAATGCAAGAATCGCTACAACTTTAATAAACGCTAACCAATATTCAAACTCTCCATATAACTTCACTGAATAAACATTTGTCATTGTCATAAGGATAATCACGAACAAACTCGCTATCCATGTTGGTATGGAAGGAAACCAATTATTGATCATCACGCCTAACAATACCGCTTCAATTGCGATAATGATGAGCCAATTGAACCAATATAACCAACCGATTGTGTACCCTGCCCAAGGTCCAATTGCCTTATGTGCATATGTTGAGAATGAACCACTATCAGGGTTTACCGCAGCCATCTCCCCGAGCATCCGCATCACAAGTACAACCATTAAAGCGCCAATGATATAGGACAAAATGGCAGCTGGACCTGTTGATTGAATAATTGTCCCACTTCCTACAAATAAGCCTCCCCCGATAACCCCGCCAATCGAAATCATTGTTATATGCCTGGTTTTTAAGTCTTTTTGTAATTCCTTTTTTTCTTTCACCAAAAAGATCACCAACCTATAAGTATTTATTTTCATAAATCCTTTTCTTAAAGTGAACATACATAAGATCGAAACATCGCCCATGATTGATAACGCTTTCTCAAAATCCTCCTATAAGGTGAAACTTTAATCAGCGGGCGGGTTCTTCATCCCCACTGATTATTAATTGAACGAATCGGACCTTTATGGGCAATTATCCTCCATCTATCTTCCTCATTTCTCTCTGAATCTTGAGGCGTGGGGTCTTACTGCCCGTTAAGACGAGATAAATAGAAACAATAAAAAGAGCCAGAAAAACAATGTAAAGAATTACATTGGATTTTACTGTCTCTATCCTTATGGCTCGTCTTCCTGCTAAGGAAGTTCAAGTGGAAAGAAGCCAATCATCCTCGATTAAATTGAACGAAATCATATCCGGGCATGCAGAGAGGCTAATCACTGTCATCCGATAATAAGCTAATAATAATACAAATAGACTGAATATTCAACATTTATTTTAAATTCAGTCATTCGCTATAAAAAAACGAAATTTATAAATTCCAAAACATATACTATTTAAAAGTAAAAAAAGGAAGTGATTTCCATGTATTACGGAACAAAAGGATGGTACGTAGCCGAACTTAAAAAAATAGGCGTTCGTTATTATGAAGGAAGAAAATTAGAAAGCTATCGTGCCCATGTTTTACGCAATTTATTAGCTGCAAAACAAGAAGAACTCAAAGGTAAGTAATCTATTATGATTCATCGATAAAACGATATCGACTGTTCTTTCGAATATATAAGGTAGCACCGCATACCCATCAAACTAAGATTATATAAGTTTAATTTCATGTGAGATTTTTTCTTCCTTTTCAACATAAAAGATGCAGCTACGAAAAAACCAATTACTGACCTTGAAACATATCTAGATGCAATTAAAAATACCTTCATGTACATCCAGCCGATACCAAGACTATGAGACCTGAAGCTATGTTCCATACAGAATTTCCAACTAGCGGCACTTATAAAATATAGGGACAATTCCAACATAAAGGTAAGGTATCTACAGTACCGTATGTAATTACTATTCCTTAACAACAATCAATACAAATAATAAAAAAATCGCTTCAGATAGCGATTTTTTTATTATTTACTTTTATCTTATTTAAGAGCAGTTAGTATCTTCGGAAAAACCAGTGAAACATATATTCTTTCATAAAGCTTTTAATAAGAATATAAGGTCTAATCCTTGTTGAATATAGAATTAGTCCCTATGTTTACTTCATATAATGTTTTGTTATGTAATCCTGACATGATTAGAACATTCTTAATGGAACATTTTGTTATTTCCATTAAAATGGAATAAAAAGGAGATGATTATACTGAAAATCTTTTTCTATTTCTTACTCATCCTGTTATTTCTTGTGGTTGATTACTATTGCTTAGATATGGATAGCAAAAGATGGGGATGGTTTAAAAATAGAAGTAAAAAGCAAAAAACAATCTTTTTTACTCTTGTTCTTCTCTTAACTTTCATAGGATACATACTTCTTGATGCTAAATACTTTCTTTCATAAGCTAAAAGAACCAATTTTTCTTTCGGGCTCAATGGCTCATAGCACTCACTTCCCGTTCCCCTAATACTACTGATTATGGGAACGGAAATTCCCTTCAGTACTTCTGAAAGGGATATTAAAGGTTTTACAATACTTTATGTTATTGACACTCTCCCCCCTAAAGGAGCAAGTTGGAAAACCAGTGGGATTCTTGCAACCAATTAAAAAAGCGCCCTATAAACAGGGCGCTTCACTTTTACCTAATGACTAATATTAGCCGATGGGTATAATGTTGTTCCTCCAATTGAAACTTTTATTTCATTTGTTAATGGAACATTTTGTTCATTAATAATTGTTCTCCACCATTCCCATGCAAGACCTGTACATTCTCTTGCTACGACTTTTACATTTTTTGAATTCGGCGGAAGTGGTATGACTGTATTGAAATGAGCAGTTCTGTCTCTGCCGTTTCCTTCCCAGGTTTTATGGGTTAGTACTTCTTTACCATTTTTATCATATGAGAATTCATCCCAAGATACATCAAATTGAGCAACATATCCACCAGTATGATCAAGCGTCATTTTAGCACGAGAATATTCTGTAGTTGTAGTCTCAATATAATCTGTATTGTTATGAACAGCAGCAGTTGCGTTATCTTTTAAGAAAGTGCTTGTATATGAAATTGGGTATGCTGGATTTTTAGAACTTAATTCTGCATTATCTTTAATGATATTTCGGATTTCATTAAAATCTTTTGTAACAACTTTGTTATGCTCTTTTGCATCTCCACCTAATACTACAGCGGTAAAGGTACTGTCTTCAAAAATATCTTTGTACTGTCCACTCGCTTCAACGCCTTGCCCCTTAATTAAGGCTTTAAAAGCAGTTTGTACATCTTTGCTCTTAGATGATGTTTCTAATTTCACATAAACTGTTCTACCATAAGCTACATTTGACACCATAACAGGCGGAGCCGTATTACTTACCCCTTTACGAGTTAACTCTGGAAAAGTAACGCTATTATCAAAAAGGTCGGATGGATTGTTAGGTAGTTCTGCACTTACGGTATAGAATATTTGCTTATATGCCGCAACCATCACTTTTTTCTCTCCATCTGCAATCGCTTTAAAATCAATGTTCAGTGCATTGTCAAGATATTTAGCGTTAACATTAAGAGCACTTGCTATTTGAGATTTACTATACACCATAGATTCTGTATACTGCATTCTTGCAGGTAACGTATGTGTTTTTGAATACTTTTCATTCCAAGTAGATACTAATTCATCTACTGCTCCAGACACATTACCATATGTAGGATTTTGGACAGTCATTGTATTGTCTTTTCTCATGCCAGGTAAGTCTATACTAATATTCAAAGGTTTTCTCTTAGCTACTAACAAACTAGGTTGATTATCTGCAAAAGCTTTATTTGCAAGTTGTACTGCTCCTGGATAAGTACGATTAGCCACAGAATCAATAATTGAAATATCCACTGGTGAAGTTGTAAGTGATTTTTTCTCGCGTTCAACTACTACAAATTTACCATTTGAATTTGTACTTTCTTTCGGAACAAAACTCTGTACTTTATCACCATTTACTGCTAAAACCTCTTGATTATTATACTTTAGATTTGCTATGCCAGTATCAATACCACTAGCATTTTTTGTTACATCAGCTGTACCTGTTTTTGTTTCCGCGAAGGAGATAGATGAATAATTAATAGTGCATAAACCAACTGCTAAACATGCTAGAAATTTTATTCCTTTGTTTCTTTTTGTAATTTTCAAAAAAATCAACTTCTTCCTTTTTTTCTCGTATTAAGGTATGATCATTATTTATAAATAATTGCTAACTAGTAAACTTACATAAATGCTTTTAAAAGTTCTTGAACGAATGGAATTACTCCACCTACAAATTTTAAAATTGGCATTACGATTGTCATGTTATTGCCTCCTCTTTTGTTGTTGCTAAGATGTGACTTATTCTTTATAATTTTATTATAGTAAGCGCTTACATTTATAGCAATATATTTTCATATGCAATATTGCATATCTGAGTAAGATCAACGAAATCTCACATTTCTCATTAAGGCATGTATTTGTATAGCACCACATCGCTATCAATCTCACATTTTGAAGTGCCCCCAAAACGAGAAAATTGGCATCTCTGGGTGAAATGTACTTTAGTTCATCTCGATACCTTTATCTTGAGCTTTCGATAATATACTCGGAATAGCAATAGAGTTACTCCATGAAAGGGCCAGATTACGGAATACGGGAAGAATATTTTGATTTAAAAGAAGGAAACATCCCTTTTTAATAGAATGTAAACATTTTAATTAAGAGGAGGTTGATGTTGTTGGAGAGACGAGCTTTACTGGTATCTTCATTACCACAGTATGAAGAAGAGATTGGCAGATGGCTATGGTGTCTAGAGGATGTTCGACGTACTCTTATAACTGAATTAACTGGCATCAGCCAAAGCTTAATTGATCAAAAATTAGGCGAAAGACAATCAATTGGGACACTTTTGTATCACATTGCATTGATTGAGGCAGATTGGTTATATGTAGAAGTACTTGGAACCGATTGGGATCCTGAAATTAGCGCATTATTTCCTTTAGAACATCGAACTGACGGCAATTTAACTCACTTTGAGGGAGAAAGTATAGAGGAACATTTTTACCGCCTTAATAAGGTACGTGAAGTATTTCTTTCCCACTTTCGTTCAATGGACTTAATCGATTGGCGTAAACCGAGAGTACTTGAACATTATGACGTCACACCTGAGTGGGTTGTTTACCATTTGATTGAACATGAATCGCATCATAGAGGTCAAATTTTTCAAATTCTTCGGGAATTACGAAATGATAAGTGTTAAAGAGGAGGAACTATAATCCATCTTGAATTAACGGAATGGCTTTAGTTAGTTATTACATCAATAAATGATGTTTAAGAAACAATAGATAAATCAAGTGGTCTAGTTATTTCATTATTTTATCACGTTATTTGCGGGCAGTAAGCCTCCCAACCTCAAAATTCGGCTAAGGCATTGTCCAGTTCCAGTGGTTAAAATGTTCGGTGGCTTCGCTTCTTCCCCCCTCACATTCTGGACGAGCCACTTCCACTTTTCTTTAAGAAGTTAGGTGGGAGATAAACTGCCCGTAAAAGCCCGATTGATGAGGGCTAATAATCAGTGGGGGATGAAGAAAATCCCCACTGATTACAGTTTCACTTTATTGCATCACCATAGAAACTGCTTTTTCACCATTTTCATGAAATCGTCTTACAAAATGAATTTTTCCTTGTTTGTCAGCAAAAGCGATATTGCCATTTTCCAGGATGTTTCGTTTGTTCCAAACCCTGTCCATGCCTCATTTGATGAGATTTGTGCGTACTACCCCATACCCATCAACTTAAGAAAAGTAAACACCCCCAAAACGAAAAAAACAGCCGACTTCTCAAAATAACTAACTATAGAGAAAGAAAATTTTCATTTGGGGGGTACTTCAAAATTTTAGCTTGATGGCCATGGGATACCGCCAGCATTTTGGAAAAAAACTACGCTAAGACCATGCAAGATTTTATACAATTTTTCAGCTAATCTAGTAACAAGTGATAATCCTAAAACCCACGCTAGGATAGGAATGTATAAAAGAGTGAACAGAGTCATAGAAAAAGAAAAAGGCGGATTCCTTGTAAGAGTATGGATCCGCGTTGTCCTTGCTACCGATAACGAATTTTACGTTAACTAGCTATTGGTTTGGAATAAAGTTTAATCAGAAATGTTTTACAAACCCTTATTTGATAAGAGACAAAAGGAATCTATTTTGAAAAAAGATTGATCAAAACGGATTTCTACTTTGTGAAGCACTATAAAATTTTTATAAAAAAGTTTGATTAAAACTTATATAGAAGTATCATTTTTAGATACATAAAATATTTTATACTTTGCGCTCTTTAAAAAAGTTAGACGCAATACAACAAACTATTCCAGTAATAAAAACACTGAAGGAAAATATCTTATTGGTACCTTCAAACGAATTAATTCCATCAAATCCATTAATTCCATTGAGCATTACAAGTCCCCAAAATATAAAAATTAATCCAAAAACAGACAATATTCTTCTTATTTGTGGACGATTTCTCATAACCCCCCCACCTTTCATATTAATAAGAAAATTTTACCATAATTTTAATTGTTAATTCCTAGTTTTGGGGATAATATTTCAAGTAATGATTAGATTATTCCGGTTCATCTTTTTTATAAATGGTTAAACTTTTTTAAAAACGGTGCGACTTTTTTATAAACAGTAAAACTTTGTTTATAATCCATACTAGCATTTCTTGTGGAGGCTAGCTTTTTTATTAGCAAAGATGAGATTTCACTTTTGGAAACTGTCTTAGCGTATAAAATCCGCGTTTTTCCATCAGTCTCCATGCCTATCAAACTAGTAATTTCAAGTATCCCCAAAACGAAAATTTTATTATTTTACAGTAATTTATGAATGTAAACTTTGATAAATTTAAGACTGAATATTTCTAATAACGAAACAAATGTTTTTATAAATTCTAAACATCTCCTTTTTTATAAAAAATGGTACATTTGAGGTGTGAGTTACAAAACTATTAAAGAGGGATTTTTTATGTTCAAGAAATTAGTAGTCGGAGCATTAGCAACAGGTATTGCATTAACTGAGGGGATTGGTGCAGCATCAGCTGATACAGTAAAACCTATTTCAGATAGAATTAAAAGTATAGTTGAAAATACAAATGAAGTCGAAAGACCATTTGTACCAAATTTTTCTGATAAAAATAATCTTATTGGAGAAAAAGCAGCTGCAGCATTTAATTGGGGATATTCCGGTAGTTATAATTTTTCTACATCAATTCAAATGCAAAAAACTGTATCTGTAGCAGACAACGGAACTATTGGAGTAGCTATTCAAAACAATAAAAATTTTAATTTTAAATTTGTAGTAAAAAGTTTATCATCAGGAAACACGGTAACCCTTAATGTAACAGAAGGGCCAATGAGTGGTGGCGATTATGTTTATAATTACTTTGATCCTATGAAAGCAGGAAACTATGTTGTAACTCTAGTAAATACAGATGGTTCATGGCTTGGCTTGGATGGTAATTACTTGAATTTATTTATTTTTGAACAGGCTTTTCAAAAAAGAAAAGTCTGTTCTTTTTAATTATGAACGTCCCTTTGTTTTGGAGATGCTGATTTAGAGGGTCCGCATCGCTATCAAGCTAAGAAATAAAAATACCTCCAAAACGAGAAAATTGACATCTTCATGTGAAAATGTACAATTTTTTTGTTTTGGGGTGTTATAAAATTCTTAAGTTGATGGTCATGTAAGGTGATCCCTAATAAATAAAAAGAATTATGTACGATACAGTATTGAATGGCTTCATCATATTGTCCTGTTTGTGAAAGAGCACGTTTAACATGTGAAGTATTCGATAAAATTATACCAATGCTATTGATAATCATAAGTTCTTGTTCTGTACAATGATTAAAATGAATGAAGGTTTCTCGTAAAGTTTATTTTCGTAGTATAAGAGCTTGTTTAACTTTGCAACAGCCCCCCCTTTTTATGTTAATAGTTAATCTTTTTATTAGCTTTTACTCTTATTGTTTCTACTTCTGGATATGATTTTTCTACAACTCCTATATCTGGAATATTACCCATTAAAGTGTTTTTAATATCAAAACGCAATATACTAAAAGTATTTTCTTTTAATAACAGCTCTTTATAAATAGAATCATCAACAATTATTAATTTAGATTGTATTTTTTGTCCCTGTCCAACGCCGATTCCTAAATCATCTCCTCCTTTTGTCACAGGAATAATTTGAGTTCCAATCTGTATCTCTTCACTAGAAATATCTTTTCCATATACCACACCTTTTTCTTTGGTGATGGATGGCAAAGATTGGATAGGTTCTGTAACACGTGGACGTATTGTTTTTTGTAACATCTGTTCTTTTAGTAGTTTCTCAGCTGTAGTTTTATTTAAAACTCGTACTGATCCAGTATTTTCACAGGATGTTTCATCTTTATCTTTAAATTCAGAACCACACAACTGTTTTTCTTTATACTGTGTAGATGAACTTAATTTAGACTTATATTCTTCTGTTACTTTTTCTACTTGTTGTTGATCCCCAGATACAAGCAGTACATTTGGCAACGCTTGATAGAAACAATACCCTGCTCCTATTATTAATAAAATACTACAAAAAAATAAAAACTTTTTCATCAATCAAAATTCCTCCGTCTTATTAGTGTTTTGCGACTTTACATGTTTGAGGAAAACATGTAAAGTCGCAAAATAATAAAAATTATATCGTTTATATATAATATTTATTTTTTCTTTAAGGGGTATTTTGAATTATAAATAGCATTTCTTAATAAATACTGATCAGCTTTCTTAATTTTTTCTTAAGAAAGCCGAAAGTTATTATATAAAGATTCATAAATTTCCATATCATCAACTCCTGTTTATCCCAATAGAGTAAACCCTATTGATACAAGGATTTCTACCCTAACGTTGTAAATCCGCATAATCTTGATGCTACCCAATACCCATCAAGCTAAAAACTCAAAACTACCCTAAAACGAAAATGTTGTAGAAGTTGCTCAGTTCTATTGTTTTGCAGCACAGCAGTTTATTTTGTTAGGTTAATTGCTATATTTGCAAATAAAAGGAAACCAAGCTCCTTTGTGAATCGTCTAATTATATGGAAAGGGGTTTGGAAGGATGGAAGAAGCTGTTGCAAATGTACTCATGTCCGATAACCATGAAGCTGTCATCAGTCAAGCTATGGAATTGCATGGACAAGCTCTACTGGAATTGGTGTACTCATATGTACAAAATCGGGAACTTGCGGAGGATTTAACACAGGAGATATTTATAAAATGCTACCAAAAACTGCATCAGTATAATGGAAAAGCAAAATTTAAAACGTGGCTTTGGCAAATTGCTATTAACCATTGCAGAGATTACCTGAAAAGCTGGTATAACAGAAATATTGTTATATCAGAAGAGCATGCTGGCGCAGCTGCCAGTACGAGAGAAGCGGTAGAAAACGAGGTTGTCACCAAAGACGAGCAGGAGTACCTTGCTCAGGCCGTCATGAGCTTGTCTGCTCCCTATAGGGAAGCCATTTATCTTCATTACTATGAGGAGCTCTCTATTAAGGAAATATCTTACGTGACAGGGTTGAATCAAAATACTGTGAAAACCCGGCTGAAGCGGGCAAGGGTTCTATTAAAAGAAAGTCTGGAGGGATGAGGTATGGAAGAGCGTCTCAAGCATTTGAAAAAAGCCATGAAGCAGCATGCATTCAATCAGATTACCTTCTCAGAACAGCAACGGAAACAAATTCAACAAAAAATAAACCAAATAAGCGAGAAGGCAGAGAAAGACATACTAATTGCCGTACTGCAGCTGCTTACACAGGAGAAAACAGGGTTTGAGTTACATACACTTTTACGCGCCAGAGGTATTGCGACATTTGAAAATAATGAGGGCAGTCTGTATATGCTGCTGCATCATTTAGAGCAAAAAGGACAGTTGCAGGCCCGTTGGACAGAAATAGAAGGCAAATATTACTCCCTTACACGCAAAGGGACCAAGTTGCTGCAAACAGCTGAAAAAGCAAATGTCGGCGCTACGCTGCAAAAACTACTGGAAGGGTGGTCGCTACATGAACAGTTATAAGGACAGTTTTTTGAAAATGGTGCTGCAGCATATTAAGTCTAAGGAGGCAAAGGACTTTGTCCGAATGGAACTGGTTTATCATTTATCTCGGTCCAAGGCACAACTGCTGGCAAAAGGGATGTCGGAAGCGGAAGCTGAGGAAAGGGCTGTCCGGCAAATGGGGAATCCCATTGAGCTTGGCAAACATTTTAACAAGCTGCATCGGCCTAAGACAGACTGGATGCTAATTAGTTTGTGCGTATTGGCGTTTGCGATGGGACTGCTACCACTTTTGAACGTACAGGGGGTATATGCAGGCATAGGTCTAGTTTCACGGCGGATCATGCATATCGCCCTTGCCTTGACTGTAGCTATTGTGATGATGCTGGTGGACTACCGAAAGTTGGAGCGGTACAGCTGGTGGTTCCTTGGCATTGGACTAGGGATTCTTGTTGTGCTGGCCTATTTTCCTAGCACAACGATAAGGGGACAGCCTTACATGTATATTCCTGGTGTTGGTACTATTTCCAGCGATGCTGTCTTGCCCTTCCTTTGTCTATTTTGGGCATCCTACTTTGCCAAAAACAATGTGAAGTTATGGGCGGTTGCTTCTATCTATCTGGTCACTGTGTATTATTATGTATTTCTGCCGAATCTGACAGCAGCTATGATTTACAGTGTTGTTGTGCTTATCATGTTCCTCGGTAGCAGTATAGAACGGAGGCTGATGTATACAACGGTTGCTGCCGCCTGTGGATTGGGTATCATTGCCGCTTTTCCTTTTTTGCTGCACAGTGCCCCTTATCAAAAGGAGCGCATCTTTGCCTTTTTGTATCCGGAAGCACATGCACAAGGGGGCGGTTTTATGTATCTGAAAATTAAAGAATTAATGGCTGCAGGAGGCTGGTTTGGTACCTCTTCTTACTCCGGATATATACCGGCAACGGCTGGGGAACTTGTTTTGGTGAACATTGCCCACTACTATGGCTGGATTGTGACAGGCTTGCTTGTCGCTGTGCTGATTCTTCTTCTGCTGCGGATGACAGCTGTGCTCCGGCAGACAAAAACAAGCTTTGGCAGACAGCTGCTGATTGGAGTTCTTACTCTGTTCGCTGTCCAGTATCTGTACAACATTGGCATGATCGCAGGATTTTTCCCGTTAACATCTATAACCTTGCCGTTTGTCAGCTATGGCTTTACTTCTGCCATATTGGATGCTTTTCTGTTCGGTATCGGGCTGAGCGTTTGCCGCTGTAGACACCTTGTACCGGTTACAAGCAAATAACGACAGCAACCCTGCGCACACCGTACGCAGGGCCTTTCTTCAACTGATCTTCTCCTTCGCTTTTTGCCGGAAGAAGCTCTTCATGGCGTTGAACACGTCGAATTTTTGCTTGAGAATATAATAGCGCAATTTTTCGTCGTGAATATTTTTATAGGAGTCCCGCCCCATCACCATCAAGCTAAGAAAAGCAAATACCCTAGAACGAGAAAAGTGACTATAGCATTTTCATGATGTATGAAACAATGAAAGCTACTTTCTATCGGTTTTTATGAAGCTGATAGAGAGTAGCTTTTCTATTTGGGTTATTGAAGAAAAAGACGAACAGGCATATTTAAACTCAAAAATGCTACACACGTCATGTGAGGAACAGGTGGCGGTATGATTCCTAAAAAAAATTATAGAAGATTATTATAAAAAAGGATGATAAGCATAGGATCGGTATATTTGTTTATCCCGCATTAACGGGCAGTAATAATTCTGGCGTCCCCTCTCTATTTATTAGGATATTTTTTCTTAATATATACATACTAAACGTACTATAGAAAGCACGTAGAAAGTGAGGGAGTCATGGCTAAATTTCTGAAGCGGTTAAAATATAGAGGCAACTCTAAGTCATTTTCAATACGAGACAATACTCATTTTCAGGAAAAAAATATCGTAGACTCCCTCTTAGATGCTGATTTATCGAAAAACATAGCTGATATTCAGAATGTATTTCGTCAAGCACCTGATTTAGTGATTCGTCGATTTCAAATGAAAGCTGATGGATTAGAGGCAGCTTTAGTGTATTTGTCTGGATTAACAGATAAACAATTGATTCAAAATCACGTTCTAAATCCTTTGATGAATAGTGTTTTTGATACGAATACGGAGCTCCCAATTACATTAGGACATATTAAAATTATTAATACATGGAGTCAGATTGAAAATGCTATTTTTGGAGGAGATAGTGTTTTATTAATACATGGCCGAACAACAGCGCATCAATTGGATACGAAAGGATGGCCACAAAGAAATATTGAAGATGCTCATAACGAAATAGCCCTAAAAGGTGCGCATCAAGCATTTGTAGAAACTGGAAGTCAAAATATCGCAATGATTCGAAGATATATTCCTCATCGCGAATTAACGATAAAAGAAATAATAATTGGTATACGAAGCAAAACGAGGATTTCTATTTTATATTTGAAAGATGTAGCTTCTGACGATGTGCTAAAGGAATTAGAAACACGGATTCAAGATATTACGGTCGACGCTGTTGAGAGTACTGGTGAACTTATCGAATTTATTGAAGATAACCCGTACTCACCGTTTCCGCAATTTATATTAACTGAAAGACCCGATGTGGCTGTATCTCATATTCTTCAGGGAAGATTTGTGGTTGTTGTGGATCATTCCCCAAGTGTATTAATTGCTCCGACAAATTTTATATCTTTTTTTCAAGGAATTGATGATTACGGGACACGTTGGTTAGTTGCCTCGTCTATTCGTATACTTCGTTTCTTGGCTTTTATGATTGCTCTATTTTTGCCTGCGAGTTATGTTGCGTTTATTTCCTTTAATTTTGAAGTTATTCCTGTAGAGCTTTATTTATCTATTGCAGAATCAAGAACACGCGTACCCTTTTCTCCAGTTATAGAAGCATTACTTATGGAAATGACATTGGAAGCGATGAGAGAAGGGGCTTTACGGCTGCCTACCCCGATCGGTCAGACAGTTGGAATTGTAGGTGGAATTATTATTGGACAGGCGGCTGTTCAGGCAGGAATCGTCAGCAACATTATGATTATCGTTGTTGCTATTACAGCCATCGCTTCTTTTATTATCCCTAATTATGATATGGGAGCAGCAGTCAGACTTTTACGCTTTCCAATGATGCTATCAGCTGCCTTATTTGGAATTGTAGGACTTGTTATCGGGTGGATGACATTAATTGCCCATCTCATCAGTCTTGAATCGCTAGGAACTTCTTATGGAACTCCGTTAGCACCGTTTCGCTTTGCAGATATGAAGGATGCTTTTATACGCTTTCCTCTATGGGCAATGAGAAGTCGTCCTAAGGGTACGGGGGCCACTCAATCTATTCGACAAGGAAAAAACCATAATAAAAGGTGAAACTATGAAAAAGTATGCCTATAATGACATCACTCTTATGCAGTATATTTTTTTAATCAATGGAATGCAGGTGGCCACTGGAGTTTTATCTCTCCCACGATTGCTTGCCGAAAAAGCTGGAACAGATGGATGGATAGCTATACTTATCGGCTGGGTATTCTCCACAATATCAGGTGTTTTTATAGTGAAAACAGCTGCAAGGTATCCCAAGGACACACTTTACGACATTCTTATACGATTATTTGGAAAAATAGTAGGGAAAGCAATCGTTGTTATTTACATGATATACTTCGCTTTTTATTCTTGTACCATTCTTGTGAACGCCATGCTTTATCTTAAGGGATGGCTTCTTCCGAAAACGCCTGACTATCTCGTTATCTTTTTGTTTTCGATTCCTACCTTTCTTGTTGTACGCAACGGTCTTCATATTATAGGGCGGTACTCTGAACTTACTTTTTATATGATGCTTTGGCTCCCGCTGTTTTTTTTGATACCGCTAAAAGAGAGCGGAAGCCTGCTGCCTTTCTTTCCGCTCTTAAAAGAAGGATGGAAACCTGTATTAACAGCTGTACCGACCACTATTTTTGCTTATTTAGGGTTTGATATTGCGTTCTTTTTATATCCCTTTTTACAAAAAAAACAGTATGCAGTCCATGGAATGGTTATTGCAAACACTTTAACGATGTTATTTTATTTATTTGCTACTATTGTTTGCTTTGCTTATTTTAGCCCTGATAGCATTACAGAATTTAACCAGCCGGTACTAAATTTGCTTAAAGTAATTGAATTTCGTTTTTTAGAACGTTTTGACATGATTTTATTAGCTGTTTACTTAACCGTTGTTTCCACAGCCTGGATTCCTTGCATATACTGCGCTGTATTTTGTTCTAGCCAATTACTTGGGAAGCAAGATCACACCTCTCATGTCGTTGTTCTATTATTGTTCATTATCGGCTTCGTATTTTGGACTCGTCCTAGTTGGAATCAATCCGAAACTTTGCAACAGGCAGTATCGAATGCTGGATTAGGATTGACGTATATATCACCTATCATTTTATGGATGTATAGCTGGGTATATGAGAAGTCTCGCGAGGGGGGGATACATTGAAAAGAAAGGTATTATGTTGTATTTTGTTCTCGGTGTTCATGATGACTGGATGCTTTGATCAAACAAATGTTGAAGATGTTTCCCTTACTCTTATCCTTGGTATCGATTTAGATCGTAATAATAATTTATTGGTGTACATGTCAAGTCCTGTTTTTAATAAAGAAACAAAGGTAAAAGAAGAAACTACTGGTGTGAGGTCTGTTACGGTTCGAAATTCTAGAGAGCAATTTGACGCTACGGTTATGGCGCTAACCTCGGGAAGTAAAACACAGGTTATTTTAGTTGGAAAACGGCTAATGAAACGAAAAAACTGGGAAAAGTACCTCGACCCATTTTACCGAGACCCCAAAAATACAGTTACCACAAGGGTTGTTGCTGTAGATGGATCTGTTTCAGATGTCATCTTTTATAACCCAAAAGATAAGCCGCGGCTTCCTTTATATTTAGCAAAACTAGTTGATACGGCCTATTTAAGAAATATCGCAGTAAAAACAACTCTTCAAAAATTACATGAACAAATAGCAGACAAAGGGATAACAGCAAGTATTACTGAGATGAAAAAAAAGAATAAAATATGGGTAACAGGTACAGCTTTATTGGATGAAAAAGGAAGTTATAAATTAACGCTAAAATCCGATGAAAACAAACTATTACGCATTTTGCAGCAAGAAACGAAAGGTGAATTTCCATTTACAATTGCAATTAGATTAAAGTCAGATAGCCAGGATAAAGATTGGATAAGCTTTAGTGCCCAAAATATTAAAGTAAAGACAAAGGTAAGATATGATAATCATTTTATATTTAGTATAGATGTAAAGATGAGAATCGGCATTACAGAACGGCTTTTTTCGTTCAATACAAGAAAGGACGCAGAAAAATTACAAAAGGCGATTGAAACTAAGCTGGAAGCTGATTTCAAACAATTAATAAAGAAAGTACAAGCTGCCAAAATCGACCCGATTGGGCTTGGGGTATATGCGAGAACTTACACATATCCAGAATGGAAAAAAATCAAAAATAAATGGAATAATGAATTAGCAAAGGGCGATGTAAACGTCAAGGTAAATGTAAAAATAGGTGGGATGGGAACGATTAAGTAACATGAGTTCACCTGAGATTCATACCAAAATTACAAGCCGCTTCAATTTTAAGAAGGTAAATTTCTTTAATAGCTGTGCAACTCCACATGTAGTATGTAAGGAGATTGCCTCATAGGTTATTTACACATTGTAGATAAGAAATATTTAACGCTTATTCCAACAACATTCACCATATAAAAAGAGGTTACCCTGGTACCAGATAACCTCTTTTTATTATTCACCAATCAACTCCGACATCACATAAGTAAACACAAGCGCCTCCGTATGTGCAATTGAACTCTCATGCGTACGCTCAAATGCATGAGAAGAATCAATTCCTGCTCCAATTAGCGCGTGTTTCACATCAAAACCTGCACGGATTGCCGCAGATGCATCTGATCCGTAGTATGGATAGATATCTACTTTATATTCAATATTGTTTGCTTTTGCAAGTTCCACTAAATGTTTACGTAAACCGTAATGGTATGGACCACTAGAATCTTTTGCACAGATGGATACTGTATATTCATCTGATGCCTGCCCGTCTCCAAGCGCTCCCATATCAACCGCTAAATATTCAACTGTTTCTTCTGGAATGTTAGAGTTACCGCCATAACCAATTTCTTCATTATTAGAGATTAAGAAATGTGTTGTATATGGCAATGTAATATTTTCATCTTGTAATCTTTTCATTAATTTTAGTAGGATTGCAACACTTACTTTATCGTCTAGATGACGTGATTTTATGTAGCCGCTCTCTGTAATTTGAACGCGTGGGTCAAATGAGACGAAGTCCCCAACCTCGATTCCTAGTTCACGAACTTCCTCCGCTGAAGATACGCGCTCATCAATGCGGACTTCAATATTTTTTTCATCGCGTTTTGCTTCACCTGCATCTTTATAGACATGCACAGATGTTTGGTGCATCAAAATTGTACCAGTATATGTTTTTCCGCTCGCTGTTTCAATTTCACAATATTCTCCTTCAACAGAGTTCCAGCGAAATCCTCCGATCATCGATAAGCTAAGACGACCATCAGATTTAATTTCTTTTACCATTGCACCTAATGTATCAACGTGAGCAGTTAGTAAGCGGTGTTGCTCATCGTTATTTCCTTTTACCGTCAAAATAAGTGCACCTTTATTATTACGCTTCGTTTCTACATTCCATTCTTTTACGTAGTTTTCAATAAAGTTAATGATTTTTCCTGTGTTTCCAGATGGACTTGGAATAGAAACAAGTTGTTTAATTAATTCCATCGTTTCTCTTGCGTGATGTGCCAATGTAGTTCCCCCTCACTTTTTTCTAATATTCAGTATACCGAAATTATTGCCAAATCTCTACTTATAATGATGGAGATTTCTGTATATTTCATTTTTGAAATTACATAATTATGGTAAAATATTCTTTCATATCATATAAATATTAAAGGGGATTCATTGGAATGAAATTAACGAAAAAACATGTAGAAATTGCATTAATCTGGTTTTTATCATCTTTGCTTTGTTTACAGGTTTCTTATACTCTGCATACATCTACTGCGATTACAATTGGATGGGGGCTAACAGGAATACTTTTTATCATTAGCCTTTTTGTAACGAAAACAAAACTAGCAAAATAACAAAAAGCTCAACCTTTCTAGAAAAGGATGAGCTTTTCATCTATATATAGCTATTAATTATCTTAACTACTTATCCTTCTTTTCTACTAGCTTGCTGAAAAAATCATGTGAAAGTCAATTTTAGTATGTTGTATAACTCTCTACCAAACTACTCCTCCAAAACATCCAGCAAATAAATTCCTCTCTCAAATCCACCGAGTTCTTCTTCTTTTTGCTTACGAATACGTTCAATATCTTCAAATGTCGCCCCTTCTGTACGCGCGAGTGAGAGGATGATTTCTAATGCGTCCGCAAGTGAATCTAATGCATGTTCACGTTCTTTCATTGAAGCAAATTCACGAATTTCTTCCGTTCCAATTTTCGCTAATGCTTCTATGTATGCTTGCCCTGTTAATTTTTTTGAAGTATATGTTTTTCCAGACATTAAAATCTTTTCTGGAACGAGATCTCTAACTAATTTATTATAAGTTGACATAGTTCTACCCCCACCAAAATATCATACTTATACTATAGCATATCTTCTTTCCATATTTAGTAGCATCCTAGCTCTGCTTGGTAGAAAAACCATTTCTTTTTCACACACGCACTAATCATATCAATCCCTGTTCCATGAGCTTGTACATGCGGAAAGAAGTAATGGTCCGGTTCGTTATTTTCTGTTCCATACAATGTTTGATAAGCTGCAGGAAGTGCCTCTTTTTCTATATTTCGTTCCTTCGTAATTTCTCCTCCTATAGCAACCTTTGGATGCCCTTCAAAAAATAACGCCGTACGAACAGCAAGCGTTGGTGTGCTATGTAGAGCAAAATAGATTAGTATAAATAAACCGATAATATATATAACTTTTCTTTTCATTTTTTCCCTCGTTATTTAAAAAAGTGCTAACACTTAGGATTGTGTTAACACTTTCTCTTTTTTATTCCCCTTTAAACGCAGGCAGACGCTTTTCTAAAAATGCAGCAATTCCCTCTCTATGATCAGCCGTTTTTCTCATTGCATATTGTCCACGTTTTTCAAGCTGAAGCGTTTGTTCTAAGCTTGAACGATTGACTTCACATAGAATTTGTTTCGTTTGGATCATGGATTTAATTGGTTTTTGAAGCCACTCATTGATCTTTTGTTTTACAGCCCCTTGGAAGTTTTCTCCGACAACTTCGTCAATTAATCCACACTCTAACGCTTCTGTTGCTGATAACTTTTTACCTTCCCAAATGATTTGTTTTGCCATGTTTTCACCGAGGCGTTTTTGTAAGAAGAAATGCCCCCCGCCATCTGGTATTAAAGCGATTCCAATAAAATTCATCGCAATGATAGATGAAATGTCTGCTACTACATAATCTGCTGTTAAAGCAATACTCAATCCAAGCCCTGCAGTTGGGCCATGAATTGCGCTGATCACAAGTTTTGGCATTGTATATAACGTTACGACAATTTCTGAAATAGTGTTCATAATACTTTCAAAACGACTTTCATCATTACTAGAAAGCATAGATTTAATATCTCCACCCGCAGAAAAACCACGTCCATTGCCGCATAGTACGACAATATGAACGTTACTTTCAGCTACTTCTTTCAATTTTGCTAATAATTCTTTGAGCGTAGGTTCATCTAGCGCATTTAATACCTCTGGACGATTCATCATAATCGTTGCTACTCGTCCTTCATATTTCACAACTACAGACTCTGCTTTACTTTTTACTTCCATTATATATCCCTCTTTCCTACTTAAAAGATTATATTTATATAATTAAAGAAAAGAGGTGTAAAACCCTTCTTTTTTCGTAATTTTCTGTCTAATATTCTCGAAAATTTACGAATTCCCTATTATTAATGAAAGAAAACAATCTCTTTTTCTAAAATATACTACTGAGTTCCAACAATTTTAGCGATATATTGTTGATTTGAAAGCAGGTTAAGAAATCAAAAAATAGCATCCAATCATATGGATGCTATTTTTCATCATTACAATGCTACTATGCTTTCACCATCTTCAGCTTTTCTCTTTGTTCATCATTTGCCAAATTGAGCAGCGTCTTTTCAACGTGTGGTTGCAGGTGCTCAAGCGTTACACTTGTCCCCATTTTCTCCGTGTGATCAACAAAGTTCAATAGTGCCATCGCTCCTGAAGCATCCATATAGTGCACATCATTCAAACGTAATATCAAATGAGATTTCACTTCTTGTAACGAAGAGAAAATACGATCAACAGATAAGAAGGAAAGCGGCCCCTGAATCATATACATTTCCCCTTCTCCTTTTATAATAGAAGCTTTTCGTTTCTTGCATTGCACCATATATAAAATGAAGGAAAGTAGTATACCAAACGCAACAGCAATCATTAAATCAAACTTCACTGTAACTACCATCGTGAACAGCATCACAATAACATCACCTTTTGGCGCTACATGCATCTTTTTCATACTATCCCAATCAAACATGCCGATGCCTGTTAAAATTAAAATACCTGATAATACCGCAAGTGGAATATATTGCACAACTGCACCGAGTCCCATAATGAAAATAAATAAAACTACGCTATGCACACAAGCAGACAATGCTGTTTTCCCACCACTTCGTATATTCACAATGGACCTTACAGTTGCTCCTGCCCCTGCCAATCCGCCAAACATTCCACTAACGATATTACCTATTCCCTGTCCAATCAACTCTTTATTACTTTTATGCCGCGTGCCTGTTACATTATCCATCACAACGGATGTTAATAATGAGTCAATTGATCCTAATAACGCAATACTCAGTGCCGGTAAAATCATTTCCAGTACAACCGCTCCACTAAAAGATGTCAAATGAAGTGACGGCATTGCTTCTGGAATGGCTCCAATCTTTTCAATCATCTCGTTTAATGGTATCGCTCCCACAACAGGTAATTGAATCGTAAGCCCCTGTAATACATGAGAAAATAACGGCAGTGTTGCCGTAACCCCAACTAGTGCAATTAAGCTCGATGGAATTGCTTTTATCCACTTCCCTGCAACAAGCATAACGAGAATTGTTAGCAAAACAAGTAAAAAGCTATTCTTTACATGCTTCATTTCTCCTAAAATAATCAGAAGTGCAATTCCATTCATAAATCCCGAAACTACAGAATATGGAATATAACGGATATACGAACCGAGCTTGCATATACCAAATAAAATTTGAAATATCCCTGCCATCATAAATGCGATAAAGCTCGCTTCTAATCCGTGAGTCGCGATCACTCCTGTCGCAATCACTGTAATCGGGCCTGTAGGACCTGTTACTTGTCCGGCTGTTCCGCCAAACAATGCAGCAAATAACCCAGCAAAAATGGCGCCGTATAATCCGACTAACGCACCTTCAGACGTTCCTGTTGCAGCAATCCCAAATGCAATCGCAAGCGGCAATGCAACAATTGCAACAGTAAAACCTGATAAACACTCTTTCGCTATTCTTTGAATCATAAAAAAATCACCTCGATATAATGTCCACGTTCCATTGTAGCGTGGACAAAGCACATTCGTCAGCGCCTTTTAGAATAAACTCTTGACAGTATCGTGAAGTAATCGCCTTCATTTTTCAAATCCCCTTCTCGCTAACGCTTTAGAAAACAATTCCCCTATGCTATAATGAACGGATTAAATCTTTTACTATATATTTGGAGGCACTATGCTAACTTTTGAAGAAAAATTATCGATTATCGAATCTTTCCCAGAGTTGGAAAGAAAGAACGTATCATTAAAACGTGTGAACTTTCATTTTGAAGAAAGTCGCTTAGACAAAAAGAACGTTGTATATCATTTACACCCAAACGGTAACGGATTCGTATACGCAGGCGGCATTAGCGGTTATAAAACAGATGATAAAGGCATGGTTAACATCCGTGAGTTCTCAGCAGAAGAACTACGCTCATTAATCCAAAAATCCATTGACCTTCTATCTCAAGAACAAGAAGAAGTAGTAGCACAAGCTGCACCTGCTAAAGAAGAAGAGTGGCGCAATGAAGACGGCCATATTCTTACTCTTATCCAAGAAGACGATATGTGGAATGTGTACGCCGGCAGTAACTTAGACGGTACATTTAACTCTTATCCAGAAGCTGCAGAATACCTTGATGAAGAAGGTTTCTCGCGTAAATAATAAAAATGCCTTTCCAAATTGGAAAGGCATTTTTATTATTTTTTAGCACCTTTTAACGATTCTCTAAGTACAAATTTCTGCAGCTTTCCGCTCGCATTACGAGGCAGTTCATCTGCAAATATGTAGTGACGCGGACGTTTATAGTCAGCTAATTCATCACTTTCTTTACAATAACTTTCTAAATCCGCTTCCGTAATATGTTCATCTTTTTTCACCACTACCGCAACAATACGTTCGCCCCATAGTTCATCTGGTTCACCAAGTACAGCAACATCTAGTACGCTAGGATGACTATGCAGAAAGTCTTCAATTTCACGCGGATAAATATTTACCCCACCACTTATCACCATATCGTCAACACGATCTGCTACATATAAATAACCATCTTTATCAAAATAACCAAGATCGCCCGAATGGTACCAACCTTTATACATAGACTTTGCGTTCGCTTCTTCACGATTATGATATCCTGCCATCATGGTTGGTCCACGTGAAATAATTTCTCCCACTTCATACGGTGGTAACACGTCATCCGGTTCTGCCGGGCCCTCTTCGCTGGGTTTTACAATTCGAATTTCGTGACTAAAGCAAGGAGTTCCAGCTGAACCGGCTTTCGTAATTTGATCTTCTTCTACTAAGAATGCAATAACCGGCCCCATCTCTGTCATTCCATAAATTTGGACAAGATCAATATGTAGACGCTCTTTACATTCTTTTACGAGCGCTGGCGCCATCGCAGCTCCCCCATATATTCCAATTTTCATCGAACGCAATTCATATTGTGATAAATCCTCTTGTAACATCATATTCCACATCGTTGGTGCAGCAAAGAATGTCGTGATTTTTTCTTTTTCAATTGTATGTAGTACCGTCTTTGTATCAAATTGATGTAAAATAATATTTTTCCCACCAACTTGAATTCTTGGTATAATACCAGCATTTAATTCACCGCAATGATATAACGGTGCTACTACAAGCCCAATACTATCACGGTTATATTTTAAGAAATACGTGCAAATCATGCTATGTTCAGCCATGTCACGATGTCGATGTAACACCCCTTTTGGATGACCTGTTGTACCACTTGTATAGAGCATAGAGCAATAATCTGTTTCCTCAACGACAATATCCGCCGGCTCAGATGAAGCAGCATCTACCTTTTCATGATACGAAGCAGCGTATGAAGGCACATCATCTTCTATATACAAAAAAGAACTGTTTGGGAAATCTCGTTCAATGGCAGCAACTGTCTTTTCAACAGCTTTTTCAAATACGACAACTTTGGAGGACGCATCTTGGAGAATATAAGTTACTTCTTTTGCTTTTAAACGGAAATTAATTGGATTGAAAATCGCTCCAATTTTAGCGCAAGCAAGGTAAACGTTTACAAATTCATGGCAGTTATATAAATAAACTGATACAGTATCCCCTTTTTTCACACCTTCTGCAAGCAGAGCATGCGCTGTTTTATTGACCTGTTCATCCCACTCTTTATATGTCCAGCGGATATTCTTTTCAGGTTCCACTAACGCTTCTTTATTTGCATATTTCCCTACAGATAACTCAAAAATCCTCCCAATCGTCATATACATGTCAAAATATGCCCCCTTTTAACTTTCATAAATCTATCATTTCGTCTATAAGTAGACATTTCCTCTACATTTTTACCTTCTTTTTCTGATCATTCTCGACATTGTTTTACAAACATATCCCAGTTTGATTTGCAGGCACCCAAGCCGCGGCTATGAAGGCAAAAAGTGATATCCACTCAGTTTCTCCTTTTGTTTTAACATGGCATAGGGCGAAAAAAGGCACTGGCCGTTTAAAGACCTGGATGAGAAAATTTCAAGGTGTGGCAACCAAATACCATGATAACTCTCTATTGATTCAGATAGCTTGAAATGCAAGTAGAACAAATGTTAATGTTTATTTCAGCGTGTCCAAAATCCAATCATACTACGGCTGAATTCTTGAAAAGTGCATAATAAAAGACCTCAAAAAGAGGTCTTCTTATTTAAAGAATAGTGATGCTAAGACAAAACCTAGTACAATTACAAGGATTAGGATGCCGATACCTTTCCAACCTAAACTACCTACTAAATCAACAAGGTTTCCAGTTCCAGCCCTATTAAATGCATCATTCATATTTCCAGTTGGATTTCTTTTTAACGCTTCTTGCCTTAGTCTTTCTCTTGCTCTTTCAGGAGTTTCTTTGTCCTCGCTCATTTTGAAACCTCCTATTTTTTGTAATCATAACACAATTTGTTGATTACAAGGAAGCGATTATTAATTAGTTGCTTCCCCCCGCTTTAACTAATAATCCGTGGAGGATGAGCCCCCACGGATTAAAGTTTCACTTTATGAGAATAGCTCTTTTAAAATCTCAAGCTTATCTTCTGTATATTTAATGTAACCATCATTATATGATTTCGGATCTTTCGGGTTTGCGAAATGCGTAATCGCCCCCGTTTTTGGATGAACAAATTTACTTGATGCACCGCAACCAAGACCGATAATGGATTGTACTTCTTCCATAATCACGATATTATAAATACTTTCTTGCGTCGGCATTGCGTAACCAACATTTTCTAAGTTACCTAAAATGTTCTTTTGGCGGTATAAATAATACGGTACGTAGTTATGATTCTTTGTCCACTCTTCTGCTTCATGCATCATCGCTGTAATTTCTTCGCGACCTGCCACTTTATATTTACGCTTATTTTGCGTCATTTCAGAAGCACGTTTAAATGATAATGTGTGAACTGTTAATGATTCTGGCATCAACTTTTCTGTTTCATCTAACGTATGTTTGAAGATTTCTAACCCTTCACCAGGAAGACCAATGATTAAGTCCATATTAATATTGTTCATTCCCATTTGACGTGCCAGATGATACTTCTCAATCGTTTCTTCCACCGTATGATGACGTCCAATTGCTTTTAACGTTTCTTGATGGTACGACTGCGGGTTAATACTAATACGGTCAATGTTCCATTTATTTAATACTTCTAGTTTTTCTGGCGTAATCGTATCTGGACGACCTGCCTCAACTGTTACTTCGCGTACTTCTTTCACATCCGGGAACGATTGGTACATTTCCTCATACAGCATATCCATCTCTTCTGCTGTAATACTTGTCGGTGTACCGCCTCCGTAATAAATCGTTGTAACCTTAACACCTTTTTCTTTTAAAAACTTACCGATTTCACGAACTTCATAATGCAGACCGCCTAAGAAAGAATCCACCGATCCTTGACGCCCATTAATCGCATAAGCAGGGAATGTACAATATGCGCATTTTGTCGGACAAAACGGAATACCGATATAAATACTTACTTCTTCTTTCAAACGATATAAATCTGGAACAACTGCTAATTGGCAGTCAACAATGCGCTGCAGAAGTTCAATTTTTTCTTCGTGGATTAAATAGCTTTCACGAAGTTCCTTATGTGCTTCTTCTTTTGACATACCGTTTTGAAGCATTTTGTGAAGAAGCTTTGTTGGACGCACTCCTGTTAAAATGCCCCAACTCTGTTCCAATCCTGTTAACTGCTGCAGAACAGAAAGATACACATAAGAAACCACATGCTTTACTTGCTTCATTCTTTCTTTTTCTTCTGTAAAAGAAGATAAATCTTTTGAGAACGTTTCTTCATATACATCCCCAGTTTGAGCGTCTGTTAAACGTGCTGAAGCTGTCACGTTTCCTTCTATCTGTATTTCAACAATAAGATTCGCATCTTCTTTCTCAAATCCTATCGTACTTTCTTCAAAAAATAAGCCGCTAATATTTTGCAGCGGACGTAAAAAACGATCATCTTGTAACGTTTTTATTGAAATTAACAACACTTATCACCTTTTCATTTGTAAACTCTCTTTAGTTTACTTGAAGGGCGTTTTCAGGTCAATACAGAAGCTTTTACCTCATTTTCCCGGAAAGACAAACACTAAGAAACGCAGCTTTCAGGCTGCGTTCTTTCGTCATCTTATCACCATTTATGAACCTGCGAGTGATTTTTTAGAAATGGAAGTGGAAATTGCTTTCGAAAATGTTCTTTAATCATATACTCGACTCCGTTTTCACTATTAGAACGCGTAATCCAGTTTGCTGCTTGTTTCACTGGAATAGGTGCATCTCCCATCGCAACTCCTAATCCAACATTCTCGATGACATCTAAATCTTCCAAACTATCGCCAATTGCTACCATTTCACTCAGTTCGATTCCAAGGTGTTCTCCCAATAATTGCAAACCTCTTAATTTCGATACATGCAGCGGAAGAATTTCTATCCTTCCCCCATCGGATTCTACATACTCGACATTTTCAAACGCTTTTTTCAACGTTTTAAGCGCACGTTCTCTTTCTCCTCTACTTGCAAAGACAACATCAATTTTCGGAGCTGCAACAGGTTGATCACGAAGTGCGTCCCCTAATGAATCTACAAATTGAACAGGATAAAATAACGGGTCCGAACTCGATAATACAGTGCGCGCAATTAAGTTTGGTGTATTTCGTTCACGGTTACCAATAGAAAAACGTTCATGCGAAATACGGATATTACATTCAAAATGTTCCAGTACTTGCACGATATTAAACGTTTTTTCCTCTGATAATCTTTTTTGAATGAGCGGTTTATCTAATGAAGCAGAAATAAAAGCACCGCTATGCGTAACTAATATGGAATCTAGTTTTAATGACTTCGCTATTTTATGAGCTGATTGAAAGTGCCGACTTGTAAATAGCGTAACATATACACCTTTTCGCTTTACAAAATCAATCGCTTCTCGTGTTCCTTTTGGTATCTTCCCGTTTTTCTGCATGAGTGTTCCATCTATATTAAGAGCCAACAAGCGATAAATCATGACGCATTCCTCCTCTTAGCTGCTTTTACTCTATCCATAATTTATGAAAGAAATTTATTAATTAGAACGAGTTAGAATCCTTGGCATAAATTTGGTTTATGATATACGTATATCATCAGTAAAGGGGATATCCATATGAAAGCACCTCCTTCTTTTTATGAGGGCGATACATTAGAAGTTGCTAAAAATTTACTCGGTCAGAAACTTGTACATATAGTAGATGGAATCAAACGAAGCGGGTTCATTGTAGAAGTAGAAGCATATAAAGGGCCAGATGATAAAGCTGCACATAGCTATGGCGGAAGACGAACCGAACGAACGGAAGTCATGTTTGGTGCACCAGGACATGCCTATGTATATCTTATTTATGGTATGTACCATTGTTTTAATGTCATCACTGCTCCAGTTGGTACCCCTCAAGGCGTTCTCATCCGGGCACTAGAGCCTATTGATGGAATAGAAGAAATGAAAATAGCACGCTATGGTAAAACGGAACTTACGAAAGCACAATACAAAAATGTAACGAACGGACCTGGAAAGCTATGCCGCGCACTTGGAATTACTTTAGAGGAACGAGGGCTATCACTGCAAGGGGATGAACTATATATTGAATTAGTCCCTGAAGAAGAACATCTATCCTCTCAATATGAAATAATGACTGGTCCTCGCATCAATATTGACTATGCAGAAGAAGCCGTTCATTATCCTTGGCGATTTTATTTTAATGGTCATCCATTTGTATCTAAATAAAAAAGACGTTTCCCTCCCAGGAAACGCCTTTCTAATTAAGCTTGATATGAAGTATATACTTCTTCAAGCGGCTTCATGATAATTTTGTTAATGTCGCCGATTACAATATTTAAACGTTGCTCTGCTTCCATTAATTTTACGATTTTTTGATCTTGTTGAATAAGCGCTACAACTTCTTGTGCTTTTTGGTTATCTTCTTCTGTGATTTCTTGGCCTTGCATCATTTTTTGTTGTAAGCCCATTTGCATTGTACGGAATTGATCAAATAGTTCTTTTGAAGCTGCATCGCCTTGTACTTCTGCATAACTTTCTTTTAGTGCTTGAAAATCTGTATTTTCTGCGATTGCTTTTTGTAATTCATATGCAACATCATGAATATTCTTTGTCATTGTATTTTTCCTCCTTTAGAGAGCTCGGTCTATTTTCCCTCGCTCTTTGAGTACCTTGTGATACGCACCTTTTTACAATAACAAACTATACACGAGATGTGAAGAAATTTCACTTTATTTATAATTAGAGGCATCCGATTAGCTGAAAAGCAGCAATAACAAGCCTTGAATCAATCCAATCGTCCCTCCTAATAACGCTCCTAAATATGTAATCATCTTCAGTTCACTTTTCGTAATCGATAGCACAAGATCTTCTAATCTCTCTGTTGAGAATGTAGATACTTCTTGTTGTACGATTTCAGCAAGACGTAAATTTTTCAAAATCTGTTCGGTATTGTTTACTCCAAACACTAAACCTTTTTTCACTAAACTTGGAATCATTGTTTGTACAACCTTTTCCCTAACTGGTTCACACACTTTTTGAACAGATTGATCGAAAAATCCTCTTACCGTTTCTTCTATTTTAACTGTCGATAGAATTGACTTTACAACCGTTTCTTTCTCTATAAAGGACTCCAGTTCCTTCACTTCTCTTCCCTTTAATTTCTCCCACTCTTTTTGCAGTACATCACTTAAAAGCTGCTTCGTTCCTTCTTGTTCTAAAAACTTAATCACTTCTGGTTGCAGACGATCCACTAAACTTACATTCCCTAAAAACATACCTACTAAATTTAATAATGTACCTCGTGAAGCAAAGAAGTCATCAATCATTTTAGCAAGGCGCTCTTTTCCCTCTGCACTTTCAAAAAAGCTTTTACCTCTATCTAAAATAAATGATGCTACATTCGGAATCATTTGCTCCACTTTTTCATGAACAGAACTAGGTAAAGCTTGTTCCCACGTATATGTATAATATTGTGATAAAAACGCCTCAATTTTTTTCACAATCATATTTTCAATTTGTTGGACTGCCTTTCTTTCTACATCCTCTAAGCCCCATTTTTCTAAAACCTCTCGTAATGATTGCTCGTTCACCAAAATTTTATCTACCTCTAGTTGTACCCACTGAATAAGCTCTTGTTGAAACTTTTCATCTGTTAACTTCTTTCCGATTCCTTCTGGCGTTAACAAATGATCCACAACCATTTTTCCTAGTTGCACCGCAAGTTCATCACGACGTTTCGGAATCAATCCTGGTGTAAACGGTACTCGAAACTTTCCAATATAAATAGGGCGATGCGGGCGAAATAACATTTTAATCGCTAAATGATTCGTATACCCACCAATTATCGCTCCTAACCCTGTTGTTGTTAACATATTTAACCACATATTCATGACAATATCAGCCTTCCATTTCTCCAAATATATATCTATATCTTACTACAACTTGTTACAAGTACAATACGCAATCAGCCCTTCATGTTGCGATATACTTGCTTTCGCTTGGCGAAAAAAATTCTGACCGATTCTATCCATATCCATAGCCGGAATCCTACCTCCCACCTAAAAGAAAAGGTTTTCTGTACGTTTTTCAACTCTTGTACTAACACATTGATCATCCAAAAATAGAATATCGTTATACGGGCAACAGTATAATGATATGGAAACATGTTTGCAATGTATAATGAAACCGTTTTGAAGCCATTACCGCGCAACTTCACAAGAGAAACCAAAAAAATTGAGCCGCTCTCTCTTCTCTTTTTACATAATGGATTCAATAGAGCACTTCGAATTATACATGCTAATTCGAAAACAACATGATTATTCACTGGCCGAAAGAGCTTCCCACGGCCCATTACGGTTGAATCCATTTACACCGTAACTGAAAAAGGAGTGACTACTATATTGAAAGATCATATTTACACATTACAAATTTCTACTGATCATCCAAGGTCGTTAACATTGCCCTATATATTTTCTAGCCCTTCTCTCTTTACATTTATTTCCTTCGGTACACGACATACGGCATGTGAAAATATTGAAATTCATTATACTTATGCTCACGAAATTATAATTGGCGAACAAATTGCGAAGGAACTTTATCTCCCGTTTCCAACTACCGTTCATGCTTTCATTCAAAATCAAACACTTATATTAGGGCCATTAATCGGTATTTTCACAACAGGTTTTTCGGAATCAGCTTCTCATCCCGTTGGCGACCGTTCCATCGGTTTCAAAGAGTTACTGACCACACCTCATTCTTTACACCCATTTGTTTTCTTATTTGGTGCACAACATATAAACTGGGATGAAGAAACAATTGATGGATACTTTTTCAAAGAGGGGAACTGGACACAGTGTAAGGTTCCTTTTCCAAACGTTATTTATGATCGATTGCCTAATCGGCAAGCAGAGCTTTACAAACCTATTGTTCGGGCAAAAAAACAATTACAAACAAAGTACGCCATTCCATGGTTTAACTCAGAATTTTTCAATAAATGGAATATACATCAGCTTCTTATAAAGGAAAAAACAGTCGCTTCCCTTTTACCTCAAACAGAAACATTTCAGCACTTCGAACAAGTAGAGCGTTCCTTATCATCATACAAACACATTTATATGAAACCTGCGCATGGTAGTTTTGGGCGCGATATTTATCAAATTCTTTATTCTGCTTCAGAAAACCGTTATTATTGTCGTTATCGTGAGAAGAACCAGAATAAATTACGAAAGTATCACTCTTTGGAAACACTTATCAATCATGTTATGCAAGGTCAGGATTTAAAAAAGTTTATCGTTCAACAAGGAATTGTATTATTACGTATAGATGGGCAGCCAATAGATTTTCGAATTCATACAAATAAAAATCGTTTTGGTAATTGGAGAGTTAGTGCTATCGTTGTCAAAGTTGCTGGAAAAGGCAGTATAACAACTCATATAAATAGTGGCGGAGAAGTAAAGCTACTCCAAGATATCTTTCCTGATGCAACGGAGCGTATTCGAATTACGAATAAATTAACAGATGCAGCCTTACAATTAAGTTCTATTTTGGATCAGCATATAGAAGGAAATATCGGAGAAATTGGTTTTGATTTAGGTTTGGATAAAGATGAGAAGATTTGGCTATTTGAAGCCAATTCCAAACCTGGAAGAACCGTATTTCAGTCCGAAAAATTACAAGAATATAATGAACTGACGAGACAGTTATTTTATGAGTATGCCATACATTTAACAGAACAGCATTCTTCTCATTCAAAAAAGCTATTACCAGAAGATAAAACTTCCATCCTATAATAGGTGGAAGTTTTTTCATTACATCAGTTTTACCATTAGTTCAGTTTGTGTGCCACACGTCCCGCAATAGAAAACATGAACACAATATTGCTCCGAACTCTCCCCTGTTAACCCGTCTACTGCACTTAATAAATCTTGATCCATATATGCGCTATAAGCATCTGTATAATCTACAACTTTCCCATAATCTTGGAGTACATTCATGCAAATTTGACAACTATATGTTTGAGCCTCTAGCGCATTACAAAGTGGACAGATTGCCATTGATAACTCCTCCAATCAATAGAGGTTTCATATTTACGATTAGTGTGACCTTCTTTTAGAAAAATACAAATTAAAAAAACGAAATAAAATCATTCTTTTTAGGCGGGAGAGAGCATCCGGTCATGCATAGAAGCTGTCAAATCCTCTTCCTACGTCAGGCCTTAGTAGAAAACCAATAAAGAAAAAGAGTGCTGGCCACCTCTCGTTATCCACAGCCGTGACGTATATGGTGAAAAATCAAAGTTGGTTTATTCATTTACAAAATTTACAATTTATTAAACCGCATATCTTTCTACGTAACACCCATACTATGATTACACTCATCTCAAACGATGGATTAGCGCCAAACGGGCGATAATCTGGTTCAACTCCAGCTAATCCAACCAAAAAAACTTTTATACTCTAAGGAGGATATATTCCTATGGCAAACCAAAATAACCCATTAGTAGTACCAGGTGCAACAGCTGCAATCGATCAAATGAAATACGAAATCGCTCAAGAATTTGGTGTACAATTAGGAGCAGATTCTACAGCTCGTGCAAACGGTTCTGTTGGTGGCGAAATCACAAAACGTTTAGTAGCAATGGCTGAGCAAAGCCTTGGTGGATTCCAAAGATAAATATATATGGCAAAAAGGTCTCAGGGTATTCGCCCTGAGACCTTTCTTTTTACTGAAGCATTTGTAAAAATCGCTTCGTGCGTTCTTCTTTCGGATTTGTAAATACCTCTTCTGGTGTACCTTGCTCCACAACAACGCCGCCATCCATAAAAATGACACGGTTCGCAATCTGATGAGCAAAGCGCATTTCATGTGTTACAATTACCATCGTCATTCCTTCATTTGCAAGTTCCTTCATTACTTTTAGGACCTCTTGTACAAGTTCTGGATCTAATGCTGACGTTGGTTCATCAAATAATAAAACTTGTGGTTCCATCGCAAGCGCACGAGCAATTCCGACACGCTGCTGTTGTCCGCCTGATAGTTGGAATGGATATAGATTCATCTTGTCACCAAGTCCAACTTTTTCAAGGAAATACGTCGCTTTCGTCTTCGCTTCTTCTTTCCCCATCTTTTTCACTGTAACAAGCCCTTCCATGACATTTTGGATTGCTGTTAAGTGAGGAAATAGATTGTGGTGCTGGAACACCATACCTGTTTGTATACGAAGATTTACAATATCATTCTTCGTTATTTTTTTAGAGAAATCCAGTTCTTTATCACCAATACGAACAATACCTGCATTTGGTGTTTCTAATACATTCAGGCAACGTAAAAATGTTGTCTTACCAGATCCAGATGGTCCAATAATTACAACAACCTCACCTTTTTCCACGGATAAATCGATATGACTTAGTACAGTGTTATCACCGAAACTCTTTTGTAAATGTTGAATTGAAATCATAAAAACAAAAACTCCTTTTGTAAAAGGATTATTTTAAAGTATAACGTTCTGAACGTTTTTCTAATATTTGTTGCACGATAGATAATAAGAAACAAATCACCCAATAAATAAGACCTGCTTCAAAATAAACAATTAAAAATTCATAGTTCATCGCTGCGATTTCCTGTGCTTTTCGGAACATTTCTGTTACTAAAATTAACGATGCTAATGAAGTATCCTTCACTAAGCTAATAAACGTATTCGAAAGTGGCGGAATCGATACACGTGTTGCTTGTGGTAAAATAATGCGTTTTAGCGCTTGTGGATATGTCATACCGATTGTATACGCTGCTTCCCATTGTCCTTTCGGAATAGACAAAATAGATGCGCGAATAATTTCAGATGCATACGCACCAACATTTAATGAAAATCCAATAACAGCTGCTGGATATGGATCAATCTCAATTTGTAAAGTTGGAAGTCCATAGAAAATAATAAATAATTGTACAAGAAGTGGTGTTCCGCGAATAATAGATACATAGATACGAGCAATCCATTGTAAAATGCGACTATTTGAAATACGAGCTAAAGCCGTGAAGGTCGCCAATATAATACCGATCACAAATGTGATAAGCGTTAATGGAATTGTTGTGAAAAGAGCACCCTCCAGCATAGGCTTGAAGGATGCTTGCATGATATCTATCCATGTAGATAATCGATCTGTAACGATTACACTACTTAGATACATTTTCACCGAACCATTTTTTCGTTATTTTGTCATACGTACCATCTTTTTTCATATCTTCTAACGCTTTATCTACTTCTTGTACTAATTTATCGCTACCTTTACGGAATAAAAACCCACTTTGTGATGCTTCTTTTTCTGTATCTGCAATTTTAATGTTTGCATCTTTTTTCGTTTGTAAATAGTTTAATACTGATAATTTGTCATTGATTGTGAAATCAACACGTCCTGAGTTAAGTAATTCTACTGCTTGGCTAAATCCTTCTACACCTTGGATTTCTGCGCCATTTTTCTTTGCAATGTCCGCATAGTTACTTGTTAAAGACTGCGCTGCTTTCAAACCTTTAATATCTGTAAATGATGCTGGCTTATCTTTATCTTTTCGAACGACAAGTGCTGCTGAAGAAGAAATATATGGTTTAGAGAAATCATATTTCTTTTGACGATCTTCACGAATTCCAACCTCGTTTGCAACCATATCGAAACGTTTTGCATCTAGTCCAGCAAGTAAGCTGTCCCATTGTGTTTCTTTAAATACTGGTTTCACGCCTAGACGTTTTGCAATTTCTTCTGCTAACTCAACGTCAAATCCAGTTAATTTATTGCTTGAATCATGAAATGTAAATGGTGGATATGTACCTTCTGTACCAATTACAAGTTCACCACTTTGTTTAATTTTTTGTAATGCATCTTGACTACCTGTATCTTTTTTCTCTTCTTTGCCACAGCCCGCTACAATTCCGACCGCTAGTGTAGCTACTGCAAGCACTGAAAATAATTTCTTCATGATATTAGTCCTCCAAGTATTCAGATAGGAATTTAAAAACTATATTGATTGTATGCAATCTTGAACAATTTTTCAATGAAAATGTTCGTGATTAGTGTATCCTTTTTTTTCATAATCAAACAACATGATATAAAACCAATACATACAAAAAATAAGTAACGTTTTTAAATATAGCATTTATAGAGGAAAAGGTAAAACAAAAAACCTTTCTTTTTAGATGAAAGAGAGCGGCCAATCATGCATAGATGCGGACAGGGCTGTTTTCGCCTCATGCCGCACGAAAAATCAATGTTGTTGCTTTTTGAGATAAAGAAAGGGAACTCCTATGAATTTGAGTTCCCTTTCTCCATTAAAGTCCCTGTGGAATAACGAGTGTTTCATTTATAAGAACTTTCGATAAACCTGTGTATTGTGAAGCGGCTTAAAGCCTAAAGAGTTGTACAACCTCTCAGCACTTTCGTTTCCCTCTAAAAAACATATTCGAATTTCTTTGTACCCTGCTTCTAACATCTCGTTCATACCGAATTGTAAAGCCTTACGTCCATATCCCTTTCCTTGGTGACTTGGCGCAACCATTAAATTATCTAATATCCCTTCCCCAGTCGTAACCGATGCAACAATTTGCTCACCTTCTAACACCAAATATACATTATTTTTATTGTTTAATTTGTATGTTTTTACACTGTCTTCTGGAGCGAGGTAAGGTTTAATATCATTCTTTTCATGCAGCTCGTAATAACATGCCTGCACCATTTTTACAAACTGATCAAAAAATCGATCTTCATATTTAATAAACTTAATGTCTGTTTTAGGAAAGGCCCCTCCCTTGTATACCGATTCAAGTGAACCCCACCATTTTTCAAACCCCATTTTCTTAGCAAAACCAGTAGGGTTTTCTGATTCGACTCTCATATAAGTACATACAAAATCCGGTTTTGTTTCAGAAATTACCTCTTCCATCGCTTTATATAATGTAGAACCAATACCTTTTAAACGGGAATCTGGTTCTACATAAACACTGATTTGAGCAATAGACTCTCCGGCACTATTGGTATAGACAGATGAGTATGAGAACCCTTCAATTCCATTTTGTTCATATAAGAGAAATTGCGTAGAATTTAGGACAATATCCTCTAAAGAACCTACCTCTTCTTCTATCTCCATACTTTGTATTAGATGTAATATACTGACCTTATCTTCTTCCCTATAAGCACGTATCATTTAAATAATCCCCATCTCCCATTGCATAATTAGCCTGATGCGTATTCCACGACCCTATCCTTTAACGGCACATCGCACAATCATTAGTCCTATGTTTTTTGTCCAGAATTTGAAACCAACTCAAATCCACTTTACGTTTCCCTTTTTCTGAGCACAAAAAATACGCCTCGTCAATTTCGCCAATACCTTAAAACGATATCGGCGCACAGAGGGCAGGTGCCCCTGTTTCTCAACACCTTTAAAAGAGCTTGCTACATTAGCAAGCTCTTTTAAGAATCTAATACACAATACCCAATCATTCCGCACAATAGTAAAAAGAAAGCAATGTTAAATGTAACTGATAATTCTTCCATCCCTATCTCCCCCTTTCCTCCAACATATCACATGGATAAGGAAAGATACGGAAGCATTTGTAAACATTGCTTTAAAGTTTTCTGAACATTCCGTGAAAGTTACGCACTTTGACTTCCTTCCATTTGTGTTTTGTACATTTCATAATAACGACCTTTTTTCTGCATTAATTCATCGTGAGAACCCTTTTCGAGAATCGTTCCCCGGTCGAGTACAATGATTTGATCCGCGCTCTTAATGGTTGAAAGGCGATGTGCAATGATAAAGGTTGTTCTTCCTTTCTTTACAACCTCTAGCGCGCCCTGAATCATCGCCTCTGTCTCTGTATCAATACTTGAAGTCGCTTCATCTAACACTAAGATGGCAGGATCGAATGCTAGCGCACGTGCGAAGGATATAAGTTGACGCTCTCCAGTTGAAAGCGTACTTCCTTTTTCCGTAATTTCTTCTTCTATATTGTTAGCAAATCGCTCTGCTCCTACATCGTGCAGTGCTTTTATAATTCGATCATTTGAAATCTTTGGATGCTCTAAACTTACATTCGAAGCTACCGTACCACTAAATAAAAATGGATCTTGCAGCACAATCCCCATATGCTCGCGAAGTGCCTGCTTTGGTATATCTTTCACATCATACCCATCAATTGTAAGTTTTCCTTTTTGAAACTCATAAAATTGGAAAAGTACATTCATAATGGAACTTTTCCCAGATCCAGTATGACCAACAAGAGCAATCGTCTCTCCTTTTTTCGCCTCGAAAGAAATATTTTTTAACACCTCATCTTTTCCGTTATAAGAAAATGAAACATTATCAAATCGAACATTTCCATTCAGACGCGGGATACGCTCTTCCTGAAGTACTTCTCCCTTTTCATCCAACAGTTCAAATACACGTTCCGATGCAACCCGCGCTTGCTCTAAGTTCGCGAGCTGATTTACCATATTTGTAATTGGTGAGAAGAGCCTTGTTAAATAATCGACAAATGCATACAGCACTCCTAAAGAGACAACCCCAGCAGCACTCAAAGAGGCGCCGCCAAAATACCAAATAACGGCCGTAAAAGCAATATTACGCAAGACTCCTACTAAGTTATGGGATGTCGCTGCATTTAAATTTAAAATTTTATTTTGATACTTAAAATAATCTTCATTTAATTCTTCAAATTCTTTCTTTGTTGTACGTTCTTGACGAAATGCCTGGATGATAGGCATCCCTTGGATTGATTCATTCACTGTTCCATTAATATCTGATAACCGAGAGCGCATCTTATGATTGTACACCGAAGCATATTTTCGATATAAAACAGCCCAAACAATTAAAATTGGTATGATGATTAAACATAGGAGTGCTAATTTCATATCAAGTAAAAATAAAGCAATAAAGATTCCAATAATATAAATAAAACTAGAAGCAAATGTCGCTAAAACTGTTACATATAACTCACGAATCGCCTCTGTATCATTCGTTACACGCGATACAATTTTCCCTGCTGGTAAATGGTCAAAATAACGGATCGGTAGGGTTTGAATATGAGAAAAAACATCTTCGCGCATAATTTGAATGATTTTATTCGATGCTTTCTGTAAGAAAAACTGCTTACCATATGCAAATAAAGATACAACTAACAATAGTGCAAAATATCCTCCGCCAAGTAAAAGCAATCGTTTCATCTCAGGTTCATAAAACGAATATACCTCTTTAGCTGTTAACATTTTTGCTTTATACACTTGCGTTGCTTTCCCACTTTGAACTGTAACGATATCTCCCTTTACAGAACGTGTTCCCTCTGCTGCAATTTTGTTAGGTACAAAGTAATAAGTGAAACCGACCTGTATAATACGAACTTCTTTTCCTTTTTGTTCCCCTTGTTCAAAACGGTCGCTTCGCTTATACCAAGTGCCGTTATATAATACTGCGTCCTCACCTTGCCCCGTTTCATACCAAGGCTTCTCAATGCCGACAATATGATCATCAATCATTACCTTTGCCACAAATGGCCCTGCGAGCTCTGCAATAACGAAAATAAATAACATTGCAAGTGCCACAAAAATCGTTCCTTTTACTTTCATGGCGTACTTAAATAACCGCTTTGAAACACTCATATTTTCACCTCACCCTCTATATTCTCACCCTGTTGTCTTTCAAACTGCTCCGCATACCAGCCATCATTAGAAACGAGTCTATCATGCGTTCCCTCTTCTATGATTTCACCATTATCCATAACAAGAATCCAATCCGCATGCTGCACAGCTGACAGGCGGTGCGTTGTTATAATTGTTGTTTTTCCGCTTCTTTCTCTTCTTATATTTTCAATAATCGCCGCTTCCGTTCTGGCATCCACAGCCGATAATGAATCATCTAAAATTAAAATTTCTGGATTTTGAATAACAGCTCTCGCTATTGAAATCCGTTGTTTTTGCCCGCCAGATAAAGAAACACCTTTCTCTCCAACAAGCGTCTCTAATCCTTCAGGAAGAAACTCCAAATCTTTTTTGAATGCCGCGATTTCAATAGCCTTTTCAAGTTCCTCCTGACTTGCTTCCCTGTTTCCAAACAAAATATTTTCGCGTGCTGTTTTTGAAAATAGAATATGCTCCTGCGGTACATACCCAACCCAGCCTCGCACGCTTTCAGTTGAAATTTGACCAAGCGTAACGTCCGACACTGTAATATCCCCTTCCCCAAGTGGATACTGGCGAAGAAGTTGTCGAACAAGAGTCGTTTTACCACTCCCTGTTTTCCCAACAACGCCAAGCGTTTCTCCTTGTTTTAATGAAAAAGAAACATTTTTCAAATTAAGTTCAGGTGAAGCCGGATACGAAAAGGAAACTTTATCAAAATCGATATACTCTGGTTCGTGTACACGCATCGGCTTTTTCACGTTTTTCACGTCAGGCTCATACGCTAACGTTTCATTAACACGATCTAGCGAAGCATTCCCCCGCTGCATGACATTGATTAATTCACCAATCGCAAACATTGGCCAAATCATCATCCCAAGGTAAACGTTAAAGGAAACAAGTTCCCCAAGCGTCACCTTTGATTGGAAAACTAAAAACGCTCCATATACAAGACCAATTAAATAGCTAAGACCAACTAGCATCTTCACAGTTGGCTGAAACAGTGCATCAATTCTTGCTACTTTCATATTTTTTTCATATACATCTGTTCCTAATTGATGGAATCTTTCTTCATCCGCTTTCTCCTGCACATATGCACGAATAACACGCACGCCTGCAATCGATTCAAGTACTTTATCATTCATATCCCCAAACGCATCTTGCGCAACGGTAAAGCGTTCATGTAACTTCTTCCCATATATATTCATCGCATATGCCATAATCGGCAGGGGAAGAAGCGCCGCAATTGTAAGTTGCCAACTAATTGAAAAGCCCATCATAAAAACAATTGTGAGCATATATAAACTAGAATCAACGAGCGTCAATATCCCAAATCCTGCAGTCATAGCAATCGCCTTTAAATCATTTGTCGCTCTCGCCATTAAATCACCAGTACGATTTTTGTGATAAAAGGTCGGTGTCATTTTGAGCAAGTGTCCCATAAATTTTGAACGCATCGTTTTTTCAAGCACGAATGCCCCGCCAAATAATTGGTGCTGCCATACATACGTGAGTACATATCCAACTATCGTCGTCACGACTAAAATCCAAATATATTTCATAATTACTTCGCTTGTTAAAGACCCTATTTTTATATGATCAATTGTTAAACCGATTACTTTTGGAGGAATTACCTCTACTACATTTACAATTAGAAGCGCTCCAATTGCGATACTGTACCTCTTCCAATGTTCTTTAAAAAACCATGTTAACTTTTGTAATACTGAAAACAATGAAATCTCTCCCTTCTCGATCTTGTTTCAGTCTATCTCTGTTATCCACTATCAAAAGGCCCCACTTTTACATTGCGTAAATTGTACTGTTTCATCATTACATCTCACCTTCCATATTTTTCTTTATCGAAACCATACAAAGTATGGAAACAACCAAAAGTAAAGACAAAAAAGCGCATACCGCCGCTTGACGATATGCGCAAAAACGCATAAAAGCGTACGTTACGAACTACGCAACGTACGCTTTTTTGAAAACAAAAAAGCACTATCTTTCCGTACGGGTTGCGTAATGATATGAATGTTTTCCACCACGTAATACAGCTAAGCCAGTCATATTTACCATTACAATCATTACACACACCTCCTTGTTTTATTTTCCATTTTTAATTTTATAACTTGAGTAACTTTTCTGTCAATTATTTTTTTCATTATTTTACCAAACAAACTTTTATCACAAAAAATGAAAGATATATACTCCCTTTTCAATACTCGAAAAAAATTATCTATCAATAATATTATGATAACCCTATATTCCACTTACAAATAAGGTAAACCCCTTTCAGAAAGAGCATGCAAAATAAAAATCATATAAGAAACCATCCCCATAAATATTTTATTTAAAAAATATCCCCCCCACAATCACCATATACTCACTCTTACAAGTTGCTATTTTAGGAGGACAAATCCTGTTAGAAGCTAATCTACGGCTGTAGATTAGCTTCTTTTTTATATAAATACAAATTGAAAAGCCATTCTTTTTAGTTAGGAAGAGAGCGTCCGGCCATGGATAGAATCGTCAGTGCCTTTTTGCCCCCATGCCAAGCGAGAACAAAAGGAGAAAGCGAGTGGAGATTACCTTTTATTTTCATAGCCACGACTTAAGTGCTTGAAATTGAAATCCCCCCCTTCACTTCATTTAGAGAAGATGGACTTCTCAGTTAAAATGGATACATCTATGTTGGAAAATCAAGTCGGATATATATTCTTTCATTCCCTATTCACTTATCTCATATGCTTTAGGGTTACTACTCATTACCCAATCCATTACATTCTCTAATAAAGATACAGAGTAATTATGTTGTTTTTCTAGATTCAAGCGAGACAAAATATCAAAAATACTTTTTGTATTTTCTTCAATACTCACTGCATCTACAAAATGGACTACATTAGGAGAAACAGTATTCATATATTGAAAATACTGCTTTTGTGGTTCTATAAGCCTTAGATGTTTTTCAAAGTTACTTCGTCTTTGGGTCGTATCATTTTCTTTCCTTTTTCTTAATTCTGTTTCACTTGTAGAAAGATGAATGTAGACACCCGGAAATCCTATCTGTTTCCGTTTCATTTGATTTACATAAAACTCTTTCAAAAACGGTAAAGTTTGTGGAAACTCCCCCTCATAAATCCAGTTATACCAAATGGGCTGAAAGATATCTCCATCAAATAAAACTACATCATACGATTTTAATTTTTCTTGTGCGAGTTGCCATCTTTCAACTTGCCTTTCGAGATACCAATTTTCCGGTTCAGGATTAGGGCGCTGAAATAAGAAATTTACTTCTGGAATCACATAAGCATTGTACAACTCCGCAATCCTTTTACACGTCGTCGTTTTACCAATACCACTGGCACCTTCTAAACAAATTAACGTCATACCGTACCTCCATTTACTAATTACTATGTAATTCTTTTTCCGAAACACGATTTCACTATTACGCTTCAATAGTTTAACACATAAATTAACCGAACTTTTTTTCTAAAAAATGCTCTCTTCTTTTACTAACAAATTGTTCGCTATAGTCTGACTATTACCATATCCATTGACGTATAAAAATACATTTGTTACCCTTGATTATGTTAATTTAATACATAAATCCTCATTCGTATCTCGGTGAGGTAGAGGTTGCAATCATTAAGAGTATCATTTCAGGAGATGTAGTGGCATCGATGAATGAATGGGAAAGGAATGGTTGCCGAAGTAAGACATGCCCACTGTGCATTCTTGCTGGGTCTGCTATTTAATAAATGCAGAACTGTCACAAACAATTTGTTTGTGGAGAGCTATCGAGAGGTATGTCGTGGGTTTCCTATAAGATAGAAAGCACGTAGCGACAATGACACGTGCTTTTTTTGTTTTGTATGAAGCTTACCTTACTTCCTTTTTGGAAGACATACATATCTCCTCGCTTGACTTGGTTATACTAACTTGGGAGGTATTCTTTTATGCAACAAAAAAAATGGGGCTTTTGGGTACTGACAGCATTTGTTGTCGGCAATATGGTTGGCGCTGGTATTTTCATGGTGCCTAGTACATTAGCACAAACAGCAAGCCCACTCGGTGTTACATTAGCTTGGTTAACAACAGGATTTGGTGTTTTAATGCTAGCTCTTGTTTTCGGTAATTTGGCAATTCGTCGTCCTGATTTAACAACAGGACCACAAAGTCATGCATATGCTTTATTCTCATCACCAAAAAAGAAAAAAATGGCTGGTTTCAGCATAGTTTGGGGCTACTGGGTCGCAAACTGGGCAAGTAATGTTGCTATTATTACATCTTTTGCAGGTTATTTATCACTCTTCTTCCCTATTATGAAAGATACACGTATCTTATTTTCAATCGGCTCTTTCGATGTGGAAGTTGGAAAACTGATTACATTCTGCATCTGTTCTTGCTTACTATGGGGAACACATATGATTTTAACAAACGGTGTAAACGGAGCCGGGAAATTAAACTTCCTAGCAACAACAACAAAGGTGACTGGATTCCTTCTATTTATCGTTGTTACTTTGTTTGCATTTCAAGCTTCTAAATTTGGACAATGGTACACACCAATGATTGATAAAGAAGGCGTGTCACATGGACTACTTTCACAAGTAAATTTAGCTGCCCTTACAACACTTTGGGCATTTATCGGTATTGAATCGGCCGTTCTTTTATCAAACCGTGCGAAATCGCCAAAAACGGTAAAACATGCTACTGTAGCTGGCTTATTAATAACTGTTGCCATTTATTTAGGAATTACAATTTTAACAATGGGTGTTCTTCACATTGATAAACTACAAACTTCTGAACGTCCATTAGCTGATGCATTAAATGCTGCAATGGGTCATGGCGGTGGGAAATTAATGGCACTACTTGCCCTTACTTCCCTATTCGGCTCTATCTTAGGCTGGATTTTATTAAGCTCAGAAGTACCGTATCAAGCGGCAAAAGAGGGGTTCTTCCCTTCCTTCTTTGCAAAAACAAATAAAAAAGGGAGTCCTATTTACTCATTACGATTAACAAACATTATGTCACAAGTATTCTTATTCTCAACATTATCAGGGACAATTGCTGAGGCCTATACATTCGTTATTACTGTCTCAACCTTAGCCTACTTAATCCCTTATCTCGTTTCACCGATCTTCCAATTAAAACTTGTTGTAACTGGTGAAACGTATAAAAATGAAATGAGCTCACGAATTATAGATGGTATTGTCGCATTCATTGCCCTTTGCTATGCACTATGGGTTATTAAAACGGGATCCTCAGATATAAAAACATTCCTTCTTGGAATTGGCTTATTTGTAATTGGTTTCGCCTTTTATCCATTAATGAATCGTGATCAAAAAAGAAATAAAAACGAACAAGTTGCTTAAAGCAATTTGTTCGTTTTTATTTTGGTACAAGAAAGAAACCTTTATAATAGATGATAGAGGTGAAAAACATGTCAATTGAAACGCTATGGAGCGATCGCTTTCAAAAACATCTTCAAAACAGCATAATGTATTTTTTCCGGATGATTAGTGGTTTATTGTATAGCTTCATCTTTATCTCGTGTATCGGTGCTTATTATTACGCCAAGTTTTTAAAAACAGCTCCTTCTAAAGGAATCTCATTATTACTCATCACAACTGTACTTACAATCGTTATAACGAGATGTAAGATCCGTACTTTTATCCAAAAGCCTGACGCTGTCTATTTACTGGCACTTGAAGAGAAATTAACACCTTATTTCAAACAATCTCTTTTCTATAATTACGCCATACAGCTTTTCCCATTACTATTTACGTTTCTAATCATTACACCGCTGGCAATACAAACATTACAGACACCTGTTCCATTCTTATGTACGATCTTTTTCATTTTAATGTTAATAAAAGGTTGGAACCTGTATATCAATTGGATATGGCGTGATCAATATAACAGCCAAATCTGGTTCATCATTCGATTCACTTGTAACGCACTGATTCTTTATATGCTCTTTCAGTCCGTATCAGTCGTTCTATTCGGTGCTGTTCTCTTGCTTCCAGCCTTTATACTTATTTATACAGTAAAACAACCAACAAAACGAATTAACTGGGAGTATATCATTGAACAAGAAGAAAAAATGGACATGCACTTTTACCAATTTGCAAGCTTTTTCACTGATGTTCCGCAGCTAAAAAAACAAGTAAAGAAAAGAAAATGGCTAACAAATTGGATAGAACCTATATTACATAAAAACCAATCTACTTTTTTATATTTGAACACTTTATCATTCTTACGTGCAAATGATTATTTTGGAATATACATTCGATTAACTGCCATTGGTTCTTTTATTTTATATTTCGTACCAAATATATTTGTAAAAGGCGCTATTACTTGTTGTCTCTTATATATGACCTCGATGCAACTGCGTTCCTTGTGGAAATATTTTTCGGGAAATACTATTGTGGCATTATATCCGATTGCATCTGAAGAGAGGGTACGTCAATTTCTTATTCTTTTATTTTCATTAGCAGTCGTTCAGCTAGCGGTATTTTCTATTATTATATTCGCTTCACTACAGCAGTTTTTACCTATCCTTTCAACTGTTATAGTCAGCATATTTTTTATTAAATTTATTATCGTACCAAAAACAAAAAAACGAATTTCTTCATCGGAAATTTAAATGAATGATTGTGTATTCTGAATGAAAAAACAGAAAGTGTAGCTAAAGCAGCTACACTTTCTGTTTTTTATTCTCAACAATTAAATAGCAAAACTAACTCTAGAAGATATGTACCTAGGATGATGTATCTTCAATTTATTGAACTACCCCACCTACCTCTACACGCGCCTGAGGTGGGGGATTCTCCTGTTTCGGTCCTAGCCAAAACAGTTCCCCTCGATAAAATTGTTTATAGAACCTATAGACACAATAAAATATCTGCTTCATTTTATTTTATATAAACGAAAAAAAGAACTCATTAGAAGATGAGTTCTTTTTCGGCTCGTGTTCTTCAAATAAAATTTTTAAAAGAAGATAGTTACAATTTTTACATTTATATATTATGGAATCAAATATTTATTTTAGGAGTTACCATAATGTAATAAAAATACAATGTGTTAAAAAATCGTATACTTTTTTTGCACTCATTTTTGCCACCTCTTTCTATTTGATGGCTTTATTGTATAGGATGTAAGTAATTACGTAAGCGCTTGCATTACAGAAAAAGAAGGATGAAATACCAAAAGCTGCTTGTTAAATACGAAACAGCTTCTTTAATTCTTTTGCATAAGTACGGCTTACAGGTACTTTTGAATTGACTTTCTCTTTTTACAACGCTGTTTTCGTAAGAATTGTTGCTATCTTGACCATACTGATAAAAGGTTGACTTTCAACTAGTAAATTAGATTTAAAGGAGGGTTAACATGAAAGATGAATTAAGTATAAATATCTATTTAGGTGAAACTGATACTCCGTTTTCAAGATATTATAGCTCAGATGATGTTCACCTAAGCTCTGACCTTGAAGATTTTATTTTGTCAAAGCTACACAGTGGCAAAAGAAAAGAAGTAGAAATATTTTTTTCAGGTCAGAATGATTTTGATGAAAAGTCATTGAAGACTGCCACATTTAACACTTTTTCTAACCTTTTGAACGAAGAGGAATATACATATGCTAGAAATGTCAAAAAGGCTATTGTTTTGTTTGTGATTGGTATTATTATTGGGGTGATATTCTTGAAGCTTTCAAGCAATCATGCCTATATTGCAGGAGTATTAAGCATTGTGTGTTGGGTTTTTGTTTGGTCAGGTACAGAGGTTTATTTTTTTGAAAATCAGCAAATCAAACGAAACATTAGAAAATGCAAGAATATTCTAAATGGTAATGTGTACAAAAAATAGAATTTTAGTAAATATTTACATTTATAGATCTAATTTTCGGATTCTATCTTGTGCATTTATTTGGGTTATTGTTTGGACTTGGAAATTGTGATGAAGATTAATATCGCCATACGAAGAAAGCATATTTTCCCGTTCTCTCTTTTTCTACCACTTGCATTTTTCGTTCCACATCATTCATAGCTATTGTTATTCAAATTAAGAAGCTACTAGTAAAAAAAGAGAGCAGATTATCTGCTCTCTTATGATGCCTCATTATGTTTAGAGGAGTGCTCAACACTTCCCATTCTCTTCAATTTATTCCATCCCACAGCTACTCCTCGAATAGATGAAAAGACAGATTTAATTACAACATAAGTCATAAATTGACGATAAATAAAACGTTGTAAAATTAACCACGCTAATGGTTTAGGATTCTCTTTCTCTAATTTAAATGCGAAAAGAGAAGCGAAAAGATCCATTACAAAGAACACAAGATAAAATCCTAAAACTTTTAGAGGATTGCTACCAAATAGCCCCATAATCATTAATATATCTGCTAAAGGAGCAATGAATTGCAGAATATATTGAAATAGCCACATATTAGGTAATGCAACAAACCCTAATGTTTTATGCTTTGGATTAAACAACGCCTTTCGATGTTTCCAAAGACATTGCAGTGTACCATACGACCAACGATATCGCTGTTTAATGAGACTTTTCACATCTTCAGGCGACTCCGTATAAGCATACGCTTCTTCTTCATATACAATTCGATGCCCTTGACGTAAAAATGTTATAGTAAGATCCGTATCTTCTGCAAGTGTATCTTCGCTTAAATATCCAGATTCAACTACATTCTTTTTACGCCATGCCCCAATAGCTCCAGGAACTACCGTGATACAATCCAATTCATCAAAGGCTCTGCGTTCTAAATTAAATCCTGTAATGTATTCAACATGTTGCCAAGTAGTTAACAAATTCCGTCTATTTCCCACTTTGACATTACCTGAAACTGCCGCTACATTATGATCTTCAAAGTGTCTAATCATTAGCGAAATAGCATCTTGCGCAATAATAGTATCCGCATCTAAAGTGACAATGATTTCTCCTCGTGATTTTTGAAATCCTAAATTCATCGCGGATGATTTTCCACCGTTTTCCTTCTGAATTAAACGAACTTTAGGATGTTTATGGAATGCTTCTTGAATTACTTTTGACGTATCATCTTTCGAGCCGTCATCAACAACAATAACTTCAAAATCTCTATAATCACTATCCAAAATTGAGCGGATCGTCTTGGCTATAACCTTCTCTTCATTATATGCTGCTATCACAACACTAACGGAAGGCTGATAAGACGAATTAGTAAATAAACGGGACCTTGTTTTCCTTTTTTGCTTGAATGCAAAATAAATTAAAAATAGGAATCGGAAAATACCTAATCCAATAGCAATATAAAAAATAGTTGTTAATATGTGCTTAGCATATCCCGCTCCAGAAAAAACAGCTTTATTGTAAAGTAAATATTGCTTACCCTCAGAAGAAACGGGAGGCATAACTTCATCTCGTTCTTTACCCATTAAATCTGAAATTGTTACAAAACTATATCCATGCTTTTTAAGGTCTTTAATAATCATTGGCAGCGCCTCTACCGTATGAGTACGATTCCCTCCTGCATCATGGAGAAGAACAACATTTCCCTCCCCCTTATAAATGGGATTAAGAGCACGTTTTACCAATTCACTTGTTGATGGCGTCGCCCAGTCCTCAGGATCAACTTTTTCTGCCACCATTGTATAGTTCATATTTTGTGCACGCAAAATAGGCAATATTTCATTTGATGAATCCGGGTTAGCATCTGCTTCATATGGTGGCCTAAATAAAACCGTAGAATGTCCAGTTATTTCCTGAATCAGGCGCTGAGTTGTATTCAGTTCTACTTTTGTTCGTAGTAAAGACGTATCAGCTACGTTAGGATGCTTGAAGGTATGATTGCCAATTTCATGCCCTTCATCGTATATTCTTTTAACAAGACTAGGATTTAGTTGAGCGTTTTCACCAAGTACAAAAAAGGCTGCTTTTACTTTATTCTCTTTTAATATATCTAGAATTTCCGGTGTGTATTTAGGATCTGGTCCATCATCAAATGTTAGTACTACTTGTTTTCCTTTTGGTTTTCCATAGCGCTGCACTTGATATGCAGATGGTAGTGATTGATACACTTCATCTGTAAGATAACCTTCTTTGCCTACTTTAAAATCTCTTAATCCATTTTGTCTTTCATTCTCAATCTGTAAAATTTCGCCTTGTCCAGAATAATTTACTTCATCTAAACCAGCGATTTTATGTAATGCATCAGGATTTTTTTGTACTTCAATAGGATCTTTTAAAGCTTTCCATACAGTAGGATCTTCTGCTCCTAGTCTCCATAATGCAAACCCCTTTGCATTGTTGTTCATTGCGATTTTTACTTGATTATAAAGAGTAACACTATCTAAGAACCAAGCAGTATGTTCTTTCGCTCCTTTTTTATATCGAAAATAAGGGTTTCCACTAATCTTATCCCATTGAATTTTTATATTTGAATCATGAGCCATTGTCATAATTTCTGAGAAAGTTAAAGACTTCGCAGGTGCTTTACTCTTTACTTCCCAATCATATCCATAATTACCGAAAGCAACGATAAGTTTCTCAGAGGGAATGTCTAGTTCATTGAGCGTATGTTCAAACCATTTATTTGAAGCAATTGGTCCTGGTTTCCCTGCCCCATAGTGTTCGTCATACATCATGACAATCATACGATCTATTACTTTAGCTAATGCACCATAATCAAAGGCCTTATCATTAGCAGGGACATCTTGAGTTACGAGCAAATGATGTTTGTGAAAGACCGTAGTAAGTTCTTTCATGAAATTTGTTAATTTATCTCTATCACCTTCAGGTATTGACTCAAAATCAATATTAATACCCGCAAATTGATTCTCTTCAATTCGCTTTACTAAATCATTAATAAACTTTGTCTGTACATTATCTGGAGCATTCAGTAACTTATGAATAAGTTTACTATCAGGACCAGAAGCTTCTTGAGTATAGTTAGTAAGCAAAGGCATAATTTTCACATGATTTTTTTTTGCCAACTGTACAATCTCAGGTTTAATCTCACTACTAATTGTTAAGTTTGCTTTTAAGTGATACCACTCTGGTACTAACATGGTTAATGAATCAATATTTTCTTTTAAAGAAGCAGTACTATTTTCATCCCAGTTTACATAAAAACCATAAACTTCTTTAGGTTGTTCGCCATTGTCTATTAATTTTTCAGAATTTTCATTATTCTTTATTTCGGTATTAGGAGATTTGAATTCTTCCTTCTTTAACTGCTGGTCGCTGAGTTTTTGATTAATAGGTACAAGTTTAGTATCTTGCTTTACAGAAGGATTCATATTTGGAATTTCTGGTGTTGAAAAAATACTTCGAAAGAAAAAATAAAATACAATACTTACGCTAACTATTGAGATACATAGAAACCAACTGAAAGCTATTTTTCTTCTTCCTTTAGGATCATAAAAAACGGGTTTTGATTTATCTGTCTCTTGTTGAATTTTTTTCTCCATTATTTTTTTACATACTCCTTTTCTTTTTATTCTGAATGCAAACGCAAACTATTTTAATAGATAGACCTTCTAGGGTTTTGGTGCGAAAATAGCTTAATAGGAATATAGAACAGTAATTTCCTGTTAACTTTGAGATCAAACGACTAATCCAAATAACCTATGAATGACTTCAACCTCATTTTGGGCAGATTTCACCCTTTGGTGAAGTTGCCCTTTTTTCATCATATGCATGGCTTCGATACCTCTCAAAATCAAGGTTGCTGTACGAAATGATTTCAATCCTAACATGGAACGAACCCTATTCTTCAATATTCTATGGATTTTTCTTTTCTTTCCCCTGATGTTGCGTGGCAGGAACGTTTTTGTCCTCTTTTTTATGCCCGTTATTTGCGTTTATATTGCCTTTATTTTCTTGCTGAGACTCTTTATTTTCTTGTTTATATCCTTTACCGTTGTTTTCTTGCTGAGGCTCTTTATTTTCTTGTTTATATCCTTTACCGTTGTTTTCTTGCTGAGACTCTTTATTTTCTTGTTTATACCCTTTACCGTTGTTTTCTTGCTGAGACTCTTTATTTTCTTGTTTATGTCCTTTACCGTTGTTTTCTTGCTGAGACTCTTTATTTTCTTGTTTATGTCCTTTACCGTTGTTTTCTTGCTGAGACTCTTTATTTTCTTGTTTATGTCCTTTACCGTTGTTTTCTTGCTGATGCCCATTATTTCCTTTTGATTGCTGGGGTTGCTGTTCCTGGGATTGCTTTTGTTCTATTTGCTCTTGCTTCTCAAATCTTTCTTCTTTTACAGGAGACAAATCCGCTGATGCATCGGATGATGACTTTGGTTGCGAATGTCTCTCCTGAAGGTGTTCCTCCTGATTAGACGGCGGCGCAGGAGGAGTAAGCGATTTCTTCTTCTCATTCTCTTGCTTTATATAGACGCCTGTGCTGACTCCTGCTTTCTTGGCATTCTCTCGCACTTGCATCGTACTGCTTTGATATACGACTGTAACATGTTTTGTCTCATACTCTTTCTTTAATTCTTGCATAGCCTTTTCCAACTGGGGTTCTAGCAACTTGTCCTTTGTAACAGCTGTTAGCATAACTTGCTTGTCATTCGTTAAGTATCCATCCTCTTGACTTTGCTTTACAATGGTACGTACTACGTCTTGCAAAGGTTTATTTTTCCATCGTTTCATTTCTTTTAAAATGCGCTTTCCATCATCATTACAAGCTCGCAAATCTATAACACGAAGATCCTTTGTTACGCTTGCCTCTAAACTGGGATTAATATCAATTGAGACATAAGCGAATGCTTTTTCTTCCGGTTGGTAGTAGAAAAACAGAAACACACATAGAAAACAAGCAACAAGTAATGATACAGGCTTTAAAAAAGAAGGGATTGAAAAACGCGGTACTCTTTGTTCCTGTTCGTTAAACGAGATTTCCTCTCCAATCATATAAGAGTGCGATTTTCTTTTAAACGTAATAAACTCTCCATCCGGTGTTAAAACAACTACGCTACGTTTTTTTATATCCATCACAATTCCTTTATTCATCATGCTTCCCCCCCTCTTATATAATCAAGAATATATGTATAGTTGTTTGCAAAGATAATACACATTGCAATAATGTATTTTCTATGCCGCTCCAACGTTTTCCGACTTGCCCTAACACGCGGTTCAATGTGTTTAAGCGGTAACTTTTTCTTTCGGAACAGCTCTTCCATCATTTTCTCTTCTTTTATAATAATCTTTACAATTTCTATTAAGTGCTCACGCGTATCACGATGCTTTGGAGATTCCTTAGCAAGCTCTGAAAATGTGATTTTAAACTCAGCTAGTACAATTTGAAAATGAAGAATCTCCTCCTTACGGTTTCTGTTTTCCATCTCTTTCATATACTCCGTAAGCGATACTTGCATTTCTACCATTTCCTCTTGCTGGTCTTCTTTTAAAAAGACGAGATTATGCTTAGACTCCTTGCGTATATAGTCAATTACATCTCTTTTTATAAGAAGATCAGCAAACGCTAGAAAAGATTTTCCTTTTTTATATGAATACTGTTCAATTGCTTGATTAAACGCAAACAATCCAATGCTGTATTCATCATCCTGCTCCGTAATATACCGGCGGCAGACAGACGAGATTGATTTTCGAATAAAAGGCCGATACTGTGCGATAAAAGCTTCCCTATCTCCTCCGTTGTTTTGTATGTTAAATACGATATCTTCTATTTTCGATTTTTTTATGATCTTCATCACTAAACTCAACACTAGTAATCTCCCTCCCTCCTTTTGCTTCAAATAGCAAAATGGTCACTAAAGAAGTGACCATTTCATCACATTTTTTTATTACTTTTCTTTGTGCTTGTCTTCTTGCTGTTGTTCATGTTTTTCGTGACCGACTTTTTTACCGTTGTCTTGATGATCATTCTTTTCTGTTTGACCCTTTTGGTTTGATTGCTCATGCTTCTCATAAGAAACAGCCGGTTTATGTGCTGGCTGTGTTACCTGTTCTGGTTGTGCTGGAGTTACTTCTGTATTTTGATCTGCTTTCTTGTTTTCTTTTGCAATAGTGTCCGCTTGTTTTTCTTGCTCTTTTTCTATTTTAGCTACAATCTTTGAAAAACTCTTCTCTATATTTTTGGTAATTGCAGCTTTTGCTTTTGGATTTCCCACTTAATCTAGCACTTTTGCTAATGCTTCGATGTTGTTTCCGTTGTTTTTACCGCATCTGTGTTTTCGCTAGCATAAGCTGCTGTTCCTATCAGAAACGGGCTGCATGCCATCATAGTTACCATAGTGCCTTTTAATAGTGTTTTTTGCATAATGATTTTTCCCCATTTGCTTTCCTTACTATATATGTTCGGAGGAAATAAGAATTTTCTGGGGGTCAAAAAAATATTTTTTTATAAAAATAGATAAATAATTTTTTCAAAAATAAAAAACTGACAATTTCATCAATTTTTTCATAGATTCATATGTAAAAATACTCGCATTCATTTTATCTCAGTTCTGGTGCAAAAATGTTTGATCACATATATAAAAGATGGGAACCCTACGATGAACAACACTCAAACTTTAACGCCCCCAAATAGCTCTGAGGAAAACAAAAGAGAACTTAGCTTGCAAACATTAAGAGCCATTGGACTCATTGTACTAATTAGTGGCTATATCCTTGTCGCTCTCTCTGAAGTAGGTGAACTGAAGAACCTTTTAATGAACCCAGGCACTAGCAATACATTAGCTGAAGCAGACGTTTTTTTTTAAAATGGAATATAAAAAGCGAATCATTATAAAAACGATTCGCTTTTTATATATTTCCTTATCCTATATGAGGTATGTTTTCTTCACGGTATTCTGTCCTACTAATTGCTTTTCTAAATAATAAAATACTACTTACACCCACTAGAAAATAAACGAAGCTCATTCCCCATGATGCTATAAAAGAACCTAGCATAATGCCTAATGCGCCATTCATTTTGGCTACTTGAAAAACCATTCCGTTAATCGCCATATAAGAACTTCTCGCATTATCTGGTACCATGTCTGCCATAATGGATTGACGAACCGGCACATACATCATCTCACCAACCGTTTGAAAAAGCCCTGCTATTAATAAAATCCACAAACTATTACTCGATCCAAGTATTGTAAATCCAACTGTATAGATAAACAAGCCAACATATAGAATTTTCAAGTCATTAAAACGTTTCATCATTTTAATCACAAGCGCTGAAAATAAAACAATCAAAATCGTATTCTCTGCGGAAATCCAACTTAGCATGCGGATACCTGTTAGATCAAAACGAATATCGTTACCAAATGCAAAGTGCATCGTTTCAAATTCTTTTTGCAAGCGTACACCTAAATAATTATTGATCTGAAATTCTAACGATAACGTACATATACTTGCCAAACAAAATATCAAAAATGCCCTATCTGTCATAACAACCTTGTAATTTTCAGCCATTTCTTTTAAAACATGCTTCTGTTTTGTCTTTTGCTGAGTAACATATACTTCTTCCATATATGCTGTAATCAAATACAATGTCAGTAATGCTACTACTGTTAATACGACAAACAGTTGAAAGCGATAGTGTTCAAATAATAACCCTCCAAATATCGCTCCAATCGCAATAGACAAGTTGATTGCCCAATAATTGATACTGTACATTACCTTTCTATTCTCTGGTGTACTCACATCAATTAACATCGCCTCTGTCGCCGGGTTCATAAGCCCTGAACCAAGGTTATTCATTAACATAAACACGAAGGTAAGCCAAGGTGAATCTACATAATCTGAATTTGCAATTCCCATACAAGCAATTGAAACAACTTGTATCACTTGTCCTATAACCATAACCTTTTTTCGCCCTAATCGATCTCCAATATAACCGCCATAAAGCCCGATAATTAGCGCTGCCATTACGTTCACTAATAATAAAACGCCTGCAAGAGCACTTCCGAGCTTTACTGAAAAATAAATTGCCATAAACGGGAAAATCATCGTTGATACCGTACGTGTTAAAAATGAAGTTATAATTCTAATTTTTATATTCCGATGCATGCTCCAAAATCCCATTTGTTCTCTCCCCCTTATGTGTATTCATTTTACTTTGAAAAAAAGGGAGAAAAAGGTTAGAATATTCTAAAGAATTTCCCCTTTTAGAAAGAAGGAGTCGTTTAAACATGAAAGTGATGGACTACTATATTCAACTACGATTGCATGATCCAGAAAAACAGTACATACATAATAGCTTGCAAGAACTAGCCGATATTTTATACTGCAGTACAAAAAACGTGAAAATTGTACTTAGAAAAATGACTGAAGAAAAGTTAATTACTTGGATACCAGGACGTGGACGAGGAAATAAAAGTGAAATTCTCTTTCACCATACCATTTCAGAAATAGTTATTCCCTATGCCGAATTCCTATTACAACAAGATAAATTAAAGGAAGTATTTCTTCTTTTGAAAGAACCGTTTCCTATTTCCCTTCGAAAAGGTTTAGAAGACAAACTACAACAACATTTTGGATACAGACCTTTAAACGATATGTATGACGTGTTAAAGATACCTTGTTCGAGAAAGATATTACCGCTTGATCCAGCATTTGCAGCTGTCACAACAGAGGGTCACCTCATTAGTCAAATTTTTGATACGTTAGTTGTTTACAACTACGCCACAGAAGAAATTGAGCCACATCTCGCTCATACTTGGGAAGTGAGTGATGATCAACTTACATGGACTTTTCATTTACGCAAAGGCGTTCAATTTCATAATGGAACCATTTTATCTTCTAAAGATGTTCAATTTTCATTTGAAAGACTACGGTGTGTTCACTCTCCCTACGCTTGGCTAACAGAAGAGATTGTACAGATTGGAACACCATCACCATTTCAAGTAAGCTTTCATTTGCGAAAGCCAAACTTGTTTTTTCTACATTATGTAAGTTCAATACAATTAGCTATTCTACCTCATGATGCAGAAATACAGAATCATCATTATATCGGGACAGGCGCATTTCAATTACATTGTTATGATGATGATCAAGTTATATTAAAAGCATTTGCCGATTATTTTAAAGAACGTGCTTTACTTGATCGTATTGAATTTTGGCGGATTCCGGAACATGCACAAATACATACACATTATGAACTGCCAAATACTGAACATACAAAAGAACACGAAGTACAAATAGAAGAAACCGGCTGTATATATGCTGCATTCAACTTTACAAAATCCGGTCCCCATCATGATATTTATTTTCGAAAAGCTTGGAGAGAGCTATATGATGTTGAATCGATTATTCGCGATTTACAAGGAACGCGCACAATTCCCGCATTCAGCTTCTTTCCAGAGAGAAGTCGGATAGCAGAAAAACAATTCTATTCTTTACAGAAGGCTAAATATTACTTACAGAAGAGTACCTATCAAGGTGAAACTATACATATGTATTTCTTCTCCTTTAAAGATAGTGCCCGTGATGCCATCTGGCTAAAAGAACGTTGCCAGGCCTTAGACATACAAGTGGAATTGCACCCTTTTCCAGTCTCAGACTACTCGGATCGTTCTATTGATCAAAACGCAGATATTATTTTAATGGGAGAAGTTTTGAATTCAGATATAGAAATAGCTTTTCTCAATATATTTAAAAGTAAAAGCTGCTTTATTAATCGATTTATGCATTCCCACTACAAAAAGCAGATTGATTGTTTACTAGATACGTTCTTAGCAGAAGAAAATAAAGAAAAGCGCTATAAGCTTATGTATGAAATTGAAGATTTTCTTCAAACAGAATATATTGTTCTATTTAATTATCATGTTTTTAAGAAGAAAACATATCCCTCTTCTTTGAAAAACGTAACAATTGACTCTTTTGGTTGGACCGATTTTTCAAAGCTCTGGATTCATCCTACGGAATCAGCTAAAGAGTATTGAAATCAAATTAATTAACTATTTATATATCCATGTTATATTTCCGACATATAAGTCGCAGTTATGAAAACAAAAGAAGTTCTTCACTCATTTTTTCCTTCTGTTTTCACATGACATGGGGCTAAATGATCGGTCCCCTTCCCCTCTTAAAAGAAAGGGTTTTATGTCGATCTTTCAATCCGCATTTATATAATATGAATAACTTGCATAACCGTAAAACCTCAATCTGAAGATTGAGGTTTTACTAGCTATTTATTTCTAAAATTCAGGAAATGTTTACCACTTCTTTTAAATGTTTTTCAAGTTCTTCTAAAAACGTATCAATGTTAGGGTTTTTGACTACATCATAGCACGCAAAACTCTTGAAAGGTTTCATGCCAATAAATTTCTGCACTCGGTGCAAGTGACTGATTGCTTCTTCTAAATTCTCACCTTCAAAAAATTGCGAAGGATCTTGAAATGCTTTCTTGGTTGCATTCCATGTAGTAGAAAACATATATTGTTTCTCTGTTAGTAATCCTCCTGTGCCATATTGATCTGCCCCTTTAAAAAACAAACCATACTCATATACTTCATCCATATACGTTTTAAATAACCCCGGAACACTAAACCAATAGATTGGCGTTTGATAGATTATAATATCTGCCCACAAAAATTTTTGTTGTTCTTCCTTAATATTGTATCCATCTTGGATAATCGTTGTTTTCACATGATTCTTTTCACTTAGTAAGCTGACCATGTGATCAACCAATGTTTGATTTAATTTCCCTCCGTCTGCACTATATTTTTGATGACCATTTATGATTAATATGTTTTTCATCGTGTTTCTCTCCTTTATCTTTATTGAATTTTATATTTACATTCCCTATCATTTAATTCTCAGCTACTACTCCAAGTTGTTGCATAAGAGTAAGATTATCTTCTAAATGCCAGTCTTCAGTAATTTTCCCATCCTTAATGCGCAAAATATCTATTGCAAGAAAGTTAATTGGCTTTCCATTATGTGTTCCTGTAAAGGATAAACGAGCTGTAACCTTATCACCAACCACTAATAAATCCTCGATCGCGCAATGTATATCCGGAACAACTTTACGAAAGTTTTTTGCAGCAAATGCTAAGCCTTCGGGACCTTGCGGGCGTCCTTTTGGCAACGTATTATCAAAGAACTTCTCTGTAACGGTTTGTGGAATAAGATCCGCATTGCCAGTATCCCAAAATGCATAAAAACGTTGAGCTGCATGAATCATTGCTGTAGCTTCTTTTTGACTTAATGAAGAATCGATTGTCATTGTCTTAGGTTCTGGCATGTCTTTCAACAACTGAATTTCACTTTTAGAAGTAGACGTTTTTGTATTACTGCATGCAGTAAACACGGTACCGATTATGACAATGCAAATTACAAGGAAACTAAATGACCACCATACCTTTTTTGTTCCATTTTTCATTTTCATTATAGTCACCCCCTTAGTTTAGAAATCATTTGTGGTTCCTAATGCTATTTTATATGTAGTAATTTCCCTTTTGGAAGTAGTGATATTTTTTACATATAGTTACTAAAAGGATAGTTTTGTGATACTATAAAGCAAATCAATTCAAAAAAATTTTATGGAGGCTATTTCCATGAGCAATATAGATCCGATTGTATTAACGAAAGGTTCACCTGGTATACCTTGTCCTATTGCAAAAACACTCGACGCAATTGGAACAAAATGGACATTTTTAATTATTCGTGATCTTCTTATTGAAGGAACATTGCGATTTAGTGATCTACTAAAATCAATGGATGGTATCAGCCCAAAAACACTTTCACTTCGCCTTAAAGAATTAGAAAGTCAAGGTATTGTAACGAGAACGGTATATCCTGAGGTTCCTCCCCGAGTGGAATATACTCTCACGGATAAAGGGAAACAATTGGAAGGTATTTTTATCGAATTAAAGCGCTTTGGGCTCACTTTATAAAGTAGGGGATTTCTTCATCACCCACTGATTATTAGCCCTCACCAATCGGGCTTTTACGGGCAGTTTATCTCCCGCCTAACTTCTTAAAGAAAAGTGGAAGTGGCTCGTCCAGAATGCGAGGGGGGATTACGCTTCTGACGTAAAGGTGTCTTTTACCTCACAGGAAGAAGCGAAGCCACCGAACATTCTAGCCACTGGCACTGGACAATGCTTTAGCTGAATTTTGAGGTGGGAGTATTACTGCCCGCATAGTGAGATAAAATAAAAAGGAGATGACAGCCTATACATAAATATGCGGCGGTCAATCTCCTTTGTTATTTATCTTTGATTGATAGGAATGCTTAATTGCTAGATACAAAACATTCGAATTTATAATCGGAATTATAAATTCAAATCAAAAAACAAGAGATGTTTTTTGATTTGAATAGCATTCTGGAAAAGAGTAATTATGAAATCGTTTTATATTTTAAGATTGAATCTGGCAAAGCAATCCATGTTTTTACTTCCTCTCTATATCATTTTTAACTCTTATTATCAATCTATCACCATGCTAAAAAATGAAAATCCATTCCAGAACCCCTATAATTTCACAAAATCCCCCTTCAAGTTCTAAGGGGCATTTTGCTTATTTTCAGGCTATATTTCAAAATTCACTTTACTAATTTTTCATTATTTCGCTAAACTTTCTGCCAACTGTTTTTCTTTCCACATGAATGTAATACCAAGACCAATAGCCATAATAAGAGCAGAGAAAAGATACGGGTAATGAATGTTTACATCAAATAGTATTCCCCCCATAGCCGGTCCAACGATATTACCTAAACTTGTATAAGTTGAGTTCATCCCAGCAACAAAGCCTTGCTCTTTCCCAGCTGATTTTGATAAAAATGTTGTTAATGCCGGGCGAAGTAAATCGAATGCAAGAAAGATAAAACACGTTACAGCCAGTACTACCCAAAAATTAGAAACTAATGTAGATACGACAGCTAATATTGCACCTGTAATCAAACATAATTGAATCAACATTTTTTCACCAAGTATATCTACTAGCTTTCCAAATAAAAATACCTGTACAACAACACCAAAGATTGAGCTTATTGTAATAATGGTAGCAATATCCTTCGGTGTGAAACCAAATTTATGATCAGAAAACAGACTAAAAACAGTTTCATATGCTGATAAACCGAAAGCAAGTACAAATACAATAACAAATGCGATAAAGTATACCGGACTTAGGGACTTTTTTAAATCTCTCATAAAGTTTGATTGCTTCGTACTAGCAGAAATTTCTGCTAGCTGCTGTGCTGTTAACGGTTCTTTCAGAATAAATATGGAAGAAACGCATGCAATAAAGGCAATGGTTGCCGCAAAAAAGAAAGGCACGCGTATACCATATTCTGCAATAAACCCACCGATGCCAGGCCCAATAATAAAACCAGTACTGATGGCAGCAGAAAGATATCCCATCGCTTTTGGCCGTTCTTGAACAGATGTAATATCTGCAACATATGCCGTAACACCAGGCATAATAAAGGCAGCACTAATTCCTCCTAACATCCTTGATATATAAAGGACCGATACATGCGTTCCCAAACCAAAGATAAGTTCTGAAATACCAAAAAGAAATAATCCAATTATGATAATTTTCTTCCTGCCATAACGATCAACCCAGCGTCCTGTTAATGGCGACATCAGTAATTGCGCCACTGCAAATACGGCAACAAGATATCCCATCGTTTTTCCTGATAATTGCATAATATTCATAAATGACGGCATAACCGGGATAATGAGACCAATTCCGAGAAATGCAATGAATATATTACTAAGAAGAATGATTAATACCATCTTTTGTTCTTTTATTGATTTCTTCATTTATCAACACCTCTTTCTGTAAAAATCATTGATGTGAAATCCTTCCCGCTAATGATATCCACGAGGGTTTTTGTTAGCAAAGATTCTCCCTCCCCCTACAAATAACGGGATACAACAAAATCACTGATTGCTGAAACATCATATCTTCCATATGGATGGAATAATGAAATTTACTTATCGTATTTACCTATGCCTTTCTTTTTCATAAAATCCCCGCCCTAAAATGACTGATTTTCATTCATTTCAGGTGGAATGAATCCATCTCTTTGCTATAAATGGATTCACCTAACAGCTTATTCACGAATATCCAATGCATGTGTTAAAAAGTCTAGTACTTCAGCTTTCTGAAGATTGACCTGATCGTCCTGTTTATGATCATATAAATAAACTTGCTCTGCTGCGGATTCAACAAGAGCGATACATAACTTTGCAGTTCTTTCCACATGAATAGAATTACGAATTACGCCTAAATCTTTTGCTTCACTTAAGAATTGACTTAACCACATATAAAGAGGCTGATATACAGCTTCCCATTCTTTTATATGTTCAGTGGACGCAAGACCAGCATACATTAATGCTTGTATTTCACGATTTTCCTCTATAAAGTCAAAAACAGCATCTATCACTTGCATAACTTTCTTTGAAAAAGGTTCATTATTTTGTACCTTTTCTTTTACTGCATGTATCATCTTTTCAACCATAACTTCTGCAATTGCAGGCATAACAGATAATTTAGAAGGAAAATACAAATAGAAAGTCCCCTGGGCAATGCCAGCCAATTTTACAATGTCAGAGATCTTTGTTTTTTCAACCCCTTTTTCCTGGAACACTTCAATAGCTGCATAAACAATTTTCTCTTTTTTATTCATTATCTGAGTCCTTTCACACACGTATAGAATGACTGTCATTCATTCTATATGAAATTTCATTGTACTGTCAACAATAGAGCCAAATCTAATATGAATTTTTCTAATATACTGTTTTTTGAGTAGCTGAATCAAATTATAAAAGCGGTTATTACGATTTTGATAGAAATATTAAAGAGAGGCACACCCTAGATGATTCACCTTTATCCCTCCATGAAAAAATCTCCTGATAGAACTTAGAAAGTTGTTCTATTAGGAGATAAAATCATACATATATTTCCCCTCTTTAAGAAAGGGCCTTTAATCCCGTCACTCCGCATACAATAAGAGCCACACTGATAATTCGTGCCTTACTTTTTGATTCTCCAAATAGGAACATATTCAACAAGACGGCGCCCGCTGTTCCTATACCAATCCAAACTGCATAGGCAACACTTACCTGTAAAAATAGGAAGGCTGTGTATAAGAATGCAAAAGAAATACCAAATCCACCTATATAAATGGCACCATTTGTTACTGATTTATCTTTACTATACATTTTAAGACCGATTACACCAATCATTTCACTAATTGCGGCACAAAAGACGAAAATCCATCCCATCCTTAAGCAGCTCCTTTCATAACTTCTTCTTGTGTTGCTTCTTTGTTATCAGCTAACTTCAAGCCAATAACGCCAGCTACTATCATAACTATAAAGAATAATTTTCCTAGACTAAAACTTCCTCCAAAAAGAAAAACATCCATCAAGAAAGTCCCTACAGTTCCAGCTCCGGCAAAAACGGCATATACTGTTCCTGTCGCAAGATGTTCACACGCTTTAGACAGCAGGTGGAAATCAATCATAATGATTCCTACAATTATCATCCAATGCCACCATGCATGAGCAGTATTAAAACCAAACACCCAAAACACTTCAAAAATACATGTTAATATTACATATAACCAAGCTTTATTTTTCATAAATTACCATCCTTTATGACTGACTATCATTCATTTTTCTTTTAAAAAATTTATCCATTATGTTACAACCAATGGATATTTATTTTCTTATATGCAATGCATGTGTTAAAAAATCCAAAATTTCAGCTTTTTGTAAATTAGCTTCCTCCTCTTTTGCATGATCATATAAATAAATTTGTTCTGCTGCCGATTCAACTAAAGCAATAAAAAGTTTTGACGTTCTTTCAACATGAATAGAATTCCGTACCACATTAGCTTCCTTCGCTTCTTCTAAAAAGCGTTTTATCCAAATGTAAAGAGGTTGATATACACTCTCCCACTTTTTTATATGTTCAGTTGATGCTAAACCAAGATATATTAATGCCTGTATTTCGTAATGTTCCTTTGTAAAATCAAAAATTGCATCTACGATTTGCGAAAATGTCTCTAAGAAAGAAGAGCTGTTTTTTGTTTTTTCTTCAACTGCACGTATCATCTTCTCAACCATAACTTCTGCTATTGCAGGCACTACAGATAGTTTTGACGAAAAATATAAATAGAAGGTTCCTTGAGCGATACCAGCAGATTTCACGATATCTGAAATCTTTGTTTTTTCAATTCCTTTTTCCCTAAAACATTCGATAGCAGCGTATACAATTTTTTCTTTTTTGGACATTATCTACACCCTTTCACAAAAATGACTGAATGTCATTCATATATATTCTACATGAATGATTTATAAAATGTCAATCATCCATTTTTATTTTTTATACCTCTTTTTGTTCGTAGCTAGACTTATAGAAACAACACATACTCAATAGTGATACGTTCTCACTGAGTATGTGCCCGCATACGCTCTAACATTCACACCACATACCGAATCATCGCAACTTCATCACAACAATCAAATTTCGGACAATGTCTGCAATCCACCCACACTTTTTCAGGTAACAACTTCTTATCAACAAAATCAAAACCACACTTCTGAAAAAATGTAGTTTCATACGTTAAGGAAATAACTCTTCTTACCTTTATTTTAGAAGCCTCACTCACTACATGATTGACTAACATACGTCCTAACCCTTTACCTGCATATGTATCTGATACGACTAATGAGCGTATTTCTGCAAGGTCTTCTCCTAAAACATGTAATCCAGCAACCCCTAAAATTTTCCCTTCTTCTTTTACAACATACAAACTTTGCAAGTGTTGATACAAAGATAAAAGAGAACGCGGAAGAACAACTCCCTCCTTCGAATATACTTCAATTAAGTTATATATATCTTTCACATCACTTGTAATCGCGTTACATATTTGCATAATTAATCCCCTTAAATTAAATATTTATAACCTCTGTATGTATATTAATTCATAAATTTATATAATAATACACCCACTCCTTACTCACGTCAATTATTATTCTGAATTTTACATATAAAAAACAAGTACCGCTCTCATTCAGTACTTGTTTTCGAATTTCTTATCGGTAATACTGTAGAATACTTAATTTCACGAAGCGCTAAGCTCGTTTGTATCTTTGTAATTCCAAGCTTATTTAACTTTCTAATAAAACGCTCGAGTTCCTTACGATCTCTGTTTGCGACCTTTAATAAGTAATCATACTCCCCTGTTAAACAATGACATTCCAATACTTCCGGCATAGATTCCAGTTCCCTTTCCAGTACTTCAAGTTTTTCAGATTGATGAATATTTGTGCTCATAAAAATAAAGCATAATAAATCGAATCCAAGCTTTTCCTGGTTTAAAATAGCAACTTGTTTATCGATGAAGCCTTCCCCTTCTAACCTCTTTATTCTTGCATGCATTGCAGCTGGTGATAAATTAACACGACGTGCAAGTTCGGCATTACTTACCTGTGACTCCTTTTGTAAAATATCTAAAATTTGTACGTCCAAATCATCTAACACTTTAATAATAGATGCCTCCATAAAAATCCCCCTTTTTTCTTACTGACGATTCTTCGGAAAAATGTATAATAATCTCAGTAAAATTAAATAAAGTTTCGTAATTATACCATCTAACAAAACATTTTATTGAATTTTCACCATTATACAAAAGAATGTATTAGATAACAAAGAAAAATGCTAAAATTATTTACAATTCATTCTCACTTTTACAAAGGGGTTTAAACGATGCCTTATTTTTATGTCTTTTTACTACTTCTAACAAGCTTACTATGGGGGGGAAACTTTGTCGTTGGAAAATCACTTGTAGATCATGCTTCTCCAATGACGCTTACAAATTTAAGATGGATCATTGCCGTTCTTTGCTTATTACCAATTGTCTGGTTTAAAGAAAAGAAAATTCTCCCGCCGCGCGCCGCAATTCTTCCCTTACTACTTATGGGAATCACCGGTGTTGTTCTCTTTAATATTTTTCAGTTTTTAGCGTTAGAGCAAACTTCAGCAACAAATGTAGGGCTTATTTCTACACTAAATGCGATTTCAATTGCAATCTTTTCATCTTTATTCTTAAAGGAAAAAATCAATACACTTCAAATCTTATCTATGATTCTTTCTTTTTTTGGTGTAATTCTCGTCCTTTCAAAAGGAAATATCGCACTGTTATTTTCATTACATTTTAATAGCGGAGACTTGTGGATGATGGCCGCAGTTTGTATTTGGGGTATCTATTCTGTTTGTAGTAAATGGGCAACAAAAACAACTACGCCAATGATGGCAACTTTGTATTCTGGTATTTTTGGTGTCATTATATTGCTTCCATTTAATATACCAAGCTTTACTGTTTCCAATATCAATGCTTCATTTATCACTTCACTACTATATACAGGTTTAATTTCAACTGTAGTCTGTATGGTGTTTTGGAATATTGGCGTTCAAAAATTAGGAGCAACTACATCAGGTATCTTCCTAAATTTCAATCCCATTTTCACTGCCATCTTAGCGTTTCCTTTCTTAGGGGAAGAACTAACTTGGATACAAATTGTAGGCACATTCATCGTTGTTACTGGCTGTTATTTATTTTCTCATTTTAAAACAGTTGCACATCAGCCTAGCCAAACTTTAGTACGGCAACACTCTTAATAGATAAATATCGCCATTATCTTTAACATAATGGCGATATTTTTACACGCTTCATTTTTTTCATCTCATTTCTTTTCAATAGTGCTGTTCTTCTGCTGGCAATAAACATTCTGTCGCCTTTCCAGTATCACTATCTTGAATTTCCCAGCGTTCTAGAATGGAAAGTAATTTTGATTATAATTAAAAATTTTTACTTCTCTTTACAGCTTCTTTGCATTATGTATTTCCTTTCGTGTCATTTCAATAAATCCCACTTCTTTATAATGTCTTTTTCACAAATCCTTTCGCATCTGTTAATTTTTCAAGTGCTTCCCCATATTCGCACTGCAGTAATATCATGACAATTGCAGCTTTCACATTACGCTTTGCTTTCTCGTAATATACTGCCGCTTCTTTATAATCTACTCCTGTCGCCTCCATAATAATTCGCTTGGAGCGCTCAACTAATTTTTCATTTGTTGATTGCACATCAACCATTAAATTCTTATAAACTTTTCCTACCCCAATCATCGAAGCTGTTGAAATCATATTCAGCACTAATTTTTGTGCAGTTCCGGCCTTTAAGCGTGTAGATCCTGTTAACACCTCTGCCCCTGTTTCTATTTCCACGCTCTTTTTTGCAAATTTACTTATTTCTGCTCCTTTATTACAGGAAATGCTAGCTGTACTTGCACCAGCGGAGTTTGCATATTTCAATCCGCCAATTACATAAGGTGTTCTACCGCTTGCAGCAATTCCAATAACCGTGTCCTTATCATTTAACTGAATAGCCTTTAAATCCTCTACTGCCAAGTCTTCTCGATCTTCAGCACCTTCCACCGCCTTCGTAAACGCTTTTGATCCACCTGCGATAAATCCTTGTACCTGTTTCTCATCTGTTCCAAATGTCGGTGGACATTCGGCAGCATCTAAAACTCCTAAACGCCCACTTGTGCCAGCTCCGATATAAATTAAACGACCACCATTTTGAAAAGATGTGATAGCACTTTGTACAATTTTTTCGATATGCTCAATCTCTTTTTCTACCGCTATAGCAACCTTATAATCTTCTCGATTCATTGTTTGTAAAATCTGCTTTATACTCATTTCATCTAAATTCATAGTATTTTCATTACGATGCTCTGTCGATAAATTTTCTAGCATTCGCTCACCTACTTTGAAATTTCATTTCACACCTTTATTACATCTTCGCGAAATTTAAAATCGAATATTCGAATATATTTTATGGGATTTCATTTCTTCTTATAACAAAAATGTGTCTATTTCATGCAAAAAAAGATGAGGTTCCCCCACCTTTTCTGATTTCAATTTTCCTAATCGTTCTACTGTTTCTCTTGCTTGCTTAAAGTAGAAACAATTTCTGCATTTCTATTATATACCAGCAACCTTTTTTAGCTGGCGAAAATTGATTCCTATGATTTTCTATTTTAGATAGTAACGTTGACAATTTCACTATTCAACCTCCATTTTTAGCGGTTGCTTTTATTTTAATGAAAAAGAACTTATCAACAACCGATAAGTTCCTTTCGCTTATACAAAATACTTCTTCAATAATGGCGGCGTAATAATCGTTGTAAGTATAACAACAATGACAATTGCCGTGAAACTTTCTTTCGCCAATAAATTCGCTGTTAATCCATTAGCTGCGATAATCAGCGCCACTTCTCCGCGTGATACCATCCCAGCTCCAATGCTAATCGAGGATTTCAAATTAAATCCTGTTAACCTTGCGCCTAATCCAGATCCCACTAATTTCGTAAGAATTGCAATAATTGTCATGATAGTGATAAACCAAATTTGGTTTCCAATCCCTTGAAATGTTATTTCCATACCAATGCTAACAAAAAAGATCGGAACAAAAATCGCATACGCAATCGGCTCTATTTTATGTTCTACTTCATGTTTATATGTTGTTTGGGAAATCGCAATCCCCGCAGCAAATGCACCGATGATACCAGCAATCCCCATTTTTTCACTATAGTACGCAAATGAAAAACAAATAATAAGTGCTGCACTTATTAATGCCTCCGATACTCGAAGTGGAACCAGCATCCTCATAATCCACGGAACAACTTTCCAGCCAATAAAAACAATACTCACGAAAAAGATAATTTTCTTAGCGATGACAAGTGTAATATTCACATCTTGCGCGCCTAAAAAACTCATCACAAAGGCTAATAAAATGACAACGATAACGTCATCAAACACCGCAGCTCCTAAGATTGTTATACTTTCTCTTGTATTCATTTTTCCTAAGTCACGTAATGTCTGAACAGAAATACTCACCGATGTTGCACAGAGCAATAATCCTAGAAAAATGGCATGTGATTGTAACATCCCAAAGGCGAGTCCTGCCAAATATCCACCGAGAAAAGGAAAAATGATACCTCCCATCGCTACCGCGAATGAAGATTTCAAATTACGATTTAATTCTTCTAAATCCGTTTCGAGTCCTGCCATAAACATAAGTAACAAAACACCAATCTCACTCAGTTCATCAATAAGTTCAGAGCTATTAATAATTCCAAAGACAGCAGGTCCAATAATAATTCCCACAATTAATTTCCCTAACACCGATGGCTGGCCAAGCCGGGCGCTAATATCGCCAGCTAATTTCGTACAAAGTAAAATAACGACAAGTTCAAAATAAAATAACATAGTATCTTCTCCTACTAAAAAATGCTTATATTCTTGAAGATAGTTTTCCCTTCCAATCAAAATTTTATTTTTCATATTTTTATTTGACAAAATATTCTGAATTATAATAAAATGACTACAGCAATTCTAGAGTTTTTATAATCCATACACAACTGTACCTCTATTCACTTACATACTCTTTTACAATGGGCTCGTATTATATTCGCAGTTGTGAAAATCAAGGAATGAGAGGGGAGTCCAAGTGAAATCACTATTACGAAAAAAGGCACTTACTACTGAATCACCAAAACAATTACAAAGAACATTAACCGCATTAGATTTAACCTTCTTAGGTATTGGTGCTGTAATTGGGACAGGTATTTTCGTTTTAACAGGAATCGTTGCGGCCAAGCACTCTGGTCCTGGTATCATGTTATCTTTTCTTATTGCCGCATTTACCTGTGCATGCGTAGCTTTCTGTTACGCAGAATTTGCTTCTTCTATTCCTATGTCAGGAAGCGTTTACACATACGCATATATGACAGTTGGAGAAATTGTTGCTTTTATCGTCGGTTGGTGTTTAATGCTTGAATACTTACTAGCAGTTGCAGCAGTAGCCGTAGGATGGTCAGGGTATTTACAATCGTTACTTTCCGGATTTAATATTCATCTACCTGCCATTATCGCCTCGGCCCCCGGGACGGGAAAAGGCGGAATAATCGACTTACCAGCCGTATGTATTTTACTTTTGATTACACTCCTTCTTAGCTTCGGTGTACGCGAAAGTGCTCGCATTAATAATATTATGGTATTAGTTAAATTGGCAGTTATCATCGCGTTTATCGTAGCAGGTGCAAAGTACGTCAAACCTGAAAATTGGACACCATTTTTACCATTTGGATATGATGGAATTATTACAGGTGCAGCAACCGTATTTTTTGCTTTTCTAGGATTTGATGCCATTGCAACTGCTGCTGAAGAAACGAAAAAACCACAGCGAGATTTACCCATTGGAATTATCGGTTCCCTTCTAATTTGTACGGCACTATATATGATTGTATCCTTTGTTTTAACTGGAATGGTTCCTTATACACAGCTAGATGTTTCAGATCCAGTTGCTTTCGCTCTTCATTTTGTTGGTGAAGATACGATTGCTGGGTTATTAGCTGTCGGTGCAATGACAGGAATGACAACTGTTCTTTTAGTCGTTATGTACGGACAAGTTCGTGTTTCTTATGCAATGAGCCGTGACGGGCTACTCCCAAAAGCATTATCTCGTGTGAATCAACGAGTGAAGATCCCTTTATTAAATACATGGATTACTGGAATTGTAGCTGCTTTATTAGCGGGTCTATTAGATCTACATCTACTTGCAAATTTAGTTAACATTGGCACATTAACTGCCTTTATATTTGTTAGTTGTGCTGTACTCATTTTGCGGAAAACACATCCAAATTTAAAGCGAGGATTCCGAACTCCATTCGTACCGATATTACCAATCGTTGCAATTTGCTGTTGTCTCTATTTAATGATTAACCTTTCCGCAACAACGTGGAAAAGTTTTGCTGTTTGGCTTGTTATTGGGCTATGTGTATATTTCTTCTATTCTAGACGCAATAGCCATTTACTGACTAAAGAAAATAATAGTGAACAAAAAGAAGCATGAAAAAACAGCTCGCCATATTAGAGGCGAGCTGTTTTACATTCGAGGTTTTTCCAGTAACGTTTGTAGAATGAAAAATATGCTGATGCAAGCTGTAAACCAATTGATACACAAGCTTCTATGTTCGCATACTCATTCCCCTTTACTATTTTGCTTCTTTCTTTTTCTTTCTCCATACATTTAAACTATCAAAGAAAAAGTTAATAAACAACGTTCCTAGGCCTGCTAATAAAAAAGTCATTAAAAATAGAATCCAGATGCTTTTGTCTTTCAAAAAATAATATCCAACAAGGAGCACAACTGCAGTCCATACATACTCAAGAATTCTTTTTAGCTTTTTCTGTTCCAAAATATTCGCTCCCTTAATGTTTTATCTACTTTTATTCTAACACGAATTCATATATCAGCGGAATCACTCTATATATCGGCGATTCGGCACAACTCATCAATTTTTCCACAATAGACAATATGAACTCTTACTATGAAAAAAAAGCTTGTCCAAGAATTCTTATAGCAATCACGACGATTAATTGTTGCCTCTTTTTCATTTGTTGTCCCATTTACACATATATGAAACTAAATAGTAGATATGGTGTTGATTAGCCCTGCATGGAATACAAAAGGATTTAGATCTATAATCTAGAACAGGCATTAAATCGTCTCATCATCTTTTACATAGATTCCGCTTTATTTCTCTTTTTCACAAACTTGAAAATGAATATTCCTATTACAATGAGACAAACAACTCCTAGTATCGGTAACGTATATTGTTCGACCATTGCACCTGCGTTTTTCCAGTGAGGTCCTAATTTCAATCCTACATATATATAAATTGTCGTGAGCGGTAACATCGCCACAAATGTATATATGCTAAATTGCCAAATGTTCATTTTCGCCATCCCACATGGAACTGAAATAAGCGTACGAACTCCTGGAATAAAGCGCCCAAGAAACGCCACAGCTGGTCCATATTTTTCAAAGAAATGATCTGCTTTTTGAATCTGTTCTTCCTTAATAAAAAAGTATTTCCCATATTTCAGTAATAACGGTCGACCACCATAATAACCGAGTGCATATAGTGTTAGAGGCCCCGTCGTTCCTCCGACCGTTCCAGCTAATACCGCAATCCAAAAGTTCATATCTCCTTCATATACCCAATACCCCACAAGCGGCAGCACAATTTCTGCTGGAATAAACTCAAATGTTAATGCTAGAATGACACCAAAATAAGAAAACTGCTTTAAATAGTCAATTACATCTAAAATAAACTGCTCCATTTATTAACTCCTATCCTTTATTTAAATTATATTTTTCTTGTAAGTGCTTCGGCGCCATTTTCACAATTCGCTGCAAAATAAATAAGACAACAGCAATATCATCTAATACACCAAAGAATAGTAAAAAATCAGGGATAAGATCAAATGGAAACATGACATACCCGATTAATAAAGCAATGGATAGGATTTTCTTCTGCACTGCGACTTCTTTTGATGTAAAAAAGTCATATAGAAATGGACCAAACTGGCGAAGATGAAGCATAAATCGAAATCGGTTTATAAACTTTTTCACTTTTCACCTCTCCTTTTCTGCATACAAAAAGGACCTTTACCAAATATAGTAAAGGTCCTAAAAAAGACAATAAGGGGCCTTTACCATTGCCGGTAAAGGTCTCACTAACAACAAAGATGTTGCCAATAAAGCCGAGGGTTTCTCCCTGTAATGACGACTTTATTGTGATAAGTTACTCCCCTTTATATACGCAATCTTATAAAATTACCTTAAAATATTTGCTAGAACTTGTCAATCTTTTTCAGTTACCCTTCATGAAGTGGCTGATACATACTTGCTATGGCTTGCATTTCAGAACTTGGTGCTGGCGATAGTTGATAATATCCTTTTTTCACCATATACTGCCAAATATCATAAGCATGATGACTACTGTTTAAGAAGGTATTTTCTAAAAGCGTTCTTAGCTCTGGATTCGCACACTCTAATAAAGAACCTGCACAATTAAACGCAGACGACTTTTGATTTAGTAAATATCCAAGTGCGATTGACCGATCATTAGGAGGCTGCGCAGCCACGCTTGGTGTAACGGGGGAATACTGTTGTGAAGGTGACTCTGTATAAGAAGCTAATACTGGTTTTAATTTAGACGGCTGAAACTTTGATATATTGGGAGGTGACTCACTTTGTATAAATTCCACCTTCAAATTATAATCTTGCACATGAAGAGGAAGATGCTTCTGTAACATTTGTTTCAACTCCGTATCCTGTGCTTGCTGTATATATGTAGACATCGTATTAATTGTGTTATAGTCTCCTGCTATCAGTTCACTTAAGTCCCGTAATTCATGCGTTGCTAATTGCATTCCTATTCCTCCCTTCTATAAATTCCTTTCTAGCATCTCCTAAAAAAACAAAAATACCATATAAAAATCCAAATCTCTGCGAATTTTTATCATATTTAGCGAGAAGACCCCTACCTCAAGCGCTTAACGGTAGGTGGGGGATGAATCGCTTTTTTTGTTTTTTTTCCATACATATAGGAACATGAGTTCTCATTCGGTATACTTTGTGTATACAAAACAAGAAAGGAGTGTGTCCCGTGAAAAAAGCATATTTTTCAATTCGTATCTATAAGAATACCCTGAATCCGAAATATGTTGAAGCGATTGGACATGCCCTTTTCGTATTTAACCGTGCGAAACATTTCGCTTTTCAAACGCAAGTGTTAGAAAAACGTTCTAGCACTTGCAGACGTTCTAACAGTATGCAAATGACTGTAAAATCACGATTTGGTTTGAATGATTATTATGCAAATAGTGCCGTGCAGGAAGCCAATGCACTGTTTTCTTCTCAGACAGAATTGAAGAAATTGTATATCGAAAATAAAAATGAACAAATGAAAGCTGTAAAGAAGAAGATGAAGAAAACCAAATCAGATTTGACAGTGCTGCATAAAATAAAAACATCGTTTATCAAAGGGAAGCCAACGTTCAATAAAACGTCCAAAGAACAACAAAGGGGACGATATTTTGTTGTGCAATTTAAAGGGAGAACGGATATTTACTATCATGCCTATCAATTTGAGCATGAATATTTAGATGTGCGTATTCAAACACTTCGTTCTCGTTTAGGTAACCTTGCATTTCGGTTGGATAGACTCCAAAAACTACTTCATCGTTTAAAAAACAACGTTTCTTCTGTTGTATTTGGGAGCAGAAAACTCTTCAAAGCACAACATACTGTAGATACTTATGTTCAAAATCATCCACTTTGGGTGCAGGATTTTGAAAAGGCTCGTTACAATCAACTGTTGATTTCAGGTCGAAAGGACGCGAAAGCAGGAAACTTTGTATTTACATACAATACAGAATCACAATCCTTATACTTTATAACACCAAACGGCGTTGCGGTTGAAATTCCGAACCTTACATTTCCGTATGGACAAGAACAAGTGAATACAGCCGTTCAAAACCAATGGAACTGCAATGATAAAAAGAATGCAGGAAAGCCAATCAGTTGGGCAATTGAAGATCACGGAGATTATTACATTTTTAAATGCTTAATAAATATTGAAGAGAACCAAAATAAAAACTTCAGCAAATCCGGTGGTGTCATTGGAGTAGACTGCAATTTTGCCCACTTCGCTTGGTCAAACATCAGTAAACAAGGACAACTCATACAAACGGGGGTATTATCCTTTGATATGTTAGGGAAAACATCAGAACAAATTACGAAAATGATGGAAGCAGAAGTCATTGCACTCATTGATATGGCTGTAAAAGCAAACAAACCGATTGTTGTAGAAAAATTAAACACAACAAAAGCAAAAGTTAAGAACCCTTATGGCAACAAAAAGGCAAATATGATGATGAGCATGTTTGCTTACAAAAAGATGATTTCAGCTATTAAAAGCCGTGCTGAGAAGATGGGTGTAGCAGTATTTGAGGTAAATCCAGCGTACACTTCTCAAATTGGTAAAATCAAATATATGAAACGTTTTGGTATCAGTATTCACCAAACAGCTTCTTACGTCATTGCTAGAAGAGCAATGGGGTTGAAAGAAAAACTTCCACCAATTTTGTATTCCCTATTACCGGAGAAGATGGTAGGTCTGCATCATTGGGCGCAATAGAAGTGGTTGTCTGGCATCCTGTCTGATTTGCGTGTTCACACATTCTATCAGATGGAGCTTTCGAACCAAAACAAGATTCGTTCTGCGAATGAACTTTTTCCTCCAGGGGCTCTTACCGACTTGGAAGTAAAAGGTTTGTCTAAGTTCGAAAGCAGAAACCACATACCTTGTTGAATGGGTATGGTCTACTAAGCATTTTGTCTTAGTTGTTCCTTTTTGGAATCCCCTTCCTCAAAAATTCGTTAGGATTTTAGATGGGGGTAGTTCAATGGTATGAATTAAAGTGGATTACACTTTGGCGTCTCTAAGCCAGAAGCTTGTGCCAGTTTCAATAAATAATAACATTCTTCCCTTGCCATATGGTCTGCCATTCTTGCAGAGATGATGCTTAATACTTGATTAGATATTCCCAATTCCTCTAGCTCGTGAAGAAAATGAGAAAATAATTTCAATTCCAATGCAACATCTTTGGTAAATTTCTTTAGGGCTGGAAAAGAGTGTAGTTCTGTCCGTAAGTAACCCGTCATTTCCACAGCTTTCAAGTAAAATTGTTCAAAGTGCTTTTCATATTTCTCGCACTTCTCTTTCAGTCGTTTTTCGACAAGATCTAGCCCACCTGAAATGGAACCTGCATGCCCAGCTGCATCCGTTAGCCAAACGAGATGATAATGTAACTCATGAAAAATAGGTGGCACTTCTCCTTTCATTAAATACTCTAACACAGTTATATACTCTTCCACTTCGTTCACCATATGGTTAAGAAAAGTTGGTGTAAAGTGAATTTTGATTTTTCCTTCTAGCTGCTTTTGTATAATACTCAGCTTAAATTTCCTAATTCCCTCTGCGGCTTCATGTGCATCTTTCGCAAATGCAATTAAATTTACTGTATGGATATCGCTGAGAAACCTATCAAATATTTGGACAAAATACATCGCTTTTTGAATATCTTCTTTTTCATTTGGAGCTAAAGCATCCAAAAGAAACTGGGCGTGATCTCCAAGAACCTTTAGCCAAAATTTATGTTCAAACAATGCATTTTCTTCATACGTGCTATTCATCCCGTTAACTCCTCCTTACTCTCTCGGCTCAATTAAAATTCTATACCCATCAGGATCATGCACAACAATCCCCCTTCTCTCCGTGTTACATCCCTTTAATTCTTCAAATGACACACAATAGAATTCTAGTTTTTTCCGCACCTTTTCTATATCGTCAAATGGCAAATTAACATTTATATAAGAAGATAGTGCCCTGCCGACATCCTGATCTTTGTCCCGATTTAAAACGAAGCAAATTCTCGTTGCATCAACATCATACCAAACACCAGGCACATGTAACTGCGGACGGTGTCTACTCGGTTTAAACCCTAAAACCCCTTCATAAAAGTATAAGGTTTCCTTTAAATTCCTCACTTCTAATACAATGTTATTTGTAATCGTCTCCACATATACCTCCCCCTTGTCCCTACTAGTTTTTCTATATGAGTCATAAATGACAATTATGTCTGAATACAATACATAGTGATGAATGTTTTACTTGTAAAGGAGGCTTATGTTATGGACAAATTTATGAAATCTTTCACACCTTACCATGGTCCAAACGATCCTTGTCCGCCGATTGGAAAGAAATTTTATTCAACTCCTCCTCATTTATATATGGGATTCCAGCCACCAAACTTACCTCAATTCCCGCCTAACGAAGCGTTAAGAAAGGGCACTTTGTGGCCTGCTTTCTATGATTTTTATGAGAACCCTTATAAGAAAGGAAGGTGAGAGAATCCGTGGCTCAAACATTGCCAGATGAATATTATAAATGGATAGAAGAACTGCAAGAATTCGATTTTGTATTAGTAGAACTCACGCTTTATTTAGATACTCATCCAGATGATGTTACAGCTATCAATCAATTTAATGATTTTTCCTATAAAAGAAGGTTGCAAAAGCAAAAGATTGAGGAAAAGTATGGTCCACTTCAACAATTTGGTAATAGTTATTCTAAAGCCCCGTGGGAATGGAGCAAGGGTCCATGGCCATGGCAAATATGAAGTGAAAATCGAATCAGTGGGGGCTTTCCCCCCACTCATAATCAATCTTCATCTAACTTTTTTCTTTTGCTAAATTTTAAGATTGGAGTATTACTCTCCATAAATAGCGGGATAAAGGAGATAAAATATGTGGATATATGAAAAAAAATTGCAGTACCCTGTGAAAGTAAGTACTTGTAATCCAGCACTTGCTAAATTATTAGTTGAACAGTATGGAGGCGCAGATGGCGAATTAGCAGCTGCTCTCCGTTATTTAAACCAGCGCTATACCATTCCTGATAAAGTAGTCGGTTTACTAACAGATATCGGCACAGAAGAATTTGCTCATCTTGAAATGATTGCAACAATGATTTATAAATTAACAAAAGACGCGACCCCAGAACAGATGAAAGCCGCTGGGCTAGATGCTCAGTACGCCAATCATGATAGTGCACTATTTTATCACAATGCAGGCGGCGTTCCATTTACAGCCACATACATACAAGCAAAAGGGGATCCAATTGCAGATTTATATGAAGATATTGCTGCAGAAGAAAAAGCAAGAGCAACATATCAATGGCTCATCAATTTATCAGATGATCCCGACATAAATGATAGTCTTCGCTTTTTACGTGAGCGCGAAATCGTTCATTCCCAACGTTTCCGCGAAGCTGTTGAAATTTTGAAAGAAGAACGCGATAAGAAAATATATTTTTAACTATTTTGTGCACATACCAAAACAGTATGTGCACATTCCCTACTAATATTTTTGAATATAAAGACTCCCTCCTTTACTCCATTCCGCATAACATACTTCTTTCAAATCTGTTTTCTGCTTCTTTAGCTCTTTTTGCAGCCATACTTCATGTAACCCAAACTTTTTTAAATTGTATGTAATAAGCTCCCCGTCGCTAATAAGAAGGATCGGCAATACATTTTCCTTCCCTTTTATTTTCAAATCTTTTCTTGTTGGCATATCTACATCATATTTTTTCATCACACTTATCGATCCATCATTCTCTAAAACTGCAAACGCTACATCTTGCAAAGAAAATATATCCTTTGCACGAAGCAAATGCTGAAGTTGATCAACATCTAAACGATTTTTCTTCATTTCGGTCCAATCTAACTTTCCATTTGCAATTAAAATAGATGGTTTTCCCTCAAGGAATAAACGAGCTTTTCTCCATTTTTGCGTAATAATTTCTGTAGTTAATATGAAAGCTCCCCACACAATAACGGAAAAGATAATCCTTCCTATATGGGCATCTTTATTATAAATAGCATCCCCTAAAAAATTCCCTAAAACGAGTGCTGAAATAAAATCAAATGGTGTAATTTGACTTATTTGCGTTTTCCCAAGGATTTTAACGACAAAAAATAACACAACATACCCAAATAGCAGTTCAATAAAAATTTCTACATAATCCATACTCTGTCACCTTTCTTTATTCCACACATTTTTATCGCGCTATTCGCAGACAGTGACACCTTCACATCATCATTTAGAAAAAGAAACTAGACAAAATGCCCTCACTAATTAAAGTTTTACTTTCTTATTCCAAAACCGCTTTACACATAGTATGCCACCTTAAATGAGAAAAATATAAAGCGAAACTTGAATTAATCAGCACCCATCGGAATTTCACAAAAAATCATCTCCCACCTACCTTCTTAAAGAAAAGTGGAAGTGGCTCGTCCAGAATGTGAGGGGAATGGAGCTTCTAACGTAGAGGTGTTTTTTACCTCGCAGGAAGAAGCGAAGCCACCGAACATTCTAGCCACTGGAACTGGACAATGTTCTCTATGAATCTTGAAATAGGAAGATTACTGCTCTCACATAGCAGGATAAACGTATAATTATCCCACTTAACGCATTATTTTTAATTTTTTTAAAATCCCCTGTTGCTTTCTAGTCATCAGACGATTAAAATTAAAACAGTTACTCGACAAATTATTTGAATTTTCGACAAAAAGATTCTTAGGAGGATTTTCTATACATGCGTACAACTTTAAAACCATCGCAAATTCTCTCCATTAGCTTATTGCTATTTGCAGTTTTTTTCGGCGCTGGTAATATGATTTTCCCACCACTTCTTGGGCTTTCTTCAGGAGAAAACATGTGGGTTTCTATTTCAGGATTTGTCATTACAGATGTTGGTTTATCGTTATTAGCAATCGTTGCTGTTGCCCTTGCAGGCGGTAGCTTTAACAACTTAGCGAGCCGTGTTCATCCAAAATTCGCAGCAGTACTAGCTATTATTATCTACCTTTCAATCGGCCCACTATTTGTTATTCCACGAACTGGATCTGTTTCTTATGAGATTGGAATCGCACCACTTTTCCAGGACCAATGGTATTCCATGTTACTGTTTAGCCTTATTTTCTTTACGGTTGTTTACTTCTTATCATTAAACCCATCCAAATTAGTTGATCATATTGGAAAAATATTAACACCAATCTTACTTGGAATTATTGCAGTTATGGCAACAAAAGCAATTCTGTCTCCAGCGGGAACACCTATCCCCCCTGTCGGCGACTATAAAGAAATTCCATTTTTCAAAGGGTTTTTAGAAGGATTCTTAACATTAGATGCGATTGGCGCTCTCGTTTTATCGACAATTGTCGTAAATGCGATTCGTCAAAATGGTGTTGAGGAAAAAAAATCTATTGCAAAATACACAATTCTTTGCGGGAGTATTGCTGCTTTCTTCTTAACAATCGTTTATTTCTTACTTGGATATATCGGAGCATCAAATGGAAATTTAGAACAATTTGAAAATGGTGGACAGCTATTAGCAACTATTATGTACCAATTATTTGGGACAAGCGGTAATATTCTGCTAAGCATCGCCATTATATTTGCTTGCTTAACGACAGCTATTGGTGTAGTTAGTGCATTTGCCAATTATTTCACAAATGTATTAACCAATGTTTCTTATAAAAAGCTTGTCTTATATGTTTGTATTTTTAGCTTTATCGTTTCAAACCTAGGACTCAGCTTATTAATCAAAATTACGTTACCTGTGTTAATCATTCTTTATCCAATTACAATCATCTTAATTTTTGTATCATTTATTGATAAATATACGAAACGTAAACCATCTGTATACATCGGTGCAATGATTGCTGCATTCATCATTAGCTGTATTCACGCGCTTGATAATGTGGGAATGATGCCACATGCGATTACATCTATTGCAAGTACAATTCCTTTTTACAAATTAGGGATTGGTTGGATCGTCCCAGCAATTATTGGAGGTATTGTAGGATACTTTATTCCGCAAACACAAACAGAAGGTAAAGTTTCTACGAAATAAAGAAAGAAGCAAGCATTCTAACAAGTGCTTGCTTCTTTTCTTTTACATCGTATGTTTAAATGTAAATAACTCTTCTTTAGGAAGTGAAACCTGCTGCACCTCTTTTACTCCTTCTTGTTTTTTCCTTTCACCTACTCTTACTTTCGCGATTGCATCCTCTATACTTCGTGCAATCATATTCCCTGAAAAAATAGTAAGTCCAAAGAAAGTAATCGGTACGAGTGGAATCCACGGATGCACTGTTAGGGATCTAAAATAGACACCTATTAAACCTGACCATTCATGTGTATAAGAATCTAGTTCTTTATCCATTCCACCAAACTGTACCGTCCCTCCAAAAAATACTTCAAGTAATCCTAAATGAAGAAAAAGAATCAGTGTTTGAATAAACTGCTGCATAAACACAAGTACAAACGTCATATATAAGTGCGGAAACACATGTTTCACAACAATATGCCGCTTACTTCCTCCTAGTATACGAGCAGCATCTATAAACTCTTCCTTTTGTAATTTCCGCACTTCATTCGCAATATAGAGAGAAATTGTAGGAATTGCAAGCACAATAAACAGTATGACTTGAAATGATGCTCTCTCAAAAAAACTTGATGTTTCTGCTCCATTTGCAAAGCTAGTCGCAAACCGAAGTAAAAAATATGCAATCATGACCGTTGGAATTACTGTAAAACTATCAAAAAAAGCTTCAATTTTTGAAAAGCCTCTTTTTATATAAGTTCCTAATATTATGCCAAAAAACACACCTATTATCATACGCATGATAGCAATAAAAGCAGATATACCAATCGTCCATTTTGCACCCTCAATAACTAAATTTAAAAGATCATAACCTTTTCGATCTGTTCCAAGTAAAAACTGCAATGAAGGCGAAAATGGTGGCACTTCTGGATTTCCTTGTGCATCATACTGCAAAGATACTCGCCGAATCTGTCCATCATTCCATATCGTATTTCCAATGCTTACGAGAACTAATACAATGAGAAATAAACTACTGATCCAAAACCTTCTATCACGCTTTATATATTTCCACATCTCTTACGCCCTCTCTTTCATCGCATCCGGAACGAAGTAATGAAACGACTTAAATAAAATAAAAATTGGGATGTAAATAAGTAAAACACCGATTGTAAACATCTCAATCGCTGGATAGTCTTTAATGAATATAAAAATACCGTGCGTATTAAAAAGCCATTCGATAATATATAAATTCGATAACATGAACCAAATATTCGTTTTCGCAAAAAACAGTGTACTAAGCAATACATTTCGTACAACATGATGATTTAAAATATAAAAACGTTCCAATCCTTTTGCCTTCGCAAATAAAACATAGTCTTTTTCTAATTCTGTTTCAAAGCGAAGCAATAATAACTTTATAAACATAATCGTAGTTGGGATACTTAAACAAATAATCGGTAAGCCCCGAATTGATTCTCCTCCTAGCGCGGCAATTTTCACCGGTAAAAAACCTGTCTTTTGAAAAAACCATACGACAATAATTTGTGATCCAATAATAAGAAGAATGTCTGGAATAGACTCAAGAAAAAGAAGAAATGATTTGATACGATTTTGTATGTGCGGACGACTTCTAATTATGATATAAACAATACAAAAAGCCATACATAGAGAAATAAAAAATGAAGCTAAAAAAATAACCATCGTTTCTTTATAATGGACGAATAGTTGCGGAAATAACGGTTTATTCATCCCATATGTTAAGTTTGGAAGATCTATCAGTTTCATAGCTAACATCTTTACGGCCTGTACATACTGTGAAAAGTTAATATGCAATCCTTCAAATAATTTTGGAAGAGCACCTAAACAAATGATTCCTATAATGGAAAGGATCAATTGCACTGTAATCTCTACCCCATTTGAAACAACCTTTCTTACCATTTTCCCCCTTCTCTCTATACAAATTTCCATTCTATTTATATTCTGTTCTATTTTATAAATAATTTTCAGAATTGTAAATATTTTCTACACAAAAAGAATCACTAGATTAAGATTCTAGTGATTCTTTTTGTATCCGTTTTTCATTGCTAGCAAATGGCATATACAAAAGTAAACAGCCTATAAACGCAACAATTTCTAATGAAATAATATAGTATGGATGCGGTCCTAACATATCAAGTAATGAAGCTGTTTCAGGTTTATGTGCTAAAAACATATAATTGCCACCGGTTTCATAATTCACAAACGAAACGATTGGAATTAATAGATTTAAAAAAATCATCGTACGCTTGATTGAGTGAAAAGTCGGCCTATATCCTTCTACCCATGTCATAAAGAGCGGTGCCCATATTAATAATACATGTGCAATGAAAAATTCTATGAAGCGAAAATGCGGGAAAGCATACTGTAAGTTTGGCGTTAAGATTGCTTGTGATGCACCAATGATCCCCGTAAAAAAGACGATTTCGTATATTTTATAACTTTTTGTAATAACCATCATTGTTGCTAATAGTAAGCTAATCGTGCATAGTTCAAATGGTAATGATGTACTCGACTGAAAAATCCCAGCCTTCACTTGCCATACATCAAGCCCGATTTCACTTCCAATGAATAAAAAAGCTATCGCATAGCGAACCATCTTATTCCATTTCTCTTGACGAAGTAAATCTTGAAAATGATATAGAAAATACACTCCTATACCGATAAGAAGAAGTATCATAACATGTTGTTTTGAGTATGGAACAAACGGTTCTAATGGAACTGCTCGAAAATAAGTTTCCATTTTTCTCCCTCCTTTCCTTCATACAATATTATTGTAAGAAAGAAAAGGCTCGTCAATGAATTTGCTTACTTACAAAACAAACCTTGCTTATCCCATACAATCTCAGCCTAATTTTTATTAATCTGTAAACCTTACAAAACTGTAATGTTATTGTAAGCTAAAAAGATTTGTCATATTTCTTTTCTCTTCTATACTAAAAGTAGATACCAAAACGAGCGAAAAGGTGATAAATAAATGAAAAAGAAAAATAAAGTAATCATTACTGGTTTAATAACAATTGGAATTGCAGCAGGTTCATATTTTGCTTTTGCTGGTGGTGGTTCTGACGTAGCTATGGCATACAGCAGTTATAAAGTAACAGAAAAGCAGATTGAAAATGCACAAAAATTTGGCGGAGAAGTCATTCCGAATGGAATAGAAACAATCGCATTTGATCCATCAAAAGGTACGTATGAGCTATCTGTTAAAAAGGGCGATGAAGTAAAAAAAGGGCAGCTACTCTTTAAATATAATGATCCTGCTATGAAATTAGGTGTAACAGAAGCAGAAATGCAAAAAAAAATGGCTAATAAAGAAGTGGAATTACTAAACAAACAACTAAATGCAGCAAAACAAAAGCTGCAAAAAGATAAAAATGCCGGTTCACCAGGGGAATTGTTAAAAGCAACTGAAACTGAAATCGGGCAACTTGAATCTCAGCTTGAAATGAAAAAATTTGAAGTTGAAAAAGCAACGCAAATGATTCAAGCAAACAATGAAAAACTAAATACTCTTTCTGTAACAAGTCCTGCCGATGGCGTAATTGAAGATATTACAAAAAATGCAGATGAAAAAACTGGTATGAGCGGCATTACCCTTCGCACTGCTGGTCCTCTAAAAGTAAAAGGTCAGCTATCAGAATACGAATTAGCTCACGTTAAAGTTGGGCAAGAAGTAACCGTTACATCAAAAACTGTCCCCGGAAAAACATGGACTGGTAAAGTCACTGAAATCGGTACAACACCAGTAAAGAGCATGGATGAAAACAAGACAGTATCTAACTATCAATTTATTGTTACATTAGATAATAATGAAGAATTGCAAACTGGATTCCACGTATACGTAACAAGTAAATCAGGTGAAGCAACTGGTACAGTTGTTCCAAAAAGCAGCATTGTGAAAAAAGGCGATAAAAATGTAGTATTCATCGTGAAAGATGGAAAAGCAAAAGAACAAGCAGTAACTGTTGAATTCGAAACAGATAGCGAAGCAAAAGTGTCCGGCGTGAAAACAGGTGACCAAATCATCTCTAAACCTGAAAAAGACTTAAAGGATGGTATGGAGGTTAATGCCCAATGATTGATTTAAGAGGCATCACGAAATCCTTTCAAAACGGTGAAGAAACAGTTGAAATTCTGCATGGTATTGATGTAACGCTAAACCAAGGAGAATTCACTTCTATCATGGGGCCATCTGGGTCTGGTAAATCAACATTAATGAATATTATTGGGTGCTTAGATAAGCCGACAAACGGAACTTATTCATTAGCTGGACAAAACATTTCAAACATGTCTGAAACGGAGCTAGCCCATATTCGGAATAAGGAAATCGGATTTGTATTCCAAAACTTTATGCTGCTTCCTCGTCTCAATGCACTGCAAAATGTAGAGTTACCACTTATCTACGCTGGAGTAGACAAAAAGGAACGCCGCGAGCGTGCGTTAGCTGCACTAACAAAAGTAGGTCTAGCAGATCGTGCAACCCATTTACCAAATGAACTATCTGGTGGGCAAAAGCAGCGTGTTGCCGTTGCTCGCGCAATTGTAAATAATCCAAAATTCATTTTAGCCGACGAACCAACTGGTGCACTTGATACAAAGACAAGTAAACAAATTATGGACCTCTTTTACGAATTAAACAAACAAGGCTCAACAATCATTATGATTACCCATGATCGAGAAATTGGGGAAGCGGCAGCACGCCAAATTGTAATTCGTGACGGAAATATCGTCCAAGATTGGAGAGGTTAATTTTGAACACAAGTGAAAATATACGCATGGCCCTTTCCTCTATCTTCGCTCATAAAATGCGTTCTATTTTAACGATGCTTGGGATTATTATCGGGGTTAGTGCGATTATTACAATCATCTCTATTGGAGACGGAACAAACGCAAAGTTCCGTGAACAAATCGGGAAAGAAAAGACGGATCAATTTTCAGTAAACTATAAAACGGAAGATTATGCTGATATGGATGGAAAAATATCAGCAAGCATGTATGACAATGTCTCAAAAATTCCTGGTGTTCAAGATGTATACCCTGACGTTAGAGGAAAAGAAAAAGTGTATGCCGGAAAAAAAGAATTAGATATTGATATAATTGGTGCGAAAGGTGATTATTTTGAAGATGCTTCTAGGTTCGTACTTGAACATGGCAGATTGTTCACTGCCGCTGATCTAGATAAGCCTCAGCATACAATCGTATTACACAAAGATGCATTTGATAAACTATTCTCATCCTGGGAACCAAACTTATATATTGATATAAAGGGGACTCCCTATAAAGTAATTGGTGTATATTCTACGAAATCAACAGCAATGATGGGTGGCATGGAATTTAAAGAAGGTGCTATCTCGGCAGAAAATTGGCCTGTATTATTCGGCAAAAACAACTATGATGGTATTACAGTCAAACTTGCTCCAGGGCAAGATAAGAAAACTGTGCAAACTGCAGTTGTAAAATCGTTAAATGATGCGAAAAAACCAGAGGATGCAGGGAAGTTTGAAGTACCAGATCCAAAAGAAATGTTAAAAGAAATCGATAGCTTCACAGGTATATTAAAAAGTGTATTCGGTGGTATTGCAGCAATTTCACTTTTAGTTGGCGGTATTGGTGTTATGAATATCATGCTCGTTTCTGTAACAGAACGTACGCGTGAAATTGGTATCCGTAAAGCACTTGGTGCAACGCGCGGCAAAGTATTGATGCAATTCCTAATTGAATCTTGTATTTTAACAGCATTAGGCGGATTCATTGGATTTATGCTCGGTATTCTCTTCGCTTGGATTGTCGCAATTTTCGCGGGATGGCCACTTGTTGTTTCCATAAAATTAGGTTTAATTTCAGTAGCATTATCTATGTTAATTGGTATTCTATTCGGGTTACTGCCAGCTAACAAAGCTGCGAAACTTGATCCGATTGAATGTTTACGATATGAATAAACGAAAAAGGTTGCCTTATGATAGGAGGGCAACCTTTTTTAATTCAAAAAATTCATATTGATAGGGATTATTTTTTTAACACAAATCCAAACTTATCCCAAGCCTGTAAATAATCCAATAAGAAGATTTCCTCCTCTACTACACTGCCAACTACATTTGTCTTCCCTGTGTTTACCATATCTTTTAAAGCAATCTGTAATTCTCCTTTATATTGACCATATTGTTCGTTATCGATAAGAATGTCACCACGTTTAATCGCTCTTGTGTTATGCGGTTTAAACTCTTCTTTTTTATATTTCACACGGCTTTGTGTTGAACGAATCATATATTCAGACACATCCCCGCGGTAAAAATGTGGTTCTTCTAATATGATCTTTCTTTCTAATTCTGTTGTTGTTTCATAGATCTCTATATCAAACGTTTGCTTTTCTTTATTTACTTCTCCGAGCGCTTTTAATTCTTCTTCTGATGCATATGCATTCGCAATGATTACATCATCAATTAATTCTGTTGCAAATAAATGTTTCGCCTGCGTTGTCATCGGCAATTCACGATGTTGTTCAAGTGTACATAAGCCTTCTGTTACCGGCCATGGACCATATGTCGCATCAAATGATGTAATAAAAGCAGCAGTTCTCATGCCGTAATCTTTAAATTGTTTTGAGCATTTTATAAAGTGATCATAAGAAATGCCCGAATAACGATGCGGATAAAAATTATGACAACCAATTAAATTTTCACGGTTCGGACGATGGCTCATAATATTATCAACATATTTCGTACCGTTACTCATATTAATCTCAATTTTCAATCCATACGGGTTATATGTCATAATAGATTCTTCTAATCCTGAGAAACCAACATCTAGACGAATACCATATGCACCTAATTTACTGAAGAATGAAAGATCGTTGTAAGAAATATCAAGCTGTTCAAAAACGGCCGGACTAATATCAACAAGTACCTGGAAACCTAATTCATTCGCATGCGAAATCGTTTCTTTAAACTCTTTAACAATTTTCTCTTTTTCCCCATCTACTGATAATAAACATGTAAACACACGTGTAAAACCATATCGATGCGCTAATGTTAAATATTCCTTATCTTTCTCTACTGTAGAATGTTCTGGATAAATAGAAATACCTAATCGTCTCATGCATATACGCCTCTTTCTTCTTCATCATTTTGTAAACCCTTTCAAATATGAATAGTAAAATAGTAGAAACTCCCATCTACTTCAACCTCACTATTTATTTGAATCCGATTTCTTTTTAGAAAAAACATCTCTATCAATCATAACAACTAGCAGACTATACATCTATACTTTACCTTTTTTGCAGCAATTTGTGTAGTGATTACACAAATTTGTAAATTTTTTGGTCTCAAAATTGTTGTTTCATTTCGATTCACCTTTCTTGACTGTTCGATTGGCCACTACATATACTCAAAAGAAGAGAGAAAAATATTTAGGGGATGAATATATGGGAGAAGCAACACTCGTAAAACGAGAACCATTATGGACAAAAGAATTTATCGCGCTCATCTTAGCAAACTTATGTATGTTTTTAGGTTTTCAAATGTTAATTCCAACATTACCTGTTTATGTGAAAGAAATTGGTGGTACAAGTTCAAACATCGGATTTGTTGTTGGAATGTTTACTGTGGCAGCTTTAATTATTCGGCCGCTCACTGGAAATGCACTACAAAAATTCAGTAAAAAACTTATTTTAATGACTGGTACTGCAATTTGTCTACTAGCGATGGGCAGCTACCTATTTGCCTCCACTGTCTTCCTTCTTCTTGCTGTTCGCATTTTACACGGAGCTGGTTTTGGTATTACAACAACCACATATGGGACTGTAGTCTCTTACTTAATTCCTGCAGCACGCCGTGGCGAGGGTATGGGATATTTCGGCCTCTCTGGAACGATCGCGATGGCACTTGGTCCTCTTATCGGACTCTGGCTCATGCAAACTTATAGCTTTACGATTCTTTTTTTATGTGCGCTATCTTGCACAATAATTTCATTAATATTAACAAAGTTACTCAAAATTCAAGCAACCGAAAAACCAATTCCAGAAACACACGAAACGTTTTTAGATGGATTTATCGAAAAGAAAGCTTTACTTCCTTCATTATTAATACTATGTATTACATTAATGTACGGAGGAATTGGGAGCTTTATCACATTATTCGCAGCGCAAGTCGGTATCGCTGATATTAGCCTTTTCTTCTTATTTAACGCTCTTGCCATCGCAGTAACACGTCCCTTCTCCGGAAGGTTGTACGATATAAAGGGCCATACATTTGTGATTATTCCTGGTGTTATCTTAACATTTGCAGGTATTATCCTATTATCATATACAACAACAATACCAAGTTTAATTATTGCAGCAAGCTGTTACGGAAGTGGATTCGGCGCCATACAGCCCGCCTTACAAGCATGGATGATTGACCGTGTAGCTCCGCATCGCCGCGGCGTTGCTACTGCAACATTCTTTTCTGCATTTGACCTTGGCATTGGAGCAGGTGCTATTATCTTCGGATTCATCGCACACTTTACAGACTATGCAACTGTATATCGTTATTCCTCTGTGTTACTTATCGCGTTTCTGTTTATTTACATTACAAATGTACGAAAGCAAAAACAGATGGATAAAAAAAATGAAAAGGCTGCTGGATAACCCGGCGGCCTTTTCTAACTCTTATTTATCACGATGATACTTTAAATTTGTTGTTACATTGTCTCCAAAATAAGTCTCAGACCCATTTTCTCCAGGAGCCAATATTTTCGTCGTTAACAGTACTTTATTTCCAGCTAATTGAATCGTTCCCTCTTGCAATACATTACTTCTTAGATTTGTAAATGTAAATGTTCCAACGCCATTATTATCAAAGGTAACAATAGCTCCTCCCTTTGCCCCATCCGGTCTCGCATTTGCACAATCTCTCGACTTTTGACCATGCATTTGTGCACCTAAATGAACTTTCGCTACATTTTTTTCACTAAACTGGAGTATAACAAAAATCCCATTTCCACAATAATCATCTGAATCTGTCCATTTCCCATTGTATGATGTAAAGTCTTTTACTTGTACTACTTCTTTTTGGACATTTCCCTGCGGTTCAGATTCATTTTTCTTTTCAGTTTGCTCAGTTGTATTTTGTTTTTGACTCTCTTTCACGTTAAAAACTACTTTGAGTGGCTTTCCTATTTCTGAACCATCTGCTTTTCTCACTTTACTTGTTACAAATACCGTATATGTACCTTGTTTTTTCTCTTTATCCTTAGATTCAATAATAAGCTTTGTTCCATCTATTTTTAGCTTACTATCTACCTTCGCATTTTCTTCATCCATTACATAAACAGATTCAGGTGTCACCGTACCTGGATCAATTTTATGTTTCAAATCGATTTCCATTGGATCATTAGCAGTGATAGATGCCTGCACCGGAACTTCTTCAAATTGATCTTCCTTTGTAACCTTCTTTTCCTTCTCTTCCTTTTCTTTCTTTTCCTTCTCTACTTTCGTATCAACTTGTTGCTTTTCAGAATTACAGCCTGATAAAATAGTTCCACATAAGATAAACACTATCATTAAAACCGTAGATCCATATTTCATTACTTTTTCCCCCTACTTAATTCTAAGCTAGATTGCACAATCTTTATTTAACTATCTATTATTCTACTCCCTTTATTACTCTCACATTATACCAATTTTACAACAATATAGAAATATCCATATTTATATGTTGTTTTATCACACCGACTGCTTGTAATTCACAATAGCAGTTATGGAACTCGTAATTGTAAATGGAAATTCTTTTCTCAGGAACAATACCTACTTCTTACAAATAGTGAAATAAGTTTACTGATACATATTCATGCTATTACTTTGCAAGACATAATTTATGTTTCATATTTCTCTAGCATTAACCCAAAACATATACAAAGGGCCTTTACATCCAACGGTATTTCTTTACAAAAAAATCCTAAATACCACATTAAAACCAATTAAATCCAGGAGTTTCTTTAAATAAATGTAAACTTTTAACCCCTTTGTAAATTTAGTGTTAATTTTATCAGTAAATCGTTTACAGTACCTCGAATTTTAGTTGATAATTACACCGTACATGAAATTTAAGGAGTGAAATGTGTGGAATTTAATGTTCAAGACATGATCTTCCAGTTTATTGGTGGATTAGGTATTTTCTTATTCGGGATTAAGTACATGGGGGACGGACTGCAACAAGCAGCTGGTGATCGCCTCCGCGACATACTTGATCGCTTTACAACTAACCCACTTATGGGCGTACTAGCAGGTATGTTAGTTACCGTACTCATTCAATCTAGTTCAGGAACAACTGCTTTAACAGTTGGACTTGTAAGTGCTGGATTTATGACGCTAAGACAAGCAATTGGTGTTATTATGGGTGCAAATATTGGTACGACCGTTACAGCATTTATTATCGGAATTAAAATCGGAGAATATGCTCTTCCAATTATGGCAGTTGGAGCAATCTTACTATTCTTCTTTAAAAATAAAAAAGTCCAATCTCTCGGACAAGTCGTTTTCGGATTCGGTATGTTATTCTTCGGTTTGGAATTAATGAGCACAGGTATGAAACCTCTTCGTTCTTTAGAATCTTTCCAAGAATTAACTGTTAGTATGAGTAATAGTCCAGTCCTAGGGGTTATCGTAGGTACAGTCTTTACATTAATTGTACAAAGCTCAAGCGCAACAATTGGGATCTTACAAGAATTATTTGGCCAAGGTGCAATCGATTTAAAAGCTGCTCTACCTGTACTATTTGGTGATAATATCGGAACAACAATTACAGCTGTATTAGCAGCGATTGGTACTTCTATTGCAGCAAGACGCGCAGCACTAGTACACGTTATCTTTAACATAGTTGGTACCATCATCTTTACAATTTTATTAGTACCATTTACAAATTTGATTCAATATTTCCAAACATCGTTAAACTTAAATCCAGAAATGACAATTGCTTTTGCTCATGGAACATTTAACATAACGAATGCGATTATTCAATTCCCATTCATTGCAGCGTTAGCATGGATTGTAACAAAGATTATTCGCGGAGAAGATGCTGCAATTGACTTTAAACCACAGCACTTAAATCCAATCTTTATTGAACAATCTCCTGCCATTGCCTTAACAGAGGCGCAAAAAGAAATTATTCGTATGGCAGAGTTCTCATTACACGGACTAAAAGAAGCAACTCAATTTTTAAATACAAAAGAAAAGAAACATGCTAATACGGCAGCTCAATTAGAAGGTGCTATTAACAACTTAGATAGAAGAATTACCGATTATTTAGTATTACTTTCTGAAAAACCACTTTCACCAATGGATTCCGAAAAACATTCAGCCTTAGCATCTGTTGTCGGAGATATTGAGCGTATTGGGGACCATGTAGAAAACGTTGTGGAGCTTGTAGACTCTCAAATTTCTAATCGCATAACACTATCAGATGAAGCAATGGCAGAACTAAATGAAATGCTTGAACTTACAACTTCAACATTGCAAGATGCAATTGGCGCTTTAACAAACTTTGACACTGCACTCGCACAAACAGTCATTACAAAAGAACGTAAAATTGATCAAATGGAACGTGTGTTGCGTAAACGCCACGTACTACGCTTAAATGAACGTAGTTGCTCTGGTGATGCGAGTATCATCTTTGTTGATATGGTAAGTAATTTAGAGCGTATCGGTGATCACGCTGTCAATATTGCAGATGGAGTTTTAGGAGAACAAGGAAAATTCACATTAAAACAAACACTATAGTACAAAAAAAGACGTCCTGGATAAGGCCGTCTTTTTTCATATATTTAGATAAATCCGATATTATAACGCCTTCACAATCGTTCTTTCCTTTAATTTCCCTCGCAGTATAAGGTCAAATTTATCATTTACTTCTTCTAATGTGCATTCTGTCGTATAAGGTAATAAGCTTAGATTTTTCCACTCATCTCCTAATATTGAGCAAATCTGCTTTCTTAATATCATTGGACATTGTACAGAATCTACTCCGAGCAAATGAATGCCACGCAGGATAAATGGATATACAGAAGTTTTAAATTCATGTCCTGTAACGTTACCACACGTCGTTACACTTCCTCCGTATTGAACAACTTTTAAAGTGGTTGCCAATGTATTTCTGCCAACTGTGTCAATTACACCCGCATAAATTCCTTTAAACATCGGTTTTCCAGATTGATCATTTATTTCATCGCGATGAATAATTTCTTTCGCACCTAAATGAAGCAACATTTCTTTCTCTTCCATTTTTCCAGTCGCAGCTACTATCTCATATCCTAAGTGCGCTAAAATGCTAACTGCGACGCTTCCCATTCCGCCTTTTCGACGTACAATGAACTTCCACAATTACTAGCCTCTTTCTAAACATTTCTCTTCATTTATCAACCTGTTTATACTTTTTTCAAACTTTGCAACTGAACTCTTTTCGGGTTCAGTTCATTATATTTTCTACTTTGTCTTTATATACAACGTATTCTTTCCCATCCACTACTGCTACCACCGCAAATTCATCTTTTGGATTGAATGAAAGCCAGTCAGCCCACATGTTTGTATTTGGTCCTCCACTCCACATATTATGAACAGTATTTTTAGTTAAATTCATAACTTTATAAGACGCATTTGGTGCATTTGTTCCAGTCTTTATTTCAAATGTGTATGCGTTATGAATTTTTTTATAAAAGTAGAAAACATTTGATGGACGAAGCTGATTCATAAGATCCTGTTCTTTTTTCTCTGCAATTTTCATCCCTTCTTGTAATGTGACAACATCTGTTTTTAATGTTTTCCAGCTCTCTTTAGCTGCATCCAAGTTAGGTTTTAAGAATTTAAATTTATTTTGATCCGCTTTTTCAGATGCCTTATCAATATGTTCCAGCACTCCTGAATATTTAGAATCTAAATCATGCCATTGCGCGGACATATAAGTAAGAGAAGTAATGGCTTTATCAATTGCACTATGCATATCACTAATATTATGAAACGCAACTCCAACTACACGATTTAATGTTATTTTATAATCTACAGTCTGACGTAATTGTGATAATAAAGGCTCTAAACTTGATAACTTACTTCTTGCATCACCTATCATTATACCACCAGCAATCATCGTGGGGAAAAAGGGGATTTTCACCATTGTCAATCCTTTAGATTCTATGTCTTTCTGATAGTTTATATCCGCTAAAACTTCATCTAAACGCTTTTGGTCAGTCTCCACATCAGCACCTTGGTTTTTTAAAATCGATTGTAAAGTCTCTTTATGGCTTCCAAATGCTCTAACATCTTCTCCAATAGCGTCTTTTAATTTAGTTAATTCTTCTATTAATGCTTTTGCAGACTTTTGGTTTTGTTGAATTTCCCCCCATAAATCTGTAATCCCTTTTTTTAAAGTATCTCCATTCCCTGTATTAATCGCTTCTACTAATGTTCCATAATAATTTTCAAATGTTGTATCGTATTCAATAATGCCTGTTAATGTATCTAAAAGCTGTTTTTTTACTTTCGTATTCCATGTAACAGCATGTTCTCTAGCATTCTTTTGATCTTGTGCAATTTTAATAGGTAAATCTGCATACCCATTAATAGTAATTCCTTCAAAACTCACATCTGGATTATTAATTAACAAATAAGAATATTCATTCATAGATTTTGCAAATAACCCAGCATCTTGCAAAGCTTTTTTCATCTGCTCTTCATTTGCTGAAAGAGATATATCTCCATTGTTCGCTTGTTGAATTTCACTTGCAAAAGTTGCTACTGGTGTAACTGCATAAGTTGTTGTAATAGTTAAAAACGTCGATACAGCGAGTAGTTTGTAAGGAATTTTTTTTATCATTTCATATTCCCCCTATGTAGGTTTTGATTATAAGTTCTATTCCTCTTTAAGAATAAAATGAGTTCTGCATCTTTATGAATATCATTCAAAGAGAATTTATAGTGAAAGGCGAAGTCCTTAATCAGACTCCGCCTTTTCGGTGTATGATAAATTGTTAAATTAATATTTAACGATTTATTCCTAGATTTTCTATGTTTTTTTAGGCGATTTTATAATAGAGCCGATCTTTCCCTATTGTTGCGGAGTAACAGATTCCACTTTTAATTCTTTTATCCCTTCTTTTAATGTGACAGCATCCGTTCTTAATGTTTTCCAACTGTCTTTAGCAGCATTCAAGTTAGGTTTTAAGAATTTAAATTTATTTTGATCCGCTTTTTGAGATGCAGTCTCAATATGTCCCAGTACTCCCGAATATTGAGAATCTAAATCATGCCATTGCGTGGACATATAAGTAAGAGCATTAATAGCATCATCAAGCGCCTTATGCATCTCATTAATATTATTATGCGCAACTCCAACTACACGATTTAATGTTGTTTTATTATCTACAGTCTTACGTAATTCTGCTAATAAAGGCTCTAATTTCCCCAAATTATCTCTTGCTACACCGACTATGATACCACCAATTATCGGTAGGCCTAAAATAGCACCCTTCATTACATTAAATCCATCAGACTCTAATTTTTTATAATAGTTTACTGAGTCTAAAACTTCATTTAAGCGCTTTTCATCAGCCTCAACATCAGCACCTTGGTTTTTTAAAATCGACTTCAACTGATCTTTATTGCTTCCAAATGCTCTAACATCTTCTCCAATAGCGTCTCTTAACTTAGTTAATTCTGCTATTAAATTTTGTGCACCCTTTTGGTTTTGTTGAATTTCACCTCGTAAATCTGTAATCCCTTCTTTTAAAGTATCTCCATCCCCTGTATTAATCGCCTCTACTATTGTGTCGTAATAATTATCAAATGTTGTATCGTATTCAACAATGCCTGTCAATGTATCTAAAAGCTGTTTTTTTACTTGCGTATCCCATGTAACAGCATGTGCTCTTGCATTCTTTTGATCTTGCACAATTTTACCAGGTAAATCTTCATACCCATTAATCGTAATTCCTTCAAAGTTCACATCTGGATTCTTAATTAACATATAAGAATAGGCATTCATAGATTTTGCAAATAACCCAGCCTTTTGCAAGGTTTCTTTCATCTTCACTTCATTTGCTGAAAGAGACGTATCTCCATTGTTCGTTTGTTCAATTTCACTTGCAAAAGTTGCTACTGGTGAGACTACAGAAGTTGTAGTCATAGTTAAAAGCGCCGATGCAACGAGTAGTTTGTAAGGGATTTTTTTCATCATTTCATATTCCTCCTATATAGGTTTTGATTTTTAATTCTTTGCTTCTTGTGTAAAAGCGATATCTTTCGAAATGAATTCTGCATCTTTATGAATATCACTCCAACTTTGTTTAGCAGCTTTTAAATCATCAAGTATTAAAGAGAATTTATGTTCTTGCATAGAGTCGATATTATCATGTAAATCTGTATAATTAGCCCCCATTTTATTCCATTGTTGTTGGATATTTGTTAGAGACATTATCGCTTGATCCACTGTTTGATATAAATCTGTCAAAGTTGCTTTCGCGTTAGTAAGCGAAATAACTGCTTGGCTAGCAAGATCGGCTTTCGTACTTAGTTCACCGATTTTTTTAGAAATTTCGTTATAGGAGTTCATATGATTAGACGCCGTGACACCAGATGCTGTTCCTAAACCGATACCAGCTGCACCGAGAGCTGCAAGGCCACCAACAACAGCTGGTGTTGCTGTACCGCCAGTCACAACAATTACTACTCCTCCTGCGATGGCTGCAGCAACTAAAATGAATGCTCCCAATCCACCACCAATTGACCATGCTAATACATTGTTAAAATGCTCTGTCTGAGTAGAATGTAGCTTCTCAATTTCAGCTTGAAGTTGTGGAATCAGGGCATTATTTCCGGCTAATAGTGCCGTTAATCCACCTTGTCCATCTGGGCCACCAACATTATTTTTAAACCCTGTAGAATTGTCATACAGTTTTGTTTTGAAGCCTTGTAACATCTTAATTACTTCTGTAACTTCTTTTGAATTTGTATTAATTGTAGTGATTAAATCATTTAAACCCTCTTTTAACTCTGCTTTATCTTTCTTTTGTACAGCAGCTTCCAATATATCGTAATAATTTTTAAATTGTTCATCGTAATTTACAATATTACGTGCTGTTTTTTGAATCTTCGGCTTCGCTGTATCTAACCAATAATTTGCATTGATTCGTGACAGTTCCTGATTAAGGTGAATATTTTTAATTAATTCTGCTCCTTCTGAACCTAAATCAATATTGGATAAATTTATATTTGGTTGTTTAATCATTGTTTTTGCGTACAAATCCATTACAAGAATATGAGATCCTGTTTCAGCTAATGCTTTCTTCAGCCCTTCAGGTCCTAATTCATAATTCCCTACTTTTTGTTCTTGAGCGGTCTGTTCTTGTGCAAGTACATGAATAGTGTTACCGTTAGTAGTAGTTATAAGTGTTGCTAGAGTGGCTACAGCTAACACTTTAAATGGAAGTTTTTTCATAACTATTCTCCTTCTCAGTTTTTTGATAGATTCTTATAATCTTTATATTATTTTTATTAAATTCACAATATTAAAACTTATTAGTTTGCTCTTCAAGGTAACTTGTTACATTTTTTAATTGTCTTAATGTATCTTTTTGAGACTGTTGATCAGTTGTATCAACATTAGTAGATAATTTTGTAATACTATTTTTGATTAGATTCAAATCTTCTTTATAGCGTTTTAGTAGATCAAGTTCTACATCCACTTGATTTGCAAATGTATGTAAATCATTTTGCATAATAAGAAGCATTGATTTTTGTAAATCTGCTACTGTTAGGTTCTTTGTTAAATCATAAAATTTTTGGTTTTGTGTCTCTAAATCATCTAAATGTGCTCGCTGCTCTGCTGTTAGTTTATTTACTTCAGCGAAGGCACTATATGTGCTCTTAATTTTTTCAGGGTTAATAACTTTCGTAAGGTCATACTCTTTCGTTTGTGCAGCTGCTGCTGCTGCTATTTCACCTTGTTTGCTTTTTTCAATTGCTTCACGAGCTGCTTTTTTAGCCGATTCAATCTCTAGAGCAGATTTACCCTGTTCTTTCGCTTCTTGCTCTGCTTTTTTCTCTGCCTCTAAAATAGAGTTGTTAATTTCTTTTCCTTTGTTATACGCTGCCACCGCCGTTTGAGCAGCCGGTTCAATGATATCTTTTGCAAGACTATAGATCTCTTGGAATATCTTAAGTCCTTGTTCATTTAAAGCTCCTGGTAATAATGCTATCTGTTGTAAATCATCTTGAATTGATTTTTGGGTATTTAGTAATTCATTTTTTAGCTGGTCTATTTTCCCTGTTCCCTCTGAACTTAGTACACCCTGTGCTTTTGTCACGTCAGTATCGAGATCTTTAAGCTTTGTATCAAGCTGTAATTTAAGATCTGTTAATTCATTAATCTGACGTTGTACGTTTTCTTGGTTTGTCGTAGCTTTATCTTGAAGAACTTCAAGTCTATCCAAGAACCCTTCTTTATCTTCTTTATTGTCTACAAACTGTTTTAATGCTGGGTAATAGCTATTAAATTGCGTTACAAATCCTTTACTTTTTGAATTTAATAGAATTAATTTTGGATAAAGTTCCGATGACCATTCGTTCATATCTTGTTTGATTAGGGATTGGTTCGTATTTAAAGATGGAACTTCCTCTAGTTGTACATTAGGGCTCATTAAAGCTTTATCTATATATGTTTGAATTAATTTAGATTGTGCACCTAATTTTCGTAATGATGAGGAAATATCCATGTTTTCCTGTTGCGTTTCTGCTTGAACGATTGGTGTTGCGAGAGTATTAATAGGAATATTCGCTCCAGTAACAATGGATGTTATTAAAAACCCTGTAAGTATTTTATGTTTCATTCAGTACACCTCTTTACTATTGTCTTTTATAATTTTATTCATACATCTTGAACGACCTAGCGCTAGGCTCTCTTCTTGCACATGCTTGAGGAAGGAGAATTCTTTTAGATAGAGTGCTAAACTCTCGTTTCTCATAGAATGTAAGGACCTTACTTCCCCCTCATCTAAATACTATCTTTTTCACAAGTAAACAATAAAATTTCATCACCTATATTTGAAGGAGCTGCCAAATGAATAGTATAATATTTATTTTTCTCTGGAGTTGCTGTTTGACTTACAGAAGCCCAGATAGATAAACCCATTGCTCCTACAGCTAATCCTGCCATGACTTTTTTGATAATAATTTCATAATATCTCTCCCAGTTTTGTCGACAAGAGCCCTACAAGATTACAAAAGATGAAATTATACTGTACATTGCTTATACTTTCACCTCGGAATAAAATAAGATTATTTTTGCTTTGTAGAGACTTAAAATTCCATTTTTACAAATGCGACACCTTTTTGATTCTAAATTATTACCAAACCTAATAAACTGAGTATTATGAAAATTATTTTTAGCATAGTGTTACTTGAAACTTTATTGCACTTTTATTAGTACAACCCTCTCCTCTCCTTAGTGGTCATACCAATTACACCTTTATTAAAACATTAAATTTTTAATGCGTAAATAGTAGAATTTTGTCGACTATATTCAATAATTTAGTTGTTGAATATTAATGTGAGTGGAAATATTATACTTATAAAATAATTTTTCAGTATTATTTAAGTAATTACAATAGTTACAACTCGATATATCCCATTGAAAGATAACCATTTTAATTTTCAAACAACATTTAATTATTGTTTAATATAATTTAATCACACTCTGCATATTAATCCCCTTTATTTAGATATGCAAAATTACATATCCAAAGCCAGGCTTAAATAAGATTTGCTCTTATAAATAGCTAGCTGTAGAGAAAGAAAGGCGAAATCTTCAAATAGACTCCGCCTTTTCGACATACAATGAACTTCAAGAATTACTAGCCTCTTTTTAAACATTTCTCTTCATTTATCAACCTGTTTATACTTTTTTCAAACTTTGCAACAAAACCTTTCAACAAATCTTACTTCTCTATTGCTTATTCTCCTAAAATTTGGTGCGTAACCTCCGTAAAAATCTGACTTTTCGCAAAATAAATCGAATTTTTGTGAAATGTAAATGATTTGTAATGTTCTTTTCCACTAAATTTCATTATAATTAGGTGATATGAGTGTCGTATTTTAATCCAAATGAAGGAGTATATGAAATGGATCAAATCCCATATTGGCAAAAAAATATACGAAATAATACGAAAAAAGGAAGGAAAAAAACAAAAATCGTTATAAGTGCTCTTTTAGTATTTTTAATAATAGGAGGCAGTTATACTTGGTTTTTAGTAAATAAAGCATCCTCTGCTGTTCGAAATGCTGCTCACGGTTTAGCACGGGGGGATAAATCAGATTTACGTGATAAAGCAGTGAAACCTATTTCTAATAATGTATCTGTATTAATCATGGGCGTTGATGAAAGCGATACACGTGGCAAAGAATACGGTGCTGCTATCAGAACAGATGCAATGTTACTTGCAACTTTTAATAAAGATAGTAAAACTGTAAAACTTTTGAGTATTCCACGAGACACATATACTTATATCCCAATAGAAAAGAAAATGGATAAAATTACACATGCACATGCATATGGTTCTGCTAAAAATGGGAAAAATGGTGGCCCGCAGGCTAGTATTGATGCAGTAGAAAAATTACTCAATGTTCCTGTTGATTACTTTGTAAAATTCAACTTTAAATCATTTATAAAAATTGTGGATGATTTAGGTGGTATTGAAGTAGATGTTCCTGTTGAATTTACTGAACAAGATAGTAACGATAACGCAGGTGCAATCCACTTGAAAAAAGGCGTTCAAAAATTAAACGGTGAAGAAGCTCTTGCTCTTGCAAGAACACGTCATATTGATAGTGATGCAATGCGTGGTCAACGCCAACAGCTTGTTATTGAAGCCATTCTGAAAAAGCTAGCAAGCGTTGATTCTGTAACAAAAGTAGGCGATATTATTGATCACATTGATGGACAATTCGTTACAAACTTAACATTTGATGATATGTTATCATTCTATAAATACGGTGTAGATTCTTCAATTGAAAATTTACAGATTAATGGTAAAGATTGTTATATGTCAGCTGGTGATAAAGAATGTGGCCGCGCAAGTGACGGTGGTACGTATTATTATGTTCCCGTAGAAGAAGATTTAGACAATTTAACAAAACAACTTCGTACTCATCTTGGACTATCTGAGTATAAGAAGGTTGATTCTGATAATAAAGAAGACAAGAAAAAAACAAACTCTGAGAAAACAAAAGATACAAATAACGATAATCACCAAAATTCTACTACCAAAAAAAATAACAATAACGATGGAGATACAGAAACAACATCGAATGAGAATTAATAAAAAACCCAGCTCTATGAAGGTAGAGCTGGGTTTTTTATACTTTTAATTCCGCTATAAGATGTGACCTCTATCCGTGAGATATTCTTTGTTTTTCCAAATCAGATGGTTCCTGTCTGTTCATACAAAATAACATTTTAAAAATTCTAACTTTTCATCTATCAATTTCCATATCTTTAAATTATAATAAAGGATAAGTGTATATTCCAATTAACAGGAGGTAAAACATATGAAAGCTGCGGTAAAACATAACGTTTCAGACTTTAAAGATTATCTAAAATCCAATGAAATATATATGGAAGAAAACATAGATGAAAATGATGGCTCTGTATTTTTTTCAGTGAACTTAGATACAGAGAGTGGCGCAAAAGTTCGGCTTATTGCTGCCTTTAATAGCGAGCATCCTACGGTCGATATATATTGCTTCAATGTCGCTCAAGTTCATGATTCAACTAAAAAAAGCGAATTATTGCATGTAATCAACGAACTAAATACAGCATATCGATTCGCAAAATTCACAATTAGTAACAGCGATTCTATCGACATTTCGACTTCCCTTGTATTTACAGAACCATACTTTAATCCTGCCCTTGTATTTGAACATACAAGACTATTATATAAAGCTGCAGATGATGAATATGGAAGATTAATGAAAGTTATTTGGGCTTAATTAATGAACGCCACTAGTTCTCCAATGGCGTTCATCGTTTTTTCTTAAGGAATCTATTTACTTATCAAATAAATAGATTCACATTTCCATCAGAAGCATCTGCTAAATAAGCTGCCACACCAGCAAACTCGGCATCTTCCATGATCTCTTCTTCTTTTAACCCCAATAAATCAACTGTCATTTGACAGGCTACAAGCTTAATACCTTGTTCCTTTGCCATATCAATTAAGTCTGGAAGTGGCATAGCGTTATGCTTTTTCATAACATGCTTAATCATTTTAGGACCCATCCCCGCAAAGTTCATTTTGGATAATCCCATCTTATCTGCACCTTGAGGCATCATCTTTCCAAACATTTTCTCCAAAAAGTTTTTCTTTACCTTCACATGTCCATCTTTCCGAAGTGCATTTAGCCCCCAAAACGTATGAAAAATCGTCACTTCCTGATCATATGCCGCTGCACCATTCGCAATAATATATGCCGCCATCGCCTTATCGTAATCTCCACTAAACAAAACGATCGTTGTTTTCTTCTTATTCTCCATGTTAACTCTCCACCTCCATATACCTATATGGGTATTACAAAAAATATACGAAACCCTTTATTTATAAAAAACACTGCCTTGTATACAGTATTATTCTGTTTTACCTTTCCACTCTAACATGCCACCAGTCATATTTATAACCTTAAAACCATTGCTTTCTAAAAACTGAGCAGCTCGTGAGCTTCTCCCTCCAGAGAGACATACCATAATATATTCTTTGTTTTTATCTAATTCATGCATACGAAATTCCAATAAACCAAGTGGAATATGAAGAGTTCCTGAAATTTTCCCTTCCTTTACCTCTTCTACTTCACGAACATCGATTATATTTAATACTTCGTGGTTCATCAATTTATTTTCTAATTCTTTTGCTGTCATTTCTTTCATTTTTTATTTCCTCCTTAATTCCAAGCATTCATACCACCTGAGACATTCGTAATATGTTGAAAGCCTAATTTTTTTAGCATTTTTGCTGCTTGTTTACTTCTCATTCCACTTTGACAAATAACAATTACTTCTTTGTTTCTATCTAAATGACTCGCTTTTTGTGCGAACTCATTTAAAGGGATATTTTGGAATCCTTGAATGTGATTCCCCCTAAATTCACCTTGTGTGCGAACATCAATCAATTGTTTGTTCTTTTTATGAAGTAAACTTCTTAGCTCTTTCCCACTTATATTTTTAACACCCTTAACCGGTAAAAAGCGAGAAATGATAAACGAAGCAACGAGTATAGTTAAAATGATATTGAATACTGTATTTGCCCCCATACACACTCTCCTCCAATCTTTCTCTATACGATTCGTATCCGTAGAACAGTCATTTTTACGCTTTTTTAATCCAGAATTTTAGTACACCGTTTTCTTCCGTATGATCTAGTACTTCATGCCCACCTGTTTTTGACCACGCTGGAATATCCTTTATCGCGCCTTTATCTGTTAAGTGAATCTCTAGCACTTCTCCAGACTGTAAAGCTTCCATAGCTTTTTTTGTTTTTACGATTGGCATTGGGCATGCTAAGCCTTTCACATCTAATACTTGTTTTGCATTCATATTCTATACCTCCATCTTTTTCTTCTATTTTTCAATCCATATCATTTGCTTTACTACGAATATCTACATGAATATAACTTTCTCAGCACATCTATCGTTTGTAATGATAAGTCAATCGCTATCTTACCCCCTATGGTATATTTTCGTTTAAAAAAACTTAATATCTTATATACCTATAGGGGTATGAAGTAGTGTTTTAAAAATCTGTCAACACATTCGTTTGACAGATTATCTACTTTTCACAAGTAATTGTACAGCCTCTTTAATCAAATCTTCATTTGATGTATCGCCTTTTTCAAATTGGTCTCGCAAACATTTCTCCAAGTTTGTCCCGACAATTAATCCGATTGCGCGATCCATAGCAGAACGTGACGCTGTTAATTGTGTAATTACCTCTTTACAATCCTTCTCTTCTTCAATCATTCGAAGAACACCACGAATTTGTCCTTCAATTCGCTTCAGCCTATTTTTAATATCTTGATTATATTCCAATGCCCGATCACCTCAATACTTTCTAAAATATGCTTTATTGAAAGAAATACTTACTGTAGTAAGATTTTGATTTGCATTTACAAATCATCTTATACCCTTAAGGGTATTTTGTAAAGCACAATTTTACTTAGCTTTATCATAATAAATAGGAATTTACTTTAAACCTCTTTATATACAATCTGGTCTGGCAAAGCAGTTGCATACAATTTAAAACCACCATCTACATTTTTCACCTTATATCCTTTTTCCATTAATATACGTGCAGCAACATAGCCCCTCATACCGAGCTGACATGTAATATATATTTCTTCATTTACTGGAATTTCATCCAATCTTTCACGCAATTCGTCTAATGGAATATTAACTGATCCCTTAATCATCCCTTGTTTCAACTCATTTGGTTCACGAACGTCAATCAAATATCCACCGTTTTGGACAATATGGTCAATCTCATGCCATTGCACAGTATCTACAAGCCCTTCGATTATATTACTTGCAGCATACCCCACCATGTTTACTGGATCTTTTGCAGAAGAATACGGCGGTGCGTATGCTAATTCTAAATCTGGTAAATCCATTACCTTTAGCTTCGCTTTCATTGCCGTTGCAATGACATCAATTCGTTTATCTACACCGTCACGTCCAACAGCTTGTGCACCATAAATTTCGCCTGACTCTTTATTAAAAATTAATTTTAATAAAATAGGATATGCATTCGGATAATAACCCGCATGAGAATTTGCCTGTACATGTGCTACCTCATAGGGTATATTTAAACGCTGCAATACCTTTTCATTTACTCCTGTTGAAGCAACTGTCAATTCAAATACTTTTGCAATTGATGTTCCCATCGTTCCTTTGTATACAGATTCTGTATGCCCATGAATGATATCCGCTAATAGACGACCTTGTCGATTTGCTGGCCATGCTAACGGAATCATTGTTTCTGTTTCCGTTACAAAATCTTTTACCTCAATCGCATCACCAATCGCATAAATAGACGAATCCGAAGTTTGTAGTTTTTCATTTACTTTAATTGTTCCTCTTACTCCAAGTGCTAACCCTGCTTCTTTTGCCAAACTACTCTCTGGCTGAACACCGATAGAAAGAATAATCATATCTGTATTGATTTTTGAACCACTTTTTAAACGAACAACTTTACCATCTTCTTCAAAAGCCTCTACTCCATCTTTCAAAATGAGCTGAACGCCATGCTTCTCCATGTGTTCATGTACATATGCTGCCATTTCATAATCGATTGGTGGCATTACTTGATTATTCATCTCAACAAGCGTCACATCTATTCCTTTTTCTCTCAAGTTTTCTGCCATTTCAACCCCAATAAATCCCCCACCAATAACAGTCGCATGGCGTGGTTTCTCCTCATCAATATACCCTTTAATGCGATCTGTATCTGGTACATTCCGTAATGTAAACAACGCCTTTGCGGTTTCAATTCCTGAAATAGGTGGCACAATTGGCTTAGATCCTGGTGAAAGAATTAAAACATCATAAGATTCTTCGTATGTTTCATTTGTCATTACATTTTTCACAATAATTGTTTTTTCTTCTTTATTAATTTTTATCACTTCACTTAATACACGTATATCTAAATGGAATCGCTTTGACATCTTTTCAACTGTTTGCACTAACAACTTTTGTCTCTCTTGAATCACACCGCCAATGTAATACGGCAATCCACAGTTCGCAAACGAAATATATTCGCCTCGCTCAAACATAATAATTTCATCCTCTTCACTTAAACGACGAAGACGCGCTGCTACTGATGCTCCGCCGGCAACTCCACCGACTACGACGATTTTTTTACTCATATTTCCCTAACCTCCACAACTATTTTTTCTTACTACTACAGATATATATAAAATTAAAATTACATATACCCGTATAGGTATATAATAACCGTAAAAAATATAATGACAATATATAAAGCTCGAACTTTATACTTGTTCACTAAATTGAAACATACTTGGTATGAAAAAAAGCCGCTGATCCCAGCAGCTTCACACATACTTCCAATGCACCAATTTACTAAACAAACTATTTTAATTATTGTATAACTCCATAACTTTTCTCACTATCAACTCAGCAGTATTTTCTTCTGGTGGCATCAGTAGATTTGTACTTGGTCCATAAACTACAGGATTTAGTTCCACCTCATACCCTCCATATGGATATTCCTCTTTTGTTGGTAAATAACCAAGATAGCCATTCGTATATCCACCAAAAAAAGCTAGTTCATTGTTTAGATTTTCTTTAATAGCTAGAGCTGTTTCTGAGAAAGGTTCCATTGGGATTCCAGAGAATGAACCATCGTTAATTTGAAGTAGCTGAATTTCTAAATCAATTGTTAACTGTCTAATATTTCGTTTGTACTTATCTAAAACTATAGTAAGCCAGTGATCAGTATTAACACCCCATTGCTTTTCAGCTAGTAGTGCCATTCTTTTTATCTCTTCAGGTTCAGGAATTTCCTTTAATTTCATTTGTAGTGTAGTTGAAATAATTTTCAACTTCGAAATGGGGTTATAAGTAATTGTTGGCAACATGGTTAGGACGTTTCCACTCAATATGTAAGCCATTTGCATTAATGCATCCTCTGAACCACGATATTTTGCATTAATGTTTCCAGCTGCCCCTTGGACAATTGCTATAGGGCAGTTAAGCGTCCGTTCAAGAATCTCTCTTGTCACGCCTGGATAATCTGCTGATAACCTATCACTATCTGACTTTAAGACGTTAGGATGTGCAGTGCAAAAGACAATGATTCCCGTTAAGTTCTTTGTTTTATCGTTCCTAATTGCTAAAACGCCAATTCGTTTATCTACAACACCATGTATGTTTATACCCATCTTTACTTTTCCGTCAGATGTTTTTTCTCTTCGATTTACTCCTATTTCACCCGCCGTTACGTTCCACGCCACCTCCGATAGTTGCATATTATCATTCGCAATAACGGCTCCTTTGATTACATTAGTGATTAAAATCGTTTTATAAGACTTTACTAAACTATCATTGCCGACTGTTTCAGGACCAGAATGGGTATGAGTATAAACAACTGTTATGTTTTCAAATGAAACTTTCAGCTCATTTGCCACTTGTTCTCGGATTGTTATTGTATCTTCTATTAGCATTCCTATGTTATCAATACTAATAAACACAGTCTTTGTTTGATTATGTTCAAACACATATATTGTTGCATATATACGTTCTTCAATATTACTAATCCCTGTTTCTCTATGATATCCAATGAAATCAATACCTAAAGGAGGTGTAATATCCACCTTACATACTCCTACTTTACTCATCTGAACCTCTCCAGTTACCTATGTAATTTTTATATCTTACTCAGCTAAACAACTCGTTCGTTCAACTTGGCAAATTCAATTGCTTCATCAGACGTTACATTCATTTCACCAAGTATGCGTTGATGCCAGAACGTAGTCCAACCTTTGTATTGCTAAGGTACTATTAATTTTATTTATCTTTTCAAATTCTTTTCTAGCTCTTCATCAATTTTTTGTTTTTCTTCTATCCAATCTAATACTTCTTCTTTCTCTTCTATTACTCCTTGTTTATTTTGATATATTACAACAGCTCGATACCACGTTAATATTAATTTTCTTAATTCAATGGTTTCAATTTGACACATTAAAGGATTATTATCATCATCAGGAAATAATTCTTCAATTATTACCTAATGTTTATACGCTTCAATGCAACTCCCATTATAACTACATTCAAATTTTTCTTTTTTTCCATTAAGCACAGAATCCAATTCTCTAATTGTATCCTTAACAGAGCCGATAGACGGTTGTACATCACTTCCAAGAAACAAAGAAATTAATTCACTATTTTTTGGTTCTTGTTCATTTTCAAATTCTAATCTCACCAACTATTTCCCCCTTACTACCTTCCGCCCCTTCATAATAAAATCCTACTGCTTTTCTCTTTTTCTATACATCCTTTAACATTTAACTATTCTTATTAAACAAAGGATTATATCTTCTTCCCTTTTTTATTTGTAAATCATATCCATAAAAAAAGAAGCCACTGTTAAACAGTAACTTCACACATACTTCCGATGCACCATCTTCCCATCATAAGAAAAGACAACACCTTTATTCTCAACATTAGATTCCATATGCACCGTTCTTCCCCATAACTGATGAATGTATGGTAATACTTTCTCTAAATATTTTAAATCGAGCTCAATTCCTTCATAACAATGTTTAATGTACAATTCACCGTTCTTTAAATAATCTCCATCTTCCACCACTAAATATGGGAATCCACCATTTGTCCTCATATTAACGAGCTGATCACGGACATGTTCCCACTCTTTATCAATTATTTTATATTCTTTTCCTTGACGCTGGAATAAGTACATATCTTCTCTCATTACAAGCTCTTTATTTAAATAGTTTCTAAGGAACGATACGTCCCATTCAATTTCTCGCACTTCAAAGATTTTGTCACGGCCCGATCCTGGCTTCACACCGCGCCTTTTCATCTCTTCAGTTGGGTTATTATAACGTTCTTCAATATCTTCAAACACCTTTATACCGAGGTAATATGGATTAATACTTGTTTTGGACGGCTGAACGACTCCTGCATTTAACTTCGCAAATTCGATTGCTTCATCGGATGTTAGGTCCATTTCACGAAGGATGCGTTGATGCCAGAACGAAGCCCAGCCTTCGTTCATGATTTTCGTTTCTAATTGCGGCCAGAAATATAACATTTCTTCTCGCATCATCGTTAAAATATCGCGTTGCCACTCATCTAGTTCTCTACTATATTGCTCAATAAATAGAAGTAGATCTTTCTCTGGTTGCGGCGGGATTTTCTTTTTCTTCCGTATATTCGAACGTTCTCTTTTTTTATTTCTATCATCTAAATCCCACAAGTCATCGTACTGAGATACTCGTTTCTTTTCTTCTTCCTCTTCTAAATCATCAATACTCCAAGCAAGCTTCGGTCGCATAAGTGATGGATCAATATGTTCTTGAATAGCCAAAACAGCATCTAAAAATTCTTCTACTTCTGCTTTTCCATATTTATGTTCATACGCTTTAACTCGTTCTGCTGTCGCTGCCATGCTTTCAACCATATCACGCTTCGTGTTTGAGAAACGAATATTATTTTTAAAGAAATCACAGTGTGCTAATACGTGTGCTACAATCAATTTATTTTGAATCAATGAATTGGTATCAAGTAAAAACGCATAACATGGGTCAGAGTTGATGACAAGTTCATATATTTTACTAAGTCCCAAATCGTAATGCAGCTTCATTTTGAAGAACTGTTTTCCAAAACTCCAATGTGAAAACCGAGTCGGCATTCCATATGCACCAAATGTATAAATAATTTCTGCTGGACATACTTCATAGCGCATCGGATAAAAATCCAGTCCAAACCCAGTTGCAATTTCAGTAATTTCGGCAATTGCATATTGTAGTGCTTTATCATCACTAGCTCTCATTATTTTCCCTCCTTACACTTTCCCTTAAGACAGTGTATGAGAGGAAACAAGCTTTCATGAGAAATGATGAAAAATAGATACTCTGTTATTCTCTTTTATCAGTAATCTTCATCATAAGATTACTAAGATATAAAAAACTCCAAAAAACAAAAAAGCTGAACACAAACTTTAAATCATTTGCATCCAGCTTCTCATCTTCAGCTATTCCCCTTCAATAACTTCCATCTTCTTCGTAATCGGCGTACGCTCTTTTCCTTCTGGTTTCTTATCGAAATAACCAATATGAAGGATTCCAACAATACGTTGTCCTTTTGTTAATCCAATTCCTTCTATAAATAAAGGATTATAATTCAATCCACCTGATTTCCAAACACAACCTAGTCCACGTTCCCAAGCTAATAACTGGAAGTTCTGCATAAATGCACACACTGCCGCGTAGTCTTCATCACGTTGCACTTGACGTGGATCTTCATCCATATATACAACGATTTGAGCTGGTGTACTTAGAAAACGATCGGATAAAATTTTACCTCTTTTTGCTCGTTCTTCTTCTGTAAAAGAATGTAATACAGCATCTACTAATGTTTTACGACCTTCTCCAATAAATAATTTACATTTCCATGGCTCACGATGCTGATGGTTTGGTGCCCACGTTGCGTCATTTAATAATTCAATTAACAATTCTTTTTCTACTGCTTTATCTGTAAATGTACGAATGGATCGTCTTTCTTTAATGATATTTGCAATGGAAGTATATGTGATCATATGTTTCTCTCCCTTATTTTCATCTATATGTATACACCTTATAATTGATATTGATTTTCAATTTCGATTATAACGCAGTTTTCTACCATTAATCAATGTTTTGTGTTGTGAAACTAACAAAAAATTTTTTTATTACATCGCGAAAAAAACTTGCAATGTTCACAAGTTCTTCACAACTTCTCCACAACTTCGGGAAACTCTATAGATACAGTTTTCCATTTTATTCAATTAGGAGGAATCAATGGTATGTACAGAAAATTAATAGCAAGCATTTTAGCAACAGGACTTTTATGTGGAATGACAGTCTTCCCTGCTTCTGCGGCCTCACAAAAAGAAGTCACGGCGCATCATCACAAACTAATCTCAGATGAACAAATACAATCTTTAGAAAAACTAGGTTATAAAAAACATGAAATTTGGAAGGCTGCACACATTGCGAAAATAAGTAAAAAAGATATCAATGATGTTTTATCGTACTATAAACAAACTAAATCTTGGAAAGAAACGGCGAAACATTTCGGTGTGGATCCAAAGAAAATGCATAAACATCATATGAGTAAAGAAATGAAAGAAGCTTTATTGCAAAAAGTAGCTGAAATGCAAAAATCAACACCAGAACAAATGAAGAAAATAATGGAAGATAACCATATTCACCTGCATCATCTCGCAGTTTTAACCATCATTGCACAAAAAAGTAATACGCCGTTTAATGATGTATTAAAAATGAAAAAAGATGGTATGCATGTCAAACAAATCGCCGAAAAATTAAATGTGAAGAAAGAAGATGTAAGAGCTGAAATGATGAAATTAATGCAGTCTGTAAAAGAAAAAAAGACAAACTAAACATAAAAAAAAGGAAGAGGCAACTCTTCCTTTTCTTTATGAACCTACAATAATAAAGCCGTCTGCTAGCGGATCAGATGGGTCTAATAAAAATTGATGCATTCCCGTAATAAAGACCCTCCCTGTAATTTGTACCGTCATTTCATTTTGTGTGTATTTCATCAGTTTTGCTTCATATGTTCCGCCTGTAATATTTTCATGCTGGACACTTTCTCCTTCTTGTAACATACCTTCCTCTCTAAAAAGTGCCAAACATGCACATGTTGCCCTAACATATGGAGAACGGCTTACAAGTCCATTCTTCTTCTGCACCATCGTTTTGAATTGTTTCTCCTCAATCTGCGTGGCATCTATTAAAATACTACTACATTCGGACGATAATGAGGTTCTTGTCGTATGTGCCCAGCTCTTTAATTCTATGAATTCATCCATGTCTAATTTGACACCTAAATGCTTTGTATGGCTGATTACATAAGATTCATTTGGTCCAAATGAAATGGCTGACTGAGAGGCATTATATTGAAGTTCGTAGTGACAATCTTTCTGTAATGAGACAGCGTGTATCTCTCCATCTTCTATACAGATTTTCACAGAAAAAATTCCATCGATTGTTTCTACCGCTACTACATCATTTTTCATTTGCACATTTCCCATTTCAACCATAACGCCAGCAGCTATCATCACAAACTCTTCTGTACTAGAAATAAACTCATTTGCATCCATAAACAACGCCGCAAAATCTGCTTTTTCTGAACAAGGTGGTACAATCATACAACCGTTCATTGCTGCATGACCACGTGGTTCTTGCATGATAATTCTTCGAAATGCTTGATAGTTTTCAACTAGTTCTTTTTGTTTCTCTTGTAAAGTATGTCCCTTTAATAGAGGTACGCCGTTCATAATTAGGCGCAGTGGCTCTCCAGCTATATGTGCATCAACTGTTGTAATTGCTTTTACGAACTTCATACAATCTCCCCTTACCAATTTATAAAAACGTCTTCCATCTCTCTTGTTATTTAACTCATATAAACATAACTACTCCAACTCAGAATCAATGCCCTTCCATTGGTGGAATGAGAATAAATCCATCTTTCAAAATATCTTCCTCATGATATAAAAACTGGTGCATTCCCATAATCCATGCTGATCCAGTAATTTCTGTAATCACAGCTTCTATGTCCCCTATATTTGTTGTTCTAACAATTTTCCCTTTAAATAGCGAACCGACAATACTTTCGTGTACAAATAATTCCTCCAGATCAATTTCACGGTAGGCATACAATGTAGCCAGTTTGGCTGATGTTCCCGTACCACATGGCGAACGATCAATCCCTCCCGGTGGTACAATCACTGTATTTTTCACATCCGCATGTTCGTCCGTTGGATCACAGAAAAATTCAACGTGCGTCACTCCTTCGATAAAAGACAATTCCGGATGTGAAATGGGTACCGCTGCATTAATGGCATCGCGAATCCGAATAGCTGTTTCTATAATTTGCGCAGAATTTTCCGTTGTTAGCTCCACGCCTAATTTTCTAGCGTCTGTAATCGCATAAAAATTACCACCATAGGCAATATCACATTGTACATTCCCTATATTTTCTATATGTACTTCCACAGACTTTAATAAAAAAGCAGGCACGTTACAAAATGTTACTTCTTTTGCTTTTCCATTTTCTACATACACTTTTGTTGCAACAAGCCCCGCTGGTGTATCTAATTTAATATAGGTATACGGTTCTTCCACCTCAACCATACCGGTTTCAATTAAAGCGGTACAAACGCCAATTGTATCGTGACCACACATTGGTAAGTACCCGCCAGTTTCTATATAAATAACACCAACATCAGCTTCTGGGTCACACGGTTCTGTTAATAAAGCACCCGACATTACATCATGACCGCGTGGCTCAAACATAAGAAATGTACGAATCCAATCATACTTTTCTTTCATAAATAACATCTTTTCTGACATTGTATTCCCTTCTAGCTTTGGAAGGCCATTTATGACTGTCCTTGTTGGATTCCCTCCCGTATGCGTATCAACTGTCGTAAACACTTTTTTTACGTTCACACTCGTTCCATCCTTTCTTGAAATCGATTGTGGCTTAGTGATTCAATCGGTACGGTTGTCTCTTGTCCCTCAATCATTTCTGCAATAAGCTTTCCTGTAATGGCCGCCAAACTAATCCCATCACCTTCATGACCGGCGGCAATATAAAATCCTGGTACTTCTTCGACATGAGAAATGATTGGCAAATGGTCTGCCGTCCACGGACGCAAACCTGCATATGTTCGAATAAGTAACATATCAGCCATCTTCGGATAAAAACGAATCGCTCGGTTTGCAATACACTTTATAACGCTTGTATCCACCTTCGTTTGAAAACCAACGAACTGCCTGCTACTTCCAATTAAGAAATTTTGACTTTCTGTCGGTTCAAATACGAGAGCAACTCCATATTTTTCTGTTTCCTCATCCACATGACGTGTGCCGCCAAACTTACTAATTAAATAGCCAAACTCCATTACTTTTCTCGTTCCCACTGGCTCTTGTCTTGAAGCAACAATAATATGACCTTTTCTCGGCTGAATTGGAATTTTCACATCCAACATCTCGCCAATAACAGGTGACCATACTCCTGCTGCATTTACGACTTTATTCGCTGTAAATGTCCCCTTATTTGTTTCAACAATAAACGCACCCATTATATCTTTTCGAATACTGGTTACTTCTGTATGAAGATACACATCTGTTCCTTGCCTTTTCGCTTCATCAAGCAAAGAAAATGATAATAAATATGGATTAACAGTCGAATCTGTTGCGCATTCTAATCCACCCAGTAAATCATCTGCAAAATACGGTGACTCCTGCCGAATATCTTGTCTGTCTAACATCCGAAATGGTAAACCCGCATCTTTTTGCCGCTTTACCCATTTTTCCGCAGCGATCATCTCTTCTTCACTTTCACATACGAGAATGCTGCCTGGTGCTCGGTATTCAAAAGAGTGACGTAATTCTTTCGCTAGTTGATCAACAAGCTTTTGACTTTCAAGAGACATTTGGCTATCAAACCCGGGATCTTTATCAATTGCCAAAATGTTCCCATCACATCTCGATGATGTACCGCTCGCTAATTCTCCTCTTTCTAATAACGTTACTTCTCTCCCGCATTTTGAAACGTAATAAGCAATTGCACTCCCAATAATACCTCCGCCAATGATAAGAACATCACAATGCTTTATCATAAACTCCCTCTTTTCTATTTATAAAGTGGAACTGATGGCTCACGCTTCTCTCTAAATTTTGAAATAATCTCTTACTACTACCGAATATCGAGATAAGCTTCTAACAAAATTTTTTGCTAGATTATCACTTTTTCATGTTCACACTTTCTTTTACTTGCAATTAAAATGCCAACTTAACGTGCAACTGTAATTCCCAAGGATTTTTTCTCTCATCTCACCCTTTATCTTTACCATACTGAGAAACGAGATGCTCATTATTACCACATAGCCAACATAAAATTATTGAACTTTTCCGACAAAACATTTTACATTTCCTTTAAAAATGTGTAAAAATAATGAAATAGTGTATAAAAAACTTACAGTCAATCCAATAAGGAGGCATTAGCATGACAATCGAGCTCTCTTCTATAGACCAACTTATGAATAAAGATTTTCTCTTCTTTTCATCAGTAGAAGAGTTACAACAAAGTAATCATACAAATCATGAAGATACAACCGTTCTAGTCAAAAGAAACAATGATCTATACATGCTTACTGCTTGTGGTACATATCAACCTTGTTATACAACTTCCTACTATTCTTCTATTTCACATATATTAAAGAAACTTAAAGACTATCATGCCGTTGTTTTTACGAATGCTTCTCATGAACCAATTGGTTTTATTACAGCTGTTATGCTAGCTGAAACAATCTTTCATTCTTATGAATATTTACAAGCTTATTTCGAAACTGTTATCAAAACAACAGATGCATCCGTCACTGTCATTGACGAGAACGAGAACGTCAATGTATGGACAAACGGGGCAGAAGCGATCTTTTCTGTAAGACGACAAGACATTTTAGGAAAACCCATCACATCATTTTTTCATGAAGATATGCTAGAAATATTAAAAACTCTACAAGAAGGTCGATCACTACATAAACACCAACATCAACCAAGAGAAGATTTAATTGTACTGATTAACTCTAATCCCATTTACTTGCGTAATGAAATTATTGGAGCTGTTGTATCCGAAACAGACATTACGAGCCAAGTTCGACTTAATCAAGAGCTTTTCTCCGTTTCTACAAAAATGCATCAATTAGAAAAACAAGTTGCTAAATTAACACCGCCAGTTGATCCTTTTCATGCTATTAAAGGAAGCAGCTCAGCACTGCAACAAACAATTGAAATTACGAAAAAGGTATGTACAACAAAATCAACTGTTCTCATTTTAGGGGAAAGCGGCGTTGGGAAAGAGTTATTCGCAAAAGCAATTCATGAAGCACGTGAAAGTGACCAAGCACCATTTGTATCTATTAACTGCGGCGCGATTCCTGAGTCATTATTTGAAAGTGAACTTTTTGGCTATGAAAAAGGAGCTTTTTCCGGAGCTGATCAGAAAGGAAAAAAAGGAAAAATTGAGTTAGCAAAAGGCGGAACATTGTTTTTAGATGAAATTGGTGAAATGCCAATGGAAATGCAAGTAAAACTGCTTCGTGTTTTGCAGGATAAAACGTTTTACCGCGTAGGTGGGGTAAAAGAATTGCATGCCGATTTTAATATTATTGCTGCTACGAATCGAAACTTAAAAGAACAAATTGCGAAAGGAAAATTTCGGGAAGATTTATTTTATCGTTTAAATGTGGTAAGCGTTGATATACCTCCACTTCGCGAACGAAAAGAAGATATTGTGGAGCTAATTCATTCTTTCTTATATGAATTTTCTATTCAATATAATCGTCCAATTCAAAGTATACCGCAAGATGTTATGTATGAATTGCTAGAACATAAATGGCCTGGAAACATTCGCGAACTACGCAATGCCATTGAACGTCTCGTTGTGTTTGCGACAGATGGGATCATAAAACGAGAAGACCTTCCCTTCTCTCCAAAAATACAACAAGAACAACCACCTGCCCCTCTTAGAATAAATATAACGGAAGGCGAATTACTTGATGACTCTTTAAACAAATATGAACGGAATATCATTCTGCATGCACTGGAATTAGAAAGTGGCAATAAACTCGCTTGTGCGAAACGTCTTGGAATTACACGAGCTACCTTATATAATCGCATGAAAAAATTACATATCCCGTTTTAATCCTTCTCTCTATAAATACAAATTGAAAAACAATATAGCACCTTTCCTTTTGGGTGAGAAGAGAGCGCCCGCCATGCACAGAAGCGGTCAGTCTCTCTTCCTGCCCCATGCCAAGTAGAAATAAGTGAAGAGCCCATTTTATTTGTATAGCAGCGACTTATATGCCTGCAAATCAAAATGGATATATAGATTGGCATGTATTTTGCATATAAATTTGCAAACAACCAATCTAACAAGGGGGCTTTGTCATGAACATTGCAAACGATTTTGTCATTTGTCGCTGTGAAGAAGTAACATACAAAGAGCTACTTCATACAGCGAACACATACAACTGTTCTACACGAGAATTGAAGCTACGTACCCGAGCGGGTATGGGATTTTGTGGGGGCCGAACATGCAGGTGTGCACTAGAAAGTTTTATATCATCACAGGAGCAAAACCGTCAGCCATTAAAGCATCAACCACCAGTTCGTCCCGTTACCTTTGACTTGTTAGGTGATAGATCATGAGTAATCGTATCATTCACCACCCAATTCTCGGTAACTTATCAGACAGCAAAACCGTCTCTTTTACATTTAACGGAACGAAGTGCGAAGGAATAGCTGGCGAAACAGTCGCTGCTTCCCTATTCGCTAATAACATTCGAACGTTTCGTGTTCATGAAGAAACAGGAGCACCACGCTCTATTTATTGTAATATTGGCCATTGCTTTGAGTGCCGCGTCACAATAAACGGCAAGCAAAATGTGCGTGCCTGCATGACTGTAGTTGAAGATCAAATGGTTGTACAAAGCGGCTTGCAACAACCTACTCCTTTAAAAAAGGAGGATCACATATGATTGATGTCATCATTATCGGCGCTGGTCCTGCGGGATTATGTGCAGCCATCGCCTGCAAAACATATGGATTATCTGTTAGAGTTTTTGACGAATTTATAAAACCTGGTGGTCGCCTTCTTGGCCAACTTCATCAAGAACCAAACGGAACATGGTGGAATGGTATAGAAGAAACAAAGAAATTACAAAAACAGTTGCAGGATTTAGCACTTCCTATTGAATGTGGTGTAACCGTACATGATTTAGAACAAAACGGAAATGAATGGGCTGTTCATACGAATATCGGTATCTTCCAAACAAAGCATGTTCTTCTTGCAACAGGAGCAGCTGAGTTCCCAACGCCGCTTCCCGGCTGGACCTTGCCTGGTGTTATGTCCATTGGAGCTGCACAAGTTATGACGAATGTACATCGCGTCAAAGTCGGTAATAAAGGAATGATTATTGGAGCGAATATATTATCGTTTGCAATTATGCATGAATTACAGCTCGCTGGGCTAGAAATTGACAGTGTCGTTTTACCACCTAAGCATACAGTAACAAAACAAAGCGCACAGCCGCTTCACGTTTTGAACTCTCTACTTCATGTTGCTCATATCGCTCCCTCTCCTTTATTAAAAATTGGGAGCCGTTTTATGAAAAATCCTGCGCTGCGGAAATTAGCCATTCAATTTTATCCAAAGCGTGGAATGAAAATTTGGAACACACCGCTTCATTTGCGAAAGGCTGCTATCGAAATCATTGGCGATAAACAAGTAGAAGCTGTGAAAATTGCTACTATCACACCAGATGGGGCGATTATTCCTGGAACAGAAGAAATACATGCTGTTGATTTTGTCTGTATTGCTGGCGGTCTCTATCCACTAGCAGAATTAGCAGCTGTCGCTGGATGTCCGTTTCATTACATTGAAGAACTTGGCGGGCATGTTCCACTTCATAATGAGAAAATGGCTACACAACTTCCTGGCTTATATGTTGCTGGTAATATTACAGGGATTGAAAGCTCGAAAGTTGCGATGGCACAAGGAACTGTTGCTGGAACTGCCATTGCAAAAGAACTACAACCATCTCATTCACATCTTGATTCCTTACTACAGCAGGCAATTCAAGATGTGAAAAGAACACGTGAAAATGCAACAATCCAATTTCACCCGCATATTTCTAGAGGCCGCGAGCAACTGCTTGCACTTGCTCAAGAAATATGAGGAATCACTTATACCCCTGTTCCAAAATAAAAATTATCCTTTAACTTTTATAAACAAATATCAAAAAGCTGTTCAAAAGATACACAGTGTCTAACTTTTGGACAGCTTTTTTATGTTTCCTGCATAAAATTTTGTCTTCCCCAAAAACTAATAAGAGCATTCCATATAAGGGAAAGGAGTGAAAAACATGTTTGGCTTACCAAGAAAAAATTCTATAGCTAAAAACAAAAAAACGAGCTGTACCATTCCAGAATTTATTCATACGATGAAGGAATCTACTGATTTTGTTTCTTACAACATTACAGAAAACGATGCACTATGCCTTTTTTATTATAAATCTGTCGTAGAAGCAGTCATAATTAAACAATTTATTTTAACACCTATCAAAGACCAATTAGAACAGATTCAAGGTATCACTGACTTAACTAACATCGTCCCCATTGAAGACATTGTTATCTCGCCTTCCATTGACGATATTCGTGAAAAGCTATTGGATGGATATGTACTCGTTAAACTACAAAATATATCACAAACTGCACAATATGCTCTAGTTCGAGCAGAAAGTACTGTTCTTGGTAAGCGTTTATATAATGATACAGAAAATGAATATAGCGTAATTGGTCCAAAAGTTGGTTTCGTGGAGAATATTGACACGAACCTACATTTATTACGTCGTGTTATTGTAACAGAGCAACTCGTTTTTAAAGAAGTTGTTGTAGGATCTATATCCAAAACAACAATTGTAGTGGCCTATATAGAAGGAATCACAAACGAACAATTTATTAATACTGCTACACAACGTCTAAAGGATATTGATTTCGATGTCCCCTTCGACGCAACAATGATTGAACAATTTATTAGCGATAATAGCAATTCACCTTTTCCACTACTCTTACCAACAGAGAGAGTTGATCGAGCTGTATTTGCTTTAATCAATGGTGAAGTATTAATTTTAACAGATGGTTCTCCCTATGCATTAGCCGGACCGACAACACTATTAGATTTTTTCATTTCACCAGAGGATTACTATTTGCCATGGACGATCGGCACATTCTTTAGATTGATTCGCTTTTTTGGGGCTATATTTTCTCTATTTTCCTCAGCAATCTATACAGCTGTATTAACATTTCATTATCAGATGATTCCAGCAGATTTGCTTGGACCCATTATTTTTTCTAGAGCAAATGTACCCTTTCCTCCAATCCTAGAAGCACTTTTTTTAGAAATTACAATTGAATTATTGCGCGAAGCTGGCGCCCGCTTACCTACAAAAGTTGGGCAAACAATCGGTATTGTTGGTGGAATTGTAATCGGACAAGCTTCTGTTGAGGCAGCTTTAACAAGTACAATCCTATTAATCGCTGTGGCTTTATCTGCACTTGCTTCTTTCACGACACCAACTGTAAAAATGTCTACTACCATTCGTTTACTCCGATTCCCACTTATCCTTTTAGCGGGTGCCTTCGGAGGACTTGGTCTTATTGTGGGATTTGTTTTTATATTGGTACATCTACTACATTTAAAATCACTTGGATCACCTTATTTATTACCTTTATATCCATATCGTGGTTTCGGTTCAGCGGAAGGTTTCATTCGCTGGCCATTTAGTCAGACGGCCCAGCGCCCTTCTTTTCTGCGACCAAAAGCAAATTGGCGCTATAACCCAAACAAAGCAAAACAAAAACGTGATGGTGAGGAAACATGAGAAACATTCTATTTTTATTAGTAATTGTTGTTTTATGCTCCCAATTTGGTTGCACGCAAACATCCATAGTAGATACGCAAAGAATCATTCACGTAGCTGGATTCGATATAGCAAAAGATAAAAAAATTCAAGGTACTATCTTATATCCCGACTACACGCTTGGCGTAAAAACAAAACCAAAAACTCAGTCAACCACTGCAAGATCCCTTGAAACGATCGCTTCTCATTTAGATGCAAAATCACCTCACAATGTTGTTTTAGGACAAATGCGTGTCATATTATTTGGAAAGCCTATTGGTTCATATGGAATTGATGAAATCATCAGTAATTTACAACGTGATCCTAATATTGGGCGAGATGTACAATTAGCACTTGTAGATGGTTCAGTGGAAGAACTTCTAAAATATGTCGCACCAAACGGTTCATTGTATCTAGCTGACTTACTTGAACAAAATATACGGAATGAAAATATCCCTCGGACAGCTTTGAATATTTTTTTTTATGATTATTATTCATCTGTATGCGATCCATTTCTTCCTTACATTCAAATCGCTGATGATCACGCGGTTTCCGTAAAAGGTCTTGCTTTTTTAAAAGGAGACAAAGTGGTGATGTATACCGATAAACAAGACTCTTTTTTAGTAAAGTTGCTCCTGAATCCGACTAAAAATGGTCGTTATGAAGCACAAATAAAAAAAGATAATCATGAAAGTCTTGTCGTAACACAAAATTTATCAGGAAAAAGTGTCTATCACGTTGATCAAACAGGTAATATTCCTAAAGTAACAATCCGTTTAAAATTAAATGGATTAATAAAAAATGCCCCTAGTTGGATTGATTTAACAAAAAAGGGGAATATAAAATATGTCAAAAATCAAGTAGAACAAAAGATTAAAAATCAGTCTCAAAAATTGATTCAACAATTTCAGCATAAAAAAATAGATCCTTTAGGGATACGCGACCAAATTAGAAGTCGATCAAGAAAATGGAGCATACAACAAATTCAAGCAATGTATCCATCTATAGATATTAATATTGACGTCGATGTTAACGTTGTACAATCTGGTATCGGAGAATAGTGAGGTGATAAGGTGGGTACGAATAGTAAAGAACTAACTGTCTCCCCTTACTTGATGTTTTTTTTAATTCACTCTCTTCAAGTCGGAGTCGGAATTTTAGGCTATCAACGCATTATTGTAAAAAATGCCGGTTATGACGCTTGGATTTCCCTCATTCTTGCGGGAATTACAACTCACTTTGTATTATTTTGTATGTTGAAAATGTTGGAAAAAGATAACGACCTAATCAATATTCATACAACATGCTTTGGAAAATGGATTGGCTCCTTATTTTCTTTGCTTTTTACAATTTATTTTTTATTATTTTGTCTCACCGTCCTTCGTACATATATCGAAGTCATTCAAGTTTGGGTATTCCCAACCATTAAATTATGGCAACTAACTTTAATATTTTTATTAGTCACTTATTATATTATAAAAGGTGGGTTCCGTTCTGTAACAGGAATGTGTTTTTGGGGAGTTGTACTACCTATATTCGTAATGTTCTTTTTAATTTTCCCAATGGAATATGCACATGTTCGTAATATTCTGCCCATTTTCACTCATTCACCTTTAGATATTGTAAAATCTGCGAAAGACTCTACATTAGAATTTCTAGGATTTGAAGCGCTACTTTTCTTTTATCCACTGATTGAAAAAGGAAAATCTTTAAAGAGGTGGGCACATGGTGGTGCTGCTTTTACAACCATTCTTTATGTACTTTTAGCACTTATCACTTTTATGTACTATAGTGAAGGACTATTGAAACATACAATTTGGCCTACGTTAACGATGTTAAAAATTATTAAAGTTCCCTTTATTCAGCGGTTTGAATATATTATTATTTTTGTATGGTTTATTATCATTTTACCAAATCTCTGTTTAACAGTATGGTCCTCTTGTCAGTCGATGAAGCGTTCATTCCGTATCCCATTTAAAATCACACTACCTTTTTTTATTTTTGTCGTATACATCGCTTCCTTATTTTTTACAAATCGAGAAAGTATCGACACATTAAATATGCTTTTATCCCAAACAGGTATGTACATTGTATATGTTTATATCCCTCTCCTGTTTCTATGGCACTCTATTCGCTGGCGATTGAAAAATAAACAAAACAAAACTTCTACATAGGAAATCACCAGCATATTTGGTACAATTTCACTATCACGAAAACAAAGGAGAAATGCAGATGAAAAAATATCTATTCTCTTTACTCGTAATAAGCAGTCTTGTACTTTCTGGATGCGGTGCAGCCGAAAAGAAAGAATCCTCCGAGCACAAAGAATCTTCCGAACACAACGAAGAACACGCTTCTCATACTCAGCAAGGTGACATCCAAGAAACGACAAAAGAAATTGACACACTACCAACATTTTTGGACAAACTAGATCCACAAATGAAAGAGATCTATGCAGTTGCAGGGAAAAATGCCGAATTATTAAACTGGATTCCTTGTTACTGTGGATGCGGAGAAAGTGTGGGGCATAAAAACAACAAAAACTGTTTTATTCGTGAAATTAAAAAAAATGGAGAAGTTGTTTGGGATTCTCACGCAACGACCTGTGTAAACTGTTTAGAAATTGCAACCGAATCTGCATCTATGAAGAAAAAAGGAAAATCCACTCTTGAAATTCGAAAATACATTGATAATAAATATAAAGAAGGCTACGCAAAGCCAACACCTACTCCAATGCCAAAATCGTAAAAACGAGGAAATTCCTCGTTTTTTATTTTTCACTCAACATTTTCCATAGCAAATTCTTTCAAGTGTATTTCCTTCTTCTTGTCATACACTATATATAACTCCTCAGTAAGGAGGGTACACAATGCACACATATAACGACTACGATAAAGCTCTCTATTACACGTATTGTTGTAATTGGGACAAGTTGCTTGTTTTAATGGTACAAACTGATGATCATCTATTTTCTAAACGAATTGAGCATTTTTTACATGCTTACCAATATGGAAAAGAACTATCCGAAGTAGATAAACAACTTCAGCTTCTATTTCAATATATCGACCATGCTTCACAAAAATCACATATAGAAGAAATAGATCAAGTGCAAATGTAAATGAAGCGCTATTCTCCCTCCCGAGAATAGCGGTTTTTTGAATAATTTTCCACATCCTTACTCATAATACATATATCAATAGTGGATGGACGTGATCATTTGCATAAATCCTGGTACTTATTTCTCTACATGTTTATACTGCTTATCGGCTGTGAAAAAACAAATAACACTCAATCATTTCAAAGCGCAAAACAAGAAAAAGACATATGGAATATCCTAATTATCGGCAGTGATTCACGAGGTGAAAAACAAGCCCGTGCTGATACCATTATGATTGCCCAGTACAATAAAAAAGAAAATACAGCAAAGCTTGCTTCAATTATGCGAGATAGCTATGTAGAAATTCCCTCTTATGATAAAAAATATAATAAAATCAACGCTGCCTATTACTATGGCGGCCCTGAATTATTACGAAAAACAATTCAACATAATTTTGGAATCGATGTTTCCCATTACGTTACGATTGATTTTGAAGCATTTGTTAAAATTGTGGATACCATTGCACCTGAAGGAATTAAAGTGAATGTTACACAAACCATAATCGATGATATGGGGCTACATGTAAAGCCAGGTTTACAACCTCTTCACGGGAAAGATTTACTAAAATACGCACGTTTTCGCCATGATACTGAAAGTGACTTTGGCCGTGTGAAACGACAACAAGAAGTACTCCAGGCATTGAAACAAACCCTTACTGATAACGTTCACTCTATAGATGGCGTACTAAATTTACCGATAATGGCACACGAACTCTCTCCATATATAGAAACGAATTTAAATATGAGGGTGCTATTTACACTTGGAAATAGTATTTTGTCTAAGCCTATTGATAAAATAGAAACAATGCGAATTCCCATTGATAAAGCATATGAATCGGCTCTTACCAAACATGCTGGCTCCGTCTTAAAAATAAATCAAGAAACAAATAAAGAAGCCATTCAAAACTTTTTTCATGTCACAAAAGCTGTAAACCGGCCGTAAGAACAAGGTTCAAGGACCTTGTTTTTTTTATTCCCAAGTTTTCTTCTTATAAAACTTACCTTGATAAAAATATTTTCTCTTTATTTTCTTGTCCTCTTCATACTATAATTTAGTATGTAACTATTATAAGAGAGGTAAAAACATGAAACGTGAGAAAAAACAAGAATATGCTTTGTTTACCGCTTGGGGAGCTTCGTTTATCGCTACACTTGGAAGCCTATATTTTTCCGAGATCATGAAATTTGAGCCTTGTGTACTTTGTTGGTATCAACGCATCTTTATGTATCCATTTGTTTTATGGCTCGGTATTGCAGTTGTAAAAAAAGACTACCGCATTGCTACATATTCTTTACCAATTGCAAGTATCGGTGCCTGTATTTCTCTCTATCATTATGCGATTCAAAAAGTTCCCGCATTCTCAGAGGCAGGAGCTGCTTGCGGACGTGTACCTTGTACGGGAGAATACATAAACTGGTTTGGATTCGTCACAATCCCGTTTTTAGCACTTATCGGATTTATCACGATTGCAATTTGCAGCTTTATTGTAATCAAAAACAAATAGGGAGCTGAAATTATGAAAAAAATGCTTATCTTCGGCGGTATCATTATCGTCTTATTTGCAGCTATTGCCGCTGTCACACAAATGGAAAGTGGCAGTAAAGAAAAACAAGAAAAAAATTACTACACAAATAAAACTACTTCTTCAGACATCCGTAAAAATAACGAAGAAAAGAAAGAACAAACCGTTTACTTCTATCAAACAGGTTGTCACTATTGTGAGAAAGTCTCACCTATCGTTGTTCCAATGGCTAAAGACATGAATATTGATATGAAAGTAATTAATATTTTTAATGATGAAAAAGCTTGGGATGATTATAAAATTGAAGGAACACCAACAATTATTCATTTTAAAGATGGACAAGAAGTAAATCGTATTAAAGGTGAGCAACCAAAAGATGCTTTTGAACAATGGTTTAAAGAAAACAAAAAATAAGAAGAAAAGGAAACTCCTTCTATACATGAAAGCTGTGTAAAATCCCACACTAATGTATAAGGAGGGGATTTTATGCCAGAGGTACGCTGTTCTGTGTCCAATTGTTCATTTTGGGGACAAGGGAACTTTTGTCAAGCGAATTCAATCTTTGTCCAGCCTGATGATCAAAACACGAATCAATCAAATGAGTCTTATACAAACTCGGCCTTAACAGGTGAAACACTTGAAAGCTCTGCGTCAACAAGCGTTGAAACATGCTGCCAAACATTTAGACCGAAATATTAACACGCAAATCTCCATCTCCTTTGAGGTGGGGATTTTTCTTTCATAATATGTATCTCTAGGTGTAGGAGCATACGATGAATCATATGCCCCTACATCATAGCAAATCCATATTTCCAAGTATCATGCATCAAGATCATATACACAATCAATATAAAAACGCTTCCAAACATGGTTATCCTGCGATATATTCCAGGTTCCCCTTCTCTCGCTTCAACAAAGGACCAAATAAAACCAATTAAAAGCACTAAATCAATAAAAGTAATGTAAAAATCAAACATAAATGATACATACAAATAAATAATAAATAAACAATTCGTCAATAAAAAGATTTTAAATGCAAACTGGCTATTCCCTTTCCCCATAACACGCCCGCCCCCAATCTGTACTGTATTATATTCACAAGAACATAATAGTTGCGATTGTACCAACTAATAGAGCCTCTTTAATTTTCCAACGCATACATCGCGGCTATGAAAACGAATAGAGATTCCACTCATTTTCTCGATTTGTTTTAAACACAGCAGGGGGTGGGGCGAAAAAAGCACTGACCGCTTCTCCCCCTCTCTCCTCCAAAGCGAACGGGTTTTATATTGATATAACAAATAAGCTATCGTCTATTTACGATAGCTTTTACGGTACATTATACTTTCTCTTATATATATTACTTAAAATGGAATAAGGCACTTGATCATAACGAACTTTTTCACCTGCTTCATCCAAAATATACAAATTATTACCTATATAATAGTTTCCATTCTTCCCTCGAGAATAAACGGCGTATCGTTCATTCGGCAATACCGTTTTTACTTTCGTAAATTGACCGTTTGGTTCTTGCCAATATATATGCATACGATCCACAAGTGTTAATGTTCCAATTTGTTCTTCTTCTATTATACGTCCATTCCAACTTATAACACGATATCCTAGCTTATGCGCTGCATATTCTGGAGATGTGTAAAACCGAGAAATAATTACTTTTGTCTGTAACGATACCCGATCGTATAACCATTGTATATCTCGATCGTGCATACGAATGCAACCATTTGATTCCCTTCCTCCAATCGTCCCTTCTCGATTTGTACCATGAATTGCATACTCTTTTTCGTTTAAACCGAGCCATCTTGTTCCAAGCGGATTATTCGGCGCACCACCTGGAATATTTTTACGATGATATTCTTTATTTTTATATTTATTAATGATACAAAATGTACCTTCAGGAGTTGGTGTATTACGCCTTCCAGTTGTAACAGGAAACGTTCTTACATAGTTTCCATTTTCAAAAAAAGATAATTGATTTGTCGTAAGATTAATAAGTATTAAATGGTCGCTACTGGCAAAAGTACTGATTGGTAGACAGAAGAAGAGTATTACAACGAAACATACTTTTTTCATTCATATCCCCCCAAGCATCCCCTTTAAAATTGCCCATAATATATGATGGTACAATTAGCTTTTACTATGAGTTCTATTCTTATGAATGAAAATATAAAGCTCTCTCCCCATACTTTTATCCATTCACAATCACCCCACCATTTATGTGAATCATTTGCCCAGTAACATATGTGGAGTCCTCTGAAGCTAAGTATACATAAGCAGGAGCTAATTCATATGGTTGTCCTGGCCTTTTCATCGGTACATTACTTCCAAATTCCGATACCTTCTTCTTATCGAAACTCGCTGGAATAAGCGGCGTCCAAATCGGGCCTGGTGCAACACCATTTACACGAATTCCTTTTTGAACTAAAGATTTTGCAAGTGAACGTGTAAAAGCCACAATCGCTCCTTTTGTTGCCGAATAATCAATGAGCTGTTCATTCCCTTCATACGCAACGATTGAAGCTGTATTTATAATCACATCTCCCTGCTTTAAATATGCAAGTGCTGCTTTAGTAACGTGAAAATAAGAAAAAATGTTAATACGAAATGTTTTTTCAAGTTGCTGCGCCGTAATGTATTCTAAACTTTGCTGTGGATATTGCTGCGCAACATTATTCACAACAATATTCAGACCATCCAGTTTCGAGGCTGCTTCCTTTACAACTTGCTGACAATGTTGTTCATCGCTTAAATCTCCTGGAAGCAATATGCATTTCACTCCTTGCTCCTCAATAATTCTTTTTGTCTCATTTGCATCTTCCGTTTCATCTAAATAAGCAATAGCGACATTTGCCCCTTCTTTTGCAAACGCAATCGATACTGCCCTTCCAATTCCACTGTCTCCCCCTGTAATAAGCACATTTTTCCCTTTTAACTTTGCACTTCCACGATAATTAGGGTCTTCGTACTTTGGGAGAGGATTCATCATCGATTCAATTCCTGGTTGCCTATTTTGATGTTGTGGTGGTAACGTTAAAAACTTTTTCTGCTCAGACATACGTATTTCAGCTCCTTTTCATTTCTCTTTCTTATAATGTACACAATGCTAAAAAGTACTTATACATGAAAAGCCGAAACATAAAAGTGTTGATTTGATTAACATTCGAAATTAAGACATAAAATATGGATTGTTATAAACTTTTTTTACGAAACTCTTGCATTACACTCAAAAAACGAATATTATATATAACTGTTGTGACAATCATTCGTAAACAGAAAGGATGTTTATATGTTTAACCTTTCAAAACATAAAACTTCTATTAAAACAGAAATTATGGCTGGTATTATTACCTTCTTAACAATGGCATATATTATCGTCGTAAACCCAGTCATCCTTGGTGATGCAGGTGTTCCATTTGAACAAGCATTTACAGCGACAATTATTGCTGCTGTTGTCGGAACATTATGTATGGCATTCTTTGCAAATTTACCAATTGCAGTTGCACCAGGGATGGGATTAAATGCTTACTTTGCTTACTCAGTTGTAAAAACTCATGAAGGTATGACATTTGCAATTGCTTTCTCTGCTGTATTCGTAGCAGGTATGATTTTAATTTTGCTATCATTAACTTCTTTCCGTACAAAATTAATGGAAGCTATTCCTGAAAACTTAAAGCATGCCATTACAGCTGGTATCGGTTTATTTATCGCATTTATCGGCTTACGTCTAACAGGGATTGTTACGAAACACCCTTCAAATCTAGTTGGGCTTGGAGATCTTCATTCTCCGCCTGTTTTACTTGCATTAGCTGGACTTGCGATTACGTTAGTACTGATGTCTTTAAACGTGAACGGTGCATTATTTATCGGGATGTTATTAACAGGGGTTATCGCTTACTTTACTGGACAATTAACGTTTTCAAACGGCGTTACCTCCCTGCCTGGTTTACCAGAAGGCGTAATTGTTTCTAATCCAATTACAGCAGTGTCTGATGTCATTCACTACGGATTATACGGCGTTGTCTTCTCGCTCTTCCTTGTAACATTATTCGATACAACAGGTACACTACTTGGAGTTGCACAGCAAGGCGGCCTTATGAAAGATGGCAAGCTTCCAAATTCCGGACGTGCTCTTCTTTCCGACTCTATTTCAGCAACGATTGGTTCTATGTTCGGAACAACACCAACAACTGCTTATATTGAATCTTCTGCTGGTGTTGCGGCTGGTGGTCGTACAGGCTTAACAACATTAACTGTTGCGGTATTATTTGCAGTAACTGCATTCTTCGGACCACTTGTTGGTGCGGTATCTGGCGTTTCCGCTATTACAGCTCCATCATTAATTATTGTTGGTAGCTTAATGATGGGCGCAGTTCGTCACATTGATTGGGATGCATTTGATGAAGCTTTCCCAGCATTTTTAGTCATTTTAAGCATGCCACTTACATCAAGTATCGCAACAGGTATCGCGCTTGGATTCATCTCATATCCACTTATGAAAATGGCAAAAGGACAATTCCGTGCTGTTCATCCGCTTGTATACGTATTTGGTATTTTGTTTGCTTATCAGTTGGTTTTCATACCACATTAATAAAAAAGCCTTGTTTCACAAAAGTTGTGAAACAAGGCTTTTTCTAATATTCCTTATTCATTTGTAATTCTTTACTATACTTCTGAATCAAAAACGAAGAAATAAACATCACCAGTCCCGCGCTAAAACCAATTAGTTGATCTAATAAAACTTCATCATGAATCATAAAGCGTAATAGAAATACCCCACCAAAAATAATCATTGCCAAATATCCAGTATACCGAAGTCCTTTATATACATTGTCCATATGGATCATTCCTTTAAATAATATATCCATATTATACCACATATTGAACCGTAATAGATTTTATATTCAATCTATTTCAAAAAACAAAAACCTCTTAAAGAGGTTTCACATCTATTAACTTTGTAAAAACGCCTGTAAATCAGCAAATTGCCTCTCTGCATCTTTATATCCTTGTTCATATAAATTTTGCAGTTTTTTTTGGTCTTTTTCCATTCGATCCACTTGAAGTGGTACTTCTGGACGAATGACAAATAGATTGCCAGCTAGCTCTTCTTTCTCAATATAATGAAGTGTCTCATTGTATACTTCATAACGAAATAGCATCGTATTGACAAGATTAGGATATTTCTTATAAGCCTTTGCTGCAATCCATCCAAATTTTGATTTTTTCTTAGAATATCCATGATTTCTCGTTAAAATAACAACTGATTTTTCACAGCCATCTTTTTGTGCTTTACGAACTGGAATTGGATCAGAAATCCCGCCATCCAATAATTGTTTACCACGGTAATTTACAACTGGTGCGATAAATGGCAATGAGCTAGAAGCCTGTAATAACGTCAATGCCTCTTCATTCGTACCTTCCTTTTCAAAGTAAACAGGCTCTCCAGTTTCACAATCTGTCGTTCCTACAAGAAAACGTTCTGGACTATTAAAATATGTGTCAAAATCAAATGGAACATGCTTTTCTGGAATTTCACGAAAAATGAAATCCATATCAAATAATTGACGTTTTTTCCATAGATTCTTGTATGATAAATATCTTGGATGTGTTGCATAATCAATATTCACTGTTTTATTTCGATTTCTTTGTCTTGAAAGATACGACGCCGCATGGCACGCTCCTGCTGAAACACCAATAACATATGGAAAATATAAATCCTGTTCCATAAAGTATTCCAGTATTCCACCCGTATATACGCCGCGCATACCGCCGCCTTCTAATACCAAACCCGTATTTTCAAGCATTGCTTCCTCTCCTCTTGATACATAGACTCTTTAACTATTCACATCGTTAAGTATCTCTTTCTATTATATATGAGTCTTTACAAAATCCATATTCAGAAGGCTCAATGGAAGAAAAAAATTATTCCTCTACCTTTTCTAAATGTGTTCCTACATTCTTTACAAACCTTTGAATCTCGCTTTATGTAGTTTTGGAATAAAGCTTGATTAAAAACACCCCAAAAACTTATGTTTTCAAGCATATAAGAAGAATCCGTTTTGAAAAAAGATTGATCAAAACGGATCCTTCTTCCGTAAATTTAAGTTTTTTTATGAAAAGTTTGGCCGTTTTAGGATACGTTTGATCGAACATTAACACCTGTGAGTTGAATACCCACTCGTTAATCTAACCCTATATTTCTTATTCAAAAACAATACATTCGTTTCGTTTAATATTTCGGCTAAATCGGTTTTGAATTCAGATATATACATACCTAGACTTTCCTTTTCGTAATTTGCAATCGATGAATTATTAATTAGTAATAGCGGTGTCCTTCAGTAGACATGGCAATTGCTTTTGTTTCATGAACTGTACCATATGGATGCTCCGGCGGCGCATAAATAGCGTAAATTTTAAGTGGTATATTACCCATATTGGTTACATTGTGCCATGTTCCAGCAGGTATCATAATCGCATAACCATCATAGGCCATTTCTTGAAAATCTAATTTATCTTTGCTATCACCCATTTGAACAAGTCCCTGTCCTTCTTCAATACGTATGAATTGATCAGTTGTCGGGTGAACCTCTAAACCTATGTCATCTCCAACATTAATACTCATCAGCGTCACTTGCAAATTTTTCCCTGTCCATAAAGCGGTGCGGTAGGTATTGTTTTGCTTAGTAGCTTGGTCAATATTCACTACAAATGGTTTTGGTCCATAATCTGTTAATCTGTTGCTTCTGTAATAAGGATTCCAATTATAAATCCAATTGTTGTTACTCCAGTTTCTATACATTGGATCTTGCCATTGAGAGTGATACCATGATTTATGGTACATATTCATGCTCCTTTCATGATTTCATTTACCTTTTATCCTATTCCGTTTCCTAATTATGGGGATGCAAAATGGGGGTAAATGGGCGTAATACATTATCAAACTTTATTTCAAAGAAATACTTTATCCTCTCTGATCAGCCACAATATGAATATCAATATGCTTCGTTTCCCTCATAATTTCATTGACAATTGATCCTTTTCGAATTTCTTCCCATCTTGTTCTTGCTGATTGGCCAAGTAAAATTTGTGTGACTTGCAATCGTTTCGCTACTTCAATAATGACATCTGCAGGCTTTCTTCCTTTCGCTTCTTCTAACAAGAAAGTAGCATGAAATTGATTCGTCAACGACTTCCACTCATCAATTGTTTGCTTTTTACTTGCCGATAAGGATTCTATATTTTCTCTTTCAACGTTGAATACATATAATTCAGCGTTTAATCGATCTGCCATACGCCAACCACGCCGTATTAATTTCTCTGCTGTTGAGCTATATTGCACACAAACGAGGATTTTTTCTTTTACACCTATTGGCTCTGTCACCGACTGACTCATTTTATCGTCCATATCGTCTGCAACTTCACGAAGGGATAACTCTCGTAAAGCTCCTAAATTATTAACTGTAAAAAAATTTTGCAAGCTTTGCTGAATTTTTTCTTCTTTATATATCTTTCCATCTATCAATCGTTTTCTCAAAACTTCAGGGGTCACATCAACAAGTTGAATCTCATTTGCTTTTTGTAAAATAAAATCAGGAATACGCTCTCGTACTTTTACATTCGTTATCTGCTCCACAATATCATGAACACTCTCTAAATGTTGAATATTAAAGGCTGATAATACTGATATTCCTGCCTCCAATAGCTCTTCTACATCCATATAACGCTTTTTATGTTTTGATCCAGGTATATTACTATGTGCCAATTCATCTACAACAACAACTTGGGGTGCTCGTTTTATAATCTTATCTACATCAAGCTCATAAAATATCTTCCCTTTATAACTCATTTCTTTTAAAGGGATTTTCTCTAAATCTGAAATTGCTTCTTCTGTCTCTTTTCTTCCATGTGTTTCAATTAAACCTATTACAATATCAATCCCCTCTTTTTTCATCTCTTGTGCATCAAACAACATTTTATAGCTTTTTCCTACTCCTGGAGCAGCACCTACATACAGCTTTAATTTCCCGCGATTTTGCTCTCGAATATACGCTAAATACTCCTCTGGCGTTCGTCTTTGAAATGTTGGTTTATAATCATCTGCATACATTACGCGCACAACCTTTCCTAGTAAACAGCAATACCCCAATCGATTAGATTGAGGTAGCAACGGTACTATTTCATTATTTTCTGTAACTCCAAATTTAGTTTCAAGACGTTTACACGATCCTCTCCAAATAAACCTAGTGCAGCACCTTCTGTTTGATCTTTAATTAATTGATTCAGCTTTTCTTTCGGAATATTCGTTAATTTCGAGATACGATCAACCTGTACGTAAGCTGCCTCTGGGCTAATATCAGGGTCTAATCCAGAACCTGAATTTGTCACTAAATCCATCGGTACCTCTGTAACTGGAACAGCCCCATTTTTCTCCTTCCAATCCGCTACACTTTTTTCTACACGTTTTACTAAATCAGGATTAGATGGTGCATAGTTATTTGATCCTGATGCTTCTGCTTTATATTCTATACTAGAGACACGCCCATGAAAATAACGCGGGTCTGTAAAGTTTTGACCAATTAATTTTGAACCAATCACTTCATTTTTCTCATTATATATAAGACTTCCATCTGCATTATCCTTCATCACTGCTTGTGCAATTCCAGTTACCAGTAGCGGATATAAAAGCCCACATAGAACAAGAAATGTAAAGGTAACACGAATGACCGGTGAAAGTATACTTTGTTTTTTAGCCATCTTCTTTTCCCCTCTTCCTTATATAAACAGCCCTACAATTAGATCAATCACTTTAATCCCAATGAAAGGAACAATTACTCCCCCAAGCCCATAAATCAATAAATTGCGACCAAGTAATGCATTAGAACTCATCGGTTTATACGCAATCCCCTTCATTGCCAAAGGAATGAGCAGTGGAATGATAATTGCGTTAAAGATTAATGCCGATAAAATGGCTGAAAGCGGTGAAGTTAATTTCATTATGTTCAGTGCTTCCATTTGTGGAATTGCTAATGTAAACATCGCTGGGATAATCGCAAAATATTTTGCGATATCATTCGCGATACTAAATGTTGTTAATGCACCACGCGTCATTAATAGCTGTTTCCCAATCCCTACAACCTCAATAATTTTTGTTGGGTTGGAATCTAGGTCAATCATATTCGCCGCTTCTTTCGCAGCTGTCGTTCCACTATTCATCGCTAATCCAACATCAGCTTGTGCTAGCGCTGGCGCGTCATTCGTACCATCACCTGTCATTGCCACAAGTTTTCCTTTATCTTGTTCTGCTTTAATAACTGCAATTTTATCTTCTGGCTTACATTCCGCAACAAATTCATCTACTCCTGCTTCTTTCGCAATTGTTGCTGCTGTTAATGGATTATCACCTGTACACATCACTGTTTTGATCCCCATTTGGCGAAGCTGTTCAAAACGTTCACGCATACCAGGTTTTACAGTATCTTTTAAATAGATCAATCCATAAATGCGACTATCCACTGCAACTACAAGTGGCGTTCCACCTTCTTTTGAAATAAAATCTGCTTTTTGATTCAAATCTTTTGGAATCGTACCACCTTGTGCCTGCACCCACTCAATAACTGCATTAACTGCTCCTTTTCTTACTTTTGTCCCGTCAGGTAAGTCCACACCACTCATTCTTGTTTCTGCTTTAAATGGAACAAATTCACCTTGTTCTGCAAGCTCACTGTTGTATGATAGAGCTTTTGATTTTACATATTCAATTACAGAGCGACCTTCTGGTGTTTCATCTAACACCGATCCGAGTGCAGCCCATTTTCCCAATTGTTCAATCGTTTCATTTCCTACTGGGAGTAATGTATGTGCCATCCGATTCCCAAACGTGATTGTACCTGTTTTATCTAGAATAATTGTGTTAATATCTCCTGCAGCTTCTACCGCTTTCCCTGACATTGCTAACACGTTAAATTTCGTTACTCGGTCCATACCGGCAATCCCGATAGCTGATAATAAACCACCAATTGTTGTTGGAATTAAACAAACAAGTAGTGCAACAAGTACGGCTGTATCAATCTTAAACCCTAAATAATTTGTAAAAATCGGTAGTGTTACAACTACAATTAAGAAAATAAGAGTTAAACTTGTCAGTACTGTATTCAGAGCTATCTCATTCGGTGTTTTTTGGCGAGCAGCCCCCTCTACTAACGAAATCATTTTATCTATAAACGACTCACCTGGATTACTTGTAATTGAAATCGTAATTTCATCACTAACAACCATTGTACCGCCTGTTACTGAACAAAAGTCTCCACCTGCTTCTTTAATAACAGGAGCGGATTCTCCCGTAATTGCTGATTCATCAACTGACGCTAACCCTTTAATAACCTCGCCATCACTCGGGATCATTTCCCCTTGTTTTACAATTACAACGTCACCTTTTCTCAGTTCAGTCGCTGATACTTGAACGATTTTCCCATTTTCTTTTACAACGTTTGCAAATACATCTTTCTTCGATTGCTTTAGAGAATCAGCCTGTGCTTTCCCACGTCCTTCTGCTAATGCTTCTGCAAAGTTAGCAAATAAAACTGTAAATAATAGAATGAAAGAAACTGTTATATTAAACCAGCCTGGTATACTACTAGAACCATTCGGAAGAAAGGATAAAATCAAAGTGACTATAAATCCAATTTCCACAACGAACATAATAGGGTTCTTTACCATTACTTTCGGATTCAATTTCGCAACAGATTGCTTCATCGCATGTTTCACAATATCACGATCCATTGTTTTCGCTTGTCTAACCTCATCTTCTACAACATGTACCCGTGATTGATTCACTTGTTTTTCTTTTACCACTACAGGTCTCATCATTTACCCTCCATTACTTCAATGTAAGAAATTCTGCAATTGGACCTAATACTAACATTGGGAAGAATGTTAACGCACCGACAATTACAATTGTCCCAATGAAAATTCCACCAAATAAACTATTATCTGTTCGGAATGTTCCGACTGTTTCCGGTACTATCGTTTTCTCTTTCAATGAAGCTGCAACAGCTAACATTGTAATTAGGCTGAAATAGCGTCCTAAAAACATAACTAAACCAGTCGTAATATTCCAAAACGGTGTATTATCTGCTAAGCCTTCAAATCCAGATCCGTTATTCGCAGCAGAGGATGTGTACTCATATACAACTTGCGTTAAACCGTGGAAACCTGAATGGGAAATTGCATCTGTTCCTAGATTTGTTGAAAGTGCTAAAGCCGAAAATCCTAAAATAAGCAATGGATGAAATAATATCGTTACTGCAATTAATTTCATTTCCTTACCTTCAATTTTCTTACCTAGAAATTCTGGTGTCCGTCCAACCATCAATCCAGATATAAAAACAGCAATAATTGCGTACATAATGATATTAACGAAGCCTGCCCCAACGCCGCCAAATACTGTATTTAACATCATATTTACAAGTGGTACCAATCCACCAATTGGTGTTAACGTGTCATGCATCGTATTAACTGCACCTGTTTCTGCTGCTGTTGTTACAGTCGCATACAGTGAAGAAAAAACTGTTCCAAATCGTACTTCTTTGCCTTCTGTACTTCCTTGTACATGTTCTATACCCATTTGATTTAATGCTGGATTTCCGTGTAATTCTGATGAAACAATGGTTCCAAATCCAATTAAAAACACCATAAATAAAGAAACGAAAAGGATACGTCCTTGTTTTTTATTTCCAACCATTCTTCCATACGTAAATGGTAAAGCTGTTGGCAATAACATCATGAGCATCATTTGTAAAATGTTACTGATTTGTCCTGGGTTTTCAAATGGATGCGTGGAGTTTGCTCCGAAGAATCCACCACCATTATTACCAAGTTCCTTAATGGAAACGAATGAAGCTACAGGCCCGCGTAAAATATTTTGTTTCACGCCTTCAATCGTGTGTGCTGTAACCGCTCCGTCTAAAGTTTGCGGTACACCAAGCGCAACAAAAATCAGCGCTGCAACAAATGCAATTGGAAGAAAGACCCTTGTTAGAGCTCTTGTAAAATCTACGAAAAAATTGCCAAGTTCCTTACCTGCTAATCCTCTTATAAAAGCCATTACAAGCGCTAATGTTGTTGCTGGTGCAGCAAACATTAAAAATGTAATTCCGATTAATTGTGATAAATAAGATAATCCATTTTCACCGCTATAATGCTGCAAGTTTGTATCTGCCATAAAGCTGATTGCTGTATTAAAAGCAAGCGTTGGCTCCATGCCTTCAATATGTGCTGGGTTTAACGGCAATACACCTTGTAACCTGAAAATGAAATATACGACAACAATCATAAAACCGTTAAGTGCAACTAATGATAATGCATACTGTTTCCAAGTTTGGTTGTAATGCTTAACACCCGTAACTTTGAAAATAAGCTTTTCAAAAGGTCCAAATACTTTATCTAGTTTTCTACTACCTTGAAAAGCTTTTTCTAAATAAATCCCCGTTGGCTTTGCTACAAGAATAAATAATAGCATTGTGATGACAACTGCAATCCAAATCATAATGAATGATTCCCCCTAATTAAAACTTTTCCGGATTTAATAGCGCATAAACTAAATACACAGTAATCGCTGCGACAATAACTGATAAGGCAATCATCATGATTGCTTCCCTTCTTTCACAACTTTATCTGACCAGCTTGCAAGCCCTATCATAGATGCTACTAATACAACAAAGATTCCGATCATCACTACATCTAGCATTCCAATCCCTCATTTCAAAATGTTAAATTTTACCATTTACCCATCAAAAAAAGAACACTGAGGCTCTACTCAGTGTTCAAAAATGAACAACACAAAAGTAAACCTCCTCTCCAAACGCTTACGAGGTTAGCTGTCGGATTCGGGCCTAAAGAGTAGCCCTACTTTCTTAATGAAAGATTCACCCCAAGTGACAATGCACAAAATTGGTTCCCCCGCTCCAAATACTTGGACTCAGCGATATCAGGTTGTTTTTGGAAATTTTTATAAACAATTTATGAATGTAAATATACTCCTCTATATTTAACTTGTAAAGAGTAGTATTTCCTAAAATAAGAAAAAATTCAATTGTTTAAACGCTTACATTGGTTAATATTAATATTTTATCACCTGTTTCCTTGTCTTTTCTTTCTTTTTCATGAAAATAATCTTTTAAATATGAAAGAAAAAGAGCGAATTCATATAAGTGCCTAGCTTATTGTACTTAATCATTCGCTCTTTTTTCATTCAAAATTTACCCTCTTCGCAAAAATGCACGTAAACTTCTTCCTCGAATATAAACTTGTGACAGTTCTACACGTACCTGCTCATATTCGATAATATCCGTTTCCAAATACAAACTCTCTTCTGATGGTAATATCATATATGGGTTTGGAAAACTAGGATCTAGCGCAGCCAATTCTTGAACTCGCTCTACTGATACCGCCCAACGATGTGCTATATCTCCAAGTAATAACACCTTCATCTTCGCTTCCTCCGCCCTATTCAAAAAATAAAAAAGAAATATTATCACAGTTCGTAAACACTACAAATTTAGCTCCAATTGTTTGATAGAGCCTGACTGGATAGTTTTTATTTCTTGTGACAACTGTAATAGGCGCTTGAAAAAAAAAGCGAATCCGTTCAGTGAAAAAGCTAACTGTTGGAAGTTCATCTCCTAGCAAGATTACTTTTTTGATTCCGCTACAAATGCTCGTTATATTTAGTTCCTTATCACAGCAATACGTTGATTCAAATCCACATGCTCGTACTTCATCTGCTACATGTTCATCTACTGTAAAAATAATCATATCACTTTGAAAAGGTACTAATTCTCGCAAACTATTTACCTTTTCCTCTTCTCCTACACAAATGAGTGTTAATTCTTTTTCCTCATCCATGCATTTCATCCCCCTTAGTATAAAAGAATTCCAATATAGTAATTTAATATTCTTTTACACTAATCAGATCGGTGAAGCGATGTGTCCATCCGTGCACCATCCCCTCTCAACACGCTTACGAAGTTAGCTGTCGGATTCGGACTTTGAGAGTAGCCCTACTTTCACCATGAAAGATTCACCCCTAGTGCTTATGCACGGTTTGGTTCCTCCGCTCCATTACCCGGACTCAGCGTTACAAAAAATAGATTCTGGCTGATATAATACTCCTAAATATGGAAAAAGTAAACAATAAAAAAAGCCAGTTATACAACTGGCTTCCTCATCAAATTTCGAATGTTTATGCATGAGTTTCTTGACGTTTATATGCAAAGTGATTCGTTGGTCCATGACCGCTTCCAATATTTAATTGCTCTTCAATTGCTATACTAATAAATTGTTTCGCTTCCCATACTGCTTCTTCCATTGTATATCCTTTTGCAAGCCCTGCCGTCACAGCAGATGCAAATGTACAACCGCTACCATGTGTTTGTTTAGAATCAATTCGTTCGCTTTTAAATTCAATAAACCGCTCACCATCAAATAATAAATCAATCACTTCGCTACCTTGATAATCCGCATGCCCGCCTTTCATAAGAACATATTTCGCTCCTAGTCTATGCAATTCTTTTGCAGCTTCTTTACTATCTTGAATGTTGTGAATTTCCATCTCTGTTAATACCTCTGCTTCCGGCACATTCGGAGTGACAACTGTAGCAATGGGTAATAAATATTCCTTTAATGCTTGCACAGCTTCCTGTTGTAACAATGATGCTCCACCTTTTGCAATCATCACAGGATCTAGTACAATATTATTCCAGCCAAACTTTTTAATATTTTCTGCAACAACTTTGATAATTTCACTACTAAATAGCATACCAAGCTTAACAGCATCTGGTGTTAAATCTGCGCCAATTGAATTTAATTGCTCTCGGATCCCTTCGGTTGCAACAGGATATACCCCTTGCACGCCGAGCGTGTTTTGAGCTGTAATAGCAGTAATCACTGTCATTCCATATACACCAAGCTCCTGAAATGTTTTTAAATCTGCTTGAATCCCAGCACCGCCGCCACTATCAGATCCAGCAATTGTTAATGCTTTATTCACTTTCATCTCACTCACCCTTTTTCTATCCAAAATAACGATGATAAATTGTTTTTGCTTCTACCATATCTTTCGTTCCATGTACGAGAACACGGCCGTCTTGAAACGCAACCAGTCTCTTCCCTTCAATTGAAAATGACAATAAATATGGATTCACCATTAAATCTGCTACGCGATCACGTAATAGCTCTTTATATCGCTCAAAATCTAGTTGTTCTTTATAAGGCGGTCTAATTTGAACCGTATTTCTCCCACATAAAACTGCAGTTTTCGATGTATTCTCTTTATTTAAATATGGATAGAGCGCTTCCTTACTACATGATGGACAATTATGTTTTCGAAGTTTTTGCACCTTCATACATGAATATTCGTTTTTCCATACATCAAACGATACAAGCCCATCCCGAAGCGATTCATAATCCTCTACTAAAATTTTCAGAGTTTCTGTAACTTGATGAGAAACAACGAGAGATACAGCAGGTGAAATGATACCTGCTGTATCACATGTTGCTCCGCCAAGCGGAATAGATTGTAGTAAACAAGATAGACATGGCGTTTTTCCTGGTAAAATCGTATAAGAAAGGCCATAACTTCCTACACATGCTCCATAAATCCATGGAATAGAATATTTTTGCGATATATCATTAACAATAAAACGTGTTTCAAAATTATCAGTCGCATCAATCATTACATCGACATTTGCAACAAGTTCTTCTAATTCTGCTGCTGTTACATCTTGAACAAAAGCTTTTACAGTTACATTGCTATTAATCTCTTGCAAGCGCCTTTGTGCTGCTATAGCCTTCGGAAGATTATTTTTCACATCCTCCTCACAATACAGCTGCTGACGTTGTAAATTGCTCCAATCAATATAATCGCGATCCACAATCGTCACATGGCCAACACCAGCCCTTACAAGCATCTCTGCGTTCGCACTACCAAGTGCTCCCGCGCCGATAATTAATACATGTTTTTCTTCTATCTTCTGTTGCCCTTTTTCTCCAATTGGAGAAAATAACTCTTGGCGAGAATATCGATTATTCAACTACGCTCATTCCTTCTAACGGGCTACTTGCTGTTGCGCAACGTTTACGTGCAATACGTCCTGCTTCAAACCCTAAACGTCCTGCATGAATACCTAGCTTCATTGCTTCTGCCATTTTAATAGGATCTTTCGCGCCAGATACAGCTGTATTTAATAGCACGCCATCCGCTCCTAATTCCATCGCAAATGCTGCATCAGCTGGGCTCCCTACACCAGCATCCACAATAACCGGTACTTTTGCTTGTTCAATAATAAAACTTAAGTTTAATGGATTTACAATTCCAAGTCCTGAACCAATTGGTGATGCACCAGGCATAATCGCATGAACGCCAAGTTCTTGTAATTTACGTGCTAATACAACATCATCAGATGTATAAGGAAGAACAATAAATCCTTCTTCTAACAACATTTCAGATGCTTTTAAAGTCTCCACTGGATCTGGTAATAACGTTCTATCATCACCAATCACCTCTACTTTTACCATGTCACAGAGCCCTGAAGCTTTTGCTAATTTCGCAATCCGAACTGCTTCCTCAGCATTTTTTGCCCCTGCTGTATTTGGAAGTAATGTATACTTTTTCACATCAATTTTTTCTAATAAATTAGGTTGCTGTGCATCAAATATATCCATACGACGTACCGCAAATGTTAAAATCTCTGCCTCTGATACTTCAATTGCTTTTCTTTGCACATCATAATCAGAAAATTTCCCTGTTCCTAATAAAAGTCTAGAATTGAATGTAAATGGTCCAATGTTTAACATAATCAACCGCCTCCTACGAAAGTTACAATCTCAATTTGGTCTCCATCAAAAACAGATGCACTTTGATGATCTTCTTTTGTTAAAATATCTGTATTGCGTTCTACTACAACAATCTTTGTATCTAATCCTAAATGCGTAAGCAATTCTGCTACTGTCTTAATACTTTCTGGCACCTCTACTTGCTTACCATTAATTTTTAAATTCAAGCTTCCATCCCCTTTCTAAATCGTTTTAGAAAGCAATGAGTCTAGCAAGTGATTCCATTGCTTTCCTTCTATTAAATCTGCCATATATTGACCAGAAACAGGACTTAATAAAATTCCATTTCGGTAATGACCAGTACAAGCATATAATCCCTTTATTTCTTCATGCGCCCCCATATAAGGAACCTCATGATTAGATTGCGGGCGTAATCCCGCCCATGTACTTTCCCATTCGGCTTCTTTCAAAGCCGGCAAGATGGTATAAGCGCGTTCTAATATCGAAGTAATACTTTCTGGCCGCACAGACTTATTAAACGTATGGGGCTTCATCGTTGCTCCAATTACATAGCGTCCACCACGTTTTGGCGCGATATAAAATCGCTCTTGGAAAATAGGAGATTGCAACAATGGTTTACGGCTCTTTACAGCAACAACTTCTCCTTTTACAGGATATGTCCCCCACTCTTTATCAAAGTGATGAAGAAGTTTTGTACTCCATGAACCACCGGCAATTACTACCTTTTCACATGCAATCATACCTTCATTCGTAATGATTCCTTCTACTCGGTTGTTTTCTATTTTGATATCAAATACTTCTGTTTCTTCATATATATCAGCACTAGAAATGGCTGCAGAGTGTGCAAACGCCTTTGTAAGTTCCGGTGCAATAACATGACCGTCTTTTGGATAATATACAGCGCAGGTGATCGATGAAGAGAGAAAGGGCTCTTTTTCATGAAGTTCATCTCCTGTCAGAAAATATGATTCTTCACCTGTTTTCTGTTGCCAGTTCATAATATCTAGTATTCTTGTCTTCTCATCTTCATTTTGGGCAATACGGTATATCCCTTTCTCTTCATATCCAATATCAATACCCGTTTTTTCACGTAAAGCTTTAGCAAGTTGCGGAAATATTGCACGGCTTTTTCTAGCAAGCTCAAATAGCGGATCGTATGCATCCCATTCCGCCTGTACACCAAGTAAACCTGCCGCTGCCTTAGAAGCTTCAGACGCAATCCTTTGTTTCTCAATAATTGCAACTTGGTATCCTCTTTCTGCTAGAAAATGTGCAACTGAACTACCCATTACACCACCGCCAATAATGGCTACATCATACTTCTTACTCATGATTTTCCGCCCACTTTCTTATTGTTTCCTTATACAATCTTGCTTTCTCATATGGATTACGATCGCTTACAATCCCAGACATAACAGCAATACCACTCACACCAGTTCTAAGTACTTCTACTGTATTTTTTGGTGTGATCCCTCCGATAGCTGTAATCGGTATCGTTAATCGCCTTGCCATATCTGAAATTTCTTCTAGCCCCCTTGCCGGAACATCCTTCTTACAATCTGTTGGAAATACATGACCATACACAAGGGAATCTGCACCGTTTTTGAAAGCTGTTATCGCTTCTTCTAAAGAATGCACAGAATAACCAACATGCAAATAAGAAAATCTCTCCTTAACTAACCTAACATCAGCACTTCGATATCCCAATTGTACGCGAGGGATATGTAATAGAATCGCAATATCAATTCGATCATTCATCACAAGTTTAGATGCGGGAAAGCCTCTTTTTAAAAGACTTTCCACACCTTCATATAACTCTTTCGTATTTTTTTCCCGCTCACGAATATGCAAATAATCAATCTCACTCTCAATTTGCATCGCTGCATTCGCTAACTCTTCGAATGTCATCTGACCATTTGAGATAACATGGAGTTCGTCTGTCATATTCACTCGCCTACTTTAAAATGTTTTCAAATAATTCATTGGCAGGAACGATTTCTTTTGTCATTCCTTTTTCTTTCAGCCATTTATTTTGCTTTTCCCATGATTCTTTCGTATCTGATAAAAATGGCTCATCTTTCGTTTCCATTTTCTCTAATAAAATTTTCATGCTTTCTTTTTCAACTTCTGGTACAAGTGGGAAATTTTCTTTTTCTTGATGATCTAATAAAATACCCAGTGCTTCATCTGGATTTTTCTTCATAAAGTCATATCCTTTTTTCGCACCACGTAAAAATGCTTGCAATGCTTCTTTATCTTTTTTCAATGTTTTATCACCTGTTACAAAAACAAGCTCATGATAATTTGGCACGCCATATTCAGCTGGGTTGAAGTACGCTGGTTCATGGCCTTGATGACGCATAACAGGAACTTCATGGTTAATATAAGCTCCAGTAACAGCATCTACTTTTTTCGTAATTAGCGCTGGTACTAAATCAAATCCGACATCTACTACTTTTACAGTATCAGGATTACCACCAGCTTCTTTTATCATCGTTTTTAAATATGCTTCACTTAAAGGTGTTCCAGAATAACCAACTGTTTTACCTTCTAAATCTTTTGGTGAATTGATTCCCGCCGATTTTAGCGATACAACATGATTTAATGGTGAGCGAACCACAGCTCCAATTGATTTCACTGGAATTTGTTCATTTGCCTTTGCCATAACAACATCTGGTTGATAATATAAACCGACTGTTACTTTTCCTGCTGCTGCTAATGTTAATGGATCTGTTGGGTTAGAAGGAAATTTAATATTCACCTTTACTCCTTCTTCTTTAAAGTATCCCTTTTCAATCGCCGCATAAATAAAACTATGCACTGCATTTGGATACCAATCGAGCATAACCGTTACTTCTTTCTCAGTCTTTTTCTTCTCTGATGCTGAATTACTAGAACATCCTGCAATCATTGCAACTAATAATGTAAACACAAAGATGCGTTTAAATAATTTCATGAATGTTTCCTCCAACTAATGAATTTCTTTTCTAATATAGAAACAAGTAATACAAATAAAATGGCTAGTAATGATAAAAGTATAATCGGTGCAAACACACCCGCTCCATCTAACTGCGTCATCATCCGTTTACTAAAGTATCCTAAACCAGCTTGTGCCCCAAGCCATTCACCAATTGCCGCTCCAATTACACTAAGCGGAACAGCAATTTTTAAAGCAGAGAAAAAGTACGGAAGTGCAGATGGCAACTTTAACTTTAGAAAAATGTCTTTTTTCGTTGCACCATATGTTACTAAAAGCTCCTCCCACTCCTTTTTCGTGCTGCGCAATCCATCATACGTATTTACCGCAATCGGGAAAAATGTAATCAAAACCGTAACAACTACCTTGCTCCAAATTGAATATCCAAACCATAAAACAAATAACGGTGCTAGTGCTGTAATTGGAATTGTTTGTGAGGCAACTAGCAACGGATAAAACGCTCTTTCCATCCATGTACTAGCGTTCATTAACATTGCTAAGCCAACGCCCAGTACGACGGAAATAACAACTCCGATTAAAACTACATATAAAGTCGCTGGCAAATGAACAGTGAATAATATGTCACGCAGCGCCCAAAGTTTAGCTAGAATTGCAGTTGGCGATGGTAGAATATACATCTCATCTACAATTCTAGCCCCCATTTCCCAGGCTACGAGAAGTATGCTACTCAAAATCAGCGCAGGTAATAACTCCATCACACGTTTCATACGAGCACCTGCCTTTGTAGCATACTAAGCAATTCATCTTTTAAAGCTAATATTTCAGGTTTATGCAAATCTTTTCTTGAGCGATCAATTTCAAGCGGAACGATACGCTCTGTTAAAGTTGTAATAGGCTGCTCTGCCACAACAAAAATCCGATTGGAAAGAAACAGCGCTTCCTCTACATCGTGTGTAATAAATAAAATGGTTTTTTGCCACTGTTTCCATTGTTCAAACAACCATTCTTGCAACGTTGCTTTCGTTAATGCATCTAATGCGCTAAAAGGTTCATCTAACAATAAAATGTCCCCGCCTGTTAATAAAGTTCGAATAAAGGATACTCGCTGCCGCATACCACCTGATAAATCTTTCGGATATTTGTTCTCGTATCCTTGTAAACCAAATTGTTCTAACAGTTCGCTTGCCTTAAGATGCGCTTCTTTTTTCTTTATCCCTTGACACTCTAATGGCAATGCCGCATTTTCAATAATCGTCCTCCACGGCAGAAGCATATCTTTTTGTGGCATATATCCTACAGGATGACTCGTTGTTTCTGTCAGTTGAATGGTTCCAGCCCCTGCATCTTCTAAACCTGTAATTAAACGAAATAATGTACTTTTGCCACAGCCACTCGGTCCAATGATGCTAACAAACTCTTTTTCTTGTACAGATGCATCTAGACCCTTTATAATTGGCTTTTCATCATAATGAAAAGAGACATTATGAAACCGTAGTATGCTCTTGCTCCTCAAAACCCCACATCTCCTTACGGTACGCCATATCCCAGAATAAATACTCAAATCGGCTGGAATATAAGAAAATTTCTTCTAATCGAGCTAACTCTTGTTCAGACTTTCCTTCAGCTAGTTCATTTAACAAATCTATTAGCCACGTGCAAAGACTTCCATACTCTTTTGAGCTATATCCTTGAATCCATTCACCGAAAAATTCGTGATCTCTTGCTCCCTGAATATCATTTAAACGTTTTCCAATTTCCCAATAACTCCACATACATGGAAGAAGCGCCGCAATTAATTCCGCAAGCGTACCATTTTGAGATACTGACATCATATAGTTTGTATACGCTAAATTTTTAGCAGACGGCTTTGCTTCTTCCATCTCTTGAATGGAAATACCAAGACGTTTTGCATACTGTTTATGAATCGTCATTTCCCCATTTAATATGCCATCTATTTGTTCTGCAAACTTTGCCATAACTTGTGGATTATTTGCTTTCACAACGCCAATCGCATATAGTTTTGCATAATCTAGCAAATATAAATAATCTTGTATGATGTAATATTGGAATTTATCTTTTTCTAACGTACCGTCCCCCATTCCCGTTACAAACGGGTGATTATGACTTTTCTCCCAAACAGGCTGCACAGTCTCAAATAATCTCTCACAAAACTTCATTTATATTTCCCCTTCCTTTACATCTGTTTATCCAAATAAAAAACCACTTCTATATAAGAAGTGGTTACAGCAAATAAAGATACATTTATCCGTCGTTCCACTTCCCTTCGCTAGTATTACCTAGATCAGGTCCGTAAGGGTTAAGGACTATTCCTCTCTCAGCACATAAAGCACCCCTAGTGGTTTCTACTATTAAATTGTTAAATAAAAAAGCCCCGTTTCTTTACGCAAAGAAACGGGGACTTGTTGTCAATGTCCAAGTTGCTTCCCTACGCTAGCATAATCTAGATCAGGTGATTAAAGGATCAAAGACTTACGGTCTTACTCTCAGCTGGCAACACCAGCTCTCCTAGCACAATATGAAATTACCATAGTCAGTATAACACTGTCATGGGTCATCAGCAACTGTTTTCATTTATTACAATCTCATATCTAATCTTTACATCAAGGCTCTACGTTCCACTTATGCAAAATATGAAACATAAATATTTATATAGGTATGAATTCCCATCGGCCTATAACAATTACAAAACGATTTTTCAACATATACGTTGCTGCTATGAAAACAAAAGAAGACCTACTCTCATTTTCTCTTTCTATTTTAACTTGGCATAAGGCAGAAAAAAGCGCTGACTGCCTCTATGTATGAGCAGATTTTCTCCCATACCTAAAAAACTTCCCTTTCGTTTTTTAATTCACATTTATATATTGATTCAGAAAATAGCAACTATCTCTTTATCCATATTCTAATAGTTATTTATCTGTTATTCTTGTAGTATATTTCGATTCCATTAAAAAACGGTTATTTTTTCTTGTTTCATATTACAGTTATGTGAATAATGCACAAAGTATTATATCTTTATACTATAATAAAAAATATATTAATACATCTATGGGGGGGCTAATATTAGATGAAACAGAAAGCTACAGCTTTAACGGCAACTACTGTCGCAGTCGCATCTCTACTTCCATCCATAAATCAAGTAGAGACACGCACTGTAGCATCTCAGCAATTGCCTACAAAAAACACTCAATATATAAAACTCAATTCAAAAATACCCTATTCTAATAATAAAATGAATACAAGAAATAATTCTAACTCCATAAAAGCAACAAATATTTCATTTACTAAATCTACTAAGCTATATACAACCGTTTACGCTCATATAAAAAACCGTTCCGTACAAATTGGTGATCAAGTTCAGACTAAACAATTATTAAGACATATGGGAAATACAGGCCACTCATTTAAACAGCATCTCCATTTTGAATTACATAATGCTGAATGGAATTTTGAAAAAACAAACGCAGTAAATCCACTGCATTATTTAGTTCGGTAATATTATATGCCACGTAATATCCCTTTAGTAATTGAGTATTTTGCTTTTCTCGGTTTAATCTGTTGTTTAGTAATTTACAATACTAACATTGTTTTTTTGAGTATTGTTATCTTGTTTGTTGCTATCGAATCTTTGATGGAAGCATTCAAAATCCGACTAAAGAAACAAATTTCTCATATATATACTGCATTTATTATTATCGGCGGTTTAATAACAAATATTATTTATAGTGGTTTTCATATTGCTGCGATATTCCCTGTATTTTTTATCGCAGTGCTACTTATTATTTCCCAATATATTTACACTCCTGATCACCGTAAAAAACAACAAGAAGTTTAGAACATCCTTCTACATTTACGACTGAAAAAGGGATCTCACTTCAAAGTGAGATCCCTTTTTCATATATTCATTATCTTGAAAAACGTTTCTTTATCCACACGCATATCGTTCATAAATAAAACTTAAATTATACTTCTTCTCTAAACCCATTCGTTGTTCATCATCACACCAGTAAAATAAAATATCGTGAATCGTTGCATAACGCTTATTTTTTAGAAATTGTTTAATAAATGACGGTAAACAATCATGTAATTGTATAAATATATAATTTCGCAAGATTTCTTCTTTATATTCAATTCCCTTACAAACATACATCAACTCTTCACAATAATATGCATGTTGCGGAACTTGAATCATTTCAAAAAATGGTACGTATGATAATAGTTTTCCAATGAAGTGCTCGTATTGATTCATAAACTCAAATGACATGTACTCCATCATTTCCTTCATTACATAAAGATAGTCATCCACATGTGTGGTCTTTAGCGGATTAAGACGATCAGAAATTTGGGCAATTACTGCCCTTTGGCATGCAACAACAGCACGACTTGGTCCATAATATGTTAAAAAATCCGTACACTTACGATATTTTTTTAATAAATCATATATGTATAAGTCATAAACATATGTATTACAGTATATTGCTAAATTCATCATTTCTTGATCTAATTCTTCTTTGGACAATAATTTTGCCTGTTTGCAAACACAAAAAAATGTAAGTTCCATTACTTCCTTATGAGACAATAGCTTTTCACATTTTTCAGTACATTCTTCATTAAATTTAATTCTTTCCCATATCATTACATCTTCATTTTCTAATTCACCGATTCGATACTTTACAATTAAGTAGTTCCACGCCACAACCTGTGTTAAAATGTCCCACACTTCGTATTCCATAGATGTATGTACGAATTCATCTAATTTATGATTCATCATAAATGTATAAGCTTCTTTATACCAACCAATTTTCTGACATAAATGAACAATACGAACTAAAGTTGGTATTTCATCCTTATGAAACTGTGGTAAGTCCTTCACTTTATCCATTCCATATAAGATAAACGGAATCAGGTTTTCTTGTTTATAAAATTCTTTTTCTTTCCAGGCTAAAATTGTCCGCTCTTTTCCTTCGCCTTTTGGATGATTTGGTACAAGTAAAGAAAATAAATCCGCAAAATTATTTGGTTCCACATAGACATCTGTAACCAAATTCCAATTGGGGTTGCTCTGTACATCCCTCATATCATTTTCCCTCCATTTCTATTTATATATGAAATCTCCGATGACTTACTAGATAATCATAATGCTATATATATTAATATATTCAAAAACCCTTATGAAACTTATATTTATTATTATATCATTTTTTAACATAACAAAAATTAGTAACGAACATCATTAACCAAATTTTAAATGGACGTAACATTTGTCATTATTTAAATATACTCCGTTAAGTGTATATATCTATGAATAACATGTTGGATACGTTTTAATAACAATATAGTCTTATTCGTATTATTAATAAAACGTATCCGATTTTACCTATTCCCTAGCATTTAAATTACACTGTATTTTAACCCACACCTACACTTTATTCTGTATGCTCAGAAATCTCACTTAAAGCTACCCCTGCCTGATCATCAGCTTTTTCTGCTATCGCTAAATCACCTAGTGCTAACATCCCAACAAGCTCGCCATTCTCAACTACAGGTAGCCTTCTAATTTGATGCTGCGCCATCAACCCCGTAGCCTTTTCAATAGAGTCATCAGGAGAAACGGACACGATTCCTGTAGTCATGATATTTGTAATTTTATTAGAACCAGGATGTTTCTCAGCAATTCCACGAACAACTAAATCACGATCAGTGACAAGACCAACCACTTGATTGTTCTCTACAACTGGAATCATTCCAATGTCTTCTTCTTTCATTTTCACAGCAGCTTCATATACATTATCTAGTGGTGTACATTGTACAATATCAGTACTCATAAATTCTCTAACTGTTGTCATGTAGCTCTATTCCCTCCTTTTTATACATACTATAGCTTTTCCAAATTCCCTTTATTTATTTCATAATAAATAGAGGAATTTTAGATTGATGATATCGCATATTAGAAAAGAACAGAATTCTCACATGATGTTTTTCACAAGAAAAAAGAGCCAGCTAATTGCTGACTCTTTTGTATGACCCGTACGGGATTCGAACCCGTGTTACCGCCGTGAAAGGGCGGTGTCTTAACCACTTGACCAACGGGCCATGGCTCCGCAGGTAGGACTCGAACCTACGACCGATCGGTTAACAGCCGATAGCTCTACCACTGAGCTACTGCGGAATATGGTGGGCCTAAATGGACTCGAACCATCGACCTCACGCTTATCAGGCGTGCGCTCTAACCAGCTGAGCTATAGGCCCATATTTTCTACAGGGGCAGTAGGAATTGAACCCACACCGGAGGTTTTGGAGACCTCTGTTCTACCTTTAAACTATGCCCCTAAGTGGTGCCGGCTAGAGGACTTGAACCCCCAACCTACTGATTACAAGTCAGTTGCTCTACCAATTGAGCTAAGCCGGCTTTCCAAAAAAAAAAGATGGCTCGGGACGGAATCGAACCGCCGACACGAGGATTTTCAGTCCTCTGCTCTACCGACTGAGCTACCGAGCCTTTATGTAAATGGCGGTCCCGACCGGGGTCGAACCGGCGATCTCCTGCGTGACAGGCAGGCATGTTAACCACTACACCACGGGACCATTTGGTTGCGGGGACAGGATTTGAACCTGCGACCTTCGGGTTATGAGCCCGACGAGCTACCAGACTGCTCCACCCCGCGACGATATCATATTCTTTTTTTAAATGGAGGAGGTAGAGGGATTCGAACCCCCGCGCGATTCTCACCGCCTGTCGGTTTTCAAGACCGATCCCTTCAGCCAGACTTGGGTATACCTCCATAAAAAAAATCAAATAAATCTTTTATTCATGTCTATATGTTTTATACAGACCATTTAACAATCTATTAAATCAAATCCTATCTCATTTTACAATAAAAATGGAGGAGGTAGAGGGATTCGAACCCCCGCGCGACTCTCGCCGCCTGTCGGTTTTCAAGACCGATCCCTTCAGCCAGACTTGGGTATACCTCCATAAATAAAGTGGAGCCTAGCGGGATCGAACCGCTGACCTCCTGCGTGCAAGGCAGGCGCTCTCCCAGCTGAGCTAAGGCCCCATGTTTAAAATATCGGGAAGACAGGATTTGAACCTGCGACCCCCTGGTCCCAAACCAGGTGCTCTACCAAGCTGAGCCACTTCCCGTTAATAAAAGCGCGCCCGAGAGGACTCGAACCCCTAACCTTTTGATCCGTAGTCAAACGCTCTATCCAATTGAGCTACGGGCGCATATGGTGCCGAGGGCGGGGGTCGAACCCGCACGGTGGTCACCCACCGCAGGATTTTAAGTCCTGTGCGTCTGCCTGTTCCGCCACCCCGGCATGTCATACTGAAAATTGGAGCGGAAGACGGGATTCGAACCCGCGACCCCAACCTTGGCAAGGTTGTATTCTACCACTGAACTACTTCCGCAAGACATGTATGAGATATTTTATTAAAAGTGCGGGTGAAGGGAGTCGAACCCCCACGCCAAAGGCGCCAGATCCTAAGTCTGGTGCGTCTGCCAATTCCGCCACACCCGCATATTTTTTTAAAATGGTGAGCCATGAAGGACTCGAACCTTCGACCCTCTGATTAAAAGTCAGATGCTCTACCAACTGAGCTAATGGCTCTTAATGGCTGGGCTAGCTGGATTCGAACCAGCGCATGACGGAGTCAAAGTCCGTTGCCTTACCGCTTGGCTATAGCCCATTAATTAAGAAATGGTGGAGGGGGGCAGATTCGAACTGCCGAACCCGAAGGAGCGGATTTACAGTCCGCCGCGTTTAGCCACTTCGCTACCCCTCCGACATTATATGGTGGAGGATGACGGGATCGAACCGCCGACCCCCTGCTTGTAAGGCAGGTGCTCTCCCAGCTGAGCTAATCCTCCATTTGCCTGGCAACGTCCTACTCTCACAGGGGCAAGGCCCCAACTACCATCGGCGCTAGAGAGCTTAACTTCCGTGTTCGGTATGGGAACGGGTGTGACCTCTCTGCCATCATTACCAGACTTTTATTATTATACACATTCTTTTCAGAATGTCAAAAGGAATTTTAAATATATATTCCTTCAAAACTAGATAACATTTGCTTCATATTATATGGTTAAGTCCTCGATCTATTAGTATTCGTCAGCTCCACATGTCACCATGCTTCCACCTCGAACCTATCAACCTGATCATCTTTCAGGGATCTTACTAGCTTACGCTATGGGAAATCTCATCTTGAGGGGGGCTTCATGCTTAGATGCTTTCAGCACTTATCCCTTCCGCACATAGCTACCCAGCTATGCCCTTGGCAGAACAACTGGTACACCAGCGGTGCGTCCATCCCGGTCCTCTCGTACTAAGGACAGCTCCTCTCAAATTTCCTACGCCCACGACGGATAGGGACCGAACTGTCTCACGACGTTCTGAACCCAGCTCGCGTACCGCTTTAATGGGCGAACAGCCCAACCCTTGGGACCGACTACAGCCCCAGGATGCGATGAGCCGACATCGAGGTGCCAAACCTCCCCGTCGATGTGGACTCTTGGGGGAGATAAGCCTGTTATCCCCGGGGTAGCTTTTATCCGTTGAGCGATGGCCCTTCCATGCGGAACCACCGGATCACTAAGCCCGACTTTCGTCCCTGCTCGACTTGTAGGTCTCGCAGTCAAGCTCCCTTATGCCTTTGCACTCTACGAATGATTTCCAACCATTCTGAGGGAACCTTTGGGCGCCTCCGTTACACTTTAGGAGGCGACCGCCCCAGTCAAACTGCCCACCTGACACTGTCTCCCGGGTCGATAAGACCCGTAGGTTAGAATTTCAATACAGCCAGGGCGGTATCCCACCAGCGCCTCCACCGAAGCTAGCGCTCCGGCTTCAAAGGCTCCCGCCTATCCTGTACAAGCTGTACCAAAATTCAATATCAGGCTACAGTAAAGCTCCACGGGGTCTTTCCGTCCTGTCGCGGGTAACCTGCATCTTCACAGGTACTATAATTTCACCGAGTCTCTGGTTGAGACAGTGCCCAAATCGTTACACCTTTCGTGCGGGTCGGAACTTACCCGACAAGGAATTTCGCTACCTTAGGACCGTTATAGTTACGGCCGCCGTTTACTGGGGCTTCAGTTCAGAGCTTCGCTTGCGCTAACCCCTCTCCTTAACCTTCCAGCACCGGGCAGGTGTCAGCCCCTATACTTCGCCTTACGGCTTCGCAGAGACCTGTGTTTTTGCTAAACAGTCGCTTGGGCCTATTCACTGCGGCTTTCCGTTAAGAAAGCACCCCTTCTCCCGAAGTTACGGGGTCATTTTGCCGAGTTCCTTAACCAGAGTTCTCTCGCTCACCTTAGGATTCTCTCCTCGCCTACCTGTGTCGGTTTGCGGTACAGGCACCTTTTATCTCGCTAGAAGCTTTTCTTGGCAGCGGGGAATCAAAGACTTCGCTCCATAAGGAGCTTCCCCATCACAGCTCAGCCTTCACGATAAGCGGATTTGCCTACTTATCAGCCTAACTGCTTGGACGTGCACAACCAATCGCACGCTTCTTCTATCCTTCTGCGTCCCTCCATTGCTCAAACGATAAAGAGGTGGTACAGGAATATCAACCTGTTGTCCATCGCCTACGCCTGTCGGCCTCGGCTTAGGTCCTGACTAACCCTGAGCGGACGAGCCTTCCTCAGGAAACCTTAGGCATTCGGTGGACGGGATTCTCACCCGTCTTTCGCTACTCATACCGGCATTCTCACTTCTAAGCACTCCACCAGTCCTTCCGGTCTGACTTCACTGTCCTTAGAACGCTCCCCTACCACTGATACGTAAGTATCAATCCGCAGCTTCGGTGGTGTATTTAGCCCCGGTACATTTTCGGCGCAGAGTCACTCGACTAGTGAGCTATTACGCACTCTTTAAATGGTGGCTGCTTCTAAGCCAACATCCTAGTTGTCTAAGCAACTCCACATCCTTTTCCACTTAATACACACTTTGGGACCTTAGCTGGCGGTCTGGGCTGTTTCCCTTTTGACTACGGATCTTATCACTCGCAGTCTGACTCCCAAGGATAAGTCATTGGCATTCGGAGTTTGACTGAATTCGGTAATCCGATGAGGACCCCTAGTCCAATCAGTGCTCTACCTCCAAGACTCTAACACTTGAGGCTAGCCCTAAAGCTATTTCGGGGAGAACCAGCTATCTCCAGGTTCGATTGGAATTTCTCCGCTACCCACACCTCATCCCCGCACTTTTCAACGTGCGTGGGTTCGGGCCTCCATTCAGTGTTACCTGAACTTCACCCTGGACATGGGTAGATCACCTGGTTTCGGGTCTACGACCACGTACTAAACGCCCTATTCAGACTCGCTTTCGCTACGGCTCCGCCTCTTCAGCTTAACCTCGCACGGGATCGTAACTCGCCGGTTCATTCTACAAAAGGCACGCCATCACCCGTTAACGGGCTCTGACTATTTGTAGGCACACGGTTTCAGGATCTCTTTCACTCCCCTTCCGGGGTGCTTTTCACCTTTCCCTCACGGTACTGGTTCACTATCGATCACTAGGGAGTATTTAGCCTTGGGAGATGGTCCTCCCGGATTCCGACGGAATTTCACGTGTTCCGCCGTACTCAGGATACATTCAAGAGAGAACGAAGTTTCGACTACGGGGTTGTTACCCTCTGTGACGAGCCTTTCCAGACTGCTTCGTCTACCTCGTTCCTTTGTAACTCCGTATAGAATGTCCTACAACCCCAAGAGGCAAGCCTCTTGGTTTGGGCTAGATTCCGTTTCGCTCGCCGCTACTCAGGAAATCGCATTTGCTTTCTCTTCCTCCAGGTACTTAGATGTTTCAGTTCCCTGGGTCTGTCTTCCTTACCCTATGTATTCAGATAAGGATACCATACCATTACGTATGGTGGGTTTCCCCATTCGGAAATCTTCGGATCAAAGCTTACTTACAGCTCCCCGAAGCATATCGGCGTTAGTCCCGTCCTTCATCGACTCCTAGTGTCAAGGCATCCACCGTGCGCCCTTTCTAACTTAACCAAACTAAAATTAAAAAATATGAGCTACACTGTTATCTAGTTTTCAAAGAACATACATTTATTTCTGAGAGATAGTTCTCTCAAAACTGAACAAAACGAAACACGGAAACTTATATTGATGAACAGCGTTCATCAATTCTCCATAGAAAGGAGGTGATCCAGCCGCACCTTCCGATACGGCTACCTTGTTACGACTTCACCCCAATCATCTGTCCCACCTTAGGCGGCTGGCTCCAAAAGGTTACCCCACCGACTTCGGGTGTTACAAACTCTCGTGGTGTGACGGGCGGTGTGTACAAGGCCCGGGAACGTATTCACCGCGGCATGCTGATCCGCGATTACTAGCGATTCCAGCTTCATGTAGGCGAGTTGCAGCCTACAATCCGAACTGAGAACGGTTTTATGAGATTAGCTCCACCTCGCGGTCTTGCAGCTCTTTGTACCGTCCATTGTAGCACGTGTGTAGCCCAGGTCATAAGGGGCATGATGATTTGACGTCATCCCCACCTTCCTCCGGTTTGTCACCGGCAGTCACCTTAGAGTGCCCAACTTAATGATGGCAACTAAGATCAAGGGTTGCGCTCGTTGCGGGACTTAACCCAACATCTCACGACACGAGCTGACGACAACCATGCACCACCTGTCACTCTGCCCCCGAAGGGGAAGCCCTATCTCTAGGGTTGTCAGAGGATGTCAAGACCTGGTAAGGTTCTTCGCGTTGCTTCGAATTAAACCACATGCTCCACCGCTTGTGCGGGCCCCCGTCAATTCCTTTGAGTTTCAGCCTTGCGGCCGTACTCCCCAGGCGGAGTGCTTAATGCGTTAACTTCAGCACTAAAGGGCGGAAACCCTCTAACACTTAGCACTCATCGTTTACGGCGTGGACTACCAGGGTATCTAATCCTGTTTGCTCCCCACGCTTTCGCGCCTCAGTGTCAGTTACAGACCAGAAAGTCGCCTTCGCCACTGGTGTTCCTCCATATCTCTACGCATTTCACCGCTACACATGGAATTCCACTTTCCTCTTCTGCACTCAAGTCTCCCAGTTTCCAATGACCCTCCACGGTTGAGCCGTGGGCTTTCACATCAGACTTAAGAAACCACCTGCGCGCGCTTTACGCCCAATAATTCCGGATAACGCTTGCCACCTACGTATTACCGCGGCTGCTGGCACGTAGTTAGCCGTGGCTTTCTGGTTAGGTACCGTCAAGGTGCCAGCTTATTCAACTAGCACTTGTTCTTCCCTAACAACAGAGTTTTACGACCCGAAAGCCTTCATCACTCACGCGGCGTTGCTCCGTCAGACTTTCGTCCATTGCGGAAGATTCCCTACTGCTGCCTCCCGTAGGAGTCTGGGCCGTGTCTCAGTCCCAGTGTGGCCGATCACCCTCTCAGGTCGGCTACGCATCGTTGCCTTGGTGAGCCGTTACCTCACCAACTAGCTAATGCGACGCGGGTCCATCCATAAGTGACAGCCGAAGCCGCCTTTCAATTTCGCGCCATGCAGCGCAAAATGTTATCCGGTATTAGCCCCGGTTTCCCGGAGTTATCCCAGTCTTATGGGCAGGTTACCCACGTGTTACTCACCCGTCCGCCGCTAACTTCATAAGAGCAAGCTCTTAATCGGTTCGCTCGACTTGCATGTATTAGGCACGCCGCCAGCGTTCATCCTGAGCCAGGATCAAACTCTCCAATAAAGTTAGTTTGTCTAGCATCTAAAATAAAAATTGACGTTTCACGTTGTTTGTTTCGTTCAGTTTTCAAAGAACTTGTCCATCGCCGATTGGCGACTTCCTTATGTTAGCATCTTCGTTTTTCGATGTCAACTAAGTTTTTTAATTTCTTTTTTCGCTTTCTGCGTGTCCCGCATCAGCGACGCTTATTAATATACCACCCTAACTTTTAAATCACAAGTGTTTTTTTAAAAAAATATAAAAAAGTTTATTACCTAACAAAAGTCCCCTTATTTCATATTTACTGGATCAGCATTCTATTTATCAAAAAACCTCATTTCATTTACAGATAAATATTTCTGCATACCGAATGTTTATAAATTGAAACTTTAGTCCGTATAGAATACATTTCTTCACTAATCTTCATTTTACAAGCTATTAATCTCCCCGCTGGCCTATCTTCCCTACTCTTACTGAACTTTGGGATAAAAATATGATTGAACTGCAAATAGTGATTAACTCGTTATCTCTCATTTATCTTTCCATCCATCACCCTCTAACCCTTATTACAAGATAACCATTACATCATAATTTTCTTATTTAAGAATAAATTTAGAATTTTTTTACATTTAATTAATGAAAAAAATCCAGATTTTGTTATATAGTAACAAAGTAGGCTAAAAAACAACTTAAACGGAGGAATTACTTTTATGGAGAGGTTAACAAAATTCTCATTAAAAAACCGAGCCGCTATCATCATCATGGTTTTACTCATTTCTGTACTCGGCGTTTATTCTGGTTCGAAATTACCAATGGAATTTCTACCTAGTGTCGACAACCCCGCAATAACTGTCACTACAATGTCGCAAGGATTAGATGCTGAAACATTGACAAAAGAAGTAACTGAACCGCTCGAGAAAAAGTTTCGAAATTTGGACCACGTCGATACAATCACTTCTTCTACTTATGAAGGTTTATCTCGTATCGATATCACGTATACATCTAAAGCTAATATGAAAGATGCCACGCGCGAGGTCGAGAAAATTACCAACAACGTAAATTTCCCAAAGGAGATTACAAAACCCGTCGTCAGCCAACTTAATACCTCTATGATTCCACTTGCACAAATTACCGTTCAAAAACAGAATGGTTTTACAAAAGCAGACGAAAAACAGATTGAAGAAGAGATCATTCCGCAACTTGAAAATATCGACGGCGTCGCTAACGTCATGTATTACGGTAAATCAACATCCGAGTTATCTATCATATTAGATCCAAATGAAATGAAAAATAAAAACGTAACACCACAGCAGGTATTAGCCGCTTTACAAGGAAAAGAAGCTTCCACTCCAGTTGGTCAAGTTACTGTCAATAACGAAGACCACAGCCTCCGCGTCATTGGTAATGTCAAAAATGTAGATGAAATAAAAAACATGTCACTTACACCTCAAATCAAATTACAAGATATAGCTCAAGTAGAAATAAAACAACATTTTGATACCGTTACACATGTAAATGGCGATGAAGGAACTGGATTAGTTATAATGAAAGAACCTAGCAAAAATGCAGTTGCAATCGGAAAAGAAATCGATAAAAAAATAAAAACTATAAACAAAGAATATAACGATACTTATAAAATTAAATTAATATCCTCTACTCACGAACAAGTTGAAAATGCAGTTGTGAGCATGGGGAAAGAAGTCATTTTAGGAGCCATTGCTGCGACATTTATTATTTTAATCTTTTTACGCAGCGTTCGAACAACCCTTATCGCTGTCGTTAGTATTCCGTTATCTATTTTACTAACACTATTTTTACTTGATCAATCTCATGTTACATTAAACATTTTAACTCTCGGGGGCTTAGCGGTAGCGGTTGGTCGACTTGTTGACGATAGTATTGTTGTCATTGAAAATATCTTTCGGCGCTTACAAAAGGAACATTTTTCAAAAGACATCATTTTAGACGCCACAAAAGAGGTAGCCGTCGCAATTACCTCCTCTACTTTAACAACAGTCGCTGTCTTTTTACCTATCGGTCTTGTGTCAGGTACAATCGGTAAGCTAATGTTACCTATGGTATTAGCCGTTGTATACTCTATACTTTCTTCACTAGTGGTGGCCTTAACCGTTGTTCCACTTATGGCATTTTTATTGCTGAAAAAAACAAGGCAGCGTACACCGAAACCTTCAAGAAAGTATACAGCTACGTTAAAATGGGCACTTTCGCATAAGTTTATTATTTTATTCTCTTCTTTCCTATTATTTGCGGGATCAATTGCTGCCTATGTATTACTACCAAAAGCAAATATAAAATCAGAAGATGACACGATGCTTTCAATTCAGATGACATTCCCAGCAAGTTACGAATTTGAATCTAGAAAGCAAACAGCCTTTGATTTTGAAAAAAAATTACTTTCTAACAGCAATGTAAAAGATGTTATTTTACGAATGGGTTCCAGTGCTGAAGATGCACAGTTTGGATTTTCAACTAAAAATAACCTTGCATCTATTGCTGTAGTCTTCAAAAAAGGAACAGATATCGATCAATATATCAAAGAACTAAAAAAAGGGCAGGCAGACTTTAAACCAGCCGAATTCGATTATACAAAGGCAAGCTATTCTGGTTCTGGCGGTGGAAACAGCTTGCAATTTAACGTGACAGCAAACAATGAAACAAATTTAAAAAAAGCTGCTGATGTCGTTGAAACAAAACTTAAAAGTATAGACAGCCTTTCTAAAGTAAAAACAAATCTAGAAGAGTCAAAGAAAGAATGGCAAATCGATATTGATCAAAAGAAAGCTGAACAAGTTGGATTAACACCAGAAACAGCCGGACAACAAGTTGCATTCCTTATGAAAAAATCACCAATTGGGCAACTGACAATTAATGAAGAGAAAACGACCATTATGCTCGAACATAAACAAAAAAAGATAAGTAACAAGGAAGATATTCTTAACACAAATATTATGTCACCTATAGCAGGACCAATTCCTTTAAAAGATATTGCAACCATTTCAGAAAAACGATTGCAAACAGAGATTTTCCATAAAGACGGGAAAGAAACCATTCAAATAACTGCCGAAGCAACAAATGAAGATTTAAGCAAAGTGAATACTGAAGTGAACAAAGCTATTTCAGAATTAGACCTACCAAACGGTGCGAAAGTTAAAATTGCTGGTGCAACCGAAGCAATGCAAGAGGACTTTACAAATTTATTCAAAATCATGGGTATCGCAATCGGCATTGTTTATTTAATTATGGTCATTACTTTCGGGCAAGCACGCGCTCCATTTGCGATTTTATTCTCTTTACCACTAGCTGCTGTTGGCGGTATTTTAGGATTAATCATTTCAAGAACACCAGTCGATTTAAACGCACTAATCGGTGCATTAATGTTAATCGGGATTGTAGTTACAAATGCCATCGTACTAATAGAACGCGTTCAACAAAATAAAGAACAAGGTATGACAACGCGGGAAGCTTTACTAGAAGCAGGCTCTACAAGGCTACGACCAATTATTATGACAGCCATTACAACAATAGTAGCGATGTTACCATTATTATTCAGCCAATCACAAGCCGGCAGTATGGTATCAAAAAGTTTAGCGGTTGTTGTAATCGGCGGTTTAGCAGTTTCAACTGTACTCACATTAGTCGTCGTCCCTGTTATGTATGAACTGTTAGATAAATTCGGTAAAAAACGAAGCTCACGCAGAAAAGTAGAACCTTCTATAGAGACACCAAAAGCTTAATAAGAAAAAACGTTATCTTCCGTTTTGAAGATAACGTTTTTTCTTTCTACTATAAATATAATTTCATAATCAATCATTCATATAGGTCATCACTTTATTTATATAATCTTCTAACGGTTGTCCAGAATCTACAATAATATATGTAAAATCAGATGGCCGTTTACTACCATCTAGCCATTTTTCAAACGCTTCTTCAGATTCCACTTTCCTAATTTGACTTATCATTCGTTTTCGCTTCTTTAATCTATTATTAATTTCTTCTATATCATCAAGGTAGCACTCAACATATTTATACTTCACATTATACTTCTTAGACAACTTTATTCCCTTTTCTAACATTTCTGTATAGAGACACGGGCTATCCAGTATTACACTATGCCCCTGGGATAAATGAAAATCTATTAATGCCCATTCGATCTCGTACGAAATTCCACCAGCGGCCGTTGTTTCAATCTGACGAGTTTCCAGCGACTCTAGTAAGGCCGTTTTTACAATGTCATGATCAATCACAATTGCCCCTGTATTTTTCGCTATACATTTAGAAAGTGTCGATTTTCCCGAGCCCGGAAAACCTGACATTTGAAGAAAAAACATAAAAAAGCACACCTTCCTTATATTATTTTCTATCCCACAGTTCATTCGTATATTTACATATACATCATTTTATCATAGGAATTATCCTCTATCCTCTCCACAAAACAGAACGAAACAAAAACTCCCTGCCTATTTAAGCAGAGAGTCCTTTATTAATATAGGGTACAAGCATTTAAGCTGCTTTTGCTTTTGTTACTTTACGAGATTTCTTCGCTCCCGTAAAACGTTTATGAAGTACAGATGCAGTAAAACGAGCAATAATATTAAACAGTAATACCATAATAATTAAGACTGCTGCTGATTTTGTCGCAATTAACTTCGCATCTGGAATAATCCCTTCAGAGTTTAATTTCCAAATATGAACTGCTAATGTTTCAGCTGGGCGAAATGGATTCAACGGATGTGCAGGACTTGAAAAATCAGCTGCTGAATTTAGAATTGGCGATGTTAATCCCGCTGTATAAATTAATGCTGCGGCTTCACCAAATATACGTCCTGCAGCTAAAATAATCCCTGTAATAATTTGTGGTAATGATGTCGGAATAATAATCCGTACAATCGTTTGCCACTTTGTTGCACCAAGCCCAAGACTCGCTTCTTTTACATTAGACGGAACTTCCGTAATCGCATTTTCACAAACACGCGTTAGGCCCGGTAAATTTAAAATCGTTAAAGCAAGTGCTCCTCCCATTACCGTATAACCCCAACCAGTCATTGTAACAAATACTAATAAACCAAATAACCCAACAACAATGGATGGTAGTGATGCCATCGTTTCAATACATAAACGAACAAATCCTAAAAAACGTCCTTGTTTCGCATATTCCGCAAGATAAATCCCCGCTCCTAATCCAAGCGGAATTGAAATAATTAGGGTAATAACAAGCATATAGAAAGAATTGAATAATTGCGGACCAATTCCACCACCTGCTCTTGTATTGCTTGGTTCTCCGAACAAGAAACTTGGATCCCAAAATCCCCAGCCCTTTTGTAAAATTTCGTATACTAAGAAAACAAGTAAAGCTACTACAAACGCTGCAACCGCATATAAAATACCCGTCCAAATATTATTTACTTTTCTTGCATTCATCGTTATCGCTCACCTCTTTGACCAATTGCTCGAATTACTAAAATAAATAGGAATGAAATAACAAGTAATATCATTGCCAATGTCCATAAAGCATTATTCCAGGCAGTTCCATTTAACGTATTCGTCATATCCATTGTCAAAATACCTGTCAATGTTGCCGTTGGGCTATATATCCCTTCAGGTAATTTAACTGTATTCCCAATTACCATTTGAACCGCTAACGCTTCACCGAAAGCACGAGCTAATCCTAGAACAACCCCTGTTAAAATACCTTTTTTTGCAGCTGGAACAATCACACGGCTAATCGCTTGCCATTTCGTCGAGCCTAAACCATAAGAGGCCTCTAAGTAATCAAACGGAACCGAACGTATTGCATCAGAAGCAATACTAGCAATAGTAGGCAAAATCATAATACTAAGTACGATAATACCCGCAATCAAACTAAAACCAACACCGCCGAATGAATCACGTAAAAGCGGAACTAAAATCGTAACCCCTAACAAACCGTATACTACTGAAGGAATTCCAACTAATAATTCCAAAACAGGCTTTAATACTTTATTACCAAACTTCGGTGAAATTAAATTCATAAATATCGCAAGTGCAAGTGCGATTGGCGCACTAATAACGACTGCCCCTAACGAAACAAGCGTTGAACCAACAATAAAGATAACAGCACCAAATGATCCCTTATCAGCATTCGGATTCCAATTTGTTGATGTTAGCACCTCAGAAAATGAAATACCACTTTGCGTAAAGGATTGAATTCCTTTTCCGCAAATAAATGCAATAATTGCCAATGTAACAAGGACAATAAATATACCGCAAAATGTAACAAGCGTTCTTCCGATATATTCACTTTTTACATAATTAATTTGTTTTTTCCCCTTCATCACAGGACACAACCCCACTTCATAGATTGAAATGAACAAGGCTGGCCTTGCAGCCAGCCCCGTTGAATGTTTACTTATTCAGTTTAGACATTGGAATATAACCCATATCTTCAACTTGTTTTTCGAAGTCTTTACCTTTTACATAATCGATATAAGCTTTTGTAGCTTCTTTTGCTTCCCCTTTTGTTACCATGTACTCATAAGACCAAAATGGATATTTACCAGAAGAAATGTTTTCAACTTTTGGCTCTGCACCATCAATTTTCACAGTTTGTAATGCACCTTTTTTATCGCCTACCATATAAGACATTGCAAGATAACTAATAGAACCTGGAGTAGAGTTAATAGCTTGTTCTACCGCACCGTTAGAATCTTGTGTTGTACCTGTTCCATCGTTAATCTTCGCGTCTTTCATAACTGTTTTTTCAAATGTAGCACGTGTACCAGAAGATGCCGGACGGTTAATCACGTTAATTTTCTCATCTTTACCGCCTAACTCTTTCCAGTTTGTAACTTTCCCGCTGAAAATATCTTGTACTTGTTTCACAGTTAAGTTGTCGACCTTCACATCTTTATTTACAACAAGTGCAAATGCAATACCTGCCACTTTGTTATCTACTAATTCTTTCGCTTTTTCCGCATCTTTTATTTTATCTGCAGCCGGAACATCAGAGTTACCGATTTGAACCGCACCAGAAGCTACTTGGTTAATCCCTGTTCCACTACCGCCACCTTGAACTTGAATAGAAACGCTTGGATTCTTTTCCATGAATTTTTTACCAGCTTCTTCAGCAAGCGGTTGAAGAGCCGTAGAACCAGCTGCCGCAATTGTACCCGACAATTCTTGTTTTGAATCATTATTACCTTTAGCAGTTCCATTACTATCTGTGCTCTCTGATTTCCCACACCCAACTAAAGCACCCGCAACTACTAATGCCGCTAAAGAAAATTTAATACCTTTTTTCATAACCATGTCTTGTACCCCCATTTGGATTATCGCTTTTTCACATTCACTTACTTCTTTCGAACACAAATTCATTGTAGGACAATAATATTATGTTAGTGTTAAGCAATTTTTAATTTTAAGTAAAGAGAGACAATCCAACTCAAAACCTATATATTTCACCTCTTTTTATTTAAAAAACCAAAAGAATCCACACAAATTAGCTCTGATTGTAAATTTACTTTTAACAATGTAAATTTATCGTAAATAAAATTCTTTTTTTTCACTACCAGTGTTAAAAATACATTTACAAATCCATTCGTTTTTTTAACTTTATTGATGTTACTCCACGTAATTTCAGGAATATTTTTCTGTACAACAAAATAAATTGGAACAATTCTAAAAATAATTGAATATTTTTAAAGTACCAATTGACAACATCATTTCATGTAGTCTACTATATTACTAACAAAAAGTTTCCCTCGGCAAACTTTTTAAACTAACACTAAAAATATAGAGAAGAGGTAACTTTTATGGTATCGGCTAATATCAAACCCCTTTCAAGTTTCCAAACAGGGCAGTTTGTACAAATCGAGAAGATACAATTAGAAGGAACTATGAAACGTCGTTTATTAGATTTAGGCTTTATTCCTGGAGCTACTATTAAAGTATTGCAAAAAAGCCCACTTGGAGATCCAATTGCATATCAAGTAAGCAATACAACCATTGCACTGCGTAACGAAGAAAGTTCCCTTATTTTCGTGAAATCAATAGGAGATGATTTAGAATGAAAAACCATCGCATTGCGCTAGCAGGAAACCCAAATACCGGAAAAAGTACATTGTTTAATACATTAACAGGATTAAAGCAACATACTGGAAACTGGACTGGAAAAACTGTATTAAAGGCAGAAGGTGAATATGAACATAACGAGGGGTTGTATACCCTCATTGATTTACCAGGAACATACTCTCTTTATTCAAATTCTGTAGATGAGGAAGTAGCACGCGATTATATCATTTTTGAAAAACCTGACGTAACTGTCGTTGTTGTGGATGCAACTGCAATGGAAAGAAATTTAAACTTAGCACTGCAAGTTATGGAAATGACAAAAGACGTTGTAGTTTGCATTAACTTAATAGATGAGGCTGAAAAAAAGGGAATTATTATCGATGAAAAAAAATTAGCAAAGTCACTCGGAGTTCCTGTAGTTAAAATTTCCGCTCGAAACAGAATTGGAATTGGTCATTTACTAAATGTAATAGCGAAAGTGGCAAATAAAAAATTAATCCCTACGCCAATTCAAATTACTTATAATGAACAAATTGAAAATATGATTCAGAAATTAGAACCAGAAATCTACAAAGTATTCGGAGATACTTATCCCGCACGCTGGGTGGCACTCCGTATATTAGATGGAGATAAAAATTTTCTAGCAACACTCCAAAAACATCATAAGGAGCCGCTTGTAAGGGAGGTCGTAATAAATGGAATCTCACTCAGCCAGTAAAGCTCTTCCATTAGATTATATTGTTCAGCATGCACAAACCCTTACAAAAGAGGATATACGAGATGATATTGTTGGTGATATTTATCGAACTTCCGCAAGTATATGTAAAGAAGCTGTTCAATACACGAACACCGATAAGTTATACCGTTCAGAGAAGCTAGATAAAATTTTCACTTCTCCTATATTTGGCTTCCCAATCATGCTCGGAATTTTATCTATTATTTTTTATCTTACAATTGCAGGAGCTAATGTGCCGTCTGATATGATTGCTGAATTTTTTGGATGGGCAGAAGGTCATTTAACCACTTGGTTTCAAGCAATGAACGCTCCAGAATGGCTACAAGGTATTTTAATTCTCGGCTTATTCCGTGGTACTGGAGCTGTAATTAGCGTTATGTTACCACCTATGGCTATTTTCTTCCCTATGTTTGCCTTATTAGAAAACTATGGATACTTACCACGTGTCGCTTTTAACATGGATCGTTTATTTAAACGTTCTGGTGCTCACGGAAAACAATCCTTAACAATGGCAATGGGATTTGGTTGTAACGCTGCTGCCATTATGTCAACACGTATTATCGAGTCACCACGTGAGCGTATGTTAGCAATCTTAACAAACAATTTTGTTCCATGTAACGGACGTTGGCCTACATTAATATTAATGGCATCACTATTTATGGCTGCTGGATATACCGGCAGCATGCAAACACTTGTTACAGCTGGTGTTGTAGTCGGAATGGTTGTAATTGGGGTTATTGTAACATTAACAGTATCTTGGGTATTATCAAAAACTGCTTTAAAAGGTGTCCCAACCCACTATACGTTAGAATTACCACCATACCGTAAGCCAAAAATTTGGAATACAATTGTACGTTCCACACTTGATAAATCATTATATGTGTTAAAACGTGCAGTGATTGTAGCTGCACCTGCGGCTGTATTAACTTGGATATTAGCAAATATTTATGTAGGCGACACAAGCCTACTTATGTATTTTGTAAATTTCTTAGATCCATTCGCTAAATTACTCGGCCTTGACGGATTCATTCTAGCTGCATTTATCCTTGGATTACCAGCTAACGAAATTGTCATTCCAATTTTATTAATGTCTTATTTATCAACTGGCGCTTTAACCGAACTAGATGATTTAAACCAAATTAAAAACTTGTTCTTAGAACACGGCTGGACTTGGCTCACTGCGTTAAATACAATGCTGTTCTCTCTTCTTCATTTCCCATGCGGAACAACATTAGTTAACATTTATAAAGAAACAAAAAGTCCAAAATGGACATTTCTATCATTTGCAATCCCTACTGTTATCGCCATTGCAGTTACATTCCTCACAACGCAATTGGTACATTGGTTAGGGCTTGTATAAAGTGAAACTTCCATCAGTAGGAGGATTCTTCCTCCACTGATGGTTGCTTTTCACCAATTAGATTCTTAGATTCCGCTAAAATTGATAGTAACAATACATAAAAGGAAACTTAGACTACAGGTCTCCTTTTTCATCTTCACTTGGACTTTCCCACGGCTGCGCGCCATATTTTTTAATTTTTTTATTCAAAAAGTGAATCGTATATGGAATAATTCCCATTAAAATCGTATTTATAATTGTCAAAGTAGAAGGCATCTTCATATCATTATCATCGCTCCTCTTTCCATTTAAAGATGCTAGATATCAGTAAAAGCCTCTCCATTTCACATTACTGACCACCTTTTGGCATCAAAGAACCTGAATGTTCTACCACCGGATGAACATGAACAACTATGTTACTCTTAGTAAAATAGTTCTCTCCCTTATCCCAGTTTTTCTCTATCTTCTTCCACTCTTTATAATTATGCCGCTTATAATAATCTCCTAATCCAAGAACATCCGTTCCAAAAGATTTCTGCACTTTTTTTATCGTTCCCATCGCTATACTCTCCATCTCTTTGGAGATGGATGTCTTCATTTGCTTGTCACTCCACACCTTTCCATCCCCGCCTAACTGTACCTCTGCTAGTACACCTTCAGGATAAATATCAACTGTAAACTTAGGATGACGTGGTTCTGCGAAAGAAGCATGTATTTTTCGCCTTATTTTGTGAATTTCATACGTGAACGTTTTTTTCTCTTGTTGAATAGTTACAAAACCACTCGCTTTCTTTCCAATTATATAATTTAATCCTTGCGTATTTTTCCCAGTTAAAAGGCCGATCAATTTATTATCCTTCCCTTGAAACATAGCAGCCCCTTCCATTTTCACACCTTGTTTTGTTAATTGTAAAATCGGAAGCACAAAACTTCGCTTAGCAACCATCGTTTCTTGTACATCACCAGTGCGAACCGCTTCTAACATATACGCATTCGCGTCTGCATGATCTGCTAGCAAATCAATATATTTCGCTGGTAAATTTTCCGGTTTAGCACTTTGTTGTAAAATACGATCCGCTCGTTCTTTAGAAACAAAAATCCGAATATTTCTCCTCATTTCATGATCACGAAAAAAGACATCTAACGTTTGTTCTAAAACCATTGGATGTTTTAATAAGTCTTTTGAAAAGACGATAACTTGAATATGCGGAAAAAATAAAGAGCGACTAATTTTTTTAGATATCTCTCGGATTTGTGCGAATACACTATCAGCAGTTGCACTAATATTAATATAATTAGTTCCCCCTTGACTTTTACCCCCGCCCTGTTGAGCAAACGACCTCGGCAAGACAAGTTGATAGGTTCCTTTCATACGAGGTGGTTTCTTTGATTCACTTTCTTCTTTCGCAACATCAAAAGCTACTCCTACAACAAAACCTCGCTCTTCAATTTCCTTTCGCTCTGAACAACCACTCATACATATAAACAAGGCAATACAGTAAATACACTTATGAAGATGATTCACTATTTTTGCCCCCCTTTATTTTATAGATAATGAAAACGAGCAGAGGAACAATGATAACGCATGCCATATCAACCCAAGCTAAGTAGGTACCATACCGAGTTACTTTCGTAACATTTTCCGGAAGCATATTCAACAAATAAATAATCGGTGCACTTACAAAAATAAATGTTTTCTTTTTAATAGAAGAAAACATCGAACAAAACCCCACTACTGCGATGTCATAATATATAGCAGTCGTATTAAAAATTGTAAGAATCCAAGTCGTAAAGAAAATCGCATCAAAACGTTCTAAAAAACCGCCGCCAATTTCAATCTCCTTTCCTAATTCAATAACAGGGTACGTTAAACTCTTCGTCGTAGAATTAGAAAAGACAATAATACAAGTGAGGTAGATGAGAATATATAGTAAATTAGTAATCATCACTCCCTTTGCGGCAGCCAAAGGCGCTTTATCTTTTTGCTTCACAATTGAAGAATAAAATAAAACTACCTCAAATCCAATGAATGTAAATATCGATTCCTTCATTCCAATAGCATACTGGCTCCATTTTGTTTGAAAAAGCGGCAACAAATTACGAGTATCCATTAAATTTATATTTAATAACGACAAAGCTAAAATGGCACTCACCACAATTGGCAAAAATAATATGCTAAGACGGAGTAAGGCCGCCCTAGAACCACTTACTCCATAAACAACAACAAGCAAGTAGAAAAATGATAAAAGTTCAATAGGCGTTTTACCAAATAAATATGTTTGTGCAATAATTGAAATGGCTCGCGCTTGAAACGCCGTAATTCCAGCGAATGTTAACACTAAAATACCGGTGACACCATAAGCGACTGGCTTCGATAAGTAGGCACTTGTATATTGAAAAAACGTTTGGTTTGGAAATAAATTTGCTATTTTGGTAATTATCCAAGCAAAAAACGCACAAATCAAACCACCAAGGAATAATATGACCCAGCCATCTGTGAAAAGAGTCTGCTCTGCAATCACACGGGGCATCGAAAGTGCTCCCGTACCTATGATGACCGAAGATACTGCAAATGTTATCTCGCGAGATCCAATTTCTTCATCTCCGTATTCAAACGGTTTCAATTTATTCTCTCTCCTTTGAACGTAATGTTTTATCTTGCGTCTGTAAATAATCTGGTCTCGTTTTTAACATTGCCCTCGGTAACAATGCCACTTCTTCTTTCCAATCCTTATAAAAAGCAGGAGCTAACGGCGTAAAATACGGAATTCCAACACTTTTTAAATTCGTAATATGGACTGCTAATGCAATTAACGCCAAAATAATCCCATATAGCCCAAATAGGGTAGCAGCTAAAATAAACGCAAATAACAAGAAACGAAATGTAATTGTTATACTATAAACAGGCAAAGAAAAGGTAGCAATAGCCGTAACGGCAATGATAATAACCATAAAAGGATTGACAATCCCCGCGCTTACCGCCGCTTCACCAATAACAAGTCCTCCTACAATCCCGACAGTTTGTCCAATTTGCTTAGGTAAACGAAGCCCTGCTTCTCTAATTAATTCCATTGTTAATGTCATAATGATAGTTTCAATATAGGCGGGAAACGGTACTCCTTCCCTTGCCCCAGCAATTGAATATGCAAGATTAGATGGAATAAGTCCTTGATGATAGGAAACAAGCGCAACATATACCGCTGGAAGTAAGATTGCCATAAGTCCAGCTGCCATACGAAGTCCTCTTAATAAGGTCCCAATAATCCATCTCTCGTAATGATCTTCTGGCGATTGAAAAATATCCACAATAACCATAGGCGCGATGACAGCAAAAGGCGACCCGTCTACTAAAATAACCACCTTTCCTTTTGCCAAAGAAGCTATCGCTCTATCTGGTCTTTCCGTATTTAAAAATTGCGGGAAAGGAGACAGAGTATTTTCCTCCAATAGGTGCTCAACTTTCCCAGAATCTAATATCACATCCGTTTCAATCGACTGTAAGCGCCGATTCAATTCATTTACGATATAAGGATTGATTATATCTTCAATATAAATTAATGTAACTTCTTTTTGAGAGCGTTTTCCCATAATATAGGATTGAAATCGAAGTTTTGGGTCACGCAAATCACGCCGAATTAGCATTTTATTTGTTGCAATATCCTCAGTGAAACCTATTTTAGGACCCCGAATGATATTTTCTGTAATCGGCGGTTCTAAACTTCGTCTTTCCCATGCTCGGCTATTAATCACTAATGCATGAGGAATTCCATCAATTAAAACAACCGTATCTCCTACTAGAACAGAATTAATAACATCTGAAAATGTCTCTACTGTATTTACTTCACCTATAGAAATAAATCTATCTAATATGGTTTGCATGATTGGGACTTTATTCGGAATCTCTTCTTGTTGTAATGGACGAATAATAAATCGATAAATCAAGTCTTTATCAGTAAGCCCACATAGAAACACAACAGCACATCGAGTAGATGAGCAAGAAAGCGCAAACTCCCGCACCGTTAAATCATTAGGAGACTGCAATGTTTCTCGAATAGAGTTTGTAATTGCAGATAAGCTTGCCTCTAAATTCGTCATCTACCTCACCTAACTTTCCTCTCAAGATGTTACCGTTATATTTCTCCATCTCGGGAAAATGTATGCAATGAAAAAAGCTATCTCCCTTTAGAAAGATAGCTTTTTCATTGCATACAATTCTTACTTCTCTAACGCAGTAGAATTGTATCGTACTTCAACATTTCTAGTTATCATACTAACTCCAAACATGACAATGATGTTTCTGATTAACGCCACAATACCGAAAAATAAAGACAAACTTTGTAAATACTGGTCCGATAACTAAGCAAAAAAAATAGGAATACGTGCTAGTACGTGTATTTTTTATCTCATTCTCCTTTTCTCATACAGTTCAAAACAGACTTCACAAAAACTTCCACCCCAATTGGTAAGGCATCTTCATCAATTGTAAAACGCGGATGATGATGTGGATACACAATGCCTTTTTCTTTATTTCCAGCGCCAATAAAGAAAAACGTACCCGGCGCCTTTTGTAAAAAGGCTGAAAAATCTTCCCCTGCCATCGTAGGTTGCAACCTACTTACTCGTTCTCTTCCATAAAGCTCTAGTGCTGTATTTTCCACAAGTTGTGTAACCCATTCATCATTCACAACCGGACGATAACCATATTCATAAGAATAATGATATGTAGCACCGTACGCTTCTGTAATATGCTTCACAATATTTTCAATCCGCTGGGCGGTTTGTCCTCTTAATTCATGCTTTAAACTTCTTACCGTACCTTCGATTTTCGCCTGCTCAGGAATTACATTATGCGTTGTACCCGCATGAAACTGCGTTACAGATAAAACGAGAGAATCTAACGGATTCGTAAGACGCGATACGATTTGCTGAAGCTGCGTAACGACCTGCGTACCAATGGCAATGCTATCAACTGTTTCATGAGGAATACCTGCATGCCCACCTTTTCCTTCTATTGTAATTTTAAACACATCAGGCGCTGCCATCGCTGGACCATAAATAACCCCAACTTTCCCAACTTCTAAAGAAGCCCAAAGGTGTGCTCCAATAATATAATCAACATCTTCCATTACGCCTGCAGCAACCATCTCCCCAGCCCCACCTGGAAAATTCTCTTCGGCATGTTGAAATAGAAAACGAATTTCACCTTGGATTTTTTCCCTTTGTTCTACGAGCGTATATACAGTGCCCAGAAGCATTGCAATATGACCGTCGTGCCCGCAGGCATGCATCACTCCTGGATTTTTAGAAACAAATTCAAACTGATTTTCTTCTCGTATGGGAAGTGCATCCATATCTGCACGAATTGCAATTGTTTTCCCTGGCCTCTTACCAGTTAATCTTGCCATAATGCTATACTTTGTCGGCCTTGAAATTTCTAGGTGAGGAATTGTTTGAAGTATGTCGTATATGAACTGCGATGTTTTTTCCTCTTGAAAAGATAACTCTGGATATCTGTGAAAATGCCTTCTCCATTCTATTAAATGTTCTTTAAAAAGAACACTTTCTTTTACTTCATCCATCTATCCTCTTCCTTTCTTCACTAAGTTAGCTGTTAGTATAACCCCAATCCAACACAAAAGAAATAATATTCAGAATATTTAATTCGCATAAAAGAAAAAAGCTACCATATTAGATAGCTTTTACTTTTATAAAATAGTAATTGCTTGCTTGCCCATTTGTTCCCATGCTCTTTCAAATTCAGAACGTGATACTTTTTTATTCGGATTATTAGCTAATGGATCATTCATATATACATAATTTTGATCATATCCAACTACCACAACACTATGCTCATAATATGTAATTTTTACATCGCCTTCATTTGTATTCCATGTTTCAAAACTATCCTCAGCTAGCGGTTGAAACGTTGTATTTGCAATGATCCATACTGGTGAACCCGAACTAATGACTTTATATATATCTTCAATTTCTCTTCCAGTTAAATTAATCGTTTTTTCAGGTACATATTTTTCTGCAAGTTTAAAAATTGGCTGATGATAAACACCGTAACCTGGTTCAGATTTCGTATAAATATTCCCTACAAATCCTTCATGAGGATTTCCGCGAAGATTATTTTCTTTAAATGGAACTTTATTGACTTCACTTGCAAGTTGCATCTTATCTACTTGTACACCTTTATACTGCAATAACATTGCTAGACTCGTAACCTCACAACCTCGCTGCAGTTCTGGAAGTTGTTTTATAAATGGAACATTTTCAATCATAGCCGTTTCTTTCATATCAAACAAAAAACTCACGCGTAACTCGTGTACTTTTTGAAGAATTTTATTTTTCCCTACAAAAATAGCAACAACAAGTACAATCGCTACAATACACATATATTTAAATTTCTTTAACATATTCAAAACTCCATTACATCATTATTTTCAGCAAACGCTACTCTTTTTATTGTACCTTTCTTCTACCCAGTTTGCTAGAAAGATTATATGAATTAGTATTCGATTAATATGTTTTAAAATTCTTATTTTTTGTAATAGAAAGAAAAATAAATATACATTTTCAGAATATTTCGCTATAATTAAAAATACTTAGAAGAAAGAATCCTCTTTCATTCACAAGACGTAAGATTACATGAAGCTAATCATAGTTATTTGTATCACCACTCTTACACCCAGAAAGTATACATAATCGATTTCTATAGTGATATAAAGAAAACTACTATTAGTATGTTTTTCATCCCCCACTGATGATTAGTGAAACGAAGCACGCTCGATACTCATTGAGTAAAACAAATAAGGAAAGAAATACGGGGTGAAGGGAATATGAATCAAACAACTACAGAACAAACTAGCTTACAACGTACAATGAAAAGTCGACACCTTTTTATGATTGCACTTGGAGGTGTCATTGGCACAGGACTCTTTATGGGATCAGGACAAATTGTCCATAACGCTGGACCTGGCGGAGCGATCCTTGCATTTTTAGTTGGTGGTTTCGTGATGTATTTAACCATGCTCTGTCTCGGTGAACTATCTGTTGCCATGCCAGAAGCAGGCTCATTTCAAAGTTATGCAAGCAAATTTATTTCACCTGGTTTTGGATTTGTCGTTGGCTGGATGTATTGGCTGAACTGGGCTGTTACAGTTGGCGTAGAACTGACAACTGTTAGTATTTTAATGAAGCGCTGGTTTCCAGATGTTTCTTCATGGATTTGGTGTGTTACATTTGCAGCAATCCTTTTCATTGTAAACGCTTTATCAACGAAAGCATTTGCAGAGGCAGAATTTTGGTTTTCCAGTGTAAAAGTCACAACAATCGTTGTCTTCATTATACTTGGAGGCGCTGTTATGTTTGGGTTCTTAGATTTCAATGGGAAACCCGCACCAATGCTTCATAACTTCACTGAAAATGGTGGGTTATTTCCAAATGGTGCCTTAGCTGTTCTTCTTACAATGATTACTGTAAATTATTCCTTCCAGGGAACGGAACTAATTGGAATTGCTTCAGGTGAAAGCGAAAACCCTGAAAAAACAATTCCAAAAGCAATTAAAAATACAATTTGGCGTACTTTATTCTTTTTCGTATTAGCAATTGCAGTTGTTGTAGGCCTACTCCCATGGCAGGAGGCTAATCTTGTAGAAAGCCCATTTGTACTTGTCTTTGATACAGTTGGGATTCCATATGCAGCTGACATTATGAACTTTGTTATCATTACCGCTGTACTATCAGTAGCGAATTCAGGGCTATATGCGAATTCTCGTATGCTTTGGGCTATGTCAAAACAAGGTATGGCAAGTCCTGCATTTGCGAAATTAACAAAGAAGGGAGTACCACTGAATGCTTTAATTTTCAGCCTTATCTTTGCAAGTCTCTCACTTTTAACAAGTGTATTTGCTGCAGACACTGTCTTTTTAGTTCTAACATCGATTGCCGCAATGGCAGCAGTTGTTGTCTGGATGTCAATTGCAGCTTCACAATTTTTCTTCCGAAGAGAATTTATAAAGAATGGCGGAAATATAAACGATTTAAAATACCGTACACCTCTTTATCCAATTGTTCCAATTTTAGCTTTCTCTTTAAATTTTATTACATTCGTTAGTTTGGCTTTCATTCCAGATCAAAGAATCGCCCTTTATTGCGGGATTCCATTTATGATTATTTGCTATATCTTATATCAAATTAAATATAAAAAAATCGTCACATTTGAACAACAACAAAAGATTACACAAGAAATAAACTAAATATATAAAATATTCAACTATCTTATTTTATGATAAGATAGTTTTTTTCTATTTATTGGATATGTTGGTATAACTTTATTTATCTTAAAATTTTTACAATCATGTTTTCATCAAAAAAATAGTTTACAATGTTATCAAGTTGCAAATGATATTCACCGTAAAAAGCGTGCATTTGTGTCTATTTTTTAACAATATGACAAAAACTATTGCCTTCTATAAATTAATAGGTTTATATTGTTTTATTGGCATAGTTTCAATCCAAGGAGAAAGGAGATTTTCAATCGTGCAACTAAAGAAATCGTTTTGGAAGTTGGCTTCACTTCTTCCTTTATCACTACTCTTGTTCCTCGGTGGCTGTGAGAAAAAACTTGCAGTATTAAATCCACAGGGGCCTGTTGCAAAAGCACAGTATGATCTGATCGTTTGGTCATTCGTACTTATGTTGTTGATTATTGCAATTGTATTCATCTTGTTTACAGTCATTTTGATTCGTTATCGTGAAAAACCAGAAAACATGGACTATGAGCCACCTGATCAACACGGTAACACATTATTAGAAATTATTTGGACACTCTTCCCAGTTATTATCGTTATCGCATTATCAATTCCAACGGTAAAAGCAACTTATGCATCAGAAGAAGTGCCAAAAGAGTCAAAACATATTAAACCAGTTGAAATTTATGTTACATCTGCCAACTGGAAATGGTTATTCAGTTATCCAGAGGAAAATATTGAAACCGTTAACTATTTAAACGTACCAGCTGGTACACCAATCCAGTTTAAATTAACATCTGTTGGTCCAATGAACGCCTTCTGGGTTCCAGAGCTTGGTGGTATGAAATACACAATGGACGGCATGATCATGGATTTATTCCTACAAGCTGATAAGCCAGGATCTTACCTTGGTCGTAGCTCGAACTTCTCCGGTGAAGGATTTACTCACATGGAATTTGAGCTTGAAGCAAAGAAAAAAGAAGATTATGACAAGTGGGTAAAAGAAGTAAAAGAAACTGCTAAACCACTGACAGAAGAAAAATATAACGAAATCATTAAACCTGGTGTAGTAGGGCGTATGACATTCTCTAGTCACCACTTAAAGTATGTAGATCCAAAATCACTTGAATACTGTGATTACAACTACTACAAAAACAAAAAGTAATAGATACTATTCCAACAGATTGGAGTGAACACAGTGAAGCTTGATGAATTTTTTGTCACAGGTGATCCGATAATTTACGGAGCTGACGCATCTATCGTTCTTGTGACATTAGCAATCATTTTCGTACTGACAAAGTATAAAAAATGGAAATGGCTTTGGGATGAATGGTTAACAACTGTTGACCATAAAAAAATCGGTATAATGTATATTATATCGGCAGTTTTAATGTTATTCCGTGGTGGTATGGACGGTTTAATGATCCGTGCACAATTAACATTCCCGGATACAACATATTTAAACGCTGAACACTATAACGGAATCTTTACAACGCATGGTACAGTTATGATTCTTTTCATGGCGATGCCATTCGTTATGGGATTAATGAACGTTGTTGTACCATTACAAATTGGTGCTCGTGACGTTGCATATCCATTCTTAAACGCATTAAGTTTTTGGTTATTCTTTATTGGGGCAATGTTATTTAACATCGCTTTCGTTATCGGAGGTTCTCCAGACGCTGGGTGGACATCATACTTCCCAATGGCTGGTACCGAATTTACGCCTGGCGTAGGAAATAACTTCTACGCAATTGCACTGCAGATTTCAGGTCTTGGTACATTAATGACCGGTATTAACTTCCTGGTTACGATTTTAAAAATGCGTACACCTGGTATGACATTAATGAAAATGCCAATGTTTACTTGGTCAATCTTAATTACAACAATTATCATTATTTTCGCTTTCCCAGTATTAACAGTTGCTCTTGCATTAATGACATTTGACCGTCTATTTGATGCTCACTTCTTTACGATGGCGAGCGGCGGTATGCCAATGCTTTGGGCCAACCTATTCTGGGTATGGGGTCACCCTGAAGTATACATTGTTATCTTACCGGCATTCGGTATTTTCTCTGAAATCATTAGTACATTCTCACGTAAACGTCTATTCGGTTACAGCGCGATGGTGTACTCAATGATTGCAATTTCTTTACTAAGTTTCTTAGTATGGCTTCACCACTTCTTTACAATGGGATCTGGTCCAGCTGTTAACTCATTCTTCTCGATTTCGACAATGGCGATTTCGATTCCAACCGGGGTTAAGATCTTTAACTGGTTGTTTACACTGTATAAAGGACGTATTCGTTTTACAGTGCCAATGCTTTGGTCATTAGCATTTATTCCAAACTTCGTAATCGGTGGGGTTACAGGGGTTATGCTTGGAATGGCAGCAGCTGACTATCAATACCATAACAGCTACTTCCTAATCGCCCACTTCCACTACGTATTAATCGCAGGTACAGTATTCGCAATGCTTGCTGGATTTACGTTCTGGTATCCAAAAATGACTGGTCATATGTTAAACGAACGCCTAGGTAAATGGACATTCTGGATCTTTATGAGCGGATTTAACATCTGTTTCTTCCCAATGTACTTCTTAGGTTTAGATGGTATGACTCGTCGTATGTACACTTACTCAGAAAGCCTTGGATGGGGTTGGTTAAACCAAATCGCATCTGTAGGTGCAGTAATGATGGGTATTGGTTTCATATTACTATGTTACAACGTAATTTGGAGTGCTCGTCACGGTGAACGTGACACTACTGGAGATCCATGGGATGGCCGTACACTTGAGTGGGCAACTCAATCTCCTGTACAACATTACAACTTCGCTAAACTTCCTGAAATTAAAGAAGCTGATGCTTTCTGGTTCATGAAGAAACGTGGAGAAACAATTACACCAAAAGCAGATGAATTAAAACCAATTCACATGCCAAGCAATTCAGGTGTTCCTATTATTATGTCTAGCTTTATCGGTCTTGCTGGTTTTGCGTTAGTATTTAGCTGGTTCTGGTTAGCAATTATTGGCGGTATCGGTATGCTAGCTTGTATGATCTATCGTTCATTTGATTATGATGATGGTTACTACGTAAGCGTTGATGAAATTAAAAAAACAGAACATGTAGCATGAGAGGTGAAACGAAATGGCGGCTTTAGATAAAAGCTTACCTTTAGAATATCAATCTGAACAAAGCAGATTGAATATTCTAGGGTTCTGGATTTTCCTAGGGGCTGAAATTATGCTGTTCGCAACACTTTTCGCCTCTTATCTAGTCCTTGCTGGTCGTACGGCGGATGGCCCAACACCAGCAGACTTGTTTGAAGTTAAAACACTTTTAATTCAAACATTACTACTTTTAACAAGTAGTTTTACATGCGGTATCGTAATTCATGAAATGCGTAAAAACAACCAAAAAGCTATGTTAGGATGGTTCCTTTTCACATTGCTTTTAGGTGCAGGCTTCCTATTCTTTGAAATTGAAGAGTTCATCATGTATGTTGGAGAAGGCGCTACAATCCAAACAAGCGCATTCTTATCTGGATTCTTCGTTCTTCTTGGAACGCATGGTGCCCACGTAACGGGTGGTATCATCTGGGCAACTTGTGTAATCATCCAAATTTTAAAACGCGGATTAACACCAGTTACAGCTCGTAAAGTATTTATTATCAGCTTATACTGGCATTTCCTTGACCTTGTTTGGATCTTTATTTACACACTAGTTTACTTGAACGGGATGGTGGCGTAATAATGGGACAAAACAATACACAAGCAAATGGACACACGCATAGCGGGTTTCCATGGTCACACGTTTTCGGGTTCATTTTATCGCTTGGACTAACGTTCCTTGCTTTATACGTTGCGCTTTACACAGACTTGCCACTTTCAACGATATTAACAACAATTATCGTAATGGCACTTGCGCAAGGTTTATTACAATTAATTATGTTCATGCACTTAAGAGAAGGAGAAGGTACAATTCAAATTGTTACAATGATATACAGTTTCTTCGTTGCAATTGCAACAGTTGGTCTTACTGTATGGATTTTCTTCTCTATGTAATGGACATGAAAAAGACTGCTGAGATAATCTCAGCAGTCTTTTTATTTATCCCCTCCTCCACCATATTACGGAAATTACAACATTATCATGTAAACTATACTTATTATGACAAATGTTAAGAAAACTCTTTCTTTATGGAATCGAGTTCATATGCATTGCTTTTCTTCAAATAATATAGCTAAAATATGTACTATATTATTTGAAGGGAGAGAACGCAATGGAACAACATTCTTCAGTTTTATCACTTATGATTGTCGTCGCAATCGCGTTTTTCGTTCCCCTTTTGTTGCAACGCTTTAAGTTAAAAGCAATTCCTGTCGTTGTTGCAGAAATTATTGCAGGAATTTTTGTAGGAAAAAGTGGGTTTAACGTTATTGAGCCAGATATGTGGCTGGAAGTATTATCAACACTAGGATTTATTTTCTTAATGTTCTTAAGCGGTTTAGAAATTGATTTTTCGATCTTTAAACAAAAAGGAAAAAAGAATACGACAAATGAACCAAATACGTTCCAAGCCGCAAGCATTATCTTTTTATTCATTTTCATCTTATCCTATGCCCTATCACTTATATTTGTATGGCTTAAATTTGTCGATAATGCAATGTTCATGACATTAATTATCTCAACGATTTCTTTAGGTGTTGTTGTACCGACATTAAAAGAAAATAACTTAGGAAAAACAGCAATCGGCCAAATTATTTTATTAGTCGCTGTAATTGCTGACTTAGTTACAATGATTCTACTCGCTGTGTTTGTCGGGTTAAATTCCGAAAGCGGTCAGAGCATGTGGCTTCTTCTCGTTCTATTTGGCGCAGGTATTGTCATTTACTTTGTGGCAAGACGCTTTAAAAATATTCCATACTTAGAAAGCCTAAAAGCTGGTAGTGTGCAAATTGACACACGTGCTGTTTTTGCACTCATTTTAATATTAGTCGGATTATCTGAATCTGTTGGTGCAGAGAATATTTTAGGGGCCTTTTTAGCAGGCGTGCTCGTATCCTTACTATCACCAAATGAAGATATGGTCGAAAAACTTGATTCCATCGGATATGGTTTCTTCATTCCCATTTTCTTCGTTATGGTTGGGGTTAATTTAGAAGTATGGTCGATTTTTAAAGAGCCTTCTAGTATGCTAATGATTCCCATTTTAATTGTTGGACTCTTTATTTCAAAATTATTGCCATCGCTTGTACTAAGAAAATGGTATCCACGTAACATTGTACTCGGAAGTGCCATTTTATTAACATCTACACTTTCATTAGTTATCGCTGCGGCACAAATTGGTGAAAAGCTAAATATCATTAGTCCGAGTCTATCTGCTTCACTTATTTTAAGTGCAGTTATTACATGTATTTTTGCACCTGTGTTATTTAAAAAGATGTTTCCAAGGGTTGAAACACCCAAACCAAAAGTCTCTATCATTGGAGCAAGTCGAATCACTCTTCCATTATCACTTGATTTAAAACGTGAAGATTATGATGTAACATTATACATGATGCGTCAAAATAAAGTAAATGCAGAGGAAGCAACATCTCATGACTTCCCTATTGTAAAATTAGATACAATTACGATAGAACAATTAGACGAACACAAAGCATTCAATGCAGATCGAGTTGTTGTCGCGACAAGTGATGATGAACAAAACTTATTATTAGCAGAACATGCAAAAGAATTAGGTGTTGAACACGTCATTGCAAGTGTAGAGGATCCTCTTCTACAAGAAAAAGCAACACAAGAACATATTGCCGTATTCTCAACCATCAACTCTACAAGAATTTTATTACGTGCACTTATCGATAAACCAAGTCTCATTCGTTTAATTACAACTGCAAACGAAACGGTTCGTGAGGTCGAATTACGTAGTAATAAATATAATGGTTTAGCGCTTCGTCGCTTACCATTCCTAGGTGATGTACTCATCATTCAAATTTACCGAGGTAATAAAGCATTGGTACCTCATGGTGATACAACATTACAACATGGTGATACGCTTCTTGTAACAGGTTCAAAAGAACATATTGATACAATGAAAAGCATATTAGAATAGCAGAAAGTCCCCTTTTCATCACGAGGGGACTTTCTTCTTACATAACACTTATTCCTTTCACCATACACTTTCAAACTTTTTCTTAAGATTCTCGTTTTTTAATGGTAAAATATTACTATCAAATATTCTGGGGATGAATCACACTATGTCTATTTCAACTTTAGCTCTTTTGCTACTCGCAGAAGTACTCGTTGCCATTATTCTCATCGGTATTAGCATTGAAATTTGCAGTTATGGATGGAAAAAAACAAATGGAACGAAATACTTTTGTCTCTTTCTTTCTCTTCTCATTGGTACTTGTAGTATATTAGGTCTTTGTGTTGCACCGGCCTATTTCTTTTTACAACTCATAGAAAAAGCGTCATAAGAAAGGTGGATTCTGTATGGTTACAATTAGATGTATTGATGCCTCCGAAACATACGAACTACGTCAAAAAATTTTACGTCCAACTCAACAGTTGGAAGATTGCAAATACCCATCTGATTACGAAACAAATTCCTTTCATCTCGGTGCTTTCTTACATGCTGAACTCATTAGTATCGCTTCTTTCTCAGCTGAACCAGAACCTTCCTTGCAAGGTAATAATCACTATCGTTTGCGAGGCATGGCTACAATGCCTACCTTTCGAAAACAACATGCTGGTAGCTCATTAATCCAGCAAGCTGAAGTAATGTTAAAAGAGCGTGAAGCAGAGCTATTGTGGTGTAATGCTCGTATTACCGTTACAGATTACTATAAACGTTTAGGATTTCTTGAGCATGGCGAAATATTTGATATCCATCCAATTGGACTTCATAAATTAATGTATAAAACATTATAAAATAAAGAGGTCATCCTCTTTATTTTATAATTCCCCCCTCTCCTTGTAGCTCTTTTAAATACTCTTCTTTCTCATCACGGTAAAATAAATTATACGTATCAAACGGAATAATTCTTCCATCAGGATGTACAATATGAACACAGGATTTCTTTACCGAACGTATATCTAAATCATAATTATCCATAAACTTCATAATTAATACGCGGAATACATTCTCATAACCAATCCCTGTTGGAAGACTAACTTTTGGCAAGCAACAGAGCAATTCTTTTAATGAATCATAGCCACTTTCTGGTGAATGATTTAAGCTAAATAACTTAAAGATTTGTCCTTTTAATTGCTCATCACTTTCAAAAACAATCGTATTCCGCTCTCCTTCTAATAAAATATTTCGATCAATTATACTGGTTAGTGGAAAAATAGATCCATCTAATTTTAATGCGTATGCCATCGCCAAACTATCCGGATGACAAGGAACCGGTATTATATCGTCTTCTGTAAATAACGAAGATTGTTCGATAATCATTTGACGTACTTCACTTAATGTTAAACGATTGGTTTCAGGATTAAAATCTTCTGTTCGTCCCGCTTGCTGAATAGGTTGAAATGTAACACCCCGTACACATTTTTGTTGTATTGCATATTGTAATATCTCACCTATTTCCTTATCATTTACTCCTTTTTTCAATGTAACAACAAGGGTTGTAGAAATATTGTATTTATTTAAGTTCTCAATCGCTCTTCTTCTTATTTCACGTAAATCAGCCCCGCGTAAACTCTGCAGTGCTTCTTTTTCCAAGCTATCAAACTGTAAATATATTTCAAATCCAGGTGTATATTTTACTAGCTTTTCTACAAACGTAATATCCTGTGCAATGCGTAAACCGTTCGTATTAATCATAATATGTTTAATTGGTTTTTGTTTTGCAATATTTAATATATCAAAGAAATGAGGATGAAGCGTTGGCTCACCACCGCTAATTTGAACAACATCTGGATTCTTTTCGTTTTTTACAACGGCATCTAACATCATCTCCACATGTTCTACTGTTCGCCATGTAGTGCGGTTTGGTGATGATTCTGCATAACAAATCGGACACTGTAAATTGCATACATCTGTAATTTCAATAATACTTAAGCAACTGTGTTGCTCATGATCCGGACAAAGTCCACAATCATAAGGGCACCCGTATTTAATAGGTGTATTCCAACGATATGGCATTTCACTCGGCTTAATAAATTCGCGGCATTGCTTATAATACGAGACATCTGTTGAAATGAGCACCTTTTCTCGGCCATGCAACATACAATGTTTTACCATATAGACTCTTTCATCTTGTATAATGATCTTCGCTTCTACTTTCTGTAAACATGTGGAACACACACTACTCGTTAGGTCATAATATAAATAGTCCCTATTTGGCATGTCGTCTTTCCCCTTTTCTCTTTTTCATAACTAACACAACATAATAACAAACACCCAAAATACAAGCCCATTGAATCGCACTCAAATGCACATATAACTTATCTGTCGGCTTGAGCCATTCAACCAAAAAGCGAAAGTTTAAATATGCCAACATAAAGATTTGAAAAACGAACCCTTCCCACGGTTTATGTCTACTTAGCCAAATACAGCAAATCATAAGGATAAATAAATAACCAATCTCATATAATTGTGTCGGATGCCGGAGCATCCCATCACCAAAATCAATTCCAACTGACCATGTTGTTTGTATCCCTACCGTTTCATCTCCAATGCCAGTTAAAAAACACCCAATTCTACCAATTGCAATTCCTAGTGCCAGAGGAATGACCATATCATCACCCGTTGATTCTGTATGATCAACCATTTTCTTCACACTTTCTACACCAATAAGTCCACCTAACAAACCGCCTACAATTGTTTTCCCTTGAATCAATCCTTGCCAGCCATTCTCCTCTATTACTTTCTGAACCTGCAGAAGATGCTCCAGCGTTGCCAAAAGGATTGCACCGAGAAAAGCACCAAATATAGCACCTAAAAAGATGAATAGTGCTTTAGCTTCTGGAATCTTCTCTTTGCGCCGACTTTTTAAATAATAACGAAACCCAATAAACATACCGAGTGATTCAAAAATAGCATGGGGATGTAGCTTTACTCCAAATACATATAAATAAATTGGAAAATCCATATGATTATACCTTTCTTACGTCTATTCTCTATCTTCCATAATACATATATTGTAAAATAAAAAATATAGTAAAACAATTCTGAATTTTATAAGGAGGGTTCTATGAGTACTACAAACTCATCTAAAAAAGCTCGCCCTTTTCAACAATGGATGATTGGCTTTGCAGTTACATTTCTAGCTCTTATTATATTATTTGGAACTCCTATTCGTTGGATTGAGATTGCATTTATTATTGTAGGAATCTCTTTATTATCTTGGGGAGGATACGAAGCATATAGAGGAAGGCCATTTATTTTGCTAGGAATTATTAGCGCACCCTGTATTTTAGGGTTCGTATTCTTTATTATTTGCGGTGGATTCTTGATATTTTCTCTTTAAAAGACATGAAAAAACCTTCCATATGCACGGAAGGTTTTTCTATGCTTTAGTTATCTTCTTTAGCTCTTATCATTCTTCTATAATTATAAATAATAAAGAGGGAACCAAAAAACAAAGAAATTTCACGATTAATGTTAAATTCTTACAAAGAAATACCCTTTTCTATATTATAAAAACAAATGACATCCAAATAAAATTGCAAAGAAATACAGAAGCGGATGAACTTCCATCCCTTTCCCTTTCACAATTTTTAAAATTGGATAAATTAAAAATCCAAGTGCAATTCCGTTCGCAATACTAGATGTTAATGGAATCCCTACAAAAATTAAAAATGCCGGCAATGCATCTTCAAATTCATTCCAGTTAATATCACGAATACTTTGTGCCATTAAACTCCCTACTATAATTAATGAGGGAGCCGTAATTGCTGCCACACTTGATAAAGAAGCAATTACAGGACTGAAAAATGCTGTAACTATCGTTAAGCAGATTACTACAATACCTGTTAATCCTGTTTTACCACCTGCTGCAATTCCTGCTGACGATTCAATCGTTGCCGCTGTCGGACTTGTCCCGAACACTGCTCCCGTTGTACCACCTATTGCATCAGCAATAAATGCTTTACCGAAACGCTTTTCAGCATTATCTGTATTTAAACCAGATTGTTTAATTAGACCAAGCAAAGCCCCTGTTGTATCAAATAAAAGCACGAGTAAGAATGAAAAAACAACGCCGTATAACCCATATTCCATTACATCAGAAAATGCAGTTATAGGATTGGAAACGATAATCCCTTTTGGTAAATGAGGAATCGCTGCAATTTGATCACTAAACTTCAATTGCCCTGTAAAGAAGGCAATTATCCCCGTCACAACCATACTTATAAATAGCGCACCACTCACACGTAATGCCATTAACACTGCTGCTAACACTAAACCAATTAGTGTTAAAATAACAGCTGGTGAATGGAAATCTCCAATTGTAACTAAATTAGATGGATGATCAACAATAATACCAGATAAACGAAGACCAATGAAAGCAATAAATAACCCAATCCCACCTGCAATAGCATGCTTCAAACTATCTGGAATTGCTACAATAAGCTTTTGGCGAAATGATGTAAAAGACAATAAAAGAAAAATAATACCCGTTACAAATACTGCTGAAAACGCAATAGCATATGTAATGCCTTCTGCTTTTTGTACAACAGAATAAGCAAAGTACGCATTCATCCCCATGGCTGGAGCAATGACGATTGGATAATTTGCAAAAAACGCCATACATAATGTTCCGATAACTGTCGCAATAATGGTTGCCGTAAATGCTTGATCAAAAGGTACACCTGCATCAGATAGTATTTTCGGATTGATGACAAGAATGTACGCAAATGTAAAAAATGTTGTGATGCCAGCTAAAATCTCTTGCTTCACAGAAGTGTTATACTTTTGTAATTGAAACATGCTTAAGTACCCTTCCTACACAATGAATTATTATCACACATTCTTATAATTATGCGAGAAAATGTAATACTTAATCTTACCAATCAATAAAAAGAAGAGTCAATGTATTCAATAATAGTTAGAATTTTAAGTTTAGGTCTGACAAATACAGATATAGTACAGCATACATCGACAATTTTTGTAGCATAACAGACAGAAATGTTTTATAATTTAAAATAGTTGCACTTCTAGTAAGCGCATTCAATCTTTTCATCCTATAAGGAGGCTTTTTATGCAGCAAACAAACAAATCAGGAACTTTAAACCGCGGTCTAAAACAAAGACACATCACATTGATGTCTCTTGGATCCGCTATTGGTGTAGGACTATTTTTAGGATCTGCTTCTGCTATCAAATTAGCTGGACCTTCTATTCTATTAGCTTATATGATTGCTGGACTCGTTATCTTCTTCATTATGCGTGCTCTTGGGGAAATGGCAATTGAACAACCAGTTGCTGGTTCTTTTAGTAAATACGCACATGATTATTTAGGACCCTTAGCAGGTTATATAACTGGATGGAACTATTGGTTTTTATGGGTTGTTACTTGTATGGCTGAAATCACTGCCGCTGGAATTTATATGGAATATTGGTTTCCAGATATCCCGCGCTGGATTTGGGCGTTATTGGCTCTCGTATTAATGAGCGCATTTAACTTTTTATCTGTAAAAGTATTTGGAGAGCTTGAATTTTGGTTTGCTTTAATTAAAATTGTCACAATTATCTGTATGATTGTAATTGGGACAGGAATTATTCTATTTGGATTTGGAAATGATGGCATCGCTACTGGAATTTCGAACCTTTGGTCACACGGCGGATGGTTCCCTAATGGTTTTTCTGGGTTACTTCTTTCCTTACAAATGGTTTTATTTGCTTATCTAGGAGTCGAACTTATCGGTGTCACAGCTGGTGAGGCACAAAATCCGAAGAAAACACTTGCAAAAGCAATTGATAACGTATTTTGGCGCATTTTACTGTTCTACGTTGGAGCATTATTTGTTATGATGGCAATTTATCCATGGAATGAAATTGGCGATAAAGGAAGTCCGTTTGTATTAACATTCCAACAAATTGGTATAGCAAAAGCAGCGGGAATTATTAACTTCGTTGTTTTAACGGCAGCTCTTTCTTCTTGTAACGGTGGTTTATTTAGTACAGGACGTATGTTATTTACATTGGCAGAGCAAAAAAAGGCGCCTGAAAAATTCGGCCGTTTAAATAAAAATGGCACTCCAAGTAGTGGAATTATAGCAACTTCCTTAGTCTTACTGGTTGGTGTTATTTTAAACTATCTTGTTCCTGCAAAAGTATTTACATGGCTTACTAGTATTTCAACGTTCGGTGCAATTTGGACATGGGGGATCATATTAGTTACTCAAATCCGATTCAGAAAAGGATTACCAGCACAAACTAAGCAAAATTTAACGTACAAAATGCCTTTATATCCATTAAGTTCTTATTTTTCACTTGCTTTCCTTGCATTAGTATTAGGAATTATGGCTTATTCAGAAGATACACGAATCGCATTAATTGTTGGTCCGATTTGGTTGATTTCATTAGTAGTTGTATATTACTTAAAAGGATTTCATAAGATAGATGCTGCACAAACTTCAAAAATTAGTTAAATATGTTACCCCTTCCTTATAGCGAGGAAGGGGTTTTCTTATTTTTCACACAAATATTTATCAACAAAATCCATGTTATTTTTACAAATTTTTTGTATATTTTACATTTTCCATCTTTATTTTCATAAAAAAATCCATTACATTATTAAGGCACATATATTTATTATTAGGGGGATTCTTCTATGAAGAACAAAAAATGGCTTAAACTTTCTTTAGCAACAGCAATTACATTCAGTATCGGAAGCACTTCTATTCCACCAGCTTTCGCTGAAAGTTCTACAGATCCAGCACCAGAGATTGCTGCAAAAGTTGTAAATCAAAACAATGGGAAGAAAGTATTATTTGATAATACACACGGGCAAACAGCAGGTACAGCCGATTGGGTCATTGATGGTGGTTTTTCTGATTTTGGAAATGGTATTGCTAAAAACGGATATTTTGTAAAAGAGCTTCGCCAATCTACACCTATTACATATGAAAATTTAAAAGATTATCATGTATTTATCGTTCCTGAAGCAAATATTCCTTATAAAAAATCTGAACAAGATGCCATGTTACAGTATGTTAAAAATGGTGGTAGTATTTTCTTTATCGCAGATCATTATAATGCAGACCGAAATAAGAATCGCTGGGATTCTTCAGAGGTATTTAATGGATACAGACGTGGTGCATGGGACAACCCGGCAAAAGGTATGTCTAATGAAGAAGCAAACTCACCAGCAATGCAAGGAGTAGAAAGCTCCGATTGGTTATCCCAAAACTTTGGTATTCGCTTTCGCTATAATGCGCTTGGAGATGTTTCTGCCAAAAATATTGTATCACCTGAACAATCCTTTGGTATTACAAAAGGGATTTCATCAGTAGCTATGCATGCTGGTTCTACACTTGCCATTACAAACCCTAAATTAGCGAAAGGAATCGTATATCTTCCAGAAAACCCATCAAAATGGAATAGCGCTGTTGATAGCGGTGTTTATAATGGTGGCGGTATTGCAGAAGGTCCTTATGCTGCAATTGCTAAAGTTGGCCTTGGAAAAGCAGCCTTTATTGGTGATTCTTCTCCTGTTGAGGATGCCTCACCAAAATATGTTCGTGAAGATACAGGACAAGCAAAAAAAACATATGATGGATATAAAGAAGAAAATGACGCTATTCTATTGGAAAACATTGTGAATTGGTTATCTAAACAAGAAACTTATACAAGTTTAGATCAAGTAAATGGCCTACAACTTGATAATCCAACACCTTTACAAACATTTGAGCAACCTAATTTATCAACTGAGCCACAACCAGAACCTTGGAGCGCTCCAAATCAAGGATATCAATGGTTCAATACAAATACATTTAAACCTGGTTCTTATGGATATAAGGGAACTGTAACAACTAGCGATTATACAGTCATTCGCCCTAGTATTCTACCAAGCAACGAAGTATTTCAAATAAGACTTCAAGCAAACAATTTATTACCTAATGCGACATACAATAATTATTCTCTAGGGATTTTTACAACTGGAGGAACACAAATTGCGAAAGTACAAAATGAAAATGGTACTTGGCCTTCTACTTTTGGATATAGTAGTGTATTCTCTTTCACGACAAATAGCCTAGGTTTTGCTGAAAAAGTAGTAAATGTACAACTCGCACCGAATACAACTGGACAAGCCACTTTACGTCTTCGTCAAAATACAACGACAAAATATAATGAAGCTGTCACTATTAATAATAAATAGTAAAAAAGCAATCCTAAATGGATTGCTTTTTTTACTAATCACCTTTTTCTTTCGAGAAAAACATTCTAGAAATAACAATTCCTAGTCCACCAATAAGTAAGAATAATACTGCACGAATCATCATTGATACTTCTGGTAAATCCAAGAAGAATAACTTACTCACTGTCACAACTAACACAACTAATCCGGCGTATAATATTTCATTCATTCCTCTATTACGCCCAAACCAAACTGAAACTAAAGCATATATCATCCATGCAAGAGAGACAGGTACACTGATAATACTTCCGTCTGTTGAAAGAACCTCTCCTATTCTAGTAATCGTAATAAATACAAGTACCATAAAACTATATAACGTCATCGAATACACATATTTCCCAAAGCGTTTCAACATTGGTTTCACTTTCATCATTCCATAATAAAATGTTCCAACTAAAATGAGGTGGGCTACAAAAGCCGCTGACATGAATGTCTCAAATGGGCTAACAAGGGTTTGCAACATACCGATTACATAAATAACTCCACTAATATAAAACTTGATTTCTTGTTTTAATTTCGCAGAAGCAACGATACCTAAAAAACCTTGTAACATCAATACAATTGCTCCATTCACTAAACTAAATTCATATAAAATCGCTAAACTAAACGACCCCATCGCAAAACCAAATAAAAGATCTGTAAATGGCGATTTTTTATTTTTCATATAGTCAGCCACAAACATTACAGTGTGTACAATTGTACAAATTAACAATCCCCATGTTGTAAAATCTGGAATTTTCACGATTGCCATAACGAAAAAGATAGCATTAGCACCAAATATCGCCATCCGGGGCTCGTAAATAAAGTTTTTATCAATAAACATATGCCAAAACAGCATAATATGAATCAATCCATAAACAATCGTTAATTGCACTTGTAGGTGACCTAATAATACTGTCATAATCACAAAAAAGAAAAACGTTACAAGCACAGCAACACTGTAAGACACCATATATAAATATTGATAGCGATTTTTATACGCATACCATAATAAACTAATCGTTAACACCGTTTCATATCCAAAGAAAATGTAAGAATTAGGTGTTGTACTATTTAATAAAAACGGTACAAAAAAGGCGCCTACAGATACAAATATAGCGAGATACTCTGATTGATATCGCTTAGCTAAATAGATACCGAGTATAATCCAAATAATGTTGAATATAAATGCCATCATTGCCGGAAAGAAATGATACAAATAATGTGCAGCGAATGTCGTTAAAACAATGCCTGTAATACTTCCTCCAGCTAATACCAAACCTAACGCTTGACGTTCTTTTTTTATTTGTATATCACCTACATAATACAAAGCAACTGATAATGCTACACCAAATACAATACGAATTGCTGGAGTAAGTAATCCTGCATCTACCCCCGCTTTAAATAACCAAATTACCCCAAGTAGCATAATTGCAACGAAAATTCGTGGTAGCCATGTTTGACAAAATTTTATAATGTCAAATGGTTCAGGCTTAAACGCAGATATATCCACCTGCTTTATCTCCGGTTCCGTCACACTTTCTTGGCTAATGACTCTTTCTTCTTGTCGTACATTTTGCACAGGGATACTAACATCTTGTTTCTTCTCAATAGGTTCCTTTACTTGTTGAACTCTTTCTTCTTCCATTTCTCTTTGCTGTGCTTTTAACTCATAGAGCGTCTCCTGCAATGTATCAATTGCTGTTTCTAGAGCTTCTATTTTTTTGCCCAAATCTTGTTTCATTTTCTCCCCCCTCTGATCATGCTGTTAAAATAGTAGAATGCATTATAACAATTGGATAAATTACCAGTTATTTATATAATACTCCTAATCTATTCATTTTTTAACAAATTTCCCCCTAATAATCTCCAGTTTCTGCTATTATAGCAGCAAATGGCAATTCCTATTCTATTTTCATGAAAATTACAACATAGTATTTATGAGGTGTTTATTTGAAACAGCCAATTTGGAATCATCGTTCAAAAAAGAAAATTCGTGGTTTAAGGAGAGTATGCCGGAATTTTTTAAAATCTACCATCGCACATACAAGTTCTTTACCAAATGCGACTGAAACATCTTCTTTAGGTTGCTGGTCTATCCATCTTCCCATCAATCCTTCTTATATGAATTCAAAACGTAAATCAAACTCGATGAAACGATTTTATTTACAGACCGCAATCAATCAAGTAGAGCATTTCATTCATATGAAAACTAAAGTTGAAAAGGAGTATCGTATTTATTTGGGTGTCTCTTTTCCGAACTTACACACTTCTAATATCTTCATTGTATTTAGTAAGCAAGGGATCGAACGATTTTTTGAAGGCTTTCTAAGTGGATACATGGACGGGCCACAGTGGATTCCATTACTACAAGAACGCGATATTGAAAAAGAATTTGGCTTACATATACCTAAAGAATTACAGGTAAAAGGCTACAGAGAAATTTTTACTGACGATAATTACAATGACAAAGAAATATGGTTTATAGGCGAATTAAATTAAACAAAAAAAGGCGTTTTCCAATATAGAAAACACCTTTTTCTTTTAATTTTTTTTATTGATACAAATACTCGCAATCATTCCTAAACAGCCACCTACAATCGCTGGAATAATCCAGCCTACTCCTTCTGTATACAAAGGAATGTTTTCTAATATAGGCGTCCATTTTGAAAATAACACGTTGCGATTTAAAATATCTATCCCGCTAAACACTGCTACAAATCCAATTGTCATTGGATATATATACGTATACTTATTAATATACTTATGAAATAGTCCTAAAATAATAAGTGTTAAAGCAATCGGATAAATAAACCCAAGAATAGGAACTGATACTTTTAAAATTTGTGTTAATCCTAGGTTAGCAAGAATCATACTAACTACACTCAAGACAAAAGCCCACACTTTATAAGATACTTTCGGAAATACTTCTGCAAAAAACTGACTACAAGATGTAACAAGTCCAATCGATACACATAAACAAGCAACAGTAAAAATAATTCCTAATAATACCATGCCACCCTGTCCAAATAATGTAGTCATAATATGAGCTAATACTTGTGCTCCATTATCGAACTTTCCAAGCGAACCACTTATTGATCCAACATATCCCAAAATGACATAAATAAGAGATAATAAAAGACCAGCACCGATACCTGCCATGCTCATATACTTTGCTAGTCCTTTTTCATCTTGTACTCCTTTAGCACGCAAAGTATTTGCCATAACAATTCCAAAGATTAATGCCGCTAAAGCATCCATTGTTAAATATCCATCTAAAAAACCTTGAAATACTGGAGCGTGTCCGTAGTTCCCTACTGGTACTTGAACATCTCCTGCTGGTGTAATCATACTCTTTATAAAGATAAGAGCAATCATACACAATAATAAGGGTGTTAATATCTTTCCAAACAGCCCCATCAATTTTGATGGTGATAAACTTAGCCAATATACAATACTAAAAAAGATGACCGTGTAAATGAGTAGTAATACACTACTAGTCTCTGGGAAGAACTGACCTGGCCCCATTTCAAAAGCTAAACTCCCGGCACGTGGTATACCAAGTCCAGGACCGATAAACAAATAAATTAAACACGGAAAAATAATTGCAAAAGAAGAATGTACACGATTGGCTAATCCTTGAAAACTTCCGGCTTTAGCAATTGCCATTACACCTAATATCGGAAGTCCAGTTGCTGATATAATAAAGCCGAACAATGCAATCCACACATGTTCCCCCGCTTCATATCCAAGGAAAGGTGGAAAAATTAGATTTCCAGCTCCGAAAAACATGGAAAATAACATCAGGCTCATAAGCAAAATTTCTTTTTTCTGTAGTGATTTCATTTCTTTCTCCTTCTTTACTTTCATATAAAGTAGAATCCTTTTCAGCCTATATAAATCCCATTTTAATTTTTCAACATATAGCCGCTACGCCTAATAAAAGATGATTCGCACTCCTCTTCTCCCCTCTAAAAAGGGAGGTATATAACTCGATTTTGATTTTCCAACATATTAGTTGCGGCTATGTAAACAAAAGCAGACCTCCACTCATTTTCTCCTTTTGTTTTACTCGGCATGGGGCTAAAAAGAATCCTGACCGCTTCTATGCATAGACGGATGCTCTCTTCCCGCCTAAAAAAGAAAGGTTTTATATGGTTTTTCAATTTCTTGCACTTATATGCTAGAACAAACATAGTCCATAGTCTATCACAAAAGAAATCCTCATTCTATATCTGCTCTGTTTTCCAATTTCTTCTGAAAAATCGACCTTTATTGACATCCAATAGTTAATAAAGTAAAATATTAAACAAATAAAACTATTCACTTTGTTTTTGTTTGTGTCAGGAGGAAACTTAAATGGAATCAGCGATACAACTTGAAAGGAAACAACAGCGAAACAAAAAACATCCTCCAGGTTTATACTTACTCTTCTTCACAGAAATGTGGGAACGATTTAGTTACTATGGATTACGAGGATTACTAACATTATATTTAACGACAGCTTTAGTAAGCGGCGGTCTTGGGTTTAGTCCAGGATGGGCACTTTCCATCTATGGATTTTATACTGGAGCCTGTTATTTTACTCCAATGATTGGCGGATACTTAACTGACCGTTTTCTAGGAAGACGCTTAGCTATAACGATAGGCGGCGTAACAATGGCAATCGGTAACCTTACACTATTTACCCTACAAAACCAGGTTGGCCTATACCTTGGACTGGCGCTTATTATTATTGGTAATGGTTTCTTTAAACCAAATATTTCTACGCTTGTTGGAGAATTGTATGAGGAACATGATCCAAAACGCGATAGTGCATTTACGATTTTCTACATGGGTATTAACGTCGGTTCATTTTTAGCTCCACTCGTTTGTGGATTTTTATCAGAAAATTTATTCAAAACAACAGTAGATGGCGTTGTTCATTATGGTTTCCGTTACGGGTTCTTAGCCGCTTCAATCGGTATGATTATTGGACAAGTTTTATTCACAACACTATCTAATCGCTTCCTTGGTGATATCGGAAAAAAACCAACAAGAGATTTACAAGCACCATCCGGCGAACAAACAGCTGGTAATACACCACTTACAAAAAAAGAAAAACAGCATACAGCAGTTATCATTATTCTAACTTGCTTCGTTGTCTTCTTTTGGGCTGGTTTTGAACAAGCTGGTAGTTCACTAACGCTATATACAAACAAGTTTGTTGATCGTTCTGTATTCGGGTGGGAGATCCCAACATCTTGGTTCCAATCGGTCAATCCACTGTTTATCATTTTGCTTGCTCCTGCTATTTCAGCACTATGGGCTAAGCTTGCTACAACAAAACGTGGAGATTTAAAAATCCCAACAAAAATGGGACTCGGTATGATTTTACTCGGAATTGGTTATATGGTTCTAGTGGTTGCCACATTAAAAACAGGTAGTGACGAACATAATATTACAGAGAAAGCAAACCTATTATTCATTGTCTTTACTTACCTTTTCCATACATTAGGTGAATTGTTTTTATCACCTGTTGGATTATCAATGGTCAGTGCCCTTGCACCAGTAAAACTCGCTTCATTACTAATGGGCGTTTGGTTGGCTGGTTCAGGGATTGCCAATATTTTAGGTGGTCAACTCGCTAGTTTTACAACTTCACTTGGCTATTCAGAAGTATTTACAGTCATTGGCGTTGTAGCTATTTTCTTAGGTTGTATATTACTATTACTTTCAAAAAAATTAGTAAAATGGATGGACTAAAAAAGCTGAGGGATTGCCCCTCAGCTTTTTTGTTTAACCTTTTATCCCGCCTTAACGGGCAGTAAGACTCCCATCAACTACCCGTTAAGGCCCAATTGATGAGAGCTAATAATCAGCGGGGAATGAAGCCCCCTTCACTGATTAAAGTTTCACTTTATTTTCTTCGCTTTTACAAACTCTCCTGTAACAACAAAACGCTTTGAGTTATCCGATACAGATACACATGTAATAAGCGTTACTTCCGTTTTCCCATGGTTTTCAACGACTTCCCATTTATCAGGCGTTACTTCTGATACATTCGTCACAGTGTACTCATATTCATTTTCATTATCATATAAATAGATTTTATCGTTCTTTTTTAATGTTGATAAATCACTGAATAGGACGCCTTTTTTAGACATATTATGCCCTGCTAATGCATAATTTTCTTTTCCCATCTCTTGCTTCTCTTTTACAGTTGCTGCTCCTGATAATAAGTTTTTCTCAGTAGAAGCATTTAAAATAGGTAAACTTAATGAAATACTTGGAATTTCAATACGACCAATTACTTGTTTTTTATCTAACGATGCATTTGCAACTTCCGCTAAATTTGGTTGTTCAATTTTAGATGCATCTACAAATTTTGTTTCATGCTTTTCGTATTCCATTTTCTGAACAGCTTGTACATTTTCTGTTTGCTTCTTCTCTGCCTTATATCCGTCATAAAATGGCTTACCGATTAAGATACCACCTACAACAAATAAAAGAATTGCTAGTATACTATATATTCTTCGTTTATTCATACATAATCCCTTTCCTTTACAAAATCTTACTTCTATATAAGATGATAAAGTAAGATGACTATATGTACAAGTCTAAGACGAAAAGAAGAGGCCACTTTATTAACTTATCCCGTTATTTGGTCGCGGTAAGTCAGTCTTCTCGCATCACTTTATATGATAAAAACTTAACACTCCATCTACTTCATCTGCACTCACAAATAAATCTCGACCATTTATTTTATGAATTCCTTCTGGTGCCGCTCCTGCTGATGGCGCAATTCCAATGTATACCGGGAACATTGGAATTGTCATATCGAAGAACAATACAGCATTCGCTCTTTCAGCCGCCACTGCTAAAATCGGATTTCCTTTTATCTTACCAATTGTCACATTTTCGACTTCACTTCCCCGATTTTCACTTCTATTATCAAGATATAGGCCAGCAGCCGCTACTTTTTCATCAATAAGATTCATACTATCGTATACAAGAGATCCAGTCTGATTCCATACAGAAATATTTCTTCCTCCTGATTTCACACCATCCTTAAATTCATTTTTACCAAGGTCCCCTTCATTAGCAGTAATAAGAAATTCTCCTGATGGATCCCATGTCACACCATCTGGTTCTAGGCGTGCAGTTATCTCATCTTGAAAAGATATGGTGCCATCCTTTTTTAAATCTGCTTTATGTGTTGTCGTGCCAAGGCCAAATATATTTTCAATTCGTTTTTCTGCAATATTAACAATTGCCACCGCATTATTTTCTTGTAATGTGACAGCTGCTTTATCTCCTTTTGGATTAATCGCAACATACTCTGGCTGTGGATCATGCTTATAGATCGCTCCATTACCAATGTTACTCATATGGATTGGCAGCTCGACGTGTTCCCCGCGCATAACATCACCATCAGGGAATGTAATCATAGAAATACTTCCTGGTCGTTTCGTTTTTTTCATATTTACTTCATTATCATCATTTGGATCGTTTTCTTCATCTTCATTACAAATAATAAGTGTTCTTCCATCTGCTGCTAACGCTACTGAATCTGGCCCTACACCTACTTCATACGTTTTTACCACTCTCTGCGCTGCTAAATCCACTACCGCCACTTGTCCTTTATTTGCATCATATAAGTTATCTCCAGTTCGAAAAGCGGCCAATGCGTACTTTCCGTCTGGTGTCACAGTTACACTCGTTACTTCCGCTTCTGAATGAATGTCTTTAAAACTCACATTTCCTAATACTTTTATATTTTCTAAATCTGCAATTGATAGTATTTGAATTTGACCTAAATCAGCTTCTGTAACAACTAGTGTATTCCCATCAGGCGTTGATGCTGTAATTTCAGCCTTCTTACTAGGCATTTGAAACGAGGCAATCCGATTAATCTTTGTATCCTTATGTTTTTTACCAATAAAGTCCGTCACCATCTGTTCCACTTTCCCGCGGTATGCAGGATTAGATATACTCCCCTTTGGTAACGTCTCTATTGTATTCACAATCCACTCTGTATCCTTTTCTAATGTTTCTGCATGTACATTACTTCCTGTCCATAATACACTTGCAATTATTACGCCATATACCAATACCTTCTTTTTCATTTTCCCACTCCCTCGTATATTATTTTTTAGTTACTCTTTCAAGCGACGATTTAACACAATGTTCTCTTGGACGTCTGAGGATATTCCTAGATAATGAAAGTAAGGATCATTTGGGACAATTCTCCCTCTCCCTGTAGGCTTTAACTACATTAAAAGACTGTTTCCCAGTGTTCGCTTTATTCTTCCTACTCACAGGCTGTTCTCCTTAATTCAAACCTAGCTGTTAGTAGCGCTAGGGCGGCTTTTGAAGCAAGGGTAAGTTCTTATACACGAGGATGTTGGTCAGCGTTCACACTAGGGATATCCCCAGACGTCCAAGAAAGAGATTTTCCAATGATTCTAAAAGAAAGGAGGAACTCTCTCATGAAACTATTTGTTGGTTTAGATGTGAGCTCTCAAGATGCAAAAGTTTGTTTTTTAAATGGTGAAGGTGATCGATTAGAATCGTTCACCATTACAAATGACTTACCTGGAGCCATAATATTAAAAGAAAAAATTCTGAACACAGCTTCCAAATTAACCTGTGAAGTGATTAAGATTGGCTTAGAATCTACGTCGATTTATAGCTACCATCCAGCTATGTTTCTTCACAATGATAAGGAGCTAAGAACCTACGGTTCTCAAGTGTTTATGATTAATCCAAAACAAATTGCAAACTTTAAGAAAAGTTATCCAGAGATGGATAAAACAGATGCCATTGATGCATTTGTCATTGCAGACTATGTTCGTTTTGGACGTCATACGATGTCGATTGTGAAGGAAGAGCAATACATTGCCTTACAACAGTTAACTCGTTCTCGTTATCAACTCGTACATGCCTTAACAAAAGAAAAACAACATTTTCTTCAACACTTAGGATTAAAGTGTAGTCAATTTACACAAGACGTTGGGTCCTCTGTCTTCGGAAATGCCATGATGGAATTATTCTTAGAACGATTCAGCTTAGAAGAACTCGCTCAAATGCCCTTACAAGATCTCGCTCTTTTTCTTCAGGAAAAAGGAAAAAATCGTTTTGGTAATCCAGAAGAAATAGCAAAATCCATTCAAAAAGCTGTCAGAGGATCCTATCGTTTAAGTAAAGTGGTAGAAGATTCTATTGACCTTCTACTAAGCACCTCCATCCAGATTATGCGCACGTATCAAGCTCAAATTAAAGAGATTGAGAAAGGTATAGAAAGTTTGATGTCATCGCTACCTCAAACGCTTGAAAGCATTCCAGGTATAGGTCCTGTATTCGCAGCCGGTATTGTGGCTGAAATTGGTCAAATTGAACGCTTTACCGATGAAACACGAATCGCCAAATACGCAGGTCTATTCTGGAAGAAATATCAGTCTGGTCGCTTTACTGCAGAAAACACGTCATTAACACGATCAGGGAATCAGTATCTACGTTATTACTTAGTTGAAGCCGCCAACTCTGTAAGGCGTCATGTCCCTGAATATCGTGACTATTATGCGAAAAAATCTGCCGAAGTACCTAAGCATAAGCACAAACGAGCCCTCGCATTAACCGCAAGAAAATTTGTTCGTTTGGTGGATGCGCTACTACGCAACAACCAAATTTACACGCCCGGAAGGAGCGTTGATAGATGATGTCTACTGACATTCTTCCTTCTTCTATATTCCATTAATTTACAAATTATTAATGGTCTAGTTTCGTATTGCCTTTTTTAAGCTGAAATAACAAATTAAGTGTTTAAATTACTAGAATCATTACTTGACATCACACCACAGGTCTTTATTCAATAAATCTAATTCCTATCATAAAAAGCATTTGTAAATCTTCACTTCGACATGCGTTAATTTTTTGTAAAAAATAGGATGCTTTATTACTAAAAAAAAGACGTGCACGTGGCACGTCTTTAAGCAATCTTATTTCGATAAAGTGATATATGGAATACGGTCATTTGTATAAAGAAGATGAAAAATACAACATATAATGGGTATGCAGGAATATACGGGGTTACAATCGGATATATAACAAGCAATGCAGCTCCAATCGGTATAACAAACCAAAGCGCTATAAAAGTCGTACGACATGCTTTTGCTGTAATGACTTCTTCGCGCTCATCATCTTGTGGAAATAAAAGAGGAAACATCCAAAAAGATAATTTCTTATATTTCTTTTTTTGAACTTTATAAAAAATAGTTGATACAATCGCTACAATCAATAACAATAAAAACGGTGTAAGGCTCATTGATATTTCAAATGGTACTTTCTCTGTTTGAATAATATTTGCAAATTCCACCTCAAAATAATAGAGTTCAATAAATGCCCAACTAGCCAATCCAATAAATAACACATTCACCACATACGACAACATGATTCTATTCACCTTTTTCTCCCTCCTTATTTAAAACAAACACATCCTCCATCTTTAAATCAAATACATCACAAATCGTTAGCGCTAATAACAACGATGGAACGTAATCCCCCTTTTCAATTGCAGCAATCGTTTGCCTTGTTACACCAACCTTTTCAGCTAGTACGCTTTGCGTGAAGTTAAAACGGGCTCTTAGCTCCTTTACTCTATTACAAATGGTCAATTTTACCACCTCTCACCATCATTGTATGCTAAACTTTACAAAATGTAAACCTAACTTAACATTAAAATTTACAAAAAAATCCAACTTTACATATTGTAAAGTTGGATTTGATTTTCAATTATAAAATTACAACACGAACTGTTCTTCTACCCCAAGCACTAGATGAACCTTTATCTGGCATTAATACATCGATTCTATGACCTTTAATTGCACCACCAGTATCGCCTGCAATTGCGGTTCCATACCCTTCAACATATACACGAGAACCTAGCGGGATAACTCTTGGATCTACAGCAATTAACTTCATTCCTGGGTTTGCAGTTAAATCATGTCCCATTGCTGAATACACATGTTGACCTGATTTGTAACCATTTTCCGATGGATCCGCTGTATAAGCAGTCGCTTCTACATAAATTTCACGCCCGCCTTGTCCTGGCTTCTGATCAGGTTTTGTCTCTGGTTTTGGAGCTGGTGCCGGCTGTGATTTATTCACGGCAGGTTCAGTTGGGTTTGATTCTGGCTTTGATTCTGGCTTTGAAACAGCCTCTTTTTCTACTTCCGCTCTTGCTCTTTCTTCTTCTTCCCTTGCAGCTTTTGCATCCGCTTCTGCTTTTGCACGAGCTTCTTCTGCTAATCTTGCTGCTTCTTGCTCACGAGCAATTGTTTCTTGGACTTCTTTCATATTTGCTTCAATTTTCGCTTTTTCTTGTTCAGCTAAATTAATTTGTCCTGCAAGTTGATTATATTTTGTCTGTACAGCTTGTAAGTTTTCTTGACGTTTTTTCAAGTTTTCTTGTAAAGTTGCTTGTGCTTTTGCTAATTTTTGTTTATCTACTTCTAAAGATGCTTCTTTTTCGTCAATTGCTTTTTTATCTTCTTCAATTTGACGAAGATCTTGTTCTTGAAGACGTAAAATCTCTTTATCTGCCTCTAGGATTGTAGATACTGCCGTCATACGTTGTAAGAAATCAGCAAAATTCTTTGATTCTACTACAACTTCTACTACTAAACTTGTATTTGAGCTATTTTGAACAGAAACCATACGTTTTTTCATAATATCTTTACGAGCAAGTACCTTATCTTCTAAAACGATAATTTCTTGCTTTTTCTGTTCAATTTGCTTATGTGTTTCATCAATTTTACGTTGAATAGCAGCCTGTTCCTCTTTGTTTTTTGTAATTGTTTTATTTAAATTATGTAGTTCACTTTCGATACCTTGTATTTCTTTATTAACAGCTTGCTTCTCTTGTTCTTTTTGCTGAATATCATTGTTATTCTGCTGCAATTGCTGCTCCATGTTGTTTAGTTTCTCGTCGTTTGACTCAGCTTTGACAGCAACTGTACTAGAAAGACCAATAATTCCTGCTAATACTAGACTACTGATTCGCTTAAAATAGTTCATAATCCGACTCCCTTCTCATACAGTTATACATGATTTATTTTACAGTTTCTTTACAAACTCATTAAATACACTTTATTTTTCATGACAAATAATAAAAACAAACTGTAACATGTAATAAACTCTTAACTTTTAACAACTTATTTTCATACAAATCTTACAAAGGCCTAGATTCGTATATTAGAAATAACAGATTACATGACATTGAAAACATTGTCAAATCTTGCATAAATTGCAGCGATACATAAATGAGTCTTCTGACAACATATGACAATCTGCTACAAATTCGCTTCACGCTTATCTTTTCTTATATTTCAGAGTGAATTTTTGTTTATTTCGATTCCTCATCAATTTAAAAATATTCCTGTTAGCTTAGATGATTTATCACTAAGTATTATGGGCATCATAGAAGATTCAGCTTAAAAATCCTTCTCTTTCTATTGTGTCATCGTGGGTACACTCACGATTATTTTCCTATAAAAAATTTGTCGTCTTCCTTTTATTTACTTTAAATTTTCAGAATAGTATAATATTATATATATACCATGCTTTAAAAATGAATTACGAACGGGATGAATCGATATTACAAACACACCCTAACCTCGTAAGAATAACAGGAGGGATTGCACATGTTATGACTGAAACAGGATACTCACTCTAATTTCTTATTACTAATACAAAAGGGGTGCAATCATGTTTATTGTTACAAAGCTTATTCATATTAAATTTGGCTATGAAGAAAAAGTGATTCGTTCTCTACAACAATACTATCCAAACCCTGGTACATACGGGTTTATTAATCTAGAATTTTCTCGTACGAAGCGTACTGAACATGGAAATGAGTATATGGTTCGTATATTATGGAAAACGCAACAAGATTATCACGAGTGGATTTCTCAAAGAAAGGAAATCACCACTTTAACATGGAAACAACAATTCCAAAGCTGTATCCTTTCGGCAAAATCCAACGCTACGCATATTAAATATCCCCACTAAGAAGAGCCTTCTGCAAATTTGCAGTAAGGCTCTTCTTTCATCTATATACATCCAGTTTAAATTTTCAACCTATAAGTCATGGCTACGTCTAAACCAAAGTGACCCGTACTCATTTTCTATTTTTGTTTTAGTTTTAAGCTTAATATGGGGCTGAAAAATGTCCTGACCGTTTCTATGCAGGGACGGATGCTCTCTCACCCCTAAAAAATAAGGGGTGTGTTGCTTTTTAATTCAGATTCCCTTTCCGCCTCTAAAAACAAAGTTTGCTTTTACATTTTATTGAAGCTATAATAAAATCTTAATTTTTTCGAAAGGAGCCACATTTTGACTGCTTATTTATTTCCAATTAAAACAGCATTTATTCTATTTCCTTTTTTAGCAATGGTTCTATTGATTCCATTTCTAATATTTAATTACAGAAAATATGGCTATCTAAATAAATGGCGTTCATTTATTTTATACTCTTTGCTTCTTTATTTGTTAAACGCCTATTTTCTTGTTGTCTTACCTCTACCGCAAACATATGATACATGTAGCCTTCAGCCAGCTAACACACAGCACGTTCAGCTTGTACCGTTTTATTTCATTCAAGAAATTAGCAATCATACAGCAGCGATATTAGCAAAACCTGCTACCTATTTTTACTTATTAAAAGAATCTGCCTTTTTACAAGTCGCATTTAATGCCGTGTTAACGATTCCATTCGGCATATATTTACGTTACTATTTCCGCCGTAGTTTTTTACAAACAATCTTCTTTTCACTTTGTCTCTCACTATTTTTTGAAGTGACACAAGTGACTGGATTATACGGTATATACAATTGTGCATATCGTTTATTTGATATCGATGATTTATTTTTAAATACACTTGGGGGAGCAATTGGTTATTTCATCGCGCCAATATTCACGTACTTCCTTCCTAAATCAAATGAATTAGATGCACATGTCGATTTAGCTACGAAACCAGTTGGATTTATCCGCCGCCTAATCGCACTCCAAATTGATTGGATTTTCTTATCCCTTGTTGTGCCAGGTATAAAAAATAAGGGGAATTCTATTTTCATTTCTAAAATACAATCTTATACCAATCTATATGATCTTATTTTTATTACGTGCGCAGTCCTCGTCTACTTCATCATCATTCCGTATTTTATGAACGGAAAAACAATTGGTAAGGCGTTACTTCGTATTCATATAAAAGGAAGAAATGAACGAATTACATTAAAAGAATTATTCATTCGGTATGGACTGTTTTACTTTGTTCTCGGAGGAATTAACTATATTCTCTCTAGCAGTTCTATTTTAAATCATACGAATCCTTTAATTCTACTTGTTACATTATTATTCATGTTTGCAATTAACGGTATCTTTGTTATTCATGTTCTACTGCACGTATTTAGTCGTGATAAATTACTATTTTACGAACGAATGAGTCATACACGAAATGTAATTACACTCAAAAAAGCTGACAAATAATTTGTCAGCTTTTTTCATAAATAGAAAACATTTTTGCTACATATGGATTTAAAAACACTCCCATTGGATCTACCTTTTCTCTAACTTCCAAGAAAGAGTTTAACTTTGGATAAACACATTGCAACTGTTCATATCGCATTGTATGCATTTTCCCCCAATGTGGACGTCCTTCATACTTTTGAAAAATACGTTCTATCGCTGTGAAGTACGCAGCATACTTCATTCCTTTATACATATGCACAGCGATATACGCTGAATCTCTTCCATAGGCAGTACTTATCCATATATCATCTCCCCTTACATAGCGACATTCAATTGGAAAATGAACTTGGAATTTCTTCTTTTCAATAAGACTGTAAATTTCCCCTACTACATCTTTCATATACTGCGCTGGGACACTATACTCCATTTCATAAAAACGAACATTACGAGATGTAGAAAATATTTGATAACTTGAACCAATTGTTTTTGCATTCGGCACTGCCTTTGCTGATAGCCTACTAACTCCCTTACTTATAGAAGGAAGTAACTTGCATCCTTTAGACAATAATGAAAAAACTATATTTTCAAGTAGTTCCGTCTTGAACTTATGCCACTTTAAATCTATCCCTTTAACTGTCGTTTCATTTGTAATTTTCACTTGAACATCATCTGAATACGGAAACACAAAAAATTCAAAATGACGATACTGCTTATATTCCTCTAATTTGCTCATTACAGTAGATAACGATTCCTTTTTGCTTTCATAGATAAGTGAATAAGCTGGAATGACTTTTAATTTAACTTTTACAATAATTCCAAGCATACCAAGAGATAACTGAAATGCCTTCCAAAATTCAGGGTTTTCTTTCTCAGAACAAACAATAATTTCTCCAGATGCCAGCACAGCTGTAATTTCTACTACTTGTGTTGCCAAACTACCAAATTGAATACCTGTTCCATGTGTACCTGTACTAAATGCTCCTGCAATAGATTGTGAATCAATATCTCCTAAATTCTCCTGCGCATATCCCTTTTCTTCCAACAGTTTTCCTAAGTTATATAACTTTGTTCCGGCCCATACTTCTACTATGAATAATTGTGAATCCACATCCAAAATCCCTTGTAACTCATCTAAAGAAATTAGAATTTCCTCTGTTTGAACAAGAGGTGTAAAAGAATGACCTGATCCAACAACACGAATTCTCTTTCCCTGTTCTTTTGCAAACTTTACTACTTCTATTACATCTTGTATGCTTTTTGGGTACATCGTATATTGTGGATTTCCTTCTACATTCCCTGTCCAATTTCTCCATTTTTGCCCTTTTACAGAAAGCATTGACCATCCCCCCGGTATGTTGAATATTCCCCTATCACTTTGTTACCTGCAATACGATGTAACGATGAGAAACGCTCACATAGTTCTCCGGCTTTACTATGCCTAAATAACACGACATCCCCAACCGTTAGGTGTTCTGAACCATCATAATAAACGGGCGTTTGTACTTCTCCAGCTCCTTCTAAAGCTAACAACTTCGCTCCACTTGGCTCCAAAATCTCCGGCTGTTTGTCTTTTCCAACTGATCCTGAAGCAATATATCCACCACCTAGGCAAGTATATATATGAGAGGCTGGTTGTCTAACAATTGGCAATGCAAATCCAGCAGCTGGTTCAAATTTAATATCTTTATAGTAATCAAAGAGTTTAGGAGAGTAAAAAGCCGAACCTATTGTAATCTCTGTAACAGATTCATCTTGCATTGTCGTTTGTATACTTCCTGTACCACCTCCATTTACAAAACGAAGTGCAATCCCTTGTTCTTGCACTGTTCGTACAATGCTCTGTCTGCGTTCCATCACTTCAAATACAGATTTTTTCTTTAAATAAGAAACTATTTTATTTTTAAAACCTTGCTTTGGTACATCGTCTCCAACTCCTGCAATCTGTGCTTCATAGCCCATTACACCGTCTATTTGTAAAACAGGAGATTGAATTGCTTTTTCAATAACGTCCAAAGCCTCAGCGGCAGTACGTATAGGAGAACGTCTAACACCAAAATGAAGCTGAAAAAAATGACTACTCATATCGATATCAATACAGATTCGAAAACGTCCACCTGTTTCTTCTGCAATTGTCTCTAAATAAGCAATATGTTCTACGCAATCTACCATACAAGTGATTATCAATCCTTGTTTTGTAAGCAAACTAATTTCTTGAAGTGCTTGTTCATCATGTATAGGGTATCCAAGCAACAAATCGTTAAATCCTTGTTTTATTAAAAATATTACTTCTCTTGGTGAAAAACACATAATGCCTTGAAAACAACGATTAGAGGCTAAAATTTTCTTCATCACTGGAACAGATCGTAATGATTTACTAGCAATACGAACTTTCTTTCCTTGGCACAATTGAACAATGAACTCAATATTTCTTTCTAACGCTTCTTCATCAAGAAATGCACATGGTAATGGAACCTTTTGAAATATGTTACGCTCCACATCGTTCTCTCCCCTTATATATATGTCTTATACATATTGGAAAGAAACTATCATTTTCCTGTGTCTAAACAAAAAAAGTTTCTTCTTGACGAAGAAACTTTTTAACTATTTCAATAGAAGTGATTGCCTGTACTGGATCATGAGTCATGATATGTATATGTTTATTACTAAGAAGTAACCAAGCATTCTATCGATTTACATATGTATCAAACCAAAGCTGAATATATCCCGCTGTGACACGCTGCGCCTCTACTAAACGTTTTCCTGCTGTTGGTGTAACTTCTGCACGCCATTTATCTGCATATTCTTGTGAAACTGCCGCTCTTACGAACCAATCTTTTGTAGTGCCATTTACAATACCAGCATAATCTTGCTTAGCAGCTACAGCCGCTCCATGAATCCAGTCTTCAGGGTTTAGTCCTTTCCAATTCCAATAGCCATTTCCATCAGTCACTTTATAATTATCCTTTACTGTATCAACAAAGTTTTCAAATTTAGAATGGAAACCTTGTGGATAAGAAAGATTAGTAAAGTTTGCTGCATGCATTGGCTGATTTACATCTCCTAAGTAATGCAGCGATAATCCTAAATAGAAGAATGCTTGTTTAATATCTTGCTTTTGATAAGATTCACCAGCAAGTTTAAAGTATTTAGCCCCCGTTTCTTTTGCCTGCTTAGCGAAAGGAATATACGTCTTTCCTGTATCAGGATCATAGAAATGAGAAGCAAATGTACTATTATCATAGTAAGGGTTTTCATAATCAGCAGCATAAATACCATTCTCTAGCTCTGTACGCCATTCATTTAATAATGCGACTTGATCTTGTTTTACAATTGTTGTATTACGGGACATAATATCAATTGCACGATTGACAATCCACAAATGGGAGTTTACACCTTCTGCATGTTTATCTTCCGCAGACCAATATTGAATTACTCTTACCTTATTTCCGCCCTCATTTTCATGGGCAAATGCTACACTTTGCAATGGCGCTACTAATGTAATAGCTGCTGCTAGGGCTAATACTTTCTTTTTCATACGAAAACCTCCATTTATAGTTAATCTACGATTAGAATACCCCACCTTTCTACTAATTTTTATTGAGAAAATAAATTATACAAATGTTCATATCACTATAATTTTATGGATGATATGATTCATTTGCATTATAGTAGACGAATATTAATCCTCTGCAAAGAAACAGCTAAAATATTGTAAAAAAATAAAGCAACCAGATATATATCCTGTTTGCTTCTATTCCCTCTTTCGCCCTGATAATATACTCGGCAACTGAACATTCACCGCTAATTTATGAATAAATCCAAACACTAAACCAATTCCAATAAAAATATAAAATATTGTAAAGATTTTTCCAAAGTCTGTTTGCAGGCTAAAATCACTATTGCCAACTGTCGTTAATGTGACAACGCTAAAATATAGTGCATCAATTATACGTAATCCCTCTACCGTACTGTAAAAAATAGTACATGATATTAACGTTATAATCGTCAATACAAATAACACTTGAAATTCTTTATCTTTCCACGCTCTTAAGCAAGCTTTTAACATTCGTTTTAAAGTTAATAAAAATGAAAGCATATGACTCTCCCTTCTTAATCGAGCTAATTCTTCAAAGGAAAGTCTATCACCTTTCTATACATAAAAAAAAGTAACCTTCTTCTATTTCTAGAAAAAGACTACTTTCTTCTATATTATTTAGGTGAAACAAGTATTTTCACTTGATTTTTATCTTTTACGAGCGCTTCAAATCCTTCTTCTACAACTTGATCCACTGTGATTTTTTTCGTAATTAATTTCTCTGCTTGAATTTGACCAGAGCTAATTAATTTAATAACAGATGGGAAGATATGACGGTATCCAAGAATACCTATAATTTCTTTTTCTTTTAATACTAAGTTGTTTGGGGTAATTGTCGCATCTTTTTCCCATACACTGACAATTACAGTTTGTCCTTCAAAGCTTGTACTTTCAATCGCTTGACGAAGTACAACTTCAACACCTGTTACTTCGAAGCTAACATTTACGCCTAAACCGTTTGTTAAGTTACGGATTTCTGCTAGTACCTCTTGTTCTGCTGGATTTAATACATAATCAGCACCCGCTATTTTTGCTAACTCTTGACGTTCTTTAGAAAGTTCAACTGCGATAACAGGCGTTGCACCTGCCGCTTTAACAGCTTGGATAACAAGAAGTCCAATCGGTCCACAGCCAAATACAGCTACAGCTTCACCTTCTTTTAATTTACTTTGACGCACTGCATGAACTGCAACTGCTGCTGGTTCTACAAGTGCACCTTGTTCATAAGTCATTTCATCCGGGATATGGTGAACCATATCTGCTGGCACTACAGTATATTCAGAGAAGCCACCGCCATCTCCACCAAGACCATGGAAAACAAGTTGTTCACAAACGTTGTAATGACCATGTTTACAAGCTTCACATTTGCCACAAGAATAAATAGGTTCTACAACAACGCGGTCCCCAACTTTATGAGTTGTAACGCCTTCACCAATTTCAACTACTTCCCCACTAAACTCATGACCTAAAATAACAGGTGCTTTCACATGTGTTAATGGATGTTCTTCTGTTGGAATAAAAATAGGTCCCGCCAAATACTCGTGTAAATCTGTTCCACAAATACCACACCATTTAATTTTGATTTTTACTGCTCCTGGCCGAACAGCTGGTTCTGGAACTTCTTCTACTCTTACATCACGTTGATCATACCAAAGTAATGCTTTCATTTTATGCATCCCTCTCTATGTACATATACTTAATCTGGTGAAGTTTACTAATCTATTATAGTACTCTTATCCATATATTTCAAAAAACCAATCTGAAATTCACCAAATTTTAACAAAAAAAGTTCACTTTTTTGTCACTTTGTACTTTTTTCCACATCTGTTAATTCAATTTCATTGCAGGTGAAATTCGCATTATGCCATAATAGCAGAGGAGAGGTGAACATCACTTGAAATATTTCATTTATTTTATTGTTATCGTAGCGTTTTTAGATACATTTTCACAATTACCAATTATGAGTACTTACGCGCAAAGCCTCGGGGGAACCCCCCTTATTATCGGCCTTGTTGTAGGTATGTACTCGTTTGCCAATATGATTGGCAATATTATCGCAGGTGCATCTGTTGATAAATTTGGTGCAAAGAAAGTTCTCTATATGAGTATGGGAATTACAAGTTTCATAGTATTATTATATACCGTTGTTCAGAGCGGCGAGCAATTACTCATCGTTCGCTTTTTACATGGATTTAGTGACGGCTTCTTAATTCCTGCAGCCTTTACTTTCTTATCTAAACAAACAAAATCAACAAAACAAGGAAAAGCAATGGCACTATCTGGTGCCGCTGTCGGAACAGCAGCTATCGTTGGTCCAGCCTTCAGTGGAATTATGAAAGCAAAAGTAGGCGTTGAATGGGTCTTTATTACGATTTCGCTCTTAATGGTACTCGGTACAATCGTGGCCCTTTTCTTATTACCAAACAATGTGACTAGAAAAGATACATCACGAACGCAAATGATGAACAAAGAAGATATGATAGGATTACTAAGATCCGAACCATTATTACAAGCCTATATTGGCGCTTTTACATTAATGTTCTCACAAGGTATCGTCACATATATGTTACCTGTAAAAGTAGAGGCATTAGCACTCAAAGCGTCTACAACAGGTATGATGTTAAGTGTCTTTGGGATTACTGCCATCCTCTTCTTCTTGCTACCAACAAATCGTATTTATGATCGATTTGACCGTTCAAAGATGATGCTAATCGGTATTGCAGTCATGGCACTTGCCTTATCATTACTTGGTATATTTACAACAAAAGGCATGCTCTTTGTTGTTATGATGATTTACGGAATTGGATTCGCCATCCTCTTCCCATCTATTAATGCTTTACTTGTTGAAAATACAACTGAAGATAAACGCGGGAAGGCATTCGGATTATTTTATGCTTTCTTCTCATTAGGCGTTGTCGCTGGATCCTTTACAGTTGGAGCAATCGGGGCATCACCAAGTGTAAGCTTTGTAATTGGAACAGCATTCTTACTCACATTTGCAGGAATGATTTATGTCAGAGGAAAAATAAAAGAGACAATGATGAATTAATTCATCATTGTCTCTTTTTTCAATCAAATATTTACTATAAAACCTCAACATATGAAGGATTAGCAGTTATATAGTTTCCTGATTTTAGCTTATACATTTTTGAACCATTTACAGTTAACGTTTCCACAACAGTGAACACATCACCTTTTTTCACAGTACCAGCCTTTGCATTCCAATCAGGTTGATTATAATAATATAATTCTTCAGCTTTCACACGAATTAAGAATGTTTTCTTCTGTAATCCAAATGCCTTTACTAAGCCATTTACATGCCCTCTTGCAAGTTGTTCTCTAAATGTTGCATTACCTAATTTTTGTGCATCTTCTGCTCGATCAATAAACCCATTTTCAGTTAATACTGCTGGCATATTCGTTTCTCTTAACACATGGAAATTACTCGTTTTAACTCCTCTATCATAAAGGTCAGTTGTTTTCATAATTTCTTGATGAATTACATTTTGGTAAGTCGTAGTTGGTGCTCCTGCATTTGGATAACTATAATCTTCATAGCCAGTGCCACCACCACTATTAATATGTACAGATAAGAAAAAGTCTGCTCCCCAATTATTTGCATCAGTTGTTCGCTGCGTTAACGTAGGGTATACATCACTCGTACGACTCATTTTAAGTTCATAACCTGTATACTCTGCATTTAAAATGTTACGAATACGTGTTGCAATATCTAATGTTAAGTCTTTTTCTCTTAAACCATTCCCAATCGCTCCTGTATCCGTTCCGCCATGACCTGGATCAAGATAAATCTTAACTGTCTCCGCACTTGCATGTGTAGTTGGTATAGCAAAATACATACATGCTACACATAATAAAACAATACTACCTTTCACAAAAGCTGATAATTTTTTCAATGCTGTCACTTACTTTACTCTCCCTTTGCGTATGGATTTACAAATATTCCCTACATTCTAAGTCTACTAGACTCTACATCCTCTTCCTAAAAAAGGATTTCAATTAAACTATTAAACTATCACTATTCTTATTAATCCTTTTGAATTTTACTCAAAATAAAAAACAAAATCAATATATAATTTTGTTTTTTATAAATAATTATTATTTTAGATTCAAAATTAGTAAAATCTTGAAATATATGTATTTATTCACGTTAAAAAAAGGGGTAAACTCTATTTGTCTCTATATTTTAAAAATATATTTTTATCATGTTTCATAAGTTTATTACTTCCGATTTTTATTTACTATATTTAAAAATTCCTATTGTTCTTTTTTACTTTTCAGTAATAATCGTATTCGAATACTACGCATTGTAATTTGTTGAAACTCCTCTTTCTTCTATACCAATCATCTTGATACAATTTTCCCCCATCAACATGGATATTTTTATTTAGCACCTTATTTCAACATACATCTCAAGATTTCACCGTCAATTTCCCTCTCTTAATAATCCATAATGCATTGTACTTTTTAACAAAACAGGAAAAAATATAAGCGCAGTGAGTACATGCCCTATAATAGAAAAATAATCGACTACTAACTCTTTTATTCGTGCCCAGATAAAGATAAAGAATGGAATAATAAAAATATCTATCGCAATTAAAAATGGCGTTACTTTTGTTTCTTTCTTTTTAATAAAAGAAAGAAACCCTATCTTATAATTAGAAATGCCAATAATCTTGTGTAAAAGCTATAACTCTTCACTCATTTTTTAAAATGCATAAACACCAACTATATCTCGACAATTTCCTCGGAAATATTCCTATTCCCTACAACATTTGATAGACACTTCATGACTTAAAAAGAAATGTTATTACAGGTATCTGTTGTTATTTTCAGTATCGTTGCAACATATTTATAGGAATTTTTAACCATCTAAATAACAAAAAAATCACAACTCAAACAAATGAGTTGTGATTTTTTATTATATGTTTATTTCTCTTGTGTTTTTTCCCAATCAGCTAAGAATTTCTCAATTCCTTGATCTGTTAACGGATGTTTCACTAATGCTCCGATTACATTCGCTGGAATTGTTGCGATGTGTGCGCCATTTAATGCTGCGTCAGTTACGTGAACACTATGACGTACAGATGCTGCAATAATTTCTGTTTCAATACCGTGAATTGCAAAAATCTCAGCAATTTGGCGAATTAAGTCCATACCATTATGACCAATATCATCTAAGCGACCTAAGAATGGAGATACATATGTTGCACCAGCACGTGCTGCAAGTAATGCTTGTACTGCAGAGAACACTAATGTAACGTTTGTACGAATTCCTAAATCTGAGAATGCTTTTACTGCTTTTAATCCTTCTTTTGTCATTGGAACTTTTACAACAACGTTTGGAGCGATTTTTGCTAATTCTTTTCCTTCTTCAATCATTTTATCTGCTTCTAGGCTAATAACCTCCGCACTTACGGGTCCTTCTACAACATTGCAAATTTCACGAATGCGTTCATGGAAATCCACGCCTTCTTTTGCTACAAGTGATGGGTTTGTTGTTACGCCTGCTAATACACCTAGTTCATTTGCTTCTTTGATCTCGTTAATATTTGCTGTATCAATAAAAAATTTCATTTGTTATTCTTCCTTCCTAAATGTAAGTTTATATTTTATTTTTTCTTAATAAGCTCTAATTCAATCGGAATGAATTTTTCCACTTTTTTACCTTGGGTCACTTGTTTTGCTGTTTCCATCGCTTTCTCTCCGATTAATTCTGGTTTTTGTGCAACAGTTGCTGCCATACGTCCCTCATTAACCGCTTTTACAGCATCGTCCGTTGCATCAAATCCAACAACAGCCACATCTGTTTTTCCAGCAGATTTTAATGCTTCAAGTGCGCCTAATGCCATTTCATCATTATGAGCAAATACTGCTTTAATATCGCTATTGGCTTGTAAAATATTCTCCATAACGGATAATCCTTTGGCACGGTCAAAATCAGCAGCTTGCTTAGCAGTAACTTTTAACCCCTTATCAGCTACTTTATGGAATCCTTTCCCACGCTCACGTGCAGCAGATGATCCAGGAATTCCTTCTAGCTCAGCAACGCTTGCCCCTTCACCAATAAGTTCATGAATGTATTCGCCTGCCATTTTGCCACCTTCGATATTATCTGAAGCAATATGAGAAACAACTTTCCCTGAGTTTGCAACACGGTCTACTGTAATAACAGGAATATTCGCCGCATTTGCTGCACTCACTGCTGAAGCAACCGCATCTGAATCTGTTGGGTTAATAACAACTACATCAACGCCTTTTTGAATTAAATCTTCGACATCATTTGTTTGCTTCGCTGCATCATTTTGTGCATCAACAGCAATCAATTCGATACCACTTTCTTTCGCTTTTTTTTCTGCACCTTTTTTCAATGTGACGAAAAATGGATTATTTAAAGTGGAAACAGAAAATCCAACTTTAATAGTTTTATTTCTCCCTTTTTCGCCAGAATCCTTTGCCCATTCCGGTGGTTCCATTGAACATCCGGCAGTAATTACCATGATAAATGCAACGAGCATAAGCAACCATTTTTTCATGAATTGTCCCTCCATTACGCTTCTTTTCGACGATCAATTAATACAGCAAGTAAGATAACAAGCCCTTTGACAACTTGTTGGAAGAAAGAAGATACCCCTAATAAATTTAAGCCGTTGTTTAATACACCGATAATAAGTACACCGATGAATGTACCAACAATCCATCCTCTTCCGCCCGAAAGACTTGTTCCTCCTAAAACAACTGCAGCAATTGCATCTAATTCGTAAGAAGAACCAGCAGTTGGCTGTGCAGAATCTAAGCGCGATGTTAACACAATACCTGCAAGCGCTGCCAAAATACCAGAAAGACCGTAAATCATTATTTTTATTCTCGTTACATTAATACCTGATAGTGCCGCTGCCTCTTCATTCCCACCAATTGCAAAAGTACGGCGACCAAATGTTGTTTTCTTTAAAATAAAGTACAGAACTGCGAAAGCAATCATCATCGTTACAGCTGGTACAGGAATACCAAGGAAATAACCACGACCAAACATTTGAAACATTAAGTGATCACCAAGGCCAGTGATCGGACGTCCGTCCATGTAAACAAGCGTGAGCCCTCGGAAAATGGTCATTGTTGCTAATGTCGCAATAAATGGTGCCACTTTTCCTTTTGTAATAATGATACCGTTTACAATCCCCATTACAAGACCTGCTAACAATCCAATCGCCATTGCAAGGAACGGATCCATGCCACTTGCCATCATTCCAGCAACAAGTGCACTTGATAATGCTAAAATAGAACCTACCGATAAGTCAATACCCCCAGTTAAAATAACGAAGGTCATTCCAAATGCAATGAGTGCATTAATCGATACTTGTCGCAAAATATTAAATAAATTGGGAATCTCAATAAAAGCTGGATTTAATGCTGTAATAACTACAATAATCAGTACCAATCCAATTAAAGAACCTAGCTGCTGCAATATATTTCCCTTTTTAGCCATACCTTACTCTCCCCCTGTAGCTAATGCCATAATGGACTCTTGTGTTGCTTTATCTTTCTCTAAAATACCGCCTACTTTTCCCTCATGAATAACAAGGACTCGATCGCTCATCCCTAATACTTCTGGAAGTTCAGATGAAACCATAATAACGGCATCTCCTTGATTTGTAAGCTTGTTCATAATAGAATAAATTTCTTTTTTTGCTCCAACATCAACCCCTCGAGTTGGTTCATCTAAAATTAACAGCTGTGGATGGATTCCTATCCATTTTGCAATCACAACTTTTTGTTGATTCCCACCAGAAAGCGATTTGACAGCTTGTTCTCCATTTGCCGCTTTTACATTAAGGAGCTTCATCATGTCCTCTGTAAACTGTGCTTCTGCCCCATTATCCATCACACTACCTTTTGAAAGGCTCTCTAAATTTGGCAATGCTAAATTTTCACGAATTGAAAAATCTAATACAAGCCCTTCTGATTTTCTATCCTCTGTAATAAAGGCAATTCGCTGCCGTATTGCATCAATTGGGCTATCAATTTTTACCTCTCGACCGTTCATAAATATTTGGCCTGAGTCTAACGGTTCATGTCCAAATATTGCTTTCATAATATCTGTACGCCCTGCTCCCATTAATCCAGCAACACCGAGAATTTCCCCTCTTCTCACTTGAAACGAAATATTTTCGAACTTTCCTTTTTTCGTTCCGTTGCGCATTTCAAAGATGACTTCGCCAATCTTAGCATCGCGCTCTGGATAACGTTCTCCAATGCTACGGCCAACCATCATACTTACGACTTCATCAAATGATGTTTCAGGAATTAACCGTGTTCCAACATATTCTCCATCACGTAAAATTGTAATGGCGTCACAGATTGAAAAAATTTCTTCCATGCGATGCGAAATATAAACGAACGATACACCTTCTTTACGTAATTTATTAATAACCGTAAAGAGCGTTTCAATTTCGCGGTCCGTTAATGCTGCTGTCGGCTCGTCCATAATAATAACGCTCGCATTTGTCATTAAAGCTTTACCAATTTCAATAATTTGCTGTTGCCCAACTGATAATTCCCCGGCAAGCATAGCCCCTTTTACGTGAAGTCCTAAACTTGCTAATTGGCTCTCTGCGATGTCATTCATTTGACGTGTACGCAGTATGCCTGTTTTCCCATACATAAGCTCTTTTCCAAGAAACATATTTTCAGCAACTGTTAAATTCGGTAATATATTCAGTTCTTGATGAATAAAAGCAATCCCATACTCTTCTGCTTCTTTTGCATTTTTAAATATGCGTTCTTTTCCATCAATTATGACTTGGCCAGTATCTTTGGTGTACACACCTGTTAAAATCTTCATAAGCGTTGATTTACCCGCTCCATTTTCCCCCATCAGTGCATGGACTTCTCCTGTTTCAATGCTAAACTGTGCATTTTTCAAAACAGGATTACCATTGAACGCTTTTGAAATATTTGTCATTCCAATACGCATTCTCATCACATCCCTTTATTAAAAAATCACGCCTGCGTGTAAAATAATGTTCGCATATGGCGTTGCTTCTCCGGTACGAATAATGGCCTTTGCCCGTTTTGTACGTTCTTTAAACTGTTCATGCGATACATATTCAAAAGCGGCTTCTTTTAAACGCGCCTCAACTTCTTTATTTATTTCTGCGTTATTCATGGTGATTTCTTCTGCTAATGTTACTTTTTCGATTGCCATATCATCTATCAAAACTTGTAACACATCTAGAAAAGATGGTTTTCCAAGCTCTACCGCTAAATCAATTCGTTTCACACCATCAGGAATCGGTAAGCCACAATCCGCAATCACAACTGTATCCGTGTGCCCAAGTGATGCCAGTACCGCGGCAATTTCACTATTTAATACACCATGCTTCTTCATCTAACAATCACCTGCACTTCTCTAAGTCTCTCCCTTGTTGGCATACCACCTTGTGCACCAAGCTTTGTTACAGAAAGACCGCCCGCAATATTTGCAAAGCGAATTGCTTTTTCAAGTGTTTCTCCTTCAGAAAGCGCGACCGCTAACGCACCATTAAATGTGTCACCCGCTCCTGTTGTATCCACTACTTCTACAGAAATACTTGGAACATGAACAATTCCTGTACCATTATGGAAGCGAACTCCTTTTCCACCTTCTGTCATCAGTAACTTATTTGGGTATTTCGCAAGTAATTCTTCAATTGGTGACGTAAAATCATCTAATACAATGCGGCACTCATGCTCATTCGGTGTAATGTACGTTGCCTTCTCCAAAATATTTGCTGGTAATACTTGTGCTGGAGCCGGATTTAACATAACTGGAACTTTATGTTCTGCGCAAATATCAAGAACATATTCCACTGTTTCTAACGGAATTTCCAGCTGAAGGACAACCATATCAGCTTTTACAAGAAGATCTTTTGCTCGGTCTACAATTTGTTGATTTACAAGACGATTTGCTCCTTGCACAACGACAATGCTGTTATCTTCCTCTGCTAACACAATATGCGCAATTCCTGTCGTTTCATCTGTAACCGGTACCACATAGTCGATAAAAACACATTCATTTTCTAAGTTTTTTCTAACTACTTTACCGTAAGCATCTTCTCCTACAGCTCCAATCATCGCCACATTCGCACCTAATCTAGCTGCAGCAACAGCTTGGTTAGCTCCTTTTCCTCCTGGCACCGTATGAAATGCTTCGCCAATTACTGTTTCTCCTGCTTTTGGTCGCTTTTTTGAAACAGCGACTAAATCCATTGAAATACTACCGACTACTGCAATGTTTGGCATATATCTCATCTCCTTACTTCGTTGTATTTCGTTCTATAATTTCAATCGGTAAACGATAATGTCCTGTTTCTAATTTATTTCCTTCCATCTGTTCTAGCAATAATTCCGTTGCAATTCGTCCCATTTCATAAATAGGTTGCGCAACTGTCGTAATAGATGGATACATCATTTCTGTAAATGAAATACCATCAAATCCAATGATTTGTAAATCATTTGGAATAGAAATCCCCTGTTGTAACGCCGCTTTTACTGCACCAATTGCAATCAAATCATTTCCGGCTACAATACCATCAATGTGCGGGTGCACTGCTAACAATTCCATTGTCACGCGTTCGCTATCTGCTGGATCAAACGTACTCTCTGTAATCATATAAGAAAGTCCATGTTGTGTAATAACATCTACAAAACCCTCAAAACGCTCATTTGCCGTACTCACATCACGCGGACCACGAATATGAGCAATATGTTTACAGCCTTTTTCTAACAATAACTTTGTTGCCGCCTGACTTCCCGCATAGTTATCAGCATACACTGTAGGTATTCTCTCATTAAACATGCGATCAATTGCAACAACTGGCACGGAAAGGTTCATGTAATTCACACTATTTTGTGGATTCGTAGCTACAATAAATCCATCTACATTATTTTGTCTAAGCACATCAATATATTGTTTCTCTTTTTCTAAACTTTCGTCAGAGTTACAAAGTACAACTGTGTATCCTTGTTTATGCGCTACATCCTCTACGGCACGTGCAACTTCTGGAAAAAATGGATTCACAATGTTCGGAACGACTAAACCAATTAAACGAGACTTTTTATTATATAGAGAACGTGCTACTGTGCTCGGTTTATAATCCAGCATTTCAATTGCTCGCTCTACCTTTTTTAATGTATCTTCATGAACATATCCATTTTTATTTAACACTCTGGAAACAGTCGCAACAGATACTCCCGCTAATTTTGCAACGTCTTTAATTGTACTCATTTTCTTCCCTCTCCATTCCATGTAACCGTTTACAGAAAATAATATAACTCATTTATAAAAATACGTCAATCATTTATAACTAAAAAAGATTATATGTTATACACTAAAAAAGCATCACCATAAGGCGATGCTTTTTTCTTATTATGAGTAAGATACTTTTGTATCTTTTTCTTCTACTTCAGTAGCAGGTTCTTCTGCACCTTTTTTACGATCAGAAAGCTTAATTTTTTGTAAGAAGATTGTAAATACGGCACCAACTATGATAAATACTAATCCTGTTAGGAATACACTATGAAGTGAATCCACTAAAGATGTTTTCAAAATTGGCACAATGCTATTTGAGAATGCTTCTGGCATTTGTTTTAATGCTTCTGGGCTAAATAGCATAGAATATAAACCTTGTGGATCTGTATGAATCATATCTTTAAACTTTGTCACCATTTGTCCTGCTTCTGCTGGGAATGTATCTAGTACAGGAACTAATTTATTTGTCAATGTTGTACCTGACGTATTATTCATGATGGAGCCTAAAATCGTAATCCCGAACGTCCCACCGATTTGACGGAAGAACTGACTTGAAGATGTTACAACTCCAAGATCCTTTTTCGGGAAACTTTCTTGTAATGCTAATGTTAATGTCGGCATTACAAGCCCCATTCCTAAACCAATAATCATCATATATGATGTTGCAATAAGTTTAGTTGTATGCATATCCATTGTTGTTAATAACCAAAAACCGCCAGCCATAATGAGCATACCTGTAATAATTTGTGGTTTTACGCCTACCTTTAATACAAGCTGACCACCAATAATACTCATCACAATCATCGTAACCATCATTGGTGTCATTATCGTTCCAGATTCAGCAGCACTTACGCCAACAATTCCTTGCATAAAGAATGGAACGAACATAATTGCACCAAACATTCCAATACTCATAAAGAAACCAATTGCATTTAATAGTGTAAATGTACGGTTTTTAAAGAAATGGATCGGCAAAATTGGCTCTTCTGCCTTTGTTTCCACAATAATGAAACTTACAATACCAATGACAGCCAGTGTAAATAATCCAATGATTTGCCAAGAACCCCACGCATAGTCTTTCCCACCGAATGTTAATGCAAGTAATAAACTTACAACACCAAGAATCATTGTGAAAATACCAGCAATATCGATTTTAATTGGTCCCGTTTGTTTATGTGATTTTAATCCCATTGCGATAAAGATTGTCGCTAAAATACCAACTGGTAAGTTAATATAGAATACCCATCTCCAGTTAACAGCATCAACAATCCAGCCACCAACTTGCGGTCCGATTACAGAAGCAAGGCCATATAATGCACCAAAAATCCCTTGCCATTTTGCACGTTCTTTTCCTGTAAACATATCCCCGATAATAATCATTGCCATTGGCATCATAATACCGCCACCAAGACCTTGAATACCGCGGAAGATAATTAATTCTGTCATACCATTTGCCATACCACAAAGTGCTGAACCAACCATAAAGATGATAAGCCCTGTTATATATACGTTACGACGTCCTAATAAGTCAGCTAACTTACCTGCAATTGGTACAACTGTTGTTGATGTTAGCATATATGCTGTTGTTAACCATGTCATTAAGCTTAATCCGCCTAATTCTCCAACAATACGCGGCATCGCTGTGCCGACAATTGTTCCATCTAATGCAGCGAATAACATTGCAATAACTAAACCAATTAACAACAGCTTTCTATTTTGATTTGCTTGTTGCTCCATGTAATCTCCTCAATTCTTTTTAGTTTGTCTCTATTTCCTCAGATGCCCCGCAAATAATTGTCTCTATTTTTTCAAATAAGCGTAATAAATCTTCTCTTTCTTGTAAATCTAATTGTGAGAAGTATTTCGCAATATGCTGATTTCGAGCGATCATTGCCTCTTCTAATACATCTTTCCCCTTCTTCGTCAGCTCAATTACAACAACACGGCGATCATCTTTATCATGGTAGCGCAGTACCAACTCTTGCTCGATTAACCGATCAATCATTACTGTAATTGCACTTGGTTTCACATACATTTTCTTCGCCAATTTTGTTGCTCTTGATGCACCATAATGGTCTAAAATTTTTAAAATATAAAACTGCGGTGGTGTAAGTCCTGATGCTTGCATTTGTTCTAGTAACTCCGTTTGCATTTTCTTTCCTATAGAAAATGCTAAAGCTTGGATTCTATCAATATGAGTCATATCATTTGGCATGTTATCCACCTCTTATTTAAGCAATAAAATATTTAACGTTTTTAAATATTAAACCTTATAATTAATTTCGTCAATATTTTTATTTTGTAAAAACGTTTACAATTTTGTCACAAAGTTGTATAATTTGTGACGAAGTTAATAGCGAAGGTCATGGAGAATTAGAGTATACGACTATGAAACATAGAAAGAGCACCCTTCTATGTTTCATAGTCTTTTTTGTTTGCCATGGTATTAAACGCTTACAATAATAGAGGAGGATTTTTAGCAATGTTTCTGACTAATTTATTTAAACCTGCGCCGCATACAGAACGATTGCCTGCTGATCGCGTCGATAGCGAATACCGTAAACTGCGCTTGCAAGTGTTTTTAGGCATTTTTATTGGTTATGCAGGTTACTATCTTGTTCGCAAAAACTTTTCACTGGCAATGCCTTATCTTGTTGAACAAGGATTCAGTAAAGGTGAACTTGGTATTATCCTTTCTGCCGTATCCATTGCATATGGCTTAAGCAAGTTCATTATGGGAATTGTATCCGACCGTTGTAACCCCCGCTACTTCTTAGCAGCAGGACTATTTTTATCCGGTATCATTAATATTATTTTCGGTTCGTTTTCTTTTATTACAACAAGCATTTTACTCATGTTTGTTCTGCAATTCTTAAACGGATGGGTACAAGGTATGGGGTGGCCTCCATGTGGTCGTACGATGGTTCATTGGTTCTCTATTAGTGAACGTGGTACAAAAATGTCTATTTGGAATGTTGCTCATAACGTCGGTGGAGCACTTATGCCGTCCCTTGTTACATTAGGGCTATATTTATTCGCTAATGATTGGAAAAGTGTATTTTACTTCCCAGGTATTCTTTCAATTTTAGTTGGGATTTATGTACTAATTACAATGCGTGATACACCTCAATCTTGCGGATTACCATCAATTGAGGAACATACAGGAGAATATCCAGCAGATGAAAAAGTAAAAGATCGTGAGCGTGAGCTTTCGGTAAAGGAAATTTTATTCAAATATGTACTGAACAATAAGTTTTTATGGTACATTGCTATTGCTAACGTATTCGTATATTTTGTACGCTATGGTGTTGTGGACTGGGCACCTACTTATTTAGTAGAGGAAAAAAGCTTTACTCATAGTAGCTCTCGTACAGCTTACGCTCTATATGAATGGGCTGGGATTCCGGGGACACTTCTTTGTGGGTGGATGAGTGATAAACTCTTTAAAGGACGCCGTGCCCCTGCTGGTATTTTATTCATGGTTGGTGTATTCATTGCTGTTCTTGTTTATTGGTTAAACCCAGCTGGCCACCCAATCATCGATAGTATCGCACTTGTAGCAATTGGCTTCTTAATCTATGGACCAGTTATGTTAATTGGACTACATGCACTTGACTTAGCTCCGAAAAAAGCAGCTGGAACAGCAGCTGGTTTAACAGGATTCTTCGGCTATCTTGGCGGAGCATCATTCGCTAGTGCTGCGATGGGCTTTATCGTAGATGCTTTCGGATGGGACGGCGGTTTCATTCTATTACTTGCATCTTGTGTGCTTGCGATTGTATTCCTTGCACTTACTTTAAATACAGGATCGTCAAAATCTCAGCAAGCATAAAGTGAAACTTTAATCAGTGGAAACAACAGCTGAAATAAAATAGCTCTTAGCATTCAGATATATGCTAAGAGCTATTTTTTATTTATGCCTAGTGATATTTTCTTGCAGCCTATAACAATCATTTCCCTTCTATTTATATATATTACTTTTATTAAAACATCTGCTGAAACATTTTCATAGCAATAGCCAATATTACCGAAGTAGTAAATCCCCCTAAACAAATAAGACTCACTCCTTGACTATATGTTAAACCTTGAAATGCTTTCATCTCTTTCATCCTTTCGTTCGTTTATTTGATATCTTTATTTTACCCATGTAAGAAATTTTATAACATCGATTTCACTAACAACTGTCTTACAATATTGTAAGATTTCTACCTAATATAAATACAAATAAAAAAACATAAATCTTTTTTAGGATGTAGAGATCATCCAGCCATGCCTAGAAGCGATTGGCCCCTCTTCCTGCTCCATGCCAAGTGAAAACAAAAAGAAAAACAGACAACATTTCTGCCGTCTGTTACTTCACAATCATCACTGGACATCTCACTCGTTTAGCCACTTTATGACTGACACTACCAAGCACCATTTCTTGCAATGTATTTAATCCTCTGCTCCCTACTATAACAAGATCAATATCTCCTGTATTTACATATTGCACAAGTGTATTTCCTGGATCACCATGTAAAATCGTAATATTATAGGAGATCTCTTCTTGCTGTAATAAAGACTCAATTTCCTTTAATCTATCTTTTCTACTAGCTGAGATTGTCTCTATATCTGTTTGCCCCTGTATAATATCTGATTTTGCTGTTTTATTGTCTACAACATATACAACTTCAACATTTACTTCTTTACTAAATTTAGCAATATGTGCGGTATGTTTTGCTGCACGAAGCGCGTGTTCTGAACCATCACATGCTAGTATAATTTGCTTGTACATATGCTGGAGCCCCTTTCATCATCATACTCGTATTATAATATAAAAAGAACTCTTTCGGTTCTCCGAAAAAGTTCTTCCTATTTAACGAACAGCTTGTTTCGCCAATTTTATAACAAGTTCTGAACTGCGCTCATTTAATCCTGTGATCTTTACTTTTACACCATTTTGCTCATACTTCATTACAACTTTATCAACTGCTGCTACTGCTGAACCATCCCATACATGAGCCTGTGTAAAATCAATTTCTACTTCCTTTACATCTCCTTTAAATTGAAATGCATTTATGAATTCTGTAGTAGATGCAAAAAAGAGTTGGCCATGAATGGCATATATTTTTTTCTCACCAACATAAAAATGTTTCACGTGAATCTTTTTTGCCATATTAAATGCGAATAAAACTGCACTTATAACTGTACCAATCATAACACCAAGAGCTAGATTATGTGTAACGAGAACAATTGTAACTGTTACAATCATAACAAAGGCATCACCTTTCGGAACTTTATGAAGAGTAAATACAGAGTTCCAATCAAATGTCCCGATAGAAACCATAATCATAACTGCAACTAATGCTGCCATCGGGATATGGACAACATAGTCACCAAGAACAAACAGCAATACAATTAAAAATCCACCTGCTACGAATGTGGATAAGCGACCACGACCACCAGATTTAATATTAATAACAGATTGTCCAATCATTGCACACCCTGCCATTCCACCAAAGAAACCAGCAACAATATTAGAAATTCCTTGTCCACGTGCCTCTTTATGCTTATTACTTGTTGTATCTGTCATATCATCTAAAAGAGATGCCGTTAATAGTGACTCTAATAAACCAATAACAGCTAACATAATAGAATACGGTAAAATAATAGCTAATGTTTCTAACGTAAATGGCACATTCGGAATACTAAAAAACGGTAATTCAGTTGGTAAACTTCCCATATCACCAACTGTACGTAATTGTAAACCGCCCAATAGTGCAATACTTGTCACGACAATAATAGCAATAAGTGTAGAAGGCACTGCTGTTGTAATACGTGGAAATAGATAAATAATTGCGAGCCCTAAAGCTACTAACGCATACATTTGCCAATTCGTGCCTTGAAAATGAGGCAATTGTGCTGTAAAAACTAAAATCCCTAACGAATTCACAAATCCGCTCATGACAGAACGCGGAACAAATTTCATAAATGAGCTTAGTTTTAACACGCCAAAGATAATTTGTACAACACCGGTTAAAATTGTTGTAGCAAACAAATACTGTAATCCATAATCTTTTACAATCGTTATCATCAACAGTGCCATCGCACCTGTTGCAGCAGAAATCATTCCTGGTCTTCCGCCCACAAATGAAATTGTCACCGCGATACAAAAAGCAGCGTATAATCCAACCATTGGATCTACCCCTGCAATAACAGAAAAGGCAATTGCTTCAGGAATTAAAGCTAATGCAACAACAATCCCTGATAACACATCACCTTTCACATTAGAAAACCATTCATTTTTTATGGTTTGAAACAAAAGAACACTCCTCTAATTTTTTATTTTTGATTTTCTTCATAAGAAAATCGATCCGACTGCACGAAGGCTATTATATAATGAACGTCAGATTTTTTGCTATGAAAAAGTTTCCCAAATAAAAAAGCATTGCCTGACACAATGCTTTTTCTTTTAATGCCCACTATGCCCCTCGCCATTTTCTTGAACAATCTCTAATCTTTCATCTAATATCCCTTGTGTATCAAATGAAATATTCTCTATATTCCCTAATAAAAAACCTTGGTTATATGGCCCAAGCGTTGGATCATCTTTAAACTTCGGTTTTATCATCGCTAGTAAATCATATACTGGCTGCGTTACTTTACCATTCTCTAATAGAAGGACCGGTGCATGTTTCCCCATATGTGAAAACGGCGCACCAGCAATTGCTAAATCAGGTGTTTCTGTTGAAGTAAATGATACGCCATGTCCCGGCTTTTTAAATCCCCAACCAAATTTCGTTTTTTCATCTTTGAACTTTGCGAAGGCAATTGAATTCTCTGTCGGGGTTTCTCCACTAATACGGGTTACTTTGCCATGCTTACTCAATTGTTTTTCTACCTCTTTTGAAACAATTTTTTCTGGGCCTAACACATATATATTTACTTTTCCTTTTCTTGCTTTTAACGCCTCAATTGTAGCTTCGGGTACTTTATCTTTACCTACATATAAAAGAGGTTCAGGCATATGAGAAATCCAGTTCACGGCTGGAGTTGTATACAAACGCCCTTCTTCTTCAGACGAACCGACAATAACACTTTCCGGATACTTCCCTGTTATGTCTGCATATTCTTTATCAACATCTTTCGCAAACTTCGCTGGATCAGTCTCTTTTATCTGTTTTACTTTGTATTCTTTCAGTTGATCTAATACGGGAGATTCTACATCTCCCATCACCATAATTTGCGTTCCATCTTTTGTGCCAAGTGGATTTAACCGTTTTATTTCCTTTAATGTCGCTTCCGGAATACTTTCCTTATTCATAAATAAAATAGGTCCATTGTTTGGATGATGAATGAGATCCGCACTAGCAATTCCAAGTTGCCAATGATTAACTGGTACTAAAATTACCGCTCCCGGTTGATTCTCCTTATGAGTCGCTGGCCAAATTGTTTGTGATGTTAAGACTGCCATGTGAACAGAGTCATTTGTGTTTAATCGTGTGATATTTTTTAAGCTTGTTGTTAATAAATCACGAGATGCATCGGCATTCATTTCTTTCGGTGGCATCGCTTCACGATTCATTTCCTTTTGCTGATTATTTTTCTTCTCGTTTGCAGATTCGTGATTTTTATGCTCTGTATTTGCTTGCCCACACGCTGCAAGTCCAAATGCAGCAACTATTGTCATACTCAAAACTTGAGTTACCTTTTTCACTAAATCGCCTCCATATCTATCATTTTTCAAGCCTATATCCTTTACCAAAAATGGAAATTTCAACTATACGATAGCAAGCAATTCTGAAGAAATTATGCAGATGCATCATAATCTGCACCATTTCTTCATGATTTTGCTTTACACTTTTAGTAGTGAATACAAATACGGAGGATATTATATGATGGATATACTACTTGTAGATGATGAAACGCGTATGCTGGAATTAGTAGCACTTTATCTTACTCCTAGAGGATATAACTGCATTTGTGTCACTTCTGGACAAGAAGCCCTTTCCTATATAGAAAAACAAAATTTCAAGTTCATTCTTCTCGATATTATGATGCCGAAAATGGATGGATGGGAAACATGCAAAAGGATCCGTTCATTTAGTAACGTTCCTATTATTATGGTAACTGCACGCGATCAAACGATTGATGTTGTTCAAGGATTAAAAATTGGGGCTGATGATTATATAACGAAACCTTTTCAAGAAGAGGAATTATTAGCACGTATTGAAGCTGTATTACGGCGTAGTAATCAACATGAGCAACTACGCTATAAAGGAATTTTGTGGGATGAAGCGAGACACTTTATCTCCGTTTATGATCAAGAACTCCCCCTTACACCAATCGAATTTTCTTTACTTGGGTTATTTTTACATCACGTGAACTATGTATTAAGTCGCGATCAGCTTATTGAGCGGATTTGGGGGCTAGATACAAATACAGAGGATCGTACAGTAGATTCTCATATTCGTAATTTGCGTGATAAATTACGAAAGGCCAAATTCCCAATTGATGAACATTTAAAAACCGTGTATGGAATTGGCTATCGATGGATTGATATTGAAAATTAAGGAGTAACGCGATGAAACGGATCTCTGTTCAACTCGGATTTTATTTTTTAATTGTTACACTTTTAATTGAGAGCGTCTTATTTGTACTGCTCTATTACAGCCTTGTCAATACAAGAGTAAATGAGGAGATGACAGCATTATTAAAACGTGGAAATAGCCACCGAGATGTACTCGAAAAACATTTTGATTCGCAAACCATTTCTCATGTCGCGTTAATGGAGTCAGAAGCTGAGACAAAGGTTGTTATTACAAATGCTCGTAAAGAGATATTAGCAAATTCTAATGATATAGATTCCACTATAAAGAGGCACATTATTGGAATGATAGCAGATACGAACCATAACGGAACTATCGTGGAGAATCACTGGAAAACTTCTAACTATATATGCACAGTTAGTCCAATAATAATAGAAGGAAAAATGCAAGGTTATGTTTATATGTTTCTTGGCACAAGTTCCATTAAACAAATGATTGCAGGTCTTACAAAACAATTTCTTGTTGCTGGTGCTGTTACATTCATTTTAACAGTCATTACGATATTTCTTCTATCACGTCTGTTAACGAAGCCGCTCCTCCGTATGAAGCATGCTACTGAAAAAATGAGTCATGGTGATTTATCCGTCTCTTTAACTAGTACTCGAAATGATGAAATTGGCGAACTTGCCGTGTCTATCCAAACGCTCGCAAATGATTTACATTACATGAAAAAAGAACGCAGTGAATTTTTGGCAAGTGTCGCTCATGAACTAAGAACACCGCTAACTTATGTAAGAGGATATGCAGACATCGCCATGAAAAACGGTACATCTCCTGAGCAGCGTCAAAGGTATTTATCGATTATAAGAGACGAAGCTGATTCTATTACAAATTTAGTACAGGACTTGTTTTTACTTGCTCAAATGGAAAATCATAATTTTTCTATTCAGGCAAGGGAAGTACACTTGCAAACCTTCCTTTCTCGCATTGTTACAAAAGTGAATATGATGTATGGAGCGAAACATATCCACGTTTCTTCAACATGTTCTTCTTCACTTTCCATAGTTCTTGATGAACAAAGATTTGAACAAGTTATTGTCAATATTTTAAATAATGCTTATGCACATTCAGCTGAACATTCTCGAATTATAATTTCCGTTACAGAGCATAAAACACAAATTGAAATTGCCATACAAGATACAGGAGAAGGAATTCCAAAAGAAGATATTCCACACATTTTCGAACGATTTTATCGTGTTGATAAAGCAAGATCTCGTTCAACTGGTGGAACTGGATTAGGGCTTGCTATTGTTAAAGAGATAGTTGAACTACATGATGGAGAAATTACTGTCACAAGTGAAGTAAATCAAGGTTCTTGCTTTACTATTTCATTACCAACCAATATGTGAAAAAGCTTTAGACAACTTGATAAGGAAGATAGGTGGGGGACAGGTGACGCTTATAATAAAAAACAGAAGTCATTCGTAAAAATGACTTCTGTCGTTCAAAACTTTTTATTGAACTCTTCATGGGATACCTTTACTAAACGGCTGAATTCGTTTCATAATTTAAATTCCATCATTTGCAAATTCAAAAAAGTTTTTTTTTGCTAAAAACTCGAGTTTATCAACAATTTTTATTTATTTTTTAATAAATTGTTGCGTCCAAATATTTCCTTGTTTCACGTAACCAACACCTATATAAGTAAAATTCCTATTTAGAATATTCGCACGGTGCCCTGGACTGTGCATCCAAGCATCCATAACTCCTTCTGGTGTTTGTTGCCCTTTAGCGATATTTTCACCTGCTGCTGAATAAGAAATACCAAAACGTTTCATCATGTCAAATGGCGAATTATAAACTGGACTATTATGATCAAAATAATTATTTGTCAACATATCCTCTGATTTTAAACGTGCTACTTTACTAAGCTCTGTATCTATCTGCAATGGAGATAAGCCAACTTTCGCTCGTTCTACATTAACTAGCTCCACAACACGTTTTTCAAACGCATTTAGTACATGACCTTTATTCTCTTGTTTTTTAGCTTCTTCCTGCTTTCTAGCTTCTTCCTGCTTTCTAGCTTCTTCTTGCTTTCTAGCTTCTTCTTGCTTTCTAGCTTCTTCTTGCTTTCTAGCTTCTTCTTGCTTTCTAGCTTCTTCCTGCTTTCTAGCTTCTTCTTGCTTTCTAGCTTCTTCCTGCTTTCTAGCTTCGGTCTGCTTTTCGGCTTCCTCTTGCTTTCTAGCTTCGATCTGCTTTTCGGCTTCCTCTTGCTTTCTAGCTTCGATCTGCTTTTCGGCTTCCTCTTGCTTTCTAGCTTCGATCCGCTTTTCGGCTTCCTCTTGCTTTCTAGTTTCGATTTGCTTTTCGGCTTCCTCTTGCTTTCTAGCTTCGGTCTGCTTTTCGGCTTCCTCTTGCTTTCTAGCTTCGATCTGCTTTTCGGCTTCCTCTTGCTTTCTAGCCTCGGTCTGCTTTTCGGCTTCCTCTTGCTTTCTAGCTTCGATCGCTTTTCGGCTTCCTCTTGCTTTCTAGCTTCGGTCTGCTTTTCAGCTTCCTCTTGCTTTCTAGCTTCGATCTGCTTTTCGGCTTCCTCTTGCTTTCTAGCTTCGATCTGCTTTTCGGCTTCCTCTTGCTTTCTAGCTTCGGTCTGCTTTTCGGCTTCCTCTTGCTTTCTAGCTTCGGTCTGCTTTTCGGCTTCCTCTTGCTTTCTAGCTTCGATCTGCTTTTCGGCTTCCTCTTGCTTTCTAGCTTCGGTCTGCTTTTCGGCTTCCTCTTGCTTTCTAGCTTCGGTCTGCTTTTCGGCTTCCTCTTGCTTTCTAGCTTCGGTCTGCTTTTCGGCTTCCTCTTGCTTTCTAGCTTCGGTCTGCTTTTCGGCTTCCTCTTGCTTTCTAGCTTCGATCTGCTTTTCTTTTTCGTATGCCTCACTAACTTGTACTGGCTGTATTAAATTATTCATGTTGTTTAAAGTGTGATCATTGTCGCTGTCCTTTTTTCCTAACTTAACGAAAGTAGCTTCCTTGTGTACTTCAGTAGAAAAAATTTTTTCACTTGAATCTCTATAATTCTTATTTTGAGGTAAATCACTAGCATGATCTATCTCAATTGGTTGTTTCGAAATATTACCTTCATCTTCTGAATTCGAGAGCTTCTCTTTTAGTGATTGATCAGAAACATTATTTGTAACTTTTACGTTGGAAAAATCGCTCTTACTGGATTTTTCAGAATTTTTATCCTCACGTACATCCGCTACATGATTATTAGACTTATTCGAATTTGTTTTCTTGTTTTGAAAACTAACGCATATGAATATTGCAACCAGCACAACAGTTAGCAAGAATATTAAGCGTTTTTGTTGTTTATTTTCTGTCATAAACTACTCCCAACGCTCAAATTTGAGCTTTCCTTTTTGTGCACAATATTTACCTTAATAAAATCGTCAAAAAAAGTCTAGCATTTTCAAAAAGAAAGAAAACATACGTGATTCCACTAAAAATAAAGTGAAACTTTAATCAGTCGAGGTCTTACTGTCCGCGAATAGCGAGATAAATATGTATATAAATGTGATTTCAGTTCTTTTCAAAAAAGAAAGTTTTCCACCAAGATTTCTTTTTTGATTTTGCTATTTCTCTTTTTACATTTTGCATCTCTCTAAGTAACTGTGTTAATGTACGATCTCTTTCTTCTATTGCGATACGTTCTTTTTGTTCTAAATGCTCATTTAATTTTTGATGTAGCTTACTTATCTCTTTACTTTGCTCCCGAATCATTGTCATAAGATTTTGATGAACATTATTTTCTTTTTCTAAATGCTTATGTATTCCTAATAATAGAGGGTCCTCATTACATGTACTCTCTTTGACTACCATCGCCGTGGAATTGCTACAAACTTTGTTCAAAATCCCTTTAATTTCTTCTTTATTCTTTCCTTGTTTATAGCATTGTCTAACCTCTTGTAGTGTAGAAATACATGTTTCATGAAATATATAAACGCCTTCTTCGTTACGCATATTTAAATATGACTGATAATCTTCTACATAGCGCTTTACCGTTTGAATAGGTATAGATGTATTTCGAGAAATTTCTCGAAGTGTAAACCATTTCCCCATGCCTTCTCACCTTTTCAATTAATTTATTACACTAAGATAAAAATAGATTATATCATTTATTCATAATGTTAGTAATAAACTAATGAAGGTGTTGTAAAACTATATATACAAGTAAAAAAACGTAAACGTCAAGTAACTCCAAAATATACAATAAAGGTTGATTTTAGAGTTACTTGACGTTTACTTCACTTTATACGATCTTATTCTCAATTTCTTCTGACTTTACATACCACTCACAAAAGTTCATTCACCCATTAACTCAACTGTTTCCGTAATTTTTATACTATCCTTCACAGATTGAGCAATCGTACAATTCTTCACCGCAAGCTCTAACACTTTCTCTAACTGTATCTGTGTAATCCCTTCTGCTTTTACTTTATAGTGCAAATGAACACTTTCTACCGGTCTTGATAAAACTTCACTTCTTCCGATTTCAGTTTCAATTGTAAACGTATCATATGTAATACGCTTCTTTTCTAGAATTGTCCGAAATACAATTGCACTGCACCCTGCAATAGAAGAAACTAGTAATTCTAACGGTGTATATCCACTTTCTTTTCCAATAGACAATTGACCATGTGAAAGTTCCGCCTCAATATCATCATGCTTGATTGTTAGTTTCATACGTTGTGCCCATCTCCACTTTCGTAATTTGCTGTCGCTTCTTACTCATATAATAATACACGTAGCAGAAAATGATAAATGGAATACCACAATATAATGCCATGCGCTGTTCTGGAATAAACGCTAAACTAATCACAACAATACTATTTGTAATTAACGCTAAAATTGGGACAATTGGATATAGCGGTGTTCTATATTTTAAGTCCTCTAATTTCCCGCCACCCTTTACGTACTGGCTTCTAAAGCGAAGTTGTGACAATGCAATGATAATCCAACTTGCAACTGCAGATAAACCAGCAACAGATAATAAGTACATATATACTGTATCCTCTGCCAAAAAGCTCGTTAGTAAAGATAGTGCCGCTACCGCAATTGTAACTACTAATGCCATAATCGGAATACCGCGTTTATTTACCTTTTTGAAGGAAGTTGGTGCCATCCCTTCATTTGCAAGTGACCATAGTATACGCGTTGCTGCATATAATCCTGAATTTGCTACAGACAATAAAGCAGTGATAATAACAAAGTTCATAATATCTGCTGCATATGGAATGCCGATCTTATCAAATACAACAACGAATGGGCTTTCAATAACCCCTGCATCTTTCCATGAAATTAAACCTACTAAAATCGTCATCGTTAAAATAAAGAACAACATAATGCGCCATACTGTATTACGAATTGCACGTGGAATTGTTTTTTCTGGTTCTTGACTCTCCCCTGCTGCAATCCCAATTAACTCTGTACCTTGGAACGAGAAGTTAACTGTAATCATAGTAAGAAGTACCGCTGCAAGTCCATTTGGGAACAATCCGCCATCACTCACAAAGTTAGAAAAAAGAGGTGCTGCTTCTTTTCCGTCATATGGCAAGAAACCAAATAACGCACTACCACCAAGAACAATAAATGCAATAATTGTAATAACTTTAATACTGGAGAACCAAAATTCTAATTCCGCATAACTCTTTGCTGAAATAGCATTGGCCATATATAAAATAACTCCAAATACAAGACACCATACCCAAACATCTACATTTGGAAACCATCTTTTCATCATTAAACCGATTGATGTCAGCTCTAAGCCAACTGTAACTGCCCATCCAAGCCAGTAAAGCCATCCAATCATAAATCCTGTCCCCGGGCCGATAAACTTCGTCGCATATTTCTGGAAAGAACCAGAAACTGGCATCGCTACTGTTAGCTCACCGAGGCAAAGCATTGTTAAATACATAATAAATCCACCGACTAAATAAGAAAGAATTGCTCCTCCTGGTCCTGCTTGGTTAATAGTATAGCCTGATCCAAGAAAAAAACCTGTTCCGATTACCCCTCCAAGTGCAATCATAAATAAATGTCTACTCTTCATCGTGCGATGTAATTTCTCGTTCGTTGTTTGCTGCATCGTAATCCTCCCCTATAACTACCCTCTATCTCTTTTTAAAATTTTCTGATAACAAAAATATACACGAAAGCGGTTACAATTTCTATATAAAATTAAAACTTTTCTGATAAAATATATATTTTTTTATCTAAATTATAATTACACCCATAAAAAAAAACAAATATCTTCCAAATCATAGCTCCTATACTATGTAAAAAATAAAAAACTCTTACATCTCATTTCATGTAAGAGTTAACGACTTTCTAATTTTCTAGATACAATTGATAAACTGTAATTGACAACAAAATACATAAACGCAACAAGTATTAATGTAGGAATCATATAATTTACGTTCTGTCCATTTATAATTTGGGCGTTATGCATAAGTTCTGGTAATGAGATCACAACCGCTAGTGATGTATCTTTTAATAAAGAGATAAATTGACTAACGAGCGGTGGTACCATACGTCGCAAAGCTTGTGGCAAAATAATATACCAAAGTGTTTGTACGTATGATAATCCAGAGGCACGTGCTGCTTCAATTTGTCCTTTTTCAATCGATAATAAACCGCTTCGTACAATTTCTGATATCATCGCTGCTTCAAATATTGTTAAAGCAACAATGGCTGCCGTTTTAATCTCTAATTTCAGTCCAGCTTCTGGAAGTGCAAAATACGTAAAGAAGATGATTAAAAGTAATGGTAAATTACGAATGATTTCAACGATAAATCCTAATAAATGTGATACGACTGGGATTCTTGTATATCGTAAAGTCCCTACTACACTACCAATAATAAAACTAAGCAAAATTGCTACAACAGCTATTTCTAACGTAACAAGTAGTCCTTTTAATAAAAATAAGACATGATCGCCTGTATAAGCACCTCGAAAATCCATTTACACCGCTCCTTTCGCTAAGCGTTTCTCAAAGTAACGCACAAGCATACTAAGCGGTACAGTCAATAGTAAATAAAACATACCAACAAATATATATACATCGAATGTAACAAATGTTCTTGTTGAAATTAAATCCCCTTGATACATCAAATCTGCTCCGGCAATAATGCCAAGGATAGATGAGTTCTTTACTAAATTGAGAAACTGATTACCTAATGGTGGAATTACTATTTTAATAGCTTGTGGTAAAACGACATAATACATCGCTTGCACGTACGTTAAGCCCGAAGAACGCGCTGCTTCCATCTGTCCTTTGGGAACTGACAAGATTCCAGCTCGAATTGCTTCTGCAATAAATGCTGCTGTATAGATTGTAAGTGCGGCCGTCCCAGCAATAAACCCATTTAATGTAACACCCATTACTGGAAAAGCAAAATAAAATACAAATGCAATTAAAACAAGTGGAATATTCCGAATGAATTCTACATAAGCTGCGCCAAACCAATTCAAAACTCGAATGGGTGCAATTCGCATCACTGCCATAATCGTACCGAGAATAAAACTCCCAATCAGTGCAACAATGCTAGACATCACTGTATATTTAAATCCTTCTAAATACAAATCAAGATTGTTTGTAAGAATAGAAAAATCAGGCAAATGCTCCCCCCTCTTTCTTTACAAGAAGAGGATGAGTATCTCTCATCCTCTTACTCTTTCTATACTTTACTTCTCTGGTTTTTCACCAATCCATTTTTCATATAATTTATCGTATTCACCGTTCGCTTTCATCTCTTTTAACAAATCATTAATTACCTTTGTTAAATCAGTTGCTCCTTTTTGAACAGCAATTCCATACGGTTCATCCGTGAAAATCTTTCCAACAACTTGATAATTTGCATCTTGTTTTGCCATGCCGTATAAAATAGCGTTATCCGTTGTAAGGACATCCCCTTTTCCTGCTTTTAATGCTGTAAATGCCTCACTATAATTTTCAAATTCTAGTACTTTTGCCTCTGGGGACTTTTTACGAATATTTTGCGTAGAAGTTGATCCTTTTACCGCCAATACTGTCACACCACTTTTCACATCATCAATACTCTTAATCTTGCTTCCTTTTTTTACAAGTAATGACTGCCCTGCTTTAAAATATACATCTGAAAAATCAACTTCTTTTTTACGCTCTTCTGTAATTGTCATCGTTGCGATAATCGCATCAATATCACCGTTTTTCAACATTGGAATACGCGTTTTAGAAGTTACCTCTTTTAATTCTAATTTACTCTCGTCTCCGAGAATTTTTTTCGCAAGCGCTTTTGCTACATCAACATCAAATCCTTCTACCTTCCCTGTTGCAGGATCTTTTAATCCAAATAAGTTTGTATCATTCTTAACCCCAACTACTAATTTCCCACGCTTTTTAATTTGATCTACCACTTTTCCGCCTGAAGTTTCTTTAGAAACTTCTTTGGACGTTTCCTTCTTACTCCCGCAACCTGCTATGATAAGAGCAAATAAGCATGAAAATACAATTAAAACGAACAGTTTCTTCATTTTAAACATAAAACCCCTCCTCTAATGATTTAACACCCGGCTTAAAAACAATCGTGCTCTTTCTTGCTTTGGATTTGCAAAGAAGTCTACTGGCTTTGTATCTTCAATGATTTGCCCTTCATCCATGAATATAATGCGGTCTGCTACTTCACGTGCAAATCCCATTTCATGAGTGACGACAACCATCGTCATCCCTTCCTTTGCTAGGGTTTTCATTACATCAAGCACTTCTCCAATCATTTCTGGATCAAGTGCAGAAGTTGGCTCATCGAATAACATGATTTCTGGTTTCATCGCTAATCCCCTTGCAATCGCTACCCGTTGCTGTTGTCCACCAGATAATTGCTGCGGATACACATTCGCTTTCTCTGGAATTCCCACTTTTTCTAAATAATACATTGCTGTTTTTTCCGCTTCTTCTTTTGAAGTCTTATTCACTTTTATTGGTGCAAGTGTAATATTTTGGAGCACTGTTTTGTGTGGATATAAATAAAAATGTTGAAACACCATTCCAATATTCCGGCGTAACTCATTCATATCTGTTTTCGGATTATGTACTTCAACATCTTGTACTACTAAGTCTCCTTCTGTAATTGTTTCCAATTGGTTAATGCAGCGAAGTAATGTACTTTTTCCAGATCCCGATGGCCCTACGATTACAACTACTTCTCCTTTTTGGACTTGTAAATTAATATTTTTCAAAACTTGAAAGTTACCATAAAACTTGTTTACATTACGAAAAGCAATCAATCTTTTTCCCCCTTTCTGACCCAATTATTAATAAAGTGAAGCTTACCTGATTCAAATTTTATTCGGCCATGCAAATAGAAATTCCCATTATTTGAACAATAACGGACAGATACACTCCACTTTATTGTTTTGCAAATACTCTATTATGACACTTCTTCTTTCTTATCTTTTCCGTATTCGTGTTCCCAGAAATCAGCATTTTTGATTCCTAGCTCCTTTGGGTCAAATACAGGATCTTTTCCTTCTTTTTTCTGTTTTTCATAGTCTTTCAGTGCTAGCAGTGCCGGTTTTTGTAAAAGTATGATTGCAATGATATTGACCCATGCCATAATCCCTACACCGATATCTCCAAGCGCCCAAGCTGTTGCTGCTGTTTTGACACAGCCGTAGAATACAACACCTAAGAAAACAATTTTTAAAACAAGTGACATCCATGGACGATCCTTATCACGATTTAAATAGGCAATATTCGTTTCTGCAATGTAGTAATACGCCATAATCGTTGTAAAAGCAAAGAATAATAGAGAAATTGCAACAAATCCATTTCCAAATCCAGGAAACGCAGATTCTACTGCAGCTTGTGTATATCCAGGACCTGGTTCTGCACCATTCAGTTTATTCACAATGAAATTTTTTCCGCTTGCATCAAATACGTTATACATGCCTGTAATAATCATCATAAATGCTGTTGCTGAACAAACGAATAATGTATCAATGTAAACGGAAAAAGCTTGCACAAGGCCTTGCTTTGCTGGATGAGATACTTCAGCAGCTGCAGCCGCATGTGCCCCAGTTCCTTGACCAGCTTCATTCGAATAAATACCACGTTTTACTCCCCAAGAAATCGCTAAACCAATAATTCCTCCAAACGCAGCTTCTAAGGCAAATGCACTTTTTAAAATCAACATGAATGCTTCTGGCAACTTTTCGATATTCATAGCTACAATTACACAAGCAACAAGAATATATCCAGCTGCCATAAACGGTACAACAACTTGAGCTACATTAACAATTCGCTTAACTCCACCAAAAATAATAAGTGCTAATACAACAACTAATACTGCTCCTGAAACAGATGTATTAATACCAAAAGCTGTTTCTAAACTCAAAGCAATACTATTTGCTTGAACACCTGGAAGTAGCATCCCTGTTGCAAGAATTGTAGCAGCGACAAACACAAGTGCATACCACTTAACCCCTAAGCCTTTTTCAATGTAATAAGCTGGACCACCACGAAATTGCCCTTGATGCTTCGTTTTATATATTTGAGCAAGTGTTGATTCCACATAAGCAGAGCCTGCCCCTAAAAACGCCACAGCCCACATCCAAAAGACAGCCCCTGGACCACCAAAAGCAATCGCTGTTGCTACACCAGCAATATTCCCCGTTCCAACGCGCCCTGATAGAGAAAGTGCTAACGCTTGGAAAGAAGAGACACCCGCTTCCGATTTTTCTCCTTGAAATGTCAGTCTTACCATTTCACCTGCATGCCTAACTTGTAAAAATCTCGTTCGTATTGAAAAATATAAACCTACTCCTAAACATAAATAAACAAGTGCGGGACTCCATACAATATTATTTAGCCAAGTAACAAAGGACTCCAATCCATTCCCCCTCCTTTTCTTTTATAAAGAATATTCAGAATATATAAAAATTATAAATGTATCTATAGTCTATGACAATATTATTTTGATAAAACAAACATATTTTTGTATAAAAAAACAAAGTATATATTCGATATATATACTTTGTTACGTTACATGTGTATTATATATTCACAATGGCTTCCTGCTTTATAATCCTTACATAAAGCGCTTCTGCTAGTTCTTGGAAATATACTGGCATTTCTTTTCCTTTGAATTTTTTCTGAATCGTACCATATAAACCGATATCACGAAGACGTAAAAATAGTGGTAGTGATTCATACCAATTTTCTTCTAATTGATGTTCCAATTCATATCCTTTTCTTAATACTTGTAATTGTTTACATACAAACAATGTTTTCTCTTGTTCAGTCCATGCATTTGAAAGAACAGAATAATAAATAACCATCGCTAAATCATGAATAAAATAATTATACGTTGCATCATCAAAATCAAAAATCGTCAATTCTTTCCCATCATAATGGAAATTCCCTTGATGAATATCACCGTGCATAAGTCCAAAAGTTCCCTTTTCTATCGGAAGCATCTTTATCTTATCAATTAATGCATATGCAATCTTTTTTACTTGTCTATCTTCTAGCTCATTAATAATCGCTTTCTCCTCTACTTCCCAGGTATCACGATATTCCGTTTTTGGATAATCAATTGTAAGACGATGCAGTTGACCAATCGCTTTTCCCCATGCTTCAAAAAAATCATCGCCCCAATACACTGAGGTTTCTCCTTTTACTCTCTCTCCTTTGGCATATGTAAAAAGAGAAGTATAAAAGATAGTTCCATCTGCTGCTTGTATCCCTTCTACAAGTTTTTTAGATATTGAACAATGTGGCGCAGCAACCTTAGCTCCGTTCTCTGCAAGATACCGTAAAAAGTCTAACTCTGCTTCCACCTGTTTTTTAGATCGGTGAGAAGAGTGCGTTAATCTTAATACGTAAGATTCCCCGCTTTCATGCTTTGCATGAAAAATATAGTTTTCAAAATCACCAAGTGGTGTTTCTTCCACTGTAACGTTAAATCGTCTTGCAGCTTCCTCCAAAATTTCAGTTGTAAAAACTCTCTCTACAGCTATTTCCATATGTATTCCCCCTTTATGTATCCTTATATTTAATTCGATAGGAATATGAAAAAATACTGCTATGATGATTAAAAAACTCAAACTCTATCTGACAACAAAAAACAGATTGATTTATCAAATCAATCTGTACAATATTTGAAAGAAATTATCCAAAAAATGTTTAAATTATAGCTAAAGATATAACGCTATCATCTTATCCTTGTATAAGTACGAGAATCTTTATATTTACTTATCCTCACCTTCTGTCTGCATTGAGTTGAATGTCCAGTTCAATTTCAATGCATCTCCTTGGAACGTATTTTGATCTTCACCGTTATCTACAAATGTGAACATGACATAGAATGTGTCATCATCACCAGGAGCAAGTCCATCTCCTTCTCGATCTACAACACCTTTTTGCACAAGGTCAAGAACATTTCCATTTTGCGTAGCTTTCTTCAGCTCAGACAATGTAGTAGACCATACAGGCACTGTATTTTTGTCCAAGTTCCATAAGAAATCGACGCGGATGTGATCACCAAAATCAGCAGTGCCATTATCACCTTTACCATCTAATACAGTATAATCAGTAAGAAGCTTCACGTCTCCTATCTTTAAAGTACCTTTATTGACCAGTTGAAATCCGCGCTCCATCTCATCACCCGGTTTAATATTGTCAATGTCGATAACAACATTAGGATCAACGCTTAAGTCTAAAGTACCTGCTGCAAACGTATTATTTGATACTTCTTTATCACTGAAATACGCGTACGTTCCTCCCCCAATTAAAAATAAACCAAGAGCTGCAGTCACAGTACTCATACCAAGTTTTTTCTTAAGACCCATTTCAACAATCCCCCTATTTTTAAAGTTCAAATCCCATAAAAAATCTGTGTCACTATAAAAATATTTTCATAAGAACCGGTAATGTTAACCTGAAGCATGACCGGCTCTTATTGATTAAAAAAGTTCTCTTTAGTCTATCTGTTATCAATAAGGAAAACAGCCCCAATTGATTCTATGGTATTTGTGTAAGCGTGTAGAATCCTTACTTATTTCTTCGGTTCTAATCCGATCGAACGCAAGATTTTCTCTAACGTCACTGGTCCCACATTTTCTTTTGGTTTCTGATTCTCTTTAACATCTGGACCCTTTTTCAAGAAGTTCTTCTCGATAAAACGTATATCTGTTTCGTTCACAACACCGTCTTGATTGATGTCACCATCTTTTACAGCCACTTTTCCTTTTTCATATGATAGAGCTGCTATTCTAGCATCTTGAATATCCACCATTTTATCGCCATTTACATCACCTGCAAGGTTGTCATCCATATCAGCTCTAAAATATTGACCTACTAATTCCCCGTCCTGCATTTTACCTATTTTTGTTGTTAATTTACTATTTAGATGACCCGGCATTTCTACAAAAACATCGTATTCTTTATCGCTTACAGGAACATTGTGAATTTCAAATTGGCCATTATTATCAACCGTTCCTGTGTATTTCTTTCCATCCTTACTAACTGCGTACACTTTTGCTCCCAATTTTGTATAGTCCTTCTTATTTAAATAGCCTTCTTCATTTAAGAATGCTTCTGGACCAATATATCCTCCAATCATCGAATGTTTCGAAACAATAGAAAAGGATTTATCTTTAAAAATAGGAATCTCAACAGACTCTGATGCACCAGCTTTTGTATAAGAGAATTTATCTACTCCAAATGCAGTTAAATCATAAAAATATTCATCACTCGTCATCTCGAATGTAACATCTAGAAATGGAGTATCTCCATCTAATCCTTTAAATTCAGTTCCGTCTAAAGACGCGCTAACTTTTACTTTATTTTCCCAAGCGCCTTCTTCATTTATCACTGAATCTTCTAATTTGATATTTAATCCATGTTGTTTTGCATATTCCGTAAGCGTTGGATTTGGTTTCACATCTGTAAATTTAAATAGCTGTTTACTATAAGGAATCTCAAATGTACCTGACATAAGTTGTTTCACATTATTGAGATTTAAAGTTAACGTAATTTTTTCTCCTAATTTTATTTTATCTTTGTCATAGCCTGGAACAGCGTATTCTGTCCCCTCTTTAACAAAGACGTAATCTTTAAATCCATTCGCCATATTCGATGCAGTTGCGAGATCATATCCAAATAACCTTAAATTAAGCGGTTCATTGATTTCCTCTGGAAGTACTCCAAATTTAAAATCACCGTTAGCTTGAATTGTATTCAACCAACCTGACGGAAAAGCGGAGTTTTGGTAATATACAATTTCATTAGCCTTTTGGTCATACTGGAGGCCTTTTGCCTTTAATGCATCTACCGTAGAATCATAAATATTACCATGTACCCATAATGCACGCTGACCGTCTTCTTCTTTGAACATGGATTCATTTACCTCATGAACACCAGGTTGCACATCATTAAATTTCATTTCAGGTATTACATTATCAATGATAATGCTATCGCCTTTTGTATAAGCTTTCCCTTCTTTATCGTATCCAACGAAGTCCAGTTGATAATCGCCATCAGGCAACGTAACTCGTTTATCTCCAATTGGATGATTTGGATCTCCTGTAAACGGGAACACATATCCTCCCATACCATCGAACATCATATATTCAATATTCGGTGTTAGACTGCTTGCATTAAGTGTGCCAACAATTCCTAATGCCTTGCCTGTTTTTCGATCCTTCACAACCGCATCAATAGTTTCAAGTGGACTATTTAATTTAAATGTCAACGGTGAACTCGGTCTTCCCATAAATGGATGGAAGTTAGATGTATCTGTCGCCATTGCATCTCTAAGCAAATCTACAGATGCAATTCCTTTTTCTGAGAATTTAACTGCGAATGGCACTTGATATATTTCTTTTTCGTTGTTTTTATTTGAAATATGAATATATCCTTCATATCTACCGAATTCTGCGTTTTCTGGAATGATAATTTCAGGGCTAATCTCCCCAGATGTACCAGGAGCTACTTTAATAGAATCTTGTACGTTCAATTTCACACCGTTCTTCGCTGCATCTTGCACACCTACACTAGTTGGCGAAAACTCTACTTCTAATTTGAACTCTTTTTCTTCTGCTTTATTGTTGTTTTTAATCAGAATTTTTCGAGTATCTTTAATTGGCCTATTTGCCAATTGCGTTTTATAACCGAATGCAATAGAACCCGTTTTTTCTTCAATTTCTACTTCTTCATCATTTACCACGTTTGTCGTTTTATCGATAACCTCGATAGATGTATCTGCATGAACTGCACGATAAGCATCAATTCGTCCTGATCCCACCTCAAATACGGAACGCTCTTCTTTTAAATCCACCGCTGTGTTCATAAGTGCCTCTTTTACTTCAAATGGACTATAGTTTGGATGCTCTTGTAAAATTAATGCCGCTACCCCTGCCGTATGAGGAGTTGCCATAGATGTACCCGACATACGTCCATACGCTACCGGATAATTTTCTCCATCCTTTGGATCATTGATATATTCAGGGACAGTAGAGAAAATAGACACACCTGGCGCTACAATATCTGGTTTAATATCATCCGTTTTACTTGCAGGACCACGAGAGCTGAAATCAGCTAAGTGATCTCCCTCTGTTTTTGCGCTACTCATTTCTCCAAAAGTTAAGGATACATTCCCTTGTGCAACTTGACCTTGTAATTTCTCACCATCTGCTTTTGTTAAGCGGAACGATGGAATAGATGATGTACTTTCTCCAAGATAGCTTGTAATTTCACCATCTACATTGTTATACACAATGACAGCTTTTGCGCCTGCTTCCTTAGCATTTTTAATTTTTTCATCAAATGTAATCTCACCACGCTGAATGAGAGCTAGCTTTCCTTTTACATCTTTCCCTGTAAAGTCACCTGATTTCCCAAGTCCTGCATATACAACGGATAAGGATTGCCCTTTTAAGTCCTCAAGCTTATCAGTAAAGCTCTTTCCAAGTAGCATCATCTTATCCACATGTAAATCCCCTGCGTCAGCAGAGAACGTTGGAATGGTCATCGCTGCGTCGCTTGCTCCAACTGTAATCGGAAGTGCCGCCGCACTAGGTGATCCAATAGTCCCTTCATTTGGACCACTATTTCCTGCCGCTACAACTGTGACAACACCAGCTAACATTGCATGACTCACTGCCACAGAAGTAGGATATAAAGGATCATTAATAGAAGCACCTAGCGATAAATTGATAACATCCATATCGTCTTTCACCGCTTTATCAATTGCAGCAAGAATACCATTTGTTTGTCCGCTTCCATAAGGACCTAATACACGATATGAATATAAATCAACATCTGGAGCGACTCCTTTAACCGCATAATCGACATTATTTTTTTTGTCTGCAGCAATTGTTCCAGCTACATGTGTACCATGAGATGTATAATATGCACTTCCATTATAAATCTCAGGATAACCTCCAGAGTTTTGCCAGTCTTTATATGTTGTTTCCATCGGATCAGCATCGTTATTAACGAAATCCCAGCCTTTTACAGAGTTCGGCTCTACTTTTTTTGGATCTTCCCCTTGTTTTGCACGATATCCTTTATAGGCATCATTTAAATCTGGGTGATTATAATCAATACCTGTATCTAGTACCCCTACTTTAATTCCTTTACCCGTTATATTTTCAGCGTGAAGCTTGTCCACACCGATTTGTGGTACGCTATCTGCCATTTTCGGCTGAACGGCAGTTTTAGCCGTTTCTTTCGGCAAATCAATTTTAATCTCCTTATCTTCCCATACACGCTTGACAACACCAGTGCGAACTAAATCTTCAATCATATTTCCAGGTAAGGACATTGCCACGCCATTAAAAGCATTTTTGTATTCTCTTGTTATTTTGGCAGATTTGAAATTTGGCCCTTTATCTTTCTGTTTTTGAAGCTGTTCGAGCTCAGATTTAAATCCTTTATGAGCTGCTTCCACCTTTTGTTCCGCAGCAGAAAGAGCTAGTCTTTTCCCTTTAGCTGCTTGTTTTAGTACCTCAATTTTGGCAGGAGCTTGCTTGAACTCTACAATTACATTCACATTATCAGGACTTGCTGTATTGATACCTGGCGAAACAACAAACCCCGGTTTTGTATCTAATGTTTTTAAAGCATTACGTTGTTCCTTTGTAAGTCCTTTCAATATAGAATTTGCATCATCAATTCCAGTTAAAGTAGATGTATTTACCTCTTCTGCCAATACGTTATATGGAATTCCTTGAGACAATAACATGCCGACAGTCAACGTTCCGATAAGAATCTTTCCAAATTTTCTTTTCTTCATATGGCATCCCCCCGTTATTAAAATTATTTTTTCTAAACCAAATGATTCTCAAAACCCTATTAAGCATTGATAATTCTATTAATCTTGAATCTGTATTTAATAGGATTGAGAGTATCCAACACTACTACCATCCCCACATTTCATATAGTTGCCGGCTCATTTCCAACCGCTTTCTATAAAAGCCCCCCATAATTTATTTTCAGTAAAGTTTTTTCACAAAATGAATTATTAATAGAATGAAACGATAATTCTATTTTTATTATTCCACATTTTGATTTTTCTGAAAATTAAACAAAAGGAGTAATTTTTATTCTAATGATTCTACGCCTAAATAGTACAAAAGAACTATCTTGCTCTTTATTCCTCGTAATATAGAATAAAGAAACACGATAGTTCTTTTAGGTATTTTGTATTTAGTCCAACGGAACCAGTTGATTTCGAACAGCATAAATCACTGCTTGCGAACGGCTCTTTACATTCAATTTTTTAAAGATTTTATTGATGTGAATTTTAACTGTCTTGTCACTAATATATAGAGCTTCAGCAATTTCTTTATTACTAAACCCCTTCACCAATTCAAAGAGAATTTCCTTTTCACGCTCTGTCAGTTCATTTTCGGTTGGTTCTACTTTTATTTGTTGCTGATGATACGTAATTAATTTTTTCGTCATACGTGGATGAATAACTGAATCTCCTTGATATAACATTCGAATTGCTGCCACTACTTGCTCCGATGATGAATCTTTCAATAAATAGCCATCAGCCCCTGCTTGAAGTGCATCCATTAAATACTCATCATGCTCATACATAGTAAAAGCAAGCACTCGGCAAGTTGGATACTGTTTTTTCACTAGTGCCGTAGCTTCAATTCCATTTTTCCCAGGAAGATTGATATCCATCAAGATACAATCTGGCCTGCATTCCTCGACTTTCTCTAATACTTCGTCCCCAGAGATCGCTTCCCCAACTACTCTTATATCAGATTCAACCTCTAGTATGCTACGAATTGCGTCTCGTAAAAAAGCATGATCATCTACTACTAATATTTTAATCATCTTACGCACCCCTTGTTTGTGAATCTGGAATTAACAATGTAATTTCTGTCCCTTTCCCTACAGAACTATCAATCTGTAAAGTAGCCCCTAGCTGTTCAGCTTGTTCATTCATATGTAATATACCATAATGTGGCTCACACTTTGTTTTAATCATAGACTCAAATAGAGAAAAACCAACTCCATTATCCTTTACCTTTAAAAGTACATGTTCACGCTGATAACTTAACAGAACATCAATCTTTTCCGCTTGTGCATGTTTAACAATGTTCTGTAAACTCTCTTGGAATGTATCAAAAATGACCCTTTCTTTAGAAAAACTGAGTGTGCGAGAATGTCCTCTTTCATGGTATCTAATGTCTAGTTCATATTCTTGTTTTACAGATTTTATTTTACTTGCTATTGCTTGCTTGAGCCCTAATTGTTGTGTTGGATATGGCTTTAAAGCATAAATAGAATAGCGAACTTCGCCTAAACTCCCTCTTAATTTTCTTATACTTTTCTCCACTACTTGCTGCATATCAGTTGGTTTATCACGGTATTTTTTCTGAGCTGATTCTAGTTGAAATATCACCCCGGCCAATGCTTGTGCTATACCATCATGAATTTCGCGTGCAATTCGATTTCTTTCTTCTAAAATCATCCTTTTTTCTTGTTCGGAAATAAGTATTCTCGTTTTAACTATGTTAGCTAATTGATTAGAAAAAGTTTCTAATAGCTGCACGTCTTCTGGAAAAAAGCCAGAACTTCTACTTTTTCCCGTAACAAACATTCCGATTAACTCATCATTTACAATAAGAGGAAAATAAACAAGGGAGCGTATAACGTCCTCAAACACCCCATCTCCCGGTGCTGTACCAATTTTCCAATTATTAAAAACGGTATTTTTAGTTATCCCCTCAAACTTTTCTGCATCATTAGAATAATCAGTTATTTTTTTCTTCAACTTGCCATCTTTCAACTGAATACTCCATCCATCTTCGTCTTTTGTCCATAATACATATGCTTGTATCCCTAGAAATCCTTTAAGTGATTTTTTTATATGTTGTAGATTTCCATCAGATAATCCACGGCTTATTTCGGTCGTAATAAGAAAGAATTCATACAATCTTTCTTTTTCCATCCGTACTCGTGCAGAAAATGAACTAATAATAGAAATTGCCACAAGCGGAAAAAAGAAGAAAAAAAATACAATTTCATTCATCTCTAAACGATATTGCGTACCTAATATATGCATAATAGCAGCATAGAATAAACAAAAACTTTCACAAAGAAATACTGATATGTTTTTTTGATTCCATCGACGCAACGAATATGGCTGAGGAAGGAGTACTATTAATAAATCATAAAAAAGGTTGTTGAAAAAACAAAAGAATATGCTAAACAACAGTAAAAATATTAATTTTTCATATAAAACTGCCATATTCATCTCACTCGTCAACAAAAGCATACATTTGCTAGAAAACCATTCTGCTAGTATAAGGCTAAGAGCATGCTGAGTACTATTAAAGAGTATCCTTTCTACCGGCGAACGACGGAGTAAGTGAATAATTAATGTAACAAACACAAGAGAGAGCACCGTTATATATGTGCCAAACAACAAAAGCATAGAATAAATGATTGGAAAGCTAAGTGAGCTTACTCCCCTCCAAAATCGTACAGGAAAATACTCAGTAATCCCCATAAATAGTATTAACAATACTATTATCGTTGGATGAGAAGGGATTTTAATTTCAAGTAAAGATATAGTTATAGTAATCAAACCAAGAAAAGAAATAAAATAAAGATAAAAACTAGCAAATTTTTCTCTCATAGAAATAGAATCTACATCTTTCAAAACAGTCCCTTCTTTCTTTGTAAAAATATATTTTCTCTATTATCCAACAAAAAACCGGCACTGGCAAAATGGAAAAACCTCCACTAGCCAATCACCGGCTGTGTACGAAACCTAAAAAGGCAAGACACAATACTAGTATAAATCGCTTTTCATAAATTTCCTATTAATCAAATGATGTAATTGTACATATCATTGGACGTAATCTCTATAGTACAAAAGGTATATATGAATGGTGTAATTTACTCCTGAAGTAGCGGTGTTTTAAATTAATAAGAGGTTGGATGCTATTAGCATCCAACCTCTTATTCCAATTATTTAGTAAATCGATACACAATAGATTCATATGGTCTAAGTACAAGGTTTCTAATATCTTCACCTGAATCCTCATAATTTGATATTAATATTTCTTGCTTTATTTCGTTTCCTATAACTTTTTCTGGTACAGAATATACAATTGTTTCTTCATAAAAATTATTGACAACGAGTAGCATTTCATCTTCTAGCTCACGTGTATATACCCATACATTTGGGTGGTTTGCATCTATAATTGCATATTTACCATTTGTAATAACATTATATTTCTTTCTAAGTTCAATTAGCTTTTTATAGTGATAGAAAATAGATTGTTTATCTTCAAGTGCCTTTTCCACATTAATTTCTTTATAATTCTCTGCAACAGAAATCCACGGTGTATTTGTTGTAAAGCCAGCATTTTCTTCTGTATTCCACTGCATAGGCGTACGCGAATTATCACGAGATTTTTGCTGCAAAATGCCAATGATTTCTTCATCTGACATTCCTTTTTCCTGCTTCATTTCATAAATATTTAAAGATTCCACATCACGATATAAATCTATATTATCAAACCCTGGATTTGTCATCCCAATTTCTTCACCTTGATAAATATAAGGTGTTCCTTGTAACATATGCAGCGCAGTAGCTAACATTTTTGCTGATTCGTTTCTATATTTTTTATCATTACCAAAACGCGATACGATGCGCGGTTGATCATGATTACACCAAAATAATGCGTTCCATCCTCCACCATCTTGCATATCAGTTTGCCACTTCGACATAATTTCTTTTAATTGACCGAAATCGAAATCTGCTCTTTTCCATTTCTCTCCATTTGGATAATCTACCTTTAAATGATGAAAACTAAATGTCATACTTAATTCCTTACGCCCTGGATCCGAATACTTGATACAATTCTCAATTGTTGTAGAGGACATCTCTCCGACTGTAATCACATCTTTTCCTTCAAACACTTCGTAATTCATCTCTTGTAAATATTTATGAACACGCGGTCCATCTGTATAATATTTACGTCCGTCGCTTGTAGCCGCTGTTCCTTCGTCATCTAAAAATCGTTGATCTTTCGAAATTAAGTTAATTACATCAAGACGGAATCCTTTGACCCCTTTTTCAAGCCAAAAGCGCATCATCTCGTATACTTCTTTTCGTAGTTGTTCATTTTCCCAATTTAAATCAGCCTGTGTTTTATCAAATAGATGCAAATAATATTGCTTTGTTTTCTCATCATACTCCCAAGCGGAGCCGCCAAACTTAGACTGCCAATTATTCTTTTCATCGCGCCATATATAAAAATCACGGTACGGACTATTTTTATTTTCACTCGCTTCTTTGAACCATTTATGCTCCGTTGAACTATGATTTACAACGATATCAAGCATAATATCAATCTCATGTTTTTTCGCTTCTGCTAGTAATTCTTCAAATTCCTCCATCGTTCCATAAGATGGATCTATTAAATAATAGTCGCTCACATCATAGCCATTATCATTTTGCGGTGAACGGTAAATTGGTGTTAACCAAATATAATCAATACCTAGTTCTTTTAAATAACCTAATTTCTCTGTTACACCTTTTATATCGCCTGTTTCTGTATTGTAATAGCTATTAAAGCTTTTGGGATAAATTTGATAGACAACGCTTTTATGCCAATCTTTCATGCTCCCCTGCCTCCTACTTCTGTTTTACTCGTTTTGCAAATAACCATGTTAAAACAAATGGAATCACTATCGCAATTACCATACCAACCACAAACATTGGAATCGATTTCGGAATGATAGAAATAAATGCTGGTAATCCGCCAATTCCAATTGCTGGTGCTAATACCCCATTTAACGTGATAAATACTGCTGCAACTGCCGATCCTGTAATAGCTGCATAAAACGGAAATTTATTTCTTAAATTCACCCCAAACATCGCTGGCTCTGTAATACCGAAGTATGCTGAAATCGCCGATGTTGACGCCATACTTTTATCATTTTGATTTTTAGATATCCAAAACATTGCAAGGGCTGCACTACCTTGTGCGAGGTTAGAAAGTGCAATCATTGGCCAAATAAATGTACCACCATTTTGCGCGATTAATTGTAAATCGATTGCAATAAACATATGATGCATACCCGTAATAACTAACGGTGCATACAATGCGCCAAATAATACTGCGCCAAGTACAGGAACTGTTTCATATACGCCAACTAAGCCAGCTGTTAATAAATCACCGATATGACGTGTAACTGGGCCAATAACTCCTAACGCTAATACACCAGTTACAACAATTGTTGTAATCGGAACAACTAATAATTGAATCGCATTTGGTACACGTTTCTTAAGAAAAATCTCAACTTTACTTAAAACAAATGCCGCTACTAATATTGGTAAAATTTGTCCTTGGTAACCTACTTTTTCAATTTGGAATAATCCTAAAATATTGAAGTACTCTATTTTTTGTCCATCTAGACCTGCTGCTGCTTTTCCATAATTCCATGCATTTAATAAATCAGGATGTACAAGCATTAACCCCATAACAATACCCAGTATCGGACTGCCGCCAAACCGTTTCGTCGCTGACCAACCAACAAGTGCTGGTAAAAATACGAATGCCGTATTCGCCATCATATTAATTAAATCCCATAGTCCACCTAAGTTTGGATATACCTCCAATAAGTTCTTTCCATCAAAAAATAAATCCTTAGCGCCTAATAAATTATTAACACCCATCAATAAACCAGCTGTAACAATTGCTGGTAAAATCGGCATAAATACATCAGAAAATATTTTGACAAACTTTTGCATTGGATTTAATTTTTGATTCCCCGAATCCTTTACATCCGCTACTGTCGATTCCTCCATACCTGCAAGCGTTATCAATTCTGCGTATACTCGATCTACATCTCCTGGGCCAATAACAATTTGAAATACACCAGCGTTATGAAATACACCTTTCACTAATGAAACCGCTTGTAATTTATCGTTATCTATTTTACTTTCATCCTTCAGTGCAATACGTAATCTCGTTACACAATGCGCTGCTTGGTCAATATTTTCTTTCCCACCGATATATTGCAACACTTGTTCTGCTGTCTTACGATAATCCTTCCCCATATTCCGTCCCTCTTTTCTTTTTTTGATACCGTTTACAAATACATATTAACTCGTATATATAAGTTAGTCAACACTCGTATATACGAGTTGATGGGGACTTTTTTATTTGTTCTCAAAATATACAAAAAAAGATGAAACACTGTACAGTTTCATCTTTTTATTTTCTCCGCGCCACATCAGAAAAATGAAAAATATCAAGTCGGTGACGTGATTCTGTATATTCAAATTGACTACCATCATAAAGATGCGTAAAATTTTTCACAACAACAACATAGTCAGTTCCATTTAAATCTAAATACTTTCTATCGTCATCTGTACAAGGTTGCACTTCAATAACACGCTGTGAATAACTAATATGTAATCCTAATTCTTTCTCAATATATTTATAAATCGATTTCTCAGCTATTTCCTTTGTTAGCTCTGGAATATGTTCAGATACAAAATAATTCACATCTAAGATTACCTTTTCTCCGTCAATATTTCGAACACGTTTAATATGATCTATCTTCGTTCTCGTTTTTACATTCAATAATTTTGCTAGCTCTTTCGTCGCTAAGATTTTCTCCATCTCTACTACATTTGTTATACATTGGCGCCCTAATCGTTCATTTTCCTCCTGAAAACTCACAATACCTCCAAAGTTAAATTCAATGTTTTTTCGTTTTAAAACAAAAACACCTTTACCATGTATTTTCTGTACGTATCCACGTTCCTGCAATAAATCAACAGCTTTTCTTACCGTCCCACGGCTCGCTTCATACTGCTTCATCAATTCTGTTTCAGATGGGATTTTGCACCCCTCTGTTAACTTGCGATTATCAATTGAATCACTTATCTCCGTATAAATCTGTTCATACTTACTCATCATTTTGAATAACCCCTCGTCACCTTCTATTTCTACTTGTATTATAGCATGACAGAAATTCATGCCAATCTCTTACTTATTTTCCAGCACAAGAAATATCTATATAAATATTTAGTCACCAATGCGCATTTTTATAATTTTTTTCAGATTTCTCTTTTCATTCTAAAAAACATGTAGTATACTAACTTCAAAATCAGAGGAGAAAGGGAGCAAAGAACTATGCTTATGAATACAACTGTAGTTACATTTGCACAAAAACATCATCATCATACTTAACCCTTGAAACCTAGCGGAAAAATTACGCGTAGGTACAAGGGTTATTCCCGTTGTACCTACGTTAGGCAAAAAGAGCCATGTAGGTATTTTTTATCTACATGGCTCTTTTTTATTTTCAAAAAACGTTAGTAAAAAGATGATGAATAAGCAAAACTACTACAAAGGAGATAGCCAAACATGGAAACGAAAAAATGGGGTTTATGGATTTTAACAGCATTTGTTGTTGGAAATATGGTTGGAGGCGGCGTATTTATGCTTCCATCGAATTTAGCGCAAGTATCAGGACCAATGGGATCAACACTTGCATGGACAATTACAGGACTTGGTGTATTTATGATTGCTCTTGTATTTGGTAACCTTGCAGTTCGTAAACCGGAATTAAAAGCTGGTCCACAAAGTTATGCACAAGCAATGTTCACCTCGCAAAAGGCCGGTAAGGTTGCTGGATATAGTATGGCATGGGGATACTGGGCTGCTAACTGGGCTGCAACTGCTTCTGTTATTATTTCATTTGCAGGATACCTATCTACATTCTTCCCAGTTTTACAAAGTAAGCAAGTTCTTTTTTCGCTAAACGGATTTTCATTAGAACTCGGAAAAGGATTAACATTTGCTGTATGTAGCATTATGCTATGGGGCATTCAATATATTCTTTCTCAAAATATTGATCGTGCAGGTAACATGAACCTACTTGCAACAATCGCAAAAATTATCGGATTTACAATGTTCATTGTCATCACACTATTTATTTTTAATGCTTCTAATTTTGGCGATGGGCAAACATTTATGAACGAGGCTGGAAAGTCAATTCCATTAGGTGGTCAAGTAAATGCTGCTGCCATTGCAACACTTTGGGCATTTATAGGGATTGAATCAGCAGTTATGCTATCCAACCGTGCAAAGTCTCAGCGTGATGTGAAAAAGGCAACAATTTTCGGGTTAATCATTGCCCTTCTTATTTACATGTCAATTACTTTACTAACAATGGGTGCTCTTCCGCAAGATGCTTTAAAAGATTCTCAAAAACCGTTAGTAGATGCTTTAAACCTAGCAATCGGTAATAAAGGTGCTTACATCATGGCACTGCTTGCACTTGTATCATTATTCGGATCTACCGTTGGCTGGATTGTTGTAAGTTCAGAAGTTCCTTATCAAGCAGCAAAGAACGGGCTTTTCCCAAAATTCTTTGGAAAAACAAACAAAAAAGGCAGTCCGTCAAAATCATTGCTTGTTACAAATATTATGACGCAAATTTTCCTGTTCTCAACAATATCTGGCACGGTTTCAGAAGCTTATAATTTTGCCATTGTTGTTGCAACTTTAGCTTATTTAATTCCATACCTTGTTTCCACTCTATACCAATTAAAACTTGTTGTTACAGGAGAAACATACGATATAACACCAGGCTCTCGAATAAAAGATGGAATCATTACCGTACTTGCACTCGGATACTCTATTTGGGTAATTAAAACAGGAACAGCTGATCTGAAAACATTTTTCTTAGGCATTGGATTATTTATATTAGGACTCATTCTTTACCCAGTCCTTATGAAAAATTCAGCATCATCCATGGCAAAGCAACAAAATACGAAAATTAGCTAATCCAAAAAGCTGTTAACTACAATTTATCTAAAAAATAAGTTGTTAGTTAACAGCTTTTTTTAATCAGTCGCTTCTAAAGTTCCGCTTACTTACGAATTAGATTAGCTATACGCACGATTGCCTTAACTACTAAAAAACAGATTACAATAGTCTGTTTTTTATCACTTATTTATTAATAACCCCCATATGGATATTGTGTTGGATACGGCATTGGATATGTTGTTGGGTATGGTGTAGGGACCGGCATTGGATATGGTGCTGGATACGGCGCCGGATAATAGCCTCCGCCGCTCGTTAATGCTCCAGCTGTTAGTCCGCCTAACATCCCGCCCGCAAAACTTCCAACTGGGGCAAATGTGCCTCCTCCCCATCCCCAACTACTACCGCCGCCATGGTGATGATAGCCTCCGTGGTGATTATGGTGATGATAACCTCCATGATTGTGACCTCCGTGGTGATTATGGTGATGTCCACTATGGTTCCGCATCTCATTCATTTTATCTTCATCTCCCTTTGTTCTAATTATTCACTACCATAAACCTGACAAATATAGAAATTATAAGTAGTCCTCACTCTCCTCCTTCCATCAATATGGGCTATATGAATAGTATGGATAGCCATATCAACCAAATGGACGACTGATTCTATGCATATCATTCAAACTCCTTTTCATATAAAAACGTAATAATATACACTATGTGGGACAAATGTGGAAGGCATGGGCAAAATATCTATGTTGGTACAAAAAAATAAAACGTTTATAATAGAAATGTTAGAAGACAGCTTCCATATAAGAAGCATATATTTAAGAAAGAATAGGTGAAATTTATACAGATGAAAAAACCCATCGTTCAGTTATTATTTGTATTTACCATTATATCGATTGTGCTTTTCCTTTTAGATACATCCAATATTTCACTATATACTTTTATTGGTGCTTTATGGTCTATTACAATTATCGGAATTTCTTTCGTAATTTTCATTGAAAATCGTTCCCCACAAAGCACATTAGCATGGTTTTTAGTATTGGCTCTTCTCCCTATTATCGGTGTACTTCTATACTCTATTTTTGGCCGCAGTCGCTGGAGAAGAAAAAAACATCTCCACCGTTCAGAAGAGCAGCGAAAATTGTTCCGTGAAATATTAGAAGGCAGACGTGAAGATATATTAGCCATATCTTCACTAAGTGAACACTCAACACATTTAACAAAAGTGGTGCAAAAATTTGGAGGCGGCCCTGTTGCCGATGCAACAACCACCAAACTTTTAACTAACGGTGAACAAACATTTCCAGAAATTTTACAAGCGATTGAACAGGCGAAGCACCATATACATATTCAATACTACATTTATCGAGCTGATGAAATTGGTACACAAATTCGAGACGCTTTAATAAAAAAAGCAAATTCCGGTGTAATTGTACGCTTCCTTTATGATGGACTCGGAAGCAATACGTTACGAAAACGCTTCTTACAGCCTATGAAAGATGCAGGAATTGAAATTGTGGAATTCGATCCTATATTTTCAGCGTGGCTACTTGAAACAGTCAATTATCGTAACCATCGTAAAATCATCATTATCGACGGAGAAATTGGTTTTACCGGTGGACTCAACGTTGGCGATGAGTATCTTGGTCGTTCTAAAAAATTCCCAATTTGGCGTGACAGTCACTTACGAATAGATGGGAAAGCATTGTACAAATTACAAGCAATATTTCTTGAGGATTGGCTCTATGCCTCTAGTGGTTTAAATACATATTCTTGGGATCAATTTATGAATACAAAATACTTTCCTGGCAAAGAAATTTCTGATGCAGAAGGTGCTGTTCAAATTGTAGCAAGTGGACCAAGTTCAGATGATACAAGCATTCGCAATACGTTACTTGCTGTTATAGCTTCTGCTAAGAAATCCATTTGGATTGCGACACCCTACTTCATTCCGGATCAAGAAACATTAACATTACTTCGTTTAAGTGCACTGGCTGGAATAGATGTCCGCATTCTATATCCGGGTAAAAGTGATAGTATCATTAGTGATCAAGCATCTCAATCATACTTTACACCACTCCTAAAAGCAGGAGCTTCAATTTACAGCTATAAAGATGGTTTTATGCACGCTAAAATTGTACTCGTTGATGATACAATTGCAACAATTGGCACGGCAAATATGGATGTCCGCAGCTTTGAACTAAATTATGAAATCATTAGCGTACTTTATGAATCCAAAACAGTTCTTGATATTAAACATGATTTTGAAGAAGATTTTAACCATTCCACTGAAATTAGATGGAAGTCATTCCAAAAAAGAAGTATTAAAAAACGAATACTAGAATCTCTAATGCGTCTAATTTCCCCTTTACTATAAATATGAAAAAAGTAATCAAAGTAAATTTGGTTACTTTTTTCTTTTATAATGTCGTACTCTTCCCCCCTCTCCTTTTCTTTGCATACCATATTAAAACAAGTTATCATAAGATGTATTGTTTACTTTATGAAAATAATGTTAGGTGGGAAATACATGTTAGAACAATTTCATATACATGCTGATTTAAAACAGCAATTAGCAACAATTCACGAAAAAAATAAACAAGTAGTTGGTGAAAATGCACATTTAATCGGAACAAAAATGTACAAAGCATCGGATAACAGCATTATTGAAGATGCAATTACAGCCCTTCTGCTTGGCAAAAATATTTTATTAAAAGGACCAACTGGAAGTGGAAAAACCGTTCTTGCAGAAACGCTATCTTCCTTATTCCAAAAACCAATGCACAGTATTAACTGTTCTGTCGATTTAGATGTCGAGGGTATTTTAGGATACAATACTTTAAAAACAAAAGACGGAGCATCTGAAGTTTCCTTCGTTGATGGTCCTCTTATGAAAGCGATGAAAAATGGACACTTCCTATATATCGATGAAATTAATATGGCAAAACCGGAAACACTTCCTCTCCTTCATGGTGCATTAGATTACCGTAAAATGATCACAAACCCATTTACACAACAAGTTGTATATGGTGATGAAGAATACCGTGTAATCGCTGCAATCAACGAAGGTTACGTTGGAACAAGCGAACTAAATGAAGCATTAAAAAATCGATTTGTTATTATTGAAGTTCCTTATATTCAAGGTGATACATTAAAACAACTATTATTGTCTGAATCAAAATTGAAAGACATTGCAACAATTGAAAAGTTTGTTGCATTCGCAAGTGACCTCATGCCACTTGCCCGTGACGGACGCGTAAGTGAAGAAGCAGCAAGTATTCGTGGTATTATTGACGCATGTGACTTAGGCGTATATATTCCTGTTATGCGTGCGATTGAGCGAAGCATTATTGCAAAATTAAATGATGAAACAGAACAAATGACTGTCCGTGAATTAGCAGAAAGCTATTTCTTTGAGGGATAATTCATGAGACAAATTTTTAGTGACAAAAAAATTGATGCGTCGCTGTTTCTTCAAATGGAAAATTTAATGTATGCTCTTCTAAAAGAAGATGATGCTTACTTAGAGTATGGCTATAAGGCATATTACGACGAAATCGAAAAGAAAGTTGTCGTCAGTCACTTTTGGGATGATCGTAAAGAAGAGGATATGGTAATCGGCTTAAAAAGCGAAGTGTTTTTAAAGGCACTTGGTAATAAACATTACTCAGACATGAAGCTCATTCGTTCTTATGCAATTGAATTGCAAGATTCTCCTCTTAAAAAATTTTTAACACAATTATTTGTTCTGTTAGAAGATTTACGCGTAGAGGAAATTGTCAAAAACTTACGTCCTGGTACAAAACACATTTTTAAAAGACGTAAAGAGATGTACCGTAATTACTTCGGTTCACAAAATGAAATCAACCGTGTTCGTAACTATCATGGAGACCGTCTATTTTGTCTATGCTATCTTTCTTTAACAAGCGATAAATACGAAATGTTTCACAACGAATATTTTGAGCAAATTGAAGCTATTTTACATGAAACATTTCAAGCTCGTAATACAGAAGATACAATGTATATCATTGAAAAAATTCGCTATCGCTTAGAAGGTTTTCTTGAAAATGATATGATTAACAACTACTTTGGACACGCACCGCTATATTTATCTGTTATTGCCGAAGAAAAAGATGGGCGCGTCGAAGATTTAGCAAATGATGATACTCAAATCGTAGATGATGAGAATAAAAATAAAATTAATGAAAGCTTCTCGACATGGCATCGTGAAAATAAAAATAACGAAAACGAGAACTTTTTACGCTTTGAATTAGAAAGCGGAACAAAAACAAATATGATGGGTGATACTGCTCGTGAATCAGAAGATGGCGATCAAGCACTTGGTTCTGTACAGGGGACTTCTCAAAAAAGTACGCAATCAAACTTCGATCAGGCAGATGCGCAAGATGCGAAAGCTTCACACGCTTCTAGTCAAAATGAAGGCATATACGGTAAATATAACGTCGGTGCCTCTCATACATTTAAAGAAGCACGCAAGCCAAATCCTGATGATAAAAAAGATTATCAAGCGATCAAATCAGTCATTAATAAAGATGTAAAAGAGTTAAAGAAAATCATTGAGAAGACGATCGAAAATAAAACCAACGCAAATAGTGATAAATATTACGGAAGACTTCGTAAGAAATTCCTTCGTATTTATACAGAAAAGCAACCGCGGATGTTTTATAAAAAAGGGCAGGAATCACAAGAGCTTGATGTTGCCTTTCAGCTATTAGTAGACTGCTCGGGCTCTATGTATAACAAAATGGAAGAAACGAAAAAAAGTGTTGTTCTGTTCCATGAAGCGTTGAAGTCATTGAAAATTCCACATGCAATTAGCGGATTTTGGGAAGATGCTTCTAGTGCGACACCAGAAGATAAACCAAACGTGATTCATGAAGTAGTAACATACAAAAATTCAACCCTTCCAAACGTTGGACCTGAGATTATACAACTTCGCGAAGAAGAAGACAATCGTGACGGTTACATTATCCGTATCGTTTCAGAAAAACTTGCAAAAAGACCAGAGAAACATAAATTCCTACTCGTATTTACAGACGGTGAACCATCTGCTTTAGACTACCAACAAGATGGTATTTTAGACACACATGAAGCTGTTAAACTCGCTCGTAAAAGCGGTATGGAAGTTATCGGTATCTTTATCGAAGAAGGCGAAGCGAAAGAAGCGACATATCAGTTAATGAAAAATATTTACAATCATCATTTCCTAGTTGCCAATCATGCTGAAGATTTACGATTGAAGATTAAGCCGTTATTGAAGAAATTATTACTGAAGACGATTGAATAGCAAACAGGGTCCTATATGGGCCCTGTTTTTTAGTCGTTATTTGTTGAGTGGTCGATGTTCTCCTTTCGAATTGCCGATAAAATTCCATTTACTATTTTGTTTCTTTTTGAAATTTATATGGAATAGATGTTTTTAATAACGATTCAATTCCCCCATCATAATATGGAAACCGCTCGTTTGCCGCTTTCATATCAACCCATTCTATTGCCGAAATTTCATCCATATCCTGTACATCAATATCCCCATCTATCACATTGGCGTGAAAAGTAATCAACAATGCATGGTTGCCTACCTCAGTAAAAAACTTTTCGTTTATTGCTGCAATCCCCTGTATCTCTACAGTTAAACCGGTTTCTTCCTTTGCCTCTCTTACAACTGCAACTTCTAATGTTTCTTCTTTCTCCACTGCGCCTCCTGGCAATGACCAAACATCTTGTTCTACATTATGTACCATTAATACTTGATCTCGTGCCTTATTATAAATAAGTGCATATACAACATCGACTCTTTTCATATGTGTTTCCCCCCTATTGTACTTTTTACATATCTAATCCTGATTCAATTTCCGATAAAGTGAAACTTTAATCAGTGGTGTTTTCTTCATCCCCTACTAATTATCAGCCTGTTCCCCACGTATCTTCCTTATCCCTCTTTCTGAATAATGAAAAATTCATAGAAATCTTTTTGGGTATATTAAGGAAGAAGTCTACTATCAAATATATTTGAAAGGATGTTTCATTTGTCCCCAAAAAAGGATGAACAATATACGGATGTTACAGTTGCTGAAGCAAGACATGAATTTGTCATTCCCGAAGAGTTTCCTGATGGGCCTTACGGTTCCTCCACTAACAGAAAGTTAGGAAAATCGTCTCCTTGGGAGGATGATCAAAAAACACATAAGGCATTTAGTTACGAATATGAAAAACCTTATGAAGAAACAAAGCAGCAATATCCTGAGGCTAGCACCGAACCAAGAAGTGTAGATACGAATAAGGTAAAATCTATATAACGAGAAAACTTATTTCTTCCTCAGACTAAGTTTAGGTATGCTGAAAAAAAGAGCCGATTCAAAGAATTGAATCGACTCTTTTTTCATTAACTAAGCACTAACTCAGCTGTTAACTTTTTTTTTAATTTCGCCAGCATATCAGCTGTCATTTTATCTAAATCATACTCCGCTTTAAAGCCCCACTCTTCTTTCGCTGCGGTTGCATCGATTGAATTCGGCCAGCTGTTTGCGATTGTTTGACGAGCTGGATCTACAGCGTAATCCATTGTAAACGTCGGAATATGCTTACGGATTGCTGCTGCGATTTGCTCTGGCTCGAAACTCATTGCAGTAATATTAAAAGCGTTACGGTGTATTAACTTACTTGGATCTGCTTCCATTAAAGAAACAATTGCTTGCAGTGCATCTGGCATATACATCATATCCATGTAGGTGCCTTCCGCAATGTAAGAGGTGTAGGTACCTTTTTTAATTGCTTCATAATAAATTTCAACTGCATAATCAGTTGTACCGCCTCCTGGAGGAGCTACATAAGAAATTAAGCCTGGGAAACGTACACCGCGCGTATCAACACCAAATTTTTGATGATAATAATCACATAATAATTCTCCTGCTACTTTGTTTACTCCATACATCGTAGTAGGGCGTTGGATTGTATCTTGTGGTGTATTATCTTTTGGCGTTGTTGGACCAAATGCGCCAATAGAACTTGGCGTGAAAAATTTACAGTCTAGTTCACGTGCTGCTTCTAATGCATTTACAAGTCCACCCATATTTAAATTCCAAGCGAATAGCGGATTTTTTTCTGCAGTTGCTGAAAGTAAAGCTGCTAAATGAATAATTGTATCCACTTCATTACGTTTCGCAATGTCGTGTAGTTTTTGACCATCAGTTACATCTAATGTTTCAAATGGACCAGACTTTACCACTTCACTGTCCGTTTCACGAATATCTGTTGCAATAATGTTTGATGCGCCGTATACATCACGAAGTTTCATCACAAGCTCAGAACCAATTTGTCCTAAAGAACCGGTTACTAGAATTTTTTTCATTTTCTCCACTCCTCATTTGCAAGCTTTCAAAAGATGTAATTGTGTTAAATGATTCCCATTTCTTTACCCACTTTTTCATACGTACGAATCGCTTCATCCAGCATTTCTTTCGTATGAGCTGCTGTTGGCATATTACGAACACGACCTGTCCCTTTTGCTACAGTCGGGAACACAATAGATTTTGCGTATACGCCTTCTTCATTTAGGCGTTTACTAAATTCTTGTGTTAATACTTCATCGCCGATGATACAAGGTGTAATTGGTGTTTCACTTTCGCCAATATTGAATCCAAGTTCTTTTAAACCTTGTTTTAAATAACGACCATTTTCCCATAAGCGATCATGTAATTCCGTACTTTCCATTAAAATCTCAATCGATCTCATACAAGCTGCTGCATCTGCTGGTGTTAGCGCTGTTGAGAATAAGAATGGACGTGAACGAACTTTTAGCCAATCAATTAAGTTTTGTTTTCCTGCTACATATCCACCGACTACACCAATCGCTTTTGATAATGTACCAATTTGGAAATCTACTTTATCAGAAAGACCGAAATGTTTTACAGTACCTGCACCTTTTCCAAGTACACCTGAACCATGTGCATCATCAACATATGTCATTAAATCTAGTTCCTCTGCAATCTCAACAATTTCTGGTAATTTCGCAACATCACCATCCATTGAGAACACACCATCTGTGATAACCATTAATTTATTATAAAGCCCCGATTCCTTCGCCTCGGTTGCTTTTTTACGTAAATCTTCCATATCAGAATGTTTATACACAATAATTTTTGCTTTTGATAAACGACTGCCGTCAATAATAGACGCATGGTTTAATTCATCAGAGAGAATTGCATCATTTTTATCCATAACAGCTGAAATCGCTGCCATATTACAGTTAAATCCCGATTGATATGCAATTGCTGCTTCTGTATGTTTAAATTTCGCAATTGTTTCTTCTAATTTGATATGCAAATCAAGAGTACCGTTAATTGTACGAACCGCTCCTGCACCAACGCCATACTTATGAATCGCACCAATTGCTGCTTCTTGCAGACGATTATCTGTTGCTAAACCAAGATAGTTATTTGAAGATAAGTTAATATATTCTTTCCCGCCAATTGTAATGATTGGTCCATTTGGACTTTCCAGCGGATCAATTACGTTATAAAGCCCTTTTGCTTTTAAATCCTCTAAATTTTCTTCTAAAAAGTTTGCAAGTGTTTTACTAGACATCGTGAAGCCTCCCCATCGTTCATGTAAGCGAATCATTATCTTAACAATTCCAATAATTCCTCTACTAGCTTAACACGTTTTCAGAATTTATTATAGAAAAATAGCTTGAAGAAAACGCTTACAACTTTTAATTATATAGGATTACATACAAGAAATCTATGATTTACTTCAATTGTTTGATAGAATAAGAAAAATGTTTTTAGGAGCTGAGAAAATGGCATTTACAGAATCTGAAGTATATAATAATGACTCTTTTTTTGAACAGTACATGAAGCGCAGATATCGAAAAGACAATCCAAATGAAGCAATGGAAAAGCCAGCTTTATTACAGCTCATCGGGGACATGAAAGGAAAGAACATTCTTGACTTAGGATGCGGTGATGCTAAATTTGGTATAGAATTATTGCAAAAAGGCTGCCTATCTTACACTGGTATTGAAGGCTCTTACCTTATGTATACAGAAGCTATCAAACAACTCGAAAACGTAAATGGCACTGTCCATTTCACGAACCTCAAAGACTATACATACCCCTCTTCTACTTTTGATCTCGTTACATCTAGACTCGCCCTGCACTATATTGAACATCTTGATATTATTTTTCAAAACGTCTATCAAACTTTAAAAACAGATGGAATTTTCACCTTTAGTGTACAACATCCCGTTATTACCTCTTCCTTTGAGAGCTTACAAAGCAGTGGGAAACGAACAAGCTGGCTTATTGATGATTATTTTAAAATTGGGAAACGTACAGAACCGTGGATTGACCAAGAGGTAATCAAATACCATCGTACTACTGAACAGTACTTCACCCTCTTACAACAAGCTGGATTTACAATTACAGACTTACAAGAAGCAACACCAAAGCGAAAACATTTCCAAAATGAAGAGGAATATAAGCGCAGATTGCGTATTCCCCTCTTTCTCTTGTTTTCTTGTAAAAAATAAAAAAGCGATGAATTTTCATCGCTTTTTTATTTCACCACTCGCCCTTTCTGCGGAAGCAAACATCTTCCTCTTCCCTGTGGAATACATAGTGGTGTTCCAAATAAAGGATCTATTGTAATTTGACAATCCATACGGAATACATCACGAACTAGCTTACAATCGACAATTTCTTCTGGTTTGCCTTGTGCATAAATTTGTTTGTCTTGAATGGCTACAATATTATCAGCATAGCGACATGCTAAGTTTAAATCATGTAGTACCATAACAATTGTTCTTTGCTCTGTTTCATTTAATTCAAATAATAAATCTAACACTTCAATTTGGTGTGTCATATCCAAGTATGTTGTTGGCTCATCTAACAGAATAATATCTGTATCTTGTGCAAGTGTCATTGCAATCCAAGCGCGCTGACGTTGTCCACCTGAAAGTGCGTGAACATCACGCTCAGCAAATTCAGTCATACCTGTTGCTGCAAGTGCTTTTTGTACCATTTCTTCATCTTTTTCTGACCATTGCTTGAGCCATGTTTGATATGGATAACGCCCTTGTTTCACAAGTTGCAGTACAGTAAGTCCTTCTGGAGCTTGAGGCCCTTGTGGTAAAATTGCCATTTGGCGAGCAATTTGCTTTGTTTGCATATTTTGAATCGCATTATCCTCTAATAAAATATCGCCGGATGTCGGTTTTAATAAACGAGCAAGCGAGCGTAATAAAGTTGATTTCCCACAGCCGTTAGAACCGATAAAAATCGTAATTTTCCCTTTTGGGATCTCTAAATTTAATTCATTAATAATAATTGTTTCACCATAAGACAATGTTAACGATTTCGTCTCTAATGCTTTTTGCATGTTCATCTCCCTTTACTCCGTTTTTTAATAGATAGAAAGCCATCTATGTACTTTTTACCTTTATGAATTTCGACTTTTATAAAGTAAATAAATAAAATACGGAGCACCAATTGCTGATGTAAATACACCCGCTGGAATTTCAAGCGGGGCAAAAACTGTACGGCCAATTAAATCGGCAGCAAGTACTAAAATAGCACCTACAATAGCTGCTACGGGAAGTAACGCACCATATAAAGAACCAACTAATCTTCTTGAAATATGGGGTGCCATTAAACCGACAAAGCCAATCCCACCAGCAAAAGCAACCGCTCCTCCAATTAACGCTGTACTAAGGAGCAAAAGGAAGAATCTTGATTTCGTTAAACGAATACCAAGTCCAGTCGCGATATCATCACCAAGTTCTTGGGCATTTAAATGTCTCGCCGATATAAATACAATCACTGTTAAAATAAGAACCCAAGGTGCTAGCACCCCTACATTTTGCCATGATGAACCGTAAACAGTACCAGTAATCCACACGTTGGCTTGACTCGCTTGATAAATAGGTGCTAACAACATAAATAAAGTCGTAGCTGCCTTCGTTAATGCCCAAAATCCAACACCAATTAAAACGAGGCTAATTGGCGACAACCCATCATTTCTCCATGCAAATAAATATACACAAAGTGCAACGATGGTTGCCCCAATAAAGGCTGCCAGTGGCATATAATGAATACTTACCGTTAATGCATTATTTTTATCACTAAATAAAGCAAGAAATAGGACAACTGCTACACTTGCCCCGCCCGTAATCCCAATAATATCAGGAGACGCAAGTGGATTTCGAACGAGCCCTTGTAAAATACAACCAGCTACAGCAAGAGCTATTCCTACAAGAATTGCAATTAAAATACGCGGCATACGGAACTTATTTACGACCATATTAGACATTGCATCACCGTTCCCGGTAATTGCTTGCCATACATCATATGGGGCTATTTTCATCTCCCCCATACCCGCGCTTGCAAAAAATAATCCCATTAAAACAATTAATAAACCTGACAAGACGAGAAAAACTCGTTTATACATTAAAAACGAGAGGCCGTCTTTTCCTATACGAAACGGAATATACTTCTTCATTTGCTAAGCCCTCTCTTACGTGCAATATAAATAAAGAATGGTGCACCAATAAATGCTGTCATAACCCCTACTGGAACTTCTTGTGGCATAATGACATATCTTGCAGCAATATCTGCAAGTAATAACAAAATGGCCCCTAACAACCCACTATATGGAACTCTCCAACGATGATCTACACCGACAAGAGCTCTTGCAAAATGAGGGATAATAATTCCAATAAAGCCAATTGGACCTGCAACAGCAACTGAGCCGCCAGACAGTAAAACAATAATGAGTAGTACCAATGATTTCATCCAAACAGTTCGTTGCCCCAATCCTTTCGCAACATCTTCTCCCATCATTAATGTATTTACTTTTCCTGCCATTAGCAGAGAAGCGATCCATCCTATTAATAAATAAGGAAATACAGACTGTAATATTTCTAACTTTCTCCCTTGTACAGAACCAGCTAACCAAAATAGTACTTCTTCTAATGCTTGCTCGTTTAATACGAGCAAACCTTGTGTTAAAGACGAGAATAAAGCACTAATTGCTACCCCTGCCAAAGTCAACTTAAGTGGGGTTGTCCCTTCTTTCCCTAAGGAACTAGATGCGAATACAAGTGCAGCAGCAACCGCTGTACCTAAAAAGGCGATCCAGGTAAACGCTGACAAAGATGTTATCGAAAAAACAACAATTGCTACAACAATGAAAAAGGCAGCACCTGAGTTTAATCCAATAAAATCTGGAGCAGCAAGTGGATTCTTAGTTAAAGTTTGCATTAAGCAACCAGCGATAGCTAAACTAGCACCAACACTAGCAGCAATTAACGCCCTTGGAAGACGTACATTTTGAATAATAATATGTTCATTCGAACCATTAAAATGAAAAAAAGCATCAAGTGCTAATTTCCCACTTGTATTTGTATATCCAAAAATAATACTTCCCCAAATACAAGCAATAACTCCAATGATTCCAACAAATAATCCAACCCATTTTGCTTGATTTGTTTTTAATAACATGCAGCGTTTCTCCTTCAATGTATAATGATACGTTGTTAGTCTATTGTAACTTAATTCGCATTGTCAATGATAGTAATAATTATTTTCAATTAAATCTATTGACAATCTATTTATAAACCATTAACATCAAGCTTGCTAATGAAAATTATTCTCAATATTTAGGGGGATACATAATGAATTTCATCAAACAAAAATCATTTGTATTATTTGTATTCGTGTTATCATTTTCACTCCTTTTAGGGGCATGTGGGAAATCTGATAACAAGGCTGAGCCTAAAAAAGAAGAAAAGAAAGAAATGATTACTATAGAACATGCAATGGGTAAAACAGAAGTTCCTGCTAATCCAAAGCGTATCGTTATTTTAACAAATGAAGGAACCGAAGCTTTACTTACCCTTGGTATAACACCAGTCGGTGCTGCTGAATCACCTACCGGTAACCCATGGTATCCACATACGAAAGATAAACTGAAAGATGTAAAAACTGTCGGTACCGAGCTTCAACCCAATGTAGAAGCAATTGCTTCTTTAAAACCCGACTTAATCATTGGTAACAAACTGCGTCACGAAAAAATATACGAGCAATTAAAAGGCATTGCTCCTACTGTTTTCTCAGAAACACTACGCGGTGAATGGAAAGATAACTTTAAATTTTATGCAAAAGCAGTAAATAAAGAAAAAGAAGGTCAAAAAGTATTAGCTGATTACGACAAACGTATCAAAGACTTAAAAGGCAAACTTGGTGATAAAGTAAATCAAGAAATTTCTATGGTGCGCTTTATGCCTGGTGATGTTCGTATTTATCACGGAGATACATTCTCTGGTGTTATTTTAAAAGAACTTGGTTTCAAACGTCCTGGTGATCAAAACAAAAATGACTTTGCAGAACGCAATGTATCTAAAGAGCGCATCCCTGCAATGGATGGTGATATCATCTTCTACTTCACATATGATAAAGGTAATGAGAAAAAAGGTTCTGAATTAGAGAAAGAATATATCAATGATCCTCTATTCAAAAACTTAAATGCTTCTAAAAATGGGAAAGTATATAAAGTTGACGATGTCATTTGGAATACAGCTGGCGGTGTAATGGCAGCAAACTTAATGCTAGATGATATTGAAAAACGATTTGTAAAATAATATTCTTCTAAAGCAGCTCCCCTTCTTGGGAGCTGTTTTTTAATTTCATTGAAGTGTCACATTATTTCATTTTGTATTTTTATTCTCAATATGTTATATTGTAATAGTAAATAAAATATATTTTCTCTATATCAGAAGAGTTATTTTAATCTAAATTTTCTGATTAATCATTATTTTATTTTCTTTTGGAATTCAAATACTACATTTGAAAACGCTTATTATCTAGTTTTCAGGGAAAAATACAGTAACGGTTGAGGCTTCAATAGATTATTAAATAAATTTTCTTTCTATTTCCATATAATTCTATTGACTTCTAAATATTTTGTAAATTAAAATGATTACATAAATATCCGTTATACAGGATTAGGGGGAAACAATATGGATGCAGCTTTAAAAGTAGAAAAAGCTGGAGAGCAACAATCACCAAAAAAACATCCACCTGGATTATACTTGTTGTTCTTAACAGAAATGTGGGAAAGATTTAGTTATTACGGAATGCGTGGTCTTTTAGTTCTTTATTTAACAACAGCTGCTATTAGTGGCGGTTTAGGATTTGATAAAGCAGTAGCTGTACAAATTTATGGTACATTTACAATGCTTGTATATTTCACACCAATTATTGGTGGTTGGTTAACTGACCACTTCATAACAAAACGCCATGCAATCACTCTTGGTGGTATTATCATGGCACTTGGTAACTTCGTACTATTCTCGATGAATACAAAAACTGGACTCTTTTTAGGATTAGGCTTACTAGTTATTGGTAATGGATTCTTTAAACCGAATATTTCTACATTGTTAGGTGAACTGTACGGTGAAAATGATTCACGTCGTGACAGTGCTTTTACAATCTTTTACATGGGTATCAACGTCGGCGCTTTCTTCGCACCACTAATTTGTGGTTTCCTAGCTGAAGACTTCTTTAAAACAAGTGCTGATGGCGTTATGGTTATGGGTTATAAATATGGATTCTTGGCTGCTTGTATCGGTATGATTATCGGTCAGATTTTCTTTAACCTATTAGCTCCACGTTACCTTGGTAAAGCAGGAACAACAGTTGTAGGTAAAAAATCAAAAGATACAAACGCAAAAGTTATTGAGAAAAAACCTTTAACAAAACAAGAAAAGAATCGTACTTGGGCAATCATCATTTTAACTTGCTTCGTTGTTTTCTTCTGGGCAGGTTTTGAACAAGCCGGTAGTTCTTTAACACTGTATACAAACACTTTTGTTGATCGCACAATTTTCGGATGGGAAGTTCCAACATCTTGGTTCCAATCTGTTAACCCAGCATTTATCGTTTTATTAGCACCATTTGTTTCTATGTTATGGATAAAGCTTTCTAAAACAAAACGTGGTGACTTAAAAGTTCCAACAAAAATGGCACTTGGTATGATTTTATTAGGTATCGGTTACCTTGTTTTAACATTAGCTGTTCTGAAAACTGGTAGCGACGAAGCACACATTGCTACTAAAGCAAATTTATTATTCATCGTTTTCACATACCTGTTCCATACAATTGGTGAATTATTCTTATCACCAATCGGTCTATCAATGGTAAGTGCAATTGCACCTATAAAGTTAGCTTCTTTATTAATGGGTGTGTGGATGGCTGGTACCGGATGCGCAAACTGGCTAGCTGGTAAATTAGCTTCCTTCACACAATCTTTAGGATACTTAGAAGTATTCGCAAGTATCGGTATTATCGTAATCGTACTAGGCTTAGTACTTCTTATGTTCTCTAAAAAAATTGCACATATGATGGAATAAAAAAAGCGGAGAGAATTCTCCGCCTTTTTTTATTCCTCTTCTAATGCTGTCACATCTACTTGTACCGTCTCATGCGGTGTCTTCACATCATGTACATTTGCGATTCCACGTCCCTCATCACAACTTTCAATCCAAACCGGTACACCATGGTAAGTTACATCAATTCTACTTGAAGATGACAAAATTTGTTTTACACGCTTTACATCCATTCAGTATCTCTCCTTCCATTTATAACACTCTTTTTATCTTTTCATATTTCTTTGAACTATATTCCATAAGAAAAAGACGTATATTTCTATACGCCTTTTTCCATAATATTAAAATTTTACAAAAATAATGTCTTTACAACTTCACTTACTTTCTCATTATGCACTTGATAATATACTTCTAAGCCACGTCTTTCAAAACGAACAACTTTATTCTGTTTTAATTTCGTTAAATGTTGTGAAACAGTAGATTGCGGAATTTCTAAAACTTCCTGCAATTGTGTTACGTTACAAGTACCGCGTTCCATAAGCTCCATTACAAGGCGGAGTCGAAGCGGGTGAGCTAACGCTCGTAGCATTTGTACATCCTCTTCTGAAATACGACAATCAAATTGATTTTGATTCATAAAGTTCCCCTCATTTTTTCATTTTTATTTTCTCTTTATTTATTTTTATATATTTGTTTTTATATTTCCTGTTACGACACAACTTTATCAACCCAAAATAAAAAAATTATTTCCTCCTTTTATCAACATACCATTAAGAGCAATAACCCCTGCTGATTTTGAATATTATACTACACGCTTTAGTGAAAAAGCAAAAAATACAGATAGGAATACTTTGCTTCTAAAAGCTGTTTTATCAACCTTTTTGTTATATTCCTTCCTTAAAATAATCATTGTAATGGTATTGTAAAATACTTTTCTCAAATGATACATCCTTGCAATCTTTTTAGTCATTTATCTCTCCCTTTGCTACCATAAAAAAGTAAAGTTTTGATAAGGAAAAGAATGCAAAATGAAAAAGTGGTTCATAATAAATTTAATTCGTATTGTACTTAGGTTATACAACCCCAGACTGTTCTATTAAATATAAAGATGTGACATATCAAATTCTAAGCATTCCTCCTTCATTCTTGATAAACCGGAAATCGTGTACTTTCGTACACACGATTTCTCTTTTTGTCTAGTTTATGAACAAAATGTAGCGGAATTTTTACAGTTAATACTATTATGGAATAAATATACTTTTTCACGTTGACAATAGTGTTGAACAAGAATATACTTAGCATGTAAGTTGATTGTGAATCATTTCACAAATTAATGTGAATACCTTCACATATTATAGATAGGAGTTGTCATTATTATGAGTACTTGGACACAAATTTATGACCCGTTAAACAACATTTGGTTATCAGCAATCGTTGCTGCTCTTCCAATCTTATTCTTCGTCCTTTGTTTAACAGTATTTAAGATCAAAGGATATTTATCAGGACTTTATAGTGTGATTTTAGCAATTATTCTTTCTATTTTTGTTTTCAAAATGCCAGCAACTATGGCAGTATCATCAGCTGCATTTGGTGTAGCAGCTGGATTTTATCCAATTTGTACAATTGTTATTGCAGCAATCTTCCTTTACAAATTAACTGTAAAAACTGAGCAATTTAATGTTATTCGTGACAGCATTTCCAGTATTACAAACGATCGTCGTCTTCAAGTGTTATTAATTGCTTATTCTTTCGGTGCCTTCTTAGAAGGTGCAGCTGGCTTTGGTGTACCGGTTGCAATTACAGCAGCATTACTTGTAGGTATGGGCTTTAATCCATTAAAAGCAGCAGGTATTTGTTTAGTTGCAAATATTGCTGGTGGAGCAATGGGAGCAATGGGTATTCCAGTTACAGTCCCTGCTCAATTAACTCAAATAGACCCATTAATTGTTGGGCGTCAAACTGTAACATTATTACCTTTCATTAGCTTTGTACTACCATTTTTACTTGTTGCAATGGTAGACGGTTTTAAGGGAATTAAAGAAACTTGGCAAGGTATCCTTGTAAGTGGTGGTTCCTTTGCCATTACACAATTCCTTGTAACATACTTCCTTGGTGCAGAACTAACTGATATCTTTGCTGCTGTTGTCAGCATGGTTTCATTAGCTTTATTCTTACGTGTATGGCAGCCAAAATCTTCAGCTCAATCTCAAGCTGAAGCTGGGCAGGCGGAAAAACATAGTTACACAATGAAACAAATTTTATATGCTTGGTCACCATTTGCTTTCTTAACTGCATTCGTAACAATTTTCAATTTAAAAGCAATTAAAGGTTTATTCGCTCCAGATGGTGCATTAGGAAGCTTAGTATGGAACATCCAAATTCCTGGCTTACACAATCACGTTATTAAAACAACACCAATTGTAAGTGCAGATACACCATTTGCAGCAATCTTCAAACTAGATGTATTTTCATCTACAACTACTGCAATTGTATTGGCAATCATCGTATCTTTACTTGTATATCGTGCAAAAGGGCAATTGGTTAAAGAATTAACTATTGAAACATTAAAAGAACTGAAGGCTCCGATTTATACAATTTGTAGTGTAATTGCATTAGCATATGTAACAAACTATTCTGGTATGTCTTCTACTCTTGGACTAGCTTTATCATCTACAGGCGATGCCTTCCCAATCTTATCTCCAATCTTAGGTTGGATCGGCGTATTCTTAACTGGTTCAGTAGTATCAAGTGGTTCTTTATTCGCACCGCTTCAAGCAGTAACTGCAGCACAATTAGATATCGTACCATCTACACTCGTTGCACTAAATGTAGTCGGCGGTACAATGGCAAAAATGGTTTCACCACAATCTGTAGCAGTTGCTTGTGCAGCAGTTGGACTAGTTGGTAAAGAATCTGCTCTATTTAAAACAGCGATGAAATATAGTTTAATTTTCTTACTTGTAATTAGCTTACTTCAACTTAACTCTATATTTAATATCTTTTAAAAGATGAAAACGATCCCTATATAGGGATCGTTTTTTATTTCCTTCTTTTTCACATCACGAACACGGGTGAGAATACCTTATACTTTTGTATAAAAAATCCCGATACACACGTATCAGGATTTTTTATTTTTTAATAACGATGCCCCAGCTATCTCTGGATGCGTCATTTCATATGGATCCAAAATAATATCGAGCTCTTCTTCTGTTAACACACCATGTTCTAAGCAAAGCTCACGAACAGATTTCCCTGTTTCAATTGCCCCCCGAGCAATACGAGACGCCGTCTCATACCCAATATGAGGATTCACCGCTGTAATAATTCCAACGCTTTTCTCAACATATTGTTTTAACAATTTTTCATTTGCAGTAATACCTTTAATACAATATTCACGGAATACGCGGAATGCATTATTCATAATACTAATAGATTGAATTAAATTAAATACTAACACCGGCTCCATTACATTTAATTCTAATTGTCCTGCCTCTGATGCTAAACATATTGTATGATCGTTTCCAATAACTTGGAAGGCTACTTGATTAATCACTTCTGCCATAACTGGATTCACTTTTCCTGGCATAATAGATGATCCTGGTTGACGAGCTGGTAATTGAATTTCAGCTAACCCGACACGTGGACCAGATGCCATAATACGCAAGTCATTAGCAATTTTAGACATATTCATCATACATACTTTTAGTGCGGCTGATACTTCCGTATACGCATCTGTATTTTGCGTTGCATCCACTAAATGCTCCGCACCAATAAGTGGAAATCCACTAATATTGCGTAAATGCTTTACAACTTGTTCGATATAAATTGGATTTGCATTTAATCCTGTTCCAACAGCCGTTGCGCCCATATTCACTTCATACAAATGTTGACGAGACTGCCTAATGCGTTTTATATCGCGCCCAAGCACTCGGCTATATGCTTCAAACTCTTGTCCAAGACGAATTGGAACTGCATCCTGCAAATGCGTACGTCCCATTTTTATCACATGATCAAATTCTTTTGCTTTATCAGTAAATGCACTGTGCAATGCATCCATGGTAATAAGGAGTTCTTCTAGCATCATAAGCACTGCAATATGAATTCCTGTTGGGAACGCATCATTTGTTGATTGTGCCATGTTCACATGTGTATTTGGACTAATGGCTGCATAGTTCCCTTTTTCATAACCCATTCTCTCAAGTGCACGGTTTGCAATAACCTCATTTGTATTCATATTAATAGAAGTTCCTGCCCCGCCTTGAATCGGATCTACAATAAATTGCTCATGAAACTTCCCATCAATAATTTCTTGAGCTGATTTTGCAATTTCTTCCCCAATATTTTCTTGCAAATAACCTGTCTCCATATTTGCAAGCGCTGCCGCTTTTTTGACCATTGCCATTGCTGTAATTAATGACGTATGAATACGATATCCTGTGATCGGAAAATTTTCTACAGCTCTTAATGTTTGAACACCATAATAAGCTGCACTTGGTACTTCCTTTTCCCCCAGAAAGTCTTTTTCAATACGTATATCTTTCGTTACTATCATTTTTTATCACCTATACTTTTCATTCTAATCGATGACTTAGAAATATTTTCTATGAAAATATGATTTTTGTAAGAGATATATTTCCATATCTTTCTCCACTATATCTCACCTTTTTTGAAAGCGCAAACAATACCATTTTTCTGCAAAATCGATTCCGCACTCATACTTCTTTCTGGTGTATAAAGATTACGCTATTGCTGTATCTTCTCCCCCAATTTTCTTTATTTCCACTCGTTTAATTTGATGCATATCTTTTTCAAGAACTTTGAAAACCCATCCATTTGTCTCCATGATATCACCTTCAGTGATTGTTTGTTTTTGCATCATGATCCACCCCCCAATCGTATCTACATCATCAGCAACTAGATGTAAACCAAGCAAATCATTCACTTCACTAATGAGTACTTTTCCATCAATAATTTTATATGTTTCGCTTATATGTTCGACAGGCGGATGTTCATCTTCATCATATTCATCTCGAATCTCACCGACTATTTCCTCCAAAATATCTTCAAGTGTCACAATTCCTGCTGTTCCTCCATATTCATCATATAAAATTGCAAGCGGTATTCGTTTTTTTTGCATTTGCAATAACAAATCATGAATTGGAATGTTTTCTAGCACTTCAATAACAGGTCTTGTATACGAAGTAATGGAGCGGTCTTCCTCTTGTTCACCATCCATATAATGAATAAATAAGTCTTTTACATTGACCATCCCAATAATTTCATCTTTATCTTCTCCAAATACAGGATACCTTGTATACTTTTCTTGTCCAATCACTTTAATATGTGTCTCAAACGGTTCATCTTCATATAAACCGACTATTTCAGTACGCGGAACCATAATTTCTTTTGCTAACCGATTATCAAATTCAAAAATATTATTTACATACTTAAATTCCGCTTGATTAATTTCTCCGCTTTCATAACTCTCCGATAAAATAAGTCTTAACTCCTCTTCTGAATGTGCAACTTCATGCTCAGAAGCAGGATGCAATCCAAATATACCAGTCACGAGGCGAGCTGAACTATTGAGAGCCCAAATAAACGGATACATAATACGATAAAAATAAATAAGCGGCTGAGATAGTAACAAACTTACTTGTTCCGCTTTTTGAATGGCAAGTGTTTTCGGGGCCAACTCTCCAATCACGACATGCGAAAATGTAATAACAGCAAAGGCAATAATAAACGAAACTGTACTTGCAATCGCAGGTGAAAGTTCCATCTTTAAAAATAACGGTTCCAATAAATGCTTTATCGTCGGTTCGCCTAACCACCCTAGTCCTAAAGCTGTAATTGTAATTCCAAGCTGACATGCAGATAAATATTCGTCTAAATTTGAAATCACTTTCTTAGCTGCTAATGCCCCTCGTTTTTTTTCTCCTACAAGCTGATCCACGCGACTACTGCGTACTTTTATAATTGCAAATTCAACTGCCACAAAAAAACCAGTTAATGCAATAAGAATAACAACCATGATTAATTTAGTAATTTCCAAAGAACACCTTTAGCTTTTCTTAGCTAAAGTTACACCTCCTTTTTAAAAGAAGTTTTTTCACAATCAAAACAAATGATTGAATAAAAAACGAATGGAAGTTTCACTTTGTTCTTATTCTCTTCATTTGTTAAAAAGCAAACCTATATAAATTTCCCCAATTTTCAATCCTCATATAACTCCAATGGTAAATCATCTGGATCTTGAAAAAACACAAACTGTTTCCCTGTTATTTCATCCACACGTATTGGCTCTGTTTTTATTCCGCATCGCTTTAGATGCTGGACAGCTTCTTGTATATCTGTAACTGCAAATGCTAAGTGTCTAAGACCAGCTGCTTCAGGAAAACTTTTCCGTTTAGGAGGATCTGAAAATGAAAATAACTCAATTTGATACTGTCCTCCTACACATAAATCTAATTTATAGGAATCCCTTTCTTCCCTGTAAACTTCATTCAACACCTTAAATCCCAATATTTCGGTATAAAATTTTTAGATATTTTATAGTTAGAACAGATAATTGCAATATGATGCACTTTAGATATATCCACGCTCTACGCCATTCCTCTCGTTATCAAACATGCATATTCTCCCTCAAAATGAAAAACCTATGTAACAGAACATCTCATAAGGAGGTTTACTATGAAATTTGTTACTTTTTTTCTCGGCCTTGCCGTTGTTTTCTTTCTTGCCTTTATCGCAAGTAATAATAAAAAGCATATTAAATTCAAACCAATTTTCATCATGCTTATTATACAGTTGATTTTAACTTATTTGTTATTAAATACAGAAATTGGACTTGTGCTTGTAACCTTGATTTCTAATTTATTTACGAAGTTATTGAACTATGCTGCATCCGGGGTGAATTTCGTATTTGGTGGTATTGCGAATAAAGGCGAAATGCCTTTCTTCTTAAATGTTCTCTTGCCAATTGTCTTCATTTCTGTCCTAATTGGTATTTTGCAACACTTTAAAATATTGCCATTTTGTATTCGTTGGATTGGGTTTTTCCTTAGCAAAATAAACGGACTCGGGAAACTGGAATCTTACAACGCCGTTGCCTCCGCTATTGTAGGCCAATCAGAAGTATTCATTACCGTAAAAAAACAGCTTGCGCAAATTCCAAAACATCGCTTGTATACACTTTGCGCTTCTGCCATGTCGACCGTATCGATGTCAATTGTCGGTGCTTACATGACAATGATTGAGCCAAAATATGTAGTAACCGCTCTTGTCTTAAATTTATTTAGTGGCTTTATTATCGTACTCATTATTAATCCGTATGATGTTAAAGAAGAAGAGGACATTCTAGAAATTAAAGGCGAAAAGCAAACCTTTTTTGAGATGCTCGGAGAATATATTCTAGATGGATTTCGCGTTGCTGTTGTTGTTGGCGCTATGTTGATTGGATTTGTTGCCTTAATTAGCTGTATTAATGATTTATTCCATCTTATTTTTGGAATTACATTTCAGCAGTTACTTGGTTATGTTTTCTCACCTATCGCTTTTCTTATTGGTGTACCAAGTAAAGAAATTGTCACAGCAGGAAGTATTATGGCTACAAAGCTTGTAACGAATGAGTTTGTAGCCATGATGGATCTCAGCAAACTTGCAACCAGTCTCTCTCCTCGTACAGTAGGTATTATTTCAGTTTTCCTTGTATCCTTTGCAAACTTCTCTTCTATCGGAATTATTTCTGGTGCCGTTAAAGGATTAAATGAAAAACAAGGGAATGTCGTTGCTCGTTTCGGTTTAAAACTGTTGTACGGCGCAACACTCGTCAGCATTTTATCCGCAATTATGGTAAGCATTATGCTATAAGAAGGTAAATTTTTATCCTTTTTTTTATTCATCCTTTTTGTATACAATACGGCTAGATGTCTCATAAATAATCGAGACATCTATTTTTTATACATGTACAACAATATCTATTTAGCGTACAATATCTTTTATGTGTCTCGTTTACACATTATAAGAAAATATACAAATTGAATGATTTGAAGGAGAACTAAAGAATGAATTCAGATGTAGAAAACAAAAATAGAACTTCAAAGAGGCGATTTAAGAAAAGACGCCTACTATGGTTTGTTCTCATTCCATTACTCATTGTAACAATTGGGGGTGGAAGCTATTTCTTCCACATATACAGTAAAGCAAAATCAATTGTAAATAATGCATATTCCGAACTAGATAGAGGAGATAAATCTGATAAACGAGATAAAGCTGTTAAACCGATGACCGACAACGTTTCTGTCCTTATTATGGGAGTAGATGAAAGTGACCTTCGTGAAAAATCTTACGGCAAAGCAACACGTACAGATGCATTATTGCTTGCTACAATTAATAAAAATGATAAATCAGTAAAACTTGTTAGTATCCCCCGTGACTCTCGCGTATATATTAACTCACGTGATAAACAAGATAAAATCACACATGCTCACGTATTTGGGGGCGTAGATAGTACAATTAATACAGTCGAACACTTTTTAAATGTTCCTGTCGACTACTATGTAAAATTTAATTTTAAATCATTTATAAAAATTGTCGATTCTCTTGGTGGCATCGACGTAGACGTTCCTGTTGAGTTTACAGAACAAAATAGTAAGGATGAGCCTGGTGCCATTCACCTAAAAAAAGGACGCCAACATTTAAATGGCGAGGAAGCACTTGCTTTAGCAAGAACACGTCACATTGATAGTGATTATATGCGTGGTCAGCGTCAACAACTTGTTTTGGAAGCAATTGCTCAAAAAGCACTATCTATAAACTCTATTAATAAAATTGGCAGCTTATTAGATGCTGTTGATCATGATTTAAAAACAAACTTAACATTTGATGACATGATGACAATTACGACAAACATTATGGGATCAAACTTAAGGATGGATAAACTCCAAGTAAAAGGTAGCGATAAATATATCGGCGGCATCTACTACTACATTCCTGATGAAAAAAGTGTACAGGACATATCCAAAACATTAAAAGAACATCTCGGTGTTACGAATAAAACTGAACATAAAAAATTATAATAAAAAGGCTGCTAGGACTTTCCCAGTAGCCTTTTTATTATAATTTCCAACAAAATACTTCCATTTTTTTACGCAAATAATGACAAAAAGAGACAATTATTACAACAATGTAACGTTTTTTATAAAAACATTACACCGACGATTAAAATAATAGTATACTAGTACATAATACTATTTTTATCATTCATACATAAAAAACGAATACATATAACCTTATATATTAACTTTTTGGGGGGAAGTAAATGAAGCTACGTAACTTACTGATTGGTTCTGCTGTCGCAGGTGGAATATTGCTATGTGCAGGTGGGATTGGTGGTTATCAATACGTTTCTAAGTTAAACAAACAACTCGATACAACCGTATTACCGCACACTACATTTGAAGGTACTTCTCTTGATGGTAAAAGTAAAAAAGACGTGCAAGAAATTATTCAACAAAAAGTAGATGAATTAAACAAAAAATCTCTTAACTATGCATTACCGAGTAATACACAAACTTATACGTGGAAAGACTTAGGTGTTGAATATAAAGAAAAAGACATTTTCGAAAAAATCTTTAACGAGCAAAAAGGGAATGTTATGAATCGCTATAACATGCGAAAACAAGCTGAAAACGGCGAGTTAAAACGTGAATATAAACTAACACCAGAACTGAACTCAACAGCTTATGAAGCTTTTATAAAAGAAAAATATAACGAAACATTAAAGGAACCTGTAAACGCTGAATTAAGTGTTTCCGGAACAACAGTAAACATTAGTCAAAGTCAAAATGGCGAAAAAGTTGATAAAGAAAAATTAAAAGAATTAACAGCAAAAGCAATTACTACTGGTACACAAGATATTCAACTTCCAATTGCATCCACAAAACCCGAACGATCTACAGAAGATATAAAAAACATGGGTATTACACAAGTGATCGCTGAATATTCTACTCCTATGGCTGGTCGAAACGGGAGCCAATCCTTTAATGTAAACAAATCTGCTAATACTTTAAGTGGAGCACTCGTAGCACCTGGTGAAACATTTAGTTTCAATGAACGCGTCGGTATTACAGATGCTGCGCATGGCTATAAATCCGCTGCTGTATATTTGAATGGTAAAGTTGTCCAAAGTGCTGGTGGGGGTGTGTGTCAAGTTAGTAGTACGCTATATGGTGCAGCATTACGTGCTGATTTAGGAGTTGTTGCTCGTAGTAACCACTCTATGCCTGTTCATTACTTACCACTTGGCCAAGATGCCGCTGTAGCAGATTATGGACCGGATCTAAAATTCCAAAACAATACGGGAAAATATATTTACATTCAAGCCTTCTCTAATGGTGGCAGTATAACTACACGTATTTTCGGCACACCTACTGGTAAGGACGTAGAAGTTTCATCAAAAGTAATTAGTGATACTGGAAATAAAATTACAGCTGTTACATATAAAAAAGTAACACAAAACGGTCAAGTGATCTCAAATGGCCAAATCTCAAAAAGTGTATACAAAAAGGCGTGATGATTCACGCCTTTTTGTTTTGCAGTAAACGTATAAATGCCTCTATATGTTCCCTTGCCTCTTCTAACGACCATATACGGTTTCCTTGTTTAGCCGCTAATAAACATCCTTCTTCCCATGCCTTCGCTTGCTTTATATGTAATAGCTCATGTTGTAATTTAGCAACCGTTTCTTGCTCTTCTTCCTCTAAGAACTCAGTCATTACATTGATTATCTCATCCTCATGCACACTTAACGTACAATATGTTTTTAAGAAATATTGAAGTGTTGGATACATACTACTCTCCCTTTCTTACTTGTCTGATGGATAGGAAGTAATGATTTTAAATCCTAATGACCCTGATTTATCTCTTGCTAAAACAGTAACTGTATTCATAAGCTTATCTTTTACACTCATATCTTTCTTTAATACCGTTTTTCCAACAGGGAACGAATGCTTCGTATTTAATACAAGACGATTTTCTTTGGAATTCTTTAACCACTTCTCAATTTCCTGCTCATGCTGCTTCAAACTATCTTTAACAGCTTTTGTTGCCGTCTCTTTATCGTAGTATGTACTGGCGGCCGATACTTTATCTGTACGTAATCGTTCTTTTAGCTGATCTTCTGTCTTTCCGACATGACGTTCTATCGTATGACCATTTTTCGGCGGTCCTTCCATTTCATCTAAAATATTATCATTAATTTTCCCTATTGATGCTGAATCGCTTCCTTTTGGACTTTCTTTTTTCTGTTCTTGTCCTGCACAACCACTTAAAACAAGTATCATCGCAAGTAAGCCGCTTAAGAAAATACTCCATAATCGTTTCATCATATCACCTCTTTCATGATTATCGTTATAACTTCACAAAAAGTCAATTTTATATAAAAAAAGCGTACACCAATGATTTGCATGTCGCTTAACAACGAAAAAACTCATTTATTTCATATTACTTGCACAGAAAAGGGTTGAATCAGTCCGTCCACATAATACCGACTTTCTTAAATGTTTTTTTCTAATCTATACTCGATCTTTTTTAAACATTTTACAACTTTCTCAGCTTCTTCCTATCCATGTATGGAATTACCTTCTCTTGATTTAAGAAATAACCGAAAATATACCCCCTACCTTCCGTACCGTATACCTGTAATGGGTATATTTTTAGGTTTTTATTATGAAAATTTATATTTTCTATTAAAATCTACACTTGCCTATACTGATTAAATGTGGTGTAATGCAAAAAAAGACAAAGGACTATAACGATATGCAAGAAATGATTCACAATTTACTCACAGAGCATTACACGATTGCAATTCCACTTAGTATTCTATTCAATATCATCATCAGTTTGGCAGGCTTTATTCCAAGCATATTTTTAGCAGCAATCAACATACAGCTTTTTGGCTTAACAGACGGAACAATAATTTCGATCGCAGGCGAAGTATTGGGAGCAATTGTTTCATTTTATTTCTATCGACTAGGTTTTCAAAAATTGGCCCATAACAAAATAAACAACTATCCAAAAGTAGAACGTCTTCTTTATGTACAAGGTAAAGAAGCATTTTTTCTCGTTCTATCATTCCGACTTGTCCCATTTATTCCATCTGGCATTATTACCTTATTTGCTGCGTTAGGAAAAATGTCGTTATTCTCTTTCAGTATTGCAAGTGCAATAGGAAAAGTACCAGCATTATTCATTGAAGTGTATTCTGCATACCATGTAATGAACGGAACAAGCGAAGCGAAGTGGATTATAACGATTGCTGGTTGTATCGGAGTATTATATGTATGGAAGAAGTGGAAGAAAAAATAAAAAAAAGGAGCAATTGCTCCTTTTTTATTCTCTATCAAAGGGAGTTGCTGAAAACATTCATTTCACCATAAAAAAATCCCTTATATTTTGAACAAAGGTTGATCAAAACATAAGGGATTTATAACTTATCTTTCAAAAATTTTATAAAAAGATTGCTTATTTTAACAGGAAAATAAATTATAATAACTACCACTTCTTTATAAGCTTAGAAATTCTCTTTCTATACTATTTTGTTCTAAACGAATGGTAGTAGGTTGCCATTAATGTCATTAGCATTGGAATGGTAATGACAAGGGAAAATAAGAAAACTATCGAAAATATTGTACTTAATACCCCTGAACTTACCGAATGAACGAAATAACTTACAATCAGCATAGCCATACTAATTGCAACTGCTGACATAACTGGTTGTCTAAGTGTTTTTATTTTCTCCTGTTTTGTTTCTTTATCTGTATAAATTGGTTTTGTACCAGGTTTGGCCTTAAATAGGTGCACATCATAATAACTCGAACAAACATATTCCCAACCTGCCAATTCAAACACTTCAATATATTCTTCTAATTCGTTTTCTGCTAATGGTCTTATATCAAGACTAAATATAGTATCTTCAGCAACGCCCTTTTCTAATTCATATCCCATTCGTTTAAAGCGTTTCACAATCCATCCTTTTGCAGCATACTTTCTTAGCTTTTTTAAATCTTGTTCTTCTGAAAAAGCAATCCCATTTGACATTATGTATTTTGTTTTCCCCATTTTAGTTCTCCCCTTTTAATCCATTTTCAGCAAAATCAAGCATCGTTTTACGTCTCAAAATATCCTGTTCCAACACTTCCCTACCTTTATCTGTCAAAACATATACTTTTCTACGTGAGTCTGAATCATCAAATAATTCAATGTAGGATTCGGTTATTAACTTTTTAATAATTGTATATAGTGATGCAGGCCCAATTACTACTTTCCCCTTTGTTAATTCTTCAATCAAGCTCATCACTGCATAGCCATGTCTTGGTTTTGTAAATCCTGCCATAATATAAAACACAGAATCGGTTAACTGTTCTAATGATTTCATTTTCTCCCTACCTTCATTATATCACTTTATGATATATCTAAAGATAATATATCATAAAGTGATATAATGAACAATAAAAAGATGGAATGAATATTCAATTTCATTCCATCTTTAAGGGCAATCCTTATCAAACTTTATTTACAATCCACAGGAGTGGAACCTATTTTACACCAACTGCATCATATGACTGCTTCACTGCTGTAACTTCAGCAGAGCTTGCACCATATAAATCAGCTGCAGCTTGTACTAAGCCAGCACGAGCTTGACTAAATGTAGTAGATTCAGTGAGGTATTGTGTATTTGCACGATAATAAATTGCACCTACTTTATCTTTACCAATACCATTCACTGTTACACCATAATGCGTACCACCATTTGCAAGTAAGTAAGCCGCTTTATTGATAATACCGCTGTTCGTATGAACGCCACCATTATCACTTGAACCAGTATAACGCTTAGAATAATGGTCTGGATCACCATATTTTGTTGGGTCACTCATAGAACGAAGTGCATCCCCCGATGTACCAGGCGTATAAATATCCTCTCCAATTTCCCAATCTGGATTACGATTATCACTGTACTCTACTAAAGTACCGAAAATATCAGAAATCGCTTCATTTAATGCTCCTGACTCATTTTGATAAATCAGGTTTGAGCTATATTCTGTAACCGCATGCGTTAACTCATGCCCAATTACATCTAATCCACCTGATAATGCAGTAAATGTATAGCCATCCCCGTCTCCATATACCATTTGTGAGCCATTCCAGAATGCATTATTATATCCACTACTGTAATGAACCGTTGATTTTAACGGTGCTCCAGCGTCATTAAATGAATTACGATTGAACGTCTTTTTATAATAATCATATGTTACTCCTGCATAATAATGAGCATCTACCGCTGCCGCATCACGGCTTGCATTGAAAACGTTATCTGTATCTGCCCACAACGTTCCTGGTAACGTAGTGCGATTCTTCGCATCATATGTGAAAATCTGCGCTCCACGTGTATTATCTTGTAAATAATAAGTAGATCCAGATAATGTTGTATTAATAGATTTTGTATCTCCTAGTACACCTTTACCTGTCCCAACTTTATTTGTTCCTGTAACAGGTTTTGCAGCTGCTTTCGCATCTTGTTTTGCAACCTCTTGCTTAACTGGCGATTTATTCTCATCTGTTACATGATCAATTGTATTGTATTTATTTAACACTTTACCGCTATCTGCCTCAATGAAATAATAATAGTTACCTGGCTTCGGATCTAAGAAATTTAATTTCACAACATATGCATAAGTTGTATCCTCACCGTTTTGGTATACATATAAATCCGCTGATGGCTCTACCTCATATTTAGGGGTTAACCCTAGATCTTGCTGTGCGATTTCAATCGCTTTTTTACCTTCAATCTTATTTTTATTTTTTAATTTTTCTTTTTTATCTAGATCCGGTACAACTGTTCCAGATAATACTTTTAATGAACCATCTTTACTAACATGCGCTAGTTGGGTAGACCCCCATACCGGTGTACCTTCATATACTTGTTGCATACGTACCACTGTTGCATCAGTTACAGAATCCTTTTTCACTTGTTTCACTTTGAAAGAATCCTCTGCACTCTTTTCTCCTAACTTATACTCCTTTTTTGCTGCATTTAAATAATCAAACACAACAGATTCTGCTTTCTTTCCAGTTGCTCCTGTTAAATCTCCAGAGATAAACTCAGGTGACTGCACTGCTTCATTGTACTTTTTCGTAGAGAGCACGTTCTTTGAATCTGCAAACGCAGAGCTTGTCCCTCCAAATGTTGTAACTGCCATTCCTGCCGCTAATACAAATGCTAAACTCTTCTTTTTCATATAACCTTCCCCCTAATAAAAAATTTTTTGAAAAAGAGTAGTTTTATATTATCATCTAGTTTCCACTATTTATATACTAAAAATTCAAAAAATTCTTTTCTCAAGTTTTGTAGAATTTTGGGGAACAATTATTGAAAAAGGCCCTTTCCAATTTGGAAAGGGCCTTTTGGTTATTATTATACATTTACTGTTTGTGATAAATTAGAGTCTAATCCAAAAGTATCAGGTTTACTCGTATATTGCACACCACCTACCACGGTAAATACTACTGCGACCACTAAAATTCCTGCTAATATTTTTTTCATTTTAACCCTCCTTATGATCTTCTAACACTTCAATAACTAACTTATAATATCGATTACTTTCTTCAAAATGTAGTAACCGAGCGAAATATTCCGCAAGCTCTATATATACTTTCTTTAATTCAATTTTATTTCCTGCCGACTTATAAAAAGGAATAGCTTCTGCTTCCAAAAATGATTTATAGGCTTTTGCGTCTTCAAAATATTTATACCGAAGCATGAGAAGTAGATATAATTTTGTATTAAACCTTTCTTCCTGCTTAGCAGCAATAACTCCCTTATCAATCCATTCTTTCGCTTCTTCTAGCTGCTCTAGTTTAATGCATTGTAATGCCATTTCATATAATGTATCTATATAATTTAAATCTATTTGATTCTGAAATTGCAAACTTTTTAAATAGCATTCTTTCGCTCGCTGATACTGTCTTTTTTTATAGTATATATTTCCAATATTACTTAAAGTAATAGCTATAAGTACATCTTCGTCTGCAAAAGATGATGCTTCTCTCAATATACTTTCGTACATTTCCAAAGCCTCTTTATATTGACCTTTTTCCGCATAACTTAGTGCAATAAGAATTTGACAGTTAATCACATTCCTAAACTTGTATTCACCTCGAAATCCCTCTAATGCAACATTAGCAAAATGCAGTGCAAGATGATGAATTTCTAAATGAGTATATGTAAGAGCAATATTATAATAAATCCCAGTTTCATAATACCCTTGTTCTTTAGCCATCACTTCTGTCTCTAGTAAATAATCGAGGCCATCTTTCCACTTATATTGCAAACAATATAATATCCCTCTACTATACGTATATAACATTTTTTGAAACGGAGAATACTTCTTATACATTTTTCTCAACTTCTCTAGTTCTTCTTCAAGCGCAGGAAGATCTCTTTTCATAATTAAATAACGAGTATAGAGTAATTTATAATAGTTTATGATTTCAAAATCTAAAACATGCTTCATTTCACCTTGTAACTCATTATATATGCGTTCAACTTGCCCTTTGTCCAAATGAACTAACGCGTTTAACCAATCATCTAACTTCTCTTTCACTTCTTCTTCTACATCTCTCAAATCCGACACAGCAATCTCTAACCTCGCGCAGAGCAGCTGCAAGATTTCTTCCGATGCTTCTATCTTTCCATTTTCAATCTTACTTAAATATGAGACGGAACAAATGCCCTGACATAATTCTTCTTGTGTCATTTTTTGCTGCAGTCGCTTATAAAAAACTTGTTTCCCGATTTTCTCTAATGTTTGTTGCATTGTCCTCCTCCATTCTCATTTACCCCCACTACTTTAATAATACATAAAAATGCCAAAAATATAAATTGATAAATGTAAATTTTCTAAACATTTTTCACCTTTTGTCGCTATAACTGTTATATTATATGTATAACAGTTATAGCGACAAAGGAGGTGCAACATGTTTATAACGATTAACATACAGTCTGATATTCCAATATACGAACAACTCGTTCATCAAATTATCGAAGGAATTGCCAAAGAAGAACTAAAAGAAGGCGAAACTTTGCCTTCTGTTCGATTACTTGCTTCTGATTTAGGTGTAAATATGCTCACTGTTAATAAAGCGTATCAACTGCTAAAACAAAAAGGATTTATTCAAATTCATCGACAAAAAGGAGCTACTGTAAATACAACACAATTACATGATAACTCCGCATTTTTTGAGAGGAGTGAACTGACTCTACAACCATTTATAGCAGAAGCAAAATGTCGTGGTATTTCAAAAAAAGCACTCTTGCAATTTGTACAATCTTTAGCGAATCATTTTGAATGGGAGGAAACAAAACATGGACATATGGATTAATATCATTCTATTTGTAGCGATACTAGCACCATTTTTCCTCATTATTACTTTTACGCCACAAATGACTCCAAATATATATAGTTTTGGTATCCGAATCCCCGAAAACGCATATAGCTTAGATGAAATTGTCCTCTTGCGTAAAAAATTTCGGAACACCCACTTGCTTTTCAGCTTGTTATTTACAATCTTTTTCATCAGTATTTCAGTATATTTTTCAAATGAAGCAGCACAAGCAACAGGCCTTATTATTTGTATTATCGGATTTCTAATTGCCGATTTTTTTATTTATTTACATTGTCATAAAAAAATGAAAGTCCTCCGAAATAATATGAATTGGGCTATTGAAAAAAAGCAACCTATTGTAATTGATACATCTTTTCGAAATGAAAAATTAACCTATTCTAACGGATTATTTTCCATTCATGCATTCATATGTTTTATAACAATTCTTATTACTATCTCGTTCTATCCTGAATTGCCAAATCAAATTCCAACGAAATTCAATTGGGATGGCACTATAACAACCTATAGTGAAAAAACAATCGGGCTTTTCTCTGTTTTTCCACTTATTCAATTCGTAACAATTCTGCTTTTTATGGGTATCAATATACTATTAAAACGCGCTAAGCAACAACTCAATGTTCAAAATGCAGATGCATCTAAAATTTCTAGCATTCAATCCCGCAGAAAGTGGTCATTATTTATGATTGGATCTTCCTTGCTGTCTGTATTTCTATTCACTTTGTTCCAAATTTCTTATATCGTTCCATTTTCACCTCTTAAATTAATCATTAGCACCATTATCATAACTACAATAACAATTACTTGGGCAATCATTATTGCACGAAAACCAATAAATCAAGGTACTTTATCAAGCAATGAAAATTTTTCTATTCAACAAGATGATGATCATTTTTGGAAACTGGGACAATTTTATTACAATCGAAATGATCCTACACTCATGTTAGAAAAGCGCTTTGGACTTGGATGGACTTTCAATTTCGCTCGCCCCATAGCATGGGGGATTTTATTCGGTCCTCTCGTGCTCATTTTGGGAATTGTTCTATTAACTGCATAATCCCGGGTAAAATCTACTCTTTATTGAAGTAGCTGCTTTGGCATAAAGTGAAACTTTAATCAGTGGGGGCTTCATTCTCCTCTGATTATTAGCCGGACAATGCTTTCGTTGAATTTTGAGGTGAAAGTATTACTGCCGGTTAATGCGGGATAAACTACAAATAAACGATATAATATAACCAAATTACGGAGGTGTTTTCACAATGAATCATTATAAAGATGATAGTTACGCCTTACACACAGATTTATATCAAATCAACATGGCTTATACATATTGGAAAGACAAGATTCATAATCGCCGTGCTGTTTTTGATTTATATTTCCGAAAGCTCCCATTTAAAAATGGTTACGCCATTTTTGCTGGTCTTGAAAAAATTATAGAATACATAGAGACTTTTCGTTTTACCGAAAGTGACATCGCTTATTTAAAAGAACTACAATTTGAAGAAGAGTTCCTACATTATTTACAAAACATGAAATTTACTGGGACAATTCGTGGCATGCAAGAAGGAGAAGTTGTTTTTAATAACGAACCATTATTGCGTGTTGACGCACCTCTTGGTGAAGCTCAAATTATTGAGACCGCCTTGTTAAATATTGTGAATTACCAAACATTAATCGCTACAAAAGCAGCTCGCATGAAACATGCAGCGGACAATGATGAACTCTTAGAGTTTGGTACCCGCCGCGCTCACGAATTTGACGCTGCCCTTTGGGGTACACGAGCGGCCTTTATCGGTGGATTTTCTTCTACAAGCAATGTCCGTGCTGGAAAACGCTTTGGTATTCCAGTTGCTGGTACGCATGCTCATTCCTTTGTCCAAGCGTATCGTGATGAATATGTTGCATTTAAAAAGTACGCTGAAACGCACCAAAAATGTGTTTTTCTCGTTGATACATATGATACGTTAAAATCTGGTGTACCAAATGCGATTCGCGTTGCTAAGGAATTCGGTGACCACATTGATTTTTATGGCATTCGTCTCGATAGTGGCGATATGGCTTATTTATCAAAAGAAGCACGAAAACTACTTGATGCAGCTGGGTTTACAAATACAAAAATTATTGCTTCTAGTGACTTAGATGAATATACAATTATGCATTTAAAATCACAGGGAGCAAAAATTGATGTATGGGGCGTCGGAACAAAACTGATTACATCATTTGAACAACCTGCATTAGGCGCTGTCTATAAATTAGTTGCGATTGAAGATGCAAATGGCATATTAAATGACACAATTAAAATCTCTTCTAACCCTGAAAAGATCACAACACCAGGATTAAAACGAATTTATCGAATCATTAATCGCGTGAACAATCATGCAGAAGGTGATTATATCGCTTTAGAATCCGAAGAACCTCAACAGGAAGAGCGTTTAAAAATGTTCCATCCTGTTCATACGTATATTAGTAAATTCGTGACAAACTTTGAAGCACGCGAGCTTCATCATGCCATTTTCACAAATGGTAGAAGAACATACGAATTACCAAATATATTAGACATTCAAAAATACACTAAAAGCAGCTTAGCACTATTCTGGGAAGAATATATGAGAACGCTAAATCCCGAAGAATATCCTGTAGATTTAAGTCAAGAGTGCTGGGATCATAAAATGAATTATATTCAAACAGTACGAGATCAAGTTGCAAAAAATATACAAAAATAAAAAGAGAAGCCTTCGCTTCTCTTTTTATTTTACAAATCTTTCACTCTAAGCACACGCATCGCATTCAATACAGCAAGTAATGTAACACCCACGTCTGAGAAAACCGCTTCCCACATTGTTGCAATTCCGAATGCACCAAGTAATAGGACAAGCCCTTTTACACCAAGTGCAAAGATAATATTTTGCCATACAATATTGCGTGTACGTTTGGCAATTTTGACAGCCGTTGCGATTTTAGAAGGTTCATCTGTCATGATTACAATATCCGCTGCTTCAATCGCTGCATCAGATCCTAATCCACCCATCGCAATTCCGACGTCTGCCCTTGCTAATACTGGTGTATCATTAATACCATCGCCAACGAACGCAACTTTTTCTTTTGCTTGTTTTGCTCCATCAATTTTTTCAATTTCTTCTACTTTTTGCTGTGGCAATAATTCGGCATGAACTTCATCTAAACCAAGCTCTTTACCAACCGCTTCTCCAACTAACCTTGCATCACCTGTTAACATGACTGTTTTCTTAATCCCAAGCTCTTTTAATTTTTGAATCGCTTGTTTTGAGTCCTCTTTCACTTCATCCGAAATGACAATATACCCTGCATATGCACCATCTACAGCAACGTGAACAAGAGTACCTACAGTTTGTGGCTGCTCAAATGTAATGCTTTCTTTTTTCATTAATTTTGCATTACCTGCAAAAATTTCTTTACCTTGCACTTTTACAACTGTACCATGACCAGAGATTTCACTATAATCTTCAATCATATTTTCATTAATTGATTTTCCATAGCTACTCCGAATAGATTGCGCAATTGGATGATTTGAGTACACTTCTGCAAATGCCGCATACTCAAGAAGCTCTTCTTTTGTAGTTGTTCCACTTGGCTCCATCTTCGTTACTTTGAAAACACCTTTTGTTAATGTTCCTGTCTTATCAAAGACGATATGTTTCACATCATTTAGCGCTTCTAAATAGTTACTACCTTTGATTAAAATCCCGTTTTTAGATGCTCCACCAATACCGCCAAAGAATCCAAGTGGAATGGACACTACTAACGCACAAGGACAAGAAATAACAAGGAATACTAAAGCTCGATAAATCCAATCTGAGAATGTAGCACCTTCTAAAATGAGAGGTGGAACAAACGCTAGTACTGCAGCTGTAATTACGACAGCTGGCGTATAGTAACGAGCAAATTTCGTAATAAAGTTTTCTGTTGGTGCTTTTCGACTACTTGCATTTTGCACTAAGTCTAAAATTTTAGATACTGTAGATTCACCAAACTCTTTCGTTACCTCAATTGTCAATACACCATTTTGATTCACGAAACCACTTAATACATCATTACCAACCTCTACTTCACGCGGTACAGATTCGCCTGTTAACGCTGAAGTATCTACCATCGATGCTCCTTCAACTACTTTTCCATCTAACGGTACTTTCTCACCTGGTTTTACAATAATGTAGTCACCGATTTTAACATCTTCTGGTGAAATTTGTTTTGTTTCGTTTCCAACTTTCACGTTTGCATAATCAGGACGAATATCCATTAATGAAGTAATTGATTTTCGAGAACGATTTACAGCGATACTTTGGAATAATTCACCTACTTGGTAAAAGAGCATAACAGAAACTGCTTCTGGATACTGCCCAATCGCAAAAGCTCCAAGTGTGGCAATCGCCATTAAAAAGTTTTCATCAAATACTTGGCCGCGCGTTATATTTCTTACAGCTCGCCAAACGATATCTCCACCAATTAGTAGGTACGCAATAACAAAAAGTGGAATTGTCATCATTTGTGGTAATCCCGCTAGTGCAGCTACCCCTGTTAAAACGCCACCAATTGCTAAACGCCAAATCATTTTCTTCACATTTCCTTCACCATGGTCGTGGCTATGATTATGGCTTTCCTTCTCTTCGCGAACAACTTTTACATCTGGTTCTAACTTATGAACAATCATTTTGATATCTTGTACTGTCATTTCAAGTTCTTTTTTATTTGCAACTTCTATTTTTAATTTCTTCGATACAAAGTCCACTGTAGCATTTGAAACAGAAGGCATTTCCTTTACCTTTGTTTCAATTTTCATCGCACAATTCGCACAATCTAATCCTTCTAATACAAATACTTCTTTCGCAACTTTTGATTGTTGTTCTTCCTGTACTTTAATATGAGGCTCTAATTTCGTAACAAGTTGCATCGCCTCAGTAATAACATGTTTTTCGTTATTTTGTTCTGTTTCTAACATCATTGTCTTAGTTGCGAAGTTCACGGAACAAGATAAGACACCATCTAATCCCCCAACGTCTTTTTCGATTTTCATCGCACAGTTCGCACAATCCAGTCCTTCTAACACAAGTTTTCGTTTCACTAGTGGTTCTGCCATCTTTCTCCCTCCTTGTGCTTTTATTTTCTATTCTTCTTCATTTACGTGTTCAAATGCTTGCTCAAAGATACCGATTACGTGATGGTCCGCCAATGAATAATAAACCACTTTTCCCTCTTTACGGTTTTTCACAAGCTTTGCTTGTTTTAATACACGAAGCTGATGTGAAATAGACGACTGTGTCATTCCAAGTAAATATGCTAAATCACACACGCACATTTCTGCTTCAAATAATGCGTGTAAAATTCTCGTACGTGTACGGTCGCCTAACACTTTAAATAACTCCGCTACTTTACTTAAGCTTTCATCATTCGGAATTGTTTGTTTCACTTGATCCACAACGTCTTCATGGATAATCGTTTGAGAACACGCCTCTTGGCATGTTTCCACTTTATTTTCAGCCATTATAGCTCACCTCTTTATCTAAACATATGAACAACCATTCATATATCTTATACCTTTATTATATGAGCGTCCATTCATATGTGTCAATAAAATCCACAATCATTTTTTCGAACATTTTGTTCACATTTAAACGAAAGCATATATAACATATTCTCCTCACACTTTATATGCTTCATACAAAAGAGGATGTTGCTAAAACTGTATCCCTTTAGCACATCCTCTTTATTCTTATCTATTCACTCTTCACTGCATCAACAATTAAAGAAACAAACCTTAACTTTCCGTCCTGATTTCTATAATCAAAACGCTTAGAACGATAAATAAACCCTTCCTTCTCATCCCAATCATTATAATGAAACTCTCCATCTTCATCACAATACTCCAAAAGTTTCACCTGAAACCCCGCACTCTCAAACATAGATGTCATCGTTTTGTAATTATGAACAATTTTATGGCTCGCTGCTGGATGATCTAACGGTCCAGGTCCTCCAACTTTTACCCCTTCTTGGTATTCTTCATCTGGGAAAAAGCGATCCGGAACCGCACATCGAATATAGCCACCCGGCTTCAAAAATTCATAGCATACTTTCGCTGCTTCTATGCCTTCTTCATATGATAAATGTTCCCATACATGCTCTGCTAAAATTACTGCTAAAGAGCTAGGATCAAACTTTTTTATCCAATCTTCTCTTTTTAATAAATTTAATTCTTCTTCATTTGTATGTAACCAACCCGGGTTATTGTTAAATTCCCCTGCACCCACAACGATTTTTAATTCTTCTTTTACAACCATCATTTCACCCCTTTGAATATTTCAACATACAAATTCCATAAGATGCTATTTTCTCCTCCTTTGGCCAAAAGAAAAAGCCTTGCGCGCTCCCTAGACGCACAAGGCTTACATGTTTTATATCCCCTTAATTAGCTTTTTCTAAGCTATCTTGCGAACTTTCATCTTCTTTTAAATGACTGTGTTTTTTCGAATAAACAAAGTATACGACTACTCCAATTGCTAACCAAGCACCGAAGTATATCCATGTCGTTAATGGTAAGTTTACCATTAAGAATAGACAGCACACGATTGAAATGATCGGTAAAGTTGGCACAAGTGGCACCATAAATCCACGCTGTAATTTCGGATGTGTTTTACGAAGAAGGATTACTGATACACCAACCATCGCAAATGTTAATAACGCTCCAATATTCGCTAAATTCGACAATTCTTTTAAATCGATAAATCCAGCAATTAAAGCACTTCCGATTCCTGTTAACCAAACTGAAAATGTTGGCGCTTCTGTCTTCTTGTTAATTTTCGCGAAAGATTCTGGCAATAAACCGTCACGGCTCATAGCGAAGAATACACGTGTTGTTGCGTAGATGTATGCAAAAATTACAGCCATAATACCAATTACAGCTCCAATAGCAATTACACCAGCCACTTTATCTTGCCCTACAACTTCCAGTACATAAGCCATCGCTTCTGGTACATCTAATTCTTTATAAGAAACCATACCAGTCATAACAAGACAAACTGCAACATAAATGATCGTACAAATAACTAACGAAGCAATGATACCAATTGGAAGGTCACGCTGTGGATTTTTTACTTCTTCTGCTGAAGTTGCTAATGCATCAAATCCTAAGAAAGCAAAGAATACTGCTGCTCCCCCCGCGAAAACTCCACTTAAACCGTACGGTGCAAATGGTACCCAGTTTTCTGGTTTCACGTAAAATACACCGACTGCGATGAATAAAACAACAATACCAATTTTAATTAATACCATTATATTATTCACACGCTTACTTTCTTTCGTACCTCGTGATAATAGCCAAGTTATCACCAATGTAACAATAACTGCTGGTAAGTTCACCATACCACCTTGCGATGGAATCGTTAACAAGGCTTTCGGAATTTCAATTCCCAATCCACTTACTAAGTTATTGAAGTAACCTGTCCATCCACCAGCTACGGCCGCTGTTGTTAAAACATATACTGACAATAATGTCCATCCCATTAAATGAGCTACAAACTCACCGATTGTTGCATATGAATAGGTATACACACTACCTGATACCGGAAGCGTAGATGCAACTTCTGCATAACATAATGCTGCAAACCCACAAACAATTGCTGCAATCATAAATGAAAAAATAACTGCTGGACCAGCATCTCTCGCTGCTACTAATCCAGTTAATACAAGAACTCCTGTACCGATTATCGCACCAATCCCTAGCATTGTTAGGTCGAATGCCCCTAAAGTTTTAGACAAAGTCTTACTTTTACTTTCCCCTAACAATTGCGTAACGGATTTCTTTTTAAATAGGTTGGCCACGATGTATGCCCCCTTTTACTAAGAAGAGCTAAGAGGTTTCTCTCTTAGCTCTTATCATGTTGTATTAAATATTGTTCGATTGTTTTTTTGTATTATGCTTCAATTAGCAAGATACAGTTTCTACTTCTAATAATTCTTTCGCACCTTTGTATTCTACACCGTGAGCTTCTGCAACTGCTTCGAATGTTACGTAGCCATTTAAAGTGTTAATACCTTTTAATAGTGCAGAGTTACTTAAGCAAGCTTCTTTGTAACCTTTGTTTGCAATTTGTACTGCGTATGGTACTGTTACGTTTGTTAATGCAAGAGTTGATGTACGTGGAACCGCACCTGGCATGTTTGCAACTGCATAATGAACAACGCCATGTTTTTCATAAGTTGGGTTATCATGAGTTGTAATGCGGTCAGTTGTTTCGAAAATACCACCTTGGTCAATTGCGATATCTACTACAACAGAACCTGGTTCCATTGATTTAATCATTTCTTCTGTTACAAGTTTTGGCGCTTTTGCACCTGGAATTAATACCGCACCGATTACAAGATCAGATTCTTTTACAGCTTCTGCAATATTGTATGGGTTAGACATTAAAGTTTTCACTTGGTTACCGAAAATGTCATCTAATTGACGAAGACGTTCTGCACTTAAGTCGATGATTGTTACATCCGCACCTAGTCCAACTGCAATTTTAGCAGCATTTGTACCAGCTTGTCCACCACCGATAATTGTTACTTTACCACGTTTTACCCCTGGAACACCTGCTAGTAGGATACCTTTACCGCCTTTGTTTTTCTCAAGGAATTGTGCACCAATTTGTGCAGACATACGACCAGCTACTTCACTCATAGGTGCAAGTAATGGTAAAGAACGGTTGTCTAATTGTACTGTTTCGTAAGCGATAGCTACAACTTTCTTTTCAATTAAAGCTTTTGTTAATTCTGGTTCTGGAGCTAGGTGTAAATATGTGAATAAGATTAAACCCTCGCTGAAGTGTTTGTATTCGCTTTCAATTGGTTCCTTAACTTTCATTACCATATCCATGTTCCAAGCTTCTTCAGCTGTGTCAACGATCTTTGCACCTGCTTCAATGTACTCAGCATCTGTGAAACCAGATCCTAAACCTGCACCCTTTTGAATGAATACTTCGTGGTTGTTTCGAACTAAATGCACAACACCAGCTGGTGTCATTGCCACACGGTTTTCGTTGTTTTTAATTTCTGTTGGTACCCCAATACGCATAATGAAATGCCCCCTTATAATTAACAGAAAAAAGGAATTCTTTTTTCTTTTTTTAATAATTAATAACTTATGTCCTTATTCTAACATAACTTCAAAGTTATGAAAACGCTAACATATCAGATTTTAAAAGTTTTTATATTTCGAATAGTGTAAATATAAAGAACTTTATTTTTAAGGGGTTTTCTCCTATTCCGTTTATCTATTACTCTCTTTTTATTATAACCTTTGTAATTCAGCGTTAACCTTTTATTATTTGACAATAATATAACAATGTAAAAATCCAACACAAATCGCATACATATGCACTTCGAGTTCCCTGTAACATTTTAGAAGTATATTCTTTTTATGGAAAGTGAAACTTCCATCAGTGGAGGTTTTCTTCATCCTCCACTAATAGAAAAACCTCACCAATCGGGTTTTTACAGGCAATTTCTTCCCACCTATCCTCTTCGCTTTTCGCTGACTCTTGAGGTGGAAGTATTACTGCTCGCGAATAGCGGGATAAATTCATTTTGACTGTTCAACATATAAGTCGCTAGCTACTATGCATGGCTGGATATTCTCTCGTCCATCTAAAAAGAAAAATTTTGTATGTCAGTTTTTCAACTTGTATGTATATAAAACAAACATGTTGTTGATCAACAACAAAGGCTTATCCTTGTTTTGGATAAGCCCAATGAAATTTATTCCGTCAAAGTGTTGAGACTTAATAATTGAATAATCTATAAAACAATCCGTTTTTCAGTTTCAGAATCAAAATAATGAACTTTTTCCATATTCAAAGCTAGATCCACCTTCGATTGACTATGCACATCAACTGAGGAGTCAATACGTGCAACAAAAGATTGGTCATTGATGTTGGCATACAGATATGTTTCTGATCCCATTAATTCTGACACATCAATCGTTACTGTTATCTTTGTATGATGAGGTAAGTCTAAAAGAGCTTTTCCATAATAAAAGTCTTCTGGACGTATCCCTATGATAATCTCTTTATTCGTATACCCTTTATTTTGCAAAATTCTCATCTTTTCTTTTGGAATTTCAATTTTCCATTTATCAATCACAACAGCGTTTTCTTTTATCTTTCCTTTGAAAAAGTTCATTCCAGGAGAACCAATAAATCCTCCGACAAAGACATTCCCCGGTTTGTCATAGACTTCTTTCGGTGTACCAACTTGTTGGATAATACCGTCCTTTAGCACAACTAAGCGTGTTGCCATCGTCATCGCTTCTATTTGGTCATGCGTAACATACACAGTTGTTGTTTGCAGCTGTTGATGTAATTTTGTAATCTCGGCACGCATTTGAACGCGTAGCTTTGCATCTAGGTTGGACAATGGCTCGTCCATTAAGAACACTTTTGCATTCCGAACAATCGCTCGGCCTAATGCAACACGCTGACGCTGTCCACCTGAAAGTGCTTTTGGTTTTCGGTCTAAATATTTCTCAAGTCCAAGAATTTGCGCTGCATGTTTCACACGTTGATCAATCTCCGTTTTACTATATTTTCGCAGTTTTAAACCGAACGCCATATTATCATAAACGCTCATATGTGGATAAAGGGCATAGTTTTGAAAAACCATTGCTATATCTCGCTCTTTCGGTGTAATATCATTCACACGCTTTCCATCAATATAAAAGTCTCCCTCTGAAATCTCCTCAAGTCCTGCAATCATACGCAATGTCGTGGACTTTCCACATCCTGAAGGTCCAACCAAAACGATAAATTCTCCATCATTCACTTCTAAATTAAAATCTTTTACGATTGTCATATCATGATCATATTTTTTATAAATATTTTGGAATGATAGCTGAGCCATAATTGCCTCCTATAATTTTAGCTATTTTGAAAGATACTGTTATCGACAATATTGATCACACCGTTGTTTTATAAAATTTTGGAAATATCCTTCATGCTATCTAAAATATAATCCGCTTCTCCTTCTAAATCTTCCTTCCTGCTCGCACCTGACAAGACGCCCACTACTTTAATGTTGCTATTCCTTGCAAATCTAACATCTGTTAGTGTATCACCTACCATGAACACATCTTCTTCAGCTAGTGAAAATTTTTCTTTGAATATATGATAAAAATCACTTTCAGGTTTTGTTTTATTGACACCATCATCTGCACCTAAAAAATCCACATAATCATATAATCCTGTCATTTTAAGTGAATGAATAGCTGCATCAGAGTCATCCGCTGTAACAACTCCAATTACATATTCATGATCTTTTAAATATTTTAATGTTTCCTTTGCACCTTCCACTTCTGTAAATACGAGATCATCTGCTGTAGAGTGCTTTTTAAATAATGCACATACATCATGAATAAAGTTCTCTTTACTCACATTTTGATTTTCTAATAACGAAAACCATGCAGCCGCAATAAAGTAATTTGTGCGACAAGCTAGTAAACTTGTACTCTCAAAATCGTTATCACTCATACCAATAATCTTTAGATAGTCATCTCGTTTACTTTTTTCATTTGGATACATTTGAAATATATCATCTAGCACACGATGAACAATTGTGTACCAGACAGAGTCTAGCTGTATTAGTGTTCCATCTTTATCAAAAATAATTCCTTTATTCATCTTCTGATCCTCCTAAGGCTTCATACCATGTTTTAATCCCCTGAAGCTTAACGTTATTATGAATAGGATTTATAAACGCTACTAATTCATCATCTTCCCAACCTTCAACTCTAGCATATGCTCCTTCATGTAAAGAAAAATCAAAGGACACTTGATTACCAAATTCTTTTTCGATGATTTGGCCATTCACAATCATTCTCCACTCGCACGGTTTATCTGTATGAATGTTGTAACGAATATTCCCTTGAGCTTCACCGCCGACATAAATGGTTTTACCTTCATTTTGAATAGCTATCTCTAATTTTCTAAATCGTGAAAAATAAATTCTGCCTTTTGAGATAGCATCCTTTAAATTTTTAATTGATAAACCATTACATAATACATACGTTCCTGGGTCACCGTAAATCGATGGGTCTTTAGATCCTGGGAACGTTTTAGATGGGTGTAAATGAGAATCACTTCCTCCTATCCCCCAGATTTTAAGACCACTTAACCACATTTGATCGAAGAACTTTAAAGCTTCTAAAGTAGATGATTTGCTTTTTTTATAAGTCGGATCACACATAATTTCCATTGTATGAACATTTTCTAGATTAATATCAATTTGGTTCGCCCAAGGCTTCATAAATGGATGATTCACGCTTACTAAATAGCCTTTTTCTTTCATACTTGAAAATAGTTCATTCATGCTTGAAGCGTGAAACGATTCATCAAGACACTCTGTAAAATTGACATATTCCCTCATACCGAACAGGTTGTAATGACCATAAGGAGTTGTAAGTTCCATAGATGGTATAATTAATGTGCTTCCTTTTTGATAAGATGGCATGATAATATTGTGTTCCGTCGCATATAAAAAGTCCAACTCTTGTTTTTCACATACGCTCATTCCCAATTCGTCATCTATCTCGCCATCTGTTAAGTCTGTATGAACATGAAAATCTCCTTTGTACCAGCGATGCTCTTCATTCACTACTTTTTCAAAATCGGTTTCGGAAATAAAGACATTATCTTCGCAAAAATATTCTCTGTTATATTCTCGGTCTACCTCGTCATTCACTGTTATATTTACTGTATAGTCAACGTTTCTTCCGGCAAACTTTACTGCTTTATTTGCACAATGCGGAATATATACGACTTCTACTTCCCAATTACCAGCCGGTATTTCTCCGCCAACGCAACCAGTTGAACAAAACTTTGAATTTGTTGCAACAACTAGTTTTTCGTCAACAATTGGCGTTTGATACTGTATACGCACACACCCTTTAGAGTCTCTCAAAATTAGTAAGAGAGGGATTTTCCGACTGACTCCTTGATCGATCGTTAATGTAAAATTGAAAATATCAATTGAATCCATTAGAAAAGAATGTTTATTTTTCACAAATGGAGAAAGCGTCAAGGTACCTTTCATTTCAATCATGATTCCCACACCTTTTTTCATATTTTAATGATAGAATCATAGAGGTACTTTTGGCGTTCAAAAGCACCTCATATTTCTAATAACATTATTTCTTCTTTTTCAACACTTTATCTAATTCTTCTTGTGCAATTTTAGCTGCTTCATCTAGCGCTTTTTTAGCAGAGACCCCTTCAATTTCTACTTTATCCTTTGCTACATTTAACGCGTCATTGATTTTACCACCTGTTGGATCCGTAAATGGTGCAACTCCATATTTATTCGCTTGCTCTAACGGAACTAATGCTTGTGGTTGCTTTTTAACAAATTCAGCATAAGGACCATAATCTGTTACATTGTTACGAACAGGGATATAGCCAGTTGCCATTGACCATTCAGCCGTTTTCTCAGTGCTTGTCGCAAATTTCATAAAGTCATATGCACCTTTTGCTACTTCAGGATCAATATTTCTCGTTAATGTGAGTAAATACGTTTCTAATTTTGGTGCTGGTTTATTATTACCCCAAGCTGGTTGTGGTAATGCTCCAAATGTGTTAAGGCGTTCTTCCTCAGTCATTCCTTTACCTAACGATTTAAAAACAAATCCTTGGTCACCAGATGAGCCTGTAAATCCTAACGTTCGACCCTCAACTAAATCAATGATTGTCTTATCCCAATATTCCCATCCAGTTCCACCTGAATGAATATTCATAATTTTATCTTCATGAATCCACGTACGGAATTTTCCCCAAACTGTAACCCAAGTTTCATCATTAATTAATACTTTTGTTCCATCTTCACTCAATACATTTCCGCCAGCACTGCGAACCACGTCAATTAAGTTTGACGTACCCCACATTGGCATCCAACCTGCGTATGTGACATTACCACTTGCGTCACGTTTTGCTGCTTTTTCCGCTACTTTTTCTACACCTTCCCACGTTTTTAAATCTTCAGGTGTAAATCCATTTTCCGCTAACGCTTTTTTGTTGTAATAAAAAACTTGCGTTGTACCGTAAAAAGGAATTCCATATAATTTCTCGTCAATTGTTGCCTGATCCATAAACCCTTTTCCGTAATCTTCTTTTTTGAAACTAGTATCGTTTTTAGTATATTCATCTAAAGGTACAATTAGCTTTTTCTTAACATATTCTTGAATGACGTCTGAACCTAACAACGCGATTGCTTCTTGATTATTTGCTGCAAATCCACTTTGAAGCTTTTGATAAGACTCATCGTAGTTACCAGCTTTCGTCGTTTTCACTACATATTTATTTTGGCTTTTATTGTATTCCTCCACAATCTTGTCTACTTTGTCTGCAAGGGAACCGCCTACTCCATTAATAAATGGGACAACAATCTTTTCTCCTTCTTTACTTGCTTTAACAGTACTCCCTTTTCCATCTGAACAACCCGCAAGTGCAGTAACAAACAATGATACAATTGCTAGAAGCGTGAATAATTTCCTCATCCCAAATGTCTCCTTTATAATTAGTTAACCTTTTATTCCTGAATCAGTAACGCCTGAGAGGAACCATTTTTGTAAAACTAAAAATACGATTAAGAGTGGCACTGTCGCGATTGTACTTGCAACCATAATGTGCGACCAATCTCGACCTAAAGAAGTATTAATGAAATAATCAGCAATTCCGTTAGTGATTAATTTTTTGTTGCCATCATTCAATATAAGAGATGGCCAAATATAATTATTATAATTTCCAATAAATGTAACTAAACCTAGTGTTACAAATGATGATCGCGTCATTGGAAAAATAATCTTCCAAAGAATACGCCAATCACTTGCTCCATCAATTTTGGCTGCTTCTACTGTTTCATAACCAATCTTGTGGAATGATTGTTTTAAATAGAAAATACCGAATACACTAACAGCCATAGTAATCATGTATCCAAAATGTGAATTAAGTAAGCTCGTTTTTCCTAACATCACATATACCGGAACATACGATACAGCTCCGGGAATCATGTATGTTGTCATGACAACACTAAATGTCAAGTTCTTCCCTTTGAACTTATAAAATGCCAACATATAGGCAAAGAGTGCAGACGAAACAAGTACATATATCGTGATAAGGAAGGATGTATAAAAACTATTAAATATATACGTGTTAAATGGAAGAATTTCTAATACTTGACGATAATTTTCCCAGTGGAACTCCTTAGGCCAAAAACCTCCTTGCAGGACTTCACTGGATGTTTTAAACGAACCAAGTACCATCCATATGAATGGAAAGACAAACAAGATACTTGATAAAGCTAAAAAGAGATGCTTTATGATTAATGGAGCTTTTTTCATATTATTCACCTTAATAGTTCACCCACTTATCACCTATTATCTTGTTCATAACAGATAGTAGAATTGTAATGATTAATATAATAAATGCAATTGCCGTTGCAGACCCCATATCGAACTGTTCAAACGCCTGTTGGAAGAATAAATAAAGTAACGTTCGCGTTGAACCACTCGGTCCACCTTGTGTTAAAATTTTAATTTGATCATAAGCCTGCACCGAAGTAATTATATTGACAACAACTAAGAAGAATGTTGTCGGTGAAACCATCGGTAGTGTTACATAACGAAATTTCTGCCATGAATTTGCTCCATCAATACTAGCAGCCTCATACAAGCTATCTGGTACTTTCTCTAGCGCACCGATATAGAAAAGCATTGTCCATCCAACTAATTTCCATACTGTTACAATAATGACCGCCAGCATCGCTGTATCACTACTCTTCAACCAATCCAAACCCGGTATCCCGAAAAAGACTAGCACCTTATTAATAGCTCCAAATTGAGGTTCATATAGAAGTGACCATACAATGGATACAGCTACCGTTGGCGTTACCCAAGGTGAAAAAATCAATAATTGATAAATTGCAGAACCTTTGAATTTTTTTCGGAAGAACAATGCGAAACCCAAACCTAATGCAATCGTTGGAACGACTGTCCCAATTCCGAAATAAAGAGTATTTAACAATGCCTGTATAAAAGAATCCTGTGTAAACAAATTAAAATAGTTATCTAAACCAACAAAATTAAAATCATTTGTCATGAAATCCCAGTCTGTAAAACTAATACCTAGACTAATTACATTCGGAATAATCCAAAACAATATTAGAGGTATTCCAACCGGTAATAAAAAGAACACAGCTTTTGATAATTTTATTTGCATTCTTGTCACCTCCTAATTCATATTGTACGAGCACATTATTAACGCAATGTTGTTATTATGTTAACAAATTGTAAAAACAACATATTAACAAAACAAAACAACACATTAACAAAAAAGACTATTTCTCATGTCACTAAGAAATAGTCTACTTTAAGATTTTCTTTTTATACTGTTATTACTTCAATCCCTTTACTTATTAAAACGTTTTGCCATACTTCATCGAGTTTAGCATTTGTATATAGTGCATCTATATCGTCAAAATTTCCGCTTTTATAAAACTTTGTTAAATTAAACTTTGACTCATCTACCATCATCACAACTTGCTTTGCATTTTTCTTTAACTGCTGAAAAACTTGTGCGTCTTCAATATACGAACATGTCAGTTCTTTTTCTAAAGAAATTCCATCACACGAAGCAAATAATTTATTAACAGTGAAGTGATCAAGGTAATCTAGCATCATGTCTCCAGACAATGCTAATGAATTAGAATTCAGCATTCCACCAAAGACTATTAACTTACAATCAAATGAAGCATACTGTTCTTTAAGTTCAATAACTTTATTAACAGCCGGTATCGAGTTCGTTAGGATCGTCAAGTTCTTTTTATCATGTATAAAATCCAAAATTTGCATCGTAGTTGTGCCAATTTCAATTGCAATAATATCATTATCTTCTACTAAATTACTTGCCTCCATTGCAATTTTGCGTTTTTCTTCAATATTCTCCGATCGACGTTTATCAAAATAAAATTCTATAGTATGATCTTTTTTCTTAATTGCACCACCATGTATTTTGGTAAGCTTACCTTCCTTATGCATCATATCTAAATCTCTTCGTATTGTTTCTGTCGTAACATTTAACACCTTTGCCAAATCATTTACTGTCACTCGATTGTATTTTTCTAGCTCATCCAGTATGTGCTTTCTTCGTTCAAATTGTGTATAGGATTTCATTTAATTAACACCTCTTCGTATTCCACAAAATATACATAGTTCAAGCCCCTTATAAAGACTAGAGTGATACCTTTAAAATAACAACATTTATAGAAAAATTAAAAGATTATCTTTCCTCGGTTCATTTTTACTCATTTACTTAAAGTATAATGTAACTAGCAAACAAATTCACCTAAAGGGGAGATTATATAATTTCAATTAAACAACCTCTCCTACAAAATGTGTTAACTATTTTGTTTTATTAATCTTCGCTTTTCGTATTGCTGTTTTTCACTATATACCTCAAAGAAAAATGCTGTTCTCACGTTTATTTATAATAATATAACAATGTTAAATCAACACTCCCGCATACATTTACACTTTATAATCCCTGTAATATTTTAAAGATGTATCCTTTTACAAAAAAAGCTACTGGTATTTAACCAGCAGCTGGATAACTCATAAATAACTTTGAAAATAAATCTTCTGTTGTTTCTATAATCTTATCAATCATATCCGTTTCATTCTCTTCTTGCTCTTTCATCATCTTAATCGTTTCTTGGGCATCTTCAGGGTAATCTGTAATAATTCCATCTACATTGAGCTTATAATATTCGCTTAAATTTTCCATATCGTTCACAGTCCATACATAGATCGGTTTATTTAATTTGCGGGCTGATTTTACTAGACTCTTGTTTAGCATATATTCTTCTGCTACGTAAAAGTCTGCTTGAACGTATTTTAAATTCGCTCTACTTGCATATAATACATATCCTACTTTTATGTCTGGATTTGCACGTTTAAATTCTTTAATGAGCGGATAGTGCAATGTTTGAATGACACATTGTTTTTCAAAGTCATTATCCTTAATTGTTTTTAATACCTTCTTTACAAAATCTTTTTCATTCTCATTCCCATGCAGCTTCACTTCTATATTAAGTTTTATTTTGTTTTTCGCAAGCTTAATCATCTCATCAAGTGTACTAATTTTCCCCGTGAACCCATCTTGACTAAGAGTAAGTTTCCGTAGTTCATCCATCGTTAAGTCTGACACTTGTACATTCGCATTGGCAAGACGCTTTAATTTCAAATCATGTATCACTGCCAATTCACCATCTTTTGTCTGCAATACATCAATTTCAGCATAATCTGCCTTTGCATCAATCGCACCTTGCACTGCCTCTTTCGTATTCTCTACTCCTTTTGAACCATATCCACGATGAGCCATAATCACTGGATCTTTATAAGAATTCGAAATAAACGTTGCAATGAATGCAACTACCATACCAACTGTGAAAACCCCAACAATATATACACCGATAAACTTCAAACGATGCTTTTTAAAAAAGCATTTATCTGCTTTTGTTTTGGAATAATCTAAGCCCTCTTCTAATAAAACATCTTCAATTGAAACCTTTTGTAAATATAACCTTGTCAATGCCATAATATAAAACGGTGTGACAATAAAGCCAAGTAAATACAATGTACTCGTTAAAAATACCGATAGCGTTGATTCTGCTAATAAGGCAAATGTTCCTTTTGGGTTTGTAAATTCATATACACTCCATAAAAATAGCAAGTATATACCCGTAAATAAAACAAATACGATTCCGATTGAAATCAAAAAGACAGCTAAAAAGAACAACACTTTAAAGAAACTTTCTTTTACTAAATTTGCACTTTTACGTGCGGCTGTGCGAAATGGCTTTTCTTCTAAAACAATGATAGGTAAAACGAAGATCCACCGAAGATTCAAGTATGTAACTACAGCAAAGAAAGTGTAGTAACCTACTTGTCCCATTGTCGTTTTAAACAATTCACCTGTAATAAAATTTGGAATTTGAATTTCTGGAATTAGTGCAGATTTAAATCCCAAATTTAACAGAGGTAACAATACAACGGCATACAAGATAAACCCTGGCAAACAATATGTGAAAAGAGATGGTAAATACGTTACCGTTTTATACAAAATTGGACGCAGTTTCACCTTTTGCCTTTTATGTGCAAAATACGAAATAATAATAAGCACTGCAAACTCCGTAAAAATGAGAAAAAGTGCCAATAACGATACAATTAATATAGCTGCGATACCATATGGAGTTTTCAAAAAAGCAAGCAATTCATCATTTGTCGCATTTGCATAGCCGCTCCAATACAACAACTTATTAATAATCATACCGAATAGAGGTATAAATACAATAGCTGCTAATAATTTATAAACAAGTTGAAACGTCAATACATTCCAAAAAGCAAATTGTACCGTTTGAAAGGAATGTTTCATGACCCCTGGTATAGATAGTCTTTTACGATGTAGCATAAATTCCTCCACATTCTAAAATTATATTTGAGATGGATTCCATATTTCCATTTAAAATCCATCTTCTTATAATAATATATTCCGCTTAACATGAACACTGTTATACATCCACAAAAAAGAGTGATGGCTACTTTCCCATCACTCTTTCTCTCTTTTATTTTTTCTCTAATCCTTGTCCAAACGCTTTTAAAAAACTAAACCCAAAAGTAATGGCTCTATTAATATCGGGATCTTTTAGCACTTTAAAGAAGTCCATAACTTTTGTTTTCTTACCTTTTTGTAACTCTTCTGTTGCAAACTGTAACCCTGTAACTAAACTAGATGTAATCTGTTTTGTTATTTCTGGATCGACAGAAGATAATGCTTCTCCTGCTCCCATCATATTATTTAATGCATTTTTTACTGGTTCACGATTTAATTGCTCAACTGCAATTTTAGAAACGTCTTCTTTCGCGGCCAGCAGACTGATTGCTGCATCTAATATACCTGCTTGCTGCAGCTGTGATAACAACTGCATTGTTTCTTCTACCGCCTCACGGTTCTCCGCTAATTGTGTTAACAGTTCATCTGATAACTGTTGTTTCTTTTCTTCTTCTGTAATGACCTTTTTCTGAATCAATGTAATCTCTTTTGCCACGTCCTTCGCCCCCTAGTTGTGATCCACAAGTGATACGTATTGTTTTCGTTGCCATTTCTGCTGAATTTCAACACCATTTTGCGGATGACGTTTTTTACCTCTTGGGTTTGAATCAGGAAGTGGACGATTACCTTTTTCACGTAATACGCGCATTTTCACCATCGTTTGTTTATAAGCTGGTGTACAAGTATATAGGTCCGTCGCTGTTCCTGTTAAAATATTAATCGCTTCTTCATTTACTGTCGCATGCATCGGTAAATATAACTCGTTTCCGGTTACACGGTCTGTGATAAGTGCCTGTACTTTGATTTTCCCAAACGGTGATGCTAGTTCTACAAGGCCACCATCTTTCACATTCCGCTCTGCAGCAAGCTCTGGTGAAACCTCAACAAACACCTCAGAAATTTTAGATAAAATCCCTACTGATTTATTTGTCATGTTTCCTTCATGGAAATGTTCTAGCATACGACCATTATTTAATAATAAATCGTATTCTTCCGGTGCCACAACTGGTGGTATCCATTCATCTAGTGATAGACGCGCTTTTTTGTCAGGGAAATTAAAGCCATCAACATATAATAATGGTGTGTCACTACCATCATGGCTGCCCCAACATAAACTATTCCATCCTTCTAAACGATCATATGTTGCTTGTGAATAATACGGCGCGAGTGATGCGATTTCATCCATAATTTCACTTGGGCTTTCATAATTCCAATCACCACCGAGGGCACGGGCTACTTTTTGAAGGATCCACCAATCTGGTTTCGAATCACCGAGCGGTTTCATAACTTCATATAAACGCTGAATACGACGCTCTGTATTCGTAAATGTTCCTTCTTTTTCTAGACTTGGTGCCGCCGGTAAAATAACATCAGCAAAACGAGCTGTTTTTGATAAGAATATGTCTTGAACTACAAGGAAGTCGAGATTACTTAAAATGTGTTGCACATGATTTGCATTGGAATCGACTAATGCCATTTCTTCTCCCATTACATACATACCACGTAGTTTTCCTTCCTCTGCAGCCGCAAGCATTGCAATGTTATTCAGCCCTGGCTCTTTTGGAATTTTAGTACCATATGCTTTTTCAAATTTCGCACGAAGTGTATCATCTGACACTGCTTGGTAGCCCGGAAGCCAATTTGGTAATGTTGCCATATCACAAGCACCTTGTACGTTATTATGACCACGGAGTGGATATGCACCAGCACCTGGGCGACGGTAGTTACCTGTTACAAGAAGTAAGTTTGAAATCGCTGCTGATGTTGTACTTCCTCCTGTATTTTGCGTTACCCCCATCCCCCAAAGTACACAAGTACCATCTGCTTCATATACCATACGAGCCATCTCTTTTAATGTATCTTTCGAAATACTTGTAATGTTTTCTGTATAATCAAGTGTATATTTCTCTAACATTTTTCTATATTCATCAAAGTTCTTCACATTTTCATCTAAGAATTTCTTATCGTGCCAACCTTGATCAATAATATATTTTGTTATTCCCGCAAGCCATACATAATCAGTTCCTTGGCGCGGATGAACAAATAGGTCCGCACGCTCTGCCATTTCATGCTTACGTAGGTCAGATACAATCAGTTTTTGCTCATGTAATTTGTGGGCACGTTTCACACGAGTAGCAAGTACAGGGTGCCCTTCCGTTGGATTCGCCCCCACAATGATAACAAGACCAGCTTCCGCAATATCTTTCACTGTCCCTGCGTCTCCACCTATACCAACAGTTTTTGTTAAACCATCGCTTGCTGGAGATTGGCAATAACGGGAACAGTTATCTACATTATTTGTTCCATATATTTGACGAGCTAACTTTTGCAGCAAATAGTTTTCTTCATTTGTTACTTTTGAAGAAGAAATAAAGCCAAATGCATCGTTACCATATTCAGATTTAATATGTTGCATATTGGATGCAACAACCTCTAAAGCTTCTTCCCACGATGCTTCAACGAACATATCTCCTTGACGAATCAATGGTTTCGTAATACGGTCTTCACTATTTACAAAGTCCCAACCAAATTTTCCTTTTACACATGTAGAAATCCCGTTTACTGGTGCGTCTGATACAGGTTGAACTTTTAAAATTTGACGGTCTTTCGTCCATACTTCAAACGAGCAACCCACACCGCAGAATGTACAAACTGTTTTTGTCTTGTTAACCTTCGTTTTACGCATTGCAGATTCAACCTCTGAAACTGCTAAAATACTACTGTATCCAGGTTCTACATCCTTTACAAAATCAATCATTGGATCTAACACATCCGGTTTCAATCCAGTCATAAACCCAGCTTCTCCAAGCATAGATTTTTCCATTAATGCATTACAAGGACAAACTGTGACACATTGTCCGCAACTAACGCAAGATGAATCGTTAATACTTACGCCGTTATCCCAAATTACACGAGGACGATCTAAGCTCCAATCAATTGATAACGTTTCGTTAACTTGTAAGTTTTGACATACTTCTACACATTGTCCACAAGCAATACATTGGTTTGGATCATAACGGTAAAATGGATGAGTCATGTCCACTTCTTTTGCACTAACTTTCGGTTCATATGGATATTTCTGCTCTTCTATCTCCATCATATGTACCGTATTATGAACTTTACAGTTACCGTTATTATTATCACATACTGTACAATACAATAAATGGTTCTCTAATATTCTATCCATCGCTTCCGTTTGCGCCGATTTTGCACGCACTGATTTTCTTTCAATCTGCATGCCATCTTCCAATTGCGTTGAACAAGCACGCAGCAATTTCCCATCTACCTCCACAATACACGTATCACAAGTTTGAATTGGATCCACCTCTGGTACATGACAAATTTGTGGATGCTCTAAATTACTCTCGTTAAATAGTTGCAGTATCGTTTTTTCACCAGATGAAAGAAATTCTTTTCCATCTACGGTTACACGAACTGTTTGTTCTGCCATAGTTTCCCTCTCCTTACAACTAACTGTACAATATATTTTTGAATCCGTTTTCAAAAATATATCGCTATACATTTTTTTGAAACGCCCTGTTGAAACTCTATCTTAGAAGTCGATTCTTGATGCTATAAGGTATAAAAATGCCACTATTCTACTATTCTATTATATCTCACACATACAATAATAACCAAATAATATAGAGAAACTGAAAACAAACATAAAATCTTTCTTTTTAGCTGAGAGAGAGCATCCACCCATGCATAGAAATAGATAACAGATGCTTTTATTTTTTTTATGTTTTATGATAAATAGTAAGAAAAATACATATGAAGGGGAAAATACTATGGGACCTGTTCAAGAAACATGTAAAATGGTACGTTATCAAACTGGAACATTCCTCGAACAAGAAGATGAGATTGTCACAGAATATCCTGTAACAATTAAATTGAACGGGGAAGAATACGTAACAGTTGTATGTACTCCAAATTATATTGAAGATATGGTAATAGGTTTTTTAATTTCTGAAGGAATTATTGCTTCTTACGAAGGCATTGATGAGCTGTGGATACAGAAAGACAAAGGGGTTGTCCATGTAAAAACATCACAGATCAATCCGCTCTATCAAACACTATATAACAAACGATATGTCACTTCTTGTTGCGGAAAAAGTAGGCAAGGTTTTGTATTTGTAAATGATGCAGCAAAAGCAAAAACTTTACATGATATCCATGTAACAATGACTCCAGAAGAGTGCTTTCATTTAATGAATACCTTACAGCAATCTTCCACTACGTTTCATCAAACAGGCGGAGTTCATAATACCGCCCTTTGCGATCGAAATACCATTCTCATATCAAGAATGGATATCGGTAGACATAATGCATTAGATAAAATATATGGTCATTGTTTACGTAATGATATCCCAATCGAAGGAAAAATTATTGCATTTAGTGGTCGAATCTCATCTGAAATTTTACTAAAGGTTTCTAAAATCGGTTGCGAAATCGTTCTTTCTAAATCAGCTCCAACAAAATTAGCTTTGCAACTTGCTCATGATTTAGGCATAACAGTGGTCGGTTTTATTCGCAATGATTCTTGTAATATCTATACTCACCCAGAACGAATTGAAGGATATATAACAGAAAAAAATGATTCCTAGCAAAGGAATCATTTTTTAGTTATAAAAATGTAATATATTTAATTGTTGAATAGTTAATAAAGTTAATATATAATTTCATTACATAAAGTACAACTTAAATCCATGGGGTGTTATTGCCCACAGACAGCGGGATAAATTGAATGATTGGAAAAACAGATGAAGGTCCCTGCTCTTCTCCGCATATATCTCCTTATTCTTTAACAAATTAAGATGGAATGAGTGCAGCATATAACATTTTTTAATATAAAGCGGAACTGTTATCAATTGAAAAAGCATCAACAACCGTGCTCTTGTAGCGTGCTTATCCTGTAGAGCTGGTTACACTTAGGAGGTTATATACATGGAAATTCGTCTATTAACAAAAGAGGATGCAAAAATTTATTTAAAAGTTTGTATGGAAGGATTAACGCAAAATCCAGAAGCTTTTAGTTCTTCTTATGAAGACGTTCTAAAACATGAGGATCCTGTTGCTGCAATGGCGAAACGTTTAGCCAATCCGGATAAATATACAATTGGTGCCTTTAAAGATAACGAATTAATCGGAATTGCCACTTTAGAAACTAAGCCATTTATAAAACAAGAACATAAGGCAAAAATCGGCTCTGTTTACGTCTCTCCGAAAGCGCGTGGTCTTGGCGCTGGCCGTGCGTTAATAAAAGCCATTATTGAAAACGCTCATAAATTACATGTAGAACAACTCATGCTCGATGTTGTTGCCGGAAATGCAGCTGCAAAAAAATTATACAAGTCACTTGACTTTCAAACATATGGCGTACAAGAACGTTCCTTAAAACACAATGGACAATATTGGGATGAAGAACATATGGTTTTATTTTTAACTAACGAATCAAATGCAAAGTGAAAAAACAACAAAAAAACCTTTCTTTCTAGCTCGGAAAGAGTATTCTTCCATGCATAGAAGTGGTCAGTTCCAGTTTAAAACAACGAGAGCAAATTATCTTTTGTTGTTTATAACAAAAACTTATATGTCTAAAAATCAAAATGTATTTATATAGATTTCTCCAAAAGTACCTTTTCAGATAAAGGTACTTTTTTCTTACAACAATGTAATATTCATGTCATCTTATTCAATGGTTCTATTCCCTTCTCTTCGCTATACTAAAAGTACAGAACCACAACCAAAAGAGCTAAAAGAGGAAAAATGATAGAAGTAATGGTAAACAGAAAATTCGTAGCGATAGAATTAAATCAAGAATTAGAGGAGGAATAGATATGAAACAGCACAAACATCTTATTTTTTTAATTTGCGGCACAATAATCGTCACTTCAGGATTAGCAATTCTTCCTTGGTTTATTGTATAAAACTTCTATCATTTGTTGATTCCTTCCTATACAAAAATCCCCTGTATATAGCATACAGGGGATTTTTTCCTACAAATAAAAAAGCTCGTTACTTCTCTAAATGCAGCAACGAGCTTATACATCTATTATAGAATTCCAAAAAATTTATTAGCACACGTCACAATGATTAGCATAGATACAGCAATGCACATCACAACTGCATTGCGCTCTTGTTTATCTTTTTGAAAACGTTCTTCTTTTTTACTCATGTGTATAATCCCCTTTATAGCAATAAAAAAAGTGTGAGATAGGAGATTTTCCTTATCCGATGCGAGGTGAATACGAAATTTCTCACTATCTCACATACACAATAGAATGGAATTGTCATTTTATAAATAAAATGACATGACGTTATGTCGCAACATAGGGTATTTTGTGTCGCTACGCCTTTTATTATAAAAAAGAGTTGTGCAAAAGTAGTGCATTTTTTATGTCAATTGCCATAGTACAAAAAATGCACTACAATTCAATCACATAAACAGAGTTTTTTATCGTTTTCATGTAAACTATACAAGGTAGACTGAATGTTTTGAGGTGCACAAGAACTATGATAAAAATTTTATTAGTAGATGATGAAGAGCGTATGTTGCGATTATTAGATTTATTCTTAAGTCCACGTGGTTATTTTTGTATGAAAGCCACATCTGGTATTGAAGCTCTTGAATTAGTTCAACAAAAAGACTTCGATATCATTTTGTTAGATGTCATGATGCCCAAGATGGATGGATGGGATACCTGTTATCAAATCCGTCAAATCTGCAATGTTCCAATTATAATGTTAACAGCTCGTAATCAAAACTACGATATGATAAAGGGACTCACACTGGGAGCGGATGACTATATTACAAAACCTTTTGACGAACAAGTGCTAGTTGCCCGAATTGAAGCTGTGCTACGCCGAACAAAAAAGGACGGTTTTATCAGCTTCAATGGCATTGAATGGGATAAAACAAAGCATACTGTTACTGTTTACGACGAAAAAATTTCACTTACACCTATCGAGTTTTCATTACTAGGACTGTTTTTACAAAATACCAATCGAGCATATAGCCGTGATGATTTAATTGAAAAAATATGGGGATATCAAACGGATATTGAATATCGTACTGTCGACTCACATATCCGCAATATCCGTGATAAATTACGAAAAAAAGACTTTCCTGTTGAAAAATACTTAGAGACCATCTATAAGGTGGGATATAAGTGGAAAAGTGAATAAAAATAATAAAGTGAAACTTTTCTAGGTAGGAAATGGCTCGCCCCACACTTAGAATTATTTAAGCAACTCGTGATACAACTCTGGTCAGTGGTTAGATTCTTCCCACTGACCATTAATGTGACATAAAGGTATGGTGAAAAAATGAACAAGCTTTCCCTTAAAATTGGTACATGCTTTTTAATATTAGCTCTATGTCTTGAAGCCATCGCTTTTGTATCTTTTTATACAAGTTTGTCGAACATGCGTATTGAAGAAGAAAAAGCCGCTCTTTTAGAAAAAGGAAAGCGCTATAGCAACTTTATTTCAAGACGTTATGGTCCACGAGCTTTTGAACATGCTGCAGCAATGGAATCACATTCTAATTCAGACACAAAGTTAGTCATAACAGACACCAATGGGCAAATACTTTCTTCTTCTGATCCGATAACCCCAGAAATGAAAAAGCAACTTGCTAACAAAATACGTTGTACTTCAATAGATGGAACTATGATTGAAAAAAATTGGAAAACATCGAAATATATTTCAACAGCAACGCCGATTATCATTCATAAACAAATTACTGGGTATGTACATATGTTTTTAGATACAGCATTTTTAGAAAAAATGATTCTTCGTTTAGCACATCAATTTATTATTATCGGTATATTAACTCTTGTTTTAACAACAATTTCTGTCTTTATCTTTTCTCGTGTCATTACTGATCCTCTTATTAAAATGAAACGTGCAACAGAAAAAATGTCAAAGTTAAATAAACCAATTAAATTAGGAATTAAACGCAATGATGAACTTGGTAGTTTGGCCAAAACCATTGAAGAATTATCTAGTGAATTGACCTACATGAAAAAAGAACGAAATGAGTTTCTTGCAAGTGTAGCTCACGAACTACTCACACCACTTACCTATATGAAGGGTTATGCAAAAGTGGCTAAACGAGATTCTCTCTCTAAAGAAGAGCGTGAAGAATATTTACAAATTATTGAAGACGAAACAGATAGTGTAACCGAACTTGTTCAAGACTTATTTGATTTAGCGCAACTTGAACAGCATCAATTTATTATTAAAAAACAAGAGATTCCTTTACAGCCTTTTCTAGAACGCATGATTGAAAAAACCAAACCAACACTTGCTAAAAAGCAAATAACAATTAAATTTCACTGTAAAGATGATCCTAATGTCTATATGGATGAACGTCGAATGGAACAAGTAATGCTAAATTTATTACACAACGCCTATCAGCATTCTTATGAACAATCAGTTATTACTGTACACGCCTATCAAAATGAGAATACTTTTTCTATAAGTGTGCAAGATGAAGGTGAAGGGATTCCACAAGAAGATATCCCGCATATTTTTGATCGTTTTTATCGGGTTGATAAATCAAGAACTCGAGCTACGGGTGGTAAAGGAATTGGTTTAGCTGTTGCAAAAGAAATTGTTGAGTTACATAGCGGCTCCATACAAGTAAAAAGTCAGTTAGGAATTGGAACAGAATTTATTATTGAATTACCAATTGAATAGTATGTACGGTAAATCACCAGTAGTATCTTTTCTTTCAAACTGCTGGTGATATTATGTTAATAGCCATTATTTATTAACCTTTTAAGAAAAAAAACAGTAAAACATCACTAGAAAAAGCTATCTTTTTGAAATTATTCTTATTTCAATATAAAATATAACTACATTTGTCAAAGATTTGGAGGGTGATATAATTGGATATCCATGTATTAACAAAGGATGAAGCAGAAATTTATTTAGAACTTCGTGTAGAAGGATTAAAACAAAACCCTGAGGCTTTCAGCTCTTCTTATGAAGATATTATTAATAAAGAATGCCCGATTGAGTATAAAGCACAAAAATTAGCCCAAGATGAAAACTATACATTAGGTGCATTTAAAGACGGTACATTGATCGGTGTTGCAACCTTGGAAACGAAACCATACGTAAAACAAGAACATAAAGCAAAGATTGGTTCGGTATATGTATCGCCAAAAGCACGTGGACTTGGAGCAGGAAAATCCCTCATTAAAGAGTGTATTGAACTTGCAAAAACATTAGAAGTAGAACAAATTATGCTTGATGTTGTGGTCGGAAATGACGGTGCAAAAAAACTTTACGAATCATTAGGATTTAAAACTTTTGGTGTACAAGAGCGTTCTTTAAAATATAACGGTCAATATTGGGATGAAGAGCATATGGTTTTATTCTTAGATACAGAAAAGTAATAAAAAAATCCTCAAATATATGAGGATTTTTTTATTAGCGTTTTACAGTGCAAACCACGCATTATATAATAATTGAATTGCCTCTTCAATCCCTGCCTCTGATAAAATAGCGAACCCAAGTAAAACCGTATTTTTAGGAGTACTTCCTTCTTTATAATACGTAGAAACAGGATATACTTTTATACCGTTTTCAGCTGCCCTCTTTATTAATTCTTCTTCTAACATTTCGTTGTGAACCTTTAATAAAATATGTAAGCCAGAGTCTTCCCCAATTACTTCCGCCTTATTAGAAAAGTACTTTTCTATTGCTGAGACAAGAGCATCTCTCTTTTTCCGATAAACGACTCGCATCTTATAAATATGCTTTTCCCAATGTCCTTCATTTAAAAACCTTCTAATAATTTCTTGATCAATTCTTGAAACACTTTGTGCATAAAATAAATATTGTGTTTGATACAACTCAATTAGCTGTTTTGGTAGCACCATATAGCTCATCCGTAATGATGGAAGCAAAGCTTTTGAAAGTGTTCCCATGTAAATTACATTCCCTTCTGTATCAAGCCCTTGCAACGCTGGGATCGGCTTTCCAGAGTAACGGAACTCACTATCATAATCATCTTCAATAATATAACGCCCACTCCTCCCTTGTGCCCATTGTAATAGTTGCATCCTTCTTTTAATTGGCATAATCATTCCACACGGAAATTGATGGGATGGAGTAACGAACACAACATTCGCATTGCTAACTTCTAAATCTGAAATACAAATCCCATCCTCATCAAGCGGGAGCATTTGAACATTTTCTTCCCCCTTCTCAAAGACAACCAACTTTCGGTGATACCCTGGATTTTCAACTGCAAAATGACTTCCCTTTAGTAACTGAAACAACATTCTTATTAAAAATTGTGTTCCGGCTCCTATTACAATTTGACTCGCTGAACATCTCACACCCCTTGATTCATATAAATATTTCGCAATCTCTTCACGTAAACTGGATTCACCTTGAGGATGCCCAAGAAATAGAAGGTCCTTATTTTCCAGTTGCCATACCTCATTTGAAATTTTCCGATATACAGAGAATGGAAATGTATTTGCATCTACACCCGTTTGTGTAAAATCATATTTATATTTCTGTTCCTCATGCAATACTTCCTTAACGACTTCTCTTTTTTTCATTGTATGTATCATTTGTTCAATTTCACATACAAAATACCCCTTACGTGAAACCGATTCAATATATCCTTCTGCAAGAAGTTGTTCATATGCCGATTCCACTGTATTTTTACTCACTTCTAAATGCATTGCTAACTTTCTTTTTGCTGGAAGCTTCGTCAAGGGAGGGATTTTTCCACTTCTTATTTCCGTTTTTATATACTCGTATAACTGTACATACAGCGGGATTTTTTTCTCCATATTCAAATTTGGTGTTAACTCTAACATAAAATCTGACCCCTTTACAAAATGCATTATTGATACTTCTTACAGTACCAGAAGTTATATATAATTCTTTTATCATGTAAATTTTAAAAAATCAATCCTAGAAAGGAGCATCATGATGAACAATAACAGACGGCTCGGCCTCATTATGATTATTACAGGAGCTACTCTATGGGGATTATCAGGTCCAATGATTCAGTGGCTCTTTCAACATACGAAAGTATCATCTATTGATTTTTTAGTAATTCGCCTATTACTTGCTGGGGTCTTTATTTTATGTTTTCTACTTATAAAAAAACAAAATATATTTCGTATTTGGCAACACCCACGCCATCTTTTACAACTTATCATTTTCTCTATTCTTGGAATGCTTGGCGCCCAGTATGCTTTTATTGAAACAGTGCATATTAGCAACGCAGTTACCGCTACTTTATTCCAGTTTTTAGGGCCAGTTCTCATTACCGTTTATGTTGCAATACGGTATAAAAAACTTCCTTCAACTATGCAAGTGTTATCCATTGTCGCTGCCCTAACAGGCACATACTTTATTATTACAAATGGATCAATTGAAAATATTGTTTTATCGAAGGAAGCTATTTTATTTGGTCTATTAACAGCTATTGGTTTTGCCTTTTATACACTTCACCCTGCTTCTCTTATTAAACAATGGGGCACAACTCTTATTATTGGCTGGGGTATGTTAATCGGGGGCATTTCACTATTTATTTATAATCACTCTTTTGAATGGAAACAACTTTCACAAACCTTTACACTTCCAACATTCTCTATGCTGATTTTAATTATTATAAGTGGAACGCTTTCTTTTCTTCTCTACATTGGCAGTTTAAAATATTTATCCGCAACAGAGACCAGTATTTTATCTAGTATTGAACCGCTTGTAGCAGCTATCGTTTCCATCACTTGGCTAAAAGAATCTTTCGGCGCATACCAATTACTAGGCGGTGTATGTATCGTCATCGCCGTTATTTTCTTAACAATGCCAGAAAAAGAAGCAGAACCTACATTCATACCTGAACAAATATAGTGCAAAATATCGAAAGAGGTCATACTAAACTTCTGACCTCTTTTTATGAATGAAAAGGAATTGTCCGCTCTTCTAGCAAATACAATTACACTAACAATGAAAAATAGGAGTGTGGCAAAATGAAAAAAATTGGCACTGTGCTACTTTTCTCCTTTCTCATCACTGGATGTACCTCAATCGAGCAAGATTCCAAAGCACCTATAAAAGAAATAACAAAAACCTCTCAACCTCAAAATAATGTACCTTCATTTTTTCACTTAAGCGTCTTAAAAGATGTTAACTGGGAAGAAAGTCCTTCCTTTGTAGCTGGAAAGACACCATTAAAAGGCATTGAAGGAAAAGTTGCAATTGCAGATAGTACATTCATTGCTGGTGACAAAAATAAACGGATGTGGTTCTTCCTCGATCCACAAATGCCATCTGGAAAACTATCTATTATCGCCTTAAAACAAGGATCTACAAAACCGACTCCCATACTCTTTCAGGATGAAACTTTCGAACAAACTTGGACCGCTCCTACTCCCATTCATTCAAATATAAAAGAACTCCCTTTCCTTATGTCACTACCTTCTCCTGGATTATGGGTCTTAAATGTCTATATTGATGAGGAATATTATGAGCAAATTGTTATTCAAGTAGAAAAAAGTGACAAAGCTTAATGTCTTTCTTACAACAATGTAATTGTTATGTCATCTATTTCGATAGTTGCATCCCCTTCTCTCCCTTATACTAAAAGTAAGAAATGAAACAACAAACAAGGAGAGATGAGAGATGAAAAAAGTAATGGAAGTTGTAGTGGCTTTGGTAGAGGTTTTCGTAAATGGAAAGCAAGTTGCAATGGAGCTGAATAAATAATGCAAAGCGAAATATTTATTACTAATAATATAAAACCATAAGCGGAGGTACGATTTCTTTATTGCTCTGATCTCTTATCTCACTAAAAACGCAGTGCCTCCTTAAAAGGGCACTGCGTTTTATTATTTATAACTTGGCATTTTTGTAATCTGTGCGACTCCTGACTCGATTGCCGCTTTTGCTACTGCAGCAGCAACACTTGGAACAACTCTTTTATCTAAGGGATTTGGAATTACATAATTCTCATTTCGTTCTTCATCAGTAATGATGTTAGCGATTCCATATGCTGCAGCTAACTTCATTTCTTCTGTGACATCTGTTGCACGTACATCTAATGCACCACGGAATATACCAGGGAATGCTAAGACATTGTTTACTTGGTTTGGAAAATCAGAACGTCCTGTTCCAACAACCGCTGCTCCAGCCTCTAGTGCATCTTCTGGGAATATTTCTGGTACTGGATTCGCCATTGCAAACACAATTGGTTTCTCATTCATTGTCTTCACAAGTTCTTTTGTTAATACGTTAGGAGCAGATACACCGATAAAAATATCTGCGCCGTCAATCGCTTCTTTTAATGTTCCACGTACAAATTCACGATTTGTTTCTTTCGCAATCTCGATTTGTGCAGGGTTCATCCATGATTCTCCTTCACAAACGATACCTTCTAAACTTACTAACGTCATATGCTGCGCGCCTGCATTTAATAACAATTTACCAATTGCAATCCCTGCAGAACCGGCACCATTAATCACAATCTTCACTTCATCCATCTGTTTGTTTACAACTTTTAAAGCATTAATAACTGCAGCTAAAACAACAATTGCTGTTCCGTGTTGATCATCATGGAATACTGGAATATTTGTTTCTTCTTTTAAGCGCTTTTCAATTTCAAAACAGCGCGGCGCTGCAATATCTTCTAAATTAATACCTGCAAATGTAGGTTCTAAATTTTTAACAATGGTTACGATTTCATCTACATCAGTCGTTCCAAGACAAAGCGGAAATGCATCTACATTCGCAAATTTTTTAAATAAAATACTTTTCCCTTCCATAACAGGCATAGCTGCCTTCGGTCCAATATCACCTAATCCGAGTACTGCTGTTCCATCCGAAACAACTGCCACCATATTACCGCGCGCTGTGTAGTCATAAGCTGTTTCTTCATCTGCAGCGATCGCTTTACAAGACTCAGCCACTCCTGGTGTATATGTCAAACTTAAATCATCTGCTGAATTTACTTCTACTTTACTTGTAATTTCAATTTTTCCTACCAATTCTTTATGAAGTAATAATGAACGTTCATTAATTTGACTTTCTAACATATAAATAAACTCCTCCTAATTTGACAAGCTAGCTACGTTTTTACATAGCTAGCTTGTATGATGATAAATTATGAAAACATTTTTAATAAAATTGTCGCTGTTACAACCATAGCAGCGCCACCTAAACGCGTTGAAATTTGCGCAAATGGCATTAATTCCATACGATTTGAAGCTGATAAAATCGCAACGTCTCCAGTTCCGCCTAATCCGCTATGGCATCCTGTTACAATCGCAGATTCAACCGGGAACATTTTCATGACTTTTCCAATAAGGAAACCAGTCGTGATCATTGTGATTACCACTGATGCACACACCGCAACATATCCAACTGAAAGAACAGCTGCCACATCTTTTAACGGAATGTATAACAATCCTAAACCGACCATTAATGGCCAAGTTAAGGTTTTCGAAATAAATTTATATAAGTGATATGCACCTTGTTCCATTTTTGCTGGCATTAATTTGAAGTATTTCACAAGTGCTGCTGAAAAGATCATAATGATTGCTCCTGGAATACCAATAAATTTAGAAGCAAATCCACCGAAAATAAAGAACGTACATGCGATTAATAAACCTGCTCCCATTAATGAGAAGTCAACTGGTTTTTCTGTATTTTGTTCTTTTAATAATTCGTCTTGATCACCTGTTTTTACCAACACACCATTACCGCTAAGTTCTGGTTTTTTCTCACCTAATCGCTTCATATATCCAGCGCCTACAATCGCAAACATATTTCCGATAACCGCTGCTGGAATAAGCTGAGATACAAATGTTGCTGATGATTGATTTAAAATCTCGCTGTAAGCTAAGGAAAGTGGTAAAATCCCTTCTCCGATACCACCGCTCACAATTGGTACAATGATAAAGAAGAATGTTCGCTTCATTTCAAATCCAAATAATGTTCCAACTAATAATCCCACTGCAATAGAAGCGAGTGTTCCTACAACTAACGGAATAAACATACGAATAAACCCTTGTACTAACACTTTTCGATTCATTCCTAAAACACTTCCGACTACTAAACAAGAAATATATAAATATAAAAAGTTCGATTTTTTCATTAGCATCGTCGCTGCTTCCATTGAAGCTGGATTCATCCAATTGAAAAACACTAGTAAAGATGGAATAAATAATGAAAGAATTGCTGGTCCACCAATATTTTTTAAAATCGGGATCCTCATCCCAATATCACCTAAGAAAATTCCCATAATCATAATGACTGCAAATCCACCAATCATATCAGCAGGTAATTTGTTATATACAGATGCTCCATAAATAATAGCTGCTAATACGATATATAACGGTAAAGGTATAACGCCAATTTTAATATTCATAATTTTCGAAACAAAAGTTTTTTGTTCCACTTCTGTTGTTTCCACGGATGATATCGCTTCCACTTTTTTTTGAATCCCCATATAGGCACCTCCTTATATTCTTGTTTATAATATTAAAACGCTTTCAACAGTAAAAATAGTATTTGTAAGTTTTGTAACTAGTTTTGTAATTAAAAAAAGTATAAGCGACTTACATAAGTCGCTTATACATACAAACGTATTTTGTTTTCATCGATGCATCGTAATTTACTTACCGGTCTCCCTACATGTTGATAAACCATTTCATTTTCTAAAACTCCAATTTCAGTTAAAAACATTACATACTTTCGAATAGACACCCTTGAAATCCCAACTAATTGAGCCATTTCATCTGTTGTAAATGCTTGTCCATGAAGCGCTTCTATTTGCTTCCATATCAACTGTAATGTTTGCTTTGTTAGCCCTTTTGGCAGTTCTTTATCTGCATGAATTTCTACTTTTTCTTTTTGTAAAATCAACGTATCTAATTCAGATTGGCTAATTTTTTGCTGTTCTTTCATAAATATAAATTTTTCTCGATATGCGGTTAATGCTTCCTTAAACCTTTCAAATGTAAATGGTTTAATTAAATAATCAACAACTCCATATTGAAGCGCTTTTTTTATACTTCCCATATCATGCACAGCTGAAATCATAATTACATCAATTTCTTTTTCTTGACTCCTAATATGCATTAACAAGTCAAACCCTGTATCACCAGGCATAAAAATATCGAGCAATACGAAATCTATAGCCGACTTTTTTAATATCTCTACTGCTTCTTTCACAGAATTAGCTATATGAACAAGTTCAAATCCTCCTACTTGCTCTAAATAATGCTTATTTAACATCGCTACCATTGGATCATCTTCTACAATCAAAACTTTGATCATGTTCCTATCTCATCCCTACTTTTGTATGGTATTTCAATGGTTATTGTCGTTCCTTTTCCTAACAATGAATCGACATGTATGCTTCCATCTATCCGCTTTAAACTATCATTTACAAGATATAAGCCATACCCTCGATTTGTTCCTTTTGTGGAATACCCTTTGACAAATACTTTTTCAATTTCTTCTTTCGGGATTCCAAATCCTGTATCTTTCACTGTAATAATCAATTTATCCTGATATTGAATAGAAATATCTACTCGCTTATATTCACAATTCATCACCGCATCTAATGCATTGTCGATTAAATTTCCTACAATTGTAATGAGTTCATGAATAATGCTTTCGGCATATGGCTCTGGTAAGTAAGAATTTTCACTTACAATAAGTTGGACATTCTTTTCCCTTGCGTAACTAAGTTTACCAAGCATAAACCCTGCAAATACAGGATTTTTTATTTTTTGCATCACACCACCAATTTCATATTGATGCTCCGAGACCATGTTACTAATATAGGTCTCTAATTGTCCATAATGCTTCATATGTGTAAGCCCTAATACAACGTGCATCTTATTCATAAACTCATGAGATTGTGCCCTGAGCGCTTCTGCATAAAGTCGAATATCTGTTAATTGTTCTGCTAATTGCCTAATCTCTGTTTTATCACGAAATGTTGCAATGGCACCAACAATTTCTCCTTTAACATATAAAGGAACTCTGTTTGTAACAATGGTAATTCCATAAAGATTTTGTTCCTCATACAATTGTGCTTTCCCCGTTTGTAACACTTCTTTTATACATGAGTTAGGCATATACTTCTCAATATCTTTACCAATAAAATCTTCTTCGAGACCACTCTTCTTAAATAACCGTTTCGCTTCGTTATTAATTAAAGTAACTCTCGCATCTTTATCGACAGCAATAATTCCTTCTTTAACAGATTGTAACATCGTATTTCGTTCTTCTAAAATTTTTGCGATTTCGCTAGGTTCAAGATCAAATAAAATTTTCTTAATATGTCTAGCTAATAAAATAGCACCTATAATTCCAACTAAGATTCCAACACTGATACCAATATAAATAATGTGCCTACTCTCTTTTACCCTCTCATGCACATTATCAGCTGAAATTCCGACAGCGACAACCCCAAGTTGTTCTTTTGCTTCAGAAAAGATCGGTACAAAAACTCGCATAGAAATTCCTAACGTTCCTTCTGCCATCGATACATGTTCTTTCCCTTTCAAAGCTATCCCCTCATCTCCTCCAACAAAATGATGACCGATTTTCTGAGGATTTGGATGAGATTTTCTTATTCCATTCATATCCATGACTACAATAAATTGAACATCTGTATTTTTTAATAAACGATTTGTATACGTTTGAACTTCAGATATATCTTTTCTTCCTACTAAAGCATCAATGACAAGTGGCGAATTCGCTACAATACGCGCGATTGTTTTTGCTTTTTCAGCCTGACTTTCTTCCGTCGTACGCTCGACATTATGACTAATTAATATATCTGTCACAAGTAAAGAAAGTAAAATAACAGTACACACTAGTAATGTAATCGTCTTCCATAAACTTAACAACTTTTTTCTTTTCCTCATCCCTTTATTGTCTCCCTTATTCCTTCTTTATTACACGTGAAATCTATCTTACTTATTCTTTTTTATAAATACAACCATTTCATTTTCATTAAATACGGACATCTCCCTTAATTCATTCTCTCACAATAGTTTCTATCCACTTTTTATTCTTACAACAACGGAATTCTCATGTCTTCTCCTTCGATCGTTGCATCTCCATCTTTCCCTTATACTGAACGTATAAAATGAAATACCAAACAAAAAGAAATGAGAGATAAATAATAAAGAGGAGTTCAGTATAATAAGTATGCTGAACTCCTCTTATTTTTTCTTGAATCTATTCATGTTGTTCCATATAGCTAATTGCCTGACTCCCCATTTGTACCCATGCCTGTTCAAAGTTTTCACGCGGAACACTTACACTTTTCGTGTCACTAAGCGGGTCATGTATATACACCGATTCTTCATCGTAGCCAACAAGAAGAACGCAATGTTCATTATATGTAATAGAAACATTACCTGAATCCGTTTTCCATATATCAAATTCATCTTCATCTAAAGGTGCATACGTTGCATTTGTAATCATCACAACTGGTGCGCCTTCTTTTACAGTTTTATAAATTTCATCTATGTTCTCACCTGTCAAATCAACAGCGCGATTCGGTAAATATTTGTTTGCTAACTGAAACAATGGTTCATGATACACGCCATATCCTGATTCAGAAAAAGTATAAATATTCCCTACAAACCCCTCATGTGGATTACCGCGTACACCATCATTTGAAAAGGAAACTTTCTGTATTTCATCTGCTAGTGTTAGCTTATCTACAGAAATACCTGCGTACTGTAACATCATAGCTAAGCTTGTTACTTCGCAACCTCTGTCTAGCTCTGGTAACTGCTGAATAAAGGGTACATTTTGTAGTACTACTTTTTCTTCATCCATATTCACTAGTTCCCTTTTCTTTTGATTAAATTGGTTTGAGACGATTCTCTTTACACTCTCTACATGTTTAGTAACAGGAATTATGTCACTTCTTTTCATATATACACTACAGATAAATATTCCTAATACAATTACACATATATACATCTTCCACTTTCGTATCATCCTTCTATCTTCACGCCCTTTTTAATTCGTTAAATACGAATAAAAAGCATCCGCATCTGTTTGAACCATAGGTAAAAAGACAAGTTCCTTTCCCTTTTCAGGCTGTTCTTCTTTTATTTTCTCTTTTAACTGCTCCATATTTGTATTTGTACGATCTATACCAAGCTCGTCTGCAATTTGTATTACTTTCTGCTCATTGATTTCTTTTAGCACTTGGTAAATATCTTTACCATATAAATCAATATGAAGTATTTTTGCTTCGGCTTGAATTTTCCCCTCATATACTTCTTGCGCTAACTCCTCTATACCTTTCCCTTTTTGAGAAATCCCGAGATTTTCTGCTTCTTCTTTTACCTTTGTTCCATAAACCTCTTCAGCAACTTCATCTATTTTTTTTCCTTCTTTTGAAATACCGAATTTATCTGCTTCATCACTTAATTTGATTGTATTAATTTGATTGATTAAATCGACAATGGATGTATTTTCGATCGGTATTCCTAATTTTTTTGCTTCCTGTTTTATTTTTGTTTCATAGATTTCTTCTGAAAGAACCCCTACATCTTTTCCCTCAGTAAAGATTCCTAATTGTGCCGCTTCTCGATCAACTTCTGTTTCATGAATCTCCTTTTCTAACATAAGTTGCTCTTTTCCATCCGTTTCAATTCCTAGTTTTTGCGCCTTCTCCTCTGTATAGGCCACATGTATTTCTCCGTTATTCAGTTGTTCATTACTACACTGCGAAAAGTTAGTTTCGCCTTTTGACGTTGTAGAAGCAGACGCCCCTCCCATTACGCTTAAACTCATTATTCCAATAACAAATAATGATGCTACCTTTTTCTTTTTCAAATTGCTTCTCCTCCTTTATGCTTCTCATACAATCTGCCTTCCATTTTTTCCATATTATCGAAAAAGATACGTTCAGTTCGGCTCGTATTAAAATCACCCATGAATATAACTATCTATCCGCAAAAAGAATGCAAAGTCATTACTTTTTCTCTTTTTTCCTTCTTATTCTCTGTAAACTCTATTATGAAAAACATTTCTTAACTTTCCCTTAAAAAAAAGACGACCTTGTAAAAACAAGATCGCCTCTAATTTCTTTATATTCGTTGATTTTTAGGTAAAATCACTTCAAAACAAGTACCTTCATTAATTTTGCTCTCTACTTTTATTTTTCCATAATGTTTTTCTACAATCCAGCTGGCAATTGAAAGCCCTAAGCCAGCTCCTTCTGATTTCGTTCTCGCTTTATCTCCTTGATAAAAACGATCAAATAACTTTGGAATATCTTCTTCTTTTATTCCAATTCCATTGTCTTTTACCTGAATCATAATTGAACTACTTGTTTGCATACATGCTACTTGAATCGTCCCACCAACATCAGTATATTTCATCGCATTGTCTAATAAAATTACAACCATTTGATGAATTCTTTCTCTATCACCAGCAAAATATACTTTAGATTGGATTTCCAATGTCATCTTTTTCTCTTGATACGCAGCAATCTCTGTATAAGGATCTACTACTTCCATTAATAATGCATCTAGTGCAAATTCCTTTTTATCCATTTCAATTTGATTCGAATCTGAACGAGCTAACAATAATAAATTAGCAACTAGCTTTGATAACCTTCTACACTCCTTTGAAATTGTAGAAATATCAATTGCCTTTTCCTCTATCGTGGCAGAAGGAGACTGAAATAGTACATCTGTTTTTGATTGAATGACCGCTAGCGGTGTTCTTAATTCATGAGAGGCATCGGAAACAAATTGTTGCTGCTTTTCCCAAGAATTACGAATTGGTATAAGAGCTCTTCCAGCTAAGAAAAATCCCATCCCAATTGCACATACACTTCCAATGCTACATCCAATGATGATAATTAGTAATAGTGTGTGGAGCATTTCTTTTTCAGCAGTTGTTTCACGTAATATTTGAAATGTCACTTTTTCTCCAGATAACAAATTCATTTGAAACGCCCATGTTCGAAAACTTTTTCTTTCTACTTCTATATCATGAAAATCTCCAAGTTTTTTTGGAAATAACTTAGATTGATTATCTTCCCAAAAATTAGGCCCTCGAAATTTCGGCTCCATATCTATCAACTGATTCTTTTCGTCCCATTTCAATACAAGAATCCTCGAATCTCCAATACGTAAATCTTTATTTAAGCCAAACTGTTTTTGCAGTGCCCGATTATTTTTTGTTTGCTTAACAATAAAATTCCTTATAGAGTCATCTATTCCTTTATAAATTCGGTCGTGTGTATACGAATAAATAACGCTTCCCAATATCCCAATTAATATAATAAACACTAATGAATTTAAAATTGTAAGGCGAATGCGTGTTTTTTGAAACATACTTCTCCTCTTCATTGTTCTTTTAACATATATCCAATCCCGCGAACGGTTTGAATATCTTTTTGATAACCAAATGGCTCCAATTTTTTTCGTAAATGATGAACATACACTTCAACAATCGCTACCGTGGTATCTGAATCAAATCCCCAAACGCGATCAAAGATTTGTTCACGCATTAAAATCTTTCCACTATTTTGAATCAGGTACTCTAAAAGTTCATATTGCTTTAATGTTAATTTCATTACTTCTCCATCTACGTGAATATCTTTGTCCTTTCCAAACAACTCGATTCCACGGTAGGTAATGGTTTGCTTTGTTGTTAAATTACCACTTCTTCGTAATAAAGCTCGAATTCTTGCTTTCAATTCTGGAGCTTGAAATGGCTTTATTAAATAATCATCTCCACCAAAATCTAACCCTTTCACACGGTCTTCTAAAGAATCTTTAGCAGTCAAAAATAAGACAGGTGTTTCAATTTTTTCATTTCGTATTCTTTGAATTACCTCAAAACCATCGATCGCTGGTAACATCACATCAAGAAGTATTACATCATAAATATTTTGCAATGCCAAAAATAAGCCATCTTCCCCATTCATTGCTGTATCAACTTCAAACTCATCACGTAAAATTTGTGTAATTGATTCTAATAAAGGTGCATTATCTTCTACAACTAACAAGCGCATATCACTTTCTCACCTTTCATCTAACATAAGATCTCTTTCTATTCACTTACAGAATGAAACTGCCATCACCAATCAGACTTTTATGAGCAGCATAAAAAACTCTCTCACTCCGTTACCGCTAAATCATATGTAATTAAAATAATTATATATCATTGTCTCTGCAAGCTTGTCATAATATAAAGCATTCTTTCTCTCACTTTATCATCCGTTTTTCTGTATATAAAGGTTATTATGAAATCCCTCCCTTAACTTTCCCTTAAAAAAGGAGTTTTAAAAACAGAAGATTTGTATCTTACAACAATGTAATCCCCTCGTCACCTAATTCGATAGTTACGAAACTTACTGCCTATTATACTTAAAGTAAGAAATAAGAAAACAAACAAAGGAGAGATAAGAGATGAAAAAAATGATTGAAGTTGTAGTGGCAGTAGTAGAGGTTTTTATAAATGGGAAACAAGTTATAATGGAGTTAAATCGATAATGAATCTCCGTGATGGTTTTATAAATTATATAAGCACGTAAAAAGAGATAAGGTTTGGTCTTTACTTTGATCCCTTATCTCTTTTTATATTATTCTTTTACTGCATATACAATTTGGCTTGGTAACTCTAAACAATTTAGCTGGCCTCCATATACTGCCCCGCCATCAATTCCGATAATTCGGTTATTCCCAAAATATACATCACAATTATCATCACCATGAAGTGTCTTGGTTTCTGTATGTCCAAATACAACGGTCTTTTCACCATTATATCCACTATGAAACTCATTCCGTATCCACATTAACGTGTATGGCTCGGATTCAGAAACTGGTTTTGTTGGTTCTACACCAGCATGAACAAATATATACTGTTCCGTTTCGATATAATGTTCTAGTTTTTGGATAAATTGCAAATGCTTCTCTAGTATCTCAGATTTCAAATCAGGTTTCTTAAACTCTTCTTCATCTGTAGCAATATCATTCTCTGAAAAGTTATAGCTATATAACGTTTTATTCCCACCATTTCTCTTCACCCAATGATTCCATAATTGCTCTTCATCGGTTGTTAATGCTTTAATCATCATATCTTCGTGATTTCCTTTTAAAACAAAAGCTCCTTCTTCTTTCAATTTCATCACTTTTTCAATTACAGCCTTTGCATTCGGTCCTCGATCAACGTAATCTCCTAGTAAAATTAACTGATCTTGTTTTGCATTATATTGTGCTTCTACTAACAATTTTTCAAATTTCTCTATTTCTCCATGAATATCACTTATTACAAGAAACCTCTGCATATATTCCCCTTCTTTCTAGAGTAACTTACTCCATATTATAACTTATCATATCTGAATCTTCTGGCTTATATTCCGAAACCTCATTCAAAAAATAAATCAATGGGGGGCTTTATCATCCACTGATTATTAGTCCTCAAATAGCGCTCTCCTTACAAACCTACCAAATTTCTCTTACAAGATTGTAAGTCTCTTGTCACTCAATTCGATAGTTATAAAGCTCATGCTTCACTATAATTAAAGTAAGAAATACGATAAAAACAAGGAGAGATGAGAGATGAAAAAAGTGATTGAAGTTGTAGTAGCGGTGGTAGAGGTTTTCATAAACGGAAAACAAGTTGCGATAGAGTTAAACAAATAAAGAAACGAGGAAAACTACTATGCCATATATAATGACCTAAAGAGAGATAAGGTTTCATCATTCTTTTGGTCCCTTATCTCCCTAATAGGAAAGCCGTATCCTTTTTTACAGATACGGCTTTCTTTTATTTTTGACTTGTACGATTCGAAATACTAATTGCACGATCTGTTGTTTTTGCTGCTTCATCCAGCGCTTCTTTACTATTTTTTCCGTCATACATTGCTTCTAGCGCTTTTACAACCGCATCGCGAGATTCAGGGAATACACTAATAAGTGCACCTTGTGTTGCAACAGATGGTTTTGTTGCTTGTAACTGTTCTACTGTTACTTTTAACTGTGGATATTTTTCATATTGTTGTTTTACTAAAGGTTCATTATATGCATCTGGATTAATAGAGAAATAGCCTGTTTCTGTATGCCACTTTGCCTGCACATCTGCTTTTGTTAAGTATTTCATAAAGTCCCAAGCACCTTTTTGTGTTCCTTCTGCAACCATATTTGTCATCCATAGTGATGCACCACCAATCACAACTCCATTTTGTTTCACATCTTCTGGATATGGGATATATGCCACTCCCACATTAAATTTAGATGCATCAATTACATTACGAACACCTGCTGAAGAATCTAAATACATCGCAACTTGCCCGGATTGGAATGCGGCACGAACATCATCCCAACTTGCCCCATACTTTCCTAATGTACCAGCTTTATTCAGTTCATCTAATAAATCAAATACTTTCTGTCCTTCTTTTCCATTAAATACAGCTTTTGTTGCCACATCTTTACGTCCATTTTCCTTATCAACATATAGCCCACCTTGTGTTGCCAAGAGCTCTTCAAAGAACCATCCGTAATTTAACATTGAAAAACCGTACTGTTTTACGCTTTCGCCTTCCTTAACAGTTAATTTTTTTGCTGCTTCTTTTAATTCAGTGTATGTTTTCGGTGCTTTTTCTGGATCGAGTCCCGCTTTCGTAAAGGCATCTTTATTATAAATTAATACCGGTGTAGATGAATTAAATGGCATGGAATACATTTTCCCATCAATTGAATAATAATTCGTAATCGATTTTTCTAACTTCGATGTATCATATTTATCTTTTTTAATCCAACTATCAATCGGTGTAATTTTTTTACTATCAATCATATATTTCGTTGTAATTTCGCTAGATTGAACGAGAGCTGGTGACTCCTTTGACGCTGTTATATTTTTAAACTTCGTTAAAGATTCTTCATAGGAACCTTGAAATTCAGCCTTCACCTCATATTTATTTTGTGACTTATTATAGTCTGCAACAATTCCATCTAGTACACCTTGCGTTTTTCCACCCATTGCATGCCAAAAGCGAATGACTGTTTTGTCTCCACTTTTCTCTACGGGAGCTATCTTTTCCTTCGCTTCAGATTTCCCCTCTGTTTTACTACTTGAACACGCTGCAGTCGATAATGCCATTGTCGCTGCCATTATAATAGCAGCACCTTTTTTCCAAAATCTCATCTTACTCCCATCCTTTCACATGTATGATTACTTAATTGCCCCTTTTGTTAAACCTTGTTGTAACTGCTTCTGACCTAAAAACAATAAAATTAAAGTTGGAATAACAATGACTGTAACTCCAGCCATCACACTCCCCCAATCTGTCGCAACTTCCTGAGATTGAAGTTGTTTCACTCCAATTTGCACGGTTCGAATTTTCTCATCATTCGTAACTAGAAGCGGCCATAAGTACATATTCCATGTTGTTAAAAAGCTATATATACCAAGCGTAATAAAGCTTGTTTTACAATACGGAATGACTACTCGGAATAAAAACTTCACATGGCCAATCCCCTCGATAAAAGCAGCTTCTTTCAACTCATTTGGAAGTGTCATAAAATGCTGGCGTAATAAAAAAATACCAAAAGCAGTTGCAAAGAACGGTATTGTCATTCCAGTAAACGTATTGATCCATCCAAATTGTTGTACCGTTAAAAAGTTGGGTACCATCGTTGCTTCCCACGGAATAAGCATCGTTGAAATAAACAGAAAGAAAATAAGATTTCGTCCTTTAAAGTTTAAAAATACAAATGCATAAGCGGCTAAGCTTGATACAACAAGCTGTCCGACCATTACCCCTGTTGAAACTATAAAACTATTGTATAAATAAGAAAACAGCGGCACTTTCTGAAAGATATGTATAAAATTATCGAATGTAAATTGTGTCGGAAGCATCCTTCTCATTTGAATATCTTCCGGCGTCATAAACCCTAACAAAAATGCGTATAGAACTGGAAAAAAGACCATCACTGCGCTAATAGTAAGCAAAGTATATAACAGAATATATTGTTTCCACCTTTTAGCAATCATTTATAATGCACCTTTCTCTCCGCAAACCTAAATTGAAGTAATGTAGCAATGAAAATAAAAATAAACAATATCATTGCCTGTGCACTCGCTGTGCCAAATTGATGATTTGCAAAAGCTTCCTTATAGATAGAGTACACAATTAAGTTTGTTGCATCATTCGGTCCACCGTGCGTTAAAATATCGATCTGTCCAAAGCTTTGAAATGCACTAATTAAAGTAACAGTTATAATAAAAAACAATGTAGGCGATAGCATTGGTAATGTAACGCGTCGAAGTTTATGTAAATAACTAGCACCGTCAATAGATGCACTCTCATACAAAGTCGTATCAATATTTTGCAAACCACCCAATATAACTAAAAATGTAAAACCTGTATTTACCCACACAGTTGTAACTGATACAGAAAATAATGCCCAGTCCGGACTTGTTAGCCATGCAATTGAAGGAAGATTCATCGAACCGAGTATATTATTGAATAAACCGACACTTGGATGGAATAAAAATAACCAAATTACTGCGCTAGCTGCTACTGAAATTCCCATTGTTGAAGAGAATAATACTCGAAACAACCCTATTCCTTTTATTTTTTCGTTTGCAATTAATGCAAGAAACAAAGCCAACACAATACTAGTTGGAACTGTATACAATACAAAGAGTAAAGTAGACTTTAGGCTTTTATAAAAAGTTGGATCAGACAATAAATATTGATAGTTTTCAAGTCCTACGAAAAGGTTTGCCTCACCATGAACATCTGTTAAATAAAAGCTATAATAGATAGTGCGAAACAATGGATAAAACAAAAAGATTGCAAATAAGACTATGGAAGGTGCTAAAAATAACAATCCTGTACGTAAATCTTTCGTGCGGCTCCATAACGTCCTCTTTCTTGAAACTTCTGTTTGAACAGGTAGGTTTTCTATCTCAATCATCACTTTGCCACCGCCTTCAACTCTTCATCGGCAACCAATCGAATCCTTTCGTTTGTATCGTTATGAAAGAAACATAGTTTTTCTACCGGAAACTGTAATTTGACTTTATTACCTTTTTTCAAAATAAGTTGTCCAGTTACTTTTGCACTCCATGTTTTTTCATTTACTACAAAATTTAAGATTGTTTCATTTCCTAATACTTCTACAGATTGTAGTGTAACTTCTTGACCCTCTTCAGCTAGTACAATGTGCTCGGGACGAATCCCTAAGCGTACTTTCTGTTCTGGAAACTGTTGGAATTGTCCAAAAGACAATGGAATTTGTAACCCATCAACATGTAAGCTCCCCATTCCTTTATCTACGATTCCATCACCAATATTCATGGATGGTGAACCGATAAAGCCAGCGACAAATTCATTTGCAGGATAGTTATATATATCCAGCGGTGTGCCCACCTGTTGTATACTCCCTTTGTTTAACACCATAATACGATCTCCCATCGTCATCGCTTCAATTTGATCATGGGTCACATAAATCATCGTAATACCTAATCGCTGCTGAATCTCTCTAATTTCAATACGCATTTGTGCACGCAACTTTGCATCCAAGTTAGAAAGTGGTTCATCCATTAAACAAATTGGTGCTTGACTTACAATTGCTCGCGCAAGCGCCACACGTTGCCTTTGTCCACCTGATAATTGCCCTGGTTTTGATTTTGTATATTCCGTAAGCCCTACCATTTCTACTGCCTCTACTAGTCGTTTTTGTCGTTCTTCTTTCGGAATTTTCCGTATTTTCAATCCAAATAAAATATTTTCTTCTACCGTCAAATGTGGATATAAAGCATAATTTTGAAATACCATTGATAAATTTCTATTTTTCGGTTCTAAATCATTCGCAACATTTTCATTAATAAGTAACGCCCCAGAAGTAATTTCTTCTAAACCTGCAATCATTCGCAGTAATGTACTTTTTCCACATCCAGAAGGGCCAACTAGAACAAAAAATTCACCTTTTTGAATCTGCACCGAAACATTTTCAACTGCTATTTCCTTTGAATTTTTATAAATTTTTGATACATCTCTTAATTCAATCATCAGTTTGCACTCCTTTTTTTGTTCTTATAACCATACTTCACAGCAGCTTAGTGAAATCCGCTTTAACTGCAATTCCCACCTCTTTTTTTGGCTTAAATACATCTAAAAAACAACTTCTCTACAAGTAGATTCATAAGGAAAAGGTTCCATAAACATTGATTTTTCTCGATTTTTATATAATTTAAATATACTTATAGATAAATAAACTAAAACAACCTACATAGAACAATCTTCTTCTCATTTAAAACGCTATAAACTAGAGTAAATGTAAGAAATATAAATGGATTGTTATATGTAAGCGGGTGTTCTCAAATGTTTTCTACCCTAGTTACGTTGTTATCTTTACTATATTACTTATTTATTAAGTCAGTTTTGATGATTTGTTAATAAGATGTTAATCACATGTTAATAGTTTTTTTACAATATTCATCACATCACTTACAACAGGATACATTTCGTACTGCCTTTTCTTACAACGCCACAAATTAACATAAAAATACTAAATTTCAAAAAAAACTTTTTTCCATATTTTATCTATAATAATATATATATATGATAGAATTTTATAAATTTATAAAAAGATTAAGAGGCGATATAGAATGAAAAGATATATTAAAATAAAAGGAATTGGTACATATTTTCCAAAAAGAAAAGTAAATTCTTTTGAAATAGATCGTATGTTAGGTGTCCCAGAAGGCTGGACATTAAAAAAGGCCGGGGTGAAAACACGATACTTTGTTGACGATGAAACATCTTCTTATATGGGAGCCGAAGCTGCCAAAAAAGCTGTAGCAGATGCTAACTTAACATGGGAAGATATCGATTGTATCATCTGCGGAAGCGGAACAATTCAGCAGGCAATTCCTTCTACTGCTTCACTAATTCAGGAACAACTTGGACTACAGCATTCTGGTATTCCATGTTTTGATATCAACTCCACATGTTTAAGTTTCGTAACAGCGCTTGATACAATTTCTTATGCAATTGAATGTGGGAGATACAAAAATGCTGTCATCATTTCTTCTGAAATTTCTTCTGTAGGATTAAATTGGGGACAAAACGAAAGCAGCATTTTATTCGGGGATGGCGCAGCCGCTATTGTTGTAACAAAAAGCGATCAAACTTCTTCTATTATAGCTTCCCATATGGAAACGTACAGCTCTGGTGCGCACCTATCAGAAATTCGCGGTGGCGGAACAATGATTCACCCTAGAGAATATAGCGAAGAACGAAAAGAAGACTTCTTGTTTGATATGAATGGCAGAGCAATTTTCAAATTGTCGGCTAAATATATGTTAGGTTTTATCGAGAAACTGCTTATGCATACTGGTTATTCCCTAGATGATATTGATTTAATTATCCCTCACCAAGCAAGCGGGCCAGCTATGAAGCTGATTCGTAAAAAATTGGGTGTCGATGAGGATCGCTTTATGACTATTTTTGAAGACTATGGGAATATGATTTCTGCATCTATTCCAGTCGCTCTTTTCGAAGCCATTAAACAAAAGAAAGTGCAACGCGGGAATAAAATATTGTTATTGGGTACTTCTGCGGGACTTTCTATCGGAGGCATTCTTCTTGAGTACTAAGAAAACAGTACTAATCACAGGGGCACGCGCACCAGCAGCATTACATTTAGGCAGACTGTTCAAGAAAAGTGGACATACCGTCATTATGACAGATAGTATCCCTTATCCATTAAGTAAAGTGTCAACGAGTACTGATTATTTTTATGAAATTCCTTCTCCAAAATGGAACACATATGAAAGTATCTATGCACTACAATCAATTATTCAAAATCATAATGTAGATTTACTTATTCCTACTTGTGAAGAAGTATTTTATATATCTAGACATAAACAGGAGTTAAGCCGATTTTGTCATGTATTAGTAGACGAGTTTCACAAACTTTCCTTACTCCATAATAAATGGGAGTTTATTCAGTTAGTCACGAAATTAGGTTGGCAAGTTCCTGCAACATATAAAACAAATAATGAACAAGCCGTTCAGCTAATGCTTCAGCAAACATTGCCTGTCACTTATTTTGTACTAAAACCTATTTTTTCTCGTTTTTCCGATAAAGTACTGTTTATTACAAAAGAAGATGTTGCAGCAGGCATCACGATGGGCAAGCAAAATCATATCATTCAAGAGTTTATAAAAGGAGTTCAACATTGCTCCTATAGTGTTGTACATGCTGGAAAAGTATTAGTTCACTCTGTCTACAAAACGGAGTTCACGGCTGGTTTAGGCGCTACTATTGCTTTCAAGCATATTAACCATCCAAAAATTGACCAATTTGTTGAACATATTGTAAAAGAGCTAAATTTCTCTGGGCAAATTGCCTTTGATTTTATAATTACAGAGGATGGAGATGCTATTCCGATTGAGTGTAATCCTCGTACCACAAGTGGATTACATTTATTCGATGAAGAAATATTATCCGCCTTTTTTGATAAAAAAATGAACAATATGCTAATTCCAAAGCCAGATTCCCAATGTGCAATTCGATTAGCAATGTTTTTATATGGACCTCCTTACTTAAAAAACAAACAAACACGTAAACGATGGTGGAAAGTCGTATGTTCCTATCCAGATATCATTTATAGTCCCTCTGATAGGAAACCATTTTTTTATCAGTTCTATAGCATGTATAAACTATGGCTTGAAAGCAATAAACATGGTCGAACTATTTTGGAGCAAACAACATATGACATATCATGGGACGGTGAAAAGTTATGAAAATGCTGGTAACTGGAGGAACTGGTTTTCTAGGACAAAAACTCGCTTTTCGATTAGCCAGTATGGGCTATGAAGTAACAGCAATCGGAAGAAATAAAACAATTGGCAAATTATTAGAGCAAAATGGAATTGAGTTTGTACACTGTCCCCTGGAAGACAGGCATAGTGTTCTACAAGTTTGTAAGAATAAAGACTATATCTTTCATAGCGGTGCCCTTTCTTCTCCTTGGGGCAAATATAAAGATTTTTACAATGCAAATGTATTAGGAACAAAGCATATTATCGAAGGAAGTCTAAAGTCTGATGTAAAGCGCCTCATTCATGTATCAACACCGAGTATTTATTTTTATTATGATGAACGACAAGATGTAGCAGAGAATGCGAAACTTCCTAATACATTTGTAAACCATTATGCGAAAACAAAATACATGGCCGAGCAAGCAGTTGATCAAGCGTTTGAACATGGGTTACCGGTCATCACGATACGCCCACGTGCTTTATTTGGCCCAGGAGATAACGCCATTCTTCCACGCCTTATTAAAGTATGTGAAAAAGGCGCTCTACCGAGAATTGGTACAGAGGATGTACTTGTCGATATTACATATATCGATAATGTCGTAGATGCCTTGCTTCTTTGTATGCATTCGCCTAAGCATACATTAGGACAAAAATACAATATAACAAATGGCGAACGTGTAAATTTATATGAAGTAATTGAGAATGTAATGAAGCGCCTTGGAAAGGAGGTACAATATAAAAAAATTTCCTACAAAGCTGCTTTTACAATTGCTGCTATACTAGAGGGCATTTCAAAAACTATTTTATTCGGGAAAGAACCTATTCTCACAAAATATACAGTCAGTGTGCTTTCAAAAAGCCAGACTTTAAGTATTGATAAAGCTAAAAAAGAACTAGGCTATGCTCCAAACATCAGCATAGAAGAAGGAATCACAAACTTTGTAGAATGGTGGAAAATACAATGAAAATCAAGTTTTTAAAGCTATATGATACAGGATATTGCACACATCCCGAAAAAATTGCATATTCCAAGGGGAGTTGGAAACAAATACGTTTTCCAGCCACAGTAGGATTACTCCAACATCCAAGCTTAGGATATATTTTGTTTGATACTGGATATGCCGAGCACTTTAAAGAAGCAACCAAAAAATTTCCTTACTCTGTATATGCTAAACTTACCCCTGTTCATTTTACGGAGGAGCAATCTATTAAACAGCAACTGATTCTTGATGGCATACGGCCAGAAGAAATTAAATATATCATTCTTTCTCATTTTCATGGTGATCATACAGCAGGGCTACCAGACTTTCCGAAAGCAAAAATACTAACTTTCGCGAAAGCTTATGAGGATATAAAAAAAAGAAGTAAATTTGGTGCTCTATTAAAAGGTTGCTTAAAAGATACGCTACCAATTGATTTAGAACAACGAATGACATTCATTGATCAAACCACATTACTTACCCTACCCCCTACATATGGAAAGTTTGAAGAGGGCTATGATGTATTTGGTGATGGTTCATTACTCGCTGTTGATTTAACAGGACATGCAATTGGACAATTTGGTGTATTCGTCCATTTACATAGTAATAAAATTGTTTTTCTTTGTGCAGATGCAGTGTGGCTAAGTAAAACTTATAAGAATCTTGTATTTCCAAGTAAGGTTGCCAATTTTTTAACTGGAGATACGAAATCTTATCGTCGGAACATCGAAAAGTTACATCATTTATCGCGAATATCACCAGAAATTGAAATTCTTCCAACTCACTGTGAGTACACATGGGACAAAATTAAAACAGGAGTACACTATGAATAAATTACAAATTCTAAAGCAATATTTGAAAACAAAATATTACTTACGTTTTTCAAATCGCCAGCAATTGGAACAGTTTCATCAGCAAAAAATAACAAAACAACTTTTGTTTACGATAGAAACGTCTCCGTTCTATCGCCAGTTATATACCCCTTTTTTAAAAGAAATCCACAAGGGGAATTTAACTGCACTTCCCATCATTGACAAAAAAGTAATGATGGCGCACTTTGACACATTAAATACGGTTGATATTTCAAAGGAAGAGGCCTTTCATATAGCATTTGAAGCGGAAAAGACCCGAAATTTCTCTCCAACAATCCGTAATATAACTGTTGGACTATCATCTGGCACTAGCGGAAATCGCGGAATCTTTCTCGTTTCTGAAGAGGAACAAATGATGTGGGCTGGTTCTATTATCGGCAAAGTGCTTCCTTCTAGCATTCTACATAAACATACAATTGCCTTTTTCTTACGAGCGAACAGCAATTTATATGAAACGACAAAGAACAAGCGCATTTCATTTCATTTTTTCGATCTACTAGATTCCTTTCAACAACATATCACTCGACTAAATGAAGTAAATCCATCTATTTTAGTTGCTCCCCCTTCAATGTTGCGAAAAATCGCACATTGGCAAGAAGAAGGGCTTATTAAGATTTGTCCAAAGAAAATTATTTCTGTTGCAGAAGTACTTGAAGATATTGATAGAGAGTTTATCCGTACAATTTTTCAACAGACAGTACACCAAATTTACCAATGCACAGAAGGATTTCTTGCTACAACATGTAAACATGGTACATTACATATCAATGAAGATCTCGTTCATATTGAGAAAGAATACTTAGATCAGGAAAAAGGGATATTCGTTCCCATTATTACTGATTTCATGAGGAAAACACAGCCTATAATCCGCTATCGTCTCAATGACATATTAATTGAGAAAAAAACAGCGTGCGCCTGTGGTTCTCCCTTCTTAGCCTTAGAACGAATTGATGGTCGATGTGATGATATATTTATTGGGATAAATGAATTGGATAAGAGTGAAGTATCTATTTTTCCTGACTTCATTCGAAGAGCAATTATGTTTGCATCCAATGACATTCAAGAATTTAAAGTGCTTCAGCACAGCACAGAGGAAATTGAAATTCAACTTAAAATACCACCTGAACATTTCAAATCATGTAAATCAAATGTGATACGAGAATTAAACACACTATGGAGCACAAAAAATTGCATTGTACCACACTTTTTCTTTTCGCATTATGATATTGAACTATATGATAAAAAATTAAAAAGAATAGAGAGCCTTATAAAGCATGGTGAGCATGTATGATTAAGTTACATGATGTTCATTCCTTACACAGCATTGAATGGACCACAAAAAAAGATGGAGCATATGTAAGAGACAGCTTCCTGCCCCTCTTACAAAATGACCTTACAGCATTTATTGAAAATGTTAACACTCAGCTATTTCTATTAGAAATTGATGATCTTATCTTGCCAGTTACTGTTAATAACGAGGAATTTGAAAACTCTTATGTATGTTCTCCTTATACCCATTACATATCCTATGCACTAGAAGAGTTATGGGAATTAAAAAAACCGTGGTTAGAGAAGTTACTAACCTATCCGATTCATTTTATCGGAAGCTGGTTACGGCGAACGAATATTAATAAGGTAATTGTAGTAAATAATTGGATGCTATCTACAAACCTTTATCATTCTGTCAATAAACAACAAATCGAACAGATTACAAATTTACTTGTTGAGAAATTTCCAGAGCATACAATTCTATTCCGTTCTTTAAATAACGAATTATACCCTACAATTACACAAGCATTATCTACAGTAGGTTACAATAAAATTATGTCCCGTTCCATATACTTATTTGATCCGAAACACTATAAGAAAATGAACCGAAAAGAACGAAAAGACTTATTAAACGATAAAAATTTATTAAAAAAAAGCAATTATGAAATAATTACGAATGAGGGATTAACAAAAGAGGACATTGTACAAATTTCCAAGTTGTACAATCAACTATATATTGAAAAGTATTCCGTCCATAATCCAATGTTTACACCAGCTTATTTATGGAATGCACTTCAGCATCATTTATTTGAAATAAAAGTCATTAAAAAAGGAGATACAATTGATGGTGTCATTGCTTATTTTATTAGAGATGGAGTTATGACAACTCCTATACTTGGCTATGATACAAACTCCGACCAACAGCAAGGCTTATATCGTATTCTTTCGCTCCTTATTACAATGGATTCTATCGAAAAAAATTTAATTTGTCATTGCAGTGCTGGAGCTGGGGAATTCAAACGAAATCGCGGTGCAAAACAGCAGATTGAATACAGCTATATATATAATGCACATTTGCCACATAAACAACAAAAGGTCTGGAAAATCTTAAGTTGGATATTAAATACATGTATGGAACCGATGGCAAAAAAATATCGTTTTTAAACAAAACAGAGATAAGATTCTATCTTATCTCTGTTTCCATATCTTACATTATTCAGTAGATTGTTTGATAATTTCATTTGCTCCTGCTACTCTTAGCATATTTGCTATTTCTTTAAATCCTCGATTCTCCGCATGCTGCAAAGGAGTAATTCCTTCTCGATCTGGCATATTTACATCTGCACCACGATCAATAAGTAACTGTACAATTTGTTTATGGTTTTCACTGCCATTCCCAACAGCAATCGCTTTGAGTAATGCCGTCCAACCAAAGTCATTCTTATAATTCACATCGATATCTGTACGATCTACTAGCTCTTTTACAACTTCCACATGCCCTCTTTCAGCCGCTGAAATGAGCGCTGTTCCACCATGACGATTTGTTTGTCTAATATTCGTTCCTGCATCAATTGTTAGTTTCACAATATCAACATAACCCTCTTTGCTCGCATAAAGGAATGGATTTTCTTTATTTTTATCTGGCAATTCAATATTTGCACCTGCATCAATCAATGCTTTCACTGTCTCAACATGATTATGATACGTCGCTGCCATTACAGGTGTTTCTCCTTTATCTCCTGATATATTTATATTAGCCCCATCTTTTATTAATTTCATAGCTGTTTCTGTATCACCAAGTGTTGCAGAAAGTAACAATTGCCTATCCATTAAATTCATACCCTTTTTCTCTTTGTTCTCTTCTTCCTCTGTATGCGTCTTCTCTTGTTTTTTTTCATTTTTTACTTGAACCGGTTTAGATTCAGCCTCTTCTTGCTTCTCACAAGCTACTATCATGGTGAAAAGCCCTAACAACATAAATAATAAAAACTTTTGTTTCCTCACAACTACATCTCCTATGAAAGATAATGTTTTTTTAACCATCCCTTCATCACATGTAACAACTCTTCTTCAATAGATTTATCCATAAGCCCCTTATATTCCTTCATTAATCGAATCATTGTATGCTTATGTTCATAATTTCTTAAAATATGGTTCATGTGCGGAATGATATGCCACTCTGCTTCCCCATTAACATATGAAGCAATTAGTTTAGCATGCTCAGGTGGCACTTGTATATCACTGTCTCCCGTAATTGCTAAAACAGGACATGATACTTGTTCTAAATATGTAACTACATTATATTGTAACTGTTCTCGTAGCCATTTTGCATTCACTTTTATACCTTTTATCCATATTACAGATTTTGTTGAATCTTGCACCTTTTTCATAAGCACTTCATTTTTCTTCTTCATCCGCTCTGGAATCTTCAACATTCTAGATAACCATCCAATAGACCCTGATGCAGTTGTTAACTCGTTAGCAACTTTCTCTATTTGTCTTTCAAACAAAGATTTAGATGGTTCTGCTGCACCAGCAAGTAATATTAATCCTGCAACTGATTCTCTTGCGTAGACAGCTGGTGCAAGTAAAGCACCCTCACTATGTCCTGCAATAATAACACGTTTTGGATCTATTTGCGGGTGATCCTTTAAAAACCTAATCCATAAAACAGCATCATCAATAAAGTCTGTTACCCCGGATTTATAATAATCCCCCTTACTTTTATGAGTACCACGCTTATCATAACGAAGCACCGCAAATCCTAGAGAGGTAAAATAATCCGCTAACCCTCTATATAAGTTTAACTGCAAACGACCTGTATTTCCATCACGATCTCCGGTTCCATTACCACCAATTATTAAAATAGCTGGATACGATTCAGAATAATATGTAGGGAGTGTTAATGTTCCTTGAAGTGTATACGCACATTCCATCGTCACAAACAGTTCTTTCCCCATGTTTATTCTCTCCTCACTGTTTTCCAAGAATAATATATAGTTAAAAGCGTTCTTCTTTCCTAATATATCCTATGCCTATATTATCAAAAATGAGAACAAGTATATAATACAGATGTTTATATTATATATGAAGAACTATTACTAATGAAAAAGATGTGTAGCAATTTCTACACATCTTTTTTCATTCACAGCCAGTAATTAATAAATCATCTTCTAACTTAAGTAACAATGTATCCGTATCAATTTCCTGACCAATCTCTATATTTATAGATCGTATATGACCACTAATTCCTACTGCTACTTTTTCCAGTATTCCATCATTTTTTCGAATTGTCATTAGTTGTTCCCATTCATATACGTAAGATGATTCATCAACGAAAATCTCTTCTACTCTTCCTTTATATGAACTATAAATTTCTTCAATCATCGCTTTCATTCAAAATCTACTCCCTACTTCACGCTTCTCTATTTTTCTCATCTATTCTATCACTCATGTAATAAACTCATTATGTTTTTAAAAATTCAAAATTAAATTCATAAATAAAATGACAATTATGCGTTTAATAACATTATTTCTCTAATTATTTACCATATTCCACCCTAATCCAAACTCCTAATTTTATTTATTATTCAAAAAATATCCAGTAAAATAAAAAGATACGGTTATAAGAAAGTAGGGTGAAAAATGGAGTCACAGGAACTTTTATTAAAAGAAATCGCAATGATTGAAAAATGGGAGAAAGACCAGGAAGATCTTTGGTTCTTTGAAAAGTGGGGGAAAATTCCGTTTGCTATTCTTGATAAACTAACTCCAAAATTCATTCATAAAAAAATTAATATTTTACTAGATGAACTCATTCAATATCTCAATTCTGGAAGTAAATATTTAATTCATCCACAAACAACAATAAAGAAATTTGAAAATGCAGCTTCTTTAACAGATGTTCAAAAATTCTCTTTACATGAGATGGATACAATCGTTGATAAAATTATCGAAAATAGAAAATCTGTCGCAACAGCCCAAGGAGCCACAACTGGATTTGGCGGTATTTTCACTCTAGCAATTGATATTCCAGCAGTTTTAAGTATGTCACTAAATATTTTGCAAGAAATTGCAATTTGCTACGGGTATAATCCCGAAGATATTCAAGAGAGGTTATTTATCGTAAAATGCTTACAATTCTCTTCATCTGATATTGTAGGAAAACAAACAATCCTTCATGAATTAAAACATTTTGATGTCCGCGCCAGTCATGACGACAGTGTGTCACAAATTAAATCATGGCGAGAAGTGTTTACTGTGTATCGTGACAATTATGGTTGGAAAAAGTTATTTCAGATGATTCCTGTTGCTGGCATGATTTTTGGAGCCTACTTAAACCGAAAAACAATTGAAGAAATTGCAGAAGTAGGGAAAATGCTTTATAAGAAAAGAAGGATACTGGATAGACTAGAAGAAATAAAATACACTTCTAAATAGTGTCTAAAAAGGGGGGCTGGTGCAAAATAAAAGAGAATATACCACATATATTTCTAGCACCAGAATCCCCCAAAATTATCAAGGATTTTTTCTACGTTTTTTCCCATTTAGAGAAAGTAACTCTATTTAAATATAATCAAATTAGAAATCACATCGTTCCCCGTATCAGCAAAATAAAAGGAATTAAGAATACTAACACATTTAATACTATCCCAATCTTTGCTCCATTATTTTTATCTACTGTATAAGAAAATATAGCTAAAATAAATCCAATAGGACAAAGAAATAAAGGTAAAACAAGAGAAATCCCATGAAATACAGTTAAAATAATTTCATTTATAAAGTTAACTATAAGTAAGATCAATAAAACCGGTATTGAAATCGATATAATTGTAGTTACCCCACTTTTCTCCAACAAAACATTCTCCTTTTTATGATGAATTGAACATCTTCTTCTGCTAAAAAATATATCATAATTGAAAATATTAATGGTACAAAAAACACTACAGTAACTTAAAGAAAATAAGATATTATTTCCCTTTAAGTGTTTCACCTTTCTCATTTTACAAAAAAGGAAAAGCACCTTACTCTTAACAAGGTGCTTTAGCAATTATACTTTTTATTTTATACACGTACAGCTGTGCCACTTACAGCAACCATTAACATTCCATCACGAACGACCTCATAGTCTACATCAATACCAACAATTGCATTTGCACCTTTTTGCTTCGCAAGAGTTTTCATCTCTTCCATTGCAATATCACGAGCTTCTTTTAATTTACTTTCATATGCACCCGAACGGCCACCGACAACGTCACGAACAGAAGCAAATAGATCACGTACGATATTTGCACCCATAATCGCCTCACCGTTTACAATATCGATATACTCAATAATTTCTTTTCCTTGAATCGTTGAAGTTGTTGTTATAATCATCACTGACACTCTCCTATAATATCTACAAATTTACTGGTATTTCTTATACCTTTATTATCACATTGAAATAATAAATGAACCATCTAATAACCTTACATAAAGATGACAGTTTTGTAAGATTTCACTTATTAGAATTTTACGGACAGTAGTACTTCTACTCTTTGTTCTTAGGCAGTAGTATTACTGCCCGCGTAAATAACAAGATAAACTTAACCTTTATTGATTGTTACCGCACGTAGCTTTCAAATATGCATAGGTCGCTAAGTCTTCTAAAACCATACTTCCAGCCTTATAATCTCTTACTTTACTTAATACTTTCTAATTCCCATTTATGGTTATTACCTGGTGAAGTTGTATGCTCAGGTTTTAAAATAAACTCACTACCTGCTACAAGTGGGGCGCTACCATTATCTGCAACACTACTTAGCCAATTATTTTGTCTAAATGTGATATAAGTAGAATCAGATTTTAGATAGAAGCTATTCTGATTAGGAAGCTTGTCTAATTTAATAGAAGATCTATTGTTTTCAGTATCTAACCAGTTATAATCATAACCATTTCCAATATTTAAATACTGATAACCACTATAACTACTGCTAGTAAACTTAAGGAACACTTCTTCATCTTTCTTGAATGGTTGTCCTGGTTTAGGCTGTCCTTTTCTTTCTATCATTACTGGTGTTGCTTGAATGTCTGCCCCATGTATTGCTTTTTGTATAGGACCGAGTCTCAATCTATCCCAATTCGACTGAGGTGAAAAGTGTACATATCGCCCACTAATTGTTTGGTCTAAACCAATGTGCCAATTCTCCTGTACCCCTTCACGTATGTTAACATTCGTCTTCAAATAGTACTGTTTTCCTTCTAGAATAGGTTCTCCGGAATTATCTACTACTAATTTATCGATAGCCTCTAGATAGCTTTTATTTGAAACAAGAGGCACAGAAACTTCAGTTTTATTATCTTGGACATCACTGAGTTCAAACTTAACTGGAATTTCTCCAAGAGCTCTTTTGTTTACTGCTAAGTCTACAGGTTCATTCTCTTTAGATTCATACACATTTGAATTCTTATTTCGAACTAACTTTACCTTTTGTTGCTCACCTGCTTTATTTCTAACCGTAACAAAGATTTCTTCACTTATATTAAATAAACCTGGTATAACCGATGCATAGATCTTTTTCTTGCTATAATCATAACTGCTATATGATAGAGTTGGTCGTAGTGCGCGGTTATCAAAGAAACCAAGGTTCTTACCTCGTTCTAAAAGAGTCCGATTTGGACCATAACGAACTAGATTTTTGTTTAACTGACCATTCACTACAGCGTTTACTGACCAAACATAACTATCTATCCCGCTATGTTTAAAAAATTCGTCCAATGAAAGATTATGATCAACGCTAGCAGGTTTTGTTTTATCATTTTTTGGTGTATACACTCTAAATTTTGGTATAGAACCCAAATTTGCTTCTACTAATGTAGTAGAAGCATTTACATTAGATGCAAAATGCGCCCAATCTCCTAAATTTTCAAATTTTCCATCTTTCATTGTATACACATTCATCGTACTAGTAGGCAATACTTCAATAGAAAGAGGTGCCCCTTGTTCTACTGCTTTTAATTCATCCAGTGTTAGGGAAATTTTCACATCGGCTTGACCTTCTACACTGTCCATTAGAATTTCAGTTTTATTGTTCCCTCCTTTTTCTGTAGTTAACAAGTTTGCTTTATAACGGTCTTGTGTTGCCTTTACAGTATTGATAATTTTATTTCCTAATCGAATGTTAAAGTGAGGTGAAACATCTCCAGCAGATGCTGTACCCGTATTTTTATATTCTAGATGAAAGCGCACATTTGCTGCTTTAGCTGAATCAACAGTGGTTGCTGTTGACCAATCAAAACTATTAGAGATACTTTCTGTTTCCGTTTTTGTATTAGAATAACCATACCCCACATTTAACGATCCTTTTCCTGAAGGTACAGGACCCGCTGCTGATCCCTCAGCACCGGCTTCACCAGCTAAACCTATATTAAAAGAATGTTGTACCGATAAACTTTTTTCCCAAGTCTTAGTACGTGATTCACCATTTGAATCTGTAATACTAGCAACTGGAGTAATATCGATGCGTTTTACAGCAATTTGTAGATTTGGTACATTCGCAATCATAGGATTGAAATCTACATCAGAATCACTGCCATAATGCTCCACTTCATAGCTATCTGTAAAAGGATCTCCATCTGAGTTTGCACTCCTAGGATTTGTTATAAATCTCTTTTCACCAAAGTCTTGCTGTTGATCCCATAGTTGGGCTTCATTTTTTCCTGTCTTTTTATTAAATACAATTTTAAATCCTTTTTCTTCTACATCATTAGGAATGCCATCATTATCCCAGTCATTATTTTCCTGAGGCTCTTCCATAATTATGATTCCTTTTTTTTCAGAACCATCATAGATAATATTTTGCCCTTCCTTCATATTTTTATCTTCTTTAAAAGTTTCCACTTTTCCGCCTTGTTCAGGTGTTGTTTCAGCTAAAGTAGGGGATGCTAAAGTCAGCGCCATCGTTACACCACTTAATACCCCAAGTGTTGGTTTTAATTTCTTCATCGTCATTTTTCTCCTTGTTTTCTAGATGAGCTCGAACATCTACTAGTAAGATTAACTTCATCATAGCCAACAAAGCTTTCATTTCTCTCTCATAAATGTTACAAAAGTCTTTCAACCGTCTTATTTCTTTTCTGATATAACAGGAAGAGTAAACCAAAATTCACATCCCTGTCTTCCATCTGGACGATCCTGAACACCAATTTCCCCATTGTGCATTTCAACTAGCGATTTTGCAATGGCGAGCCCAAGTCCAGATCCTCCAGATTGTGAACTTCTTGATGGGTCTGTTCTGAAAAAACGATCAAATATACGTAATTGGTCATCGTAAGAAATCCCTTCTCCTTCATCACGTAGAGTGAATTTGACTTGCTGTTTCTGTTTATTTTCCTCTACAATTAATTCAATTGTTCCAAACGTAGGAGAATGCCGAATCGCATTTTGTAACAAATTCCCTATAACTCGTGCTATTTTACATGGCATAATCCAAAGTCGTGGCAATGTATCCGCAACTTGCAATTGCAACTGAATATCTTTTTCCTCTAGTAAAATTGAATGTGAATCTAGTACTTTTAATAGAATGCTATCTACATGTGTTAAATTTGGCTGAAATGCTTCTTGTCCAAGTTCTAACTTAGAAAGATCGAACAAATTATTAATTAATCCACTTAATCTTTGTATTTCGTTTAGAATTGTCGTTAAGTACTGCATTTTCATGTTAGGTTCCTCAATTAAACCATCCTGTAACGCTTCTATCATCAATTGTATACTAGCTATAGGAGTTCGTAAGTCATGGGAAATATTCGCAATTAACTCTGTACGTGCTTTCTCCCCTTTTTCTAACTTAGTAAAGCTTTCTTCTAATTTTTTAGCCATTTGTTGAAAAGCTGTCGCTAATTCCTTAAATTCTTCTGGTTCTTTTCCTATTATGTATATCGTTCCAAATTGCCTATCACTAAACTGTTGGGTTAATGCAATCAAATTTTGAATAGATCTCATAATAGGACGTGTCATTAACCAGTAAATAATCGTTGAAACAATCATTGCTACAATCACAATTCCTATTAATAATTTTGTTTGTTCCGGTCTAAGTAACATTCGCCTTTCACTGTACCAAATAAAAATTAACATGATACTTGTACTTAATAGATTCATCAATAACAATTGATTACGTAATTTCATGCTTGACTTCCTTCCTCTGGCTCAAAGCGATAACCAATGCCCCAAACTGTATGAATCCAACGGCTCTTTGTTGTATGCTTCTCTAATTTTTCACGTAAGCGACTCATTAACACAGTAACTGCATTTGTACATCCTTCATACTCAAAACCCCAAATTTGTTCAAGAAGTTGAGAACGGGAAAATACTTGTTTTGGATGTTTTGCCATTAGATAAAGTACCTCAAACTCTTTCACAGTTAGCTCGATTTCATGTTCACAAACAAATACACGCCTTTTTGTTGGACAAATCTTCAAATCTAAAAACTCTATCATTTCCGATACCGGTTCTTGTGTTTGTGGTGTTACATAATTTCCTCTTCTTAATATAATTTGTACCCTTAATACTAATTCACGAGGTGAAAACGGCTTTGTCACATAATCATCCGCACCCATTGTTAATCCTAAAATTCGATCTCTTTCCTCTCCCCTAGCTGTTAACATAATAATAGGGATATTAGAGTATTGGCGAATTTCCTCACATAATTCCCAACCATCTTTTTTCGGCATCATCAAATCTAAAATAATTAAATCTGGTTGATATTGCTGAAATACATCCCAACCTTCCGTTCCATTTACAGCGGTGTATACTTCATATCCTTCTCTTTCCAAGTACCGTTTACATATGTCTCGGATATTATCTTCATCTTCTATGATTACAATTCTCTTTTTCATACATTAAATCTCCTTAGTTCCTTATAAAAACTGCGATAACAACACACTAAATAAAATTATACTTTTACAAAATAGTGCTGATATAATTAGCCTTCCTAAGTTATTTCTTGCTTCTTATCAACTTTAAAGAATGTTAAAAATAAAAATGGGTTACAAAATATTTTTTATATGACCATAAAAATGTTTGAGTTACTCTATACACGACAGTCCATCCTATTTGTAATCTCACTTGAAATGAGCTTGTTTAGTAAAAGGTAGTAATCTTTCCATACTTATATATCTCTGCTTTCAATTTCCTCATCTTTCTAATCCTCCTAATGTTCTTGTAGCAAGTTATGTAACGAATTATAATTAAATATATTTTAATGTAGTTTAACACATAATCACTTCTCCATTAATCTGTATTTACTTTATTCAAATTAAATTTAACTAATTGAAGGAATTCATCCATCAATTGTTTCCACTGATATCATCGAATATAATCTCACTGGAAATATATGGAGTATATTCTCTTTGCATTAGATCCTAAAAAGGCCCCTAATGCTAGGGGCCTTCCGCTTTTATTTTTCAGTTTTCTCGTTTTCTTCCACTACTTGCACAACAGGCTTCTCACTTACCGCTTGCTGCACAGTACCTTTTCCAGCAAAGCTTTCTAATAGTTCTTTTAAGTCAATACCAGAAGAAGCTTTTAATGTTTCTTGCATCGTTGCCATTAGATCCGTCGCGTATCCTGCCACTTTTCCAGCGCCGCTGTTTTTTCCACCGCCGCCTGTATCAACAACAGTAATTTTATCAATATTGCTAAGTGGGCTTGCAACTTCTTTCGCATAGCTTGGAAGCATTTTAAGAACCATATCCATAATTGCTGCTTGCCCATATAATTCAAATGCTTCCGCAATTTTTTGTTTTGCTTCTGCTTCTGCTAAACCTTTTAACCTAATAACATCCGCTTCCGCTGTACCTTGCGCTTTTTGAACTTCTGCCTTTGCTTGCCCTTGTGCCTTTTCAATTTCGGCTTTTGCTAAACCTTCTACACGTACTTCTTCCGCACGTGCCTTTGCTTCTGCCTCAATCTTATATTGATCTGCATCTGCTTTTTTCATTTGTTTTACTTTTTCGGCTTCCGCTGATTGTTCAACTGCATAACGATCTGCATCTGCTTTTTTCTTTACTTCCGCATCATATTGTTTTTCACGACGCGCAATTTCTTTTTCTTCTAATTCAATTTGTTTTTCACGCTCAATAATTTTAACTCGCATTTGTTCTTCTGTAACGCCTTGTTGTGCTTTCGCCTGCTGTAATTCATACGAAAGGTCCGCATCAGCACGAGCTTGCTCTTGCTCTCTCTTATACGATTGTACTTTTAATTCTTTATGCTTTTCAGCCTCAGCAATTTGTGCATCACGTTGATATTCAGCTTCTTTTGCTTCTTTTTCTGCACGAGCTTTTTCAATACGTGCTTCTTTTTCGCGCTCCGCATTCGCAATTGTTGCATCACGTTTCACTGTTGCGATTTGCGGTTGACCTAAAGCATCTAAATAACCATTTTTATCCATGATTTCTTTAATCGTAAAGGAGACAATACGAAGTCCCATTTTCTTTAAATCTGTCGAAGCAACTTCATGTACTTTTTGTGCAAATTGCTCTCTATTGCTATAAGCATCCTCCACTGTCATTGAAGATAAAATAGCACGTAAATGACCTTCTAACACTTCTTTCGCTTCAATCTTTAACTCTTCTGTTTCTTTTCCTAAATATTGCTCAGCCGCTGTCGATACTTCTTCAATTGTTGAGCCTACTTTAATAATAGAAACACCATTTACTGTAACTGGTACCCCTTGTTTTGTATACGTATCACGTGTTCCAACCTCTAATTTGTAGTTTAATAAACTAAGAGGTTCTGCTCGTTGCATAATCGGTACGACAAAAGTACCTCCGCCACGAATAATTTTAATTTTCTTTCCATCATCTGTTGTAACAACGTTTTTTCCGCTTCCAAGCCAGTTCCCGGTGACAATCAATGCTTCATCTGGACCAACTGTACGGTATTTTGTAATAAACACCAAAATAAGTAAAAGTAAAATTGCGAGTAGTACACCACCGATAATTAATGGAATCATTCATATTCCCCCTTATAACTTTGGTTTTTTTAAAGAATAAGCGATGTTTTTTACAAGCAAAACACCATCTTGAACTTCCTCAACCATGACCTCTGTTCCTTGTAAAATATCTTTCCTTCCAATTGACTTAGCTGGTATCGCATTGCTTCCAAATTGTGAAGAGACTAATACTTCTCCAAATCCTTCCTTTGGTATTGTAATAATCACTTCTCCCTTGCAACCAACAAATTCATCCATACGTTGCACTGTATTTTGTTCAGCTTCTGCAATTGGTTTTAAAATCAATATCTTCATTAGAAAAACACCAATAAAGGATATACCAAAAGAGAGACTAAAAATAACAATACTATTCAAAGAAAATAAGTACTCACCTATATAACTAAACCCACAAAGCATTGCAAGGAAACTGAGTAGCAACGTTACAATGGATATAGATCCCCCTCCGAAGCTAAATATGGATTCAAATATATCTCCAAAAAAGATATAAATAACAGTAAGTATAGTAGTAATAATAAATCCATATAAATAAATTATTTCAAGTGGATAACCAAACAATGTCATGCCTTATCCCCCTTTCACCATTGCTTCTCTCTTTCTTATATGTATGCCTCACCTCTTTCAAAAATTATATTTCGTAATTTTCAGTTATTTCCCCTTAAAAGAAAAGCCTGTACGACAGGCTGCTTAAAAAAGAACAGGAGGAGCCTATGGTGACAGGCTCCTCCTAGAAAATAACCGTTATATTATATATCTATATAATATACTATTTTACATAAAAAGTAAAGTTATATATATATTTCTATTTCACCCAAATCTTATTTACAATAAAAACCCCTTAAAAAAGGGGCTACGCCATTTTCTCACCTGATTCTTCTCTAAAAAAGCTCTTCATCGCATGGAATACATCAGCTTTCTGTTTTAAAATGTAGTACCTGAAATTCTCATCTTTAATATTTTTATAAGCTGACATAAGTGTACTGTGACGATTATACTGATTTACTTCCCCATACCCAAACATATTACATACCTTCATCAATTCTTGCACAAGCTTCACACAACGAGCATTATCTGATGTTAAGTTATCTCCATCTGAAAAATGAAATGGATAAATATTATAGCGATCCGGTGAATACTTTCCATCTATAAGCTCAAGTGCTTTTTTATAAACAGAGGAACAGATTGTTCCACCACTTTCTCCTTTTGAAAAAAACTCTTCTTCTGTCACGACCTTCGCTTCTGTATGGTGAGCAATAAATTCTATATCTACTGTTTCATACTTTGTACGTAAAAATCTTGTCATCCAAAAGAAAAAGCTACGTGCCATATACTTCTCCCAAATCCCCATAGATCCACTTGTATCCATCATTGCTAATACAACCGCTTTTGAATCTGGCTTCAACACTTCATTCCACGTCCGAAACTTCAAATCTTCTTGACGAATCGGATGAAAAGCAGGCTTGCCATTCATGGCATTTCGTTTATAAGCTGATATCATCGTCCGTTTTTTATCAATATTTCCCCATAATCCTGTTTTTCTAATGTCATTAAATTCAATATGTTCAATACGATTTTCATCCATTTCTTTCCGCTTTAAGTTAGGTAGCTCCAGCTCTTTAAAAAATGCTTGCTCTAATTCTAAAATAGATACTTCTGCCTCATAATAATCTTCTCCAGCTGCATCTCCTGCACCTTGCCCTTTTCCTGGTCCCTTTTGCTTTTGGCCACTTGATCCATCTTTTGCAACCACATCGCCAACTTTACTATCACCAGTTCCTTGCCCAACATGTTTATTCTTATCATAGTTATATCTAATTTTATATTCATCTAAAGACCGAATTGGTATTTTAACAACGTCCCTACCATTAGACATAACGATACTTTCTTCTGTCACAAGGTCTGGTAAGTTATTCTTAATTGCCTCTTGTACCTTTTCTTGATGGCGTTGTTGATCGTCATGTCCTTTGCGATGGAGGGACCAGTTTTCCTGTGAAATTGTATAATTTGGTTGATTTTCTTCGCCCATCCTTTTCCCTCCTTACTGTAATTTCCCTTATTTTCTCTAATAAACAGTAATATACGGATTTGAGGTTATGATGTAGCAACAAAAGTAGTTACAAAAGATCTGTTCATTAGAATTTACTTTTTCCAGAATCATAAGGCACCATAGTTTGTTTACATATTACCCTGAACTTCCTTAACAAGACTTTAACATCCATTTTAAATTGAAATTTCTTTAGCTGATAAGAAAGAAACACAATTCATTGTTGCACACTTCTTCACTCTGCAACATATTGTATTGTGTTGGCTTTTTCTGTATGAATGGTTGGTTACTCTATCATATGCATATTGTAAAAATAATTGACAATAAATTCATAAAATTGCGCCTTAATTTATTATATTTGGACAAGCCTCTAGGAAACATTCACGATATAAATACAGATTGAAATACCGACCCAAAACCTAATTTTTAGTAGGAAGAGAGCATCCTGCCGAGCGTAGTAGCGATCGGTTCCTTCTTTGCCCCATTCCATATAAAAACAAAGGGACGAAATGAGTGTTGATTTTCTTTTGTTTTCATAGCCGCAATTTAGATATTGGAAAATCAAAATGGATTTATATAGTGGGGGTTTATCACTTCAATCAGATAGATACAAAAACGCTGCCTCTGATTTCATAAGAGACAGCGTTTTATTATCAAACTATCGATTCAACAAGCTACCTACATAGCGAAGCAATTCATTCGCTGATGAAGAATTATAGCCATGTTCATCGATTAAGCGTGCTACAACATCATTAATTTTCTTCAGCTGATTTTCGTCTGGTGTTTTAGTCGATGTTGTAATTTTCACAACATCTTTCAGATCAGCAAATAATTTTTTCTGGATTGCTTCGCGAAGACGCTCATGTGAGTTGTAATCAAAACGTTTCCCTTTACGTGCATACGCAGAAATGCGGATTAAAATTTCTTCTCGGAATGCTTTCTTCGCATTTTCTGAAATGCCAATTTGTTCTTCAATAGAACGCATAAGCTTTTCATCTGGACTCATTTCTTCGCCTGTTAATGGATCCCGTAATTTTGATTTATTGCAATATGCTTCAACGTTATCTAAGTAATTATCCATAAGCGTCTTAGCTGATTCTTCATACGAATACACGAATGCCTTTTGGACTTCTTTCTTAGCAATCTCATCGTACTCTTTCCGTGCTAATGAAATAAAATTCATATAGCGTTCACGGTCTTCGTTGCTAATAGATGGATGCTGATCTAACCCGTCTTTTAACGAGCGCAATACATCCAGTGCGTTAATCGATGGTACTTCTTTTCTAATAATAGTAGAGGAAATACGGTTAATAACATAACGTGGATCAATACCACTCATACCTTCATCCTGATATTCACGTTGTAACTCTTCTACATCAATTGCATTATAACCTTCGACCATTTCTCCATCATATAAACGCATCTTTTTAATTAAATCAATATCTGGGCGCTTCGGATCCTTCAAACGTGTTAAAATCGTAAACATTGCTGCGACGCGAAGTGTATGCGGCGCAATGTGCACATTTGAAACATCACTTTCATAAATCATCTTTTCATAAATATGTTCTTCTTCACTAGCTCGTAAATTATACGGAACCGGCATCACAATAATTCTTGAATGTAAGGCCTCATTTTTCTTATTGGAAATAAAAGAGCGATACTCTGTTTCATTCGTATGGGCTACAATTAATTCATCCGCTGAAATAAGTGCAAATCTCCCCGCTTTGAAATTCCCCTCTTGTGTAAGTGATAATAGATGCCATAAAAATTTCTCATCACATTTTAACATCTCTTGAAATTCCATCATGCCACGGTTCGCTTTATTCAGCTCTCCGTCAAAGCGATATGCACGCGGATCTGACTCTGAACCATATTCTGCAATTGTTGAAAAGTCAATACTTCCTGTTAAATCCGCAATATCCTGCGATTTTGGGTCTGAAGGACTGAATGTACCAATTCCTGTCCGGCGATCTTCAGAGAAGAAAATCCTTTCTACAACTACATCTTCAATTCTTCCACCATATTCTTTTTCTAAACGCATTACATTTAATGGTGACAAGTTCCCTTCAATTCTTACACCATACTCATCGTAAAAATCGTCACGTAAATGATGTGGTATTAGGTGAAGAGGATCTTCATGCATCGGGCAACCTTTTATCGCAAAAACGGCTCCGCGATCTGTACGCGAGTATGTCTCTAATCCTCGTTTTAACATAGTAACTAACGTTGATTTACCACCACTAACTGGCCCCATTAATAATAAAATCCGTTTTCTAACATCTAAACGTTTCGCAGACGGATGAAAATATTCTTCTACAAGACGCTCTAATGCATCTTCTAATCCAAATAGCTGATTACTAAAAAAGTTATATTTTCTTCTACCTTCTACTTCCTCAATACCAGCATCTTTAATCATATTGTAAATGCGAGAGTGTGCAGTTTGAGCCACCCATGGTCTTTCTTTAACAAGCTCCAAATACTCCGCAAACGTACCTTCCCATTGTAAACGTTCTTCTGCTTCTCGATGTTGTTCAATTTTCTTTAGAATATCCATTATAGCTCCTCCCCCATCTCCTTGTTCAATCGGATTATTATAAAAGGTATGCGAGGATGTCCTTAAACATTCTTTAAATCAAAATGAAATCTTCTACAAACATTATAAATTTCATTCCAAAGTTAAAAGAAAATTCGGTATAATGAATTTATCAGGGAACTTCTCCCTCATTTTCACAAATATCTCTTCTTTACTTCCACAGAATCTACATAAACTCCCGACCAAATTAGCTAAAATATGAAGAAGGAGGATTCATATGAAATTATTATTAATTTTAGGTGTATCACTTACATTTCTTACTGCAATTTTCACTTCAGGTTATAATGATAAACCTGGTACAAACAAAAAGTGATGAGCCTAGGCTCATCACTTTTTGTTCTCTATCACATACAACTTTTAATATACAATTTCCAAATCTAAACCTGGAAAATTTTGTTGACGAAATGCTTCATAAATTAAAATTGCTGCTGTATTGGATAAATTTAAAGAACGCACTTTGTCAGTCATTGGAATGCGTAAACAATGATCGAAGTTTTCTTCGATTACGTTTGCTGGTAATCCGTTTGTTTCTCTTCCAAATACAAAATAATAATCCTTCTCAGGCTTACTATAATCAAACGCTGTATGTGCTTTTTCGCCATACTTTGTTAAATAAAAGAATTCACCGTCACTATTTTTTTCATAAAATTCTTCAATCGAATCATAATACGTAATTTTTACGTGCTGCCAATAATCTAGGCCCGCACGTTTTAACATTTTATCATCCGTTGAAAATCCTAATGGCCTAATTAAATGTAATTCTGTCCCAGTAGCTGCACAAGTACGTGCAATATTCCCTGTATTTGCTGGAATCTCTGGTTGATATAAAACAACATGTACTCCCACGTGATATTCACCTCAATCTTTTGTCTACTACGTATTATACCACTTGACTGAAAAATCTCTACCCATTAATAATATGAAAAAATTTATATTTCATTTGTGGCGTATATTTACTGGAATCTTCATAATTCCAATACCGCCTGCGACTATTAGCAGAGTGGGCATTTACAAGCGGCATGCCGTCTGCATCTTTGGCTACAACTATTGTTGTGTGATTCCATCTACCATCATCTTCAAAATCATAGACAATTATATCACCAAGTAAAAGTTCTTCTGGTTTTTCTACCGCTTTAGCCCGAAGTCCTGTTGTAGCCCCCGATAAATACCAATAAAATGAATGAGCAACAGCCCAGCTCCAGCTCCATTGATTCTCCCTTTGCCACCATCCTTTACGAATGTTAGGATACCCAGTCATTGGTGTTTCACCAGCATGTAAACACTGTGAAATAAAATTCGTACAATTATCAGGAAAGTTACGATACAATGGATTCCGATCATCCCACCAACGCTCTGCATATTTGACAGCTTCTAATCGATTATATTGATTAGAAGCATAATTTCCTTTCGTTATCTCACGCTCTAATGTTTCGCCTTGAACTTTCACTTCTTTTGCCTCTATATCTTTATCTTCTACAATACGCCCATCTTTCAGATAAATACGCCGTTCTAATTGTTCTTCTTCCATATAAAATAATTCATGGTGATGAACTAAATATTTCAAATGAACTTGATAATCTACTTCTTGATATTGCTCACTATTCAATTGTCTTATAAAAGATACATCTGCTGTTGCTTTTACAATTTCAGCATCACGGTTTTGAAACAAATTTCTTTTTCGCTGTAGTACCTGTAGTACATCAGCCGGAATCTTATCAACACTTGCACGTTTATTTGTAATATACGCTAAAAATTGTTGCATCTGTTGTTCAATCTGTTTCTTTACCAACATAGGCCTCTCCCTCCCATATTACACAATATGAAAAAAAGAGGTATTATCTACTGTTTTTTCTCAGCTAACATTTCAAGACCACGATTCATCTCATGAAGAACTTCTTCATCCTTCTCACGTCCCATCGCCTTTTCAATTGCTTCTTTTGTATTTTCACCACCAATTTTCCCTAAAGCCCATGCTGCTGTCCCTCGAATTACAGGTCTTGGATCATCTTTCATAACACCAATTAAATCAGGAATTGCTGTGGTTTCTTTAAAATGAGCAAGAGCTAAAATCGCATTTCGTTGCAATGGTTTTTTTCCGCGCCATGATCCAGACATAATGCCATATTTTTCTTTGAAATCTCGATTACTTATCGTTAATAATGGCGTTAACAGTGGTTTAACAAGCTCTGGATCCGGCTCCATCTCTGGATGGTTATGAAAATCCATCCCTTTGTTCTTTGGGCAAACCGTTTGGCATGTATCACAACCGTAAATACGATTTCCAATTTTATCCCGATATTCTTCTGGAAGAAACCCTTTTGTTTGCGTTAAAAAGGCAATACATTTTTTAGAATCTAATTGTCCACCTTGTACAAGTGCACCAGTTGGACAAATATCAATACACTTTGTACAGCTTCCGCACTGATCTTCTATTGGTTTATCCGGTGGAAACGGTACATTCGTAATCATTTCACCTAAATACACATAGGAGCCAAATTCTGGCGTAATAATGGAACAGTTTTTACTACTCCACCCAATACCAGCACGCTCTGAAACCGCACGATCGCTCAATTCTCCCGTATCAACCATTGATTTCACTTCTATATCTGGGAGCCTCTCGATTAAATACGCCTCTAATTTTTGCAGGCGATCTCGTAAAACAAGATGATAATCTTGTCCCCAAGAAGCACGGCAAAAAATACCACGTCGTTCTCCTCGTTTACTTAACGGTGCATTTTTCAACTTTGATGGATATGCTAATGCAATTGCAATAATTGATTTTGCTCCTGGTAATAATAACTGTGGATTTGTTCTTTTCTCAATATCAGGCTCTTCAAAACCAGACTGATAATTTAATTGTTGCTGCTGAATTAAACGCTGTTTTAATTCTTCAAATGGTGAGGCACTCGTAAAGCCTATTTTATCTATTCCAATTGTTTTACTATACGCTATTACATCTTGTTTTAATTGCTCAAAATCCATGCTTGGCCTCCTTCTACGATGAATACATATCCTCATCAAACAAGTAATCACCTACTGATGGTTAGCAATTCACTTCGTCATCATAGTTCTTAATTCTATTTTCGTATAAAATCTTCATTTCCAAACATTAAAAAACGCAATGCCCCGTTTATCTTAGAAACGAAACACTGCGTTGATCACAATTTATTATGAGATATAAAATGAAATTTGGAGCGGGTGAAGAGAATCGAACTCTCGACCAGAGCTTGGAAGGCTCTTGTTTTACCACTAAACTACACCCGCAAATATGAAAAAATATAATTTATCTGAATAACTTATGTAACGTAGTATAGCACGTCCCAAAAGCCTAAGCAAGAATTTTATCGAAAAAAGTCGAAAAAGTGATGAGTATACTCATCACTTTTTCAATTCCTTATCAATTGCCTTTTTTATACTGTCATAATCTGGATTCGCAAGATTTCCGTTTACATATACTGAAGGCGCACCTTGTACTTTCAGTTTTTGTGCACGGTCTGAATCTTTGCGTACTTTCTCTTGAATTTCTTTGCTATGTAAATCTTTTTTAAACTGATCTACATTAACTTTCGGAAGTTTTTCCTTTACTATATTAAGAAGTAGTTCTTCTGTAATCCATTTTTCAGTATCTTTCTTCTGACTTTGATAAATTTCATCATAGAATGTCCAGAAGGATTCTGGGTCCTGTTTATAAATTGCCTCACCAGCAGCAGCACCTAAATCAGAATCTTTTCCGATAAATGGGAAGTTAATGAAATAAAACTGTACTTTATCTTTATTAATATACTCTTCTTTTAAACGAGGTAATACAGTCGCATCCCAAGTCCGACAAGCTGGGCATTTAAAGTCTCCAAATTCTACAACCTTAACGGGAGCATCTTTCTTCCCTAAAGATTGCTGGGTAGAATAAGCAAACATCTCATCCCCTTTATCTTTTTTATCATTTATGATACTGTACGCAATTGTCCCGATTACAATCAATACTGCGATAGAAAAAACTATACCAAGAGCCATGATTTTATTTGATGATTTCATATACATTCCTCTTTAATTTCATATTCTGTATACATTATTGTACACATTACACATAATATCAATACTTATACAGGTCGTGCAATGAACACGCTCACATAATTTCCAAAAACATAACAAATGTGTCAATATTGTGTCTCCTCTTTGGCTATTCTATTCAAAAAAGCGAAGTTCTCTCTATGGAACTTCGCTTTTAGCTTACTGCCTTATTACGGGCTACTTTTTGCAACGAATGCTTCGTTGCAATATCATGACGAATTACTAATTTTTCACCAATTGCTTGCATATATTCAGCATGGCTAATGTATCCTTCTCGTTCCATTAATTTCAAAACGACATTTCGTCTTTCTACTGCTTTATCATAATTCTGAGCAGGAGAATAATAAGCAGGAGCTTTCACAACAGCGGCCATCGTTGCACTCTCACTCAATGTTAATTGATTTATTCTTTTACCAAAGTATAGCTGGGATGCTTTTTCAATCCCCCACGCACCTTCTCCATAATAAATATTGCTTACATATAATTTTAAAATTTCCTCTTTAGTAAATGTACGCTCAATTTTTTTTGTATAAAAAATCTCTTTCCATTTACGAGAAAATGTACGTTCATTGGATAAAAAGGCATTTTTGGAAAGCTGTTGTGTAATTGTACTTCCGCCCTGTACAATACCACCAGCTTTTATATTTTCAATAGAAGCCCGAACAATTGCTATATAGTCTAGACCATTATGGTGATAAAACCTTTTATCTTCTGTCGCAATAAATGCCTGGGCCAGAGATTCTGGCATCTCTAATTTAGCGGGTACATGTAGCTTACTAATATCACTTCGTTCAATCATTACATTTCCAATTAATAATAATGTACAACTAAGTAGTAATAATAAAATAATAGCTTTATAAAGAAATTTTGAAATTGGATTGAATGAAACCTTTTGATGATAGTTAACCTTAGATAGTACTCGTTCTTTCATCGTTCACACCTCTTTTCTTTGCAGCTTATAATAACCCTTATATTAAGAATACTGTTTCTTAATGCAATCACCAATTGATTTCTCTTACACTTACCTTACAATGTTGTAAGCTATAAAATACATATTCTATCAGAAAAAGTAGCAAGCTTCTATATACATCCCAATTAAAAAACGACATAATACCTTCTTTTTAGTTTGGAGAGAGAATCCGGCCATATATAGAAGCAGCCAGTACTTTTTAGCTCTATGGCACTTGAAAACAAAGGGGGAAAAGAGCGGATGTTCCTTTTTATTTTCATGGCCGCGGCTTATATGTCATAAAATCAAAATGGATATAATATATTCAGATGAATTGCTTTAAAATCACATATCCATCCTTCTTCTATTATATCACCTGGCAAGTTTTTAGTTTTAGTCGGTCCCTTGCTAACCTTTTTTCTACAGTATTTCTAAAAAAATGAATATAATACTCCACTTTGAACAATATAAATATAACACCAAACAAACGTTCTTACAATCAATATGACCATGCATACTTTTTACTCTACTATCTTATCTAGTCTTACCGATTAAACAACATCCTAGACGTTTTTAATTCCACAATATATTTTAAAAAGGACAAATGATTTGATAACCCCTCAAATCATTTGTCCTTCTTAAATTAATAATAACTGAAATAACCTATAATCTTCCTATCAAATCATAAAGATCTATTCTCCATGTCTCATATGGAATAAAAAAAGAGACTCTCTGCTTTAAATAACAAAAGGTCTCTTTTTCATATATTATTCCCCTAAATCTACATTGTGGTAGACTTGTTGAACATCTTCTAAATCTTCCAATGCATCAATCATTTTTTCAAATTGTACTTGTGCATCTTCTGAAAGTGTTACATCACTTTGTGCAAGCATTGTTAGTTCAGCAACTGTGAATTCTGTAATACCAGCATCCTTAAGCGCTGCTTGTACCGCATGGAACTGATCAGGCTCAGCATAAACGATAACTGCCTCTTCTTCTTCTAAAATATCACGTGCATCTACGTCTGCTTCCATTAAAATTTCAAGCACTTCATCTGCAGTTTTTCCTTCAAGTCCAATAACAGCTGTCGCATCAAACATATATGCTACAGATCCATTTACACCCATATTACCACTGTTTTTACTAAACGCAGCACGTACATCTGCTGCAGTACGATTCACGTTATTTGTAAGTGTATCTACAATTACCATAGATCCGTTTGGTCCAAATCCTTCATAACGAAGTTCGTCATAATTTTCTTCTGAACCACCTTTTGCTTTTTCAATTGCACGGTCAATAATTGTTTTTGGTACACTGTACGTTTTTGCACGCTCAAGTACAACTTTTAAAGCTTGGTTTGATTCTGGATCTGGCTCACCTTGTTTTGCTGCTACATAAATCTCACGTCCAAATTTAGCGTATACGCGACTTGTATTTGCATCTTTTGATGCTTTTTTGTCTTTAATATTATTCCATTTACGACCCATTCTGTTCCACTCTCTTTCACGTTTAAATCTACATAAAAAATATTAATATGAAATATAATGTTTATTCAACACTTTTTCAAAATAAATACAAAAAGTTCATTATCGACTCACATTATTGACATAATATACATCGATATAATTTAGTTCATTCCCAAATTATATTATACCTTAATTCTATAATTCATTACGAGTTTAACACTCAAATAACATGATTTTACAGTGTAATGTTGTTTAGTATACTGCTCACGAATAACAGGATAAAGTGAAACTTTAATCAGTGGGGGGCTTCATCCCCCGCTGATTATTAGCCCTCACCAATCGGGCTTTTACGGGCAATTTATCTCCCACCTAACTTCTTAAAGAAAAGTGGAAGTGGCTCGTCCAGAATGTGAGGAGGATGGAGCTTCTGACGTAGAGGTATTTTTTGCCTCGCAGGAAGAAGCGAAAACATCGAACATTCTGTCCACTGGAACTGGACAATGCTTTCGCTGAGTTTTGAGGTGGGAGTATTACTGCCCGCAAATAGCGGGATAAAAATTCCACCTATATATTACGCTCCCTTATAATTGCTCACGTACACGATTCGATGCACACGCTCTCCTATTATTTTGCTATGCTAAAAAATCCAAAAAAAGACTTTAACATTTCTGTTAAAGTCTTTTTTCACGTTATTTGATACCGATGGTCGGGGTCGAACCGACACTCCCGAAGGAACACGATTTTGAGTCGTGCGCGTCTGCCAATTCCGCCACATCGGCATAATAAGAAAGGCGGCAACCGGATTCGAACCGGTGGTAAAGGTTTTGCAGACCTCTGCCTTACCACTTGGCTATGCCGCCATATTAAATTTGGAGCGGAAGACGGGATTCGAACCCGCGACCCCAACCTTGGCAAGGTTGTATTCTACCACTGAACTACTTCCGCAAAAATGGCTGGGCTAGCTGGATTCGAACCAGCGCATGACGGAGTCAAAGTCCGTTGCCTTACCGCTTGGCTATAGCCCATCGAATTACTAATACATTATATGTTTACAATTCTTATTTTATTACAATTAATATTTAAGTAAGACATTAAATATCTTATCAAAGTTAAATTAATTTGTAAATTTTAAAAAAATGGGGCGACTGATGGGAATCGAACCCACGAATGCCGGAGCCACAATCCGGTGCGTTAACCACTTCGCCACAACCGCCATGTTGTATTTATTTGGCAGGGGTAGTAGGAATTGAACCCACACCGGAGGTTTTGGAGACCTCTGTTCTACCTTTAAACTATACCCCTATATAAAATGTAAATGGTGGAGGGGGGCAGATTCGAACTGCCGAACCCGAAGGAGCGGATTTACAGTCCGCCGCGTTTAGCCACTTCGCTACCCCTCCGAAACTTACATGGTGCCGGCTAGAGGACTTGAACCCCCAACCTACTGATTACAAGTCAGTTGCTCTACCAATTGAGCTAAGCCGGCGTATTTATTTAAAAATGGTGGCTCGGGACGGAATCGAACCGCCGACACGAGGATTTTCAGTCCTCTGCTCTACCGACTGAGCTACCGAGCCAGAAATAAATGGCGGTCCCGACCGGGGTCGAACCGGCGATCTCCTGCGTGACAGGCAGGCATGTTAACCACTACACCACGGGACCATTTGGTTGCGGGGACAGGATTTGAACCTGCGACCTTCGGGTTATGAGCCCGACGAGCTACCAGACTGCTCCACCCCGCGATAATACTATTCATATACTATTTTTATATATGGTGGAGGATGACGGGATCGAACCGCCGACCCCCTGCTTGTAAGGCAGGTGCTCTCCCAGCTGAGCTAATCCTCCAAAGTGGTGACCCGTACGGGATTCGAACCCGTGTTACCGCCGTGAAAGGGCGGTGTCTTAACCACTTGACCAACGGGCCAAAATTATCATGGCGGAGAGCAAGGGATTCGAACCCTTGATACGCTTGTGACGTATACACGATTTCCAATCGTGCTCCTTCGGCCAACTCGGACAGCTCTCCAATCATGGCTCCGCAGGTAGGAATCGAACCTACGACCGATCGGTTAACAGCCGATAGCTCTACCGCTGAGCTACTGCGGAATGATATTAGCCTGGCAACGTCCTACTCTCACAGGGGCAAGGCCCCAACTACCATCGGCGCTAGAGAGCTTAACTTCCGTGTTCGGTATGGGAACGGGTGTGACCTCTCTGCCATCATTACCAGACTATATTCACTCGAGACAAACATTATTATACTTGATTGATTAAAAAAGTCAATAAGTTTTTTATGTTCTCTCAAAACTAGATAACATTTGCTTCATATTATATGGTTAAGTCCTCGATCTATTAGTATTCGTCAGCTCCACATGTCACCATGCTTCCACCTCGAACCTATCAACCTGATCATCTTTCAGGGATCTTACTAGCTTACGCTATGGGAAATCTCATCTTGAGGGGGGCTTCATGCTTAGATGCTTTCAGCACTTATCCCTTCCGCACATAGCTACCCAGCTATGCCCTTGGCAGAACAACTGGTACACCAGCGGTGCGTCCATCCCGGTCCTCTCGTACTAAGGACAGCTCCTCTCAAATTTCCTACGCCCACGACGGATAGGGACCGAACTGTCTCACGACGTTCTGAACCCAGCTCGCGTACCGCTTTAATGGGCGAACAGCCCAACCCTTGGGACCGACTACAGCCCCAGGATGCGATGAGCCGACATCGAGGTGCCAAACCTCCCCGTCGATGTGGACTCTTGGGGGAGATAAGCCTGTTATCCCCGGGGTAGCTTTTATCCGTTGAGCGATGGCCCTTCCATGCGGAACCACCGGATCACTAAGCCCGACTTTCGTCCCTGCTCGACTTGTAGGTCTCGCAGTCAAGCTCCCTTATGCCTTTGCACTCTACGAATGATTTCCAACCATTCTGAGGGAACCTTTGGGCGCCTCCGTTACACTTTAGGAGGCGACCGCCCCAGTCAAACTGCCCACCTGACACTGTCTCCCGGGTCGATAAGACCCGTAGGTTAGAATTTCAATACAGCCAGGGCGGTATCCCACCAGCGCCTCCACCGAAGCTAGCGCTCCGGCTTCAAAGGCTCCCGCCTATCCTGTACAAGCTGTACCAAAATTCAATATCAGGCTACAGTAAAGCTCCACGGGGTCTTTCCGTCCTGTCGCGGGTAACCTGCATCTTCACAGGTACTATAATTTCACCGAGTCTCTGGTTGAGACAGTGCCCAAATCGTTACACCTTTCGTGCGGGTCGGAACTTACCCGACAAGGAATTTCGCTACCTTAGGACCGTTATAGTTACGGCCGCCGTTTACTGGGGCTTCAGTTCAGAGCTTCGCTTGCGCTAACCCCTCTCCTTAACCTTCCAGCACCGGGCAGGTGTCAGCCCCTATACTTCGCCTTACGGCTTCGCAGAGACCTGTGTTTTTGCTAAACAGTCGCTTGGGCCTATTCACTGCGGCTTTCCGTTAAGAAAGCACCCCTTCTCCCGAAGTTACGGGGTCATTTTGCCGAGTTCCTTAACCAGAGTTCTCTCGCTCACCTTAGGATTCTCTCCTCGCCTACCTGTGTCGGTTTGCGGTACAGGCACCTTTTATCTCGCTAGAAGCTTTTCTTGGCAGCGGGGAATCAAAGACTTCGCTCCATAAGGAGCTTCCCCATCACAGCTCAGCCTTCACGATAAGCGGATTTGCCTACTTATCAGCCTAACTGCTTGGACGTGCACAACCAATCGCACGCTTCTTCTATCCTTCTGCGTCCCTCCATTGCTCAAACGATAAAGAGGTGGTACAGGAATATCAACCTGTTGTCCATCGCCTACGCCTGTCGGCCTCGGCTTAGGTCCTGACTAACCCTGAGCGGACGAGCCTTCCTCAGGAAACCTTAGGCATTCGGTGGACGGGATTCTCACCCGTCTTTCGCTACTCATACCGGCATTCTCACTTCTAAGCACTCCACCAGTCCTTCCGGTCTGACTTCACTGTCCTTAGAACGCTCCCCTACCACTGATACGTAAGTATCAATCCGCAGCTTCGGTGGTGTATTTAGCCCCGGTACATTTTCGGCGCAGAGTCACTCGACTAGTGAGCTATTACGCACTCTTTAAATGGTGGCTGCTTCTAAGCCAACATCCTAGTTGTCTAAGCAACTCCACATCCTTTTCCACTTAATACACACTTTGGGACCTTAGCTGGCGGTCTGGGCTGTTTCCCTTTTGACTACGGATCTTATCACTCGCAGTCTGACTCCCAAGGATAAGTCATTGGCATTCGGAGTTTGACTGAATTCGGTAATCCGATGAGGACCCCTAGTCCAATCAGTGCTCTACCTCCAAGACTCTAACACTTGAGGCTAGCCCTAAAGCTATTTCGGGGAGAACCAGCTATCTCCAGGTTCGATTGGAATTTCTCCGCTACCCACACCTCATCCCCGCACTTTTCAACGTGCGTGGGTTCGGGCCTCCATTCAGTGTTACCTGAACTTCACCCTGGACATGGGTAGATCACCTGGTTTCGGGTCTACGACCACGTACTAAACGCCCTATTCAGACTCGCTTTCGCTACGGCTCCGCCTCTTCAGCTTAACCTCGCACGGGATCGTAACTCGCCGGTTCATTCTACAAAAGGCACGCCATCACCCGTTAACGGGCTCTGACTATTTGTAGGCACACGGTTTCAGGATCTCTTTCACTCCCCTTCCGGGGTGCTTTTCACCTTTCCCTCACGGTACTGGTTCACTATCGATCACTAGGGAGTATTTAGCCTTGGGAGATGGTCCTCCCGGATTCCGACGGAATTTCACGTGTTCCGCCGTACTCAGGATACATTCAAGAGAGAACGAAGTTTCGACTACGGGGTTGTTACCCTCTGTGACGAGCCTTTCCAGACTGCTTCGTCTACCTCGTTCCTTTGTAACTCCGTATAGAATGTCCTACAACCCCAAGAGGCAAGCCTCTTGGTTTGGGCTAGATTCCGTTTCGCTCGCCGCTACTCAGGAAATCGCATTTGCTTTCTCTTCCTCCAGGTACTTAGATGTTTCAGTTCCCTGGGTCTGTCTTCCTTACCCTATGTATTCAGATAAGGATACCATACCATTACGTATGGTGGGTTTCCCCATTCGGAAATCTTCGGATCAAAGCTTACTTACAGCTCCCCGAAGCATATCGGCGTTAGTCCCGTCCTTCATCGACTCCTAGTGTCAAGGCATCCACCGTGCGCCCTTTCTAACTTAACCAAACTAAAATTAAAAAATATGAGCTACACTGTTATCTAGTTTTCAAAGAACATACATTTATTTCTGAGAGATAGTTCTCTCAAAACTGAACAAAACGAAACACGGAAACTTATATTGATGAACAGCGTTCATCAATTCTCCATAGAAAGGAGGTGATCCAGCCGCACCTTCCGATACGGCTACCTTGTTACGACTTCACCCCAATCATCTGTCCCACCTTAGGCGGCTGGCTCCAAAAGGTTACCCCACCGACTTCGGGTGTTACAAACTCTCGTGGTGTGACGGGCGGTGTGTACAAGGCCCGGGAACGTATTCACCGCGGCATGCTGATCCGCGATTACTAGCGATTCCAGCTTCATGTAGGCGAGTTGCAGCCTACAATCCGAACTGAGAACGGTTTTATGAGATTAGCTCCACCTCGCGGTCTTGCAGCTCTTTGTACCGTCCATTGTAGCACGTGTGTAGCCCAGGTCATAAGGGGCATGATGATTTGACGTCATCCCCACCTTCCTCCGGTTTGTCACCGGCAGTCACCTTAGAGTGCCCAACTTAATGATGGCAACTAAGATCAAGGGTTGCGCTCGTTGCGGGACTTAACCCAACATCTCACGACACGAGCTGACGACAACCATGCACCACCTGTCACTCTGCCCCCGAAGGGGAAGCCCTATCTCTAGGGTTGTCAGAGGATGTCAAGACCTGGTAAGGTTCTTCGCGTTGCTTCGAATTAAACCACATGCTCCACCGCTTGTGCGGGCCCCCGTCAATTCCTTTGAGTTTCAGCCTTGCGGCCGTACTCCCCAGGCGGAGTGCTTAATGCGTTAACTTCAGCACTAAAGGGCGGAAACCCTCTAACACTTAGCACTCATCGTTTACGGCGTGGACTACCAGGGTATCTAATCCTGTTTGCTCCCCACGCTTTCGCGCCTCAGTGTCAGTTACAGACCAGAAAGTCGCCTTCGCCACTGGTGTTCCTCCATATCTCTACGCATTTCACCGCTACACATGGAATTCCACTTTCCTCTTCTGCACTCAAGTCTCCCAGTTTCCAATGACCCTCCACGGTTGAGCCGTGGGCTTTCACATCAGACTTAAGAAACCACCTGCGCGCGCTTTACGCCCAATAATTCCGGATAACGCTTGCCACCTACGTATTACCGCGGCTGCTGGCACGTAGTTAGCCGTGGCTTTCTGGTTAGGTACCGTCAAGGTGCCAGCTTATTCAACTAGCACTTGTTCTTCCCTAACAACAGAGTTTTACGACCCGAAAGCCTTCATCACTCACGCGGCGTTGCTCCGTCAGACTTTCGTCCATTGCGGAAGATTCCCTACTGCTGCCTCCCGTAGGAGTCTGGGCCGTGTCTCAGTCCCAGTGTGGCCGATCACCCTCTCAGGTCGGCTACGCATCGTTGCCTTGGTGAGCCGTTACCTCACCAACTAGCTAATGCGACGCGGGTCCATCCATAAGTGACAGCCGAAGCCGCCTTTCAATTTCGCGCCATGCAGCGCAAAATGTTATCCGGTATTAGCCCCGGTTTCCCGGAGTTATCCCAGTCTTATGGGCAGGTTACCCACGTGTTACTCACCCGTCCGCCGCTAACTTCATAAGAGCAAGCTCTTAATCGGTTCGCTCGACTTGCATGTATTAGGCACGCCGCCAGCGTTCATCCTGAGCCAGGATCAAACTCTCCAATAAAGTTAGTTTGTCTAGCATCTAAAATAAAAATTGACGTTTCACGTTGTTTGTTTCGTTCAGTTTTCAAAGAACTCGTTTGTCGCTCATTTGCGACTTCCTCATGTTAACATCTTTGTATTTCGATGTCAACTAAGTTTTTCAATTTCTTTTTCGCTTCCTGCTGTTTCGCATCAGCGACGGTTATTAATATATCATGCAGGTTATATACGGTCAATACTTTTTATAAAAAAAATTTCACATCCCGCTTATCTCTTTTCCTTTTCATCTTTTTACTGACCACTACTTCTTTTAAACGAAAAATTCAAAATTGTATGTTATATTATTGCTATAGGAGCGTGATGGGAATGGGGATTAAATATTCGAACAAGATCAATAAAATTCGGACTTTCGCATTAAGTTTAGTATTTATTGGACTCTTCATTGCATACTTAGGTGTATTTTTCCGGGAAAATATTATTATTATGACCATTCTTATGATGGTTGGCTTTTTCGCAGTTATCGCTAGCACTGTCGTTTACTTTTGGATTGGTATGTTATCTACAAAAACTGTGCAAATCATGTGCCCAAGTTGTAACAAACCTACAAAAATGCTCGGACGAGTAGATGCATGTATGCACTGCAATCAACCCTTAACGCTTGATCGTACTCTAGAAGGAAAAGAGTTTGATGAGAAGTACAATAAAAAGAACTACAAGGCATAAAATAGGTGCATATAATGAAAAAAGAGGCCGACGTAACCGTCAGTCTCTTTTTTCATTATATATTACGCCTTATGACACTCTGGACATACGCCATAAATCTCTAGACGATGACTATTAATAACGAAGCCTGTTGCTTGTGCAGCTTCATCTTCAAGTTTTTCCAAACCTCCATAAGGAAAATCAACAATCTTACCACACTTTTCACAAATCACATGGTAATGCTGACTTGTAACATAATCAAATCTACTTGAAGCGTCTCCATAAGTTAGTTCCTTTACAAGCCCTACCTCTTTAAATACACGTAAATTATTATAGACAGTTGCAACACTCATATTCGGAAACTTACCTTCTAGCGCTTTATAAATTTCATCCGCTGTTGGGTGCGTCATAGATTCCACAAGGTACTCTAAAATAGCATGACGCTGTGGAGTAATGCGTACACCCGTATTTTTCAGCATTTCTAGCGCTTCTTTTAATTCTTCTTTGACCACCGTCATGCACCCCGATTCTATACGGATTATTATTTTATAATTCTTATAAAGAGTGTACTCCTTTTCTTGTCAATCGTCAATATTTCAACTGTAACTATGTGGTTTATTTTTCACCTAACCTTATTTTTATGTATGTTTGTCCATCCTTTATACATTCACATAGAAAAAAGTGCGAAATAATCGCACTTGGAATACTATCTTCTGAGGAGGTATGCCCTACTCTTTTAATATATGAGGCATTAGCAAAAGTGTATAGACACATGCCTCACAGCACTTACACCATAATAATTTTTTCAGTTCCTTCTTATACAAAACCTTAATTTAAATAAGAAAGGATGTCCTCAATATGCCCTTTCACCTTTACTTTGCGCCACTCTTTTACAAGTTCACCATCTTTATTGATAAGAAACGTAGATCTTTCGATTCCCATGTACTCTTTTCCAAAATTCTTTTTCAGCTTCCATACAGCATATAACTCTGCCACTTTATGATCTTCATCCACTAAAAGTAAGAATGGCAAATCATGTTTTTCAATAAATTTCAAATGTCTATTTGCTGGGTCTGGACTTACCCCCAGTATAATTGTATCTTTTTCTTGAAACAACCCGTATGCGTCACGGAAATCACATGCCTCTGTTGTACATCCTGGTGTCATATCTTTCGGATAAAAATATAATACTACATTTTTGCCGTGAAAATCAGATAGTTTAATCTGTTCTCCATTACTTCCTTCTAGTGTAAAATCCGGTGCCATTTCTCCTACTGCGACCATCTTTATCACTCCTTGTCTTTTCCTTCTACTATAACAAATGTTATCTTATTTTTCATTGTCGATCACGGTTCGAACTACGAATGCAAACGGCAAAGTATATCCAATCAGCGCTTCAACAATTGCAATCCAGCGCCCAATTCCAATAGGGGTTACATCACCATATCCAACTGATAATAAAGTAACCGCACTAAAATATAAGCATACTTCTACCAGCTGGAAAGAATGAACATTTAAGCTTTTCCCGTCTTCTCTTAAGACGGAAAAGCCACTTTCCTCTAATACAACATAACTTAATCCAAATGCGATAAGTACTGTTGTATAAATTAGAAATAATACAGTCAGATTATACAAAGAAAAGTAACGCTTCGAATCTGGGTATGAGCTCCATAATATTTGAATACTTCTTAACACAGCCATTGCTGCAATGAATAAAATAAGTCCCCATAACATGTCCTCCACCTCATCTCATATGTATGAGGACAATACATAATTTATCCCATAGAAACTGATAATCCTCTATTTAGTTCCCGGCACCGCGGTATCTTTTCACACCTTGATTCCAAAGTGTGATTGCAATCGCAAAACAAATCACACCAACAAATGGTGTCGCAAACGCATAACTGTTCCATTCTGTCTTTCTAAGAAAATACGCCGCTGGATACACACCCACAAATGCAAATGGCAATACAAACGTTAACACAAATCGAATCACACGATTATAAATATTTACAGGATATCGCCCATAATTCCCAATGTTATACATAAGCGGCATAATAGAGCTTTTCGCATCTGACCAAAAGCCAATACTTGCAAGCGTTACAAATATCCCACCATACACAAGAGCACCTCCTGCTACCATGAACAAGAACAAAAAGTAATCATACCAATAAAAGGATAAATGCAGCTCTACTGCCGCATATCCCATTACAATGATCCCAGTAACTGCACCAATTAAAGACTCCAGTTCCATTCGCTCTAATATAATTTGGAATAAACTATGAATCGGTCTTGTTAAAACACGATCCATTTCTCCCTTAATAATGTAACGATCATTAAAATCCCATATATTAAAGAAAGCAGAAAAGATAGCAAACGGTACTAAGAAAAAGCCATAAATAAAGATAACTTCTTCTCGGTTCCATCCTTTTAACGCTTGTGTATGTCCGAAAACAACAAGAATAAAAATTAAATTAACAGCTTGTAATAGTAAATCAGATAATAATCCAACAATAAAATCACCACGATACTCGAGTTTCGTTTTTATATATTGGCTTGCATATTGCAAAAACAGTTTTATATACAGCATCCCATCATCCCCCTTGTACAATTAGGCGTTTTCTCGCCGTTTTCCACATCAGCACAATTGGAACAATAAGTACAACTGCCCAAATCATTTGAAATAATAAAGCCTGATACAACTTACTTCCCTGTATTCCCTCAGAGAAAATCATACTCGGAATATAACTGATTGCTTGAAATGGTAAAAATACCATTGCTTTTTGTGCCCATAAAGGATAAAAGCTAATGGGTAGTAATAAACCTGAAAATAAATCGATAACCACACGTTTTGCATACATAATCCCACTATTATTAAATAAGAAAAAAGTAAGCATGCCTGTCATTAAATTAATTTGCGTATTAATAATAAAGCTGAATATTAACGATAGGAAAAACCACAGCCAGGTTTGAAAATTTGTTGTAATTTGCAATGAAAATAACAGTGTAACAATAATCATGCCGGGAATAGAAAAGAAAGCAAAACGGAAGATTCCCTCTCCAAGACCTTGCATAACTTTCATTCCTAAATAATTGTATGGACGAATTAATTCAACAGCTACACGTCCCTCTTGAATTTCCATCGCAATTTCTCTGTCAATGTTATTAAAGTAAAAAGCCCGAGCCATCCATGCAATAGCAATATATGTTGTCATCTGAGAAATTGATAAGCTTTCAATATTCTCTTTCCCACTGTAGATGGCTTGCCATAAAAAATAATATGCTCCGATATTAATTGTATAAATTAAAATTCCACTATAGTAGTTCGTTCGGTAAGCAAGCATCATTAAAAAACGAATCCGAATCATTTCAATATACTTACCCATGAATCATACCCTCTTCATAAATATTACGGATAATTTCTTCTGTCGACACTTCATTAATTTTCAAATCTTTAATTTGAAAAGCTTGGACCACTTTGGAAATGAGCATAGAAATTACAACTTCTTCATTGGGTATTTTCGCAATCCATGTATATTCTTCTTTCCCCTGCGACCAAACTACATGATCATCAGGCATTAGCACTGATAATTGTTGATATGAAACAGGTGCAGTAAATTGAAAATGTATCTCTTTTTCTGCTCCCCACTGCGAACGAAGTTTTTCTAATGATCCATCATACATAATGCTTCCTTCATCCAGCATAATCACACGTTCACATAAAGCTTCAATGTCAGTAATATCATGCGTCGTTAATAAAATTGTTGTTTTATAACGTTCATTCATTTCCTTTAAAAACTCACGGATTTTTAACTTTACAAGAACATCTAGTCCAATGGTTGGCTCGTCTAAAAATAAAAGCGGTGGATTATGAATTAATGCCGCTGCTAATTCACAACGCATTCTTTGACCAAGCGATAACTTTCTTACTGGCTTATCTAACAAAGGCCCAATATCTAACGTTTCAATAACGTGCTCCATATGTTCATTATATTGCGCGTCCGATACACCATACACTTTCTTTAATAAACGAAATGATTCTTGTACTGCAATATCCCACCAAAGTTGCGAACGTTGACCAAATACAACACCAATTGTTCTTACAAATTCTTCTCGCTGTTTATGTGGGTTCATACCATTTACTATAATCTGACCAGACGTCGGTGTTAAAATTCCAGTTAACATTTTAATAGTTGTAGATTTACCCGCGCCATTCTCACCGATATAACCAACCATTTCTCCTTGTTTTACAGTAAAGGAAACATCATTAACTGCTGGTACGATTTTATAATTACGATTTAATAAATCGCGAAATGCACCTTTTAAACCAGAACGACTTGAATACGCTGTAAATTCTTTGCGTAATCCTTGTACTTCAATTACCGATTTCATAATCGGCCCCCCTTCCTCGATACCACAACGAATAGTTTACCCAACTGCCATTCCTATCACAAACAATACGTCTTTTTGAAAAACATGTTAGAATAATACATAGATTTTTGTAAGGAGATGAATTGTAGTGAATTTCACAAAATCAGAAGCATTACATAAAGAAGCGTTAGAACATATCGTTGGTGGTGTTAACAGTCCTTCTCGTTCTTTTAAAGCAGTTGGTGGTGGGGCACCTGTTGCAATGGAACGCGGAAAGGGTGCTTATTTTTGGGATGTAGATGGTAACAAATATATCGATTATTTAGCAGCATACGGTCCGATCATTACAGGTCACGCTCATCCTCACGTAACAGAAGCAATCAAAATCGCAGCTGAAAATGGTGTATTATACGGAACACCAACAGCTCTAGAAGTAAAATTTGCGAAAATGCTAAAAGAAGCAATGCCAGCTTTAGATAAAGTTCGTTTCGTAAACTCTGGTACGGAATCTGTTATGACAACAATTCGCGTAGCTCGTGCTTATACAGGTCGTACAAAAATTATGAAATTTGCTGGTTGCTACCACGGTCATTCAGACTTAGTTCTTGTAGCAGCTGGTTCTGGCCCTTCTACTCTTGGTACTCCTGATTCTGCTGGTGTACCGCAAAGTATTGCACAGGAAGTTATTACCGTTCCATTTAATAACGTGGAAACATTAAAAGAGGCACTAGATAAATGGGGACATGAAGTAGCAGCTATTCTTGTAGAACCAATCGTTGGGAATTTCGGAATTGTAGAGCCTAAACCTGGCTTCCTAGAAAAAGTAAATGAGCTTGTCCACGAAGCTGGCGCACTTGTTATTTATGATGAAGTAATCACAGCTTTCCGCTTTATGTACGGCGGTGCTCAAGATTTACTTGGCGTAACACCGGATTTAACAGCACTTGGTAAAGTAATCGGCGGCGGTCTTCCAATTGGCGCATATGGTGGTAAGAAGGAAATTATGGAACAAGTTGCACCGCTCGGTCCTGCTTACCAAGCTGGTACAATGGCTGGAAATCCAGCTTCTATGGCGGCTGGTATCGCATGCCTAGAAGTACTAAAACAAGAAGGTGTATACGAAAAACTAGATGAGCTTGGAGCAATGCTTGAAAAAGGTATTTTAGAACAAGCTACAAAACATAATATCGATATTACAGTAAACCGTCTAAAAGGCGCATTAACTGTTTACTTCACAACAGATACAATTGAAGACTATGACGCTGCTCAAAATACAGATGGAGAAATGTTCGGCAAATTCTTCAAACTTATGCTTAATGAAGGAATTAACTTAGCTCCATCTAAATATGAAGCATGGTTCTTAACAACAGAACATACAAAAGAGGATATCGAATATACAGTCGAAGCTGTCGGCAAGGCATTTGCTGCCTTAGCAAACGCCTAAAAAATACACATTCAAAAGAAAAAAATAGAGGATGCCCTCTATTTTTTTCTTTTTTCTATTTCATAAATCGCACATCAATAGTATAATTATTCATAATTATCTGTTTTATTTCGAATTTTATATTCATTTGTTGTCTATAAGGCAATATACGCCTTTTAAAAATCAGATTATTCACAACTTCACAACAGAGGGGGGATTGACGGATGCCTAACAATACAAATAAATGGTCACCGTCTTTATTTCGAGATTACGTAAATGCAGAACACGATGCGTGTGGAATCGTTTCCGTTATGGAAAAACATAATGTGCCAACAAAAGAAAACATCGATCTGTGTATACAATCACTTGTAAAAATGAATCATCGCGCCGGCTTTATTAATGGTGAAGGCGATGGTATTGGCGTTCATATCGACTTACCGAAAGCCCTTTGGAAAGAAAAATTAAAAAATAGCGGATATAATCCAGCGATTGTGGATCATCCCCACTTTATCGTTGGACATTTTTTTCTAAACAAAAAAGAAGATCCTACACTCTTAAAAAACAGTATTCATAATAAATTAAACAAGAAAAATCTCACTGTTATTTTCGAAAGTGATGATGTGATAAACTCTGATGCCCTTGGTCCTCTTGGTAAACAAGAAGAGCCTTTATTTTGGCAAATTGCCATTCTTTCAGAAACACCAACTGAAGACATCAATCAAGTACTATTCGCTTTAACGATCGATATAGAGAAAAATACAGCAATTCATGTTGCATCGTTAAGTCACGACCATGTTGTGTATAAAGTTCTTGGTGCTGGCGATACACTTGTTGCCTATTATGACGATTTGCAACATCCACTTATTGCATCAACGATGACCCTTGGACATAATCGCTATTCTACAAATACATTATCTAATTTTTTTCGCGTACAACCATTTAGCATCCTTGGGCATAATGGTGAAATTAATACAATTTCCAAGTTACGTGATCAAGCTGAAATGATTGATGTACCACTTACTGCCGGAGGCAGTGATTCTCAAGATTTAAACCGCACCTTAGAAACTCTTCTCGTTCGCTACAACTACAGTCTATTTGAAGCAATGGATATATTATTTCCACCAATTATTAATGAGATTAAATTATACGAGCCACATATGCAAGATTTATATACGTATATTCGTGAAGCATGGGGACATTTCGCCCAAGGACCAGCCGGCATTATTTCACGTTATAAAGATGAAGCCGTTTTTAGTGTAGATTCACTTGGTTTAAGACCTGTTTGGAAAATTGAAACAGAAAGTTCCTATGTCTTTTCTTCCGAACCAGGTGTTGTATCACCATCTGAATACGTAGCAGAACCAAAGTCACTTGCCCCTGGAGAAAAAGTAGGTTTAAAGTGGAACCCCCAAGGTGACCTTGTTCTCTACGAATATGAAACATATCAAGAAGAAGTATATAAACGAATGAAACAACACATTCATTTTTCAGATTATCATTTCAACTTATCTACTCCAGCTGTGGAAAAAATTGAAGGGTTATCTAACCTTTCTCAAGTTGAAACAGAGCAATATGTAGCTTTCGGATGGGATCGTGAACATATCCAACTTCTTGAGCAAATGGCAACAAAAGGCGTTGAACCAATTCGTTCACTCGGACATGATGCCCCTCTAGCTGCACTTGATCCAGACAGACGAAACATCGCTGATTTTATAAAAGAGAGTGTTGCTGTTGTTACAAACCCAGCGATCGACCGTGACAGGGAGGTTGAACACTTCTCTACACGTACAGTACTGGGGGAGCGGCCTAGCTTATTTAGCGGTGGACAACAAACCTTTGTTACTGAACTTTTGTCACCAATTATAATAGAAGGTGCTTTAGCGCAATCTGTATCAGAAGATTTAGAAATCACCTCATATGAACAACTGATACATCTATTTGCAACTCATAGCACAGTCTACAGGTTATCCGTTACCTTTCCAGCATCGGAAACTTTACATGATGCATTAAATCGAATTAGCACCGAAGCTACAGCTGCTATCAAAAAAGGAGCTTCTCTACTATTACTTGATGATGCAAAAGCTCATCAAAATGAACAATTATGGATTGATCCACATTTAGTTACAGCTAAAGTACAGCAAGAACTTACTGAACATAAATTACGACGCAAATGCTCCATTGTTGTAAGATCCGGTGCTCTTCGTTCTTTACATGACATTGTTACACTATATGGATTAGGTGCTGATGTTATTAATCCATATTTAATGTTTGCAACCGTAAACGATGGGACAACGATACCAATTTCTAATTTATATAAAGCGCTAAACAAAGGACTTGAAAAAGTGATTTCAACTATCGGCATTCATGAACTGCGCGGTTATGGCCGTCTCTTCTCTTCAATTGGTTTACACGAAGAAATTGCAAACATACTGCAGATTACAAACTTTTTAGGATCACGTACTGTAGCGTTTTCACTTGAATCTTTAGCAGAAGATGCGAAAGTCCGGGCACTTGATTATAACAATCCAAAAGTTAGAATGCGAAAAACATTTCATGTATTCCCTCGCATTTGGAAAGCAATTGGTGATGTCGCAAAAGGGAATGCTTACGATAATTATCGTGAGAAATTAGCGGAAGTAGAAGATAAGAACCCAATTGCAATTCGCCATCTTATCCAAATGAAAGCAGCAGAGCAACCAGTGTCAACTGAGCGCGTTTCAATTAGCGTAAAAAATCATGACTTACCATTTATTATTAGTTCCATGTCATTTGGCTCTCAAAATGAAATTGCATTCCGCGCCTATGCAGAAGCAGCAGACCGTCTCAATATGATTAGTTTAAACGGTGAAGGCGGCGAAATTAAAGATATGATTGGTAAATATCCACATACACGTGGTCAACAAATTGCGTCAGGACGTTTTGGTGTGAATGCCGAACTGTTAAACTCATCAAATTTAATTGAGATTAAGATTGGGCAAGGAGCAAAACCTGGTGAAGGTGGACATTTGCCGGGTTCAAAAGTAACTTCCAAAATTGCAGAAGCACGTAACGCAACAATTGGTTCAGACTTAATTTCTCCGTCCAATAATCATGATATTTACTCAATTGAAGACTTGGCGCAAATTATTACGGAAATTAAGACAGCCAATCAACTTGCAAAAGTCGCTGTCAAAGTTCCAGTTGTCCCTAACATTGGAACAATTGCTGTAGGAATCGCAAAGGCTGGTGCTGATTTTATTAATATTAGCGGATTTGATGGCGGCACGGGTGCTGCACGTATTCATGCCCTTCAGCATGTAGGCCTTCCAGTTGAAATTGGAGTAAAAGCTGCTCATAACGCTCTATTAGAAGCAAATATGAGACAGAACGTAGAAATTTGGGCAGATGGTGGTATTCGGAGTGTAAACGATGCACTAAAAGTTATGCTTCTTGGTGCAAACCGTATTGGCTTCGGTACTTTATCCATGATTGCAATTGGCTGTACAACGTGCCGGGGCTGTCACTTAGATACTTGTCATGTTGGTATTGCAACACAAATTGAATCAGAAGCACAAGCAAAAGAACATGGACTACGCCGTTTTGTTCCACGTCAATTGGAAAAAGCTGTAGAAGGTTTATTACACCTATTTACTACTTTCGGAACAGAACTTAAACGTTTAACAAGTGAGCTCGGCTATACGAACTTACAAGAAATTGTTGGTCGTTCTGATTTACTAGAACAAACGCGAGGAATAGAACTATTAGACTTACAACATTTATTACAAACATTGGAAAGTACGTCTCACACAATAACAGACAGAGTACAGCAACAAGATTATGTAACAACTGACTCTTTCCAATCAAAAGAGCTAGTTGGTGTTGGGGTAGATCAACGCGTAATGGGTGGTCTGGAATCATGCTACCGCGTTCGCAGTAAATTATATGACAATCATACGCTTGAACCAATTACATTAAAATATACAAATGGCTCTGTTCCTGGAAACGGGTTAGGTGCCTACAATAGTGAAAACTTATTTATCCATGTAAATGGCGGGGCGCAAGATGGCATCGGAAAAACATCATTCGGTGGCGGCATTTATATTACAAAAGCAAAAGGAAAAGATGGAGCATATTATAACGGTTCTGTCGGAAAAGGATTTGGATACGGTGCACAAAAAGGAACTTTATATGTGCAAGGTAACGCCGATGCACGTGCTGGCATCCGCTTATCTGGAGCGGATATGATTATCGGTGGGAGAATCACAAAACCAATTCGAGAAAAAGAACATGGGAATCTTGGCGTTCATGCAAATATTAAAGGCTTCGCTTTTGAATATATGACAAATGGTCGCGCTCTCGTTCTTGGCGATCCTGGTCCATGGATTTGTGCAGGCATGACCGGTGGTGTCGTTTATTTACGCCATCAGCCTAAACTCGGTTTAACAGAATCTGCTTTGCGAAGAAGAATCGCAAAAGGAGCAAACGTAACATTACGTCCACTTAGCAAAAATGGAGAAACAGACATTACAGAATTATTATTAGACTACATTCGCGTATTAAATGAGCATGAACAATATGAAGAAGTTGCTCTCTTAACACCGTTATTAGATGACATTCAGCTTCACTTTTATGAAATCATTCCGAAAAAAGAACAAGCAGATCCATCTATTTCAACTGAATGATACAATTTCAATTACATTCGTTTAAAACCGATGAGGTGAGTATTCCGTAGTAATCTATAATCATTTAAAAGCCTGCTAAATTTCAGCGGGCTTTTTTCACTAAAGTGCAGATTCAAAAGGAAGGATACATAACTTACCCTACTAGCGAAGCAACGAAGAAATGCGAAGGCTATTTTTACTCAAATTTTGAATATGACTAAAATATCACTAAAATATCACTTGCTAACATATTGTAATGAATGTATAGTATCATGTTGTACATTCATTATGACAAGAGAGAAAGGATATTAAATAGGGTATGAAACTTGGTGCTCGCATTTTAAAAACGGGTATTGCCATTACATTAGCTTTATTTGCTTGTACTTTGCTCCAACTACCGAGTCCCGTATTCGCGGGAATTTCAGCAATTTTTGCTGTCCAACCATCTGTATACCGTTCGTATTTGACAGCACTGGAACAAATTCAAGCAAACGTAATTGGTGCAGTATTCGCTATCGGATTTGCATTTGCTTTTGGACACAATCCTTTTATCATTGGATTAACTTGTATATTAGTTATTGCGATTACACTACAATTACGTTTAGAAAATACAATATCCATTGCTTTAGTAACGGTTATTGCTATTATGGAATATCAAGGAGCAAACTTCTTTGATTTCGCCTTGCTTCGCTTTGCAACTATTATGGTCGGGATTATTGCAGCTTCACTTGTAAACTTAATCTTTATGCCACCAAAATACGAAACAAAACTATATCATCGCATCGTTGATGATACAGAAGAAATTGTAAAATGGATTCGTATGAACAGCAGGCAAGCTTCTGATTTTACAACACTAAAAACAGATATTGATCGTATGAAAGAAAAAATGATTAAATTAAATCATTACTACTTGCTTTACAAAGAAGAAAGAAGCTATACGAAAAAAGTACAATTTGCAAAAATTCGTAAGCTCGTTTTATTTAGACAAATGTTAGCAACAACCAGCCGTGCATTAAGTACACTAAAAGCATTACATCGCACGGAAAATGAATTGAGGTATATGCCTGAGTCATTTCAGGAATCCATTCAAAATGAATTAGATTCATTAACACACTATCATGAACAAGTTTTGTTAAAATTTATCGGTAAAGCAAAAAAACAACAGTCTGTTGAAATGCTTGATGAAGTAGAAACTGGTAAGCAAGAATTAATTGATATATTTATGGACTATCAAAATAAGGATGATGAAGAATCGTATAAAATATGGTTACATCTCTTCCCTCTTATTTCTTCCATTATCAATTACAGTGAAGAAGTTGAGCATCTTGATTTACTTGTAGATAGTTTTTATACGTATCACAAACCAGAGAATGAACTACAAATCGATGAAAAAAAAGATGATGAATAAAGAAACAGCCCATTTATTTCGAATGGGCTGTTTCTTCTATATGTTGAATTTGATATAAATTATAATAAAATCCTCGTTTTTGCATTAATTGTTCATGAGAACCTTTTTCTTTTATTTCACCATCTTCGATATATATAATTGTATCCACATGTGTAATGGTAGCTAACCTATGAGCAATAATAATTGTTGTACGATCCGCAGCTAATATTTGAAGCGCCTCTTGAATATACCTTTCATTCTCTAAGTCTAAAGCCGAAGTTGCTTCGTCTAATATAAGTAAAGAAGGATTCTTTAAAAACACACGCGCTATCGCTACACGCTGCCTTTGCCCACCAGACAATTTTACGCCTCTCTCTCCAACAACTGTATCGTAGCCGTCTGGTAATTTCATAATGAAATTGTGAATCTGTGCTGCTTTTGCAGCCGCAATGACTTCCTCTTTCGTTGCTTTTGGATTTCCATATAAAATATTAGATTGAATCGTATCACTAAATAACAAATTATCTTGTAAGACAATACCAATATGACTACGTAAATTTCTTACATTATAATCTTTCACATTCACACCATCTACATAAATTGCACCACTAGAAACATCATAAAATCTTGGAATTAAGCTAGCTAGGGATGACTTTCCACCTCCACTCGCTCCAACAAGAGCGATTTTTTCTCCAGGACGAATTGAGAAAGAAAGATGGTGTAGTACATCTTTTTCATCAGTATTATACCGAAACGAAACTTGATCAAATACAATTTCACCAAAAAGCTTTTTTTGTTCAAGCGCATTTGGCGTATTTACAATATCATACTTTTCGTCTAAAAGCTCAAATACCCGATCCATTGATGCAAATGATTGTGTGAGTGTTGTAGAAGAGTTAACAAGGCGGCGTAACGGACTATATAAGCTATCCATATAGCCAACAAAAGCAACCATCGTTCCAAGTGTTAAGGAACCTTGAATCACTTCATACGCCGCAAACGCAATAACAAGTAATGGTCCCAAATCCGTTAACGTATTCACCGCAGAAAATGTTCGCGCTGTCCAGCTTGTATGTGTTAATGCTTTAGTTAAAAAATCATTATTTTTCTTATCAAACTGTCCCTTTTCATACTCTTCTAACGCAAAACTACGCGTCACTTGCATCCCTTGAATACGCTCATGTAAGTAACCTTGCATCGTTGCCAATGCTTGTGAGCGCTCCCTCGTCAATTTACGAAGACGCCCAAAAAAATATTTCACCGCAACTGCATAAATTGGCAAAATTAACAATGCAACGAGCGTTAATTTTATATTCATAGAAAACATAACTACGATTGCAATAAAAATCGTAGCTGTATCAAGCCAGACGTTCATAAGCCCTGTAATAACAAAATCCTTCGTCTGCTCTACATCATGGATCACACGCGAAATAATTTCACCTGTTTTTGTATTTGAATAGTAACGTAAACTCAACTTTTGCAGATGCCCAAAAATATGTTTTCGTAAGTCATAAAGTACCGTATTACCAATACGTTGCGCAAAGTATTGACGATAATATTCAACAGGTGGTCTCAGTACACCAAAAATGAAAAAGGCAATCCCGATTGCCGTTATCAATTGGGATGTTTTTTCACTGAGTGATCCACCACCTTGAATGACATCATCAATAATATACTTTAATAACCACGGCATAATAAGCGGAATACCAAACTTAATGAGTCCAATAATAATTGTAATCGTAATAAGCCACCGATATGGTTTTACAAATTGTAAATATCTTTTTATTCCCTGCATGTAATCCCCCCTCAATAGGACAAACCTGCCGGGAAAATCCCTGCAGGTTTGTTCTAATCTCTATACATTAAATACCGCTCATACCACATGTCTACAAAATCTGGCGCAAAAGGTCCTTTTCTTTGATGAATCCACTGCGTTAAATACTCTACGTTTCTCTTTAGAATTGTATCAATAACTGGAGGATAGTTCATAATCTGACTATGTTTTTCATACTCATCTTCATCTAAAAGTGTATATGTCATATCTGGATACACCTTAATATCCAAATCATAATCAATATACTTTAATGCTTCAGAATCATATGCAAATGGAGAACTTAAATTACAATAGTAGTATACTCCCTCTTCTCTTAACATACCGATTACATTAAACCAATAATTCGAATGAAAATAACAGATTGCAGGTTCACGCGTAATCCATGTCCGACCATCTGATTCGGTTACTACAGTCCGATCATTTGCACCAATTACAAGACTTTGCGTACCTTTTAAAATTGTAGTCTCTTCCCACATTCTATGAATGGAGCCATTATGTTTATAACTATGTATTTGTACTTTTTCTCCTTCTTTGGGAAATCCCATACGTGCTCCCTTCTTTCACTGTGAACGCTCTTCTAAAGTTGTCTTAACTCGTATCGTTCCTGTTAAAAACGTATTGAGCCGAATTCACTTTTTTTCTATTATAACTTTTTTGTCAAAATTTTAAAACTAAACCGATACAATCCAACTTTCGTAAGCGCCAATGAATTACTCTTCATTGGCAAATCAGGATGTACCAAAAAGCCCTTTTTCATGAATTTAAAAAGGACTTCTCCATCTAAAATATTAGAACACGTCACTTCTTTAGTTAGAAATTATTTTTTCAGCTTCAAAAGAATGAATCACTTCATTTGTTTGTCGCTCAAATTTTTCATGCAAAAGCTTCAAAGCTTCTTCCGTTTTGTGTATTTCTTGACGAATAAAATGTAAATCTTTTTTATCATACGTATCCTGCTCATTTGTTTCGATCTGTTGGTACTTCTCTAAATGCGCTTGTAATTTCAATAACTCATCCATTGTCTGTAACTGCTCTCCTACTAACTTATCAAATGAATTCATTATTTCCCCCCCTGTTTCAAATAAATTCTCACTATCTATTAATACGGGATACATCTCTATTAACTATTTTCTAATTTCCCAACTCCTTCTCCTTTGACTACATTTGTTGACTTATTAGAAGTTATGTCGCCTCTCTCAACAAAATTCTCAAAGCAATCGATTTGAATAGTATGAGACCTTCACTAGTAACAAAACTTTGTCTTTCGTCACTACACTGCAAATAAAGAAAACACTTCTCTTGAATCGAGAAGTGTTTTTCTTTGTTATTGATTCGTGCTAGAAGATTGTGATTTTTTCGCTGCTGATTTTGCGTTTTGTTGTTTTACTGCTTGTACATCCGTATCAGTAGCAAACTCTGTACCGTAGCTAGCATTTGCACTTTGAACGCCAGCACTAGAAGCTTGTGCTTTTTTTGCTTCTGATTGCGCATTTTGTTGCTTTACTGCTTGTACGTTTGTCTCAGTTGCAAACTCTGTACCATAGCTAGCATTTGCACTTTGAACGCCAGCACTAGAAGCCTGTGCTTTTTTTGCTTCTGATTGCGCATTTTGTTGCTTTACTGCTTGTACGTTTGTCTCAGTTGCAAACTCTGTACCATAGCTAGCATTTGTACTTTGAATACTAGCACCAGAAGTTGCTTTGTTATAACCTTGTTGTTTTTTACTCATCTTTCTCACCTCCACAACCAATAATGTAACCAACCCTTCTAAAAGATATCCGTAAAATTATTTTTTTATTGGTGCATATATCTTCCTTGGCTCATTCAAACTACATATGATGGAGGTGTACACATGTACGTTGGACGCGATATGACGGAACTATCTATGATTTCGAAAGAAGAATGGAAACAAGATGAATTGGCTTATTTTCACCATTCCTTGCAACAAATCATGCCTTATTTAAATGTAGAAGGCCAAACGATTTATAAAGAAATCATAAAAGAAATTGAATCACGAGGCGGTCTTCAAAAAAACGAAGCGGATTGGACACACGGTACAAAAATTTCTTATGATTAAAAAACGTGTTCCCTAACTCGGGAACACGCTCCATCTCCACCCCTTTTTACCTGTTGTAAAAGACCAAACGGGTGAAGTTACTCGACCGCCATATCGATCTTCAGCTTTTATATACCAGTGATACGTTGTATTTTCCTTTAAGTTCTCCCATTTTACTTTTGCGTTGCGCCAATTTGCCACAAAATCATCTTTACCAATTACTTCATTCGTGTACACGTTTACTTCTACATAGTCTGTTGCAACTTGTTTTATCGCAGGTTTTAAATCAACGTCTAATTCAAATTCATCTTTTCCTGGATACTCTTCTGGTTTATAAAAATTATATTCATTTAAATATGGAGAATACGTTTTGACATACATTTTGTTCGCAGTTGTATCAAATTGTAAAAGGCGCATATATCCTTGTCCACCCTCTGGTCCTCCTTGATAATCCGCCAGCATTTGATATACTTTACGATCTGCGATGCCGTCTCCATTATCATCAATTTCATCAACTAGTGTCTCACTATCATGATAATGTCCACTTAACACAGCTAACACATTTTTATTTGGTTTAACTACCTCATTATAAATTTTATCGCCGATTGGACTACGATTACCTGATACAAGTAAATATTCATGGAATGATAAAATCGCTTTTCGATTCGGATATTTCTGTAACACTTCCTTCATCCATTGAATATCTTCATCTGTGACGCCCCATCCCATATACAGCATAATAAAGTCGTTTCCCTTTGCTGAAATCAAATCATAGTGTCCACGGTTATTCTTATAACTTTCACCGTAAAATGGCTTATCTTTAAAACGCCAGTCTCCAAAATATTTCGAGTATGCTGTATAGTCTTCGTCTTTATGATTTACATCATGATTTCCAGCCAACACACCATATGGTACTTTCGCATTCTCAAGCACTTTCATATATTCATCTGCACGCTGCCATTGAAATTCTTGATATGATTTATCAACAAGGTCTCCCGTATGGAATACATATTTAATATTTAATGGATCTTTTTGTGCAGCAATCCAGTCAACCTGACTTTTGTAAATATAGGGATAACTTTCAGAGTAATACTGTGTATCCGACATCCAGACAAATGTGTAATCAAACTTGTTTGGCGAACTTGGGATTTGGTCTTGCACAATTACACTTACTTTTTGATCTTTTACATATTCTTTCGCTATTACAGCACCTTTTAATTCAAAGTCCTTATCCCCAGCAATTTTCGATGTAAGTTCTGTCCACTTATTTGTCATGTAGTTCCAAGCATACATCGTAACTTTTCTTCCTTCTAGAGAATGTCCATACCATTTTACTTCCACCATATCATCATTTTTCACATCATCTGCAACAGTTACGTCAAAGCGATGATATGGAAATTTCTCTGTTGATTCCGTTGTATAATATTCCCCATCTTTTTTACTAACTTTACTTAACTTCTCTTGATCGAAACTTTTCTCACCATTTACAGCAAAAGCTTGTGGTGGTTCTTGTTCTATCGAATTTTCGGTAATTTTCATATGTTCCGTATCATTCGGCTTATACGCATATCCCTTATAAAATGTTGCTTTCATTGCATCGTTTGTTGGATCGGTTACTTTTGCTTCAAGTGTCGGACTCGTACTCACATTTCCCTCTCCGTCTTTAGGTGCAATCGGAGTAGGGTCGGTTGGATTTTCTGCCCAAGTTTCAAACATAACTGTTTTTTCTTGACGATTTCCCACTTGATCCTCCGCCTCCATATGTAGCTCATGCTTTCCTGCTGCTAATTTCCCAGAGGACGTTTCATATGGAGTTTCAATCTCTTTCCCATCTAAAATCACTTTTTTACTCTTTATTCCTGCTATATCATCTGTAACTGTTACATCAATTGGAATTTTCCCTTTATATTTCTTATTCTGTATTGTAGTAGAAATCTGTGGCGGTGTATTATCAACTTTTACATTCGCAACAGTTTCTTTATTCACACCATCTTGCACTGCAATTCGATGTTTCCCGTCCTTCACTTGCTTTGTATCCCATAAGTACGCATTCGAAATAAATTTTTCTTCTGGAACTTTGAATTCAAACGTAAATACTGGTGTTGATGTATCTCCATCACCAACTGATAACTCCTGAGTTGGATTTGCAAAGTTCGGATCATATAAAGTCGTTCCATCTGCTAATACAAGGCGAACATTTTTTAAATAAAAATCATCTTTGTTCTCTTGAACTCGATCATCAAATGGAGACGTTTTTGTGCCAGAGCGAATATCAATTTTGAACGGTTCATTATATTTAATTTTTGATTGATCAATTTTTACAGTTAATGTGACATAATCACTATACGTATCGTCAAATACACGCAATACGTCCTTCCCAATCGTAACCGCGTTTTTAAAATACAAATCAGTTTGCTTTACATCAAAAGCAAAATAGGCAGGCTTCTCTAAAGCGCGATATGTATTCGTCTCTACTTTCTGTCCATCCACCAAAAGAGAAAGTTGTTCAGATCCAACCGACGATGAAGTTCCTTTTAATAAGACTTGCTTTGCAACTACCTCATCATCTTTTACATTAAGACGAAGAGGGCCTTTATCTTTCTCACCATCTATTTGCACTGAGTACATATCACTTTTTACTACATTTAAGCCATCAGAGGCTTCCAAGTAATATGTTATTTTCTCTTTTCCAATTAGTTCAGGTGAGTAAACGGTATAATGATATTGTTTATCTACATGATTCTCTACTAAATTTTCTACTTTATATTCTGCATTAGAATTCATTTTGTAATATAGTTTCACACTTTTTACTTGTTCGTTATCAAGAACAGAAAAACTTAATTTATGATCTCGAAATTCAGAAATTAGCCCTTCTGCCGGTTTATGTGAAATTGTCGGCGGAATTGCATCTGCCTTCAAAGCAACTCGCTCAGTCGGTACTTGCCCTTCGAATACAGTTCCAGGAGATGCATTATGCTCTGCACTACTAATCTTTTGCATAATTTGTGAGCCATCTTGAGGATAGCGATATAAAATCCCCTTATTCGCTTTCACATCAGCTTGGTTTGCTTGATCATTGTAATAAGCAGCTGCTATTTCTTTCCCCGTCTTTGTTGCAACGACAATGCCACGGGCACTTCCATTCGCCATTCCATTTGAATATACTCTAACAATATTTTTATTTTCTACTAAGTTCGCTCCAAATTGTTTATTAAAATCGGCTACATTCTTCTCATTATTTTCACCATTTATAACCCAAAATACGAGAGACTGCCCCGATGGAATTACAACATCATCGGGAGTGGATCCCCAAATGAGATCCCCCTCTGGTCCTTCAGATGGATATCGATATCGAATTGTATAATCCTTAAAATTAAGATCCTGCTCGCTATTGTTATATACTTCAATAAATTCATATCCATCTGCTTTCCCAACATTCGTCGTGTCTGGCGTCACTTCGGTAATCAAAAATGGCGATGCGCTTTGCGGATCTATTTTTTTATGTTCTACTTTTGTTTCATAGGATTTTTCAATTGTTTCTTGATTCCCTTGTACGACAATTTTATAGAATAATGAGTTCCCCCATAGCTCTTTTTGAGGAATTGTCACCTTATAAATATCGCTATTTCCGTCTTTGTTCATCTGCAATTTTTTGTGTGTTAATTTGCCATCTTGAGTATACAAAACAGCTACATTTTCCCCACCTTTAATCGTTGCAGTAATAGTTAAATCTTCCGCCTCTGTATGAGTAGGTGATGCCGTATGCTCAATCGTAACGCCAACTTGATCTGTTTGTTTTACTGGCTCTAACGGTACTTGAAATGGTATTTGCACACCAGGTGTTCCTTTTTCAAACAAACCTACTTTTTGCATTCCAACACTTTCAGGCTTGTATGTATAAGCAACACTCTGCCCAACCTTTACATCCGATTTCTCATATGTTGCAGATGATAAAACTGTTCCATACTGATCAGCCAATTGAATGGTTCTTCCAGCGCTATTAGACATTCCGTCTGATTCAATTTGAAGCACTTGTTCTTCCGTTATATTTCCACCGTATGCTTGAATAAAATCTTGTTTTGATAACTCTACATTTCCTTCATTTTTAATCCAAAACACTTTCGTTTCTTTTGATGGGATTGTCGCATTTTCTGTAAAATGCCAATCTTCACTTCCTGCTTCTGAGTACTTATAAATAAGTTTATAGTCTTTCAATTGCATTGCTTCACTTGAATTATTGTATATCTCTATAAATTCATATCCATCTTTCCCGTTCACATTTATCGTATCTGGCATGAGCTCAGTAATCATAACTGTCCCATTTTTGGTGTAATCTTCAGTTTGATGTTCAATAGTACTCTTAAATTGTTCTTTTTCTGGAAATGTGATCATTTTCCCATCCTGTTCAATCTCAAACCAATATGTAAACGTATCAGACCAAACATCTAGATTTGGAACAACAGTAGAATACAAATTATTCTCACCTTTGTTCATTTCCAGTTTTTTCATTAACAAACCGTTAGCACTACGATATACTAGGTTTACTTTTGCCGCATCATATACACTTGCCAACTGAAGTTCAATCGGTAAATCTTCATGTGCATTAATTTTCGTTTTAGGTACATGCGCTGTTTCTTGTAACAGCTTTTCTTTTTGTGCGGTTTGCTTTTCTATCGTTTCTTTAGAGTTAGGTTGTGTAGGTTCTGTAGGTGCAGCTTTCGGTGGTACTGGCTCTAGTTGTTTTGAATCTGACTGAACTGCCTTTTTTTGTGGAGATTCTGTAGATGCTGGTTCTTTCCCCTGCGATTGGAATGTAGTATAAGTTCCTGGCGATGGTATTTCATTTTTTATTTCTTTCTTTGTTTCATTCCAAAAAGAATGAATGGATATATCTTTATTCTCTTTTCTTGTCTCAATGACATCTACCGTTTTATTTTTCTCGTTCGTTACTTCAATTCTAATTTGTTCATCACTTAAATCCTCAGTAGCAAACAAAACTTGATCTTCTTTTATTTCTGTCTTATAACGCTCATTAATCTTATTAACTGTATTATTTCCAAATAAGATTAACTTCGTTTCTTTTGGTTGTACAGATTGCTTTTCATTTTCATCTTTAAATTTTAGCACTTTTCCATTGACCTTCAGTTGAACATTCCTCATGTCCATAACTTTCTCTGATGAGTTATATAATTCGATATAGCGTAGATCATCTGTATAATGCACTTCTGAAATGAGAACTTGCTGACTTTGTTCCTTCTCCTCAGCAAAAGTGATATAGCCTGACCCAGCTACTGTTTGAAGCAAAAAGGTCGCTATAACTGCTGAACTGATTACTTTTTTTAGCATTTCCTATCCCCCTTTAAATTTTTTCATTACAACTTCCATTGTATTTGTCATTTGTTAAGGGGATATGAAATATTTGTAAGTAATTGTTATGTTTATGTCGAAAAAACTTCAACCATTAAGGTTGAAGTTTTTCCACACATTCTTCATAAATCGTACGATGCGATTTAGAAAAAGGTAATTTCTCAAATTCTTCTTTAGATACAACTTTTAATGTATCTGTTTCTTTAATAGTACTTGTTACTTTTCCATAAAATACAAATACATCCCATGTACGATGCGTGAACGTATGTTGGACATTCATTGCATATTCATCAATGGAAATAGATAAGGAAAATTGTTCCCTCATGTAATCAATGAGTTGTTGTTTTTGATTCCGAATCCCGCCATTGATTTCAACATTCGGAAATTCCCACATGTTCGCAAGTAATCCTGTACTTGGTCTTTTGTTAATTACATAATTTCCATCCTCTGTTTGCAATACCCCCGCAACAAGTGGTACCATTTTAGGAGCTTTCGCTTTACTTTTGACTGGCAACTCTTTCTGTACACCTTCTGCATAACCACGACAGTGTTCCCGAACTGGACAAAGTAAACAAGCTGGATTTTTTGGAATACAAATGAGCGCACCTAACTCCATTAATCCTTGATTAAAATAGGATGGATTTTCCTTTGAAATAATTTCACGTACAATTTCTTCAAATACTTTTCGTGTCTTAGGTTTCGCAATATCATCCCAAACCGATAATATACGGGATAAAACGCGCATTACATTTCCATCTACAGCTGGCTCTGGTATACCGTATGCAATACTTAAAATCGCACCTTTTGTGTATGGACCAACGCCTTTTAATTTTTCAATTTTCTTTACATCACTTGGTACTTTCCCACCATATACTTCCTTTACTTCCTTAACTGCTGCATGTAAATTGCGAGCTCTAGAATAATAACCGAGGCCTTCCCATGCTTTTAATACCTTTTCATCCTCTGCCGATGCCAATGCTTCTAATGTCGGGAACTTTCTCATAAAATTTGCGTAATATGGTTTTACAGCTTCTACTCTTGTTTGTTGCAGCATAATCTCAGAAACCCAAACACGATACGGATCTTTATTTTTACGCCACGGTAAGTCACGCTGTTCTTTCTCAAACCAACTAATTAAATCATGTTGAAACTTCTCTATGTTAAAATCATCTAATATTTCAAGTGTCAAACTTGATCCCCCTCATTTTTTTGCATATACGTACTATTATAAAGATTTTAGGAAAAAATTTAAGTAAGATGATATAGGAAATTGAAGGCAAATGCCTTGAGATATCGAATAAAAAGAGTTACATTAATAAAAAACGGAGGTGTGTTTTCATGGACACAGCCACTCACCTTGTTATGGGCGTCACATTAGGTGGTTTAGCAACGTTAGATCCAGCCATTAGCCAGAGTGATTTCGGACCACAAGCTGTTATGCTTGCAACGATTGCCGGTTCCAATATTCCTGATATTGATACCGTCTTAAAATTACGTAATAACGCAAAATATATACGAAACCATCGTGGAATTACTCATTCCATTCCTGCTGTTATTATTTGGTCTTTCCTTATAAGTGGAATTGCCTTTGCCTTCTTTACAGAAGCTCCATATATCCATCTACTACTTTGGTCATTTATTGCCGTCTTTCTTCACGTGTTTGTTGATATTTTTAATGCTTATGGTACACAAGCATTACGGCCTTTCACAAAAAAGTGGGTTGCATTAGGTGTAATTAATACATTCGATGCCGTAATCTTCTTTATCCACATACTCGCTATCGCCTGCATGCTCGTCGGCTCACATAAAGGATATACTGCTTTAGCTGCATATGTTTTAATGTTTGTCTACTATATTGGTCGGATTGTAATGAGACAAAATATCAAAAGTGTCGTTTACAAACGATTTGAAAATGTAGAGGAAGTCATCATTTCTCCTTCCTATCGTTTTTATCATTATCATTTGGCAATTACTACAAGAGACAAATACTATGTCGCGCGTTGGCACCGCGGCCATATTATGGTACATGATAAATTTAATCGTATTCCACTTCCAGATAATAAAATTATGCAGGCTGCACAAAAAGATGAAAACATTTCTGCTTTTTTATCTTTTTCACCTGTATATCGCTGGGACATTTTTGATTACGACAACTATTATGAAGTGCGTTTTATCGATTTACGGTACCGTAGTAAAGACTATTACCCATTCGTTGCAATCGTCCAACTAGATCAAAATTTAAACATCATTAATTCCTACACTGGCTGGATTTTTAGTGAAGAAAAACTTCGTAAAAAATTAGAATTGATTCCACATTAAAAAAAGCGACCAACTTCGGTCGCTTTTCTTAATGCTTTAAATGATCATCTTGATTAATCAAATGACTGTATTTCGGATTATTCGTACGAATTTCATGAAGACGTTCGCCATGGTTATTAATCCATGCTCTTACAATTTGTTCCGTCATTTCTTCACCTTGATAACGACCAGACTTTGCATACGTGACTTGGAAGTCCTCCCACAATAGCTCAATCCATGCGCGTGCCTGAGAATAAGACAGAAAGCTATTTTTTTCAAGTAATTCTTTTGTTAATACTTCATATTTATCATTCATTATTTATTTCTCCTTTAATTAATTTCCTACTTTCCCCTGCAGCCTCACTGCCACAGCAAAATTATAAATAAAAGCATACACTCATTCATGAACCTCTCTCATCGCCAACAGAAGTTTCATTTTATGTTCAAGCATAATTTTCTCTATTTTGCACATTCTATTAACGATACTTCTTAACAAGTATCATTAATAATGAGGGGGCGTTTTTCTTGGGTAGACAAGCTGAATTTTGGTCTGAATCAAAAAACAACAGCAAAATCGATGGTCCAACGAAAGCAAAAGCTCGTTTTGCTTCGAAAAGACCTAATGGCACAATTAACACGCACCCACAAGAGCGTATGCGTGCCGCAAATCATCAGGAAGAGTAAAAACAATAGTAATTTCTAAAGAGTTATTGCAATTAACTTCCTATATGAGGTGATAAAGATGAGCTACCGTAATCATTTAGATCGTCGTTCTGAATTATTCAACCCTACCTGGGCGCGTCCGAAACATGCAAAAGCGCAAGTAAACGGACAAACGCAACAAACCCAGTCTCTCATTATTTTAGCGAATGAAATGAGAAAACGCCAAATTTAAATGCCTATCTCCTTTAACAACTACCAAAAATGAAAACCAGAGCAGCCAAGGCTCTCTGGTTTTTTATCTCTCTTGTAATAGCGAAATAGGAATACCAATCTCCTCTGTGTCATTTTGTTTACGTCCCCAAGCAAATACTCCATTGAAATACGTAATCGTAAATAATACCCCCGGTTCCTCTATCAGTTCATACGTTTCGCCAATCTGAAATGCGTTTATATCTAGCATGTAAGCACGAGCCATTGCTATTTTTCTCATTAATACATCAAACTCATTTACTATACCCAGTTGTTCTGCCTTCACAGCCTTTTCTTTTAAAATGCCAATTTCCTCTCTTAGCTCATGTTTTGTCATTTCACTATAGCGTTTTGGCACATTCATCATATTCTCTCATCCCTCTTCACGTTTCATTTGTAAAAATGTATCTATCTCATCAATGGAAAAACCTTTTCGATATAATGCTTGTTTCATCTTATTTTCATATGTCCATCCATCATGTTTTTTATGCTTCTCATGATACTTATTCCCATGATATAACAACGCCTCTTGTTGCTGCGCGCTATCCTTTTCCTCTTTTAATTCTTCTAGACAAATTTGAATCACATCACGATTATATCCTTTACGTACTAACATTTCTTCTAGCTTCAGTTTCATTTGTAAAAAAGAATGCTTTTGATAGGACTTTTTCTTTTTCTCTACAAGCTCAAAGGCATTTTCAATTTGCTTCTCTTTCGGATATTCTTGTAAACTATGAGTAATAATTATATCTTGAATACCTTTACCAAGAAGTTCCCGTCTAATAGTAGTCGGTCCTTTTTGATTCACATTGCTATGAGTTCGTACATATGAAATGGCATACTCTTTATCGTTAATATAGCGATCATGTAATAACTTCGAAATAACTTCAGAGATGATGGCTTGTCCAATTTCTTTTTTTCGTAAGTATTCTTCTACTTCCTGTTTCGTACGCATTTGATAGGATAAATAAGAAATTGCTTGTAAATATGCTTTTTGCACTTCTTCATTGTACAAAATATTTGCTAACTCTACTTCATCAATTTCTAACCCCTTTTGCAAACCATGCTTGATTAAGGTGACTTGATTCACACTAAATCCGTATTCTTCACCTTGACCTTTATCAATATAAATATTAAATCGGTCTTTCATTCGTTTTTGTACTTCTATTTTTGTAATGACAGCCATATTCTTCACCTCGCTACTATTTTAACATAGTTGTGGAACAATTTTGCTTTTCATGAATATATATAATGAGGAGGAAGTTCAGTTGAAAATCGCAATTTCTGGGGGAACTGGTTTTATCGGTAAAGCATTAGCTAATTTTTTAAGCCTAAAAGAAGGATACACAATTTACATTCTTACCCGAAAAAAAAGAGAGAATCCTCTCAATTCTAACATTCAATACATCCAATGGGATGCACATTCACATAAATTCCCTCTTTCTTCTATTGATGTGCTTGTGAATCTAGCTGGAGAATCTATTAATAACGGTCGATGGACAAAAAAGCAGAAAGAAAGCATTATAGCGAGTCGTCTTCATACAACAAATAGTCTCATTAAACAATTACAAACATTACAGAAGAAACCCCATACTTTTATTAACGCTAGCGCAATTGGTTATTACGGGACTTCTGAAACAAAAATTTTCACAGAACAGAACAAAGAAAATGGCAGTGATTTTTTAGCAGCCACAGTAAAACTATGGGAAGAAGCAGCCGCCCACGCAACCTCTCTCGGGATTCGAACCGTCTATACACGCTTTGGAATTGTTTTAGGAAAAGATGGTGGTGCCCTTCCAAAAATGTTGCTTCCCTATCAATTATTTATTGGTGGAACAATCGGCTCGGGCAATCAATGGCTATCTTGGATTCATCTAGATGATGCCATTCGCATGATTGATTTTGCAATAAATACAAAAGAAATAGAAGGACCTCTTAATATTACGTCTCCAAATCCTACAACAATGAAAGAGTTTGGAAAGGCACTTTCAATTGTCATGCATCGCCCACACTGGCTTCCCGTCCCAGCATTTGCACTACACGCTTTACTTGGAGAAGTGAGTATGCTTGTTTTGCAAGGACAACATGTATTGCCTAACAAAGCAATACAGTATGGATATCAGTATTCTTTTCCTACATTAAACCATGCATTACAAAATATACTATCGCATACACTGTAGTACTTCTAAAATACGTCCATTAAAATTGTTCTATTTACTAATTATTTAAAGGTTATTAGCCAATGGAAAAGAGGTATCTATGAAAACCCTATTTAAGCAAGCCATTGTATATCCCATTACTTCTTCTAAATTTCAAGGAGATGTATTGGTTAAACACAATAAAATCGCTGCGATAAAGCCACATATTGAACCAACTCAAGATATGACCGTTATCGATGCAAGAGCCCTTCACCTCTTACCAGGATTTATCGATGTGCATACTCATCTTGGCCTATACGATGAAGGGACTGGATGGGCTGGAAATGATGCTAATGAAACATCCGAAGTATTAACACCACATATCCGTTCTTTAGATGGCATCCACCCTTTTGATATTGCTTTTCAAGATGCGGTTCAAAATGGTGTTACAACTGCCCACGTTATGCCTGGAAGCCAAAATATTATTGGCGGGACAACATGTGTAATTAAAACTGCCGGAACCTGTATCGATCATATGATCATTCAAGAACCTGCAGGGTTAAAAATTGCATTTGGAGAAAATCCAAAACGAGTTCATAGTAATGGCACCAAAGAATCGATTACCCGTATGGGGATTATGGGCTTGCTTCGAGAATCTTTCTACGAAGCACAACATTATGGAAACGAAGCCGATTTTCGAATGCTTCCTATTCTAAAAGCACTGCGCCGAGAAATCCCAGTACGTATGCACGCTCATCGGGCGGACGACATTCTTTCCGCTCTTCGCTTTGCAAAAGAATTCAATCTTGATTTACGCATTGAACATTGTACGGAAGGACACTTCATTGTAAATGAGCTTGCCAACCAAAACTTAAAAATCTCTGTTGGTCCGACATTAACACGTCGCTCAAAAATTGAACTAAAAAATAAATCATGGGATACGTACCATACTTTATCAAAATATGGGATAGAAGTTTCCATTACAACAGACCATCCCTATACTCCCATTCAATATTTAAATGTTTGTGCAGCCATCGCTGTCAGGGAAGGGTTAGATGAAAAAATTGCATTAGAAGGCATTACAATCCTCCCTGCTCGAAATCTACGTTTAGAGGAAAGAATTGGAAGTATCGAAACTGGAAAAGATGCTGATCTTGTGTTATGGACACATCATCCATTTCATTATTTAGCCAAGCCCGTATTAACTATGATTGATGGAAAAATAATTTATAGAAAAAATAAAAAAAACTAGTTTATTTTTTTGACTAGATAAAGTATTATACGATTATAAACTGAATGAAACCATAATCAATTTGTGTCGTGATATTCATTTCAAATTGATGAATGGGGAAGGCAAATGGTGCGCCACCAGCGTTATAGACTGGTTCTAGTGGGTTCGATTCCCACCCCGAAATTTTTTAAAGTTTGATATAAAAATTTCGAGGGTGGGGTGTTTTTTCGTCATGCTACCCTCATGTGAGGAGGAGTTAGTATGTTAAAAAAACGCGACTTACACGACAGCCACGTTCTATACGATTTGATGGTGGATCCTGCTGTCTTCCCTTTTGTGCGTCAAAAAGCTTATTCATACGAAGAATTTTTATTTTTAACAAAGCAAACAATAGAAGCTGAAGAGCGTGGTGAATTAATTTCACGCACAATTTTAGATGAATGGGGAAACCCTATTGGCACGATTACTTTATTTGATGTGCAAGAAAAAGCTGGTTTTCTTGGCACATGGCTTGGGAAACCTTATCACGGACAGGGTTATAATAAATTAGCAAAAGATGCGTTTTTCAGCGAGCTGTTCTATGAATTGGATGTTGAAACAATTTTTATGCGCATTCGTAAAGTGAATATTCGTTCGATTAAAGCAGCTGAAAAACTACCATATATAAACCTAGCGAATGAGACTAGAAAAGCTGTTTATGATCAAATTAATGCAAATGAAGAAGTGTATAATTTATATGAAATTGTTAAAGATCAATATACACTTACTACAATGCGTGATACTGCATTTCAAGATACACATCATTTAAAAGAAGCGTAATATATAACGAATTATAAAATGAATATACTTGTTTATTATGTATATCTCCTTGTGTCATTGGAAACGATAGGTAATAACTTTATGACACGAGGTGATCTGTAATGGATAGAAAGAAACGTGAGAAAGCAAGAAATACATTAAATAGTACACAAGAGGTCCTTTATCAGCGAGAGTTTCGAAGAGCAGATCGTGCAGCTGGGTACCGTCCTAAAGGTGTATAATCATAAAGTGAAAATTGAGGAGATCTCCAACTCTCCCCTACCAATCCATACCATTTACTTTATGGATAACAAAGTAAAGATTTACTCCTTATACTATAAGGAGTATTTTTTGTGGAAAACTTTATCCACAGAGTTAATAGAATTGTGCATAAATTAAGTAATTCTTTTGGATTACTATAACGTGAAACTTTAATCAGTGGGGGTTCTTCATCCCCCGCTGATTATTAGCCCTCACCAATCGGGCCTTTACGGGCAGTTGATCTCCCCCCTATCTTTTTTATTTCTCTCTGAATCTTGAGACGTAGGGTCTTACTGCCTGTTAAGACGGGATAAAAGTAATCACATATATGATGTTTAATTTGTGGATATTTTTTCTGAAAATTGTGGATAATGTGGATATCATTGTTAATATTCCGACTTTACCGGCTATTAAAATCTTTTTCTTTTGTGGATAACATACAACTTTATTAACCATCAATGCATGGATACATTCTTACTAACTCTATTTACTATACGGAATTCACACAAAACAAAAACCCCCTTCCAAAATAAAAAGAGGGTTTCATTCTACGTAAAAGATTGAGCAAGAGCCGGTGACTTAATTGGTATATGATTAGGCTGCACATGATTTTCTTCTAAAATTGTATCTACAATGTGACAAGCCGGCTCTGGATGGTAGATACTTTTCATCGCTTCTTTCATTTGCAGGAGCTTCATATCATCTTCTAATAGTGCCTTTGTTTTCGCAAAAACATCCTCATCTTCGCGAATGACAAGTGCAGCTCCTTTTTTTTCAAAATACATTGCATTTTCATTTTCTTGTCCTGGTACTGGTTTATATAAAATGACAGGTACTTGTAAAGCTGCTGCTTCACTTAACGTAATGCCTCCTGGTTTTGTAATCATACAAGAGGTAATACGGAATAGCTCATCTATATTCTCTACATAGCCAAATACTTTTAATGCCTCAGGATTTTGTTCCTTAATTCCTAGTAACTCTTGTTTTAAAGTTTCATTTTTCCCACAAACGACAGCTACTTGAAGATTAGGGATTGTCATAAATGATTGACATAATTCTTTTACATTTCCTAATACACCGTGAGCACCTGCTACAATAAGCAAAATCTTTTTCTCACGAGATAACTGATATTTACTATATAGGATTTCTGGGTTAATGGTTAACTCAAAGTTTTTACGAATTGGAATCCCAGTTTCTACGATTTGCTCTGAAGGTACACCAATTTCAACCATTACTTTTTTCACCTGATCTGTCGCTACAAAATAACGATCTACTTCACGATGAATCCATATTTTGTGTAAACAAAAATCCGTTAACACATTATAAACAGGAATTGAAAAACCTGTTTGTTTTTTCAATTCTGGCACTGCAATAATTGGAAATGTATTAATAACGATGTCTGGTTTTTCTGCATGTAATAATGCTTTTAAACGTTTTCTTCCAAAATTCGCATACCACGATGCAATCTTCTTATCGTAAATCTTTTCTACACCATAATAAAATAAGCGATATAGCTCTTTTCCTATTGTATAGCTTTTTAAGTATAAATATTTTGTAATATCTGTTATGACCGGATGTGACTCTCCAAATAGATCACACACAATCACATCTTCAATTCCTTTTTGACGAAATGTTTGTGCTAATGTTTTTGCTACTTGCACATGACCATTACCGTAATGTGCAGTTAATATTAAAACCTTGGGGTTTTTTATCAAACAAATCCACTCCTAGCTTTTTCGCTTTCCCATATTGCATATACGACAATAGGAAAAACATTTTCCTAAAAAAAATTACATGTTTGGATTCCAACACTTTCATGTTAGCTATGTACCTGTCGTGGATATGCAAAGCATATAAGATTGACCCCTTAATCCTATCTGTGCTCATATCTTTATATTATACTTTCCTATAAGGGCTTTCGCAATAACTTACAAATGATCATATTTCATGATACTCGCCCTGCTACTTCTTAATTCTTGGTACTATTTGGTTTTCCCTTTACAATTATGTAAATTTATCCTCTTATTTCTTTACAAAAATATGGATATTCTACTTTCAGTATACTCTTTTCTTCAGATATACTCTAGATTTTATTAAAAGAAAGCAAAAAGTCTAATCCAAATGGATTAGACTGCTTGTAAAATATTTTTTGCATTTTGAACACTTTTTTCTGTTGGAGGTTCTACCCCTTCAAGAGGATACTTATGTCCAAGCGCTTCCCATTTATATACACCAAGTTTGTGATATGGTAAGACTTCTACTTTCTTTACGTTAGAAAGGCTTTGAATGAAATTAGATAATCTCTGCAAATCTTCTTCACTATCAGTAACACCTGGAACTAATACGTGTCTTACCCAAATTGGTTTTTGTTTATCAGATAAATAACGAGCAAATTGTAGAATGTGTTCATTCGTTTTACCAGTTAATTTACGGTGCTTTTTAGGATCGATATGTTTTAAATCTAATAATACTAAATCTGTATAGTCCATTAAAATATCTAATTTTCTTTGGAATTCTGGCTCTTCAGAGTAGCAACCACCCGAAGAATCAATTGTCGTATGAATGCCGATCTCTTTACATTTCTTAAACAGTTCAATCAAAAAGTCTAACTGTAATAGCGGCTCACCGCCACTTACAGTAATACCACCGCCGGAAGCTTCCATAAAAGGAATGTAACATGTAACATCCTGCATCACTTCTTCGACTGTTATTTCTTTCCCTTTACCAATTTCCCACGTATCCGCATTATGACAATATTGACAACGTAGTAAACACCCTTGCGTAAAGATGATATAACGAATCCCTGGGCCGTCAACAGTTCCACAAGACTCAACAGAATGAATTCTTCCTTTTACCATGTTACTTCCTCCTCTATTAAAACAGCTCCCCTCCGCCCTACGAAAAACAGAGGGAAACTTTTTTACTTACATGCTTTCATGCATTGTACGGTTAATTACATCAATTTGTTGTTCACGAGTTAATTTAATGAAGTTAACAGCGTAACCAGATACACGAATTGTTAATTGTGGATATTTTTCAGGATGTTCCATTGCATCCATTAATGTTTCACGGTTAAATACGTTAATATTTAAGTGATGTCCTTCTTTTACTGCATATCCATCTAACATAGATACTAAGTTACGAACTTGTACATCTTCTTCTTTACCAAGTGCTTTTGGAATAATTGAGAATGTATTAGAAATACCATCTTGTGCATCTTCATATGGTAATTTCGCAACAGATAATAATGATGCTAGTGCACCTTTTGTATCACGTCCGTGCATTGGGTTTGCACCTGGTGCGAATGGTTCGCCAGCGCGGCGGCCATCTGGTGTGTTACCAGTTTTCTTACCGTATACAACGTTAGATGTGATTGTTAAGATTGACATTGTATGAACAGAGTTACGATATGTTTTATGTTTACGAAGCTTGTTCATAAATGTTTTTACAAGGCTTACTGCCATTTCATCTACAAGGTCATCGTTATTACCGTATTTAGGGAAATCGCCTTCGATTTCAAAATCAACAGCAATACCATTTTCATCACGAATTGGTTTTACTTTCGCATATTTAATTGCACTTAAAGAGTCAGCTACTACAGATAATCCTGCGATACCTGTTGCCATTGTACGAAGAACTTCTGTATCATGAAGTGCCATTTCGATACGCTCATAGCTGTATTTATCATGCATGTAATGAATTACATTTAAAGTATTTAAGTAAAGGCCTGCTAACCATTCCATTGTCACATCGAATTTACGCATAACTTCTTCATAATCTAATACTTCAGAAGTAATTGGTGCATATTCAGGTCCAACTTGTGCTTTTGTTTTTTCGTCTTTACCACCGTTGATCGCATATAATAATGCTTTCGCTAAGTTTGCACGTGCTCCGAAGAATTGCATTTGTTTACCAATTCTCATTGCAGATACACAGCAAGCAATACCATAGTCATCACCATATTCTGGACGCATAATGTCATCATTTTCATATTGAATTGCAGATGTTTTGATAGACATTTTCGCACAGTAGTTTTTAAAGCCCTCTGGTAATTGTTTAGACCAAAGAACTGTTAAGTTTGGTTCTGGAGCTGGTCCTAAGTTGTCTAATGTATGCAAGAATCGGAATGAGTTTTTCGTTACTAATGGACGACCATCAAGTGAAATACCACCGATAGATTCTGTTACCCAAGTTGGATCACCAGAGAATAATTCATTATAATCAGGTGTTCTTGCGAATTTCACAAGACGTAATTTCATAATGAAGTGGTCAACAATTTCTTGTACTTCTTCTTCTGTTAATGTACCGTTTGCTAAATCTCTTTCAACATAGATATCTAAGAAAGTAGATGTACGGCCAAGACTCATTGCTGCACCGTTTTGCTCTTTAATCGCTGCAAGGTAACCAAAATATAACCATTGGAATGCTTCTTGTGTATTTGTTGCTGGTTTAGAAATATCAAAACCATGAGAAGCTGCCATTTGTTTTAATTCTTGAAGGGCACGAATTTGCTCAGATAACTCCTCGCGTAAACGAATTGTCTCTTCGCTCATTACACTGCTTGTTAAGTTTAAATCTGCTTTTTTCATTTCGATTAAACGATCAATACCGTATAATGCAACACGGCGATAGTCACCAATAATACGACCACGACCATATGCATCTGGAAGACCTGTAATAACGCCTGATTTACGAGCTGCTCTCATTTCTGGAGTATAAGCATCGAATACACCTTGGTTATGCGTTTTACGATAGTCTCTGAAAATACGGCTTAGTTCTTTGTCCATTTCGTATCCGTAAGCTTCACAAGATAGTTCTGCCATACGAACACCACCGAATGGTTGTAATGAACGTTTGAATGGTTTGTCAGTTTGGAAACCAACTACTTTTTCAATATCTTTATTTAAATATCCTGGACCATGTGATGTAATAGTAGAAACAATTTCTGTATCCATGTCAAGGACGCCGCCATTGTCACGTTCTTGTTTCGTTAACTCCATTACTTGATCCCAAAGTTGTTTCGTCGCTTCTGTTGCTTCAGTTAAGAAGGAATCATCACCTTCATAAACGTTTATGTTATTTAAAATGAAGTCGCGAACATCAATCTCTGCTCTCCACTTTTCACCTTTAAAGTTTTCCCATGCATTTTTTACATTTTCTAATACTTCAGTCATCCTAATCTCCTCCATTTTTTGATTAGTACAGGACTAAGATTTTTTATATAACAGCTTACACATTTAGAATACTACTTTTTTTAAAAAGCGAACGGAATACTTGTGACACATTTGTGAAACATTGAGCATATTACTATGTACACAGTGTTAACTGCGATTTAAACTCTTTTAAATTAAGTCTTTCCTTAACTGTATTTTTTTGGTACTCTTATAAACGAATCATATTCTGTAGTATAAAGAATCATACCCGTTTTAAACTGTAACACCCTTACCTCCTATTCTGTTATAGTTTTTTTAAAACAGAATAGAAAAAAGTGTACCTGTTTGGTACACTTTTTTTCGTAATAAATATGCATTACTTTTAATGCCTAATTTACAATAATAACAACATCAAGATGGAAAAGACTCTCTCCTACAATTTTTCTACCCAAAAAAGATGTCCCAAAATTATAGTACCTTTCTGTTTCTTCCTCCATCATGAAATCCTCCTCTAATACCTTTTACCTCCACCAATTGATCTATCCCTTCTATATGATCACCTATGATTCGTAATACAGCTGGAGGATGTCCTATTGATGAGAAATGTTGATTGGGACGAATACGATTCATTCCATCTACATCTATGCGGCTTACACATGAAATCTCAAAACCAGAGAGAATTACTTTTATTTGTGCTACACATGGGGATAATAAAGAATCATATCCAATACCTTCTAAACACTTACGACTAAATGCATTCGGAACAGCAATAAGAGAACCCACACCTAAATCCTTTCGATTACATGCAAGATTTATTGCGTATTTAAATGCTGTTACAAGATGAAGTGGAATTCGTAAATCTAAATAATGATTTAAATCATTTAATGTAACATCTTTTCCATCTGCAATTGCTTTAGCAAAGGGATATAAATCACGTGCCGGGATAATAAAATCTCCATCTATAAATAGAACAATATCGCCCTTAGCAAAATATGCTCCCATCGAACGACCTACATCATTCCCAAGCGCCTCTTCATACACAATTGTCTTTGCACCATTTTTCCTAGCAATGTTTGCCGTCTCATCTGAAGATCCATTGACAACAACAATAATCTCTAATGGCTCAATTTTACGCACTTCCTCTATAACCTTACCTATCGTGCTTTCCTCATTTTGTACAGGAATAACAATAGATAACTGTTTTCCTTTATATAATTTCGATTGTACTCCCCATCCCTGATAAAACTTTGCAAACTCTAAAGTATGATAAATGCTCTCTCTTCGTCTTTTCCCATCACAATACCCACCACGTTTATCTCGTGTTTCCATCCACTCTGCTATTGCCTCTATATGATCACCTATCATTCTTTGTTCTGAATGAGAAAGATTTGTTCCGTACGCATCATGCTCAACTGGCCGAAACTTATTTGGGGTAATTACATCTATTTGATGATGACGGCTAATCCTCCATTTGTTCTGCAATAAACGAACATGGGCTACAATCGGATTTACAAAAGCATCATACCCTATGCTCTGTGCTACCTCTCTTGTAAATGCATGAGGAACCGATAAAATGGAATCAATTTTTAAATCTTCTCTCTCCAACATTGCATTCAAGATTTGACGCCATACAGTAATAGAGTGTGGCCTTTGTTTTTTTGAAAATAATGCATCAAAATTATTTAACACCACATCTGCTTGATCATACAAAATTGGATTGAGAAATAATTGTAATTGGGAAGTTTTTATCACAAAATCCCCATCTAAAAATAATAAGACATCGCCCTTTGCACATTTCGCACCAATCGCACGTCCAACATCATTTCCAAGCGCTTCTTTATATACAAGAACTGTACACCCTAGGTTTTCAGCTATTTTATCCGTACCATCTGTACACCCATTTGCTACTACAATAATTTCTAATGGTTGTAAAAGTTGGACAGAATGAATAACATCAGTAATACTATCAATTTCATTATGAACCGGAATAATAACAGATAGTGATTTAGCCATGATATCCCTCACGAAACCACTCAATGGTTTTCTCCAATCCTTGTTCCCATGACACACTAGGTTGGAATTGTAATACTTCTTTTAATTTTGTTACATCCGGTTTTCTATTCGGGATCTCCTCAAAGCCATGTGGATATACTTTTTCAAATGGAACATGCAAGATTTCTGAAGAAGAATTCGTGAATCTTTGAACATCTTGTGCTACTTCCTGTATGCTTTTTTCATTTTCGGAGCCGATATTAATGATTTCTCCATTTACTTTCTCATCCATTGCACAAATTGTTGCTTCTACCGCATCACTTACATACGTAAAACAGCGTGTCTGCTTTCCGTCCCCATAAACAAGAATATCTTCACCTTGCAATGCCGCACGAACAAACCGTGGAATTACTCCAGCATATGGACCATCCTTTGCTCTTGGACCATAAATATTAAAATAGCGAACGATTGTGACAGGGAGCCCTTGTAACGCATACCCTAAACACAGCGTTTCTTCTAATGTTTTACAAAGTGCATAACTCCAACGTATTTTTGATGTTGAACCATATAAGCGATCACCTTCTTCTAAAAAAGGTGGTTGTCCTTTTCCGTATACTTCAGAAGTAGATGCAAAAATAACTTTCTTTTTTCCTTTTAATGCAGCTTGTAAAATATTACGCGTTCCATCAAAATTCGTTTCAATCAATTCTATACTTTTTTCCATTGTCGCTTTCACACCTAAAATGGCTGCTAAATGAAATACAACATCATGTTGACCTACCAATTCATAAATTTCACTTTTAGCTAAAATGCTAATTGGAATAATTGGAATAGACTTCATTAGCTCTATATGATATTTATTTTTCCCTTTATAAAAATTATCAACTATTGTTACTTGATGCCCTCTTTTAAGAAGTTCTTCTGCTAAATGAGATCCAATAAACCCTGCTCCACCTGTAATTAAACAACGCTTACTCATAAATTCACCTTCTTTACAGTACCTCGTGTGTCTACTACATGATGTAATCCTTCAAATAACTTCCAATCAATACTAGAATGATCTGTTAAAATTAAAACACAATCAGCTTCTTTTAATACTTTTTCTTCTAATGGAACGGACTGATAGATGATCTCTCCAATTTCTGCAGATGAAATATGAGGATCATAATATTGCACCTTATATCCCTCTTTTATTAATAACTGGATAATCGGAAGTGCAGGAGATTCTCTTAAATCATTCACATCTTTCTTATAAGCAACGCCAACAACAAAAACTGTCGCAGGAGGCCCCGTCACATCTTTCACTTTTTTTACAATTTCTCCCGGCATCTCTTCATTAATAACATGGGCTGCTTCAATCAATTGACTTGATAACCCCAGTTGGTTTATTTTCCATTGAAAATATAACGGATCAATAGGAATACAATGTCCACCAATTCCTGGCCCAGGCCAATATGGTGTGAAACCGAACGGTTTTGTCGCAGCTGCTTCAAGTGCTTCACGAAAATCCACTTTCAAATTCCCACATAATATATCCAGTTCATTCACAAGCGAAATATTAACCAAACGTTGAATATTCTCAAATAACTTGCACATCTCCGCTACCTTTGGAGAACTAACTGGAATCACTGTATCAAATACGTGACTATACAAATTTTGTATTTTTTCTCTACACTTTTCTGTTTGACCACTAATTACTTTTGGAATTGTTTGTACTGTATATTGATCATTTGCTGGATCTATTCGCTCAGGAGAATAACCAATATAATAATCTACGCCGGCCTGTTTACCTGTTTGAGAGATAATAGGAATAATAACTTCTTCTAACGTACCTGGATATGTGGAGCTTTCAAAAATGAAGGTTTGTCCTGCTTGAAGATTTTCTTTTATATAATGTGAGGCAGCGATGAGGGCAGTCAAATCTGGTTCTTTATTTTCACTAATAGGTGTTGGTACAGTAACAATGACATAGGTACTGTTTTGAAAATCTTTTATACCGTTATTCGGTGTATATGCTACTAGTTGATTATTTTGTATTAAACTCTTTAACACACTTGAAGGGACGTCGGGAATATAACTTTCCCCTTTTGTAATTAATTCTATTTTTTGTTCATCTTTATCTAATCCGATTACCGTATATCCTCTTTCAGCAAAATGAATTGCCAAAGGAAGACCTACGTACCCTAAGCCAATGATTGTTACAATGCTACTATCATCCATTTGTATTTTCTTCTTCCTTTCTCAGTTGCTGTATAATCTTTCTATTTCTTTCTCCATCGGTAAAACTGCCTCGCTCATTTGTATTTTGTAATAAATAAGAAATCGCCTCCAACTGGTCACCAAAAATACGATCAAACGCCTGAATGCGACCGTTCACAATTTCATGCTGATCAGGACGAATACGGTTTGTTTTTATTACATCTACAAATTGCACTGCTTTCATAGTAAATCCCGCTAAAATTGCCTTCATTTGAGCCAACGGTGGAATAATTAAGGAATCATATCCAATCTCTTCTATTACCTTTTTATGCATAGCATGCGGTACTGCAGTTAGTGAACTATTCCACAAATCCGGACGCTTTGCGACCAAATTCACAAAATATTTCCCCATACTAATTGGGTCAGCTGGATAAAAGGTATCTAACAAGATTTGCAAATCATTTAATGCAACATCAGTACCAGTTTCAACAGCCTCTAAAAAAGGAACGAGTTTTTTTGCTGGAATAGCAAAGTCACCATCTACAAATAAACAAATATCAGCTGTAGCATGCATCGCCCCAATCGCTCGTGCAACATTATGACCAAGCGCATTTGGAAATTGAATCACCGTAGCATGTTCCAATTCCGCTTGCCTAATCGTCTCCTGATCTGCTCCATTTGCAACAACAATAATTTCATCAACGCCGGCTTTTTTCACTTCTTTTATAACTGATCGTATCGTCATTTTTTCTTCTACGACGGGTATTATTGCACTATATTTTGCTTTCTTATTTTTTAATATCATAGGTTCATAGTTCTTTATAAAATCTCTATCCCGCTTTCCTTCAGAAAAACCTCCACGTGCACCATACATTTCAATTACATATTGTAATGCCCGTAAATGATCTCCCATAATACGACTTGTAGCTTTTGGAAAAGGAGAACTCGGAGAAGCCCCAGTATGAACAGGACGAATTTTATTTGTATGAATAACATCGACTGATGCAGTATCAACAATACAGATCCCTTTCGATATAACCATTGCTTGAAATAATGCTGGGTCCGCTAAATTCCACCATCCAATTTGTTCTATTACTTCTCGCTTCATTGCATGAGGGATTGCAATTAAAGAACCTATAACTAACTCTTTTCGATTTAAATAACGATTAAGCATATATTTTCCAACTGTTGTATAATGAGGACGCATCTTTAAATACACAGACCAGTTTAAATTGTTCACGATGATTTGATGTCCCTGCTTAATTCCTTTCACAAAACACTGTAAATCATAATTACTGATTACAATGTCACCATCTAAAAACAATACAATTTCTCCTATTGCTTCTCTAGCGCCAATTGCTCGTCCTACATCATTACCTAATGAATGTTTATAATGAATTACATGACATTCATAATCTAATGCAATTTCCTTCGTCCGATCTGTTGACCCATTATCTACGACAATAATCTCATATGGATGCAATTTCTTTACTTCTTCTAAAACTGCTCCAAGCGTTTCAGCTTCATTATGCGTAGGAATAATAACCGATATCCTCATAACTTGTCCTCCTTAGCTCTCCAAACGAACATACGCAATAACTGGAATCCGTACAAGCACATCTTCTGGTGGACCATAAGATGGAGACGTACGTACAATTACCACCCCATCTGTTACTGATAAAAGAATTCCCGCTACCACTTCTACAACTGTTACAACTTGCACAAGTTCTCCAACATGTTTACGTAACTCATTGACAAATAACATAAAGAACTCTCCTTTCTTATATTTCATAAATTGAGATAATACTTGTAAATGGTAATAAAACTGTCGTCCCTATACTTTCTTGAAGCGTCAGGAAATCATCCCCTACTTCTATAATCACACCCGTTAACTGACCAACCGTTGTCACTATTTCTACCTCTTTTCCTAAGAGTTGTTCAGCGATTTCTTTAAAAGGTGAAGTCGCACATTCTTTTAAAATCGCGCAAATAATAGATTGAAATTTATTTGATTCTATTATTTCTTCCGTAGCTTGCTTAGAGCTTCTCTGAATAAATTCCGAAAATTTTCTCGAAAATAAAATCTTTTCAAGGGCAGGCACTAGCTTACGATCTAAAAGACAATCCAATTGTCTATTAAAAATCGTCTCTAACCTCTTCCAATATCCTGTAAATAGACACATATTTTTTTCCTCCTACTAATGTTAGATTTTATAGGTATTAAATATATACATTTCAATATATACAATTACTATTTTATTGTGATAGATAAATAGTACATTTTATAGAAAAAAGTAGATGAGGAATCATCTACTTTTTCTATAAATATCTTCTTTCTCGATTCACATGAAAAAAAGACCATCTCAAAAGATAGTCTTTTACACTTCAATATGCTGTAACATCGTATAAATATCATTATTCAAAGAGCCAAATGATTTAATGTTATTTTGAATATTAGATAATAAAATAACATATACATTGCCACTTCTACTAAATCCATTTAAACAATTCCACCCTGGCATTACACCGTGATTAGAGTAGCTTCCAGGGTTTACATACCATCCAAATCCATAATCTTTTTTAAATGTTGTAAACATTTGATCATAGCTCTCTTTGGATATTAGCTTACCAGAAAATAGTGCTTCATTAAATAAATATAAATCATTTGCACTCGTATATATATCGCCATTCCCATATAATTGTGACATGCTAGGAATAGGAGGTACTGTCATATTATTATTTACAACCTTATAACCCGTAGAAGGATACTTTGTTTTCTCTAATTCAGTACCAAAGCCTGAATTTTTCATGCCCACAACATCAAAAATATGTTGTTTAATGTATTCTTCTAACGGTTGCCCACTAACTTTCTCAACGATGTAACCAAGTATTGAATAGTTTGAATCCGAATACTTCCATTTTTCACCTGGGTTAAACAAACGTTTTTGCTGTCCAATTCGCTTCAACAATTCCTCATGAGAAATATCATCTGTCCCTGTCTCATATTCAGGAATTCCAGATGTGTGTGTCAATAGATGAACCAGCTTGATTTCTCCACCTCTTGGAAAATCAGGAATATATTTCGCTACCGTATCCTCTGGTTGAATTTTCTTTTGATCTTTCAGCTGCATAATTGCTGTTGCTACAAATGCTTTTGAAATCGAACCGATGTAAAATGTTGTTTCTGCATTATTTGGTATATTTTTTTCTCGATTTGCCAGCCCATACCCTTTATTCAGGAGTACTTTTCCATTTTTTACAACAACTGCTGTTCCACTAAAACCTTTGCTCTTTAAATACTCATCTAACTCAGCATTCTCATTAATTTCTTGTGGGGGGCCTTCGGCTGATTGTTCCGCCGCCTTAGCTTGCTCCGGCACTTTTGGAAGCTGTTCTGGCTGTTTTTGTACCGTTTCTTTCTTTACTTCTGTAGTTGCTTTTGAGGCATTCTCTTTCTTACTATGTGAAGTGATTTTTGTATACCCTAAATATACAAGTGAAAACAATACAAAGAAAATGGCTGTTCTTTTTATATATGTAATCGGTCCACGTCTACGTCTACGACTACGACGAGCCACCATACTGACACTATCCTTTTCTTCATTCATGGTTGCTTTCCCCTTATTTACCAATAATTTAATCAATTTATAAAAATATGCTCCCTAGTTTTCCCTAACTAATGGAAATTTCATTTTATATCATCCTTACTTTATCATGTGCCGAACGTATTACCAACCAATATGTACAAAAAAGAAAAAGAATATTTTCAAAGGTAAGATTCCGGATAAACTTCTCATAAAAAAAGAGGATGTCCTCAAAAAGATCAATTTTACCGATCTTTTTGAACATCCTCTTTCACAATCATTTATACGTGTTTTTTCATATCATCAGCTACAGACTCAACGTTTGTACCTACGATAACCTGTACGCTTGTATTACTTAACTTCATAACACCTTTTGCACCGGCACGTTTTAATGCTGGTTCATTTACTAAGTTTGCATCTTTTACTTGTATGCGTAAACGAGTCGCACAGTTATCAATGACTGTTAAATTGTCTTTTCCACCTAAAGCTGCTACGTAAGTTTCACCAATCGATCCTGCAACTGGTGCATCATCTTCTGCCACTAACTCTTCATCGTCTTCACGACCTGGAGTTTTCAAATTAAATTTCTTGATTAGGAAATAGAATACCACGAAGTAAATTACTGCATAAATTAAACCAATTCCCGCTAATAATAACGGTTTTGTTGCAATACCTAAGTTTAAGAAATAATCAATCGCACCGGCGCTAAATGAGAAACCATCATGAATGCCAAGTGTTGTTGTAACAAATAAAGAAATACCCGTTAATATAGCATGGATACCATATAATACTGGTGATAAGAACATGAATGAAAATTCAATTGGTTCTGTAATACCAGTTAAGAATGAAGTTAATGCAAGTCCACCTAACATACCTGTAACCATTTTACGTTTTTCCGGTTTCGCAGCTGCAATCATTGCAAAACATGCTGCTGGTAAACCAAACATCATGATTGGGAAGAAACCAGTCATAAACATACCTGCTGATGGATCTTGCGCAAAGAAACGTGCAATATCACCATGAACAACATCACCTGCTGCATTTGTAAAGTCACCAAGTACAAACCAGAAATATGTGTTCATTACGTGGTGTAAACCAATTGGAATCAATAGACGGTTTAATAAACCGAATAGTCCAGCGCCAATCGCACCTAAGTTTACAATACCGTGTGCTACCGCATCAATACCACTTTGAATTGTTGGCCAAATTTGACCGAATACTAATCCTAAAAGAAGCATGACAACAGAAGTAATAATTGGTACAAAACGTTTTCCCGCAAAGAACCCTAACCATTCTGGCAATTTAATTTTATAGAATTTGTTATATAATAACCCGGCAACAACCCCAGCAATAATACCGCCAAGTATAGCCATATTTATCTTCGGCGTTAAAGTCGCTGCTTTTGAAACTTTTGTCATTGTATCCGCTAACTTACTTGGATCAACTGTTCCTAATAAATCTTGAACACTTTTTAATTTATCATTTAATTCTGCTGTTGAATAACCAATACTTAAAGTATTCGTTGTATTCTTCATAACTAGATAACCAATCGCACCTGCAAGACCTGCGGCACCACTACCATCAACAGACAAACCGATTGCAACACCAATTGCAAAAATAAGTGCTAAGTTATCAAAAATTGCTGCACCGGCCTGTGCCATAACAGGAATATCAAATACGTCTGGTTGACCTAAACGAAGCAACAGTCCTGCTGCTGGCAGTACTGCGATTGGAAGCATTAACGCTTTACCAATGCGTTGTAAAAACTGCAACATTGTAATTCCCCCTATTCAATTTATGAAATCGTTATCATTAATAAGTATGATTTAGAAAACGCTTTCTATTACATAATCATGATAACATATAGTTGTATAGATGTGTAGTTTTTATTTTTGAACTTTTTATAGATATCTTTTCTATTGCCAAACTGTTATATAAAAGGAAAATTCTCCGTTCTAATAACGAATATGATTAAAAACTAGGCAGCCGGAACCTATGTATCCATTTTGATTGTTTAATATATAAGCCGTTGCTATGTAGAACAAATGATGACCTGCACTCGTTCTCAGAGGCTCTAACTGCTTCTCTACCACCTAAAAAGAAAGATTTTATTCCTGTTTTGCAATTTTTATTTAAAATGGAAGTTTCATTTTATCATTCCACTTTTTCATGTTATTATTTATTTCCAAGTTTATAGGGAACAGTAAACTTAGTGAAAAAGGAACAGGAGCGTTGGTATTATGCAGTGTATCGAGACAAATAACTTACAACAACTGTTAGATCAAGTAAAACCATATACAAAAAAAGGTAAACTTGCTACTTATATCCCCGAACTAGGAAATGCAAATCCAGATGATTTAGGGATTGCTATCTACCATAGAGAGACAGAATATATCCATGCTGGTAACTCACAAACACTCTTCACCCTTCAAAGTATTTCAAAAGTAATCACACTTGCACTCGCTCTTTTAGATCGTGGTGAAGAATATGTATTCTCTAAAGTTGGGATGGAACCCACTGGGGACCCATTTAATTCTATTATTAAGCTAGAAACAACTAGCCCTTCTAAACCTCTTAATCCAATGATTAACGCGGGTGCATTAGCTATTACAAGTATGCTTACAGGAGATAGTAATGAAGAAAAGATGGAACGGATTCTCCGCTTTGTACGTGATATTACAGATAATCCTACAATTAATTACTCTTCAAAAGTAGCCATCTCTGAACTAGAAACAGCTTACTTAAATCGTTCTCTTTGCTACTACATGAAGCAAAACGGCATCATTGATGGTAATATCGAAGAATTAATGGATTTATATACACGTCAATGTGCTATCCAGGTAAACTGTATTGATTTAGCACGTATTGGCTTAATCTTCGCAATGGATGGCTACGATCCATATAAGAAAAAACAAATTATTCCAAAACATATAACAAAGATTTGCAAAACATTTATGGTAACATGTGGCATGTATAACGAATCTGGTGAATTTGCAATTCGCGTTGGTATTCCTGCAAAAAGTGGTGTAGCTGGTGGTATTTTCGGATGCGTAAAAGGCGAAATGGGAATCGGTATTTTTGGACCGGCTTTAGATGCAAATGGAAATAGTATCGCTGGTTTTAAAATTCTTGAACTTCTTTCCGCTCAAGAAGGCTGGAGTATTTTTTAAATATGAAGTTATCCTGTTCGCTTTTGGCAGGATAACTTTTTTTATTATGCATATTTCTCCCCCCCTCCCGAATAATATAGTACAACCTAACGCTATTCGGTGGAGGTGTAAAAAATGAAACTTATTTTTCAAATGGAGGACCAGCCTGTCCTAGAAAAAACCATTCTTCTTTTTATACTCAGTATTGTAGAAAGCTTAAAATTAAAAGTTGTTTCCCCCGATGAAGCTTATCGATACATATTCAATTTAGAAGTATTAGAATTACTAATGGATCGAAATATTGATGATCAAGTGCTAGAGCTTATTCATTTTGGAATGGGGCTTGAAGACATTCATCATGTCCTCCCGGAAGAACTTGAACCAAGTATTGAGGAATTAAAATGGCGTTGTATCCAAGTTCTAGGGGAATATGGCATGTATGAAGAATCAAAGCAATTAATTGAGGACATACGCTAAAAAGCACCTATATAGGTGCTTTAATGTTTTTTCAAACTATTTTTGTACGTTTCAATATTAACTGGTAATTCTTCCTCTTCTAACGTATGCTCATTTACATCCTTATGAATAAATGCCCCTTTAGGCGGCTGATGATCATGACCTTTTTTCTTATGATCAAATGCTTTACCACGTCCCATACTTATCCCCCTTTCTTTAAAAGAAATCAATGTTAGTATGAAGAAAAACATATCGATATATGCAGTATTTTGTTGTATTTCCGAGGAAATATGCGAATATTGTTTTCCAATCTCCTCTCACATCAATTGATCAATTCCGATAAGAATGAGTAAAATGCCAACAATAATCGTTGCCCATTTCCCTAAGTATTCCGCTAAAAACCTCTTCCCTACATATGAAAAACCACTAATACAAGCGAAGCTAAAAACTCCAGAAACAATTGCAGTCCACCAAAGATTCAAATTTGTTATTCCTGCATCAAATCCTCCTGCAATATTATTAATTGATAATGCGCCCCTAATACAAGTGCTTCGGAAAGGCTAATTGTTTTAGAACCATCGAAATCAGCATTCTCCGGATTACGCAGTACCCTCATAAACATATTCCCTTTCTTCTTATGCGTATCATCTTGTTTATTTAATACTGGCTGACATAAAGCAAATACTCCAATTACACTAAGTACAATTGCTCCAATTAGATTTGCATTGAACTACCCCCACCTACCGTTACACGCTTGAGGTAAGGGTCTTCTCGCTAAATATGATAAAATCTGAAATGAATAATGCAATCCAATTGGCTATTTAGACGATGCAATTGCATTGAATTTAGCAAAAGAAAAATTAGCTGATATAAAGAAGAAAACTTAGATGGCTTTATTGAAGACAAAAGGGCTATTCCAAAATTTCTAGTTTCACTAGTATTTGAAATAGTTCTTTTCTAAAAAAAATCGTACAAACATCAAAGTTTGTACGATTCCACGACAGGTACTTTTTATATTACACGATGAATCTTATCTTTTTCTGATGAAAACCTTAATTTTTCTTATTTTTGTGTATGACGCCATTCGTATTTAAAAGCAGTAATAACTTTCGTAAACTCAACTAACTGGCTAATTTTTAAATTAGGATATTACAAAAAAATGGTAATTTTTGTGCTACAATAAGGATATTAAATAATAGAGAGGGCTGAGTACATGATGAAAGATAAACGACTAAAGCGCCTATATTATCTATATCTTTTCCCTGCAATCCTATGCATAATGTTTTTTCTCAATAGCGACATGAATAGCCTTCCGTACGCTAAATTAATAGGTACAATTAGCGGCTGTATCGCAGCGATTATGCTTGCTGCTTTTTGGACGGTGAAACTAAAAATAAAAAGAGAGCAGTCCTCTTAGCCAAGATGTATTTTTCAGAAAAAAACGAGCTATCTATTAGATTAGAGCTCGTTTTTTCTTTTGATTTTATCCTACCATTCTCTACATATATGACCTCGTATAACGCAATTCCTCGCATACGTAAAGTAAAACGTTAATTAGTGAGGACTTTACTGATTATGAGCCCTCACTAATCAAGCTTTTACTGGTAGTTCATCCTCCGCCTACCTACTTTTCTTTCGCTGAATTTGAAGGTGGGCGTGTTACTGCCAGCGAATAGCAGGATAAAAATCATACCTAAATATTCATCATAAACTTTGTGCCCCTGTTGTGTTGGTCTTTTCGATATGTTCCATTTTACTCTTCTTATTTTTTGTAACACGGTAAAACAGTAAACAAACAATCATAAATGGAATCCCGCAATACAATGCCATGCGTTGTTCCGGAATAAACGCCATACCAACAATTACCGTTATATTTAATACCAAAGCAAGAAGAGGGACAAGCGGGTACAATGGAGTTTTAAATTTCAGATCCTTAATATCCCCACCTTGCTTTAAGTATGTTCTTCTAAACAAGAAATTAGATAAAGCGATAGATGCCCAAACCAATATTGCACCGAATCCTGCAATGGAAAGAAGCCATAAATAAACTGTATCCTCTGCATATATACCACATAATAAAGAGAGACAACCAACAATAGTACTTGCAATCAATGCATAAATTGGAACACCATTTTTAGATAACTTACCAAAAATCGGACTAATCATCCCTTGATTAGACATAGACCATAACATACGAGAAGTTGCATATAATCCAGAATTCGCCACTGATAGTACCGCTGTAATAATAACGAAATTTATAATATCTGCCGCATAAGGGATACCAATTTTATCAAATACAACTACGAATGGGCTTTCTATCACTCCAGCTTGTTGCCAAGGGAATAGCCCAGCAAGTATAAAAATGGACAGTACAAAGAAAACAAGGATACGCCAAACTGTATTATTAATAGCTTTCGGAATGGTTTTCTCTGGATTTTCGCTCTCTCCAGCCGCAATACCAACTAGTTCTGTTCCCTGAAAGGAAAAATTAACTGCAATCATTGTAACTAAAATAGCTGTCAGCCCATTTGGAAACAGTCCTCCGTAATCAGTAAAACTAGAAAGCATTGGTGCTGGCTCATTCCCTTTCATATCAAGGAAACCAAACATAGCTGCCCCGCCTAAAATAATAAATGCAATAATCGTAATAACTTTAATGCTCGCAAACCAAAACTCGACCTCTGCAAAACTTCTTGAAGATAATGCATTAATAGCAAAAAGTAGAACAGCAAAAACTATGCACCAAATCCAAGAAGATACATCTGGAAACCAACGTTTCATTAAGATACTAACTGCAATCAACTCAATCCCTATCGTAGCGGACCAGTTTAACCATGACATCCATCCCACTACGTAACCTACTGCAGGTGAAATCTGCTTTGTAGCATATGTTTGATAAGACCCTGCATCAGGCATGGCAACTGCTAGCTCTCCAAGACAGAGCATAGTTAAATACATAACAAATCCTCCAACAAGATAAGCTACAATCGCTCCTCCAGGCCCCGCCTCATGAATTGTATAACCTGATCCTAAGAAAAGTCCGGTACCAATAACTCCCCCAAGTGCAATCATAAATATGTGTCGACTTTTCAGCTCTCGTTTTAACTCCTGGTTTTGACTTGCCATATAAATCCCCCTTTTTGTTTGCAAATCCTCCTGAATGTAAACGCTTTAAAAATAAGTTGAAAAAGAAAGTTAAACTATAAAAAGATAATAGCTTGCATTTTTATTAAAGATTCACAATAGGAAGGAGATCTTTCGAAAGTCAATCTCCCAATCCAAGAAAATAAGGCGAAACTTCCATCAGTGTGGCTTTTGTCTCCATTCTCACTGATGGTTAGTTGAACGAATCGGGCTTTTATGGGCAGTTGTCCCCACCTCTCTTCCCTGTTGCTCTCTAAATCTTGAGGTGGTGGTCTTACTGCCCGTTAATGTGGGATAAACCATAACACGATAACCCACCCTTAGCCTTTCCTATGACTTAATTGACATTAGCATAAATGAACATGATTATTTAAAAGCACGCTAGAAAACGGTACATACTCCATACAGTTTATATTAATCACTACCTGTTATTAACAGGTCATCCCTTACTGTTATTAAACGTGTTTTATCAGTGATAACTTGTCCCTCTTCCACTTCTAGCAATTCAATATAGCCACTAATTCCCACTTTAATTTCTACTTTCTGTTTATCTATCGTTTCAATTAATGCTAATTTCTCCCACTCATATACATAAGAGCTTTCAGTAATAAATATTTTTTCTACTTTCCCATAGCAAGGACTGTACACGTCTTCTATAACTGCCTTCATTTTGTAACCTCCTCTTTTTTATTAAGAAAAGTTATACACCCTATAAAGTTTTCAACTCACCTCTAGTCTTTAAATTTAGAGCTTTCACTTACTATGAATGCAAAATGCATACCAACTTCAATTCCCCCTGTAAAATTAGAGATACTTGCAAAAAAACTTAATAAGCGCAAAATTTTTTCTATCATTTTTAATCAAAAAAGCGCAAAAAGTTTTGCGCTTTTAAGTGAATTTTAATAAAATTAAAAAAAGTCAGTCTTCATAGGGTATAACAAGGAGAAGATGATACATGCATACAGAAGAAATCAATTTCAAAAAATTAATTGAAATGAATATGCTATATGAAACTTTGCTAAATGAACTTGATATTGGAATTCATATTATTAATGAAGAAAGTAAAACAATAATCTACAATCGTAAAATGATGGAAATTGAATCCATGGATCCTAAAGATATATTACATAAAAACCCTTTAGAGGTATTTGTATTTGAGGAAAACCGAAGTAGTACACTCATAGAGGCACTAAAACTAGGAAAAACAAAAAGAAACATAAAACAAACTTATTTTAATAATAAAGGAAAAGAGATTACAACAATTAATGATACCTTCCCTATAATAGAAAATGGAAAAATCAAAGGTGCGATTGAAATTTCAAAAGACATTACTCAATTAAAGCAAACGATTAAAACAAGTCTTCCTCGAAAACAAAATACTAAATTTACCTTTAATCATATAATAGGTAATTCTAGGGCGACCCAATCTATCATTACAGAAGCAAAAAAAGTAACACGTACATCGTCCTCCATACTTATCGTGGGAGAAACGGGAACTGGTAAAGAATTGTTTGCACAAAGCATTCATAATGAAAGTCACCGTTCCGCAAAGCCTTTTATTTCACAAAACTGCGCTGCTATACCAGAAACCCTAATGGAAAGCCTATTATTTGGAACGAACAAAGGGGCTTTTACAGGTGCAATAGATAAACCTGGTTTATTTGAAGAAGCGAATGGTGGGACTTTGTTATTAGACGAAATCAACTCATTAAATCCAGCTCTTCAAGCAAAATTATTGCGTGCTATCCAAGATAAAACAATACGAAGAGTTGGAGGCGCACAAGAAAAAGAAGTGGATGTCCGAATCATAGCAACCATTAATGAAGACCCTATTGAAGCCATAACACATAGTCGATTAAGGAAAGACTTATATTATCGGTTAGGCGTTGTGACTTTATTTTTACCACCTTTAAGAGAGCGAAAAGAAGATATCTCCATTCTTGTTCATCACTTTATTGAAAAGTATAATATCCAATTTGACTTAAAAGTAAAAGGGATCGATTCTAGTGTAAAAGAATGTTTTTATAACTACGAATGGCCTGGTAATGTAAGGGAGTTAGAACATATGATTGAAGGCTCTATGAACTTAATAGAAGATGAAGAAATCATTACAACGTTCCATATACCTACACGCTTTTATGAACTAACTAAAAGAGAATATGACTTCCAACTACCGTTAACTATTCGGAATACAGATGATATCCCTAAACCTTTAAAGCACACAATAAAAGAAATGGAAAAAGAATACATCAATCAAATTCTTAAAGAAAATAAAGGTAATATCTCACAAACCGCAAAATTTTTAGGGCTGAGTAGACAAAACTTGCAATATCGACTTAAAAAATTTAATTTAAACCGTTGAAAAATCTATACATTATCTTGATTTCTTTTTCGTTTCTATTAGTACAATTAAAAGAGGAAGAATTATCAACTCTTCCCCTTTTGATTTATAGTTATATCAACTACACAATAATCCCCACATATCTCAAGTGTATAGGAACTAGTGAATTTACACATCCAGTTGCCTAAAAATCTACCTTCTCCAAATACAATCCACTTGCATCCGCGAGACAATTAATTTGGTTTCGTTGTTTTTCTGCTAAAATTTGTGGTATTACTTCAGAGTCTAACTGCCCTAATCCCACTTCGATTAACGCCCCAACAATCTTTCTTACCATATTATGAAGAAATCCATTTCCGCTCACTCTAATTTGAATAAAACCTGCACTTTCCACAATATCAAGCATATATACTTCTCGCACCATAGACTTTTTCTTAGATTTAGCGTTTGAAAAAGCTGTAAAATCATGTGAACCAATTAAGTATTGAGCTGCCTTTTTCATACTTTCAATATTTAACTTTTTCTGAACGTGCATGCTGTATTTACGCATAAAGGGATTCGTATGTTCTTCATTCCAAATCTTATATAAATACGTCTTTGCTTTCGAATTGTAACGAGCATGGAAACGTTCAGAGACTAACTCCACATCCTTAATACTAATATCATTTGATAAGTATTGATTTAAATACTTTTTAATTTTCGGTTCTGCTAATTTTTCATCGACCTTGAAATTCGCTATTTGATTCAAAGCGTGTACACCGGCATCTGTCCTGCTACATCCGATGATTTCTATTTCATGTCCGACCATTTCTGATAATACACTTTCGATTTTCCCTTGAATCGTATTATCATTATTTCCAAGACGTTGCCAGCCTTTATAGCGGCCGCCGTCATATTGAATTGTTAATTTATAGTTGTTCATTGTTTTCTGCTATTAAAAACATAGACATTTGCCTATTCATGTTTTTATTAACAGACTCACCGCCTTTCTTTTTCCGTTACATAAAACAAAAATTGTAAGCATTCTATGATGTTTTTCGTAATCTTCTTCTCATAGTAACACAAGAGAGCCCATTTAGTGTCTACTTCTGCCAATAGACTATACATGTTAAACCAATCATTTACAATCCAGTTCACGTACGCCATCCATGTTCCTGCAGGAACTTCTGCAACTCTTCTTCAGGCTGTATATTTTTCTTCCACTCTTCGCACTCCTTTAGAAACTTCTCTATCTACTGGTTATTAACACGTTCATTCTATTGACACAAATCCAAATTTGACCGAGTCAACACTGTAAAATTTGGTAAAAAAATAGTGAAAATTTAAGAATAATAAGGTAAACTAATCAATGGTTTTAGATACAAAAACATTAGTTTAAAGTCCGTTGTCGTTGATACCGGGGCTATATTAGGTATGTGGAGGAAATATTTATGAATAACAACACAATAAATGAATCAGTTGAAGAAGTTGATAGAAAACGAGCACACTCAAGCAAACGTTTTAAAAATTGGAAGCTTATCACAGCGGGTGGCGGCGTTATAATTGCACTTCTAATTGGAGGAATGAGTTATTATCAGGCAACTCGTTTCAATTCACAGGTTACGATTAATGATACAAAAGTCGGCGGTCTGACTGCTGATCAGGCAATGCAGAGATTAAAAACATCTGGATTAGAAAATAAAGTCTATGTCGGCCAACAACAAATTTTAGATGAAGAAGATACACAAACTGAACTTACGGAAAAAGATTTGCCTCAAGTTAAAAAACTATTAAAAAGCCAGTGGACGTTTTTCCCTTCCTCAAAGGAAAAAAATTATTCATTGCTACCAGAAAAGGCGGATCAGTACCGAAGTGAAACAATGAAAAAACTTGTAGAAGAAAAGCTCATCTCTATCAATAAAGGTTTAAAAGCGCCTCAAGATGCTATGGCGAAGCTCGAACAGGGAAAAGTTGTTATCTCAAAAAGCATTGATGGAAAACAGTATGATGTTGCTAATCTATTAAAGGATTACGACAAGCAGAAGTATAAAAGTGAAATCCATCTGAAGCCTGTATACATACAGCCTATTAAAGAAAACAATCCGATTATAAAAAAAGAAGAGAAAGCACTACAGAATCTTCTCCAACAAACCATTGATTATAAGGTACAGAATGAAGTTTACTCTTTAAAAGCTAAAGATCTAATTAAAAACGCCTCTATGTCAAAAGATATGAAGGCTACAATCGACTCGAGCGACATTAAGAACAAGATTACTGAAATTAACAATTCTCAATCGACATTAAATAAAGACTTCACATTTAAAACCCATTCTGGTTCGGTTATATCAGTAAAAGGACAAGGCTATGGCTGGGCAATAAATGTTGAAAAAGAAGCAAAACGAATCCAAGAAGCCTTCGAAAAAGGGGAAAAATCGCTTTCTGCCTCTAACATTTACGGAAATGGTTGGAATAACGAAGGCATCGGTTATGAAACAACAGCGAATAATGGCATTGGAGACACGTATGCGGAAGTGTCGATTGCGGAACAACAAATTTGGATTTACAAAGATGGAAAATTGGCAGTTTCAACGAATGTAGTAACAGGTAAACATAGCACGAGTGAAGATACATCACCAGGTGTGTGGTATATCCTCTATAAACGATCACCGTACACACTCAAAGGTAGCGCAGTAGGTAAACCTGATTATTCCGTTAAGGTAGATTACTGGGCTCCGTTCACAAATAGCGGACAAGGGTTCCATGATGCCGGCTGGCGGACAAACTGGGCCAATAATGCCTATTTAACTGGAGGTTCAGGCGGATGTGTTAACCTTCATCCTAGTGTTGCGAAAACTGTGTATGATAATCTCAGCACTTATGAACCGGTTATCGTGTACTAGCATATCAAGTATTTTCTTTATAAAAACAAAGAAGCAGGAAATCCTAAGTGATTTTCTGCTTCTTTGTTTTTATAATTTATTTAACTTTAGTACTAACTCTAACTTTTTTTAACCTCCTCTATAAATTCCCACGTCTCTCCTTGATCTTTTGACTGATAAAGTGCACTACTATCGCCATTGTAGTCTCCATCTGCCCCTTGTCCAACTAACATATTAAAGACTCCATCTTTCTCATAAGGCATACCAGGAGAATCAAAAGGACTTATGGTAGACTGTGTATGATCCAATTTCACTTCATGCGGGGGATAATTTACCTGTCTGAAAGATAAGCCCCCATCATCTGTACGATATAACTCTCCCTCATTACCAGAAGGTCTAATTGCTCCTAAAAACCCAAGTTTATCATTTAGAAAGGTTACTCCTGATACACTACCAATCCCTCTATTAAATGGGTCCGTATTGATAACCTCCCATGTTTTACCTCCATCACTAGTCTTGCTTAGTGAATAAAAAGCACTCCCTAATGCTTTTTCCGTCATATTTAGTTTATAACCAACTTCTTTTGATAGGAAAAACTGCTCCTTTTCATTCGTTGAATCTTGTCTCTTCTCTTTAAACTTATCTTTATTTGGAGGAATCTTTGATTTACTCCAACTTGCGTCACATATTAAATTATATCTAGCAGGTACTAGCTCTTTCTCTTTTCCAGGAACAAATATAGATACAGTATATCCAATGATTTCAGAAGCTGCTTCTTTAAGATTTTGCTCCTTACCATCCTCAGTAATATTAATAATTCCCTCTGTATTGTATCCCCAATTCCTTTTCCCATAATAGATCAACCCATACTTACTTTCATTCCACTTACTAACCGTTCGCTTAACTGGAATAGCCTTAACCGTTTTAATTAGAGGTTCTACTAGTTTATCCTCATCATAATCGGGATTTGCATACCCATCTCGTATTACAGTAATATCTTCTGATTTCTTCTTATTATAAGATATTAAATAAGTTTCCTCTTTCCCATCAGCATTTTTCCCATAAACAAATGTATCAAACGCCGTGATTGTTCCATCTGAACGAAATGTAAGATCAAAATCAGTTGCCATATATAATTTCTTTGGCAAAGTATATTTTTTATTTATATCTTCAAAAATACCTTCTACTCCATATTCATATATGTTATTATGTTTAAATTTAACTGATCTTTCATGTTTTAACTTTTCTATAAACCATGCCAGTTTGCCATCATAATTTATTGCACTTTTATAAATCTTCACACCATAAAATGATGTGATTACAACAATAATGATAATAGAAATGTATTTCCATGCAGTTGAATTAATTAATTTTTTAGATTCATATTCTCTATCTTTTATCACTCTCATTGTAGTAAATGTAGTTATAGCTACAAAAAACACTACACATAATAATAAAATATAAATATTATAATTCATTCTTCCATACTTACAGTACAAAGCTAACTCATAGCAAAAAATCCAGTATCCGATTACTAATATAGGGTTTGTTAATAATAATATAAGTATCCTTTTTGCATTTTGCCTAAATATAAAAATCACTCCTAATTAAATTAATTATATTCATCTTTATTGAGTATACTTCGTTTCACCCAATATTTGTATAATTATCCCACTATTTAATTACATGCGAATTAAAAGTGATCGGAATTGATATAGCAATAAAAAAGCACTCCATCATACAAAGATTAGTGCTAATTTCTTAATTCCAATTTTTATTTAAAATTATTTTGATAAACCTAAAATAAACAATTCATTTTTAAAATCAAATCACTATCGGTTTACTTATGACGCGGTTTAGGGTAATTCATCATAAAAATTAGGCCTTATCGATTTTTCGATAAGGCCTATCACTGTCACATCTTTACTTTACTTTTCTAACAAGCTTCACTACATTCTCCACATGCGCTGTATGCGGGAACATATCAACCGGTTGTACATATTCCACTTCATAACTCTTCATTAATGCTTTCACATCACGCGCTAATGATGAAGGGTTGCAAGAAACATAAACAACTTGCTTTGGTTGTACTTTTAAAATTGTTTCGAGTAACTTATCGTCACAACCTGTACGAGGCGGATCAACAACGATTACATCTGGACGCCAGCCTTCTTTCACCCATTTTGGCAGCCATTCTTCTGCTTTACCAGCTTCGTACTTCGTATTTGTAAATCCGTGGCGCTTCGCATTTTTTCTTGCATCTGCAATCGCTTCTGGAATGACATCCATACCGCGAACTTCATCGGCATCATTTGCAAGCCATAGTCCAATAGTACCAACACCACAATAGGCATCAACGATTTTTTCTGTACCTGTTAACGCAGCTGCTTTTTTTGCTTCATTGTAAAGAACCACCGTCTGTTCTGGGTTCAGCTGGAAGAATGCACGTGCTGATAATTCAAATGATAAATCACCAAGTGTCTCTTGAATAACTTCTTTCCCAGCTAAGCGGAATGTTTTATCACCAAAGATAACTGATGTTTTACGCCAGTTCACGTTTTGCATAATCGATTTAACAGTTGGCATCTGTTTTTGTACTTCTGCGATAAATTGCTCTTTATTTGGTAACTCTTCTTTTGTTGTAATGAGTGTAACCTGTACTTCTCCTGTTTGGACCGCAGTACGTGTCACAATTGTACGTACTAAACCTTTTTGTTTTTTCTCATTGTAAATAGAAACATTTAGTTTTTCTAATATACGTTTTACAACCTTTGTCGCTTCATTTGTTGCCTTATGTTGAATCATACAATGGGAAATATCAATTAATTGATGTGAATTTTGTTTATATAATCCTGTAATAACTTTTTCGTCTTTACGCCCTACTTGTAATTGGCTTTTATTACGATAATGCCATGGATTTCCCATACCAAGTGTTGGACGAATATCAACTTCCATGCTTCCGTTCATATACTTTTCAAACGCTTGTACAACAATATCACGTTTTTGATTTAACTGTTCTTGATAATCTAAATGCTGCAGTTGACAGCCGCCGCATTCATCATATACCGGACATGGTGGCTTTACGCGATGCTGCGATGCTTTACGAATTTTTTTCACTTTTGCTTCAGCGAAGCCACGCTTAATTTTCGTTGCTTCCGCAACAACTTCCTCTCCTGGTAATGCCCCTGGAATGAAAACAACTTGTCTCTTAAAATAACCAACGCCTTCTCCGTTAATCCCAAGACGCTTAATTGTCACAGGAAACGTTTGACCAACTTCCAACTTACTCTCATGTTGCTTTTGCATTATTGTTACACCTCTACTCTATACTTTTCCATAAATATAACGCTGCATAACTGCAGTATGGATCACATTCTTGTTTTACTTTTTCTAACAGCGCATCATCCGGTTTATTCTCTAGTTGAAATAACCCTTGAAGTGCACGCTGAATCCCGATATCTGCTTTCGGAAACATATTTTTCCGACCAAGTCCAAATAATAAAAAGTTTTGTACTGTCCATGCACCAATACCTCGCACTGGTAACAATTGTGCTGAAACTTCTTCATCTGTTTGTTTTTCTAGTTCCACTAAATCCAGCTTTCCTTCCACGATACGTTTTGCTAGTCCTATCATATATTCGGCCTTTCTTTGACTAAACTTCTGATTTCTGAGCTCTTCTATTGAAATATTTACCACTCTTTCTGGTGTTGGAAAAAAGAAAACGCTATTCTTCTCTGTTCCATACTGTTTTACAAATTGTTCTGTAAGTGCAGTAGCAAATTTCAAATGTACTTGTTGATGAATAATACAACGAAGAAGACACGCAAAATAATCGAACTCTAAAATAAGTGGTGTATAGGCATATGTTTCAAAAAGTGGACGTAATGATGTGTTTCTAAAATGAGTTTGTATATCTTGAAAAGATTCATTCCATTGAAAAATGGAATAGACGCGTTTCATAACTTTCTCTTGTTCACCAGTCTGGCTTGAAACCCAAAATTGTGGATTTTGAAGCGTACCAATCCCTTGTACCCGAACAACAATCTGTTCTTCATCTATGGAAAGTGGAACATAAACAATCTTTTCTTCTAACTGAACAACATTTAGCGGATCAAAAGATAAACGCCTTAATACTTCTTCAAAATGATACGGATACTTTAACGTAACATGTTCGCTCCACATACGTTTCCCCATCCTTTTTACACATCATTATAGCATGAGAAAACCGTAAGCATACATGCTTACGGCTGATTGCTTTTTACTAAATCATCTAGGCTTTTAAAATGATACCCTTTCTCGCGCAAATCATCAATGATTTTTGCAAGCGCCTCTGCATTATCTTTTGATATCGCATGAAGTAATAAAATAGATCCTGGATGAATCATCGTCATGACATTATTATGAGCGTATTGCCATCCTCTTTGCTGATCTACTTTCCAATCAAGAAATGCAAGGGACCAAAATACGTTATAATATCCCATTTCTTTCGCAAGTGCTAACGTTCTTTCACTAAACACCCCTCGCGGAGGACGTACATATTTTACTTCTTTTTGTCCAGTTACTTTTTTAATTTCTTCCGTTACACTCGTCAATTCTTCACGAAGTTTTGCATCATTTACCGCTGTAAAATCTGGATGACTCCAAGAATGATTTCCAATAATATGCCCTTCATTTTTCATCCTTAATAATAAATCTTTTTGCGTTTTTATATAATGCCCTGTCACAAAAAAGGTCGCTGGTACTTTCTTCTCTTTCAGTACATCTAAGATTTTCCCTGTATACCCATTTTCATATCCATTATCAAATGTTAAATAAATATCTTTCTTCTTCGTATCGCCTAAGTAAAAACCACCATTTTTTTGTAGTAATTCTGTATATAATTTCCCTGCATCTGGCGCCGTTTCATTTTTAGGTCGCGGAATTCCCCAGTTATGTGGTGTATTTGTATAAGCAAATGCTGAAACCGGAACAAGTGCCATCATAAGTGAAAAAATGAGACCTATATATAACCATTTATATTTCATAAATAGTCTCCTTTCCATATATAATCGTACCTGTAGTTTCTGTGCTCAATACTTGTTTCATGCTGAACATGTTTTTCCATATATACCAACAAAAAATGCATCTCAAATTATTTGAGATGCATTTTTCCTATTATTTAAATACCGGTTCTTTAAAGCTTGCTAATTTTTCAAGTGATGTTTTATCTACATCTGCATGTAGACTGTTTCCATGAGAATCCATTGTTACAACAGCTTTAAAACCATCAATACGTAAATGCCACATCGCTTCTGGAATACCAAATTGTAAGAAGTCAACATCTTTCACTTCTTTAATACATTCTGCATAATACTGCGCAGCACCACCGATTGCATTTAAATATACGCCGCCATGTTCAGCTAGTGCTGCTAATGTTTTCGCTCCCATACCGCCTTTACCGATGACAGCCCGAATACCAAATTTCTTCATAATGTCCCCTTGATATGGTTCTTCACGAATACTTGTCGTTGGGCCTGCCGCTTTAATTTCCCAATTTTCATTTTCATCCTTCACTACAACTGGTCCGCAATGATAAATGATTTGTCCATTTAAGTCTACTGGACAATCGTTATCCATTAAATGCTTGTGGATTGCATCACGACCTGTGTACATCATGCCATTAATTGTTACAACATCACCAACGCGAAGTTCACGAATTTGCTCTTCTGTAATTGGCGCCTGCAGTACAATTTCGCGTTGTTCACTTTTGTCTTGTTCCTCTTCTTGTTGAAGCGTATTTTCACCTTCTTGATATAACCAATCGATAATCTCACCCGTTTCAGGATGAATTGTTATACCAAGACGACGATATGCCCAGCAATTATATGCAACAGATACATAGAAACTCGCTGGCAGACGATTGTATACACCAACTTTACAACCAAGTAAAGTTGTTTCACCGCCAAATCCCATCGTACCAATACCAAGCTTGTTCGCATTCTCTAATACGTATTCTTCAAGCTTTTGTAATTCTGGAATTGGATTCACATCATCTAATGTACGAAATAGTTGATTTTTTGCCAATTCATAACCTGACGTACGGTCTCCCCCGATACCAACGCCGATTACTCCTGCACTACACCCTTGTCCTTGTGCTTGATATACCGCATGAAGAAGACATTTACGAATCCCTTCTAAATCACGGCCAGCTCGTCCAAGTCCTTCTAATTCACAAGGTAAGCTGTACTGAATATTTTTATTCTCACAGCCACCTCCTTTTAAAATTAAACGAGCATCAATATAATCTTTCTCCCACTGCTCAAACTTAATGACAGGCGTACCTGGTCCTAAGTTGTTACCACTATTGTCCCCGAAAAGAGAATCAACAGAGTTTGGACGAAGTTTTCCGTCCTTTGTCGCCCGCTCAAGCGCACTGTAAATTGCTTCTTTCATTTGTAATTGATTTACGCCAACTGGTGTATAGATTTTGAAAGTTGGCATTCCTGTATCTTGGCAAATTGGCGAGATGTTTTCATCTGCCATTTTAATGTTATTTGTAATCGTGCCAAGTGCCATTGCAGAACGAGTCCCTGCATTTTCTCGTTCCTTTGCTTGTTGAATAGCACGACGAACATCTTTCGGTAAATTCGTCGATGTTTCAACAATCAGTTGATACATACTTTCTTGAAGCTTTTCCATTGTTACTTCCCCCTCAATTGTGAACGCTACCAAAACGCTTTAAAATCTTTCATCAATTGATTATACTCTTTTTTTCTTATTCCTTCTATTTCAATAGCGTTTGAACGGGATTATATTTTTTTATATCTTTTTAAATATGCTTGTACATCATCGTATGCGCCGCTCTCATTTGCATATTTAATATAATTTTTAATTGTACGAAACCACTCCAACGTAGACGACTTCGTTTCTGCTATAGCATCGGTTATGTCCTTCATTGTAACCGCTCGCTCCACACCTGTTGTCATAATTTCTCCTAAAACATTTTCTACGGCCAGCTCTACTACATTTTCAATGTCAGCACCCGAATACAGTTCTGTTTCTTTAGCTAACATATCGTAATCCATTGTTGAAATCGGTTTTCCTGCCAACTTAATTTGAAAAATACTGCTCCGTGCTTCTAAATCAGGTGGGGAAACGAAAATCATTTTATCAAAGCGCCCCGGTCTTTTAAATGCAGGATCAATGTCCCAAGGCATATTAGTCGCACCAATTAACAATAGTTTGTCTGTATTCGTATCAATACCTTCAATCTCTGTTAACAATTGATCTATAACTGTTCTTAGTGTCGGATTTCCCGACGCTTTGCTCCGATTAAATCCAAGCGCATCCATTTCATCTAAAAATAAAATACATGGCTTTTGGGAACGAGCATATCGAAAAATTTCCCGTACATTTTGTTCACTCACTCCAACATACGGATCAAGAATATCGGTAATGCTCATCGTTGCAAAATGTGCTCTGCACTCCCCTGCAGTTGCCTTGGCAATATATGTTTTTCCGCAGCCAGGAGGACCGTATAATAAAATGCCGCCGCCAACTTTTTTCTTAAAACGCTCAAATAATCCTGGTGAAGTAAACGGTTTGATAATTTTCATTTGAATCGCTTTTTTCACATCATGCAAACCGCCGACATCCTCAAATGTAATCTGCTCTTGTTCCCGTTTTTGCTTGCTTCTTCCGCCTTGAAGCACGTTCATCGAAACCACATTTTCTTCCATATTTTCATTTGCATAGACTGCATGTAGCTGTTTTTCCTTTTCTGGATCTTGCTCTATTACGTGATCCTCATTGTTTTCACACTGGCTTTCCTCTTCTGTTACATATATTGTTTCTTTCGGATTTGTAAGCACTTGTGATAAAGCTTCCAGTTCAGCCGCAACTTTATTCTTCCATTCTTGATCACCATACTGAAGAGCTTTCGATAAAGCTTGCAGCGCATTTGCTATATCTCCCTGTTCTTTGTACTCGACTCCAATTAAATACCAAATTGATCCATTTTCTTCGTCTTGTGCTAGCACTTGCTTTAATACATCTATTTTATTCACCGTATTCTCTCCCTTCATGATTTTTTTATTTTTTTATACAATTTGTACATCGGTGTAGATAGCCAGCTCCATATACAAATGATGAGATAAAATAAAATCGCAAAACTAGCCATATTTCTCCAGTCTAATGCAGAGAATAAACCTAATGTTCCAAAAGATATTGCCCAAAAGATAAGCGGACCACCCACTTTATTCACAAGAACATTCGGAAAGAAAATCGGATGAATCAGTTCTTCTGCTTCTTCTAAGATTTCAAGTAATTCTTTATTATTAGGTGCCAACAAAAACGCTTGTCGGTAATATTTGTATGCTTCCCTATACCTCTTCCTTGTTGCTGCATGGATTCCTAACTGTACTAAAAAGTGAACTTCGTTAGTTGATCCATAATAATTATCTTTTAAGGATTCCTCTATTTCTTGTTTCGTTCCTATTGCAAGTAATAACACAAATTGATAATGAAGAACGGTAGGATGATTGGGGTTAATTTCTACTGCCTTTTGCATGAGTTGCTTAGCTTTTTCAATATAACCTGTTTTTAATAAAATAAATGCATATTTCGCCATTGCTTGCGCATGGGAAGGATCTGAATACAGAACGCTCAAAAAGCTTTGCTCCGCTTTTTCAAGTTCATTCGTATATGTATATATATGTCCAAGTGTATAATACACTTCTTCGGGCTCAAAACCATGCTGCAACGCTGATATGCAAAGCTCTTTTGCTTCATCATATTGTTCTGAATCTGCATAGCAGCATCCTAAACTGTACAATGCTTCAGCATGCTGTGGATTATAAGAAAGCAGTGTTTCTAATTTCTGCTGTGCTGTTTCAATATGACCAATCCCGTAATAATGCAGTGCCTCTTGTAACAACATCGTTTCACTCTGTGAAGTTGACATACAGCATCTCCCCTCCTACCAACAATGCCGTTTGGGCCATGATCCCAACTATTCCAATGATTAAACCTATCCACCGTAATGACTCCGTACTTTCATTTACTAAATTATGAATTCGAAACCGTTCCCGCAGCGCATATATATACACACCTGTTACAACTGCAGCAGCTATTCGAGAAGCAATCTTTAGCACATATATATTACCAATTAGAGCGGCACAGATGAACATTGCTAATAAAGTCATTATTCCTATCATAAGAAGTATGTATATTTTCTTTTTGGGCTCTTTTAACCAAATCGCATTGCAAGTTCCTAAAATCATAATCGGAATAATCCCAAAAATAAGTCCGATTATGAAAAAATTATAAATATTGTACGTTTTTGTTTCTCTTGCTTTTTTTCCTTGTAATACAGGCTTCACCAAATGATATTCCATATAATTCCTCCTCCCTACCTTCATATTATAAACTATATTTTCTGTCTATTCATACTGTAAAGTAGCAAACTGAAACAGGCTTTCTTGAAGATTATCCCAAAAGATTGTTTGTAGCGCTCTTTTAGGATAGCTTGCCATATAAAAAGCGGCTACCAAGACAGGATTGGCAGCCGCTTTAAAAATATATTATTGATCTTTTTTAAATTGCTCACATTTTAGTTCTAACTCATCTAGCATTGAAAGAAGACGATCTACATCTTCTAATTCCACTTCTTCCGGTTCAATTGTATCAATCACTTCGATGAACATATTTAAACGTTCTTTTAAATATACTAGTTGTGAATCTTTATCTTGAATTGCTTTTCCCACGAAGGCACTCTCCTTTTTATTCGAGTTACTTTTATTATACCGCAAAAATGAGCATCACGAACATGAATTTTTAGCAAATTTGTCATACCTTTTATCTTGAAGCAATTACTACTCCCTACCACATTTTATAGATAGAGAAATCTTTGTTACAAAAAGTTTCACTTTATAAATAGCTTATATTCTTCTATTATAGAGAATGGACAAATTGTTATTTCAATAGTCAAAGGAGTATTTCATATGAGTATATCACAAACAATGAAGCCGATTACTCCTTCTTACGATCCATGGGAAGCGTATATGGACCTTGAAGAGTACGGCAAATTACTATTAACAAACGTTGAGTTTACAACGACAACGTTATGCAATATGCGCTGCGAGCATTGTGCTGTTGGTTATACATTACAGCCGAAAGATCCAAATCCGCTTCCGATGGAACTTTTATTAAAACGATTAGATGAGATTCCTCATTTACGTTCTTTAAGTATTACTGGCGGAGAACCAATGCTCTCAAAAAAATCCGTCGACAACTATGTAACACCACTCTTAAAATATGCCCATGAACGAGGCGTTCGCACTCAAATTAATTCAAACCTAACTATAGATTTAGCCCGCTATGAACAAATTGTTCCGTATCTAGACGTGCTACATATTTCACATAACTGGGGAACAATTGATGATTTTGTTGAGGGTGGCTTTGCAATGATGGAGCGCAAACCTACTTATGAACAGCGCGCAAAACTATTTGAACGGATGATTACAAATAGTAAAGCTTTATCAGAAGCTGGTGTTCTCGTATCAGCAGAAACTATGCTAAACAAACGTACATTGCCACATATTGAACACATTCACCGCCAAATTGTAGAAGAAATGGGTTGTAAGCGTCATGAGGTACATCCGATGTACCCAAGTGATTTTGCTAGCAACCTTGAAATTTTAACAAAAGATGAAATTCGCAGTGCAATTGAGCACTTATTAGAGATTCGTGATGAGAATGTGTGGATGTTATTTGGTACGTTACCATTTTACGCATGCAGTAATGATGAACCTGATTTAGTTACATTAAAAAAACTACACGAAAGTAAAAACGTAACTGTACGTAATGATCCAGATGGACGTTCTCGCCTAAATGTAAATATTTTTGATGGTAACATTATCGTAACGGACTTTGGTGATATTCCACTGCTTGGCAACATTCAAACAAATACATTGCAAGAAGCATATGACAAATGGTGCAACTCGAAAACAGCGAAATCATTAAGCTGTCACTGTCCTGCTGTAAAATGCCTTGGACCAAATATTCTTGTAAAAAACAGCTATTATCCAACTGAGGACTTCTTAACAAAAGAATCGAATATCACACTGTAACAAAAAACGTCAGCATATTTAGCTGACGTTTTTTATGTTATCGCGGATAAGGTGATGAAATAAATTTAAAGGATACATAATCTTGTACAGGAATAGATGCTCCAATTCCTTGGGAAGTAATATTTTTAATTACAAGCCTCTTTTGATTCCCTTTTAAAACAAGATATACTTCTCCAAATGTAACTTTTCCTTTTTCATTTACCGCTGGTGTATATGCATATAAATACCCAAGTTGTTTCGGGCTGATATTATATATACGTTCATTCCCGGTACCATAACCAATTGTTGTTTTAAAAGACAGGGGTAGCTGTACTTTCTCCATCGCCTTTAAAAGAATCATCTTTTTCACATCATCTGCATCTTTAATATAAGCTGTTAAACCACCTTCTATCGTTTTTTGTGATTCTTGTTTGTACCGAAGCGGATACAACCTCTCCACACCGCGGTTATCATACACATTACGATTTACTTGCTTATATTCCCAATTTATCGTTGTATCTGTTGATTCATAATTCAACGGCCATTGACCTAAATAAATTTTCGCCCTATATCCGACTGCAAGAGGCGCATTTGAAATCGAAGTTTCGTTAAACATCCGAATTAAATCTGGGTTTTCTATTCGAGTCGTTGACGTTTTCAGTAGTTCTTTCGCAAATTCACTTGGCTGCAAACGCGGTAAATCTTGCGTTGCATTCGGATACGTATTGTCTTTTGAAATGTTCAAAACAGATGACGGCATCTTTACGTTGATTGTTGTCTTTGCAAAACTACTATAAGGAAATAATAAAATAAACGAGACCATAGTTGAAAAACATATGCTGCACACTCGTTTCATCTGCTTTACCCCTTCCTAATTTAAAAGTGTATAAACCATTTAAATAGCAATTAACTATCCCTATTGTTTTCCCTCCATGACATTGTTATCCCATTTTTTATAACAAGTAAAAGCCAATTCCCATAATGAAATAGGCAGCTAATAATGTTCCTCCCTCAAACCAGTTCGTATCTCCGTCATTTGAAATTGCAATTGTTAAAAATACCGCCGTAATCATGGACACAAGTTCCGGCATTGTAAATACAAGGGGCATCTTCACTGTAAAAAACATCGAAAGTATGATGAGAACAGGGGCGACAAACATAGCAACCTGCAATGTTGAACCGACTGCAATTTCAACTGCAATATTCACTTTATTTTTATAAGCCATAATAATTGCAGAGGCATGCTCTGCAGCATTACCAACGATCGCAACAATGATAACCCCGATAAATAGTTCCGACCATCCAAATGATTTCGCTACCGTTTCAAATGTATGAACAAGCGCCTCAGATACGTAAGCAACAGCCGCTGTTGCAATCGCTAAAATAAGTAGTGCTTTTCTCTTTGACCATTCAGGTTCCTCCTCATGTTCTACTTCATCACTTTTATGCTGATATACACCGCGATGTGTAACCAGTTTGAAAAATAGTGCTGCTAAATACATGACAATCATGATGATTGAAACCCCAATGCTTAATTGATATGTCTTCTCTATACCCATCTTCATTGAAAAAACTTCTGGAATAACAAATGCTACAACAACTGCAAATATTAGAAGAGCAGAGTTATGTCTTGCATCGTACACATTGAAACTTTGTCTTTTATACTTAAGCCCTCCTACAAAAAAGGAAAGACCTCCAACTAATAATAAGTTTCCAAGAACAGAACCAGTTAATGAAGCAAGTACAACTTCAGTTAACCCTGCTTGCAATGCAAAAATTGAAATAATAAGTTCAACCGCATTCCCGAAGGTTGCATTTAATAACCCACCAATTCTTGGCCCAGAAACAATAGCTAAACTTTCTGTCGCTCTTCCCATAAAAGCAGCGAGAGCAATAATTGTAATGCAATATACCGCAAACATGATTGTTTGTGGCCAATGTAGCGTATTTCCAATAATCGAAAGCGGCACTCCAACCAGTGCAAGTATTAAGAAAATTTTATTAAACATATTTTCAATCCTTCCATCGTATGTATTTCTCTCCACTACTATTATTATTCTTCTCCTAACTTGTCCCATTTCATCACAAATACGTTTAAAAAGTGGGATTGAAGAAAAAAGTATAAAAGATCGTAAAAAATTTTAAGGGCAAGTTTTTACAAGGTGAAATTACGGATAACTGAAAGGAGCATCAAAAATGCATTTAAAAGAAAAAATTGCAACTATTATTCAAGGACAAAGAACAGGTGTATTAGCTACCGTTCGTGAGAATAAGCCACATAGCTGTTTTATGATGTTTTTTCATGAAGATTTTGTATTATACGCACCAACAGATCGTAATTCAAAAAAGGTAGCAGATATTGAAAAAAATTCAAACGTGCACGTACTACTTGGAAGAGAAGGAAAGAAATGGGATGAAGATTATATTGAAGTAGAAGGCATCGCTTCAATTGAAGAAGATCAAACATTAAAAAATAAATTTTGGAGCAACAACTTAAAACGCTGGTTACTCGGTCCCGAAGATCCTAACTATGTACTTATAAAAATCAATCCCAATACAATTTACTACATTGATAGTGCTGGTACGACTCAGCCAGAGTTTTTACGACTATAATCCAAAAACAAGCCCCTTCAAAAGGGCTTGTTTTGTCGAAAAGTTCTCATCAAAAAAAACACAAAAAAGGTGGAACATTCTAAAGATTCTGTTATATAATAGTATCAACTTAAATAAACTGTATTAAAACAGAATGGGAGGAGAAATAAAAATGATGAAAAGAGAAGAACGGAAGAATATGATCGAGTTTATTGAAAAGAAAAAAGGAATGGAGCGTGAAGAACTTTTATTTATGACAGATGATGAAGTTGAACATATTTATAATGTAACGTACTTTTTATATGAAGAAATTGCAGAATAATAGATGAAAGGCCCACCTGTCAGGTGGGCCTTTCATCTATTCATTATTACCAGCAATCGCTGCAGCACTTGTGTTCATTTTCGGGAAAGTTGGATTGTAAGGGATCAATGCCAATGTAGCGGCAACTACCCGTTCCATCATCACGGCACTATTCATGATAGGTGTAATTATGATACAAAGAAAGTTTCAAAATATTAGTGACGTTCTATTAAATAAAAAAGCACCAGCTATTTTATTCTCTCTCCTTAAAAACAGGAAATGTTTCACAAGTTGCTCCTGTAGATAAATTAAGTGTTATATGTATTACATCAGATGTTTTCTTCATTGCTTTCAGCTAAAAAACCGCTAAATAGCGGTTTTTTTTCTTCTTATGTAGACCCATACAATAAGTATGACTACTACTGAGATAATTAAAATCAACATTCCATAATGATGCAGGCTATATTCAACAAAACGCCACTTCTCTCCAAGTTTCCATCCAAGCCCAATAAAAACGCTAATCCAAATGAAAGCACCACCGTATGCGTATAAGCAAAATCTCCATAACGTTAAATTAGACATACCAGCGAAATACGCAGTTAAATGACGAACTCCTGGTATAAAGTATCCGATCATTAATAAAAAGGGGCCATATTTTTCAAATAAAACATGCGTTTTATCAATTTGCTGTTCTTTAATTCCTATCTTTGGACCATACTTTCTTAATACAGGTAGTCCAAGTTTTAACCCAAGTATGTAACTTAAAGTAATTCCAAGTACCGAACCAGCCATTCCACTTAGAAAAACAGCTGTCCCTGACATAGTTCCTTTCGAAATATTATAACCAACAAACGTCAGCAAAAACTCATCTGGTATCGGTAGACCAACTATTCCGCCTGCAAGAGCTATAATAATTCCTAAATATCCATAATGTGCGATTAACTCACCAATATGCTGTTCCATTCGGATGACACATCCTATGCACGATCGTTATTCCATATTGTGCCCTCTCTATCCTTTAAGCAAACATGGTATACATATTCACTATACATCGTTTTTATAATGAACTCTACTCCTATTCATCTGATCTGTAATGAAACTTTTCACTGCTTTTAATCTTCACTTTTCAGAACCTTGAGATGTGGATACATATTGTTCATACAAAGCGGAATAACGTAAAACTTCCATAAATATTTTTTCTTCATCCTCCACTTATATAAAACCCTCACCTCTCTTCCTTGCTTCTCACTGAATCTTGAAGTTGGAGTCTTACTGCCCGTAAATAGTGGGATAAATCCATACTTTGCCTCATAATTATAAGAAAATCCGCCTTCACAAGCAGGTTTTTTGTTACAATAAAGAAAAGTTACATTTAGCATCGGTTTGACTCTCAAGAAAAATGATATAGGTAGGAAAAAATATAATTTAAAACAATAACATGCATCTTCTATCCATGTAGAGTACTATGCACCCTTTTACATAATAATCATTTTTCTAAATCATACAGGGGGAAAAAACATGACCATAGAAAAACAATTGATTCAAAAGGTATATTACGAAACATTCTTAACTGAACAAGGTTCTGTTCAAGCTCCTCAAACGCTTGGGGAAGCATATGTAAATGAAGCTGAAAATGAATTTTCCAATATCGCTAATATTCGTTTCGCACAAGGAGAAGTTTACTATCATCATAAAGATTTTGAAACAGCCATCTTCAAGTGGGAGAAAGTAAACAATGACCTCTCTCTATGGGCAAAAAAAAATATAGCAGATGCTTATTTTGAATTAGGATTGCTTTCAATCGCAGAAGAAATCTATACATCAATTCAAACGGACGATATAACACTGACAATGGAAGTGTCATTACAACTTCTTTCTCTGTACATTGAACAAAATCGTTTAGGACTTGCTTTTAAGGTCATTAGTGAAGCAGTTGCATTCCAACCAGACTATCCAAATATTACTGCCATTGCCCGCTCCTTTTATGAAAAACAGCAGGATTGGAACAACGCTATTGATCTTGCTATTCACGAAGGAATTCGAACAAAATCATTACATTGGTTTGAAATTTTAACAAGTTATGTGAACCAAGGATTCACAAAACAAATGAAACCAAAATATTTTTATGAGGCACTAAAAGTTTTATATACAATCGATTCAGACCAATTTAAGCAACTTATCTCATCATTTTGGAAAATCTATCAAGATGAGTCGACCAACTTAGTATGGATTCAAACAATCAATCACCTATTTTTACATATCGAGGTAGATTCTTACGACTCATGGGATGAAATCGTTACTCTTTATCAAGAAACATACTGTGAATTAATTACAGGAAAATACTTGATGCATGAACTACAGGAACTTATTCCAGACTTGTTAACGAATTGGTTTAGCTTAACAAAAGCAGAACATTCTCTATTTGTTTCCGCTGCGACATTAGCATGGAATGAGGTTTCACCTAAGAGCCTTGATACATTACTTGTAAAAAGCGCTGAAACGCTACTTTCTAGCTCAACAATATATAACGCAGTTGAACTAGAAAAGACTGCAAATCTTTTTGAAACTATTGTTGTATGGGCAGAAAAGAATGATGTAGACTTAGGTCATTCTTACACATGGCTTGTTCGAGAACTTTCCGATATAAACGTACAACAAATTCTCATTACGGGTACGAATGATGATAGTAAATCAGCCTTTATCAATTCTATATTAGGGGAAAGGATACTAAAAAATACTTCTAGAGCTGCTATCGCCTTTAAGGATAATCCACAGACAGAAATTACGGAACTCACAGATTTAACAATAAGAAATGCTTCTAATTTAGATGAATTTTATGAGATGATAGCTGTCCCTCCAAAATCAGAATCTGAACAGAAATGTATTGAATTTAAACTACCAAGTAGATTTTTACGGAAAAACAAATTCTCATTTATCGTTACACCAGGTTTTGATGGAAATGACAATAAAGAAACTACAAATCTTGAATACTTACATGTATCCGATAATCTATTATATATTCTTAATGTCTCTTCACCTTTACTTGATGAAGAAATCAATACACTATTGTACATACGTGAACAAATACCGACTTTACAAGTTCATTTTGTTTTAAATACAATCGATACAATTCTTACTGATGAAACAGCAAATAAAACGCTAACCGAAACTGAGTCTAAAATACGTGTACATTTCCCAAATGCACGAGTATTCCCTTACTCATCTTTAGATGAGAACAACGGGCAACTAAGTGATTTAACAGAATCTATTACTTCAAGCTTTACGAATAGAGATATAAAAACAGAGCGCATAGAAAAACTATTATGGTTTATTCAAAAGACCATTACATATCTCTTAAATGAACGCGTACAATTAGAAAATACATTAGTAAAGTCAATCCGTTGGAACAAACACATTTTAGTGAAACTAAATGGCTTTATTAATAACCTGACTGCTATTGAAAAAGATAAGACTCGTTCTATCACAGACTCGTATCGTTTAACAAAAGATGAAATTATACATGATCTCCATAATCAAATTCCTGAATTATTGCAGAGCTGTTCTGATTTAATTCAGGAAGATAGTGACTTTAAACAAGTTCATGAAGAACTAAATGAAGCAATGAATGAAAGAATCCAAAAGCATTTACAACAAATGATATTACCTAAGTTTACGCATTCTATTCAGGAATGGATTGAAAAAGCACATAATGAATTTATTCAAAGTCAATCTTATTTAGATGAAATGAGTGAAACATTTAATAACTTATACGAAGAAGAGCGAATGAAACTGCCGTGTGATTTTCAATTACTTGATGATTGGCGCCGAGATGTTGCAAGAATGACAAACCGAATCAACGTTGGTGACGTAAATATTTTACTACGCTTTACACCAACACAATTTCTATTAAAAAGTGCTGGGAAATTATTCGGTAACATGCAGAAGAATCAATCTATGCTCTATAACAAATATAAAAATTATATTGAGACCGAAGACTATACAGAGGTAACAACAACTATTTCTGAACAGTTCTTCCTTCAATTTGAATTATTCGAAAGTGCATTAGAACGTGATATTATGATGTTCTTTAAAGAACCTCTTAGTATCTTAAAACAAACTGTAGAAGCAGCACATTTAGAGATAGAGCAGGACGAAAGTACATTAACAAAACTAAGAACAAACCCAGAAACGTATCACGATCCTTTAACACTATTTAAATTACAGTTATTACAATACAAATTCATGTTAAATAAAAATAGTAACAATGACTCAACTTCCTCATCAAGATTAATAATTGACGAAACACCAATAGTTTAAACAAAATGCATGCCATTAAGACGAGTTACAAGCAAAAAACCAAGCAACTTAATCATTGCTTGGTTTTTTGCCTCTCTTCTCTTTCACACACATATCCCAAATAACATCATCAACCTTCGCATCAATTCTCACACGCTTAATGAAGTTCTTTCTCTCTGCTTCATTATGAATTAACTTATGAACATATCGGCGCTTACTTAATAACTTCCTACATGCTTCATTATAATTTAGAACTTCCTGGCAGCTCTTATTCTCATGTAAAACTTTAAACCATGTATACTGTTTCAGCTTTTCTATATGCCGCTGTATCCTTTTCTTTTTCCGTTCTTCTCGCTCAGCTAATCTTTCTAACGCTCCCTCTACTACTTCATCTAACATAAAGTCCCCAGCTACTTTTACAATACTGACTGTTCCTCTAACAATTCCTTTCCCTGCATCAGCACATAGTTCACCTAATGCAATTACTCCGCGACTAACTCCTACTAGAATATGTCCGATAATATCCTCCATATTGTCCCTTCTTTCTAGTTTATAATTTTCATATGATCGAACGGATAATAAATTGCTTTTAGCGTTCCAAGCACTTCTGTTTTATCGATAAGTCCTAAGCCATTACGACTATCTTTACTTACTAACCGATTATCACCCATAACAAAAATCTTATCCTTTGGAATTGTAATAGGACCAAAGTCTTCAGTTAAATTAATAAGAAGTTGTTTCGCATGCCCTCTATTCTTATCCAGGTAAGGTTCACTTTTCACTTGATGATTTACATATAATTGATCATTCTTCATCTCAATTACATCTCCAGGTAACCCAATAATTCTCTTCACATAAAAATTATCAGTCTTTACTACAATTATATCTTCACGCTCATACGTCTCAAATCTCTTTGCTAACTTATTAATAATTACTTTATCCCCATCTTGCAATGTTGGCCTCATAGATGCTCCCTGCACAGTTGTTGGAAAAAACACAAAAATCTTCACTAAAAAAACCAACAAACACGCAATAGCTAGTATTTCAAAAAGCTCACGAAAGCGATTTTTCTTTTTCATTTATTTCCCCTTTCTCTCTTGTCCTTCTATTATAGAACTCATTTGTAAATAAATTCTATATTATCTGTCAATTATTTGTATTATTTATCGTACATTAACAAGTGGTAATAGCAAACTCAATGTCCAGTATGAATAAAAAAGAACCGCCCTCACAAGCGGTTCTTCATTTCCTATATTTCAGCATAAATAATACACATCTGTGCAGCAACATACGTTACCCAGATCCAAAGTGGATCATACTTTACTTTGCGACCACCAATATCCGTTATACCAATAATAAAATCAGAAATCACAAATAACAATCCACCAACTGCCGGAATCCACCACATTCCGTTGTGTGCATAGTATAATGCAAAGGCAAAGCACGCCATTCCCCCAACCCATAAACCATATACGAGCGCACCAATTGTAAATAGCCTATCTTGTTTTTGATTCCGAATAAAAAAGAACCAGCCAATTATTAAAAATAAACCGTATGCTGCTACCCCAATCCAGAATCCGCTCCATGAAATACCTGTTTGCAAAAATGCTGTTACATAAAAACAATGCGCAATTGCAAAGGCAACCATACCGCCGATTAACCGATGCCCAAATGGAATGAGCCCCGCCATAAATAAATCACCCAGCGTAGATAAAGTCATACCAATTGCAGCCCACTGACGATACTCTACAGATGGATCTTGTAACCAAATCCAGATTGCACCACCTGTTAAAGAAAAACTAAGGATAAGACGGATGAACAACGGTAATGGCTCATTTTTCATAGTTTGCTTTGTCTTTTTCATGGCAAAAAGCGCACCAACAATAAATAAAATAATCTGTCCAATTAATAATATGTAAATTTCATTCATAACATATACTCCTTAATGAATAGATAATAATGTTTCTTCGTGATATAACTTGCTTTTTCCTGTTTTTATCTTACCAAATTAAAAAAAAAAGAAGAATACTTCTTTTTTAAAAGGAATAATTCCTTTCCTTTAAGCTACTTTTTTCTCTTGTTCCGTTTTTTTCACATTTGGTCTTCGATTTACTACGATAATACCAGCTGCTACACATGCTAATCCAAATAAAACGAATGAATGGATTGCTTCTCCTAAAATCAGGCTAGATAACATGACACCAAATACCGGTATAAAGAACATATACATCGATACTTTTCCAACCTTGTTATATTTCATAACTGTATTCCAAATACAGAAACCTGCCGCTGATAAGAAGGATAAGTACAGTAACATAAATAGTGCTTTTGTATTAAATGCAAAAGGCATAAATCCAACTTGAAAAATACCAATACATAATAATCCGATAGATCCAAAAATCATCTGGTACGCTGTCATATACCCAACATCTAATGTTTTACTTCCTTCTTTCGCTAATATATTTCCATATGAATACATCATCGCGGCCACCAAAAGTAATAATTCACCAATTCCAAAATGAAACGCCATACTCCCATCACTTGGAACATTCACAAGAATCACACCACAGAAACCGATAGACACACCGATCACTTTGCGAATATTTAATGAATCATCTTTATACAAAAAATGTGCGAGTATGATTTGGAAAAAAGATGATGTCCCAGAAATAATAGCACCTTCAATTCCTGAACTGTAACTCATACCAATATAAAAACACACATATTGTAGGAATGTTTGAAACAAACCAATTTGCACTAATTGCTTTCCTGTTTCTTTTTTGAAGTGCATATCTTTTCCTATTGCTTTAAAAAAGAATAAGAGCATTACACCTGATAAGAAGAAGCGATAGCCAGCAAATAAGATTTGCTCGCCAACTTCATGTGGCTGAATTCCAAGTTCAACATAACTTAATTTAATAAAAGGAAATGCGCTTCCCCATAGAAATGTCGCTGCTAGTGCTGCAACAAATACACCAATCGGATGAGTAAAAAATTTCTCTGTTTTCACTTGCTGTCTTCCTTTCCGACCTTTTTATGAACAAGATTCATATATACCAAAGGAAGAGCAAAAAAACAAGTTTTTCAATTTTTCATATACGTAAAAACATATCTTCAAGTAGCAACATATGATATGATATAATATGTAATAATTACAAGATAATAACTGATAAAATTTTTCAATAGAAATGCTGCTATCCTTACGGATGGCAGCTTTCGTCGTTTTATAGGGGTTTCGATTTTGATTCTTTTTCTCAATAAGAAATTGGAAGGAGCGAGTAATAATGAACTCAGAAGTAAAAACATTACCATCAAAAAATAATATGTCTAGCCCATCTTGGAGTCAGTCATTTCAAAAACATTATGAACTAATCTTTGCAATCCTATCGGGGATTTTCATTTTATCTGGCTGGTTACTCACAAAAAACGAAGCAACAACTGCTGGAGTAGTTTTTTATATCCTCGCCTATATAATTGGTGGATATGCAAAAGCCAAAGAAGGCATCCAAGATACGATCGAAGAAAAGGAATTGAATGTGGAAATGTTAATGCTCTTCGCTGCCATCGGTGCCGCTATTATCGGCTACTGGGCAGAGGGTGCAATCTTAATATTTATCTTTGCACTAAGTGGCGCAATGGAATCTTATACGTTGAGTAAAAGCCAAAAGGAAATTTCAGCATTGCTGGATTTACAGCCTGAAGAAGCTTTACGCATTTCACATGGAACAGAAGAACGCATTCCGGTAGGTCAGTTAGAAATTGATGACATCATTTTAATTAAACCAGGTGAACGCGTACCTGCGGATGGTACAATTCATAGCGGTGAAACGAATATCGATGAAGCAGCTATCACTGGGGAACCTATCCCGAATGAGAAAAGATTGGGTGATGAAGTATTCGCTGGAACCGTAAACTTACGTGGAGCCATTGAAGTTAAAATTACAAAACGCAGTGATCAAACACTGTTCCAAAAAATCATTCGTCTCGTTCAAAATGCGCAAAGTGAAAAGTCACCCTCACAACTTTTTATTGAAAGATTTGAAGGAACATATGTAAAAGGTGTACTTATTATTGTTGCTCTAATGTTGTTTGTTCCTCACTTTATACTAGATTGGAGCTGGAACGAAACATTTTATCGCGCTATGATTTTACTCGTTGTTGCTTCTCCTTGTGCACTCGTTGCTTCGATTACACCAGCAATATTATCTGCCATCTCTAACGGTGCGCGAAGCGGTATTTTATTTAAAGGTGGTATCCATCTAGAACGTCTTGCCTCAGTGAAAGCAATTGCCTTTGATAAAACAGGAACATTAACACAAGGAAAGCCGACTGTAACAGATGTTTACGTACGTGATGAAATATCAGAAAAAGAGGTGTTGTATATTACAGCCTCTATCGAAAGTCACTCCACACACCCGCTTGCAGAAGCTATCGTCAAGTACGCAAAACATGCATACGACATTACATTAACGAAACCAGAAAGTGTAGAAGATGTCACTGGATTCGGCTTAAAAGGAATTTTAGAAAATACAGCTTATAAAATTGGAAAGGCCGATTTTATTGGTGAAGAAGCGAAAGTATTTCATAATGGTATCGCTAATACACTTGAACAAGAAGGAAAAACTGTTGTCTATATCAGTGATGAAGAAGGAATTCTTGGGATTATCGCTTTAAAAGATACGTTACGCCAAGAAACAATTGCTGCCATTCGCGATTTACAAAGCATTGGTGTCGAAGCCATCATGATTACTGGTGATAATGAACAGACAGCTAAAGCAATTGCAAATGAAAGCAACATCAAAGAATACTACGCATCATGCTTGCCGGAAACAAAAGTAGAAACAGTGAAACAACTAAAAGAAAAATACGGAACAGTAGCAATGGTGGGCGACGGTATTAACGATGCTCCTGCACTCGCTACAGCAAGTATTGGCGTTGCTATGGGTGAAGGGACAGACGTTGCCTTAGAAACAGCAGATGTTGTTTTAATGAAAAATGAACTCTCTCGTCTTGCACAGGCCATTCGTTTATCAAAACGAATGAATCGTATTGTGAAACAAAACATTATCTTTTCTTTAACAGTAATTGCAATGCTTATTTGTTCTAACTTTTTACAATTTTTAGCACTTCCATTTGGTGTTATCGGCCATGAGGGAAGTACAATCCTTGTTATACTAAATGGATTGCGATTATTAAAAGGAAATAACTAACGGGTTCCCAAAAGGGAACCCGTTTTTTAATATCTAGCTTCAGCAGCTTGCACTTTTAATGGTAGCCATTATGCCCATTCGCACTGCTGCTCGTTTTATGTTTTGGATGCGAACTACTATTTTTTTTACCTTGGTTTTTATTATTGTGATTTTTTTTATTGTTGCTCATATCAAATCCCCCCTGTTCCTTTTTATTATGGAACAGAACGCTATTTTCCATCACGGGAATTATTGTCACTTGCTCGATAAGAATACAAGAGACCGTTAATTTCACCACCAAGTAAAATAACCCAGGCCGTTAAATAGAACCATAACATTAAAATGATAATACCACCGAGACCACCATATGTATTTGCATAATTTGCAAATTTGTCTACGTAATAAGCAAATGAGTACGATACCACAATCCACCCAATTGTTGCAAATAATGCTCCTGATACAACCTCTTTTCTCTTTAACTTTCGATCAGGCGCAAATGTATATAAGAAACTAAATAAGGCAAATAACACTAAAAAGCTGGCTACTAATCGTGTAATACTCCATACAAAAGAAAAGCTTTCTGACAAACCGAGCGCTTTAAAAACAGCTGCTCCAATTACCTGTCCAAAAACAGGGACAATTAACGCAAAGACAATCATAAAAATTATTGCTAGTGTAAGTACAATAGATAACGCTCTCGTTGTAATGTAAGAGCGTGTTTCTTTTACGTCATAAGCACGATTAAAAGCATTCATCACTGCATTTACACCATTTGATGCAAACCATAGCATAGATAATAAACCAAATGATAACAGACCACCATTTTGTTTGTTTACAACGCTATCAACGTTCACTTCAATTAAATTCATTGCATCTTCTGGCACATAATTCTCTAATAAACTGAGCACATCCTCTGTATGAATGGGAATAAATCCAAGAAGCGTAATTAAAAAAACAAGCCCAGGAAAAATAGCAAGCAAGAAGAAATAAGCGAGCTGTGCTGCTAAGCCCGCTACATCATCTCGCATCGTTCGGTCGTATAAATCCTTCCCAAACGAAAAGACACGATTTCCCCTTGCTTTCTCTAGAAATTTTTTCATATGTCTCTAAACACTTTGCTTCTCTTCTTTATCTTGCTTCAACTCAATATATGCTTCTGTTTTTTTTTCCTCAGCAATCACTGGTTCTTCTCCCGTTACCTCTTCTAATGTTGGAGAAATTGTTTGAATTTCAATTGTTTCTGTTTTTCCTTCTGGCTCAGCTTTTTTCTTACTAAAAATTTCTTTCGTTTCTTTTAGTGTTTCAACAACAGCTGGTGTTAATTTTTTAATTTCCGCTACCTTCGCCTTTACTACATTAAAATCTGCAAGTTCGCGCCCTTTATCTGTAACAGTTTGCACCTTTTCTTTTATCTTTGCATTCTCGCCAATTTCAATCATTTTTGATTTTGCTTTTTCTGCTGTATTTTTTACTTTCTCGCGATTTTCTTTCTTAAGCATGGAAACAGCTACACCTGCTGCTACCCCAATTGCAATATTTCGAGCTATCTTATTCTTCTTTGCCATATTCCTTCACCCTTCCGTTTCTTATGTTAGAAAGTATTTCTTTCTAAGCTTTCTCAGATTCCTTGCTCATTTCGAATGAATGCTAACAATTTTGTACACCCTTCTGTTACAAGGTCATATACTTCTTGAAAGTTCCCTGTAAAATAAGGGTCAGGAACATCTGTCCAGCCACCTTCTGGAACAAAATCGGACAGTCTACCAATATAGCCTCCAGCTTTACCTAAACTTTCTAAATCCGCTATATTCTTGTTGTCCATGGCAATAATATAATCAAACTTTGTTAAATCTTCTTTTTCTACTTGACGTGCTTTAATTCCTTCAAAAGAAACTTCATTTTCTTTTAAAATTTTTTGTGTTCCTTCATGAGGTCGATGACCAATATGCCAATCGCCTGTCCCCGCGGAATCAATTTGAATTTTATCTTCTAATCCCTCTTGCACGACAAGATCACGAAAAATTGCTTCTGCCATCGGAGAACGACAAATGTTCCCAAGACAAACAAACAATACTTGAATCATATTTGTTTCTTCCTTTCTTGCGCATTTCTTATATATACGTATAGTATAAACAACCAATTATTAATTATAAAGGAAATCCCTACTAATTTAATTGGATTGAAAAGTTACATTAACGAAAATGATAAAAAATGTTAAGATATCCTTATGTTATTTCAAAGGGGGACACTTCGGTGGATTTATCCGTAAAATCGCAAGAAAATGTTGAATATATGGTAGAAGCCATTAAGGAAAAGTTACGCATGGTAAATGCAGGAGCAATGCGCGCTGAAAGCTTTAATGCAGAAATGTACGAAGATCTACGTGACATTTATAATCATGTAATGAAGCGTGAAACATTTAGCATTAGTGAAATGCAAGCTATTACAGAAGAATTAGGTACATTAATCAAAAAATAAAGAGGAGTCCCTTATACAAAGGGACTTTTTTATTTCCAACAAATTCATGACATCCTTTCGCTTTCCAACATTTATTTTCCAAATACTGTACAATAAAAAGAGAACCTCACCATAGACTCCACATCTAATACTCGCCACATTACCATTGCCAGCTGTGTTTACCGGAGGTGTTTATCTATGAGCAATTGGTACAGTAAAACGAAAGATCACACAATACTTGAACTTGAAACAAATGAACGGCATGGTTTAACAGAAGATATGGTACAAATTCGGTTAAAAAAATATGGTCGAAATGAACTCATCACCAAACAAAGACGGACTTTATGGCAACGTATTTTCGCCCAAATTAATGATGTTCTCGTCTATGTTCTTTTAATTGCCGCTCTTATCTCTGCCTTTGTAGGTGAATGGGCCGATGCTAGCATTATTGCTCTTGTTGTTGTTTTAAACGCTGTAATTGGCGTCATTCAAGAATCGAAAGCAGAACAAGCTTTAGAAGCATTAAAAAAGATGGCAACACCAAAGGCAATTGTTAAGCGTGATGGTGAACAAAAAGAAATTCCATCAGAAGATGTTGTTCCAGGGGATATTGTTATGCTTGATGCAGGGCGCTATATTCCTTGTGACTTACGACTTATTGAAACTGCAAATTTAAAAATTGAAGAATCAGCGTTAACAGGTGAGTCCGTTCCTGTTGATAAAGATTCACTTTATCATCCTTCTCTTCAAAATGGAGAGCAGGTACCACTAGGTGATCAAAAAAATATGGCATTTATGTCAACACTCGTTACTTATGGCCGAGGCGTTGGTGTTGCTGTTGAAACAGGAATGAACTCACAGATTGGAAAGATTGCAACTCTCTTACATGAAGCCGATGATGATGCAACACCACTTCAAAAAAGCTTAGCACAAGTCGGAAAATATTTAGGTTTTGTAGCAGTTGCAATTTGTATCATTATGTTCCTCATTGGATATTTCCAAGGTCGAGATACGTTAGAAATGTTTATGACCGCTATTAGCTTAGCTGTAGCTGCGATTCCAGAAGGATTACCAGCAATAGTTTCCATCGTTCTCGCAATTGGTGTACAGCGTATGATTAAACAAAACGTTATCATTCGCAAACTTCCAGCCGTAGAAGCACTGGGTTCTGTTACGATTATTTGTTCAGATAAAACTGGTACATTAACACAAAATAAAATGACAGTGACTCATTTCTATAGTGACCGTACATATGACAAATTAGAAAAGTTAGACGTAAACAATGATGCTCAACGCTTATTATTAGAAAATATGATGTTATGTAACGACGCATCTTATACAGCTGACTCACAGACTGGTGATCCAACAGAAATTGCCCTTCTTGTTGCCGGTAGCAACTTTGACTTTCAAAAAGCTGCTGTAGAAGCTCAACATAGACGTGTGAACGAATTATCATTTGACTCCGAACGCAAAATGATGTCAACACTACATGAATATGGTGAAAACTATTACAGTATGACAAAAGGAGCAATTGATAAACTCTTACCTCGCTGTACCCATATCTTTATAAATGGTAGAGCAGAAATCTTAACCGAGGCAGAAAAAGAACAAATATTAGAAGCTGCCCAAATGATGTCTCAAAAAGCTTTGCGTGTACTATCTTTCGCTTTCAAACAGTATGATACACAAAACGTTAACACCGATCACATGGAAGAAAATCTTATATTTATAGGGCTTGTTGGTATGATAGATCCACCTCGAACAGAAGTAAAAATATCTATTGCAGAATGTAAGAGCGCGGGGATTCGTACTATTATGATTACAGGTGATCATAAAGATACCGCTTTTGCCATTGCAAAAGAACTTGGTATCGCTGAAAAAGAATCCGAAGTTATGATTGGAACAGAATTAGATCGTATTTCAGACGAAAAACTAGCAAATGAAATGGATCATTTAAATGTTTTTGCGCGTGTTTCTCCTGAACATAAAGTGAAAATTGTAGGAGCATTACGTGCAAAAGGAAATATTGTTTCGATGACTGGGGATGGTGTCAATGACGCTCCATCTTTGAAACAAGCAGATATTGGAGTTGCAATGGGGATTACCGGAACAGATGTGGCTAAAGGAGCAGCTGACATGGTTTTAACAGACGATAACTTCTCATCTATTGTAAAAGCGGTTGAAGAAGGCAGAAACATTTATCGCAACATAAAAAAATCAATTCTGTTCTTACTTTCTTGCAACTTTGGAGAAATTATTGCACTATTTTTAGCTATTTTACTCGGCTGGGCTACCCCACTTCGTCCTATTCATATTTTATGGGTAAATTTGATCACAGATACACTCCCAGCTCTATCGCTAGGTGTTGATCCAGAAGACCCAGATGTGATGAAAGACAAGCCACGTGGTGCAAAAGAAAGCTTGTTTAAAGGTAGTGTTTCTTTTCTTATTCTAAACGGGGTTGTAATAGGACTCATCACTTTAATCGCCTTTATCTTTGGAGCAAAGCTCTATACAGGAGATACAAATATCTTCCCACTGTTCCCGTCGCAAATTGATGATGATGCTTTATTACACGCTCAAACGATGGCGTTTGTTGTACTCAGTTTTTCACAGCTCGTTCATTCATTCAACTTACGATCAAATACGAAATCAATCTTTTCAATTGGAATATTCACAAATAAATACTTAGTTTTCTCCCTACTTATCGGTGTACTTATGCAAATATGTATTATCTCAATACCGCCGATTGCCAATATCTTTGGGGTACATGCCTTAACATTAAAAGATTGGGGATTTGTTATAGTACTAAGTATTATTCCACTTGTTGTAAATGAGATTATAAAAGTGTTTAAAAGAAATTAAAAGGCAATGAGGAATCTCCTCATTGCCTTTTAGTTACCCTTGTAATTCTTTTTTAATATTCTCTGTTAGTTCTGCCATACGTTTACGACTTTCTTCACGTTCACGTTTGTTTTGCTCTTCAATTTGCTGCGTTTCTTGCATACCTCTTGAAATAATATTCCATGTTTCTTCAAGTGTTTCCATTTTAATACTAGAAGAGCCAGAAAGTCTTGCTACCTCTACACTTTGCGTTGCGATATTTTGTGCGTTTTTCTTAAGTAACTCATTTGTACGACGATCAAGCTCAGCCATAGAATCAGCAACAAGCTTTTGACGTTTTGCATTCACAGCTTGAATAATTCCATTTTTAAAGATAGGAATCGTTGTAATAAACGCTGTATTAATTTTACCGATTAATTTGTTATTACCACGCTGTATCATACGAATTTGTGGTGCTGTTAATAATGCCACCATACGAGCCTTTTCTAGGTCATCAATGCGTTGCTCTAAAATTTCAACAGAGTTTCTCAAAGATTCTAATTCAATACCTGCCAATTGATCATTATTACGAACACGTTCCTCATACATTGGAACTAATTCTGTATTTAGACGTTCTAGTAACATTTCTCCCGCTACTACATATTTCTCTAAGTCTAAATAATATTTTAAGTTTTGTTCATATAAGCCATCTAACGTACCAATTGATTTTTTCATTTCATCTTGGTATTTCGTAATTTCCACGTACACTTTGTCCATTTCACGGCCCATCGTTTGATACTTACTAAAGATTTGTTCAATCATTTTATCTGCTTTTTTAAACATACGAGAGAAAAATCCGCTTTTCTCCTCCGCGAAATCTTTACTATCAAATCTATCCATAATTTTACCAAGTTGCTTTAATAATTCACCAGAATCCTCTATCTTGGATAAGGACATCGTATGTAAAATCTGATCTGCAAAACGTGAAATCTCCATAGAAGGCTCTTTACCAAGTTCGATTAATTCTAACTGGTCTTTAATATCAACAGCATTATAAATACGCTGAACTTCGGCATCTTGTCTTAGCTGCAAACGAACATCTTGCGCAGTTTGCTCATTCAATTCTGTTTTCGAATCTAGTACAACTGGATTATTCATATGTGTTTCTCCCTTTCCTTATAAAAATGGACGAAATAGTCCTTTAATTGTTTGTGATAAATTTTTATAGGCTGACGGACCCTGAAATTCAAGATCAAAATTCACTTCCTCGAGCCAATGTGAATCAAATGCTGCTCCTTCAATATATGGTTCAATATCATTTCTTCCTGTTGGATTAAAGTGTAGTACATCAATTCCAATTTGATTTAAAAATAATAATAAAACAGCATCAGAACGATTTAATTCCCCACTCTTTTCATTATTAAATATAACAATTTTTGGCACTTCTTGCGAATAATCAAATTTCTCAAGTAACTCTAAAATATGTGGTGGAATTTGGGAAAGTTGTGCAAAAACATACAAAGCTACCTCTTGTTTTGTTTCTTTCCCAACTGGTTTACAAAGTTCACTTTCGCATGTGTGAATAATCGCTTCTGCAATTCCATGTTGCAAGCCTTCTGGCAAGCGTTTATGCGGCCACCAATGACTATTCATAATTAAATCTGGATGAAGGTTCCCCCCGCGGTCTAATGCATCACGATAATGAAATTGAAAATTTGCTTTTTGTTCTTTTGTAAATGGGAATGTATTAATTAATAAACTATTATCAAATGATGTCACAGCCTTCAGTCGCTGAAAATATTCTTTATCATTTTTGGAAACACCTGACACTTTCGCAAATAAAGATGGAATATAAATATGTTTATTTTCTACAAAGAACGTAGGACGAACAAATGCCTTTTCTTTCGTAATTAAAAAGAGTTCATCGTATGTTGTTTTCAGCGTGCGTGCTACGGGTGTGTACGTACGGAATTGCCACGGTTTATATAATAAGGAATTGTCATGATGAAGTACTTGTTCAATTTCTTTAGACGCTTGATAAGCTACTGTTGCAACTCGCTCCCGGCGTCTATCTGGAAATGGTTCTAATGAAATACGACCTGGATGTGAAATAACAAAGGTCTTCTCTTCATTATCAATGCTTTCAAAGCCATCTTTTCCTTCCGGATGATAATATAATACATCACACCCGAGCATAATAAGGAAATATAAGAAATATATACGACTCTCCTTCGCATCCCCATACCAAACGATGCGAGGCATTTGTTTCTTATAATTAATTGTCGAAAACCATTGTGCTACATAATTTTCGCTTAATTTAATTATATCAATTAAGAAACGACGAAAACCTTCTGTTTTTAAAGATTGATTATGTTGTTTCTCATACAAGGTTAATATAGCAATAAATGTTGTATGTATATAGTGTTGTAAATCAGGATTATCAACTTTAGGCAACAACTGTTTTCCTGATAAATGCGCAACAAGACGATTTACTGTAAGACCATTCGGTGCTTCCTGATGCAGTGTGAATACTTCTTGAATATGACGGAGCTTCTCAGAATCGATCACTTTATTTAAATTTTGTTCGTGTAGTACAGTAATTCCTTTTGCTTCACTATAATCAAATAATTCATTAAAATATTCATCTACATCGTTTGGGACACCAAGAATACGACAAGCTATATAGCTAAATTTCATCTCATTCTCTGTTAATTCATACTGCGGGCGCTTTTCTAAAATCGTTTCAAATTGTTTTAAATCCGCTTCGTCTTTTAATGCATGTGGATGAAGTGTAAAACGCGAAAACACGACAGTTCACCTCCAAAAAACATTTACTTTTTAAGAATTAATATCTTATCTCTTTATTATAAACTATTTTAGGTTATAAAAAATGGGCGCTCTTATAACGAGCAAACCCATTTCAATTATTTATCTTCTTTCTTAGTAGCTGCAATCTCTTCTCTGGCTTGTCCTTGTCGCATATAATGCAAAATAAATGTTAAACCAAATGCGATAACTAAAATCATAAAGAATAACCAGTGTGGCACTTCAATGTGAATAACAGATAACAACATCTTCGCTGCAATAATTAAAATTAAAATATATGCCGTTGATTCAAGCTCTGGAATACGTTCTAGTAATCTTAAGAATACACCTGCGATACCACGCATCATTAAAATACCAAGCATTCCACCTAATAGTAGAATCCAAACTTCATTGGAAACACCAAATGCTGCAAGAACGCTATCTACTGAAAATGCAATATCCATTAGCTCAACCATTACAACTGTTCCCCAGAATACGCCAAACATTCTAAAGAGAATACCGTTTTGGTTCAAGCCATGCTCTTCTTCTTCTTCTTCATTTTCTTTTCGTTTATCAATGAAGTATTTAACAGAAAGCCATGCAAGGTACAATGCTCCTAATACTTTTACCCACCATAATTTAATTAAGAACATACCGATTCCAATCGCAATAAAACGGAATACATATGCACCGATTAACCCATAAAACAATGCCTTTTTACGCTTTTCTTCTGGTAAATGTTTTACCATTACCGCTAACACAAGGGCGTTATCGGCAGATAATAATCCTTCAAGTACAACAAGTGTACCAATTAATCCCCAAGATACAGGATCTTGTAATACTTTAATCCACATGTCCAAGTCAAAAAATTGGGCATACGTATCAAGGATTCCCTGTAAAATACTCATCTTACTGTTTTCCCCTATTCTTTGCTAGATTTATAGAAAGGTCAAAAAAAGGAAACGAAGTTCGTTTCCTTCTTATGCATCCAAGCCATACGCTCTTACAAGCGCACCTAATCCGCCTTGGAATCCACTTCCTACTGCATTAAACTTCCACTGTCCATTATGACGGTATAACTCACAAAAGACAACTGCTGTTTCAATTGAGAAATCTTCCCCTAAATCAAAACGAAGAACTTCTTCATTCGTCTCTTCATTTGCTAAACGAACAAATGCATTTGCAACTTGTCCAAAGTTTTGATTACGCCCTTCTGCATCATAAATCGTAACTGTAATTGCAATTTTGTGCACATCTGCTGGAACTTTAGTTAAATCCACAACAAGTTGCTCATCGTCGCCGTCGCCTTCACCCGTGCGGTTATCACCTGTATGTAAAACCGATTCACATGGAGATTGTAAGTTGTTATAGAAAATGAAATTTGTTTCTTTCGTACATTTTCCATTTGCATCTAATAAAAAGGCAGATGCATCTAAATCATAATCGGATCCACCATCATATGATTTAATATCCCAGCCAAGACCGATAACTGCTTTTGTAAGACCTGGACTTGTCTTACCTAGATCAATTTTCTGTCCTTTTTGTAATTGAATAACCATATATATTCACCTCTTATGCTATGATTCTAAAAATATATACATGAGTGAAGCACATGTCCACTCATATATATCTGTCTTATTACTCTACATCTAAACCAAAGTTATTACATAAAGCACCTAATCCACCTTGGAATCCACTTCCAATTGCATTAAACTTCCATTCACCAGCATGACGATATAATTCACCGACAACTACTGCTGTTTCAATTGAGAAGTCCTCACCAAGATCATAACGAATTAGCTCTGCGCCATTTTCTTCATCTATAATACGTACGAAAGAATTAGATACTTGTCCAAAGTTTTGGCTGCGACTTTCTCCATCATAAATTGTAATTGTGAAACAAATACGCTCAATATGTGCTGGAACATTCTTCAAGTCCACCTTAATTGTTTCATCATCGCCTTCACCTTCACCAGTACGATTATCTCCTAAATGCTCTACAGAACCGTTTGCACCCTTTGGATTATTATAGAAAACAAAATCTTCTGGACCTGATACTTTACCGTTTGCACCTACTAAGAAAATACTTACATCTAAATCAAAATCATTTTGCCCATCATAACGATTTGTATCCCAACCAAGGCCTACAAGAGCTTTAGAAAGACCTGGATTTGTTTTTGTTAAATCTACCTTCTGTCCTTTTTTTAACGAGATCGATGCCATGTATTATTCCTCCTTAAATTGTATTACTGATAACGCGATACAATTTCACTTAAATTTTTATCTTGTGTACCTTCTCCAACTGCAGAAAACTTCCACTCACTGCCTTGACGATACATTTCACCTGCAACTAACGTTGTTTTCCCGCCGTAATTTTCCGATAAATTATAACGTGCTAATTCTTCACGTGTTTGTGGATTTTGAATACGAATATATGCATTTTGAATCATTCCAAAGTCTTGACGACGATTCACACAATCATAAATATTTACAACAAATACTAAACGATTAATACGGCTCGGAACTTTATGTAATTCTACGAAAATCGTTTCGTCATCACCAGCACCTTCACCAGTTAAATTATCACCTGAATGAATAACGCTTCCACAAGCAGATAGCTTATTCCCAAAGTAAACAAGATCACTTTTATTTAAAAAACGATCCTTTTCTAGCATAATAACAGATGCATCACAATCGACGCTTGGTTTGCTTCCAAATAACGAAGATAGAAATCCACCCGATTGTCCAATTGGATCCCATCCTAAGCCGACCTGTAATTTTGCTACTCTTGGTTGTCCCTTCGTTAAATCAATCTTCTGTCCTTTTTCTAAAATAATAGGCATGAAGTTTCTTCCTTTCTACAAGGTATTTTCCAAATGGGAAAATATTGTATTCTTCTCTTATATTGTAGCACTATTTGTCAATTGAAAAAAAGAATAAATTTTCAATTATACGAAAACATTTACGTCATTTATTCATGACGATGTAATAAGTGGTAAATTGCTCCAATCATTCCGGCATGATTGCGATTTTGTGCCAGACTAATTTCACATGTATTATAAAATTCTGGCTGCAAATACTTTCTTACCTCTTCTTTCACTTCCTCTAAAAACTTAGTACCTCTCGCTGTGATACCGCCACCAATAATAATTGTTTGCGGGTTAAAAATATAGGCAAGATTGCTAATTCCAATTGCCAAATGTTTCAAGAACACTTGAACTGCCTGTATAACCTCTGTATCCTTCTTATCGTATAACTCAAAAATTGTTTTTCCATTCCAATTGCCATCACCTTTATATTGCTTCACAAGATGAACTAACCCTGAAATAGATGCGATTTCTTCAAAGCGTTTCCCTTCAACTAACATGTTTCCCCATTCACCAGCACTAAACGAATGTCCTCGATATAATTCCTCTTTGATAACAATAGCCCCACCAAGTCCCGTTCCAAGAGTAAGCATAATACAATTTTCCTTTTGTCTTCCCACTCCTTGCCACGTCTCTCCTAATGCTGCACAATTCACATCATTCTCAATTGAGGCGGGGACCGTTAACGTAGTTTGCAATCTATCAATAATAGGAATTCCGGCATAGCGTGGAATATGATCCACGCCGCCAGTTATCATTCCTTTATGAATATCAACTATTCCTGCTGTACTAATACCAATTCCAGAAATGGCATGTTGATTCATTAGCTCTTGAGACAAGCAAATTAGCTTTTGAACAATTTGTTCACCGCCTAAATGCGACTCTGTAGAAACCGTTTGGTGCTCTAGTAATGTTCCTATTTCTGAAACAATTCCATACTTAATTTCTGTGCCACCAATATCAAATGCAATATATTGTTTCATTCTGTCACTTCCTCTAACATTATGACTTTTATTCCCTTGCATTGAAATGATGAAATCTTAAGGTCTATGTTTAATAAGAGTTTATAAGATTTACTGATTCTGTTTTTACATAAACACTGCTATAGGCTTTATTATCTGAAACAATTTCATAGTAAGTTCCTTGTGCAGTATGAACCGTATTTTTAATAGCTACCATAATATTGCGAGATGTCGATCCAGTTTGTCCGCTTCCTAAGTTTTTGAACACTTCAGAACCTGCTTTCAATGTTCCAAGACGATATTTATTTAAATCTTTGCTACCATTCATTGAATCTATTCTATACATAAGCGATGCAATTTGTTGTCCCCAGTTCTCATCACTCGCATACATGACATTCATACCTTGTGCCTTATCTCCTAAGTTTCCACCGTTATACGTGTTTCCACTTGGTGTCAAGTAATGCTTGTCAATATATGCTGCACAAAAATCAATGCCTTCTTCCCATGTTTTAAATGCCGTTGCTCCGTTATACGGATCCGAATCTACTGCTCTAAATCCAAATAAATTTTTCTTTTCTTGTGCAATGCGACTCGTACCCCAACCAGATTCTAAAATTGCATGTGATACCAAGTATCCTGCATTCATCTTATATTTCTCTGCCGCACTTACAAAATACTTGCCTAATCCAATCAGAGGACTATTAGCATTAGATTCGCGTAAGAAATTATCAATTTCTTCACCTGTATACGTAGAAGTTACACGTAACGGTACATATTCAAAGTATTGATAGCTATCTTGTCCACCGATTTTTGTTTTATCGAATGCCTCATAGCGTTCGCCTTCTTTTAAATGCTTTGGCGCATTTCCAATTTGATACGTTGCATATTTACCAGTAGAAGAATTATACACATAATGATACAATTTTCCATTTTTCGCTGAATAATACGAAGTTGCTGCCCCTGTCATTTTCGGATGTAATGTTACATCATCTATATTCACATATCCTGTCAATCCATCAATTTTCACATGAATACGATTACCTACTGCTTTTACAAACTCTAAGTCTGCTCCACCTTTTACATATGTAACTTTCTTCCCTGTTGCAATATCATAAATATTAATGACACCATTTGCTCGAACAAACCCTTGCTTCATATTCACAATTTTGCCACCGCTTGTAATGTAAGCATCTTCTTTCATATTTTTCATAATTTGCTCAGCTTCTACTTCATTTGGCTTTTGGATCTTTTGAGATGAAGTAACAATTTCATACGAAGAAGAACCTTGTGTCATTTTTAAGAATTGTAATGAAACATAACCTTCTCCCCCACTAAAACGAACTTTTGCCCAGCCATTCTCTTTAGCAACAATAGTAACGGTCTCGCCATTTTTCAAATGACCAATGATTGCGGTTCCTGTAGATGGACCTTTACGAACATTTAATAAAGAAGCATTTACAACTGCTCGTTCCTCTATAACTTGTCCAGGATTAGTTGGATTTGTAGGATTCATTCCAATTTGAACAAACTCTAGTGATATGTACCCTTCTCTTCCTTTGTAATTAATCTTCGCCCATCCATTTGCTTTCCCTAGGATTGTTACTTTCTCGCCATTTTTCAAGCTTCCAAGGATTGCACTGCTTGTATTCGCTTGGCTTCTTACTCGCAGACTTGTTGCGTTAATTGTTCCACTTTCTTGAGCACCATTTGTAATGTTTCCTGGCTTCTCTTCTTGTTTTCCACCTTCTAATTTCACAAACTCTAACGAGATGTACCCTTCTCTTCCTTTGTAATTAATCTTCGCCCATCCATTTGCTTTCCTAGGATTGTTACTTTCTCGCCATTTTTCAAGCTTCCAAGGATTGCACTGCTTGTATTCGCTTGGCTTCTTACTCGCAGACTTGTTGCGTTAATTGTTCCACTTTCTTGGGCACCATTTGTAATGTTTCCTGGCTTCTCTTCTTGTTTTCCACCTTCTAATTTCACAAACTCTAACGAGATGTATCCTTCTCTTCCTTTGTAACTAATCTTCGCCCATCCATTTGCTTTTCCTAGGATTGTTACTTTCTCGCCATTTTCAAGCTTCCAAGGATTGCACTGCTTGTATTCGCTTGGCTTCTTACTCGCAGACTTGTTGCGTTAATTGTTCCACTTTCTTGGGCACCATTTGTAATGTTTCCTGGCTTCTCTTCTTGTTTTCCACCTTCTAATTTCACAAACTCTAACGAGATGTATCCTTCTCTTCCTTTATAACTAATTTTCGCCCATCCATTTGCTTTTCCTAGGATTGTTACTTTCTCGCCATTTTTCAAGCTTCCAAGGATTGCACTGTTTGTATTCGCTTGGCTTCTTACTCGCAGACTTGTTGCGTTAATTGTTCCACTTTCTTGGGCACCATTTGTAATGTTCCCCGGTCTCTCTTCTTGTTTCCCTTCTTGTTTCTCTCCTTGTTTCTCTGATTCTAGCTTTACAAATTCTAACGAGATGTACCCTTCTCTTCCTTTATAACTAATCTTCGCCCATCCATTTGCTTTTCCTAGGATTGTTACTTTTTCACCATTTTTCAAGTTTCCAAGGATTGCACTGCTTGTATTCGCTTGGCTTCTTACTCGCAGACTTGTTGCGTTAATTGTTCCACTTTCTTGGGCACCATTTGTAATGTTTCCTGGCTTCTCTTCTTGTTTCTCTGATTCTAGCTTTACAAATTCTAACGAGATGTATCCTTCTCTTCCTTTGTAATTAATCTTCGCCCATCCATTTGCTTTTCCTAAGATTGTTACTTTTTCATTTTTTGTAACATATCCAACAATCGAACTTCCCAAAACAGGATTATTTCTTACATTTAACCGTGTTGCTGTAACAACACCTGTTTCTTTTTTTTCACTATTAATTGTTGGTTGTTGTTTTGTTTCAACATTTGGCTCTGATACTTTCATCTTTAAAAATCGTAATGAAACATAGCCTTCTTTCCCATCATGAGAAATTTTAGCCCAATCTTTTTCTTTTCCTAAAACCTGTACTGTTGTCCCTTTCTTTAATTTTCCCGCAACTTTACTTTGCGTTGTCGGCTGTTCACGTATATTCAAATTCGTTGCATTCACTGTCGCTGAATTTTCCTCTTGTGCAAAAGCATTTGTGGAAATAAGAGATGCTGCAGTCGCTAAAAATGTAGTTGTTATGATTTGTTTCGTTGTTTTCCTCATTTATTTATAAGAATATAAATACTTTTATATTCTTCAACCCTCCCTTGCCAAACTCAAATTACTATTTAATCTTAACACATTCACTACCGTTCCTTTTCGGTATTGCTCTATTTGTTCGTAGAAAACGAGTGAAATAATGAAAATAACATCATTTCATCCCACAAAATATATACTGTAAATTGAAACAAACATATAAATAGACCTTTATCTCAAATTTTTCAAATTCGAAATAAAGGTCTATTTGAAAACTTATATAATTAATACGCCTTGCCCCAATACACCATATGCTCTGCTTTTTTACCACAGCATATACATTCTTGTGCTAATTCTTCTTGCTCAAATGGTATACAACGCGATGATACGCCTGCTTCTTCTTTTAATTTTTCTTCACACGCAAGCTCACCACACCACATCGCTTTGATAAATCCTTGCTTTTCATCAGCCGCTTGCTTCATTTCTTCAAAGGTTGTAACACTATACGTGTTTTCATCGCGAAATGCCTTGGCTTTCTTCAATAAAGAATCATGAATCTCACTCAGTAATAATGTGATACGCTCTTCCAATTGATCCATTGATACGAACTCTTTTTCCTTCGTATCTCGTCTAACAAGTACCACTTGATTCTTCTCTATATCTTTCGGACCAACTTCTAATCGAATTGGAACCCCCTTCATCTCATACTCATTAAATTTCCAGCCTGGTGTTTTATTGCTAGCATCTATTTTTATGCGGGCAACTTTTTGAATACGCTCTTGTAACTGGATTGCCTTTTCTAATACCCCTTCTTTATGCTGAGCAATTGGTACAATGACAACTTGTATTGGCGCTACTTTTGGTGGCATCACTAGTCCATTATTATCGCTATGAACCATAATAAGTCCACCGATCATTCTAGTTGATACTCCCCAAGATGTTTGATGTACGTATTGCCATTTTCCATTACGATCTAAAAATTTAATGTCAAACGCTTCAGAGAAATTCGTACCGAAATTATGAGACGTTCCTGTTTGAAGTGCTTTTCCATCATGCATTAAACTTTCAATCGTATATGTTGCTTTTGCCCCTGCAAATTTTTCTTTTTCCGTTTTCTGCCCTTTAATTACCGGAATTGCTAAGTAGTCCTCACAGAAAGAAGCATATAGTTTCAAAATGTTTAAAGTTTCTTCTTGAGATTCTTCTGCTGTTTCATGAATTGTATGACCTTCTTGCCATAAAAACTCGGTTGTGCGAAGAAATGGTCTCGTCGTTTTCTCCCAACGAACAACTGAACACCACTGATTGTATAATTTCGGTAAGTCATTATAAGACTGAACAATTTTTGAGAAATGCTCGCAAAATAATGTTTCAGATGTTGGACGCACACAGAGCCTTTCTGCTAACTTCTCATCTCCTCCATGTGTAACCCACGCTACTTCAGGAGCAAACCCTTCCACATGATCCTTCTCTTTTTGAAGTAAACTCTCTGGAATAAACATTGGCATATACACATTTTCATGACCAGATTCTTTTAATTTCTCATCCATCACTCGCTGCATATTTTCCCATAATGCGTATCCGTATGGACGTAAAATCATACAGCCTTTTACACTTGAATAATCAACAAGCTCTGCTTTCTTCACAATATCGGTATACCACTGAGCAAAGTCTTCTTCCATTTTCGTAATGGCTTGTACTTGTTCTTTTGCCATATTCATTCTTCCTCCTTTAGAAAATAAAAAAAGCCCATGTCCCCAAAATAGGGACCGAGCTTTTGCCGGCGTTACCACCCTGATTCATGTACAAATAAATTTGTACATGCTCTCTTTTTGATAACGGGACTTCCCGCTGCACATGCAGAACGCAAAGGTAGGTTCCATATCGCCTTTTTAAGAATCTCGCAGCCAAATGGATTCTCTCTCTGCAAAAAAGGTGGGACATGTACTAATCCTTTTTCATCGTTATAACAAGATAAATTTGTTGAATATCATAATATAAATTCCATTTTAAAACAATGGCTAATTTTCTTATTTTTATATATTCTTTTCATTTTTTTCTGTTTTATACTAAGTCTACACATAGGTTTTTCGAAAGAGTTTCATAATTTGATGAGTAATCATACCGATAAGTGTTCCCACTAAAACAAAGAAACATGCAATACCGTAACCCATTCCATCCCATCCGCCAATAGCGAAGATTGTAACTGGAAAGAAAGCTAAACAAATAAGAATTAAAATAAGTGCAAATATAATATCAAACGATTTCTGTGGAAATTGCTTCTTTAATAAAAATGAAACAGTAAATACAATAAAGATTGTCACAGCTCCAATTATAAAAAACACTTCAAATCCATTCATGCCATTCCCTCCTTCCATTCATTCCCTTATAATTCATTATATGTTTTAAAATTCTAAAAATAAACAATAAACTTTCTTTAAGAATAAATTTTTGTGACTAGGTATTAATAGTAATATATGATAATAGATTATATATAATTAGGAGGGATATATAATGGAAAAGCCATTAACAAACCATGTAATTGTTTTATCTTTTGACTGCTTATCAGCTTTAGATCTGCCTATATTACAAGAGCTCCCTCACTTTCGTTCTTTAATCGAACGAGGTGCAATTGCAAAAAAAGTAGAAGCCATTTATCCTTCTGTAACATATCCCAGTCATGCCACGATCGTAACTGGTAACTATCCTAACAAACATGGTGTTGTAAATAATACATTACTTCAGCCCGGCAAGGAATCACCAGATTGGCATTGGTATCGTCGTTCTATTAAAGGAACAACATTATATGACGAGGCACGAAAAGCAAATTTAACAACCGCTGCCCTTTTATGGCCTGTTACCGGAAGAGCAAAGATTGACTACAATTTACCTGAAATCTTTCCAAATAGACCGTGGCAAAATCAAATTCTGGTTTCATTATTTAGTGGCAGCCCATTGTATCAACTAGATTTAAATCATCGTTTTGGCCATATTAGAAACGGATTGTCACAACCTGAACTTGATGATTTCGTTCTCGCTTCCGCTGTGTACACCATTCAAACAAAAAAACCTAATGTTATGTTTGTTCATTTTACAGATTTAGATACACAAAGGCATTATTACGGATTTTCTTCTAAGGAAACAAGGGCTGCTATCCATAGGCACGATGAAAGACTAGGAAAAATTATTCATGCATTGAAGGATAGTAACATATACGAGGAATGTACCATTATCGCCCTTGGTGATCATAGCGCTCTAAGTGAAAACAAAGCAATTCAACTAAACGTTCTTTTTCATCAAAAGGGACTCATCTCTGTTAATAAAAAAGGAAAATTACTAGATTGGAAAGCTTATTGTCAAAGCTGTGATGGCTCCGCTTACGTGTATGTAAAGGATAAAAATGATATCCACACTATACAAACTGTCCGACGTCTTCTTGACGAACTTCTTCAAGATAAACAAAATGGAATTGAATTTATACTCCATGATGAAGATGCAAAAGACCGCGGTGCAGATGCAAATTGCCTTTTTATGCTTGAAGCACGTGAAGGCTATTACTTCACCCAAAACTATACAGGAGGCTTTATAAAGGAAATCACGGGAAAAGATGTAACCCCTAGTAAAAAATACACGTTTGGTGCACATGGCTATTCTCCAATAAAACCAAACTATGAAACCATCTTCATGGCTGCTGGAAAAGGCATTCGTCAAGGTACGATTATTCCCTATATGCGTCTCATTGACGAAGGACCTACCATCGCACGGTTACTCGGATTACACCTTGGTGAAACCGATGGAACTGTAATAGAGGATTTACTTCAATTGTAAAGAAATGTGTATATATGTAAAAATTACGTAAAACTTATCTCTGTTTCTCTTTTTACAACTTTTATTTTTGTACACTATTGTTAGAACAAACTTAAGGAGGAACACTATATGAAGAAAATGTCCAGGCAAGAAAAAAGCTGGATATTGTATGACTGGGCAAACTCGGTATATTCTCTCGTTATTACAACTGCACTATTTCCTATTTATTTCAAAGCTGCAGCAAAAGAAGCAGGTCTGTCCGGAGCGACCTCAACAGCTTTTTGGGGATATGCAAATTCTTTCGCTACGCTTCTAATTTCTATCCTTGCCCCTATTCTCGGTACAATTGCCGATTATAAAGGATTTAAAAAGCGCTTTTTCACATTCTTTTTTGGACTCGGTATTATATTTACAAGTATGCTAGCTGTTGTGCCAACTTCACAGTGGTATTTACTACTAGGTTGCTATATGCTCGCCTTAGTTGGATTTGCTGGAGCAAACATTTTCTATGATGCATTTTTAATAGATATCACAACAGAAGATCGAATGACTCGGATTTCGACTCGGGGTTTTGCATTAGGCTATATCGGAAGTACAATTCCTTTTATTGGATGCATGACTCTAATTATCCTTGCCCAAAAAGGAACAATCCCATTATCAGTTGGTATTGCCAGTCAAATTTCCTTTGCAATTACAGCTCTTTGGTGGGGATTATTTACGATTCCGATGCTCAAGAATGTGGAACAAACGCATTATATTGAACGTCATCCAAAACCCATCACAATGAGCTTTAAGCGCTTAGCTAATACATTTAAAAATATCCGTCAATATCGCACTGTATTTTTGTTCTTGCTTGCTTATTTCTTCTACATTGATGGCGTCGATACAATTATTACAATGTCCACAGCTTATGGCACAGACCTTGGTATCAGTGCGACAAACTTACTTATTATTTTATTTGTAACACAAATTGTCGCTTGTCCATTCGCCTTGTTGTATGGGAAACTATCTGAAACGTTCAAAGACAAGAAAATGATATATGTCGGTATTATTATTTATATCATTATTTGCATATATGCTTATTTCTTAAAAACAACTCTCGACTTTTGGATTTTAGCAATGTTAGTTGCAACTTCTCAGGGCGGGATTCAGGCACTCAGTCGCTCCTATTTTGCAAAGTTGGTACCAAAAGAATCTGCAAACGAATTCTTCGGATTCTATAATATTTTCGGTAAGTTCGCAGCTATTATGGGACCCTTATTAGTCGGTGTAACAACTCAGCTAACTGGAAGAACAAATGCTGGTGTACTAAGCATTATCATTTTATTTATACTGGGCGGATTCATACTAACACGCGTACCGGAAAATGTGGCTTCTGTTACACCACCTACTCCAAAATCAGAAACACTATAAGAGAAAATGTCCCTTTCTGCATGCAGAAAGGGACATTTTCTCTTATTCCATCGATACCTTTTCACCACTAAAATTTTTACTACTTATACAAAAATAATTGATCAACCGTCGTCCCTAATACTTCTGCTAAACGAAATGCCAAGGCTAAACTTGGATCATATTTATTATTTTCAATTGCATTTATTGTCTGCCTTGATACTTTACATTTATCAGCTAATGCACCTTGTGAAATATTCTTTTCAGTGCGTAATGCGCAAATTTGATTTTCCACATCATTTCTCCTAACCTGTAAAATCCTTTTTACAACATCAGTATATATTCGGTACATATAGTTGTCAAAAAATTACCATACAAAAAAGAACCTAAGGCTCCTTTTCCAGTAAAATTCCTACATCAAAGAATCCGTAACCCCCTTTTGATTCGTATCCTCTTTTTTATTTCTGGCTTCTTCATTTATTCTCATACGTAAAATTGGCAAAATCGCGAGTAGAATAAGTGACATCGCTATACAAAATACAATAATAAGTGAGGTCGCTTCTTTTAATCCCCCAGCTAGTGAATTTCCAAGTAACATAGTTCCCATAAAAAGCGGTAAAATCGTACCATTTACACGCCCTACCATATTCTCTGGTACAAGCTGAATCATAAGCGTTCCAACAACAACGTTAACACAAGCTAAGCAAATTCCCGTTCCCAATCGCATCAAACTAGTAACCCAAAATGATGTAGACAGCCCTTCTACTAGAAGTGACATAGCCAATACAATCATACCAAACACAAACATTTTTTTCGGATGTACCTTTGAAGCAAAAACTGCTGCAACGACGCCTCCAATTAGCATACCTATCCCGTCAGCTGCTGCTAAATATTGAACGGCCTCCTTCTCCATACCTAATCGTTCAATAACAAGAAATATTTCTAATGGATTTGTGAGCCCTACTGCTAAACCCATAATTGCAAAAGTAATTGTAATCATACATAAATTTTTGGTTTGAAGGACATATCTCCAGCCCTCTTTTATATCATTCCATAATGAAATACTCTCCGTTCTCTCTTTTTCAACCCATCTGGGTAAACATGAAAGAGTAATAGCAGATAACACGAATAAGCCGATTAAACTATATAGTGATGCGAACAATCCAAGTTGTGTATATACAATCGAACCTACAACCGGACCAAAAATTAGAAATAACGACTGTAACGTTTGGTTAATAGCAATTGCGTTTGCAACATGTTTTTCTTCTACGTAACGTTTAAATATACGTGACGATGAAGGCTGAGAAAATTGCCCAACAATTGCTGAAACAAGAGTTGCAAAAAATATAGCCTGCCAATAATCCATTTTTAACAGTGAAATAATCCCTATAATGGATAACATACTTAGCATATCTCCAGCTACCATCGTTCTCTTAGGATTCCAACGATCTGCTAGCGCACCACCAATGAATGAAAAAATAAAAATAGGTGCATATTCCATAACCGATAATAATGAAACTGAAACAGGATCATTATTTGTTCGCTCCATAATGAAATACAACAATGCCATATTTCGAATCCAAATCGCAAACTGCTGTAAAATATCAGACGCCATAACAAGCATAAATGCCCGATTTTTAAATAACTCTTTCATGTTATTCCTCCCTTTGTAAACCGACCGTTCAGTCTAAATTAATATGAAAGAAAAGCTGCTGATTTATGATTCAGCTGCCAGTCCTTGTAATAATACATCAATTGCTTTTTTGTAAATTCGCTTCATTTCTACAGAATCTAACTCGTAGTAAAGTATACCAAGCCCAGATAGTAAACCATTCACAATATACATAAGATCCCGGATATCTCCTTGACGGAATTCTCCAGATTTTATGCCTTCTTCAATTAATTTCTCAAAAACACCATATGATTCTCTTGCTAGAACAAGCATTTCATCTAAAATCTCTTTGCTTACAACTTGACTCATGGAAAACTCTTCAACTGCACTAAAAATAGGATGCTGTGTATCCTCTACATGGTACTCTGCAAGTCCATATAATTTCTCGGTACTCGTACGATACTGTTTTTCTTTTTCATTCCACTTTTCAAGCCAATCATACGTATGTTGTCTTACCACAAATAAGAATAATTCTTCCTTACTTTTAAAATGATAATAAATGCTACCTTTACTACGTTCTGTAATTTCGCAAATGTCTTCCATAGATGTTGCAGCGTATCCTTTTTGTGAAAATAACTCTTCCGCTTGGTACGCTATTTCCCTTTTTATCTCTTCTGCACTCTTTCTCATGCTCACACCTCACAAAACCGACCGTTCAGTCTAATAATAACAAATATAAAACCTCTATTACAAGAGGCTATATTCCTTATTTAGGAAAATGTGTTTTCAAACCAGATTCGAAGTGTATGAATAACTCCAATCTTAAAACCAAGTTTGACAATACATACTCCACCGGCAACTAATAAAAATAATGCTACCTTTCTTTATTTTTAACTTTTGGTTTCTTCTCCATGCTCATTCCCCTTATAACATCATATATCCCTTATTTATCGATACATTATACTTAAACAAACGTTTGTTTAGCTGATTCTATACGAGTTCAAGTCCACTAATCAAACGTTTGTTTAAAAAGAAATACGCCCATAAAGAGCGCTTCTCCTTAATCTCCACCGCCGCCACAGCTACCGCCGTCACCGCCTGAAAAACCGCTATCGCCTCCAAAAGAACTTCCGCAATCATGTGAACTATCATTATCTGATCCTGCAAAGAATACTGGTGTAGAAGCGGTACTATCACCATTACCTGTTTTATAAAGATTTACTTTTCGTTTATTTTTCTTGATCGATTTGGCAATCATTCCAATTAATACTAAAAATAATAATGTTGCTATCACAAAACCCACATAATCCCCCCCTTACATATTTTTACTATTATTTTACATGAAAATTTTAAATGGTACCACAATATGGTATACAAATGATACTCAGAATTAATATACTAAATAACAGTAAATACTTTATACATACAAACGAAAAGAGGTTACATTGTATGCACGAAAATCATGCTATACAAACTCTACTATTATCCCAGATAGAAAAGCTAGCCCAATCCTTTCATTACGATTTTTTATATGAGGTTGCACAACAAAAAACGCTCTGCCAAATTCTTTTAAGAGATGATAATGGATCAATTGTAGCAACACCACTTAGTTTTCATATGTTAATAAACGAAGTTGCTGGGAAAGGGGAACTGATTTTTTATCACGAACATGGTGAATTTCATCGACAAAAATTTGATATTTATACGGAAGATAGCATTGTTAAATTGCTACTATTCATACAAGAACGATTACAAGTAAACCAGTAAATAATACGAAAGCAGCCACGTAACACGTAGCTGCTTTCATAATCTCTCACTAAAATAATCTATCCCTCACCCATTACACTTCCAAATAAATTTCCCTCTTATCTTTTAGTAACATCCATTTCCTCCAGATTCCAAACTCGAGTCACCCAAGACTCATAAAAAGAAGGTTCATGAGAAACAAGTAAAATCGTTCCCGTGTATTGCTCTAATGCTTCCTTTAATGCCTCTTTCGCATATATATCTAAATGATTCGTTGGTTCATCTAAAATTAAAAAATTGCTTTTCATTAGCATCAACTCACATAAACGCACTTTTGTCTGTTCTCCGCCACTTAAAGAACATAGAGATTGCCAAATATGATCTGCCTTTAACCCACATCGTGCTAAAGATTGCCGAATTTCTTTTTGCGTCATATCCGGACGCCTTGACCATACTTGCTCAAGTGGTGTAATTTCAGCTGCAAACTCTTCTTGCGCAAAATATGCCGGCTGTACTCTCTCTCCAATATGAACTGCTCCGTTTAATGGTTCTAGTTGTCCTAGTAACGTTTTTAACATTGTTGTTTTTCCAATTCCATTATGACCAACAATTGCAATCTTTTCGCCTCTTTTCACTTGTAAATTAAAAGATGAAAATAATGGTTCCGCATAACCAATTTGAATCTGTTGTGCTTGTAATATACGGCTCACAGGCTCAGTGTGAATGCTGAAATGAAAATATGGCTTTGTTACATCGTTAGGCTTTTCAACCTTTTTTATTTTCTCCAATACCTTTTCACGACTTTTTGCTTGTTTCGCTTTTCGAATTTTATTTTTTTGGATAAAACTCTCTAAATTTGCAATGTCTTTTTGCTGTCTTGTATAAGCTACTTGTAATTGTTGCTTCTGAAGTTGGTAGCTTTCTAAAAACCTTTCATAATTTCCTGCGTATCGCTTTATTGTTTGCCCTTCTAAATGATAAATAACATTTGTAATGTGATTTAAAAATGACTCATCGTGTGAAACGACAATGTAAGCATGCTCATACGCTTGTAAATATGCCCTTAACCAATCAATATGAACTGTGTCTAAATAATTCGTTGGCTCATCCAGCAATAAGACATGTGGTTTCTCTAAAAGAAGCTTTCCAAGTAATAACTTTGTACGCTGACCGCCACTTAGTTTTGAAACATCTTTTTTCATACCTAAGTCTAACAAACCTAAGCCAGCTGCTACTTCTTCTATTTTTGTATGAACTTGATAAAAATTTGAGCCTTCCAATATATTTTGTAATTCTCCATATTTCACTAATAACTTTTCTAACTCCGTTTCCTTTCCCATCTTTTCAGCAAGTGTTACCATTTCACGTTCAATTTCATAAAGATGAGAAAAAGCGCTTTGTAAATATTCTTCAATCGTTGTTCCCTCTTGTAAATCAATATGTTGCTGTAAGAAACCGATCTTCACATGTGGAAACCATTCAATCGTTCCAGCATCAGGCAAAATTTCTCCTGTTAAAAGCCGAAGCAATGTTGACTTTCCTGCACCATTACTTCCAACAAGTCCAACATGCTCCCCTTGTAATAATCGAAAACAAGCATTATATAAAATGTTTTTATCTCCATACATATGCATAAGATTTTCTACTGTTAATACGCTCATTTTTGTTCTCTCCTTTTCTTTATAACTAACAAGCCAAATAGAGAGAACAGCAAAATAAAGATCTTATTTAATTGTGTATACATGAAAAAATGGGTAAGGTGAATACACCTTACCCATTACAATTTCACTTTATTATAGTAAAAAAGGATTAAGGTTCTTTACCTGCTGTCTTCAATTTGGCCTAAACTTTAAAAATGGGCAGACTTCTCCCATATCAAGCTAAAACCATTTGAAGAACAGTTGATAAAGTCATTTTATCCTTTCACTCCTTTGTAAATCATTATTGTTCTATAACAAGCATATACCATGCTCTTATATTTTATTCGTTATAAATCTGTTTGTTCCTCTTTTTCTTTAAAAATTTCTTTAGGCATTTTCTCCATTGCATACAGACTTATAAAATCTAAAGTGAGTGAATCCACTCTTTGTTCAATCATTGATTCCTCTGTTTCTTCCTCTAAAACAAAAAGCTTCTTAACAGTCGCAAAAACTGTTAAGAAGCTTTCATTACTTCCGCATATAAGGAGCTAATATCCCTAAAATCTCTGCTTTATCTTCTTTTAACTCAAGGGATGTCAACATATCCATCGTCCGAGGACGATGTAAATTAACCTTCACCTCACCTACAATTGTTGCTGGTCTTTGTGACATAATGAATACACGATCAGATAACAGAATCGCTTCATCTAAGTCATGCGTTACCATTACAATCGTTTGCTTCTCTTGATGCCATGAATCTAAAAGCCAATGATGCACTTCCATTTTTGTAAATGCATCTAACTTACCAAACGGTTCATCAAGTAACATAATCGGCTTTTCACATAAATAAGTACGAAGAAAACTAATCCGCTGACGCATACCACCAGACAATGCATCTGGATAATGATTTGCATATTCAGCTAAACCAAACTGCTGCAAGGCTTCCATTCCTTCTGCAAGTCGCTCTTTCTTTGGCTTCCCATCAATTTCTAATGGAAGAACAATATTTTGTAGTGCTGAGCGCCACGGAAGCAATAGATCTTGCTGCGGCATATAGCTTACAATATCCTGTTTTTGAACAAGAGTATCGTTGTAAATTACCTGACCACTAGTCGCCTCTTCAACACTCGCAATCAGATTTAATAACGTACTTTTCCCGCAACCACTTGGGCCTACAAATGAGACAAACTCACCTTCTTGTATAGAAGCGCTAATCTTTTCTAGTACATTTTTTCCATCAAATGCTTTCACAACATCTTTTATTTGTAATCCGCTCATTTTTCACTTGGAAGGAATTCATTTGTAAATGCATCTTTTACATCAATTTTCTTTTTAATCACTTTATTATCGTGTAAGAAATTCATGTAATTCGTCCAAACTTCTTCCTTCTGTACTCCCCATGCTTTCGCATCATCTTGATACTTCGTACTTAACCACTTTTGACTCTCTTGTACTAACTCTTTATTAATGTCCGGTACATTTTTTATTAAAATATCAGCCGCTTCTTTTGGCTCTTTAATTGCAAAGTTATATCCCTCTGCCGTTGCGTTCATGAATTTTTTCACAAAATCCTTATTTTGTTTTGTGTTCTTTTCACTTGTGATAATGACAGGGCTATAGAAATCTAGTGCTGGATCTAGATCTTTTACCATGATTGTATTTAATTCTTTTCCTTGTCGTTTTGCTTCAATACCGTCCCAGCCATAATAAATCCATTCAAAGTCTGCATCTCTACCAATTGATTTAAAGAAATCTGTTTGTCCAAGAACGATCTTTTCTACTTTATTAAAATCAGCTTGATGTTTATTCATAATTGTTTTCAGTGTTGCTTCTTCCGCTGGCGCTCCCCAGCCCCCATAACGCTTTCCTTCAAAATCTTTCGGAGAAGTAATATTATCTTTTTTCAACGATGCAAATGCAGATGTGTTATGTTGAATAATTGCTCCAATCGAAACAACTGGTATTCCTTCAACACGAGCTGATGTTACATTTTCTTGATAACTCACACCGAAATCCGCTTTTCCTGATGCAATCATTTGCTCTACCGATACGTTATCACCTGGCTGAATAATTTCTACATCTAAACCTTGCTTTTTATAGTAGTCTTTCGTCTTTGCTACATATAAACCAGTATGGTTTGTATTTGGAAACCAGTCCAAAACAACTTTTACTTTCTTTTCCTTATCTGTACTCTCTTCTTTCTTCGCTGCATTACAACCGACAACACCAACTGCAAGTATTGCGGCTAGCATAACTTTTAAACCTTTTTTCATTTTCTGCCGTCCTTTCTGTATATCCATGGTGCTGTTAGTCTTGCCATAAATTCTACAATAAAATACAAGAACAATGTGACCATGACAATAATTGCTGCGATACCAAATACACGGGCTGTTAAAAAGGATTTTGTTGCACGCGTAAGCATGACACCTAATCCTTCACTCGCACCAAGCCATTCCCCAATAATTGCTCCCATCACACTATATGTAACAGCTATTTTTAGTCCTGAGAAAAAATACGGGAGCACAGCTGGGAATTTTACCTTCTGATAGATTTGCCATTTCGACGCTCGCATTGTTTGTAGTAACTTGAGCATATTTCTATCTACTGTTTGAAAACCTTCTAAAATACTAAGAGCAATTGGAAAGAAACAAACAAGAATAACGACCATCACCTTTGGAAGCATCCCATATCCAAACCAAATAATAAATAAAGGTGCTAGCACGACAATCGGAATGGTTTGTGAAATAACGAGTAACGGATTAATTAACAAACGAAACAATGGAATAACGTCCATAATAATTGCAATACTCGTTCCAAGTAAAATCGCAAAGAATAATCCGATGATAACCTCTTGCAATGTTTGTATTATATTTGGTAGTAATAAATCCTTCATTCCAATCAGTTCCTGTACAATAGCAGAAGGTTTAGGCAAAATCCACTGTTCAATTTGAAATAATGAAACAGATCCTTCCCATATGGCAATGAGAAGGATTAGCCAAAGCGCTGTAATTGTTATATTAGATCGTTTCTGGTTTTTCATATTCATCACGGTACTTCCAAACTTTCTCATCAATCGTTACACCAGTGCTTGGACGATAATGAATTTTAATAGACGTAATCACTTCTTCTGCGCCAGCATCAACACAAGCTTGTTGTGCACGTTTGATCACGTCGAGAAGCGCATCTAATTCTCCTTCTAGCGTTGTTTCCATCGCACCTACTTCATAACGAACACCAGATTGTTGTACGACTTCAATTGCTTTATCAACAACGGCATACACATCTTTCGTTTTTGCTTGTGGTACGACTGAAAATGAAATGGTAACTTGTTGTGACATACTAAAATCCCCCTTGCAAAATATGTTTTGTAAAAAGAAAAGGCTTTCCCACGAAATACGTAGGAAAGCCTTGCATGCAAGTTATTATACAATAACATCTGCTTACATCACTTTAAGTAACTCCCTACGCTGGCATTATCCAGATCAGGTTGAGGGTCGATGCTCACTTACATCCTCTCAGCCAATTGGCTCCCCGGTTTTAATTCGTTTTCATTGTAGCATGATTTATTTTTTCAAACAAACAAATCACATTTTTTCATCACTTTACACTTAATTTTCTTGAAATAATGTCACAAAATGTAGTGAATGTTACTTTTTACGTGTTATATAATAAAAAAGGTTTATATAACAACTTTCTCTTTGTTTAATTTAATAATTATCAGTTAAATTTAAATTATTCAAAAATATCTTACCATATGAATTTCGGAGGTAGTTTATCATGTTTTGGCTACAATTTCTTACCTTGCTTCTCTGTATTTTTATCGGTGCACGCCTTGGTGGAGTTGGACTAGGAGTAATGGGCGGAGTTGGTATGGCAATACTCGTATTTGTCTTCCACTTACAACCAACAGCTCCTCCTATTGACGTTATGCTGATGATTTTAGCAGTCATTACAGCTGCGGGTGCCCTGCAAGCTGCGGGTGGAATGGATTATCTTGTCCATCTCGCAGAAAAAGCACTACGTAAAAATCCAAAGCGCATTACATTCTTTGCTCCTATTGTAACTTATTTATTTACGTTATGTGCTGGAACTGGTCACGTTGCCTATTCTGTACTTCCTGTTATCGCAGAAGTATCACGAGAATCAGGAATTAGACCGGAACGCCCAATGTCCATTGCCGTAATCGCTTCACAACAGGCAATCACAGCAAGCCCAATCTCAGCTGCAACTGTGGCCCTATTAGCGATGCTAGCTGATTATAAAATTACATTGTTAGATATTTTAAAAGTAAGTATTCCTTCTACTTTTATCGCTTGTATGCTAGCTGCTTTCGTTGCGAGCAAAATGGGTAAAGAGTTAAATGAAGACCCAGAATACTTAAAACGATTGAAAGAAGGCATGATTCCGAAACTTGAAGAAAAGAAAGAATTTATCGGTGCAAAAGGTGCCAAGTTATCTGTTATTCTTTTCTTATTCGCTACTCTTTTTGTTGTCCTTCTTGGTTCATTCGAAGCACTTCGTCCAGGATGGATGGTAGATGGAAAATTAGTTCGTCTTTCAATGCCAAATACAATTGAAATGGTTATGCTTACAATTGCTGCTCTTATTATTATCTTCTGTAAACCAAATGTAGAAAGCATTGTATCTGGTAATGTCTTTAAAGCAGGCGCTACAGCTGTTGTTGCAATCTTCGGTATCGCTTGGATGGGAGACACATTCTTCAATGGAAACTTAAATACCATTCAAGGATCGATTCAACACTTAGTAACAAGTGCACCATGGTTATTCGCTATTGCATTATTTATTCTATCTATTTTACTGTATAGCCAGGCAGCAACAGTACGTGCGTTAGTGCCACTCGGATTATCACTTGGTATTTCACCAGCACTTCTTATTGCGATGTTTCCTGCAGTAAACGGATATTTCTTCATTCCGAACTACGGAACAATTGTTGCTGCGATTAACTTTGATCGCACAGGAACAACACGTATTGGTAAATATGTATTAAATCATAGCTTTATGATTCCTGGTTTGGTTGCAACATTTACCTCCATTGGAATTGGAATGCTACTCATTTCAATTATGTTTTAACATATAAAAGCACAAACTTTTTTTGAATAAAGTTTGTGCTTTTTCATTTAATCAAACGTTTGTTTAAATTTTTCATTCAATAATTTCTACGTTATACCCTTTCTTTTCTATCCCACTTAATACTTCTTCAATATGATTTTTATCCTTCGTTTCTAGCGATAAATGAAGCTGCGCATAACCTGGGAATACCTTTGTTCCAATCCGCTCTAAATGAATATGCAACACGTTTGCTTCAAAACTTGTTACAATTTCCAGTAAGTGTTGCAAATGTCCTGGTTTATCTTTAATCATCGTTGCAATATGAACGAATCGCCCTGCTTCAACCATTCCATGTTCAATAATACGAGTAATGAAGTTTACGTCGACATTACCTCCGCTTAATATTGACACAACTTTTTTCTCTTTCACAGGTACTTTTTGATAAAGTAAAGCTGCTAATGAACTAGCACCCGATCCCTCTACTAATAGCTTATTGCGTTCAAGTAGCATTAACATCGTTCGCGCTATTTCCATTTCATCCACACAAAAAATATCATCTACGTAACGCTCTACAAGCTGAAAAGTAAGCTCTCCTGGCCTTTTCACCGCGATTCCATCTGCCATAGTTGGTGAAGATTCTACTGTAATTACTTTCTTTTCTTCGATAGATTGCTTCATACCTGGACAGGCAAGTGCTTGTACACCATATATTTTCACCGATGGCTTTTGCTCTTTAATCGCCATCGCAACACCTGCGATTAAGCCACCGCCTCCAATAGGACAAATAACAGCTTCTACATCATCAAGCTGCTGCAAGATTTCTAAGCCTACGGTACCCTGACCAGCAATCACCGCTTCATCATCAAACGGATGAACAAATTTCGCTCCCGTTTGTTCTTTCAAGTCTAGCGCATAAGCTAAAGCATCATCAAATACATCCCCTTGTAATTCCACATGTGCACCATATCGCTTCGTCGCCAGCACTTTACTAAGCGGTGCACCTTTTGGCATCACAATCGTGCAAGGAATGCCGAGCATATTACTAGAATAGGCGACTCCTTGAGCATGATTTCCAGCTGACGCAGCAATGACTCCATTCTCCATTTCACCTTTATCAAGAGAAACCATCTTATTATAAGAACCACGCACCTTAAAAGAACCCGTCTTCTGCAAATTTTCCAGTTTTAAATACACTTCATTCTTTGATAATTCACTAAATGTACTTGAATAATCTAGTGGTGTCATATGTACAATGCCTTTCATTTTCTCATGAGCAGCTATAATATCTTGTAAAGAAATCATGTTGTCGCCTCCGAAACAATATATGTTCATACACGTTAGTTTGAGCGGCACCAATGTTTTTATGCTGAAAAGTAAAACTTTAATCCGTGGAATTTCTTCCCCTGACTACTTCTATATCATGAATTAGAACTTTGCTGAACATTAATCTCTTACTTCACCGCTTTGCTTTCTAGAAATTTTAAGATAAGAATATTAATGCACCAAAGTTCTTGCTAAAACCCTTACTTCTATAAAAACTACATACATCAAATATGAAATGTATAATACCTTTGTAATTGAAAAACCTTTACCGCAATATAGCCACATAACAAAGCTGTATCTTCAATGACTCCTTGAATTGCCATTGAGATTTTCAATATAAATTCTTCATAGCTGCCTCTTTTAAAAGATATAGAACTAAGAGCGTCTTTAATTAGACCTCTTCTTTGGTCTAAGGCAACTTGTAAAACCGCTTGAACCCAAACAGCAAAAGCAGGTGCCTCTTGAATAATTGATTGTGCAATATAATACCCCATACCTGGCTGAATATCTTCATCTACTGCCATTACAAGCTGTTTTTCTCTTTCTCTCACATACCCTGAATAACTACCTTCAAAAGTTCGAATAATATGTAATAATTCATCTATTTTTCCGTCTCTTGTCACCAAATCTGCTTCTAGCATGCAGAGCGTTCCCATAAAGTCAAATACTACTTGTTCTCCCCATGACTGTAATATATATATCGCATTTGTTGCCGCTTCTTCTAATGATTCAGCCTCTTGAACTTTTTCATTTAATTCTTCTACTAACGGTTCTGCTTGAATCCATTCCCCTGTGTATCGGTGTAAATACCAAAATAAACCCATCCATACATTTTCATATAGATAATTAACTTCTCGCACAACCTCTGGTCTTAAAGACTGATTCTCCACTGAATCCCCTTCGAATAATTGCTGTACAATTTCTTCTATATTATCTGGATTACTTTTTAATGCATCATCTATTTTTATAATGTCATGCTTAATCAAATTTCTCCCTCCCTAAATTAAAACCCATTAAATTTTGGATTGCCCTTTCCAAAAGCATCAAAATTCGGATGATCAATTTTATAATGTGTAGCTTGAAAAAACATTGAGAGTAATAAAAGTCCCACCGATAATATTCCTAATACAATTCCACCGCCTACATGTTCTCCATATCTTCCCTGCAGCTCTGTATTTAAAAAATGTCCCGCAAACCCTGCAGTTCCACCCCCTAAAAAACCTAATCCATAAATAATTTTTCCAATTACTGTTTTAGGATTTATTGCTTCTTTTAAAATAATTTCCCGGAATTTATAACCTATTATTTTACATATAAGAAAACACCCTACCATTCCAACACCAATTTCCCACATACTTCCCCATCTATACCACGTTGCCATCAAAGTAAATATGCAAGATAAATCAAACTGAATAATACCAAAATAAATTCGCCAACCTAAATACTTCTCCCACTTAAATACATAAGAGAGTACAGCTAACAAAAAGTTTAAAAGCAAGCCAGAAATAACATATAACATACTATCCGGCCATGTAACTAAACATGCACACCCAAAAACGAACGGAAAAAAAACACTATAATAAATTCCTTTATATAGCCTTATATCTTTTTTTGTGTTCAAATTTTCACTTCCCTATATAGGTTATATAAATCTTTCAAGAGAAGATTGAGATTACGGATTTTCCAATTGAATTTCCAATTCCTTTTACTTTATCTGAAATCGAATTTCCAACATCTTTTATAACTGCTGATGAACCTTTTAGAAAATCGTTTACTCCTTTTTTAACAGTATTATCTATAAAATTTCCTACCCCTCCAGAAGATAGGATATAACTGGCACCTAAACCAACCAAGAAACCAACTGCTGTTCCAACCCCTGGAATTACAGAGCCAATTGTTGCTCCCATCAAGGCCCCTGATGCTGCAGTTGCAGCTGCCCCAGCAGCTACAGATACAGCTGCTCTGCCTAAATCCACAGTAAGTGCAGATGCATATTCAGTACTTAGTAAGCCTTTTCCATTAGACAGATATTCTTTTGTTGTACCACCTACAGTTAATAAAGTCCCAAATAAACCTTTCCCTTTCATAATATTTTTTATCGCTTCTACACTTTTACCTTTTTTAAACAGACTCGTTACATCAAAACTTTCTTTTAATGCACCTTTCACACCATTTCCCAAACTATAATATTTTCCTACTTTTGTATTATCATAGTTATATCTCGTCCCATTTAAACCAGATGTTTTCTTCCACCCTAAATACTGCCTATCTACTATTTTTAGAAAAAACCCTGCACTTTTCTTTAATTTTCCTCCATCTGAAAATCCAGTAAATGGTCTTTTTTGCCCATATAAGTATGTTTTTCCCTTCACAGCATCCGGCTTTATCTTTAAGCCCTTCGCAATTGAACCATATCCAGGTATAATCACTTTATAGTAGGCACCACTTAATGTTTTATATAATTTCCCTAAACCTAACGCATTATCTGCATTTAAATTAGAAATGCCCTTACTTTTCTGCTGTGAAAGTGCCCCTTCTCTATCTGCCTTCTCAAACTCTTCAGCCTTCTGTCTTAGTTTATCTCCGAGCTCATAATATTGCTTACTAATATTTTTAGCCACAGTAGAAGCTTGTTGCATTTCATGTTCAATCCGACTCCTTACCTTTACTTCCCATTGTATTTGGGCATACGAACTTCGAAGTTGTCCATCTGTTTGTTCGATAAAGTAAGCAAACTCCTGTATCTTCTTTGCTAACTGATATAATTTCTCTGGTGTTACTATAATTTTTGTCATCTTGGCAATCACCTTTTTCGAAAAAAATAGAATAATCAGTTTTAACAAAACGATTATAACATACCATTTTTTGTATTACCATAAAAAGGAATAATATAATGATATACAATTTCATAGATGTATTAAAATGATACTCGCTCTTTCAAAATAGCCTATTACTATATAAGAAAAGCAGCTTATTTCTTTTTAAGCTGCTTTCTTTTTCTTATTTATTTACTTGCTCCATAAGTTTCTTCGTACTTTCATAAGGTGAATCTGCTAAACTTATCGCTGAAATAATGGACAATCCATCTGCCCCTGCCTCTATAACAGAAGCGGCGTTTTCAGTTGTAATTCCACCAATCCCAACAATTGGGATCATAATTCCTGACTCTCTAAAATGACGCAATCCTTTTGTTCCTTGTACTGCTTTTGTATCCTTTTTCGTGCTTGTTGGAAAGATAGGTCCTACTCCTAAATAATCCGCTCCATTTGTAATCGCAAAACGCGCTTCTTCTATCGTATGGGCAGATACCCCAACGATTTTATCTCCCATTTTTTCACGAACGGATGTAATTCCTTCATCATCTTGGCCGACATGAACACCATCTGCATCTAATTCAATTGCTAATTCCACATCATCATTCACGATAAATAGAACATCATATTCTTTACAAAGCGTTTGTAGCTGCTTTGCAAAATGAACCCGTTCTTGACCAGTTAAAGCTCCCTCACCCTTTTCACGAAATTGAAAAAGGGTCACTCCACCATCTAGCGCTTCTTTCATAACTTGCAGTGGATCCTTTTGGCAGTTATTACTTCCCATAATAAAATAGACTTGTAATAACTTAGATATTTGTTGTCTATCTATGCGTGGCATTTCTCTCATCCCCCCTTAGCGAACCTCTTCTACTTCTCCATATTGTTCAACATCGTTTGCAGTAACATTAGCTAGCTGATTCAAAAATTCAATTTGGAAACTCCCTGGGCCTTGCTCTACCGTTTTACTTGCAGCAATTTCTGCTGCTACACCATAAAATGTTAATGCAGCAACTGCCGCTTTCACATAATCTTTTTCAACTGCTACGAATGCTCCCATTACAGAAGTTAATAGACAGCCTGTTCCTGTGACTTTCGTTAAAATCGGATGGCCGTTACGAACGATAACAGTTCGCTCACCATCTGTTACAACGTCTTCTTTTCCAGTAACCACCACCACTGTATCTAGTTCACCCGCTGCTTGTTCCGCAATTCCTACAACATCACCGTTTCCAGTTCCAGCATCGACGCCTTTAATTTCCCATTTCTCATTAATTACATTGGCAATTTCCGCTGCATTTCCGCGAAGCATTGCTAATTTCACTTCACTCGGTATATATCTTGCTACTTCTGTTCGATAAGAAGTAGCCCCTGCGCCAACTGGATCAAATAATACTGGTACATGATGTGTATTTGCAGATTTTCCAGCAATGAGCATCGCTTCCACTTCTTCAGGGCGAAGCGTACCCATATTTAGAACGAGCGCTCCTGCAATGCTAGCCATTTCTGCCACTTCTTCTTTTGCATACGCCATCACAGGTGATGCTCCTAATGCAAGTAAGCCATTGGCTGTAAAGTTTGTCACAACGACATTTGTAATATTATGCACAAGAGGATTAGCCCATCTTACTGTTTCCACTACTTTTGCGATTTCTTGTATATTCATTCTCTTCATCTCCTAACTTAATAGTGGGAGATACACAAAAAGACACTTTGCGTATGCAAAGTGCCTGAACATGTGCTGTTACACTCTCCCTACGCTGGCATTATCCAACAGGTTCTAATGGTCAACAACAGATTAGTCGTACTCTCAGTCTGCATCCGCAAACTCCCATGTGTCCTTATTCGTCTAATTCAGAGTCTACTCTTATTCTAATAAAATAACAAGTTTGTATATTTTTTATCTTTATATTTAGAAAGATATTTTGGCACATCATCTTTTATCACTTCCACCACTTCGCCACATCACGCTTCGATACTTTTCCATAAAAACGAAAAACATACCCTACTATTCAAAGATGTAGAGTATTTAATGACTAACAAAAGGTTAGAATCTTCAGCATAACTGAATCAAAAAAGGATGTATGCTATATTTAACTTATGGAAATTTGAAAGGATGTTTTAAATATGGCAAAAAGTGTTGTAATTGCTGAGAAACCTTCTGTCGCACGTGATATTGCACGTGTACTACAGTGTGATAAAAAAGGTAACGGTTATCTTGAAGGTAATAAATATATCGTTACTTGGGCTTTAGGGCATCTCGTTACATTAGCAGACCCAGAAAGCTATGATATAAAATACAAAAAGTGGAATCTAGAAGATTTACCAATGCTACCTGAACGTTTGAAATTAACAGTGATTAAGCAAACTGGCAAACAGTTTAATGCCGTTAAAAGCCAACTGATTAGAAAAGATGTAAATGAAATTATTGTAGCTACAGACGCAGGTCGCGAGGGGGAATTAGTCGCCCGGTGGATTATTGATAAAGTTAAAATTAATAAACCTATCAAACGTCTATGGATTTCATCTGTTACCGATAAAGCCATCAAAGACGGATTCGTAAACTTAAAACCAGGTAAAGCATATGACAATTTATACGCTTCAGCTGTCGCTCGTTCAGAAGCTGACTGGTACATCGGCCTAAATGCAACACGTGCATTAACTACAAGGTTTAATGCTCAACTAAACTGTGGTCGTGTACAAACACCTACTGTGGCTATCATTGCATGTCGTGAAGATGAAATAAAAAACTTCAAAGCACAAACATACTATGGTATTGAAGCTCAAACAGCTAGCAAATTAAAGCTAACTTGGCAAGATGCGAAAGGCAATAGTCGTAGCTTTAATAAAGAGAAAGTCGATGCCGTTGTGAAAAAACTCGACAAGCACAATGCTACTGTCGTTGACATTGAGAAAAAGCAGAAAAAATCATTTGCTCCTGGTCTTTATGATTTAACAGAGCTACAACGTGATGCGAATAAAATTTTTGGTTACTCTGCAAAAGAAACGCTAAATATTATGCAAAAATTGTATGAGCAGCACAAAGTATTAACGTATCCTCGTACAGATTCACGTTATATCTCATCCGATATTGTCGGAACACTTCCAGAACGTCTAAAAGCGTGTGGAGTAGGAGAATATCGTCCTTTAGCTCATAAGGTTTTAAATAAATCTATAAAAGTTTCTAAGGCATTTGTTGATGATAGTAAAGTAAGCGATCATCACGCAATTATCCCAACGGAAAGCTATGTGAATTTCTCAGCTTTCACAGATAAGGAACGTAAAATTTACGATTTAGTTGTAAAGCGCTTCTTAGCAGTTTTATTCCCAGCCTTCGAATATGAACAACTAACATTACGCACAAAAATTGGTGATGAAACATTCGTCGCACGCGGTAAAACAATTTTACATTCCGGTTGGAAAGAAGTATATGAAAACAGATTTGAGGATGACGATGCAGGTGAAGATTTAAAAGAGCAAATTTTACCTCGTATTGAAAAAGGCGATACATTAAACGTAAAACTAATTGCACAAACATCAGGTCAAACAAAACCACCTGCACGCTTTAATGAAGCAACATTACTTTCAGCGATGGAAAACCCAACAAAATACATGGATACGCAAAACAAACAACTTGCTGACACATTAAAGTCAACTGGTGGATTAGGTACTGTAGCCACACGAGCTGATATTATCGACAAGCTATTCAATTCATTCTTAATTGAAAAACGTGGTAAAGATATTCACATTACATCAAAAGGCCGTCAGTTACTTGATTTAGTACCGGAAGAACTAAAATCTCCTACACTAACTGGTGAATGGGAGCAAAAACTTGAAGCGATCGCAAAAGGTAAATTAAAAAAAGAAGTATTCATTGCTGAAATGAAAAACTATACGAAAGAAATTGTTACTGAAATTAAAGCGAGCAATAAAAAGTATAAACATGACAACATTTCAACGAAGTCTTGTCCAGACTGCGGTAAACCAATGCTTGAAGTAAACGGTAAAAAAGGCAAAATGCTCGTATGCCAAGACCGCGAATGTGGACATCGTAAAAATGTATCTCGTACGACAAATGCCCGTTGCCCACAATGTAAGAAAAAATTAGAACTACGTGGTGAAGGTGCTGGCCAAATTTTCGCGTGTAAGTGCGGATATCGTGAAAAGTTATCCACTTTCCAAGAACGTCGTAAGAAAGAATCCGGTAATAAAGCAGATAAACGCGACGTTCAAAAATATATGAAACAGCAACAAAAAGAAGAAGAGCCATTAAATAATGCACTTGCAGAAGCGTTAAAGAAATTAAAATTTGATTAAACAAAAAGGTTCCTACCGTTTTCAGTAGGAACCTCTTATTTTTAATGAATGATTTTACTTCCTTTTGCATTCTCAACGAATTTTTCACTCGATTTATTAATCGGTGTTTTCAGTACGAGTGCAAGTACAAGCATAATTACCACAAAGACACTCAATACGAGAAGATCTCTTATCACAATATCCCAAAGCATCCCACCCACTGTTTCACGAATTGCACTAATTGCATATGTGAACGGTAAGAACGGATAAATTGTTTGGAAGAATTTTGGAAGCATTTGAATTGGGAATGTTCCACCCGATCCAGCCACCTGTAGTACGAGTAGAATGATTGCCATCGATTTCCCAACGTTTCCAAAAACAGAAACAAGTGAATACACGATACAAACAAAGACTCCACCAATAAATAAGCTGAATAAAACAAACCAAAACTTATCAACTACATACGTACCAAGTAAGAAAATATCTCCCATCGCTACAATAAATGCCTGTGCAAGACCTATCGTTAAGAACGTTAAGAAACGTCCAAAGTAAATCTCATGACTCTTATAATTTGCGTCTGGCTCATGTACTTCTACTGTTAATAATGAAACCATTAAAAGTGCCCCTACCCATAATGCAAGCACTGTATAGAATGGTGACATCCCCGAACCGTAGTTTGGCATCGCAAATAATTTATTTTCTTTTAAATTTACTGGTTTTGCAAAATAATCACTTTGCTGTTCAACATCATTTTTCAATAAACGGATGATATCTTTTACATCCTCTTCCGACTCAAATTGGCGAATCTTATCTGCTAATTCTTTAATTTTCTTCTCAGCAGCTGGCATTTCTGCCTTAATATCTTCCACTTTCTTTGTACCTTCTACTAAGCCTTTTGATGAATCTTCTAGCAGTTTTTTAACATCTGGAAGCTTTTTATCTGTATCGTTCAAAATTTTAGATGTATTTTTCGACATCTCTTTTGTACGAGCGATTGCTGCATTGAAGTTCGGCACGATTTCGGAATCGTATTTTGCTAAAATGTCACCTAATTCAGCTGAAACATTTTTCGATACTTCATTAATACTTTGGATTACATCTTTTGCTGGTTGTTGTCCTTTATTAATAGCGTCAATTCCTTTATCAGTTAACTCCATGCCTTTTTGTAAACCACTTTTAGCTTTTTTCAGCTTCGCAATTTGATCATTAAAGTTTTTATCGCTATTTACATCAGCTAAAACTTTGTTGGCATTCTCTAAGACAGGTATCATGTCACCAATCATATTTGAAGCTGCTTGGAATTGACCGTTTAAGCTATTTAAAGCTACTTTTGTTGAATCTAACCCATTAATACCTTTATTTTGTAGGTCTTCCATTGCTTTTTGAGCGTCAGATTTTAAACCTTCAATACCATCTCTTACCTTATTATATTCGTTCTTTGTCTTTTCATATGTTTCATTTATTGTATTAGTTGCTTGATTTTTAATTTGGTCACCAGTGCTAACTGCTTTTTGATAATCTGCTACAAATGTTTCGTTATAATCTTTTTCAGCTTGATCAATTAAACCATTTACTGCATTTAGCTTTTGATTAATTCCATCTCTCACATCTTGTTTTACTTCTTGACCTGTACTAATTAGGTCATTAAGATGTTTAAATCGATTGTTCAAGTCTTGTTGACCATCTCTAATAGCTGTTAAATGTGCTACTCTATCCCCAAAAAACTTCTTACCGAAATCAGTTGTTGCATTCTGCTGAAGTGTAGACATCATAGTAATAATTGAAGAAAGATTATCTATATGCGTTTGAAAATTATTAGAAACAGTTGTGATATTTTTCTTTGCTATTTCCGGATCAATGCTTCCATTTTGTAACCCATCCATCACACTTTGTGCATATGCAGTTCCTGTGCGTGCGGAGTTCAACACAGTGTTCACAGTTTGATTAATATTTCTCGCAATATTTTTATATCCCTCAGTATTCAACTCTGGAAGTTGTGGCATTGCCGGAAACTCAGGAAGTTTAGGCAACTGAGAAAAATTAGGAACATCTAAGTTAACTCCTGGACCCATTAAAAAGTCAGTTATGGCCGCTGCATCATCCATGCCTTTTTGTAGAACCGTTAAATCTCTCTTAATTGTTCCTGGTGCGTTCTTTAAAGTCTCATCATTTCGTGCGAAAAATTCATCTAAACTTTTCAATGTTTCCTGTCCATCATTAATCACACTTTCCACAACCGGTAAATCCTCTTGCGCAACTTTCACAAGGTCTTGCGCTCTACCAGCATCATCTAATGCCGTATTCACAAGTGTATACATTTCCGGGAATTGTGCTTCTAGCTTAAACACAAGATCTTTTACTTTTTCAATACTTGGTAAGTTTGTTTCTAAATCGATTCCAAGATCATTGAAGATTTTAAAAATCTCACCATTTGCTGTTTTAACAAAGTTTTTACTGATTTCTTCTGCTATACCTGATGCACCTTTTGCCGTAATTTTCGGTGCAATGGCATTAACCTTTTCATTTACAAAATAGTTCAGCTCTGGTTTTTGTGGATTATCGCTAATGACTGTTGTAATTTTTTCAGAGAAATCTTTTGGAATCGTAATGCTTGCATAATAGTCTCCACGCTCTACTCCATAAATCGCTTGCTTTTCATCAACAAATTTCCAACCAAAATTCTTGTCTTTCTTAAGTGAATCTATAATTTCTTTCCCGATGTTAATATCTTTTCCTCGTAGGTTTGATCCAACATCTTGGTTAGAAACTGCAATCGGGATCTCTTTCGTGTTCCCATATGGGTCCCATGAAGCTTTAATGTTAAACCATGCATATAAAGATGGTAAAATCATAAGCCCTATTACAATTACAATCGCAGCCCAATGTTTGGCTACATTCCGTAAGTCCGTCGTATAAATACGCCATATCTGTTTCATATAAGCTATCACCTAATTATATATTTTTCCTTCTTTAGAAAATGATGCATGCATTTTGCAATTATATCATTTTCCTCGTTGTCGATTAAAAGAAAATGTACTATTTTCCAAAAATCTTTTACTTACTTCATTATATAACGAAACCGATAAAGTATTCATACAAAATGACCAAATCGGTTTTACATTCAGTAATAACAAATATATAGGAAATGTCATAAGAAATACAAGTATTTTATCTTGGAAATACTTGTATTTGCAGAAAAAAAAAATCCTCACAGCGCTTACATGGCCATGAGGATTCCTTCTATATTATATATCCAACTGAACTTCTACTCCAAAATGGTCTGAAATAACATTTCGATTTACACCATTGAAAATAACTTTTGAAGAAAGAACTGTTGTTGGTTTGTTGCTTAAAATAAGATCAATTCGTAAGTTCTGCTTATTTTCATCCCAACCAGCAATTTTCCCTTGTACAGTTGTTCCTTCATCTTTTTTCAAAGCTAACTCATATGTGTCATAAAACCCTTTTTGCATAAGGTAATCATATCCTTCACCTTGCAAACGAGCATTATTATTAAAATCACCCATTAAGAATGAAAGTTCATTTCCATTCACATTCTTGATTAAACAATCTACTTGGTCTTGAAACGGCTCTTCTTCATCATTCCACCAGCCGAGGTGACAAGAATACAATGTTATATTCTTCCCTTTATAAGAGATTGTTACACTAACAATTTTCCGTGCTTTCCAATAAGAGATATCCTTACTTTCTGATATAAAGAAAGAATTTTGCTTCACAATCGGATGTTTCGTGATGATAGCTAAACCTTCTTCATATATGTCATAACCAATATGCGAGAAATCCCAAACGATATTGTAATTTCTTAAGCCTAACTTCTCAAGCTCTGCAAGTAATACAAGGCCGTAGTTATCCTTTTTCTTATTACGGCATACATTTTGAGCTTTTATAGACTGGCTGACCTCTTGCAAGGCAATAACATCGTAATCTTCTTCTTGAATCGTTTTAGCGAGATGTCTTATTTTCTCTATTTGATTCTCTTCTTGCCAAGAATGACAGTTTAAAGTAAGTAATTTCATTTATTATGCACCTAACATATCCTGAATGTCTGATTTCAACACATCAGCTTTCGGACCGTATACTGCTTGAACACCTTTGTCTTTTACAATAAGTCCCAAAGCTCCGTTTTGCTTCCACTGTGCCTCTGGTGCAACTACATCTAGATTTTTTACTGTTACACGCAGACGTGTCATACAAGCATCTACATCAGCGATATTATCTTTCCCACCTAACAAATCAATAACCTTTGTTGCTAATGAGCCTTCTTTTACATTCGTTGTGCTTTCTTCTGATTCATCCTCGTTATCAATATAGTTACCTGCACGACCCGGTGTTGGTAAATTGAATTTCTTGATTAAGAAATTGAATAATGTAAAGTTTAAACCGAAGAATACTGCTGAGACAACTACAAAGTTAATTAAGTCTCTTGTTAATCCTGCGTTAACCATCATTGGTGTACGTGTAATCAATTCAATAAATCCAAACGCATGAACACGTAAGTTAATAAGATCTGCTAATGCAAATGCAAGTCCTGTTGTAATTGCATATACAATATATAATACCGGTGCAATAAACATGAACATAAATTCAATAGGTTCCGTTACACCTGTTAAAAATACTGCTAATGCAGCTGATAAAAACATTGGTTTATATTTTGCACGTTTATCTTTATCAACATTACGGAACATTGCAAACGCAATACCGATTAATGATGCAGTTGAACCAATCACTTGCCCAACTTTGAAGCGAGCTGGAACAACATTATTTAATAAATCGTTATACGCTTTTGTGTCACCATTTGCTAATAAATTATTCAAATCAGTAATCCATGCAAGCCATAACGGATCTTGTCCTGCTACAACCTGACCAACTTTTGCTCCAGTTAACATCGTATACGTTCCGCCAAGCTCTGTATAGTTCATCGGAATCGTTAACATATGATGTAATCCAAATGGTAATAACAAACGCTCTAATGTACCATATACGAACGGTGCAACAACTGGTGCACTGTCTTTTGATGCCGCAATCCAACGACCAAATTCGTTTAATCCACTTTGGATGAATGGCCATAAAAGTGATAAAACAATAGCAGTAATTGTAGACCAAACAATTACAACGAATGGTACAAATCGTTTTCCATTAAAGAATGCTAACGCTTGTGGTAATTTATTATAGTTATAATATTTATTGTATAAGGTAGCCCCTAAGAACCCTGTAATAATCCCTACGAATACTCCCATATTTAATGCTGGTGCACCAAGTACAGAAGTGAAATAATCTTTTACAATTAAATCCCCTGCTAATAATGAAGAAACTTTCGCTTTTGAATCCGCTAACATTTCAGCGTTCACACCGAATATAGCTCCTGTAATTCGGTTTGTTAAGACGAATGCTAATAGCGCTGCAAATGCACCACCTGCCCGATCTTTCGCCCAGGATCCCCCAATTGCTACTGCGAATAAAATATGCAAGTTTGTAATAATTGCCCAACCGATGTCTTCCATTACTCTAGCAATTGTATGTACTGCATTTACATCCCCAGCAGACATGCCAATTAGCTTACCGATGGAAATCATTAGACCAGCAGCTGGCATAACAGCTACAACAACTAGCAATGCTTTCCCGAACTTTTGCCAAAAATCAAAAGACGTAATTTTCATCTGTTTCTTCCTCCCTCTTATTTATAAAATCCCTAATGATATAGATAATAATTTCTTTTTTTATGAAAACGATACCTCTTTTTTAACGCAAACGTTTTCATAAACCTATTTTAATAAAAGCGTTTTCACATTGCAATATAAATTTATTATTTTTCATAAAAAAAGATGCTACGAGAGCATCTTTTTTTATCAAGAAATACGATAAACCCTTGTTTCATAAGGTTTTAAAGTAATTGTAGTACATTTGTTATGTTCCGTTACTTCATAGTTATTTAAGAGCAAACGTTTGCGTTCTAGTGCGAATGAATCCTCATTATACACCGCGTTCTCTTTAGATATATTACTAATTACAATAACTTTCTCATCATTTAACGTACGCGTATACGCATAAATTTGTGAATCGTCCTCTAAGATTAAATCATATGTTCCATAATTAAATACATCATGCTCTTTTTTAAGTGCAATCATCTTTTTATAGAAATTAAAAATAGAATTAGCCTCTACTTGCTGTTTTTGAACATTAATTTCTTTATAATTTGGATTCATTCCAAACCACGGTGTACCAGTTGTAAAACCAGCGTTTTCTTCATTATTCCATTGCATTGGTGTACGTGAATTATCACGACAAGACGCCCAAATGATTTCCATCATCTCTTGATGAGGTACACCTTCAGCAATTTTCTCGCGGTATAAATTCTTAATTGCTACATCATCATAATCTTCAATATTCGGGAACTGAACGTTTGTCATACCAATTTCTTGACCTTGATAAATGAATGGTGTTCCATGCATAAAGAAGTACATTGCTCCTAAAGCCGTTGCACTTTCACGCCAATACTGTTTATCATTTCCCCATGTGGAGACTATACGCGGTTTATCATGGTTCTCAATATAAAGTGCATTCCACCCTTTATTCTCTAATCCTTTTTGCCACTTTGTTAACACCTTTTTCAGTTCCACAACATCAAGTTCTTTTTTCTTTTCTGCATCCCATAAACTTAAATGCTCAAACTGAAATACCATATTGAATTTACCATTCTCTTCTCCAACCCAAAGGTCTGCATCTTCAATTTTGACACCATTGGCTTCCCCAACAGTCATAATATCGTATTTTGAAAATGTATTTTCCTTAAGTTCTTCTAAAAGTGGCTGAATTCCATTTACATTCATATGTTTATCAAAAGAAGGAACATACTTTAAGCCTTTTGGATTTGGCATGTCTTTTAGACCTTCTTCTTTTTTGATATGACTGATTGCATCTACACGGAAACCATCAATTCCTTTATCTAACCACCAGTTTACAGTATCATATAAGGTTTCACGGACTTCTGCATTCTCCCAGTTTAAATCTGGTTGTTTACGTGAGAATATGTGTAAGAAATATTGATCCGTTACTTCATCATATTCCCAAGCAGAACCACTAAAAATACTTTCCCAGTTATTCGGCTCTTCTCCATCCTTACCATCACGCCAAATATACCAATCACGTTTTGGATTATCTTTAGAAGAACGTGATTCAACAAACCACGGATGTTCATCACTCGTATGGTTAATCACTAAATCAATAATAAGCTTCATATCACGTTTATGCACTTCATCTAGTAATTCATCAAAATCAGCCATTGTACCAAACTCATCCATAATGTCTTGATAATCGCTAATATCATAACCATTGTCATCATTCGGTGATTTATACATTGGACAAATCCAAATTACATCTATTCCTAAATCCTTTAAATAATCAAGCTTTGCAATAATGCCTTGTAAATCTCCAATACCGTCACCGTTAGAATCCATAAAGCTACGTGGATAAATTTGATAAGCAACAGCTTCTTTCCACCATGTTTTATTCATAATAGTTCTCTCCTTTTGCATCCCTTCGGAAATTTATGCAAACGTTTTCGTAACACTATCATAACAAAATATGAGGAGTTTGCAACGAGAATTTTTATCTTATTATTAAATATCTACTTTTCATTAAGAAACAATACTCTCTTCTGATTGACCTTACACATTTTTTATACTGCTCCAAATTTTTAACCCTCCTTTCTCATGAATATAAGCACAAATAAAAAATCATCCAATTTATGTCCGATTTCCCGTAACATTTTGGATGATTAAAGTTTTCTTATCTCTTTCATTTTTAATTATTTCTCCCAACAATTCCCTTGTTATACTAAGCTAATTATATATCTTATGATTTTCATTCAATAACTGCAATTCGATATTTGGTACTTTATTTTCTAATACAGTCTCCCCATTGCCAACTGGAATTTGAAATTCAACTTTCTTTGTTTCATGGCGCTGTAAATAAACAGGTGTTGGTACTTGATAACTTTTCACTTTCTTGTTTTCATCTTGATATAGAACTAGTTGTAGCGATTGTGAATGATTACGATAATTTTTTAAAGTGACGACGCAATTTTGCTTAAAATGCTCTCCCTTTTTTTCCATCTTACATTGACTATCTTCTTTTTTATATTCAATTGCCTCTAGTCCTTTTTTTCCTGTATAGTGCCATGTTTTATCAAGGGTTTGAAGTACTTTATTTAAAGTAAATGGCATCATTATAATCAAACTACTTATGCACACTACTTTTATTTTATTAAGCTTCTTTAACCAATTCGAATCATTCTTTTCTAACCACTTTATAAGAAATAGAAAAGAAATTACTTGTAATACTAAAGAACAAATCCAGATATTCGAAATCTTATACCCCATATAAATATATGTATCTACTGGAATTCCATATGTATGAAATAGTTTTTCCCCGATTAATTCATTGTCGTTTGGTATTTTTATTAATAGTAATACTCCAATACTATAAAAAATAGCTACTAATCGATCGTATTCAATCCGAATCATTCTTTCTCCCTTCCCCTTGTTTTTTATTATCGATTTTAGCTAAAATTATCAGAATATACAATCTTTTTATAGGGAATAACATAAAAAAGTTCCTTATAAATATATAAAGAACTTTATTAATATATAATACGAATAAGAGAATTAATATGTAATTTTACTATTTTAATAATACTTCTCTTATCTACTATTTATTATGCAGTTTTCACATCGAAATTTCCTCAAAATAAGTTGGATCATGTATTGTAATTTTTTTACCTAAAACCGTAACAATACTATCATTCTTTAACTGTTTTAATACGCTACTCACAGTCTCTCGAGAAGTTCCAGATATTTTGGAAATTTCAATTGTCGTGAGCGGGCATGAAATTACAATCTCTTGACCATTCTGCTCACCTAAATCGTTCATTAAATAATTTAATGTCTGAATGACGCGATCTTGTGCATTGGGGATTGTAATATTTTGCACACGATTTTCGTTAATTGTTAATATAGAAGATAACTGCTGAACAACATACATGAGCTGTGTTCTGCTTGACTTCATCATATCTTCAAAAATCACTGTAGGAATATAATATACTTCTACATCTGTCATTGCTTCAGCTGTATAATTATATCTCTCATCAGTAAACATACCACCATAAGGAAAAATAGAAAGTCGTTTTACATAGTCTTCATATAATAAATTCCCGCTTTGATTCACTCGCTCTAACTTTACAAAACCATCTAGCATGAAATAAATTCTTTCTCTTGAATCACCTTCTAAAAATAAAAATTGACCTTTCTTATAAGTTCGCCAATAAACAAACTCTGTTAGGCCTTTCAATTTTTTTTCTGTTACATGCGAAAATAATTCAAACTGCTTTAGATCTTTAACTACATTCCGTCTATTCATAGAACTCCCTCTCTCTTGCTATATGTTGGAGTGAAACGTCAGGAAAGCGCATTCAAGTTTATTTTATCATGGTTAACCTATATATCTTGATCTTATCATGAATACTTTATGAACATTAGTTATCAAAAAATTACTCATAAGTAAAAAAGAATGAAGTTATTAACTCCATTCTTTTTTACTTACTAGTAATGAAAGAGCTATATTTATACACACACACATGCATCCTGATTAGAAATAATAGTACCTGCCTTTTCTTCTAATGCTTCATATACCTTTTCTAAAGAAGTAATAATTGTTTTTCGTTTTGGATCTGTATTAGCAAAGTTTATAGCAGCTTCAATTTTTGGGAGCATACTACCTGCTGCAAATTGATGATCCTGTATATATCCTTCTAATTCATCAACTGTAACAGCCTCTAATCTCTTTTGATCAGGTTGATTAAAATTCACATAAACATAATCAACTGCAGTTAAAATGACTAGCGTATCAGCATCTACTAATTCTGCTAACTTTTGAGCTGCAAAGTCTTTATCAATAACAGCTTCAGTACCTGTTAAACCTTCCTCAGAGTCAATAACTGGGATTCCGCCACCTCCAACAGCAATGACTATATTTCTATCTTCTACTAATGAATTGATTATTTTATGCTCATGAATACTCACAGGCTTTGGTGATGGAACAACTCGTCTCCAGCCCCTTCCTGCATCCTCTTTAAATACAGCTTTTGTTTCTTCCATTAACTTTCTCGCTTCTTCTTCTGTATAGAAAGGCCCAATTGGCTTTGTAGGATTTTGAAAAGCTTCATCCTTTTCATCCACGACAACACGTGTTATAACCGTTGCTACCTCTTTCTTTATTTTACGCTTTTTCAAAGCCTTCTCAATTGCATTTTCCATCCAATACCCAATCATTCCTTGGCTCATAGCACCACAAGTATCTAACGGCATTGCCGGTGTTTTTTCTGTATCGGCAGCTTTTTGTTGCAATAAAATGTTACCTACTTGCGGACCATTGCCATGTGCAATAACAACATCCACATCGTTTTCCATAATTTTAACGAGTTGCTCTGCCGTTCTTTCTAACGCTTCTTGCTGCGCCTCAGCAGTAGCCTTTCCAGATTGTATAGCATTTCCCCCTAGTGCAACTACAATTTTTCTTCGTGTCATATTTCAACCCTCCAATTGATTTCATTTTCACAAAAGTTTATAAAGTAATACTTCCTGTAATCAATCCGTAAATCGCAAAAAATGCTAAGGCACCAATAGCTACAGAAGATGCCAGTTCCACACGAGTAAATATTTGTTTTGGATTCGTTTGCTTTTGAACATTGTAAAAGATGAAAATACCTGGCGCATATAATGTCATTGTTAGTAATAAATAATCTAAACCCGCTGCATACACTAACCAAACTCCATAAATACTTGCCACCAAACCAATGATTATATTTTTTGTTCGATCTTTTTCTTCAGATTGTAAACTATACTTAAATTGATAGAATGCTGACAAAGCATAAGGAATTAAAATAGCCGAGGAAGCAAGAGAAAATGCAAAGTTATATGCTTGATCTGAAACAACAAATGTTAATAAGAAAACTTGAATTAAGCCATTTGTTATCCATAATGAATTTACAGGAGCTTTGTTTTTATTTTCTTTCGCAAACCACTTTGGAAACACTCCGTCTTTAGCAGCTAAATACGGAATTTCAGATGCAAGTAAAGTCCATCCTAGCCAAGCACCTAATACAGAAATAACTAAACCTAAGTTAATAAAGATAGCGCCCCATTTTCCGACAACACTTTCAAATAAATACGCCATAGCTGGGTTTTTTAGATTCGCAACATCTGCTTGTTGCATAAGTCCAAGTGATAATAATGTAAGTAAAATATAAATGATAAGTGTGCCAATTAATCCGATAACAGTTGCTTTCCCAACATCACTTCGGCTTTTAGCACGACTGGATAAGACAACAGCCCCTTCTACACCGATAAATACCCAAAGAGTTACAAGCATTGTACTCTTAACTTGGCTTCCTACCGCTCCCCAAGAAAAAGAACCTGCTTGGCCCCAAAATCCATCTAAGAAAATATCAATATGAAAAGCGAAAATACCCACCACAATAAATACAAATACAGGCACTAATTTTGCAATTGTTGTGACTAAATTTACTAGTGCTGCTGATTGTACACCGCGTAAAATTAGCATGTGAACACACCATAGCAATACGCTCGCTCCGATAATCGATGCTACATTTTGTCCACCTTCAAAAACCGGAAAAAAATATCCAAGTGAAGAAAATAGCAATGTACCGTAAGCTACATTACCAAGCCAAGCAGACAGCCAATACCCCCACGCACTATTGAATCCCATAAAATTACCAAATCCTGCTTTTGCATAACTAAAGATACCGCCATCTAAATCTGGTCTTTTTACCGTTAAATTTTGAAATGATAATCCAAGAGCAATCATCCCGATTCCCGTTATCACCCAACCGATAATAATAGCCCCGGAGCCAGCACCTTTTGCCATATCGCTTGCTAAGTTAAATGCCCCACCACCTATCATGGAACCAACAACAAGAGCTGTTAAAGTAAATAATCCTAATTTCTTTTCTTCACCCATTACACTCACCTCTCTTTAATTGCAATAAGAATAAACTCAATAGTGAATGATAGTGTCTAAAGGAGTAAAGAAGGAAGGAAGGAAGGAAGATCTCCTTCCTTCTTTACTCCATATTTCCTAGAGTAGCAGCCATAACCGCTTTAATTGTATGCATTCTATTTTCTGCTTGATCAAATACTTTTGAATGCTTACTGCGGAATACTTCGTCACTTACCTCCATTTCTTTTAATCCATATTTTTCATATATATCTTCCCCATACGCTGTTTCTACATCATGGAATGCAGGTAAACAATGTAAGAACATCACATTATCATTTCCAGTCTTTCTAATCATCTCCATATTTACTTGATAAGGTGCCAATAGTTCAATACGTTCAGCAAATTTGTCTTCTTCTCCCATTGATACCCATACATCTGTATAAATTACGTCTGCACCGGCAACGGCTTCATCTACATTACTTGTTACCATAACTTGATCATTATATTTTTTAGCTGTATCGATTATTTCTTGTGCTGGGAATAATGATTCTGGCGTACAAATACATACGTTCATCCCTACAATCGCTCCGCCAACTAACAAGCTATTTGCTACGTTGTTCCGTCCGTCTCCAACGTATACAAGCTTAACATCTTTTAAACGTCCGACATGCTCTTTAATTGTTAACAAATCTGCAAGTGTTTGGGTTGGATGCCACATATCTGTTAAACCGTTCCATACAGGTACACCGGAGTTTTCAGCTAAAGATTCCACTGTTGCATGAGCGAAACCACGGAACTCAATTCCGTCAAACATACGTCCTAAAACTTTTGCTGTATCTTCAACTGATTCTTTCTTCCCAAGCTGAATATCATTTTTACCTAGGTATTCAGGATTTGCCCCTAAATCCGTACATGCCACCGTAAATGCACACCGTGTACGAGTGGAAGTTTTTTCAAATAAAAGGGCTACATTTTTACCTTCTAAATAACGATGCGGAATACCATTTTTCTTTTTCTCTTTTAATTCTGCTGCTAAATCTAGAAAATATAACATTTCTTCCTCTGTAAAATCTTTTTCCGCAAGAAAACTTCTTCCTTTTAAGTTTGGTTTAGTCATCAACATGATTCATCCCTACTTTCTCCGTTATTTATACTAAATGTCTTTTCGAACAATCGGCATACTCATGCAACGTGGACCCCCACGACCGCGTGATAATTCCGAACTTAATACTTCAATAACTTCTATACCATGTTCACGTAATAAAGCATTTGATACATAGTTGCGATCATATGTAACAACTACTCCCGGCGCAATCGCCAATGTATTAGATCCATCGTTCCATTGTTCACGAGCAGAAGCAATCACATCTCCTCCTCCGCAAGGGATAAGTACTAATTCACTTAAACCTAACACTTCTTTTAACGCTTCAGTTAAAGATGTACGATGTGTAATTTTAAGAGTTTCTTCATCCTGTCCTTTTTCTAAAATATATATATTCATATTTCCTTTTGGTCCTTGGATAGCTGGGTGAATTGTAAATTTATCATAATCGACCATTGTAAATACTGTATCTAAATGCATAAATGCACGACATTTTGGGATTTCTATTGCTAGCACTTTCTTAATTTTATTTTGACGGCTAAATAAATTCTTAGCTAAACGCTCAATTGCTTTAGCTGAAGTACGAGCAGATACTCCAATTGCAATTGTTTCCTCATTTAAGATGAGCTCGTCGCCGCCTTCAATTGGAAACTTATAATCACGATCTAACCAAACTGGCACATCATGACTTGCAAATCGTGGATGATGTTTAATGATATATTCCATAAACAATGATTCACGTCTCCGTGCTGGTTCTCTCATTTTGTTAATTGTTAAACCGTCACCTATACTAGCTGCTGGGTCACGAGTAAAATATAAATTTGGCATTGGATCTAAATAAAATGGATAATGATCTTCCATTAATTCATACAGGTGCGTTTTTTTACTAGTTTCAATTTCGTTTTTACGTACGCCCCCCATAATTTTCTGAATCAATTCTTCATTTGAAAAGGAAAGTAAATATTCTTTTAAAGTTTGATGTGCAACATTTACGTCAGCCTGTCCTTCTTTTAAAATACGATCAACAAATTCTTCACGAAGTTTTTTATCAACTAACGCCTCAGCTGCTAGTTTTTCTAAATAAAGAACTTCAACACCCCGATTGCGTAATGTTTGTGCAAAATAATCATGTTCTTTTTGAATAATTGGTAAATATGGGATATCGTCAAATAATAATTGTTGCAAATAATCTGGCGTTAAGTTTTCCACTTCTTTACCTGGACGTTTTAATAAAACCGTTTGTAATTCCCCAATTTCTGAAGTAACATGTATCGGATGTTTCATTTGTTGTACCTCCTTTTAAATTTGTTTGATGTCTACAAGTACATAATAAACGGTACGTGCTTCCCTCTTTGTGAAAACGCTAACACTATCAAGTTAAATATTTCACAAGTTATTTTTTAAAATAATATATATTTGTATTTTTATAAGGTTTTTCGCTCCCTATTTTGTAAAACAGCTATATATTACGCATATATAGTGAATATCGATTTCCCTAATTTATATTAAAATCCTAAAAAAAGTCCTGTTTCTAGTAACAATTAGAAACAGGACTTTCACCTACATAATTAATTTCAACCTTTCTTCTAAAACTTTCCTATCCGATTCTGATTGAGAAATTACAAGGCATGTATCATTTCCACATATACATCCTACTTTTTCTTTCCAATCTAAAGAATCTAATAAGGCACCGATAACGTGAGCATTACCAGGTAACGTTTTAATAACCGTTAATTGATCTACATAATCAATCTTTACGACAACTTCTCTTAACTTTTTCTTTAACTTCGTATCAGTTTGTAAATTATCCTCTGAGAAAACCTTATATATAGTTAAACCGTTTGAAGAAGTTGCCTTTATTAAATTTAATTCACGAATATCTCGCGAAATAGTGGCCTGTGTAACTAACACACCATGCTCTTCTAATAATTCTACTAATCTCTCTTGTGTATCTATTTCATACTCTCTTACCAATTGTTTTATTAGCCGTTGTCTTTTTTCCTTTTTCATAAAAGACACCCTTTCAAATATTATAACTTTATTATATCTTGCTATAATTTCCATTCGAAAGAGACAAGGGTAAATGTTGCGGAAACGTTCATAGTTTTTAATCTTTATCCAAAGTATTATTTTCTAGAATATAAAGATACAAAACCCAGTATGTACACCTTTTCGTTGCGCTTCCTCTACAATAGCAAATATATCTGCATACGAATGACCAGCACCAATGATTGTATTGCCTTCATAATATTTATTTTCTATCTATAGTGTAAACACTCCTAAACAAGCTTTCTCATACAATAGTAAAAACCAATCTTATATGGAAAGGAACAATATAATGACAAAAACAAAATTAACAGGGCGCATTGTAACTCCAGAAGATCCTGAGTATGATGTAGCCCGCATAAACTTAAATTTAAGTATTCCAAAACTCCCCTGCATAATTGTCTTCTGTCAAAATACTCAAGATGTATGCAATGCCTTGAAGTGGGCCCGTGAACGTCATATACCATTTCGTATACGAAGTGGTCGCCATAGCTATGAAAATTTTTCTCTTTTGAATCGTGGACTTATTATTGATGTAAGTGAAATGAATCGAATTATAGTCCAGCAAGACAGCTTGACAGCAACCATTGGAGCTGGAGCGAATCTTGGTGCTGTTTATAAAGAGCTGTGGAAATATGGCGTCACATTACCAGCCGGCACCAGTGCTAGCGTTGGAATTGTTGGATTAACACTTGGCGGTGGCATTGGTATGTTATCACGTTTATTTGGATTAACTTGTGATCAACTACTAGAAATAGAAATGGTGCAAGCAGTCGGTAAATCTGGAGCGAAATCTATTCGTGCCAGCGAAAGAGAAAACGCTGATTTATTTTGGGCATGCCGCGGTGGTGGCGGTGGGAACTTCGGAATTGTTACATCTTTAACATTTCGTGTTCATCCTATTCAAAACGTCTCTATTTTTTCACTCACTTGGGAATGGAAAGACTTTATTACCGCATTTCAAGCTTGGCAAAACTGGGCACCTTATATAGACGAGCGTCTTACTTCATCTATTGAATTATTTTCTAAACAGAGAAATAAAATTAAAGTGCAAGGGGAATATGTTGGTCATCCTTCTGAACTCCTCGATTTATTGGCACCTTTATTACAAGCTGGAACCCCTTCTCTGTTCATAGAAGAAGTCCCTTATATACAAGCAGTTGAATTCTTTAATAGTGGTAACATCCCAGAAAAATTCAAACGTTCTGGTTCTTATGTATATAAGACGATTCCACTTAAAGGTATTCAAGTTCTAAAACATTTTCTTAGTCATGCCCCAAACCCTTCAACCAGCGTTTGGCATCAATCACTGATAGGAACTGTAGAAGACATTGCTCCTAGTGAAACAGCTTATTTCCATCGAAAGGCAATTATTGCTCAAGAATACCTTACTTCTTGGAAATGCGACAATGAGGAACAACAAAATATACGTTGGATTAAAAATTTACGAAATGCTATGGCACCTTATACATTAGGTGATTATGTCAATTGGCCTGATATTGATATTACAGATTGGCAAAACACTTACTATGGCACCAACTTTACAAGGTTACGTAAAATAAAAACAGTATACGACCCTTGTAATGTTTTTCGATTCCCACAAAGTATCCCTCCCTTCCACAAATAAAACACACATTTTTATTTTCAACCTCTTTTTATCACCTTACTAGGAGTAATTCTCTTCCTAATTCCACGTCCCTCAGACAATGTTTTTCGCAAAAAATAAAGGGTTTTGGCACTTTATGACTAATAACAAAAATAAGAGACAACATTTGTAAAATACAAATTTGACTGGGGGATTGGTATGATTCAAGTTCAAAATCTAGTAAAATCATTTGGCTCATTAGACGTTTTAAAAGGAATTGATTTAGAAGTAAAAGAAAAAGAAGTTGTTGTTTTAATTGGCGCAAGCGGTTCAGGAAAAAGTACTTTACTTCGTTGCCTCAACTTTTTAGAAATGTACGATGAAGGATCGATTCATTTACAAGGTGAACGAATCGATCCCAAAAGTACAAATTTAAACAAAGTCCGCGAAAATGTTGGAATGGTATTTCAACATTTTAACCTCTTTCCACATATGACCTCATTAGAAAACATCATAGAAGCACCTATTCATGTGAAAAAAATAGACAAAACAAAAGCAAAAGAGATTGGTAATGACCTTTTAAAAAAGGTCGGATTACAAGACAAAGCAAACGTAACACCTCACCTTCTATCTGGTGGACAAAAGCAACGTATTGCAATCGCACGCGCACTTGCAATGAATCCAAAAATCATGCTATTTGATGAGCCTACATCAGCTCTTGATCCTGAACTTGTTGGAGAAGTACTCCAAGTTATGAAAGAGCTGGCTGGTGAAGGAATGACAATGGTAATCGTCACCCATGAAATGAACTTTGCACGAGATGTAGCAGATCGCGTCATTTTCATGGATGATGGACAAATTGTAGAGGATGCACTACCAGAACAATTTTTTTCAGCACCGTCAAACGAGAGAGCAAAACAGTTTTTACGAAACATTTTATAGAGATGGACTTCGCTCCCAACGAATACTTAAAGCATTAAAACTCATACGGGTAGCCTAAATTACCCCACCCTTAGAAACTTTCTATATAAAATACGAATACGGCGATGCAACCCGTATGTGCAGGATAAATATATAGGAGGGGTTTTGATGAAAAAGAAAATACTTACTGTTTTTGCAACAATTACACTATGTGTCTCTTTCATACTTGGAGCCTGTAGTAAGGAAACTTCAACAAATGAAGGGAACGAATTTCGTTATGCAATGAGCGGTTTATATAAACCTTTTAATTTCAAAGAAAATGACGGAAAACTAGTTGGCTTTGATGTCGAAATTGGTGAGGCACTCGCAAAGAAGATGGGAATGAAGCCTGTTCCAGTGACAAATCCTTGGGAAACATTAATTCAAGGTCTAAAAGCAAAAAAATATGACGTCATATTAGGAAGTATGGCAATTACAGAAGACCGCCTAAAAGCCGTTAATTTTACGAATCCATACTATCGCTCTGGTGCACAAATTTTCGTAGCTAAAAAGAACAATTCCATTTCTTCAGTAGAAGACTTAAAAGGAAAAAAAATCGGTGTTGTAAAAGCTAGTACATTTAAAACACTTGTGGAAAAACATACAGATCAAATCACTGAATACGACAGTGACATTACAGCTCTTATGGATTTAGAACCAGGCCGAGTAGATGCTGTTATTACGGATCAAATGGTTGGTCTTCGTATGATAAAAGAGGGAAAATCAAATATAAAAGAAGCTGGCAAACCATTAAATCTTGAGGAAATGGGAATTGCAATTCGTAAAGACGATAAAGAAATGGTGAAGAAAGTAAACAAAGCGTTGGAGGAAATTATTAAAGATGGCACATATGAAAAAATCAGTAAAAAATGGTTTGGAAAAAATATTCTTGGAGAAGAGGAAAAAACAAAATAAAAGGATGTGCCCTTCTAAAAAACAAATCATTTTTCATTCATAAGCGATGCCCCACCTCAGCCGTGGGGCATTCACATCTATTCCTTAAAATAAATTCTATATTGAGGTGACTCTAATGTTTGAAATTTTCATATCTACGTATCCAACACTTTTAAAGGCTGTTGGTATAACATTACAATTAACGTTAACTTCCTTACTACTCGGTTCATTAATCGGACTACTATTTGCCTTCTTTCGTATCTCTAATAATAAAGTATTAAATAGTATTGCACATGTTTATATTGCTATTATCCGTGGTACACCTTTAATCGTACAAATTGCTATTCTTTACTTCGGGATTACATCTATCATTGTCTTCACCCCTTTTTGGGCGGGGGCAATCGCTTTAGCTATTCATAATGGAGCATATATTACAGAAATTTTTCGTGGATCTATTCAATCCGTCGATCGTGGACAATTAGAAGCTGCCCGTTCCCTTGGAATGTCTTATCCACTTGCTATGCGGCGCATTATCTTACCACAAGCATTCCGGCTCTCTATTCCGCCCCTAGGAAACCAATTTATTATTGGGTTAAAGGATTCTTCACTTGTTGCCTATGTAGGTATGTCAGAATTATGGGGCTCTGGTCTCTCTATAGCAGCTGGTAATTTTCAACAATTAGAAACATATATTGTTGTTGGTATCTATTATCTTGCACTCGTACTTTTATTTACCTATCTCGTAAACCTCTTAGAAAAAAGGCTTCAACGTAAACAAAGTAATTCTTTGCACGTAAATAAAAAGAAAGAAAAAGCACTCTCTTTATAGGAAAAACCGCAAAAAATCTTTCATCTATTAGATTGAAAAAATGCATGAAAAGTTACTATTACATACAAAAAAACATGGCAAAATACAAAATAAAAAGCAAACTACTTTTTAGGTAGTTTGCTTTTTTATAGTTAAAGGGTTCTAAATAATCTACTCCACAATCATGGATTCACTTTTTTAATAGTTTCCTGCTCGTCTATATGCTCCTCACGATATGAAATATTATCAGGATCTAACCCATTCCCTAAAGAACCATAGAAATGTTCTTTATGAGGGTCAACTAATTCACTGCCTTGATAATATACACGAGGTGTGTTCCAAAGCGCTGCTAATGCTTTCGTCATCGGCATTTCATGATAACGCTCCGGCCACATTTCTTTAATTTTTTCTTTTACTAATGGGTAATACTTTGAACTCATAGCAGGGAACAAATGATGTTCCGTATGATATGAGAAATTAAAATGCAAAACATCAACCCAGCGCGGCACTGTTACAGATAAACAGTTAGCTAATGGATCATTTACAGGAACAATTGGATTTAAGCGGTGATTTGTTGCAATATATGCCATTACAATAAAGTTTGCAATTAATAATGGAATCACGTATGCAAATAACCACTTCGCAGGCCCCATAATAAATAATAAGCTAATCCAAACCGTCCACGGCAAGACAAGTTGAAGCCATACAGACTTCTGATTCGATGACTTAAACTCTTTTATAAAATGAAAGAACATACGAGTTGAATGTATTGTAAATTGAATTGTTAGTGACAGAAAACTGAAGAAAGAACGTACATGAAGTGGCATACGATACACCCATCTTAAAAATTTACTCTTCTTCATCTTTTCAAGTGTTGGCCACGCATCCGGGTCATGTTCCTCATGTTGTGTATGCACATGGTGCGTCGCATTATGCCACTTTCTCCATAGTTTCGGCCCTGTAGACAATGGCATAAATGCAATTGCCCCTAAAAAATCACGAAGCCATGCTTTTCTTACAACCGTTCCGTGCAAAATTTCATGTCCTAAAAATCCAAGTGAGGCAAAACATAATCCGAGAACAATTGCAATCCCAAGATTTGCCCACACATTCAAGTCAAATAAACCAATCGTTATTAACCCAGCTACCGCCACAAGTAAATAAGCCAGTCCACCAAATAAACGAGTTGGAACTGGTTTAAATGCTTTTTTTGGCAAATGCGGCGATACACGCGCTGCATACCATCCAAACGTATGAAGCTCCTTCATCCTTTTGCCCCTTTCTTATGCCGCGCTTACGCAACTTGCATAAATCAATTCTTGTTTCCAGATTGATAACACTAGGTAATTACAAAAAGCATTTATAATAAGCAAATCATACTCACTCATTTTCGCTTTTATTATCAATGAAAAACATTTCTCTTTTTACTCTTTATCAACCTTTCCACATGATGAATCATATCAATAGACTTTCTGTATTGTCAATAACTTTTATGACCTAGTAATAAAATGTGGTTGTATTTTCATAATAATATTTTATTTCACCAAAGGAAAAACATAGATTTCATAAGCTTTTATCCATTATATATATAAATACTTTCACATATACGAAAATCAGCTTCATACAAGAGTAGCTTATATGTGAGCATAAATAATCCTTTATAAAATTGGCCATCATTTAAAATATCTTTATGACAAAACACACATTTTAAATTATATCAAAATAATATTTTTGTTTTACAAATATTTAAAACTTATTCTTAACTGTACAGTATCCCTTCTTCTGAAGTAAAAGTAATCTACATGAATTTGATAAAAGTTGGAAAAATTAAGTAGTACATTATTTTAAAACAGGAGGATCATACGATGACAAACCATTCATTTCCCAAATTTCCAGAGCCATATTGGCGTGACTCTACTTCACTCCCTATTTTCCCCAAGTTATCCGAAAATATAAAAACAGAAGTCGCGATTATCGGCGCTGGAATTACAGGTATCACAACTGCTTATTTACTTGCAAAAGAGGGCTTGAAAGTTGTTTTAATCGATTCTGGAAATATTTTAAATGGAACGACAGGCCATACGACCGCAAAGATTACAGCACAACACGATCTCATTTATGATGAGCTAATTCATCATTTGGGGGCTGATCAAGCTCGCCTATACTATGAGGCAAATGAAAAAGCATTACAATTTATAAAAGAAACAGTTAAAACAAATAACATTGACTGTGATTTTACTGAAGAAGATGCCTACTTATATACAAACTGCAATGACGGATTACGGAAATTAACAAAAGAATACGAAGCTTATAAAAAGCTAAATATTCCTTGTGACTATGTAGAGTCCATTCCACTTCCGATCTCAGTTCAGGCGGCACTTGTTATGAAAAACCAAGCACAATTCCATCCTCTTCATTATTTAAAAAATCTAGTAGAACAGTTTATTGAAGCAGGTGGAACAATCTATGAACAAACCACTGCAATTGATATCGAAAAAGGTTTCTATCCACAAGTCATTACAAAAGATGGTCATCGCATTACATGTGGATATGTCGTTTCCTGTTCCCATTTTCCTTTCTATGATGCGAACAGCTTTTTCTTCGCAAGAATGTATGCAGAGCGTTCCTATGTTCTAGCAATCAAAGCGAAAAAAGATTATCCCGGAGGCATGTATTTAAGCATAGACAACCCTACACGCTCCTTACGCTACACAACAATGAATGGAGAAAAACTTATTCTTGTTGGTGGTGAAAGCCATAAAACAGGACAAGGAATCAATACAATGCTTCATTATGAAGCACTGTACTCTTTCGCAGAAGAAACATTTGGAATAGATGAAATTCCTTATAGATGGTCCACACAAGACTTAATTACTCTAGATAAACTTCCTTACATTGGGCATATCAATGAAAGGAATCCAAACATATTTGTTGCAACAGGCTATCGGAAATGGGGGATGACAACGGGAACCGCTGCAGCGCAGCTATTAAAAGCCTCGATTACAAAAACGGATAGTCCCTACAAAGAACTCTTTGCTCCATCACGATTCCATGCAGATTCAGATATAAAAACATTTGTTTCTCAAAATCTTGATGTGGCAAAACATTTAATTGAAGGCAAGCTAGAGTTTGCTTTGCGTAAACCAGAAGACCTTGAAAATGGCGAGGGTGCCGTTGTAAGAGTAAACGGAAAACGGGCAGGTGCTTATAAAGATGATGAAGGAAAACTACATATTGTTGATACGACATGTACACACCTTGGCTGTGAAGTAGAATGGAACGGCGGTGATTGTACGTGGGATTGTCCTTGTCACGGATCACGTTTTTCAATTGAAGGAGATGTGATTGAAGGGCCTGCGGATAAGCCATTAAAACGGGTTGATGGAGAATAAATTCCTGTAAGCTAAAATTGACTCATACAGAAAAACGTTTCTTTTTGTATGAGTCAATTTATTATGTAAGTACACTTATTTAAGCGAAACGTACATCAGTGGGGATTTACAGAGAGTTTATCTCCTACCTAATTCTCTAGCTCTCACTTTGTTTTGACATATCATCTAAAAAAGCAACACACCAAATTATCGGTGCTCTGTTCCCCTCTTAAATAATATATCCCTAAATAAATCATTCAACTTCTCAACTTCAATGCCCTTTCCTTTTTCAATTTCTTTTACATATTCTTGATAATAAGAAATCTGCTCCTCCAAAAATTCATTTAATAATGTAATTTTCGGGCCAGCATCCAGCTCGACACCACTTTTTTTCTTTATTAGTAAATCATTAATCTCAGCTAGAAGATTTTGTTTTAACGCCAGTTTATTCATTAACTTCTCAAACTCTACAGGCGGCAATGTCCCTTTCTCTTCTAACCATTTGCAAGCTAAAATAGGACGTAATACATAGAAGTATTTTTTTAACTTCACACTCTCTTCTTGTAGAAATTCACGATAGTTTTTTGAAGCCATATGTAAGTAATGATACATTGTTGCCTTTGGATCAAAATCATCTTCGCTTATTTTTTGTAAACGTTCTGGAAGATCCGAGTTCTTAGAGTAAAAGATTGGCGAACGGATCCACTCTAATAATGCAGGATTTGATTTTGCAAATAGCTGCAAGGCTTTTCGAATATCCCAGCCACTTATATCCAATGCATCACTAATTGGATATTCAATGACATCACGCTTCTCATTAATAGATAAATACCAATCTACTTGATGAATATATACAAATCTAACATCATAATCACTATCTTTCGACGGAAATCCCCATGCCCGGCTTCCAGATTCTACTGCAAATAAAATGTTCACATCGTTCTCTTTCTCGATTTTCTCTAATTCCAATTGAATTTTATCTCTCATATGTATCACCCTCATATTCTGATCATTTCCCTGGAAATTCGACAACTATAATACTAATTCTACTACATTTCAAAATAGCTGTCAGGAATTCCCTGACAGCCCAAAACCTTCCTACTTTTGCTTCTGAGTATCAACCTCTGCAAGTCGCTCAAATTCTCTTTGTATTTCTTTTTTATATTCCTCTACCTTTGAAAAGTCCATAGCAGCAATATAAATCCGCTCTAACTTATCTCGTACTGCTTTTGCTTTTGCCAAGAAGGACATCGCCTCATTCATTTTTGTTTTATATTGAATCGAAACATTGCGAATTTCTGTAGCATATTTTTCATCTGTTCCGGGATTAACAATGAGATCATACATATCAATAACCTTGTCACCTTCTCGCTCTGGAAAATACTCATGTGGTGCTGTGCTGTCAAAGATTGCAAATCCCAACTCTCTTACAATAATCATATCTAGACTATATGGATCAAATCCACAATGATATACTTCAACTTCAAAACCTTTTTCTTCTGCTGCCGCTGCTATTTTTTTTAACATCGTAGATTTCCCTGACCCAGGGCGCCCTTTTATAAAGTAACGATGAGGAATCCCTTCAGTTAAATTCGGAACAAAATCAACCGCACCTTTTGGTGTCGCTGCTCCTAAGAAACGGTGCTTTACAACCGCCTGCATTCCTTTGTTAGTTGCAAATAACTTTTGTATAAGCTGATTTGTTACTTCATTCGCTTTTTCAAAATCAATATTATCAATATAAATTTTCTCCCAATCATCGTGTATAGCTAATGCCTCTTTGAAACAAGCATACGCTGATTGAAAGGCACCGCTGGCTTCCGATATATAACGTGTAATCGCATCTTTATGTTTTCGTAACTTTTCTGAATCCCACGCAACGCCTAAGTTTACATATTCTTCTACAACTCCAGGTGTTTTTGGCTCAATGACATGTGGTGCTGTTCCATCTACAATTCCTACTTTTAATTTGGGGATAATAACACCATCGATGGATTTGTTATCAGAAGAACAATGCAAAAATTCAATATCATATCCTCTTCCAGTCCACTCATGCCCAATTGCTTTCATCAGTGAGGATTTCCCTGTCCCTGGACCACCTTTCAAGATGAAAAGCCTTTCCAATCCACTTAAGTTTTCCTCGTATAGGCTATAAAAACCTCTAGCTGTATTACCACCAGCATAATAATTTAAAATCTTCCCTGTCACTGCACTCACTCCTTTGCAGCAGTTTACTTACATAAACCACCATATGCTGGAATCCTTAGTTGGGTGAATACCTATTTTTATTCTTGAAACAAAACGCTTTTTCTTTTCGGCAGCACCATTAAAAATAGTGACGGTGCTTTTGCTAGAGCATTCGCGGTTATTTTCTAATTCAACAAAAAAGCAGAGATCATCATTGATCTCTGCTTCGATATTTTCGATTCAAGTTAAGAAAAAACTGTTCAACCCGAGGACGAATCCAGGCAAAATAGTCTTTATCTTTCTTTTTCGCACAAATAATTTCTTCTCCATCAACCATTCCGACAAGCTCTAGTTCTAACAATTGCCTCGCAAATTCCAAAATATTTACTTCTTCTTTTGGATACTCTTCCTTTAGCTTTTCTTCAATTTCTCCCAATAAAAAGCCGTCACGCATCATTGCAAGTGCATCAACACAAAGTGGCGGCATTTCATATTTTTCTCCTGTAATTGTATCTTTTACAATATAATTCTTTTGATCTTTTTGAAATTGAATCGTGTGTAAACATACGGTCGAATTTAATGTTAGTTCCATCGTACCACCTCTGTCATAATATCAACATAGAAAAAAGGATGCATGTGCACCCCTCTTTTTTAATTCACATAAACCCAACTTGTTATAACCATTCGTACAAGTAAAAACTACAAACCGGTACATGAGTAATAAAACTTCATGTCGATATTTTCCTCCATTATAAACTAAGTATTTTATAAAAAAAAGCATTCTTATAACTTTTCATAAAATGTTTATATTTACACAACAAGAGCACTTTTCTGAAAAGTGCTCTTGTTTTTAAATTCTATATATTTGGCAAGGTTACTTGGCTTTTTCCCTGTATCAATATAATAAAGGGAGTGCCCCTTCTTTAACAAATAGTTAATTAGATCCACTTCACTCGCTCATGAAGCAATCCATCTGTAAATGAATTATCACCTATCACAAAATCGTTCATATAAACACGTAAATATTCACCATATTTGCTTTTTGTATTAAGTAATAATTCCTCAACATAATATGCACCTGGTGAAAATATATCTAACAGCAGGCTGGACAAACCAGCATAAATGCCACAACCAACCTGAAAATAAGTTGCATTCGTCTTATATTTCTGAAAAACCTCACTACTATTCATTACATTATACATATATTTTTCATTGTCTTCATAAACAAGTAACACACCAACTAAATCCTCTCCAGCTATTTCGTCCTCTGCCGGATTAAAAACCTTTCGATTCCAATTCCATAATTTATCCACATCATCTAGATTTTTTCGAATTAAATCTGTTGTATATTCATTAATACGGTAAAGGAAACCTACTTCCATATCAAATGTTTTTCCAAGAATAAGAACTTCTTCATGTGGCATTAGACAACCATGAAACTCTTTCTCTCCTAATCTCACCTTATACTCCGAAGCATATACATCCTCATAAAAATAGATTGGTCGATGATGACTTACATACATTGGATAACTTAATATCGCTTCATCAAGAAAACGTTCTACAGCCCATGAAGCATAAAGAGTATTGGGTTTTATAAGATTTTGGTCTGCAAAGAAAGAATAATCATGCTCTATAATATAACATGCTCGTGGTTTTTTCTCTGGTTGTTCTTTCATAAGCTGTACAACCATCCATTGAACAACACCGGGATTCATTCCTGATCCTATAATAGCTCTTGTGTTTGTAAATTTATTTTTTTCCTTTTCAAATCTCGTATAGCGTTCCGTAAGCTGAAACCCCATTAAACTATCATCTTGATCAACCTGTTCATTCTCTAAAGCTGAATTTATATAAGAAATTCCTAATTCATTACAACAACTCAGTATACTAATTGTATCTGCTCCAGAAACGTCGATAACTACACCAGTATCCGTTTGCTGTAAATGCTGTTTAAACAGTACCGAATTTTGAAGATTTATTTCATGAAGAAAGAATTTGTCCTTCAAGTTTGGAAATAATTCATCATAATAATTTTTTTCCTTTTGCTTTATATCAACAAGATGAAACTTTAAATCTTTTATCACGGAATAAATAGGATCATTGATATTTACCACAGATTGGTTTAACACTGCCAATACTGCTTTAGCTGCTCCACCGCCACTACCAAGTAATGTAATTGAAAATGAATGTTTAAGCTGACTCACTTTGAAAACTCCTTTAATATTTAATTAGATAATACATAATTTATTCAATTTTGAAAGGGTAGCTTGGACATAATAAACATGCTCGTACACATTTTTTATTATGAAAATATGCCTTATTAATTCATAACTCTATAAATACAAATTGAAAAAACGACATGCAACCTTTCTTTTTAGGTTGAAGTACTACTCCCCATCCGAATGGGAAGACAAAAATAGGCTCGACCTTTTCTTTTACATGCATAAAAGAAAAGGTCGAGCCATCATAACAAACTTACGGAAAATGAACCGATTTTACATGTTGAATATTTAAATATACTTTTTCATCACGCGCCTTAATCAATTCAATATGACCGTCTTCAATTTTTGTCATCTTCCCTATTTTATTTGAGCGCTCTCCTAAATCGAACACCATAATTTTCCCTGCTACTTTGATTAGCTGTTCTTCAAATGTTCTAGCTAGTGTAATATTTAATGGATTAACTGGAAGTTCATTTTTATTGAGGGCATACGGAATTTGATTTTCTTGATAGGGGATTAACCATTTTAAATGTTTTAAAGAAACATATACTGTTTTGTACACGGGGCTATAGAATACTAAATAGTCATTCATAATACTTGTAACATAACCATGAATAGCGTAATCACCAGCTACATAAATCTCCGTAAAAATCCCTTTTGATGTACTCAAGACTTTCCTTAGAGAAATTGATGGTGACTCTCTTTTAATAACAGAATCTGTTTCTGGCTTTTGTATTTCGGCCATAGGACTCTCCAAAAATTTATAATATTGAATATGATATGAAGAAATATAGATATAATCTTTCCCATCATAAATAACGACAATATCATTGCCTACATCAATTAATAATCCTTTAAACCTTTTCTCACCGATTAATTTAACATAGATATATTCTCCAATATTTTTGCTTAGGTCATTCATCTGTGTCCTCCTTTCTACAAATACTAATTTTGACAATATCGCTAAAAATAAGATTGATTATGGCCTATTTATAGCACACATTGCTTTTTCACATTTCTAATGACGGAATACAAACATGATCCATTTCTCACAAAAAATGTGCGGGACATGTAACCAATATTATAAGAAAAAACAAGACCTATTGAGCAGTCTCCATTCTCGACCCTTGTTTCCATATGCCCCTTCTTATTTTTAATAATTAATTTTCTTCTTCATTTTTCTTATTTTTAGTAATTTGATTTACATTTTTAATGTGAAATGTAACAATGTAAATCACTTCATCGCGGTTCACTAATGTAATATATTCATCATTCACTTCACTTAATATACCTTCAACACTTTCTGGACCACCACGATTAATTTTTACCCACTTATGCTTCAAAGTAGCAAGTATATCTTGAAAAGCTTGCCCCGTCACATATGGCTGCTCGATAAAATTAGCGGCAACACCTAGTTCTTTTGCTTTATTTATCACGCTTTTAACATGCTCTTGTTGATAATAAACAACTTCACCTGTATTGGCTTGAAGAACAAGATAGTCATCTCCAACCGCTAACAACACACCAGTGCGACTCTCTGGTCCGCCGAGGTTCACTTTTACTCCTTGATACACCAAGCCTTTAATTTGATTGAAAGGCTGTATATTTTTCAATTCCGCTCCTCCTTTTCCTCTTTTTCCTTCTTTATCATTATCGGTTTCGACTCGACTGTCTTGTTGCTCTTGCTCTATATTGTTGATTATTTGATTGATTATCTTCATCCTCTTCTGCTTGTACTTGTAAACCGTAATTTATGCTTTTAATATGATAATGAGCAATCTGTACAACTTCCTCTTTTACGATTAATGTTACAAATTCACAAGATACATCTTGTAAAATCCCTTCAATTTTTTCAGGACCACCGCGATTAATTTTCACCCAACGATATTTTAAGTTTTGGAGTAAGCCGTGAAAATCATCACTTTCTACAAATGTTGGTAAACTTACAATTTCCACACCGCTCTCCTTTACATTCCTTGTAATACTTTTAATATGCTCTAACTGATAATAGAAAACCGTTCCACTTTCACTTAACAAGACAAAGTAATCAGAATAAACCGAAATCACTGTACCTTTTTGGGACTCTGGTCCACCTCGATTCACTCTAACACTCTCTCCAATCAATCCATACAGCAAATCACTACTAAGCTCGCTCATGAGAAAACTCCTTTCATTCATTTATAAGTCGTTTGCACTGATAGTATATGTATCTGTACATGTTACGTTCTCTATGATTGTCCCATTATATAAAAATATGTTTTTAACACGGAGGTACATTTATCCAATATGTATGTCTCTTATGTACAAAAGACTAACAGGGCTCCTATCAATACCTAGCATGATATCGGCCTCCATTTATGCACATTCTTTTACTATTTCCGCATAAAAAAATACCGTTTCAAGATACTGATTCTACACATCTTGAAACGGTATTTTTAAAAATGATTCTGTATAGCTTTTCATAGGATACTACACCATAGACCCATGAATTTTAATCTTCGTCTTTTACATCCATATCCTCTGGAATTGGCTCATTTAATATTTCCTCTACTAACTGTTTATATTTTTCCATCTGCTCTAAATGCGTATTGAACTGTTCTTTATTCAGCAAATATTGCTCACCGTCATATACGGCTCGAATCCGTTTTTGCTGAATCAATTCTTCAATGTAAGCTTCCGGAAGATTTAAATATTCTGCTGCTTCTTTTACCGTTATATACAATTGTTTCATTCCCTTATTATTTTTTATGTCTAGATCATTATAAAAGATTTTGTAAATACAAATCAAAAAGCAGGTAGATGCATTCCATATCTTGTATAGTAATATAGAGGATATAAAAAATACAGATGGCACTTATCCATTTACAAAAAGGGGAGTTAACATATGGCTACTCATCACATCATTACAATGTTAGAGCAAGCATTACAATCTGAAACAACAAACACCGCTGCTCAGCTTTCTAAAGATTTACCAAAAAGAATTATTGAGCAAAGAAAGGCTATAAATGAAAACGTGAACTATAGTACAATTGGAGAATGGTATCAAAATCATTTCTTATTCCAACAAGATGATTTTCTTTGGGCTAAATATGCTTACTATGATGCATACTGCGAGGCATTACAAAATCAGGGCCGACTTACAAAACGTGTACGCCACATACTAGAATCTGTTGCTAGAAAACATGGTAAACAATACATTGCCTCTGTGCAAAACAAGCAATTTCCTGATCATTACGCACAAGGAACAGCATGATTTTCCTTGCCTTAAGAAAGTAGATAAACAAACAAAGGATTTATAAATAAATCGTTCACGTCTCTATACTCTCTTCTTTCAAAATACATGTAAAAGACGTGCACTGAAGAAACCGGTGTAATACAAATGAGAAAAAAGATAGAAAACAGATAAACACCCAGCCTACTTCCTTACTTAATAAAGATAAGAAAGTAACTGGGTGTTTATCTATTACAAAGATATTTATTTCAAATCCCTCATCATTCATTTACGCATTTTTCTCTATTCATTTCTTTCTTTTCTTTGGCCTTCTCAGCACAACCCATTATTTCACCATTTGCTTAATAAGTTCTCGGTTACGCTGTTTGAAAACATCATTATGTGAAGAAACCATTCCATATTCACTCGCATCTGGTTGAATAAATTGTTTCGCCTTATTTACAGCATTGCCACCATCTTGGAAGGCCCCAGCAATTAAGTGCAATTTCCCTTCATGCTTTAGAATATCCCCAGCAGCATATAACCCTTCTATGGAAGATTCACTGCTTGCACTCCCAGCAATAAAATAATTATCAACGATTTCAACATTTAGCTCACTATTTTCCAATAACGTCATATCACGTTCATACCCATGATTAATAATGATTTCATCAATAGATAAATGAGAAACTTCACCTGTTTCTTGATTCGTTAACTCAATATATTCGATTACTTCGTGATTATCATCAGCCATCAACTTTGTAATAGACGTATTAAAGAAACACTCTACCGAACTATTCATAAGTTGAGTAACTTGTGCTTCGTGGCCAGCTAAAGCATCTTTTCTATATGTTAAATAAACCTTTTTCGCAATGGGTTCTAATTCATTTGCCCAATCTATCGCAGAGTTTCCTCCTCCTGAAATAATTACAGTCTTATCTTTAAAACGCTTTAAGGATTTTACAGTATAATTTAAATTTGAGACTTCAAACCTCTCTGCACCTTCGATTGCTAACTTTTGTGGTTTCAATATTCCACTTCCAGTAGCTACAATAACTGTTTTTGAAAAATGCTTTTGACCAGAGAAAGTTGTTAGTATAAAAATTCCCTCTTCATTTCGAGTGATTGATTCTACCTTTTCATTCAACACTACTTTTGGATGAAATGTTAACCCTTGCTCCACAAGTTGCTCAATTAACCGCGCTCCAGTAACTGGTGGCAATCCCCCGATATCCCAAATCATTTTTTCCGGATAAACATGTATCTTTCCACCTAACTGTGGCTGAAATTCAATTATCTTTGTTTTCATTTCTCTTAGTCCACTATAAAACGCTGAGTAAAGCCCTGCTGGACCTCCTCCAATCACGGTCACATCAAATAACTCTTCTTGATTCATTTCCGTTCACTCCTCATTCATTGAACAAAATTGATTATCATTATCAATAAAATATATCTTTTTTTCGTTAAATTTACAATTAAAAATACTATTGACAAGACAAAAAGATAAAATTATATTATTTAAAGAGTTAATATTGATAATCATTATCAATATGTAAACTATTAACAAAATTGGTGGGAAAATAAAGATTCATTTTTAGATCAATCAAGTATTTTATTCTTATAAATCTCGATATCAAGATTTATAAGAATAATTAATAGCGAGACACCTAGCTTGTTAAAAATCTATACATTACAAACACTTTATAGAAGGAGAAGAAAAATGAAAAAATTATTCATTTCACTTACAGTTCTATTTGTACTCGTTATGAGTGCTTGTAGCAATGGCTCTACAGATAAGAAAAATGCTTCAAATGCAAAGGAAAGTAAAACAGAAACAATTACATACCAATCTGAAAACGGGAAAGTTGAAGTTCCCGCAAATCCAAAACGTGTTGTTGTACTATCATCATTCGCAGGTAACGTAATGTCTTTAGGTGTAAATCTTGTTGGTGTAGATTCTTGGTCTAAAATGAATCCACGTTTCGAGAAACAATTAAAAGATGTTACAGAAGTATCTGATGAAAATATTGAAAAAATCATCGAATTAAATCCAGATTTAATCATTGGTTTATCAAACGTTAAAAATATAGATAAGTTAAAGAAAATCGCCCCTACTGTAACATTCACATATGGAAAAGTAGACTACTTAACACAACATTTAGAAATCGGTAAACTACTAAATAAAGAAAAAGAAGCACAAGCTTGGGTCGATGATTTCAAAAAACGTGCACAAACTGCAGGAAAAGATATTAAAGCAAAAATTGGTGAAGATACAACCGTTTCTGTTATCGAAAACTTTGACAAACAAATTTATGTATTTGGTGATAACTGGGGACGTGGAACGGAAATTCTTTATCAAGAAATGAAATTAAAAATGCCTGAAAAAGTAAAAGAAAAAGCGCAAAAAGATGGATACTATGCATTATCTGCTGAGGTTCTACCTGAATATGCTGGAGATTACTTAATCGTAAGTAAAAACAATGATGCAAATAATTCATTCCAAGAAACAGAATCGTATAAAAATATTCCAGCTGTTAAAAACAATAAAGTTTTTGAAGTAAATGCAAAAGAATTCTACTTTAATGATCCAATTACGTTAGATTTTCAATTAGATTTCTTCAAAAAAAGCTTTCTTGGTAAATAATACAACAATGAGGAATTCTTATTTTAAGAATTCCTCTTCCTTTATTCTATGAAAAGAAAAGATGTGAAACTGATGACAAAAGACAATCTACGTTCCACCTCCTTTATATACAAGTTCATTTTAGGAATCATTATGTTCTTCCTTATTTTTATGATTGCCATGGTATTTGGCGCAGCAGATACCACCATACAAGATGTATGGACCGCACTTACTTCTAACGCTACTGGAGAAAAGCTCTCCCTCATCCGTGAACTTCGGCTACCCCGTGAAATTGCAGCCATTTTTGTTGGAGCTGGGCTCGCTGTTTCTGGTGCAATTATGCAAGGCATAACGCGAAACCCACTCGCTGATCCAGGATTACTTGGGCTAACTGGTGGCGCCAACGCTGCCTTGGCGATTACAATTGCCTTTATCCCTTCTGCAAACTATCTTCATATAATGATTGCTTGTTTTATTGGTGCCGCTGTCGGGGCCATTATGGTCTTCGGAATTGGTATGATGAAAAAAGGTGGCCTTTCTCCTCTTCGTATTGTACTCGCTGGTGCCGCGGTTTCAGCATTTTTAATCGCGATTTCAGAGGGCATTGGGATTTACTTTAAAATTTCACAAGATGTATCTATGTGGACTGCCGGAGGAGTAATCGGAACATCATGGAGCCAACTGCAGGTCATTGTTCCAGTTATTTCAATTAGTATATTCATAGCAATCTTATTTTCAAAGAAACTGACTATTCTTAGCCTAAGCGAAGAAGTTGCAGTCGGATTAGGTCAAAAAATTATCGTCATTAAAATCATTCTTTTTATCGTTATCATTTTACTTGCTGGTGCTTCTGTTGCACTTGTTGGAAATACGGCATTTATAGGTTTAATGGTACCTCATATGGTCCGTCCTATTGTCGGACCTGACTATCGGTTTGTTATACCGATGTCTGCCATTACCGGTGCTTCTTTTATGTTATTAGCAGACACACTTGGACGTACAATCAACGCACCGTATGAGACGCCAATCGCTGCAATTACCGCAATAGTAGGCTTACCATTCTTCCTATTTATCGTACGTAAAGGAGGAAGATCGTTCTCATGATTCAACAATCTAAAAAACAACGAGTAATTGTGCTCATCTTACTTATACTTATTGCAACAACCATCACAATTGGAATGGGCCTAGGGGCTGCTTCGCTATCCTATGATAGGCTACTGCCGACACTTTTTGGCCAAGGCACATTTAAAGAAGAGTTTATTTTATTTTCTCTTCGATTACCTAGAATTGTAATTACACTATTAGCTGGTATGGCTCTTGCACTATCAGGAGCTATACTACAAGGCATAACGCGTAATGATTTAGCTGAACCTGGTATTATCGGTATTAATTCAGGAGCAGGTGTTGCAATTGCCCTTTTCTTTTTATATTTTCCAATAGATGCAGGGTCATTTGTTTACTTACTACCAATTGTTGGATTTATCGGCGCCTTTATTACAGCTTGTCTCATCTATGCATTTTCATATAGTAAAACTGCCGGACTTCAGCCGATAAGACTGACACTAACAGGAATTGGATTTTCATTCGCTCTTTCTGGAATAATGATTGTACTTATTTCATCTGCTGAACGTGCAAAAGTAGACTTTATCGCAAAGTGGATTGCTGGTAACATTTGGGGGGACGACTGGATTTTTGTTTTCGCACTCCTTCCATGGTTAGCTGTGCTCATTCCATTTACTCTCTATAAAGCAAATCGATTGAATCTCCTTGCATTAAACGAGCATGTAGCAATTGGTGTTGGTGTCGCACTCGAAAAAGAACGCCGCTCACTCCTTATAGCAGCCGTTGCATTAGCTGCTTCTGCCGTTTCGGTCACAGGAGGAATCGCCTTTATCGGACTCATGGCTCCTCACATCGCAAAATCTTTAGTCGGGCCGAGACATCAATTATTTATTCCTGTAGCCATTCTAATCGGTGGCTGGTTATTGTTACTGGCAGACACGGTTGGTCGTAATATTGTAGAACCAAGCGGTATTCCTGCTGGGATTATGGTTGCTTTAATTGGAGCTCCTTATTTTATGTATTTGTTACTTAAAAAATAAAACCCCCCCTTGAGAATGAATTTTTTCTCAAGGGGTTTTTTGTTCACTTGATTTGCTAAGCATTGCTTGTTTCGCTTCCCCTTCATCGATAGACGTATCTGTCAAACCTTCATGAAAGCTCAGCGTTTTACTTGAAATAAAGGCTTTATCAATATAAATTGACTCTAAATACTGTTTTAAAGAAGCTCCCCTAACAGATAAAAATTTTCACTAAATGAGGTTATGGAAAAAGACCGGCTTGAAATTTCAAATAATATTCAAATTAGAGTTAGCGTTATTGATGGTATCTTTTACTATAATAGAATGAAAGGAAACAATAAATTTTACCAGTATCGCATCTATTTTAAGGGAAAAAACATTACATTTCTAAAACAATTGATAATTATTTTCAATAAAGTTATACATTTCCCTTGACAAAATAAACAATTTTATATGATAATTAATATCGAATTAGAATTATTATTGTTAATTTAAAAACTTTATTCTATGAGCAAGCTAATCTATAGTGCTCAAAACCCACATTTAGGAGGAATTTTAATATGTTATTAATCGGAACAGAAGTAAAACCGTTTAAAGCGAATGCTTACCATAATGGAGAGTTTATCCAAGTTACTGACGAAAGTTTCAAAGGAAAATGGAGCGTAGTTTGCTTCTACCCAGCAGACTTCACATTCGTATGCCCAACTGAACTTGAAGATTTACAAAACCAATACGGGGCTTTAAAAGAACTAGGCGCTGAAGTATACTCTGTATCTACAGACACTCACTTCACACATAAAGCATGGCATGATAGCTCAGAAACTATCGGCAAAATCGAATACATTATGATTGGCGACCCTACTCGCACAATCACTAGCAACTTCGACGTATTAGTTGAAGAAGAAGGTCTTGCTGCTCGTGCTACATTCATCATCGATCCAGACGGCGTTATCCAATCTGTGGAAATCAATGCTGACGGTATCGGCCGCGATGCAAGCATCCTTGCTAACAAAATTAAAGCAGCACAATACGTTCGTAACAATCCAGGCGAAGTTTGCCCAGCTAAATGGAAAGAAGGATCTGCAACACTTAAACCAAGCCTTGACCTTGTAGGCAAAATCTAAGGAGCCTGATCAAAATGATACTAGATGCAGATATAAAAACACAACTAACCCAATACCTTCAATTAATGGAGAACGATATTCTACTTAAAGTTAGCGCAGGATCCGATGACGTATCTAAAGATATGTTAGCTCTAGTAGATGAATTAGCTACTATGTCATCTAAGATTACAGTGGAAAAAGCTGAACTTGAAAGAACACCAAGCTTTAGCGTAAATCGCATCGGTGAAGACACTGGGGTAACTTTCGCTGGTATTCCTTTAGGACACGAATTTACTTCATTAGTGTTAGCGTTACTACAAGTGAGTGGACGTACTCCAAAGGTTGAACAAAAAGTAATCGATCAAGTTAAAAACATTCAAGGTGCATATCATTTTGAATCTTATATCAGCTTAAGCTGTCATAACTGCCCGGATGTTGTACAAGCACTTAATGTAATGAGCGTTCTTAACCCTGGTATTACACATACTATGATTGACGGCGCTGCATTTAAAGAAGAAGTGGAAAGCAAAGACATCATGGCAGTACCCACTGTTTACTTAAATGGTGAATCCTTCGGCAGTGGTCGTATGACACTTGAAGAAATTCTAGCTAAGATGGGTAATGGTCCTGACGCATCAGAGTTTTCTGATAAAGATCCATACGATGTTCTTGTTGTTGGTGGCGGTCCAGCTGGTGCAAGTGCAGCAATTTACGCAGCACGTAAAGGCATCCGCACAGGTATCGTTGCTGAGCGCTTCGGTGGTCAAGTAATGGATACAATGGGCATTGAGAACTTCATTAGCGTAAAACGCACTGAAGGTCCTAAGCTAGTAGCAAGCCTTGAAGAGCACGTAAAAGAGTACGATATTGATGTAATGAAATTACAACGTGCGAAACGTTTAGAAAAGAAAGAACTTATTGAAGTGGAACTTGAAAATGGCGCTGTTCTAAAAAGTAAGAGCGTAATCATTTCAACAGGTGCTCGTTGGCGCAATGTTGGCGTACCAGGTGAAGCTGAGTTCAAAAACAAAGGTGTAGCATACTGCCCTCACTGTGACGGTCCACTATTCGCTGGAAAACACGTAGCAGTTATCGGCGGCGGTAACTCTGGTATTGAAGCTGCAATCGACTTAGCAGGTATCGTAAAACACGTAACTGTTCTTGAGTTCATGCCAGAATTAAAAGCTGATGCTGTCTTGCAAGAACGTCTTTACAGCCTACCTAACGTAACGGTTCTAAAGAACGTTCAAACAAAAGAAATTACTGGTACTGACACAGTAAACGGTATTTCTTATATCGATCGTGAAACTGAAGAAGTTCATCATATTGAGCTTCAGGGTGTATTCGTTCAAATCGGTCTTGTACCAAACACAGATTGGTTAGGCGATACTGTTGAACGTGCTCGCGGTGAAATCGTAACAGACAAGCACGGTGCTACAAATGTACCGGGAGTGTTTGCTGCAGGCGACTGTACAAATAATCCGTACAAACAAATCATTATTTCTATGGGATCAGGAGCGAATGCAGCTTTAGGTGCATTTGATTATCTAATCCGAAATTAATGAACTGATATGAGCTTTACAAAAGCAGGTGTCTTATCGACACCTGCTTTCTTTATAATTCTAATCTATAAACTAAAAACCTCTCATTCCCGTTCTTCTCATAAGCTCCAGGCAATCTAACTTCCTTGTTCAGGTCAAAAGCAGTCTGATTCTCTAAGAAAAAGATATAATCTTCCGACGGATAATACAAAATAAGTTCAACATCCCTCTCTACTTCTTCTACCGAAAGCAAAATGTTATTCACTACGTTCATAAATACTTGCACTGAAAATGGATTAAAGAAATAAAATCGATTATCACGTGGATCAATTTCATATTCTTGTGCTAAACAACATTGAAATTGAACTTTATCCTTAATATTCTTCGATTTTCTTGCATAACGCTCACGGTTTTCCATTGCTTCCTTATAGAACTCTTCATTCATTTCAATCCCAACTGCTGAAGCACCGCACTTATGATGCATATAAAAGTTTAGTCGCCCTTTCCCGCACCCAAAGTCTACTATTCGATCATTACTACTTATTTCATATTGATTCAACAGTTCTTCTAGACCACTATATGGCGTTGGTTCATAGCGATGATAATGTAAAGATTTATTAAATCCTTTTTGTTCTCCAACTGTTTTTATATTTAATACCGCGTCATAATATTGTTCGTTCATGTGTTCACCCTACTCTCTACAAAAAGAATCTTGATACAATCCAGAATCTTTTCGATTTTCCGCCTTTTATTTTCTACGGAATCCAAATTACATGCGATCCAATTTTATCATATGAATCAATTTCATAATTTCCAATTCTAATATACCAAGGATTTTGAGGACACAAAAAGGAGTACTATTCCAAATTTTTGTATAATGCAAATAACGACACAAACCACAAACAAGAGAAGCCGTTAATTTCCTCTATGCCTATTATATGATTTAGAGCTAATAAGACGATTCCAAACGTTTTTTCTATCTTGATCATCGAACCTCCTATCGAAAGTACTTCAAAATCTTATCTTGATGGCGATGCTATGATTCTTCTAATAGTAAAAGTTATACAAAGAAAAAAGCCTTATCTTAAATAGACATAGGCTCTTTAAATAACAGTTCAATAACTACGCAGCGAAAATCACAGGTAAATAATTTGTAATGAGATTTATTACACTTTATATCTTAGAAGGATTTTTTTCCTGTGAATCTTAATACTGATTCTCTTGAACGTTCAATTTCTTTAATATTTTCATCATAATATTTTGATGCATATGCATAAAAGATTATGTCAATAGTCAGAAATTGTGCGAATAACGAACTAGTTGCTGCACTACGAAATTTTGCCTCTGGTGCACGAACATGTTGCAAAGACATATCGACTTTGTTAGTTAATCTGTTATTACCAAATCGTGATAATCCAATTGTTTGAATACCAGATGCTTTAGCAATATCAACAAGTTGCAGTACTTCTTCAGTTTCTCCACTATTAGATATACTGAAAAAAACACAATTTTTTGTGGATGCAGCAAGTGCTGTCGCCATGATATGTGCGTCTTGATTTGCACTTACAATCTTTCCTAAACGTAACCATTTATGAGTAATATCTTCCGCAACAAGCCATGAAGCTCCTAATCCATAGGCATAAATAACATCAGCATTTCTCATAGTTTCAACAATTTGATTAAGAATAACTTCATCTAAATAAATCGCTGTTTCTTGTATCGCCTGTACAGAGTTAGAGACTATTTTTTCTTTAATTTCCGCTATTGTTTCATTTGGTTCAATATCATAAAAACCTTTCTTCTCTGGTTGTGAGATATACGATGATAGAGATACCTTTAACTCCGAAAAACTAGCAATTTCGATAGAACGACAAAGTCTAGTGACCGCCGAACTACTAGCATTAGCATGCGCAGCTAATTCATGTATAGTCATTCTAATCACTTCTTGAGGATTGTCTAAAATATATTGTGCTATTTTCCCTTCAGACTTTGGTAATTGATGTAATAAACTCTCGATTTTTAACAATACATTTACAACATGCATATTGAATGGCTCCCTTACCTTTTAATTAACTCATATATTTCAGAGCTAAATAATATCCCCCTAATGTAGATGATACATCTTCTAAAATAAATTGGACTTTCGGTTTTTCTTGTTTAATATTTTCAATAAAGGCGGTTTGTACAGACGGTATATTAGTTAATATACCCCCTTTAATAGCAATTGTAACATTGTTATCAAAATTTAGTTTCTTCCAAACAGCAAGCGTAGTCTTGGCAAGGTGATAGCCCGCTTGCTTGAGAATATTCTCTGCAAAATCATCTCCTGCTTTTGCTTGTTGAACGATTATTGGAACAAATGACGCAATATCCGCTTTAGTTGAGGAATAAATAAATGTTTTTAATTCTAGTACATTCTGATAACCAAGTTTTGTTAGTACCAACTTAGTTAGGTCACTATAATTCCCTTCCCCATCTTCCTCTTGCGTCATTTTAATAAAAGCCTGCATAGCAATCCAATACCCACTTCCTTCATCTCCAAGAATATGTCCCCAACCACCTGCTAATTTTTCAATACCATTATGAATTCCAATACTAACAGAACCGGTTCCTGAAATTGTTAAAATACCATCTTTCCCTTTTAGTAAAGCTGCATGTGCAATAATTCCATCATTGACAATCGTAAACGGAATATGAAACGCCTCAGAGAGAGCATCTTTTATACCTTTTGTATTTTTAACCCCTCCATACCCGGCCAATCCTAGGCATATATACTGGCATTCTTCCTTTTTTAAAGGAACTAAGCATTGTTCAATCGCACTAATAATATTATGCATAGCTTGTTTTTCATCTAAAAGTAAATTTCCGAACCCTGCTTTACCTTCACTTATTTTTTCACCATTTAAATTATAAGCTACCGCTTCCGTTTTAGTACCTCCACCGTCTACTCCAATAATATAACTCATACAGGTTCCTCCTTGTGTATAAAGTGAAACTTTAATTAGTGGGGGTTTTCTTCATCCCCCACTGATTATCAGCCCTCACCAATCGGGCTTTTACGGACAGTATAAATAAAAAGGGAAGGAGCGTTCTGTCCCTTCCCTTTCCCTTACTTTGAGGTTTTTCTCGATAAAATCACTTAATTGAAAATTGGAATTTCTCCCAAGGATCGAGATAATCAAGGAGAAAAATTTCTTCTTCAACTATCCGGCCAACCACATTCGTTTTACCTGAATTCTCCATGTCTTTCAACGCAATCTGTAATTCACCCTTGTATTGTCCATATAGCTCATTCTCAATTAAAATGTCTCCTCTTCTAATATCAGGGGTATAGGTTGGTTTAAGTTCTTCTCGTTTATATTTTACACGTGATTGAGTCGAGCGAATAAGGTATTCTGAAACGTCTCCACGATAAAAATGAAATTCTTCCAGCACAATCTTTTTCTCTAACTCTGTAATCGTGTCATATAGTTCTATATGAAACGTTAGCAATTTACTGTTTAATGTACTGAGGGCTTCTAATTCAATCTTTGATGCATATGCGTTAGCAATAATCACATCATCTATTACTCCAGTTGCAAATAAGTGTTTGGCTTGCGTTACAATTGGTAATTCACGATGCATTTCTAATGTACATAAACCTTCTGTTACCGGCCAAGGTCCGTAAGTTGCTGCTTGTGAACTAATGAATGCTGCTGTACGAATATTATGGTGTTTAAATTGCTCACAGCATTTTAGAAAATGAGCATAGCTTAATCCCGCATAACGATGAGGATAGAAATTATGTGACCCTACTAAATTCTCTTTATTAGGCTTATAAGCAATGAGATTATCTAAATAATGCGTTGCATTGCTCATATTAATTTCAACTTTTAAATTATAGGGATTATGTGTCATAATGGACTCTTCAGTTCCTGTAAATCCCATATCTAGACGGATTCCGTACGCTCCTAAATCAGCAAAGAATGATAAGTCTTTATAGGAAATATCTAAATCTCCAAATACACGAGGAGATATATCAACCATTACTTCCATACCTAATTGATTTGCAAATGCAATTGTTTCTTTAAATTCCCTCATAATTTTTTCCTTATCACCTTCTACTGACAGCAAGCAAGTAAAGATTTTTTTAAATCCATATTTGTGTGCAAGTGCAATATACTCTATATCTTTTTCTACGGTTGAATGTTCTGGATAAATGGAGATACCTAATTTTCTCATCTTTACATCACCTTTACCTTCCCACATCCCAATTATTGTTGTGGCGCCAGTTTTTTTATGATACGGATCATATGTTCAATCAATTTTTGTTCGCTTATCGCGGTCATTAAATGATCTTGAGCATGAATCATTAGCAACGTTTTTTCACCTGGAATTCCGTTCAATTCAGCTTGAATTAACTTTGTTTGTGTCTTATGAGCCAAGCTAAGTTCTTGTGCAGCTTGGTTAATAAGATTCGCTGCTCTTTCAAAGTCAAATTCCTCTGCAGCTGTTAATGCTTCATAAGCTAAACCTCTTGCATTTCCACCATGAGAAATAATTTCAAAAATTTCCATTTCGTTATTATTGATTTCCGTTGACATATCATAACACTCCATATCGTAGTAAAGTATGGGACAATATTCTCTAACTGAAATTACGTTTCAGAAAATATCATGTCTCAATTTGTCTTTCATATTAAATTTATTATTCTCCTAATCATCTAAAAAATTGAGGCAAATACTCTTTATGGGCTTCTAATAATTTCTGTAATACAGCTTCCGCTAAATCATCACTTGGAATAAGTGGATTAATTATTAAAGCTAATAAAGCCTTATCATAAGAACCCGTTACGGCTGCCTCAGCGCCTACTCTTTCGAATGATTTGATTTGCTGAATTAATCCTTGAATTTGAATAGGCAATTTCCCCATCGTCAAAGGAACTGGTCCATTTTTTGTTACAATACAACTCACTTCAACCGCTGAATCATAATCAATCTCATTAATTGCGCCTTTGTTTTGAATATTTAATACTTGAATGTCCTTTTTGTCATTATAGATAGAAGAAATTACATTACACGCTGCATCACTATAGTATGCACCACCCCGCTTTTCTAATTGTGGAGGTTTCATGTCTAGCTTTTCATCTTTATACAACTCAAATAGATCTTCCTCTAATTTCTTGACAATTTCAGCACGCGTTTTCCCTGATTTAAATGCTTCTAATTCTTCATCTAGAATATTTTTTGTTTTGTAATAATAACGATGATAGGGGCAAGGTACTACGCCTAATGATTTCAAAAATCTTGGATTCCAAGGCAGTGGAGCAATGTTCTTCATTGACATTTGTATCGCTGGATTCCCTAGCATTTCAAGTACTTTCTCTGTTACTTCTTGATCATCAACATATACATGTGTTCCGAATACCATATGGTTTAATCCAGCGAAATCAATGTGTACTCTCTCCATTTCAACACCTAACATGTTCGAAATAGACATGTGCATATTAAATGGTACATTACATACACCGATTACTTTTTTATGCCCGCCGTAACGAAGGAGTGCTTCTGTTACCATTCCAGCTGGATTTGTAAAGTTAATTAACCATGCATTTGAGCAAAGTTCTTGCATTTCTTCTGCGATTTCTAGAAGAACAGGGATTGTTCGTAATGCTTTAAAGAGGCCTCCTGCACCATTTGTTTCTTGCCCAATTAACCCTAGTTGCAAAGGAATACGCTCGTCTTTAATTCGGGCATCTAGTAAACCAACTCTCATTTGCGTTGTCACAAAATCAGCATCCTGTAAAGCTTGACGGCGGTCTAACGTCAAATGAATTTCCATAGGAACTCCTGCCTTTTCAACCATTCTTCGTGCTAAGTTCCCTACAATCTCAAGTTTTTCCCTTCCGGCCTCAATATCCACTAACCAAAGTTCTCTAACTGGTAGCTCATCATAACGTTTAATAAAACCTTCAATTAATTCTGGCGTGTAACTAGATCCACCACCAATTGTGGCAATTTTTATTCCGTTTCGCTTTTCCATTTCACTAACACCTCATTTTAGATAACTTACTTTTTTCATTTACGCATAGACAATTGGGTAACAAATCAGTGCACTCGCTACTAATAAAGACAAGAACAAAATTAGCGCTTGTTTCTTGTTTTTAAACTTACCTTCAACAAAAATAAGAACAAGAGTTAACCCTGCGCTGATTGCAAAGATATTATCTAGATACAGTGACAAGCGTTTGTCTATTCCAACTGCATTCATTAAAGGATTAAAGATAAGATTAAAAACAAGAATAAAACTAAAAAATAGAAACGCACTTTTATAACTAAAAAAGTGAATTCTAGATGTTGAATTCATTTTTATCTCCCTTCTCTCTTTTATATGAAAGGAAGTTTGGAGCAATTAGTCCCAAACCTCCTTTCATGTATTTTTATAAGGCTACGTTTGTGTCCTCTTTTGTTTCTGTTGGATTTTCTTGTGCTAATAGCTTTTGATCATACATTTTAAAGAATGGTAGATAAACAAGAACTGAAATCGTAATATTGACTAATACAAGAATAATTGCTCTCCAGTCACCACCCGTTGAAAGGTAGGCACCTATTGGGGCTGGTAATGTCCATGGAACCATTACATATGTCGGATTTACTAATCCGATTGATGTCGCGACATACGCAATTGTTGCACCAATTAATGGTGTCACGACAAATGGAATAATTAAAATTGGGTTTAGCACAATTGGCATCCCAAAAATAACAGGTTCATTGATGTTAAATATACTTGGAACAATTGTTGCTCTTGCCATCGTCTTACTATAAGTAGATCTTGCTGTTAATAACATCGCAATTACTAATCCTAATGTTGCACCAGATCCCCCAATCCAAATAAACCATTGGAAGAATGTCTCAGGAGCTACGTGAGGGATCGTCTCACCAGCAGCAACTGCCGCTGAGTTATTAGCCAAGTAAACTTCCCAAACTGGACGAGCAACAGCACCTACAACTGATACACCATGAATACCGAATGACCAGAAAAATGTTATTAAAAAGACTGGAATTAATACACCTGGTAATGTATCCCCAGCTTTAATAAGTGGTGCAACAGCTTTATCAACAAGTGAATGTAGATCAACACCTGCAACTACTGTAATTAATGTCATAATAGAGAGTACGATTGTAACTGGTATTAGCGCTTCAAATGAACGAGATACGGAAGTTGGAACAGAATCTGGCATTTTTATTGTAATATTTTTAGTCTTACATAAACGTATCATTTCAACCGAAAATATAGAAACAATCATCGCTACAAAGAGCCCATGCCCACCGAGGTTTGTCATTGGCAATACAAAACCTATATCTTTCACCATTTTTACGCCTATTGTGAATAAGAAGGCAGCTACCGATAATAATCCTCCTGATAAAGGGTCTAACTTATAGCTTTGAGACAGACTATGACCGATTCCAAAAGTAATATATAGGGTCATAATAAACATTGTTAATCGATAAGGTATTAAAATCTCCGCGATATGTTTTGCTGCCCATTGACCTATTGCGGAATCTGCTGCCACGGGTGGGAAAGCAATGATAAGAAATATGCTCCCGAAGATGATGAATGGCAAAGCAGAAACTACACCATCACGTATCGCACGTAAATGCTTCTGCTCAGACAATTTAGCCATAGGTGTCGATAAATTATTTTCTAAAAAAGCTACAAATTTGTTCATTTGTATTTTCCCCTTTAGATTGATTAGTAGTTAAGATTTCTTGCTAGATTATGTTTTTACTATCCACAAACGAATAAAGTGAAACTTCCAGCAGTTATTTTTTCTCATCCCCCAATGAGTCTGCACCAATCGGGATTTTACGGGTAGGTAATCTCTCACCTACCTTCCTCGTTCCTCTCTGATTCTTGAGGTAGAAGTCTTACTACCCGCGAATAACAAAATAAATAACAACTTTAATTTGATTGTATTATTTCATTAATTAAATTTAATAGAGCAGGTCCACCAAGGGGACTATATGATCGAGCAGGAATCATTAAACATGGGACTCCTGCTTCATCTGCAGAAGCTTTAAAACCATCAAATCGATGTTTTACTTGTGGGGCAACCATAGCAACATCCCAACCGTTTCGAACCTCTGAATCAAATTCTTGCGTACCAACAGCTAATACTTCTAAATTTTGACCATGCTTTTCCCCTTCTTTTTTCAACGCATTTACAACAATCGCACTCGACATTCCACCTGAACATACAAATAATACTTTCATTTTTACTCCCCCTCATAATATTTTTATATAGAAGCTTTAAATTGCTTTTCTTATAAACCCCTCTGCTGCGTTTAAACGCTCTACGGCTTCCTCATAAGAAACATTTGTTAAAATCATAACAATGGCAACCTTAGGTTGATTATTTGCTTTTACTAAGTATTTTTCTGCTACTTCATAACTGCATTCAGTGGCATCCATAACAATACGTTTTGCACGTTCAACCAACTTTTCATTTGTTAACTGCAAATCTACCATTAAATTCCCATAAACTTTTCCAATCCCAACCATTGAAGCTGTTGAGAGCATGTTACATACTAATTTTTGAGCTGTTCCAGCTTTTAAGCGGGTGGATCCTGTAAGTACTTCAGGTCCATTTACAACTTCAATGGCAATTGCAGCAATTTTTCCAATTTCTGATTCCTTATTGCAACTTATCGCTACTGTGCCTGCCCCAAGTTGATTTGCATAATTTAGCCCCGCAATAACATAAGGCGTACGCCCACTCGCAGCAATGCCTACTACAACATCGTTACTCGTTAATTGGATTTTTTCTAAATCTTGACGGCCTAATATAAAACTATCCTCTGCGCCCTCAACTGCCTTAATAAATGCACTTTCTCCACCTGCGATTAAACCTACTACTTTACTAGGATCAGTATTGAACGTTGGCGGGCATTCTACAGCATCCAACAATCCAATGCGCCCGCTTGTTCCCGCACCCATATAGATTAATCTACCGCCGCATTTCATCGCCGCAACAATCATCTCTACAGCTTTTGCAATTTGAGGAAGTTCTTTTTGAACACAGTAAGCAACTTTCATATCTTCTTCATTCATCACCTCCAATAGATTAAGCGTTTTCATTTCATCTAAAAATATAGTCTTTTCATTACGCCCTTCCGTTGTTAAATGTTCTAGCATATAAATCATCCTTCTATCATTCGTAATCTAAAAGCTTTTTGAAACCGCTTTCTTTAATAAGACTATAGCATCGTTAAAAATAAATTTCAATAATCAAAAATAATTTTAAAATAAAATTTCAATAAATCTACACAATTAGAAAACTAGCGAGTATAATAACTAATTGTCAACGCTTACATTTTTTATAAACTAAAAATAAGAAAAGGATGTATACCATTAAGTAAAGAAAACATTTCTAAAAAAATTAGGTTCATTGGCAATATGAATTTTTTAGGTGAATCACTACTACTTCCACTTAAAGTTTCATCATGGTTTTATAAGAATCACCATTGTCGCTTAGCAAGGAATTAAAAAAATCTATGCAAAGTAGGTGTTATGATAATGTACATTGTTGGGTTAATGTCTGGAACATCATTGGATGGTATTGATGCTGTGCTTGTCCGTGTGAATAATAGCAAACTAAACACCGAGTTAGAAGTGATTGAATTTATAACACATCCTTTTCCAAAAGATGTTAGAGAAGAAATTATACAGTCATTGTCTGTAGATACATCTAACGTGCAGCTAATTTGTAGTTTAAACTTTAAACTAGGAAAATTATTTGCAGATGCTACAAAGGAAGTTTGCAAAAAAGCCGGATTTCCTTTAGATCAGCTGGATCTTATAGGATCTCATGGGCAAACGATTTACCATCAGCCCTTGCAAGAACAAAACTTGGTCCCCTCAACTCTGCAAATTGGAGAACCTTCGGTAATTGCGTACGAAACAAATACAACCGTAATATCTAATTTCCGTACTATGGACATAGCAGCGGGTGGACAGGGTGCTCCTTTAGTACCTTATACTGAATATGTTCTTTACCGGAGTGAAACAAAGGGAAGGTTGTTACAAAACATCGGGGGCATCGGAAATGTAACTGTTTTACCTAAGCAATCTTCACTAGATAACATATATGCCTTTGATACAGGACCTGGAAATATGATTATTGATGAGGTATGTCGCCAATTGTTTAACATAGGATACGATGAAGGTGGTAATTTAGCGAAACAAGGGAAAATAAATGAACAGCTCCTATCATACTGCATAAATCACCCTTATATTATGAGCCCTCCTCCCAAAACAACAGGAAGAGAATTGTTTGGTAAGCAATATGTTGAAAAACTATTAAATAAGTTTAATAATCTTTCAAGCCACGATATAGTAGCAACTGTAACAATGTTTACAGCGCAATCTATTGTAGAGAACTATCGCAACTTTATCCTTCCACAAGTTAAAATCGATGAAGTCATTATTGGAGGCGGTGGCAGCTATAATACAACTTTACTGAAAATGATTCAATCACTACTTGGGGAGTCAATTCAAATTTACACCCAAGAGGAATTAGGATACTCTTCGGAGGCTAAAGAGGCTATAGCGTTTGCTCTTCTTGCAAATGAAACCTACCATGGTAATGTAAGTAACGTTCCAAATGCTACAGGTGCAAAAAACGCTGTCGTTCTTGGGAACGTGTCCTTCCCAACATCAGATCATTGGATTAAGATAAGAAATTCTTTAGAAGAAAGCAGGGATTTCATCAGATGAGGATTTCTTCATCCCCATCTGATGATTAACTCTAACCAATCAGGCTATCCCTACCTCCTCATTGAAGTAGGGATAGCGCGATAAAGTAAAGAAATTATAATGTTATTCTTATACTCAAAAAATTTTCTCATAGAAATACCGGGAACTATTTGTGCTAGTTTGTATTTCTATCGATTTGAATTTTTGTCCTCTAACAAGGCAAAGGATCAATTATGAAATTGATTCAAATGTAAAAAATAAAAACAATACTAGTTTAAAACTTCCAACACAGTTTGCTTCATTATTTCTACTCCATCCATTATGCAAGCATGATCGAATTTCATATAAGGGTGATGTAACCCTGGCTTTAAATTTGCTCCTAATCCTAACATAACGGCTTTTAAATGCGGTCTCTTGACTGTATAATAATGAAAATCATCACTTCCTGTAGTATAAAGCGGTGGTGCACAACCTTCTTTCCCATATATTTCAATAATCCCTTTGCGCATGATTTGTTCTGCCTCTTCCGAAACCTGTGCCCCAGGCGCAATATCAACCCATTCGTAAGAAATCTTTGTTCCCATTGATTCAGCTGACTGAATGACATGCTCTATCTTTTTCATTAACTCCTCGAGCAATGCATTATTCTCAGCTCTTACATCTAAACCGAATTGTCCATTCCCTGGAATGATATTTAAATTATCGCCACCAGCTTGGCATTTCGTCATTTTGACAGAATATGATTTTTGCGGAGATAGCCATATATTTTTTAATCCGATATTAATCATAGAAAGGACATCAATTGCATTCACACCTTGATGCGGTCGTGCCCCATGTGCATCCTCCCCATGTATATTCGCTTCTAAGAAGCCTGCTGCTCCGTGACGGATAGATGGTGCTGCTTTTTTAAAAGGTAATTCCTCAATTGGACGTAAATGAACACCAAATAAGAAATCAGCGTCATCAACCACACCTTTCTCCACCATTTTTAAAGCGCCGTTCCCTTTTTCTTCTGCAGGTTGGAAAATAAATCTAACTGTTCCGCTTTTCCAACTGGCATTTTTCAATTGTAAAATAAGCCCCATCGCAATCGTCATATGGGCATCGTGACCACATGAATGATTCGCTTTAAATTCTCCATCTACTTCTTGCCACAATGCATCCATATCAGCTCGAATCGCGATAACTGGCTTCCCATCCCCAACCTCTGCGATCACTCCAGGGCAATCATCAAATGTTTTATATGAAATTCCTTCTTCTTTTAGAAATTGAGTAATATAAGCTGTTGTCTCATATTCCTTCCAACTCACTTCAGGGTTTTCGTGTAAATGCTGAAAAATTTCTGTTAAACGCTCTTGTAGCTCTAAAGTTTTCAACCTTCCAGTCTCCTTCCTAAATTCGAAGCAGTTTTTCGTTTATAAAAAATCCTATTTCGAAAAACATATTGAATATTCACTTAAATGTCAAGAGATTGTCCCTTCATTTCTTTTGAAATATAATAAGATAATTAAGATTAAAATTCTGAAAATTCTTTTTAAATCACTCATCATTTATCTAAACTCCTTATGAATACGTATAACTTTAAATCTATGACACAAAGGACGTGAATTATACAATGAAAATTACAGCTATTCACATTTATGCAATTCGTTTACCACTTCGTAACCCATTTGTTATTAGCTATGGCTCTTATCCTGATATGCCATCTATTATCGTAAAATTGGAAACAGATGAGGGCATTATCGGTTACGGCGAGGGAGTTGCTGATGATCACGTTACAGGTGAGTCATGGGAAAGTACTTTCCATGTTTTAAAACACACGTTGGCTCCAGCACTAATTGGGAAAAACCCAATGAATATCGAAAAAATACACGACATCATGAGTCAAACAATTTACGGTGTACCTACTGCAAAAGCTGCGATTGATATCGCCTGCTTTGATGTAACGGGGAAAAAACTTGGCCAACCTGTATATCAACTAATTGGCGGACGCTACCATGAAAAATTCCCTGTCACTCATGTCTTAAGCATCGCTTCTCCAGAAGATATGGCAGAAGAATCTGCTTCCATGATTCAAAAAGGCTACCAATCTTTCAAAATGAAGGTCGGTACAAATGTAAAAGAAGATGTAAAAAGAATTGAAGCTGTACGTAAGCGTGTAGGAAATGATATCGCCATTCGTGTCGATGTAAACCAAGGTTGGAAAAATAGCGCAAATACATTAACAGCACTTCGTTCATTAGGGCATTTGAACATCGACTGGATTGAACAACCTGTTGTAGCAGATGATATTGATGCAATGGCTCATATTCGCTCTAAAACAGACATCCCCCTTATGATTGATGAAGGACTAAAAAGCTCTCGTGAAATGCGCCAAATTATTAAACTGGAAGCAGCCGATAAGGTAAATATAAAACTAATGAAATGCGGCGGTATATACCCCGCTGTGAAACTCGCTCATCAAGCGGAAATGGCAGGTATTGAATGTCAAGTTGGTTCCATGGTTGAATCATCTGTTGCATCTTCTGCAGGATTTCATGTTGCCTTCTCTAAAAAAATCATTACAAGTGTTGAGCTGACCGGACCATTAAAATTCACGAAAGACATTGGAGATTTATCTTACGACATACCATTTATTCGTTTAAACCAAAAGCCAGGATTAGGTATTGAGGTTAACGAGGATACATTACGTGAATTAACTGTCTTTCAAGACGTTGTTCGCTAAAGGAGGACTACACCATGGATATTCTTTATGAAGGAACATTAAAACAAAATGAGCAAAACTTTCAAGTTACAACATTATCGTTAAATCACGTTGAGGAAATCCTATCATTACAGGATATCATAATTGAAGCATTAGAAAATAAGGATCGTCTGCAGCCTCTGACACTAGAAGAATTTCAATACATATTAAACAGTAATGGCATGATGATAGGTGCCTTTGCAGGAGACCAATTGATCGCATTCCGTGCCCTATTAGTCCCTCCTATTGATGAGGATCATTTAGGACTTGATATTGGTTTAACACATGAAGAATTAGAGCGGGTTATCTATCAAGAAATTTCAAACGTCCACCCTGACTATCGTGGCAATGGCATGCAAAGAATATTAGCGAAAGTCATTATGAAAAAGTTACAACAAGCCGATGGTAAATTCGATTACGTTTGTTGCACCGTTGCGCCATTTAACATTCCGAGTTTAAAAGATAAATTTGCGCAAGGAATGGAAATTGCGGCGCTGAAGGAGAAGTATGGCGGTAGTATGCGGTATGTTTTTGTAAAGGAGTTGCGTAAAGATAAGGAAAGAGATTGGACGGATATTAAAAGCGTTCCGATGAATAATACTAGTGAACAACAGACATTACTTGCGGAGGGGTATCGTGGGTATAAGATGGAGAAAATAGATGAGAATTTTATTGTGAAGTTTGGACAATAAAGTGAAATTTTAATCAGTGGGGGTCTTCTTCATCCCCCACTGATTATTAGCCCTCACCAATCGGGCTTTTACGGGCAGTTTATCTCCCGCCTAACTTCTTAAAGAAAAGTGGAAGTGGCTCGTCCAGAATGTGAGGGGATGGAGCTTCTGAAGTAGAGGTGTTTTTTACCTCGCAGGAAGAAGCGAAGCCACGGAACATTCTAGCCACTGGAACTGGACGATGCTTTCACTCAGTTTTGAAGCGGAAATATTACTGCCCGCAAATAGCTGGATAAATTAGGGTTCTACGTTATTTTAAGCCATATACTCTACATGTCCAGAGTAATAGTAACCGCCACTAAACAGTCATCTTCCAACTTGATAACGCTAACCAGTTTTCCATCTCCTTATAATCAGGCATTATCTTCCCAACAAGGCGCCAAAAAGAGCGATCATGATTTAGATGAACCATATGGCACATTTCATGAACGACTACATAGTCGATCACCCTCTGTGGTGCCATTGCCAGCTTCCAATTAAATGTTAACTGTAGATTTGAATCACAAGTTCCCCATGTACGGTTACTATCTGAAATACGGATGGAACGCGGTTTTGTTTTAAAGTTGCTTTGATACGATTTAATACTCTTCTCTACTAACGCTTTACACTGCTTATAATAAAACCGTTTTAAAGCTTGTTTTATTTTCTCATCTTCAAGTTCTTTCACACATATATGCAGCTTATCACCTTCAAACACTGCATTGTCTTGCCCAATACTTGCATCTTGAGAGATTTGTATCGGATATGTGTTTCCTAAATACAGAAAACCCTCTCCTTGATCATAAGCCTTTTCCTGCGGTCCAAGCACTCGCTCCTGCATTTCCTTACGTGTTCTCTGAATCCAATCCCATTTCTCCTCTAACAATTGAATTATATATTCAACTGGCGTCCCTTTCGGAGCTTGCACTTCAACATTCCCATAAGAATCTACATAAAGACGTACGGATTTTTTCTTCTTATAATTTATATGAAAATTAATCGTCTCACCTATATATGTATGTATCATTTCATCACCTAGTGTATTTGTTCTTATTATTTTACAAATAAAAAAGAGTAGGCTATAAACGTCCTACTCTACCTATTATATCATTTACTGCTTTACCATGAATGTTACAATGCTTATCCTCTATACTTTACAGCTAATCCCTTTAAGAAATTCCTTGCGTATCTATCACCACACTCTTTGTAATTCTTGTGGCCTTTCTTTCTTAATAGAGCGCCTAACTCTCCTTTTGTCACCTTAACACCCACGCTATCTAATATAGCAAGTACATCTTCACTCGTTAATGATAGTGCTATTTTCATTTTCTTTAAAAGAAGATTATTGGCACTCTCATTACCCTGTAAAGGTGCTGCTTGTCCTGCAGGTTGCCCCGGTTTCGGATCTTGCTTTCCTCTTTTTAAAGTAATAAAGCCATTTAAAAATGATTCTAACATCATCATATCGCATGTTAATACATAATCATCTTCGACTACATCCGCATTTTCAGCTTCATGTTGTGGACTTTTCTTTACTTTTGTAAGCATATCAACTACTTCTTCTTTCGTTACTTCCATGCCACCAAGTTTAAATATCTCTACCATATCTATATCTTTTATATCCATAGCATATCTTACTCTTTTTAATATATCGTTGTTGCTCATTGCCATTGTTAGTCCTCCTAAAATATTGATTATTTATACAGCTGTTAAAGTTTATCCTCTAACATGCTTTAAACTATTATGTTTAATATAACCTTTCAGTTAATGTCTGCCAAATTAATACTTTAACATTTTAAAGATAGGTTTTATAGTCTCCCTCGAACTTTTCTCCACCATTGTATCTATGGATCTCTTACTTGTTCGTTGTATGCTAATAAAAAGGTTTCTCTCTTAACATTAAATAAAAGAAAAAACAGTGCTTTGATTTCTCAAATACACTGTTCTTTTCCAAAGTTATCAAGCAATGCACGCACTTCATCTGTTGATTTCGTACTCATCAATTGATTTCTTAATTCAGCAGCTCCATGGAATCCTTTTACATAAATTTTGAAAAAGCGATGAAGCCCTGTAATTGAACGTGGTAGTACTTCCGCATATTGATCTTGAAGATCCAGCTGTAGTCTTAAAAGATCAAGGTATTCTTTACTGCTATGCTCTTTTGGCTCTTTTTCAAAAGCAAAAGGATTTTTAAAAATACCTCGCCCGATCATAACGCCATCAATACCATATTGCTGGGCAAGTTGCAGCCCAGTTTGACGGTCAGGAATGTCTCCATTGATTGTTAGTAGCGTATTTGGTGCGATACGGTCACGTAATTTTTTGATTTCCGGGATTAGCTCCCAATGCGCATCTACTTGGCTCATTTCCTCTCTTGTACGTAAATGAATAGAAAGGTTCGCAATATCCTGTTTTAAAATATGCGTTAGCCACGCCTCCCACTCATTTAACTCCTTATAGCCAAGTCGTGTTTTCACACTGACAGGCAGTCCGCCCGCTTTTGCTGCTTGAATAAGTTCTGCCGCAACGTCTGGACGCAGAATAAGGCCACTACCTTTTCCTCTTGATGCCACATTCGGTACAGGGCAGCCCATATTAATATCGATGCCTTTAAATCCTAGCTCTGCCATGCCAATACTCATTTGACGGAAATATTCAGGATTATCCCCCCAAATATGTGCCACCATTGGCTGTTCATCTTCTGTAAAAATCAAACGGCCACGCACACTTTTCATACCCTCTGGATGACAATAGCTATCCGAGTTTGTAAACTCTGTGAAAAAGACATCCGGTCGCCCGGCTTCACTTACTACGTGACGAAAAACAACATCTGTCACATCTTCCATTGGTGCAAGTACAAAAAATGGTCGTGGTAAATCACGCCAAAAATTATCTATCATTTCAAACTCAAATCCTCTCACTATGATCAAAACTTCAAACTCTCGGTCAAAAAATATAAAGCCAAATGTTACACTTATATCATACTTCATAACTTATTATCAAACACAAACACAAATACATATGGACATTTATAATTTGTGAAAATCGGCAATGTTTATTTTAACTACAATCGGGCCTAAATGGTATTTTTATAAGCCAAAAAGCAGATGGTATAGATTTTTTCTATATCAACTGCTTTTCTATTATACCAACTTAAGCCAAGCCACACACTCCACATGAGTAGTATGCGGGAACATATCAACAGGTTGTACTTCCTGCGTTTTATATCCGCCTTCTTCTAATACTTTTAAGTCACGTGCAAGTGTCGCCGGGCTACATGATACATATACAACACGCTTCGGCTTCATATCAATAATCGTGTTTAATAAGGACTCATCGCAGCCTTTACGCGGTGGGTCTACAACGATTGTGTCTGCGATTACACCTTCTTTATACCAGTTTGGAATAACTACTTCTGCTTCCCCTACTGCAAATTCGGCGTTTGTCATGTTGTTTAATGCCGCATTTCGATTTGCATCCTCAATTGCTTCTGGAACAATTTCAACGCCATATACTTTCTTCGCTTTTTGCGCTAGGAATAGTGAGATTGATCCGATTCCGCAGTATGCGTCGATAACTGTTTCATTTCCAGCTAGTTTTGCGTATTCTAATGCTTTGTCATATAGCACTTTCGTTTGTTCTGGGTTTACTTGATAGAAAGAACGTGCCGAGATAGCAAATTTAATATCGCCGATAAAGTCATAAATATATTCCGATCCGTATAGGATTGTTGTTGTGTCTCCAAAGATTACGTTTGTACGTTTCGTGTTTACGTTTTGAACAATTGATTTTACATTTGGGAACTTCGCTGTAATTTCTTCGATGATTGTCTTATTATTTTGAAGTTCTGCCGTACGTGTAATGAAGACAAGCATAATTTCCCCTGTTACTTGTCCGTAACGGGCCATTACGTGACGAAGTGTGCCTTTATGACGTTCTTCGTTGTACGCTGTGATTCCGTGTTTTTCACAAATACGTTTTACTTCTTGAATTAACGTATCGTTTTCTTCTGCTTGAATTAAGCATGTTTCCATATTAATGATCTCATGCGTGCCTTGACGATAGAAACCAGCTACAAGCCCGCCTTCACGTTCTCCAATCGGTACTTGTGCTTTATTTCGATACACCCAAGGATTTTCCATACCAAGAACCGGATGAACTGGTACATCGTGAAGTCCGCCGATGCGTTGCATCACGTCACGCACTTGTTTTTCTTTCGCCTTTAGTTGTCCTTCATATGTTAAATGCTGAAGCTGGCAACCACCGCATTGGTTGTATACTGGGCATTCTGCATCTTTGCGATATGGGCTTTCTGTATGAAGCTTCATTAAACGACCAAATGCGAAATTCTTCTTTACTTTAATAATTTTAATTTGTGCTTCTTCGCCTGGTAATCCGTTTTTTACGAAAATAGGATATCCTTTTACCTTCGCAACACCGGCACCATCATGTGTTAAATCTTCAAATACTACATCTATAAACTCGTTTTTTTCAACTGGTGGCTTCATTTTAGTACTCATCTTCCGACCTCTCTTTTTCATAACACTGCGTTACATTTTATCATACTTATATAGTCTTTTTCTATTGGAAGAAAAAAACCTATTGACGATGCTTCTCTATTAGTGTTACGCTACTACTAATTTAATACGGACGATGTTACCTCATATATACTCGATAATATGGATCGAGAGTTTCTACCCGGCAACCGAAAATTGCTGGACTATGGGGAAACTAATGAATATTAGCTTTTTTGTGTATACAAAGACTCATATTGATTAGCTTTCTCTCATAGATGAAAGTAAATCCATATGGGTCTTTTTTTATTTTTCACTTTTCTAAAAGGTCAGACATCTTACGTATGACATGAAACCTCTACTACTTTTATTTATTAGTTATATAACGAGCGTTTTATGTAAAAACTTTATACGAACTTCTGAAAGGGGCTACTACATGCAATATGTAATAAGCATTATCGGTATTCTTGCCGTGTTAGGTTTATGTTTTGCTTTGTCAAACAACAAAAGTAAAATCAACTTCCGTGCAATTGCTATTATGATTGGTTTCCAGATTTTAATTGGTTGGTTTATGTTTGGCACAAAAATTGGCCAAGAGATCATCATTTTTATTAGTAAAGTCTTCAACAAGTTGATTAAGCTTGGTACAACAGGTGTTGACTTCCTATTTAATGGAATTCAAAGAGACTTTGTCTTTTTCTTCAACGTGCTATTAATTATTATCTTTTTCTCAACACTTCTTTCTATTTTTAGTTATTTAGGCGTTTTACCATTCATCGTTCGCGTTGTCGGTGGTGCGATTTCCAAAATTACTGGTTTACCACGCGTTGAATCATTCCATGCAGTAAACTCTGTATTCTTCGGTTCCAGCGAGGCATTAATCGTAATTAAAAATGACCTAAAACACTTTAATAAAAACCGTATGTTTATCATTTGCTGTTCAGCAATGAGCTCAGTTTCAGCTTCTGTTACAGCTTCATACGTGATGATGCTAGATGCGAAATATGTACTAGCAGCACTCCCACTGAACTTATTCTCTAGCTTAATTGTTTGTTCATTATTAACACCAGTTGATACGAAAAAAGAAGAAGAAACGGTTCAAAAATTTGAAAGAAGTCTATTCGGTGACAGCTTGATCGGTGCAATGATTAACGGTGCATTAGATGGTTTAAAAGTAGCTGGTATCGTTGCCGCTTTAATGATTGCATTTATTGGCGTTATGGAAGTTGTAAACTATGTGATTAGTGCAGCTTCAGGCGCAATGGGACATGCTGTTACACTGCAACAAATCTTCGGTTATATTCTTGCTCCATTTGCATTCCTAATGGGTATTCCAGCTCATGATATTATCCCAGCTGGCGGAATCATGGGAACAAAAATTGTTTTAAATGAATTCGTAGCTATTCTTGATTTAAAAGAAGTTGCTACAACGTTATCTCCACGTACAGTTGGAATCGTTACTGTATTCTTAATTAGCTTCGCAAGTATTAGCCAAATTGGTGCGATTGTTGGTACAATCCGTGCCCTTTCTGAAAAACAAGGAAGCGTTGTATCTAAGTTTGGTTGGAAAATGTTATTTGCATCAACACTTGCTTCTATTTTATCCGCTACGATTGCTGGATTATTTATTTAATAATGAATCACCCTTCTCCTTTTATTAGGGAGAGGGGTGATTTTTTTTAATCAAAAGTAGCGATTCTAATAATGTAACGATATGCAAAATTGCATACACTCTTCAGCACAATTTCTCTTTTGTAAATCAAGAAAGAAATATATACTAGTATTGGCACTAAGATATGTTTTGTCTGTTTATAGTGAAAGAAATATCCAACATCAAAACCCCAAAAGAAAAAACGTTTTTAAAGATACCTTCGAAAATAGCTATTTTCGGAGGTATCTTTTTTCATCAAGTAATATATACATACAATTATTTTTCTTCACAAAAATTTCACATAAGACAAAGCCTATGTAAATGAACATCACCTTTGTCGAATTCCCCCAAAAGAGATATTCCCCTCTATATGCCATAGTGATATGATGAACAAGGGTATTATTCAAATAGAAATATTTGAATGCATAGTCTCTTGTAATCAAAAAAGATAAAGAATCGATTACATATGAGAGACAGCACGATAAAAACACAATAGAAGGATGATATTATGAAAAAATATGCTCGTATTGCTTTACTTTCTTCTACTATTCTCGTAGGTTGTAACACTAGCACCATTAGTGAGAAGCAGACAAAAGAAGTAACTTACAAGAAGCAAAAGGAAACGCAAGAAGTACAGGCAAAAGCAGTAGAAATACCTGTAACACAAGGACTTATTTCGTGGGATCCCTTTGATTACAACGCAAAAAACACCACACTCTACACTAAAAACTTAAAAGATTCATTTAAAACAGTGCGCTACAATATTTGGCGTACAGCTGATGGACCTGCAAGTAAACAAACATTTGTATCACACGACAAAGCTCGTGATTTCGCTCTCCCATTTCATTTACAATCATTTCATTTAAAACGCGGGGAATTTCAAATTGAAACAGTGGGATTAAAAGAAGATAACACAGAAGTTCCTCTAGTGAAATCTACGATTACATTCCAACAGTATGTACCTTTCCTTATGTATCATGCCATTGAGAAATACCCTGGACCAAGTGATGGCGATTTAGGTTTATATGTGCCACCAGAGCAATTTGAAAAGCATATGCAGTATTTAAAAGATAACGGTTATACAATGTTAACGTTTGAACGTTGGGGTGACATAAATCGTGTCAATAAACCTATCTTTATAACAATGGATGATGGTCGAAAAAATAATATGAATGCTCTTCATATTTTACAAAAATTAAAAGATGATAGATTCCAACCAGCGGCAACAGAATTCCTTGTTTCAAATGATATTGATAAACCAAATCGTCTTACAACAGACGAGGTAAAACAAATGCTTGATTCAGGTATTTTTTCTATTCAATCTCATACCGCTAACCATGCAATGTTGGCTTATACAAACAACTATGATGAAGAATTACGTAAATCTAAAGAAAAAATTGAAAATCTTACAGGCAAAAAAATCATCGCCCTTGCCTATCCAGTAGGTTCTTATAATGATCCAGCTGTGGAAGAAACAAAGAAACATTACCAATTTGCAGTAACGACAGATCATGGAACTCACATTACAAAAGGCTCACCGAACGAACAATACTTAATTAAACGTCATTTTGTTGGTCCTAACACAACAATGGCGCAGTTCATCTCACTTGTAAAAGAAAAGTATTAATCATTTTTCAGGCTACTTTTTATGAAAAAGTAGCCTTTTCTTTTGTTTTTCCAATCCACTATACTCATAAATAACACCCAGGATATCAAAGAATGTTTTTTTCTCATATCGGTGAGATTTTCGTCCATTTTTCAGTAAGGGGTTGAATAGACGGCACAAGATTTTCGTTATTTCTTGAGTATTTTGTTGTATAGCTTGATACAAGATGTATAGATGATCTTGTATCATTCCAATGGCTTTATATTCGCTTAATTCCTTTTGTTTCTTTTGTAAAATCAATTGTCGCATCTTAAACATTGTAGAAGAACATAGGAAAATAGCAATAAGCTTTCCATAAATGTGACATTCTAATCGCTCTTGTTTGATATTTTGCCAATGATGGATTTGAAAAAGTCCCTTAATCATGCTAAAGGGACTTTGCTCACACAAATGATCTGCATATCAATTTATTTTTGATATACAGATCATTTGTATGATAATTTTATAAATAATTGCTAAATAATGAATTTACATAAATGTTTTTAGAAGTTCTTGAACTAATGGGATTGCTCCACCTATAAACTTTAAAACTGTCATTGCGATTTCCATATTATTTCCTCCTCTTGTTCGTATTAAGCTATGATAATTTTATAGATAATTGCTAAATAATGAATTTACATAAATGTTTTTAGAAGTTCTTGAACTAATGGGATTGCTCCACCTATAAACTTTAAAACTGTCATTGCGATTTCCATATTATTTCCTCCTCTTGTTCGTATTAAGCTATGATAATTTTATAGATAATTGCTAAATAATGAATTTACATAAATGCTTTTAAAAGTTCTTGAGCTAATGGGATTGCTCCACCTATAAACTTTAAAACTGTCATTGCGATTTCCATATTATTTCCTCCTCTTATTTCGTATTAAGCTATGATAATTTTATAAATAATTGCTAAATAATGAATTTACATAAATGTTTTTAGAAGTTCTTGAACTAATGGGATTGCTCCACCTATAAACTTTAAAACTGTCATTGCGATTTCCATATTATTTCCTCCTCTTGTTCGTATTAAGCTATGATAATTTTATAGATAATTGCTAAATAATGAATTTACATAAATGTTTTTAGAAGTTCTTGAACTAATGGGATTGCTCCACCTATAAACTTTAAAACTGTCATTGCGATTTCCATATTATTTCCTCCTCTTGTTCGTATTAAGCTATGATAATTTTATAGATAATTGCTAAATAATGAATTTACATAAATGTTTTTAGAAGTTCTTGAACTAATGGGATTGCTCCACCTATAAACTTTAAAACTGTCATTGCGATTTCCATATTATTTCCTCCTCTTGTTTCGTATTAAGATGTGGTGAATCTTTATACCTTTATTATAGTAAGCGCTTACATTTATAACAATACATTTCTATATGCAATATTACATATTTATACGTTTAGACAAAAATTAGACCCCTATTACTCATTCTTTAATGGTACCATAGCGAGGTGAGAGTCTTTAAGGGTTCTCCTTAATAGGAGGAAACGATATGGAAAGAATGCAAGTGATTTATAGTAATCTGAAACTCAAGAGCTGGGTTAAACAGGTATTAGCTGTAGGCGGAATGTTAGGGTTCTGCTACTTGGTGTTATATGTTTACAGTTTCTTAATTGTTATGTAAATACTATATAACTACACTAGTGGAGTCTTACCTACAGAGGTAAGGCTTTTTTCGTTTTAGGGTAATTTTGAATTTTTAAGTTGATGGGCATGGAGTAATCACAGCTTGCTGCTTTAGTCCGTTATATCATTTACATAAAGAACCTTTTTGTTTATCTTTCCGTTTGAATACAGCCAGTACCATAATGATAAGGAAGTGTAGTGGGAGACATATATCGATATAACTCTTCGGTCAATAAAGATAATGCTTGTTTTTGGTTCATATTCATAAAAGCACGTTACTATTCTCATTAGCATAAGAGAATAGTAACGTGCTTTTTAATTCAAAAATAGTCTAAATCCTTAAGTTGATAGATGTGGGGCGGCACCCCAATATGCTTGGATTAAAATCATTGCAAACAGCTAAAAAGTGGTTGCTGGAATAAAAGTTATGCATATGACCAAAAAGGGACAAACTCTCCAAGGTGAGAAGTCTGTCCAAAAACAGATATATCTTATCCATGATCTCTTTGGTTTAACAGCATATAATTCAATTCCGCTAAGAATCTTTCGTTCTTTTTTCATATCTCACTATTTTTGCACCAGAACCTACAATAGTGAATTAGAATAATGACTTAATACTTGCTAGGACAGTAAGTATACCTATAATAATGACAAATACATTACTCGCTTTCCCTCTGTATTTAGCTAGTACTGGTACTTTGCGGATCGCATACATTGGTAATAGACATAAGATAGCAGCAACTAACGGACCACTAAGAGCATCAATGATTCCAAGAATACTTGGATTTGCATAAGCAACATACCAGCATGTTAATACGACAAAAGTAAGGATTATTGTCTTAACTGTTTTTTCTCCCATATTTTTTCCGCGTTTTTTACCGAACTTGATAATCACGTCACGCATTACCTCATATGCTCCTATATAATGGCCAAGGAAGGACTTTGTTATAGCCGTAAAAGCAATGATAGGAGCTGCAATAGTGATTATAGGCGAATTAAGCTCATTAGCAAGATATGATAGAATTGACAAGTTCTCTTCTTTTGCTTTTATAAGATCACTTGGAGTCAAACTTAATGTACTGCTCCAAACAAAGAACATAACAACAGCGAATGTCATGATATAACAAGCTTTTTGTATTTGAGCACATTTGGCATCAGTAGCTTCTATTCCATAGGTTGCTCTCTGTTTCATAACAAATGATGAAATCATAGGAGAATGATTAAACGAGAATACTACGATTGGTAGTATCATCAATATCGTTCCTAAATATCCCGTTCCTGTTGAAGCAGTAGAAACACTTGAAAAACTAAGCATTGACGTATTCCACTGTGGAATCAAAGATATTGCGATAAAAAGTAGAGAAGCTATGAAAGGATATACTAGCATGCTCATTATCTTTACGGTGATATCTTGTCCAAAATTTAGTATAGCTATAAGACCGAGTACTAATACAAGCGATAAAATGGCCCTTGGAGGCTCTGGCATGTGCAATTGATTCACAATAAAACTACTTGCAGTATTTGTAAGTGCAACCGAATACATCAGCACGATCGTATAAATTGAGACGAAGTATACTATGTTAAAAATTATACTTGCCTTATTTCCGAAATACTCTCTTATTGTACCTGTAATCCCCTCATCAGCAGAATTAGAAGCGTATATCATTTTAGCAAGCGCTCTATGTGAGTAATACATAACAGGATATGCAAGTATGGTAATTAACAATAATGATAATAAACCACCTGAACCTGCATTAATAGGTAAAAAGAGTACTCCTGCTCCAATTGCTGTTCCAAAAAGGCTCAATGCCCAGGTAGTATCCTGTTTATGCCACTTTTTAGGATCTAGATATTTCTCATTTTTTACTGCAGTGTTTTCATCTTGAAATTCTATTTTTTTGCAGTATTTCCATTCATATAATAATTCCTCCTTATATCCTATTCTTACGTCTCTTTTTAAGGCTTAGGAATATAGACCATTCTTGAATAATGAATTGCTTACAAGGTGCGCCACATCGTATGTCCAACCTGATAGATTTGTTAGCGTTTACAAAACAACTCAATTATATAATATATTAGTATACTTTAATTGTATAGTAGTATATTTTAGTGATAATGGCTTTTAGCATACTGACGCCCTTAGGAGAACAATAGAGAATAGAATTGTTAACTATTTCACAATATTTCCAATAACTGTTTATTTATTTAATTGTTTCTCTCCAAAGATTTTACTTTTAATGGCAATCCCTGTAGGTGTGGCTGCAATTCCACCTAAACCTGTCTCTCTTAATTCGCGAGGCATCTGTCTTCCAACTCTATACATCGCTTCAATAACTTCGTCAGCATTGATGATATTGTTTACACCGGCTAATGCGATGTCCGCTGCTGCTAAAGCATTGGCCGTTCCAATAGCGTTTCTCTTTACACAAGGAATTTCTACCAAACCAGCGACCGGATCACAAACTAAACCGAGTAAATTTTGTAATGCGGTTGAGAAAGCTTCAGAAGATTGCTGCGCTGTTCCTCCGGCAGCTTCTACCGCTGCTGCAGCAGCCATTGCTGAGGCACTGCCTACTTCAGCTTGGCATCCTCCGTACGCTCCGGAAATACAAGCGTTATTTGCGACTATCATTCCAAATAAAGATGAAGTGAATAGAAAATGGACCATATCTTCATGGCTTAACTGCAACGTATCTTTAATACTAAATAGGACTCCCGGATCGTCCCACTCGCACCTGCTGTTGGAGTTGCACAAATAGCTCCTAATGAAGCATTTACTTCATTAACACCGATAGCACTTTGAATCCCTAACACCATCAAATCTCCAGAAAGAGTTTTTCCACTTTCTCGATATTTTTTATTTTAACAGCATCACCTCCGGTTAAACCGGTCGGAGAAAATACCCCGTTGCCCTCGATACTTTTATTTACGGCATTTTCCATAGTCGCTAAGTTTTTTTCCATTTTACTCCAAACTTCTTCATAAGAAGTTTTAGTTTGTTCAATTTCCTGTTCGATTGCTAATTCATAAATTGGCTTTTGCCTTTTATTAGCTGCATCTACAATTTCTTTTATGGTCATATACATATTTTTTCACCTCTTAATAACTAAAGAATAATGATATTAGCTATACTGCTTACACTTCCCAATTCCTTTTGAGCATTACCAGGCAATAGCGAATCCAAAGCGAATACATATAAATATTTTCCGTTTTCTTCTAAACTATGAAAGTTGTTAATTTCCACATCATATTGTTTAAAGATTCTGCGTAAGACAAATTCAAAGTCAGCTCTTTCGGAAATCGCAATAATAACTGGTAATGGCCCCTGTAAATCTAGGCTAAATCCGTCAATTTCAACATGTTTGACTTCAATTAATCCGCCGCCGACCGAAATACCCACTGTTCTAATACTTCGATTTTCATCCTCTAAATATACATCTGCCGTATTTGGATGACCGGCAGGACTATCACCTGCTTTTTCAATAAAGGTAATATCAATTCCTTTAGATTCTGCTATTTTAATAGCATCTGGCACTTTGCTGTCATCGGCAGCAAATCCTAATATCCCAGCAATAATTGCAAAATCAGTTCCGTGTCCTTTATGGGTTTCAGCAAATGATTCATAATACCTTACCACGACTTTTTTGGAAGACCTTGAAATAATTTATTGGCAACTGTTCCAATAGCTAAAGCACCTGCAGTATGCGAACTTGAAGGACCTATCATTACCGGCCCAATTACATCAAAACAACTTTTGTATTTAACAACCTTTTTTCTTTAATAGATACTACATTCATGTTTATATAAGCACCCCCATCATTTATTATTTTTAATTGCAGTTGAATCTAAGTTATTAGAGTGACCAATTCAAAATAAAATCTAGCTGATAACGTTTCCATTTTCATGTTGAATGAATTTCCCTTCTGATCACACACCTTTCTTAGAGAAAAAATCGTATCAGTATGTCCAATTTTAGAAGATTACTTGCAAGGTCTTTAAAATTTTTGTATCCGAACCAAGTTTAATATTTTCTTCGAGGTAATAGATTATCTCTCGACGCCCTCATTATAACTTGTATATTTATGAGTTTAATATTTTTTTATTTTTAGAAAAATTGAATAAATAAAATTTTGAATGAATAATAAATTACATTTGGCACGTAGCAATTTTGTCCATTATTTGAAGCTGTATTAGTTAGTAGCAAAGCAAAAATAACACAGAGTTCCTTTGATTAACACATTGACTATATTGGAAAATCATTATAAAGATACTTATATTATTCTTTGTTAAAACATCTTATTTTATGCGTGAAAGCTGTTGTAATAAATGATTCATGTAGATGAAAAGGAATAAATTAAGAAAATATAAAATCTATTTCGGTTATTTATTATCCATTTTGAATTTATATACATTTTTCAGAAAAAATGAACTTCTTTTTCAGCAATCGGTCCATATAGTTGCATAAATCCCAATTTCTCAATTATGACAATGAAAGATGACAATATCGAACAAGGAGATATAAGATGTTGAAAAAGCGGATCTGCGGATTATTCGGAATTTCAAAAGTTACTTTGCGGTCTATGACAGCAATCCTGTCACTCCCCCATTTCATTCTCCAACTTTAAAATTAGCTTAAATTATAGGCTTAAACATGTAGCTTCCTCCCTTCAAATGCTATAATTTGTAAAAAGTTTATTGGAGGCTTTAATGAAATTACATGCTCTTTTGGATTTTCTACATTTATTATTTTTAAGCATTAAAAGTCATTATGTTCTTGGCATCCCTATTTATGTATTTTTAATCCCTTTCATATTTGTTGTCGGCTACATTATTATCACGATTAACAAACCTATAAAAAGAAAAAGACGCTACATTTAAGCCAACTGCAACCGAATATGTGATTGTTGATAACGTCGATGCAGAAGGTTCTTTATCCACCGCGAATATAAAAGAAATGGTTGATTCAGGTATATTCTCTGTCCAATCACACACAGCAACATATGCTGAAAGCCCCAAAAGAAAAACTTGAAAAGATTACTGGCAAACTTGTCATTGCCTTCGCATACCCATTTGGTCATGTAAATGATCAAGTTGTCGAAGAAACAAAAAATATCATCAATTTGCAACAACGACAAAGCCAGGACGGTTTATTACGAAAGGTGAGCCTAACGAATTATTCAAAATGAAGCGTGTTCGCATACATCATTCCACAACAGTGGAACAATTTACACGCTCTATTAAATAACTAAAAAATAGAACTCAATCTCATTTGAGTTCTATTTATATTTTTGAATTTTTCTTGTATTATGTATATAATAAATCTTTTGAATAAAGGAGATCGTACATATGTCATTTGAACAAACATTAGAAAAGTATGCTGCTCTTGCAGTAAATGTCGGTGTTAATATTCAACCTGGGCAAACATTATCTATTAATGCGCCACTTGAGGCAGCTCCATTTGTCCGCCTTGTTACAGAAAAAGCATATAAATCAGGCGCAAAGCATGTATATGTAGATTGGAACGATGAAGTATTAACACGTTTAAAATTTGACTTAGCTCCTGAAGAAGCATTCTCAGAATTCCCTGCCTGGAAGGCACATGCACGTGAAGAGCTTGCAAAAGAAGGCGCTGCATTTATGTCTATCTATGCAGAGAATCCAGATCTATTAAAAGGTGTAGATGCAAAGCGAATTGCAAGTGCTCATAAGGTTGCTGGTGAAGCAATGAAAGTATACCGCGATTATGTACAAGCAGATAAAGTAAGCTGGTGCGTGATCTCTGTACCTACGAAAGAATGGGCTGCAAAAGTATTCCCTGATGTTGCGCCAGAAAAGCAAGAAGAAAAGCTATGGGATGCAATTTTCCAAGCAACTCGTGCAAATTTAGAAAATCCTGTGGAAGCATGGAAAGAACATGATGACACATTACATGAAAAAGTAGACTACTTAAATGAAAAACATTATAAAGCTCTTCATTATACAGGGCCTGGGACAGATTTAACAATTGAACTTCCAGAAAAACATGTATGGGCTGGAGCTGGAAGCTTAAATGAAAAAACGTACCATTTATGGCTAATATTCCAACAGAAGAAGTATTTACAATGCCATTAAAAGCAGGTGTAAACGGACAAGTATCAAGTACGAAACCATTAGTTTTTGGAGGCAACATCATTGATAATTTTACACTTACATTCGAAAATGGACGTATTGTAAACTATAAAGCTGATACTGGCGAAGAAGCTTTAAAACATTTAGTAGAGACAGATGAAGGATCTCATTTCTTAGGAGAGGTTGCATTGGTACCTCACGACTCGCCAATTTCTAACACAAATATTTTGTTCTATAATACGTTATTTGATGAAAATGCATCTTGCCATTTAGCAATTGGAAATGCTTATGCATTTAACTTAGAAGGCGGTAAAACAATGACAAAAGAAGAGCTTGCTGAAAATGGGGCAAACTCTAGTATTACACACGAAGACTTTATGATCGGGTCAGCTGAGCTTGATATCGACGGTATTACAGCTGATGGAAGACATGAGCCAATCTTCCGTAAAGGAAACTGGGCATTCTAAAAATATAAATGATTGAATGAAAAAGAGCTGCTTTCTTAGAAAACAGCTCTTTTTCATTTTACCTCGCTTTAACGGGTAGTAAGGCTCCCACTGATTAAAGTTTCACCTTATTATAATCCTAGTGAAATATATTTAATTTCTAAATACTCCTCGATTCCAAAATAACCGCCTTCACGACCAATCCCACTTTCTTTAAATCCGCCAAATGGCGCTTGTGCAACAGATGGAAGTCCATCGTTTAAACCAATAATACCGTATTCTAATGCTTCACTAATTTGGAATGCTTGGCTAATGTCTTTTGTAAATACATAAGCCGCTAAGCCATACGGTGTGTTATTCGCACGCTCAATAACTTCTTCCACCGTTTCAAATTTCGCAACTGGTGCAACAGGACCAAATGTTTCTTCAGTCATACATAACATTGTGTCATTTGCGCCTCCAATGACAGTTGGCTCAATGAAATGGCCATTTAATTCTGTAAGTGTTTGGCCTCCATATAGAATTTCGCCGCCTTTTTTGATTGCATCTTCAATATGCTCCTGTACTTTTTCTACAGCATTCGCATCGATAAGTGGCCCTACAGTCGTACCTTCTCCAAATCCATCGCCTACTTTAAGCTGCCCTACTGCTTTTTGGAATTTTTCCGCGAATTCTGCATAAACCCCTTCTTGCACAAATACGCGATTTGTACATATACATGTTTGTCCAGCATTACGGAATTTCGAACCAATTACTGCTTCTACCGCTTTATCTAAATCCGCATCGCTCATTACAATAAATGGAGCATGGCCACCTAGCTCAAGCGAAACTTTCTTCATTGTTTTCGCAGCTCCAGACATTAATTCTTTTCCGATTTCAGTTGATCCTGTAAATGAAACCTTTCTTACGCGTCCATCCTCCATCCAAGTATCAGCAATTGCCTTGGCGCTACCAGTGACAATATTTAAAACACCTTTTGGAATATCGGCTTCATGTGCAAGTTCAGCTAATTTCAATGCAGTTAACGGTGTTTGACTTGCAGGTTTTACAACTGCTGTGCAGCCTGCTGCAAGTGCTGGTGCCACTTTTCTTGTAATCATTGCAGCTGGAAAATTCCACGGTGTAATCGCCGCAATAACGCCTACAGGCTGCTTCGTTACTAAAATGCGTTTATTCGGATGAGAAGCTGGAATCATGTCACCGTATACTCGTTTCCCTTCTTCCGCATACCACTCTACAAAACTATTCGCATAGTTCACTTCCCCAAGTGCTTCTGCAAATGGCTTCCCTTGTTCCTTTGTCATAATCACCGCAATTTCTTCTTTGTTTTCATCAATTAATGTAAACCACTTTTTTAGTTTTTGCGCACGATCAGCTGCTGTTAATTTTGACCATGATTTAAAAGCTTCATGTGCAGCATCTACCGCCTGCTTTGCCTCAGTGACTCCGCCCTTTGGAACAGTTGCAAAGATTTCCTGCGTCGCCGGATTATTAATCTCAATTTGTTCCTGCAACTGAATCCATTCTCCATTTATATACATAGCTTTCTGCTCTAAATTTACATACGCCGCTTTCTTATTCACTATTTTCTTCCTCCTTTATATTCACTTCATTTTTTTCCATATTTCTATCATACTTTCAAAAAGGCGTTCGAACAAAGAAATACCCTCCAAAAACTTTCATCCAAATGTCATTAGCCATCCTTATAGCTATATAAATCCACCTTGATTTTTCAACATATAAGTTACTGCCATGAGGTACGCAAAGTAACCTCTACTCGTTTTCTCCTCGACAAAAAAGATGCTGATGGTTTCTATGCATGAACGGGTACTCTCTCATCTAAAAAGAAAGATTATATACCTGCTTTCAATCTGTATTTATATAATTTCCTCTCCTATAAACTTCTTAATTTTCCTAGTTGCTGCAGACTGGCTTATTTTCAAAAACTCTGCTACTTTATAGCTTGATCCATATGTTTTATATGCTTTGAGGATAATATTCCGCTCTACTTCTTCCAACATTTTATAGAGGCTTTGACCGGACTGCTCAACTGTTGACCCTTGCATAGATAATGGTAAGTCTTCTATCATGACAATATCATCTGCAGTAATAACAATCCTTTCAATTACATTTTCTATTTCTCTATTATTCCCTTCCCAAGGATACCCTACAAACATTTGTAAAGTACTAGGGGCCAATTTCACATCACGTCCATACTTTTCGTTAAAGTGATGTAAATAATGATAGACTAACGGTAAAATATCTTCTGTTCGCTCGCGAAGTGGAGGAATTTGAATCGGTATTACATTCAAACGATAGTATAAATCTTTTCGGAAAGTACCTTGTCTTACCATTTCAGCTAAATCTCTATTCGTAGCTGCCACAATACGAACATCTACTTTCTTTAGTTCCCTACCTCCTACTGCGCGGAATGTTTTTTCCTGCAGTACTTGTAACAGTTTGGCTTGAATTTCAAGCGGCATTTCACCGATTTCATCTAAGAAAAGAGTCCCTTTATGAGCTAGCTCTAAAATTCCTTTTTCCCTTCACGATTTGCACCTGTAAATGAACCACCCGAATAGCCAAACAGTTCCGATTCGATTAAGTTTGTTGGCAATGCCGCACAATTAATTTCATAAAACATTTCATTTTTACGATGACTCACTTCATGTAAATGACGCACTAATCTACTTTTCCCGACTCCGGTTTCACCTAAAATAAGGACCGTGCTATCTACCATAGATACTTTTTGATTGTTGCGACTATTTTTTGCATAGCTACACTTTTAAAAATGAGCCCTTCATATTCATATGTTTCTCTTAACTCTTTCTTATATGTCTTTAACTGATTATCCATCTCCTCTACTTTTTTCTTAATTGGTAGAGTTCAGTGAGATCACGAGAATAACTAATGACTCTTCGCAAATTCCCTTGTTCATCAAACACAGGCCTTGTACGGACGTGTAAATACTCTCCCGACTTTGTTGTCTGAACAAGTTCAATCGGCTTTTTCTTCTCAATTACTTCCAACGTTGCAGATGGATAAAAATCCCTTCTTTTTGTAACTCTTTTACATGCTTACCTACTAACTCCTCAGCAGATAATTGATAGTGCCTTTCACATGTACTATTTACACGAACAACGGTTCCTTCCTCATCCGTAACAAAGATCTCATCAAATGCATATTCAAATACATCTTTTAAATCCATAAATGCTCGTTCCTTTTCTGCAACCATTCCAGCCACTCCTCAAATTCAGGTTCCATTGCTTCACTTTATTATCGCTTATATTTCATTATAAAGTGAAACTTGTATTTAAGGGAATTTTCTGTTTTTTCAAGAGACAAATTAGAATGGTCACAAATATGTTTTATATTCATTTTGATTTTCCAGCATATACATCACTGTTACGAAAAACAAAACGTGGCCCGTGCTCATTTTTTCTCTTTATTTTCACTTAGTATGGGGCAAGAGGAGAACCTGACCGCTTCCATGCACGACAGATGCTCTCACCCCAAAAAAGAAAGGTTTTTATATCGTATTATTTACACACGAGCGATATCTGCTTGCTCATAACAAGCTTGCAAGGAATCTTCAATAATTGTAAGCCCTTCTTCTAATTGTTCATCTGTAATGACAAGTGGCATTAAGACACGAACTACATTCCCATACGTTCCAGCAGATAATAAGAGGAGGCCTCGTTTATTTGCTTCAGCACATAAATTTGCTGTTAATACTTTATCTGCTTCTTTCGTTGTACGATCTTTAACAAGTTCGAACGCACACATCGCCCCTAAACCACGTACATCACCAATACAGTTATATTTTTTCTTCATTTCTTCAAATCGACCCATTACAACTTTTCCTACATGTACAGCTCGATCATTTAATTTTTCTTTCTCTATAATATCCAAAACAGCTAATGCCGCAGCGCATCCTAATGGACTTCCAGCATATGTTCCACCAAGTTCCCCTGGTGCGGATTCATTCATAATTTCTTTTCGTCCAATAACACCACTAATTGGTACTCCTGCTCCTAATGATTTCGAAACAGTAATTAAATCTGGAACGACATCATAGTGATCTATTGCAAAGTATTTTCCCGTACGGCTAAAGCCTGTTTGAATTTCATCCGCTACAAATAAGATGCCATGCTCAGAGCAAAGACGACGTACTTCCTGTACGAACTTTTTACTTGGAACAATAAAGCCACCTTCACCTTGGACTGGCTCCATCACAACGGCCGCTATGCTTTCTGGTGCAACTTCTGATATTAAAAAGTTTTTAAACTCTTCAATAATAAAGTTATCATATTGCTCATCTGTTAAGCCTTCTGGACGACGGTATTCATATGGGAATGGCGCTTTATATACTTCTGGTGCAAATGGACCAAATCCAAATTTATAAGGCTTTACTTTACTTGTCATCGTCATTGTCATCAAAGTGCGGCCGTGAAATCCTTTTGTAAAAGCAATAATTCCAGGGCGCTTCGTATATTTACGAGCAATTTTCACAGCATTTTCAACTGCTTCAGCACCACTATTTAAAAATAGTACTTGTTTTTCAAAATTTCCAGGCGCTAACGCAGCAAGCTTCTCTGCTAGTTCAATATATGGCTCATACATCATGACATTAAAGCCAGTATGAATATATTGATCTACTTGTTTATGAAGCGCCTCCTTCACAGCAGGGTGACAATGTCCTACATTAATTGTTCCAATTGCTCCCGCAAAATCGATAAATTGATTTCCATCTACATCTGTTACAAGCGCTCCATCTGCTGATTGTACAAATGTTGGAATTCCATTACTCACGCCCCTTGGTACGATATTTTGACGGCGTTCTAATAAAGAAGCTGCTTTCGGTCCTGGAATTTGTTCGTTTACTTTAGCAAATTTTGTATTCATCGTTTCTCCCATCCTTTTCTATGCTATGATTTTCTTTTTCTATATTGCAAGATGTATGCCAATTTAATGAATACAATAAACTTCTAGTTTTCTCAGGATTTCGACATAAAAATAAGTCTATATCGACTCATTACGAGTCAATATAGACTTATTTTATTTATAGATTAGACTTTTCTCGTTCCCAAATAAGTTCTCCAGAATCAGAAATAAAATTACCGACAGAATCTAATATAATATCTGCAAGTGGTGCTAATGTTTGACGATCACCCGTCCCAGAAAGAACACCAATTGCATAGCAAGCCCCGCTATTTTTCGCTAAATGTAAATCTGTTGGCGTATCTCCAACAACAACTACCTCCCTTGGAGATAATCCAAACTTTTCACAAAATGATTCTACAATTTGCTTGTCTGGCTTTTGGGCTGGAAATGTATCTGAAGCTACAATATAGTCAAAAAACGATTCTAAGTGACACTGCTTTAAAAAGAGGTCAGTCGGCGCCAAATCATCAGCTGTCACAATACCTAAAATAAATCCTTTATCTTTTAGTGTTTGTAAAATTATTGGTAAATCTGCAGTCATTCTTATATGTGAACGATGTTCGTACATAAGCTTAAATATTTTTTCACTTATCCAATGATGCATGTCACACTCTTCAATAGAAGATATATGTTTACAAAAGATTTGTGCTATATCAAGACTTGTTCCTGCTGCTAATGCACTATGTGGATTAACCAACACTCCTTCAACACCAATTTCTTGTAAAAGAACGTCCTGCAGTGATGCAGGCAATTTGTATAATTGTACAAATTCAACTACAAGCTCTTCCGCTACCTTTATCCAAATAGAATGAAAATCCATTAATGTTCCATCTTTATCAAATAGTATCGCTCTTACTTTCTCCATAACACCCTACCTTTCTGCGCTTCTTACATTCAGTGTAACAAGTAAATGTGGATGTAGGATGAAAAAATTGTAAAAATACCATAAAAATCAAAACTACTCCCAATTTACAAAAGAAATTTATGAAAATATTCCATGGGCACGCTCCTGTATGAATAATAAAAAGGATACCTTTATAAGGTATCCTCTTGATGCTTCGGAACAAATAGTTCTAGACAATGATATATATTTTCAAATTCCATTGGTGCATCCTCGCCATATTCACCATCTAAATTAATCATTAATTTATCTGGCGAATGAACTTTAATACGATTTGCCTGCGTATATAAAACCTTTGGATTATTAATATGCTCACCGCGCTGTGCTTGTGTTGCTGCTTTAATTAAATCAGCAATAGAGCCCTTCTTTAGCACTAATAAGTCAAATAAGCCATCGTTAATAGAGGCATATGGTGCAACCTTTTCAAATCCACCAACGGAGCGCGTATTCGTAATTAAAAACATCGTAATCTCTTCTTGCAATAGCTTTCCATCATACTCGATTTCAACATATGTTGGATGTAGTGACGGTAGCATTTCAATACCTTTTAAATAATATGCAAGTTGTCCTAATACCGTTTTCAACTTACTCGGTACTTCGTATGTTAATTCTGTAATACGTCCGCCGCCAGCAATGTTAATAAAATATGTATCGTTCGCTCTACCAAGGTCTAGCGGAACTGTATTACCTTCGCAAATAATATCAGCAGCCTCTTCAATAGAACGAGGCACACCAATTGCACGTGCAAAATCATTTGTCGTTCCAACTGGAATGATACCGAACTTTGGACGATGTTCATGCCCTACTAAACCATTTACGACTTCATTTAGCGTTCCATCACCACCTGCTGCAATGACAACATCAAACTTACGCTCTACCGCTTGCCTCGCTGCCACAGTCGCATCTCCTTGACCCGTTGTCGCATGACAAGATGTTTCATATCCAGCTTGTTCTAATTTTTGTAATACTTCTGGTAAGCTCTTTTTAAATAACTCACGACCAGAAGTAGGGTTATAAATTATTCTTGCTCGCTTCATCATTCATTAGCACAGGAATTTCCTTCTTTATGAAAAAGAATACACCAAACTTTTATTCAGCGTTCCTATGCCTACCTCCTCTCATCTCCATATCCTTCTTTTAGCCCATTTAAAAGGACAAGTAAGAACCTAGGCTCTTATCACTTTACATCGACAATATATATCATTTCATTCTTCATAGTACTTTCTGTTTCTTGCATATAAAACAAGGAGTTAACAATTATCCATTATTTCACGAGATGAAAAAACTCTCTATGTCTAGATTTATCATTATTTCCACCTTTTTGCAACTATCATACCATAGTTGCTATACAAACATTTTTTCACTTTTGTCAGTTAATCAAACGTTTGTTTAAATAATTTCTGAATTTAAACAAACGTTTGATTAACTCAGAAAAAACACCCAAATATGGGTGCTTTCTCTGTTTAATCTTTGTTGTTTAATAACTTCTTGATTCTACGAGCTAAGCTATCTCGTTATTAGCGTTTATTGATTTCTTCTAACAAGATTTTGTTAACAAGTGGTGGATTAGCTTGTCCTTTTGTTGCTTTCATAATTTGACCAACTAAGAAGCCAATCGCACGGTCCTTACCGTTTTTGAAGTCTTCAATAGATTGTTCATTATTATCAAGAATTTCAGTTACAACCTTACGAAGTGTACCTTCGTCAGAAATTTGAACAAGACCTTTCGCTTTAACGATTTCTTCTGGGTCTCCACCTTTTTCAATTAACTCGTTAAATACTTTTTCGCGATTTTAGACGAAATTGTACCTTTTTCAATTAATTGAATCATTTTAGATAGGCCAGCTGGTGTTAATGCTACGTCTTTTAATTCTTTTTGTTGTTTGTTTAAGTATGCAAGTACTTCACCCATTAACCAGTTCGATGTTAACTTCGCATCTGCACCGTCCACAATTGTTGCTTCAAAGAAATCAGACATCTCTTTTGTTAATGTTAATACATGTGCATCGTAAGCTGGTAAACCAAGCTCTTCAACATAGCGTACTTTACGAGCATCTGGAAGTTCAGGGATAGAAGCACGAACTTCTTCTTTCCACTCATCGTCAATGTAAAGCTCAACTAAGTCTGGCTCTGGGAAGTAACGGTAATCGTCGATCCTTCTTTTACACGCATTAAGATTGTTTTCTTCGTTGCTTCATCATAACGACGTGTTTCTTGTTGAATGATACCACCAGATAATAGTTCTTTTTCTTGACGAGCTTGTTCAAACTCAAGACCTTTTTGTACATAAGTGAATGAGTTTAAGTTTTTAAGCTCTGCTTTTGTACCAAACTTCTCTTGCCCTACTGGACGAAGGGAGATGTTTGCATCACAGCGAAGGGAACCTTCTTCCATCTTACAATCAGATACGCCTGTATATTGAATGATGGATTTTAATTTTTCTAAGTATGCATATGCTTCTTCTGGCGTACGCATATCCGGCTCAGATACGATTTCGATTAATGGCATACCTTGACGGTTGTAGTCTACTAATGAGTATCCTTCACCTGTATGCGTTGATTTACCTGCATCTTCTTCTAAATGAAGACGTGTAATACCGATACGTTTCTTTTTACCGTCTACTTCAATTTCAATCCAACCATTCTCTCCAATTGGCTTATCAAATTGAGAGATTTGGTATGCTTTTGGATTATCTGGATAGAAATAATTTTTACGATCAAACTTCGTTTCTGTTGCAATCTCACAGTTTAATGCCATTGCAGCTTTCATTGCAAAGTTAACAGCTTCTTTATTTAAAGTCGGAAGTACCCCAGGGTATCCTAAATCAATTACACTTGTTTGTGTATTTGGATCCGCTCCGAATTCTGTTGGACTCGCAGAGAAAATTTTCGAATTTGTTTTTAACTCAACGTGAACCTCTAAACCAATAATTGTTTCAAAATTCATCTATGCTCGCCTCCTTACAGACTTGCTTTTTTGTATGATAATCTGTTGCTTGCTCAAACGCATGTGCAACGCGGTAAATTGTTGCTTCATCAAAGTGTTTACCGATAATTTGTAAACCAAGTGGCATGTTGTTTGCACCGAATCCACATGGAACAGAAATTGCTGGAACACCGGCTAAGTTGACTGGGATTGTTAAAATGTCATTTGCATACATTGTCATTGGATCATCAATCTTTTCGCCTACTTTGAACGCTGGAGTTGGCGTTGTTGGGCCAATAATAACATCGTAATTAGCAAATACATTGTCAAAGTCATTTTTAATTAATGTACGTACTTGTTGTGCTTTTTTGTAATATGCATCATAGTAACCAGAGCTAAGCGCAAATGTACCAAGCATAATACGGCGTTTTACTTCGTCACCGAAGCCTTCACTGCGCGTATTTTTGTAAAGGTCCATTAAGTTATTCACATTATCAGAACGAACGCCATAGCGTACGCCATCAAAGCGTGAAAGGTTAGCAGACGCTTCAGAAGAAGAGATTAAGTAGTACGTTGCTAATGCATATTTAGAGTGTGGAAGAGATACTTCCTCCCAAGTCGCTCCCATGCCTTCTAATACTTTTAAAGCAGCTAGTACTGACTCACGAGCTTCTTCGCCAACACCTTCGCCTAAATATTCTTTTGGTACAGCGATACGTAAACCTTTTACATCGCCTGTTAAACCAGCTAAATAGTTGCCTACTTCAATATTTGCAGAAGTTGCATCCATGCGGTCAATACCTGAAATCGCTTGTAATAAGTATGCATTATCTTCTACTGTACGTGTAATTGGTCCGATTTGGTCAAGTGAAGATGCGAATGCAACTAAACCATAACGAGATACGCGTCCATAAGTTGGTTTTAAACCTACGACACCGCAATATGCAGCTGGTTGACGGATAGAACCACCTGTATCAGAACCTAAAGAGAATAATACTTCGCCTGCCGCTACTGCTGCTGCAGAACCACCACTAGACCCACCTGGAACGTAATCTAAATTCCATGGGTTTTTCGTAGCATAGAAACCTGAGTTTTCATTTGAAGAACCCATTGCGAACTCATCCATATTTAATTTACCAATAGTAATTGTGTCAGCAGCTTTTAGCTTTTGCACAACTGTCGCATCATAAATTGGATCGAAGTTTGCTAATATTTTGCTCGCACAAGTTGTACGAAGGCCATTTGTTACAATGTTGTCTTTCACACCGATTGGCATACCAAATAGTAAACCATTATCTTCAGCACCAATTTTCGCATCTAATTCTTTCGCTTTCACGCGTGCATTTTCTTCATCTAATGTAAGAAAAGCTTTTACGTTGTCTTCAACATCCGCAATACGTTTATATGATTCATCTACTAAATCCGTAACGGAAATTTCTTTGCTGTTTAATTTCTTATGTAACTCTGATACAGAATGATCAAATAATGACATCGAAATTCCCTCCTCTATTCTAATACTGCTGGAACACGGATTTGATTATCTTTGTGATCCGGTGCATTTTTTAATACTTCTTCAACTGGTAAACCTTTTTCTGGTACATCTTCACGCATAATATTTCTCATATTTAATACGTGAGTTGTTGGTTTTACATTTGTTGTATCTAATTCATTTAACTGTTCTGCAAATGTAACAATTGCATCGAGTTGTTTTTGAAATTTTTCTGCCTCTTGATCTGTAATTGCAAGACGTGCTAAATGCGCTACATGCTTTACATTTTCAACGGAAATTCTTGACACGGCTAGGCCACCTCCATAATATATCGTTCAATCTACAATACTATTGATGATACCAAATTTTCAGTACTTCAAGCAAGTCAACACGCGGCACTTACAGTATTTTTACATAAAAAAGAAAGGCTTCTGCCTTTCTTCGTACATTACTCTTTATCTGACGGCTTGCTTTTGGGAAATCTTTCATTATCTTCTTCATTATCACGAATTGTTTTTTGTAACACAAAACATGACATTGTTAAAAATAATGTACCTATTAAATAGTACCCTTTTACACTAAGCGTTTCATCTAATGTATAAATACCAATTAACATACCTGAAAGTGCGCAAACAAAGGACGTCCATGCTAAAAATGTAAACGCTTGCGTATTTCTCCTTCTCATTGTTCTCCCCTCGTAGCTGCATATTAATTATAGGTGATTATATTACTGTTATGGGTTTTTATGTAAAATATACTGATCTATCACAATTATTTTCTATTATAAAGTTTATTTTTTATTTAATCTGAAAAAAACAAAATATACATTTGACATTTATTTCAAACATGCATACAATAAAAATAAATATTACGAATCTCGAAATATACGGGAGTGGAAATAATTGTTGCAATATGAACATTTTTTAGATTTACTGCTAGATAACGCCAAGAAGCTTTTCTATCCAGAAGAATGGGTGAGCCTTGATTTATCACTTTCTAAAACGGAGGTATTCTGTCTCTTATGGATGGAGCGAAATAAAGATATTACGATGACAAAAATTACTGAGCTTCTTGATATTCCAATGAGTACAACAACAGGTGTTGTAAATCGTCTTGTGAAAAAGGATATATTGAGCGCTATCGAAATGAAAGCGATCGACGTATCGTATTAATTCGCTTAACAGAAGCAGGTATGTTACTCGTTCAAGAAGTGAAACAAAACGCAGCTCATTACTTTAATCTTGTGACAGGAGCATTATCAGAAGAAGAAAAGGCATTCTTACTGCAAATCTTCCAAAAGATTATGAATCACGTCGCTACGTCACAACAAAAACAGGTCGAAAAGCTTTCTACACCTAACATGAAAAACATTCCGATCGAATAAAGCCCTTTATGGGTTTTTATTCACAAATATATTTCGACAATCGTAATATTCGACAATCGAAACAAAGGGGATATAAATATGAGAATTATTTTGTATACAGGTAAAGGCGGCGTAGGAAAAACTAGCATTTCAGCAGCAACGGCTCTTCAAAGTGCCAAACAAGGGCTAAAAACATTAGTCATGAGTACAGACCCAGCTCATAGCTTAGGAGATTCATTCGGCATAAAATTATCTTCCGAACCACAAGAAATTCGTGAAAATTTATGGGCGCAAGAAATCAATACTATTTATGAAATGGAAAAAGGCTGGGGAAAATTACAAAAGTATATTACATTGCTGTTCACATCAAAAGCAGCTGACGATATTACAACTGAGGAATTAACGATGTTCCCAGGTATGGAAGACTTAATTAGTTTACTCCGTGTACTCGATTACTATAAACAAAAAACATATGATGTCATCATTATTGACTGTGCACCAACGGGAGAAACGTTAGCTATGTTAAGCTTTCCTGATATGCTCGGTTGGTGGATGGAAAAACTCTTCCCGATTAAAAGAAAAGTTTTAAAAGTTGTCCGTCCTGTTGCACAACCACTCCTCGGCGTCCCACTCCCTACTGATGATATTATGGATGAATTAACGAATACACTTGAACAGCTAGGGGAAATGCGGGATATTTTATCCAATCGAGAAGTAACGAGCATTCGCGTTGTTGTAAATCCAGAAAAAATGGTTATTAAAGAAGCACAGCGTAGTTTCACCTATTTAAATTTATATGATTATAACGTCGATGCCATCATGATTAACCGTGTCATCCCTGATACTGTTACTGACTCCTACTTCCAAGCATGGAAAGATGCCCAAAAGAAATATAAAGCACTTATCCAAGATAGCTTTCAACCACTTCCTATTTATGAAGCTCCAATGTTCGAACAAGAAGTAATTGGATTACCTATGCTAGAGCGTGTAGGAGATGCTTTATTCAAAGATGATGCAGAACCAACCGCCGTAAAATTTAACGGGCGTACACAATATGTAAAAAAGATGGAGATGCATATATTTTTGTTCTCTCTATTCCATTCTCAGATAAAAGTGAGCTTTCTTTAAATCAAAAAGGTGATGAACTCATCATTCGCGCAGGCTCTGTTAAACGAAACATTACATTACCCAAAACATTAACGCACTTATCCGTTCAAGGTGCAAAATTTGAAGGGGATGTATTAAACATTCGCTTTGGAGGTGCTGTTCATGCGTGAGGATTTACTAAGAAAAGCAATTCGTACAAAGGTGGAAGTTGGAATGTATATCATGAATGAATTACCTACTCCGGTTCAGCAATCTGCAAAGAAAGTGCTAAGTATTTTACAAGAAGAGCTTTCTTCTTGTATGCAAGAAACAACGAGACCTACAACTAGTAACTTAAAGAACATTACGATTGAATAAATAAAATAATTGATCAAATAAAAAAGACCAGGAATTTCCCTGGTCTTTTCATCTTACCTAACAAACATTGGATTTTATGATATACAGAATTGAAAGATACAAAATTAGGGTATCGTCTGTTAAGTATGATTATATGTCGAACGAGCTAACAACGGAGGGGTTCCTACAGTTAGTCCGTTTAACCCCATATTATTTTACGATTTTCTCTAACTCTTCCAGTGAAAGATTTACTGCTATTGAACCATCTTTTGTTTCTTTCTTAATTGCATCTATTACTTCTTTTGAATGGTACAATTCAATCACTTTTTTGATCGTTGGATCATCTTTATCTTTCGTACGAGCTGCGAAAATATTAATATATGGTTTCGCATTTTCGTTTTTGGATCTTCTAAGAAGATAGGGTCTTTCACTGGGTCTAAACCAGCTTGACCCGCAACACCATTATTAATAACGGAAGCTGCCACATCTTTTAATACACGTGGTGTTTGCTGTGCAATTACTGGTGTAATCTTTAGCTTTTTCGGATTTTCAGCAATACCACTTGGATCTCCAAATAGTCCAAAGTCTTTCTTCAATTTTAATAATCCAGATGCATCAAGAAGTTTCAATGCACGTGCTTGGTTCGTTGGATCATTTGGAATTGCGATTTCTGAACCCTCTGGAATTTCATTTGTCTTTTTATACTTTTCAGAGAATAATCCCATTGGCGCAATTTGTGTTGTACCAACGGCTGTAATATCTAACTTATGCTCCTTTTTAAATTGCTCTAAGAAAGCAATATGTTGAAATGAATTCAATTCTATATCACCGTCAGCTAATGCTTTATTTGGTGTTGTATAATCAGAGAACTCCACAAGTTTAATTTTAATCCCTTCTTTTTCAGCTTTCTTCTGAAGAATAGTCCAAGTGTCTCCATCCGTTCCTGTTACACCGATACGAACTACTTTTTCTTTTCCTTTTGCTCCTGTATCTTCACTTGAGCATCCACTTAAAGCTGTAATTCCTACAATTGTTGATAATGCAAATGCTAATAGTTTCTTCATGCTTCTCTTCCCCTCTTCGTTTTATGATCTACGTAAAAATACTTTTGAAAAGTAGTTTCCTAAGTTTTGAGCCAATTGCACAAGAATAATAAGTAATACAACTGTCACGAACATAACAGATGTATCAAAACGTTGATAACCATATGTCATTGCTAAATCACCAAGACCCCCACCGCCAACAAGACCAGCAACTGCCGAAAATTCAATTAAACCAACTGTCATAAATGTAATCCCTAAAATTAATGGTGCTACTGCTTCTGGGACAAGAATTTCGAAAACAATTCTTAATGGTGATGCTCCCATAGCTTGCGCTGCTTCAATCACGCCTTTTGGAACCGAAACAAGATTTGTTTCTACCATTCTTGCAATTCCAATTGATGCGACCAGTGTCATTGGAAAAATTGCTGCCGCCGTTCCAATTGTTGTTCCAATAACAGTTCTTGTTATTGGGCTTAAAGTTACTAAAAAGATAATAAATGGAATTGGACGAATCGTATTAATAACAATATTAAGAATAGAAAAGACCAGCTTGTTTTCTAAAAAGTTTCCTTTTCTCGTTACATATAAAAGTAAACCTAGAGGTATACCAAGTATTATAGCGAATATAAGGGTTACAATTACCATCAAAAGGGTATCCCCTGCCGCATCTAAAATCCGAGGCCAAAATATACTCCAATCAACTCGCATGGGCTTCAACCTCCTTCAATTGTACTTGCACTCTTAAATGTTGCAGCGCTTTTTGAATTTCTTTCTGTTCTCCTTGTAGTTCTACAAGAAGGTTTCCGAATAGAACATTTTGTAGTTCTATAATATTTCCATAGAGTACATTTACATTCACGTTATAATTTTTAGCAATATACGATAATACAGGTTGCCCCGTCTCTTCACCAGTGAATGTTAAGCGATAAATCCTTCCGCCATTTTGAATTTTTGTCAAAACACTTTTTGGTAAGTGATCATTAATAACAGAGCGCACAAAATTTTGCGTTGTCTTCGTTTTAGGTTTCGTAAAGACATCGAATAATGTTCCCTCTTCAATTACTTTGCCTTTTTCCATAACGGCTACACGGTGACAAATTTCTTTCACAACGTGCATTTCATGTGTAATAAGAAGGATTGTTAAATTATATTCTCGATTCACTTTCTTTAATAAATTTAGAATTTCTGTCGTTGTTTCTGGATCTAACGCTGATGTGGCCTCATCACAAATGAGAATATCTGGCGATGTTGCAAGCGCTCTTGCAATTCCAACGCGTTGTTTTTGACCACCTGATAGCTGTTCTGGATAATAGTTCGCTTTATCTTCTAAACCTACAAACTTTAGCAATTCATTTACTCTTTCTTTTATTTCATTTTTCGGTACTTTCGCCAATTTTAATGGATAAGCAATATTCCCAAAAACAGTTCTTGAATTAAATAAATTAAAACTTTGAAAAATCATCCCAATTCTTTGTCTTAGTTTTCGTAATTCTTTCGTTGTTAATGATGTAATATCTTTATCATCTATTAAAACGGTTCCCTCGGTTGGTCTTTCTAGCATGTTTACTAGACGTAACAATGTACTTTTTCCAGCTCCACTAAAACCGATAATACCAAAAATTTCCCCTTTCCAATCGACAGTGTTACATCTTCTACCGCATGAACAGGTTTCCCACCAGATTCATATACTTTGCTTACATTGTTAAAAGAAATCATCGTCTTCCCTCCTATATGCTGAAACAACTTGAAGTAGAGCCTTGAGGTAAAATAAAAAGTGCTCTCCTCCTTATCCATAATAAAAATAAGAAGAAGAGCACTTATATACTCATTCACATCTTCTCATCTTCCAAGCTTCTAAGAGCTTGCTGGAATTAGCACGGTATTAAATAATCCGTTGCTGAGGTATCACAGGGCCAGTCCCTCCACCTCTCTGGATAAGAGTGTATCAATTTAATTGTCGTTTAATTAAGTCCCATTATAAAACTCTGAAAAGTAAGAGTCAACAAAAATATCAGAAAATAACAACTTTATTTTTCATCAGGATTATGGAAAGGAAAATATCCGCTGCTAATTGAATAACATTACATGAATAAGAAATAAAACGGAGGACGATAACTGATATGAAAACAGCCCTTTTACTCGTCGATATTCAAAATGATTATTTTCCAAATGGTAAGATGGAACTACGTGGTGCCGCTGAAGCTAGCGAGTATGCAAGTCAACTACTTCAGCATTTTCGAGAAGTGAACCAACCTATTTTTCATATCCAACATGTATCTATTAAAGAAACTGCTACCTTTTTCTTCCGAATACGGAAGGTGTTCACATTCATGAAAATGTTCGCCCCTTAAAGAATGAAACTGTTATTCTCAAACACTATCCAAACAGTTTTCGGGAAACTGGCCTGCTAGAGCAATTGCAGAACTTAGAAATTGAACATGTTATTATATGTGGGATGATGACTCATATGTGTATTGATGCCACAGTAAGAGCTGCTTTTGATTTCGGTTTTCGTTGCACTGTTGTACATGATGCATGTGCAACAAAAGATCTCCTCTTTAAAAATGCTACGATTCCCGCTGTCTATATCCATAATACAATTTTAGCAAGTTTAAATGACCTATATGCAAATGTTATGAGTACCGAAGAGCTTTTAAGTTTTAGGAACTCCATCTGAAACAAAAGATTATGTCTGTAAAGTGAAACTTTAATCAGTGGTGGGGTTCTTGATCCCCCGCCTATCTCTGAATCCTAAGGTGGGGGCTTACTTCCCGTTAAGGCGGGATAAAGACATGATCTTTTATACTATTATTCACAGGTTATCATAACTTGAAGTCTCTCAAACTCGCTTTCCTCTTCACTTTATTTTTCCCTGTACCTCTTACTCTAATCAACTGATTCTTTAATTTCTCTTCATATAGCAGACCAGCAACATTTACATCCGCTTGATCCGAACTTCTATTGAACTCAACTTTTAAAGATCTAGGAAGTGTATCAAATTACAGCTTAACATCACCACTTTATGTATTACACTCTACCTCCCCTTGCGAACTACGACCTTACTATTTGTTATAAGTTACACCTGCTAAAATAAAAAACACTACTTTCAGTGAGCAAAACTGAAAGCAGTGTTCTCTTGTCTAACCATAGATTTTCTTTCAAATTGAATTATACAGGAAATTCAAAAAAATAATACAGAAAAATATGACGAATGAATTAATTTTTTAGCGCTTTTGTTCCTTTTCACTCTTTTACACTTTATTTAAGCAAGATAGTTGTTTTCTAATCGGAATCTTTCTTACATGAAAAAGGCTCTCCCCATTATAGGAAGGCCTTTTCATCTATTTCTTATAAAGTTTCAGAAGTAGTTTTTGCTTGCATGTGAAGTGCTAAGTAATCAGGTCCGCCTGCTTTAGAATCTGTACCAGACATGTTAAAGCCACCGAATGGTTGGTAACCTACGATTGCACCAGTACATCCACGGTTGAAGTATAAGTTACCAACGTGGAAGTCTTCACGTGCTTTTTCGATATGTTCACGGTTGTTAGAGACAACTGCTCCTGTTAAACCGTATTCTGTATTGTTTGCAATTGCAAGTGCATGATCAAAGTCTTTTGCTTTACAGAATGCTACTACTGGTCCGAAGATTTCTTCTTTCATTAAGCGAGCATCTTCTGCAACGTCAGCAACGATTGTTGGTTGGATGAACCAGCCTTTAGAATCATCACCTTCGCCACCAGCTACTACTTTACCTTCTTCTTTCCCAATTGCAACATAGCTCATTACTTTATCAAATGCAGCTTGATCATTAACTGGTCCCATGTTCATGCCTTTTTCAGCTGGGTTACCTACAGTTAATTCTTTTGTTAATTCAACAGCACGATTTAATACGCGATCGTATACATCTTCGTGGATTACTGCACGAGAGCAAGCAGAACATTTTTGTCCTGAGAATCCAAATGCTGATGCAACGATAGATTTAGCAGCTAATTCAAGATCTGCTTCTTTATCAACAACGATTGTATCTTTACCGCCCATTTCAGCGATAACGCGTTTTAACCAAATTTGACCTGGATTTACTTTTGCTGCGCGCTCGTAAATACGAATACCTACATCGCGTGATCCAGTGAAGCTAATGAAACGTGTACGAGGGCGATCTACTAAGTAGTCACCAACTTCAGATCCACTACCAGGGATGAAGTTTACAACGCCTGCTGGTAAGCCTGCTTCTTCTAAAACTTCCATAAACTTCGCTGCTACTACAGGTGTTGTACTAGCTGGCTTTAATAATACTGTGTTACCAGAAACTAATGCAGCTGTTGTCATACCTGCCATAATTGCGAATGGGAAATTCCAAGGAGAAATAATTACACCTACTCCTAATGGAATGTAAGAGAAACGATTATATTCAATTGGACGGCTTTCTACTGGAATACCGTCTTTTAATTTTAACATTTGACGACCATAATATTCCATAAAGTCGATTGCTTCTGCTGTATCAGCATCTGCCTCATTCCATGGTTTACCTGCTTCTTTTACAAGAATAGCAGAGAACTCATGTTTTCTACGACGAACGATTGCTGCAGCACGGAATAAAATGTCTGCACGCATTTCTGGTTTTGACTTTCTCCAAGTTTGGAATGTTTCATCCGCAACTTGCATTGCTTTTTCAGCTAATTCACGGCTTGCTTTTGAAACACTACCTACAACTTCTTCTTTATTTGCAGGGTTTACAGAAACGATTTTCTCGTCTGTAGTGATCTTTTCTCCCCGATAATTAATGGATAGTCTTGTCCAAGATAAGATTCAACTTTCTTTAAACCTTCTTCAAACGCTAACTTGTTAGCCTCTACTGAAAAATCTGTAAATGGCTCATGTTTGTATGCTACTACCATTCTTTTTAGCCTCCCCTTAGAAAAACGTTTACATTTTACAACATTATTCTACACGATAATTTAGATTTATTCAAATATTCCTAGACTTATATTTTAAAAATTAATTAATTTTTAAAATATAATAAATAAAAAAAAAGCTTCATACGTACGTATGAAGCTAAATAATATGAACATACTCCATAATATTTTTTCCAATTAATAAAATTGTTACTAGTAAAAATAAAGTACGAACATACCCAACACCTTTTTGCACAGCAAACTTTGATCCTAAATATGCTCCTAAAATCATAGATAATCCCATAATAATACCGTATTCAAAATGAATAATATCTAAAAATAAAAATGTAATTAAAGATACAATATTACTAACAAAATTCAAAACTTTTCCAGACGCAGCTGCTCGAATAAAATCCAAACCAATTAATAAAAATGCAAAAATTAAAAAAGATCCTGTTCCCGGTCCGAAAAAACCATCATAAAATCCTATAATTAAAATAACGAAGTAAAACATTAATGCTTTTCCTTTTGTCATCTTTTTATAGGTCGAAACACTTCCCCAATCCTTTTTTGCAATAATATAAATCGCAATAAATACCAACATTACCAGTACAAGCGGACGCAAAATATCCGGTGGAATAAATTTTACTACTAAAGCTCCTATAATGGCCCCAATAATAGTTAATGGGATTAACTTTCCCACTATACGAAAATCAACCTTCTTTGAACGAATAAAATAAACTGTACTTGTTAATGACCCCATTGTCGAAGCTAACTTATTTGTAGCGATTGCCGAAGCTGGTGGTAATCCTACAAACATAAGTGCAGGAAGTGAAATGAGCCCCCCTCCTCCAACAACTGAATCAATAAATGCAGCCAAAAAACCAAAAGCAACGAGTAATACAACAATCTGTAAACTTAACTCATCCATGTCTTTTCTCCTTACCCCTTTTTGTTCATAACATTAGAAATTATAACAAAATTACAGAAGAAAAAAAGCCGTTCCAGAAAGGAACAGCTTTTTCTTAATCTAAAATTTTCACAAATGGTTCATCCTGCTTCGCATCACGAATAATAATAGCTTCAGGACGTTCAACAGATTTAATTGTCACCTGTACTTTCACATAATTCGGGAAGTATTGCATAACAAGTCCCGCCACATATTGCGTAAATCCAATCACTTCTGCTTTTCCGTTAAATTGAACAGGAATTTCAATCTTCATTTCTTTTAATTGATCATCTTTATAAAATCCTGTACCTACAACAGCTGTGTAATCGCCTTTGAAATACTCACTCAGCTTTGCTTTAAAGTTTTCTACAGTTGTATAATCTTCACGCACATCCGTCTTAGCTGATTCAGAAGGGAACAAGTAATACTTTTCATTAATTGCTTTCCAATCTCCTACTTTATCACTACCTTTATCGACTTGAGCGTAAGATACAAATTTCCCTGGCACAAGTGTTGATTTCGCTCCTTGACGATAAATCGCAAACGTAATCGGGACATTTTTCACATCTGGCTTTTTCTGTTGTAACTGAGATAAAATTTCTTGCGCCATGCGTTTACCCTCTGCTAGCATCTCTTCTTCCTTAATTTCAGCTTCACGTGGGTATCCGTGTTCTTCATTGTAATAATGAACGGAATTCATCGCGAGACCAATAACAATTCCGCCTAATTCAACTTGATCGCCTTTTCTCGCATAATAATCATGTTCTAAAATATTCGAAAGATAAATTGGCTTTTTCCTATTGCGTACCTCTAATGATTCAGATCCTGGATCTAAAGCAGGGTTCAATCCAATGTTCGGAAGCTTATCTGCTTCTTTTTTACCAAGTTTCTCTTCTAGTTCCTTTTGCTCAGCATCTGTACGCTTTCTTTTCACAAGCATTTGAACCATTTCTTTTTCTAAAAATTTACCACCCTGGAATAAATAATCTTTCGTACTAAACGATTCTTTCGCAATACGCATTAGTCCTGTTTCAAATTCATCTATATCCAGACGGCTATTTAATCCTTGGACAACTAAGCCACGTGCAGAACCTGGATCAAATGGCACCGTTGTTTTGTAATAATCCTCAGAAATAGAATATTTCGGAACAATCGCTTGTTCTTTTGATTTACCCGATTTGTCAATAACTTTTTCTTCTTTTTTTATACCTGTACTACATCCACTTAGAAGTAGACTTAGGCTTAATACCGCTAATGCTATTTTTTTCATGGTAAGTTTGCACCTCTTACTTATTTAGCTCTTGTAAGAACCTCTCTTCATTCCAAACCTCAATATTATGTTTCTCTGCTTGTGCTAATTTTGATCCTGCCGCTTCACCAGCAACGACTAAATCAGTACTCTTACTTACACTACCTGTTACTTTTCCACCTAGCTCTTCAATCTTTTTCTTCGCTTCAGTGCGCCCCATGACTTCTAGTTTTCCTGTTAGGACAATTGTTTTTCCAGCGAAGTAAGATGCAATATTTTGTAAATCAGCACGTTTTATGCCTTTGTAGGCCATGTTAACACCGTACTCTTTAAATTGTTGTAATAACTCTAACACGTCTTCATTATCAAAGTACGTTACGATTGATTGAGCCATTTTCTCGCCAATTTCATTAATCTCTTTTAACTCTTCTTCAGTTGCTTTCACAAGGTGGTCCATCGTTTCAAAATGCTCAGCTAACGTGCGAGCTGCTTTTGCACCGACATGACGAATACCAAGTCCAAATAATAGACGCTCCAAAGAATTTTCCTTAGACGCTTCAATTGCTTGTACTAATTTAGATGCCGATTTCTCACCAAAACGCTCTAGTTGTAACAATTGCTCTTTCGTTAATGGATACAAATCTGCAAATGTCCGAATATAATCTGCTTCAAAAAGCTGTGTAATAACACGCTCTCCAAGGCCATCAATATTCATTGCATTTCTTGAAACGAAATGAATCAGCCCTTCACGAATTTGTGCTGGGCAGGCTGGGTTAATACAACGTAGCGCTACCTCTTCTTCTAAACGAACAAGTTCACTGTCACAATCTGGACAATGCGTTGGCATATGGTACTCATCTTCCTCACCAGTACGTTTATCAAAAATAACGTTAACTACTTCTGGAATAATGTCTCCCGCTTTTTTCACAACAACGTAGTCGCCAATTCGAATATCTTTTTCACGAATTAAATCCTCGTTATGTAGAGATGCGCGGCGGACAATTGTTCCAGCGACTCGAACCGGCTCTAGTTCTGCAGTTGGTGTCACAACACCAGTACGTCCTACACTTAGTTCAATACCTGTTAATCTCGTTACAACTTCTTCTGCCGGAAACTTATAAGCAATTGCCCAGCGCGGACTCTTTGCTGTTGTTCCTAAGCTTTCTTGCAAAGCTACATCATCTACTTTAATTACAATTCCATCAATCTCATAATCAAGATTTGGGCGCTTTTCCTGCCATTCTTCTACATAAGCGATTACGTCTTCAATTGTTTCACACGTGCGACGATTTGGATTTGTTTTAAATCCAAGTTCACCTAAGAAGTTCAATGACTCGCTATGTGATGCAATCGTTTTTTCTTCCACATCAGCAAGACCGTACACAAACATAGATAGCTTGCGCTTCGCGGCTACTTTCGGATCAAGTTGACGTAGTGATCCCGCTGCTGCGTTACGTGGATTTGCAAAAACAGCTTCACCATTTTGCTCTTTCTCTTCATTTAATTTCACAAATGAACGCTTTGGCATATATGCCTCGCCGCGAGCTTCCAATGTTACTTCTTCTTTCAAACGAAGAGGAATTGCTTTAATTGTTTTTAAATTTTGCGTAATATCCTCACCAGTTACGCCATCACCACGTGTTGCTCCTTGAACGAAGCGTCCTTTTTCATAATGAAGGGAAACAGCAAGACCGTCAATTTTTAGTTCACATATATATCTTACATTTGAATCATCAATTCCTTGACGTACTCTGCGATCAAAATCGCGTAAATCTCCTTCATTAAAGGCATTTCCTAAACTTAACATCGGTGATTTATGCGTGACTTTTTCAAATATATCAAGCACTGCTCCTCCAACTCGAACAGTTGGGGAGTCTTCCGTTAAAAATTCAGGGTTCTCTGCTTCTAATTTTATAAGCTCCTGCATATCACGGTCGTATTCCGCATCAGAAACAGAAGGATTGTCTAGTACGTGATATTGATAGTTGAATGCATTGAGCATATCACGAAGTTCTTCTATACGCTGCTTTATCGCCTCTTTTGACATATCCTTACTCCTTTCTATTGTTTCGTTACAGGTGCAAATTTCGCTAATAAACGTTTAATACCAATCGGACTTGGGAATGCAATATCTAACTCTTTTGCATCACCTTCCCCTTTCACACTTACAACTGTACCAACTCCCCATTTTTGATGGGACGCTTTATCACCTACAGCCCAGCCAATTTGCTCTCCTCCTGTTGTTTTCACTGCCGGTCGCACAAATGCAGAGCGAGAACGTGTCGTCGTTGCCCCAGCCCCAGCTGTCCTTCCTTTCGCACTAAATGTCTCGCGCTTTGGCGTTGTTTCATTTAATGGTTCAAGTAAATTCGCCGGAACTTCTGAAATAAATCGAGATGCTGCATTCATATTTGTTCTACCAAATAAAGTACGCATTTGAGCATTTGATAAATATAACTCTTCTTCCGCACGAGTGATACCTACATAAGCTAAACGGCGTTCTTCTTGCATCTCATCTTCTTCCATAAGAGAACGAGTATGTGGGAAGACCCCTTCCTCTAAGCCAATAATAAAGACAACCGGGAACTCTAGCCCTTTTGCCGAGTGCATCGTCATTAAAATAACTTCTTCACCTGCAGTTGGATCCTCATCCACACGATCTATATCTGCAACAAGAGCCAAATCTGTTAAGAAAGCGACAAGACTCTTATCTTCACTTTGTGACTCAAATGTTTGGGTAACAGATAAAAACTCATCTAAGTTTTCAAGTCTTCCTTCCGCTTCTAAAGTACGTTCATTCTTTAGCATATCGCGGTAACCTGTTTTCTCAATAACTTCCTCTACCAGTTCTGTAACAGATAAATATTCCTGCATATTTACCCAATTGTGTAATTGACTTGCAAATTCTTTTACTGCTTTTGTGATTTTTGCACTTACTCCAACATGCTCAATTTCATCCATTACAGCAGTTAATGAAATACCATTTTGTACGCCGTAGTTAATAATTTTATCGATAGACGTGGCACCGATTCCCCGCTTCGGCACGTTAATAATACGTGCAAAGCTAATCTCATCATCCGGATTTGCGATTAAACGTAAGTAAGCCAAAATATCTTTAATCTCTTTACGGTCATAGAACTTGATACCGCCGACAATTTTATACGGAATATTGGACTTTAAGAAAATCTCCTCGACCATACGAGACTGCGCATTAGTACGATACAGAACCGCAAAGTCTGTATATTTTCGATTCCCCATTTGAATTTCATCGCGAATTTTTTTCGCAACAAAATATGCTTCATCCTTTTCTGTTGCAGCACGATAATACGAAATCTTACTTCCGACTTGATTATCCGTCCATAATTTTTTCGGTTTACGATTTGAATTATTTTCAATTACAGCGTTAGCTGCATTTAAAATATTTTGTGATGAGCGGTAGTTTTGCTCTAACAAGATAACCTGTGCATTCTCATAGTCTTTTTCAAACGATAAAATGTTGGAAATATCCGCACCGCGCCAACGATAAATAGACTGATCAGAATCACCAACAACACAAAGATTTTTAAAGCGAGCAGCTAATTTATTTACAAGAATGTATTGTGCTCTGTTCGTATCCTGATACTCATCAACATGAATATACTGGAATTTGCGTTGATAAAATTCCAATACTTCTGGAACACGTTCAAATAATTGAATCGTCGTCATAATTAAATCATCAAAATCTAATGAATTATTTTTCAGAAGACGTTTTTGATATTCTATATACACATCACTTATTAATTTCTCAAATGGATCAGCAATTGAAATTTGCTTTGCATATTTATCAGCAGATAACAATTCATTCTTTGCATTGCTAATGCCAGATAAAATAGAACGCGGATCGAATTTTTTCGGATCAACGTTTCGCTCTTTCATGATTTTCTTCACAACAGTAAGTTGATCACTTGCATCTAAGATCGTAAAGTTTCGGTTAATCCCAATACGGTCGATATCACGTCGTAAAATACGCACGCACATCGAGTGGAACGTAGAAATCCAAATATCCTCTGCTTCCGGGCCGACAAGCGTATCGATACGCTCACGCATTTCACGAGCTGCTTTATTTGTAAAGGTAATTGCTAATACATTCCAAGGTGCTACCCCTTTTTCACCAAGTAAGTATGCGATGCGATGTGTTAGCACACGCGTTTTACCACTACCAGCACCCGCCATTAATAGAAGTGGACCGTTTGTTGTTTGCACCGCTTTTTGTTGCTCAGGGTTTAAACCACTTAATAATTTATCAGTTATACTCATATGTGCCTACACCTACTCTCCTTTTACAGCTTTTACTGTTTGTAACGCTGCTTTTATATCATCATAAATTACATTTCCTACAACGACTGTATCAGCGTACTGCGCCATTTCTTTTGCCTCTTTCGCACTTGAAATCCCGCCTCCGTAATACAACCTTGCTTGTTGTAATTCTGCTTTTACATTTTTAACAAGTTCAACATCTCCGTAAGTACCGCTATATTCCAAGTAGAAAATCGGCAAATTCAGAAGCTTGTCTGCCATACGTGCATATGCAATAACGTCATCTTCTGTTAAATCACATTTCGCCGCTGTAAGCTGAGCTACTTTTGCTTCTGCATTTAAAACACAATATCCTTCCATGAAAATTTCATCCCAGTTCATAATGTCCCCAAATTCTTTCAATGCCTCATGATGAATTCCCGTTATCCATTCCACTTTTCGGCTATTTAAAACACTTGGGATGTAATAAAAATCAAATCCTGGCGTAAGAGCTTCAAGATCAGAAACCTCTAACACACAAGGAACTGCATATCTACGAATGCTTACTAGCATGTGTAATACGTTATCAATTGTTACTCCATCACTTCCGCCTACAATGACTGCGTCTGTTCCAGATTCACAAATCATTTCTAAATGTTCATCGCTTAATTCCTTATTCGGATCAAGCTTAAATACATGTTTCCACTGTGAAATATCGTACATGAAAACACCCTTTCTTTTATCTAATCACCTTTATGCGCTTGTTCAAAAAGACTGTTATCTTGACCGGACTTTTTAAACTTCCTTTATAACACACGTTTAAAAAGGAGGATTTAGAGAACCGAGCAGTTCGAGGCGCTGTAGCCAGGAGGACACGCAGTGTAGCCTTTACTACATGAGTACCGCACTGGCACAGCAACGAAGAAATGCGAAGGTTATCTTGACCGGACTTTTTAAACTTCCTTTTATGCATTCTTACATTATAACAAAAAAAGACACCTATACACACGCCCTATCCAACATCTTTTTTACCGTCAAATGTTGGATTACATATCGCGAAACTTACATGGAATAATAACAACTGAAATAGTGTTTACTATTTCTAAGCTGATGAAGAAGGAGTGTTTTCTTTGATAAAGCAAAACATCGGCATAATGAATGCTCTAATTCGTATTACACTCGGTTTGGTCGTATTAAGTTGTAGCACAGCTAAACTTACACGCAAACCATGGTGCATTTGGTCAAAGATTCTGCTATGGCTTAGTGCAATGAAAATTGCAGAAGGAATCTTGCGTTTCTGTCCTATTACGGAAGCATGTAAATTTGGAAAATATATGAACATGGGTGCCTTTAAAATACCTAGCATGGATTTTAATAAAAAGGGAAATGCTAAAGAAGAAGTAAATCATACTTCTAGCCATGACACACAAAAGTCAAAAGGAAGTTATGATACTTCTGACAAAGAGATTGAGTCAGCGATTGAGGAAGCAATCCTGGCAAAACCGCTTTGAATCATTTGTCACGATGCAAGATGCTCTCAAAGGGACTTAGCTGCTGCAGTGGGCGGCTAAGTCTTCTTCATTTTATCGCGGTAAACAAAAAGATCACCCGGCAGCAAAACCTTTGAGTGATCTCTTTGTAACGCCATGTATCGCAATTATTTATTGCCAAACATTTTATCTATTGATTTTGAGTTTGCAAGCAATGCTTCTTGTAAATTTTCATCAGAAACAATTTTATAGTTACCTTCTTTATCTTTCTTTAAATTCAGCGTTACTTCACGAATTGCCATTGCCGCATCTTTATCAGACAAGTTCTTCACAAGGGTTGTCGTCATCATTTTCTCCATTGTCTTTTCAGATTGCTCTTTGTTTTCACTAAACGCACTTGCAAAAGCCATAGGCATAATCTCTCCGATTGTCTTTGTAGTGGCAACAGCCATATCAACCGAAGTAATCTTTACCTTAACCTTTGCTGTATCATCTTTCTTGGACACTTGCTCTGGCTTTTCAAATTTATAGTTCTTTGCGATTACGCTAAATATCTGCTTCCCATCAATACCGTCTTGCTCTTTGTTTAAATTGTTAAAATCGTATCCATCATTGCTTTCGTACACAAAAGTAGTGGCCTTTTTAAAGTCCCCGCCTTTTACTGCTGTCAAAAATTCTTGTACAGTATCATCTGGGTTTGAACATCCCGTAAGCATGCTCATTAATACCCCTATCATCATGATAAAAGTCAATGATTTGAACATTTTTTTCATAAGTACGCCCCCTGCTGTTTATTAAAACTTGAAATAACCCTTATATATTACTTTAGAAAAAAATATCTAACAAGCAAAAGTAATATTTAAACCCATCACACAGGTAACCAGGAATTATTTGTTATATTTTCAGAAAATTAGGTATAAACCCCTTGCTTAAAATGATATAAAAGTGATATCATTTTTATATCAGGAGGCGATCATATGAAAGAAAAACAAGTTTTTTATGTAAATGGTTTTCTCGGTATTATTGGGATTTTGATTTTAGCCACTATCGGTGTATTCTGCCTTGTGCAAGAAATTTTTATAGTAGCAGCATTAACTATTCTTTTAGCTGCGATTCTCGCAACTGGTATTGGAATTGTTCAACCAAACCAAGCGAAAGTAATTACGTTTTTCGGTAATTATTTAGGAACAATTCGTCAAAATGGTTTATTTTTAACAATTCCATTCGCATTCCGTCAAACTGTATCTTTACGTGTTGAAAACTTTAACAGTAAGAAATTAAAAGTAAATGATGTTGAGGGAAATCCAATTGAAATTGCAGCTGTTATTGTATATAAAGTTGTTGATTCTGCAAAAGCAATGTTTGGTGTTGAACATTATGATCGATTTGTAGAAATCCAAAGTGAAACGGCAATCCGCCACGTTGCAACAAAATATCCTTATGACAATTTCCAAGATGATAATTGCGTTACGTTACGCGGAAATACTGAAGAAATCTCTGAAGAATTAAAACGTGAGTTAGAAGCGCGTCTTGAAATTGCTGGTGTAGAAGTATTAGAAACTCGCCTAACGCATTTAGCTTACGCAACAGAAATTGCTCATGCAATGCTTCAACGTCAGCAAGCGAAAGCTGTATTGGCTGCACGTAAAGAAATTGTTGAAGGTGCCGTTCAAATGGCGAAAGACTCGATTCAAAAATTAGATGAAGAAGGCATACTTGATTTAGATGATGAGCGTAAGGCAAACATGGTTAACAACTTATTAGTTGCCATCGTTTCAGATAAAGGAGCACAACCAGTTATTAATACAGGAAGTCTATATTAAAGGTTGTAGGTATTATGGCTAAAAAGAAAAGTTTCCCATTACGTATCGATCCTGAATTACACGCAATCATTGAAAAATGGGCGAATGATGAGTTCCGCAGCGTTAACGCCCACATCGAGTATTTGCTTCGAGAAATGGCAAAACAAAAGGGAAGACTAAAAAAGGATCAAGATTCCTAAATGAAAAAAGACCACTAAGTTTTAGCGGTCTTTTTTCATTACTTATGAATATTTTCGATTCTCGCATTCTCTTGTACAATTTCATTCATCAATGAACTTACATAGCGCTGCGATCACATTAGTTATTTCAATTTCAGTACTATTTTCCATATGTTATTTTGGAAAATGGATGTACTAAAAATATAAAATACCCTCGAATTTTTTAAAATGTTTAATTTTTCCAAATAGCAATCATTGTTACATCCTTTAACATGAAAGAAAAAAGACAATCAAGAAATCTCTTGATTGCCCTCTACCTTAAATTAACTCCGGTAACTGTACTTTCTTCTGATAAGCTCTCCATGTAATACACCATTTTTTCGGATCATCTAGAAAATCCTGTTCATCTAATTTATGAATCGTACTATTTTGCGGAGCATTTCGAATAATTTCAGGACTTTCATATGCCTCTTGCGAAATTTGTTCAAGTGCCGCAATATACTCATCTAAATCTGCCTTAGAATAACTCTCAGTCGGCTCCAATGTAAACGGCTGAGGAACGATATATGGATGGTGACTCGTCCAGTAGTGTAAACCGAAATCCGTCATCCTTCTCTGAACATCTTCTGTCGTAACACCCGTTTCATCGTTCATCTCTTCCCAACTATAACGAACTTGTTCCAGCCGCTGCCCTTTCACATACGGAGCGCTTGCACCACGAATTTTTTGTACTTTATGATACATATAATTATTGTTTAACACAGCCGTTGTCGCCACTTCTTTTAACCCTTCTGGTCCTAGAGCACGAATCCATGCATAAGACCTTAAAATCGTTTGTGCCACACCATGAAAAGCACGTACTTTCCCAATCGAATGTTTCAATTCATGATTTAAATAATATTTCTCCTCATCACATTCGACAATTGGTCCTGGTAAGTACTCTTTTAACTCTTTACTTACACCAAGTGCACCTGTTGCTGGTCCACCACACATATGCGGAGCTGCAAATGTTTTATGAAGATTAAAAAAACACATATCAAATCCTGCTTCTTTCGCCCGCGTAATCCCAAGAAGGCCGTTTGCATTTGCCTGGTCGTAATAGCAAATCCCACCTGCTTCATGAACAACCCTCGTAAACTCTTTAATCTTCGAATTAAAAATCCCTGTATCTTCAGGATTCGCTACAACAAATCCTGCTGTTCTTTCTGAAACAACAGCTTTTAATTTTTCAAGGTCAGGAAATCCATCTTTATCCGGATGAAGCGTAATGATTTTAAAACCTTTAACAGCCGCTGTAGCCGCTTGTGAAGGATGAGAAAAAATGGTTGTAATAATTTCATTCCGCTTTTCCCCTTCCCCTCGAGATTCATGATATTTTCTTACAATGGATGCCATAGCAAATAAGGCTTGTGTGCCACCACTCGGTTGAAATGAAAAATGATCCATACCAGAAATTTCTCTCATACAAAGATCCAATTTGTATATAATCTCTAGCATGCCTTGGACCGTACTTTCATCTTGAAGAGGATGCAGTTCCATTATTTTAGGATTCCGTACTAATAATTCATTAATTTTAGGAATATATTTCATCGTACAGGTCCCTTGCCCAATTTCAACATTGAAATCTGATCCTAGCGTCTCTTGTGAAAGTCTCACATAATGCCTTAAAACACGTGCTTGACCGATTTCCGGAAGTCTCGCTCTTTCTTTTCTATACATAGAATGAGGAATCTTTGAAACTCCATCACCAACTTCTTTCACAATTGTTTCATCCGCTACAGGAACTTCTACGCCCCTTTCTCCTTGCTGGTGAAGTTCAAAAATAATTGGTTCATTCCATTTCGCTTGATGGAAGTCACGGACTTTACTATTCCTTTTAATTTTCTTCATCAGTCGATTCTCCTTTCCGTTCATCTTTTTTAATTTGTCACAATTTCTTGCAGAGCGGCAGCTAACCGATCAATGTCTTCCTTCGTATGAACTTCTGTAACACAATACAAGGCACATTGACCAAATTTAGGAAACTCTTTCGAAATATCCTTTCCTCCAAATATCTGTTTTTCTAACAATCTCTTATTTATAGTTTCTACTGATAAACCGGTCTCATTAAAATCAACAAGAAACTCTTTAAAAAATGGAGAACTTAATCTTGAACCTCTCACTCCAGGGATTTGGTTCAATTGTTTTACTGCATATTGACTATTTTGCATAATCGTTTGACCTAATTCATACATACCATTTGGTCCAAGTAACGATAAATAAACTCCTGCTGTAATGCCCCATAACGCTGTTTGTGTACCAACTGATTCTTTTCCTTTTTCACGAAGGGCAAAAGATGTTCGGTCATACGCTACATCTCCAAATCCGTACTCTCCTTCTTTTACTGTTGGGACAATTCCAAATAAACGTGAAGGGTATTCATTCACAAACTTTTCCTCATCTCTTGTAGCAATAAACCCAGCTTGCCCTCCGCTATAGTTCATATGCATACCAAGAGGCTGTAAGTCACCACAAACAATATCTGTTTGATAGTGGCTTGGCGGTGCTAGCACTCCAAGCGATATCGGATCAACACCAACAACTACTAGCGCATCATGTTGCTTTGCAATTTCCGCAATTTCCATCCCTTGCGATTCAATAAATCCTAAATAGGAAGGGTTTTCAAAATAAATTGCGGCTACATTAGCAGCTATCTTATTCTCTAAATCTTCTAAATCTAGAAGACCATTCTCATCATCATAACCAACAGAAACAAATTCAAGATCTGGGGACCCATAATTTTGGATAATTTTCATTCTCTCAGGTGACACGGTTTGTGCTACTAATACCTTTTTTCTTTTCGTTATACGGGCAGCCATCCGAATTGATGTAGCTGCTGCTTGCCCCCAATCAAATGTAGGCACGTTTACAACATCCATATCAACAAGTTCCGCTACTAAGCTTTGGTATTCAAATAAAGCTTGAAACCTGCCATGATCTTCATACGGTTCCCCAGCATATGCCGTTAAAAATTCTGATCGCTGATTCACTTCATCGCAAACAGCTGGTACAAAGTGTTGCCAACAACCTGCTCCTAAAAAATTTACATATTCACTTGTACTCGTATTTTTACAAAGTATCCCTTCAACATGGCGACGCAGTTCATATTCTGTAAGCGCCTTTGGTATATTCATTTCCTCTTTTAACTTGAGTTCCTCTGGTATGCAGGCGTATAATTCCATCACGGTTTCAGCGCCGATTTCTTTTAACATCTCTTCTTTTACTTCAGGTACCATATTTGGAATGTAAGGATGTACCTTTTTCGTCATCTTAATACCCCCTTGTTAAATTTCATTCAATTATGCTAAGCCTCCGCCATCGACAACAAGTTCTGTCCCTGTCACCCAAGATGACAAGTCGCTAGCTAAAAATAAAACACCTTTTGCAATATCCCGTGGCGTACCAATTCTTGATAGAGGCCGATTTATTGCTGAATCTTTCAAAAACGACCCTTCTTCTACATTCAATTGTTTCGCCTCGTCGCGTAGTAACTGCGTATCTGTATCACCTGGACATATGCAGTTTACTCGAATATTTTGCGACCCATGATCAATTGCCATCGCCTTCGTTAAGTTCACAACCCCCGCTTTTGCAGCACAATATGCAGCTGCCTTGTCGCCCCCTTTTAGTCCCCATCCAGAGCCAGTGTTAATAATACTTCCCCCTTGTTTTTCAGCCATAATTGGAATGATATATTTAGATAAAAGATATACACCTTTTAATGACACATTAATAACTGAATCCCACTCTCTTTCTTCTAATTCAACAACTGTTTTTCTTCTAATAACTCCAGCGTTGTTAAACAGCACATCTACACTTCCATATACCTTCCTAATATGCTCACTCACATTCTTACAATCTAATTCACTTGTTACATCGCACTTCAAAAACTCTGCCCTCTGCCCCTCGTCTCGTAAACTCTGCGTGGCCTGCATACCTTTTTCCTCATCAATATCTAAAAGAATGACGGTAGCTCCTACTTCAGCAAAGATGGTTGCTGTCGCATACCCAATTCCTGATGCCGCTCCGGTTACAACCGCCACTTTATCCTTTAATTGAAAATAATCTCTTTCCATAAAAAAACCTCCTTTATTTGCATCTGCTTTTTATTAAGCAAAAAACATGCCAATTTTATTACGTGAAAAACCCTTATTGTAGTAAGCAACTTTGATACGATCATTTGACATTTTTGACAAACATTTGACACTTTTGTATTTTTCTGAATTATCATACAATAATTACATAAATAGAAAGGAGGTTCAAAATTGTCTACAATCACAGCAATCACAAAAATGATTCATACCTTTTCCGAACTCTTACAAATAGAAATCGCCTATTTCAACCATGAAGGGCTATTAGTTTCTTCAACGGAAGAATATAAAAAGAAAAAAGGAGAACGCGTATACCTCCCCTTTTTCCAAAAACTATACGAGCATCCTATTACCTTTGTACATAAGCCGGGGCATATGAATATGTGTCATGGTTGCCACTTTCAAAAAAGCTGTCCATCCACTGCAGAAATTATACAAAATATGATTCAAAATGAACGTCACTATGGCTATCTTTCATTCGTTAGTTTTTCCAAAGATAAGCAACAGAAATTACTCGATCAGCAAAAAGAATTTATCTATTGGATGGAAAAGTTAAAAGAGATTATTACCGATATGATTCATGAAACAAATTATTCTACTTCCAAAATAGGGACAAAATTAAAACAAACTGAATATATCCTTGGAAGCAGTTATACATTACAAAACATAAAAGAAATCTTAAAAAATATGAAAAGTAGTACCTCATCCATCGTTATTACAGGAGAAACGGGAACGGGGAAAAGCTTGATGGCAAAGCTTATTCATGAACAAAGCATATTCCAGAGGGGAGATTTCATTGAAATAAATTGTGCCAGCATTCCTGAATCTTTATTTGAAAGTGAGCTCTTTGGCTATGAGGAAGGTGCATTTACAGGGGCGAGAAAGAAAGGAAAGCCCGGTTACTTTGAAATGGCCGACCGAGGCACGTTATTTTTAGATGAAGTTGCAGATCTTCCTCTCCATTTACAACCAAAGTTATTAAAAGTACTACAAGATGGTGTTGTACAAAGAATTGGTGGAACGCTTCCCCAAAAAGTGAATGTCCGAATTATCGCTGCATCAAATCAACCATTAGAAAAATTAATAGAATCTAAACAATTCCGTTCAGATCTTTACTACAGACTCAATGTGATTCCAATTCATTTACCACCACTTCGCGAGCGAAAAGAAGACTTAAAGAAACTCGTCCCTTTCTTAATTGAAAAATTACAGACAAGAACAGGAAAATTCATTCAAAGTTACACAGAGGCGTTTCTAGCAAGATTAAAACAATATCACTGGCCTGGGAACATTCGTGAATTAGAGAATGTTTTAGAATATAGCATGAATATGGAGAAAAGTGGCCAATTAACCGAATCATCACTACCAGCATTTCTTCAAAATCATTCGGAGTTGCTGTGCTCATCCACAAAGCAACACGGTGCATTGCAAGAAGCTGAAAAAGAAAGCATTATTCAAAAACTTCATGACTATGGTTATGATTATGAAGGAAAAAAACAAGCTGCGGCTGCTTTGGGGATTAGTGTACGAACATTATATAGAAAAATGGAGAAACTCGGGATTTATAATGACGTGAAACTGTAATGATGAAAGATTTTCTTCAACTCTCGCAAATTAACCTTATAGTAAGTTTATCTCCCGCCTAATCTCCTTACTTACACCGAACTTTGAAGTAGGAGTATTACTGTCTACCAATAGCAAAACAAGAATTTATAACGTGTGCAATTTGCACACGTTATGTTATTTCAAAAATATAAATTATTCTTGTCTCTTATAGTTTCTTAAGTAACGAACATAGTGAAAAATCATAAAATGGCCTCCGATTATTATAAAAAAGATAAGAGGTATTAAAACTGTATATCCCATAATACTGAATTGACCATATCCTAAAGCTAACAAACCACTTACCCATGCACTCATAATGAGCAAACGCATCCATATATAAAAGCTTCCATATTCCTTTGCTGCCTGTTCTGGAAAATAGTTTTTTGGTAATTTCATATTCTCCTCCTAAAAAAACATCCTTTCTAAATTCTATTTTGTTTAGAAAGGATGCTTTTCATCTAATGCCCTATTTTCTCGGGAGACATTCGTTTAAACGTATTTACAATTTGAAAAAATGAAGGTTCGAATAACATTGCATCATCTACATTCCATGTAGAGAACGTAATACTATATATATTATTCTCTTTAGATACTGGTATTAAAAATTGATTCGTACATGCTTTAATATTCTCATTTTCCATTTCAACAGTTGTAAATTCACGAATATGTATGACATTACCAATCTGGGATTTAATCTCCTCAATCGATACTAATTCACTCTTCTCTTTTTCTTTTAGTAGCTTTTCCATATTTTGAATAGAAGAATACTCTTTTTCATAAGGAAACCTTGAAACTGTCACATCTGCAAAGTGTATAACATTCTCTCCGTCAACAAGACCTTGTAACGCAAACAGTTCCACTTTCATTCCTTTTAGATTTTTAAGAAGAAATTCTAGTTGCCTTTTGATCTCTTCCCAGTTTTTAGCAATATGTGGGAACACTTCGGCTTGTTCAGCTAAAAATATTGAAGTGAACTTTTCTATATGTTTAGGATCCGTCTCCATTAATGTCCATGTATTGGGAAGAGCTATTGAAAAATGTTTCTCCCGAAATGTATATCGGTACCATGTCTCCACACTCATTATAGTTCCCTTCTTTCAAATGAATACTATATTTAGTTATATATAGAATACATATTATTCTTTTCGTTTATAATAACCTCGATAGCATATACAATAATACAAGATAAAAATGGATATAATTGAAATTACTATTATCTCTATTTTCAATAACAGTCCATTAATTGGATGCTCTTTTCCTATCAGATTATTCACAAGGCACATGATTCCAAGATATATAAAAACTAAAAATGCTAACTTATAAATTTTAATAAAGATTTCTCCGACTTTCGGAGGCATAAATTCTTCAATATCTAATCTCATTTGTCTCGTCATAATATATCTTTCATTTATAAATCTCAGCACTGTGTCTATCTCCTTTATTATTTTTGTCTCATATAATTTCTTAAATAACGTATATAGTGAAAGATCGCAAAATAAACTCCAATAAAACCAAACGGAATACAAAATATTATAACTACTAATGTGAAAATATTTAATTTTCCGAACCCTAAAACTAATACAGTATTAGCAAATGCAATAATACAAATAAAGCGCATCCATACATAAAAGCTCCCGTATTCCTTTGTAGCCTGTTCTGGAAAATAGTTTTTTGGTAACTTCATTTTTTCACGCCTTCCTCTTACTTTGGTGTACTATCCCTAGTAGCCCCCCACATTCCAAAAGTTGAATTCCATAGACCCGTTACATTGTCTCTCACCTGTTCAATAGCTTCTTTTTCTGTCATACCCCGTTTTAACCAATAACCTATCGTTTTTTCAGTAGCTGTAAAAGTTTTTAAAGTTTGGATTGTCTTTCCTGCTGTAGCTACACCTGGAATAACCCCTAAAAAATCGGCTGCTACCGCTGTACCATCTTTTTTATCTAGAAAATATAGTATACTATCAGCACCTAATGCTACTAATCCTGCCGCAGTAGAGCCTATTGCAAATGCACCAGCAGCTGGAGGGAACCATAAAGTCGCCACAGAAAGAAAGCCTAAGCCCGCTGCTGCGTATCCAGCATAAGTCGATACATCAGTTAATAGACCGTCTGGATCTGTCACATAATTAAAGAGCTTTTTCCCTTCATTTACGTAATGATTTATTACCATATTCCCCCCCATTCTTAAAGCATTTACTTTTATTTCAAAATCCCTTATGTAATGATTTTTTATTATATTTGTCATCGTATTCATCGTCTTAAAAGCATTTTCTACTTTGTTCATATAATAGTTTGTTGCTACAGTACATGCTGCTCCTACGAAATCGGCTCCTTTTTCAATAGAATCTTTGACATCGCTCACCTTATCCCCCATATAGTCACTAATTTCTTCTAATTTATCAGTTGCTTTATCTAAAAAATCTTCGGCTTTGTTCTTCAAACTTTCCCAAAATCCTTCTTCCTTCTTTTCCTTTGCATTCTGTTTCATCTCAGAAGTAACTTTTTCCGTTCCCTGATTGTCAACTTCTAAAAATTTATTCGCAATCTCTTCTAAAGAACGAGCTAATGTATGAGCAACTTGCATTGACACATTCATCTGTCTTCGTGCCTCATACCAATACTGATCTACAACTGACTTAGCCTTTACACTCCATGGAATCGATTGATAGTTACTGTCTAATTTTTGCTCTACATGTTTAACTTCCTCAGCATAATGAGTAAATTTTCTACTCAGTTGAAATAATTTTTCAGGACGTACATGAATTTGAGTCAATAGTTCCCCCTACCTTCCTCTCAATATTTAACATATATCTATTATAATATAATTGTAAATATTTTTACAATTATATCCAGGAAAGAGTTAGTAATCAATAATATTCCCTGTATCCGTTTATATCAATTGATTTTCTTTTTTCTCCAATGTTCTCCAAAGCTAATGATTCCACCTATAACTAAGAAAAAAGATAACACACCAAAAAAAGAAGCATTATATACGTATCCTATGAAACTTATAATGAGTAATAAAATTCCTCCATACAGTGAATTTGTTAAGGTCCATAGCGCACCGAATATTCTTCCTCTTTCCTTCTGCCATACATAGCCGGTAATTAATACTGCTGTAGGTATGATACAAATCATTACATATATAATTAAAATTCCCATCGCAAACATATAATCCTCCCTATCCAAAAATACAAAATAAAATCAAAAGAGCTAACATAATTTATGTTAGCTCTTAACAATCTACCTTTGCAACCGCACGATATCCGATATCACTTCGATAAAATAAACCGTCACTCTCAATTTTCTTAATTTCTTTATAAACGTTATCCTTCGCTTCTTGTAAATCCTTGCCTTTACAAGCTACAAATAAAACACGACCACCGTTTGTTACAAAATCTCCATGTTTCATAGCTGTGCCTGCATGAAAAACAATTGCATCTTCTAATGTATCTAATCCAGAAATCACAGCACCTTTTTCATATGCTTCTGGGTATCCTTTTGAAGCAAGTACTACACCAATAACTGCTTCCTCAGACCATTTAAGTGTTAGCTCTTTCCCATCTAATACGTAATTACATACGTCGACTAAATCACTCTCTAAACGTGGTAATACAACCTCTGTTTCTGGATCACCAAAACGAGCATTGAATTCAATTACTTTTGGTCCTTCGTTTGTTAAAATAAGCCCCGCGTATAAAATACCTGTAAATGAACGTCCTTCTTGAATCATCGCTTTAGCAGTTGGATGTAAAATTGTCTCAATTGCTTCGCTAACTGCTGATTCGGGAATTTGCGGTACTGGAGAATATGCACCCATTCCGCCTGTATTCGGTCCTTTATCACCGTCAAAAGCACGCTTATGATCTTGTGCAATTACCATTGGATAAACGGTTTTTCCATTTACAAATGCCATTAAAGAGAATTCCTGTCCATCTAAAAACTCTTCAATAACAACCTTTTTACTTGCTTCACCGAATTTTACATCCTGCAGCATTTCTTTTACAGCTTGCAATGCCTCTTCTAACGTCATTGCTACTGTTACACCTTTACCAGCTGCTAAACCATCCGCTTTAATAACAATAGGTGCACCAACTTTTTGAATATATGCTACCGCTTCCTCATAGTTTGTGAATGTTTCATATGCTGCGGTTGGAATATCATACTTTTTCATAAGCTCTTTTGTAAAAGCTTTGCTTCCTTCAATTACAGCAGCTGCTTTATTCGGACCAAAAACGCGAAGTCCCTCTGCTTCAAAACGATCAACAATTCCATTCATAAGAGGAATTTCTGGACCAACGAACGTTAAGCCTATATTATTTTCTTTCGCAAATAGAACAAGTGCGTCAAAGTCATTCTCATCAATATCAACTGGCATTGCCACATCTCTCATGCCTTCATTTCCCGGTGCTACATATACCTTTTCAACTTGCTCAGACTGTGCAAACTTCCAAGCTAAAGCATGCTCGCGCCCACCACGGCCGATTACTAAAACATTCATATGTTATCCTCCATTATTCAAATAAGTACAAAATAGGAGCAGTGCTCTTATTTTGTTTCTATTCGTTCCTGTTCAAAAAGAAGATTATCTTGATCGGACTTTTTGAACTCCCTCTAACAATAAAAATTTAAAAAGGAGGATCAAGAGAACCGAGCAGTTCAAGACGCTGCGGCCAGGAGGATACGGAGTGTAGCTTTTACTACATGAGTACCGGACTGGCAAAGCAACGAAGAAATGCGAAGGTTATCTTGACCGGGCTTTTTAAACTTCCTCTAACAATAAGGATTTAAAAAGGAGGATCAAGAGAACCGAGCAGTTCAAGGCGCTGCGGCCAGGAGGATACGGAGTGTAGCTTTTACTACATGAGTACCGGACTGGCAAAGCAACGAAGAAATGCGAAGGTTATCTTGACCGGACTTTTTAAACTTCCTCTATTAATGTTTGAAGTGACGTACGCCAGTGAACACCATAGCAATACCATATTCATCAGCTTTTTTAATAGAATCTTCATCACGAATCGATCCGCCTGGTTGAATGATTGCTGTAACACCTGCTTTAGCAGCCTCTTCTACTGTATCTGGCATTGGGAAAAATGCATCAGATGCTAAGGCGCTACCTTGTGCTTTGTCACCAGCTTGCGAGATTGCAATTTTCGCTGAACCAACGCGGTTCATTTGTCCTGCTCCCACTCCAATTGTCATATTATCTTTTGCTAAAACAATTGCATTTGATTTTACATGTTTGACAACTTTCCAAGCTAGTTTTAAATCGGCCCATTCTTGCTCTGTTGGTTCACGTTTTGTTGGAATTGTAATTGCATCTTCATTTAGCGCTAACGTATCTTCTTCTTGAACTAGAAGGCCACCCTGTACAGAAGTTAATTTTTTACTTGCACTTACTGCTTTTTCAATATTTACAGTTAAAAGGCGTAAGTTTTTCTTACTTTGCAACACTTCTAAAGCTTCTTGTGAGAAAGAAGGTGCGATAACAATCTCTAAGAAAATTTCATGTAATTTTTCAGCCGTAACTTTATCAATCTCACGGTTAGCTGCAATAATACCTCCGAAAATGGATACTGGATCCGCTTCGTAAGCACGTGTATATGCTTCATGAATATCAGTACCAACACCAACTCCGCATGGGTTCATATGTTTTACTGCTACCACTGCTGGTTCTGTAAATTCTTTCACGATGCTAAGCGCTGCATCCGCGTCATTGATATTGTTGTAAGATAGCTCTTTTCCATGTAACTGCTCTGCATATGCAACAGAAGAAGTTGCTGCAAATGGTGCTTTATAGAATGTTGCTTTTTGATGTGGGTTTTCACCGTAACGTAAATCTTGTTTTTTCTCGAATGTTACTGTTAATGTTTCTGGGCTTTCTTCTCCTATTTGTTCCGTTAAATAGTTAGAAATTAATGCATCATATGCCGCTGTATGACGGAATACTTTCGCTGCTAATTTACGTTTTGTTTCGTCTGTAACTTCGCCGTTTTCTTTTAGCTCGACTAGTACAACATCATAATCTATTGGGTCAACGATTACTGATACAAATTTATGATTCTTCGCAGCTGAACGAATCATTGTTGGACCACCGATATCAATATTTTCAATTGCATCAGCAAATGTCACATCAGGTTTAGCAACTGTTTCCTTAAATGGGTATAAGTTTACAACAACAAAGTCAATTGGCTGAATGCCTAATTCATTCATCTGCGTCACATGTGTTTCATTATCACGTACTGCAAGTAAACCACCATGAATGTTTGGATGTAATGTTTTCACACGCCCGTCCATAATTTCCGGGAAGCCAGTTACTTCAGAAATCCCAATTACTTGTAAGCCGTTTTCCTCTAATAATTTTTTCGTTCCACCTGTTGAAATAACTTCAATCCCTTGTTCAAGTAACCCTTTAACAAATTCTACAACACCTGTTTTATTTGAAACACTTACTAATGCACGCTTTTTCATTTATCCTTCACCCCTAGTTGAATGTTATTTAACGGCCTTCTCTTTCATAGATTGAACGATTTCGTTCACCGTAGCTACGTACAATCTATGTTCAACTTGCTGAATTTTCTTTTGTAAACTCTCTCTTGTATCCGCTTCGGAAACTTTTACTGCTTCTTGAGCAATAATAGGTCCTGTATCCATCCCAGCATCTACGTAGTGAATCGTCACTCCTGTTACTTTCACTCCTGCCTCTAACGCTTGACTGACAGCATCTTTCCCTGGAAAACTTGGTAATAATGACGGATGAATGTTAATGATTTTCCCGCCGTATGCTTCCAGTAATGTAGGACCAATCAAACGCATATATCCTGCTAAAATAACATAATCAATCTCGTATTCTCGCAATTTTTTTAATATCTCATTTTCAAATGCTTCTTTTGATTCATATGCTTTCGCCGAAAAAGCAAAGCACGGAACATGATGATAATGTGCCCGTCCAATAACACGCGCCTCAGGTTGATCACATACGAGCAAACTAATTTCAGCATGTAAGCTTTTTTCTTCCACTGCATTCATTAATGCTTGGAAGTTAGATCCGCTTCCAGAGGCAAAGACTGCCAATCTACTCATAGTCCTGTGCCTCCATTAAAAGTAACACTCGATCCCTTAATAGTTCGTCCAATAATATGTGCTTTTTCTCCTTGTTCTGCAAGAAGCTTGACAACAGCTTCTGCATCTTCTTCTTTTACCGCAACTACCATACCAATACCCATGTTAAAAATATTGAACATTTCTTTTTCTTCTAGTTTTCCAACCTCTTGAAGTAAGCTGAAAATCGGTTGAATTTGCCAAGAACCTAGTTCAATTTCTGCTCCGATTCCTTCCGGCAACATACGTGGAATATTTTCAATAAATCCTCCACCTGTAATATGTGCCATGCCATACACTTCATATTTCTTCAATAGTTCTAAAATAGGTTTGACATAAATTTTCGTTGGTTTTAATAATTCTTCACCAAGAGGTAGTTCTAGGCGACCATGTATACGATCTAAAGATAACTGTCCATCTTCTAACAACACTTTTCGTACTAAAGAATACCCGTTACTATGAATACCACTAGATGCTAAGCCAACTAATACATGACCTGCTTCAATAGAATTTCCTGTTACAATTTTCTTTTTATCAACAATACCAACAGTAAAACCAGCTAAGTCATACTCTTCAGTGGAATACATACCTGGCATCTCAGCTGTTTCTCCGCCAATTAACGCACAACCCGCTTGGCGACAACCCTCTGATATACCTTTGACGATGTTTTCAATTTTACTAGGTTCTGCTTTACCACAAGCAATGTAATCAAGGAAGAAAAGCGGCTCTGCTCCTTGGACAACAATATCATTTACACACATTGCTACTGCATCAATACCAATTGTGTCATGTTTATCCATCATGAAAGCGAGCATCAACTTTGTACCTACACCGTCTGTTCCAGATACTAATACAGGTTCTTCTAATGCAAATTTTGATAGATCAAACATACCCCCAAAACCGCCAAGACCGCCTAGTACTTCTTTTCTCATTGTTGTTTGTACATGTTTTTTCATGCGAGATACCGCTTCATATCCAGCTTCAATATCTACTCCTGCTTGCTTATATGCATTCGCCATCGTTTTTTACACCTCGTCTTTTAATTTCTCCCACCCAAGCGGGCACTCTCTATAGAGTATGTTTTAGGAAAAAGCTAGCTTCTACTTAAACTCAAGTAGAAGCTTCTCGCTTTTTTATTTCATACTTTCTAAAAGTTCTTGTTCATAATCATAAAGGGCTGTCGGATAATCCCCATTAAAGTACGCCATACATAAGCCGCCGTATTTCCCTTCATATGGACGACCAATCGCATCGACTAAGCCATCTTCACTTAAAAATGTTAAAGAATCTGCGCCGATGATTTGACGTATTTCTTCTATAGAATGGTTAGCTGCGATTAATTCTTTTCTCGTTTGAATATCAATGCCATAGAAACACGGATACTTAAGTGGTGGAGAAGCAATTCTCACATGCACTTCTGTCGCTCCTGCTTCACGAAGCATACGGACAATGCGTTTACTTGTTGTACCTCTTACGATAGAATCATCAATCATTACGACGCGCTTTCCTTCAACTACTCCTCGTACTGCCGAAAGCTTCATTTTTACCCCTTGTTCACGCAATTCTTGAGAAGGTTGGATAAAGGTACGACCAACATAACGGTTTTTAATTAATCCTAATTCATACGGAATGCCAGTTGCTTCTGCATAACCAATTGCCGCAGAAATACTAGAGTCCGGTACCCCTGTTACAACATCTGCTTCAATAGGAGCTTCCGCCGCTAAACGTTTCCCCATACTTTTACGCGCTGCATGAACATTGATGCCAGCAATATTGGAATCTGGGCGTGCAAAGTAAATGTATTCCATACTACAAATTGCATGTTCTACATCATTTGTAAAACGATCTACTTGGATACCTTCGTCATTAATAATAAGTAGTTCTCCAGGTTCAACATCTCGAATGTATGTTGCACCAACTACATCAAAAGCACATGTTTCAGATGCTACAACGTATGCATCTCCCATTTTTCCGATTGACAGTGGGCGAAATCCATTCGGGTCTAACGCAACAATCATTTCGTTACCTGTTAATAAAAGATATGCAAATGCACCTTTTACTTTGTTTAATGCATCTTTCACACTCTCAATTAATGAACCTTTTGTATTACGTTTAATTAAATGAAGTAGTACCTCTGTATCTGAACTCGTTTGAAAAATACTTCCTTCTGCCTCTAATTCACGGCGAAGCATCTTTGCATTAATTAAATTACCGTTGTGAGCTAATGCCATACTATGATCAGAAAAACGGAATAGTAGTGGTTGAACATTCGCTACCTCACTTCCGCCTGCCGTTGCATAGCGTACGTGACCAATTGCTGATTTTCCATTTAATCCTTCTAGCTCACCTCTTGAAAACACTTCCGATACTAGACCTAACCCCTTATGACCAACAATTTTCTCCCCATTATTTACAACAATGCCTGCGCCTTCTTGTCCACGGTGCTGTAAGCTGTGCAATCCGTAGTACGTAACTTGTGCTGCATTTTCATGCCCCCAAATTCCGAAAACGCCACATTCTTCATTTAACCCCTTTATTTCAGCAAGCATGGGATTGCCCCTTTCCAAGCCTTTCTCATTTCATCAACATTTGCTGTAAGTAATACTTCATTTTCTTCATTACGAATTGTTACTTCATTTGTATTTGTGACTTCCCCAACTTGAATTGCTTCTACTGCTTTCTCGAATGCTTCTTGCTTTTCACGTTTTACTGTTACAACAAAGCGTGATTGTGATTCCGCGAATAACGCCGCTGTTGCTTCTCCAGCTAATTTCACAGTAGCACCTAATCCTTTAGCTCCAATTGCACTTTCAGCAATTGCGACTGCTAATCCGCCTTCTGCAACATCATGTGCAGATTGAACAAGTCCTGCTTGAATTGCTTCTAGTAATTGCTTTTGGCGTTTAGATTCTACTTCTAGATCGATGCTTGGTGATTGACCAAAGATTTTGCCGTATACCATCTTTTGCAATTCACTTCCGCCAAACTCAGCTTTCGTTTCTCCAATTACATAAACTAGATCCCCAGCTTGCTTAAATTCTTGTGTCGTTACATGTTTTAAATCATGAACAAGACCTACCATACCAACAGTCGGTGTTGGATATACAGCTTCACCGCTACGTTCGTTGTACATTGATACGTTTCCGCCAATAACTGGAGTTTGTAGTGTACGACAAGCTTCACTCATACCATCTACCGATTTCTCGATTTGCCAGAAAATCTCTGGTTTTTCTGGGTTACCAAAGTTTAAGCAATCTGTAATTGCCAGCGGTTCTCCACCTGAACATACGATGTTACGTGCTGCTTCTGCTACTGCAATTTTACCGCCCATTTCAGGATCTAAATAAATGTAGCGAGAATTACAATCTGTTGTCATTGCTAATGCTTTTTCTGTCCCGCGCACACGTACAACGGCTGCGTCTGATCCTGGTGTAACAACCGTGCTTGTGCGTACTTGATAATCATATTGATCATATACCCACTCTTTACTTGCAATCGTTGGTTGTTGTAATAGAGCTAGCAATGTTTCTTTATAATTATCTAATTTCGGTGTTTCCATCTTCATTTCTTGGAACTCTTTAAAATACGCTGCTTCTTTTGAAGGCTTATGATAAATTGGTGCTTCTTCTGCTAGTGCATCTGCTGGTACTTCCGCTACCATTTCACCTTTATGGAATAAGCGAAGCATTTTATCTTCCGTTACTTTTCCCATCGTAACTGCCGCAAGTCCGTACTTTTCAAACAACTCTACAATCTCTTGCTCTCTACCTTTTTTCACAACAATTAACATACGTTCTTGTGATTCAGATAACATCATTTCATATGGCGTCATACCTGTTTCACGTTGTGGTACATCATCTAAGTACATTTCAATACCCATTCCTGCTTTACTTGCCATCTCTGCAGAAGATGATGTTAATCCTGCAGCTCCCATATCCTGAATTCCAACAAGAGCATCAGATTGAATAAGCTCTAAGCATGCTTCAATAAGAAGTTTCTCCATAAATGGATCCCCTACTTGTACCGCTGGACGTTTCGCTTCTGAACTCTCAGATAATTCTTCTGATGCGAAAGTTGCACCGTGAATACCGTCACGTCCTGTTGAAGCACCTACGTACATAACTGTATTACCAGCACCATGTGCTTGCCCTTTTTTAATATCTTCATGATTAATTAAACCAACGCACATTGCATTTACAAGTGGGTTTCCTTCATAACATGAATCAAACTGTACTTCTCCGCCAACAGTTGGAATCCCGATGCAGTTACCATATCCTGCAATCCCTGCAACTACTTCTTCAAATAAATATTTCACACGTGGTGATTGTAGTTCACCGAAGCGAAGAGAGTTTAATAACGCTACTGGACGTGCTCCCATAGAGAATACGTCGCGAATAATACCACCAACACCCGTTGCCGCACCTTGATATGGCTCAATTGCAGAAGGATGGTTATGACTTTCCATTTTAAATACAACGGCTTGATTATCACCAATATCTACAATCCCTGCACCTTCACCAGGTCCTTGTAATACGCGCTCTCCTGTTGTTGGGAACTTGCGAAGAACAGGTTTTGAGTTTTTATAACTACAATGCTCTGACCACATAACAGAGAATAGTCCCGTTTCTGTGTAGTTCGGCAAACGTCCTAAAATCTTTTCAACCATGGCAAACTCTTCGTCTGTTAGCCCCATTTCCGCATATATACGTTCTTCTTTAATTTGTGTTGGATTTGGTTCAAGCATTAACGACATATGTTTCCCTCCAATGTTTCAAAATAGATTGAAAGACTTTTAAACCTTCAGCGCCGCCAAGAAGTTCATCCACAGCACGCTCTGGGTGCGGCATCATGCCAAGTACATTTCCCTTTTCATTTACAATACCTGCAATATCTGAAACGCTTCCGTTTGGATTGTCTACATAACGGAATGCAATTTGATTCTTTTCTTCTAATTCTTTAAGAGTTGCTTCATCACAGTAGTAATTCCCTTCACCATGTGCGATTGGAATATTGATTACTGCACCTTTTTCATATTGCGATGTAAACATCGTTTCGTTATTTTCAACACGTAATCCCACTGTACGGCACATAAACTTTAGGTTTTTATTTCGCATTAATGCACCTGGTAGCAGCCCTGATTCAACCAATATTTGGAATCCGTTACATACACCTAGAATTGGCTTTCCTTGTTCAGCTGCTTTTTGCACAGCTTTCATTGCATTTGCAAAGCGAGAAATGGCACCGCAGCGAAGGTAATCACCGTAAGAGAAACCTCCTGGTAAAAGAATTGCATCATATTCATCTAAATTCTCTGCATCATGCCAAACGTAGTCTACCTCTTCGCCAAGCTCATCTTTAATTGCATGAAACATATCAACATCACAGTTCGAACCTGGAAAAACGATTACGGCAAATTTCACTGTGCGACAACCTCCTCAACTTCGTAACGGAAATCTTCCATTACAACGTTCGCTAATAGTTTCTCACACATTTCTTTTACCTTTGTATCCAGATCAGTCACTGATTTATCAATTGTTAACTCCATATATTTACCGATGCGAACATCTTGCACTTCTGTGAATGAAAGACTGTGAAGAGCACCTTTCACTGCTGTTCCTTGTGGATCTAATACGCTCTCTCTTAATGTTACATATACCTTAACTTTATACATGTGAAGCTCCCCCTAAACGTTTTAAAATTTCTTCATATGCCTCTGTTAAATCGCCAAGATCACGGCGGAATACATCTTTATCAAATTTTTCATTGCTCGCTTCATCCCATAAGCGGCAAGTATCTGGTGAAATCTCATCTGCTAATACGATTTCGCCTTCTTCTGTTAGTCCAAACTCTAGTTTAAAATCTACTAATCTTACACGACAGCTTGCGAAGTGCTCAATCAATATTTGATTGATTTGTAGAGCCTTTTCTCGTAATGTACTTACTTGCTCTGGCGTTGCAACGTTTAACACACGAATATGATCTTCTGTTACAAGCGGATCTCCTAAATCATCATCTTTGTAGTACAATTCTACGATTGGTGCTGCAAGTGCAGTTCCTTCTTCCATTCCTAAGCGTTTTGAAAGACTTCCCGCGATTACGTTTCTTGTGACAACCTCTAATGGAATAATACTTACCTTTTTCACAAGTTGTTCTGTATCTGACAACTTCTCAACAAAATGTGTTTTAATTCCCACTTCTTGTAACTTTCTGAATAAAAGAGTTGTAATCTCATTGTTCAGACGACCTTTTCCTGTAATTGTCGCTTTTTTCTCCCCATTGAAAGCAGTAGCACTATCTTTGTACTCTACCCAAACCATATCTGCTGCTTCTGTACGATAAATTCTTTTTGCCTTACCCTCATACAGCAATTCTAGCTTTTGCATTTCGCAAGCCCCCTGTAGTTTGAAAAATATGAATAATATGTTTATAAAAAATGGCACAGAATGATTCTATTCTGTGCCATATAAAATTTTCAAATTAGTTCAATCCAAGACGTTCAAAGATTGTATCAACATGTTGCATATGATGTTCATAATTGAAACATTCGTTGATTTCTTCTTGTGTTAATTTGCTTGTAATACGCTCATCTGCTTCTACAAGCTCTTTAAATTGTACTTGTGTCTCCCAAGCTTCCATCGCTTTAGGCTGTACGATATCATAAGCTTCTTCACGTACCATACCTTTGTCGATTAGCGTAAGCATTACGCGCTGAGAGTAAATTAAACCGTATGTTCTTTGCATATTGCGCTTCATGTTTTCTGGGAATACCGTTAAGTTTTTCACGATATTACCAAAGCGGTTTAACATGTAGTTTAATGCGATTGTTGCATCTGGTAAGATAACTCGTTCTGCAGAAGAGTGAGAAATATCACGCTCGTGCCATAATGGAACGTTTTCGTAAGCAGTTAGCATGTAACCACGAATTAAGCGGGCCAAACCAGTCATATTTTCAGATCCGATTGGATTACGTTTATGCGGCATTGCAGAAGATCCTTTTTGTCCTTTGGCGAAAGCCTCTTCTACTTCACGTGTTTCACTCTTTTGTAGGCCACGAATTTCAACCGCAATCTTTTCGATAGATGTTGCAATTAATGCAAGTGTTGACATGTAATGTGCATGGCGATCACGTTGCAATGTTTGTGTTGAAATTGGTGCTGCTTCTAATCCTAAGTTCTCACAAACGAAGTTTTCTACGAATGGATCAATGTTCGCGTATGTACCAACTGCACCAGATAATTTACCAACGCGAACTGTATCAGCTGCTTGTTTGAAGCGCTCTAAGTTACGTTTCATTTCTTCATACCACAGACCAAGTTTTAAACCAAATGTAGTTGGTTCTGCATGAACACCGTGTGTTCTTCCCATCATAACTGTGTATTTATGCTCTTTTGCCTTGTTAGCTAAGATAGTAATGAAGTTTTCTAAGTCTTTTAATAAGATTTCGTTTGCTTGTTTTAAGATATAAGATAACGCTGTATCAACTACGTCTGTAGATGTTAAGCCGTAGTGTACCCATTTACGTTCTTCACCTAGTGCTGGTGTTTCTGATACTGCACGAGTGAAAGCAACTACATCATGGCGTGTCTCTTTCTCAATCTCATAAATACGGTCAATATCAAATGATGCATTCTCACGAAGTTTTTTTACATCTTCTTTTGGAATATCACCAAGTTCAGCCCATGCCTCACAAGCTAAAATTTCAACTTCTAACCATGCTTTAAATTTGTTTTCTTCCGTCCAAATCGCACCCATCTCAGGGCGTGTATAACGACTAATCATCTTTTTCCCTCCAAAAGTTGTTCTTGATGGTCCCAAATATGCAAACTCTGCGCTTTTTCTAAAGCAACTTCAATATTTTCATTTAAAATATTTACATGCCCCATTTTGCGCTGCGCTTTTGCTTCTTCTTTTCCATACAAGTGTAAATAGCACCCGGTAAATCTATTCACTTGTCTTAGGACCCCTTCTATATGTTCGCCTAAAATGTTTACCATGACAACTGGTTTTAACAAATTTGTTTCTCCTAGAGGTAAATTACAGATTGCTCGAATATGTTGCCCAAATTGACTCGTTTCACATGCATCAATTGTATAGTGTCCTGAATTGTGAGGTCTTGGTGCTAATTCATTAATATAAATCTCACCATCTGCTGTAGCAAACATCTCTACCGCTAGTGTTCCCACAAGCTGAAGTTCATCCGCCAGTACCTGTGCGTATTCAATTCCTTTTTGTGAAAGTTCGTCTGTAATACGAGCTGGTACAATAGATTCATGTAAGATGTTATTCACGTGAATATTTTCAGCTACTGGAAATACCTTCGTTTCACCACTGACACTGCGAGTTACAATAACTGATATTTCTTTTTCAAATGGCACCCATTTCTCAAGAATACATTCAGCTTGATTTACAAGTTCAGTTGCTCTCGCAACATCCGCTTCGCTTCTTAAAACAACTTGTCCTTTTCCGTCATATCCCCCTGTTGTTGTCTTTAACACACAAGGAAAGGAAAGTTCCGTAATTGCTTCTAAAAGTTCGTCTTGCCTCTGCACAAGTCTATATGGTGCTACTGGTAAGCCAACACTCACGATTGCATTCTTTTCTGTAAAACGATTTTGCGTTTTATTTAACAACTGGCTGCCTTGTGGTAAATACGCATGTTTTTCAAGCCATTGTAAACATCTATAATCAATATTCTCAAATTCATATGTCACAACATCGCTTATTTCTGCTAAATGTTGAATCGCTTTCAAATCATCATATGCTGCCACAATTTCAATATCAGCAACTTGTGCACATGATGAATGTTTTGTTGGATCTAAAACAGCAATTTTATACCCCATTTCCTTCGCTGCTATCGCCATCATTCTTCCTAGCTGGCCACCGCCAATAATTCCAATTGTTTTTCCTGGTAAAATGATTTTTGTCATATCAACTCACTGCCTTCACGCACATTTTTCTCAATTGCTTCTCGTCTCAGTTCTAATGCATCATGTATGTCATCATGAAATGATCCAAGGATTTGTGCTGCAAGTAGTCCCGCGTTTGTTGAACCAGCCTTGCCAATCGCAACAGTGGCAACTGGAACCCCTCCTGGCATTTGAACGATAGACAGTAATGAATCTAAACCATTTAACGCTTTTGATTGAACAGGAACGCCGATTACAGGAAGATTTGTCTTCGCTGCAACCATCCCTGGTAAGTGAGCGGCTCCTCCAGCTCCAGCAATAATAACTTTTAATCCACGTTCACGAGCAGTTTCTGCATATTCAAACATATAATCTGGAGTCCGATGAGCGGATACAACTTTCTTCTCATACGGAATATTTAATTCATCTAAAATGTCACAAGCATATTTCATTGTTTCCCAGTCTGACGTGCTTCCCATTATGACTCCAACTAGTGATTTCATATTAGAATCCCCCCGATTCAAATAAAAAAAGCCTGACATAGAACATTTTCTCTTTTACTATGAGAGAAAGCGCTCTACTCAGGCATACGTATCCCTTGTGAATAGAAAAATACCGAGTGACTTTCCCTCATAGTCTAACGAATAACGGTCGTTAGGTAGAGACTTGCAGGCCATATCCCCGCGATTATATGAGGTGCGATATAATATTGTTTCTATGGTTATATTAACAATATTTCATGAACAATGTCAACAAATAATCGAATGTTTTTTTGTTCGCAATTGATAACGTTCGTGTTTTAGTTATATTCAAAAGAAGAAGTGAAAATATATACATGTATGAAAGGAAATTAGGATAAGAATACAAAGCGTAACTACATGAGGATCTAGTGGTATAGCGATACAATACTTTAGCCATCATTTAAGTGAATTTTAATTATCTAAAGTTATAGCGCATTACAATAACCGTTATTTTGTCAAATCTATATTACTTTATAATCTTAACATATGAAAAAGTGATCAAATCAAGGTGTAAATAATTACGTTTTTGTATATTTAAGTAAATCCTATGATACTATTACTATAAGCTCATACTCATTTATAGGTGGATTGATTATGCAGAAACTTACTAAGTTGTCATATTTATTTCTTTTTATCGCAGTAACTGCTGCAGTTATTGAATCCTCTTTTATAACATCTCATTTCTTCTACTATCATTACTTCAAACCTATACTGCTTATTGAAATAATTAGTCCCATTATCGGAATTATTCTAAGTTCGTTCGGAAAGCCTGGGAAACGAAAACAAATTGCTATTATTTTAAACAGCCTCTTCTTTCTTATTTTTTCATTCTTAGCATTGCTAAATTTATGGATTATTTCATTCGGTAAATAAAGTGAAACTTTAATTAGTGGGGTTTTCTTCATCCTCACTGATTATTATCCCTCACCAATCGGGCTTTTACGGGCAGTTAGTTGATCCCCCCCGCCCATCTTTCTCGTTTCTCTCTGAATCTTGAGATAAGGGGCTTACTACCCGTAAATAGCGGAATAAAAATATACACAAAAAAACCTAAGTCGAAATGACTTAGGTTTTTGCTTGGCGACGTCCTACTCTCACAGGGACAAGGTCCCAACTACCATCGGCGCTAGAGAGCTTAACTTCCGTGTTCGGTATGGGAACGGGTGTGACCTCTCTGCCATCATCACCAAACTATTGAAGGCATATTCCTTCAAAACTAGATAACATTTGCTTCATATTATATGGTTAAGTCCTCGATCTATTAGTATTCGTCAGCTCCACATGTCACCATGCTTCCACCTCGAACCTATCAACCTGATCATCTTTCAGGGATCTTACTAGCTTACGCTATGGGAAATCTCATCTTGAGGGGGGCTTCATGCTTAGATGCTTTCAGCACTTATCCCTTCCGCACATAGCTACCCAGCTATGCCCTTGGCAGAACAACTGGTACACCAGCGGTGCGTCCATCCCGGTCCTCTCGTACTAAGGACAGCTCCTCTCAAATTTCCTACGCCCACGACGGATAGGGACCGAACTGTCTCACGACGTTCTGAACCCAGCTCGCGTACCGCTTTAATGGGCGAACAGCCCAACCCTTGGGACCGACTACAGCCCCAGGATGCGATGAGCCGACATCGAGGTGCCAAACCTCCCCGTCGATGTGGACTCTTGGGGGAGATAAGCCTGTTATCCCCGGGGTAGCTTTTATCCGTTGAGCGATGGCCCTTCCATGCGGAACCACCGGATCACTAAGCCCGACTTTCGTCCCTGCTCGACTTGTAGGTCTCGCAGTCAAGCTCCCTTATGCCTTTGCACTCTACGAATGATTTCCAACCATTCTGAGGGAACCTTTGGGCGCCTCCGTTACACTTTAGGAGGCGACCGCCCCAGTCAAACTGCCCACCTGACACTGTCTCCCGGGTCGATAAGACCCGTAGGTTAGAATTTCAATACAGCCAGGGCGGTATCCCACCAGCGCCTCCACCGAAGCTAGCGCTCCGGCTTCAAAGGCTCCCGCCTATCCTGTACAAGCTGTACCAAAATTCAATATCAGGCTACAGTAAAGCTCCACGGGGTCTTTCCGTCCTGTCGCGGGTAACCTGCATCTTCACAGGTACTATAATTTCACCGAGTCTCTGGTTGAGACAGTGCCCAAATCGTTACACCTTTCGTGCGGGTCGGAACTTACCCGACAAGGAATTTCGCTACCTTAGGACCGTTATAGTTACGGCCGCCGTTTACTGGGGCTTCAGTTCAGAGCTTCGCTTGCGCTAACCCCTCTCCTTAACCTTCCAGCACCGGGCAGGTGTCAGCCCCTATACTTCGCCTTACGGCTTCGCAGAGACCTGTGTTTTTGCTAAACAGTCGCTTGGGCCTATTCACTGCGGCTTTCCGTTAAGAAAGCACCCCTTCTCCCGAAGTTACGGGGTCATTTTGCCGAGTTCCTTAACCAGAGTTCTCTCGCTCACCTTAGGATTCTCTCCTCGCCTACCTGTGTCGGTTTGCGGTACAGGCACCTTTTATCTCGCTAGAAGCTTTTCTTGGCAGCGGGGAATCAAAGACTTCGCTCCATAAGGAGCTTCCCCATCACAGCTCAGCCTTCACGATAAGCGGATTTGCCTACTTATCAGCCTAACTGCTTGGACGTGCACAACCAATCGCACGCTTCTTCTATCCTTCTGCGTCCCTCCATTGCTCAAACGATAAAGAGGTGGTACAGGAATATCAACCTGTTGTCCATCGCCTACGCCTGTCGGCCTCGGCTTAGGTCCTGACTAACCCTGAGCGGACGAGCCTTCCTCAGGAAACCTTAGGCATTCGGTGGACGGGATTCTCACCCGTCTTTCGCTACTCATACCGGCATTCTCACTTCTAAGCACTCCACCAGTCCTTCCGGTCTGACTTCACTGTCCTTAGAACGCTCCCCTACCACTGATACGTAAGTATCAATCCGCAGCTTCGGTGGTGTATTTAGCCCCGGTACATTTTCGGCGCAGAGTCACTCGACTAGTGAGCTATTACGCACTCTTTAAATGGTGGCTGCTTCTAAGCCAACATCCTAGTTGTCTAAGCAACTCCACATCCTTTTCCACTTAATACACACTTTGGGACCTTAGCTGGCGGTCTGGGCTGTTTCCCTTTTGACTACGGATCTTATCACTCGCAGTCTGACTCCCAAGGATAAGTCATTGGCATTCGGAGTTTGACTGAATTCGGTAATCCGATGAGGACCCCTAGTCCAATCAGTGCTCTACCTCCAAGACTCTAACACTTGAGGCTAGCCCTAAAGCTATTTCGGGGAGAACCAGCTATCTCCAGGTTCGATTGGAATTTCTCCGCTACCCACACCTCATCCCCGCACTTTTCAACGTGCGTGGGTTCGGGCCTCCATTCAGTGTTACCTGAACTTCACCCTGGACATGGGTAGATCACCTGGTTTCGGGTCTACGACCACGTACTAAACGCCCTATTCAGACTCGCTTTCGCTACGGCTCCGCCTCTTCAGCTTAACCTCGCACGGGATCGTAACTCGCCGGTTCATTCTACAAAAGGCACGCCATCACCCGTTAACGGGCTCTGACTATTTGTAGGCACACGGTTTCAGGATCTCTTTCACTCCCCTTCCGGGGTGCTTTTCACCTTTCCCTCACGGTACTGGTTCACTATCGATCACTAGGGAGTATTTAGCCTTGGGAGATGGTCCTCCCGGATTCCGACGGAATTTCACGTGTTCCGCCGTACTCAGGATACATTCAAGAGAGAACGAAGTTTCGACTACGGGGTTGTTACCCTCTGTGACGAGCCTTTCCAGACTGCTTCGTCTACCTCGTTCCTTTGTAACTCCGTATAGAATGTCCTACAACCCCAAGAGGCAAGCCTCTTGGTTTGGGCTAGATTCCGTTTCGCTCGCCGCTACTCAGGAAATCGCATTTGCTTTCTCTTCCTCCAGGTACTTAGATGTTTCAGTTCCCTGGGTCTGTCTTCCTTACCCTATGTATTCAGATAAGGATACCATACCATTACGTATGGTGGGTTTCCCCATTCGGAAATCTTCGGATCAAAGCTTACTTACAGCTCCCCGAAGCATATCGGCGTTAGTCCCGTCCTTCATCGACTCCTAGTGTCAAGGCATCCACCGTGCGCCCTTTCTAACTTAACCAAACTAAAATTAAAAAATATGAGCTACACTGTTATCTAGTTTTCAAAGAACATACATTTATTTCTGAGAGATAGTTCTCTCAAAACTGAACAAAACGAAACACGGAAACTTATATTGATGAACAGCGTTCATCAATTCTCCATAGAAAGGAGGTGATCCAGCCGCACCTTCCGATACGGCTACCTTGTTACGACTTCACCCCAATCATCTGTCCCACCTTAGGCGGCTGGCTCCAAAAGGTTACCCCACCGACTTCGGGTGTTACAAACTCTCGTGGTGTGACGGGCGGTGTGTACAAGGCCCGGGAACGTATTCACCGCGGCATGCTGATCCGCGATTACTAGCGATTCCAGCTTCATGTAGGCGAGTTGCAGCCTACAATCCGAACTGAGAACGGTTTTATGAGATTAGCTCCACCTCGCGGTCTTGCAGCTCTTTGTACCGTCCATTGTAGCACGTGTGTAGCCCAGGTCATAAGGGGCATGATGATTTGACGTCATCCCCACCTTCCTCCGGTTTGTCACCGGCAGTCACCTTAGAGTGCCCAACTTAATGATGGCAACTAAGATCAAGGGTTGCGCTCGTTGCGGGACTTAACCCAACATCTCACGACACGAGCTGACGACAACCATGCACCACCTGTCACTCTGCCCCCGAAGGGGAAGCCCTATCTCTAGGGTTGTCAGAGGATGTCAAGACCTGGTAAGGTTCTTCGCGTTGCTTCGAATTAAACCACATGCTCCACCGCTTGTGCGGGCCCCCGTCAATTCCTTTGAGTTTCAGCCTTGCGGCCGTACTCCCCAGGCGGAGTGCTTAATGCGTTAACTTCAGCACTAAAGGGCGGAAACCCTCTAACACTTAGCACTCATCGTTTACGGCGTGGACTACCAGGGTATCTAATCCTGTTTGCTCCCCACGCTTTCGCGCCTCAGTGTCAGTTACAGACCAGAAAGTCGCCTTCGCCACTGGTGTTCCTCCATATCTCTACGCATTTCACCGCTACACATGGAATTCCACTTTCCTCTTCTGCACTCAAGTCTCCCAGTTTCCAATGACCCTCCACGGTTGAGCCGTGGGCTTTCACATCAGACTTAAGAAACCACCTGCGCGCGCTTTACGCCCAATAATTCCGGATAACGCTTGCCACCTACGTATTACCGCGGCTGCTGGCACGTAGTTAGCCGTGGCTTTCTGGTTAGGTACCGTCAAGGTGCCAGCTTATTCAACTAGCACTTGTTCTTCCCTAACAACAGAGTTTTACGACCCGAAAGCCTTCATCACTCACGCGGCGTTGCTCCGTCAGACTTTCGTCCATTGCGGAAGATTCCCTACTGCTGCCTCCCGTAGGAGTCTGGGCCGTGTCTCAGTCCCAGTGTGGCCGATCACCCTCTCAGGTCGGCTACGCATCGTTGCCTTGGTGAGCCGTTACCTCACCAACTAGCTAATGCGACGCGGGTCCATCCATAAGTGACAGCCGAAGCCGCCTTTCAATTTCGCGCCATGCAGCGCAAAATGTTATCCGGTATTAGCCCCGGTTTCCCGGAGTTATCCCAGTCTTATGGGCAGGTTACCCACGTGTTACTCACCCGTCCGCCGCTAACTTCATAAGAGCAAGCTCTTAATCCATTCGCTCGACTTGCATGTATTAGGCACGCCGCCAGCGTTCATCCTGAGCCAGGATCAAACTCTCCAATAAAGTTAGTTTGTCTAGCATCTAAAATAAAAATTGACGTTTCACGTTGTTTGTTTCGTTCAGTTTTCAAAGAACTCGTTTGTCGCTTATTTGCGACTTCCTTATGTTAACATTTCTTCATTTCAATGTCAACTAAGTTTTTTATTTCGTTTGTCGCGTTTTGCGTTGTTGCTATCGGCGACTCGTATAATATTACACTTCTATATAGTAATAGTCAATGGCTTTTATTAAATAAAATTAATTATCGCTCTGAATTGTGACCAAGATACTTCTTGAATCGCTTTCGCGAGCTTGTGATCCTGTAACATATTGGATACTTGCAAATCTTCTATCCCAATCACATCGTTGTTTTTGATGATCATCGTAGATAGTTTTTGTAAGTAATTAGTTCTTGCATTTGTGATTCGTTCATGTATACGAGCCACTTTGATTCGCCGTTTATGCCAGTTCGCTCCACCTTTTGTACGATGAGACAAAATGCGCTGGGCATGAGCGAGCTTCTTCTCTAATATCCGAAACCATTTCGGATTACCAAATACTTCTCCCGTTGAAAGAATCGCAACGTTTTTCATGCCAACATCCACACCAACAGCGGAACCTGTCTTTGGCAATTCTTGCACTTCTACTTCGGCAAGAATCGAGACAAAATATCTTCCACTTGGATTCCTTCTGACAGTAGCGCTCAAAATACGTCCTTCTACCTCACGACTTTTGGTAAACGTGACAAGGCCCAGTTTCGGTAACTTTATTTTATTCCCTACTATCGCGATGTTCCCATTTGTGTGCTTCGTTGTATAGGATTGGACTTTATTGTTTTTTGACTTAAACCGAGGTGCTTTGTTTTATTTGTTGAAGAATCGTGAATACGAGTCAGCGAGGTTGTGAAGAGAAGATTGAAGAGCCGTGCTGTCCACTTCTTTGAGCCATACAAATTCTTTTTTGAGGGCAGGTAGTTGCGAAGAACAAGTGCCATAGGTGAATCCTTTCCCTGTTTCTTTATATCTATCATTCCATTTTGCTAAAAAATAATTGAATACAAAACGAGAACACCCCATTGTTTTTGCGATACGTATTTTTTGTTCTGCATTAGGATAGATCCGGAACTTATACGCTTTATGGACAAGCACCACTTTCCACCCCACTTTCTATTTTAGTTTTTCTACATGCTTTTTTCACGATATGCATGAGAACGATATCGGAATATACTCAAAAATACTTCTCTCGTATCATTTCTTCTTTTTTGTCGAAATTCCTCTGCCATCATTCAAAAATGTATACATATGGAAAGACTTTTATAATGGAACAATTCCTTATATGTAAGAATACTTCTTCCGGCATCAGTTCCCTTCTATAGGAATGAACAAATTCCGATGCCTCATACTGACTCTTCCGCAAGGAGAACCGTTAGACTTTTATCTAACCGTCATTCATCTCCCACCTACTCATTGGACCATGTCCTACCCATTCCTTGAGGTGGGAGTTTTCTGTCGGGAAATGATAAATAGCCTTGCTCCGAATAAAAATTCAGACTGCCAATCACGTTGTTTCATAAAAAAGCGCATTGCAATAAAGCGAGTAACCTCTTCAAAAAAACCTGCTGATAGACCGATAACTATAGCAAATAAAAAGAGGATGTCGCATTCACTGAATCACACATCCTCTTTTTACATTTCTGTATTAATATGTTTTATACTTTTTATATTCCTTAGTTCTTCGATCTACAGATTTTATTAGAACGCGTAGCTTTTCTTGATCGGCCCATATAACTCCACATAAAACTAGCACCCCACCTATTAAAGTTTTCCATGTTAAGGATTCATTTAATAAACTAATCGAAGCAATAATACTTATAAGTGGTAGAGCATTTAAATATAACCCACTTACTGATGCCGCAACTCTTTCTAATGCCTTATTCCAAAACCAATAAGATAGGATTGTTGCACAAACAACAAGATACGTAAAACTAAGCCCAGCCTTCCATGTATCTATTTGAGGTAAACCATTGTAAAAAGTTTCAATAATCGCAAAGGGGAATAGAATAATTGCCCCTATGATTAATGTTAATGTTGTAAACACTTCATTTGATAGATTCTTTTCTTGTTTTGGCGTTTTTAATAATATTGTATAAAAGGCAAATAAAAAAGTACTTAATAAAATAAGCATATCTCCAACTAGAGAAGCACTTTGATTATTGTTACCAGATGGAATAGTAATACATATTACTCCAATAAAACCTAATATAATCCCAATCCAATAGTTTAACTGAATCTTTTCTTTTAAAAATAACGCCGAAAAGATTATCGTAACTAACGGTAAAGCAGCATCAATAATACTAACATGCAATCCACTCGTTAAAGAAATTCCATATGAGGTAAACATAAAGTATCCTGCCACACCAGTAAAAGATAATACGCTTATCCGTTTCCACGGAACATCCCCATTAATAATATTTTTTCGTAACTGCTGAAAAGAAAACAATAAACATATCCCACCAGCAAAGCAAAGACGAAGAAATAATAAGGTGAATGGTTGAATGGACTCTAACGCCCATTTTGTTGGAGCAATCGCTACTCCCCATAGTATAATCGCTATCAGTAACATACTTATCTCTTTCATAAATCTCCACACCCATTCAAAAAGATATATTATGTATTTTTCCCCTGTTGAATATGTTTGTAACTTCAATTCCCAATAAGCTATAAAGAAAACACTAATCCCTTTTCATACATATTGTTTCATTAAGGTATATTTTCTCTTCAATAGTATAACTGATTTATTCCGTATTATTTTCTCAATTGATAAGACATCTAGTAAAACTTACAATAGTATGTAAAAACACAAAAAAGACGAGTCATTCTGACTCGTCTTAAGGTTGCTTGGCGACGTCCTACTCTCACAGGGACAAGGTCCCAACTACCATCGGCGCTAGAGAGCTTAACTTCCGTGTTCGGTATGGGAACGGGTGTGACCTCTCTGCCATCATCACCAAACTATTGAAGGCATATTCCTTCAAAACTAGATAACATTTGCTTCATATTATATGGTTAAGTCCTCGATCTATTAGTATTCGTCAGCTCCACATGTCACCATGCTTCCACCTCGAACCTATCAACCTGATCATCTTTCAGGGATCTTACTAGCTTACGCTATGGGAAATCTCATCTTGAGGGGGGCTTCATGCTTAGATGCTTTCAGCACTTATCCCTTCCGCACATAGCTACCCAGCTATGCCCTTGGCAGAACAACTGGTACACCAGCGGTGCGTCCATCCCGGTCCTCTCGTACTAAGGACAGCTCCTCTCAAATTTCCTACGCCCACGACGGATAGGGACCGAACTGTCTCACGACGTTCTGAACCCAGCTCGCGTACCGCTTTAATGGGCGAACAGCCCAACCCTTGGGACCGACTACAGCCCCAGGATGCGATGAGCCGACATCGAGGTGCCAAACCTCCCCGTCGATGTGGACTCTTGGGGGAGATAAGCCTGTTATCCCCGGGGTAGCTTTTATCCGTTGAGCGATGGCCCTTCCATGCGGAACCACCG
>NZ_CP127376.1:270000-285000 GCF_030285945.1 Bacillus arachidis | reverse complement strand
GGACTAACAATTGATATAAACAAGTACATAGTTAACATAGATGGTAAAGAAGTGTCCTTAACTGGAAAAGAGCTTGAACTATTAAAGTTCTTCGCCTTAAATCCTGAACAAGTTTTTACAAAGACGCAACTCTTTCGCAATGTTTGGGATAGTAACTATATAGAAGATGATAATACCGTTATGGTACATATTAGAAAACTTAGAAAGAAAATAGAAATTGATCCTTCAAATCCTAAGTTTATTCAAACTGTATGGGGTATTGGCTATAAATTTGTAGGTGAAAAGGATGAAGAGTGATAAAGTTCTCTATCTTATTCTATTGCAGTTTATCATCCTCACCGGACTTCTATTTATAGATATGGTTCACACATTAAAATTAATTTTATTCATTATCCTTATGGTTATAACAGGAAGTCTTTTCTTTACAAGACTTCATTTTATTCAAACTCGGAAGTCCATGGTTACGAAATTAAAACGCGCCATTAATGGCAATCTACATACACGATTATATACAAATAACGACCATTCACTAGATGACATAACTTTCTCTATAAATGACTTAATAACCGAACTAGAAAAAGTACAAGTTGAGGCCAAAAAGTCTCAAAAGGCTAGAAAACAACTTTTATCTAGTATCTCACACGATATACGAACACCCCTTACTTCTATTATTGGATATATTGATGCATTAAAAGATGGTATTGCTACTTCAGAGGAAGAACAACTGGAATATCTTGAAATACTCTCAAATAAATCAAATAGTTTAAAACAATTAGTTGATGAAATATTTAATATGGCGAAGCTTGATGCTGATGAATTTCCATTAAAGGAAGAACAACTTGATTTTTCAGAGATTACTAGAGAGTCACTCATTGAGTTTTTACCTGAACTATCAAAACAAGATATAGAGTTACTAGTTAGCATCCCAGAAACACCTTGTCCCGTTACGGCGGATTCTCTTAGTCTTATGCGAGTTATAGGTAATCTCATGAAAAACGCTATATACTACGGAAAGTCCGGAAAAATAATAGGAATCGAACTTTTAGAAACTATTAATGAATATCAGCTGCTCATTTGGGATAAAGGCCCTGGAATTTCAACAGATGATTTAGAAAACGTATTTGAGAGAATGTACCGAAGTGACCAATCAAGAAACCTCTCACATGGTGGGAGTGGCCTAGGACTTGCTATTGCAAAGGCTCTCGTAGAAAAAAACGGCGGACAAATATGGGTAGAAAGTATTCCGTGGAAAAAAACAACCTTTGGCTTTTCCATCCCTAAACAAACTACTTTTAAGAAATAGTTAAGAAATGATTAAGCAGCAGTTAAATCCTTCTTTTTATCATGTACTTAAGAGATTATAGAAAGTAGGTGTTCAACATCAATACAATTATAAAAACTACAAACTTGACCAAAGCTTATGGCAAACAAAAATCAGTAGATAATCTAAATATAAATGTGAATCAAGGAGAGATTTACGGCTTTATCGGACGAAACGGCGCAGGGAAAACAACGACAATCCGAATGCTACTAGGCCTCATAAAACCGACAAGTGGGAAAATCGAAATATTTGGGGAGGATTTTTTCAAAAACCAAAAAGAAATTTTAAGAAGAATTGGTTCTATCGTTGAAGTTCCAGGGTTTTATGAAAACCTTACTGCAAAAGAAAATTTATTAATTAATGCCAAAATCATTGGAGTTCACAAAAAAAATGCGATTGAAGAGGCATTAGAAATTGTCGGGCTAGAGCATGAAACGAAAAAGCTAGTAGGAAAATATTCATTAGGGATGAAACAACGATTAGGAATCGCAAGAACCCTTCTCCATTATCCAGAACTATTAATCCTAGATGAGCCGACCAATGGCTTAGATCCAATTGGTATTAAAGAAATGCGAAAGCTTATTAAATCTTTAGCACAAGAAAGAAACATAACGATATTAATTTCCAGCCATATTTTAGCTGAGGTCGAACAGCTAGTAGATCATATGGGGATTATTCATGAAGGGAAGTTATTAGAAGAGATCTCTCTTGATGAACTTCGAAAAACAAATCGTAAATACTTAGAATTTCAAGTAAGCAATGATAATAAAGCTGCGATGCTTTTAGAAAAACAATTTCATATTTTTGATTACGAAGTACATGATGATGGAAATATTCGCGTGTATTCTCATTTCGGAAAACAAGGGCAGATTAATAAAACGTTTGTTCAAAGCGATATTGAAGTATTAAAAATTATGATGAGCGAAGACAGATTAGAAGATTATTTCACCAAATTGGTTGGGGGTGGAACAATTGGTTAATCTACTATATACAGAACTATTAAAATTGAAACGTTCTAATATGTTCTTGATTAGTATTATTGGGGCAGCTGTAGCACCTTTTATGATCGTTTTGGCCTTTTATATAGAAATGAAAACAAAACCATCCGTTACACCTGCGAGTTTCGATGCCCTTTTTCTTAATGTAAATATGTATATTATTTTATTTATGGGAGTTCTTCTATACGGAGTCGTTACCGCTTATCTCTTTAATCGTGAATACACAGAAAATACATTAAAAAATTTATTAACCATTCCTGTATCACGTTTTAACTTTATTATGAGCAAATTCATCCTTCTGCTTATTTGGATTATGATCCTAACTATAGTTGCATGGGGACTAACTTTACTATTAGGGCTATTAGGAGGCTTTCCTGGATTAAGCATCCCTTTATCTTTTCAATTTTTAGTGAAATTTTTACTAGGCGGTGGATTCCTTTTTATCTTATCTTCTCCTATTGTACTGCTAACTCTTGTAATGAAGACTTATGTTCCGCCTATTATATTAACAATTGTTGTAGCAATGGTAAATGTTCTAACTGCAAGTTCGGAACACAAGGATTTGTTTCCTTGGACAGCTGCACTAGATATAGTAAATAACGAATTGCAACCGACATATCCTCCAGAATATTCTTATGTTGCTATCGCTGCTACAGCTATTATCAGCTTTCTCGCAACAATATTCTATTTTAAAAAGGTTGATATTCATTGATTTATAAGGATAATGAATATCAACCTTTGTCTCTGTCTACCTACAACATTTTCATTTAAATAATAGGAGTGAAATTATGAGCGATACAATTATTGCCTTCATACTCGGTATTGTAGAAGGACTAGCTGAATTTTTACCTATCTCTTCTACTGGGCATCTTATATTAGTCGGACACTTATTAGGTTTTGAAGGAGAAAGAGCAAAAACATTTGAGATTGTTATACAACTAGGAGCCATTTTAGCTATTGCTGTTTTATATCATAAACGACTTGTTTCCTTATGTAACATTAGGCCTCTTCTGCAAAAAGAGAAAAGATTCAATGCACTACATGTTTTCCTAGGTGTATTCCCAGCCGTAATCGCTGGCTTACTCTTACATGATGTGATCAAAACATACTTATTTCAACCATATACTGTCGTTATTGGGCTTGTAGCAGGAGCTATTCTTATGATTTTTGCAGAAGTTAAAAAACCTGAAGCTACCTCCTATTCATTAGATGATTTAACATACCGTCAAGCATTAACAATTGGATTGTTTCAATGTTTAGCAGTATACCCTGGCTTTTCAAGGGCTGGATCCACAATGTCTGGAGGACTGTTAGCAAAAGTGAATTATAAAGCTGCATCAGAATTTTCTTTTCTTATAGCTCTTCCTGTCATGGTTGGAGCAACAGGTCTAGACTTATTAAAGAGTTGGGAACATTTAAGTATAGATGATCTTCCCATGTTTGCAGTAGGATTTATTACTTCCTTTGTCGTAGCAATGCTAGCAGTAGTAACCTTTCTAAAGTTACTAGCAAAAATAGGTTTAAAGCCATTTGCCTATTACCGCATTTTGTTAGCTATTGTATTCACTGTATTCGTATTGCTATAACCATATGAAAATCACCGATAAAAAGACAATAACTAACCGATATTTCTATAGGAGTATCGGTTAGTTGCAATTATACCTATTTAACTACCGTGCATTCCCCATTTTAGTAAAAAGACGCATTTAAACAAATTATTTATAAAAGACGTTAGTTTTATCATTCCAAAAGAATCATCTAATCTTAAAAACGTAGATGTTTGTTTAAAATAGCTCGACTTCATTATTCTGAATATTCTTTAATATAAATATGTGTAAACGTTTATTAAATAGATGGATACAAATGAGCAGCACGAGTATATAAACCATATTTATTAAGCCCTTTCCTTTTCCTGACTCTAAAAACAATAAAGAAAATGTAATTTATCAAACAAACCATCTATTATGAACAAACGGAATCTTATCATAAGCAACGGGATATTTAACTAGACGATTAAGAAATGGGTGAATGATACTAATGAATCAATTAGCACAGCAATACTGGAATGAATACTGGAAGAAGAATGAAAAACCTCAAACTGTCAGTGCATGGCAGTTTGGGTCCTCTCCTGACTATCTTGCTCAATTAGTAATTGATGGTGTAAAAACAGCAACATGCTCTGGGCATATCTTCTATGAACTAGAAAACAAACCACTTCCAACAACCAATGATTATAGTATTATATTAAATAGCAATGATGAGCCTGTAGCTATTATTAGAACAACAGAAGTAACTTTGGCACCAATGAATGAGGTCCTTGAAGAATTCGCTATTGCAGAAGGAGAAGGAGATCAGACCTATGAATATTGGAAAAACACCCATACAAAGTTCTTTACGAAAGAATTGAATGAAATTGGTCGTGAGTTCTCTGAAGACATGTTACTCGTTTGCGAACGTTTTGAACTTATTGATGTGAAGAAATAAATATACTTACTTGTCATCTACAATTTAAGAAATACGTAGGTGATAAGTTTATCTTTATTATTTTTAATTCAAATAGATAAATACATATTACATTTTTAAACCACAAAAAAACCTAAGTCGAAATGACTTAGGTTTTTGCTTGGCGACGTCCTACTCTCACAGGGACAAGGTCCCAACTACCATCGGCGCTAGAGAGCTTAACTTCCGTGTTCGGTATGGGAACGGGTGTGACCTCTCTGCCATCATCACCAAACTATTGAAGGCATATTCCTTCAAAACTAGATAACATTTGCTTCATATTATATGGTTAAGTCCTCGATCTATTAGTATTCGTCAGCTCCACATGTCACCATGCTTCCACCTCGAACCTATCAACCTGATCATCTTTCAGGGATCTTACTAGCTTACGCTATGGGAAATCTCATCTTGAGGGGGGCTTCATGCTTAGATGCTTTCAGCACTTATCCCTTCCGCACATAGCTACCCAGCTATGCCCTTGGCAGAACAACTGGTACACCAGCGGTGCGTCCATCCCGGTCCTCTCGTACTAAGGACAGCTCCTCTCAAATTTCCTACGCCCACGACGGATAGGGACCGAACTGTCTCACGACGTTCTGAACCCAGCTCGCGTACCGCTTTAATGGGCGAACAGCCCAACCCTTGGGACCGACTACAGCCCCAGGATGCGATGAGCCGACATCGAGGTGCCAAACCTCCCCGTCGATGTGGACTCTTGGGGGAGATAAGCCTGTTATCCCCGGGGTAGCTTTTATCCGTTGAGCGATGGCCCTTCCATGCGGAACCACCGGATCACTAAGCCCGACTTTCGTCCCTGCTCGACTTGTAGGTCTCGCAGTCAAGCTCCCTTATGCCTTTGCACTCTACGAATGATTTCCAACCATTCTGAGGGAACCTTTGGGCGCCTCCGTTACACTTTAGGAGGCGACCGCCCCAGTCAAACTGCCCACCTGACACTGTCTCCCGGGTCGATAAGACCCGTAGGTTAGAATTTCAATACAGCCAGGGCGGTATCCCACCAGCGCCTCCACCGAAGCTAGCGCTCCGGCTTCAAAGGCTCCCGCCTATCCTGTACAAGCTGTACCAAAATTCAATATCAGGCTACAGTAAAGCTCCACGGGGTCTTTCCGTCCTGTCGCGGGTAACCTGCATCTTCACAGGTACTATAATTTCACCGAGTCTCTGGTTGAGACAGTGCCCAAATCGTTACACCTTTCGTGCGGGTCGGAACTTACCCGACAAGGAATTTCGCTACCTTAGGACCGTTATAGTTACGGCCGCCGTTTACTGGGGCTTCAGTTCAGAGCTTCGCTTGCGCTAACCCCTCTCCTTAACCTTCCAGCACCGGGCAGGTGTCAGCCCCTATACTTCGCCTTACGGCTTCGCAGAGACCTGTGTTTTTGCTAAACAGTCGCTTGGGCCTATTCACTGCGGCTTTCCGTTAAGAAAGCACCCCTTCTCCCGAAGTTACGGGGTCATTTTGCCGAGTTCCTTAACCAGAGTTCTCTCGCTCACCTTAGGATTCTCTCCTCGCCTACCTGTGTCGGTTTGCGGTACAGGCACCTTTTATCTCGCTAGAAGCTTTTCTTGGCAGCGGGGAATCAAAGACTTCGCTCCATAAGGAGCTTCCCCATCACAGCTCAGCCTTCACGATAAGCGGATTTGCCTACTTATCAGCCTAACTGCTTGGACGTGCACAACCAATCGCACGCTTCTTCTATCCTTCTGCGTCCCTCCATTGCTCAAACGATAAAGAGGTGGTACAGGAATATCAACCTGTTGTCCATCGCCTACGCCTGTCGGCCTCGGCTTAGGTCCTGACTAACCCTGAGCGGACGAGCCTTCCTCAGGAAACCTTAGGCATTCGGTGGACGGGATTCTCACCCGTCTTTCGCTACTCATACCGGCATTCTCACTTCTAAGCACTCCACCAGTCCTTCCGGTCTGACTTCACTGTCCTTAGAACGCTCCCCTACCACTGATACGTAAGTATCAATCCGCAGCTTCGGTGGTGTATTTAGCCCCGGTACATTTTCGGCGCAGAGTCACTCGACTAGTGAGCTATTACGCACTCTTTAAATGGTGGCTGCTTCTAAGCCAACATCCTAGTTGTCTAAGCAACTCCACATCCTTTTCCACTTAATACACACTTTGGGACCTTAGCTGGCGGTCTGGGCTGTTTCCCTTTTGACTACGGATCTTATCACTCGCAGTCTGACTCCCAAGGATAAGTCATTGGCATTCGGAGTTTGACTGAATTCGGTAATCCGATGAGGACCCCTAGTCCAATCAGTGCTCTACCTCCAAGACTCTAACACTTGAGGCTAGCCCTAAAGCTATTTCGGGGAGAACCAGCTATCTCCAGGTTCGATTGGAATTTCTCCGCTACCCACACCTCATCCCCGCACTTTTCAACGTGCGTGGGTTCGGGCCTCCATTCAGTGTTACCTGAACTTCACCCTGGACATGGGTAGATCACCTGGTTTCGGGTCTACGACCACGTACTAAACGCCCTATTCAGACTCGCTTTCGCTACGGCTCCGCCTCTTCAGCTTAACCTCGCACGGGATCGTAACTCGCCGGTTCATTCTACAAAAGGCACGCCATCACCCGTTAACGGGCTCTGACTATTTGTAGGCACACGGTTTCAGGATCTCTTTCACTCCCCTTCCGGGGTGCTTTTCACCTTTCCCTCACGGTACTGGTTCACTATCGATCACTAGGGAGTATTTAGCCTTGGGAGATGGTCCTCCCGGATTCCGACGGAATTTCACGTGTTCCGCCGTACTCAGGATACATTCAAGAGAGAACGAAGTTTCGACTACGGGGTTGTTACCCTCTGTGACGAGCCTTTCCAGACTGCTTCGTCTACCTCGTTCCTTTGTAACTCCGTATAGAATGTCCTACAACCCCAAGAGGCAAGCCTCTTGGTTTGGGCTAGATTCCGTTTCGCTCGCCGCTACTCAGGAAATCGCATTTGCTTTCTCTTCCTCCAGGTACTTAGATGTTTCAGTTCCCTGGGTCTGTCTTCCTTACCCTATGTATTCAGATAAGGATACCATACCATTACGTATGGTGGGTTTCCCCATTCGGAAATCTTCGGATCAAAGCTTACTTACAGCTCCCCGAAGCATATCGGCGTTAGTCCCGTCCTTCATCGACTCCTAGTGTCAAGGCATCCACCGTGCGCCCTTTCTAACTTAACCAAACTAAAATTAAAAAAATATGAGCTACACTGTTATCTAGTTTTCAAAGAACATACATTTATTTCTGAGAGATAGTTCTCTCAAAACTGAACAAAACGAAACACGGAAACTTATATTGATGAACAGCGTTCATCAATTCTCCATAGAAAGGAGGTGATCCAGCCGCACCTTCCGATACGGCTACCTTGTTACGACTTCACCCCAATCATCTGTCCCACCTTAGGCGGCTGGCTCCAAAAGGTTACCCCACCGACTTCGGGTGTTACAAACTCTCGTGGTGTGACGGGCGGTGTGTACAAGGCCCGGGAACGTATTCACCGCGGCATGCTGATCCGCGATTACTAGCGATTCCAGCTTCATGTAGGCGAGTTGCAGCCTACAATCCGAACTGAGAACGGTTTTATGAGATTAGCTCCACCTCGCGGTCTTGCAGCTCTTTGTACCGTCCATTGTAGCACGTGTGTAGCCCAGGTCATAAGGGGCATGATGATTTGACGTCATCCCCACCTTCCTCCGGTTTGTCACCGGCAGTCACCTTAGAGTGCCCAACTTAATGATGGCAACTAAGATCAAGGGTTGCGCTCGTTGCGGGACTTAACCCAACATCTCACGACACGAGCTGACGACAACCATGCACCACCTGTCACTCTGCCCCCGAAGGGGAAGCCCTATCTCTAGGGTTGTCAGAGGATGTCAAGACCTGGTAAGGTTCTTCGCGTTGCTTCGAATTAAACCACATGCTCCACCGCTTGTGCGGGCCCCCGTCAATTCCTTTGAGTTTCAGCCTTGCGGCCGTACTCCCCAGGCGGAGTGCTTAATGCGTTAACTTCAGCACTAAAGGGCGGAAACCCTCTAACACTTAGCACTCATCGTTTACGGCGTGGACTACCAGGGTATCTAATCCTGTTTGCTCCCCACGCTTTCGCGCCTCAGTGTCAGTTACAGACCAGAAAGTCGCCTTCGCCACTGGTGTTCCTCCATATCTCTACGCATTTCACCGCTACACATGGAATTCCACTTTCCTCTTCTGCACTCAAGTCTCCCAGTTTCCAATGACCCTCCACGGTTGAGCCGTGGGCTTTCACATCAGACTTAAGAAACCACCTGCGCGCGCTTTACGCCCAATAATTCCGGATAACGCTTGCCACCTACGTATTACCGCGGCTGCTGGCACGTAGTTAGCCGTGGCTTTCTGGTTAGGTACCGTCAAGGTGCCAGCTTATTCAACTAGCACTTGTTCTTCCCTAACAACAGAGTTTTACGACCCGAAAGCCTTCATCACTCACGCGGCGTTGCTCCGTCAGACTTTCGTCCATTGCGGAAGATTCCCTACTGCTGCCTCCCGTAGGAGTCTGGGCCGTGTCTCAGTCCCAGTGTGGCCGATCACCCTCTCAGGTCGGCTACGCATCGTTGCCTTGGTGAGCCGTTACCTCACCAACTAGCTAATGCGACGCGGGTCCATCCATAAGTGACAGCCGAAGCCGCCTTTCAATTTCGCACCATGCGGTGCAAAATGTTATCCGGTATTAGCCCCGGTTTCCCGGAGTTATCCCAGTCTTATGGGCAGGTTACCCACGTGTTACTCACCCGTCCGCCGCTAACTTCATAAGAGCAAGCTCTTAATCCATTCGCTCGACTTGCATGTATTAGGCACGCCGCCAGCGTTCATCCTGAGCCAGGATCAAACTCTCCAATAAAGTTAGTTTGTCTAGCATCTAAAATAAAAATTGACGTTTCACGTTGTTTGTTTCGTTCAGTTTTCAAAGAACTCGTTTGTCGCTTATTTGCGACTTCCTTATGTTAACATTTCTTCATTTCAATGTCAACTAAGTTTTTTATTTCGTTTGTCGCGTTTTGCGTTGTTGCTATCAGCGACTCGTATAATATTACACGCTTATTACTATAAAAGCAACCCTTTTTTTAATGTTTTTTTAACTCCTCTACTATATCTAAAATCCCCTTTATAACTTCCTTGCCTCCACTTGCATTTTAAGGTGGCATATTATTCACCAAAAGCGGCAAAAAACTTGAATAAAGTGTACACCTCTAACTATAGACATAATATATCCGGCACAACCTAATCTCAAATTATTAGATTATGAAAGATATCTTTATTCATAAACAATAAAAAGTCACCTATATAAATCTCCCCTCCATACACTTCATTCATATTTCACCTTACTATGTTAATCCCTACTAATTACTCTATCAATATATGTAATATATGTAGTATATACATAAATAAAGAATCTTTCACTATTAAGAGTGAAAGATCCTTTATGAACCTACAGCTACGCAGCAATATACCTTTCGACAAATCCCCATACAGTATTCCAATATTTCTCTGAATCTATCTTTTCAGCTTCTCCGTGACCTGCACCTGGCACAATTAATTTTTCTTTTTCTACCTTTGCAGCATTATACACTTCATCTAACATTCCAAAAGGAACAAAAGGAACAAATGTATCAGCATCTCCATGAATGAATAACATCGGGGTTTTACTTTTTGCAACTTGCTTGACAGCCGATCCTTCATTCAAGTCATAACCAGCACGAAGTTTTGTAATTGTATTCGCCGCATTCATAACAGGGAATTTTGGTAAATGGAATAAATCCTTTAATTGGTACGTAAATTCATCCATTACAGACGAATAACCACAATCTTCTATAATAACTTTAACATTAGAAGGTAAATCTTCTCCAGAAGTCATCATAACAGTCGCACCTCCCATCGAAATACCGAACAGAGCTATTTCTGCTTGTGGATCTTCTTTTAATATACGCTCAATCCACAGCATAATATCCTTACGATCATGCCACCCCATACCAATATAGTCACCTTGACTATTTCCATGACCACGAAGATCAGGCGCTACCACACTATAACCTTTTTCATAAAAATGACGAATATATTTTGTCATTTCCGAGGCTCTCCCACTATAGCCGTGAACCACGATTGACCATTTATGACTAGATTCCTGATTACGATATTCATGGCCATTTAGTTTTAAATCATCAAAAGAGCGTGCAATTATCGTATTCGGTTGATGTTTTGATAAAAATTCAGCATTTTTTACTTCATCAGTGGCTACTACGTTACCCGATGTAGTTACGGTTTTCTTTAAATGAGGGTTTCCCTCTAAAAATTCTTTTTCTTGTTTCGCATTTAACGCATAGTTATAAAAGTAGTTTCCAACTAACATATACGCAATAACTAGAAGGAGTAAAACTACTATTGTAACAATACTTATTTTCTTCATTCTATAAACCCTTTCTCTACTATGTATATTTAAAAATACCTTATATTACATTATATCAATTCTAAATATAGCACCCTCATGTTGCATCAAGATTTTTACTAATCTAGAATAGTACGCCTCCGAAAAAGTTTATCCCACGTTAACGGGTGGTAATACTCCCACCTCAAAATTCAGCGAAATTATTGTCCAGTTCCAGTGGCTAGAATGTCCGGCGGGAGATAAACTGCCCGTAAAAGCCCGATTGGTGAGGGTCAATAATCAGCTGTGGAGGAAGAACCCCCCCACTGATTAAAGTTTCACTTTATTAAAGACCTTCAATAAGCTATATACACAAAAAAGACGAGTCATTCTGACTCGTCTTAAGGTTGCTTGGCGACGTCCTACTCTCACAGGGACAAGGTCCCAACTACCATCGGCGCTAGAGAGCTTAACTTCCGTGTTCGGTATGGGAACGGGTGTGACCTCTCTGCCATCATCACCAAACTATTGAAGGCATATTCCTTCAAAACTAGATAACATTTGCTTCATATTATATGGTTAAGTCCTCGATCTATTAGTATTCGTCAGCTCCACATGTCACCATGCTTCCACCTCGAACCTATCAACCTGATCATCTTTCAGGGATCTTACTAGCTTACGCTATGGGAAATCTCATCTTGAGGGGGGCTTCATGCTTAGATGCTTTCAGCACTTATCCCTTCCGCACATAGCTACCCAGCTATGCCCTTGGCAGAACAACTGGTACACCAGCGGTGCGTCCATCCCGGTCCTCTCGTACTAAGGACAGCTCCTCTCAAATTTCCTACGCCCACGACGGATAGGGACCGAACTGTCTCACGACGTTCTGAACCCAGCTCGCGTACCGCTTTAATGGGCGAACAGCCCAACCCTTGGGACCGACTACAGCCCCAGGATGCGATGAGCCGACATCGAGGTGCCAAACCTCCCCGTCGATGTGGACTCTTGGGGGAGATAAGCCTGTTATCCCCGGGGTAGCTTTTATCCGTTGAGCGATGGCCCTTCCATGCGGAACCACCGGATCACTAAGCCCGACTTTCGTCCCTGCTCGACTTGTAGGTCTCGCAGTCAAGCTCCCTTATGCCTTTGCACTCTACGAATGATTTCCAACCATTCTGAGGGAACCTTTGGGCGCCTCCGTTACACTTTAGGAGGCGACCGCCCCAGTCAAACTGCCCACCTGACACTGTCTCCCGGGTCGATAAGACCCGTAGGTTAGAATTTCAATACAGCCAGGGCGGTATCCCACCAGCGCCTCCACCGAAGCTAGCGCTCCGGCTTCAAAGGCTCCCGCCTATCCTGTACAAGCTGTACCAAAATTCAATATCAGGCTACAGTAAAGCTCCACGGGGTCTTTCCGTCCTGTCGCGGGTAACCTGCATCTTCACAGGTACTATAATTTCACCGAGTCTCTGGTTGAGACAGTGCCCAAATCGTTACACCTTTCGTGCGGGTCGGAACTTACCCGACAAGGAATTTCGCTACCTTAGGACCGTTATAGTTACGGCCGCCGTTTACTGGGGCTTCAGTTCAGAGCTTCGCTTGCGCTAACCCCTCTCCTTAACCTTCCAGCACCGGGCAGGTGTCAGCCCCTATACTTCGCCTTACGGCTTCGCAGAGACCTGTGTTTTTGCTAAACAGTCGCTTGGGCCTATTCACTGCGGCTTTCCGTTAAGAAAGCACCCCTTCTCCCGAAGTTACGGGGTCATTTTGCCGAGTTCCTTAACCAGAGTTCTCTCGCTCACCTTAGGATTCTCTCCTCGCCTACCTGTGTCGGTTTGCGGTACAGGCACCTTTTATCTCGCTAGAAGCTTTTCTTGGCAGCGGGGAATCAAAGACTTCGCTCCATAAGGAGCTTCCCCATCACAGCTCAGCCTTCACGATAAGCGGATTTGCCTACTTATCAGCCTAACTGCTTGGACGTGCACAACCAATCGCACGCTTCTTCTATCCTTCTGCGTCCCTCCATTGCTCAAACGATAAAGAGGTGGTACAGGAATATCAACCTGTTGTCCATCGCCTACGCCTGTCGGCCTCGGCTTAGGTCCTGACTAACCCTGAGCGGACGAGCCTTCCTCAGGAAACCTTAGGCATTCGGTGGACGGGATTCTCACCCGTCTTTCGCTACTCATACCGGCATTCTCACTTCTAAGCACTCCACCAGTCCTTCCGGTCTGACTTCACTGTCCTTAGAACGCTCCCCTACCACTGATACGTAAGTATCAATCCGCAGCTTCGGTGGTGTATTTAGCCCCGGTACATTTTCGGCGCAGAGTCACTCGACTAGTGAGCTATTACGCACTCTTTAAATGGTGGCTGCTTCTAAGCCAACATCCTAGTTGTCTAAGCAACTCCACATCCTTTTCCACTTAATACACACTTTGGGACCTTAGCTGGCGGTCTGGGCTGTTTCCCTTTTGACTACGGATCTTATCACTCGCAGTCTGACTCCCAAGGATAAGTCATTGGCATTCGGAGTTTGACTGAATTCGGTAATCCGATGAGGACCCCTAGTCCAATCAGTGCTCTACCTCCAAGACTCTAACACTTGAGGCTAGCCCTAAAGCTATTTCGGGGAGAACCAGCTATCTCCAGGTTCGATTGGAATTTCTCCGCTACCCACACCTCATCCCCGCACTTTTCAACGTGCGTGGGTTCGGGCCTCCATTCAGTGTTACCTGAACTTCACCCTGGACATGGGTAGATCACCTGGTTTCGGGTCTACGACCACGTACTAAACGCCCTATTCAGACTCGCTTTCGCTACGGCTCCGCCTCTTCAGCTTAACCTCGCACGGGATCGTAACTCGCCGGTTCATTCTACAAAAGGCACGCCATCACCCGTTAACGGGCTCTGACTATTTGTAGGCACACGGTTTCAGGATCTCTTTCACTCCCCTTCCGGGGTGCTTTTCACCTTTCCCTCACGGTACTGGTTCACTATCGATCACTAGGGAGTATTTAGCCTTGGGAGATGGTCCTCCCGGATTCCGACGGAATTTCACGTGTTCCGCCGTACTCAGGATACATTCAAGAGAGAACGAAGTTTCGACTACGGGGTTGTTACCCTCTGTGACGAGCCTTTCCAGACTGCTTCGTCTACCTCGTTCCTTTGTAACTCCGTATAGAATGTCCTACAACCCCAAGAGGCAAGCCTCTTGGTTTGGGCTAGATTCCGTTTCGCTCGCCGCTACTCAGGAAATCGCATTTGCTTTCTCTTCCTCCAGGTACTTAGATGTTTCAGTTCCCTGGGTCTGTCTTCCTTACCCTATGTATTCAGATAAGGATACCATACCATTACGTATGGTGGGTTTCCCCATTCGGAAATCTTCGGATCAAAGCTTACTTACAGCTCCCCGAAGCATATCGGCGTTAGTCCCGTCCTTCATCGACTCCTAGTGTCAAGGCATCCACCGTGCGCCCTTTCTAACTTAACCAAACTAAAATTAAAAAATATGAGCTACACTGTTATCTAGTTTTCAAAGAACATACATTTATTTCTGAGAGATAGTTCTCTCAAAACTGAACAAAACGAAACACGGAAACTTATATTGATGAACAGCGTTCATCAATTCTCCATAGAAAGGAGGTGATCCAGCCGCACCTTCCGATACGGCTACCTTGTTACGACTTCACCCCAATCATCTGTCCCACCTTAGGCGGCTGGCTCCAAAAGGTTACCCCACCGACTTCGGG
>NZ_CP127376.1:85000-267500 GCF_030285945.1 Bacillus arachidis | reverse complement strand
TCCCTTTTTCTCAATACGGTAAGCCAAATTCCCCTTTTCTATTTCTTTTACTCCTTGTGCCATCGCTTCAATTTGCTTCATCTTTCTCTTTGTTATGTAGAAGAAAGAGAAAATAAATACAAGTACACCAATAAAAAATGGAAACGGTCCTTCTTGTGTCTCATATACCACCTCTCCTTCAGGAATCCCACTTACAAACATATATAAATTCTTATCTTCAATTGTGATTGGTGAAAAAGCTATAAATTCTTTTCTCGCACTTTCAAAGTTATAATTTGAGTTGTTAATAGCAAATGATGCAGCATTACGAATTGTATTATGCAAATTAATTTGTTCCTCTTGCGCCTGCTTCGTTTTATATAATACCTTCCCGTTCTCATCCGTAATTAGTACTTTTAAAGCTTTTCTTCCCGCTTCTATTTGTTGATTCTCAGCCTCTATCATATCTTGCACAGCATCCATCTTATTGTCAGTCATCATCATTTCTGCTGTATTTTGAGCTTCGCGATTAATTTGCTCCATCCCGACCCTATAATCAATTGTTGCTTCTCGATTCGCATTCTCAAAAAATGGGGTTGCTGCTTTTGATGACAAAACTCCTAATAACGCACAAGCAGTAAAAGTAGTAATAAGCTGGATTCGTATGCTCCGCCGAACACTCTTTACTATCCTTTCAATCAATCCTCTTATTTTCTTATATACATAGGTAAACGGCTTAAATATCTTTTTCAATCTTATACCCCACTCCCCACACCGTTTTAATATAACGCGGTTTTCTTGGATTCTCTTCGATCTTCTCACGGATTTTTCGAATATGTACCATTACCGTATTATCAGATTGAAAGGATCTTTCATTCCAAACATTTTCATAAATTTGCTCTGCACTAAAGACTATACCTGAATTACGCGCTAGTAACTCTAAAATAGAAAACTCTCGTGGTGTTAATTTCACCTCTTCATCCATAACTTTCACTTCATGTGTTGCTACATTTATCTTCATATCTCCAAGTTCAATCTCGCTTTCATTTTGAACAATAAATCCATTCATTTTCATATATCGGCGAAGCTGCGATTTAATTCTCGCTATCAATTCTAGCGGATTAAAAGGTTTTGTTACATAATCATCCGCCCCCGTTGTTAACCCTAAAATTTTATCCATATCTTGCGTTTTCGCAGACAACATAATAATCGGCATCTCTTTCGCTTCTCTTACTTTCATACACATATGAATCCCATCAATTTTTGGCATCATAATATCTAACACAACTAAATGTACTTCATTCTTCTCTAATATATCTAATCCTTCTGCTCCATCCCCAGCTTGCAATACTTTATATCCTTCATTTTTTAAGTAAATTGTAATTAAATCCCTAATTTCTTTTTCATCATCTACAACAAGTATTGTTTCTTGCCCCACAATATCGCCCCCCAAAACTTTTAAACTCTCTATTTCTTATTATAAGAAAACTTCTGAAGAAAAACGGAACGAAATCCTTAAGATTTTCTGAAGACGCAAAAAAGGTCTAGACTCCCCTTAGTCTAGACCTTTTAAAACCCCTTTATTTACGAACGTAGATGAAATATAGTACAAACAATACTCCCATTACATGCATAATTGGATGAACTTCTTTACGGCGCCCACTTACAACCATTGTAATTGGATAGAAAATGAATCCAATTGCAATTCCCGTTGCAATACTATACGTAAGTGGCATGGAAATAATCGTAAAGAATGCCGGTACTGCAATCTCAAATTTCTTCCAATCAATTTCCCCTAAAGATGAAACCATCAAAATCCCTACAATAATTAAAGCCGGTGCCGTCACAGCCGCTGTTACGACACTTAGTAATGGTGAAAAGAATAGTGCTAGCAAGAAAAATCCCGCTGTTACAACTGCTGTAAATCCTGAACGCCCTCCTGCTGCTACCCCTGCAGACGATTCAATGTAAGACGTTGTCGTAGATGTACCAAGAATTGCACCAATAACAGTCGCAATCGCATCTGCAAATAACGCTTTTCCCGCACGTGGTAATTTGTTATCCTTCATTAATCCCGCTTGATTCGCAACTGCTACAAGTGTACCCGCTGTATCAAAGAAATCAATGAAGAAAAACGTTATAATAACAATTGCCATTTGAACAGTGAAGATATCGCCGAAGTGATTTAGCGCTACACCAAATGTTGGTTCTAAACTTGGAATCGCACCAATAACAGCTTTTGGTGTATCAATCAATCCTGTCGCTACACCTAATATTGCTGTAAGAATCATCCCATAGAAAACTGCACCATTGATTTTTTTAATCATGAAGATAATTGTAATCACTACACCGAAAATAGAAAGCAATGTTGTGCCTTTTGTTAAATCCCCCAATCCAACAAGAACAGCATCATTCTTCACTATAATTCCAGCATTTTGAAAACCAAGAAAAGCAATAAACAAGCCAATACCTGCTGCTACCGCGAATTTCAACTCCGACGGAATCGCATTAATAATTTTTTCACGAAGACCCGAAGCAGTAAGAATAATAAAGATAATACCTGACATTAACGTTCCGGCAATCGCTGTTTGCCATGGAATCCCCATCGTTAACACCGCTGTGTAAGCAAAGAATGCATTGATTCCCATTCCTGGTGCTAAAGCAATTGGATACTTTGCAAAAATCCCCATAATCAGTGACCCAATCGCCGCTGCTAACGCAGTAGCAACAAAGACCGCTCCTGGATCCATTCCTGTTCCTGCTGGTAATCCTTTAATGTTTCCCAGTGATAGTGTAGCAGGATTGACAAAAAGTACATAAGCCATAGATAAAAATGTCGTTAACCCTGCAATGAACTCTGTTTTGTAATTCGTACCGAGCTCATCGAACTGAAAATAACGTTTCATTCTACGTTTCCCCCGTTATATGATTACTCGTCGTAATCCTCCCTAGCCCTCTTTTATCTATGAAAATAAAAAAGGCTTCCATTGCGTATACATGGAAGCGTTCTGTAAACAAAGGCAGGATTCCCCTTACCTTTATTAAAACGCCTCGTAGTCAAGCCATTTACGGTAGCTAGGTAGAAACTTTCGGGCCATATCCCCGATATTATACGACGGCTGTAATATTCATTTTTTGTATTAATTACATAATCATATTAACTCACATACAGGCATATGTCAATTTAAAAACGAACGTTTTTTAACAAACTTACACTTTCGTTCGTGTTAAAATACAAAAAAGACCCATCTACATAAGTTATAGATGGATCCTTTTCAGAAAAACAGATTTTATACTATTCCCACTCGATTGTTGCTGGTGGCTTACTCGTTACATCATACACGATACGGTTAACGTGTTTTACTTCGTTTACGATACGTACAGAAATTTTCTCTAATACATCCCAAGGGATACGTGCCCAGTCCGCTGTCATACCATCGATAGATGTTACTGCACGGATACCTACCGTGTAATCGTAAGTACGTTCGTCACCCATAACACCTACACTACGCATACCTGGAAGTGCAGTGAAGTATTGCCAAATTTCACGGTCTAAGCCTGCTTTTTGGATTTCTTCACGTAAAATCGCATCAGATTCACGAACGATTTCTAATTTTTCTTCTGTAATTTCACCTAATACACGGATACCAAGTCCTGGACCTGGGAACGGTTGACGCCATACGATTTCATCAGGAATTCCTAGTTCTGATCCTAATACACGTACTTCATCTTTAAATAATGTATTTAATGGTTCAATTAATTTAAATTGCATATCTTCTGGAAGTCCGCCAACGTTGTGGTGAGACTTAATTGTTTGTGCAGTTGCTGTACCACTTTCAACGATGTCAGTGTACAGTGTACCTTGTGCTAAGAAGTCCATTCCTTGTAGCTTTGATGCTTCATCATCAAATACATAGATAAACTCGTTACCAATGATTTTACGTTTTTGTTCTGGATCTTCTACACCTTTTAGCTTGCTCATAAAGCGTTCTTTCGCATCCACTTTAATAACGTTCATATGGAAGCCTTCGCTAAATGTTTTCATAACGCCTTCCGCTTCACCTTTACGAAGTAAACCGTGGTCAACGAAAATACATGTTAATTGATCACCGATGGCTTTATGAATTAATACTGCTACAACAGAAGAATCTACACCGCCACTAAGTGCGCATAGTACTTTTTTATCGCCAACAGTTTCACGGATTTTCTCTAATTCCACTTCGATAAAGTTCTCCATGTTCCAACCTTCAGAGCAACCACACGCGCCGAATACGAAGTTTTTAATTAAATCATTACCGTGCTCAGAGTGACGTACTTCTGGATGGAATTGTACACCGTATAAGTTTTGCGCTTCATTGCTCATACCAGCAATTGGACAAGACTCACTTGTTGCGTCTACTACGAATCCTTCTGGTAAACCAGTTACTAAGTCACCATGACTCATCCATACAACTTGCTCTTCCGGAAGATTCGTATATAATTTTGATTCATTCTCTACTTTAAGAACTGCTTTTCCGTACTCACGATGGTTTGCACGCTCTACTTTTCCACCAAAGTGTTTTGTCATAAGCTGCATACCGTAGCAAATACCAAAGATCGGTAAGCCTAGTTCAAAGATTTTTTCATCACAGTGGAATGCATTTTCACCATATACACTGTTCGGTCCACCAGAGAAAATAATCCCTTTTGGATTCATTGCTTTAATTTCTTCTGCAGTAATTGTATGTGGATGAAGTTCACTGTATACACCGAACTCACGAATTCGACGTGCAATTAACTGATTGTACTGACTCCCAAAATCTAAAACGATAATCGTATCGTGCTGTTTTTTCAAAATAATCACCCCAACGTTAGTTCTGTATATAAATATTTTCACCAATTTGGCAAAAAGCATTACCAATATAATAAAAAAAGCCAGTCCTCCGCCCTCAGTCTCATAACAAAGAAAAGGCAGAGGTCTGGCTTTATAAAGATAGTCTTCCGCTCTTTATAAATATAAGACACACTGCCTTCATAGTCAGGTTGTTTACGGTAACCCGGTAGAGACTCTCAAACCATATCATTGAGGATATATGAAGGATTCGTTTTATATTATCTTCCTAGATTCTAACAATGAAGTATCAATACGGTCAAGAGAGAAAGCGACAAAATTCTACAGAAATTATTTTCTCATTGCGATAGAGTTTTTATTACTATCATTTTTCTTCTGTGTACAACAAAAAATCCACCTCTAAATAGAGATGGATTTTCTGCCAGCGGATGAAATTACATCATGCCGCCCATACCGCCCATGCCCATGCCGCCCATGTCAGGCATTGCTGGTGCATTTGGTTCTGGCTTGTCAGCAACTACTGCTTCAGTTGTTAAGAACATTGCTGCAACAGATGCTGCGTTTTGAAGTGCAGAACGAGTTACTTTTGCTGGGTCTACGATACCAGACTCAAGCATGTTTACCCATTCGCCAGTTGCTGCGTTGAAACCAACGCCTACTTTTTCGCCTTTTAAACGTTCTACAACAACAGATCCTTCTAGACCAGCGTTGATTGCGATTTGACGAACTGGCTCTTCTAATGCACGGAGTACAATGTTGATACCTGTTGCTTCGTCACCTTCAGCTGAAATAGCAGCTACTTTCGTGTATACGTTCATAAGTGAAGTACCACCACCTGCAACAATACCTTCTTCTACTGCTGCACGAGTTGAGTTAAGTGCATCTTCAATGCGAAGTTTACGCTCTTTTAACTCAGTTTCAGTTGCTGCACCTACTTTAATTACTGCTACGCCACCTGCAAGTTTAGCAAGGCGCTCTTGTAATTTTTCACGATCGAATTCAGAAGTAGTTTCTTCTAATTGTGCACGGATTTGACCGATGCGAGCTTCGATTTGTTCAGTGTTACCTATACCTTCAACTACAGTTGTATTTTCTTTCGTTACAACCACTTTGCCAGCGCGTCCTAAAGATGCAACTGTAGCAGATTTTAAGTCGCGTCCTAACTCTTCAGTGATTACTTCACCACCAGTTAAAATCGCAATATCTTCTAGCATTGCTTTACGACGGTCACCAAATCCAGGAGCTTTAACAGCTACTACATTGAATGTACCACGTAGTTTGTTCACTACTAATGTAGCTAATGCTTCGCCTTCTACATCTTCAGCAATGATAAGAAGTGGTTTACCTTGTTGTACCACTTGCTCTAATACTGGTAAGATTTCTTGAATGTTAGAAATCTTTTTGTCAGTGATTAAGATGTATGGGTTATCAAGTACTGCTTCCATTTTGTCAGAATCAGTAATCATGTAAGGAGATGCATATCCACGATCAAATTGCATACCTTCTACTACATCTAATTCTGTTGTGAATCCTTTAGATTCTTCTAATGTAATAACGCCGTCGTTACCAACGCGTTCCATTGCTTCAGCAATTAATTTACCTACTTCTTCGTCAGCAGCAGAAATAGCAGCTACTTGCGCGATAGAAGATTTACCTTCGATTGGTTTAGAAATCATTTTTAATTCTTCTACTGCTGCAACAACAGCTTTTTCGATACCTTTACGAAGACCCATTGGGTTTGCACCAGCTGTTACGTTTTTTAAACCTTCACGAATCATAGCTTGTGCTAATACAGTTGCAGTTGTTGTTCCGTCACCAGCTACATCGTTTGTTTTGCTAGCAACTTCTGCTACTAATTTTGCACCCATGTTTTCGAATGCATCTTCTAATTCGATTTCTTTTGCGATTGTTACACCATCATTTGTAATAAGTGGTGAACCAAACTTTTTCTCAAGTACTACGTTACGACCTTTTGGTCCAAGCGTTACTTTTACTGCGTTTGCAAGAGTGTCGACACCGCGAAGCATCGAACGACGTGCTTCTTCACTAAATTTAATATCTTTTGCCATAATATTTGACCCCCTTGGATTTTTAAAATGTATATAATTAACCGATAACTGCTAAAATGTCACTTTCACGTAAAATCAAGTAGTCTGTACCTTCATATTTCACTTCAGTACCTGCATATTTCGAGAAGATGATAAGATCACCTGCTGCTACCTCTAAAGCAACACGCTCACCATTTTCAAGCACTCGACCAGTACCTACTGCAATAACTTTACCCTCTTGTGGTTTTTCTTTTGCAGTGTCTGGTAATACAATACCACTTGCTGTTTTTTCTTCTGCTTGAACAAGCTCAATTACAACGCGATCACCTAATGGCTTTAGCATGAACAATTACCTCCTCATTTGTCTATGTAAATTTTCTTTATTAGCACTCAAGTTCCCCGAGTGCTAACACACTTATAATAATAAATAATCTAATTTTCTTTTGCAAGTAAAAAAATCATAATTTTTTCGCAAATTGTGATATAAACTTTTTCTATGCAACAATAACAGAAATAATTCTAAAAAAGCCTTTTGTATATGAATCAGCTTTTCCACTTACCGTATGTTACAATATGAAAGATGCCATAAGTTATTTTCTCTATAGGTACAGCTTTTTCCTGTCTCCTATTTCACTTTCGATGAAAGATTTACAAAAAAATAATAATAGAGACCGTTATTATGTATCCATGGCTGGATACTTACATGTTATCCTGCCTTATCTCATAAACTAGAGTTAGAAAGGATGGTTAACCAATTTGAAAAAACAATATTGGTGGATTATAGTTACATATATTCTGATGCAATTATCAGGTATCATCGGATTACCGCTTCTTGCAAAAACCGGATTTTATAATAATAGCGGTTTAACACGAGATGAAAAAATACAAATCATGACTGGTCATTGGGCAATTATTAGCTTTTTCATTGCGCTATGTGTTGTCCTTTGGCTATTACGAACAGATATTCGCGAAAGCCGTTTCGACACAACACGTTCCAGTGTTCCTGCCACAATTGGTTGGATTTTTATTGGTTTCTTTTTAGCTTTCTTTTCTCAAACAATTGCAGGCACAATCGAAATGCGTTTATTAGGCATTAAACCTGGTTCTGAAAACACAGCTCGCTTAATGGAAATTGCAAGAACTACTCCTTGGTTCCTTATTGTTATATCGATAATGGGGCCCATTTTAGAGGAAATTGTCTTTAGAAAAATTTTATTTGGTACATTGTATAAGAGATTCAACTTCTTTATCGCTGCTATTATTAGCTCACTTGTATTCGCAGCAATTCACTTTGATTTTACACATCTATTGGTATACACTGCTATGGGGCTTGTATTCGCCTTTTTATATGTAAAAACAAAACGCATTATCGTTCCTATTATGGCACATGTTGCAATGAATACGATGGTTGCATTAGCTCAAGTTATGATAAGTAACGAACAAATACAGGAAATGATTAAAGAAGCAGAAAAAATGCAAGGATTTATCGGAGGATTTTAAATATGAGAAATTCACCATTGTTCATGGCAGCACTGTATTTCCTTCTTGGGTGCGTCTTTACACGTTTCGCAATTACGAACGTTACAGATACAATCTGGAACTTTGGGACACTGCTGTTTGCTGCTATGGCAACAATTGACTTTAATTTGGCGCTTCGACTTATCTTAGTCAAATTTACAAAGAAAAAGCCACAATAAAACGCAGAGGGAATCCCTCTGCGTTTTATTGTGGATAATTTTTCAAAAAATAAACTAGTGTTTGTAATTCTACAGCTAAATCAATATGATGAATTCTTATATTTTCTGAAACATTTAATCGTGCTGGTGTAAAATTTAAAATTCCGTGTATATTTGTTTCGGCCAATCGATCTGCTACAGCTTGTGCAACGGTAGCGGGTACTGTTAATATTGCCACTTGTATATCACTTGTTAGATGCTCTTCTAATTCATCTAAATGATATACAGGAATTCCTCCGATTTCTTTTCCAACTTTCTCTTCATTGACATCAAAAGCCATTTCAATCTTTGTATTATTATTTTTCGTGAAATTGTAATGTAAGAAAGCGGTCCCTAAATTACCTACTCCAATAAGTGCTACACGTGTTATATCATCTTGATCGAGCGTTTCACGGAAAAATGATAGTAAATAATTCACATTATATCCGTATCCCTTTTTTCCTAACGCTCCAAAATATGAAAAGTCTCTTCGAATCGTTGCTGAGTCTACTTTGACAGCTTCACTCAATTCCGCTGATGAAACACGTTGCTTACCAGAAAGAGATAAGTTTTGGATAAATCGATAGTATAGAGGCAATCGTTTGGCAGTGGCCTGTGGAATCTTTTGCTGATCCATGTAACCTCTCCTCTCTTCCTATCTTTGTTCATATGATTGAAACAAATACAGAAGTTTAGCACTTATGACTTTCCTTGTATAATAGAGAGAAGACTTCTCTCTTTATTTTAAACTATACACTATTTTTAGTATGATTGAGAAATATAAACATGGCAAAGTTAAGAAATTATTTGAGGTGAAAACATTGATTTTATTACAAGTGAATGGGCTTTCAAAATTATACGGTGCTGAAACAATTCTTGCAAACATTAAATTGGAGGTTCAAACAAGAGATCGTATTGCACTCGTTGGTCGAAATGGTGCTGGAAAATCTACATTGTTAAAAATAATCGCTGGAGAGTTATCTCATGATGGCGGTGAAATGATAAAACCAAAAGATGTTTCAATTGGTTATTTGGCTCAAAATACCGGTCTTGAAACTTCCTTAACAATTTGGGATGAAATGCTCACTGTCTTTACACATCTACAGCAAATGGAGACAAAACTTCGAAGGTTAGAACAGGAAATGGGTAAAGAAGAGAACTTTTCAAATGCTACTTCGTACGAAAGATTACTCGCTGATTATGATCAATTGCAGTTAGACTACAAAGATCAGGGCGGTTATCAATATGAAGCTGATATTCGCTCCATTTTGAGTGGACTCGGTTTTCCAGTTGAAACACATCAAACAACGATTTCTACGTTAAGTGGTGGCCAAAAAACAAGACTTGCTCTTGGGAAACTACTATTAACCAAACCAGATTTACTCATCTTGGACGAACCGACAAACCATTTAGATATCGATACATTAACATGGCTTGAACAATATTTACAAGGCTACCCTGGAGCTATTTTAATCGTTTCTCATGATCGCTACTTTTTAGACAAGCTTGTCACACAAGTATATGAAATTTCTAATAAGGAAAGCAGACGATATGTTGGTAACTACAGTAAATATTTAGACTTAAAAGCCGCACTATATGAACAGGAAATGAAGCGTTACGAAAAACAACAAGAGGAAATTGCTAAGCTAGAAGACTTTGTCCAAAAAAACATTGCTCGTGCATCTACAACAAAACGTGCACAAAGTCGTCAGAAACAATTAGATCGAATGGAATTACTAACCAGGCCATTAAGTGACTCTAAGTCTGCATCCTTCCACTTTGATATCGAAAAGCAAAGCGGAAACGACGTATTACAAGTAAAAGATGTTTCAATTGGATATGACGAAGAACCGATTATTGGGCATGTAAATATGCGTTTGACCCGAGGGGATAGTGTCGCACTAGTCGGTCCAAACGGTATCGGAAAATCTACATTATTAAAATCGATTGTGAATAAATTGAAGGCGTTAAGCGGTGAAATTTCTTTCGGTTCAAATGTATCTATTGGATATTATGATCAAGAACAGGCAAACTTAACATCATCTAAGCGTGTTTTAAACGAACTATGGGACGATTATCCGTTAGAACCAGAAAAAGAAATTCGCACTATACTCGGTAACTTTTTATTCACAGGGGACGATGTATTAAAACCTGTATCTTCCTTAAGTGGTGGCCAAAAAGCTCGATTAGCTCTAGCAAAATTGATGATGCAAAAATCTAATTTACTGATTCTCGATGAGCCAACAAATCATCTTGATTTAAATAGTAAAGAGATTTTAGAAAATGCCTTGATTGATTATCCAGGAACTCTTTTATTCGTTTCTCATGATCGTTATTTTATTAACCGTGTCACAACTACAGTTGTTGAGTTATCAACAGATGGTGCACAAGAATATTTAGGTGACTATGACTACTATATTGAAAAGAAAAATGAAATGATTGAGCGTGCGGAATTCGAACAACAAGAAGAGGATACACCAATCCAAAAGAATATTGCTCAAGAAAAATTAAATTATCTTGAAGAAAAAGAACGTAAGAAGTTGGAGCGCCAACGTATACGGAAAATTGAAGACATTGAACAAAACATCGCAAAGTTAGAAGAGGAAATTGCAACATTAGAAGAAGAACTTTGTCTACCCGAAGTATATGCTGACTACGAACGAGCTAGTGAAATTACAACAACAAAGCAGACAAAACAAGAACAATTAGAAAAATTTATGGCGGAATGGGAAGAATTACACGTATAAGCCCTATATATTCATATGATGAAAACAAGGTAGTTGAAAATTATTCAACTACCTTGTTTATTTTCAATACAAAGAGTTATCGTCGAAGGTCTGACCTTAATAATATTATCCACAACTTTATACACATATCCACCATTATTATATAAATATAAAAATAACTTTTCCACATTATACACAGACCACAAAAAAGTTATGCACATTTTATACTCACAACAAAGCCCACATTATCAACAGATAATATGGGCTTTATCCACAATTTGTGGTTAATTATGTGTATAACTATGCTTCAATATCTAATCCTGGATTTGCATTTAAAGCCAATGATGTACGTTTTCCTTGCTTATATGCAATTGTACCTGCTGCTGCAATCATCGCTGCATTATCTGTGCACAAGGATAGTGGTGGAATAATTAGCTCAATATCCTCTTTCTTAGCAAACTCTTCCTCTAGAGAAGCACGAAGTCCTTTATTTGCTGCAACCCCTCCAGCAAGAAGCACTTGTTTTACACCATATGCCTCTGCTGCCCGTACCGCTTTCGTTACTAGTACATCTATTACACTCGCTTGGAAGCTAGCTGCTAAATCCTCTGGCGCGATTTCTTCTCCACGCTGTTTTGCGTTATGCACAGTGTTGATAACTGCTGATTTCAATCCACTAAAGCTAAAATCATACGAATCCGGCTCTAGCCATGCACGTGGTAAATCAATCGTTGGCCGTCCTTCATGCGCAAGACGATCAATATGAGGACCACCTGGATACGGCATAGATAATGTACGTGCAACCTTATCATATGCTTCTCCTGCCGCATCATCTCTTGTTTCGCCAATTACTTCAAACGAACCATGTTCTTTCATATAAACAAGCTCTGTATGTCCCCCAGAAACAACAAGTGATAACAAAGGGAATTGTAGTTCTTTTACTAAGCGATTCGCATAAATATGCCCAGCAATATGGTGAACACCCACAAGAGGAATATTATGAGCAAAGGCAATTGCCTTTGCTGCATTTACGCCAATTAAAAGTGCTCCTACTAAACCCGGCCCTTCTGTCACAGCAATTGCATCAATATTATCAAATGTAACGTTCGCTTCTTTTAAAGCTTCTTCTAATACAACTGTAATTTGTTCTACATGATGACGAGATGCGATTTCCGGTACAACTCCTCCAAAACGCTTATGGCTTTCGATTTGTGAAGCGACAACATTTGCCATTATTTCTGTTCCATTTTTAACAACTGCTACAGCTGTTTCATCACAGCTCGTTTCAATACCAAGTATAATCGTATTTTTTTCCATTATATATTCACCCACATTACAAGACCATCTTCATAATTGTCTGTATAGTATCGTTTACGAATCCCACCATTTTGAAATCCATACTTTCGGTATAACTGTTTCGCTACTTCATTTGAAACCCTTACTTCAAGTGTCATCGTTTTTGCTCCCATTTCTCTTGCCTGATCCATTACTTCCTTTAGCAAAGCATCTCCAAGTTTTTGGCCACGATATTCTGGCAAAATGGCTATGTTCGTAATATGTGATTCATCAATAATAATCCACAATCCACAGTATCCAATTACCATATCATCTTTTTCTAGCACGACATAATGTGCATATTCATTCATCGTCAGTTCACGATAAAATGCATCAGCAGTCCATGGAGTTGCAAATGACGCTTCTTCAATTACTACAATTTGAGCAATATCATCAGTCGTCATCTTTCTAAATGTAATATCCATTTTAATAACCCCTATTTTTTTTGACTTTCTAGCCATTTTGTTTCTGCCTCTGCTAAACGGAGGTAGCTCGGGACAAATGTATGCACACTTTGCTCCTTTTTTTGTAATCCTAAAAATGCTAATTCACTTGGCCTTGGGTTATTCTTTGTACAAGAAGCAAATACAGCTTGGTCTCCTAAATATTCTACAATCGTTTCTTTATGTTGCTCTACATCATTACCGATAAATAAAACAGGTTGTCCTTTATCTTTTAGCATCTGTAACCAATCAACAATAAGAACAATTCGATCCTCTTCTATAGAAGATAACTGCTCTTCTTTATATGTATACAAGCCTGTATAAATTTGTCCGCGGCGCCCATCAAACAATGGACAAATAACACCTTCGAAATTTGACCCATTTGCAGCCACTACTTCTAAACTAGACACGCCGACAATCGGTATTTGCAATGACCAAGCTAATGTCTTTGCAACAGTCACACCAATTCGAACTCCTGTATAAGATCCAGGACCAGCCGCTACAACAATTTTATCTAACTCTTTCGGTTTTACACTACATTCCTTCAGAAGTTGTTCTACAGCTGGCATTAGGCGTACAGAATGATTTTTTGTTAAATTCGTAATGATTTCTCCGACAACAATATTTCCATCAATAAGAGAAACCCCCATTACATAATTTGAAGTATCAATTGCTAGTACTTTCATCTTGTAATAGCTCCTCACATAATCTAATATAACGTTCACCACTTGGCTCTAACACAATTTCCCTTGTATCATCACCTGTATGGAACAAGCTTATTTTTAATTTCTCATTTGGCAGAAAAGATTCAATTAAATGAGCCCATTCTACTACTGTTATGCCTTCACCATAAAAATACTCATCAAATCCTAAATCCTCTTCACTTTCCGCTAAACGATACACGTCCATATGATATAGCGGTAATCTGCCTTTATACTCTTTAATAATGTTGAATGTGGGGCTATTTACAACTCGTTTCACACCAAGGCCTTTTGCAAGACCTTTCGTAAACGTTGTCTTTCCAGCACCTAAATCTCCTTCTAAGATAAGCACATCTTGTTCCTTAACAAGGTGTCCTAACCTTTCTGATAAATGTTGAGTCTCTTCAGAAGAAGTTGTCTTTATTTCATATCTATTCAAAGGTTTCACCTACCTTACTCGCAATATTCCCTGTCTTTTATTATACAGATTTTTTCACTTTGTTTCATTTTGAACATATAAAAAAGACCTTAGGAGTTGTCCTAAGGAAAGATTGACTGTCTTTATAAGTTTTCTTAAAAATAAATAAAAAAATACGAAACAACTTGTTTCGTTCTTTTCTTTGTATAAATGGCGGTCCCGACCGGGGTCGAACCGGCGATCTCCTGCGTGACAGGCAGGCATGTTAACCACTACACCACGGGACCATTTGGTTGCGGGGACAGGATTTGAACCTGCGACCTTCGGGTTATGAGCCCGACGAGCTACCGGACTGCTCCACCCCGCGACGATTATAAAGCCTGGCAACGTCCTACTCTCACAGGGACAAGGTCCCAACTACCATCGGCGCTAGAGAGCTTAACTTCCGTGTTCGGTATGGGAACGGGTGTGACCTCTCTGCCATCATTACCAGACTTTTATTATTATACACATTCTTTTCAGAATGTCAAAAGGAATTTTAAATATATATTCCTTCAAAACTAGATAACATTTGCTTCATATTATATGGTTAAGTCCTCGATCTATTAGTATTCGTCAGCTCCACATGTCACCATGCTTCCACCTCGAACCTATCAACCTGATCATCTTTCAGGGATCTTACTAGCTTACGCTATGGGAAATCTCATCTTGAGGGGGGCTTCATGCTTAGATGCTTTCAGCACTTATCCCTTCCGCACATAGCTACCCAGCTATGCCCTTGGCAGAACAACTGGTACACCAGCGGTGCGTCCATCCCGGTCCTCTCGTACTAAGGACAGCTCCTCTCAAATTTCCTACGCCCACGACGGATAGGGACCGAACTGTCTCACGACGTTCTGAACCCAGCTCGCGTACCGCTTTAATGGGCGAACAGCCCAACCCTTGGGACCGACTACAGCCCCAGGATGCGATGAGCCGACATCGAGGTGCCAAACCTCCCCGTCGATGTGGACTCTTGGGGGAGATAAGCCTGTTATCCCCGGGGTAGCTTTTATCCGTTGAGCGATGGCCCTTCCATGCGGAACCACCGGATCACTAAGCCCGACTTTCGTCCCTGCTCGACTTGTAGGTCTCGCAGTCAAGCTCCCTTATGCCTTTGCACTCTACGAATGATTTCCAACCATTCTGAGGGAACCTTTGGGCGCCTCCGTTACACTTTAGGAGGCGACCGCCCCAGTCAAACTGCCCACCTGACACTGTCTCCCGGGTCGATAAGACCCGTAGGTTAGAATTTCAATACAGCCAGGGCGGTATCCCACCAGCGCCTCCACCGAAGCTAGCGCTCCGGCTTCAAAGGCTCCCGCCTATCCTGTACAAGCTGTACCAAAATTCAATATCAGGCTACAGTAAAGCTCCACGGGGTCTTTCCGTCCTGTCGCGGGTAACCTGCATCTTCACAGGTACTATAATTTCACCGAGTCTCTGGTTGAGACAGTGCCCAAATCGTTACACCTTTCGTGCGGGTCGGAACTTACCCGACAAGGAATTTCGCTACCTTAGGACCGTTATAGTTACGGCCGCCGTTTACTGGGGCTTCAGTTCAGAGCTTCGCTTGCGCTAACCCCTCTCCTTAACCTTCCAGCACCGGGCAGGTGTCAGCCCCTATACTTCGCCTTACGGCTTCGCAGAGACCTGTGTTTTTGCTAAACAGTCGCTTGGGCCTATTCACTGCGGCTTTCCGTTAAGAAAGCACCCCTTCTCCCGAAGTTACGGGGTCATTTTGCCGAGTTCCTTAACCAGAGTTCTCTCGCTCACCTTAGGATTCTCTCCTCGCCTACCTGTGTCGGTTTGCGGTACAGGCACCTTTTATCTCGCTAGAAGCTTTTCTTGGCAGCGGGGAATCAAAGACTTCGCTCCATAAGGAGCTTCCCCATCACAGCTCAGCCTTCACGATAAGCGGATTTGCCTACTTATCAGCCTAACTGCTTGGACGTGCACAACCAATCGCACGCTTCTTCTATCCTTCTGCGTCCCTCCATTGCTCAAACGATAAAGAGGTGGTACAGGAATATCAACCTGTTGTCCATCGCCTACGCCTGTCGGCCTCGGCTTAGGTCCTGACTAACCCTGAGCGGACGAGCCTTCCTCAGGAAACCTTAGGCATTCGGTGGACGGGATTCTCACCCGTCTTTCGCTACTCATACCGGCATTCTCACTTCTAAGCACTCCACCAGTCCTTCCGGTCTGACTTCACTGTCCTTAGAACGCTCCCCTACCACTGATACGTAAGTATCAATCCGCAGCTTCGGTGGTGTATTTAGCCCCGGTACATTTTCGGCGCAGAGTCACTCGACTAGTGAGCTATTACGCACTCTTTAAATGGTGGCTGCTTCTAAGCCAACATCCTAGTTGTCTAAGCAACTCCACATCCTTTTCCACTTAATACACACTTTGGGACCTTAGCTGGCGGTCTGGGCTGTTTCCCTTTTGACTACGGATCTTATCACTCGCAGTCTGACTCCCAAGGATAAGTCATTGGCATTCGGAGTTTGACTGAATTCGGTAATCCGATGAGGACCCCTAGTCCAATCAGTGCTCTACCTCCAAGACTCTAACACTTGAGGCTAGCCCTAAAGCTATTTCGGGGAGAACCAGCTATCTCCAGGTTCGATTGGAATTTCTCCGCTACCCACACCTCATCCCCGCACTTTTCAACGTGCGTGGGTTCGGGCCTCCATTCAGTGTTACCTGAACTTCACCCTGGACATGGGTAGATCACCTGGTTTCGGGTCTACGACCACGTACTAAACGCCCTATTCAGACTCGCTTTCGCTACGGCTCCGCCTCTTCAGCTTAACCTCGCACGGGATCGTAACTCGCCGGTTCATTCTACAAAAGGCACGCCATCACCCGTTAACGGGCTCTGACTATTTGTAGGCACACGGTTTCAGGATCTCTTTCACTCCCCTTCCGGGGTGCTTTTCACCTTTCCCTCACGGTACTGGTTCACTATCGATCACTAGGGAGTATTTAGCCTTGGGAGATGGTCCTCCCGGATTCCGACGGAATTTCACGTGTTCCGCCGTACTCAGGATACATTCAAGAGAGAACGAAGTTTCGACTACGGGGTTGTTACCCTCTGTGACGAGCCTTTCCAGACTGCTTCGTCTACCTCGTTCCTTTGTAACTCCGTATAGAATGTCCTACAACCCCAAGAGGCAAGCCTCTTGGTTTGGGCTAGATTCCGTTTCGCTCGCCGCTACTCAGGAAATCGCATTTGCTTTCTCTTCCTCCAGGTACTTAGATGTTTCAGTTCCCTGGGTCTGTCTTCCTTACCCTATGTATTCAGATAAGGATACCATACCATTACGTATGGTGGGTTTCCCCATTCGGAAATCTTCGGATCAAAGCTTACTTACAGCTCCCCGAAGCATATCGGCGTTAGTCCCGTCCTTCATCGACTCCTAGTGTCAAGGCATCCACCGTGCGCCCTTTCTAACTTAACCAAACTAAAATTAAAAAATATGAGCTACACTGTTATCTAGTTTTCAAAGAACATACATTTATTTCTGAGAGATAGTTCTCTCAAAACTGAACAAAACGAAACACGGAAACTTATATTGATGAACAGCGTTCATCAATTCTCCATAGAAAGGAGGTGATCCAGCCGCACCTTCCGATACGGCTACCTTGTTACGACTTCACCCCAATCATCTGTCCCACCTTAGGCGGCTGGCTCCAAAAGGTTACCCCACCGACTTCGGGTGTTACAAACTCTCGTGGTGTGACGGGCGGTGTGTACAAGGCCCGGGAACGTATTCACCGCGGCATGCTGATCCGCGATTACTAGCGATTCCAGCTTCATGTAGGCGAGTTGCAGCCTACAATCCGAACTGAGAACGGTTTTATGAGATTAGCTCCACCTCGCGGTCTTGCAGCTCTTTGTACCGTCCATTGTAGCACGTGTGTAGCCCAGGTCATAAGGGGCATGATGATTTGACGTCATCCCCACCTTCCTCCGGTTTGTCACCGGCAGTCACCTTAGAGTGCCCAACTTAATGATGGCAACTAAGATCAAGGGTTGCGCTCGTTGCGGGACTTAACCCAACATCTCACGACACGAGCTGACGACAACCATGCACCACCTGTCACTCTGCCCCCGAAGGGGAAGCCCTATCTCTAGGGTTGTCAGAGGATGTCAAGACCTGGTAAGGTTCTTCGCGTTGCTTCGAATTAAACCACATGCTCCACCGCTTGTGCGGGCCCCCGTCAATTCCTTTGAGTTTCAGCCTTGCGGCCGTACTCCCCAGGCGGAGTGCTTAATGCGTTAACTTCAGCACTAAAGGGCGGAAACCCTCTAACACTTAGCACTCATCGTTTACGGCGTGGACTACCAGGGTATCTAATCCTGTTTGCTCCCCACGCTTTCGCGCCTCAGTGTCAGTTACAGACCAGAAAGTCGCCTTCGCCACTGGTGTTCCTCCATATCTCTACGCATTTCACCGCTACACATGGAATTCCACTTTCCTCTTCTGCACTCAAGTCTCCCAGTTTCCAATGACCCTCCACGGTTGAGCCGTGGGCTTTCACATCAGACTTAAGAAACCACCTGCGCGCGCTTTACGCCCAATAATTCCGGATAACGCTTGCCACCTACGTATTACCGCGGCTGCTGGCACGTAGTTAGCCGTGGCTTTCTGGTTAGGTACCGTCAAGGTGCCAGCTTATTCAACTAGCACTTGTTCTTCCCTAACAACAGAGTTTTACGACCCGAAAGCCTTCATCACTCACGCGGCGTTGCTCCGTCAGACTTTCGTCCATTGCGGAAGATTCCCTACTGCTGCCTCCCGTAGGAGTCTGGGCCGTGTCTCAGTCCCAGTGTGGCCGATCACCCTCTCAGGTCGGCTACGCATCGTTGCCTTGGTGAGCCGTTACCTCACCAACTAGCTAATGCGACGCGGGTCCATCCATAAGTGACAGCCGAAGCCGCCTTTCAATTTCGCGCCATGCAGCGCAAAATGTTATCCGGTATTAGCCCCGGTTTCCCGGAGTTATCCCAGTCTTATGGGCAGGTTACCCACGTGTTACTCACCCGTCCGCCGCTAACTTCATAAGAGCAAGCTCTTAATCCATTCGCTCGACTTGCATGTATTAGGCACGCCGCCAGCGTTCATCCTGAGCCAGGATCAAACTCTCCAATAAAGTTAGTTTGTCTAGCATCTAAAATAAAAATTGACGTTTCACGTTGTTTGTTTCGTTCAGTTTTCAAAGAACTAAAAGCGGGTGAAGAGAATCGAACTCTCGACCAGAGCTTGGAAGGCTCTTGTTTTACCACTAAACTACACCCGCGTGGTCGGGAAGACAGGATTTGAACCTGCGACCCCCTGGTCCCAAACCAGGTGCTCTACCAAGCTGAGCCACTTCCCGTAATGGCGCGCCCGAGAGGACTCGAACCCCTAACCTTTTGATCCGTAGTCAAACGCTCTATCCAATTGAGCTACGGGCGCTTAATCTAGTTGTTTTGTCGTCGTTGTTTTTCAGCGACTCAATTATCTTATCACATTAGTTTTTCTAATGCAAGTACTTTTTTATTTTTTCTTTGGTGCGGCCGAGAGGACTTGAACCTCCACGGGGTTTCCCCCACTAGGCCCTCAACCTAGCGCGTCTGCCATTCCGCCACGACCGCATATGCGGGTGAAGGGAGTCGAACCCCCACGCCAAAGGCGCCAGATCCTAAGTCTGGTGCGTCTGCCAATTCCGCCACACCCGCGGAAATAAAAAAGAGTGAGCCATGAAGGACTCGAACCTTCGACCCTCTGATTAAAAGTCAGATGCTCTACCAACTGAGCTAATGGCTCGTAAATGGCTGGGCTAGCTGGATTCGAACCAGCGCATGACGGAGTCAAAGTCCGTTGCCTTACCGCTTGGCTATAGCCCATCAAAAAACATTCTTTATTTAGCGACAAAAAACATCATATCACAATAAGCAATAAAAAACAACTGCTCAATAGCAGCAGTTAAAATGGCGGTCCCGACCGGGGTCGAACCGGCGATCTCCTGCGTGACAGGCAGGCATGTTAACCACTACACCACGGGACCATTTGGTTGCGGGGACAGGATTTGAACCTGCGACCTTCGGGTTATGAGCCCGACGAGCTACCGGACTGCTCCACCCCGCGACGATACTATTTATATATGGTGGAGGATGACGGGATCGAACCGCCGACCCCCTGCTTGTAAGGCAGGTGCTCTCCCAGCTGAGCTAATCCTCCAAAAGTGGTGACCCGTACGGGATTCGAACCCGTGTTACCGCCGTGAAAGGGCGGTGTCTTAACCACTTGACCAACGGGCCAATAAAATGGCAGAGAAGAAGGGATTCGAACCCTCGCACCGCGTTAGCGATCTACTCCCTTAGCAGGGGAGCCCCTTGAGCCACTTGGGTACTTCTCTGTATGGCTCCGCAGGTAGGACTCGAACCTACGACCGATCGGTTAACAGCCGATAGCTCTACCACTGAGCTACTGCGGAATAAGAAAGACAATTTACATCTTATAAAAATTCATATTGTAAGTCAAGTCATTTATACAACATCTTGTACAAACGTGACATGTTTATAATATACTGGATTGATTTTTAACTGTCAAGGTGTTTTTTATCTCTTTTAATTTCCCCTTACACTTTCCGCAAACATATCTTTTTGTATTGATTTGACGCCTTCTTACATATTGAAGCGTACATTCCATGCATTCATACACATGTGTTTTAGGCTCTGTTCTCTCACCTGTTATTCTCTTACAAAATCTAGGGGCTCCAACCTCTTTTAATAACTGACGAAAATCTCGATCTCGATGTTGATACCCTCTCCCCATAATGTGCAAATGATAATGGCACAACTCATGCTTAATAATGCCAATTAATTCTTCTTTTCCATACACTTCGTAATGACGATAGTTTAATTCTATATTATGACTTCTGAGCAAATACCTTCCACCAGTTGTACGTAGTCGTTTATTGAACATTGCTTTATGTAAAAAAGCCCTCCCGAAATATTGCAACGATATTTCTTCTACAAGTCTTTGAATTTCTTTTCCATTCATTTTCATCCCCCTAAAAACTAAAAATAAACTTACACTTTTCTTCTTTCTTATACATATATTAAATAGTACATATACCCATCCTCATTCAAAAAGCGCAACTTCTATGAACTAGCCTCTTCCACATCTATTCATGGAACTTCGCTAACCAAACTCTTATAAGCAGTTCCTAAGATTGAGTTTTTCACTTACTTTGAATCTTATCTTAGTGTGTAGGGAGCTGCTTGTTAGAGCCGGATTAAACAAGGAGGGATTCTTATGCCTACATGGCTCCGAAAACAAATGCAACGTGCATATTTCGAAAAAAACCGGTATCAAATTAAGTTGTTAAATGAGTGCTGGTTTTATTATAGCAGAACGCATCAAAATTCCTGATAAAGTGAATGTTTAATCAGTGGGGGCTGAAGAACCCCCACTATTTAAATTTTTACTAACATCCGTTCATGAAAAAAAAGCAATGTTATACCTACTTCCATCACTATTCAATAGGTAACATCGATAAGGCAACACGCCCTTTCTTCATATCAACATCATCTACCCATACTTTTACAATCTGCCCGACAGACACCACATCTAACGGATGCTTCACAAACTGTTTGCTCAGTTTAGAAATATGTACTAAACCATCTTGTTTCACACCAATATCAACAAATGCACCGAAGTCAACAACATTTCGCACCGTTCCTTCTAACTCCATACCGCGCTTTAAATCTTCTAATTTGAGAATTCCCTTTTTCAAAAGTGGCTTTGGCAATTCATCACGCATATCTCGTTCTGGACTAATTAAAGCATCTATAATATCGATTAATGTCGGCTCACCAATATTCGTCGCTTGAGATAATTTAGAAAGCTCCACTCCTTCTAAACACTTTTGCAAATGCGGTTGTCCTACATCATCAATCGATAATCCTAAACTTTTTAATAATAATTCAACATTTTTATACTGCTCTGGATGAATACTTGTTCTATCAAGTGGATTTTCACCTTCTAATATACGTAAAAAACCAATACATTGTTCATACGTTTTAGCACCTAATCGTGGTATTTTCTTTAATTCTGTACGCTTAGTAAATTTCCCGTCTTCTTCACGTTTGTTTACAATATTTTTCGCAACTGTTTTTGATAATCCAGAAACGTATTGTAATAGTGCTACAGAGGCCGTATTCACGTTCACTCCTACTTGGTTAACAGCTGTTTCCACAACAAATGTTAATGATTCATTTAATCTCTTTTGTGATACATCATGTTGATATTGTCCTACCCCAACTGATTTCGGATCAATTTTCACAAGTTCTGCAAGCGGATCTTGTAGACGTCTTCCAATCGAAACGGCACTTCTTTCTTCAACTTGCAAATCCGGAAATTCTTCACGAGCTAAATCAGAAGCTGAATATACACTAGCACCCGCTTCGTTGACAATAATATAAAATACATCTTGCGGCACTAATTGTAAGACATCCACTATAAACTCTTCTGTTTCCCTAGAGGCTGTACCATTTCCAATCGCAATCATCTGAACTTGATATTTATCTATAATAGAAATAACTTTTTCTTTTGCATCTTCATACTTCCGAACAGGTGGATGCGGATAAATAACACCAATATACAGAACTTTCCCTGTATCATCTACCACTGATAACTTACAACCTGTTCGATACGCAGGATCTACCGCTAATACCACTTTCCCTTTCATTGGTGGCTGTAATAATAAATTACGTAAATTCTCAGAGAAAATATGAATTGCTTGTTCTTCTGCTGTTTCAGTTAATTCTTTTCGAATTTCCCTTTCAATTGATGGCTGTATTAACCTCTTATATCCATCTTCAATCGCTAATTGTACATATTCTGCACTTTTAGAAGAAACATCTCGAATCACCTTTTGATGTAAAAAACGAACAATCTCTTCAACCGGTGAGACAACAGAAACTTTTAGAACCTCTTCTTTCTCACCACGATTCATAGCTAATACACGATGAGGCACAACCCTTTGCAACGGCTCTTCATAGCCGTAATACATCTCATATATATTTTTTTCATCTTTTTCTTCATCTTTTACAGAAGACGCAATCATTCCTTTTCTAAAGGTAACATTACGAATCCAACTACGATACGCCGCATCATCTGATACAAGTTCTGCAATAATATCCTGCGCACCTTGCAATGCTTCTTGGACAGATTGCACTTCTTTCTCAGCATTAACAAACTCTTTCGCCTTAGCTTTTGGGTCTTCTTTCGCAAACAGAAGTAACCATTCAGCTAAAGGCTCAAGCCCCTTATCCTTAGCAATCGTCGCTTTCGTTCTTCTTTTTTCTTTATACGGGCGGTACAAGTCTTCCACTTCTTGTAGTTTTGTTGCAGATATAATATGCTGATGCAACTCTTCGGTTAATTTTCCCTTTTCATGAATGAGACGAAGAACCTCTTCTTTTCGATCTTCAAGTTGCATCATATATTGCCATCTTTCTAAGATGGCACGAATTTGCACTTCATCTAAAGAGCCTGTCCATTCCTTTCGGTAACGAGCAATAAATGGAACTGTGTTACCTTCTTCTGTTAATTGAATCACATGACGAACCTGCTTTTCTGTAAAGCCTAATTCTTTCACTAACATTTTCATTAACCCTTGCCGATTATCTACCATTTCCATATACAACCGAAACCTCCTCTAATAAAAAAAGTTGCCCCTAAAAAAGAGCAACTTAAACTGCCGATTTAAAAATCTATTAGTCCTAAACTAATTTGTAAAGCTTCATCTACACGACTCATCATCACCTCATCTAAATGAGTGATTTTGTCCGTTAAGCGTTGCTTATCGATTGTTCGAATCTGCTCGAGCAAGATAACAGAATCCCTCTCAAACCCGTACTTTTTCGCATCAATTTCCACATGCGTGGGCAATTTTGCTTTCTGAATCTGTGCAGTAATAGCCGCTACAATCACAGTCGGACTAAAACGATTCCCGATGTCATTTTGAATGACAAGAACCGGACGAACGCCTCCTTGCTCAGAACCAACAACTGGGGAAAGGTCTGCAAAATACACGTCGCCGCGTTTTACAATCAAAATATTACCCCCCGCTAACTAAGCGTTCTACTGTATGAGCTGCTTCATACTCTGCTAAGAAAGCTTCAGATGCAATACCAAGATTAATTTTTCCCATTTCAATGTACCCACGTCGCATTGATTCATGTTGGTAGCGTTTCTTCGTCTTATGTTGACGCAATAACAGTTGTGTTGCCTGGCAAATTAGTTCATGGCGATTCTTATTCTCTTGTTTTCCAATTCCGTCCAATTCCGTTACCACTTGCTTCGGCAACCGAACCACGATTTCAGTAGTTACACTTGATTCGGACACAAAAATACACCTCCACCGTCAACTACACACCCAAATATATATGACACCTATTGTAATAATACCATTGTATGGAGCCTGTTGCAAAGACTTCCTTATTCCCTGTTTATGTTTTCCAATTCCCCAACAAAACATTCACTCTCATCTACTTTTTATCTCTTTCTTAACAAAAAACAATGCGAACTTTCCATTAATGGAGGCCTGCAACATTCACTGATAGTCAACCCCCCCCACGGATTATTTTTATAGGTCATAACCATTATTAAGATGTTTATTTATATATCATTTAAATAGTTTATTACTTTTACCACTTCTCCATGCCGTATGAATAAATGTTGGGTTCACCCCAAATGCTTTCAACCAACTAAGTTGCTCTAAAAAAGTGTTATACTGCTTATCAAAGTAAGATGTCTCCACTTCATCCGCTGTTGCAAAATGCGTATATACCCCTTCCAATTCTAAAAACGGGGCATCTTCTAAGCTGTTCAAGAATTCCTTTAGCTCTTTACATTCACGAATCCCAATCCTACCCATACCACTATCGAAATTAATATGAAACTTCATAGGGAACGGGCTATCCCAAATTTCTATCGCCTCTTCAACCCATTCCTTTTGAAAAACAGTTAGCGCTACATCATTCTCAGCAGCAACATTCAGATCACGTGGCGGTGAAGGACCTATTACTAAAATTGGTGCAGTAATCCCAGCTCACCTAAGCACTAGTGCCTCATCTAAAAAAGCAAATGCTAATCTTGTTGCACCTGCTTCTAGCGCTGTTCTTGCTACTGGAACATGATCATGTCCATATGCGTTTGCTTTCACTACAGCAAAAATCTCTACATCTTCTGGTACAATTTCTTTGATGTTTGTTACATTGTTATAGATTGCATCCAAATTCACTTCTACCCACGTATCATGGTAAAACGCTGATTCTTCCATAAAAAGCACTTCCTTGTATACGATATGCGAAGCTCATTCTTTTATATTCATCTTTTTATGAAATCCATTCCCAAAGACAAAAAAAACGTGGCGCATATATATCACCACGTCTAAAAAGTTTATTTCACCTGTTTTTCTGCAACAGAACGAGCTACCATTAACAGCTCATCTGTTTTCAAACCTTTAGACACGAGCATATATTCCACTCCATTATGAGACCATGTTAGTGAGTCTTTTGTTAGCGCTCCAATTGTAAAGCCTAGATCAACTAACTCTCCACTTACACTTATTGACGCTGAAGCTTCAGCAACCTTCGCTTTTTCTTGTATCAATGTAAAGGATTTCTTGTTTCCAGTGTATGTGAGTATCGCACGCTTGCCACTTGCCGTCTTTAACTCTTTCTCTTCGTTTAAAACCATCCCCTGCGGAGTATCACTTGGATATAGAACAGCAAATGGTTTATCTTCTTTCGCAGTCGTTTGCACATCTACTTGTGCCCGAGACATATTTTGTTTCGTATCAAATGCACCCTTATCAAACTTTGTATCAAACTTCACTTTTGAGAATTCTACTTTCACAAAAACATTTTGATCATTATCCATCAATTTTACCGAAACAGGAGCTAAATCACTTTTATTAAATTTAATTTCTTGCTTTGGTAGCATATTTTGATGGTGATAATTCGTTTTTGTCTGAAACACATAATATTTATCCGTTTTCTTAAATGAAAGATTTTTATCAGTTAAAATATCTCTTACAAGTGATTCATATAAATAAGCCTGACTGCTATTTTGCGGCCAGTCGCTTTGGAACCGAAAACTTTTATTAAGGGATGGTGTTAATACAAATACACCTTCATTATTTCTTAAAATGATTTGACTCTGATCCTTCTTCGCATTCTTCAAATTCACACGATAATAAGAAGGTTCCTTATGCCACACTTCCACATTATACTCTTGTGGTTCATTCCCCGTTTTAATAGATAATTTTGCTTCAGCTTGATAGCTCTTCATATTCTTAACCTTCGCTTCTAAATCTCGCAAAACATCTTCCTGCTTCTTTTCCATACAACCTGCTAACACGAAAACGGTCAATAAACCGACAATAACTAAAAATAGCCGCCTTTTCATCATTTCATCCCCCTTGCCCCTATAAATGAATGGAAGATACTTCTTCCTTATCGCTAACTCAAATATATGAGACAAAGATATAAAATATGCAGACTAGCGTGACGAGCTTTCTAAAACAACCTGAGCCACTGCAAATTCTCTACTATGGCTAATTGATAAATGAACGATATGCTCCGTATTCGCCGTGAGAACTGGTTTACCTCTTTCATCATTTTTTATTTCAATATCTAAAAAACTCACCTCTTTCCCAATACCAGTTCCAATCGCTTTAGAGTATGCTTCTTTCGCTGCAAACCTTCCCGCTACAAATTCTACAAGACGATTTCCTTTTAATTCAGAAGCAACATTACGTTCTTCCTCAGTTAAAATACGTTCCATAAATTTAAGCTTTCCATCTAGCATTTTTTCAATTCGATTTAGTTCGATAATATCAATTCCAATCCCTATAATCATTTCAACAGTCCCCTTCTTCTATTTATCTTCCTTCATTCATATTGTAAGAATAACAGAGAATCTTTCTGATGCAAAAGGAGTGAAAATATAAAATGCCCATGACACGTATTCGGACTACCTTACAACCTGTCGTTCTCGCTTTACTTTGCTTGCAACTCATCATGATGATACTAGGAAATTTTTTCTTCTCTACTTTAGCTGCTTACAATGAATATATTTCTAAGGGAGAATGGTGGCGATTTATAACCTCACTATTTATACATGTAGATTTTCAACACTTTCTTTCCAATAGTATTTGTTTACTTCTTCTCGGTCAATCTATCGAAGAACAGCTAGGTAGCGTTCGCTTCCCTATTTTATTTCTCACCGCTGGCATTAGTGGCAATATTTTTTCTTATATGATTATGCCTATCGGGTATATTCATGCCGGCGCATCAGGTGGAATTTTTGGATTACTTGGTGCACAGCTTTTCCTTTTATATAGCCGCTCTCAATCTTATCAGCCAAAAGAGTTAGTTTTCTTTTCTGCAATTATCTTTTTATTACTTCTTTTCACCTTCTTTAATCCTTCCGCTAACCCTATTAGCCATTTAACTGGATTACTAATCGGTGGTATTTGCACCCCATTTTTAACAAAAAAATCGATGGTGTAGAGCTTATTTAATAAAAAAGCTCCCACCATCGATTATTTCCACCTCTGGTTTTGTACCAAGATCTCGTACTAGTTGAAATACCGACTCATCCTTCTTTTTGGCTTCAATCATACAATCAATTCGCGAAACACTACCTTTGATCTTCTGTAAAAATGATAAAAATGTGTCTACATTAATAAAATCTGCGTGTGCTCTAGGGTCATTTCCTTCTCTCGGGCTGGAAATATGCATTTTGATTGGCAATAAAGATGTTTTCCAAGTATCCACTACACGTTCCCAATTTTCATACCAATCTTCTTCATCGTTATTCATCATATGATGATGCAAATCAAACACAACCGGAACTGCCAATTTTTCACCTAAATATAATGTTTCTTTTAATGAAAAGGTCGTATCATCATTTTCTAACATAATCATTTCTTGAATACTCACAGGAACGTTTGACCAATTTTCAATAAAACGTTCTAACGCAAGCTCTTTATCATCATATCCACCACCAACATGTAACACACAGCGATGCCCTCGCTTTATCCCCATTCCTTTTAGCAACTTTCGATGCATTTGAAGCGTCTTTATTGACTGTTTAAAAATGTTTTCTTGCGGAGAATTCAATACAACAAAATGATCCGGATGAAAATCGAGCCTCATCTTCATCTGATGTGCAAATTCACCTAATGCTTTTAAATTCTCCTTTAAGGGACGAATATAGTTCCAATCCAGCAATTCTTCATGATTTGCTAAAGGAATTAATTTTGAGCTAAGCCGAAAAAAAGATATATCATGCCCCTTATTATGTTTTAATAGCCGCAAACAATTTTCTAAATTAGAATTAGCAATTCTCTCAAGTTTATGAATCGCCGCTTCTCGATCCTTCATACGCTGAAACTGCGCATATGTCATTGTTTGAGACGGAGATGCATTTTTCAAGTGTACACTCATTGCCACATAGCCAAGTCTTACAAGCATAAAACACCTCTTTTCTATACAACTTACTATGTAGTATGTACAATTACATAAATAAAAAAAGAGAATGTCCTTTGGGGACATCCTCTCTTTTATTAAGCTTGTGGTTTACGGCTATGATGTTTTCTTTCGCCGCGTCCATTTGAAGATCCTGGGCGACCTTGACCTTCACCTTTACGACCACCACGGTTGCGGTTACCATCACGGTTACCGTCACGATTACGACCATCACGGTTACGATCACGATTACGACCATCTCCGCCGCGTCCATCACGACTACGGTTACGGTTACCATCACGGTATCCACTTCCGTTACCACCGCGTTTTTTAGAACCGCCACCTCTTGAAACAACTGGTGGTTCTGATGTTAAAGCGATTGGAGTTGTATCTGGCTCTTTTGTCATCATTTTTAAAGCAGCAGCTACTACTGTTACAGAGTCATTCTCTTCTAACATTTCTTCTGCAATACGCTTGTAGTATGATAAGTTATCACTTTCAATTGTGCTTTGAAGTTTTTCTGCAATTAAACGTTGTTGACCTTCTAATGCTTCGTCAAGTGTCGGTGCATTCATGCGGTCCATTTTACGTTTTGTTGTACGCTCGATATTTTTTAATTGTCCTGATTCACGTGGTGTTACAAATAGCATTGCAATACCTTTTTTACCAGCACGGCCAGTACGACCAATACGGTGAACATACGATTCTGGATCTTGTGGAATATCGAAGTTGTATACGTGTGTTACACCTGAAATATCAAGACCACGCGCTGCAACGTCTGTTGCAACAAGAACTTCGATAGAACCTTCTTTAAATTTACGTAGTACAGACATACGTTTCGCTTGTGTTAAATCACCATGAATACCTTCTGCTGCATAACCACGTAAGTTTAATGCTTCCGATAATTCATCAACACGGCGCTTTGTGCGACCGAATACGATTGCAAGCTCTGGAGATTGAATATCTAATAAGCGTGTTAATACGTCAAACTTTTTCTTTTCTTGCACTTCTAAATAGAACTGCTGAATGTTTGGCATTGTTACTTCTTTTGCTTTTACTTTAATGTGTTGAGGTTCAGTCATGAAACGCTCAGCAATGCGACGGATTGGGTCTGGCATTGTTGCTGAGAATAATAATGTTTGGTGTGTTTCTGGCACATCTGTTAAAATTGCTTCAATATCTTCAATGAAGCCCATGTTTAACATTTCATCTGCTTCGTCAAGAACAACAGTTTCTACGTTTTGTAGACGAAGTGTTTTACGGTTAATGTGATCTAAAATACGTCCCGGCGTACCAACAATAATGTGTGGGTGTTTTTTTAGAGCACGAATTTGGCGGTTAATATCTTGGCCACCATAGATTGGTAAAATACGAACGCGTTTATGCTTACCAATTTTGTAAAGCTCTTCTCCAACCTGAATTGCTAATTCACGCGTTGGCGCGATAACAATACCTTGAACTGATTCTTTATGTGTATCCACTTTGTCTAATAGTGGCAATCCAAATGCTGCTGTTTTCCCTGTACCTGTTTGCGCTTGCCCAATAATATCTTTACCTTGCAATGCATGTGGAATTGTTTCAGCTTGGATCGGCGTAGCCTCTTCAAAGCCCATACTTTCAACAGATTGCAGTAAAGACTCACTTAATCCTAATTCTCGAAATGTTGTCAATGTTACTTCTCCTTTTCTATCCTATACTTATCATTTAAAAAAAGGCATTTTCCGAACTTGCGGAAAAGCCCTTTTCCTGAATTCTCACGTATATAAACGGGCGTATATTCTTCACGAAAATACTTCTAAACGTTATTACACTTTATCAATTATAAGTTTTGTATGTGCAAAAAGCAAACCCAACTGTTACCTTATTTCATATAAAGAGCTTTTTTCTTTACTTTTATTTTTCATTTTTTTACTGTAAGCGCTTATTAGCAGTTTCCACTATTTTTGTATCTGTCATCCCTATTTACACGCACCAATTATTTCAACATCGTAATAACTTCTTCTAACTTCATTCCACGAGATGCTTTCACTAATACAACGTCTTTCACATCAATGATTGCTTTTAAATCTTTCACAAGTTCTTCTTTATTGTCATATGCTTTTACACGTTCATTAGGGAAGTTAATTTTTGCCCCTTCAGCAATTTGAGTACCTAGTCTACCGTACGTAAATACATAGGAAATTCGAGCTGGATCAATCAGCTTACCTACTTCGTAATGAAATTGTACTTCTTGGTTTCCAAGTTCTAACATATCACCAAGAACAACAACTTTTTTAGAAAATCCATCTAAACCATTCATTAAATGAAATGCAGCTTCCATAGCTGTTGGACTTGCATTATATGCATCATTAATAATTGTTAACCCATTTTCTGCTTTCACAATTTCCATACGCATGCCTGTCATTTGAAGTGTTACTAAACCCTGTTTCATTTCTTCCCATGTTACACCGAAGTATTTCGCAATCGCCATTGATGCGAGCGTATTATATACATTATGTTTCCCAAGAACCGGAAGATAAAATACAATATTCTCATCCTGATTCATTTTAAAATACGTCCCCGTTGCTTGCAATGTTACTGAAGTGGGATAATAATCATTTGCTCTCGCATCACCAAACGTAACAGTTTCTGCTGATAAATTCATCTGTGGAACACGATTTGTTAATAGAGGTTCATCCCCATTGTATACAAATACTCCACCTTCTTGTAAACCAGTCACGATTTCAAGTTTCGCCTCAGCAATCGCATCACGAGAACCTAAATCCATCAAATGTGCTTCCCCAATATTGGTAATAATCGCAGCATTGGGGCGAGCTAACTTAGATAAAAATTCAATTTCACCTCGGCTAGACATCCCCATCTCCAATACAGCCATTTCTGTATTTTCTTCTAAGCTTAAAATAGTAAGCGGCAAACCGATATGGTTATTAAAGTTTCCCTCTGTTTTTTGAACCTTAAATTTAGTTGCAAGGAGGCTTGTTACAATATCTTTCGTAGACGTTTTACCATTACTTCCTGTTACACCTATAACTTTCACATCTAGCTGATCACGATAACTTTTCGCTAATGTTTGCAACGCGGATAGAGTATCCTCTACAAAAATCACCGGTATATTAGTAGGTGGATTTTGTACATCCTTTTTCCAAAGTGTAGCTACAGCACCATTTTCAATTGCTTTCTCTACAAAAGAATGTCCATCGAAACGCTCGCCCTGAATCGGAACATATAAATTACTCTTTTCAATTTTTCGTGTATCAATTGATACGCCCTGTACAATAATTTCGGCATATTCCTCTACTAACCCTGTACCATTCGTCATTTGTTCAATTTGTTTTAACGTTCGTTTTATCATAAAAAAACACTCCTTACATAGAAGAAACACTATTCTCTTGAATAGTGCTTCCCCCTTTTTTGTTAGATTGTATATTTAATTTTTTTCTTTTCTTCATGACGCTCAATCGCCAAACGAATTAATTCTTCAATCAACTCTGGATAAGGTAAGTTAGTATGTTGCCATAATAATGGGAACATACTAAATGGCGTAAATCCCGGCATTGTATTTACTTCATTAATATATACTTCCCCATCTTTCGTTAAGAAGAAATCCGCTCGTGTTAATCCAGCACCATCTAATGATTGGAACGCAAGAATTGCATCTCGTTGAATCGTAGCTGACTCTTCTTCTGTAATTTCAGCTGGAATAATTAGCGCTGTATCACCATCAATGTATTTTGATTTATAATCATAAAATTCCTTCTTAGGTACAATTTCACCTACAACAGAACATTTCGGCTCATCATTTCCTAAAACGCCAACTTCCACTTCACGACCAACAATATTTTCTTCTACAATAATCTTGCGGTCAAATTGGAACGCTTCTTCAAATGCTTTCTCTAATTCTTCACGATCTTTACATTTATTAATCCCAACACTTGATCCAAGGTTTGCTGGTTTTACAAAACATGGGTACCCTAGTTTTTCTTCTACTTTATCATAAGCTACTTGACGGTTTTTCTCCCATATACTACGAATGAAAGATACGTACTTCGCTTGTTTTAATCCAGCTTCCGCAAAGATATTTTTCATAACAACTTTATCCATACCAGCAGCTGATGCTAATACACCATTACCAACGTATGGAATGTTCATTAATTCTAACAGCCCTTGTACCGTTCCATCTTCACCATTTGGTCCGTGTAACAATGGGAAAATAACATCAATTGCCTCTTCTTGCTTAGAAGAAGAAACAGGGATGATTTCTGTACTTAATGATACTGGAGAAATTGCATTCTCCTCTCCGTTCATTTGTAATGCCTGCACACTTGTTACTTCACCTTCAATGCGCTCACCACGCATCCATTGGCCTTGCTCTGTAATATAAATTGGATGAATCTCGAATTTTTCTTGATTTAATGCTTTAATCGCAGCAAGAGCTGTTTGTAATGAAACTTGATGCTCTGCTGATTTTCCACCATATAATAAACCTAATTTAATTTTAGTCAATGAAATCACCCTAACCAATTGTTTTCATTTTTCTATTTTAGCACTTTTTATAAAAATAGGCAGTCCTATTTAAAATAAAGTGAAACTTTTCTCAGCATTGACCTTACTTCCCTTAAATAACAGGATAAAATGCCAATCCCTTGAATGACAGAACTCACCAATCGGAATTTTACGGGCAACCCGCTACAAATAGCGGGATAAACAGTTATTCTAATTCCATATATTTCCTTACGACAAAGTTATGACCTATTCTAGTTATGCACCTATATATATGAAGAAATACCGCTTTATGTGTATGTCACCTATTGATTATGAGGATTGTTTCACCACATCTCCCTTTTGTCTTTGTTCCACAAGGCGATCTAAGGAAATATATACAAGGCCTGCTATTACACATCCCACTCCTAAAATCGTGAACAACAAGTGCCCTAGCAATCGATCTAGTAATAATCCGCCAAGAAGCGGGCCGAATGCATTCCCTGTAATCCACTGTAAGCTCGCCGCCCCCATATATGTTCCACGTAAATGCTCTGGTGCTAAATTTGCAACAAATGTCATTTGTACAGGCGACATAATCATTTCACCTAGCGTATATACTGCATAAACAACAAGTAATGTTATTAAAATAACCGTAGCATTTGCTCCAGATTCACCAAACCACTTAGGTAACCAACCAATGAAAAGCAATCCAATTCCAAATAAACAAGCCCCATATAACATCGTCTTTCCAACCGGTTTATCTGTTGCCCATTTTGAAATTTGAAATTGGAATAAAACAACTAGAAGTCCATTTAAAGCCATTAAATATGGATATGGGTTGTTTTTACCAAATATCTCTTTCATTTCATTATCAAAATGAAGAGGGAGCATACCTTCTGTTTGTGAAAAACCCATGGAAACAATAATACCCGCCAATAAATAAATTATGAGTACCTTATCCCTCAGAACAATTTTCCAAACCGATTCTGATTCCTTTTTCGTATCCCCTCGCTCTTTCAATGCAGCTTTCGGCATGGTTTCTTGAATAAGCATTAACACAAGAAGTGCATAAAATAGCATTGTAGATGAAGCAATAATAAACACTAAATTTTTGGAAAGCACAACTACCGAAGCCCCCATAATCGGCCCGATTGCTGCCCCAATATTATGTCCCATTCGTAATAAACCGTACGCCTCTGTTCTCTTTTCAGGTGCTGTCACGTCCGCTACCATCGCCGATGCTGCTGGATGGAATAACGAGTTACTTAATCCTAAAAAAATAGACAGAATAGCATAAGGAATAAACCCTTCTATAAATAAAAAACCAAGCATTAACAATGCATTACTCGCCATCGAAAATATCATAATGGGTTTTCTACCATATATATCAGCAATTCTCCCCCCTATTAGAGAACCAAAACTTGCTGCAATGGGAGAAAGTGCCATAATGACCCCTACTTCTAATAAAGAATCTACTTTATCTTTTAAATACAATGCAAAAAACGGCATTAACATCATCATTGCAATTCCATTCAACGTTTCCCCTACAAAACGAATCCACACGTTACGATCCATCGCTTGTAACTCACGCCACGTCTTTTTCATTTACAACACCCCTTTAATCAACCACTCCTTATCTTATATTAATATTAGAAAAATGTAAATTTTCAAAACAAAAAGATCCGTTCTATTCTATTTAGAACGGATCCCTCTCCTATAAATTCGCTACATCTTCCTTATCTTCTTTATTATTTAAAACACTATGCTTCCGACTATATAAGAAGTAAACCGCTACACCAATCACCATCCAAATACCGAAGCTCATCCATGCGGTTCCTGATAATTGAAGCATTAAATATAAACAAAAGATAACTGTTAATGCAGGTAAAACTGGCACAAGCGGCGCTTTAAAAGCACGTGGTAAATCTGGGTGTGTTTTTCTCATTACAATAACAGCAACAGCTACAAGTGCAAATGCGGATAATGTCCCCATATTTACAAGATGGGCTAGTACATTTAAATCAATAAGACCTGAAATAAGCGCTGCTATAATACCTGTTGTCCATGTATTTAAAAATGGTGTTTTAAATTTCGGATGAACTTTCGCAAGACGCTTCGGCAGTAATCCATCACGACTCATTGCATATGAAACACGTACCTGCCCATACATCATAACTAACATTACAGTTGTAATTCCTGTAATTGCTCCTACCGAGATAACACCTGCTAAACCATCTTGTCCAATAAACTGAAGTGCAAAAGCTACCGGATCAGAAATATTCAGCTCACCATAAGGTACAATCCCTGTCAAAATAAGTGAAACAACGATATAAAGAATGGTACAAATGAGTAAGGATGCTATAATACCAATTGGTAAATCACGTTGCGGACGTTTTACCTCCTCCGCTGCTGTCGATACAGCATCAAATCCAATGAATGCAAAGAATACTGTTGCAGCCCCAGCCATTACGCCATCGAGACCAAACGGCATAAACGGCGTCCAGTTTTCCGGCTTTACATAAGTAAAACCAGCAAAGATAAAGAGTAATACAACTGCTATCTTAATAAAAACCATAATATTGTTTACGCGAGCACTTTCACGTACACCCCTAGATAAAAGAACAGTCATAATTAAAATGATAATGACAGCTGGTAAATCAATAAGGCCACCCTTTCCCGTTCCAGGAGCAGAAGATAGAATGGTCGGAATGTGAATCCCAAAGCCTTTTAATAAAGATTGGAAATAAGCAGACCATCCATTAGCTACCGCAGATGTTGCTAATAAATATTCCAACATTAAATCCCATCCAATTAAAAATGCAAATATCTCTCCCATCGTCGCGTATGTATACGTGTAAACACTTCCCGAAACGGGAACAGAAGATGCAAATTCTGCATAACAGAATGCAGCAAAAGCACAAGCTAATGCAGCTATAGCGAATGACAAGATGATAGCTGGTCCAGAATGTTTCGCTGCCACCACACCAGTAAGAACAAAAATCCCCGTTCCAACAATAGCCCCAATCCCAAGCATTGTTAAATCTAGCGCTCCCAATGTTCTTGCTAATGTTTTCTGTTTACTTTCCTGCAGTAATTTTGCAATTGGCTTTTTCTGAAAAATTTGCTTCATAGCATGCACCTCTAAGTTTCAATTTTCTGAAAATTTAATTATTTTCATTTTACTTACAACACACTTCTTAGTCAATACCTTTGTCGAAATAAACAGAAAATTATATAATCAACAAGCAATAAACAATATGTAAATACTGTATATAATTATATCTCTATATCTTTTTATGATTATTTTTGATATTCTATAAATTGTCGATTCCAACTAAAGAAAGAGGCAAACTCATTTTATGAGTTTGCCTCTTTTTATCTGGCCATTTGCGGGCAGTATTACTACCCGTGAGAGCTAATAATCAACTGGGAATAGACTCCCACTGATTAAAGTTTCACTTTATTTCGTATTATATGAACCCTCTTCAATCCAGCTATACATATACTTCTCATCTTCCGTCGCATGTGCTTGTTTCACAATACGGAGGGGACGGAATGTATCGATCATAACCGCTAATTCAATTGTTTCTTTTTTCCCTAAGCTTGCTTCTGTTTTTCCAGGATGCGGTCCGTGTGGAATACCACTCGGATGGAGTGTAATTGAGCCTTCTTCTACGCCTTTTCTGCTCATAAAGTTCCCTTCTACATAATAAAGAACTTCATCACTATTTACGTTACTATGATAATACGGTGCCGGGATTGCCTCTGGATGGTAATCATATAAACGCGGCACAAAAGAACAAATAACAAAGTTATGCCCTTCAAAAGTTTGATGGACTGGCGGTGGCTGATGAACACGGCCCGTAATCGGTTCAAAATCTTCTACATTAAAGACCCAAGGATATAAATATCCATCCCAACCGACAACATCTAACGGATGATGCTGCATAACATGCTTATGCATATAACCTCTCGACTTTGTCATCACGACAAACTCGCCTTTTTCATCGTATGTCTCTAACTTCTCTGGCCCCCTGATATCTCTTTCACAGAAAGGACTATGTTCTAACAATTGACCATACTCATTACGATAACGACGCGGTGTTGTAATTTGGCTATTTGCTTCTACAACAAGAAACTTAGACTCTCCCTCATCTGGAATAACTCGGTAAATTGTTCCGATTGGGATTGTTACATAATCACCTTTCCGGTAATGAATCGTTCCGAACATCGTCTCAATTTTCCCAGTTCCATAATGAACAAATAACATTTCATCTCCATCACCATTACGATAGAAATGATCCATTTTTTCTGTTGGGTTAACAACGCCAATTAACAAATCTTCATTTCCTAATATAAAATTCCTTCCGTTTATCGCATCTCCAGTTTTCTTGTTTTCTTTCGTACGAAAGTGACGATGGGCGAGCGCTACGTCTTCTTCATACTGCAATTGACAAGAATATGCCAATGCAGCATGCCCTACTTCTGTTGGCATATAATGATGATACAAAATAGATTGTGTACCAGAGAAACCTTTCGTTCCCATCACCTGTTCACGATAAAGTGATCCATCTTCTTTACGAAATTGTACGTGTCGCTTATGAGGAAGCTCCCCCATGTGACGATAATACATGCCCATCACCTGCTTTCATTTCTTTTTTCACTGTATTACGCATTGTGCCTAGCCCAGTGATCGTAAGTTCTACAACGTCACCATCTTGTAACCACTTTTCTGTACCAAGTTCTAAAATACATCCAGTTCCAACCGTGCCAGAACCGATTACATCTCCTGGGTATAAGGTAACATCCTCTGAAGCACGTTCTATCATTTCTGCAAACGTATAGTAAATGTCTCGGAAATTCCCTTTAGACAAAAGTTCTCCGTTCACATGAGCAGTCATTTCTAAGTTATAACGTTCACCAGTGCGATAAACATCTAATTCCTCTTTTGTAACAAGATAAGCTCCTAATGAAGTAGCGAAGTCCTTTCCTTTTGCTGGACCGAGTCCTACTTTCATTTCCTCGGCTTGCAAATCTCTTGCACTCCAGTCATTCATAATACAATAACCGAAAATATATTCTTCTGCTTGTTCACGTGAAATATTTCTTCCTTCTTTCCCAATCACACAAGCAATTTCTAATTCGTAATCAAGCTTTTGGGATTGTTTCGGGCAAGAAACAGAAGCTTCCGGCCCAATAACGGCACGGTGATTTGTAAAATAAAAAACAGGAATATCATACCACTCTGGAACGACATCTAAACCACGACGCCCACGAGCCGTTTTGACATGTTGTTCAAACGCATAAAAGTCACGAATACTACCTGGATTTGGAATGGCTGCACAAAGCTCCACATCTTCCAGTGAGTACACACCACTTGTTGGTTCTCGAATACCACGCACTATTTCTGCATACTCATCCACTTTCTCTAAAAAAGCGAGCATAGATGAAGGAAGAGTGCCATTACTTGCTATATTCATATCAATTACTTTGTCACCTTCAAGCCAACCAGCACGCATTCCCTCTGAAGGAAGACGAAATGTAATAAATTTCATCACTTTCCCTCCTTACTGTTCATATAAAGTACAACTTGAATCAGTGGGAGACATAGCTCCCACTGATCAGTAAAAAATTTTATAGATTTCCACGTCGCTCTTGTTCTCTTTCAATGGATTCAAATAATGCTTTAAAGTTTCCTTCGCCAAATCCACGAGAACCTTTACGCTGAATAATTTCGACAAATAATGTTGGGCGATCTACAATTGGCTTTGTGAAAATTTGTAGTAAGTAGCCTTCATCATCACGATCTACAAGAATCTTAAGCTCTTTTAACTTATCAATTTCTTCATCGATTTTCCCAACACGCGCCGTTAACTCTTCGTAATACGTATCTGGTGTATCCAAAAACTCCACTCCGTTTGAACGAAGCGCTTCAACTGTTTTCACAATGTCATTTGTTAATAACGCGAGATGCTGTACACCCGCACCATTATAAAACTCTAAGTACTCCTGAATTTGTGATTTTCGCTTTCCATCTGCCGGTTCATTAATTGGAAACTTAATACGACTTCCATTTGTCATAACTTTTGACATTAATGCGGAATACTCTGTGCTAATATCATCGTCATCAAAATGAATCATTTGTTTAAAGCCCATAACGTTTTCGTAATAGCTAACCCACTCTTCCATTTTTTCAACGTTGCCGACAACGTGGTCTACAGCGATTAATCCTGTTTCTTCACTCGGAATATTAAATTCAACTTCTTCATAACCAGGCATAAATTTACCTTTATAATTTTTACGCTCCACAAGAGTATGGATTGTATCACCATACGTACCGATAACCGCCTTTTTTAATGTCCCATGTTCATCCGTTAATTCTTCCGGTGGAGCAATTGCAACAGCACCTCGTTTTACAGCCTCTGAATAGGCCTTTTCAACATCATCAACAAGTAAAGCTACATCTTTTACTCCATCACCATGGATCTTTACAAATTCCGCAATACGGCTATCACTATTTAAAGTCCCAGACACAACAAAACGCATGTTTTTTTGCACAAGAACATAAGAAACCTTTTCACGGTTTCCTGTTTCTAATCCAGAATAAGCAACAATTTTAAATCCGAACGCCCTCGCAAGGTAATAGCTTGATTGCTTTGCATTTCCCACATAAAATTCTAAATGATCAACATCACGTACCGGAAAGAAATCTTCCATTTGTGCAGCTAACGTATCCATAGATTTTTGTTTCATAAATTCCTCATCCCCCTGTAAATAAATTGAATGTTACATACTGAGAACTAATCGAAAGCGCTTCCAGATACCACTAAAAAAATAGTTAGCAAGCTAACAAATTTCTAACTTTTAAAATTTTCTATCTTTTCTGTTAAATACCTCTTTTTTCTTCCATATAAAATTCGACTTTTTTCTCTTTAAGATAACAGGGAATCCATACATATAAGGATATAATTTACTGATGTGGATCTAGAACAAATAAAAAACGATTAGAATACAAAAAAGACCCTAACATATTAACTATCTATAATATGTTAGAGTCTTTATTTTTTTTGAATAATGGTACGAATAATATATGAGAATTCCCTCTTATCTATACCTATCATACTAATACATTTGCAAGGAATACAATAAGCGCTGTTAATACTGCTGCTCCACCTGCTGCCCCTAATAAATCCATCTTTGTTACTTGTAATACCTGTTCCATACTCCTCATTCTCCTTTCAGCTTTTTGTAACTCTTTATACTATTCTATTATACTAATGCACTTGAAAGAAATACGATTAATGCTGTTAATACTGCTGCTCCACCTGCTGATCCTAATAAATCCATTTTTGTTAGTTTTAATACTTCTTTATTTTCCATTTCTCTTATTCTCCCTTCAATTCACAACTATTTTTCCTGTTATAATACTTATTCCACTCTCTGTACAAAACCTCTATTATACTAATGCATTAGCAAGAAATACGATCAATGCTGTTAATACTGCTGCTCCACTCGCTGATCCTAATAAATCCATTTTTGTTACGTGTAATACTTCTTTGTTTTCCATGCTTTTCATTCTCCCTTCCGTTCACAACTTTTTTATTTGATACAATAATCCGTTCTACTGCTTGTACAAAGTTTCTATTATACTAAAACGTTAGAAAGAAGTACGATCAATGCTGTTAATACTGCTGCTCCACCTGCTGATCCTAATAAATCCATTTTTGTTACTTGTAATACTTGTTCGTTTTTCATAGTTACTCTCTCCTTATCAATCGGTATTTATATGTAATTTCTAAGAAATGATTAATTCATAGTTTTTATCTTAACGTTACATTAAATTAATTTGTGTAACGTTTGTAACATTAATGTAACATAACTTTTTTCATACTGCAATATAAATACATAAAATTTATTACATTTTTTTACAATACGATCAAAAAACATTTATAAATCCCTTTGTATAGCGTTTTCTAACACGCACACGTTTGTAACATTAATGTAATATTGGAGTTACAAAACGAAATAAACGTAGCAACAAAAGTGTGGAGTATCTCATCTACTACTTTTTGTTACAAAAATATGATCCTTATATTCTCTTTCTACACTATTTGGGATCTTATCCAACGGAATATCTATCTTCTTCATAATTTGCAAGAATAAGCGCTCTTCCATTTTTTCTATCTCATCATACCCTTTCGAAATCGTTTTAAAGATTTGTTTCATTAACATTTCCATAAAGCCCAAGATAAGTTTATATGTTTCCTCAAGATAACTATGTATAATAAAAGCAAAGAGGTGGTCAGTTTGAAATTAATCGCACTAGATATGGATGGTACACTATTATCATCTAATCTTGAAATCTCCAAAGAAAATTTACAAGCTATTCTTGATGCTAAAGCAGCCGGTCATGTTGTCATGATTTGTTCTGGTCGTGCAAAAGAAGATGCCTTAAAACTATTGGAAGAGTACCAATTATCACTTCCAGTTGGAGCAAGCAATGGAGCAATTGTTTACGTTGATGGAAAAGTAATTAACGCACGTTGTTTACAAAATGATAAAGTATACAAGCTTGCTAAATTACTAGAATCTGAAGGTTTTCCATATAAGCTGTACACAAATAAAGGCGTTTATTCTCCTGATAATTGGAAAGAACAAGTAATGCATGCATTCGAAAAAAATAAGCATGCGCTGGATGTTACAATTGAAGAACTTGAACGGATTACAGAGAAGCAAAAAAAATCGAACTTAATTACCGATTTTCAAAAGATCGAAGACGTCGTAAATAATCCCGAATTAGAAATATCGAAATTCTTTATTTTGACGTTTGATGCAGAGCATCGCTCACAATTATTGCAATCTTTACAAGAAGATAAAGAAATTATGGTTACAGCATCAGCTCCGACGAATTTAGAAATTATGGACAAACATGGTCATAAAGGAAATGGATTACAAGAAATGGCATCTTATTTCAATATTCCACTTCAAGATACCATTGCCATTGGGGACAACTTTAACGATGTACCAATGTTAGAAGTAGCCGGCTTATCGGTTGCGATGGGGAATGCTGAAGAAGATGTAAAGAGATTATGTGATGTTGTTACATTAACAAATGATGAGCATGGTGTTGCACATGCAATTGAGCAGTATGTACTAAAACAGCCATCAGCAAGCAAATAAGAGAAAAGGACTCTTCCGTATTTGGAAGAGCCTTTTTTTACACATGATGACAGGCAACAAGATGTCCTTCTCCAACATCACGGAATTCTGGCACTGCCTGCTTACAAATATCTGTTACAAACGGGCAGCGTGTATGAAAACGACAGCCTGATGGTGGATTTACTGGACTTGGAATATCTCCTTGAAGAATAATTCTTTCACGCTTAACAGTTGGATCGGGAATTGGTACAGCTGATAACAACGCCTTCGTATATGGATGAAGCGGATTTGCAAACAATTCATCACGATTTGCTGTTTCCACGATGGTCCCTAAATACATAATCCCAATTGTTGTACATAAGTGTTCGACAACACTTAAATCATGTGAAATAAATAAATAGGATAAACCCTTTTTTTCTTGTAATTCACTAAACAAGTTTATAATTTGTGCTTGAATAGATACATCTAACGCTGCAACAGGTTCATCAGCAACAATAAATTCTGGATTTAGTACCATCGCTCTTGCAATGACGATACGCTGACGTTGTCCCCCAGAGAATTCATGCGGATAACGATCAATATGATATGGTGCTAAACCACATAACTCTAGTACTTCTAACACTTTTTCACGAACATTCTCTTTCGTAGCTAAACCATGTGCTAACATTGGTTCACCAAGTGCTTCTCCAATTCTCATTCGTGGATTCAATGAACTAAATGGATCTTGGAATACAAGTTGCATATTAGGACGATGCTTTCGCAATTCCTCTTTTGATAACACGTGAACATCTTGCCCTTTAAATTTTACTTCGCCCTCCGTTTTTTGAACAAGGCGCAGGATAGTTTTCCCAATCGTCGTCTTTCCACTTCCCGATTCACCTACTAGTCCAAACACTTCACCCTTATTAATAGTGAAGCTTACCCCATCTACTGCTTTTACATGCCCAATTGTTCTACTAAATATGCCACCTTTAATTGGAAAATACGTTTTTAAATTCTTTACCTCTAATAATGGTTCACTCATTACTCAGCACGCTCCTCATATAACCAGCAAGCTACTTTATGATGATCTTCATGTATCAAAAGACCGGGTGCTTCATTTTTGCATATTTCCATGCAATGTTCACAGCGACCACTAAAGTAGCAAAATTCCCCTAAGCCAACTAAGTTTGGAACTTGCCCTGGGATAGAATAAAGTTTATCTGTTCGCTTTCCCATTACTGGTTTTGATTTTAGTAGACCTTTTGTATATGGATGTTTAGGATTTTGAAATAACTCTAGCACAGGCGCTTCTTCAATTACTTTACCACCGTACATAACTACAACATAATCTGCCATTTCTGCTACAACACCTAAATCATGTGTAATTAATAAAATCGATGTTTTAAATTCTTCTTTTACCTGTCTCAGTAAATCTAATATTTGTGCTTGGATTGTAACATCAAGAGCCGTTGTAGGCTCGTCAGCAATTAATAGTTTAGGATTACAACTCAGTGCAATCGCAATCATAATCCGTTGCAACATTCCACCACTTAACTCGTGTGGATATGAATGCACAATTTCATCGGCACGTGCAATACCGACCTTACGAATCAATTCAATTGCTTTTTTATACGCCTCATTTTTACTAAGCAATTCATGTTCCCTTAACGTTTCTACAATTTGTTCTCCAACAGTAAATACTGGATTAAGAGATGTCATCGGTTCCTGGAAAATCATCGCAATCTCATTTCCTCTTAAACTGCGAAGTTCCTGCTCTTTCATTCCTAAAAGACTTTTGCCTTCATAAAGGATATCACCACCAACAATACCTCCAGATTCAGCAATGAGTCCCATAATAGATAAAGCCGTTACACTTTTTCCGCATCCTGATTCCCCCACTACACAAACCGTTTCACCTTCTCGTACAGAAAAGCTAACATGATTCACAGCTTTTACTGTACCTTCCTCCGTATGAAAGTGGGTTTGTAAATCCTTTAACTCTACTACTGCTCTACTCACGCTTCCTCACCTACCGCTTCATCTTTGGATCCAATGCATCACGAAGTGCATCACCAAGTAAGTTAATTGATACAACTGTTATAAAAATCGCAAAACCGGGCGGAATCCATAACCATGGACGTTTTTGGAAATCAATTAATGAGTTTGCCGCACTAATCATATTTCCCCATGATGGTGTTGGTGGAACAACCCCAAGACCTAGATAACTTAATGCAGATTCACTTAAAATAGCTCCCGCTACGCCTAACGTTGCCACAACAATTAATAAAGGGAATACATTCGGAATTAAATGATGTACAATCTTTCGATAATCCTTTAATCCTAATACATCAGCAGCTTGCATAAATGATTGTTCCCGAAGTGTTAAAATTTGTCCTCGCACTAAGCGTGCAAGCCCCGGCCATCCAATCAAACTTAGCATAATCATAACAACATAAAGTCGATATTCAGATGGAAGTTTCCATTCTGATAAAATAGCACCCATAATGATAAGTAATGGCAATCCTGGAATAGACATTAACACATCCGCAATACGCATAATAATATGATCTACAACACCACGATAAAAACCAGATATAGCCCCTAATAACGCGCCAAGTATGACAGATAGTACCATCGAAGCTAAACCAATTGTTAATGAAATTCTTCCCGCCTGCATCAATCGTGTTAAAATATCTCTTCCAAGCTGATCTGTACCAAGCCAATGAGAAAAACTTGGTGGCTTATTAATTTGTGTTACTTGAATTGTTCCAGAAACATATGGTGAAAAAAATGGCCCGATAAAACAAAATACAAACATAAAAATCAAAATATAAAATCCAAATAGCGCTAATTTATTTTTCTTAATTCTAGTAAATGCCTGTCGCCATGGTGAAGTCACATTTCCTTTTTTCTTATTTTTCTTCTTTACTGTTACAATAGTCTCCATCTTTCTCCCCCCCTTACTTTAATCGAATACGCGGATCGACAATCGCATAAACGATGTCCGCTAAAAAGTTTGCGATAATTGTTAGGCAAGAGAGAAACATTGTAAATGCCATTAATACTGTATAATCTCGAAAACTCAACGCTTCTAATTGAATGGTCCCAATTCCTGGCCAATTAAAAATTTGTTCAATAATAATTGCACCAGAGAACAATCCTGGTAATTCAAATGCAAGCAATGTGATTGCTGGTAAAATCGCATTTTTTAGTGCATGTTTATAAATAACGACTCTTTCTTTCAACCCTTTTGCCCGAGCAGTTCGGATATAATCTTGTCTTACAACTTCAAGCATTCCCGTTCTAAAATAACGAGTCAATGAGCCGACACCAAGGAGTGTTAAAATAAATACTGGTAAAATCATGTGCCTAAGTACTTCCAATATGTACGTAAAACCTGTCGAATTACTTCCTATATTAATCATCCCACCAATTGGTAATACATGAAGATCAACAGCAAATACTTTAATTAAAAATAGGCCGATAAAGAATGATGGAAATGACATCGCTGCAAAAACACCGATTGTTACCAGTGCGTCAAACCATGAATGTTGCTTTGTTGCTGAAACAACCCCAACAATAAGTGCAATAATCCAAGTAAAAAATAAAGCTGCAGCAGCAACAATGAAGGTATTCCAAATAAATTTATTAAGCAATGATGTGACAGGTTCTTGATATTGTAACGAAAAACCAAAATCACCATGTAGTGCATTACCTAACCAATGAAAGTATCTTTCTAGAATAGGTTTATTTAATCCATACAATTCTCTTAATTCCTGTGCGCGTTCTGGTGTTAACTTTGGATTCGAATCAACATAATCGCCTGGCAGGAGGGCAAATAAGAAAAAGATAATAATAGATGTACCAAGCAATGTAGGAATCATTTGTAAAAACCTACGAATGATATATGTTTTCACCTTTTGTCTCCCCAATCATATTTACTTAAAAATAGAAGAACATTTTTTCAAAACAGCAAGGACTAACAACTGTATGAAAAAACGTCTTCTATTCATTAATTACTTATCCCTATTGTTCAATAGATAAAACAGGTAAGTTTGAACTAATGCTATCGTATTTTTCTGGATTAATTCCTTTTACACGTGAATTGTGTGCTGAAATGCTTTTACGGTAATTTAATAAAATGACAGGGGGATCATCGCTTAATTCTTTATATAATTCTTTATAAATAGGTTTTCTTTTTTCAATATCTACCGTTTCAATACCTTTTTTAATTAATTCATCTACTTTGGGATTACTATAACCAGCCGAGTTATCTGGATGCGTAGATTCAAACTCACCTACAGTTTCACTCGGATCAGAAATAATCGGTGTCGCAACAGCTGCTAAATCATAATCAAACTTTTTAAGCTTCGAAACAAGTGTATTAAAGTCCATGATTTCCGGATTAAACTCCACACCTAATGCCTTATAATTCTCTTTCGCAATTGGTATAAATACCTCTTCTTGCTTTCTTCCACTTGCCGCATAATAACTCAACTTTAATTTCTGTCCATCTTTTTCACGAATGCCATCAGATCCAACTTTCCAACCAGCTTCATCTAACAATTTTTTCGCTTTCTCTAAATTGTACTCATATTGATTTATACCCTTATCATCATATGCCCATGATGTGGGTGAAATCGGTATATTCGCAACAGAAGCATTCCCTTGGAAGTATGTATCTACATATTTTTTACGATCTAATCCGTAAATAAGCGCTTGTCGTACTTTTTTGTCTTTTAAATATGGCTTCTTATTATTAAGGTAAACGAATGAGTATGAGCTCACTGTTTCAATATTGAAGTTAGCAAAGCCTAAGCTCTTTAATTGTTCAATGTTGTCATTATTAGCAGCAAACCCATCATAGTCGGTTTCTCCTGTTTGGAATAGCTGGAAATTCGTGTCTGGTGTTGTAATTTTATAAATAAAGTTTTTAACTTTTGGTTTACCAGCATAATAATGTTCATTTGCCACAAATCGTACTTCTTGACCTGGGACATACTTTTCAAATTTATAAGGCCCTGCCGCAATTGGTTTACCATATAAATCTTTTAAATAGTTTAAGCTTGTATTTTGCTTATAATCTTTTCCATAATAAGCCTTAGATAAGACAGGTCCCCCCAAGCTTATTAATGCTTGTGAGTTTACTTTTTCTGTCGTAATTTCAATTGTTTGTGGATTAACTACTTTAATTCCTTCAATAGACGTAGCTTTTCCTTCTTTATAATCTTTTCCGCCTTTAATTGCATATTGTAAAATATCTGTACCACCCTCATAAGCCTTATCATGTAGCAATGTTAATGTAAATGCCACATCATCTGCTGTTAACGGTGAACCATCACTAAATTTCAAATTTTTTCGTAAGTGGAACGTGTACTTTAATTGATCAGAAGATACATCCCATTTCTCTGCAAGCTCTGGAACTGGCTTCCCTTGTTTATCTGTTGATACAAGAGACGCAAATATAACTGATGTTACGTTACCGTCCCAACCATTCTCTTGAAAATATGGTAAGAACACACCACCAGGCTTTGAAATTCCTACAATAAGTGTATCTTTTCTCTGCTTCGCTTTCTCAGGATTTTTCGACTTATCTGTCGCTGTAACCTTCTCTATCTTTAAATCTTTTACATCCTGTTGTTTTGCTGGTTCCGTTGAAGCCTTATCCTCCTGTCCCCCACAAGCAGATAACACAAGCGAACTACTCAGTAATACTGAAAATACACCAGCCCATTTTTTTGTCTTTTTCTTCATTGTCCCCACCCTAACTTTTTTTAATAATTACACTTTATGAACTGCTTGCCTTATGTATGCCTCCCACAGCAACATTTTATAACCCATCGGAAAAGTCGGTTTTGAACACAAAAAATAGATATTTATGAGGGGTAACATCTATATTCCAACTTTTCCGGTAGACTTTATGGTTATTAGATTATACCCTTCATAATATTTTGTCAATTCTTTCTACACTAAATATTTCAATAATTTTTACAAAAATGTTGTTGAATCTTTAATTTAGGTAAACTTAACAATATACCATATATTTTCTACCTATATAACGAAGTAGTAGCCCCCTTTACCCTGTCAATTATTCATTTTATACGAACGAAAGAAACTGTTTAAAAATCAGTCTATTATTCCATGGGCAGGCATAGGCTAATAACAAATTACCAAAAAGGGGGCGAAAATATGGACAAACTATTCCTATATGTCTTGCACTATGTTGCTTTGACATTCATGATAGTCGGGGCATTGCTACTGTTTCCGTTCTTCCCAAAGTTCGTCCTCTTTTTAGCATTTCTCTTTATGCTCGGAATTGCAATTAGCATTTCTATAGGAGAAGACGATACACAAAAAGAAAGCAGAGTTCAGCGTTCGAAGCTGTAAACTCTGCTTTCTTTTTTCAATCATAACGTATTCTTGTTAAACCAACTATGAAGAATACACCAGCAAATAGCATAAGTATACCAACATATCCTGCTATATCTGCTAACGTTCCTCCTCTTGCAATCAATTCGGTAAACCCGCGCATTGCCCAAGTTTGTGGAACAAAGTTTGCTACTTTTTGCATCCATTCAGGTTCAATTTCAATGGGCCAATACAACCCACTAATCATACAAGTTGAAACAACAACGAGATTACCTGAAGCTGACTGCTGATCCGTTGTCTTCACAATACTGGCTAAGAATAAAGCTAAACCAATGACTGCTAGTAATAACACCGAAACAAGTATGATCGTCCCTAACAAATTTCCCCACTGTACACCGAACAGGACATTCGTTAATACCATTAAAGTACCAAATTGAATCCATCCAATTAAAAAGAAAGAAAGTATATATCCTCCTAGTATTTGAGCCTTTGAAACAGGCGTTCCTAATAGACGATACCAAACGCCCAGTTGTCTTGCTTTTAAAATTGTTCCTGTTGCACTTAGCATTACAATCATTACAAAAAGAATAGAAAATCCTGCAGCCCGCCCTGTTACGTTATTCATTTTTTTCTCCCCTAGTGCAATGGATTCTTTTTGAAGTGAAACCGGTTCTACCTTTGTATGAATCGTTTCATACACCTTCTCCCAAGACATCCCCCCTATTTGCTCTGAATCTCTTGCTGCCGCTACTTCTATTTCCATCTTTTTTATTGCACTTTGTAATATCTGTTCTACAGATGCTCCCCCGGTAAAATCAGCGCTCGATTGAAATTTAACCTTCTCTATTTTCCCGGCTGCCATACTCTTTTGAAAATCTTTTGGAATTGTCACAATACCAGAGGACTTCTTCTTTTCAATTTTCTGTTTTGCTTCTTCATACGTTACCTTCTCTATAGAAATTAAATCACTTTTCTTTATTTCTTTATAATAGGAGTTAGATAATATAGATCCATCTTGATCTACTAAACTAATATTCACTTTCGTATTTCCACTCTCCCCTAAAAGCCCTCCAAAAATAATTGTAAAAATAATAGGCATTCCGAACATAAGCATATAGCTTTGTGGCTTAATTAAGATTTGTTTTAACTCTAGCCAGCAAAGCGCCCAAATTTTTTTCATGATTTCTCCCCCTATCTCATACGCAAACGGAAGGTTCCGATGATAACGGATATAATACCCACACTAGATAAACTTAAGATAACTGGAAATAACGTATACCACGATGTACCCGACATGATGTTTAAAAAACTTGTAAGCGCCCATTTATTTGGAGCGATATTAGCAATGGTTTGCAGGATATCTGGAAATGTATAGATTGGTAACATAGATCCTCCTAGTATGGCTAAAAACTGAATTCCGATTCCCCCCATTAAATCCGCTGTTTTTTCCTCACGAATAAATGCTGCGATGAGCATAGATAAACCTGCTACGCAGATCCCATAAGAAATTCCGACTACGGTAACCTGAGAGATATCTTCTCCCCAATTCACATCAAAGGCATAATGAGTAGCAACTACAAATACCTCAAATTGAAGGTATGCGAACAATAACGTTCCAAAAAACTTCCCTATGAGAATAGCAAATGAACTTGTCGGCGTACTTAATAGCCTTGCTAATGTTTCCGTTCGTTGCTCTGTTATAATAGATTTTGCTCCAACTGTTATGTTAAATAATAAAAACATGACTAACATTGCCGCAGCATAATATTGCATCGCAGCAACTGTTTTTGGGCCGACTGTTCCTTTTTCAATTCCCTCTATATTTGAAGTCGCTACTGTTTGTAGGTTAGCGCTTACCTGTTTTGCAAACTGTTCAATATTCTCCGGCCGTGATTTTGCTAGATCTGTTACGACGGTCTCAGTAGAAACTGCAACTGTTTGCACACGCTCTGAGAAAGAACGGATAAGCGTTTCAGCTATTTTTGCTTGTATATCTTTTGATGGATCTGTAATTAATTTTGCTTCTTTTAATTTTCCGTGTTGTATATGTTCACTCCACCCATTCGGAATCATAATTCCAACATCAATTTTCTGCTCTCTTATCATATCCTCTAACCCTTTTTGTGAGGTTACGACTTCTATCTTTACACCATCTTTTATTTCCTTTGACTGCAATACATCTTTTTGAAATATATCTGCAAACTCATCTGTTCCTTCTTGATAATAACCAATTACTGTTCTAGGTAATCCTCCACTATCGAATGTGTTACTTAGTGCTGATCCTAAAATAGCCGTTAATAGAAGTGGCATAAGTAACATCATCATAAATCCACGTCGGTCTATTAAACGAATTTTTAAATCTTTCCATGCAACAATAAAACTTTTCATGAGTTCCTAACCTCCTTAATCACGAAGTGAACGCCCTGTTAACTGTAAAAAAAGAGCTTCTAAATTTGGTTCTTGCACTTCAAGCTTTAAAATTTGCACATGATTTTCTACAACTACCGAAACAACTGTACCGACAGCTTCTCCATTCTGTAGTCCAATATCAAACGTATTTGTATCCTCTTCGATGACAATCCGTTCTACAGTTGGTATCTCTTTTATTTTCTGCAGCAGCTCCTCTTTATAACGATTCAGTTGTAACTTCACCATAAAGCCATCAGCAAGACGATTACATAGCTCCGTTTTCGTTCCTAATGCAATCACCTTTCCATGGTCAACAATAGCAATTCGTTCACATAAATACTCCACTTCTTCCATGTAATGGCTCGTATAAATGACCGTCATACCTTTCTCATTTAATCCTTTTACCGTTTCTAGAATATGGTTCCGTGATTGTGGATCAATCCCAACCGTCGGCTCATCCATAATTAATAACTCTGGTTCGTGCATAAGTGCCGCACCTATATTAATCCGGCGTTTCATTCCACCTGAAAATGTTTCAATTTTTTCTTTTGCTCGATCTTGTAAACCAACATATACTAATACCTCATCAGCTCGTTTCTTCGCAATCGCCCCACTTAAACCATACATTTTCCCCCAAAAGATTAAATTTTCTTTGGCTGAAAGTGTAGGGTATAAGGCAATATCTTGCGGAACAATACCAATCTTCCTTTTCGCATCTAATGGATATTCTTTTACGGACTTCCCTCCAACTTTGATGTCGCCGCCATCATATGAAATCAGCCCACAAATCATTGATATTGTCGTTGATTTCCCTGCACCGTTTGGGCCAAGCAAACCAAACGTTTCCCCCTTCTTCACTTCAAAAGATACATTCTTTACAACTTCTTTCTTCCCAAACGATTTTGTAATATGATCTACGACTAACATGTCGATTCAGCCCCTTTACATTCATCTTCAATCTCATTGTAAAATAACATCCTCTTTCTTCCATCATCCTTAAGATAGAAATACAAAATAAAAAAAGTAGCGTAATCTGCTACTTTTTGATTCTTCTCTATGCCAAAAGTCATGTGTATGTTGTAATACCATATCTCACCGCATATATAGCGGCTTGTGTCCGATCCCTCAGCTCTAGCTTACTAATTAAATTAGAAACATGATTTTTTACAGTCCCCTCTGTAATGAACAATTTTTTAGCAATTTCTTTATTGCTCAATCCAAATCCAAGCTCCCTTAATACATCTACTTCGCGCTCTGTTAGTTGTTCCATTTGCTTCGGCTGATTTTCCTCTGATATATCCATTGTTTTTGTTCTTTTTAATTCCTTCACAATTTGAGCTGTTGTATCCTGTGGAAGAACAGCCCCTCCTCCATAGACTGTCAATATTGCCTGAACTATTGCATCTGTCTCCATGTCTTTTAATAAATAACCGCTTGCTCCTTGTTCCAAAGCTTCAAAAATAAGTTCACTATCATTAAATGTCGTTAACATAAGAACCTTCATGTCAGGAAACCTTTCCCTTATTAAACGAGTCCCTTCAACACCATTGATACGAGGCATTCGAATATCCATCAAAATAATTTCAGGTTGTAATTTTTCTACCTTGTCAACCACTTCATCTCCATCACTAGCTGTTCCTACCACTTCAAGTTCTGGACGTAAATTTAATAGCATTGCTAAACCATCACGAATAAGTGACTGATCATCAACGATCATAATACGAATCATCTTGTTCCTCCTACTATCCATATCTTTTCCTTCAGTGGGAACTCAACCTTTAATCGAAATCCCTTTTCCTTTTCGCTCTCAAATCGAATCATGCCGCCATGTTCCTCTACACGTTCCTTCATATTCATTAATCCAAAACCAGGACTCACTTCATTTACACCGATGCCATTATCAGAGATTGATAATACCACTTTCTCATCCAGGCAAGATAACTTCACTTCACATAAACTAGCTTTTCCATGGCGTTTTGCATTCGTTAATGACTCTTGCATAATACGCAACAAGGTAGGCTGTAATGACAACGGAATGATAATTGGATCTCCTTGTAAATGAAAAGCTATTTGTACTTTTGTTACCTTTGAAAAGTCATGTAGCATCCCCTTCATACCTTCTATGATATTTCCTAAATCCTTTTCTTCCTTCAGTGCACGAACTGACGCCCTTACTTCTTGCAGGGATTTTCTAGCTAATTCATAACATGTATGTAAAACTTCTTCTGTAACATCCGATTTTTGCTTCCATAAGGCCTCCGCAAGTTGTAACTGAACAAGTAAAGCTGTCATATTATGACCAACTGTATCATGAATTTCTCGGGCAATATCGTTCCTTTCCCGTACTGCAGTTAATTCTTCCACTTCCTTCGCATATAACTGTAGCTGTTCATGTGCTTCTTTTAAAGCCTTGTGTGATAATGTCAATTTTTCGTATTGATCATCGACGGTTTGATGGGCCACTGTCAGCTTTTTAATTAGATTCCCGGCTAAAGCACTGAAGACAACGAACATAAAATTAATAGCATTACTATCCACTTCTATCTTTCCAGTATGTTGATACGTATATAGTAAAATAGCAAACCAACAAAAAAAGAAAAAACCAATAAAAAAATATACAACTACTTTCCGCCAGTTATGAATAAACACACCTACGGCATCAATCCCAAATATAATTAAATATAAACATGTCTCAGGAAATAAGAAACCTAATAGCGCTGTAACTACCCCGTTTGAAAGGAATACATAAAATTCACCCCTTCTCCCTTGATGTGGTTTGATCAGTAAAATGTGATTTATAACATAAATTAAACACGCAATTCCAACAAAGATTTGTAAATTTTCTGTTTCACGTGAAACATGAGTTATATATACCATGCAAATCATAACAATTGTAATGATACGTGCGTATCCTAACATAAAATTCTCCTCGCATTTTTGAAATATTCTTTCAGTCACACCAACATTTTGAAAAGTGTTTTCATAATATAACCGCAAGAAAATTATACCATTTTCATTTTAAGCTAAAGGGTAGTCATACAAAACAAGCCACCCTCGCATATTCTACAGGGATGACTTGTTTTCCTTTTATCTATTCCATCACACTATCCAATCGATTATATAATTCCGCCCGTAATCGTTCTTTTTCCTTTTTTTCTTTATATAACTGTTCGAGTATTTCAACATTGCTTGTTTCTTCCATTGCACACTCCAGCATATATATATCTTCTTCTATATACATTAGCCTATCTTCAATTTCTTCTACACTACTCGCTTCTTTCTTCTTTACATTCATCACCTTTATTTTTGGAACCTCTTGTCGTTTCACTTCTTTTTTCTCTATTCTTTCTGCCCATTTCTGACGTGCCCAAGCATAATTCCCAACAAATTCAAACAATGTGTACTCATCAATCCAATATGTTTTCTCAAACAATTTATTTAAAAAGTAACGATCGTGTGAAACAGCAAGAACTGTTCCATTATATTGTTCGAGAGCTTCTTCTAGCACTTCCCTTGATTCAATATCAAGATGGTTTGTCGGCTCATCTAACACAAGGAAGTTTACATCTTGATACATAAGCTGTGCCAACCGTAATCTCATTCTTTCACCACCGCTAAGCTGATTAATCTTTTTAAAAACAGCTGGACCATAAAATAAAAAGCGAGCTAATATATGGCGAGCTTCTCCTTCTGTTACAACTACATGCTCCCTAAATGCTTCCAATACATTATATTTCACGTTCTCATATGCATGCTGCGATAGATAACCGATCTTCACACCACTACCAATTCGAACCTCGCCAGCATCCGGTCTCATTTCCTCTAACAATAGCTTTAATAATGTTGTTTTCCCTGTACCATTGCGCCCAACAATAGCTGCTCGCTCTTGAAAACGAACATGTAAATTTGCTTTCTGGAATAAGGTACGATTAGCAAAACCTTTACTAACTTCTTTCATTACAACAACATCTTTTCCACTTCTCTCTTGCCCTTCAAACTGAAGTCCCATCTGCTTTCTTTCTAAAATTGGCTTCTTCAACTTTTCCATCCGTTCTAACGCGCGCTCCATATTTCTAGCACGTTTATGCAATCCTTCATTCGGCGGATTAGCTTGATTCGCCCATTCTCTTAAGCGTTTAATTGCTTCTTTCATTTTCTTTATCTTCTTTTGTTGTTCCTGATAAGATTGAAATTCTTGTAGTAGCCTTTCTTCCTTTTCCTTCACAAACTGCGAGTAATTGGTTTGATACACATGAAGTTCTCCATCTTCTAAATCAAAAATTTTCGTAACAACTTCATCTAAAAAATAACGATCATGCGAAATGATCACAACTGTTCCCGTATACTCTTTCAAAAATTGTTCAAGCCACTCTACCGCAAATAAATCTAAATGGTTTGTCGGCTCATCTAACAGGAGTAAGTCCGGTTTCTGTAATAGCATATAAGCAAGACTTACTTTCGTTTGCTCCCCACCGCTCAACTCAGTGAAAACTCGAGAAAATAGCTCCGTTACTTGTAAACCATTTGCTACCTTCATAATATTTGCCTCTATTTCATAACCGCCTAAAAACGAAAATTGCTCTTGTATTGCCCCATACTTCTCCATTAACCTTTCTAAATCAGTTGAATCCTGTTCCTCTGCCATACGTTTCTCTAAACTACGCATTTCTATTTCTAATTCTTTCTCTTTTACAAAGGCAGAGCTTAATACATCATATACAGTTATTTCATCATCAAACTTCGGAATTTGTGCTACGTGACCAATACGAGTTCCTTTCTTCATATGAATTACACCAGCATCTACGCCCTCAATTCCTGTTAACAACTGAAAAAGCGTTGTCTTTCCACTACCATTTCGTCCAACTAATCCAATTCGTTCGCCACTCTTTATTTCAAGCGATATATTTTCAAATATGATGTTTCCACCAAAAGATTTCGTTACATTATTTACATTACAGATTGTCATTTTCCATACTCCTTTCAACGTAAAAAACCATGAGGAAAGAAACTTTCCCCATGGTTTTTGGCATAGAAAAAGGAAGCAAAATAGCCCCCTTTTCACACGTCTTATAAAATGGGTGAAGAGATTTCTATCGTTCAATAGCTACTATGCAATTGCTAAAAAAGGGCATACGTATCCCGTTAGCAATCACATCATGAAAAATCGCACGACAAAAATAGATAAAATCTAAAAATTTTGCGCGCGCAGCTAAAGAACGTTTCATCTCATTCACTCCTTTCGTACGGAATTTAATACTTACTTCTTTATTATACTTTCCCATTTGATGTTTGAATAGTCATTTTTCTGAAAATAATGAAGATAGACTAAACATTTCAACAAATTACATCCAATCTTACAAAACTGTTATGTTCACGTAATGGAAAGCGATAGTACGAAATGACTCCTCCTTATACAATAAAGATGTAAACAAGAGACAGATAACAGGAGGAATTAATCATGATAAAAGATATCGTAAAAGCAATCTTCGAGGTATTAGTAAATGGACAAGCAGTTGTAAAAGAACTAAACCTACTATAAAAAGGAGTGAATGAAAATGATGAACATGGTAAAAATGATTCTACATGCTTTAATTGACGCCAAAGCAGTTAGCCAAGAATTAAATGAACAATAGAAAGGGGAAATGAATATGAAGAAAGCCATCTTTACAATTGTAGGTACAATCTTTGCCTTACACACACTGAAAAATAGAAAAAAGAAACAGAATGAAAATACGCTATATTATCCATACACATTATTACAGAAAAAATAAAAGACCAGATACCCTCATATAATTAGGATATTTGGTCTTTTGTTTTTTCTATTAAAAGTTGTGGCCCCTTCCTTCTCATTTTCTCACTATAAAGGATTTCTCCTTTCTTTTCACGAATATAGTAGACGGGAATTTTACATATACTTTCAAAGGGGCATATACGAATGGATACACAACAACTTTATTTTTTAAATGATATCGGCAAGCAAAAACCGGAAAGCATCCGTAATAAAAATACAGCTTGTCCTTTTTGCGATACGGAAAACCTTACTGATCTTTTAGAAACAGACAGCTCTATCATCTGGTTACAAAATAAATTTCCAACACTGAAAGATACGTTCCAGACAGTTCTTATCGAAACGGATAATTGTGATGATCATATTGCGACCTACACATCCGAACACATGAAAAAGTTAATTCGCTTCTCTATTAAACATTGGCTAGCGTTAGAAAATAGCAATAAATTTACATCTGTTATTTTGTATAAAAATCATGGTCCATTTTCAGGTGGAAGTTTGCATCATGCGCATATGCAAATCATCGGAATGAAATATGTAGACTACCAGGAAAACATAGCACCTGAAAACTTTCAAGGCGTGACTGTAAGAAAAGACGACCAAATTGAACTTAATATCTCTACACGACCAATTATTGGTTTCACCGAGTTTAACATTATCATTGAAGACATAAAAGTAATCGATATGATGGCACATTATATTCAGCAAACTGTGCGTTACATACTAACAGATTTTCATAAAGGATGTAGCAGCTATAACTTATTCTTCTATCATCTTTCCGGAAAGATTATTTGTAAAGTGGTTCCTCGTTTTGTTGTTTCACCATTATATGTCGGTTACAAAATTCCACAAGTTTCTACCAAATTAGAAGATGTAAAAGAGCAACTTGAACGATATTTTATACATACAGATAAAGAATGATGAACTTTCTTCATAAAAAAACAGAGTAGGTGTTTAGCACCTACTCCTTCATTGTCCCTTTATTTCGATAGTACACGTCCTCTAGCCCAACGTTATACTTCATATTTTGATCCGTCCACTCAGTCCCTAGATTGCCAGGCCAACCGGACGTATTTGCTATATATTTTAGTAATTCAAGGTCTGTCAGTCCTTTTTGTACACCTCTTTTATACCCTTTCATTAAATGAGGCATTGCAATTTGGGCATTTGTCCGTGGATCTTTCAACTGCTCGTCCGTTAAGTTATCAGGAGCAAGCCCCCCACCTCTGTGTAACTGAAACAATCCAAAAGAAGTGCCATTGTCTCCAACACTCCGTGGGTTGAAACGACTTTCATGCTCGGCAATTGTAAGAGGTATCCATTCTGGCAGATTTACTTTCTTTGCTTCTTCAGTAATAATTTGCTTCATCTGTTTTACTTCCTCTGAATCAACATAACTTGTTTGATTCATGAATCTTTCCATTCCTTCAGACTCTCCTTGAAAATACAAATACACCCCAAGAACAACTAAAAACCCTACAAAGAATTTTTTCACTACCTCTACCTCTTTCTATGCTGAAATTTGTCCCCTTTCAGCCTTTCCTTACAATCGCCTGCATTCTATTACTCTTAAATCATACCAAACAATCATCCGCCTTCACATCATGCTTTAGACTGATTTTCTGAAAAACAAATTATGAAACTTTATAAAAAATGTAACATTCCTTCCCATCGTTTCTATATGTAATGTTTTCCAATATCCATTTCAAATGGATTCCATCTTTTCCTTTATATATAATTGTAAATTGAATTCCACACAAAGAATAGGAGACTATCTACATGAAAAGAAAGTTATTACTTTTTCTCACTACTTTACTACTCATTCCTATCCATACCTCTGCTCAAACAACAAAAAAACCAAAAGTATTGGTTTTATACAGCGCAGAAAACGGACAAATTACAAATGATATACAGATTTTAAATACTTTAATAGGCCATTTTACAAATGATATAACCATAAAAAATTCAAAAAAAGCAAATGAAGTTACTACCCCTTCTTATACGCATGTGATTTACATGGGCGAAAAAAAAGAGCAAATCTCTGCTGAAACGAAACAATTTCTAGAGAGCTTTTCAGGGCCTGTACTATTTCTTGGTCAAAATATAGAACAATTACCTAATCGTTTTTCTTTTATTACATTAAAAAAAGAAGATATAGGAATTAACACTATAACGTACCCAACACATCAACTTAAAAATAAATTACATGAGGAACGATTAATTAGACAACTTGATACAACCGAAAAACCTCTTGCATATGCGCTAAGCTCAAACGGGACATATCCCTTTATCGTGAAACAAAATCAATCCTATTACGTAGCGACATCTCAGCTTTTTGATTGGACATCTCATTATGTTGGTGAAATGCTCTTTTCTTATTTTCAGCAAAGTCCTGAAACAAATAAACATAGAGCTTATTTACGCTTAGAAGATATTCATCCGGCATCAGATATAAAACAATTAAAAGAGATTGCCGAGTTATTAAAGGGAAAAAAAATCCCCTATATGCTCACTGTTATCCCAGTCTACACAGATCCAGATACAGGAAAAACTATCCATTTACAAGATAAACCAGAATTGATAGACGTATTACGCTTTATGCAGGACAACGGTGGCTCCATTGTGATGCATGGCTATACCCATCAATTTTATGATAGTGAAACAGGTGAGGGTTTTGAATTTTGGAATGTAAAAACGGATCAACCTATCCTTTATCCCAATCATGAACAATTGAAAACGAGACAGGATTTTGAATCAGATGCTTCTTATAACGAATACATAGAAAACGGTAAAAAATTCGAAGAAACATATATAACAGAACATATTGAAAAAGGAATTGAAGAACTCACAGCAGCTAAATTATACCCACTCGCTTTTGAAGCACCGCACTATGCAATATCACAAAAAGGATACGAAATATTATCACGTTACTTTTCAACTTATATAGGGCAATTACAATTAGGTGATACAACATGGAAAACTATGCACTCACCAGCCTTTACAAGTACACCATCATTTTTGCATGGAATGAAGTTGCTTCCTGAAACAGTCGGTTTTATAGAAGAGGAAAACACTCATGCTTCTACTGAAATGAAGGAACGTGCATTATCATTTACAAAGCTATCAGATGGGATAATCGGTGCCTTCTATCATCCATACTTAGGGATTAAACCTTTCAAAGAACTATTAAGTGAATTAGAAAGTATTCCAAATATAGAATGGATCGATTTACAAACAGAATCGAATAAAGTGAAGACGAGGGATATCCACATTACTTCTAATAAAGATGGGATCGAGATTGATAAGCCTTTTTCCTTAAGTAACACGATGAACACCCTACAAAAGTATGGCTTTTTTCTCATCCTTGGAGTTTTCTTGATTGTATTTCTTTTATTAATACAACGTGCAAAACAACTTGAATCCTAGAACAATACCAAGCATCAACTCGTGCTTGGCATTGTTTATTCCAAATATAAGCGAGACCTTTTATCTACTACCTTTTCAAATAAAATTGAACTGTATTTTCATAAATTTTCTCTGCAACCTTATCTATAGGAATATTTTTTATCAAACGTATTTCTTTTAATACATCTTGAATCATACTTGGATGCGTCATGACATTTTCATAAAACCGCCATGGTCCATCAGTTTCTACCATTATATATTCTAGCGGATAGAACGATACGATTTTTCTAATTTTCTCCTTCTGTATAATATCCGGTGTAATAGAAATGTAGTACCCATTTTGAATCATTCGTTCCATCGTTTCATTACTTCCTTTAAACCAATGAAAATGCGCACGTGAAATCTCATACTGTTCAAGTACATCACATACAATATCAGCATCTTCATAAACTGCATGTAACACAATTGGTAAGTCGTACCGTTTTGCTAAAGCCACAAACCTCTCTAATATTTCAATGTAAGGGTCTATTGCAATATCTTTCTTTTCTTGCCGTAAATAATATGGTAAGCCAACCTCACCTATCGCAACAAGTCGTTCTACATTTGCTTCAATTAACTTATAAATTTGTTCACATTCTTTTTTATTAATCATCTGTTCTGGATGAAACCCCAGTGCCGGATGTACAAATGGATATTGTTTTGCTAAAGATAATGTTTTTTGACAAGAATGATAGTTCATTGATACTGCAACTAATCCATCAATCTCACCACTTCTTTTCACATCATCAATTAATTTCATTTGCTCTTTATTCTCATATTGGTCCAAATGTATATGACTATCAATCCACTTCATTCCTATCACCTCTCACATCTATTTTAATATGCTATTCCACATGAAAAGCAATAAAAAAAACAAGAAGGGATCTCCTTCTTATTTTATCATCTATATTATTTAACAATTAAGTTTGTAATTATATCAAAAAGTCCAATACATATTGCGGCAACAGTAAAGTAGCTACAGAAATCTTTTATCTGAAACTTCACTACTTCTTCTTTTCGCATCCCATTCTTCTCCCTTCTTCGTATCTCCCTAATTTCTTATCTTTTTCTATTATGCAAAAAATATGACAAACAAGCCATCGAATTAACTTACGTAAACCTTACAATGTTGTAAGGTTTAAAAAAATAGCCCCATCTCTCTACGAGATAAGGCTTATTCAATAGTTAGTTGGTTTTCAAACATTCATCATCATTTCAAACAGAAAGTTATATTTTTAAACTTTATACTTGTATTGTAATAGAATTCATAAATAACAACTATCGAATTATCTTACACATACATTACAAAACTGTAATGTACCTGTAATGTAATTCAATAGTTCCTCTTACAAGTATTTCGCATATGAAAAGTTTACTTTATCTCGTCTCTATAATCTTACTTCTCGCCTGCACAGGTATATTTTGAGGCTCAATCTCTACTAACGACTCACCATAACGTCCTTTTGCGAAAACTTTCAATGTTTCATCCCTTTTTAGCATATGTTTTACAGTTTTCTTTATCTTTTGTTCTCTTCCTTTTTCGTCATATGCAACAAATTCATATTCGTACCAATCATCGCCAATGTGCTGACCAATACTATTTACAACCGTATAATATTCCTTCGTTTTATAAAATGGATTATATTTATCAATTACTGGACCAAACTGTGTTGGTAGGAGCAGTACAATCGCAGCTACTATCGCAATTCCAGTAATAATCACTCGCTTTTTTACTTTTTCCCACCCCAAGGTAGTAACCTCCTCACACAATATGTGTTCTATAAACTTATTTTAAAGAGAGGCGCTCAATTATGCCATTCAATCCTCTTACATTTCCCTTACATTTTTGTAAGAATTCAAGTGAGGTTTTATATTATTTTTAACAATTTGTGAATCCTCCAAAACTGTGATAAACATCACACCCTCCATTTTCCAAAGATTTTATAATACGAGTATAAAAGATTGTTAAACATTTCACATTTAAGAGGGGAAATGAATATGAAAAAACGTTTAGTCATGATCGGGAATGGCATGGCCGGCATTCGCTGCATTGAAGAAATTTTAAAACAAGATACGAAGCTTTATGACATTACTATTTTTGGTGATGAACCTCATCCAAACTACAATCGTATTATGCTATCTCACGTCTTACAAGGAAAAACAAGTATCCAAGATATCATTATGAACGAATACAGTTGGTACGAAGAAAATGATATTACACTGTATACAGATGAAAAGGTAAAAAATATTGATCGTGAAGAACAAGTTATTGTTACAGAAAAGAATCGAATTGTTATGTACGACAAACTCATTATTGCAACGGGCTCTAGCGCTTTTATTTTACCTGTTGAAGGTTCAGAACTTCCAGGTGTAACAGGTTTTCGGACAATAGAAGATACCCAATTTATGATAGATGCTGCTAAGCAATATAAAAAAGCCGTTGTCATTGGCGGAGGATTGCTCGGTTTAGAAGCAGCACGCGGGCTTATTGACTTAGGAATGGATGTACACGTTGTTCATTTAATGCCTTACTTAATGGAGCAACAACTTGATGCTAAAGCTGCTTCATTACTACGTGAAGACTTAGAAGCACAAGGCATGAAATTTCTTATGGAAAAGAAAACGGTGAAAATTCTTGGTACTGACCATGTTGAAGGAATTCAATTTGAAGACAATAGTATTGTAGCATGCGATTTAGTTGTAATGGCTGTTGGAATACGACCTAATACACAGTTAGCAAAAGATGCTGGTTTAATTGTAAATCGCGGCATCGTTACAAATGATTACATGCAAACAGATGATGAATCCATCTATGCCGTTGGTGAATGCGCAGAGCATGATGGTATTGCTTATGGTCTTGTTGCTCCTCTATATGAACAAGGAACCGTATTAGCAAAACATATAACGAACTCACAAACAGATGGATATGCAGGAAGTATTGTGGGTACACAACTTAAAGTTGCAGGATGTGATTTATTTTCTGCTGGACAAATTTATGAAGATGATAGGGCAAAAGCAATCTCCGTCTTTAATGAATGTACTCGTTCCTATAAAAAAGTATTAATTCGTGACAATAAAGTCATTGGCGTTGTTTTATATGGAGATACTGCTGACGGTACACGCCTCTTTAGTATGTTAAAAAAGGAAGAAGATATACAAGAATACACACCAGCTTCTCTTCTTCATAGAGCTGGCGAAGAAAATGGCCTTGACGTTGCAAGCATGGGTGCTGACGACACTGTTTGTGGATGTAATGGTGTTACAAAAGGAGCAATTGTTCATGCCATTTTAGAACAAGATTTAAACACCTTTGAAGAAGTAAAAGGATGTACAAAAGCTGCTGGTTCATGCGGAAAATGCCGTCCTATTGTCGAACAAATTTTATCCCATACACTCGGTGATAGCTTTGATGCATCTGCTCAAAATGTAGGTATGTGTGGATGTACAACTTTGTCGCGTGACGAGGTTGTCGCAGCAATTCATGAGAAAGGATTAAAATCACCAAAAGAAGTACGAAACGTCCTTGGTTTCGCACATGAAGACGGCTGTTCCAAATGCCGTCCTGCATTAAACTACTATTTGCGTATGGCACGTCCAGAAGAATATGCAGATGATAAATCATCCCGCTTCGTTAATGAAAGAATGAACGGTAATATTCAGCATGATGGCACATTTTCCGTTATTCCTCGTATGTACGGCGGTGTTACTACTGCAGATGATTTAATGAAAATTGCTGAAGTTGCGAAAAAATACGATGTGCCGCTCGTTAAAATAACAGGTGCAAGTCGAATCGGCTTATACGGTGTTAAGAAAGAGGATTTACCAAAAGTTTGGGCTGACCTCGATATGACTTCTGGTTATGCCTATTCGAAATCCCTTCGCAATGTAAAATCATGCGTCGGTTCTCGTTTCTGCCGCTTCGGTACAAAAGATTCATTAGGCCTTGGTATGTTACTTGAACAATCGTTAGAAATGGTAGATACACCGCACAAAATGAAAATGGGTGTAACCGGTTGTCCACGTAACTGTGCGGAAGCATTAACGAAAGACTTCGGTGTCGTTTGTGTTGAAAATGGATTCCAACTTTATATTGGTGGTAACGGTGGTACAGAAGTTCGCGAAGCTGATTTTGTAATGATTGTCCCTACAGAAGAAGATGTGCTTCGCATCGCTACAGCTTATGTACAATATTACCGTGAAACCGGTATTTACGGTGAACGAACAGCCCCTTGGGTAGAACGAATGGGATTAGATCATATAAAAGAAATGCTGCAAGATGAAAACATGGTCACTACGCTAAATGAACGTTTCCAGCAGGCCTGCAACACATATGAAGAAGCTTGGGGACAAGCGCTAGAAACCAAATCATTAAAAGCCATGTATGAAGTAGAAACTGTAAAGTAAGGAGCGATCTACATGTTGCAAACAAAAGAAAAAATAAAAATAATGCATGCAGAAGACCTTCCTGTGCAAATCGGTAAGGAAGTGCGAATTAAAGATATATCCATCGCCTTATTTCGTCTTTCAAATGGTGATATTCACGCTGTAGAAAATCGGTGTCCTCATAAAAATGGACCTTTAGCTGAAGGGATTGTTTCTGGAGAATTCGTCTTCTGCCCATTGCATGACTGGAAAATTTCATTACTAACAGGTGAAGTTCAAAAGCCTGATGATGGTTGTATTCAAACATATGAAGTAGAAGTTATTGATGGTGATATTTATATATACATGTAGCTTGTACAAGGAAGCCCCTTTTAGGCTTCCTTTCAAGTAAAAACAGATGAGGTGTAGAGATGAACGGATACGTATATTTAGTTGGCGCGGGACCTGGTGATGAAGGACTGATTACAAAAAAAGCAATAGATTGCCTAAAGAAAGCTGATGTTGTTTTATATGATCGCTTATTGAATCAAAATTTACTTCGCTATACAAAGCCAACATGTGAACTCGTATACTGCGGGAAAATGCCAACGAATCATATTATGCGACAAGAAATGATTAACGCTCATTTAATTCAGTTTGCAAAAGAAGGTAAAACAGTCGTCCGCTTAAAAGGCGGAGATCCATCGATTTTTGGCCGCGTTGGCGAAGAAGCGGTAACTTTAGCAGCAGAAAACATTCTATACGAGATTGTTCCAGGTATTACATCTAGTATTGCCGCTAGTGCGTATGCCGGCATTCCTCTCACCCATCGAAACTACAGCAATAGTGTAACTTTGTTAACCGGTCATACAAAAGGAGCGATTAGCGACCAAGTAAATTACAGTGCTCTTTTAAATAGCGATACAATTGCCTTCTACATGGGGGTTAAAAATCTACCCGTAATTTGTGAAAATTTATTACAAACAGGAAGAAAAAAAGATACACCAGTAGCAGTCATTGAATGGGGTACAACTGGAAAACAACGAGTTGTTACAGGTACACTCTCCACAATCGTGGATGATGTAAAAAAAGAACAAATTTCAAATCCATCGATGACAATTGTTGGTGAAGTGGTGTCCTTACGAAAACAAATTGCCTGGAAAGAACACAAGCCACTACACGGAAAAAAAGTTTTACTTTCCTCTGCAACAAACAAAACAAGTATACTAGCACAAAAGTTACAAACAGCGGGCGCAGAAATACATCAAATACCAACCTTCAAAAAACAAGAATATGTATTAACACCTGCGCAGATTAGTGAAATTTTTAATGCTGAGCGCCTTGTTTTCTGCTCAGCTGAAAGTGTAGCAATCTTATTCCAATCATGTGCACAATATGAAAAAGATATTCGTTCCTTACAAGCAACATTGCAGTATATGAATGTCGCTACACAGAAAGCACTTATGCAGTATGGGCTTTTAAGTGCACCTGCAACACTTTCCAACGAAACAACCGTATATTTAGGGCGAAATATTAATCGAATTGCTATCATTCAAGAAAAAATTGGTACAGGTTCTTATATCATGACACATGAATATAAAGTTGATCATCGTTTTGATGAGATTCATACACGCACACTGACTGAATTCTCATGGGATAGCATCATATTTGAAGGCCGTGCCGCAATTGATACGTTTATAACAGAAGTAAACCGCCTTGGCTTCACAGATATTTTGAATTTACCATTTTCCTATATTGATGCACCTACTTTACAATATGCGAATAAAGTCGGATTCCATCATATCGATCATCAGCTGCAAGCTATCATCGATGAGAAAGAAGTGGTGGCACCATGAAAGGCATCGTTTATATTGGACACGGTAGCAGGTTACAAGAAGGCAATGAACAGTTTATTCACTTTGTTAAGTCCGTTATAAACGAGCGAAGTGAAAACATCCAAAAAATTGGATTTCTTGAGCTAACAACCCCAACCGTCCAAGATGCGATTGTAGAAGCAATCACTGAAGGTACAACTGAGATTTTAATTGTCCCTGTTTTATTATTTGCGGCGGCCCATTATAAGCGTGATGTTCCTTTTGAAATTGAAAAAATAAAAAGGCACTATCCACACATTACAATTTCAGTTGTACCACCTTTCAGTACGCATCCGCTTATGATTGAACTTGTAATAAAACGAATACGTGAAGCTATGCCCATAGAAAGTAGTGAAATCTTACTTGTCGGCCGTGGTAGTAGTGATCCTCAGCCTATACATGAATTAAAGCAAATTGGATCAGTAGTCGAGCAAAAACTCTGCTTGCCTGTTTCCTGTTCCTTTTTAACAAAGGGAACACCTTCTTTTACTGATGAACTCAAGGAAAAGGCAGCATCTGCAAGGCATGTATATGTCATGCCATATCTTCTTTTCACCGGCTTATTACTTCAGAAAATAAATCGGTATGCAAACAAATACCCTAACGTTACAACTTGTAATTGTCTTCAATTTGATTCCTACATGAAGGCCGCTTTATTAGAACGAATGGAGGGATACATATATGCATAACATGTATCCTATTATGTGTAATCTACAGGGCAAAAAGGTTGTGATTATCGGTGGTGGAAAAATTGCATATCGAAAGGCAGCTGGATTAAAAAACACAGGAGCTTTTGTCACTGTGGTGAGCCCAAATATTTGTGAAGAAATGAAGACCCTTCCCTATATTAAATGGAAACAAAAAACATTTGCAGAAGAAGATATTAAAGATGCGCACCTCGTCTACGCTGCTACAAATCACCATGATATAAATATGATGGTTAAACAGGCCGCACACGAATTTCAATGGATTAATGTCGTAAGTGATGGTAAAGAATCATCCTTTCATACCCCCGCAGTTATTCGCAGTGATGAATATATAATAAGCATATCCACATCGGGAAAAAGCCCCTCCTTTGCAAAACGAATCAAACAAAAACTAATAAAGAGCCTTCCTCAAATTATAAAATAAAAAAGATGAACGAATCCTCTCGTTCATCTTTTTTATTTTATAACGTATTTACATCCTTTTTGCTATCTTGCTCTTTTTTTTCAGGCTGATAGAGAAATACATGCTCCTCAAATCGGCTTTTTTTATCACCTTCAAAAGTTGCTCCGGCTACAAATTTAATAGCAAACTCTTTTGCCTCGATCATTGGAAAACTAATTACATACTCTTTTGCTTCACCATCTTGAACATATACATCATTTACTCTCGGTAGCTTATCGCGGTCTAACGGAGGAATTTTTTTACCATCTTGTATAATAACTGTACTGTTTGGATACGTATCCATCTTCCGTCCAGTTCGATTCTCAATCCTTACTTTTAGTGTAATTCGATCCCCAGTTAATTTTTTATAATCAAATTCGCCTTCTAAAATTTGTACAGTATATCCTTCAAAATCAATTCGATTTCCATTTACAGTTGTTCCGCCTTTAATAACGTCGGCATTCTCGACATATTTCGCTCTTATACTTTCAATTGATTGAGGAGGTTGATTTTGATTACCTTTCTCCTTCAAACTATCCTTTTCTTTATCTTGAGCAGCAGGAGATTTTGAAGAACTTGTACTACCTTTAGTACTACCTTTATTTTCATTCGCTGAAAATAATTCATTTAGAGATTTAATTTCTTTTCCATCCAATGTTTTTATCGATTTTATTGCCGTACTTTTTATTTTCCATTTTTTACCCTCTTTATCAAGTGTATGCACGGATTCAGTTACATTATCTTTATAATACTCATTTTTCATTCTACTCTTTGTTTCTTGTTTCACTTCTACAGTTGCATAATCATCCGAATAAGAAAGTACTTTTACCTTTTTTAAACTGGCTTTTAAATCAAGTGCTTCAAACATCTGTTTTGTTGTTTTTTTTGAAATTTCATAACTATAAACCTCACTCGAAAGCGTGTCTAGATATCCGTCCAAGTCTTCTTTGTTAAATGCTTCTACATTCTCTTCTAATGCTTGTTTCACTTCTTTTTCTACATTACTCTCTTTAGGCTCCGCATTACTTTTTGTAGAACATCCCATCGTCCCAAGTAATAAGACACCCGCTAACAACGACATTCCCCACTTTATATGTACTACTTTTTTCATATTAAATCCCCTTTATTTTATAGAATTCAAAATTAATTAACAATATGAATTTTTCTGTCATTTTCAGATGCACGCTATTACTAGATTTCCTCTTTCTTTATTCCACATTTTAATGTTAAGATTCTTTTTTAGTTCTCTCTTTTAATAAAGACTCCCCATCCAATGTCTCAGCAGTTAACATCCCTTGACTTGTAATGACCCATTTATCCTTTTCCTTTTCTAATACAAAGCGCGTCTTTACAACATTATCTGTATACTCTACACTCTTATCCTTATTTTTAGCTGTTGTTTTTGCCTCTATTGTTGCATATTTATCATTTATAGATAAAACCTTCATCCGATCAATTGTAATTTTGACATCATACTCATCTAATAAATTCTCATTCTCTTCTTTTATTGCATCGTATACAAATATATCTTTCGAATATGTTTTCATATAAGCATCAGTATCTTTCTGATTAAATGCTTTTACTTGGTCTGAAATTACTTTTTCTACCTCTTTTTTTGCTTTTGCATTTTCATCTTCTTTCTTTTTTTCTACACCACAACCACTTATCCCTAATGCAAAAACCATACAAGTTAATACTCCGTATTTTTTCTTACTTAATTTTCCCATGATGTTCCCCCTTTTAATTCCCTTAATATTCCACCAATATAGTTTATCATAAAAATGATTACTAAAATGAATTATCTCTTACAAAAATGTAATCTTTCTGTAAGCTAATTCGATAGTGACTACTCTCTATATCCCATACAATTAAGTCAGAAAGTAACAACAAACATTCGAGTAAGGAGAGAATATAATGAACAACATTACTTTTAACAAATTTGACTTTATTGGACTAGCTAGCGGCTCTGCTCTTCTTACAGCTTTCATTTATGCTGCTACGCTTATATAATTTTGTGTCCCCTTCTCCTTTATATAGATAGTAATAGAAAAGACGACCGCCTATGCCCGGTCGTCTTTTCCTATTTGCTATTTTTTTTCAATGTTTCTGTTAATTTTTCAAATGTTTCGTTCAATTGATCCGTCATCATTTTCATCGCTGTTTTTCGATCCACTGTTTCTCCCACTTCCGCTTGAATTGGATCACCGAAAATCAATTGTGCTCTTTTCCCTTTCATTAATTCTTTTACACTAGAGGGCCCCACATAAGCAGCTGGCACTAACGGAACATTAGAACGCATTGCAATTGTAACAGCTCCCGCTTTCAAAGAAACATCTTCTGTTGATCTCGTTCCACTTGGAAAAATCCCTACTACTTTACCTTCTTTTAATAAACGGGAGGGAATTTTTAGTGTACTTGGCCCTGGATTTGCACGATCCACTGGGAAAGCATTCACATTCTTAAAAAACCAATTTGTAAACTTGCTTTCAAACAATTCTTTTTTCGCCATATAATGAATTTCTGTCGGATACATGCCTGCAGCTAACATTAAAACATCCATAAAGCTTGTATGTGTACAAGCAACAACATATGGTCCTCCTTCAGGTAACTTTTCTTTCCCCTGAATCTCCACTTTTCCAACCGTTTTAAATATATATTTCAACGAAAATGTAATTGGCTTATACATTCGTTTCGTTCCTTTCTCCATATCAAAGGTTTAATCATTCTCTTACAAGAATTATAACACTAAGTTTTAGTAGTTGGTATTAAAAATAAGTGACAATTTGTAAAAATTAATTCTTACAAAAGTGTAATCTTTCTGTAAGCTAATTCGATAGTAACTGCTCTCTACATTTTATACAATTAAGTCAGAAAGTAACAAACAACCATTTGAAAAAGAGCAGACACGCATGATGTTCTCCGCTCTGATCGATGCAAAAGCAGTTACTCATTCATTAAACAAGTAAGGAAAGAATATCTATGAATAACATTACTTTTAACAAACAAGATTTTATTGGATTAGCTAGCGGCGCGACTCTTCTTACAGCTTTCATTTTTGCTGCTACGCTCATATAAATTTGTGTCCCCTTTCCCCTTTATATAAATAGTAATAAGAAAGACGACCGTCTATGCCCGGTCGTCTTTCTTATTATGCTTTTCTTTCATGTAATTCTTTTAACAATTTTATCATTTCTGCTTGTTGTTTTATCTTCTTACGGCCATTTCGATTAATCGCTGCAAGCTCACCGGCAATTCCAACCGCAAAGAAAAACAATAAACTTTCTAACATATAGAAATCCCCCAAATGCATTGTCTATTAGACAGCTTGGCGTAACTGCTCCTCTTGCAAAATATGCTTATTTTTATTTTCTTCTTTACGCTGACATACATTATTTCGGATGAGTGCTGTAATAACAAGCAGTGTTCCTACTATATCAAAAATTGTTATTTTATATCCTTGTATCATCATAATGACCAATGTAGTAATTGGCACAAAGTTAATAAATAGAATCCCGTTTATAGATGATAAAATTTTCACGCCGTAGTTCCAAGTAAGCAGTGCTACAATACCTGGTAATGTCATCATAAACAATAAATCGTACTTAACGATAGAAATCGTTTCCATACTCGGTACCAGCACATATCCTAACATTGTAATTATCATCGTTATGACACCTGTTACAGCTGTCCCAAATAAACACGTCAATGTAGAATAGCGAAGTGTCGACCAGTCACTAAAGGATTGACCCCCCATCGTATAAACTACCCATCCCACAACACCGATAAAAATAAATGCTAACGAAAACAGATTATCTTTCAATGTAAGAAAGAAACTCATATCACCTTTCGTAATAACAAAAACAGCTCCAATAAAAGCTATGATCATACCTGTCATCATATATTTTTTCGGTTTGATATGCTTATATCCCCATAAGATGCAAATTGAAATCATCGGCATAAGTGCTTCCATAATAGATGCTACCATAACCCCAGGTTTCCCCATCAACATTTGGCCTAAGAAAACAAGTACATTATATACAGTAAATGCCATTGTTCCGAAGAAGATGAGTAGCTTTCCTTTTCCTTCTAAACGAAATGCCTTCTTGCCTTCTTTCATCAATAATAGTAAAACTAACGCTATCGTTACTGCCCCGTAACGAATGAATGAAAAATAAAATGGATCTATATACTCTAGTGCATGATCTGCAACTGGAAACATTGCTCCCCATGACATGCTTGCGATTAAACATGCCAGCGCTCCTATCATCATTTGGCCTTTTCTCACCGTAATCCCCCGCTTCTATGTAACTCTTGATGCATTGCACAATGAGAATTGTAAAAGAAAAAATATATCACGTAAAATGATTCAAAATGATGTTAACTATCATTTATAATGATAGTTAACATCAAGGAGGAATACGTAGTGGAATTACGAGACTTACAAATCTTTCAAAGCGTAGCAAACCACGGCAGTGTTAGCAACGCAGCAAAAGAGCTGAATTATGTACAATCCAATGTAACAGCACGCATTAAACAATTAGAAAATGAGCTCAAAACGCCCCTTTTTTATCGCCATAAAAAAGGGATGACATTAAATGCAGAAGGCAGAAAAATGCTTGTTTACGTTCATAAAATTTTGCAAGATATTGAAGAATTAAAACAAGTATTTCTAGATAATGAGACTCCATCCGGCATTTTAAAAATCGGTACAGTCGAAACAGTACGTACGTTACCTACTATCCTATCTTCCTATTACAAAAAATACCCAAATGTCGATTTATCACTGCAAGCTGGTTTAACAGAGGCGCTTATTAAAGAAGTAATCGATCATCAATTAGATGGCGCTTTTATATCAGGCCCTATTAAACATCCATTATTAGAACAATACGATGTTTGTACAGAGCAACTTGTCCTCGTCACACAAAATAAAGCTTTTCATATAGAGGAATTTATTACAACGCCACTTCTTGTCTTTAATCAAGGATGTGGATATCGTTCCAAACTAGAACGCTGGCTCAAAGATGAAGGATTGCTTCCAAAAAGAATTATGGAATTTAACATACTAGAGACCATTTTAAATAGCGTTGCACTCGGCCTTGGGATTACACTTGTACCACAATCGGCTGTTAGGCATCTTTCTACTATGGGCAAAGTTCACTGCCATCCGATCCCTGAAAAGTACGGGAGCATTTCAACTGTCTTTATACGCCGGAAAGATGCCTATATGACAAATTCAATGCGTAGCTTTTTAAAAACAATTGAAGAGCATCATCATATCAATATGCTTTAAGAGACATTCTTACACGAATGTCTTTTTTTCTTACAAAACTGTAATTCTTACGTAAGCTAATTCGATAGTTACCCCTGCCTATATTTCATATAATTAAGACAGAAACAGGGCAACAACAAACATTCGAAAAGGAGCGGATACGCATGATGAACAAAATGAAAACAAACAAATTTCTAAATACAATGAGCATGGTGCTATCCGCTCTGATCGATGCAAAAGCGGTTGCGACTACATTAAACAAATAAGGAGAGATTACAATGAACAACATTACTTTTAACAAATTTGACTTTATCGGACTTGCAAGCGGTGCAGCTCTTCTTACAGCTTTTATTTACGCACTTGCTCAAGGACTTGTCTTATAAAATTGTTTCCCCTATCCCCTTTATATAGAAAAAGCTGCTCGTCTTATATAGACAAGCAGCTTTTTCAATTTGTTTCATATATAATTTGACCTGTGTTACTTATATCATATCCGCCAATTGCTCGCAGTTCATTTTGAAATTCTGTAGATTGTAATATTTCTTTCACTGCTTCAATAAGTTGTTCATTTTCTTTATTTTTTAAGATTACCAAGTCATATTGTTCTTTCATCAGCGGAATAAAATCTACATTCACAATTTGCGCTACCTTTTCTGAACCTACGCCAACATCTGCTTTTCCGTTAGCAATTTGCGAGGCAATTCCAATGTGATTTGACTCTTCCCAATCATATCCTCGAATATTTGCTTTCGCTATATTTTGAATTCTCACTTGTTCATCTAATAACACTCGAATTCCTGATCCTTTTTCACGATTCACAAATTGAATCGATGAATGATTCAAGTCAACCCACGTTTGTATTCCTTTTGGATTTCCTTTTTGGACATAAAACCCTACATTTCTTGCTAGTAAGTTTATGACAATACAAGGCTGTCCAACTAAAATTCGTTTTACATACGGAATGTTATATTCCCTTGTATCACCATCAAACAAATGTAAACTAACGATACTTCCTTCTCCTTGAGACATTTTAATTAAGCTTATTAAACTCCCCTGATAAGCTCGGAGCATACTAGAGCCTGGTAAAAGTCTTTCAAGATGCTTCGCTAGCATATCTAATGTTAACTCTTGACCACTAATGACACAGGAAGCTTTTCCATCCTTCTTCTCTATTTTTATAGAAACATCTTGAATCTTCCCAGTTTTCATTTGCTTAATATATTGTTCTAAATCCGCTGCATCAATGCGCATTTGTCTACCAACTCTGTAAGAAGGGAGTTCACCTTTTTTAATTAAATCATACACTGTTAACTTTGAGACTTTTAATCGGTTTGCTACTTCTTCCGTTGTGTAGGAATGATGATCCATAGACGATTCCTCACTTTCTCTTTTCATTGTAACAAAGAAAGAAAATTTCTCCTATATTTTCAAAAAGTGATTTACTTCACATTATATTTAATTATATCTATTTATAATTAAATATAATTAGTTATAATTAAACAGAAGAAAGAGAAAGGGGATTTTATTTATGAACAAATTTACATTACGGTACATTGGGGTATTCATGCTTTCTTTCCTTCTTATATTTAGCACTGCTTGTACAAGTGGAGAAAAGAAAGAAAAAACAAATGCTAAAGAAAACAAAACAGTTGAACTTACAATATCTGCAGCGGCAAGTTTACAAGATGCTTTCAAAGAAATCGAAAAACAATATAAACAAAAAGAACCCAATATAAAGCTTTCCTTTAACTTTGGCGGTTCTGGTGCACTTCAGCAGCAGATTGAACAAGGCGCCCCTGCTGATTTATTCTTCTCTGCAGCAGAAGATAAATTTCAAACACTTGTAAAAAAAGGGATTATTAATGAAAAAGAGGGGAAAAATCTTCTTGGAAATGAACTTGTTTTAGTCGTTCCAAAAGAAAGCTCTATTAAAACATTTCAAGAGTTGAAAGAAGATAAAGTAAAGAAATTAGCAATCGGTACACCTGAATCCGTACCAGCTGGAAAATACGCAAAGGCTTCTCTTACACATGAAAATCTATGGAACGATCTACAAAACAAAATTGTATTTACAAAAGACGTCCGCCAAGTGTTAACATATGTAGAAACAGGTAATGTAGACGCTGGTATTGTATACAAAACTGATGCTCTTATTTCAAATAAAGTAAAAATAGCTGCTGCAGCACCCGCTATTTCTCATGAACCTATCCACTATCCTGCAGGAGTTATAAAAGAATCCAAGCATAAGAAAGAGGCGACTTCATTCTATGAATATTTACAGTCAAAAGATGCACAATCTATCTTTAAAAAATATGGATTTACAATCCTCCCTTAACTACTATGACATTTGATACACTTTGGTCGCCTGTTTTTCTTTCTTTACGAGTGGCCGCACTCGCTACCATTATTGTTATGATTTTCGGCACAGTTATTGGACGAGTGTTAGCGCGCTCTTCGCGGCGTTATAAAGTGTTGTTAGAAACTATTTTTCTATTACCAATGGTGCTTCCACCAACTGTTATTGGTTTTTTTCTCATTATTATTTTCGGGAATAACAGCCCAGTTGGTAAGTGGATTGAATCATTATTTCAACAGTCTATTATGTTTACATCGTGGGCTGCTGTCATCGCTTCAACAATCGTTTCATTCCCACTTATGTATCAATCGGCAAAGACAGGGTTTTCTATTGCAAACGAGCAAATTGAGGACGGTGCCCGTGACCTTGGAGCTAGTGAATACCAAGTCTTCGTACATATCACATTGCCACTGGCATTCCCCGCATTACTTAGCGGAATGATCTTAAGCTTTGTACGTGCACTTGGGGAATTTGGAGCAACACTTATGTTTGCTGGTAACATTCCAGGAAAAACACAAACAATTCCTACAGCCATTTATATGGCAATTGATGCAAGTAACATGCAGTTAGCTTGGACACTAGTTATCATAACAGTTGGTATGTCACTCATTTTCTTACTATGCATTCAATTCATTAATAAAAGAATCACTTCTTTAAAGTAGCTTTCGACAAAAAGCTGCTTTTTTATTTCCCGAAAAATAAACTATTTTGTAGAATGAAATACTTTGTTCTCACCTTACAAATTTGTAATCTTACTGTAAGCTAATTCGATAGTTTCTATTACCCGTATTTTATATAATAAAGTCATAAAGTAAAGCTAATGGGAATTGGATTGTCCCCCCCTTCCCATTAGTAAAAAATTAAGCAACTTTATTTCCCCAATCCCCTTTATAAAGAAGACCTCAAATTTGAGGTCTTTTTTTATTTAAAAAAATAACAGAATCTTGATATTTATAGAAATATACATTCTATTTGAATTTACTTTCAAAAAAGGGCACTTTCCTGTTATCATATGAAGGTGTTTGAAAAGATGAAGAAATGAAAACGCATTTATATCATAAATTCTTCATCCTGTTTTAGCGATCGGTAATCTTCTACTTTCTAGGTGGGAAATTACCGATCGGTAGAACGAACTTAATTATATCGGTATAACAAAAAGAAAGGAGTCTTGTAATGGACATTTTATTAGCGCTTCTTCCTGCACTTGCATGGGGAAACATCTTATTAGTAAGCGTAAAAATGGGCGGTGGTGCATATAGCCAAACAGTGGGTATGACAATCGGTGCTCTATTCTTCGCAACAATCATGTATGTATTTACTCAACCTGCTTTAACGATGACAATCTTAATTGTCGGCTTCATTTCAGGTCTATTCTGGGCTTTAGGACAAGTAAATCAATTAAAAACAGTTGAAAAACTAGGTGTTTCAACAACCGTAACGATTTCTACTGGTATGCAACTTGTTGCGACTTCTATCTTTGGAGTTATTGCTTTTCATGAGTGGACTACTACTACTACGATTATTATGGGAACGATTGCAATTCTATTAATTGTAATTGGTGTTGTCTTTACTTCATTAGATGATAAAGAAAATGCACAGCCACCGGGACAACTGAAAAAAGGACTTTTAACTTTAATTGTTTCTACTTTTGGTTACCTTGTATATGTAATTATCATTCGTTGGTACAATATCGATGGTTGGTCTGCTATTTTACCGCAAGCAGTTGGTATGTTTGTTGGTGCAGTGGTACTGACAGCTAAACATAAACCGTTTAACAAATATGCAGTTCGTAACACATTGTCTGGTTTACTATGGGGAACAGGGAACTTATTCTTACTTCTTTCATTACCACGAGTTGGAGTAGCAACAAGTTTCCCATTATCTCAAACTGGTATCGTTATCTCTACATTCGGTGCAATTGTCTTCTTAGGAGAAAAGAAAACGAAACGCCAAATGGTATTTATTGCACTAGGTAGTGTTTTAATTATCGGTGGTGCCGTTCTACTTGGTATGACAAAAGCATAATTACACAAGCTATGAATCAAACCCTCGAAGCATATCTGCTTCGGGGGTTTCCTATTATTCATTATGAAACTCTCTTTATAAGACTTTTCTTTTTACAACACTCTCTCCAAAATGTTATCGTTTTTTATACCATATTCTAAGCAGGAAGGAATAAAGGATATGCCAAAGAAAAATAGAATTTTATTTATTGGTGCCGGTCGTATGGCGGAAGCAATCTTCGTAGGACTGCTTAAAACAAGTAATGAACACATCGAAGAAATTATTGTATCCAATCGAAGTAACATAGAGAGACTTGAGCAATTAAAACAAAAATACGGAATCTCAATTATACATGATTGGAAACCGTGCATTAAAACAGTAGATACTATTGTTTTAGCGATACCACCAGCTGCACATGAGCAGTTATTAGCGGAATTATCACCTCTTCTGAACCATCAGTTCGTCGTAACAATTGCCGCGGGAATTGGTCCATCTTATTTAGAAAAAAAACTTCCTCAAGGTACACCCGTTGCCTGGATTATGCCAAATACAGCAGCAACGATTGGAAAGTCTATTTCCCTTTATACAATGGGGCACTTCCTAAATGGAGAGCATCAAGAAACACTGCAACTACTCTTAAAAGGAATTGGCACATCCCAGCTTTGCACAGAAGAAGAAATTCATCAGCTTACCGCTGTTACTGGAAGTGCACCTGCCTTCCTCTACCACTTTGCTGAAAGCTTAATTGAAGCAACAAAAAACTATGGAATCGATGAAACAACAGCAAAACACCTTGTCATTCAAATGATTGCTGGCTCTGCTGCCATGCTAGAACAGGATCAAGACCCAGCTATGCTTCGTGAACAAGTGACAACACCAGGTGGTGCAACTGCAGAGGGCTTAAAAGTTTTATATGAATATAATTTTTCGAAATTGCTTCATCAAGCAATTGAAGCAACAAACAAAAAAGCTAGTGGGAAATAATTACGACATGAAAAGGCTGTTAAGCACTGAAGATATGAAAGCAATTCATTAAATGAAAATCACCGCATTAGTCCAGGCCTTGATAATTTCGACTTTAAAAACGTGAGCACTGCGTAATGACACAGTGGTATTATCCCATTTAGGTAGACAGTAAAAAAGAGTCCATCTGGTATGATGGACTCAATACTGTTTATCTGGAGGGGATTTTTTTATGGCGAAAAAAGGACAATCATTTCAAACATATACAGAAGAAGTAAAACAAGAAGCCGTTCGACTTCGATTAGAGGAAGGAAAAACATTACAATTCATTCGAGCACAGTTAGGAATTAAAAGTGACGCTCAAATTGTTGAATGGGTGAAACGTTACGAAAAAGGACAATCGTTTGAAGATCAACGTGGCATATGGAAGCGAAAGCATTTTAATAGTATAGAAGAAGAAAATGCTTATTTGAAAGCACAGGTGGAATATTTAAAAAAGCGCAATCCAAATCTACACGGGAAGGAATGGTCTTAAAGAAAGAACGTTTTTCGATTATCGATAGACTACGCACATTATATCCTCTTCGTTGGTTATTACAAATTGCCGAGGTATCGAAAGCTGGCTACTACAAATGGCGAAAAAACCGCTCCCATGTAGCGTTGCGCCGTCAAAAAGATACATGGCATAAAGAGCATATTTTATCTATCCATCGGAAACACCCGTATTATGGATACAAACGTATGACCCGCGCTTTGATTCGTGAAGGAATGTATATGAATCACAAACGCGTTAGACGTTTGATGCATGAATTAGGAATCCGTTCTATGATTCGGAAAAAACGTCCTTTTTACGGAAGGAAAGCATCGATTGTGTTTCAAAACCATCTGAATCGAGAATTTTATGCGGATAAGAGACATGTAAAATTAGTAACAGATATTACATACATAAGAATTGGAGAAGAATTTGCTTATTTGTCAGCTGTCTTAGATTTGTATAACAATGAAATCGTGGCATGGAAGTTATCACATCGAAACGATTTAGCGCTTGTACTATCTACATTAGAACAGTTAGAAGGAATCAAGCGTACTACTAAAACCCTTCTACATTCTGATCAAGGATTTCAATATACATCAAAAAGTTACGCAAAACAGTTAGAACGATTAAAGATAAAGGGAAGTCATTCTAGACGAGGGAACTGTTTTGACAATGCATGTATTGAATCGTTCTTCTCTCATTTAAAAACAGAGAAGTTGTATTTAGTGCGTCCAAAAACATATGAAACAGCTTATCGAGCAATCCAAGAATATATCACATTTTACAATCAAGAGCGATTCCAAGAAAAACTTCACGGCCTTTCCCCGATAGAATATCGGGAAAAGGCCGTGGCATAAAACTCTTTTTATTATTGTCTACTTGACGGGGATATGACCACAGTGCTCTTCCTTTTTATGTCCTTGTTTAAAAAACTGAAAATTTAAACTATATTCCATTTCGTTGACAGTCAATTCATCAAGGTGTAAGATTTTGAATAATCAAAGAAACAAAAAATTAATACGAACAATTATGTTTACTCATTGTATCAAGAGAGGTGGAGGGACTGGCCCTTTGAAACCTCGGCAACAGGTTCACTTTGAATACTGTGCCACTTCCTGCAAGCATTATGCTTGAAAGATAGAATGAGGGACTTCGTTCATATACAGGTACGTGCCTTGTAAACAAAATTCCCTCTTTCTCGATAAGAAAAGAGGGAATTTTTCTTTCCCTCAAAGTTGTTCATTAACCATTTTTTAATACCCAAACAATTTAGGGAGGAATTTTACATGAAAAAAAATTTTGTACCTGCTGTTGCATCTGTTTTAGGAGCAAGTATTTTATTAACAGGATGCGGTAGCTATAAAGAAGAGGCCAACGGAGCAAACGCAAAAGATAAAGCTCCTGATAAACAAATATTGAACTTAGCCACTGGCACAGAAATACGTACAATGGACACTGCACGCGCTACAGATACTGACTCTAGTCAAGTAATGAGAAACGTATTTGAAGGTTTATATAACCTTGGTGAAGGAAATAAGCCTGTTCCTGGCGTTGCAAAGTCTCATGAGGTAAGTCCTGATAAGACAAAATATACATTTCATTTACGAAATTCAAAATGGTCAAATGGCACACCTGTCACAGCGAATGATTTCGTTTTTGCTTGGCAACGTGCAGTTGACCCGGCAACAGCTTCTGAATATGCATTTTTATTCTTTGATATAAAAAATGCAAAAAAAATTAATAGTAAAGAGCTTCCGGCTGATCAGCTGGGTGTAAAAGCAATTAATGATCATACTTTTGAAGTTGAATTAGAGCGTCCAGTCCCATACTTTATTAGCTTAACTGCATTCCCAACATTCTTACCAATTAATGAAGAATTCTTTAAATCACAAGGTAATAAATATGCATTAGAAGATAATAAGCTTATCTATAATGGAGCCTTTACACTAAGTGATTGGAAACATGAACAAAGCTTTAAATTCAAGAAAAACACCAACTATTGGGATAAGAATAATGTGAAACTTGAAGAAATTAATTTTAATATTGTCAAAGACCATTCAACAGCCGTTAACTTATATGAATCAAAACAAATTGATCGACTTACTTTAACATCTGATCTTGTTGATAAATATCGTAAAGATAGTAACTTTAAAGAACGTCCTGATGTTGGGGTACAATTTGTACGTATGAACCAGAAAAATAAAACGTTACAAAATATAAATGTCCGCCAAGCTATTGATAAATCGATAGATAAAAAGGCATTTGTAAATATTCTCTTAAATGATGGCTCTCTTCCTGCCTATTCTCTAGTTCCAAAGAATTTTGCAAAGGGACCAAATGGAAAAGATTTTCGTGAGGAGAATGGCAATTTAACGAAAGAAAATACAAAAGATGCTCAAAAATCCTGGAAGCAAGCAAAACAAGAATTAGGTTCTGATAAAATTTCAATTGAATTATTAACAAGCGATAATGACCTTTCGAAAAAAACTGGTGAATATTTAAAAGAACAGCTAGAGAAAAATTTAGAAGGATTAACAGTAAGTATTAAGCCTCAGCCACGCAAACAACAAGTCACATTATTATTACAAGGAAATTATGATATTGCTATCGATGGTTGGAGCCCTGATTTTGCTGATCCAATTACATTCTTAGAGTTATTTACAACTGATAACCCATATAATTTAGATCACTATTCCAACAAAGAATTTGATGACTTAATCCAAAAAGTGAAAACCGACTTAGCTGGTGATGAAAAGGCACGTTGGGAAGCCTTGAAACAAGCAGAAAAAATCTTATTTAAAGATGCCGTTGTCTCTCCTCTTTACCAAAATGGAACAACATACTTAGAACGTTCCTATGTAAAAGGAGTGGTTGAAGTTGATTTTGCGGGACCACTTAACTTCAAATGGGCTAACATTGAAAAATAAAGTGAAGCGTAAATGCTCAACATGTTATTAACCAAGCAATGAACAAAAAAGCGTATGTAAATACTATCTTGAATAATGACGCTATTCTTACCGCTAATTTGTTCCTGCTAAATTTGTAAAAAGCCCTTATGGAACATACTTCTGTGTAGAAAATGACGCATTAGTAAAGCTTCAATTATAAGAGAACAGGGTATCCTTTTGAAGGATACCCTGTTTCTTTATGCTTCTTTAACTATGCGTCTCTTTAATCAGAAGAATACCCCCCACAGCGATTAAAGTTACAATTTGTGTGGTGACAATTATAAATAATAGAGAAATAATATCCTTTTTTAAATTCCCATCACCAAATGCTATTTTGAAATAACCACTCGCTGCATATATTACGGGAAATAATTTATTCAAAACACATACATAATTACATAAAAATGGGAAAAACTTATATAGAAGGAACGATACACTAAGGAGGAATATATAATGAGAATTCTACTTTCGGCTTTATTAGCACTTATGCTAGTACCTGCGTTAACAGGTTGTACTACACCAAAAAAGGAAACTCCAACTTCTGATAAGAAAACAACAGACGAAGCTAAAAATGAAGCACCTCAAGACTTAAAACTTAACTTTAACGACTTTCACCTAAATGCTGACTACCAAGATACGAAGAAAGATTATGAAGCGGAGTACAAAAATAAAGGTGCCGACAAAAAGATGGAAGGAAAGATTGAGGATCACAAGACTGATGTAAAACTAACAAGTGACAAAGCTATTGCCAAACTCAGTCCACTTCTACAAAAGTTAACATTTGATAAAAATACACCTGACCAAGAAGTGATTGATCAAGTTGTAGACGTATTTCAACTTGATAAAGATTACCAAAAATTCGATTTAGAAGTTGTTTTCTCAGATGGAACGAAGAAAGAGTATAAGAAGGAAGTAAAATAAAGAAGTAGGCGATTTTGCCTACTTCTTTATTTTTTCACCACATATCGTAAATTAGGTTTAGAATCACTAACATATTCTAGATCAAATACAGATGATTTTTGCAAATAAGAATATAATTGAAATGAATAGAAAGGAGATTAACCATGGATCCATTACTTATGGCAGTTATAGGATTACCATTAACAATCGTAATATTAGTTGTAATCGGCTTCTATAAACTATTTGTAAAAAAGAAAAATATCACTTCCTTTTATACCCCGTTTGATAACATTACCGGCCAAACAATTTCAGAATTTCACGAGGAACAAAAAATCCTAGTAGCTGAGGATGAAGATGGGGATGGAAATAAGAAAAAATAACCTTGCGCATCGCAAGGTTATTTTTGTGCTTCTTTTTGAAAACGTTTATAGTACGTTGAAGCTGTTGAAAAGTGAACTTCTATATCACGAATTAATGATGATTCCTCATCTTTCGCTAATTTATCTAACTTTTTCATTGCTTGTTCTGTCTCATTTAAGAAACCAACATATAGCTCATGTTCTTGCTCTTTTGACTTAGGCACGCGAATTTCTTTACGCATATGATCAATATCCTCTAGCATACTTTTCGTTACCCTTTGAACATCTTCTTTAAACTGCGCGTGCCCTAATGCCTTCCCGCCTTTTTCCTTTGCTTCTTCCCATAGTTTTACCGCTTCATTTAATTCTTTGTTCATTTTCTCATCGTACTTCTTATGCACATCACGATATACTTTCATATCTTCTTGCTGCTCTGCCGATTGTTCTACTTTTTCTTTTGGTTCTTTTGTATCCTTGTTTCCATTACACCCTGCTAAAAGAAGCATGCTTCCAAGCAAGGCAATACCCCACACTTTCTTCATCTCTTACTCTCCTTTTATCTACATCTACTACTTATCTCCACTTGCTATTATAACGAGAACCATTCAAACTTTGCACTTATGATCCCATTTTTATACACACATCACCATTTTTGTCACAGTATCGTCACTTTATATAGCCAGTATCTCCATAAAGTGAGACTTTAATTACTCCAGAAATAGCGGAAGAAATGAATAATATGATATAGAGCTATTAAATCATGCATTCAAAAAACAATAAAAAACCCGGTAATATACCGGGCTCTCTTAAACGGAAAAATCAGATATGTATTTTTACCGCTTATTATTTATTAACAGTTGTACGACTGCGTTTATATACAATAGCACCACCAGCAAGCATTACAACGCCAAGTAATGTCAATAAGTTATCACTACTTGAAGCACCTGTTTTTGGAAGAGATTTTGTATGATCTACATTCGTTGTTGTAATAACATTTGTTGGTGTCGGTGTTGGTGTAACCTTTGTTTGTTGATTATTTACCTGATTTGGATTTGGTACTTGTGTACCAGGCTTGTTGCCACTATTCCCTTTACCATCACCATTATTATTTCCACCTGTATTCTTATTATCTTGTTTCTTACAGTCCTTTTGTTCTACTTTCTCAATTGCTACTTGTTTTGTAATTGTTTGATCTCCACGTTTTGCTGTAAATGTAACTTTTAAATCCTTTAAATCTTTAGTTGTTTCTCCAACAACTTGGAAATATAATGCGGATCCTTCTCCACCTTCCATTGCTTTAACTGGAACTGTTGCTGTATTTCCATTCCATTTAATATCTAAGTTCATTGTTCCCTTACCAGTTCCACCTTGCAAAGAACCATCTTTTAGATAATCTGGAATTTCTCCTTGTGTATAATGATCTGGAATTGTTAATTTAATATCTTGTGGAACATCAATTTGCACATCAAAGCCCTTTAACTCATCAATTGTTAAATTTTGAGTCGTTAATAAGAAATCTAATGTAAATTGGTTTTCCTTTAAACTCGGCACACAAGTTGTAGCTTTTGCCTTACCTTCAAAACGTAAATCTTTATTCATCTCGGAAAAATCAATATTCGCACTTCCTTTAATTTTACCAAGAGGTTCATATCCTTCTTTATCAATTAAATATAGTTCGAGATCTTTATTTACTTCTTTACCAGCTACATTTCCAAGTACAGGGATTTTCACATTTTTTGTAACAGTTTGTCCCGGTTCCATATCTGGTAATGGCAGTGCGATAGCTTGAGAACCATCTTCAAGTTCTAATAAACGAACATCTTTAAATTCTCCATCTAGTCCCTTAGGGATAGCAACACCAAGATATACACCACTTACCTTTTCTTTTGAATTATTCGTCACAGTTGCAGTGACATCTAATACATAATGATTTTTTTCTGCATCCCATTTCGCTTTGCCTGCCACACTCCCACTCAATTCAGCAGTAGATATCTGAGTATTCTTTTTTACTTCTCCTGCTGGAGGTGTATTTGCTGGTTTTGATTGATTTGCAGCTTCTGTTTTTTCTGGTTCACTCTTCACATTCGACTCGTTCTTTTGTTCTTTTTCAGCTTCTTTTACTGGTTCGACTTTCTTCTCTGGAGCAGGCTGTTGTTTTTGTGAGCCTGTCTTCTCTTGTTGTTGTACATCTTTAGATTCTTCTTTCTTTACTTCCGTATTACCTTGTTTCTGCTGTACTTGCTCACCGTTTACTGTCGGATTCTTGATGTCATTTTGCTTTGTAGTTACCTTTTCTTGATTTTGCATCTGTGCTTCTTTTACAACTTCCTCAGGTGCCGCCAACGCCACAACAGGAGAAAAAGCTAAAAGTGATACAAGAGTTACGGCACTTACTTTCTTCAGCATACTAACACTCCTTATCTCATTTTTGTTCTAGTTTATGGATTTCATAGTTTCATTGAATAATAAAATACAAAGAATTCCATAAGTTAGATTCCATATCCATTATAAGGAAATAAGTGAACAAAAACAATTAATTTATCGAATAATGCAATTTTTTAGATTCTATATATTCACATTTCAACCAAGATCTTTACAGCCTTTATTGGTGAACCATATTTTATTTGGTTACTTGTTCGTTCAGAAACAATAAAAAAGCTGCAACCATACGTTGCAGCTTTTTTTATCCCTCTAAATCTTGCTTTTCTTGCAGTGCAAACTTCTTTTCACTAGGCTTTGCCATAAAGATATAACATAAAACTGCTCCCACTTCACATAAAGCAATCACAATTCCCATAGGAAGTGCTGTATTACTGCCTCCAATCCCTACTAAAGGCGCAACAAGCGCTCCAGAAATAAACTGTAACAATCCAAGCAACGCTGAAGCTGTTCCAGCAGCTTGTTTTTGATTTTTCATCGCTAGTGAAAAACCTGTCGTTGATACAACCCCAACGCTTGATACAACAAGGAATAATGAACATAAAACACCAATTAATCCAATTCCTAATACAATTGTGAGAAGTAAGGAGATACCACCAGCAGCTGCAATTCCAATGCCAGCTACAAATAAAGTTTTCTCACTTAGCTTCCCTGCCAAACGGCCGGTAATTTGGCTGGCAATAATAATACCAATACCATTAATAGCAAAGAATACGCTAAATTCTTGCGGTGATGCCCCGTATATATTTTGCAACACAAACGGAGAACCAGAAATATAAGCAAACATTGCCGCTGACACTAAGCCCTGCGACAAGGCATACCCCATAAATAAGCGATCTTTCCGCAAATTCCTATATGTCGCTAATGTTCCTACTAAACCGCCTGTTTCCCTCTCTTCAAGAGGTAATGTCTCACGTAACACAAACGTAGCGGATACTAACATAAATATACTTATCGTTCCAAGGACGATAAAAACTCCACGCCACGAGGTAAATTGTAACAATTGTCCTCCAATAATTGGCGCTAAAATTGGTGCTGCTCCGTTTACTAACATAAGCAGTGAGAAAAATTTTGTCATCTCAGAACCTGAGTACATATCACGTACCATCGCACGAGATATAACAATACCAGCTGAACCTGAAGCCCCTTGTAAGAAACGTAAAAGAACTAGACTCCAAATAGATGGCGCAACCGCACAAAGTAAAGAAGATACAACATACATAATAAGAGCAATAATAAGCGGTTTACGCCGTCCATAAATGTCACTAATTGAGCCAACAAATAATTGTCCAACCGAAAGCCCTAATAAACATGCTGTTAAAGTAAGCTGAGCAAGAGAAGCATTTGTTTGTAAATCATTCGTTAATTTTGGCAACGAAGGCAAGTACATGTCAATGGACAATGGCCCGATTGCTGTTAATGTCCCTAATACAAGAATCATCCATAACCTGTTGGCTTTTACAGGTTTATATACATCGTGATTAATTTCATTCACTTCCATCATTCACCCTTTCTATTATAAGCTCTAAATTGTAACAATTATAGTTACAGCATTGATGTACGTCAAGTATATCGTACTTTTCTATATAACGAAATGAAAAAAGCGATAGAGTCTCTATCACTTTACTTTTCCGTTTCTATCTGTGTTGCTAACAATCGCTCCCTTTTCTTAACTAAACAAGAAGTCAGAAAACGATAACAAACTTGTAATTGAGCGCTATCTTAATACAAAGGTCTTTTTCTTATCCATTGCGTCGCAACCCATTTTTCACCTTTAATAACAGGTTCACCGCCATGTAGAGTGAGCTTGTTTAATGATGCATCCTGATAAAAATATTCGAAATATACCGCCATTCCTTTTTTCGGAGATACAGAAAGATTGAGTTTGGGAAAGACAGTCTCTCCGCCTTCTTCTACATGATTTAAGTACATGACAAGGGTACTAATACGATTATTGTTTGCTGCCGCACTGTTTTCTGCAAAAAAATCATAATGCGCTTTATATTCTTGACCAACTGTATACTTTAAAATATGTAACCCTTCCCCATTTTCAACAGGAACATTCATAATTGAAGCGATTCGTCTTTCAATTCTAGTAACGACCTCACTTTCTTCTAAAAACGTACCACTACTCGTCCGAATGTTATTTATTTCACGCGAAACACCAATTTTAGAACGTTTCATTTTATTTTTAGACATTTCAATTAACGTTTCACACTCTTCATCACTTAATACATTTTCTAACACGACAATAAGAGGCTCTTCTAATCTTGAAATAATTTGGATTTCTCTATCTTCTGTTACAATTGTGTTTCCAATGTGGTTAAAAATCGTTAGTTCCTTATTTTCAACTCTTTGATTTTCCATTGTTCTTCTCCCCATCTCTCTTAAAAATGATTGGACATCATAAATATATCATACTTTTCTTTCTATTCTCCCTTTTTAAAAAATTAAGATGAGGACTATTATGTTATATTCCAATATTCAATTAAAGAGCATTTTAGATCGAGAAATAGTTTTTGTAAAAGAGTAGTTAATAAAAATCACCTCATAAGCTTTTAATCCATAATAAACAAGAAGAATCTACCAAAAAAGCAAACTACCCCCTATCAAGTAGACAGTAAAAATACTCCCCTTAGATAAACAGATTTTTATTTTTTATCCGTCTACCTAATGGGGAGCATATCACTTTAAATCTGCTTTAAAAGATTCCAATTATTATACCGTAATTTTCACTGCTCTCACTCTTAAAAAACAAAAGCATCCGTTCACTTGTTTTAATACTAAGCAAACGGATGTTGAACTTCTATATTTAAACGACTTTATTGTCACTCTACAATACATGTAGCTTTAAAATAAAGTTTAAATAAACGAACAAAAGAAAAGAGCGTATTAAAAAAAAAGATCGATCAAAACATGCTCTTCTTGTTTTAATTTGAATGATTCTTTTTAAAAAAAGTTTAATCGTTTTGTACCCCTTATTCAACAGAAGCACTCCGCTTAACAAGATTTTGTTAACAAGTTTTGTTTAGTGCTTTATTTTTCTAATACTCTTAAAATTTAACTACTGCATATTTTTATTGAACTCTAATTGATTTTGAATTCCTGACCTATCAATTTGAATCCAATACTCTGAAATTTTCCCATCGTCTATTCTATACACCGCACTTGCCATTTGAATTATTGGGAGTCCTGTAGGTTGATATCCATCGATTTCTCCTAGGTGTGTACCTACTTGTTTCCAACGTACATATACTTTACTTCCTTGTACTAAAAACTCTTGAATTTCTAAAGAAAAATTACCATATACTTCAATCATCTCTCTTACATGTTCAGCATAATCTTTAGGAGTTCTGCAAACTGTTTGTTCTTCTTCAGATACAATTTGATGTGCCAATACTTTTTCTGCCATTAATTGATTTGAATAGTCAGGATTATTCCCCGAACGTACTTCTTCAAAAAATTTTCTAACAATTTGTCCTGGCGTCATTTAAAAACCCCCTTATTAATAAATCCAATATTAATCATAAAACCCTAAAATCTTTCATACTTTCTCCAAGAATATAGTGTGAAAACCACATCAAATTCTGCTTCATAATAGCCACATTAATTCCTGGCTGATCAGAACTATATGCCATTCCTTTAAATATAATTAATTCTGTATCAACTTCCATATCCCTTAACCCTTGATATAGCTCATATGCATTTGGAGTTGGAACTCTTGCATCCTTTTCACCATGTTGGATTAAGGTGGGAGTACAGGCTGATTTAATATATTCCATTGGTGATGTTTTAGTATATATCTCTGGATCATTCCATGGATTATTTCCTAAATACATCCTAATAAAGTAAGGTATATCTGTATTTACATAATGGGTACTCCAATTAGTAATGCCACCTCCAACTGAAATAGCTTTAAATCTACTACTAAATGTAGAACAGAAAGCTGATATATATCCCCCGTTGCTCCATCCCATAACCCCTACTCTATCTTTATCTGCAATCCCTTTGTCAACTAGTTTATCCACTCCAGATATAACATCATCGTAGTTAGCAATTCCCAGTTTTCTATAGTTTGCTTTTAAGAATTCATTACCATAACCAGAACTTCCCCTGTAGTTTGGTTCTAAAACTATAAAGCCTTTTTCGATAAACTGTTCAATAGGATATTTCTCATTAAAACAGTCTGAAAATATTGGAAAGGACGCCCAAGCCGGACCACCATGGATTACCACTAATAAGGGATATTTTTTATTTGCGTCAAACTCTACTGGGGTTGATAAAACTCCCTCTATTTCAAGACCATCACTACTTTGCCATGAGATTATCTCCCTGTTACTTTTAAGCTTTCCTTTGAAAAAGCTATTTTCATTCGTTATTTTTTTATCGTCTAAATAGATTTCAAAGGTTTCATTTGTTATAGCCTTATTATAGGATATATGATTTCCATCTCTTGTTATAGAAGCATCCATTATAAAGCTATCTACTTTTTCGTTTAACATTTCCACAGTGCCATCCTCAGATAGCAACCCAATAAGATAATTCGTTTTATTCTGCCATCTAATTAAAATTCCTCTAGCTGTCCACCGTAATGGAATAACCGTACTATCAAAATCTGTTAAAGGTTGAATTAGCTCTCCATTATTAATATCATATATCTCTAATGTACTGTCTTGTATATGGGTCTTATAGTAATCCTTCTCCCTTATGCTTGCTGAGTAACATATTTTGCTTCCTTCAGGAGAAAAGCAAACGCTCCCTCCCAACAACTTATCTATATTCATCTTTTGTAGCTCTCCAGCTTTAATATCTAGTATGTATAGATCTCCATTAATATAATCTTCCATATCTGAGCTTGGTGTAGCCATAAATACAACCTTTTTCCCATCATTTGAAATATCAAATTCATGGATATGAAAATCCTTCCCATCAGTTAGTTGATAAACAACGCTATTTTCGTGTTCATATTTATCATTTTGTATCACTTTTTCTATTTCAATGTAATATAAACAATTATTCTGGTATTCCTTACCTATATGATGGAAATTTCCATATAGTTCCTTACGTTTCTTTATCACCTCAGATTCTTTTGACTGTGCAACATAATAAAAACCCTTGCCAGTAGACTCCCATTTGAATTTACTGACCCCTTCTTTCTCATCAGTAATTTGAACCCCACTATAACCATCTATTGACTTAACAAAGATCTGATTTTTCTTATTATCCCCGTCACCAACTGGGCTAAGGTATGCGATATTCCTAGAATCTGGAGACCATAATGGGTATGTACTATCTATATCCTTAGTTGTTAATGGATAACTCTGCCCCTTATCTTTTTCATATATCCATACATGATTCCTATATTTATTGTCTTTCCAGTTAGCTGTCTTCTTGACAAATGCTACGTTTTTGCCATCATCACTTATGTTTGTATCTGATAAGGTTGGCAATGAAATAATCTCTTCTATACTTAGATATGTTTTTTCATTCATTTTCATTAATAAACCCCCTCTTAATGTCTAGTAATCTAACTTGTCCAATTATTCAGTTAAATAAATATATTTTTCCCCAAATCCGACAGAAATTCATGCTGTCTGTTTGTTTTTATTCCTTTTAAACGAGTTGAACGACCCTTTGAAGATACATCTTGAATCTTTAACCAAGGTTTATAATCTACTCCATACCGGTTCCTCGACCTTGTTTAATCCACTGTTCGATCGCAGATATTCTTTTTCTTTTCGACATAAAAACACCCCTTTAGATAATCATATCTAAAGGGGTGAAAACAGTGCAACTTTATTTCAAATCTACAATACAATTATTAATTTCCCAATCTCCTACTCAACAGTAACAGACTTAGCTAAGTTACGAGGCTTATCAACATCACACTCGCGGTGAAGCGCTGCGTAGTATGAGATAAGTTGTAATGGAACAACTGCTACAAGCGGTGCTAATGCTTCATGTACAGCTGGTAGTACGAAGCTGTCGCCTTCCATTTCTAAGCCTTTCATTGATATGATACATGGGTTTGCTCCACGTGCTACTACTTCTTTTACGTTACCGCGAATTCCAAGGTTTACGTGCTCTTGCGTAGCAAGTGCGATAACTGGTGTACCTTGTTCAATTAGCGCGATTGTACCGTGTTTTAATTCTCCACCAGCAAATCCTTCTGCTTGGATATAAGAAATTTCTTTTAGCTTTAACGCACCTTCTAATCCTACGAAGAAGTCTACGCTGCGTCCAATGAAGAAACAGTTGCGTGTTGTTGCTAAAAATTGTTTTGCAAGTGCATCCATTTCTTCTTTTTGATCACAAAGTACTACCATTGCATTCGCTACAAGACCTAGTTCGTGTGTTAAATCAAAATCAAGAACTTCGCCTTTTGCTTTCGCAATATCAGCTGCTAGGATTGAAAGCACTGCAAGTTGAGCTGTGTAAGCTTTCGTAGAAGCAACTGCGATTTCTGGCCCTGCATATAGAGGTAGTGTATAGTCAGCTTCACGAGAAAGCGTAGAACCTGGTACGTTTGTAATTGTTAATGCTTTATGACCCATTTCATTTGTTTGTACAAGTACTGCACGGCTATCTGCAGTTTCACCACTTTGTGAAATGTAAATGAAGAATGGTCTTTCTGTTAATAATGGCATATTGTAAGAGAATTCACTTGCTACGTGTACTTCTACAGGTACTTTTGCAAACTTCTCGATAAATTGCTTTCCAACAAGACCAGCATGGTAACTTGTTCCACATGCAATAATATAAATACGATCGCTATCTAAAATCGCATTACGGATGTCTCCATCTAATTCGATTTCGCCATTTTCATTTTGATATTTTTGAATGATATTACGGATTACAAGTGGTTGCTCATCAATTTCTTTAAGCATGAAATGAGGATATGTTCCTTTTTCAATATCACTTGCATCTAATTCCGCTGTAAACGGTGCACGTTCAATCGTTTCACCTTGTAAGTTTTTAATTGTAATGCTTTCTTGTGTTACAATTACCATTTCTTTATCCATTAATTCGATAAATTGATCTGTAACTTGTAACATCGCCATTGCGTCGCTCGCAACAACATTAAAGTTGTCACCAACACCTACTAATAGCGGGCTTTTGTTTTTAGCAACATAAATCATGTTTGGATTTTCAGCATCAAGTAATCCAATCGCATAAGAACCATGTAAAATGGATAACGTTTTACGGAATGCATCTTCTACACTTAACCCTGTGCTTACTTGCTGTTCCATAAGCTGTACGATAACTTCTGTATCAGTCTCACTTACAAACGTTACATCTTGAAGATATTCTTTTTTCACTAATTCATAGTTTTCAATTACACCATTATGAACTAGCGTAAAGCGCTTTGATGTACTTTGATGCGGATGTGCGTTTACAGTGCTTGGAACACCATGTGTAGCCCAGCGTGTGTGACCGATTCCCACGCTTGCTGCCACGTTCTCGTCTACGATTTCACGAAGTTTTGCAATACGGCCTTTTTCTTTGTATACAACAATACCGTTCTCTGCCTGTACTGCAATACCTGCTGAATCATATCCGCGGTATTCTAGTTTCTCTAAACCTTTTAATAAAATTTCCTTTGCATCTTGCTCTCCAATAAATCCTACGATTCCACACATGTTTAGTCGCCGTTACAAATGCTTACATTGCTCTGCGAACATGTAACGACATAGTCCGATCCCATTCATTATTTAAATATAAAAAACGGATTACATATTGCTAGCCCTGTAAGTCTGTAACGGCTTTCACCTTCCTCTCGATTGGGTTTCAGTCCGTATATACTTATACAGCTAGTATTCATCCGTTCCTTTTCTCTCATCAAACCTTTACCTTTGTCCACCGAGTCACCTTGGTGATTTAAGTAAAAGCTTTCGGTTGTGATGAACAACCGGGAGTCATCCGCCGAAATCTCGATAAAACTCCTCCTCGTCAACTACACAACTTGTAGTTCTGGCGCTTTTATAATTCCTTATATTTACTTTGAGAAAAAGAACAAGACCATCTTATAACAAACAACATAAACCGTCAATGAAATTTTTTCATTGTCTATAAAACATATGAAAAAAGAGCACAAATCGTGCTCCTTTTTCATATAAAATCAGCTAATTATTCAGCTCCAACTTCAGCTTTCACAACTTCTACAATGCGATGTACATATCCATCACAAATTTCTTGTGTTGGTGCTTCTGCCATTACACGAATAAGTGGTTCTGTTCCAGAAGGACGAACAAGAATACGGCCGTCTCCGTTCATTTCTTCTTCCACCACACGAATAATTTCTTTAATTTTTTCATTTTCTAATGCTAGTTTTTTATCCGTTACACGAACGTTTACTAATAGTTGAGGGAACTTTGTCATTTCACTCGCAAGCTCAGACAATGGCTTTTTCGTCATCTTCATAATATTTACAAGTTGAAGCGCACTTAACATTCCGTCTCCAGTTGTAATGTAATCAAGTAAGATAATATGACCAGATTGTTCCCCACCAAGATTATAACCGCCGCGCTTCATTTCTTCCATTACGTAGCGATCACCAACTGCTGTCTTATTACTTGTAATACCGTTTGCTTCTAGTGCTTTATAGAATCCTAAGTTACTCATAACAGTTGAAACAACTGTGTTATGTTTTAACTGACCAGTTTCTTTCATATATTTCGCACAAATGTACATAATTTGATCGCCATCAACAATGTTTCCTTTTTCATCTACTGCAATTAAACGGTCTCCATCGCCATCAAATGCAAGTCCAATATCCGCACCTTTTTCTTTTACTAGTTCAGCTAAACCTTCTGGATGTGTAGAGCCAACACCCTCGTTAATGTTCATACCGTTTGGTGATGTTCCCATCGTGGAGATGTCAGCTTCTAAGTCTGCGAATAAATATGGTGCTAAAGAAGACGTTGCTCCGTGTGCACAATCTAAAGCAATATGTAAACCAGAGAAGTCTTCTTCTACAGTTTGTTTAATGTATTGTAAATACTTTTGTCCACCTTCGAAGTAATCGTTCACTTGTCCAAGCTCTGTTCCTGTCGGACGTGGTAATTCATCTACTTCTTTATCTAATAAAGCTTCAATTTCTGCTTCTTGTTCATCAGTTAGTTTAAATCCATCTGAGCCAAAAAATTTAATTCCGTTATCTTGCACTGGGTTATGAGATGCTGAAATCATAACACCCGCTTGTGCATCTAGCGCCTTTGTTAAATACGCAACCCCAGGAGTTGAAATAACACCAAGACGCATAACTTCTGCTCCAGTTGATAATAGACCTGCTACTAATGCACCTTCTAACATGTGACCAGATACACGTGTATCTCGGCCAATAATAACTTTTGGACGATCTATATCTTTTGTTAATACATATCCTCCAAAACGTCCAATTTTAAATGCTAGTTCAGGCGTCAATTCCTCATTCGCGACACCGCGCACACCATCTGTACCAAAATATTTACCCATTGCTATTCGCTCCTTTTTCTTGCTCTTTTTGATTTTCTACTTCATTCTGTTTGCCTTGTTCCTTGTCTTGCTCATTTGGTTTTTCTATTTCATTCTCTTTGTCTTCTGGTGAATCTGGTTGTTCTGGTTGTTCTGGCCTTCCTTGTACTTCTTGCTCTGAATTTTCTTTTTTTACAAGGGTTACCTTTGCATTTTTTTGTTTTGTCTCTATTGAAACATTATTAGGGCCGCTAACCTGAATTGGAATATCGTGCGTCCCAGAAGATAGATTTTGTAGATTAATTGACGCTGTTATTTGTTCTGCTGTTATTTTATCTACTATACTGGCTTCTCCTGAAATATCAACGCTTATCTTTCCACCTTGTGGAGAAAGCAATTGTAAGGTGAATTCATCTGACAATCCATTTTTTCGTATAGAAATGCCCTCTATTGTCTTATGCTTTGTATTTTTTTGCTTTTGTACTTCGACGGAAACTTTCACTTGACTAGGGTTTACATTTGTTACACCTTTCGGTAATAAAACAGAGGCATCGAATGTTGTAGATTCCGTAATTTTACTAAGATCTACTTCGACGCCCTCCAAGGACTTTATAGTGTCCAAAACATCTTTTGGTCCTGATATTGTCACTTCATTTGGTTCGATACCGATTTTTGTAACAGCTAACCCTTCAGGTACACTTCCTTTTTTTGAATAAGTTAGTGGCACAGTTTTTTCAATATTATTTGTCGTAGTTGGATTTGAAACTGGGATCGTAACACTTACTTTAGAAGGTGTTGTTTGTAAGTCTAGTTTCTTACCATCTTCATCATATAGTACAATTTCGGCTGTCTTTGTTACTGTTTTTGTTATCCCCTTCAAATCAACATATGCCCTGACAAGAGCAACTTTTGCTAGCTCCTCTTCTGTACCAATAACCTCAACAGTTCCTGGTTTAATAGTCGGCTTTTCAACCATACTACCTCCTGGCATTTGACTCTCATTCGAATACTTCACTTCCACAGGAAATGACTTCTTCGCCTTACTTTGGATTGTAACTTTAACTTTCGCCGGTTGAACCGTTACTTTTAAGTTATTTTCCATCCCGGTATACTTTAAAGGCACTTCGTATGTTCCTGTAGAATATCCACGTAAATCTACAGATACACCAAACTCACGTTGTGACCTTGCTGCAGTAATTACGTTTTTGGGTCCTTCCAATTTTACTTTTACATACTTTGGAATACCACTTACAATATATTTATCTTCATCATAGTTTACTGCTACTACAATGTTAGACACTGTTTCTGTTATATCACTTGTTGGAAAAGGTGATGCATTCTTATTCTCTGTCATGTTTTTATCCGACAAATTCGTTGACATGTAAAGCATTAACGCCAATAGTAATGAAATTCCTTTTAAAAACCAGTGGTTCTCCATCAGCTTATCCATGACGCTTTCTCCTCCAATTCCAATTCCATAAAGATGAAGAAGTTGTCTTCACATTCCCACTGAACTCTGCTAAAAGCATCTCTTTCAACTGTTCGACTTTTAAATCACGATGTAATTCCCCATTTTTAGTTAAAGAAATTTGACCTGTTTCTTCTGATACAACCACTGTAATGCTATCAGTTACTTCACTAACTCCCATCGCAGCTCGGTGACGCGTTCCTAGTTCTTTTGATATGAACGGACTTTCCGATAATGGTAAGTAACAAGCTGCTGCTTTAATCGTATTCCCTTGCATAATAACCGCTCCATCATGAAGCGGTGTATTGGGGATAAAGATATTAATAAGCAGTTCTGATGACACATTAGCATTTAAAGGAATCCCGGTTTCTACATAATCTCCCATCCCAGTCTCTCTAGATAATGTAATAAGCGCACCAATGCGTCGTTTACCCATATATTCAGTTGCCTTTGCCACAGCATTCGCAACGATTTCATACTCTTCTTCTTCCTGACCAATTGCACGGGAGAACAAACTTCCTCTTCCTAATTGTTCAAGCGCTCTTCTAAGCTCAGGTTGAAAAATAATAATCACTGCTAGGAATCCCCATGTCAAAGCTTGGTCCGTGAGCCACTGCAACGTATGCAACTCAAATAAATAACTTAATATACGGACGATAATAATAACTGTAATCCCTTTCAAAAGTTGAACAGCTTTTGTACCTCGGATTACATGAATTAGCTTATATATAACAAACCACACAACGGCGATATCTAATATCGTACTGAGATATTTCAAAAAGTTCATATCTCCAAAAGGCATGCTAACCCTTCCTCCTACTTATGAGCAATTTTATCCATATACTGAAATATTATTATTCTGCTCTATATGTATGTATTTACAACAACTAGTTAATTATACCATACATGAAAGAAACGACAATTACAAACGACGGTATCATCGTGGTATAAATTGGTAATATATCAAACTTTATTATACGTCAGTATAATATAACTTATTATTATACTCTTATTTTAAAATAAAAAAAGAAACGTTTCATTAAATTCAGGTAACAGGTAAAACAGGAGAGTCATTCTATTCTAGGAGCTAATTATCCTTTTGTATTTAAATAGAAGTTGAGTGTAGTAAATACTATAAAATGCAGATAGGTACATTTGTTTTTATATGGAGAGATAGAGTCTGCGTGTGAAGATCTTAAAGCAACAATAATAACCTGTAAACATTTTCGGGTGAGATACGATTAAAGATGCATAATAAGGAAAGCCTTCTTATGAAAGTTTCAGAGATGGATGTTGATAAGAATAGCAAGGATACACTTCCATATAAAACACCTCTACCACAGTGCTGAGCACTGTGGTAGAGGTGTTTTATACTTTAGCGTTCTTTACCATTAGATGAGATAACTGTTTTATACCAATAAAAACTCTTTTTCTTTATTCTTCTTAAGTCTTTTAAATCATTTTCACCACGATTTACATATATAAAACCATATCTTTTCCTAAAACCTTGATGAGTAGAAATTAAATCAATTGCTGCCCATGGACAATAACCTATGACATCCACGCCATCTACAATCGCCAATTCCATTTGTTCTATATGTTTACTTAAGTACTCAATTCGATAATCATCATGAACTGAGCCGTCTTCATTAACCTGATCATATGCACCTATTCCATTCTCTGTAACAATAATAGGTAGATTATAACGATCGCTAACTTCTCTTAATGTAACACGGAAGCCAATTGGATCAATCTCCCATCCGAAGTCTGTTAATTCCAGATATTCATTATCATCACCCATAAAGAAACCTTCTTCACCTACTTCAATTTGTTGATCACCACCGCTATCAATTACAAAATTCTCATCATACTCACTAACGGTTATTGAAGAGTAATAGTTAAAAGCAATATAATCCGGTTTCGAGCTAGATAAAATCTCCATATCTCCATCTAATATGACAGGTTCGATATTTTTTCTTTTCATAAAATTCCAAGCTGTTTTGTTATAACGTCCATGTACAGCCATATCTAGATATAGCCAATTTCGAATTGCATTACAATTTTGAGCTGCAATAATATCATTAGGTTTACATGTTTTAGGATAAACATAGCTAATATTGGGTGCCGGCCCAATTTTAGCATCCGGTATCATCTGATGACATAAGTTAGTAACTTTAGCCTCTGCTAAGAGCATATGATGATTTTGTTGATATAACTCTTTTTGAGATAATATAGATGTACCAATCGCTCCACCATGTAAAATCATCATATTTTGCTCATTAATTGTTAGCCAATGCTTAACCCGATCACCAAAACGTTCAAAAAGAATTTCACAATAATTCACAAAAGCATCAATGGTAGAACGATTGCTCCACCCACCATTTTTCTCCAATTCATACGGCAAATCAAAATGATACATCGTCACTAGTGGTATTATCTTATGTTTCAGTAATTCATCAATTAAATTACTATAGAACATAACGCCCTTTTCATTTATTTCTCCCACACCACTTGGAAGAATACGTGTCCAAGCTATGGAAAAGCGATAAGTTTTTAATCCTAGTTCGGAAAAAAGCCTTATATCTTCTTTAAAGTTATGATAATGGTCACTACAAACTTTAAAATCAGATGTGTCTTCAGGAATAGCTTTCATATCTTGAATAGAAAGCCCTTTTCCATCTTCATTATAGGCACCCTCTACTTGGTAAGCACTTGTGGAAGCTCCCCATAAAAAGTCTTTTTTAAATGTAGTCTTAAGCATATTCTTACCTTTCCTTACCAAATTTAATTATCCACCTTATTTATCCATAGATTAATAATCATTGTTTTTCTGAAATTTTTTCATAAACACTAATAAACTCTTCTGCTATTATCTTAAATCCTTCTGCACTCATAAGTTGATCTTCAGCATGAGCTAATAATAAACTTACTTCTACTTTTTCCCCACTTGCTTCTTTACTAATTAGTCCAGCATGTGCCTTATGCCCTTGAATAAAAGATTCAGCACCTTCTTCGATCAATTCTTTTGCCCGTTCGAAATCACCCTTTTTCGCTTCTTGTACTGCTTCAATATATGATGAACGAGCACTACCTACTGCAGATATAATTTGAAATACAATATATTCATGTTGTTCCATGACTCTTCCTCCAACACATTTTTATTTTTTAAATACACATTTCATACTTAGTATTATTAGTTATTTGTTGCTGCTTTTTGTTCTGCCTCATAAGCTTTCTTATCTCCAATTTTAAAGAACGGATAATATAATAAAATCTGAGAAATAATGATGGTAATGGTCATTAAAAGAAGTAACCATCCACCAGAAACATAAGCTGCAAAAGGCGCAGGTGTTACCCATGGTAATTCTATTAGTGGATTATAGTTAGACAGCATCCCCGTCATACCTAGGAATATAATGCCGATTAATCCACCAACTAATGAAGATGTTACCAATGGAATAAAATAGATTGGATTTAGAACAAGTGGCAATCCAAAGACAATCGGTTCATTGATATTGAAGATATTTGGTACAATACCGATTTTTCCGAGTGATTTATATTGTTCTGATTTCGCAAATAACATATTTATAGCTAAACCTAATGTATTTCCTGTTCCACCAACCGTAACCGCAAAATGCATAAGGCTAAATGCTAAATAAGGGATTTCAGAAACAGGTGTTCCTGAAGCAAAAGCTGTAATGGCTGCTGTAAATAGAGGAGCAGTCGCGCTATACCATACATTTATAATTGGTGCTGGATGTAAACCAAAGAACCAACATAAATTCATAAACGTAAATATACCAATAACCGACCAAACAGAAGATCCAATTACTTTTACAGGTAGTGAAATAACTTGCCCAACAAAATTAAAGATATTTTCATATGGAGTATAACCAAATATCACTCTGACAAAGAAAATGATGGTAAAGATAATGATGGAAATAAATACGGGATTAATTGCATCAGCTACCATAGGTGGTACTGATTCCGGTAATTTCACTCCAATATTTTTCCTTGTTAATGCACAGTAAAGTTTACTGGTCAAAACACCAACAAACATTGCTACAAATATTCCGTCACTTCCTAAATATTGAGTGAGAATAGCCGGGATCTGTTCTTCTCCTACCTTGACAGACATTGGCATTAAGCATAGGAAACTACCTAATGCAATTACGCCAGCTACCATTCCATTCATGCCTTCTTCTTTCGCATAAGAATAAGCAATAATTACAACCATATAAACCGCTAACAAGCTCAATGTTGCACTGATCATATCCTGCATATGTGTATATAGACCAGCTTGATTAATTAGGTCTTTCCACCATTTAAACGGCAAGTTACCTAAAATAGCGAATAATGTAACACCGATAGTAACAGGAATTGTCAGCATCATCCCTGATGTAATCGCGTTGACGACTTTGCTATTTCCGAGATAATTTGTCAGTGGTGTAATTATTCGTTCTAGTCCGTTTCTCGTCATCTCTAAAAACTTCATGCTTACCACCCATATTTTTAGATTTTAATTCGTTTTCGCTTTTCCTTTTTCAACATAGCTCATATCGTTTACAGATTGAACTGTATATTTACCATCTTTATATACAACTTTTGAAACACTTGCATTATCTAGACCACCATCAAGATTATTAAGTGATTCAGGAGAGATTGTATATAACAGCGCCATTAACGATATTCCATGTGATACAACAAGTGCATTACCGCCTCCCTCTTTAGCTACTTCTTCTACAATTTTATCGATTTCTTTTCTTACTCTTTTTGAAACTACTTCCGCACTTTCGGCCTGTTTACTTTTATCAATCTTAGCTGCAGTATTAAGCATAATATCAACATCGAAATTATTCCTAAATTCCTCTAATGTCATATTATTAGCTTTTGCAAGTGTCTCGTAAAAAGTATGATTCAGTTCTCCTTCAAACTCACCAAAACATACTTCCCGCAAGTTTTTGCGTTGGACGATATCTATGTTTTTATTTTTGTTTTGATCTAGCACGATCTTTGCAGTTTCTACAGCGCGTCCACTATCACTGCTATACACTTTTTCAAATTGTACTCCTTTCAAACCTTTACCAAGGTACTCTGCCACTTCAATTCCATCTTTAGTAAGAGGTGCGTCAGCCCACCCCTGTACTCTATCAGTCGTATTCAGCATCGTTTCTCCATGCCTTACCAAATAAAGTTCAACAGGTTTTTCTTCTTTTTTCTCTTTCACTTTTTGGCCTTCATTTGCTGAACATCCAAATAATGAAACCGTTAAAGAAATTAACAAGCAAATTGATAATATTTTTTTACTCATCATGAAATCTCCTTATGGGCTTATAAAAATAGGCATGCACCACTCACATGAGTAGAATGATATTTTTATAATGAAGATATTTAAAAATTATTTTGACTGATTAAACAACCAATTGACCATCTCTTTATCCTGCAAAGCTGGTACCCAAGAGAAGTGTCCCGTTGGTTTAACGATTCCAGTTGGATATTCTGTATATTTGATTGAAGAACCACCCAGTTCTTTAATAGCTTGTACAGCATCTCTGCTATATCTCACATCAACCAACGGATCATCTTCTGCATGGAAGACCCAAATTGGCATATCTTTAATATTCTTGAATACTGAAGTATCTTTTACCGGTTCATAATTACTAGGAAGTGTATTCTCCAAATTTCCTATTCCGCAAATCGGAACAGCAGCTGCGAAAAGATCCGGGTTTTTCTTAATAATATTCCATGTCCCAATTCCGCCATTGGACATACCAACAACATAGATGCGATTTTTATCAATATTATATTTATCGATGGTTTCTTTCAGTAAATTAAACATAGTAGTATAGTTAGGTTCCTCGGTCCAATATGCTGTAAGAGTTTCAGCTGCTTCAACCTGAGGAGCTAGTACATATGCAGGGTTCTTCTTTTGCTGTTCTGAATTAGCCCATACTACAGCGCCCTCATTTCCTACTACTTGCATATAGTTGTCATTTCCTCGTTCACCTGATCCATGTAAAAATAAGACTAGTGGATATTTTTTGTTAGGTTCTTTTTTAGGTTCAAAAAGTCTATATTGCATTTTGCTTCCAGAAGCATCTTGGTATACTCCTTTTTTAAAATCGTCTACAACAGGAGTAACTACATTTGAAATTTTATTTTTCTGTTCGGATGCTTTAAAAGTTGCACCTTCTTTTGTTTTAATTTCTTTCGTAAGAGTTAACTTATAATCCAAGTTATCTCTTGTACTTAAGAATTTTTCTTCATTAAATGTTGAGGTAGATGCATTTTTATCGTTTTCATCTAATTCGATCACAACGTATTGTCCATCTTTTGAAGCCTCTGATACCTCAGCTTTATTATTTGTATAAACTTTAGTTATCGTTCTATTTTGAGGTTTCCCATTCACTTCCACCTCAACTTCAAAACTATCTTTTGGTAATTTTGAGCTATCTACTGTATCTCCAAAGTCACAAACGAAGGCAGAGCCTACTTCCCCATACGGAAGAACATTCGTTATAAGTGTTACATCTGATTCTTTTAAAGTCTTATCTTTGCTTTCTGATGAACATCCTGAAAGCACCAAGCCACCTGCCAAGCTCCCTACTACCATACATAAAATTGGAAATTCCCTTATCTTTTTCAGAAAATGACCTCCCTCAAAATATGTACTTTTCATAACTGACATAAATCGTATAAAGCTCGTTAAACGCTCCCAGTGTATAAACTTTTAATTACCTAGAATGGTTTTCACCTGCTCCATTACTTTTTTTCCGTCTAACATGCCATAAGCTGACATATCAATTACTTCAATAAGCTTTCCTGGTAATTGACCTTTCACAGTATTTAAGGCATATCGAACTTGAGGTCCTAATAAAATAATGTCTGCCGTTTGTCCAACATGCTTTGCTTCAGCTAATGGATAAGCATTAATTTCACATTCATAGTTTGTTTCTTCTGCATATCCTCTCATTTTGTTCATCAACATACTCGTAGACATACCTGCATTACATAAAAGAACGATCTTTTTCATACTTATTACCTCCATTATTCACTATTATTAAAAGCGCTTTCATTACAAGTTCACTATAAAATATGGTCTAAGACCAGGGTCAATATCTTTTTGGAATTTTGTTTACCTTAAATTTTCTATATACATAAAATGAATTGAATGCGAGCTGAAAAGTACATGCTTTTCAGTTATCAAAAAAAACAGTAGTTCAATTACGTTTGAACTACTGTTTTTTAATGTTCTCACCTTTCACACCAACAAATTAAGTGCTAATCATTGAATATATTGAGTTGTCTCTTTACAACAGTTAGTCAAATTCCTTTAAAATACATATTTGAATAGTGGATTTCTACCTTTTCTAGTTATATCAAGGCTTATTTGCCAATTTCACTCGGAAAAAGTTAGATAGTTCCCATAGAAACAAGAAAATCTATACCTACTTTACTTTTTACCTTTACTTATAATAGGAATCATAATGATATAATGTTCAATTATTCTCTCTTGCTCTTTTGTCTCACAAACGTATCGACATAAAATATCCCCGTTAAGATTATAGCCAAGGTTCTCTATGATATGTAATGGCTCTTCTAAAATTAGGTTGGATAAGGGTTCGTTCGCATCTTTTTCATATAAATAATTCAAACACTCTCCCATATCTACTTGTAAAACTGATTCATCCATAGGCAATTCGTATTCCCTCATTTTCACTTCAGGGATAGCCATTACCCAATAACTGTTACAAATCGTTTTCAGTTTATATTGTTCAAGTGGAATGTATAGTGCTGGATAGACTGTTGGCAAAAATGATAGCCATTCTTTTAACAGAGGATTTACACATAATGTTCCTTTATCTAAATGAATATGTCTTAGAAGATAATAGGTTTCAGTTGACTCTATAAACCATTGTCTATCTTCTTTTTTATATTTTTTTAATAAGCCCATAAACTCATTAATTTGTTTTATTTCTAATTCCAACTTTTTTATTGTTTCTTCTTTTTCAGTTATTTTGTCATTGCATTTTTCTATCATGGCATCTAATTCTAAACCATTAAAAATAGATCCAATTTCTTTAACATGAAACCCCATTTGACGAAAATTTTTAATGGCTAAAAATATTCCAAAATCTTCATATGTATAAAATCTAAAACCAGTATCTTTATCTTTTTGTGGTTTTAAGAAGCCTTTCTTTTCATAAAACCTTAACGCATCTATCGAAACTCCAAATTCCTTGCCTACTTCTCCTATTTTATATTTCTTCACATATATCACCTCCAAGTCCATAGTTCCTGCTATCATTATTTAACAAATACCTTCATAAACAGTGTAACAAGTTTTAAAAACAATTACATAAAAAATAGGCAACTTAACGGACACAACACAATCGTTTCTCTATCAGATATTACCGAAAGAGTACCCCTACTTCAAACGAAGTGAAGTGGGGGAGTATTCATTAGAAAACTCCCGATACCATATACTATATTTTAACAAGACAATAAAAAGGGATGAACAGATTGTACATATCCAATTTGTTCATCCCTTTGATTTTATTAACTTAAACACCTATTATCTAAATATAATTAGTCGTCGTTTGTCTTACATTTATTTTAGTTTTTCACCGAATAAAGAACCCATTAAAGCTACCGCTGTTGTTGCTGTTCTGTTTTTCTCATCTAAAATCGTATTTACTTCCACAAACTCAGCTGATGTAATAATATCAGCCTCCGCTAGCATTTCCATTGCTAAATGACTTTCACGATAGGATAGTCCACCAATTACAGGTGTTCCCACTCCTGGTGCATCATGTGGATCTAGTCCATCTAAATCTAATGATAAATGAACACCATCTGTATGTGATAAGTATGCAATTGTTTCTTCCATAACCGCAGTCATACCCATACGATCAATTTCATGCATTGTAAATACTTTAATTCCTTCATCGCGGATGAAGTCTTTTTCTCCCTCATCTAATGCACGTGCACCAATGATAACGACGTTTTCCTTTTTCACTTTCGGATACGCCTCGTATAAATTCACTAATGAAGGATGACCATAACCTAAGCTTGCTGCAAGTGACATACCATGAATATTTCCAGACGGTGACGTTTCTTCTGTATTTAAATCACCGTGTGCATCATACCAAATTACACCTAAATTTTTATAATGCTTTGCTACTCCTGCAAGTGTCCCAATTGCAATACTATGATCGCCACCTAGTACAAGTGGAAAACGACCTTCTTCTATAATATGATCAACCTTACCTGCTAATTCATCACAAACTTTTGCAACTTGTGTAAGGTTTCTTAAATTTGTATTTTCAGCTACTTCTTTTTCTCTCTTGATACAAATATCCCCAATATCTTCTACGTCATATCCGATGTTTTGAATTCTTTCAATTACTCCCGCATAACGAATTGCACTTGGACCCATATCAACTCCACGACGCATCTGTCCTAAGTCCATTGGAACTCCAACGATTGAAATTTCTTTCTTCATAGATAGTCTCCCCCTTTTATGCCTTCACTAAATATTTTAAATCTTTTATATACTCTGACTCAACTCGACATTTTTTTGTATGTATATACACCTCATTCACTAATATCTACGTAGAAATCTATATTTTTCGTCTGTTTTATGTATAAAATAAACCGTTTTCTAAAAAATCTCATTACACATGTACACATAAATAGTGAAAAATAAAACGTCCCCTATAATTAGAGACGTTTTCCTGAAGCTATTTTCCATACAGATGCGATATTCCGCGCAGTCATTTCAATATTTTCTCTTGCTGCTATATATGCTTCCTCTAGTGTCATTGGACTTGATGTGGCAGCAAACACAGCATCTATTCCTTCTTTATAAACTGAAATGTGATTCGAAAGTACAGAACCCCCAATAGCTATAACAGGTATATGTAGTCTCTTTGCACGTTTAGCAACCCCAACCGGTGCTTTTCCATAAGCGGTTTGCACATCTATCCTTCCTTCACCTGTAAGAACAAGAGTTGCTTCTTTTATATGTTCATCAAAATTTGTATAGTCTAATACAATTTCAATTCCCTTTCTTAATTGACCTTGTAGTACAGCAACAACTGCAGCCCCTAATCCTCCCCCAGCTCCTGCACCCGGTATCTCTTCCACATCAATGTGTACATGCCGTTTTAATACATAGGCATAATGCTTTAAATTATCATCTAACTGCGTGATCATTTCTGGATTTGCTCCTTTTTGCTTTGCAAATACAAAGGATGCTCCTTTTTGTCCTGTTAAAGGATTGTCTACATCACATGCCGCTTCTATTTTCACATGCGCTAAACGAGAATCCAACTTAGCTAAGTCTAAAGAATCAATAAAATGTAAATTTTCACCGACAGGTTCTATTATTCGTCCATCTTTCCTTAAAAACCTTACACCTAGGGCTGAGAGCATGCCTGTCCCTCCATCGTTCGTAGCACTTCCGCCAAGCCCTAAAATAATATGCTGTACACCTTTATCTAAGGCATCTAATATAAGCTCCCCCGTTCCTTTTGTTGTGGTGATGAGAGGGTTTCGCTGTTCAACCGGAACATGATGCAACCCCGACGCTGCTGCCATTTCAATAAACGCTGTTCTTTTATCTTGAGAAATACCGTAGAATGCATCTACACGTTCACCAAGTGGACCTGTTACGTAAAGTTGAATGATCTTTCCTCCTGTAGCATCAACAAGAGATTGAACGGTACCTTCTCCTCCATCTCCAATTGGAAGTTTCACATACTCAGCTTCAGGAAAAACTTTAGTAAACCCTTTTTCAATGGCCTTACATACTTCTATCGCTCGTAAGCTTTCTTTATATGAATCAGATGCAATAACAATTTTCAACACCTATTCCTCCCTTCCCCCGTATCCACACACGCTTTAATTCAAACCTTATATTTTACTCTATTTTTCTATTGTAAACGAAATAAATGGAAACTTGTCCTTATTAAAGCAGAATAAACAAAAAACCTTACATCAAAAGATGTAAGGTTTTTTCTAATTTATAATGGAGCCTAGCGGGATCGAACCGCTGACCTCCTGCGTGCAAGGCAGGCGCTCTCCCAGCTGAGCTAAGGCCCCGAAGTAAAAAAGCGGAAGACGGGATTCGAACCCGCGACCCCAACCTTGGCAAGGTTGTATTCTACCACTGAACTACTTCCGCGAAAATGGTGAGCCATGAAGGACTCGAACCTTCGACCCTCTGATTAAAAGTCAGATGCTCTACCAACTGAGCTAATGGCTCGTAAATGGCTGGGCTAGCTGGATTCGAACCAGCGCATGACGGAGTCAAAGTCCGTTGCCTTACCGCTTGGCTATAGCCCATTAATATTTACTAGTATGCTTGTCTTTTCAAAAAAATAAACCTTTATCAGGTTGTTTTTTTAAAATGGTGGAGGGGGGCAGATTCGAACTGCCGAACCCGAAGGAGCGGATTTACAGTCCGCCGCGTTTAGCCACTTCGCTACCCCTCCGACATTATAAACTATATATGGTGGAGGATGACGGGATCGAACCGCCGACCCCCTGCTTGTAAGGCAGGTGCTCTCCCAGCTGAGCTAATCCTCCAAAAGTGGTGACCCGTACGGGATTCGAACCCGTGTTACCGCCGTGAAAGGGCGGTGTCTTAACCACTTGACCAACGGGCCAAAAAGTTGTAATACTGTTCGCAAGCTTCCAACCGGGCTTGAACCGGTGACCTCTTCCTTACCATGGAAGTGCTCTACCAGCTGAGCTATGGAAGCATAATGGCTCCGCAGGTAGGACTCGAACCTACGACCGATCGGTTAACAGCCGATAGCTCTACCACTGAGCTACTGCGGAATAATATTAGCCTGGCAACGTCCTACTCTCACAGGGACAAGGTCCCAACTACCATCGGCGCTAGAGAGCTTAACTTCCGTGTTCGGTATGGGAACGGGTGTGACCTCTCTGCCATCATTACCAGACTTTTATTATTATACACATTCTTTTCAGAATGTCAAAAGGAATTTCAAATATATATTCCTTCAAAACTAGATAACATTTGCTTCATATTATATGGTTAAGTCCTCGATCTATTAGTATTCGTCAGCTCCACATGTCACCATGCTTCCACCTCGAACCTATCAACCTGATCATCTTTCAGGGATCTTACTAGCTTACGCTATGGGAAATCTCATCTTGAGGGGGGCTTCATGCTTAGATGCTTTCAGCACTTATCCCTTCCGCACATAGCTACCCAGCTATGCCCTTGGCAGAACAACTGGTACACCAGCGGTGCGTCCATCCCGGTCCTCTCGTACTAAGGACAGCTCCTCTCAAATTTCCTACGCCCACGACGGATAGGGACCGAACTGTCTCACGACGTTCTGAACCCAGCTCGCGTACCGCTTTAATGGGCGAACAGCCCAACCCTTGGGACCGACTACAGCCCCAGGATGCGATGAGCCGACATCGAGGTGCCAAACCTCCCCGTCGATGTGGACTCTTGGGGGAGATAAGCCTGTTATCCCCGGGGTAGCTTTTATCCGTTGAGCGATGGCCCTTCCATGCGGAACCACCGGATCACTAAGCCCGACTTTCGTCCCTGCTCGACTTGTAGGTCTCGCAGTCAAGCTCCCTTATGCCTTTGCACTCTACGAATGATTTCCAACCATTCTGAGGGAACCTTTGGGCGCCTCCGTTACACTTTAGGAGGCGACCGCCCCAGTCAAACTGCCCACCTGACACTGTCTCCCGGGTCGATAAGACCCGTAGGTTAGAATTTCAATACAGCCAGGGCGGTATCCCACCAGCGCCTCCACCGAAGCTAGCGCTCCGGCTTCAAAGGCTCCCGCCTATCCTGTACAAGCTGTACCAAAATTCAATATCAGGCTACAGTAAAGCTCCACGGGGTCTTTCCGTCCTGTCGCGGGTAACCTGCATCTTCACAGGTACTATAATTTCACCGAGTCTCTGGTTGAGACAGTGCCCAAATCGTTACACCTTTCGTGCGGGTCGGAACTTACCCGACAAGGAATTTCGCTACCTTAGGACCGTTATAGTTACGGCCGCCGTTTACTGGGGCTTCAGTTCAGAGCTTCGCTTGCGCTAACCCCTCTCCTTAACCTTCCAGCACCGGGCAGGTGTCAGCCCCTATACTTCGCCTTACGGCTTCGCAGAGACCTGTGTTTTTGCTAAACAGTCGCTTGGGCCTATTCACTGCGGCTTTCCGTTAAGAAAGCACCCCTTCTCCCGAAGTTACGGGGTCATTTTGCCGAGTTCCTTAACCAGAGTTCTCTCGCTCACCTTAGGATTCTCTCCTCGCCTACCTGTGTCGGTTTGCGGTACAGGCACCTTTTATCTCGCTAGAAGCTTTTCTTGGCAGCGGGGAATCAAAGACTTCGCTCCATAAGGAGCTTCCCCATCACAGCTCAGCCTTCACGATAAGCGGATTTGCCTACTTATCAGCCTAACTGCTTGGACGTGCACAACCAATCGCACGCTTCTTCTATCCTTCTGCGTCCCTCCATTGCTCAAACGATAAAGAGGTGGTACAGGAATATCAACCTGTTGTCCATCGCCTACGCCTGTCGGCCTCGGCTTAGGTCCTGACTAACCCTGAGCGGACGAGCCTTCCTCAGGAAACCTTAGGCATTCGGTGGACGGGATTCTCACCCGTCTTTCGCTACTCATACCGGCATTCTCACTTCTAAGCACTCCACCAGTCCTTCCGGTCTGACTTCACTGTCCTTAGAACGCTCCCCTACCACTGATACGTAAGTATCAATCCGCAGCTTCGGTGGTGTATTTAGCCCCGGTACATTTTCGGCGCAGAGTCACTCGACTAGTGAGCTATTACGCACTCTTTAAATGGTGGCTGCTTCTAAGCCAACATCCTAGTTGTCTAAGCAACTCCACATCCTTTTCCACTTAATACACACTTTGGGACCTTAGCTGGCGGTCTGGGCTGTTTCCCTTTTGACTACGGATCTTATCACTCGCAGTCTGACTCCCAAGGATAAGTCATTGGCATTCGGAGTTTGACTGAATTCGGTAATCCGATGAGGACCCCTAGTCCAATCAGTGCTCTACCTCCAAGACTCTAACACTTGAGGCTAGCCCTAAAGCTATTTCGGGGAGAACCAGCTATCTCCAGGTTCGATTGGAATTTCTCCGCTACCCACACCTCATCCCCGCACTTTTCAACGTGCGTGGGTTCGGGCCTCCATTCAGTGTTACCTGAACTTCACCCTGGACATGGGTAGATCACCTGGTTTCGGGTCTACGACCACGTACTAAACGCCCTATTCAGACTCGCTTTCGCTACGGCTCCGCCTCTTCAGCTTAACCTCGCACGGGATCGTAACTCGCCGGTTCATTCTACAAAAGGCACGCCATCACCCGTTAACGGGCTCTGACTATTTGTAGGCACACGGTTTCAGGATCTCTTTCACTCCCCTTCCGGGGTGCTTTTCACCTTTCCCTCACGGTACTGGTTCACTATCGATCACTAGGGAGTATTTAGCCTTGGGAGATGGTCCTCCCGGATTCCGACGGAATTTCACGTGTTCCGCCGTACTCAGGATACATTCAAGAGAGAACGAAGTTTCGACTACGGGGTTGTTACCCTCTGTGACGAGCCTTTCCAGACTGCTTCGTCTACCTCGTTCCTTTGTAACTCCGTATAGAATGTCCTACAACCCCAAGAGGCAAGCCTCTTGGTTTGGGCTAGATTCCGTTTCGCTCGCCGCTACTCAGGAAATCGCATTTGCTTTCTCTTCCTCCAGGTACTTAGATGTTTCAGTTCCCTGGGTCTGTCTTCCTTACCCTATGTATTCAGATAAGGATACCATACCATTACGTATGGTGGGTTTCCCCATTCGGAAATCTTCGGATCAAAGCTTACTTACAGCTCCCCGAAGCATATCGGCGTTAGTCCCGTCCTTCATCGACTCCTAGTGTCAAGGCATCCACCGTGCGCCCTTTCTAACTTAACCAAACTAAAATTAAAAAATATGAGCTACACTGTTATCTAGTTTTCAAAGAACATACATTTATTTCTGAGAGATAGTTCTCTCAAAACTGAACAAAACGAAACACGGAAACTTATATTGATGAACAGCGTTCATCAATTCTCCATAGAAAGGAGGTGATCCAGCCGCACCTTCCGATACGGCTACCTTGTTACGACTTCACCCCAATCATCTGTCCCACCTTAGGCGGCTGGCTCCAAAAGGTTACCCCACCGACTTCGGGTGTTACAAACTCTCGTGGTGTGACGGGCGGTGTGTACAAGGCCCGGGAACGTATTCACCGCGGCATGCTGATCCGCGATTACTAGCGATTCCAGCTTCATGTAGGCGAGTTGCAGCCTACAATCCGAACTGAGAACGGTTTTATGAGATTAGCTCCACCTCGCGGTCTTGCAGCTCTTTGTACCGTCCATTGTAGCACGTGTGTAGCCCAGGTCATAAGGGGCATGATGATTTGACGTCATCCCCACCTTCCTCCGGTTTGTCACCGGCAGTCACCTTAGAGTGCCCAACTTAATGATGGCAACTAAGATCAAGGGTTGCGCTCGTTGCGGGACTTAACCCAACATCTCACGACACGAGCTGACGACAACCATGCACCACCTGTCACTCTGCCCCCGAAGGGGAAGCCCTATCTCTAGGGTTGTCAGAGGATGTCAAGACCTGGTAAGGTTCTTCGCGTTGCTTCGAATTAAACCACATGCTCCACCGCTTGTGCGGGCCCCCGTCAATTCCTTTGAGTTTCAGCCTTGCGGCCGTACTCCCCAGGCGGAGTGCTTAATGCGTTAACTTCAGCACTAAAGGGCGGAAACCCTCTAACACTTAGCACTCATCGTTTACGGCGTGGACTACCAGGGTATCTAATCCTGTTTGCTCCCCACGCTTTCGCGCCTCAGTGTCAGTTACAGACCAGAAAGTCGCCTTCGCCACTGGTGTTCCTCCATATCTCTACGCATTTCACCGCTACACATGGAATTCCACTTTCCTCTTCTGCACTCAAGTCTCCCAGTTTCCAATGACCCTCCACGGTTGAGCCGTGGGCTTTCACATCAGACTTAAGAAACCACCTGCGCGCGCTTTACGCCCAATAATTCCGGATAACGCTTGCCACCTACGTATTACCGCGGCTGCTGGCACGTAGTTAGCCGTGGCTTTCTGGTTAGGTACCGTCAAGGTGCCAGCTTATTCAACTAGCACTTGTTCTTCCCTAACAACAGAGTTTTACGACCCGAAAGCCTTCATCACTCACGCGGCGTTGCTCCGTCAGACTTTCGTCCATTGCGGAAGATTCCCTACTGCTGCCTCCCGTAGGAGTCTGGGCCGTGTCTCAGTCCCAGTGTGGCCGATCACCCTCTCAGGTCGGCTACGCATCGTTGCCTTGGTGAGCCGTTACCTCACCAACTAGCTAATGCGACGCGGGTCCATCCATAAGTGACAGCCGAAGCCGCCTTTCAATTTCGCGCCATGCAGCGCAAAATGTTATCCGGTATTAGCCCCGGTTTCCCGGAGTTATCCCAGTCTTATGGGCAGGTTACCCACGTGTTACTCACCCGTCCGCCGCTAACTTCATAAGAGCAAGCTCTTAATCCATTCGCTCGACTTGCATGTATTAGGCACGCCGCCAGCGTTCATCCTGAGCCAGGATCAAACTCTCCAATAAAGTTAGTTTGTCTAGCATCTAAAATAAAAATTGACGTTTCACGTTGTTTGTTTCGTTCAGTTTTCAAAGAACTCGTTTGTCGCTCATTTGCGACTTCCTTATGTTAACACTTTCATATTTCAATGTCAACTAAGTTTTTCAATTTCTTTTTTTCGCTTTCTGCGTTTCTCGCATCAGCGACGGTTATTAATTTACCATATATTAAATCATATCGTCAACACTTTTTAATAAAAAATTCTTTTCCTTACATAACGTGTGCACTCTTCCGCATTTGCTACTCTTCGAAACAAACAAAAAATAATTTTATATCTTTCTTCCATTGTTTTTTTTACGACATCATGTATTCTCTCGTCTGCAAAATCAAATAAAAGCTCATCTAGTTCCCTCTTCAATAAATATTCTATTTCTTTCTGTTCTTCTTTTGTAATCATAATCCCAAACAAACTATCACCTCAACAATTACTCATAACCACTAAAATCGAAACTCATACTATATCGTCCATTATATCCATTTCCTATAATGTTAATCTTTCAGTTCTCTTTTCAACTTTTTAAGCATATAAGTAACTGAAAAGGATTGGACAAAGGGGCGGAGTATTATGTTTTTCTTTTTTATAACAAGTAAACGTAAATTTAAGCACATTAGTTTAATTATTGTACTATCCTTATTTACAGCATGGCTTCTCTTTCTAAAGACATATTCTCATCAGTCTGCTTTTTCAACTGCTACTGGTCCAAAAGTCATTTACAAAGGTGATACCGCAAAAAAACAGGTTGCGTTAACATTCGATATTAGTTGGGGAGATAAAAAGGCAATTCCTATTCTTGATACTTTAAAAGAAAGAAACATTAAAAATGCGACTTTCTTCCTCTCTGCAGCATGGGCAGAAAGACATCCCGATATTGTTGAACGAATTATACAGGATGGTCACGAAATTGGGAGTATGGGATATAACTATACCTCTTATACTTCTTTGGAAGCGAACGAGATACGAAGAGATCTTTTACGCTCACAAGGTGTTTTTGCAAAACTTGGAATAAAACAAATCAAGCTCTTGCGTCCTCCTAGCGGGGAATTTAATAAAACAGTTCTCAAAGTAGCAGATTCTCTTGGATATACTGTTGTACACTGGAGTAATAATTCAAACGACTGGAAAAATCCTGGTGTAAATAAAATTGTATCTACGGTTTCTAACAATTTACGAGGTGGAGATATCATTTTATTACATGCTTCGGATTCGGCACTTCAAACAAATAGATCTCTACCGCTGCTCCTGCAGAAATTAAAAAGTGATGGCTATGGGCAAGTATCTGTATCACAACTTATTTCTAACACAAATGCAAAAAGTAAAGACATAAAATAAAATCTCTATCTTCTACTTTCTTTCGTTTCCCTAAATTTCGAATCAGATTCTTATTGCTTACAAATAACGAAATAAACATCCCCCCTATCAAAAATGGTACAACACCTCACTCAAAAGATGTTGTACCATTTTTCACGCTTATCCTCTTAACTAGCTGACTTACTTCTTTGCCCTATTAAACGATGTAATATGAGTAACTGATATGCATTACACAGTAAAAGTGGGATAACCATTAAATATAACCAATCAGTATCATTAATACGAAGCGCCGGTACCCATTCAAGAATTGTTACGACGACCATAAAGAATAAAGCAGGTACAAACGCTTTTTTATTCGTCTCTTTACTCTTTATATAAGCTACAATCGCTCCGAATATAAATAATATTCCAGCTACCAGAATATTATTCCCTAACGAAACATCCCCATTTGCGACGAGTACTGATCTTAAGTACACAAAATCAAACAGTACAAATGCAATAAAAATGAGCTGAACTGCACTCCAAAGAGAAGATGATCGGAACATTCCTAGTCCAAAACGATGAACCGTTAAATACGCAAAAAACCCCATTTGACTAATTACACTAAAAATAAAACCTACACCAAGTAACCAAAAAGAAATCATTAAAATTTCTTTAACGTCAAAATTTTGAAAAAATTTTGCGTACTTGTCCCATCCTAGAATAAAACCAATCAGGATTGTACTGATTCCTCCAAGCAGCAACGTCGTTAAAAATAGTCGTACCCATTTTCGGCTATTCACAACCCATCCCCCATTATTGATATATTTCTACTTAAATTGTATCAATGACAATTTCAAAAAGCTAGCCATGAACATGTATAAATTCCTCTAAGATATTTATATTAAAAAAGAGAACTGTGTTGAAAGGAGCTCCAGCTAATGAAACGGATGCTGCTCGTTTTAGTTTCTTCCCTTCTTTTTACTGTACTTGTTGCATGTGCACAAGGAAAAGAAGCGAAATCTGAATTAGATTACGACCAAACCAAAAAAATGATTGTCGATATTTTAAAAACCGATCAAGGGAAGAAAGCAATTCAAGATGTATTAACAGATGAGAAAATGAAACAAGCACTTATATTAGATGAAACTGTGGTCAAAAAAACGATTGAAGATGCAATGGTATCCGAAAAAGGGCAGCAGCTTTGGGAAAAACTATTTAAAGATCCTGAGTTTTCATCAAAATTTGCTAAAGGCATTGAAAAAGAACAAACAGCCTTAATGAAGACCCTATTAAAAGACCCAGAATACCAAGCAGGCGTTATAGAAATTATGAAAAACCCCGAAGTAGAGAAAATGATGCTACAAACAATGAAAAGCAAAGAGTATCGTCAATATTTGCAACAAGTATTAACAGAAACTGCTGAAAGCCCACTCTTCCAAGCTAAGATGATTGACATCATTAGTAAAGGCATTGAAAAAGCCGAAAAAGGTGGAGGAGCCGAGAAAAAAGAAGGTGGTGGAGAAGGCGGAAAAGGCGGATCACAAGAACAAAAATAAAACAAATCTCTACACATAATAATTTCCCCACCTCTATATTTGGCGGGGAAATTCTCTACTCGTAGAGGTTTATTTTTGTTTAACTGATGTTCTATCAATAACTTGCTCAGCTATCGTCCGATAGATGACACCTGTTTTATGTGTGTCCTCGTATACAGATGGTGCAAAATCTTCTTTATTCCAATCTGGTTGTTGAAGTGGAATTCGTCCTAATACATCTGTTTGTAATTCTGCGGCTAATTTATCTCCTCCGCCTTTTCCAAACACATACTCTTTCTCACCGGTTGCTTTACTTTCGAAGTAAGCCATATTTTCAACAACCCCAAGAATACTATGTTCCGTACGGAGCGCCATAGCACCTGCACGAGCTGCTACAAAGGCCGCTGTTGGATGAGGCGTTGTTACAATAATTTCTTTACAAGATGGTAGCATTGAATGAACATCTAAAGCTACATCTCCTGTACCTGGTGGCAAATCTAATACTAAATAGTCTAAGTCGCCCCATTCCACCTCTGTGAAAAAATGATTTAACATTTTACCAAGCATCGGTCCTCTCCAAATAACAGGAGCATTGTCTTCTACAAAGAAGCCCATCGAAATTACTTTTACCCCTAAACGCTCCACAGGAATAATTTTATCCCCTCTTACGATTGGACGTTTTTCGATTCCCATCATATCAGGCACACTAAAGCCATATATATCAGCGTCAATAATACCAACTTTCTTTCCTAAACGAGCTAATGAAATGGCCAAGTTTACAGAAACTGTGGATTTACCAACTCCACCTTTTCCACTTGCAACTGCTAAAAATGTCGTTTTAGAATGCGGTGATAATAAAGATTGGCTTTCTTGCTCTTCCACTGGCGGCGCAAACTGTGCCAATTCGTCCTCTGTAAATTCGGCAAAACGTAAGCCAACCGTTGCTGCTCCAAGCTCTTTCACAAGCTTCACAATAGTAGCCTGCAATTGCATTTGTTCAGCAGTTCCTGTTTTTACAATTGCAATTTTAACACTGACATGCTCTTTCTCAGGCTTTACAGTTACCTCTTTAATTGCATTTGTTTCTTTTAACGTTTTATGTAGAAATGGATCCGCAATCCCTTCAAGCGCCTCCACTACCTGCTCTTTCGTTACCATAATCAGCCCAGCCCCCTGTATGAAAAAATAAAGTAATGTTACATAAATTGGGTTTGTTTATTTTCATTTTCAAAATAAATGCGTTTACATTTCCAGTATAACATATTTTCCGAAAACTTCGTTAACAAGAGAGATTCAAAAAATCCTCCTTATTCAGGAGGATTTCCTTTTTCCGTAAAATAACGTAGTATTCCACGGTATATTGCAGCTGCCACTTTTTGCTGATATTTCTCCGAATTCAACATATATCTTTCATTCACATTTGATAAAAATCCAGCCTCAATTAAAGCTCCCGGTGTTTTCGCATACTTAAGCAAATAAACATGAGAAATCGTTTTAGCTGAACGGTTTGTATTTTCTAGACTCGTTCGTAATTCAGCCTGTATAAACTTCGCTGCTCGTTCATTTTCAATTAAAGAGCGATAGTAAAACGTTTGTGCACCTTTTGACCCGCTACTCGGCAAAGCATTTAAATGAACGCTCGCAAAAAAGTCAACATCGGGCTTATTAATAATTTCTACACGTTTTTTGAGATCCTCTGCTTTGCGCCTACTATATGACTTTGTATCTTTGTCAGCTAAATCATAATCTCCCTCTCGCGTTAAAATAACTAATGCACCTTGTTCTTGTAAATAATCTTGTACCATTTTTGTAATTTCAAGCGTAATGTCTTTTTCTACAATATCTTTTCCACCAACCGCCCCTCCATCTGGTCCACCATGCCCGGCATCCAATACAATTACTTTCCCAGATAGGGGTAAGTTCCAAGCTCGCCACGATTTTGTAATTTGAAATTCTTGTTTCACCAAGAAAAACAGTACAACTGCAGCAAGCATAAAAGAGATAATCCGAATTCTCTTCATACCTTTCCTCCTCCAGCTAGTCCCTCTAATTACTTATATGGGACAAGAGGAAAGTTTATGCTTCTCTTCTTAATGCAGCTTTAAACGATATCTTCTTTCACCCTTTTCGTAGCCCTCACGCCACCATGAACTAATAAATTGTTCACAGGATTCATACAGCGAATCCTCAGCGTTTGATTCTATCTCCCGCATGGTCATGCTTGTTAAAAATTGAAACAACATTTCCGTTAATTGCTGCTCTTCTTCTAAAGCTCTATATTTCACATCAAAAAAGGATTCACCATAATAGCCAAATTTACTATATCTTGCTCCTAATAAATACGATTCAATTCCAAGTTCAATACAATAATCCTCATACTGCCTGTGCAACTCTTTCATATCGAAGGCATCACGAATATTGGACCTTAGCGTTTTTAATGATAATTCACGAAGCATCTTCCGTTCATATTTCAACTGCTTTTCTTTTTGTTTTTCTTGTAAGCTAACAATGACATTCATAGTACTTATAAACCTCCCTAATACGTATTAGTCTAAACTTCTAAAGATGAAGCATACGTAGGAAGGTAGCACTAAAATATTCCAAGATATAATACATTAAAAAACCGGTATAAAACCTTTCCTTTCAAGTGAGAGAGCGCGTCCAGCTATGCATAGAAGCGATCAGATCCTCCCTCTGCCCCATGACGAATTAAAACAAAAAGAGAAAACAAGTGCAAGTTATCTTTTGTTCTTTGTGGCAGCGCCTTATATGTTGAAAACTCAAAATGGATTGATATAGCTCCATTAAACATAATAAAAAACCCCAGCCAAAAAGCAGTCTGGTCTATGCTAATGATTTTCCCCCATATCCCCCTCCTTTAACTACTCTTAACTCCTTAATTAATGTCCATCTACTTATTGGACAAACACATATTTTCTTATCTCTTACACGTTTCTAGAATATTTGCCGTTTCAGCTTGATTGCAGAATGAATAAAGTAAATTAGCGATTTTAAATTGCAAAAAATATGAAAGGAATGTTCTGTAATTGGGAAATATTAAATCAAATTCTATTATGGGAAGTAAAGTATGCCTCCCCACACCAGGTGTACAATCTTTTTTACCACGGCAGAAAACACCGCCTTTTCCAAAAAAGGTTATACAGAATGACGATGTCACAGCTCCAAGTATCATAAAACAGTTTAAAGGAGTAGATTATAACGGGTGGTTTCCGCCGGATACAATGGGCGCAGTTGGTCTTAATCATGTTGTAAATGTTGTAAATGGAGGAATATCGATCAATCAAAAGGAGGATGGTGCTGTTCTTACCACTACCACTTTAGATGATTTTTGGACCCCAACTGGAGTCATTACAGAAGGTACTTTTGCTTTTGACCCAAAAATCCTTTATGACAATTTATCCAATCGGTTCTTCATCATTTCGCTCGCGGGGGAAAGCTCTCCTAATTCCTGGCTGCTCGTGGGCGTGTCGAATCCTGAAGACCCATTTAACTGGGTATTCCGAGCAATTGATGCAGATATATTTAATAATATGCAGTTAGATACTTGGGCTGACTATCCAAGTTTAGGACTGGACAATACTCATGTCTACGTAACTGCCAACATGTTCAACAATGAGGGAAGTTATCAGGCAACTAAAATCTGGGTGTTCGAGAAGAGTCAGCTGTACTCGATGGATAGCATGACCTGGTATGAGTTCTATGAACCGCCTGGTGCATTTTTTACAACACAGCCTACTCAAGTGTTTGATCCAAATGTTTCAGTTCAGTACTTGATCTCACTAGCCAGTCTGGATAGTTTGCAGCTAAACCAAATATCATTTTCTAACGGGATACCTTTTTGGACACAACTTCAACAAATTAATATCGCTTCACTTAGCGGCTCTGTCATACCAGGCGCTCTTCAAAAGGACTCCCCTCAATTAATTGACACAGGAGATACTCGCCTTTTGCAAGCTATTTATCGTAATGAAACAATTTGGACAACCCATACTGTACCTAGCCAAGACGGAAGCAGAGCAGAGGTTTCTTGGTATCAAATTGATCCGGAGATAAGCACCCCAATTCAACAGGGGCGAGTTCAACACAGCACACACTCCTATTATTATCCTTCTCTCGCCGTCAACTCCTCCAACCATATGGTAATCGGTTTTAGCGGATCATCCACAGACCTATTTGCAAGTGCCTTCTTCACAGGAAGACGTGCAAGCGATGCACCTGGCACAACAGAACAAGTTACCTTGCTTCAAGCTGGACAAGCTACCTACTTTTTAACGGATGGCATGGGACGGAACCGATGGGGAGATTACAGCGCAACATGCATTGACCCTTCCAATGATCAGGAATTTTGGACAGTTCAAGAATATGTGGTTAGTCAAGACTTTTGGGGAACATGGTGGGGAGTCGTTAAGTTCCTTGAGTAGGAAGCAAAGGTCTACAATTAAATTTTTCTCTAAAAAGCTGGCGCAGGTATAAAGGAGGTACAAGAGCGATTGGGTCACTCTGATATACAAATGACGTTGAACATCTATACACATGTAACAGATACCCTAAAAGAGACCACAAAAATCCCAAAAATAATTGAACTATGATTTGTGGTGACCAGGAGTGACCCAAAAATATTTTCGTGATCAAAATGTGACCAAAACCCCTTTTCCACATAAAAAAAGACCCCCAAGCAAAAAGCTTGAGAGCCTTTGAAACGTCGATAATTAACGTTTTGAGAACTGAGGTGCACGACGTGCGCCTTTAAGACCGTATTTTTTACGCTCTTTCATACGTGCGTCACGAGTTAATAGACCTGCACGTTTTAATGTTAGACGGTATTCTGGGTCAGCTTTTAATAAAGCGCGAGAAATACCGTGACGAATAGCACCAGCTTGACCAGTGTATCCACCACCATTTACGTTTACAAGTACATCGTAGTTACCTAAAGTTTCTGTTGCAACTAGAGGTTGTTTCACTACTTCACGTAATGCAGCAAATGGGATATAGTTTTCAAAATCACGACCGTTAATGATAACGCGTCCTTCGCCTGGAACTAGGCGTACGCGTGCTACTGAACTCTTACGACGTCCAGTACCATAGTATTGTACCTGTGCCAATGTAAGCCCTCCTTTAATTAATTATCCGCGAAGTTCGTAAACTTCTGGTTTTTGTGCTTGGTGTGGATGCTCAGCTCCAGCATACACATTTAATTTTTTAGACACTTGACGTCCTAAACGTCCTTTTGGAAGCATGCCTTTAATTGCAAGCTCTAACATTTGTACAGGGTAGTTTGTACGCATTTCTAGAGCTGTTCTTTGTTTAAGTCCACCTGGGTGGTTAGTGTGACGGTAGTAAATTTTATCGTTTAATTTATTACCTGTTAAATGAATTTTCTCAGCGTTAATAATAATTACATGATCACCCGTGTCAACGTGTGGTGTAAATGTTGGTTTGTTTTTACCACGTAAAATGGATGCTACTTCACTAGCAAGGCGACCTAAAGTTTGACCTTCAGCGTCAACCACATACCATTTACGCTCAACTTCGTTAGCTTTTGCCATAAAAGTCGTACGCATGTGTTTCCCTCCTCGTTATCTTTTCCATAGAAAAAATCTATTGTTTATCTTAAACACGATTTCCTTCCGGGGCTAATCGTGGTTTTAGAAACAATACCATATGTTATGATATCCTTTTGAGTTTCTAATGTCAAGCAAATGTTACACCAGGATTAGTTGTTATAGTTTACCTGCCATAAATAAAGCCCGTGCCCTGGCACCATCTTCCCAGCAAAACGACGATCTTGTTTTTTTAAAATCTCTGGAATGCTGTCAGGAACCATCTTCCCTTGTCCTACGCTAAGTAGTGTACCAACAATAATTCGAACCATATTATATAAAAATCCATTACCTACAAAACGAAAAATCAACTCATCATCTTGTTCCATTAAATCTATTTCATAAATTGTTCGCACTTTATCCTTTTTGTCAGTTTTTGCCGAACAAAACGAAGTGAAATCATGTGTTCCAATAAAATAAGGAATTGCTTTTCTTATAGATTCTATCTCAAGCGGATATGGATACTGGTATACGTAATTTCTACGGAATACATCAGCATTTTTAGATAATAATACACGATAGCGATATTCTTTTCTTTCAACACCATAGCGTGCATGAAAATCTTCTGTTTTTTTCTCTACTTGCAAGGCAACTATATCATCTGGCAGCATGGTATTTAATGCATTCATCCATTGCCATTCTTCAAGAGACAACGGTGTGTCAAAATGAATAACCTGTCCTCTTGCATGAACCGTAGAATCTGTTCGTCCTGATGCCTGAACACGAACGAGCTCTCCTTTATGCAATTTTTGCAGAGCTTTCTCTATTTCTTGTTGAACAGTACGATGCTGCGGTTGAATTTGATAACCGCAAAAATTGATACCATCATATGCAACTGTACATTTTATTCTTTCCATTTCTCTATTCTCCATTACGATCGCACCCATGCTAGAATACATGCTAAACAAAGTAAACTTACTATCGTTAACGTATCACTTGTTTTCCAACGTAGCTGCCTAAATTTAGAACGTCCCTCACCACTTTGATACCCACGCGCTTCCATTGCAATCGCTAAGTCCTCAGCACGCTTAAAAGCACTAATAAAAAGCGGTACAAGCAAAGAAATAACCGCCTTTAATCGATCCTTTATCGGCCCACTAGAAAAATCAATACCACGGGATGCTTGTGCTTTCATAATTTTACTCGTTTCATCCATTAATGTTGGAATAAAACGAAGAGAAATAGACATCATCAATGCGATTTCATGAACAGGAACCTTTATACGCTTTAATGGCTTTAATAACGTCTCCATACCATCAGTAATTTCAATCGGTGTTGTCGTTAACGTCAATAAGGTCGTCATTAAAATAATGACGAAAAAGCGTATGGAAATATATATCCCTTGTTCCAATCCTTTTTCATGTACCGAAAACCAACCAAGCTGAAGCAGTACATCCCCTTCTTTATTTGTAAAAATATGCAGAAAAAATGTAAAAAGAAAAATCCATAAGATTGGTTTTAAGCCCGAAAGTACATAACGAATCGGCACTTTTGCAAAAAATAAAGCAATGAGTGCATATAAAAATAAAAATCCATATGAAATCGCATTATTTGCTAAAAAGACAACAAATACATATAAAAAGACAATCAACAGCTTCGTACGTGGATCAAGTTGATGAATGAGCGACCTGCCTGGAATATATCTCCCAATAATCAACTGCTGCATGATTCATGACCACCTTTTCGTAACACCTGTACAACTTCATGAGTAAAATCCTCTAAAGATAAGGTAGCCTTTGGAATCGTAATACCAAATTTCTCTTCAATTGCACGTTTATACTTTAAAGACATTGGAAGATCCACACCGATTTGTTCTAATTCATCAGCATGTGAAAATACTTCCTCTGCTGTTCCTTGCAAAAAGACCGTTCCTTTATGCATAACTACAATTTGCTCTGCATACTTAGCGGCATCCTCCATATTATGGGTAACAAGGATTACTGTGAGCCCTTGCTCTTTATGAAGCTTATAAAACATTTCCATCAACTCTTGCTGTCCTTTTGGATCAAGTCCTGCTGTCGGTTCATCTAATACAAGAACTTCCGGTTCCATAGCAAGTACACCTGCTATCGCAACACGTCTCATTTGTCCACCACTTAACTCAAACGGAGAACGAGTTAATAATTCTGGGTTCAATCCAACAAGCTCGATCGCATCTCTCGCTCTTTGCTTCGCCTTCTCTTCAGATACACCAAAATTTGAGGGCCCAAAACAAATATCCTTCTCAACTGTTTCTTCAAATAACTGATGCTCTGGAAATTGAAAGACAACTCCTACTTTTTTTCGTAGTGGTTTTAATTTCTTCTCTTTTTTTTGCGAGGAAATTAAATGCTCTCCAATTTGGACTGTGCCACTTGTCGGCTGCAATAAACCATTTAAATGTTGAATCATCGTTGATTTGCCCGAACCAGTATGACCGATAATGGCATAATACCCCCCACTTGGAAACGACACGTTTACATCATAAAGCGCGCGTCTTTCAAATGGAGTTTTATATTGATAACGATGCTCTACTGTTTGGAATGTAATCTCCAAAGTTCGTTCACCAAGCTTTCCATTGTAAGATGCGTATTTTGCAGTGGAATTTCATTTCTTTTTAATAATTCTGCTATTTTTACTGAGAATGGTACATCTAGCCCGATTTCTCTAAGCATACGAGAGGATTTAAAGATTTGCTCTGGTGTACCTTCCTCTAATATTTCTCCCTGATTCAAAATGATAATACGGTCTGACTGTGCAGCCTCTTCCAAATCATGGGTAATTGATAGCACGGTAATACCTTTTGCATCAACAAGCTTCCTAACCGTTTCAATTACTTCACGCCGTCCTTGAGGATCTAACATTGATGTCGCTTCATCCAATATTAAAATAGACGGTTGTAATGCTAGCACACCTGCAATCGCCACACGCTGCTTTTGCCCACCGGATAATGAATGAGGTTCTTCGTTCAGAAACTCTTCCATTCGGACCATTTCTAGCGCTTGATTCATCCGTTCTACCATTTGCTCTCGAGGCATTCCGATATTCTCAAGACCAAATACAACATCATCTTGCACTGTTGTTCCAACAAATTGATTGTCTGGATTTTGAAATACCATACCAATTTGTTTTCGAATATCCCATACCGTTTCTTCGGATAAAATCATTGTATCATTTACAACAATCGTTCCTGATTCCGGCAAAAATAATCCATTTAATAATTTTGCAAGTGTAGACTTTCCTGAACCATTTTGTCCAATTACAGAAACCCATTCTCCCTCATATAAAGAGAATGATACGTCTTTTAATGCATAAAAAGTTGCCCCGGGATATTGAAATGATATATTTTGCGTGCGAAGTTTCTCTTTTTTCAATGCAAGGCACCCTCTCTCATTACTTTACCAAGTTAGCCCATTTTCTATATTTAAAAAAAAAGGGCCATGACCAGTTACTTGAAAAGAACTGTCCTGCCCTTTTAATCATCATTATACTAACTCGATAATTACCATTGGTGCTGCGTCTCCGCGACGTGGACCAATTTTTGCAATACGAGTGTATCCGCCTTGACGCTCAGCATAGCGTGGAGCTACATCAGCGAATAATTTTTGAAGTGCATCTTGACCAGTCTCAGCATTAGCAACTTCATTGCGGATGAAAGATGCAGCTTGACGGCGAGCATGAAGATCTCCGCGTTTACCTAAAGTGATCATTTTTTCCACTACAGAACGAAGTTCTTTTGCACGAGTTTCTGTCGTTTGGATGCGCTCGTTGATAATTAAATCAGTAGCTAAGTCACGTAACATAGCTTTACGTTGCGCACTTGTACGGCCTAATTTTCTGTATGCCATTCGTAGTTCCCTCCTTTGTTGATGAGTTTAAATCCTCAGTCGTCTTTACGTAAGCCTAAACCTAATTCCTCAAGCTTATGCTTAACTTCTTCTAAGGATTTACGTCCTAAGTTACGAACTTTCATCATATCTTCTTCTGTTTTGTTCGCAAGCTCTTGTACAGTATTAATTCCTGCACGTTTTAAGCAATTATAAGAACGAACAGAAAGATCAAGTTCTTCAATAGTCATCTCTAGAACTTTTTCTTTTTGATCTTCTTCCTTCTCGACCATAATCTCAGCATTTTGCGCTTCATCAGTTAAACCAACGAAGATGTTTAAATGCTCAGTTAAGATTTTGGCACCTAAAGAGATAGCTTCTTTTGGCCCGATGCTTCCATCCGTCCATACATCAAGCGTAAGCTTATCATAATTTGCCACTTGTCCGACACGTGTCTTTTCCACTTGGTAAGTCACACGTGATACTGGAGTATAAATAGAATCAATAGGAATAACTCCTATTGGTTGATCTTCGCTTTTATTTGCATCAGCTGGCGTATACCCACGGCCACGCTTTGCAGTTAAACGCACGCGGAAATGCGCATCCTTTGCTAACGTCGCAATGTATAAATCTGGATTTAAGATTTCAACATCACTATCGTGAGTAATATCAGCAGCTGTGACAATACCTTCGCCCTGTACATCGATTTCCAACGTCTTCTCTTCTTCAGAGTAGATTTTAAGAGCTAACTTTTTCAAGTTTAAGATGATCGTTGTAACGTCTTCTACTACGCCCTCAACTGTTGAAAATTCGTGTAATACGCCATCGATTTGGATAGCAGTTACAGCGGCACCAGGGAGTGAGGATAAAAGAATACGACGAAGGGAGTTACCCAAAGTAGTACCATATCCACGCTCAAGCGGTTCAATCACGAATTTACCATACTTAGCATCTTCGTTAAGTTCAACCGTTTCGATTTTCGGTTTTTCAATTTCAATCATTAACTAAACCCTCCTTCAAAACGTCGAAACCCCGGCTAAACAAAGGAAAAACCTCTGTCTAACCGAAAGTCCCCCTTAGGCAGTTCCCGATTGTGCACAACAAGCGATGTTTCTGTACGAAATTTCTCGATAATGCATCATATCCATTATAGACAAAAGGGAAAATTCTATACAGAAAAATTAAACACGACGACGTTTTGGCGGACGACATCCATTATGAGGAACTGGAGTAACATCTCTGATTGCTGTTACTTCTAGACCTGCAGCTTGAAGAGCACGAATTGCAGCTTCACGACCAGCACCAGGACCTTTTACAGTAACCTCTAAAGTTTTTAAACCGTGCTCCATTGCAACTTTAGCAGCAGTTTCAGCAGCCATTTGCGCAGCGAATGGAGTAGATTTACGAGATCCACGGAAACCAAGTGCACCAGCACTAGACCAAGAAAGCGCGTTACCGTGAGTATCTGTAAGTGTTACGATTGTGTTGTTGAAAGTAGAACGAATATGAGCTACACCAGCTTCAATATTCTTTTTCACACGTTTTTTACGAGTGTTTGTTTTACGTGCCATTGTTAGTTCAACCTCCTTTACTTATTATTTCTTTTTATTTGCTACTGTACGACGTGGACCTTTACGTGTACGAGCATTGTTTTTAGAGTTTTGACCACGAACTGGTAAACCACGACGGTGACGAAGACCACGGTAAGAACCGATCTCCATTAGACGTTTAATGTTAAGTGATACTTCACGACGAAGGTCTCCCTCAACTTTAATACGATCGATGATATCACGGATACGTCCTAATTCGTCTTCCGTTAAATCACGAACTCGTGTTTCTTCAGAAACACCAGCTTCAGCAAGAATTTTTTCAGCAGTTGTGCGACCAATGCCGAATACGTAAGTTAAAGAAATAACAACGCGTTTGTCACGAGGAATATCTACACCTGCGATACGTGCCATTCTGAATGCACCTCCTTCTGATTAACCTTGTTTTTGTTTATGTTTAGGGTTTTCACAAATAACCATTACTTTTCCACGTCTACGAATAACTTTACATTTTTCGCAGATTGGTTTAACTGACGGTCTTACTTTCATGTCTCGAACCTCCTTAAAGATTACGGAGTGCTATATTATTTAAAACGGTACGTAATACGACCACGATTTAAATCGTACGGAGATAATTCTACCGTAACTTTGTCTCCTGGTAAAATACGAATGAAGTTCATACGGATTTTACCAGAAACGTGAGCCAATACGACATGCCCATTCTCTAATTCTACTTTGAACATAGCATTTGGCAACGTTTCAAGAACGGTACCTTCGACTTCAATTACATCATCTTTAGCCATTCAATAGTTCTCCCTTCTTCAAATCAGTAACATTTTACACTGCTCTGAAATCCCGGAGAGCCAGCTACTTATAAAGTGGTAAGGATTTCGTATCCTGCTTCTGTAAGAGCAATCGTGTGCTCAAAATGGGCACACCATTTACCATCTACCGTTACCACTGTCCAGTCATCAGATAGTGTTTTTACATATCGTCTTCCTTGGTTCACCATCGGCTCAACACAGATGACCATGCCCGGCTTTAATCTAGGACCTTTATTTGGTGGACCATAGTGCGGGATTTGAGGGTCTTCATGTAAGTCTTGCCCGATTCCGTGACCAACATACTCCCTAACGATCGAGAATCCATTATCTTCAACATACGTTTGAATCGCATGTGAGACATTTGATAATCTCTCGCCTGGTTTTATTTGTTCTAGACCAAGATACAACGATTTTTCTGTGACATCAAGTAGCTTTTGAACAGATTCAGAAATGTTTCCTACTGGATACGTCCATGCAGAATCTCCATGGTACCCATTGTATTTCGCACCAATATCGATACTGATGATATCGCCCTCTTGGAGCTTGCGCCTTCCTGGAATCCCATGTACAAGCTCTTCATTTACAGAAGCACAGATGCTTCCCGGAAATCCATTGTATCCTTTAAAAGATGGCGTAGCACCATATTTTCGAATCGTCTTTTCCGCTATTTGATCGAGCTCTTTCGTTGTAATTCCTGGAGTAATATGCTTTTTCAACTCTTGATGAGTTAAAGCAACGATCCTGCCAGCTTCTCGCATGATTTCTATCTCGCGAGGAGTTTTGCAAATGATCATTACGCTAAGCCTCCGATGAGAACATCGATATCAGCAAATACTTTATTGATATCTTGCTCACCATTAATGCTTTGTAAGTAACCAAGCTCTTCATAGAAATCAAGCAAAGGTTGTGTTTGCTTAATATTTACCTCTAAACGATTCGCTACAGTTTCTTCGTTGTCATCAGAGCGTTGATATAATTCGCCACCACATTTATCGCACACATCAGCTTTTGCTGGTGGATTGAATTCTAAGTGGTAAGTCGCACCGCACTCTTTACAAATGCGACGGCCTGTAAGACGTTTTAATAGCAATCCTGAATCCACATTAATGTTTAAAACATAGTCGATTTTTTTGCCAAGATCTTTCATAATCTCTTCAAGAGCAGATGCTTGTGCAACTGTTCGTGGAAAACCGTCTAATAAGAAGCCTTTCACGCAGTCTTCTTGGCTTAAACGTTCACGAACGATTCCAATTGTAACCTCATCTGGTACAAGCGCACCTTTATCAATAAAAGATTTTGCTTGTAAACCAAGTTCAGTTTCAGCTTTCATCGCTGCACGGAACATATCTCCTGTTGAGATGTGAGGGATGTTATACTTGGCAACAATCTGTTCGGCTTGTGTACCTTTACCAGCACCAGGAAGCCCCATTAAAATTAAGTTCATCTTTGTTCCCCCTCATAATGAGCATGTAGGGAAGACACATCTTCCCACTTACTCACTGCTTGATAAACCCTTTGTAATGGCGTTTTACCAGTTGGCTTTCTAGCTGCTTCATTGTTTCTAAAGCAACGCCGACAACGATTAACATACTCGTTCCACCGATCTGTGCAGATGGAGGAAGATTTCCCAGCTTCGTAAAGATAACTGGTAGAATTGCAATCGCTGCTAGGAAAATAGATCCTACAAAGGTCAAACGATACAAGATTTTTGTTAGATATTGCTCTGTATTCTTACCCGGACGAATACCAGGAACATATCCACCTTGTTTGTTTAGATTCTCTGACATTTGTTCTGGATTAACCTGAACAAATGCATAGAAATATGTGAAGGCTACAATGAGCGCAACATATATAATCATTCCCACTGGATGAGAATAGTTAAAGTTTTGGATAATCCACTGCGATATATCATGTTTCGGGAAGAACTGTGCAATAGTTGGAGGCGTAATCAAGAATGAAACAGCAAAAATTACTGGAATAACACCCGCACTATTTACCTTAAGAGGTAAATGTGTGTTTTGTGCTCCAGTATAACTACCATTTCCTCCTGTTACACGCTTCGCATATTGAATTGGAATCTTTCTAACAGCCTGTTGAATGAAGATAACTCCAACAACAACTGCTAGCACAGCTAGTAATATCAATACAACTTTAACGATACTCATGAACAGTTGATCTCCGACATTTTGAAACTGTTGTTGATACACTTGAGATATTACACTTGGGATAGCTGCGGCAATACCAGCAAAGATGAGGATGGAAATACCATTCCCTACACCTTTAGCTGTAATCTGTTCACCTAACCACATTAAAAATGCAGTACCAGCAGTCAGTACCGTAGCAATGTATAAATAAGTGCTCCAACCTGGATTCAAAATTAACTGCCCACCTACCATACCGTTAAAACCGATTGACATACCAAACCCCTGAATAAACGCAAGAACAATTGTAAAGTAACGCGTGAATTGTGTTAATTTACGACGGCCCATTTCGCCTTGCTTCGACCATTCCGAAAATTTAGGAACAACATCCATCTGCAATAATTGCACGATGATGGATGCTGTAATATACGGCATGATTCCCATCGCAAAGATGGAGAAGTTTTTCAAAGCGCCACCGCCAAATGTATTAAGGATTCCTAATGCATTTAACTGATCTTGTGCTTTCAGTACGTCTCCATTTGTAAATGGCACTGGGATAAACGTGCCAATCCTGAATACGATTAACATCGCTAAAGTGAATAATATTTTACGTCTTATCTCAGCAACGCGCATAAAGTTGGAGATTGTACGAAACATTAGATCACCTCAACTGTTCCGCCAGCTGCTTCAATTGCTTCTTTAGCACTTGAAGAGAACTTGTGCGCTTTAACAGTTAGTTTTTTCTCAACTGCTCCGCTTGCAAGAACTTTAACACCGTCGTTTAATTTGCTGATAACGCCAGTTTCCAGCAATAATTCAGGTGTTACTTCTGTACCATCTTCAAAACGATTTAACGTCGCTAAGTTTACGATAGCAAACTCTTTGCGGTTAATGTTTGTGAAGCCGCGTTTTGGTAAACGACGGAATAATGGAGTTTGACCACCTTCAAAGCCAAGACGAACACCGCCGCCAGAACGTGCGTTTTGTCCTTTATGACCTTTACCAGCAGTTTTACCGTTACCAGAACCGATACCGCGACCGACACGGTTACGTACTTTACGAGAACCTTCTGCAGGTTTTAATTCATGAAGTTTCATTCCCAGGCACCTCCTTATATTAATGAGTTATCCTTAAGCTTCTTTTACAGTTACAAGGTGAGAAACTTTGTTGATCATACCAAGAATAGCAGGAGTTTCTTCCTTAACTACAGTTGAATTCAACTTTTTAAGACCTAAAGCTTCTACAGTCGCACGTTGATCTTGCGGACGACCAATTACACTACGAGTGAGGGTAATTTCTAACTTTTTCGCCATTTGTTTTCCCTCCTTCTTAACCTAGTAGCTCTTCTACAGATTTACCGCGTAATTTTGCAACATCTTCAGCACGCTTAAGTTCGCTTAATCCGTTCACAGTAGCGCGAATCATGTTAATTGGTGTGTTAGAACCAAGAGATTTCGAAAGAATATCTTGTACACCAGCTAATTCAAGAACCGCACGAACAGGTCCACCAGCGATTACTCCAGTACCTTCAGCAGCAGGTTTTAGGAATACTTCACCAGCTCCGAAATGTCCGATGATTTCGTGTGGAATTGATGTACCAACTAATGGTACTTCGATTAAGTTTTTCTTAGCATCTTCGATAGCTTTGCGAATAGCATCAGGTACCTCTTGAGCTTTACCAGTACCGAATCCAACATGACCGTTTTTATCACCAACTACAACTAGTGCAGCAAAGCGGAAACGACGACCACCCTTAACAACTTTCGCAACACGGTTTATCGTAACTACACGTTCTTCAAGTTCTAATTTACTTGGGTCAATGCGACGCATCAATTTTCCCTCCTTTGACCATTAAAATTGTAATCCAGCCTCACGAGCAGCTTCAGCTAGAGCTTTAACACGGCCATGGTATAAATAACCACCGCGATCAAATACTACTTCTTTAACACCCTTCTCTACAGCACGCTTAGCAACTAATTCGCCAACTTTCGTAGCAGCTTCAGTGTTGCCTGTACCGTTAAGAGCAAGGTCTTTATCAAGAGTAGATGCACTTACTAATGTTACACCATTCACATCATCAATAACTTGAGCGTAAATGTGTTGATTAGAACGGAATACGTTTAAACGTGGACGTTCTGCAGTACCAGTAAGTTTAGCACGTACACGTGCATGTCTTTTCTTACGAGTCGCATTTTTATCAGCTTTAGTGATCATTCTTGTCACTCCTTTCTTTCACCTAACGGGCTTACTTAGCAGTTTTACCTTCTTTACGACGAACAACTTCGCCTTCGTAACGAATTCCTTTACCTTTGTAAGGTTCTGGAGCACGTACAGCACGAACGTTAGCAGCGAATTCGCCAACACGTTGCTTGTCGATACCTTTAATCACGATCTTAGTTGGAGCAGGAACTTCAACTTCAAGACCCGCTTCAGGAGTCATTTCAACTGGATGAGAGTAACCTACGCTTAATACAAGTTTGTTACCTTGTTTTTGAGCACGGTAACCAACCCCGATTAATTCAAGTCCACGAGTGAAACCTGTAGTTACACCTTCAACCATGTTTCCTAGTAAAGCACGAGTTGTACCATGTAATGCACGGTGTTCCTTCTGTTCAGATGGACGCTCTACTGTTAGGATGTTTTCTTCAATTTTGATAGACATATCAGCATTGAATGTACGAGTTAATTCACCTTTAGGTCCTTTTACTGTTACAGTATTGTTTTCTGTTACTGTGATAGTAACACCTGCAGGGATTTCAAGAATCTTTTTACCAATACGAGACATGTTGTCACACCTCCGTTCGTTTCAATATTAATTACCAAACGTATGCTACTACTTCTCCACCTGTTTGTAACTGACGAGCGTCTTTGTCCGTCATTACTCCCTTAGATGTAGAAACAAGAGCGATACCTAATCCGTTAAGTACACGTGGTACTTCGTCAGCTTTAGCGTAAACGCGTAAGCCAGGCTTACTGATACGTTTTAATCCAGTGATTACACGTTCATTGTTTGCACCATATTTCAGGAAAATACGAAGGATACCTTGTTTGTTATCCTCGATGTATTCTACATCACGAATGAAACCTTCACGTTTTAAAAGTTCAGCGATCTCTTTTTTGATTTTAGAAGCAGGAACCTCTAATTTCTCATGACGTACCATGTTCGCATTACGGATGCGAGTAAGCATATCTGCAATTGGATCTGTCATCACCATGTGTTTTACCTCCTTCCCATTTGTGGGTTTTACCAACTAGCTTTTTTAACACCAGGAATTTGACCTTTATATGCAAGTTCACGGAAACAAATACGGCAAAGTTTAAATTTGCGGTATACAGAATGCGGACGACCGCAGCGCTCGCAACGTGTATACTCTTGTACTTTAAACTTAGGAGTACGCTTTTGTTTCGCAATCATAGATTTTTTAGCCACGTTTTCGCCTCCTCTACTTAGCGTTGGCTTCCATTATTTTTGGAATGGCATACCGAATTGTGTTAAAAGTTCACGAGCTTCTTCGTCAGTGTTCGCTGTAGTAACGATTACGATGTCCATACCGCGGACTTTGCTTACTTTATCATAATCGATCTCAGGGAAAATAAGTTGCTCTTTAACACCTAATGTATAGTTACCACGACCATCGAAAGATTTCTTAGATACACCACGGAAATCACGTACACGTGGTAAAGAAACAGATACTAATTTGTCGAAGAACTCATACATTTGCTCACCGCGTAAAGTAACTTTCGCTCCGATTGGCATACCTTCACGTAGACGGAAACCAGCGATAGATTTTTTAGCACGAGTGATTACAGGCTTTTGACCTGCGATTTGAGTTAATTCTTCTACAGCATTGTCTAATGCTTTAGAGTTTGCTACCGCATCACCAACACCAGTGTTGATAACGATCTTTTCGATCTTCGGTACTTGCATTACAGATTTATAGTTAAACTTGCTCATTAGAGCAGGAGTAATTTCCTTTTGGAACTTCTCTTTAAGGCGATTCAATGAAGTGACCTCCTTTCTTAAGAAAATTATTTATCTAATAATTCACCAGATTTTTTTGCAATACGAACTTTTTTACCATCTTCCACTTTGTAACCTACACGAGTAGGTTCACCTGTTTTCGGATCTAATGGCATAACATTAGACACGTGAATAGGTGCTTCTTTCGTGATGATTCCACCTTGTGGATTTAATTGAGATGGCTTAGAGTGCTTCTTAACGATGTTAACACCCTCAACGATAACACGGTTTTGCTTTGGGAAAGCAACAAGGATAACACCTTGTTTTCCTTTGTCTTTACCAGTGATTACCTGTACTTTATCACCTTTTTTTACATGCATCTTAATTCTGCACCTCCTTAGCAAGGCAATACCTCAAATTATAGAACTTCTGGAGCTAAAGAAACGATCTTCATGAAGTTGCTATCACGTAGTTCACGAGCTACTGGTCCGAAGATACGAGTACCGCGTGGGCTCTTGTCATCTTTAATGATAACAGCTGCGTTTTCATCAAAACGGATGTAAGAACCATCTGGACGACGAGCACCGCTCTTCGTACGTACTACTACTGCTTTAACAACGTCACCTTTTTTAACAACGCCACCTGGTGTTGCTTGTTTTACCGTAGCAACGATAATATCACCGATGTTAGCATATTTACGACCAGAGCCGCCTAATACCTTAATTGTTAAAAGTTCACGTGCACCAGAGTTGTCAGCAACTTTCAAACGAGATTCTTGTTGGATCATGTTATGAAACCTCCCTTCGGACTTAAAATTCCGATTCGTCTATTTAGATAATAACCGCTTCTTCAACGATTTCAACTAAACGGAAACGCTTAGTAGCAGAAAGCGGGCGAGTTTCCATGATTTTAACGATATCGCCAACTTTTGCTTGGTTTTGCTCATCATGGGCTTTGTACTTCTTAGAATACTTAACGCGCTTTCCGTACAAGGAATGAGTTTTGTAAGTTTCAACTAAAACTGTAATCGTTTTGTCCATTTTGTCAGATACAACACGACCAGTATAAACTTTGCGTTGGTTACGTTCGCTCACTTTGCAAACCTCCCCTCAATTTATCGATTAATTCCGATCTCTCTTTCACGAACTACAGTTTTCATACGAGCGATCGCTTTACGCACTTCACGGATGCGTGTTGGATTCTCTAATTGTCCTGTAGCAAGTTGGAAGCGAAGGTTAAACAACTCTTCCTTTAACGCTTTAACTTTTGTTTCGATTTCGGCAGTGGTTAATTCACGAATATCATTAGTTTTCATTAGATTCACCACCATTTTCTTCACGTTTTACGAATTTACATTTCACTGGTAATTTGTGAGCTGCAAGACGTAATGCTTCGCGTGCTACCTCTTCAGATACACCCGCGATTTCAAACATAATTTTCCCAGGTTTTACTACTGCTACCCAGCCTTCTGGTGCCCCTTTACCGGAACCCATACGTACTTCAAGAGGTTTTGCAGTGTAAGGTTTAGAAGGGAAAATTTTAATCCAAACTTTACCGCCACGTTTCATGTAACGAGTCATTGCACGACGAGCAGCTTCGATTTGACGGTTAGTGATCCATGAAGCATCTTGTGCTTGAAGACCGAACTCACCAAATGCGATTTCCGTACCACCTTTAGCACGACCACGCATTTTACCACGATGCTCTCTACGATATTTTACGCGTTTTGGCATTAACATATTATTTTCCTCCTTCCTCAGAAGCTTTCTTTTTTGTAGGAAGGACTTCTCCACGGTAGATCCATACTTTTACGCCTAATTTACCGTATGTTGTATCAGCTTCAGCTGTTGCATAGTCAATATCAGCGCGAAGTGTATGAAGTGGAACAGTTCCTTCACTGTAAGATTCTGCACGAGCGATATCTGCTCCGCCAAGACGACCAGAAACCTGTGTTTTAATACCTTTAGCACCTGCGCGCATAGCACGTTGAATAACTTGCTTTTGTGCACGACGGAAAGATACACGGTTTTCTAATTGACGAGCGATATTTTCCGCTACTAATTTAGCGTCAAGATCAGCTCTCTTAACTTCTAAGATGTTGATGTGTACACGCTTGCCTGTTAATTGGTTAAGAGCTTTACGAAGTGCTTCAACTTCAGTACCACCTTTACCAATTACCATACCAGGTTTTGCAGTGTGAATTGTAACATTTACACGATTTGCTGCACGCTCGATTTCTACTTTAGAAACAGAAGAATCTTTTAAGCGAGCTGCGATGTATTCACGAATTTTGATGTCTTCATGAAGAAGTGTAGCGTAATCTTTCTCAGCGAACCAGCGAGATTCCCAATCACGAATAACACCGACACGAAGACCGACTGGATTAACCTTTTGACCCATCGATTATCCCTCCTTCTTTTCTGATACCACAACTGTGATGTGGCTTGTGCGTTTGTTAATTTGGCTTGCACGACCCATTGCACGTGGACGGAAACGTTTTAACGTTGGACCTTCGTCAACGAAAACTTTTTCAACAACTAAGTTGTTTACATCCATTTCGTAGTTATGCTCTGCGTTTGCGATTGCAGATTTTAAAACTTTCTCTACAACTGGAGAAGCAGTTTTTGGTGTGTGGTTAAGGATAGCGATCGCTTCACCCACTTGCTTGCCTCGGATTAAGTCTACTACTAAACGAACTTTACGAGGAGCAATACGAACTGTTCTCGCTACTGCTTTAGCTTGCATTGAAGTGCCTCCTCTCATTATCTTCTAGTTTTCTTATCGTCAGCATCATGACCTTTGTACGTACGAGTTGGTGCGAATTCACCTAACTTGTGGCCAACCATGTCCTCAGTGATGTATACAGGTACGTGTTTGCGACCGTCATATACAGCGATTGTGTGACCAATGAACTGAGGGAAGATTGTTGAACGACGAGACCAAGTTTTAACAACTTGCTTTTGCTCAGTTTCGTTTAACTTTGCAACTTTATTCATTAAGTGATCATCAACAAATGGTCCTTTTTTTAAGCTACGAGCCATTGTGGTGCCTCCCTTCGTGATTGCCGTACGGTTCCAAAAGTGAACCGTACTACAACCCCATTATTTTTTACGACGACGAACGATGAATTTATCAGACGCTTTATTTTTCTTACGAGTCTTGAATCCAAGAGTTGGTTTACCCCATGGAGACATTGGAGACTTACGTCCGATTGGAGAGCGACCTTCACCACCACCGTGTGGGTGATCAACTGGGTTCATTACAGAACCACGAACAGTTGGGCGCTTACCTAACCAGCGAGAGCGACCTGCTTTACCGATTTTGATAAGTTCATGTGATTCGTTACCTACTTGACCTACAGTAGCACGACAAGCAGATAATACTAGGCGTACTTCACCAGAAGTTAAACGTACAAGAACGTATTTACCTTCTTTACCAAGTACTTGTGCAGATGTACCAGCAGAACGAACTAATTGTCCACCACGGCCTGGTTTAAGCTCGATGTTATGAACAACAGTACCTACTGGAATGTTGATTAATGGTAATGCGTTACCGATTTTAATGTCAGCATCAGCGCCAGACATAATTTCCATACCTACTTCTAAGTTTTTAGGAGCAAGAATGTAACGTTTTTCACCGTCAACGTAGTTAATTAATGCGATATTCGCAGAGCGGTTTGGATCGTATTCGATCGTAGCAACGCGTCCTGGAATTCCATCTTTGTTACGCTTAAAGTCGATGATACGGTATTGACGCTTATGTCCGCCACCTTGGTGACGTACAGTAATTTTACCTTGGTTATTACGACCAGCCTTTTTGCTTAAAGGAGCAAGTAAAGACTTTTCCGGTCTGTCAGTCGTGATTTCAGCGAAATCATTCGTAGTCATGTTACGACGACCGTTAGTAGTTGGATTATACTTTTTAATTGCCATCTCAATTTCCCTCCTTCTTTAGTAAGAATTAAACACCTTGGAAGATTTCGATTTCTTTGCTGTCAGCAGTTAGCTTAACGATTGCTTTACGACGACGGCTAGTAAAACCAGCGTGACGACCAACGCGTTTTGCTTTCGGCTTGTAGTTCATGATGTTCACTTTTTCTACTTTAACACCAAAGATCGCTTCTACAGCATCTTTAACTTCTGTTTTATTAGATTTAACGTCCACATCGAACGTGTATTTTTTTTCAGCCATCATTTCCATAGAACGTTCAGTGATAACTGGGCGCTTAATGATATCACGAGGATCTCTCATTATGCAAGCACCTCCTCTACTTTTTCCACTGCCGCTTTTGTCATGATTAGCTTATCATGATGAAGCACGTCTAAAACGTTTACGCCATCAGCAGTGATTACTGTTACTCCAGGAATGTTGCGAGCAGATAACTCTACAGCTTCGTTTGCATCAGCAGTTACGATAAGAGCTTTCTTCTCTACAGCTAATCCTTTAAGTACTGCTACCATGTCTTTTGTTTTCGGTGCATTTAACACTAGGTCTTCAAGAACTACAATGTTGTTCTCAACTACTTTAGTAGCTAATGCAGATTTGATTGCTAAGCGACGAACTTTCTTAGGAAGTTTGTAAGCATAGCTTCTTGGTGTAGGTCCGAATACCGTACCACCACCGCGCCATTGAGGAGAGCGGATAGAACCTTGACGAGCACGTCCAGTTCCTTTTTGACGCCATGGTTTACGACCACCACCACGTACTTCAGAGCGAGTTTTTACTTTGTGTGTACCTTGACGTAAAGATGCACGTTGCATCATTACAGCTTCGAAAAGTACAGCTTCATTTGGTTCGATACCGAAAATAGCTTCTGCTAATTCGATTTCACCAACCTGTGAACCAGTTTGGTTATATACAGTAACTTTTGGCATTGGAATTCCTCCTTCCTATTGTGAATTATTTACTAGCCTTCACAGCGCCTTGAACAACTACAAGAGATTTCTTAGCACCTGGAACGTTACCTTTAACTAATAATAAGTTGCGTTCAACGTCAACTTGAACGATTTCTAAGTTTTGAACCGTAACTTGGTCTCCACCCATACGTCCAGCAAGTTTTTTGCCTTTGAATACACGGTTCGGAGCAACTGGGCCCATTGAACCTGGACGACGGTGATAACGAGAACCGTGAGACATTGGTCCGCGAGATTGTCCGTGGCGTTTAATAGCACCTTGGAAACCTTTACCTTTAGAAATTCCTGTTACGTCTACGATTTCACCTGTAGTGAAAACTTCAACTTTTACCTCTTGACCAACCTCTAATCCGTCCACGTCTGCATCGCGGATTTCGCGAATGAAGCGCTTAGGAGCAGTAGATGCTTTAGCAACGTGACCTTGTTCAGGTTTGTTAGCTAATTTTTCACGTTTGTCGTCGAATCCTAACTGAATTGCGTTATAGCCATCAGTTTCAGTTGTTTTCTTTTGAAGAACAACGTTTGGAGTCGCAGCGATTACTGTTACAGGAATTAGCTCACCGTTTTCAGCAAATACTTGAGTCATACCGATCTTTCTTCCTAAGATTCCTTTGGTCATGAGTTACACCTCCTACATTTTTAAGTTATATAAATTATAGTTTGATTTCGATATCTACACCAGATGGTAAGTCTAAACGCATTAATGAGTCTACTGTTTGTGGAGTAGGGCTCACGATGTCAATTAGACGTTTGTGCGTGCGCATTTCGAATTGCTCACGAGAATCTTTGTACTTATGAACAGCACGAAGAATTGTGTAAACAGTTTTTTCAGTTGGTAATGGGATCGGACCAGAAACTGTTGCCCCAGAACGCTTAGCTGTTTCTACAATTTTCTCAGCTGACTGATCAAGAATACGGTGATCGTAAGCTTTTAAACGGATACGAATTTTTTCTTTTGCCATTATTTTCCCTCCTTCGTTCGCCTATTTCTAAAATAGACCTTCTCCATGGAAATTTCCTCACACCATGCCATGGCAAAGCGGCCGGGTGTGTCAGCAACCTTCCACTTCATCGCAGTCAAAGACCAACATTGTCTATTATACAATGTTATTCGTCTAGATGCAAGCATCTTTTTGTTTGCATCTGCTTTTCTCTACTTTTGCTATTATACATGGCACTTTAAAGAATTTCAAGTTTTCATCTGCGGTAAATACTTTTACAGTTTTTGGATTCTTTATTTTCTAATTTATATACTATAGAAGAAACTCGTCAAAAACTAGAAAACACTCTTTCTTCTATTATAAATAATATAAAAAAACCCAAGGGAGAATCCCTCGGGTTTTTTCGAATCTATTTAAAGATTACTCAGCGATGATTGTAGCAACTACACCAGCACCTACAGTACGTCCGCCTTCACGGATAGAGAACTTAGTTCCCTCTTCAACTGCGATTGGAGCGATAAGTTCAACAGTCATTTCGATGTTGTCGCCAGGCATTACCATTTCAGTACCTTCTGGTAATTGGATGATTCCAGTTACGTCAGTTGTACGGAAGTAGAATTGTGGACGGTAGTTAGCGAAGAATGGAGTGTGACGTCCACCTTCTTCTTTAGATAAAACGTAAACTTCAGCTTTGAATTTAGCGTGAGCTTTTACAGAGCCAGTTTTAGCAAGAACTTGTCCACGTTGGATTTCTTCACGAGCAACCCCACGAAGTAGAGCACCGATGTTGTCACCAGCTTGAGCTTGGTCAAGAAGCTTACGGAACATTTCAACACCAGTTACAGTTGTAGAAGCGTTCTCTTCAGCAAGACCGATGATTTCTACTACGTCACCAACTTTAACTACTCCACGCTCTACACGACCAGTAGCAACTGTACCACGACCTGTGATAGAGAATACGTCCTCGATAGGCATTAAGAATGGTTTGTCAGTGTCACGTTCTGGAGTTGGGATGTAAGCATCAACTTCAGCCATTAACTCAACGATTTTAGCTTCCCACTCAGCTTCTCCTTCAAGAGCTTTAAGAGCAGAACCTTTAACTACAGGGATATCATCGCCTGGGAAGTCGTATTCAGATAATAGATCGCGAACTTCCATTTCTACTAATTCTAATAATTCTTCGTCGTCTACCATGTCGCATTTGTTTAAGAATACAACGATGTAAGGTACACCTACTTGACGAGAAAGAAGGATGTGCTCACGAGTTTGTGGCATTGGACCATCAGCAGCAGATACTACTAAGATACCGCCGTCCATTTGAGCAGCACCAGTGATCATGTTTTTAACATAGTCAGCGTGTCCTGGGCAGTCAACGTGTGCATAGTGACGAGTTTCAGTTTCGTACTCAACGTGTGCAGTTGAGATTGTGATACCGCGCTCTCTTTCTTCTGGAGCAGCGTCGATTTGATCGTATCCGCGTGCTTCAGCACCACCAGCTTTTGCAAGTACTGTAGTGATCGCAGCAGTTAATGTAGTTTTACCATGGTCAACGTGGCCGATTGTACCGATGTTAACATGGGGTTTAGAACGTTCGAATTTAGCTTTAGCCATTCTAAATTCCTCCTTAAGTTATATAGGTTATTTTATATTTAGACTAGAAAGTGAAACTTGCGTCCCACTTTCTAAGCTTACATAAGTAGTTATACTTGAACAATCGATAAAAATCAATTATTCACCTTTATTTTTTTTGATAATTTCTTCTGAAACAGACTTTGGTACTTCTTCATAATGATCAAATACCATAGAGAATGTTCCACGACCTTGCGTGTTAGAACGTAATGACGTTGCATAACCGAACATTTCAGAAAGTGGAACCATAGCGCGAACAACTTGTGCGTTACCGCGAGCTTCCATACCTTCTACACGTCCACGACGAGATGTTACGTCACCCATGATGTCTCCCATGTACTCTTCAGGAATTACAACTTCAACTTTCATCATTGGCTCAAGAATTACTGGGCTACATTTAGAAACCGCAGCTTTAAGTGCCATAGATGCAGCGATTTTGAACGCCATCTCAGAGGAGTCAACATCATGGTAAGATCCGTCAACTAATGCAGCTTTAATGTCTACTAGTGGATATCCAGCAAGTACACCATTTTTAAGTGCATCTTCAAGACCTGCTCCTACAGCTGGGATGTATTCACGTGGAACAACACCACCGACGATCTTGTTTTCGAATTCGAATCCTTTACCTTCTTCGTTAGGTTCAAACTCAATCCAAACGTGACCGAATTGTCCACGACCACCAGATTGACGAGCGAACTTACCTTCAACTTTCGCAGCAGCGCGGAAAGTTTCACGGTATGCTACCTGAGGAGCACCAACGTTTGCTTCAACTTTGAATTCACGGCGCATACGGTCAACGATGATATCAAGGTGAAGTTCACCCATACCAGCGATGATTGTTTGGCCAGTTTCTTGGTCAGTGTGAGCACGGAATGTTGGATCTTCTTCAGAAAGCTTAGCTAATGCTGTACCCATTTTATCTTGGTCAGCTTTAGATTTTGGTTCGATAGCTACAGAGATAACTGGCTCTGGGAATTCCATAGACTCAAGGATAACAAGGCTCTTCTCGTCACAAAGAGTATCACCAGTAGTAGTATCTTTTAAACCTACAGCAGCAGCGATGTCACCAGCGTAAACTGTTGAGATCTCTTCACGGCTGTTAGCGTGCATTTGTAGGATACGACCTACACGCTCACGCTTACCTTTAGTTGAGTTTTTCACGTATGATCCAGAGTTTAACACACCAGAGTACACACGGAAGAACGTTAACTTACCAACATAAGGGTCAGTCATGATTTTGAATGCTAGAGCTGCGAATGGTTCTTCATCGCTAGACTTACGTTCTACTTCTTCATCTGTATCCGGAAGAATACCTTTAATAGCAGGTACATCTAATGGAGATGGTAAGTAGTCAATAACTGCGTCTAACAGAATTTGAACACCTTTGTTTTTGAATGCAGAACCACAGATTACTGGGAAGAATTCTACAGAAGTTGTAGCCTTACGGATACCAGCTTTAAGCTCTTCTACAGTGATTTCTTCACCTTCTAGGTACTTCATCATCATTTCTTCATCAAGCTCAGCTACCGCTTCAATAAGTCTTCCACGGTATTCTTCAGCTAATTCTTTGTGCTCTTCAGGAATTTCAACACGTTGAATGTCTGTTCCTAAATCGTTACCGTACATGTAAGCACACTCTTCAACAAGGTCAATGATACCATTGAACTCATCTTCAGCACCGATTGGTAACTGAATTGGATGTGCGTTTGCTTGTAAACGATCATGGATTGTTCCTACAGAGTATAAGAAATCAGCACCGATTTTATCCATTTTGTTAACGAATACGATACGAGGTACGCCGTAAGTAGTAGCCTGACGCCAAACAGTTTCTGTTTGTGGTTCTACACCAGATTGTGCATCAAGTACTGCTACTGCGCCATCAAGTACGCGTAAAGAACGTTCTACTTCTACTGTGAAGTCTACGTGTCCTGGAGTGTCAATGATGTTTACACGGTGACCTTTCCATTGAGCTGTAGTTGCAGCAGAAGTAATTGTGATACCACGCTCTTGCTCTTGCTCCATCCAGTCCATCTGAGATGCACCTTCGTGAGTTTCACCGATTTTATGAATACGACCTGTGTAGTACAGGATACGTTCAGTTGCTGTTGTTTTACCAGCATCGATGTGAGCCATGATACCAATATTACGAGTGTTTTCTAAAGAGAACTCTCTTCCCATTTGGTGTCTTGCTCCTTCCATATATGGATTGGATTTTTTATTTTAAGTAGCAAAAAAAGCCACTTTATTTTGTTACACATGTCAGTATGTCCAGTGCTCTCATTATGTAAAACGAGCGCCATTGAAAGGGAGAGGCATTCTCCCTCTCCACACTTCCATAAGCGACAAATAAAGCGGTCTATGCTTACATTTATTTTACGTTGAATCCTACCAACGGTAATGAGCAAATGCTTTGTTAGCTTCTGCCATTTTATGAGTGTCTTCACGTTTCTTAACAGATGCACCAGCGTTGTTAGCTGCATCTAAGATTTCGTTAGCAAGACGCTCTTCCATAGTTTTTTCACCACGAAGACGAGCGTAGTTTACTAACCAACGAAGACCTAAAGTTGTACGGCGTTCTGGACGAACCTCAACTGGAACTTGGTAGTTAGCACCACCAACACGACGAGCGCGTACTTCAAGAACAGGCATAATGTTCTTAAGAGCTTGCTCGAATACTTCCATTGGCTCTTTACCAGTACGTTCACTAACGATATCGAACGCATTATAAAGAATTGTTTGAGATTTACCTTTTTTACCGTCAACCATCATTTTGTTGATTAGGCGTGTTACTAGTTTAGAATTGTACATTGGATCTGGTAACACATCACGTTTCGCAACAGGTCCTTTACGAGGCATATTGAGTTCCTCCTTTCATTGTAAATTTATTATTTTTTAGCAGGTTTTGGTCTCTTAGTACCATATTTAGAACGTCCTTGCATACGTTTGTCAACACCAGCTGTGTCAAGCGCACCACGAACGATGTGGTAACGTACCCCCGGTAAATCCTTTACACGACCACCGCGAATTAATACTACGCTATGCTCTTGTAGGTTATGACCGATACCTGGGATGTAAGCAGTAACCTCGATACCGTTTGTTAAACGTACACGAGCGTATTTACGTAACGCTGAGTTCGGTTTCTTTGGAGTCATTGTACCAACACGAGTACATACACCACGTTTTTGAGGTGCAGAGATATCAGTTGATTTTTTCTTTAAAGAGTTGAAACCTTTGTTTAACGCAGGTGATTTAGATTTCCATACTTTATCAGTACGACCATTTCTCACTAATTGGTTAATAGTAGGCATTTGATTTATCCTCCCTTCGCATGTTTGTATGACCACATATCCAGGTGGTTCATTATTAGTTGAAAACAAAGTTTTTGCAAGGGAGAGCAAATGCTCTCTCCTCACAAAAACAGTTTTAACTTATTATTCCTATTGCTGAAGCTCCCACTTGAATCCCCGAAGCTTTACCAAGCTTACGAACCGATTCAACTTTGGTTATGGGCACGTTATGTTGCAGTGCAGTACGAGCGATAACATGGGTTAACCGCATGTCAGCATCTTCTGCAATAACAACTTCTTTAACTGTACCATTTTTAATTGCTTCCAATGTTCGTTTATGACCAACGATTACATTTTCCGCATTTGATACTTTTTGATAAGACATATACATATCCTCCAAAGCATCGTTCAGGAGCAACCTTGCTTATAGTAACATTTTGACTCATACAATGTCAACTAGGATTATCTGTTTTTATACAAAATTTACGACGGAAAATTTTACTGTTCCACGTAAACTTCATCGTTTTCTACATTCATGTCTTCTTGTGTTGTTTTAACAAGATCCACTTTACGATAACGATTCATACCAGTTCCAGCTGGAACCAGTTTACCGATAATAACATTCTCTTTCAATCCTAGAAGTTCATCGCGTTTGCCTTTAATTGCTGCATCTGTTAGAACGCGAGTTGTTTCTTGGAACGACGCTGCAGATAAGAATGAATCTGTTTCAAGTGATGCTTTTGTAATACCAAGAAGTACTGGTCGTGCTGTAGCTGGCTGTTTACCTTCTAACAACACTTTTGCATTCGCATCAGTAAACTGGTGGATATCCAGTAATGTTCCTGGTAATACATCTGTTTCACCCGCATCGATGACACGAACTTTACGAAGCATTTGGCGAACCATTACCTCTACGTGCTTGTCACCAATTTCTACCCCTTGCATACGGTATACTTTTTGAACTTCACGTAACAAGTATTCTTGAACTGCTGTAATGTCCGTTACTTTTAGTAATTCTTTCGGATCAATAGAACCTTCTGTTAACTCTTTTCCGTGACCAATTTGTTGTCCTAGGACTACTTTTAGACGAGCACCATAAGGAATTGCATATGTGCGAGCTTCAACCTCACCCTGTACAACTACCTCTTGACGATCTTTAACATCGTTAATCGCCGCGATAACACCGTCGATTTCACTGATAACTGCCTGACCTTTCGGATTACGAGCTTCGAAGATCTCTTGGATACGAGGTAAACCTTGTGTGATATCATCTCCGGCAACCCCACCTGTATGGAACGTACGCATCGTTAACTGTGTACCTGGTTCACCGATAGATTGAGCTGCGATAATACCTACCGCTTCTCCTACTTCTACGTCTGTGCCAGTAGCTAAGTTACGACCGTAACATTTCTTACATACACCGTGGCGAGTGTTACATGTAAACGCTGAACGGATGTGTACTGTTTCAACACCTGAGTTTTCAACGATATGAGCGATATCTTCAGTGATTAATTCATTTTCACGAACTAATACTTCACCTGTTTCAGGATGTTTTACAGTTTTTCTTGCAAAACGTCCTACAAGACGATCATATAATGACTCAATTACTTCATTACCCTCTTTAATCGCACCGATTAATAAGCCGCGATCTGTTCCACAATCGTCTTCACGAACGATAACATCTTGTGCAACGTCTACAAGACGACGTGTTAAGTAACCAGAATCGGCAGTCTTAAGTGCTGTATCGGCAAGACCTTTACGCGCACCGTGCGTAGAGATGAAGTACTCAAGTACTGTTAAACCTTCACGGAAACTTGACTTGATTGGAAGTTCGATGATACGTCCAGATGGGTTGGCCATCAAACCACGCATACCAGCAAGCTGAGTGAAGTTCGATGCGTTACCACGGGCACCAGAGTCACTCATCATGAAGATTGGGTTGCGTTTATTCAAGGATTTCATCAGCTTTCCTTGGATAACATCTTTCGCATTACTCCAAATGGAGATAACGCGATCGTAACGTTCTTCTTCCGTGATTAAACCGCGACGGAATTGTTTAATTACTTTATCTACTTTTGCTTGTGCTTCGTGGAGGATTTCATCTTTTTCACCTAATACAAGGATATCTGCTACCCCAACTGTAATACCAGCTTTTGTAGAATATCTAAATCCTAAGTTTTTCATACGGTCAAGCATGCGAGACGTTTCTGTAATTTGGAAACGTTTAAACACTTCCGCAATGATGTTACCAAGAATTTTCTTGCTAAATGGTGCCACTTCTTCGCGACTAGCAATAATTTCTTTAATGTTCGCACCTTTTTCAACGAAATATTTCGCTGGTGTTTCTTTTTCAAGGTTTGAATTTGTCGGTTCGTTAATATAAGGGAACGACTTCGGTAAGATTTCGTTAAATATTAATTTACCAACTGTTGTTAATAGAAGCTTACTCTTTTGCTCTTCAGTAAATGTTTCGTTGTTATTTACTGAATTCGCTGCAACTGCAACACGAGTGTGCAGATGTACATATCCATTTTGATATGCAAGTAATGCTTCATTTGCATCTTTGAACACCATACCTTCACCAATTGCACCCTCACGCTCAAGTGTTAAGTAATAGTTACCTAATACCATATCCTGAGATGGTGTAACAACTGGTTTTCCATCTTTCGGGTTCAAGATGTTTTGTGCTGCTAACATAAGAAGACGAGCTTCCGCTTGTGCTTCTGATGATAACGGAACGTGAACCGCCATTTGGTCACCATCAAAGTCCGCATTGTATGCAGTACATACAAGTGGATGAAGACGGATTGCGCGTCCTTCTACTAATGTAGGTTCGAACGCTTGGATACCAAGACGGTGAAGCGTTGGAGCACGGTTTAGAAGTACTGGGTGCTCTTTAATTACAGATTCTAAAACATCCCAAACTTCAGGTTGTACACGCTCGATTTTACGTTTTGCACTCTTAATATTGTGCGCTAATCCTTTTTCCACTAAATCTTTCATAACAAAAGGTTTGAACAGTTCAAGCGCCATTTCTTTCGGTAATCCACATTGATACATCTTTAAATTCGGTCCTACAACGATAACGGAACGACCAGAGTAATCAACACGTTTACCTAATAAGTTTTGACGGAAACGTCCTTGTTTACCTTTTAGCATGTGAGATAGCGATTTTAATGGACGGTTACCCGGACCAGTAACTGGACGGCCACGACGACCATTATCGATTAATGCGTCTACAGCTTCTTGTAACATACGTTTTTCGTTTTGAACGATGATGCTTGGTGCACCTAAGTCCAATAGACGTTTTAAACGGTTGTTACGGTTAATTACACGACGGTATAAGTCATTTAAGTCAGAAGTTGCAAAACGTCCACCATCTAACTGTACCATTGGGCGTAGTTCTGGTGGGATAACTGGTAGAACATCTAAGATCATCCAAGAAGGTTCATTGCCAGAGTTACGGAATGCTTCTAATACTTCTAGACGTTTAATAGCACGAGTACGACGTTGTCCTTGTGCTGTTTTTAATTCTTCTTTTAAGAAGTCTACTTCTTTATCTAAATCGATGTCTTGTAATAGCTTCTTAATCGCTTCTGCGCCCATAGCAGCTTGGAATGTGCTGCCATATCGATCACGATATGCACGGTATTCTTTTTCAGAAAGCAATTGCTTCTTATCAAGTGGTGTATCTCCACTTTCTGTTACAACATAAGAAGCGAAATAAATTACTTCTTCAAGCGCGCGAGGGGACATGTCTAAGACAAGTCCCATGCGGCTCGGGATACCTTTGAAATACCAAATATGAGATACAGGAGCAGCCAATTCAATATGACCCATACGTTCACGACGTACTTTCGCACGCGTTACTTCAACGCCACATCGATCACAAACTACACCTTTATAACGTACACGCTTATATTTTCCGCAATGACATTCCCAGTCCTTTTGTGGTCCGAAAATACGCTCACAGAACAAGCCGTCTTTTTCTGGCTTTAACGTACGATAGTTAATTGTTTCTGGTTTCTTAACTTCACCGTATGACCAAGAACGAATCTTGTCAGGTGAAGCAAGTCCAATCTTCATATATTCAAAGTTATTTACATCTATCAAGGGGCCTACCTCCCTTTTAGTCTACAGGTTATCCCAATTATTCCTTAGTTGTCTCAACTTCGATATTCAATTTGTCTGCTGATTGATGATCATCATCATCTTCCGTATCACGCATTTCAATTTCTGTATCGTCGCTAGACATCATTTTAACGTCCATACCTAAACTTTGCAGTTCTTTAATCAATACTTTGAATGATTCTGGAACGCCTGGTTCTGGAACATTTTCACCTTTAACAATTGCTTCATATGTCTTAACGCGACCGACAACATCATCAGACTTCACGGTTAAGATTTCTTGAAGAGTATAAGCAGCACCGTAAGCTTCAAGTGCCCAAACCTCCATCTCACCGAAACGCTGTCCACCGAACTGAGCTTTACCTCCAAGAGGCTGCTGCGTTACAAGTGAGTATGGTCCAGTAGAACGAGCATGAAGTTTATCGTCAACCATGTGCGCAAGTTTGATCATATACATGACACCAACAGACACGCGGTTGTCGAATGGTTCACCAGTACGTCCATCATACAGGATTGTTTTCGCGTCATTTGCCATACCAGCTTCTTCGATTGTACCCCATACATCTTCCTCACGAGCACCATCGAATACTGGTGTTGCAACGTGGATACCAAGGTATCTTGCTGCCATACCAAGATGAAGCTCTAATACCTGACCGATATTCATACGAGATGGTACCCCTAATGGGTTCAACATGATATCGATTGGTGTACCGTCTGGTAAATATGGCATATCTTCTTCCGGTAAAATACGGGAGATAACACCTTTGTTACCGTGACGGCCGGCCATCTTGTCACCTTCAGAAATCTTACGTTTTTGAACGATATATGCACGTACAAGTTGGTTTACACCTGGTGGCAATTCATCGCCATCTTCACGGTTAAATACTTTTACGTCTAAGATAATACCGCCACCACCGTGTGGTACACGAAGTGATGTATCACGTACTTCACGTGCTTTCTCACCGAAGATTGCATGTAATAAACGTTCCTCTGCTGTTAATTCTGTTACACCTTTTGGTGTTACTTTACCAACAAGTAGATCTCCGTCTTTTACTTCAGCACCGATGCGAATAATACCACGTTCGTCAAGGTTGCGAAGCGCATCCTCCCCAACGTTCGGGATATCACGTGTAATTTCTTCTGGTCCAAGCTTCGTATCACGAGCTTCTGATTCATATTCTTCAATATGGATCGAAGTGTACACATCGTCTTTTACAAGGCGCTCACTCATAATGATCGCATCCTCGTAGTTATAACCGTCCCATGTCATGAAGCCAACAAGCACGTTACGTCCAAGTGCTAGTTCACCTTTTTCCATAGAAGGACCATCCGCAAGGATTTCACCTTTTACAACTTGATCGCCAACACTTACGATTGGACGTTGGTTATAGCAAGTTCCTTGGTTAGAACGAATGAATTTCAACATTTTGTAGCGATCTAAGTCGCCTTTTACTTTTTGACCGTCAACTTCTACATAACGGCGTACCCAAACTTCACGTGCTTCTACGCGTTCAACAACACCTGGGTGTTTACAGATTACTGCAGCACCTGAGTCTTTTGCTGATACGTACTCCATACCTGTACCTACAATCGGAGATTCCGGATTCATTAACGGAACCGCCTGACGTTGCATGTTCGCACCCATAAGTGCACGGTTGGAGTCATCGTTTTCTAAGAACGGAATACAAGCTGTCGCTGCCGACACTACTTGTTTTGGAGATACATCCATGTAGTCGATGCGTTCTCTATTTGTGACAATGTTTTCACCACGGAAACGAGCTACGATATCTTCATCAAGGAATTCCCCTTCTTCAGATAATTTCATATTCGCTTGGGCTACAACATAGTTATCTTCTTCGTCTGCTGTTAAGTAATCAACATGACCCGTTACACGACCAGTCTCCGGATCAACACGACGGTATGGAGTTTCAATGAAACCAAACTCATTTACTTTCGCGAATGAAGATAATGAGTTGATCAAACCGATGTTTGGTCCCTCTGGTGTTTCAATTGGACACATACGACCATAGTGAGAGTAGTGAACGTCACGTACTTCAAAGCCTGCACGCTCACGTGTTAAACCACCAGGTCCTAATGCTGATAGTCTTCGTTTGTGCGTTAACTCTGCTAATGGGTTTGTTTGGTCCATGAACTGAGATAACTGAGAACTTCCGAAGAACTCTTTAATAGATGCAATAACTGGACGAATGTTAATTAACGCCTGCGGTGTAATTGCATTTGTATCTTGAATCGACATTCTCTCACGAACAACACGTTCCATACGAGAAAGACCGATACGGAATTGGTTTTGTAATAACTCCCCTACAGAACGCAGACGACGATTTCCTAAATGGTCAATATCATCTGTATCTCCTACTTTGTATAGTAGGTTAAAGAAGTAGCTAATAGAAGCAAGGATATCACCTGGTGTGATATGTTTTACGTCACGAGTGATATTTGCATTTCCAATTACGTTGATAGAACGTTCGCCATCTGACTCTGGAGCATAGATCTTAATAGATTGCAGCTCAACATCGCCTTCTACCACTCCACCCATTGGTTTCGCTGTTTTGAATCCAATGTTTTTCTCTAAGTAAGGTAAAATGCGATCTAATGTACGACGATCTAAGATTGTTCCTTCAGCCGCTAAAATTTCACCAGTTTCTGGATCCACTAATGTTTCAGCTAAACGTTGGTTAAACAATCTATTTTTAATGTGTAACTTTTTGTTGATCTTGTAGCGGCCTACATTTGCTAAATCGTAGCGCTTTGGATCAAAGAAGCGAGAAACAAGCAAGCTTTTCGCATTTTCTACTGTCGGTGGTTCACCTGGACGTAGACGCTCATAAATTTCAAGCAATGCTTTTTCTGTGCTATCTGTGTTGTCTTTTTCTAGCGTATTGCTTAAGTATTCGTTATCACCTAAAAGCTCGGTGATTTCTTGATCAGAGCCAAACCCTAATGCGCGTAACAAAACAGTTACAGGAAGTTTACGCGTACGGTCAATACGTACATATACAACATCCTTAGCATCTGTTTCATACTCTAACCAAGCTCCGCGGTTTGGAATTACAGTAGCAGTAAAACCACGTTTTCCGTTTTTATCCACTTTGCCACTATAGTATACGCTTGGAGAGCGAACTAACTGGGAAACGATAACACGTTCTGCACCGTTAATTACGAATGTTCCTGTCTCTGTCATGAGTGGGAAATCTCCCATGAACACATCCTGTTCTTTTACTTCACCAGTTTCCTTATTGATTAGACGAACTTTCACACGAAGTGGTGCTGCATACGTCACATCACGCTCTTTACACTCTTCTACAGAGTATTTAGGTTCACCTAAGCTGTAGTCGATAAATTCAAGCGATAGATTTCCCGTAAAGTCTTCAATCGGAGAAATGTCTTGGAACATTTCTCGCAAACCCTCATCAAGAAACCACTGATAAGAAGAGGTTTGAATTTCGATAAGATTTGGTAACTCTAATACTTCACTAATACGGGCATAACTTCTTCGTTGGCGGTGGCGTCCGTATTGAACTAGTTGACCTGTCAACTGCTTCACCCCTCAAATCATGAGTATTATAAATGCACAAAAAAATTTGTGCAAAATCACAAATAAATACAGCTAACGCCATTAGCGTAGCTTTTTCTCTCAAAGATAGATACGTTGAGTCTTTCTACCTGCTCAAAAAAGAAAAATGGCTTCTATAAGAAAACCATCATTCTGTTTCATAATCTGCTGATTTTACTATCTTTTCCAAGAGAAACAAAAATATACATTTTTCTCAACGCAGAAAATCATATATTGGCATTGTATAATGTTAACATAGCCAAAAATAACCGTCAACGTTTTTTTGATTTTATGATATAATATCCTTTTTTCTTTTCTACAACCTCAACTTCAGAAAATGATTCTTCTAGTTTTTTTAGCGCGGATGGTGCTCCTTGTTTCTTTTGAATAACAATCCAAAGCTCCCCACCTGGTACTAGATGATCCACAGCTTTTTCTAAAATTTCATGCACGATATGCTTACCAGCACGAATCGGAGGATTAGATAGAATAGCAGCATACTGTCCGTTCACATTTTCATAGACGCTACTTTGGAAAATATGAACATTTTCAATTTTGTTATTAGCGGCGTTTTCTTCCGCAAGCCCAAGCGCCCTTTCATTCACATCCACCATATGAACGTTACGACCTTGCCACTCTTTCGCTAATGATAAACCGATTGGACCGTACCCACACCCAACATCCAACACATCACCTTGAACATCTGGCATTTGAAACGCTTCAATTAAAAGACGAGAACCAAAGTCTACCTCGTTTTTCGAAAACACCCCATGGTCAGATAAAAAAACAAATCGAGATCCTCGCAATGTATATTCCCATCGTTTACGATCACTTTTGCTCGAAGGGTCGTTAGAAAAATAATGGTCTGCCATATGGCCACCTCTTTTCTTTACAGTTAAAAAAAAAGCCCGCATAAGAGCGAGCTTTTTTTAAGCTTCAAAAGTTAATTACTTAACTTCTACAGCAGCGCCAACTTCTTCAAGTTTAGCTTTCATTTCTTCAGCTTCTTCTTTAGAAGCGCCTTCTTTGATTGCTTTTGGAGTGTTGTCAACTAATTCTTTAGCTTCTTTTAAGCCAAGACCAGTGATTTCACGAACAACTTTGATAACTTTGATTTTTTGAGCTCCAGCACTTTCAAGTACTACGTCAAATTCAGTTTTCTCAGCAGCAGCTTCACCAGCGCCACCAACAACAGCTACAGGAGCAGCAGCAGTTACGCCGAATTCTTCCTCGATAGCTTTTACTAAGTCGTTAAGTTCTAATACAGTCATAGATTTAACTGCTTCAATGATTTGTTCTTTAGTCATTGTAAATATCCTCCCTTAAATAGGTTTGTATTGTTTTATCGATAACACGTAATTATCTTTTAAAAAATTAAGCGCCTTGCTCTTCCTTTTGATCTGCAACTGCTTTAGTAGCAAGTGCAAGGTTACGGATTGGAGCTTGAAGAACGCTAAGAAGCATAGAAAGTAAGCCTTCACGTGATGGAAGAGTAGCGATAGCTTTAACCTCATCAAGTGATACAAGTTTACCTTCGATTACGCCCGCTTTAATTTCTAAAGCTTCATGATCTTTAGCGAAGTCGTTTAATACTTTTGCAGGAGCAACTACATCCTCGTTACTGAACGCGATTGCGTTTGGTCCTGTTAAGAATTCGTTTAACTCAGCCATTTCAACAGATTCTGCAGCACGACGAGTTAAAGAGTTTTTGTAAACTTTGAACTCAACGCCAGCTTCACGTAAGTTTTTACGTAATTCAGTTGCTTCAGATACTGTTAAACCACGGTAGTCAACAACGATTGTAGATTTACTTTCGCGAAGTTTATCAGCGATTTCAGTTACAACTTGTTGTTTAGTTTCGATTGCTTTGCTCATGTTATTACACCTCCTGTAGATTATATAGAAGATGTACCGAAAGTGCACTAAAAACCTCCATGCCCAGTTGTAGACATGGAGGCATATAGTCACAGAAAAAAATTCCGTTTCGTATATTAACACCTAGGTAGGAAATTAAGCCAAATTGGCACCTACTGTCTACGGTACACTATTTAAATTCACAACATAAATGATTATATTAAAACTTCTTTATGAAGTCAACTTCCAATTTTTACGCGATTGTAGAAACGTCTACACGTACGCCAGGTCCCATTGTAGAAGCAACAGTTGCATTCTTCATGTAAGTACCTTTTGCAGCAGCTGGTTTAGCTTTTACTAGCGTATCAGCAATTGTTTTGAAGTTTTCTACTAATTTAGCATCTTCGAAAGATACTTTACCGATTGGAACGTGGATGTTACCAGCTTTATCAACGCGGTATTCAACTTTACCAGCTTTGATTTCGTTAACAGCTTTAGTTACATCGAAAGTAACTGTTCCAGTTTTAGGGTTTGGCATTAAACCTTTAGGTCCTAATACGCGACCAAGTTTACCAACTTCACCCATCATGTCAGGAGTTGCTACTACTACATCGAAATCGAACCAACCTTGTTGGATTTTACCGATGTAATCAGTATCGCCTACGAAGTCAGCGCCAGCAGCTTCAGCTTCTTTTGCTTTTTCGCCTTTAGCGAATACTAATACACGTTGTACTTTACCAGTACCGTGTGGAAGAACAACTGCGCCACGAATTTGTTGGTCAGCTTTCTTAGGGTCAACACCTAAACGGAATGCAGCTTCTACAGTTGCATCAAATTTAGCTGTGTTTGTTTTCTTTACTAATTCTACTGCTTCTGTTGCAGAGTAAGCAGTTGCACGATCAACAAGCTTTGCAGCTTCTACGTACTTTTTACCTCTTTTAGCCATGTTTATTTCCTCCTTGAATGTGGTTTTAGCGGAATAACCTCCCACGTTTACGCCTTCGTTTCGGGAATCCCCTGAGGATGTGCGCCCATCCATTTATTTAAAAACGATACTCATTTACGATAATAAAGGTTGCGAATTGGAATTCCAGACCCGCAACCTTTTTTACAAAAAAACAAATCGAATTAGTCTTCGATAACGATACCCATACTGCGTGCAGTACCTTCAACCATACGCATTGCAGCTTCTACGCTAGCAGCGTTTAAGTCAGGCATTTTAGTTTCAGCGATTTCGCGTACTTTATCACGCTTAACAGTTGCCACTTTATTACGGTTTGGTTCACCAGAACCAGACTCAATACCAGCTACTTTCTTAAGAAGAACAGCAGCAGGAGGAGTTTTAGTAATGAAAGTGAATGAACGGTCTTCGAATACCGTAATTTCAACAGGAATGATAAGACCAGCTTGATCTGCTGTACGAGCGTTGAACTCTTTACAGAAGCCCATGATGTTAACACCCGCTTGTCCTAATGCTGGACCAACTGGTGGAGCTGGGTTAGCTTTACCTGCAGGAATTTGAAGTTTTACCATTTTAATTACCTTTTTAGCCACGAGACACACCTCCTTAAGTCCGTGATGTGGTCAATTGGGCAGTGATTTGCCCTCCCACTTCTATTTTATCTGTAACGATAAAATCTTTTCAAAAAACGTCTCCGTTACCGAAGACGTACTGACTTAAAAGATATTATCACTTTTTACAGTTCATTTCAAGTTTCATTTTATAATTTTTCAATTTGATGGAAATCGAGCTCGACCGGTGTTTCACGACCAAACATATCTACAAGCACTCTCACTTTTTGTTTTTCCATATCAATCTCTTCGATTGCACCTGTATAATTCGCGAATGGTCCTTCATTAACCCGTACTGTTTCATGAAGTTCAAAGTCGAAATCAACCACTTCATTGTCCATTCCCATATGCTTCATAATGGTAACAACTTCCTCTTCTAACAAAGGAGATGGTTTTGAACCTGATCCAGAAGATCCAACAAAACCTGTTACACCTGGCGTATTACGAACAACATACCAAGAATCATCAGTCATAATTAGTTCAACTAATACATAACCCGGGAATACTTTTCGTTTTGTTAATTTTTCTTTTCCGTTTTTCATTTCTACTTCTACTTCTTCCGGAACAACAACACGGAAAATTTTATCCTGCATTCCCATTGATTCTACACGTTTTTCTAGGTTTGCTTTTACTTTATTTTCATATCCAGAATAAGTATGGACAACATACCAACTTTTTTCCATTCATTTAGGACGAGCGTCCTTCCCTCCCTGACGTACATTTTTTTGCGCAAATGAAAAAACCCGTTCATCGGGCTTTTACACAGTTCGTATAAATAACATTATATCATGGATAAGTGCTTCTTATTCAAGAATTAACCGAATTAAAGAAGAAATACCCATGTCAACTACTGCGAAGAAAACTGCAAAAAAGACAACTGTCGCAATAACAGTAGCTGTTGAACGGAGTAATTCATCTTTCTTAGGCCAACTTACTTTTTTCATTTCGCGACCTACATCGCCGAAAAAGTTCGTCAAACGCATTTACGGGACCTCCAGTTTATTATTTCGATTATTTATTTTGTTTCCTTATGAACTGTATGCATATTGCATGTTTTACAAAATTTCTTTATCTCAAGCCGCTCTACTGAGCTCGTATCTTTCATTGTAGAGTAGTTTCGGTTCTTACACTCTTCACATGAGAGTACAACTTTTTTCCTCATTTGTTACACCAACCTTGTAACATTATGTCCCTAAAAATGTATCATACAATAAAAGACAATGTCAATGACATGCCGCTTACTACCTCACAAAAAGAAAGCAGGAGAATGATTTTACTCCTGCAATATACACTACGAATTTAGAGTTGTATTTTCTCTCATCTCCATATATCGTTCAAGCTTTCTTTTCACGCGCTGTAGAGCATTATCAATAGACTTTACATGCCTATTTAACTGCTCTGAAATTTCCTGATAAGAACGACCATCTAAGTATAAAGAAAGAACTTTTCTTTCTAAATCGCTTAATAATTCAGATATTTTTAGTTCTATGTCGGTATATTCTTCCTGACTAATAATCATCTCTTCAGGATCAGTCACCTTTGCTTCTGAAATAACATCTAATAGCGTACGATCAGATTCCTCATCGTAAATCGGTTTATCCAAAGAAACATACGAATTTAAAGGAATATGCTTTTGTCTCGTTGCTGTCTTAATAGCAGTAATAATTTGACGAGTAATACATAATTCAGCAAATGCTTTAAAAGAAGATAGCTTGTCCTCTTTGTAATCACGAATAGCTTTAAATAAACCGATCATACCTTCTTGAACAATATCTTCCCGATCGGCACCTACTAAAAAATAAGATCTTGATTTTGCACGAACAAAGTTCTTGTACTTGTGAATTAAATACTCAAGAGCATCAATATTACCTTTTCGAACTAACTCAACTATTGCCTCATCCTCTAAATCGCGAAACGTAACGTTGTTGGTACTTACGAAGCCTGTTTCCACTCTGATCCCTCCGACCGCTATTTATTTAGAAATATTATACAGTAAGCGTTTGAAGAGCGTCAATGCTTCAACGCTCTCCTCGCCTTAATTTTTCTAACTTTTCTGTAATATCCTTACTAAATATCGTTCGCATAGCTGGTTGTTTCTCTTTTACCTTTTGCGTTTGATGGCGCACTTGTTGTTCCATCATCTTTACTTCTAACTCCAGCTCACGCGCTGATTTCCGCAGTGCACCTTGTCCAAAAATAACCCACTGCTCTGTATAATCAGAAGTCGCAACATAAATTTGTGTATTAATATTGCGAAGTTCAATCGCAAGCTGTTCGATTTTTTCATCCGCGGTTTGATTTTTTCTTGTGAAAATGACTTCAACACGTGATTGCTTCATCTTCTTTTCAATACCTTGAACCGTATAAGCATCAAATACGATCATCACTCTTGTTCCTGTATACCCCTGATAGTCTGCCATCTTATCGATAAGCGCGTCTCTTGATGCTTGCAAATCTACATCCCGTAATTGTTTTAAATCTCCCCAAGCCCCAATAATGTTGTATCCATCGACGATTAAAATCTCGTTCATTTTTACTCACCAATCTGGTGACGTTTGCGATATACCTCGTACATTAACAGACTAGCAGCTACTGAAGCATTTAAGGATGTAACTTTACCAACCATCGGCAAGTTGATTAAGAAATCACATTTTTCACCAATAATACGGCTCATCCCTTTTCCTTCACTACCAATTACCAATCCAACCGGCATATTACCATCTAAATTACGATAATCCGTTTTCCCTCTTGCATCTGTACCCGCAATCCAAAGACCGCGCTCTTTTAAATCATCAATTGTTCGAGATAAGTTTGTCACGCGAGCAACAGGAATATATTCAATTGCTCCTGTTGAAGCTTTCGCAACTGATGCTGTAAGCCCAACAGCTCTTCTTTTCGGAATAATAATGCCGTGAGCACCTGTTGCATCTGCCGTACGCATAATAGAACCTAAATTATGCGGATCTTCAATTTCATCTAGGATTAAGAAGAATGGATCTTCATTACGCTTAGCAGCTGCTTCAAATAAATCCTCTAATTCCGCATATTGATATGCAGCTACTTGTGCAATTACTCCCTGATGGTTCCCTTCAACAAGTTGGTCTAACTTTTTCTTTGGTGCATGTTGCAAAATAATTTTATTTTCTTTCGCTAATGCTAATACAATTTGCACTTGTCCTTTAGCTGCACCTTCTGCAATCCAAATCTTATTAATATCTCTTCCTGATCGTAACGCTTCAATTACAGGGTTACGTCCGATAATATATTCACTACTCATATTGATGCGCCCCCTTCCTTCGCTTCTAAAACATCAATTGCTTTATATACAAGTTCTTCTAATCTTTCGCTATTGTTCAATAAGTAATGGTATCCAAGCAATGCCTCAAAAGCAGTGCTATAGCGATATGTTTGCACATCTGTATTTTTAGGAACAGAACCCGAATTTGCATTACGTCCTCTTCTTAAGACCGCTTCTTCTTCATCTGTCAAAAATGCTGTTTCTAGTAAATGATAAACAACTTTCGCTTGTGCTTTCGCCGAAACAAAGCTTGTCCCTAAACGATGTAATTGGTTAGGACGAACCGTTCCTTTTTGAAGGAGGTGATAGCGGATATATTGTTCATACACCGCATCACCCATATATGCTAACGCTAAGCTGTTTAATTGCTTTGCATCAATCATGTTTATCCTCTTTTCCATCTTGTACCTTGAGCGGTATCTTCTAAAATAATATTACGCTCTTTTAAATCATCACGAATTTGATCAGACAGTGCAAAATCGCGGTTTTGACGAGCCTCAATACGTTTTTGAATTAATGCCTCAATTTCTTCATCAAGCAATTCTTCTTTTGTTAACTCTAATCCTAAAATACCAAATAACGTTTCGAACTGTTTTACATACGCCTCAATTACAGCTTTTGATGTATGTTCTTCCAATAGATATTGATTTGCATGATTTGCTAAATTATACAATTCAGTTATTGCATTTGCTGTATTAAAATCATCGTTCATTGCTTCTTCAAACGTTAACTGGAATTTCTCTATTTCAACTAACCATTTTTCATTATGGTCTGTTAAATCTGTGCTACTTTCCATACGGTGCTTTAAGTTACCATATGCTGTTTTAATTCGCTCTAATCCATTATTTGTACTGTGTAATAACTCTTCACTAAAGTTGATTGGATGACGATAATGTACAGATAGCATAAAGAAACGAATTAACTGCGGGTCGTATTGCTTAATAATGTCATGAACTAAAATGAAGTTCCCTAATGATTTAGACATTTTTTCATTGTTAATATTAATATATCCATTATGCATCCAGTAACGTGCAAATGTTTTTCCCGTCAACGCTTCTGATTGTGCAATCTCATTTTCATGGTGTGGGAACGCTAAATCTTGACCACCAGCATGAATATCGATTGTATCACCTAAATATTTTCTTGCCATTGCAGAGCATTCAATGTGCCATCCCGGACGACCTTTCCCCCAAGGGCTCTCCCAGAAGATTTCTCCTTCTTTCGCAGCTTTCCATAATGCAAAGTCAAGTGGATCTTGTTTCTTTTCTCCAACTTCAATACGTGCACCATGACGTAAATCTGCAATTGGTTGATGAGACAATTTGCCGTAACCTTCAAATTCTTTCGTTTTGTAATAAACATCGCCTTCAGATTCATATGCATATCCTTTTTTCACAAGTTCCTCAATAAATTCAATAATGATATCCATATTTTCTGTTACACGAGGATGAACCGTAGCGTGTTTGCAACCCAATGCAGTTACATCTTCAAAGTACGCTTCAACAAAGCGATCTGCAATTGTTGGAACGTCCTCTCCTAGTTCATTTGCTGCTTTAATTAATTTATCATCTACATCTGTAAAGTTAGAAACATATTGTACATCATACCCTTTGTACTCTAAGTAGCGGCGCACTGTATCAAATACCATAGGTGGTCTTGCATTTCCAATATGAATATAGTTGTATACTGTCGGTCCGCATACATACATCTTCACTTTATTTTCTTCTAAAGGAACAAACTCTTCTTTCTCACGCGTTAACGTATTATAAATGTGAATAGTCATTTTCATCCTTCCTTTCCACTTTCACTTCAAGTTGCTTTTTTAATTTCTCGAGTTCAGCTTCCATTACTTTCAATTTATCGAAAATCGGATCCGGAAGATCTGAATGATTTAATTCCTGGCCTATCTTTACTCCATTCTGAATTACGACACGACCAGGTATACCTACAACTGTCGAATGTGCAGGAACTTCTTTCAATACAACAGACCCTGCACCAATTTTAGAATTCTCTCCAACTGTAATAGATCCGAGTACTTTTGCACCAGTTGCAATCAGTACATTATCTTGAATTGTTGGATGCCTTTTTCCTTTTTCTTTCCCTGTACCCCCTAATGTAACTCCTTGATAAATTGTTACATTGTCTCCAATTTCACATGTCTCCCCAATGACAACTCCCATACCGTGATCAATGAAAAAGCGGCGACCAATTGTGGCTCCTGGATGAATCTCAATCCCAGTAAAAAAACGACTAACTTGTGAAATCCAACGTGCAAGGAAGAAAAAATTCCGCTTATAAAAAGCATGTGCAATTCGGTGTGCCCAAACTGCATGTAATCCAGAGTAAGTTAAAATGACTTCGAAATAACTTCGTGCCGCTGGATCTTGTTCAAAAACGACTTCAATATCTTCTCGAAGCCTCTTAAACATCGATGTCCCCTCCCCTTTATGGGCTACTTTTCCGAGTGAACCGATTTACCACGAATTCCCTTACTTGTTATCTAGTCTTTATCCATCTCTACAAAAACTTATACCATACCTATTTACATGGTATAAAAAAGACGCCTCTGTCAAATTGACAGAGACGCCTTACAAGCGCGGTTCCACTCTGTTTAGGCTAAAATATAACCTCAAACTCATCCATGATAACGGTTTATACCGCTCCTGCTTACTTACGTTTCCCGAAACTATTCGTTGTTCAGCAGAAGACTCGAAGGGGCATTTCAAAAATCCGCTTATAAACCACTTCCAGCCAAAAGGTGGTTCTCTCTGTAAAAAGCCTGATTGTCTACTTCTCCTTCTCGTCGCTTTTCCATATTAGGTTTTAATGTATTCTTATTATATTTCTAAATTCGTCAAATGTTAACCAATTACTTTAAGAATACGGTTTAAAACTTTTTCTTTCCCAAGAAGTGCAATTGCATTTGGAAGTTCTGGACCATGTGTTTGACCAGTAGTCGCAACACGAATTGGCATAAATAAGTTTTTACCTTTATGTCCTGTTTCTTTTTGGACCGCTTTAATAGCCTTCTTAATCGCCGCTGGCTCCATTTCATCTAAAGCTTCTAATTCCGCAGCGAAAGCACGAAGTACTTCAGGTACTTGTTCGCCTTTCAACACTTCTTGTCCTTCTTCCTCATAATCTACATGATCTTTAAAGAACATCTCAGACAGCTCTACAATTTCAGCACCAAAACTCATTTGCTCATGATATAAAGCAATTACATCACGAATCCAAGCTTGCTCTTGCTCACTTAAGTTTTCACTTACGCGACCAGCTTTTACTAAATGAGGTAAACTTAATGCAACAACAGTATCTAAATCTTGCTTTTTCATGTACTGGTTGTTCATCCATTTTAGTTTCTGAGAATCAAATAATGCAGGTGATTTTGATAAACGAGCTGCATCAAACATTTCAATAAATTCATCTTTAGAGAAGATTTCCTCTTCACCAACTGGTGACCAACCTAACAATGCGATAAAGTTAAAGATTGCTTCTGGAAGATATCCCAGCTCTTTATATTGCTCAATAAATTGAATAATAGATTCATCGCGTTTACTTAACTTTTTACGACTTTCATTTACAATTAAAGTCATATGACCGAACTGAGGGACATCCCAACCGAAAGCTTCATAGATCATCATTTGCTTTGGGGTGTTAGAAATATGGTCATCACCACGAAGTACGTGTGTAATCTCCATTAAATGATCGTCTACTGCTACCGCAAAATTATAAGTTGGAATTCCATCTTTTTTCACAATAACGAAATCACCAAAGTCATTTGAGTGGAAAGCAACCTCATCTTTTACGATATCCTTAAATGTGTAGTCGCGGTCAGCTGGTACACGGAAACGAATACTTGGAATACGACCTTCTGCTTCAAATTGTTTAATTTTTTCTTCTGTTAAATCACGGTGATTACCTGCATAACGAGGTGTTTCACCACGAGCAATTTGTCCTTCACGCTCTGCTTCCAATTCTTCTTCTGTCATATAGCATTTATAAGCCAAACCACGCTCTAGTAAATCTTCATATAACTTTTTATAAATATCTAAACGTTCTGTTTGACGATATGGTCCATATTCACCACCAACATCAACACCTTCATCCCAGTCCATACCGAGCCATTTCAAGTATTTTAATTGGCTTTCTTCACCGCCAGCAACATTACGTTTTACATCAGTATCCTCAATACGAATGATAAACTTGCCATCTTGATGACGAGCAAATAAATAATTAAATAATGCCGTACGCGCATTTCCGATATGTAAGTGTCCTGTTGGACTTGGCGCATAGCGCACTCTCACTTGCTTTTCCATAATTGGTACACCTTCCATTCCTAATGTCAACACATTCTATAATTGTACACCAAAAAAATATGATTATCCATCTTACGAATTAAAAACAACTATTTTTTCTGTAATAGTACAACTGCTTGAGAAGCAATCCCTTCTTCTCTTCCTGTGAATCCTAATTTTTCAGTTGTTGTCGCCTTCACATTAACATTGTCTATAGAAGTTTCTAACAATTTACTAATACGCTTCCGCATACTTTCAATATATGGTGCCATTTTTGGCTTCTGAGCGATAATTGTACAATCTAAATTACCTAATTCATACCCTTGCTCACGCACAAACTCCCAAACCTTTTGCAATAACACAGCTGAATCTGCATCTTTAAAAGCAGGATCTGTATCTGGGAAATGTTTCCCAATATCACCTGCAGCAATTGCTCCTAAACATGCATCAGCAATTGTATGTAAAAGTACATCTGCATCTGAGTGACCTAATAATCCTTTTTCATGAGGAATCGTAATTCCACCGATAATTAACGGTCTACCTTCTGCAAATTCGTGTACATCAAAGCCTTGTCCAATTCGAAACATTTTACATCCTCCTCAAACTAAACTACTGAAATTCATGACCATATGTCGATGAATCTATTAAGAAAAGCCCGGTAGCTACCGAGCTTTTCTTAATATTATACCATCACTATCGTTCCTTCTGAACACGCAAGAAACTTTCAGCAATTAATAAATCTTCTGGAGTTGTCACTTTAATATTGTAATAACTCCCCTCTACTACGCCTACTTCTTTTCCTATGCGTTCTACAAGACTTGCATCGTCGGTACCAAGAAAACATCCTTGCTTTGCACTTTGATGCGCTTCTAGTAAAAGTGGAACAGCAAATCCTTGTGGTGTTTGAACTGCTCTAAGCTGAGAACGTTCAACCGTTTCAACAACGCTATCTTGTTCTACTCTCTTTACTGTATCCTTAACAGGCACTGCACAAATGGAAGCACCTTTCTCTTTTGCCTCAGTCAATACATCATGAATCATTTGTTCTGTTACAAACGGACGTGCTCCATCATGAACAAGAACATATTTGACTTCTTCTACATATTGAAGTGCATTATACACACTATCTTGTCTTTCAGCCCCGCCTTGAATAAACTGTACGCGTTTCTGAATCGGATATCTCTGCATTAGCTCTTCAAAATAAGGGCGTTCTTCTTTATTAATTGCCATAATAATATTTTTACATGCCTCATCTTTTTCAAAGGCACGTAATGTATGCACAATAATAGGCACTTCATTAATAAGCAAAAATAATTTATTTTTACCAGCACCCATTCGCTTTCCTTGGCCCGCAGCCGGAATAATTAATGTATACATGCTAATAATCCTCTACTTATAATGCTTTTTCTAATAACTTACGCTTTGCAAAAATCATTCGACCAGCAGATGTTTGTAGTACACTCGTAACGAGTACATCAAGTTGTGAACCAACATATTCTCGTCCATCTTCTACTACAATCATTGTACCATCATCTAAATAAGCAACACCTTGATTTTGTTCTTTTCCATCTTTAACAACATAAACGCTTAGTTCTTCACCTGGAAGTACAACCGGTTTGATTGCATTTGCTAAATCATTAATGTTCAGAACGGTTACTCCTTGTAGTTCAGAAACTTTATTTAAATTAAAATCATTTGTGACAACAGTACCACCAGTTATCTTCGCTAATTTCACAAGTTTGCTATCGACTTCTTGAATGTCTTCGAAATCACCTTCATAAATCTCTACTGGAATTGGCATCTCTTTTTGAATACGATTTAAGATATCTAATCCTCTACGTCCTCGATTACGCTTTAATGCATCAGAAGAATCGGCAATATGTTGTAACTCTTCTAATACAAATTGAGGAATCACAATTGTTCCTTCTAGAAACTTTGTTTGACAAATATCCGCAATACGTCCATCGATAATTACACTTGTATCAAGAATCTTCCAATGAGAAGAAGATTCTTCGACCCCTGTTTCTGCTTCAGCCTCTTCATTCCCACTATTGTTATTTTTCTTCTTACCACCGCGCTGTGGTAATGTAAATAACCCTAACAATTCATTTCTCTTTTTAAATCCTACTTGGAATCCTAAGTAACCAAGTAAAAGTGTAAAGAAGATTTGTAATACAGTGCTAATGACCGGGATTGTAAACTCCCGAATTGGTATCAAAATTAAATATGCAACAATAAGACCCGAAATTAATCCAAGCGTACCAAATAAAACATCTGTTACTGGCGCCTTTACAAGGGCTTCTTCAATATGTTTAATAAGCTGAACAATATAATCTACGAGCCAAAATGTTGTTAAAAATAAAATAATTGCACCAATAATTGCACGAACATACGAACCTTCAAGCAAAGGTACTGCACCAATGTCCAATACATTAATAACTTTCGGGATTAAATAAATCCCGAGCGCCCCTCCAATTACTAAAAAGAAGAGCTGTACGATCCGTCTTAACATCCAACCACCTCCTACTCATTATTAACCATTGTTTTGCTAATCAAAACGCCGAATGCAAAAGCGGACGTGTCTTTTCATAAATTGTTTTATTTACCAATATAACATATCATATACCAAAAATGTGTTAGTGTCGTTATATTATGAAATCAATGTAATATTCTTAATTGTGTCTACTCATATACAAATGCTCTTGTATTCGTTTTAAACCTTCTCGTATTTTTTTCGCCCGAACTTCTCCAATTCCTTCTACATCATCTAACTCATTAATACTCGCACGACAAACACCTTGCAATGTTTTAAATCGATTGATCAAGTTTTCAATAATAAGAGGTGGTACCCTAGAAATTTTACTTGTAATCCTATATCCTCTCGGTGTAACACTTTCCTCTAAACTCATTTGCCCCGGGTAACCAAGTAATTTCACTAAATCACTATCTTCTAAAAGCTGCGCGTTTGCAAGTTCCTGTAATTTTTTTAAAATTTGATAGTGATCCTGCGTCTTTTCTTGATAATAGTCTTTAATTAATAGTGCTGCTTCTGCTTCTAAATCTGCCAATAGCTCCGTAAGCTGCAAACGAATAAGTCTGCCTTCTGTTCCTAATTCATGAATATAACTTAGAATTTCATTCTTAATACGGAGTACCATCTCAACGCTATGTAGGACATGGACTACTTCAGACATTGTAACAACTTCCTCAAATTCTAGAATACCCAAGTTCGTAATACCATCATTCCATACTGCCTTATATTTTTCTAAAGTTTGAATAGCCTGATTTGCCTTTGTTAAAATAACACCTATATCTTTTAATGTATAACGTAAACTTCCCTGATATAGCGTAATTACGTTACGTCTTTGTGAAATAGCAACTACAAGACTTCCTGTTTGCTTCGCTACGCGCTCTGCTGTACGATGGCGCATCCCTGTTTCAATAGAATCAATAGATGACTCGGGAACCAGTTGTGCATTTGCAATCAAAATTTTACTTCCCGTCTCATTTAAAATAAGAGCTCCATCCATTTTTGCTAATTCGTATAAACTAGCGGGAGAGAATGCACAATTAATGTGAAATCCTCCATCAACAATGCTTTTAATCTGATCATTATATCCAAGGACAATTAAACCACCTGTTTGCGCGCGAAGTACATTATCAATACCTTCTCGCAAAGGTGTCCCTGGTGCAACAAGCTGTAAAATATTAATCATACTTTTTTTGACACGTTGCTTGTTTTCTTCCATAGCCTAGCCTCCTAATGTCAAACGAAGCGCCTCTCCTAAATTAGAAACACCAACTACTTCAATCCCATCCGGAATTGTCCAACCCCCTAAATTTTTTCGTGGGATAATGGCACGTTGAAACCCTAGTTTAGCCGCTTCTTGTACTCGTTGTTCAATTCTCGATACCCTTCTTATTTCGCCAGTTAATCCAACTTCTCCTATTACCGCATCGGTTGGTGCAGTTGACTTATCTCGAAAACTCGATGCAATACTTAAAGCGACCGCCAAATCAATTGCTGGTTCATCCAATCTTAACCCTCCAGCAACCTTTAAATACGCATCTTGGTTTTGTAATAATAAACCTGCTCTTTTTTCTAGTACCGCCATAATAAGCGATACACGATTATGATCAATCCCTGTAGCCATTCTTCTTGGATTTCCAAAACTAGTAGGAGAAATTAATGCTTGTATTTCTACTAAAACTGGCCTTGTCCCTTCCATGGAAGCAACAACTGTAGAACCAGCGACTCCAACTGGTCTTTCTTCTAGAAAAATTTCTGAAGGATTTAATACTTCTGCAAGACCTAATTCCTTCATTTCAAATATACCCATCTCATTTGTAGAACCAAAACGATTTTTAACCGCCCGCAATATACGATATGTGTGATGACGGTCTCCTTCAAAATAAAGAACCGCATCCACCATATGTTCTAACATACGTGGTCCTGCAATTGCGCCTTCTTTGGTCACATGTCCTACGATAAAAATCGGGATTCCTTTCGTTTTTGCAAGTTTCATCAGTTCTGCTGTACATTCACGTACTTGTGAAACACTTCCTGGCGCTGAAGTTACTTCTGGTAAATAAATAGTTTGAATGGAATCAATGACAACAAAGGAAGGATTCATTTCGTCGATATGTGCTGCAATTCTCTGTAAATCTGTTTCTGAAACAACAAATAAGTTATTTCCATTTACATGTAGACGGTCTGCACGAAGTTTAATTTGTTTTGCTGATTCTTCACCAGATATATACAATACATCATACGCAGAATCTGCTAATTGCGATGATATTTGTAGTAATAAAGTTGATTTCCCAATTCCAGGGTCTCCTCCAATAAGTACGAGAGAACCATCAACAATTCCTCCACCGAGCACACGATTAAATTCTTGAAATTTCGTTTCAATTCGTGCCTCTGACTTTGTTTCTACCTCTGTAAGACGCCTTGGCTTCGTTACTTCCGTTTGAATCGCATTTGCATAGTTGATACGACGGGAGGATACAACTTGTTCCATCTCTTCAACAAGCGTATTCCATTGCCCACATCCAGGACACTTCCCCATATATTTTGGTGACTGATAACCACATTCTTGACATATAAATTTCGTTTTCTTTTTAGCCATCTTGTTTTTTACTTCACTTCACTTTCATATGTAAACATATATCCTTCTTGTACAAGAAAGAGGGCTATTATTTAGCCCTCTTCGTTTGTCTATACTTATTTTACCTTTTCTGCACTACGAATGACAAATGATTCTCCTTCAGCATCGAAGACAACTTTTTGACCTTTCTCAATTGCTCCTTTTAGAAGCTCTTCTGATAATCGATCTTCCACATGTTTTTGAATTGCTCGGCGTAGTGGCCGAGCACCATACTCACGATCAAATCCTTGATCAGCAATCGCTTCAATCGCTGCGCTTGTTAACTCTAATTCAATTTCTTGTTCTTTTAAACGGCCCACCAATTGATTCACCATGAGCGTTACAATTTCCTGAATGTGTTTTTTCTCAAGCATATGGAACACAATGATTTCATCGATACGGTTTAAGAATTCTGGACGAAATGCTTTTTTCAATTCATCCATTACTTTACCCTTCATATCCGAATAATCACGGCTCTCATCTTGTACGTTAAAACCAAGATGTTTATTACGTTTTAATGCCTCAGCACCAACGTTAGAAGTCATAATAACAATTGTATTACGGAAATCCACTGTGCGTCCTTTAGAATCTGTTAAACGGCCATCTTCTAACACCTGCAGTAAGATGTTAAATACATCTGGATGTGCCTTCTCTACTTCATCTAATAGAACGACAGAATATGGTTTACGACGAACTTTTTCCGTCAATTGACCGCCCTCTTCGTACCCAACATACCCTGGAGGAGATCCAACTAAGCGAGAAGTAGAATGTTTCTCCATGTACTCAGACATATCAATCCGAATCATCGCATCTTCATCACCAAACATGGATTCCGCCAGCGCTCTTGCTAATTCGGTTTTACCTACCCCAGTGGGTCCCAAGAAAATAAATGAACCAATTGGACGTTTTGGATCTTTTAAACCTGCTCGTGCACGGCGCACTGCTTTCGCTACCGCAATAACAGCTTCATCTTGACCAATTACACGGTCATGTAAAATGGATTCTAGATTCAATAATTTGTTTGTTTCTGTTTGTGCAAGTTTAGAAACTGGAATACGCGTCCACGTAGAAACAACATTTGCAATATCCTCTACTGTTACTTCAGAGTTTTCTTTTCCTTGCTGCTCTTTCCACTGACGTTTTGTATCTTCTAACTTTTCACGTAAACGTTGTTCCATATCGCGTAAAGAAGCTGCCTTTTCAAACTCTTGGCTCTGTACAGCTGCATCTTTTTCTTTTCGAATTTCTTCAAGCTTCACTTCAAGTTCTTTTAAATTTGGTGGTGTTGTATAAGAACGTAAGCGTACTTTTGAAGCTGCTTCATCGATTAAGTCAATTGCTTTATCAGGCAAAAAGCGATCTGTAATATAACGATCTGAAAGTTTTACAGATGCATCAATTGCATCATCCGTAATGGAAACACGATGATGCGCTTCGTAACGGTCACGTAATCCTTTTAAAATTTGAATCGATTCTTCTAAGCTCGGTTCATCAACATGAATTGGTTGGAAACGTCTTTCCAGCGCTGCATCTTTTTCAATGTATTTACGATACTCATCTAACGTTGTCGCTCCAATGCATTGCAATTCACCACGTGCTAATGATGGTTTTAAAATATTGGATGCGTCAATCGCACCTTCTGCACCACCTGCACCAATTAATGTATGAAGTTCGTCAATAAACAAGATAATATTACCCGCTTGTCGAATTTCATCCATCACTTTCTTTAAGCGGTCTTCAAATTCACCACGATACTTCGTACCAGCAACAACTGTACCCATATCTAACGTCATAACACGCTTATCACGTAATGTTTCTGGAACTTCATTATTTACAATTTGCTGTGCTAGGCCCTCAGCTATTGCCGTTTTACCTACCCCAGGTTCTCCGATCAATACTGGGTTATTCTTAGTTCTGCGGCTCAGTACTTCAATAACACGTTGAATCTCTTTACTACGGCCAATAACAGGATCTAGGCGCCCTTCACGTGCCACAACCGTTAAATCACGTGCTAGACTATCAAGCGTTGGTGTATTTGCATTTGCTGATGCACCACCTTGATGACCTGATGTAGCTTCATTGCTTCCAAGGAGCTGTAATACTTGCTGTCTTGCTTTATTTAAACTTACACCTAAGTTATTTAATACTCGCGCCGCAACGCCTTCACCTTCACGAATCAATCCTAATAAAATATGTTCTGTTCCGACATAAGAATGACCAAGTTTACGTGCCTCATCCATTGATAATTCAATTACTTTTTTTGCACGCGGTGTATAATGAACCGTTTGAGACATCTCTGTTCCACGGCCAATCAATGCCTCTACCTCTTTTTGTACCTTCTCCGGGCTTAATCCAAGGGCGATTAACGCTTTAGCTGCAATTCCTTCACCTTCGCGTACAAGCCCAAGTAAAATATGTTCTGTTCCAATATTATTATGCCCAATGCGAATTGCCTCTTCTTGAGATAAAGCTAATACTTTCTGTGCTCGTTCTGTAAATCTTCCAAACATCATAGAAATCGCCTCCTACTTGCGCTCAATTTTGTTCAATTCGTAGTCGTTCACGTATTAATGTTGCTCTTCGATAATCCCTTTCTTCTGGACTCAAAGAGCCACCCGCGTATTGCTGTAAAATTCCAGGCTGAGTTAGTACCATCAACTCGGTTAAAATATTTCTTGATATATTTTTTATATAACCAAGATCAATGCCTAGCCGCATATCTGACAGACAAGTAGCCGCCTCTGCCGATTGAATTAATCGACTATTGGCCAGTATACCGTAAGAACGATATACTCGGTCTTCAAGTTCAATACTTGAATTTTTCATAATCAATTCTCGAGCTACTCTTTCTTGTTGTATAAGCTGATGAACGACACTCTCTAAGTCTGCTAGAATATCTTCTTCTGATTTTCCTAATGTCATTTGATTAGAAATTTGAAATATATTACCTAAGGCTTCGCTACCTTCACCGTATATTCCTCTTACGACTAAACCCAATTGTTGAATTGCTTGTATAATACGACTCATTCGTTTCGTCAAAACAAGTGCTGGTAAATGTATCATCACCGAAGCCCGTAACCCCGTTCCAACATTTGTGGGGCAACTTGTCATATAGCCAAGCGCTTCATCAAAAGCATATTCAACTGCTCCTTCAATCCAATTATCCATTTTGTTTGCGCGTTGTAGCGCCTCTGATAATTGCAATCCTGAGAGCAAACATTGAATTCGCACATGATCTTCTTCATTAAGCATCACACTTATATGTTCATCTTCTGATAGTAAACAAGCACCAAATTCTGTTCCAGCAAGATTAGGACTGATTAAATGTTTTTCTACTAAAACTCTTCGCTGAAGTGGATTTAGTTCGTTCATCTTTAACAGTTCAAAACTCCCAAAAGATTTCACTTTCCGATTTGCCAGTTTCTTTTGAAATAAATTAGTAATCTGCTTAGCTTCTTCGTTTGTCTGCATAGTAGGGAAATGATAATCTTTTAAATTACGAGCCAAGCGAATGCGACTACTTAAAACAATATCAGAATCAGGGCCATCTCCCTTCATCCATGGACTAATTGCTTCATTCATAATACGATCTAGTGACATAGAATTATTCCCCCTTTCTATGTCCACTAAGTTGATTTATAATACTTCGAATTTGATCACGAATTTGAGCTGCTTCCTCAAATTCTTCTTTCTGTACACATTGCTTTAATTTTAATTTTAGTTCATCTAATTCTTTCTTTAGATGAATATTTCCTCCCATACGCTCTGGAATTTTTCCACAATGTTGTGTATAACCACCATGAAGTCGCTTCAACATGGGCTTTAGTTGTTCCTTAAATGTCTCATAACACGAAGCGCATCCAAAGCGTCCCACTTTTGCAAACTGTTCATATGTCATATTGCAAGTTGAACACCGTAACACCCTTGTATCTAAAAAATTATCCTCTTGGTTTTCAAACATTGATGATTCTCCATGTAGCAATCCAGCTAGTAAGTCATGAAAGGAAAAACTAGGTTGTGGTGATTGAAAGAAAGACGTATAGCCATTTTGTTCTGCACATTGCTCACAAAGATGAACTTCCGTCTTTTGTCCGTTTATCACTTTTGTATAATGTAAAGCTGCTGGTCTTACATTGCAATTTTGACAAGTCATCTTATATCCCCACCTTCACAATAGGAACAATCTAATTCATGATACTTTTTATACGTGACTAGATTATTTTGTTCACTTAATCTCGCCTATAAAAAGCCTCACGATAAAATGATATACCGCTAAAAACATTTTTAACAAAAGCTGTATTTATTTATATTTCAGTGTCCTCAACATTGCGCATAATATTCGAGCCCTAAGTTGATCCCGCGAAGGCAAATCCATTAATAATACGGATCGATCTAATACGCTCAGCATAAGTTTTGCTTCCCGATTTGTCACAATATCTTCTTCTACTAATCGTATGATGATACTTTCCGCATTTCCCTGCGCAATGCTATGCTCAATCATATGAAGCATTTGATCAATAATGTCTACATCGTCATGCAATTTGACTTTGATAATGCGAATGTAACCACCGCCGCCTCGTTTACTTTCAACGACAAACCCTCTTTCTAACGTAAAGCGAGTATTGATTACATAATTAATTTGAGATGGGACACAATCAAATCGGTCCGCAATCTCATTTCTCTTAATCTCAATCACATTATTATTGCTTAAGTCAATAACTTGCTTTAGATGTTGCTCAATGATATCAGATATATTTCTCATTTATCCGCCACCTTTATTGACTTTGACTATCTTTGACTTTAATTATATACGTATTAAAGAAATTTGCAACTCTTTTGCTTCTTCACTATCCTAGCCAAAATTTTAGTTCTTTAATCACTGAGTTCATATTTTATATAACAAGATAAATTTCCCAGTTTTATTGCATAGTAATACAAAAAAAGCACGAGTCAATTGACTCGTGCTTTTTTTGCTTGGCGACGTCCTACTCTCACAGGGACAAGGTCCCAACTACCATCGGCGCTAGAGAGCTTAACTTCCGTGTTCGGTATGGGAACGGGTGTGACCTCTCTGCCATCATCACCAAACTATTGAAGGCATATTCCTTCAAAACTAGATAACATTTGCTTCATATTATATGGTTAAGTCCTCGATCTATTAGTATTCGTCAGCTCCACATGTCACCATGCTTCCACCTCGAACCTATCAACCTGATCATCTTTCAGGGATCTTACTAGCTTACGCTATGGGAAATCTCATCTTGAGGGGGGCTTCATGCTTAGATGCTTTCAGCACTTATCCCTTCCGCACATAGCTACCCAGCTATGCCCTTGGCAGAACAACTGGTACACCAGCGGTGCGTCCATCCCGGTCCTCTCGTACTAAGGACAGCTCCTCTCAAATTTCCTACGCCCACGACGGATAGGGACCGAACTGTCTCACGACGTTCTGAACCCAGCTCGCGTACCGCTTTAATGGGCGAACAGCCCAACCCTTGGGACCGACTACAGCCCCAGGATGCGATGAGCCGACATCGAGGTGCCAAACCTCCCCGTCGATGTGGACTCTTGGGGGAGATAAGCCTGTTATCCCCGGGGTAGCTTTTATCCGTTGAGCGATGGCCCTTCCATGCGGAACCACCGGATCACTAAGCCCGACTTTCGTCCCTGCTCGACTTGTAGGTCTCGCAGTCAAGCTCCCTTATGCCTTTGCACTCTACGAATGATTTCCAACCATTCTGAGGGAACCTTTGGGCGCCTCCGTTACACTTTAGGAGGCGACCGCCCCAGTCAAACTGCCCACCTGACACTGTCTCCCGGGTCGATAAGACCCGTAGGTTAGAATTTCAATACAGCCAGGGCGGTATCCCACCAGCGCCTCCACCGAAGCTAGCGCTCCGGCTTCAAAGGCTCCCGCCTATCCTGTACAAGCTGTACCAAAATTCAATATCAGGCTACAGTAAAGCTCCACGGGGTCTTTCCGTCCTGTCGCGGGTAACCTGCATCTTCACAGGTACTATAATTTCACCGAGTCTCTGGTTGAGACAGTGCCCAAATCGTTACACCTTTCGTGCGGGTCGGAACTTACCCGACAAGGAATTTCGCTACCTTAGGACCGTTATAGTTACGGCCGCCGTTTACTGGGGCTTCAGTTCAGAGCTTCGCTTGCGCTAACCCCTCTCCTTAACCTTCCAGCACCGGGCAGGTGTCAGCCCCTATACTTCGCCTTACGGCTTCGCAGAGACCTGTGTTTTTGCTAAACAGTCGCTTGGGCCTATTCACTGCGGCTTTCCGTTAAGAAAGCACCCCTTCTCCCGAAGTTACGGGGTCATTTTGCCGAGTTCCTTAACCAGAGTTCTCTCGCTCACCTTAGGATTCTCTCCTCGCCTACCTGTGTCGGTTTGCGGTACAGGCACCTTTTATCTCGCTAGAAGCTTTTCTTGGCAGCGGGGAATCAAAGACTTCGCTCCATAAGGAGCTTCCCCATCACAGCTCAGCCTTCACGATAAGCGGATTTGCCTACTTATCAGCCTAACTGCTTGGACGTGCACAACCAATCGCACGCTTCTTCTATCCTTCTGCGTCCCTCCATTGCTCAAACGATAAAGAGGTGGTACAGGAATATCAACCTGTTGTCCATCGCCTACGCCTGTCGGCCTCGGCTTAGGTCCTGACTAACCCTGAGCGGACGAGCCTTCCTCAGGAAACCTTAGGCATTCGGTGGACGGGATTCTCACCCGTCTTTCGCTACTCATACCGGCATTCTCACTTCTAAGCACTCCACCAGTCCTTCCGGTCTGACTTCACTGTCCTTAGAACGCTCCCCTACCACTGATACGTAAGTATCAATCCGCAGCTTCGGTGGTGTATTTAGCCCCGGTACATTTTCGGCGCAGAGTCACTCGACTAGTGAGCTATTACGCACTCTTTAAATGGTGGCTGCTTCTAAGCCAACATCCTAGTTGTCTAAGCAACTCCACATCCTTTTCCACTTAATACACACTTTGGGACCTTAGCTGGCGGTCTGGGCTGTTTCCCTTTTGACTACGGATCTTATCACTCGCAGTCTGACTCCCAAGGATAAGTCATTGGCATTCGGAGTTTGACTGAATTCGGTAATCCGATGAGGACCCCTAGTCCAATCAGTGCTCTACCTCCAAGACTCTAACACTTGAGGCTAGCCCTAAAGCTATTTCGGGGAGAACCAGCTATCTCCAGGTTCGATTGGAATTTCTCCGCTACCCACACCTCATCCCCGCACTTTTCAACGTGCGTGGGTTCGGGCCTCCATTCAGTGTTACCTGAACTTCACCCTGGACATGGGTAGATCACCTGGTTTCGGGTCTACGACCACGTACTAAACGCCCTATTCAGACTCGCTTTCGCTACGGCTCCGCCTCTTCAGCTTAACCTCGCACGGGATCGTAACTCGCCGGTTCATTCTACAAAAGGCACGCCATCACCCGTTAACGGGCTCTGACTATTTGTAGGCACACGGTTTCAGGATCTCTTTCACTCCCCTTCCGGGGTGCTTTTCACCTTTCCCTCACGGTACTGGTTCACTATCGATCACTAGGGAGTATTTAGCCTTGGGAGATGGTCCTCCCGGATTCCGACGGAATTTCACGTGTTCCGCCGTACTCAGGATACATTCAAGAGAGAACGAAGTTTCGACTACGGGGTTGTTACCCTCTGTGACGAGCCTTTCCAGACTGCTTCGTCTACCTCGTTCCTTTGTAACTCCGTATAGAATGTCCTACAACCCCAAGAGGCAAGCCTCTTGGTTTGGGCTAGATTCCGTTTCGCTCGCCGCTACTCAGGAAATCGCATTTGCTTTCTCTTCCTCCAGGTACTTAGATGTTTCAGTTCCCTGGGTCTGTCTTCCTTACCCTATGTATTCAGATAAGGATACCATACCATTACGTATGGTGGGTTTCCCCATTCGGAAATCTTCGGATCAAAGCTTACTTACAGCTCCCCGAAGCATATCGGCGTTAGTCCCGTCCTTCATCGACTCCTAGTGTCAAGGCATCCACCGTGCGCCCTTTCTAACTTAACCAAACTAAAATTAAAAAATATGAGCTACACTGTTATCTAGTTTTCAAAGAACATACATTTATTTCTGAGAGATAGTTCTCTCAAAACTGAACAAAACGAAACACGGAAACTTATATTGATGAACAGCGTTCATCAATTCTCCATAGAAAGGAGGTGATCCAGCCGCACCTTCCGATACGGCTACCTTGTTACGACTTCACCCCAATCATCTGTCCCACCTTAGGCGGCTGGCTCCAAAAGGTTACCCCACCGACTTCGGGTGTTACAAACTCTCGTGGTGTGACGGGCGGTGTGTACAAGGCCCGGGAACGTATTCACCGCGGCATGCTGATCCGCGATTACTAGCGATTCCAGCTTCATGTAGGCGAGTTGCAGCCTACAATCCGAACTGAGAACGGTTTTATGAGATTAGCTCCACCTCGCGGTCTTGCAGCTCTTTGTACCGTCCATTGTAGCACGTGTGTAGCCCAGGTCATAAGGGGCATGATGATTTGACGTCATCCCCACCTTCCTCCGGTTTGTCACCGGCAGTCACCTTAGAGTGCCCAACTTAATGATGGCAACTAAGATCAAGGGTTGCGCTCGTTGCGGGACTTAACCCAACATCTCACGACACGAGCTGACGACAACCATGCACCACCTGTCACTCTGCCCCCGAAGGGGAAGCCCTATCTCTAGGGTTGTCAGAGGATGTCAAGACCTGGTAAGGTTCTTCGCGTTGCTTCGAATTAAACCACATGCTCCACCGCTTGTGCGGGCCCCCGTCAATTCCTTTGAGTTTCAGCCTTGCGGCCGTACTCCCCAGGCGGAGTGCTTAATGCGTTAACTTCAGCACTAAAGGGCGGAAACCCTCTAACACTTAGCACTCATCGTTTACGGCGTGGACTACCAGGGTATCTAATCCTGTTTGCTCCCCACGCTTTCGCGCCTCAGTGTCAGTTACAGACCAGAAAGTCGCCTTCGCCACTGGTGTTCCTCCATATCTCTACGCATTTCACCGCTACACATGGAATTCCACTTTCCTCTTCTGCACTCAAGTCTCCCAGTTTCCAATGACCCTCCACGGTTGAGCCGTGGGCTTTCACATCAGACTTAAGAAACCACCTGCGCGCGCTTTACGCCCAATAATTCCGGATAACGCTTGCCACCTACGTATTACCGCGGCTGCTGGCACGTAGTTAGCCGTGGCTTTCTGGTTAGGTACCGTCAAGGTGCCAGCTTATTCAACTAGCACTTGTTCTTCCCTAACAACAGAGTTTTACGACCCGAAAGCCTTCATCACTCACGCGGCGTTGCTCCGTCAGACTTTCGTCCATTGCGGAAGATTCCCTACTGCTGCCTCCCGTAGGAGTCTGGGCCGTGTCTCAGTCCCAGTGTGGCCGATCACCCTCTCAGGTCGGCTACGCATCGTTGCCTTGGTGAGCCGTTACCTCACCAACTAGCTAATGCGACGCGGGTCCATCCATAAGTGACAGCCGAAGCCGCCTTTCAATTTCGCACCATGCGGTGCAAAATGTTATCCGGTATTAGCCCCGGTTTCCCGGAGTTATCCCAGTCTTATGGGCAGGTTACCCACGTGTTACTCACCCGTCCGCCGCTAACTTCATAAGAGCAAGCTCTTAATCCATTCGCTCGACTTGCATGTATTAGGCACGCCGCCAGCGTTCATCCTGAGCCAGGATCAAACTCTCCAATAAAGTTAGTTTGTCTAGCATCTAAAATAAAAATTGACGTTTCACGTTGTTTGTTTCGTTCAGTTTTCAAAGAACTTTTGGTGGAGCCTAGCGGGATCGAACCGCTGACCTCCTGCGTGCAAGGCAGGCGCTCTCCCAGCTGAGCTAAGGCCCCATATTTAAAATATCGGGAAGACAGGATTTGAACCTGCGACCCCCTGGTCCCAAACCAGGTGCTCTACCAAGCTGAGCCACTTCCCGAAGGAAAAACGCGCCCGAGAGGACTCGAACCCCTAACCTTTTGATCCGTAGTCAAACGCTCTATCCAATTGAGCTACGGGCGCATATGGTGCCGAGGGCGGGGGTCGAACCCGCACGGTGGTCACCCACCGCAGGATTTTAAGTCCTGTGCGTCTGCCTGTTCCGCCACCCCGGCATATCATATTGTAAATTGGAGCGGAAGACGGGATTCGAACCCGCGACCCCAACCTTGGCAAGGTTGTATTCTACCACTGAACTACTTCCGCTCGATATGAAATTCATTTTGTTTATAAAGTGCGGGTGAAGGGAGTCGAACCCCCACGCCAAAGGCGCCAGATCCTAAGTCTGGTGCGTCTGCCAATTCCGCCACACCCGCAAAACATTATAAATGGTGAGCCATGAAGGACTCGAACCTTCGACCCTCTGATTAAAAGTCAGATGCTCTACCAACTGAGCTAATGGCTCGTACAATAAAAACTGGTGCCGGCTAGAGGACTTGAACCCCCAACCTACTGATTACAAGTCAGTTGCTCTACCAATTGAGCTAAGCCGGCGTATATGGTGGAGGATGACGGGATCGAACCGCCGACCCCCTGCTTGTAAGGCAGGTGCTCTCCCAGCTGAGCTAATCCTCCATTTGCCTGGCAACGTCCTACTCTCACAGGGGCAAGGCCCCAACTACCATCGGCGCTAGAGAGCTTAACTTCCGTGTTCGGTATGGGAACGGGTGTGACCTCTCTGCCATCATTACCAGACTTTTATTATTATACACATTCTTTTCAGAATGTCAACAGGAATTTCAAATATATATTCCTTCAAAACTAGATAACATTTGCTTCATATTATATGGTTAAGTCCTCGATCTATTAGTATTCGTCAGCTCCACATGTCACCATGCTTCCACCTCGAACCTATCAACCTGATCATCTTTCAGGGATCTTACTAGCTTACGCTATGGGAAATCTCATCTTGAGGGGGGCTTCATGCTTAGATGCTTTCAGCACTTATCCCTTCCGCACATAGCTACCCAGCTATGCCCTTGGCAGAACAACTGGTACACCAGCGGTGCGTCCATCCCGGTCCTCTCGTACTAAGGACAGCTCCTCTCAAATTTCCTACGCCCACGACGGATAGGGACCGAACTGTCTCACGACGTTCTGAACCCAGCTCGCGTACCGCTTTAATGGGCGAACAGCCCAACCCTTGGGACCGACTACAGCCCCAGGATGCGATGAGCCGACATCGAGGTGCCAAACCTCCCCGTCGATGTGGACTCTTGGGGGAGATAAGCCTGTTATCCCCGGGGTAGCTTTTATCCGTTGAGCGATGGCCCTTCCATGCGGAACCACCGGATCACTAAGCCCGACTTTCGTCCCTGCTCGACTTGTAGGTCTCGCAGTCAAGCTCCCTTATGCCTTTGCACTCTACGAATGATTTCCAACCATTCTGAGGGAACCTTTGGGCGCCTCCGTTACACTTTAGGAGGCGACCGCCCCAGTCAAACTGCCCACCTGACACTGTCTCCCGGGTCGATAAGACCCGTAGGTTAGAATTTCAATACAGCCAGGGCGGTATCCCACCAGCGCCTCCACCGAAGCTAGCGCTCCGGCTTCAAAGGCTCCCGCCTATCCTGTACAAGCTGTACCAAAATTCAATATCAGGCTACAGTAAAGCTCCACGGGGTCTTTCCGTCCTGTCGCGGGTAACCTGCATCTTCACAGGTACTATAATTTCACCGAGTCTCTGGTTGAGACAGTGCCCAAATCGTTACACCTTTCGTGCGGGTCGGAACTTACCCGACAAGGAATTTCGCTACCTTAGGACCGTTATAGTTACGGCCGCCGTTTACTGGGGCTTCAGTTCAGAGCTTCGCTTGCGCTAACCCCTCTCCTTAACCTTCCAGCACCGGGCAGGTGTCAGCCCCTATACTTCGCCTTACGGCTTCGCAGAGACCTGTGTTTTTGCTAAACAGTCGCTTGGGCCTATTCACTGCGGCTTTCCGTTAAGAAAGCACCCCTTCTCCCGAAGTTACGGGGTCATTTTGCCGAGTTCCTTAACCAGAGTTCTCTCGCTCACCTTAGGATTCTCTCCTCGCCTACCTGTGTCGGTTTGCGGTACAGGCACCTTTTATCTCGCTAGAAGCTTTTCTTGGCAGCGGGGAATCAAAGACTTCGCTCCATAAGGAGCTTCCCCATCACAGCTCAGCCTTCACGATAAGCGGATTTGCCTACTTATCAGCCTAACTGCTTGGACGTGCACAACCAATCGCACGCTTCTTCTATCCTTCTGCGTCCCTCCATTGCTCAAACGATAAAGAGGTGGTACAGGAATATCAACCTGTTGTCCATCGCCTACGCCTGTCGGCCTCGGCTTAGGTCCTGACTAACCCTGAGCGGACGAGCCTTCCTCAGGAAACCTTAGGCATTCGGTGGACGGGATTCTCACCCGTCTTTCGCTACTCATACCGGCATTCTCACTTCTAAGCACTCCACCAGTCCTTCCGGTCTGACTTCACTGTCCTTAGAACGCTCCCCTACCACTGATACGTAAGTATCAATCCGCAGCTTCGGTGGTGTATTTAGCCCCGGTACATTTTCGGCGCAGAGTCACTCGACTAGTGAGCTATTACGCACTCTTTAAATGGTGGCTGCTTCTAAGCCAACATCCTAGTTGTCTAAGCAACTCCACATCCTTTTCCACTTAATACACACTTTGGGACCTTAGCTGGCGGTCTGGGCTGTTTCCCTTTTGACTACGGATCTTATCACTCGCAGTCTGACTCCCAAGGATAAGTCATTGGCATTCGGAGTTTGACTGAATTCGGTAATCCGATGAGGACCCCTAGTCCAATCAGTGCTCTACCTCCAAGACTCTAACACTTGAGGCTAGCCCTAAAGCTATTTCGGGGAGAACCAGCTATCTCCAGGTTCGATTGGAATTTCTCCGCTACCCACACCTCATCCCCGCACTTTTCAACGTGCGTGGGTTCGGGCCTCCATTCAGTGTTACCTGAACTTCACCCTGGACATGGGTAGATCACCTGGTTTCGGGTCTACGACCACGTACTAAACGCCCTATTCAGACTCGCTTTCGCTACGGCTCCGCCTCTTCAGCTTAACCTCGCACGGGATCGTAACTCGCCGGTTCATTCTACAAAAGGCACGCCATCACCCGTTAACGGGCTCTGACTATTTGTAGGCACACGGTTTCAGGATCTCTTTCACTCCCCTTCCGGGGTGCTTTTCACCTTTCCCTCACGGTACTGGTTCACTATCGATCACTAGGGAGTATTTAGCCTTGGGAGATGGTCCTCCCGGATTCCGACGGAATTTCACGTGTTCCGCCGTACTCAGGATACATTCAAGAGAGAACGAAGTTTCGACTACGGGGTTGTTACCCTCTGTGACGAGCCTTTCCAGACTGCTTCGTCTACCTCGTTCCTTTGTAACTCCGTATAGAATGTCCTACAACCCCAAGAGGCAAGCCTCTTGGTTTGGGCTAGATTCCGTTTCGCTCGCCGCTACTCAGGAAATCGCATTTGCTTTCTCTTCCTCCAGGTACTTAGATGTTTCAGTTCCCTGGGTCTGTCTTCCTTACCCTATGTATTCAGATAAGGATACCATACCATTACGTATGGTGGGTTTCCCCATTCGGAAATCTTCGGATCAAAGCTTACTTACAGCTCCCCGAAGCATATCGGCGTTAGTCCCGTCCTTCATCGACTCCTAGTGTCAAGGCATCCACCGTGCGCCCTTTCTAACTTAACCAAACTAAAATTAAAAAATATGAGCTACACTGTTATCTAGTTTTCAAAGAACATACATTTATTTCTGAGAGATAGTTCTCTCAAAACTGAACAAAACGAAACACGGAAACTTATATTGATGAACAGCGTTCATCAATTCTCCATAGAAAGGAGGTGATCCAGCCGCACCTTC
>NZ_CP127376.1:32500-82500 GCF_030285945.1 Bacillus arachidis | reverse complement strand
TGTCGTTGTACCTAGTACTTGTTTCGCAATATGAGCAATCATATTTTCTGTTAGTTTCATAATATCTTTATAATCAGCATACGCTTCATATAATTCAATCATTGTAAATTCAGGATTATGACGCGTTGATACACCTTCATTACGGAATACACGGCCGATTTCGTATACTTTCTCTAAACCACCTACAATAAGGCGCTTTAAGTGCAATTCAATTGCAATACGCATATATAGTTCCATATCTAATGCATTATGGTGTGTGATGAACGGACGAGCAGATGCCCCACCGGCAATCGCATGCATCATCGGTGTTTCTACTTCAAGGTAACCATTATCATCTAGATACCTTCTCATTTCACGAATGATTTTACTACGAGTAACAAATGTTTCGCGGCTCTCCATACTTGTAATTAAATCTAAGTAACGTTGACGATAGCGTTGTTCAACATCTTTCAATCCATGGTATTTATCTGGCAATGGACGAAGTGCTTTCGTTAGTAACGTAAAGCCTGTTGCCTTTACTGAAAGTTCTCCTACGTTTGTTTTGAAAACTTTCCCTTCGATTCCTACTAAATCACCTAAGTCAGCTGTCTTAAATAATTCATATTGCTCATCTCCAACAGCATCTTTACGAACATAAATTTGAACTTGTCCGTGTAAATCTTGAAGATGTGCAAAACCTGCTTTCCCTTTACCGCGCTTCGTCATAATACGACCAGCAATAGAAACTGAGATTTCTTTCTCTTCTAATTCTTCTTTAGAGAGCTCTCCATACAAGTTTAATAATTCTTTGGTTGAATTCGTACGTTCAAAACGTTTACCAAACGGATCGATCCCTTGTTCGCGTAAATTATGTAACTTCTCACGACGAACAAGCAATTGGTCATTTAATTCTTCGTGGTTCATGTTATCCATGGTATTGATATCACTCCAGCTCTATTAAATTTTACAATATATACAGTATATCATTTTCTACTCAACTAGAAAAACTGCCAGTAGTATACTGGCAGTTCTTCTTTCTTTCACGTAATTATAGGTAGTGAGAGCAGGAATGTCAAACGTTCTCTCCCCTTTTTTTAACCAACGTGAATTGTTTCTTGTTTTGCTTCTACTTCTTCTACAAACGCCCCTAGCAAGGAAGCAAGGTCCTCACGCGTATTGCACGTATTAATTGCATTACGCACTCCTGCATTACCACGAACACCTTTTAAATACCAAGCTGCGTGCTTTCTCATTTCTCTTACTGCAATATCTTCGTTCTTTAAATCAATAAGACGATCTAAGTGGAGCATACATACATCTATCTTCTCACGCACTGTTGGTTCTGGTAATAACTCTCCTGTTTCTAAATAATTTACCGTACGATAAATCATCCAAGGATTACCAAGGGCCGCTCGACCTATCATAACACCATCGACACCAACTTCATCAAGCATGCGTTTTGCATCTTGAGGTGTTTCCACGTCACCATTTCCGATAACCGGAATATTTACAGATTGTTTTACTTGTTTAATAATATCCCAATCCGCTTTTCCTTCATACATTTGAACACGTGTACGTCCGTGAACCGCCACTGCTTGGCCACCTGCACGTTCAACAGCTCTAGCATTTTCAATTGCGAAAATATGGTCTTCGTCCCAACCAATACGCATTTTAACTGTAACCGGCTTTTCAACAGCATCTACAACTGCTGCTACCATTTCATACACCTTATTTGGATCTAATAACCATTTTGCACCAGCATCACACTTTGTAATTTTCGGAACTGGGCAACCCATATTGATATCGATAATATCCGCCGTTGTGTTTTTATCTACATATTTCGCAGCACCAACAAGCGTTTCTTTCTCACCACCAAAAATTTGTAAACTTAGTGGCTTCTCCCTCTCATCAATATATAACATATCTAATGTTCTTTGGTTATTAAATAAAATCGCCTTATCACTTACCATTTCAGCACATACTAAACCCGCACCAAATTCTTTTACAGTTAGACGGAATGCGGAGTTACATACCCCCGCCATCGGTGCTAATACAACTGGATTCTTCATCTCGATGTTTGCAATCTTTAACACTCGACTATCTCCTTCCTTTGTCCTCACTTTGGCATTAATTCATCTATTGAAATATTTAATGTCTTCGCAACTTCTACTACAAAATCTTGAGAAGGGGTTCTATTCCCTCTCTCGACTTCTCCTAAAACGGATACAGATACCCCTAATTCCCTTGCAAAACCTTCTTGCGTATAACCTTTTAATTTCCGAAAAGCACGAATGCGTCTTCCCCATTTTTCTGCTTCCATACCGTTACTCCCTCTCGCCTTTTCATTTCATCTACTTGTGAACGTGAAATATCTCGTTTTATATCTCGATTAATCTCTAACAACGGAACGATAACAAAAGCTCTTTCGAACATCCGCGGATGCGGAACAATAAGATTCTCTGCTTCAATATTTTCTTGATTATAGAGCAAAATGTCAAGGTCAATGGTTCTCGGGCCCCATCTAATTTCCCTTTTCCTTCCTAAATCAATCTCAACCTTTTGCGTTATTTTCAACAACTCTTGCGGTAGTAAATTGGTAGAAATTTTTATAACTAGATTTAAAAAACGATTTTGATCTGTATATCCAACTGGATCTGTTTCATATACAGAGGAAACATCTTTCACTTGAATATAAGGATTTTTATTTAATAACTCAATCGCTTCCAATAAATAAGCATAGCGATCACCAATATTTGATCCTAACGAAACGTATACATCATTTTTCATAATCGTTCTCTCGTAATTTCTACCGCCACAGCACGGTAATGCCCTGGGATTGGCGGGTCTGGTTTAACAACCTTTACTGTACACCGTAAAATACTTACGTATCGAGTCAATATATTCGCCGCTATATTTTCCGCTATACTTTCTACAAGTTTGTACGTTTGATCCTCAACTACTTGCTTGCAAAGTTCAAAGAGCTCCCCATAGTTTACCGAATGCTCTAAGTTATCACTTTCGCCCGCTTGTTTTAAATCCAGCTCCACAGTTAAATCCACTTTAAATCTTTGTCCCAATTTATTCTCTTCTGGAAATACACCATGATAGCCATAAAACTCCATGTCATGGATATAAATTTTATCCAATCACTTTCCCCCCTTACCAATCATCGCATCCATCATCTTCGCCATACGCGCCATTTCTTTCACATCATGAACACGAATCATTTCACAACCTTTTTCAATACCAAGACACACCGACGCCCCAGTTCCTTCTACACGTTCCTCTACCGGCAAGTCTAAAACATGACCAATAAATGATTTTCTGGAAGTCGCAAGAAGAACCGGATACCCTAATACATTTAGCTTTTCTAAATTACGCATCACTTCTAAATTTTGTTCTACCGTCTTCGCAAAACCGATACCTGGATCTAAAATAATATTTTCATCAGGTACACCCGCATCTTTTGCAATTTTAACACTCTCATATAAATCCGCAATCATATCAGCCATTAAATTACGATAGTTTGTGTTATCACGATTATGCATTAAGATAATCGGTACATTATAACGTGCTGCCACTTCCGCAATTTTCGATTCAGCCTTCGCTCCCCATATATCATTAATAACATGGGCACCCGCTTCAATTGCTTGCTTAGCTACTTCAGCTTTATACGTATCAATAGAAATAGGCACTTTCACTTCTTTCGAAATCGCTCGAATCATCGGAATCACGCGTCTTAACTCTTCTTCCACTGAAACTTTCGCGAAGCCAGGACGAGTTGATTCCCCACCAATATCAATAATATCAGCACCGCCGGCCACCATTTCCCTCGCGTGACTTACAGCTGCGTTTACCTCATCGTAGTTTCCACCATCTGAGAATGAATCTGGTGTAACATTTAAAATCCCCATGATTAATGTCTTTTTATTTAAATTCAGCGTATATTCGCCGCAGCGTAAATCATAACTCCACTTCACACTACACATCTCCTCTCCGCAATTCATTTCGGCTCCAAAGCTTTCCTCTATGCATTTCATACACACGCATCAGTTGCTTTGTAACCTCGCCTTCTTTACCCGGGAAATCTCTCTCTTCAATATGGCGAAATGGCACGATTTCTTGAACAGAATTTGTTACAAACACCTCATCAGCGGAAAGTAACTCATCTTTCGTAAAGAAACCTTCCTCCACTTGTATATTCAACATTTCAGCAATCTGTATAATAAAAGCGCGAGTAATCCCATTTAAAATCCCTGTTTCAAGCGAAGGCGTATATAAAACACTTCCCTTCACAAAAAAGAGATTCGAAACAATCCCTTCCGCTATATGACCAGCTTCAGTTAAGAAAATCCCCTCTTTACTTACAACATTTCCAATTTCACGTTTTCCTAAAATGTTATTTAAATAATGATGAGACTTTAAACGAAACGCTCCTTCCGGTGTATTTCGTGTTTGTTTCAAAATAATGCCTTCCTTTTCCACTACTACACCTGGAGCTGCCAAAGGCTTTATAAATACAATAACAGAAGGCTCTTCATAAACCTCTGTTTGCAAACCTATTTCATCTATACCAGCCGATACATTAAAGCGAATATACGCATGATTTAGCCCATTCCTTACAAGTAATTCTTGTAAAATGCGACACACATCTTCTTTTGTCATCGTCCACTCGATTTGGAGCGTAGAAAGAGCATCCATTAAACGTTCATAGTGATCGTCTAATAAAAATGGATGCCCGTCATAAATACGAAACGTTTCAAAAACACCTAGTCCATATAAATATCCATGATCATATGGGGAGATTTTTGCTTCACTCGCTTCCACATATGTACCATTTACATAAATTAACATGATGATACACTCGGACTATAACTGCGGATAAAGTTCTGCAGTAACTCTTTCCCATGGGAAGTCATAATAGACTCTGGGTGGAATTGCACTCCTTCGATTGGCAATGTTTTATGACGAAGCCCCATAATCTCTCCCTCTTCTGTCCAAGATGTTACTTCTAAACATTCTGGCAATGTTTCCTTTTTAACAATAAGAGAATGATAACGAGTTGCCGTAAATGGATTAGGAATTTCCGAAAAAATTGTTTTCCCATCATGATACATCGGAGAGGTTTTCCCATGCATTAAACGTTCCGCACGAACAACATCTCCTCCAAATACCTGCGCAATCGATTGGTGACCAAGACACACTCCAAAAATTGGAATCCTCCCTGCAAAATGCTTAATAACATTCATACTTACACCAGCTTCATTAGGACTACAAGGCCCTGGAGAAATCATTAAAAAGTCTGGTTTCATTTGTTCAATATCTGAAATTGTAACTTCATCATTACGCTTAACTACCAGTTCCTGTCCAAGTTCTCCAAGAAACTGTACTAAATTAAATGTAAAAGAATCATAATTATCAATCATCAATATCATTTCTCTCACCTAACCGTTTCTTCGCTGCATTCTTTTGCACGCCATAGAGCGATTGCTTTTTTTAACGACTCTTTATACTCATTTTTCGGATTTGAATCAATTACAATCCCTGCCCCGGCCTGCACATACGCTTGTCCATCCTTTGCAAGGAGCGTCCGAATCACAATATTTAACTCCATATCCCCTGAATAACCAATCCAACCAATTGAACCTGTATAAATCCCACGGCGAACCGGTTCTAATTCTTCTATAATTTCCATTGTACGTATTTTAGGTGCTCCCGTAATCGTTCCACCCGGAAACACAGCTCTTACTAAATCAAAAGCATCCTTATCTTCCCGGACCTCTCCACGAACATTAGAAACTATATGCATAACATGCGAATATTTTTCAATTACCATGAATTCATCTACTTCAACAGTCCCGTACTTACAAACTCGCCCTAAATCATTTCGCTCTAAATCTACAAGCATCACGTGTTCTGCTCGTTCTTTTTCATTTTCAATTAACTCTTTCGCCAAACTCTCGTCTTCTTGCTCATCCTTCCCTCGAGAACGCGTGCCAGCAATCGGACGAGTACTCACTTCAGTCCCTTGTTTTTTAATTAATAATTCAGGTGAGCCACTAACAATTTGAAAATCTCCAAGTTCTAAATACCCCATATATGGTGATGGATTAATTTCACGAAGACTCGTATAAATTTCGAGCGGATGTGTTTGCAATGTTTTCTCTTGCCTTGTCGACAGATTTACTTGAAATACATCCCCAGCTCCAATGTACTCTTGAATACGCTGAACAGCTTCCATAAATCCTTCTTCTGTAAAAGCTACTGCTTCATTTCTATTTTCAGGACATTCAAATGGCACTTTAACTTCAGGAGCTTCCTGCAACCAAAGATTCTTCCATTCATTTAAACGATTTTCCGCTTCCTCACGTTCATCTATATAATGTGTAATAATCCATAGCACTTTTTCCTTTTGATCATACACAAACACATCATTGAATAATAAAAAGAATACGTCAGGTATATCCACATCATCCTTAGCAAGAGATGGAAGCTTCTCAATATAACGGATACAATCATAACTAAAATATCCAATTGCACCACCTTGAAACGGAGGATACTTTGGATTATGATCCGTTTTCCATTGTTCCATATAATGTTGCATCAAATCTAATGGATTCCCTCTTTGTATTGTTTCCTTACCACTTTCACTTATATGTAATGTTTCATTCTTCCCCCGAATTACCGCTACAGGATCAAGCCCTGCAATAGTATAACGACCACCGCGACCACTTTCTAGTAAGATATGTTGGTGCTTATTCTGAGAAAGAAACTTATACTGCTTAAAAAAATCTAACTGATATGGAATAGAAAGCGCTAAAGATTTTCTTCGTTGCATATCAACACCCCGTCTTCTTTTATCCCACTCCCTTAGACGAATCATCTCAAATCACAGATAGTTAATAGGAAATAATTATCCTTGAGAGCTAGTGAAAATAATTTAACTTTACTACTACTTATTTTACATGAAGTTTTCTAGTCATTCACTCTTTTCCTATTTTCAAACGAAAAAAGAAAAAGCATCCCTGTTAAGGAATGCTTTCTTCTGACCGCACTGATTATGATTCAAATTGATAAAGCGGCGTGCTTAAATAACGCTCACCATTACTTGGAATAATTACAAGAACCTTTTTCCCTTTACCAAGTTTTTTCGCAACTTCTGTCGCAGCATAAATGACAGCACCTGAAGAAATACCAACTAAAATACCTTCTTCACGAGCTACCCTTCTTGCATATTCAAATGCCTGTTCTGTCTTCACTTGAATAATTTCATCATATACTTCTACATCCAATGTTTCAGGAACAAATCCAGCCCCAATACCTTGAATTTTATGTGGACCTGGTTTTCCACCAGATAACACTGGAGAATCCGCAGGTTCTACTGCATAAATTTTAATGTCTTTATATGTTTCCTTTAACACTTCACCAGCACCTGTAATTGTCCCACCAGTACCGATACCAGCAATAAATGCATCTAATTGATTGCCCATCTGCTCAACAATTTCTGGACCTGTCGTCAAACGATGAATTTCTGGATTCGCCTGGTTTTGGAATTGTTGTGGTATAAAGTAACCATGATCTTTTGCCAATTCAGTCGCCTTACGAATTGCACCACCCATTCCTTCTGGACCTGGAGTTAATACTAATTCTGCTCCATAAGCGCGTAATAAGTTACGACGTTCGATACTCATTGTTTCTGGCATTACTAAAATCGCCTTATAACCTTTTGCAGCTGCCACCATCGCTAAACCAATTCCTGTGTTACCGCTAGTCGGCTCAATGATTGTATCGCCTTCTTTTAATAAACCTTTTTTCTCAGCAACTTCGATCATGGATAGTGCAATACGATCTTTTACGCTACTTCCAGGATTCATAAATTCTAATTTTAAGTAAATGTCTGCACTGTCTTGTTCTACGATGCGGTTCAACTTAACGATCGGCGTTTTCCCGATTAATTCTGAAACTGATTGTGCCACTCGCATTCCTGTCACTCCTAACACCGAGTATTTTTATTGGTTTTGTCTATTTTTTAATTTTGTCAGAAAATTCCCTATTTGTCAATCTATTCGAAGGATTGATTCCCCATGAACAATTTTATTACAGGCTTTCAATTAAGTTTGTAATATCTTCTTTAGAAAATCTATATCGTTCATTACAGAAATGACAATGCACCTCTGTCTCATCCTCTTCTTCACGAACTTGTTCTAATTCTTTCTTACCCAGACTAATCAATACACTCTCAATACGCTCACGAGAACATGTACAATTAAATTGAACATCCATTGTTTCTAATACTTTCACTTTGTCTTTCCCTAATACTTCATATAATAATTCTTCTGGTGAAAGACCTTGTTCAATTAACTTTGACACAGGCGGAATTTTTTGTAGGCGTTCCTCAATAAATGAAATTGTCTCCTCTTGCGCACCTGGCATAATCTGCAAAATAAATCCGCCAGCCGCTAAGATGCTATCATCCCCATTTACAAGAACTCCAACACCAACAGAAGAAGGCGTTTGCTCAGAAACAGCGAAATAATATGTGAAGTCTTCTCCTAATTCACCTGAAACAATTGGAGATTGTCCGATAAATGGTTCACGCATACCGATATCTTTAATAACCGTTAAAGAACCCTCTGTACCCACAGCTTGATATACACGTAACTTACCTTGCTCCGTCGATTCGAAATCAACATGTGGATTCGTTACATACCCACGTACATCTCCATTTGCATGAGCATCCACTAAAATCGGACCAAGCGGACCATTCCCTTCTACTTTAATCGTCAGCTTCTGATCACCTTTTAACATAGCTCCCATCATTGTACCAGCTGTTAACGAACGCCCAAGCGCAGCAGAAGCAGTCCGCCATGTATCATGACGCCTTTGTGCCTCACTTACTGTATTTGTTGTACGTACACCGTATGCACGAACCTCTCCATCAAACGCTAACGCTTTTACTAAATAATCTTTCATCCTTATTTATTCACCCTTCTCATGTTGTAAATTTGCATTACGTTCATATAACATATACAAGCCCTTCAATGTTAAAAACGGATCTACAATATCAATTACATTAGATTCTTCCGCAATTAATTTTGCTAATCCACCAGTTGCAATAACTTTCGGTTCTTGTTTAGCTTCTTCTTTCATACGCTTCACAATACCTTCCACTTGTCCAACATATCCATAAAGAATCCCTGATTGCATTGCACTTATCGTATTTTTCCCAACAACACTACTTGGTTTTGTAATTTCAATACGAGGAAGTTTTGCTGCCCGACTGTATAAAGCCTCTGCCGAAATCATAATGCCCGGTGTAATTACACCACCCATATAATGCTTATTCTCGTTAATATAACAATATGTAGTAGCCGTTCCAAAATCGACAATAATCAGAGGACTTCCATATAACTGGATGCCAGCTACAGCATTTACAATACGATCCGCTCCAACTTCACGTGGATTTTCATATTTAATATTTAAACCTGTTTTTATTCCCGGCCCCACTACAAGCGGTTTAATTTTGAAATACTTCTCACACATACGCTCTAAGGCGAACATAATTGGTGGTACAACCGAAGATACAATAATTCCTTTCACATCTTGGAAAGAAAGGCCCTCATGTTCAAGTAACTGTTTCACTAACATACCATATTCATCTTCCGTTTTATGACGGTCCGTCTCCATACGCCAATGTTGGCGAAGTTCCCCATCTTCAAATACACCAAGTACCGCATTTGTATTCCCTACATCCAATACAAAAATCATATTCTCACCACTTATCTTATTTAATCTATATTTGTGCAGTATGTACAAAACTTATAATGCCATCATATCATACATACCCATATAATCAGTTTTTCCATCTTCATCATTTTACAAAAAGATCGTTCATCATTTCAATTTTTAATGCAAAGAAGCTTCAAATTTATATACAATTACATAAATTCCTCAGCATAGAAAAAAGGAGTGACTATTGTCACTCCTTCATTTTTTATTTATCTTCTACGTTCTCATCATCTTTTTTCATTGTGATATTTACTTTCACATCTTCAGATGACTTCTTACGCTCAGGTAAAACTCCATAATCATATAAATGATTAATTTGCTCTGCATCTAACGTTTCCACTTCAAGTAGTGTTTTTGCAATAATATCTAGCTTATCACGTTTTTCAGTAAGAATTTGTTTTGCACGAGCGTAACATTCTTTCATAATACTTTGCATTTCCATGTCAATTTCATGTGCAATTGCATCACTGTAGTTTTGTTCCGAATGAAAATCTCTTCCTAAGAACACTTGACCACCTTGTGAGCTACCAAACTGCATCGGTCCAAGCTTATCACTCATACCAAATTCCGTTACCATACGTCTCGCAATGCCAGTCGCACGTTGGAAGTCGTTGTGAGCTCCTGTACTTACTTCACCAAATACAATCTCCTCAGCCACTCGGCCACCGAGTAAACCAGTGATTTTATCAAGTAATTCTGGCTTTGTCATGAAGTAACGATCTTCTTTCGGAAGCATTACTGCATATCCACCAGCTTGACCACGAGGGACAATTGTTACTTTATGAACGATATCCGCTTCATCAAGTACAACACCAATTACAGTGTGACCTGCTTCATGGAATGCGACAATGTTGCGTTCTTTTTCAGAAATAACACGACTTTTCTTAGCAGGACCTGCAATCACGCGATCCGTCGCCTCATCGATATCAGACATGTCAATTTTCTTTTTATCTTGACGCGCAGCTACTAACGCAGCTTCATTTAATAAGTTTTCAAGATCTGCACCAGAGAATCCTGGTGTACGAGTTGCAATCGCTCTTAGATTGATATCCTCATCAAGCGGCTTATTACGAGCATGTACCTTCAGTACTGCTTCACGTCCATTTACATCTGGACGATCAACTGTAATTTGACGATCAAAACGTCCTGGACGTAATAATGCTGGATCAAGAATATCCGGACGGTTTGTTGCAGCGATGATAATAATACCTTCGTTTGCACCGAATCCATCCATTTCAACAAGAAGTTGGTTTAACGTTTGTTCACGCTCATCGTGACCACCGCCAAGACCCGCTCCACGTTGACGACCTACCGCATCAATTTCATCGATAAAAATGATACAAGGAGCATTTTTCTTCGCATTTTCAAATAAATCACGTACACGGGAAGCACCGACACCGACGAACATCTCTACGAAATCAGAACCACTGATAGAGAAGAAAGGAACGCCAGCCTCACCTGCAACAGCACGCGCAAGTAATGTTTTACCTGTACCTGGAGGTCCAACTAATAGAACACCCTTAGGAATACGGGCACCAACCTCAGCAAACTTACGAGGATCTTTTAAGAATTCTACTACCTCAACAAGCTCCTGTTTCTCTTCGTCTGCTCCAGCTACATCTCTGAAGCGTACTTTTTTCTTTTCATCATTGTATAACTTCGCCTTACTCTTTCCGAAGTTCATAACACGGCTACCACCGCCCTGAGCTTGGTTTAGTAAGAAGAAGAATAAAATGAAGATAATTACAAACGGGATAATAGAAGTAAAGAATGTCACCCAAGCACTTGTTTCTTCAGCTGGTTGATACTTCACTTCAGCACCTTGTGCTTTGTCATTAATTTTCTTTTGTAATTCTTCAGTATTTGGTGCATAAGTAACAAATTGCTCTTCCTTACTAGTATTGCTAAATTGTCCTTTTACCTCAAATACACCATTCTTTGGTTGAAGTTGCACATTACGCACTTCACCCTTTTCAAGTTTAGTAATGAATTTATCGTAGCTAACTGATGTCGTTTTTTGTGTTGAACCATTAAAATAGCTCACGATTCCAATTACTACTAAGAATATCAGTAAATAAAAGATGGTATTACGGAAGATACGATTCATTCCTAACCTCCTCTCACGGCATAAACACTATAGTAAATCGTAACATAGAAAAACTTTCCTATCCAATGATAACGCCTGTAGTTAATTAATTTGAGTAAACGCTTGGTTTTAATACTCCAACATAAGGAAGATTACGATATTGCTCCTTATAATCTAAGCCATATCCTACTACAAATTCATGAGGAACAGTAAATCCAACGTAATCTGCTTTTAGGTCTACTTTGCGACCAGTTGGCTTATCTAAAAGCGTAACAATCTTTACAGATTTCGCCTTACGATATTTGAATAGGTCCACTAAGTAGCTTAATGTAAGACCGCTATCAATAATATCTTCAACGATTAAAATATCGCGACCTTCTACAGAAGTATCAAGGTCCTTTAAAATTTTCACTTCACCTGTTGAAACTGTAGAATGACCGTAGCTAGAAACAGCCATAAAATCCATTTCAAGATATGTATCTGTTCTTTTTAATAAGTCTGCCATAAATGGCATTGCACCCTTTAATACACCAATTGCAAGAGGTACTGTATGTTTATAATCCTCTGCAATAATTGCACCTAGCTCGTGCACCTTTTCTTGTATTTGTTCTTCGGAAATTAATACTTTTTCGATATCTTGATTCATCATTTCATTATCCTCCTGGAAGACTCCTTGCTTTTGTAGTGAATAATCATATATTTATCCTTATCTGTTGTTCCATGTGAAATGGCAAATGCAGATCGTTTTAACAATGGAACCCAAATAATATTCCCTCTTGCATCACAAACAATCGGCCACTCTTCTCTTTTTTCTTTTGGTACTTTTGCCTCGATAAAAATAGCTTTTATCTTTTTTGTACCACTCATACCTTGTATTGACATGCGATCTCCATTTTCTCTAGAGCGGATATGAAGAGGATATGATATATCATTATACTTAGCAACAAATACCGTTTCATTCATGTTGCTTGGTAGTTCCTCATTTACTTCTGCTACAAGCTCATCCCCGTTTGCTAATGTAACGGCACCAGGTACTGATAAAACTTGTGAAAAAGGAAAAACAATTTCTTGTTTAAACCGGAAACTACATTCTTCATATGTACGAACAATTTTTAGGTCACTAGGAAAGTCAAGTGAGCCTGAAGGATGCGTTCGCTTAAAAAATGCAATAACTTTGTCAATATGTATAGAAGAAAGCGAAGACGGAATCTTGTATTCATAAAGATAGTTTAATATTAGTTGAATCCCTCTTCTTTGTAAAGGCATAGGCATGGATTCAAAGGCAGGAATTGATAAGACGATGTGTTTATTACTTTTTTTTGTAATTACTTTATTCATCTTTTCAAAAGCTAATTCCTGCAAATACGCCTCATCCTCTTGCATAAGCATACTAAAATTTTGAAATCTCTCATGCACATGCGGATTTTCCTCTTTTAAATAAGGTAGAACATGCTTACGCAATCGATTCCTTGTATATACTTCCTTTTCGTTACTCGGATCCATGCGAGGTGTAATCCCTAGCCTATTACAATAAGCATTGATTTCTTCCTTTGTTACCGCTAATAATGGTCTAATTAAATACCCATTGTGGAAAGGACGTTTCACAGCAATTCCCGCATATCCCTTCGGAGTACTCCCTCGGACGAGGCGCATTAAAATCGTCTCCACTTGGTCATCTCCATGATGTCCAAGGGCTACATACAATGCACCATATTTCCTCATTATTCTTTCCAAAAATGCATATCGGCATTCTCTAGCAGCCACCTGTGCATTCATTCCATATTGCTGTTGATATTGCGACACATTAATTCTTATCGTTTCGCAAATAACCCCGACCTTCTGACAAAGTTTCTCCACAAATTGTAAGTCTTTGTAGGATTCATCTCCTCTAAACATGTGATCTACATGCGCAACTACAATTTTCAATTCTTTCTCTTCCCGTTTCTCTAATAGATAATATAAAAGAGCTAAAGAATCAGGGCCTCCAGAAACTCCTACAACAATTGTCGAATGTTCTTTTAATACATCATGCCGTTTTGCAAACTCATCTACCTTTTCAACAAATGTATCTTTCAACTTTGCAATCACCTTTCATTAAACAAAAAACAATATCTTGCCTTGCTTATAATGGTACAACTTTTACAAACTTTGTGCAAAAAAAAGATGTACAAAATTCACATTTTTATCTTACATCCATCTCCTATCTTCACAGGACAAATGAAACTAATTCCTCCTATAAAAAAAGGCCTAGGTATTACCCTAGACCTCAGAACCAAATTTTGAAAACTTACACTCCCCTATTGCGCCTGTTTACCCACAAGCGGAATCGTAGCCCACTTTGGCATATTCTTCTTTACCTTCGCAACGACAATTGTCATATCGTCATTAATATAACCATCACCAGAACGAATAACCTCTTCCATAATAATATCAGCAATTTCTTGCGGATCATCTGTTTGCAGTTCTTTAATTTTACGTTTCATCCACAATTCATGGTTTTCCACATGCTGTGCTCCTTCAAAAATCCCATCGCTCATCATAACTAGAATATCTTCTGTTTTTAATTGTTCACCAACAACATCTACCTCAACATCCTCAATAATTCCCATTGGCAAATTGCTTGCTTCTATTTTAAAAACGGTATTTCCACGTTTTACAAAGCTTGGTGTTGAACCAATTTTTAAGAACTTAGCGCTCGCGTCACGTAAATCTACCATAGCTAAATCGAGCGTCGTAAACATTTCCTCTGTCGTTCTCAATGAAAGAATTGAATTAATAGACTTAATGGCAATTTCTTCATCAATACCGGATTGCAGTATTTTTTGTAACAATTTGACCGTTTCTTTACTTTCCATATGTGCCCTTTGTCCATTTCCCATTCCATCACTAATAGCAAGAGCATACTTTCCAACACTTAAATCCATCATCGCATACGAATCCCCTGATACAAATCCTCCTCCTTTTGCTGCTGTAGCAAGCCCTGTATCAAGAGAAAATGTTTTTGCTGACCCAAAAGATATCATGCTATGACCATTTGGATAAGCAGAAGGCTCCTCATGTTTAACCACAATATTTTCTTTTAAAATATCCGAAAGCATCGGAGCAACTAACTTTTCACATTCACCATGTTGATTAGATGCCGCAGGAATCATCATTTCAATATCAATATTTCCTCTATCTAAACAATAAATATCAACATGTTCCACCTCAACACCAAAGTCACGAAATGCTTGTAAAATCCGCTCTTCCTGCACTTGATGATTTTCCCGTTCACGCTGAATTTCTTTCGCAAAATCTTCCATTACTTTCGAGACACCTAATAATTGTTCTGCCACAATTCTACGATTCTCTTTCATTTGTTTTCGTAACTTTTGCCCCTCATAGAAATGACCTAATTCCCCTGCCATTAAATCTGTTACTTTTTTTCCTCTTACACAGTGTTTTTCCCACTCACGAACCAACTTACGGTTATGTTGAAGCGTTCCTTCTTCTGTTTCATCCATAATTTGTTTCATATAATCATATGTTTTATCGAAATTCACTACCCAGCATTGATCCTTTTTAAAACATGATTGGCATGTCTTTGCTGTAATTGTACTTAAAAATAAATCAGCCTCCGTCTCCTTGTCCTCTTCTTCCACATATCCATATATTGAAAAACTATTAGATAATGCAGAGAATACATTTGCAAACTGATTAATTTTATTCGCCGTAACATCACGCATTCTTCTTAAATATTGTTGTTGATCATGAGAATGTTCTTGTGTTCCTGGCATAAATTTAGCAAACCGATCAATAATTACCTTTGGCGTTAATAGAAAGAACCCTATCGCTACTCCAGATTCTATTAAAGTTGTTATAATATTCGTTTGTTTATCGACGTATAATGTAATTAAACTTGTACCAATTAACAACCCTAAACTAACTCCAAGACGCTTTCCTTCTTTTAATAATCCACCAAGTAACCCCGAAAAGGCTAATAAGCTAAGTTGAGACAAACTAGCTACATTTGCTAAACTCAATATCAATCCCGTAACAACCCCTACTGTTGAACCAGTAGCTGCACCTGCAACAAAAGCAAATAATAGTACTAAATATCTAGTAAAAACATGTTGAACTGAGGCGTCGTAAATAAACCAATCTGTTGTACCTGTTAATACGGATGCAAGTAATATAATTAAACAAACAATTTCTTCTGTTTCCAATGCTTGCTGTTTCCCTTTTCTTTCTGTTAGCAATGGCACACTTTGTAAAAAAATCATTGTTAAAACAAAACTAAGTCCTGCTTCAATGGTACTTACGAGTAAATCATATGTCGTGACAGTTTGCTGCGCGAAGTAAACAACAGCGAGATGTGCGGTTAATGCGGAGATAAATACTTGAAATGGTACAAGTCCAACAATTTTACGTGTAAACCGACTAAAGAAGATATTATAAATGAAGAAAGTAAAAATAGATGCAAAGGCAAAAAACAAATTATCTATTGAAACGGAAAGCGCACCACCCATAAGGGCAAGAAATGCGAGCGGCATCTTATCACGTTTCATTACATAAACAGCAGCAAAAAATGGTAGTGCAAACGGCAAAATGTTCGTTAATATATATGCTCGTCCTAAAAGAAAACCGATTACAGCAATAACAAATCCCCATCTAAAGAAAACTTGCTCTAATTTCACTTTCAACTTGCTTGTCCATGTGATTGATCTGAGTTGCCCATCATTCATAGCCAGTGTACTTGTGTTTACAGTGTTCCTTCCTGCTTTTGGCATATTTTTAACACCACCTGCATAGTTTAATTACTGTCATTATAAAAGATAATTATTGGGGTTTTTGTCAAAACAACAGTTCTCACCTACATAATCGTTCGACTTTTTATTCAAAATAAACCTATATATATACAAGTTGTTAAGGCTAAACACTTATAAAGGAGTGAAAATTCAAAAAATAAAAGGTGTTTTTGTAGAAGCTTTGTACTTCTTTACAATTTTTCAACAAAAAAAGATCATGCGTATATGCATGATCTTTTTTAGATGACCCGTACGGGATTCGAACCCGTGTTACCGCCGTGAAAGGGCGGTGTCTTAACCACTTGACCAACGGGCCGTTAAAATAAATATAGCGGCGGAGGGGATCGAACCCCCGACCTCACGGGTATGAACCGTACGCTCTAGCCAGCTGAGCTACACCGCCATGTCGTCTTATTTAACGGACAATTAGTATCTTATATCAAATACGTTTTAAAGTCAACACGTTTCAAAAAGTTTTTTATTCTTTTTTTTAATATACTCATTTACATAAAAAAGCACCCCGAGTAAATTACCCTGGGCACCTCTCTATATGTGAAAAATAAAACGTTCGTTTTATCCGCGACGAGCGCCACGGCCACCACGTTTAGATTCTGTATTACGCTTTAAAGAAGTTAAACGATCTTCACTGTCTTTTAAAAAGCGTGCCATCTTTTGCTCGAATGTTTCTTTTTGATTCCCACCGTTATCACGGCCACCACGGTTATCTCTGTTAAAAGAACGATTGCGTTGCGGACGTCCAGAACGTTGTTGATCACCACCACGTTGATATTCACCGCGTGGACGATCTCCTTCTGGTCTTACACGTTCTTTCGCTTTTTTGATAGATAGACCGATTTTCCCATCTTTTTCAACATTAATAACTTTTACTTCTACTTCATCGCCTACTTTTAAGTGATCATTAATATCCTTCACATAATTATCAGCAACTTCACTAATATGAACAAGACCCGTTAAGCCTTCTGGCAGCTCCACAAAAGCCCCAAAATTTGTAATACCTGTTACTTTACCTTGTAACTTGCTGCCTACCTCGATTGACATAAAAAAAATGCTCCTCCTTAGTGATTAAAAAGTCAAATTTTACTTTATTATATATAATCCTAAAATATAGTGTCAATAAGACACACTCTACTTAGAAACAGGAAAAATTATCTCTCCTTTTCCAGAGAAGAAATAATCTCTCCTAGCAATCTTTAAAACATACTCTTCGTCATTCAACTTTTGAACATCATCTTGTAATTTTTTTTCTTTCTTTGTTAATGAACCCAATTCTTTTTTCATCTCTTCAATCTTTACTTCTTTTGCTTTAATGGAACTATTTTGTTGATAAAACGTTACGCTAATACTCGCAATAGTTGTAAAAGCAAACACAAAAAAAACTGCTAATCGGCGATATAATCGCTTCCTGTTTTCGTTCGTTTGTATTATATGTTCTTTTACAGAATTTGGATTCTGTTCTACGATCATTCTTTGCTTCAGTTCCCTCATTTCCGAGGTCCCCCTAACTTCTTTTTTATACGCTCCCAGATTTGACAGATATACTTCTTCAATTTCTTTGTATGTTCCAGTATTCCCACATATCTCTTTATAAAAAGTTTAACACGATTAGGGAGAAGTTTCCATATAAGCAAAGTAAGAAATCGAACAGGCCAGAAAAAAACTTTCCATACCAAAAGTAATATCCATGCAGAACATTTCCACAACACACGCCCGATTGAAAATAGTATACGAAATAAGAATAATATAAAAGCAATAATAAGCTGCGCTATAATAATAACAGGTTTTATCATAAGTAGCTGTACAATTTGAATAAAAAATTGTATCGTTTGCACAAAAACATAAATGAGAAAATTCAATACTCGCATGTACACTGCTTTCAATAAGCTTTGATATGCAGCAAAGCCACAAAGCAAAGCTACAAAAACATATATACGTAATTCAGCTTCATTTACAATGAGCAATACGTAAAAGGCAAACAGTGCTTGGACAATCCAAAACAGTATATCATATATAAATACAAGCCAACGCTTACGCTGTGGTCGCTTTAAAAAACGTTGGTATGTATCTAACGCCGCCCCAATCCAAGCACCCATTCCAATCATAGAAAGCATTGTATACAGTTGAATCGTTAAACTCATTTAAACAACTTACTAAAGAATCCTTTAGCTTTCTCCCCTTGATTTTCATCAATGTACAACATCTCATGAATTTTCCCTTTAATGGATACAATGCCTTTTTCTACATCTAAATTTTTCATTTGTAAGTTTTGACCACGAATTGTTAAAAACCCCATTACAGTTTCTAATAAAAACTCTTCACTATCAAAACTCTCTACTTGTTTTACGCCTGTAATATCTATTACACGTCTACCACGCATAATAATATCATGCTCTACAGAAACATTCTGTTGATTAGAAGACAAAGCTGAGTAGCCCTTATTCACGTCAATCCCCCCATAGCTTTATACTATCTAGTAAATAATGTATGAGGAGATGAAATAATTTAGAACAAGCCTTCTTCTGCTTTCACTTTCTCTTCACGAACTACTGTATACATGTTAGCTGCATCTTCTTTTTTCGTTGTTTCTTTTAACTCATTTACCTTTACAGTTACTACCTTTTGCCCAAAACGAATTGTTAGCTCGTCATCTACTTTTACATCAGAACTTGCCTTTGCAGCTTGCCCATTAATCATAATTCTTCCCTGGTCGGCTACTTCTTTTGCCAATGTTCTTCTTTTAATTAAACGTGACACTTTCAAAAATTTATCTAAACGCATCTCATTTCCCCCCTTATTGATTCTCTATCTGTTTTGCTTCTTCCCATAAAGCGTCCATTTGCTCTAAAGTTAATTCCTGCATTTCCTTATTCATTTCAGCTACTTTCGCTTCCATGTATATAAATCGGCTTATGAATTTTTCATTTGTTGTATGCAATGCTTCTTCTGGATTCAGTTTATAGTAACGAGCAATATTAACAAAGGCAAATAATAAATCTCCAAATTCACTTAACATTTTTCCCTTATCCATCTTTGCAACTTCTTGCTCGAACTCTTTCAATTCTTCAAAAACTTTCTCCATCATTGGCTGTACATCATCCCAATCAAAACCAACTGTTCCTGCTTTTTTCTGAATTTCATACGCACGCATTAATTGTGGCAAACTTTTAGGAATTCCTGTTAAAATAGATTCCCTTACATGTCCCTTTTCTTGTTTTTTAATTTCTTCCCAATTTGAAACAACTTCTTCCGCATTCTCCACATCCATATCTCCAAATACATGCGGGTGACGACGTACCATTTTCTCAGATAGCGTTCGGATAATATCATCAACGGAGAACCAACCCTCATCTTCTCCAATTTGAGCATGAAGCATAACTTGTAATAACACATCACCAAGCTCTTCAACCAAGTGATCATCATCTTCTTCATCAATTGCTTCTAGCACTTCATATGCTTCTTCAATTAAATATTTCTTTAAAGACTGATGCGTTTGTTTTTTATCCCATGGACAGCCATTTGGTCCACGAAGCTCAGCAATGATTTCTCGGAGCACATCAAATTGTTGATATAAAGAAGCTCTCTCATTAACAGGCGGCACATATACGCTCGTTAAATTGTTCAATTCTGCTTCATGATCTAACATATAGAGCGGAACTTTTTTCACTTGCTCAAACGACGTCCCTGCAGCTGTTACAATGTACACGTCATACTCATCTGGCAACATCTCCATTAATGTTAATTTCACCTCAGATGCAACAAACGCATCATATACTTGGCAAAAAATTAAATGTTGGCGTAATTCTAATTGACCTCGTTCAAATGAAGTTGCATCAATCAACTGAAATCCTTCAATTGGGTCTATCTTCAAACTAGCAAACATCGGATCCAAAAAGCTTTGTCCACCTTCAATTTGCACCTTAATCTGCTTTTCTTTCCCTTTTTGTAAAAGCAATTGAACAGTTCGCTCCGCAACAAGTGGATGACCTGGTACAGCATATACAATATCCGTACTTTGCGCCTGTTCTATTAACGTATCTGCAATTGTTTCGTACACAATCTCAAATGTATCATGCGCCTCATATACATCATCAAAAGCTGTATATTTTACACCTTCTTTTTCTAATTCTTCAATAACTGGGTGTTCCTTCGTACGAATATACATATGATCTGCTTCTTTTATCTTTCTGTACACACCCATTGTCAGCTGGTCTAACTCACCAGCACCTAATCCTAAAATCGTGATTATTCTACTCACAACCATTCACCTCTATCCACTCTTCTTCAATGAAGCTTGTACCTTTTCTTGCTTCATAACAGTTCCTAATTCTTTTTTTGTAAAAACATTAAATTTCATAATTAAAAATAGATATACCAAGCCGCCAATCACTACGCCTAGTAATGCTTCTACTACAGCCAAGCCTCTATGTCCTTCATCACTTGCTAGTCCAAATCCTTCATAAATAAACATAAATAGCATTAATATAATAGCCATTCCTAATCCACTGACCGTTATACCCAATATGCTTTGTTTCTGAATGAGCGGCTCTTCTATAACTCGAATAAGCAAAGTACTATTTAATAAGGCAATAACCATAAGTGAAATTACCGTTGCTACAGCCGCTCCAGTTACACCCAATTGTGGCATTAATATATAATTGAACAATAATTTTAGACACCCACCAAATACAACAAACAACGCTGGCTTTACAGTTTGACCAAGCCCTTGCAGAATAGAAGCTGTTGTAATGGATAAGGAACTAAATAAAATAGTAACAGCTAAAATAGCTAATACACTTGATCCCTCACTATTTTCAAACAACATAATATTTGTCGGTTTAATAATACACGCTAGCCCTAATGAAGCTGCAACGCCAATTACAAAAGTTATCTTCAATGCTAACTGCACCTTTTGTTGAATAAACAGTCTATCCCCTCGCTCTTTCGCCGCTGTAATAATCGGAATAAGCGAAAGTGAAAACGAAGTTGTCACAACTGTACCAAGCTGCATAAGAGGAATACTTCTGTCGTAAACACCCTTTAATACTTTTGCAATTTCTCCTGGTTCTCCTGCCTGAATAAGCAAAGTATAAAATGAAACTGAATCTGCCATTTGGATAAAAATTAACACTAAATTACTAACACAAATAGCTATTCCTTGCCAAAAAAGAATTCGAATTATCTCTTTCTTATTTCGTATCCTTTTCCATCCTCGCAAAAAAATTGAACGAAAATTATGTCGCATATAAAATAAAAGCACGATTATACCGATACATCCACCTGCAATCGATCCAAACATCGCCCCTGCTCCAACTGTATATAAATCAAATTGATGTGCCGTGAGAAACAGCGATAAAAACACAATAATTGAAACACGAATCGTTTGCTCCATCACTTGTGATATAGCTGTCGGCATCATATTGTTAAACCCTTGAAAGTATCCTTTTGCAACAGATAAAAAAGGCATTAACAAGAATGAAAACGAAATAACTCTTAGCAGTTTATCTAAATTTACATCACCCATAACTGAAGCAATTGTGTGAGCACCAAAAAATACTGTAAAGAAACCTATACAGCCAATTCCCAATAAAAACCAAAAAGAAACACAAATAATCTCCTCTGCCTCTTCTTGCTTCCCTTGTTCCAAACGCCCTGCTACCATCTTAGAAATGATGATGGGAAAACCATAAGTAGCTAAAATTAAACAAAATCCATAAAACGGGTAAATTTGTTGATAAATATAAAAACCCACATCACCCGCTATATTTTGATATGGAATACGGTAAAAAGCGCTTAATACTTTCGTAACAAAACTTGCAATCGTTAATATAATAGCCCCGCGCCAAAAAGCTTGATACTTCTTCGCTTCCATACGAGAAAACTCCTTTTCCTATTCTCATCCCTCGTATTATATCACAAAGAAAAAAACAGGCTTCTTTTTAGATTTATACAATAAAAAAGGTAGCAAGACGCTACCTTTTAATGAAATACAATCCTATTTTCCGAAAAAAATTCCTTTTTATAACAAACATTATAATTAAGAAAAATTACTGTTCCATTTGTTTTGCTAAAAAGCTTGCAGCGGTATTTACCGCCTTATGCTCTACTTCACTTATAACCGCTTCTTTTGAAAAAATGATAACAGCTCCAATTGGATCCCCATTTGCGACAATTGGGCCAACTGTATAAGAGCTAACCTTTTCAGTTACCCCATCAATAATCGAAATTTCACTTTCATCTGTCATAACAACAGACTTTCGATCTTCCATCGTTTTTTCGATTAAATCACCGACACTTTTATTTAAGTATTCTTTTTTTGATACCCCAGCTACAGCGATAATGGAATCGCGATCACATACGAGTACGTTATGTCCTAAGCTATCGTATAAAGCATCAGCATATTCTTTTGCAAAATCACCTAATTCACTAATCGGAGAATATTTTTTCAAAATTACTTCTCCATCGCGATCAACAAAAATTTCTAACGGGTCCCCTTCTCGGATACGAAGAGTCCTACGAATTTCTTTCGGAATTACTACCCTACCTAAATCATCAATTCGACGTACGATTCCAGTTGCTTTCATTCTAATGCTGCCTCACTTTCTACTGATGATGAAAGTGGTGAATTTACCTGTTCATGTAAAAATCACCAACTGTTAAACATAGTATTTTACACATTAGTTCTTCTATGCACGTCGAATTACATTTTTTATTTTGTTTTAGGCATTTATTACTTCTTTTTTCACATCAGGCAAGCCTTTTAATAAATTTTCGGCAATTGTTAACCATTTTGATGTATCTAATCCATTCGTTTTCATAACAATTTTCAAACGAGAACCTTCCATACCAAGGCCAATCATGCGCCCAAAGCTATTACCGAGCATGAATAATTTTCCACCATCAATATTTTGACTTGCTTGCTCTGAGAATAAAAATGTCACTTCAAATTTTGTTTGTTTAATTAGCTCAATCTGTTCTTTCGTTGCCAATACTTTAATATTTGCAATTTGCAATAGATATCCAACTTCTTGCGGATAATCACCAAAACGATCAATCATTTCTTCTTGCAATTCCTCAATATCTTCAATTGTAGAGACACCTCTAAATTGTTTGTACATCATAATTTTTTGCTTACTATCAGAAATATAAGCATCTGGTAAATATGCATCCACTTCTAAATCAATTTCAACATCAATTACATTTTCAACCCCTTGCGTTCCTTTACGCTGCTCGATTGCATCCTTTAACATTTGGGAATATAAATCAAATCCGACAGAATCGATGAATCCATGTTGCTCAGCACCTAACAAGTTTCCAGCACCACGAATAGATAAATCTCGCATTGCGATTTTAAATCCAGATCCAAGCTCTGTAAATTCTTTTATTGCCTGTAAACGCTTCTCAGCGACCTCTGATAACACTTTATCACGCTTATAAGCAAAGTATGCATAAGCAACGCGGTTTGAACGACCAACGCGTCCACGAAGCTGATAAAGCTGTGATAATCCCATGCGATCGGCATCAAATACAATTAATGTATTTACATTAGGAATATCAACGCCTGTTTCAATAATTGTGGTACTTACAAGAACATCATGCTGTCCATCTAAAAATGATAACATGACAGATTCTAATTCACCCTCATTCATTTTCCCATGTGCATACGTCACACGTGCTTCTGGAACTAACATAGAGATTTCATCTGCTTTTCTTTCAATATCTTCAACACGATTATATAAGAAATAAATTTGGCCGCCCCTCGCAAGTTCCCGTTCTATCGCTTCTCGAATTAATCCTGGATTATACTCCACCACATATGTTTGTACCGGGAAACGGTTTTCTGGTGGCGTCTCAATAACAGATAAATCTCGTACACCTAGCATAGACATATGGAGCGTACGTGGAATTGGCGTTGCTGTTAATGTTAATACGTCAACATTTGCTTTCAATTGTTTAATTTTTTCTTTATGTGTAACACCAAATCGCTGCTCTTCATCGATAATAAGTAAACCTAAATCTTTATAGGTTACATCTTTAGATAAAATGCGATGTGTTCCAATAACAATATCAACCGTTCCATCTTTTAAACCTTTAATCGTTTCATTTTGTTGTTTTCTAGTACGGAACCTGCTTAGCAATCCAATATTAATTGGGTAATCTTGAAAACGCTCCCGAATCGTTTCATAGTGTTGTTGCGCAAGAATCGTTGTCGGTACTAAAATCGCAACTTGCTTTTCATCCATAATTGCTTTAAATGCCGCACGAATCGCAACTTCTGTTTTACCATATCCAACATCACCACATAGAAGTCGATCCATCGGACGCCCACGTTCCATATCTTTCTTAATTTCTTCAATAGAACGCAACTGATCTTCGGTCTCCTGGTATGGGAAAGATGATTCGAACTCCTGCTGTTCGGCAGTGTCTGGCGTATATGCATATCCTTTTGAAGCTTCACGCTCTGCATACAACTTAATTAAGTCATCCGCAATATCCTGAACCGATTTTTCTACCTTCGTTTTGACCTTCTTCCAATCATTTCCGCCTAGTTTATAAACTTTCGGATCCTTACCTTCTGACCCTACATATTTTTGTACTTGATCAATTTGTTCAATTGGCACATATAACTTATCATTGCCTTGATATTTAATATTCAAATAATCTTTATGAACACCATTAATTTCTAGAGTCTCAATTCCTAAGAATTTACCAATACCATGATTCACGTGAACAACGTAGTCGCCAACTTTTAACTCAGAATAACTTTTAATACGCTCTGCATTGGATAGTTTTTGCTTACGTTGTGATTTTTTTACTTTTTTATGGAAAAGCTCTTTTTCTGTAATAACAACAAACTTCTGCATCGGCATTTCAAAACCTGCATGCAAATCACCTACAGCGATTTGAAGACGACCAGGAAGCAATATATCTGTAGATTCTATAATATCTGCTTCAATATCATAATCACTTAAAATATATTGTAATTTTTTTGCGCGTTCTTCATCTGTTCCTAATACAACTGTCGTGAAATTTCCTTCAGTCCATCGATCAATTTCTGTTTTTAACAGCTGCATTTGCCCATGAAAGTCCTGCATTGTTTTACAAGTTACATTAACAATATTTTGCGGGTGCGTATGCGCAATGTGGCGCAAAAATAATGTTAAATATACGAAGCTTCTTTTTTTATGATGTAAAAACTCTTCAAATTGATGAGAGAACTCCAAATCCTGAATAATTGTCCCTTCACTCAGAAGCGATGTATACCATTCTGCTTCTTCTGCCTCAAGGTGTGATGCCGTTTCTTGAATGCGCGAAATTTCATCTAAAATAACAACACCATTCTCCGGTAAATAGTCTATTAGACTAGCATGTTCTTTATAAAAGATAGATAAATATTTAAACATTTGCTCTATTGTCTGTCCGTTTTTTAATATTTCTATCTCATGACTAACAGTTTCCAGTACCGCTGTCTTAATTTTATCATCAGAGAGCCTCTGCATCGTCTTCATTAAACCTTCTTCAAGACGCTCTACCCCTAATTTCAATTCATCTTTTGAAAATAAAAATTCCGTCGCAGGACCGAATCTTACGCTTTCTTTTTTGTCTTGAGAGCGTTGTTCTTCTACATCGAATAAGCGAATAGAATCTACTTCCGTATCAAAGAATTCTATACGAAACGGTAATTCTTCAGTTAACGGATAAATATCCAATATTCCCCCGCGCAAACTAAATTCTCCAGGAGCTTCTACCATTGACTTACGTTCATATCCTATATCATGCAACATATGAAGCAATGCATCTAAATCAATCTCTTGCCCTAGACTAATCTCGATTTGTTTTTGCTTCCATAATTCTTTTATTGGTAAAAATCTACGTAATCCGGCAACAGGAGCGACGATAATACCGTTCTCTCCCATAGCTAAACGGTTTAACACTTCAATGCGCTGCGCCTTAAGCTCAGGGCTTGCAACCCCAATTTCTGACGCAATTAATTCATTAACTGGATATAGCCAAACATCTTTTTCACCAAGCAGTGATACTAAATCCTCATATACTTTTTGTGCTTGATACAAATTATGTGTCACAACAAGCTGTGACTGCTTTGTTTTCTTATATAAAGCAGCCATTAATAGAGAACGAGAAGAAGTTGCCATACCTGATACAAGCTGTTCTTTCAATCCCTCTTCTAGTCCATTAATAATGGATTGTATTTCTTTATTTTTATAAAATTGCTCTAATAACCCTATCATTTTCAAAACTCCTCTCAACATAAAAGAGCAAGTTAATATATTTTTATGCAAATATTTTGGAAAAAGAAAACAGAAAAATGCTTTGGGCATGCCAAAGCGACAACATTTTATTGCAAAAATTTTTCATACTCATAATATTCCGGATAAGATGAGAGCGTTTCTTGGCACGACTCACAGATTGTTTTTATATGTATATTTCCATTTTCATGAAAATGAATCATATCCAATCGTTCTTGCTCTGTTAGTTGAAATAAAACTTTGCTGTATACCTTTTCTGCCGTAATGGAACCCACTTTATCCCCACAATGTCTACAGTAATAATGTCCTTCCATACTATCCTCCTAAGTGTACAATTACTACTAGTATGGATAAAAACATCACAAAATATTCCAAATTAGAACATTAACCGTTAAAAGTATTCATAATTTGAAGAAATGGTTTCTTTAACCACTCTTCACATGCATCCGCAGCTTTTTCAATAGAATGATTTACCTCTGGCAGCTCTTCTGCTGTAAAACGTCCTAATACATAGTCCACTACTTTCATGCCATTTTTCGGACGATCAACCCCCATACGAATACGTTGAAACTCTTGTGTTCCTAAATGAGAAATTGTCGATTTCACACCATTATGACCGCCTGCACTACCTTTCATACGAAGACGCAATTTACCTACTGGAATATCCAAATCATCGTACATGACAACAAAATCTTCCACATCAATTTTATAGTAATCCATAAGCGGACGGATACTTTCTCCAGATAAATTCATATACGTCAACGGCTTTAATAAAATTACTTTTTCACCATTAACAAACCCTGAGCCATACATACCTTTAAACTTTTGTTCATTTAAAGAAATACCCCAGCGCTTCGCAAGTTCATCAATTCCCATAAATCCGATATTATGCCTTGTTAATTCATATTCTCTACCTGGGTTCCCAAGTCCTACTATTAATTTCATTCTTGTACCACTACTTTCTTTTTACGATACGAAAAGACGTAACCAAATTTGGTTACGTCTCATTCTATCCAATTAATTGAATAATACACTCACAGATTCTTCTTCATAAACGCGAATGATTGCTTCTCCGATTAATGGAGCAACAGAAAGCTCGTGTACTTTGTCAATTTTCTTCTCTTCTGGTAATACGATAGAGTTTGTAACAACTAACTCTTTAATATTTGAATTTTGAATACGCTCAATTGCTGGACCAGATAAAACTGGGTGTGTACAGCAAGCATATACTTCAGAAGCACCGTTCTCAACAAGAGCGTTTGCTGCTAATGTAATTGTACCAGCTGTATCAATGATGTCATCAATTAAAATTGCTGTCTTACCTTCAATGTTACCAATGATATTCATAACTTCCGATACATTCGGACGTGGGCGGCGTTTATCAATAATAGCGATTGGCGCTTTTAGGCGGTCCGCCATTTTTCTTGCACGTGTTACACCACCGTGGTCAGGAGATACGATTACGATATCTTTAAGACCTTTTGTCTCAAAGTAATCAGAAAGAATCGGTACACCCATTAAGTGGTCGATTGGAATATCAAAGAAACCTTGAATTTGTGGAGCATGTAAATCTAGAGTGATTACACGAGTTGCACCTGCTGTTTCAAGCAAGTTTGCTACAAGCTTTGACGTAATTGGTTCACGAGAACGCGCTTTACGGTCTTGACGCGCATAACCATAGTAAGGAATAACGATATTAATTGTTTTTGCAGATGCACGTTTTAACGCATCAATCATAATAAGTAATTCCATGATATGTTCGTTTACTGGGAAGCTTGTAGATTGAATAATGAATACATCGCAACCACGAATACTTTCTTCAATGTTAATTTGAACTTCTCCATCACTAAAACGGTCAACAGAACACTTTCCTAGCTCTACTCCAATATGCTTTGCAATTTGCTCAGCAAGTTCCTTATTAGAGTTTAAAGAGAATACTTTCAAATTAGAATTTAGATATTGAGTCGACATCTAGATTAACCCTCCACATTATGATTTTTTCTTATTCAGCAATTGATCAACATAGTCTTCTTTGTTAACTTGACGTGCACGTGCAATCGATAATGCTTTTGATGGAACAGTCTCAGTAATTGTAGATCCTGCCGCAACATAAGCACCATCTTCAACTGTTACAGGAGCAACAAGGTTTGAATTACAACCAATAAATACGCCGTCTCCAATAACCGTTTTAAATTTATTCTTACCATCGTAGTTCACCGTAATTGAACCACACCCAAGATTCACGTCTTCTCCAACTTGTGCATCCCCAATATAACTTAAGTGTGAAGCCTTACTTCTATTACCAAAAACAGTCTTTTTAATTTCCACGAAGTTTCCAACGCGAACTTCGTCTCCAATAACTGAATCTGGGCGAATATGTGCAAATGGGCCAACTGAAACTTCCGTACCAATCTTACTATCATGTACAGTAGATTGACGAATTGTTGTTTGGTTTCCAATTTCACTATCGCGTATTACTGTATGTGGACCAATTTCACAATCAGAACCAATTACAGTTTTGCCCTCAATAATCGTTCCTGGATGAAGAACTGTATCACTGCCAATTATTGCATCCGCAGAAATATATGTGTTACTTGGGTCGATAATTGTAACACCATTTACCATATTTTTTTGGTTGATACGTTTTTTCATAATCATTTCCGCTTGCGATAGAGCGACTCTGTCATTAACACCTAATGTTTCATCGAAATGCTCTGTTTGATAAGCTGATACAATATGACCTTCATTTTTCAAAATTTCAATAACATCCGGAAGGTAGTATTCACCTTGTACGTTATCATTTGAAACTTTAGAAAGTGAAGCAAATAGTGCTTTATTATCAAAACAATACGTACCTGTATTAATTTCTTTAATAGATAGCTCTACTTCATTTGCATCTTTATGCTCAACGATTTTTTCAACATGGCCATTTTCATTACGAACAATACGGCCATATCCAGCAGGTTCTTCTATGTATGCTGTTAACACCGTTGCTTTCGCCCCTGCTTCTTCATGATGCTTTAACAATGCTTCCATTGTTTCCGCCGTTATAAGCGGTGTATCGCCACAAATAACTAAAGTTGTTCCTTCTTCATTCGCAAGTACATCAGCAGCTTGATCAACAGCATGTGCTGTACCAAGTTGTTCTGCTTGTAATGCAAATTCACTTACGTTCCCTAGTTGTTCTTGTACTTTTTCAGCACCATGTCCAACTACTGTTACAAGTTTCTGCAATCCTAATTGAGATACTTGATCCACTACATGCTGTACCATTGGTTTTCCGCATACAGGATGAAGCACTTTGTATAGCTTGGACTTCATACGTGTGCCTTTACCTGCAGCTAGAATCACTGCAAATCTGTTTGACATATAGACCCTCCATCGCAACCTATTTATCCATTAAAGATATTATCCTAAATCACTATATATTTCAAGAAACACAGCATAACTATTAAATTTTACCATACTTCTTGGAAGATGTTTTACTCTTTAGTATCTTTTTTAGGAAATAAGCTATACTATTTCGAATGACTTTAAAGAAAGTAGGGGTTTACATATAACGCGGCAATAGTGAAGCTTTAATGTCAAACTAAATAATAAAAAAACAAACTCCTGTAAGTGTTTACAGGAGTTTGTTACAAAATTATAGAGCTCTTTTTATTAGAGCCCTTTTTATTCGAATTTTACGAAGCTCCAGCTTCTTCAAACTCAACTTCTTCTAACTCGCCTAAACGGTGATACTCCGTTAAAACCGCATCTTGAATTTTTGAGCGTGTGTTAGAATTAATTGGATGCGCAATATCACGGAACTCTCCATCTGGAGTACGTTTACTTGGCATTGCTACAAATAATCCATTATTGCCATCAATTACACGAATATCATGAACAACAAATTCATGGTCTAGGGTAATAGAGGCAATCGCTCTCATACGGCCTTCTGTGTTTACGCGGCGTAATCTTACGTCAGTCACTTCCATCTTGTGTTCACCACCCTTTTCTAAATAAGCGATATGTTTGTATAAATTCCACAAATTTTCTATTTTCCCTTTAATTTTTTAAAAATTTTTAAGATAAAAATTTTTAATTTAGTGGAATATAAGAATTAACAGACGTTATCGCTTACAAAGCTTTATTTTACAAGGGCAATTACTTCAATTTCGACAGAAACATCTTTCGGTAATTTTGCAACCTGCACACAAGAACGAGCTGGTTTATGTGCAGAAAAATACGTTCCATATACTTCATTTACATCATTAAAATCATTCATATCTTTTAAAAATACAGTTGTTTTTACAACTGTATCAAATGATGCACCGGCTTCTTCTAATACAGCCTGTAAATTTTGAAATACTTGCTCTGTTTGTACCTTTACATCACCTGTTACAAGTTCTCCACCTGCAGTTAATGGAATTTGTCCTGAGCTATAAAACATATTATTCACGATAATTCCTTGTGAATATGGGCCGATTGCTTGTGGTGCCTGATTTGTTTGAACTACTTTCATATTTTCTCATCCTTTTACTATTTTATTTTCTTTGAATAAAAACGCATCGAAAACTTTCTTCCCACACAAACTCAATTCATCCCATCTAAATATAGTTAGGATGACCCGTGCTAATGGGCGTTAAGACTTTCATAATCCTAAAAAGACTTAACGTCCACTAGCACTTTCATTTATGAAAAAAGATAAAGCCTATGCTTTACCTTTTTATTCAGCTTCTACAAGCCCTTCATTAAATGGTACAAGTGAATAATTTCCTTTTTCCACCTGAATTGTTTTTTCTTTAACATCTACTTCGGATAAACGAATTAAAGAAACAAAGTTATTAATAAGTCTTTCTTCAATATCTGTTGATTCTACTAACACGCCAATCCCAACAACATTAGCATTAAACTCCTCTAGCATGCTAATCATGCCTTGAATTGTTCCTCCAGCCTTCATAAAGTCATCGACAATTAAAACATTAGCACCTTCTGGAAGACTACGTTTTGCTAAAGTCATTGTTTGAATGCGCTTAGATGAACCTGATACATAGTTAATACTAACTGTTGGTCCTTCTGTTACCTTATTATCTTTTCTTGCAATTACCACAGGTACATCTAAATAATTTGCTACCGCATATGCAAGTGGAATTCCTTTTGTTGCTACCGTCATAACAGCATCAATCGGTTGTCTCGCAAATACAGAAGCGAATAGGCGACCTGCCCCATTAATATAACGTGGATTACTTAAAAGATCTGTCATATATAAGTATCCACCTGGAAGGATACGATCTGGATTCTCAAATAAGCTACAAAGCTCATTAATAATCAGACTTGCTTCTTCCTCACTTATATATGGAATATATTTCACTCCTCCTGCTGCCCCTGGTATCGTTTGCAATGTGCCGACTCCTTGTTGCTCAAACGTTTGCTTAATAATAACTAAATCTTCACTAATGGAAGATTTAGCTGATTGATACCGTTCAGCAAAAAAAGTGAGAGAAACTAACTGACGAGGATTCTGCAATAAATAATAAGTCATATCAACTAGTCTTGTACTCCGTCTAATTTTCACACTCTCACCCCAAATCACGAATATTCTAAACAAATCATAACGTATTATACGCCTTTATTCAAGCGTTTCTCGCTCTCCTAATAGACGTACTGCGTATACTTGTTCACAGAATCCTTTTAACCCATTATAAATACGATGCATACGTGAATCATGGTGTACTAATCCAAATACAGTTGGTCCACTACCACTCATTAAAACTGCATCTGCACCAAAGCGTTTCATCTGTGCCTTAATACGCGCAACTTCAGGGTGCATCTTAAATGTCACGTCTTCTAGTACATTTCCAACAGCACCACAAATTCCTTTGTAGTCACCACTATTAATGCATTCAACCATCTGCTCTACATCTGGATGTGTAACACGATTTAATTGTAAATTCCCGTACACATCAGCGGTAGATACACCAATATGAGGCTTCGCTAAAATAACCCAACAAGAAGGAGGCGTCTTTATATGCTCAATCTTTTCTCCTCTTCCTGTAGCAATCGCTGTTCCGCCATATACACAAAAGGATACATCTGATCCAATTTCTGCTCCAAGTTCCGCTAATTCATCTATTGTTAGACCTAAACTCCATAACTTATTAAGTCCTCTTAATGTAGCAGCTGCATCACTGCTTCCACCAGCTAACCCCGCTGCTACTGGAATTGTTTTTTCAATAGCAATAGATACCCCTTGCTTCACCTTAAATTTTTCTTTTAATAATTTCGCAGCTTGATAAGCTAAATTACGCTGGTCGTCTGGGACATACCGATTATGGGATACAATTTCAATCCGGTCTTCTGATAACTCCGTTAACTCTAAACGATCTGCTAAATCGATTGTTGTCATAATCATTTTTACTTCATGATAGCCGTCTTGTCTTTTCCCTAGTACATCTAACGACAGATTAATCTTTGCTGGTGCTTTCACTAGTAGTTTCAACCTATTCACCCACTCTATGTACTCAATCTTTTATCGTTTATTTTACCATAAATTTATAGTAAGACGATGACACTTCCCTAATTATAACGAAAAGCATTCAGAATGAAACTACTTATGCAAAATGATGATACCTTTTGGCGTACAAAAAGCCGAGGAATTTCTCCTCGGCTCCCGTAGCATAGAAGTTATCTTACAATTACTGGTTTTGTTTCATTAATTGCTGCTGTGCAATTTCAATCGCACGTTTCACCATATTACCAGCATCTTTCGCACGAATTCCGCCCCATCCTTCTTTCTGAACAACATCATAAAATCCAAGCTCTTTTGCAAGCTCTTCTTTAAACTGATTTGACATGACTCCTCTTCGTCTACTCAATGCAGGGTCCCTCCTTATGTTGCTACGGTATAATTAGTATGCAAAAAAACGTCCTTTTTCATTTGTGGTAATATATGTAACATAGTGGGTTGTTATCCTAAAATAACCTCGTTATGGGGATCATCATAAAACGTTAATTCTACTGTCTCTGTTAGAACATCTGCATAGCTATAGGAAACACGCTGCAGTGTATCCTCTTGTTGATCTAACTGGACAACAAAAACAGAACGATATGTTTCTGCTAGTACACCTGATTGTTCCACTGTCTTTCTTCTTCCACTATTCGCCTTTAACATAAGGCGCTTTCCAAGGTGATGATCTAATTCACTTTTAATTTCATCTAAACGTTTTGACATATACTTCGCTACACCTCGCTGTAATTTAGAATGAATACATGATATATCTATCCCGATCATTGCCTATACGTAACGGGCAATTTCTTCGCCAAAACCTAATGCGTTCGAATAGATAGAAGAATTACTATATTGTAAAAGTATCATTGTATAGTCTGTGCGTTCTTATCTGTTTTTATCCAAACACTTACAAATTCGCGTTTCAGGAATATTTTTATTAAACAAATCTATATCTCCATAAGAAAAGCAAGGTAAATATATACCTTGCTTACTCTTCATAATATTGAAAAGGTAATCCTGTTCGCAAAAGCCCCCGGGTCTCAATACCACCAAGACCTTTTTGTCCAGTAATCGTATTTCGAACAACATCCCATACATTTACGCGTTCCATAAAAGAAGTAAAACTAATTTTCCCCACTACATATACTGGATCTAATGCATGAATATTAATGCGCGATGGCGAACTAGCAAAATTAGCACCAGCTCGAATTAAAGCTTCAAAATGAGACTGACACGCTCCAGCAAAAATAACAAGCTGATCTAAAGAGGGATATTTTTTTCTTACTTCTCGAACGGCCTGTACAAAATGCCTAGAATGACGATAAGCTGCTAAATCTCCCATAACTCCTTTAGATTTTGTATATGCATCATGACCCGTAATTACCAAAATATCTGGACGGAAATGATCGATTAAATCAACTACCTTTTCATGCATTTCTGTTTCTTTACAATGTATCCCTTGCACAGGAACACCTATCTTTGTATATAAATCTAAACATTTCCGTAAATATAATGGATCTCCATCTATATGCAAAACCCTACCCGGCATTTGAAAATAATTGACTTCACTCGTATATCCACCTGTAGAATTGTGTTCATGACGTTGTTTCATCAAGACATAATCTTGTTGAAACAAACGGTATGTTTGCTCCATCGTTTCCTTTTCACGCTTTGCTCTTTTCTTATACTCCCTCTGATCAATGCTAATTAAATCTTCAAGTGGCGCATCTGCCACAAGCCTAACTTCTTCTCCAAATAATATTGCAACTTCACCTTTTATTTCTATAATGCGAAAAAGAATGTCTCGGTTATAAGATTGTCGTTCCACTAAGTCTCCAACATGCACAGCCATTATCCTACCTCCAAACTCATTAGGCCATCTCACTAACCACGTTCTGTTTTTAACGTATGAATTTAGAGTGAAAAGGGTGACAAAAAGGACAGCTCGAATCGAGCTGTCCTTTTATTGTTTATAAGGGACTAACGCATTACTCAGCGTTGCAAACTCCTCAATTGATAATGTCTCGCCTCTGCGTTTCGGATCAATGCCTACTTCCGTTAAAATACGATCTAATAACTCTTTATCCTTCGGGAAACCATTTAAATTATTTGATAAGTTATTCATCAACGTTTTACGACGTTGTGCAAAGCTTGCTCTTACTACTTCGAAGAAAAACTTCTCGTCTTTCACTTCAACAATTGGCTTTGGACGTTTTAAAAGACGAATAACTGCGGAATCTACATTTGGTTGTGGTACAAATACAGTGCGTGGAACGGTCATAACTGTTTCTACCTCTGTATAATATTGAATCGCAATAGATAGAGAACCGTAGTCTTTCGTTCCTGGTCTAGCTGCCAAACGGTCTCCTACTTCTTTTTGCATCATAACAACAAATCCGCGAACTGGTAATTTTTCTTCCAATAATTTAAACAAAATTGGTGTTGTGACGTAGTATGGTAAATTTGCTACTACCATTACGTCTTGTCCTTCTTCAAACTGCTCCCCGAACACTTCATGTACATCTGCTTTTAAAACATCTTTATTAATTACAGTTACATTACCATAAGGAGCTAATGTTTCATCTAGAATGGGTAATAGTCGTTGATCGATTTCAAAAGCTACTACCTTCTTAGCACGTTTTGCTAACTGCTCTGTTAAAGCTCCAATACCAGGGCCAATTTCAATCGCTCCGCTCTCCGGACCAATTTCCGCATAATCCACAATACGATTTAATACATTTGTATCGATTAAGAAATTTTGTCCTAAACTCTTTTTGAATGAAAACCCGTACTTTTCAACAATGTCTTTCGTACGATTCGGTGTTGCGATATCCTTCATTTCTTTTCCTCCTGTAATACTTGTTTATATGCTTCCGCAAATGCTTCTTTTGAAACTTGAAACATTTGTAAACGTTTATGTAACTGCTTTGCATTTGTATAACCAATCTTTAATAGCTTGCCCATCTTTTCCCTACGACTTTTTGCCTGTTCTCCGCCCACTAGACCAGCATCTACTAAGTCACTCCAACTAATTTCGCTCATATAAGCTTCCATTTCCTCATGAATATTTTCTAAAGCACGTCGAATAGATTCATTGGAAGCATGTTCAATTCCGACTCCTTTTTTTCTTTTTGCAAGCGCCTCTTCTTTCGGTAAGAAAGCATGCTTACAACCCGGCACTTTTTCAGAAATAATTTTCCGAATACGTTCTCCCGGGTAATCAGGATCTGTCAAAATAATAACGCCTCGTTTTTGCTGTGCCAACTTTACCTGCTCAATGACATGATCACCGATTGCTGAACCGTTCGTTTCAATTGTATCTGCATCAACAGCACGCTTAACTGCAACTGTATCATCTTTACCTTCTACAACGATAATCTCTTTAATTTTCATGACTGCCTCCACACTCATTTCGTCTCTACTTAGTAAAACAAAAAAACGAATACTTTTCCATTATTATTTTCCCATTGATACAATTTAAAAAGCAGAGGAGAAAAAATCCTCTGCCTACCCTTCTTATTGTAACACTTTAATCTTTACTTGTTTTCTGCCAAACGAGTATACCTGTGCTTCAGTCGGCATTAACAAATCAATTCGATGCCCTTTTATCGCTCCACCCGTATCTCCAGCCACAGCATATCCATATCCCTCTACCCAGACTTTTGTCCCAAGTGGGATTACACTTGGATCAACGGCAATTAACTTCATATTAGGATTTGCCTTATAATTATATCCACCTGCGCTTATCCCTTGGCAACCACCGCAATTTGGAGAATATGCTGTTGCTTCTACATAGAATTCACGACCTGGAGGTTCTCCCTCAGATTTCGCTTCATTCGTTTCCGTTTTCTGTCCTTCCACTTTCTCTTGCATTACTTCTTGCTTCGTACCAACAGCAACCTTTTGATTCTGCGCCTCTTGTATAATTTCTTCTTTTTGAAGATTTCTTGAAATCTCTTTTCCATTTTCCTTTATGATTTCAAAAGTTTTCTTCTTTTTCCCTGCTATTCCTTCTTGAATCATTTTCTCTGTCCCAATTGATAAGGAAGCATCCTCTTGTTTCACTTCAGAAAAAGGAATAGGTTCTTCCACTACATCGCTGACTTTTTCTACTCGAATCACTTTTATTGCCATATTTGCTTTTACATTTTCCTGTAAAGCTGGCTCCACCCTATCAAGTTCATCCAAGGAAACTTGATGTTCTTTCAAAAAGTCAGCGACAGTAGTCGAAGTTGACCATAGTTGTTTTGATTGATCGCTGACATGTAATGTAACTGGAAATGCTTTTTGAATCATTACTTTTTGTTTACTACCTAAAGCCTTATGTATAGCTGGATACACTTTATCATATTGCCCAAGTTCTATCTTCTTCTCTTTTAATAATTCTCCTACCGTTTTAGCAGTCGAATATACTTTTTGTTCTTTTCCATCTATAACTATACTAAATGGTTTTGCCTTTTCTATCACAACTTTCATTCCATCAGTAATCTTATTAGAAGATGCAGGATATACTTTATCTTCCTTCGTAACACTAATTTCTTCATCAGATAGTAAATCCTTTACAGTACTTGCATACGTATATACTTCTTTCTTCTTTCCATCTACTTCTACAACAATCTTGTCAATTGTAGCTGCATAAGTAGCTGTTCCAATTGACCCAGAAATAACCAACGCACTTATAACCTTTATTGCAACATTTTTACTTATTCTTAGTCCTCTTAACATCCCTTTCTTATCAAGACTCACAAGAAGATGCCCCCTTTTCCTCAACCAGATTTAAATTTCACTACCTAGCTTGTACTTCTCTCCCACTATTTCTAGTAGCTCTTTTCATTGGAAGATAACGATAGGAGAAGGTATAAAGGAAAAGAATGGGAAGTCCCATTCTTTTCTCTTATTTAACACCAAATAAGGCTTTTGCATTCTCTGTTGTTACTTGTGCAACCTCTTCATATGAAATTCCTTTTAAGTTTGCGATTTCTTCAGCTACAAGTTTGACATAACTTGGTTCATTTCGTTTACCGCGAAATGGATGTGGCGTTAAGTATGGACAATCTGTTTCTATCAATAATTTTTCCATTGGGATTTCCATAGCAACTTCTTTTGGTTTCCTTGCATTTTTGAATGTTACTGGTCCTCCTAATGAGATTAAGAAGTTCATATCAATACATTGCTTCGCTACTTCTACACTACCGCCAAAACAATGCATAATACCTCCTACCTCAGCTGCATTTTCTTCTTCTAAAATATCTATAATATCCTGTGTCGCGTCACGATTATGTATAATGATTGGTAATTTTACTTTCTTAGCTAACTGAATTTGTTTACGGAATACTTCTTTCTGTATTTCTTTTGGAGACTTGTCCCAATGGTAATCTAATCCCATTTCACCAAGAGCAACAACTTTCGGATGAGCAGCTAATTCCTCTAACCAAACTAAATGATCTTCCGTCATATCAATTGCATCAACAGGATGCCAGCCCACTGCTGCATAAATAAAATCATATGTTTCTGCAAGTTCAATGGCCTTCTTTATTGTTATTTCATCAAACCCGACAACAACTGTATATGTAACTCCGGTTTCTTTCATTCTTGCAATGACTTCCTGTAAATCTTCTTCAAATTGCTCTGCATTTAAATGTGAATGTGTATCAAACAACATGACAAATAACTCCTTTTATTTGAAATAAATTCTATCATAGGGGGAATTTACTTTCCTAACAACGTAATGACAACAATATTACAATTTTAATACAAAAAAGGGAATTTCAGAAAGATTTCTAATAAGAAAAAAGATGCTCCACGAATGTTACACGTGAAACACCTCTTACATTGTCAAGATTACTTGATTTTTGTACCATTTGGTAAATTTTGATCAATTGTTGCTAATGATAATACACCGTTTTCTTCGCCTGCTAAAATCATACCTTGTGATAATTCGCCACGTAATTTCACTGGTTTTAAATTCGTTACACAAATAACTTTTTTCCCTTTTAATTCTTCTGGTGTGTAAAATTTAGCAATTCCAGAAACGACTTGTCGCTTTTCTGTACCTAAATCAAGTTGAATCTTTAACAGTTTGTCTGCCTTTTTTACAGGCTCTGCTTCTATTACTTCCGCCACACGTAATTCAACTTTAAAGAAATCATCAATTGTGATTTCCTCCGCCTTTGGTTCCTCTTCCTTTTTCTCTTCCACTTTAGGAGCAGAACCTTTCATTTGTTCTTTAATATATTCAACCTCTACTTCCACCTCTAAGCGTGGGAAAATTGGCTGTCCTTTGACTACTTTCGTACCAGCTGGGATACAACCAATCGTAGAAAGACTATTCCAAGATTGATATGCTTCATCTGTAATACCAAGTTGTGTAAAGATTTTGCTTGGCGTTGCTGTCAAGAATGGCATAAGCATAATACCCGTTTGGCGGAGCATTTCTGCAAGGTGTGCCATTGCGGAAGCAAGTTTATCACGATCATTCTCATCTTTCGCTAATACCCAAGGTTGTGTTTCGTCAATATATTTATTCGTACGGCTAACCAATTGCCAAATAGAGCTTAATGCTACTGAAAACTCCATGTTTTCCATTGCTTCTTCTACTTTTTGTAATGTATCCTGTGCAAATGTTACTAACGTTTCATCAAACTCAGTTACATTTTCTTTAAAAGCAGGAATTTCTCCGTTAAAATACTTATCAATCATCGCTACTGTACGATTTAATAAGTTTCCTAAGTCGTTTGCAAGATCGAAATTAATTCGTTCAACAAAACCTTCTGGTGTAAATACACCGTCTGATCCAAATGGAACTTCACGAAGTAAATAATAACGTAATGCATCTAGTCCATAGCGATCAATTAATGTAACAGGATCAACTACATTCCCTTTTGATTTACTCATTTTTCCGTCTTTCATTAAAATCCAACCATGAGCAAATACCTTTTTCGGTAGTGGTAAATCTAGCGCCATTAAAATAATCGGCCAATAAATTGTATGGAAACGAACAATTTCTTTTCCTACTAAATGAACATCCGCTGGCCAATACTTTTTATACTTCGCTTCATTATCTGTTCCATATCCTAGTGCTGTAATATAGTTAGATAATGCATCTACCCATACGTAAATAACGTGTTTTGGGTTACCTGGTACACGAATTCCCCAATCAAAGGAAGTACGAGAAACTGCTAAATCTTCTAATCCTGGTTTAATGAAATTATTAATCATTTCATTTTTGCGTGATTCAGGTTGGATGAATTGTGGGTTTTCTTCATAGAATTGTAACAGTCGATCTACATATTTACCCATTCTAAAGAAGTAAGATTCTTCGCGAACAAGTTCTACAGCATGACCGCTATCTGGGCTTTTTCCGCCAACTACTTTGTCGCCTTCCATAATCGGATCCACAAGTTGATGCTCTGTGTAGAATGTTTCATCCTGTACAGAGTACCATCCTTCATATTCATCAAGATAAATATCACCTTGATCAACAAGTTGTTTAAAAATCTTTTCGACAACTTCTTTATGACGATCTTCGGTTGTACGAATAAAGTCATCATAAGAAATGTCCATTTTCCCCCACAGCTCTTTAATTCCTTCTACAATGTTATCAACATATGCTTGTGGTGTTACTTGTAGTTCTTCTGCTTTCTTTTGAATCTTTTGTCCATGCTCATCAGTACCTGTTAAATAATGAACATCATATCCTTGCATGCGCTTGTAGCGTGCCATTGCATCTCCTGCTACCGTTGTATAAGCATGTCCAATATGAAGCTTTCCGCTTGGATAATAAATTGGAGTAGTAATATAAAAGGTTTTATTTTCCTCTGTCATTGTTTTGAACCTCCCAAATGACCTCATATGTATTTATAAACAGTATATCAAAAACTGACGCATAAAAACGAATTAATGCTCGATTATCTTTATCATCTATTACTCATATCCCCAAAAAATATACAGTTATTTATCTGTAATATTGATAAAATTTAAAAATACAGTAAAATACTTGTGTAATTCTTTCATTTTCTATTATATATAAGAAGTATAAAAATCTATAATTCTTTCACAAAATATAGAATTTAAGAATTGACGGAAATGTAAATGATTGGTATCATATGTTCATAGGGTATTTTGTCGAAAAATGACGAATTAAAATATAGACTCGCGAACTTACAAAATATGAGGAGGATAACGAATATGAAATCTACTGGTATCGTTCGTAAAGTTGATGAATTAGGCCGTGTTGTAATTCCGATTGAATTACGTCGTACATTAGGTATTGCAGAAAAGGATGCTCTTGAGATTTACGTTGATGACGAAAAAATCATCCTAAAAAAATACAAACCAAACATGACTTGCCAAGTAACTGGTGAAGTATCTGATGGTAACCTTTCTTTAGCTGAAGGTAAAATTATTTTAAGCAAAGAAGGCGCTGAACAAGTTTTAAACGAACTTCAACAATATATTCAAGCAGCAAAATAAGCTTCTCAATTATGAGAAGCTTATTTTTTATCGACATGATAGATTTGATATACGTCTCGTTTCGACAAATCTCGATCTTTCGCAACTTTTTTAATTGCATCCTTTGAAGGCATTCCTTGATCGTTTATGTAATGCTCGATATGATCGTATACTGATATAGATTCCCACCATTGTTCCTCTACAGCAGCTTCCTCTTTTGACCCGGATACTAATATACAAAATTCACCACGAACTTCATTTTGTTTTGTCCACTCAATCGCTTCTTCTACCGATCCACGAATAAATTCTTCAAATTTCTTTGTTAACTCTCGGCACAATACAATCTCTCTATTTCCAAGTACTTCTTTCATAGAAATTAGCGTATCATCTAACCGATGTGGCGCTTCATAAAACATCATTGTAGTTGGAACATAGCGAAGTTTTTCTAATTCCGCTTTACGTTCTTTTTTATTTCTTTGTAAAAATCCATAAAAGTAGAAATGTCTCGTTTCTAATCCTGATGCAATTAAAGCTGTAAGGGCAGCGTTTGCCCCAGGAAGTGGAATAACATGATATTGCTCCTCTACAGCTGCCACAACAATGTCGTAACCTGGATCAGAAATACATGGCATACCTGCATCACTTACAAGAGCTACTGTTTTTCCATCTTTTAGCTTATCTAAAATTTTCTGTCCGCTTACTTCCTTATTATGCTCATGGTAACTCATAACTGGTGTTTCAATTTCAAAATAGTTACAAAGCTTTTTCGTCTGCCGCGTATCTTCAGCAGCAATGATATCAGCCTCTTTCAATATCCGAATTGAGCGAAACGTCATATCTTCTAAATTCCCAATCGGTGTTGGAACTAAATATAAAACTCCCTTTTCATTTGCTTGAAAGCTTTTTTGCTGCCACATAGCGTTCTCCTTTTTGCATATATGCTTCTTTTTCTTTTCGCATTAACTGTTTAAAATGATATTCAGCTTGCATAGCTGTCCTTTTCTCTTCATGAACCTCTACATATTTTAAAGTGACAGGAAGCCTAGCACGAGTATAACGAGCTCCCTTCCCACTATTATGAGTTTGAATCCGTTTCTCTAAATTATTTGTATATCCTGCGTAATAACTTCTATCTGCACATTCCACTACATAAAAATAATGTTTATTCTTCTCCATATAAAATCGAACGAAGCTCCTTTGTATACTCATTATTTTTCTCATACACAAAAAGAGGCGGTAAAATTTTTAAATCTGCATTTCCATCTTTAATTCCTTCTATCAATAGCGTATTTGCTTCTTTTCCCGCCTTTGGATATACAAACTGCATACGTTTCGGTTCAATCTTATACTTCCTCATTAGTGTTACAATATCAAGTAATCGACCTGGGCGATGAACAAACGCTACCTTACCACCTTGCTTTACAAGCTGACTACTAGCATATACGACATCCTCTAATGTACACATAATTTCATGACGAGCTATTGCTAAATGCTCGTTAATGTTTTTCTCAGATGCCTTTGGCGTTTGAAAATATGGCGGATTACATGTTACCACATCGTATTGATGCCGCCCCAGTCGCTCTGGCATATCCTTTAAGTCTCCATGAATTAACTGAATTCTTTCTTCTAGCTTGTTATACTGGATGCTCCTTATTCCCATATCATACAAGCGTTCTTGAATTTCTACTCCTGTAATATTTCCTTTCGTTCTTGTACTTAATAAAAGCGGAATAACAGCATTTCCTGTACATAAATCAATCAAATTTCCCCTTTGAATCGGAACCCACGCAAAATTTGCAAGTAACACTGCGTCTAAAGAAAAATTAAACACAGATGGACTTTGAATAATTTTCATTTCTTCTGCTAGTAAATAATCTAAACGTTCATCTTCATATAAGTGCATATACAATTTCCTTTCTTATACTTAACCTACCCTATTTGATCCCCTATTCATGTAAAAGTAAGACTTCTTTCATCTTATCTTTACTCTCATGTATAAAAAATTACCTTTCCAATATATTGGAAAGGTAATTTCATTTTTTATTTAAAAATGACAGACAGAATAAACAATCTCCTTCTTTACGTACACTTCCATAATGTAAATTACAAATATGGAAACCTTCTTGATATAGGCGTGCTAAATTATCATAGCCTTCACCAATATCCGTTTTTGGTTTCATTTCTTTTCGTTTTTGAGTTTTTTGTTTTTCCTTATTCTGCACTTCTTCAAAACGACGTCGCAAATTTTCATTTTCCATTTTAATATGTTGGTTTTCTTCAAGTAACTCTGCAAGATGTTGCTTTAATTCTCCCAACTGTTTATATAAATGTCCAATTTGCTCTTCCATACTAGAAACCGCTGCAAAAATATCCTTTTTCTCCACAAGCACCCACCTCATCAATCTGTGGTTTGACTCGAAACGACCCCTTCATTAATTAATTCATCTAACGTATATTCTACTATCCGTTCCTTGTCTACTAGTTCCACTTGAATTAATCTTTCTAAAATATTTAATCCGATGACGCGTCCAAGACCATGCGGTGTTTGTATACGTTGATCTAAATCAGGAAGTTGCTCTTTTGCCGCTTCATACTCGTCATTCTCATATTTTAAGCAACACATTAATCGGCCACATAAGCCAGAAATTTTCGCAGGATTTAATGATAAATTTTGATCCTTTGCCATTTTAATGGATACAGGTTCAAAATCACCTAAAAATGTAGAACAACAAAGCATACGACCACATGGACCAATACCACCAAGCATTTTTGCTTCATCGCGAACACCAATTTGTCTTAGCTCAATTCTTGTCCGGAAAATTGCAGCTAAGTCTTTCACAAGCTCACGAAAGTCAATACGACCATCTGCTGTAAAATAAAAAATGATCTTATTGCGATCAAACGTATACTCTACGTCTACAAGTTTCATATCAAGCTTATGTTCCCCTACCTTTTGTTGACAAACTTGATATGCTTCTTTTGCCGCATGTTTGTTCTCTTCAACAATTGTCCGATCATTTTCATTTGCAATGCGAATAACTTTCTTTAGTGGTAGTACAACATCGTTTTCATCGACTTGTTTCTTTGTAATAACTACTTTCCCATATTCAATACCCCGTACAGTTTCCACGATCACAAATTCATTTTCTGAGATATCGAATTGATTCGGGTCAAAGTAATACACTTTTCCGGCCTTCTTAAAACGAACACCTACTACATCATACAAAACGGTCATCCCTCCTGCAACCGCAACACTAACTGTTCGAACACAAGCTGCGCATTTACATTAGCGTTGATTCTATTTTTTGCTTCTAATATATTAAAAAGAGCTGATACAATGCGCTTTTGAGCGTAGGAGAAAGAATGAAACATCTCCTTTTGATCTTGAAAGACCAAACGATCTTCCTCTCCTAGTTGAACATATAATAAATCCTTATAAATAAGGAGTAACATATCTAAACCTTGTTGTAATTGTTCCTTCTCTCCAAAGTGTTTCCCCCATTTTTCTTGTACAAAAAAAAGAGAGGCTGTATCTTTTTCGAGCGCTTCACATAATTTTATCACTAAAGCTCGTGCTTGTGCAAACCATTCATCATTGCAAAGTAATAATGCCTCCTCAAAACTATTCGTAAGCTGCGAGGCAAGAGTAGATAAAGAAATTGCAATTCCCTCCTCCTGTAATCTCTCAATTAAAGATTCCGTAGAAAGAGGTCTAAATGTAACAACTTGGCAGCGCGATAAAATAGTATTTAAAATTTGGTGGCTTTGTTCAGTAAGTAAAATAGCCGTTGTATCGCTACTTGGTTCTTCTAAAAATTTCAATAAGGTATTAGCAGCATTTGCTGTCATTCGATCTGCGTGCTCAATAATATACACCTTTTTATTTGCCTCTAAACCTGTTTTTGAAAACTCTTCCTGTAAATCATGAATTTGTTGTTTTTTAATAGATAATCCATCTGGTTTTACGACATGTAAATTAGGATGGTTACCTGAATCAATCCGGCGGCAATTCGTACATGTATGACACGGCTCTATACCATCTCTTTGTATACAAAGAAAACTTTTTGCCATTTGAATTGCCGTTTCATATTTTCCAGTTCCTTTTGCACCTTCTAACAAATAAGCGTGGGATATACGCTCTTTTGCAATACTATTCATCAACATTTTTACACCAATGGGCTGTATAGCAGAAAGCTGCTCCCACGTCCTTGTCATAATGCATACCTCACTTGTTTTATACTTTCCTTCTATTATAACAACTTATCTTCTATAAGCTGAATAACTTCTTCCACAATCTTTTCCATTGGTTGATCTGCATTCACAACAACTATACGATCTGAGAAACGATCTATAACCTGTAAATAGCCTTCACGTACGCGCTTATGGAAAGTGATGCTTTCCATATCTAAACGATTTACTTCACGATTATCATCTTTTTCAATGCGTGCTAATCCCACTTCAGGCTCAATATCTAAATAAATCGTCAAGCTAGGCATACAGTCTTCTGTTGCAAACCGATTAATTTCAAATACTTTATCAATACCTAGTCCTCTTGCATAACCTTGATAAGCAAGTGAACTGTCAATAAAACGATCACATAATACAAGATAATTTCTCTCCAAAGCTGGTATAACTTTTTCTACTAAATGCTGTCTACGTGCTGCAGCATATAATAATGCCTCTGTACGTGCTTCCATCATCGTATACTCTTGTTTGTGTAAGATTGCTCGAATCTCTTCTGAAATCGCAATACCACCAGGTTCCCTTGTTGCCATTACTTTTTGTTCTTTCTTTTCAAAGTACGGCAATAACTTTGTAATTAATGTTGATTTACCCGAACCTTCTGGCCCTTCAATTGTTACAAATAATCCCTTCATCCTAAAACCTACTTTCTATATCATACACACTCATATATTTTACATTTCCTTGAAAACGAGCACCGGTTTCTTCTAAATAAGAAATTTGTTCTATGTGTGCTGTAGTAATTTTTTCTCCATACATAAGTAATGGAATGCCTGGTGGATATGGAATAACCATATCTGCTGCAATCATCCCAGTAGCTGCTTGTAAAGGTACAACTTTTTTCTTATATTTACCTAGTTGCTTATAAGTAAATGGTAAAGACGAAAAGGCTCCCTTATAAGTATACCGAATAGATGGTATCTTGTCTGTTACCGTATAATTACCTAATGCTAATCGTATTACTTCTATCGCTTTTATATACTGCTCATTCACTTGCAATGGTAAAATAAATAAAACATTATATGGATCAGCCATTTCTGCATATATACCTATTTTTTCAAATATAGATTGTAATTCATATCCAGATAACTCACAGCGCGTTTGAACTGTAACCTTCAGTTCATCCTGCAAAGGATACTGTAAAACAGCAATTTGTGGAATGCTCTGCAATTCCTTTCTAAATCGCCTCGCAAACTTCACAATTTTATGACAACCTTTCTCTTTCATATTTGCTAATGCAAAGCGAGCTACATCTAGTGAAGCCATAATCGGATAAGACGGACTGCTAGATTGTAACATACTTAAATAAGAGGAAACTTTTTCTTCATGAACTAAATCACTATTGATATGTAAATAAGAACCCATCGTCATAGCGGGTAATGTTTTATGCGCTGAGTGTACCACTATATCAGCACCATATTCTAATGCCGACTTCGGAAATGGCTCTCCTATACAAAAATGGGCTCCATGTGCCTCATCTACTAAAACAGGAATTTTATGTGCGTGTGCACACATAATACTTTCCTTTAAATCAACTCCCATACCATAATAATTAGGATGTGTTAAAATCAATGCCTTTGCTTCTGGATATTGTTTAACAGCCCTCTTAATAACCTCATGCTGAACTCCAACTGGTACACCATATAATTCATCAATCCAAGGCTCTAAAAATACCGGATTCACTCCAGCTAACTTTAAGCCGTTGATAATAGACTTGTGGCAATTTCTTTGCACAAGAACAATATCATTCTCCTCACAACATGATAAAATCATTGTTAAATTTCCAACTGTAGAACCATTAACTAAAAAATAACTCTTTTTTACATTATATACATCAGCCAATAACTGCTGTGCTTCATTTATACATTCAAATGGACTATGTAAATCATCTAATCCTGTTAATTCTGTTACGTCAATAGACAGTACTTCATTAAAACCTGCTTGTGCCTGTTCCGGAAAATTCAAACCATTTTTATGTCCTGGAACATGTAAAGATAAAGGTTTTTTATCTTTAAAATGAATTAATGCTTCATATAACGGTATTTGATTTTGATTCATGTTCATCTCTTCCTTACTTTTCATTCACTATCTATTATACAGAGATATTTGGACAAAAAAAATAATAGGCATAATGCCTATTTATGAATATGATATTTGAATTTTTCGCAGTTGTTGTAAATAGTATATATATTTAGGATTATTCGTTTCGGTTTCCACCATGTCCCGTTCACAATCATCACATATAAAATTCGTGTGTACATGTATACCATCATTTTTCCTATTCTCACATATAATGCAAACCTCATTTTTTGTCTCCATATGTTTCTCCTTATCACTTTCTTCTAAATGAAAATGATGTAGGATATTTCCCCCTCTCGATTTTGAATTTAAATATACTTATCCCTATTCCTTGACACTTTTTCGAAAAATATACATCGTTTAGTTATATACATATGATATGAATCTAATTTGGGCAGTGTGTTTGTCACTTACATAATATAATCTTTTTATTATCATCTCACTTTAAAGTACAAAAAAAAGCACGAGTCAATTGACTCGTGCTTTAATTGCTTGGCGACGTCCTACTCTCACAAGGACAAGGTCCCAACTACCATCGGCGCTAGAGAGCTTAACTTCCGTGTTCGGTATGGGAACGGGTGTGACCTCTCTGCCATCATCACCAAACTATTGAAGGCATATTCCTTCAAAACTAGATAACATTTGCTTCATATTATATGGTTAAGTCCTCGATCTATTAGTATTCGTCAGCTCCACATGTCACCATGCTTCCACCTCGAACCTATCAACCTGATCATCTTTCAGGGATCTTACTAGCTTACGCTATGGGAAATCTCATCTTGAGGGGGGCTTCATGCTTAGATGCTTTCAGCACTTATCCCTTCCGCACATAGCTACCCAGCTATGCCCTTGGCAGAACAACTGGTACACCAGCGGTGCGTCCATCCCGGTCCTCTCGTACTAAGGACAGCTCCTCTCAAATTTCCTACGCCCACGACGGATAGGGACCGAACTGTCTCACGACGTTCTGAACCCAGCTCGCGTACCGCTTTAATGGGCGAACAGCCCAACCCTTGGGACCGACTACAGCCCCAGGATGCGATGAGCCGACATCGAGGTGCCAAACCTCCCCGTCGATGTGGACTCTTGGGGGAGATAAGCCTGTTATCCCCGGGGTAGCTTTTATCCGTTGAGCGATGGCCCTTCCATGCGGAACCACCGGATCACTAAGCCCGACTTTCGTCCCTGCTCGACTTGTAGGTCTCGCAGTCAAGCTCCCTTATGCCTTTGCACTCTACGAATGATTTCCAACCATTCTGAGGGAACCTTTGGGCGCCTCCGTTACACTTTAGGAGGCGACCGCCCCAGTCAAACTGCCCACCTGACACTGTCTCCCGGGTCGATAAGACCCGTAGGTTAGAATTTCAATACAGCCAGGGCGGTATCCCACCAGCGCCTCCACCGAAGCTAGCGCTCCGGCTTCAAAGGCTCCCGCCTATCCTGTACAAGCTGTACCAAAATTCAATATCAGGCTACAGTAAAGCTCCACGGGGTCTTTCCGTCCTGTCGCGGGTAACCTGCATCTTCACAGGTACTATAATTTCACCGAGTCTCTGGTTGAGACAGTGCCCAAATCGTTACACCTTTCGTGCGGGTCGGAACTTACCCGACAAGGAATTTCGCTACCTTAGGACCGTTATAGTTACGGCCGCCGTTTACTGGGGCTTCAGTTCAGAGCTTCGCTTGCGCTAACCCCTCTCCTTAACCTTCCAGCACCGGGCAGGTGTCAGCCCCTATACTTCGCCTTACGGCTTCGCAGAGACCTGTGTTTTTGCTAAACAGTCGCTTGGGCCTATTCACTGCGGCTTTCCGTT
>NZ_CP127376.1:12500-27500 GCF_030285945.1 Bacillus arachidis | reverse complement strand
CTAGTACGTCATCTTCTTTCATATCTAGTACAAAGAATGCCAATCGAACAGCCGTTTTCGGGCCAATTCCCGGCAACTTCATAAAGCTATCTATGAGCTTTGAAATCGGTTCTGGATAATGCATGTTTCAATATCCTCCTACTAGAACATTCCACCTGGTAAGTTTAAGCCTTTTGTGAATTGCCCCATTGTAGAGTTTGAAAGTTCCTCAGCTTGCTTAATTGCATCATTTGTTGCAGCTAATACAAGATCTTGTAACATTTCAATATCTTCTGGATCTACAACTTCTTCTTTAATTTTCACATCAAGAATTTGCTTGTGACCATTTGCGATAACCGTAACCATTCCGCCACCTGCTGTACCCTCAACTGTTTTTTCACCAAGTTCCTCTTGTGCTTTCGCCATTTGCTTTTGCATCTTTTGCATTTGCTTCATCATGTTATTCATATTTCCCATTCCGCCACGCATCATAATAAATTCCTCCTAGTTATTGTTATTCTTTTATTTCAATAAGTTGTTGCCCTACTAATTTTACCGCCTCATCTACGAGGGGATCTACTTTTTGTTCTGCAGCTTCTTCTGAATTTCCACCTTCACGCTGTAAAAATTCCTCTCGTATTTTCCCCCACTCACTCTTTGGAATTGCAATCATGTTTAACCTTTTACTAAGCAATTCAAAGAGAATCTGCTCTACAGTATCCATCGCATCACGATTTTCACTTGCCATTTTGCAATGTATCTCATATTGGAAAGCTAAAACATAAGAATCTTCAGAAGCTGCTACTGGTTCACTATTTTCTAATAATACAGCAAAAGCCACTTTGTTATAGGATTTAAGTCTTCCTAACAACTCACCCCATACACCTTTTAGCTGTTCTAAATTTTGGCGTTTTGCCTGCTTTAACACCTCATGTACACGACCAACAGGAATTTTCATATTCCCTGTCCGCACAGGTTTCGGCGCTGCACGTGTCTCTCTTACTTCCTGCCCTACACCAGCTGGTACTCCATTTTTCTTCACATGTTCCAATTCTTTTTCTAATTGTTGCATTCTGTTCATAATTGCTTGCAAACGATCCGCACCATTTGCTTGTACCATAAACTGCTGGCAAAGTTGTACCATAACAACCTCTAGGAAAATTCGCGGATGATTTGTCCACTTCATCTCCTGTTGCCCCTTACTAAGTGTATGAATAATTTCATAAATGATCTCAGGTTGCATCGCTTCACTTAGCATACGGAACTGTTCATCTACAATTACTCGTTCTAACATATGTTCTAATTGTGGTGAAGTTTGATATAAAAGCATATCACGATAATAGTAAATGAAATCTTCCATAAAACGAACTGGGTCTTTTCCTTTACTCATCATATCATCAATAATACGCAACGCTCTTGATACATCATTCTCTCTTATACATTCTACAAGATTACCTAAATATTGTTGAGAAACAGAACCTGTTACCGCTAAGACGTCCTCAGTCGTAACAATCTCATCGCTATAAGAAATAGCCTGATCAATCAGACTAAGCGCATCACGCATGCCACCTTCAGCAGCACGTGCAACAATTTGCAACGCCTCATCTTCTACCTTTGTACCTTCATTTGTAACAACTGTCGCTAGTCTCTCTACAATGTCATGTACTGATATCTTTCGAAATTCGAAGCGTTGACAGCGTGAAATGATTGTAGGTGGAATTTTATGAGGCTCTGTTGTCGCCAAAATAAAGATAACATGTGATGGCGGCTCTTCTAATGTCTTTAACAGCGCATTAAAAGCCCCCATAGAAAGCATGTGAACCTCATCGATAATGTATACTTTATATCTCACTGCACTTGGGGCATACTTTACTTTATCTCTTATATCTCGAATTTCATCTACACCGTTATTTGAAGCCGCATCAATTTCTAATACATCCGAAATAGACCCTTGTGTAATGCCTAAACACGCTGGACATTCATTACAAGGTTCAGCTACTGGAGCATGCTCACAGTTAATTGCCTTTGCAAATACTTTTGCAATTGTCGTTTTACCTGTTCCTCTCGGGCCAGAAAACAAATATGCATGCGAAGCTTTCTCCTGAAGAAGGGCATTCTGCAACGTTTTTGTTACGTGCTTTTGACCAACTACATCTTCAAACTTTTGCGGCCTCCATGTTCGGTATAACGCTTGGTATGACACGAAAATACGGCCTCCCTCAAAGGTTATTATCTTGTATATTATAACCCATTCTGTTTATAGATTCCAAAAGTTATTTTCTATGCAAAAAACCCACCTCTTTATATGAGGTGGGTTTTGTATACATATATAACTGCCGTGCACCTTCTGTCGATTACGTACCATAAGCGTTACTTAAGCAGTTAGCTCGGTTCAGGCACTCCTGCGGCACACGAGAAGACCCGCTTATTGCTGCTTCCTTCCGGACCTGACAAGGTTCACGGGGTCCCGTTGCGCAGGACCCAAACGTCAACACCACTTACTTAAGGCAGGCCTTACAGCAACATAACCTCGAGAAGGGATTCGGCCTCGCTAGAGCGGATTGCGAGTACAGGGCACCGCTACCTCCCCGCTTAGCACGGCAAAGTTAAAACCAATATTCGGTTGCCTTATTGAAGGCATTATCAGTATAACTTGTTTCTTCATAAATTGCAAACCTGTTAACGAGCAATATTTTCATCCAATTTTTTCTTTTGCTCTTTTCTCTTTTTTCGCAGCCCCTTAAAGAAGTTTGTTAACAACGCTCCACACTCTTCTTCCATCACACCAGATACTACTTCACATTGATGATTAAAACGCTCATCGGTTAAAAGGTTCATTAACGTACCTGCACATCCGCCTTTTGGATCACTTGCACCATATACCACACGTTTTACACGTGATAAAACAAGTCCACCTGCGCACATTGGGCATGGCTCTAATGTAACATATAGCGTAGCGTTTTCTAGGCGCCACGTACCTAACTTTTTGCAAGCTTCATCTATAGCTAATAACTCTGCATGAGCGATTGATCGTTGCTCTGTCTCCCTTAAATTATGAGCAACGCTGATCACTTCCCCATCTAGTACAATAACAGCTCCAATTGGAACTTCTTGAATTTCTTCAGCTTTCTTTGCTTCTTCTATTGCAAGCTGCATAAAATAAATGTCTTGTTCCATAATACAGTCCTCTCATTACGAATAAAGTATTATAACCCTTTACTCCTATATCAATCCATTTTGATTTTTGAGCATATAATCCCCTGCTAAGCAGAATAAAAATTGATCTCCACTCATTTTTTCCTTTCGGTTTCACCTGGCATGGGGCAGGAAAAGGATTTGATCGCTTCTATGCAGGATCACAACCTCTCTCCCGCTCTAAAAGAATGAGTCCATGCCCTTTTTTCATTTATATTCATATACGTACTATTCAATTATCCTTCTCCTTACAGATGCAGGATAACTTTCACACATTCAATCCAACCTAAAGAAAAGAAAGGGTGACTACATATGAAAAATACTGCACTGCTCATTATTGACATGATTAATGACTTTCAATTCTCACACGGGCCAATCCTTGCAAAAAAATGTCAAATAATTATAGAGCCCATCTTACAATTAAAACGAACAATGAAAATGAATGGTTATCCTGTTATTTATATTAACGATCATTACCAACTATGGAGAGCTGATATCGACCAACTTATTACTCATTGCACAAATAATTATAGCAAAAACATTATACAGGCAATTGCCCCCAGCACAGATGACTATGTTTTTATTAAACCACATTATTCGGCATTTTATGAAACTCCCTTAAATTCTTTATTAGGACATTTAAAGGTTGAAAAACTTATCATAACAGGGATTGCGGGAAACATATGCATCCTTTTTACAGCGAATGATGCTCATATGAGAAACTACACATTATATGTACCTCAAGATTGCACTGCTTCTAATTCTGATCAAGATAATAAACACGCTTTAAAAATAATGGAAACGACATTAAAGGCAAATATCATGCCCTCTCCTCAATTAAAATTTGAATAGCATGCGTCGATTTTCTAACTTTTTATGACAAATTAGTCCGCTTGCTTCCCTCTTATGCTACAATAATTCTGTTTTGTGCTTTTTATTTACAGGAAATTATGAATTGAAAGGAGGAAACAGCGTGACCGGAGTACCATTTATTACGGTTGAAGGACCAATCGGTGTTGGAAAGACTTCACTTGCGAAGGAAATTTCAACTCACATGCAACTCCATTTATTAAAAGAAATTGTTGATGAAAATCCTTTCTTAGGAAAGTTTTATGAAAACATTGAAGAATGGAGTTTTCAAACAGAAATGTTCTTTCTTTGTAATCGCTATAAACAATTGGAAGACATTAATATAAAATACTTGAATCAGCGTAAGCCAGTAGTAGCAGATTATCATATATTTAAAAATTTAATTTTTGCATCTCGCACATTAAAAGACGCTCAATATGACAAGTACATGCAAATTTATCGTATCCTTACGCAGGATATGCCCGTACCAAATGTCATTGTATATTTAACAGCGAGCCTAGAAACATTACAAAAACGGATCGCGATGCGTGGACGTGAATTTGAGAAAAACATGGATCCAAATTACTTACTACAACTTACCAAAGATTACGAAACGGCAATGGATGCCTTTAAAAAAGACCATCCTGATATTCCAGTGTTAAAATTCAATGGAGATAACATGGATTTCGTTAAAAATAGTGAAGACTTGAATGTAATTTTATCCACTCTCCAAAATACACTCTCAAAGGGGACGAAATAGCAATGAATTTAAGGCAAAAGTATGATATACCAAATGATGCAGTAATTACAATTGCTGGTACAGTCGGAGTTGGTAAATCAACTATGACAACGGCACTGGCTAACGCTTTAGGTTACCGTACATCATTTGAAAAAGTAGATTCGAATCCATATTTAGATAAGTTCTATGGTGATTTCACACGCTGGAGCTTCCACTTACAAGTTTATTTTTTGGCAGAAAGATTTAAAGAACAAAAAAGAATCTTCGAATACGGCGGTGGCTTTGTACAAGATCGCTCTATCTATGAAGATACTGGTATTTTTGCAAAAATGCATCACGAAAAAGGAACAATGACGGAAACGGACTATGAAACATACAAAGGGTTGTTCGATGCAATGGTTATGACACCTTACTTCCCTCATCCAGACTTACTAATCTATTTAGAAGGTTCTTTTGATGATATTGTCAGTCGCATTCAAGAACGTGGTCGCCCAATGGAACAACAAACACCAATTGAGTATTGGCAAGAAATGCACGGGCGTTATGAAAATTGGATTAATAACTTTAACTCATGTCCAATCCTGCGTCTAAATATTAATGAATATGATATCTTAAAAGATGAAAACTCGATTGAACCAATCATTAAGAAAATTGGACACTTTTTAGAACAAACACGTAAGCTTGTGAAATAAAAAACCCGTGCAGATGCACGGGTTTTTCCATTAACTTACTTCTTCTTTTTCGTTGGAGCAATAATTTCGCTCTCAGGTTTCCCAGCATTAATGCGCTGACGAACGGTGCTTGTACTAATATCATAGGCTTCTGCAATTTCTTTAACAGTCATTTCTTTTCCATTAATAATTGCTGTTAATACTTTACCAGTACGTTTTGGAGCTGCTTCTTTTTCAGCAGTTTTTTTCGGTGCCTCTACTTTTTTCGCTTCTTTCTTCACATTACAAGTACAACCGCAAAGTTTACGGAATGTATCATCACTTATAATACGAGATACGTTTGCACCACTATTTAAAATTCTATTGTTCTTACAGACTGGGCATTGTACATAATATAAAGTTTTTCCATCTAGAGGAAATGTTTGTATAATAAGATCCATGTTGACTCCTTTCATATCTATGAAGATAATCATCGGAATATGAGTGTTTCATAAGGCCAAACTTCACCTTACATCATACTTTCTGATTGGCTTTAAAATAAAAACTCGTTACGTGTTGGTAACGAGTTCTCCAATCTCCACTTATATGCGCTGTTGTCAATTATATCTGGAGGAGGTAGAGGGATTCGAACCCCCGCGCGACTCTCGCCGCCTGTCGGTTTTCAAGACCGATCCCTTCAGCCAGACTTGGGTATACCTCCATATTGACATCCAATATAATATCAAAAGAAAAACAGTTAGTCAACCCTACCATCATAAATTATGAGGAAAGGAAAATGTACTTTTCCTTTCCCTTCATGTTGCTACTGACAACACCTGGAATTACCAATCACTCATACCGATGAAAGTTTTAATTTATTTAATAACTGTTTTTCCTCCCATATAAGGGCGAAGAACTTCTGGAATTATAATTGTACCATCTTCTTGCTGGTAGTTTTCTAAAATCGCTGCAACTGTACGTCCAATTGCAAGTCCAGATCCATTTAGTGTATGAACAGGTTCTGGTTTAGCATTTGGTTCACGACGGAAACGAATATTCGCACGTCTTGCTTGGAAAGCTTCAAAGTTACTACAAGAAGAAATCTCACGATATGTTCCATAACTTGGAATCCATACTTCGATATCATATTTCTTCGCTGCTGTAAATCCTAAATCTCCTGTACACATGCTCATAACACGATATGGTAGACCTAATAATTGTAACACGCGTTCTGCATCATTTGTTAATTTTTCTAATTCTTCATAAGAATCTTCTGGTTTAACAAATTTCACAAGCTCAACTTTATTAAATTGATGCTGACGGATTAAACCACGTGTATCACGACCAGCTGAACCCGCTTCAGAACGGAAGCATGCACTAAATGCTGCATAACGAATTGGCAATTGGTCTGCACTTAAAATCTCATCACGATGCATATTTGTTACAGGTACTTCAGCTGTAGGAATCAAGAAATAGTCTTCACTTTCAATACGGAATGCATCTTCTTCAAATTTTGGAAGCTGTCCTGTCCCTGTCATGCTTGCCCGATTTACCATATATGGAGGCAACACTTCTTCATATCCATGTTCTTCTGTGTGAAGATCAAGCATAAAACTAATTAAAGCACGTTCTAACTTTGCACCTGCACCTTTAGAAAATACAAAGCGGCTTCCCGTTACTTTAGCAGCACGCTCGAAATCTAAAATCCCTAAGTCAGTTGCAAGATCCCAATGAGGTTTTGGTTCAAAATTAAATTCTTTTACTTCTCCCCAAGTACGAGCTACTACGTTATCATCTTCTGTGTCACCAATTGGCGCAGATTCATGAGGGATATTTGGGATAGAAAGCATTAATCTTTCTAAATCTTCTTCAACTGTACGAAGCTCATTATCAAAGTCTTTTACTTTCTCTCCTACTTCACGCATTTCTAAGATTAGCGCTTCTGCATCTTTCTTTTCACGCTTTAATACAGAAATTTGTTGAGATACTTCATTCCGCTTGCTTTTTAACTCTTCCGTTTGAACAAGCAACTCTCTTCTTCTTGTATCTAGTTCTTCGAAACGGCCGAAATCAGTTAAGTCTTCGCCTCTATGCTGTAACTTTGCTTTTACTTCTTCAAAATTCGCACGTAAAAATTTAATATCAAGCATTATATATTCCTCCTTTTATTTTATAAAACACAAAAAACTCCCGTCCCTATAAAAAGGGACGGGAGTTAACCCGCGTTGCCACCCTAGTTGAAAGCAATATTGCTTTCCTCTCAAGTAGAAATAACGACTCTTCACCGGAAATGTTTACTAATCATAAAGATATTCCACATTTCATTCCAGGATGGATTCACAAACTGTTTCTATCGGTTTACACCAACCACCGACTCTCTATAAGAAACACCATTTGTTACTATTTCCTATCAACACGTTTATTTTATAAAATTGTTACCATCAATTTACTATAATCTTATACAAGTTGCAAGTTACTTATACAACTTTTTTCATTTTTTCTTCTTTCACCATTTGCACAAAATATGCTGTAACACGATGATCATCCGTTAACTCCGGATGGAAAGAAGCTGCTAAAAATGGTCCTTGTCTTACTGCTACCATTCGATCATTGTGCATAGAAAGAATTTCTACGTTTTCCCCTACACTTACAACGTATGGTGCACGAATAAATACACCAATAAAGTCTTCTCCTACACCTTTTATCGAAAGGGCAGCTTCGAAGCTATCCTTTTGGCGTCCAAACGCATTACGTTCAACTGTAATATCCATAGCACCGATATGAGATTCTTCATAACCAATAAGATTGTTTGCAAGTAAAATCATACCTGCACACGTACCAAACATTGGTTTACCAGATTTCGCAAATTCACGAAGTGGTTCCATAAAATCGTACTTATCAATAAGACGACGCATTGTTGTACTTTCGCCACCTGGCAAAATAAGACCATCAATTTCTTCAAGTTGTTCTATACGTTTTACAATTACAGCTTCTGCACCACTTGCTTCAACTGCTTTTACATGCTCACGAACAGCACCTTGAAGACCTAATACACCGACTTTAACCATTTCAAAATCTCCTTTAATTACCAACCGCGCTCTTGCATGCGTTGTTCTGGTAATAATGTTGAAATTTCGACACCTTTCATTGCAGTACCCAATCCTTTAGAAAGGCTTGCAATTAGTTCATAATCTTCGTAATGTGTCGTTGCTTCAACAATTGCACGTGCAAATTTTTCTGGGTTTTCTGATTTGAAGATACCAGATCCTACAAACACACCATCTGCACCAAGTTGCATCATTAATGCAGCATCTGCTGGCGTTGCTACACCACCTGCTGCAAAGTTTACAACTGGCAGACGACCAAGACGTTTAATTTCCAGTAATACTTCATATGGAGCACCAGTATTTTTTGCATATGTCATTAATTCGTCTTCACGTAGGTTCGCAACTTGACGGATTTCAGCGTTTACTTGACGCATATGTCGCACTGCTTCTACAATGTTTCCTGTTCCAGGCTCGCCTTTTGTACGAAGCATAGATGCGCCTTCTGCAATACGACGCGCTGCCTCTCCAATATCACGACATCCACATACAAATGGAACAGTGTAATCACGTTTATTTAAATGATATACTTCATCAGCTGGAGTTAATACTTCACTCTCATCGATGTAGTCTACCCCTAATGATTCTAGCACACGTGCTTCCACAAGGTGACCAATACGGCATTTTGCCATAACCGGAATTGATACAGCACCCATAACCTCTTCAACAATTGTTGGATCTGCCATACGTGCAACGCCACCTGCTGCACGAATATCTGCAGGAACGCGTTCTAGTGCCATAACTGCAACTGCGCCCGCTTCTTCTGCAATTTTTGCTTGCTCAGCGTTAACTACGTCCATGATAACGCCGCCTTTTTGCATTTCTGCCATTCCACGTTTTACACGTTCTGTCCCTGTTACATTTGTCATGTACAAAAACCCCCCTAGGTGAATTGCTTTTCCCCGTTAAAGGCGAAAATTAAGAATACTCTTACATTCTACCACTAACTATTAGAGGCTTGTCCACTACTTTTTCATAAAGTCGGTATGAAAAATGGAATAATAAAAAAAAAGCTCCTACAATGAGGAACTCTTAAAACCAACCTTTTACTGTGTCAACAGCACTATTCCAAATTCCACTAAAGAAAGAGCCAACGCCACGCATAGAGCGTGTAAACCAGTTTGCTTCTTCTACTTCTGATTTTGTAACAAGATCTACTTGTAATGATTTACCTGATAAAAATCCAGGGTCATTATTATCTTTAGGGGATACAATCATTTGACCAAGTGTTGTACCTTTTTTAATTGGTGCTTCTTTTTCTTTACCTGTATCTTTAAATTCTGTTTTATATACTTCTTTACTTCCTTTTGGTATCGGAAGTGTAACAGCTTGTTTCGTTTGTAATGCAACATCTTTATCTTTTGCATTTTCTACTCGTACAGTTTCATGCCCTTTTATTGCAGAACCTTTTGGATACACTTTTTTCACATCAAAGTTTGTAAAGCCATAATCAAATAATTTTTTTGTTTCGTCAAAACGTGCTGTATGAGAATTTGTTTTAATAACGACAGAAATTAAACGCATACCATTTCTTTCCGCTGTACCTGTAAAACAATCTCCAGCTTCTGGAGTAGATCCTGTTTTCAAGCCATCTACACCTTCATATTCCTTAACTAGTCCTTTTAGCATCCAGTTCCAGTTATCCATTTTAACAGGATATTTTCCACCTTCTTGGAACACTTTTTTCGGAATTTTCGCTGTATCTAATACTTTAGGGAAATCTTGAATTAGACGTTGCGCTAAAATCGCGACCTCTCTCGCAGACATTTTATTTTCTTCATCCGGTGTTGTGCCTTCAGGATGGTGTCCTTTTAAATCATGGTTTGTTAAGCCTGTAGAGTTTACGAATTTATAATTTTTTAATCCAAACTCTTTCGCCTTATCATTCATCATTTTTACAAAGTCTACTTCTTTACCTGCAACTGCTTCTGCTAAAGCAATCGTTGCACCATTTGCAGAATAGATTGCCATTGCCTCATATAACTCTTTTACCGTATAAGAGCCACCATTTTCTAATGGAACGTTTGATAATGAGCGATCTTGTGAAATCTTATGTGCATATTCAGAAACTGTTACCTTTTGGTCCCACTTAAGTTTCCCTTTAGCCACCGACTCATTAACTAAGTATTCACTCATCATTTTCGTCATACTAGCAATTGCTAATAATTCATCTGCATTTTTTTGATACAAAATTTTCCCTGAATTTGCTTCTACTAAAATTGCTGCTCCTGCTTCAACGTTTAAAGCAGCACCCGTTTCTGCTGATGCACTGCCATATGTAACAAACATGCTGCAAAATAGTGTAAGCACTGTTACCATTGCAATGAATCGCTTGCAAAACATACCTTTCACTTCTGTTACCCCCAATATCTTTGTACTCACATAACCGTTATTCTAACATAATCAAAAAAAAATAGACAGAGATATCAAATCTCCATCTATTTACATATAAGACATTATAAAGAGTAATTTGGAGCCTCTTTTGTAATTTGTACGTGATGTGGGTGACTCTCACGTAAACCAGCACCTGACATACGAATGAATTGTGCATTCTCACGTAAGAATTCTAAGTCATTTGCTCCACAATATCCCATACCTGCACGTAATCCACCAACCAATTGGTGAACTGTATCAGCTAGAGGTCCCTTAAATGGTACACGGCCTTCGATACCTTCTGGAACAAGTTTTTTGTTTCCTTCTTGGAAATAACGATCTTTACTTCCTTTTTCCATCGCTCCAACAGAACCCATACCGCGATATACTTTAAATTGGCGACCTTGGTAAATTTCAGTTTCTCCTGGGCTTTCAGCTACACCAGCAAACATACTACCAAGCATTACAACGTTTGCTCCTGCTGCTAAAGCTTTTACCATATCTCCAGAGTATTTAATACCACCGTCAGCAATAACTGGGATACCGTGTTTACGAGCTTCTGTCGCACAATCATATACTGCTGTTAATTGCGGTACACCAACACCAGCTACAACACGTGTTGTACAGATAGAACCTGGTCCAATACCAACTTTGATAACATTTGCACCTGCTTCAATTAATGCGCGTGTTGCTTCAGCTGTGGCAACGTTACCTGCAATAATATTCAATGTCGGATACTTTGCACGAACTTCTTTTACCTTCTCAATAACACCTTGAGAATGTCCGTGAGCTGTATCAAGTACAATTACGTCTACGTTTGCTTTTACTAATGCATCGATACGAAGAATAGCATCTGCAGTTACACCAACTGCTGCTCCAACTAATAAACGACCTTGTTTATCTTTTGCAGAGTTTGGAAACTCAATTACTTTTTCAATATCTTTAATAGTGATAAGCCCTTGTAATACACCGCTATTATCAAGAAGAGGGAGCTTTTCAATTTTGTATTTCTGTAGGATCTTTTCAGCTTCTTCTAGTGTTGTACCAACTGGAGCTGTAATCAATTGTTCCTTTGTCATCACATCGGAAATTTTGATGGAATAATCTTGGATAAAACGCATATCACGGTTTGTAATAATACCAACTAATTTTTGCTCTTCTAAATTATTTACAATTGGTACACCTGAGATACGATATTTTCCCATAAGATGTTCTGCATCATATACTTGATGTTCTGGAGTTAAAAAGAAAGGATCTGAGATAACGCCGCTTTCAGAGCGTTTTACTTTATCAACCTGCTCAGCTTGTTGCTCGATAGACATATTCTTATGAATAATCCCTAAACCGCCTTGACGCGCCATTGCAATAGCCATATCAGCTTCTGTTACTGTATCCATCCCTGCGCTAATTAAAGGAATGTTTAACTGCAAGCTTTCAGATAGAACTGTTTTAACACTCACTTCTCTTGGCAATACATCTGACTTCGCTGGTACAAGTAATACATCATCGAATGTCAAACCTTCTTTAACAAATTTAGATTCCCACATAATTGTTCCCCCCATGATACCAGAAATTATTATTAGTAGCTTAACAATTGGTTAAAATACTGTCAAGAACGTACATATATGTTAGAATTTTTAGACAATAAAAGGAGCGTAATATATGCATCATCCATCTTATACTTGGCAGCAATTAAGTTTCTTTTTTTCATCCCAACATGTACAGCGTTATCTTGCCCGCTGTTATGAAAAATTACCAATTGAAAACGCCGAAAAGAAAAGTTTCGAGAATTGCTATCCTTTCATTTATTATTTGGAACACGGAAAAAGTTATTATGAATTATGTAAAACTGCACCTTTCTCTATTCAGCCTATGTTGTTATTTTACGGGATGAGTCAACTTTTAAAAGCATGTTTATTAACCGTTGATCCAAACTATCCAGAATCAACAACCGTCTTAGCTCATGGAGTTACAACGCGTAAACGAAAAAAACAAGGATACCAGTTTTTAGAGGATGAGGTTAAAGTACAGAAAAATGGATTATTCACTCATGTTGCAGAACGGATGTTTCACATGAAACACTTAGAGGCAGAAAAATTTATTATGCTAGAACTAATGGGGAAAATTCCTGAATTAAAAACCCTATTTCAACATAGTCAAAAAGAGAAAATATTATATAAAGTTAATGTGGTAGACGAACAGCATATTTCATTTTCCTCTGGCATACTTGATCGCTTACACATGACGCAAGAACGTTTTTCTCGTTACATAGAAACATCTTGTAAGCACCTCTTTATACAGTACATACCGAGTGAAGAGGCTGAATCTGATTTGTTATTTTCAGCTTCCTCTAAAACATGGAACCCTTTATACAGTACACCATTTTCTTATGATTGCAATACCAGCACTTATTATTTGCCAATAACTAAAGATGTAAGAGATTGTAAATCACTCTTACCAGAACTACTCATACATTATTTATTACTCTACAATTTAAGTATGATTTCTCGCTACGAGACTGACTGGTGGTACGACTTATTAGGAAGCTACGCCTCTGAAGATTATCCATTTATTTATCAATTTTTAGGGGTTTCCGCAAAAAAAATCCCTTACTATGTTTTATTATTTTTACTAGGTCAACACTCTCCGATTTCTTAGGAAATAAAAAAGCACGAGTCAATTGACTCGTGCTTTAATTGCTTGGCGACGTCCTACTCTCACAGGGACAAGGTCCCAACTACCATCGGCGCTAGAGAGCTTAACTTCCGTGTTCGGTATGGGAACGGGTGTGACCTCTCTGCCATCATCACCAAACTATTGAAGGCATATTCCTTCAAAACTAGATAACATTTGCTTCATATTATATGGTTAAGTCCTCGATCTATTAGTATTCGTCAGCTCCACATGTCACCATGCTTCCACCTCGAACCTATCAACCTGATCATCTTTCAGGGATCTTACTAGCTTACGCTATGGGAAATCTCATCTTGAGGGGGGCTTCATGCTTAGATGCTTTCAGCACTTATCCCTTCCGCACATAGCTACCCAGCTATGCCCTTGGCAGAACAACTGGTACACCAGCGGTGCGTCCATCCCGGTCCTCTCGTACTAAGGACAGCTCCTCTCAAATTTCCTACGCCCACGACGGATAGGGACCGAACTGTCTCACGACGTTCTGAACCCAGCTCGCGTACCGCTTTAATGGGCGAACAGCCCAACCCTTGGGACCGACTACAGCCCCAGGATGCGATGAGCCGACATCGAGGTGCCAAACCTCCCCGTCGATGTGGACTCTTGGGGGAGATAAGCCTGTTATCCCCGGGGTAGCTTTTATCCGTTGAGCGATGGCCCTTCCATGCGGAACCACCGGATCACTAAGCCCGACTTTCGTCCCTGCTCGACTTGTAGGTCTCGCAGTCAAGCTCCCTTATGCCTTTGCACTCTACGAATGATTTCCAACCATTCTGAGGGAACCTTTGGGCGCCTCCGTTACACTTTAGGAGGCGACCGCCCCAGTCAAACTGCCCACCTGACACTGTCTCCCGGGTCGATAAGACCCGTAGGTTAGAATTTCAATACAGCCAGGGCGGTATCCCACCAGCGCCTCCACCGAAGCTAGCGCTCCGGCTTCAAAGGCTCCCGCCTATCCTGTACAAGCTGTACCAAAATTCAATATCAGGCTACAGTAAAGCTCCACGGGGTCTTTCCGTCCTGTCGCGGGTAACCTGCATCTTCACAGGTACTATAATTTCACCGAGTCTCTGGTTGAGACAGTGCCCAAATCGTTACACCTTTCGTGCGGGTCGGAACTTACCCGACAAGGAATTTCGCTACCTTAGGACCGTTATAGTTACGGCCGCCGTTTACTGGGGCTTCAGTTCAGAGCTTCGCTTGCGCTAACCCCTCTCCTTAACCTTCCAGCACCGGGCAGGTGTCAGCCCCTATACTTCGCCTTACGGCTTCGCAGAGACCTGTGTTTTTGCTAAACAGTCGCTTGGGCCTATTCACTGCGGCTTTCCGTTAAGAAAGCACCCCTTCTCCCGAAGTTACGGGGTCATTTTGCCGAGTTCCTTAACCAGAGTTCTCTCGCTCACCTTAGGATTCTCTCCTC
>NZ_CP127376.1:0-7500 GCF_030285945.1 Bacillus arachidis | reverse complement strand
AGTCCTGTTAAGCGTTGCAGACGCATATCTAAAATTGCTTGCGCTTGTTTTTCACTTAAACCGAAACGTTCCATCAATCCTTGTTTTGCAATATCAGCAGTTTTTGAACTACGAATTAACGTTATTACTTCATCAAGGTGATCCAATGCGATTCGTAGTCCCTCTAAAATATGAGCGCGCGCTTCTGCTTTCTCTAATTCATAAGCAGTACGTCTACGGATAACTACCTTTTGATGCTCTAAATAATAATATAAAGTTTGTTTTAAGTTTAATACTTGTGGCTCTCCATTTACTAGGGACAGCATATTAATACCGAAACTAGTTTGAAGCGCTGTATGTTTATATAAATTATTTAATAGTACGTTTGCATTTGCATCACGGCGTACTTCCATGACAATGCGCATACCATTTCGATCTGATTCATCGCGTAAATCTGTAATACCTTCAATTTTCTTATCTCGAACTAATTCCGCAATCTTCTCAATCAATCTTGCTTTGTTAACTTGATAAGGTAGCTCTGTTACAATAATTGCTTGTTTTCCATTTGTTTTTTCTTCAATTTCAACTTTAGCACGAAGTATAATAGAACCTCGTCCTGTTTCGTATGCTCTTCGAATGCCACTTCTTCCTAAGATTAGACCCGCCGTCGGAAAATCTGGTCCCGGAATAAATTCCATTAATTCCGCAATAGTTATTTCAGGGTTATGGCTCAATGCTAGTACGCCATCAATTACTTCCCCCAGTTGATGTGGCGGGATATTCGTTGCCATACCAACCGCTATACCCGTTGTACCATTTACTAATAAGTTAGGGAAACGTGCAGGTAGTACAATCGGTTCTCTTTCAGAGCCGTCATAGTTATCTTGGTAATCTATCGTGTTTTTTGTAATATCACGCAATAGTTCCATAGAAATCTTAGACATTCTTGCTTCTGTATAACGCATTGCTGCAGCCGAATCTCCATCAACAGAACCGAAGTTACCGTGTCCATCAACCAGCATATAACGTTGGCTAAAATCTTGTGCCATACGTACCATTGTTTCGTAAACAGCTGAATCACCGTGCGGATGATACTTACCGATTACTTCACCAACGATACGTGCTGATTTCTTATATGCTTTATCAGCAGTAATCCCTAAATCATTCATTGCGTATAAAACCCTGCGATGCACAGGCTTTAATCCATCACGAACATCTGGTAGTGCACGAGATACGATAACACTCATCGCGTAATCTAAAAATGAAGTACGCATTTCGTGACTAATATTAATTTCTCGAATTCGTGCTTGTTGTTGATTGTCTGACATCAACGAGCACCTCCTCTTACATTTCCGTTACACATACATTGATTTATACGTAGAAGACAGGAACGCTCAGATTCCTGTCATTACTTACTTAAATATCAAGGTTTTTCACGTATTTTGCATTTTCTTGGATAAAGTTTCGACGCGGTTCAACTTTATCACCCATTAAAATTTCAAACGTTTCATCTGCTTCAATTGCATCTTGCAGAGAAACTTGAAGTAATGAACGTACTTCTGGATCCATTGTCGTTTCCCATAGCTGAGTCGGGTTCATTTCTCCAAGACCTTTGTAACGTTGAATGCCTGGTTTTGGCTGAGCTGGTAACTCTGCTAATATCTTTTCAAGCTCTTTATCATTATAGGCATATTGAATTTTTTTCCCTTGTTGCACTTTAAACAATGGTGGTTGTGCGATATAAATATAGCCATGCTCAATAATTTGACGCATATAACGATAGAAGAACGTTAATAATAGGGTACGAATATGTGCACCATCGACATCAGCATCTGTCATAATAATAACTTTATGATAGCGAGCTTTTTCAATATCAAAATCTCCACCGATGTTTGTACCAATTGCCGTAATGATCGTACGTACTTCATCATTAGATAAAATTTTATCTAATCGCGCCTTTTCAACGTTAATAATTTTACCTTTCAGTGGTAAGATTGCTTGGAAATGGCGATCACGTCCTTGTTTTGCCGATCCTCCTGCAGAGTCACCCTCTACGATATAAATCTCACTTATTGATGGATCTTTAGAAGAACAATCCGCAAGCTTCCCTGGTAAACTTGATACTTCTAACGCACTCTTTCGACGTGTTAATTCACGCGCCTTCTTCGCTGCTACACGTGCACGTGCTGCCATTGTTCCTTTTTCTACAATCTTACGGGCAACGTTTGGGTTCTCAAGTAAAAACTTTTCGAATGCTTCTGAGAAAACTGATTCTGTAATCGTTCTCGCTTCACTATTTCCAAGCTTTGTTTTCGTTTGTCCCTCAAACTGCGGGTTTGGATGCTTGATAGATACAATTGCTGTTAATCCTTCACGTACATCTTCACCTGTGAGGTTACTATCAGCATCTTTTAGGATGTTGTTTTTTCGTCCATAATCATTTATTACACGCGTTAAAGCAGTCTTAAAGCCAACCTCATGTGTACCACCTTCATACGTATGAATATTATTCGTAAATGAATAAATATTGTTTGTATAGCCTTCGTTGTATTGAAGAGAAACTTCAACTTGAATTCCATCTTTCGAACCTTCTACATATACAGGTTCTTCATGAATCGGTTGCTTCGAGCGATTTAAATGCTCAACATAAGATTTAATCCCACCTTCATAATGGAACTCTTTCTTTTGCTTATTTTCACGTCTATCTTCAATTGTCAATTTAATATTACGATTTAAAAATGCTAACTCACGCATACGAGTTGCTAACGTATCAAAATCATATTCTGTCGTTTCTTTAAAAATTTCTGGATCTGGCTTAAAGCGAGTTATTGTCCCTGTACGATCTGTTTCACCAATTACTTTTAAATCCGCAACCGGAACACCTCGTTCATACTTTTGGTAATGAATCTTACCTTCACGGTGTACAAATACCTCTAACTCTGTTGATAGAGCATTTACAACAGATGCCCCTACGCCATGGAGACCACCCGAAACCTTATAACCGCCACCGCCAAATTTACCGCCAGCGTGAAGTACAGTCATAATAACTTCTACAGCAGGACGTCCCATTTTTTCCTGTATACCAACTGGAATACCACGACCATTATCCGTTACACGAATGCTATTATCTTCTTCAATACTAACGTTAATCTCATCACAATATCCTGCTAATGCTTCATCAATACTATTATCAACAATTTCCCATACAAGATGATGAAGACCTTTTCCGCTTGTAGATCCAATATACATACCAGGACGTTTTCGAACTGCTTCTAGTCCTTCAAGCACCTGTATTTGACTTTCATCATATGAATTTTCCTGCATTTGCTTTTGTTCCATTGACACAAAGATCACCTACTTTTCCATTTAAACAGAAATTATGCTCTGTCTATTTCACAATCTACCGTGCCGCTTTTTACATGAATTGTTTTCGCTTGCTTTAATGTTTCGTGTTCAATTCCGTCGACACTCGTCGTTGTCACAAATGTTTGCACTTTTCCCTGAATTGTATTTAAGAGATGCGATTGACGATAATCATCTAACTCTGATAATACATCATCTAATAAGAGGATTGGGTATTCTTTCACCTCTGAATAAATCAATTCAATTTCAGCTAACTTTAGGGAAAGTGCGGTTGTTCGTTGTTGTCCTTGTGAACCAAAGACTTGAACATTTTTACTATTAACGAAGAATTGTAAATCATCACGATGAGGACCAATTAAAGTTGTACCACGGAAAATTTCACGTTGTTTCACAGACTGAAAACTTTCATAGTATACTTCTTTTATTTTCGACAAATCCATTGATTCTGATACATCTACGCTCGGCTTATAGACTATTTCTAACTCCTCTAATCCTCTACTAATACCACGATGGATTGGAGCAGCCCATTCTTGTAGTAATTTCAAAAACTCAAAACGTTTTTGTAAAATTTTCGTACCATGTTCAATGAGTTGAAGTGTAAATACATCCAACATCGTTTCCTCATTTTTACTATTCCCTTGCATTTTTTTTAGCAAGTGATTTCGCTGCGTGAGCACTTTTTGATATTGACTTAATTCATACAAATAGACAGGTGCTATTTGTCCAAGTTCCATATCTAAAAAGCGTCTTCGTACTTGAGGGCTTCCTTTTACAAGATTTAAATCTTCTGGGGCAAACATAACAACATTCATTTCACCAATGTATTGGCTCAACTTTTGTTGTTCTAGTTGGTTTAATTTTGCCTTTTTGCCTTTTTTAGAAATATTTAATTCTAAAGACAAAGAACTATTTCGTTTTTGTAATCTACCTTTTATTTTACCATACTCCTCATCCCACCGGATAAGTTCACGATCGTTCGAAGTTCGATGAGATTTGGCCATCGCTAATACATAAATAGCTTCCATCAAATTCGTTTTCCCCTGGGCGTTTTCACCAATAATTACATTCACTTTATCCTCAAAGGAAAGATCTAGATATTCATAATTGCGATAATTTTTTAATTGTAATTCTGTAATATACAAAGGGCTCCCCCTTTATGATTGAACTTGAAATGTTCCGTTCCCCGGAATTTCAACAATATCATTTGCATATAACTTTCTGCCTCTTCTATTCTCAAGCTCTTGATTGACGTATACTTCATACTCCTGCAAGAACCATTTAACAGCGCCACCTGTATCAATTACATCAGCTAACTTTAAAAATTGCCCTAGTGTAATATACTCTGTTGAAATCTTAATACGTTTCATAAAATCTCTCACTTTCTGAAAGTGTTCATTCTTTCATTGTACTAAATAAACCAGCATTAGGAAAGTAATACCCCGAAAATCAAATAAGGGCTACTAGCATATTTCAACTAGCAACCCTCACTCTCACTTAGTAAGTACGAACCGGTAAAATTAATTGGATGATGGAATCATCATTTACTGTACGAATTAAGAACGGTCTCATTGCTCCAGTAAAACTAATTTTAATTTCTGTACTATCTAACGCTTTTAATGCGTCCATCATATATTTTGCACTAAAGGAAATTTTTAATTCTTCCCCGTCTACGTTTTCACATTGAACTTCTTCTACTACTTTCCCGATTTCCGGTGAATTTGAAGAAATTTCTAGCATTTGCTCTTCTAACGTTGATAATTTTACAACATTATTGCGACCATCTCTTGCTAGCAAAGAAGCACGATCAATTGCTTGTAAAAACTCTTTTGTATTCACAAATATGTCTGTTTTACTTTCTGCTGGAATTAATCGAGTTGTATCTGGGTAATTTCCTTCTAATAATCTTGAGAAGAATAATAAATGTTTCGTTCGGAATAATACTTGATACTCCGTAATAACGATATCTACCATTTCCTCAGACTCATCTAAAATTTTACTTAATTCATTCAAACTTTTTCCAGGAATAACAACATTCGCTTGAAATTCCTCAGAAATTGTATGACCTTCAATCTTTGCTTTACGAAGTGCTAGTCTGTGACTATCTGTTGCAATACAAGTCAACTCGCTGTTATATACCTTCCAGTTTACACCTGTCAAGATTGGACGCGTTTCTGAAGTTGAAACAGCAAATACAGTTTGACGAATCATATGTTTTAGTAAATCTGTTGGAAGCTTAAATACATGGTGCTCCTCGATTTGTGGCAATAATGGATATTCTGCAGAATCTAAGCCATTTAAATTAAACTCTGATTTTCCAGATTTTATTTTTGTCATAAAATGATTTTCTACAGAAATTTCTACTGTATCTTTTGGTAATTTTTTTACGATCTCGCTAAAATATTTTGCTTGTAAAACAATACTTCCTGATTGTTCAATTTCAACAATTTCTTTTCCATCTTCTTCAACTGGTATAAAAGATTCAATTGAAATATCAGCATCGCTTCCTGTTAACGTAACACCTTCTTCAGTTGCAACAACTTTAATTCCTGTAAGAATGGGAATTGTTGTACGAGAGGAAACTGCTTTCATTACATCTTGTACACTTCTTACAAGATAGTCTTTTTGAATTGTAAAACGCATAATAAAAACCTCCGGGAAATATAAGATTTTATTTATTTAATAAAGATAAAAAATAGTAGTAATAGTAATAGGGCTTGTGGATATGTGGATAACTGTATTTAGAGACGGAAAAACAGTCTATCTACATGTGGATAGACTGTGTGTAAAACAAATAAAGTTATTCACACTATTCAGCTACTACTTTAAAATATCATTGATTTCTTCAACTTGTTTTTGCAGTTGCGTATCAGTCTTTAATAGCTTTGAAATTTTTTCGTGCGCATGGATAACGGTTGTATGATCACGTCCACCAAATTCTTCCCCAATTTTAGGTAAAGATGAATCTGTTAACTCACGTGATAGATACATTGCAATTTGGCGCGGAAATGCGACTGATTTTGTACGTTTTTTTGCTTTAAAGTCCTCTAATTTAACCTGAAAAACATCTCCAACTGCCTTTTGAATATCATAGATAGAAATAATCTTTGGTTTAGAGTTTGGAATAATATCTTTAAGTGCTTCAGCAGCTAAATCTGCATTTATATCTTTATTAATTAGAGATGAATAAGCAACAACTCGAATAAGTGCACCCTCTAATTCACGGATGTTCGAGTCAATTTGATTTGCAATATAGAGCATGACTTCGTTTGGGATATCGAGGCCCTCCGCTTTCGCTTTCTTTCGTAAAATTGCAATTCTCGTCTCTAAATCTGGCGGCGTAATATCTGTAATAAGCCCCCATTCAAAACGGGAACGAAGGCGATCTTCTAATGTTGGAATCTCTTTTGGCGGTCGATCACTTGAGATTACGATTTGCTTACTTTCTTCATGCAATGCATTAAATGTATGGAAGAACTCTTCTTGTGTTTGTTCTTTTCCAGCAAGGAATTGAATATCATCTATAAGCAGGACATCAACATTACGATATTTATTACGGAAATCGACCGCTTTATTATCTCGAATTGAGTTAATAAATTCGTTTGTAAATTTTTCCGATGACAAATAAACCACTTTGGCATTTGGATTATGCTCAATGACATAATGGCCAATTGCGTGCATTAAGTGTGTTTTTCCAAGCCCAACGCCCCCATAAATAAATAGCGGGTTATATGCTTTGGCTGGTGCTTCAGCAACTGCTAATGAAGCTGCATGAGCAAAACGGTTCCCAGAGCCAATAACAAATGTATCAAACGTATATTTTGGATTTAACATGCTCTGTGGTAAGTGACTAGATTCATCATTTATTCTCTTCTTTTTAGCAGGAGGATAGTCAATCTCCTCTTCAGTTTGACTTTGGGGAATAATAAAGCGAATTTCTAGTTTTGCTCCTGTTAAATCATAAAGTGTTTCTGAAATCAGTTCTGAATAATGAGATTCTAGCCAGTCACGAGCAAATTCATTTGGAGCTGTAATCGTTAATATATTTTTTTTCAAAGCATGTGCTTTAGTGGATTTCAACCACGTTTCATAACTTGGTTTACTCACCTTTTTTTCTAGTTCTTTCAAGGCACTATTCCATAAATCAGAGATATTTTCCAA